>NZ_SHKQ01000001.1:5000-4805000 GCF_004217235.1 Plantactinospora sp. CNZ321
ATCGCCCCTCCGGGCCATCCGAACCGCCCCGCCCGACAGGCCGGCACGGTGGCCAGCCACCCTCCGACCTGCTGATCTGCCCGCAGGTCCGGCCTCTCGGCGCGTTTCGCGCCGTTCGTCCGTTCCCCCGTGGGCAGGGAGAAAATTACGCGTCTGGAGGATGGAACGTCAAATCCGTGCGGTGCATTCCCGGTCACATCACCGGCCCGGCACCAGTTCCACCCCGGCGAAGGTCCGCTTCCCCCGGCGCAACACCAGGAACCGGCCGTGCAGCAGCGCCTCTGCCGGCACCGTCGCCTCCACGTCGGTCACCCGCTCGTTGTTGACGTACGCACCGCCCTCGCCGATCGCCCGGCGGGCCTCGTTGAGGCTGCCCACCAGACCCGTGTCGCGGAGCAACCCGGCCACCGACGGCAGGCTCCGCACCTGCACCAGGCCGGCCTCGGACAGCGCCGCCCGCAGGGTCTCGGCCGAGAGTTCGTCCAGCGCACCCCGACCGAACAGCGCCTGGCTGGCGGCAACCGCCTGCCGGGCCTCCTCGGGCCCGTGCACCAGCGCGGTCAGCTCCTCGGCCAGCGCCCGCTGGGCGACCCGGGCCGCCGGCCGCTCCGCCGTCATCTTCTCCAGTTCCTCGATCTCCGAGTGCGAACGGAAGCTGAAGTAGCGCAGGTACTGTGCCACGTCCCGGTCGTCGCTGTTCACCCAGAACTGGTAGAAGGCGTACGGGCTGGTCATGGTCGGGTCGAGCCAGATCGCGCCGCCCTCGGTCTTGCCGAACTTCGTACCGTCGGCCTTGGTGACCAGCGGGGTGACGAAGGCGTGCACCGGCCCGGCGCCGCGGCGCCGTACGTAGTCGACGCCGGCGGTGATGTTCCCCCACTGGTCCGAGCCGCCGAACTGGAGCGTGCAGCCGTACCGGCGGTGCAGCTCGAAGAAGTCGTTGGCCTGGAGGAGTTGGTAGCTGAACTCGGTGTAGCTGATCCCGCTCTCCAGCCGGGCCTTCACCACCTCACGGGCCAGCATCCGGTTGATCGGAAAGTGCTTGCCGACGTCCCGGAGGAACTCCGCGATCGACATCTCGCCGGTCCAGTCCAGGTTGTTGACCGGACGGGCCGCGTTGTCACCCTCGTACGACACGAAGGGCGCCAGCTGCTCGCGGATCCGCTCCACCCAGTTCGCCACCACCTCCGGGCTGTTCAGCGTCCGCTCGCCCCGCTCGTTGGGGTCGCCGATCAGACCGGTCGCCCCGCCGACCAGCAGCAGCGGGCGATGCCCGGCGAGTTGCAGCCGGCGGGCGGTCAGCACCTGCAACAGGTTGCCGATGTGCAGGCTCGGCGCGGTGGGGTCGAACCCGACGTAGAACGTCACCGGACCCGAGCTGAGGCGCTGTTCCAGCTCGGCGGGGTCGGTGGAGTCGAAGAGGAGACCCCGCCACCGCAGGTCCTCGAGCGGAGACTCCCAGCCGGCGGACGCGGCGGAAGGAAGGCTGCTATCGGTCACGGTGCAGATTGTCCACCATGCCGGCGCCCCGCCCGTACCCGGTTTGGCCGACCTGGCCGACCTGTCCGACCGACGCCCCCGGCCGGACCGACCCGACAGCCGGCCGTTGACGGGACAGGACGGCCGGGGCACGCTACCCGGGCCAGGGCGTGGCACATCCCCCCGACCCGTGGAGGCGTACCCGTGACCGTGTCGAGCCGGACCAGCCAACCGACCCCGGGCTCCGCCGACGACCCTGAGGACGACGTCAGCGGTGGCGGTGGTCTGGTCCACCTGCGCCGGGCCGGAGTCAGCCTGCTGTTGGACGGTACCGATCCCGGGTTGCCGGCGGTACTGCACTGGGGCGCCGACCTCGGACCGCTCACCGGAGCGGAACTCGCCGACCTGGCGACCGCGCTCCGCCACCCCGCCCGGCCCGGGACTCCGGAGGGCCGGCCGGTCGGCATCCTGCCCGAGCACGCGTACGCCTGGTTCGGCCCGCCCGGGCTCGCCGGACACCGCGCCGGCCGCGACTGGTCGCCGCGGTTCCACCGGACCGGCCTGCGGGTACGGGACGACGACCTCGACTCACCGGCGACGATCACGGTTACCGCCACCGACGAGGCCGCCCGGCTCGACCTGGTCATCGAGGTCGAACTGGACCAGGCCGGGCTGCTCCGGCTCCGCGCCGAGCTGGCCAATCCGCCGGACGCCGACCCCTACCAGTTGGAGGGATTGCTGCTCGGACTGCCGGTGCCACCGCAGGCGGGCGAGCTGCTCGACCTGACCGGTCGGTGGTGCCGGGAACGCGCACCGCAGCGGAGTCCGTTCACCGTCGGCAGCCGGTCCCGGGAGAGCCGTCGGGGCAAGCCCGGCCTGGACGCCTCGCTGCTGATGGTGGCCGGTACGGCCGGCTTCGGGTTCCGGTCCGGGGAGGTCTGGGCGGTGCACCTCGGCTGGAGCGGCAACCACCGGCTGCACGCCGAGCGGACCCCGGACGGCGAGGCGCTGCTCGCCGCTGGTGAGCTGCTGCTCCCCGGCGAGATCCGGCTGGCACCGGGCGAGCGCTACCGGTCGCCCTGGCTCTACGCGTCGTACGGACGGGGACTGGACGAGATGTCGGCCCGGTACCACGCCCACCTGCGCCGGTCGGCGCGGACCCGGCGGGCCCGCCCGGTCGTGGTGAACACCTGGGAGGCGGTCTACTTCGACCACGACCTCGACCGGCTCACCGCACTGGCCGACGCCGCCGCCGAGGTCGGCGCGGAGCGGTTCGTCCTGGACGACGGCTGGTTCAAGGGCCGCCGCGACGACCGGGCCGGACTCGGCGACTGGTACGTCGACCCGGCCGTCTGGCCCGACGGGCTGCATCCGCTGGTCGCGCACGTCCGCCGGCTGGGGCTGGAGTTCGGGCTCTGGGTCGAGCCGGAGATGGTCAACCCCGACTCGGACCTGGCCCGGGCGCATCCGGAGTGGATCCTCGCCACCGGGGGCCGAATGCCCCGGTCGGCCCGCTGGCAGCAGGTGCTCGACCTGACCCACCCGGAGGCGTACGGGTACGTGCTCGGACGGCTCGACGCACTGGTCCGGGATTACCGGATCGGGTACCTGAAGTGGGACCACAACCGGGACCTGATCGACGCCGGCCACCAGCCGTCGGGGCGGCCCGGCGTGCACGGGCAGATCCTGGCGACCTACCGGCTCCTCGACGCGCTGCGGGAACGCCATCCGGAGCTGGAGATCGAATCCTGCTCCTCCGGCGGTGGCCGGGTCGACCTGGGCATCCTGGAACGGACCGACCGGGTCTGGGGCAGTGACTGCATCGACGCCCTGGAACGGCAGTCGATCCAGCGCTGGACCCAGCTCCTGCTGCCGCCCGAACTGATCGGCGCGCATGTCGGCTCGGCGCGGGCGCACACCACGGGTCGTACCCACGACCTCGACTTCCGGGCCGGCACGGCGTTCTTCGGCAGCTTCGGCATCGAGTGGGACCTGACCGCGGCCACCCCGGAGGAGCGCCGCGAACTGGCCTGGTGGGTGGCGCTGTACAAGCGGCACCGCGCGCTGGTGCAGGGCGGGACGGTGGTCCGGGCCGACCATCCGGATCCGGCGCTCTGGGTGCACGGGGTGGTCGCACCGGACCGGTCCGAGGCGATGATGGCGATCGTCGCGACCGCGACCGGGGCGACCACCAACCCCGGACCGGTACGCCTGCCCGGCCTCGACCCCGACCGCGCGTACCTGGTCCGGGTGGTGGCGCCACGCAACGCCGCACAGGACCTGCCGGCACCGCCGGCCTGGACCACCGGGTCCGGGGTACGCCTCTCCGGGCGCGCCCTCGGGCAGGCCGGCCTACAGGCCCCGCCGCTACCCCCGGAGCAGCTCCTGCTGGTCCACCTGGCCGCCGGCTGATCCGGCACCGCGCAGGACCGGGTGCGGGGTACGCCAACGGTCAGCGCCCCGGCACCGTCACCAGCCCGGTCCGGTAGGCGACGATGACGAGCTGCGCGCGGTCCCGGGCGTGCAGCTTGGCGAGCAGCCGGCCGACGTGCGTCTTCACGGTGGCCGGGCTGAGCCGCAGGTGGCCGGCGATCTCGGGATTGGACAGGCCCCGACCGATCAGGGTCAGCACCTCCCGCTCCCGGTCGGTCACCCCGGTCAGCTCCCGGGCCACCGGGCGGTCGGGTTCGGGCAGCCGGGCGAACTCGGCGATCAGTCGCCGGGTCACGCTCGGCGCGAGCAGCCCCTCCCCGGCGGCGACCACCCGGATCGCCGCCAGCAGGTCCTCCGGTGGGGCGTCCTTGAGCAGGAAGCCGCTGGCGCCGGCCCGGATCGCGGCGTAGACGTACTCGTCGAGGTCGAAGGTGGTGAGGATGAGCACCCGGACCTGACCGGCGGCGGGTGACGCGGTGATCCGTCGGGTCGCCTCGATGCCGTCCAGCTCCGGCATCCGGACGTCCATCAGCACCACGTCCGGGCGCTCCCGTTCGGCAAGTTCGACGGCTGTCGCGCCGGTGCCGGCCTCGCCGACCACGGTCAGCCCCGGCGTCGTCTCGATCAGCACCCGGAAGCTGCCCCGGAGCAGCGCCTGGTCGTCGGCGATGAGCACCCGGACGGGCTCGTCCGTCACCGGTCCCCTCCGCCCCCCGGAACCGGGTCGACGGAGAGAACCGGGTCGACGGACGAAACCGGGTCGACGGACGAAACCGGGTCGACCGACGAAACCGGGTCAGCCGCTGGAACCGGGTCGACGGGCAGAGCCGGGTCGACCGGTGGGCGCCCGGCGGGCCGGTACGGCAGTCGGGCCGAGAGGCGGAACCCGCCGTCGGCGGCCGGACCGGCCTCGACGGTGCCGCCGTACAGGTGGGCCCGCTCGCGCATGCCGATCAGGCCCTGTCCCTTCGGGTCGGCCGGCGGGACGGGTCGGCCGGGCTCGTTGGTCACCTCGACCCGCAGCTCACCATCGACACCGGTCACCGCGACCCGGCACCGGACCGGCCCGGCGTGCTTGACCACGTTGGTCAGCGCCTCCTGGACGATCCGGTACACCGAGCGGCCGACGTCCTCCGGCGGCTCCGCTCCGGCGGGCAGCTCCAGCGCCAGCTCCGCGACAGTCCCGGCCGCCGTGGCCCGCTTCAGCAGGTCCGGCAGTTCCGCCAGGCCCGGCGCGGGGCCGAACTCGACCGGGGTTCCCGGCGTGCCGGCCCGCAGCACGCCGAGGGTACGGCGCAGCTCCGCCAGCGCGCTGCGGCTGGTCGCCTCGATGTCCCGCAGCGCGTCCCGGACCTCCTGCGGCCGAGACTCCGCCACGTGGTTGGCGACCGCCGCCTTCACCGTGATCACGCTCATGCTGTGCGCCACGATGTCGTGCAGTTCGCGGCTGATCCGCAGCCGCTCGTCCACCGTCGCCTGCCGGGCCAGCTCGGCCGCGGAGCGGGACGCGTACGCGCGCCGCTCGCGTACCGCCCGGCCGAGTATCCAGGTCGCGGTCAGGAGCAGCAGCAGGAAGGCGACCCCGGTGACCGCCTCGTCCCAGTCCGAGGTCTTCGGGAACACCGCGACCACGGCACCGGCGAGCACCAGGAGCAGGGCCGGTACCGACCGGCGCAGCTCGGCGGTCAGCGCCACCTGGTAGAGCGCGAAGGCGACCGCGATGAACACGGACACCGAGGCGTAGACCGGTACCACCTCCACCAGTACGGCGCAGAACGCACCGACCGTGACCACCGCCAGCACCGGTAGGGGCCAGCGTCGGCGTACCGCGATCGGGGCGGAGACGACGGCCATGAAGAGCAGGGAGATCCAGATCGGTTCCCGGACCAGCGGATCGGGGTAGCCGGTCGCGGCGGGTGGATCGGCGGCGGCGTACCCGCAGATCACCGCCAGGCCGAGCGCCGCCAGCACGTCGAGGACGATCAGGTCGACGCGGCGCAACCGGCGGGTGAGCAGCGGACGCGGGTGCACGGCGGTCATCCGTCGACGGTAACCGGCGGCCCGCCCGGGCCGCGTCCACCCGGAGCGGGTCATCCCCCGGTCTGACCCACCGGGCGTCGGGACGGTCGGGGTAGCCCGCAGGGCCGGGCCGGAAGTGACGGCCCGGCTCCGATGTGCCCGGGCCGCCGATGCCGGATCTTCGACGGCATGACCCGACAGGACGGCATGACGCGACCAGAGAGAACAGCGGACCTCACCGGCGGAACGCCGGAGCTGACCACGGCCGTGCGGCTGCGCGACGTCGTCCGGGCGTACGGCACCGGGGTGCGCCGGGTGGCCGCGCTGGACGGGGTGACGGTCGACTTCGACCGGGGTACCTTCACCGCCGTGATGGGGCCGTCCGGCTCCGGCAAGTCGACCCTGCTGCACTGCGCCGCCGGGCTCGACCGGCCGACCGGCGGCACGGTCACCATCGACGGCACCGACCTCGGCACCCTCGGCGAGACGGCGCTGACCCTGCTGCGTCGGGCCCGGGTCGGGTTCGTCTTCCAGTCGTACAACCTGGTGCCGGCGCTGACCGCGGCGCAGAACGTGGCGCTGCCGTTGCGGCTGGGCGGCCGGCGGCCCGACCCGGCCGAACTGGACGCGGCGCTGGCCGAGGTGGGTCTGGCCGGGCGCGGCCGGCACCGCCCGGACGAACTCTCCGGCGGCGAGCAGCAGCGGGTGGCGATCGCCCGGGCCCTGATCAGCCGGCCGGCGGTGCTCTTCGCCGACGAGCCGACCGGCGCCCTGGACACCCGGACCTCCCGGGACGTCCTGCGGTTGCTGCGCGACCTGGTGGACCGGCACCGGCAGACGGTGGTGATGGTGACGCACGACCCGGTCGCCGCCGCCCACGCCGACCGGGTCGTGCTGCTGGCCGACGGCCGGGTGGTGGACGACCTCGGCGGCGACCTGACGGCGGCGACGATCGCGGCCCGGATGACCGGGTTGGAGCCGGCATGCTGAACCTCGCCGCGCTGCGCGCCCGGTGGACCGGCCTGTTCGGCCCGTTCGTCGCGCTCTGCCTCGGCGTGGCGCTGATGTCGGTGACCGCGCTGATCCTGGTCTCCGCGCAGCCCCGGGTGCCGGACCGGTACGCCGGGGCGGCGGTACTGGTCGCCGGGCGTCCGGTGGACGGGATACCGGGCACCTTCCCGGAGCGCCGGCCGTGGTCGCCGCAACGGACCGCCGAACTGGCCGGGCAACTCGCCGCGATCGACGGGGTGACGGCGGCGGTACCGGACCGCTCGTTCTACGCCCAGGCGATCGTCGACGGCCGACCGGTCGGCGAGCCCGCGCTCGGTGACCCGCAGGGCCACGGCTGGTCGAGCGCGGCACTGGCGCCGTACCGGCTGGTGACGGGGAAGCCGCCGAAGCGGCCGGACGAGGTGGTGCTGGACCGGGCGCTCGGGCTCGCCCCGGGCAGCCGGGTCACCCTGCTGACCGCGACCGGGCCGGCCGGGTACACCGTTGCCGGCACCGTGGACGGGCCCGGCTTCTACCTCGCCGATCCGGTCGCGGCGCCGCTGGCCCGGGGCGTCCGGCTGATCGGTCTGGTGGTGGCGGACGACGCCGACCCGGCGGCGGTCCGGGCGGCGGCCGAGGCGGTCGTCGGCCCGGACGGCACGGTGTTGACCGGCGCCGACCGGGCGGAGGTCGAGCCGCCCCGGGACGTACGGACCCGGTGGATCGGGATGCAGGTGTTGACCGCGACGACGGCGCTGGCCGGGTTCGTGTCGATCTTCGTCGTCGCCTCCACCTTCGCGTTCGGGGTCGCCCAGCGGCGCCGGGAGTTCGGGCTGCTGCGCACCGTAGGCGCCACCCCGGGTCAGCTGCGCCGGCTGCTGTACACCGAGGCGCTCGCGGTCGGTGCCGTCGGCGGGGCCGTGGGGGCGGTGGTGGGTACCGCCTGCGCGCCGGCCTTCGGGGCCCTGCTGGTCGACGCCGGTTTCCAGCCGGTCGGGTTCCGGGTCCGGATCGAGCCCTGGCCACCGGCCGCCGCGTACCTGGTGGGTCTGGTCGTCGCCCTGCTCGGCGTCTGGGCGGCGTCCCGCCGGGCGGGTCGGGTACGCCCGCTGGAGGCGCTGCGGGAGGCGGTGGCGGACCGGCGGCCGATGACCCGGTCCCGGTGGATCGGCGGGATCCTCAGCACCGCCGTCGGCGTGCTGTTGACCGTGCTGTTGGCCGGGGCGGGACCGGACGACATCGTGAACTACGCCCTGTACGCGTCGATGGCGCTGACCGGTGGGCTGACCCTGCTCGCCCCGGTGCTGGTGCCGCCGCTGACCTACGCGCTCACCTGGCCGCTGGAGCGGCTGCCGGGTGCGACCGGGATGCTGGTCCGGCGCAACGCGCTGACGGCGGTGCGACGTACCGCGTCGACGTCGGCGCCGATGCTGCTCACGGTCGGATTCGCGGTCCTGGTCGCCGGGTCGGTGGCGACCTCGACCGGCGCGTACGCGAGCCGGGACGCGGAAAGGATCCGGGCCGGTTCGGTGCTCGTCCCGGCCGGTACGCCGGGGCTGTCGGACGCGGCGGTGGCGACCGTTGCGGGCACCGCGCTGCTGCCCAGCACCGTGTACGTCGATCCGCCCGCCGGCACGGCGCCCGATGCCGACCAGACCGCGGAGGGAGCCGCCGCCCCCGGCACCGGCGGAGAACCGATCGCCGCCGCCGGGGTGGACCCGGTTGGATTCGCCCGGGTGAACGAGCGACTCCGCGTGCTCTCCGGGGACTTCTCGGCCTTGCGGGGGCCGGATACCGCGGTGGTGACCGCCGGGCTCGCCGAGCGGCTGGGCTGGTCGGTGGGGGGCGACGCGACGCTCGGCTATCCGGACGGCACCGACGGGCGGATCCGGGTGGTGGCGGTGGTCGCCGACGACTCCGTCCCGGCGCAGTTGCTGTTGACCCGGGAGGTGGTCCGGGCGCACGATCCGTCGGCGCTCACCGAGGCGGTGTTCAGCCCGGCGCCGACGACCGGGCAGGACGGCGGGGCCGACCGGCGGGCCGTACTCGGGGCTCGGCTGGTCGGTGTCGCGGAGTACGCGGCGGAGCGGGACGCGGCCGAGGACCGGCTGGTCTGGCTCGCCACGCTGATCCTGATCGGAGTCTCGGCCGGCTACACCTCGATCGCGCTGGCGAACACGCTCCTGATGGCGACCGCGCACCGGGCCGGGGAACTGCTGGTGCTGCTCCGCTCCGGCGCCACCCGCCGGCAGGTGCTGGGTACGGTCGCCGCCGAGACGGGGCTGGTGCTGACGATCGGTACCGCACTCGGTCTGCTGGTGCCGCTGGTCGCGCTGCTGGCGATCCGCTCGGCGCTGAGCGAACAGTTCGGGGTACCGGTCGAGCTGGTCATCCCCGGTTCGACCATCGGGCCGGTGCTGGCCGGCTGCGTGGTGCTGGCCCTCGCCGCCAGCGTGCTGCCGGCCCGGCTGCTTCTGCGGGCCGGTCCGGGCGGCGCCGGGCCGCGGGTGGAGTGACCTGGGCGAGGTGATCCAGGTGAAGTGATCCGAGGGGAGATCTGGGTGGAGAGATCTCGGTGAAGTGATCGGGGCGAATTGATCTGGTCGCGGGGTTGACTGCCCGGGGATCCAGGTCGACAATCCCTATTGGTTAGGTGGGAAATCGGCGCAGCGGCGCGCCATCCCCGATCACTTCCGGGAAGGAACGCCCGTGCGAAAACTCCTGCTCCTCGCCCTGGTCGGGCTCGGCGCGCAGCTCGTCGACGGCAGTCTCGGGATGGCTTACGGAGTGACCTCCACCACCCTGCTGCTGGCGATCGGCACGAACCCGGCGGCGGCCTCCGCCACCGTGCACCTGGCCGAGATCGGCACCACCCTCGCCTCCGGTGCCGCGCACTTGCGGTTCGGCAACGTCGACTGGAGGGTCGTCGCCAAAATCGGCATACCGGGTGCGATCGGTGCGTTCGCCGGCGCCACCTTCCTGTCCAGCCTCTCCACCGAGGTCGCCGCGCCGATCATGGCGCTCCTGCTGCTCACCCTGGGGGTCTACATCCTGGTCCGGTTCACCGTCGCCGGCATTCCCCGGGACCGCCTCGGCCAGCCACTGCGCAAGCGGTTCCTGGCCCCGCTCGGGCTGCTCGCCGGCTTCGTCGACTCGACCGGAGGCGGCGGCTGGGGGCCGGTCGGCACACCGGCGATCCTGGCCAGCGGCCGGATGGCCCCCCGCAAGGTGATCGGGTCGATCGACACCAGCGAGTTCCTGGTCGCGGTGGCCGCGAGCCTCGGTTTCCTGGTCGGGCTCGGCAGCGAGAACGTCGACTTCGGCTGGGTCCTCGCACTGCTGCTCGGCGGCGTGGTCGCCGCACCGATCGCCGCCTGGCTGGTCCGGCACATCCCGCCCCGGATCCTCGGCTCGGCGGTGGGCGGCATGATCATCGTAACCAACACCCGAACCCTGCTGCGCAGCGACTGGATCGACGCACCGGGCGGCGTGCGGTACTCCGTCTACGCGGTGCTCTACCTGGTCTGGGCGCTCGCGCTGGCGTACTCGATCCGGCAGTACCGGGCGCACCGGGACGAGGAGACCGTCGAGGCGATCGAGGCCGTGGCACCGACCGCCGAGGCCGAGCCCCGGGAGCAGAGCTCCGCGCCCACCTCGGTCTGAGAGCCGGATCGGGCGAGGCCGACCGGGCGTACCCGACGGGCACACGGCGGCCGCGACCTTCCTGGTCGCGGCCGCCGTCGTTCCGACTCGTAGCCGGCTCGGGCTACTGCGCCGACACGATGTCCACGACGAACCGGAGCGGGCCGGCCGGCTGGCCCCCGGTCGGGTTGTCGCCGTAGGCGAGATCCGCCGGGATGTCGAGCTGCACCCGGCTACCGACCTTGACGCCCACCAGACCCTGGTCCCAGCCGGGGATCACGGCACCGACGCCGATCTGGGTCTGGAACGGCTCACCCCGGTTCCACGAGGCGTCGAACTCCTCACCCGTGCGGTAGGAGGCACCGACGTAGTTGACCGTGATCGTCTGGCCGGCCCGCACCGCCGGCCCGGTGCCCTCGACCAGCGGCGCGACGGTGAGCTTGGTCAGCTCACCGTCACCGGCCCGCACGGCCGGCCGCTGGCCCAGCCGGGGATCCAGGTCGGCCGGCGGCCGGGACGGCGCAGCGGGACTCTCCGGGGCACCCGTCGGTGCCGGCGGGGCGGTCGGCTCGGCGGCCGGCGGTGTCGTCGCGCTCGCCGGCGGAGCGGCCGAGGAGGCCGACGTCTCCTCCATCACCCGCGGCAGCACGACGACGGCGGCGACGCCCAGCCCGGCCAGGACGATTCCGACCGTAGCGCCGGCCAACCGCTGCCCACGGGCCCGCTTCGCGGCGGCCCTGGCCGCGGCCGCTTCCGCGGCGGCCCGGCGCTCCTGCTTGGTCGGACGCCGCTGGCTCGTCGGCCCCGGCTGCTCGGGGCTCTGGACCGGATCACTCATCTGATCTTGCACTCCTCGGGGGAAAGTGGAGTCGGGCGGGACGCCGTCGGCCCGTCGAACGGCTTCGCACACCGTACCCGCGTCGATGCTGCCGAGGTCGACTCGGTCGGCGGTCAGCGCACCGGGGAGGGGTTCTCTGCCACCTGCCGTCCACCGCGCCGCTGGTGGTCCCGGATGATCTCGGCGTAGCGCAGCCCGCTCGCCTTCACCGTCCGCCGCTGGGTGGCGTAGTCCACGTGCACCAGGCCGAACCGCTTGTCGTAGCCGTACGCCCACTCGAAGTTGTCCAGCAGTGACCAGTGGAAGTAGCCCTCGACCGGTACCCCACGGGCGGCGGCCGCCGCGCAGGCCAGCACGTGCTCCTCCAGGTACGCCGTCCGCTCCTTGTCCTCGATCCCACCCTCGGCGGTGACCGCGTCCGGCCAGGCCGAACCGCTCTCGGTGACCAGGATCCGGGCCGGGGCGTACCGCTCGGTCACCGAGACCAGCAGCTCCTCCAGCCCGGCCGGGTACGCCTCCCAGCCCATCGCGGTCTGCACCGAGCCGGGCACCGGGATCTGCCGGGCGTGCGGCACCGGTCCGTCCGGGTCGTCGACCACGACCTGCCGGAAGTAGTAGTTCAGCCCGAGGAACTCGGTCGGGGTGGCGACGCACTCCAGATCGCCGGGGCGGACCGGCGGCTCGACGCCGTATACCTCGATCATGTCGGCCGGATAGCCCCGCCCGTACAGCGGGTCCAGCCACCACCGGTTGACGTGCCCGTCGGCCCGGACCGCCGCCGCCACGTCCTCGGGCCGGTCGCTGCCCGGCTCGCAGGGGCTCGGGTTGAGCACGATGCCGACCGACGCCGGCCGGCTCGCCGCCGCCCGGACCGCCGCCGCGCCGAGGCCGTGCCCGAGCAGCGTGTGGTGGGCGGCGGCGACCGCCCGGGTCAGGTCCCGCTCGCCGGGAGCCATCCGGCCCTCCAGGTGGCCGATCCAGGAGACGCAGAGCGGCTCGTTCACGGTCACCCACTCGGTGACCCGGTCGCCGAGCGCTCCGGCGACCACCGCGGCGTAGTCGGCGAACGCCTCGGCGGTGGCCCGCGCGGGCCAGCCGCCCCGGTCCTGCAGCGCCTGCGGCAGGTCCCAGTGGTAGAGCGTGACCAGCGGCCGGATCCCGGCCGCCAACAGCGCGTCGACCAGCCGGTCGTAGAAGGCCAGCCCGGCCGGGTTGACCCGGCCGGTGCCGTCCGGCACGATCCGGGGCCAGGCCACCGAGAAGCGGTACGCGTCGACGCCGAGCCGGCGCATCAGGGCCACGTCCTCCGGCCACCGGTGGTAATGGTCGCACGCCTCGTCGCCGGTGTCGCCGTTGTCGACGTTGCCGGGCACGCGGCTCCAGGTGTCCCAGATGGACGGAGTGCGGCCGTCCACACCGGCAGCCCCCTCGATCTGGTACGCCGCCGTGGCGACGCCCCAGGTGAAGTTCGGTGGCAGTTTGGACAGATCCGGCATCGGTCGACTCTCCTGTTGGAAAAGGGTTCACTTGACCGCTCCGGCGGTCTCACTTGACCGCTCCGGCGGTCAGTCCGGCGACGAAGTAGCGCTGCAGGGCGAGGAAGCCGACCACCACCGGGACGCTCACCACCACCGAGGCGGCCATCGCCTGGTTCCAGTAGACGTTGTACTGGGTCGCGTACCCCTGGAGCCCGACGGCGAGGGTACGGCTGTGCTCGTCGGTCATCACCGAGGCGAAGAGCACCTCCCCCCAGGCGGTCATGAAGGCGTAGACGGTGACCGCGACGATGCCCGGCACCGCAGTCGGCAGGATCACCTGGAACAGGGTGCGCAGCGGCCCGGCGCCGTCGACCTGGGCCGCCTCGTCGAGCCCGCGCGGGATCGAGTCGAAGTAGCCGACCAGCATCCAGATGGAGAACGGCAGCGAGAAGGTGAGGTAGGTGATGGTCAGGCCGAGCCGGCTGGCGTACAGCTCGATCCCGGTGGCGTTGCCCAGGTTGACGTAGATGAGGAAGAGCGGCAGCAGGAAGAGGATGCCGGGGAACATCTGCGTCGAGAGCACGGTGACCGAGAAGAGCTGCCGGCCCCGGAACCGGTAGCGGCTGATCGCGAAGGCGGCGAAGATGGCGATCGCCACCGAGACCAGCGCGGCCGAGCTGGCCACCAGCAGGCTGTTCACCAGGTACCGGCCGAGCGGCACCGTCTGCCACATCTCCACGAACGGCTCGAACGTGACCCGGCTGGGCAGCCAGGTGAAGGCGCCCTGCACGTCCCGCAGCGGTTTGAGCCCGGAGCTGACCATCACGTACAGCGGGGCGAGGACGAAGAGGGTGAGCAGGCCGAGCACGACGCGGCGGGCCCAGCGTTCGCCGGTTGACTCACGCATGTTCTCTCCTGCGGTTGGTGACGAGCAGGTACCCGGCGGTGACCACGAGCAGGAAGAGCAGCAGCGCCACCGACATCGCCGAGCCGAGACCGAAGTTCCAGGTGACGAAGGAACTCTGGTAGATGTGGATCGAAATCAGGTCGGCCTGCCTCGGCGCCGATCCGCCGAAGAGCACGTACGGGGTGTTGAAGTCGTTGAAGGTCCAGAGGAAGAGGACCAGCAGCAGCACCTGGTTGACCGGCCGGAGCATCGGCAGGGTGACGTCGCGCAGCCGCCGCCAGAAGTTCGCTCCGTCGATCGCCGACGCCTCGTAGAGTTCCGCCGGTACGTTCTGCAGCCCGGCCATCAGGCAGAGGAAGGCGAAGGGCCAGGACCGCCAGACCGAGACGACCAGCAGGGCGACGAAGCTGTTCTCGCCGATCAGCCAGAACGGCGGGTTGGCCCCGTCGACCAGGCCGAGTTGGTCGAGGGCGTGGTTCACCAGGCCGGTGTCCCGCTGGAACATGAAGGTCCAGGTGATCACGGCGGTGTAGACCGGCAGCGCGTACGGGGTGAGGAAGAGGGTGCGCAGCAGGGCCCGCCCCTTGAACGGTCGTTGCAGGAAGACCGCGGCGGCCAGGCCGAGCATCCAGGAGAGCCCGACCGAGAGTGTCGTGTAGGCGGTGGTGACCCAGAACGAGTGCAGCAGGTCCCGGCCGGTGGCGGAGTCGAGGTCGAAGGTGACCCGGTAGTTGTCGAGGCCGGCGAAGGGCGCGGTGGACCAGTCCCGGATGTGGAACTGGGTGAGTTCGAGCAGGCTCATCCAGACCCCGACCAGCATCGGGACCACGTGGATGCCGAGTTCGAGCAGGGCGGCCGGGACGAGCAGCAGGTACGGCAGGTACGACCGCCGTACGCCGCGGCGCCTCCGCCGGCTCGGCGGGCCGTCCTCGGCTGGTCGCCCGGCGGGCCGTACCGGGCCGGGCGCGGTGGTGGTGGCCATCGGATCCTCTCAGGGTGGACCGTGGAGGGGGCGGCGGTCCCCCTCCACGGTCGACCGTCGGCGTGCCGGCTCAGCTGCCCATCTTCTGTTGCGCCACGCCGAGCTTCTCCTTGACCAGCGCCTCGGTGACGACCTTGCCGCTCGCCGCGTCGGCGAAGAGTTCCTTCATGGCGGTGCCGACCAGGGTCTCGAACTGGCTCTCCTCGGGCACCTGCGGCAGCGGGGCCGCCGTGGCGGCCAGCACCTCGCCCAGCACCTTCTGCTCCGGCGCCTGGAACGCCGGGTCGGCGCTGACCGTCTTGACCGACGGCAGCGAGCCGTAGGTCTTGTTGAGGATCACCTGTTCCGCGTCGCTGGTCATGAACTTGACGAACTGGAGCGCACCGTCGCGGTTCTCGGTGTGCGCGAAGATGGCGATGTTGATCCCGGCGACCATGCTGTTGACCTTCTTGCCGCCGGGCGGCGGGGTGGCCGGGAAGGGCACCGGGGCGACCCCCCACTCCTCCGGGCTCATTCCCTGGGCCTTGAAGTTCGATCCGGCGGCCTGCCAGAGCAGCATCGCCGCCTTGCGGTTGGCGAAGTCGGCGACGGACTGGTTCTGGGCGTACTCGGCGTTGCTCGGGTTGACGATCTTGTCCACCGCCATCAGGTCGATGTACCGCTTGACCGCGGCGACGTTCTGCGGGGTGTCGAAGGTCGGCTTGCCGGCGGAGTCGAACCACTCCCCGCCCCACTGCTGCCCGAAGGTGAAGGCGTGGTGGGAGTTCTCCGCCGGGTTCGCACCCTCCACCGCCAGGCCCCACTGGCCGGCCCTGGTCAGCTTCCTCCCGGTCTCGACCAGCTCCTCCCAGGTGGCGGGCGGGGCGGCGATGCCGGCGTCGGCGAACATCCTCTTGTTGTAGTAGAGCGCGTACGCCAGGCTGTACAGCGGCACCGCGGCCGGCGGCTTGCCGGGGGCGCCTGCGGCGGCCAGCGCGGCCGGCACGAACCGGTCCTTGCCGCCGATCCGGGCCAGGGTCGCGTCGTCGAACGGGATCAGCGCGTTGGTCGCCTGCAACGAGGCGGACCAGGTGTTGCCGATGTTCACCACGTCCGGGCCCTTGCCCGAGGTGGCCGCGGCGAGCAGCCGGTTGAGCAGGTCCGACCAGGGCACCACCTCGAGGTTGACCTTGATACCGGTCTGCTGCTCGAACTTGTCCAGCTCCGGCTGGAGGGTCTGCTTGTCGAACTCGATGCTGGCGCCCTGGTTGCTGGCCCAGTAGCTGAGCGTCTTCGCCGCGCCCTCCGAGGAGCCGCCGGAGTCGCCGCACGCGGCGAGGGAGGCGGTCGTCAACAGGGCCGCGACAGCCATAGCGAGGTGTCGTCTGGACACGACTTGCCCTTCTGCGTCGGTCGGCGGCCTCACCGGCCCGTCGGCGGTGGCGCCGGAGCGGGCCGCGGGCGGCCGGGTGGTGGGGCGGTACGGGGCACGATCACCGTCGGCGGGATGGATCGGGGGCCACCGAGGAGGGGGTTCCATCACGGCTTAATTTACGCCGTCATTAAAGTGTGTGGTGGCTGCTCCGTCAAGGACGAGCCGTACAGTGACTCCCGGCGAACCCGGGTTTATCGAGGTGGTGGGTGGACCTGGAACGGACGACGAACCGGATCGTGCGGCAGCGCAACCGGTCCGCCCTGCTGTCGAAGTTGTTTCTCGAGGGTCCGTTGACCCGGCAGGACCTGGCCCGCTCCACCGGGCTGAGCCAGCCCGCCGTCAGCAACGTGGTGGGTGACCTGATCGGGGCCGGGCTGGTGGTCGAGGCCGGCGCCGTGGAGTCCGACGGCGGGCGCCCCAGCATGATGCTCCGGGTCGCTCCCCGGTACGCCCTGGTCGCCGGGGTCGACGTCGGGGAGACCCGGATCCGGGTCGAGCTCTTCGACCTGGCGATGACGATGCTGGCCAGCGCGGAGTACCCGCTCGACGCGGCCGGCCCGGAGCCGGCCGCCGTGGTCCGGCACATCCTGGCCGGGCTGGACGCGGTCACCGCGCGGGCCGGGGCGGCCCGGTCGGAGATCCTCGGCGTCGGCATCGGGGTCTCCGGCGTGGTGGTGCAGGGCGGCGAGGCGATCGTGCACGCCCAGACCCTCGGCTGGCACGGGGTACCGCTGGAGCGGCTGATCCGGGCCGAGGTGGACCTGCCGGTGCACGTCGACAACGGCGCGAAGACGCTGGGCCAGGCCGAGATGTGGTTCGGGGCCGGCCGGGGTAGCCGGCACGCGGTCTTCGCGCTGGTCGGCTCCGGTGTCGGCGCGGCCGTGGTGACCAACGGGGTGATGTACCGGGGCAGCTCCAGCAGCGCCGGCGAGTGGGGGCACACCACCCTGGTCTACGACGGCCGCGCCTGCCGGTGCGGCGCCCGGGGCTGCCTGGAGGCGTACGTCGGCGCCGAGGGGATCATCGACCGTTACCGGGAGGCCCGGCGCGGGCACGCCGTGCCGGGTGTGGACGAGGAGTCGCAGCTGGGCGCGCTGATCGAGGCGGCGGAGCGCTCCGCGACCGCCCGCCGGGTGCTGGCCGAGACGGCCGGCTACCTCGGCGCCGGAGTGGCGAACCTGATCAACCTGTTCAACCCGGAGCGGGTGGTGCTGGGCGGCTGGGCGGGGGTGGCGCTCGGCGCCCACCTGCTGCCGGCGATCCGCGAGGCGGCGGCCGGGCAGGCGCTGCACCAGCCGTACCAGCAGGCCACGATCGAGCTGGGGCAACTCGGGATCGACGCGGTGGCGCTCGGCGCCGCCACCCTGCCGGTGGCCCGGCTACTCGCGGTCGGCGGCCTCGTCGGCTGATCCCGGGGTGACCGGCACCGCCGGCGCGACGAGTTAGCACCTTCTGACAATCGGGATAAATTACGTCGTAATAAATTGATGTCTTGACGGCGGTGGAACCCGGAAGCAACACTCGTGATCCTCCGAGAGCGCTCTCTACCGTCCGTCCGCCCCCGACCCCCGGGGAACAGTTGGCGCCGGTCACCTCCGCACGGAGAGGCACCGTCATGATTTTTCATGGTTTTCCATCCCGAAGGCATCCCGGCGACCCCCGACCCCGCCGGCTCGGCGACGTACTCGCCGCGACACTCCTGCTCGCGCTGACCCCCTTCGCCGGGCCGGCACCCCCGGCGAGCGCCGCACCGGCGCTGATCTCGCAGGGCAGGCCGGCCACGGCCTCCTCCACCGAGGGCGCCGCCTTCGCCGCGTCCGCCGCGGTGGACGGGAACACCGGCACCCGCTGGTCCAGCGCGTTCAGCGATCCACAGTGGATCCAGATCGACCTCGGCGCGACCGCCACGATCAGCCAGGTCGTGCTGCGCTGGGAAGCGGCCTACGGCCGGGCGTTCCAGATCCAGGTCTCCGACAACGGCAGCGGCTGGAGCGACGTCTACACCACCGGTACCGGCACCGGCGGCAGCCAGACGCTGAACGTCTCCGGCACCGGCCGGTACGTCCGGATGTACGGCACCGCCCGGGGCACCGGATACGGGTACTCGCTCTGGGAGTTCCAGGTCATCGGCGAGTTCGGCGGCGGTGACCCCGGCGAGCCCCCGGTCGAGCCCACCGACCCGCGCAACCCGAACCTCGGGCCGAACACCTTCGTCTTCGACCCGTCGACACCGACCTCCACCATCCAGAGCCGGCTGAACTCGCTCTTCACCGAGCAGGAGACCGCGCAGTTCGCGTCCCGGCGGTACGCGGTGCTCTTCAAGCCCGGCAGCTACACCGCCGACGTCAACCTCGGCTTCTTCACCCAGGTCGCCGGCCTCGGCATGTCCCCGGACGACGTCAACCTGAACGGGCACGTCCGGGTGGAGGCGTTCTGGATGGGCGGCAACGCCACCCAGAACTTCTGGCGGTCGGCGGAGAACCTCTCGGTCACCCTGCCGGCCGGCACCATCGTCGAGCGCTGGGCGGTCTCCCAGGCGGCGCCGTACCGGCGGATGCACCTGCGCGGCGCCGGCAACCAGATCCAGTTGTGGAACGGCGGCGACGGCTGGTCCAGCGGCGGCCTGATGGCCGACACCAGGATCGACGGCACGGTCGTCTCCGGCTCGCAGCAGCAGTGGTACTCCCGCAACAGCGAGTTCGGCAGCTGGAACGGCTCGGTCTGGAACATGGTCTTCACCGGGGTGACCGGGGCGCCCGCACCGCACTTCCCGAACCCGTCGCACACGGTGGTCGCGCAGACCCCGGTGGTCCGGGAGAAGCCGTTCCTCTACGTCGACGGCACCGGCGAGTACCGGGTCTTCGTGCCGGCGCTGCGCAGCAACAGCCAGGGCACCAGCTGGTACAACAAGACCCCGGCCGGCTCGTCGATCTCGCTGAGCCAGTTCTTCGTGGTCCGGCCCGGCACCGGCGCGGCGACCATCAACGCGGCACTCGCCCAGGGCAGGAACCTGCTCTTCACCCCGGGCCTCTACCGGACCACCGAGACGATCCGGGTCACCCGGCCGGACACCGTGGTGCTGGGTCTCGGCCTGGCCACCATCGAGCCGCAGAACGGCGTCACCGCGATGACCGTGGCCGACGTGGACGGCGTCAAGGTCGCCGGCATCATGTTCGAGGCCGGCGCGACGAACTCGTCGGTGCTGATGGAGGTCGGCCCGACCGGCTCCTCGGTCAGCCACGCCGGCAACCCGACCTCGCTGCACGACGTCTTCTTCCGGATCGGCGGGGCGGTACCCGGCAGGGCCACCACCAGCCTGCGGATCAACAGCCACAACGTGATCGGCGACCACATGTGGCTGTGGCGGGCCGACCACGGTGATCCCGGCACCTACGGCTGGAACGTCAACACCGCCGACACCGGGCTGGTGGTGAACGGCAACAACGTCACGATGTACGGCCTCTTCGTCGAGCACTACCAGAGGTACGAGGTGATCTGGAACGGCAACGGCGGACGGACGTACTTCTTCCAGAACGAGAAGCCGTACGACCCGCCGAACCAGGCGGCCTTCATGAACGGGTCGACCCGGGGCTACGCCGCGTACAAGGTGGCCGACTCGGTGACCAGTCACGAGGCGTGGGGTCTGGGCAGCTACTGCTACTTCAACGTGAACCCGTCGGTGGTCAACGAACGCTCCTTCGAGGTGCCGGTCACCTCGGGCGTCCGGTTCCACAACATGGTGACGGTCTCGCTCGGCGGGGTCGGCACGATCAACCGGATCATCAACAACTCCGGCGGCACCGCCAACACCGCCAACCAGGTGCAGTACCTGAACAACTTCCCGTAGGCCGGCACCGCCCGGCACGGCGGCTGGCTCCGGCGGACGACGCATCCGGCGGAGCCAGCCGCCGGCCGGTACCGCGGCGGCTCCGCGTGACCGGACGGCTAGGGTCGACGGCCGGCCGCGCGGTCCGGGCCAGGCCGGCGCGGCACGTGCCGGCGGTAGTCGCTGACCGTCGGGTCCCCGGCGATCCAGAACCGCCACGGGACGTCGTGCGCCCCGGTGACGCCGACCCGTGGACCGGTCGCGATCGCCTCCGGCGGGACCGGGGTGGCCGGCGGACGGAGGCGTACCGGGCCGTCGCCGAGCAGGTAGCGGCCGTAGACGGCCCGGTCCAGGCCGAGCGCCGCGCAGAGCCGGGCGGGCCCGCGGGCCAGGTCGACATCCCGGCGTACGGCGGTGCGCCGGCTCCGCGCGATCTCCAGCCCGTCGACCACCTCGCCGGCCCGGAGCAGTACCGCCGACGCCTCCCCGTCCGGCCCGGTGACCACGTTCACGCACCAGTGCATGCCGTAGGTGAAGTACGCGTAGGCGTGCCCGGCCGGCCCGAACATCACCGCGTTGCGCGGGGTGCGCCCCCGGTGCGCGTGCGACGCCGGGTCCCCGCCACTGCCGGCGTACGCCTCCACCTCGGTGAGCCGGACGGTGACGCCGCCCGCCGAGAGGGTGGCCCCGAGCAGCCCGCGCGCCGCCGGCACCACCGGACCGGCCAGCAGGGCCGCGAAGTCGTCGACAGGTGTCATACCGCAAGGACATCACGGCCGGAGCGCCGACACCGGGCGGGGCCGTCGGGTGCTCCGACAGGCCGGTGACCAGGTGCCGGCGGAAGCATCTGACGAGCCCTCCGCGGAGAGCGGGCGCCCGCACCAATGATTCATGGTGCTCAATTGCTCACTCGCTCGGGATCTCGGCCCCCGGCCTTGCAGGTTGCGATAGGCGACGCAAAGGTAACTTTCAGTCGCCGAAATGGAGGACCCATCATGTATGTCACCGCGGCAGGGCTCGCCGGGATGGCGTTGGGTTTCATCGCCGGCTTTTGCACCTATCGCACCTCCCGCCGCTGGTGCGCGGTCTGCGGCGGCGGGCTGAGCTGCCCGGCCTGCGCCAGCCTGGGCGTACGCCGCAACACCCCCGCCCGGCGGTTCCGATGAGCGCCACCCCGGCCGGGCCACCGCAGGTGGCGCCCGGCACCGTGCTCGAACTGGCCAAGGAGGACTGGCGGTACGGCAGCCACCCGCTCCGCCTCATGGTCGAGTTCGTCCGCCTCGACCTGTCGACGTACTACGACAACCAGTGGGTCTGGATCAGCGGCCAACGGCTCGCCCGGGACGGCAGCCCGCTCGGCCACCTCGACGCCCTGGTCCGGGTCTCCGCCCTGCCCTGCCCCGAGCGTGACGGCGGCGATCCGACCGGGGCCGGACCGGCAGCGTCGGGGCCGAGCGGCCGGACCGCCAGCCGAAACGGTTCGGCTGCCCGGATCGCGCCCCGGCAACGGACCAGACAACACCGCGGCCGGCGACCGGACGGCGTCGAGCACGATCCGGGGAGTGGGTCAGCGCGGGACGACGTCGAGGGCAAGCGCCACCCCGACGGAGGCGGCCGGTGATCACGGCTCACCCCGGTGCGCCGGTCTACCCGCGCCGCCGCTGCCAGAAGTCGACCAGCTCCTGGACCTCCTCCAGGAATCTGCCCGTACCACCGGCGAAGGCCCGCTCGTCGAGGAAGAACAGCGTCCGGCGCCGCCGCTGGTGCTGGTGGTCGTAGACCGTCAGGACGTAGCGGGAGGTGACGTCGAAGGGGCCGACCCGGGTGACTCCCCGGTTGTCGTGCAGGTGGAAGTCGCGGATCTCCGACCAGGCGTACATCCGGTCGCCGAGGAAGCCGCGTCGGAGGATCCCGTCGACGCTGACCACCGTACCCATCCGGCACACCCGCAGGCTCACCCCGAGCAGCAGCCCGACGGTCCCCAGCAGGATCACCACCGACAGCCAGCCGGGCAGACCGGTGCCGAGCGCGACGTAGCCGACCGGCAGCAGGACGGCGATGGCCAGCACGACGAGGTAGCCGACCATGTCTCTCGGCATGCGGTAGGTCGCCGGCAGCGGCCTCAACGCAGCTCACCACCCATCCGTTGCCGTGCCCTCGGAAAGTGCCGAACGAAGATTATCGACGTCCCGCGTACTGCGCCATGGCCCGGAGGGACGGCGGCCCGGGACCGTGGTCCCGGGCCGGTCCGGACGCGGTGCGCGGCAGGCGACGGTCTTCGTCAGGTGCGCGGAAGCACCTGCTCGGTGGACCACTCCCGCCAGCCGTCGAGCTGGTCGGTGACGGCGGCGAGCTGGTCGGCGACCGGTACCGGACCGGTCGAGCCGGGAGTGGTCCGGGCCGCCAGCGCGGAGCGGACCGAGAGCACGTCCCGCACGCCCGGGTCGAGATGCTCGCTAACCAGCCCCAGGTCGGAGTCGGAGACCTCGTCCAGCTCGCACTCGCGGGCCACGCAGAGCGCCACCAGCCGCCCGGTCACCTCGTGCGCCTCCCGGAACGGCACGCCCTTACGGACCAGCCAGTCGGCGACCTCGGTGGCCAGCGAGAAACCGACCGGGGCGGCGGCGGCGAGCCGGTCCACCCGGACGGTCATCGTGGAGACCATGCCGGCCAGGGCCGGCAGCACCAGGTCGAGCGTGTCGATCGCGTCGAACGCCGGCTCCTTGTCCTCCTGCATGTCCCGGTCGTACGCCATCGGCAGGCCCTTGAGCATGGTCAGTACGGCGACCAGCCCGCCGATCAGCCGGCCGGACTTGCCCCGGGCCAGCTCGGCGACGTCGGCGTTCTTCTTCTGCGGCATGATCGACGAGCCGGTGGCGAACGAGTCGTCCAGCTCCACCCAGCCGAACTCCTGGGAGGTCCACATCACCACCTCCTCGCCGAGCCGGGACAGGTGCACCCCGATCAGCGCGGTGACGAAGAGGAACTCGGCCACGAAGTCCCGGTCGGCGACCGCGTCCATCGAGTTGGCGAACGAGGTCCGGAAGCCCAGCTCCTTGGAGACCGCCACCGGATCGAGCGGCAGCCCGGAGCCGGCCAGCGCGCCCGCGCCCAGCGGGCTGACCGCCGCCCGGTGGTCCCAGTCGCGCAGCCGCTCCAGGTCCCGAAGCAGCGGCTGGACGTGCGCCAGCAGCCAGTGCCCGAAGGTGACCGGCTGGGCGTGCTGCACATGGGTCATCCCCGGCGCCGGGGTCTCCAGGTTACGGGCGGCCTGTTCGACCAGCGCGTCGGCCAGCCCGACGACCCGGGCGGCCAGCCCGCGTGCGTGATCGCGCAGATAGAGCCGCAGGTCGGTGGCGACCTGGTCGTTGCGGGACCGGCCGGCCCGCAGCTTGCCGCCGAGCGTGCCGAGGCGTTCCAACAGGCCGCGTTCGAGGGCGGTGTGCACGTCCTCGTCCTCGACCGTGGGCCGGAAGGTGCCGGTGCGCACCGCCGCCTCCAGGTCGTCCAGCGCGGCCAGCATCCGGCCCAGCTCGTCCGGGTCGAGCAGCCCGGCGGCGGCCAGCACCCGGGCGTGTGCCCGGGAGCCGGCCAGGTCGTACGGGGCGAGCCGCCAGTCGAACTGGACGCTGACCGACAGCCGGGCCAACGCCTCGGCGGGACCACCGGCGAACCGGCCACCCCAGAGACTCGTACGGTTGGTTCCGGCGCTGTTCTCGGTCAGGCTCTTGTCGTCCACGCCGACCATTCTGAACGTCACCTCTCGACACCGCCCAGCCGGGCGTCCCGGGCCGACGCCAGTTTGCTCGGCAGGCCCCAGAGCTGCACGAAACCCTTGGCCAGGGACTGGTCGAAGGTGTCGCCGGTGTCGTAGGTGGCCAGGCCGAAGTCGTAGAGGCTGGCCTCGGAGCGCCGGCCGGTCACCACGGCACGGCCGCCGTGCAGGGTCAGCCGGACCTCGCCGGAGACCTGCCGCTGGGTGTCGTCGATGAACGCGTCCAGCGCGTCCTTCAGCGGCGAGAACCAGAGGCCGTCGTAGACCAGCTCGCCCCAGCGCTGGTCGACACCCTTCTTGAACCGGGCCACGTCCCGCTCCACGGTGACGTTCTCCAGCTCCTGGTGGGCGGTGATCAGCGCGATCGCGCCCGGCGCCTCGTACACCTCGCGGCTCTTGATGCCGACCAGCCGGTCCTCGACCATGTCCAGCCGGCCCACCCCCTGGGCCCCGGCCCGCCGGTTCAGCTCCACGATCGCCTGGTACGGGGTGACCGTCTCCCCGTCGATCGCCACCGGTACACCGGCGTCGAAGGTGATCACGACCTGATCCGGGTCGCGCGGCTCGGCCGGATCGGCGGTGTAGGAATAGAGATCCTCGGTCGGGGCGTTCCAGATGTCCTCCAGGAACCCGGCCTCCACCGCCCGGCCCCACAGGTTCTGGTCGATCGAGTACGGCGACTGGTGCGTGACGTCGATCGGCAGCCCCTTCTCCTCGGCGTACGCGATCGCCTTGTCCCGGGTCCAGGCGAAGTCCCGGGCCGGCGCGATCACCTTGAGGTCGGGGGCGAGGGTGCCGAGTCCGGCCTCGAACCGGACCTGGTCGTTGCCCTTGCCGGTGCAGCCGTGCGACACGATCGTGCCGCCGTGGTACCTCGCCGCCTCCGCCAGGTGCTTGACGATCAGCGGCCGGGACAACGCCGAGACCAGCGGGTACCGGTCCATGTAGAGCGCGTTGGCCCGCATCGCCGGGATGCAGTAGTCGGCCGCGAACTCCTCGCGGGCGTCGACCACCGCCGACTCGGCGGCGCCGCAGTCCAGGGCCCGCTGGCGGATCGCGGCCAGGTCCTCGCCGCCCTGCCCGACGTCGATCGCCACCGCGATCACCTCGGCGCCGGTCTGCTCGGCCAGGTACGGGATGGCGACCGAGGTGTCCAGGCCCCCGGAGTACGCCAGTACGACGCGCTCGCTCATGGCGTGGCGCTCCCTTCCGCATGCTCTTCCCGGCCGGCCCAGGCGGAGAGCTTCTCCCCCAGTGCCGCGCCGCCGGTGGCCTCGCGGGTCACCACGAGAATGGTGTCGTCGCCGGCGATGGTGCCGACGACCTCCGGCAGCCCCGCCCGGTCCAGCGCGCTGGCCAGGTACTGGGCGGCACCGGGTGGGGTGCGCAGCACGGCGATGTTGCCGCTCGAGTCGACCCCGTTGAGCAGTTCACGGAGCAGCCGGATCAGCCGGGCCGGCGCCTGCTCGGCGTCGCGCAGCGGCCGCTTGCCGTCCTCCGGGATGAGATAGACGGCCGGCCCGTCGCCGCCGCGCACCTTGACCGCGCCCAGCTCGTCCAGGTCGCGGGAGAGGGTGGCCTGGGTGACCTGCACACCGCTGGCGGCGAGCAGGTCGGCCAGCTCGGTCTGGGAACGGATCGCCCGCTCGCGGATCAGGTCGACGATCCGGGCGTGCCGGGCGGCCCGGGTCAGTGGTCCGGTCATGCCGACTCGCCGACCACCGAGGCGATGACCGAGGCGGCCGACGGCTCGCCGGCCGGCTGCGACGCGGCTTCCCCGGCCGGCACCCGCTCCTCGGCGTGCCGCTCCAGCAGCCAGGCCAGCAGTGCCTTCTGGGCGTGCAGCCGGTTCTCCGCCTGGTCGAAGACCGCGCTCCGGGGGCCGTCGAGCACCTCGTCGGTGATCTCCTCGCCCCGGTGCGCCGGCAGGCAGTGCAGCACCACGACGTCCGGGCCGGCACCGGCCAGCAGGGCCCGGTTGACCTGGTACGGCTGGAACGCGGTGAACCGGTCCCGGCCGTCGTCCTCCTGCCCCATCGAGGTCCAGGTGTCGGTGGCGACCACGTCGGCGCCGGCCACCGCCTCGATCGGGTCGCGCAGGACGCGTACCGAGCCGCCGGTGCCGGCGGCGATCCCGGCGGCCCGGTCCAGTACGGCCGGGTCGGGTTCGTGCCCGGCCGGGCCGGCGACCCGGACGTGCATCCCGGCGGTCGCCCCGCCGAGCAGGTACGAGTGCGCCATGTTGTTCGCCGCGTCGCCGAGGTACGCCAGGGTCCGCCCGGCGGTGCCGCCACAGCGCTCACGGACGGTGAGCAGGTCGGCCAGGAGCTGGCAGGGGTGGAAGCCGTCGGTCAGCCCGTTCACCACCGGCACCGTCGCACCATCCGCCAGCTCGGCGATCCGGTCGTCGCCGAAGGTACGCAGCACGATGGCGGCGACGTACCGGGACAGCACCCGGGCCGCGTCGGCCAGCGACTCCCCCCGGCCGAAGTGCGTGACCTGGGTGTCCACCACGATCGGGTGGCCGCCCAACTCGGCGACGCCGACGTCGAAGGAGAGCCGGGTGCGCAGACTCGGCTTGTCGAAGAGCACCGCCACCGCCCGAGGGCCGGCGAGCGGACGCAGGGCGTACCGGTCGGTCTTCATCCGGGCGGCGAGGTCCAGCACGGCCGCCTGCTCGGCCGGGCTGAGGTCGTCGTCGCGCAGCAGGTGCCGGGGCATCAGTGGCCACCCCCGGTCCCGTCGGCGAGGGTCCCGCCCGCCGTCTCCAGCGAAGCCGGAGCCGCCGCGTCCGCGCCCCGTGGAGCCGGAGCCGCCGCGTCCGCATCCCGTGGAGCCGGAGCCGCCGCGTCCGCATCCCGTGGAGCCGGAGCCGCCGCGTCCAGTGCCGCTGGCAGGGCGGCGAGGAAGGCGTCGGCCTGGTCCAGGCCGAGGATCAGCGGCGGGGCCAGCCGGAGCGTCGCCGGCTGCACCGGGTTGGTCAGGAAGCCGGCGTCCCGCAACACCCCGGCGGTCGCGGCGGCGGCCGGTGCGCGCAGCACGATGCCGAGCAGCAGCCCGGTGCCGCGCACCTGCGCCACCAGCGGGTGGTTCAGCGCCTCCACCCCGCGCCGGAGCCGCTCGCCGACCCGCTTCACGTGGTCGAGCAGTCCCTCGTTGGCGATGGTGGAGACGACGGCGAGGGCGGCGGCGCAGCTCACCGGGTTGCCGCCGAACGTGGTGCCGTGCAGTCCCGGCCGGAGCAGCGCGGCGGCGTCACCGAAGGCCAGGCAGGCGCCGATCGGCAGCCCGCCGCCGAGCCCCTTGGCCAGGGTGACCACGTCCGGCTCGATCCCGTCGGCCTGGTGCGCGAACCAGTGCCCGGTACGTCCGATCCCGGTCTGCACCTCGTCGAGCACCAGCAACGCGCCGCGCTCGGCGGTGATCCGCCGGGCCTGCACGAGATAGCCGGGCGGCGGTACGACGACGCCGTTCTCACCCTGCACGGGTTCCAGGATCACCATCGCGGTCTGCTCGGTGACCGCCTCGGCCAGCGCCGCGACATCGCCGTACGGGACGTGGGTCACCTCGCCGGGCAGCGGGCGGAACGGGTCGGCCTTGGCAGGCTGGCCGGTGAGCGCCAGCGCGCCCATCGTCCGGCCGTGGAAGCCACCCTCGGTGGCGACCACGTGGGTGCGCCCGGTCAGCCGGGACAGTTTGAATGCGGCCTCGTTCGCCTCCGCGCCCGAGTTGGCGAAGAAGACCCGGCCAGCCCGGCCGGCCAGCGCCAGCAGCAGTTCGGCCAGCGCCACCGGCGGCTCGGCGACGAAGAGGTTGGAGACGTGCCCGAGGGTGGCGACCTGCCGGGAAACCGCCTCGACCACCGCCGGGTGGGCGTGCCCGAGCGCGTTGACCGCGATGCCGCCGACCAGATCGACGTACTCCCGGCCGGCCTCGTCGACCACGACCGCGCCGCTGCCGCGGACCAGCGCGAGCTGCGGTGTTCCGTAGTTGTCCATCATGGACTGCGTCCAGCGGTCGACCAGGCTCGTCATGGCGAGACCGCCCCGGGCTCGGGAACCACCATCGTGCCGAATCCTTCCGATGTGAAAACTTCCAGCAGGGTCGAGTGCGCCACCCGGCCGTCCACCACGTGTGCCGCCGGCACCCCGCCGCTGACCGCCCGCAGGCAGGCCTCCATCTTGGGCACCATCCCCGACTCCAGTGTGGGCAGCAGGTCGGCGAGCTGACCGGTGGTGATCTCGGAGACCAGGCTGCCGGTGTCCGGCCAGTCGGCGTAGAGCCCGGGTACGTCGGTGAGCACCACCAGCTTTCGGGCTCGCAGCGCGACGGCCAACGCGGCGGCGGCGGTGTCGGCGTTGAGGTTGTGCAGCACGCCGTCGGCGTCCGGCGCGACGGTGGAGATCACCGGGATCCGGCCGGCCGCGATCAGGTCGGCGACCGCCGAGACGTTCACCTGGTCGACGTCACCGACCTGGCCGATGTCGACCGGTTCGCCGTCCACGTACGCCGGCTTGCGTACCGCCGTGAAGAGGCGGGCGTCCTCGCCGGAGAGGCCGACCGCGTACGGGCCGTACTCGTTGATCAGGCCGACGAGTTTCCGGCCGACCTGGCCGACCAGCACCATCCGGACCACGTCCATCGCCTCCGGCGTGGTCACCCGCAGCCCGCCCCTGAACTCGCTGTCGATGCCGAGCCGGCGCAGCATGGCGGAGATCTGCGGGCCGCCGCCGTGCACCACCACCGGCTTCAACCCGGCGTAGCGCAGGAATACCATGTCGGCGGCGAACGCCCGCTGCAACTCCGGGTCGATCATTGCGTTGCCGCCGTACTTCACCACCACGGTCGAGCCGGAGAAGCGGGCCAGCCAGGGCAGCGCCTCGATGAGGGTGGCTGCCTTCCGCTGCGCCTCGGTCAGGTCGCGGGTCAGCATCACGGTTGTGCCCGCCTCCCGCTCACGACTGCGGGACTCCGCTCCGCTGCGTTCCTCGCGCTCACCGGGCTCGCCTCCCGCTCACGACTGCGGGACTCCGCTCCGCTGCGTTCCTCGCGCTCACGTTGAGTACGCCGAGTTCTCGTGCACGTATGCGTGCGACAGGTCGTTGGTCCAGACGGTCGCCTCGGACGGGCCCGCGTGCAGGTCGATCCGGATGGTCACCTGCCGACCGGAGAGGTCGACCTTGGCCCGGTCCTCGGCGGCGGCCCCGGAGCGGCAGACCCAGATCCCGTTGACCGCCACGTCGATGGCGTCCGGTTCGAAGGCGGCGCCGGTGGTGCCGACGGCGGCGATGATCCGGCCCCAGTTCGGGTCGTTGCCGAAGAGTGCCGTCTTGACCAGGTTGTTCCGGGCCACCGCACGGCCGACCTCGACCGCGTCGTCCTCGTCGGCCGCCCCGACCACCTCGATCGCGACCTCCTTGCTGGCGCCCTCGGCATCGGCCACCAGTTGCCGGGCCAGGCCCCGGCAGGCCTCGGTGACCGCGGCGGTCAACTCGGCCTGGGTCGGTGCGATCCCGGAGGCGCCGCTGGCCAGCAGCAGCACCGTGTCGTTGGTGGAGAGGCAGCCGTCCGAGTCGACCCGCTCGAAGCTGACCCGGCAGGCTTCCCGGAGCGCCTCGTCCAGCACCGCCGGCCCGGCGATGGCGTCGGTGGTGACCACACAGAGCATGGTGGCCAGCGCGGGGGCGAGCATGCCGGCGCCCTTGGCCATCCCGCCGACGGTCCAGCCGCTGCCGGTGACCACGGTCGTCTTGGACCGGGTGTCGGTGGTCATGATCGCCTCGGCCGCCGCCGGTCCGCCGTCGGTGCTCAGTCCGGCCACCGCCGCGTCCACGCCCGGCAGCAGCCGCTGCATCGGCAGTCGCTCGCCGATCAGCCCGGTGGAGCAGATGGCCACCTCGCCGGCGCCGACCGCCGGTCCGCCGTCGCCGGCGCTGGAGAGCGCGGCGGCGGCGTGTTCGGCGGTGGCGTGGGTGTCCTGGAAGCCGGGCGCCCCGGTGCAGGCGTTGGCACCGCCGGAGTTGAGCACCACGGCCCGGAGCAGGCCGCCCCGGAGCACCTGCTGGCTCCAGAGCACCGGTGCCGCCTTGACCCGGTTGGCGGTGAAGACCCCGGCCGCCGCGGTATCCGGTCCGTCGTTGACCACCAGCGCGACGTCCGGGGCACCACCGGACTTGAGCCCGGCGGCGACGCCGGCCGCCCGGAACCCCCGGGGCGCGGTGACGCTCATATCAAACCTCCCTCGTCGCGTGCCGGCAGCCCGGTCGCCGCCGCTCCGGACGACTGCCAGGTCGATGCCTCCCAGGTGCCATCCGGGTCACGGTGCTACTCCGTGCGCGGTCAGTCCGATGGTCTCCGGCAGCCCGAGCATCAGGTTGGCGCACTGCACCGCCTGGCCGGCGGCGCCCTTGCCGAGGTTGTCGACGGCGCTGACCACGATCAGTCGACCGGAGTCGACGTCGACGGTCCCCTGCAGATGACAGGAGTTGCCGCCCAGTGTGGCGGCGGTGTGCGGCCACCGGCCCTCGGGCAGGAGGTGCACGAACGGCGCGTCCGCGTACGCCTGCGCCAGCACCGCGCGGGGGTCGGCCGGGGTCTCGCCCACGGGCAGCGCGGTCACGGTGGCCAGAATGCCGCGCGGCATCGGGGCCAGTACCGGGGTGAAGGAGAGTCCGCTCGCCCCAGTGGCCTGTTTGATCTCGGGAACGTGCTGGTGCGCGCCGACCTTGTAGGGCGAGAGGTCGCCCATCACCTCGCTGCCGAGCAGGTGCGGCTTGGCCGACCGGCCGGCTCCGGAGGTGCCGGAGGCGGCGACCGCCACCACGTCGTGCGGGGCGGCCACCCCGGCGGCGAGCAGTGGAGCCAGCGCGAGAGTGGTTGCCACCGCGTAGCAGCCGGTGGCGGCGACCCGGGTCGCAGCGGCGATCGCCGCCCGCTGGCCGGGCAGCTCGGGCAGTCCGTAGGTCCAGGCACCGGCATGGGTGCCGCCGTAGTAGCGGGTCCAGGCCGCCGCGTCGGTGAGCCGGTGGTCCGCGCCCAGGTCCACCAGGCGCACCCCGTCCGGCAGGGCCGCGGCCAGCGCCGCCGACTCGCCGTGCGGCAGGGCCAGGAAGACCAGGTCCGCGTCGGCGAGCACCGCCGGATCGGTCCGGCCGAACACCAGGTCCAGGCCGGTGAGCTGCGGATGTACGGAGGCAACCGGCTGACCGGCCTGGCTGTGTGCGGTGGCGGCGACGAGGTCGAGTTCGGGGTGTCCGGAGATCAACCGGAGCAGTTCGCCGCCCGCGTAACCACTCGCGCCAGCGACCGCGACTCGAATTCCCATGCCCACCTCCGCATTTCTATGCAGTGAGCACGCTAGCAAACACCGCCGGCCACTGCAAGTCTATGCAGCGGACCGAATTATCTTTCGTTGCGGGGTCCCGCGACCACCGCGGGCCCGGCCCGCGCCCACAGCGGAGCGGGGCCGGGCCCGGCGGGGGTCGGCGGTGTTGTCGTCAGCTGAGCGTGCCGAGGTAGTCCGGGTTCGCCTTCAGCCACTCGTCGACGGCCTTCGCCTCGTCGTTCTTGTGGACGTTGAACATCAGGTCCTCCAGCGAGCCAAGCTGCTGGTTGTCCATCTTGAACTTCTGCAGCATCGCGGTGACCTCCGGGAAGTCCTCACCGAAGCCCGCCCGGGCCAGCGTGGTGACCTCCTCGGCCTGCCCCAGCGTGCCCTTCGGGTCCGCCAGGTCCTTCAGCTCGTACTTCGCGTACGCCCAGTGCGGGTGCCAGAGCGTCACCACGATCGGCTTCTTGCCGGCGATGGCACGGTCGAGGGCGGCCAGCATCGCCGGGGTGGACGAGGTCTTGAGCTTCATCACGTCGGTCAGCCCGTACCCGGGAATGACCTTGTCCTGGGTGGCGGCGGTCAATCCGGCGCCCGGCTCGATGCCGATCATCTCACCGCCGAAGGTGTCCGCCTTGGCCGCGAGGTCCTCCAGCGAGTCGACCCCGTCGACGTACTTCGGTACGGCGATGCTCAGGCTGGCGTTGTCGTACCAGACCCCGATCTTCTCCAGCTTGTCGCCGTACTGCTCCCAGTACGAGGCGTGGGTCTGCGGCAGCCAGCCGTCCAGGAAAAGGTCGATGTCGCCGGTGGCCAGGCCACCGTAGACGAGACCGGCCTCGAGATTCTTGAGCTCGACCTCGAACCCCTTGTCCTCCAGGACCTTCTGCCACAGGTACGAGGCGGCGATTGCCTCGTCCCAGGCCATGTAGCCGATGGTGATCTTCTTGGAGTCTCCGGTCGAGCCGGAGTCGTCGGCATCACTGCCACAGGCGGCGGCACCCAGCGCCAGGGCGGCGGTGGCCGCCAGCGCGATGCCGCGCCGCAAGGTCTTGCTCCACATGGTGTTTCCTTCCTTTGTTACCAAGACACCGACGGAGCTCGCGGTCAGCGAGGCAGGGCGCCGGCACCAGACCTCCCTGCGGGTCGGGATGGTGTTGGCCCGAGGTCTGCTCTGATCAGGCCCGTTGTGCGGCGCGTTGCGCCTTCGCGGTGGCGGTACGCGCGCCGATCGAGTCGGTGAGCCGGTCGAGCACCACGGCCAGGATCACGACGGCGATGCCCCCTTCGAATCCCTGGCCCACCTGCACCCTGGAGAGCGACAGCATGATCACGTCGCCCAGTCCCCCGGCACCGACCATGCCGGCGATGACCACCATCGACAGGGCCAGCATGATGACCTGGTTGACCCCGGTCATGATGGTCGGCAACGCCAGGGGCAGCTTGGTACGCAGCAGGACCATCCAGGGCGACGCCCCGAACGCCTCTCCGGCCTCGATCACTTCCCGGTCCACCTGGCGTAGGCCCAGCTCGGTGAGGCGGACCCCCGGCGGCATGCTGAACACCACGGTGGCCAGTACGCCGGGCACGGTGCCGATGCCGAAGAAGAAGATCGCCGGAATCAGGTAGACGAACGCCGGCATGGTCTGCATCAGGTCCAGCACCGGCCGGGCCACCGCCGATGCGCGCCGGTTCTCCGAGATGAAGATGCCGATCGGCACCGCGAACAGCAGCGCCAGGACACTGGACACCAGGACCTGGGCCAGGGTGTGCATGGTCTCGTCCCAGTACGGCATCCCGGCCACCAGACCGAGCCCGATCGCCGTACCGAGGCCGAACTTCCAGCCGCGCAGCCACCAGCCGAGGGCCGCGAAGAGCACCACCACGACGATCGCCGGCGGGGCGTTGAGCAGGTCGACCAGCGGGCTGACCAGCGAGTCGACGAAGGTGGCGATGCCCTCGAAGATCGTCCCCAAGTGCTCGGTGGCCCAGTCGACGCCGCGCTCGGTCCAGTCACCGATCGGGACGTACGGCACTACGTCGTTCAGGGGGTTGTCGGCGCTCGTCATACCGGTTCCCCCTTCGGCTGTGCCGGCTCGGCCAAGGTTGCGACCCGTGTCGCGTCGTCCCGGATGTCGCTGGCGTCCGGTCCGTCGACCACCGCGGCCGCGTCCGGGTTGCTCTCTGCGCTGGGCGCGGAGTCGTCGGGATCGGCGTCGGCGGGGTTGGCGCCGATGCTGCCCAGCGCGCTGAGCAGGGTGATCCGGGGGATCACACCGGCCAGCCGGCCGTCGGCGTCCACCACGGCCACCGGATGCGAGCTCTCCGCGCAGGTGGTGAAGAGATCCGCTATCGGGGTGTCGTCCGCCACGGACCGGACGTTCGCCGTCGAGACGATCCCGCCGAGGTCCTGCCGGTCCTCCCGGACCGCCCGGTCCACCTGGTCCTCGGTGACCGTGCCGAGGAACCGCCGGCCCCGTCCGGTGACGTAGACGACCGAGGTCTGGGTCTCCCGCAGCGTCCGCGCCGCCACCCGGGGGCCGGCGTGCACGTCCACCACGCTCAGCGGCTTCTCCATCACCGACGACGCGGTGAGGATGCGGGTCCGGTCCACGTCGGCCACGAACTGTGCGACGTAGTCGTTGGACGGATCGGTGAGGATCTGCTCGGCGGTACCGATCTGGACGATCCGGCCGTCACGCATGACGGCGATCCGGTCGCCGAGCCGCATCGCCTCGTTGAGGTCGTGGGTGATGAAGATGATGGTCTTGCCGAGCTCGGCCTGTAGTTCCAGGAGCTGGTCCTGGACCTCACGACGGATGAGCGGGTCGAGCGCGGAGAACGCCTCGTCCATCAGCATGACCTCGGTACCCGCGGCGAGAGCGCGAGCGAGGCCGACCCGCTGACGCATGCCACCGGACAGTTCCTGTGGGAGCTTGTCCTGCCAGCCCTCCAACCCGACCATCCGGAGCGCGTCGAGTGCGCGCTCATGACGCTCGGTACGCGACCGGCCGGCCGCCTCCAGCGCGTAACCGGCATTTTCCAGCACCGTTCGATGCGGAAGAAGCGCGAAGTGCTGGAATACCATGCTGATCTTTTCGCGGCGCAACTTGCGTAGTGCGGCGGGCTTCATGTTGGTCAGCTCGACGCCCTCGACCTGCACGCTGCCATGGGTCGGCTTCACCAGACCATTGAGCATTCGAATGAGGGTGGATTTCCCCGAACCGGAGAGGCCCATCACCACGAATATCTCGCCGCGTTGCACCTCGAAGGTCGCGTCGATCACCGCGGCGGTGACGGGTAGATCCGCCATTACCTGGTCGCGCTCAGCACCGTCAGCGAGGCGTCGTACCGCCGTTTCGGCCCCGCTACCGAAAATCTTGTACAGGGATTTCACTGCTAACGCGGACACGATCTCCATTCCGGCGAGTGCGAGTGTCGGCGGTCTCCCGTCGACGTACCCGCCTCGACTTGCGTCAGTGGCATCCGCCGGGAACTGCCGATGATCGGCGGCGCGCGGCCTGTATCGGGCTGTCGGCGACCATACCCGAGAGCCACTTTGCACGGCCAGTCCAAGATCACATCTGGATATCAACACGTGACCTTCACCGGCGAAGTCAGGTGATTTCGGGCGCGGAAGGTGACCAAACCGACCATGGCAGAGAGCCCGAAAGTTGTGACAGAGAGTTATCTCACGCTGGTGGCCGCCGCGCCACGCGCGGCGGCCACCAGCAGCGGCTCACGCACCCCGGAGCACCGCACCGAACCGCCGGGCCGCCTCGGCCACCGCCGCGTCCCGGGCGGCCACCGCCTCCTCGCCGGTCAACGTCCGGTCCGGCGCCCGGAACACCAGCTTGTACGCCAGCGACCGGCGCCCCGGCCCCAACTGCTCGGAGGCGTACACGTCGAAGAGCCGGATAGACTCCAGCAGCTCACCGGCGCCCTCGGCCAGCGCCCGGCCCACCTCCTCGGCCGGGACGGCGGCGTCCAGCACCAGCGCCACGTCGATCAGCGCGGGCGGATAGCCGGAGATCCGGGGTGCCGGCACCACCGGGGCGGACGGCAGGGCATCCAGGTCGATCTCCAGGGCACTGGTCCGGGGCGGCAGATCCAGCTCGGCCAGTACCGCCGGATGCAGTTCCCCGGCGTGCCCCACCGGCACGTCGTCGACCCGGAACTCGGCGCACCGCCCCGGGTGCCAGGGCGCGTACTCCGCCTGCCGGACCACCACCCGCTCGCCGGGAATCCCGGCGGCGGCCAGTACCGTCCGGCCCGCCTCCACGGCGTCGGCCCAGCCGGCCGGGCGTCCCGGACCCCACCAGCCGGCCGGCTCCACCTCGCCGGTCAGCACCGCGGCGACCCGCCACGGCTGGTCCGGCAGGGCGGCGTCGGCGGCCCGGAACTCCTCGTCGCCCGGCCGGTGGTCGACACCCATCGCGGGCGGCGTGCCGGCCCCGGGACGGGGCAGGAAGACCATGCCGATCTCGTAGAGCGCCACGTCGCGGTGGCCGCGGCCGAGGTTGCGGCGCACCGCGCCGAGCAGGGTGCCGAGCAGCATGGTCCGCATCAGCGGCTCGGTGTCCGCCAGCGGGTTGGCCAGCCGTGCGGCGGTGCGGCGCGGGTCGTCGGCGGGCAGGCCGAGCAGGTCGAACAGCTCCGCGGCGACGAACGGCGGGGTGAGCACCTCGACGAAGCCGCTCTCGGCGAGCGTACGGCTCACCGAGCGGCGGCGCCGCTGCTCCGGGGTCAACCCCCGGCCGGGCGGGGCGACCGGCAGTACCGACGGCACCTTGTCGAAGCCGTCCAGCCGGATCACCTCCTCGACCAGGTCCGCCGGGTCGGTGAGGTCCGGCCGCCAGGTCGGCGGGGTCACCACCAGGGTGTCCGGCCCGCTCGCGTGCCGGCCGCCGTGCCCGTTGCCGGCGACGGCGGCCCGCCCGTTGCCGGCCACGCTCCGCGCGTCGCCGACCGCCACCACGCAGCCGACCCGCTCCAGCAGCGCCACGGTCCGGGCCGCCCCGTACGGCACCCCGGCCCGCCGGGCCGGCAGGTCCGCGTCGATCACGATCCGGCGCGGCGGGCTGACGTGGTCGACGTCGAGCACCTCGGCGCCCGCGGTGCCGCCACCGTACGTGGTGAGCAGCTCCACCGCCCGCTCCAGCGCGACCAGCGGCAGCGCCGGGTCGACGCCGCGCTCCCAGCGCTTGGCGGCCTCGCTGAACAGCCGGTGCCGGCGGGCGGTCCGGCCGACCACCACCGGGTCCCAGTGCGCCGCCTCGAAGAGCACGTTGACGGTGCTGTCGGCGACCTCGCTGGTCTCGCCACCCATCACGGCGGCGAGCGAGATCGGCACCCCGCCGTCACCGGCCATCGATCCGGGCAGGCCGGCGTCGCAGATCACCAGGTCCTCCGGGTCGAGGGCCCGGTCGACCCCGTCCAGCGTGGTCAGCCGCTCCCCCGGCACCGCCCGGCGGATCACCAACTCGCCCCGGAGCGCGTCCAGGTCGAAGGCGTGCATCGGCTGGCCCAGCTCCAGCATGAGGTAGTTGGTGATGTCTACCGGCAGGGAGATGGTCCGGATGCCGGCGTGGGTGAGCCGCTGCCGCATCCACTTCGGTGACTCGGCGGCCGGGTCGATGCCCCGGACCACCCGCGCGGCGAACCGGTCGCAGCCGACGGTGTCGATCACCCGGACGGGGTACGCCGGTTCCGGTGTCGCACCGGGGGCGGGCGAGCGCCCCGGGTCCCGGAACGGCACCTCGAAGGCGTGCGACAGCTCCCGGGCCAGGCCGCGTACGGACATCGCGTACCCCCGGTCCGGGGTGATCTCGACCTCGACCACCACGTCGTCGAGCCCGACCACCGGCCGCGCGTCGTCGCCGGGCTTGGCCGGCACGTCCTCGGGCAGCACCAGGATGCCCGCGTGGTCGTCGCCGATCCCCAGTTCGCGAGCCGAGCAGATCATCCCGTTGGAGTTGCGCCCGTACGTCTTGCGGGCGCCGATCGCGAACCCGCCGGGCAGTACGCCGCCGGGGAGGATCACCACCACCCGGTCGCCGACGGCGAAGTTGGTCGCCCCGCAGACGATCTCCTGCGGCTCGCCGGTGCCGTTCGCGGCGCCGACGTCGACCCGGACGAACCGGATCGGCTTCTTGAACCCGGTCAGCTCCTCGATCTCCAGCACCTCGCCGACCACCAGCGATCCGGCGACGGTGCCGCGCAGGTCCACGATGGACTCGACCTCGATGCCGAGGTTGACCAGCGCCTGGTCCAGTTCCTCGGTGCTCAGCTCGGCGGGCAGCTCGACATGCTCGCGCAGCCAGGAAACAGGAATTCGCATGACTCAGACCACCGCATCCGTTCCGACGTGCATCGCTTCCGTAGCCTCGTTCGTCATCCCGTTCACACCTCGACCCCGAACGCGCGGGTGAACCGCACGTCGCCCTCGGCCATGTCCCGCATGTCGCCGATGCCGTGCCGGAACATCAGGGTCCGCTCGATGCCCATCCCGAAGGCGAATCCGGAGTAGACGTCCGGGTCGATGCCGCAGGCCCGCAGCACCCGGGGGTTGACCATGCCGCAGCCGCCCCACTCCACCCAGCGCGGGCCGTCCCGGTGCTGGGCGAACCAGACGTCGAACTCGCCGCTCGGCTCGGTGAACGGGAAGTAGTGCGGGCGCCACCGGGTCCGCGCCTCGGCCCCGAACATCGCCCTGGCCAGGTGGTCCAGGGTGCCCCGCAGGTGCGCCATGGTGATCCCCTCGTCCACCACCAGCCCCTCGACCTGGTGGAAGACCGGACTGTGCGTGGCGTCCAGCTCGTCGGTCCGGTAGACCCGGCCGGGGCAGACCACGTAGATCGGCGGCTTGCGGGCCAACATCGTCCGAGCCTGCACCGGTGAGGTGTGCGTCCGGAGCACCAGACCCGGTACGTCCAGGTAGAAGGTGTCCATGGTGCCCCGGGCCGGGTGGTCCGGCGGGATGTTCAGGGCGTCGAAGTTGGTCCACTCCAACTCGACCTCGGGCCCCTCGGCGATCTCGTAGCCCATCCCGACGAAGAGGTCGCCGATCCGCTCCGCGAGGGTGCTGATCGGGTGCCGGGCGCCGCGCGGCCGCCGGTCGTAGCGGAGGGTGACGTCCACCCGCTCCTCGGCGAGGATCCGCTCGGCCCGCGCCGCCTGGACGACCGCCAGCCGCTGCGCGTACGCGGACTCGATCGACCGGCGGGCCTCGTTGACCCGCTTGCCTGCGTCGGACTTGGCGGCCGGCGGCAGCGCGCCGATCTCCCGGCGGGCCAGCGAGACCGGTGCCCGGTCGCCGAGGTGCACCCGGCGCAGTTCGGCCAGCCCGTCGGGGTCGGTGGCGGCCTCGAACGCCACCGCCGCGTCGGCCACCGCCGCCGCCAGCGCCTCCGGGTCGAGCAGGGCGACCTGTTTCGGGTCGTACGGGTCGTTGCGATACGTCATGGCGTGCGGCTACTCCCTCTGCGTCGCGGGCGGTGACCCCGCTGCCTCCGCGTCGAATGTCCCCGGCGCCGCGCGTGCTGCCGGCGGCACCTCGCCGGTGGCCCGGCCGGCCCGCTCCGCAGCGGTACGGGTACCGGGCGACCCGGTCGTGGTGCGCCGGAGCACCGGCGACGCCGTGGACAGGTCGGTGAACCTCGGTCGGCCTCCCCTCGCGCGCCGTTCGGGGCCCGAGCGAGTCGGGGCGACCGGCGCGCGCTGTTCAGGTGGGAAGGTTCGGTGGGCGCCCCTTGCGGGCGGCTCACAGAGTCTACGGACGGGCGGCTGGGCCGCAGCCCGCCGGTGGGAGGGGGACGCAGGGAGGAGAGGAGAGGTCAGCCCTGCCGCCCGCCGACACCGGCGGGCTGGCTAAACGAGCGGCGTCGCGCCTCGCGGACGCGCCCCTTCGCGGACTCGGTCATCAGGTCGACAACTCCCTGGTCAGTTCTGCTGGCCCGGCGCCCATCCTGCGCCCTCCGGCGCCCGACCATTATGCGCTCTCCGGCGGCGTGCGGGCGACACCGGACCGCAGGGCTCTGGCCGAAGCGTACAGGCAGACGGCGGCAGCGGCAGCCAGGTTGAGGCTCTCGGCGCGGCCGTGCAGCGGCACGCGTACCCGGGCGTCGGCGGTCCCGGCCAGCTCCGCCGGCAGGCCGTGCGCTTCGGAGCCGAAGAGCCAGGCGGTGGGCCGGGCCAAGCCACCGGAGTCGGCCAGCTCGTCCAGGTCGGTCTCGCCGTAGCCGGAGGCGGCCAGCACGGTGAGCCCGGCCGTCCGCAGCGCGACCACCACGTCGGCCGGGTCGGCGGCCCGGACCAGGTCGAGGTGGAAGAGGCTGCCGGCCGACGACCGCACGCACTTGCCGTTGTACGGGTCGACCGCGTCCCCGGTGAAGACCACCGCGCCGGCCCCGGCGGCGTCGGCGGTCCGCAGCACGGTGCCGGCGTTGCCCGGATCGCGGATCTCGGCCAGCACGGCGACCAGCCGGGGGCCCCGATCCAGCGCGGTGCCGATCGACACGTCGAGCCGGGAGCAGACCGCGACGATTCCCTGCGGGGCGACCGTCTCGGTCAGCGCCGCCAGCGCGTCGTCGGTCACCGCGGAGACCGGTACTCCGGCCCGGGCGGCGGTGTCGGCGAGGTCGGCGTACCGGTCGAGCCCGGCCGGGGTGCCGAAGAGCTCGACCGGCACACCGGGGACGGCCAGCGCCTCCCGGACCGCCTGCGGGCCCTCGGCCAGGAACCGGCCGGTGGTGTCGCGCTCCCGGCGCCGGTGCAGCCGCCGGGCCGCGACGATCCTCGGGGTACGCGAGGTGAAGAGTGGTCGATCCGAGTACCGGACATGGTCAAGGCGCCCCACGTGCGGATCTACCGACATGTGGGACGCCTCGATCGGGGTGTCGCGGTGGTCAGGCGGCCTGGGCCGACGCGCCGCCGGTGCCCTCGGCCGCCACGGCGGCGCGAGCGACCTCGACGATGGCCGCGAAGGCCGTCGGGTCGTTGACCGCGAGGTCGGCCAGGATCTTGCGGTCCACCTCGACGCCGGCCAGCTTCAGCCCCTGGATGAGCCGGTTGTAGGTCATCCCGTTGGCGCGGGCTGCCGCGTTGATCCGGGTGATCCAGAGCTGCCGGAAGTCGCCCTTGCGGTCCCGCCGGTCCCGGTAGGCGTACTGCATCGAGTGCAGCACCTGCTCCTTGGCCTTGCGGTAGAGCCGGGACCGCTGGCCGCGGTAGCCGCTGGCGCTCTCCAGCAGCGTACGGCGCTTCTTCTGGGCGTTCACTGACCGCTTGACGCGTGCCATCTCAACTACTCCTTCAGGTCAAGAGGCGCGCGTCAGCGGGCCAGCAACTTCTTGATTCGCTTGACGTCGGCCTTGGCCACCTCGACGGTGCCGGTGAGCCGGCGGGTCCGGGTGGAGGGCTTCTTCTCCAGGTTGTGCCGGAGGCCGGCCTGCTGGGCAACGATCTTGCCCCTGCCGGTCACCTTGACCCGCTTGCCCATCCCGGTGTGGCTCTTCATCTTCGGCATCTTGGTGCGTCTCTCCCCTGTTACTCGCCGGTGGTTCCGGCGGGTCCGGCCGGGCCGGGTGTGGCCCCGGCAGCCGGCGATGCCTCGGCGGCACCGGCCTCCCGCTCTCGCGGCGAGCCAGCCCGGGCAGCCGTGGCGGCCGCCTTGGTGGCCCGGTGCGGAGCCAGGACCATGATCATGTTACGGCCGTCCTGCTTCGGAGCGGCCTCGACGTACCCCAGTTCCGAGATCTCGGATTCGAGTCGGCGCAGGAGCCGGTAGCCCAGCTCCGGTCGACTCTGCTCGCGACCGCGGAACATGATCGTCACCTTGACCTTGTCGCCCGCCTTGAGGAACCGCACCACGTGACCCTTCTTGGTCTCGTAGTCGTGCGGATCGATCTTCGGCCGGAGCTTCATCTCCTTGATGACGGTCTGTTGCTGGTTACGCCTGGCTTCGCGCGCCTTGAGTGCGGACTCGTACTTGTACTTGCCGAAGTCCATGAGCTTGCACACCGGCGGGCGCGCCATGGGCGCAACCTCGACCAGGTCCAGGTCGACGTCCGCGGCCAGCTGCAGGGCGCGCTCCAGTGGGACGATGCCCACCTGCTCGCCCTCAGGGCCGACCAGTCGGACCTCACGTGCCCGGATCTGCTCGTTCACGCGTGGCTCGACGCTGATGGGGCCTCCTCGTGGTGATCCTCACCGGCCGCGCGTCAGCGGTGGCCGGTCCTGATGTCTTCGACCCAAAGCAGAAGGCCCCGGCACATGCCGGGGCCTGCTCGACCGGTCGATGGCGATCGACGATCGCACCCGGAGTCGGCGAGCCGATTCCGGTGACCGGACCCGGACACCAGGTGAGGCGACACGGGTGGGAGCAGGCGCTCCGCTTCTTGACTGCCTGTGGGTAAACCCAGACAGTGGTCGACTGGTAAAGACTAGCAGGTCAGCCCGCAGGATGCCAAAACGGGCACGCCGGAAACCGTGCGTCGCCGGCCGGCGATCAGTCCGCCGTCCGAGCGGCCTCGGTCCGCGGGGCCCCGGGTTCCGGCCGCGACTGCTGGTGTGCGGTGTGCAGGGCGCGCAGGGCGCGTACGCCGTCGACCGCCAGCTCCCGGTCCACCGCCTGGATGGCCAGCACCGGCATCCGCTCGTCGTCGTGCAGCTCCAGCGCCGCCCAGGCCGAGCCCCGGTCGAAGCGCACCGCCCGGATCACGTCCCAGGGCAGGGCGTAGCCGCCGAAGACGTTGCGCACCCGGACCCCGTCGGCGTCCGCCTCCACCCGGGGCCGGGTGAAGAGCAGCACCACGAACCCGCCCAGCACCCCCAGCCCGACCATGGCGAGTTGGTCGCCACGCTGGAAGGTGCCCGCCCCGGAACCGGTCGCACCGTGCAGCCCGACGCTCAGCAGGGCGAAGACCGCCACCAGCGCGGGAGCCAGGATCCAGCAGACCACCCGGATGCGTCGCGGGCGCACGCGCACGGTGCCGGGATCACGGGCGGCGGCGGACTCGGTCACGCCGTCCAGTCTGCCATCCCAGCCCAGGTCAGCCACCACCAGCCCGCCGACGCCGGCCGGCCGCCGCCACGTCGCCGGCCGCCGCCGGCGCGGGAGCGGGTCGAGGCACCGCCGGGGCACCCCGGGCCGCCCGGCCGGAGACGACCACCGCGAGCAGGACCAGCACGGCGCCGACCAGCACCGCCAGGCTCGCGCCGGGGCCGCCCGGCCGCAGGTCGAGCAGGAGCGCCCCGCCCAACTGCCCGGCGACCAGGGACAAACCGGTGCGGAGCAGTCCCACCGACCGGATGCCGACCAGCAGCGCGACGGTGATCGTCACGCCGAGCGGACCGCCGACGTACAGGTACCACTCGCGGGGCCAGCCGGTGGTGCCGAGCTGGGCCAGGGCGCCGGTCACCGCCGCCACCGGCAGCATCACCGTGCTGCTCAACGTGAAGTTGACCGCAGTGGCGGCGGCCGGGTTGGCGACCGTGGAGATCCGGCCGTTCAGCGCGCCCTGGACGGCCACCAGCACCCCGCAGACGCCACCGAGCAGCACCAGTCCCACCGCCACGTCGCCGACCGGCCGGCCGACCTGGGCCAGCGCCACCGCCGCGATCCCGAGCAGCGCACCCGCCACCCGGGACCGGGTCAGTCCCATCGGGCCGGCCGGGGCCAGCCGGGTCCGGTCGACGACCAGCCCGCCGCCGCTGTTGCCGGCCACCTGGGCGATTGTGTAAACCGCCACCCCGAGCACCGGCACGATGTACGTGGCCGCGACGATGAAGAACGTCCCGCACAGCCCGCCCAGGTACGTCCACCAGGGCAGCCTGGTCCGGCGCAGCACCCCGAGCCCGGACCGCATCGACGGCAGTGCGAGCAGGCCGAGCAGGACCAGCGTCATTCCCCCGGTGTTGTTGACCAACGCACCGATGATCGGATGACCGGTCCGCTCGCCCATTTCGGCGTTGGCCAGGCTCTGCGCCGCCGCCCCCACCCCGGCGAGCACGGTCAGCCCGATCGCCGCCCAGCCAGGCAGTACCTTCAGCAACGAGACACCCCGTCCACCCGACCCCGCCCGGCGCGACCCTCGACGGCCGGACGGCCCTCGACCGGTCGGGCGGCACGGAACGGCCGGCCCACAGGGTCGCGGCCAAGCTTCACAGCGGAGGACCGCCGGTGTCTGTGACCGAGATCGCTCGACCGGCGTGACCTGGGCGGCAGCCCCACGCCACCGACCGGCCCGCCCGCCCGGCGGGTGCGCCGCCGAGGAGGTGCCGGGTCGGGTGGAGGTGCCGATGTCAGGTTGGTCTGGACCCCACGGTCGGGCCGACTAGACGCCGGGTAGCCCGCCGGGGCGGAGCCGGTCAGGCACCTCGACCACCGTCCGGCGGCACCCGGGCAGCCAGCGCGTCGAGCACCTCGACCTGCCCGGGCGGTACCCCGACGTCCCAGCTCAACCGGCCGCCGGTCACACCGAGGCGGAAGGTGAAGAAGGAGCAGCAGTCGGATTCCCGCATCATCAGGTCGGCCACCCGGGCCGCCGTCCGCGGGGTCGGGGTCAACTCCAGCCGCAGCCGCGTCGGCTCGACCCGGCGCGCCGAGCGGACCGCCGTGCCGAGGATCCGGGCGAACTCGGCGAGTCGGACCGGCTGCTCCGCCGTCGGCAGCGTGCACGCCGAGGGCACCTCTCCGGGCGGGAAACCTCGCATCTCCGTAGTACCTCGCATGTCTGCCACACCTCAACGGTAAGCCGGTACCCCGGTACCGGATGCAACCCCTTACGCCGACAATTCGCTGGCCGGTCTCGAACCGCCGGCCTACGGTCAGCCGGATGTGGGGTCCGTTCGTGCCGGGGCTGCAACTGTGCCGGCTCTTCTACACCGACGCGGTGCGGCCGCTGCTCGCCGAGGCGTTCCCGGGGCTGCGGTACGCGGCGGCCCGGGTCGGCCCCGGGTCGGAGGTACTCGGCTTCGACACCGAGCGCTCGGTCGACCACGACTGGGGTCCCCGGCTCACCCTCTTCCTCTCCCCCTCCGACCTCGCCCGGTACGGCGAGCGGGTCACGGCGCTGCTGTCGGAGCGGCTGCCGAAGCAGATCCACGGCTGGCCGACGCATTTCCCCCGGTGCCCGGCCGGGCCCGGGTACCGGCCGGGACCGACGGGCCGGTGGCGCACCTCGTGCAGGTCACCGAGGTGGGCGCCTGGTGTGAGACGCAGCTGGGCTTCGATCCCCGGCCCGGGGTGACGACCTTCGACTGGCTGGCCACTCCCACCCAACTGCTCGCCGAGGTGACCGGTGGGGCGGTCTTCTCCGACGTTCTCGGCGAGCTGACCGCAGTGCGGGACCGCCTGCACTGGTATCCGGACGACGTCTGGCGCTACCTGCTGGCCTGCCAGTGGGCCCGGATCGGCCAGGAGGAGCCCTTCGTCGGGCGGACGGTTGAGGTCGGCGCCGAGGCGGGCAGCCGGGTGCTGGCGGCCCGGCTGACCCGGGACGTGATGCGGCTCTGCCTGCTGATGGCCCGCCGGTACCCGCCGTACGGCAAGTGGCTGGGCAGCGCCTTCGCCGCCCTGCCCGAGGCGTCGGCGGTCGCCGCCGCGCTGGACGGGGCGCTGACCGGGGACGCCACGGCGCGGCAGGCGGCTCTCTGCACCGCCTACGAGGCGGCCGGGGTCTGGCAGAACCGGCTCGGCCTGGCGGGGACGGTGGACCCGACCCGGCGGTGGTTCCACGATCGGCCGTACCCGGTCATCGGGGCCGACCGGTTCGCGGCCGCCCTGCTCGGCCGGATCACCGACCCGGAGATCGCCGGGCTGCCACTGGTGGGCGGGATCGACCAGTACGTGGACAGCACGCCCGTGTTGTGCCAACCGAAGCTGACCAGGGCATTGACGGCCGCCGCGTGGCGGTTTCGGTAGCGGTGACGCGGCGACATCGGGCAACCAGGGCTCGGCGGTCCGTCCCGTCTGGACCGGTGGTCCCCACGCCTGGCGAACGGTTCGGTAGCGTGCCTTCGCATGAGTGCCGTCGTGATCCACGCACCGGGCAAGGCTTCCCGCCGTACCGTCGCCGCACGTCGCCGTCTCGGGCTCGCCGGCCTCCTCGGGCTGGTGGTGTCGGTCGCGGGTTGTGCCGGCGAGGAACCGGCCGGCACGGCGGGCGCGTCACCGGCCGGCACGGCGACGACCGCCGCGGCGACGCCGAGCCCGACCCCGGCCTCGACGGACGGCTGCCCGGTCGACGCGGCGACCCTGTTCGCCGCGCTCAAGGCCAACCGGGAGATCTACTCCGCCCTCGACTCGAAGATCAGCGGCCTCCGCGACCTGGCCTGCTACCGGGGGTACGCGACCGCGACGACGATCGTGCCGCCGGAGCTGGTCGATCCGGCCTTCGTCGCCTTCGAGTACGAGCGGGACAGTGCGACGTGGACGGCGCTCACCGCCGGCACCGATGCGATCTGTACCGATCTGGTCCCGACCAACGTCATTCCCCGGCTGCCGGGCTGCGTCAACTCCTGATCGTTCGGGTTGCCCGGCCGGGCGAGGCAGTTCCGTGATCTCGGGACGATAAATTCGCGCGTATCGACGTGCCCGAACATGATCCGGTAGGCTCTCGACGGTTATCTGAAAAGTTCCGGAAGTCGACTCGAAACAACCACCGGAAAGCCACCTTTCCACCGGACTCGGCCCTGGCCATCGCGACCCGCGGCGACGGCTGGTGCAGGAGGTGATGGCCGTGGTCGATGGCCCCACCATCGGCGTACTCACCATGTCGGTCGGTTGCGACTATTTCGGCAGCATTCTCGGCGGAATTGCGCGTACGACCGCGGCCGCCGGCGGCCGGATGATCGCCATTCAGACGCTCGGTGCCGGCACGTTCGACTTCGACCCGCCCGAACCTCCGGACTTTCCGCACCCGGTGGCCTGGGACCACGTCTCCGCGTTCGTGGTGATCCTGAACTCGGCGTCGCGGGGATACCTGACCACGATCCAACGGACCGGCAAGCCGGTGATCATGATCAGCGACGAGATGGCCGGTTTCTCCTGCCCGGTGGTACTCCCGGACAACCGCGGCGGGGTACGCGAGGCGGTACTGCACCTGGTCGAGCACGGCCACCGGGAGATCGCCTTCGCCGGATACCTGGAGCTGCGGGATCTGCGCGAGCGTTACGAGGCGTACCGCGACGCGCTGCTGGAGTGCGGGCTGACACCCCGCGCCGAGCTGCATTTCGACACCGGTGACAACCGGGAGAGCGGTGGCGAGCGGGCCGGCCGGGCAATGCTGGCCGCCGGGCTGCCGTGCACGGCGGTGGTGGCCGGAAACGACCTCAACGCGATCGGACTGCTCCGCACGTTCCTGGCCGCCGGTGTGGATGTGCCGCGCCAGCAGGCGGTGGTCGGCTTCGACGACATGGAGGGGGTCGTCTACTTCACCCCGAGCCTCTCCACGGTCCGGCAGAGCTTCGAGGACCTGGGTCGGATCGCCGCCGAACTCGCGCTGAGCGCCGCGAACGGGGCGGAGATCGAGGCTCGCACCTACTCGGTGCCCACGTCGTTCCAGGCACGCGAGTCGTGCGGCTGCGCCGACCCGCTGGCACCCGGTGCGCTCACGGCCGGACCGGACGCCGACACGTCGACCGCCGACGACCTGGTCGCCCGGCTCGTCGCGGCGCTGCCCGGTCAGGTGGATCCGCGCCGCCGGGCCAGCATCGCCCGGGCCGGCGTCCTGGTCGCCGACGCCCTCGCCGCGGCCGCCGACGGTGCCCCGGGACCGGATCTCCTCGACCTGCGCCAGGCCCTGATCGGCCTGCACACGCTGAGCCAGCGGCATCCGGAGGGCATGGTCCGGATGTTGGACTGCGTCCGGGGGTACGGGCTGGGCCTGGCCCGGCGTACCGGGCAGCACGACCGGGCCGCCGCCGAACGGATCCGGACCGGCACCGAGGAGATCGTGGTCGCGCTGGCGCAGAGCCGGTCGCGGGCCCACAAGATCGAGGAGAACGAGTTCCAGACCACCCTCAAGATGCTCTACACGGTCAGCAAGAACCTGCTGCGCAGCCACGAGAAGGATCCCCGTGGACTCGCCTGGATCCAGGACACCAACGCCCGCGGCGGCTGCCTCGGCCTCTGGTCGTCCGGCGGCCCGACCGGCGCCGAACCGACGCTGGACCTGGTCACCATGTTCGAACGGGACCGCGGGCCGGTGCCGATGCCGGTCGGGCCGGTGTCGCCCCGGTCGTTCCCGCCGGCCGAACTCGTCGACCTCGCGGACCTGGACGCCGATCAGATGGTCTACGTGGCGCCGCTGTGCATCGGTGCCAGCGACTGGGGGATGCTCGCCGTCGTCGGTCCGATCGAGGCCGATGTGGCCAGCGGCCGGGAGATGATGAACCAGTGGGCGGCCCTGCTCACCATCGCCCTCGACCACGACGCGGTGCTGAAGTCCCTGCGTGAGCAGGAGGACCTGTTACGGCACGCGGCACTCTACGATCCGCTCACCGGGCTGGCCAACCGGACCCTCTTCCTGGACCGGCTGGAGGCGGCCGTCGCCGCCCAGGCGCGGCACCCGGAGCGGCACTACTCGGTGCTGCTGCTCGACCTCGACGGCTTCAAGCTGGTCAACGACAGCCTGGGGCACCTGGCCGGCGACCGGCTGCTGGTCCAGGTCGCCGAGCGGATCCGGGCCAGCGCCCGGGAGGCCGACGTCGCCGCCCGGTTCGGCGGGGACGAGTTCGCCGTACTGCTGGGGCACCGTTCCGGTGGCGAGGATCCGGTCGCGGTGGCGGAGCGGATCCGGGGCGCGCTGGGCGTGCCGTTCCGGCTCGGCGAGGAGGAGTTCGTCGTCTCGGCCAGCATCGGCATCTCCCGCAGCAGCACCGGTTACCAGCACGCCGAGGACGTGATCCGGGACGCCGACACCGCGATGTACTCGGCGAAGTGGCAGCGCAAGGGCTCGCACGCGGTCTTCGACATCGCCATGCACGAGCGGGTCGTCGGGCGGCTGCGCACCGAGGCGGAGCTGCGCCGGGCGCTGGAGACCGGCGGTTTCGAACTCCGCTACCAGCCGATCGTGCGGCTGCACGACGGTCGTACCCGCGCCTTCGAGGCACTGGTGCGCTGGCGGCACCCGGTACGCGGGCTGGTGCTGCCGGGCGAGTTCCTGCCGATCGCCGAGGAGAGCGGGTTGATGCCGCCGATCGGTCGCTGGGCGCTGACCGAGGCGTGCCGGCAGCTCGCCACCTGGCGGGCGAGCGGGTCCGCCCCGGACGGCCTGCGGATGAGCGTCAACGTCTCCAACCGGCAGTTCTGGCACACCCGGCTGCTGGAGGACATCGAGGAGAGTCTGCGGGCGGCGGGGCTGGATCCGGCGGCCCTGATCATCGAGATCACCGAGGGCGTGATCGTGCACGACGTCCCGGCGGCGCGGACGAAGCTGGCGGCCCTGCACGAGCTGGGCGTTCAGCTGCACATCGACGACTTCGGCACCGGCTACTCGTCGTTGCAGGCGCTGCACCACCTGACGATCGACGCCTTCAAGATCGATCGGTCCTTCGTGGCACCACTGGCGAGCGACGGCAAGAGTCGTGAGCTGGTCCGGTCGATCGTGTCGATGGGCCTCAACCTCGGTCTGGAACTGGTGGCGGAGGGGATCGAGACCACCGCACAGCGCGACCAGTTGCGCCGGTACGGCTGCCAGCACGGTCAGGGCTACCTCTTCGCCGGCCCGGTCACCGGGGTGGAGGCCGAGGCGATCCTCCGCGACGGCGCGCCGGTCGCGCTGCCCCGGCTGGCGGCCCGGGCCGTCCGCTGACCTGCCTTCCCGGCCGTCAGCCAGAGCCGTCCGCTGACCTGCCTTCCCAGCGGTAACCCCGGGACCATCCGCTGACGTGGCTTCGCGGCCGTCAGCCCGTGCCCGCGGTGCGATGCCGCTAGACATCGACCATTGACGTTGAATATATTTCAATCGACACACCGAAATGTTTCAACGTCCACCGTCATCGGCACCACCACCGGCAGGCACCGTCACTCACCGAGGAGCCCTCATGCCCCGTCCGCCCTCGCGGCGCAGCGGTCTGTTCGCCGCACTCGCCGCCACCGCCCTGGCCGTCACGGCCGGAGCCGTCGCCGTCACCGTCGCGGCCCCACCGGTCGCCGCCGCGGCCTGCAACGGTTACGTGGCCCTGACCTACGACGACGGCCCGAACACCGGCACCACCAACGCGCTGCTCAACGCGTTGCGGTCGGCCGGCGCCCGGGCCACCTTCTTCAACATCGGCCAGCGGGCCCAGCAGAACCCGACGCTGGTCCGCGCCCAGCAACAGGCCGGGATGTGGATCGGCAACCACAGCTGGACCCACCCGCACATGACCCAGCTCAGCACCGCGCAGATGACCTCGGAGATCAGCCAGACCCAGCAGGCGATCCAGCAGGCCACCGGGACCGCGCCGAGACTGTTCCGGCCGCCGTACGGCGAGACCAACGCCACGCTGCGCTCGGTGCAGGCCCAGTTCGGTCTGACCGAGGTGCTCTGGAGTGTGGACTCCCAGGACTGGAACGGCGCCAGCACGGCTCAGATCGTCCAAGCCGCCAACAGCCTCACCGACGGTGGCGTCATCCTGATGCACGACGGCTACCAGACCACCATCAACGCCGTACCGCAGATCGTCGCGAACCTTGCCAACCGCAACCTCTGCCCCGGGATGATCTCTCCGACCACCGGCCGGGCCGTCGCGCCCGACGGCACCAACCCGACCAACCCGCCGACCAACCCGCCCACGAACCCGCCCACGAACCCGCCGACCAACCCGCCGACCAACCCGCCGACGCAGGGACCGGGCGGCTGCACCGCCACCGTGTCGCTGAACTCCTGGAACGGCGGCTTCGTGGCCACCGTACGGGTCACCGCCGGCTCGTCGGGCACCAACGGCTGGTCGGTAGGGGTGAACCTGCCGTCCGGCGCCACGGTCACGAACTCCTGGAACAGCCAGCGCAGCGGCAATAGCGGGGCGATCACCTTCAGCAACGTGAGCTACAACGGCCGGATCGCCGCCGGACAGTCGACCGAGTTCGGCTTCCAGGGCACCGGCAGCGGAACCGGCATGTCGCCGACCTGTAGCGCCAGCTGAGCCCGTACCCCGACCTCCGGTGCGCGCGCCCTACGCCGAATGCCGGCCGTAGGGCGCGTCCGGGATGGATCTGGCGTCGGGCGCCCGGCGGGGCCCCTGGCCCGCCCGGCGCCCGACGCCAACGTCGGGCTCACGGAGCCCCCGCCCCCGGACGGGTGGTCCCGCAGATGCCGTCAGTACGACGGGTGCCGGTGTAGGGACACCGCTCCCGCCTCCCCCGTTGGACGACGACACCGCCCCGTGCCCGCGCGTGCCGGCATGGTCCCCCTCCGGCATGCCCCGCCCGCACGTTCGCAGCGATGATACGCACACCACCAGTGATCCCGTCAACACGCGTGCACATCAGTATGGCATGCTGTAAACCAGTGGAACCAGCCCCGGAGGAGGCCAGATGGTGGAGGAGGCGGGCGGGTTCCGCAGCCCGGGGTCACTGGCCGACCGGCTGGATCGGCTCTTCGACCGGATCCGGAAGCCCGACGGCAGCGCGTACAGCCTGCGCGAGGTGGCGGAGGCGATCACCGCACAGGGCGAGTCGATCTCGCACGCCTACATCGGACAGCTGCGCACCGGAAAGAAGCGCGACCCCAACCTGAGCCACCTCCGGGCGCTGGCGAAGTTCTTCGGCGTACCGGTGGAGTACTTCACCAGCGACCGGCTGGCGGCCGACATCGACCGGGAGCTCGACCTCGCCGCCGCGTTGCAGCAGGTACGCGCCCGTACGGTCGCGCTGCGCAACTCCGTCATCCCGGAGGCACAGTCCGCCATCGATGCCCTCACCGAGCTGCTGGGGGTGATCCGAGTCCTTGAACAGGGCAAGCCGGACGCGGATGATGGCGCGTGAATGCGAGTCGCGGTCTGGCGACAGCACGCCGCGCAGAGGGACGGTTGGCCCATGACGCTACGGCAGGTACGTCGGCGCTGTGAGCAACTCGCGCGCGGCATCCGGGTACCGGACCCGTTCAACCTCGACACGTTCATCAGCGACTTCGGCGCCGACCGGGGACGTCCGGTCCACCTGATCGCGTTCGATCTGCCCCCCGGGGCACCGTGCGGGCTCTGCGTCTCGACCGACGTCGCCGACTACCTGGTGGTGACCTCCGCCGCGACCGGGGTGCAGCGGGTGCACATCGCCCTGCACGAGCTGGCGCACCTGCTGCTGGAGCACCGGCTGCACCTGGTCGACGAGGCGCAGGGCAGCCGGCAGCTGTTCCGGCACCTCGACCCGACGGTGGTCCGGGCGATGTTCGCCCGGACCAACTACAGCAGCCAGGAGGAGCAGGAGGCCGAGACCCTCGCCTCGCTGCTCGGGCAGCGGGCCGGGCTGTGGCGGCCACCGGCCCCGCGTACCCCGAGCGACCCGGTGGTCGAGCGGCTCGGCCAGTCGCTGGAGCACTAGGCTGTCGCCGGATGGACGGTAAGAGCGGCATCTTCCTCTTCTGCGCGGGAGTCGCGTGGATCGCGGTGGGCTACAAGCTGGTGGCCCTCGCCCGCAACCCGCGCAACCTCAACCTCTGGGTGCTGACCCTCTGCATCGCCCTGCCGGCGGCCGGTTTCACCATGGCCGTCCCGGCCGTCTACTCGGCGGTGAACCGCTTCTTCGGGGTGCCGAACCTCGCCTCGCTGCTGGTCTACGGTTGCATCGTCGGCTACAGCATCACCGCGCTGGTCATGCTCATGCTGTGGCACATGCCGGCGGCCGAGGCGCTACCCCGGGCCCGGGTGCTGGCGGTCTTCTACGGGCTGGTGCTGGTCACCATGGCGGTGCTCTTCGCGTTCAGCGGCGCCACCGTCGAAGCGCCGAGCGACTTCGACGACGTCTACGGTCCCCGCCCGGTCGGCGGTACCTTCCTGCTGGTCTACGTCTCCGCCTTCGCCTTCGGACTCGGCGTCGCCGCCTGGCGCAGCCTCCAGTTCGCCAACCGGGTGGCCCGGACCGACGGCCGCCCGTGGCTGCGCCGGGGCCTTCGGCTGGTCGCGGCCGGATCGATCATCGCGCTCGGCTACTGCCTGGGCAAGGGCGGGTACGTCGTCGCTGCCTGGCTCGGCACGACACTGACGAGCCTGAGCGACGTCGGCACGCTCTGCGCCTGCCTCGGGGCACTCGTGATCACGATCGGCTTCACGATCCCGTCCTGGGGTCCGCACCTCTCCGCCGCCGCGGACCGGCTGGGCCGGGCCCGCACCTACCTGCGGCTCTACCCGCTCTGGCACGCCATGTACCAGGTGATGCCGGAGATCGCCCTGGACCCGCCCGCGTCCCGCCGCGCCGACCTGCGGATGCTGCGCGACCTCGACTTCGCGCTCTACCGGCGGGTCATCGAGATCCGCGACGCCCGGCTGGCGCTCGCGCCGTACCTGGCACCGGCCGACCAGACCGCCCCGCCCGACGGTCGACGCCCCGCCGGGCCCGACGCCGATGCCGACGCCGACGCCGACGCCGACGCCGACGCCGACGACCACGGTGGCAGCAACGCCGGGCACGGCCCCGACGGGCACGACCGCGACCGTCGCGGTGGCAGGACCGCCGCCGCGACCCGCGAGGCGATCCGGATCCGGGACGCGCTCGCCCGGCTGCGCGCGGCCAGCCCCGACCAGCGGACCCCCGGCCCGGAGCGGCCGGCGGCACCGGGGACCGCTCCGGCGGGGTGGGACAGCCGCTCCTCGTCGGCGGGACAGCCGGACGACGACGGTGACCTCGCCGCCGACCTGGAATTCCTCGGCCAGGTCTCGTCGGCGCTGCGTCGGCTGCCACCGGCGACGACCGACGCCGTCCCCACCGGTGCACCGGCGCGGAGCTGACCGCCGAGATGCTGCACCGGCCCGGCCGGTTCGACCGGCTACGCGAGATCCGCGCACTCGATCCCGTGCGGGACTGCCACCGGATCTACCGGACGACCGCGCTCTGGGAGTTCCCGTTCGACGTACGGATGGGGCTGCTGCTGGCCTTCTGGCGTACCTTCGCCGTGCCGTCGATCGCCGAACTGCTGGCCGCGACCGGCGAGACGACCACCCGGACCGAGCGACGGGCCGACGACACCGGCATCCTGATGTACACCCTGATCGAGCACGGCCTCGACCATCCGCTCGGCCGGGCGGCCACCCGCCGGCTCAACCAGCTGCACCGCCGGTACGCCATCGACAACGACGACTACCTCTATGTTCTCGGCACCTTCGTCTTCGTCGGCACCCGGTGGATCGACCGGTACGGCTGGCGGCCGCTGTGTTGCCACGAGCGTGCCGCGATCTACCACTTCTACGCCGAACTCGGCCGGCGGATGCGCATCACCGGCATCCCGGCCGACCTGGACAGCTACGCCAACTGGTACGACGCCTTCGAGGCGGAACGGTTCGCCGCCACCCCGGCCGCCCGGCAGCTCATCACCGCGACCAGGAGACTCCTCGCCGATCTGCCGAAGCCGCTGGTGCCGGTCGGTGAACGGGTCGCCGACGCGCTGCTCGACCCACCGCTGCGGGAGGCGGTCTCGGTCGCGGCGCCGCCGTGGTGGGCCCGGGCCCTGCTCGCCGGTGGACTCGCGGGACGGGCCGCGTACCTGCGGCACGGGGCGGCACCGCGCCGGCGGCAGTACCTCGACGGCGGGCTGCGGGCGAAAACCTACCCCGACGGGTACGACATCGCCACGGTCGGTCCGAGCGGCAGCGGCGGGTAGCGGCAGGAGCGGGCGGGCGACGGTTCTGCGACATTGGTCGGCCCGGCTATCCTGATGCCGACCCAGCGTCGCTCTCAGTGGAAAGATGCGGATGTGACAGAGACTTCGGCCAGGACCGGCGAGCAGCAGCCACTCCCCACGCTGGACACGAACGTCCCGCAGACAGCCCGGATCTGGAACTACCTGTTGGGCGGCAAGGACAACTTCGCCGCCGACCGCGCGGTCGGTGACCAGATCATCCAGTCCCTTCCGCAACTCGCCGAGAGCGCGCGTCTCTCCCGGGCATATCTGGCCCGCGCGGTGCGGTTCCTCGTCGGCGAGGCCGGTGTGCGCCAGTTCCTCGACATCGGGACCGGCCTGCCCACCGCGGACAACACGCACCAGGTCGCCCAGTCGATCGCGCCGGACGCCCGGGTCGTCTACGTCGACAACGACGCCCTCGTGCTGGTGCACGCCCGAGCCCTGCTCGCCAGCAGCCCGGAGGGTGCCACCGACTACGTCGACGCCGACCTGCGGGACAGCGAGACGATCCTGCGCGAGGCGGCCAGGACCCTCGACCTGACCAAGCCGGTGGCGCTGTTCCTGATGGGGATCCTCGGGCACGTCGAGAGTGACGACGAGGCCAAGTCGATAATCGACGGGATCATGGATGCCCTGCCGTCCGGCAGCTACCTCGCGATGTACGACGGCAGCGACACCAGCGAGGCGAACACCGAGGCCGTGCGGATCTGGAACGTCTCGGCGAACCCGCGATACCACCTGCGCAGCCCCGAACGGATCGCCCGCCTCTTCGATGGCCTCGAACTGGTCGAGCCCGGCGTGGTGTCGGTCAACGAGTGGAGGCCCGATCCCACCACTCCGCCACACGTCATCGACCAGTACTGCGCCGTCGGACGCAAGCCGTAGGTCCCGGCACTACCCGGTGTGCTGCGCTCGATCGCGCGACATCATTTCGTACACCATCGTCATCTGACAGATGTCTCGGCGCCTCCGCACCACCAACACTTCTGGCACGACCGCCCGGTACAACGCTGGGCGCGCTCGACACGCCGGAGGTCCACCATGCAGATATCCTCCCGAACCGGCCCGTCGCGGCGGGCCCGGCGGCGGAGACTGTCCGTCCCGTTCCTCGTCCTGACCCTCGTCGCGACCGCGGCGGTCGTGCTGACACCGGCCGCTCCGGCCCACGCCAGCGACTACTACAACGACATCGAGTCCGCCTCGGAGGCCAACCGGAACTGGATGTCCCGGGTACCCGACGATGCCACCCTGGCCGATCTGTCCGTCCCCGGCACCCACGACACCCTCGCCCTGTGCGGCCACTCGGCGAGTGGAAACGGCGACGACTGCGAGTTCATCTCGACCGAGATCACCCAGACGCAGGAGCGCCACGGGTACAGCGCGGAAACCCTGACCGTGCAACTGGAGGCCGGTATCCGGGCGATCGACATCCGGGTCCGGGTGGACAAGGGTGACGCCGGTCTGAGCTTCACCATCCATCACGGCGTCTACTACCAGCACGCCAACTTCGCGGACGTACTGACGAAGATAGAGGCATTTCTCGACGCGAACCCGGACGAGACCGTTCTGCTGAACCTTAAGGCGGAGTGCGAGGGTTCCGGTGCCGCCACCTGCTACGACGCGGACGGGTACGACAGCACCGAATGGCGGCGGAAGGTCTTCGACTCGTACCTCACCGGGCGCTACTACACCGGCGAAGGGGAGGAGACGAGCCAGGGCAGGGCCTGGGCGGACCTGTTCTGGGCGGACTCCGTCGACGGGATCACCCAGGCGACGACCCCGACCCTCGGCGCCGTACGCGGGAAGATCGTCCTGCTCGGCTTCGTCGGCCCGCGCGGCGGGATCTACAGCGGATACGGGATCGGCCAGCTCTACCCGGTGGGCGGGTCCCCGGACAACTACACCCAGAACGACTACGACGTGCCGGACATCAGCGCCATCAACGAGAAGTGGGAGAAGGTCCGGGCCCACCTGCGCAAGACCAACGGGGTGTGGGACGCCAACCGGGGCGAGCAGGCCCACCACGACCACGAGCCCGACTCCATCTACATGAACTTCACCAGCGGCACGGGCGGCGCGGCCCGGCCCTACACCGTGGCCGGCGGCACCCCGACGGCGACCGGGGTCAACGAGTTCCTCATCCAGTGCCTGCGCGACACCGACGACCGCTGCCCGGAGTTCTATCCCGATCGTGGCGACAACTTCGGCGGTCGGTCCAGCATGGACCGGACCGGGATCGTGATGATGGACTTCCCCGGCGGCGGCCTGATCGACGAGATCGTCGACAGGAACCCGACCGGCAAGTCCATGTACGCCAACGGCGGTGCCGGCGATCCGATGGAGGTGCACCCGGGCGGGGATGACGGTGGCAGCCGGCCGGCGGTCCCCGCCGACCACGCGCAGTGTCGCCCGGACGGACTGGTGCCGACCGCCGGCAGCAACACCCCGTACTGCGACGTGTATCAGGGTGACGGTCGGGAGTGGCTCGGCGCGGACCGGCACCGGCGGGTGATCGGCTACTTCAACGGAAGCCGTACCGGCGCCGACGGGAAGCCGTACTACCTGGTCAAGAACATCCCGTGGTCGAAGGTGACGCACCTCAACTACGCCTTCGCCTGGATCGAGGAGAACAGGATCACGGTCGGCCCGAACGGTCCGGACAACCCGGCCACCGGGATGACCTGGACCGGCCCTGGCACCGAGGTCGACGAGAGTGTGTCGTACCGGGGGCATTTCAACCTGCTGACCAAGTACAAGAAGCTGCATCCCCGGGTGAAGACGCTGATCTCGGTCGGCGGCTGGGCGGAGAGCCGCGGGTTCTACCCGATGACCACCAACGCCGATGGCAGCACCAACCAGGCCGGGATCGACACCTTTGCCGATTCGGTGGTCGAGTTCCTCCGCGACTACGACTTCGACGGCGTCGACATCGACTTCGAGTACCCGACCGTGCTGGACGACACCGGCAACCCCGACGACTGGGACACGGCCCGGCCCCGGCGCAAGGGACTCCCGACCGCGTACGCCGCGCTGATGAAGACGCTGCGGGAGAAGCTCGACCGGGCGGCGGCGGCCGACAACCACTACTACCTGCTCACCTCCGCCTCGTCCGCCTCCGGCTACCTGGTACGCGGGATGGAGAACCACAAGGCGCTGCGCTACCAGGACTACACCAATCTGATGGCGTACGACTACCACGGGTCCTGGAACGACGTGGTGGGCCCGAACGCCGCCCTCTACGACGACGGCCAGGACCCGGAACTGTCCGAGCTGTACGACACCCCGGAGTACCAGGACATCGGCTACTTCAACACCGACTGGGCGTTCCACTACCTGCGCGGCGCGATGCAGGCCGGACGGATCAACATCGGCATCCCGTACTACACCCGGGGCTGGCGCAACGTGACCGGCGGCGACAACGGCATGTGGGGATCCGCCGAGGGCGAGGACTGCCAGCCCGGCACCGGCCTGGTCCGGCCCTGCGGCGACGGCGCGGTCGGCATCGACAACATCTGGCACGACCTCGACGCCGACGGCGACGAGGTCGGCGCCGGGGTGAACCCGATGTGGCACGCCAAGAACCTCGAACGCGACGTCACACCCCGCTACGCCAGGGCGGTCGGCCTGACCCCGGCCACCGACCCGGCCGACGAGCGCACCGGCAGCTACGACCGGCACTGGGACGAGACCACCCGCACCGCCTGGCTGTGGAACGCCGAGAAGCAGACCTACCTGTCGATCCAGGACATGCAGAGCCTCGACCAGATCATCGACTACGTCGAGCACAGCGGCGCCGGTGGGGTGATGATGTGGGAACTCTCCGGCGACTACGACTGTCCGGACGAAGCCGAGACCAGCACCAGGAACCCGTGCGTGATGGGCTACACCCTCACCCGCCGGCTGCACGAGCGGCTCCAGGGCCTCGACCCGTACGACAACGCCCGCAGCACCGGCAGCATCGCACAGCGGCCGGCGGCGTCGGTCGACGTCACCGTCGACCTCGTGCGATACCCCACCGAAACAGCGAACCTCTGGCCGCTGACCCCCACCGTCCGGATCACCAACAACACCGGGGTCACGATCGGCGGCGGCCGGGACAACGTCATCTCGTTCGACCTGCCGACCTCCACCCCGGCCCTGATCAAGGACGGGAACTGGCAGACCGGCGAACAGGGCGGCCGGTGGCAGGTCCAGGCCGGCCACACCGGACCGAACGCCGGAACCGGACTGTCCGGAACGTTCCACCGGGTCAGCCTGGCCCTGGACTACTGCCAGATCATCCCCGCCGGCGGCAGCCTCGACATACCGATCGTCTACTACATCCCGGCCACCGGGCCGGTGAACACGACGGTCAAACTCGGTGCCACGACGTACGCCTCGGTGTCGGAGCACAACCGGGGCGCCGCCAAGGTCGCCCCACCGGCCGGCGGCTGCTCCGCACCGGACTGGGACGCCACCAGGGTCTACGACCCGTCGACCCAATCGGTGGAGGACGTGACCGTCCGGTACGACGGCAAGATCTGGCAGGCCAAATGGTGGACCCAGGGCAACATCCCCGGCACCGGAGCCGACCCCGACCACGAACCCTGGAAACTCATCGGTCCCGCCAGCTAGACCAGCTTCGTTGACCGGATCGCCCGCCCGGGCCCGAACCTGGGCGGGCGATCCTGCCCGACGTTCCCGGTCGGCTGACGACGCGGGTCAGCCGTCGGCGGGGACGCTCTCCGGATCGCGGCTGAAGGCGGCGTGCGCGATCTCCACCCGGCTGCGCATGCCGAGCTTGGCCAGGATGCGCGAGATGTGCGTCTGGGTCGTCCGACGGGTCAGGAACATGCTCTGCGCGATGTCCGGCGTCGACCGGCCGGCCGCCACCAGCAGCGCGACCGTGCGTTCGGTCGGGGTCAGGGCGTCCCAGCCGTGCCCGACCCGCTTGCGCCGGGCACCGCGTACGCCGCGCCGGATCCCGTACCCCCGCAACCGCGCCCCGGCCCGGCGGACGTCCCAGGCCGCACCGAAGCCGCCGTACACCTCGACCGCCTCGTCGAGGACGGCGCGTGCCCCGGCCGTCTCACCGCGCTGGGCGAGGACGACCGCGAGATCCTCCAGCGCTCCGGCGAGGTCCACCGGCACCCCGGCGGTGCGGTAGTGCTCCACCGCCGACCGCAGCGGCGCCGGATCGCCGTCGTGCAGTCCCTGGCACCAGGCGGCCGCCGCGGCGGCGCGGGCCGGTACCTGCTCCGCCGCCGCCTCGGCCCGGCAGGCGCGCAGCGCGTCCCGGGCCGCGGACCGGTCGTCGACGGCCAGGGCGAGCCGGAGGAGCCCGGGCAGCCACTGGTGGGTCAGGGTCATCTCGCCGGGCCGGCGTTCGAGGAAGCCGCCGAGCCGGTCGAGCGCGAGCCTCGGGTCGCCGGCCTGCTCGGCGGCGAGCGACTGGGTCACCTGCAGGAAGTCGGTGTTCTCCCGGTCTGCGACGGTGACCACCGGGCGGTCGAGTCCCGACCGCAGGTGCGCGGTGGCCCGGGCACGCTCGTCCCGGCGCGCGGCGATGAGGGCGGCCACGCCGTGCCACAGCCAGCCGGGGCCGCCCTCCCGCAGTCCCCGGTACGTCGACGTGGGGGTGCTCTGCTCGACCGCGTTGAGTTCGGCCAGCGCGTCGTCCCAGCGGCCCAGCCAGAACATCAGCACCGCGGCGGTGACCCCGGAGGTGGTGTCGTCGGTCCGGCCGGCCCCGCGCAGGAACTCGCGTACCTCCCGCAGCGCCGTCTCGGCCTCCGACCACCGGCCCAGGTTCTGCAGCGAGAAGATCCGCCCGTGCAGCGCGTACGCCCGCAGGTCGACGTGCTCGGCGACGGTGCCCAGCGTCTCGACGGCGCGGTCGGCGCAGTCCAGGGCGTGCAGGTGCTGCCGCCGTACGGAGTGGTTGAGCCACAGGTCGGTGAGCGCGTACGCCCCGGCGAACGCGTCACCGGCCGATTCGCTGATCTCCAGCGCACGCCGTGCGGTCGCGTCCGCCGTCGCCAGGTCGCCGGCGCCGGCCCGTTCGAACATCGCCAGCGAGGCGAGCAGCCGCGCCCGCCAGGCGTCGGGCAGGTCGGCCCCGCCGAGCGCCCGGCGCAGGGTGGCCACGGCCGCGTCGTTGTGGCCGCCGCTGAACTGTGCCCGGGCCAGCACCCAGGACAGGTGACCCCGGTCGGCCGGATCCACACAGACCGCCAGTGCCTGCCGGGCCCGTACGGTGGCCTGCTCGTGGTCTCCGGTGGCGAGCAGGATCCGGGCGAGCGTCATACCCAGCGCCGCGCGTTCCGGGTCGTCGGTCACGTCGTGATCCAGCTCCCGGCACAGCAGCTCCGCGACGAGCTGCGGGGCCCGGACCATCAGCGCCGGGGCGCCGTCCAGGAGCCAGCGCCGCGCCCACCGGTCGCCGACGACGCCGGACGCCAGCAGGTGCTGCGCGACCCGCTGCGGCTCGACACTGACGGCCTCCATCGCTCGGGCGACGTCGAGGTGCAGGGCCGCCCGGAGCGCCGCAGGCATGCCGTCGTGCAGGGCCTGCCGGATCAGCGGGTGGCGGAACCTCATCCGCTGGCCGGCGTCGACGAGGATCCCGGCGGCCACCGCTTCCTGGAGCTCACCGGAGAAGTCGATCGCCGACCGGCCGAGCAGCACGGCGAGTTCGGTGACCGCGAACTCGCCGCCGAGCAGCGCCGCCGCTCGCAGGATGTCGACGGTACCGGCCGGGACGAAACTCAGCCGGCTGTCCAGCGCCGCGGTCAGCGACCGGGGTACGGCGCCGCGCGCCGGGTCGCGTACCTCCGCCTCCGCGCCGACCTCCACCATCTCCTCGCGGATCAGGGACTCGACCAGTTCCCGCAGGTACAGCGGATTTCCCATCGCCTGTTCGGCCAGCCTGACCAGCCCGGGACCGGGCCGCGCGCCGACCAGGTCGGCCAGCAGTCCGAGCACCGCCTCCTGGTCGAGCGGACCGAGGGTGATCCGGGTCGAGCCCCGGCGGCCGGCGGCGGCGCGCAGCCGCCGCACCGCCGGCCGGCGGGAGCCCGGCCGGTACGAGATGACCAGCAGCAGCGGCAGGTGGACCGCGGCCGACGCCAGGCGCCAACACACGTCGAGACTCACGTCGTCGGCCCACTGGACGTCGTCGACGATCAGCATGAGGGGTGCCGTGGCGCACAACTCGTCGACCAGGGAGATGACCATCTCGGCGGCGGCGGCGTAGCTGGCGTCGGTGAGATCGAGGGCGGGCCGCCGGGCGCCCAGATAGTCCGCGATCGCCGCGCGGCGGGCGTCAGCCGAGCCTGGCTGGATCTTCAGGCAGTCGCAGAGCACCCCCAGCGGCAGCGGATGGGCGAGCTGGTCGGCCGTGCCCCGGGCCACCTGGGCGCCGAGTTCCCGACCGACCCTGGCCCCGGCGGCCACCAGCGACGACTTGCCGATGCCCGGCTCGCCCTCGATCCAGACCACGGCCCCGGTGCCGGCGCGGAGGCTCGTGACCGCCGCCCGCAACGTCGCGATCTCGGCCTCGCGCCCAACCCAGAGCCCCGTAGGTTCAACGGACATCGGCATGATTCTTCAGGTATAGCAGTCGATTGTGTCGATGCCATCGCCGTGGGTCGACCGCTCCCGCCCGCCGGGAGCCGCCGCGGTGACCCCCCCGGCCGTCCGTCGACCCGACCGGCGGTCCAGGTCGCGCCCGACTACCCGACCGCGTCGGCATCCTCGCCCGCGCCGGGCGCGCCGGCGCCGTCCGCGAGTAGGGCCCGGACCTCGTCGGCGGCGTTGGCGCGCAGCGGCAGGGTCGGCCATGCCGCGAGGTCGCTGCGCAGTTGACGGTCATGGGTGGCGACGACGACGGCTGCCGGGGTCTCCAGCAGGGCGGCGGTCAGTTCGTCGACCAGGGGCGCCGACAGGTGGTTGGTGGGTTCGTCGAGGATCAACAGGTCGGGTCGCCCGGCGAGCCGCAACGCGAGGTTGAGCCGGCGCTGCTGGCCCTGGGACATCCGGCCGACGGGAGTACGCAGGGCTGCCCTGTCGAGCAGGTTGGTCGCGGTCAGCGGCAGGTGATCCCTGTCCGGCAGGCGTCCCCGGGACTGGAGTTGGCCGACGTGCTGGTCGTACAACTCGTGGGCGAGCGCGCTCGGCGGCCAGGCCGGTACCTCCTGCCCCAGGTATGCCACCCGGGCCCGCCCGAGATGGCGGACCTCGCCGGTCGACGGTTCGAGAACGTTGGCCAGTACCGCGAGCAGTGTCGACTTGCCCGCCCCGTTCGGCCCGGTCACCAGCAGCCGGTCCCCACCGTCGAGGGTGAGCGTGACACTCTGGTGCAGGCGTCCTGCCACGGTCACGTCGTGGCAGCGCAGCACGGGTGAGCCGGGGCGGGTGGCGAGGTCGGGCCAACGCAGGCGCAGCGGCGGTTCGGGCACGGTGAGCTGGTGTGCGTCCAGGTCGTCCTGCCGGCGCCGGAGCGCCTGGACGACGCCCGGGGCGCGGGACTGGCGCTGATGTTTGCCGTGCCCCTTCTCCGGACGCCAGCCGGTGCTGAGTCGCTGCTGCGCCTCGCTCACCGCGTCGGCCAGTCGCTGGTGTTCGGCTTGTTGAACCTCGTAGTCCCGCTCCCAACGCTCGCGCTCGCGTCTACGCCCCTCCTGCCAGCCGGAGTAACCACCGGCGAACAGCCGCGGTCGGCCGTCGTGACTGGGGTCGAGGTCCAGGAACTCTACGGCCACGTCCTTGAGCAGGGCACGGTCGTGCGTCACCACCACCACTCCGCCCGGATGCTGGCGCAGCCGTGCGGTGAGAAACGCCAGGCTGTCGGCGTCGAGATGGTTGGTCGGCTCGTCCAGCAGCAGCAGGTCGTAGCGTGCTCCCAGCAGGCACGCCAGGCGTACCCGGTAGCGCTGCCCGACCGACAGCGTCGAGAGCGGGCGCTCCCGGTCGGTGCAGGCGTCGAGCCCGGCCAACGCCACGTCGACGCGGCGCTCCGCGTCCCAGGCGTCCAGCCGGGTGGCCGCGTCGAGTGCGGCGGCATACGCCGAGTCGGCGCCTTCCCTCCCCTCGGCCAGCGCGGTCCCCGCCTCATCGAGCGCGCGCAGGGCGCGGTGGGAGTCCCGCATCGCCCCCAGGACGAGGCTGCCGACCGTCTCGCCGCTGCGCGCCTCCAGCGACTGTCGGGCGACACCGATCGTGCCGATCCGTTCCACCGTGCCCTGGTCAGGCGAGATCATGCCGGTCAGGACATGCAGCAGGGTCGTCTTGCCCCGACCGTTCTCGCCGACGATGGCGAGGCGGGAACGGGCGGAGACGGTCACGCTCACGTCGGAGAGCACGACCCGCCCGCCCAGCACGACCCGTACGCCGTCAGCTCGGATGTGCGCCCGGTCACCGGCGGGCAGCCGGCCACCCCAGGCAAAATCGGACAAGGTGCTGGAATCTGGTGATGAATTCAGGTCAGGGTTCCGCATTGTCTGCTCTTCGGCTCGTCGTGGAGCCGGGCAACACGAAGACGCCGCCCGGCAGGAACGCCAGGACGGCGGACAGAGCTAGCTGAGGATCGGTCGCGTCAACCCTGCCGCCGTCAGCGGCGGAACCAGGGCCTCATCGCGGCAATGCCTGAATGCATGCCTGCAACTATAGCCGGCGTCCGTCGGCGTCAACGGGCGATGCTCATGGCTCGATCACCACTCTCACCATGATCACGCCTGCGCGTTCGCCAGGGCATTGCGGAGCAGGCGAGCGTCGCCGATCAGCGACGGCAGCCGGCCGACCAGGTTGCGGACGGTGCGCACCGCGAAGGCGTTCACGGTGGTCACCTCGACCCGGGACAGCCGCGTCGCGTCGCCGTCGAGGAGCAGCGCCAGGTGCTCCCGCAACGTGCCGGCGAGCGCGGTGGTGTAGGTGGTGAGCGGCACCCGGCTGTCAGGCGAGCGGGTGAGCAGGTGTTTGACCCGGTGCAGCGCCACCACCGTCTTGCCGGTGCCGGGTCCACCGGTCACCCGCGCCGGGCCCTTATACGAGGCGCGGTAGGCGACCCGGCGCTGCGATGGGTCCGGGAACACCCGCCACGCTGATCCGGATGGTCCGCATCCGCGCGTCCCGGGCGTTGTTCACCGACTCCAGGTGCAGGCCCTTCTCGGCGTGCAACTCGGCGATGCCGAGCTGCTGAAACTTCGCCATCGCCTTGCGTACTCCGGCTTTCACCGGCTTTTCGAGTACGTCGTAGCTATCCCGGAAGCTGTTCGCGAAGGCGGGTTGCGGCACGGGCGGACCTCCAACGTGGTCAGTCGATCGCGGCCGGTGACACCTTACCGGCCGCGATCGACATGCTTTCATCGGTCCGAGTTGTCCACCTGCGCCTGTCCATAGAACCAGCCGAGCTGCTCGATCAACCCGTTACGGGTCTCGGGGTCGACGAGAACCCTTAACGGGAAGCCGGGACGCAGCGCCAGCTTCGCGGCGGCGATCTCCACCCCTGGCGCCTTGTTGAGCCGCCGCCGGAACTCCTCCCGCAGGGCCATGTCGTCGAACGGCGTCCGCATGCTCAGGTGCTGGAACACCACCTCGAACTTGCCGCTCGGATAGATCGTCGCTGGCCAGATGTTGCCGAGCTCGTGGTCCCTGCCCCGGGCGAGGAGGAAGCAGGAGGTCTCGCCACCGCCGCCGAAGCCGACCGCCCCGCCGCCCCTGGTCCACGCCTCGATCACCGCCATGGTGGCTTCGGCAGTCTCCGGGCCTTGCAGCTCCGTCAGCTGCTCGACGAACCGGATATTCCGCCCGGGACGCGGCCGGGGTAGCTCCTCCGGTGCCATGCCGATCAACTGGGCCAGTTCCTCGGTGACGATGCGCTGCTCCTGGCTGGCCCGCTCGGACCGGTCGAACTCCACACCCTCGGCGCGGAGCAGGTCGCGGGGGTCGTCGGTACGGTCCGGATCGGGCCAGCGGAAGCCGGCCGAGACGGTGCCTTCGACCTGGAGTACCCGGTGCGCGTTCGGCGCCGGGTGGCTGGCGAGCCGGGCGCCGATCGCGACCGGGTGGCTGCCGATCAGTGCGGCCAGGTCGCCGTAGGTGGTCCAGGACCCGGCCGGCAGCTCGGCGAGCGCCCGGTTCATCACGTCCCAGGCCACGTCCGACCTGGTGTCCGCCGCTTCCCCGGTAGGGCCGGGCCAGATGGAGACGATGCGTTCGGCGAGAACGTCCGCTCGGGCGTGAATTTCCGGACGTCCCCAGCGCTCCCGCTCGGCGATCTCCCGGCTCAGCGCGATCCCGCTCTTCGCCAGCTTGACCCGCTTCACCGCGAACGAACTGTTGCCCAGCTCGGAGTTGTAGCCGGTGAGGGTCAGGTTTCCCAGCGTGTGGAGCAGGGCCTCGTGCGCCTCGGCGACGTTCTCGTCCGGCTTCAGATCCGCGCCGAGCATCTGCCGCCACTCGGCGGTAGGGGTCTGCGGCAACACGTGCTCGATCGTCAGCGAGTCCAGCGCCACCGGCTCCTTGCTGCCGTACGACTCCTCCAGCCACTGAAGCACCAGCTTGCGCTGGTGCGGGCGGCCGTTGAGGTAGTACGGCATCGACCGGACGGCGGAGCGCAGGGTGGAATCGGTGGCGTAGTACTTGCGGCCGACCGACAGGTAGGCCCGGACCGCCTCGTCGACCGGCAGTTCCTGGCTCATCTCGGTGACCACCGAGAGCAGGATGCGGTTGATGTTGGCGGTGGCCCGGCCGATGAGCAGGCGCCGGACGAAGAAGCTCTCCACGTACAGCATCGCGGAGGCGACCTGCTCGGCGGTCGCCGTCCCCTCGGCTCGGCGGTCGAGCAGGTGCAGCAGGAGCGGGTAGACGGTGGTCGTGCCCCAGGCGCTGAGCCGTTCGAGTCTGCGCCGTACGCCTGGATCGCTCTCCTCGGTTGGGTGCAGGATGATCCGGAGAATCGCGCCGAGCCGGCTGAACCGCTGTACCTCGGCCTCGATCTGCTCCTCCGAGCGCATGCTGTTCAACCGGTCCCGCTGCCCGGCGTAGATGTCGGTCTGCTTCACCCGGGCGTCCCGCTGCACAAGGTCGAGCCAGAAGAGCAGCTCAAGCTCGGCGGAGCTGAGCTGCTTCTGCAGCGGTAGCCACAGCGACTGGTAGACGGCTTCGCCCCGGGTGGGTAGTCGCATGAAGAGGTAGTTGCGCAGCAGGTCGGCCTGGGTGAGCTTGAGCCCGGTGTTGTTGAGTGATTCGAAGATCCGGTAGACGTTGTCGCCCTGTTGGGCGGTGACCGAGACCAGCGCCAGTCCGGAGATGACCGCGTCCTCGATACGCTCGATGTCCAAAGGGTCGTCCGGGTCGTCGGCGGCGGCAAGCTGGGCGGCGAAGAACCGGTACGCCGCGCCGACCGGGTCGCTGCCGCCCACCTGCGGGGTCGAGTCGAGACAGGCGAGGTACGCCGCCCGGTCGGCCTGGGTGGGCAGGATCTTCAACCGGTGCTGCCCCGGCTCCCATTTGTTGATCAGGAATTGCTCGTCGAGCCGCTCCCGGTGCCTGGGGCTCTCGTGCTGGGCACGGTGGTCCCGGATGGCACAGAGCAGAATGGAGAGGGTGGTGAGCCGCTGCTGGCCGTCGACCACGAGGAACTCGGAGACGCCTGCGGGACCGTTGGCGGGGCTGGGCGCCAGCACCAGCGAGCCGATGAAGTGCGTGGCTCCCTTGTCCTCGGTGCGATCCTCGGTCAGCTTGAGGACGTCCTCCCAGAGCCGTTCGAGCTGGGTCGTCTTCCACGAGTACGTACGTTGGTACAGCGGCACCTGATACTGCTTCGTACCCTCCAGCAACTCCCGCAGAGTCGTCTCGCGTGCCGCAACCATTAATTGATCTCCGATCTCCTGTGGACAGACGCCGCTCGGCCGACAGCAAGACAATCAAGCGACCTGCCGGCCGGCAACGTACGTCAGGACGGCAGGCACGGCGAATGGTGGAGGTGCGGTAGCCGGTTGAGGCAGAGAGGGTCTGGCACATCGGCGAGAATGCGGAGTACGGGATCGGTGAAACGTACGGTTCAATCCTTCGGCCTCGACGGCGAGGCTCATGCTTCGAGCACCACTGTCAGCAGGATAATGCCGGCCAGCCCGAGCGCAGCGAAGACAAGCGCGGCGAGGAGCAGGCGACGAGCGAGCACGGGTTGGTCGCCCGCCAGGTAGGTGGAGATGCCGAAGGTGCCGCCGACCACACTCGACGCCATCGGAATCACCGTCGCGGGCGTGACATCACCCGAGAGGATCAAGAATCCGGAGACAACGGCGAAGAAGATCGCTACGTTCGCGAGGGTGTTGCGAAGCAGCCGGAGGGAATTCTCGCGCAGTGCCGCGACCTCCTGCTGATACCCCTCGTGCGGTTCCTGTCCTGCCTCGGAGGCTCGTCGCCATACGTTATGGCGCGGGTGCCTTGAGCTCATGGCGGCACGGTAGCAACGCCGAGCATTAGCGGCAGCCCAGTCGACCGGGGGACCTTTCACCGGGACTAATGGACGGCGAGCCGTTCCAGTAGGGCGGTGCTGCGCGCCAGCACTGCCCGCTCCTCAGTCGTGAGTTCGGCGTCGATGGCCTGCGCGAGCCAACCGGCCCGGCGGCCGCGCTCCGCTTCGAGCGCGGCCCGGCCCGCGTCCGAGAGCTCGACCAGCGACTTGCGGCGGTCCGTGGGGTGCGCCCGGCGCGTGATCAGATCCTGGTCTATGAGCAGCCCGACCGTCCGGGCCATCGACTGGGGGCGTACCCGCTGATCGGCGGCGAGGTCGCTGGTGGTCATGGCGCCGTCGCGGTCGAGGGCACCGAGCACGGCGATCTGGCCGAGCGGGATGAGGTCCTCGTGTTTCACCCGTCGGGTCAGCTTGCCCATCGCGGTGCGCAGTTCAGCGGCGATGGCGGCGGCTTCCGAGCTGGGCATAGGGCACCTTACCCGATGGCCAGCGGAGCTGTGCAGCCGACCTGTACAGCAAGGCTGAACAGCATTGCTGTAGATTCCGGGTTGTCGGGCCCAGCGCCAGCGTTGTCGCAGCCGGGGCCACGGCACACGACAACGGAAGGACTCCTATGTCCGCGAAGGCAGTCGGAACCGTCAACGCCACCATCGAGACCGTCACCGCCCGCCGGATCATCGACAGCCGGGGCAACCCCACGGTCGAGGTCGACGTCCTCCTGGCGGACGGGTCCCTGGGGCGCGCGGCTGTCCCCTCCGGCGCCTCCACCGGCGCCCGGGAGGCCGTGGAGCTGCGCGACGGCGACTCGACGCGCTGGCACGGCAAGGGCGTCGACCGCGCGGTGGCCCACGTCAACGGGGAGATCGCGGCGTCCGTGCGGGGCCGGGACGCGGCGGACCAGGCGGGTCTCGACGCCGCGCTGGTCGCCCTGGACGGCACCGCCACGAAGTCCCGGCTCGGCGCCAACGCGATCCTCGGCGCCTCCCTCGCCACCGCCAAGGCCGCCGCGGCAGCCCACCGCCAGCCCCTCTACCGCTACCTCGGCGGCGCCGACGCCCACCTCCTGCCGCTGCCGATGATGAACATCGTCAACGGCGGCGCCCACGCCGACAATCCGCTCGACTTCCAGGAGTTCATGATCGCGCCGGTCGGCGCGGAGACCTTCGCCGAAGCCGTACGAATGGGCAGCGAGGTCTTCCACACCCTGCGCCGCGACCTGCTGGCCGCCGGGCACTCCACCGGCGTCGGCGACGAGGGCGGCTTCGCGCCCGCGCTGCGTACCGCCGAGGAGGCGCTCGACTTCGTGATGACCGCCATCGAGCGCACCGGCTACCGCGCCGGCCAGGACATCGGCCTGGTCATGGACCCGGCGTCGTCGGAGTTCTTCCACGACGGGGTCTACGACTACGCGGGTGAGGGAGTGCGCCGCACCCCCTCCGAGCACGCCGACTACCTGGTCAAGCTCATCGACGGCTACCCGGTCGTCTCCATCGAGGACCCGATGGCGGAGAACGACCTGGACGGCTGGCGCGAGCTGACCGCCCGGGTCGGCGACCGCTGCCAGCTCACCGGCGACGACGTGTTCTGCACCAACGAGACGCTGCTGCGCGAGGGCATCCGCACCGGCGTCGGCAACTCGATCCTGGTCAAGGTCAATCAGATCGGGACCCTGACCGAGGCGCTGGCCACGGTGACCACGGCCCACGAGGCGGGCTGGACGGTCGTCATGTCGCACCGCTCGGGCGAGACGGAGGACACCACCATCGCGGATCTGGCGGTGGCGACCGGCTGCGGTCAGATCAAGACCGGCTCGCTCTCCCGCTCCGACCGCACGGCGAAATACAACCAACTGATCCGGATCGAAGAGGAGTTGGGCGACTCGGCGCGCTTCGCGGGCCGCTCCGCACTGCGTCGAGCGTGAACGGCAGGCAGCGGTAGAGATTACGCGGCCCCCCGATCACGATCGGGGGGCCGCTCGCGTGCCGGATGCGCCGCCGACGCCATCAGGTGCCCGGGCCGCTGGAGGCCCGACGCCCGCCACCGAACCGAATTCCACCATGTACGTCTCGCGCCTGCACCACCGCGCCGCTGATGTCGCCCGAGACCGAGTTGACCACGCCACCCTCAGCTGCGGTGACGGCGGCATTCACCCGGGCCCAGCGGATGCGGAACTCCTGCCCGAAAGCGCGGTCCGTCGGCAGGTTGCCGCTGAGCACCGCCCACCGCTCCCCCGGCCGCACGTAAACGAACGCCCCGTCGCACCGCGAGGTCTCGACAGCCTCGGGTACGTCTTGCGCCCCCGCCCACCGCTGCCGCTGAACGGGTACGTCTTCGTACGCGCGCCTACCAGATCACCAACTCGAAGTCCTTCCCCGACCCGGTGGCGGTGCTGTCCGTGGGGCGCATCTGGCGCGCCGAGGACGTCGAGCGCTGGATCAGGGAGCACCGCCCCGACCTCCAGGACTCGGAGGCCTAGCGGTTGGACAACTCATTGCTGCTCGCCGACGCCTCGCTGGCGACGCGAGCGCGATGGAAACAAGCCATGGCGTCCCACCTGCCACTCTGACGCCGGTTCGGGCAGGATACCGAGGCCAAGACCAACCTCGTGGCGCTGAAGTCAGGCAGACGGCGGTGGCGAGTTCGCTTTTGGGCGCCTGGTTCGGACCGCTTGCTGCCTCGCTGTGTCGGCTTCAACGTCGACCCGCCACCAACCTATGGACGCGGCAGCACGTGTCGGCGCGGCCATACAACTCTGTCGAGGACAGCGCGGCGACGTTGGATGATCAACTCGGCCAGGACCTACCAATACATCCAACCCCACCACCGCGCCGCACCCGAGCCGGCTTGGCGGGCAGCCGCAGTGCCCCGACTCGAGCTTGACATTGTCGCATTCTATGACTCAGGCTGTTGATACAAAGCTTGCGACATTCGGAGGTAGAGGCATGCGACAGTCAGCTCAGACGGACCCGAAGCGGTGGCTGGCCGGGGTGTGGTTGGAGCGGCACGGCCTGACCGACGTCGAGCCGACCCCGCTGATCGCGACGCGGTTGGCGGTGCGGCGGCGGGCCAGGGTCACCGACAGCCTGCTGCTGGCTGGATTCATCGTCGGCGCGGCACTCACCCACGTGTCGGTGCGGACCAGCGACGTCACCTCCTCCTGGCTGCCGATGCTGGTGCTGGTGGCGCTGGTGGTCGGGTTGCTGGTGGCGCAGTGGCTGCTCGGCTGGTGGGTGCGGCACGCCGACCGGCGGGCCGGCGCGCGACTGTCCCGGCGGGTCGCCCACCCGGTCCAGCTCGGCTGGTCGGCGGTGCTGGGTCGGCCGTACGCCGTCTTCACGGTCGCCAGCTTCACCGCCGCCCTGGTGCTCGCGGTGAGTGCGCTCGCGGTTCCCGATCCCGGCCTGCGGCGCGGGGCGACCGTCGTCCTGATCGGACTCACCGGCGCCGCCGTCGGCATCGTGCTGCAACTGCGCAACGTGCTGGCGAGCCCGGCCGTGGCCGACGACGAGGCGTCGCTCACCGCCGATGTGATCATGCGGGTCGAGGACGCCCGCGCCCTCGTCACCCCCAGCCTGGTCTGGACGCTGCCGGCAATTTTCCTGTACGGGGAATCGTTCGGCTGGTGGAACGTCGCCTCGATCGGGCTCGTGGTGGTGGGCGGCATCGCGTACTGCCTGATCCACTACCGGAGCACGGGTGTGGGGACGGCCGCTCGGCGTGCCATGGTCACCGGATGATCGTCATCGACACGGGCTCGCCGACTCCGCCGTACGAGCAGCTCCGGGCCCAGCTCGCGAGGCAGATTCAGGATCGCACGCTCGCCGTCGGGACGAGACTGCCGACGATCCGGCGGCTCGCGGCCGACCTCGGCCTCGCCGTGAACACCGTCGGGCGGGCGTACCGGGAGTTGGAGGAGGCCGGGCTGATCGAGACCCGTGGCCGGGCCGGTTCGTTCGTCTCGGCCGCCGGCGAGAAGGCTCTCGAACAGGCTCGCCGCGCCGCCCACGACTACGCGGCGGTCGTCACCAGCATCGGCATCGATCCCGGCGAGGCGATCCGGATCGTCGAGGCGGCACTCGGCCGGCCCGCGACACCCTGAGTCCGGCGACACCCGGAGTCACGCGGCACCCTCCTGAGTCACGCGACGCCATCCTGAGTCACGCGACTTCCGGAGAGTCAGTCGAGCTGTCCGCGGTACCAGGCGATTTTGTCCTGGAGGTGGGCGTACTGGTGGCGCAGCAGCTCCATCCGCTCCTCCACCTCCCGGGAGTGCTCCTCCAGCAGGGCGAGACGTTCCGCCAGGGTGATCTCGCCCTGCCGGGCGAGTTCGGCGTACCGGCGCAGCTGGGCGATCGGCATCCCGGTGTCCCGCAGGCACCGCAGGACGTCCAGCCAGCCCAGGTCGTCGTCGGTGAAGACCCGGCGACCGCCGGACGTACGCCCGATCTCACTGAGCAGGCCGATCCGTTCGTAGTAGCGCAGGGTGTCGAGGCTGAACCCGGTGCGTTGCGCCGCCGCCGAGGGGGTGTAGGTATCCACGCGCGGCAGCATAGGCGCCTTGACCTGGAGCGCGCTCCAGCTTGCACAGTGATGTCATGAAACGACTTCTTGGCCGGAGTGGCATCGAGATCAGTGCACTGGGTGCGGGCTGCTGGGCGATCGGTGGCCCGTACGGCGACAGCGCCAACCAGTACGGGTGGGGCGGCTCGCGCGACGACGACGAGTCGATCCGGGCCCTGCACCGGGCCCGGGAGCTCGGCATCACGTTTTTCGACACCGCCAGCAGTTACGGCGCCGGGCACAGCGAGAAACTCATCGGCTCGGCCTTCCACGGCGTACGCGACGAGGTGGTCATCGCCACCAAGTGGGGCTTCACCTTCGACGAGGAGCGCCGCCTCGCCCTGGGCACCGACGACAGCCTGGAGTTCGTCCGCGCCTGCCTGGAGGGTTCGCTGCGCCGGCTGCGGACCGACTACGTCGACCTCTACCAGCTTCACCTGGGCGACCTGCCCGTTGCGCGGGCGCTGGAGATGATCGCCGTCCTCGACGACCTCGTCACCGAGGGCAGGATCCGGTCCTACGGCTGGAGCACGGACGACCCCGCCCGAGCCGCCGCCTTCGCCGAGGCCGGCGCCGGCTGTACGGCGATCCAGCACGACCTGTCGGTGCTCAGCGGCTCCGCAGAGCTGCTCGCGGTCTGCGAGAAGTTCGATCTGGCCAGCATCAACCGTGGCCCGCTGGCGATGGGGCTGCTGTCGGGCAAGTACCACGACGGGCGGCAGGTGCCCGGCGACGACGTACGCAGCCAGGCCCTGCCCTGGATGCGCTACTTCCGCGACGGTGTGGGCGCGCCCGAGTGGCTCGCGGCGATCGACGCGATCCGCGAGGTGCTCACCTCCGGCGGCCGAACCCTGGCCCAGGGGGCGCTGGCCTGGCTGTGGGCGCGCAGCCCGGCCACGGTGCCGATCCCTGGATTCCGCACCGTGGAGCAGGTGGAGGAGAACGCCGCCGCGATGTCCTTCGGGCCGCTGACCACGGCAGACATGGCCCAGATCGATAAGATCATGACCACCGTCACGACGGCCGACTAGCGACGCCGGAGAGGCGGCGCGACAGCGCTTGAGAAGCGGTCCGGCGATCGCCTCTCAAGCCCGGGCCACCGGAGACACGATCTCCCCGAAAGGCTTCCGGGTACGTCCGCCGGTGCGGAGGGCCGTCCTTCCCTCCACACCGGTTCCGCCAGCGTCAGCCGGCGGCCTCGGCACCTCCCACGGTGGCACCGAGGACGAGGGAGCGGCGGCGCTGGTGGACGGTGAGGTAGCGCAGCCCGTCCGGGCCGGCGACGAACCGGCGCCGGGAGCGGCGGGGCAACCAGACCAGCGCCCCGGGTCGAAGGTCGAGCGTGTCGAGCTCGGTGCCGAGCTGGCCCGACCCGGCGAGGACGACGAGGAGTACGTCCAGATCCGGGCCGGCGTGCCCGTCGATGTCGCCGCCGGGCGGCAGCGCGACGATGTTGGAGTCGAGGTCCCGCTCGCTCATCGGCAGTTTCCAGATCGCTCCGGCGGCGTCCGGGTCGCCGCTGGCGGCGACCGTCGCGGTGTCGCAGAGGATGCGCGGCAGCGGGGTCGACGCGAGTTTGCTGATCCGGATCCGCCAGACCTGCGGCCCCTTGTCGAGGTAGTCCCAGCCGTAGCCCCCGGGGTGGTCGATGTCGAACTCGTCACGCAGGTGGCGGGGATTGTGGTTGTTGATCAGCACGAAGGACTCACCGACGGCGAGGGCGTCGTAGGTCCGGAAGATGGTCGGGTGCTTGTCCGGCTTGGGCAGGCCACGCACGTCGAGTTCCTGGTCGGGCATCGCGGTTCCTCTCGTCGGACCCCTATTTATACAAGTACCGGTTGTGTAAACTCAAGTCGTGACCTATGTGATCGCGCTCCCCTGCGTGGACGTGCTCGACCGGGCGTGCGTGCAGGAATGCCCGGTGGACTGCATCTACGAGGGCGCCCGCAGCCTCTACATCCAGCCGGACGAGTGCGTCGACTGCGGCGCCTGCGAGCCGGTCTGCCCGGTCGAGGCGATCTACTACGACGCCGACCTGCCCGACGCGTGGCAGATCCACGAGCCGGACAACGAGCGGTTCTTCACCGAAACCCTGCCCGGCCGGGCCGCGCCGCTGGGCTCGCCCGGCGGTGCGGCCCGGCTCGGCCCGCTCGGCGTCGACACGGCGTTGGTGGCCGCCCTGCCACCGCAGACCTCGTGAACCGGCCGCCCCCGGGCCGCCGCGCCGACGTGCTGGCCGTGCTCCGCACCTCACCGCTGCCGTTGAGCATCACCGACATCGCCGAGCGGCTCGGCGTACACCCGAACACGGTGCGATTCCATCTCGACACCCTTGCCGGGACCGGGCAGGTGGAGCGGGTTCACGCCGCCCCGGCCGGTCCCGGCCGCCCGGCGCTGCTGTTCCGGATTCGGCCCGGGATGGATCCGACCGGACCGCGCAACTACCGCCTACTGGCGGGGATTCTGGCCGGCAGCGTCGCCAGCGATCCCGCCGCGCTGGGCAGGGCGACCGAAGCCGGGCGTGCCTGGGGCCGGCAGCTCGCGGAGTCGGCGGCCAGATCGACGGAATCGTCAGCCAGGTCGGCGGAATCACCAGCCGAATCGGCGGCCAGGTCGGCGGCGGAGTCGTCAGCCGCGTCGGCGGCCAGGTCGGCGGAGTCGTCAGCCGGGTCGTCAGCCGACACCGAGGAGCAGGCGGTCGACCGGCTGGTGGAGTTGCTCGGCGAGCTCGGTTTCGCGCCGGAGCGACGGTCCATGGGCGACGTCCGGCAGATCGGGTTGCGGCACTGCCCGTTCCTCGATCTCGTGCATACCCAGGCTCAGGTCATCTGTCAGGTGCATCTGGCGCTGATGCAGGGTGCGTTGACCGGCACCGGCGCCTCGGCCACGGTCGAGCGGCTCGAACCCTTCGCCGAACCGGATCTGTGCCTGGCACACCTCGGCACGGCGGGCGGCACGTCGTGACCGGTAACCTGCCGCAGCCGCGCACCGGCGCGGAAAGGATCTGTCACCTGCCGCAGCCGTGCGTCGGCGTGGGAAGGGAGTAATCATGAGCCTGGCTGCGGCGATCGCCACCGCCGTGACGTTCGTCTGGCTCGGCATGGTGCTGGCGATCTCCTTCCTGGAGGCGCCGCTGAAGTTCCGGGCCCCCGGGGTCACCCTGCCGATCGGGCTCGGCATCGGCCGACTGGTCTTCCGGGCGCTCAACGCCGCCGAGATCGTCCTCGGGGTGCTGCTGGTGGCCGCGATCGTGGCCGCCGACACGACAACCGGCGGTGCCGTCGCGGTCGCGGTGGTCGTCGCGGCGCTGGTGGTGCAGCTCGCCGTGGTACGACCCCGGCTGACCCGCCGGTCGGACCGGATCCTCGCCGGTGCGGAAGCGCCCCGCTCGCGCGGGCACTACGCCTATGTTGTGCTGGAGGTGGTCAAGGTCGCCGCCCTGATCACCACCGGCACGCTGTTGCTGTCGGCCTGAGCACCATGTCGGAAGGTAGTGTGATGCAGTCGATCTCCCTGACCACCCTGGTGGACGAGCAGTTGGCCACAGCGCGGGAGAGCAGCAGCGGCCGGAGCGCCCGTACGGTGCACGGCGGGCACGAGCACAGTCTGCGGCAGACCCTGCTGGCGCTCGCCGCCGGGCACAGTCTCGGCGACCACGACAGCCCCGGCGAGGCGACGCTGCAGGTGCTGCGCGGCCGGGTACGTCTCACCACCGCCGCCGACACCTGGGAGGGATCCGCCGGTGACCACCTGGTCATTCCGGCCGAGCGGCACGGCCTGACCGCGCTCGACGACTCGGCCGTCCTGCTCACGGTGGCGACGACGCTCGGCTCCTAACCGGTCGACCCCTGAACCCGCGAGTTCAGCCACGAGCCGAGGATGGGGACCGGCTATCCGCCAGCCCCCATCCTCGGCCTTGTCGATTCTCCGGCTCCCCGAACCGGAGCCGCATCCCTGGCTGAGCGCCTTACGAAGCGCCCCTTACTCAGCGTCCCTGGCTAGGCGACGCAGCTGATCGGCGACGGCACCGTCGGGGTACCGGTGGTGGTGGCCTGGAAGCCGACCGTGACGCTGCCACTGGCCGGGATCGTGGCACCGAAGCCGGTGCCGGTGGCCGTCGCCTGGGCGCCCGTCTGCGAGACGGTCACGCCCCAACTGTTGTAGACGCTCTCACCTCCGGTGAAGGTCCACCCCGCGGTCCAGCCGTTGATCGTGGCACCGGTGTTGTTCCGCACGACCAGGTCGACCTGGACGTTGCCGGGCCAGGCGTTGGTGATGACGTAGTCGACCTCGCACGACGAGCTGGTACCCGACGAACGGTAGGCGGCGATGGTGCTCGCCCACGCGCCCAGCACCCGGCTGTTGTCGCGGGCCCCGGTGATGCCGGTGGTCCAGCCGCTGACCGTCACGTTCGGGTTCGAGAAGTACGGGATCCGCGTACAGCTGGTGCACCCGTTGGTGGCGTTGGCGTACGACATCACGGTGCGGAGGTTGTCCGCGACGCTGAGGTGCGCGAACGCGTCGGAGTCACACGGGTTCGATCCGACGTTGTCCGGGTCGTGGTTGGCACACAGGTTGTGCCCGAGTTCGTGCGGGAAGGAGAGGTTGCCTACCGCGCAACCTCCGTCGATCAGCGAGTACGCGTCGACCTCCGACGGGTTGCTGCTGGTCGGGAAGCGGCCGAGACCGCAGACCGAGGTCGCGTCGGTGATCACCGCGACCAGGTCGGCGCCGTTGGCGTCGCGGGCCGTGTGGAGGTTGTCCACGATCCCGTCGGTCTTGCTGCGGATCGCCGTGAAGTAGGGCGAGTCGTCAACGGTGCCGTCGGTGGCGTTCCGCGTGTAGTTCAGATCGAGGCTGTTGGTCAGCGTCAGTTGCAGGTCGATCTGGGAGTTGGCGTACGTCATGTTGCTGACGTTGATCATCTCGATGATCTCGTCCTCGACGGCGGCGACGCTGCCGAACGTCGCCTGCGCGTGCTCGTCGAAGGCGACCATGACGTCGATCACCGTCGTCGCCATGGTGCCCGTGCCGGACGGACCCGCCGGTGAGGGTGCGCCGGTGGCCTTTCGGGTCTCACCCGGGTGACCGTCTTCGGCCGGATACGTCCGGCCATCCTCGAACACCAGGTGCCGGCCGCCACCGAGCGGCTCGATGCCGTACCTGGTGGAGCCCTTCCAGAGCGCCCCGTGCAGGTTCCCGTCGACGACGGTGAACAGTGCCGCGCCCTCCGCGCCGCCGGCCGAGTACGTGCTGGAGGACCTGCCGTTGGTCCCGACGCCCCGACTCAGCGCCACGGTCGTCTCCAGGGCGATGTCGGTGTCGTCGAAGAGTTCGAGGGCCACCGACTCGGCGGCCAGCGACGGGTTGAGCGTCTCGGTGTCGATGTCGACGGTCCGCACCCGCTTGGCGGAACGCACGATCTCCGCGAGGTACGGAGACAGCGCGGCAGCCCTCGCCGAGCTTGCCGAATCGGTGAACTCGATGCTCGCCGATGTCCCGGCGTCGGGCTCCCTCCAACGGGTGGCGGTTGACGTCGACGGCAGCGTCGGGACCGCTGCCGCGCCCGAACCGCCGGCTGGGTCGGTCGGTGCGGCGGCAGCCGGTGTGCCCAGACCGACCAGACCGCCCCCGATCAGGACCGTTCCGGCCAGCGCTACGAGCATTCTCTTTGGCCTGTACACCTGTACTGTTCCCCCTGCTTCCGCTCGGGGTGGCAAGAGGGCGTCACATCGGATCACGCCTGGACCGCCCAACCACCTGAGACGTTGACGGCCACCAATGTGCCGGGCCAGGCTTGCAGGAATCTTGTAGGTCTCTAAATCCGCTGCCCGGAGTGGGCGGGCCGCAACGGCGACCCGGTGCGGAGGGGGCGTCCTTCCCTCCGCACCGGGTTTCCGCCGGTGTCAACTGGCGGCGCTGGTGGGCCGCCGCCGTTGACTGGCAGCACGGGCGGCACCTTCCCCGGACCGGATCCGGCGCCGTGGAAGCCGGATCCGGTCCGACGACCCGACAACGAACCAGTCCGTGGCAGCCGATGCTCAACCGCCCGCAGGCGGTCGTCGGTCCGGCGGCGGTCCGCGACCGACCGAGACAGTTGCCGAAAAGTTCCGGTAATCTCCCCGTCGGCATGCCGTACCACTATTAATACCCATCGAAGCCGCTCGACACAAGACCTGTAGACGCCAGGTGTGAGACCACCTCAGCTCCCGGAAGATGACCGGAAGTTCCGGTGGGCCGGGACCTACGGTGGCCATGGCCAGGGGGCGACGGCCGGGCCGCGAGCTACAGCCGGCAGGCGTGGATGTTGGTGACCAGGATCGCCCGGGCGCCCACGTCGTACAGCTCGTCCATGATCCGGTGTACGTCCCGGCGCTGCACCATCGCCTGCACCGCCACCCAGCCCTCCCGGTGCAGCGGCGAGATGGTCGGCGACTCGATGCCCGGGGTGAGCGCGCTCGCCTTCTCCAGCAGGTCGGCCCGGACGTCGTAGGCGAGCATCACGTAGCGGCGGGCGACCAGTACCCCCTGCAGGCGCCGGACGAGCTGGTCCACCTGTCCGTTGGCCGGGGCTTCGGTCCGGCGGATCAGCACGGCCGACGAGTGCAGGATCGGCTCACCGATGATCACCAGGCCGGCCTGCCGCAGCGTGGCGCCGGTCTCCACGACGTCCGCGACGACGTCGGCCACGCCGAGGCGTACGGCGTTCTCGACCGCACCGTCGAGCCGGATCACCGTCGCGCGCAGCTGGTGGTCGGTGAGGTAACCCTCGACCACTCCGGGGTAGGCGGTGGCGATGCGCCGGCCGTCGATCTGATCGACCGTCGAGACGGTCTCCGGCCGGGCGGCGAACCGGAACGTCGCCGCACCGAAACCGAGGTCGAGCATCTCCTCGGCCGGGCTGGCGGAGTCGACCAGGAGGTCCCGGCCGGTGATGCCGAGGTCGAGGTCGCCGGAGCCGACGTAGGTGGCGATGTCCTTGGGACGGAGGTAGAAGAACTCGACGCCGTTGGCGTCGTCCCGGCAGGTCAGGTCGCGGTCGTCGGGGCGCTGGCGGTAGCCCGCCTCGGACAGCATCTGGGCGGCGGGTCCGGACAGGGTGCCTTTGTTGGGAAGGGCGATGCGCAGCATCGGATGTGCTCCTCGCGGTCAGGGATCGGAATCGGGCTGACGGACGCGTCCGTTGGGTGGATCCGGTGCGGTGGACCGGAGGGGACGCGGCGGGGCACTACAGATGTCGGTAGACGTCCTTGAGCTCCAGACCTGTGGCGAGCATCAGCACCTGCGCCTGGTAGAGCAACTGGGAGATCTCCTCGGCGGCCCGTTCCGGGCCCTCGTGCTCGGCAGCCATCCACGCCTCGGCCGCCTCCTCGACGACCTTCTTGCCGATCGCGTGCACGCCGCGCTCCAGCGCGGCCACCGTCGCCGAGCCGGGTGTGCCGGCTGCGGCCTTGGCCTGCAACTCGGCGAACAGCTCCTCGAACGTCTTCACGGAATCCGATTCTCGCAGCCGGTTGGCACCGGCCGGGCCGCCGGGTCGGCCGGCTGCCCACCAGGTGGACCGCCGGCCGGTTCAGCGCACTGTCACGGTGTGGTTGTCGAGGAACTGCTCGGTCCCGTCGGCCAGGGAGATCGCGTACGCGGTCAGGGTGTACCGGCCCGGCGGCAGCGCGACGGCGACCCTCGCCTCCCCCTGGGCCGGCCCGGCGACGGAGAGCGTGACCACCTGCTCGCGCACGGTACGCGTACCCTCCTGGATCCGGAGCTGGGCGGTCGCCTCGGCCAGGATCCCCGCGACGTGCACCTCGAAGCTGCCGCCGACCTCGTCGCCGTGCTGCGGCGAGATCAGCCAGACCGGGGCGAGCACCTCCATCGCCGGGGCCCGGCGCAGCACCCCCGAGGTGTCGACCCGGCCCCAGAGCCGGTCCACCGGTGCGCCGTCGAGCCGCAGCCGCAGCCCGGAGACCCCGGGCACCGCGGTGACGGTCCAGACCAACTGTTGCACGGCCAGCCGCGCCACCGGCGCGGACACCTCGTTGCGGGCCGCCCCGGCCAGGTCGACGGTGGCGATGCCGTCGCGGACGGTCACGGTGCGCAGGTCGGTCCCTTCCGGCCACGGGTTGCGGTAGTCCGGATCCATCCCGACCGGCCCGTCCAGCAGGTTCCGCAGCGCGGCGGTGACCCGGTCCCGGGACGAGCCGTCGTGCAGCCACAGCCGGTGGTACTCGCGGTAGAGCCGGGGTCGGCCCGGGTCGCCGCCGAGGTAGTAGACCGGCAGGCCGGCGCTGCCCGCGGTGGTGCCGGGTGCCGGCGTACCCGTGCCGGTGCCGACCGACGGGGTGACGGCGTCGCCGGGCGGGGTCGGACCGGGCTGGATCCCGTCCGGTGCCGGTGACCCGTTCGCGGACCGCTCGACGCCGACCGCGCCCGGCGGTGGCTCGGCCCGGTCCGACGGTGTCGGGACGACCGTGCCGACCAGCCCGACCAGCACGGCCGCGACGCTCAGCGTGGCGACCGTCACCGCACCGGCCGCGAGCGGCGGCCAGCCGCCCCACCGACCCCGGGCGCCCCGGGGCGCCGACCAGCGCGGTCCCGGCCACCAGCGCCGGGCGCCGCCCCGGTCACCGGCCAGGATCCGCCGCTGGATGCCGGGCAGCGCGTCCGGTCCCGGCTCGATCCGGTCGGCCTCGGCCTCGAGTACCCGGCGCAGCAGGTCCTCGTCCCGGTTCCCCCGCTCCTCCGCTCCCGCCGCCGATCCGGACGCCGCTGCCGACATCCGCGCCGCTGCCGACATCCGCGCCGACGCGGACGTCGACGCCGACGGTGGGTCCGCAGGTGTGTCCGGTCGCCATTGCTCGTTCATCGCTCCGCCCCCATGGTCTGCTTCAGCGCGGACAGTCCCCGCGAGGTGTGGCTCTTCACCGCACCCCGGCTGACGCCCATCAGGTCGGCGGTCTCCGCCTCGGAGAGGTCGAGGTAGTAGCGCAGCACCAGTGCCTCCCGTTGCCGGGTGGGCAGGGTACGCAGCGCCGCCATCACCGCGTCGTGCCGGAGCAGGTCGAGTGCGCCGGCCTCCGCGCTCGGCGCGTCCGCCGCCGGTCCTACCCCGGCCAGGTACGCCGTCACCACCCGGCGGTGCCGCAGCGCCGACCGGCACCGGTTCAGCACGCTGGTCCGCAGGTAGCCGAGGGCCCGGTCGGCGTCCCGCAGCCGGGACCAGTGCCCGTGCAGCGCGACGTAACCGTCCTGCACGATCTCCTCGGCCGCGCCCTGGTCGTGCAGGAGCAGCGTGGCGAGTCGCACCAGCGGGCGGTAGTGCGCGGCGAAGAGGCTGGTGATCGCCTCGTCCGCCGACCACTGTGGTGGTCCCGGTCGTGTCATCGTCCTCCCGCCGGGCGGGTCGGAGACCAGTTGGGTCGTCACGCCAGGATGACGCGCGACTGTCCGTTGCGGTTTACCGCCCGTTCCGGTTTACCCGCCACGCCGGTCCGACACCACTCGACAGGCCGCTGACAGGCCGATATGTCGATCTGACCGATGGGACCATCTATGGATCTTCGTCGAAGTGTGCCTATGCTGTCGGCCATGGCTCGCCGATCTCTGCCGGTCGCGCTCACGACCGCCACCCTTGTTCTCGCGGCCCTCGTCGGCTGCGCGCCCCAGAACCTACCCACCCCGGGCCCGGCACAGCCCGCCTGTACCAAGGCGGAACTGAAGACCCGTACGCCGGGCAAGCTGACCATCGCCACCGACGACCCGGCGTACGCGCCCTGGTTCGCCGACAACCTGCCCGCCAACGGCAAGGGCTTCGAGTCGGCGGTCGCGTACGAGGTCGCCGAACAGCTCGGCTTCGCCCGGATCGACGTGCAGTGGGTTCGGGTCAAGTTCGAGACCGCGATCGCGCCCGGGCCGAAGGAGTTCGACTTCGACATCAACCAGTTCTCCATCACCGACGAGCGCAAGCAGGCGGTCGACTTCACCTCGCCGTACTACCTGGCCCGGCAGGCGGTCGTCGCCGGGAAGGGCTCCAAGATCGCTGGGAAGACCCGGCTGGCCGACCTGCGGGGTGCCAAGCTCGGCGCGCAGGTGGGCACCACCAGCTACCAGGCGATCACCGACGTGATCAAGCCGACGGTCAAGCCACAGGTCTACAACACCAACGACGACGCGAAGAAGGCGCTGCAGAACGGCCAGATCGACGGCATCGTGGTGGATCTGCCCACCGCCTTCCACATCACCTCGGCCGAGGTCAAGGACGCCACCATCGTCGGGCAGTTGCCGCAGGTCGGGCTCCCGGAGGCCTTCGGCCTGCTGCTCGACAAGGGCTCGCCGCTGACCGGCTGCGTGAGCGGCGCGGTCGACGCGTTGCGCGGCAACGGCACGCTGGCGGACCTGGAGAAGACCTGGCTCTCCGAGGTGGCCGGTGTAGCCGACATCACGTGAGTCTGACCGACCACCACCCCTCACCGATCGCCCGCCAGCGGGCCGCCTACCGGAAACGGCAGACGGTCCGCTCGGTGCTGGTCGCCGCCGCCTCGACCGGAGTACTCGGCACCCTGCTGGTGCTCGCGGTGACCGGATCGCCCGGCTGGGTGCGGGTACGCGAGTCCTTCCTCGACCCACGCATCGCCCGGGCAGCCCTGCCGGAGATCCTCACCGGACTCTGGCTCAACGTCCGGCTGCTGTTCTTCTGCGCCCTCGGTGCGCTCGCCCTCGGCCTGGTGGTGGCGCTGCTGCGTACGCTGCGCGGGCCGGTCTTCTTCCCGGTCCGGGCGCTGGCCGCCGGCTACACCTACACGTTCCGCGGGCTGCCGCTGATCATCGTGATCTATGTGCTCACCCTCGGCGTTCCCGGGCTGCGGTTGCGGGGCATGCCGTCGGTGCTGGTGCTCGGCGGGACCGCGCTGGTGCTCACCTACGCCGGCTACCTGGCCGAGGTGTTCCGGGCCGGCATCGAGTCGATCCATCCGAGCCAGCTCGCGGCCGCCCGGTCGCTCGGGCTCACCTACCGGCAGACGATGCGGCACGTGGTGCTGCCGCAGGCGGTCCGCCGGGTCGCCCCGCCGCTGCTCAACGACGTGGTGGCGCTCCAGAAGGACGTCGGGCTGGTCTCGCTGGCCGGGCCGATCGACGCGGTACGCGCCGCCCAGATCGCCACCGCCGAGACTTTCAACTTCACGCCGTACATTGTCGCGGGGGTGCTCTTCGTGCTGCTCGCCGTTCCGCTGATCGCGGTCACCGACTGGGTGACCCTGCGCGCCGCCCGCCGGCAGGCCGCCCGATGACACCCCCGGTGCTGCGCTGCCGGGGGCTGCGCAAGGTCTTCGGCGGACACGTCGTCCTCGACGATCTCGATCTGGACGTGACCGAGCACGAGGTGGTGGCGCTGATCGGCGCCTCCGGCTCCGGCAAGTCCACCCTGCTGCGCTGCGTGAACCTGCTGGAGGAGATCGACGACGGCACCATCGAACTGGACGGCGAACACATCACCGACCCGCGCACCGACCCCGACCTGGTACGCCGACGGATCGGCATCGTCTTCCAGGCGTACAACCTCTTTCCGCACCTGCGGGTGCTGGACAACGTCACGCTGGCGCCGGTCCGGGTGCACCGGCGGGACCGGGCGGAGGCCGAGGCGCAGGCCCGGGAGCTGCTCGCCCGGGTCGGGCTGGCCGAGAAGGCGGCGGACTATCCCGACCGGCTCTCCGGTGGGCAGCAGCAGCGGGTGGCGATCGTCCGGGCCCTGGTCAACTCGCCCCGGCTCCTCCTGCTCGACGAGGTGACCTCGGCGCTGGACCCGGAACTCGTCGGCGAGGTGCTGGCGATGATCCGGGACCTGAAGGCGGACGGCATGACCATGGTGCTGGCCACCCACGAGATGGGCTTCGCCCGCGAGGTCGCCGACCGGGTCTGCTTCCTGGACGGCGGGCGGGTGATCGAGGAGGGGCCGCCGGAGCAGGTGCTCGGCGAGCCGACCCAGCCCCGTACCCGGCAGTTCCTCCGCCGGATCATCGAGGCGGGCCGGCTCCAGGTCGGCTGAGGGAACCGGCGGTTGTCGGTGGCAATAACGCGACAGATCCGCTCTGGAAATTCCATCGTCACCCCCGGACATGAGCTGCGCGTCGACTTCCTTCGACAAAATGGGAGTGACCGCCTATCCACGTCGCCCCAAGACCGCTTTGGACATCCAGCCGGAATGGAAACCCTGCCGGTTTTGCCTACATCGGACGTTCGGCCAACGCCGGTCGGATGATTATTTCGACGATCGCCGGATCGGTTGTTGTACCGCCGACCGAAGTAGGGGTAGCAAGATCCCACCTGCGCAAACAACCTCTGGTCGGCTCGCCGCGGCACCGCCGGGCGCCCGCCTGACAGAAACCCGCCAAACCTCACCTCGACCGGCGGCAAACATTTGACGCGCGCCCCGGAATACCGTTTCATCGTCGCGGGGAGGCCGTAGTCCGGAATTGCCGTTCACGGCTCGGCGGAGAAGAGGTCTCATGGCGGCAGTCGCTATCGTAGCAATATCAACAATTCTCTTCGTATTTGCCTCGGTCACCCTCTGGTGGACGATGCACGCCTGGCGGACGCCCGAGACCCTGGCCGGTACCCGCTTCGCGGCGCCGGACGGCACGCACTCGCTGTCCTTCTCGCTGCTCCTGCCGGCCCGACACGAGCAGTTGGTGCTGGAGCACACGGTGCTGCGGTTGATGCAGTCGACACACACCAGGTTCGAAATCATCATCATCGTCGGGCACGACGATCCGGAGACGGCCGCCGTGGCGAACCGGCTCGCCGAGACCCATCGGCACCGGGTCCGGGTGGTCGTCGACACCAACACCGTGAAGAACAAGCCCCGGGCGTTGAACACGGCACTGCCGTACTGCCGGGGCCTGGTCATCGGGGTCTTCGACGCCGAGGACCAGGTGCACCCGCACCTGCTGGAGCACGTCGACCACGCCTTCCGGGCCACCCACGCCGACGTCGTGCAGGGCGGCGTCCAGTTGATCAATTTTCATTCGAGCTGGTACAGCCTGCACAACTGCCTGGAGTACTTCTTCTGGTTCCGCAGCCGGCTGCACCTGCACGCGGACAAGGGATTCATCCCGCTCGGCGGCAACACCGTCTTCGTACGGGCCGCCGCGCTGCGGGCGGTCGGCAACTGGGACGGCGACTGCCTGGCCGAGGACTGCGACCTCGGCGTACGGCTCTCCAGCCGGGGCGCGAAGGTCGTGGTTGCCTACGACTCCACACTGGTGACCCGGGAGGAGACACCGGACTCGCTGGCCGGACTGATCAGGCAGCGGACCCGGTGGAACCAGGGTTTCCTCCAGGTCCTGGTGAAGGGCGAGTGGCGACGGCTGCCCTCCTTCTGGCAGCGGATGCTCGCCCGCTACACGCTCACCGGCCCCTTCGCCCAGGCGTTCTCCGGCCTGGTCGTGCCGCTGGGAATCCTCATCGCGATCTTCTTCGACGTCGGGATCGGCGCCGCGCTGGTGAGTTTCCTTCCGCTCGCCCCGATGGCCGCCACCGTGATGTTCCAGGTCGTCGGCCTGCGTGACTTCGGCCGCCTGTACCAGCTCCGGATCGGGCCGATCGACTACCTCCGGCTGGTGGCCGGCGCCTTCCCGTACATGCTCGTGCTCGCGGTGGCCGCTGTCCGGGCCGTCTGGCGGGTCCTGCGCGGACGCAACAACTGGGAACTGACCGCGCACGTCGGCGCCCACCTCTCCGGCGTGGGACCGGCGCCGGCCATCCGTGAGGGCGGTGCCGCATGAGGACGACCGCCGGGCCGCCGCTGGACCCGCCGAGGCCCGAGGAGGCCACCGTGCTGCGCACCTCGACCGAGAAGGCCGTACGCCTTCCGGCCGCGGCGCTCGGCCCCCGGACCGATCCGGCCGCCACCGAGGTGTTGCCGCGGATCATCGGCCCCGGTCCGGCCGGTCGGCACCCGGCCGGCCGGCACCGCCTGCGGGGCTGGCGACCGGGTGTCGACTTCCTGCTCGTCAGCGCACTGCTCGTTGTTGTGTTGTCGGTGCAGGCATGGAACATCAGCGGTTTTCCGAACGTCACCGACGACGAGGGGACCTACCTCGCCCAGGCCTGGGCGGTCCGGGAGGGGTTGGGGCTGGCCCACTACACCTACTGGTACGACCATCCCCCGCTGGGCTGGATCCAGCTCGCCGCGCTCTCCTGGCTGCCCGCGCTGCTGATGCCGGACCAGCTCGCCGTGGTCACCGGCCGGGTGGCGATGCTGCCGGTCACCGGTGCCAGCCTGGTACTGGTCTACCTGTTCTGCCGGCGGCTCGGCCTGGCCAGATGGACCGGCGCGGTCGCGGTCCTCGGCTACGGGCTCTCCCCGCTCGCGGTGACCATGCAACGGCAGATCTATCTGGACAGCTTCGCGGTGCCCTGGATGCTCGGCGCCTTCGTGCTGGTCCTCTCCCCGCGCCGGCACCTGTGGCACCACGTCGCGGCGGGCGCCGCCGCCGGGGTCGCCGTGCTCTCCAAGGAGACGATCGTGATCGTGCTCCCGGCCCTGGTGGTGGCCCTCTGGCGGGGCACCGCACCGGGCGGGGTCCGGCCCTTCTCCTTCGCCGGCTTCTTCACCGGCCTGCTGCTGGTCAGCATCGGCTATCCGCTGTACGCACTGCTGAAGAACGAGCTTGTCCCCGGCCCGGGACACGTCTCGCTGCTCGGCGCGCTGCGGTTCCAGTTGCAGGACCGGGCCGGCTCCGGAAGCGTCTTCACCGCCGGCAGCGATGCCCGGGAGGTGCTGGACTCCTGGCTCTTCTACGATCCGGTGCTGATCTACGCCGGAATCCTCGCCGGCCTGCTCGCCCTCGCCGTACGCCGGCTCCGACCGGTGGCGGTCGCGGTGACGCTGCTGCTGGTGGTGGCGCTGCGCCCCAATGGCTACCTGCCCGCGATGTACGTCATCCAGGCGCTGCCGTTCCTGGCCATCGTGATCGCCGGAGTCGCCGAGGCCGGCGCCGGCCGGCTGCTCGACCGGCGGGGCAGCACCGGGCGGGCAGGGCGGGCCGGGCGGAGCCTGCGGGTCGGCGCCGTCGTCGCGGCCGGCATCGTCGCCCTGGCGGTGGTGGTGCCCCACTGGTCCGAGGGAAACCTGCGGGCGATGACGGCCGGGGACAACGGCAGGTACGCCGCCGCGCTGTCCTGGCTGCGTGCCCAGGCCCCGGACCGGTCGGACCAGACGATCGTCACCGACGACGTGCTCTGGCTCGACCTGGTCGACGCCGGCTACCAGCGGGACCGGGTGATCTGGTTCTACAAGCTGGACCTGGACCGGGAGGTGGCGCGGCGGCTGCCCGACGGGTGGCGGGACGTCGACCTGATCATCTCCACCCCGTCGATGCGGGCGGACGACAACCCGCTGCCCACGGTGGACCTGCTGCTGGTCAACTCGGAACCGCTGGTCACCTTCGGCAGCGGCCCGGACCGCATCGAGATTCGCCAGGTGGGCCATGACTGACCGGGCAGCGAACACCGCTGGCGACGACCGCTCCGACCACCCGCCGTACGTGGTCGTCCGGACCCGGCCGGACCGGATCGCCGAGGTGCCCTACACCTTCGCGGACCGGTTCGCCGGCCGGTCGAAGTCCTCCGTCCGCGAGGGACTGCGGTTCCTGCGGCACCTCACCGTGCTGCGGCTCGGCCGCACCCGGGCCCGGATGCTCGGGTACGGCGTCATCGGACTCTCCGGGGTGCTGCCCAACCTGGTCACCCTCTGGCTGCTCTCCGCCGTGCTGGGCGTGCACTACCTGCCGGCGGCGATCGTGGCGACCGAGGTCGCGATCGGCTGGAACTTCGCCCTGACCGATCTGCTGCTCTTCCGTCGCGCGCCGCGCCGGCACACGCTGCGGGCCCGGCTCGGTCGCTTCGTCGCGCTCAACAACGCCGACCTGCTGGTCCGGATCCCGCTGCTCGCCGCGCTGATCGACCTGCTGCACGTGAACGTGCTGGTCGCAAACCTGATGACCCTGGTGGCCGCCTTCCTGGTCCGGTTCGTCGTGATCGACCGGGTCATCTACGTCCCCGCCCCCGAACCGCCCACCACCGTCCCGGAGGCACCATGAGCATCGACCGCTGGCGCCCTGCCCGACGCATCCTCGGGCAGCTCCTCGCCGTCATCCTCTTCCTGGCGATCGGCCTGGTCGGCACCCCCGCCGCCAGGGCCGCCGGCAACCTGCTGCACAACCCGAGCCTGGAGCAGCTCACCTCCGGGTTCCCGACCTGTTGGGAGGCGTCCGGCTGGGGCGACCAGCAGTTCAGCTTCACCGTCTCCGGGGACGCCCACCACGGCGACAACGCCATGCGGATCGACATCACCTCGACCGCCGGCCCCGGTGACCGCAAGCTGATGATGCTGGAGACCTCGACCTGCGCCCCGCAGGTCACGCCGGAGCACCAGTACGACCTGTCGGTGTGGTACAGGTCGTCCACCCCGGCCACCGCGGTCACCGTGTTCCGGCACGACACCAGCCTCGGCTGGCAGTACTGGCTGGATCTGGCCACCCTGCCGGTGGTCGGCGAGTGGACCGGGACGAGCGTGCGGACCCCGCCGGTGCCGGCCGACACCGACCGGCTCACCTGGGGGGTGAGCATCTACGGCGTGGGGTGGCTGCTCACCGACGACTACTCGATGGTCGACGCCACCCTCGACGAGCCCGGCGAGACCTGCACCGACACCGAAGCCTGCGAGCGGGGTGAATGGCAGGTCATGCCGTACGAGTCGCCGGTGCGGGCCATCCACTCGGTGGTGCTGCACGACGGCAGGGTGCTGCTCATCGCCGGCTCGGGCAACGATCCCGACCACTTCGCCGCCGGCAGCTTCAACACCGCCCTGTACGACCCGGCGACCGGCGCGTTCACCAGCGTTGCCACCCCGGCCGACCTGTTCTGTGCCGGGCACGTCCAACTGGCCGACGGCCGGGTGCTGGTGATGGGCGGCAACAAGGACTATCCGAGCGCCGACGGCACCGTCGGCTACAAGGGGCTGCCCGACTCGTACGTGTTCGACCCGGCGACCGGGTCGTACACCCGCAGCAACGACCTGGCGGCCGGACACTGGTACCCGTCGGCGACGATGCTCGGCAACGGCGACGTACTCTCCCTCGGCGGCCTCGGCGAGGACGCGAACGGCACCGTGGCCGCCGAGTACTACGACGCCGCGCAGGAACGCTGGCTGCGGATCTGGGAGGCGAACCAGACCTGGTCGTTCTGGGGCCTCTATCCGGCCATGGTGCTGATGCAGGACGGCCGGCTCTTCTACACCGGCAGCCATGTCTTCGGCAACGGACTGCCCGGCACCGGTGCCTCGATCTTCGACTACCACGCCGGCACCATCACCGACGTGCCCGGGCTGCGCCGCAAGGACGAGCGGGACCAGTCCGCCAGTGTGCTGCTGCCGCCGGCCCAGGACCAGCGGGTGGCGACCTTCGGCGGCGGCAACATCGACACCAACCTGGACGCGCACCGGCTCACCGACATCATCGACCTGAAGCAGACATATCCGGAGTACCTGCCGGGGCCCGACATCCCGACCGGCACGCTGACCGGCGGCGTCCCGCAGACCGTCACCCAGGGCAAGATGTACGTCTCGGCGGTGCTGCTGCCCGACGGCACGGTCTTCGAGACCGGTGGTGCGCTGCACAACCGGGCCGACCCGGTGCACGAGGCGTCGATCTTCGATCCGCAGACCGACACGTTCACTCCGATGGCCGCCGACCCGGTGCCGCGCGGTTACCACTCCTCGGCGTTCCTGCTGCCGGACGGCCGGGTGATGGCGGTCGGCGAGAACCCGGGCAACGGCACGTTCGACATGCGGATCTCGATCTACTCGCCGACGTACCTCTTCAAGGGGGCCCGGCCCGTGATCACCTCGGTGGCGAACACCGAGTGGGGTTACGGCAGTACCCAGCAGGTCACCGTCGACTCGGCGGTGACCCGGGCGTCGCTGATCCGGCCGGCGGCGGTCACCCACTCGTCCGATCCGAACCAACGCTTCGTGGAGTTGCCGATGTCGGTTGAGGGAAACACCGTCGGGCTGAACGTGACGAGCAATCCGAACATCGCGCCGCCCGGCTGGTACATGCTCTTCGTGCACAACGCCGCCGGAGTGCCGTCGCTGGCGACGTGGGTGAGGCTGGGATGAGCCGCCGGACACGATGGACGACGGCCGCGCTGGTCGCGCTGGTCGCCGCGGTGGTGATGGCCGGCTGGCGAGCCGACAGCCTCGCCGCCCGGCCGGACGGCAGCCGACCGTCCGAGGCGCCGACCGGCGGGGTCGGGGCGCCAACGGGTCCGGTCGGGACGCCCACCAGCCCGGTCGAGGTGTCACCGGCCGCACCGCCGCCCCGGATCCACCCTTTCGCGCTGCAACCGCGCCGCGCACCGCACCCGCCGCTGCCGTCCCCGACCGCGCCGCTGGTCATCCCCGAGGGGTACGACGGCTGTGACCACGGGTACGGCGAGGATCGGGCCGTCTGCGTGCCCTGGCGGTTCCCGCCCGGGGTCCGCGACCGCTGCGCCTGGCTGTCGGCCCACCGGTACCCGCCGCTGAAGGTGGTCAACGACCGGGACCGGCACGGCCTGGACCGCAACCGCGACGGCACCGCCTGCGGCCGGGGAGACTGACCCGGCGTGCCCGGTCAGGGCCGGGCGGCGATGTCCCGGATCGCCACGGCGGCCTCCAGGGCCGCCGCGGTGGCCGCCCAGCCCTTGTCCTCGACCGAGTCGGGCAGCCCGGCCCGGGCCCGGGCCTGCTCCAGGTCGTTCACCGTCAGCACGCCGTGCGCCACCGGCTTCCCGCTGTCCAGCGCGACCCGGGTCAGCCCCTCGGTCACCGACTGGCACACGTAGTCGAAGTGCGCGGTGGCGCCCCGGATCACCACGCCGAGCGCGACCACCGCGTCGCAACGCCGGGCCAGCGCCTGGGCCACCACCGGCAGCTCCACCGAACCGGCCACCCGGACGACCAGCACGTCGTCCACCCCGCAGGCCTTCGCCGCGGTCACCGCACGGTCGACCATGTGGTCGGTGAGTTCGCCGTGCCACCGTGCGGCCACCACCCCCACGCTCAGCCCGGAGGCCTCCACCGTCGACAGTCCCGGCTCCCCGAACCCCGCCATCGTCACGCCAACCTTTCCGTCAACTCCGCGAGTTCCGTCAGCTCCCCGGCGTCGGCCGGAGTGTCCAGTTCGTCCAGCAGGTGTCCCATCCGGTCCCGCTTGGTACGCAGGTACCGCACGTTCTCCGGGGTGGCCCGGACCGGCATCGCCTCCCGGCCCAGCACGGTCAGCCCGTACCCCTCCAGCCCGGCCCGCTTGGCCGGGTTGTTGGTCAGCAGCCGCATCGAGCGGACCCCGATGTCGTAGAGGATCTGCGCACCGGTGCCGTAGTCCCGGGCGTCGGCGGGCAGCCCGAGGTCCAGGTTGGCGTCGACGGTGTCCCGGCCGAGGTCCTGCAACTGGTACGCCTGGAGCTTGTGCAGCAGGCCGATGCCGCGCCCCTCGTGGCCGCGCATGTAGAGCACCACGCCCCGCCCCTCGGCGGCGACCCGGGCCAGCGCGGCGTGCAGCTGTGGGCCGCAGTCGCAGCGCAGCGAACCGAAGACGTCCCCGGTCAGGCACTCCGAGTGCACCCGTACCAGAACGTCCTGGCCGTCGCCGAGGTCGCCGTAGACCAGCGCGATGTGCTCGGCGCCGTCCTGCCGGGCCCGGTAGCCGACCGCCCGGAACGGCCCGTACGGCAACGGCAGCCGGGTCTGCACGACCTGCTCGACGTCGGTCTCGGTACGCCGCCGGTACGCGATCAGGTCGGCGATGGTGATCAGCGTGATGCCGTGCTCGGCGGCGAACTTCTCCAGGTCGGGCAGGCGCATCATGGTGCCGTCGTCGTTGACCAACTCGCAGAGCACCCCGGCGGGGCGGAGGCCGGCGAGCCGGGCGAGGTCGACGGCCGCCTCGGTGTGCCCGGGGCGGCGCAGCACCCCGCCGGCCTTGGCCCGCAGCGGCACCACGTGCCCGGGCCGGCTCAGGTCGGTGGCGTCGGTCGCCGGGTCGGCGAGCAACCGGATGGTGTGCGCCCGGTCGGCGGCGGAGATGCCGGTGCTCACCCCCTCCCGCGCGTCCACCGTCACCGTGTACGCCGTGCCGCGCTTGTCCTGGTTTGTGTGGTACATCGGTGGCAGTTCGAGGCGGTCGCAGTCCTCCTCGGTCAACGGCGCGCAGATGTAGCCGGAGGTGTAGCGGACCATGAACGCGACCAGTTCCGGGGTGGCCCGGGCGGCCGCGAAGATCAGGTCGCCCTCGTTCTCCCGGTCCTCGTCGTCGACCACGACGACCGGTCGGCCGGCCGCGATCTGGGCCAGCGCCGCCTCGATGGTGCCGAATTCCGTGCTCATGCCGGCACTCCGCTTCGCTCACTCACTTCCACGGCCTCCAGTCCGTCGACCGGCGCTCGCCCACCGGTCGTCAGCAGTCGTTCGACGTACTTGGCGAGGACGTCAACCTCGAGGTTGACCGGCTCGCCGACACCCTTGCGGCCCAGCGTGGTGGCGGCCAGCGTGGTCGGGATCAGCCCGACCGCGAAGGTCTGCCCGGTCAGCGCGGCGACGGTCAGCGACACCCCGTCGACGGTGATCGACCCCTTCTCCACGACATATCGGGCGAGGTCGGCGGGGAGCGAGAAGGTCACCGTCTCCCACTGCTCGGCCGGCTCCCGCCCGACGATCTCGGCCACCCCGTCGACGTGCCCCTGCACCAGGTGCCCGCCGAGCCGGCTGCCGAGGGTGGCGGCCCGCTCCAGGTTGACCGGGTCACCCGGGCGCAGCACACCCAGCGAGGTACGCCGGAACGTCTCGCCCATCACGTCGGCGGTGAACGTGTCGCCGTCGACCTCCACCACGGTCAGGCAGACCCCGTTGACCGAGATCGACTCGCCGTGCCGGGCGTCCGAGGTGACCACCGGGCCGCGGATCGCGACCAGGGCGGAGTCGCCGCCGGTCTCGTCCCGCCGGACCAGTTCGCCCAACTCCTCCACGATGCCGGTGAACATCCTCAGCCCTCCGTCTTCCGGGGAAACGCGGTGACCCGCAGATCGGGGCCGACCGGTGCGATGTCGGTGAACTCCAGGTCGATGACCTCGGAGATCGTCTGTGGACCGGCGTCGACCAGGGCCGCCGGGCCGGCGCCGAGCAGCTTGGGTGCCAGGTAGCCGACCACCTTGTCGACCAGGCCGGCGGCGAGGAAGGCGCCGGCCAGCGTCGGGCCGCCCTCCAACAGCGCCGCCCGGACGCCACGCCGGTAGAGCTCGGCGAGCAGCCGGGTCAGCTCCACCCGGCCGTCCGGGCCGGTGCCGACCTCCCTGGCGGTCGCCACCCAGGTGGGTGCGGCGCCGTCCCGGACCCGGGCGTCGAGCGGGGTACGACCGGCGCTGTCCACCACCACCCGCAGCGGCTGCCGGATGGCGAGGGTGCCGTCGCGCAGGTTCCGGGCGGTCAGCCTCGGGTCGTCGGCGAGGACGGTGCCGACCCCGACGATCACCGCGTCGACGGTGCCGCGCAGCGCGTGCACGTCGATCCGGGCCGCCTCGGAGGTGATCCACATGCTGGTGCCGTCCGCCGCCGCGATCCGCCCGTCCAGGGTCGCCGCGTACTTCCAGATCAGGTACGGCCGGCCCCGGCGGACCGCGGTGAGCCAGGCGAGGTTGCCGGCCTCCGCCTCGGCGGCCCGTAGCCCGACCTCGACCTCGACGCCGGCCGCCCGCAGCCGCTCGATCCCGCCGGCCGCGACCGGGTTCGGATCGGGCACGCCGACCAGCACCCGGCGGATCCCGGCCGAGATCAGCGCCCCGCTGCACGGCCCGGTACGCCCGGTGTGGTCGCAGGGTTCCAGGGTCACCACCGCGGTGCCGCCGCGGGCCCGCTCACCGGCCTGGGCCAGCGCGACGATCTCGGCGTGCGGCCCACCGGCGTACGCGTGGAAGCCCTCGCCGACGATCTCGCCGTGCGGGTCGAGCAACACGCAGCCGACCAGGGGGTTGGGACTCGTCGTGCCCAGGCCACGGGCTGCCAGCCCGATAGCCCGGCGCATCGCCTCGTCGGCGGAGACGCCCCCCATGCCGCTCCCGTTCCTTTCGCCCGTCGTCGTGGCGCGCGGGCGGGGCGGGAGGACGCCGGCCGATGGCCGGGTGTGCGGCGGCGGAGCGTGGGGACGGCAGGCGCCGACCCCGGGGGACCACAGGGCGGCGCAGAGGCCGGCCCGGCGGGCCATCCGTCCCGCGCGCTGTCTCCCATCCGGACTGTCTGGGCGCGGGCACTGCCGCCCCCAACCGTCGGCCCTGGGTTCTCACCAGGTCCACCGGGCGGCCGAGGCCGACCGGGTCGCGGGCTTACCGGGCTTGCGCCCGGATCACCGCCGGTTCGGAATTACACCGAGTCCCGCCAGCGCGTGGTGGGTACGAATCGAGTCTTGCACGGAATCGGGGTCGTCGGGCAGGGGGGCGACCGACCTCACAGCAACGTGACCGTGCTCACTTCGCCCCGCGGCGCCGCTCCCCCGCCTCGGCCGCGGGTGTCCCCGGGGTACGCCGCCGGTCCATCGCCACGTACGACCCCGGCTGGCTCTTGGCCACCGTCTTCATCTCGGAGGCCGCCGCGATCACCTCCAGCGGGTCGGTGAACCGGCGCTCGGGCACCGACAGCGAGACCCCGATGGAGAGGGTGACCAGGTGGGCCCGCTGGATGTTGCCGCGCCGGTCCTTCAGCTCGACGTAGCCGCGCTTGGCGTCCTCCGGGTCGTAGAGCTCGTCGGCGGTCTTCTCGAAGTCGACCACGGCCCGCTCGGTCAGCGGCCGGACCTGCTCGGGCGCGCAGACGATCACGAAGTCGTCGCCGCCGATGTGCCCGAGGAAGGCCGGCGGCAGCCCGACCGAGACCACCGCCCGGTGCAGGCTGCGGGCCAGGGCGCTGATGAACTCGTCACCGCGGACGAAGCCGTACCGGTCGTTGACGCTCTTGAACCGGTCGATGTCGATGTAACCGACCGCGTAGTCGACGCCGCTGCGTACCCGGTCGCCGATCTCCCGGCGGACCCGGGTGTTGCCGGGCAGCCCGGTCAGCGGGGAGACCTCGCGGAACTCCTTGTTGCGGCGCAGCGTGGAGCTGATCCGGGCGACGAGTTCGGCGGTGTCGAAGGGTTTGACCAGGTAGTCGTCGGCACCGGCGGTGAGCCCGTGCACCTTGTCCACGGTCAGTCCCTTGGCGGTGAGCATGATCACCGGCAGTGCCGAGGTCATCGGGTTGGCCCGCAGCCGGCGGGTCAGCTCCAGCCCGTCGATCCGGGGCATCCGCAGGTCGACCACGGCCAGGTCGGGCCGGCGCCGCTCGATCACCTCGAGCGCCTCCTGGCCGTCGCTGGCGTGCACCACGTCGAAGCCGTGCAACCGCAGGTTGAACGAGACGAACCGGACGATGTCCTCGTCGTCGTCGACCACCAGGATCAGATCGGGCCGCTCCTCGGCGACCCCGTCGACGCTCACGCGGCGACGGCGCGCTCGGCGAGCCGCCGCAGCTCGGTCACGGCCGCGGCCGGGTCCGCCGCGCCGTAGACGGCGGTACCGGCGACGAAGGCGTCCGCACCGGCCGCCGCCGCCTGCTCGATGGTGTCGGCCGCGATGCCGCCGTCGACCTCGATCCGCAGTTCGAGGTGGCCGGCATCGACGTGCCGGCGGGCGGTCCGGACCTTGTCGAGCAGTTCGGGGATGAACCGCTGCCCCCCGAAACCGGCCTTGATTGTCATGATCAGCAATGTATCGAAGCTGGGCAGCAGGTCAAGGTACGGTTCGATCGGGGTGTCCCGGTCGATCGCCAGCCCGGCCTTCGCCCCGGCCGAGCGGAGGTCCTTGGCCAGCGAGACCGGGTTGTCGCAGGCCTCGGCGTGGAACGTCACGTTGTACGCCCCGGCGTCCGCGTAGCTCGGCGCCCAGCGGCGCGGGTCGGAGATCATCAGGTGTACGTCGAAGGGCAGCGCGGTCACGGCCAGCAGGCTCTGCACCACCGGCAGCCCGATGGTGAGGTTCGGCACGAAGTGGTTGTCCATCACATCGACGTGCAGCCAGTCCGCCGTGGACTCCACCGCCTGCACCTCGTCGGCGAGCCGGGCGAAGTCTGCGGCGAGGATGCTGGGCGCGACGATCGGCGCTGGTACGGTCACCGCGCCAGTGTACGAACGTCGGCCACCCCCCGCGCTCGTCACCCTCGGATCGCGGTACCGCCTGGGAAGAACCGGTCCGGGGTGATCGGCAGGTCCCGGACGCGTACTCCGGTGGCGTGGTACACGGCGTTGGCGACCGCCGCGGCGGTGCCGACGATGCCCAGCTCACCGATGCCCTTCGAGCCCATCGGGTTGACGTAGGGGTCCTCCTCGGCGAGCGTGTGCACCTCCACGCAGCCGACGTCGGCGTTGGTCGCGATGTGGTACTCGGCAAGGTCGTGGTTGACCACGTGCCCGAACCGGGGATCGACCACGCACCGCTCGTGCAGCGCCATCGACAGCCCCATCGTCATCCCGCCGAGGAGTTGGGAACGCCCCGTCTTCGGGTTGATGATCTGCCCGGCGGCGAAGACCCCGATCATTCGCGGCACCCGAACCTCCCCGGTCACCTCGTGCACCCGGGCCTCGACGAACTGGGCGCCGAAGGCGTACATCGACAGGCGCGCCATCTCGGGGTTCTCCGGCATGTCGGCGGCGGCCTCGATGCCGCGCGGCGGCGGGTCGGTGCCCTCTGCGGCGACCCGGGCCCGAAGCCGGCGGGCGGCCTCCACCACCGCGCTGCCCCACGAGGTCATCCCGGACGAGCCGCCGGCCGCCATCGCCGGCGGCAGGTCCGTGTCGCCGATCCGCAGCACGACCCGGTCGAGCGGTACGGCCAGCGCGTCCGCCGCGATCTGGGCCAGCGAGGTCCAGGTGCCGGTGCCGAGGTCGGCGGCGCCGATCGAGACCCGGTACAGGCCGTCCGGCTCCAGCCGGATCGCCGCCGAGGAGCCGGGCAGCCGGTACACCGGGTACATCGAGGCGGCCACCCCGGTGCCGACCAGCCAGCCGCCGGCCGCCCGCCGGACGCCGGGAGTCGGATCCCGGCCCGCCCAGCCGAACCGGCGGGCGCCTTCGCGCAGGCAGGCCACCAGGTTGCGGCTGGAGAACGGCCGGTCCAGCTCCGGATCGAGCGCCGGCTCGTTCGCGATCCGGAACTCGACCGGGTCCCGTCCGCAGGCGATCGCCATCTCGTCCATCGCCGACTCCAGCGCGTACATCCCCGGGGTCTTGCCCGGGGCACGCATGATCGTCGGCACCGGCACGTCGAGCCGGACCATCCGGTGCGTGGTGCTGCGGTGCGGCGCCGCGTACATCACCCGGGTCGGCGTCGCCGTCTGCTCGGCGAACTCCTTGTGCCGCGCCGTCTGCTGCACCACCTCGTGGTCCACCGCGACCAGCCGGCCGTCCGGCCCGGCACCGAGCCGGACCCGCTGCACCGACGGGGTGCGGTAACCGACCTCGGAGAACATCTGCTGCCGGGTGAGCGCGAGCTTCACCGGACGACCGGGCAGGGCGAGCGCGGCCAGCACCGCGAGTACGACGTCCGGATGGGTGTGCAGCTTGCCGCCGAACGCGCCACCGACGTGCGGCGAGATCACCCGGAGCCGCTCCGGGGCGAGCCCGAGGAGCGTGGCCAGTGACTCCCGCAGCCGGTGCGCCCCCTGGGTACCGACGTGCAGGGTGAGCCGCTCGTCGACCCACTGGGCGATCGTCGAGTGCGGTTCGAGCTGGGCGTGCTGGTACCAGGGCGTGGTGTAGGTGGCGTCCAGCCGTACCGCCGCGTCGGCCAACGCCGCCGCCGGGTCGCCGCGCACGCTGTCGGTGGGGAACCCGCCGTTGACCACCTCCGGGGCGTACCGGTCCGGATGGTCGGCCCGCAGCTCGACGTCGTGCGGTCCGGCCTGGTAGTCCACCCGGACCAGGTTGGCGGCCCGGCGGGCGGCCTCCGAGGTCTCCGCCACCACCCCGGCGACGAACTGCCCCCGGTACGCCACGTCCGGCGTCTGCAGGACCACCAGTTCGGGGTCGTCGAAGGAGGCGACCCGGGGCGCGTTCTCGTGGGTCAGCACCGCCAGCACCCCCGGCTCGGCCCAGGCCAGCTCGGTGTGCACGGCGGTGATCCGCCCCACCGCGACGGTGGCCTGCACCGGAGACAGATAGGCCGGGTGGTCGACGGGGTGCTCGAAGGCGTACCGGGCGGTCCCGGTGACCTTCGCCGGGCCGTCGAACCTGTCCAGCGGAGTGCCGATGGCCCGGACCGGCAGCGTCTTCCCGTCCACACCTGCACTGTATGTAACGGAGTGTCCCCATCGACCCGCTTCCGCGGAAGTCAGGCCACGGCCCGGACAATCCCGACCATCGGCCCGACCGGTCCGGACCGGTCCGACCGGCCCGGCCGGTGCTGCCGGCGTCGCCGCCGGCCCGCCGCCGCTCAGCCCCGGCGCAGCACCGCCAGGAACATCGCGTCGGTGCCGTGCCGGTGTGGCCAGAGCTGCACGGTGGGGCCGTCGCCGAGGCCGGGCATGCCGGCCGGCAGCAGTGGCCGGGCGTCGACGAAGTCGACAGGTACGCCGGAGCGGCGTGCCGCCTCGGTCACCGAGACGTGCGTCTCCACCACGTGTGGCGAGCAGGTCACGTACGCCACCACCCCGCCGGGACGGACCGCCCGGAGCGCGGCACCGAGCAGTTCCCGCTGCAACCGGGTCAGCGCCGGCAGGTCGGAGGGCTGCCGGCGCCAGCGGGACTCCGGACGCCTGCGCAGCGAGCCGAGGCCGGTGCAGGGCGCGTCGACGAGCACCCGGTCGAAGGAGTCCTCCGGCAGGTCCCGATCGCGCCCGACGGTACGCCCGTCGGTGCTCAGCACGGTCACCGGCAGTCCGCGTACGGCCTGGGACACCAGCCGGGCCCGGTGCTCGGCCACCTCGACCGCGGTCAGCCGGGCACCCCGCTGGGCGGCCAGCGCGCCGAGCAGAGCGGCCTTGCCACCCGGTCCGGCGCAGAGGTCGAGCCACCGCTCGTCGGTGCCGTCGATCTCGGCGGCGGTGAGCGCGGCGGCCACCAGTTGGGAGCCCTCGTCCTGGACGTGCGCCCGGCCGTCGGCAAGCACCGCCAGCTCGCCGGGCGCACCTCCGGGCAGGTAGACCGCGTACGGCGAGAAGGCGCCCGGCGCCCCGCCCACCTCGTCGGCGACCTCGACCGCGTCCGCCCGGCCCGGCCGGACGCAGAGGTGCACCGGCGGCCGCTGGTTGTCCTCGATCAGCAGCCGGCCGGTCTCCCCCAGGTCGCCGCCGAGCGCTTCGGCGAAGGCCCGCACGATCCACTCCGGATGGCTGTGGCTGACGGCCAGGTGGCCGACCGGGTCGGTCTCGGCCGGCGGGGCCAGCTCGGCCAGCCAGGTGTCGAGGTCCTTGCCGGCGACCTCCCGGAGCACGGCATTGGCGAAGCCGGCCGCGCCCGGGGCGAGGGAGCGGACCAGGTCGACCGTTGCGGAAACGGCGGCGTGCGCCGGAACCCGGGTGTAGAGGATCTGGTAGGCGCCGAGCCGCAGCGCGTCCCGGGGCTGCGGGTCGATCCGCGCCACGTCCCGGCCGGCGGCGGCGGTGAGGACCGCGTCCAGGGTGCCCCGGACCCGCAGCGTGCCGTAGGTCAGCTCGGTGGCGAAGGCGGCGTCCCGGCCGTGCAGCCGCCGGTCGCGCAGGATGCCCGGGAGGACCAGGTTCGCGTACGCGTCGTCGCGGTGCACCGCCTCGATCGCCTCGTATGCCGCCTGTCGGGGCAGGTCGGCCGCTGGCCGCCCGCTCCGGGGCGACCGCCCGTCCCGGTCCCGTCGGCCCGCGCCCCGACCACCCCGGTCGGCGCCGTCCCGGGTACGGCTCCGGTCGGCGCCGCCGACCCGTCCGGTACGTTCGCTCACCCGAACTGCTCCCCACCGGCGACCCGGACGCCCCGGGCCCAGTCCGGGGCCGGCATGGCGCGTTTGCCGGCCGCCCGCACCTCGCCCAACTCGACCGGGGTGGTGGCGGTACCGGCGAGGACCCGGCCGCGCTCGACCAGCAGCTCGCCGGGCTTGAGCTCGGCGGCGTCGCCGACCGGCCGCACCGGGCCGAGCTTGACCCGGTCGCCGCGGAACCGGGTCCAGGCGCCGGGCGCCGGGGTGGCGGCCCGGATCCGGCGGTCCACCGCGAAGGACGGCTCCGACCAGCGGACCTCGCCGTCGGCGACGGTCAGCTTCGGCGCCAGTGAGACCCCGTCAGCGGGTTGCGGCACCGCCCGGGCGGTGCCCTGCCCGATCGCGTCGAGCACCGCGACCAGCAGCCCCGCGCCGCTGCCGGCGAGGCGTCCCAGCAGGTCGCCGGAGGTGTCGGACGGCCGGATCTCCTCGGTCACGGTGCCGAAGACCGGCCCGGTGTCCAGCCCGGCCTCGAGCTGGAAGACACTGGCGCCGGTGACCTGGTCGCCGTGCAGCACCGCGTGCTGCACGGGCGCGGCACCTCGCCAGGCGGGCAGCAGCGAGAAGTGCAGGTTGACCCAGCCGTGTACGGGGATCTCCAGCGCCTCCGGCGGCACCAGGGCGCCGTAGGCGACCACCGGTACGCACTCCGGGGCGAGCTGGCGCAGCCGGTCGAGGAACTCCGGCTCCCGGGGCCGGGCCGGGGTCAGCACCTCGATGCCCCGCTCGTCGGCCCAGGCACCCACGGGTGACCGGGTCAGCCCCCGGCCCCGGCCGGCCGGGGCGTCCGGCCGGGTCACCACGGCCAGCAGTTCGTGCCCGGACGCGGCGATGGCGTCCAGGCTGGGCAGTGCGACGTCCGGCGTACCGGCGAAGATCAGGCGCACCGGGCCGTCACCGGCCCAGACCGAACGGGCTGGCGGAGCGGTCCGAGCCGCCCAGACCCAGCTTGGCGGCGAGTCCCTGGCGCCGGTTGGCCGGCGGGTCGTGTGGGCTGATCTTGACCACCGGCGGGGCGTCCTGGTCGTACCAGTCTGCCTGCCGGATCGCCTTCATCGCCTCCTTGCGCGCCTCGGCGTCGAGGCGGTCGAGGAAGAGCACCCCGTCGAGGTGGTCGGTCTCGTGCTGCACGCACCGGGACATCAGGCCGGTGCCGACGATCTGCACCGGGTCGCCGTACTCGTTGAAGCCCTTGGCGATCACGTTGAGCCGGCGCTTGGTGTCGAAGTAGAGCCCCGGGATCGAGAGGCAGCCCTCGGGACCGTCCTGCTCGTCGGCGTCGGGGAACTCCAGTACCGGGTTGACCAGGTGCCCGAGCACGTCGTCGACGTCGAAGGCGAACACCCGCAGGCCCACGCCGAGCTGCGGCGCGGCGAGTCCGGCGCCGTTCTGCTCGCGCATCGTGTCGGTCAGGTCGGCAACCAGCTTGCGCAGCTCGGCGTCGAAGTCGACGACCGGCTCGGCCGGGGTGCGCAGCACCGGGTCCCCGAAGAGACGGATGGGCTGGACGGTCACGCGGGACGGCTCCTTCACGGGTGGGATCGGTGGTGCCGTACCCAGTCTACGGGCGCGCCGCGGGCGGCGACCGGTGCGCCGACCGGCGGCGGCGCGACGCGGGTTCGGCGGGCCGGCAGTGAGATCGGTTACGGTGGCGCCGGACCGGGTGGTGGGACGTGCCGGTGCCGAGAGCGGCCGGCCCGACCGGTCAGGGCTGGTTGCCCGGCTCCCCGGCGAGTACGGCGTCGGTGCGCTCGAGGATGTGCTCGGGGAGCGGGAGCTGCGTACCGTGTGCCGCGTCCCAGTCGTAGATCACGCTGAGCCCGACCTCGGAGCGGAAGTACTCGATCGCGCTGAGCCCGCCGACCACCTGCTCGTCGCACTCGGCGACGAGCTGCCCCGGCACCAGCTTGAAGCCGTTGCGCAGCGCCGCGCTGAGCCGGCGGTGCCCGTCGACCACGAAGAACTTCTCGCCGGTGTAGCCGATCCGCAGCGGCTCCAACGCCTCCTCGCCGGCCTGCCCGATCTCGGCGACGAAGTCGGACTCCCAGAGTCCGCGCAGACCCTGGATCTCCTGGGTGGGATAGATCCGGGTCGGGTCGAGCAGCAGCAGCGGCGGGGAGTCGCGCAGGATCTCCCGGCCGAACGAGCCCTGGTAGGCGGCGATGACGTGCTCGACCACCTCGTCCGCGGATGCCTTGGTGGTGTCGCAGATCAGGTCGTAGTTGCGCAGTTTCGCCTTGTCGACGCCGTACCGGACGAGGAAGCGGTTCCGCTCGCTCTCGCTGCGCTCGTGCAGCTTGGCCCGGGCCTCCTCGATCGAGGTGTAGCTCTCCGCCGGGCCGGACGGCCGGGCCAGCACCCGGCGGGCCGCCTCGGTCGGCTCCGTGATCATATGGATCTTGAGCGCGTCCTTGAAGAAGTGCCAGGCGAGCCGGCTGTCGACGATCAACTGCTCACCGGAGTCGGCGATGTCCTGCTGGAGCTGGTCGACGTAGCCGTCGACCGCCTGGTCCAGCTCGGCGTGCAGGTTGAGCTGGAGCGCGGTCATCTGCCGCTGCTGGGCCATCTCCCGATAGAGGTCGCCCACGCTGACCCGGCGCAGCCCGAGCCGCTTGGCCAGCTCGATGGAGACGGTGCTCTTGCCGCTGCCAAGGTCACCGTTCAGGACGATCGACTGACGACCGGTCACGACCCTATCCACCCCTGATCCCAGGCTTTTCAAGATCAATAGTTCAACGCCGAACCGGCGCGGTCACTCTCCGTGACGCCTCTCGCGGGGAGCATGAGGGGCGATGGTATCACCCGGATCTCCGACCACAGGTCGGACTCGGCGTGCGTCAACCCTCGGATACCCATTCCGGACCGTAGCCGAAACAACCCTCCGTGTCGGCCTCCGGTCGGCACCCTGTCAGAAGATGTCCTGCGGATCGACCTGGATCCGCACCGGCTGGCCGGCCTTACGGGCCGTCCGGAGCGCGGCCGCCTCGTGCAGGGCCTCGGCCAGTGCCGCGGCCTGGGACCGGGGCACCCGGACCAGCATCCGCTCCTGCCCGTCCGCGGCCGGCACCGGACCGAGCACCTCGGCGGCCGGCGGCAGCCGGGCCTCGTCGAGGAACTCCGCCACCGCCGCCGCCACCCCGGTCAGGCTGGCCATCCGGGCGGCCGGTGGGAAGCCCAGTTCCCGCCGCTCGGCCAGCTCCCGGCCGGCGAACCAGCCCGGATCCCAGCGCAGCAGCGCCTGCACCGGCGCCAACGACCCGTCCGCGACCACCACCACCCGGCCGCCGGCGGAACCGGGCCGGGCCAACGCCGCCGCCGCGAGCCAACGACGCAGGGCCTCCTCAGCCGAGCGCAGGTCAGCCCGGGTCAGCAGCGCCCAGGAATCCAGCAGCAGCACCGCGCCGTAACCGCCCTCGGCCACCGGCTCGGCGCCCGGCGTCGCGATCACCAGGCCCGCGTCGCCGGGCACGGCCCGCAGCACCTCCTCCCGGCCCGAGGTCCGCACCGGCACGCCGGGAAAGGCCCGGCCGAGCTCCTCTGCGGTACGCCGGGCACCCACCACCGCCGCCCGGAGCCGCCGCCCGCCGCACTGCCCGCAGGCGTACCCGGCGGCCACCCGGGCGCACCACCGGCAGGCGGGAACGGCGCTGGCCGAACGCAGGGCGAGCGGACCGGAGCAGTGTGGGCACCGGGCCGGCGCCCGGCACTGCGCGCAGGCCACCGCCGGCAGGTAGCCCCGCCGGGGCACCTGGACCAGTACCGGCGCGTCGGCCTTCAGCGCCGCCCGGGCCGCGTCCCAGGCCAGGCTCGGCAGCCGGGCCGAGGCCGCGGCGGGATCCCGGGCCAGCTGGGGGTCATCGCCGGTCGGGGTGATCCTCGGGGTACGCGCCCGCAGCGCCGACCGGTCGGCCGTGATCTCCCTCGCCCAGCCGGTCTCGACCAGCAGCCGCGACTCGGCGGTCCGGGCGTACCCGCCGAGCAGCACCGCCGCGTCACCGAGCTGCGCCCTGGTCAGCAGCACCTCCCGGGCGTGCGGGTACGGCGCCCGGGGCTCGGCGTGCAGGTCGTCCCCGTCGTCCCAGATCGCCACCAGTCCGAGGTCGACGACCGGGGCGAACATCGCGGCCCGGGTACCGATCACCACCGGTACCCGCCCCCGCGAGGCGGCCAGGAACGCCCGGTAGCGCCGGGCCGGCCCGAGCGCCGCCGAGAGCGCCACGTGCCGACCGGTGCCGAGCCGCCCGGTCAGCGCGGCGTCGAGCCGGTCCAGGTCCCGGGCGTCGGCCACCACCGCCACCACGCCACGGCCACCGCGTACGGTCGCCTCGGCCGCCTCGGCGAACCGGGCTGCCCAGTCCTCGCCGGGCAGCGCCGACCAGACCGCCCGGGGCGCCCTCCCCTCGGCCAGGGCCCGCAGGAATCCCGGGCCGGCCGGATAGGTCCGCCAGCCCTCCTCCTCGGCCGGCGCCGCCGACGACGGCCCGGGACCGGTCTGCTCGGCGGCCGGCGCGGGTTCGCGCTCGACCCGGGCGTGCCGGGGCGGGACGGCCAGCCGCAGCACGTCGGCGAGGTTGCCGGCGTACCGGTCGGCGACCGCCCGGGCCAGCCGGGCGACCTCCGGGGTCAGCACCGGCTCGGGCGAGACCAGTCGCTCCAGGTAGCTCAGCCGACCGTCGTGTGCGGAGAGTTCGGCCCGATCCAGCAGCCAGCCGTCGACCAACTGGCCGGCGAAGCGCACCCGGACCCGGGTGCCCGGCCGGGCCTGGTCGGCCAGCTCGGCCGGGACCAGATAGTCGAAGGGCCGGTCCAGGTGGGCCAGCGGCACATCAACGCAGACGCGAGCGACCGGCAGCCCGGGTGCGGGCTGCCGGTCGCTGCGCTTACTGGTGGTCAGGCTCCCGCGGCCGACTTGAGGTCGGCGGCGCGGTCCGTGTTCTCCCAGGTCAGGTCGGGTAGCTCGCGGCCGAAGTGGCCGTAGGCGGCGGTCTGCCGGTAGATCGGACGGAGCAGGTGCAGGTCCCGGATGATCGCCGCCGGGCGGAGGTCGAAGACCTCGCCGACCGCCCGTTCGATCCGGTCCACCGGCACGTTCTCGGTGCCGAAGGTCTCGATGAAGAGGCTCACCGGGTGCGCCTTGCCGATCGCGTACGCGACCTGGACCTCGCAGCGCTCGGCCAGCCCGGCGGCCACCACGTTCTTCGCCACCCAGCGGGTCGCGTACGCGGCCGAACGGTCGACCTTGGACGGGTCCTTGCCGGAGAACGCCCCACCGCCGTGCCGGGCGTACCCGCCGTAGGTGTCGACGATGATCTTGCGACCGGTCAGCCCGGCGTCACCCATCGGGCCACCGATCTCGAACCGGCCGGTGGGGTTGACCAGCAGCCGGTACCCGTCGATGTCGAGGCCCAGCTCCTCCAGCTCCGGCGCGATGACGTGCTCGCGGATGTCCGGGGTGAGCAGCGACTCCAGCGAGATGTCCGCGGCGTGCTGGCTGGAGACCACCACCGTGTCGAGCCGGACGGGGCGCAGCCCGTCGTACTCGATGGTGACCTGGGTCTTGCCGTCCGGCCGCAGGTACGGAATCGTGCCGTCCTTGCGGGTGGCGGAGAGCCGCCGGGCGAGCCGGTGCGCCAGGGCGATCGGCAGCGGCATCAGCTCCGGCGTCTCGGAGCAGGCGAAGCCGAACATCATGCCCTGGTCGCCGGCGCCCTGGGCGTCCAGCGCGCTCTCCGACGAGCCGGAGCGCAGCTCGATGGCGCTGTCCACCCCCTGCGCGATGTCCGGCGACTGCGAACCGATCGACACGCTGACACCGCACGACGCGCCGTCGAAGCCCTTCTTCGACGAGTCGTAGCCGATGTCGAGGATCGTTCCGCGGACGATCGCCGGAATGTCGGCGTACGCCTTCGTGGTCACCTCGCCCGCGACGTGCACCTGGCCGGTCGTGATGAGAGTTTCGACCGCGACCCTGCTACGCGGATCCTGGTCCAGCAGCGCGTCGAGGATTCCGTCGCTGATCTGGTCAGCGATCTTGTCCGGGTGGCCTTCCGTGACCGACTCCGAGGTGAACAAGCGACGTACCACGGTGCTCCTAAAGATCTCGAATTCAGTTGACGCGGCAGTGTAGTCACGACCGCCTGATGACCCATCACCGGAAAGCGTGCCTGCCGGTCATGACAGGCCGGTTAAGCGCGTTACTACCAGATCCCAGACGCCGTCGGCGAGATCTTCCTTGGATTGCTCGGGAAACGCTGTCGTCGAACCGTCAGCACCGAGCACTACCGCGACGTTGGTGTCGGCACCGAACACCCGGTCCGGCCCCACCTCGTTGACCACGATCAGGTCGGCCCGCTTGCGGGCCAACTTGGCCCGGGCGTTCGCCTCGGCGTTGCTGGTCTCGGCGGCGAAGGCGACCAGCACCTGCTCCGGCCGTCGACGTTCGCCCAGCTCGGCGGCGATGTCGGGGTTGGCCACCAGCTCGACGGTGAGCGCGCCGTCCCCGCCCGACTTCTTGATCTTGTCGGTGGCGTACGTCGCCGGCCGGAAGTCCGCCGGAGCCGCCGCCATCACCACCACGTCGGCCGTCCCGGCCGCCTCCAGGGTGGCCTTGCGCAGCTCCTCCGTGGTGGAGACCCGGACCACGTCCGCCCCGGCCGGGTCCGGCAGCGACACGTTCGCGGCGACCACCGTCACCCGGGCGCCCCGGGCCACCGCCGTCCGGGCGAACGCGTAGCCCTGCTTGCCCGACGACCGGTTGCCGAGGAACCGCACCGGGTCCAGCGGCTCGCGGGTGCCGCCGGCCGTGACCACCACCCGGCGACCCGTCAGGTCCCGGGGTTCGGCGACGCCACGGGCGAGCACCCGGCGGGCCACCGCGAAGATCTCGGCCGGGTCGGGCAGCCGACCCTTGCCGGTGTCGACGCCGGTCAGCCGGCCACTCGCCGGCTCGATCACCAGGACACCCCGGCGACGCAGCACCGCGACGTTCTCCACCGTCGCCGGGTGCTCCCACATCTCGGTGTGCATCGCCGGAGCCAGCACCACCGGGCAGCGGGCGGTCAGCAGGGTGTTGGTGAGCAGGTCGTCGGCGAGACCGTGCGCGGCCCTGGCCAGCAGATCGGCCGTTGCCGGGGCGACGACCACCAGGTCGGCGGCCTGACCGAGCCGGACGTGCGGCACCTCGTGCACCTCGGCCCAGACGTCGTCGGCGACCGGTTGCCCGCTCAGCGCCGCCCAGGTCGGCGCGCCGACGAAGCGCAGCGCGGAGGCGGTCGGCACGACCCGGACCCGATGCCCCGACTCGGTGAAGAGCCGGAGCAGCTCACAGGCCTTGTAGGCGGCGATCCCACCGCCCACCCCGAGTACGACCGCGGTCATCGCCGATGCCCGGACGACCCTACGGCTGGTCGGTCGGCTCGGCGGTGAGCAGACCGGCGTTGATCTCCCGCATCGCGATCGAGAGCGGCTTCTCCTGCGGAGTGGTCTCCACCAGCGGGCCGACGTACTCCAGCAGGCCCTCGCCGAGCTGGCTGTAGTAGGCGTTCACCTGGCGGGCGCGCTTGGCGGCGAAGATCACCAGCGCGTACTTCGAGGTGGTCTTCTCGAGCAGCTCGTCGATCGGCGGGTTGGTGATGCCTTCGGGACTGGCGATGGATCCCACGGAGATAAACCTCGGTGTCTTCTCGACCGCCGGGCGCGGCGGTCGGCTCGGAGTTGGCTTCGGGTCGTGCCCGACCCGGATCCGAGTCGACCGCGTCGGCAGTGCTCGCCGCGCTGGCCCGGACCGGTTGGTAGCCCGGATCGGGTTGCCCGCGTCGGCATTGCCTCAGGTCTGTGTCAGATCAGGTCGGTGTCAGGAAGGACGAACCGAGCAAGCTTACCAGTTCGTCCGCAGCGCGCCCGAGTACGTCGTTCACGACCGCCGCGTCGAATTCCCGACCGGCCGCGCGGGCATCGGACCAGGTCGGGGCGAGGTAGACCAGCCGGGCCTGTGGCATCGCCGCCCGCACCTGGCACGCCCCGCGCAGGTCGATCGGGAGCAGCACCGGTCGACCGGCCGACAACCGGGTCCGTACCGGCTCGCCGGCCGTCCCGTACCGATGGACGCCGATCTGCGACCACTCCAGCAGCTGCCCGTCGTCGAGCAGCCGGCGGAATTCGGCCGGGGCGACGAAGTGGTAGTGCACCCCGTCGATCTCGTACCGCCCCGCCGGGCGGGTGGTGACCGGAACCGGGAGCCACAATTGGGGCGACCGGGCCCGGACGAGTTCCGTCACGCTGTCCTTGCCGGCCCCGGCGGGACCGGCAAGGACCGTGAGACGAGCCGCTGGGCGGACATCGTCATGCGTACCCACTGCTTGTTTCTACACGGCGGGTGGAACTAGTTCGCCGAGAATTCTCCAAGCAGTGCCTTGCGCTGCTGCTCACCGAGGCCACGGAGGCGACGGCTCTCGGCAATCTTGAGCTTCTCCATGATCTGGGTGGCCCGGATCTTGCCGATTCCCGGCATGGCCTGAAGTACGGCCGACACCTTCAGCTTGCCGACAACGTCGTCCGACTCCGCACGGTCGAGGACGGTGGCGAGGTTGGTCTTGCCCTGCTTGAGCTCTTCCTTGAGCTTCGCCCGGGCCTTGCGGATCTCCGCGGCCTTCTCCAGCGCGGCTGCGCGCTGTTCGGGGCTCAGTTGGGGGAGCGGCACCAGTTCTCCTCAGGTCCCTATCGCGACGGGCGGGACGCGCCGTCGCATCTGTGAAACGTGGTGTGCCTGGCAACCAAAGGGGTATGTGGTTCCCAGCGCGGGGAAAACTAGCGGCCAACGAAGGTTTCGGCAACGTGGGCGCGCCATGATCATGTCAGCGTAACCGAGAGATCACTGACCGGCAGCGGTCAGCGCGGCCCGACAATCGGCCAGCACCCGCTCCGCGGCGGCGCGCAGCGCGGCCGGATCGGGACCCGCCCCGAGCACCTCCCGGGAGTACGACGGAAGCACCCGACGGAGCTCACCGCCGAAGACGGTACGCAGGTCGTCGGCGCGTCCGCCCTGCGCGCCGAGGCCCGGCGCGAGCAGTGGACCGCCCACCCCGGAGAGGTCGTGCCCGGTCTCGCCGACGGTGGCGCCGACCACCAACCCGAAGCTACCGAGCGGCTCCGCACCCGCGTTGAGCTGCGAAATCTCTTCAATGATCGTCTGCGCGACGGTGCGCCCGTCCGCGCCGACGGCGCGCTGGACGCTGGCGCCCTCGGGGTTCGAGGTGAGCGCCAGCACGAAGACGCCGCCGCCGTGCTTGCGCGCTGTGTCGAACATCGGGGCGAGCGAGCCGACCCCCAGGAAGGGGCTCGCGGTGACCGCGTCGACATACATCGGGCTGGATGGATCCAGGTACGCGTCGGCGTACGCGGCGACCGTGGAGCCGATGTCGCCGCGCTTGACGTCAAGCAGAACGAGCGCACCCGCGCCCCGCAACTGTCGGATAATTGACTCAAGTACGGCGACGCCCCGCGCGCCGAACCGCTCGAAAAACGCCGACTGCGGCTTGACCACCGCGACCCGGTCGCCGAGCGCCTCGACCACGGTCTGGCTGAACCGGGCCAGCCCGTCGACGTCGTCGGTCAGGCCCCACCGGGCCAGCAGCCCGGGATGGGGGTCGATGCCGACGCAGAGCGGCCCGCGCTGCGCCATCGCCCGGTGCAGCCGACTCCCGAAGGTCTCCATTTCGCCTCTCCTCTCCGCCGGAGACGTCACCGCGTCCCGGTCAGCCGGCCGCGGCGGCCGCGCCGATCGCCGTACAGATCCGGGCCAGGTCGTCGTCCCCGGTCAGGTACGGCGGCATGGTGTAGATCAGATTCCGGAACGGACGCAGCCAGACCCCGTGCGCCGCCGCGGCCTCGGTCGCCACCGACATCTTCACGTCGTGGTCGAGCTGCACCACGCCGATCGCGCCCAGCACCCGCACGTCGGCCACCCCGGCAGCGCCCCGTAACGGCGCCAGGCCGGCCGAGAGGGCGGCGGAGATCCTCGACACGTCCGCCGCCCAGTTTCCGGCCTCCAGCAGCCCGATGGAGGCGTTTGCGACCGCACAGGCAAGCGGGTTCCCCATGAAGGTGGGGCCGTGCGCCAGCACCCCGGTCGCGGAGATGCCCTCGGCGACCGCGGGGGTGCAGAGCGTGGCCGCCAGGCTCAGGTAGCCACCGGTGAGCGCCTTGCCCAGACACATCACGTCCGGGGTCACCCGGGCGTGCTCCGCCGCGAAGAGCGCGCCGGTCCGGCCGAAGCCGGTGGCGATCTCGTCGAAGATCAGCACGATGTCGTGCTCGGTGCAGAGGTCGCGGAGCAGCCGCAGGTACTCCGGGTTGTGGAAGCGCATCCCACCGGCACCCTGCACCACCGGCTCGACGATCACCGCGGCGAGTTCACCGGCGTGCCGGTGCAGCGCGTCGGCGAGCGCGGTCGCGTACCCGGGGTCGATCGGGGCGGTGAAGCCGGGCGGCGGAAGGTCGGCGAAGACCTGCCGGGGCAGCACGCCGGTCCAGAGCGAGTGCATCCCGCCGACCGGGTCGCAGACGCTCATCGGATGGAAGGTGTCCCCGTGGTAGCCGCCCCGCCAGGTGGCCAGCCGGTGCCGCCGGGGCCGCCCCCGGCCGCGCTGGTACTGCACCGCCATCTTGATCGCCACCTCGACGGAGACCGACCCGGAGTCGCAGAGGAAGACGTGCTCCAGGCCGGGCGGGGTGATCTCCACCAGGGTGCCGGCCAGCCGGACGGCGGGCTCGTGGGTGAGCCCGCCGAACATCACGTGGCTCATCCGGCCGAGCTGGTCGGTGACGGCGGCGTCCAGCACCGGATGCCGGTAACCGTGGATCGCCGCCCACCACGACGACATGCCGTCGACGAGTTCCCGGCCGTCGGCCAGGCGCAGCCGGACCCCCTCGGCGCCGGACACCAGGTAGGGGTCGACGCCGGCCGGCATCGGGGCGTACGGGTGCCAGACGTGTGCCCGGTCGGCCGCGACGATCTCCTCCGGCGTCCGACGCCCCTCCGACTCCTCCGGCGTCCGATACCCCTCCGACTCCTCCGGCGTCCGACCCCCCTCCGACTCCTCCGGCGTCCGACGCCCCTCCGACCCTCGCCCGGCCCCGTGGCTCACGGCCCTGCCGCCCGGGCCACCGCGCGGACCAGTCCCGGCCCCCGGTAGACGAAGCCGGTGTAGAGCTGCACCAGGCTGGCTCCGGCGTCCAGCAGCGCGGTGCCGTCCGCCGGGTCGAGGATGCCGCCCACCCCGACCACCGGCAGCGCACCGTCCGTCTCGGCGTGCACGAACGAGACCACCGCCCGGGTACGCGCGGTCAGCGGCCGTCCGGAGAGCCCGCCCGCCTCGCCGGCCCGGTGCGTGTCGGACCCGGCGATCCCGTCCCGGCCCAGCGTGGTGTTGGTGGCGATCACCCCGGCAGCGCCCCTCTCCAGGCAGACCTGGAGCACCTCGGCGATGGCCGCCTCGGTCAGATCCGGGGCGATCTTGACCAGGATCGGCTTCTCCCCCACCAGGGCGGTCAGCAGCGCGTCGAGGTGCGCCCGATCCTGGAGCGCCCGCAACCCGGGCGTGTTCGGCGAGGAGACGTTCACCGCGAAGTAGTCGCCGTACGGCGCCAGTGCCCGGTACGAGGCCAGGTAGTCGGCGACCGCGTCGTCCAGTACGGTGATCTTGGATTTGCCGAGCGAGATGCCGAGCGGCACACCCAACGGCCGGCGCAGCGCGGCCAGCCGGGCGGCCAGCGCCTCCGCCCCGGCGTTGTTGAAGCCCATCCGGTTGATCACCGCAGCGCTGTCCGGCAGCCGGAACAGCCTCGGCCGGGGGTTGCCCGGCTGCGGGTGCGCGGTGACCGTACCCACCTCGACGAAGCCGAAGCCCAGCGCCGGCCAGGCCGGCAGCGCGGCGCCGTCCTTGTCCATCCCGGCGGCCAGTCCCACCGGATTGGGGAACCTGACCCCGAAGACGGTGCGCGGGGCGGAGACGGCGTACCGGGCCCGCAGCACCGCGAGCGCGGCCGGAGAGCGGGACAGCCCGGCGAGCCGGCGCAGCGTCCACTCGTGCGCGGTCTCGGCGTCCCCGCCGCCGAGCCGGAACAGCGCCGGCCGGACGATCCGGTCGAAGATCCCTGCCCGGCCCGCCGTAGCCCGGCCCGGCTCCGCCGCCGTCGTCGGCGTACTCACTCGCCGGCCCGCAGCGCCGCGTGCAACTCCTGCAACGGCCGGACCGACATGTCGCCCCGGATCAGCGCCTCGATTCCCATCACCGCCGCCGCCGCACCGGGCACGGTGGTGATGCACGGGATGCCCGCGCCGACCGCCGCGCTGCGGATCTCGTACCCGTCGGAGCGGGCGCTCGCCCCGGAACCCTGCGGCGTGTTGATCACCAGGCCCACCTCGCCGGCCGCGATCAGCGACACCGCGTCCGGCGAGTCGGCGCCCTCCTCGTAGTGCTTGCGGATCAACTGGCAGGAGATGCCGTGCCGGCGCAGCACCTCACCGGTGCCGGTGGTGGCGACGATCTCGAAGCCGAGGTCGGCGAGGCGCTTGACCGGAAAGATCATGCCGCGCTTGTCCCGATTGGCCACCGAGACGAAGATCCTGCCCCGGATCGGCAGCGAGCCGTACGCCGCCGCCTGCGACTTGGCGAAGGCGTGCCCGAAGGCGGTGTCGATGCCCATCACCTCGCCGGTGGACTTCATCTCCGGGCCGAGCAGCGAGTCGATGCCCTTGCCGGTCGGGGTGCGGAAACGCGTGAACGGCAGCACCGCCTCCTTCACCGCCACCGGCGCGTCGACGGGGGTGGTCGTGCCGTCGCCGGTCGGCGGGAGCAGCCGCTCGGCGCGCAGCTCGGCGATGGTGGCGCCGAGCATGATCCGGGCGGCCGCCTTGGCCAGCGGCACCGCCGTCGCCTTGGAGACGAACGGCACGGTCCGGGACGCCCGGGGATTCGCCTCCAGCACGTAGAGGGTGTCGTCCTTCAGCGCGTACTGCACGTTGAGCAGGCCGCGTACCCCGATCCCCCGGGCGATCTGCACGGTGTAGTGGCGTACCGCCGCCAGGTGCGAGCTGGCCAGGGTGATCGGCGGCAGCGCGCAGGCCGAGTCACCGGAGTGGATCCCGGCCTCCTCGATGTGCTCCATCACCCCGCCGACGTAGACCTCTCCGTCGGCGTCGCAGAGCGCGTCCACGTCAATCTCGATCGCGTCGTCGAGGAAGCGGTCCACCAGCACCGGATGGTTCGGTGAGATGTCGGTGGCCCGGGCGATGTACCCGCGCAGCGTCTCGTCGTCGTAGACGATCTCCATCCCCCGCCCGCCGAGCACGTACGACGGCCGGACCAGCACCGGATAGCCGATCTCGGCGGCGATCGCGTGCGCCTCCTCGTAGGAGGTGGCGGTGCCGTGCGCCGGGGAGCGCAACCCGGCCCGGTCCAGCAGGGCGCCGAACGCGCCCCGCTCCTCGGCCAGGTGGATCGACTCCGGGCTGGTACCGACGATCGGCACGCGTGCGTCCTTGAGCCGCTGCGCCAGGCCCAGCGGGGTCTGCCCGCCGAGCTGGACGATCACCCCGACCACGCCCGGCCCGCCGGCCGCCCTGCCGGAGCTGTCCTCGGCATGCCAGACCTCCAGCACGTCCTCGAAGGTCAGTGGTTCGAAGTAGAGCCGGTCAGCGGTGTCGTAGTCGGTGGAGACGGTCTCCGGATTGCAGTTGACCATCACCGTCTCGTAGCCGGCGCCCTCGGCGCCGGAACCGGACGCGGCGGCCGAGCCCAACGGCGCGCTCCGCAGCGCCTGTACCGCGTGCACGCAGGAGTAGTCGAACTCGATCCCCTGGCCGATCCGGTTCGGCCCGGAGCCCAGGATCAGCACCTTGGGCCGGGCCGAGGGGGCGACCTCGGTCTCCTCGTCGTAACTGCTGTAGTGGTACGGCGTACCGGCGGCGAACTCGGCGGCGCAGGTGTCCACGGTCTTGTAGACCGGGCGTACCCCGAGCCGGTGCCGGAGCGTCCGTACCCCGTCCTCGGCGGCCAGCTCCGGGCGGAGCGCGGCGAGCTGCCGGTCGGAGATCCCGGCCCGCTTCGCCCGACGCAGCAGCTCCTCGTCGAGTACGGCGGCGGCGACGATCTCGGCGCGCAGCTCGACCAGCCCGGCGATCTGGTCCAGGAACCACGGGTCGATCCCGCCGGAGGCCTCCGACACCTGCGCCACCGAGGCGCCGAGCCGCAGCGCCCGCTCGACGCTGTAGAGCCGCCCGTCGTGCGGGGTACCCAGCGCCGCGAGGGTGTTCTCCAGGGTCGCGCCGGCCGGGTCCGGCACGGTCCAGAACCCGCCCTCCTTCGTCTCCATCGAGCGCATCGCCTTGTTCAGCGCCTCGGAGAAGTTCCGGCCCAGACTCATCGCCTCGCCGACCGACTTCATCGTGGTGGTGAGTTCCCGGTCGGCGGCCGGGAACTTCTCGAAGGCGAACCGGGGGATCTTCACCACCACGTAGTCGAGGGTCGGCTCGAACGCGGCCGGGGTCTTCAGGGTGATGTCGTTCGGAATCTCGTCCAGGGTGTAGCCGACGGCCAGCTTCGCGGCGATCTTGGCGATCGGGAAGCCGGTCGCCTTGGAGGCCAGCGCGGAGGAGCGGGAGACCCGGGGGTTCATCTCGATCACGACCAGCCGGCCGTCGCGCGGGTTGACCGCGAACTGGATGTTGCAGCCGCCGGTGTCCACCCCGACCTCGCGGAGCACCGCGATGCCGAGGTCGCGCAGCCGCTGGTACTCCCGGTCGGTCAGCGTCATCGCGGGTGCGACGGTGACGCTGTCCCCGGTGTGCACGCCCATCGGGTCGACGTTCTCGATCGAGCAGACCACCACCACGTTGTCGTGCCGGTCCCGCATCAGTTCGAGCTCGTACTCCTTCCAGCCGAGCACGCTCTCCTCGATGAGTACCTCGTGCACCGGGCTGGCGGCGAGTCCCGCCCCGGCGATCCGCTCCAGGTCCTCGTCGGTGTGCGCCATCCCGGAGCCGAGGCCACCCATCGTGAACGACGGCCGGATCACCACCGGCAGGCCCAGGTCGGCGACGGTGGCCCGGACCTCGTCCATCGAGTGGCAGACCCGGCTGCGTGGGGTCTCGCCGCCGGCCTTGGCGACGATCTCCTTGAAGAGCTGCCGGTCCTCGCCGCGCCGGATGGCGTCGATGTCGGCACCGATCAGCTCGACGCCGTACTTGGCGAGCACCCCGGACTCGTGCAGCGCCACGGCGGTGTTCAGCGCGGTCTGGCCGCCCAGGGTGGGCAGCAACGCGTCCGGCCGCTCCCTGGCGATGACCAGCTCGACGAACTCCGGGGTGATCGGCTCGACGTAGGTGGCGTCGGCGAACTCCGGGTCGGTCATGATGGTCGCCGGGTTGGAGTTGACCAGGCTGACCCGCAGCCCCTCGGCGCGCAGCACGCGGCAGGCCTGGGTACCGGAGTAGTCGAACTCGCAGGCCTGACCGATCACGATCGGCCCCGAGCCGATCACCAGGACGTGCTTGAGGTCTGTCCGCCTGGGCATCAGAAGCCCTTCTTCTCGATCAGTTCCATGAAGCGGTCGAAGAGGTAGTCCGCGTCGCGCGGACCGGCCGCCGCCTCCGGGTGGTACTGCACGGTGAACGCGGGTACGTCCTTCGCCCGCAGCCCCTCGACCACGTTGTCGTTCAGGCAGACATGGCTCACCTCGACCCCGCCAAAGTCGGTGTCGATCACCTCGTTCAGCGGCGCGTCGACCGCACTGAGCTTCTGTTCGCGGCCCGGTCGAATACCGACCGCACTGAGCTCCTGTTCGCGGCCCGGCCAGGCGACCGCACTGAGCCCCTGTTCGCGGCCCGGCCAGGCGACCGCGAAGCCGTGGTTGTGGCTGGTCACCTCGACCTTGCCGGTGGCCCGGTCCAGCACCGGCTGGTTGATGCCCCGGTGACCGTACCCCAGCTTGTAGGTGCCGAAGCCGAGCGCCCGGCCGAGGATCTGGCTGCCGAAGCAGATCCCGAACAGCGGGATCTGCCGGCGCATCACCTCGCGGGCCAGCCCGGCCGGATGGTCGGCGGTGGCCGGGTCGCCCGGGCCGGGTGAGAAGAAGACCGCGTCGGCGCCGGTGGCCAGCAGGTCCTCGATGCTCGACGAGGCCGGCAGCACGTGCGTGGTGACCCCCCGTGCGGCGAGCCGGCGCGGCACGTTCCGCTTGATCCCCAGGTCGAGCGCAGCCACCGTGAACCGGTGCTCCCCCTCGGCCGGCACCACGTACGGTCGCGCGGTGGTCACCTCGGCGGAGAGGTCGGCCCCCTCCATCCTCGGCGTCTCGCGGACCCGGGCCAGCAGCTCCACCGGGTCATCGGTCAGGCTGGAGACCCCGACCCGCATCGCCCCGCGCTCCCGCAGGTGCCGGGTGAGTGCCCGGGTGTCCACCCCGGCGATCCCGACCACGCCCTCGGTGGCGAGCCGGTCCTCCAGGGCACCGGTGGCCCGCCAGTTCGAGCCGATCCGGGCCGGGTCCCGGACGACGTACCCGGCCACCCAGATCCGGCCGGACTCGTCGTCCTCGGCGTTCACCCCGGTGTTGCCGATGTGCGGTGCGGTCTGCACCACCACCTGGCGGTGGTACGACGGGTCGGTCAGCGTCTCCTGGTAACCGGTCATCCCGGTGTTGAAGACCGCCTCGCCGAAGGTCTCCCCCACGCTGCCGTACGCCTCACCGCGGAAGGTCCGGCCGTCCTCCAGGACCAGGATCGCCGCTCGCCGCCGGTTCATGCCCAGCCTCCGGTCCAACTCACTTCACGGCCTTTCCGTCCAGCACCGTCGGCTCACCGCGCAGGAAGGTCGCGACGATCCGGCCGGGCAGGGTGAGCCCGGCGTACGGGGTGTTGCGGCTGCGGCTGGCCTGCTCGCCCGGGTCGATGGTGCGGCGGGCCGCCGGGTCCACCAGGGTCAGGTTCGCCGGTACGCCCGGTGCCGGATCGCGGCCGTGCTCGGACAGCCCGGCGATCCGGGCCGGTGTCCGGGACATCCGCTCGGCGATCAGGTCCCACCGTTGCCCGAGTACGTCGAGGAGCACCGAGAGCGCCGTCTCCAGCCCGAGCATGCCCGGCCGGGCGTACGCCCACTCGCACTCCTTGTCCTCCAGCGCGTGCGGGGCGTGGTCGGTGGCGACGATGTCGATGATCCCCTCGACCAGCGCCTCGCGCAGCGCGCTGACGTCGGCGGCGGTCCGCAGCGGCGGATTCACCTTGAAGACCGGGTCGTAGCTGACCGCACGTTCGTCGGTGAGCAGCAGGTGGTGCGGGGTCACCTCGGCGGTGACCCGGACGCCGCGCTTCTTGGCGTGCCGGAGCACCTCGACGCTGCCGGCGGTGGAGAGGTGGCAGACGTGCAGCCGGCTGCCGACGTGCTCGGCCAGGAGCACGTCCCGGGCGATGATCGCCTCCTCGGCCACCGCCGGCCAGCCGGTCAGGCCGAGCCGGGTCGAGACCTCGCCCTCGTGCATCTGGGCGCCCTCGGTCAGTCGGGGCTCCTCGGCATGCTGCGCGATCACCCCGTCGAACGCCTTGACGTACTCCAGGGCGCGGCGCATCAGCCGGGGATCGGCCACGCAGTGCCCGTCGTCGGAGAAGATCCGCACCCGGGCCGCGGACTCGGCCATCGCGCCCAGCTCGGCCAGGCGCTCGCCGGCCAGCCCGACGGTGACGGCGCCGATCGGCTGCACGTCGACCAGCCCGGCCTCGCGGCCCAGCCGCCACACCTGCTCGACCACCCCGGCGGTGTCGGCGACCGGCGAGGTGTTGGCCATCGCGCAGACGGCGGTGTAGCCGCCCAGCGCCGCCGCCCGCGATCCGGACTCGACGGTCTCGGCGTCCTCCCGGCCGGGTTCGCGCAGGTGCGTGTGCAGGTCGACCAGGCCGGGCAGCGCGACCAGCCCGTCACCGTCGACGACCCTGGCCCCCCGGGCGTCGAGGCCACGGCCCGTCGCGGCCACCACGCCGCCGGAGAGCAGCAGGTCGGTCGGCTCGGCGCCGACCACCCGCACCCCCCGGATCAGGTACGCGGGCGTCGCCGCCTCCGGGTCACCCCCGGTGAAATCGGTCATCACTTCATTCCCCCCAGCAGCAGGTACAGGACGGCCATCCGGACGGAGACGCCGTTGGCGACCTGTTCGACGATCGTGGAGCGGGGCGAGTCGGCCACCTCGGGCGCGATCTCCATCCCGCGGTTCATCGGACCCGGGTGCATCACGATGGCGTGGTCCGGCAGCCGGGCCATCCGGGGTCCGTCGAGTCCGTAGCGCCGGGCGTACTCCCGGGCGGACGGGAAGTAGGAGTCGGCCATCCGCTCCCGCTGCACCCGCAGCATCATCACCACGTCCGAGGTGGGCAGCACGGCGTCGAGGTCGTACGACACCTCGGTGCCGGGCGCGAGCGCAGCTCCGATGTCGACCGGGATCAGCGTCGGCGGACCGACCAGGGTCACCTTGGCGCCCAGGGTGGCCAGCAGCAGCACGTTGGAGCGGGCGACCCGGCTGTGCAGCACGTCGCCGACGACCGCGACCGACAGCCCGGCGACCCGCCCCAGCCGGGCCCGCATCGTGTACGCGTCCAGCAGCGCCTGGGTCGGGTGCTCGTGGGTGCCGTCCCCGGCGTTGAGCACGGAGCCGTCGACCCAGTTGGCGAGCCGGTGCGGCGCACCGGACGCCGGATGCCGGATCACCACCGCGTCGGCACCCATCGCCTGGAGGGTCAGCGCGGTGTCCTTCAGGCTCTCGCCCTTGGAGACGCTGGAGCCCTTGGCCGAGAAGTTGATCACGTCGGCGGAGAGCCGCTTCGCCGCCGCCTCGAAGGAGATCCGGGTCCGGGTGGAGTCCTCGTAGAAGAGGTTGACCACGGTCCGCCCGCGCAGTGCGGGCAACTTCTTGACCTCGCGGCCGGCCACCGTCGCCATCTCGGCGGCGGTGTCCAGGATCAGCGTCGCGGTGGCCGCGTCGAGGTCCGCACCGGAAAGTAGGTGTTTGAGCACTATGCCGCCCCTCCGATCAGCTTGACCTCGTCGGTGCCGTCGGTCTCCGCGAGAGTCACCTTGACGCTCTCGGCGAGCGCCGTCGGGATGTTCTTCCCCACGTAGTCGGCCCGGATCGGCAGTTCGCGGTGGCCGCGGTCGACCAGCACGGCGAGCTGCACCGAGCTTGGCCGGCCGAGGTCGCCGAGCGCGTCGAGGGCGGCCCGGACGGTCCGGCCGGAGAAGAGGACGTCGTCGACCAGGATCACCCGTTTGCCGTCGATCCCCTCCGGGGGCACCTGGGTCGGGCCGATCGCGCGTACGGCGTGCCGGCGGAGATCGTCGCGGTAGAGAGTGATATCGAGCACACCCACCGGTACGGCGATGCCCTCGAAGGCGTTGATCCGGGCCGCCAGCCGGTGGGCCAGCGGGGCGCCCCGGGTGGGGATGCCGAGCAGCACGGTGTCGGCCGCGCCCTGGGTCTTCTCCAGAATCTGGTGTGCGATCCGGTCCACCACCCGGGCCAGTTCGGCGCTGGTCAGGATGACCTTCACGGACGGTGGTGGGACCGGCTGCGGCTGAGCAGCCTGCGGGTACGCCACGGCGGACCCCCTTCCCCGCCTCACGGGACGGGTCGTTAAAGGACGTCGGATTCCGGCGCTTGCCTGACGCGGCCCGGGCCGGGGCTCTAGTCACGTTACCACTGGCCACAGGGCCGCCCCTGGCGGGCCGCTGACCCCCGGATCAGCGAGTCGAAACCGCCCGGCCGAACACGATCTTTGTAATAGGTAGGTAACTAGCACTTGACCACGTGTCGTAATCCCCGTACCGTCACGCTCCGTAGCGATCGCTGGGGAGATCCCCGACCAGCACTGGGAGTGCCGAATGCCCTCTGAATACGCCAAGTCGTTGGGCGCGCGCCTGCGCTCTATCCGTCAGCAGCAGGGACTTTCCCTGCAGGGGGTGGAGGAGAAGTCAAACGGGCGGTGGAAAGCCGTCGTGGTCGGCTCGTACGAGCGGGGCGACCGGGCGGTGACGGTGTCCCGTCTCGCCGAACTCGCGGACTTCTACCGGGTGCCCGTCTCGGAGCTGCTGCCGGACGGCAGTGGCGTCCGTCACGAGCCGACGAACAAGATCGTGCTCGACCTCGAGCGCCTGTACGACGAGGCTTCCGAGGACCTTGCCTACGTCGCCCGCTATGCCCGAGCAATCCAGCAACAGCGCGGTGACTACAACGGACGGGTGCTGTCGATTCGTGCGGACGACCTGCGGGCGCTCGCGATCGTCTACGACTCCTCCCCCTCCGGCCTGATCGAGCGGCTCACCGAGCACGGTGTGCTCGTCGCCGACCCCCGGGCGCTCTTCGCGTCCTGATCCCCCCGGCTCGCGGGGTCCGTGCCCACCCGGGCACGGGCCCCGCGACGGTTCAGCGGGTCGCGTACTCGGCGATCCGGCCCAGGAGGCCGTTGAGGAACCGGGGAGAGTCGTCGGTCGACATCTGCCGGGCGAGTTCGACGGCTTCGCTGATCGCCACCGCATCGTCGATCTCGTCGACGTAGAGGAGCTCGTAGATGGCGATCCGGGCGAGGTTGCGGTCGACGACCGGCATCCGGTCCAGCGTCCAGCCCTCGGCATAGCTGTCGATCAGCTCGTCGATCCGGGCCCGGTGTTTCGCCACACCCTCCATCAGGCCCACCGCGTAACCCAGGTGCTCCGGGTGCGGCTGTTCCAGCCGGTCCAGGTAGCCGACGAGCACCTCGGCGACGGGCCGGTCCCGCATGTCCGCCTCGTAGAGAACGTCCAGGGCCCGCTTGCGCGCCTTACGGCGGGCCGGCATCTGCTGCTTGGCGCCCTCCGCCATCAGGCTCGGCCGAGATAGCGGCCGTCGCGGGTGTCGACCTTGATCTTCTCGCCGGTGGTGATGAAGAGCGGCACCTGGACGGTGGCGCCGGTCTCGACCGTCGCCGGCTTGTTGCCGCCGGTGGAGCGGTCGCCCTGCAGGCCCGGCTCGGTGTAGGTGATCTCCAGCACGACGCTGGTCGGCAGCTCGACGTAGAGCGGGACGCCCTCGTGGGTGGCGACGATCACCTCCGCCTCGGGAAGCAGGTAGTTGGCCGCCTCGCCGATCGTGCCGCCGGGGACGGGGATCTGGTCGTACGTCTCCAGGTCCATGAAGACGTAGTCCTCGCCGTCGGCGTACAGATACTGCATGGTGCGCTTGTCGACGGTGGCGGTGTCGACCTTGGTGCCCGCGTTGAACGTCTTGTCGACCACCTTGCCGGACAGCACGTTCTTCAGCGTGGTGCGGACGAAGGCACCGCCTTTGCCGGGCTTGACGTGCTGGAACTCGACGACAGCCCAGAGTTCGCCGTCGAGGTTGAGAACCAGACCGTTCTTCAGGTCGTTGGTGGTCGCCATTTCCTGCCTTGATCTTCAATTCGGGCGGACGGACCCGGCAAGTCTACTAGGGGCGTCCAATTGATCAGGACCAGCCCGCTTTCCGGTAACGGAGCGGTCGCTCAGGCGCGGGTGGACCGGTCCCGGAGCGCGGCCAGGTGGAGCAGGGCCAGCCGGTAGCCGTCGACGCCGAGGCCGCAGATCACCCCGGTCGCGACCGCCGAGACCACGGAGTGGTGCCGGAACTCCTCCCGGGCGTGGATGTTGGAGATGTGCACCTCTACCAGCGGGCCGCGCAGCATGGCGCAGGCGTCCCGGACCGCGTAGGAGTAGTGCGACCAGGCGGCCGGGTTGAGTACCACCCCCGCCTCCTCGTCGGCCGCCTGGTGCAGCCAGCCGATCAACTCCGCCTCGGCGTCGGTCTGCCGGACCTCGACGTCCAGCCCCACCTCCCGGCCGGTGGCCTGGCAACTCGCCACCAGGTCGGCGTAGCTGGTGGCGCCGTACACCTCGGGCTGCCGGATGCCGAGCCGGCCCAGGTTGGGCCCGTTGAGCACGTAGACCCTCATCCCGCCACCTCGGCGTACGCGTCGAGCAGCAGCTCGTCGTCCGGGCCCTCCAGGATGCCGGTCTCGGCCAGCCCGTCCAGCACCACGAACCGCAGCCGGCTGCCCCGGGCCTTCTTGTCCACCCGCATCGCGGCCAGCAGCTCCGGCCAGGCGTCCGCCCGGTAGCTCGTCGGCAGCCCGAGCGTGGTCAGCACCGTGCGGTGCCGGGCCGCCGTCGGCTCGTCCAGCCGGCCGGCCCGCCAGGCCAGCCCGGCGGCGTAGACCAGGCCGACGGAGATCGCGTGCCCGTGCCGCCAGCGGTAGCCCTCGACCTTCTCGATCGCGTGCCCGAGGGTGTGACCGTAGTTGAGGATCTCCCGCCGCCCCGCCTCGCGCAGGTCGCCGGAGACCACGTCCGCCTTCACCCGGATCGCCCGCTCGACCAGCTCGCGGACCACCGGGCCGGCCGGATCCGTCGCGGCGTTCGGGTCGGACTCGATCAGGTCGAGGATGACCGGGTCGGCGATGAAGCCGCACTTCACCACCTCGGCCAGCCCGGCGGTCAGGTCGACCGCCGGTAGCGAGTCCAGCATCGCCAGGTCGCAGAGCACCCCGGCCGGCGGGTGGAAGGCACCGACCAGGTTCTTGCCGGCGGCGGTGTTGATCCCGGTCTTGCCGCCGACCGCCGCGTCGACCATGCCGAGCAGCGAGGTCGAGACCGGCACCCAGCGGACCCCGCGCAGCCAGCAGGCGGCGACGAAGCCGGCCAGGTCGGTCGCCGCGCCGCCGCCCAGCCCGACCACCGCGTCGGTACGGGTGAAGCCCGCCGCGCCCAGCCGCGCCCAGCAGCCGGCGGCGACCTCGATGTCCTTTCCGGCCTCGGCGTCCGGCACCGGCACGGTCAGCGGCTCGATCCCGGCGGCGCGAAGCCGCTCGGCCAGCTCGTCGGCGCGCACCTTCAGCGGCGGGGCGTGCAGCACGGCGGCGCGCTCGGCACCGTCCAGCAGGGGCGGCAGCGCGGCCAGCAGGTCCCGGCCGACGAGGACGTCGTACGGCCGGTCACCGCCGACCGGAATTCGGGTCAGCTTGTCCATCGGGTCAGAGCCTAGACGAGTGGGTCCGAAGTCGTTTGCGGCTGCGGGCATGGGTGCAGGGGAACGCCGCCGCTGCCGATCCGGCCGAACGGTCGACCCCCGCCGGATTTGACAGAGCCATAGCTACCGGCTATCTATTAGCGCTCCGGAACGAAGGGGTGTGCCCTGGTGCAGGACGTGGTGCTGGCCATGCTGGCGAAGGAGCCGGCGCACGGGTACGAGCTGCGCAGCCGGATGCGTGACGCACTCGGTCCGCTGGGCGGGGCGATGAACGCCGGACAGATCTACGTGGCGCTGGCCCGGCTGGGCAGGGCCGGACTGGTGACTTCGGAGCGGGCCGACGGCCTGCCGGACCGGCCTGACCGCCGGGTCTACGCCCTCACCGCGGCCGGACAGCAGCGGGTCGCCGGCTGGCTGACGGAGGTGAGCTGGCCGAAGCCGGACCTTACGGAGTTCCACCTGAAGCTGGTGGCCGCCGCGGCCGGCCGGCTGGCCGATCCGGTGGCACTGGTCGACGCACAGCGGCGCGAGGTGCTGCGCCGGCTGCGCGACACCCAGCGCGCCGCGCTGGACCGGTCGGTGGATCCGGTCGCCGGGTTGCTGCTGGAGGGCGTCGTGCTGCGGCTGCGGGCCGACCTGGAGTGGCTGGAGGCATGCGAGCGCATGTGGGCCGAGCGTGACCGGACGGGGCGGAGGGCGCAGGCATGACCGGATCGATGGCGTTGCGGACGCGTGGGCTGAGCAAACGGTACGGCTCGAACGACACCCTGGTACGCGCCGTCGACGAGGTCGACCTGGACGTGCCCGTCGGACAGACGTTGGCGATCATGGGCCCGAGCGGCTGCGGCAAGTCCACCCTGCTGCATCTGCTCGGCGGGCTGCAACGCCCGACCGACGGGCAGGTGTGGCTGGCCGAGCGCCGGATCGACACGATGAGTGAACGGACCCTGGCCCGGCTGCGGCGCGACGGCATCGGGTTCGTCTTCCAGGCGTTCCACCTCATGGACGAACTCACCGCGGTGGAGAACGTCGAGCTGGCCGCGCTGCTCGCCGGCCAGTCACCGGGGCGGGCCCGCAAGCGGGCGATGTACCTGCTGGATCGGGTCGGGCTCGCCGACCGCGCCGCGCACCTGCCCTCGGCGCTCTCCGGTGGGCAGCGCCAGCGGGTCGCCATCGCCCGCGCGATGAGCAACGAGCCGCTGGTCGTACTGGCCGACGAACCCACCGGCAACCTGGACAGCGCCGCCACCCTGGAGGTACTGCGGCTGTTCGAGGAGTTGCACGCCGCCGGACAGACCCTCGTGGTGGTCACCCACGACGCCCGCGTCGCCGCGGTCGCCGACCGGGTGATCGCGATGCGGGACGGGGCGTTCGCCGACGACAACCGGTTCGCCAGCACCGTTACCGGCACCGTCTACGACGGGCGGCGCTGACATGTCCGGCCGCCTGCTGCTCGTCTGCCGGCTGATGCTGCGGGACCTGCGCCGCCGCCGTACCGAGACCATCCTGCTGCTGGTCGCCATCACCGCCGCCACCGGCACCTTGACCCTCGGCCTCACCCTCAACGAGGTCGCCGACCGGCCGTACCAGCAGACCCGGACCGCCACCGCCGGACCGGACGTGATCGTGACGCCCCGGGCCACCGGTCAGGCCGCCTTGGACGAACTCGCGGCAATGGCCACCGCGGCTGGCGTCACCGAGCACAGTGGCCCCTTCCCGATCGCGTACCTGACGATGACGGCTGGCGGCATATCCGCGCACGCCGTCGTCGAGGGCCGGGACACCGCACCGGCATCGATCAACCGGCCCGCCGTGACCGACGGCACCTGGGTACGCCCCGGCGGCGTGGTCGTCGAGCGCTTCTTCGCCGACGCCCTCGGCGTTCGCGTCGGCGACACGGTCGGCATCGACGGCCATCCGCTGCGGGTGATCGGGACCGCGGTCACGGCCGCGAGGGCGACCTATCCGTACGCCGGGTGGCACTACCCGGGCAGCATCCTGGTCGAGCGCGGCGGCCTGGTCTGGGTGGACCGCAGCGACATCGCCACGCTCGCGGGCGGCCGGCCGCTGTCGTACACCCTGAACCTCAAGCTCGCCGACCCGGCGGCCAGCACCACATACACCACCAGCGACCAACTCACCACCTGGCAGGCGATCGACGACCTCAACGGTCGGCTGTACGGCGACGCGCAGGAAACGCTGCTCGTCGGCAGCTGGCTGCTCAGCGGCCTGGCGCTGGCCGGCGTCGCCGGCATCGTCGCGGGCCGGATCATCGGCCAGCGTCGCCGGGTGGGTCTGCTCAAGGCCGTCGGCGCCGGACCGGCCATGATCGCCGCCGTCCACCTCGCCGAGTACCTCGTGATCGGGCTTGCCGCCGCCACCACCGGCCTGGCCGGCGGCTGGTTCGCCGCCCCCGCGCTGATCCGCCCCAGCGCCGGACTCATCGGCTCGGTCAACACCCAGCCACCCGCGCTGCGTACGGTGGTCGCCGTCACGGTCCTCGCCCTCACGATCGCCGTGGCGGCGACTCTGGTACCGGTGGTGCGCGCCGCCGTCACCAGCACCGTGCACGCGCTGGCCGACGCCGCGACGCCGCCGCAGCGCAGACGGTGGCGAATCCGGCTGTCGCGGCGGCTGCCCGTCGCCCTGCTGATCGGGGTGCGCATCAACGCCCGCCGGCCGCGCCGGGCCCGGCTGATCACCGTGAACACCCTGATCACCACGACCGCACTCGTCGCCATGCTCGCGGTCAACACCCGGGTGGAACACTTCAACCTCGGCTACACGGAACTCGCCAACCCCCGCACCGAGCGGAGGGACCAGGCATTGCTCGTCGCCACCCTCGTACTCTGCCTCCTGGCGCTCATCAACGCCGTCGTGAGCACCTGGACCGCGGTCCTCGACGCCCGGCAGCCGCTGGCCGTCGCGCGGACGCTCGGCGCCACGCCCGCGCAGGCCGGCGTGGGCCTGGCGGTGGCGCAACTGCTTCCCGCCGTACCCGGCGTCGTCGCGGGGATCCCGGCCGGCCTCGGGCTCGTCACGTTCGTCAGTCGGGTGGAGGTCCGGTACCCACCCAATTCCTGGCTGCTCGCCACCGCGCTCGGAGTCCTGCTCGCCATCGCCGCGCTCACCGCCATCCCCGCATTGCTCGCCACCCGGCGCACGGTCGTGGATACGCTCCAGGCCGTACCGAGCTGACACCGCTCATGCTGGTAGTGCCGTGCCGTGCGGTGCCGCGCCTCGAAACGGCTGGCCGAGCGAGCGCCGGGTTCCGCAACGCAGCGGTCCCGGGGTCAGCGGTCCGGGCAGGCGGGCTCAGGCGATCCAGTGCGGGCGTCGGGCCGACGACGACGGGGGCGACCCGGCGGCCAGCGCGGCGGCCAGCCGGCGTACCGCCTCGCGCAGCGTCTCCGACGGCAGCGTGTACGGGATCCGCAACCGCTGCTCGAAGACGCCCGGATCGGAGGTGAAGTAGCTGCCACTTTCGATCCGCACCCCGTAGTCCAGTGCCCGGTCGGCCAGGGTGGAGGCGACCGGCTCGGCCAGGTCCACCCAGAGCGACAGGCCGCCTGGCGGGAGCCGCCAGCTCCACCGTGGAAGGTTCTCGGTCAGCGCGGCGGCGAGCGCGGCGCGCTGTTCACGCAGCCGTGCCAGCCGGGACGGCAGAAGTTCTCCGGCCCGGTCGAGCAGGTTGAGCGCCAGCAACTGGTCCAGCACCGAGCCGCCCATGTCGGTGGCGACGCGCTGCCCGGCCAGTTCGGTAATCAGCTTCGCCGGGGCGCGCAGCCAGCCGATCCGCAGCCCGGCCCAGTGGGTCTTGCTCATCGAGCCGATCGTGACGACCTGACCGGTGCCGCCGGGCGCACTCCGCGTGGCGATGGGCGGCGGGGCGGGAACGTCGAGGGCGAGGTCGGTCAGGGTCTCGTCGACGACCAGCCAGCTACCGGAGCGGGCCGCGGCGCGCAGCAGGCGGTCCCGCTCCGGGTCGGGCATCAGGCAACCGGTCGGGTTGTGAAAGTCCGGGATCAGGTACGCCAGCCGGGGCACCGCCTGGCGCAGCGTCGACTCCAGGATCTCGACGTCCCAGCCGGCGTCGGTGACCGGGACGGACACGGTACGCAGCCGGGCCCGGCGCAGCGCCTCCAGCGCGTTCGGATAGGACGGGCTTTCCACCATCACCCGGTCACCGGGCCGACACAGCACCCCGACGACCAGCGTGAACGCGTGCTGGGCGCCGGAGGTCACCAGGATCTGCTCGGGCACCGTGGCCAGGCCGCGCCGGGTGAACCGCTCGGCGATGGCGGAACGCAGTCCCGGCAGCCCGTACGGGTGATAGCCGGGGGTGTGTGCGTGCTCGGCGAGCAGCGGGGTGACCTGGGCGAGCGCGTCGGCGAGCAGCTGCGCCGGCAGTCCGGCGGGTGCGGCCCGGGCCAGGTCGATCGCGCTCTCCTGTGGGGCGAGCAGCCGGTCGACGCCGCTGGGCCGGTGCCCTTCCGGCAACTCCGTCCAGGTGCCGGAACCCTGGCGGCTGCGCGCGAACCCACCCTCGCGCAGCAGGTCGTAGCCGGCGGTCACGGTGGCCCGGCTGACGTTCAGGGCGGTGGCCAGCTCCCGTTCGGCGGGGAGTCTGACGTGCAGCGCGATCCGGCCGTCCAGGATCAACGCGCCGATCGCCCGCGCCAGGTGGCGGTACGCGGGGCGCGCTCCGGCCAGGTCGGGCAGCATGGCGGCGAGCTGGCTGCTGCCCAGCGCCCGGTCGCCCCGATCCAGGGTCACCGGCGGCAGCGGGGTCGGGTGCATACCGACCATTCTCCAGGGATTGGCCATGTTATCCAGGCCAACCACCGGACAGGCTTGCCGGATTGGCTCGCGGGATTGGCCTCGACGGAGCCGGCACAACCTGGAGGACCTCCCGCTGAGCTTCGGCACGGTCAGCGCCATCGTCGGGCTACTCGTCCTGCTGCTCTGGATCCCGCTGCGGCAGGTGCCGACGCTCGGTACCGGCGCGAACATCGTGGTCCTGGCGCTCTCGGCCGACCTCGGCCTGGCGCTGCTGCCCGAGCGGCTGAGCCTGCCCGCCCGGGTCGGCCTGCTGGCTGGCGGGATCCTGCTCAACGGACTCGCCACCGCCGTCTACGTCGGCGCGCGGCTCGGCCCCGGACCCCGGGACGGCCTGATGACCGGCGCGTCCCGGTCGACCGGACGCTCGATCCGGCTGGTCCGTACCCTCATCGAACTCACCGTGCTCGGCACGGGCTGGCTGCTCGGCGGGACGGTCGGCGTCGGCACGGTGCTCTACGCCCTCGCGGTCGGCCCGATCACCCAGACCTGTCTGCGCTGGTTCGCCTACCGGAGCACCGCCGAACGCGCCGGGCCGAGCCTTGGCCGAGCCGTTAGCCGAGCCGGTCGCCGGCCAGCCCGGCCAGGATCTCCTCGGCCACCTCTTCCGGGGTCCGCCCGTCGGTGACCACGGTCCAGGTCGCCACCTCGGTGTAGAGCGGGCGCCGCTGTTCGAGCAGGTGCTTGAGGGTGGCCCGGGGGTTGATCGCGAGCAGCGGCCGGCCAGCGCCCAGGCCGACCCGCTTGACCGCGTCCGGCAGCTCGACCGAAAGGTAGATGACCCGGTGCCCGGCCAGCGCGGCCCGGTTCTCCTCGGCGAGGATCGCGCCACCGCCGAGCGCCAGCACCCCGTCGAAGGAGGCCAGCGCGTCCGCCACCGCGGCCCGTTCCAGGGTACGGAAGTGCTCCTCGCCGTCGTCGACGAAGATCTCCGGGATCGGCTTGCCGGCCGTCGCCTCGATGTCGCTGTCGGTGTCCCGGAAGTCGACCCCAAGCCCCTTGGCGACCAGCAGCCCGGTGCTGGTCTTGCCGGCACCCATCACACCGACCAAGACGCAGACCGGCTCACTCCTCGCGCTCACCGGTGCTCCCGTTCCGTTCGCGACTGCGGGGCTCGCAAACCCGGCTCACTCCTCGCGCTCACCGGATCACCAGGTTGTCCAGGTAGCCGGCGAGGTTGCGGCGGATCTCGGCAACCGAGTCGCCGCCGAACTTCTCCAGCGCCGCCTCGGCCAGCACCAACGCGACCATGGTCTCGGCGACGATCGCGGCGGCGGGTACGGCGCAGACGTCCGAGCGCTGATTGATCGCGGTCGCCGGCTCACCGGTCGCCACATCCACGGTGGAGAGCGCCCGGTTGAGCGAGGAGATCGGCTTCATCGCGGCGCGTACCCGCAGTGGCTCGCCGGTGGTGATCCCGCCCTCCAGGCCACCGGCCCGGTCGGTGACCCGGCGTACGCCGGTCGCGGTGGGGACGATCTCGTCGTGCGCCACCGAGCCCCGGGACCGGGCCTGCTGCCAGGCGTCGCCGATCTCCACCCCCTTGATCGCCTGGATGGACATCAGCGCGGCGGCGAGCCGGGCGTCGAGCTTGCGGTCCCACTGCACGTGGCTGCCCAACCCCGGCGGTACGCCGTAGCCGAGCACCTCGACGATGCCGCCCAGGGTATCGGCGTCGGACTTGGCCGCGTCCACCTCGGCGACCATCCGGGCGCTGGCCTCCGGGTCGAGACAGCGCAGCGGGTCGGCGTCGATCCGCTCGGCGTCCTCGGGGCGGGGCTGGAGCCCCGGTTTCGCGGCCACCGAGCCGAGCTCCACCACGTGCGAGACGATCTCGATGCCGAGCGCCTGCCGGAGCAGTGCCCGGGCGACGGTGCCGACGGCGACCCGGGCGGCGGTCTCCCGGGCGCTGGCCCGTTCCAGGATCGGCCGGGCGTCGGTGTGACCGTACTTCTGCATGCCGGCCAGGTCGGCGTGCCCGGGTCGGGGACGGGTCAGCGGCGCGTTGCGGGCCTGTCCGGCCAGCACCTCCTCGTCGACCGGGTCGGCCGCCATCACCGTCTGCCACTTCGGCCACTCGGAGTTGCCCACCCGGATCGCCACCGGACTGCCCAGGGTCAGGCCGTGCCGGAGACCGCCGATGATCTCGACCTCGTCCCGCTCGAAGGACATCCGGGCGCCCCGGCCGTAGCCGAGCCGGCGGCGGCCCAGTTGGCGGACGATCTCCTCGCTGGTCACCTCGACCCCGGCCGGCACCCCTTCCAGCACCGCGACCAGGGCCGGACCATGGGACTCTCCCGCCGTCAACCAGCGCAACACGACAAACCCTCTCCTCGTCGCGACCGGGCCGGCCGCCGGTCAAGTTTGGCATGGCACCGGTACGCCACCCCGGGTCGCCCACGCCATCCCGCTCTACGGACGGGCCGCGCCGGACGGCTCGATCGGCGGGTCGGCACGCTCCTGGTCGGCGAGCAGGTCCGCGAGCAGGTCCGCGAGCCGGCGCAGTTGGCCTGCGGCCCGCACGATGTCGCGCCGGGCCGGTTCGTCGAGCCGGGCGAGTGCGTCGAGCAGCAGGTCGCGCCGGTGCCCGGCGTAGTCGCGGATCCGCAGGTGCGCCGCCGGGGTCAACCGGAGCCGGACGACGCGTCGGTTGTGCGGATCCCGGGTGCGCTCCAGCAGCCCGGCGGCGGCGAGGTCGCTGACCAGGGTGCTGACCGTGTTGGCGGCGGTGCGCAGCCGCTCCGCCGTCTCCTTGACGCTGATCTCCGGGCAGCGTTCGACCAACCGCAGCACCTCCACCTGGGCGTCCGGCAGCGGCGTCCGGCCGGTACGCCGAACGGTCGACCGGCGCAGCACCCGGTGCAGGTCGGCCACGGCGCCGCCGAGCGTCTCCACCGCGCCGGCCGTCGCCTCGGCAGCCGCTGCGTCGTCGCTCATCCCTGATCCCTTCGTCACGTTCTCGTCCGCCGCAATCGCAATACCTCTGCCTACAGAGCTAAAGTGTCGGCCTGCTCCAACATTAGGGGGACCAGTGGACACGGGGCGCTCCACGGCACCGCCGGGCCGGACCGCAGGAGTCGGACAACTGCTGCTGCTCGGTACCCTGACCGCGGTCGGTCCGCTCTCCCTGGACATGTACCTGCCGGCGTTTCCCCAGATGACCGGCGACCTCTCCGCCACCCCGGCACAGGTGCAGCTCTCGCTCACCACCTTCCTGTTCGGTCTCGCCCTCGGCCAGCTCGTCACCGGACCGCTCAGCGACCGGTGGGGCCGGCGCCGGCCGGTACTGGTCGGCGTCGTCGCGTACACCGCGACCAGCCTGCTCTGCGCGTTCGCCCCGTCGACCGAGACCCTGGCCGCGCTCCGACTGTTCCAGGGCCTGGCCAGCGGCACCGGTGTGGTCGTCGCCCGGGCCATCGTCCGGGATCTCTACTCCGGAACGGCGGCGGCGAAGTACTTCTCCCGGCTGATCCTGGTCTTCGGGGTCGCCCCGGCCGCCGCACCGGCCCTGGGCAACCTCGTGCTCCGGTTCGGCTCCTGGCGGGCCGTCTTCGTCGCGCTGTCGGCGATCGGTCTGCTGCTGTTCGCCGCCGTCGTCTGGCGGCTGCCGGAGACGCTTCCGCCCCAGCGGCGGCACACCGGCGGGCCGGCGGACACCGCCCGGGCGATGTGGGGGCTGCTGACCGACCGGGTCTACCTCGGCTACGTACTCACCCAGGGGCTGGCCTTCGCCGCGCTCTTCGCGTACATCTCCGGGTCCTCGTTCGTGATCCAGGACGTCTTCGCGCTCTCCGCCGACTGGTTCACCCTGGTCTTCGCGGTGAACGCCGTCGGAATGACGACGGTCGGGCAACTCAACGCCCGGCTGCTCGACCGGTACAGCGCCCGCCGGCTGCTCAGCGGCGCCCTGCTCGCCAGCCTGCTGGCCGCTGCGGCACTCGTCGGCGGCGCGGTCAGGGAGAACGTTCCGACCGTACTGGTCGCGCTCTTCGTCTTCGTCTCCTGCCTCGGGATGGTCCTGCCGAACGGGCTGGCCCTGGCGCTGGACCGGCACCCCCGGCACGCCGGCAGCGCCGCCGCGCTGCTCGGCGCGCTCCAACTCGGCATCGCCGCCGCCGTGGCACCGCTGGCCGGCCTCGGCCCGGACGACAGCGCGGCGCCGATGGCCGTACTGGTGCTCGGCAGCGCCGCGCTCTCCGCGCTGGTGGTCTTCACCATCGCCCGGGGACGCGAACCGGCCGAGCCGGCGGCGGACCGGAGACGCCCGAGCCGGCGGAAAACCGAGCGATCGGGTACGCCCGCCGGGCCCGCCCCACCGGGACGCAACTGAGCGCCCCGCCGCCCGGGTCGTCCCGCGCAGCGGGGCGCTGGTCGTGGCTCTGGCGGCTACGGCCGCTGCGTCACCGCACCGACGAACGCCCGCCAGGCGGCCGGCCCGAACGTCAGGGTCCCGCCGTCCCGATCCTTGGTGTCCCGGACCAGCACCCGGCCCGGAAGGTTGTCGGCAACCTCCACGCAGTTGCCCTGGTTGGTGCTGCTGCGGCTGCTCTTGTGCCAGTTCGGCTCAGTCATTGTTGTTGACCGCCTTCATGATCAGGTCTTGCGACAAGCTTACCGGCAGGGCCAGACCGCGGACGATCTCCCACACTCGCTCCAGTTCGTCCACGTCCGCCCCGTCGGTCACCGACCGTCCTCGAAGCTGGTCGTCAAGATAGACGGCCCGGCCCCGGGCCGGCAGGGTCGCCAACACGAACGCTCCCGCTAAGCCAGGGTGCAGACCAGCGGTCCGGGGCACAACCATGATCTGCACCTGCGGCCGGCGGCTCACCTCGATCAGATGCTCCAGCTGCTCCTTCATGACGTCGGCAGGCCCATAGCTGAGGGCCACCTCACAGATGACCGCAGACAGCATCGGAGGATTGGGGCGGTCGATCGTCGCGGCTCGCCGTTCACGCCGCACCTGCGTCGTCCGGTCGATCACATCCTCGGGCAGTCTGGCGCTGGCCAGCAGCGCCCGGGTATACGCCTCGGTCTGGAGTAGTCCGGGAATCAGGCTGTGCTCGAAGCAGCGCAACATGGTTGCCCGCTGCTCCTGCTCCGTCCAGGGGCGCAGCCAGATGGGCCGGGCGTCATCCCGCGCCTCCCTGGTCGCACGCCGGATCTCGTCGCCGGTCTTGAAAAGGACGTCCAGGCGTTCGGCGGTGTCCGGCTGGGGAATCATCCGGCCCTGCTCGAACGCCGCGATCGACGCTCCGCTCAGGCCAACGGCCGCGCCCACCTGATCCCGGGTTCGCTTCGCCCGCGTTCGCTGTGTCCTGAGGATCTCGCGTAGGTCGTTCATCTAATCCACCCGGCTCCAGATCAACTAATCAGTATCTCTCGATACTCTCGCTCGCTCATCTTCCGCTCCCGGTGGCTTTGAGTCCAGGGTGGAGGGCAGCCGAAGATGCTGAGAGGTGACCCAATGACTCACGGAAGGCGGCCCCACCGACGAGACTGGCGGCGACTCTGGCTGTATTGCCGGTGTGGCCACCGCTGGGTCTGCCCGGACTCACCGCAACGGATACCACCGTTCGGCCCCCTGCTGGGACCGATGACCGAGGCGGAGTACCGGGCCGGAATGGAAGTGTTCTCGCCCAAGGTCACGCGATCGGAGCCGATCGGTCCGCCGGCATCGGGCTCGCGCTGGACGCAGGAGGGCAGCCACGGCAGGGCCCCGCTCGGGAACTCGCGGCTCGGTCGACGCCAGATCGGCCGAGCCGGCGCGCCGACACCGACCCAGAATCACCCGGGCCGCTACGGGGAACGAGCTGCGGATGCCGAGCGCGCCGGTCGGAGGTAGCGGTGATCGGGCCGCAGGAACGCTGGTACCGGCACATGCGACGGCTCGCCCAGCGGCGCTACCCGCCCGGCAGCCACGTCCCGGCGCGATCGTATAGCTGCGAGACCTGCCGGGACCCCTGGCCCTGCGCGCCCGCCCGCCTGGCCCTGCTGATCGGGTTCAAAGGAAACCGGGTCGGACTGATGATGTACCTCGGCGTACACCTCACCCGCGCGCTGCAAGCCATGCCCGACACGCACCCGGCGCTGATCGCCGGACAGATCCTCTACTGGGTGCCCCGGCGCCGCCAGTGACCTGCCTCATCACCCGATCGGCCCGCCCCGGTTCGCCGCCTCCCCCTCGGCGTTCCGGGGCGGGCCCTCACGTGGTGGGCCGGTCGAGTCTCCGAACCACGTCGACCTCGCGAGCGGTCCGGAGCCGGGCTCAGTGCGGGGCGCGGGCGGCGGCGAGCGCGGAACGCATCTCGGACACCGGGGCGGGCACCCCGGTGAACTGCTCGAACTGCCCGACCGCCTGGGCCAGCAGCAGGTCGAGGCCGGAGACGATCCGGCAGCCGGCCGCCGACGCTGCGGCGGCGAGCGGCGTCGGCCACGGGTCGTAGACGACGTCGAAGAAGACCGTCTCGGGCCGCCAGGACCGGGCCGCCGCCGCGAAACCGTCGGCGGCGCCCTTCGGCACGGTGGAGATCACCAGATCCGCACCGTCCCGCCCGGCCGGCGCCGCCCAGTCCGCGATCTCGAACCGCAGCCCGAGCGTGCCGGCCAACCGGGCCAGTTCGGCACCGGCGGCGTGCCGGCGTACCCGGCAGGTGACCCGGCGGGCGGTCAGCTGGACGGCGGCGGCGAGCGCGGCCCGGGCCGTACCGCCGGCACCGAGCAACACCACCTCGGCACCGGCCGGCACACCAGCGCCGGTCAGCACGTCGACCATCCCCGGTACGTCCGTGTTGTCGGCGGCCCAGGAGCCGTCCGGTCGGCGTACCAGAGTGTTGGCCGCGCCGATCGCGGCGGCGACCGGCGAGACCTCGCCGGCCACCGCGAGCGCCGCCTCCTTCAGCGGCATGGTCAGGGAGAGCCCCGCCCACTCCGGGCCGAACCCGGCCACCCGGTCGGCGAGCTCGGCCTCGGCACACTCGATCGCGGTGTACGACCACCCGGTCAACCCGGCCGCCGCGTAACCGGCGTTGTGGATGACCGGGGAGAGCGAGTGCGCGATCGGCTTGCCCAGCACCGCCGCCCGGCGCTCCTGCGTCACCTCGCCGTCACCTCACAGCACGCCGTTCTTTCGGGCCTCGGCGATGTTGCGCTCGTGCTCCTCGTTCGTGGTGGCGAACTTGGAGCGGCCCTCCTTGTCGACCGCCACGAAGAACAGCCAGTCGCCCTTCGGCGGGTCCATCGCGCCCTCCAGGGCCTTCTGTCCGGGGTTGTTGATCGGCCCCGGTGGCAGCCCCGCCTTACCGTGCATCCGGTACGGGTTCTTCTTGTCGAAGAGTTCCGTGTCCGTCATGTCCCCGGAGCGCTTGGTCTTCTTGCCGGTCAGCTCCCAGTAGTAGTTGACCCCGACGTCGAACTCCAGACAGCCGACCAGGCCGTTGCCGTTCTTGCAGTAGTGGTTCCCGCTGTAGATCCGGTTGTAGGCCACCCGGGCGACCTTGCCGAGGTCGACTTCGTTGCCGGCCTCCGCCTGGGCCAGCGACGCCACGATCAGCGCCTCGTACGGGGTGATCTCGCGCTCCTTCTGCACCCGGTCGACGAAGTCGATCTCCTCGGCGACCGACATGAAGCGCTGGACCATCATCTTGAGGATCGCCTCGGCACTGGCGTTCGGCGGAAGCTCGTAGGTGTCGGGGAAGAGGAAACCCTCGATCGACTTGCGTGCCGACTGCTTGTCGTCGCGTTTGAACCAGAAGTCGGCGATGCCGAGTCCCTCAAGGTCCTTGGCGGCGCTCTCGAAGTCCTTGACCGGCAGTTTCGTCTCGGCGGCCAGCGCCTTGAAGATCTGCTTGGCGGTGGCGCCCTCCTTGACCAGGAAGCCGTTGACGATCTTGTTCTTCAGGTCGAGCAGCAGGCCCAGCGCCGCCTTCGCGTTCATCTCCTTGCGGACCTTGTAGACGCCCGGCTGGATGTTCTCGGCCCGCGAGTTCTCCTGAGCCGCCTCGATGAACGCCTTGGTGCTCTTGATGACGCCGGCCGCGACCAGGGTGTCGGCGATCTCGGCGATGCTCTGGCCGTCCTCGACCTGGACCTGGACCTCACCGCTGCCGTTGCCGTCGTAGTCCGGGGTGACGAAGTAGCCCTGGACCCGGTCGAAGCCGTACCATCCGGCGCCGCCGAGGACGCCGAGCAGCACGAACGTCATCAGCAGGGCCGCTACCGTACGCCCCCGCCCGCCCCGCTTCTTCTTGCCGTTACGTTTGCGCTGCGCGCCGCGGCGGTGCCGTCCCTTCTCCGCACGCTCGTCGAACGCGAGCTCCAACTCGTCGATCATTCCGTCCGCCTCCGCTGCCTGTCCAGCCAGCTCTGCAGAATCTCCACCGCGGCCGCCTGATCGACCACCGCCCGTTGACGCCGTCCTCGGACGCCCCGCTCGGCTAGCCTACGAGAAGCCACGACGGTCGACATCCTTTCATCCACCAGATCGACCTGCACCGGCGCGATCGCCGCGGCCAGCCGCCGAGCGTACGCCTTCGCCTGGGTCGCCGCCGGTCCGTGCGCCCCGGCGAGGGTCACCGGCAGACCGACCACCACCGTGACCACCTCGTGGAGTCCAACGAGCCGCGCGATTTCCGAGATGTCGGTCGGGATCGCCTCGGCATCGGTCTTCAGGTCCCTGGGCAGCGTCACCAGCGGGGTGGCCAGGATCCCATCCGGGTCGGAGAGCGCCACGCCGACGCGTACCTGGCCGACGTCCACGCCGAGCCGCACCCCCCGGGAAAGAGGGGTCATCGGGCTACGCCGAAGTGAGATCGGATCACCGGGTCACGCCTCGGCGAGCGCCTTCTCGACCGCGGCCAGCAGGCTCGGTGCCTCGCCGGCCGGCAGGCCACCGCCCTGGGCCAGGTCGGCGTTGCCGCCGCCCCGGCCGGACAGCGCCCCCTTGACCAGCGTCGCCGCCGAAACGCCCCGCTCCCTGGCCGCGCCGTTCACCGCCACCACCAGCGACGCCTTACCGTTCGCCCGGGCCGCCACCGCGACCACCGCCGGGCGGGCCGGATCGATCTTGCCCCGGATCTCCTGGGCGAGGGTACGCACGTCGTTGCCGCCCGCGCCCTCCGGCGCCTCGGTGCCGACGAAGGCGACCCCACGGAGGTCCCGGGCCCCCGCGGCGAGCGCCGCCGCACCGCCGAGCACCAGCTGGGCGCGCAGCTTCTCCAACTCCCGCTCGGCGTCCCGCAACTGCGCGACCGTCTGCTCGACCCGGTCCGCCACCTGCTCACCGGGGACCCGGTAGAGCTCGGCCAGCCGGGAGACCAGCAGGTGCTCCTTGGCCAGGAACCGGAACGCGTCCAGCCCGACCAGCGCCTCGACCCGGCGTACGCCGGAGCCGATCGAGGACTCGGAGAGGATCTTCACCAGGCCGAGCTGCGCCGACCGGGCCACGTGGGTGCCGCCGCACAGCTCCCGGGCGTAGTCGCCGACCTCGACGACCCGCACCTCGTCGCCGTACTTCTCGCCGAACAGCGCCATCGCGCCGAGCCGACGCGCCTCCTCCTGGGAGGTGATGAAGGCGTGCACCTCCAGGTCGGCCAGGAGCACCTCGTTGACCTGTTGTTCGACGTCGCGCAGCACGCTCGGCGCCACCCCGGTCGGGGTGTTGAAGTCGAACCGGAGCCGGCCCGGCGCGTTCAGTGAACCGGCCTGGGTCGCCGACTCGCCGAGGAAGTTGCGCATCGTCTGGTGCACCAGGTGGGTGGCGGTGTGCGAGCGGGAGATCGCCCGCCGGCGCAGTACGTCGATCTCGGCGAGACCGGCCTCGCCGGTGCGTACCTCGCCCCGGACGACCCGGGCCCGGTGCACGATCAGTCCCGGGACCGGCTGCTGCACGTCGAGCACCTCGACCTGGCCGGCGCCGACGGTGATCAGCCCGATGTCCGGCTGCTGGCCGCCGCCCTCGGCGTAGAACGGGGTCGCGTCCAGCACCAGCTCGATCGTGTCGCCCTCACCGGCCACCTCGACCGGTGCGCCACCGGCGCCGAGCAGCGCCCGGACCGACGACTCCCGGGAGACCTCGGTGTAGCCGGTGAACTGCACCGGCCCGCCCGAGTCCAGCACCGAACGGTACGCCGACAGGTCCACGTGCCCGGTCTTGCGGGCCTGCGCGTCGGCCTTGGCCCGGGCCCGCTGGTCGGCCATCAACCGGCGGAACCCGTCCTGGTCCACCGAGAGCCCCTGCTCGGCGGCGATCTCCAGGGTCAGGTCGATCGGGAAGCCGTAGGTGTCGTGCAGCTGGAACGCCTTGGCACCCGACAGCTTCGCCCCGCCCGCCGACCGGGTCTCGGCGATCGCGGTGTCCAGGATCGTGGTACCCGCCCGCAGGGTGGAGAGGAACGCGTCCTCCTCCGCGTAGGCGTACGACGAGATCCGGTCGAACTCGGTCGCCAGCTCCGGGTAGGACGGGGACATGCAGTCCCGGGCCACCGGCAGCAGCTCCGGCAGCGCCCGGTCCTGCCAGCCGAGCAGCCGCATCGCCCGGATCGCCCGCCGCATGATCCGGCGCAACACGTAGCCACGCCCCTCGTTGCCGGGGGTCACCCCGTCACCGATCAGCATCAGCGCGGTCCGCACGTGGTCGGCGACCACCCGCAGCCGTACGTCGTCCGGGTGCGACTCGCTCGCCACGTGCCCGGAGTGCGCGCCGTACCGCCGGCCGGTCAGCTCCGCCGCCCGGTCCAGGATCGGCCGCACCTCGTCGATCTCGTAGAGGTTGTCGACACCCTGGAGGATCGCGGCCATCCGCTCCAGGCCCATCCCGGTGTCGATGTTCTTCGCCGGCAGGTCGCCCAGGATCGGGAAGTTCTCCTTGTCGCTGCCCGGACCCCGCTCGAACTGCATGAAGACCAGGTTCCAGAACTCCAGGTAGCGGTCCTCGTCGACCGCCGGCCCACCCTCGGCGCCGTACGCCGGGCCCCGGTCGTAGTAGATCTCCGAACAGGGCCCGCAGGGCCCGGGGATCCCCATCGACCAGAAGTTGTCCGCCTTGCCCCGCCGGACGATCCGCTCCGCCGGCACCCCGGTCTTGCGCCAGATCGCCTCGGCCTCGTCGTCGTCGAAGTAGACCGTCGGCCAGATCCGCTCCGGGTCCAGCCCGAAACCGCCCTCGGCGACCGGCTTGGTGACCAGGTCCCAGGCGAGCGCGATCGCACCGGACTTGAAGTAGTCACCGAAGGAGAAGTTCCCGTTCATCTGGAAGAAGGTGCCGTGCCGCGAGGTCTTCCCCACCTCGTCGATGTCCGGGGTACGGATGCACTTCTGCACCGACACCGCCCGCCGGAACGGCGGCGTCTGCTGCCCGAGGAAGTACGGCACGAACTGCACCATGCCGGCGTTGACGAAGAGGAGGTTCGGGTCGTCGATCGCCGGCAGCGGAGCGGACGGCACCACCGTGTGCCCGTTGGCCTCGAAGTGCGCCAGGAAGCGCCGCTTGACTTCCGCCGTTCTCATCGGGTGCCTTCCTCCGGAAACAACTCACGGTCGCCGATCCGCGGGTCCTCGCGCAGCTCCTCGAACTGGTCGTCGAACGCGACGCCCTCGGCGAACGCCTGGTGGATCTGCTGCTCACGCTCGGCCATGCCGTCCCGGACGTCGTCCGCGAAGTCCCGTAGGGACTGCACCAGACCACCGGCCGACTCCGCCAGCGAATTCGCGATGCCACCCGGCGTGTACGCCTGGGCGGTGCGGGTCAGCTTGCGGACGACCAGCGCGCCGACGGCCAGCCCGATGCCCAACCAGAGCAGTCGCTTCATGGCCTCATCCTTCCTCCGTAGCGGATCGCCGTACCCGGCGGGTCAGCGCCCGCCCCGCCGGGCGGCCCGGCGCTGCTGCTTCAGGGTGGCCCGGACCTCGCGCTCCTGTTCGGCGTGCCGCCGGGCGGAGGCGGCCTTGCGCACGCCGTACCCGAAAGCGGCCACCTTGACCAGCGGGTTCGCCGCGGCGGCCGAGACCACGGTGCTGAGGTTGGCGATGTTGGCCGTGACGTTCTGGGCGTGACCGGTCATCGTGTCGATCTTGGCGAGCTGGATGTTCACCCCGTCCAGCGAGGTGTGCACCTGCCCCAGCGCGGTGTTCACGTTCTCCACCGTGACATTCATGTTGGCGAGCAGCGGGGCCGTGCGGTCGTTGATGTCGTTGATCGCCTGGGTCGCCGCGTCCACCGTGTTGCCCAGCCGCCAGATGGGCCTGGCCAGCACCAACACCAGCATCAGGAACGCACCGGCCGCGACGAGCGCGGCGATCTGACCGATCTCTCCAGCGTCCACCCGTGTCCTCCTCCATGCACCGTCTCGGAAATCGCGCGGGGCGTCTCACCAGGACGCCCGGCGCCGTGTCACGACGCTTACCCGGAAAGCCCCTCGGAGTACCAACCCCGAACCCTACCGTCGGTGACGTTCGCCGGCCTCACGACGGGGTGGGTGTAACCGTCAGTCCGCCGAGCGGATCGTCGGTGAAGAGCGGATCCGGGTCCACTCCGGTGAGCGACGGATCGGTGGTCGGCTGCGGGCCGACCCGGTCGTCCGCGATCGCGTTGCGGACCTTGATCGACACGAGCGCACCTTCGCAGTTCACGCCCTCGGGCCCGGTGGTGGGCGGCGACTGGGCCACGCCCGGGACGGTGACCGCCGGGTCAGGGCAGGCCGGCTCCCGTACCCACATGTCGAGGGTCAACTCGTCCCGACGCCAGCAGGTGTAGTGCCCCTCGACCGGCTGTTCGGGGCAGAGCGCCACCTTCCACGGGCGCCATCCCTCACGGGTCAGCGCGGCCTCGTACACCTGCGCCGTCTCCTCCCACTTCCGGTCCGACTCCACGGTCCGCTCCCGAAAACGGCACTCGATGAAGCACCACCGGCTGCCGCTGACCCCGTCGACGGTGTCGGTGGCGGCCCAGGCCGGCACCGCCAGCGCGTCGAGGGAGTTGAACACCGGATCACGGGTCGCGGCCCGGACCCCGAAGTACGTCGGCAGCGCGCCGAGCACCAGCAGGCTGGCCAGCAGCAGGGCGATCGTCTTCAGTCGACGCTGCTCGCGGAGTTGCCGCCGCAGCTCCGCCCGGGCACCCCGGGCCGGTTCAGCCGACACTTCCGCCGGGGCGGTCCGGTCCGCTCCGCCGTCGGGGCGGGGACCGCCGACCGGCGGTACGGCGGCGGAACGCGCGGCGTCCGGCCGGGGCGGGCCGTCGGGGCGGCCGACGCCGGCCGGCCGTACCTGCGCACGGGGCGGGGCCTCGGGCCGGACCGGCGGGTCGGGCCGGACCCTCTCGTCCCGGGGTGGACCGTCCGGCCGCCCCGGAGCGGGCCGGATCGTGGCCGCCCGGCCTGCCTCGGCCTGGTTGGCTGGGGTGATCCGCCCGGCTTCCCTGCGGTCGGCCGGTGCGGGACGGGCGGGCGAACCCGCACCATCCCTGGTCGGCCCGGCCGGCGAGCCGGGCGCGGGTCCCGGGTGGACCGGCGTGACCGGTCCACGGGCCGATGCCCGAGCGGGGCTGCCGGGCGCGATCGGCCGGTCGTGTGGGGTGGACGGGGCCGCAGCGGCAGAACCGGGCCGGCCCGGCCCCGATTCCGGCGGGCCGCTCCGGTCGGCCGGCTCGACGGCGTACCTGCCGCCAGGTGCAGCACGCCGGCGCGCCGGTTCGACGCCGGACCGGCCGAGCCCGGCGGCCCGGGACGACGACCCCGGCTCGCCAGCCGGTTCGACCGGACGCGGGACACCGGCACGCGGCGCGGTTCGGGGGCCGCCCGGCGCTGGCGCAACGCCGGCTCCGGACGGGCCTCCGGTGGCCGGAAGATCACCATGTGGCCCGGCTCCGGCCGGTGGTGCGACCGCACCGTGCCGCCCCGGTACGACCGGTGGCAGCCCACCGTGCCGCCCACCGCTGCCCGTACCGTCACCGCCGTGGGGCGGACCGGACGGACCCGCGCCCGGGCGGCCCCGGCCGATCCGACCGCCGTCCCGGGAGTCCTCGCTCGATGGTGCCCCGTGCCGGCCCGGGCCCGGGTGCCCGCCGTCGAAGCCGTCCGGCCCGGACGGCACCCGGTTGGCCGACCTGCCCGGCCCGCCCGCCGAACCGGGACCGCCTGCCGGACCAGGACCACCTGCCGAACCGGGACCGGTTCCCGAGCCATGACCGGTCACCGAACCCGGTCGGGCGGACGGACCCGGTCCGCCGGCCGACCGGCTGGCCGGGTCCGGCGCCGACGAGCCGCCCGGGACCGGCGGAAATCCGGGCGCCCCGGCGTCGGACGTCGGCGCCGGTGGACCGTACCCGGCGGCCGGGGTGACCGGACGGGCACTGCCACGGCCGGCCTTGCGGATCCAGTCCGCCGGCCGTTCCGGATGGTCGGACGGGCGGGGCTCCCGCTCACCGGCGGCGTGTGCACCGCCCGGTGCCGGCCGTACCCCCGGGCCGGGCGGACCGCTGACCGCGGCGTGCGCACCCCCGCCGCCGCCCGAGTGCGGCCCACCGCCCGGCGAGTGCGCGCCGGGGCCTGCGGAGTGCGCGCCACCGGAGGTGTGCGTTCCGGTCGGGGCGTAGCCGCCGGCAGCCGGCTGCGTACCGGTGCCGGCGGCGTGGGCCCCGGCGGGCGGCGGGGCGGCACCGGGCCGGCGCGCGCCGAGAACCGGACCGCCCCGTCCCGGCCCGTCCGGGTCACGCTCGGGCACGCCAGGACGTTTCGGTACGGCCGGACCGGGTGGTACCGCTGGCGCGTTGCCGGAGGCCGGTACGACGAATTCGCCGCCGGTGGTCGGCGCGGCCGGAGCCCCGAACCGCCCGGCGGGTCCGGCCGGGCTGCCCGGACCGGCGATGTCAACGGGAGCGGCGCCGGCCGACCGGCCGGGCCGACCGTCGTCGGGTTCGCTGGGCGGGACCGCCCGGCGTCCCGGGGGCGGCTCCTCACCCCGGACACCCGCTGCCCGGCGCCCCACACCCGGTTCGACCGGGGCGGCGCCGTGCCGGGGGTGGTGCCCGGCGGGCGGTACCGGCTCACCCGGCCACGGCGTGGCACCGGGCCGCACCGTCGGCTCGCCCCGGTCGCCCGCCGGGCGGCGCTCCGTCGGTGGCCCGGGCCAGTCCGTCGGGTGGCCCGGCTCGGCCGGGCGACCCGGCCGACCGAGCGGTGGCGCCGGCACGACCGGCGGCACCGCGGGCGGCGGCGTCGACGGTGGCCGCGGTGGCGGGGGGCCGGAGCCCCGGGCGGGCTGAACCGGCTCCGGGGACTCCGGCGCCCGCCTGGGCGGTACCGCCGCTCCCGGCTCCGGCTCGCCGCCTCGACGTCGACCGGGCGCGGCCGTCGGACCCACCGGCGAACCGGGAGACGTCACCGAGCCGGTGTCGTCCGGTCCGGCCTCCGGCAGTCGCTCGTAGGCGGCGGGAAGCCGGGCCGGCGGGTCGGCCGTCGTGGTGCCGTCGGCCGGACCGATGTCGACCTTCTGCTCCTTGGCGGTACGCAGGTCGGTGATCCAGCCGAGCTCCTCGCCGCTGACCTCCGGCTCCACGGGCGGAGCCTCCTCCGACCTGCCCCGGCCCCAGCGGCGTCCCTTGCCCCGTGGTTCCCGCCGCTCGTCGTGGCCGTCGTCGCCCCGGTCCGAACCGCGCGATCTCACTGATGTTCCTCCCCCTCGGGCGTCCCGCCGCCGCGTGCTGTCACCTTGCCGTTCAGGCCATCCTCCGGCACCCCTCCGGCCACGGCATCCCCCGGCTCCTTGGCCGGCGTGGCGTCGTCGGCCGGCCGTGGTGTGGGCTGCCCCCGGACGATCCGGCGCAGCACCGGCAGCCGGGTGCCGACGGCGCGCTCCGCGCCATGCCCGCTCGGCCGGTAGTAGTCCACCCCGACCAGGTCGTCCGGGGCGTACTGCTGGGTGACCACCCCCCGATGGTCGTCGTGCGGATAACGGTAACCGGTGCCGTGCCCCAGTCCACGAGCCCCGGGATAGTGCGCGTCGCGCAATGCCCGGGGCACCGAACCGCCCCGACCGGCCCGTACGTCACCGATCGCCGCGCCGATCGCCGCGGTCGCCGAGTTGGACTTCGGAGCGGTGGCCATGTGGATCACCGCCTGGGCCAGGTTGAGTTGCGCCTCGGGCAGGCCGACGTACTCCACGGCATGCGCCGTGGCGGTGGCCACGCTCAGTGCGGTGGGATCGGCCATCCCGACGTCCTCGCTCGCGAAGATCACGATCCGTCGGGCGATGAACCGGGCGTCCTCGCCGGCCACCAGCATCCGGGCCAGCCAGTGCAGCGCGGCGTCCACGTCGGAACCCCGCATGCTCTTGATGAACGCGCTCACCACGTCGTAGTGGGCGTCGCCGTCCCGGTCGTAGCGCACCGCCGCCACGTCGACCGCCTGCTCGGCGGTGGCCAGGTCGATCACCTTCTCGCCCAGCGCCGTGGCCGAGCCGGCCGCCGCCTCCAGCGCGGTGAGCGCCTTGCGTACGTCTCCACCGGCGAGCCGGACCAGGTGGTCCTCGGCGTCGGGTGCGAGGGTGAGCGCGCCGGCCAGTCCGCGCTCGTCGGCGACGGCGCGACGGAGCAGTCCGCGCACCGCGTCGTCGTCCAGCGCTTGCAGGGTGAGCAGTACGCACCGGGACAGCAGCGGCGAGATGACCGAGAAGTACGGGTTCTCCGTGGTGGCCGCCAAGAGGGTGACCGTACGGTCCTCGACCGCGGCCAGCAGGGAGTCCTGCTGGGTCTTGCTGAACCGGTGCACCTCGTCGATGAAGAGCACCGTCGGGGGCCCGCCGGACCGCCGTTCGCGACGGGCGGCCTCGATCACCGCGCGGACGTCCTTGACTCCGGCGGAGAGCGCCGACATCGCCACGAAACGGCGCTCGGTGGCGCGCGCCACCAGATGGGCGATGGTGGTCTTGCCGCTGCCCGGCGGCCCCCACAGGATCACCGACATCGGTGACGTACCCGTGACCAGCTGTCGCAGCGGGGCACCGGGCGCCAGCAGGTGGTCCTGCCCGACCAGCTCGTCCAGGCTGGCCGGACGCATCCGGACCGGCAACGGCGAGTCGGCGGAGGGTACGGTGAAGCCGTCGGCGGCGGCCCCGGCCGGCGCGGTGCGCCCGGCGGCGGGATCGACGAGTGGGAACAGGCCGTCGGACTCCATCACGAAGACAGTACCGGCCCGGTTTCCGGTGCCGGAAATGCACCGATAACCGGGCCGGTCGTGGTTCCGACGAATATCAGCCCCGACCAGGCCGCCGACCCCGGTACCAACGTCCGCCACCGCCGCCACCCGCGGTGCGCGGGCCACGGCCCACCCCGGCGAGGTACAGGGCGAGGCAGAGCAGCCCGATCAGCACGAGGGTGGAGAAGTTGAACAGGTCGGGCGCGCCCAGGTCCTCCTCGAACAGGTCCAGCAGCAGCGCAAAGGCGAAAACTCCGGCGGCGATGTAGGCGAGCATGTGTTCCTCCCGGCGGGGGTCCCAGTAGGTCGGCCAGGATGTACCCGACGACGGCCCGGGCCAATCCACCGGGACCGCCGGGCTGCACCGACCAGGTAAGCCCGGCGGGACCTCGGTGCCGGTCGGCTACCCGGTCGGCGCCAACTCGGCGGGCGGCACCGCGCGACGGGTCGCCCACCAGGCGGGCAGGTAGAGCGGGGCGGCGACGGCCAGCACGATCCCGCCGACCACCATCGCGGTGCTCACCGAGGTCGCCGCGGCCAGCGAGGTGAGCAGGACACCGCCGAGCGCGCCGGCCGGCTGGGCCACCATCGAGTTCAGCGAGATGACGCTGTTCCGGTACGGGCCGTCGACCTGGCGGTGCAGCAGTCCGGAGTGCAGCGGGTTGGACGCGCCGTGCACGGCGTAGCAGAGCAGGTAGGCGGCGATGATCCCGGCCGGCCCGGCCAGCAGCCCCATCCCGACGACAGTGGCCCCCTGGAGGATCCGGAGCAGCGCGGCGCTGATCGGCACCCCCAGCCACCGGCTCGCGTACACGATCAGCGCCGCACCGCCCGCCGAGGCGAGCCAGGCCACCGAGGCGGTCGGTCCGAGCAGGGCCGCCGCCCGGTCCGGGTCGCCGAGCACCTCGGCGAGCCGGAGCGGCAGCAACACCTCGAAGGTGACCATCCCGAAGCCCCAGAACAGCTCCACCGCGATCAGCGCGAGCACGATCCGGGAGCGGCGGACCAGCCCGAGTGCGCCGCCGATCACCCGCGGCACCGCCCGGAGCGAGGTGCGCAGCGCGGCGACACCGGCGGCTGGGCGCACCTCCGCCATGAGCAGGAGCAGGGCGGCCAGGCCGACGACCTCCAGGACGATCGACACCAGCACCGGCAGGCTGAGCGCGCTGACCGTGCCGACCGGACCGAGCGCGACGAGGCCGCCGCTGAGCAGCGCGCCCGCGCCGATGCCGACACCGAGCACGACTCCGCCGGCGCTGAGTCCGCGCTCGATCGGCGCGTCCGGATCGGCGACCAGGGCGGCGTCGACGTACCAGGATTCGAGCGGGCCGCTGTCCAGGGCCCGGAAGATCCCCTGGAGTACGAAGGCCAGGAGGAACAGTCCGAAGGAGTCTGCCGTCAGCAGGAGCAGCAGTGATCCGAGGTTGACCAGCCCGGCCACCACCAGCAGGGGTTTGCGGCCCAGCGCGTCGGCGAGCCCGGCGGTCGGCAGTTCCAGCGCGAGCACCAGCAGTCCCTGGGCCGCGGCGACGAACCCGAGCTGGGGAAGGCTGAGCCCGCGTTCCAACAGCAGCAGCATGAGCACGGGGATCAGCAGCCCGGAGGGCAGCCAGCGCAGCCCGTGCAGGATCAGGTAACGTCGCCGGACCTGCCTGCCGGTAAGGGTGGTCACGACCGTTCTCCCCTCTCGTCGACTCCCCCGGCCAGGGGAATCCGCCCGCGTACCGGAAAGCTGTGCAGGTAGAGCAGGACCTGCTCGGTGCCGTCCTCCGGCTCGGCCGGGTCCGTGCCGTCGACCGCCGGTACGGCGTGCCGGTAGCGGTCCACCACCGTGTGCAGCTCCTCGTTGAGCTGCCGCAACTGTGCCGGGGTCAGCCGGAGCAGCACGTCGGAGAAGGTCGCCGCGTCATGCCACTCGACCGGGTAGTCGTGCTGCTCGGTCACCCAGCGCTCGGTCAGGTCGGCGTGCAGCCGTACCGCGTGCCGGTGCAGCCAGTCGGACGCGGCCAGCGCGTCCGGGTCGCCGGCGAAGTCGCTCCGGCGCCAACTGCTGAACTGGTGCATGGCCCGCCACCAGCGCTGCCGTCCGGACGCCCGGTCCGGCTCCTCCACCACCAGGCCGGCGTCGGCGAGCTGCCGCAGGTGATAGCTGGTGGCGCCGGTGTTGGTGCCGAGCGCCTGGGCCAGCCGGGTCGCGGTGGCCGGGCCGTCCGAGCGGAGCGCGATCAGCAGTCGGGCGCGCAGCGGGTGGGCCAGCACGCGGATCTGCGCGCTGTCCAGCGCCACCACCGAGGCCGGCGGTTCGGCGGGGGGCGAGGCATCAGGTTCCATAGATGCACAATAACTGTGCACAGATTCTGTGCACAATAGTTGTGCACAGAATCTATGCACGATCTTGAGACCTCTGCGCAGAGGTGGTCCGAAAGCGCGGGGATCTCAGGGGGTGGTCCGGCGACCGGGAGAGGTCAGCGCTGACAGACGTACCGGCCGGGTCCGTGGACCCGGCCGGTACGTCGTCGCTGGCACCGCCCCCGCCGTCCGCCGGGAGGGCATGTCGCCTCCGGTCAGCCGCCCGGGAACGAGTCCGGGTCGACCTCGCTGGTCTGTGCGTTGCCACCCGCGACCGGAGTCAACGTGATCGTCCAGATCGTGTACTGGGAGGAGGTGGTGGTGAACTTGAAGGTGTCCTCGAACCGTTGGAAGTTGCAGCTCCGGCTGAACCCCTTGGCCCGGGCGTCCCAGTCCTTGCCACCGGTCATGTAGATCCGGTACGTGCCGTCCTTGATCGACGAGACGGTGTGCTTGCCCTTGGCCCGGACGTAGACGCTGACCGTCGGGGTCTTGGCGCTGCCCAGCACCAGGTTGATGACCGCGTCGCTGCTGCCACCGTTTTCGATCTTGAGCTTCCCCTGGCCGCTGCGCACCCGCTTGATGTATGCGCCGTTGCTCAACCGCCGGTTGGTGTCGGAGGTCTTCTTCGGCACGAACTTGCCGACCTCGAACGGCTGTGCCGGGTCCGCCGCCGCCAGCGCCTGCTGCGCCGTGCGTACGTCCTCGGCGGCCGGATCCCGGCTGACCCGGGCCAACGCCGACGAGCCGAGGCAGACCTCGCCGGCCCCGGCGGCCGAGCCGGTCTCGGTGATCGAGTCGACCATGCCCTCCAACCCGCGCAGCAGGTCGGCGTGCGCCGTCGCGGCGTTCTCCGGCGGCACGACGGCGGAGAGCGTGGTGATCTGCTGGTCGAGTGCCCGCCCGATGGCGCCGGCGGCGGTGCCGATCGCCTTGGGGCTCTTGGCCGCGCCGAGCTGGGTGAAGCCCGGCGTCAACGCCTTGTCGACCTCGGCCAGTAGCGCCTGGTACTCCTGTGCGCTGACCGGCGCGGCGCTCGGCGAGGGCTCCCCGCCCTGGCCGGCGGCGGTCCGGTCCGAGGGCGAGCCCCCGTCGTCACGGTTGCCGGCCCAGATCAGCAGCGGCACCGCCAGCGCGACCAGCAGGACCACCGCGACGGCGCCGCCGACGATGGCGATGATCTTGCCGCGTCCGGACTTGGCGGGCGGCGGCGGAAACGCACCGAACTGCGGCGGTCCACCGAACTGCGGCGGTCCACCGAACTGCGGCCCGGGCGGGTTGGCCCCGAAGGGCGCGGTCGGCGGACCCGACACCGGCGGCGGCGCCCCGAACGGCGGAGCCGACATCGGCGGCTGCGCCCCGAACGGGGTGGTCGGCGGACCGGACACCGGCGGGGTGCCGTAGGGAGCGGTCGGCGCGGCCGGAGGGCCCGCGCCGAACGGCGTGGTGGGCGGGGCGGAGACCGGCGGTGACCCGAACGGGGTGGTCGGCGGGGCCGACGTCACCGGACCGGGCATGCCGGAGGGTGCCGTTCCGAAGCTCGCGGGGACCGCACCGCCTCCGCCCGGCACGATCCGGACCTGGACGTACGCGTCCCGGGGCGGTCCACCGGGCACGGTCGCCGGGCCGATGCCGGGCAGCCGCAGCATGCTGCCGTCGCTGAGCCCGGCCGGAATCCGCAAGGGGGTGCTCTGGCCCGACCAGGGCAGGACGACGGTCTTGACGACCTCGGACCCCACCTCGCTCGGGTCCAAGTCGATGATCAGATCAGGGTTGGGCGCCATGGACCGAGTATGAGCATCCGAAGCAAGTCGATTGCCCCCACCCCCGGTCGTCGGCGGATCGCCGCGCGACCCCCGCCGAGCGGGTCGCCCGGGAGCAGCGGCCCGGCGAACCATGGCAGGCGATACCGCCGGGACGCCTTACGGCGTTCCGGCGGCATCGGCTCGGATCCTCAGGAGGGCTCGACCGGGGCTGCCACCCCGGCGGTGCCGCCGTGCGACGGTGCCGCCGGCTTCGGCTTGGCATCGATGCCCGCCTCGGCCCGCTGCTGGGCCGTGATCGGGGTTGGGGCGCTGGTCAGCGGATCGAACCCACCCCGGGTCTTCGGGAAGGCGATCACCTCGCGGATCGAATCGGCCCCGGAGAGCAGCATGCAGACCCGGTCCCAGCCGAACGCGATCCCGCCGTGCGGCGGCGGCCCGTACTTGAACGCCTCCAACAGGAAGCCGAACTTGTCCGCCGCGTCCTCCGGGCTGATGCCGAGCAGGTCGAAAACCCGGCGCTGTACGTCGGCCCGGTGGATACGGATCGATCCACCACCGATCTCGTTGCCGTTGCAGACGATGTCGTACGCGTACGCCAGCGCCCGGTCCGGTGCCTCCTCGAACCGGTCCACCCAGTCGGCGTTCGGCGAGGTGAACGGATGGTGCACGGCGGTCCAACCGCCCGCACCGCCACCGTCGGAGTCCGAGGCCGGCTCGAACATCGGCGCGTCGACCACCCAGCAGAACGCCCAGGCGCTCTCGTCGACCAGTCCGGCCCGCCTGGCGATCTCGGCCCGGGCCGCACCCAGCAACTCCTGCGCCTCCCGCCGCTGCGCGCTGGCGGCGAAGAAGACCGCGTCGCCCGGCTTCGCCCCGACCGCGTCGGCCAGCCCGGCCAGGTGCTCGGCCGACAGGTTCTTCGCCACCGGCCCTCGGGCCTCGCCGGACTCGGCGTCCAGCACCACGTACGCCAGGCCACGGGCGCCGCGCGCCTTCGCCCAGTCCTGCCAGCCGTCCAGCTCCTTGCGGCTCTGCCCGGCACCACCCGGCATCACCACCGCGCCGACGTAGCCACCGGCGTCGATCGCCCCGGCGAAGACCCGGAAGGCGGTCCCCCGCAGGTAGTCGGTCAGCTCGGTCAGCTCGACCCCGTAGCGCAGGTCGGGCTTGTCGGAGCCGTACCGGTCCATGGCGTCGTGCCAGGTGATCCGGGGAATCGGCCGGCTGATCTCGTGCCCGGCCAGCTCCCGCCAGAGCGTGGCGACGATCTCCTCGCCGAGGTCGATCACGTCGTCCTGGGTGACGAACGACATCTCGATGTCGAGCTGGGTGAACTCCGGCTGCCGGTCGGCCCGGAAGTCCTCGTCCCGGTAGCAGCGGGCGATCTGGTAGTAGCGCTCCATCCCGCCGACCATCAGCAGCTGCTTGAACAGCTGTGGGGACTGCGGCAGGGCATACCAGGTGCCGGGCTGGAGGCGTACCGGCACCAGGAAGTCGCGGGCGCCCTCCGGCGTCGACCGGGTCAGGGTCGGCGTCTCGATCTCCAGGAAGTCGCGGGCGTGCAGCACGCCCCGGGCGAGCTGGTTGGCCGCCGAGCGCAGCCGCATCGCCCGGGCCGGGCCGCTGCGTCGCAGGTCCAGGTAGCGGTACTTGAGGCGTACGTCGTCGCCGGCCTCCACCTGGTCGTCCACCGGCAGCGGCAGCGGCGCCGCCTCGGAGAGGATCTCCAGCTGGTTGACCGTCACCTCGATCTCCCCGGTGGCCAGCTCGGGGTTGTCGTTGCCCTCGGGGCGGCGGGTCACCTCGCCGGTCACCCGCACACAGAACTCGTTGCGCAGCGCGTGCGCCGACTCCATCCCCTCCCGGAAGACCACCTGCACGACGCCGGAGGCGTCCCGCAGGTCGACGAAGATGACCCCGCCGTGGTCCCGCCGGCGGGCGACCCAGCCGGCGAGGGTCACCGTGCGGCCGGCGTCGCTCGCGCGCAGGGTGCCGGCGTCATGGGTACGGATCACGACAGGTGTCTCCTCACGTCTGTCCGGGCGGTCCGGGCTGCTGCCCCGACATTCTGTCAGGACGGCCCGGACCGCCCGGCGCCCCTCCCGGTCAGCCGGCTGGTCGGCCAGCGGCGTGCCGGAGGCCGGCTGGTCGGCACACGGTCGCGCCCGCCGGTTACTCCAGCCGCCGGAGCGGTATCGCCCGGGTCCGGGTGAAGGCACCGGCCAGCACCGTCGCCAGGACCGGTGGCAGCAGCGCGAGGAGCAGCAGATAGAGCCAGGGCGTACGCCAGTGTGCCGAGGTGTTGAACGCGACGTACCCGGCGGCCGGGCCGAGACCGGCGAGCAGGCCGAGCGGTGCGCCGAGCCCGGCCACCACGGCAGCCTGGGCGGCCACGATCCGGCGGCGTACCCGAGGGCCGGCCCCGACCGCGGTCATCGTAGCCAGGTCGTCGCGCAACTCGGCGCCGGTCAGCCCGACCGCGACCCCGGTCGCCACCACGGTGACCACCGCGCTGACCGCCGCCAGCACCCAGAACATGGTCCTGGTCTCGGTCGGGCCGCGCTGCGGCCGGGCCGGCTCGACCACGATCGGGGCCGCCGGCAGCGGGATGGCGGCGAGCTGGGCCCGCAGCAGCACCGTGGTCGCGGCGGCGACCTCGTCCGGCCGGGGCGTCCGGGTGGTGTCCACCAGCAGCCGCCCCGGTGTCACGGTGAGCCCGAGCCGCTGCGCGGTCTCCTCGGCGAGGACCATCGCGGGCAGGTCCCGGAAGTACTCGCCGGAGACCGCCACCACCACCGGCACGGTCACCGGTGCGGACTCGCCGATCGCGACAGTGGCCCGCCCGTCGACGGCGAGGGTGTCGTTGAACAGCACCGCCGCGCCGTCGCGCAGCGCGGCGACCTCGGCTGCGGTCGGCTCCCGGCCGGTGACCGCCCGGATCGTCTCGGCACCGCCGACCGCGATCGCCAACTGGTCGCCGGCCGGGCCGGAGTGCTGGGCCGGATCCCAGGACGGTGGGACCAGCACCGCGCCTGGCGACAGCTTCGGGTCGGTGCCGATCCGCAGCGCGACCGCGTCCCGGGCCGGCAGTGCGGCGGCGAGGCGCTGGATCCCGGCCGGGCCGAGCGCACTCGCCGCCTCGGCGGGGAGCAGGATCTGCCCGTCCCGGGCCTGCCGCCACACCTCCGCCGCGTCGCTCCGGGCCGCGCCGACCAGCCCCAGCGCGACACTGCCGGCAACCGCCGCGCTGACCGCCGCGACCGCCGCCCCGGTACGCAGCCGGTGCCGGGCCGAGTGCCGAAGCGCCAACCGGGCCGAGACCGGCAGCCCGGCCGCGAGCCACCCGACGACCCGGACCAGCGCGGGCGTGCCGGCGACGACCCCGAGCAACAGCAGGATCCCGCCGAGGGCGATGAGTTCTGCGCGGCCGTCCGGATGCGCCGACCAGAGCAGGATCGCCACGCCGGCCACCAGCAGCACCAGACCCGCCACCAGCCAGCCCAGATCGGTCCGGGACCGGTCCCGGTGGCCGCCGAGCGTGGCCCGGACCGGCCCCCGGGCGGCGGAGCGGGCCGGGAGGTACGCGGCGGCGAGCCCGATCAGCACGGTCAGCGCCGCGACCCCGGCGACCGACCCCAGCGGCACACTCAGACCCAGCACCGGATGGTCCGAGACCCGTTCGACGATCGGCTGGGCCAGGATGACGGTGCCGACTCCGGCCAGCGCGGCGATCCCGGCCGCGACGGAACCGTGCAGCAGCCCGCCGGCCAGCACGATCCGGCCGACCTGGCGCGGGCTGGCTCCGGCCGCGGCGACCAGGCCAAGCTCCCTGCGCTGCCGCCGGGCGCCGACCAGGAACGCCGCGCCGACCAACAGTGCCACCTGGGCGGCCACGAAGCTGACCACCAGGGTCGTGGCGGCGGCCTGGGTAGCCCGATACTGCGCGCTCGGCGCCAGGGTGGACCGGTCCCGCAGGCTGTACTCGATGCCGGCCGGCTCCGGTGCACCGTCCGGCCCGGTCACCGCGCGCCTCCCGGGTGGTGGCCCGGACCAGCTGGCGCCGGCCGGCAGGCCGACCAGCAGCGCCTGGGCGGGCCCGGTCGAGAGCGCCGCCTCGGCCGGTACGACCAACGCCGGCAGCCGCAACGACCGGCTGAGGTCGACGATCCCGACGACGGTCAACTCGCGCAGCGGCATCCCGGCACGAATCGGGTCGCCGACCGTGAGTCCGAGTTGGTCGGCGAGGGTCTGGCTCACCGCCACCTCGGCGGCGCCCCGGGGCACCGCCCCGGCCCGGACGACGTACCGGCCCTGGTTGAGCGGGTCGGTCAGGTCCGTCGCCTCGTACTCGAAACTGGCGAGCCCGTCGCCGGGGGTGGCGACGATCGTACGGCCGGTGGTGTGCGGGGCGGTGTGGCTGCCCGGCGGCAGGGTGCCGGCCAGCTTGGCGAGGTCGTCCGGAGCCGCGCTGATGATCAGGTCGGTGGCGCCCATCGTGAAGGTGGCGTCCCGGTCGACGGTGCCGAGGTTGGCCCAGGCGACCGTCAGCACCGTGGCCGCGTACGCCGGCAGGAGGAGCATCAACAGGATCAGCGCCGAGCGGCCGGGATGGCGCCGGGACGTGCGGCGGGCGATCCGCAACGCGGTACGCCACGAGCCGACGAACTCGCCGGTCATGCGTGCCCGCCGAGGAGCTGTGCTGCGGTGGTTCGGGGTCCGGTGGAGTCGACCAGCCGGCCGTCGCGAAGGAATATGGTGCGGTCGGCCCAGCCGGCGTACCTGGGCTCGTGCGTGACCATCACCCCGGCGGCGCCCGCGTCGACCTGGGTCCGGAGTACGCGCAGCACCGCCTCGCCGGTCGCCGAGTCCAGCGCGCCGGTCGGCTCGTCGGCGAGGACGAGTCGACGCTGCCCGATCAGTGCCCGGGCGATCGCGATCCGCTGCTGCTGCCCGCCGGAGAGCTGGTCGGGGAAGCGGTGGGCGAGTTCGTCCAGGCCGACCCGGGCCAGGGCGGCGAGTGCCTCGCGGCGGGCCGCCCGGGGGCGTACCCCGGCGAGTTCCCGGGGCAGCGCGACGTTCTCGGCGGCGGTCAGGTCGGTGACCAGATTGTAGTTCTGGAAGACGTAGCCGATCCGGTCCCGGCGCAGCCGGGCCAGCGCGGTCGGGGCCAGGTCGGCGAGGCTGGCGCCCTCGACCTCGACGCTGCCCCGGGTGGGGGTGTCGAGCCCGCCGGCCAGGGCGAGCAGTGTGGACTTGCCGGAGCCGGATGGCCCCATCACGGCGACCAGCTCTCCGGCTGCCACCTCGAAGCTGACCCCGGCCAGGGCGTGCACCTCGGTCTCGCCGGAGTGGTAGGTCCGGCTCACCTGGTCGAACCGCAGCACAAGGTCGCTCATCGCACCGGCTCCGTCTCGTCGGCTCCGGCCGGCTGGTGGGCCGCAGATGGCTGACGGACTGTGGTCGGCTGATGGACTGCGGATGGCTGGTCGGCCGCCGAGCTGGCCGGGCGAGCGGTGTGGCGGCGCCGGCGGAGCACGGTGGCTTCGACGTGGTCGAGCCAGCGCAGCTCGCTTTCCAACGCGAAGACCAGGTGGTCGAGCAGGAGCAGCCAGGCGAGGTCGTCGCCGTCCTGGTCGGCGGTGCGGCGCAGGTCGGTGACGTCCCGCATCTGCCGCATCGACTCGGTGCGCTGGGTCTGCACGACGGCGGCCACGTCGACGTCCGGGGTGGTCGCCGCCAGGGCGAGTTTGATGGCCAGCTCGCTGCGCGGCCGGTCGGTGTCGGTGACCGGGGTGGCGAACCACTCGGCCAGGGCCACGCGACCGTGCTCGGTGATGGCGTAGACGGTCCGCCCGTCGTCGTTGGCCCCGGCGGCGGCGACCAGGCCATCCCGGTCCAGCCGGTCGAGGGTGGTGTAGAGCTGACCGACGTTGAGCGCCCAGGTGCCGCCGGTGCGGGCGTCGAACTCAGTCCTGAGCTGGTAGCCGTATTTGGGTCCGTCGGCGAAGAGGGCGAGCAGCCCCCAGCGCACCGCGTTTCGCTGCATGAGCAGGAACCTTACTCGATAAGTAGTTACTGAGTAAATAAGAGGGTGATCGTACGTGCGTTCGACAGTGGCTACGATGGCCGGATGAGAGCCGGCGCCTACCAGCCCTCGATGCTGGACCTCGCCACCGACGACGGGATCGCCGGGGACGGTGCCGCCCTCGGCCCGCTCGCCGGGGCGCTGCGCCGGCACGAGCTGGGCTCCGGCGCCTGGGTCGACCACCTGCCCGGCTGGGTCAGCGGCTCCGACGCGGTGCTGCGTACCCTGCTCGACGAGGTCGACTGGCAGGCCGAACGCCGCCGGATGTACGACGATGTCGTCGATGTCCCCCGCCTGCTCCGCTGGTATGCCGGCACCGAGCCACTCCCCCACCCGCTGCTGACCGCAGCCCGCGATGAGCTGTCCCGGCACTACGTCGCCGAGTTGGGCGAGCCGTTCGTCACCGCCGGGATGTGCCTCTATCGCGACGGACGGGACAGCGTCGCCTGGCACGGCGACACCCACGGCCGCTCGGCCCGGGAAGACACCATGGTCGCGATCGTCTCGTTCGGCTCACCCCGACCGCTGCTGCTGCGCCCGCGCGGCAGCGCGCCGAACCGGGCCGAAGCCGGCCGAGACAGCGGCCGAGGCGGCGGGGCGTCGAGCCTGCGCTTCCCGCTCGGGCACGGCGACCTGGTGGTGATGGGCGGCTCCTGCCAACGCACCTGGGAACACGCCGTCCCGAAGACGACGCGGGCGGTCGGCCCCCGGGTCAGCGTCCAGTTCCGCCCGACCGGCGTCGCCTGAGCGGCAGCCCAGGATTCACCTCGACCCTTATCCGGAAACTGCCGCCTGGCGCTCCGATCCTGAATCGCCGAGCAGCCGTCCACCGGACGCCCCCGCCCGTCTGAACTGCTATCCGAGGGCCACCCACGCCTTCCTGAGTACCCCCGGCCTGGTGCCGGCCGCCCGACCCGCGCGCCGGGAGATCCTCGCCTTCCTCCGCGGTCACCTGCATCCAAGCTCGCGAGGGTGACCAGCACGACGCCGCGGGCCCGGACCGACCGCTCGGTCAATCCGTCGGCAGCGAGTCCACCGCAGCCGCGAGCAGATCGCGGAGGTCCTGTTCGGCACCGGACGGAAAGGTCTCCGGCTTGACCAATTGGTACGCGACGTGGACCTCGAAGTCGGCGCCGACCCACGCCCACCCGTCGAATCGCGCCTCCCCGTCCTGGTAGGGCTTGACGACGAAGCAGGAGTGATCCCCCGGCCCGTCCTTCGTCGGTTCGCCGCCGATCCTGGCGCACCGCTCCGCCCGCCACGCCTCGTCGTAGCTTTCGGTGCCGTCCATCGCGACGGTGATGCCGATGTCGCCGCGCATCCCGCCGGTGCCGGAGGTCAGGTCCACGGCGCAGCGCCGGGTGCCGCTGAACTCACTCAGCTGTGACGAAGGCATCGATGTGGAGCCGGGAGCGAGTCGGGCCAGCATGTCATCGGTGATCAGCTCACACGGGTCCCGCAGTTCCGATGGGGGCGCCGGCGCCTTCGGCCGCCGCAGCCGACCAGCCCGACCACAAGCATCCCGACGAGCAGCGTCATACGGGCACCCGTACGCATCAACAAACTTTCCACCATCGATCGTGTGCCGCCAGCTGGGCCTGCCCGACGCACTGGTCGAGCGCGGCGTAGATGTTACCGCTGCCGTCCCGGACGACGCTCGCCTGGCTGGATCCGAGCCAGCCCGCCAACCGGCCCACCCGACAGGCGCGGGCCGTCCCGATAAGGGGGACATCCGGAAGTCGTTGACTCCGCCATGATGCGCCTGACGTTGCGGAGGTCGGCCTTCGGCCGGCAGATCGAACGCGAGCGACAGACCAACCACGAAATGGATCGAACCTGGAGAGTGAGTAATGCGATGTGAGATCTGCGGTACGCCACTCGACAGGCCCGGTCAGGGTCACGCCTGCGGGACCGGGGCGGCGGCACCCCTGGTGGGAAACGATTCGTGATCACCTGAGCGGTGCTCGCCGGCCCGGGAACGGCCGGCTGGACCGCCTCGGCACCAGGGATCGCCGGAATGCCACAGGTGGTCGAGGACTCCCGGGCGACTTCAGGGTGCCGGAAGCCGCCCGGAGGTCGGTCCAGGCGACACGATCCGCTGGCCGGTAGCCCAGCCGTACCCGGAACGGTCGGGTCAGCCGGTCCGGCGGCGTGCCTTCGCACCCCACCGCGCGGCGGCCACCAGTAGCGCGCCGAGCGCCATGGCCAGCCCTCCGATCAGGGGTCGAGCCTGCGACCCCACTGACGAGGTGACGGCCGTCGAGGATTCTCTCGTCCGCCGGTATTGACCTTGGTTATCGGCGACGATATGTTTCTCCGCGCCGGAGCAGAAATGCCGCTCCGGACGCTGACACGGGGGTTTCAGCGGTGCGCCACGTGCCACGTCGCCTCCTTCTGGCTACCCTCCGTCAATTGACGCTGCCCGAATGGGGCGCGCAGGAAGGTGGCCGAATGATTTCCACTACCGACACATCTGGCGACCGGGAAAATGGCGAGCATCCCACAGCCGACGGCACACGCTCAACCGGCGGCCGGACCTGGTCCCGGCGATCTCTGCTCGGGCTCGCCGGCGCGGGGGCGGCGGGCCTGGTCCTCGGCGGCGGCGCCGTACCGGCACACGCCGGCGGCACGTCGCCGGTGAATTGCGCAGAGTCGTTTCCGACCGATCTGGTGGTGCCCTTCCACGGGAAATCTCGTCTCCCGCAGCGAACTCTGGGACCAACCGACCTATTATCTCGGCAACACTTTCACCGGGGCATACGACGCAGCGTTCTACCACCGGGTCGAGTACTTTCTGGAGGATTGGTATTACCTCCTCCCCGACCATTGGCGCAACCCCATGAGAATCAACGTCCTCGGGGTGCACGTCGACAAGGCGAACAGCTGGCACATGTACGGCCGGGCCATCGACTTCGCCTCGATCAGCATGCTCGACTCGAACGGCGGGAACCGGTTCACCGCCTTCGAGTGCGCGGTCGACACCTGGGGTACCAAGCGGGACTTCAACATCGACCGCCGCCGCTACTGGGCCGCCGTCGCGGCGATCAACTACCGGTCGGCCGACGTGCTGCACTACCTGTACAACGCCGAGCACCGCAACCACGTACACATGGACAACGGGCGGTCGGGAACGGCGACCACCACCACCTTCAACTCCGGCTCTCCGGTGCTGGTGAAGACCGTCCAGGCGTGCCTGACCTACATCTGGGCATCTCCGTCACGATCGACAGCATCTGGGGGCCGCAGACCGACGGCGGGGTGCGCACCGCCCTGACCCGGGTCGGCCTGACCGGGACGATCACCACCGCCGCCAACTGGAAGGCGTTCCTGCACAACAGCACCTGGTACGGCACCCGGAACGGCTACAGCTCGAGCATCCCCCCGGCCCCGACCACCCGGCCGAACAAGCCGCTGTAGGCAGCGGTCGCCGGAGCCAATCGGGCGACCGATCGGGGTGACCCGCGTGGATGGCGGGTCGGCGAGCGGCCGACCCGCCATCCCGACCGCGCCCGGTTGGACCGGCTGCCGTTGCCCTGGCCGGCCGGCGCCGCGCGCCCCCGGTTTCGATACGCGCGATCGGATCCGCCTGATCACGTATCGTGACGGCATGCCTGCGGTGCCCTGGTGGGCCGTGCTCTCGGCAATGGCGCTGCCCGGCCTGCTGGTCATCGGCTGGAGTACCGCAGCCGCCCGAATACGACCCGTGGGCCGACACCATCAGCGCGCTCTCCTCGTACGGCCCTCTCGACCGGGTGATCCTGGTCGGTCTGCTCGCCGGGCTCGGCGTGGCCCACCTGGTCACCGCGATCGGACTGCGGCCGGTCCGTCCACTCGCCCGGCTGGTGTACGCGGCCGGCGGCCTGGCGACCGTCGTCGTGGCGGCGGTCCCGAAGGTCGACTCCGACACCCCGCCGGCACACGGGGTCGCCGCCGTGATCGGGTTCGTCGGGCTCGCCGTCTGGCCGGCCGTGGCCGTACTGCCGCTGCCGCACCGGGCAGCGCCGATCCGGCACTGGCCCGAGCCACCCGGCATGGTCCGGGACCGGCCCTGGGTGCTGCGCCCCGGCGTCGGCTGCTCCGCCACGGTGTTGATGCTCGGCTTCGGGCTCTGGCTGGCGACGCAGCTGACCGACGACGGGTCGGCCGGGCTGGCCGAGCGGTTCACCGCCGCTTCGGAGGCGCTGTGGCCGCTGGTGGTGACGCTTGCCCTGTTCCGGCACGACAGCCGACCCGCCGCACACCCGCAACGGCGGGCGACCCGCCGCCACCCGCAATAGCCGTTGACCGACGCCATCCGCACGGCCGGCGGCCCGTCCGGGCCGGACCCCCGAGCGCGCCGATCGGCGTGACCGGGCCGGTGGGTGCCGGAGTGTTCCGGCGGCCCATCGGTCCCGATCACGCCGATCGGGGTTGCTGTCGGCTCAGTAGATGCTCACGCCGTACGCGTTGAGCGCCTCGACGACCGGCTGGAAGTAGGTGGTCCCGCCGATGCTGCAGTTGCCGCTGCCGCCGGAGGTCAGGCCGAGCGCGGTGTTGCCGGCGAAGAGCGGGCCGCCGCTGTCGCCCGGCTGGGCGCAGACGGTGGTCCGGATCAGGCCGGAGACGGTGCCGCTGCCCTGGTAGGTGACGGTGGCGTTGAGCGCGGTCACCCGGCCGCTGCGCACCCCGGTGGTGCTGCCGCTGCGCTGCACCGACTGGTTGACGGTCGGGTTGGCCGCACCGGTGATGTCCCGGTAGCCGCCGTAGAGGTAGACGTCACCCGGCTGCTGGGCGATACCGCTGGCGTACCGGACGATGCCGTAGTCGTTGCCGGGGAAGCTGCTGCCGGCCCGGGTGCCGATCACCGAGCCGCCCGAGCTGGCCGACCAGTTCGCCCCGGCGTTGGTGCAGTGCCCGGCGGTGAGGAAGTAGTAGGTGCTGCCGCTGCGGACGTTGAAGCCCAGCGAGCACCGGCTGCGGCTGGTGTAGATCGCCTGGCCGCCGGAGATGGTGGTGCTCAGCGTGCCGGGGATCGACTGGATCCGGACGGCGCCGCCGAAGCGGGCGATGACGGCCTTGATCCTGGCAAGCTTGGCGCCGGTGACCGTGCTGTCCACCTCGACCGCGACCTGGTTGGTGACCGGGTCGACATACCACGCGGTGCCCGGGATCCTGGCCGACCGGTCCAACTCGGCGGTGACCCGGGCCAGTTCGGCGGAGCCGCGGGTCACGACCCTGGGGGTCGCCCCGGCGGCCCGGACCTGACGGGCCGCCGCCTCGTCGGTCACGGTGACGACCATCTTGCCGTCGTCGTCCAGGTAGGTGCCGGCGGACCGGGCGCCGAGCCGCTCGGAGAGCGCGGTCGCGGCCTCGGGCGTGGCGACCGGGGCGGCCTGCGCGGGCACACCGATCAGCATCCCGGCGACGAGGGATCCGGCCGCGGACGCGATCGCGACAAGGCGGATCGAAGACCTTGTGGGTCGCATGTGGAGCCTCCCATGGGGGGTTCGGAGGTGTCTGCGCCGAGTCGGCACATCCGATATGAGTATTCAGACATCTAAGATCATGAACAAGATGTCTAACATATCGCCTGCAACGGGGCGTACGCCTTATGGCCGCCTCCGTTGTAGAGCATCAGAACGGTCTATATGATTCGCCCACCTCAGTCGGCTCAGGCAACCGCGATCCGGAGGCCGCCCATGTCCGCTCCCCGCCGTACCCGCACCCTGCTGTCCGCTCTCTCCGCCGCCGCCGTACTCGTCACCTCGGTCGGGCTCGTCGCCAGCCCTGCGCACGCCGACCCCGGTCCACCACCCGCCTCGATGGCCAGCCTCGGTGACTCGATCACCCGGGGCTTCAACGCCTGCGGGTGGTACGTCGACTGCCCGTCCCGCTCGTTCAGCACCGGCGACGACTCCGGGGTGAACAGCCACTACCTGCGCATCCGTGCGGTGAACCCGGCGATCGGCGGTCGCAACCACAACGACGGGCGCTCCGGCGCCAAGTCCGCCGACATGGCCGGCCAGGCCGACACCGCCGTCTCCCAGGGCGTCGGCTACGTGACGATGCTGATCGGCGCCAACGACGCCTGCACCAGCTCCGAGTCGAGCATGACCCCGGTGAGCACCTTCCGGAGCAACATCGACGCCGCGCTGGGCCGGCTCCGCGCCGGGCTGCCCAACGCCCGGGTGTTCGTGATCAGCATCCCCGACATCCAGCGGCTCTGGTCGGTCGGCCGGGGCAGCCTCGCCGCCCGTACCGCGTGGTCGCTCTTCGGCATCTGCCAGTCGATGCTGGCCAGCCCGACCTCCAACGCCCAGGCTGACGCGGACCGGCGCGCCCGGGTACGGCAACGGGTGGTCGACTACAACAACCAGCTCGCCCAGGCCTGCGCCACGTACGGCTCGAACTGCCTGTTCGACGGCAACGCGGTCTTCAACTACCCGTTCACGCTGGGCCAGTTGTCCGGCTGGGACTACTTCCACCCCAACACGTCCGGGCAGCGGGCACTGGCCGAGATCTCCTACGACGCCGGATTCGGCTGGTAACGGGGGGACCTATCCGACCCGGTCGGGCGGGGGGCGGTAGCCGACGAGCCCGTCCCCCGCCGCCACCACCAGCAGTCCGGGCAGCGCCACCAGACAGGTCACCGGGGCACCCACCTCGATCGCCCGGCCCGGCGTTCCCGGCTCGCCGACGGGCTGCCACCGCAGCACGCTCCCGTCTGCCGCCACCAACCAGCTGGTCCGGCCGCCCCGGACCAGGGCCAGCGACCGTACCGGCCGGGTGGCGGTCAGCACGACGACCGGCTCGGGCGGCAGCCCGTCGACCACCGGTGCCGGGTCGGCGGGCTCGCCACCCGCCGCGGGTTCGCCACCCGCCCCCGCCGGGCCGCCGCCGGTCCCGGGCTGCCCGTCGCCGAGGGCCCGGTTCGACCCGAGCAGGTCCGTGACGTCGGCGCAGCGGACCTGCCCGTTCCGGCCGGCCCCGAACACCAGGGCACGCCCGTGGACGGTCGCGGTCAGCACGGCGTACGCGGCACCGCCGTGACCGTCCAGCACCGTCCACCCGGAAGACCCCCGGGCGGCGAGGTCCCCGAGCCGTGCGAGGTCCCAGAGTCGTACGGTGTCGTCCTCGGCGGCGGTCGCCGCGACCGGCACCCCGGCCAGCTCGCCGACCGCCAGCCCCCGGATCCGACCGGAGTGCCCGGTCACCGGTCCGGCCAGTCGGCCGGTCCCGAGGTCGGCCCGCAGCAGCGCGGCCCCCTCCGCCACCAGCAGCATCCGGCGGCCGTCGAACAGCGCCGTGGCGAGCGGCCCGACCGTCGGGGCACCACCGGCCGGACCGGTCGGCTCCCACGGCTCCGCACCGGGACGACCCGCCCGGTTCCGGCCGACCGGCACCGTGCCGATCCGTTCGCCGGTGCCCGGGTCCCAGAGCTCGACGTCGTCCGGCCGGACGTCGGCCAGCAGCGGGTACGTCCCCGGCACCAGTCTCACCCCGCCCGGAATCCCGTCGGCCGGCAACTCGACCTCCAACCCGGTCGCGGGCTCGAACCCTCGGACCCGGTTACCGGACAACGACCCGAACAGCACCGGCCGGTCCGCCGACCCGCCGACCGCGAGACACTGCCCGGGAACGCCCAGCGGATCAGCGTCGGCCCGAGCACCGGGCGGAGGGTCACGCCGGAACGGGTACGGCCGGTCGGGGTCCCAGACCCAGACCAAGCCGGCGCCGTCCCCGGTGACCAGCATCGGGCGCCCGCCCATCTCGATCGAGATCGTCCGGGTCGGCGCCGCCTCGTACGGATAACGGAAAGCCTCGCCCAGTTGCCGGCCCGTCTCCGGCAGCCAGGCCCGTACGGTCGCGTCGTCGCCGCTCCACAGCACCGTACGCTCGCCGAGCCGGCCGGCCAGCACGGAGTTGACCTGGCCGGTGTGCCCGGTGAACGCCGGCCCCAGCGGTCGCCCGTCGCGCAGATCCCAGGCCCGGGCCACCCGGCCGGCGGCGCCGAGCAGGATCGGCCGGCCGTGCCAGTCCGCGAACCCCAGCACGGCCACCAGCCCGGCGGACTCGAAGCCGCACTCGCCGAGCGACTGGACCCGGACACCGTCCTCGCCGAGCGGCTGGACCCGGACACCCTCCTCGCCGGCCGGCGCGAACTCCAGCCGCCACAGCGACACCCGGCCGGTACCGGTGCCGGCCGCCACTACGGCAGCCTCGCCCGCCCCGGTCGTCGCCAGCACGCTGATCCGCTCGCTCCCGGTCCGGAACGTGCGCAGTCGGGCACCCCGGTCGACGCCGAGCGACCAGATCTCCAGGTGCGGCGATCCGCTGGTCAGCACCGCGAACGGGCGACCGGCCAGGGTGACGGTCGCCAGGGACCGCACGTCGCCGCACCACTGCCGCCAGCGGGACCGACCACTGTCGAGGTCGCTCACCTCCAGGTAGCCGGCGCCGGCACCCGAGACGACCAGCTGCTCGCCGTCGATCCGGGTAACCGCGGACGCCCGCGCGTGGGCCCGTTCGTCCACCGCGCCGACCAGCACACCATCGGGCAGGTCGAGCACCACCCGGGCGCCGGCATAGCTGGTGACCAGTGCGCGGGGCCTGCCGGTCCGGTCGTCGGTGAAGCCGACCAACGCGGCGACCCAGGCCGGCACCGGCTGGTACGGCCCGGTGCGCGCCGGCAGCGGTCGAGGTCGCCGACCGGGCGGACCCCAGGTCCAGCGCGGTAGACCGGACCAGGCCGGTTCGGCGGCGGAGCGCTTCGGCGTACGCCGGCCCGTCCCGTCGGTGATCAGTGGCATGCCGTCCCGGGATGCCGCCCGTCCACGGCTCTGGCGGGCAGAGAACGCGGGAAACACGATTGGACTATCCCTCTGGCGAATTGGTCGGTACCGGATCGGGGCAGCGGAATCGGATCGGATCGGATCGGCGGAATCGACCGGCGAATCGACCGGAATGAACGACGCGGAAATGATCTGACGCGTCATGCATCGACGATCATTGACCGCATCCTAGTCCGGATCGAACACTCCGCCGGACCCGCGAAAGGAGCGGCATGCCCGACACTGGTGACATACCCGACACGTTCCGGACCTACCGGGTATCCGTCAGGCGCGGAGGCCCGAGCCGCCCGCCGCCAGGCACGCGCCCCGCACCCCGAGTCACGCCACCCGACCCCGCCTCCCCCGCGCGGGGGAGTGGCCCTCCCCTGTGAGCGTTGCTGTCCCAGCCCGCACAGCGGCTACCGTCGCGATCATGACTGATGCTGCTCGCCCGCGTCGCTGGCCGGCGTACACCATCGCTTTACTGTTTCTCGGATACGCCGCCGGGAAGGCTGCCTTCGCCATGGAGTCCCGGCTCGGCTTTCCGGGTGGTCCGCCTGTCTCGGCCGAGGAGACCGTGCGCTACTTCATGGACCCGGCCGTCGCGCAGTGGAGCGCCACCGCCACCGGCCTGCTGGGCGCGGGCCTCGCCCTCGCCACGGTCACGCCGCTGGCTCGGAGGGTGCCGAGAATGCTGATGCTGCTGGTACTGGCCGCCATGCTGCTCGCCGTCGGCGGCGGCGCCGGGATCATGGCAGTGGACGGCTTCATCGGCCTCGGGATCGGCTGGCAGTGGTACCACGGGGTGGTCGGGACGGTCGTGATCGGGCTGCTCCTGGCGATGATCCACTCCTACGTGACGTCGACGCGGCGCCGTGTCGCGGGCTGAACGGGGACACCTCGGCGCGTACGGAGCGGCGGTGTGTGCGGCCGCGTACGGATCGATGAAGTTCGCGCAGGCGCTGGGGGCCGAGGCGCTCGCCGACAAGGATCCCCTTCCCCCGGAGATGCGCGAACGGCTGCTGTCACGTGATCCGCTGTTCGTGGCGAGCCACTGGGTGCTGGCCGCTGCCGCCGTGGTTGGCATCATCGTTGCGCTGGCAGCGGTTCGCCCCTGGGGAGCGGCCGTTCCGCGTCGGCTGGTGCTCACGATCGCGTGGGTGCTGGGCCTTTTCATGATCGCCCGGGCGATCGGGGTGCTCGGGTTCGGTTTCGTGGGCGACACGTTGTTGCTGGCTGGGGTCCGTCCGCCGCCCGCCGAGCACGCCGCCCTGGCTCGTGACCTGGCGCGCTGGGATCTGCTGCTGTGGTCGCCCTTCTTCCTGCTGTGGGGGACCTGCTGGATGCTGACGGGATGGACGCTGCCACAGCGGTGAACCGCTGAGGTCTGTGGTCCGGTTCGGACCGGATCGATCACCTGCGGCGCTGTCCACCTGCCGACCGACCCGTCCCCGGATGCGCGGCGGCACTACACACCCCGGCTATACACTCGGTGTATACGCGTGGTGTAGAGTCCGCCGCATGTCGATCGGACAGACTTTCCTGGGCCTCCTCGAAGCCAGCCCCCGGCACGGCTACGAACTGAAACGGGTCTACGACGAACGGTTCGGCCAGGCCCGCCCGCTGCACTACGGGCAGGTCTACTCGACCCTGGCCCGGCTGCTGAAAAGCGGCCTGGTCTCGGTCGACGGGGTGGAGCCCGGCGCCGGGCCGGAGCGGAAGCGCTACGCGATCACCGCGGCCGGGGTCACCGACGTACAACGCTGGCTGACCCGACCGGAGAAACCTGACGTCTACCTGCAGAACACCCTCTACACCAAGGTCGTGCTCGGGCTGCTCACCGGCCGCGACGCCGCCGACATCCTGGACGTGCAGCGCGCCGAGCACCTGCGCCTGATGCGTACCCTGACCCGACGCAAGGCCGACGGCGACCTCGCCGACCAGCTCATCTGCGACTTCGCGCTCTTCCACCTGGAGGCCGACCTGCGGTGGCTGGAGCTGACCGCCGCCCGCCTCGACCAACTGGCCGCCACGCTCCCCGCCGGCACACCGGCCGGCCCGACCGCACCGCACGGCGATCCGGCGGCATCCCAGAACCACCCGACGGCAACACAGAGTCACCCGACGGCAACACACGACGACCCGACGGCACCGCACAGCGACCCGACGCGACGCGAGGTAACGGCATGAACACCGAGGAACAGCCGCTGCTCGCCGCGGTCGAGCTGCACAAGGCGTAGGGGGCGACCCCGGCGCTGGCCGGGGCGAGCCTGGCGATCCGGGCCGGCGAGGTGGTGGCCGTGATGGGCCCCTCCGGCTCCGGCAAGTCGACCCTGCTGCACTGCCTGGCCGGGATCGTCCCGCCCGACGCCGGTACGGTGCGGTACCGCGACCGGGAACTCTCCGCGATGTCGGATGCCGAGCGCAGCGCGCTGCGCCGCAGCGAGTTCGGCTTCGTGTTCCAGTTCGGACAACTGGTGCCCGAGCTGACCTGCCTGGAGAACGTCGCACTGCCGCTGCGGCTGTCCGGGATACGCCGCCGCGAGGCCGAGCGCCGGGCGGCGGACTGGCTGGCCCGGTTGGAGGTCGGCGACGTGGCCGGTAAGCGCCCCGGCGAGGTCTCCGGCGGGCAGGGTCAGCGGGTCGCGGTGGCCCGGGCCCTGGTCACCGCCCCCCGGGTCGTCTTCGCCGACGAGCCGACCGGCGCGCTGGACTCGCTCGCCGGCGAGCAGGTGATGCGGCTGCTCACCGCGGCGGCCCGGGAGGCCGGCGCCGCCGTCATGCTGGTCACGCACGAACCACGGGTCGCCGCGTACGCCGACCGGGAGGTCGTGGTGCGCGACGGCCGTACCCGCGAGACCGTGCTGGCGGACCGATGAGCCGGCACCGCGCCACCGGGTGGGTCGCGGACCTCGCCCTCGGCGCCCGGCTGGTCTTCGCAGGTGGCCGCAACGGGCTGCTGCGTACCCTGATGACCGCCGTCGCGGTGGGTCTCGGGGTAGCCCTGCTGCTGACCAGCACCTCCGTCTCCACCATGCTGGACGGCCGGTCGGAGCGGAACGCCGCCCGCGACGACCAGTTCCTGGGTGCCGCCCAGCCGCCGCCCGGCGAGCGGACCCTCCTCGTCACGGCCTCCGACACGGTCTACCGCGACGAGGTGATCCGGGGTCGCCTGCTCCAGCCCGACGGCGCGCACCCACCGGTTCCACCCGGGCTGACCCGGCTGCCCGGCCCCGGCGAGTTGGTGGTCTCCCCCGCGCTGGCCGACCTGCTCCACTCGCCGGACGGAGCGCTGCTCCGGCCCCGGCTGGATCACCCGATCGTCGGCACCATCGCCGACGAGGGCCTCTCCGGCCCCAACGAGTACGCCTACTACCTCGGCACCGACCGGCTCCGGGCCGGCGGCGGCACGCTGCGGATCGACCACTTCGGATCCACACCGAGCGGCGAGGGTCTCGACCCCGTACTGACGCTGCTCGTCCTGATCATCTTCGTGGTACTGCTGCTGCCGATCGCGGTCTTCGTCGCCGCCGCCGCACGCTTCGGCGGCGAGGCCCGGGACCGGCGGCTGGCCGCGCTCCGGCTGGTCGGCGCGGACGCGGTGACAACCCGCCGGGTCGCGGCCGGGGAGGCGCTGGTCGGCGCCCTCCTCGGGCTGCTCGCCGGCGCGGCCTTCTTCCTGCTCGGCCGGCAACTGGTCGAGCTGGTCACGCTGGAGGGGATCAGTGTCTTCGCCGGGGACGTCCGGCCCCACCCGGCGCTGGCCGCGCTGATCGTGCTGGCGGTGCCGGCCGTCGCCGTCGCGGTCGCACAGCTCGCCCTGCGCCGGATCGTGGTCGAACCGCTCGGCGTGGTACGCCGGTCCGGCAGTCGCCGGCGCCGGCTCTGGTGGCGGTTGGCCCTGCCGGTGGTCGGCGCCGCACTGCTCGCCCCGCTGCACGGCGGGATCGACCAGACCGGTGGCCCGGTCAACCAGGCCCGGGTGATCACCGGGGTGACGCTGTTGTTGATCGGGGTCACCGCGCTGCTGCCCTGGCTGGTCGAGGCCGTGGTCGGCCGGCTGCGCGGCGGCAGCGTCTCCTGGCAGCTCGCGATCCGCCGGCTGCAACTCGACAGCGAGTCCTCGGCCCGGATGGTGAGCGGGGTGGCGGTCGCGGTGGCCGGCGGGATCGCCCTGCAGATGCTCTTCGCGGGTGTCCAGGGCGTCTACGTCCGCAACACCGGCCAGGACGTCAGCCGGGCGCAGACGATGGTGCTGATCCGCGACGACCTCCCCGGGGTCGACGCCGACTCGCTGGCCGAGCGGTTCCGGGCCGTGCCGGGGGTCGAGGCGGCGGTCGGCGTCCTGGACACCGCCGTCTCGCCGGTCGGTTCGGTGCCGGACGAGTACGGCCAGCGGCCCGGCACCCTGCTGCGGATCGCCAACTGCGCGGCGCTGCGCGAACTCGCCACCCCGGACCGCTGCGTGGACGGCGACGTCTTCCAGATCATCGACGAGCAGTCCCCGGACCCGGCCGGCCTGCCGGCCCCCGGCCAGGCGGTGGAGGTCGGCTTCCGCCACCCGGAGACCACCACCCGGTGGACCGTTCCGACCAGTCTGCGGGCCGTGCCCGGCCGGACCGACCCGGCCGGCAACCAGTTCGCCGGCCTGCTCGCCACTCCGGGTGCGCTCGACCCGGCCACGCTGCGCGGGCTCGGTGCCCGGGTCTACCTCAGCATGGACCTGTCCCGGCCCGACACCATCGAACTCGTCCGCAACGCGGCGGCCGAGTTCGGTCCGGCGGCCGAGGTGCAGACGCTGCGGGCCACCGAGGAGGCCAGCCGGTTCGCCCAGATCCGCCGCGGACTGTACGTCGGGGTGCTCGCCACTCTCCTGCTGCTCGGGGCCAGCCTGCTGGTCGGCATCCTGGAGCAGTTGCGGGAGCGACGCCGTTCCCTGGCCGTACTGGTCGCGTTCGGCACCCGGCGCGGCACGCTGAGCGCCTCGGTGTTCTGGCAGACCGCCGTGCCGGTGCTGCTCGGCCTCGCCCTGGCGATCGTGCTGGGTACGACGCTCGGCGGCATCCTGCTGACCCTGGTCCGCCAGCCGGTACGCCTCGACTGGCCGAGCATCGCCAGCATGTCCGGGATCGCGGGCGGCGTCGTGCTGCTGGTGACCGTTGGGAGTTTGCCGGTGCTGTGGCGGCTGCTCCGACCGAGCGGCCTCCGTACGGAGTGAGCGCTCCGCACGGCCGGCTCCACCGGGTGGCAGCGGCGCGGCTCGACCGGTGGTGATTCGGCCCGGTCCCGGGACAGCCTCCCGGGACCGGGCCGCCCCCCCTCCCCCGGTGTGGCTCTGTCAGGCCCCGGCGCGGCGGGCCAGCCGGGCGTCCCGCCTCTCCTCGAACCGGGTCGCCGCACGGTCCAGCCCGTCGAGGTGCGCCGCCATCTCCTCGCGGGCGGCCTCGCCGTCGGCGTCCAGCCCGGTGACATTCCAGACGTCCCACTGCCGCAGCACCGGCAGCAGTACGTCGTCACGGTGCTGGCGCAGGTCGTAGATCCCGGCCAGGGCGATCGCCACCGACTTGCGGGCGAAGCCCTCGATGCCGTTGCCGGGCATCTGGAAGTCGGCGACCACGTCGGCGACCGCCCGCATCGTCTGGCTCGGTGCCAGTTCGAACGCGGCGCCGAGCAGGTTGCGGTAGAAGACCATGTGCAGGTTCTCGTCCGCGGCGATCCGGGCGAGCAGTTGCTCGCAGCGCGGGTCGCCGGTGACCCGGCCGGTGTTGCGGTGCGAGATCCGGGTGGCGAGTTCCTGGAACGAGACGTACGCCAGCGAGTGCAGCACCTCGGTGTCGTGCGGGTTGACGTAGCCGGCGGACATGTGGGTCATCCGGGCCCGCTCCAGCGCCACCGGATCGACCGCCCTGGTCACGGTGAGGTAGTCCCGGATCGCCGTGCCGTGTCGACCCTCCTCGGCGGTCCACCGGTGCACCCAGGTCCCCCAGGCGCCGTCCCGGCCGAAGAGGGTCGCGATCTGGTGGTGGTACGACGGCAGGTTGTCCTCGGTCAGCAGGTTGACCACCAGGGCGGTCCGAGCCACCTCGGGCACCCTGCTCTGCTCCGGTGCCCACGCCTCGCCGTCGAGGATCCCGTCGAAGGTGCGCCCCTCACCCCACGGCACGTACTCGTGCGGGAACCACTCCCTGGCCAGCCGGAGGTGCCGGTCGAGGTTCTCCGCGACGACCGGCTCCAACTCGATCAGCAGAGCGTCCTGGCGCAGCGGTGCGGCGGGGGTGACGGTCACGGGCTCTCCCTACGCATGCGTAACTTACGTTAGCGTAGGTTACGGCCGTCACCCCGGGTCCGCAAGATCAGCCCACCGTCGGCCAGAGATCCGCCGCCGGCGGCTGCCAGACGTCCGGCGCCGCCGCCACCTGGTCACCGGAGCGGATGTCCTTCACCTCGTCCCCGACCCCGTCGGCACCGGGGAACCAGACGAACGGGATACCGCGCCGCTGCGCGTACCGGATCTGCTTGCCGAACTTCGCCGCCGACGGCGACACCTCGGTCGGGATGCCCCGCCGGCGTAGCGCGTCGGCGATCCGGTTGCTCTCCGGCCGGCGCTCCTCGGCCGCGAGCGCCACCAGCACACAGGTCGGCACGTCCCGGGAGATGGTCAGCGCGCCCGCGCCGAAGAGCAGCCCGAGCAGCCGGGTGACCCCGATCGAGATGCCCACCCCCGGGAACCGGGCGTTGCCGTCGCTGGCCAGGTTGTCGTACCGGCCACCGGAGCTGACCGAGCCGTACCGCTCGTACCCGCGCAGCTGGGTCTCGTAGACGGTACCGGTGTAGTAGTCCAGGCCCCGGGCGATGCGCAAATCGGCCACGCAGAGCCCCGGGGCGTGCGCGACCGAGTTCTCCATCACCGCGACCAGCTCGGCCAGCCCCTCGTCCAGCATCGGGTCGGTCACCCCGAGCCCGCGCACCGCGTCGGCGAAGGACGGATCCGGGGTGGCGATCTCGGTCAGCGCCAGGCACGCCTTGGCCTGCGCCTCGGTCGCCCCGGCGGTCTCGGCCAGCAGCGCCGCCACCCGGGCCGGCCCGATCCGGTCCAGCCGGTCCACCGCGCGCAGCGCCGCCAGCGGATCGGCCAGCCCGATCCCCCGGTAGAAGCCCTCCAGGATCTTGCGGTTGTTCACCTGGATCGTCACCGGCGGCCGCCCGTCGGTGCCGCCGAGCGGCAGGCCGCCGAGGGCGTCGCCGAGCACCAGCGGGATCTCGGCCTCGTGGTGCGCCGGCAGGATGTCCCGGTCCACGATGTCGATGTCGGCCTGGAGGAACTCGCGGTAGCGCCCCTCCTGGGGACGCTCGCCCCGCCAGACCTTCTGGATCTGGTAACGCCGGAACGGGAACTGCAGCCGGCCGGCGTTCTCCAGCACGTACCGGGCGAACGGCACGGTCAGGTCGAAGTGCAGCCCCAGGCTGCCCTCGCCGGCACCCGCCGGCCCCTCCTCCTGGAGGCGACTGACCAGGTAGACCTCCTTGGAGGTCTCGCCCTTGCGCAGCAGCTGCTCCAGCGGCTCGACGGCGCGGGTCTCCAACGGCGCGAAGCCGTACAGCTCGAAGGTGCGGCGGATCCGCTCGAGGACGTACTGCTCGATCATCCGCTGCGGCGGCGCCCACTCCGGGAAGCCGGAGATCGGTGTTGGCTTGCTCATGATGCTCCTGTCGGAACTCGCGCGGAACACGCGCGAGCGGGGATTACCAGCCCCGGGTGGGCGCAACCCCCGGCCCGTGGAGGCCGGCGACCTCGATCAGGTACGGATTGCTCGCCCGCTCGCGGCCGATGCTGGTCGCGGGTCCGTGGCCGGGCAGCACGACGGTGTCGTCGGCGAGCGGGAGGATCTTCTCCCGCAGGCTCGTCACCATGGTCGGCAGGCTGCCGCCCGGCAGGTCGGTGCGGCCGATCGACCCGGCGAAGAGCACGTCGCCCGCCAGGCAGATCTGCTCCGCCGCCCAGTCCACCCCGGGTGGAAGGGGCAGGTCGGACCGGACAGCCGGGCCCGCGCCCGGCAGCCGGAACAGCACCGACCCGCCGGTATGGCCCGGGGCGTGGTCGACGGTGATCTCCAACCCGGCCAGCGCCAGGGTCGCCCCGTCGGTCAGCTCCGCCACATCCTCCGGCTCGGCGTACGGCAGCCGGCCGCCGAAGAGCTGGGTCAGGTCCATCGAGAGCGCCTTGCTCGGGTCGGCGAGAAGTTCGCGATCGTTCGGATGCACGTACGCCGGGATGCCCCGGGCGCCACAGACCGGGGCGACCGAGAAGGTGTGGTCGAGATGACCATGGGTCAGCAGTACGGCCGCCGGCCGCAGCCGATGCTCGGCCAGCAGGTCGTCGAGCCGGTCCAGCACCCCAATGCCGGGGTCGACGACGACACACTGTTCCCCGGGCGCGGTGGCCAGCACGTAGCAGTTGGTGCCGAAGGCGTCCGCGGGGAAGCCGGCGACGAGCACGTCCGCTCCTCCCATCCGACGATCTCAGTAACAGTTCGACCCTCAGGTCACAGTTACGGTTCGGCCCCACCATATCGGGCGTCGGGTGCGCGCCACCGCCCGTACGCACCCGCCTCCGCGGACAGCGGAGCACACAGTGATAATCTCCGATGGTTTCAAGGTGACCTCGTACAACACTTTCCCAGCCGCTACCCGTACACTCTGGCGGGCGTGTGGCGTGGCGCACTTGACGCCGGGCGGCGAATCGTGCCGTGGCCAGCACGACCACCGGCACCGTGACCACAGGTAAGACGACGACCAGGGCACATGGAAAGGGGAGCTCGGGTGGCTTCCAGCAGAGACCGGCAGCGCAAACTCGCGCGGGCCAAGCTCGACCGGCAGATGGCCCGGCGGGCGGCCGCCGCCCGGCGCAGGCGGCAGGTCCGGGCCGGTATCGGCTCCGCCGTCGCGCTGCTGCTGATCGTGCTGGGCTCCTTCTGGGCGCTCGGCGGCTTCGACCGTGACCCGGCCGACGACACCGCCACCCCGGAGACCTGCACGTGGACCAGCCAGGACGCCCAGGCGAACACGAACCTGAAGGACGTCGGCACCCCGCCGACCCGGGACCTGCCCACCACCGGCACCCGGCCGATGACGATCACCACGAACCAGGGTGCCCCGATCACCGTCGAGCTGGACCTGGCGAACGCACCGTGCGCGGGGGCGAGCTTCACCCACCTGGCCGGGAAGTCGTTCTTCGACAACACCACGTGCCACGAACTGACCACCGAGGGAGCGCTGCACTGCGGCGATCCGAGCGGTACCGGGCAGGGCGGCCCGACGTACACGTTCTTCAGCGAGAACACTCCGGACGCCCCGGCGGCCCCGACCGCCGATCCGTCGGCCAGCGCCAGTCCCTCGACGGACCCGTCGCCGAGCCCGACGGCCAGCACTCCCGCCGCGCCGATCTACCCGGTCGGCACCGTGGCCCTGATCAGCAACCCGCCCGGCGCCAACGGCAGCCAGTTCCTGATCTTCTTCAAGGACTTCAGCCCGACCCAGCCCAACTACCCGATCGTCGGCCGGGTGACCAGCGGACTCGACGTGATCAAGAAGATCGGCGCCATGGAAACCGTGGACAATGGTTCTGGCGTCAAAGTCAAGCCGAAGACCGACGTGGTGATCCAGAGCCTCACCGTCGGTGAGCCGTCCTCGGGCGACCCGACGACGGCGCCGACGGCGGCGACCCAGACGCCGACCGCACCGTCGGCCAGCCCGACGGTCGCCGGACAGTCCTGAGAACCACAGAGACCAGCCCAGCCGCGGACCCGGCCGCGCGCTGCACATAGTCCAGGAGGAGCCACCGTGACGTCCACCAGAGAGCGGCAGCGCGCCGCGGCGCGCGCCAAGCTGGAACGGGAGATGGCCGAGCGCGCCGCCGCCGCCCGCAAACGCCGGCAGGTGCAGGCGAGCATCGGCGCCGGGGTCGCGTTGCTGCTGGTGGTCGCCGGCACGGTGTGGCTGGTGATGAGCATCGGCGACGACAAGGACACCCCGACCGAGGCCGGCGCGGCCACCTGCGCCTGGACCGACATCCCGGCCGAGCAGCGCAACGAGGCGACCAAGGACGTCGGGCTGCCCCCGACCTCGGTGAAGAACACCGGCAGCCAGACCATGACGATCGACACCAATCTCGGACAGATCACCGCCAAGATCAACCTGGCCGACGTGCCCTGCACCGCCGCCAGCTTCACCCACCTGGCCGAGAAGAAGTTCTTCGACAACACCAAGTGCCACCGGCTGGTGACCCAGGGCCTCCAGGTGCTCCAGTGCGGCGACCCGAGCGTCACCGGCGACAAGTGGAAGGAGACCGACGGCACCGGCGGGCCGGCCTACCGGTTCGCCGAGGAGAACCTGCCGACGGACAAGCGGCCGCCGTACCCGGCCGGGGTGATCGCGATGGCGAACTCGGGCCAGCCGGGGAGCACCGGCAGCCAGTTCTTCATCGTGTACGGCGACTCGCAGCTGCCCGCCTCCTACACCGTGCTCGGCACCGTCACCAGCGGTCTGGACCTGGTGGCCCAGGTCGGCGCGGCCGGTGACGACGGCGCCTTCGCCCAGCAGGCCGGTGGCGGCCACCCGAAGAAGGAAGTCCTGATCAAGTCGCTGACCATGAGCGCCCCGGTCGGCTGAGCGCCGGAGCCGTAGACACCACGGCGCCGCGTCGCCCCTCTGCGGGGCGGCGCGGCGCCGTTCTTGCGTGCCCGGACGGGGTCCCCCGCCTGCGTGTGCCCTGCGGACGGGCTCAGGCGCCCGAGGTGACCCGGTAGGCGTCGAAGACGCCGTCCACCTTGCGTACGGCGGCGAGCAGGTGCCCCAGGTGCTTGGGATCGGCCATCTCGAAACTGAACCGGCTCACCGCCACCCGGTCCCGGGTGGTGGTGACGGTCGCGGAGAGGATGTTTACCCGCTCGTCGGAGAGCACCCGGGTCACGTCCGCGAGCAGCTTGTGCCGGTCCAGCGCCTCGACCTGGATCGCGACCAGGAAGGTCGAGGCCGAGGTGAGCCGCCAGCTCACCTCGACGATGCGCTCGGTCTGCACCTTGAGGTCCTCGGCGTTCGCGCAGTCGTCCCGGTGCACGCTCACCCCGCCGGAGCGGGTCACGAACCCGAACACGGTGTCCGGCGGCACCGGCGTGCAGCAGCGGGCCAGCTTGATCCAGACATCGCTGACGCCGCGGACCACCACGCCCGGGTCGTTGCTGTTGCCCCGGCGCTGCGGACGGGTGGCGACCGCGGTCTCGGCGAGGTCCTCGGCGGCCCCCTCCTCGCCGCCGTAGCCGGCCATCAGCTTCTGCACCACGGACTGCGCGGAGACCTGACTGTCGCCAACCGCGGCGTAGAGCGAGGCGACGTCGGCCAGGTGCAGGTCCCGGGCGATGGTCATCAGGTTGTCCGTGGTCAGCATCCGCTGCAACGGCATGCCCTGCTTGCGCATCGCCTTGACGATCGCGTCCTTGCCGGCCTCGATCGCCTCCTCGCGCCGCTCCTTGTTGAAGTACTGCCGGATCTTCGTCCGCGCCCGAGGGCTCTTGACGAAGCCCAGCCAGTCCTGGGTCGGGCCGGCGGTGTCGGACTTCGAGGTGAAGATCTCGATCACGTCACCGTTGGAGAGCGTCGACTCCAGCGGCACCAGCTTGCCGTTCACCCGCGCGCCGATGCACTTGTGCCCCACCTCGGTGTGCACCGCGTACGCGAAGTCGACCGGGGTCGAGGCGGTCGGCAGCGGGATCACGTCCCCCTTGGGGGTGAAGACGTAGACCTCCTGGCTGGAGAGGTCGAAACGGAGCGCGTCGAGGAACTCGCTCGGGTCGGCCGCCTCGCGCTGCCAGTCCAGCAACTGCCGCAGCCACGTCATCTCGTCGATGTGGGCCGGCGGGCCGACGATCGTCTCGCCCTTCTTCTCCTTGTACTTCCAGTGCGCGGCGATGCCGAACTCCGCCGTACGGTGCATGGCGTAGGTGCGGATCTGCATCTCGACCGGCTTGCCGCTCGGCCCGATCACCGTGGTGTGCAACGACTGGTACATGTTGAACTTCGGCATCGCGATGTAGTCCTTGAACCGGCCCGGCACGGGCTGCCAGTTCGCGTGGATCACACCGAGTGCCGCGTAGCAGTCCCGCACCGTGTCGACCAGGATGCGCACGCCGACCAGGTCGTAGATGTCGTTGAAGTCCCGACCCCGGACGATCATCTTCTGGTAGATCGAGTAGAGGTGCTTGGGCCGGCCGGTCGTCTCTGCCTTGATCTTGGCGGCGCGGAGGTCGACCTGCACCTTCTGGGTCACCTGCCGCAGCAGCGCCTCGCGCTGCGGCTGATGCTCCCCGATCAGCCGGTTGATCTCCTCGTAGCGCTTGGGGAAGAGGTTGGCGAAGGCCAGGTCCTCCAGCTCCCACTTGATGGTGTTCATACCGAGCCGGTGCGCCAGCGGCGCCAGGATCTCCAACGTCTCCTTGGCCTTCTGCTCCCGCTTGGCAGGCGGCAGGAAGGTCAGGGTACGCATGTTGTGCAGCCGGTCGGCCAGCTTGATGACCAGCACCCGGGGGTCCTTGGCCATCGCCACCACCATCTTGCGGATCGTCTCCGCCTTGGCCGCGTCGCCGAGCTTGACCTTGTCCAGCTTGGTGACGCCGTCGACCAGCAGCGCCACCTCGGCGCCGAAGTCGACGCGCATCTGGTCGAGCCCGTAGTCGGTGTCCTCGATGGTGTCGTGCAGCAGCGCGGCGACCAGGGTGGTGGTGTCCATCCCGAGGTTCGCCAGGATGGTGGCTACCGCCAACGGGTGGGTGATGTAGGGGTCACCGGACTTGCGGTACTGCCCGGAGTGCCACCGGGCGGCCATGTCGAAGGCGCGTTGCAGCAGCCGCGCGTCCGCCTTGGGGTGCGACGCGCGGTGTGTCGCGATCAGCGGCTCCAGCACCTCGCTCACCTGCGGGGTCTGCCAGGGCGCGTTGAACCGGGCCAGCCGGGCCCTCACCCGGCGCCCGGTGGGCGCGTTCGCCAGGGCGAAGCTGGTCGCGGGCGGCTGCGGGCTCCCGCCCGCCATTCCGGCGAACTCGCCGGCCGCCCCGGAGGCCACGCTGGCGCCGATCCCCGCCGGTACGGCCGGGACGCCGCCACCGCCGCCCTCGGCCGGAGCCGCACCCGTGCCAGCGGCCGGGCCACCACCGGCGGAACCGGCCGGCGAAACGCCAGCGCCCCCGGCCGGAACAGCGCCGGCGCCCGGTCTGCCGAGCGCGGTGGTCGGCACGCCGGCCGCCGGGACGGTGCTGTCGTCGGCAGGGCTGCCGCCGGCCGACGGGGCCGAGCCGAGGGGTCGCGTCGCCGCGCCGGCCCGCCCGGGGCCGGTCTGGGACTGTTCGGCGGCGGTCGCCGGCTCCTCGGGGGGACCCTGGGGACGGCCGGCTCCGCTGGCCGGGGGCTGGGCTGCACCACCGGCGCTGGCCATCGCGTCGGCTGGAGTGGTCGTGACGTCGGCGGGGTTGTCAGCCTCGTTGGTGGGATGCACCATGCCCTCCGCCGGAGGGGCGACATCGGAAGACACCGGCCTCCTCAACATTTCGCCGGGAATGACCCGACCGTAACCGGTCGACCCGGGCCTACGCCAGTCACGGGCAGGTCGCCCGGGCCAGCACGAAGGGCAATCCTACCCGTCCGGAAGGGCTGGCGACGGTCCTGACGGACGTATGCGGTGGTCGGATGGTGACTCGGGGTGCTAAACGGTCAGCAAGGCATGAACCGCCCGGGGCGCCAGCAGGTCCCGGCCGTTCAGGAAACTCAACTCCAGCAGCACACTGAACCCGGCCACCGTGCCACCGGCCCGCTCGACCAGTTCCAGGGTGGCCTGTGCGGTCCCACCGGTGGCGAGTACGTCGTCGACCACCAGGACCCGGTGTCCGGCGGTGAACGCGTCCTGGTGCACCTCCAGGGTGGCCTCGCCGTACTCCAGGGCGTACGAGGCGGCGTACGCGGCCCGGGGCAGCTTGCCGGCCTTGCGTACCGGCACCACCCCGACCCCGGTCGCGTAGGCGATCGCGGCGGCCACCACGAAGCCGCGCGCCTCGATCCCCACCACCACGTCGAACGAGTCCCGACCGTGGTGGTCGACGATGTTGTCGATCACCGCCCGGAAGGCGGCACCGTCGGCGAACAGCGGCATCAGGTCCTTGAACACGACGCCCGGCTTCGGGAAGTCGGGTACGTCCAGCACCCGGCTGGCCACCAACTGGGCGGTGACCGGGCCGCTGTCGCCACGTACCTCGGTCTGGGTCTCCGTCACACTGCGTCCTCTCCGGGCAAAGGCGCCCGACCCGCCCGCCTCCGCGGCGGCGTGTCGGGCGCCTTTCGATCCGTTCGTCCGGCTCAGCGCCGCTTGCCGCCGGGGCGGTTGCCACCGGAGCGGCCGCCGCGGGCGCCACCGGACCGCTTGCCCGTCGGACGGGAGCCGACCTTCGGCGCGGTTCCGGCCAGCGCGGTCGCCTCGGCCGGAGCCTCCTCGGTCGCGGGCTCGGCGGCCGGCGCCTCGGCGGCCTGCTGCCGGGCCTGGCCGGGTTGCCGGGCGGGGCGGCGGGGGGCTGAGGCGTCCCGGCCACCACCGGCCCGCCGGGCCAGCACCCGCTGGGTGTGCTGCCGGATCCGCGGCTCCCGCTCCTTCAGCGTCACCAGCAGCGGCGTGGAGAGGAAGATCGACGAGAAGAACGCGGCGCCCATACCGACGAAGAGCACCAGGCCGAGGTCCTTCAGCGTGCCGGCGCCGAGCAGTCCCGCACCGATGAAGAGCAGGCCACCGACGGGCAGCAGGGCGACCACCGAGGTGTTGATCGACCGCATCAGGGTCTGGTTCAGCGCCAGGTTGGCTGCCTCGGCGTACGTCTGGCTGCTGCCCCCGGTGATTCCTCTGGTGTTCTCCTGGATCTTGTCGAAGACGACCACGCTGTCGTAGAGGGCGAAGCCGAGGATGGTGAGGAAGCCGACGATGGTCGACGGGGTCACCTCGAAGCCGACCGCCGAGTAGATGCCGGCGGTGAGCAGCAGGTCCAGCAGGAGGCCGCTGACGGCGGCGATCGCCATCCGCAGCTCGAACCGGATCACCAGGTAGCCGGTGACCAGCACCACGAAGATCACCAGACCGAGCAGTGCCCGCTGGGTGATCTGGGCACCCCAGGCGGCGCTGACCCGGCTGTCGCTGATCTGGTCGACCTCGATGCCCAGGTCGGCGGCGACCGCGGTGCGGACGTCGGTGGCCTGTTGCTGCTCCAGCGGGGAGGTCCGGAACAGGTAGGTGGCGTTGGCGCCGTTGCCGACCTGCTGGCTGGAGACCACCTGGGCCGGCCCCGCCGGCGTCGACTTGTCGGCGAGCGCGTTGCCGATCGCCGCCTCGGCCCGCTCCATGGTGCCGACCGAGACCGGCACCTGGAACTCGTTGCCGCCCCGGAACTCGATGCCGAGGTGGAAGCCCTGGATCACGAAGCTCAGGACGGCCAGCAGCACCAATCCGCCGGCGATGCCGAACCACAGCTTGCGGCGGGGGACGATGCTGAGACCGGCTTCACCGCGGTACAAGCGGCTGGCGAGCCCACTCCTGCTCATCTCAGGCCTCCTTCACGCGGGTCTTGCGGGTCGTCGGCGTCTCGTCGTCGTCCCGGTTGTGCAGAGCCCGACCCAGCCCGCTGACCCGTGGCGACAGGAAGGCCGGGGTGCTCGCGAACAACGTCATGATCGGATGCCGGAAGAGGAAGACGACCACCAGGTCGAGGATGGTGGCCAGGCCCAGCGCGAAGGCGAAGCCCTGCACGGTGCCGACCGAGACGAGGTAGAGCACCACGGCCGCCATGATCGAGATGGCGTTCGCCGAGATGATCGTCCGGCGGGCCCGGGCCCAGGCGCGGGGCACCGCGCTGCGCGGGCTGCGCCCGTCCCGGATCTCGTCTTTCAGTCGTTCGAAGTAGATGACGAAGGAGTCTGCCGCGACACCCAACGAGACGATGAAACCGGCTATCCCGGCGAGGGTCAGGGTGAAGCCGATCTGCCGGCCGAGCACCACCAGCGCGCCGAAGACCAGGATGGCGGAGAGGACCAGGCTGAGGAAGATCACCGAGCCGAGCAGCCGGTAGTAGAAGAAGGCGTAGATGACCACCAGGAGCATGCCGATGCCGGCGGCCAGCAGGCCGGCCCGCAGGTGCTCGGTACCGAGCGTGGCGGTGATGTTCTGCGCCTCCTGCGGCTTGAAGGTCAGCGGCAGGGCGCCGTAGCGGAGCTGGCTGGCCAGCTCGTTGGCGCTGGCGCTGGTGAAGCTGCCGCTGATCTGGGAGTCACCGGTCAGCACGCCCAGGATCTCCGGCGCGGAGATGATCTTGTTGTCCAGCACCACCGCGACCCGGCACCGGCCCTCGTCGCCGAGGGCCGCCTGGTCGCACTGGCCGTCGGTGTTGTTGTACGCCTCGCGGGTCAGGTTGGTCCACTTGCTCTGCCCCTCGCCGGTGAAGTCCAGACTGACCACCCACTGGCTGGTCGTCTGGTCCAGCACACCGGCGGCGTCGTCGACGTCGGTCCCCTCCACCTTGGCGACGTCCAGCAGGCTCTTGGTCTGGCCGGCCTCACAGGCCACCACCTGCTCGTTCGGCTCCTTGATCGAGCCGGGCGCCCGCTGGTCGAGCTTCTCGCAGGTGATGGTCGGCACGTTGAACTGGACGCTGGCCGGCAGGACCCGGATCTCCTGCGGGGTCAGCTCGGCGAACGGCTTGAGCTTCTCGGCGAGCGCCGGGTCCGCACTGAAGTCCGCCGGCGCCTGGAGCGCGGTGGCCGCGGCCCAGGCCTCGGCACCGACCTTCTGCTCCACCGCCGCGCGCTGCTGCTCCAGCGTCATCTCGTCCGGGTCCGCCGGGGCGGCGCTGGCCGAGCCGCTCGGTGCGGGCGAGGCACTGCCGCTCGGCGTGGGCGTGGGCGCCGGAGCGCCGCCGCCCTGGCCACCGGCGGCCGGCGACGAGGTGGCGGCGGGAGACGGGTTGCCGGACGGGCTGGCGCTGCCGGCGGGGGTCGGGCTGCCGGCGGGGGTCGGGCTGCCGGACGGGGCCGGGCTGGCCGACGCGCCGGGCGACGGTGCGGTGTTGACCGGGCCGCCACCGTCGGTCATCTTGAGCACCTTGCGGAACCGCAGCTCGGCCGGGGTGCCGACATCGTCGAGGTCGGCATTCTGCCCCGGCACCGAGATCACGATGTTTCGGTTGCCCTCGGTGACCACCTCGGCCTCGGCGACACCGCGGCCGTCCACCCGGGCCTGGATGATCTGCCGGGCCCGCTCCAGGGAGGCAGCCGGGGGCGCCTGACCGGCCTCGGTGGCCGCCTCCAGGGTCATCCGGGTGCCGCCGACGAGATCCAGGCCGAGCTTCGGCTCAAGCCGATCCGTCCAGCTGCCCTTGGCCCCGGCGGCGAAGAACACCAAAAGATAGAGGACGGTGAAGATCAACCCGAGCACGGCCAGCTGCCGCCCGGGTCGCATCTGTCCCTGAGGTGGTGCCACGGCTTTCCTGTCTCCCTGCGCGGTTCGGCCGCTAGTGGTGGGCGGCGGGTCGGACGCCGGAGGAGCCCGGCGAGATGCGTACCGCACCGGCGGGGGTCCCACCGGCCCGTTGATCTATTATGGTCGATGCCAAACCTGCCCCGTCGGGCGGGTCGGTCATTCCTTCGCGTCGACCTCTTCGGGCACCGACTCGACCCGCTCGACCTTCTTGACGACCCGGGCGATCGCCGGCCGCGCGTACCGCGTCTGCACGCCGGGCGCCACCTCGAGCATCACGGTCTCGTCGTCCACGCTGGTGACGGTGCCGTAGAGGCCACCGATGGTGACCACCTCGTCACCGGTGCCGATCGAGGACTGCATCTGCTCGGCCTCACGGCGCCGCTTCTGCTGCGGCCGGATCATCATGAAGTACATGACGACGAAGAGCAGGACAATCATGAGCAGCGGCATGAAGCTGCCAGCTCCGCCGCCGCCCTCTGCTGCCATAAAAGGCACTGTTACGACCTTCCCATCGGCCTCGCCCCGGCACGTGCGCACCGGAGCGGAGGCAGGAACTCACGTCCTGTACAAACCGCGGCGAGTCTAGTCCCTGCACCTGAGAACACCGAATGCGGCACAGATCACGAACGGATCACACCTCCTGGGAACCCGCGGAGAAGAGATCGGGCCCCGGAGACCCGCTCGAACCAAATGTACCATTTGGCGGAGTCCGTCCCAGGTGTCGCCAAGCGGCCTCGGTGGCCACCCGCCCCCGCGGAGTACGGGCCAACAGCCCGGCCCGGACCAGGAAGGGCTCGCAGACCTCCTCGACGGTGTCCGGCTGCTCCCCCACCGCCACCGCCAGGGTCGACAGCCCCACCGGGCCGCCCCGGAAGGAGTCGACCAGGGCCGTCAACACCGCCCGGTCGAGCCGGTCCAGCCCCAGCTCGTCCACGTCGTACACGCGCAGCGCCGCCCGCGCGGTCTCCCGGTTCACGGTCCCGTCCGCCCGTACCTCGGCGAAGTCGCGTACCCGGCGCAGCAGCCGGTTGGCGATCCGGGGCGTCCCCCGGGACCGGCCGGCGATCTCCGCCGACCCGCCCTCGGTGATCGGCACCCCGAGGATCCGCGCCGAACGCTGGATCAGCACGTCCAACTCGTCCGGGGAGTAGAAGTCGAGGTGCGCGACGAAGCCGAACCGGTCCCGCATCGGGCCGGTCAACAACCCCGACCGGGTCGTCGCGCCGACCAGGGTGAACGGCTCGACGTCCAGCGGGATCGCGGTGGCGCCCGGCCCCTTGCCCACCACCACGTCGACCCGGAAGTCCTCCATCGCGCTGTAGAGCAGCTCCTCGGCCGGCTTGGCGATCCGGTGGATCTCGTCGATGAAGAGCACGTCGCCCTCGGCCAGGCTGGTCAGGATCGCGGCGAGGTCACCGGAGCGCTCGATCGCCGGACCGCTGGTGACCCGGATCCCCGCGCCCAGCTCGGCGGCGACGATGTTCGCCAGGGTGGTGTTGTGCACGACCAGGTCGTTGACCGTGAAGGTGTGGTCGTCGGCGACGGTCAGACACCGGCACGGATGCAGGCCGGCGGGCTCGACCGCGACCACCCGGTCGGCGGCGAGACCCCGCGCGAACCGGTCCCGGCGCGGCAGGGCGCCCGGCGTCGCCGGGCCGGGCGAGCCGGGCGAATCGGGAGACCCCGGCAAACCGGGGGACCTGGGCGAGCCGGGGGATCCGGACGGCGCCCACTGCGCCAGCCACCGACCGCGCTCGTCCAGCACGCCGGCCCGTTCGACGAACCGGGCGACGTCGTCCCGGCCGGTCACGCTCAACCGCCACGGCGCGGGCGGCCGCCCCTGGCCGTCTCGACCGGCCTCGATCCGGGACTGGACGCCGAGCCGCAGCAGCAGGTGCTGCACGTCCCGGAGCAGGCCGGACGAGGCGCTGTGGAACCCGACCAGCACGCCCGGATCGCGCCGGCCCACCGACCCGGCGACCGCGAAGTACGCCCCGAGGAAGGCGCCGACCTGCCGCTCGTCACCCCGGAAGACGAAGGGCGGGAGCCGGTGCGCCGGGCCCCCGACGCCGAGCAGGCGGCCGGCCGACCGGAACTCGTCGGTCGACTCGGCGGCGCCGGCCGTCAGCTCGGGACGCAACACGTTCGCCAACACGTCCCGGTCGGTCAGGTCGCCCGCCTTCGTCCACCCCTCGGTGGTCCAGAACGGGTGGTCCGGCGCCGCCACCACCTGCCGGCCGCTCGCCGTCCGGATCCGCACACAGTCGAGTTCGCCCTGCTCGTGCACGGCCTCGACCAGCGCCGGCCGCCCGGTGCGGGTGACGACGCGGTCCCCCGGCACGATCTCGCCCAGCCGGCGTCGGGTGCCGTCGGCGAGCAGCACCAGAGCCTCGACCGAGACCGGCTTACCCAGGCCCGGCGGCCCGGAGAGCAGGATGTGGTCCGGCGGGGCGCCGCGGCCCATGGCGCCGCGCAGCAGCAGGTCGAGCTGGTCGCGCACCCGGTGCTGGGCGATGAAGTCGGCGAGCCGCTTCGGGCGTACGGTGACCTCGGCGTCCCGCTCCGTGTCGCTCGCGTACGCCGAGACCAGCCCCTCGGAGTCGGTCACCGGGTCCGACCCAGCAGTCGGATGGCCTGCTTCAACAGCACCGGCACCGGCGGCACCTCACCGTCGACCGTCTCCGCCACCGCCGCCACCGCCTGCTCCGCCTGGGACGCCGTCCAGCCGAGCCCGACCAGCGCCTGCCGCACCTGCTCCGGCCAGGCGCCGGCGGTGACCCCGGCCACGCCGTCCGGGCCGACCGGGATCGGACCGATCCGGTCGCGCAACTCCAGCACCAGCCGCTCCGCCCCCTTCTTGCCGATCCCCGGCACCCGGGTCAGGGTGCCGGTGTCGGCGTTCGCGATCGCCTTGCGCACCACGTCGGGGGCGTGCACCGCGAGGACCGCCTGGGCGAGCCGGGGTCCGACCCCGCTGGCGGTCTGGAGCAGTTCGAAGAGTTGCTTCTCGTCGTCGTCGGCGAAGCCGTAGAGGGTCAGCGAGTCCTCCCGGACCACCAGGCTGGTGGCGAGCCGGGCGGGCGAGCCGACCCGCAGCCCGGCCAGGGTGCCGGGCGCGCACTGCACCGCCAGGCCCACCCCGCCGACCTCGATCACCGCGCCGTCCGGGGACAGCCCGGCGACCACACCCCGGACACTCGCGATCATCCCGTTCCTCCCTGTCGCTTCGGGCCCGGCCGAGCCCCCCGGCGGGACGTACCCGGACGGGCGGCGTCCCGGGCCGCCGCCGGCGCCGTACGCTGCCGGGCCGCGCTGGCCGCCGCCGCGAGCCGGGCCCGGGTGCCACCGCGCCAGATGTGGCAGATCGCCAGCGCCAGCGCGTCGGCGGCGTCGGCCGGCCGGGGCGGCTCGGCCAGCCGCAGCAGCCGGGTCACCATCGCCATCATCTGCGCCTTGTCCGCCTGGCCGGAACCGGTGACCGCCGCCTTGACCTCGCTCGGGGTGTACGTCTGCACCGGCAGCCCGGCCCGGGCCCCGGCCAGCACCGCCACCGCACTGGCCTGCGCGGTCCCCATCACCGTCCGCACGTTGTGCTGGCTGAAGACCCGTTCCACCGCCACGGTGTGCGGCTGGTGCTCGGCGACCAGCCGGGTCAGCTCGGTGTCCAGGTGCAGCAGGCGCAGCGGCAGCTCGTCGGCCGGGTCGGTGTAGACGACGTAGTACGCCACCAGGGCGCACGGCCGGCCGGGTACGCCCTCGACCACGCCGACCCCGCACCGGGTCAACCCCGGGTCGACGCCCAGCACCCGCACGCCGCCCCCTCCCCGTGCCGCAGCACGTACGTGTGTTCGACACCCTACTGGCCTGCTGCGGAGCCGGAAACGCCGACACGCCCGTACCCGATCATCGCCGGCCGGGCCCGGTCGCCCGCCGGCGGTCGCCACATAGGCCGGTGCTGGAGTATGTGGCCGGCGCCCATGTGCCGCCGACCGGTTGCCTCGTAACTTTCTCGGCCATGACGGTAGAACCGGGTCGGGACGACCAGGCCGCGCGAGGGCGGCAGCAGGCGGCCGCGGCGCCGGCCGACGGCCCGACCGGTGCCGGCCACCCGCGGGTCGTCCGGCTCGACCTGTCCGGCAAGACCGCCCTGGTGACCGGCGGTGCCGGCGGCATCGGCCGGGCCTGCGCCGTCCGGCTGGCGGCGGCCGGCGCGAAGGTGATCGTGGTGGACCGGGACGCCGGCCGGGCCGAGACGGTCGCCGCCGAGGTCGGCGGCCGGGCGCTCGGGCTGGACCTCGCCGATCCCGGTGCCGTCGACCGGATCGACCCGGGGCTCGACATCGTGGTCAACAACGCCGGGCTGCAACACGTGGCGCCACTCGACGAGTTTCCGCCGGAACGCTTCGACCACCTGCACCGGGTGATGGTCACCGCGCCCTTCCTGATCGTCCGGCGGGCGCTGCCGCACATGTACGCCGCCGGCTGGGGCCGGATCGTCAACATCTCCTCGGTGCACGGGCTGCGCGCCTCGGCGTTCAAGGCGGCGTACGTCTCCGCCAAGCACGCCCTGGAAGGGCTGTCGAAGGTCGTCGCCCTGGAGGGGGCGACACGCGGGGTGACCGCCAACTGCGTCAACCCGGCCTACGTCCGCACGCCCCTGGTCGAGGGACAGATCGCCGCGCAGGCCACCGCGCACGGCATCGCCGAGAGCGAGGTGGTCGAACGAATCATGCTGGCCCGGGCGGCGATCAAACGGCTGATCGAGCCGGAGGAGGTGGCCGAACTCGTCGCCTACCTCTGCTCCCCCGCCGCCTCCTCCCTCACCGGCGCCTCGATTCCCCTCGACGGGGGTTGGACGGCGAACTGAGTGGACGCCGACGCAGAATGAAGCCCGTGTCCTCGCCGATCGAGTTTCTGGAGCTGCTGGCCCGGGAGGCCGCTCCGGTCGAGTTCGAGGGGCCGCTGGTGGCCGCCCGGGCGGCCGGGGTTCCCGCCGAACGGCTCGCCGAACTAGAGGCGGCGAAGGTGGTGGCGCTGCGGGTACGGGCGCTGCTGGAACGGCGGCGGCGCCGCGAGGCGGAACTCTCCGGCCTCTACGACACCGCCAGCGACCTCGCCGGGCTGCGCGACTCGGACGACGTACTGCGGGCGATCGTGCGCCGGGCCCGGCACCTGCTCGGCACCGACGTGGCGTACATGACGCTGGTCGACGACGACCGGGGCGACACGTACATGCGGGTCACCGACGGTTCGATCTCGGCCCGGTTCCAGGGGCTCCGGCTGCCGATGGGCGCCGGACTCGGCGGGCTGGTGGCGCAGACCGGCAGCCCGTACGCGACCGCGAACTATCCGCGGGACGCGAGGTTCCACCACACCGGGGAGATCGACGCCGGGGTACGCGAGGAAGGGCTGGTCGCCATCCTCGGGGTGCCGCTGCGGCTCGGCTCCCGGGTGATCGGGGTGCTCTACGCCGCGAACCGATCGGCCCGGCCGTTCGCCCGGGAAGAGGTGTCGCTGCTGCTCTCGCTGGCCGCGCACGCCGCGGTCGCGATCGACACGGCACGGCTGCTCGCCGAGACCCGGGCGGCGCTGGCGGAGCTGTCGGCGGCGAACACGACGATCCAGGCGCACAGCGCGTCGGTGGAGCGGGCCGCCGCCGCGCACGACCGGATGACCTCGCTGGTGCTGCGCGGCGGCGGGGTGGAGGACGTGGCGGCGGCGGTGACCGAGATACTCGGCGGCGCGCTGCTGGCGTTGGACGCCGAGGGCCGGACGCTGGCCCGGGTCGGCGAGATCGGCGAGCCCGACCGGGCGGCGCTGGACGAGGCGGTGGTGGCGTCGCGCACCGAGGGGCGCAGCGTGCACCGGGGCGACCTCTGGTACGCCGCCGTCGTCGCCGGTACGGAGAATCTCGGCGCCCTGGTCTCCCGTCCGGAGGAGGAACTGGTCGACGCCGACCAGCGGATCCTGGAGCGGGCAGCGCTGGTCACCGCGCTGCTGCTGCTGTTCCGGCAGACGGTCGCCGAGGCGGAGGGACGGGTCCGGGGTGAGCTGCTCGACGACCTGATCGCCCGGCCGGTGATCGACGTCGCCGCGCTGCGTGGCCGGGCCCGCCGGCTCGGCGTGGACCTGGACGCGCCGCACGTGCTCGTGGCGGTGGCCGACGACGCGATGGCGGGCAGTACCTCGGTGCGGCAGCGGGTCACCTCCTGGGCCAGCACGTACGCCTCGGCACACGGCGGGCTGGCGGCGGGCCGGGACGGGCGGGCGGTGCTGATGCTGCCGGGCGACGACGCGGGTGCGGCGGCCCGGACCGTGCTCCGGGACCTGTCCCGGGCACTGGGCCGGCCGGTCACCGCCGGAGCGGGCGGGCCGGCGACCGGACCCGCCGCACTGGCCGGGGCGGCCCGGGAGGCGGAGCGCTGCCTCACCGCGCTGCGCGCGCTGGGCCGGTCCGGCGAGGGGGCCAGCAGCGCCGAGCTCGGCTTCGTCGGGCTGCTGCTCGGCGCGGTCGAGTCCGGTGGCGAGCGGGAGGTGGCCCGGTTCCTGGTCGACACCATCGGTCCGGTGGTCGACTACGACGCCCGCCGGGGGACCGCGCTGGTGAAGACGCTGGAGGCGTACTTCGGGGTGGGTGGCAGCCTCGCCCGCGCGGCGGAGCTGCTGCACGTGCACGTCAACACCGTGACCCAGCGGCTGGATCGGGTCGGTCAGCTGCTCGGTGCGCAGTGGCAGAAGCCGGAGCGTGCGCTGGAGGTGCAGCTCGCGCTGCGCCTGCACCGGCTGCGCAGCTCATCCGGGCCGGCCGCAGCCGACGGCTGATGCGGTGTCCAGTAACGTTCGCCGGGTTTTGTCGTATCCGTGGCTCATTTGTCGTACCCGTGGCTCAACGGCGGACGGTGGGGCCGCCACCCGCGCTCAGCGGACGGCGATGCCGGCGATGACGGCGTCGACGACCCGCGCCGGCAGGTCGTGCTCGTCCAGGTCAGGCTGGGCGCGGAGCAGCCGCTGCATCACCAGCGGCGCGGTGAGCAGCGCGACGGTGAGCTCGACGTCGAGGTCGGCACGCAGCTCGCCGAGGTCGATCCCCCGGCGCAGCACCTCGCGGATCATCCGCCGTCGCGGCTCGACCATCTCCTGGTAGAGCCGGTACTGCTCGGGGCTGCGGCTGATCACGGGCATCAGGCAGGGCATGATCTGCCGCATCCGGGGGTCCGGGTTGTGCCCGGTGTTGCCGACCAGCGTGACCAGGTCCTCGCGTACGGACCGGCCGGGCGGTGGCGGTGGCGGCGGCTTCAGCCGGCGCAGGGCGTCCTGGAGCAGGGCCTCCTTGCCGGACCAGCGCCGGTAGATGGTCGCCTTGCCCACCCCGGCCCGAGCGGCGATCGCCTCGATCGACAGCGTCTCGATACTGCTGTCTCCGGCGAGCAGGTCGAGCGCGGCCTCCAGGATCGCCTCGTCCGCGCGGATGCTCCGCGGGCGTCCTGGCGCCCGCGGAGCATCCGTCGTCTCGGTCACGTCGCCCATTGTCCCCGGTCGCTCAGGCGGCGACCAACTCGGGATCGGCCACCGGCTCCGGCGGCAGCAACTGCTCCTCGGCCATGCGGCCGGGCAGCCAGCGGAGCACCACCAGGATGCCGAGCGCGGCGATCGCCGCCGACAGCCCGCTGGCCCAGTGCATGGCCGTCACGAAGGCGTCGTTGGCGGCGCTGGTCACGGCCGAGCCGGCCGGACCGAGCCGCTCCGCGACCGCGTACGCCCCGGAGACCGACTCGGACGCGGCGTCCCGGGCCGGCGCCGGCAGCGTCCGGGCCGCCGGCTCGATCTGGTCCCGGTAGACCCCGCTGAGCACCGAGCCGAGCACCGCGACGCCGAGCGCGCCGGCGACCTGACGGACGGTGTTGCTGACCGCCGAGCCCACCCCGGCCTTCTCCCGGGGTAGCGCAGACATGATCGACTCGGTCGCCGGCGGCATGATGTTGGCCATCCCGACGCCCTGGACGAAGAAGATCAACCCGATGATCCAGATCGGGGTGGTCGCGGTGGCGAAGGCGAACGCCACCAGCGCCCCCGAGGTGAGGGCCAGCCCGGTCACCGCAACCGCCCGGCCGCCGTACCGCTTGACCATGGCGGCGCTGCGCGGTGCGAAGACCAGCTGGGCGACGGCGAACGGCAGCATCAGCAGACCGGTCTCCAGCGGGCTGTAGCCACGGACGAGTTGCAGGTAGAACGCACTGAAGAACATCACGCCCATGGCGGCGAAGAAGACCAGGCCGATCACCGCGACCGGGGCGGCGAACCGGGGTACCCGGAACAGGCGTACGTCCAGCGACGGGAACTCGACCCGGCGCTCCCAGGCCACGAACGCGGCGAGCACGGCCAGCCCGCCGACGATCGACGCCCAGACCAGTGGCCGGCCGAAGCCGTGCTCGCCACCGTCGATGATCCCGTACGACAGGGCGACCAGGCCGACCACCGAGAGCAGTACGCCGATCACGTCGATCCTGCCCGGCCTCGGGTCCCGCGAGTCGGGCACCAGCAGCGCCACCGCGACCAGCCCGATCAGCACCACCGGCACGTTGATCAGGAAGACCGAGCCCCACCAGTAGTTCTCCAGCAGCAGTCCACCCAGCACCGGGCCGATCGCCACGCCGAGACCGATCGCACCGGCCCAGACCCCGATGGCGCGGCCGCGCTCCCGGGGATCGAAGACGTTCGAGATGATCGACAGGGTCACCGGCATCACGGCGGCGGCTCCGAAGCCCATCAGGGCACGGGCGCCGATCAGTTGCCCCGGACTCTGCGCGTACGCCGACAGCAGCGATGCGAGGCCGAACATCGCCAGGCCGACGAGCAGGAACCACTTGCGTCCGTACCGGTCGCCGAGCACACCGAAGGTGAACAGCAGCCCGGCGAAGACCAGGGTGTACGAGTTGATCGACCATTCCAGTTCGCCCTGGCTGGCGCCGAGGCCGTGCACCGGGTCGGCCAGGGTGCGCAGCGCGACGTTCAGGACCGTGTTGTCCAGCACGATCACCAGCAGGCTGATCACGAGCACGCCGAGAATGGCCCAGCGCCTCGGGTGCCCGGTGTTTTCGGTTAACTCCATGCCTTGATGTCCCCCCGAAGCCCCGCGATCGCCGAATTCGGCCCGCGGGGAAGTTTTTGACCGCACCGACACTAGTCAGCCGAGAACCGAAACGGCACCGTTCCGTATCGTATTGTGAGGCGCCTCACCCCCTGCTGTCGTCAGCCCAGATCGACGACGGTGGGACGGCCGTTCCGAGGGCCGTTGACCTCAACCAGACTTCACCTGAGATATTCCCTGGATGCCCCCTCCGGCCCGGCTGGTCCCGGCCCCCTATCGGGCCGCGTTCGCCGAACCGGCCTTCCGCCGGCTGCTCTCCGGGCTGGTGGTCTCGCACCTCGGCGACGGGATGAGCGTGGTGGCGATCGCCTGGCTTGCGCTGCGGCTCGCCCCGCCGGACCAGGCCGGGCTGATCGTCGGCGCCGCCGTGACCGCATACGCGTTACCGGCCGCCGCCGGGGCTCTGCTGTTCGCCCGCTGGCTGAGCCGGGCCGCCGCCCGCCGCCTGGTACTGGCAAACTCGGTACTCCGGGCCGGTGCGCTCGGCGCAGTGGTCGTACTGCACCTGCTCGACCAGCTCACCGTCGGGCGGTACGTCGCCCTGCTCGCGGTCTCGTCGCTGCTCGCCGCGTGGGGCACCGCGGGGACGTACACGTTGATCAGTGAGATCTTTCCGGCCGAGCGCCGGCTGCCGGCGAACGCGCTGGTTGGGACGAGCCAGCAGGCCGCCTTCGTGGCCGGCCCGGCGGTGGCCGGCCTGCTGGTCGCCACCATCCACCCGGCGCTGGTGCTCGGCCTCGATGCGCTCAGCTACCTGCTGCTGGCGGTACAGGCAGCCCGGCTGCGTCCACCGGCCGCCGGCGGCCGGCCGTCCGGCGCCCGACCGACCGGCCGGGGCTTCCGGATCCTCGCCCACCGCCCTGAACTGATCGGGTTGATCGCGGTCACCGCCGTCTTCTACTTCCTCTACGGCCCGGTCGAGGTGGCCCTTCCGCTGTACGTCGCCGACGAGCTGAGCGCCGCCGCCGGACTGCTCGGCGGCTACTGGACCGTGTTCGGGGTCGGCGCAGTCGTCGGCGGCCTGCTCGGCGGGATGCTGACCCGGGCCCGGCAGTGGCCGGTGACCATCGCGGTGATCGCCGGCTGGGGCCTGCTGCTGGTCCCGTTCGGCCTGGCCGCCCCGGTCTGGCTCACCCTGGCCTGCTTCGCTCTCGGCGGCCTGGTCTACGGGCCGTTTCCCGCGTTCAGCCTCGCACTGTTCCAGAACGCGGCCGACCCGGCGGACCTGCCCGCAGTGCTGGCCGCCCGGGGCGTGGTCACCGCCGCCGCGACACCGCTCGGCGCGGCACTCGGTGGTCCGCTGGTGACCGCGTTCGGTGCCGCCGGCACGCTGTTCGCCTCCGGGCTCGGCACGGTCGCGCTGGCCCTGCTCACCGCCGGCACGCTGCTGCTGCACAGCCGGGTCCGCCGTACCCGACCTGCGGCCGCAGACCGGTGATCTCGCCGTGCCCGACCTGCGGCCGCACACAGGTGAGCTCGGCGTGCCCAGCCGTCCGCACACAGGTGAGCTCGGCGTGCCCGACCGGCGGCCGCACGCCGGTGATCTCGCCGTGCCCAGCCGTCCGCACGCAGGTGAGCTCGGCGTGCTTGCCCGGCCCACGCCGGCGGGATCGGGGCATAGCGCCCGGACCTGTCCGACGTCGATTCGCCGAACGAGGCGTCCGATCACCGCCAGACGGCGGCCCGGCGCTCGCGCACGATGGTTCACATGAGTGAGGTTATTTCAGCAAAGAGCCGTGTTCTGGATGGAAAGGTAGCGTTCGTCACCGGCGGGAGCCGGGGCATCGGTGCGGCGGTGGCGGTGCGGTTGGCCGAGGAGGGCGCCGACGTGGTGCTGACCTACCAGCGCGACGCCGAGGCGGCCGGCGTCGTGCTGGACCGGATCAAGGAGATCGGCCGGCGCGGGCTGGCGATCCAGGCGGACAGCGCCGACCCCGAGGCGATCGTCTCGGCGGTGGACCGCGCGGCCGGCGAGTTCGGCCGGCTCGACGTACTGGTCAACAATGCCGGGGCGTTCATCGTCGGGCCGGTGACCGAGTTGGGGCTCGCCGAGTTCGAGCAGACCGTGGCGGTGAACGTCCGGGCACCGTTCCTCGCCGCACAGGCGGCGGCCCGGCACATGGTCGACGGTGGACGGATCATTACCATCGGCAGCAACATGGCCGAACGAGCACCGTTTCCGGGCTTCGCGCTCTACTCGATGAGCAAGACCGCACTGACCGGGCTGACCAAGGGACTCGGCCGTGATCTCGGGCCCCGGGGCATCACCGCGAACCTGGTCAACCCCGGCCCGACCGACACCGATGCCAACCCGGCCGACAGCCCCATGGCGGAGACCGTTCGCGGTCTCACCGCCGTCGGCCAGTACGCCGAGCCGGCCGAGATCGCGGCGGCGGTCGCCTGGGTGGCCAGCGCCGCCAGCTCGTACGTCACGGGCGCGACGATCGACGTCGACGGCGGCTTCAGCATCTGATCCGATTCGCCGGCCGGCGGAGGGGTCGGAACCGCGCCTGGACCGTCGGACGACCGGCGGTCCAGGCGACCGACCCACCACCGCGCCCACCCCACCGGCCCAGGCCGACGCCGACCCCCGCTCCCGGCGGTGGCCGGCCCCGGAACGCCCGGCCACGACGACTCAGGTCGGTACGCCCGGCCACGACGACTCGGAGCCGGAGCGCCCGGCCACGACGGCTCGCGGTTCGGCGTGTGTGCCACCGTCGGCGCGGGTTCTAAGGTTGATGCCCGGATCGGCGGGAAGGCGGCGGGACGTGCGGGTGACGATGGCAACTGCCGCAGCCCGCACCGGTCGCGGAAACGAGGACTTCGTCGGCGTGGTTCCCACGGCGATCGTGCTGGTCGACGGTGCCGGTGGGGTGTCCGGTGCCGAACTGGTCTGCCGGCACGGCCCGGCCTGGTACGCCCGCCGGTTGGGGGTGGAACTCCTCGGTCTGCTGTCATCCGACACGAACCGGCCCGTTCCGGCGCTGCTCGCCGAGGCGATCGTGCAGGTGGCGGACGCCCACGGTCCCGGCTGCGATCTCGCTGATCCCCGCAGCCCGTGGGCGAGCGTGGTGATCCTGCGCCTGCGCGACGGCCACGCCGACCACCTCGTGCTCGGCGACTCGTTCCTCGTCCTCGACCGAGCCGGCGACTCCGCCGGAGCGAGGGCCCCGCTCGTCGTCTCGGATCCCCGGGAGGTGACGCTGGCCCGGCCGTACCGGTCCGCGCTGGCAGCGGCGGTCGAGGGCAGTGCCGAGTACGAACAGGTCCGCCGCGACGGCATCGCCGTGCTGCGCGCCAATCGCAACCGGCCAGGCGGCTACTGGGTGGCCAAGGAGGACCCCCGGGCGGCGGCCGAGGCCGTCATCGGCAGCTGTCCCGTCTCCGAACTGACCGGTGCGGTGTTGCTCAGCAACGGCGCCAGCCGGATCGTCGACCGGTTCCGGCTCGCCGGCTGGCCCGAGGTGCTGGCGATGCTCGCGTCGAGCGGGCCCGCCGCGATCATCCGCCGCGTCCGCCAAGCGGAGGCCCAGCAGGCGGTGGCGGCGGACGACGCCACCGTCGCCTACTGCACCGACCTCGCCGAGGGCCCGGCGGCGAGCGTGCCGGGCAGCGGTTCGTGTGCTGTCGCTGCCCCTTGAGGGGCAGCAACAGCACACGAAGCGATCTCAGGGGTGGGGTGGCTCGTCGTTGACGATCGTGAGCGTGCTGCGGTACGCCACCGACGACGAGTCCCCGTCCGGCCCCCGGTCCGGCGGCTCCACCGAGCCTTCGCTCCAGACCTTCGTGGCCCGGTACGGGTAACCGTCCTGCCCCGGCGCCTCGACGCGGAAGAAGACCCGCTGCCCGGCTGACAGGCTGCGGTATCCCGGGGCGACGACGGCGGAGAAGTGCACCCAGCAGCCGCCTGGGACCTCGACGGCATCGAGCACCCCCCACCCCCGGTCGGGGTCGAACTCGCGTACCACGCCGACGATGGGCTCGCCGGGGGTTGTCGGCTCACCCGAGCTCAGCCGACCGCCGCCATGACCTCGTCGGAGACGTCGAAGTTTCCGTAGACGTTCTGCACGTCGTCGGAGTCCTCCAACGCGTCGATCAACTTGAAGACCTTGCGGGCACCCTCTTCGTCCAGCGGGACGGTGACGCTCGGCACCAGGGAGGACTCGGCCGACTCGTAGTCGATGCCGGCATCCTGCAACGCGGTCCGTACGGCGATCAGGTCACCGGGCTCGGAGACCACCTCGAACGCCTCGTCCAGGTCGTTGACCTCCTCGGCCCCGGCGTCGAGGACGGCCAACAGCACGTCGTCCTCGGAGAGCCCCGCCTTCGGTACGATCACCACGCCCTTGCGGGAGAACATGTACGACACCGAGCCCGCGTCCGCCAGCGAACCTCCGTTGCGGGTCAACGCGGTGCGTACCTCGGTCGCGGCACGGTTGCGGTTGTCGGTCAGGCACTCGATCAACAGCGCGACGCCGCCCGGGGCGTACCCCTCGTACATCACCGTCTGCCAGTCGGCCCCGCCGGCCTCCAGGCCGGAGCCGCGCTTGACGGCGCGGTCGATGTTGTCGTTCGGTACCGAGTTCTTCTTCGCCTTCTGGATGGCGTCGAAGAGGGTCGGGTTACCGGCCGGGTCACCACCGCCGGTACGCGCCGCGACCTCGACGTTCTTGATCAGCTTGGCAAACATCTTGCCGCGCTTGGCGTCGATGACCGCCTTCTTGTGCTTCGTCGTCGCCCACTTAGAGTGGCCGGACATACCTGACCTCCATCGTTACCCGGCGTCTGTGTCGACTGCACCGCGCGTCATGTTCTCCACGAAGAACCGCCGAACCCGCGACAATCCTACCGACGCGGTGGTGGCGTACTCACGCGTGGCACGGGGTCGGATCGGTCGTTGCCGCCGGGCGGGACGGGTCACCGGCCGTCGCTAGGCGGAGACGCCTGCCTCCCGGACGAGATCGACGAACCAGCGGTGCAGCCGCCGGTCGCCGGTCAGCTCCGGGTGGAAGGCGGTGGCGACGGCGTTTCCCTGCCGGACCGCGACGATCCGCCCGGCCGCCGGGCCGCCGCTCACCCTGCCCAGCACCTCCACCCCGTCGGCGACCCGCTCGACCCAGGGTGCCCGGATGAAGACCGCGTGGAAACTCGGCCCCGGGATGCCGGCGATATCCACCGGCGCCTCGAAGGAGTCGACCTGCCGGCCGAAGGCGTTGCGCCGGACGGTCATCTCGATGCCGCCGAAGCTGCGCTGGTCGGGACGGCCGTCCAGCACCTCGGTCGCCAACATGATCATGCCGGCGCAGGAGCCGTAGACCGGCATGCCCGCGTCGACGCGCTTGCGGATCGGATCGAGCAGGTCGAAGGTCTCGGCGAGCTTGCTGATGGTGGTCGACTCCCCGCCCGGGACCACCAGGCCGTCGACCTGCTCCAGCTCCTCCGGCCGGCGCACCGGCCGCGCTTGCGCGCCCGAGGCGGTCAGCGCGGTCAGATGCTCTCGTACGTCGCCCTGTAGCGCCAGAACCCCGACGACCAACCCCGGCGCACTCGCGCGGCGAGTCCTCGCGGAAGCCGAGGTCACCAACCCCGCTCCGCCAGCCGGTGCGGCACGGGGATGTCGTCCACGTTGATCCCGACCATCGCCTCGCCGAGCCCTCGCGACACCTTGGCCAGCACGTCGGGGTCGTCGTAGAAGGTGGTGGCCTTGACGATTGCGGCGGCCCGCTGCGCCGGGTTGCCGGACTTGAAGATCCCGGAGCCGACGAAGACGCCCTCCGCGCCGAGCTGCATCATCATCGCAGCGTCCGCCGGGGTGGCGATGCCACCCGCGGTGAAGAGCACCACCGGCAGCTTCCCGGTCTCGGCCACCTCCCGGACCAGCTCGTAGGGCGCCTGCAGCTCCTTGGCGGCGACGTACAGCTCGTCGCCGGGCAGCGAGCCGAGGCGGCCGATCTCGGCACGGATCTTCCGCATGTGCGTGGTGGCGTTGGAGACGTCGCCGGTGCCGGCCTCGCCCTTGGAGCGGATCATCGCCGCTCCCTCGGTGATCCGGCGCAGCGCCTCACCCAGGTTGGTGGCGCCGCAGACGAACGGCACGGTGAAGGCCCACTTGTCGATGTGGTTGGCGTAGTCCGCCGGGGTCAGCACCTCGGACTCGTCCACGTAGTCGACGCCCAGCGCCTGGAGCACCTGCGCCTCGACGAAGTGCCCGATCCGGGCCTTGGCCATCACCGGGATGGAGACCGCCTGGATGATGCCGTCGATCATGTCCGGGTCGCTCATCCGGGAGACGCCGCCCTGGGCCCGGATGTCGGCCGGTACCCGCTCCAGCGCCATCACCGCGACCGCGCCGGCATCCTCGGCGATCTTGGCCTGCTCGGGGGTGACCACGTCCATGATCACGCCACCCTTGAGCATCTCGGCCATACCCCGCTTGACCCGCGCGGTACCGACCACTCCGGTGGCGCTGACGGTCGGCTCTCCAGCCGCGGTCGACTGGTCGGAACCGGACTGGGCGGTGGATTCGGACACGGCGTTCTCGCTCCTCGACAGTGGTGCGGGCGGGTGAGGTCGGCTCGGGTAGGTGAAGTCGCACTCGATGCTACGCGGGGTGCAACGCCGGACCGACAGCCAATCAGACCCCGGGTGGCCTGCCCTGTGGCCGGGCTCACCCTGCGGCCGGGCTCCTCTGCGGCCGTGGATCGCACCCGTCAGCCGACCGACAGTTCCGGGCGGCTGTTCAGGGTCGGGTCGTCGATGTCGAAGTAGCGCGGCAGCTCGTGCTTGCGGGACATCCGGAACAGGCGTACGACGGGGCGGCGCCGCAGGGACAGCGCGTCGCGTACCAGATCGGTGTGGACCTGACGGGCCAGCGCGAGCCGCCGGCTGGCACCGATCACCGCCGCCGCGGCCGGCTCCTCCGGATCCAGCACGCTGGACCGCAACTGCCGGGTGAGGTCGTTCTCCGCGGCCTCCCGCTCCTCACCCTCGGCGTCGAGGGCGATCCGGGACGCCGCGTACAGCTCCAGCACGTACCGCTCCTCTGCCAGGACCGCGGCGGCGGCCGCCCGGCGGAGCAGGTGCGCGTCCAGAGCCCGGGTGGCCGACCGCACCCGGGCGTGCATCCGGTCGACCCGGGCCGCGATCCAGACCAGGTACGCCGTCACCAGGACCACCGCCACGACGACGCCCACCACCCACCACATGCCCGGCATCGTAGTGCGGCCCCCATTCCCGTCTCGTCGGCACGTCACCGGCGCACCGCGGACCAGCCCGGCCAAACCGCCCGTACCACGCAGTCGGGCAGCACCGGCCCCGGACGGGCGGCGCGGGACGGTCGGTGTGCTTTCGCACCCTTCTGGACCGGTTCCGGGGCCAGTCAGCCGGGCCCGATCCACTCCTCGTCCAGCACCCGACCGTCGGTTGCCTCGATCGCCGTCGCGTACACCTCCAGAACCCGGCGGGCCACCGTCGGCCAGTCGAAGGTTTCGACCACCTCCCGGGCACAACCGGACAGCTCGGTCCGGCGCACCGGGTCGTCGAGCAGGGCGGTCAGGGTACGCCGCAGCGCCGTCGAATCCCCGGTGGGAAAGAGCTCACCGGCCCGGCCCCCGTCCAGCACCCGACGGAAGGCGTCCAGATCGCTCGCCACCACGGTCGCTCCGGCGGCCATCGCCTCGGTCAAGATCATCCCGAAGGATTCGCCTCCGGTGTTCGGCGCGACGTAGAGGTGCACGCTGCGCAGCATCCGCGCCTTCTCCGTTTCGGGGACCCGGCCGAGGAAGGTGATCCGGTCCCGCAGCCCCTCCGGTACGCCCTCGTGCAGTTCGGCCACGTCCCCCGGGCCGGCGACCAGCAGCCGCAGCCCCGGACGCCGCGCGGCAAGCGCGACGAACGCCTCCCGGAGCACGCCGAAGCCCTTCCGGGGCTCGGTGAACCGGCCGAGGAAGCCCAGCGTGCCCCCCTCGCCCGTCCCGCACGGGCCCGGCCACCCGGGCAGCGGCTCGGCATCGGCGAACTTCGCCACCGCCACCCCGTTGGGGATCTCCACCGCCCCGCCGCCGAGATGCTCGACCTGGACCTTGCGGGCCAACGCGCTCACCGCGATCCGGGCGGTGATCCGCTCCACGGCGAACTGCAACACCCCCTGGGCGGCGGCCAGCGCCCGGGACCGGGTCATCGCGGTGTGGAAGGTGGCGACCACCGGCCCTCGGGCGGAGAGCACGGCGAGCAGGGAGAGGCTGAGCGTGAACGGCTCGTGCACGTGCAGCACGTCGAAGCGGCCCCGGGCCAGCCAGCGCCGGACCCGGGCGGTGGAGACCGGGCCGAAACTGATCCGGGCCACCGACCCGTTGTACGGCAGCGGCACCGACCGGCCGGCCGACACCACGTACGGCGGCAGCGGCGAGTCCTCGTCCGCCGGTGCCAGCACGCTCACCTCGTGGCCGAGCCCGATCAGCGCCTCGGCGAGGTCGATCACGTGGTTCTGCACCCCGCCGGGGACGTCGAAGGAGTACGGACACACGATGCCGATCCGCACTGCGCCTCCCTCTCAGGCCGGCTCGGACATCGACGGGGCGCCCGGTGTGCCCGGCCCCGCCCCGGCCGGGCCCGCCGATCCGGCGGCCGACCCAGGCGTACCGGCGGAGATGCCGGGTTCGTCGATCCAGACCCGTTGCAGCATGTGCCAGTCTTCCGGACGCTGCGCGATGCCCTCGGCCAGGTGGTCGGCGATCCGCTGGGTCAGCGTCCGGACCCGCTGGTCGAGTGGGCCGGTATCCGCCGCCGGCACCTCCAGCGGCCCGGTCAGCCGGCCCCGTGGACCGGCCGGGTCGTACCAGAGCGCCGCCACGTAGAGCGGGGCACCGGTCCGGACGGCCAGCAGCGCCGGGCCGGCCGGCATCCGGGCCCGACCGCCGAAGAACCGCACCTCGACGCCGCGCGCCGACAGGTCCCGGTCGGCGAGCAGCGGTACCAGGTACCCGGCGGCGAGCCGCTCGGCCAGCACCTCGAAGGGTGCCCGGGCACCACCGTGGGTCGGCAGGATCTCCATGCCGAGCCGGCGCCGGAAGCCGACGAAACGCTCGAACACCCCCTCCGGCTTGAGTCGCTCCATCACGGTGGCGATCGGCCAGCCGTTCGCGGCGACCCAGGCGCCGGCGGCGTCCCAGTTGCCGGAGTGCGGCAACGCCACCACCGCGCCCCGGCCGGCCGTCATGTCGGCGGCGAGCAGCTCCTCGCCGTCGAGCCGGAAGTCGTCGCGGAGCTGCTCACGACTGCGGGACGGCAGCCGGAAGACGTCGAGCCAGTAGCGGGCGTACGAGCGCAGGCCCCGGCGGACCAGATCCTCGAGGCCGGACTCCGGCAGGTCGGGGCCGACCACCCGGCGCAGGTTGCCGGCGAGCCGGAGCGTCCCGGGGCCGCGCCTGCGGTACGCCTGGTCGGCGGCGGCCCGGAACAGCGCCGCCGCGGCCGGCCGGGGCAGCGCGCGTACCGCCCGCCAGCCGGCCAGATAGGCGAACTCGACCGGGGTCACCGGCCGGCCCGCCGCACTCTCACGCCGCCACCCGCCCGGTCACGCGTCCACGCCCGTCTCGGCGCGCTGCGCCTGTCGGTAGACGTGGGTCATCCGCTGCGCGACGGTGAAGACCGAGACGGCGGCGAGCAGCCAGAGCGCGGTGACCAGCGCCCAGTCCAGCCCGAGGCCGGTCAGCAGCCCGCCGACCCCGACGATGAGCAGCCGCTCGGTCCGCTCGGCGATCCCGACGTTGCAGGTCATCCCGAGCCCCTCGGCACGGGCCTTGACGTACGAGACGAGACCACCGACAACCAGGCAGATCAGCGCGGCGGCGACCCCGACGTGGTCGTCCTGGGTGGCCAGCCAGTACGCGACGGCGCCGAACACCGCACCGTCGGAGACCCGGTCCATGCTCGAATCGAGGAACGCGCCGAACCGGCTCGACCCGCCACGCATCCGGGCCATCGTGCCGTCGAGCAGGTCGGTGAGGGCGAAGAAGGTCACCACGAGCGCACCGGCCACCAGGTAGCCCCGGGCCCCGAGCGCGACCGCTCCGACCACCACGCCGAGCGTTCCGGTCACGGTGACGGCGTTCGGCGTCACCCCGACCCGCAGCAGGGTCCGGGCGATCGGTTCGACGACGCGGGTCATGCCGGCCCGGGCCGACACCTGGAAGATCTTCGCCATGGCCGTCCCACCATAACGGGCCGGGAACGGTGACGGTACGCGCGGTGGCGCATAGTTCACGCCGCAGGCTTGTGTCACGACTTGTACGGGTGTGAGATCGGAGCAGGGGACGTGACGCCGATCACCTGTCACCCGGCACGTCTCCGGCAGCACGGCAGGCCACCCGAGGATATCGCCGCGGAGTCGCCAGGGCAGCTCCCCCGTCGCGCGCGGCGGTCGCCACCAACCACCGGCTTAGGGAGGTGCGCCCCAATGGCGCAGAAGAGTTCGGAGAAAGGGGTCACCGGCCCGGCGCCGGTGGTGGACGAGCCTGGCAGGGTTCGCAACGTGGTGCTCGTCGGGCACTCCGGAGCGGGGAAGACGACCCTGGTCGACGCCCTGCTCGCGGCGACCGGCACGATCTCGCGGCCCGGTTCGGTCGTCGACGGCACCACGGTGTGCGACCACGACCCGGCCGCGGTACGCCAGCAGCGCTCGATCAGCCTGGCCTGCGCGCCCCTGCAGCACAACGGCATCAAGGTCAACCTGTTGGACACCCCCGGCTACGCCGACTTCGTCGGCGAGCTCAGGGCCGGGCTGCGGGCGGCGGACGCGGCGCTCTTCGTCGTCTCCGCCGTGGACGGGATGGACGGGGCGACCGCCGCGCTCTGGCAGGAGTGCGCCGCGGTCGGAATGCCCCGGGCCGTGGCGGTCACCCGGCTCGACCACCAGCGGGCCGACCTCGACGAGACGGTGGCGCTCTGCCAGCGGGTCTTCGGCGACAACGTACTCCCGCTCTACCTGCCGATGCTCGACGACGAGGGCGTGGACGTGGTCGGCCTGATGGGCCTGATCACCCGCCGGGTCTTCGACTACTCCGCCGGCCTGCCGGCGACGGTCCGGGACCCGGACCCGGAGCACCTGCCGGCGATCGGCGACGCCCGCAACGAGCTGATCGAGGGCATCATCGCCGAGAGCGAGGACGAGACCCTGCTGGACCGCTACCTCGGCGGCGAGGAGATCGAGACGCAGCTCCTGATCAACGACCTGGAGAAGGCCGTCGCCCGGGGGCACTTCTATCCGGTGGTGCCGGTCTGCGCGGAGACCGGGCTCGGTGTCGACGCCCTGCTGGAGCTGCTGGTCTCGGCGTTCCCGACCCCGCTGGAGCACGACCTGCCCACCGTCACCGGCGTCGACGGCTCGCCGCAGCCGCCGCTGACCTGCGACCCCGACGGACCGCTGGTGGCCGAGGTGGTCAAGACCACGATCGACCGGCACGTCGGCCGGGTCTCCCTGGTCCGGGTCTTCTCCGGCACGCTCCGCCCCGACCAGGTGGTGCACGTCTCCGGGCACGGCATGGCCGAGCGCGGCCACCCGGACCACGACGCCGACGAGCGCGTCTCGCACCTCTACTCGCCGCTCGGCGCCGCGCTGCGCGAGGTGCCGTACTGCGTGGCCGGCGACATCTGCGCGATCACCAAGTCGGGTACGGCGGAGACCGGTGACACCATCTCGGCCAGGGAACACCCGCTGCTGATCGAGCCCTGGGAGATGCCCGAGCCGCTGCTGCCGGTGGCGATCGTCGCGAAGAGCCGGGCCGACGAGGACGCGCTGGCCAAGAACCTGGCCCGGCTGGTCGCCGGTGACCCGACGATGCGACTGGAGCGCAACCCGGAGACCCATCAGCTGGTGCTCTGGTGCATGGGCGAGGCGCACGCCGAGGTGGTGCTCGACCGGCTCCGTGGCGGCGGGGTGGACCTGGAGACCGAGCCGGTCCGGGTGGCGCTGCGCGAGACCTTCGCGGTGTCCTCGAAGGGGCACGGCCGGCACGTGAAGCAGTCCGGCGGGCACGGTCAGTACGCGGTCTGCGACATCGAGGTGGAGCCGCTGCCCCGGGGCGCGGGATTCGAGTTCGCCGACCGGGTGGTCGGCGGCGCCGTGCCGCACAACTACATCCCGTCGGTGGAGAAGGGGGTACGCACCCAGATGGGCCGGGGCATCGTCGCCGGCTATCCGGTGGTGGATCTGAGGGTGACCCTGGTGGACGGCAAGGCGCACAGCGTGGACTCGTCCGACGCCGCCTTCCAGACCGCCGGCTCGCTGGCGCTGCGGGACGCGGCGGAGAAGGGGCAGGTCAGCCTCCTGGAGCCGGTCGACGAGGTGGTGGTGCGGGTGCCGGATGCCAACGTCGGTGCGGTGATGAGCGACATGTCCGGGCGGCGAGGCCGGGTGCTCGGCACCGAGCCCGATCCGGCCGGCGCCGACCACACCCTGGTCCGGGCGGAGGTGCCGGCGACCGAGCTGATCCGGTACGCCGTCGAACTCCGGTCGATGACCGCCGGTGGCGGCACCTTCCGGCGCTCCTTCGCCCGCTACGAACCGATGCCCGCGCACCTCGCCGACCAGATCCGCAAGGAGCACGCCCCCCGCTGACGTGTAGGGAAGGCCCCCGCTGGGGCAGAAAACGCCAAGCGGGGGCCCTTCCCTGCAAGCAGGCGCTCCACCTCGGCGGACCCGGACCGGCGGGGCCGGCCGCTACCTGTTCCGGCCGAGGGAACACGAGGTACGCAGCCACCGCGCACACCTGCCGGCGGTGCGCCGGGTGGAGTCCTGGCCGGAGCTGATGGCGCTGATCGAGGGTGTCGATCAGACAGATGTTCGAATACCCTGAGCGTGGGTATCCGGCCGGTGAGGAGGTCGGGATGACACCGCTGCTGCGCGCCGCACTGGAGTACGCCGCTGCCGGCGTACCCGTGCTCCCGCTGCACTCCCCGACCGCGACCGGCTGCACCTGCCGGCGGCCCGACTGCGACCGCCCGGGCAAGCATCCCCGCTGGCACCGCAGCCTGCTCCGGCACGGCCTGCACGACGCGAGCGCCCGGCCGGAGGTGATCCGGCGGTGGTGGACCCGCTGGCCGGAGGCGAACCTGGCACTGCGCACCGGTGACCGGTTCGACGTCTGCGACGTCGACCCGCCGGACGGGGTCGCCGCGCTGCGTGCCGTGGTCCGGGGGCGCCGGATCACCGGGCCGGTGGTCCGGACCGGTTCCGGCGGCTGGCACCTCTACCTTCGCCCGACCGGCGCCGGCAACCGCACCGGACTGCTGCCCGGCGTCGACTGGCGCGGGGCTGGCGGCTACGTCGTCGCCCCGCCGTCCCGGCACGCCAGCGGCCGGGACTACCGCTGGATCCGTCGGCCGGAGGTCCCGCTCGCCGACTGCCCGCCGGAACTGACCGCGCTGCTCTTCCCGCCGGCGCCGCCGCCCCGCCCGGGACTGGCCGGCCCGGGCGGCGCCGACCGACTGCGGCACCCCGACCGGTACGCCGGCGCCGCGCTCGCCGCCGAGGCGAGCACCGTTGCCGGGGCGGTGACCGGCACCCGCAACACCACGCTCTACCGGGCGGCGTACCACCTCGGGCAGCTCGCCGCGCTGGATCTGCTGGACGACCACGACATCACCGTCGTCCTCGCCGATGCCGCCCGCCGCAGCGGACTCGGCCGCCCCGAGATCGCCCGGACGATCCGGTCCGGGCTGCGCACCGGTCATCGGCAGCCCCGGCACGGCCTCGCCGCCTAGCTCCGTCTCCGGCCGCGCCAGACCAGATCGCGCGCCTGGTCACCGCACCCGGCGACACACTGTCGTGGAGGGCGACACCCTGCTGAGGAGACTGTCGAGCTGCCCCGCCCGTGCAGCCATGCCCGTCATCCGCCGTACGCTGTCCCGACAACCGGGTTTGGGGTATGCCCCACCTGTGCACCCAGCTCGACAGTGCGCGTGCCAGCTACTTGCCCGCCGGCTTCGTCGCTCAGCCGGCCGTTCGTCTCCCGCCGGCCTCGTCGCTCAGCCGGCCGTGCTCGCCCAGGCGGTGCCGAGCAGGGTACGGGTGTCGGCGAGCAGCTGCGGCAGCACCTTGGTCTGGGCGATCACCGGCATGAAGTTGGCGTCCCCGCCCCACCTCGGCACCACGTGCTGGTGCAGGTGGGCGGCGATGCCGGCACCGGCCACCCCGCCCTGGTTCATGCCGATGTTGAAGCCGTGCGCGTTGCTGACCCGCCGCACCACCCGCATCGCCGTCTGGGTGCAGTCGGCCAGCTCGGCCGTCTCCGCGGCGTCCAGCTCGGTGTAGTCGGCGACGTGCCGGTACGGGCAGACCAGCAGGTGCCCCGGGTTGTACGGATAGAGGTTGAGCACCACGAAGACCCGCTCGCCCCGGTGCACCACCAGGTTCTCCTCGCCCTCCCGCTCCGGAGCCAGGCAGAACGGGCATCCGGTCGGCTTCTCGTGCCCCTCCCCCGGCCTGTCCGGGCCGGAGATGTAGGTCATCCGGTGCGGGGTCCAGAGCCGATCGAGCCCGTCGGGCATGCCGAGTTCCGCGTGGGGCGCCGCGCCTGTCACGCCGACGATCCTACGACCCGGCCTCCCCACCGGTCGGTTCGGCGGTCGGACCGGTGTTGACCCGGGCTCGGACCACCTCCACGACGTGCGCCACCGCGTCGGCGAGCGGTACCCCGTTGCGCTGTGACCCGTCCCGGTAGCGGAACGAGACCGCTCCCGCCTCCACGTCCGCGTCCCCGGCGATCGCCATGAACGGGATCTTCTGCTGCTGGGCGGTACGGATCTTCTTCTGCATCCGGTCGTCCGAGGTGTCCACCTCGGCCCGGATCCCCTCGGCCCGCAGCGCGGCGACGAACCCGTGCAGGTGGGTGGCGTGCTCCTCCCGGATCGGGATGCCGACCACCTGCACCGGGGCCAGCCAGGCGGGGAAGGCCCCGGCGTAGTGCTCGGTCAGTACCCCGAAGAACCGCTCGATCGAGCCGAAGAGCGCCCGGTGGATCATCACCGGCCGCTGGCGAGTGCCGTCAGCGGCCTGGAATTCCAGGCCGAACCGCTCGGGTTGGTTGAAGTCGACCTGGATGGTGGACATCTGCCAGGTACGCCCGATCGCGTCCTTGGCCTGGATGCTGATCTTCGGGCCGTAGAAGGCCGCGCCGCCCGGATCCGGCACCAGGTCGAGCCCGGACGCCTCGGCGGCGGTCCGCAGCGCCTCGGTCGCCTCCGCCCAGTCCTCGGCCGAGCCGATGAACTTCGGCGAGTCGTCCCGGGTCGACAACTCCAGGTAGAAGTCGTCCAGGCCGTAGTCGCGGAGCAGGTCGAGGACGAACGCCAGCAGCGTGGTCAGCTCGCCCGGCATCTGCTCCCGGGTGCAGTAGATGTGCGAGTCGTCCTGGGTCAGCCCGCGTACCCGGGTCAGCCCGTGCACCACGCCTGACTTCTCGTACCGGTAGACGGTGCCGAACTCGAAGAGCCGCAGCGGCAGCTCCCGGTACGACCGCCCGCGCGCCCGGAAGATCAGGTTGTGCATCGGGCAGTTCATCGCCTTGAGGTAGTAGTCCGCGCCCTCGAACTTCATCGGCGGGAACATGGTGTCGGCGTAGTACGGCAGGTGGCCGGAGGTCTCGAAGAGCTGCGCCTTGGTGATGTGCGGGCTGTTGACGAACTCGTAGCCGGCCACCTCGTGCCGGCGCCGCGAGTAGTCCTCCAGTTCCCGGCGGATGATCCCGCCCTTGGGGTGGAAGACCGCCAGGCCGGAGCCGATCTCGTCGGGGAAGCTGAACAGGTCCAGCTCGGCGCCGAGCTTGCGGTGGTCGCGCCGGGCCGCCTCCTCCAGCACCTTCAGGTACGCCTTCAGCGCGTCCCGGGTCGGCCAGGCGGTGCCGTACACCCGCTGGAGCTGCGGGTTGCGCTCGTTGCCCCGCCAGTACGCGGCGGCCGAGCGCATCAGCTTGAACGCGCCGATCAGCCGCGTGCTGGGCAGGTGCGGCCCCCGGCAGAGGTCGGACCAGCAGACCTTGCCGCTCTCGGCGTCCAGGTTGTCGTAGATGGTGAGGTCACCGGCGCCGACCTCCATCACCTCGCCGGCGTCGAAGCCCGTCCCGCCACCCTCGGACCCGGCCCCCTCGCCCTCGCTGCGCTGCCGGTCGCCCTTGAGGGCGATCAGCTCGATCTTGTAGGGCTCGCGGGCCAGTTCGGTGCGGGCCGCGTCCAGGCTGTCGAAGCGGCGCCGCCGGAACCGCTGGCCGGACTTGACGATCTCCTGCATCCGCTTCTCCAGCCGGTCGAGGTCCTCCGGCTGGAACGGGCGGTCGACGTCGAAGTCGTAGTAGAAGCCGTTGTCGATCGGCGGGCCGATCCCGAGCTTCGCCTCCGGGAAGGTGTCCTGGACGGCCTGGGCCAGCACGTGCGCGGTCGAGTGGCGCAGCACGTTCAACCCGTCCGGCGAGTCCAGCCGTACCGGATCGACGACGGTCTCCACCTCGGGCGCCCAGTCCAGGTCGCGCAGCTGCCCGTCGGGGTCGCGGACCACCACGATCGCCCCGGGGCCGGCGTGCGGCAGGCCCGCCGCGGCCACCGCCTCGGCCGCCGTCGTCCCGGCCGGGACGACAACGGGGTCGGCACCGACGGGGGTACGGGGTTGGGACACGGTGGCTCCTCACGATCATGGACGAATCGGGCGTGGCCGACGGGATCGGCTCGCCCAGATGTTATCGGTCCTGCGTTTTCCTCCTGCCGGCGCCGCTACCTCGGCGTTAGATTGACGCCGTGGCACCCGTGGACGCCGTGAGCGCACTACAGCGTAGATACCAGACCTTCTTCGGCACCGGGCCGGGCGTACCGTTCGCGGTGGCGCCGGCCGGTGGTCCGGTGCGGACCTTCGGCACCGGGGCACCGCAGTTCACCATCGTGGTCAAGGACGAGCGGGGCGCGAAGGCGCTGGCCGCGCTCGACCAGTTCGCCGTCGCCGTGGCCTACCTGCAGGGATCGCTGGACGTCGAGGGCGACCTGGCGGCGGCGCTGCGGATGCGGTCGTTCTTCACCGACCGGCACCCGATCGCCTTCCTCGGCCGGTTCGTGCCGGCGCTGCTGCGCGGCCGTCGCGAGGACGACCGGCGGGCCATCTCGCACCACTACGACGAGGATTCGGACTTCTTCCTCACCTTCCTCGACCACCGGCACCGCTGCTACACCGAGGGGGTCTTCGCCTCCGACGACGAGCCGCTGGAAGACGCGATGACCCGGAAGATGGACCTGGCCCTGGAGGCGATCGGGGTCGGCCCCGGCGACCACGTGCTGGAGGTCGGCGGCGGCTGGGGGGCGTTCAGCGAGCATGCCGCCCGCAAGGGGGTACGGGTCACCACCACGACGCTGTCGGTGGAGTCGGAGCGCTTCCTCACCGAGCTGTTCGACCGCGAGCGGCTGCCGGTGCGGGTTGTCCGGGAGCACATCTTCGGCTACTCCCCGGGCGAGCGCTACGACGCGATCGTCAACATGGGGGTCACCGAGCACCTGCCCGACTACCGCACGACGCTGCGCAAGTACGCCGAACTGCTCCGTCCGGGCGGCCGGGTCTACCTGGACGCGCTGGCGATGCGCCACAAGCACATCGTCTCCACCTTCATGAAGCGGTACGTCTACCCGGGCGGTTCGGCCCCGCTGCTGCTGCACCAGTACCTGCGGCACGTGGCGCACTCGCCGTTCGAGCTACTCAACCTGGTCGACGACCGGCACAACTACTACCTGACCTGCCGGGAGTGGGCGCGCCGGCTGGACGACGCCCGGGACGAGATCGTGCGGCGCTGGGGCGAGCCGCTGTACCGCCGGTTCCGGCTCTTCCTCTGGGGGTCGGCGGCCGGCTTCGACACCGGGATGGTCCAGGCGTACCGCTGGGTGCTGCAACTGCCGCCGGCCCGGTAAGGCAGGGCCCTTCTTATCGCGTTTCTGTTGTAGAAGGGCCCCCCTCCCTGCACCCGGGATTGCGGGTGGGAGCGCTCCTGCCTAGGGTTGAGGCCGAGCCGAGAACGACGATCGTCGATTGCTGCGGTCACCGTACGGCGGGGAGCGGCGCCGGCCGTGCGGGAACCTGCCGCCGGAAGGACGTCCCGTGCGTACCCGATCCCGCGCCGCGCTGCTCACCGCCGGCCTACTGACCCTGGCCGGCCTCGGCATCGGCCTGCCCGCCCCGCCGGCCGTGAGCGCCGCCGCGCTGCCCTACCAGGACTCGGCGCTGCCGGTCGCCACCCGGGTCGACGACCTGCTCGGCCGGATGAGCCTGGACGAGAAGATCGGCCAGATGACCCAGGCCGAACGCGCCTCGGTCACCCCGGCCGACATCACCGGCTACCGGCTCGGTTCGGTGCTCTCCGGCGGCGGCTCCGCGCCGACCCCGAACAACGCCACCAGCTGGGCGGACATGTACGACCGGTTCGCCAACGCCGCCCTCGGAACCCCGCTGGGCATCCCGCTGATCTACGGCTCGGACGCCGTGCACGGACACAACAACGTGGTCGGCGCGACGATCTTCCCGCACAACATCGGCCTCGGCGCGACCCGCGACCCCGAGCTGGTCCGGCGAATCGGCCGGGCCACCGCCGAGGAGGTCGCCGGCACCGGGGTGAACTGGACCTTCTCCCCCTGCCTCTGCGTGGCCCGCAACGACCGCTGGGGCCGCACCTACGAGTCGTTCGGCGAGGACCCGGCGCTGGTCAGCTCGATGACCACCGTGATCGACGGCCTCCAGGGCGAGGCACTGGCCGGCCCCGCCTCGGTACTGGCCACCGCCAAGCACTACCTCGGCGACGGCGGCACCACGAACGGCACCGACCAGGGCAACACCCAACTCTCCGAGGCCGAGTTGCGCGCCGTGCACCTGCCGCCGTTCGCCGAGGCGGTCCGCCGGGGCGTCGGCTCGGTGATGATCTCGTACAGCAGTTGGAACGGGCAGAAGCTGCACGGGCACGACTACCTGATCAACGGCCTGCTCAAGGGCGAACTCGGCTTCGACGGCTTCGTGGTCTCCGACTGGAACGGCATCGACCAGCTCGACGGCGCCACCGGGTTCACCGCGGCCGAGGTCCGGCAGGCGGTCAACGCCGGCATCGACATGGTGATGGCGCCGACCGGCTGGCGGCAGTTCATCAGCCATCTCCGGGCCGAGGTCCAGGCCGGCCGGGTCAGCCAGGCCCGGATCGACGACGCCAACCGGCGGATCCTGACCAAGAAGGTCGAGCTGGGCCTCTTCGAGCGGCCGCTGGCCGACCGGTCGTACCTCTCGACGGTGGGCAGCGCGGCACACCGGGCGCTGGCCCGGGAGGCGGTGGCGGCCTCGCAGGTGCTGCTGAAGAACGACGGCGGCATCCTGCCGCTGGCCACCGCGAACAACCGGATCTTCGTGGCCGGCAAGAGCGCCGACAACATCGGGTACGCCAGCGGCGGCTGGACGGTCTCCTGGCAGGGCGGCAGCGGGGCGATCACCCCCGGCACCAGCATCCTGCAGGGGATCCGGAACGCGGTCGCCTCCTCCAGCACCGTCACCTACCAGGCCAGCGGTACCGGCATCGACAGCTCGTACCGGGCCGCGATCGCGGTGATCGGCGAGACGCCGTACGCCGAGGGGCGCGGGGACCGGCCGAGCGGGATGGGTCTGGACGCCACCGACCTGGCCACGCTGGACCGGCTGCGCGCCTCCGGGGTGCCGGTGATCGTGGTGCTGGTCTCCGGCCGGCCGCTGGACATCGCCGGGCAGTTGCCGGACTGGCGCGCCCTGCTCGCCGCCTGGCTGCCCGGCACCGAGGGTGCCGGGGTGGCCGACGTGCTGTTCGGGGTACGCCCGCCCACCGGCCGGCTGCCGGTGAGCTGGATGAGCAGCGCGAGCCAGCAGCCGATCAACGACGGCGACGGCAAGACGCCGCTCTTCCGGTACGGCTTCGGACTCGGCTACCCCGACCAGCCGCCGCCGACCACCCCACCACCAACTACCGCGCCGCCGACCAGCCCGCCACCGACCACCGCGCCGCCGACCAGCCCGCCGGGCGGCGCCGGCTGTCAGGTGACGTACGCGGTCAACGAGTGGTCCGGCGGATTCTCCGGAAACCTCACGATTCGCAACACCGGTACGTCCGCGTGGACCGGCTGGACCCTCGGCTTCAGCTTCCCCTCCGAGGGGCAGCGGGTGGTGCAGGGCTGGTCGGCCCGGTGGACGCAGTCCGGCACCGCGGTCACCGCGACCAACGAGAGCTGGAACGGCAGCCTCGCGCCCGGCGCCTCCGTCGGGATCGGCTTCACCGGCAGCCACACCGGCAGCAACCCCCGGCCGACCGGTTTCACCCTGAACGGGCAGCCCTGCGGCACCGGCTGAGCCGCCATCGGTCCGCCCGGATCCGACCGACCGGCGATCCGGGCGGACCGCCGCAGCCGCCATCAATTCACCCGACTTGCCACGGGCAGTACGGTCATCAGGTGGCCACCGTCCTCCTGGTCGAAGACGACCATGTCGTACGCGGCGCCATGCTGCGCTCCCTGGCCGACCGCGGGCACGCGGTGCACGCGGTAGGCACGGCGCTCGATGCCCTCCGCCGGGTCGCCGCGGAAACCCCCGACCTGGTCGTACTCGACCTCGGGCTGCCCGACCTGGACGGCGCCGACGCGCTGCGGATGTTGCGCGGCATCACCGACGTACCGATCATCATCGCCACCGCCCGCGACGACGAGCAGGCGATCGTCCGGCTGCTCCGGGCCGGCGCCGACGACTACATGGTCAAGCCGTTCACCGGCGCCCATCTGGATGCCCGGATCACCACCGTGCTCCGCCGGGTCGGCCGGGCGAGCCGTGCCGTCGAGCCGGCCGTACACTCCGTCGGCGGGCTGCGGATCGACGTCGGCGAACGGAGTGCACTCCTCGACGGGGTGCCTCTGGCGCTGACCCGCAAGGAGTTCGACCTGCTGGCCTATCTCGCGGCACGGCCCGGCCGGGTAGTGTCCCGCCGGGAACTGTTGGAGGAGGTATGGCGGCAGCCATCGGTCGGCGAGGATCAGACCATCGACGTACATCTGTATTGGCTGCGCCGCAAAATGGGAGAGTCCGCGGCGAAGCCCCGCTACCTGCGCACCGTGCGGGGGTCGGGTTCCGGTTGGTGGTACCGGACTGAGGTTGGCGCTGGCCTACCTCGGGGCCGGCATGACCACGATCGTCGCGCTCGCCTTCCTGGTCCCGCTCGGCACGGCGTTGCAGCGCGACGCCCGCGAGGACGCGCTCGGCGAGGCCGCCCGGCGCAGCGCGGTGGTCACCGGCGCGCTGGCGGTCACCGCAGACCCGGCGGCGCTGGGCCGGGTCGTCGAGTCGACCGCCGGCAACACCGGCGATCCGCCGGTCGTGCACGGACTGTCGCTCGGCGGCGAGCCACGGGCCGCCGCCGGCGACGTCGACCGGGCGATCCAGACCGGTGCACCGGTCGTCGCCGAGGTCTCCGGCGGCGTGGTCCGGCTCGAACCCGTACCGGTCGCCGGCCGGGTGCTGGTGGTCGAGGTCTTCGTCTCCGAGGCGGCGCTGACCGCCGGCACCGGTGGCACCTGGCTGATGCTGATCCTGGTGGCGATCGGCCTGGTGGTCGCCTCGGTGATCGTGGTGGACCGGCTCGCCGCCAGGGCGGTCGCCTCGGCCCGGGGCCTGGTGCAGGCGGCGCTCGCCGTCGGCGACGGCGACCTGGACGTACGGATCCAGCCGAGTGGCCCCCGCGAGCTGGCGGAGGCCGGTTACGCCTTCAACCGGATGGCGGACCGGCTGGTCACCTCCCGCACCGACGAGCGCGAACTCGTCGCCGACCTGTCGCACCGGCTGCGTACCCCGCTGACCGTGCTGCGGCTGGACGCCGACGCCCTCGACTCCGACGACACCAGCGTCGGCTCGTTCAGCGCCGCCGAGCTGGACCGACGGCGGACGATCCGCCGGATCCGGCAGGCGATCGTGACGCTGGAGGGTGAGATCGACGTACTGATCAACACCACCCGGAAGACGGTCGCCCAGGAGGCCGCGCCGGGCAGCTGCGACGTCAGCGAGGTGGTCCGGGACCGGATGGTCTTCTGGTCGGCGCTGGCCGGCGACCAGAACCGGTCGCACCGGGTCATCGGCGCACACACCCGGATCCCGGTGCCGGTGCCCCGGGCCGAGCTGGCCGCCGCCCTGGACGCGGTGCTCGGCAACGTCTTCCGGTACACCCCGCAGGGCACCGCGTTCGAGGTCGCCGTCAGCCGCCGGGACGGCTACATCGCGGTCCGGGTGGACGACGCCGGGCCCGGCATCGCCGATCCGGACCGGGCGCTGCGCCGGGGGGCCAGCGACCGCGGCTCCACCGGGCTCGGCCTGGACATCGCCCGCCGGGTCGCCCAGCAGGCCAACGGCTCGGTCAGCATCGACCGGGCCCGGCTGGGCGGAGCGAGCGTGGTCATGCTGCTGGCCGACCCGGACGCGGCCCCCCGACAGGTGAGCCGGTTCGGGCTGGTCGGCCGGCTGGCCCGGGAGAAGGACGCGGTCACCCGCCGCCGCTGGTCCCGGCCGCGCTCCTCCGGCGACTGACCGGGCTCCCGGCCGGACCGGGCGGCCCGGCGACTGACCGGATTCCCGGCCGGACCGGGCGGCCCGGCAAAGGAGTTTCTGGTTCCGTGCAAGTCTTCCTTAGGTCTGGATTAACGCCCGTCCGAGCGTCCCGCCTCGGTGGCAGCATCGAACCCGATCCCATCCTGCTCCACCGGGTCACCTACCCACAGATGTTTCGCCCAACCCGGCCCGTGGAGCCTGGCGTGCGGCGGAAGCACGGTCCCCCACACCTGGCTTCCGCCGCACGCCGACAAGTTCGGCAGAGGTCCGACCGGCGTGCCGCCGCGATGCGCGCGGTGACGTACCGGTCGATCTCGGCCCCATGATCGCTGACCCGGCGCGGCCGCCCGCAGCACCCCGCGCCGGGTCAGCCTTTCTCCCGGAGCTTCGGCGGCTTCGGTCCCGAGTTCCGGCGGCTGCCGTCCCAAGCTTCGGCGGTGTGCCCGGGTCAGGACCGGTGTGCGGCCAGGTAGGCGTCGATCTCGGCGATCAGCTTGTCCCGCTCCGGCGCCGCCAGGAACGAGGCGGTGACGGCGTTGCGAGCCAGCCCGGCCAGCCCGGCGGCGTCGAGGTCGAGCAGTCGGGCGGCGACGGCGTACTCGTCGTTGAGGGTGGTGCCGAACATCGGCGGATCGTCGGAGTTGACCGTCACCAGCAGCCCGGCCTCGACGAGCCGGGGCAGCGGGTGCTCCTCGATCGCGCGCACCGCCCGGGTCCGGACGTTGGATGTCGGGCAGACCTCCAACGGGATCTGCCGCTGCGCCAGGTGTTCCAGCAGCGCCGGGTCCTGCACCGCCGAGATGCCGTGCCCGATGCGTTCCGCGCCCAGGTCGCGCAGCGCGTCCCAGATGGTCCCCGCACCGGTCGTCTCACCGGCGTGCGGCACGGAGCGCAGCCCGGCCGCCCTGGCCTGGTCGAAGTAGGGCTTGAACTGCGGTCGTGGCACGCCCACCTCCGGACCGCCGAGCCCGAAGCTGATCAGCCCGTCCGGCCGCTCGTCGAGGGCGATCCGCAGGGTCTGCTCGGCCGCCGGCAGCCCCGCCTCGCCGGGGATGTCGAAGCACCAGCGCAGCGAGACCCCGAGTTCGGTCTCGGCGGCCCGCCGCGCGTCCTCGATCGCCTCGCAGAACGCCGGCGCGGGGATCCCCCGGTGCACGTGCGAGTACGGCGTGACCGTCAGCTCCGCGTACCGGACCTGCTGGCGGGCGAGTTCCCGGGCCACCTCGAAGGTCAGCAGCCGGACGTCGGACGGATCGCGGATCAGGTCGACCACGCTCAGGTAGATCTCGACGAAGTGGGCGAAGTCGCGGAACTCGAAGTAGCCGGCGAGCGCCTCCGGGTCCGCCGGCACCCGGGTCCGGCCCTCGTGCCGGGCGGCCAGCTCCGCCACGATGCGCGGCAGTGCGGAGCCGACGTGGTGCACGTGCAGCTCCACCTTGGGCAGTCCGGCGATGAACGCCGAGAGGTCGGTCACGGAAACTCCCTACTGACGTGCGCCGGTGCGGGCGACGAAGAAGACGCGGTGGAACGGGAACCGTTCATCACCGGATGGTGGATGGCGCCGGAGGCGGCCGGGAGCGGGTGCACGTAGGTAGTTTCCCAGGCGTCCCACGGCGCAGCTCGCGCTGGTCGGGTCCCAGATGGCTTCCTTCAAACCGTACGTACGTCTTGCTTAGCATTGCGGCGTCGCGCTGCCCCGGCGGGCCCCGAATCCGCCCCGGGATAGGCTCCCGGACGTGGAGAAGCGGAGATTCCCGCGGTGCGACCGCGAAGTCGGCGTCGTCGGGCTCGGCGCGTGGCAACTCGGCGCCGACTGGGGTCAGGTCAGCGAGTCCGAGGCGCTGGCGGTGCTGACCGCCGCCGTCGAGGGCGGAGTCACCTTTCTGGACACCGCCGACGTGTACGGCGACGGGCGCAGCGAGCAACTGATCGGCCGCTTCCTGCGCGAGCGGCCCGACGCCGGACTCACCGTCGCCACCAAGATGGGCCGCCGGGTGCCGCAGACCCCGGACGCGTACGTACTGGAGAACTTCCGGGCCTGGACCGACCGGTCCCGGGCGAACCTCGGGGTCGACGTACTCGACCTGGTGCAGTTGCACTGCCCGCCCACTCCGGTCTTCTCCACCGACGCCGTCTACGACGCCCTGGACACCCTCGTCGCGGAGGGACGCATCGCCGCGTACGGGGTCAGCGTGGAGACCTGCGACGAGGCGCTCACCGCGATCGCCCGGCCCGGGGTGGCCAGCGTGCAGATCATCCTCAACGCGCTGCGGCACAAGCCCGTCGAGCGGGTGCTCCCAGCCGCGCTCGCCGCCGGCGTCGGCATCATCGCCCGGGTGCCGCTCGCCAGCGGCCTGCTCTCCGGCCGGTACGACGCGCACACCACCTTCCCCAGCGACGACCACCGCAACTTCAACCGGCACGGCGAGTCGTTCGACGTCGGCGAGACGTTCTCGGGGGTGGACTACGAGACGGGGCTGGAAGCCGTACGGCGACTGCGTCCGGCGGTGCCGGAGGGTGCCACGATGGCACAGTTCGCGCTCCGGTGGATTCTCGACCAGCCCGGCGTCACCGTGGTCATCCCCGGCGCCCGCAACGCCGGACAGGCCCGTGCGAACGTGGCCGCCGCAGCGCTTCCGCCACTGTCGGCCGAGGCGACCGCCACGGTGGACGCCGTCTACGCCGAACTGGTCCGCCCGCAGGTGCACAGCCGCTGGTAGGCCGATCACCCGGAGCGCGACCGTCCCGCGAGGCGACGTGCGTTCCGCCCCGCCGTACGGTTGGCTGGTTGCGACGGGTCAGTCGTCGCGGCGGAGAGGAGCAGCGATACCGATGAGGGGATGGCTCCCGCTCACGCTCGGGCTGTTGGCCGTCGTCGTCGGCGCCGTGTGGACGTTGCAGGGGCTGGGCCGGCTGAGTGGCAGCGTGATGAGCGGCGAACCGCTCTGGGCCGTGATCGGCCCTGTGGTGGTGGTCGCCGGGCTGGTGCTGGTGGTGCTGGGCCTGCGCGCCCGCAGCCGGGGCGGGTCCTCCTGACCGGCGGCCGGCCGGCGCTGCCGGGCGAACCGGTCCTGACCTGCGCCGGAGACTCGTCGAGCCCCTGCGCCGGACACACGTCGAGCCCCGCGGGGCGCGGGGCTCGACGTGGATCCCAAAGCACTCGAAACTCGGGCCGGCGGGGGCCGGCCGTCACGGAATCAGATGGGGCGAACCTGCTCCGCCTGCGGCCCCTTCTGACCCTGAGCGATCTCGAACTCCACCCGCTGGTTCTCCTCCAGCGTGCGGTAGCCGCTGGTCTGGATGGCCGAGAAGTGGACGAACACGTCAGCACCCCCGCCGTCGACGGTGATGAAGCCGAAGCCCTTGTCTGCGTTGAACCACTTCACGGTTCCCTGCGCCATGTGTATCTCCTTCTAAAACTGGCGGCCGAGCACGCCGTGCGGCCGGTTGGCCGTTTTCGAGCAGCGGCGCCTTGAGTCGGCCCCCACGAAGGAGGACTTCCCTCGACCCACGCCGTCTCTCAACAGCGTGGAACAGCAAACCACGTACGCAAAAACTTCGCATAGCCTACCCGACGAAATTCTCCGACATGTGACCTGAGAACGCGACCGACGGCCCGAGGCATCGACGGTAGGGGACGGCGACGGCAGGGAACGGTGACGGCGCGGTCCACAGCGCACGGTAGCGCCACCGGCGGGCCGGCACCGTCGAACGGACCGGGCACCACTGCCGCGGTGGGTGCCACCACCGTGCCACCCACCGCGATGACCGGCCCGCCGCACGGACGCCGGGATCACGGATGGTCACCGGGCGATCTCCCGCACCGGGCGTCGCGGGATCGGCCGGTTCAGTCGGGCCAGCGGCCGGTGAGCCGGCGTACGCCGACCGCGCCGCCACGGTCCACGGCGGCCCGGACGACCGCGAAGATCGCCCCCTGCAACGCGGCGGCGGCCAGAATCTCGCCCCAGCCCCGGTCCTCGTCGACCGGGTCGGGCGCCTCACCGTCGCCGGCGGTCATCTTCCAGACCTGCCGGAACACCGCTCCGGCGGCCACCCCGGCGGCCATGCCCAGGAGGATGCCCACCGGCCGGTACGCCATCTTGCTGACTGTCCTGCTCACCCACGTCTCCCTCGTGCCACCAGCACCACGACCGCCAGCGCCAGCGCGCCGGCCGCGAACACCGCCCAGGACACCGGATGGCGCAACGCTACCGAACCGGCGTCGTGCACCGAGGACCGGACGTTCGCGGTGGTCTGCCCGGCCCGCCGCATCACCTGCTCCCGGGTCTGCACCGCCGAGCCCTTGAGCCGGGCCTTGACGTCCGCCTTGGCCGCCAGTGCCTGCACGGTCTCGCCGAGCTCGGCCCGGGTCTGCCTGATCTCCGCCCGGAGCGCGTCCGGGTTGCCGAAGCCGTTGCTGCGGGTCATCCCTGTCCCCTGTCCCGGACCGCCGTGGCCACCGTGTTGACGTCCGCACGCAGGCTGTCCGCCGTCGCGCTCGGCATCGGCGGCACCGCGCGGCGTACCCGGCTCCGGCCGACCAGCGCGCAGCCGCCGGCCAGGATGAAGAGTGCCGCGGCGACGACCAGGGCGGCGGCCCAGGCCGGGAGCACCAACGCCAGGCCCAGCACCGCGGCGGCCACCAGCAGGCCGAGCCCGCAGAGCGCCAGCACCGCGCCACCGCCGAAGAGCCCCACCCCGATCCCCGCGTGCCGGCCCTTCTGGGCAAGCTCGATCCGGGCCAGCGCAAGCTCGTCGCGGACCAGCCGCTTCACCTGTTCCTTGGCGCGCTGCATCAGCTCCGCGGTGGACTGCTCCGCGACCGGTCGAGCGGGGTCGCGTACGACATCGGCCATGCTGTCCTCCTATCCCGGTTCCTGGGCTGTATGCCCCGGTCGCCGGTGGTTCAATCCTGCCGTCCGCCAGTGGCGCCGGTGTCCGTTCCGCCGCCGCCCGGCACCCCTGCACCGCGCCGCCCGTGTTCCGTTCGCCGCGCGGTGTTCGTTCGCCCGCCCGGTGTCCGTTCGGCCACGCCCGGCCCGGTGCCGGGCGGACGGCTGGGCGGTGCGGCGGAGGAGACGCACCGTCCCGCCCCGCTGTGGTTAGTGTCCGCCACCGGGTGGGCCGATGACGGCCGATCCGGCAGGTCAGCGGGGCGACGCCTCGGCCGGCTCGTCGGGGCCGACGAAGGCGTTGCTCCGGGCCTCGCCGTCACCGGTACCGCCGAAGAGCCGGGCGTCGTCCGGCGGCTCGTGCTCGGCCGCGCGCCTCTCGGCGGGGCGGCCAGGAACCGTCCGGTGCGGCTCGGTGGAGCGGCCGGGTGCCGTCCGGCGCGGCTCGGCCCCCGGCCAGGGCAGCCGACCCGAGGCGTCACCGATCTCGGTACGCAGCCGGGGCAGCGCGGTGGGCCGCTGGTCCCGCAGCCAGCCGACCAGGTGCTCGCGGACCAGGCAGCGCAGGTCCCAGAGCTTCGGCGCATCGGCGGCGCTGACCAGTGCGCGCAGCCGGACCATCCCGCCGACCGCGTCGGTGACCTGGAGTACGCAGGTCCGCCCGTCCCACAGCTCGGTACCCTCCACCAGCCGGCGCAACTCCTCCCGCATCGCCTGTACCGGCACCGACCAGTCCACCTCGAACTCGGCGGTACCGAGCACGGCGGCCCGGGTGCGCGTCCAGTTCTGGAACGGCTTGGTGGTGAAGTACGACGTCGGCAGGATCAGCCGCCGGTCGTCCCAGATCTGCACCACCACGTAGCTGAGGGTCAACTCCTCGATCCGGCCCCACTCCCCCTCGACCACCACCACGTCGTCGAGCCGGACCGCGTCGCTGAACGCCAGTTGCAGCCCGGCGATGACGTTGCCGAGCACGCTCTGCGCGGCCAGCGCGGCGACCACACCGATCACGCCGGCCGAGGCGAGCATGCTGGCGCCGACCCCGCGCACGCTGGGGAAGGTCATCAGCATCACCCCGACCGCCAGCACCACGATGACCGCGATGGTGACCCGGCGCAGCATGACGACCTGGGTCTTGATCCGCCGGGCCTGCCGGTTGTCCGGTACGTCGGTCCGGAACCGGGCCAGCGCGGTGTCCTCGCTGACCAGCAGGAAGGAGGCGACCAGCCAGGCGATGGCGGCGATGACCGCCAGCACGAGCAGGTGCAGCAGGGTCCGCCGCCACGGCGTACCGATGCCGTAGCCGGTGCTGAACCGGACGCCGAACTGGATCGCCAGCACGGTCGCAGCCACCTGAAAGGGTCGGTGCGAATGCTCGGACAATTCGCTGAGCAGCACGGACCGCCGGCCGAGTCGGCGTACGGTCCGGTGCACCACCTCCACCACGACCAGCGCGAGCAGCGCCGCGCCCACCGTCGCGATGACCGTCCACAGATAGCTGTCCACCAATGTCCTTCCTTCCATGCCGAAGCCGGGTGCCGCCACGGGATGTCTCCCGAGCCGCACCCGGCGAGGGCTGCCGAGCATGCGGGGCAAAGAGTGCAGAATGCCCCAGAAAGCGCTATGAATCCAGGTCAGACCTTCCGGTACCTCGCCTGGACCACGCAGAACACGGCGAACGCGGCGATGCCGAGCGCCACCAGGGTGAGCAGGATCGAACCGTACGCCTGCTCCCGCAGGGTGTGCAGGGCGGCGTCCAGGCCGCGGGCCCGGTCCGGGTCGTAGTTCAGCGCGGCCGTCAGCACGAGCAGCCCGGCGATGCCGTACGCGACGCCCTTGGCGACGTAGCCGGCGACGCCGAGCCGGCGGGCGAGCTTGCGGGTCTGCGGGCTCATCTCACCGGTCTTCAGGTGCCGCTCGAACTTCTTCACCGCGCCGTACCAGACCAGCCCGGCACCGAGCCCGGCCAGCGCGAGCCCGGCCAGCCCCACCAGCAGCCGGCCGCCGGTCGAGGACATCAGCTCCTCGGTCATGGCCTGCTGCTTGTCCGCACTGGACGAGTTCGCCTGCTGCACCACCTGGTAGGCGGTCCAGGCGAAGTAGCCGTAGACCAGAGTCCGGCCGACCGAGGTGAGCCGCTCGACGACCCGCTCCCGGCCCCGGTACTCCCGGTGCCCACCGACCGCCTCGAAGGCCTGCCAGATCGCCATCGCGAGCAGGCCGACGCCGATCGCACCGACCAGGAAGCCGCCGAGCGGCTGCGCGGCCAGCGTGCGCAACGCGCCGGACTGGTCGCCGTCGTCGGCCGGCCGGCCGAAGGCGATCTGCAGCGCCAGCCAGGCGAAGAGCAGGTGGACGAGCCCGTAGCCGACGAAGCCGGCCCGGGCGAGAATTTCCAGGGGCTTGCTGTTGGCGGCCCGGGCCGCGCTCGCCCCGGCAGTTGAAGTCGCAGACATGGGCGTGTCAATGACCCATCGAGGAGATTTCCAAACGTCCGGATCACGGCTCAGCCGGCGTTGCGGCCGATCCGCACCACCACCCGGTCCTGGTCGGCGCTCTCCACCGTCGCGTACATGCCGCCGACCTCGGTGGCCTGCTGGCCGACGGTCAGCGTCAGCCGCTCGCCGGCGACCTCGATGGTCACCCGGTCGCCGTCGACACCGACCAGCTTGGCCTCGACCCCGAGAATGCTGGTCCGGGCGTCGACACCCCGGTCGAAGGTCACGGTGCAGGAGTCCAGTCCGCAGTCCGTGCTGGCACCCTCGGAGCTACAGCCGGCGATTACGGCCACACCGAGGGCCAGCCCGGCGAAGAGACCGGCGGCACGACGGGCGATGGTCATCGGGCGGTACGGGGGATTCGTCACCCGACCCACGGTACCCGGGGTGATCCAGGCAACGACCCGGTCCAGTTGCCGGTACCGGCCGATATCGTGCCTGCCATGCCGTTCGAGATCGCCCGGGTCCGGGCCGCCTACCCCGCCCTCGTCGAGGGATACGCGCACTTCGACGGGGCCGCCGGCACCCAGGTGGCCGCACCGGTCGCCGACGCGGTGGCCGGCACCATGCGGACCGCGGTGGCCAACCTGAACAGCGCGCACCTGCCCGGTCAGCGCTCCGGCGAACTGGTGGCGGCGGCCCGGGCAGCCGTCGCCGACCTGCTCGGCGCGAGCCCGGACGGGGTGGTGTTCGGACCGAGTGCGACCGCGCTGACCTACCACGTGGCCCGGACCCTGTGCCGGGGGTGGCGTCCCGGCGACGAGGTGGTGGTCTCCCGGCTCGACCACGACGCCAACGTCCGGCCCTGGGTGCAGGCCGCCGAGGCGACCGGCGCGGTCGTCCGGTGGGCCGAGTTCGACCCGGAGACCGGCGAGCTGCCGGCCGACCAGTACGCCGACCTGGTCGGCCGGCGTACCCGGGTGGTGGCGCTCACCGCCGGCAGCAACGCCATCGGCACCGTGCCGGACGTGGCCGGGATCGCCGCGACCGCGCACGCGGCCGGTGCGCTGGTCTACGTCGACGGGGTGCACGCCACCCCGCACGGTCCCACCGACGTCGCCGCGCTCGGCGCCGACTTCTATGTGACCAGCGCCTACAAGTGGTCCGGCCCACACGTCGCGGCCGTCGTCGCCGACCCGGCCCGCTGGGCGGAACTGCGCCCGGCCAAGCTGCTCCCGTCCCCGGACCGGGCGCCGGAGCGGTTCGAACTCGGCACGCCGAGCTTTCCGCTGCTGGCCGGGATCCGGGCCGCCGTCGACCACCTGGCCGGGCTGGACCCGGAGGCGACCGGTGACCGGCGGACCCGGGTACGGGCCGGTCTGGCCGCCGCGCTCGCCCACGAGGAACGACTCTTCGCCCGCCTGCACCAGGGTCTGGCCGGGCTGCCCGGGGTGACCATCCACGGCTCGCCCGGGCACCGCTGCCCCACCGTCTCGTTCCGGCTCGCCGGCCAGACCCCGCAGCAGACCGCCGCCGCGCTCGGCGAGCGCGGGGTCTGCGTCTCGGCCGGCGACTACTACGCGTACGAGTACTTCTCGGCGCTGGGGCTGCGGGACAGTGGCGGGGCGGTCCGGGCCAGCGTCTACCACTACAACACCGCCGACGATGTCGACCGGCTGCTCGGCGAACTCGACCGGCTGGTGGTGGGCGGGGTCACCGGCAACACCGGGCTGGTTGGTGGAGAATTGCTCCGATGAACTCTCTCGTCCAAGAAAACGCCGCCCGCCGCCGCTTCGAGATCCTGGTCGACGATGCCCTGGCCGGCTTCATCGGCTACCAGGTCGAGTCCGGGACGATGGTGCTGGCGCACACCCAGGTCGACAAGCAGTTCGAGGGCAAGGGTGTCGGCAGCGCACTGGCCAGGGGCACCCTCGACCAGCTCCGGGACCGGGGCGAGCGGGTCCGGGTCACCTGCCCGTTCCTGCTCGCCTTCCTCCAGCGGCATCCGGAGTACTCGTCGGTGGTGGCCGACGGCTGAGCCGCCGTCCCGGGCGCGACGATCGTGGGCCCGGTGAGCCGTCCCGGGGCGCGACGATCGTGGGTCCGGGCACGGGCTACCGTCGTACCCGTGGCGGAGCCGGGAGTGCGCACGACGGGCCGGGCGGGTCGGTGGATCATCGTGCTGGTCGCGGTGGTGGCGCTGGCCGCCGCCGGAGTCGGGGTCGGGCTGTGGCGGGGCTGGTTCGCCGACCCGTCGGTCTCGGACGCACCCCGGATCCGGCCCGGCACCGTGCAGACCCTGGTGGCGAACCTCGAGGCGCCGTGGGGACTGGCCTTCCTCCCCGACGGCTCAGCGCTGGTGACCGAGCGGGACAGCAAGCGGATCCTCCAGGTTTCCGGCGGTACCGCCCGGGAGGTGGCCCGGATCGAGGAGGCGACGCCGGCCGGCGAGGGCGGCCTGCTCGGCATCGCCGTCTCCCCCGACTACGCCACCGACCGCTGGGTGTACGTCTACTACACCGCCGCGGACGACAACCGGGTTGCCCGGCTGCGCCTCGGCGAGGGAAGCCCGGAGATCGTGCTGAGCGGCATCCCGCGCGGCTCGCGTACCCACAACGGCGGGCGGATCGCCTTCGGCCCGGACGGCATGCTCTACGTCGGCACCGGGGACGCCGGGGACCGGGACGCGGCGCAGGACCGCAACAGCCTGGCCGGCAAGATCCTGCGGATGACCCCGGACGGCGCTCCCGCCCCCGGCAACCCGTTCGGCGACACCCTGCTCTACAGCTACGGGCACCGCAACGTGCAGGGGCTCGGCTGGCACGCCGACGGGACGATGTACGCGGCCGAGTTCGGCCAGAACCACTACGACGAACTCAACCGGATCACGCCGGGCGGCAACTACGGCTGGCCGGAGGTGGAGGGCGACTCCGACGACTCCCGGTTCGTCGCCCCGGTCGCCACCTGGGGTACGGCCGAGGCGTCCCCGAGCGGGCTGGCGGTGGTCGGCGATCGGATCTGGCTCGCCTGCCTGCGCGGACAGCGGCTCTACCGGATCGGCACCGACGGGCAGGGCGCCGAGGCGCTGCTGACCCGCGAGTACGGCCGACTGCGGCATGTCGCACCGGCGCCGGACGGGTCGCTGTGGGTGCTCACCTCCAACCGCGACGGACGCGGCTCGCCGGAGGACGACGACGACCGCATCCTCCGGCTCGTCCCGTGAAGGCGCGGTCCAGACTCGTCCCGTGACCGGGCGGTCCGCACCCGTCCCGTGACCGTCCGAACTCGTTCCCTGACCGGACGGTCCAGATCGGTTCAGATCGCGTGTTCCGGGGCGGGTAGCTCGGTGAACGGGAAGCGGAGCCGGAAGTCCGGCCAGGGCACGCTGAGCCGCAGCCACTCGCCACCACGACCGTCGTCGACGACCAGCTCGGCGATCTGACCGAGGTCGGCGAGTGAGCGCCGGGCCTGCTCCTCGGTGACGCCGGCCGCGCCGGCCAGGCTGGTCAGGCTGGTACTGACCACGCGGCGTCGCCATCGCCGCCGGGTACGCTGGGCCAGCCGGCGAATCGCGATGGCCACCAGCACGGCCTGGTCGTCCCGCTGGGCCCGCACCTCCAGCTCCCGCTCCGCCTCGGTCAGCGGCAGCAGTTCCAGCGGATCGCGGTCCAGCCGGGGCGTGACCCACGGATCGTCACCGTCGAGATCGGTCAGCTCGAAGAGGCCGAACTCCGCCAGGCAGAGCAGCAGCTCACCGACGGTGTGCGGGACCGGCAGGTCACGCCGCCGGCACATCTCGGCGAACAACTCGATCCGGGTGGCGCGGATCCGGACCATCCAGGCGTAGTGCTGCCGGGCGTGCAGCTCGGCGTCCTCGGCGTCCCGGCCGGCGCGACGGCGGCGGGCCCGCGCCACCCAATCGTCGACGCTGCCGGGATCACACCACGCCGAGCCCTCCCACGGGACGATCGCCGACCAGGCCGACCGGGGAAACTGGGACTCCCCCGGCACGAGGGTGAGGTAGACGAAGGCGCAGGGTAGCCACCGGGTCCAGGACTGGGTGAGGGCGGCCCGCTGCCAGCGAGGGGTCACCGGACGAACGATACAGCGACTCGGCGTGAACGTGGGGGCACCCTTTGTGACAGCGATGGTACGAATAGCAAGCTGCTGGTGCTGTCCGACCTCGATCCGGACGCGGTCGACCCGACCGTCCGATCAGGACCTGCCGGTGAGCAGCTCGGCGGCGGCCCGACCGGCGAGCACCTCGGCTGCGGCCCGGCCGGCGGCGCGGGTGGCGCCGTAGGTGGCCAGGTGCACCCGGCCGATGACCATCGAGGGCAGCCCGAGTTCCACCACCACGGCGTCCGGACGGTCGGCCAGGATCCGGCGTACCGCCGCCGTCATCCAGTCGTGCCGGTGCAGGTCGCGGACGACCAGCACCAGTGGCCGCCCGGCCGCCGCGGTGAGCGCCCCGGCCGGCGGGGCATGCTCGGTGCTCAGGTCGTCGGCGGCCAGCCGTACCGTCGTGGTGCCGGGGAGCAGGGCAGCCAACGGGGCACCCACGCCCCACGGCGTCTCGGCACCGATCGCGATGTTCCGGGGCGGCTCGAACTCCAGCACCTGGGCCGGGCCGGTCAACGGCAGCACGGCCGGGCCGGCGCCGTGGCTGACCCGGACCGCCCGCCGGGCGGCGGCCAGGCCCAGCGGGGAGCCGTCCGGACCGGCGGGCGTCCCCCCGGCGCGGTGCGTCCGGGCGGCACTGCTCCACTCGGCCAGCTCACCGACCCGCTTGGCCGCCTCGACCAGGCGCTCCTCCGGCAACACCCCGGCGAGCACCGCGTCGACGATCGCGTCCCGCAGCCGCAGGGCGTCCGCCTCGTCGGCGTGCTCGCCCCCGACACAGATCGCGTCGGCCCCGGCGACCAGGGCCCGGACGGTCGCCCCGGCGAAGCCGTACCGGTCGGCGACCGCGCGCATCTCGATGCCGTCGGTCACCACCACACCCTGGAAGCCCAGCTCCTCGCGGAGCAGGTCGGTCAGCACCCGCCGGCTCAGCGTCGCCGGCCACTCCTCGTCGACCGCCGGGACCAGCAGGTGGCCGGTCATCACCGCCTGCACCCCGGCGTCGATCGCGGCCCGGAACGGCGGCAGCTCGCAGGCGTCGAGTCGAGCCCGGGAGACCGCGATCCGGGGTACGTCGAGATGCGAGTCGACGCTGGTGTCCCCGTGCCCGGGGAAGTGCTTGGCGCAGGCGGCGACCCCGGCCGACTGGAGGCCGCGTATCCAGGCGGCGGTGTGCCGGGCGACCAGCCCCGGATCGGCCCCGAAGGACCGTACGCCGATCACCGGGTTGTCGGGGTTGGCGTTCACGTCGGCGTCCGGGGCATAGTTCAGGGTGATGCCGGCGGCGGCCAGCTCGGCGCCGAGGTCGCGGGCGACCGCCTCGGTCAGCTCGGGATCGTCGATCGCGCCGAGCGCCAGGTTGCCCGGCCGGGAGCTGCCCAGCCGGGACTCCAGCCGGGTGACGTCGCCGGCCTCCTCGTCGATCGCCACCAGCACGTCCGGCCGTTCCGCCCGCATCGCGTCGGTCAGCGCGGCGACCTGCTCTGTGTCGACCACGTTGCGGGCGAACAGGACCACCCCGCCGAGCCCTTCACCGAGCCACCGGCGCACCCAGTCCGGCGGCCGGCTGGTGCCGACGAACCCGGGCTGGAGCACCGCCGCCGCCAGGCTGGACAGGTTGTCCGTCGTTCCGCTCATCCCGCCGGTTCCCCCGCATCTACTGTGGACGGCCGCCATCCCTGGTAGTGGCGGGTGCAGCCATGGTCACACCACCTCAGCAAATAGTCAAGAAACCTTCCTATTAGCCGGAACGGCTGCGTCGCTGGGAGCTGACCGGGACGACGTGCGACAGTGCTGGAATGCAGTCCAGCATCCCGGAGACCACGGCACGGCTCAGCGAACTGCCGCAGCGCCTGCTCGCGGCCCAGGAGACGAGCTGGTTCGACATCCCGGGCGTCCGGATCGTCGGCGCCATCCTCGGTACCGTGCTGCTGCTCGCCGCGCTGCGCTCGATGTTCGGCCGCCGCTAAAGTAGCCGCTACCAAAGCCGGGGCGGATCAGCACTTGGCGATGGTGACCTGGATCGAAGCACCTACCACCGCCACCCGACGGCAACGACGCCTCGGCAAGCTCGCCTCGATCGATCACCTCGGACGATCAACAAGGCCTAGAGAACCTCGATGACCATTCGGACAGGTCATGCCCGCCCTGCTACCTCCGGCCAGTTCCCGGGCGACGGCGCGAGCGGCCCGAAGCCGCTGCAGGGCCGCCTCGTCGATACCGTCGAGGATCCGCCACGCGGTGGCGTCAGAGGCTATCGTCCCGAGCAGGCCTGGCTCCTGCCGCAACACCACCAGGTCCGCGATCGCCTCGCCGCCGGTCAGCTCGCCCCTTCCGATCGCGGCTCCTGGCCAAGACCAGCGGGAGGTACCGGAAGCCGAGCCACGTGCCCCAGCCGAAGGACGCGAACGCCGCAAGCCCACAGATCAGCGCCAGCACACCGCTCCCGTGTCCCATGCCCTGAATCAGCAGGAGTCCCAGACCAGGAAGCGCGAACATCGCGCCGGCATGGCGGATCGGGCCAGGAAAATCCGGCATATGACCGGTCAACACGATCGTGAGGCCCGCGCCGACGAGGCCGCCTCCCATGACGAGCCCGGTAACAGTTGCCAGCGTCGACATCTTCACATCCTCACGTTTGCTCCAAGGCTACAAACCCCACCCGGCCGGCGCTGCTCCAAACAGGAACGTTCAGCGTCGACGGACACCTACGGTGGAACGGTCCGAGGTCGTGGCGAGCCACTAACGAGCACGCCAAACTCATCGCGCGTTAGTACTCCAACGTCACTTCGCCTGTCTGCGCTGGTAGTGGGATCGTCGGGCTCGGGCTTGGGATGTTCGTCGCCAGATCGACCAGTGCAGGGTGTGTTCTGGCGGTGGCGATGTGGCGAGGACGAAGGCGTTGAGGAGTCGGCGGATCTCGGCGACGGTCAACGCGATGATCTCCGAGTCGGGATCGGGTTGCTGGGCGGCGAGGATGGTCAGGACGGCCAGGGCGAGCATGGCCAGGGTGATGAACCGGTGCCAGCCGGTCCAGCCGCGGACCTGGTAGTGGTCGAGGCCGACCTGGCCTTTGCCGGTCTGGAACAACTCCTCGATGCTCCAGCGGGAGCCGGCCACGGTCACGAGGGTGTGCAGCGGCACCGGCCGGGGTGACCAGCACAGGTAGAAGGCCAACTCGCCGCTGGTGCGGTTGCGGCGGATGAGCAGCCACCGATACTCGCCAGGGCGGGCGGCCGTGGTGATCCAGGCCCATAGATAGTCGCGGGGCCCTTTCGCGCCCGGCCCGCAGCTGTGCCGCTGCCACTCGCGGGTGGGGATCCGCTCGGCGAGTTCGTCAACGCGGATGAGGGTGCGGCCGTCGTTGACCGCCACGCGTCGGTCGCAGCCGACCGCGAGGACGTAACCGATCCCGCGGTGTTCGAGGTCAGCGCGCAGGCCGGGGTCGGCGCCGTAGACCTCGTCGCCGGTCACCCATCCGAACGGGATTTCGGCGTCCAACGCGGCGGCGATCATCTGTCGGGCCAGCGCAGGCTTCGTGGCGAACCCGACACCGTCCGGAACGCCGGCGGCGGCGAGACGCTCGGGCTGCTGGCACCAGGTCGTCTCGGGTAGATAGAGCCGGCGGTCGATCAGCGCCCGCCCCAGAGGTGAGACATAGGCCAGGAACACCCCGACCTGGCTGTTCTCGATCCGCCCGGCGGTGCCGGTGTACTGCCGCTGCACCCCGACCGAGCACATGCCCTTCTTCAGGAAGCCTGTCTCGTCAGTGGCCAGCACGGCGTCAGGGTGGCCGAGGTGCTCGATCAGCCAGGCCCGCACGTCGTCGCGGACGGCGTCGGCGTCCCACACCGCCGTACGCAGCAGCCGCTGCATCGCCTGCGGATCATCGTGACCTGCCCGTTCCGCCAGGGACCAGCAAGTCTTGCGTTCCACGCGCGACAGCAGCCCTTCCACGAACTGCCCGGCGGTCCGGCGTGGCTCCGCGCGGACGAACCGGTCAGCGACACGCGTCACCGCCTCGTCCAGGATGACCCGCCACTGATCAAGGTCTACGCTGTGGCACACGGCCACCGCACGATCTTCGGTTGTCCTCACAAACCATCGATGATCAACGCGGTGGCCGTCCTCATGCCCACGCCACGCCCATGGCCGAAGCCAAGTGACGTTGGAGTATTAGGCAACACTAAGAGGCGTTGACCTCCGAGCCCCACGGACCTCACGCAATTCACACGTGACGACCCCGAGATCTTCTGGCACGGCTCACTGCGGCCTGCCCCGAGATGACCCACCTGGCCGCCGTTGTCGCCGGCTTCGCCGAACTCCTGACGCCCAAAGCGGGAAACACCGACAGGCTCTCGCTCTGGATCGCCCCGGTCCACGCGGCCGATCTACCCCACCTGCACGCCTTCATCCGAGGCCTGGAACAGGACCGCGACGCTGTGAACGCCGCGCTCACGCTTCCGTACAGCAACGGCCCCACCGAAGGCGTCAACACCAAGACCAAACGGATCGCACGCCAAATGCACGAACGAGCAGGCTTCACCCTGCTCCGCCACCGCATCCTCCTCGGACAGCAGCACTCTCCGTCACCACCGAAAGCGACACACAGCAAATGCGAGTTCATGCAGCTCGCACATCGAGATTCATTTTGAATTTCTAGCGACGAACGCCGCCCAAATGGCCTGTAAACTGCCGGAACCTCGATCCAACAAGTGCGACTGGAGTACTATTTCTCAGGTTCTGGCCTCCACGCTACGAGGGGAAGGGCACTAGCGCAGGAATCAGCAGCGCCAGCATAACCCAGATGCCGAGGATCCAATACGTATGGCGCCGCCATGGGAACGCGGGAACAGCACCACCGCCAGCCAGCGCCGGAACGACTTCTCCAGCCCGGGCCCGTTCTATCTTACGCGCTGCCCGGCGTGCCCCAGGATAGCCCAAAACACGTCCGACAAGCGACGCCTGGAAGGCGTAGCAGTCAATTTCACTGCCCCCTTCGGTCCTGACGACGAGACCCCGCTCAGTCGAAACCCCACTGACTTCTCCCCAAGAAATGCGGTGAGTCGATCCTGGATTAACGACTACCAGGCCGACGGCAGTCGCTTCTACATAAGAGAACATCGTAAACAGCGCTATAAGATAGCAGACGACGGTGAGGAACGTGGCGACAGTCACGAGCTCGGCCCAGCTGTTCGCCGGATTCAGGCTGAACATCACCATCATAAAGACGCAGAGCAGACAGAGCAGGAGCCCACCCGCCCAGTTGGTCCAACTCCTCATTGCCATCCCATCGTCACCAACGGTCAGGGCCGTTGGTCGCGGCCCACATGTTCGCGTTACCAGACAGAGCTGGAAGTGTAGCAACCGGATCGAAGGTGTTGATCAGCTGCTTGGACCTAGTGGACGCATAACTCAGAGCCGGAATTGAGTGAATTACATCATCCGTTACGTACCCTGCGTTGATCACCGATATTGGGGCCCTGGCCCTGACCGCGTTGCCCATCACAGTCGTGCGAGTCGGCATCTTCTCGGCTAGGCCCGGGTTGAATTTCCAGGGGGTGTCCCGCAGGTACGCACGTCCGGATCCAGCCGCCGCCCGAGCCAGTCCAGCACCGGCGATAATGAAGGCAGCGTCAGTAATGTGCCCGCGCCAGTTCATTTCGGAAAGATCCCAGTCGTTTTTGTAACCGTCCACGAGAACGCCGCCAACAAGGGCCGCTCCGGCGACGACGGTGCAAGCGCCAGCGGACGCGACGATACAGACGACACCTCCTACCACGATCAAGCCCTTACTGATGCCAAGACCATCGGCTGACACCCAGCCAGCAATGAAACCGAACGGGTGGTGCCGGCAATCCCTCGCCAGCACCACCCGTTCAAAACACATCACCCGACCGTCGACCTACTCCCACACGCCCCGCGACGCACCCCCGGACCGGCCGAGCCGATGCCGGCCGCCGGCCGGCGGCGCGGCCGTCGTTTCGGTGTGGGATGCGCTGGGTACCACCGGCGACCGATGAAGCTGACACCCCTGCACGCCAGCCGGCTCCGCCGTACCGCACGGCACCGGTTCGGTTGGCGATCGCTGCGCCCCGACCAACTCACCGCGATGCGTGCGCTGATGCGCGGCCGGGACGCTCTCGTCGTACTGCCGACCGGGGCCGGAAAGTCGGCCGTCTACCAGGTACCGGCGACGCTGTTGCCCGGACCGACGGTGGTGATCTCGCCCCTGCTCGCCCTCCAGCAGGACCAGATCACCGCGCTCAACGACCGTGGCCGACCGGAGCTGCGCGCGGTACGGATCAGTTCGGCGGAGAGCCCCGGGCAGCAGATCGCCGCCCTGGACGAGATCCGGTCCGGCCGGGCCCGGTTCCTCTTCACCACCCCCGAACAGCTCAGCAACCCGGACCGGCTGGCCGAGGTACGCGCGCTGCGCCCGGCCCTGGTCGCGGTCGACGAGGCGCACTGCATTTCGGCCTGGGGGCACGACTTCCGTCCCGACTTCCTGGCGCTGGGGCACCTGATCCGGGAGCTGGGCCGCCCGCCGGTGGTCGCGCTGACCGCCACCGCGTCGCCGCCGGTCCGGGACGACATCGTCAGCCGGCTCGGCCTGCGCAAGCCCCGGGTGGTGGTCTCCGGGCTGGACCGCGCCAACCTGTTCCTGGAGGTGGCGAACTGCGCCACCGAGGACTACCGGTGGCGGCGGCTGCTCGCGCTGCTCCGCGCCGAGTCCCCGCCCGGGATCGTCTACGTGCCGACCCGCCGGGCCGCCGAGGAGTTGGCCGAGCGGCTGACCGCTGCCGACTTCCCGGCGAAGTACTACCACGGCGGGATGCCGGCCGGGGCCCGCGAGGACCTGCACGAGGAGTTCCTCGCCGACCGGGTACCGATCATGGTCGCCACCTCGGCGTTCGGGATGGGGATCGACAAGCCGAACATCCGCTGGGTGGCGCACATGGCGCTGCCGGACGCGCCGGACAGCTACCTCCAGGAGATCGGCCGGGCCGGGCGGGACGGCGAGCCGGCCCGCGCGCTGCTGCTCTGGCGGGCCGAGGACGTCGGGCTGCGCCGGTACTTCAACGGCGGCACCCCGGACCCGGAGGAGCTGCGTGACCTCGCCGCGCTGCTCCGGGAGGGGCCGACCACCCGGAAGGCGCTGCGCGAGCGGACCGGGCTCGGTGCCCGCAAGCTCGGCCAGCTCCTCGCCCTGCTGGAACAGGTGGGCGCCGCCGACACCCGGGCCGACAACCGGCTCGGCAGCCCCCGGTACGCCCCGAAGCCCGTCGACGCGGCCACCGCCGCGCTGGCCGAGGCGGAACGGCAGCAGACGGTGCAGCGCTCGCGTACCGACATGATGCGGGCGTTCGCCGAGACCCGGAGCTGCCGGGGGCAGACGCTGCTGGCGTACTTCGGCGAGCGGCTGTCGAAACCCTGCGGACACTGCGACAACTGCCACGCCGGACTGGACGCCACCGGACGGGACGCCACCGGGTCGAACGGCACCGGCACGAAACGGCGCCGCCCCGGCCGGCGTGCTGCCCGAAACGCCTCCAAAGCCAGCGAACCCTTCCCGGTGCACAGCACGGTCCGGCACACCGAGTGGGGTTCCGGAATGGTACTCAGCTACGAGGGTGACCGGATGACGGTGCTCTTCGACGAGGTGGGCTACAAGACGCTGTCGGTGCCGGTGGTCAGCGAGCAGGGCCTGCTGGAGCCAATTGACGACTGAGCTGCGGTGTCTCGGGGTACGGAGCACAGGACGCCGGGACGCCCGGGACGTCGTACGGCGATTCGGTTTGCCCTCGGGCCCGCCGTGCCGTGGGATGTGATGGTTTGTTCTCAGTGGAGGGAGGTTGCCGTGACCGAGCAACCGCTGTATGCGAGCGAGTTCGGATTCTCCGACGACGAGTGGGGTCTGCTGGTCGGCCTGCCGCAGTCGGTGCTGACCGCGGCGAGCGCCGCCGAGTCGGACGGTGGCCGTCGGACCCGGACGGAGAACGCCGCCGGGCTGGAGAGGATCGCCGCCGGACGGGAGTCGGCCAGCCCGCTGGTCGCCGCCGTCGCCGGAGAGCTGATCATCCGCATCGGTGACCCGGAGGTGGGCGAGGAACTGCCGGTGATCGAACCGGACGACCCGAAGGCGCTGATCGCCGACGTGCTGAGCCGGGCGCGGAGCGCCTCGAAGCTGCTCGCCGGCCGGGTCTCCGAGGGCGAGGCCGGGGCGTACCGGCACTGGCTTCTGACCATCGCCGAGTACGTGGTGACCGCCGCGTCGACCGGTGGGGTGCTGGGGCTCGGCGGCGACGAGGTGACCGAGTCGGAGCGGCGCTTCCGCGACGAGCTGGCGCACGTACTCAACGACTGAGTGCCGGGTACGGCGGTGCCCCGTACCGCGACGGTACGGGGCACGGGTGCTGCTGCGGTCAGCGGGGCGTGACGTCGCGGACGAACGCGCGCCAGGCCGTCGGGCCGAAGGTCAGCACCGGTCCGGCCGGGTCCTTGCTGTCCCGCACGCCGACGATGTCGGGAAGGTTCTTCGCCACCTCGACGCAGGTGGATCCGCCGTTGCTGCTGCGGGTCGACTTCCGCCAGATGGCACCGGTCAGGTCTGCCATGTCGCCGCCACTTCCTTGATCAGTCCGAGGGTCTGCTCGGTGGGCAGGGCTACCGCCCGAATGGCCTCCCACGCCTCTTCGAGGGTATCAATCTCGTCCTGCTGGCTGACCACGTGCGCGCGTAGCCGGTTGTCCAGGTGCGCCGCCGCCCCGGACGGTCCCTTGGCCAGGATGAATCCTCCGGCGAGGCCGACGTGTCCCCCGGCGGTGGCGGGGACGACCTGGATGTGGATGTGCGGGCGCTCGGCGAACTGGACGAGGCGTTCGCACTGCTCGGCCATGATCGCCGGGCCGCCGACGCAGCGGCGCAGCACCGCCTCGTCGACCATGACGAAGAACTGTGGCGGCTTCGAGCCGGCGAGGATGCCCTGCCGCTCCATCCGGGACTGGGTGCGCTGCTCCACCTCGTCGGCGGTCATCAGGCCGCCCCAGCCGAGCACCGCCCGCGCGTACGCCTCGGTCTGCAACAGGCCGGGCACCAGTGCCGGCTCGAACCAGCGGAGCAGCCGCGCCTCCCGTTCGATTTCGAGCCACTCGCGCAGCCAGACCGGCTCGCGGCGGCGCAGTACGTCCGGCCAAAGGTCCCCTATGTCCCGGCCGACGGCCGCCGCGACCTGGGCACGATGTCGAGTCTGCGGAATCCGTCCAGGGGTCACCCACCGTGCCGCCGTCTTGGGGTCCACGCCGATCTGACCCGCGAGCGATTCGGCCGTCTGACCGGTTTCGGCCATCGCGACTTTGAGGGCATGGTTCATTCCAACTCCTTATCGGACGTACCCGGCGATCGAAACCCAATCCGTGGCGCGGTGTGATTGTTCCATCACTGGGCGCAGGCTTCAATCCATGCACCGACACAGGCACCGGCACAACCGCCGAGCCGGCCAGGCAGGCCCGCGAGCGGCCGAGCCAGACCCACAAACGGCGCAGGGCACAGCACGCCGCCCGCCACGTCGCGCTCTGGGCGCGGCGTGACGGGCGGCAGGCCCTTGAGTGGGCGGCTTCCCCTTTCTTGCGAGCGATCAGCGTCGGGTGGTCAACCCGTAGGCGTTGTGCAGCGTCTGCACGATCCGGTTACCCGCGGCGTCCCACGCCTCGGTCCGCAACTTCACGGTCTCCGAGCCCGGCCGCCTCGGGTGGTCCGCCTGGACCCGGTACGTCCCGTCCGGCAGCTGCCTGACGTGCAGCTTCGTCCAGGTCCGGCCGTCGTCGTAGCTCGCCTCCATCCTCAGGCCGGCGATCTTCGGCAGCGCTGCGGTGGTCGGCTGCCGATAGGGCTCGACCGTGAACACGTGCTTGCGACCAGCCGGCAACCGGTTGTCGAGGTTGAGGTCGAGGTCGTACCGCAGGAAGATCAGCGGTTGCACGCCACACTTGTCCACGCAGAGGTCGAGCCCGTCGTAGCCGCGCGGGATCTCCTTGCCATCCGGAGTCTGCGACCGGAAGACCCACTCGCTGTCCACCTTGGTGCCGTACCCACCGTGCGGCGAGATGTCCTCGAAGTGCTGAGTCATCCGGTACGAGGTGGGTCGGTCGGGTAGCTCGTAGTACGGCATCATGCCCGGGATCCCGACCAGGCTCTGCTGGGGCAGCTCCACGCCGTCGGCGTAGAGGTGGATCTCGTCGACCCCTTCGATGCCCTCGAACTCCTTCGAGTTCGAGTAGGTGGTCGGCTGGTCGTAGTGTCCGTCCTCGTCGGCGGTCATCGTGAAGATCGGCATCATGTCGCCGGAGAACCACCCGGTGTACCGGCAGACGGCGCACGGCGGACCCTCTGACAGTACGGCCATCGTCTGCTGGTCAACAGCCAGTGAGCTCGGCGGGGTGGGTCCCTCGCCCCAGGTTTCCACCCCGTTGTGCGGCCGGGTGAAGACCTGGTAGTCGTACATCCCCCCGAGCTGGTACCAGGGCTGGTGACCGGGGCCCTTGACCAGCCACTCCGCCAGGTCGGCGGTGACCACCCGGCGGAACCAGAGGGTGGTGTCGGAGACCGGCCCGATGTGCTGGGTGCGGGCGGTCGGTCCGACCGTCTCCTCCAGGGTCAGCAGGGAGAAGGACGAGGCGAGGGCGTCGACCGGGACCAGGGTCGGCCAAGACGGCAGCGCCCCCAGCTCCTGCGCGACCGGCCGGTCGGCGTGGTACTCCTGCCGGAGGTTCACCAGGTCCCTGTCCCGCACCCGGTTGGTCAGGGAGCGGGGAATCTGGTTCTGCTCCAGGTAGGACAGCGTGTAGACGTCCGGGATGGACGGCTGGCCGTGGTAGTGGAAGGTGGCCTTGCCTCTGGCCGGTCCGTTGCCCCTGGCCCCCTTGCCCCGGGCCAGCCGGGCCTGGATCGCCTTCCCCTCCGCCGCCGGCACCGCGATGGTGGGCAGCGGGAAGACGCTGTACGGCAACTGGAATCCGGTCAGCCGGGGCATCCCCTCGTTGCCGTAGGCGAGCACCGCGGCGGCGCCGGCCCGCGCGGCCCGGTTCAGCGCCGGGAGTACGCTCTCGGCGCCGAGGGACGGGACGACCGACCGGTCACCGACGGCCAGTAGCGCGACCTTGCCGCGCACCTTGGCCCGGGCGAAGTCCGCCTCCTCGCCCGCGCCGACATCGACGATCGGCAACCGGCCCTTGCCGTCCAGCCGCTGCACGCTCGCCGAGTAGTGCTGGTATCGCGGATGCAGGTTGCCCTGTCCCTTCAGCTCCGGAACCCGGGCGGTGAGCACCGGGGTACCGAGCAGGTGCCCGTGTTCGAAGAAGAACTTCCCGACCGTGACCCGCTCGGTCGGCAGCGCCCAGCCCTTGACGCCGTAGGGCGCCTGTCCGGTCACCTCGCCGAAGCCCATCGGTGAACCGTCCACCTGGTGCCAGAAGTTGAAGCTGACTCCGTACTCCTCGGTCGGCCGGTCCGTGCGGACCTCCATCGGTACGGCCCGGTTCATGTCGAGCGTGATCGTGGTGTCGGCGGAGAGTTCCACCTGCGGGTCGGCGAGCGCCACCGCGTTGTTCAACTCGTTGGTGTCGTAGTCGAAGAGGGCGACCGAGGTCACCGCGTAGACGCCCTCGTCCAGGTGTTCGCTCACTGTCGCGGCCGCCGGCAGGATGATCCACTCGCCGGTGTCCACGTCGGTCCGCCGGATGATGACCGAGCCCCGCGCCACGGCGGCGGCGTCCGTCCGGTCCACCACCTTCACCGTCAGGTCGTGACCCAGCGACTCCTTGTAGGCGCCGACCGGCGTCCGCAGGGTCAGGTCGCCGGCCGTGGCGACGATCTGGCCGGAGTAGAGCCCGGCCGTACCCTTCTCCGTGTCGAGCGCCACCGTCACGTCGGCGGTGCCGCCGGCCGGCACCTGCACGCTGGACGGCGTCACCGTCAGCATGCCGGCCGGTGCCGCGCCGTCCGGATTCGCCAGGGCCGCCGTAAGGGCGAGCGTCACCGGCTCGGATCCGGTGTTGCGGTAGGTCACCGTGCGGCTGGCGGAGCCCTGCTGGGGGTACCTGAGCCGACCGAAGTCCGCCGCCGAGGTCGTCGGGACCACCGTCGACCGGACGGCGGCGGCCACGTCGAGCTGGCCGGAGCCGGTCTGGTAGACGGTGAAGCGGTCGTCCTTCGCCGTACCGATCAGCGCCGCCTTGAGCTGGGCCGCGGTCCAGTCCGGGTGCTGCTGGGCCAGGATCGCCGCGGCGCCCGCCACGTGCGGGGTGGCCATCGAGGTGCCCGACATCGGCTGGTGGCCACCGCCCGGCTTGGCCGCGACGATCTCGAAGCCCGGCGCGGCCAGTTCCGGCTTGAGCGCGTAGTCCCCGAGCCGGGGACCGTTGCTGGAGAAGTTGGTGAGCTGGCCGGACTTGTCCACCGCCGCCACGGTCAGCGCCGCGTCGGCCGCCCCGGGCGAGCCGACGCTGCGGGGCGCTCCCTCATTGCCGGCAGCGATCACGAACAAGGCACCGGTGCTGGCGGTGAGGGTGTTGACAGCCATGCTCACCGGGTCGGTGCCGTCGGTGGGGTCACCGCCGAGGCTCATGCTGACGATGTCGGCGTCCTGGTCGGCGGCGGCCCACTCCATCCCGGCGATCACGTCCGAGTCGTAACAGTTGCCGCCGTCGTTGCAGACCTTGCCGACCAGCAGGTTCGCTCCGGGTGCCATGCCCCGGAAGCTGTCGCCGGTGCTGGCGATGGTGGCCGCGACGTGAGTACCGTGCCCGTGGCCGTCGGCGACCGTCTGCCCCTGCACGAAGCTCTGGCTCGTCACCACCTTGCCGGCGAGGTCCGGGTGCTGGGCGTCGATGCCGGTGTCCAATACCCCGACCCTGACCCCGGTGCCGTCGAAGCCAGCCGCCCACGCCTGCGGCGCACCGGTCAACGGGACGCTGACGTCCAGCGACACCCGGGCCGTGCCGTCCAGCCACAGCCGGTCCAGGCCGGCACCGAGCTGCCCCGGCCTGGGCGACACCTGCGCCCAGAACGCTGCCGCCTCGTTCTTCGCCACGTCCAGCGCGGCACCGTTGATGCTGTCGAGGGCCCGCACCTCCCGGCTGCCCGGCAGTTCGTCCGCCCTGGCCCGCAACGTCTTCTCGGCCGTCGCCCTGGAACGGGCCGACCGCAGGTCCGGGCCAGCCCCCTGATAGCCGACGACGACCGGCACGGTGGCCGCCGAGCCGTCCGTGCGGTTCTCCGCGATCAACCGGCGGACGTCGAAGAGCCGCCGGTCCAGCCGCCCGGCCGCGACCAGCTCCGCCGCGTCCGACGGCAGCACGTAGAGGTTGTCCTGGTCGACCAGCGCCCGGACGAGGACCTGCCGGCCGTCCGGGCGGGCCGACACCTCCGTCTCGACCTGGGGCTTGCCGGAGGCGGGGATCGTCACCTGCACCCGGTCGCCGGTGACCAGCGTGATGTCGTGGACCTGCGGTGCGCCGCCGGCAAGCTCCCGCAGTGCCGGGATGACCGGCCGGGCTGCGGGTGGTTCGGCGTTCGCCGGGGCGCTGGCCACCGCCAGCGGCAGCGCCACGAGCAGGGCCGTGGCGAAAGCGGTATATCGACGGTATGGGTGCATCTGCTCTCCTACCTGATCTGTGTGCCGCGGATTGTGATCCCCCGCCGTCCCGGCCGCCTCCGCCGTGCCCGCGTGCCAGGGGTCGCTGGCGAGCAGGAGCGGTCAGATTCCCGATCGCTCACAACGGCAGCCAGTCTTCGTCAGTCTGTCCACTTTGGGGCTTCTCCGTCGGATCGTCGTCGTCGACGGCGGCGGTGACCGCAGACGGTGAAGGACCCGGATTCGGATTCGGCTCCGGGGCCGGGGGCAGCTTCGGCCCTGGGTCCGGATTCGGATTCGGCTCCGGGGCCAGCTTCGGCTTCGGGGCCGGCTTCGGGTCCGGGTCGACGTCGGGCGGGGATGCTCCGGCATTCACGCTTGCAGCGTGCGCAGGTCAACGCGGCGTAGCAATGGCGGGAAGACCGCCAACTAATTGGTCGGCGTACCACCAACGGTGGCGGGTGCGCCGCGCATCCGGTCCCGGACCTGCCGGCGGGATCCCGCATCGAGCTTGCGGGTCACCGCCGCGACGTGCTTCTCGACGGTACTGACCGACAGGTACAGCGCGTCCGCGATCTCCTGGTTGGTCCGGCCGTCGGCCACCAGCGCCGCGACCTCGCGCTCGCGCGGCGAGAGCTGGTCACCATAGCCGCGCCGCCCCCGGCGGTGCCGGGCCGGGACGGCGACTCCGTACCGGCGGGCGGAGCCGGCGGCCCGGTCGAGATCCCAGCTGGCGCCCAGCCGCTGGTACGTCGCCAGCGCCGTACGCAACGACTCACCCGCCGCCGCCGGGTCCCCGCCGGCGAACTGACTCCCGGCCGCCCGCTCCCAGGCCTGCGCCGCCTCGTACGGGCAGCGCAGCCGGTCGTACTCGGCGGCGGCGGCGAGCAGTCCGATGGCGGCGGACCGGTGCCGCCGGCACGCCGCCGCGAGCACTCCCCGGGAATGCCGCAGAGCAGCCCCGGCCAGCGGGACGTCCAGGGCTCGCAGTTCCCCGGCCGCCTCGGTGAGCAGTTCCCGAGCACCCGCCAGATCACCGGCGAGGACCAGCGCCTCGGTCATCGCCGGCAGGCAGCGGGCAACCGGAGCCCAGATGCCGCGTCGCCGGATCACCGCGATCTGCTGCCGGGTCATCTCCGCGGCTGCCGCCGAGTCGCCGTCGGCGAGCGCGAGACGAAGCGCGGCGGCGGTGCCGAGGCCACCGTGGCTGAGCACGGCCGAGCCTTCCGTGGCCGGCGCACCCAGCCGTTCCCGTGCCTCGGCCAACTCACCCCTTGCCAGCCGCAGTCCACCGGCGATCAGCTCCACCTCGGTACGCGCCGGTACGAAGTCGACGAGTTCGGCGAAGAGCCGCTCCACCCTGGGCAGCAGGCCGTCCCACTCGCCGGTGCAGTAGTCGAGGAGGGCCCGGGCCGACAGCAGGCTGGCGGCGCGCTGCGGCAGCTCCCAGGCTCCGGAGTACGCCAACGCCCGGGCGACCAGCTCGGCCGCCCGGTCGTGGTGGCCGGCATAACACGCCTCGACCCCGATCGCGTACCACGCCCACGCCTCGACCCGGTGCTGCCGTCGCGCCGCGCCCGGGTCGGCCTCGGCGATCCGGGCGAGCCGGTCCAGCAGCTCAAGCCATTGCCGGTCACCGTTGAGGACCTGCACCATCGCCACCTTGCCCAGCATCCGGATCTGGTCCTCCACCACGGCGACCCGCGCCAGCTCGGCCAGGGCCCGTTGTTGCCAGTCCCGGTACTCCGCCAGGGGCACGTCCAGGTCGAGCGGGATTCCCAGGCAGGCCATCGCCCAGGCCCGCAGGTCGTGCCGGTGGGGATCGAGATGCTCCACCGCCACCCGGCACAACTCCCGCTGCCGGTGCAGATCGCTGCGACCCGCGTCCATCGCTATCGCGGTCAACAGGGACAGCTCGCCCCGGACCGGCGAGCTCAGCTCCCGGTCGAGAACCCCCAGCAGCAGGTCCACGATCTCCTCGTCACCGCTGGTGTCGGCGGCCAGCGTACGGCCGAGGGTCACCGCGAGCCGCCCCGCCCGGTCGGCGTCCAGCGGTGCGTCCCGGAGCACCTCCTCCAGCAGCCGGACGGCCTGCGCGCCGTGCCCCACCGCCAGCGCCTGCTCGGCGGCCCGCTCGGCGGCATCCACCCAGGCATCCGTCCGGCTCCCCCGGCGCAGATGCGCGGCGATCCGGCCCAGCGGTGGCGGGTCCAGCAGTTGCAGCGCGTCCGCCGCCTGGGCGTGCAGCCGGGCACGCCGGACCTCGGGGATCGCGTCGTAGACCGCCTGGGCCGCGAGCACGTGCCGGAAGCCCACCCGGTCACCCTCCTCCGCCAGCACCCCGGCGGCCAGCGCCTCCTCCACCGCGCGCCACACCCGCGGTGCGGGCAGCCGGCAGGTGTCGGTGAGCACCTCCAGCGGCACGAAGCCCTGCAGGACGGCCGCGCCGGCCAGCACCGACCGGGTTTCGGGCGCGAGGTGGCCGATCCGTTCGAGTACCTGGTCCCGGATCCCGGCCGGTACGTCCAGGCGGTCCAGCGCACGACGGGCCCAACCGCGCTGCCGGTACATGATCTTGCCCTTGGCACGGAGCAGCGCCAGCAGTTCCTCGATCGCGAACGGGAGGCCGGAGGCCCGCTCGCAGAGATAGCCGGCGAAACCCTCGGAGATCCGGTCGATGCCGAGGATGGCAGCGGCCAGGGCGCCGGTGCCGGCGACGTCCAGCGGCGCCAGACGTACGTGGGCCTGGTGCACCACCGCCGGCAGGCGGGCCGGGATCGCGCGGACCTGCGCGGCGACCTCCTCGTCCCGGTAGGTCAGCACCAGCGACAGCTCCGGCGGCGGATCGGCCAGCAGGTAGCGCAGGAAGTCGGGGGTGTCCGCGTCGGCCCAGTGCAGATCCTCCAGCACCAGCACCAGCGGCCCCGCCGCCCGGAGCAGCTCGACCAGCGCCCGGAAGACGCGATGCCGCTCGACCCGCCGGTCGGAGGTCGGCTCCGGCAGCGGCGGCAGCACGTCGGTCAGCTCCGGCACCAGGGGGCGCAGGGCGCCGGTCACCGTGGACAGGGTGGCGCCGCGCAGTGGTCCCCGCAGCTGACGAACGGCCTCGATCACCGGAAACAGCGGGAACGGGTCACTCACCCGCCGGCACGCCGCCACCACGACCGGCGCCCGGGCGTTCCGCTCACCGGAACGCAACTCGTCCACCAGCCGGGTCTTGCCGATGCCGGCCTCGCCCTCCACCACCACGAGCGAGGGCGGCCGACTCGTCGCCTCGACCAGCGCCGCCAGCTCACGGTCCCGACCGACCAGCGCCACCGCGGAGATCGCGGCGGGCTCGCCGGATACGGAGGAGGACGTCGCCGCCGTGCTCATGGCGCCTCCCGTCGCTAGCCAAGATTGCTGGCATTGTGGCACGTCAGCAGGCCGCTCAGGGTTTTCCAGCCGGGGCGTTTGCCGGCTCGACGCGCGGCGTGCCCGGCGGGTGGATCCGACCGATCGACGCGGGTCGCTACCGGGCGAGCAGCGCCAGGACGGCGCGTTCGGCCTCGGCGTCGGTGCTGCCCGGGCCGACCTCGGCGACGGTGCCGCTCCGATAGAGGTCGATCAGACGAGGGTCCACATAGGAGGCCCGAGCCACCGCCGGGGTGTTGCCGAGCCGCCCGGAGACCCGGCGCATCACCTCGGCGATCACCCGGCGCCGGGCGGTCACCGACTGCTGCGGCCCCGCCTCGGCGAGTGCCCGGGACGCCCACAGGGTCGCGTGCCAGGTGCGGAAGTCCTTCGCCGTCATCTCGCCGCCACTCGCCGTCCGCAGGTATTCGTTCACCTCGTCGCTGCGTACGTCCCGCCAGCCGCGGCCGTCCCAGTACCCGAAGAGTCGCTGGGCGGCCCGCCGCCGCCGGCGCAGTTCCCGCAGCACCCGGCAGGCCTCGGTGTCGTCGATCCGCAACACCTGGTCGATGCCACCCTTGGCCGGAAACTCGAAGACCACCGCGCCGTGCCGGGTACGCGTGTGCTCGGGTCGGAGCGTCGCCACCCCGTACGTCGGGTCGTCGCCGGCCGCGTACTGGTCGCTGCCGATCCGGAAGGTGCCCATGTCCAGCAGCCGGGCCACCGTCGCCAACACCCGGGGACGGCGCAGTCCGCGCCCGGCCAGGTCGGCGCAGACCTGTTCGCGCAGTACCGGCAGCCGGGCGGCGACCTCCAGCACGTGGTCGAACTTGGCCTGGTCCCGCCGCAGCCGCCAGGTCGGGTGGTAGAGGTACTGCCGGCGCCCGGCCGCGTCGACCCCGACCGCCTGGATGTGCCCGGCCGGATGCGGACAGATCCAGACGTCCTTCCAGGCCGGCGGGATCACCAGTTCGCGGAGCCGGGTCAGCTCGTCCCGGTCCCGGATCGGCCGCCCGTCGGTGTCCAGGAAGACGACGCCGCGACCGTGCCGGCGCCGGCCGTAGCCCGGGGCCGACAGGTTGCTACGCCGTAACCGCACGGTGGCCCCGCCCCATCCGGTCGACCTCGCCCGCGGCCGCCAACACCTCGTCCACCTCGATCGCCGCGAGCGCCGGATGGACCCGGGACGAGTCGTCCGGGTCTGCCTGGCGCGTCGGCAGCGGGCCCGGCGAGCGGTGCAGGGCCCGATGCCATGGCCGGTCCGGCGGCGGGCCCCAGAGCTGCGGCCGGATCGGTCCGAACAGCACGACCGATGGCGTCCGGTACGCGGTGGCCAGGTGCGCGACCCCGGTGTCCGTACTCAGCACCAGGCGGGCGTGCGCGACCACGGCGGCCAGCTCGACCAGGCCGAGCCGACCGGCGAGCACCGCCGTGTTCGGCAGTCCGGCCCCGGTGGCCACCCGCCGCACCAGGTCCCGCTCGTCCGGCGAACCGGTCACCACCACCCGGTGCCCGGCCCGGGTCAGCTCCCGGGCCAGGGTGGCGAACCGGGTCGCCGACCAGCGGCGCGCGGTGCCCTTCCCGCCGGGGTGCACGACGGTCACCCCGACCGGTACCCGCCGGGGCGCCGGGCGGCGCAGGTCCAGGTCGTCCGGGTCGCACTCGACGCCGTACCAGCCCAGCAGCCGGCACCAGCGGCGTACCTCGTGCTCCTCGGCCCGCCAGTACGGGCCGTCGAGGTGACCGGCCTCGGCGCAGTGGAAGCCGCAGAGCCGCCGCGGACCGGCGGAGGCGAGCAGCCGGTGCGACTGCGGCCCCCGGCCGTGCAGGTTGACCGCCCAGTACGGTGCCGGCCCGGCCCAGCGGACCGGGTCCAGCCCGTCGGTCGGCAGCACGTTGTCGACGTCGCCGACCAGCTCCACCAGTGGGGTGAGCCAGCCCGGGGCGGCCACCGTCAGGGTGTGCTCCGGGAACGCGCCGCGCAGCCCGCGCAGCGCCGGCACCGCCGTCGCCAGGTCACCCACCCCGAGCGCCCGCAACACCAGGATCACGGATAGGACGTTTCCCGGTCGGCGCAGACCACCATCTCCCGGATCGCGCACCCGGGCGGCTGGCGCAGGGCGAAGAGTACGGCGTCGGCGACGTGCGCCGGATCGTTCAGCACCGCGTCGGCACCCGGCCGGTACCGCGGGTCGCGCTCGTCGAAGAAGGCCGTACGCATCCCGCCCGGCACCAGCAGCGTCACCCCGACCGTCCCGGCCAGTTCGGCGGCGAGTGCCCTGGTGAAGCCGACCACCCCGAACTTGGCCGCGCAGTACGCGGTCGCGTCCCCGACCGCCTTGACACCGAGGGTCGAGGCGACGGTGACCACGGTGCCGTGCGAGCGTTCCAGGTAGGGCAGCGCGGCCCGGATCACCGCGGCGGTGGCCAGCAGGTCGACGGTGACGACCCGCTCCCAGGTCTGCGCCGGCACCTCGGCCAGCCGCCCCGGTACGTCGACTCCGGCGGCGGTGACCACCCCGGCGAGCCCGCCGGCCTGCTCGGCGAGTTCCCGGGTGGCCGCCTCGGCGGCCCGGGTGTCGGAGAGGTCGCAGTGCACCCATGGCACGGCCCCGGTCGGCGCCTGCCGGTCGAGCACCAGCGGCCGACCGCCCGAGTCGGCGATCGCGGCCACCACCGCCGCGCCGAGCCCGCTGGATCCGCCGCTGACCAGGACCGCCCCGCCGAGCCCTCCGGCGCCGCTGCCGGTGGCGGCCGGCAACTCACCCGGCGGGGGCGCCAGCGCGCCGCCGGCCCCGTCGAGACCGCCGCTCACCGGGCCCGTCCCACCGGTCGGCGGCCGGCCCGGGCGGCGGCGATCATCCCGGTGGTCGAGCGCCCGTCCAGATAGGGCACCACCACGGTGTGGCCGCCCCAACGCTGCATGATCTCGGCCTCCGGCAGGTCCGGCCCGTCGGCGCCGGTGCCGTAGTCGCCGCCCTTGACCCAGATGTCCGGCCGTAGCCAGGACAGTGCCGCGTGCGGGGTCGACTCGTCGAAGACGACCACCGCGTCCACGCAGCCGAGCGCCGCCAGCAGCCGGGCCCGGTCGGCGTGCCGGACCAGCGGCCGGTCCGGGCCCTTCAGTCCGGCCACGCTGTCGTCGGAGTTGACGCAGACCACCAGGCAGTCCCCGAGTTGCCGGGCCGCCTCCAGGGTGGCCACGTGTCCCGCGTGCAGCAGGTCGAAGCAGCCGCCGGTGGCCACCACCGTGCCCCCGGCCGCGCGGACCCGGGCGACCACCTCACCGGCGGCCCGGGGGCCGATCCGGTCGCTCCAGTCCACCGCCGTGATCCGCACGGTGTCGGTGTGCTGGGCGCCTCCGGCACGGCTCGGGTCGACCGCACCGGACCGGCCGACCGCACCGGAGCGCCCGACCGGGCCAGCCCCGCGCACCGCGCCGGGCCGGGCCGCCGTCGTCCCCGCGCCGCCGGCCACCGCGACCCGGGCCGGAGCCGCCGGTACGGCGTTCGCCACCCCGCCGGCCGCCACGTATCCGGACGCCTCGGTCACGGCCTGCTGCACCGCCTCGGAGACCAGCGCGCCGTCGGCGAGTGCCACGGTGGCGGCGGCGGCGAACCGGTCACCGGCACCGCAGGTGTCGCCGTCGGCGCAGGTCGGCGACGGCACCACCAGCGGGGTGGAGCCGGCGTGCGCGAGCAGGGCACCCTCGCCGCCCATCGTCACCGCCACCGCGCCGACCCGCCAGCGCTGGCGCAGCGCCTGGGCGCACCGGGCCGCGCTGACCAGTCGGGAGCCGCCGGTCGTCACCCCGGCGAGTTCCCGGGCCTCGACCTCGTTCGGGGTGGCCAGCCGGACGCCGGGCGTCGCCACCGGACCACGCGGATGCGGGTCCCAGACGATCGGCGCGGCGGTGCCGGCCAGCGCGGTACGCAGGGTCGGCAGCCGGGCCACGCCCCGGCCGTAGTCGCTGACCAGGATCCCGGCCGCCCCGGCCAGCAGCTCGAGTACCGCCTCGCTCGGCTCGCCGGGCGGACCGGCCGGCCCGCCCCGGTCGTGCCGGAGCAGCACCCGGCCCCGGGTCCGCAGCCGGACCTTCTCCGGCGTCGCCCCGGGCAGCGCCAGCCCGTAGACCTGCACCCCGGCGGCGGTGAGCAGGTGGCTCAGCCGGGCACCGCCCTCGTCGTCGGCGAGCGCGGTGACCAGGGCGACCTCGTAACCCCGACCGGCGGCGAAGAGCGCGGCCAGCCCCGCCCCGCCCGGCCGGTCGACGCTGTTGTTCTCGTCCAGCACCGGCACCGGCGAGTCCGGACAGAGCCGGTTCACCACGCCCTCGACGTCCCGGTCGAGCAGCGTGTCGCCGACGACCACGATCCTTCCGGTCACGGCACCTCCTCGGACCCGCCCGGCCGGAGCGTTCCCGGCACCCGCAGCACCAGTTCGTCCTCCACCCCGGACGGGCGTACCGGTCCGGGGCGGCCGGCCGGGCCGGTGGCCGGCGACGCCGCGCGGGCCACCGCCGGGGCCGGGCCGGCATGGCTGGCCGGGCCGAACGGCACCGGCAGGTACGCGTCGACGTAGCCGCAGAGCACGTGCGCCGAGACCAGGTGGAGTTCCTGCACCACCTGGCTGTCCGGGCAGGGTACGGCGAGCACCTCGGTGCAGGCGTCGGCGAGCGGGTTCGGCGTCGGGCCGGTCAGCGCCCAGCAGCGCATGCCCAGCTCCCGACCGGCCCGGGCCGCCCGGACCAGGTTGGCGCTGCGCCCGCTGGTGGAGAGGAGCAGCAGGACGTCGTCGGGTCGGCCGTGCGCGCGTACCTGCCGGGCGAAGACCTCGTCGAAGCCGTAGTCGTTGCCGATCGCGGTCAGCGAGGAGGTCTCGGCGCAGAGTGCGATCGCCGACAGCGGGGCCCGGTCGTCGCGCAGCTTGCCGACCAGCTCGGCGGCGAGGTGCTGCGCCTCGGCGGCACTGCCCCCGTTGCCGGCGACCAGGATCCGGCCGCCGCCGGCGAGCAGCCGGGCCAGTTCGTCGCCCCAGCGGGCCAGCCGGGCGGCCTCGGTCCGGTATGGCACCAGCGCGGCGGCGAGCCCGGCCAGGTGGCGGTCCAGCACCTCCATCGACCCGGTCATCCGGCGACCACCCCGCTCGGCCGGCGCACCTCGCTGACCGCGGTGTAGACGGCGACGATCTGGTCGGCGGTACGCGTCCAGGAGTACCAGCGGCGGGCCCGGTCCAGCGCGGCGGCGGCGTACCCGAACCGGCGTACCCGGTCGGCCAGCAGGTCCCGGACGGCGGCGCCGAGCGCCTCGGGATCGCGCGGCGGCACCAGGTCCCCGGTGCGCCCGTCCACGACCGTGTCGGTGAGCCCGCCGACGGCGGTGCCGACCACCGGTACCCCGCAGGCCATCGCCTCCAGCGGGGTCAACCCGAACGGCTCGTACCACGGCGCGGCGACCAGCACGTCCGCCGACCGGTACCAGTACGGCATCTCCTCGCGGGGCACCGCGCCGATCAGGCGTACCCGGTCGGCCACCCCGACCTCCTCGGCGAGCGAGCGCAGCCGGCGGACCTGGGGGTCGTGGTCGACCTCGCCGGCCGGTGGCCCACCGACCACCACGCACTCGGCGTCCGGGACCAGCGGCATCGCCCGGATCACGTCCTGGTAGCCCTTCCGTTCCACCAGCCGCCCGACGGTGAGGATCCGGGGCCGGCCGGGCACCCGGGGCACGGCCGGACCGTCCGGCGAGAAGGTCTCGTCGTTGACCCCGGACGGGATCACCGTCATCCGGGCCTGCGGTACGCCCATCCGGACCAGCTCGCGGACCTCGTCCTGGCTCTGCGCGATGACCCGGTCGACGGCCCGGCCCAGCGCCCGCTCGTAGCCGACCCGGCGGGCCGGGCTGGTGTCGGCGGCGCCCTGGTGCCGCCGCTTCACCGTGCCGAGCGCGTGGTACGTCTGCACCACCGGGATCCCGGTCTGCCGCCCGGCGGCGATCCCGGCCAGCCCGCTCATCCAGAAGTGCGCGTGCGCGACGTCCGGCACCCACTCGTCGCCGCGCCAACGCGCCACCAGCCAGCGGCTGAAGTCCTTCATGTACGGCAGCAGCTCGTCCTTGGCGATCGGCTCCGGCGGCCCCGCCGGTACGTGCACCACCTCGACCCCGTCGCGCAGCCGTACCGCCTCCGGCGCGTCGGCACTGTCCCGCCGGGTGTAGACCCGCACGTCGTGACCGGCGTCGGCGAGCGCGGCGGAGAGCTCGGCGACGTGCGTGTTCTGGCCACCGGCGTCCTCGCCGCCGAGCACCGCGAGCGGGCTGGCGTGCTCGGAGATCATCGCGACGCGCATAGTTCCTCCTCCAGCAACCGGTCCCAGTCGGTGAGGAACCGGTCCAGGCCGTACCGGGCCTGCGCGACCTCGCGGGCCCGCCCCCCGAGCTGGCGGGCGGTCTCGGGCTCCGCCACGAGCTGCCGGGTGGCGGCCAGCAGGGTGTCGAGTCGGGTGGAGAGCACACCCGCCCCCGGCGGTACCGCCTCGACCGCCTCGGTGGCGGCGAGCACCACCACCGGCATGCCCATGGCCATCGCCTCGATCAGGCTCAGCCCCAGCGACGTCCACCGGCACAGGTGCAGGTACGCCCGCCGCCGGCCGATCTCCGCCTGCATCCGCCCCTGCGGCAGGTCGTCGTAGACGGCGAGCCGGTCGGCGGGGAGTCCCAGCCGGTCCGGCAGCCCGGCGACCCCCATGCCGAAGACGTCCAGCGGGGCGATCCCGGCGAAGAGTGGCAGCAGGTCGGTGCCGGTGACCCGCCAGCGGCGCACCGGCTCGTTGACCACCACGGCGAGCCGGTCGAGTTCGCCGGTGTGCTGCGCGGTCGGTGCCACGATGCCGTGCTCGACCACGGTGGTCCGGGTGGTGCCGGTGTCCCAGTACAGCGCGTTGAAGTGCGTGACGTGCGCGATCAGCAGATCGTCCCGGTCGGCCAGCGGGTGCCGGCTGTTCGGCACGTCCCCCTGCTTCGGGGTGTTGTGCTCGACGAAGACCGCCGGAACGTCCCGGCCGATCCGCCGGCCCAGCCACTGCGCGACCAGGTCGACCTCCTCCGGCCGTTGCAGGATCACCAGGTCGACGTCGGCGGTGGCCAGCTCCTCCGGGGTCACCTCGTCGACGGTGTCCGGCCACCGGTAGGTGCGGGCCCGGCCCAGGCCGTACGGGCCGCGGTCCGGGGTGACCGGGACGAGGTACCGGTGCTTGCCGTGCACGAAGGCGGTGGTCCAGGAGCCGTGCACGTGCCAGAGCAGGATGTTCACCGCCGCACCTCCTCCGCGCCGGCCAGCGCCACCGCAGCCGACGGCGGCGGGCCCGGCGGTGCCGCCGGGGCGGGGCGAGCCAGGCCACCGCGTCGGGCGGCGGCGCCGAGCAGCCGGACCGCCTCGACCACCTCGCGCGGCTCGATGTCGGACAGGCACGGGTGTCCGGGCACCGGGCAGGTGGTGGCCCGGGTGTGCCGGCAGCCCGCGGCGGCGACACCGAGCCGCACGGTCGGCACCCGGTACGGCCCCCACTGTCCGAACGGGACGGTCGGGGCGAAGAGGCTCACCACCGGTACGCCGAGCGCGGCGGCCAGGTGTGCCGGGCCGGTGTTCCCGACGACCAGGCAACCCGCCCGGGCGATGATCGCGGCCAGCCCGGTCAGCGAGGTCTGCCCGCCCAGGTCGATCCCGGTACGCCCGGCGACCCGGGCGGTCAGCGGCCGCTCCCCGGGACCGCCGGTCACCACCACCCGATGCCCTGCGCCGGTCAGCGCCGTGACGATCTCGGCACACAGTTCGGGCGGGCAGGCCCGGGCCTGCACCGACGACCCGGGGTGCAGCACGACGTACCCCGGCTCCGGCAGGGTGCCGTCGGCGGGCGCCGCACCCGTCTCCGCGCGCAGCCGCAGCACCGGCTCGTCCCCGGGCGGCAGCACGAAACCGGCCGCCGCCGCCAGCGACAGCGCCCGCTCGGCCTCGGGGACCCCCGGCGACACCCGGTGCCGCACATCGAGCAGCGAGCCCGGGTAGTCCGGGCTGATCGCCGAGATCCGGCCCACCCCGGCCATCCGCAGCACCAGGGCGAGCGGCAGCGCGGACTGGTGGAACGAGGTGAACAGCACCGCCTCGTCGGCCCCGGTGTCGGCCAGCCGGGCGGTGAGCCGGTCGACCTCGGTCCGGTCGACCGGGCCGGGTTCCGGGTCGATCCAGGGCAGCCGCCACTCGACCAGCTCGTCGATTCCCGGCAGCAGTTCGGCGGCGGCCCGGCCCCGTGGCCCGCAGAGCAGCACCACCCGGTCGGCACCGGCGGCGACCGCCCGGATCGCCGGGCCGGTCACCAGCACGTCCCCGGCCGAGTCCGGCCGGGCCACCAGCACGCAGCGGGGGCGTCGGGGCGGGGCGCCGGGAGCCGCGCCGCCCAGCGTGGAACGGTGCCGACGGAGGATCAGGTCGACCGCGCCGCGCAGGTCACCGGCGACGGCGGGCGCGGCGGCCACCTCGTCCGGCCGGGTGGCTGGCGTCGGTACCAGTACCGCGCTCGCGCCGGCCGCGCCGGCAGCGGTCATGTCGGCACCGATGTCGCCGACGAGTACGCAGCGGGTCGGCTCGGTGCCGAGCGCGCGGGCCGCGTCCAGGACCATCCCGGGTGCGGGCTTGCGGCAGTGACAGCCACGCGCCCCCGGGGCCGGTTCGGCGTGCGGGCAGACCTGCCAGGTGTCGAAGGGCCCCAGAAGTTCGTCGACCCGGGCATTGACCCGGGCCAGATCGGCGGAACTGAACCGGCCGCGGGCCACCCCGGACTGGTTTGTCACCACCCCCAACCGCAGCCCTGCGGCACGGAGCCGGTCGAGCGCATCCCGGGCGCCCGGCATCGGCCGGACCAGGGCCGGATCCCCGTTGTACGGCACGTCGTGCACCAGCGTGCCGTCCCGGTCGAAGAGCACCGCGTCGAACAGACCAGCCCTGGCCCACACCCCGGCCGGGCCACCGTGCGGTGCCCCTGACCTGCACTGATGCGGGTCGACCTGGTCGTTGCGCACGGCCGCGGGTTCCCGGGAGCAGGAGGAGTAAACATCAATTCGTCCCGGCCCGCGGGGCGCGCCGGACCCGTCCGACGTCCCCGTCGGGCCTGCGGTCCGCTCTGGTCGTCGTCGCGGTCAGCTCTGGTCGTCGTCGCCAGTCGGCATACCCCGGGTGGGTCGCCGCTATCCAGAGCCGAACCGTTACCCGGCCGCCAACCCCGGATTTTCGGGCCGCCACGTGAGGTTCACCGAGGTGCGGGCCGGTATGCCCCTTCCGGCCCGTGTTGCGGCCCGCGCGTTGTGTCAAGTTAGGCTTTGCCCCTGACCGCTGTCGGCCAACCGAGGATGCCCCGATGATCGAACCCGTGCAGCTGCCATCTCCCTGGCGGGACGTTCGCCTGACCGTCGTCGTCCCCACCTACAACGAGGCGGGGAACCTGCCTGTGCTGGTCGAGCGACTACTCGCATTGCCGCTGCCCGGGCTGCACATCCTGGTCGCCGACGACAACTCCCCGGACGGCACCGGCGAGGTGGCGGACAAGCTCGCGATCGAGCATCCGGACCGGATCCAGGTCCTGCACCGCGCGGGCAAGGAGGGGCTCGGGCGGGCGTACGTCGACGGGATGACCCGGGCTCTGGAGTCCGGTGCGGAGTACGTCGCGCAGATGGACGCGGACCTGTCCCACCCGCCGGAGGCGCTGCCCGGGATGCTCGGTTCACTGCTCTCCACCCGGGCCGGTGTGGTGATCGGCTCCCGGTACGTCCCCGGCGGGCAGCTCGACGAGGCGTGGCCGCTCTACCGGCGGGCGCTCAGCGGTTGGGCCAACTTCTACGTGCACACCCTGCTCCAGGTGCGGATCCGGGACCTCACCGCCGGCTTCAAGATCTGGCAGGCGGACGCGCTGCGCGACATCGGCCTGCACCGGGTGCAGTCCAACGGATACAGCTTCCAGGTCGAGATGCACTACCTCGCCACCAAGCTCGGGCACACCATTCTCGAGGTGCCGATCCGGTTCCAGGAGCGCCTGGACGGCGACTCGAAGATGACCACCGCGACCAAGATCGAAAGCGCCTTGATGCCGTTCAAGCTGCGCGGACGGCACCGCAACATCACCCGGTCGTCGAAGGCGCCCTCCATGGTCGGGGACCCGGCGTCGACCGAGGTTCCGGCATCGACCGTGCCGCCGGCACCCGCTCAGGTCGCGGCACCTGCTCAGGTCGCGGCACCTGCCCAGGTCGCGGCACCTGCCCAGGTCGCGGAGCCCGCAGAGGCCGTGCAGCAGCCGGCCGAGGTCACCGATCAGCCTGCCAAGGCGAAGCAGTCGACCAAGGTTACGGAGGAGGCGGCCAAGGCGGACGAGCCGGCCAAGGTTACGGAGGAGCCAGCCAAGGTTACGAAACCGGTGAAGGCGACGAGGCCGAGGGCCACGAAGTCGACCGACGCCACGAAGCCGGCGAAGGCTACGAAAACTACGAAGGCAACAAAGGCCACGAAGGCCACGAAGGCCACAAAGGCTACGAAGGCTACGAAGGCCTCGAGTGCTACTAAGGCCACAAAGGCAGCGAAGGCGGCAAAGGTCGCCGAATCGGTGCAGGTGGCTGAGCCGGTCGAAGCCATCGAGCCGGCGCCGGTCGGCGAGCCCGCGACCGTGGCGGAGCCGGTAACGGCCAGCGAGCCGGCAACGGTCGCGGAGCCGGCCGTGGCTGCCGCGTCTGACGAGAGCGGCCCCGCCGACAAGGTACCCGCGGCGCCGAGGCCGACCCCGGGTAAGCGCGGGTCAGGGGTGAGCGGCGCGGATCAGGCGTAGACGGCGCGCTGGGCCCGGGAGAGGACGGCGGCGTACGCCCCGCCGGTCAGGGTACGATCCCGGGCCAGTGCCGCTCGCGCCGCGTTCGCCCCGGGGCCACCGTGCACCCCGCCGCCCGGGTGTGCCGATGCACTGGCCAGGAACAACCTGTCGATCGGGGTGTCCGCCCGGCCGAGCCCGGGCACCGGGCGGAGGAAGAGCTGCTGGTACGCGGCGGAGGTACCTCCGCCCACCGCGCCGCCGACCAGGCTCGGGTTGCCGGCCGCCAACTCGGCCGGCCCAGCCACGTGTCGTGCCCTGACCAGCCGTCCGAAACCGGGGGCCGCCCGTTCCAGCACCGCCTCGATCCGCTCGACGTGCGCCCCGACCTCCTCCGCCCGCCAGCCCCGCCGGAACGGCAGGTGGGTGTACGCCCAGAGCGACTCGGTACCGGCCGGCGAGCGGCTCGGGTCCGCGACCGTCATCTGTCCGGCCAGCACGAACGGCTCAACCGGCACCTCGCCCCGGTGCAGCGCGGCCGCGTACCGGCGCAGCTCGGTGACGTCGCCGCCGAGGTGCACGGTGCCGGCGCCGGCCACCGCCGGATCGCGCCACGGCATCGGCCCGGCCAGTGCCCAGTCCACTTTGACCGTGGAGCCGTCCCACCGAAAGTGCGCCAGGTCGTCCACCAGCCGGGACGGCAGCCGCCCGGCACCGACCAGGTCGAGGAAGAGCGCCGGGGCGGGCACGTCGGCCAGCACGGCGCGGCGGGCCCGCCACAGCAGGCCGTCCGCCGAGCGCACCCCCACGGCCCGGTTCCGGGCCACCAGCACGCGGTCGACCGGAGTGCCCGTACGCAGCCGGCCGCCCCGGTCCCGCAGTCGGGCCAGTAGCGCGTCGGTGATCCGCTGTGCCCCACCGACCGGTACCGGCCAGCCGACCTGTTGGCCCAGCATGGCCAGCAACCAGCCGTACACACCGGAACCGGGCTCGTCCGGAGTGAGATCGGTGTGCAGCGCACAGCCGGTGAGCAGGGCCGGGCCGCCCGATCCGGTGAAGAGTTCCGCCCCGAGTCGGGTGCTGGGCAGCACCAGCCGGCGGGCCAGCCGGAGCATCCCGGCCGTACGCAGCCGGCGGGCGAGCGCCAGGCCGCCGCGTACCGGCGGGAACGGCGTGAAGAGCGCGTCGAGCAGGGGCGCGGAGATCTGCCGCCACTGCGCGTACGCCTCGATCCACCGTTCGTCGTCCCCGGCGCCGAACCGCGCCAGCGAGGCGGCAGTGACCTCGGGATCGCGGTCGAGCAGTACGGCGTCGTCGTCGGGAAACAGGTGCGCCAGCACGTGCGGGGCATGCCGCCAGGTCAGTCCGTAGCCGTCCAGGCCCAGCCGGCGCAGCACCGGCGAGGCGTAGCCGAGCGGATAGAAGGCGCTGTAGAGGTCGCTCAGGTAACCCGGGGCGGTCACCTCGGCCGACCGGACCGCGCCACCCGGCTCGCCGGTCGCCTCCAGGACCAGCACGTCCCACCCGGCATCCGCCAGCAGGTTCGCGGCGACCAGGCCGTTGTGTCCCGCACCGACGACGACCGCGTCGGCGGTGTCCCCCAGCGCCGTCACCCGAGCACCCTATCCCGCCCGGCCTGCCCGGCCGGCTTGATCACCCGCCGGAGTGCCGGTGGCGGGAATGGTTTGGACCCCCCGGACCGGGGCAAACTGCGCTCCATGTATCAGGTGCAGCAACTCGTCGCCGGGGTGTGGGACGGCAGTGGCGATGCGGGATGGTTGACCGTGGTCGATCCGGCCGACGGTACCCCGGTCAGCCGGGTCCCGGTGGCCACCGGGGCCGAGGTCGAGGCGGCGGTCAAGGCGGCCAGGTCGATGGCCCCCCAGTGGGCCCGGACCACACCCGCCGACCGCGCCGCTGCGCTGCACCGCGCCGCGGACGCGATCGAGGCGTCCGCGGAGCGGCTCGCCGAGGCGGAGACCGCCGAGATGGGCCGACCGCTGGCCGCCGCCCGCGCCGGAGTCCAGGCCGGTGTGTCGACGCTGCGCCAGTACGCCGAACTCGCCCCCGTGCGGGGCGGTCGCACGCTCGACGGCGACCCCGACGCCATCGATCTGATGGTGCCGCAACCGCGCGGCGTGGTCGCCGTCGTCACGCCGTGGAACGACCCGGTCGCGGTCTCCTGCGGGCTGCTCGGCGCGGCCCTGGCCACCGGAAACACCGTCGTCTACAAGCCGAGCGAGCGGAGTACGGCCAGCGGTTGGCTGCTCGCCCGGCTGCTCGACGAGCACCTGCCGTCCGGGGTGCTCTCCCTGCTCACCGGCGATGGATCGGTAGGTGCCGCGCTGGCAGAGCAGAAGGTCGATGTCGTCGCGCACGTCGGTTCGAGCGCCACCGGACGGTCGATCGCCGCCGCCTGCGCCCGCTCCGGCGCCAAGGCGCTGCTGGAGAACGGCGGCAGCGACCCGCTGATCGTCGACGGTGACGTCGACCCGCTCTGGGCCGCCGAGCAGGCCGCGACAGGTGCCTTCGCCAACGCCGGGCAGCTCTGCGTCTCGGTGGAGCGGATCTACGTCCTCCGGCCGGTCTCCACCCCGTTCCTCGCCGCTCTGGTGGAACGGGCCGGGGCGCTGCGGCCCGGACCGGGCCGCGACCCGCAGCACGACCTCGGGCCACTGGTCGACCGGCGACACCGTGACCAGGTGCACGGGCAGGTCGAGGCGGCGGTGGCGGATGGTGCCGGGTTGCTGTGCGGCGGCACCGTTCCGGACGGGCCCGGTTCCTTCTACCCGCCCACCGTGCTCGCCGACTGCACCGACCAGATGGCGGTGATGCGGGAGGAGACCTTCGGCCCGGTCGCCCCGGTGATGGTGGTCGACTCGTTCGACGAGGCGCTGTCCAGGGCGTCTTCCTCGCCGTACGGGCTGGCGGCGACAGTGCTCACCGGATCGATGAGCCACGCGCAGCGGGCCTGGCGGGAGCTGCCGGTCGGGACCGTGAAGATCAATGCCATCTTCGGCGGGGCACCCGGCGGCGCCGCCGAGCCTCGGGGCTGCAGCGGTCAGGGCTTCGGGTACGGCCCGGAGCTGCTGGACGAGCTGATCGCCACCAAGGTCGTACACATCGAGGGACCGGGTGGGGAAGGCGGCCGGTGGTGAACCCCGCGGCCCCGCCGCGCCCAGCGCCCGTGCCCCTCCCCGAACCCATGCCCCTCCCCCGCTGATCCGCCCTGCGGCTCAGCGGCGGTTCCGGCTCTTCTCCCGCCCACGGGAGGCGGTGGTCTTCCGGTTGTTCGCCTTCTGGATCGCGTCGACGAGTTCGGCCTTGGTCATCCGGGACCGACCCTTGAGGTCGAGGCGCCTCGCCACCTCCATCAGGTGTTCCTTCGGGGCGTTGGCGTCCACCCCACCGGCGGTCGGTGCGCGCCGCGCCGGCCCACCGCCGGCCGCCTGCTCGTCACTCGGGCCCTTGCGCCCCTTCGGCTCCCAATGGTCACCGACCTTCTCGAACGAGTGCTTCAGCGCGGCGAACGCGGTCCGGTGCGACCGCTGCCCCTCGCCATAGGTCTCGACCGCCGAGTCGTGGGTCTTCGCCCAGGTCCGCTGGGCCTTCTGCGGGGAGCGTCGCAGGGTGCTGGGCAGAACCTCGCGTCCGGGCATGATCTTCCTCCTCCGGATCGTTCCTGTCTCTCGTATCGTCGACTGTCTCCGTGCTTCGGTTTCCCGAGCCACCGCCGACAAACCCGAACCCGACCAGCCGGCAAACCCGAACCGGACCCCCGCCCGGCCACCCGCTGTCGGTCCCCACGGCACCGGAAGTTTGTCCGATTCCCGCGCTGGGTACCGGGCAGCCCAACCCGGCCGCGACGCAAGCAGCCCAGCCGCGACGCAACCCGTCGGCCTGGCCGACAACGCAGACGAGGGGGGAACATGACGTCGACCACCGAGCCGGTCCCGGCGGTACGCGGCCGGGACCGGCGCATCCCCCGCCGGCTGCGCCAGTTGCGCTGGTCGACCTGGCGCGGGGTCCTGGTGCAGAGTGTCCGGAACTTCCTGCGGGACAACTGCGCGGACTGGGCCGCCGCACTGACCTACTACGGGGTGCTGGCGCTGTTCCCGTCCGCGATCGTGATCGTCGCACTGGTCGGCCTGGTCTCCAACGGCGAACGGACCATCGACACCATCGCCGGGCTCGCCGAGGATATCGGCGCCGGCTCGGTGGTGGCGAACGAGGGCGTGCTGAACGTCCTGCGGGACGTGGTCAACAGCCAGGGGTCGGCGAAGGTGCTGCTCGGCTTCGGTGTGCTGGCCGCGCTCTGGTCCGCCTCGGGCTACGTCGGCGCGTTCACCCGGGCCTCCAACGCGATCTACGGGGTCGCCGAGGGGCGCCCCTTCTACCTGCTGCGTCCGTTGCAACTCGGGCTGACCGCGATCGCGCTGATACTGCTGGCGGTGGTGGCCACCGGGCTGATCGTGAGCGGCCCGGTCACCGAGGCGGTCGGCGACCGGCTGGGGATCGGCGACGCCCCCCGGACCGCCTGGACGGTGGCGAAGTGGCCGGTCCTGGTCGCCATCATGATGCTGCTACTCTCGCTGCTGTTCTGGATCGCCCCCAATGTCCGGCAGCCCCGGTTCCGCTGGCTCACGGTCGGCGGTGCGGTGGCCCTCGTCGCCTGGGGCGTCGTCTCGGCCGGTTTCGGCTTCTACGTCTCCCGGTTCGACTCCTACAACGTCACCTACGGCAGCCTCGGTGCCGTCATCGCCTTCCTGGTCTGGCTCTACCTCTCCAACTGCGCGGTGATGCTCGGCGTGGAGATCAACGCCGAGTTGCAGCGTGGCCGGGCCCGCCAGGGCGGCGCGGAGGAGCCGGTGGATCCCGCACTACCGCCCAGGTCACCGGCGGACGAGCCGCGGTGAGGGCCGGTATTCCGTTTAGCGCGATTCCCCTCGGGTAGCGGATTAGACATGGAACGTGGGAACAGCAAGCACGGCCCCCGGCTGGACGAGCAGTTGGACCGGGAGGTGCAGGGCACCGTACAGGGCTCGGTCGGCGGCCGCGCGCAGGAGTGGCGCGACCCCGAGCCGGCCGGCGAGGACCAACCCGGTCTGACCAGGGCGCCCAGCAACGACACCAGGTCCGGCGCTCCGCAGGGGATGACCTCGGAGGAGGTCGAGCAGCGGAGCCGGCTGGGCCGGTTCATCCCGCTCTCCGCCCTGCCTGGTGACCGGGAGGGACTGCGCCGTAGCGCCGAGGAGAACGAGGCGCCGGACGAGGTCCTCGCCCAGTTGGACCAACTGCCCCCGGATACCCAGTTCCAGACCGTATCCGAGGTGTGGGCCGCGCTCGGACACGCGAACGAGACCCATCGCTGGTGACGTCCCCGGGCTCACCGGCCCGGTGGCGCAGGAACAGACCGACCGACAAGGAGGATGCCAGATGAGTGGCGTGACCAAGTCCGTCGATGTGGCGGTGCCGATCCGGACCGCGTACGACCAGTGGACCCAGTTCGAGGACTTTCCGCAGTTCATGGAGGGCGTCGAGGAGGTCCGGCAGATCTCGGACACGATGACGCACTGGAAGGTCGAGATCGGTGGGGTCAACCGGGAGTTCGATGCCAGGATCACCGAGCAGCTGCCCGACGAGCGGGTGGCGTGGACCTCGACCGACGGGACCCGGCAGGCCGGCGTGGTGACGTTCCACCGGCTCGACGAGAACCACACCCGGGTCACCGCGCAGATGGAGTTCGAACCGCACGGCATCACCGAGAAGGCCGGTGACAAGCTCGGCATGGTGGACCGGCGGGTCGCCGGTGACCTGAACAGGTTCAAGGAGTTCATCGAGCGGCGCGGCACCGAGACCGGTGCCTGGCGCGGCGCGGTCGCCCGGCCACAGCCGTAACCCCGGTCCGGATACGACGCCCGGTGGCCGCCGGAAGGGGTACCCCCCGCCCGGCGGCCACCGTCGTCCGCCCGGGCGGACGACGCCGTTCCGCCCGGGTGGACGACGCCGTTCCGCCCGGGTGGCCGGACGCCGTTTCGTCCGGGTGGACCCGGTTCCGGGTACCGGAGGTTCGGCGCGACGGGCGGTGTTTGCCCCTCGGGCGGGCCGGGTAGGGCGACAGGCATGACCGACAGGGACAGGCACGCCTGGCGCGACGAGGACCGGTTGCCGCTACGGGATCTGGAAGGGGCGATGGGTGCGTCGACGCCCGACGGGCAGGTCGACGACGTGACCGGCAACGACGCGGGCGCCGAGTCGGCGTTCGGGCACGGCGCGGAGGCGGACGACCCCGACGGGTCGTACGACGAGGAGCAGGCCGCGCAGCGGACCGACGACCAGCGCCGGTACCGGCCGTCCACCACCGGGCGCAGCGGGCCGCACTGACCCGGCTCAGCCGGCCGGTACGGGGTGCCGGGCCGCCCGCCGGTTGGACGCCCAGTACAGACCGATCATGGTCAGCGAGAGCAGTACCAGCGCCGGCCCGAGCACCGCCACCGAGGTACGCCCGATCAGCACCCCCAGTGCGCCCGGGATCAGCGCCCCGCCCAACCCGGAGGCCCCGATCTGCAACCCGATCGTCCGATCCGCGTGCTGCTGCCCCACCCGATCGGCGGTGGTCAGGGTGAGCAGCGGGAAGACCGCCGCCGCGCCGAACCCGACGACGGCGAGGCCGGACACCGCCAGCCAGCCCGGCCCGGGGATCGCGACGAGCCCGGAGCCGGCCGCCATCGCGTACATGCTGCCGCGCAGCACCGTCCGGGTGCCCAGCCGCTCGGCGATCAACCCCTGCACCACCCGGCCGACGAAGAGGCTGCCCCAGTAGAGCGAGACGCAGAGGCCGGCCACGGTTCGGCTGACCCCACGGTCCTCGGTGAGCAACAGGAAGGCCCAGAGTCCCGCACCCACCTCGATCGCCACGTACACCGCGAAGGTCAGGGCGCCGAGCCAGACGGCCGGGATGGCCAGGGTGGCGCCGATGCGTACCGGCTCGGCAGGCGCCGGTTCGTCGATCGACTGGTCGGCGGCGGGACGCCGCTCCCAGATCCGGACGGTCAGCACGAAGGCCAACGCCAGCCCGGCCTGGGCGGCGGCCACCACGCCGTACGCCCAGCGCCAGCCCAGCCCGACGCCGAGCACCGTGGTCATCACCAGCGGCCCGATCGCGACGCCGAGGCCGAAGCAGGCGTGCAGCCAGTTCATCTGGCGCGGTCCGAACGCACCGGCGGCGTAGGCGTTCAGCCCCGCGTCGATGGCGCCCGAGCCGAGGCCGAGCAGCAGCGCGCAGCCGATCATGACCGGCAACCCCGGCGCACCGGCATAGCCGGCGAGGGCCAGGCTGCTCAGGGCGGTACTGCCGGCCAGCAGCCAGCCGACACCGACCCGGGCGATGCTGAACCCGGCCACCACGCTGGAGAGGAGGTAGCCGACCGTACTCGCGACGAGCAGCAGCCCGACCGCCTCGATCGGCACCCTCAGCTCGACGGTGATCGACGGCCATCCGACGCCGAGCAGGTCGTCCGGGAGACCGAGACTGACGAAGGCCAGGTAGGCCAGAACGAGTACGGCGAGACCCGTCCTGCGACGGGAGGGAGTGGACACGTCCGCCGATCATGCCGGACGGGCGGACCCCGGCCAACGCCCGACCCGCGAGGAATGCCTACCGGCCCCGCAGAGCCGGATCAACGGGACACGTGCCCTGAATTCGTCCGAACGGACGACCGGCAGCCGGGATCCGGCGAGGCAGAATTTCGGGATGCGTCAGGCTCCTGGTTTCCTCTCCGTCCGTCAGCGTCGCCTCGCATGGCTCGCCTTCCTGATCACCGCGGTGCAGGCGCCGGTCTCGGCCGGCCTGGTCGACGACGGCTCCTGGTTGTTCAGCCTCTGCGTCTCGCTGATGGTCGCCACCGTGATCCTGGCCGACGATGCCATGCGGCGCCGGCCGGCGGACGCCGGCTCGATCGAGTAGGTCGACCAACCACCGCCCGCGGCTGCTCCAAGCCGGGCGGATCACCGCGCGGGCCGTGCCCGGACCGCGTCCGACGGGCGGATTCGGCGGCTCCGGTTAGGCTGCTGGCATGCCAGGCACGGTCGGGCGGGTACCCGCTCCCCCCTCCACCGTGGCCGATGCGCCGCCGACTCCGGTTCCCGCCGTCGGGCCATCGGCCGACGGCCGCTGGCCGGACACCCCGCTGGGCCCGCCCGCCCGCTGGGATCCCGCGCTGCGGGCGGCCGTCGACCTGGTGCTCTCCGCCCCGGTGCCGATGGCCCTGGCGTACGGTCCGCAGCTCGCGCTCGTCTACAACGACGGCTTCGCCGACCTCATTTCGGCCCGGCACCCGGACGCGTTCGGCCGGCCGGCGGCCGAGGTCTTCGCCGAGGTCTGGCACGTGCCGGGCGTCGGCGACGTGATCGAGCGGGTCTACCGGACCGGGGAGCCGTTCCTGGAGCGGGACAGCCCGCTACCACTGGTCCGCGACGAGCTCGGCATCTCGGAGCAGTCCCTTCCGGTTCGCGGCCACTCGCCGGTCCGGGACTCCACCGGCACCATCGTCGGGGTGCTCACGGTGGCCACCGAGGCAACCCAGGTCACGCAACGCCTGCAGAACCTCAGCGAGCTGGCCTCGGCGCTGGCCGGGACACTCACCCTCGACGACGTCGCACGGGTCACGTTGCGTAACGCCAGCACGGCGTTCGTCGCCGACCAGGTCGAGTTCGGGGTGGACGACGGCAGCGGCTGGCGGTTGGTCCGGCGGGTCCGGGGCGAGGTGCTGGACGAGGCCGACGAACGGCTCCCCCCGTTGTGGCGCCGGCACGGTGCCGACTCCCGCGCCCCGCTGGTGCGCACCGCCGACAGCGGTACGCCGAGCTTCGCCAGTGACGGCCAGCCGCTGCTGGACAGCGCGGTCGACCGGCACGACGAGAAGATCAGAGCACTGGCCGCGCTGCCGCTGCGTACGCCGGCGCTGCGCGGCGGGTTGACCGTCGGCTACCGGCGGCCGCACCGTTGGCCGCCGGCCGAGCGCGCCCTGCTGGCCGCCTCGGCGGAGTTGGTGGCCCAGGCCGCCGAGCGGGCCCGCCGGTTCGAAACCCAGCACGGCACGGCGCAACTCCTCCAACGCAGCATGCTGCCGGAGCACCTGCCCGACCTGCCGCTGCTGCGGATCGCCGCCCGGTACGACGCCGGGGTCGACGGCAACGCGGCCGGCGGCGACTTCTACGACGCCTTCGCGCTGCCGGACGGGCGGTTGGCGGTGGTCCTCGGCGACGTCGCCGGGCACGACGTGCAGGCAGCCGCGCTGATGGGGCAGGTACGCGCCGCGCTGCGGGCGCTGGCCCTGAGCGACCCCGATCCGGTTCCGGTGCTCGCCGGGCTCGATCTACTGGTGGCGAGCCTGAGCGCGGAGGCGCACAGCGACGAGCTCTTCGTCACCGTGGTCTACGGTCTGATCCAGCCGGAGACCGAGCGGCTGACGATCGCCAGCGCCGGCCATCCGCCGCCGCTGATCCGGCGCGGCTCCCCCGGGAAGCCGGGCACCGCCGGGTACGTCGAGGTGCCGCCCGGGGTGCCGCTCGGACTGCACGGGCACCGGACGGCGGTGACCGTGGACTTCCCGCCGGGCGACACGCTGCTGCTGTTCAGCGACGGTGTGGTGGAGCGGCGGCAGCGGAGCCTGACCGACGGGTTCGCGGCGCTCGCCGGCACCGTGGCCGGGGCGGCGACCGGTGACCCGCGTACGCTCTGCGCGCTGGCCAGCGGCGCGGTGCCGGGCAGCACCGAGGACGACGTCGCGGTCCTCGCCGTCGAGCACGCGAGCACGCCCAGCCGGTCGGCGAGCATGGAGGTGCCGGCGGAGCCGACCGCGCCGGGCCGGGTACGGCACTGGATGACCGGCCAGCTGAACCTGTGGGGGGTGCCCGAGCAGGTGGTCGGCGCGGCGGTGCTCTGCACCAGCGAGTTGACCACCAACGCGCTGCTGCACGCCGGCACCGCCGCCCGGGTGGAGATCGACCTCAGCCCGGAGCGGTTGCTGGTCTCGGTCGCCGACAGCGGCACCCGGGGCGCGGTTACCCGGGCCCGGACCGAGAAACTGAGCAGCCGGGGCCGGGGTCTCGGGCTGATCGAGCAGCTCAGCGACGCCTGGGGGACCGATCCGACGGTACGCGGCTCGACGGTCTGGTTCGAGATGATGATCCCCCCGACGGCCGGTGCCTAACCGGTCGGCGGCTGGGCTCGGCGGTCCATGTGCAGCCGGACGGTGGTCGAGGTGCTGTCGGTGTGCACCTGGACCAGGTCACAGAGGTAGTTGACCAGCAGCAGGCCGCGCCCGGTGTCGCTGACCGGCGACGGCGGGAGGCGACCGGCGAGCCGGTCGGTCAGCACGCTGGAGCCGGTGATCTCGCAGACCAGTCCGTCTCCGTCGGGCCAGACCCGGACCACCGCCGGCCGTCCGGAGTGCACCACGGCGTTGGTGGCGATCTCGTTCGCCGCCAACCGCAGGTCTTCGACCTGATCCCGGTCGAGCCCGGCCTCACGGGCCAGCGCGGCGACCATGGCCCGCATCCCGGAGAGGCCGGCGGCCTCGAAGAACAGCGTGGAAGCCGTCGACGGCGGGGCCGGAAAGGGGAGGTTCAACGAGTCGACCACGCCCTCCGGGCGGCCGTATCCGGCGCTGGCCCGCCGGTCACCGTCCCGGATCAGGAAGGGGTGGGTGCTCGCCGCGTCGGCGATGACGTCGGCGTCCAGCCGCGCCGCGTCGTACGGGCAGAGCACGCTGGCCGCCCGGTCGGCGAGGGCGATGTTGATCAGGGCTTCGTGCTGAACGCACCGGGGGTAGGCCAGCGCCGAGCGGCCGGGCCAGACCGGCTCCCCGACGACGCGTACCCGGGCCGGCGCGTGCTCCTCGACGAAGGCGTGCAGCACACCGGGAATGATCCACCCCGGGTTGCGCCCCTCGCGGGCCATGTCCACGAAGCGCAGCTCGGTGCCGGCGCCGAGGGTGGCGCGCAGCAGGTCGAGCCGGATGCCGGGCACCGCGACCAGCACCGGTTCCCCGGCACCGAGCCCGGCCTCCACGAAGGATCGGATGCCGCTGACGTAATCGTCGTCGGTCCGGTAGAACAGGGCGTCGTGCCGCAGGGTGCCGGCCTCCGGCCGGGCGGCTCGTTCGAAGCTCATCGCCCACCGACCGTACGCGACACGTCCACCACCCACCTCCGTGCAGCAGCGTACGCGGCACCGGCAAATTCCGGCCACGCAGAGTCAACGGACCGGTTCGCAGGGGTGTGCCGGCGCCGTGCCGAAGTGCCGCGGACTGCCGATGCGGCCACCGGGAAGACTCCGGGCACAAGCCGCTGACCTGCGGTGATGACGGACGACGGAAACCGGGGCTTCACACGGACGCAACATGGCCTTACCGTTGTCGATGTCTATGGGAGCGCTTCCAGTGATGCCCCTCGATCTCCCACCACCTCGAAGGGAGTACCGCATGCACCTCAGACCCGCGCTCGCCGCGGTCGGTGCCGTCGCCGTCACGGCACTCGCCGTGACGACAGCGGTCGGTGTCGGCCTGTTGAACCCTACCCCGGCCAAGGCCGCCGACTCGGCCTTCTATGTCGACCCGGACACCAGTGCCGCCCGCTGGGTCGCCGCCAACCCCAACGACTACCGTGCCGCCGTCATCCGGGACCGGATCGCCAGCGTCCCGCAGGGCCGGTGGTTCACCCAGAACAACCCCGGAACCGTACGCGGTCAGGTCGACGCCTTCGTCGGCGCCGCAGCCGCAGCCGGGAAGATCCCGATCCTGGTGGTCTACAACATCCCCAACCGGGACTGTAGCGGCGCCAGCAGCGGGGGTCTGCCCAGCCACACCGCCTACCGACAGTGGATCGACCAGGTGGCCGGCGGCCTGAACGGGCGACCGGCCAGCATCATCCTCGAACCCGACGTACTCGCGCTGATGTCGAACTGCATGAACTCCTCCCAGCAGGCCGAGACCCAGGCGTCGATGGCGTACGCCGGCAAGGCGTTCAAGGCCGCCTCCAGCCAGGCAAGGGTCTACTTCGACGCGGCGAACTCGGCCTGGCTCAGCCCGTCCGCGATGGCGTCCCGACTGGTCGGGGCGGACATCGCCAACAGCGCGCACGGGATCTCGGTCAACGTCTCCAACTACCGCACCACGGCCGAGTCGGTCAACTATGCCAAGGCGGTGGTCGCGGCGACCGGCGCACCGAACCTGAAGATCGTGGTGGACACCAGCCGGAACGGCAACGGTCCGGATCCCCGGAGCGAGTGGTGCGACCCGGCGGGTCGGGCGATCGGCACCCCGAGCACCACCCAGACCGGCGATTCGGCGGTCGACGCGTTCCTCTGGATCAAGCTGCCGGGCGAGGCGGACGGTTGCATCGCCACCGCCGGCCAGTTCGTCCCGCAGCGCGCGTACGACCTGGCGATGGCGGCCCCCAACCCGCCCACCACGCCGCCGACGACCGCACCCCCGACAACGGCGCCGCCGACGACCGCACCCCCGACGACCGCGCCGCCGACAACGGCGCCCCCGACCACCCCGCCGGCCGGTACCAGCTGCCAGGTGACCTGGACGGCCAACGCCTGGACCGGCGGATTCACCGCCGAGATCCGGGTGACCAACAACGGGCCGGCGATCAACGGCTGGACCCTGACCTTCACCGTCGGCTCCAACGTCCGGTACAGCAACGGCTGGAACGGCGCCTGGAGCCAGTCCGGCACCCAGATCAGCGTCGGCAACGCGGCCTGGAACGGGTCGCTGCCGACCGGCGGCACCACCAGCGTCGGTTTCCAGGGCACCTACAGCGGCACCCTGGGCACCCCGACCGGTTACACCCTGAACGGCAACGCCTGCACGAGTTGACCCCCGCCACCCCCTCCGGCCGGGTCGCCGTCCGCGTCGCGCGGACGGCGACCCGGCCACCCCGGCAGACCACCCCGACCACCACCACCCCCCTCACCCCCGCCCGGCCGACAGCGCCACCTCCGCGTTGGCGTCGGGCACAACCGGTAGGTGTTCCGCAACCGTCCCGTGCACAGCCGCAAGCATCTGCGCCGCATCCGACAGTTCCGTCCACCCGGAGGAGCCGACGTCATGCCGAGAACCGACACCAGCCCTGACCGCCCTCTCCTCCCCATGGCCGAGGCCAGGGGTTTCTCGGGCGGCTCTCGATGACGATCGCCGGACAGCGGCAGCGACCGGTCGGCCAGCTGCTGCGCGAGTGGCGCGAGCGGCGGCGGCTCAGCCAGCTCGAACTCGCCATCCAGGCGGACATCTCCACCCGGCACCTCAGTTTCGTGGAGACCGGCCGGGCGATGCCGAGCCGGGACATGGTGCTCCGGCTCGCCGAGCAGCTCGACGTGCCGCTGCGGGAGCGCAACCACCTGCTGCTGGCGGCCGGGTACGCACCGATCTACCCGCGTACGCCGTTGGACTCCCCCGCCCTGGCCGCCGTACGCGCGGCGGTCCGCCAGTTACTCACCGCCCACCAGCCCTATCCGGCGATCGCCGTCGACCGGCGCTGGTACCTGGCCGAGGCGAACGCCAGCATCGGCCTGTTCACGGCGGGCGTGGCGGCCCCGTTGCTCACCCCGCCGGTCAACGCCCTCCGGCTGGCCCTGCACCCGGCCGGACTGGCGCCCCGGATCGTCAACCTCGGCGAGTGGCGGACGCACCTGCTCGGGCGGCTCCGCCGGCAGGTCGCGCAGAGCGGCGACGCCGAGCTGACCGACCTCTACGACGAGCTGCGGGGGTACCCCTGCGACCAGCCGGAGCCCGAGGTCGAACTTCCGGGCCCGGGTGAGGTCGTGGTGCCGCTGCGGATCCGGGACGGCGACCGGGAGCTGGCCTTCTTCAGCACCGTCTCCACCTTCGGAACCCCGCTGGATGTCACCGTCGCGGAGCTCTCCGTCGAGTCGTTCTTCCCGCTCGACGACTACACGGCGGCGGCGGTGCGCACGGCCGCCGAGCACGAGGAGGAACGGGTCGGCAGCGTCTCCGCGCGCTGACCTTCCGCCGGGCCCGGGCCGCGCTGACCCCCTGCCGCGTCCGCCGGGCCCGGGCCGCGCCGTCCCTCCGCCGCGCCCGGGCCCGGCGCCGATCCGTCGACGCCGGTGGTCCGGGTTCCGGGCCGATCTGTGCGAACCGGACGTCGCGCCCGTCATCGCCCTTCCGTTTACCGGCCGCCGGTCCGGGTTACCCAATGGGGCAGGCGGGGAATCGAGCCGTGACAAAGGAGGCTGATTCATTATGTCCAGGAACCCGACGGCGGCCTGGGGACCCGGTATGTCCGGTATGCCGGGCGTGGCCGGAGGCAACAACCTACCTTCCGGGCCTTCTGGCGACCAGTCCAGGGCGCCGAGCAGCGAGGGCGCGATGGCACCCGGACCGCAGTCCACCGTGACCATCGCCTCGTACCCGGACTATCCGTCGGCGCAGTACACCGTGGACTTCCTCTCCGACAACGAGTTCCCGGTCGAACGCGCCGCTATCGTCGGCACCGACCTCAGGCTGGTCGAAACGGTACTGGGCCGGATGACGACCGGCCGGGCGGCGTTGGCCGGCGCCGCCACCGGTGCCTGGTTCGGGCTCTTCATCGGTCTGCTCTTCGGCATCTTCACCGTCGGCAACTGGTGGGCCGTCATCCTGGTGGGGCTCGCCATCGGTGCGGCCTGGGGCGCGATCTTCGGCGCCATCGCACACGCCATGACCGGCGGCCGACGCGACTTCACCTCGGCCAGCAGCATTCGGGCCAACCAGTACGCCGTGACCGTCGACGCGACCCTCGCCGACCAGGCCCGTCAGCTGATCAACCGGATGAACTGGCAGAGCCAGCGGCCGGCCGGCGCTGCCGGTTGACCGGCACACCACCCGTTGTCCCGCCCTCCCAGGTCCGGCGTACCGGCCGGGCCGGCGAGCCGGTGAACCCTCTCCAGCCGGGAAAGGTTCACTGGTAGACGCGCTCGCCGGCCCGGATCGGTGCCGGAATCCGGTTCTCCTCCGGCGCGAGCGGGCAGGCCCAGCGGTCGTCGTACGCGCAGGAGGCGTTGTAGGCGTAGTTGAAGTCCAGCCGTAGCCGGCCACCGGGCAGCACGGTCAACCCCCGACCGTAGGTGCCCTTGACCGTGTCGGTGAGATAGCGCCCGCCACCGTACGTCTCCTGGCCGGCGGTGCCGTCCCGGAACGGCAGGAAGAGCCCGCCACCGTACGCCTCGATCCACCAGAGCGTCAGTGGACCCCACGGAGTCTCGGCGATGCCCGAGCGACGGTAGTGCACCACCCCGTCCGGGCCACCGGTGTCGATGCTCAGCGTCCCGTCGGCGGGGCGCACCGGCACGTCGACCACGGCCGACGGCGCCGGCGGGAAATAACGCAGGCCGATGAAACCGGGTCGCTCGGCCAGCGGGATCGGCGACTGCGGATGCCCGGCGAAGAGTGCGTCCCGGGCCGCCCGGAATCCGGCCAGGTCGAGGTCGGAGAGGTAGAGCCGGGTCACCTGCTCACGCCAGTCCGCCAGTTCCAGTTCCTCCACCCCACCGAGCCTAGTCGCGACGGTCCGCCGTGGCCGTGACGGTCCGCCGTGGCCGTGACGGTCCGCCGGGGCCGCGACCGGAACGGTAGGTGCGTCAACGGTCCGTTGACATCTCCCTCCGACGGCCAGGATCATGCGGGAATGCGACCGGAAAATCGGCCCGGCGACGGGTCCTCCGCCGAGTTGGCCTCGGCACCGCCCTCGACCATCGACGGCGACCGGGGCGCCCCTGCGACGACCGGGCCGGCGGACGAGATGCACCGACGGCTCGCCGGGTACGCGGCCGTGTTGGCTGCCGCGTCCGGGGCCGGCGAGCCCGAGCCGCTTGCAGCGTTACGGCTGCTCGGCGACTTGCGGGCCGGGCTGGACGAGGCGGAGCGCCAGCTCGTCGAGGCCGCCCGGGAGCAGCGGGCGAGCTGGGCCCGGATCGCCGCCGCCCTGGGGCTGGCGAGCCGACAGGCGGCCGAGCAGCGCTGGGTACGGCTCTCCGGCACGGCGACCCGTGAGCCGGCCCGGGTACGCAGCGAGCGTCGACGTCAACGATCTGTTGACGAATCCTTCGGTGCACCGGTCACCCGGCTCCGCGCGGCGGTTGTCGCCGTGCACCGGCAGCTCGGCGCGGAACCGGACCGGGACGGGTGGCATCCCCGGGCCCGACTCGCGCACACCACCCTCGGGCTGGCCGCCGCCGCCGATCCCGGCGGGCTGTACGCGCTCGCCGTCCAGGCCGTCGACGACCTCGAACTCGTCCCGGCCGGACAGCTCGACGGAGCGCTGTCGGCCGCGCTGACCCGGCTCCGGCAGGGGCTGGACCAGGCCACCCCGCCGCCAACCGGATGGCCGACCGGACGCCCGGACGGTGAGCAGATTGAGTCTGGTTAACTCAGGTTCGGCTTGACATGCCACGAGTGATCAATTCAGGATATGAGTCCCCCTGACTCAATCCCTGGAGGGTCCACGGTGGGTATCGGACGGGCGCGCAGCCCGGAGAAGCGCAACACCCTGCTCTTCGTCGGCATCTCGTCGATCTCCGGGTTCGGAGGCACCGCGCTGAACGTGGTCGCCGGAGTGTGGGTACTGGACCTCTCCGGCTCCAGTAGCCTGGCCGCGCTCACCGGCCTCTTCCTCTTCGCCCCGACCCTGCTCGGCCCGGCCCTCGGGGCACTCGTGGACAAGCTCCCGGGCAGGCGGCTGATCGTCTGGACCCACCTGCTCACCGCCATGGCCGTGCTGTCGCTGCTCGGGGTCCGTACCGACGCCCAGGTCTGGCTGGTCTACGCCGTGATGCTCGGTTACGGCACCAGCGTCGTCCTGGTCGACGCCGCCGAGAACGCCCTGCTGCCCGCCGCGCTTCCACCCGGCGCGCTCGGCGCCGTGAACGGATTGCGGACGAGCGCCCAGGAGGGGGTGAAGCTGGTAGCCCCGCTGATCGGGGCGGGACTCTTCGCCTGGCAGGGCGGATATCCGGTGGCCGCGCTCGCCGCCGGGGCGCTGACCCTGGCCGCCGGTCTCTACACGCTGCTCCGGATCCGTCCGCGGCTCCCGCTGCCGACGCAACGCACCGCCGAACCCGGGCCGGTCGGTCCCGACCGGCCCGCCGAACCGGAACCGACCCGGCGCGGTGCTCGGCGACGGGGCTGGAGGCCACGCGGCCCGGCCGGTCTCGCCTTTCTCCTAGGCCATCCCGAACTGCGCGGCTCCGTCCTGATCGGCTCGGTCACCATCGCGATGTCCGGGCTCACCACCGCCGCCGTCTACGCGGTGGTCACCGAGGACCTGGACCAGCCCGCCGCGTTCGTCGGGGTGCTCTCCTCGGGGCAGGGCGCCGGATCGCTGCTCGGCGGCCTGATCGTCGGCCGACTGCTGCGTATCAGTGGAAGTGTCCCGGTCGGCGCACTCGGCGCCGTCCTCTTCGCCCTCGGGACACTCGGTCGGGTCATCCCGTGGTCTCCGGCGGCGGTGGCATGCTCGGTGATGGTCGGGATCGGCCTGCCCTGGACGCTGGTGGCCGCCGTGACGGCGGTGCAGTCCCGGACTCCCGACACACTGCTCGGGCGGGTGTCCGGCAGCGCCAACACCCTGCTCTTCGCCCCGGTCGCGATCGCCACCCCGGCGGGAGCGGTCCTGGTCCTGCCGGACCACCACCTGCCACTGCTCGTCGCCGCCGTACTCTGCCTCGGCATAGCGCTGCTCGCGTTCCGCTCGACCCGGCGCGCCCCTGCGCGCGCTCCCGGCCCTAGGGACTACCGGACCCGCCAGCCGAGCCGGCCGACGGGTCCCGTCCAGTGAACCCTTGCACCCACCCCTGCGGCCGGTCCCCCCGGGCAGGAGACGGCCGGACAACCTGCCGGACTTCCGGGTCGGGAAGGGTTCGGTTGGAAGTGGAAGATCGTCACGTGGAGACGGCGAAGATCCCCGCCACCCCGAGCAGAACCATCACCAGCACCGCGACGAGGGCGCCCCGCTCACTCTGCACCGCCGCCTGGTCCGGTTGGTCCCGCTCCGCCTCCATGATCTTGCTGGACATGCTGTCCTCCCCCTGGTCGTCACCTACTCTGGACGGCAGGACAACCAGCGCGTACCGGCTCCGATGTTCCGCCGCCGGCTGACCGGTTTCCGACGCCCCCGCCGGTACGCGTCGATCGCCCTCGCCTGGGCACCCCCTGGACGCCCGGGCCGCCCGAGGCCACGTGGAAGCAGGGCCCTGGTCCTCGCGTGCGATCGGGCGACCCGACATCGGAGTTGCCACTCTGGCCGATCGGAAACCCGGCAGCGAGGCCCGATCCCGGGGTAACCTGCCCGGTCCGGCGCGCCGTCCGTCCGCCCCGTCCGAGCCTGTCCGCCACGTCCGAGCCCGTCCGCCCGGTCCGAGCCCGTCCGCCACGTCCGAGCCCGTCCGCCCCGTCCAGGCCGGTCCTGACCGACCTGACCCGACCGTCCCCGATGATCTCCGATGGACCGGTCAGTATCGGGTCCAGCCCTCGCTGCCCGGCAGCGCGAACGACGCCCGTGGCGAGTAGAAGCCCCACATCAACTCCAACGGGTTGGCGGGGCGGAGCAGGAAGACGGAATGCTCCGGCGCGAGGAACTCCACCGACTCGATCTCGAACGGCGTGACCGGCTCGAAGATGTACGGACAGGTGGCGCCGACGAACTGGCTGCCGACCCGGCTGAGGTAGCGGACGTGTCCCCGGTAGACCCGGCTGACGTTGCGACCGACCCGGGCGGTGGTGCGGATCAGCGTCACACCGTCGACCTCGGTCACCGCCACCAACGCCTGTCCGGTGATCTCGATCGTGGTCCGGCCGGCGCCGGTCGGCACGCCGCGTGCCGTCACCTGGGCCTGGGCGAGAGGGATCGAACTCAGGTGGTGGGTGTACCAGCGGGCCGGGTCCGAGTCTGGCAGGTCGAGGTCCAGGCCGATTCCGGCCGCCGAGTAACTGTCCAGCCCGGAGGTCTGGGCCGGGTCGTCCACCACGTACTGGTGGAGGAAGACCGGCCGGTTCTCCGGCAGTCGCAGGCCCGGCGGTACCAACCCCGCCACCGCCTCGGGATCCGCCGGCACCCAGCCGAAGTGGAGCATCCGGCAGTGCACGACCAGTTGCGGCGGAACAGGCTGGTTCAACAGGGCTCCTGTCGCGTTGGGATAGCCGCGACGCTACGACCGGCCCCCGGCGCAGACAAGACAGAAAGTCGACAGTCACCTATGCCGGATCGGGCCGTTCGGCGCCAACGGGTCCGTCCGGCGGGTGCCCTGACTGCCGGCAGCGACCGGTCCGGGCCGGGCCACCGCAGTCACGCCACGGTCGCCGGTGGCACGTCGAGGTCCGCGTCATCCGCGACGTCGTCGCAGGGTACGACCGACAGCCGCGCCTCGTGCCGGCGCAGGTACGGCCGGGCGCCGACGTCACCGACCGCCAACTCCGCCACGCCGGGCCAGTGTGACCGGCCGAGCAGCACCGGATGGCCGCGCCGGGTGCCGTAACCGGCCACGCCGAGCGTGTCCGGCGTGGCGATCCGGGCGAGCCGGCGAACCGCCTCTGCGGTGATCCCGGGCATGTCGACCAGCAGGACGACGGCGGCAACCGCGTCGGAGTCCCGTAGCGCGGAAAGCCCGGCCCGCAGCGAGGAACCCATCCCGGTCGCCCACTCCGGATTCTCCACCGGTACGGCGTCGCCGAGGTCCGCCCGGGACCGTACGGTCGGCGCGGCGGCGCCGAGTACCGCGACCACCGGCCCACAGCCACCGGCCCGGGCGACCTGGACCGCCCGTTCGACCAGCAGTCGGCCGTCGAGCCGGACCAGCGCCTTGGGCGCGCCGTAGCGCCGTCCGGCACCGGCGGCGAGCACCAGCCCGGCGACCCGGCGCTGACCGGGCTGTTCCGGGCCATCGGCCCCGACGGCGGCAGGCCACTCCGAAGGGGGATAGGTCACGGTCCGGAGCCTAGTTCAGGCACAAGATCGCGGACGAACCTCCGGCATTGAGGCGGTTTATCCCTTTTATACATCAGCCGTTCGGCTAGCCTCAACCAATACCAACGGGCTAAGGTGATGCCTGAACAGCCAGCGCAGGGAGGAACCACATGACCACCACCACCAGAACCACCACCACCAACCCCACCCTCACCGACACCGCCACCGACCTCCTCCACGCCATGACCGCCCTACCCACCCACCACCCCTCCCGACCCACCCTCCGCGACAAAGCCATCGAAGCCTGGCTCCCCCTCGCCCACCACCTCGCCCACCGCTACAGCGGACGCGGCGAACCCACCGACGACCTCACCCAAACCGCCGCCATCGGCCTCATCAAAGCCATCGACAAATGGGACCCCACCCGCGGCGTCGACTTCGCCGGCTACGCCATCCCCACCATCATCGGCGAACTCAAACGACACTTCCGCGACCGCACCTGGGACATCCGCGTCCCCCGCCGCCTCCAAGAACTCCGCCTCGCCATCAGCGAAGCCAACAGCACCCTCCTACAAACCCTCGGCCGCTCCCCCACCATCACCGACATCGCCACCCACCTCAACCTCACCGAAGAAGACATCCTCGAAGGCCTCGAAGGCGCCCGCGCCTACAACGCCGTCTCCCTCTCCACCCCCACCGGCGACGGCGAACGCACCACCGAACTCGGCGACCTCCTCGGCACCGAAGACAACCAATACGAACTCGCCGAACTCCGCGTCGCCCTCGGCCCCGCCCTCGCCACCCTCGACGAACGCGAACAAAAAATCCTCACCCTCCGCTTCTACGGCAACCTCACCCAATCCCAAATCGCCGAACACATCGGCGTCTCCCAAATGCACATCAGCCGCCTCCTCACCCGCGCCCTCACCAAACTCCGCACCCAACTCGCCGACACCTACTGAACCTTTTTCAACCTGAACCACGCGGCGCTCACACACCGCTTCCGACCTTGCGCTCCGACGGACCGCAAAGGGAGGTTGAAAAAGGTTCACTGACGGCGCGAGAACAGCTCCGCCCTACCCGACGGCCCGAGCGGACCACCGCGCCGGCCACCGGGTAGGGCGGAGGTGTTTCCGGCTCCAGCCGCCGCCGGTGCGACACTGGCCCGGTGCCAGCGCCCGAACCCGACGCCGACCTGCCGGTCCGGGACATACCCGTCGCCGACCTGCCGGTTCGGCACGTCCTGCCGGCCCTGGTCGAGACGCTGGCGGAACGGGGGGCCGCCGTGCTGGTGGCGCCGCCCGGGGCGGGCAAGACCACACTTGTCCCGCTGGCGCTGGCGGACCGGATCGACGGGCGGATCGTCGTCGCCCAGCCGCGTCGGGTCGCGGCCCGGGCCGCCGCCCGCCGGATGGCGCAACTGCGCGGCGAACGGGTCGGCGAGACCGTCGGGTACGCGGTGCGCGGCGAGCGCCGGAGCAGCCCCCGTACCCGGATCGAGGTGGTCACCACCGGCCTGCTCGTGCAGCGGCTCCAGCACGATCCGGAGTTGCCCGGCGTCGGCGCGGTACTCCTCGACGAGGCCCACGAGCGGCAGCTCGACGCCGATCTGGCCCTGGCCTTCGGCATCGAGGTCCGGGCGGCGCTCCGGCCCGAGCTGCGCCTGCTGGCGATGTCCGCCACCGCCCAGGAGGAGCGGCTCGGCGCGCTGCTCGGCTCGGTGGCGGAGCCGGCACCGGTGCTGCGCGCCGAGGGCCGGGCGTACCCGGTCGACGTGGTCTGGGCCCCACCACCCCGGCCGGTGGATCCGCCGCTCGGGCTCCGGGTGGATCCCCGGCTGCTCGACCAGGTGGCCGCCACCGTACGCCGGGCGCTGACCGAGAACGACGGCGACCTGCTCGTCTTCCTCCCCGGTGCCGGGGAGATCGGCGGTGTCGCCGGCCGGCTGGCCGGGTTGACCGGCACCGACCTGGTGACCCTGCATGGCCGGCAGTCCAGTGCCGAGCAGGACGCCGCGCTGCGCCCGGCCGTCGGTCGACGCCGGGTCGTGCTGGCCACCGCCATCGCGGAGACCAGCCTCACCGTGCCCGGGGTGCGGGTGGTGGTCGACGCCGGGCTGAGTCGGGTCGCCCGGACCGACCTGGCCCGGGGGCTCGGCGGCCTGGTGACGGTGCCGGTGTCCCGGGCGGCGGCGACCCAGCGGGCCGGGCGGGCCGGCCGGGAGGCGCCGGGCCGGGTCTACCGATGCTGGTCGGCGGCGGAGCACGACCGGCTGCCGGCGCAGCCCGAGCCGGAGATCGCGGTTGCCGACCTCACCGCCTTCGCGCTCCAGCTCGCCTGCTGGGGCAGCCCGGACGGCACCGGGCTGGCGCTGCCGGACCCGCCCCCGGCGGCGGCGATGCGGGTGGCCCGCTCCACCCTGGCGGCGCTCGGTGCGGTCGCGCCGGACGGCCGGGTGACCGGGCGGGGTCGGGCGATGGCAGTGGTCGGCGCGCACCCACGGCTGGCCCGGGCCCTGCTGGACGGTGCCGCCGCGGTGCGGCCGCACCGGGCCGCCGAGGTGGTCGCGGTACTCGCCGAGTCCGCCCCCGGTGACGACCTGGTCGCCACCTGGCGTCGCCTCCGCTCCGGTACGGATCCGGCCAGCGCCAGGTGGCGGAGGGAGGTTAACCGGCTGCGGGGCGCCCTGGCCGGGTCACCGCCCTGCACCGGCCCGGACGCCCCACGCACCGCGTCCGACGACCAACCGGCCGAACCCGCCGACCAACCGATCGGAGCCGACCACCGAGGCACCGCGCCGGGCGAGCAACCGACCGGACCCGACGCGCGACGGAGCGGGCGGGACGACCGACGGGGTGGGACGGCACTGCCGGACGACCTGGCCGCCGGGCTGCTGGTCGGGCTGGCGTACCCGGAGCGGCTGGCCCGGGTCCGCCAGGCTGGCGCCGAGACGTACCTGATGGCCGGCGGCACCGCCGCGAACCTGGCGCCGGGCTCGCCGCTCTCCGGGGCGGAGTGGCTGGCGATCTCGGTCGCCGACCGGGCACCGGGGCGCCGGGGCGCGGCGATCCGCCAGGCTGCGGTGGTGGACGAGGCCACCGCGCGGGAGGCCGGGGCCGCGCTGCTGCGGCGGGAGCAGGAGATCACCTGGTCCGGGCAGGACGTGGTGGCCCGCGAGGTGGAGCGGCTGGGCGCGATCGTGCTGCTGGACCGGCCCCTGCCCAGCCCGGATCCGGTCCGGGTCGCCGCCGCGCTCCGCGACGGGCTGCGTCAGGTCGGGCTCGACCTGCTGACCTGGACCCGGCCGGCGCGGGAGTTGCGGGCCCGGCTGGCGTTCTGCCGGCAGGCGCTCGGCGACGAGTGGCCGGAGGTGAGCGACACGGCGCTGCTGGACCGGGCCGACGAGTGGCTCGGCCCGGAACTGGCCGGTGCCCGGCGCCGGGCCGACCTGGCCCGGATCGACGTCGCGGCGGCACTGCGCCGGCTGCTGCCGTGGCGGGAGGCGGCCCGGCTGGACGCGGTGGCCCCGGAGCGGCTGGCCGTACCGAGCGGGTCCCGGCACCGGGTGGACTACGCGGATCCGGCGGCACCGGTGCTGGCGGTCAAGTTGCAGGAGACGTTCGGCTGGCAGGAGGTGCCCCGGATCGCCGACGGGCGGGTACCGGTGCTGCTGCACCTGCTCTCCCCGGCCGGCCGTCCGGTCGCGGTGACCCGGGACCTCGCCTCGTTCTGGCGCACCGGCTATCCCCGGGTACGTGCCGAGTTGCGCGGCCGTTACCCCCGACATCCGTGGCCGGCGGACCCGACCGAGGCGCCGCCGACCCGGGGACTGCAACCCCGCCGCGGATAGCCCGCGGGGCGGCGCGCTGTCCGAGACTCAGCCGCGGTCGGGGATGTCGAGGACGTCCGCGACCACGACGGTGATGTTGTCCGGTCCGCCGGCCCGCAGGGCGAGGTCGACCAGGCGCGCAGCGCAGTCGGCCGGGTCGGGGTAGCCGAGCAGCGCATCGGCCAGGCTGTCCGAGCGAACCACGTTGGAGAGCCCGTCACTGCACAGCAGCCACCGGTCGCCGGGCTGGGGCACCACGGTGGTGTAGGTAGGGGTGACCGGCTCGCCCTGCAACGCCCGGGTGACCACCGCCCGGCGGGGATGGCTGTGCGCCTCCTCAGGAGTGATCACTCCCTCGTCGACCAGCATCTGCACGAAGGTGTCGTCCCGGGTGAGCTGGGTCATCGTGCCACCGCGCAGCAGGTACGCCCGGGAGTCGCCGACGTGGGCCAGGGCGAGGCAGGCCCCGGTACGGGCGAGCAGCAGCGCGGTGAGGGTGGTGCCCATGCCCTGCCGTTCCGGGTCCTCGGCGATCGCCGCCCGGATGCCCGCGCTCGCCGTGTCCACGGCGTCCTGTAGGGCGGCGACCAGCCCTTCCTCCGGGGTCTCCACGTCCAGCGGCCGGATCGCGTCGATGGCGATGGTGCTGGCGAGGTCGCCGGCGGCCATTCCGCCCATGCCGTCGGCCACGGCCAGCAGCCAGGGTCCGGCGTGCACGGAATCCTGGTTCGCGCCCCGGATCAGGCCACGGTCGCTCACCGCCACGGATCGCAGCTTCAGGCTCATGGCAGGCAGCCTGCCAAAAAGACGGCCAGAATGCTTGCAGTAGATCACCATCGGACCGGAGTGGCGATCGAAATTTACCGTACGTGGCTCCGGTGATCACGAACCGCGAGCCGCCCCGGCGCTGGTACCTCGCCCCGCACCATGGATCGGCCGCAAATCTGATCCAGCATGGTCGATTGACATGCCAGAAACGGACTGGCAACATCGGCACGGTATTGGGAGCGCTCCCACCAGCGCTGCCGGTCTCACCGCCACGAACCCGAGCGCTGCGGGCCGCTGGCGGCACGCCCACCGGAAGGGATCCCCCGTGCTCCGACCCCGCCATCGCCACCGCCGGTCCTCCCGCGCGGTCACCCTGCTCGCCACCGCCGCCCTGCTGCTCACCGGCACCGCCACCGGGGCGCAGGCCCGGCCCGACGGCTCCACCGGCACCCTGGCGCTGACCGAACACATCGTCAACGGCACCTTCACCGACAGCACCGCACCGTGGTGGTCCTCCGCCAACCTGACGCTGCGTCCGGTCGACGGCCAGCTCTGCACCGAGGTCCCCGCCGGCCTCGCCAATCCCTGGGACGCCAGCATCGGCCACAACAACATCCCGCTGGGCGACGGCGCCAGCTACGCGCTGAGCTTCCGCGCCTCGGCCAGCGCACCGGTCACGGTCAAGGCGAACGTGCAGCTCAACGAGGACCCGTACACCACGGTCTTCTCCCGGGACGTCGCGCTCGACGCCACCGCCGAGGAGTTCGGGTACGAGTTCACCGGCACCCTCGACTCGACAAACGGCACCCTCACGTTCCAGCTCGGCGGCGTCGCAGAGGCGTACACGTTCTGCCTGGACGACGTCTCGCTGGCAAGCGACGCCGACGCCGGGCCGCCACCGGGCGGCGCCGAGCAGTTGACCAACGGCGACTTCGCCAACGGCACCACCGGCTGGTACTCCTACGGCACCACCTCCACCGGGGTCACCGACGGCCGGCTCTGCTCCGCCGTGCCGAGCGGACTGGTCAACCCCTGGGACGGCGGCGTCGGGCAGAACGACGTGACGCTGGTCAACGGCGAGTCGTACACGCTCTCCTTCGACGCCTCCGCGGCACCCGGCGCGACCGTACGGATCGCGGTGCAGCTCGGCGTCGACCCGTACACCTCGTACTTCGTCGAGGACATCACCTTCGGTCCGGAGGCACTGCACGTCGAGCGGACCTTCAACGCCACCGCCGACACCGAGGTGGCCCAGGTGGCGTTCCAGGTCGGCGGCAACGCCGAGCCCTTCGAGTTCTGCCTGGACAACGCCTCGCTGCTCGGCGGCGAGGAGGAGCCGCCGTACGTGCCGGACACCGGGCCACGGGTCCGGGTGAACCAGGTCGGCTACCTGCCGGCCGGGCCCAAGAACGCCACCGTCGTCACCGAGTCGACCGAACCGCTGGGCTGGGAGCTGAAGTCGGCCGCGGGTGCCGTCCTGGCCAGCGGGCAGAGCACCCCGCGCGGTGTGGACCAGGCGTCGGCACAGAACGTGCACACCGTCGACTTCTCCACGTTCCGCACGCCCGGCACCGGGTACACGCTGACCGCGGACGGCGAGACCAGCCACCCGTTCGACATCTCCACCGACGTCTGGAAGCAGCTGCGCTCCGACTCGCTCCAGTTCTTCTACATCCAGCGCAGCGGCATCGCCATCGACGGCGACCTGGTCGGCGAGGAGTACGCCCGGCCGGCCGGGCACCTCGGCGTGGCGCCGAACCGGGGCGACACCGACGTACCGTGCCAGCCCGGGGTCTGCGACTACCGCCTCGACGTCCGGGGCGGCTGGTACGACGCCGGTGACCACGGCAAGTACGTGGTCAACGGCGGCATCGCCACCTACCAGTTGCTGAACGCCTTCGAACGGACCAAGACCGCCCCCACCGCCGGTGGTGGTGCGGCGCTGGCCGACGGCACGCTGCGGCTGCCCGAACGCGACAACGGTGTGCCGGACATCCTCGACGAGGCGCGCTGGGAGCTGGAGTTCCTGCTCCGGATGCAGGTGCCGGCCGGGAAGCCGCTGGCCGGGATGGCACACCACAAGATCCACGACCAGAACTGGACCGGGCTGCCGCTGCAACCCGAGGACGACCCGGAGCTGCGCGAGCTGCACCCGCCGTCCACCGCGGCGACGCTGAACCTGGCCGCCACCGCCGCGCAGTGCGCCCGGCTGTTCGCCCCGTACGACGCCACGTTCGCGCAGCGCTGCCGGACCGCGGCCACCGCCGCGTACGCGGCGGCGAAGGCGAACCCGACCCGGTACGCCGACCCGGCCGACGGCAACGGCGGCGGTTCCTACGCCGACGGCGACGTCACCGACGAGTTCTACTGGGCCGCCGCCGAGCTCTACCTGAGCACCGGTGAGGCGTCCTACCTGGCCGACCTGACCGCCTCGCCGCACCACACCGACGACGATGTCTTCGGTGCGCACGGCTTCGGCTGGGGCAGCACCGCCGCGCTCGGCCGGCTCGATTTGGCCACCGTGCCGAGCGGGCTGCCGGCGGCGGAGCGGGAGCGGATCCGCGCCTCGGTGGTCGCCGCCGCCGACCGCCACCTGGTGACCGCGCAGGGCCAGGCGTACGGGCTGCCGATGCCGGGCACCCCGGGCAGCTACTTCTGGGGCGCCAACAGCAACATCATCAACAACGCGGTCGTGCTGGCCACCGCCTTCGACCTGACCGGGCAGCCGAAGTACCGGGACGGCGCGGTGCAGGGCATGGACTACATCTTCGGCCGCAACGCGCTCAACCAGTCGTACGTGACCGGCTGGGGCGAGAAGGCGTCGAAGAACCAGCACAGCCGGATCTTCGGCCACCAGTACGACGAGTCGCTGCCGAACCCACCGCCCGGCTCGATCGCCGGTGGCGCGAACGCCAGCCTCGACGACCCGTTCGCCAAGCAGTTGCTGGACGGCTGCGCGCCGATGTTCTGCTACGTCGACGACATCGCCTCGTACGCCACCAACGAGGTGGCGATCAACTGGAACTCGGCGCTGGCCTGGATCGCCTCGTTCCTCGCCGACCAGGGCGCCGGCACCTCGGTGCCGGCCGGCTCGGCCTGCCGGGTGACGTACGTCAACTTCGGCACCTGGGCCGAGGGTGGCGGGTTCACCGGGCAGGCGACGATCACCAACACCGGCACCACCCCGATCAACGGCTGGTCGCTGAGCTTCGCGTTCAACGGAGACCAGTTGGTCCGGGAGGCGTGGATGGCGAAGGTGACCCAGTCGGGTGCCCGGGTCACCGCGCGGAACGAGTCGTACAACTCGCGGATCATGCCGGGCGCCAGCCAGATGTTCGGCTTCAACGCCACCACCGCCGGTGGTCCGAACCCGAACCCCACGCTGTTCACCCTGAACGGCATTCCCTGCACCTGACCTCCGGCGCACCACAGGGCGAGCCCGGACGCGACTGGTCGCGTCCGGGCTCGCCCGCCGTCTGTGCGGGCTCACCCGGCGTCTGTGCGGGCCGGATCGCCCGGCGTCTGTGGGTCGATCGGCGGTCGGCGCTTCGGTCCGGGTGACCCCCTCCGTCCAGTGCGGCCGGACGGGACGGCCCGGCGGCCCGGCCGGCCGGTTCGGCGGGCGATCTCGACGTGGCCGCGCCCGTCCGGGGGAGGCAGCGGATCTTAACTTTCCGCAAGGCTGTCATCACGAAGAGACGTCACCTTTGCCCTGCGCAACCACCGCCGACGGCGCACGCCGTCGCGGAACTCGCCGGGCGAAGAGCGACCGGGGAGGTCTGGTGCGCAGAGGAGAGACATTTCGCTGGATCGCCACCTGCCTGGCCCAGCTCGGCGTCGCCGCGGTCGTCGCGGTGGCCTCGATCGTGGACGGGCCGGCCGACCTGCTGCTGCGTGCGGTCCCGTGGCTCGACACCGCGCTCTGGCCGGCCGAGGGAGCGATCCGGGTGGTCGGCCTGCTGGCCGCGGCCGAGCTGGTGGTGTCGGCCCGGCGCACGGCGCAGCGGCACTGGTGGCGGCGGCAACGCTTCGACCGGGCTCCCGGACGACCCGCCTCGGTCACGCTCGCCCAGCGCGACGCCGACCGGGAGATCCTTCGGTCGATGATCCGGGTCAGCCGGACCTATCCCGCCCCGGCCATCCGGCTGTTCGGCCAGATCCTGCTCGACCCGGCCCGCTACCAGGTCCGGATCACCGACGAGGTCCAGCAGGTCGACGAGTGTCTACGGGTGCTGGTCTCCACGACCTTCAGCGGTACCCCGGAGGACCTGGTGGGGCTCCGCGAGGACGCCGTACCCGCGACACCCGCGACGCGAGGACCGGAGAATGCTCCGGCCCCAGCAGACCCGCCGAGTAGCTCGGGGGCCAACGGTGGCAGCCGCCGGCTCGGCGGCCCGTCCGGTACCGCCGCCTCCTCCGCGCTACTCACCCGGACGGCGGGACCGGGCGACACCGGCGGCCCGACCGGTCGGTCCACCGGCCCGGACGATCCGGCCGGGCCGGCAGGGCAGCCTCGGGTGATGCTGGTGCCGATGATCCTGAGCACCAAGGGCGGGATGCTCGACAACGTCGAGACCTTCGACGGGTCCGGTGACCCCGTGCCGTTCCTGTCCCAGGAGGACGCCCGGGGCGTGGTCGCGCACGTGCTGCGGCAACTGTTCCGGGAGACGTTCGGCGAGGCGGTCCACGCGGCGGACGAGCGACGCCACGACGCGGTGCTCTTCGCGCTGCTCCGGCTGGTGTTCCAGGCCGGTCGGGTCTCGGTGGCCGACGCGGACGCGTACTTCGACCGCAACGTCGCGCCGATCCGGGCCAGCGCCGCCCAGACGCGGCTGCACCGGCTCCGCGGAGTCTGCTCGTTCCTGGTCCGCAACTACGTGGTCATCGCCGAGGTGCCGCCGCCGGACGGATGCGCCTGGATCCTGCACTACACCAAGACCATCCCGGTGTACGGCCGGGCGACCTCGCACCGCGGCCGGCGCCGGGTCCGGCTCGGGCTCGCGCCCAACACCTTCGTCATCCCGCTGAACCTGCCCTTCACCGCCACCAGCTACCACTTCCGGATGCGGGCCGGGGCGAACACCTACGTGAAGGTGCACTCGGTGCAGTTGGCGCAGTCCGGAGCGAGCATCGACCAGGCGGCGATCCGTGCCATGAGCGAACGCGCGTACCTGCGGGTACGACACCGCCAGGCCCTGCCGTACGCCCACCTCTACGCCCGGCGTTTCGACACCTGTCGGGCCCCGGCGGACCTGGTGATGGAGGTGGTCTTCGACGAGGTGCCGCCCGGTGCGCTCGGCCTCACCTCCTGGCTGGCCGCACTCTCCGCACTGGTGATAACCCTGCTCGCCCTCCTGGTCCCGGTCAACGACGGCGACCGGATCTCCGGCGACGTGCTCGCGTTCCTGCTGGCCATCTCGCCGGTGGCGGCGACCTTCGTCGGCTACTCGGTGGAGAAACTGCAACGGTCCTCGCTGACCACCTTCGCCGGGCTGGTGGCCACCGGAGCCACCTCACTCGTCGCCGTGCTGCTGTACGTACAGCCGCCGCCGGCCTGGATGGTCGCCCGGCCGGTCGTACCGCTGCTCGGAGAGATCCGGGTGAACCTCGGCGTCTTCGCGGTCGGGCTGGTCGGCGGGCTCGTCGCCGCGTACCTCTTCTTCCGGCTCCGCGACGAACTCCATCACTACGTCGAACTGCTCCGGGACGTGGAGCAGCCGCGCCCGGGCCGGAGCCGGCCAGGTGCGACCGCATGAGCCGGCCGAAGCCGCGCGGGCCGGCCAGGGATCCGGAGGAACTGGTGATGGACCGGGGTGCCGCTCCCGGCGTCGGTGACGACCTGCTCGACTCCCTCCCGGCGGACGCCGTGGTGGCCTATCGGGGCGAGCCCCGGGCCTCGGAGCGGGCGATGCTGCAGTGGCCGATGGCCGCCGAACAGCGGCAGGCGTTCGGCGCCGGGATCGAGTGGGTCAGCACCGAGTTGCGGACCATGGACGACGAGCGGGTCGACGGGTTCCTGCACGAGCTGGCGGCCGAGACCGCACGACTCGGCCTGGACACGCTTCCGCCTCCGGAGGAGCCGCCGGAAGGGCGCGGCCCGTGATTCTGCCCGCCCGGGGCTCCGGTACCACCCGGGGGCTCTCCGGTACCGTCCGAGATCCCGATACCCCCGGGGCCCCGATACCCCCGGCTACCGCAGCCAGTCGAGCAGCCGGTCGCCCTGCTGCCAGACGGTCAACGCGGAGAAGACGCCGAAGAGCAGTACCGACCAGAGCAGCGCCACCACCCGGTACGACCGGGGCCGGATCTGCTCCGGCAGGACCCGGCGGTTGAGCACCAGCAGCAGGATCGAGTAGAAGAACATCATCAGCCCGCCGACGCAGGCCGAGATGACCAGCAGGACGAGCGGCTGGTCGAAGCCGGCCAGCAGGATGAGGCAGCCGAGCCCGACCAGCCCCCAGACCAGCGCGAAGTAGATCCGGCTCTCGGAGAACCGGGGCAGGTACGCCGTCTTGACGACGTCCGCGGCGAGCCGGCTGGTGTAGTCGACGATGCCCATCGCGGCGGCGAAGAGCGAGAGCGCTCCGATCATCCAGAACAGGGTGCCGAACCACGGGCCGACGATCTCCTTCAGCCGCTCCCCTTCGACCTGGAGGAACTCCACGCTGTTGGCCAGTCCCGGCACCCCGTACACGGTGGAGTACGCCAGCAGCGAGGTCAGCACGATGGTGAGGAACGAGATCAGTGCGAAGGTGACCAACTGCTCGCGGTTGGCCAGCCGCCACCACCGCCGCCAGCGGGCCAGGTTCTCCTCGGTGGGCTCGAAGACGAAGCCACGACCGTCCGGGGCGGCCTCCTCCCGGCCGGTGACCGGGCTGACCAGCCGGGGCACGTACCGGCCCATCCCGTAGCCCTTGTCCCGGATCCAGTTGGACTGCACCAGGTTCTGCCCACCGCCGGCACCGGCGAAGACCAGCGCAGAGAGCATCAGCGCGAAGCCGAGTTCGGTGGGGAACTCCGGCGCGGTCACCGCGGTCGGCAGGTCGCCCCAGGCCTGGGCCGAGATGGCGAAGAGCACCGCGACCGCGATGAAGAGGAGTACCAGGCCGACCTTGACGAACTCGATCCGCTCCAGCGCGGTGTAGACCACCGGGGCCAGGGTGAGCGTCGCGCCGATCAGCAGCAGCAGGCCGACCGCGATCCAGGTGGCGTCGCCGCCGAACAGGTACGTCAGCATGGTGGCCGAACTGGACGCCCATCCCGGCCAGAGGTTGGCGAAGTAGACCATGATCGCGAAGACCAGTCCCCAGTGCCGCCAGAACCGCGAGAAGCCGGTCAGCGCGGTCTCCCCGGTGGCCAGGGTGTAGCGCTCGATCTCCATGTTCAGGAACCACTGGGTGACGATCCCGACCGCGGCGGCCCAGAGGAAGACCAGCCCCACCTGCGAGGCGATGTACGGAAAGAGGATGAACTCGCCGGACGCCAGGCCGACGCCGGCCGCGATCACCCCCGGCCCGAGGATCGACCAGGCTGATCGGGGCGGCGGGGGTAGGTCCCGGACGGCGACTCCGGGCAGGTGCTTGGTCGGAAATCGGTCGGCGGCGGTCTGCGTCATCGGTGACCTCCAGGGACGGGCACCGGCCCGGTGGCCCGGACACCGCCCGGGCGACTCCGGTCATCAGGGCCGGATGCGAGATCGGTTCGCAGTGGTCGTGCTGTCCGCAGTGATCGTGGTAGATAGATTCTCCGCCACCATGGACGGTGTGCCAACGGCGCCGCCGGCTGAGCCGGCACCGGCTCAGCTCCGCTCCCACCCGCCCGTACGCAACTCGGGGAGCACCTTCGCACCGAAGGCGTCGACGAAGGCCTCCTGCCGCTGCCCCACGTGATGCAGGTAGATCTCGTCGAAGCCGAGGTCGGCGTACTCGCGCAGCATGGCCGCGTGCCGGCCCAGGTCGGCGGAGACGTTGACCACCTCGGCGACCCGTTCCGGCGACACCTGCTCGGAGACGACGTCGAAGTGCTCGGTCAGCTCCAGATCCCAGCAGACCGGCGGGGCGAAGACGTTGCTGCGCCACTGCTCGTACGCGATCCGGGCCGCCTGCGCCGGATCGGGTGCCCAGCTCAGGTGGACCTGGAGGTGCAGTTTTCCCCGACCGCCCGCGTCCCGGTAGGCGTCGACCATCCGGCGCAGCCGGGACACCGGAGCGTTCACCGTGATCAGTCCGTCGGCCCACTCGGCACACCACCGGGCGGTCGCCTCGGTGACCGCGGCCCCGACCAGCGCGGGCGGCTCCTCCGGCCGGGTCCAGAGCCGGGCCCGGTCGACCGTGACCAGCCCGTCGTGGCTGACCTCCTCGCCGGCCAACAGCGCCCGGATCACGTCGACGCACTCCCGCAACCGCGCCGTCCGGATCTCCTTGCGCGGCCAGCCAGCCCCGGTGATGTGCTCGTTGCTCGCCTCCCCGCTGCCCAGCGCGGCCCAGAACCGGCCGGGATACATCGCGGCGAGCGTGCCGATCGCCTGCGCCACGATCGCCGGATGGTAACGCTGGCCGGGCGCGTTGACGACGCCGAACGGCAGCGTGCTGGCCTGGAGCGCGGCGCCGAGCCAGGACCAGGCGAAGCCGGACTGCCCCTGCCGGGCACTCCACGGCGAGAAGTGGTCGGAGCACATGGCCGCGTCGAAGCCCGCCTCCTCGGCCCGGACGACGGTCCGGAGCAACTCGGCGGGATGGATCTGCTCGTGTGAGGCGTGTAGCCCGAAGACCGTCATGGCGGTCTCCCGTACCCCGCCGACCCCGGCCCGCACACCCGGCGCGCGGATGAATGTTCGGCGACCGGGGACCGCGCGGCCCGCTCCGCCGGCGGGCTACTCGCTGTGCGCGCCCGCGCCGGGACCCGCCGAGGCGCCCACACCGATCCAGACGGCCTTGAGGTTGCAGAACTCCCGGATGCCCTGTGCCGACAGCTCGCGGCCGTAGCCGGAATTGCCGACGCCGCCGAACGGCAGCTCCGGATAGGACGTGGTCATTCCGTTCACGAATACCATCCCGGCGTCCAGGTCGGCGACGAACCGCTGCTGCTCGGCCGGGTCCCGGGTCCAGGCGTTGGCGCCGAGGCCGTAGTCGGTGCCGTTGGCCACCTCGATCGCCTCCTCGTAGGAGCCGACCCGGTAGAGCCCGGCGACCGGGCCGAAGACCTCGTCGGCGTACATCCGCATCTGCGGGGTCAGCTCGGTGACCACGGTCGGCGGGTACCACCAGCCGGGCCGGTCCGGCACCTCGCCGCCGCAGAGCACCCGGGCACCCTTGGCCACGGCGTCCCGGACCTGCTCGGCGACCTCGTCGCGGCCCCGCTCGGTGGCGAGCGGCCCGACGTCGGTCCCGTCGTCCATCGGGTCACCGAGCCGCAGCGCCGACATCCGGGCCACGAACGCCTCGGTGAACTCGTCGTACACCTCCGTGTGCACGATGAACCGCTTCGCCGCGATGCAGGACTGGCCGTTGTTCTGGCAGCGGGCCACCGTGGCCACCTCGGCGGCCCGGGCAACGTCGGCCGAGGGCATCACCACGAACGGGTCACTGCCACCGAGTTCGAGCACGGTCTTCTTGACGTACCTGCCGGCGATCGACGCCACCGCCCGGCCGGCGCCCTCGCTGCCGGTCAGCGTCGCGGCCCGGACCCGGGGATCGGCGAGCACCTGCTCGATCCGCTCCGACCCGATCATCAGCGTCTGGAACGCGCCGGCCGGGAAACCGGCCCGACGGAACAGCTCGTCCAGGTACAGCGCCGTCTGCGGCACGTTCGAGGCATGCTTGAGCAGCCCCACGTTGCCGGCCATCAGGGCGGGCGCGGCGAACCGCATGACCTGCCAGAGCGGGAAGTTCCACGGCATCACCGCCAGCACCGGGCCCATCGGGAAGTAGCGGCCGTACGCCGAGGTGGCACCGATCGAACCGGCGTCGGCGGGCTCGTCGGCGAGGAACCGCTCGGCGTGCGCCGCGTAGTACCGGCAGGCCGCCGCGCACTTGGCCACCTCGGCCTTGGCCGACGCGTAGGTCTTGCCCATCTCCGTCGTCATCATCCGGGCCACGCCGTCGCACTCGACCTCCAGCAGGTCCGCCACGGCGGACATCCACCGGGCCCGTTCGGCGAAGGTGGTGGCACGCAACTCGTCGAAGCCGGCCGCCGCCCGGGCGAGCGCGGTCTCCAGTTGCTCGTCCGTCATCTCGTCGAAGGTCTTGAGCACCCGTCCCGTGTTCGGGTCGATGGTGGCGATCGACATGTCGTACTCCCTGGCGATGTCGGCGGATCGTGCGGAGCCGTCGGCGGATCGTGCGGAGCCCGGGCGACGGACGGGCCGGGACCGGCTCCAGCCGCACTCGCAGCGGCTCCGTGCTCACTCGAAGAGCGAGTGCTTCGTGCCCGGCGGCTCCTCGCGGCGCCGCGCGATCCGGCGGCGCTGCACCACCACCAGATCGACCACGGCGACCAGGGCGAGGACGCCGAGGGCCACCGCCAGCGCCAGCAGGTCGGCCCGGAGTGCCAGCACGCCCAGCACCACACAGATCACCAGACCGAAGATGGCCAGCACCAAACGCAGGTTCAGCGCGCTGTACGGGTGACCAACCGTCCCTTTCGCCCGTCGGGGCTGTGATCTCGCCGCCATTTCCCCAAACTACCCGGTATGGGCTCGGCCTAACCCGGCCGACCGCCTCTGCGCCGCCGACCCGACCCGGAAGCCCGGCCCGCTCCGGGCCGGCACCACGACCCTCGCTGCGACCACCGGTTGGCCGAAGACCGGCGATCCGGCATGGGTTCCGGAGACCCGCCCGACCGGCCTGACGGCGCGAGTGTCGGTGATCCGCGTGCCGATGGCGGCCGGCGTGGCTTCCCGGCCGGCGGCGTCGCCCCGTACAGTTACGGAGCGATTGCTTTCCGCTCCGTAACGGGAGAAGCATGCCCAGACGTTGGACCGCCGCCGTCACCGCCCTGCTCGCGGCCTTCGCACTGGCCTGCGAGGGGTCCGACGGCGGCGGTGGCGGTCAGCCCGATCCTCCGCCCGCGCCGCCCCGGCCCGGCGTGCCCGACTCGATCGCGGCGCTCGGCGACTCCATCAGCACCGGCTTCGGCTCCTGCGTGATCCTCGCCGCCTGCCAGCGGAACTCGTGGTCGACCGGAGACAGCAGCCGGGTGGAGAGCCTCTACCGCCGGCTCCGGGAGGTGAACCCGGCCATCCGGGGCAAGGCGCACAACGAGGCGGTGAACGGGGCCCGTGCCTCGGGACTGGCCAGCCAGGCCGCCGCCGCGGTACGCGCCAAGGTGGACTACGTGACCGTACTCATCGGAGCGAACGACGCCTGCCGGGGCGGGATCGAGGACATGACCAGTGTCGCGGCGTTCCGCACCGGGATCGACCGTGGACTCGCGACGCTGAAGAAGGGCCTGCCGAAGGCCCGGGTGCTGGTGGTGAGCATCCCGAACCTCTACCGGATCTGGGAGGTCGGTCACGAGGACACCCGGGCGGTACGCGCCTGGCGGGGCCGGATCTGTCCCGCGCTGCTGGCCAGCCCCACCTCGACGGCGCCGGCCGACCGTACCCGCCGATCGACGTTCCGGGCCCGGATCGACGCGTACAACGAGCAGCTCGCCGCCGCCTGCAAGGCGTACGGGTCCCGCTGCCGGTACGACGGCGGCGCCGCGCACCGGGTGCGGTTCGGCCTGGACCTGCTTAACCGGCTCGACTACTTCCACCCGAACGTGGCCGGGCAGGACGAGCTGGCCAAGGTGGCGTGGCGGGCTTCCGGCCTGGCCGCCCAGGCCCGACGGGCCGACTGAGGGCGCGGGGCAACGGGCGGCCGGGTGCCCGGGCTACCGGCTCGGCGGCATGATCGCCCGGGCCCGGTACAACTCCTGGGAGCGGGTCGCCAGGCCTTTCGTGGCCGACGAGTTCGCCCAGCTGCCGAAGACCACCGCCGCCCCGGGGACCGCCTTGGCGGCCATCCGCTTCACGGCCCGGACGCCGGCCATCTGCGCCAGCTTCAGGCCGAGCCGCAGCATCACCTGGGCCAGCGGCGCGTCCGACCGGCTCCGCAGGGCGTCGACCCGCTCCCGCCCGGCCGCCACGCCGAGCGCCACCCGCGCCGTCTCGGCGATCTTGTGTACCCGTTGCAGCACCAGCAGATCGGTCGCCCGGTCCGGATGTTCGGGATCGTGCCCGTACGCGGCCGCGACGTAGAGGACCATCCGGGCCTGGGTCCAGGCCAGCACTCCCATGTCGAGGACTGCACCGGGCAGGCCGGCGGCCCCGGAGATCGCCCCGGACACCCGGGCGTGGTTGACGAACTTCCGGATCGCCGTCTGGGCCATGGCCTCCGGCGTCATCTGGGGATACCAGCCACGGGTGCGCTCGGCCCAGGCCCGGGCCTGCGGTCCGATCCGCCGGACCGCCTCCAGGGCGAGGTGCTCCGGGGCGTACTGCGGGTCGGCCCGCATCCGCTCCCACAGCCCGCTGGGCGGTGCGACGGTCAACTCCGGGCCGTCGCCGGGCTCGGCCCCCGGCGGCCCGGCGACCGTCGCCTCGGCACCCGGCGACTCGGACTCCTCGCCCCCCGGCGGCTCGGCAACGGTCGGCTCGGTGCCCGGCAGCCCGGCAACGGTTGCATCGGTGGCCGGCAGCCCGGCAACGGTCGAATCGGTCGTGGCGGTCGGGTCGGTCGTGGCGGTCGGGTCGACCTGGGCGACTCCGACGGCGGTCTCCGGTCGGGATACCGGGCCCGGATTCGCGGCGGCCGGCAGCGTACGGTCGGACGGCGGCACCGGCGCGGCGGCGCCCACCGGCTGGGACTCGGTCACGGGACACTCCGGGTCTCGGGAAGAGGGATCAGGGGTACCACCACCGGCCGGCCAGAGCCGACGAGTCGGCGCCGAATCGACGGTCAGCGCCGGCCGCGCAGCCGGGACATGATCTGGCGCATCCGGTGCTGGTTCGACGGCTTGGCCAGTTCACGCCGCCCTCGGTCGATGAGCTGTCGGCCCTGCGGGGATCTGAGGTACATCCGGATCCGTTGCACCAGTGACGCCATCTCGGTCCTCCTCGCGTGGTCCTGACATCAGGTTTACCCGGTCCCCCACCGCGGCACACCGGCGTCGCGGTACGAACGGGTCCACTCCGCCATCGTGACCGGGCCGATCAAGCCCGTCGCCGTCGACGGCCCTCCACCTGGCGGCCGTCGACGGCTCCACGCGCGCCGCCGACTCGCCCCTGGCTCAGCGCCAATCCGGGACGAGTGCGTCGACCACCCTGGCCGCCTGACCCTCGTGCTTGGCGTAGTGCTCCGGGTAGGCCGAGTACTGCACCGCCTGGGCCGCCTCGGTCAGCCGCATCCGCTGCCAGCCGGGCACCTGGCGCAACGCCTCGAAAAAGCGGGCGCTCGCGTACGCCGGATCCATCAGGCGGTGCACCGGTCCCCAGCCGCTGCTGGTGCGCTGCTGGAACAGTCCGACCGAGTCGTGGTCCCAGCCGGTGCCCTGGTGCCGGTAGCGCTTCGATTCCGGCAGCACCTCGCTGGCCCGGTTGAGCAGGTTGCTCTCCTGCATGGCGGTGGCCACCCCGATGATCAGCCCTCGGCGCGACACTCCCATGTCCCGACCGGTCCGGACGATCGCCCGGGCATTGTCCATCTGGACCGGAGTCAGCCCGGCCACCGGTTCCGCGTCGTCCAGCGGGGACGACGTGTCCGGGTCCGCCTCGTCCGACCTCGCCCCGTCCGACCGGCCGTGATCGCCGGAGCGGCTCGAACGGTCCGGCGCGCGGCCGCCGCTGCCGTCGTCGGGCCGGCCGCCGCTGCCGTCGTCGGGCCGGGAGAGCGCGACCCGGTCATCCGCGTGCGCCGTGCTGCTGTCGGTCGGGTCGGCCGACGCTGAGATCACTTCGACGGCGGCCAGCACACCGAGACAGCAGAGCAGCCCGGCGGCCAGCGCAACCCGGACCCGGCGGTCCGGACGGCGCAGGCCGAGCCGCTGCGGCAGCCCGGTCCGGGCGGCCAGGGCGCCGGCCCGGGAGAGGAGCCGGCGGGCGGGCGGCGCGGCCCGTTCGGCGGCCCGGCGCACCGCTCGCTCCGCGGTCCGGACGGCGGGCACCCGGCGGACCCGGACCAGCCCGGGCTCGACGGTCCGACGCAGGCGCCGCCACTGGGCGTGGAGCAGGGCCAGGGCCGGCGCGGCCGCGACGCGCAGTCGGGCCGCCGCCACCCCGACCAGCCGGCCGGCTCGGGCGACTCCGGGCCGGCCGACCCGGGCCACGGCAGCGGCGGGCCAAGCCAGCCGGCGGGCCAGAGCAGCCGCGGGCCGGGCCAGAGCAGCCGCGGGCCGGGCCAGAGCAGCCGCGGGCCGGGCCAGAGCAGCCGCGGGCCGGGCCAGAGCAGCCGCGGGCCGGGCCAGCCGGCGCGCCACGGCCGGACCGAGCGGCCGGACGCGGTCGACCACGACGAACAGCAGCAGTACGAGCCTCCACAGCCGAGCCGGGGTCGGCGGGCGACTGTCGGGCGACGACCGGCGCACGGAAGCAGCGGACGCCGGGGCGGAGGAGGGGGGATCGTCCGATCGGACAGTGCTGGGCATGGCGGAGTACCCGGTCTCGGAACGGTCGTCGTCAGGCATCCGACGAGGCTAGGCAGGCCGACGGCCAACTACGGGGAGTCACCTAGTGGGCTCCACCACATCTGCCGTCCGGGCAATCGGTCAGGTGGACCCAGGCGCGAGCGCCCAGGGTCAGCCAGGACGAACCAGGTATTTCGGGAAGAGCACGTTTTTGCTGGCCGCTCGGGCATATACGTTTGAATCATCCGTCACTCCTTGCAACATCGGCCCCCTCCTCCGATCGGTCGAGTCCGGCCCGGCCGGCCGGTCCCCCACCCGTTCCCCCGGACGTGAGACCGTGGACTATGGCATCCGCCCCCGATCCGTTCCCCCGCCGTGATCTCCGTCGGTTGCCCAAGACCAATCTGCACCTGCACCTGACCGGCTCGATGCGCCCGGGAACCCTCGCCGAGTTGGCGGAGCGGTATGGACTGCCGCTGCCCGAGCCGCTGCCGACCGCTCCCCTCGCCGGTTGGGCCGCGTTCCAGACCCGCTACGACCTCGCCCGAGCGGCGCTGCGCAGCGCCGAGGACCTGACCCGGGTGGTGGCCGAGGCAACCGCCGACAACGTCGCCGACGGCGCCGGCTGGGTGGAGATCCAGGTCGACCCGACGACGTACGCCGACCGGCTGGGCGGGCTGGAGCCGGTGGTCGAGGCGGTACTAGCCGGCGCGGCCGATCGGCGTACCGGCGTGGTGCTGGCCGCCAGTTGGGCCGGATCCCCGGCCCAGGCGGAGCGGGTCGCCCGGCTCGCCGCACGGTACGCCGGACACGGCGTCGTCGGCTTCGGGCTCTCCAACGACGAACGTCGGGGCCGGATCGCCGACTTCGTCCCGGCGATGCGCACCGCGACCGAGGCCGGACTGCTCGCCGTGCCGCACAGCGGGTTCTACGAGCCGGCCTGGCACGTCCGGGACTGCGTCGCGCTGCTCGGCGCGCACCGGGTCGGCCACGGGCTGACCGCCGCGGTCGACCCGGCCACCCTCGACCTGCTGGCCGACCGCGCGGTGGCGATGGAGGTGTGTCCCAGCTCATATCCGCCCTTCGGCGTCACCACCGGGCTGGCGGCCACCCCGCTGCGCACCCTGCTCAGCGCGGGCGTGCCGGTGGCGCTCGGCACCGACGACCCGCTGCTGTTCGGTACGAACCTGCTCGACCAGTACGTGCTGGCCCGGGACGTACTCGGCTGCACCGACGCCGAGCTGGCCACCCTCGGCCGGGCGTCGATCGAGGCGTCCGCCGCTCCGGAGGAGATCCGGACGACGATGCTGGTGGGGGTCGCGGAGTGGCTCGGCGGAATGGACCAAGATAGCGGCAGCGTTTGCTACATCGGGGCGCCACCCGCCGAAGGCGCGTCCCGGCGTACCCCCTGAGGAGGTCCTGACCGGTGCTCGACCCGAACGAGCTGTACCAGCTCACCGACGACCTGCCCGAGCTGGGTCAGCCGGTGCTGATCCAGGCGCTCTCCGGCTTCGTCGACGCCGGAAACGCGACCCGGCTCGCCCGGGAACACCTGGTGTCGACCCTCGAGTCCCGGACGATCGCCACCTTCGACGTCGACCAGTTGCTCGACTACCGGTCCCGGCGACCCACGATGATTTTCGTCGAGGACCACTGGGAGCACTACGAGCAGCCGAAGCTCGAACTGCACCTGCTGCGCGACGACGAGAAGACCCCGTTCCTGCTGCTCTCCGGCCCCGAGCCGGACTTCCAGTGGGAACGGTTCATCGCCGCCCTGACCAGCCTGATCCGGCGGCTCGGCGTACGCGTCACGATCGGGCTGAACGCGATACCGATGGCGGTGCCGCACACCCGCCCGATCGGGGTCACCGCGCACGCCACCCGACCGGAGCTGATCACCGGCTACGAGTCCTGGCTGCAGCGCATCCAGGTGCCCGGCAGCGCCGGCAACCTGCTGGAGTTCCGCCTCGGCGAGCAGGGCCGGGACGCGGTCGGCTTCGCGGTGCACGTGCCGCACTACGTGGCCCAGACGGAGTATCCGGGCGCGGCCGAGTTGCTGCTCACCTCGGTCTCCCGGGCCACCGGCCTGCTGCTGCCCACCGAGGCGCTCCGGGCCGCCGCCGAGGCCGTCCGGGTCGACATCGATCGCCAGGTGGCGCAGACCGACGAGGCAACCTCGCTGGTGCAGGCGCTGGAGGAGCAGTACGACGCCTTCACCCGGGGTCGGGGCGGCTCGAACCTGCTCGCCAACCAGACCGGACCGCTGCCCACCGCCGACGAACTCGGCGCGGAGTTGGAACGCTTCCTCGCCGAACAGGGCCGGCCCGGGGACACCCCGGGCACCTGACCACCGGGGCTCGGTGGCCGGCCGGCCGCCGACGGCGGCGCGTACCTGCGTTTCCCGCCCCGATCGGGCAGGCTGGGACACATGCGCCTGGCGACCTGGAACGTCAACTCGGTGAAGGCCCGGCTCCCCCGGCTGCTGGACTGGCTCGCCGGCACGAAGCCGGACGTGGTCTGCCTGCAGGAGACGAAGTGCCCGGATGGGGCGTTCCCGACCGCCGAGGTCGGCGAGCTGGGCTACGAGGTCGCCAGCCACAGCGACGGGCGGTGGAACGGGGTGGCGATCCTGTCCCGGGTCGGCCTGGCCGAGGTCGCGGTCGGCTTCGCCGACGAGCCCGGCTTTCCCGAGCCCGAGGCCCGATCGATCTCCGCGACCTGCGCCGGGCTCCGCGTCTGGTCGATCTACGTGCCGAACGGGCGTACCCCGGACTCGCCACACTACGAGTACAAGCTCGCCTGGTTGGCGGTGCTCCGGGACGCGCTCGCCACCGAGCTGCGCACCGGGCTGCCGCTGGTGGTCTGCGGCGACTACAACGTGGCGCCGACCGACGCCGACGTCTGGGACCCGGGGCTCTTCGTCAACTCGACGCACGTGACTCCGGCGGAGCGGCAGGCCCTGGCCGACCTGCGCGCCCTCGGCCTGACCGACGTGGTACCGACGCCGATGAAGGGCCCGCACCCGTTCACCTACTGGGACTACCGGGCCGGCATGTTCCACCAGAACAAGGGCATGCGGATCGACCTGGTGTACGCCACGGAGTCGTTCGCCGAACGCGTCACCTCGGCGTACGTGGACCGGGAGGCCCGCAAGGGCAAGGGCCCCTCCGACCACGCACCGATCGTCGTGGACACCGCCCCCAACCCGAACCACACCGATCTAGGGTGAGGTCATGGCAGTGGTGAAGATCAACGCGATTGAGGTGCCGGAAGGGGCGGGCGCGGAGCTCGAACGGCGGTTCGCCGGCCGGCAGGGCGCGGTCGAGAACTCTCCCGGGTTCCTCGGCTTCGAGTTGCTCCGTCCGGTGGCCGGAGAGACCCGCTACTTCGTCTACACGAAGTGGGAGAGCGAGGAGGCGTACCGGGCCTGGGCGGACGGGCCCGCCCGGCAGGCGCACGCGCGCGGACCGGCCGACGGCGGGTCCGGTGCCGAGCAGCCCCGACCGGCCGCCACCGGAGCCACGCTGCTCGAGTTCGAGGTGGTCCAGCAGGCCGGCCCGACCGCCCCGTAACCTGCCCGGCCCCGGCCGGCGGAAGCTCCCCGGCCCGGCCGGCGGAAGCTCCCCGGCAGGTGCCGACCGGTCAGGGCTTCCGGGAGTCGACAAGCGAGGCGAAGGCGACGATGTTGTCGGAGTAGCCCGTACCGCCGCCGACCCAGCGCCCGCCGCAGGTGATGAGGCGCAGCCACGGGCGGCGGAAGTCGCCGTACACCCGCTCGGTGGGCAACCTGTCCTTGGCGAAGTGCTCGACCGAGTTGACCTCGAAGATCGCCACCGACCGGTCCTGCCGGGTCACCTCGATCCGGGCGCCCGGCCGGAGCTTCACCAGGTCGTGGAAGACCGACGGCCCGGTCCGGGTGTCCGCGTGCCCGACGATGATCGCCGGCCCGAACTGGCCGGGGGTCGGGCCGCGGTCGTACCAGCCGGCCTCGTTGTGCTTCTCCAGCGCGGGTACGGCGATCGAGCCGTCGTCGGCGAGCCCGACCCGGTGCACCGGGGCGCGCACCCCGATCGACGGGACCGCCAGCTTCACCGGGCGGCTGGGTGCGAGCACCGGGAAGTCCCGGGGCGGCTCCTTGGTGCCGCCGTGCAGCCAGCGCCACGGCCCGCCCGCCGACTGGCCCAGCCCGGCGCCGGTCGCGAAGACCCCGACGAGCACCAGGACGATCGCCACCGGCCCGATCAGGCTCCGACGGGGGCGGCTGGCGCCGGATCGGGCCGCCGGATGCCGCAGCTGTGCCGCCGGCTGCCGGCCGCCGAGCCAGGGTCGCCGGCCGGTGGGGGTACGGGCCATCGGGCGAAACTCCTCCCGGTCAGCTCCGGCGCGGAGACGCCGACCGGGCCCGGCGGCGGATGGCGACCAGGCCCAGCACGGCGCCGAGTACGGTGCTGGCCAGTCCACCGGCCACCAGCAGTCCGCCCGGGTCGTCCCCGGCACTGCCGCCGAAGCCGGTCGCCGGGCCTCGCTGCGGCCGGGTGGCGCCCACCACCATCAGTCGGGTGGAGGCGGTCCCGCCGTCCGGACAGCTCAGCCGGACCCGGTAGGTGTCCGCCCGGGTCGTCTCCGGAACGGTGGCGACCGCGGTGAGGAAACCGGCCTGCGGCTGCACGGTCACGGTGCCGAAGGCCGGCGACTCGACCGTGGCGGCCTGGGTGTTGGTCCGGCAGCTGGCCTTGATGCCGACCATGAAGCCGGCCTCGACGGTGCTCGGGTTGAGTTGCACGAAGACGTCGGCGGCGCGGGCCGGGACGGGCCCGGCCAGGAGCAGGGCGAGCGGGACACCGCAGAGGATCGCGATGCGTCGACGCGTGGCCACTGGTCCCCCTTCCGGCGCCTCGGGCAGGGCCGGGCGAACGCGGCCCGGGGCCCGCCGTATGGGGAAATCCTCTCACCTGTCGACGCCGCGCACATCCGGTCGGGCATTCTCGGGTAGATCCTTTCCGGGGTCGGCGTCCTCGGGCCGATCCGTTCCGGCGGGGGCGGATCCGGGGGTCGGCCTGCTGCGTAGCTGGTCGCGGGTCGGCGCGATCGCGTAGGCTGGCTTTCCCGTGAGCCTCGGCAGCCAGGACCAGACCGCCACACCGGCGCCCGCACCGCGGCCCGCGCCCGCCGGAGCCCCGCGCCGGGTACCGCCGGGGCAGCAGGCCCGGATCCGCACCTTCCACCCGCGCCGGGGCCGGCTCAGCGGGCGACACCTGGACGCGCTGGACCGACTCTGGCCCCGGTACGGCCTGACCGTGCCGGCGCCGGATCACGTCGCCGACGGCGACCTGCCGATGATCGACCAACCCACCAACGACCGGCCCACCAACGCCGCGTCAGCCACCAACGCCGCCTCAGCCACCCACGCCGCCTCAGCCGCCAACGCCGCCTCAACCACCCACGCCGCCTCAGCCGCCAACGCCTCAGCCATCGATGAGCGGGCCGCCAGCGACCGGGCGGCCGGCCAACTGGACCTGGTCGAGCTGTTCGGGCGGGCGGCGCCGGTGGTGCTGGAGATCGGTTCCGGGATGGGTGACGCCACCGTGGCGATGGCCGCCGCCGACCCGGGGCGGGACTATCTCGCCGTCGAGGTGCACACCCCGGGCATCGCCAACCTGCTCGCCCTCACCGAGCGGCACGGGCTGACCAATCTCCGGATCGCCCAGGGTGACGCGCTCGACCTGGTACGGCACCTGCTGCCGCCGAACCGGCTCGACGGCGTACACATCTTCTTTCCCGACCCGTGGCCCAAGCCTCGGCACCACAAGCGCCGGCTTATCCAACCCGCGCACGTCGCGCTGCTCCGCTCCCGGCTGGTCCGCGGCGGCACCCTGCACTGCGCCACCGACTGGCCGGAGTACGCCGCGAGCATGCGCGACACCCTGGCCGCCGACCCGGAGTTGGTGAACCTGTATCCCGGCTACGCGCCCCGTCCGGCCCACCGCCCGGTGACGAAGTTCGAGCGGCGGGGGGCCTCCGCCGGCCGTCCGATCCTCGACCTGATCTTCCGGCGCCGCTGAGGTGTAAGGGCCCCGCCTATCGTTTTCTGCTGTAGAAGGGCCCCTTCCCTACACGGGACCGATTGGCGTTGCCGAGCTGGGACAGGCACCATGGACCGGCTATGAGGCTCACCGACCAGCTGCCGGGCAGCGCCGAACCCGACGCCCTCTTCGACGCGTTCGCCGGCTGGGCCCAGGAGCGTGGCCTCAGCCTCTATCCCCACCAGGAGGAGGCGCTGATCGAGATCGTCTCCGGGGCCAACCTCATCCTGAGCACCCCGACCGGCTCCGGCAAGAGCCTGGTCGCCACCGGTGCCCACTTCGCGGCCCTGGCCGACGATCGGGTCAGCTTCTACACCGCGCCGATCAAGGCGCTGGTCTCGGAGAAGTTCTTCGCGCTCTGCGAGATCTTCGGTGCCGAGAACGTCGGGATGCTGACCGGGGACGCCAGCGTCAACGAGGATGCGCCGATCATCTGCTGTACGGCGGAGATCCTCGCCAACATCGCGCTGCGCGACGGTGAGCGGGCCGACGTCGGCATGGTGATCATGGACGAGTTCCACTTCTACGCCGAGCCGGACCGGGGCTGGGCCTGGCAGGTGCCGCTGATCGAGCTGCCGCAGGCGCAGTTCGTGCTGATGTCCGCCACGCTGGGCGACGTCACCCGGTTCGTCGACGACCTGACCCGGCGTACCGGGCGGCCGACGGCGCTGGTACGCAACGCCGAGCGGCCCGTACCGCTGATGTTCTCCTACGCGATGACGCCGCTGCACGAGACCCTGGAGGAGCTGCTCTCCACCCGGCAGGCGCCGATCTACGTCGTGCACTTCACCCAGGCCGCCGCGCTCGAACGCGCCCAGGCGCTGATGAGCGTCAACGTCGCCACCCGGGCCGAGAAGGACATGATCGCCGAAGCGATCGGCAACTTCCGGTTCACCGCCGGCTTCGGGCGTACGCTGTCGCGCTTGGTCCGGCACGGCATCGGGGTGCATCACGCGGGGATGCTGCCGAAGTACCGGCGGCTGGTGGAGACGCTGGCCCAGGCCGGGCTGCTCAAGGTGATCTGCGGTACCGACACCCTCGGGGTCGGGATCAACGTGCCGATCCGTACCGTGCTGTTCACCGGCCTGTCGAAGTACGACGGTGTCAAGACCCGGCTGCTCAAGGCGCGCGAGTTCCACCAGATCGCCGGCCGGGCCGGGCGGGCCGGCTTCGACACCTTGGGCACGGTGGTGGTGCAGGCGCCGGAACACGTGATCGAGAACGAGAAGGCGCTCGCCAAGGCGGGCGACGACCCGAAGAAGCGGCGCAAGGTGGTCCGGAAGAAGCCACCGGAGGGGTCGATCGGTTGGGGCCGGCCCACCTTCGAGCGGCTGGTCGAGGCTGAGCCGGAGCCGCTGACGTCGAGCTTCCAGGTCAGTCACGCGATGCTGCTCAACGTGATCAGCCGGCCCGGCGACGCGTTCGCCGCGATGCGGCACCTGCTGACCGACAACCACGAGGACGGCCCGGCGCGGCGCAGGCACATCCGGCGGGCCATCGCCATCTACCGGGCACTGCTGGCCGGCGGCGTGGTGGAGCGGCTCGCCGAGCCGGACGAGCAGGGTCGACGGGTACGCCTCACCGTCGACCTCCAGCTCGACTTCGCGCTCAACCAGCCACTCTCGCCGTTCGCGCTGGCCGCGATCGAGCTGCTGGACAGCGCCTCCCCGACATACGCCCTGGACGTGCTCTCGGTGGTGGAATCCACACTCGACAACCCTCGGCAGGTGCTCTCGGCACAGCAGTTCAAGGCCCGGGGCGAGGCGGTCGCGGCGATGAAGGCCGACGGCATCGAGTACGAGGCCCGGCTCGAACTGCTCGACGAGGTGACCCACCCGAAGCCGCTCGCCGAACTGCTGGACGCCGCCTACGAGATGTACCGGCGGGGGCACCCCTGGGTGGCCGACTACGAGCTGCGGCCGAAGTCGGTGGTCCGGGACATGTACGAGCGGGCGATGACCTTCGTCGAGTACGTCAACTTCTACGGCCTGTCCCGCTCCGAGGGACTGGTGCTGCGCTACCTGGCGGACGCGTACAAGGCGCTGCGGCAGAGCGTGCCCGAAGACGCCAAGACCGAGGAACTGATCGACCTGATCGAGTGGCTCGGCGAGCTGGTCCGGCAGGTCGACTCCAGCCTGATCGACGAGTGGGAGCGGCTTCGCAACCCGGCCGACCCGACCACTGTGGTGGTGGTGGACGAGAAGCCGCCGGCGGTCACCGGCAACGTCCGGGCGTTCCGGGTACTGGTCCGCAACGCGCTGTTCCGCCGGGTGGAGCTGGCCGCGCTGCGCCGCTTCGACGAGCTCGGGGCGCTGGATGCCGAGGACGGCTGGGACGCCGACGCCTGGGCCGACGCGCTGGAGCCCTACTTCGAGGCGTACGACGAGATCGGTACCGGGCCGGCCGCGCGCGGTCCCGCGCTGCTGATGATCGAGCAGGGCCGGGACCGCTGGACGGTCCGGCAGATCCTCGACGACCCGGAGGGGGACCACGACTGGGGGATCAGCGCGGAGGTCGACCTCGCCGCCTCCGACGCGGCGGGTACGGCGGTGCTCCGGGTGACCGAGGTCGGACAGCTCCAGTAGCCGTCGCGGTCTGCGGCCGGCCCATATCCTTGCCCGCATGACGATCACCGATCACGAGCTGGCCATCGCGGCGGCACAGGCGGGTGCCGAGGTGGTGCGCTCCCGGTACGGCGGCGCGCTGGCCCGGTTCGACAAGGGTTCGGGCGACTTCGCCACCGCCGCCGACCTCGATGCGGAGCAGGCGATCCTGGCGGTGCTCCGTGCCGCCCGCCCGGACGACACCGTGGTCGGTGAGGAGAGCGGCCGCACGGGATCCGCCGGGAACGGCCGGGAGTGGCTGGTCGACCCGCTCTGCGGCACCCTGAACTACGCGGCCCGTAGCATGCTGGTCGCGGTGAACGTCGCGCTGCACTCCGGCCCGGAGACCATCGTGGCAGCCTCGGCCGACCCGTTCAGCGGCGAGGTGTTCTGGACCGACGGCGCCCGGGCCCGGGTACGTCACGACGGCGTGGACACCGACCTCCGTCCGTCGGCCGACTGCTGGCTGGTGGACGTCAACCTGGATCCGCCGTACCCGAACGATCCCGCCTTCCGGGCCGTACGCCTGCTCGCCGACCGCGGGTTCGCCGAGCGCTTCCGCCCGCGCGTGGTCTCCAGCACCCTCGCGGTGGCCTGGGTCGCGGCCGGCCGGCGGGCCGGATACGTGACCGACGGGCACCTGCGGGACAGCGTGCACTTCACCAGCGGGATCGCGTTGTGCCGGGCCGCGGGTTGTGTGGTCACCGGCCTGCGCGGGCAGCCACTGCACACCGGTCCGGGCGGTCTGCTCGTGGCGGCCGACGCACAGACCCACGCCGCACTGCTGGCCCTGGTGGAGAAGCAGTTCGGGGCCGGCGCCGATCCGTCGGCGGACCCGCCGTAGGCCACCGGCACCGGCCGAACCGGACCGCGACCGGGGCGCTGCCGGACGTCCGGCCGCCGGCAGCGCCCCGGTGGGCTAGCGCTGGTCGAAGTGGAACTCGTTGTCGGCCTCCTTGACGTCCGGCACGGGGTTCCGCTGCTGGTCGAGGCGCGTCACGTGGGCTCGGGCGGAGACCTGGGTCAGTTTCGCGCCGCTGCTGGCCACGCCGAGCACGAGGGTCCTGGTCTGGCCGGCCGGTATCCGGTCCAGCAGGCAGTCGAGGTTGGCCGGCGACGAGTCGGGGTTGGTGGCCGCTTCGAGGCAGTCGGTCCAGCCGCCGCCCTCGTGGCGCACGTTCTCACCCAGTTCCAGCGACAGGAGCACATGGTCCGCGTCGGCGGGCCCGGCGTTACGGATCGTGACGGTGGTGCTGCCGTGCCGCGACCCGTCGGCGGCCTGCGGCCCGTACACCACGTCGGTGGCGGTCACCCGCAGGTCGGCCAGGCCCTTCTTGGCGGGGAACCCGGTCGGGCCGCCGGTCTGCGCGAACTTCTCGCCGGTCCACCCGTACGTGCGCCACTGCCGGACCACCGCAGCCGATCCCGGGTCGCCGGCCGGCTCCCGGTCGCCGACCTCGATCCGGATCGAGCCGTCCGGCCGTGTGTCGACCTGGAAGATCCAGCCAAGCGGCCGGCTCGTCAGCACCTGACCCATGGTGACGATGTTGCCGGTCGCGTCCCGGCCGAAGACCGCAACCTGGGTCTGCACGACGGAGCGGTTGAACTTGCAGCCGATCATGGCCACGGTCTCCTCGGCGCCGTCCAGGTCCACATCGGCATAGTCGGCACTCTGTAGCCAGTTCCCCTCCTCCTGGGGCGCCCTGCCGCCGAGCCGCCCTCCGCGTTGGCATGGCGCGTCGCCCCACCACGCCGGCAGGTCGGGTCGGGCGGCGAGCAGGTCGGCGCTGGTGATGCGGCGGTCCGGTACCGCCGGCGCGGTGGTGGCGCTCTGCGTCGGGCTCAGCGACGGGGCGGGGGTCGGGGGCGGGGTGGGCTCGGTCGAAGTGGCCGGCGGGGGTGGTGGGGTCCGATCCTGACTGAGAGCGGCGTACCCGGCCGCCGGGCCGACGACGAACGCCACGGCGACCGCGGCGCCGACGGTGGTGGCGACGCTGCGGCGCTTCCGCACCGTGGTACGGACGGCACCCGGACCGGCCGGCGTGACATCGGTCATCCGCTCGTTGCGGTAGGCGGCGAACCGGGCGTTCAGCAACATGTCATCGTCGGTCACGGCTGCGCTCCTCGCTCGGTCAGGTGGGTGGCCAGTGCCGCCCGGCCGCGGTGCAACCAGGACTTGACCGTTCCCTCGGCCACACCCTCCTGTCGGGCGATCTCCGAGATCGGCATGTCGGCCAGGTGGTGCAGGACGACGGCGCGGCGGTGGTGCGGAGGTAGCAGGGCGAGGGCCGCCTCCAGCGCGACCCGGTCCAGGCTTGGTGCGGGTACATGCTCCGCACGCTGCCGCCCCAGGAAGAGCTGGGCGGTACGCAGCCGCCGCCACCGGCTGGTGGCCAGGTTCCAGGCGACCTTGCGGACCCACGCCACCGGGTCGTCGTAACGGACGATCTTCTGCCACCGGGAGAACGCGCGGCAGAACGCCTCCTGCACCAGGTCCTGCGCATGCCCGAGATCTCCGGTGTACGCGCAGAGTTGTACGGTCAGCGCCCGGAAGTGTGCCTGGTAGAACGCGTCGAAGTCGACCTCTGGCACCTTACCCCCGGCATTCGACGGCGGTGGTTGGTCCAGACGCGGCGGCATTGACAACTGCACGACCCCTCCCCGGACAGGTTCCCGGCCGCAGGCCGGAGGACGGCGGTAACACGTGCCGGTGTCGGATCAGGTTGCAGCCGAGGCCGGCGTAGGTCACCTGTGTGGTCCAGCTGCAGACGTGCGGCGGGACGATCCCCATGCGGATCGAGTACCCCCGACGTCCAGAGCTCCCGGGGGTAGGGTCAGACCGGGGGGTGCGAGGGTGAGTTTCCGGCTGGCCGCATACGCCATATGCATCGAGGGTGAGCGGGTGCTCCTCGCCCGTCATGTAGCACCGACCGGCGACACCCTCTGGACGCTGCCCGGTGGCAGGGTCGAGCACGCGGAGGATCCGTTCGATGCGGTGATCCGGGAGGTCGCCGAAGAGACCGGCTGCAACGCGGTGGTCGAACGCCTGCTGGGCGTCGACTCCAGGGTGATCGCCGCCGCCGAAGCGTGGTCGGGGACCGAGCACCAGAACGTCGGGATCTTCTACCGGGTCCGTATCACCGGTGGCGCACTCAGGCCCGAGCCGAACGACGAAGCCGTCGAGGCGGTATGGACTCCGATCCCGCACGTGGCGCGGTTACGCCGATCATCGCTGGTCGACATTGGTCTTGCGCTGGCGCAGACCCTGCCGGCAACGGGCCACGTCGCTCCGGTCCCGGTCGGCGGCCTCGTCCAGCACTGAGCCCGCGTGGAGACCAGCAGCCCGCAGGGCAGTCCGGGCGGCTCGCAGGTCCACTCGCGAAGGCAACCCGGACACTCGCGAGGCTCGCCCGGGCACGGCGCCGAAGCCGTTGGCCTATGTGGTGACCACGAGCGAAACACGTTCGTGCGGACGAACCATCGAATGTGGTCCGGACGCACTTGGTCGATTCTCCGTCTCCTGGGTCATCGCGACAAGGCGGCGGAGGTGGGGTGGCGCTCAGCGAGCGCGCCTTGCGTGAGCGACGGTTCGGCGGGCGTCGCGCCAAGCGGCAAATGCCGTCCGCATCCGAGGCGACGAGACGGCTTCGCCTCGCCGTCTAGCCATCAGTTGGTCGATCAGCCAGCTTGGGGCCTGCGCCTGCTGGATGGCCTGCGTCTTGGTGAGGAGCTCGCCGCTGTCGAGTGCGTAGCGACCTCGGGCCATGGAGGTGAGACCAAGCTCAGCGATGGTGTGGTCAAGCCAGATCCATGGGCGTCGCGCGGCCCAGGCCCAGTAGCCGGTCAGCTCGGCGTGGGCCGCCGCTCTTATGTCCTCGGCCGAGACTTCGGGGAAGACGTCGCGCGGCGAGCGTCCGAGGATTTCGTATCCGTGCCGCACCAGTTCGGCTCTGGTGATCCTGGAGAGGATGCGGTGAACGAGCTGGCCATGGGTCCAGGTCGGATGCTGCACCTCGATAGCGGAGATGGTCGTGACATCGACGTACACGCATCCGAGTTTGAATCCCGCTCCGCTCCCGCTGTCGAGGTGACGATGGATGCCTGCAAGTGTTGCCTGCCGACCGGTGTCGACAGGTCCGTCGACGAGCGCAACCAGGTCAAGGTCGCTGATGCGAGGCACGTAGTCACCGGTGGCCAACGATCCTGCCACCATCAGGTCGCTGACCCATCCGAGTTCGCTCAGCTCGTTGGCAAGATCTCGAACGGCAGCGGGTGATGTCGCCATGATGGCGAGTGTAAGGATCGTCTCCAGCAGCCGACCTGGAGCGGACGCCCGCTTCGGATTGGGTGATGGGCCGTCAGAGGACGTGCCCGCGCCAGTCCTGGCTTGGCGGGCCGAAGAGCAGGCCGTTCTCGTCAAGCGCGTTGTAAATCGTCAAGTGCCATGCCGGGAAGGCGAAACCGGCGATACTGCCGTCGGCAATCGTTCCGCCGGCGCATTCGAAGGGCTCCGCCTGGCGCAGCATCTGCCCCCGGAACTCTTCGAGCTGCTCGATCGGCTCGGCCCGACAGACGAGTGAAATGAACGACGTGGCCGCAGATCGTTGAGGCCGTCGAGAAGATCTTCCGGGGGGCCGCCGGCCGGTAGGAGGACGGTTCGCAAGATCACTCGCAGACTTCCCGGAGACTCGCAGGGTTCAGGCGGAAGCGACACCCGATGTCGCGTCCGGTTCAAGGTTGCGGATGATCAAGGCGCCGGCCAGCGACTCGTAGGGTAGGTCCGGACGACGCCGGGTGAGAGTGTCCGGATTTGCCTTGCGGTTTCCGGGCTCGGCGGTGTCTGTGGGTCTCCCTCCGCGTCGGACGTCCTGCTGGTGAAGATGTAGTGGGGTGGCTTGACCGACGTCGCGCGCGCCGCCCTCCGGATGATGAGGTGGCACGGTGACCAACCACGATGAGGCGGCGGCTGTCCGACCGTTGACGTTGGCTTGGGTGAGCCGGCATCTGGAGGTCGGCGAACGGATCGTCAGGGTCGAGGTGCTGCACGGTGGTGTTACTGCCGAAATGCGGAGGCTGACCATCGGCACGCGGGACGGAAGCACCCGTGACCTGGTGTTGCGGAGCTTCGTCGACCCGTTCTATGTGGGACACGCCGAGGACTGGCTGAACCGGGAGGCCGCCGCCCTGTCCCTGCTCACGGGGACCGGCGTGCCGGCTCCTGGACTGCTCGCGGTTGATCCGACCGCCGCGCATTGCGAGTATCCATCGCTGCTGATGACACGTCTGGCAGGCCGGACGGTCCTCGACGATGAGGGATTGGAGACGCGCGTTCCTCTGCTGGCCCGTCAACTCGTGGCGATCCACGCGTTGCGACCCGCCGAGCGGCCCCGGGAGTATGTGGCGTTGACGACCGCCGACACCGTCGTGACTCCGAAGGGCGCCGACGCGGCGGCATGGGCCGCGGCGATCGACGTGATCCGCAGGCCCGCGCCGCCCTATGAAGGGCGATTCCTGCACCGGGACTTCCAACCCGGCAACGTGCTGTTCGACGTGCCGCCGGCAAGTCCGGCAGGTGCCCGGATTACCGGCGTCGTCGACTGGGCAGCGACCTCCTGGGGCCCGGCGGATCTCGATGCGGCGCACTGCTCCACCAATCTCGCGCTGCTGCACGGCCCGGCGTGGGGTCTGCGGTTCACTCAGGCGTATGAGGAGGCCGGCGAAGGGCTGGCCGCGACCGCGAGCGAGCGGCTGTACTGGCAGGTGCGGGACGCGCTGGCGTGCTCAGAAGAAGTGCAGTTGGTGGCGCAGCCATGGCGGGAGGCAGGCAGGACGGAGCTGACGACGCGAGCCGTGGAGGAGCGGTTGGATGTCTATGTCACCGCCCTGATGGACGCGCTGGGCTGAGCCAAGGCGGTCCGGGGCGCGGCTCGGACCTCATCGTTCACCGCTTAACCAAGCGAGGAATCGAGGTTCGGCGGCGGCGACGTCGTGATCGGCGGGCAACCTCGGCGGCATAGGCGGCTCTGACAGCGCCTTGCGGGGCCCGGTGTCGAACAGATCGGTCGGGGCCGCCTCGTCATAGCCGCATCAGGGTCGACGCCCGGTGAGGACGTCGTTGTACTCATCGATCAAGGTGTTGGCCGCCTCGATTTCGGCAGAGTCGAGGCCGGTGGACTGCACGAACATCCACTTGTAGAGGCCCTCGATCGCAGCGGTGTACTCGTCGAAGGGTTCCCGGATCGTGCGGGCTCGGGCAGCGGGGACCGGTGGGTGGCTTGGCCGGTGCGGGTGCGGGCGGCGATTCGGGCGCCGGCCTTGTCCGGTCCGTGCTCGGCCCGGGTGAGTAAGTCGTCGAGGACCCGGGCAATGTCGGCCTCGGTCGCGCCGGTGCCGGCCAGCCGGCGGGCGTGGCGCCAGGTGAAGTAGTCGACAGTCATGCCACGGGATCTTTCACTCCGTCGATGCCCGCCTTGCGTTACCAACTCGGCACGTACGGGTGAAACCGCAACCCGAATCCGGACTCCGCAAGATCATCCGAAAGGTAGGTCCGGACTCCGCCAGGTTCGCGCGGACGCGACACCCGATATGCCCCTTTTGGGCTGGGCAGAGCGGCGAGAATCAATTAGAATGTGTGTACTAAAACGGCTTCTGAACTGGGAGGACAGCCGTGCCAGAGTCCGTCGCCACCGCGCCTACTGCCGCCCCCCTCCCCTACGCCACCCTGCTCGCCTTCACCCGTTACGTCGACCGCACCGGCCCGGCCAAGGCGACGTTCGTCGGCGGCCTCCGCAAGCAACGCGCGAGCCGCTCGGGCTTCAACCCGCATGGGCAGCTCGTCAAGGCGCTCAAGACCGACATCGCCTTCCGGACCGGCGGCCGCCACCTGGCGGAGATCGCCGGGGTCGTCAAGCCGCGCTGGCGTCCGCTCTACGAGGCGCTGGTCCCGGGCGCGATCAGCTACCTGCACTCGCTCGGCGACCTGTCGGCGGTCAACCTCGCCCAGACCCACGACGCGCTCGGGATGGTCGGTGACCTGCCGGTGAAGGTCAACCCGCACCTCGGCCTGCGCTACGACGACGGCCGGCGGGAGGCCGTCCGGCTGCACTTCGACGAGCAGCCGCCGAGCCAGGAGGCGCTGCTGGCCACCCTGCACCTGATGGGCCGGCAGATGGACCAGGTGCTGCCCGGCGCCGAGCCGGTGCTCGTCGACGTCCGCCGGGGGATGACCCACCACCCCGATCCCGCCGTCCGCTCCGACCAGGTAGCGCGCTGGCTGGCCGGCGAGGCCGCCGCCTTCACCGCCATCTGGTCCACCGCCGCCTGACAGCACCGGCACCGGCAACGAAGACAGCACGCAGAGGCCGGACCCCCGGACGAGAACGCACTACGTGCGGGAACGAGTGGCCTCCCCGCGCTGGAAGGCCACTCGTTCCCAGATCGAGCGCGATCTTCCCGCCGCGGGGCGGGCGGATCGCGGGGTTCGGTCAGACGGTCAGGGACCAGGTGTCGAGGCGTCCGGCGTACGGGGCCGCCGCGTCCTGCACCCGCAGCCGCCAACTGCCGTTGCGGGCCTCGGCCGACAGGTTCACCAGGTAGACCGCGTTGATCGGTGACCCGCCGACGACCCGGTTACGCAGCAGGTAGGAGCTACCGTCCGGGGCGACCAGCCGCAGCACCAGGTCGCCGACCCGGCCGTGCGAGATCCGTACGGCGACCGCGCTGGTCGTCGAGGCGTTCCCCGAACAGCCACTGAGGACGATCGGGCTCTGCACCGTGCCGAGGTCCGGGATGGCCACGGCCGTCGTGTTGCTGCCGGCGCAGGCGGTCGGCGTACCGGCCGTCAGGTTCAGCGTCCAGGTGTCGATCCAGCCGACGTCCGCGTACGCCATGTCCTGCACCCGCAGCCGCCACCGGCCGCTCGCCGTCTCGCTGGACAGGTTGACCCGGAAGGTCTGGTCGATGTTGTCCGCGCCGCCGCCCGTCCGGTTGTGCAGCAGGTACGCGCTGCCGTCCGGCGCCACCAGGTGCACCACCAGGTCACCGCGGTACGTGTGCAGGATCCGCACCCGGACCGTGCTCGACGCCGACGCCCGGCCCGGGCAGCCGGTGATGGTCACCCCGCTCTCCACACTGGACATGTCCGGGATCTCGACGTCGGCGCTGTTCGTGCCGGTACAGCCGGCGGGGTTCGTGACGGTCAGGGTGTACGGCGCGACCCTGGTGGCGTACGGGCCGGTGCCGGTGATCGTCAGCCGGTAGCTGCCCGGCACCGCCGCCGAGCCGACCCGGATCGTCAACACCGACGACCTGCCGGCGACGACCGAGGCCGAGCTGAACGTGGCGGTGACCCCCCTGGGCAGTCCGGCGACGGTCAGCGCGACCGTCTGGGCCGAACCGGCCGTGACCCGGGTGCTCACCGTCGCCTTGACCGTGCCGCCCGGACCGGCCGAGCCACCGCCCGGGGCGACCGTGAGGGTGAAGTCGGACGTGGGTACGCCGGCGACGTGCAACAGGATGTTCGGCGAGCCGGGACCGGGATCGGTGACCAGGCCGGGTGTGCCGCCGCCGACCAGTACGTCGCGCACCTGCTGCGGGGTGTACGACGGGTTCTGCGCCAGCACGAGCGCGGCGGCGCCGGCCACGTGTGGCGAGGCCATCGAGGTGCCGTCCGCCGGCCCGCTGGAGGTGTCGCTGTCGATGGTGGACGAGACGATCGCCACCCCTGGGGCGAAGATGTCGACGCAGGTGCCGTAGTTGGAGAAGGTGGCCCGGGCGTCGGTACGGCCGGGGCCGCCCGGGAAGCCGCCGGTGGCGGCCACGGTGATCGCGGCGGGGACGCTCGCCGGTGAGCTGCCGCAGGCGTCGACGCTCGCGTTGCCGGCCGCGACGGCGTAACTGACGCCGTCGGCGATCGAGTTCGCCACCGCCGTGTTGGCCGCGCTGTTCGCCGGCCCGCCGAGGCTCATGTTCGCCACCGCGCGCTCGCCGGGGTCGTGGTCGCCGGTGACCCAGTCGACGCCGGCGATCACCTGCGCGTAGCTGCCGCTGCCGCTGCAGTCCAGTACCCGTACCGCGACCAGGGTCACGCCCTTGGCGACCCCGTACTCGGCGCCGCCGACGGTGCCGGCGACGTGCGTGCCGTGCCCCTGGCAGTCGTCGGCGGATCCGCCGTCGATCGCGTCGAAGCCGGAGACCGCCCGACCGCCGAAGGTGCTGTGGGTGAGCCGGATGCCGGTGTCGATGACGTAGGCCCGGACCCCGCTGCCGGTGTTCGGGTAGGTGTAGCTGTCGTCAAGCGCCAGCGGGCGCCGGTCGAGCCGGTCGAGGCCCCAGGAGGGGGTCGGGGTCTGCGTACCGGTGAGCCGGACCCGGTGGTTCTGTTCGACGTACGCCACGGACGGGTCGGTGCTGAGCCGCCGGGCCGCCTCGGCGGAGCCGGTGAACTCGAAGCCGCGCAGCGCGTGCCGGTAGGTGCGGGCCACCTTTCCGCCGGCCCGGTCTGCGAGTACGCCGGCCCGGTCGGTCACCGAGTCGGCGCTGACGGACGCCTCCTTGAGGACCACCAGATAGCTTCCGCTGATCGCGGTGGCGCCGCCGGAGTTTCGGATCGTACCGCCGGCCGGTGCCGCGGCCGCCGGTGCCGCCGCCGCGCCGAGCAGCCCGGCGGTTACCGCGACGACCAGGGCGAATCTTCCCGCCCGGCGGTGACCTGATGTGCTGGCAATTTCCATCGCCATTCTTCTCCCCTCCTGCCGGTGGCCGGGGCCCGCGCGACGGTGCCGCGACGCCGCCCCGGGAAACGGCTAACGGGACACTACGAGGGGTATCTGAATACTGGCGGACAGTAACCGACACCGGTGCAGTCGGCATCTGGACCGGGAGGGCCGTTACCTGACCAGGATCTCTCGACTATCGGCGGAGCGTGAGGATCAGGTCGGCGACCAGCGCGGTCCAGCCGGTCTGGTGCCAGGCACCCAGACCGGCTCCGTTGTCGCCGTGAAAGTACTCCGGAAAGGCGAGCAGGTCCTTCCAGTCCGGATGGGTCTGGAAGAGTTCGGCGATCCCGTAGATCGGGCGGCGCCCCCAGGCGTCCGGCACGAAGAGCGCGATCAGCCGGGCGGAGAGGTCGTCGGCGATCTCGGTCAGGGTGTGCTTGCTCCCGGACCGGGTCGGATACTCGACCAGCAGGTCGTCGCCGAAGAACGCCGCGTGGTCCCGGAGTGCGGAGATCAGCATGAAGTTGGTCGGCATCCAGATCGGGCCACGCCAGTTCGAGTTGCCGCCGAAGAGCCCGGAGGTCGATTCGGCCGGCTCGTAGCCGACGGTGAACTCCTGCCCACCCAACTCCACCGCGAACGGCTGGTCCAGGTGCCGGCGGGAGAGCGTACGCAGCCCGTACGGGGAGAGGAACTCCTCCTCGTCCAGCATCCGGGCGAGCAGCCGGACCACCTGGTCCGGGCCGACCATGGAGAGCAGGCGCTGCTGCCGCCCGTCGACCCCGAGCCGGCGACCGCCGATCACCCGGGCGTACTCCGGCTTGTTGGCCAGGAACCAGCGCAGCCGGGCGGTCAGCTCGGGCAGCCGGTTCAGCGTCACGGTGGTCAGCCGGGTGATCGCGGCCAGCGGCAGCAGCCCGACCACCGACCGCACCTTGAGCGGTCGGCTGGTCCCGTCCGGCAGCCGCAGCACGTCGTAGAAGAAGCAGTCCTCCTCGTCCCAGAGGCCCTGGTCGTAGGCGGCCGCCGCAATGTACGCGAAGTGCTCGAAGAACTTCGTCGCGATGTCCGAGTACGTCGGGTCGTGCACCGCCAGGATCAGCGCCATGTCCAGCAGGTTGAGCGCGTACATGGCCATCCAGCCGGTACCGTCGGACTGCTCCAGCACCCCGGCGACCGGCAGCGCGGCCGAGCGGTCGAACGGGCCGACGTTGTCCAGCCCGAGGAAGCCACCCTCGAAGACGTTGTTGCCGCCGACATCCTTGCGGTTGACCCACCAGGTGAAGTTCAACAGCAGCTTGTGCATCATCCGGGCCAGGAAGTCGAAGTCCCGACCACCGTCGATCTCGAAGACCTTCAGCGCCGCCCAGGCGTGCACCGGCGGGTTCACGTCGCCGAACGCCCACTCGTACGCCGGGATCTGCCCGTTCGGGTGCAGGTACCACTCACGGAGCAGCAACAGCAGTTGCGCCTTGGCGAAGCCGGGGTCGACCCGGGCGATGGTCACGCAGTGGAAGGCCAGGTCCCAGGCGGCGTACCAGGGATACTCCCAGGGGTCCGGCATCGAGATGACGTCGAAGCTGTTCATGTGCCGCCAGGAGCTGTTCCGGCCGAACCGGCGCCCGTCCGGCGGGGGTGCGGCGGCCGGGTCGCCGGTCAGCCACTGCTGCACGTCGAAGTGGTAGAACTGCTTGCCCCACATCAGCCCGGCGATCGCCTGCCGGACGACCAGCGTCTCCTGCGCGGAGGCGCCGTCCGGAATCAGCCGGCCGAAGAACTCGTCCGCCTCGGCGCGCCGGGTCGCCAGCACCGCGTCGTGCTCCGCCCCGAGGTCGAGCGAGGGCGCGGGCTCGCTGGCCGGCGGCGGGGCGGTCCGGATGAGCCGAAGCTTGATCACCATCTCGCCCCGGGCCGGTACGTCCAGCACGTAGTGCAGCGCCCCCTTGGTGCCCTCGCCGGCCGGGTTGACCGTGTCCGCGCCGTGCACCACGTGGTCGTTGATGCCGTCCTTCGGGTAGGCGCTGCGCCCGGGCAGCCCCCAGAGTCGTTCGGTGTTGGTCTCGTTGTCACAGACCAGCGCGGCCGGGCCGCCGTCGCCCTCCAGCACCAACTGGCCGAGCACCCAGTGCTCGCCGACCAGCCGGCCCGGGCTGCCGACCAGCCTCGGCACCTGGTCCCGGCCGGGCAGCCCCCAGGACCAGGTGTTGCGGAACCAGAGCGTGGGCAGCACGTGCAGGGTGGCCGGCTCCGCTCCCCGGTTCGCCACGGAAATCGAGACGCACATGTCGGTCGGGGACGCCTTCGCGTAGTCGACGGTCACCGCCCAGTACCGGTCGTCGTCGAAGATCCCGGTGTCGACCAGTTCGTACTCCGGCTCCTCCCGGCCGCGCGCGGCGTTGACCGCGACCAGCTCGTCGTAGGGGAAGGCGGCCTGCGGGTAGTGGTAGCGCCAGCGCATGAAGGAGTGCGTGGGGGTGGAGTCCAGGTACCACCAGTAGTCCTTGACGTCCTCGCCGTGGTTGCCGCCGTCGCCGCCGAGCCCGAACATTCGCTCCTTGAGGATCGGGTCCGCGCCGTTCCAGAGCGCCAGGCCGAAGCAGAAGGTCTGCCACTCGTCGCAGATCCCGGCCATCCCGTCCTCGTTCCACCGGTAGGTCCGGGACCGGGCGTGGTCGTGCGGGAAGTAGTCCCAGGCGGTGCCGTGCTCGCTGTAGTCTTCCCGGACCGTCCCCCAGGCCCGCTCGGCGAGGTACGGCCCCCAGGCCCGCCACGGCTCCTGGCCGGCGTCGGCCTCGGCCAGCCGTGCACGCTCCGGATCCAGCTCGGCACGCCCCGGATCCAGTCCGGTCCGCCCCGCGTCCCGGGCACGCCCCGGGGACCCGCTGCCGGCGCTGCGCCGACCGGTGTCCCTCCCGTCGTCCATCCGACCCCCGCCCGTCATCCGACCGATCCCGGTCGTCCTTCCGATCATTGTGATCGGTCCCGGCACACCCGGCCAACGATCGCCGCGACGTCACCGTCGCCCACCGGGTCCGCCAGGCTCCGCAGTGCTCAGCCGAGCCGCCAGGCTGGGCAGCGCTCAGCCGAGCCGCCAGGCTCCGCAGCACGTCGCCGGGCCGCCAGGCTGGGCAGCACGTCGCCGGGCCGTCCGCGGTGTGCCGGGGCACCGGAACGGGCATCATGGGCGCCATGCTGCCGATCGAGTTCGGGCCACGGGTCTGCGGTCACCTGGACACGGGCGTCGACCGGGAGTGGCTGGTCCCGGACGGCCTGGGCGGGTACGCGATGGGCACGGTCAGCGGGCTGCGCACCCGGCGGTACCACGGGTTGCTGATGGTGGCCGGGGAGACCCCGGCGGCCCGCCGGCTCGGGCTGGTCAGCCTGGACCCCGAGCTGATCCTGCCCTCCGGCGCGGTGGTCCGGCTCGGCGCGCACGAGTGGCGCTCCGGCGCCGTCGACCCGACCGGCTTCGCGCTGCTGGAACGCTTCGACCTGGTCGACGGGCTGCCGCGCTGGCGGTGGCGGATCGGTGACCTGGTGCTGGAGCGCGAGCTGGCGATGAGGTACGGCCGGTCCTGTCTGGCGGTCCGGCACCGGCTGGTCGCCGGCGGCCCGGCCCGGCTCAGCCTGGCCGCCGTGGTGACCTGGCGGGACGGCCACGGCGAGCGGCGCTCGGACGGGCCCGCGCCGAGAATCGCGCCGGTGGCCGGCGGCGCGGTGGTCGAGGAGGCGTTCCGGCTGGCCGGGCCGGGCTGGTCGGCCGAGGGCCACTGGTGGCACGGGGTGCACCATCGGGAGGAGGCTGCCCGGGGACTCGCCCCGGACGAGGACCTCTGGTGTGCGGGCCGGTTCGGCGGGGCGCTCGACCGGCCCGGGGAGAGCGTCTCGGTGCTCGCCTGGGCCGGGGACCTGGCCGAGGAGCCGCCGCCGGCCGACGAGCTGATCGAGGCGGCCCGGCGGCGCAACCGCCGGGTGGTGGCGACCGGGCGGCCGGCGGACGGGGTGGCGGCGAGGCTCACCCTGGCCGCCGACGCGTTCGTGGTCCGCACCGGCAGCGGGCCGGACGTGGTGGCCGGCTACCCGTGGTTCGGCGCCTGGTCCCGGGACACCATGATCGCCTACGAGGGGCTGTTCCTCGGCACCGGTCGGGCGGACGAGGGCCGGGAGCTGCTCCGGGCGTACGCGGGGACGCTCTCCGAGGGCATGCTGGCGAACACCGCCGACACCGGGCGGGTGGAGTACAACACCGTGGACGGGACGCTGTGGTTCCTGCACGCGGTGGCCCGGCACGTGGCGGTCGCCGGGGACACCGACCTCGGCGCCGAGCTGCTGCCGGCACTGCGCGCGGTGGTCGAGCACCACCTGCGGGGCACCCGGTACGGCATCGTGGCGGATCCGACCGACGGGCTGCTCACCCAGGACAGCCCCGGGGCGGCACTGACCTGGATGGACGCCCGGGTCGACGGCGAACCGGTGACCCGGCGGGCGGGCAAGCCGGTCGAGGTGAACGCACTCTGGGTCAACGGGCTCGCGGCGGTCACCGAACTGGCCGGGCTGCTCGGCCAGGACGCCGGGTCGGCCCGGGTCGCGCACGCCAGGGCCCGGGCGGCGTTCCGGCGCCGCTTCCCGGCGCCGAACGGCTGGCTGTACGACGTGCTCGACGCCCCGCCGCCGGGCGATCCGGATGCCGCCGACGGCCGGCGGCACGACGACCTGCTCCGACCCAACCAACTCCTCGGCTGGTCGCTGCCGTACGCGCCGCTCGACCCGGATCCGGTGGTGCTGCGGCGGATCGGCGCGGCCCTGCTCACCCCGCTCGGCCCGCGCAGCCTCGCGCCGGACAGCCCCGGCTACCGACCACGGCACCGGGGCGGCCCGGCCGAGCGGGACTCCGGCTACCACCAGGGCACCGTCTGGCCCTGGCTGACCGGCCCGTACGCCGACGCCTGTCGTCGAGCCGGACTGCCGGTGGCGGGGTTGTTCACCGGGCTGGCGGCGCACCTGCCCGAGTACGGCCTGGGCTCGGTGAGCGAGACCGCCGACGCCGAACCGCCGCACGGGGCCACCGGGGCACCGTTCCAGGCCTGGTCGGTGGCGGAACTCCTTCGGGTACGGCGGGACTGACCGAGCGGCGTTACCGGCCCGAGCGGCCCCGCCTTCGCCGGTTTCCCGGCAGCGGCGGCCCCGGCTGCTGATCCGGCGCCGGTCCGGCGACACGCCGGGGTCCCCGCGTCAGCACCGCTTGTCCCGGGCCGCCGCACCGTCCGGAGTACCCGTTCGCGGGTCGGCGGCGCACCCGGGCTGACCTGGCCGAAAACCCGAAGCAGACCCGCGTTTGACCGCACCGGAGCGAGCCGGTGAAGTAGACCGTGACGTGGCTGACACCAATGTGGATCAAACGGTGATTGCCTCGTGATCCCCGGTTTGGCACAGTGTCGCCAGCCGTATGGGATGTACCCCGGGGAGGATGCACAACGATGATGGGACCATCCCATGCGCTGTCCGGCGCCGCGGTCTGGTTGGCCGGATCCTGGGGACTGGACTACTTCGCCGGCTACGAGCAGTCGCCGCTGGCGATCGCGGTCGGTACGGCGGTCTGCGCGGGCGGGGCACTCTTTCCCGACCTCGACATGTCCGGCAAGGTCACGAAGAACCAGGGCGGTGCGACCGTCGCCCGGACCTTCGGCGTGGTCTCGCTCTTCTTCGCCGAGGTGATGGAGAAGATTTCCCTCGGTGTCTACCACGCGACGAAGCTGAGCAAGGATCCGCACCGGAACAACGGCCACCGTACGCTGACCCACACCCTGCCGTTCACCGTCCTGGTCGGCTGGGGTACCACCGCGCTCTGCACCGCCTACGGCAAGTGGGCGGTGATCGGCATCCTCTTCTTCATGATCGGTCTGGCGTTGCGCGGTCTCTTCGACGAGTGGGCGAAGCGGGCCGGCTGGGTGATCGTGACCCTGGTGTCGCTGGCGGCGGCCTACTTCACCTTCCTGCACCTGCCCGGTGACCGGGGCTATCCGATGCTCGGGCTGGCGGTCGGGGTCGGCTGCTTCGTACACATCATGGGCGACATCATCACCAGCAACGGGGTGCCGATCCTCTGGCCTATCCCGATCAAGCGTCGGATGTGGATGATGATCGGCATCCCGAACAAGATCGCCGTCAAGGTGGGCGGCAAGGTGGAGACGGTCGTGCTGCGTGGCGCCTTCACGGTGATCTCGATTCTCTCCGCGGTCGGCCTGGTCGCCCCCTCCGTACTCCGGCGCTTCAACATCGAGGTCTGACCCCGGCGGTAGCCCGCCGGGGTCAGACGGCGACCCGCTGGGCCGGCACCGGGACGGTCAGCCCCCAGGCGGCGAGCAGTTCCGGAGTGTTCGCCCGGCTGCCGTCCGCCACCGTGTCACAGGCGATGTCGACGATCTCGTCCTTGTGCGCCATCAGGTACGGACGGGCGCCGACGTCGGCGTTCGCCAACGCGGCGATCCCGGCCCAGTGCCGGCGGCCGAAGAGCATGGGATAGCCGCGCAACCCGTCGTAGGTGGCGCAGACCAGGGCATCCGGGTAGGGCAGCGCCGCCACCCGGCGTACCGCCGCCTCGGTCAGTCCCGGCATGTCCACCGGAACCACCACCACCGCCTCGATCCGCCGGTCCGGTACGGCGTCCAGGCCGAGCCGGATCGACGAGCCGATCCCGGTACCCCAGGAGCGGTTGACCACCACCGTCGCTCCGGTGAGGTCGGCGGTGGCCCGTACCTGTTCGGCCGCGGCTCCGAGGACCACGACCAGTGGCCCGCAGCCCGCCGCACGCATCGTGTCGAGCACCTGGTTCACCAGGGGTCGCTCCCCCTGGTGCAGCAACGCCTCCGGGCCGCCGATCCGGCGTCCCCCGCCCGCGGCGATGATCATTCCTGCGATCCGACTCAGCACTGTCACCTTCCGCCCGTCGCGCGACCCCCGCCGCGCGCACAACGGTCCCAACGATCGGACGCCACCCAGGTATCGGCACTAATCGGACCATTTCGCAACTATGCCGCATTTGCATAAGAGTCCACCACCGAGACGTCGAGCGGGAACCGCACCGGAGTCTCGCCGAAGAGCAGCCGCCCGGCCTGCGTCGCCGCCTCGTGCACCAGGGCGGTCACCTGGGCGGCCAGCTCCGCCGGGCAGTGCACCAGCACCTCGTCGTGCTGGAAGAAGACCAGCTCGGGCCGGCCCGCCCCCGGCCCGTCGCCGAGCCCGGCCAACCCGTTGCGCAGCCCGGCGAGCAGGGTCAGCGCCCACTCCGCCGCCGTCGCCTGGACGACGAAGTTGCGGGTGAACCGGCCCCGGGCCCGAGCGGCGGCCCGGGCCCGGGGACCGAACGGGTCGATGCCGGCCGACTCCACCACCGGCCCCTCCCCCTCCTCCGACTCCCGCACCGAGACCGAGGCGGGTGGACAGGTCCGCCCCAGCCAGGACCGGACCAGCCCGCCGCCCTCGCCGGCCCGAGCCGCCGCCTCGACGTACTCGAAGGCGGTCGGATAGCTGCGCCGCAACACCGCCAGCGCCGGGATCGCCTCGCCGCCGGTCTGGCCGTACATCGCACCGAGCAGGGCCAGCTTGGCCCGGGCCCGGTCACCGCCGAAGCTCTCCCGGGCCAGCGCCGTGTAGAGGTCACCCGCACCACCGGCGGCGGCCAGCCGGGCGTCCCCGGAGATCGCCGCCAGCACCCTCGGCTCCAACTGGCCCGCGTCGGCGACCACGAACCGCCAGCCGGGATCGGCCAGCACCGCCCGCCGGATCACCTTCGGGATCTGCAACGCGCCGCCGCCCCGGGTCGCCCACCGCCCGGAGACCACGCCGGCCGGCACGTATTCCGGACGGAACCGGCCGTCCCGGACCCAGGCGTCCCGCCAGGCCCAGCCGTGCGCCGTCCATATCCGGTAGAGCTCCTTGTATTCGAGGAGCAGCGGAACCGCCGGATGGTCGACCCCGCGCAGCACCCAGGCCCGGGTGCTGGGCAGGTCGTGGCCGGCCCGGGCGAAGGCCCGGAGCAGCTCGGCGGGCGACTCGGCGTGCAGTTGGCGTACCCCGAAGGCGGCGGCGATCCGCGCGGACAGCTCGGCCAGCCGGCGCGGCGGCCCGCCCACCGGCGACGGCTCGCCGAGCAGGTCGACCAGGAGCGCGTCGTGCACGTCGGCCCGCCACGGCAGCCCCGTCGCGCTCATCTCGGCGGCGATCAGCGCCCCCGCCGACTCGGCCGCGACCAGCAGCCGGAACCGCCCGGGATGCGGCGCCGCCGCGATCCGGGCCTGCTGGTCGGCGTAGACCCGGACCAGCGCGTCGAGGCCGAGCGGCGGCGGCCCGGAGACCACCTCGAAGAGTGCGGCCTGCGCCGCTCCGGGCGGCGCGGCGGCCCGGGGCGGCGGATCGGCCGGCACCGGCGCGCCGGTCAGCCGGGCCCACGCGGCGGCCAGGCCGCGCGGCTCTCCCCAGCGCCCGTCCCGGCCGAGCAGCAGCGCCTCGGTCAGCTCGACGTCGTGGCAGCGCTCCACCCGGTGCCCCTGGCGCAGCAGCCCGGGATAGATCGCGGCGGTGGAGGCCCAGACCCAGCGGGGCGGATCCCCCTGAACCTGGGCGGCCTCCCGGCCGGCGACCGCCGCGCCGAGGTCGGCGACCCGCTCGGCCGGTCCGGCGGGGCGGCCGTCCGGATGCAACGGCTGGAGCAAACCCCCCTCGCCGTCCTCGTCCCGGACCACCGCCACCAGCACGACGCCGATTCTGCCCGCACCGACCGACATCCCCCGACGACCGCCACCCGCAGCCGGGCAGCCCCGCCGAGCGGTACTGTCTTCTCCTGGTCAGATCGCCCGTCGGTGCCATCGTGTCGCCCAGATACAACCGCACCTCGTTGGAACCGGGCGAGCTGGGATGCACGACCGGCCTGTTCGAGTCACCGCCACACTGACCGGGTGCGGGCTGCCCCAGGCCCGCAGTTGTTCGCGGTCGGCGTACCGGGTGGGGTGGTGCCCGGCCGGCGGAACATCGAGGGTGTACTGATGGATGCCGCTTTCGTCCTCGTACACAGTCCGTCGGTCGGGCCACTGACCTGGGCACCGACCGCGCAGCTTCTCGAAGGCTCCGGAGCGGTGGTCATCGTGCCGTCGCTCGTCGGCGTCGCGGATGCGCGGCCGCCGTTCTGGCGGTCTGTCGCCGGGACGGTCAGCGCGGCGATCGACCGGTTACCGCCGAACCAACCCGCCGTGATCGTGACGCACAGCAACGCCGGCCTGTTCGTGCCGGTACTCGTCGAGGCGACCAGTCGGCGGGTCGCCGGCTGCCTGTTCGTCGACGCGGCACTGCCGCTACCTGCCGGGCCGACGCCTGTCGCGCCACCTGAGCTGCTGGACTTCCTACGCCCGAAAGCGATCGGTGGCCGGCTGCCGCCGTGGACGACGTGGTGGGACGAATCCGACGTCGCACCGATGTTCCCGGACACGCGGACGCGCGACGCCGTCTCGGCCGAACAGCCTCGGCTCCCGCTGAGCTACTACGAGGAACTCCTGCCCAACCCGCCCGGCTGGGAGAGCCGGCCGTGCGGCTATCTGCTGTTCGGCCCACCCTACGAGCGCGTCGCCGACGACGCGAGGCAACGAGGCTGGGCCGTCGACCACGTTCCGGGCAGGCATCTGCACCAACTGGTGGAGCCACGCACCGTGACCGACCGCATCATCGCCATGACCGACGAATGGCGACGGTCCGGGCACTGACGCCCCCACCGTCCCGGCGGACACGGGTCCGTTACACGGCCCCGGACAGGTACTCCCGGCGTCGCCGCGGTTCGAACTTCTCGATCGCGTACCGCAGCATGACCCGGGGCATGACCCGGTAATGCAGGGTCAGGAACTCCTCGGCCGCCGCTCTGTCGCGGTTGCCCACCTCGCGCAGCATCCAGCCCACCGCCTTGTGCACGAGGTCGTGCGGGTCGTGCAGCAACCGTTCGCCGAGCCGGAAGGTCCAGTGGAAGTCTCCGGCCCGGACGAAGGCGAAGGTCGCCATGACGGCGATCCGCCGCTCCCAGACCATGCTCGACCCGGCCAACCGGTCCAGTACGCTCCGGTCCCTGTCGATCAGCCAGGGCCCGACGATGTACGGCGCGGACGAGTCGACCAGGTCCCAGTTGTTGATGTGCCCGGTGTTGGCCAGGGTGAGGTCGAAGATCCGGCCCCGCTCCGCCTCGTCCCCCTTGGCGAACTTCCGCACCAGGATGAGGAGTGCGGTCAGCCGCTCCTCGTGCACGCCGCTGGTCAGCAGCTTCGTCGTCTCGGCCAGGGAGAGCTCGCGCCAGTACCGGCCGGCCACCCTGCGCTGTTCCGGCACGGTGACGCCGATGGCCCGGTCGCCCTCGCCGTAGCCGCCCGGAACCATCTGGAGGAACCGGCTCAGCTGCGCCGCCCGGCGCGGGTCGGCGAGGCTGGCGAGTTCGTCACGGACGTCGGCGGAGCTGGCCACGACTGTGCAACCTACCGCGACCGCCGCGGCGCGCCGGTGCCGCTCGCGTGCGGTCGGCGCGCCGAGCGACGCGGCACGCTGCGGCGTTACGCGGACTCGCCGACGAAAAGACAGACATTCGTCACCGTGACTGATATAGATCGACGCCTTGTAAGGCGGGATTACCACCACTTAGCGTGGATGAGTGATCACTGCTGCACGGGCACGTTGATCCATGCGGGTCGAGGTCCGATTACTGGGTGCTGTACAGGTGTTCGGCGACGGTCGGCTCGCGGCCCTCGGTGCGGCGAAGCGCCGGAGCATGCTCGCCGGGCTGGCATTGGAGGCCAACCGTTCGGTGTCGCTCGCCCGACTCTCCGAGATGGTCTGGGCGGAGCCGCCGCCACGCTCGGCGATCGCGAACCTGCGGAGCCATGCCGCGGCGCTGCGCCGGATCGTCGGCGACCGTCTGGTGGCCGAGCGCGGCGGGTACCGGTTGCGCCTGGAGCCTGGTGAGCTGGACGTCGACGACTTCCGGCGGTTGGCCGGGACGGGCCGGGACGCGCTCATGGCGGGCGACCCCCACCTGGCGGCACCCCGCCTCACCGCAGCGCTTCGGCTCTGGCGGGGTCGAGCCGGCGAGGGACTGCCCGTCGGTACGACCATCGACGCCCGGCTGACCAGCCTCGACGAGCAGCGCCTACACGTCATCGAGGACCTGGGAGAGGCACGACTACGGCAGGGCCGGCACATCGAGGTCGTCCCGGTACTACGCCAACACGTACACGGCCATCCGCTGCGGGAGCGGGCCTGGGGCCAGTTGATGCTCGCCCTCTACCGTGGTGGGGACGCCGCGGCGGCGCTGGGTGCGTACCACGAGGCTCGGACGGTGCTGGGCGAGCAACTCGGGGTGGAACCCGGCCCGGAGCTGACCCAGCTGTACCGGGCGGTGCTCAACCGGGCACCGACGCTGGACCCGCCGGGCGACCGGACCGCGATCGCGCTTGCCGGGAGGGAGTCTCGGCAGTACTCCGGCGCGCCACGGGAGCTGCCGCCGGACGGGGTGCAGTTGGTCGGCCGGAGCGCCGAGGTCGCCGAGCTGGTCGCGGCCGTACGGGCGGCGGGACGGTTACCCACCACCGTGCTGGTCTCCGGCCCGGGCGGCAGCGGAAGGTCCGCACTGGTGGTCCGGGCCGCACACCTGCTGGCCGCCGACTTCCCCGACGGCCAGGTCTACCTGGACCTACGTCGGTCCTCGGCTACGGCCGGAGCCGTGCTGCCGGTGGAGGTGGTGGCGAGGGTACTCCGGGCGCTCGCCATGGCCCCCGACCCGGCCGACGGGCTCGACGAGCTGACCGGCCGCTACCGGTCCGTTCTGGCCCGGCGTCGGGTACTGGTCGTGGTCGACGACGTCGAGCACGCCGCTCAGGTACGTCCGCTGGTGCCGGCCGAACCGGGCTGCGCGGTCTTCGTCACCTGTCGACGCCGGCTGCACACCCTGAACTGTGTACGACACGTCTCGCTGGACCCGCTCGCCCCGCCAGACGCGTACGCGCTGCTCGCCAGCCTCGTAGGGGTGGCGCGACTCGACGCCGAACCTGAGGCCAGCGCCGAGCTGGTGCGGTTGTGCGCCGGGCTGCCGCTGGCGTTGCGGGTGGCCGGAGCACGGCTCGCCAGCCGACCCGAGTGGCCGGTCGCGCTCCTGGCCGAGCAGCTCGGTGACGAGCGGCGCCGGCTCGACGTGCTGAGGTACGAGGACCTGTCGGTCCGGGACAGCGTCGCCGCCGGCTACCAGGCGGCACATGCGGCCGACGAGCTGACCGGGCAGGTCTTCCGACTGCTCGGCGAGCTGCCCTCCCCGGTGTCGCCCGAGCAGGTCGCGGCACGGCTGGGCGTGTCGGTATCCCGGGCCTGGGCGGCGTTGGAAGGTCTGGTCGACGCGCAGTTGACCCACCCAGAGGCGCGGCGCGGCTACCGTCCGCTGCCGTTCGTTGCCGAGTACGCCATGGAGTTGGCAGCCCAGCCGGTGGCAGCGGTGCCGTCGGCCGACCGGGTCGATACCGCCCGATAAGTATCTCGACGATAGCGGCAAATATATCTCTGTCCCCTATCTTCGACCCCACGTGTCTACGTCGGTGCTGAGGGTGATGGCTGATGGGGAAGCTGCGCGGGGTGCTGGCCACCGTTCTGTTACTGGCCCTGGTGGTCACGCTCGGCGGGGTGGAGGCCCTGCCAACCCGGGAACCGACGCCGAGCGGGGCCGCTGGCGGCGAGCGCAACGACGGCGGGTGGCTGTCCCGGTTGGGTGAGGCGGCGCGGGGCCTGGTCGGTGCCGCTGGGCCGCGCCGCGAGCGGTCGGAGCCGGTAAGTCCGGGGTTGGCGGTGGATCAGGCGACACCGGCTGGCCGGGTGGTGAAGCCGGCGAAGCGGGTACGGGAGTTGACCGGCCGGCGGTCGGCGACGACGCGGTTCTTCGAGATGTCGGATGGGCGGGTCCAGGCGGAGGTGTCGACCGGCGCCCGGTTCTACCGGGACGCCTCGGGTCGGTTCCTGCCGATCGACACGACGGTCCGATCGGTCGGTGCTGCCGGGTACGCGAACACGAGTAACACCTTCGCCAGCCGGTTCGGGGTACGCAGCGACGACCTGGTCCGGTTCGAGTTGGGCGGTGAACGGGTTCGACTGGGGCTGGCCGGTGCCGGGCGCAAGGTCACGCCCACCGCCGAGGGGGACACGGTCACCTACCGGGATCTGGTCGACGGGGTCGACGTCTCCTATGAGGTGCTCGGGGATGCGCTGAAGGAGTCGATCATCCTGAAGCGCGCCTCGGCGGCCACGTCGGTGACGTTCCGGCTGGATCCGGGACGGTTGTCGGTGTCCCAGCGGGACGACCAGGCGATCGAGTTCCGGGACCCGGACAGCGGGCAGGTGCTGCTGGTGATGCCGGCGCCGTTCATGTTCGACTCCCGGGACGACGCGGAATCGCCGTACGGGAAGGCCTGGAGCGACCGGGTCACCCAGCGGTTGGACACCTCCGGTCCGGTGCCGACGCTGACCGTTGCCGCCGATCCGGCGTGGCTGGCCGACCCGGCCCGGGTCTTTCCGGTGACGGTGGACCCGACGATCAAGATCCAGCCGACGACGACACAGTCGGCGGACGCGATGATCACGTCGGACGATCCGACCGGCAACTTCGACGGCAACTGGCGGCTCTCGGTGGGGACCACGACATCGTCCCGGGCGCGCAGCCTGGTCAGGTTCAACCTCGCCGGTATCCCGCTGAACACGGCGATCGACTCGGCGTCGTTGGAGATGTACTTCGACCAGGACCACACCACCGGCGGCTACGACGTGCCGTTGGAGGCGCGGCAGGTGACGGCGCCGTGGTCGGAGTCGACGGTGACCTGGAACTCGATCAACGCGAGCATGGGCGCCGGGGCGGCGACCGTGGTCACGGTCGACGACACCGACACGGCGAAGACGGCGGTCAGTGGGGACTGGCCGGCGTCGGCCAACACCGACTACACCCGGTACGCCGTCAACGGCACCTACAGGTACAACAAGAACTCCGTCTCTGGTGAGACGTTCACCTGGATTCCGACCCTGCCGGAGGCCGGGACGTACACCGTGGACGCGCACCACGTGACCGCGTCGGACCGGTCGACCGCGGCGCCGTACCGGGTCGTGCACACGGGCGGGACCACGTCGAAGACGGTGAACCAGCAGGTCCCGGGGGTCGCGGACTGGGCCACCCTGGGGACGTACCCGTTCGCCGCCGGCACGACCGGTCGGGTGGTCTTGGGTGATGCCGGGGTGTCCGGTTCGGTGGCGGTGATCGCGGACGCGGTGCGGTTCACCAAGGCCGGCGCGGTGAAGAAGGCCGGCGAGTCGAGTGTGTGGCACCGGTTCCCGGTGACCAACGTGGTCCAGTCGTGGCTGACCGGCACCGCGAACCACGGGTTCATGCTCAAGGCGGCGAACGAGGCGATCCTGGGCCGGGGCGGTCCGCGCTACGAGGCGGCGGAGTACGCCTACAACGGCGAGAACGAGAACACCCCTAAGTTGATCATCAACTACGGCCGACCGGGGGTGTCCCTGGATGCGCCGACGACGATCCACGCCACCGGCGCGGAGTTGGACTGGTCGGCGTACTCCGGCAGCGACATCGTCGAGTACCAGGTGCACCGCAGCGTGTTCCAGACCTTCACCCCGTCGGCGGCGACGCTGGTGGCGCCGGTGTCCAAGACGGCGACGAGCTTCCGCGACACCACGGCGACCCCGACCCCGGTGGACTCCACCGACCCGTTCGGGCAGGTCTACTACTACATGGTCGCGGTGAAGGCCAACGACGGGGCGGTGATCCCGGCACCGACCCAGATCGCCCGGCTGCCCCGGGCGGGGCGGATCGTGCGGGTGTTGCAGGGCGACGCCACTGACACCACGTTGACCTCGGCCCAGCCGTCGAGCGGGCACGACGTGCTGGCCGGCAAGCCGTGGCTGATGGTGGGCAATGACTCCACCACCTACGGCACGGCCCGGACGGTCGTCCGGTTCCCGGGTGTGTCCTCCATTCCCGCAAACGCCCGGATCCTCGGGGCCGAGTTCGAGCTGTGGTCGGCGACCACCCCGACCACCGGGGGTGCGACCTACCAGGTGCACGCGCTCACCCGAGGGTTCGACGAGGCGAGCGGCTCCTGGGACGACGCCGCCACCGGAACGCCATGGGTGGCCGAGGGTGGGGACTACGATCCGGCGGTACCGGACACGGTCACCGGGGTCACCAACGACCCGGCGTGGCGGAGCTGGTACGTCGAGGACGTCACGCAGCGCTGGGTGTCCGGCACGACGCCCAACCACGGTCTGTTGGTGCGGCTGGCGGACGAGACCGGCCCGGCCGAGCGGATGCTCTTCCTGTCCAGTGAGGCGGCTGAGCCGCAGCTGCGACCGAAGCTGGTGGTCACGTACACCGTGCCGACCACGGAGCAGACCTACCACGCGCCGGAGACGCCGCAGCAGATGGCGCCCGGCAGCGCCTACACGGTGCCGGTGACGGTGTCGAACCCGACCACCGGCACCTGGTCGGCGGCGGACTGGGAGCTGTCGTACCGGTGGGCCCGGGCCGACGGCCTCCCGCTCGACGACCCGGCCAGCCAGGCCGTGACCCCGTTGGGCCGGGACGTCACCGCGGGGGACGCCGTAACGGTGTCGGCGCAGGTGAGAACGCCGTCGTCGAGCACGGAGGGGAACAAGCGCACCGACTACGTCCTGAAGTGGGAACTGCACAACAAAGCCACCGACGAGTGGTTGTCGGCTGTCGCGCCGATCACCTCGCTGAACCAGACGGTGGCGGTGGCGGAGCCGACCTCCGACCAGCTCGGCCTGGAGAAGTTCTACTCGTACGCGCAGCAGGAAACCGGTGCCGGCGGCACCCTGCGGAACAACCTGTACGCCGGCAACACCGTCTGGTCGTACGACGCGTTCAGCAACCCGTCCCGAGGGCTCTCGACGTTCGTGCGGTTGGCGTACAACTCCCTCGACACCTCCGACACGGTGGCCGGGTACGGCTGGTCGTTACAGGCGTCGTCGCTGATGCGGCTCGGTACGCCGCTGGACTTCCACCCCAACCCCAACCCTAGGACGGTGACGCTGACCGACGGCGACGGTACGAGTCACTGGTTCACCTGGAACGACGATGCGCAGGAGTGGGTGAGCCCGAAGGGCGTGCACCTCTACCTGCAACGGTTGGTGGCCTGCGGCAACAAGACGGAGGAGTCCCGGGCCTGGCAGTTGACTCGGCCGGACCGGACGAGGTTCTTCTACGACTGCGACGGCTACCTGTCGGCGGTGGTGGACAACAACCTCAACGAGACGTCGTTCACCTACGAGGAGCGGAGGTCGAGCAACAAGCCGACCAAGTTCCTCAGGTATCTGACCGACCCGTCCGGTCGGCGGACGCTGACCGTCGACTACTACGCGAAGGGTCAGACGTACGACTACATCGACGACACGACCTGGACGCGGCGGTCGGCCTCGAACCTGACGAACCCGCACATCATCGACCACGTCTCGCGGATCACCGACATCTCCGGACGGCGGTTGACGTTCACCTACACCGACAAGGGGCTGCTGGGTGAGCTGGTCGACGGTGCCGGGTCGAACAATGGTGATCCCAAGCTGTTCAGGTTCGCCTACGACATGACCCAGGGGAACAAGAACGTCAAGCTGGTCAAGGTCACCGACCCGCGCGGCAACGCGACGAACCTGGCGTACTACTCGCCGCCACAGGACGACCCGAAGTTCCACTGGCGGACGAGGACGTACACCGACCGGCTCGGGCATCCGACCCAGTTCGCGTACACCGATCCGGACGGGCCGCAGGGCGACACCATCCACACCACGGTGACCGACGCCGAGAACCACCCGACCAACTGGCAGATGGACGGCTACGGCCGGCCGGTCCAGACCACGGACGCGAAGCAGCAGGTCACCAAGCTGGGCTGGGACGACGACCACAACGTGGTCCGGAGGGAGGAGGCGAACGGCGCCGTCTCCACCTGGCGGTACGACCAGAAGACCGGTTACCCCCTCGAAGTCAGGGACGCCGAGGCGGTCCGGAACGGCACCCCCGGCACCACGTTGGGCTACCAGTCCCAGTTGAACGGCTACGTCGCGGACCTGGTCAGCAAGACCAGCCCAGAGGGTCGCCGGTGGACGTTCGGCTACCAGACCGACGGCGATCTCGCCTGGGTGGTCGACCCGTTCGGCAACACCACCGCGGATCCGGAGGACTACAAGACGTCGTACACCTACGACGACTGGGGGCAGGAGCTGACCGCGACGGACGCCAACGGCAACACCACGCGGCACGACGACTTCGACGCCAACGGCTACCCGCGGATCATCACCGACGCGCTCGACAAGCGCACCACCTTCGAGTACGACGAGCGCGGCCAGGTGCTCACGGTCACCGACGCGCTGGGCAAGACGACCACCCAGACGTACGACACCTTCGGTCGGCCGCTGGAGAAGCGGGTACCGAAGAAGCAGGACGAGGGTGAGTTCATCGTCACTCCCGCCCCGGTTTACGACCCGAACGACAACGTGGTCGAGTCGACCTCGCCGAACGCGGCGGTGTCGAGGGCGGTCTACAACGCCGGCGACGAGCTCGTCGAGTCGTACGCCCCGGTCGACAAGGCCGGTGACCCAGAACGGAAGACCTCGTTCACGTACGACAGGGCCGGCAACCTGATCACCACCACCGAGCCGAAGGGCAATCTGACGCCGGAAGAGGGCGACTTCGTCACCACCAACACCTACGACGAGATCTACCAGCGCACCAGCGTGACCAACGCCGAGGGGCACCGGATCAGCTACGAGTACGACAACGTCGGCAACGTGGTCACGGTGATCGACCCTCGGAAGAACGCCACGCCGGAGACCACCGACTACACCACCAGGTACGCCTACGACCTGGCCCGTAGGGTCACCCGGACCACCGACGCGCTGGGCAAGTTCACCACCAGCACGTACGACCGGGACGGCCTGGTCACGGCCACCACCGATGAACTCGGCAACACCACCACCACGGTGCTGGACCCGCGCGGCATGCCGGCAGAGGTCAGGGTGCCGCACGAGACGGTCGGCGGCGTCACCACCTATCGGACCACCCAGTACCGCTACGACGAGGCCGGCAACCGAACGAAGGTGATCAGCCCCCGAGGAGTGGCGACCACCGACGACCCGAACGACTTCGCCACGGTCACCGTCTACGACGAACTGAACCGGGTGAAGGAGACCCATACCGCGTACGACGAGGACGACCCCCGCTACACGACGGCGGACCGGACCATCTACAGCTACGACGACGTGGGCCGGTTGACGACCCTGTCCGCACCGCCGTCGTCCGGCGAGTCGGTGCGCAACGACACCACCTACACGTACTTCGACAACGGCTGGGCCGAGACCTCGACGGATTCGTGGGACATCCTGACCGAGTACGAGTACAACGAGCTCGGGGCGCAGACCGCCCGTACCGTCATCTCGGCGGGCGGATCGTCGAGCCGGACGATGACCTGGACGTACCACCCGGACGGCAAGCTGCGGTCCCGGGCCGACGACGGCGTGCCGGTCGGTAGCCAGGTGGTGCTGGTCGACAACTCCGACTTCAACAACACCGGTACGACCGGTGCCTGGACGACGGTGACCGATCCGGCGACCGGCAGGTACGGCCACAACTACCAGACGCGTCCGGCCGGCAGCGGCGTCAACAGCTTCGACTGGCGGCTCAACGTGCCACAGGACGGCACGTACGAGGTGTTCGTCCGCTACCCGCGGGTCTCCGGTGCGGCGAGCAACGCCCGCTACACCGTTACCCACGCGAACGGCAGCGCGGCACGGACGATCGACCAGACGACCAACGGTGGCGCCTGGGTGTCGCTCGGCTCCTACTCCTTCAGCGAGGGCGCCGACAAGTTGGTGAGCCTCTCCGACCAGGCGACCGGCACCGTGGTCGCGGACGCGGTCAAGCTGGTCCGGAACAACGCCGGCGAGCCGGACCACGAGAAGCAGGACTACACCTACGGGTACGACCCGAACGGCAACCTGACCAAGATCAACGATGCCAGTCCCGGGGCGCGGGTCGACGAGTACACGGTCGAGTACACCGGGTTGAACCAGGTCGACGCCGTCCGCGAGTTCCGAGCCGGCGAACTGCGCAACACCACCGAGTTCAGGTACAACGAGAACAACGCCCCCGTGTCGATCACCCACGACCGACAGCACGCCGCCTACACCTACGACCCGCGGGACCTGATCTCCACGATCGCCAACGGCGCCTCGGCGGGTGACCCGGACCCGAAGGTCACCAGCTACACCTACACCGACCGGGGTGAGCGGCTGACCGAGGTCAAGGGGAACGGCAACACGGTCGACTACACGTACTACCTGGACGGCCTGGTGCACACACAGACGGAGAAAAGGTCGAACGGTACCCTCGTCGCCGACCACATGCTCGACTACGACCTCAACGGCAACCGCGTCAGTGACGTAGCCAAGAAGATGAACGCCGACAACCACGCGGCGTACCTGAGCACCACGTCGGTCTACACCTACGATCCACGGGACCGGGTCGCGTCGTTGACCAGGACCGGTGACGGTGCTGGCACCGAGACGTACGTGCACGACGCGAACAACAACGTCATCTCCCAGAGGGTCATGGGTGTGGCGTCGACGTTCAACTACGACCGGAACCGTCTACTCAGCACCACCACGGGCCCGGCCACGTCGCGCTACAACTACGACGCCTTCGGTCGGCTCGACACCATCACCTCCGGTGACCAGACGGTGCAGCGCAACATCTACGACGGCTTCGACCACATCGTCGAGAACCGGACGCAGACCTCGACGACGAGGTACACCTTCGACCCGATGGATCGAACCACCACGACGACCACCGACGCGGGAACCGCGCAGGAGAAGACGGTCACCTTCCACTACCTCGGGCTCTCCGGCGAGGTCCTCGACGAGGAGGTCGCCGGGGAGATCGAGAAGTCGTACCAGTACTCGCCGTGGGGCGAACGACTCTCGCAGATCACGTACCGCAGCGACGGCGGCGAGGAGCGCGGTTACTACGGGTACAACGCGCACTCCGACGTCGAGATCCTGACCGACGAGGCCGGCAACACCAGGGCCACCTACGGCTACACCGCCTACGGGAGCGACGACGAGGCGCAGTTCACCGGTGTGGACAAGCCCGATCCGACCGACCCCGACAAACAGCCCTACAACTCGTACCGGTACAACGCCAAGCGGGTCAACGCCAACTCCGACACGTACGACATGGGCTTCCGCGACTACGCACCCAGCCTCAACCGGTTCCTGACCCGGGACAGTTACAACGGCGCCCTTGCCGACCTGCGACTCGGAATCGACCCCTGGAACGCCAACCGTTACGCCTTCGCCGGCGGCAATCCCATCTCCCTCGTCGAGAACGACGGCCACGACTCCTGTAGCTGGAACCCGATGAGCTGGGGTGACTGTGCCGCGGACGCCGGAGACTGGATCGGGGACACCGCAAGCGACGCAGGGGACTGGATCGGGGACACCGCCAGCGACGTCGGAGACTGGATCGGAGACACCGCAAGCGACGTCGGAAACTGGATCAAGGACACGGCCAGCGACGTCGGAAACTGGATCAAGGACACCGCCAGCGACATCGGAAACTGGATCGACGAGAAAGCGACCGCGGCTTGGGAGGCGACGACCGCCTACGTCGCGGAGCAGTGGGACCGGTTCACGGATTGGCAGTCGGCAGTGCTCGGCGATGCGGTGGAGTGGATCGTCACCCAGACCGGCGGAGAGTGCCAGACCGTTTATGGCCTCCGGGTCTGCGAGGAGGGCTGGCTCCCGATGCATTCCCGTGGCGGGACCCAACTGGGCGACACGTTCGTCTGGGACGGCGGCACCATGGACCCGGATCTTGCCACGCACGAGAAGTTCCACCGCGACGAGCAGTGGCGGCGGTACGGTTGGATCTTCGGCGGCATGTACCTGTGGGCGGAGTTCGTAGACCGGAACAAGCCGTGCAACAGGTACGAGGAGGCCGCCGAGCAGGCCTCGAACGGTGGAGGTGGCTACAATTGCTGACCCAACGGCAATGGCTGATGGCTCCCCTGCTCGCGGTGGCGGCCCTACTCGCCTCCGGGTGTGAGTACGTGGCCCCCAGTGACGACATCTACGAGATCGGCGTGGCGCGGATAGGCGACGAACTTCACGTCTTCGCGCCACTCTGCGACGACGAACGGATCGCGAGCGTCGAGGCCATCGACAACACGGCGGCTGCCAAGGAGTCGACCTTCGACCGGGAATCGACCAGATTCACGTACTGGAAGGTGGCGGAGCCGACCGACGATCGTGCCGCGCGGGGTTGGATCGTGGTTGGCGACGACGCCGGCTATCAGAAGGTGAGCGTCCCCGCCGGCTCCGCCATGGAGTTACCGGAGACGCTCGCCGTCATGTTTCGGATCAACGATCCCGAGGCCGGCCATTCGGTCGGGGGCGCTTTCGAGGTAGGCAGGGTACCGACCTATCCGGCTGGCACGGATCCGGAGACCGTGAAGTACGGCTACAATCTCGGCGCGAAGAATGAGGAGCGGCTGACGGCCTCAGAGATCAGTGACCGCTCCAAATGCGCGCTTGACTACTACCGATCCTGATTCTCCTGTCACGTCCAACGGGTCAGGGGCTACTTCAGGGCGCCGGCGGTGAGGCCGGACTGGATCTGTCGCTGGAAGATCGCGTAGACCACGATCATCGGCAGAATCGCCATGGTCAGCGCGGCGAAGAGCCCGGACCAGTCCGCCTCGTAGCCGGCGTTGACCGAGATGTCGGCGATGCCCTGGGTGAGCACCCACTTGTCCTCGGCGTTGGAGAGCAGCACCAGCGGCAACTGGTACTGCGACCACTGCCCGATGATGTTGAAGATCCCGACGCTGATCAGTCCCGGCTTGGCCATCGGCATCATGACCTGGAAGAAGAGCCGGGTGTGCGAGCAGCCGTCGATCATGCCCGCCTCGGCCACCGAGGTCGGCAGCGTCTTGAAGAACGCGGCCAGGAAGAAGACCGTGAACGGCAGCGAGTACGCGATGTAGACCAGGACCAGCCCGGTGTGCGTGTTGAGCAGGCCGAGGTTGTCCACCACGAAGAAGAGCGGCACCAGGGCGAGGAAGACCGGGAAGGCCAGCCCGGAGACGAACAGGTAGTAGATCAGCCGGTTGCCGACGAACTTGTAGCGGGCCAGCACGTACGCGGCCATCGAGCCCAGCAGCATGGTGCCGAAGACGCCGCAGGCGACCACGATCACGCTGTTGACGAAGAACTTGCCGACCCGGGCCTGGGTCCAGGCCCGGCCCCAGTTCTCCCAGCGCAGTTCGGCGGGGAGGGTCCACGGACTGCTGAAGATCTCCGCGGTGTTCTTGAACGAGGCCAGGAAGGTCCAGAGGATCGGGACGATCACGATCACCGCCCAGACCACCAGGGCCACGTGCCCCAGGCTGGAGAGCAGTCGTACCTCGGACCTGACCCGGCGGTCGCGGCCCTTGCCGGCACCGTCGGCCGCCTTGCGTCGCACCGGTCCGGTCACCGGGCGTTCGGTCTGTGTCGTCATCTGGGGTCCCATCTAGTACTCGATGCTCTCCCGCTTGGACACCCGCAGCGTGAGCGCCGCGAAGGTGATGGTCAGGAAGAACAGCGCCACTCCCATCGCCGAGGCGTATCCGGCCCGGCCGTAGATGAACGCGTTGCGGTAGATCTCCATCGCGAGCACCGTGGTGGCGCCGTCCGGGCCGCCACTGTCGACGGAGAGCACCGCGACGATGGCGAAGGCGTCGAACGCCGCGATGCCGAGATAGACCCAGGCCACCTGGAGGGTGTCCCAGAGCAGCGGCAGGGTCACCCGGAAGAACAGCGTGATCCTGGTGGCGCCGTCGATCTCGGCGGCCTCGTAGATCTCGGTCGGGATCGACGCCATGCCGGCCGAGAAGAGGACCACGTAGAAGCCGACCGCCTGCCAGACCAGCACCCCGATGATCGACCAGAGGGCGAGGTTCGGGTTGATCAGGAAGAAGATCGGTTCGAGCCCGATCTTCGTCAGTACGCCGTTGATCAGGCCGGACTCGTCCGGCCGGTACACCATTTGGAAGAGTACGGCGATGATCGCCACCGCCAGGACCTGGGGGAAGAAGAAGACCACCCGGTAGAAGGCGGAGCCCCGGACCCCGATTCGCTGGCCGCCCTTGCTGCCGCCGCCGACGTTGAGCAGAAACGCGAAGAACAGCGCGATGGCGATGGTGATCAGCGGCAGGGCAAGCAGCAGTATCCCGTGGTGCTGGACCGCCTTCCAGAAGGCCGTGTCGTTGAACAACCGCTGGAAGTTCTCGAACCCGATCCACTCCGGCGCGCCGATCCCCCGCCAGTTCGTCATCGCGAGCTGGAACGCCTGGGCGTACGGCGCGATCACGAAGACCGAGTAGAGCGTGACCGGCAGGAAGAGAAAGCCGATCACGAACGGGTACTTGCCCTGCCGCATGATCACTCCACTCCGGTCAGTCAGCGCGAGAACTTGGCGACACTGCTGTCGTTCTTGATCGCGTCCGCGCGCTTCTGGATCCGTTCGGCCCACTGCTCGGCGCTGGCCCGGCCGAACATCAGCTCGTTGGTCGCCGTCCGGGCCTCGGTGTCCAGCTCCTTGTACCAGTTGTCGAACATCATGTTGAACACGTTCGTCCCGGCCGCCTTCAGCGCGGCCTGCGAACTGGCCACACCGGGCGGGAAGGAGTAGCCCTCGCTGCCGGCCGGAACCACGGTGGCCGCCCCGACGGTCTCGGTGAAGCCCCGGGCGCCCGCCTTGGAGAGCATCTGCCGCATGTACTCCATGCCGCCGCGCGGGTTCTTGCTCTTGGCCGAGACGAAGTAGCCCTCGCCACCGGCCGCCCGGATCGCCCCGGCCGGCAGCTTGTCTCCAGCGGTCAGGCTCGGCACCGGCATGAGCTGGTACTCGAAGCCGGCCGGCGTGTCCTTCTTCTGCTCGTTCTCCAGCCAGTCACCGCTGGGATAGAAGGCGAGCTTGTACTGGTTCTGCCGCAGCTGCACGTCGGTGTGCTTGAGGCCCTCGAAGCTCTTGTCGCCGTACTTGGCGCCGATCTCGGCCCAGGCCTTGGCGGACTGGATCACCGGCTCGGCCTTCCAGGCGTTCGGCTCCAGGTTGTCGATGTTCTTCAGCACGTCCGGACCGCCGACCTTGGCCGCCTGGGTCAGGATCACGTTCCACATGTAGTAGGCCGCGTTCGCCCCGGCGTAACCGAACGGGGTGATGCCCTTGGCCTTGATCTGGTCGCAGAGCGCGGTGAACTGCTCCCAGGTGGTCGGTACGGTCCAGCCGTTGTCCTTGAAGAGCTTGCCGGAGTACCAGATGCCGTAGACGGTCGAAACGTAGTAGAGCACGAAGGGCTTGCGGCCACCGTCCTTCGTGTTGAACATGCCCTGCTCGACGACTCCGGGGATGACGGTGTCCCGGACCTTCTTGTTCGGGTCGTCGACCGACGGCGCGTCCCACAGCTCGGTCAGGTCCTGGAGCTGGTCGTCGTTGACCAGGGCACCGAAGTCGAGGAACTTCTCGCCCGAGTTGTTGACGAACTCCGGCGGGTCACCGGCGGTGAACCGCGGCTGGAGCACCGTGGAGACCGCCTGGGTCGCCTGGTGCTTGATCTCCGCCTTCGGGAACGCCGCCTTGTAGAGCTTCTGGTGCACGTCGGTGGCGTACTTCTCGCCGTACCCACCGTTGAAGATGATCACCTCCAGCGCGGCGTCCTCCTTGACACCGAGCGGGTTGGTGGCGCTCTTCTCCCCGGTCTCCTGCTCGGTGGTGCCTCCGTCGTCACCGCCGGTGGCACAGGCACCGAGCAGCCCGGCGGCCGGGATGGTGAGCAGCCCGACGGCCGCGGCCCGGCGCAGCACCGTGCGGCGGCTGCTGCCCAGCGCCGCCGGCAGCTCAGGCCCGGTCATACTCGACGAATCAACGCGGTCCGACGTGTGGTCGGGGATTGCGGACATCTTCATCTCCTCGGTTGAGAATCGGGTCGGGCCAACCGGACGACTCCGGATGACCGGGACCTGCCAGCGGTGCGGGTTGCGCGCTCCTGCGCGGAGCGATCGGGCCGGAGGTGGCATGCGATGCCTCCGCCGGCGACGGGTCGGGGTCGGATGCGGGTCACGGGCGCGCCTCCCTGATTGCCTTGTGCCCGCCCACCGCCCGGGCCGTCCGCTGGAACGCGGCGTGGGCCCGGTCGTGGGTGCGTTGGGCGACGGCGATGTAGAGCAGGTCGAGCACGACGAGCTGCGGATGCCGGGCGGAGAGCGCGTCCGGCCGGAAGGTGGTCGCCTGGCTGGCGGTGCGCAGCACGATGTCGGCCAGTTCGGCCAGCGGGGACCGGGGGAACCCGGTCAGCGCCACGGTGACCGCGCCGTGACTGCCCGCCTCGGCGAGGGTCTCGATGGTCTCGCGGGTCTGGCCGGTGTGCGAGATGCCCAGGGCGACGTCGCCGGGGCGGAGCAGCGCGGCACCGGCCAACGCCTCGTGTACGTCGTTCCAGGCCCACGCGGCCACGCCGATGCGGTGCAGGCTGAACTGCATCTCCTCGCCGACCAGCGCGCTGCCGCTGGCGCCGAAGATGTTCACCCGGGCCGCTCCGGCGATCGCCTCGGCGGCCCGCCCGACCTCGGCCAGGTCGAGCAGCGCGGCGGTGTCGCGCATGGCCTGGGTGTCCGCCGCGATTATCTGGCCGAGCACCCGTTCCAGCGGGTCGGTCGGTTGGATCTCCCGACCGATGTCGACGGTCCAGCCGGCGGTGTGCGCCCGACCGGTCTCGGCGGCGATCCCGAGCCGCAGGTCGGCGTAACCCTCGAAGCCGAGCGCCCGGCAGAACCGGGTGACGGTGGCCGGGGACGTGCCGCTGCGCTCCGCGAGTTCGACGATGGTGGCCCGGGCGGCGGCGGCCGGGTCGCTGAGCACCTGCTCGGCCACCCGTTGCAGGGCGCCGGTGAACTCGGTGAGCCGGGACCGGACCCTGACCAGCACGCTGTCGGCCGGGGAGAGCCCGGCGGCGGCCCGGCGGTCGGGCCCGGCGTCGACCACCGCGGTCCCCGCGATGTTGTCCGACTCCGGCTCGACCATGGGCACACCCTTCGGAAAAGGAAGTTAACTGTTAGTGGTAAAAGTTCTTACTAACACCCCCCGCTTGTCAAGACGATGGGTGAAGTTTTCAAACTGTTACCTCGGCCGCCCCTGTGCCGGACTACCGGCGCTTGCCCGGAAGAGCCGTACCGAGCAGCATGGACGCCGATCGACTGGGCGCGGGAAAGGCGGTTGCCGGTCATGTCCGACGGCATAGTGGTGGGGCTCGACGTCGGCGGCACCTCAACCCGGGCCGCAGTGGTCTCGCTGGCCGGGGAACCCCTCGGCACCGGGCTGGCCGGCGGCGGCAACCCGACCACCCACGGCGCCGACCGAGCCGCCGAACAGCTCCGGCTGGCGCTGACCGACGCCCTCGCCGAGATCGATCCGGGACTGGCCTGGGCCGGCGTGATCGGGCTGGCCGGAGCCGGCCGGCTGCTCGCCGATCCGGCCGGCCGGCTGGCCTTCGAACGGGTCTGGCAGGAGGTCGGGCTGCGCTGCCGGTACGAGGTCCTCGGCGACGCCCTTGTCGCGTACGCCTCGGGCACCGCCGAGCCGGACGGCACGATCCTGATCGCCGGCACCGGGGCGATCGCCGTCGAGGTACGCGACATGACGCTGGCCCAGGTCGCCGACGGCCACGGCTGGCTGCTCGGCGACGCCGGCAGCGGCTTCTGGCTCGGTCGGGAGGCGGTCCGACGAACGCTGGCCGACCTCGACCGGCACCGGACGCCCGGCCCGCTCGGCACCCTCGTCCTCACCGAACTGCTCGGCTCGGCGGAGGTCGCCGCACGGCCCCGGGACACCGTGGACAGCCTGATCCAGACGGTGACCCGGCGCCCCCCCGTCGAACTGGCCGCACTCGCACCGCTGGTTATCCGGGCCGACCGCGAGGGCGACCCGTCCGCCGGGGCGATCCTTGCCGAGGCCGCCCGGCTGCTCGCCGCCAACGTGGAGCGGATCCGGCCCGCTGACGCGCGTACCCCGATCGTGCTCGGCGGCGGGCTGCTCACCGGGGACACCCCGCTTGCCGAGGCGGTCCGCCCGGCCCTGACCGCGCGCTGGCCGGACGCGCCGCTGCGGACCGCCGGGGACGGTGCGCTCGGCGCCGCCTGGCTGGCCGCCCGGGACCTGCCCGAGCTGACCGACCCGGCCGCACTGCACCGCCGGCTGCTCGGCCCGGCCGCCCACTGAGGTCGGTATCAGCCTGCCGCTCCGGGGCTCCTGTCGCTACTCAGGAGGGGGAGGTTGGAAGGTTCATTCGTAGTGATAGCGGCACTGCGCTATCTGCACGGTGTCATCGACGATCCGGTACACCAGGCGGTGTTCCTGATCGATTCGCCTCGACCAGAACCCAGCCCAGTTGCCGCGCAACTGCTCCGGCTTGCCGATGCCCTGGTGGCCGTTGCGTCGGATGTCCTCAATCAAGGTGTTCACTCGCTTCAGCATCTGACGATCTCGCTGCCAGCTCAGATAGTCCTCCCAGCCCCGGCCTGCGAACTGGACCTTCACGCCGCCGACGCCCCACCTGGCATGGCGTCCGGGTCGATCAGGTCACGCATCTCCCCGCCCCCGTTGCGCAACTCTTCGACGGCTTCGTTCAGACGGCGCGCGTTGGCGGGACTGGCCATCAGGTACGCCGTCTCCTTAAGCGACTCGTACTCACGCAGCGAGATGATGACGGCCGCCTCACGGCCAGAGCGGGTCACCACGATCTCCTCCGCGTCGTCCACGACGTGGTCCAGCATCCTAGCCAGGTTCTGCCGGACTTCGGAGTAGGGAACGGTACGCATGATGCCTCCCGGACGCGACGTACATAAAATTGTACAACCCTAGAGAGCGCACGTCAGGCGAGTCCCGCGCCGCCCGACGTTGGCTTACTCGCTCTCGTCGCGTTGGCTGGGCCGGTTCTCGCGGATCCACGCCTCGACGGCGTCTCGATCCCAGATCCGCATGCGGCCGTTCCCGACCGTGTCGATGGGCTCGGGGAAGCCAGGCCGTCGGACGATCTCGGTTGCCCTGGTACGTGATACCCCACCGAGCATCGCGGCGACGTCTGCCAGGGCAACCAGCCTCATGGGGCGACGGTAGGCACAAATGACCTTGCCACTTCGACACCTGCCATATTGACAGTGTCGAAGTGACAAGGGAGGCTGTTGTGCTTGGGCTGTGCCGCTCGTGGAGCTGGGCTCGGGGGCGGCACGTCGGCCCTGGCCTGCCCGGGTGGTCGGATCAACCCGTCCGTTGGCAAGGAGCGCCGGCCACCGGGCAGGCCCGGACGCGACGAAGGGGGGCGCGTGTGTTCCCGGCTACTGCTGGGCCGCCAGGGTGGCGTACGAACGGTTGACCAGGAACTGGAGGAAGTGGCAGCCGGAGACGTAGCACGGCCCGGACCTGTCCCAGGTAGGTCCGGGCCGTTACCGCGGCGGTACCGCGTGGGCGGTCGGCCCTACTTCAACTGGCCGGCGGTCAGTCCGGACTGGATCTGGCGCTGGAACAGGACGTAGACCGCCAGCACCGGCAACATCCCGAGGGTCAGGCCGGCGAACAACCCGCTGAAGTCGCCCTGGTAGCCCTGGCTGATCGCCAGCGCCGCAAGCCCCTGTGCAAGTACCCATTTCGACTCGTCCCCCTGCATCAGCACCTGCGGCAGGATGAACTGATTCCACTGGCTGAGGAAGTTGAAAATCGCCACGCTGACCAGGCCCGGTCGGGCCATCGGCAGCATCACCCGGAAGAAGAGCCGGAAGTGTCCGCAGCCGTCGATCAGCGCCGCCTCGGCAACCGAGGTCGGCAGAGTTCGGAAGAACGCGGAGAGGAAGAAGACAGTGAATGGCAGCGAGTAGGCGGCGTAGACCAGCATCAACCCGGTCCAGGTGTTGAAGAGCCCCGCGTTGCGGACCACGAAGAAGAGCGGCACCAGGGCGAGGAAGACCGGGAACATCATGCCGCCGACGAACAGGTAGTAGAACCCCTGCCGGAAACGGAAATCGTACCGGGCGAAGACGTACGCGGCGGTGGCGCCGAAGAACATGGTCAGGGTCAGCGAGCCGGCCACCACGATCCCGCTGTTCAGGAAGTACTGTCCGATCCGCGCCTCGGTCCAGGCCCGCGCCCAGTTCTCGAAGCGCAGCGCGCCGGGCAACCCCCACGGATCGCTGAGAATCTCGCCGTCGCTCTTGAACGAACTGATCACGACCCAGAGCAGCGGCAGGGTGGTCAGCAGCCCCCAGAACAGCAGGAAGCCGTGCGAGAAGACGTTCATCACGCCCCGCTCGCGGCGGGGTGCCCGGTCGCCGGTCCCGGACCGGCTGTCGGCGCCGACGGCAGGCGGAGCCGACGCGGGAGTGTCGACGGTTGTCACGAGTACTCGATTCGGTCCCGGCGGGTGACGCGCAGCGCCAGTACCGCCACCGACAGGGTCAGGAAGAACATCACCACGCCGATCGCGGAGGCGTACCCGAACTTGGTCTCGGTGCCGAACGCGGTGTTGTACATCCGCAGGCCGATCACGTCCGACGAGTGGTTGGGACCGCCGTCGGTCATCAGCTGGATCAGGATGAAACCGTCGAGCGCGGCGATGGCCAGATAGATCCAGGCGACCTGCACGGTGTCCCAGAGCAGTGGGAGGGTCACCCTTCGCAGCGTGGTGAGCCGGGAGGCGCCGTCGAGCATCACCGCCTCGTAGATGTCCTTCGGAATGGCCTGCATCGCCGCGCCGAAGAGCACCACGTAGAAGCCGACGTTGCTCCAGACCATCACCGCCAACACCGCCCAGAACGCGGTACGCGGGTCGCCGAGCCAGGTCGGCGCGGGCAGCCCGACCGTGCGCAGCGTGGCGTTGAGCAGCCCGTTGTTGGGGTGGTAGACCTCCTTCCAGAGCAACGCGATGATCACCACCGAGAGCACCTGCGGGAAGAAGTAGACCAGCTTGTAGACGCTGGAACCGCGCACCCCGACCACCCCGGCGCTGCCGCGCCGGCCGCCCATGTTGAGCATGCTGGCGAAGAAGATCCCCAGCCCGATGGTCAGGACCGGGAGCAGCACCAGCAGGATCGCGTTGTTCTTCACCGCGTTCCACAGCGCGCCGTCACGCAGCAGCGTGCTGAAGTTCTCCAGCCCGACATAGTCGGCGGAGGCCGAGTAGCCCAGCCAGTTGGTGGTGGAGATCTGGAACGCCTGCAGGTACGGCGAGAGCACGAAGATGCCGTACAGCAGCAGCGGCGGTACCAGGAAGGTGATGATCAGCGGATACTTGCCATGTTTCACGTGACTGACATCCTGCCCACTCCACGCGGGAAGACCTGTCCCCGCGACGATCACGCCGGGGGGCCGGCCGTGCCGGCCGACCCCCGCGACGTCACCCGACGGCCTACTGACGCTTGTACTTCTTGATGCTGCTGTCCGCGGCGATCTGGTCGGCACCCTTCTGGCACGCGTCCAGGAACTCGGCCGGGGTGCTCCGGCCGCTGAAGAACTCGCCGCAGGCCGCGTCCACCAGCTCGCGCTCCAGCTTGCGGTAGTAGTTGTTGTAGACCCAGTTGAACCCGTTGCTGCCCGAGGCGTCCAGCGCCTTGACCACGGTGCTCAGCCCAAACGGCAGGTCGATGCCCTCGGTGGAGCCGGCCACCACGGTCAGGCTGGAGACCTTCCGGGTGAAGTCCTGGGCACCCTTCATCGACAGCATGGTGCGCAGGTACTCCAGGCCGCCGGCCCGGTTCTTGGCCTTGGCCGGGACCATGAACGGCTCACCGGCGGTGCCACGCATCGCCTCGAACGGCAGCTTGTCGCTGGTCCCCAGGCTGGGGGTCGGCGCGACGGACATGTTGAAGCCGGGCGGGGTGACCTTGGCCTGCTCGCTCTCCAGCCAGGAGCCGCAGGAGATGAAGGCGGCCTTGCCCCGGCACCACTCGGTCTGCGACTGCACGTGGTCCAGGCCAGGGCTGCCCGGCATGATGAAGCCGTCCTTGACGATCTGGTACCAGGCGTCCGCCGCCATCTTCATCGGCTCGGACTTCCAGGCGTTCGGCTCCAGGTTGTCGATCGCCTTCGACACGTCCGGGCCGCCGAACTTGATGGCGGTGGAGAGGACCGGCCAGCTCATGTACCGGGGGTGCTTGCCGGCGTAGGTCCAGGGAGCGATGCCGGCGGCCTTGATCTGCTTGCAGAGCGCGATGTGGTCGTCCCAGGTCTTCGGGTACTGCCAGCCCCGTTCGCTGAAGAGCTTGGTGGAGTACCAGATGCCGTAGGCGGTGTACGCGTAGCTGAGCACCAGGAACTTGCCGTCGTACGACCCGACGTCCACCACGCCCGGCAGCAGGGTGTCCCGGACCTTCTTGCCCGGAATGTCCAGGCTGGGCGCGTCCAGCAGCTCGCCGAGGTCGGCCAGGGCGTTCTGCGAGACCAGGCCGTTGAAGTCGATCTGCCCTGCGCCGGAGTTGTTCACCACGTCCGGCGGGGTGCCGTCGACGAACCGGGGCTGGAGGGTCTTGCTGATCTCCTGGGTCGCCGAGTGCTTGATCGTTGCCTTTGGATATTTGGCGGTGTACATCGCCTGGTGGGCTTTGGCATACTCTTCGCCAAAACCACCGTTGAAGATGACCACCTCGAGCGGTGCATCTTCCTTGACCCCGAGTGGGTTCTGCTCACTCTTCGTGCCTTCGAGCGACTCGCCGCCGCTCTTGTCGTCGTCGCCGCCGAGGGCGCAACCGGTCAACAGACCGGTGGCGGGGACGGCCAGCAGGCCGGCCGCGGCGGTACGACGGAGAATGTCACGCCTGTTCATTGCTTCTCCTCGGATCCGGTCCAGGTGGACGCCGCAGCCGGTTGGGGCGGCGCCCGCCAACGAGGCTCGGGGTCATCGGGTCGGGTGGCGCTGGCGGTGCTGGTCGGCGGCTCGGCCGTCGACGGGTCGTGTGGGGTGGTGTCGCCTTGACAGGTGGGAAAATTCGGACAGTGGTGCTTGTCTTCACTTGACAGAAAGTTACTGAAGGATTCTTACGGAAGAGGGTGCCGGCAGCAAGCCCCGGCGGCCGAACCGTTACGCAGCGGCAATCCACCCCGGGTTCCCGCATAGCGCGTCCGGGGGCCGACAGAATAGATAGCCTGGCCACATGCGCCGCCTGCGGGAGGTCGCCGACCGCACGCCAGCCCGGCGGGAGCGCTACGTCGACCTGCTCCGCGCGACGGCGATCGCCCTGGTGGTGCTCGGTCACTGGCTGATCGCCGTAATCGAGGGCGACGACGGACAGTTGCGCGGCCACAACGCCCTTGAGGACATCGGGTGGGCCCATCCGGGCACCTGGCTTTTCCAGGTCATGCCACTGTTCTTCCTGGTCGGCGGCTACGCCAACGCCGCCTCGCTGGCCAGCCACCGACAGCAGGGCGGCGACGCCGCTGCCTGGTTGCGGGACCGCAGCGGACGGCTGCTCCGGCCCACCACCGTGCTGCTGGTGCTGCTCGCCCTCGCCGCGCTGGCCGCCCGGCTGCTCGGCGGCGGCCCGTCCCAGGTCCGCGAGGTCGTCTGGTACGCCACCGTACCGCTCTGGTTCCTGTCCGCATACCTCTGCGTGGTGCTGCTTACCCCGGTCACGTACGCCCTGCACCGACGGTACGGCCTGGTCGTGCCGGTGGTACTGCTCGGACTGACCGCCCTCGGTGACCTGGCCCGGCTGCTCGGCGAGAGCCGGCTGGGATACGGGAACTTCCTGTTCGGCTGGCTCGCCATGCACCAGGTCGGGTTCGCCTGGCGGACCGGGCACCTGCCGATGCGTCCCCGGGTGGGCGGGCCGCTGCTCGCGGTCGGGCTGACCGCGCTGCTGCTGCTGACCCTGGTCGGCCCGTACCCGACCAGCATGATCAACCAACCGGACCAGCGGATCCAGAACATGTCCCCGCCGAGCCTGGCCCTGCTCGCCCTGGCCACCGCGCAGCTCGGGCTGATCATGCTGCTCCGCGCCCCGGCCGAGCGGTGGTTGCACCGGACCCACCCCTGGATGCTGGTCGTCGCGGTCAACTCGGTGGTGCTGACCATCTTCCTCTGGCACCTCACCGCCGTGATCCTGCTGGCCGGTGGGCTGGACGCGCTCGGCGCCCTGCCCGCCCCGCCGGTCGGCACCACCACCTGGTGGCTCTGGCGGATCCCCTGGCTGATCATGCTGACCGGGGTACTGGCGGTGCTGGTCGCCATCTTCGGCCGGATCGAGCTGCGCGGCTCCCGCCGCCCGCACGGCCGGCACCGGGCGCTGCCGGCGGCACTGTGCCGCACCCTCGCCCGCCCGCTGCCCCGGCTGCTGCTCGTCGTGCTCGGCTTCGCCGCGACCGTGGTCGGGCTGTTCAGCAACAACGCCGCGCCGAAGAGCGGCGAGTACCCGCTCGGCCTGCCCACCGGCGCGCTGGTCGCGTATCTCCTCGGAGCCGGCCTGCTCCGGCTGCTCCGCTCGGTGCCCACCCCGGCCCCGGACTGACCAGGGCGGAATACTATTGCCTGTGCCCAACGGACAGCTCCGGCGGATGGCCGCCTTCTCCTTTCCGGCCCACTCCTTCGACCCGGCCACCGGCCAGGCCGCCCTCGAATACGCGCTGACCGGCCCGGACGGCGAGCTGCGGTTCACCGAGCGGATCAGCTTCCCCCGGCCGGAGGCACCGCCGTCACCGAAGGCCCTGGCCACCTTCGGTAGGGTGCTGGAGCTGCTGCACCTGGTCGCCGGGGTGAGCTACTACAAGGCCGCCGCACCGCCCAGGCTGGTCCTGCCGGCACCGCTGGGCGAGCAGGCGGTCGCGCTGGTCACCGCCGTCTACACCGCCGGACTCGCCGAGTACGCCTACCGCAATGACCTGCCGCACGTGCTGGACCTGACCCCCGAGCTGCCACCGGGGCGGATCGCCGAACCGGTCGGCTGGGACAACTCGGACCGCCGGCCGCTCTCCACCGTGGGTGGCGGCAAGGACTCCATCGTCACCCTGGAGGCGCTGCGCCGGGCCGGCTTCGACCCGGTGCCCTTCTCGGTCAACCCGAACCACATCATCGCCAGCGTCGACGAGGCCTCCGGGCTGACCCCGCTGGCCGCCCGGCGGCGGCTCGACCCGGCGCTGATCGAGCTGAACGCGGCCGGAGCCCGCAACGGGCACATCCCGGTCACCGCCATCAACTCGCTGGTCGCGGTGGCCACCGCCGTACTGCACGGGCTGGGCCCGGTGGTGATGTCGAACGAGCGCTCCGCATCCGACCCCAACCTGGTCTGGCACGGTGTCCAGGTCAACCACCAGTGGTCCAAGGGAGTCGAGGCGGAGGGGCTGCTCCGGGCCGCGCTGGCCGGACACGCCGGGCTGACCGAGCCGTACTTCTCGCTGCTGCGGCAGCTCTCGGAGCTGCACATCGCCCGGCTCTTCGCCCAGTTCGACCGCTACGACGACGTGGTGACGAGCTGCAACGCGGCGTTCAAGCTGCGCGACCCCAGCGACCGGTGGTGCGGGGACTGCCCGAAGTGCCGGTTCATCTTCCTGGCCCTGGCCCCGTTCATGCCCCGGGCCCGGCTGGTGCAGATCTTCGGCGCCGACCTGCTGGCCGACCCGACCCAGTCCCCCGGCTACCTGGAACTGCTCGGCGTCGACGCACACAAGCCGTTCGAGTGCGTCGGCGAGGTCGAGGAGTCGGTGGTGGCGCTCGGCCTGGTCGCCGAGCATCCGGACTGGCGGGACGCGGCCGTGGTCCGCACGCTGCTCGACGCCGTCCCTGCGCAGGCCTGGACGGCGGCCAACGCCACCGACGTCTTCACCCCGGCCGGACCGCACTTCGTCCCCCCGGCGTACGCCAAGGCGCTGACCGCGATCTCCTGAGCCCGGCCCGGTCCTGTCGAAACGGCGCTGGACGGGCGGCGGTCCGGCCACCGGGCGCCGGACCGGATGGATCAGCCGTCCCGGACGGCGTCCAGGGCGAGCAGGGCGACGTGCAGCGACAGGCAGTCGTCCACCGAGTCCAGGTCGACCCGGAGAATCCGGGAGATCCGGGCCAGCCGCTCGTAGTAGGCCGGTCGGGACAGGTGCGCCGCCGAGGCGGCGGCCGACTTGTTCCGGCCGCTGGCCAGGTAGCCGCGCAACGTGCCGAGCAACTGCTCCCGGGGATGCTCGGCGTCGTGGGTCAGCAGCGGCCCGAGTTCGCGTTCGACGAAGGTCTGCAACCTCGGCTCGTCCCGGAGCAGGTGCAGCAGCCCGACCAGGCCAACCTGGGGCAACCGGTACACCGGCAGGTCCCGTCGCCCCCGGCGGGCGGCGTCGGCGACCTGGCGGGCCTCGATCAGCGAGCGCCGGACCTCCCGTACGGTGCCCACGCCGGAGCCGGCCGCCACGATCACCGCGCCCGGCACGCCGTACGGCCGGACCGTGGCCGGGCCGGCGTCCAGGCGTACCCGGTCCAGGGCCGCCGCGAACGCGACAAGCGCGCGCTCCTCGTCCCCGGGGTCCCGCAGGGCCAGCACGGCACCGACCGCCTGGTCGTCCAGGGTGCTGGCCAGTCCGCTCAGTTCGACCTCCCGCAGCGCCTGGCTGACCGCCTCGGCCAGATCCCGCAGCCGGGCCTGCCCGCCCGGCGCCGCGGCGGCCTCGTCGGCGCGGTACCGGACCACCACCCCGACCAGGTGCCGGCGGTCCAGGGGTACCCCGAGGGCGCGGGCCCGCAGCGCCACCTCGTCGACCGGCCGGGTGTGGTCGAGCAGCGCGGTCAGCAGGGTGCGGTGGATCTGCCGCTCCAGCCCCTCGGCGTCCCGCCGGATCAGCCGGCCCAGCGCCAGCGTGGAGGCGGCCCGCTCGATCAGGATCGTCAACCGGGTCGGCGGGCCGGCCGAGGTGGCGACCGGCGGCTCCCCGCTCGGCCAGCGCAGCAGCAGCCGCCCCCAGTCCTGCCCCCGGGCGCCGACCGTGGTGCAGAGCCAGCCGGCGTCCGGGTCGTAGCCGGTCCGGCCGGTCGGGCGGATTCGCCGGGAGTGCTGCTCCCAGCCGCGGAGCAGCAGCTCGGCGCTCTCCCCCGCCGGGTCGTACGCCAGCACCTGCCGGGAGAGGTTCTCCAGGATCACGGGGCAGCCGGCCAGTACGGCGGCCTGCCGGACCACCTCGGCCGGCTCGGCGCCCTCGACGGAGAGTTCGGTGAACCGCTGGTGGATCTCCTCGGTCGCCCGCAACTCGGCGAGTTGGGCGTCGAGAATCAGCCCGTGCACCGCCTCGGTGATCGGGACGAACGGCGTCACCCGGCAGAGTTCGACCAGCGGCAGGTTCCGGCGCTCGGCCGCGGTGACCATCGCCCGGGGTACCGCGGCCGGATAGCGCCGGCCGAGTTCGACCAGGAGTCCGGAGACCCCGACATCGGCCAGCTCGTCGATGAAGGCGCGCAGCCCGGCGTCGTCGCCGGGCAGGCCGATGCCGGTGGTGAGCACCAGTTCACCGCCGCTGAGCAGGGCCGCGATGTCCGGCACCTCGGCGGCGTGCACCCACCGTACGCGCCGGTCCAGCCCGGCCGCGCCGGCGACCACCCGGGGGCCGCCGTGCCGGACCGGATTGAGGGCCAGCACCTCGCGCACGGTGGGAAACACGGGCTCGACGGTACCGCCCGACCCGCGACCACCCGCGCCGCCACCGGCACCGCTGGGCCGGCGACCGCACGGCTGCGCCGAACCCTCCGGCGCAGTTCGCCAGGTCGTGGCCGATCCCCTGGAGGATCAGTGCCGGTTGATCCCCGACAGGAGATCAGTCGACGCCGAACTCCATCGCGGCGCGGTCGAGTGCCTCGTCGTCGGCGGAGGAGACCCCCCGCGAGGCGATGGCTTCCGCACCACCTGCCGGCATCGCACCGATCAGCCCGGTCGACGCCGCCTGCGCGGCACCGACCACCCGCTGCGGGGTCGCGCCGCCGACCATGCCGAGAGTGGCGTACTGCTCCAGCTTCGCCCGCGAGTCGGCGATGTCCAGGTTGCGCATGGTGAGTTGGCCGATCCGGTCCGCCGGGCCGAACGCCGAGTCCTCGGTACGCTCCATCGACAGCTTGTCCGGGTGATAGCTGAACGCCGGGCCGGTGGTGTCCAGGATGGAGTAGTCCTCGCCCCGGCGCAGCCGCAACGTCACCTCGCCGGTGATCGCGGTGCCGACCCAGCGCTGCAGCGACTCGCGCAGCATCAGGGCCTGCGGGTCCAGCCAGCGCCCCTCGTACATCAGCCGGCCGAGGCGGCGGCCCTCGTTGTGGTAGTTCGCCAGGGTGTCCTCGTTGTGGATCGCGTTGACCAGCCGTTCGTACGCGGCGTGCAGCAGCGCCATCCCGGGTGCCTCGTAGATGCCCCGGCTCTTGGCCTCGATGATCCGGTTCTCGATCTGGTCCGACATGCCCAGGCCGTGCCGGCCGCCGATGGCGTTCGCCTCCAGCACCAGTTCGACGGGGCTGCCGAACTCCTTGCCGTTGATCGTCACCGGGCGGCCCTGGTCGAAGCCGATCGTGACGTCCTCGGTCGGGATCTCCACCGACAGGTCCCAGAACCGGACTCCCATGATCGGGTTGACGGTCTCGATACCGTTGTCGAGGTGCTCGAGGGTCTTCGCCTCGTGCGTGGCGCCCCAGATGTTGGCGTCGGTGGAGTACGCCTTCTCGGTGCTGTCCCGGTACGGCAGGCCGCGCTCGGAAAGCCACTCCGACATCTCCCTACGCCCGCCCAGTTCGGTGACGAAGTCGGTGTCGAGCCAGGGCTTGTAGATGCGCAGCTGCGGGTTGGCCAGCAGCCCGTACCGGTAGAAGCGCTCGATGTCGTTGCCCTTGAAGGTCGAGCCGTCGCCCCAGATCTGGACGTCGTCGGAGATCATCGCCCGCACCAGCAGGGTCCCGGTCACGGCCCGGCCCAGCGGGGTGGTGTTGAAGTACATCCGCCCGCCCGAGCGGATGTGGAAGGCGCCGCAGGTCAACGCCGCCAGTCCCTCCTCCACCAGGGCGGCACGGCAGTCGACCAGGCGACCGAGCTCGGCGCCGTAGCTCAGGGCGCGACCGGGCACCGAGGCGATGTCGGGCTCGTCGTACTGGCCGATGTCGGCCGTGTAGGCGCAGGGGACGGCGCCCTTGTCGCGCATCCACGCGACCGCGACCGAGGTGTCGAGGCCGCCGGAGAAGGCGATGCCGACACGTTCGCCGATGGGCAGGGAGGTGAGAACCTTGGACACAGGGAAGATTATGCATTAGGTCGCATCATCATGCAAACGGCGGATCGTCACGTCCCAGCTCCCAGAACGCCACCGCCGCAGCGGCGGCGACGTTCAACGAGTCCACTCCGCGCCGCATCGGGACGACCACCCGGACGTCGCTGGCCGACTGGGCTCCAGCGGTGAGGCCGGGACCCTCGGCCCCCAGCAGCAGTGCCGCCCGCTCGCGCTGGGCCGGAGTCAACCGCTGGATCGGTACGGCGTCCGGCGCCGGCGTCATGGCGAGCACGGCGAAGCCGGCCTTCCGGACCCGGTCCAGACCTGCGGGCCAGCTGTCGAACCTCGCGTACGGCACCGCGAAGACCTCGCCCATACTGACCCGGACGCTGCGCCGGTAGAGCGGGTCGGCGCAGGTGGGCGAGAGCAGGACGGCGTCCACCCCGAGCGCGGCGGCGCCCCTGAAGATCGCCCCGAGGTTGGTGTGGTTGTTGACGTCCTCCAACACCACCACCCGGCGGGCCTCCCGGAGCACCTCCAGCACGGTCGGCAGCGCGCGTCGGTGGAACGAGCCGAGTACGCCCCGGTGCACGTGGAAGCCGGTGACCCGCTCCAGCACGGCCGGGCTGGCGGCGTAGACGGGTGCGGGCGTCCCGCCGGCACCGTTGCCGGTGGCCAGGTCACCGAGCTGGTCGACCCGTTTCGCGTCGACCAGGAAGGAGCGCGGCCGGTAGCCGGCCCGGACCGCCCGGCGCAGCACGAGTTCGCCCTCGGCGATGAAGAGTCCGTTCGGCGGCTCCCACCGGGTACGCAGCTCGACGTCGGTGAGGGCCCGATAGTCGGCGATCCGGGGATCTTCCGGGTCGGTGATCACTTCGGCAGGCACGATGGTGGGCGCGTCGGACACGTGCCGATTCTCCCGGTCCCCCGCTCCGCCACCCGATCGGGCTCGACAGGTAGGAGATTTCCTACGCTTGACTGGTAGGACATTGCCTACCTATTGTCGTCCGCATGGCTATCACGCAGATCCAGTTGCTCTCAGTGCCGGTGACCGACCAGGACCGGGCCCGGGACTTCTACGTCGACACCCTCGGCTTCGAGTTGCTCGGCGACAACCGGACGGGGCCGGACCAGCGCTGGGTGCAGGTCGGCCCGAAGGGTGCCGCGACCTCGATCACCCTGGTCACCTGGTTCGACACCATGCCGCCCGGCTCGGTCAAGGGACTGGTGCTGGAGACCGACGACCTCGACGGCGACGTCGCCGAGCTGACCCGCCGCGGCGTGCCGATGTCCGGCGGCGTCCAGGAAGCGCCCTGGGGCCGGTTCGTCACCTTCGACGACCCGGACGGCAACGGCATCGTGCTCCAGGCGACGGCCGGCCGTGGCTGACGTCGACGTCTTCACCGCGGTCGCCAACCCGACCCGGCGGCAACTGCTCGGCCTGCTGCTGGACCGGGGCGAGCGGCCGGTGCAGGAGTTGGCCGACCACTTCGACATGCGCCGGCCGAGCCTCTCCGAACACCTGCGGGTACTCAAGGACGCCGGCCTGGTGGTCGAGCACCGGGCCGGCCGGCAGCGGCTCTACTCGCTGCGTCCGGAGCCACTGCGCGACGTCGCCGAGTGGCTCACCCCGTACGAGCGGTTCTGGCGGGAGAAGCTCGCCGGGCTCCGCGACCTACTCGACGCGATCGACGCCGACGAGGACACCGACCGCCCACGCCATGCCGCCGGTCGCGCCGGCCGGTCGGACGCCGTGGCCGCAACAGCCGAACAGCGCCGGGATTCCGGCGGACAGGAGGGACAACGATGACGACCGAACGCGGCGTGATCCGGGCCGACCAGTTTCTCGCGCATCCACCCGAACGGGTCTGGCGGGCCCTCACCGAGCCCGAGCTGCTGGCCCGGTGGTTGATGCCGAACGACTTCAAGCCGGTACCGGGACACCGGTTCACCTTCCAGACCACGGCCCGGCCCGACGAGGACTTCGACGGCGTGGTGCACTGCGAGGTCCTGGAGGTCGAGCCGGAGCACCGGCTGCGGCTCTCCTGGAGCGGTGGCCGCCTGGAGACCACCGTCACCTGGACGCTGGCCGCCGAGGGGCGGGGCACCCGGCTCTTCGTCGAACACGCCGGTTTCGACCCCGACGACCCGGTCCAGCAGCGCGCCTTCACCATCATGAGCGGTGGTTGGCGAAGCATGGTCTTCCGCCGCATCGCGGAGGTACTGGTCGAACAGGACGGCCAGCCGGAGGGCGACCCGGGGCGGTAGCGCCCTCCGGCGGGCGGACGGTCCGACCGGGACCGGACGGAACGGGGACGATCAGGAGGGGGCTGGGCCGGTCGTGGCGGGGCCCAGCCCACCACCTGCCGGAGCGACGCCGAGACCGCCGGAGACGCTCGCCGCCACCGCCCCGGCCGTGCCGGGACGGGTCAGCGCGGCCCGGCCGACCGGCGGCACCAGCAGCCGGGCCCGCCAGGCGATCCCGATGCCGGCGGCGAGCACGAACATCGCACCGAGGGCGTGCAGGGCCGAGGCCAGCATCCCGCCGACGCCGAGCAGCGGAGCCGCGATCATCAGCAGTACGCCGTCGGACTGGCTGAAGACTCCGGAGCGGTACAGCGCCAGACCCGTCAGCCACCAGCCGAGGGAGTAGAGCACCCCGCCGCTGACCGCGATGACCTGGCCAGCCCGGCCGAACGCCGCCGTGGAGTCCGGCAGTCCGCCGAACGGGAGTACCAGCATCGTCCCGGCGACCGCGACCAGCAGACCGGCGGTGCCGACGCCCCGGGTCCGGGTTGTCACCAGCAGGCTGGCCAGCGCCATCAGGGCGAGCAGGCCGAGCCAGAGCGCACCGATCCAGCCGAGCAGGTGGGCCGGACGCTGCTGGGTGAGGAAGGGCGCGTTCCCGGCGCCGACCAGGGTCACCGAACCGTACACAATGGCATAGCCGGGCAGTGACCAGACGGCGAGCCGGGCGAGCCGGCGTAGCGACCAGGCCCAGCTCGCGTCACTGGCCGGTTCGCTGGCGCCGCGCTCCACCACGAACGGCAGGAATCCGAAGCCCCCGTAGGGCCAGCGCCCGGAGAGCGGATCCACCCCGCCGCTGCCCGGTGCGGTGCCGGATGTCCTCTTCGGCACCGTCACCGACCTGGGGCGCGCGGGATCACGCTGGGGGTTCGAGGGGTAATTTTCCGGATTCGAGGGGTGGATCACGCGCCGTCACCTCGCTCAACGTACTGCGCGGGCGGGCGCGGGCGCGATCCGCTTCGACGCCCCGCTCCTTCACACCACCCGTCGCTAGACCGATCGTGTCAGGTGCCGGGGCGCCGCGCGGACGCTTTGCCGGAATGGGCCGGGCGGGCCGGTCAGCCCCGCTCGGGCTGCTTGTCCACAGTGGAGTTGTCGAGCAGGTCGGCCGGCGGGACCGGCTCCGGCGCGGGCAACTGCTGCGGACCGGCCGGTCGGGACGACACCTGCGCCTCGGCGGCGCGTACCTCGGCGTCGACCTCCTGGGCCGCCTCGGCCGCGGCCTGAGCCGCCTCCGCCGCCTCGCGCTCGACGGCGCTCGCGTCGACGCTCGCCCGGGGCTCGTCGCCGACCATCTGGCCGAGTCCGCCCAGCGCGCCGCCCAGCCCTTCGAGCGCCTTGTTCAACTCGGCCGGCACGATCCAGACCTTGTTGGCGGTCCCGTTGGCGATCTGCGGCAGCGCCTGGAGGTACTGGTACGCCAGCACCTTCTGGCTCGGGTTCGCCTGGTGGATCGCGTCGAAGACGGTGCGGATCGCCTTGGCCTGCCCCTCCGCCTGGAGGATCCGGGCCTGCCGGTCACCATCGGCGCGGAGCACCGCGGCCTGCTTCTCACCCTCGGCGGAGAGGATCTGCGACTGCTTGTGTCCCTCGGCGTTGAGGATCGCGGCCCGGCGGTCCCGCTCGGCGCGCATCTGCTTCTCCATCGAGTCCCGGATGCTCGGCGGCGGCTCGATCGCCTTGATCTCCACCCGGGTCACCTTGATGCCCCACCGTCCGGTCGTCTCGTCGAGTACCCCGGAGAGGTGCCGGTTGATCTCCTCGCGGCTGGTCAGCGCCCGCTCCAGGTCGAGCGAGCCGATGACGTTCCGCAGGGTGGTGACCGTCAACTGCTCGATGGCCTGGAGGAAGTTCGAGATCTCGTAGGTCGCCTTCACCGAGTCGACGACCTTGAAGTAGAGCACCGTGTCGATCGAGACGACCAGGTTGTCCGAGGTGATCACGGGCTGCGGCGGGAAGCTGACCACCTGCTCCCGCATGTCGACCTTGGTGCGTACCGCGTCGACGAACGGCACCAACAGGTTGAGGCCCGGGTTGAGGGTGCGCTTGTACCGGCCCAGCCGCTCGACAACGTCCTCCCGCTGCTGCGGCACGATCCGTACCGCACGCACCAGGGTCACCACCGTGATCAGGGCCACGGCGGCCAACAGCAGACCGATCACCGTATCCACGTCGCGCTCACCTCTTTATTTCGGGTTGCTCATCAATTGTGAACTCATCCCGCCAGACCAGTGCGGTCACGCCCTTGACCTCGATCACCCGTACCCGGGTGCCGGGCTCGATCACCTGGCTGGCGTCGTACGAGCGGGCGGTCCAGATCTCCCCGTCGATCTTGACCACGCCACTGTCGGCGTCCACCTGCTCCAGCACCAGCGCGCTGCTCCCGGTGATCGCCCGGACCCCGAACGGCTGCTCCTCCCCGGACAGTTCGGCCGCGCGATGCCGCCTCATCACGGGTCGGGCGACGGCCACGGTCAGCGCCGAGACGCCGGCGAAGACCACCGCCTGGAGCTCCAGCGGGGCGCCGAGGGCGGCAGCGCCGGCCGCGGCGAACGCCCCGACTCCGAACATGACGAGGAAGAGAGTCGTCGTGAAGATCTCCGCAACGACCAGCACGACGCCCAATACGATCCACAGGAGCGACTCCACACATCGATCCTGGCACGTCCGGGCGGCTACCGGCGAACTCACGATCGACCTACGTAAGATCTCCTGTCGAGATCCGCCGGCCGGGCGTCGTCCGGCCACCCGATTCGATCCTGTTTACACCCCGGACGGTCCGGTTCGGATGATCGGTCCGGTTTTCCGGTGTCCGGTCCTGGCTAGGATGATCCAGCCCGTTCAGACAAGCCAGTCCGGTTCCGGCACTCGAGCCCGAGGAGGCAGCCCGTGGTCCCCCAGCCGCCGGAGTCCGGCCTATCGCCGCAGACCACCAGCCGGATCGACACGCTCGTCGCCCAGGCCCAGGCATCCGGCCGGGCGCCGTCGCTGATCCTCGGGGTGCTCCGGACCCCGTCCGCCGCCGCGCCCGGGCAGGACGGCGGGCTCGTGCACGTCGCCACGGCCGGCGAGACGCCGCCGCCGGATCCGGACCTCCAGTACCGGATCGGCTCGATCACCAAGACGATGACCGCGGTACTGCTGCTGCGGCAGCGCGACGAGGGGCTGCTCGATCTCGACGATCCGCTGCACCGGCACCTGCCCGGCAACCCGCTCGGCGCCGTCCGGCTGCGTCAACTCCTCGGCCACGTCGCCGGGCTGCAACGCGAACCGGACGGCGAGTGGTGGGAACGCTCCACCGGTGTCGACCCGGACACCCTGCTCGCCGGTCTCACCGGCGACAAACTGGCATTTCCGCCGCACCGCGCCTTCCACTACTCCAACCTGGCGTACGGGCTGCTCGGGACGGTGCTGGAGCGGGTCACCGGGGAGTCCTGGTGGAAGCTCGTCCGGTCCCGGCTGCTCGATCCACTGGGGATGACCCGCACCTCCTACCAGGCCACCGAACCGTACGCCCGCGGCTACGTCGTACATCCCTGGCACGGGACGCTGCGCGAGGAGCCGCGTACCGACACCGGGGCGATGGCGCCGGCCGGGCAGCTCTGGGCCAGCCTGACCGATCTCGCCCGCTGGGCGGGTTTCCTCGCCGCCCCGGATCCGCAGGTGCTCGGTCCGGACAGCGCGGCGGAAATGTGCGTCCCGGTGGCGATGGCCGACCCGGACGTGTGGACCGCCGGCTACGGACTCGGCGTGGAACTGCACCGGGTCGGCGACCGGGTGTACGTCGGGCACGGCGGTTCGATGCCCGGCTACGTGGCCACGTTCTCGGTGCACCGGCCCTCCGGCACCGGCGTGGTCGGCTTCGCCAACGCATACGGGCTGCGCGCCGCGTCGCTGCCGGCGCTCGGCCGGCAGGTGCTCTCCACGGTGCTCGACGCCGAACCCACGCCGGTCCAGCCCTGGCGCCCGGCGACCGCGCCGCCGGACGCGGAGGTCGCCGAGCTGACCGGCCGCTGGTGGTGGATGGGCCGGGAGTTCGAGGTCTCCTGGGAGCCGACCGCCGAGGAACTGGTCGTGCGCCAACTGCTGGCCGGCACCGTCCCGCCCTGGCGGTTCGGCCGGGACGCCGCCGGCCGCTGGCGGGGCCGCTCCGGCATGAACAACGGTGAGATCCTCGCCGTCCGGCGCGACCGTACCGGTGCGGTCACCGCCCTGGACATCGCCACCTTCGTCTTCACCCGCGACCCCGAAAGGCTCGGCTGAGACGACGACCCGCCCGCGACAACGGCGTCGCCGGAGCATTCGTACCGGGTCGACGCCGACCGCGTGGTGGTCGTCGAGGCCGAACCGCGCCGGTCAGGGCCCGGACGGGACCGTGACGAAGTCGATGAGCCGTTCCATCGCGTTGATCAACGGTGTCTCGACGTCGTGGAAGCTGTCGACCCGGGCGAGGATCCGCCGCCACATCTCGGCCGGCTCGGCAACCCCGAGGGCGGCACAGACGCCCTCCTTCCACGGCCGTCCCGGCGGCACCACCGGCCACGCCCGGATGCCGAGCGCCGACGGCTTCACCGCCTGCCACACGTCGACGTACGGGTGGCCGGTGACCAGGACGTCCGGCGAGGTGACCGCCGCGACGATCCGGCTCTCCTTCGAACCGGGCACCAGGTGGTCGACGAGGACCCCGAGCCGCCGCCCCGGACCCGGGCCGAACTCCCGGACCCGGGACGCGAGCGCGTCGATGCCGTCCAGCGGCTCCACCACCACGCCCTCGATCCGCAGGTCGTCGCCCCAGATCCGCTCCACCAGCGCCGCGTCGTGCACACCCTCCACCCAGATCCGGCTGGCCTGGGCCACCCGGGCGGGTACCCCGGCCACCGCGACCGATCCGGAGGCGGTCCGTCGGCGCGGCGCCGGTGCCCCCGACGGTGCCGGCCGGCGCAGCGTCACCGGCTTCCCGTCGAGCAGGAACGCCGCCGGCAGCAACGGAAAGTTCCGCCGCCGGCCGTGCCGGTCCTCCAGCACCACCGCACCGGACTCGAAACCCACCACCGCGCCGCAAAACCCCGAATCGGCGTCCTCGACCACCAGATCGGCCTCGGCCGGCACCTCGGGCACCACCCGGCGTCGCCGCCAGTCCCCGGCGAGCACGTCGTCGCCGTACATCCTCCCCATGGGAGGCGACGGTAACCGCCGTCGGCCACCGGCCGGAGTTGACGCGCCGCCCTGCCCGCACCCGAGACAGCCGACACGGGAAGCACGTACCCTAGCCGCATGTCCCCCGCAACGGGCGCGGCGACTCTCGTGGCGCGCCGGTCCAGCCGTTTTGTGGCCTGGGTACGCGCATGGCGCGCCGGGCTGGTGCCGTACGACGAGATCGCCGACGAGATCGCCGGCGGCGAGGAGCACCTCGTCGCCGACGCACCCGGTGCCTGGACCGACATACCGCTGCGCGACGCGCTCTCCGCCTTCTCCAAACTCTCGCCCGACGAGATCCGGCTGGTGCTGCCCGCCCCCGGCGATCCGCGCGGCCTGCCCGGCCCCGGTCCGTTCGCCTCGGCGGCCCTGCTGGCCGGCGAGGCCGTGGTGGCCCGCGGCCTGGGCGTGATCCCCGAGGTACGCACGCACACCAGCGGGTCCGGCGTGACGTTCGAGACGGTGCTCTGGCGGGTCCATCCGCTGCCGGAGACCGCTCCGGCCGCCTCGCTCGGCAGTCCCGGTGCCGCCGAGGCCGAGGCCGAGCTGGCGGTGACCCTGGCCGAGGCGACCGCCGCGCTGACCCGGCTCGACGTCGCGCAGTGGCGTCCCGAGCTGGCCGGCGCGCTCGCCGCCCTGCGCCGCCCGGACAGCGGAATGGACCTGCCGCCCGGCTTCGACCCGCGCTCGCGCCGGCTGTTCGCCCGGGCCAGCGTGCTGGACCAGGTGCTCGCGCTGGCCGAGCACGCCGCACCCGGCGGTTCGGTCAACGGCCACGAGGCACAGCAGCGCGACGCCGCACTGCGCCCGCTCACCGCCGCCTGCCGCCGGGCGGTCGTGGCCGCCTGCAACGCCCCGCTCTCGGCCTGACCCCGGTCGCTACCGCCCGGCCGGGACGACTCAGCTCCGGCCCGGACGACTCAGAATCCTGCCCGGACGACTCAGCTCCGGCCGGGACGACTCAGATCTCGTCGATCAGGTCGGCCACCGAGTCGACGATCCGGGACGGCAGGTACGGATAGCGCTCGGCCTCGGCCCGGGTGCTGATCCCGGTCAGCACCAGCACGGTCTGCAACCCCGCCTCCAGCCCGCAGAGGATGTCGGTGTCCATCCGGTCACCGATCATCGCGGTCGTCTCCGAGTGCGCGTCGATGGTGTTCAGCGCCGACCGCATCATCATCGGATTCGGCTTCCCGACGAAGTACGGCGCCACCCCGGTCGCCTTCGAGATCATCGCCGCCACCGAGCCGGCGGCCGGCAGGGCGCCCTCGGCGGACGGGCCGGTCGGGTCCGGATTGGTGCAGATGAACCGGGCTCCACCGTCGATCAGCCGGACCGCCTTGGTGATCGCCTCGAAGCTGTACGTCCGGGTCTCGCCCAACACCACGTAGTCGGGGGCGAAGTCGGTCAGCACGTACCCGACGGCGTGCATCGCGGTGGTCAGCCCGGCCTCCCCGATCACGTACGCGGTACCGCCGGGCCGCTGGTCGGCCAGGAACTGCGCGGTGGCCAGTGCGGCGGTCCAGATGGCGCGCTCGGGGACGTCGAACCCCATCCGGTTCAGCCGGGCCTGGAGGTCCCGGGCGGTGTAGATCGAGTTGTTGGTGAGGATCAGGAACGGCTTGCCCGAGGCACCCAGTGCCCGGACGAACTCGGGCGCGCCGGGCACCGGCTGCCCCTCGTGCACCAGTACCCCGTCCATGTCGGTGAGCCAGCTTTCCACCGGCTTGCGATCGGTCACGCCGAGCCTCCGCCGCGGGCGGCGTACGGGCTGGTCTCGTTCATGGCCCTCCTAGCGTCAGGGACTGGCGTCAGGGGCGCCGGACTGGCTGGCAGCAACCGGCCGAGCAGGTGTCCCAGGCCGGCAGCGTACCCAGCCGGCGCCGCGCCGCCGGATCGGCCGGGTCGAGCCGCTCGGTCACCAGTTCCCGGACCATCGCCACGAACCTCGGGTCGGTGCCCGGGGTGCCGGCCCGGGCGAAGTCGAGGCCGAGCTCCTTGGCGGTCGTCGCCGCCTCGGTGTCCAGGTCCCACACCACCTCCAGGTGGTCGGAGACGAATCCGATCGGGCTGACCGCCACCGAGGTGACACCGTCGGCCGCCAGCGCCCGCAGGTGGTCGTTGACGTCCGGCTCCAGCCACGGCACCTGGGGCGGGCCGGAACGGCTCTGCCAGACCAGGTCGTAGCGGAGGTCGGGGGCGGCCCGCTCGGCCACCAGCGCGGCGGTCTCGCGGAGCTGCGCCTCGTACCGGCCGCCCTGCGGGCCGGCGGACGCGGCCATCGAGACCGGGATCGAGTGGGCGGTGAAGACCAGCCGGGTGCTGTCCCGCCGGGCCGGGTCGAGGGTGTCCAGCGCGGCCGCCACCGCGTCGGCGTGCGGCTCGACGAATCCGGGATGGTCCCAGTACTGCCGCAGCTTGTCGATCCTCGGCGCGTCCGGGCCCACCGCCGCCCGGGCGGACGCGATGTCGTCCAGGTACTGCCGGCAGGAGGAGTAGCCGCTGTAGGCGCTTGTCACGAAGCCGAGGGCGGAGGTGATCCCGTCGTCGCGCAGCTGGGCCACGGTGTCGGCGAGCATCGGGTGCCAGTTGCGGTTGCCCCAGTAGACCGGCAGGTCGAGCCCGTGCGCGGCGAAGTCGGCGCGGATCGCGGCGAGCAGGTCCCGGCACTGCTGGTTGATCGGCGACACGCCGCCGAAGTGCCGATAGTGCTCGGCGACCTCGGCCAGCCGGTCCGGCGGCACGTTCCGGCCCCGGGTGACGTTGGCCAGGAACGGCAGGACATCCTCCGGCCGTTCCGGGCCGCCGAACGAGATCAGCACAACTGCGTCGTACGACATACCGCCATTGTTCCCGCCCGGCCGGTTCGGCAGTTCCCCCGTCCACCGGGCGGGACCTGCCTCACATCGGAGCGCCGAGCGCGTGGTAGCCGCCGTCGACGTGCACGATCTCACCGGTGGTGGCCGGGAACCAGTCGGAGAGCAACGCCAGGCACGCCCGGGCGGCCGGCTCCTGGTCGGTCAGCGCCCAGCCCAGCGGGGCCCGGTCGGCCCAGGCCTCCTCGAACTGCTCGAAACCCGGGATCGACTTCGCCGCCATGGTACGCAGCGGCCCTGCCGAGACCAGGTTGCTGCGGATCCCCTTCGGGCCCAGGTGCAGCGCCAGGTAGCGGGAGGCGGACTCCAGCCCGGCCTTGGCCACACCCATCCAGTCGTACACCGGCCAGGCCTTGGTGGCGTCGAAGGTGAGCCCGACCACCGCGCCGCCGGCGCTCATCAGCGGCAGCGCGGCCACCGCGAGCGCCTTGTAGGAGTACGTCGAGACGTGCACCGCGGTCGCCACGTCCTCCCACGGCGCGTCCAGGAAGCCACCGCCCAGGCAGCTCTGCGGCGCGAAGCCGATCGAGTGCACCACCCCGTCCAGCCCGTCGACGTGCTCGCGGACCCGCCCCGCCAGGCTGTCCAACTGCCCGGCGTCGGTAACGTCCAGCTCGATGACCGGCGCGGGCTCGGGCAGCCGCTTGGCGATCCGCTCGACCAGCGACATCCGGCCGAAGCCGGTGAGTATCACCGTCGCCCCGTTCTCCTGGGCGAGCCTCGCCACCGAGAACGCGATCGACTGGTCCGTGATGACCCCGGTGACGAGCAGCCGCTTGCCGGCCAGCAGTCCAGACACGTGAAGATCCTCCATACCCTCGTGGTCCCCCGAGTCCCGTGACCGGTCCGGGTCCGTCCCGGCCGATAACGGCGCCTGGGCGATTGTGTCAGTCGGTGCCCCGGGTTCCGGGCAGGTCAGTGCCCCATACCGAGGCCGCCGTCGACCGGGATGACCGCCCCGGAGACGTAGCCGGCCGCGTCGGAGGCGAGCCAGGCCACCACCCCGGCCACCTCGTCCGGGCTGGCCATCCGGCCGGCCGGGATGGACTTGCGGATCTCCGCCTTGCGCTCCTCGCTGAGTACCGCCGTCATGTCGGTGTCGATGAACCCCGGCGCGACGACGTTGGCGGTGATGTTCCGGCTGCCCAGCTCCCGGGTGATCGACCGGGCCACCCCGACCAGGCCGGCCTTGCTGGCCGCGTAGTTCACCTGGCCGGCGCCGCCGGAGAGGCCGACCACGGACGAGACGAAGATCATGCGGCCCCACCGGGCCCGGAGCATCTTGCCGGAGGCCCGCTTGGCACACCGGAACGCGCCGGTCAGGTTCGCGTCGAGGACCCGGGTGAACTGCTCCTCCGACATCCGCAGCAGCAGCGTGTCGTCGGTGATCCCGGCGTTGCAGACCAGCACCTCGACCGGGCCCAGCTCCGCCTCGACGGCCGAGAACGCCCCGTCGACCTCGTCGCTGTCGGTGATGTCGCACCGGACCCCGAACAGGTCGGCCGGCGGGTTGCTGCCCCGGTGGGTGACCGCGACCCGGTCGCCCTGCTTGGCGAAGGCCTGCGCGATGGCGAGGCCGATCCCCCGGTTGCCTCCGGTCACCAGCACGGTTCGGGCCACGGGTGTCCTCCTCACGGACGGTACGGACGTGCGGGTTGGAGACTAGGCGCTACCGGCAGGTAATCCGTAACCCGGGTGGCGTACTACCGGGGTACTACCGGCGGGATCGCGCCAGGGAGTGACGACGGAGGGGTCCGGTCTGCGTACCCTGCCCCTGATGGGAAAGAGCACCGCCACGGCGATGCGCGCCGGTCGCCACGACCTGCGCCGGCTCCTGGTCGGAGCGGACTATCCGCCGTCACCGCCCGCCGGTCCGCCGGGCAGGTTGCGACGCGGGTGGGACCGCGTCCGGCCGGTCCTGCTCCCGGCGCTGGTCTTCGCCCTGGTCGGCCTCACCATCGCCGGGGTCCAGTACCTGACCGACACCCGGGACATGCCCGAGACGATAGCGGTCCCGCTCGCCGTCGGTGGCACCCTGCCGGCGGTGCTGGCCCTGTCCCGTCCGCTGCTCGCCTGGCGGATCGGCTACCCGCTGCTCTACCTCGGCGTGCTCGACGCGCAGTCCGACGAGGCCTGGCCGTGGAGCCCGGTGCAGATCATCGCCTTCCTCTTCGTCCTGCTGGTGCTGGCCGCCCGGACCAGCCTGGGGATCGCGACCTGGGCGGGGCTGCTCAGCGTGCTGCCGGCGTACCTGTTCGTGCGGACCCAGGCGAACGCGCACGGGGTCGCGCTGCTCTTCCTGGCGATCCTGATCGTCGGCGACCAGGTGCGGCGACGCCGGCAGAGCCAGCAGGCCCTGGCCGAGCAGGCCGAACGCAGCGAGCTGGAGCAGGCCCGCCGGGCGGTGCTGGAGGAACGGACCCGGATCGCCCGGGAGATGCACGACGTGGTCGCGCACCACATGTCGATGATCGCGGTGCAGGCGGAGACCGCGCCGTACCGGCTGGCCGGGCTGCCCGAGCCGGCCCGGGCCGAGTTCACCGCGATCGCCGGGTCGGCCCGGGAGGCGCTGACCGACATGCGCCGACTGCTCGGCGTACTGCGCAGCGAGTCGGCGGCACCGCAGACCGCGCCGCAGCCGGGGCTGGCCGACGTACCCGAGCTGGTCGAGGCGGCCCGCCGGGCCGGAATGGCGGTGACGGTCGCCGCCGGCCCGGCCCCGGCGGAGGGCCGACCGGTGCCGGAGGCGGTCGGACTGGCCGCGTACCGGATCATCCAGGAGGCCCTGGCGAACGCGGCCCGGCACGCGCCCGGGACGGCGGTGCGGGTCCTGCTCGACGCGGATGACCGGGCGCTGACCGTCGGGGTCTGGAACGACCCGGTCGGTACGCCCGGCGCCGGCGGGCCGGCCGACTCCGCCGGCCCGGTCGGGCACGGCCTGACCGGGATGCGGGAGCGGGTCCGGCTGCTCGGCGGCCGGCTGCGGGCCGGCCCGACCGACGACCAGGGGTACGCGGTCACCGCGCACCTGCCCTACCACCCGGAGCCGACGCCCCCGGAGCCGCCCGCCCCGGAGTCGCCGGACTCGGAGTCGCCCGCCCCGGAGCCGCCGGACTCGGAGTCGCCCGCCCCGGAGCCGCCGGACCCGGAGCCGAACGGAAGGACGACCCGATGATCCGGGTGCTGATCGTCGACGACCAGGCGATGGTCCGGCAGGGCTTCGGGGCGCTGCTGGCGGCCCAGCCCGACCTGCTGGTGGTCGGGGACGCGGCGAACGGCGCGGAGGCGGTCACCGCCGCCCGGCGGCTCGACCCGGACGTGGTGTTGATGGACGTCCGGATGCCGGTACTGGACGGCCTCGCCGCGACCCGGCAGCTCCTCGGCGACCGGCCGGACCCGGCCCGGCCCCGGGTGCTCATTCTGACCACGTTCGACCTCGACGACTACGTCTACGAGGCGCTGCGAGCCGGTGCCAGCGGCTTCCTGCTCAAGGACGCCCCCGCCGCCGACCTGGTGCACGCGGTCCGGGTGATCGCGGCCGGGGACGCGCTGCTCGCCCCGGCGGTGACCCGCCGGCTGATCGCCGAGTTCGCCGCCCGACCCGGTCGGGACCGGCCCCGGCCGACCAGCCTCGCCGGGCTCACCCCCCGGGAGACCGAGGTGCTGCGGCTGATCGCCAGGGGCCGGTCCAACGGCGAGATCGCCGCCGAGCTGGTCGTCGCCGAGCAGACCGTGAAGACCCACGTCGGGCGGATCCTGAGCAAGCTCGACCTGCGCGACCGGGCTCAGGCGGTCGTCGTCGCGTACGAGTCCGGGCTGGTGGCGGCCGGTGACTAGTACCCCGGTAGCCCGCCGGTAGTCCCCGGGTAGGCCGCCGGAAGCCGTCCCGTGGCGTGACGCGGCCGCCCCCTCCGAGCACGCATTCTCGGATCCGAAGCGATCGGAGGGAGAGCGGGATGGAGTGGCGTCCGACGGTACGGGGCGCGGTGGCCGGGCTGCTCGCGCTGGGGCTGACGGTGCCGCCGCCGGCGGGGGCGAGCGAGGTGGCGGTGGCGCGGGCCGGGTACGTCGAGGCGTACCCGGCGGTGGCGGCGACGATGCGGGCCGCCGGTGCACCGTACGCCGGCTGGGTGGCCGCCGGCCGCTCCTTCCTGGCGTTCGATCCGCAGGGCGACGGGCTGGCCGTGGAGGTACTCGGCGACCTCGGCACCGCCGACCGGATCGTGGTGCTGGTGCCGGGGGTGGACAGCAGCCTGCGAGACTTCGACCGCGGCCTGGGCGGGGTGCGCCGACGCGCCCCGGCCGTCCATGCCCGGGCGATCTACGACGAGATCCGCGCGGTCCGCCCCGATGCCCGGGTGGCGGTGCTCGCCTGGCTCGGCTACGACCCGCCGAACGGGCTCGGTCGGGCGGCGGCGCGCTCCGAGCACGCGCGGGCCGGGGCGGACGCGCTGGTCGAGCTGACCCGGACGCTGGCCCGGCACCGCCCCGGCGCGACGGTGACGCTGGTCGGGCACAGCTATGGCGCGCTGGTGCTCGGATTGGCCGCACCCGACGTGCCGTCGCAGGTGACCGACCTGGTGACGCTGGCCGGGGTCGGGATGGGCGTGGACCGGGTGGGCGAGCTGGGTACCGACGCCCGGGTCTGGGCTGCCGAGGCACCGGACGACTGGATCCGCCGGCTCCCCCCGGTGCGGTTGTTCGGCTTCGGGCACGGGAGTCGGCCGGCCAGCCCCGACTTCGGGGCCCGCCCGCTGCCGGTGACGGGAGTGAGCGGGCACGACGGCTACCTGGTGCCGGGCAGCGCCACGCTGCACGCGACCGCCCTGGTCACGCTCGGCGCGCCCGGACCGGTCGCCCCGGCGGCGGTGACGGCCCGATGAGCACCGTCGAACGGCCACCGACCAGCACCGTCGAACGGCCACCGACCAGCACCGTCGAACGGCCACCGACCAGCACCGTCGAACGGCCACCGGCGGGCACCGTCGAACGGGCACCGGCGGGCACCCACGAACGGCGATCGGCGAGCGTTCTCGGGCCGTGGCGGGGCGGCAGCGCGGGTGGGGCTGGCCGACGAGGGCTGGCCGAGGCGCCACGGCGCTGGCGGGCCGGGTCGGACGGCGACGGCCGGGACCGGGGCATCGACGGGCTGCGGGCGTACGCGATCGGTGGGGTGGTGTTCGGGCACTGGCTGGTAACCGCCCTGGTCCTCGGCCCGGACGGCGCGCTGCGTACCGCCAGCCCGCTGGCCGCGATGCCGGCGCTGGCGCCGCTGACCTGGCTGTTCCAGACGCTCGGGCTGTTCTTCTTCGTCAGCGGGTACGCCTCGGCCCGGTCGCTGCGCTCGGCCACCGCCCGAGGGCTCGACCCGGCCCGCTGGTTGCGCCGCCGGCTCGGTCGGTTGGGCCGGCCGGTGCTGCTGTTGCTCGGCGGTTGGCTGACGGTGCTGGCCGTGGCCGCCCTGCTCGGGGCTCCGGCGGCAACCCTGCGGACCGCCGCCACACTGGTGATCAGTCCACTGTGGTTTTTGCTGCCGCTGGTGCTGCTGATCGCGTCGACCGCACCGCTGGCCCGGCTACTGGACCGGTACGGGCCGGTCCGGCTGGCCGTGCCGGCCGTGGCGTTGGTCACGCTGAGCGACCTGGCCGGGCGGAGCGCCGACCTGTCGGGCTGGCCGGTGCCGCTGCCCGGGGACGGGGCCTGGCGGGTACCGGTCGCGGTGCTGGCCGGGTGGCTGTTGCCGTACCTGCTCGGGATGGCCCTCGCCGACGGCCGACTCGGCGGCCGACGGACCGCCGTCGGGCTGCTGCTGGCCGGTGCGGCCGGGATGGCCGGGCTGGGTTGGGCGGGCTATCCGCTCAGCGCGGTCGGGGTGCCCGGGGACGGGGTGTCCAACCTGGACCCGCCGTCGCTGTTCGCGGTCTGCCTGGCGCTGGCCCAGATCGGCGCGGCGCTGCTGCTCCGGCCCGCCCTGGCCGGCGCGCTGGCCCGGCCGGGCCGGTGGGCCCCGGTGCACCGGCTCAACACGGTCGCGATGAGCGTCTACCTGTGGCACCAGAGCACCCTGCTCGGGGTGACCGCGCTGGCCGCGCTCGCGGTCCGGCTGGCCGACGCCGGGCCGGTACCCGGACTGCACACGGCGCCGGCCGGGTCCGGCTGGGTGGCGGCTCGGCTGGTCTGGTTACCGCTGCTGGTCCTGGTCCTGTATGTGCTGGTCGGACGGGCCGGCGGGGACCGGCAGGTCCGGTGAGAATCGGAGCCTCTTCCGCGCCACGGCGGGGTCGCGGAGCCGACACCGGAGGACCCGGAGGCCGACTGCGGCCACCGGGTCCTCCGGGTGTACCATGACTCACGTTCCAGGTCCGGCCGACAGATGGAGGTGATCGCTGTGCGAAATAGCGATCCTCCCAGTCGTGGCCGGGTCCTCGGTCAGTCCGCCTGAGTCGTGACGTCTCCCGCCGACTGACCCAGTTCCGCTTCACATCGCATCCTCCGGGACACTCCGGCATCCGTCGGCGTGCCGATCCAGCCGTGCCCGTCCGACGGCTGCCGGCGAGCCGAGGGTGTCCGTCGGCGAGCCGAGGATGCGGAGCCTGTCGAGCCGAGGGTGTGCAGCCGCCCGGTCACGACTTCGTGTGCGCCCACTGATCCCCGAGACACCTCGCCCGGCCCTGCGTCGGACCGGGAAGTCTCCAGTCGCCACCCGGAGAGCAGAGTCATGCAGCGTTACGTCGCCCCGCTGGGCTTCACCCTCGCCGCCGCCTGGGTCGTGCTGGTCTTCATCCTGGTCAGCGCGACCCCCTGACCGGCTCCGGCCCGGCGCCCGGCCGCCCGGTGCACCGGGCCGCCCGGTGGACCGGGCCGGTGGACCGGTGGACCGGACAGGTGGACCGGTGGACCTGGCCGGAGCGCCGTTGGCGACGAGGGTCGCACTTTCGCAGGGGCCGCCGCTCACACCAGGCGGGACGTCCAGAGCAGACTCAGCCCCGCCGCGCAGAGCGCGAAGAGCAACGCGATCCCGGCGTACCAGTGGGTGATCTCCCGGGCCTCGGTACGGAACCCGATCGAGCTGCCCATGTCCTGGTAGACCTGCTTCAGCTCGCTGACCGAGGCCGCCTCGTAGAAAAAGCCCTGCGTGGTCTCGGCGAGTTCGGCCAGGGCCAGCCGGTCGACCGGTACCCGCTGCACCTGGCCACCGATGTCGACCTGTCCCGAGTCGGTGCCGAACGCGATGGTCGAGACCGGTACGTTCGCCGCCTGCGCCGTCGCACCGGCCTCCTCGATCGAGCGTCCCGCGGTGCGGTAGCCGTCGGAGAGCAGCACGATCCGGGCCGGCGGGATGCCCTGGGCACCGTCCGCCGGCACCGACCGGATCGCCTCCAGGCAGGTGAAGACCGCCTCGCCGGTCGCTGTCGCCTCGGCCAGCACCAGGCCGTCGATCGCCTGGGTGACCGCCGGGCGGTCCTTTGTCGGCGGCACCAGCACGTTGGCGGACTTGGCGAAGGCGACCAGCCCGAGGTTGTAGGTCGGCGGCAGTTCCGCGACGAACTGCTTCGCCGCCTCCTGGGCCGCCTCCAGCCGGCTCGGCGTCACGTCGTCGGCCTCCATCGACAGCGACACGTCGATCGCGAGCATGATGGTGGCCCGCTCCAGCGGCTCCTTGGTGTCCACCGCCGGCCGGGCCATCCCGGTGGCCAGGACCAGCAGGCTGAGCAGCAGGACCCCGGCCGCGGCGTGCCGGCGCCAGCCGATCCCCTTCGGTGCGAGGCTGCGCAGGAGTTCGACGTTGGTGAACCGCATCGCGTACGTACGGCGGTGCAGTTGCCGCCAGACGTACGCCCCGGCGAGCAGCAGCACCGGCAGTACGGCCAGCAGCCACCACGGTTGCAGAAAACGGATCATCGAGTCGTCCCCCCGGTACGGGCGTGCCGCTGTGCCGCGACGAAACGCACCATGTCCAGCAGCCAGTCGGAGTCGGTACGCAGCCGCAGGTGTGCCGCTCCGGCGGCCCGCAGCTGATGGGCGATCGCGGCCCGCTGGGCCGCCGCGGCTTCGGCGTAACGGCGCCGCAGCCGCGGGTCGGCGGTCTGCACCTCGTGCAGCTCACCGGTTTCCGGGTCGACGACGGGCAGCACCCCGACGTCCGGCAGTTCCAGTTCACGCGGGTCGACCACCTCGACGGCGAGCACCTCGTGTCGGACCCCGAGCTTGCGTACCGGCCGTCCCCACTGCTCGGGCGGGGCCAGGAAGTCGGAGATCACCACGGCCATCCCCCGGCGCCGGGGCGGGCGGTTGAGCGCGTCGACCAGCAGCCCCAGGTCGGTACGCCCCGGTCGGGTCGGCGTGCCGGCGATGGTCCGGAGTAGCCCCTGCGCCTCCTTGCGCCCTGGTCGGGCCGGCAGCCGCAGCACCCCCGACCGCACCGGGGGCGGTCCGGCCCCGCCGTCCCGGGACGGGCCGGTGCCGATCACCGCACCGATCCGGTTGCCGCCGCGCACGGTCAGGTGGGTGATCGCCGCCGCCGCCGCGATCACCAGCTCGCGCTTGAGCCAGCGGCCGGTGCCGAAGTCGAGGCTGGCCGAGAGGTCCACCGCCAGCCAGGTCTCCAGTTCCCGGTCGGCGACCGTACGCCGGACGTGCGGCACCGTCGTCCGGGCCGTCACCGGCCAGTCCATCCGGCGTACGTCGTCGCCGGGGCGGTACTCCCGGGACTCCCCCGCCTCGGTGCCCGGCCCCGGCAGCAGGCCGAGGTAGTCGCCCTGGAGCAGCCCGTCGAGTTTGCGGGTGACCAGCAACTGCAACCGGGAGAGTACGGCGTCGGCCCGGGCCGGGCCGCTGTCGGTCGCCGACATCACGCCGGCGGACGCCCGGGCCACGCCGGACCGGCCGCCGGCACCCCGGACGCGGGCCCGAGGGCGGGTCCGGAGCCGGGCGGCGGGGCGGGGGTGGCGTGCTGCCGGGGCGCGACCGAGGGGAGCGGGATGGTGGACATCACCCGGTCGACGATGTGGTCGGCGGGGATGTTGTCCGCCAGCGCGTCGTAGCTGAGCACCAGCCGGTGTCGGAGGATGTCCGGGGCGATGTCCTGGACATCCTGCGGCAGTGCGTAGTCGCGGCCGCGCATCAGGGCGAGTGCCCGGGTGGCCCGGACGATGCCGAGCGAGGCCCGCGGGCTGGCACCGTACTGGATGAGCTGGGCCACGTCCGGCATCCCGTGCTCGGCCGGGGCACGGGTGGCCAGCACCAGGCGTACGGTGTAGTCGACCAGGGCGTTGTGCACGAAGACCTGGTCCGCCTTCTGTTGCAGCCCGACGAGTTCGAGCGGGGTGAAGACCGACGCCGGCTCGGGGGCGTTGACCCCCATCCGGTAGACGATCTCGCGCTCCTCGGCGTCGGTGGGGTACCCGACGAGGATCTTCATCAGGAAGCGGTCCCGCTGCGCCTCGGGCAGCGGATAGACGCCCTCCTGCTCGATCGGGTTCTGGGTCGCCATCACCAGGAACGGGTTCGGCACCCGGTGGGTCTGCCCGCCGATCGACACCTGCTGCTCGGACATCACCTCGAGCAGCGCCGACTGCACCTTGGCCGGCGCCCGGTTGACCTCGTCGGCGAGGAGGAAGTTCACGAAGACCGGCCCGAGTTCGACATCGAACTTCTCGCTCGACTGGCGGTAGATCCGGGTGCCGACGATGTCGGCCGGGACCAGGTCCGGAGTGAACTGCACCCGGGCGAAGGTACCGCCGACGACCCGGGCCAGGGTCTCCACCGCGAGCGTCTTGGCGACCCCCGGCACCCCTTCCAGCAGGCAGTGCCCGCGGGCCAGCAGGGCGACGAACATCCGCTCCACCATCCGGTCCTGCCCGACGATGACCCGCTTGACCTCGAAGAGGGCTCGTTCCAGCAGGGTGGCGTCCTCGGCCGGGGTGCTGTCGCCGGCGTGGGCGGTACCGCCCACGTCGGGCGTGGTCGGGATGTCGGGCGTGGTCGGCTGGGCCACCGGTCCTCCACAGCAGGGTCACAGAGCGAACAGCAGGGTCACAGGATCGAACAGCAGGGTCACGGGCTCAAGGGTCGGCGCGCGCCGACGCCCCCAAGCGTCGCACGTCCGGCGCGGAGACTGTGAAGGGAGAACCGGATTTGCGGTTCGATCCGGCCCGATCGCGCCACACCGGGCGCGCAATCCGGAAAACGGTCGGTGGTGGGTAGACATAGCGGGGTTTTCTCTGTGTACGATGCAGCGAATCGCCGGGCGGCTCCCCCCGTGGCCGCCCGGCGATCTCTTTCCCGGTAGCGCCGCCGTGCGCCGTAGACTCGCCGCCGTGAGTGACTCGTCCGCAGGCGCCGGCAAGGATTCCCCGTCCGCCGACGACCCGCCCCTGATCTGCTCCGCCAAGGGCTGTCGGGCGGTGGCGGTCTGGGCACTGCACTGGAACAACCCTCGGCTGCACACCGCCGATCGGCGGAAGACCTGGCTTGCCTGTGCCGACCACCGGCGGTCGCTCGGCGACTTCCTCGGCGCGCGGGGGTTCCTTCGGGAGGTAACACCCGCCGGGGGATCGCCTACGCTCGACACGTGAGCGAGCGAGGCGACGAGCGAGGCGGGCACGGCGAGGACAACCGGAGCGAGCACGGCGCGGAGCCTACGGTCGGCGAGCCTGCGGGCGAGGAGCCTGTTGGCGGCGAGCCTGTTGCCGGCGGCGGGCCCGCCGTCGAGGAGCCTCCGGCCGGGCGGTACCCGACCGGGCCGACCGACCCGCTGGAGCCGTGGCCGGAGACCGTACGCTGGCAGCCCGTTTCCATGGACCTGATCAAGGTGGAGGCACTGCGGCTCGGGATCGGCATGCTGACCCTGGCCGCCGGCGCCGGAATCGGCCTCGCGCTCACCGGGCACTGGCTGTTCGGCCTCGCGCTCGGCGCGGTGGCCGTACTGACCCTGTGGCGGCTGGCCGTGATCGTCCGGGCCGTCCGGGCCTGGGGCTACGCCGAACGCGACCACGACCTGCTGGTCCGGCACGGCCTGCTGGTCCGGCGGCTGTCGATCGTGCCATACGCCCGGATGCAGTTCGTCGATGTCACCGCCGGGCCGCTGGAGCGGGCCTTCGACCTGGCCACCGTGCAACTGCACACCGCCGCCGCCGCGAGCGACGCCCGGGTGCCCGGCCTGCGTCCGGCCGAGGCCTCCCGGCTGCGCGACCGGCTCACCGCCCTCGGCGAGGACCGGGCGGAGGGTCTGTGACTCCGCAGGAGTTCGCCGAGCCCCGGCAGCGACTGCACCCGTTGAGTCCGCTGCTGCACGGGGCGAAGTCACTGGTGGTGATCGTCGCCGCGCTCTCCTGGTCGACGCTGTCCCGGGTCGGCCCCGGCTTCTTCGCCCTGCTGGTGGCGGTACTGCTGATCGGCGCGCTCGTCCTCTCGGTGGTCAGCTGGTACAACACCGGCTATCACGTGGTCGGGCGGGAACTGCGGATCCACGAGGGTCTGCTGTGGCGGCGTACCCGGGCGATCCCGCTGGAGCGGCTGCAGTCCGTGGAGGTGGTCCGACCGTTGCTGGCCCAGCTCAGCGGGCTCGCCGAGTTGCGGCTGGAGGTCGTCGGCGGCGGCAAGACGGAGGCGCCGCTGGCGTACGTCACGGTGGCCGACGCGGTGGTCCTGCGGGAGCGCCTGCTGGTGCTGGCCGGCCGGGCGCCGTCCGGCCCGACCGCGACCGCCCCCGGCGTCGTACCGCCCGAGCGGCCCGGTGTCGGGGCACCGGGTCAGCCCGGCGTGCCGGGCCTGGCCGGGCTGGCCGGCGCCGAGCCACCCGTCGGCCGACACCTGCACGCGGTGTCCAACCGCGACCTGCTGGTCAGTCAGCTCCTCACCCCGCAGGCCTTCTTCCTGCCGTTCGGCGTCGCCTTCGTGCTCACCCAGTTCTTCACCGAGGGCTCCTGGTCGTTCATCGCGGTCGCCAGCACCCTCACCGCGATGGCCGGGGTGGTGCTCCAGCCGATCCGGCGGGTCCTCGACGACTGGAGCTTCCGGCTGGCCCGCGACGACGCCGCGCTGCGGGTCCGGCACGGCCTGCTGGAGACCCGGGCCCAGACCGTACCGCTGGACCGGCTCCAGGCGATCGGGGTGACCTGGCCGCTGCTCTGGCGGCCGAAGGGGTGGCTGCGGATGCGGCTGTCGATCGCCGGAATCTCCACCGGTGAGCTCGACGACCGGAGCCACCCGGATCGGCTGCTGCCGGTCGGTGACCTGGCCACCGCACAGATGATCATGTCGGAGATCCTGCCCGGGGTGGGGATCGCCGGCACCCTCACGCCGCCGCCGGCCCGGGCCCGCTGGGTGCACCCGCTGGCCCGCACCGCACTCGGCGCCGGGCTCTCCGCCCGGGTCTTCGCGGTCCGCTCCGGACTGCTGACCCGGGAACTCCTCGTCGTGCCGTACGCCCGGATCCAGAGCGTGCGGGTGGTGCAGGGTCCGCTCCAGCGGCGGCTGCGGCTCGCCACCGTCTACGCGGACACCGCCGGTGGGCCTGCGGCGGCGGCCCGGGACCGGGACCTGTACGAGGCCTGGGCGCTGGCCGCGGAGCTGACCGCCCGGGCCCGGGCCGCCCGGCTCACCGACCCGCGCTGACGGTCCGCTCCGGCGCCGGGCCCGACTCCGGCCCGGTGTCGGTCTTCGTTCCGGCCGCCACGCCACTGTCGATGGCCGCCCCGTCCCCGGCCGCCCCGTCACGGGCCGCTCCGTCACCGGCCGACCCGTCTCCGGTGGATCCGGCCGTCACCGCATGCGCCGGCTCGGCCTGCACCGGCTGGCGGCGGGCCCTGCGTGCCGCCCACCAGCGCTCGGCGAGCCCGACGACCAGGAAGGTCAGTCCGACGTACGCCCAGCCGACCAGTACGTCGATCACGTAGTGCTCGCCCGCGTAGACCAGGGTGAAGGTCATCGCCAGCGGGTAGCAGAGCAACAGCGGCCACCAGCGTCGCCGGGTCGCGCCGAGGAAGAAGACCACCACGAAGAGCGCCCAGGCGGTGTGCAGCGACGGCATCGCGGCGACCGGGTTGGAGGCGAACTGGCCGGCGTTGAGCAGGTTGCCGGCGCCGTGCATGCCGAACTCCCGCCAGCCCCGGGTGGAAATCCGGGCGACATCGGAGAGCATCCCGTATTGGGCGGCCCACCAGGGCGGCGCGGCGGGGTAGATGAAGTAGGTGACCAGGCCGGCGGCGCAGAGGAAGCCCCACCGGCGCATGAACGCCGCCCACCGGGGGCGGGAGCGCAGCCAGAGCACCACCGCGGCGGCCAGGGTGACCACGAAGTGCGAGAAGTAGACCCAGCTCACCCCGACGTCCCACCAGTGGATGCCGTCCGGGTCGTAGAGGTGCTGTTGCAGCCAGACCGTCGGGACCTGGCCGTCCATCGCCCAGCCGAACATCCACCGGTCGGCGACGATCAGCTCGTAGGCGTGCGGCGTCGCGCCGTTGTCGGCGAACCCTCGGGAGAGGTTGTACAGGGCCAGCAGCACCACCACCGGCAGCCAGTCCCGGGCGAAGCCCAGGTGCGTGCGCCAGGGCCGCTCACTGCGCCAGGCGATGGTGGCGGCCCAGAGCCAGGCGAAGGCGTAGAGCGGATCGGTGGGCAGGCCGATCAGCAGCCAGGCGGCGACGAAGGCCACCGCCCAGATCGACATGGCGACGAACCGGCGACGGCGCCGGTCGTCCGGGGCCGCCGGACCGGGCGGCGGCGCGGGCGGGGAATCGGTGACGGTGACGGGCATCGCCGTCCAGGTTAACGGCGCCGGCACGACGGGCTCGCTGAGGGACGACGGCGAGCGGTACGGAGGCACGCGCGGGCGGTACGACGACGCGCCCCGAACGCGACTAGCAACCCGCTTGCTAGCTTAGCAACTCAGTTGCTAGTGTTCCCCGCCATGTCGGTCTCCCGGATCCTGCTCGGCCTCCTCGAACCGAGGTCCCAACACGGCTACGTGCTGCGGCGCCGCTACGACGAGTGGTTCGGCAACAGCCGACCGCTCAAGTCGGCGCAGGTCTACGCCACCCTGGGCCGACTGGATCGGGACGGGCTGATCAACCTCACCGGGGTGGCCAGCGGGGTCGGGCCGGACCGCCGGGTCTACGCCATCACCGAGACCGGCGTCGGCGAACTCGACCGCTGGCTCGACGAGCCGGAGGTGCCCGAGGTGACAGGCAGCCGGCGGGTGCTCTTCGCCAAGGTGCTGATCGCGCTCTCCAGCGGCCGGCCCGCCGAACCGATGCTCGACCGGCAACGCCAGGCACACCTGGCCCGGATGCGCGAGATGCGCGCCCAGCGGCAGGCCGGCGACCTGCTCGCCCAGCTCGACGCCGACTTCGAGATGTACCACCTCGACGCCGACCTCAAGTGGATCGACGGCGCCGTTGCCCGGCTCGCCCGGCTGGCCGCGCTGGTGTCCCGGATCGACGACGCGAAGAAGGAGCAACGATGACCCTCCAGGGCAGCAACCTGGCCCTCCGGTTCGGCCAGACCGTCGCGCTCGACGGCGCCGACGTGACCGTCGCCCCTGGCGAGATCCTCGCCATCATGGGGCCGTCCGGCTCCGGCAAGTCGAGCCTGCTGCACGTGCTCGCCGGCATCCTCCGTCCGGAGCACGGCGAGGTGCGCCTCGACGCGCAGCGCATCGACAACCTCTCCGACAGCCGGCGCAGCAAGCTCCGGCTCCGGTCGTTCGGCTTCGTGCTCCAATTCGGTGACCTGGTGCCGGAGCTGTCCCTGCGGGAAAACGTCGAACTGCCGCTGCGACTGCTCGGCACGTCCCGGGCGAAGGCCCGACGCCGGAGCGTCGAACTGCTCGGCCAGCTGGCCGTGGTCGAACTGGCCGACCGGCGCCCGGGCCAGGTCTCCGGCGGCGAGGCACAGCGCGCCGCCGTCGCCCGGGCACTGGCGCACCGGCCGTCGGTGATCTTCGCCGACGAGCCGACCGGGGCGCTGGACAGCGCCGCCGGCGAGGTGGTGCTGGACGCGCTGACCGGACTGGCCCGCCAGGAGGGCAGCGCGGTCGTGATGGTCACCCACGAGGCCCGGGTGGCGGCCTACGCGGATCGGACCGTCTTCCTGCGCGACGGGCGGGTGGCACCGTGAGTGCGAGGAGTGAGCCGGGCTTGCGAGCCCCGCAGCCACGAACGAAAGACGGCACCGTGAGTGCGAGGAGTGAGCCGGGCTTGCGAGCCCCGCAGCCACGAACGAAAGACGGCACCGTGAGTGCGAGGAGTGAGCCGGGCCTGCGAGCCCCACAGCCACGAACGAAAGGTGCGACGGCGTGAGGCGGTGGCTCTGGCTCGGGCTGCGGCTCTCGATCGGCTCCGGACGGGGCGGGCTACTTCGTGCCGCGCTGATGTCGTCCGGGGCGGCGCTCGGCGTACTGCTGGTACTGGGTTCACTGGCCTCGGTCTCGGTGGCCGGTGCCCAGCACGACCGGGCCGAGGCCCGCACCCCGGTCCGCGAGGAGAACCCGGCCAGCCCCTCGACGCTGCGGATCTACGACATCGAGGACGCGGTGGACGGCCGGCTGCTCCGGCGTACCGCCGTGATCGGTGCCACCGCGACCAGCCCGCGCCCACCCGGGGTGGCCGCGCTGCCCGCACCCGGGGAGATCGTGGTCTCGCCGGCCCTGCGGGAACTGATCACCACCGACCCGAGGGCGGCGGCACGGTTCCCGCAGCGGGTGATCGGCACGGTCGGTCCGGCCGGGCTGCTCGCCCCGGACGAACTGCTGGCCTACGTCGGCGCCGCACCGGTCGTGGTGCCGGAAGAGGATCGGCTGCTCGACCAACACTGGCCGGTCACCGGCTTCGGGCATCCGCTGGAATACGCCCTGGGCGAGGGGGCCGGGCCGGACGTCTTCAGCCCGGCCCGGATCCTGGCCGGCGCCTTCGGGTTCTTCGTGCTGGTCCCGTTCGGCGTCTTCCTGGCCACCTGCGCCCGGCTCTCCGCCTCCACCCGGGACCGCCGGATCGCCGCCCTGCGGCTGCTCGGCGTCTCGGCCCGGCAGGCGACCCTGGTCAACGCCGTGGAGACCGGGGTGGTCACCCTCGGCGGGGCGCTGCTCGGGCTGGCCGGCTTCGCGCTCCTCGCCCCGGTCTCGGAGGGCTGGCGGATCGGCCGGCTGCACTGGTACGCCGCCGACCTCGCCGTACCGGTGCCGGCGGTCGTCGGGATGGTCGCGCTGACCGTGGCGTACGCGGTCGTCATCGGCGTACTCGCGACCCGGCCGGCCCGGGTCGACCCGCTGGCCGTACGCCGTGACGCCCCACACCGCCGCCCCGGCGCCTGGCGGGTGCTGCCGCTGCTGGCCGGGCTCGGCGGGGCGGTACTGGCCGGCTGGTCCGGTCGCGGCGAAGCCAGCCAGGGCGATGCGCTGCTCTTCCTCGTCTCGATGCTGCTCGTCGGGTTCGCGCTACCGCTCGCCCTGCCCACTCTCGGGTACGCGGTCGCCACGCTGCTGGCCCGGCTTCCGGGTACCCCGGTCTGGCTGGAGTTGGCCACGGCCAGGCTGCGGCACGCCCCCGGGGTGGCACCCCGGCTGATCGCGGCCTTCACCGTGATGGTCTACGTGGCCGGGATGGGTCCGCTCGCCGTCGGCCTGGTCATCGACCAGCGCTACCTCAGCTCGGTCGACGGTTCGGGCGGACACCGGATGTACACCGTCTCCGGCCCGGGCCCGTTGCCCGCCACCGACCTGCGGCAGGTCCCCGGCGTACAGGTGGTCCACCTGGCAAGCGTCCCGGCGACCATCTCCGGCGAGCGGGGCAATCTGCTCGTCGGCGACTGCGCGGACCTCACCGGCATGTACACGCTCGGCCCCGGCGAGTCCTGCGTGGACGGCCGGACCTATCGGCTGGCGCACCAGTTCCACTTCGGGATGCCGCTGCCGAAACCGGGCGAGGAGGTGGTCGCGCAGGGCGGCACCCGGGTCCCGGTACCGGAGCAGATCCTGCGCCCGCGGATGCGGTTCGACATGGGCATGTCCGGCACGTTGCTGGTCACCCGGCAGGCGCCGGTAGCCGCCGCACTGGAGGTGCCGCCCCCCGCCAGACTTCAATTGGTGGCGACCGACCGGGCCGCCGCCGACCGGGCCGCCCAGGTGCTGGCCGCCCGGGTACCGACCCGGTACCTGTCGGGCGACCTCGGCACCCGGCGCGGCATCGATCCGGAAATGCTGATGACGCTGCTGGTCACCGGGCTCGTCATGAGCTTCGGGCTCGGCATCGGCGCGTTCACCGTCGCCGCGATCGACCGCGGCGTCGAGCGGCGCCGGGACAACGCCACGCTGGCCGTGGTGGGCACCAGCCCGCGCACCATCACCGCCGGCGAGGTCGGGTTCGGCACCGTACCGCTGGTGATCGGGCTCGGCCTGGCCAGCCTGGCCACGGTCACCATCGCGGTCGTCCTCGCCGGCCTGCTCCACCTCGACCCGGATCGGGTCCTCGACCGGGTCGCCCCGACGCTCTGGCTGGCCGGCGCGGCGCTGCTGGTCGGGGTGGTGCTGATGGCCGTACCGGCCTGGTTGACCCAGCGGATCACCGCGGAACAGCTCCGCCGGCCCTGACCCGGGTGAGGAGATCGGGGGCAGCCGGTGCCTGGGGTGGTCCGCCCCCGGGTCTCCGGCTGGTCCGCTCTTACCGGCGGCCCGTCGACACCGCGCCTCCTCCGCCAGCTTGGCCGGCGACGGGTGCCCCGGCTCGGAGACCGTCGAGTTACCCGAGTTGCCCCGCCTGTTCGCCCACCACGGCTGCCCCTCCGACCGGCCGCGCTCACCTGGACGCTGGAGGCGGAATCGACCGGTCGTAGCGCACCTGGTGTCCAGGTGACCGGGCGCCGGCAGTTGGTTCGCTGGACCATGGTCGGCGGCGAGTCCGGTTCGGGATCGCTGGGACCAGTGTGTCGACCGTGCCACGTCCGTTTCTCCCGTCGGCTCAGGCCGAACCCTGTCCTTGCCTCCGCACGCAGCGGCACCTACGCCTCCGATCGATACCGACGGAGCCCGCGGGCGGCGGGGCCGTCACGGCACGGAAACCACCTGCTCGCGTACGGTTTCCCCAGTTCGGGGAGCGGCTGGCCGTGGATTGTCGGATAGCGGTCCGGCGTGTCGTCGCGTGTCGGCGTCAGCGGTCGGCCGAACATCTACGCTTTGCTGATGGATCAGGAACACCCGGCCGGACAGGTGCCGGAGTCGGCGTCGGGCGGTGCGACGCAACCGCAGGTCAGCGGAGCCACACCCGCGTCAGAGAGCGAGTCGCAGAGCGTTTTTCCGCCGGGCCTGACCGCCCGGGTCGAGCTGACCGTCACCGACGTCGACACCGCGCAGGCGGTCGGCTCCGGCGACGTGCCGGTGCTGGGTACCCCCCAGGTGCTGGCGCTGGCCGAGGCGGCCACCGTCGCCGCCACCGCGAGCCGGCTGCCGGCCGGAATGACCACCGTCGGAATGCGGGTGGAACTCGACCATCGGATGCCGACCCCGGTCGGCCGGACCGCTGTGGCACAGGCCCGGCTGGCCAAGGTCGACGGGCGGCGGCTGCTCTTCGAGGTGGCCGTCACCGAGGGCGCGACCACGGTTGCCGAGGGTCGGGTGGAACGGATGCTGGTGGACCGGCAGCGGTTCCTCGCGCGGGCCCAGGGCACGCCATGACGACGACCACCGGCATCGCCTTCACCGAGATCGCCGACCGGGTGTACGTGCTGCGCCAGCCGGTGCTCGACGTCAACGTGACCCTGGTGGTCGGCGACGGCGGGGCGCTGGTGGTGGACACCCTCTCCACCGCCGGTCAGGCCGCCGAACTGCTCCGCGCGGTCCGGGCACTCACCGCCGACCCGCTGGTCGTGGTCAACACGCACCACCACTTCGACCACTGCTTCGGCAACGCCGCGCTGGCCGCCGACGGTCCGGTGCCGATCTACGCCCACGAGGAGACCGTCCGGCTGCTCCGCGAACAGCCCGCGCTGGTGCGCCGGCAGGCGTACGACGAGGTGCTGCCGGCCGATCCCGGGCTCGCCGCCGAACTCGCCCGGACCACGGTGCTCGCCCCCACCCATTCGGTGCGCCGGGAGGCCACCGTCGATGTCGGCGGTCGGGCGGTGCTGCTTCGCCACCTGGGCCGAGGACACACCGAGGGTGACCTGGTGGTGCAGGTGCCGGACGCCGACGTACTGGTGGCCGGTGACCTGATCGAGCAGAGCGGTCCACCGGCCTTCGATGACGCGTTTCCGCTGGAGTGGGTGGAGACCGTCGCCGCGCTACTCGGCTGCCTCACCCCGGGCACGGTCGTCGTACCCGGGCACGGCACGGTGGTCGACACCGAGTTCGTCCGGGTCCAGCACGACGACCTGGCCACGATGAGCTGGCTGATCCGCAACGGGGACGCCGACCGGGCTCCCGCCGACCGGGTGGCCCAGCGCACGCCGTTCGGCCCGGAGGCCGGCCTCGCCGCCGTCCAGCGTGGGTACGCCGAACTGCGCGGCGACGCCTGAGCCGCCGCCATCCCACGGGCCCGGTCAGCCGGGACAGCGGCCGGGCGTCCCGGGAGTCCGGTCAGCCGGGAAGCGGCGCGACCTGCCCCGGGGTCGACTCAGCCGGGAAGCGGCGCGACCTGCCCCGGGGTCGACTCAGCCGGGAAGCGGCGCGACCTGCCCCGGGGTCGACTCAGCCGGGAAAGCGGCGGGCGACCTGCGCCCGGGTCGGCATCGAGACCGCACCGCCGGGTGACTCGCAGACCAGCCCGGCGACCTTGAGCGCGTAGCCGACCCGATCGGACCAGCCGGCCGGGTCCGCCGGGAGTCCCTCGGCGAGCAGGTCGGCGATCAGGGCCGCCATCACCGAGTCGCCCGCCCCGGTCGCGTCCACGGCGTCGACGACCGGCGCCGGCAGGCGTACCGCGGCGGTGTCGGCGGCGGTCGAGACCAGCGCCCCGCGCGAGCCGAGGGTGACCACGACGGTGCCGGCGCCGAGGTCGTGCAGCCGCCCGGCGGTGGCCTCGGCGGAGGTGTCGCCGTAGAGCACCTCGGCGTCGGCCGCGCTCAGCTTGACCAGGTCGGCGGAGGCGACGAACTCGGCCACCACCTCCCGGAGCCCGGCCACCGCGGCACGGTCCGGCAGGAGCCGGGGCCGCACGTTCGGGTCGAAGACCCGCAGGCCGGTGGTGAGCGCCCAGGCCCGCCGGGCAGCGGCCAGCACCGGCGGGCAGAGCAGCACGACCGAGCCGGCGTAGAGCAGCGAGGCGCCCCGGACCAGGGGTACGTCGAGATCCTCCGGCCCGAGCAGCCCGTAGGAGAGCGGTTCGCCGTAGAACCGGAAGTCGGGTTCCGCCCCGGCGAAGGTGGCCACCGCCAGCGCGGTGGGCACGGGACGGACCACCACGCCGCGCCGGCCGACCCCGGCGACGGCCAGGAGGTCGGCGATCCGCCCGGCGAGTACGTCGTCGCCGAGCGAGCCGGCGAACTCCACCTCCGCGCCGAGCCGGGCCGCCCCGACGGCCACGTTCAGCGGCGCCCCGCCGACCGCCTGCCGGTAGACCGGCTGCCCGTCGTACTCGCTGTCGAGCAGGTCGACGAGGGCCTCGCCCAGCACCACCGCGTACCCCATCCGAGCCTCCCGCACCGCCGCGCCGGCCGGGTCCCGGTGGCGGTTCCCCTGACCCTGACACATCCGCGATCCGCCCCGACCGTCGGGCCGGTCTCGGCCGGAAACATTTCATCGAGGGATTCCTATTGCCAGCGAACGGGGTTCCGTGATGCGATTGCCGGTACCGAGCCAGTGCGGGGGCTGACGCGCTGTGCCGGGTGCCGGCAAGGGGCCACGCGAAGGGCACACATCCGTGATCGGACTGTGCGCCGTGTCGCCCGTCTGCCGTCCGGCAGATTCCAGCCCACCACCTCTGGCGGGGCGGACCGGCGATATCGCAACCAGTGTCGGAAGCGGGCGCCCGTCGTCCCACGGGTCCCCCGCAGTTCGTCCGCAGCGTCGGTTACCGGCTGCGGCAGTGCCCCCCAGAAGGAGAACTCGGTGAAACGTCTTCGCAGGATCGCGGTGCTCGGCGCCGTGGCCGCGCTCAGCGCCGGTGTCATCACGGTGGTCAACCCCACCCCGGCCGCCGCGCACGGTGCCGCCATGGCACCCGGCAGCCGTACCTATCTCTGTTGGCGGGACGGTCTGAGCCAGACCGGCCAGATCATCCCGCAGAACCCGGCCTGCTCGGCCGCGGTCGCGCAGAGCGGAGCCAACTCGCTCTACAACTGGTTCAGCGTGCTGCGCTCGGACGCGGGCGGCCGGACCACCGGCTTCATCCCGGACGGGCAGCTCTGCAGCGGTGGCAACAGCAGCTTCAGCGGCTACAACCTGGCCCGTAACGACTGGCCGCTGACCCACCTGACCTCCGGTGGCAACTTCAACTTCAAGTACAGCAACTGGGCCCACCACCCAGGGACGTTCTACTTCTACGTGACCCGGGACGGCTTCAGCCCGACCCGGGCGCTGAACTGGAGTGACCTGGAGTCCTCGCCGTTCCTGACCGTGACCAACCCGCCGCAGCAGGGCGCGGTCGGCAGCAACGACGGCCACTACTACTTCAGCGGGCGGCTGCCCAGCGGTAAGAGCGGCCGGCACATCATCTACTCCCGCTGGGTCCGCTCGGACAGCCAGGAGAACTTCTTCGGCTGCTCCGACGTGGTCTTCGACGGCGGCAACGGCGAGGTCACCGGCCTCGGCCCGGGCACCAGCAACCCGACCAACCCGCCCACCTACCCGCCCACCAACCCGCCGACCAGCAACCCGACCAACCCGCCGACCAACAACCCGGGCAGCGGCGCCTGCACCGCGACCTTCCGCTCGACCGGTAGCTGGAGCGGCGGCTTCCAGGCCGAGGTGACCGTCCGGAACAGCGGCACCGCGGCGATCGGCGGCTGGACCGCGTCGTGGACCTGGGCGAACGGCGAGAGCATCGGCAGCCTGTGGAACGGCACGCACAGCCAGAGCGGCAGTACGGTGACCGTCCGCAACGCCGCGCACAACGGCAGCCTCGCTCCGGGTGCCAGTGCCAGCTTCGGCTTCGTGGGCAGCGGCACCAACAGCTCCGCCCCGACGCTGAGCTGCACCAGCTCGTAACCACCACCGCACATCACGAACGGGCCCGGCGCCGACGGCGCCGGGCCCGTTCGCCGCGTCGGGGGACTCCCCCGCAGGTCACCGCACCATCGACCCGACCACCGGCTTGGTGAGCAGCGCCGACTGGTTGCGCTGGATGCCCGGGTCCAGGGTGCGGGCCACGAAGATGGCATGCCAGACACAGAAGATCAGCACGGTCCAGATCTTGCGGGAGTGGTCGGCCTCTCCCCGCCGGTGCTCGTCGAGCAGCCGCATCGCGTACGAGAGATCGAGCAGCTCACCGGCGCCGGAGATCGAGAAGATGTGCCGGGCCCAGTCGTACATCTCGCCGGCCAACCAGACCCGGGTCGGGGTCGGGAAGCCCAGCTTGCGCCGGTTGACGATGGCCGGCGGCACCACGCCCTGCAGGGCCTGCCGCATCGCGTACTTGGTGGCGTCGGAGCGGGGCGGCAGCTTCAGGTCCACCGGAATGCCGGCGGCGACCTCGAAGACCTCCCGGTCGAGGAACGGCACCCGCACCTCCAGCGAGTGCGCCATCGAGATCCGGTCGGCCTTGACCAGGATGTCGCCGCGCAGCCAGGTGTATAGGTCGACGTACTGCATCTTGGTCACGTCGTCCAGCTCGGTGCACTCGGCGTAGATCGGCGCGGTCACGTCGGTGTAGCGGACCGCCGGGTCGTAGCGGCGGAGCAGTTGCTGCTTCTCCTCCTCGGTGAACATCCGGGCGTTGCCGTAGTAGCGCTCCTCGATCGGGGTGGTGCCACGCTCCAGGAAGCTCTTCCCCTTGACCCCCTGCGGGATCGCCTTGGAGACCGCCCGCAGTCCCTTCTGCACCCCGCCGGGCAGCCCGTTGACCGCGCCGAGCGAGAGCGGCTCCCGGTAGATCGTGTACCCGCCGAAGAACTCGTCCGCGCCCTCGCCGGAGAGCACCACCGTGACGTGCTCGGCGGCCTTCTTGGCGACGAAGTAGAGCGGCACCAGGGCCGGGTCGGCGACCGGGTCGTCCAGATGCCAGACGATCTTGGGCAGCGCCTCCATCATCTCCCGGGGCCCGATCTTGGTCGGGATGGTGGTGACCCCGAGATGCCGGGCCGAGTCCTGGGCCACCTCGATCTCGGAGTAGCCGGGCACGTCGTAGCCGACCGTGAAGGTGAGGATGTTGGGGTTGAACTCCCGGGCCAGCGCCACCACCGCGGTCGAGTCGATGCCGCTGGAGAGGAAGCAGCCCACCGGCACGTCGGCCCGCATGTGCATCCGGACGCTCTCCCGCAACGTCTCCCGGATCCGGTCGTAGAGCTTCTGCGGCTCCTGCACCGGGGCCGGCCGGAACACCGGCCGGTACCAGCGGCGCACCTCGATCTGCCGGCCCGGGCTCCAGGTCAGGTACTCCCCCGAGCCGATCCGGTTGATCCCCTGGTGCAGGGTGCCGGGCTCGGGAACGTACTGCAACGTCAGGTAGTGCGACAGGTTGGCGGTGTCCACCCCGGCGTCACCGGCGTGCGCCGACGGCGCGAACGGCAGCAGCGCCTTCTTCTCGGAGGCGAGATAGACCCCGTCCCGGGTCTGGAGGTAGTGCAGCGGCTTGATCCCGAAGTAGTCCCGGGCGCCGAAGGCGCGGCGCTGCTGCCGGTCCCAGATCACGAACGCGAACATCCCGCGCAGCCGGGTGAGCACCTGCTCACCCCAGTAGTGGAAGCCCGCGACGATCACCTCGCCGTCACCGGCGGTGGCGAACTGGGCGCCGTAGTCCCGGGCCAACTCCTCGCGCAACTCGATGTAGTTGTAGATCTCGCCGTTGAAGGTCAGCAAGTAGCGCCCGCCCGCGTACGGCAGCGGCTCGTGGCTGGACGCCACGTCGATGATCGAGAGCCGTTTGTGCGCGAAGACGGCGTCGGTGTACCCGTCCGGGGTGGAAATCACCTCTACCCCGGTCTCGTCCGGTCCCCGGTGGTGCAGGCATTCCAACGCACCGGCCAGGGCGTCTCGGTGTGCGCCGGCGTTGCCGTGCGCGCTGAAGAAGGCCAGGAGTCCGCACATGGCGGTCATCTTTCCACGCGGACCCGTCCGTGGTGCCGGCACCGCCACCAAGACCGAACGGTCCGCGCACGGTACCGTCGGAGCACGTCATAAGCGCAGATCAGGTCAGCCGGACGAGGGACCGGGTCGCCAGTCGGCGGGGAATCGGACCGATCCCCGGCCGGACGCCGACCACGCCTCGCGAGGACCGGGCCGGACGAGGGAGGAGCGGCGATGTCAGACGAGCGCACCGACATCACGGCGGAGCCGGCACAGGTGGAGACGGCCCGGACGGAGTCACACGACCCGGACTTTCCGGAGAAGTTCCTTGAGTTCATGCGGCAGGGCTGGCGGGACTCCACCCTGCCGGTCGGTCCCCGACCCGAGGTGCCGAACCACGCCAAGCGGCGCGCGGCGCTCTCCGCCGCCCTCCCCGGCGAGACCCTGGTGATCCCGACCGGTCCGGAGAAGGTACGCGCCAACGACACCGCCTACCGGTTCCGCCCCGGCAGTGACTTCGTCTACCTGACCGGCGACCACGACCCGGACAGCGTGCTGGTGATGCGCCCGAACGGCTCCGGCCACGACGCGGTGCTCTACATGCGCCCCCGGGCATCCCGGGAGTCCGACGAGTTCTTCCGCAGCCGCAACGGCGAACTCTGGGTCGGCCGCCGGCACACCCTGGCGGAGAAGTCGACCGAGTTGGGCATCGAGACGGCATCCCTGTCCGACCTGCCGGCGGCGCTGGCCGACTGCGCTCCTGGCCGGACCCGGGTGCTGCGCGGGCTGGACCCGTCGGTGGACGGCGCGGTGCGGCCGTACGATCCGCCGCAGAGCGAGGCGGAGGACTCCGACCCCCGGCTGGGCCGGGACCGCGAACTGGCGGCGCTGCTGTCGGAGCAGAAGCTGGTCAAGGACGAGTGGGAGATCGCCCAGCTCCAGGAGGCGATCGACGCCACCGTACGCGGCTTCGAAGACGTCGCCCGGGTGCTGCCGGCCGACCGTCCGGTCAGTGAACGGCTGCTGGAAGGGGTCTTCGGGCTGCGGGCCCGGCACGACGGCTACGACGTCGGCTACAACTCGATCGTCGGCTCCGGCGAGCACGCCACGATCCTGCACTGGATCCACAACACCGGCATCACCCGCCCGGGCGAGCTGCTGCTGATGGACATGGGAGTGGAGGGGCGGCACCTCTACACCGCCGACGTGACCCGGGTACTGCCGGTCTCCGGCACCTTCTCCCCGCTGCAACGCCAGGTCTACGACATCGTGTACGCGGCCCAGCGGGCCGGCATCGACGTCATCCGGCCCGGGGTGACCTTCAAGGACGTGCACCGCACCTGCATGCGGGTGCTCGCCGAGGGGCTCGCCGAGCTGGGTCTGCTGCCGGTCAGCGTGGACGAGGCCATGGACGAGACGTCGATGGTCTACCGTCGCTGGACGCTGCACGGCTTCGGGCACATGCTCGGCCTCGACGTGCACGACTGCGCCAACGCGCGCAAGGAGAACTACCGGGACGGCACCCTCGGCGAAGGGTACGTGCTGACCGTCGAGCCGGGGCTCTACTTCCAGCCCGAGGACGACCTGGTCCCGGCCGAGCTGCGTGGGATCGGCATCCGGATCGAGGACGACGTACTGGTGACCGCGGACGGTGCGGTGAACCTCTCGGCCGGGTTGCCCAGCCGGGCCGACGAGGTGGAGGAGTGGCTCGCCGCCCAACGCGCCGCCGGCTTCCGGCTGCCGGGCTGAACCGCCCGGCTCGGGTCGCCGGCCGGGCACCCCGGCCGGCGACCGGGCCGGCACGAAGGGATGATCGTTTCACGTTCGCTGCCGACACCCCGCGACGGTACGATGGCGCTGCGTCGTCGCACCGGACAGCAGGAGAGGTGTGGTGCCCGGATACAGCCTCGGCGAGCCGCCCCGCGCACCGACCAAGAGTGTGCTCAGACTGGTGTTCGCGCTCGCCGGGGTGGTCGCCTTCGTCTGCGGCTACGTCGGGCTCGCGCAGCACCTCGAAGGCACCGGCGGCTACGGCGACAACCCGTTCGACCTGATCTACTACGACCTCCAGCTCTTCGTGCTCGGTGCACCGCCGCTGGACGAGGGCGGCCCGTTTCCGCCGCTGCTCGACTTCGCCCGGTTCGCGGCACCGGCCGTCACCGCGTACGCCGTGGTGGAGGCCTGCCGGCTGCTCTTCGCCACCGAGCTGCGCCGGCTGCGCGACCGCAACGCCCGGGGACACGTCATCGTCTGCGGCGACGGCCTGGTGGCGGACACCCTGGCCCGCCGGCTCCGGGCCGCCGGCCACCGGGTGGTGGCGGTTCGTTCCGACGACACGGCGCCGTCCGGCCCCGGCCGGGTGGCCCGGGCCGCCCGCGACCCGAACGTGCTGCGCGGCGCCGGCATCGGTCGGGCGAAGGCGGTCTACGCGTGTACCGAGGACAGCGCGACCAATGCCGCGATCGGCCTGGCGGCGGCCCGGCACGGCCGGTCCCCGCTGGCCGTCTACGCCCAGGTCGGCGACCCTGAACTCTGCCTCGCGTTGCAGGCCCGGCACCTGGGGCTGGCCCGGCACCCCGGCGCCCGGCTGGACTTCTTCAACATCGACGACCTGGCCGCCCGGAAGCTCTTCGCCGAGGACCCGCTGACCGCGGTGGACGGCCGGCCGCCCCGGGTGGTGGTGCTCGGCGCCACCGCGTTCGGCCGGGCGGTCCTGGTCGAGCTGGCCCGCAGGTGGCGGGTACGTGACCCGCACGGCGCCCGGCTGGTACCGCTGGTCCTGGTCGACGAGGCGGCGACCCAGGCGGCGGCCCAGCTGACCCACCGCTATCCGTTCCTGTCCCGGGTCTGCCGGATCATCCCGCTCGACGGCGGGCTCGGCGAACTGCTCGGCCAGCTCCCCCGGGCCGGCTTCCCGCTCCCGCCGGATCGGGTCTTCATCTGCTACGACGACGAGGAGCGGGCACTGAAGACGGCGCTCACCGCCGAGCAGCTCTGGCACGGCGGGCCCGGCTCGATGGTGGTCCGACTGGACCGGCTGGCCAACCTGCGGGAGGCGTTCGGCTCCGGGCACGGCCTCGGCGTCCTCGACGATCTCTCCGGCGCGCTCCGGCTCTACGGCGTGGTGCACGCCGCCTGCGACCCCGCGCTGATCGGGGACGACCTGGTGGAACGGCTGGCCCGGGTGATCCACGAGAGTTACGTGGTGGCCCGCCGCCGGCACGGCGAACGACTGGACAGCAATCCGGCGCTGGTGCCCTGGGAGGAGCTGCCGGAGTCGCTGCGCCGGGCCAACCGGGCCCAGGCCAAGGACATCGGCCGGAAGCTGCGCGAGTTGGGCTGCGCCCTGTCACCCCGGGTCGGGCCGGGCGACGAGCACGCCCTGGAGGAACCGGAGATCGAGCGACTGGCCATCCTGGAGCACCAGCGCTGGCTGACGGAGCAGGTGGCGAGCGGGTGGCGGTACGCGCCACACCGTGACGACGAGCGGCGGCTGCATCCGGCGTTGAGCCCCTGGGAGGATCTACGGGAAGATCTCCGGGAGCGTAACCACGAGGCGGTCCGGGAACTCCCGGTCATCCTGGCCGACGCGGGCTTTCGGATCGTCCGCGTCGGGCACGCGTAACCACGAACGGACGGTGCTGGATGGCCCGCATCGGTGTCACCGGGCACGTAGTACTCGCCGACGGCACGGCGGAGCTGGTCTACGCCCGGCTCACCGAGGAACTGCGCCGGTACGCCGGGCCGGAGCTGCACGGGATCACCTGTCTCGCCGACGGCGCCGACCAGCTCTTCGCCCGGGCGGTACTGGCCAGCGGCGGGAGCTTCGAGGCGGTGATCCCGGCCCGGGACTACCGACGGCGGGCGGTACGGGCACACAACCTGCCCGCCTTCGACGAGCTGCTGTGCCGGGCCAGCTCGGTGTCGTACATGCCGTACGCGCGCTCGGGACGGGAGGCGTACCTGGCGGCGAGCCTGGAGATGCTGCGCCGCTGCGAGCGGCTCTTCGCGGTCTGGGACGGCAACCCGTCGGCGGACGTCGGGGACACCGCGGACGTGGTCCGGGCGGCGCAGTCCCGGGACCTGCCGGTGACCGTGCTCTGGCCGGCCGGCGCCCGCCGCCGCTGACCTGTTGGGAAGGGCCCCCTCTACAACAGGAAATGATAGGCGGGGGCCTTCCTTGCTTCTCGTCAGCGGCGGCTGATGGCGTCGTTACCGGTGAGCAGGGCTCGGGCCAGCGGGGTGAGCGTGTGGTGGGCGGCCTTGCCGTGCCGGGTGGTCCGCAGCAGTCCGGCGTCGCGGAGCACGCTGGCGTGCTGCGACGCGGACGGGGTACTGATGCCGGCCCGCCGGGCCAGGTCGGTGGTGTTCGCGCCGACCAGGGCGGCCCGGAGCACCGCCGCCCGGGATCGTCCGAGTAGCGCGGTCAGCGGATCACCGGTGGTCGCCGCGGCGCCGAGTGCGTACGCCGGGACCGGCCGGTGCCCCGGGGCACGACCGCCGGGGGTCCGGGGCCGGCGTACCGGATAGGCCAGCACCACCGAGTCCGGTTGGCCACCGACCCAGAGCTTCCGGGCGAAGACCGACGGGACCAGCAGCAGGCCGGCACCGTTCGGGCGGAGGTCCAGGTCGACGGCGGAGGTCACCGAGAGTATCGGGTTGCGCCAGGCCGCCCACGGGTCGAGCATCGCCAGCAGCGCCTCCACCCCGCCGGTGGCCAGGGCACGGCTGCGCTCGTTGACGTCGAGCCGGACCACCGACTCCCAGTGGGCCAGGTCGGCGGCGATCCGACGGTCGTAGTAGCCGCGCACCGCGGCGGCCAGGCTCCGGGCCCGGCCCACCGAGGTGGTGAGCAGCCAGGCGAGCGCGCCCTCCAGGGTCCGGTCCGGCGAGAGCGGGGCGAGCAGGTTGACCGAACCGGCGCGACCGGTCGGGGCGGGCTCCGACCTGCCCCGGCCCCCCGGGCCTGCCCCGGTCGACTCGACCAGCTCGCGCAGCCAGTCGGCGAGGTCCAGTACGGCCACCCGATCCGCCACGCCGTCGGCCCCGGCCCCGGTTCCGGCCCCGGTTCCGGCCCCGGCCCCGGTTCCGGTTCCGGTTCCGGTTCCGGCGAGGCTGACCACCACCTCGTACAGCGGAAGGGGCGCGGGTGCGATCCGGGTCCGGGCGATGTCCTCGGGGCCCAACCAGATCCGGATCATCACCACCTCCACGCCTGAGGCCGGCCGCACCGCACGGCGGTTGTCTGCTCACCAGACGCGCTCGCCCCGGCGCCGAGTTGTCGGCTCTCCGGACGGTTTGGACCCAGTCAAAAGCATTGCCGGGACAGGCTGATCGGCTCGTAACTGGGAGGCAGGAGCCGGCCGTAGACGGCGCGGTCCGGCCGGACGGACGACCGTCGCGCCCGGCGAGGTCACGCCGCCCGGTGGCTCGCGGTGCGGCGCCGATGCGAAGGAGTCTCCATGTCGGTGTCCAGACGGATCATCTGGAGCGCGGCGGTGCTGGCCGCCGTACTCGCCGCGACGGGGTGCAGTGGCGACGGTGCGGACCCGAGCACCCCGGACGCCGACGCCGTGGTGCGGATCGGGATCGCCGAGCCGCAGCACATGATCCCGTCGAACACCACCGAGAGCGCCGGGGCGCAGGTGCTGGCCGCCCTCTACACCCCGCTGGTCGATTTCGACGAGCACAAAAAGCCGTTCGAGGTGGCGGCCGAGTCGATCGAGTCGACCGACAACAGACTGTGGACGGTGAAGCTCAAGCGCGGATACACCTTCCACAACGGCGAGGCGGTCACCGCCGACAGCTACATCAACGCCTGGAACCACGCGGCGTACGGGCCGAACGGCAACGGCGGGGCGTACTTCTTCGGTCAGATCGAGGGGTACGACGACCTCCAGTCGACCGATCCGGACGGCGAGGGCCCGCAGAAGGCACCGGAGCCGAAGGCGAAGAAGCTGACCGGTCTGAAGAAGGTCGACGACCTCACCGTCACCATCACCCTCACCGCGCCGTTCGCCGAGTTCGAGTCGGTGCTCGGCTACCACGTCTTCGCGCCGCTGCCGAACGCCGCGTGGGCCTCGGACGGGGTGTTGAAGGAGGGCTTCGAGGAGGCGCCGATCGGCAACGGCCCGTTCAAGATGAAGGGGAGCTGGCAGCACGACAGCCGGATCGAGGTCGAGCGGTACGACGCACACCCCGGGCCGAAGCCGAAGATCGGCGGCGTGGTCTTCCAGATCTACCAGGCGTTGGCCGCCGACTACGCCGACCTGCTCGCCGGGAACAACGACGTGACCCGCCAGGTGCCGACCGAGGCGCTGGGCAGCGCGCCGGGTGACCTGGGCGACCGGTTCAGGAAGAGCCCGCTGTCGTCGTTCCAGTTCCTCGCCTTCCCCACCTTCCAGCCGGAGTTCGCCAAGGCGGAGGTACGCAAGGCGATCTCGATGGCGATCGACCGGGACGAGATCGTGAAGGCGGTCTTCAAGGACTCGCAGACCTCCGCCCGGTCCTTCGTCTCCCCGCTGGTCGCCGGTGCCCGACCGGACACCTGCGGCGAGGCGTGCCAGTTCGATCCGGTGAAGGCCAGGGCCGCGTACCAGGCGGCCGGGGGGCCGGCGAGGTTGCAGATCTCCTTCAACGGCGACGGCGGCCACCAGACGTGGGTGGAGGCCACCTGCAACCAGCTCTCCAGCAACCTCGGCGTGGACTGCACCAGTACGGCGGAGGCCCGCTTCGCCGACCTGCTGAACAAGGTGGAGGCGAAGACCCCGGTCGGGATGTTCCGGATGGGCTGGTCGATGGACTACCCGTCGATGCAGAGCTACCTCGGGCCGCTCTACACCACCGACGGGTCGTCGAACTACTACGGCTTCAGCAACGCCGAGTTCGACCGGCTGGTCGCCGAGGGCGAGCGGGCGCCGAACCAGGAGGAGGCGATCAAGAAGTACCAGGAGGCGGAGCAGATCCTGGCTCGGGAGATGCCGGTGATCCCGCTCCGGTTCGGGCAGAACAACTTCGGGCACTCCACCCGGGTCGGCAACGTCGAGATGGACGCGTTCGGCCAGGTCGACCTGCTGAAGATCGAGGTGACCGGCTGACCTGCCGACGGCACGGACGTGGCGGGTCGGCTCGAATGCGGCGAGCCGACCCGCCGCCCAGGAGTGCGCCCGCGGGCCACCCGTTGCCGGCCGACCGGGACGTCGCCTGCACTCGACGCGGGGGGCCGGGACGAAACCCGGTTGCCGGTGATCCCGTGGGGTTCCAGGCTGGGCGGATGCTGACTCCGCCCGACGACCTTCCCGAGGACGTGCTCCGATCCGTGCTGGTTCGGGAGTGGGGGCTGGGGATCGGCTCGCTGGAGTACCGCCCGGTGGGGCGGGGCAGCCACCACTGGGAGGTCAGCCTCCCCGAGGGCGGCCGGCGGTTCGTCTCCGTCGACGACCTCGGCACCAGGCGGCTCAGCCTGGACGATCCGCTCGACGCGGCGTACGCCCGGCTGCGGGCCGCGCTCGGCACCGCCGGGCGACTGCGGGAGCAGGGCTGCGGGTTCGTGGTGGCGCCGATCCCGACCCGCGACGGTGAGCCGGTGGTCCGGACGGGGGACCGGTTCGCCGTCGCGATCTACCCGTACGTCGCCGGGGAGAGCTTCCGGTGGGGCGAGTGGGCCTCCCCCGCGCACCGTCGGGGCGTACTCGATCGGGTGATCGCGGTGCACGCGGCGCCGGTGGCGGCCCGCGACCGTGCCCCGGTCGACGACTTCACCGTCCCGCACCGGGACGAGTTGGAGCTCGGCCTGGCTGGCACCGGAAAGGTCCCCGACACCGGCCCGTACGCCCGCCTCGCCGCCCGGCTGCTCGTCGAGTACGCGGCACCGGTACGCCGGCTGCTCGCCCGGCACGGCGAACTCGTGCGGGCGGCCCGGGCCCGGCCGGCCCGGATGGTGCTCACCCACGGTGAGCCGCATCCCGGCAACACCATGCGGATCCGCGAGGGCGGCTGGCTGCTGATCGACTGGGACACCGTCCGGATCGCCCCGCCCGAGCGCGACCTCTGGCTGATGGAGCCCGGTGACGGGTCGGTGCTCGCCGCCTATGCCGAGGCGACCGGCGTGACGCCGCTGCCGGAGATGCTGGAGCTGTATCGCAGCTGGTGGCACCTTGCCGACGTGGCCGAGGAGACGAGCCGGTTCCGGGCCCCGCACACCGGGACCGAGGACGACGACGAGTCGTTCGCGATCCTCCGCTCCGTGCTGGAGCACATCGGCACCCTGCCGGCCACCCGGGTCTGAACCGCGAAGACGGCCCGACCGAAGCCTGCCGCCGCGCTACTGCGCCACTGCTCCCCCACGCCACGCTGGTCCCGGGCCGACCGTGGCGCCGAATATCCGGCGGCACCCGGCGGCTGTTGTTCCTAGGCTGGGCCGGTGCGGACACGACGGCGGACGAGGCTCGGGGCTCGGCGGCGCAAGAAGCTCGGCAAGCGGCTCGCCGACGCGGTGCTCGGGGAGGACGTGCCCCTGGTGGTCGCGCTGCTGGGCGCCGGTGCCGACCCGGACGCGGCGACCCCGGCCGGCAGCACTCCGCTGTACCGGGCGTCCGTGCAGGGCCTGACCCCCATCGTCCGGCTGCTGCTGGCCGCCGGGGCGGCGCCGGACACCGAGAGCGGGCAGGGCGACGAGGGCCTCCCGTTGACCGGTGCGGCGGCCTGGGGTCACACCGAGGTGGTGCGTGTCCTGCTGGCGTACGGCGCCGATCCGGGCCGTCGGGAGGATTCCGGTACCGGTGCCACCGCCCTGGACTGGGCGGTACGCGGTGGTCACCGGGAGACCGCCGAAGTCCTCCGGGCGGCTACCGGAGCTGGCAGGCCCGACCGTTCACCGTGCAGCTGATCGGCCGCTCGTCGTCACCCCAGCGTTCGAACTGGAACCGCAGCGGATCGGAGCGCCCGGCGGCCAGCGGTGCCCCGCTCCGGAAGATCCATCGCCCGTCGGCACGGTCCACCGACGGCCGGGGTGCACCCTCGACCCAGAACCACCGCAGGTCGTTCACCTGGTTGTCGAACCGCAGCTCCACGGTCCAGGACTGCGCCGAGCCGGACTCGTTGCGGACCAGCACCTCGGCGATGAACGAGCCGCGGTGCTCGGCGAGTACCCGATAGCGGCCGGTCAGCGGCTCGGGCGACTTCGGTGCGGCGCCGGTCGGCCGGGGAGGCGGTGGGGTGGTACGCGTCGGCACCGCCCGGGACGTCCCCGGCTTGCCGCCGCCGTTCGGCCGCGCCGGGGTCGGCGTCGGGGTGCGGGAACCGGCCGACGGACCGCCCGCCGGGTCGGTAGCGGAGGCCTCCGGTGCCGGGGTCGAGCCCGGCGCGAACGGCCAGGCCGGCTCGGGTGCGCCGGCGGTGCGCCGGTCGCCGGTGAGGTATCCGGTGGCGAAGACGAAGAGCACGGTCATGACCAGGACGCCGGCCAGCACGACGATCCACGGCGCCGCCGCGAGGAACCGCGGCCGGGTCGGTTCGGGCACGTTCAGCAAGTCGGGACCCGCACCGCGATCTCGTCGCCGAGCCGTCGGCCGGCGGAGAGTTCGAGATCGTCGCCGCTCCAGAACCGTCCGGGGTCGTACCAGCTCGGTCGGCGGCCGGCCGGGAGCAGCCCCATCGCCTGGTAGGTCGCCGCGACCACCTCGGCGCAGTACGCCGTCTCCAGCGTGCTGTCACTCGGTCGGCGACGCACGGCGGGCGCCCGACCGCGCAACCACCGCCAGGCGAGCTGGGCGGTGGACGGGAAAGGCGTTCCGTCCAGGCGGGCGATGGTACGCAGCACCCCGTTCTCCATCTCGTCGTCGGCCGCCGGTTCGAGTTGCCGCAGCCAGCCGCGCTGACCGTACCGGATTCCCCAGACCCGGACGGCGTCGCGCAGGTCGTGCAACTGCACGCCCCGGTGGTGGTTGCCCGACCACATGTCAGGCAGCGACCGGCCGAGTTCGGCGTGCCACATTAACGGCGGCAGGTCCTCGATGACCACGGACATTCCGACATGGTTCACCGGACTGTTCGTGGTGAACTGGATCGCCCGATCCGGCACGCTCCGCCCCCGGAAGACCCAGACGTCGCCGGTACGGGTCAGCTCGACCGCCTCGTCGAGGCTGAGTTCGCTGCGCTCCTCGGCCATCGCTCCCACCTCGGTCCGCCCGTCCGCCCCGGGCAATGCCGACTACCCTAGGCGGATGCGTTGGTGGAAGGTAATCGGCGTGGCGAGTGTCGTCGGGGTGGCCGCCACCGGGGTGGTGCTGGCTCGGGCCGAGCGGCGCCGCCGGGCGTACACGCCGGAACAGATCCGCGACCGGCTGCGGGAGCGGCACGTGGCGGCGCTCGATGGTGCAACTTCCACCGGCAGTGGCCCGACCGCCGACCCGAACAAATCCCAAACCGCACAGTAGGTACGCCCACCGCCAGGCTGGTTGCGGGGAGCAAAGCGAATCAACATTATCGATAGATGGCGGGACCGCGCCCCGGGGCGGAACAGGCGGGCGGGCACCCGCCCGCGTCGGACCCACCCGAAATCGTCGGCTTCGGCGCGCTGAACGTCGACTACATCGCAAGCGCGTCGCGGCTCTCCCAACGGATGGCGGAACGGATCACCGAATCCGTCGCCCGGTTCGAGTGGAACCGCGAGGGGCCGGTCGACGAGGAGGTCATCAACGAGGCGATCGCGCACCTCGGGGTCGCGTCCCTCGGGTATTCGCTGGGTGGATCGGCCTGGCTCACCATCTTCGCCCTGGCCCAGATGGGGGTCAGCCTCCGGCTCGGCTACGTGGGCGTGGTAGGCCGGGTGGAGGCCCCCGGACTCTCGTTCATCAGGCAGATGGACGAGTTGAAGATCGACCGCCGCTGGGTCAGCCAACGGCCGGACCGGCTCAGCGGGCTCTGCCTGTCCTATATCGACGACACCGACCGGGTCATGCTCACCCATCCCGGCGCCAACTTCGAGATGTGCGAATTCATCCGGGAAAATCTCGACGCCTTGGCCGGCTATTTGGCCAGCGCCCGATACGTGCACGTCACGTCATTTCTGGACGAGAAGACCCCGGCGCGGGTCCTCGAGGTGCTGACCCAGGCCAAACGAATGAATCCGAAACTCTGCCTGAGCTTCGATCCCGGATTCGACTGGGCCGAACATCCCAGCTCGGCGGTCGAGGGAGTGCTGCGCCTCACCAACCTCCTCTTCGTGAATTACCGGGAATTCAAGGCACTGGGCCGCTACGTCCACGGCGAGCCGGACGACCTGATCGCCGGGAAGGCGCTGGCCCGCTGTGGCCCGGGCTGCACCGCCTTCGTCACCAAGCGCTATGACGTGATCGAGGTGTTCCGTGCGGTGCCCGCCGGCGTGCTCGCCTCCCGGTTCCAGTTGCAGCGGCCGGTGCGGGAGACCGAGCTCGAGGACGCCACCGGGGCCGGCGACGTCTTCGCGGCGGGTGTGCTCTCCGCCCTGGCGTCCCGCCGGTTACAGATCGAGCTCGGTGCGTTCGTCGGGCTGAGTCTCGCCCGACACAAGGAACGCCACCGGGGAACGATCAGCGACCACCTCGGGCTGCCCGACCTCAGCAAGGGCTTCCTGCAGAAGACCGAGCGGCTCGGCGGGGGCGGACCGGGGCCGCCGGGCGTCTTCATCGCGCACGACGAACATCCGCAGTGGAGAGTGGTACGACGTTTCATCGAACAGAACTGTGGCCTGCCCACGTACGAGTTGAGCTCCTCCGACCTCGACGAACACAACCTGGCCGACCTCATGCGGCAGACCCTGGCCCGGTGCAGCTTCGCGGTATGTCTGCTCAGTGCCAAGGAGGGCGGTTCCGGCGGCCGGAGCCGGGCGGACCAGAACATCGTTCACCAGGCCGGCATCTTCCAGGGTCGCTACGGGTTCGGGCGAGTCGCGATACTGGCCGAAGAGGGCTGCGATACGTTTTCGAACATCGCGGGCCTGATCCGGATGGACTTCCCTCCCGGCCGGATCACCAGCACGTTCCTGGAACTGGAACGCATGTTGCGGCGCGAGGGCCTGATGCGGCGATGGGATGGCAGACGTGACAGATTCTCCAATTCGGATTGACGATCGTGCCAGCCTGGACGGTTTTGCCCTTGATGTGGTCGGGGTGGGTGCCCTGAATCTCGACTACCTCGTCACCGCTTCGGCCTCCGGCTCGTCCCGGCCGCTGACGGAACGGCTCTCCCGGCTGGTCGAACGGAACGGCCCACCGATGGAACCGGGTACCGAGCGAGCGGTCGACGCCGAGACGATCCACGCCGCGATCGAGGCCGCCGGCTTCGCCCGGCCGGAGACCCTGCTCGGGGGTACCTCGTTCAGTCTCGGCGGATCGGCCTTCAACGCGATCTTCGCGATCGCGCAGACCCAGGTCGGTCTCCGACTCGGCTACGTCGGGGTGGCCGGCAGGGTACCGGTGATCGGGCTCTCCACGATGGCGCAGTTCGAGGCGCTCGGCATCGACCACCGGTTCGTCTTCCAGGACAGCGAGCACCTCTGCGGGATCTGCCTGTCGCTGGCCGAGGAGGGCGACCGGACCCTGCTCACCCACTCCGGCGCGAACGAGTACCTCGCGGACCATCTGGACCGGGAGTTCGACCGGGTGGTCGCGTACCTGGCCGGGGCCCGGGTGGTGCACCTCACCTCGTTCCTGGACGACCGGACCCCGGCCCGGCTGCTCCGGGTGCTACGCGCGGTCAAAAAGGCCGGTTCCGGCACCGCGATCTGCTTCGACCCGGGGCACGTCTGGAGCGCGGCGGCGAGCGCGGAGACCGAGGCGCTGCTGGGGCTGAGCGACTATCTGCTGGTCAACTACCGCGAGTTCCGGGAGCTCGGCCGGCACGTCGAGGGCGAGTCCGACGAGACGGTCGCCGCCCGGTTGGTCGCCCGGACCGCCGGTGGGCAGGGCGTGGTGGTGGTCAAGCTGCCCACCGGCATCTGGTCGTACCAGCGGGAGGACGGCAAGCTGGTCAGCGACTTCTACGCCCAGACGCAGGTCGCGCCGGTGGACATCAAGGACGCGACGGGTGCCGGCGACGTCTTCGCGGCGGGGCTGCTCACCGTGCTGACCAGCGACAGGTTGCAGGTCGAGCTCGGTTCGCTGCTCGGCATGCGGCTGGCCCGGCACAAGCTGCGGCACGTGGGCAGCGCCGGTCACGCGCAGTTCGCCGAGGTGACCAAGGAGTTCATCCGCTCGCTGGCCAGCGAGCGGCGCACCGCGGGGCTGCCCAACGGCGTCTTCATCGCGCACGGCGCGCATCCGGAGTGGCTCGCGGTGCAGCGCTTCATCGAGGAGCGGTTCGAGCTGCCGGTGTACTCCTTCGAGAGCGGGTCGTGGGGCGGGCGCCAGGTGACCGAGGCGCTCGCCGACTACCTCGAACGGTGCGGGTTCGCGATCTGTGTCCTGACCGCCGAGGATTTCACCGGGGACGGCCGACGGTTGGCCCGACAGAACGTGGTGCACGAGGTGGGGCTCTTCCAGGGGCGGCACGGCTTCGACCGGGTGATGGTGCTGGCCGAGGAGGGTTGCGACTTCGTGCCCCAGGCGGCGCAGCCGTACACGATCTCTTTTCCGCGCAACGGCATCAGCCGGACGTTCTACCAGCTCGACGAGATGATCCGAGCCCAGGGTTTCGGCGCGGTCGGGCCCTGACCAGGGAGTCCGGCGTCCCGCCATCCGGACGGGCTTGCGTAAATAACAAGACGGACGTACGGTTTTGTTAGGTGAAAAGAACCTTGGTAAGGGTTACCTGAGCCCGATCGGCAGGTATTGGGTAGGAAAGACTGCTGGGTACTGCGTCCGGTCGCCCGCCGGCCGGGAGGCCGACCGACCCGCCCCCGGACGCCGACCGCATGGGCCGGGACGAAGACAGCGTGAAGGAGTACGACGTGGCGAGCCTCGACACCTTCGGTGCGAAGAGCCAGCTACGCGTCGCAGACGCGAGCTACGAGATTTTCAGGATCAACACGGTACCCGGGCACGAGCGACTGCCGTACAGCCTGCGGATCCTACTGGAGAACCTGCTCCGCACCGAGGACGGCGCGAACATCACCGCCGAACACATCCGGCAGCTCGGCGACTGGGATCCCGGCGCCGATCCGAGCGTGGAGATCCAGTTCACCCCGGCCCGGGTGCTGATGCAGGACTTCACCGGCGTGCCCTGCGTGGTCGACCTGGCCACCATGCGGGAGGCGATCCGCGAGCTGGGCGGCGACCCGACCAAGGTCAACCCGCTGGCCCCGGCCGAGCTGGTGATCGACCACTCGGTGATCGCCGACCTCTTCGGCCGGCCGGACGCCTTCGCCCGCAACGTCGACCTGGAGTACGGCCGCAACCGGGAGCGCTACCAGTTCCTCCGCTGGGGCCAGACCGCGTTCAACGAGTTCAGGGTCGTCCCGCCCGGCACCGGCATCGTGCACCAGGTCAACATCGAGTACCTGGCCCGGACGATCATGGAGCGCAACGGCCAGGCGTACCCGGACACCGTGGTCGGCACCGACTCGCACACCACCATGGTCAACGGGCTCGGCGTACTCGGCTGGGGCGTCGGCGGCATCGAGGCCGAGGCCGCGATGCTCGGCCAGCCGGTCAGCATGCTCATCCCCCGGGTCGTCGGCTTCAAGCTGCACGGCGAGATGCCGGCCGGCACCACCGCCACCGACCTGGTGCTGACCATCACCGAGATGCTGCGCCAGCACGGCGTGGTCGGCAAGTTCGTCGAGTTCTACGGTCCGGGCGTCAGCGCCGTGCCGCTGGCCAACCGGGCCACCATCGGCAACATGTCCCCGGAGTACGGCTCCACGGTCGCGATCTTCCCGATCGACGAAGAGACCATCCACTACCTGCGGCTCACCGGCCGCTCCGAGCAGCAGGTCGGACTCGTCGAGGCGTACGCCAAGGAACAGGGCCTGTGGCACGACCCGGCCGCCGAACCCGACTACAGCGAGCGACTCGAACTCGACCTCGCCACCATCGAGCCGTCACTGGCCGGCCCGAAGCGCCCGCAGGACCGGGTGCCGCTGGGCAACGCCAAGACGCTGTTCCGGTCGGCGCTGGTCGACTACGTCGGCGACGGCGGTAACGGCCAGCGCGGCCCGGCCGACGAGGCGAGCGAGGAGTCCTTCCCGGCCAGCGACCCGCCGGCCAACGACGTCAACGACCCCGCCGACGCACCCCGCGACCTGGTCTCCGCCGCCACCGGGGCGAATGGTCGGGCCAGCAACCCGGTCCAGATCACCGGCGACGACGGCGTCGAATACGAGCTGGACCACGGCGCGGTGGTGATCGCCGCGATCACCTCCTGCACCAACACCTCCAACCCGCAGGTGATGATCGGCGCCGCGCTGCTGGCCCGGAACGCCGTCGACCGGGGGCTGTCCCGCAAGCCGTGGGTGAAGACCACCCTGGCCCCGGGCTCCAAGGTGGTGATGGACTACTACGAGCGGGCCGGCCTCACGCCCTACCTGGAGAAGCTCGGCTTCCACCTGGTGGGCTACGGCTGCACCACCTGCATCGGCAACTCCGGCCCGCTGCCCGACGAGGTCTCCGCGGCGGTGAACGAGCACGACCTGTCGGTCGTCTCGGTGCTGAGCGGCAACCGGAACTTCGAGGGCCGGATCAACCCGGACGTCAAGATGAACTACCTGGCGTCCCCGCCGCTGGTGGTGGCGTACGCGCTCGCTGGCACGATGGACATCGACCTGGCCAACGAGCCGATCGACACCGGCGCCGACGGAACACCGGTCTACCTGCGGGACATCTGGCCGAGCGCCGCCGAGATCGACGAGGTCATCGCGAGCGCGCTGCGCAGCGAGATGTTCACCAAGGACTACGCCGACGTCTTCGCCGGGGACGAGCAGTGGCGCTCGCTCCCCACCCCGGAGGGCGACACCTTCGCCTGGGACGAAGAGTCGACGTACGTGCGCAAGCCCCCGTACTTCGAGGGGATGGACCGGGAACCGGCGCCGGTGCAGGACATCTCCGGCGCCCGGGTGCTGGCCAAGCTCGGCGACTCGGTCACCACCGACCACATCTCGCCGGCCGGCTCGATCAAGCCCGACTCCCCCGCCGGCAGGTACCTGGCGGAGCACGGCGTGGCCCGGCACGAGTTCAACTCGTACGGGTCGCGGCGCGGCAACCACGAGGTGATGATCCGGGGCACCTTCGCCAACATCCGGCTGCGCAATCAACTGCGTCTGCCGGGCGAGGGCGGGGCTGCGCTCCCCGAAGGCGGCTTCACCGTCAACCACCTGACCGGCGAGCAGACCTCGATCTACGACGCCTCGATGGCGTACCAGGAGGCGGGCATCCCGCTGGTGATCCTGGCCGGCACCGAGTACGGCTCCGGCTCGTCCCGGGACTGGGCGGCCAAGGGCACCATGTTGCTCGGGGTACGGGCGGTACTCGCCGAGTCGTTCGAGCGGATCCACCGGTCGAACCTGATCGGGATGGGCGTGCTGCCGTTGCAGTACCCGGCCGGCACCGACGCGGAGTCGCTGGGGCTGACCGGCACCGAGACGTTCTCGATCAGCGGGGTGACCGGGCTGAACGAGGGCCAGATCCCGCGCACCGTCCGGGTGACCACCGACACCGGGGTCGAGTTCGACGCGGTGCTCCGGATCGACACCCCCGGCGAGGCCGACTACTACCGGCACGGTGGCATCCTGCAGTACGTGCTGCGCAAGATGCTGGCCGCCTGACAACAGGCGCGGCACGCCACGGCACACCGCTGCGCTCAGCTCCGCGAGGCCGGGCCGGTCACCGGCGAGGGGTGGCCGGCCCGGCTCCGGTGACGGTCGGGCGGGCGGTCCCGTCGGTCGGTCACCGGTATCGTCGGTGCGGCGCGGGACGGCTCCGGTCCGTGCCGCCACCGGACACCCGACTGGAGGTCCCGCCATGCCGAAGATGTCGACCCGGCCGAGCAGTGTGCCGGCTCCGCTCGCCGCCGCACTGGCGGCGGATCCGGCCCGGCCGCTGCTCACCTACTACGACGACGCGACCGGGGAACGCGCCGAACTCTCCGCCGAGGAGCTGACCGAGTGGGTGGCCCGGACGGCGAACCTGCTGGTCCACGGGTGCGGGCTGGGCATCGGAGCCCGGGCCGCGGTGCTGCTTCCGCCGCACTGGCAGACCGCCGCCGTACTGCTCGGCACCTGGTCGGCCGGGGTGGCGGTGAGCTTCCACGGCGCCGCCACCGCCGGGCTGCCCCGGCTCGGCCCGGGCGTCGAGGAGCCGTTCGACGTCACGTACGCCGCGCTGGGCCGGATCGACGACTGGCTCGACCACGTGCCCGAGGCGGAGCACCGGTTCGTGCTCGGGTTCGCGCCCGACGCCGCCCCGCTGACCGAGCCGCCGACCGGCTACCGGGACTACCTCACCGAGGTGCGCCGGCACGACGCCGACCCGCGGCCGTACGTGCCGCTCCGGGCCGACGACGCGGCCAGCGTCGACGGGACCAGCTACGCCGAGTGGGGCCGGCTGGCCTGGGCGCTGGCGACGGAGACCTTCGACCTGCGCCCCGGTGACCGGGTAATGGTCGACGCGGCCGCGCACGAGCACCCGGCGAAGTGGCTGCTGGCACCGCTGGCCGCCGGTGCCACGGTGGTGCTCTGCGCCAATCTCGACCCCGGCACGATCGAGCGGCGCAGCCGGGCGGAACGGGTCACCCGGGTGCTGTGAGCGCCCGCCTCCGGTTCAGCCTGTGGTGGAGGTGTCCGGCAGCAGGCTGGTCGCACCGGGCACGTAGGGGTCGAGCAGATGGGTGGCGAGCACGATCCGCTGCCACCGGCTGACCGGTACGCCGCTCGCCTCGGCCAGCCGCACCACCGCCCGCCAGTCCCGGGAGCAGCGGGCCCGGACCCGGCCGAGCAGCGACAGTAGCTCCGCGGCCGCCGTACCCGTGCCGGCCCGCCGGCGTGCCTCGGCGCCGTCGGCCAGCTCGGCAAGGGTCCGGTCCAGTTCGAGGTGCACCTCCGGGGTGGCCGCCTCCAGCCGGTCGGCCAGGGCGAACGCCTCCGACCGACCGTCCGGGGCCCGGCCCGCCGACCCGCCCAGGGTGTGCCGGTAGAGGCCGGCCCGAACGTCGTGGTTGCAGAGCACGGCCAGTTCCCGGAGCAGGTCGGCCGGCTCGTCGGCTGCGTGCACCAGGTTGAGCTGGTAGTTGACGCTGCCGACGTCGTAGCGGAGCTGACCGGGGCGGCAGCGGACCGGGTCGGCCGGCCCCTTGGCGGTGCTCAGCACCAGCGAGGCCGGCTCGGAACGGCCGGGCAGCGCCAGCAGCAGGAGCAGGCACTCGCACGCCGTGACGTAGAGGTCGGCGGCGTCTCGCCGGTCCCGACTGGCGGCGTTCAGACCGTACTGCCACAGCGCCCGTACGCCGTGCCGGTCGATGGTCACCGTCGCCGCCCAGACGATGCGGAAGCCGTACGCCAGCACCCAGTGCAGCACCGGGCCGAGCCGGCGGCTGACCACGGCGTCCGGCTTCAGCAGCAGCAGTGCGTGGTCGTGACAGAACTCCTCGATCCGGCCACCGCCGACGGCGAGCAGATCTTCGAAGCTCTCCCGGAAGTACGTGTCGACCGCGTAGAGGGATCGCTTCCGGGGGAGCGTCGACAGGAAGGCGGGGATCTCCTGGGCGCCGGGGGTGGCCATCGCCGGTCACTCACGCAGTTCCGCGGCTCGCCTGCCGACCTCTCCCGGGCTGAGCAACTCACCGTCGAGGACCACGCCGACGAAGCCGTCCAGCGGGATGTGCTCGAAGACCGGCGCGCCGAGGCGGGCGAAGACCGGCGCGGGAACCAGCTTCAGCGCGGTGGTGACGATCAGGGTGGGAAACTGCGCCGCCAGTTCCCGGGTGCCCCGGATGTTGAGCACGGTGTCCGGCCCGATCGCGTCGGCGCCGGCCAGCGCGACCGCCGGCTCGCCGGTACGCAGCGAGTCCGGCAGCTGGGCCAGGATCTCCTTCACGATCGAACTGCTCGGCGCGTAGGTGACCGGCACCCCCTGCTCGCCGACCCAGGCGACCGCCGCCTTGACGGTGTTCTCCACCGCGTGGTCCAGTTCGGCCCGGATCCGGCGGAGCTCCTCGGCCGGCTCTGCCGACCGTACGGCGTTGGCGATGTGCCACATCGGTGCGTAGCCGGGCAGCCGGGTGGTCAGGAACGCCGTCGCCTCGGCCGCCGCGACGGGATCGTCGACCAGGTCGAGCAGACCCTGGATCACCAGCCGGGCAACTCCGGTGGCCCCGGCCGTGGTGACCGTGACGGCCTCGCGAAGCGGTGTCGGCAACGTAGCTTGGTCCATGATGCGGGCTCTTTCCGTTCCGGGTCTGGTCCCCTGAGGACAGGACTACCTTTCCGGCATCGAGGATCCCCGATCTGCGGGCATCCCGGCGCCGGGTCTGGTAGTTCATATCAAACGGACACCCCGGCCGGAGCCGAATGACCAAATAGCAGCGGCCGTCACCGGTCGACGACGCACGGTGCTCCCTGCCGCACCGTGCGGACACCGCAGCCCTCCGCTCACCCACCCGGATGCCGGGCGGCACCTTCGACGCTGTGTCAGGATCCTGGTCATGGACGACAGGACGATTCTGAGCCGGATCACCGAGCTGGTCGACGAGGAGCGCCGGCTCCGCGACCACGCCCAGCAGGTGGAGAACTCGACCGATGAGGACCGGGACCGGCTCCGGGAGTTGGAGGAGTCGCTCGACCAGTGCTGGGACCTGCTACGTCGGCGCCGGGCCGCCCGGCAGGCCGGCAGCGACCCGGACACCGCCGGAACCCGCAGCGTGAACGAGGTCGAGAAGTACCTGCAGTGAGGCTCTAACGCACCCCCGCCTCCCGGAGCAGTTGCTCGGTCAGTACGCCCGGGTCGACCAGCTCACCGGGGAGTCCCCGCGCCGCGAACCAGGCGGCCACCACCCGTACGTCCCGGGCCAGGAATTCCCGTCCGCTCGGGTTGGCCACCACGTCCACGACCTGCGGCAGGTCGATCAGCACCAGCCGGTCGGCCTGCACCAGCAGGTTGTACGGCGAGAGGTCACCGTGTGCCAGCCCGGCCCGGGCCAACCCGACCAGCGCGTCGACGAGTTGCTCCCAGAGCCGGCGCAGCAGCACCGGATCGGGTCGGAGCTGGGCCAACCGCGGCGCCGCCTGCCCCTGCGCCTGGTCGCCGACGAACTCGAGCATCAGCTCCGTCCCGATCAACTGCACCGGGTACGGCACGGCGATGTTGCCCAGTTCCCGCCCCACCTGCCAGAGCCGGGTCAGCGCGGCGAACTCGGCGGCGGCCCACTGACCGGCGATCATCTGCCGGCCGAACGCGGTGCGTCCCTCCATCGCCCGGTTCTCCCGGGACCGGCGTACCCGCCGCCCCTCCAGATAGCCGGCGTCCCGGTGGAAGAGTCGATGCTCGGGATCACGGTAGCGCTTGGCGGCGAGCAGGCAGCTCCGGTCACCGCCCGGCACGGCCCGGCGGACCAGGTGCACGTCCGCCTCCTTGCCGGTCTTCAGCACGCCCAGCTCGGTGTCGACGGCGGCCAGTTCGGTGACCAGCCAGTCGGGGTGCGGCTCCGGTCCGTGCACCGCCTGGTCCCAGGTCGACCAGCGGTCACCGACCTCCGGGGTGTCGGTGTCGGCGTTGGTGTCGAACGCGGCCGCCGTGGCGTGCCGGTTCCGTTTCAGGAAGCGCGGTTCGTCGTCGTCGAACCGGCGGGTGGCGCGACCGCCACGGGAGCGGGCCGCACCGGGGTGGTCGTCATAATCGCGTGGCACTGGAGGAATCCTCTGATCGAGTCGGAAGAAGACGGCAGGAAACGCAGCACAACGACAGCCACGGTCACCCCTCCTTCCACTCGGCCGGGCACCGCCCGGAATGCGATATGACCCGGAGAGACCAGGCAGGGTCCTCCGTCGCGCAATGCTCGCCGGCCGGGGAGCGGCGGTCAACCGAATTACCGACCGGGCCGCCGGTCAGGTTTGCCCGTCGTGCCCCGGTCAGGTTTGCCAACCGTGCCGCCGGTCGGGTTTGCCAAATGTGCCGCCGGTCAGGATCGGCGCCCCAGCCGCCGGTCAGGAGGCGAGCACCGCCGCGACGGCGGCGATCAGCCCGTCAACGGTTTTCGTCGGGGCGTACCGGCGCTCCATCCAGCGGCGGCCCCGGTGCAGCCAGACGCTGGGCAGCCCGACCGCGGCGGCGCCGCCGATGTCGGCCTCCGGGCTGTCCCCGATCATCCAGGCACCACGCAGCCGCATCCGGACCCGTTCGGCGGCGAGCGCGAAGATCCGGGGATTCGGCTTGCTCACCCCGACCTCCTCGGAGATCACCCAGTCGGCCAGGTAGCGGTCCAGGCCGGTACGCCTGATCTTCATCTCCTGTAGCCGCTCGGTGCCGTTGGTGACCGCCACCGGCACCCAGCCGGCGTCGTCGGCGATACGCAGCGCACAGGCGATCAGCGGATCGAGCCTGGTGTATTCCACCACTCCCTCGTGCAGCGCCTCGACCAGGTCGATGGAGGGGATCCGGAGGCGGTACCGGTCACGGATCGCGTCGGCCACGTCCCAGCGGTTCGTCAGGCCGTCGGCGTCCACCGAGAGGAGCCAGTCGATGTCGCTCTCGGGCGCTCCGATTTCGGCCAGGAACCCCTGCGCCCACGTCCGGAACGGACCCGCCCGGTCGAGCAGAGTGTTGTCCAGATCGAGGAGCAACAGCGGCACTTGCGCACAGTACGGGACGCACCCGGTCGGACAACAGTCCCAGCATGCAAACAACCCGGTTGCCGGAGCTGACGACAGGCGTTCAACCGGTCAACCTGGCCCGTACCCCACCCGGCCCGGGCAGCCGGTCGGCGAGCATCCGGTGCGCGTCGCGTACCCGGTGCAGTTCGGTCGGGTCGAGCCGGGCGACGACGACGGCCGCACCGCGGTCCCCGGCCCGGCGCAGTACCGCGCCCTCGGGGTCGTAGATCGCCGCGCCGCCGTTGAACCGCCACGGCGCCGCGCCGTCGACCGCGTTGGCGAAGACCACGTACATGGTGTTGTCCAGGGCGCGGGCCCGGTAGTAGAGGTCACGGCGGTGTTCGGAGCCGACCAGGTAAGCGCTCGGGCAGAGGTAGCCGTGCGCCCCGTCGGCCGCCGCCGCCCGACCGTGCTCGGGAAAGCAGCCGTCGTAGCAGACCCCGAGACCGAGCCGCCAACCGTCGACCAGCAGGGTCGCGCCGCAGCCTCCGGGCGTGAACAGCGCGTTCTCGTCCGGGCCCCACAGGTGCTGCTTGGCGTATCCGGCGTCGATCCGACCCTCGCCGTCGACCACCAGCGCCGAACAGGTTCGCCGGCCGTCCGGGTGCCGGACCGCCGCGCCGACCACGATCACCACCCGGCGGTCCCGGGCGACCGTACGCAGCGGGTCCAGCCGGGAGTCCGCGACCAGTCCCCCGTCGTCGGCGGCCACGTCGGTGCCGGCGGGGTCGCCGGCCAGGGTCGGTGGATGGTACGCGGGCAGGAACAGCTCCGGGAGTACGACGACCCGGGCACCGTCGTCGGCGGCCCGCGCCACCAGCCGGGCGGCCGAAGCCGCGTTCCCGGCCACGTCCCCGGGTTCCGGTTCGGCCTGGATCGCGGCGACCGGCAGTGCAGCGGCCGGCGGTCCGGCGATGGTCTGCGTCACGGCCGCGATGATAGCCGCCGACCGCCCCGGGCACGCCGGCTCGGAGTGGCGACCCAAGACGTACGTACGGATTGCATACCGGGTCGCCGCCTGGCACCATCGGATGGTGCCCAGGGTAAGTCAGGACCAGCTCGACGCCCGCCGACAGGAGATTCTCGGCGCGGCACGGGCCTGCTTCGCCCGGCACGGCTACGAGGGCGCCACCGTGCGCCGGCTCGAAGAGGCGACCGGCCTCTCCCGGGGAGCGATCTTCCACCACTTCCGGGACAAGGACTCGCTCTTCCTGGCGGTCGCCGAGGACGACGCCGCCGCCATGGTCGCCACGGTGGCCCGCAACGGTCTGGTGCAGGTCATGCGCGACCTGCTGGCCAACGCCACCTCACCGGACACCACCGGCTGGCTCGGCAGCCAGCTCGAGGTGTCCCGGCGACTGCGCACCGACCCGGAGTTCGCGAAACGCTGGGCGGAGCGTTCGGCCAGCCTCGCCGAGGCCACCCGGGGGCGGCTGGCCCGGCAGCGGGACGCCGGGGTGCTGCGCGACGACGTACCGATCGAGACGCTGGCCCGGTTCCTGGAGTTGGCCTACGACGGTCTGGTGGTGCAGCTGGCGATGGCCCGGCCCGCCGACGACCTCGGCCCGGTGTTGGACCTGGTCGAGGAGGCGGTCCGCCGCCCGGGCGGCTGAGCGCGGCCAGCCAAGCGGGCTGAGCGCGGCCAGCCAAGCGGGCTGAGCGCGGCCAGCCAAGCGGCCTGAGCCCGGCCAGCCAAGCGGCCTGAGCCCGGCCAGCCGGGCGGCCTGAGCACGGCCAACGGTCGCGCCCGTGCGGTCGCGGGTCGCCCGTGGGAGGTTTGCCGAACCGCGACGAAGCCGGTTGGCGCAACCGATCCACAATGGTGGCAGTCCCACTCCCGTACCCCAGGAGTCACCCCCGATGGATGTGCTGACGACGCAGGCCGCGACCTGGGGCGTACCCGGGCCGATCTTCCTCACCCTCTACCTCACGACCGCCGGGCTGGTCCTGCTCGGCACCCTGCTCCACCGGCTGGTCGGGTTCGCCGGGCGCCGCCCGCCCGGGGCCGAGCCGCCGCATCCCATCCCGCTCGCCTGGTTGGCCGGCGGTGACCGGCTGGCCGTGCACGCCACGCTCGGCGGGCTGCGCGCCGCCGGGGCCGTCGGCGCGACACCACAACGCCGGCTGGATCGGACCGGGCCGCTGCCGGTGCCGGCCACACCGATGGAGGCCGCCGTGCACCAGGCGGCCGCACAGGGTGTACCCGGACGGAGCCTCGGCAACGACCCGCAGGTCCTCGTGGCGCTCGCCGGCCTCCGGGACGGCCTGGTCCGGAGCGGTCTGGCGCCGCCACCGTCGGCCCGGTCGATCGCCCGGCTCGGCCCGGTACTGCTGCTGGCCCTGGTGGCGGTCGGCCTGGTCCGGCTCTTCGCCGGAGTGGCCGGCGGCCAGCCGGTGGGCTACCTGGGGCTGAGCCTGCTGGTGCTCGGCCCTACCACCGTGGTGCTGCTGGGCGCGGTCCCCCGCCGGACCCGGGCCGCGAACGCGCTGCTGCGCGACCTGCGCCGGCAGCACCAGCACCTCGCACCGCGGCAGTCGCCGGCCTACGCCACCTACGGCGCCGCCGGCGCCGCGTTGGGGATCGCGCTGTTCGGCACGGCCGCGCTGGTCGCCTTCGACCCGGCGTTCGCGGCCGAGGCGGAGGTGCAGCGCGCGATGAGCGGATCGGCGGTGGGCGGCAGCGGCTGGTCGTCCGGCGGCGGCTCCGGCGGCGCGGACAGCTCGGGCTGCGGCGGCGGATCCGGGGGCGGATGCGGCGGTGGATGCGGGGGCGGATGCGGCGGATGACGAGCGCGGACGCTGTGCCAGGGCCGGAGCACGGCGGATACGGCGTCGGGATCGGCTGGCGACCCGAGATCGCCGGCTTCGTCGCGGAGCTGCCCGGCCTGCGCTTCGTCGAGGTGATCGCCGAGTCGATACCGGCCGCCGGGCTGCCGCCGGGCCTCGCCGAGTTGCGCCGCCGGGGCGTGGCGGTGATACCGCACGGGGTACGGCTCTCCCTCGGCGGTGCCGATCCGGTCGAGCCGGCCCGGGTACGCCAGTTCGCCCGGGCCGCCGAGTTGCTGGACGCGCCGCTGGCCAGTGAGCACATCGCCTTCGTCCGGGCTGGCGGGATCGAGGCGGGGCACCTGCTCCCGTTGCCGCGGACCCGGGAGGCGGTCGACGCGGTGGTCGGCAACGTCGCCCGGGTACGCGCCGAACTCTCCGTACCGCTGGCCCTGGAGCCGATCGCCGCCATCTTCGACTGGCCGGACGATGAGCTGGACGAGGCTGACTTCCTCACCGAGATCCTCGACCGCACCGGCGCACTGCTGCTGCTGGACGTCGCCAACGTCTACGCCAACGCCCGCAACCGTGGCGCGGACCCGCTCGACCTGCTCGACCGGCTGCCGCTGGAGCGGGTCGGCTACGTGCACGTCGCCGGCGGAGCGGCCAACGACGGGATCTACCACGACACGCACACCGACCCGGTGCCGCCGGAGGTACTCGACCTGGTCGCCGAGCTCTGTGCCCGGCACCGGCCGCCGGCACTGCTGCTGGAGCGCGACGGGCACTTCCCACCGGCCGCCGTGCTCCGCGCCGAACTCGACGCCATCGCCGCCGCCGCCGGCTACCCGACGGTGACCTGAGATGGACACCGATCCGGACCGGGCCCGGCCGGGACGCCGGCTGACCGGCGGTGAGCTGAGATGGACGGCGGTGAGCTGAGATGACCGACGAGATCCGGACCGGGGCGGGCCCGGCCCGGACGCTGGCTGACCGGCAGGCCGCGCTGGTGGCCGCCCTGGTGGCCGGGGGACCGCTGCCCCCGGGGTTCGACGCCCGGCTGGTCGCGGTGGCCCGCTCGGCGCTGCTGCACAAGCGGGCCGGCGAGGTCGCCCGGCACTGGCCGCTGCTCGCCGCCGGGCACGGCCGGCGCTGGCCGGCCGTCTTCGCCGCCTGGGCGGCCGGTCGTCCGACCTCCGGCTCGATCCGGGACGGCTGGGATCTGGCCCGGCACCTGGCCGCCGACGGGGCGCTGCCGTGGCGGGCCGCCGAGGAACTCGCCGCCCGGGAGGCCGGCTGGCGGTACGACGGCCGCACGCCCCCGCGCCGGCGCCGGCTCCCGGCGCTACGCCGGACCGGGACCGTACTGGTGGTACAGGTCGCCGGCCGGGTACGGATGTGGAACGTCCCCGGCGTCGCCAACCCGAAGATCGGCTCGCCGCCGCCCGGGTCATAGGATCTCGGCCATGGACCTCGGACTCGCCGATCGGGTGTACGTGCTCACCGGCGCATCGAAGGGACTCGGCCTCGCCACCGCGCGCGCCCTGGTGGCCGACGGCGCCCGGGTGGTGATCTCGGCCCGGAATCGCGACCAGGTGGCCGAGGCGGCAGGACTGCTCGGCCCGGAGGACCGGGTGGTCGGGCTCGCCGCCGACCTGGCCGCCCCGGACACCGCGACCCGCCTGGTCGACACCGCCGTGCAGCGGTTCGGTCGGCTCGACGGCGGGCTCGTCTCGGTCGGCGGACCGCCACCGGGCAGCGCCGCCCAGGCCACCGACGCGCAGTGGCGGGATTCCTTCGAGACCGTCTTCCTCGGCACGGTCCGGGTGGCCCGGACGATCGCGGCGGCACTGCCCGCCGGTGGCGCGCTCGGCCTGGTGCTCTCCAGCTCGGTGCGGGCGCCGATCCCCGGGCTCGGCATCTCGAACGGGCTCCGGCCGGGATTGGCCGGGGTGGCCAAGGACATGGCCGACGAGTACGGCCCGCGCGGCGTACGGGTGCTGAGCCTGCTGCCGGGCCGGATCCTCACCGACCGAAACCGGGCCCTCTTCGCGGCCAGTGGCGACCCGGAGCGGGCCCGGGCCGAGGCGGAGGAGGCGATACCGCTGCGCCGGCTCGGCGACCCGGACGAGTTCGGCCGGGTCGCCGCCTTCGTGCTCTCCCCCGCCGCCAGCTACCTGACCGGGGTCACCCTGCCGGTCGACGGCGGCGCGCTGCGCAGCCTCTGAGCCGGTCTCGGCGTCCCGGGCCGGGCCGCGCACGCTGTTCGGCCGCTCCCGGCGTCCCGGCTCGGGCGCTGGCCCGGATAGAGTTGCCATCCGTTGTCATGGAGGTGGGGGCCATCGGACTCATCAGCATGATCGTGCTCGCCGTCGGCGGGCTCTGCTGCCTGGTGCTGGTCGCCGTGCTGGTGGTGGTGCTCCTGGCGACCCGGAACAACGGCCGGCCGTGACGGCGGCGCCGCGGTCCAGGCCCCGGCCGACCCCGGCCGAGGTCGCTGCGGCGGCCGACCGGTTGCTCCCCGACCTGATCGCCCCGGGCCTGGACGTACTCTTCTGCGGCATCAACCCGGGTCTCTACTCGGCCGCGACCGGCTGGCACTTCGCCCGACCCGGCAACCGGTTCTGGCCCGCGCTGTACCGGGGCGGGTTCACGTCACGCCTGGTCGATCCGGTCGACCAGGCCGAACTGCTCGGCTACGGGCTGGGCCTCACCAATCTGGCGGCCCGGGCCAGCGCCCGGGCCGACGAGCTGACCCGGGACGAACTGGTCGAGGGCGGACGGCTGCTGGTCGGCAAGGTCCGGCGGTACCGGCCGCGCTGGGTGGCTCTGCTGGGGGTGACGGCGTACCGGACGGCACTCGGACGGCGTACGGCGAAGATCGGACGGCAGCCGGAGACGCTCGGCGGGGCACACCTGTGGGTGCTGCCGAACCCGAGCGGGCTGAACGCACACTTCACCGGTGCGGCGCTGGCCGCCGAGTTCGCGGCGCTGCGGGCGGCGGTCCGCCAGGAGGTGGGTCAGACCGGGTCGTAGTCGGGGCGCGGCATCGCGACCACCGGCTCCGGGCCGACCGCGTCGGCGTACGGGGCCGGGGAGTCGGCGACGGCGAACTGGGTCCGGTACAACTCGGCGTAGAGGCCGCCGACGGCGACCAGTTCGTCGTGCCGGCCCCGTTCGACGATCCGTCCGCGGTCGAGTACCAGGATCTGGTCGGCCTCCCGAACTGTCGAGAGCCGGTGCGCGATGACCAGCGCCGTACGCCCGCTCAGCGCCACCGACAGCGCCCGCTGCACCGCCGCCTCGGACTCGGAGTCGAGGTGTGCGGTGGCCTCGTCGAGGATCACGATCGACGGGGCCTTGAGCAGCAGACGGGCGATGGCGATCCGCTGCTTCTCGCCGCCGGAGAACCGGTAGCCGCGCTCGCCGACCATCGTGTCGAGCCCGTCCGGCAGCGAGCGGACCAACTCCTCCACCTGGGCGCCGCGCAGGGCCGCCCAGAGTTCCTCGTCGGTCGCGTCGGGCTTGGCGTAGCGCAGGTTCTCGGCGATCGTCTCGTGGAACAGGTGCGAGTCCTGGGTCACCACCCCGATGGTGTCGCGCAGCGAGTCGAGGGTGGCGTCCCGGACGTCGATGCCGCCGACCCGGACCGCGCCGTCGGTCACGTCGTAGATCCGGGAGACCAGCATCGAGGTGGTGGACTTGCCGGCACCGGAGGGGCCGACCAGCGCCACCATCTGGCCCGGCTCGACGGTGAACGAGACGCCGCGCAGCACGGGCTCGTTGACCGTCCGGTCCAGCGTGGCGACCTCCTCCAGCGAGGCGAGCGACACCTCGGCGGCGGTCGGATAGCGGAACCGTACGTCGGAGAACTCCAGCCGCCCGGTGCCGCGCGGGATCTCGACCGCGCCCGGCTTCTCGGCGATCGACGGGGCCAGGTCGAGCACCTCGAAGACCCGGTCGAAGGAGACCAGCGCGCTCATCACGTCCACCCGGACGTTCGACAGTGCGGTCAGCGGTCCGTAGAGGCGGGTGAGCAGCAGCGCGAGCGTCACCACCGTGCCGGCGCTGACCTCGCCCCGGACGGCGAGCCAGCCGCCGAGCCCGTAGGTCAGGGCCTGGGCCAGCGCGGCCACCAGCAGCATCGCCACGAAGAAGGTGCGGGAGTACATCGCGGACTGGATGCCGATGTCACGGACCCGCTCGGCCCGGTCGCCGAAGCGCCGTGCCTCGACCTCCGGCCGGGCGAAGAGCTTGACCAGCAGCGCGCCGGCCACCCCGAACCGCTCGGTCATGGTGGCGTTCATCTTGGCGTCGAGGTCGTACGACTCCCGGGTGATCTCCGCCAGCCGGCGGCCGACCCGGCGGGCCGGGATGATGAAGATCGGCAGCAGCACCAGGGAGAGCGCGGTGATCTGCCAGGAGAGCGTGAACATCACCGCGGCGGTCAGCACGAGCTGGATGATGTTGCTGACCACCCCGGAGAGGGTGCTGGTGAAGGCCCGCTGCGCGCCGGTCACGTCGTTGTTGATCCGGCTGACCAGCGCACCGGTCTGGGTACGGGTGAAGAACTGCAACGGCATCCGCTGGACGTGGTCGTAGACCCGGGTCCGCAGGTCGAGGATGATCCCCTCGCCGATCCGCGCCGAGTACCAGCGCTGGGCCAGCGAGAGCAGTGCGTCCAGCACCGCCAGGCCGGCGATCACCAGGGCCAGCCGGACGACCACGCCGCCCGCGTCGGCGCCGCCCCCCGAGATCGCGTTGATCACGTCACCGGCGAGGACCGGGGTCGCCACCCCGATGACCGCGGCGAAGATCACCGTGACCAGGAACACCACGATGTCGCGCCGGTAGGGTCGGGCGAACTCGACCACCCGCCGGACGCTGCGCCGACTCACCCGGTGTGCGGTCACCTCGTCGCGGTTGCGCAACGAGCGCAGCATGTTCCAACCGCCCATGCTGGCACCGGCACCCATCGGGTTCACCACGCGCGACCTCCCCGTCGTCCTCGACGACCACCGCCGTCGAAGACGACCACGACCGTCCTCGACGACTACGACAACCGGAGCGGTGACGCGATTCTTCCCGAATCGCCCGTTGATCACACCGCGCCGGATGATCAAGCACGCCGTCGACGGGTCAGCCTATTCGCCGGCTCCGACAAGATCACGGATGCGCCGGACCTGTGCCTCGCGCTCGGCCCGCTGCTGCTCCGCCGGGGAGCGCCCGGATGCGCCGGCCAGCAACGCCTTGATCTCCACCACCGCGTCCCGGTTGCCACTCAGGATCGCCGCGGTCAGGTCCCCGACCGCCGCGTCGAGGTCCTCCGGCGGCACGACCACGGTGGCCAGGCCGAGCCGTGCGGCCTCGGCCGCGTCGATCCGCCGGCCGGTCACGCAGATCTCCAGGGCCCGGGCGTAACCGACCAGGTCCACCAGCCGCTTGGTGCCGGCGAGATCGGGGACCAGGCCGAGGGTGACCTCGGCCATCGCGAAGGTGGCGTCGGAGGCCAGCACCCGCAGGTCGCAGGCGAGCCCGAGTTGGAAGCCGGCCCCGATGGCGTGACCCTGCACCGCCGCGACCGAGACCAGGTCGGGTCGGTGCAGCCAGGTGAAAGCGGCCTGGAAGCCGGCGATCCGCTCGGCACACTCCTCGGGCGGCAACGTGGCCATCTCGGCCAGCGAGTTCTCCGCCCCCGACCGATCTGTCGCCATTGAGAGGTCGAGCCCGGCGGAGAAGGCTCGACCCTCGCCCCGTACCACCACGACGCGTACGTCACCCGGGAGATCCCGGGAGAAGTCCCGCATCGCCCGCCACATCTGTGGGGTCTGTGCGTTGAGTACGTCGGGCCGGCACAACGTCACTGTCGCGACCGGCCCGTCGCAGTTGAGTCGTACGCCGACGGTCACGCAGAAGTCCGCAGGCGTACGGGTCCGGACCAGGCTGCTGAACGGATCACGCCTTCTTCCGACGACGCGCTCCGCCACGCTGACGAAGCTGTACACCAGACTCGGTGAGCACCCGGTGGATGAACCCGTAGGAACGGCCGGTCGAGGCCGCCAGGGCGCGGATGCTTTCGCCGGAGGTATACCGCTTGACCAGGTCCTTGGCGAGCGTCTGGCGCTCGGCTCCGACGATCCGGCGACCCTTCTCAGTGCTGGTGGCTGTGCCAGTGGCTGCCATGTTGATTCCTCACGTCCCAGACTGTGCGGTTCGATACGGTCCCACCTATTAGACCGCCTCGAACGATCATGCGCTAGATATCAACTCTTCGCCAACCGACACGCACAGCAGTGTCAGTTTCCCGATTCAGTGATTGCGCCGCTGCCACCGTCCACACCCACCTGCCGGACCGGCACCGCACGTCAGCAGGGATTTCGAGTGGCAGCCCACCAAAGGTGAGGCTGACTCACATGGTTTCCGGCCGCCTGGTCGGGTTTCCTTCCACGTCACGGGAGCTTCGCCTCATCATCCGGCGAGTTTCGTTCCGCCGACGTCAAGTTTCGGCTCGCCTACCGGAGAGTTCCGTTCCCGGCTCGGATTCCCGGGGAGGGAATCCGCAAAATGGGAGTTCCGGTCCGCACGGTCTCGTCTGTGCCGGCCACCGGCAAGCGCGAGACATTGTCGTACTGACCGTCCTCATCGTCCGCTCTTCGGGGGCGGGAAGTTGCCGATCCGGCAGATCGTCGACGGTCAGTACGCGGATTCCCCGGCCCGCTCGGCGGCCGGACCACCGCTAGGCCAGCTCGACCAACTCGAGCAGGTCGTCGCTCCAGGCGTCCTCGTCACCGTCGGGCAGCAGGATCGCCCGGTCCGGCTTGAGCGCCAACACCGCCCCCGGGTCGTGGGTGACCAGCACGATCGCCCCGGGATAGCGGGCGATCGCGTCGAGCACCTGCTCCCGGCTCACCGGGTCGAGGTTGTTTGTCGGCTCGTCCAGGAGCAGCACGTTCGCGCCCGAGCAGACCAGGGTGGCCAGGGCCAGCCGGGTCTTCTCACCGCCGGAGAGCACCCCCGCGGGCTTGTCCACGTCCTCGCCGGAGAAGAGGAACGCACCGAGGATCTTCCGCAGGTCGGTGTCGGACTGCTCGTTGGCGGCGCTGCGCATGTGGTCCAGCACGCTGCGGTCCACGTCGAGCGTCTCGTGCTCCTGCGCGTAGTAGCCCAGCCGCAGCCCGTGGCCCGGCCGCACCTCGCCGGTGTCCGGCTCCAGCAGCCCGCCGAGGATCCGCAGCAGGGTGGTCTTGCCGGCACCGTTGAGCCCGAGGATCGCGACCCGGGAACCCCGGTCGACGGCGACGTCGACGTCGGCGAAGATCTCCAACGAACCGTACGACTTCGACAGCCCGCTGGCGGTCAGCGGCGTCTTGCCGCACGGCGCCGGGCTGGGGAACCGCACCTTGGCCACCTTGTCGGCGACCCGGGCCTCCTCCAGCCCGGAGAGCAGCTTCTCGGCCCGCCGGGCCATGTTCTGCGCCGCCACCGTCTTCGTCGCCTTGGCCCGCATCTTGTCGGCCTGGGCCATCAGCGCGCCGGCCTTCTTCTCGGCGTTGGCCCGCTCCCGGCGGCGCCGCCGCTCGTCGGTCTCCCGCTGCTCCAGGTACTTCCGCCAGCCGACGTTGTAGACGTCGACCACCGAGCGGGTGGCGTCCAGGAACCAGACCTTGTTGACCACGGCCTCCAGCAGCGAGGCGTCGTGGCTGATCACGATCAGGCCGCCCTTGTGCGCGGCGAGGAAGCCGCGCAGCCAGGTGATCGAGTCGGCGTCCAGGTGGTTGGTCGGCTCGTCGAGCAGCAGGATGCCGCCGCCGTTCTCGGCCGCGTCCCGGAACAGGATCCGGGCCAGCTCGACCCGGCGGCGTTGGCCGCCGGAGAGGGTGCCGATGGTCTGCGCGAGAACCCGGTCCGGCAGGCCGAGGTTGGCGCAGATCCGCGCCGCCTCCGCCTCGGCGGCATAGCCGCCGAGGGAGGCGAACTGGTCCTCCAGCGCGCCGTACCGGCGGACCAGCCGGTCGTCGCCGGCGGTGTCGGCCAGACGCTCCTCGATCTCCTTCATCTGGGCCATCAGCACGTCCAGGCCCCGGGCGGAGAGCACCCGGTCCCGGGCGGTGACCCCGAGGTCGCCGGTACGCGGGTCCTGCGGCAGGTAGCCGACCTGGCTACGCCGGTCGATCTGCCCGGCGTAGGGCTGGCCCTCGCCGGCCAGCACCTTGAGGGTGGTGGTCTTGCCGGCGCCGTTGCGGCCGACCAGGCCGATCCGGTCGCCGGGCTGGACCCGCAGCGTGGTGTCGGACAGCAGGATCCGGGCGCCGGCACGGAGTTCCAGGCCGCTCGCAGTGATCATTTCGGAGGACTCGCTCTCGGGGTCGAAGGCTGACTCAGGGCACACGGACGGGCCGGCGGACCACAGATCCGTCGGCGCGGGGCGTTCAGCCTTCGCAGAGCAGCACGGTGCGATTGTACCGGGCGGCTGGCTGGCACCGGGGCCGGATTACGGATCAAGATCACCGGGTATCGACAGTCCGCGACATCCGGCGGTCACATCCGCGACATCGGCGGGTCGGGCGACAGCCGGCGAACACGCGACATCGAGCGAACATCGACGATCGGGCGATCGGGGTACGCGATGGAACTCAACGAGGACGCACGGATCGATACCAGTCAGGTGGAGGACCGGCGCGGGTCCGGCGGCGGGGGGATCCCCATCCCGATCGGCGGTGGCCGGGGCGGGGTGGTGGGCCTGATCATCGCCGTCCTGGTCACCCTGGTCGGCGGCGGCTTCGGCATCAGCCAGCTCACCGGCGGCGGCGGCGCCGAGCAGGGCGACAACACCGCGCTCGAACAGCGCTGCGACGCCACCGACGCGCTGCGCCAACTGGACTGCCGCAACACCCTCTACGTCAACTCGATTCAGGCGTACTGGCAGCGGGCGATGCCGCAACACTTCGACCAGCCGTACCAGGAATCCGACACGGTCTTCTTCGAGCAGGCGGTGAACAGTGCGTGCGGCCGGGCCGACTCGGGGGTGGGGCCGTTCTACTGCCCGCTCGACGACCTGGTCTACATCGACCTGAGCTTCTACCGGGTACTCGCCGAGCAGCTCGGCGCCCCCGGCGAGTTCGCCCAGCCGTACGTGCTGGCGCACGAGTACGGGCACCACGTGCAGGACCTGCTCGGCACCGAGCAACGGGTACGCGACCGGCGGCAGGCCAACCCCGACGAGGCCAACCGCCTCTCGGTGCTGCTGGAGCTTCAGGCGGACTGCTACGCCGGGGCCTGGGCCCGCAACGCCACCGGCACCGCCGACGACCGGGGTGTGAAGATCTTCACCAGCCTCACCGAGCGGGACATCCAGGAGGGCCTGGACACGGCGGCGGCGATCGGCGACGACGCGATCCAGCGCAGGTCCGGCGGCCGGATCGACGAGTCGCAGTTCACCCACGGCAGCTCGGCCGACCGGCAGAAGTGGTTCGGCACCGGCTACGCCAGCGGCGACCCGACCTCCTGCGACACCTTCGGCACCGCCCGCTGAGCCACTCCGGCCCGCCCGGGCTACGGATCGCGGACCAGCCGAGCCGGCCCGCCCCGGCTACGGGTCGCGGACCAGCACCCGTACCGCCCGGGCGGCGGGGATCGCCTCGACCAGGACGGCGTGCCGGGGTTCGGGTATGTCGAGCAGGCGTTCGGCCCGCAGCGCCGCCAGCGGGGCCAGCCGGCGGTCGGCCAGGATCATCTCCACCGCCCGGCGGTCACCGCCGGCCACCACCGCGGCGAGCCGGCGGACCTCGGGCAGCAACAGCCGGACGGCCAGCTCCGCGCCGTCCGCGGCGGCGGCCCTCGCCTGGTTGTCCCGCCGCCGGGCGAACCGCTGCTGGGACCAGCCGCCGGCGGCCGTGCGGCCCTGCACGTACCGGCTGTCCACCTTCGAGACGACGAGGCGGTCGCCCTGGGCGACGCCGACCGCCACCGCTCCCTTGCGGGCCAGCAGCAGCCCCAGCCGCCGGGGCGCCGTGACGGCTGCCAGGAAGACGGGCAGGTCGCCGTCGCCGGGCACCCCCGGCGGCGGGTGCAGCACCGCGAGGGTGCCGTCCGGGGCGGTCAGCCGCGGCCCGTCCGGCCCGGTGGCGACCTCGGGCGGCCCGCCGTGCCGTTCGGCGAAACCGTCGAGCCAGCGGGCCAGCCGGGCCGGGGGCACGTCCACCCAGCGGCCACCGCCGGCGGCGGGTCGGCTGTTCATCCCCGAACGGTACGACGTCGGCCACCGGAACCCGGCCGCCGGGTCCGGACCGGCCGGTGGGCGCCGGCGGGGGATCCCGCCGACGCCCACCGCGCTGACCGGCGCCTGTCGGCGCGGTGCTGCCGGTCGGCTAGGAGCAGAACTGGCGCCAGACCGCCGCACCGGCCGAGTCACGCAGCCGGTAGTCCCCGGTCGACCAGTCGAGGTCGAACCAGAGATTCCACAGCGAGCCGTTCGCCGCCAGATAGTCGTTCATCGCGGTCACCCAGGCCGCCCGTCCGCTGCCGTTGTCACCGGCCGCGATGTGGCTGCCCATCTCGGCGACGCCGAACGGCAGACCCACCGAGGCATTCGCCGCCAGCACCGGGTCGAGCAGGGTCGCCGGGGCGAGATAGCGGCCCTTCGCGGCGGTGCTGTCGTAGTTGTAGACGTCCCAGGCCAGTACGTCGAGCACGCCGTCGCCGGGGTAGTAGTCCCGCCAGTTCCGCCCGGACTCGGCTACCAGCGTCCACTGCATCAGCACCTGGGTGGCGTGCAGTCGCGGGTTGCCGGCCTCGTCGGCGAGGGCCTTGATGTGCCGCCACGCCGCGCGGTACTCCGCCGCGGTGAACTCGCCGTCCCGGATGTTGTCCTCCGGCTCGTGGTAGTAGATCCAGTAGATGTCGCGGTCCCGTGGCGCGCTGGCGAACCACTGCCGCATGTGTGCGTCGTGCACGCCGGCCGCGTGGTCGCGGGCGTTGCCCTTGAACGACACCACGAAGGTGCGGTCACCGACGTCGAGCGGTCCCGGCCAGGCCGGCGGCACGCTGCCGTGGAAGAACCGGACCGCCTCCAACCCGTTGAACAGGGAATCCTCCCGGGCGAGTGCCCCCGCCCAGCTCTCGCCGTTCTCCCGGGCGAAGGACGCGCCGCAGAGCGTCGTTCCCGAGACGGAGGTGTACGAGAGCACGACGGCCGGTCCGTCGGCGCCGTGTTCACGGGAGTGGAAGACGGCTGCGGACTGGGCGGTCGGGTTGGTCAACGCGAACGACACCGGACCGGTGGTCGCGGCCGCGGTCGGGACGTTCACGGAGAGCTGGGTCACTCCCGACCCGGGAATGGCCGTCGTCGTCAGGACGGCGCCGGTGGCCGGCCGGGTGGCGTAGGTGATCGCCTCGGACCAGGTCGAGTTGCTCACCTGCCGCAGTTCCAGCGCGGACGGCTGCTGGGTCAGCTTCTGGAAGGTCAGCTCCAACCGGGCCGCGGAGAGGCGCTGACCGGCCGGCGGGGCGGGCAGGGAGAACCGAAGGTAGATCTGGGAGTGCCAGGGGGTGGACCAGTTGGACGCCGCCAGTTTCGTGGCGGAGCCGTACACCGTGGTCGGCGCCTCCTGCACCACGTACGTGTCGACGGTGGCCGGCACACGTACGTCGGTCGACGCGGAGACGGCGCCGGTCGGCAGCTCGGCCGGCGCGCGGCGGGCGGTGTCGCCGGCTGCCGGGGCGCCGCCGACCAGCACGGACGCCACCGTGACGACCGGCAGCCACGCCAGGTACCTCGGTCGTCGGACCAACCGGGGTTCGAACGGTTCCAATCCAGGCTCCTCACGCGGAAACGGGCAACGGCATTTCTCGATCGATGGCATTTCTCGATCGGTCAGCCTGCCGCCCGGACGCACAGATCCCGCACACGAACTGTCGGCGCGGGTCGTGGCGACCCGGGTGGGCTGGCCGGTGCCGGCCCGCGATGGGAGCGGAGGAGCCCCTCCCCGTACCTCAGACGTTGAAGCCGAGCGCCCGCAGCTGGTCGCGGCCCTCGTCGGTGATCTTGTCGGGCCCCCACGGGGGGAGCCATACCCAGTTGATCCGGATGTCGTCGACCAGGCCACCGCCGGGGCCGGTGGTCAGCGCCTGCCGGGCCTGGTCCTCGATCACGTCGGTCAGCGGGCAGGCCGCCGAGGTCAGCGTCATGTCCAGGGTCGCGACGTTCTCGTCGTCGACGTGTACGCCGTAGACCAGACCGAGGTCGACCACGTTGATGCCCAGCTCGGGGTCGACGACGTCCTTCATCGCCTCTTCGATGTCGGCGACCGCGGCCCTGCCGGTCGACCCCGTCGACGCGGCCGACCCGGTCGTCGTGTCCTGATCAGTCATGCCGTCTTCACCTCGCTCCGCTCGATACCGTTCTCGTCGCCGGCCACCTCGACGTCCACGCCGGCCCGGGCCGCGGCGTCCTTGAACGCCATCCAGGGCAGCAGCGCGCACTTCACCCGCGCCGGATAGCGGGCCACCCCGGCGAACGCCACCGCGTCGCCGAGCAGTTCCTCGTCCGGGGTCACCTGCCCGCGCCCGGACATCAGCTCGACGAACGCGGAGTGCACCGCCAACGCCGCCCCGGTGTCCCTACCGCTGAGCAGCTCGTGCAGCACGCTCGCCGACGCCTGGCTGATCGAGCAGCCCAGACCGTCGTAGGAGACGTCACTGAGCGTGTCGTCGTCCACCGCGACCCGGACGGTCACCTCGTCCCCGCAGGTGGGGTTGACGTGGTGCGCCTCGGCAGCGTACGGCTCGCGCAGCCCACGCCCGTGCGGATGCTTGTAGTGATCCAGGATGATCTCCTGGTAGAGCTGGTCCACCTGCATTACCCGAACACCTTCCGTACCTGTTCCAGACCGCGCACCAGGGCGTCGACCTCGCTGGTCGTGGTGTACAGGTAGAACGAGGCGCGGGTCGTCGCCGGTACGCCGAACCGGACGCAGATCGGTCGCGCACAGTGATGACCGACCCGCACCTCGATGCCCTCGGCGTCCAGCACCTGACCCACGTCGTGCGGGTGGATGCCGTCCAGCGCGAACGAGATCGTCCCGCCCCGGCCGACGGGTACCGCCGGGCCGAAGATCCGCAGTCCGGGCACCGTCGCCAGGGCGTCCAGCGCGTACGCCGTCAGCTCCTTCTCGTGCCACTGGATCGCCTCCATGCCGATCCCGGTCAGGTAGTCCACCGCCGCACCCAGCGCCACCGCCTCGGCGATCGGCGGCGTACCCGCCTCGAACCGGGCCGGCGGCGGCGCGTACGTCGAGCCGGACATGCTCACCGTCTCGATCATCGAACCGCCGCCGAAGACCGGCGGCATCGCGGCCAGCAGCTCGCCCCGGCCCCAGAGCACCCCGATCCCGCTCGGCGCGCACATCTTGTGCCCGGTGAACGCGATGAAGTCGGCATCCAGGTCGACCACGTCCACCGGCAGGTGCGGCACCGACTGCGAGCAGTCGAGCAGCAGCAGCGCGCCGACCTGGCGGACCCGCTCGGCGATCCGGGCGGTGGCGTTGATCGTGCCGAGGATGTTCGACATGTGGACGATCGAGACCAGCCTGGTCCGCTCGTTGACCAGCTCCGCCAGCCCCGACTCGTCGAGTCGGCCGCCGTCGGTGACCGGGAACCAGCGCAGCGTGGCGCCGGTCCGCTCGCAGAGCAGTTGCCACGGCACGATGTTCGAGTGGTGCTCCATCTCGGAGATCACGATCTCGTCGCCCGGCCCGAGCCGGAACCTCGGGTCGCCGGCCGCGCCGCCGAGCGAGGCGTTGGAGAAGGCGTACGCGACCAGGTTGATCGCCTCGGTGGAGTTCTTGGTGAAGACCACCTCCTCCGGACTCGGCGCGTTGACGAAGGTCGCCACCTTCGCCCGGGCCGCCTCGTACGCCTCGGTCGCCTCCGTCCCGACCGTGTGCACCGAGCGGGAGACGTTGCCGTTGTGCCGCTCGTAGTGCTCGCGCAGCACGTCCAGCACCTGCCGGGGCTTCTGCGAGGTGTTCGCGCTGTCGAGGTAGACCATCGGGTGGCCGTTGACCTCGCGCCGCAGGATCGGGAAGTCGGCGCGTACCGCCTCGACGTCGTAGCGCGGCGCGTCGTCGTACTGTGGCATCCCCGGCGGGATCGCGATCGTGGTCATCTCGACGGCGCCCTTCCGGCCCTCAGACCCGGGCCGTGCCGGCGCCGGTGGCGTACCGCTCGTAGCCCTCGGCCTCGAGCTTCTCGGCCAGTTCCGGGCCGCCCTCCTCGACGATCCGGCCGGCGACGAAGACGTGCACGAAGTCCGGCCTGATGTAGCGGAGGATCCGGGTGTAGTGGGTGATCAGCAGCAGGCCCGTCTCGCCGGTCTCCCGGACCCGGTTGACTCCCTCGCTGACCACCCGCAGGGCGTCGATGTCGAGGCCGGAGTCGGTCTCGTCGAGAATCGCCACCTTCGGCCTGAGCAGTTCGAGCTGGACGATCTCGTGCCGCTTCTTCTCACCGCCGGAGAAGCCCTCGTTCACGTTGCGCTGGCCGAACGCCGGGTCCATCTGGAGCCGCTCCATCGCGCCGCGCAGCTCGCCGGCCCAGGTACGCAGCTTCGGCGCCTCGCCGTCGATCGCGGTCTTCGCGGTACGCAGGAAGTTCGCCACCGACACCCCGGGCACCTCGACCGGGTACTGCATGGCCAGGAAGAGGCCGGCCCGGGCCCGCTCGTCCACGGCCATCGACAGCACGTCCTGGCCGTCCAGCAGCACCTCGCCGCCGGTGATCTCGTACTTCGGGTGGCCGGCGATCGAGTACGCCAGCGTCGACTTGCCGGACCCGTTAGGGCCCATGATCGCGTGGGTCTCCCCCGCCCGCACGGTGAGGTCGACCCCGGCCAGGATCGGCTTCAGCTCGCCCTCGGGCAGCCGGACCGACACCTGCAGGTCACGGATCTCCAGAACGCTCATGGTGCGGTAACTCCATTGCTCGGTGTGAGACTCAGGTAGATGTCGCCGTCGCGGATCTCGACGGGGTATACGGGTACGGGTTCGGTCGCCGGCAGTCCGGTCGGCTCGCCGGTACGCAGGTCGAAGCGGGAGCCGTGCAGCCAGCACTCCAGGGTGCAGCCGTCGACCTCGCCCTCGGAGAGCGGGACGGCGGCGTGCGAGCACTCGTCGTAGATGGCGTAGAAGTTGCCGTCCTCGGCGTGCACGACGGCGATCTCCGTCCCGTCCACGTCCGCGGAGATGACGCTGCCCTTCGGCACGTCCTCGGTCGAACAGATCCGGATCATCATGAACCGCCGGCCCCGGCCTTCATCAGCCTGGTCTCGATCTGCTCGCCCAGCCGGTCGCGCAGTTCCTCGGCCGGGATCTTGTTCAGCAGTTCGCCGAAGAAGCCCCGGACCACCAGCTTGCGTGCCTCGTCCTCGGGAATGCCCCGGGACATCAGGTAGAAGAGCTGCTCGTCGTCGAAACGCCCGGTCGCGCTGGCGTGCCCGGCGCCGGCCACCTCACCGGTCTCGATCTCCAGGTTGGGTACCGAGTCGGCGCGGGCGCCGTCGGTCAGCACCAGGTTGCGGTTGATCTCGTACGTGTCGGTGCCGGTGGCGGCGGCCCGGATCAGCACGTCGCCGACCCAGACGGTGTGCGCGTCCGCGCCCTGCAACGCGCCCCGGTAGCCGACGTAGCTGCGGCAGTCCGGCACGCTGTGGTCGACCATCTGGCGGTGCTCCAGGTGCTGACCGGCGTCGGCGAAGTAGAGGCCGTAGAGTTCGGCCTCGCCGCCCCGGCCGGTGTACTCCACGCTGGTGTACTGCCGGACCAGGTCCCCGCCCAGGCTCACCTGGATGTGCGTCACCTCGGCGTCGCGGCCGAGCCGGACCTTGAGGTGCTGGGCCTGCACCGCGTCCGGCGCCCAGTCGGCGACGGTGACCAGGGTCAGTTTCGCGCCCTCGCCGACCGCGACCTCGACGTTGTCGGCCAGGGTCACCGAACCGGTCTGCTCCAGCACCAGGGTGACCTCGGCGAACCGGCCGACGTCGAGGAAGGTGTGCCCGAAGGAGGCACCGTCGGCGCCCTGCCCGACCAGCCGCACGGTCACCGGCTCGGCCGGCCGGGTCTCCGGGGCCACCGCGACGACCACCGCCTCGCCGGCCCGGCCGTGCGCCAGCGCGCTGATCCGGTCGAACGGGGTCAGCACGCTGCCGATCCGGGCGTCACCCTGGGGCACGCCGCCGAACGTCACCCCGTCCGGCAGCGCGGTGACCTCGTAGCGCAGCCGGCCGTCGACCGGGGTGAAGGTGTCGTCGGCCAGACCACGCAGCCGCTTCAGCGGGGTGAACCGCCACTCCTCCTCCAGGCCGGTCAGGGCCGGGAAGTCGCGGACGTCGTACGAGCGGAGTGTCTGCGCCTTGGTCTGCGCGACCGGCGCGGCGGGCGCGAATGCTTCGGTAGTCATCTCTTCCTTGGTCTTGTCTCGACGAGGTCGCAAGGCGGATCGACGGGCGGTGCGGGCGTCAGCCGACCGCACCCTCCATCTGCAGCTCGATCAGCCGGTTGAGCTCCAGTGCGTACTCCATCGGGAGTTCCTTGGCGATCGGCTCGATGAAGCCGCGCACGATCATCGCCATCGCCTCGTCCTCGCTCAGGCCCCGGCTCATCAGGTAGAAGAGCTGGTCCTCGCTGACCTTGGAGACGGTCGCCTCGTGCCCCATCGCCACGTCGTCCTCGCGGATGTCGACGTACGGGTAGGTGTCCGACCGGGAGATGGTGTCGACCAGCAGCGCGTCGCACTTGACGGTGCTCTTGCTGTGGTGCGAGCCCTCCAGCACCTGCACCAGGCCCCGGTAGGAGGTCCGGCCACCACCCCGGGCGATCGACTTGGAGACGATCGTGCTGGAGGTGTGCGGCGCGGCGTGCACCATCTTGGCACCGGCGTCCTGGTGCTGGCCCTCACCGGCCATCGCCACCGAGAGCACCTCGCCCTTGGCGTGCTCGCCGGTCATGAAGACCGCCGGGTACTTCATGGTCACCTTGGAGCCGATGTTCCCGTCGACCCACTCCATGGTCGCGCCCTCGTGGCAGACCGCCCGCTTGGTGACCAGGTTGTAGACGTTGTTCGACCAGTTCTGGATGGTCGTGTAGCGGCAGCGCGCGTTCTTCTTGACGATGATCTCGACGACCGCGCTGTGCAGCGAGTCGGAGGAGTAGATCGGCGCGGTGCAGCCCTCGACGTAGTGCACGTACGCGCCCTCGTCGACGATGATCAGGGTCCGCTCGAACTGCCCCATGTTCTCGGTGTTGATCCGGAAGTACGCCTGGAGCGGGATCTCCACGTGCACGCCCTTCGGCACGTAGATGAAGGAGCCGCCGGACCAGACCGAGGTGTTCAGCGCGGCGAACTTGTTGTCGCCGACCGGGATCACCGTGCCGAAGTACTCCTTGAAGAGGTCCTCGTGCTCCTTGAGCGCGGTGTCGGTGTCCAGGAAGACGACACCCTGCTCCTCCAGGTCCTCACGGATCTTGTGGTAGACCACCTCGGACTCGTACTGCGCGGCGACACCGGCGACCAGCCGCTGCTTCTCGGCCTCCGGGATGCCAAGCCTGTCGTAGGTGTTCTTGATGTCCTCGGGCAGGTCCTCCCAGCTCGCGGCCTGCTTCTCGGTGGACCGTACGAAATACTTGATGTTGTCGAAGTCGATCCCGCCCAGGTCGGCGCCCCAGTTCGGCATCGGCTTGCGGCCGAACAGCCGCAGCCCCTTCAGCCGCAGGTCGAGCATCCAGGCGGGCTCGTCCTTCTTGGCGGAGATGTCCCGGACCACGGCCTCGTTCAGGCCCCGCTGGGCGGCGGCACCGGCGATGTCGGAGTCGGCCCAGCCGTACTCGTAGCGACCCAGAGCGGCGAGCTGCTCCTCCTGCGTCATGGGCTGGACGATCTGCTCGGTCATCTATCTGTCCTCACACTGCTGGCGGAAGGTTTGGGCTGGGCCGGGATGTGCGTGGTGCACACCTCGTCGCCGTGGGCGATGGTGGCGAGGCGCTGCACGTGGCTGCCGACCAGGCGGGAGATGACCGCCGTCTCGGCCTCGCACAGCTGGGGAAACTCGACGGCCACGTGGGCCACCGGGCAGTGGTGCTGGCACAGCTGCCCGCCGGAGGCGATCGTGGACGCGTTGGCAGCGTAGCCCTCCGCGGTCAGCGCCCCGGCGAGTGCCTCGGCCCTGGCCAGCGGGTCGTCCCCGGCGCCCTCCATGGCGGCCCGGCAACGCGCCTCCAGCGCCGCGACCTGCTCGGCGGCGAAGGCCTCGACCGCGTCCGGCCCACCGTGCCGGGAGATCCAGCGCAGCGCGGCGGTGGCCATCCCGTCGTAGGTGTGGGTGCCGCAGCGACGCCGACCGGAATCGGTGAGCCGGAAGATCCGGGCGGGACGCCCCCGACCGCGCTGGCCACGCACGACCTGGTCGCGGGCGATCACGTCGCCGTCGGCGAGCATCGCGTCCAGGTGCCGGCGGATCGCCGCCGGACTGAGCCCCAGCTCCGCGCCGAGCTGCGCGGCGGTGGCCGCGCCGTGCTCCAGCAGCAGCTGGGTCACCCGGTCCCGGGTGGGGCGGCCGTCCGGACCGGCGCCCCCACCGGCGGCGGCCACGGCGGAACCGGTGACCGGATGGGTCACCCGCTCCTGCTCCGAGAACGCCGCCAGGTTTTTCACTACGCCAACGTTACGTATTTCGTCCTTGGTCTGCAAATCCGGGGTCCGGTGATCCAGACCACCGGACGACGGACGCGCCGCCCAGCATGATCACATTTGCACGTACCATGGCCGCCGTGAGCCGATTCGGCGAATTTTCTGGCAAACCCACCCTGTCGCGGCTGGCCCTCGCCTCCGTGGTGGGGAACGTGCTGATCGTCGTGACCGGCGGTGCGGTCCGGTTGACCAAGTCCGGACTCGGCTGCCCCACCTGGCCCCGCTGCACCGACTCCTCGTACGTGACCACCGCCGAGATGGGCGTGCACGGGGTGATCGAGTTCGGCAACCGGCTGCTCACCTTCGTGCTCGCCGCCGTGGTCATCGCCGGAGTCGTCGCCGCCTGGCGGCAGCGCCCCGCCCGCCGGCAACTCCGGCTGCTCAGCGTCGGCGCCGCGTTCGGGATCCCGGCGCAGGCGGTGATCGGCGGGATCACCGTGCTCACCGACCTGAACCCGTGGGTGGTCGGGCTGCACTTCCTCGCCTCGATGGCGGTGATCGCGGCCGCGTACGCGTTCTGGCGCCGGACCCTCGAACCGGACGGACCGGCCCGGCTCGTCGTACCGGCACCGCTGCGGGCACTCGCCTGGCTGACCGCCGGGGTGGCCGCCGCGGTACTCGTGGTCGGCACCTGGGTGACCGGCAGCGGCCCGCACTCCGGCGACTCCGGGGCGGCCCGTAACGGCCTGGATCCGGAGTCCATCTCCCAGGTGCACGCCGACTCGGTCTTCCTGCTGCTCGGTCTCTCCATCGCCATCTGGTTCGCGTTCCGCGCGGTCGGCGCACCGGCCGGCGCGGTCCGGGCGGCCGGCCTGCTGGTCCTCGCCGAACTCGGCCAGGGCCTGATCGGCTTCGTGCAGTACTTCACCGGCCTGCCGGTGACGCTGGTCGGCGCGCACATGCTCGGCTCCTGCCTGGTCTGGCTCGCCGCCCTCGCGGTGCTCTGGTCGACCCGGCAACGCACCGCCCCGGCCGCCGCCCCACCCCCCACCACCGACCCCCGGCTACTCGAACGGGTGTGAGGAAGGGCCCCCTCCTGTCGTCTTCCGTTGTAGCGGGGGCCCTTCGTCACACCCTCAGCCGAGGCGGGCGGCGATGGCGTCGGCCAGCCGGTCGGCCGCGCCCGGCTCGTGGGCCAGGAAGAGCGACGGCTCGGTCAGTTCCAGCTCGACCAGCACCGGTGCGCCGTCCGGGCCCGGAATCAGGTCCACCCGGGCGTAGAGCGGCCGCTCCGGCCCGCCGGGCAACGCCGCCAGTACCCGCTCGGCGACCGCGAGTTCCGGCTCGGCCGGGGTACGCGGGGTGATCTCCTCCGGCCGGAACAGCCCCTCGACGCCGTGGTCCGGGCCGACCAGGATCGCCCCCTTCCGGACCGCGTGACTGAACCGGAGCCCGTCCGGGCCGGCGACGTAGAGCAGCGCGGTCTCCCCGGCGGTGTCCACGGCGGCCAGGTACGGCTGCACCATCACCCACCGACCCGCCGCCTGGAGTCGCTGCACGTGTGCGGCGGCAAGGTCGCGCTGCTCCGCGTCGGCCAGGTCGTACCGGCCGGTGTCCAGGCTTCCGGCGCCGACGACGGGCTTGACGACGTATTCGCCGGGCGCTGACGGGAGGGTCCAGGCGGTGTCCGGGCCGAGCCAGGTCGTCGGCACGGTCGGCAGGTCGGCCTCGGTGAGTTCCCGCAGGTAGCGCTTGTCGGTGTTCCAGCGCACCAGGTCGGCCGGATTGGCCAGCCGGGGCACGGTCTCGGCCCAGGCGACGAACTCGGCGCGCCGGGTCGGATAGTCCCACGGCGAGCGGAGCACCGCCAGGGCGTAGCCGGCCCAGTCCACGCCCGGGTCGTCCCATACCGCCGGCTCGACCCGGATGCCGCGTTCGGCGAGCGGCTCCAGCAGGAGCCGGTCATCGGGGTCGAGTCCAGGAAGTTCGGCACAGGTAACGAGAGCGACCCGGGGCCGCTGGCCCCGGGTCGCGCGGATGTTATCGGACAAAACTATCAACGAGCCAGGGCACGTCGAGCCATCGACCGCCATAGGTCGTTACTCGGACGCATCTGGTCCATCAGTTCCCGCTCCCATTCGTTCTCCACGGCGACCCCCGCCTTGGCGCAGGCCAGTCGCGCGACGTCGGTACTCTCCGCGAACTGGTCAGCCCACACGCCGTCCTCCCCCACCAGGACAATGCGTGCGCCCCGCTTGCCGACGTACTCGATGACCGCCTTCGCGCCACCGTGCCCAGCCGCGAACGACTGGATGCCGGCGACCAGACCGTTGGGTGTCTGGCCCGCGACGGTCTGCTCGCCCGTCGGCGTCGTATCGGAACCTTCTGCCATAACGCGAAGCCTAAGCAGACTTCGCCGGCCGCGCGGGGCAGCTACCGATAATTTGTGATCCCAATTACGACGACGTTTACCGGAACCACTCACCAGCTTTGGGCGATTTTTCCGCGTATACGCGATTAATTCAAAACCATTATTCACGTTCAATGACGGGTGAACAGGACGAACAGGGGCAAAAGCCGCGAAAGGCTACAGCAGTGCGTCGACCGCGACCGCGGCGAAGAGGACCGTCAGGTACGTGATCGACCAGTGGAACAACCGCATCGGCTTGACCGACTCGCCCCGGGCGGCCCGCTGGCTCAACCGGTGCGCCTCGACGACGAACATCCCGCCCGCCGCCAGCGCGGTGACCCCGTAGACCGGGCCCATGCCGAGCGGCCAGACCAGCACCGACGCCGCCACGGTCAACCAGGTGTAGACCACGATCTCGGTCGTGACCCGGCGGACCGAGGCCACCACCGGCAGCATGGGGATGCCGGCCCGGGCATAGTCGTCCTTGAACTTGATGGCCAGGGCGTAGAAGTGCGGTAGCTGCCAGAAGAACACCACCGCGAACAGCCCCCAGGCCTGCGGCGAGAGCGAGCCCGTCACCGCCGCCCAGCCGATCAGCACCGGAGCCGAGCCGCAGATGCCGCCCCAGAAGGTGTTCTGCCAGGTGGTCCGCTTCAACCACAGGGTGTAGACGAGGTCGTAGTAGGCGATCGCACCGAGGGTCAGCGCGGTGGCCAGCCAGTTGGTGAAGACCGCCATCAGGGTCACCGAGACCGCCGCCAGCACCAGGCCGAAGACCAGCGCACTGCGGGGCGCCACGATGTGCGTCGGCAGCGGGCGGCGCTTGGTCCGCTTCATCACCTGGTCGATGTCCCGGTCGATGTAGCAGTTGAGCGCGTTGGCCGCGCCCGCAGCCAGCGATCCGCCGACCAGCACCACGCCGACCAGCCAGAGCGACGGAATCCCGTCCGCGGCCAGCATCATCGTCGGCACCGTGGAGATCAGCAGTAGCTCGACGATCCGTGGCTTGGTCAGCGCGACGTAGGCCCGGATCCGGGCGCGCACGTCCGGTCGCCGGGTGACCTCGCCCTGGGCCCCCGCGGCCGGGGCATCGCCGGTCACGGGGCGCTCGGTGATCATGCTCACGGATTGCCACCTTCCGGCGTCGACACACGGTGATTGGCTGCGGAGGCAGCGCGGTTGGCGGGCGGCCGACCGGGCCTGCACGCCGACCGACAGCCTACGCGTCGTCGTTTTCGCTGCCCGGGCGACCCTTCCCCGGTGCGAACGATCACACTTCCGGCGAACCGCGTGGCCGCTGGACGAGATCCGGGGGTTGGCGCGCGGAAGCGGTCGCTAGGGTCATGAGGGAGGGTTCCGCCCATCACGCCGAGGAGCACACACGATCGTGGCTGACAATCGACCCGAGCAAACCTCGCTGACCTGGTCCGATCTCGACCAGCGTGCCGTCGACACCGTCCGCGTGCTGGCCATGGACGCCGTGGAGAAATCCGGCAACGGCCATCCGGGTACGGCGATGAGCCTTGCGCCCGCCGCCTACCTGCTGTTCAACCGGGTCATGCGGCACGACCCGACGCACCCCGACTGGACCGGTCGGGACCGGTTCGTACTGTCGGCGGGGCACAGCAGCCTCACCCTCTACATCCAGCTCTACCTGAGCGGCTACGGCCTCGGCCTGGGCGACCTCAAGGCGCTGCGGCAATGGGGTTCACTCACCCCCGGCCACCCCGAGCACGGGCACACCCGGGGCGTGGAGACCACCACCGGCCCGCTCGGGCAGGGGCTCGGCAACGCGGTCGGGATGGCGATGGCCGCGCGGCGCGAGCGTGGCCTGCTGGACCCGGACGCCGCGCCCGGCGCCTCCCCCTTCGACCACCACATCTGGTGCATCGCCTCGGACGGCGACATCGAGGAGGGGATCAGCCACGAGGCCAGCGCGCTCGCCGGGCACCAGCGGCTGGGCAACCTGATCCTGATCTACGACGACAACGAGATCTCGATCGAGGACGACACCCGGATCGCCAAGAGCGAGGACGTGTCCGCCCGCTACGAGGCGTACGGCTGGCACGTGCAGACCGTCGACTGGCGCAGCGGCGACGCGGACCAGGGCCACTACCACGAGGACGTCGAGGCGCTGCACGCCGCGCTGCTGGCCGCCAGGGCCGAGACCGGCCGGCCGTCGTTCATCGCGCTGCGCACCATCATCGGCTGGCCGGCGCCGACCAAGCAGAACACCGGCAAGATCCACGGCTCGGCGCTCGGCGCCGAGGAGGTGGCCGAGACCAAGAAGCTGCTCGGTTTCGACCCGGGACGGCACTTCGAGGTCGACGACGCGGTACTGGCGCACGCCCGGCAGGTGCTGGAGCGGGGACGAACCGCGCACGCCGAGTGGGAGACCGCGTACCAGGCGTGGGCGGACGCCAACCCGGAGCGCAAGGCGCTGCACGACCGGCTCGCCACCCGTACGCTGCCGGCGGGCTGGACCGACGCGCTGCCGGAGTTCCCGGCGGACGCGAAGGGGATCGCCACCCGGGCCGCCTCCGGCAAGGTCCTGAACGCCCTGGCCCCGGTGCTGCCGGAGCTCTGGGGCGGCTCGGCCGACCTGGCCGAGAGCAACAACACCACCATGGAGGGCGAGCCGTCCTTCGTTCCCAGCGAGTACGCCACCAAGGCGTTCCCCGGCAACGAGTACGGCCGCACGCTGCACTTCGGCATCCGTGAGCACGCGATGGGCGCGATCCTGAACGGCATCGCGCTGCACGGAGGCACCCGCCCGTACGGCGGCACCTTCCTGGTGTTCAGCGACTACATGCGCCCGGCGGTCCGGCTCGCCGCGCTGATGAAACTGCCGGTGGTCTACGTCTGGACGCACGACTCGATCGGTCTCGGCGAGGACGGCCCGACCCACCAGCCGGTCGAGCACCTGACCGCGCTGCGTGCCATCCCCGGCCTGGACGTGATCCGGCCGGCCGACGCCAACGAGACCGCCTGGGCCTGGCGGCGGGCGCTGGAGAACACCGACCGGCCGTCCGCGCTGGCGCTGAGCCGGCAACCGCTGCCGACCCTGGACCGCGCCGAGCTGGCCGGCGCCGACCAGACCGTCAAGGGCGGCTACGTGCTGGCCGAGGCGTCGAACGCGCAGCCGGCGGTGATCCTGATCGGCACCGGCTCCGAGGTGCAGCTCTGCCTGACCGCCCGGGAACGGCTGGAGGCCGAGGGCACCCCGACCCGGGTGGTCTCGATGCCCTGCCAGGAGTGGTTCCGGGAGCAGGACTCGGCCTACCAGGACGCCGTACTCCCCCGCGACGTGCGGGCCCGGGTCAGCGTCGAGGCCGGCATCGCGATGTCCTGGCGGGACGTGATCGGCGACGCCGGCGAGGCGGTCAGCCTGGAGCACTACGGCGCGAGCGCACCGCACAGCGTGCTCTTCGAACAGTTCGGATTCACCGCCGACCGGATCGTCGCGGCCGCACACGCGTCGCTGACCCGGGTCGGCCAGATCACCGGTGAGACCACCGGCAACTGAGGGAGCGTTGCAGACATGACTGACCGGTTGGGTGAGCTCAGCGCCGCGGGAGTGGCGGTCTGGCTCGACGATCTTTCAAGGGTTCGGTTGAGTTCTGGCAACCTGGACCAGCTGCGCCGGGAGAAGCATCTGGTCGGGGTGACCACCAACCCGACCATCTTCGCCAAGGCGCTCAGTGACGCGGACGAGTACAACTGGCAGCTGCGCGACCTGGCGGTGCGCGGGGTCAGCGTCGAGGAGGCGGTTCGCGCGCTGACCACGTACGACGTGCGGTGGGCCTGTGACGTGATGCGTCCGGCGTACGACAGCAGCGCCGCGGTGGACGGTCGGGTCTCGATCGAGGTGGACCCGCGGCTGGCGTACCGGACCGAGCCGACGGTGGCCGAGGCGAAGGCCCTGTGGTGGCTGATCGACCGGCCGAACCTGTTCATCAAGATCCCGGCGACCGAGGCCGGGCTGCCGGCCATCACCGCGACCCTGGCCGCCGGGATCAGCGTGAACGTCACGCTGATCTTCGGGTTGGAGCGCTACTCGCAGGTGATGGAGGCGTTCCTGGCCGGACTGGAGCAGGCGAAGGCGAACGGGCACGACCTGAGCAAGATCGCCTCGGTGGCCTCGTTCTTCGTCTCCCGGGTCGACACAGAGGTGGACAAGCGACTCGACAAGCTCGGCCGGCCGGACCTGGCCGCGCTGAAGGGCAGGGCGGCGGTCGCCAACGCGCAGCTCGCCTACGAGCGGTACTCCGAGGTCTTCTCCTCGGACCGCTGGCGGGCGCTGGCCGACGCCGGCGCCCACCCGCAGCGCCCGCTCTGGGCCTCCACCTCCACGAAGAACCCGGAGTACCGCGATGTGATCTACGTCGAGGAGCTGATCGCCCCCGGCACCGTCAACACCATGCCGGAGCCGGTCATCGACGCCTTCGCCGAGCACGGCGAGGTACGCCCGGACACCGTCACCGGCGCCTACTCGCAGGCCCGGGAGGTCCTCACCGGACTGGCCGAGGCCGGCGTCGACTTCGACGACGTGATCGCCACCCTGGAGCGGGAGGGCGTGGAGAAGTTCGAGACGAGCTGGCTGGAGCTGCTGGACGGCATGCGCAAGTCGCTGCAGGCCGCCGCGGAGGGCGCCGGGGAGCCGAACCACGCCGCCGGGGAGAACGCCGAGGCGGCCGCCAGGGCAGGAGGCAACGCGTGAGCGGACGAAGCCAGCACGGTGCCGATGTGCCTCATGACGGCACGGAGCGAAGCGGAGTGCTGTCATGAGTGAGGATCTGCTCGACGGCGGGTGCGAAGGGGCGGCCGGACTCGCCGTCTACGGTGCGGAGGCGGTCGACGCCGCCGCCCCGGCCTCGGCCCGGGCCGCCCTGCTCGCCGCGGACGTACCGGCCCGGTTGGTCGGCAAGGACCCCACGCTGTGGGGACCGGACGCGCGGGCCGAGGCGGCGATCCGGCTCGGCTGGGTGGACACCTTCCGGCGCAGCCGGGAACTGCTTCCCCAACTCGCCGAGCTGAAGTCCGAGCTGGCCGACCTCGACCACGTGGTACTGGCCGGGATGGGCGGCTCGTCGCTGGCCCCCGAGGTGATCACCCGTACCCTCGGCAGGTCGCTGACCGTGCTGGACACCACCGACCCCGGGCAGGTGCGGGCGGCGATCGCCGACCGGCTGGACCGGACCGTCGTCGTGGTGGCCAGCAAGTCCGGCTCGACCGTGGAGACCGACAGCCACCGCCGGGCGTACTGGCAGGCGTTCCTCGACGCCGGGCTGACCGAGGCGGAGGCCGGCCGGCGCTTCGTGATTGTCACCGACCCCGGCTCGCCGCTGGCCGACACCGCCGCCGAGATGGGCGCCTTCGTGGTGCTCGCCGATCCGGACGTCGGCGGGCGCTACTCTGCGCTGACCGCGTTCGGACTGGTCCCGTCGGCGCTGGCCGGGGTCGAGGTGGCCGAGCTGCTGGACCAGGCCGAAGAGCTGGCCGGGTCACTCGGCGGGCCGCGGGACAACCCCGGGCTGGCGCTCGGCGCCGCGCTCGGTGCCGCCGCCACCACTGGCCGGGACAAGGTCGCGCTGGTCTCGGACGGCACCGGCATCGACGGCCTCGGGGACTGGGCCGAGCAGTTGATCGCCGAGTCGACCGGTAAGAACGGCGTCGGGATCCTGCCGGTGGTGGTCGAGGACCCGAGCAGCCCCGGTGCGACCGGGCCGGACGTACTCACCGTCACCTACGGCGGCGGACTCGCCGCCGGTGCGGTGCCCGGCGGCGGGCTCCGGCCCGACCTGGCGGTGAACGGCCCGCTGGGCGCACAGTTCCTGGCCTGGGAGTACGCCACCGCCGTCGCCGGGGTGGTACTCGGGATCGACCCGTTCAACCAGCCGAACGTGACCGAGTCCAAGGAGAACACCAACCGGCTGCTCGACACCGGGCTGCCGATCGAGACGCCGACCTTCGTCGACGGCGGGATCGAGGGGTACTGGTTCCCGGGCGAGCCGCAGGGGACCGACCCGCTCCCCGGCGACCTGACCGGGGCGCTGCGGCTGCTGCTGGACGGGCTCGGCGAGGGCGGCTACCTGGCCGTGATGGCGTACCTGGACCGGTTCGCCGATGCCAAGACCGCGCAGGTCCGCCCCGGACTCGCCGCCGCCTCCGGTCGGCCGGTCACCTTCGGCTGGGGACCCCGGTTCCTGCACTCGACCGGGCAGTACCACAAGGGTGGTCCGCAGCTCGGGTCGTACCTCCAGATCACCGGGGATGTCGCCGACGACCTGGCGGTGCCCGGCAAGCCGTACTCGTTCGGGCAGTTGCAGGCCGCGCAGGCCGCGGGTGACCGCGAGGCTCTCGCCCAGCGGGGCCGGCCGGTGCTCCGGCTGCACCTGACCGACCGGGGCGCCGGACTCCCACACCTGCTCGACGCGGTACGGGGCCTGCGGAGTTGACGAGGACCGGGCATGCTGACACTGACCGACTGAGCGAGGAGGGGGATACGTGAATCCGCTGCGCGACCCGCAGGACCGGCGGTTGCCACGGATCCCGGAGCCGTGCGCACTGGTGATCTTCGGCGTCACCGGGGACCTGGCCCGCAAGAAGCTGCTACCGGCGGTCTACGACCTGGCCAACCGGGGACTGCTGCCGCCGGGCTTCGTGGTGCTCGGGTTCGCCCGGCGAGACTGGGGCGACGGCGACTTCGAGACGATGGCCCGGGAGGCCGCACAGGCGCACTCCCGGACACCCTGGCGCGAGGAGGTCTGGGGCCGGCTCGCCGGCAACATGAAGTTCGTCGGCGGCGCGTTCGACGACGACGACGCCTTCGACAAGGTGGCGAACTGCCTGGACGAGCTGCGGGACAGCCACGGCATCGCCGGCAACGCCGCCTTCTACTTCTCCATCCCGCCGGCCGCCTTCCCGACCGTGCTCAAGCAGCTCGCCCGGACCGGCATGGCCGACAACGAGAAGTGCGGCGGCTGGCGGCGGGTGGTGGTGGAGAAGCCGTTCGGGCACGACCTGCCCTCGGCGAAGGCGCTCAACGACCTCGTCGACGACGTCTTCACCCGGGACGACGTGTTCCGGATCGACCACTACCTGGGCAAGGAGACCGTCCAGAACATCCTCGCGCTGCGCTTCGCCAACAGCCTCTTCGAGCCGCTGTGGAACTCGAAGTACGTCGACTCGGTGCAGATCACCATGGCCGAGGATGTCGGGATCGGCACCCGGGCCGGCTTCTACGACGCCACCGGCACCGCCCGGGACGTGCTGCAGAACCACCTCCTGCAACTGCTCGCCCTGGTGGCGATGGAGGAGCCGACCAGCTTCGACGCCAGCGAGATCCGGGCCGAGAAGCTGAAGGTGCTGCGCGCGATCACCCTGCCCGAGGACGTGCACACCGGCACGGTACGCGGGCAGTACCTGCCCGGCTGGGTGGCCGGCAAGCGGGCGGTCGGCTACCTCGACGAGGAGGGTGTGCCGCCGGAGTCGACCACCGAGACGTACGTGGCGGTCCGGCTCGGCATCCAGAACCGGCGCTGGGCCGGGGTGCCGTTCTACATCCGGGCCGGCAAGCGGTTGCCGCGCCGGGTGACCGAGGTCGCCATCATGTTCAAGAAGGCGCCGCACCTGCCCTTCAACCCCGCCGACATGGAGATGCTCGGCAACAACCAGCTCGTGATCCGGGTCCAGCCCGACGAGGGCGTGGTGCTCAAGTTCGGCTCCAAGGTTCCCGGTACCACCATGGAGGTCCGGGACATCGCGATGGACTTCCAGTACGGCGAGGCGTTCACCGAGGCCAGTCCCGAGGCGTACGAGCGGCTGGTGCTCGACGTGCTGATCGGTGACCGGACGCTCTTCCCGGACGCCGCCGAGGTCGAGCAGAGCTGGCAGGTCATCGACCCGCTGGAGGAGGCATGGGAGGGCGGCAAGCCGGAGCCGTACCGGGCCGGCGAGTGGGGTCCCCGCGCCGCGGACGAGCTGCTGGCCCGGGAGGGCCGGGCGTGGCGGCGAGCGTGACCCGCCGAGGATCGCAACGACAACAACCAGGAGGCACCGTTGATCGGCTTGTGGGACACCACCGGTAACGAGGTGGTGAAGGCCCTGGCCGCCGAACGGCGCAGCGCGGGCGGCGTGGCCAGCGGGATGGCGCTGACCCTGATCGTCGTCGTCGACGAGCCGCGGGTCCGGGAGGCCGAGGCGGCGGTGACGATCGCCTCGGCCGCGCACCCGTGCCGGATGGTGGTGGTCGTCCGCTCCGACATCGAACGCGACCGCAACCGGCTGGACGCCGAGATCGTGGTCGGTGGCCGGCTCGGCCCGGGCGAGGCGGTGGTGACCCGGATGTACGGCCGGCTCGCCCTGCACGCCGAGTCGGTGGTGATGCCGCTGCTGGTTCCGGACGTACCGGTAGTGACCTGGTGGCACGGCGAACCGCCGGCCGAGATCGCCAACGACTTCCTCGGTGTGGTGGCGGACCGCCGGATCACCGACTCGGCGCAGGCGGCCGATCCGGTGGAGGCGCTGCGCCAGCGAGCCCGGGACTACGCACCCGGCGACACCGACCTCGCCTGGACCCGGATCACCCCGTGGCGCACCCTGGTCGCCGGGGCGTTCGACACCACCGAGGGCAACCGGATCACCTCGGCCACCGTGGTCGCGCCGCACACCGACCCGACCGCGGCCCTGATGATCGGCTGGCTGAAGGCCCGGCTGGGGCTGCACCCACACTGGGAGCACACCAGCGAGTTCCCCCGGATGCGCTCGGTGGAGCTGCGCTGCGCCAACGGTGACGAACTGGTGCTGACCCGGGACGACAACCAGGCGACGTTCCGGCGTAGCGGGCAGGCCGACCGGCATCTGCCGCTGGTACGCCGCCCGCTCGGCGACGAACTCGCCGAGGAACTGCGCCGGCTCGACCCGGACCAGATCTACGCCGAGGCGTTGGGTGCCGCCGCCGGGATCGCCGGGCTGGATCGCCGGCCGGCCCAGCGGGTGCACGTCTGGAAGGACCCGACGAAGCAGCCGCAGGGGGTGGCATGACCGAGACCACGGTGGTGGTGCACGCCGACCCCGAACTGCTCGCCCAGGCGGTCGCGGCCCGGCTGCTGGTCAGGATCATCGACGCCCAGGCGGAACGGGGCGAGGCGAGCGTCGTGCTGACCGGCGGGCGGATCGCGGCGGCGGTGCACCGGGCGGTACGCGACCTGCCGGCCAGGGACGCGGTCGACTGGTCCCGGGTCGACGTCTGGTGGGGTGACGAACGCTTCCTGCCGGCCGGGCACCCGGAGCGCAACGAGACCCAGGCCCGGGAGGCGCTGCTCGACGCGCTGCCGCAGGCCCGGGTGCACCCGATGCCCGCCTCGGACGGCCCGGACGGTGCCGATCCGGAGGCGGCGGCGGCCCGGTACGCGGCCGAGCTCGCTGCGGCCGCCGGCCCGGGTACGGCCGCCCTGCCCTACTTCGACGTACTGATGCTCGGGGTGGGCGAGGACGGCCACGTCGCCTCGATCTTCCCGGAGCACCCGGTCGGCTACGAGAGCCGGCCGGTGAGCGCGGTACGGGGCAGCCCGAAGCCGCCGCCGGTGCGGATCACGCTGACCCGGAGCGCCATCAACACCGCCGAGGACGTGTGGCTGATCGCCAGCGGCGGCGGCAAGGCCCGCGCGGTCGGGATGGCGCTGCACGGCGCCGGGCCGGTGCAGGTGCCGGCGGCCGGGGTCGCCGGGGTGCAGCGGACCCGCTGGCTGCTGGACCGGGCGGCGGCGGCCGAGGTGAGACCGAGCTTCCGCAGCCTTCGCTGACCGCGGCAGCCACCGCGAGCGCAGCAGCCACCGCGAGCGAGCGGACGGCTCGCGACCCTGCGGGCCCGGTCAGGCCAGGCAGCCCCGGGTCCGGTCAGGCTTCGCCGCGCCGGGCCCGCAGCGCCGCCAACGCCTCGGCGAGGAGCGCCTCGGCGTCCGCCTCGCTGCGCCGCTCCTTCACGTACGCCAGGTGCGACTTGTACGGCTCCGCCCGCTGCCGCCCAGGTGGATTCTGCACGTCCTGTCCGGCCGGCTGCCCGCAGTGCGGACAGTCCCAGGTCTCCGGCGTCTCGGCCTCGGCCGCCAACAGGATCTCCAGGATGTGTCCGCTGCCGCACCAGTAGGTGACCGCACGGCGGGGGGCCGGTTCGCATCGCTCGGTCGGCCGGGCTGGGCCGGCACCGACTCGGCTGCCACGGATGGCACTGCCACTGGGCACGACTGCTCGCTCCGTTCGTCAGAGGGGGTCCCCTGCGGGGTATGACAAACTGCGCGCGGCCCACGTTAGCGGACCGCGCGCAGTTTGTACGCCCGGGTCGTCAGGTCGTCTCGGCGAGACGCAGCCAGAGACCCAGTCCGACGATGCAGGCGAACCAGACAAGGCCCACCAGAACGGTGTATCGGTCGAGGTTCTTCTCGGCCACCGAGGAGCCGGCCAGGCTGGAGCTGACCCCTCCGCCGAACATGCTCGACATCCCGCCACCCTTGCCCCGGTGCAGCAGGATCAGCAAGGTGAGCAGCACGCTCGTGATCACCAGCAACACGACCAACGTGTATGCGAACCAGATCGGCATGGTAGGGGTCAGTCCTCTCAGCTACGCGGGGCTCGTCAAGGATAGCGACCGTCAGCGCGCGATGTGCTCCGGGAACCGGCAGATCTGTGCGAACTCCTCGGCGTCCAGGCTCGCCCCACCGACCAGTGCGCCGTCCACGTCCGGCTGCGCCATGATCGCGGCGATGTTGGCCGCCTTCACCGACCCGCCGTAGAGCACCCGGACCTGGTCGGCGGTCTGCTGACCGTGCACCTCGGCGATCCGCTGCCGGATCGCGCCGCACACCTCCTGGGCGTTCTCCGGAGTGGCGGTCTTGCCGGTGCCGATCGCCCAGACCGGCTCGTACGCGACGACCAGCTTGCTCACCTGCTCGGCGGTCAACCCGGCCAGCGAACCGTCGAGCTGGCCGCGCACGTACGCCACCTGCCCGTCCTGCTCGCGGATGTCCAGGCCCTCACCGACGCAGACGATCGGGGTCAGCTCGCTGGCCAGTGCGGCCTTCACCTTGGCGTTGACCAGCGCGTCGTCCTCGTGGTGGTACGTCCGCCGCTCCGAGTGCCCGACCACCACGTACGTGCAGCCCAGCGCGGCCAGCAGCGCACCCGAGATCTCCCCGGTGTACGCCCCGCCCTTGTGCGGCGAGATGTCCTGCGCGCCGTACCCGATCAGCAGCTTGTCGCCGTCGACCAGGGTCTGCACCGTCCGCAGGTCGGTGTACGGCGGCAGCACCACCGTCTCCACGTCGGTCAGCTGCTTCTCGTTGAGGCTCGCGGCGAGCTTCTGGATCAGCAGGTTGGCTTCCCGGTGGTTGAGGTTCATCTTCCAGTTGCCGGCCATCAGGGGGCGGCGGGTGGGTGCGGGGGTGGCCACTACTGCTCCAGAGCGACGATGCCGGGGAGGGCCTTGCCCTCCAGGTACTCCAGCGAGGCTCCCCCGCCGGTCGAGATGTGCCCGAACGACGACTCGTCCAGACCGAGCGCGCGGACGGCCGCGGCGGAGTCACCGCCACCGACCACCGTGAAGCCCTTGACCGAGATGATCGCCTCGGCGACCCCACGGGTACCGGCGGCGAACGGGGCCAGTTCGAAGACGCCCATCGGGCCGTTCCAGAAGACCATCCGGGCCGTACCGGCGATGTCGGCGAACTCCGCGACGGTCCGGGGGCCGATGTCCAGGCCGAGCCGGTCGGCCGGGATCGCGTTCACCGGCACGGTGTCGTGGTCGGCGTCGGCGCTGAACTCGCTCGCCGCCACCACGTCGACCGGGAGCACGATCCGGTCGGCGCCCCGCTCCAGCAGGTCCCGGCAGGTGTCGAGCATCTCCTCCTCGAGCAGCGACTTCCCCACCTCGTGCCCCTGGGCACGCAGGAAGGTGAAGCACATGCCGCCGCCGATCAGCAGCCGGTCGACGGTGGGCAGCAGCGCCTCGATCACGGCGAGCTTGTCGGAGACCTTGGAGCCGCCGAGCACCACCACGTAGGGGCGGTCCGGCTCGTGCCGCAGCCGGGCCAGCACCTCGACCTCGCGCAGCACCAGCCGGCCGGCGAAGTGCGGCAGCCGGGCCGGTACGTCGTAGACGCTGGCGTGCCTGCGGTGCACGGCGCCGAACGCGTCGTCGACGTACGCCGAGGCGAACGCGGCGAGCTGGTCGGCGAAGGCGCCCCGCTCGTCGGCGTCCTTGCTGGTCTCGCCGGCGTTGAAGCGCAGGTTCTCCAGCAGCGCGACCTGGCCGTCGCCGAGCCCCTCGACCGCCTTGCGGGCCGACTCGCCGACCGTGTCGGTGGCGAACGCGACCTCGGTGCCGAGCAGCTCGCCGAGCCGGGCCGCGACCGGGGCGAGGCTGTACTTCGGGTCGGGCGCCCCCTTGGGGCGGCCCAGGTGGGAACAGACGACGACGGCGGCCCCGGCGTCCCGCAGCGCGGTCAGCGTCGGCAGCACGGCCCGGATCCGGCCGTCGTCGGTGATCTGCCCGGTCTGCTTGTCGAGGGGCACGTTCAGGTCGGCGCGCACCAGCACGCGCCGACCCGAGACCCCCTCGGCGAGCAGATCGTCGAGGTTGCGGATGCTCACAGCCCAGTACCCACCAGTTTGACCAGGTCGACGAGGCGGTTGGAGTAGCCCCACTCGTTGTCGTACCAGCCGACGACCTTGACCTGGTTGCCGATCACCTTGGTCAGCCCGGAGTCGAAGATGCACGAGGCCGGGTCGGTGACGATGTCGGCGGAGACGATCTCGTCCTCGGTGTAGGTGAGGATGCCCTTCAGCTGACCCTCGGCGGCGGCCTTCATCGCGGCGTTGATCTCCTCGACCGAGGTGTCCCGGCCGGCCTCGATCGTCAGGTCGGTAGCCGAGCCGGTCGGGATCGGCACCCGCAGCGCGAAGCCGTCCAGCCTGCCCTTGAGGTCCGGCAGCACCAGGCCGATCGCCTTGGCGGCACCGGTCGAGGTCGGCACGATGTTCAGCGCGGCGGCCCGGGCCCGGCGGAGGTCCTTGTGCGGGCCGTCCTGGAGGTTCTGGTCCTGGGTGTACGCGTGGATGGTGGTCATCAGCCCCTTCTCGATGCCCACCGTGTCCTGCAGCACCTTCGCCATCGGCGCGAGGCAGTTGGTGGTGCAGGAGGCGTTGGAGATGATGTTGTGCTTGGCCGGGTCGTACTTCTGGTGGTTGACCCCCATCACGACCGTGACGTCCTCGTTCTTGGCCGGCGCCGAGATGATCACCTTCTTGGCGCCGCCGTCGATGTGCGCCTTCGCCTTGGTGGCGTCGGTGAAGAAGCCGGTCGACTCGATCACCACGTCGGCGCCGAGGTCGCCCCAGGGCAGCTTGCCCGGGTCCTTCTCGGCGAAGACCTTCATGGTGTGCCCGCCGACGCTGATCTCGTCGGCGCTCGCCTTGACCTCCTGCGGCAGCCGGCCGAGGATGCTGTCGTACTTGACCAGGTGCGCCAGCGTGGCGTTGTCGGTCAGGTCGTTGGCGCCGACCACCTCGACGTCGGCGCCCGACGCGAGCACCGCGCGGAAGAAGTTGCGGCCGATCCGGCCGAATCCGTTGATGCCAACCCGGATGGTCACTGGGTCCATCTCCTCGTGTGTTTCGGTTCACCGCCGGTGAGAGCGCGCGGCGGCGAAGGTGGGCGCGCCGACCGTTGGAGCCGGCCGCTGGATGTCACCCCGGCCGTCTCACCGCGACCTCTGGGCGGTCAGCACGGCGGAGAAGGCCGGTACCGGCCCCGTCGCCGTACGCTGCGACCTTATCCGAGCGCGCCGCTGCGCGTTGCGTCGGGGCACAATCCGGCCAATCGACTCCACCGACGGCGGTACGGTACCGCGCCGGAGAGCGTCAGACCGCCAGCATGTCCGGGGTGACCGCCGCCTCGGTGTCCGGGATTCCCAGGTCACGGGCGCGCTTGTCGGCCAGGGCCAGCAGCCGGCGGATGCGCCCGGCGATCGCGTCCTTGGTCAGTGGGGGGTCGGCCAGGGCGCCCAACTCCTCAAGGGACGCCTGCCGGTGTTCCAGCCGCAACCGGCCGGCCGAGGTGAGGTGGTTCGGGGCGTCCTCGGCGAGGATCTCCAGGGCCCGGGTCACCCGGGCGGCGGCGGCGACCGCGGCCCGGGCCGAGCGGCGCAGGTTGGCGTCGTCGAAGTTGGCCAGCCGGTTGGCGGTGGCCCGCACCTCGCGGCGTACCCGGCGCTCCTCCCAGGAGAGCACGCTGGAGTGCGCGCCGATCCTGGTCAGCAGCGCGGCGATCGCGTCGCCGTCCTTGACCACCACCCGGTCCACCCCGCGCACCTCGCGGTACTTCGCGGTGATGCCGATCCGCCGGGCCGCCCCGACCAGGGCGAGCGCGGTCTCCGGACCGGGACAGGTGATCTCCAGCGCGCAGGAGCGGCCCGGTTCGGTCAGCGAGCCGTGCGCCATGAAGGCACCCCGCCAGGCCGAGACCGCGCAGCAGACGTTCGCCGCCACCACGTGCGGGGGCAGCCCGCGTACCGGCCGGCCGCGTACGTCGAGCAGGCCGGTCTGCCGGGCCAGCGCCTCGCCGTCCTTGACCACCCGGACGATGTAGTGGCTGCCCTTGCGCAGCCCACCGGAGGCGAGTACGTGGATCTCGCTCGGATATCCGTAGACCTCGGCGATCTCCCGACGCAGCCGGCGGGCCACCGCGCCGGTGTCGAGCTCCGCCTCGACCACCACCCGTCCGGAGACGATGTGCAGTCCGCCCGCGAAGCGCAGCAGGGCGGCCATCTCCGCCCGCCGACAGCAGGGCTTGGGTACGTCCACCCGGCTCAGCTCGTCCTTGACCGCAGCCGTCATCGCCATCTTGTCGTCACCTCGTGGGCCGGTCCCGGCGGGTGCCGGTGATTCGTAGGTGCTTGGTTGTTGATTCGTAGGTGCTTAACGATCGGCGCCCAGGAGAGGCACCAGCGCGGCGCCCAGCGCTGCCGGATCGTGCTGGGGCCCGCCGTCCGGTACGGCCACCGGGGCGAGCACGAGCCGCGCACCCAGGGATTCTGCCGCACGATGTACCGGTTCGGGGTCACCCACCGCCTTTCCGTCCGCCAGTACCACGTCGACGGTGAGCCCGGGCAGGTACCAGCCGAGCGCCGCCAGGTGGTCGGCGAGGGAGAGGCCGAGCGTCTCCGCCTCGTTGGCGAGGTTGAGCGTCACCAGCCGGCGGGCCGGGCTGGCCACCATCGCCGCGGCCAGCTCCGGCACCAGCAGGTGCGGGATGACGCTGGTGTACCAGCTTCCCGGGCCGAAGATCAGCCAGTCGGCCTCGCGAACCGCCGCCACCGCCTGCGGGCAGGCGATCGGCCCCTCCGGGGTGAGCCGGACCGACTCGACCCGGCCGTCGGTCACCGCCACCGCGTGCTGTCCGCGTACCGTCTGCACCGCGCTGGGCCGGCGCGGGTCGGCGCCGCGGACCCGGGCCTCGATGCCGACCGGCTGGCAGGCCATCGGCAGCACCCGACCGATCGCGCCGAGCATGGCGGCGGCGTGGTCGAGGGCGGCCACCGGGTCGCCGAGCAGCTCCATCAGCCCACAGAGCACCAGGTTGCCGACGGCGTGCCCGGCCAGCGGGTCGGGACGCGGGCCGCTGCCGACGAACCGGTGCTGGAACAGCGCGGCGCTGCGCCGGGTGCCGGGTTCCTCGGCGGCCAGCGCGACCAGCGCCTGCCGCAGGTCACCGGGGGGCAGCGCGCCGCGTTCGAGCCGCAGTCGCCCGCTGGAACCGCCGTCGTCGCCGACGGTCACCACCGCGGTGATGTCGAGGTCCAACTCGGGAGCGCAGCGGCGCAGCGCCCGCAGCGACGCCGCCAGGCCGTGGCCGCCGCCGAAGGCGACCACCCGCTGTCGCCGATCAGGTCGGGAAAGGTTCACTCGCGCCCCAGATCACGGTGGTGCGCCGTGGCCGAGATCCGGGCCTGGCGCAGCCGGGCGGCCAGTTCCTCGGCGATCGCCACGCTGCGGTGCTTGCCGCCGGTGCAGCCGACCGCCACGGTCAGGTAGCGCTTCCCCTCCCGCTCGAAGCCGGGCGCGGTCGCGTTGATCAACCGGGCGTACGTCTCGACGAAGGTCACCGCGCCGCGCTGGCCGAGCACGTACCGGCTGACGTCCTCCTCCCGGCCGGTGTGCTCGCGCAACTCCGGTACCCAGTACGGGTTGGGCAGGAAGCGGGCGTCGAGCACGAAGTCGGCGTCCGGGGGAAGGCCGTACTTGAAGCCGAAGGAGAGCACGGTCACCCGGAGCCGGCGGGCGTCCTCGCCGCCGAACAGCTCCTCGACCCGGCGGCGGAGCTGGTTCACGTTCAGGTGCGAGGTGTCGATGATCACATCGGCCTGGTCGCGAGCCTCCTCCAGCAGGCCACGCTCTATCGCGATGCCGTCGGCCAGCCGGCCGTCGGCCTGGAGCGGGTGCGAGCGCCGAACGCTCTCGAAGCGCCGGATCAGCACCTCGTCGTCGGCGTCCACGAAGACCACCCGGGGCTGGAAGCCGCGGTCCTTGAGCGCCCGGATCGCCCCGGCGAGGTCGGTGGAGAACGCCCGGCTGCGTACGTCGAGCACCATGGCGGTCTTCCGGGCCGCACCACCGGCCCGGAACGCCAACTCGGCCATGTCGATCATCAACGCCTGGGGCAGGTTATCCACCACGTAGAAGCCGACGTTCTCCAGTGCCCGGGCGACGGTGCTGCGGCCGCCGCCGGAGACCCCGGTAACCACCACCAGGGTGGTGTCCGAGCGGGTCGGTTCCGCCGCCTCCGCCGCGGACCGGGCCCGCGTCGGCCGCCCGAGGTCCGATGCCGGTTCTCCCCCGAACTCCCTGTTCTGGTCTTCCGCGCCCGTCGGCGACTCGTCGGCTACCAGCCGAGTCTCACTCATGTTCCACCCCCAGCCATACCCGCCTGCCGGATCGACGGTACGCCGCCCGGGGGCGGGTCCGGCGAGGGTCGACCACCCGGCGAGGTAGGAGACGTAATCTACCCGGCCGTCGGGATCTCCCCGGCCACCGGGCCCGGGCGAGTGAACGCCGACATTTGCTAGAGAAGTCTTTCTAGAGATATCTTTAGGGTATGTCGAGGCCGGAGATCCAACTCACCGACCCCCGAGCCCTGCGGGGGTACGCGCACCCGCTCCGGATAGCCCTGCTCGGGCTGCTCCGCCGGGAGGGCCCACTGACCGCGACCCAGGCCGCCGACCGGCTCGACGAGAGCGTGCCGAACTGCTCCTACCACCTGCGCCAGCTCGCCAAGTACGGTCTCGCCGAACGGTCCGAGGGCGCAGACGCCCGGGAGCGACCCTGGCAGGCGACCGCGCTCAGCACCTCCTGGGACGACCTCTCCGACGATCCGGAGACCCGGGCAGCGGCCAACCACCTCAACGCGATGATCCTGGACCACTACGTCGCCCGGGCCCGGGCGCACCTGGCCCGACGGGCCTACGAACCGGCGGACTGGCGTGCGGTGCTCGGCTTCGGCGACGCGCTCGTGCACGTCACCGCGGCGGAACTGGCCGAACTGACCCGACGGATCGAAGCCCTGCTCGCCGAGTACGACGAACGGCTGACCGACCCGTCGACCCGGCCCGAGGGCTCCCGGGCGATCGGCCTCATCCAACTGGTCGTGCCCAGCGATCCGCCACCGAAGCCGGCCGGCGAGCCGGGACGATGACCGGCACCCTCACCCCACCGGTGGCGGCGCACCGCCGCCGGCACCGGGTGCCGCACCTGCTCCGCCAGGCACCGTTCCGGCGGTACTGGTCGGCCCAGACCGTGTCACTCTTCGGCGACCAGATCTCCGCGCTCGCCCTGCCCCTGCTGGCGGTGCTCGGCACCGACGCCGGACCTGCCGAGATGGGCTACCTGACCGCCGCCGCGCTGATCCCGAACCTGCTCTTCTCGCTGCTCCTCGGCGCCTGGATCGACCGCTACCCGCACAAGCGCCGGGTGATGGTCCTCGCCGACCTCGGCCGGGCGGTGCTGCTCGCTGCCGTGCCGGTGGCGTACCTGTTCGGGGCGCTCTCCCTCAACCAGCTCTACGCGGTGGCCTTCCTGACCGGCACCCTGGCGGTGCTCTTCGAGGTCGCGCACAGCGCCCTCTTCGTCTCGCTGGTGCCCCGCAGGGACTACGTCGACGCGAACGCGCTGACCAACGGCAGCCGGGCGATGTCGTACGTCGCCGGGCCGAGCGCGGGTGGAGTTCTGGTGCAGACCCTCTCCGCTCCCGTGGCGCTGCTCGCCGACGCGGTGTCGTACCTGGTCTCGGCGCTCTTCCTGGCCCGGATCGGGCCGACCCGGCCCACGGAGCCGGCCCCGGCCGACGACGGCACCGGGCTTGGCATCGGGCAGGGGCTGCGGTTCGTCGTCCGCTCCCCGATCCTCCGCTCGCTGCTGCTCGGCACGACCACGCTGAACCTCTTCAACTACATGTTCAGCGCGCTGTTCGTGCTCTACGTCAGCACCGAACTGGGACTCTCCCCCGGCCTGCTGGGGCTGGTGATCGGGGTCGGTTCGGTCGGTGCGCTGCTCGGCGCGGTGCTCACCGGTCGACTCGTGCGCCGGTTCGGCATCGGCCGGACCGTGCTGGCCAGCTTCGCGCTCTTCCCGGCCCCGCTGGTGCTGGTGCCGCTGGCCGGCGGGCCGACCCCGGCGGTGCTGGGCGCGCTCGTCGTCGCGGAGTTCCTCTCCGGACTCGGCGTGATGATGCTGGACATCACCGTCGGGTCACTACAGGTCGCGGTCACCCCGGAACGGCTGCTCGCCCGGGTCACCGGGGCGAAGCGGACCGTCAACTTCGGCATCAGGCCGGTCGGCGCCGTGCTGGGTGGCAGCCTGGGTGCCGCCCTCGGGGTACGCCCGACGCTCTGGATCGCCACCGTCGGGGCGGTCGCCGGGCTGCTCTGGGTGCTGCCCACCGCCATTCCGAGGCTGCGCGACCTGCCTGAGCCGGACCACGCTGTCGTGGGATGACGGGTGCGATCCGCCCCGGAGACGCCGCTGGCCGGGTCCCCGGTGGTGGGGACCCGGCCAGCGGGTTGGTGTTGGGTGGTGTGTCAGCTGTTGGTCCAGGCGTCGGCGACGAGGTCGGCGGCCTGGTCCTCCCACTGTGCGTACGCGTCGGGGTACGCGGAGACCTGTACCTTCTGCGCGGCCACGGTCAGCGGCAGGTTCTGCCAGCCGTCGACCTGCTTCAGTGCCTTGAGGAACGCGGTGGTGGAGTACTCCGGATCGGTGATCTGCTCCACCGAGCCCCAGCCCGAGGACGGGCGCTGCTGGAACAGGCCCTGCGAGTCGTGGTCGTTACGGGCACCCAGGTGACCCAGGTTCTCCAGCTTCGACTCCTGCAGGCTGGTACCGACCGCGATCACCGCGGCCCGTTCGTCCAGGCCGGCCTTCTTGGTGGCCTTCACGATCGCCCTGACGTTGTCGGACTGCTCACCCGACAGCGGGATCCTCGACTGCTTGCCCTGCACACCGTGCGGTACCAGCTTGTCCCGCGACGGCTTACGATCCTTACTCTTGCGGTCCTTGTCCCGCTTGTCGTGCTTGAGGATGTCCTTGCCACCCTTGTCGTCCTTGTCGGCCAGGACCGACTGCGACACCGGGGAGCCGACATGCTCGGCAGCGGCCTGCGCGGCGACGGCCGGGCCGGCGACGGTACCGCCGACGAAGGCCAGACCAGCCACACCCAGGGCGGTCCTACGGATCAGGGAGGTCTGCTCGATGGCCGGGAGCCATCGGCTGAACATGGTCGTGTTCATGATGGTCTTCCTTCCAATCGGGGATGAACACCCCACCGGGGGGATGGGGTGTCATTGGAGAAACCTGTCCCGAGACGCCACAGGTCTCCAGGGACAAGCGAGGAACGCCCGAACACCTGCCCGGGGGGTGCCGGTACTCGGGCGAACACAGTATGTAACGACCGGGCGCCCCGGATCATTCCCCGGCGCCTGACCACCAGTGCAGGTCACGACTGGTGGTACTCGGTCGCACGGGTGATGTAACGACTGCCGGCCTGCCGACATTCCACCGACCACCCGCGGCCGAAGTGGATCATGGATCGGATCCGGACATCGCGCTCACAACCACCCAGACTGCCGCAGGCAGACGACAGAACCAGCATCGACACTTCCGCATGCGATCACATCGACATCCACTTATCCTGATCGAATGTTTGTCCGAATAGTGATCTCCGCACTACTGACCGCATCTTTCGCCGTGCTCGGCACCGGCGGGGCGGCGCACGCCGACGAGACCAGGCAGTTCCGTGGTGAGGGCTCCAGCAGCTTCGGGTTTGCCTATGAGTGGGCCTACGGCCAGGCCCTGGGCAGGGCCCGGGACGCCGGCTTCACCGATTGCGAAGTGATCGACAGCTACATCTGGCCCGGCGGGTACAGCGCGTGGGTGCTGCTGGAGTGCACCCGCTGACCGCCTGTACCTCGGCCAGGTGGTGCGACCACGGGACGGCCGGCTATACCCGCTTGTCGGCGATTTCCGGCGGTTCCGCCGGGTGCAGCGCCGCGACGATCGCCTCGGCGGTACGCCGGCCCACCCCGGGCACCTCGGCGATCTCGTCCACCGTGGCCGCCGACAGCCGCTTCACCGACCCGAAGTGCCGCAGCAGTGCCTTGCGGCGTACCTCGCCGAGGCCGGCGATCTGGTCGAGGCCGGAGATGGTCATCCGCTTGGAGCGGCGTTGCCGGTGGAACGTGATGGCGAATCGGTGCGCCTCGTCCCGGACGCGTTGCAGCAGGTAGAGCCCCTCCGAGGTGCGCGGCAGGATCACCGGGAACTCGTCGCCGGGCAACCAGACCTCCTCCAGCCGTTTGGCCAGCCCGCAGAGTCCGATGTCGTCGATGCCCAGTTCGGCGAGGACCTCCGCGGCGACGGCGACCTGGGGCTGCCCGCCGTCCACCACCACCAACTGCGGTGGGTACGCGAACTTGCGCGGACGTCCGGTGGTCGGGTCGATGCCCGGCCGGTCCGGGTCGGAGGCCATCTCGTCACCGATCTCCCCGATCTCACCCCGCACCTGGAGATAGCGGGCGAACCGGCGACGCAGCACCTCGGAGAGCGCCGAAAGATCGTCGGTGGCCCCGCGCACCACGAACCGCCGGTACTCGCTCTTGCGGGCCAGTCCGTCCTCGAAGACGACCATGCTGGCCACCACGTCGGTGCCCTGGATCTGCGACACGTCGTAGCACTCGATGCGCAGTGGTGCGGTACGCAGCCCGAGCGCCTCGGTGATCTCGTCCAGCGCCTCGCTGCGGGTGGTCAGGTCACCGGCCCGGCGCAGCTTGTGCCGGGTCAGCGCCTCGGCCGCGTTCCGCGCCACCGTCTCCAGCAGCGCCTTCTTGTCGCCGCGCTGCGGCACCCGCAGGGCGACCTTTCCGCCCCGCCGCGCCGACAGCCACTCGGCCAGCGCGTCGACGTCGGCCGGCAGCGCGGGCACCAGCAGCTCGCGGGGCATGTCCCCCTCCCCCTCGGCCTCGCCGTAGACCTGGGAGCAGAAGTGGTGCACCAGGTCTCCGGTGCTCAGGTCCTCAACCTTCTCCACCACCCAGCCGCGCTGGCCGCGTACCCGCCCGTCCCGGACGTGGAAGACCTGGACCGCCGCCTCCAGCGGATCCTCGGCGAACGCCACCACGTCGGCGTCGGTACCGTCGCCGAAGACCACGGTCTGCTTCTCCATCGCCCGGCGCAGCGCCACGATGTCGTCACGCAGCCGGGCGGCCCGTTCGAACTCCAGCGCCTCGCTGGCCTCGCCCATCTCACGTTCGAGCCGGCGGACCATCTGGTCGGTACGGCCGCCCATGAAGTCGCAGAACTCGTCGACGATCCGGCGGTGCTCCTCGGCCGAGGTCCGCCCGACGCAGGGCGCGGAGCACTTGTCGATGTCGCCGAGCAGGCACGGCCGGCCGATCTGGGCCTGCCGCCGGAACACCCCGGCCGAGCAGGTCCGGGCCGGGAAGACCCGGAGCAGCAGGTCCAGCGTCTCGCGGATCGCCCAGGCGTGCGAGTACGGCCCGAAGTAGCGCACCCCCCTGCGCTTGGCGCCCCGCATCACCTGGAGCCGGGGGAACTCCTCGTCGAGAGTGACCGCGAGATAGGGGTACGACTTGTCGTCCCGGTAGCGCACGTTGAACCGGGGGTCGTACTGCTTGATCCAGTTGTATTCGAGCTGGAGCGCCTCGACCTCCGTGCCGACGGTGACCCAGTCCACGCTGCCGGCGCTGGTGACCATCTGCTGGGTGCGCTGGTGCAGGTTCCACAGGTCGCCGAAGTAGGAATTGAGTCGGCTGCGCAGGCTCTTGGCCTTGCCGACGTAGATCACCCGGCCGGTGGGATCGCGGAACCGGTAAACCCCGGGCAGGTCGGGAATCGTGCCCGGTGCCGGGCGATAGGTAGCGGGGTCGGGCACGCCGACAAGCCTAGACCCCGCCTGGGACACCGCCTGGCACGGCGACGGATGGTCGGCCGTGCCAGGCGCCCCGGGTTCAGGCCAGGACGATGTCGTCGCCGTCGACGTTGATCTTCTTCTCGGCCAGCGGCTTCGTCGCCGGGCCACCCTTCACCGAGCCGTCCGCCACGGAGAACTTGCTGAAGTGGCAACTACAGTTGATCGTGCCCCCGTCGACGCCGGTCACCGGGCACTGCTGGTGGGTGCAGATCGAACTGAAAGCCTTGAACTCGCCCTCGGTCGGCTGGGTGACCACGACCTGCTGGTCGGCGAGGATCTTGCCGCCGCCAACCGGAATCTCGCTTTTCTTGGCCAGCGCGGCGGCGCTGCCACCCTTGGCCGGAGCGCTCGGCGAACCGGTGGGGGACGGAGCACCGCCGGCCGACGGGCTGTTTCCGGTGCCGTCGAGCGCGTCGTCGTCACCGGTGCCGCAGGCGGCCAGCACCACGGACACTCCCACCGCACCCGCACCCGCCAACAGCGCCCGTCGGGTCTGCGTGCCCGGCCCGGTCAGTTCGTCACTCATACCTAGCCTTCCTCTTCGGCGCCGCGCTCCTGGTCGTCCGCGGCCACGCCCGAAGACACGGATATATCCACCAACTGGTTCAACCGGACCGCTGTCAGGACTTGCCGGTACGTCGGCTCTTCGCCGTGCCGGTCTTCGCGGTCGCGGCCTTCGCGGTCGTGCCCACCCGGGCGGCGCCGTCCTTCACCGTACCGTCGCCGGCCCGGCCGTTACCGGACTTCACGGCACCGTCACCGGCCTTGGCCGTAGCGCCGTTCGCCCTGGTCGCGGTGCCGTTGGCCTTCGCGGTGCCGTTGGCCTTCGCGGTGCCGTTGGCCCGGGCCGCCCGGGTGGTGGCCGCGCTCGCCCCCCGGGCCGGGCCGGTCAGCCCGAGTACCGGCCGGAGGAACTGCCCGGTGTGACTCTCCGGCACCTCCGCCAACTCCTCCGGCGTACCGGCGGCCAGCACCATGCCGCCCCGGTGCCCGCCCTCCGGCCCCATGTCGACCAGCCAGTCGGCGGTCTTGATCACGTCGAGGTTGTGCTCGATGACGATCACGGTGTTGCCCTTGTCGACCAGGCTGTCCAGCACCCCGAGCAGCTTGCGGATGTCCTCGAAGTGCAGCCCGGTGGTCGGCTCGTCGAGCACGTACACCGTCCGGCCGGTCGAACGCTTCTGCAACTCGGAGGCGAGCTTGACCCGCTGCGCCTCGCCGCCGGAGAGGGTGGGCGCCGGCTGGCCGAGCCGGACGTAGCCGAGGCCGACGTCGACCAGGGTCTTCAGGTGCCGGTGGATGGCCGGGATCGCCGAGAAGAACTCGGCCGCCTCCTCGATCGGCATCTCCAGGATGTCGGAGACCGTCCGCCCCTTGTAGTGCACCTCCAGGGTCTCCCGGTTGTAGCGGGCGCCCTTGCAGACCTCGCACGGCACGTAGACGTCCGGCAGGAAGTTCATCTCGATCTTGATAGTGCCGTCGCCGCTGCACGCCTCGCACCGGCCGCCCTTGACGTTGAACGAGAACCGACCCGGCCCGTACCCCCGGACCTTCGCCTCGGTGGTCTCGGCGAAGAGCTTGCGGACGTGGTCCCAGACCCCGGTGTACGTCGCCGGATTGGACCTCGGGGTACGCCCGATCGGCGACTGGTCGACCCCGACCACCTTGTCGACGTTCTCCAGCCCGGTGATCCGGGTGTGCCGGCCGGGCACCAGCCGCGCCCCGTTGATCTGGTTCGCCAGCACCGTGTAGAGGATGTCGTTGACCAGGGTCGACTTGCCCGAACCGCTGACGCCGGTGACCGCGATGAACTGGCCGAGCGGGAACGACACGGTGAGGTTCCGCAGGTTGTGCTCGCGCGCACCCTGCACCACCAGCTCCCGGCCCGGCGTCTGTGGCCGGCGCCCCTTCGGGGTCGGGATCGATCGGCGCCCGGAGAGGTACGCCCCGGTCACCGACTCGGAGTTGGTCAGCAGGTCCGGCACGGAACCGCTGTGCACGATCCTGCCGCCGTGCTCGCCGGCCCCGGGCCCGATGTCGACGATCCAGTCCGCCGTCCGGATGGTGTCCTCGTCGTGCTCCACCACGATCAGCGTGTTGCCGAGTCCCTTGAGCCGGACCAGGGTCTCGATCAGCCGGTGGTTGTCCCGCTGATGCAACCCGATCGACGGCTCGTCCAGCACGTAGAGCACTCCGACCAGCCCGGAGCCGATCTGGGTGGCCAGCCGGATCCGCTGCGCCTCGCCGCCGGAGAGCGTGCCGGCCGGCCGGTCCAGCGACAGGTAGTCGAGGCCGACGTCGACCAGGAAGCGCAGCCGGGCGTTGATCTCCTTGAGCACCCGCTCGGCAATCATCTTCTGCCGGTCGGTCAGGGTCATCCCGCCGAGCAGCTCCGCGCACTCGCCGACCGAGAGCGCGCAGACCTCGGCGATGTTCCGCCCGCCCAGGGTGACCGCCAGCACCTCCGGCTTGAGCCGGCTGCCCCGGCAGACCGGGCAGGGCACGTCCCGCATGTATCCCTCGTACTTGTCCCGGGACCAGTCCGACTCGGTGTCGTTGTGCCGCCGCTCGATCCACTGCACCACGCCCTCGAAGCCGGTGTAGTAGGAGCGCTCACGGCCGTACTTGTTGCGGTAGCGCACGTGCACCTGGTCGCCGGAGCCGTGCAGGATGGTCTTCTGCGCCCGGGACGGAAGCGCCCGCCACGGGGTGTCGAGGTCGAAGTGCTCGGCCTCGGCCAGCGCCTGCAAGAGGCGGAGGAAGTATTCCTGGGTCTGCCCGCCGGACCACGGCTGGATCGCGCCCTCGCGCAGTGTCCGCTCCACGTCCGGCACGACGAGTTCGGAGTCGACCTCCTTCTTGGTGCCCAGCCCCGTGCACTCCGGGCAGGCGCCGTACGGGGCGTTGAAGGAGAAGACCCGGGGTTCGAGGTCCTCGATCGCCAGTGGGTGGTCGTTGGGGCAGGCCAGGTGCTCGGAGTAGCGGCGCTCCCGCTGCGGGTCGTCCTCGGGCAGGTCGACGAAGTCGAGCAGCACCAGCCCGCCGGAGAGGCCGAGCGCGGACTCGACCGAGTCGGTGAGCCGCTGCTTGGCGCTCGCCTTGACGGTGAGCCGGTCCACCACCACCTCGATGGTGTGCTTCTCCTGCTTCTTCAGCTTGGGCGGCTCGGTGAGCGGATGGACCACCCCGTCGACCCGGGCCCGGGCGTACCCCTTGGCCTGGAGCTCGGCGAAGAGGTCGACGTATTCGCCCTTGCGGCCGCGCACCACCGGGGCCAGCACCATGAACCGGGTGCCCTCCTCCATCGCCAGCACGCGGTCGACGATCTGCTGCGGGCTCTGCCGGGAGATCCGCTGACCGCAGATCGGGCAGTGCGGCTCGCCGACCCGGGCGAAGAGCAACCTGAGGTAGTCGTAGACCTCGGTGATGGTGCCGACGGTGGAGCGCGGGTTGCGCGAGGTGGACTTCTGGTCGATCGAGACGGCCGGGCTGAGCCCTTCGATGAAGTCGACGTCCGGCTTGTCCATCTGGCCCAGGAACTGTCGGGCGTACGACGACAGCGACTCGACGTACCGGCGCTGCCCCTCGGCGAAGATCGTGTCGAAGGCCAGGCTGGACTTGCCGGAACCCGAGAGCCCGGTGAAGACGATCATGGCGTCGCGTGGCAGGTCGAGGTTGACGTCGCGCAGGTTGTGTTCACGCGCGCCACGGATGATCAGTCGGTCGGCCACTGTCCGCGCACTCCCGGGAAGAAAAGATATGTTCTGTCCGATTCGCTGGCGCGCGAAGCGCCGGTTTCGTTGACGCAGAAGAGCGCCTCGGCAACTCTAGCCCCGGGGTACGACAGTTTTCCGCACCGACAGATTCCCGCAGTTCAACGTCACGATCCCCGGACACTCACCGTCCCGGGCCGCCCCGACTCCGCTGCTCCTTGCGAACCCGCTTCCCTCGGTACCGCTCCTCGGCCGCCAGGCGCGCGTCCCGGCGGCGTGTCTCGAACGCCACCTCGCGCTGGAGCTTCAGCCAGCTCGCCCAGCGCCGCGGGCTCAGCTCGCCGGTCTCCAGCGCGCCCCGGATCGCGCAGTCCGGCTCGCCCCGGTGCCCGCAGTCGGTGAAGCGGCACTCCGCGACGAGCGCGGCCACGTCGGCGAAGGCCCGGTCCAGCCCGACCGCCGCGTCGAGCAGGCCCACCGCCCGCACGCCCGGGGTGTCCAGCACCGCACCCCCGCCCGGAATCGGGATCAGTTGCCGGTGCGTGGTGGTGTGCCGGCCCTTGCCGTCCACCCCGCGTACCCCCTGGGTGGTCATCACCGTCGCCCCGGCCAACGCGTTCACCAGCGTCGACTTGCCGGCGCCGGACGGCCCGAGCAACGCCAGGGTCCGGCCGGCGGCGACCCACCGGCGCAGCCCGGTCAGCCCGGTGCCGTGCTGGGCGCTGACCGCCAGCACCTCGACGCCCGGCGCCACCTGGCCGAGCTGCTCGGCCACCGCCGCCGGATCGGCGACCAGGTCACACTTGGTGAGTACCAGCAGCGGGGTGGCGCCGGACTCCCAGGCCAGCGCGAGCAGCCGCTCGATCCGGGCCACGTCCGGTGACGGATGCAGCGGCTCGATCACCGCCGCCGCGTCCGCGTTGGCCGCCAGCACCTGGCCGGTCGAGTCCTTGTCGGCGGTCCGCCGCACGATCGCGGTGCGCCGGGGCAGCACCGCCTCCACGGTCAGTCGCCGGTCCGGCCAGTCCCGGAGCAGCACCCAGTCCCCGGCGCACGGCAGGTTGACCGCGTCCCGGGCGGCCGCCACCAGCACCCCGCCGCCGAGACTGGCCCGGACCGGTCCCCCTGCGCCGAGGACCGTGCAGATTCCCCGGTCCGCCCGGGCCACCCGCCCGGGGCGTAGTTCGTCGCCGCGCTCGGGATACGCCGCGGCCGTGGACGCGTCCCAACCGAGGGACACGAGATCGATGGTCATGTCTACCCTTGTCGTCAGGAGTGGAATTCAACGGTCGAATTCAGAAGTGGAAACGGTTGCCCCGCGCACTGCGACCGGCATGCATCCCACCCCCTCACGCCCTGCGGGTACTCCTCCTCGACGGTAGGTGCTGATACGACCGGACCGAAAGCCAATTCCGGCCCGCCACTCCCGCCACTCCCGCCCGAGGTGTGCGGGCCGGACCGGTCGTCGGGCGCTATGGTCGTGAGTCGTGACACTCGACCCACTCGCGCTGCTGCCCGAGGTGGACCGGGCGACGGATCGGCTGTTGCGGACCGTCGACGGGCTCGACGACGCCGCGATCGGCGAGCCGTCCCTGCTCCCCGGCTGGACCCGGGGGCACGTGCTCAGCCACCTGGCCCGGAACGCCGACAGCTACGTCAACCTGCTGACCTCGGCGCGTACCGGCGAGGACATCCCGCAGTACCCGACCCCGGCGGTCCGGAACGCGGACATCGCGGCCGGCTCGGCCCGGCCGGCCGCCGCCCAGCTCGCCGACCTGCGGGCCAGCGCGGAGCGGTTCGCCGAGGCCGCCCGGGCGCTCCCGGCGGAGGCCTGGGCCGCCCAGGTCCGGTCCGCCCGAGGGCTCCGGCCCGCCGCCACCCTGGCCTGGGGACGGCTGCGCGAGGTGGAGGTGCACCACGTCGACCTCGCCGCCGGCTACCGGACAGCCGACTGGCCGGAGGCGTTCGGTCAGCGGCTGCTGCACGAGGTGGTGCACGACCTGGCCCAGCGGGACGATCCACTCGCCCTGGTGCTGGTGCCCGCGGAGACCGGGCAGCCGCTGACCATTGGCAGCGGCCGGGGCCGGCCGGTCGGCATCCCCGCCGCCGAGAGCGGCCCGGAGCTGCGTACCGTCGCCGGCCCGGCGCACGAACTGGCGGGGTGGCTGACCGGCCGGAGCACCGGTGCCGGCCTGGTCGTCACGCCCGCCGGGCCGCTGCCGGCACCCCCGCCCTGGATCTGATCCGCCGACCGCCTCGATCCAGCCGACCCGCCCTCGATCCGGCTCGACTCTGACCCGCTGATCCACTCTGACCCGCTGATCCGCTGATCCACTCGGAGGCACCCGACCATGAGCTACACCGGAGACGTCGTCGCCGACGGCCCGCCCGACGTACGCCAGTTGACCGGCCTCACCGTCAGCAAGCTCTCGGTCGGCCCGATGGACAACAACGCGTACCTGCTGCGCTGTGCCTCCACCGGCGAGCAGGTGCTGATCGACGCGGCCAACGAAGCGCCCCGGCTGCTGGAACTGATCGGCGAGGGCGGGCTGGCCGCCGTGGTCACCACGCACGCACACATGGACCACTGGGTCGCCCTGGAGGAGGTTCTGGCCAGCACCGGGGCCCGATCCCTGGTGCACGCGGCCGACGCGGACGGGCTGCCGATCCCCTCCGAGCCGCTCGCCGACGGTGACCGGGTCCGGGTCGGCGACCGCGAACTCGAGGTGATCCACATCGTCGGGCACACTCCGGGTTCCGTCGCGCTGCTCTATCGGGACGACGTCGACGGGACACACCTGTTCACCGGGGACTCGCTGTTCCCGGGAGGTCCCGGAAGGACGACCAATCCGAACGAGTTCGCGCAGATCATGGACGACCTCGAGACCAAGGTGTTCGGTGTCCTGCCGGACGACACCTGGTTCTACCCCGGCCACGGCAAGGACTCGACCCTCGGCGCCGAGCGTCCGTCGATCCCGGGGTGGCGGGCCCGGGGCTGGTAGTCGGAGCGGACCTCGCCGGTGCCGGATGTCCCCACTCGGCGCCGGATGCGCCCTCGCGTGCCGGACGCCCCTGCTCGGGGACTCGCCCTCGGGGTGGCCGGCCCGCTGCTCAGCGTCGGACGAGCCGGGACCGGGAGGCGCGTTTCACGGACCGGGCCGCCACCGACCACCACGGAGCCATCGGCTGGGCCATCCGCAGCAGCCGGTCGGCGTTCCAGCGGTCGCTCCGACGCCTGCCTCGGGCCGCGTCCGTGCGCTTCCGCGCCGTCACCACGCCGACGATCACCGCGACGGCACCGAGGGCGATGGGCACCGGGTTGTGGCGGACGAATCCGCCTGCCCGGTTGACCGAGGCCCCCATCACCTGAGCACCGCGTACGGCCTGCTGGCCGGCATCCGCGGCAATCCGGCCCACCCTCCGCTGCGCCTGTCCCACCTTCTGGCCGGCCGCTTCCGGTAGTTGCGCGGCCTTCTCGCGGACTGTCCCGGTGACCTGCGTCGATCGTTCCCGAAGCCGGTTCGTGGTCTGTTCGGCCTTCTCGCGGCCACGGGCCCGCACGTCCGTCTTGGCGGCCAACGCCTGAACCGTCTCGCCGAGTTCGGTGCGCCGCCGGTCGATCTCCGCACGAGTCCGGTCCACGTCGCCGACGCCGTCCCCCGGCATCATGACCGTCCCCGATCCCGGGCCGCGTTCCGCACCGTCTCGGCATCGGCGCGCAGGCTTCCCGCCGTCGATTTCGGCATCGGAGGTGCCGCACCACGGACCCGCTCCCGACCGGATCGCGCGAGCAGGCCCGCCATACCCGCAAGGACGGCGGCGACGACCAGGGCGGCCAGGGCGGCCGGGATGACATAGCTCAACGCCACCACGGCCGCGGCGACCAGCGCACCACCGGCGTAGAGGGCCAGCGCACCGCCACCGCCGAAGAGCCCGACGCCTACGCCCGCGCGCTTGCCCTTCTCCGACACCTCCAGCCGCGCCAGTGCGAGCTCCTCGCGGAGCAGCCCGGATATCTGGTCGGCGGCCCGCTGCACCAGCTCGGGTGTGGTGGCTCCGTCGCCGCTCGTACTTGTGCTGGCCGAGACATCCCCCATGGCTTCTCCTCCCGTACGACTGTCGGACCGGGCTCCCGCGACCGACGCGAGCCCGGCAAGCCGTCGGAGTCGGGCCCTGCGGCAGCGGCACCATCCCTGCTGTCGGGCGGCCGCCACGGGCGTGTTGAGGGCGTCGCACGTCCGCCCACACCGGCCGATGCCCCGGCTGGGTCCGTCCCGAAGGTTCGGTCGACTCGCCAAGGACCTACTGCTCTTCCATGGTGCCACCGGCCATCGCCGGGCCGGGACGAAACCGCGGCTTCGGCTTGGCACGTTAGGCTAATGGGTGTAGCTTTAAAGCTATGGCTAACCCCCGCTACCTTCGCCGCCCTGAGGGACGCATCGCGTACGACCTGTGGGAGGGTGCCGGGCCGCTGGTGATCTGCACGCCGGGGATGGGCGAGTTGCGCCAGTCGTACCGGCTGCTCGCGCCGAAGCTGGTCGAGGCGGGCTACCGGGTGGCCGTGATGGACATCCGGGGGCACGGTGACAGCGACGCCAGCTTCTCCGGCTACGACGACCTGGCGCTCGCCAGCGATCTGCTCGCGCTCGTCGACGAGCTCGGCGGACCCGCCCACCTGGTCGGCAACTCCATGGGCGCCGGTGCCGCCGTGATCGCCGCCGCCGACGCCCCGGCGAAGGTACGCGGCCTCGCCCTGCTCGGCCCGTTCGTCCGGCAACCCGCCGGCGCGGCCGTGCTGAACCTGCTCTTCCGGATCATGCTCGTCCGGCCCTGGGGCCCGGCTGCCTTCCTCGGCTACTACCCGAAGTGGGTGCCCGGCGCCAAGCCCGACGGCTACCAACAACACCTCGCCCTGGTGCGGGACAACCTGCGCCGGCCCGGCCACTGGCGGGCGTTCGTGCGGACCACCCGCACCTCGCACGAGCCGGCCCGGCGGCGGCTGCCCGAGGTGTCCGCCCCCGCCGTCGTGGTGATGGGCGCCGCCGACGTGGACTGGAAGGACCCGGCGGCCGAGGCCCACTGGATCGGCGAACAGCTCGGCGCCGAGGTCGTGATGGTCCCCGGAGTGGGACACTTTCCGCAGACCCAGGCACCCGATGTGGTCGCCGCGGCCGTCACTCGACTGGTCGAAGAGGGCTCCTGAATCCGATCCCGACAACGCCGCACCGGTCGCCCACCGGCACCGGAAACGCCGCCGCGCAGGCGTTTCCGGCAGGTGATCCGACGGTACGGAAGATGAAGCCGAAAAAGATGTTGCCGCGCTCGGAGGCGGCCCCTACCGTGGTGGGCACAGCGATCAACGAAATTGGCGCGTCAAATCGACAGGAGCAACCGATGTTGTGGCAGACCTCTTCGCGAGCGTGGCGGCAGCTGCCGGACGCCTCGACGAGCCTCGCCATGCTCGGGCGCCCCGTCCACCTAGGCTCCGGCGCATGTGCCGACCTGGGCGGCTGGCGGACGTAACGCGACTCCACTCGCGTCCACGCCGCCCTCCCCGCCCCGGGACCGGGCGGCGTTTCTCTTGCCCGCACTGATTCCAGCACACAGGGGTGTGGCGCAACTGGCAGCGCAGCGGCCTCCAAATCCGAAGGTTGCAGGTTCGAGTCCTGTCGCCCCTGCTTCTCCCCCGGCCTCGGCCGGCGGGACCGGTACCACGTTGAAAAATCCACAGTGGATGGCATTGTTGATGCCCGGCCGGCGCCGTACCACCGCGCCGGCCGGGCAGATCCGGGGCGAGGGAGACGGCTGACCCGCCTGTTTTGGGTACAGGAGAAACCGAGTTCGATTCTCGGGCCCCGGACCGCACCCCGTCGGGAATGGTGTAACTGGCAAAGGCCAGCCGCTCCGGTAGCCCAAGGGCAGGAGGCAGCGCGCTCAAAACGCGCACAGTGTGCGTTCGAATCGCACCCGGAGCATCTCACGCGGTTGTAGCGCAGTTGGCAGCGCGCCACCTTGCCATGGTGGAGGTCCCGGGTTCGAATCCCGGCAGCCGCTCCGAACACCCACGAGAGCCCAGCACATCGGCGAGAGCTTCGCGACATTCACGAGAAGAGGAGGTGTCCGGTGGACGTCCTGGTCATCAACGCCGACCTCGGCCCGCTCCACCGGGTCAGTCTCCACCGACGCCGGCATGGTGCTGCGATCGGCAGCGACGGTACCCACCTGGGCCGCGCTGACCCGGCGCTGACGGCGGCCGGCGGATTCTCCCCCGCCGGCCGCCCATTCCCGGATCGTCCAACTGGCAGGACTCCTGATTCTGGATCAGGCAATCGAGGTTCAAATCCTTGTCCGGGAGCGCGATGCCCTCGTGGCCCAATTGGTAGAGGCGCCAGGTCGAGAGCCTGGTCATCGTGCGCGTTCGAGTCGCGCCGAGGGCACTTTGGGGTGAGTGCTGGTGCACAGCGTTGCCTTGCAAGCTTCGCGTGCGCGGTTCGATCCCGCGTCACTCCACCCATGCCCGGGTAGCCCAACGGAAGAGGCCGCCGGCTCAGAACCGGTGCGTTGCAGGTTCGACTCCTGCTCCGGGTACGTACGCGTCATTGTCTGCGCGGTTCGGAAGGACGGCCGAGAGGTCCATGGCGCCGCCCTGCTAAGTGCGTGTGGAGAAGTTCTTGTTTGGACGGTGTGGCGGGATGGCCGCCGCGGTCCGGGTGGGCTGGCCCGCGCCTACGAACGCCAGCCGGAAGTTTCCGAAGCACTCATTCGCTGGGCAGGCATCAATGGCATGCTCCGCCGGATCACCAGCGGAAAACCGGCCCAGCGCCAACTTCGCCGCACCTCCGACGCTGCCTCCGCAGCCCGTCATGGCTCCCGAGGTAGCCTGCGTTGATGGCTGTGAAGGTTTCCAGAGCCGACGTCATCGCATTTCGGCTCCACGCCCAGCACCTCACCGAACGCTTGGGCGAGCAGAGGCTGCTCGACGCGGCCGGGTTGTGCGGCGTCCAGAACAGCCCGCCCGGGTCGGCGCTGCTAGCCCTGCACGCCCGGGTGCGCAACCTCTCGCAGGATCGGGTCGACGAAGCAGTAGCCGAGGACAAGAGCCTCCTGCAGAGCTGGTGCATGCGCGGCTCGCCGTTCTACTTCCCGACCGCTGATGCACCGGTCTTCACCACCGGAGTGCTCCCGCCGACCGAGGAGGCGATGCGCCAGTTCATCCTCGGGGCAGGGCAATCGGTGGACAAGCTCGGCCTCAGCCTCACCGAGACCGTTGAGCTGACCGGTACCGAGATCAGTGATGTCCTGACCGGACGTCGACTCGCCATCGACGAACTCGGCGCAGAACTCGCCGAGCGGATCGCCCGCAAGCTGTCGAAGAAGCAGCGCGACATCTGGGAACAAGAAGGTCCCCATGCCGCCGGCCAACCGCTCGGCGAGGCCGTCGTGCACTTCTGCATCCGCATCCTCACCTTGCAGAAAGTGGTTTGCTTCGCGCCACGCGACGGGAACAAGGCACCGTTCGTCCTGGTCGATGAGTGGCTGGGTGATCCGATCCCGGACACCGACCCGAAGACCACGCGCGCCGAGCTGCTCCGCCGATACCTCCGCTGCTACGGTCCGTCGACCCGAGCGGACTTCGCCGCTTGGCTGGGCGTCCGTGCCGGCGACGCCGGCACCTGGTGGAGCCTGGTCGAGGACGAGATGACGGAGGTCGATTTCGGCCGCAAGACGTGGATACTTACGGAGGACCTTGATGCGTTGCAGTCGGCTCCGACGCCCAAGGGGGTGCGTCTTCTTCCACCTCGCGACCCCTACACGCAGCTGCGTGACCGCGAGACAGCCATTGACAAGCAGTATCACCGGGACGTGTGGAAGGCCGTAGGCGACCCGGGCACGGTGCTCGTTGATGGCGAGATCGCCGGTGTTTGGCGTCCGCGTAAGAGCGGGCGGAAGCTGACCCTCACTCTGAAATCCTTCGGCACCTTGCCGGCTCGGAACAAAAAACCGCTACAAGCAGAGGCCGAGCAGGTCGCAACACTGCGGGGTGCCTCGTCCGTCGACGTCGAGTTCGACTCCTATTGACCGATGCAGCGCCAGCGGCAAAAGCGGTCAACCAGCTCCCAATGCTGGTCGATGAGATCGCACGGGCATCCCTAGCGCGGTGCCTTACGTCATGCCGTCGATCCACGCTGGACCGTTCTGGCGTCGTGATCACGCAGCCACGCCGAGGTTTCTCAAACACGCTCTAACGGGCACACCCGACGACAGGGTCGCCGGACGCGGCGGCGACGACTACCGTCTGCCCGACGAGACCGAAAGGATCATGGTGCCGAATCCCACCGAACTGCACAAGGTCAACGCGCTGGTGCAGGGCTTCAAGCCGCAGGCCAAGCGGGAGCTCACCGACGCCCACCGGCGTACCCAGAAGGCACCGCCGCTCTCCGGCATCTCCCGGACCTACCAGCCGTTCGCCGACGACATCCGGGAGCAGTTGCCGCCGGAGTCGACCCGGGTGCAGTACACCGTCCAGGAGGTCCTGGACGACGTCGCCACGACCATGGGCCGACTCTTCGACCTCCAGTTCCTCCAGGACACCGGCAACGCCACCGCCAAGGCCGACGTGGTGGTCGACGGGCGGACCCTGATCCGCCAGGCACCGGTCACCTATCTGCTCTTCCTGGAGAAGCAGCTCGTCGACCTGCGTACCTTCGTCGACGGGCTGGCCACCCTGGACGCGGCGGAGCGCTGGGAGTTCGATCCGGATCGCGGCTGCTACGCGAGTACCCCGAGCCAGACGCAGAAGATGCGCAAGGTGCACCGCAACCACGTCAAGGCCGAGGCGACGGAGAAGCACCCGGCGCAGGTCGAGGTCTACACCGAGGACGTACCGGTGGGGACCTGGACCACGGTGAAGCTCTCCGGCGCCCTCCCGGCCGAACGGGTCAAGGTGCTCCGCGGACGCGTCGACAAGCTGTTGGAGGCGGTGAAGGTGGCCCGCGAGGAGGCGAACAGCACCACGGTGCAGGACCGCACCGTCGGCGACGAGGTGTTCGGCTACCTCTTCGGGTAGCCTCCCAGACACCCCCGTGGAGCGGGGGGTGGCGCGAACTGCGCCGAGACTGAGACTGACTCGTCAGACTCATCAGAGGTGGCGGTTCCAGTGGAGGTTCGAGTCCTCCCCTCGGCACTCCGAGCCGAGGTAGCCCAACCGGTAGAGGCAGACCGACACCGAGCAGGCTGAGACTATCGCTCCAGGCTCAGCACCCCCACCGATCGCCAGATCTACCGACCACGACCATCTCGACGAGATGCTGGTTCGAGTCCAGTCTGCCGCTCTACCTGCGGCGGTCGCTTAATGGCAAAGCGCGTCGACTGTAGACTGATCGTGGATCTTAAATGTCGCTGGCGTGCGAACGGGTGGAACCTCAGGACCCCCGGGGTCGGGCATACCCCGGGGGTCCGCCAAATTCTCCGAAGGCGCCGCCCGGCGGCGGAGTCGGTCAGCCTCGATGCCATCCACCGTGGACACCATGGACGCGGGCGTTGGCTGCTCGGCCGCCACCGGATGGTGGCGGTGTGCCCGGTTCGACACCGGGGTCCATGACTCGCCGGCCGGCGGTGATGATGACGGGGGAACGCCGGCCGGCGCCACACCGCTTTCCGGCGCCGGCCCTTGTTCAGGAGCGGGGAGTCCGTGCGGTCCACCAGGCGCGCACGCCGAGTACGCCGACCGTGGTACCGATGGCCAGGGACGCCCCGATCAGCAGGGCGTGCACCCACAGGAAACTGGTCGGGCTGCCCTGCCCGATCTCCCCGGTCGACCAGGCCCGGGCGTCGTTCCAGATCGCGACGGCGAACCGCGGCCAGATCGCCCAGGTCCAGACGCCGACCAGGATCAGGAAGCCGGCCCAGCGCCGCGACAACACCATGGCAGCCCAGTATGCCAGCCAGGCCCCGGCCGGCCCGAGCCGCCAACCTCACCGGGACCGGCCCGGGCCGGCGGCCTCGCCCGGGCCGGTCCCGGCGGCCGGTCACCCCCCCCGACCGGCCGCCGGTCCGGCCCCGGTTGCGTGATCACGCCCCCGACCGGCTACTGCCCCCGACCCCGTCGGCCCCCGTGCGCGTGATCCGCGTTCCCCCCGGGTGGCGCCGGCCGGTCGCCCAGCCGCCCGGCGCCACCCGCATCCCCCGACCGCCGAGAACCGCCCGGTCAGCCCTCGACCGTCGAGGCGAGTCGGCGGCGTACGCCCAGCAGGACGAGGCCGCCGAAGAGCATCCCGAAGCCCACCGTGCCGAGCAGCGCGAACGACTCGCCGGGCAGCAGCCCGCCGACCGACCGGGCCAGGAGGCCGAGCACCATGTAGAGCCCGGCCCAGAGCACCGCGCCGACCGCAGCGAAACCCAGGAACCGCCGGTACGACATCCGCAGCCCGCCGGCGGCCAGCGGCAGTAGCGCGTTGAGCACCGGCAGGAACGGCGCCACCATCACCATCCGGCCCCCGCCACTGCCGAGCATCCGCTCGGCGGCTGCCCAGCGCTCCTGCCCGATCCACGCCCCGGTACGGCTGCGCCGCAGTCGGGCGCCGAACCGCCGGCCGGCGAGGAAGGTGAGCGACCAGCCACCGAGACAGCCGGCGATCACCGCCAGGAACGCCCCCAGGCTGGCCGGTCGACCGACTCCCACCGCGGCCAACACCGCGACGTCACCGGGCACGAGTACGCCGAGCAGCGGAATCGCGTCCAGCATCATGACCCCGCCGAGTACCGCCAGGAAGACTCCTGACGGCAGCTCCCCCACCTGAACCAGCCAGTCCGCCACGTCAGGAACGTTACGGCCGGAACCCTCCCCGGACATCCGGGTCGAGCCCTGGTAAGTGGCACGGGCAACCCTGACTGGTACTAGGGGTGGGTCCGTCGTCCGGCGTAGGCCGGAGGTTTGCACGACTCCTGGCTTCCGCCCGCGCGGAGTACCGAGGGAAGCTACTGTCGGTGACGTGCAGGGCACGCCACGCACCAGGCGCGCCGCTAAGGAGACACCCATGGCAAGCGGAACCGTCAAGTGGTTCAACTCGGAAAAGGGCTTCGGCTTCATCGAGCAGGACGGCGGAGGGCCGGACGTGTTCGTCCACTACTCCGCGATCGCGACGTCCGGCTACCGGGAGCTCAACGAGGGGCAGAAGGTCGACTTCGACGTCACCCAGGGCGAGAAGGGCCCGCAGGCGGCTAACGTTCAGCCGCACTGAGCAGCTCGCGACGCGCCGGCCGGGCCGGCAGCTCCGCGGTGTGCTTCGGCAGCTCCGCAACGCACGCCGGCACATCTTCGGTGTGTTCCCGATCGGGCAGGTCGCGGCGCTGGCGCAGCGGGCCGATCAGCAGGATCAGCCCGCTCAGCGCCAGCCCGGCGGTGATCACCCACATCGCCGGGCGGAGGCCGAGCGTCGTACCGAGCGCGCCGCCGAGCACGGCACCGAGCGGGATGGTGCCGAGGTTGACCACCTGCATGGTCACGCTGACCCGGCCGAGCAGCCGGTGTGGCACGTACGCCTGGCGGAAGCCGGTCTTGATCACGTTGCCGGCGACCACGCCGGCGCCGATCACCACTCCGGCCAGCACCAGCAGCCCGAGCCGAGCCCCGGGGGCGGTCATCGGGATCAGCAGCCCGAACGGTTCCGCGCCGAGGGCGCAGAGCAGCAGCGCGCGGGCACTGCCGAGGCGGCGGGACAGCGCGGTGGCGATCGCGGCGCCGACGACTCCGCCGAGGCTCATCACGGCGACCAGGCCGCCGACGGTGCCCGGACCCACCCCGACCTCGCGGACCAGGAAGACGACCAGCAGCGCCTGATAGCCGATCAGGCCGAGATTGCTGACCGCACCCCAGACGGTGAGCACCCGCAGGTAGGGATCGCGGGCGGTGAACCGTACCCCCTCGGCGATCTGCCGGCCGAGGCCCGCCGCCGGATCGGCGCGGCGGCGCGGCTCACGGCGGCGGATCGACAGCAGGCAGGCGGCCGAGCCGAGGAAGCCGATCACGTCCACCAGCAGCGCGGTCGCCGCGCCGACCAGGTTGGCCAGCAGGCCGGCCATGCCCGGACCGGCCACCTGGGCCACCGCCTCGGTGCCCTGGAGCTTCGCGTTACCCTCGGCCAGGTCGGTCCGGTCCAGCAGGGTGGGCAGGTAGACCAGGTACGCGGTCTTGAAGAAGACGCTCACCGTGCCGCCGGCCAGCGCGACGGCCAGCAGGTGCCCGATGCTGAGTACGCCGAGCCAGCCGGCGACCGGCACGCTGGCGAAGAGCAGCGCGGCGGCCAGGTCGCAGGTCACCATCACCGGCCGGCAGCGCAACCGGTCCACCCAGGCGCCTGCCGGCAGACCGACCAGCAGCCAGGGCAGCCACGCGGCGGCGGTCAGCAGCGCCACCTGTAAGGTGCTGGCTCCGAGTGTGGCGACCGCCACCAGGGGCAGCGCGACACTGGTGACGCTGGCGCCGAAGGTGCTGCCGGCCTGTCCGATCCAGAGCAGCCGGAAGTCTCGTTGCCGGAGCAAACTCATCTCTTCTCCGCGTCTCGCTCGCCCGTACCGGGCCGGCTGGGCTGGCTCAGGGCTGGGCTGGTTCAGGGCTGGGCTCGTTCAGGGCTGGGCCGGGATGCTGTGGGCGAAGAAGAAGACCGGCTCGCGGGGCTGCCCGTCGTCGGGGAGCTCGCGGTCGCCCCACCGGGAGAGCAGTGCGAGCAGTTCGGTTTCGAACTCCGCCAGTTCGGCGGGGGTGAACCGCAGCCAGCGGTCGGTGGAGAACGCCGCGTCTCCCCAGATGGCCCGCTGGTCGTCGCCGGCGGCGTGCCAGTCCCGGACCAGCCCGACCTGACGGTCCAGGTTCAGCGACACGGCGGCCTGCTGTACGGCCTCCCGGGACGGGTCGTCGGCGAAGTCGGCGCTGGACCAACGCAGCCCGGCCGAGACGAGCCGCCACCACCGCTCCCGGCGGTCCCGGGCTAGTTCCGGTGCCTCCTCGACCAGGTTGGCGGCGGCGAGCACCTTCAGGTGATGGCTGACGTTCGCGACCGCCTGCCCGGTGCGCTCGGCCAGCGCGCTGGCCGTGGCCGGGCCGTAAACCTTGAACACGTCCATCAGGCGGCGGCGGAGCGGATGGGACATGGCGGCCAGCACTCGGGAGTCGGTGACCTGACGGATTTCTCTGCTCATGCGCCCACGCTGTCATATGCAACAGCAATTGCGCAAGACATGTTGCGCAATCGCCGTTGCGGATAGCTACGCCGGTCGTTCGCCCGACCGCCGGCAAGGCGGCCATGGAGCGGGATCTGCTCGCCGCCGGGGCGGTCCTGCCGACCACCCTGCTGCGGGCCGGTGCGATCCACGGGCCGCACACCGTGCACCCCGCGAGTGACACTTCGTGAAACGTGCCCTGGACAACCGGCCGGTACGCGTGCCGCGCACGATCGGGACCGGGACTTCCTGCCCGACCTCGCGCAGAACCACCGCACCGACTACTTCGACTGCCCGCCGAGGGCGCCTGGTTGCGCCGCCGCACCATCGGCTGACCGGGGCGCCGGGCAGCTACCGACCGCGCCGCCGGGGTGGACAGACCCTCAGGTCGCCGTGAGCTTGGCGGCCAGTTCCTCGACCCGGTCGCCGAACACCGCCCGCAGCGCGGCCGCCGCGTCGTCGAGGTCCTTGGAGCCCAGCCCGGCGAGCACCCCGTCGATGATCTCCTGCTCGTTGACCCAGTCCTTGCCGAGCATGGTCATCTGGTTCGCCTTGACCTCGGTCAGCATCCCCTCGATGTTGTAGAAGTGCTGCCGGATGTCGGTACGGCCGCTGCCGTCCGGTTTCTGCGCGCCCTGCCAGAGGATGTAGTTGACGTCCTTCGCGTACTTGAAGAGTTGCTCCTGCTCCCTGTCGGACAGTGCCGGCATGATGTTCTCCCCTCCGGACGATGCGGCGACGTCGCGCCGGAACTGGTTCATGTTGAAGCTCGGGTCCGTCTTGACGCTGGAGTGGCCGTAGCCACCCGGTTGGTGTTCCTTGTGGCCGGCGATCCCCCAACCGGTACGGTCGCGCAGCGCCGCGACGCCGCGCACGTAGGAGTCGTACTGCCGGGCGGTCCACGGCTCGCCGAGCGCGTGCTGCGCCTCGATGCCGACCAGGCCGGAGTTGCCGACCCCCTTGAACGGCCCGGCCCAGCCGACCCGGACGTGGTTGCACCGGCCGGAGGCGATCACGTGCCAGTGCCCGGTACGGGAGAGATAGAGCTGGGCGATCGGCGGCGGTGCCGTCGCGGAGCCGTTGAGCAGGACGTAGATCTCACCGGCGTCGGTGGAGTGCAGGGAGCCGCGGGTCTCGTGGCACATGATCCCGTGTGGATCGAAGGACGTGGAACCTCGACTTCGCCAACCGCCGACCTCGTGGACCGTCAGACCGGCGGACCGGAGCACGTCGGCGAGCCACAGCAATCGCATCGATCAGTCCCCCCTACTCGGAGGCAGGTGTTCACTACTGACCGTATCCGCGACATCGATCGGAGTCCAGTCGTCCAAGCTGCCAATCTGACCAAAAGCAATGGTCAACCCATCCGAGGTTGGGAAGGGACGGCTAGCCGGCCGACGACCTCAGAAGGCCAGACACTCACACTCCGTCATCAACGCGCGAACGTTCCGGACGTACTGCGGGTTGGGGATCTTCAACCCGTCGTCGGTCACCACCGCACCCGGCCCGAAGTTGTACGCCGAGATCACCGCGTTGAGCAGGCAGGAGTTGAGTGCGCTGCCGCAGTCCTCGGCGGAGACCCCGTAGTCGCTCTCGAAGAAGGCGTCGCCGATGTACTTGATCAGCCAGGCCAGGTAGTTCGCGCCGAGCGTGGCGTTGTCCCGATAGGCGTCGATGTCGTACGACTGGTCGAAACGCTGGTTGACGAAGGCCGCGGTGTCCGGCATGACCTGCATCAGCCCCACCCCGCCGTCGCAGGCGATGATGTTCGACTGCCAGCCGCTCTCCTGCCAGGCGGTCGCCTTGACCAGGTCGACCGGCACCCGGATGTCCGGAGCCGAGTTCGGCCAGTAGATTCGGCCGGCCGCCTCGGTCAGTGCCTGCTTGACCTGGGCCCGGCTGGCCTGGCTGCCCTCGTAGCGCGGCTTGGTGCAGCCGGCCTCGGGCTTCGGCGGCGGCGGGGGCAGCTTCGTCTCGGTCGGCGGCTTCGGGACCTTGCGCGGCCCCGGCTTCTTGCTGGGGGTGCGTTTCGGCGTCGCCGAAGGGGTCGGCCGGACGCCGAGCCCCGCCACGGCCGGCGGCTCCGGCTCGGTCGTCGGCTCGTCGGCCGCACCCGGCTGCGCGACGGCGGACGGGTCCACCTCCGCGACGACGGTGGTGCCGTCGCCGCCCGGCTCGCCGTTGGCACAGGCACCCACGGCGGCCAGCGTCAGGACCACCACCCCGGACAGCAGTCCCGTCCTGCGTAGCCAGTCAGTCATCCAGTCCCCCCAGTTTCCCGGCCGCACCATAACAGGCACGCCGGCCGCTCAGGGGACATCGACCACCACGGTGGCTCGTCCACTGGTGGCGGATCTGGCCCACGGTGGGTGGACCTGGCCCACGGTGGCGGACCTGGCCCACGGTGGCGGACCTAGCCCACCGGTGACCGGGCCTCGCCCATCGGCGGCTCTGCCTCGCCCATCGGTGTCCGGGGCTCGCCCGTGGGCGTCCGGGGCTCGCCCTTCGACGGCTGGACCCGGTCTTCCTTCAGCGGCCCGGCCGAGGTCCCGGCGGCCCGCACCGCGCGGTCCCGGCTCGCCCAGGCGACGATGAAGACCGCGGTCCAGAGCACCCCGAGCAGCACCGAGGTGACCGTCTCGCTCGCCGAACTCCAGCCGACGTAGAGCCGGGCCGCGCCGATGGTCACCACCCCGACCGCCGCCACCGTCCAGGCCGCCACCGCCATCGGCCAGCGGCTCTGCCGGGCCAGCAGCCAGGCGAGCGTACAGAAGCTCGCCGCGACCACCGCGTTCTGGGCCGGCAGCAGCCGGACGGGTGCGCTGCTGGTCGGCCCGGTCACGTCGGTGACCAGGACCAGCACCAGCAGCGGTACGAAGGCGCCGACCGTACCGAGCACGCTGAGCAGGTCGACCCGCCACGGTCGGGTACGCCAGCCGACCACCGCGGCGGCCAGCGCCACCACCAGGATCAGCACCGGCCCGCGCAGCGCGCCGATCGCCGCGTGCGCCAGCTCGGCCACCCCGTCGGTACGCCGGGACGCGAACCACTCCGCTATCGCGCTGTCGACCACCGACAGCCCGCTGTGCGTGATCACCAGGTCGAGCAGCCAGGCCAGGGCCAGCCCGGTGACGAAGAGCAGCGCCAACCCGGCGGCCAGGTTCGCCAGCAGCGTCCAGCCCGGCCCGATGTGCATCGACAGCACGAAGAACAGCACCCCGTACCGCCGGGCCAGCCAGCGCAGCGGCGGCCGGGCGACGGCCCGGGACAGCAGCGAGCGGACCGGATCCGGGTTGCGGCCGAGCCAGCGGCCGACCAGCACGATGGCCACGATGAAGACGATCAGCAGCAGTACGGCGCCGGTCGCCCTGCCGAGGCGCTGGGAGACCGTCTCGTAGGACTCCCCGGCCAGATAGCCGGCCAGCACCGAGCTGCCGACCCAGGTCACCACCCCGGCCAGGTTCCACGGCCCGAACCGCCGGTACGGCATCCCGGCGCTGCCGGCCAGCCGGGGCACCAGGGTCCGGGCGAAGGCGACCCAGCGGGCCGCGAAGACACCGCGCCCACCCAACCGGGCCAGCATCGCGTCGGCCCTCACCCAGCGCCGTGCCCCGATCCGGCTCCCCCAGCGGCCCGCCCGCAACCGGGGGCCGTGCCGCCGGCCGCTGCGGAACGCCAGCGTGTCGCCGAGGGCCGCTGCGACAACCATCACCACCAGCGCCGGGCCGAGCCGCAGCAGTCCGGTGTACGCGAGGAAGCCGACCAGCAGCAGGGTCGCCTCGGCCGGCATCACCAGGCCGACGATCACGGCCGTCTCGGCGGCCACCAGCAGCGCGGCGGCCAGGTAGACCAGCACCGGTGGCAACTCCCGCACCACCGTCAACACGTCATGCACGCCCGCCCCCCGAACACCACGGCCAGCATGCCAGCCACGCGGTCGGCCGGCACAGGGATTCCCGCGGAGACGGGGGTCGACTCAGGGGGAACCCGGACGTCGGCCCGGATCACGCGGGCGGGAGGATGGAGCGCATGCAGACCCGCGGGGACCTTCGTAACGTCGCAATCATCGCCCACGTCGACCACGGCAAGACCACGCTGGTCGACGCCATGCTGCGGCAGTCCGGCGCGTTCTCGGCCCGGGCCGAGCCGGCCGACCGGGTGATGGACTCCATGGACCTGGAGCGGGAGAAGGGCATCACCATCCTGGCCAAGAACACCGCCGTGCGCTACCTGCCGGCGGACGGTTCGGACCCGGTCACCATCAACATCATCGACACCCCCGGGCACGCCGACTTCGGCGGCGAGGTGGAACGCGGGCTGACCATGGTCGACGGGGTGCTGCTGCTGGTGGACGCCAGCGAGGGCCCGCTGCCGCAGACCCGGTTCGTGCTCCGCAAGGCGCTCCAGGCCCGGATGCCGATAATCCTCGTGATCAACAAGGTGGACCGGCCGGACGCCCGGATCAAGGAGGTGGTCGACGACACGTACGAGCTCTTCCTGGACCTGGACGCGGACGCCGAGCAGATCGACTTCCCGATCGTCTACGCCTGCGCCCGGGACGGGATCGCCTCGCTGACCCAGCCCGCCGACGGCACCCTGCCGGCCGACAGCAGCTCGCTGGAGCCGCTGTTCCGCAGCCTGCTCGACACCATCCCGCCACCGGCCTACGCCGAGGACGCGCCGTTGCAGGCGCACGTGACCAACCTGGACGCCTCGCCGTTCCTCGGCCGGCTGGCGCTGTGCCGGGTCCGCCAGGGCACCATCACCAAGGGCGAGACCGTGGCCTGGTGCCGCACCGACGGCACGGTGGAGCGGGTCCGGGTCTCCGAACTGCTGATGACCGAGGGGCTGGAGCGCAAGCCGGCCAACTCCGCCGGGCCCGGCGACATCATCGCGGTCGCCGGCATCCCCGAGATCATGATCGGCGAGACCCTGACCGACCTGGAGGACTCCCGGCCGCTGCCGTTGATCACCGTCGACGAGCCGGCGATCTCGATGACCATCGGGACCAACACCTCGCCGCTGGTCGGGCGGGTCAAGGGCGCCAAGGTCACCGCCCGGATGGTCAAGGACCGGCTGGACCGGGAGCTGATCGGCAACGTCTCGCTGCGGGTGCTCCCGACCGACCGGCCCGACGCCTGGGAGGTGCAGGGCCGGGGAGAGCTGGCCCTGGCCATCCTGGTCGAGCAGATGCGCCGCGAGTCCTACGAGCTGACCGTCGGCAAGCCGCAGGTGGTGACCCGGGAGATCGACGGGAAGACCTGCGAGCCGGTGGAACGGCTCACCATCGACGCCCCGGAGGATTACCTCGGCGCCATCACCCAGCTGCTGGCCACCCGGAGGGGCCGGATGGAGCAACTGGTCAACCACGGCACCGGCTGGGTCCGGATGGAGTGGCTGGTCCCGGCCCGCGGGCTGATCGGCTTCCGCACCGAGTTCCTCACCGACACCCGGGGCACCGGCATCCTGCACCACGTCTTCGAGTCGTACGAACCCTGGTTCGGCGAGTTGCGCACCCGGAACACCGGTTCGCTGGTCGCCGACCGGCCCGGGGTGGCCACCGCGTTCGCGATGCTCAACCTCCAGGAGCGCGGCACCCTCTTCGTCGAGCCGTCCACCGAGGTGTACGAGGGCATGCTGGTCGGCGAGAACTCCCGCTCCGACGACATGGACGTCAACATCACCAAGGAGAAGAAGCTCACCAACATGCGCTCCTCGACCAGCGAGGAGACCGAGAAGCTGATCCCGCCGCGCAAGCTCTCCCTGGAGCAGGCGCTGGAGTTCTGCCGCGAGGACGAGTGCGTCGAGGTGACCCCGGTGGCGATCCGGCTGCGCAAGGTCGTACTGGACGCGCCGTCCCGGGCCCGGGCCGCCGCACGCCGCAAGCACGCCGGCTGAGTCAGGTCGTACGCTGCCCAGATGCCCTGGGAAGCACTCGACACCGAACTCGCCGCCGTCGCCGGTACCGTCTCGGTCTACGCGGGGCGGCTCGGCCGCCCGCCCGCGTACACCCGGCTGCCGGACGTTCCGCACTACGCGGCCAGCACCATGAAGGTGGCGGTACTCGCCGCGCTGTACCGGGCCGCCGAGGCCGGCGCGGTGGACCTGAACGCGGCGGTACCGGTGGTCAACGAATTCGACTCGGCCCGACCGGGTGCGGGCCGGTTCTCCTGCGCCGCGGAGTACGACAACGACGAGGCGGTCTGGGCCCGGCTCGGCGGCACCGCGCCGCTGGGCTGGCTCGCCGAACGCATGATCGTCCGGTCCAGCAACCTCGCCACCAACCTGGTGCTGGGGCAGGTCGGGCTGCCCGCCGTCGCCAAGGTCTGGGCGGACAGCGGTGCCCGGCACAGCCGCACCGAGCGGGGCATCGAGGACTTCGCCGCCCGGGACGCCGGCCTCGACAACCAGGTCACCGCCGCCGACCTGACCGGGCTGTTCGGCGGGATCGTCCGGTCCCGGCTGGCCTCCCCCGACACCTGCGCGGCGATGCTGGACGTGCTGCTCGGCCAGGAGCGCGGCGAGGACCTGGCCGCCGGGCTGCCGCCGGGGACCCGGATCGCGCACAAGAACGGCTGGGTACGCGGCGTCCGGCACGGCGCCGGAGTGGTCTTCCCGGACGACGCGCCCCCGTACGCCGTGGTGGTCTGCACCAGTGCGCCGCCGGACGGTGCCGCCGGGCCGTCCGACGACCGGGACGAACGGGCACGCCGCCTCGTCGCCCGGGTGTCTGCCCTGGTCTGGGCGGCCCGGCACGGTCTGGGGACCGTCCGCTGATCCGACGGTCGATATGGTGCCTGCATGTCGATCGCCTCGGTACGCACCCACCGGCTCTCCGCTCCGCTGCACACGCCGTTCGTGACCGCACTGCGCCGTACCTCCACTGTAGAGACCCTGGTGGTGGAGGTGGTCGATGCCGACGGGCGGTCCGGGTTCGGCGAGGCACCGCAGGTGTGGCAGGTGACCGGGGCGTCGATCGGCGGTGCCCGGGCCTGCGTCGAGGAGGTGTTCGCCCCGCTGCTGACCCGGCGGAACCCGGACGACCTGGTGGCCCGGTGCGCGGAGGTACGGGCTGCGGTGGTCGGCAACGAGGCGGCGAAGGCTGCGGTGGACGTCGCACTGCACGACCTGGCGGCGCGGCGGCTCGGCGTACCGCTGGTGCGGCTGCTCGGCGGGACGTCCCGCCGGGTCGCCACCGACGTCACCCTCTCCGCCGGGGACGCGGTCGAGTTGGCCGGCACCGCGAAGCAGCGGATCGCCGACGGCTTCGAGGTGCTGAAGGTGAAGGTCGGCACGGACCCCGCGGGTGACCTGGCCCGGGTCCGGGCGGTACGCGCCGCCGCCGGTCCGCAGGCCCGGATCCGGCTCGACGCCAACCAGGGCTGGACGCCCCGGGAGGCGGTCCGGGTGATCCGCGGTGTCTCCGACGCCGGGCTCGACGTGGAGCTGGTGGAGCAGCCGGTGCACGCCCGGGACATCGCCGGGCTGGCCTGGGTGGCCGACCGGGTGGACGTGCCGATCCTGGCCGACGAGTCGGTCTACGGGCTGCGCGACCTGGTCGAGGTGATCCAGCGCCGGGCCGCCGACCTGGTGAACGTGAAGCTGGCCAAGTGCGGTGGACTGGGGACGGCCCGGGCGCTGCTGGAGCTGGCCGCCGCGCACGGCCTCGGCACGCTGGTCGGCTCGATGATGGAGAGTCAGATCGGGATCGGCGCGGCGGCCAGCCTGGTGGCCGCGTACGGCACCAGCGCCGTGTCGGACCTGGACGCGGCCTGGTGGCTGGCCTGGACGCCGGTGCAGGGCGGTATCCGGTACGAGAACGCCACCGTGGTGCTGCCGGACGCTCCCGGTCTCGGCGTCGTCGGCCTGCACGGGACACCACCACCCACCCCCTGACGCCGCCCGTCACCCGCACCCGTCACGCCTCACCCGCACCCGTCCCGCGTCGCCCGTCACGTGTCATCCGCACCCGTCGCCCGTCACGCGTCAGCCGTCGGTCACGTCTCCCTTCTCGCGCCCGACCGCCGCGCGCCCACCGGTCATGAAGGCAACATTCAGAGGCTTGTTGCAGGGCGGCGCTTATTTTCATAGGGTTTCGGGCGGGAGCGGGCGAGGACGGGTGGTACTGACATGGCGGTGCGCTCGGGGGACGAGGCCGTTGTCCGGGTCGCCGTCGCCACCCTGTGGGCGGGCCCGGAGACTGTTCGTCCGGTGGACGCACCGGCCCTGTCCCGCCGGACCGACATCGCCGGCTGGATCTCCGGGATGAGCGCCGACCAGCGGGTCGGCGACTGCGTGCTCAGTCAGCTCCTGCTCGGCGAGCGGGTGCTGGTCGAGCAGGTCCGGCCGGACGGTTGGGTCCGGGTCGTCGCGGTGGAGCAGCCGGCGGCCAGGCTCGACCCTCGGGGTTATCCGGGCTGGCTGCCGCTGGACCAGCTCGTCGCGCCGGCCGATCCGGCACCGGCGGACCTGGTCGTCTCGGCGACGGTCACCCGGCTGCACGACGCACCGTTCGGTGCGGTGGTGCTGCCCGACGTGATCCTGGGTACCCGGCTGACCTGCGCGGGACCGGTCCGCGCCGGCTGGCGGCCGGTCCGGGTCCCCGACCAGGAGCAGCCCCTCTGGGCGCCCGACACCCACCTCGCCCCGGCGCCGAACCAGCCACCGAGCGCGACCGAGGTGCTCACGGTGGCCAGCCAACTGCGGGACGTGGTCTATCTCTGGGGCGGCGTCTCGGCGTACGGCATCGACTGCTCGGGCCTGGTGCATCTGGCCTGGCGGCGCTTCGGCGTACGCCTGCCCAGGGACGCCGACGACCAGGCGGCGGCGACGGTTCCGGTGCCGCTCGGTGCGGAACGCCCCGGCGACCTCTACTTCTTCGCCCGGCCGGGCCGGCGGGTCCACCACATCGGCATCGTCACCGCCCGTCCCGGCCCGGACGGCGACCGACGGATGCTGCACGCCTGCTACACCAAGCGGCGGGTGCTGGAGGAACCGATGCCCGCTGACCGGACCGCCACCCTGGTCGGCGCGCACCGGGTCACCGACTCACTCCCGGCCTGAGCCGCTGGCCCCGCGGCCGTGCCCTTCCCCCGCGGTCCAGACGGACCGCAGGGGGAAGGGGGAAGGCCGCACTCCTCTGAGTTGCCGCTCCGGCGCCCTACCTCAGCCGACCGCGCCCACCTCAGCCGACCGGCAGCTTCTGCGTGGTCCGGCCGTCCCGGCTGGACTTGATCAGGCTGGCCACCGTCGCGATCGCCAGGGTGCCCAGGATGACGGTGAGGGAGAGCCAGATCGGGATGTGCGGCGCCCAGCCGACCGGCTCGCCACCGTTGACGAACGGCAGGTTGTTGCCGGCCAGCGCCTCCAGCACCAGTTTGACGCCGATGAAGCCGAGCACGACGGCGAGCCCGATGTTGAGGTAGACCAGCCGGTCGAGCAGTCCGCCGAGCAGGAAGTAGAGCTGCCGCAGCCCCATCAGCGCGAAGACGTTGGCGGTGAAGACCAGGTACGGCTCCTGGGTGATCCCGAAGATCGCCGGGATGGAGTCGAGCGCGAAGACCAGGTCGGTGGTGCCGATCGCGATCAGCACGATCAGCATCGGGGTGAAGAGCCGCCGGCCGTTCTCCCGCACGCTGAGCCGGGCGCCGGAGAAGTCCCGGGAGACCGGCAGCGCCCGCCGGCTCCAGCGGATCAGCACGTTCTCCTTGAAGTCCTCCTCGTCCGGCTCACCCTGCCGCAAAAAGTTGATCGCCGTGTAGATGAGGAAGGCGCCGAAGATGTAGAAGACCCAGGAGAACTGGTTGATCAGGGCCGCTCCGGCCGCGATGAAGCCACCGCGCAGCACCAGCGCCAGCACGATACCGATCAGCAGCACCTTCTGCTGGTACTGCCGGGGTACGCCGAATCGCGACATGATGATCACGAACACGAAGAGGTTGTCCACCGAGAGGCTGTACTCGGTGAGCCATCCGGTGTAGAACTCCCCGGCCACGGTGAGATTGGTGGTCAGGGCCAGGCCGACCCCGAAGACGATCGCGAGGCCGACGTAGAAGGCGACCCAGAGGCCGGACTCCCGCAGACTCGGCTCGTGCGGTCGCCGACCGACGATCACTAAATCAAGTAGTAGGACCGCGGTCAGCACGACCAGCGAGACGACCCACACCCAGGTGGACACGTTCAAGACACTCCTCCGGCAGGCACACGGCACCGCCGTCAGCACGCGAAAGACGCGCATCAGGCGATGCAGACGATGGTGACTGTCGGAGGTCTCTTCCGCCATCGCCACGCGGAGACGCCGCGACGACAACCTACGGTGCCGGGTCCTCGTAACCGGTCTGCCGGCCGACGACCGTGTTGACGACACCGTCGCGAAGGAATACTCCCCTCCTACAGGGGCCATTGTTCACCATTCCCTGCCCCGCGCGCATCTCCCCGGTCGGGCTATCTGGATCACTGACCCTAAGCCATCCTAGGAACCTAGGTGCTATGTCGGGGCAGCAGCGGGTCGGCGAGCGGCCAACCGACCGCCAGGATCCGGTCGCAGGCCAGGATCGCCGTCCGCAGCCGGTCCGGAAGCGGACCGGTGAGTTCGATCACGGGTACGCCGGATTCGGCCAGCACCGCACGAAACCGCTCGGTCATCCAGCCGCGCAGGTGCGCCCCGTCCCGCAGGCCGTCGTCGGCGAACGGCACCCCGCGATGGTCGGTCAGCAGATAGAGATCGGGCCGACGGGCGGCGGCCCGGACCCGGGGTGAGGTCGAGCCGAGATACCGCTCCTCCCACACCGCGGTGGCCCGGGCGTCGGTGTCACAGAAGAGCAGCGGCCCACTGCGCCGCGCGGCGGCGTCCTCGGCGGCCTGCTGCTCCCGCACCACCGTCTCGAAGTCCGCCCGGTCCCAACCAACGTCGAAGATCGTCGCCTCGGGCTCGGTACGGCGCAGCCGGGCCAGCTTGGCGGCGGTGAGTTCCCGGCCGTACTCCGGTACCCAGCAGGTGCGGTAGTGCCCGGCCAGCGCCCTGGCGACGGTGGTGGTACCGGTGGACTCGGCGCCCACCACGACAATCCGGCGGACGAACCAGGCCCGGACCGGCGGGCTGAGCATCGCCCAGTGCGCTACCGGATCGGCCCGCACCGCCGTGCCCGAGACCGGTACGGCGACCCGGGCCGGATCGACGGGTACGTCCACCGCGTCGAACCGGCGGGCCAACTCCGCGCCGTACGCCTCGGAGGAGAAGACCGCGTCGACCCGGGCCGGCCCGACCGCCGCCCGGAACACCGCGCAGTGCGCGTCCCAGGCGGCCGGGTCGGCGTAGTCAACCGGATGGTCGTCGTACCGGCCGACGAACCGGACGTGCCGGTCGGCGGCGTGCACCTCACGCAACCAGTCCAGCCGCAACTCCAACGGCACCGACTCCCGCCGGGACGGCGCCACCACCACGGTGACCGCGGCACACCGGCGGGCCGCCTCGGCGATCAGCGCGTGGTGCCCGGCGTGCGGCGGATAGAACTTCCCCACCACCAGGCCGTGCCCGAACTCCGGCCGGCCACCGGCGAAAAGGTCCCGACCGTCCCGCACGGTCACGGGGTGGCCGGGGCCGGACCGGGCGCTACCGGCCGGACGCCGACGGCCGCGAGCCGGCGCAGGTCGGCCCGCCAGTTCCGCAGCCCGATCACGCAGAGCCCGAGGAAGACGACGTACAGCCCGGCGGTGAGATGGAGTTCCTTGTAGACGTAGAGCGGGATGTAGACGAGATCGGCGGTGATCCAGATCCACCAGCTCTCCACCCGCTTGCGGCACTGGCCGTACGTCGCCATCAGGGAGAGCGAGGTGGTCACCGCGTCCGGCAGCGGCACGGTCGAGTCGGTCGCCCGGTCCAGCAGCAGCCAGAGCAGCAGCGTCAGTACCGCGCCGGCGCCGACCAGCAGCAGCCACTCCCGCCGACCCGTCCGGCCGACCACCAGCCGGCTCCGCTCGGCGCCGCCGAACAGCCACGCCCACCAGCCGTACAGGCCGAGTCCGACGTAGACGATCTGGAGACCGGCGTCGGCGTACAGGCCGGCGGTCCAGAAGAGCAGCATCAGCAGCAGCACGTTGGCAATGCCGACCGGCCAGTTCCAGATCTTCTGTCGGGTCAGCAGCCAGACGGTGAGTACGCCGGTCGCGAAGCCGAGCAGTTCGGCCCGGCTGGTCGGCGTGCCCGCCACGGTGAACGCGGTACCGGTGAGCCAGTCGAGCATGGCGCGCCCCCCAAAGATCCTTCGGAGTTCCCACCGTAGGTACCGGCGCTCGGGACGGGTATACCCCGATCGACCGGACCGGGCCCATCCGTGCCATCCTGCGCTGATGGTGCTGGAGGTTGCGCTGATCGAGGTGCTGGCCGGTCAGGAGGAGGCGTTCGCCGAGGGTCATCAGACGCTGGCCGGCACCCCTGGATGCCGGTCGATCCGGATGACCCGGGGCATCGAGTCGCCGTCCCGGTTCGTGCTGCTGGTCGAATGGGACTCGGTCGAGGCCCACCTGGAGAACTTCCGGGCCACCGAGCGGTTCACCACGTGGCGCTCGCTGATCGGCCCGTACTTCGCCGCCCCGCCGGTGGTCGAGCACTTCACCGACGTGCCAACGCCGGCCTGACCGCCGACCCGACGAAAACTGTCGTACGCCGCGGCTAGCCTGCCGCGAGACAGGGGTCTCTCTGAGCGGCAGTTCTCGGGGGCGGCGGTTCTCTGAGGCGCCGGTTCTCGGAGACGGCAGTTCTCTGAGGCGGCGGTTCTCGGAGGCGGCGGATGTGTTCGGCGCGGCGACGTCGACCGATCCGAACACCGGCACCGCCGGCCCCGGCGGGTTCGGGGCCGCCGGGTCCGGCGGGTTCGGATCGGGTTCTGCGGGTCCGGATCGGGTCCGGGCCGGGGTGGATCGGGTCCGGGTCGGGATCGGGTCGGGTCGGATGCGGATCCCGGTCGGATCATCGGACGTCGAGCCCGGCAGCCCTCGGTTAAGCCAGCGCGCCGGCCGGCACGCCCCACCGGGCCGGAATCCGTTCCAGCACTCCTTCGGCGAAGACCTCGTACAGTGGCAGGGTTCGCAGGTGGACGTACCCGATGTGGCAGTCGCAGGCGGCGTTCGGACACGGCCGGGGACGCAACGCGGCGCGGTACGACCCGTCGTAGAGATTGCCCAGCGGTGTCTCCACGAAGTGGCAGCGCCGCACGGAGCCGTCGCCACGCACCGAAATCACCGTCTCGCCGGCCCGACACGGCGCACCGGCCGACGGATGCGGCCGCACGCTGTAGCCGAACAGCGGGTCGAGGGCGGTCCAGGCCGCCTCCTCGGCAGCCGTGTAGGAATGCCCCTCGGCCGCGTTCACCCACAGATAGACGTCGGCCGGCAGCGCCGCCCGGACCGCCGCCGCCTCGGCTCGGTGCTCCGGTAGCCCGACCACGCCGACCGAGTACCGCACCCGCAGCTCGGTCAGCCGGGCACAGCGCCGCAGGAAGGTCTCCCGGCGTACCTGGCCGGGGTGGTAGGTGGCCCAGAGCGCGACCGTACGCCGGTCGGCGGCGGCCAGCCAGTCCAGCCGGCAGGCCAGGTTCGTCTGGATCGCCACCCGCTCCAGGTGCGGCAGCCGGGAGAGCGCCACCAGCGCGTCCCGGTACCAGGACCGGGCCAGTCCCTCGCCCCAGGGCGTGAAGAGCACCGACAGCCGGTCGCCGTCGGGATTGCGGGTCGCCCAGTCGACGAAGCGGCCAAGCGCGGCCCGGTCGGCGGCGAGTTCGGCCCGGCTGTCCCGGCGCTTCGCGAACGGGCAGTAGGGACAGTCGTAGTTGCAACTCGCCAGCGGACCGCGGTAGAGCACCGAGAGGTTCATCGGAGCGGGTACTCGGCCATCGCCCGGCGGACCTGGCCGGAGACCAGCCACGGCCCGATCGCGTCGGAGCGTTCCAGTCCGGACTCGGTCAACCCGATCCGGGCCGGCCCCGAGGTCAGCCAGCCGCGCTCGGCGAGGCGGTCGAGCTGCGGAAAGTCGTCGTCGACCCGGCTGCCGAAGCGGTCGAGATAGCCGGCCGGATCGAACCCCTCCGCCCGGAGCAGCGACTTGACCAGCCAGCGGCGGCGCTGTTCCACCGGGTCGAGCCGGAAGCCGACCTCGGCGACCTCGAAATCGGTGGCGGGCCGGCACAGGTAGTCCTCGATGATGCTTCGGACGTGCCGGACCCCGACCGCGTAGTCGAACGAGTAGTGCAGGTCGGTCGTGTAGGACCGGGCCCCGCAGCCCAGCCCCACCATGCCGTCGTCCTGGCAACAGTAGTCCGGCCCACTCTGCTCCGTCGGGCCGGACATCGGCCCGGGCCCGTCGGCGCTGAGCCCCGGACCGTCGGAGACGCGCTCGGCACGGCGGAAGTGTCGTAGCGACAACTGCTGGTAGCCGGCGGCCCGCAGCGCGTCCCGGCCCTGCCGGTACAGCGCCAGCCGCTGCGCGTCCCAGGCCGGGTCGGCACCGCCCGCCGCGCCGGTGATCCGGCCGAGGCCGGTGAGCGGGCGGACGTAGAGCGGATAGAGAAACACCTCCTCCGGAGACCAGCACAGCGCAGCGGAGATCGACTCGGTCCAGGTCGTCGCGGTCTGCCCGGGAATCCCGTAGATCAGGTCGACGTTCAGCTCCGGGATGTCGTGCGCCCGGATGGTGTCCAGGGCCCGTTCGACCTCCACCCGGCGCTGCGGTCGCCCGGCCGCCCGCGCCTCGCTGTCCAGGAAGCTCTGCACCCCGATGCTGACCCGGGTGGTGCCACGCTCGGCCAGAACCGCGATCCGATCGGCGGTGGCGGTGGCCGGCGAGGTCTCCACCGCCACCGGCACCGTGCCGAGCCGGGCGCCGAAGCCGGCGAGCAGGTCGAAGACCGCGGTCAACTCGGCAGCGTCCAGATAGGTCGGGGTGCCGCCACCGACCGCGACCCGGGCGTACCCGACGCCGTCGCCGAGTGCCTCCCGGACCCGCTCGGCCTGCCGGGCCAACTGGTCGAGATAGCCGCGCACCTGCTCGGCGGGCGGGTTCGAGCGGGTGAAGAGGTTGCAGAAGCCGCAGCGCATCTCGCAGAACGGCAGGTGCAGATAGAGGAAGAGGGCCTCCCGCCGCTGGCCCGCCCAGACCTCACGCAGCGCCGGGCGGGGCCGCAACGGCCGGTACGCCGTCTTGTGCGGGTACGCGTACAGATAGCCCTGGTACGGCGACCCGTCCAGTGCGCCGGTCACCCCGACTGTTCCGGCCCGGGCCAGTCGCCGGGCTTGCCCCAGTCACCCGGTTCGAGAACGAACTGCCCGTACGGCACCGTCCACACCACCTCGTGACCGAGCCGGTGACCGCTGTGCCCCTCCTCGCCGTACGCGGTGCCGTGGTCGGAGCAGATCAGCACCAGGCAGGGCCGGTCTCGGGAGGTGGCGAGGGCGAAGAGCCGCCCGATGTGCCGGTCGACGTACTCCAGCGCGGCAGCGTGGCTCTCCCTGGTGTCCCGGTCCGCTCCGGGCAGGTAGTGCCGGTTCGGCTGGTGGATCGCCGCGACGTTGACGAAGAGGAAGAGCGGCCGGTCCTCCGGCGCCGTCGGCAGGACGGTGGCGATCCGATCGAGCTGTGCCTCGAAGCAGCGCGGTGCGGAGACGCCGAACTCGGGCTCCCAGTGCGCCTCCGCGAAGAGGGCGGGCAGTACGCCACCCAGCGGGGACCTGCCGTTGAAGAAGCCGACCCCGCCCACGCAGACGGTGTGGTAGCCGGCCCCGGCGAGTGCCCGGACCACGTCGGGGGCGTCGAAGGTCCAGGTCTGCTCTCCGGTCGTCTCGCTGCCGGGGAAGGCCGCCGCGAAGAGCCGGGGGTGCGGCCCGGGTGTGGTCGGGGTGGGCAGGAAGCCGGCGAAGAACGCCTGGTGCGCCGCGTAGGTGAAGCTGGCCGGGCTGTGCCGCCGCTCCCAGACCCCGCCTGGCAACGCACGGGCCAGGTTCGGTGTGCGCCCGGCGGCGGCCAGTTCCTCGGCCACGTCGTAGCGGAGTGTGTCCAGGGTGACGAACAACAGGTCGTGGCTGCCGATCATCTCCTTCATGCCGCACTCCCCACCTTTCTGTCACGTCCCGGGTTCTCATGCTGCCCGGTGCCACCGTCGTCCGCTCGCCGGGGGCCCCGCCCGGCTCGCCCGTCCCACCCGGCTCGCCCGTCCCACCCGACTCGCCCGTCCCACCCGGCTGTCGACCCGGGCGCTACCCCCGCGGTCGGCCCGGGCGCTGCCACTGCTTCCGGCACCGGTGTCGGCCCGGGCGGTGTCGTCGATGCCGGCGCGGGTCCCGGCGTCGGCCCCGGCTCGCCTGCCGACTCCGGCGGCGTCGGTGCGCTGGCTCGCCACCGGGCGAACCGACCGGTCCGCAGCGCGTGCAGTTCGGCCGCGTAGCTGTCCCGGCCTGCCGGGTCGACCAGCCCCGGCAGCAGGTCGCCGAAGGCGTTCACCTCGGCCACCGCGTGCCGCCGCCAGCCCGTGCCGATCAGCAGGTCCACCCCGACGTGCAGGCTGCCCGGAAAGCAGGCGGCGGCCCGGACGCAGGTCTGCAGCGCGGCGCCGTAGGCGGGTTCGCCCATCGCCGCCCGCAGCGCGGCCAGGTCCGCCCGGGCGTTGCCGAGGTGCAGGTTGGTCAGTGGACCGGAGCTGGCCCGGACCACGACATGTTCCGGTCGACCGGCCACCACCAGCACCCGCAGGTCGATCGTCCGGTCGCTAAGCCCGGCCTTGGGAAACCAGCGCTCGACGTGCAGCCCGTCCGGGGCGAGCCGGTCGACGATCGCCGCGACCTGCCGTTCGTCGGTGTAGTCGCGGACCCGCAACGAGTTGTAGAGCCGGCCGTCGGCGGTCAACTCGACCGAGGTGGTAGCGCGGATCCGGCCCGGCGCCACCTGGAGGGCGAGCACTCCGGAGGCGGACGAGCCGTGCGCCGGCTTGACGAAAACCCGGGACCAGCCGGCGGCGCGCATCGCCGCGCGCAGCTCCGGGTAACCGCCGGAGGCACCCGTCCAGGCAGCCGATCCGGCCGGACCGGCCAATGTGGACGCCGCGGCCGAGGCAGGCGGCCCCGGTGGCGCGTGCGGCGCAGCCGGCACGGACGCCAGCTGCGGCACCGGCACCCCGGACAGCGGATGCGGCACGGACGGCCCGGACAGCGGATGCGGCACGGACAGCACCGGGGGCAGTGCCGGCGGCACCGGTACCCGGGCTGCGGCCAGCCGGGCGTGACAGGCCCGCTTGTCGAACATCGCGAGCACGTCAGCGGGATCGTTCAGCAGGGTCGCTCCGGCGGACCGGGCGGCCTGGTCGAGCCGGCCCAGGGCGGCGCGGAATCCCGCGTACCAGGCGGCGAGGCCGACGATCTCGCCGTGCTCGGCGGGCCGGTCCGCCCCGCGCAGCAGCCGGTCGACCTCGGCGTCCTCCCCTGGCGAGTCGATCCGGACCACCGCCGCCCGGGGCAGCCGGACCGGACCGGCCGCCAGCCGCCGCCAGGGCAGCACCGCCACCGGTACGGCTGTCTCGGTCGCGGCGGCCCGGAACAGCGCCACCCGGCGGTTCTCCGGGTTGCCGACGACCACCAGCGGGGCCCTGCCAGTCATCCGTCGATCATGCCAGTCACTCGTCGACGGCCACGTACCGGTCGTCGTACTCGTCGGGCAGCATGACCTCGGTGAGATCCACCTCGACGCCCGGCAGCTCGGCCACCAGCCGGTCGGCCATCTCAGCACTCAGGTAATGATGATGCAGATCCAGCCGACGCAGGTGCGTCAACGGCTGCCCGGCCAACAACGCCGCCGCCCCCTCGTCGGAAAGAACCCCCAACGACAGGTCCAACTCCCGCAACCGCGCCACCACCGGCGCACCCGCCACCGCCACCGCCACCCGATCGGCAATCTCCGCATTACGCAAACCCAACGACCGCAACGACGGCAACCGCTCCCCACCCAGGATCGGCGCCAGATCCTCCACACTGGTGTCCCCGCCCCAACGGTCCGTGCCGAGCCAGAGCTCCAGGTGCGCCAGGGCCGGGAAATCGGAGTCGGCGATGCCCCGGACGACCCCGGCCGACAGACCCGCCGACTCCACCACCAGCGTCCGGAGCGCGCCGTGCCGGACGGCATCGAAGGCCAGCCCGTTACGGCCCGCGGCGTCGGCGTCGCCGCTGCGGATCCGCAGGATCTCCAGCCCGGGGTACGCCGCCAGCAGCGCCGCGACGTCACCTTGGCAGATCCAGGACAACTCGCACTCCTCCGCCGGGATGTCGCCGAGAAAGAGCGCCCGCAACCCGGTCAGCCGGTCGGCGGCGGCGCAGAGCTGACCGATCGGTGCCGCGTTCATCGCCGCGTAGCCCCAGCTGCCGATCACCAGGGCGCGCACCCCGGCCGGATCGACCAGCTCCAGAAACTGCTCGAACGCGTGCCGGAACATCGACGAGGGGCCGTAGTCCCAGCCGTCGTCGTCCTCCCACGCCTCGATTCGCCAGGCGACCGCGCCGGGCTCGGTCGGCAGCTCCGCCTCGGGTACCAGGCGCGGCGGCTCGTCCGTCCAGCTCTGGCTCAGCCCGAAGACCGGCAGCCCGGCGAACTCGGTGGCGTGACCGGTGAAGCTCGTCCTCACTCCGACACCGCGATGTACCGGTCGTCGTCCTGGTCGGAGGGTTGTACGTCGGAGAGGTCCAGCTCGACGCCCGGCAGCTCGGCCACCAGCCGGTCGGCCATCTCAGCACTCAGGTAATGATGATGCAGATCCAGCCGACGCAGGTGCGTCAACGGCTGCCCGGCCAACAACGCCGCCGCCCCCTCGTCGGAAAGAACCCCCAACGACAGGTCCAACTCCCGCAACCGCGCCACCACCGGCGCACCCGCCACCGCCACCGCCACCCGATCGGCAATCTCCGCATTACGCAAACCCAACGACCGCAACGACGGCAACCGCTCCCCACCCAGGATCGGCGCCAGATCCTCCACAGTGGTGTCGCCACCGTACTGGTCGGTGCCGAGCCAGAGTTCCAGGTGCGCCAACGCCGGCAGGTCGCATTCGCCGATCGCCCGGACCACGTGCCCGGGCAGGCCACCGGCCTCGATCGCCAGCTCGCGCAGTGCGGTGTGCCGGGTCGGGGTGAGGGTCAGCCCCTGGGTCGCACCGCGGATGCGCAGAATCTCCAGCCCCGGGTACGCCGTCAGCAGCGGAGCGGGATCGGCCTGGGTTATCCAAGAGATCTCCGACTGCTCCGACACCATCTCACCCATGAACAGTGCCTTCAGCCCGGCAAGTCGCGGCGCCAATCCGGCCACCAGTTCGACGGGGGCGCTTTCCTCGTACGCCTCGCCCCAGTCGCCGACGATCAGCGCGGTGACCTTGGCGGGGTCGACGGCGGCCAGGAACCGCTCGACCAGGTCGGCGAAGTCTCCGTCGCGGGTCGGGAAGTCGGTGAGACTGAGCCGCCAGGCGACCGCATCGGGCGCCACGTCCGGCAGTCGGGCCGGATCGAAGTCGACCACGGGCCGGTCGGCGAACTCCGTGATGTGTGCATAGATCGTCATTGGGGCTCCGGTAGCGCTCGGGGGCGGCAGAACCCTAACAAGGCGAACCGACAACCGGTCGCCCGACGCGGCACCGACAGCCGCGACCTCCGGCACGCCGCCTACCGACCGGTCGACCTCCCGGTCGTCGTAGCCGCGCCCGCCCGGCGCACACAGCGCGCCCGGCACCCGGAGCGCCTGGCACCCGGAGCGCCCGGCGCACACAGCGCCCGGCACACGGAACGCCCGGCATGCCGTGCCGCCGCCCCCGCCGCGATCAGTTCGGCCAGTTGGCGGGCGCTGCCGGCCGCCGCACCGACGATTCCCGCTCGCCGGGATCGCGCGGATCGGGTTGACTCTGCGGCATGGGGGAACGGGTCGCCTTGATAACCGGAGTCAGTCGTCGGGCGGGCATCGCCGCCGCGGTCGCCCGACGGTTCGCCGCCGCCGGCTACCGGCTACAGCTGACCGGCCTGCCCGGGTACGACGAGGCGCAGCCCTACGGCGGCGATCCCGACGGCGTCCCCGGGCTGCTCACCGAACTGGAACAGGTGACCGGCGACCCCGACACGACCCGGTACCTGGCCGCCGACCTTGCCTCGCCGACCGCTCCGGCCGAACTCGTCGAGACGGCGGTACGCGCCCACGGCCGGCTCGACGTACTGGTGGCGGCGCACGCCTACTCGACCCACACCCCGCTGGGCAAGCTCGACGCGGACGAGGTCGACCGGCACCTCGTCGTCAACGTGCGGGGGACCCTGCTGCTGGCCGAGGCGTTCGCGGCGGCGTTCCGGGCCGGCTCCGGCGGCCGGCTGGTGCTCTTCTCCAGCGGGCAACGGCTCGGCCCGATGCCGGGCGAACTCGCGTACGCGGCCAGCAAGGCCGGGGTGGAGAACCTGACCCGGCAGTTGAGCCCACTGCTGATGCCGAGGGGCATCACGGTGAACTGTGTCAACCCCGGCCCGACCGACACCGGCTGGGCCGCGCCCGAGGAGATGGCCGCGGGCGGGTACCTCTTCCCGGGCGGCGAGTGGGGCCGGCCGGACGACGCCGCCCGGCTCGTCGAGTGGCTCTGCTCGCCGGACGGTCGCTGGATCACCGGCCAGGTGATCGACTCCGAGGGCGGCTTCGACCGGTACGCCTGACCGGCGGAGCGCCCGGTAGGGCCGGCCACCGGTGGCAGCCCGACGGACCTGTCCCGACCGCTGGTCAGTTCACCCCGGCGGCGTCCATGCCGCGCAGCTCCTTCTTCAACTCGGCTACCTCGTCGCGGATCCGGGCCGCGAGTTCGAACTGCAACTCCCGGGCGGCGGCAAGCATCTGGTCGTTGAGTTCCTGGATGAGCTGAGCCAGCTCGGCCCGGGCCATCCCCTCCCGGGCCGGCGCGGCACCGACCCGGCCCCGACTGCGGGTCTCCGGGGTCGGCGCCTTGCCCCGGGACATCTGCCGCACCGCGCCGCCGACCCGGGTGGTGGCTCCCTCGGTGTCCTCGGCCTCCCGGTAGATGTCGTCCAGGATGTCGTGGATCTTCTTGCGCAGCGGCTCCGGACTGATCCCGTGCGCCTCGTTGTGCGCCACCTGCTTGGCCCGGCGCCGGTTGGTCTCCTCGATCGCCTCGGCCATGGACGGGGTCATCTTGTCCGCGTACATGTGCACCTGGCCGGAGACGTTCCGGGCGGCCCGGCCGATGGTCTGGATCAGGGACCGACCGCTGCGCAGGAAGCCCTCCTTGTCGGCGTCGAGGATCGCCACCAGCGACACCTCGGGCAGGTCCAGCCCCTCCCGCAGCAGGTTGATCCCGACAAGTACGTCGTAGTCGCCCTTGCGCAGCTCGCGCAGCAGCTCCACCCGGCGCAGCGTGTCGACCTCGGAGTGCAGGTAGCGCACCCGGATGCCGTGCTCCAGCAGATAGTCGGAGAGATCCTCGGCCATCTTCTTGGTCAGCGTGGTGACCAGCACCCGCTCGTCCCGCTCGGTACGCAGCTTGATCTCGTGCATCAGGTCGTCGATCTGCCCCTTGGTGGGCTTCACCACCACCTCCGGGTCGACCAGACCGGTCGGCCGGATCACCTGCTCGACCACCTCGCCCTGGGCCTGCTCCAGCTCCCATGGGCCGGGGGTGGCGGAGAGGAAGACCATCTGGCCGACCCGGTCCAGGAACTCGTCGAAGCGCAGCGGTCGGTTGTCGGCGGCGCTGGGCAACCGGAAGCCGTGGTCGATCAGCATCCGCTTACGCGAGGCGTCGCCCTCGTACATGCCGCCGATCTGCGGGATCGTGACGTGCGACTCGTCGACCACCGTCAGGTAGTCGTCGGGGAAGTAGTCCAGCAGGCAGTGCGGCGCGCTGCCCGGGGACCGGCCGTCGATGTGCATCGAGTAGTTCTCGATGCCGGAGCAGAAGCCGACCTGGCGCATCATCTCCACGTCGTAGCTGGTGCGCATCCGCAGCCGCTGCGCCTCCAGCAGCTTGCCCTGCCGCTCCAGCTCGGCCAGCCGTTCGGCCAGCTCGGCCTCGATGCCGGCGAGCGCCCGCTCCATCCGCTCCGGGCCGGCGGTGTAGTGGGTGGCCGGGAAGATCAGCAGGTGGTCGACCTCCCGGACCACCTCGCCGGTCAGCGGGTGCAGGTAGTAGAGCTTCTCCACCTCGTCGCCGAAGAACTCGATCCGGAGCGCCAGCTCCTCGTACGCCGGAATGATCTCCAGCGTGTCGCCCCGGACCCGGAAGGTGCCCCGGTTGAACGCCATGTCGTTGCGGGTGTACTGCACGTCGACCAGCCGGCGCAGCAGCTTGTCCCGCTCGACCTCCTGGCCGACCTGGATCCGCACCGACCGGTCCAGATATTCCTGCGGGGTGCCCAGGCCGTAGATCGCCGAGACGGTGGCGACCACCACCACGTCGCGGCGGGTCAGCAGGGACATCGTGGTCGCGTGCCGCAGCCGCTCGACCTCCTCGTTGATCGAGGAGTCCTTCTCGATGTAGGTGTCGGTCTGCGGGATGTACGCCTCGGGCTGGTAGTAGTCGTAGTACGAGACGAAGTATTCGACCGCGTTGCGTGGCAGCAGCTCGCTGAACTCCTTGGCGAGCTGGGCGCAGAGTGTCTTGTTCGGCGCCAGCACGAGGGTGGGGCGCTGCAGCCGCTCGATCAGCCAGGCCGCGGTCGCGCTCTTGCCGGTGCCGGTCGCGCCGAGCAGCACCGTGTGCCGCTCGCCCCGGCGGACCCTGCGCTCCAGGTCGTCGATGGCGGCCGGCTGGTCACCCGACGGCTGGAAATCGGAGACCACCTGGAAGCGGCCGTCGAGCCGCGGAATGTCGAGCGCCATGACCTCAACCGTACGCCGATGGTGTGACAGGCTGCCGGGCCACGGTGGGTACACGATCGGCTTCGATACGGTCATTGTGTGGCAAAGATCACCGCGCTACCGTTCTAGGGTAGGCCGCTCGCGGCGGCCGACCGGGTCTGCGACACCAACCGCCACACCGGCTGGGTCGCATCCGGCGCAGGGGTTGCAGCCCCGGCTCAGGCCGGCGAGCGCACCGATGCGGTCGCGCGAGAGCGCAGACCGGCCGCCGCGAGCGCCCTTTGCGTCTCTGCCCGGTCACCCGCTGCCCGCCTCCGCCCGCTCACGACCCCTCCTCCGGCGGTGGCCGCCAACCGCTGCCCGCCGCCCACTCCTCGGCATGGCGGTGCTCCAGATCGAACCAGGGCTCCTTCGCCTCGGCGTAGGCGGCGAGATCCGGGCCGGCCGCCGCCAGCCGCCGCTTCACGGCCAGGTAGTCGGCCCGGCGTTCCGGGTCCACCCGCAGGTGGTCACGCATCAGCAGGGCAAACCGCCAGCCGGGCGAGCCGATCTCCCGGACGTGCAGGTTGACCAGCCGGCCCGGGTCGGCGCTGCCGTGCAGGCGCTTCTCCCACCGCGAGGCCCCGCCCGGATGGCGCGGGTTGTCCCACCACTGCCCGGGACAGCGCGGGAAACCGGCGTCGGCGAGCCGGTCGGCCAGGGCATCGGCCTCGGCCAGCGACGCGACGCCCAACTGGAGGTCGACGACGTCCTTGGCCGCCAACCCGGGCACCGAGGTCGAGCCGACGTGGTCGACACGTACCTCGGCCGGGGCGACGGCGTGCCGGATCCGGGCTGCCAGCCGCCGGTACTGGGCCGGCCAGCTCGGATCGGGCTCGACCAGGTGGGCCCGGCTCGCCCGTACCGGTCGACGCTCCCGAAGGTTCCGTTCGTACGGCGTCAGCCGGTCCCGCCACAGCGCGTCCACCTCGGCGTGCAGCCCGGCCAGCTCACCGTCGTTGTCCAGCAGTACGTCGGCGGCGGCCGCCCGTAGTTCGTCGCCTGCCTGGGCCCGGATCCGCCGCTCCGCCTGCTCGGCCGTCATGCCACGGCCCCGGACCAGCCGCTCGACCCGGGTCGCCTCGGCGGCCCGTACCACCAGCACCAGGTGGTACGTCGGGGCGAGCCCCACCTCGACCAGCAGCGGTACGTCGTTGGCCACGATCGCGTCCGGAGCGGCGCCATGGATCAGTTCGGCGCTGCGCCGGCGTACCCGGGGGTGGATGATCGCCTCCAGCCTGGCCCGCGCCGACGGATCGGCAAAGACGATCTCGCCGAGCACCGCCCGGTCCAGGCTGCCGTCCTCCGTACGCACCCGGTCACCGAACGCGGCCACCACCTCGCGCAGCCCGTCGGTACCGGGCTCCACCACCTCTCGGGCGATCCGGTCGGAGTCGACCACCACCGCACCGAGGCTGGCCAGCCGGGCCGCGACGACGCTCTTCCCCGATCCGATCCCACCGGTGAGTCCAACCTTCAGCACCTGCCCAGTCAACCCGATCGACGGCCACCGGCCAAGATCTTTGGATTCCGCGACCGGTTCGGAGAGGAGAGGAGAGGCGACGCGACGCGACCACCGGGACAAGGGAGGCCGCGGCGAGCAGGGGGCCGCCGGGAAAAGGGAAAGCCCGCTTCCCCGGGCCGGGCGCGCCGGTCCTGGAAGCGGGCTTCCGCCTCGTGTTACCTCGTGTCGACTACTTGCCGCCGGCGAGCTTCTCCCGCAGTGCGGCGAGCGCCTCGTCGGTGGCGAGGGTGCCGGCCGGCTCCTCCGCCTGGCGAGCCGGCGCGGTGCTGGTGGACGAGGTACCGCCACCGCCGCCGCCACCGGTGGCGGCGGTCGCCGCCGCCGGGTTGGCCGCTGCCTCGGCGTCGGCCGCCCGGGAGTTCTGCACCTGCTTGGTGTGCGCCTCCCAGCGGTTGCGGGCCTCGGCGTACTGCTGCTCCCAGGCCTCCCGCTGCTTGTCGAAGCCCTCGAGCCACTCCCCGGTCTCCGGGTCGAAGCCCTCCGGGTAGATGTAGTTGCCCTCGTTGTCGTAGGTCGCCGTCATGCCGTAGAGGGTGGGGTCGAAGTGCTCCTCGCCCTCGACGAAGCCCTCGTTGGCCTGCTTGAGCGAGAGCGAGATCCGCCGCCGCTCCAGGTCGATGTCGATGACCTTGACCATGACGTCCGAGCCGACCTGGACGACCTGCTCCGGGATCTCCACGTGGCGCTCGGCCAGCTCGGAGATGTGCACCAGGCCCTCGATGCCGTCGTCGACCCGGACGAACGCACCGAACGGCACCAGCTTGGTGACCTTACCCGGCACGATCTGCTGGATCGCGTGGGTGCGGGCGAACTGCCGCCACGGGTCCTCCTGGGTCGCCTTCAGCGACAGCGAGACCCGCTCGCGGTCGAGGTCGACGTCCAGCACCTCGACCTCGACCTCCTGGCCGACCTCGACGACCTCGGACGGGTGGTCGATGTGCTTCCAGGAGAGTTCGGAGACGTGCACCAGGCCGTCCACGCCGCCGAGGTCGACGAAGGCGCCGAAGTTGACGATCGAGGAGACGACGCCCTTGCGGACCTGGCCCTTCTGCAGCTTGTTGAGGAACTCGGTACGCACCTCGGACTGGGTCTGCTCCAGCCAGGCCCGGCGGGACAGCACCACGTTGTTGCGGTTCTTGTCCAGCTCAATGATCTTGGCTTCGAGCTCCCGACCGACGTACGGCTGGAGGTCTCGCACCCGACGCATCTCGACCAGGGACGCGGGCAGGAAGCCACGCAGCCCGATGTCCAGGATGAGGCCGCCCTTGACCACCTCGATGACGGAACCGCGGACGACGCCGTCCTCGTCCTTGATCTTCTCGATCGTGCCCCAGGCGCGCTCGTACTGGGCCCGCTTCTTCGAGAGGATCAGCCGCCCCTCCTTGTCCTCCTTCTGGAGGACGAGGGCCTCGATGTGGTCACCGACCGACACCACCTCGGCGGGGTCGACGTCGTGCTTGATCGACAACTCGCGCGAGGGGATGACGCCCTCGGTCTTGTAGCCGATGTCGAGCAGGACCTCGTCCCGATCGACCTTGACGACGGTGCCTTCGACAATGTCGCCGTCGTTGAAGTACTTGATGGTCTCGTCGATCGCGGCGAGGAAAGCTTCCTCGGAACCGAGGTCGTCGACGGTGACCTTGGTGGCGCTCGAGGGGGCCTCGATGCTGCTCGTCATGTGGGCGGTTGCTCCGGTCGGATGGATGTCACAGCAGGTTTGTGTCGCGGTGACCCGTTTACGCCTGCGGATCCGTCGCCGGAGACTCCGGGCGGTCGCTGCGCGGACCGCTGGGAAGTATCCGGCGACCGCGGACCTGCTCCCTGCCGAGGCACACGATCCGCGAGCGCATCGAACAGCTTACCGTGCGCATTACCACAGCATGCAAGCCCTCCCCGCACGTGATGAGATCCGCTGTCCACTGCTCGGGAAGATCGCCCGGATGGCGTAGATTTCCGTGGCCGGGCCCCGGCCGGTAGCGGCGCCGGTGCCGGGCATTAGCGTGGCGGAGTGCCCGAGAACACCCTGACCGACGCGGCGGCCGAGGACGACCCGCCCGCAGTGCTGCGACGTCCGGTCAGCGACGGGGAGAGCCGGTGGGCCAACCGCCGCTGGTGGGACGCGGACGCCGACGACTACCAGGCCGAACACGGCGCCTTCCTGGGCGAGGTGGACTTCGTGTGGTGCCCGGAGGGACTGCGCGAGGCCGAGGCCCGGCTGCTCGGCGAGTTGGCCGGCCGGCGGGTGCTCGAACTCGGCTGCGGCGCCGCCGCGGCGGCCCGCTGGCTGGCCGCCGCGGGCGCCCGGCCGGTCGGGCTCGACCTCTCCGCCGGCATGTTGCGGCACGCCGCGCTCGCCGCCGCCACCTCCGGGGTACGCGTGCCGCTGGTCCAGGCCGACGCCCTCGCACTGCCGTTCCAGGCGGCCAGCTTCGACATCGTCTGTACCGCCTTCGGCGCGATCCCGTTCGTGACGGACTCGGCGGCGGCGCTGCGCGAGGTGTACCGGGTACTCCGTCCCGGCGGCCGGTGGGTGTTCTCGGTCACCCACCCGATGCGGTGGATCTTCCTGGACGACCCGGGTGAGGGCGGGCTGGTCGCCATACACTCCTACTTCGACCGCCGCCCCTACGTGGAGCAGGACCGCACCGGCACACCGACCTACGTCGAACAGCACCGGACCCTCGGCGACCGGGTACGCGAGATCGTCGGCGCCGGCTTCGTACTGCGCGACGTGGTGGAGCCGGAGTGGCCGGACGGGCACGAGCAGGTCTGGGGGCAGTGGAGCCCGCTGCGGGGCCGGCTCTTCCCGGGCACCGCCATCTTCGTCTGCGACAAACCGGACAGCAGGTCCGCCTGACGCCGGCCCGGCTCACTATGCTGACCCCGTGAGCGCCGAGCCGGTAGCCGAGATGCCCGGGCCATGGCAGCCGGACCCGGTCCGGCAGCGCCAGGCCGGCTACACGCTGGAAGACCTGCTACACCTGCCGCCGGACGCCCCCCGGGTCGAACTCGTCGACGGAGTCATCCGCGTGGTCCCCTCCCCCACCCTGGGCCATCAGAACATCGCCGGCCTGCTCTGGTCGTGGTTGCGCGCGCATGTGCCGGCACACCTGCGGGCCGCCCAGGCGGTGGGGGTGGCGCTCGGCACCGACTTCACCCGGGAACCGGACGTCCTGGTCCACCTGGCCGAGGTGCCGGCGAGCCGGCACTTCCTGCTGCCGCACGAGGTGGTGCTCGCGGTCGAGGTGGTGTCGCCCGGCACCCGGCGTACCGACCGGTTCAGCAAGCCCGCGGAATACGCGGCGGCCGGCATCGCCTGCTACTGGCGGGTGGAGCAGGACCCGGTCCGGGTGCACGCCTACCGGCTGGCCGACCGGCCCGGGCGCAGCGGCAACCGGGAGTACGAACTGCTCGCCGAGGCCGACGAACTGCTTGAACTGGCCCAGCCGTTCCCGATCAAGCTGGCGGTCGGCGACATCACCCCGTAAGTCCCTTTCCCTCCGGCCGCTCACCGGTTATCGCGCAGAAGCATCGGGTAGGCCGTCGTATGCCGGAGCGAAGGAAGCTACGCAGGGGCGACCGGGTCAGTTGGCGCAGTCACGGTTCGAGCGCGCACGGCACGGTCCAGGAGGAGATCACCGAACGGACGTACGCCGCGAAGCGTACGGTCGCCGCGTCGAAGGAGAATCCGCAGTACCGGGTCCGGACCGACGAAGGTCGGGACGCGGTACACAAACCGGAGGCGCTGCACGATGAGTAGCCGACCGGACGACGGCCGCGAGACGGTCCGGGAGTTCCGGGACGCGGTCAACATGAACCCTGGCGAGTTGAACCGCTGGCTGGCCACCGACGACTCGAAGGCGGCGGGCTGGCGCAGGGGCGGCAGGGGCGGCGAGTCCGTCGGACACGAGTCCGGGCGGCGGATCGTCGACCTGCTACGCAAGCGGGCGAACCAGTTCACCGACCGCGACTTCGCGCACATGCGCAAGGTCGTCGGGTACGTCCGGCGGCACATGGCTCAGCGGCCGGCCGGCGACGTACGCAACACCAGGTGGCGCTACTCGCTGATGAACTGGGGTCACGACCCGCTCAAGGCGCCGCTGCCGGCGGTCGGCGGGCCGTCCCGGAAGGCCAGGCAACGGCACCGGGACGCCGAGCACTCCTCGGGCCGGAACCAGCGCCGCTGAGACGTCGCGACACCGACCGGCGCGACCAGCGGCCGAACACGACCAGCAGCCGACGCCAGCGGGCGGCAGATCAGCGGCCGGCGCGACCAGCAGCCGGCGCGATCAGTGGTCGGCGCTGTTCCAGTCCGAGCCGACGCCGACGGAGACCTCCAGCGGTACGGCCAGCGGGTAGGCGCCGCCCATCTCGCGCCGGACCAGCGCCTCGAGGTCGGCCCGCTCGCCCGGGGCCACCTCGAAGACGAGCTCGTCGTGCACCTGGAGCAGCACCCGGGAGCGCAGGTCGGCGGCGCGCAGCGCGGTGTCGACGTGCAGCATCGCGATCTTGATGATGTCGGCGGCCGAGCCCTGGATCGGGGCGTTCAGCGCCATCCGCTCGGCCATCTCCCGGCGCTGCCGGTTGTCGCTGACCAGGTCGGGCAGGTAGCGCCGCCGGCCAAGGATGGTCTCGGTGTAGCCGTCCAGCACCGCCTTCCTGACCACGGTCTGCAGGTAGTCCCGGACCCCGCCGAAGCGGCTGAAGTACTCCTCCATCAGGGCCCGGGCCTCGTCGGCGGCGATGCCGAGCTGCTGGCCGAGACCGAACGCGCTCAGCCCGTACGCCAGGCCGTAGTTCATCGCCTTGATCTTGCGTCGCTGATCCGGGGTCACCTCGGCCAGCGACACCCCGAAGACCGAGGACGCGGTCGCGGCGTGGAAGTCGGCGCCGGAGTTGAAGGCCTCGATCAGCGCCGTGTCGCCGGAGAGGTGCGCCATGATCCGCATCTCGATCTGGCTGTAGTCGGCGGTGAGCAGGCAGTCGTAGCCCTCCCCCACCACGAACGCCCGGCGGATCCGCCGCCCCTCCTCGGTGCGGATCGGGATGTTCTGCAGGTTGGGGTCGGTCGAGGAGAGCCGGCCGGTCGCCGCCACCGTCTGGTGGAAGGTGGTGTGGATCCGGCCGTCGTCGGAGACCGACTTGAGCAGGCCGTCGACTGTCGACTTGAGCCGCGCGACGTCCCGGTGCCGCAGCAGGTGCTCCAGCAGCGGGTGCGGCTGCTGGGCGTAGAGCCACTGCAGCGCGTCGGCGTCGGTGGTGTAGCCCGTCTTGATCTTCTTGGTCTTCGGGAGGTTGAGTTCGGTGAAGAGGATCTCCTGTAGCTGCTTCGGCGAGCCGAGGTTGAACTCCCGCCCGACCACGCCGTACGCCGCCTGGGCCACCGCCTTCACCTCACCGGCGAAGTGCGCCTCCAGCTCGGACAGGTAGTCGGTGTCGGCGGCGATGCCGGTGCGCTCCATCCCGGCCAGTACGTCGACCAGCGGCAGCTCCACCTCGGCGAGGAGCCGGGCCGACTGCTCGCCGTCCCGGGAGAGTTCGACGGCGATCGCCTCGGCGAGATCCAGGGTGGCCCGGGCCCGGAGCATGAGGTTCTGCTCCACCTCACCGTCGTCGCCGAGCCCGTCGAGGGTGAGCTGGCCGGTCTCCGGGGCGTCGGCCCGAAGCTCCCGGTGCAGGTAGCGCAGCGCCAGGTCGGCCAGGTCGTAGGAACGCTGGTCCGGCCGGGCCAGGTAAGCGGCGAGCGCGGTGTCCCGGACGACGCCGCGCAGTGCCCAACCGTGCGCGGCGAACGCCAGCAGGGCCGGCTTGCTGTCGTGCAGCACCTTGGGCCGTTCCGGATCGGCCAGCCAGGCCGCGACCGCGGCCTCGTCGGCCTGCTCCAGGCCGGTCGGGTCGAACCAGCCGGCGGTGCCGCTGCCGGTCGCCAGGGCGAGCCCGGTGAGCGCGCCGGTGCCCCGGCCGAAGGTGCCGGCCACCGCGACGCCGACCGGCGTGCCGGCCCCGGCGTGCTCGGCGAGCCAGCCGGCGACCTCACCGGTGCCGAGAACCTGTCCGGCCAGGTCGAATCCCGCCTCCGCCTCCGGCTCCACCGCTTCCAGGTATTGGTAGAGGCGGTTGCGCAGGATGCTGAACTCAAGGGTGTCGAAAACCTGGTGCACCGCCTCGCGGTCCCAACCCGGCCAGCGGGTGTCCTCCGGCCGCAGCGGCAACTCGAGATCGGACACCAAACAGTTGATCTCGTAGTTCCGGATCACGTCGGCGAGCCGCTCGCGCAGGCTCTCCCCGGCCTTGCCCTTGATCTCGTCGGCCCGGGCCACCACGCCCTCGACGCCGCCGTACAGGTTGATCCACTTGGCGGCGGTCTTCGGGCCGACCCCCGGCACACCCGGCAGGTTGTCACTGCTCTCCCCGACCAGGGCGGCCAGGTCCCGGTATCGCTCCGGGCCGACGCCGTACTTGTCGGTGACCGCCCGCGGGTCCATCCGGGCCAGGTCGGAGACGCCCTTGCGGGGGTAGAGCACGGTGATCCCGTCACCGACGAGCTGGAAGGCGTCCCGGTCACCGGTGCAGATCAGCACCTCCATCCCGGCGTCGCGGGCCTGGCAGGCGAGGGTGGCGATCACGTCGTCCGCCTCGTAGCCGGGCTTCTCCACCACCGGGACGCGCAGCGCCGCGAGGACCTCCTTGACCAGGCTCACCTGGCCCTTGAAGTCGGTTGGGGTCTCGCTGCGACCGGCCTTGTATTCCGCGTATCGGTCGGTCCGGAAGGAGTGGCGGGAGACGTCGAAGGCGACGACGATGTGGGTCGGCCGCTCGTCCCGGAGCACGTTGATCAGCATCGAGGTGAAGCCGAAGACCGCGTTGGTCGGCTGGCCGGTGGTGGTGGAGAAGTTCTCCACCGGGAGGGCGAAGAAGGCCCGATAGGCCAGGGAGTGACCGTCGAGCAGGAGCAGGCGCGGCGTGGAGGCTGTCACGATAGGCGACTCTAGTCGGCGCCACCGACAGACCGGGCATCCGCCGGTCGTACGCCGTCCTGGAACGGCCGGCCCGCGCCCCGACCGGAACCGGCCCGCGCACCAGGAAGCCCCGGTCGCCGGGCGGCCGGGGCTCCGGGTGGCTGGTTCGCCAGCGGTCAGGCGACGCCCAGGTACGCCTCCTTGACCGCCGGGTCGTGCAGCAGCTCCTGCCCGCTGCCCTCCTTGACGATCCGCCCGGTCTCCAGCACGTAGCCGCGGTGCGCCCGGGAGAGCGCCTGCTGGGCGTTCTGCTCCACCAGCAGCACGGTGGTGCCCTGCCGGTTGATCTCGGTGATGATGTCGAAGATCTGCTGGATCACCATCGGTGCCAGACCCATCGACGGCTCGTCCAGCAGCAGCAGCTTCGGCCGGCTCATCAGCGCCCGCCCCACCGCCAGCATCTGCTGCTCACCGCCGGAGAGGGTGCCGCCCTGCTGCTTGCGCCGCTCGGCGAGCCGGGGGAAGAGGCCGAAGACCCGCTCCAGGTCGGCGGCGATGCCGGCGCTGTCCCGCCGGGTGTACGCCCCCATGTCCAGGTTGTCCAGCACCGTCATGCCGGGGAAGATGCCCCGACCCTCCGGCGACTGGCAGATGCCCCGACCGACCCGCAGGTCGGCCCGGAGGTTGGTGACGTCCTCGCCGGCGAACCGGATGCGCCCCTCGGCCACCGGCCGCAGGCCGGAGATGGCCCGCATCGTGGTGGTCTTGCCGGCACCGTTGGCGCCGATCAGGGCCACGACCTCGCCCTCGTCGACGTGCATGGTGATGCCGTGCAGCGCCTCGATCCGGCCGTACCGCAGGGTCAGGTTCTCGATCTCAAGCAGCATCTGCCGGCACTCCCAGGTAAGCCGCGATCACCTTCGGGTCCTCCCGCACCTCGGCGGGCAACCCTTCGGCGATCTTCTTGCCGAACTCGAGTACGACGATCCGGTCGGTGACGCCCATCACCAGCCGCATGTCGTGCTCGATCAGCAGCACCGTGTAACCGAGGTCGCGGATGCGCTGGATGAGCTGGAGCAGCTCCTCCTTCTCCGCCGGGTTGAAGCCGGCGGCCGGCTCGTCCAGGCAGAGCAGCTTCGGCTCGGTGGCGAGCGCCCGGGCGATCTCCAGTCGCCGCTGGTAGCCGTACGGCAGGTTGCGGGCCAGCTCGTTGGCCCGGTCCTCGATGCCGACGAACCGGAGCAGCTCGTGCGCCTTGCGCTCGCCGGCCCGCTCCTCCAGCGTGTGCCGGGAGATGCCGAAGATCTTGGCGCAGGTACGCCGTACCTGCTGCCAGGCCCGGACGAGGTCGTTGTCCGAATCGACGACCGGCAGTTCCTCCGGCTTCGGCCGGATCCGGTAGAGCCGGAACAGCACCCCGGGCACGCTGGTGAAGTGCTGGGAGTCCGTGCCCACCATCACGTTCTCCAGCGCGGTCATCTCGGGGAAGAGCCGGATGTTCTGGAAGGTCCGGGCGATGCCGAGCCGGTTGATCTGGTGCGGCTTGCGACCGCTGACCCGCTGCCCGTCGAAGAGCACCTGTCCGGAGCTGGGACGGTAGACCCCGGTCATCGCGTTGAAGCAGGTGGTCTTGCCGGCCCCGTTCGGTCCGATCAGCCCGAGGATCTCACCCCGGTAGATCTGGAAGCTGACGTCGTCGAGCGCCACCACACCGCCGAAGCGCAGGGTGAGATGGTCGACGTCGACCAGTATCTCCCGCTGCCGCGGGATCGGGCCCTTGACCCTGAGCTCGTCCTCAGGCATTGACGGACGCCTCCTTCCTGCGGTCCTGCAGCTCGCGGCTGCGCCGGCGGCTGGGGATCAGACCCTGCGGCCGGAGCAGCATGATCAGCACCAGTGCCGCGCCGAAGACCAGGTAGCGGTACTCGGCGAAGTCCCGGAACCGCTCCGGCAGGTACGCCACCAGGAACGCGCCGAGCGCCACCCCGGCTGTGTTGCCGGCACCGCCGACGACCACCATCGCGACGAAGAGGATCGAGAGCAGTGCGTTGAACTGGTTGGGTTCGATGAACGCGTTACGGCTGGCGTACAGGAATCCGGACATGCCGCCGAGCGCGGCGCCCATGGCGAACGCCCAGAGCTTGTACTTGAAGCCGTAGACGCCCATCACCGCGGCCGCGTCCTCGTCCTCGCGGATCGCCACCCAGGCCCGGCCGACCCGGCTGTTCTCCAGCCCGCGCACCACGAAGACCATCGCGATGACCACGGTGAGCGCCAGCCAGTACCACGGCTTGACATCGATCAGGCCGAAGATCTTGTTGTCCGGGGAGGGCTCACCCTGCGGACCCGGAATCTCCGCGATACCCTGCGGGCCGCCGGTCCAGTCGACGTTGCGGGCAATGATCCGGATGATCTCGCCGAAGCCGAGGGTGACGATGGCCAGGTAGTCGCCGCGCAGTCGCAGCGTCGGCCAGCCGAGGATCACCCCGGAGATCATCGTCAGCGTGATCGCCAGCGGGATGCAGATCGCCCAGGCCACCGACCAGTTCTCGGAGAGCCCGAACTGGCTCTGCAGCGCCTTCACCACCGGCGACTGCTTCGAGCCGAACAATGCGACGGAGTACGCGCCGATGGCGTAGAAGCCGACGTACCCGAGGTCGAGCAGGCCGGCCAGGCCGACCACCACGTTCAGTCCGATCGCGATGAGGACGTAGATGGCGCAGGTGAAGAGCACACCGGCCCAGTTGTTGCCGTTCTCGATCGAGTCGGTACGCAGCCAGATGAGCCCGGGGATGCCGAGCAGCGGCAGGTAGTAGAGGAAGGCCACGAAGGCCAGGAAGGCCAGGACCCGCTGCCATTTGGGCATCGCGCGGAACCGGTCACCGATCTGGCCGGTCGCGCCGCTCACCCGACCCGTCAGGTTCCGGATGGTGTCGGTCATGCCCGTGCCCTCCCCAACGACTCTCCGAGCAGGCCGGTCGGCCGGAACAGCAGCACGACGACCAGGATCACGAACGCGGCGACGTCCTCCCAGTTGGAGGAGGTGAGGGTGGCCGCGTACACCTCGACCACGCCCAGCAGCAGGCCGCCGAGCAGGGCGCCGCGCAGGTTGCCGATGCCACCGAGCACCGCGGCGGTGAACGCCTTGAGGCCGAGCAGGAAGCCGACGTTGAACCGGGTGTTGCCGTACCGGATGCTGTAGAGCAGCGCCGCCGCGCCGGCCAGCACGCCGCCGACCAGGAAGATCAGCAGGATCACCCGGTCCTTGTTGACACCCATCAGCGCGGCGGTGTCCGGGTTCTGCGCGACCGCACGCACGCCTCGACCGTACCGGGTGCGGTTGATGAACTGGTCGAGCGCGGCCATCATCAGCAACGCGGCGACCACGGTGATCACCTGGGTGTTGGTGATCCGCGTGTTGCCGATCGTCAGCCAGACCTCCTGCACGATGACGGTCGGCATGCCTTTGACGATGCGGCCCTGCCAGACGCCGAACGCCTCGGAGATGACCAGCGACAGGCCGATCGCGGTGATCAGGAAGATCAGTGGTGGGGCGTTCATCCGTCGGAGCCGGCGGTAGGCCACCAGTTCCACGGCGACGGCGGTGGCGCCGGACGCCAACGCTCCGGCCGCCAGGCCGGCGAGGACCAGCAGGAGGATCATGCCGAGCGACGGCCCGTCGGTGGCGCCGAGCAGGCCCCAGACGCCGAGGACCGCGAAGGTGCCCACCATGAAGACCTCGGAGTGGGCAAAGTTGATCAGCCGAAGCACGCCGTAGACGAGGGTGTAGCCGAGCGCCACGAGCGCATAGATCGAGCCCTTTGCCAAACCGTCGACGGTGTGCTGGCCAAGATGCCCGAAGAGTTCATCGAAGTTCACGAAGTCTCCCTTGTACACCGAGTGCGGCCGGGGGATCCCCCCGGCCGCACCACGGTTGCTGGCTCAGCTGAGCTTGATCTCCTGCTGGGCCACGATCTGACCGCCCTTGACCTCGTACGCCCAGATCACCACGCGCGACCGGTCCACGTCACCGCTGGCGTCGAACTTGAGGTACTTCGAGACGCCCTGCTTGTCGTAGCCGCGGACCCACTCGATCATTTCGGCGCGGGAGCGCTTGCCGGCCGCGTAACCGTCGAGGAGGATCTTCGCGCCGTCGTAGCCCTCAGCACCGTAGGAGCCCGGGGGAATGCCGTACTCCTTCTCATAGTCGGCGGAGAAGGTGCCGCCGGCCTTGTCGGCCGGGAGGCAGGGGCAGGTCACGATCGCGCCCTCGGCGGCGGACTGGCCGGCACCCGCCGGGAACTGGGGGTCGTAGAGACCGTCGAAGCCGAGGAACTTGGCGGTCACGCCCGCGGCCCGAGCCTGCTTGAGCAGCGGCGCGGCCTCGTTGGTGTAGCCGGCGTACGCGATCACGTCCGGGTTCGCCGACTTGATCTTCGAGATGGTGGCGTCGAAGTTCTGCTGGTCCGTCTGGACCCGGTCCTCGGCCACGACCAGCGGGCCGAGGCCCTTCTTCACCTCGTTGATGATGCCCGCGCCGTAGGTCTGGCCGTCGTCGATCGCGAAGACCTTCTTGGCCGCAAGCACGTCACGGATGTAGGTGACGGCGGCGCCACCCTGGGTGCTGTCGTTGCCGACGACCCGGAAGAAGCTCTTGTTGCCCAGCGTGGTCAGCTCGGCGGCGGTGGCCGAGGGGCTGACCATGACCAGACCGGCCGCCTCGTAGGTGCCCATCGTCGCCTTGGTCTCGGCCGAGAAGTGGCCGCCGATCACGGAGGTGAAGGACGAGTCCTGGGCGACCTGGCTGGCGATCGGGGTCGCCTGGTCGGCGTTGCCCTGGGTGTCGAACTCCTGAAGCGTCACCTGGCAGTCGGGGTTCGCCGCGTTGTGCTCCTTGACGGCCAGCTTGGCGCCGTTCAGCGACGGGATCACCAGGCCGGCGTTCGGACCGGTGAAGGCGCCGAAGATGGCGATCTTGCCACACTGCTTGTCGTCGCCCCCCGCGGTGCTGCCGCCGCTGTCCTGGCAACCCGCTGCGGCGAGCATCGCCACCACCGCCACCGCGGCGGTACCGACGGCCCGTACATTCTTTCGCCTCACGGCTTTTGACCTCCTCCAGATGCAGGACGCGGCATCGGTGACGACAATGCGCGCACACCGCCGTCGCCCGACAACAACCGCACACCTGCGCTACGGCTCGTGATGGCGCAGCGTACTGGAGGCATAATCCGTCCCGGAAGACCAAAAGGGTGGGCTTGCCAAACCGTTACGAACAAGAGTGCAACCAGCCCGGGCGCCGTAACATCCAATGGCCCGAGCACCCCTTATCCGATCGTCACCACCGGTTCCGACCACCACAGCCGGCTCTGCTCCCCGTCGTCCACCACGAGCACCAGACGGCGTTCGTCCCCTCGCAGCACCACGTCCTGATAGACCCCGGCCGGCATCGCCACCGGCGACGACACGGCCCGCCAGGTCACCCCACCGTCATCAGATGACCACAGAGCGTGTTTGATCCCGTCGGAGGTGGCGACCAGCAGGCGACCACCGGCCACCGTGAGCGACCGGATCCGGGGAATGCCGTTCCGGTCGGCCGCGCCGAACCGCCCCACCGCGACCCAACCGGCGGACCCGCCGTCACCGGCCGACGAGGAGGCGCCCGGACCACCCGGCCCGGCGGTCGGAGCGGTCGGGTCGCCCGGGCCAACCGGCCCGGTGGTCGGAGCGGTCGGAGTGGTCGCACCGGCTCCGCGCCAGGCACCGAAACCGGCGCCGCGCAGCCCGACCGCCACCGGCGTGCCGTCCAGCAGCACCACCCGCTGGAGTTCCTCGTACTCGGCGGTGGCCGGCGGTTCGAGTCGCCGCCAGCCCAGCCCGTCCGACGAGGTCCAGGCGAGCGGATCCCGGTCGGTACGCCCGGCGCGGACGATCCCGCCGACCAGCAGCCATCCGGACGGGGTGGCAACCCCGTCGAACGCCCACGTCTCGCCCCGGGCGTCACTGGCCAGTCCCGGGGCCGCCTCGACGATGTCGAAGCGGCCGGCGTCCGCGGACCGCCAGACGGCGGCGCCGCTCATCCGGTTGCCGGCGATCAGGAAGCCGCCCGGACCCGCCGACACCCGGGCCACGTCCACCGCCTGCGGCCCGCCGTACAGCTCGAACGGCGCGGTCACCTCGACCAGGGAGCCGTCGGAGGCCAGGTGCCACGTGCCGACCCTCGGGTTCGCGTGCGCGCCGCCCCGCTTCGCCCCGATCACCGCGACCCGGCCGTCCCGGCAGGCGACGGAGTAGAGCAGAGCGCGTTGCCCGTAGTAGGTCCGGGGCGTCAGCCGCAGCGGCGTCCAGGACAGGCCGTCGACGCTGGTCCAGGCGGCCGGCCGGGTGTCGCCGTCCCGGACGCCCTCGGCCGGGGTGGCGAACGCGCCGACCGCGTACCAGCGACCGGCACAGGTCGCGACGTCGCGGACCACCAGCCGTCCGGTGGCGCCGGCCGGGGCCGGCAGGCTCAGCGGCTGCCACTCCGGCCGGACCGTCCGGTCGGGCTCCGGCGAGTCACAGCCGGCGAGCAGTGGCACCGCCAGCAGACCGGCGAGGAGGCGACGGCATCCCGGGGGGCCGAGCCGGCCCAAGCGCGACATGGCCCGATCCTAGGCACCGGGCGCCCGCCGGACCGGCCCGGTCAGCCGGCCTCGGTCGGCTGTTCGGCGTCGGTCCCCTCGGCCAGGATCCGCTCGGCGACCTCGCGCATCGTCATCCGGTGGTCCATCGCGGTGCGCTGGATCCACTTGAACGCCTGCGGCTCGGTCATCCCGTACGTCGTCATCAGGGCGCCCTTGGCCCGCTCCACCGTCTTGCGGATCTCCAGACGGTCGGTCAGGCCGGCCACCTCGGCCTCCAGGGCGGCGATCTCCGAGTAGCGGGACAGCGCGATCTCGATCGCCGGCACCAGGTCGCTCTTCTGGAAGGGCTTGACCAGGTACGCCATCGCACCGGCCGCCCTGGCCCGCTCGACAAGGTCACGCTGACTGAAAGCGGTCAGGATGACGACCGGGGCGATCCGACCGCCGGCGATCCGCTCCGCCGCGGCCAGCCCGTCCATGATCGGCATCTTGATGTCGAGGATGACGAGGTCGGGCTTCAACTCCTCGGCGAGGCGCACCGCGGTCTCGCCGTCGCCCGCCTCCCCCACCACGTCGTAGCCCTCCTCGACCAGCATCTCGGCCAGGTCCAGCCGGATGAGCGCCTCGTCCTCGGCGATCAACACCCGCCTACGCTCGGCACCAGCCTGAATGTCGGCCACGAGCCCCTACCCCCAACTACGTTTCCGACACCTGCCCAGCCGGGTGTCGCCGTCCTCAGCGTAGTGGGTAGTCTTATCGACGCCAGGCCCCTGTAGCCCAACCGGCAGAGGCGCGATTCTCAAAAGATCGACAGTGTGGGTTCGAATCCCACCGGGGGCACTCAGAACCACCCGAGGCACTCAGAAGGTTCCACCCAGCGTTGCCGAACGCGCCGGGCGTTCACTGCTCGATCCTCGTCGGAGACGCCGTGGCCGCGTACGCCGCCAACATGTCGGCCACCTCCCCGGGACGGCTGAGTGCCACGCAGTGGCTGCCCGCGATCTCGTCGGGGACGATACCCAGACGCTCGGGCACCAGTCGGCGGAAGAAGTCGGGCGGGAAGAAGCGGTCCTGCCTGCAGAGCACGAACCTGGTCGGCACGTTCGGCCACGCGTCCAACGGCCACGGTGCGGCCGTCGCGGCCGGCGATGGATGGTCGCGCTCCCTGCTCATCGCCTCCTCGGCGAGTTCTCGCGGTACGTCGTGGTAGAAGCTCACGTAAGGATCGGCGTTGCCGGTCACACCATCGTCACGCTTGGCCTGCTCCTGCACCGCGGCCTGGTAGCCGGTGTTGGCCCACCATTCGTCGGGCGGCTCGCCCGGCGACGGGATCATGCCGGCCAGCAGGACCAGCATGTCGACGGGAAGCCGGTCGGCGACCAGGGTGGCGGTGAAGGCACCGAAGGAGTGGCCTACCACGACCAGGTTCCGCTTCCCACCAACAGCCTCGACTACGGCGTCGGCGTAGTCGACCAGGGTCTTCGACTCGTCGTCGCCCGGAAGGTCGGGAGCCAGCACGCCGTGCCCACGCGCCCGTAGCTCGGCCTTCACCAGGTGCCACGACCATCCGACGTCTCCCGCGCCGTGGATCAACACGAAGGTACTCATCGCCCACCCCTCGGGGGTGCTCGTCGCTACTCGGTACTCATTGAACCTTTTTCAACCTCCCCTTGCGGTCCGTCGGAGCGCAAGGTCGGGCGCACCCACTCCCCCTGGCAGCCCGAGCGATCGAGATCGCCATCGACGTCGCGGCCGACCTGGCCAGGCAGATGTGACACTCCCGCCACCGCCCGGCCGTCCAGGCACCGCTACCGCGCCGCGAAGCCGCTCGCCAGCCGGGCCAGCACCCGGGTGACGACGCTCACCTCGGCCAGCGGCACGAACTCGTCCACCGCGTGCGCGTGCTCCACCGAACCCGGTCCATAAAGGACGGTAGGGATACCACGGGCCGTGTACTGGCGCATGTCGGTCCCGTACGGCACCCCCGCCAGCCGGGCCGGGACACCGGTCACCGCGCTGATCGCCGCTTGCGCCATCGCCGTGAGTGGATCGTCGATCGGCGTCTCGGCCGGCGCGAACTGCCCACCGGTCCAGGTCACCTCCGGTGCCGGCCCGTCACCGTCGGCCGCGGCCCGTACCACCCGCTCGAATTCGGCGCGCGCCTCGGCGACGGTGCGGCCGACCGGCACGCCGAGCCGACCTTCGCAGATCAGTTCGTCCGGCACCGTCGACGACCAGTCGCCGGCCTGGATCCGGCCGACGCTCAGCGGATAGGGCAGGGCCACCCGGCCCATCAGCGGGTGCGTCACGTCCCGGTTGAGCCGTTCCTCCAGCTCCGCCAGCGCCGCGTGCACCGGCAGGTAGCGGTCCACCGAGCTGACCCCCTCCAGCCGGTGGGAGGCGTGCGCGGCCCGACCGGTGATCCGCATCCGCCAGGTGAGCGCGCCCGCGGTCGTGCAGACCAGCGCCCCGGCGGTCGGTTCCGGGATGACACAGCCGGCGTACCCGGCGTCCCGGCGCAGCGTGGCGAACGCGCCGACGCCGCCGTCCTCCTCGCCGGCCACCGCGTGCAGTACCACGTCACCGGGCGGGCCACCGAGCGCGTGAACGGCGGCCAGCGCGTGCAGCGCCGCCACCACGCCACCCTTCATGTCGGCGGCACCCCGCCCGTACAGCCGGCCGTCCGAGACCCGCGGGCGAAACGGCGGGTGCGACCACGGCGCGGTGCCCGGCGGCACCACGTCGACGTGGCCGTTGAACACCAGCCGGGGCGCGTCCGGGTGCCGACCGGGCGCGGTGACGGTCAGGGTGTGCAGGCTGTCGCGTTCCACCTCCTCGCCCGGATAGCCGGGCGCGCGGCGCAACTCGGCCAGGTCCTCGGCGCGCAGGTCCACCCGCAGGCCCATCCGGTCGGCCAGGTCCGCCACCAGTCGCAGTGCCGCGTCCTCCGCCCCGCCGAGGCTCGGGCAGGCGACCAGCCTGCCGAGGTCGCCGACCACGCCGTCGTCGTCGATCGCGGCGTCCAGTTCGTCCCATCCGGTCACGCTGCCTCCTCACCACCGCCCCCAGGCGGCCAACCTACCGCCGTGCGAGGTCCCCGATCGGGGTCAGCAGCCGGCCGTCCTCGGTGAACTCGACCCGGGCACCGCCTCCGCCGATGGCGAAGACCAACCCGTGCACCGGGGTCAGGTCGACGACGTCACCCTCGACGAGCAGCAGCGTCAGCCGGCCGTCGCCGCCGCGCCGTACCTCCGCCTCCAGCGGGCCGAGCCGGTAGTCACCGGTGAGGCCGTCCAGCACCGCGTCGGTCAGGTGGGCGGTCTCCGGTACCCGGGTGAACCGGACCGCCTCGACCGCCGGCTCCGCCGCGAGGAGGGCGGCACTGACGTCGCCGTGCACGTCGTGCTGGAACTGCACCGGCAGCAGCGTGCACTCCCCGCCCAGGTGCAGCACCAGGTTGAACACCTCCAGGTGCCGGTGCGTCAGCGGGCCGGCCAGCCCCCGGTAGGTGGCGGCCAGGCCGTTGCCGTCGGCGGTCACGGTCAGCTTCCCGTACCCGGGGTGCCGGTAGTCGCCGACGTAGTCGGTCAGCGGCCGGACCGGTGGCAGGCCGGGCCGGGGCGCCGCGGTGCGCTCCCGGGCCTGGACCCGGCCCCGGTCGAGCGCGGTCTGCCGGGCCAGCGCCGTTTCGCCGTGCGGCCGGGGCGGCAGGTCGAGCAGCCGGTCGTAGATCAGGCACGGCAGCGCGTCGCGCAGCGCCGAACCGTCCCGGTTGGTCAGCACCACGACCCCGCAGCCGGCCTCCGGAATCGTGCTGACCTGGCTGGCGAAGCCGTCGATGTTGCCGCCGTGGTGGGTCAGCCGGTAGCCGCGGTAGTCCTCCACGATCAGCCCCAGGCCGTAGCCGACGGGCCGGCCGACCGCGAGCGAGGAGCGGTCCGGCAGCGGTACCGCCGGGGTGCGCATCCGGGCCAGCGCGCTCGGCGGCAGCAGCGGATCATGTCCGTCGACGCGGGTGCCGAGCAGGGTCGGCAGCCACCGGGCGAGGTCGGTCAGGCAGGAGTTGAGGCCGCCGGCCGGAGCGATCAGGTCCAGCCGGGTGTACGGCACCGGCCCGAGCGGTCCGTCCGGCCCGGCTGTCGCGTACGGCTGGGCGGCGTCCTCGTCGGCGGCCAGGTCGTCGATGGCGAACGTGCTCCGGTGCATGCCCAACGGATCGAGTAGCAACTCGCGTACCGCCGCCTCGTAGGACCGGCCGGCCGCCCGCGCGGCCGCCTCCCCGGCGGCGGCGTAGAGCAGGTTGTTGTACCGCCACGCGTGGCGCAGCCCGCCGGCCGGGTCCAGGTGACGTAGCGCGGCCAGCATGTCGACGCGGCCGGCCTCCTCCCGGGCGGCGTACCAGAGGATGTCGTGGCGGGGCAGGCCGGACCGGTGACTGAGCAGGTCGGCGAGGGTGACCTGGGCGGTGGCGATCTGGTCGTGCAGCCGGAAGTCGGGCAGGTGGTCGCGCACCGGCTGGTCCCAGGAGAGCAGGCCCCGGTCGACCAGCAGCGCGCAGAGCGCCGCGGTGAAGGTCTTCGTCGCCGAGGCGATCGGGAACAGGGTGTCCGGCGTGACCGGCCGGCGGCTCGCCAGGTCGCGGACGCCGAAGCCGGCGTTGAGTACGACCCGGCCGCCCGCCACCACCAGTACGGCGCAGCCCGGCACCCCGAACCGGGCCCGCTCGGCCTCGACCAGCTCGGACAGCTCGGCAGGCAGCCCCGGCGGCACCCGGACGGCGCCGCGCGGATCGCCGGTCGTCCCGCGCCGCTCCGCTCCCAGATCGCTGCTCATGGTCTCACCCCAACCCACCGGTGGGTCCCGGCGCATCGTCGTTGCCGACGAGAGTACGGCGACCGGTTAGGCCGACCCGACGATGAGACCGGCCGGCCCCGGCGCCACGCTGACCGGATGAGTCTTTCCTGGGTGGTGCGCGGCGGGACCGTCTACGACGGCACCGGCGCGCCGGGGATTCCCGCCGACGTGCTGGTGGCCGACGACAAGGTGGTCGGTGTCGGGTCGGCGCCCGCCGAGCACGGCGGGCGGGTGCTGGACGTGACCGGTCTGGCCGTGGTCCCGGGATTCATCAACGTGCTCAGCCACGCCTGGGCGGCGATGCGGATCGACGGGCGGGCCGAGTCGGAGCTGCGGCAGGGTGTCACGACCGAGGTGTTCGGCGAGGCCGATTCGCCCGGCCCGGCCGACGCCCGGTACGGCGAGTACCTGCGGGACGTCTACGAGACGACCCTGTCGGCGGAGTTTCCCCGGCTCGGTGACGGGCTGGACGCCATCGTCCGCGGCGGTGTCGCGCCGAACGTCGCCAGCTTCGTCGGCGGCGCCAACCTGCGCTATCTCGGTGCCGGCTTCGCGGACCGCCCGCTGACCGCCGCCGAGCTCGACCGGGTACGTGGGGTGCTGGCCGAGGAGTTGCAGGACGGTGCCCTCGGCGTCGGCACCGCGCTGATCTACCCACCCGGCCGGTTCGCCGACACCGACGAGTTGGCCGCGCTCTGCGAGGTGATCGCCGCCCACGACGGGCTGTACATCTCGCACCTGCGCAGCGAGGGCGACCGGCTGCTGGAGGCACTCGACGAGTTGGTGACGCTGACCGGACGGACCGGGGTGCGCGCCGAGGTGTACCACCTCAAGGCCGCAGGCCGGGCGAACTGGCCGAAGATGCGTTCGGCGATCGAGCGGATCCAGGCGGCCCGGGACGCCGGCCGGCGGGTCAGCGCGAACATGTACCCGTACGAGGCGGGTGGCAACCCGCTCGGCTCGTGCATCCCGCCCCGGTTCCACGAGGGCGGACCGGCCGCGCTCGCCGAGCGGCTGGCCGATCCCGGGCAGCGGGCGGAGATGGCGGCGGAGATGCGGGCGCCGTCCAGGGACTTCGAGAACCTCTTCCTCGCCGCCGGTGGCGGTGCCGGCGTGCTGATCCTGCGCGACCTCTGCGACGGTACGCCGGCGAAGGGCCGCCGGTTGTCCGAGGTCGCCGCCACGTTCGGGCTCGGCGACGCCGAGGCGCTGCTGGAGATCATCGCCCGTGACCCGTGGATCCCGGCGGTGCTGTTCTTCGTCGACCCGGCGAACATCGAGCTCGGGCTGCGCCAGCCCTGGGTGTCGATCGGCTCGGACGCCTCGGCGCACCCGGCGGTGCCGCCGTGGTCGGAGCAGGCCACCCATCCGCGAACATACGGTACGTTCGCCCGGGTCCTCGGGTACTACTGCCGGGAGCGGAGGCTGTTCGACCTCGCCACCGCGGTCCACCGGATGACCGGGCTGCCCGCCGAGACGCTGCGGCTGCCCGGCCGGGGCCGGATCGCCGTCGGCGGCTACGCCGACCTCGCCGTGCTCGACCCGGCGACCGTCCTCGATGCCGCCACCTGGGACGACCCGCACCGGTACGCGACCGGCGTGCGGCATGTGATGGTCAACGGTGTGCTGGCCCTGCGCAGCGGTGAACCGACCGGGGCCCTGCCGGGCCGCCGCCTGCGTCGCGGCGTGGCCTGACACCGACCCCGGGGGGTGCCGATCGGCCGACCTCCTCCTCGATCCCACCACCGTTCGCCGGCCGGGGTGCCGGATCGGCTGGACGGGCCGGGCCGATGGAAGAGGGACCAATCCGCCGCGAGGCATCTTGGTGCGGGCGCCAATGCGCTCCGATCGCCGGGCGGGGATTCTCACAGAGTGGATCAGCGGATGCGGGTGCGGATGGCGCCGATCGAGCTGCCGGTGGACATCGACACCCCGGCACTGGTGGTGGACCGCGAGCGGATGACGGCCAACGTCGAACGGATGGCAACGCTCGCCCGGAACGCCGGGGTGGCGCTGCGGCCGCACGCCAAGACGCACAAGTCCCCGCCGATCGGCTGCCAACAGGTGGCGCACGGCGCCGCCGGACTCACCGTGGCGACGCTTGCCGAGGCGGAGGCGTTCGCCGCCGGCGGCTGCGACGACCTGTTCATCGCCTATCCGATGTGGGCGGGGCACGGCCGCGCAGCCCGGGTCCGCGCGCTGCACGAGCGGATCCGGCTCGCGATCGGGGTGGACAGCACGGCCGGTGCCGACGCGTTGGCCCGGGCGGTACGGGGTGCCCCGGACCCGCTGGACGTGCTGGTCGAACTGGACTGTGGGGGGCGGCGGACCGGTATCGACGCGGCGGCGGCCGGTGAGCTGGCCGGGTACTGCCTGCGGCTCGGGCTGAACGTGCGGGGCGCGTTCACCCACCCCGGGCACGCCTACGCCCATCCCGCCGCCACCCCGGCCGCCGCGGCCGACGAACGGGATGCGCTGGCCACGGCCGGTGCCGCTCTCACCCGGCTGCTGGGCCGTCCGCCGGTGCTCAGCGGCGGCTCCACGCCGACCACGGTCGACGGGGTCGACGCACCGTTGACCGAGATCCGCCCCGGCACCTACGTCTTCGGCGACCGGCAGCAGACCGTGCTGACCGGGCTGCCGGTGGAGCAGATCGCGCTGGTCGTCGCGGCCCGGGTGGTGAGCGTGCCCCGCCCCGGGGAGGCGGTGCTGGATGCCGGCTCGAAGGCGCTCTCCGGTGATCGTCCGGAGTGGCTGTCCGGGTACGGTCTGCTGCCGCAGGCGCCCGGGGCGACGATCGACGCGATCACCGAGGAGCACGCCGTGGTACGCGGGCTGGAGCGGCCGGTCGCGGTCGGCGACCTGGTCGGGGTGGTGCCGAACCACGTCTGCTCGGCGGTCAACCTGGGCCGGGAGATCCTCGTGGTCTCCGCCGGCGTGCTCGTCGACACCTGGCCGATCGCCTCCCGCACCGCCCGCTGAGCCGTGGCGCAGCCACCCGCTGAGCCGTGGCACCAGCCAAACCCGCCGAGGCGTGGCACCAGCCAAACCCGCCGAGCCGTGGCGCCAGCCACCCGCCGAGGCGCCACCCCGCCGCTTGCGGCTACTCGACCTGGCAGGCGGGCGCTACGTCGGCCTCGCTGCCGGGCCGCTAGGTCGGCCTGACCGGCGGGCCGTGCCCGGTCAGTCGCTCGCCGATCGTCGGCACCGCGGCCATCAGCGCCCTGGTGTACTCCTCGCGCGGCGCGGTGACCACCTCGTCGACCGGGCCGGCCTCGATCAGCCTGCCGTCGCGCAGCACCGCCACCAGGTCGCAGACATACCGGACCACGGCCAGGTTGTGCGAGATGAACAGCACCGAGAGCCCGAGCCGGGCGCGCAGGTCGCGGACCAGGTTGAGTACCGTGCCCTGCACGGAGACGTCCAGCGCCGAGGTGATCTCGTCGGCGATCAGCAGCTCCGGTCGGGCGCCCAGGGCGCGCGCGATCGCCACTCGCTGGCGCTGCCCGCCGGAGAGCTGCGCGGGATAGCGGCCGGCGACCGCCGGGGGGAGGCTGACCAGCTCGAGTAGCCGCGCCACCTCGGTGGCCCGCTCGGCACGTGGCAGCCGCAGCCCTTCGGCCACGCTCGCGCCCACCGTCATCCGCGGGTTCAGCGAGCCGTACGGGTTCTGGAACACCATCTGCCGCCGCTGTGGCGGTGGCCCGATGATCGTGCCGGCGGTCACCGGGGCCAGCCCGACCAGCGCCCGGGCGATCGTCGACTTGCCGGAACCGGACTCGCCGACCAGGCCGACGATGCTGCCGGGCGGGATCTCCAGACTCACCCGGTCCACGGCGGTGAACGGGCCGTACCGCACCGTCAGGTCGGTGATCCTCACGCGTCGGCTCCTTCCCGGACCGGTCCCGACACCGGGTTCCAGCAGGCCAGTCGTCGCCCTCCGGGGCCCGGGGTCAGCACCGGCCGCTGCTGCCGGCACCGGTCGGTGGCGTAATCGCAGCGCGGCGCGAAGGCGCAGCCGGTGTCCGGCTCGGTCGGCGCCGGCGGGCGGCCCGGGACGGTGGCCAGCGCCTGGTCCCGGTCCGTACGCATGTCCGGCAGGCAGGCCACCAGCGCTCGGGTGTACGGGTGGGCGGCCTCGCTCACCAGGTCCGCCACCGGCAGTTCCTCCACCACCCGGCCGGCGTACATCACCACCACCCGGTGGCAGATCTGCGAGATCACCGCCATGTCGTGCGAGATGAAGAGCGCACCGGCGCCGGTACGGTCGATGACCTCGGTGAGCAGTTCCAGGATCTGCCGCTGCACGGTGACGTCCAGCGCGGTGGTCGGCTCGTCGGCGATCAGCAGTCGGGGCGTACCCATCAGGCCCATCGCGATGGTCGCCCGCTGGCGCATGCCCCCCGAGAACTCGTGCGGGCGCTGCCGGGCCCGCCGGCCCGGTTCACCGATGCCGACCTGGCCGAGCCGGTCCACGGCCCGCCGCCAGGCCGGCCGCCGGGACAGCCGCTCGTGCACGATCGGCACCTCGGCCAGTTGCGAGCCGACCCGCAGCGCCGGGTTCAGCGCGGCCATCGGATCCTGGAAGACCATCGCCAGCGAGGTACCGAGCAGCCGGCGCCGGGCGGCCGGGGCGAGCCGGGTCAGGTCGCTGCCGTCCAGGGTCAGCCGGGCGGTGCGGACGGTACCGGGGTACGGCACCAGACCGCCGACGGCCATGGCGGTCAGGCTCTTGCCGCTGCCGGATTCCCCGACGATGCCGACGATCTCGCGGGAGTTCACCGTCAGGGAGACGCCGCGCACGCAGGCGGCCCCGCCGGGAAAGGTCACCCACAGGTCGCGCAGGTCCAGCACGTCGCCCGGACCGTCCGGCACCGGGTCGGCGGCGGCCGGTGTCGGGGAGGCCGGCGATGAGACGTCCGGCCCGGCCGGGGACGCCGACGAGGTGTCGGGTGCGCCGGGCGGGGCCTGCCGGGCCGCGATCCGGGCCAGGCTCTCGCCGAACAGGTGGAAGCCAAGACCGGCGACCATGATGGCCGCCGCCGGGCCGACCGCCACCTCCGGGTGCACGTACACCCGCTCCAGGCCCTCGTTCAGCAGTCGGCCCCAGTCGTAGTCGGGTGCCTGCACGCCGAGCCCGAGGAAGGAGAGCCCGGCCAGGCCGAGCAGCGCCGAGCCGAGGAACATGGCGATGTTCAGGATGATCGGCTCGGCCACGTTCGGCAGGATGTGCCGGACCATGATCCAGCGACGCGGCACCCGCAGTAGCCGGGCCGCGGCGACGTAGTCGGAGCCGGCGACCGAGGCGGTCAGCGTGTACGTCAGCCGGGCCAGTGCCGGAGCCGTCGCCAGCCCGATGCCGAAGACCGCGCCCCGGGCCCCCAACCCGAGCACGATCGTGGTGAACATCGCCAGCAGCAGGCCGGGGAACGCCACCAGCGAGTTGACCAGGCCGACCACGAACCGGCCGGCCCGGCGGGGCAGCACGGCGGGCAGCACGCCCAGCGGCACCCCGATGACCACCCCGATCAGCACGGCGAGCGCGGCCAGCACCAGGGAGAGCCGGCTGGCCACCAGCACCCGGGCCAGCACATCCCGGCCGAGGCTGTCGGTGCCGAGCGGGTGCGCGTCGCCGCGGCCCTGGAGGATCTCCCCGGCGTTGATCCGGGCCGCCTCGTCGTCCCACAACGGCGGGCCGATCACCGCCAGCACCACACAGGCCAGCACCAGCAACAGGCCGGTCAGCCCGGCGGGTGAGCGCAGCAGCCGGCCCATCAGCCGTTCCTGATCTCAGAGCGCGGGTCGAGGACGGCCAGCGCCAGGTCCACCACCAGATTGACGACGAGCACGATCGCTCCGTAGACGAGGATCGCCGCCTGGGCGACCGGGTAGTCCTTGTCCGTGATCGACTCGACGATCCGTGAGCCGAGGCCGGGCCAGGCGAAGACGTACTCGACGATCACCGTGCCGGTGACCAGCGAGCTGAGCAGCAGGCCGCCGACGGTCAGGGTGGCGGTGAGGGTGTTCGGCAGCAGGTGCCGTAGCTGGACCCGCCACGCCGGCAGCCGCTTGGCCCGAGCCATCCGTACGTAGTCGGTGCCGAGCTCGCGCAGCGCCTCCACCCGGACCAGCCGGGCCAGCACCGCCGCCGGCCCGACCGCCAGCGCGATGATCGGCAGCAGATACGACTCCGGCCCGCCCTTGCCGGCCGGCGGCAGCCAGGCCAGGTTCACCGCGAAGACCACCACCAGGCCGACCGCGAGCAGGAAGTCCGGGATCGTGGCGAGCACGCCGGTCACCGAGGTGAAGACCAGTTCACTGCCGCGGTTGCGGCCGTTCTCGGTACGCGTCGCGAGCAGCATGCCGATCGGGATCGCGATCAGCATCGCGACCAGGGTGGCCAGGGCGGCCAGTTCGAGGGTGCTCAGCAGGCGCGCCCCGATGATCTCCGCCACCGGCTGCCGGGACACGAAGGACGTGCCCAGGTCGCCGGTGAAGATGTCCCGCAGGTAGCGCCCGAACTGGACCGCGATCGGATCGTCCAGGCCAAGTTCGGAGCGCCGCTGCTGGACCAGTTCGGCCGGTGCGGTCGGGCCGAGCGCGGCCCGGACCGGGTCGCCCGGGATGAGGTGGATCATGGCGAACGACGCCACCAGCAGGAGCACCATCGATGCCGCGAACCGCATCACCCGGGCGAGCACCTTCATCAGGTCAGTCCTTCAACATCCGGATCGACGTCGGCTGGGCCAGCCCGCCCGGAACGAAGATCTCGGCGTTCTTCATCGCCAGGACCTGGGTCTTGTCGATGAACGGCACCACATCGACGTTGTCGAAGAGCGCCGACTCGGCCTCCGCCCAGACCTTGCAGCCGCCCTCCAGGTCCGGCACCGCCGACGCCTTGGCCACCAGCTCGGTGTACCGGGTGTTCTGGATGTTGGCGAAGTTCGAGCCGTCCGGTACGGCCTTGCCGGACAGGTATCCGGTCAGCTGCGACGGCAGGCTCACCCCGATGCCGACCGCCGCGACGTCCCAGTCACCGGTCTTGAACAGCGCGTCGCTCCACGCGCCGCTGGCCTGGCCCTTCAGCTCGACCGCAACGCCGATCTTCCGCCAGGCGTCGGCCTGGTACTCCGCCCCGGCCTGCTCACCGGCGCCGAAGTCGGTGTTGTAGAGAATCGTGACCGCCAGCTTCTTGCCGTCCTTGACCCGTACGCCGTCCGGACCGGCCCGCCAGCCCGCCGCGTCCAGCGCGGCCTTGGCCGCCTCCACGTCGTGCGCGAGCACATGGCCGGTGACGCTGTCGACCCGGCACGGGCGCGGCGACAGGGTGGTCATCCCGGTCATCTTCACCCCGGTGCCCTGGGTGCTCACCTTGCCCAGCTCGTCCAGGTTCAGCGCCATGGTCAGCGCTCGGCGTACCGCCGGGTCGGCACCGGGACGGGCCGGGTCCTGGTTGTAGAAGAACTCGCCGGGCCCGGCGGGGAGCACGTCGTGGGTGATCCCGCGCGCCGCCGTCACCCGGGTCCGGTCCGCGCCCGTGAAGTGCGCGGCGTTGAGCTCGCCGGCAAGCAGCAGGTTCGCCGCCGTCGACTCGCTGCTGACCACCTTGAGCACGACCGTCTCGGGCATGCCCTTGGCGTCGCTGCTGGCACCGCCCGGTCCCCAGGTGTAGCCCTGGCGCTTCTTCAGCGTGTAGTGGTCGTTCGCCACCGACTCGACCAGCTCGTACGGCCCCGAACCGGAGGTGGTCTTGGCCAGCGTCGACGGGTCGGCCAGTCCCTTGCCGCAGGTGATGAAGATGGCCACCGTGCTGTGCAGCAGGAACTGGTTCGGCTCCGGCGTCCGCATCGTCACCGTGCCGGCCGCCTCGTCCGCCTCTGCCTTGACCCCGGTCGGGATCAGCACCCCGAGCAGCGGGGACTTGGTCTTCGGGTCGGCCACCCGATTGATGCTGTTGGCCACCTCCGCCGGGCCGACCGGGGAACCGTCGGAGCAGGTCACGTTCTTGCGCAGGGTGAAGTGCACGGCCGACGGCTCGACCGTCCACTTCTCGGCCAGCCCGCCGACCAGGCCACCGTCCCGGTCGATGTATGTCAGCGTGTCGTACGCGAAGGAGAGCAGCAGGTTAGTGCTGCCCTGCACCGCCGTGGCCGGGTCGAGTGCCCCCGGGTCGCTCTCGAAGCCCATCGTGAAGGTGCCGCCGTCGGCGTACCTGTCGTCGCCGGTGGCCTGATTCGACGCCCCGGAGCACGCGGTCAGGGCCAGCACACCGGAGCTGAGGACGGCTATGAACGCGGATCTTCTCATGTCACTCCCATACCGGCAGGACCTCGAATCGGTTCCGGACAGCATGTTCTGCCTCGTCCCGGGTGTCTTTGGCGTGGCGGCACCAACCCGCAGCGGAGGCATTGTGAGCTTCGCCAAGGGCGCTCAGTCGAAATCGGCCAGGCGTAGCTGCAGATGCAACAGCAGGCGCTCGTCGGCGCTGTCCGGCCGCAGGCCGAACAGGGTGCCCGCCCGGGTCATCCGGTATCGGAACGTGTTCGCGTGCACATGCAGCCGGTCCGCGGCAGCGGCCACGTCCCCGCCCGCCTCGAACCAGGCCCGCAGCGTCGGGACGTACGCGGTGCCGTGCTCGCGATCGTAGCTCGCGATCTTGCAGGCCACCCCGGAGCGCATCGCCGGGACCTCGCGTACCGCCTCGGCCACCTCGGCGAGCAGGAGCGCGTCCCGCTCGTCCTCGACGTAGGCGATATCGCCGGCCGCCGCTCCGGAGCGGGCCCGCAACGCCAGCAGCCGGTCGACCTGCTGACGGGCCTGGGGCAGCGCCGCGACCTCGTCCAGCGCCGGGCCGACCGCGAGCAGCCCACCGGCCGGAGCGATCCGGGCGATCATGGCCCAGAGCTGCGCGCCGAGCCGGGCTCGGGTGGCGGCCGGCAGCAGCGCGTAGACCCGGCCGTCGATCGCGGCGGCCAGCCCGAGCCCTTGGAACCGCTGGGCATGCAGGCTGAAAACGTCGGAGAGCCGGGTGTCGAGCAGTTCCCGGTCGTCGCCGGCCCGCTCGGCGCGGGCGAACGCGACCAGCACGGTCGCCCCGGGCAGCGCGTACCCGGGAACGGTGCCGCCGGGGACACCGCCGAGCAACTGGCGCAGGATCTGCCCCCGTGCCTCTCGCCCGCGCGAGGCGAAATGGTCCTGGTGGGCCAGGCAGATCGCCACCACCCCGACCGCCCGTCGCAGGATCTCGTCGGCGTCGGGGCTGAGTGACTCCCGGGCGCCGACCACCCAGATCGAGCCCAGCGGCTCGGCGCCGGACCGGATGGCGACCGCCGTCCGGGACGTGCTCTCCGTACCGCCGGTGAACTCCAGCACCCCGGTCTCGCGCCACAGCCGGGCGTACCACTGCTCCCGCTCGACGTGGTCGGGCACGGTGCGGTCGAGGATGCCCTGCCGGCGCACGTCGTCGATCGACTGGCCGGGGATGGTGCTGAACGCCACCACCCGCCGGTTGGCGTCCTCGATGCTGACCGCGCCGCCGAGCGCGGTGGCCAGCGCGTCGGCGAGCTGGAAGGCGTCGTGCACGGCGAGCTGGCCGAGCGAGTCCCGCAGGGCCCAGCGCACCCGGTCGTACAGGTCGCTCCACCGGGCCGCGTCGGGCGCGCTGAACACCGCGGTCGTCGGCGGCACCCGTTCCAGCGCCGCGGCGATCTGACCCGCGCGGACCACCACGGCGATGCTGGCCGGCGGCGGCATCCCGTCGGGCGCCGCGCAGAGCGCCAGCAGGTCCGGCTCCGGCACCGGGTCGCCGGGCGCGTGGATCACCACGCCCCGCACCACCGGCGCCGGCTCCGGCAGGCGCACCGGGTGCAGCGCCGCACCCCCGAGCGCCGCGATCAGCTCATCCACCGGGATCCCCCGGAAGGATTCGATCATGCTACTCATGATAGATCCGCGCTGGTCAGACCGTCGATCAGGTGTACGAGAGTACGCACTGCGGCGCCCGTTCCACCGGTCGGTGTGTAGCCGTACGGCTCCCCGTCGTGGTACGCAGGGCCGGCAATGTCCAGGTGTGCCCAGGGCAGGTCGAACGGGACGAATTCGCGCAGGAACATGCCTGCCACCAGCATCCCGCCCGCCCCCGGGTCCCGGTTCGCCAGGTCGGCGATGGTCGAGTCCAGCCGGGGGCGCAGGTGCTCCGGCAGCGGCATCGCCCAGGCCGGCTCGCCCGCCCGCCGCGCGGCCGCCAGTACCGCCGCACGCAGCCGGTCGTCGTTGCCCATCACCCCGATGATCCGGTGCCCGAGTGCGATGATCTGGGCGCTGGTCAGCGTGGCGATGTCGACCAGCGCGTGCGGGCGCTCCTCGGCGGCCCGGGCGAGCGCGTCGGCCAGGATGAGCCGTCCCTCGTTGTCGGTGTCCACCACCTCGACCCGGCGGCCGTTACGCATGGTCAGCACGTCCGAGGGGCGGATCGCCCCGCCGCCCGGCAGGTTCTCGGCCAGCGGCAGCCAGGCATCGACGCCGATCGGCAGCCGCAGCGCGGCGACGGCCCGCACCGCGGCCAGCACCGCGCCGGCCCCGGCCATGTCCATCTTCATCTGCGCCATTCCGGCCGGACGCTTGAGCGAGAGTCCGCCCGAGTCGAACGTGACGCCCTTGCCGACCAGCGCCACCCGACGCGTGCCAGCGCCGCGGTAGCGCAACCTGACGAGTCGCGGCGGATGGTGGGCACCCTGCCCTACCCCGGCTATACCGCCGAAGCCACCGGCCCGGAGCGCTGCCTCGTCGAGGACGTCGGCGTGCAGGTCGGCGTCGACGGAGCCGGCGGTGTCCGCGGCGAGCGCGGCGAAGTCGGCCGGATGCAGGTCCGACGGTGGCGTGTTCACCAGGTCGCGAGCCAGCGACACCGCCGAGGCGACGATCCTGGCCCGGTGTACGGCGTCCCGCACCGCCGGGCCGGTGTCCCGGGCGAGCAGCATGACCTCACCGACCGGTGGCGCGGCTCCGGCCGGTGACACCGTGCGGTACCGGGTGAACGCGTACCCGCCGAGCAGCGCGCCCTCGGCGGCCGCGCCGACCGAGGCGGCGTCGGGCAGTGGCAGCGCCAGCGCCACCGAGGCGGTACCGGCCAGCGCCCGCACCGCCGCACCGGCCGCCTGGCGCAGCGTCTCGTGGTCGTGGCGGGGAGTCGACGGTGGCTCGCCGGCTCGCCCGGCTACCGGCGCCGACGGTCGGCCCAGCCCGACGGCGACAATCACCGGTCCCGGGCCGGGACCGAGCACGCCGAGCACGGTGACCTCGCCAGCCCGGCCGGTGGCACCGCGCCGCCGCAGCGCCCGCCGTACCACGTCGGTGTCCGGATCGGTGCCGACCGGCTCCGCTCCCCGCGGGCCGGACACCACCGCGACGACCACCGCCTCGCACCGCGCGCCGACGTCCCGGTCCGGGGTTACCTGGAGAACGGTCACGGCGCCGACGGTAACCGGCGCGATGGACGGTGACGGCGTCACCTGGAACGAAGCACGGGGGCCGACTTCGTGGGTCGGCACAATGCGCCGCCGGCCGCGCTCGCCGAGACTTGGTCACCATGGCAGCGATGCATCCCGATGCCGGGCCCACGCCGAACCCGGCGTTCCGGCCCGGCCGGGTGCCGCCACCCGGCGGGGCCGAGGTGTACCACTTCCACCGCGGCCTGCCCGGGTATGCCGCCACGCCGGTGCGCTCCCTGCCGGCCGTCGCCGCCGAACTCGGGCTGGGCGAGGTCGCGCTGAAGGACGAGTCGGACCGGTTCGGACTGCCGGCTTTCAAGATCCTCGGGACGTCCTGGGCGGTGGAGCGGGTGCTGCGGCGGCGCCCCGACACGCACACGCTGGTCGCCGCCAGTGCTGGCAACCACGGCCGGGCGGTGGCCCGGTGCGCCGCCGATCGCGGCCTGTCCTGCCGGATCTACCTACCGGCCGGGGCCAGCGCCGAACGTGCCGCCGCGATCGTCGCGGAGGGGGCGCGGGTGGTTCAGGGCGGGACCTATGACGGGGCCGCCGAGACCGCCCACCGGTACGCGGACAGAGCCGGCCACGCCCTGGCCGCCGACTTCGCGCCGAGTGGCGAGCCCGACTCGCCGGCCTGGGTCGTCGACGGCTACAGCACCCTGTTCCGGGAACTCGCCGAGCAACTCGACGACCCACCCGATCTCCTGGTGGTGCCGATCGGCGTCGGTGCGCTGGCCGCCGCCGCCGTCCGGTGGGCGGTGCACGAGAGCCGGCCGACCCGGGTGGTCGGAGTCGAGCCGGCCACCGCCGCCTGCCTCACCTGCTCGCTGCGGGTGGGCAGACCGGTCACCGTGCCGACCCCGGGCACCACCATGAGCGGCCTGGACTGCGCGACCCCCTCGCCGGTGGCCTGGCCGACGCTGCGCGACGGTCTGGCCGGCACACTCACCGTCACCGACGCCGAGGTGACCGTGGCGATGAGCGACCTGGCCGGCTGGGGAATGCGCATCGGCGACTGCGGTGCGGCGACGCTTGCCGGGCTACGCCGGCTCGTCTCCGACCCCGACTGCGCGCGGCTGCGCACGGCGCTCGATGTCGACGTGCGGACCCGGGTGGTGTGCCTGGGCACGGAGGGGCCGACCGATCCGGTGGCGTACCGGCGACTGATCGGGACGGCTGTCACCTCGTCGTCCGGGGGTTGAGTCCGGTGCTCTGCTGGCACGGCGAAGGGTTCAGTACCGCGCCCTGGGCCGCCCGGAGGCACGGCCACGACGCGACGGCCCGACCCCGCCCGCCGAGCCGACCCGGCCGCCCTCCCGGTCCGGTCCGCCGGAGTCGACCGCCGGCCCCGGCTGGCCGGCCCAGCCCTCGCCGGGCGACGCCGCGAGGTGGTCGACCGCCCGCCGCCGGTCCGGGAACGTCGGGAAGAGCCCGTCCAGGCGCATGGTGTGCAGGACGGTGACGATGTACCGCGACGGCGCGGCCAGGCAGAGCACCCCGCCCCGCCGCTTGATGTGCCGGTGTGCCCGCACCAGGCCGCCCAGCCCGGCGGAGTCGAGCATCTCCACGTCACTGAGGTCCAGCACGACGGCGCGGCGTACCGCACCGGCCGCCATCAGCGCCTGGCGGAGCATCTCGGCGCCGAACAGGTCGATGTCCCCGCCGAACCACACCACGGCGGCGGCCGGCTCGTACTCCACCCGTGGGCCCCGCACGGCACGCGGGGTCGCCGGTGGACCGGCGATCTCCGGACGGGCCACGAGCCGGCTGGTGGCGCAGGCGGGACAGCGGTGCGGTCCGGCGGCGAACGGCGAGCCCGTCCAGCCGTGTTCGGCGGTGAGTCGCCAGACCTCCTCGCCGACTCGGATCCGTTGGTCGGCGCTGACGGTGACGGCGCCACAGTGGTCACAGATCAGGTTGACGGTGTTGCTGTCCACATCGGGTACGACGGTCATCTCGGGCCTCCTGGCCACGGACGCGCAGCCCCCGGTGCGTGACAGGACCGGCTCGAACCGACGCCGGCCCTGCCACGCACTCTTCCGGGGGAGGAGGAAGGTCATTTCGTGACGGCGAGCGGCCGACTATCCCACCGGCCGGGAGGCGTCGGCCTCGTCCGCCGGGCCCGGGATCTGGACCGCGGTCCGGCGCTCGACCGCGACCGGATCGACCGCCAGCACCTTGTCCACCCGGGCTATCTCCAACAGCCGCCGCAGCCGCGCCGAGGGCGCGCGCAGGGCGAGTCTTCCGCCGATCCGCCGGCTGCGGCGGTGCAGGTCGAGCAGGAGGGCGATCCCGGCGGCGTCGGCGTAGTGGCACTGCGCCACGTCCACCACGATGTCGGTCGAGCCGCGTCGCAGGGCGGCCTCGACAGCCGCGTCGAGTCCCGGCACCGAGGCCCGGTCCAGCCGGCCGGTGACGGCCACCTCGACCCGGACGGCGGCGGTGGCCCGAGCCGAAACTGGCGTGGTCACCTGGTGGTCGTCCTCGTTCATCCGACACCTCCTCGGGACCGCACGATCGGCATGCCCAGCATGGTTCTGAGTTGTCTCGGTATCTCCGCAGCCATATGACAGTTTCATGACGTCGTGGCCGCTGGCATGTCACGCACGATTTCCCCGACGCCACCGGCAGCGCGCATCATGACTGGATGACAGGTGTGCTCGTGATCGACGACGACGACCGGATCAGGCTGTCACTGACCCTCGCGTTACAGGACGAGGGCTATACCGTCCGAGCCGCGGCGACAGCCGAGGAGGGCATCGCCGAGCAGCGGCGACGCCCCGCCGAGACGGTCCTGGTCGACCTGATGCTGCCCGGCATCGACGGATACGAGTGCATCCGCGAACTGCGGCGCAACGACGGGGTACCGATCGTCGTGGTCAGCGCCCGGGACGACACCCACGACATCGTCGCCGCGCTGGAGGCCGGTGCCGACGACTACCTGGTCAAGCCGGTGGCGGTCAAGGAACTGACGGCACGGCTGCGTGCCCTGCGGCGCCGGTCCCGCACCGCGCTCACCCCGGTGCCGGGGCTGAGCTTCGGCGACCTGGAGGTGGTACCCGAGGCCGGCGAGGTACGGCTCGGCGGCAACCCGGTCGCGGTGACCCGGACCGAGTTCCGGCTGCTCTGCGAGTTGGCCTACCACGCCGGACGGGTACTCAGCCGCCAGCAACTCCTGGAGCGTGTCTGGGACTACACCGTGGGTGACGAGCGCCTGGTCGACGTCCACGTGGGCCGGCTGCGGCAGAAGATCGAGGAGGATCCGGCCGCGCCCCGGCATCTCGTCACCGTCCGCGGCCTGGGCTACCGGCTGCAGCGATGAGGCGGGCCGGCCTGCGCGCCCGGGTGACCGCGGGCTTCACCGTCGGCGCGTTGATCCTGTCGGCCATGATGGCCCTGGTGTCGTACCAGCTCACCCGGAACGCGCTGCTCGACGAACGGGAACGTACGGCCGTGCGGGCCGCCTACCTGGAGGCGACGGTCGTACGGGCCCGACTGCGTACGGAACGGCCGGACATCGTCGAGATCCTGCGGTCGCTGGACACCGGCCAGACCCGCCGTGCCGTGTTGTGGCGGGACGGCCTCTGGTACGCCCGCAATGCCGACGCCGGCACCACCGAGGCGATCCCGGAGCTGCTCCAGCGGGCCGCACGCGCCGGTCGTCCGGCGATCCAGCGGGTGCGGACCCAGGGACAGCCCGCCCTGGTGATCGGCGTGCCACTGGCCGGAACGACCGTCTTCTACCACGTCGACTACCTGGACGAACTGGAACACACCCTCCAGGTGCTCGGCCTCGTACTGACCCTGGTGGCGATGGTCACGGCCGCCGCCGGTGCCGGGATCGGCTGGTACAGCACCCGGTACACCATGCGGCCGCTCACCCTGGTCACCAGCGCCGCGCAGGAGATCGCCAAGGGGGACCTCGGCGCGCGGCTCGACCCGGCCACCGAGCCGGACCTCGCGCAGCTGACCACCTCCTTCAACGAGATGGTCAACCAGCTCGCCCGGCGGATCGAGCGGGATCGCAGGTTCGCCGCCGACGTCAGTCACGAACTGCGTTCCCCGCTGCAGACCCTCGCGGCGGCGGCGAGCGTACTCGGGCGGCGGCGGAACCATCTCGACGACCCAAGCGCCACCGCCGCCGGCCTCGTCGCCGACGAGGTGACCCGGTTCCAGCGGCTCGTCAACGACCTGCTGGAGCTGGCCCGCACCGACCGGCCGGCCGATCGCGGCCCGGTCGACGTGGTCAACCTCGCCCGCCAGGTGTGCCGGTCCCGGCGGTTGCCGGAGACACTGCTCGAACAGGGCGATCTCGACGACCAGGTGTGGGTGGTCGACCGGCGGCGGCTGGAGCAGGTGCTGGTCAACCTGATCGACAACGCGGGCCGGCACGGCGGCGGTGCCTGCGCGGTCCGGCTGGGCCAGTCCGCCGGCCTCTACTACGTCGAGGTCGACGACGAGGGACCCGGTGTCGCCCCGGACGACAAGCAGGTGATCTTCGACCGGTTCGTCCGTGGCCGGACCGCCAGCACCCGTGGCGACAGCGAGGGCACCGGGCTCGGGCTCGCCATCGTGGCGCAACACACGGCCGCGCACGGCGGGCGGGTCGCCGTACTCGACCGGCCGGGCGGTGGTGCCCGCTTCCGGGTCGAACTTCCGGTGGAACCGCGATGAGACACCGGCGCCGCGTCCCGCCGCTGCTGGTCCTGCTCGCCCTGCTGGCCGGCTGCCAGGTGCCGACCGAGGAGACACCTCGGTCGATCGAGTCGCCGCCCGGCACCGCCGGGACCGTGACCCGGCCCCCGCCGTCTCCCGGTCCCTCCGGACTGGCGGTCGAGCGGGTGTACTACGTCCGCGACGGCAAGCTCGTGCCGGTCGTCCGCCGGCTGCCGGCCCCGCTGCCGGCCACCGCGCACCTGGACCTGCTCCTCGCCGGCCCGACCGACGACGAGCAGCACTCCGGGCTGACCAGCTCGGTCACCGGCCCGGACACGATCCTCGGGGTGCGGGTCGCGGCCGGCGAGGCGACGGTCGAGGTCGGCGCCGGACTCGCCGGCACCGGCCGCAACGACCAGATCCTGGCCTTCGGCCAGATCGTCCGGACACTGACCGCACGCCCCGACGTCGACCGGGTCACCTTCGAGCAGGACGGGGAGCACCTGGGCATTCCCCGCGCCGACGGTGCGCTGTCCCGGGCACCGCTGACCGCCGAGGACTATTCGGACCTGACCGCGCCGGACTGACCGGCGTGCCGGCGGGCGACCAGCACGGCGTCGGAGACCTCACCCGGGTGTCCCTCCGGGTCCGCCGCCGGCCGGGACCGGGCGTCGACGGTCAGCACCGTCCAGGTGCTCGGGTCGAGCCCGGACGCGATCTCCTCGGCGGTGTACATCATCTCCGGGAAGTGCATCCGGTGTGCCGAGGTCCGCAGGTCGGATGGGTGGTGCCCGACGATCAGCAGGGTGCCGCCCGGGGCCACCGCGGCGGCGAGCCGGGCGAACAGCTCCCGTCGCGCCTCGCCGGGCAGGTGCATGTACTGCGCGGAGACCAGGTCGTACCGCCCCTCGGCGGGCGGCTGCTCGCGCAGGTCCGCGTGCAGCCACTCGATCCGGCCGGCGACCTCGGCACCGGCCGCGCTGGCGTGCGCGGCGGCCCGGCCGAGTGCCGTGGTCGAGATGTCCACCCCGGTCACCCGCCAGCCCCGCTCGGCGAGCCAGATGGCGTCGGCGCCCTCTCCGCTGCCGACGTCGAGGGCCCGGCCCGGGGCCAGGTCGGCCGCCTCGGCCACGAGCTGCGGGTTGGGACGTCCGCTCCAGATCGCCGGTCGGGCGCGGTAGCGCTCCTCCCAGGCGTCCCGCTCGAACATCGTGCGCACCTGGTGCCGGTAGGACTCGACGGCGTCGCGGGTCTCCTCCGCGACCAGGTCGGCGTTGATGGCCGCCCCGGCGAGCAGGCCGGACGCGGCGGCCGAGATGACCTGGGCCCGTACGTCTGCCACGTTGCCGGCGACCCAGACCCCGGGTACCGCCAGCCCACTCGGGTCGGCCGGGATCTGGCTGCCGACGACGTGCCCGCCCATCTCCACGTCGACCGGCTTGACCCCGAGCGACTCGAGTACGCCGGCCCGGGCGGTGAACCGGGGTGCGACCACGACCGCGTCCAGCGCGACGACCTCGCCGGAGGCCAGGCGTACCCCGGTGAGCGTGTCGTCGGCGATCTCCAGCCCGGTGACCCGGCCGGGTACCACGGGGATGGCCCGGGCGGCGAGCTGTTCGGCGTCGGACGGCTCCAGCGCCGGGCCGTCCTGCGTCAGCAGCATCACCTGTGGACTCCACTGCCGCCACAGGTTCACCTGGTGCATCGCCACGGCGGTCGGCCCGCTGACGAGTACGCCGATCCGGCGGTCGCGCACCTCCCAGCCGTGGCAGTACGGGCAGTGCAGTACGTCGCGGCCCCACCGCTGGGCCAGGCCGGGCAGCTCGGGCAGTTCGTCGACCAGTCCGGTCGTGACCAGCAGGCGGCGGGCCCGCAGTTCGGCTCCACCGTCCAGGCTCAGCCGGAAACCGTCACCGTCCCGGGCGACCGTCTCGACCCGGCCGGCGTGGATCTCGCCGCCGTACCGGGTCACCTCGGCGCGCCCGTCAGCGATCAGCTCCGCCGGCGGCGTGCTCTCCCGGCCCAGGTAGTTGTGCACCCGGTCGGCCGGCGCGTTGCGGGGCGTTCCGTCGTCCACCACCAGCACCGACCGCCGGGCCCGGGCCAGCGCCAGGGCTCCGGCCAGTCCGGCGGCACCGCCACCGATCACCACCACGTCATAGGTCTGCTCCACGGATGTTTCCCTTCGTCGGAGGTACCCACCCACGGTGCGGCGCGGATCGGGATTTCAGCAACTATCCTTGCCGGTATGGCAAATGAAGAGTTCGCCCTGGCCTCGGTCGGCCCCCGGCTGCGGGAGCTGCGCCAACAGCGCGGCACCACGCTGACCCAGCTCTCCGAGGTGACCGGCATCTCGGTGAGTACCCTCTCCCGGTTGGAGTCCGGTGGCCGCCGGCCGACCCTGGAACTGCTGCTGCCGCTCGCCCGGGCCTTCCAGGTCTCCCTCGACGAACTGGTCGACGCGCCCGCCACCGCCGACCCCCGGGTGTATCCCCGACCGATCGTCCGGCACGGCGTCACGTTCCTTCCGCTGACCCGCCGACCCGGCGGTTTGCAGGCGTTCAAGCAGATCCTCCCGCCGAACACCCCGAGCGGCGAGAACGAACAGCAGACCCACGAGGGCTACGAATGGCTCTACGTGCTTTCCGGTCGGCTGCGCCTGCGGCTCGGCGAGCACGACCTGATCCTGACCCCCGGCGAGGTCGCCGAGTTCGACACCCGGGTTCCGCACCACGTCTCCAACCCCGGACCGGGCGTCGCCGAGGTCCTCTCCCTCTTCGGGCCGCAGGGCGAACGCCTGCACGTCCGGGCCCGCCCGACAGCCCGCTGATCCGGGCCCGCCCGACAACCCGCTGATCCGGACCGGCCACGGTGCCCGGCGTCACACCCGGCGGTCGGGGGGTGGGAGGCCGCCGGAAGAAAACCGGCTCGTCGCCGGTTGGCGCAGATGTGATCAACGTACCGCTCTCCGTCCTCGATCTCGCCCCGGTCGCCACCGGCACCACCGCCGGCGCGGCCCTGCGGCACACCACCGCACTCGCCCGGCGCACCGAGGAACTCGGCTACCACCGGTTCTGGGTGGCCGAGCACCACAACATGCCGGCGATCGCCAGCTCCGCGCCGGCCGTGTTGATCGCGCACGTGGCGGCGAGCACCTCGACCATCCGGGTCGGGTCCGGCGGGGTGATGCTGCCCAACCACGCGCCGCTGGTGGTGGCCGAGCAGTTCGGCACGCTGGAGGCGCTGCACCCGGGCCGGATCGACCTGGGCATCGGCCGGGCGCCCGGCACCGACCAGGCGACCGCGCTGGCCCTGCGCCGCACCATGGCCGGGCTCTCCGCCGAGAACTTCCCGGAGGAACTGGACGACCTGGTCAACTACTTCACCGGGGACCTGCCGGGCCCGATCACCGCCACCCCGGGCCGGGGCGACCGGCCGGCGATCTGGCTGCTCGGCTCCAGCGGGTTCAGCGCCCGACTCGCCGGGCTGCTCGGCCTGCCCTTCTCCTTCGCGCACCACTTCAGCGCCGCGAACACCCTGCCGGCGCTGACCCTCTACCGGCAGAACTTCCGGCCGTCGCGCTGGCTGGACCGGCCGTACGCGATGGTGGCGGTCAACGCGGTCTGCGCCTCCGACGACGAACGGGCGGAGTGGCTATCCGGCCCGGCCTCGCTGTCGTTCCTGCGGCTGCGTACTGGCCGACCGGCCCCGCTGGCCAGTCCGGAGGAGGCGGCGGCGTACCCGTACACCGAGTTGGAGCGGCGGTTCGTGCTGGACCGGCGGGAGGGGCAGGCGCTCGGTTCGCCGGAGACGGTACGCCGGCAGCTCACCGACCTGCTGGCCCGGACCGAGGCCGACGAGCTGATGCTCACCACCATGGTCTACGACATCGCCGACCGGGTGCGCTCGTACGAGCTGATCGCCGAGAAGGTCGCCGGAGGGCTCCGCCGGCAGGGCTGACGACGCCGGTCGGGACCCGGGGTCGCTGCCGCGCCGGGCGGCTCCCGGACGACACCGGGCGGGCCTCGGGTGTGAGCGGTGTCACGGCGTCCGGATGTCGCGAAACACACTCTTCACCGTGCTGTCACCGCCGCGCACCGGAAGCCGCCTATTGTTCTTACCGGTGGTGGTTCGACAAGCGCGATCGGGACGGGTCGCGTGATGTCGCGGTGTGTGCCGCACCGGCACGCGGGGAGTTGAGCGGCCCCGCGAGCCGGTGCGGCTTCGCGTTTCCCGGGGGACCCGACCGCCGGCCGGCCCCGGACCGGGTCACCGCAGGTAGATCGAGGGTGCCGGCGGGGTCGACATGCCGTTGCCGATGAAGAAGCTCGGATGCGGCGGCTGGTTGTAGGCGGTGTTCTGCCAGGCGATCGCCACCCGGTACATCGGGTCGTGCATCAGGGTGTGAATCCGGGTGCTGGTCTGGGTCGGCGTGCTGTAGATCCGCAGCGCGCCGTTGTCGCTGGTCCGCCAGATCACCTCCTCGCGCCAGTCGCCGAGGATGTCCGCCGAGAGCGCCGGCGTCGCCTTGGTGCCGTTGTTCGACGCCACCCCGCTGCCGGTGAGCAGCCGGGTGTCCGAGCCGGTGCCGTACTTGTCGATCCGGGTCTGGTCCAGCAGTTCCCGGACCGGATCACCGTCCCACCAGATCAGGAAGTTCGCCGACGACGGCTTGCGGCCGACGTTCGACCCGCTCGGGCTGCGCAACCCGTCGGCCGCCGACGACCAGGACTCCGCCCCGGCGCTGCCGGCGTAGATGTCCCCGGCCACGCCCCGGCCGTTGTCCCCGGCCGGCGACGTCGACCAGTAGACCTGCCCGGTACGCGCGTTGGCGAACCAGGACGACGGCTTCGAGGAGTCCTCGCTGACCTTGAAGTACTCCAGTCCGGACCGGCTCGGGTCGAGGTCGCCGAGGTGCGCCGCGTCGCCGTGCCCGTACCCGGTGTTCCACAGCGGCGAGCCGTTGTCGTTGATCGCCATCGCCCCGTACAGGATCTCGTCCCGGCCGTCGGCGTCGACGTCGCCGATGGTCAGCGCGTGGTTCCCCTGGCCGGCGTACTGCGAGCCGGCCGAGTTGGAGTCGAAGGTCCAGCGCCGGGTCAGCGAGCCGTTGCGGAAGTCCCAGGCCACGATGACGCTCCGGGTGTAGTAGCCGCGCGCCATGATCAGTGACGGCCGCTGCCCGTCCAGGTACGCCGTGCCGGCGAGGAACCGGTCCACCCGGTTGCCGTAGTTGTCGCCCCAGGAGGAGACGTTGCCCCGGGCCGGCTCGTAGTTCACCGTCGAGCGCACCGCGCCGGTCTGCCCGTCGAACATCGTCAGGTACTCCGGCCCGGCCAGCACGTAGCCGCTGGAGTTGCGGTGGTCCGCCGAGGCGGAGCCGATCACCTGACCGGTGCCGGAACGGCTGCCGTCGGCGGTCTTCATCGCCACCTCGGCGCGGCCGTCACCGTCGTAGTCGTAGACCTGGAACTGCGTGTAGTGCGCGCCGGCCCGGATGTTGCGACCGAGGTCGATCCGCCACAGCCGGGTACCGGTCAGGGTGTACGCGTCGACGTAGACGTTCCCGGTGTAGCCGGACTGGGAGTTGTCCTTGGCGTTGCTGGGATCCCACTTGAGCACGATCTCGTACCGGCCGTCGCCGTCGAGGTCGCCGACGGAGGCGTCGTTCGCCGAGTAGCTGTAGGACTCACCCGACGGGGTGGTGCCGCCGGGCGGCACCTGGAGTCGTACGTCGAGGTAGCCGTTGCCGAACTGGAGCGCCGGTGCCGAGGCCGGCTGCTCCGTCCCGTTCACCACCGCCCGTACCGTGTACGTCGAACCGGCCGCCGCGCCGGAGTCGAGATAGTTGGTGGCGCCGGTGATCGGGGACGAGTTGACCCGGGTCGACCCCCGGTAGAGGTTGAACGACACACCGGAGACCTCGGTGCCGAGCAGCCGCCAGGAGACCAGGTTGGCGCTGCCGGAGCGGACGCTGACCAGCCCCCGGTCGAGGTCCTCGACCTGCTTCGCGCCGGCCGGCGGTTCGGTCGGCGGCCCGGTGGTCACCGGCGGGGTGGGTGGTGCGGTGGTGGGTGGTGCGGTGCTGGCCGGCGGGGTGGTCGGCGATTCTCCGGGCGTGGTCGGCGTCACCGCACCGGTGCAGGTGGTGCCGTTCATCGCGAAGCTGGCCGGCGCCGGGTTGCTGCCGTTCCAGGAGCCGTTGAAGCCGAACGAGACGCTGGCGTTGGTGCCGATCGTGCCGTTGTAGCTGACGTTGCTGGCCGTCACCTGGCCGCCGCTCTGGCTGACGGTGGCGTTCCAGACCTGGGTTACCTGTTGTCCGGCGCCGTACGCCCAGGTCAGGCTCCAACCGGTGACCGGGTCACCGAGGTTGGTGAGGCTGACGCTGGCGCCGAAGCCGCCCTGCCACTGGTTGGTCACCTGGTAGTCGACCCGGCAGCCGGCGGCGGCGGCCGAGGCGACCATCGTGAAGGTGCCGGTCGCGGCGAGCGCCGCGGCCGTGGTCGCGGCGAGCAGGGTACGGCGATGTCGTGAGATACGCATGATCAACTCCGTCGATGGCGGGGGGCGGTCCCGGGTTCGCCAGCCCGACCGGGTGGCGGTGTCGTGCCGACCCTGCCCGTGTGGGTCGGCCGGACCCAGACCGCGGGAGGGTGGCCGAAATGGAACAGTTCAACGGCTACCCGACAACGGGGATACGGCTTCCTGCGCACCTGAATGCTAGGGCAACCGCTTTCCGCTACACAACATCGAGGTCGATCAGTTTAAAGGTTTCAGTTCGCCGATCCAGCTCTCCGTACGCGGCTTCGCGCTGCTCTACGCCGGCACCGCCGATGGGTACGCGGTCGCCGAGGCCGGCCTGCTGCGCTGCCCCGCCGGCACCGACCCGGGCGCGCTCGACCCGCTCGGCGCCGGCCACCGGGCCGAACTGCTCGACTACTTCCGAGCGTCCCGCCTCACCGTCCGGGCCCGGACGGAGGGGTCAACTCCCGCCGGCCGACATCAAACGAAAGCCGACATCAAACGAAAAGCAGCCCGCAGCAGAGCACGCCGACGACGCCGAAGACGATCAGGGCGATGCTGTAGTTCGACCACATGCCGAACTTCGTGACGTCGGTGCCCTGTCCGTCGTGCACCCGGTTGCGCCACCAGCCGAACCGGAACGACAACCCGTGCCCGGCGCCCGGCTGCACCACGACCCTCGTGGTGACCAGCGGAAAGCCGAACAGGTCGGTGTACTTGACCTCGTGCTCCCCGGCCGGCACCGCGACGTGGAAGGTGCCCTCCGCCATCCCGGAGACCTCTCGGCCGTCGACCTTCAGTTTGGCGGTACTCGGCACGGGCACGATGTAGGGTCCCCGGTCGGCCGAGACGATCAGCGCGCCCCAGCCCGGCGGCAGTTGTACCGGATGCGGATAGGCTGCCAGCGCCATGCCTGGCGGTGGGATCCAGGGGTATGCCATCGCAGCATATTGACACACCCGGAAAATCGTCCGCCGCGAGCCACCCGGTCACGCCGAGCCGCACGCGCCGGGTACGGGCGAAGGGCTTGTGCGCCATCGTCCACCGCTGGTGAGTCGGGCCGATCGGATCCACTTCGGGCGTCGTCCCGGTCGGCGCCGCGTCGGCCGCCTCCGCCCGCTCGCCGAGCCGGCGATTCGCGGCCGTAGGAGATGATGTTGACGCGAGTAGACCTTCGAGAGGGTGACGGCGATGCGTGGACGCCCCGATCCGATCACGCGGCCGGCTCGGGCGGGCGGCTCCGCGCCGCCCGGAAGTGCCGGGGCAGCCGCCGAGGTCAGGGTGCTCGGGCCGGTCGAGGTTCTCGGGCCGGTCGGTCCGGCGGTACTCTCCGGATCCCGGCAACGCGCACTGGTCGGGCTGCTCGCGCTGCACGCCGGCAGGGCGGTGACACCGTCCAGGCTGATCGACGCGCTGTGGGGCGAGAACCCGCCGCGCACCGCGCTGAAAACGCTGTACAGCCATGTCACCCGGGTCCGCCAGGCGCTGGCCGACTGCGGCCTGCCGGAGACGCTGACCAGACGGGGCTCCGGCTACCTGCTGGCGCTGCCCCGCTCGGCGGTCGACGCCTGCCGGTTCGAGGAGCAGGCCCGGCTGGCCACCGACGAGCTGACCGAGGCCATCCGGGAACTGACCGGGCAGACCGGCGGGCCGGCCGGCGCCAGCCACGAAGCCGCCGACAGGTCCGTCGAGGCGGCCATCGTGCCGGCGGTGCAGCGACTGAGTGCCGCACTCGCGCTGTGGCGCGGCGATGCGCTGGCCGACGCCGCGCCGGCCGGCTGGGCGGTCGCCGAGGTGGCGAGGTTGCAGGAGATGCGACTGACCGCGCTGGAGGACCGCTGGGACGCCGAGCTACGACTCGGCCGGCACCGGCTGGCGGTCAGCGAGCTGGAGCGGCTGGTGGCCGTGCACCCGTACCGGGAGCGGCTGGTCGGCCTGCACATGCTGGCGCTGTACCGGTGTGCCCGGCACGCCGACGCGCTGGAGTCCTACCGCCGGCTGCGGTCCGGACTGGCCGAGGAGCTGGGCATCGATCCGGGTGCCGCGCTGCAGCGGCTGCACGCGGACATCCTGCGCCGCTCGCCCCGCCTGGACCTGCCGACCGGGCGGGGCGGGCCGGCGCCGGGCCCGGCGTCCGCCACACCCCGACCGCCGGCCGCCGTGCCGATGCCCGGGCCGCCCGCGGTGGCGATGCCCGACCCGGCGGCGGTGGCGATGCCCCGACCGGCCCAGCTACCGGCACCGGTCGGGCACTTCACCGGGCGGGCGGAGGAACTCGACGCGCTGGAACGACTGGCCCGGGACCGGGACCGGGAGAGCCACCTCGTGGTGCTCTCCGGGCCGGCCGGAATGGGCAAGACCGCGCTGGCCGTGCAGCTTGCCCACCGGATCAGCGAGTACTTCCCCGACGGCCAGCTCTTCCTGGACCTGCGCGGACACGACCGGGAGGCGATGCTGACCGCCAGCGATGCGCTCTGCCAGGTACTGCGCAGCCTCGGCGTACCGGCCCCGCGGATGCCCGTCGAGCCGGTGGAGCAGGCCGGCCTGTACCGGTCCCTGGTCGCCGGCCGGCGGATGCTGGTCGTGCTCGACAACGCCGGCTCGGTCGACCACCTGGTCCCGCTGGTGCCGGCGACCCCGACCAGCCTGGTGGTGGTCACCAGCCGGACCCAGCTGACCGGGCTCGCCACCCGGTACGCGATCCGGTCGGTCGGGCTGGACGTGCTCACCCCGGCGGAGGCGGTGGCGCTGGTCCGCCGGGTCGCCGGACCGGACCGGGTGGACCGGGAGCCGGAGGCAAGCGCCGACCTGGTCCGGCTCTGTGGCCGGATGCCGCTGGCGTTGCGGATCGCCGCGGCCAAGCTGGCCGCCGACCCGCGCCGCACGATCGGCGAGCTGGTGGCGGAGCTGACCACCGAGGACCGGCTCGACGCCCTGTCGGTGGAGGGTGACTCGCGCAGCGTACGGACGGTCTTCGCCAGCGCGTACCACGGGCTCAGCGGGCCGGCCGGCCAGGCGTTCCGGCTGATCGGGCTGCACCCGGGCACCTCCTTCTCGGCGCAGCTGGTGGCCGCGGGTGGCGCCCTCCCGCTCGACCGGGCCCGGGCCGCCCTGGCCGAGCTGGCCGGCGCGCACCTGATCAACCCGATCGGCCGGGACCGGTACCGCTGCCACGACCTGATCCGGCTCTACGCCCTCGAATGCGGCCAGGCGGCGTGCAGCCAGCCGGAGCGCGACGACGTCACCGACCGGCTGGTGGACTGGTACCTGGCAATCGCCGACCTGGCCAACCGGGCCATCGACCGCGGCCGGGACCGGGTACGCCCGGCCCTGCGCCACCGGCTGGCCACGCCGCCGTTCGCGGCCGAGGCGCAGGCCGCCCTGACCTTCCTCGACGGCGAGCGGGAGAACATGCTGCCGATCGTCCGGTACGCCGCCGAGCACGCCCGGCCCGCCGCGGCGTGGCAGCTCACCTACCTGCTGACCGGATTCTTCGACTCCCGGGGGCACTGGCAGGAGCGGATCGGACTGTGCCGGTGGGGGCTGACCGGCGCCGAGCGGGACGGCGGGCCGATGGCGGAGGGGCTGATGCACAGCGCCCTCGGCGTCGCCCTGATCACCACGCGACGGTTCGACGAGGCGCTGTCCAGCCTGCACCGGGCACTGCCGCTGATGCGCCGCTGCGACGACCTGCGCGGTGAGGGGCATGTGTACAACAACATCGCGGTCGCGCACTGCGGGCTGCGCAACTTCGACGGTGCGATCGAGGCGCTGGAGCACGCGGTCGCCGCGCACACGGCCGACGGGCACGTCCTCGGCATCGTCCTGGCGCTGAGCAACAGGGGGGACTGCCACACCCAGATGGGCGAGCCCGACCGGGCGCTCGAGCACCTGCCCCGGGCGCTGGAACTGGTGCGTAACCTGGACAACCCGCGGCTGGAGGCCATCGTGCTGAGCCGGCTGGGGCAGGCGTACCTGCGCCGGGGCGAACCCGACCTCGCCCGCCGGCACCTTTCCGAGGCGATCGAGGTGCGCCACCGGATCGGCGACCGGCGGCACGAGGCGGAGACCCTGAACGACCTCGGTCTGGTGTTCCTGCTCGGCGGGGACCACCCGGCCGCACTGCGGCACCTGGAGCGGGCGCTGGCGCTCGGCCGGGAGATCGCCGACCAGCACCTGGAGGCGGTCGCGGCCAACCACATCGGCCGGGTCTGGCTGGAGGGGGGCCAGCTCGACCGGGCGCGGGAGCGGCTGGAGCTGGCCCTGGCGCTGCGGACCCGGGTGCCCGACCACTACGAGGAGGCGAACGTCCGGCGCAACCTCGGCGACCTGGCACAGCGGGCCGGCGCCCCGCAGACGGCCGTCGAGCACTGGGCCCGAGCGGCCGAACTGTACCGGAAGACGAACGCCTGGGCCGAGGCGGACCGGCTGGCCGCCGCCGTGGCGGCGCCGCCCGGGCCCGCCGAGGCGGGCCCGGGCGCCCCCCGGTCCAGAATCAGGGACCATCCTTGATGACCACCCGGAGGATGTCCGGCTTGACGATCACGTCTTTGTCGGACGAGCCGAAGTAGAGGTAGAAGTCCTCGTCGGACTCCTTCTCCTCGTCGGGGATGACCAGCGGCGGCAGCTGGACCGACTGCTCCTTGGCCGGGATGGTCGCCTTACCGTCCGGCTCGCCCTTGAAGTCCTTCCCGTCGGTCGCGCTCCCCTCGGCCGTCTTGTAGCGGACCACCACGTCCCGTGGCGCCGACGTGGTCACCAACAGGGTGATCTCGCACTTCACCTCCCAGCAGTCGCCGAGCAGGGCGGGTTGCACCTCGATACAGCCCGGCGGTTCCTGGCACTTCTTATCGACGGGCGCGGCGCCGGCCGGCCCGGCGATCGCGCCGACCAGCGCAACCGGGGCCAGCACGAGAGCGGTCGCGGCCGCGGCGAGTCTCTGCTTCCACATGACGACGATGTAACCGGCCGAGGGTTGCGAAAAGGTTGTGTCCGGCGCCGCGAGGACGCCGGACAGCACGGCGACCGCATCCGGACACGACCATGTCACTCGGGTACGACCGCGCAGGCGCCGGTCCCGCCGGGCAGCCGGTGCCGCTGCGCCGCCACGAGCCGGTACAGCGCGGCGGCCAGCCAGTTCACCGGCGGCCGGCGGAGGAGGTGGCCGAGCAGCGGCCAGCCACCCCTGCCGTGCCTGGCCAGCTCGGCGAAGGCCGCCGCCCCGGCCAGCCGGCCGCCGTCCGGCCGGATCAGGTACGCGGCGCGGTGCACGTCGTGCGGGGTCAGCCGGTACCGGGCCAGGTCGACCGACCGCCACGGCACCATGTCGACGGTCTCCGGGACCTGCGGGCGCAACCGCCGCCGGACGAAGTGCACCGAGGCGGTGCAGAAGCCGCAGTCTCCGTCGTAGACCAGCAGGTGCCGGTCCGGGGCGTACCCCACCGTCGCCTCCCGGGCCACCGGGACCGGTGCCGCCTCGGGGGGCGGGCCGGATGGCACCGGGTCCGGCGCCGTCACCGCATCGGGCCCCGGCCGGCCCAGCACGGCGGCGGGCCTCGGCCGCCGCGACAGGGCGACCACCCGGCGGCCGAGCCGCTCCGGCCAGCGGACGTGGTGACCGATCGGCAGCAGGTACAGCAGGAGCGCCCCGGACATCGCCGCGCAGAAGCTGACCAGTCCCATCTCGATCGCGATGCTGCCGTGGAACAGCAGGCCCAGGGTGAGGAGCACCCACCGGGCCCTCGGGTTGAGCACGATCCCCAACGCGAGCCCGAACTCCAGCGCCACCGACCCCCAGGTGATCGCCGCCACCCCGGCCGGCGCGGCGGTGACCAGATCGGTGATCGGTGCCGTCCAGGGCGGAGAGCCGAACGTCGGGTGGTGCGACCAGTAGTACATGGCGGTGCCGTCGGCCCACTCCTCGACGCCGAGCTTGGCCATCGACGCCTGCAGGTAGAGCCCGGCAACCTGGATCTGGATGAGCAGCAGGGTCACCCCGGCCACGATCCGGGCGGCGCTCGGCACGGTCGCCGCAGCCGCGTCCGGGTCGCGTGCCGGGCCGTCGAGCGCCCGCCAGTGCCAGCGCCTCGGGTCGGTCAGGCAGATCGGCAGGAGCAGCATGGCGAGCACGGCGGTGATCTGGTCGCCGCCGTCCTGGACGGTGCTGTTGACCATCAGGCTCCACGACACGTACCAGTGCGGGATGGCGGTGAACCGGGGGCGCCACCCGCTGATCACCAGCAGCAGCGCGGCCACCGACAGCCAACGTCCCACCGCCAGGTCCGGGGTGACGCACCAGATGCCGGCCTGGCCGAGCCCCTGACACACCGGCGGTACGACGCCGTTGGCCAGCGGCGACATCAGGACCTTCGGATCCGTGGCCAGCAGCGTGCCCAGGGTGCCCAACGCCAGCAACGTACGGGCCAGCCCCACCCCGGACGACCAGACGGGTACGGCGAATCGGGGCCGGGCCCACCGGCCGAAGCGGGTCAGCATGTCACCCTCACTCTCAGCACCTTCGACGGCATCGTGGTCGGCGCGTCCCGCCAGGCCCAGGGCAGAACGTCCTGGAGCACCACGCCGACCTCACCGCAGATGCTGTGGTGAGTGGACCGGTTCGGCAGGGTGCGCGTGACGGTCGACTGGGACAGGCAGGCGGTCGGGGCCCGCTCGCACTCCCGCCAGTCCCCCTTCGGCGCCAGCGCGAGCAGCAGGGCCAGTTCGGTGCCCTGCGACCGGCCCAGCCGGTCCAGTCCCATCAGGTCACCGGCGCGGTGCCGTGGGCCGGCGGTGATGTTCCGCCAGCCACCGTCGGCCTCGTGCTGGTACACCTCGGCGGACCGGCTTCGCGGGCTCTTGGTGAAGAACGCCCAGCCCTGCGGCAACAGCGACCGCACGGTCTCCGCCTTGGGACCGGGCAGGGTGAACGGGCTGGCCGGCAGCGCGGCGTTCATGACGTACGCCACGACCACGAGGGCAACGGCGACCACGATCGCCACCCGCCGACCGGTACGGGTATCGACTTCATCCGTTGCGGCGCGCACCGCCGCACTGTCGGCCGCCATCTCAGACCACCGTCTCCGGACCGGCGGCGGTCTCCGCGACCGGCATCTCGTGCGCGAACCCGGTCCGGCTGTCGTACTTCAAGGGCGTGAAGTCGATCGCCCTCCGGACCACCACCAGGGTGACCGCCGCGTAGGCGGCCACCACCACGTCTGCGTTGACTCGTGGCATGACATCCTCTCCTCCCGATCTGACTGGACAGCGGCCACGCTTCCCGGGGACGGATGGCGAGAGGCTGTCCCGGGTTGCGACCGGCTTGCGACGGCGAGGCTGGCCGGCGGTGCGGCGTGCATGACGTACGCCGTTCGCGACAGGGCGGCGGCGACCGTCACCGCACCGCCGGCCGCCGTCTCAGTACTTCGCCCGCAGGCTGGTGGCGATGGTCTTGACCAACATCTCGTGCGCGAGCCTGGTCCGCTGGGAGAACTCCCGCGGGGTGGCGTCGATCGCCACGACGGCGACCACCACGGCGACCACGGCCACCGCGACCACGGCCACGTCGACCGCCACCGCGGTGTCCGCGCCCTTGTACATGTCCAGCATGGTCTCGTTGATCAGTTGCGTGAGCTGGACCTGGGTGTACTGCAGGTACAACCGCTCCTCGCCCCAGGCCTTGTCGATCTCGCCGACCCACTTGTCGATCGCCTCGGACCCGTACAGCTCGTCGAGCACCTTGCGGGCGACGGCGCCCAGCTCGTGCATGCCCTTGGCGACCTTGAGCGGGTCACCGGACTGCATCCACGTGCTGAGCGCCTTCGCCAGCTGCGGATCCGCGTCGAGGTACCGCCGGATCAGCTCCTGGATCCGACGCATCTCGTCGGTCCACGGCGTCTCCGGGCGGTCCAGCTCGGTGAGGTACTTGGCGGCGGGACCGTCGTTGAACAGCACCCCGTCGGCGATCTCGACCGCGGTCAGCTGCGGTGCCGGCTCGGCGCTCGCCGTGCCGGCCCGCCAACCCGCGAACGTGACGCCGAGCGTGACCGCCAGGGCGGCCATCGTTATCCGTCGCCATCGTGCGTTGAATCGTGCCATGACACCCTCTCTCGTCGGTGTGACCGATGTGAGAGCCACGCTTGACGAGGGCGGATGCCGCAAGGTTGTCCAGGGTTGTGGCGACCTTGCGACGCCGGAATCAGCGGTGGCCCGGCGCGGCGGAGCACGCCGACCGCCCCGGGGATGGTCAGGACGATGCCGCGGTCTGCCCGGCTTCCCGGAGCACCGCGCAGCCGCCGGCCGGCAGCCGCACGGTCTCGACGTGCTCTCCGGTGAGCAGCTCCATTCCGGACACCGGGACGGTCTGCGCCGTGTCGGTGTGGTTGAGCAGGAACAGCCAGCTCGTGTCGGCGGTGGACCGGCGGACCGCCTCCACCCCGGCCGGGGCGGCCGGGCAGGTAGGTTCCGCACCGGCCGCCTCCGCGACCCGGGCCAGCAGGTCGCGGTACGCCTCGTCGTCGAGCCGGGTGGAGAGGTACCAGGCCACCCCGTCGCCGTACCCGTGCCGGGTCAGCGCCGGCAGGCCGTCGAGGAGCCCGCCGGCATAGCTGACCGCCGGAGTCGCGCCGGTCAGGCGTACCGTCTCGGCCCAGAGCCGACCGGTGCCGCCGTCGGAGAGTGGCAACCGGGTGGCCGGGTCGAGCGGGTGGAACTCCTCGACCCGGATCCCGACCAGGTCGCGGAGTGCTCCGGGATAGCCGCCGACCCGGACCCGGGCGTGTTCGTCGGCGATCCCGCTGAAGTAGCTGACCAGCAGGTGGCCGCCGGCCGCCACGTAGTCGCGGATCCGCGACGCGTACCGGTCGGAGACCAGGTAGCGGGCCGGGAGCACCAGCAGGGCGTACCCGAAGAGGTCGTCACCGTCGGTGACGAAGTCGCTGGCGTGGCCCGCCCGGTACAGCGCCCGGTGTGCCGCCGACACCTCGGCGGAATAGTCGAGCTGGGCCGAGGGCAGCACGGTGGCCTGCAACGCCCACCAGCTCGCGACGTCCCAGGCGATCGCCACCCGGGCCGGTACCGCTCCGGCGTCCACCTCGGCCAGCCGGTCGAGCAGTACGCCGAGCGAGACCGCCTCGCGGAAGGCCCGGCTGTCCGGGCCGGCATGCGGCACGAGTGCGGAGTGGAAGACCTCGGCGCCGCCCCGGGAGGCCCGCCACTGGAAGAACATCGCGCCCCGGGAACCCCGGGCGACGTGCGCCAGGCTGTGCCGGGTCATCCGGCCCGGTTCCTTGGCGTGCATCCGGCCGGGGGTGAGGATCAGGTTCGGTGCGCTCTCCATCAGCAGCCAGGCCGGGCCGCCGGGCGGGTGCCCGCCCTTCGGCGCCGCGGCGGCGCTCCGGCCAGCCCCGCTAGGAAGGGCCCCCGCTTCCACAACATCCGATAAGAGGGGGTCCTTCCTCGCACCGGACCGCTGGCCGTGCCGGGCCCAGGACCGGGCCAGGTCGGCGGCGAACGCGGTCTGCTCCTCGGCGCCCGGCCCGGCCTCCGCCGGGTAGTGGTCGATCGCCACCAGGTCCACTTCGACGGACCACCGGGCGTGGTCCACCGGCACCCAGCCGCCGAGGACGTAGTTGGTGGTCACCGGCACATCCGGGGTGGCGGCCCGGAGCAGGTCCCGCTGCTCGACGTAGGCCGCGAGCAGTTCGTCGGAGACGAACCGGCGGAAGTCGAGCAACTGGCTCGGGTTGCCGAGGTACTGGGTGGCCCGGGGCGGCCGGATCTGCTCCCAGCCCGTGTGGTGCTGGCTCCAGAAGCTGCCGGTCCACGCCTCGTTGAGCCGGTCGAGGTCGCCGTACCGGGCCCGCAGCCAGGTCCGGAAGGCGACGGCGACGTGCTCGCAGTGGCAGGTGGTGCCGTACTCGTTGTGCACGTGCCACAGCGCCAGCGCCGGATGGTCCCGGTAGCGGTCGGCGAGCGCGGTGGCGATCTCCCGGGCCGCGGCCCGGTACGCCGGGGCGCTGGCGCAGTAGGTGTCCCGGCTGCCGTGGCTGAGCCGTACCCCGTCGGCGGTGACCGGCAGCGCGTCCGGGTGCCGCAGCGAGAACCACGGCGGCGGGGAGGCGGTCGGGGTGGCCAGCGCCACCCGGATGCCGCCGTCGTGCAGCAGGTCGAGCACCCGGTCCAGCCAGTCGAGGTCGTACCGGCCGGGCTGCGGCTCAAGTCGGGACCAGGCGAAGACCCCGACGGTGACCAGGTTGACCCGGGCCCGCCGCATCAGCTCGACGTCGGTCGGCCAGACCTCCGCCGGCCACTGCTCCGGGTTGTAGTCACCGCCGTAGCAGAGCCCGGTCAGCCCCTTCGGCCAGCGCACACCCGCCCCGCCTCTCCCGGCGGAACCCCGAACCCGCGAAGCCGCCGTTGACCTTTGTTTGGGTTCCAGCCAAAGTAAGCGGGGTGAATCCCCCTGTCAACGGGCTCGTCTCGACCACCCGGACCGACGACTGGGAGGCCGCGCTGATCAGTGGCAACGGCCGGCAGGGTGCGCTCTGCCACGGCGGCCCGGAGGCGGTCCGGATCACCCTGTCGCACGAACGGCTCTTCCTGCCGCTGACCCCGCCGCTGGACCCGCCGCCGACCGTCCGGATCCTTCCCGAACTGCGTTCGCTACTCGCCGCCGGCCAACACCGGCGCGCCGCCGAGCGGGTGGTCGAGTTCGCCGCCGAACAGGATCCCGGGTACGCCACGACCCGCTGGGTCGACCCGCTGGTCGGCGCGGCCGTCCTCACCTGCACCCCGGTGGCGGCCGCCGGACCGAGCGCCGGACCGAGCGCCGGACCGGGCGCCGGCGGGGTGACGGCCACCGGCTACCGGCGGAGCACCGACTTCGACACGGGGGTGGTCCGGCAGTCCTGGCGGTCGCCGGAGGGCACGGTCGAGGTGGCCGCGTTCGTGTCGCGCCCGCACGACGCGCTGGTCGTCCGGCTCACCGGGCCGACCGGCTGGCACAGCGGGCTCGGCGTCCTCGACGAGGACCCGCCGGTGCCGATGGCGACGACGATCGCGCCGGACGGGCTGGGACTGCGGGTGGAGTTCCCCGCCGCCACCGGACGGCAGGTCACCGGCTACACCGTACGGTGCCGGGCGCTGCGGGGCGGCACGCTCCTGCTGCTGCGTACCACCGTGGACGGCGTACCGTCGCCGGGGCCGGAGCTGGCGGAGCTGCCGGCGGACTTCGACGCGCTGCTGGCCGCGCACGTCGCAGTGCACGGCGAACTGGTCGGCCGGGTCCGGCTGGACCTGGCCGGCTCGCCGGCCGCCCGGACGGCCACCACCGAGGAGCTGCTGGCACCGTTGCGACCGGACACCGTTGGCGGCACCGCCGAGTCCGGCAGCACCGCCGAGCCCGACACATCGGGCGGCAACGCGCTGCTGGAGCGGCTCTTCGCGGCCGGCCGGTACGCGATCGTCTCCGCCTGCGGCGACCTGCCGCCGACCCTGCTCGGGGTGTGGAGCGGCAGCTACCGGCCGGCCTGGAGCGGCGGCTACACGCTGAACGGCAACCTGCCGGCCGCGCTGGCGGCGCTGGCCGTCACCGGCACGCCCGAACTGGTCGTACCCCTCTTCGACCTGCTCGACTCGGTCGCCGACGACCTGGCCGACAACGCCCGCCGGCTGTACGGGGCGGCCGGCATCCTCACCCCGACGCACCTGACCAGCCACGGCCGGCAGAACCACTTCGGTCCGGTCTGGTGCCAGACGTTCTGGACCGCCGGGGCGGCCTGGCTCGGCCGGCTCTACCACGACCACTGGTGCCACACCGGGGACCGGACGTTCCTGCGGGAGCGGGCGCTGCCGTTCCTGCGTCGGGCCGCCGAGTTCTACCTGGACTTCGTGACGGTCGGACCGGACGGCCGCGCCCGGTTCGCGCCGTCGTACTCGCCGGAGAACGCACCGGCGAACACCGGCGCGCAGGCGAGCCTGGACGCCACCATGGACGTGGCGGCCGTCGGCGACCTGCTGCGGAACCTGCTGACCGCGACGGCGGCGCTGGGTGAGCCCGACCCGGCCGAGCCGCGCTGGCGGGCCCTGCTGGCGGCGCTGCCGCCGTACCGGATCGCCCCGACCGGGGAACTCGCCGAGTGGATCGCCCCGGAGCTGCACGACAACCACGCGCACCGGCACGCCTCGCAGCTCTATCCGCTCTGGTACGAGATCGATCCGGCCTTCGCCGCCGACCCCGCGCTGCGCCGGGCCGCGACGCTGGCGATCCGGCACCGGCTGGCCTGGTGGCAGGGGGCGGAGTCGGACGAGATGGGTTACGGGCTGGCCCAGCTCGGCCTGGCGGCGGCGCGGCTCGGGCTGGCCGAGGAGGCGTACCGGACGGTGCTGCTGATGGCCGGCCGGTACTGGCGGCCGAACCTGGTCTCCACGCACAACCGGGACGCGATCTTCAACCTCGACCTCTGCGGTGGGTTCCCGGCCGTGATCGCCGCCATGCTGCTGCGCAGCAGCCTCGCTCCCGGCCACAGCCTCGCTCCCGGCCCCGGGCCGGGAGCGCCGTCGGTCCGGCTCGACCTGTTGCCGGCGCTGCCGCCGGCCTGGCCGCGCGGCAGCGTCTGCGGGCTGCTCGCCCGGGGTCCGGTCACGGTGACCCGGCTGGCCTGGACGCCGACGGAGGTCGAGACGTCGCTGACCTCCCCGGTCGACCGGGAGGTCGCCGTCGGACTGCCCGGCCGCGATCCGGTCCGGGTCGAACTGGCGGCCGGCCGGACGCATCGACTCCGATCGCGGCGTTGACAGTTTGTTGGGTAACCAAAGAAACTATGGGGAGTCCATGTGCCGGCCGGCATCCGTCGGCGGTGCGCGCGACCCGCGTCCCGGGAGCCGAGGAGGCCGCATGCCGTACCGCCCGCCCCTGGTGCCGCACGAGACGTTCGTCGCCGACCCGCCCGACCTACCGGTCCGAGCCCCGGGCGAGCACGGGCTCTCCGCACTGCACCGGGCCGAGGTGCTGAGCACGGACGGCCAGGGCGTGACCCTCAAGGCGACAACCTCGGACGGCGGCTCGCTCGCGGTCCGGATCACCGCCGCCGCCGAGGGCGTCATCCGGGTACGCCTCAGCGAGGACCCGCTCGCCCGGGGCCGGGCCAGCCGCGCCCTGCGCCTGGTCCACCCCCAGCCGCACCGCGCCGAGGTACGCGTCGACGGCGACCGGGTCCGGGTCGACGCCGGAGCGGTCGTCGCCGAACTGGCCCTCGACCCGTGGCACCTGCGCTTCGTCGACCCGACCGGCGCGGTGCTGGTCAGCCAGAGCCGGGGCGAGCAGGACATCAGCGGTCGACTGCGCACCCTGCCGTTCGGCCGGTCACTCGTCGACGGCGCGGTCGCCGCCTACCACGAGAGCTTCGTGGCCCCCGGCGACGAGCGGTTCGTGGGGCTCGGCGAGAAGTTCACCCCGCTGGACAAGCGCGGCCAGCGCGCTCTGATGTGGAACTTCGACGCCTTCGGCAGCGAGTCGGACCGCTCGCACAAGAACATCCCGCTCTACCTCTCCGACCGGGGCTACGGGGTACTGGTCGACAGCGGCATGCCGGTCGAGTTCGACATCTGCCAGTCCACGCACAGCTGCGTGCAGATCCTGGTGCCGGACGACCTGATCGACTACTACGTGATCGCCGGCCCCGCCCCGGCCCAGATCCTGGAGCGGTACGACCGGCTGACCTGCCGGCCGGCGCTGCCGCCCAAGTGGGCGTTCGGCGCCTGGATCTCGTCGGGCTTCTACCGGGACAGCCAGCAGCGGGTGCTGGAACGGGCGCGGCGGATCCGCCAACGCGGGATTCCCTGCGACGTGCTGCACCTGGACTGCTACTGGCAGGTCGCCGGCGCCTGGTCGGACCTGCGCTGGGACGCCGAGCAGTTCCCCGATCCGGCCGGCATGCTGGCGGAGCTGGCCGAGGCGGGCTTCAGGGTCAGCCTCTGGATGAACCCGTACGTGATGACCGGCAGCCCGCGCTACGCCGAGGCGGCCGAGGCCGGCTACTTCCTGCGCCGGGCCGACGGGACGGTCTACGTGGCGGACACCTGGCACGGCAGCCACCCGGCCGGCGGGATCGTCGACTTCACCAACCCGGCCGCGGTCGACTGGTTCACCGGGCTGCTCCGGCCGCTGCTGGAGCAGGGCGCCAGCGTCTTCAAGACCGACTTCGCCGAGGGGGTACCGGCGGACGCGGTGGCGCACAACGGGATGACCGGAGTCGAGCTGCACAACGTCTACTCGCTGCTCTTCAACGACGTGGTGGTGAAGGTGACCCGGGAGGTGGCCGGGCACTCCACGGTGTGGGCCCGGTCGTCGTACCTGGGTGGGCAGCGGCACTCAGCACAGTGGAGCGGCGACGTGAACGCGACGTACCCGGCCCTGGCCAGTACGCTGCGCGGCGGGCTGAGCCACGGGCTGTCCGGGGTGCCGTTCTGGAGCCACGACAGCGGCGGATTCCACGGCACCCCGACGCCGGATCTCTACGTACGCTGGGCGCAGTTCGGGGCGTTCTCCCCGCTGGTCCGGTTCCACGGCACCACCAGCCGGCTGCCCTGGGACTTCCCGGCCGAGGCCGAGCGGCTCGCCGTCGAGGCGCTGCGGTTGCGCTACCGGCTGATGCCGTACCTCTACTCGGCGGCGGTGACCTCGGCCCGGACCGGTGCGCCGATGCTGCGGGCCCTGCTGGTGGACTCCCCCGACGATCCTGCCGCGTGGACGGCGGAGCTGGAGTACCGGCTCGGCGAGGACCTGCTGGTGGCGCCGATGACCAACCCGGAGAACCGGCGGCACCTCTACCTGCCGGCCGGCGACTGGGTGGACTTCTGGACCGGACAGGTGCACGCCGGTGGCCGGCACCTGCGGGTGCACCGGCCGCTGGCCCAGATCCCGCTCTTCGTCCGGTACGGCGCGCTGATCCCGGTGATGCCACCGGCCGACCGGGTCGGCGACGGCGCGTTCTCCGACGTCACCGTGCTCAGCTTCGGCGCCACCGACGGCAGCGCGGTGGTGCACGACGTCGACGGCGACACCACGATCCGGGCCGGCCGGTCGGGCGACGAGTTCCGGGTCGAGGTCGACGGACCGCTCCGGGTCACCGGCGTCGCCCTCGCCCCGGTCGAGGGTGCCCGGCTGCCCGGGCGGCTGCTGCTGGGCGGCACCGCGACCAGGGCGGTGCCGCTGGATGGACTACCCACCGTGCGGGGTTGAAGGTCGGGGCGGGGTGCCCAGGTGGGGGGCGCCCCGTCCCCCTTCAGGTGACCGCCGACGTGCGGAGTACGGACCCGACCCGGCGCTCAGCCCTTCACCGCGCCGATGATCACGCCCTTGACGAAGTGCCGCTGCACGAACGGGTAGACCAGGACGATCGGCGAGACCGTGACCACCACCACCGCCATCTTGATCGCCAGCGTCGGCGGCATCGAGACCCCGAGCGTGCCGGCGTTGTTCGGCGACTGGCCGGCCAGGATGAAGCTCTGCAACACCCGCTGGATCGGGAACTTCGAGTTGTCGTCGATGTAGAGCAGGGCGTTGAACCAGATGTTCCAGTAGCCCACCGCGTAGAAGAGCCCGACCACCGCGATCACCGCCCGGGAGAGCGGCAGCACGATCCGGGCCAGGATCCGGAACTCGCCGGCACCGTCGATCCGGGCGCTGTCCAGCAGCTCGGCCGGGATGTTCTGGAAGAACGCCCGCACCACCACCAGGTTGAAGACGCTGACCGCGGTCGGCAGGATCAGTGCCCAGATCTGGTCCTTCAACCCGAGCCCGGTGACCACCAGATAGCTCGGCACCATGCCGGGATAGATCAGGAACGTCAGCAGGAAGAAGAAGAGCAGCCCCCGGTGCCCGACCGTCCCGGGCCGGGACAACCCGTACGCGGCCAGCACGGTCAGCACCAGGCTCACCGCCGTACCGACCAGGGTGACCAGGGTGCTGGTCCAGAGCGCCTGGGTGACCAGCCCACCGGCGAAGATCGCCCGGTACGCCGAGAAGTCGATCTCCCTCGGCACCACGACCAGCCCACCCGCGGCGTTGATGGTCTGCCGGGACGCCAGACTCGTCACCAGCACCACCCAGAGCGGGATCAGCACCGCCAGCACCACGCCGGTGAGTACGCCGCCCCGGAAGACCTGGCCGGCCGCGGACGGCTCCTCCTCCCAGGCCGGTCGCCGGTTCCGCCCCCGACGCCGCTGCGCCGGGGCCGTCCGCAGAGGATCCGTCACAGTCATGATCGCGAGTACACTCCCCGCTCGCCGAGGGCGTGGGCGAACCGGTTGGCCGCCAGGATCAGCACCAGCCCGACCACGGCCTTGAAGAGCCCGGCGGCCGCGCCGTAGCCGTAGTTGCCGGTGGCGATGGAGTTGTAGTAGACGAAGGTGTCCAGCACCTCGGCCGCCTGCCGCCCCACCGCGTCGCGTTGCAGCATGAACTGCTCGAAGCCGACCGAGAGCGCGTCGCCGAGCCGCAGGATCAGCAGGAGTACGATCACCGGCCGCAGCCCGGGCAGCGTCACGTGCCACAGTCGCTTCCACCGGCCCGCCCCGTCGACCGCGGACGCCTCGTACAGGTGCGGGTCGATGGTGGAGAGCGCGGCGAGGAAGACGATCGTGCCCCAACCGACGTCCTTCCACACCGTCTCGGCGGTGACCAGCAGGATGAAGGTGTCCGGGTTGGACATGATGTTCCACGGTTCGAGCCCGACGTCGCGCATCTCCTGGGCGAGCAGCCCGGCCCCGCCGAACATCTGCACGAAGAAGGTGACCACCAGTACCCAGCTGAAGAAGTGCGGCAGATAGACGACGGTCTGCACGAAGCCCCGCAGCCTCGGCGAGAGGATGTTGTGCAGCATGATCGCCAGCATGATCGGCAGCGGGAAGTAGAAGACCAGTTGGAAGGTGGTGATCGCCAGGGTGTTGCGCAGCGCGTCCCAGAACGCCGGGTCGCCGAAGAGCGTCTCGAAGTGGGTCGTCCCGATCCAGGGGCTGTGCAGGAACGCCTGCAGCGGGGTGTCCCCGGCGTACGGGTTGTAGTCCTGGAAGGCGACGACGTTGCCGAGCGTCGGCAGGTAGTGGAAGACCAGCAGCAGCAGCGCGGCCGGGGCCACCATCACCAGCAGCGGCCAGTCCCGGCGCAGCCGGGCCCGCAGCGGTGCCCGGGCGCCCCTGCGGCGCCCACGGCCGTGGCGTACCGGCTCGGGACGGCGGTCCGGCCGGCCGGGACCACCGGCGGCGGGCCCGACCGGTGCGGGGCCGCCCCCGTCGCCGGCCGGCACGGCACCGGGCCGGGGCGGGGCGACGGTGACGTCGACCGGAGCGCCGGGTTCGCCGGCCCGGTCACCGGGCCGCGAGGTCACCCGGGCGTGGCCGCCGGGCGGGCGGCGCCGGTCCGCACCGGCGCCGCCCGCCCGGGCCGTTTCGCGGGTACTCATCGTCCGGCGTCGGCCAACGCCTTGGCGCGGAACTCGCGACCCTCGTCGCCGCCGCCGTTACGCCACTCCGTGATGATCGTGTCGAGGTCACCGATCGGCCGTCGGCCGCGCAGCAGGTCGGTCACCTTGTCGTCGGTCGGGACGAGGCTCGCCTTGAACCGGGCCGGCATCTCCAGCTTCAGGCCCGCCCAGGGGTCCTTCTCCAGGTACTTCACCATCTCGTTGGAGTAGGTCAGCATGTCCCGGACGTAGTTCGGGGTCTGCGGGGAGGGCTGCACCACCGGGCTGCGCCCGCTGATGAAGAAGTACTGGTTCTGGATCTCCTTGAAGCCGAGGTCGGTCTTGACCGGGCCGGTGGCGGTCCGGTTGTGGTGCTTGCCCTCCACTCCGTACTCGCGCAGGTCGAACTCCTTGGTGCCGAACGGCGCCGAGCACCAGTTGATCACCCGCAGCAGCTCCTCGACCCGGGCCTTGCCCAGCCCCTTCCTGATGAAGGTGTACGAGATCGGGTTGTCGTCGCCCCAGACCAGCGGGTCGCCGCCGGTGGCCGAGAAGATCGGCACCGGCTGGATGTTGAAGCCCGGGGTGATCCGCTGCTGCTCGGCCTGCATCGGCTGCCAGGCGCCCGGACCGTCCTGGAAGAAGAGGATCTTTCCGCTCTGGATCAACTGCTTGGAGTCGGCGCCCTTGCTGGCCACCAGGCTCGGGTGGACCAGGCCGGCCTGGTAGACCTTGGCCATGAACTCGACGGACTGCTTGTATTCCGGCGTCTCGTACTTGAACTCCGGCGTGCCGTCCGGCTTCAGCCGCCAGCCGTCGTCGGTGCCCGGCACCTTGTGGAACATCTGGACCATCGCGAAGATGTCGTTGAAGGCCCAGACCCCCTTGGCCGGGTCGGTCACCGACTTGCCGACCTCGAAGAGTTCGTCGATCGTCTTCGGATAGCCGTGGCCGGCCGCGTCGAGCAGGTCCTTGCGGTAGAAGAGCGCCCACGGGAAGGGCCCGTCCTTCGGACAGGGCACCGCCATCAGCCGCTCGTTCCAGAACGCGTTGCGCCAGGCTCCGGCCGGGAAGGTGGCCAGCATCGGGTACGGGTCGATCCCGGCGCCCTTGAGGTGGTCGGTGAGGTCCTCGAAGAGCGCGGCGGTCGCGTCGGCGAACCGGGGCAGCTTGGAGACCTCCCACTCCGGTACGCAGAGCAGGTCCGGCACGTCGCGGGCGCCGAGCATGGCGTTGAGCTTGTCCGCGTACGTGTTGCCGTCCTGGACGCTGAAGTTGACCTCGATGCCCAGTTCCGCGTTGACCGCCGCCAGGTACTGGCTCTGGCCGAGTCCGGGCGGTGCCGGGCCCCAGGCCGGGGTCATCGCGTTGATCCGCTGGCCGCTGCTGCCCGGCTTGTCGGCGATGGCGTCGACCAGGGTGCTCGGAAACTCGGTGTAGCCGTCCGGCACCGGACGGGTGCCGATGATGCTCGGCTTGGGGATGCCGGGCGGCAGGTCCTTCTGGTGGGGCAGCAGGCCGGCGAGCTTGTCCAGGTCCTGGGCGCTGCTGGTGGAGGCCACCTCGCCACCGCAGCCGGCGAGCAGGCCACTGCCGACGGTCGCCGCGGCACCGAGGCCCACCAGGCTCAGGAAGTTCCTACGGTTGGTGGCGCTGCCCGGGCCGGATGCTTCCACGGGGGCGCTCCCTTCGATATCGCCGTCCGGGCCGCCGACCCGCGTGCCACGCGGGAGCCGAACCCGTTCGGTTGCTGGGTGGGTATGGGGTAGAGTGAGTTAGTCGGTTGACTAAACAAAAGTAATCGACGGTGACCGGTGCCACAAGACATCGAACAATCATGGCGCGGCGGGTGAGCGTGGGCCGGCGCGTGGCGGTGCGGCATGATGGCCGCGCCGTCGGCAACCCGGCTCGACACCGGGCCCGGAGACCGACACGCGGGGAGCGGGGCTGAACTTGTTCACGACGCAGACCGGTCCGCAGCCGGCCGATCTCGCCGACGTACGGGCCACGAACCTCGCCGTCGTCCTGCGCTTCGTCCGGGCGCACGCGCCCTGCTCCCGGGCGGACATCGCCGCCTCGACCGGGCTGAACAAGGCGACCGTCTCCAGCCTGGTCGCCGAGTTGCTCGACCGGCGACTGGTCCGGGAGACCGGCCTGGCCGAGAACCGGATCGGCCGCCCCGCGACCATACTGGTGGTCGACGGCGCCCCGTACGCGGCGATCGGCATCGAGGTGAGCATCGACGAGCTGACCGTGGTCGCGGTCGACCTCGCCGGCACCGAGCTGCTCTCCTGGCGACGCGCCTTCGACGGGTCGTCCGGCTCACCCGGCCGGGCGGTCAGCGCGATAGCCGCGCTCGCCAACCGCGCCGTCAACCGGGTCGGCAACCAGGCACGCGAGGTGCTCGGCCTCACCGTGGCGGTCCCCGGGCTGGTGGACGCCGACGGCACCGTGCGGCTCGCCACCACGCTCGGCTGGCGCGATCTCCCGCTCGGCACCGACCTGCGACGCGCGCTGCGCGATCCCGCCTTCGAGGTGGCGGTGGAGAACGACGCCAACCTCGCCGCCCTCGCCGAATACCGGCACGGCCCGTACGCCGGCACCGCCAACCTGGTCCACCTGACCGGCGGCGCCGGGCTCGGCGCGGGCGTGATCGCCGACGGCCGGCTGCTGCGCGGCGGGCGCGGGTTCGCCGGCGAACTGGGACACGTGCCGGTCGAACCGGGCGGTCCGCACTGCCCCTGCGGCCGGCACGGCTGCCTGGAGGCGGTTGCCGGCATCCCCGCACTGATCCGCCGGGCGCTGCCGGACGCGGCCGAGGACGGCCCGATCAGCGACTTCGCCCCCGAGGTCGAGCGGATCCGGACGAAGGCCCGCCGGGGTGACCGGCCCACCCTGGACGCGCTCGCCGACACCGGCCGCTACCTCGGCCGGGGCGTGGCGCTGCTGGCCAACCTGGTCAACCCCGAGGTGGTGCTGCTGGGTGGCTACTTCGCCACGCTGGCACCGTGGCTGCTGCCCGCCGCCGAGACGGAACTGCTGGCCGGCACGCTGGCCCCGGAGGCCGGCGGTGCCCGGCTGCTCGCCTCGGCCCTCGGCACCGGCGCGGCGGCGGCCGGCGGGGCGGCCCGGACGCTGGAGACGGTCGACGCGGGTCGGCTACCGCCACCCGGCCCGGGCTGGGCTGCCAGGCAGGAGGCGGGGTCGGCCGCGAAGGCCTCGCGGAAGTCGCCCACCCGGTCCAGCACGGCGCCCCCCGGAGCCGAGCCGGAGCCGACCTCCGGGCCGACCTCGGCCGGACCGGAGGCACCGGCCACGGCAGGACCGCAGCCGACCGGCCCGAGCCGGCAGCCGGCCGGCCAGCACTGACGCGACCGCCGCACCGCCGGGGCCACCCGGGCGGTGAGCGATCGTGGCCGATCCATTTCCAGCCAACCTCTTGACCCGGTACGCCGGCTGGTGAAAACCTCGGAGTGCTCCCCCGTAACCAGCGGGAAACCGCTTCCCTCGGTGGAGCGTCTCTTCCCTGGTCGTCGAAGCGCTTCGAGCTTCCCGGGCTGGCGGCCGGACACCCCCACCGTCCCGTGCACCCCCAACCCGACTCGAAGCGCTTCGACGATCCGCCACATCCGGTGCTGGCCCGACTGCGGCCCACCGGTCGGCACCGCCGCGGCGCCAGTCGAAGATCACGGAGGGCGATCGACCATGAGCGACACGAGATTCCGCGATCCTGACCAGCCGCTCGACGTACGGGTCGCCGACCTGCTCGGCCGGCTCACCCGGGCAGAGAAGATCGCGCTGCTCCCCCAGCACCAGGCCGCGCTGCCCCGGCTCGGGCTGCCGGCCTTCCGAACCGGCACCGAGGCGCTGCACGGGCTGGCCTGGCTCGGCCCGGCCACCGTCTTCCCACAGGCGCTCGGGCTGGGCAGCACCTGGAACCCCGAGCTGATCCGGGCCGTCGGCGCGGCCGTCGGTGACGAGGTGCGGGGCCTGCACCAGAAGGACCCGACCCGGGTCGGGCTGAACGTGTGGGCGCCGGTGGTCAACCCGCTCCGGGATCCCCGATGGGGACGCAACGAGGAGGGCTACGCCGAGGACCCCTGGCTGACCAGTTGGCTCGGCACGGCGTACGCCCGAGGACTGCGCGGCGACCACCCCGACTACCTGAAGACCGCACCGACGCTGAAGCACTTCCTCGGCTACAACAACGAGACCGACCGGTGCACCACCTCCAGCAACCTCCCGCCCCGGGTGCTGTACGAGTACGAGCTGCCCGCCTTCCGGGCCCCGATCGCCACCGGGGCGGCGGTGGCGGTGATGGCGTCGTACAACCTGGTCAACGGGCGGCCGGCGCACCTCAGTCCACTGATCGACGCGGAGCTGCGCCGGTGGACCAGCGACGAGATCATGGTGGTCAGCGACGCCGGTGCGATCTCCAACATCGCCGGGGCGCAGGGCTACCACCCCGACCACCCGAGCGGTTACGCCGCCGCCCTGCGGGCCGGCATCGACAGCTTCACCGAGGACGGTGAGAACACCGGGCCGACCATCGAACGGATCACCGAGGCGCTGCGCCGGGGACTGCTCGACGAGTCCGACCTGGACAACGCCGTCCGGCGGATCCTCACCGTCCGGTTCCGGCTCGGTGACCTCGACCCGCCGGGGCGGAACCCGTACGACGCGATCACGGCCGACGTGATCAACTGTCCGGCACACCAGGAACTGGCCCGGGAGGCCGCCCGGCAGTCGATCGTGCTGCTGCGCAACCCGGCCCGGCCCGGCAGCGGGGCGCTGCTCCCGCTGGATCCGGCCAGCACCGGCCGGCTGGCCGTACTCGGCCCGTTGGCCGACACGCTCTACGAGGACTGGTACAGCGGCACCCTGCCGTACGCGATCACCGCCCGGGACGGCCTGACGGCCCGGTTCGCCCACGCGACCACGCTGCACCACTGCGGGGCGGACCGGATCGCGCTGCGTACCGGCGACCGCTATCTCCGGGCCGCCGACACCCCGGACGGCGCGGCGCTGCGCCTCGACACCCTGCCGGCGGCGACCACGGCGGTTCCGCCGGACGGCTGGTTGGAGGTCTTCGACTGGGGTCAGGACGTCATCGCCTTGCGGTGCCTGGCCAACGGCCGGCACATCGGTGCGGACGAGGACGGCCTGCTGGTCAACGACCGGCCCGGCCCGGGTGGCTGGGTGGTCCGGGAGACGTTCCGGTTCGTCGACCGTCCGACCGGTGACCGCGTGCTGCACCACCTCGCCAGCGACCGATACGTCACCGTCGCCCCGGACGGCGTGCTCCGGGCCGACGCGGCCGACCCCGCCGACGGCACCGGCTTCACCGTCGAGCTGGTCGCCGACGGTACGGCCGAGGCGGCGGCGCTGGCCCGGGACGCCGACGTCGCCGTGGTGGTACTCGGCAACCACCCGATGGTCTGCGGCCGGGAGACCGAGGACCGGGCCGACCTGGCGCTGCCGAGCGCACAGGAAGCACTGCTCCGGGCGGTGTACGCGGCCAACCCGCGTACCGTGCTGGTGGTCAGCAGCAGCTATCCGTACGCGCTGGGCTGGGCCGACCGGCACCTGCCGGCGATCCTCTGGTCCGCGCACGGCGGCCAGGAGTACGGCGCCGCGCTGGCGGCCGTACTCGCCGGGGACGCCGACCCCGGTGGCCGGTTGACCCAGACCTGGTACCGCGACGCGGCCGAGCTGCCCGACCTGTTCGACTACGACGTGATAGCCACCGACACCACGTACCTCTACCATCGGGGCAATCCGCTCTACCCGTTCGGCCACGGGCTGAGCTACGCCGAGTTCGCCTACTCTGACCTGCGGCTGAGCGCGGACGAGGTGGACGCGGCCGGAGAGATCGAGGTCAGCGTGCGGGTGGCCAACGTCGGTTCGCGACCGGGCGACGAGGTGGTCCAGCTCTACACCCGGCAGCGGCGGTCCCGGGTGAAGCAACCGCTGCGCCAGCTTCGCGGCTTCGCCCGGGTGAGCCTGGCGCCGGGCGAGCGGACCACGGTACGGCTCCGACTGCGCGCCGCCGAGTTGGCACACTGGGACGTGACCCGGGGCCGGTACGTGGTGGAGGAGGCCCGGCACACCATCGCGGTCGGCCGGTCCAGTGCCGACCTGGTACTGACCGCCACCCTGGCCGTGCGCGGCGAGCCGGTACGCCCCCGGGACCCGCTGGCCGGTCCACTCCGGGGGGTCGACCACGACGAGTACGCCGGCACCGAGCCGCTGCCCGACGGCCCGGACGGTGCCGCCGTGGTCGCCCGGGAGGCCGGCGGCTGGGTCCGGTTCTCCCGGGTCGACTTCGGCACCGGGATACGCGGCGTCGCCGCCCGGGTCGGCGGGCAGCGGCCGCTGCCGGACGGTGCCCGGCTGGTGCTCCGGCTGGACGACCCGGTCCGGGGCCCGGTCGCCGGCACGCTCACCATCCCGCCGGCCGCCACCGCCCGCGAGGTGACCGGCCACTGGCACGGCGAGGCGACCGGGCTACGGGACCTCTACCTGATCTTCGACACCCCCGGCGCCACGGTGAGCTGGTTGACCTTCCTGGCCAGCCCGGACGGCGACCGTGCCGGGACGGGAACTGGAGGCGTCTAGTGGCCGAATCGTCGCGTCCCACCTCGCGACCGACGCCCCAACCGTCCCCGGCAGGCCTCGGCAAGCGGGCGGACATGGTGACCATCGCCGACGTGGCCCGGCACGCCGGTGTCGCGGTCAGCACCGTGTCGTACGTGCTCAGCGGCAAGCGCGCCATCTCGGCGTCGACCCGGGCCCGGGTACTGGCCAGCGTGCGCAGCCTCGGCTACCACCCGAACGCCGGGGCCCGGGCGCTGGCCAGCAAGCGGGCCAACGTGATCGCCCTGGTGCTGCCGCTGCGCTCCGGCATGCACCTGCCGGTACTGATGCAGTTCGCCACCGCCGTGGTCACCACCGCCCGGCAGTTCGACCACGACGTACTGCTGATGACCGCCGACGAGGGTCCGGCCGGACTGCGCCGGATCGCCGCCAGCGCGATGGTCGACGGCATCGTGCTGATGGACGTCGAGATGCACGACGCCCGGGTGCCGGTGCTGCGCGACCTTGAACGCCCCAGCGTGCTGATCGGCTTTCCGGCCGACCCGTCCGGACTCACCTGCGTGGACCTGGACTTCTACCGGGCCGGGGCGGCGTGTGTGGAGCACCTGGCCGGGCTCGGCCACCGCACGGTCGCGCTGCTCGGCGCCCCGGCGGTGGTCTACGACCGGGACACCGGTTTCGCCCACCGCACCCGGGCCGGATTCACCGAAACGGCACAGCGGCTCGGGATCGCGGCGACCGCCCAGTCGTGTGAGGAGAACTTCGAGGCGGTCGTCCGGGAGCTGGCCGGGCTGCTGGCCCGCCGGCCGGACCTGTCGGCGCTGGTGGTGCACAACGAGGCGGCGGTCGGCCAGGTGCTCGCCGCGCTGCCGGCGCTCGGCCGGCGGGTGCCGCAGGACGTCTCGGTGGTGGCGATCTGCCCGGACGAGGTCGCCGAACGGGCGAGCCCGGCGTTGACCTCGGTGCTGATCCCGGCCGAGGAGGTGGGCCGGCAGGCGGTGTCGCTGCTGATGTGCAAGCTGGCGGAGAAGCCGGTCCCGCAGAGCACCCTGCTGCCACCCCGGCTGACCGTACGGGCCAGCACCGCGACCGCACCCGCCAAGCCCCGGTGGGTACGCGCCGGCTCGCCCGCCTCCTGACCGCACACCGCCGGCTCCGGGCTGGTCGACTCGGCTGCTTGATCGGCCGACGGCCGGGTTGCGGTCGCCGGGTCGATCGTCTCCATCGGTTGATCGACCGACGGCCGGTTCTTGATCGGCGACGGCCGGACTGGTCGACTCGGGGCCATGGCCAACCACCACATGACCCCGGACGAGTTCCGGCGACACGGGCACCAGGTCGTCGACTGGATCGCCGACTACTGGAGCACCCTGGACCGGCGGCCGGTGACCTCCGCCGATCCGCCCGGCAGCGTCGCCGCCCGGCTGCCGGCCGGCCCGCCCGAGCGGGGTGAGCCGTTCGACCGGCTGCTCGCCGACCTGGAGACCGTGATCACCCCCGGTCTCACCCACTGGCAGCATCCCCGGTTCTTCGGCTACTTCCCGGCGAACACCTCCGGGCCCAGTGTGCTGGGCGACCTGGTCTGCGCCGGCCTCGGCGTGCAGGGCATGCTCTGGTCCACCGGCCCGGCCTGCACCGAGGTCGAGACGGTGGTGCTGGACTGGCTGGCCGAACTGCTCGACCTGCCGGCGAGGTTCCGGTCCAGCGGCTCCGGCGGTGGGGTGATCCAGGACTCGGCCTCCTCGGCGATCCTGATCGCCGTGCTGGCCGCACTGCACCGGGCCGCCGCCGGGCGGTGGCGGGGACACGGGGTGGAGCGGGCGTACCGGATCTACACCTCGACCCAGGGGCACTCGGCGATCGAGAAGGCGGTCCGGATCGCGGGCCTCGGCGACGCGGGACTGCGTACCGTCGCGGTCGATCCGGAGACCCTGGCGATGGATCCGGCGGCGCTGCGTACCGCCGTCGAGGCGGACCTGGCCGCCGGACTGGTCCCGGCGGCGGTGGTGGCGACGATCGGCACCACCTCCACCAACGCGGTCGACCCGATCCCGGCGATCGGCGAGCTGTGCCGGGAGTACGGCCTGTGGCTGCACGTCGACGCCGCGTACGCCGGAGCCGCCGCGGTCTGCCCGGAACTTCGGCACACGCACGCCGGACTGGAGTACGCCGACTCGTACTGCTTCGACCCGCACAAGTGGCTGCTCACCGGCTTCGACTGCGACGCGTTCTGGGTGGCGGACCGGGCGGAGCTGGTCGAGGCGCTGACCGTGCTGCCGGAGTACCTGCGCAATGCGGCGACCGAGTCCGGCGAGGTGCTCGACTACCGCGACTGGCAGGTACCGCTGGGGCGGCGGTTCCGGGCCCTGAAGCTCTGGTTCGTGCTCCGCTGGTACGGCGCCGAGGGGCTGCGCGCACACATCCGGGCCACGATCGGGCTCGGCAACTGGTTCGCCGACCGGGTCCGGGCCGACCGGCGCTTCGAACTGGTCGCGCCGGGTCCGTTCGCGCTGGTCTGCTTCCGGTTACTGTCCACCGGGAACGACGATGCCGACGACGCGGCGAACGCCGAACTGCTGGCCCGGGTCAACGCGACCGGCCGGGCGTACCTGACGCACACCCGGGTGGCCGGGCGCTACACGCTGCGGCTGGTGCCCGGTTCGCCGTACACCCGGGAGGAGCACGTGGCGCAGACCTGGCAGTTGATCACCCGCACCGCCACCGCCCTGCGGCGTTAGGAAGGGCCCCCGCAACAGCAGAAAGCGATGAGCGAGGGCCCCTGCTCACCACTCAGCCGCGCAGCGCGGCGATGAACCACTCGAACATCGGTACCCGGGGCGGGAACGGCGGCCGGTCGTTGAGCACGCCCAGCAACTCCCAGTACCGCTCGACACGTCGGTCGGTGAAGGTCGCCACCTCGTCGGCGAGCCGCACCCGCTCGTCGGCGGCGACGCCCGGACCGATGATCTGATCCAGGATCGCCCGACCCTCGGCGGAGTCCGGGGCGATCCCGTCCGCCAGCGCCCGGCCGGCCTGCTCGATCACCACCGCGTGGTCGTACGGCGGCGGCCCGCCCCGGTCGGCGGTCGGCTGGCCGCCGGCCACCGCCATCTGCCGGACCCGCTGCGCGAACTCCGGATCCGTGACGAGTTCGGCGAGTTCGAGCCAGGCGTCCACCTGCTCCGGGGTCGGATCGTCGGGCAGCTCGGCCGGCATCTGCCGCATCGCCTCGGCGATCCTCGCCCCTGGCTCGTACGGGTCGACGCCGGCGAAGGTACGGTCCACGAATTCGTCGATCATCCGCTGCCGCTCCTGCGCGGAGAGCCGGGCCAGTCTGTTCATCACTCTCATCTCCTCGGTCGTGCTGTTCCGTCGGGCGACCGACCGCAGCACCGCCCGGCGCAACTGGAGCGAACGGATCTCGGTGTCCAGGGCGCGTACGTGCGCCCGGGCCACGTCGGCCAGCGCGCTCTGCCGGGCCAGGATCCGCTGCACCGTCCCGAGGTCGAGCCCGAGTTCGCGCAGGGTCCGGACCAGTTCCAGCCGGGCCACCGCCTCGGTGTCGTACAACCGGTAGCCACTCGCGGACCGGCCGGTCGGCGGGATGACGTCGATGTCCGACCAGAAGCGGATGGTCCGCACCGGCAGTCCGGTACGTCGGGCGAGCTGTCCGATCGTGAACAGCTCGGTGCGGTCGTTCACAGCCAGAGCATCAACCTTCCAGCGACTGGAGACTCAAGCCATTATCTCGCGCGCCGGCATCGACGGCGGCCGGCGAGGCGTCCCGGGGAGCGGTCAGACCCAGGCGGCCGGGTCTGCGGCGAGGTCGCGGACCCGCTCCGGCAGCTTGCCGTTGGCCACGTCGGCGATGGTCACCAGTTCCAGGATCTGCCGCTCGCTGGCCCGCAGTGCGATCCAGACCTCCTGGAGGGCCCGCGCCGCGCCCGAGTAGCCGAGTTCCTCCGGGCGCTGTCCCCGGACGTTGGCCAGCGGGCCGTCGATCACCCGGATGATCGCGGCGAGCGAGATCTCCGCCGCCGGACGGGCCAGCCAGTAGCCGCCCTCGGGGCCACGCTGGGCGTGCACGATGCCACCCCGGCGCAGTTGCAGCAGGATGCTCTCCAGGAACTTCGGCGGAATGTTCTGCACCCGGGCGATCTGCTCGGCGGTCAACGGCGCCGGACGCCGGCCCGACCCGACCTCGGCATCGCCGGCGACCCGGCCGGCGGGGCGGGACCGGGCAGCGGCTGCCGGGCGCGGGTCCGGCCCACTCTCCTCCGCGCGTGCGGCGATCTCGGCAACGGCACGCAGCGCGTAGTCGACCCGGGCGGAGAGACGCATGCCGGAAAGGTTAGCCGGCCGGGTCAGGCGCCGACCCGGCGGAGCAGCCCCTCCTGTACCGCGCTGGCGATCTGCCGGCCGTCGACGGTGAACATCCGGCCGGTGGCGAGCCCCCGGCCACCGGAGGCGGACGGGCTCCAGCAGTCGTAGAGGAACCATTCGTCGGCCCGGAACCGGCGGTGGAACCAGAGCGCGTGGTCGAGGCTGGCCCCGACCAGGCCGCCGGGCCCCCACACCTCGCCGTGCACCGAGAGGACCGAGTCGAGCAGGGTCAGGTCGGAGGCGTAGGTGAGCGCGCAGGCGTGCAGCAGCGGATCGTCCGGCAGCTTGCCGTCGATCCGCATCCAGACCCGCTGGTGCGGGTCGGCGGGACGGTCGCCGGGGCGTACCCAGCCGGGCTCGCCGACGTACCGGACGTCGATCGGGCGCGGGATCATCGCCCAGATGCCGAGCCGTTCCGGATAGCGGGCCAGCCGGTCGGCCATGGTCGGCAACGTCTCCGGTGCCGGCACGTCGACCGGCGCCGGGGCGTGGTGGTCGAGCCCCTCCTCGGCGTGGTGGAAGGAGGCCGACATGAAGAAGATCGGCTTGTCGTGCTGGAGCGCGACCGAACGGCGTACCGAGAAGGAACGGCCGTCCCGGACGTTCTCCACCTGGTACTCGATCGGTTCGACCGGGTCGCCGGGCCGGACGAAGTAGCCGTGCAGGGAGTGCACGAACCGGGCCGGGTCGACCGTCCGGCCGGCCGCGACCAGGGCCTGGCCGGCGACCTGGCCGCCGTAGACCCGTTGCGGGCCGACCGGAGGGCTCATCCCCCGGAAGGTCATCTCGTCGAGCTGCCGGAGATCGAGTACGTCCAGCAGCTGGTCGACCGCCGCCTGCCCGACAACCACCTCGCCGGGGCCGTCCGAACCCACCGCCCGGTCCGGCCCACCGTCGCCGGGCCTCTCCGAACTCACTGCCCGGTCCGCGCCACCGTCGTCGGGTCCACCAGCGAGCCGAGCTGGTGCACCCGCAGCGTGTTGGTGGAGCCCGGGGTGCCGGACGGGGTACCGGCGACGATCACCACGTAGTCGCCCGGGTTGGCGTGGCTGAGCCCGATCAGCGCCTGGTCGACCTGCCGGAACATGTCGTCGGTGTGCTGCACGAACGGCATCAGGAAGGTCTGCACGCCCCAGGAGAGTGCGAGCAGGTCGCGGACCTCGGGCACCGGGGTGAAGGCGAGCAGCGGCAGGTCGCAGTGCAGCCGGGAGAGCCGCCGTACGGTGTCACCGGTCTGCGAGAACGCGACCAGCGCCTTCGCCCCGATCGCCTTGGCGATCTGCGAGGCGGCGACGGTCAGCGCCCCACCGTGGGTACGCGGGTCGTGCTGGAGCCGGGGCACGCCGATCGATCCGGACTCGGTGGTCGTCACGATCTTGGCCATCGTGCTGACCGTGAGCACCGGGTACTTCCCGACGCTGGTCTCGCCGGAGAGCATCACCGCGTCCGCGCCGTCCAGCACCGCGTTGGCGACGTCGGACGCCTCGGCGCGGGTCGGCCGGGAATTCTCGATCATGGAGTCGAGCATCTGGGTGGCCACGATGACCGGCTTGGCGTTCTCGCGGCAGAGCTGCACCGCCCGCTTCTGCACCAGCGGCACCTGGTCGAGCGGCAGCTCCACACCGAGGTCGCCCCGGGCCACCATGATGCCGTCGAAGGCGTTGACGATCGCCTCCAGGTGGGTGACCGCCTCGGGCTTCTCCACCTTCGCCATCACCGGCCGGTGCACCCCGACCTCGTGCATGATGTTGTGCGCCAGCTTGATGTCGTCGGGCGAGCGGACGAAGGACATCGCCACCATGTCGACGCCGAGCCGGAGCGCGAAGCGCAGGTCCTCGGTGTCCTTGTCCGACATCGCCGGCACGCTGACCGCGACGTTCGGCAGCGAGACGCCCTTGTTGTTGGAGACGACACCACCCTCGGTGACCAGCACCCGGATGTCGTTGCCCTGCACGTCGCTGACCTCGACGGCGACCCGGCCGTCGTCGATCAGCAGCCGGTCGCCGGGCTTCACCTCGGCCGGCAGCTTGTCGTAGGTGCAGGAGACCCGCTCCCGGGTGCCGAGGACGGCGTCCCCGGTGATCACCACGGAGTCGCCGGTGCGCCACTCGTGCGGGCCGTCGGCGAACCGGCCGAGCCGGATCTTCGGACCCTGCAGGTCGGCGAGGACGGCAACGGCCCGCCCCGTGGTCCGGGCAGCCTCGCGGACCAGGTGGTAGACCTGCTCGTGGTCGGCATGGCTGCCGTGGCTGAAGTTGAGCCGGGCTACGTCCATGCCCGCCTCGACGAGTCCGCGGATGCGCTCCGGTGAGGAGGTCGCGGGACCAAGGGTGCAGACGATCTTCGCGCGGCGTGTCACGGCCATCAGGCTAGTCTCTCTCTCGGATCGGCCCGCCGGACCCTCGGGATGCCGAAGTCTTGACCAACGTCACGCGGCTGGTGGGTGACCGGCGGGTCGTCACACCGGGACGTCGTTGGCGGGCGTCAGCGACCGCGCGGCGCCGAGCCTACCCCCGCCGCGCCACCGCTGTGCTCCCGCCCGGTGAGCGTCCGGGTGCCCGTGCGGACGGTCAACGACGCCCGAACAGAAAGTCTACGTCGGTGACCGCGGGTCGGCCGCGACGGCAGATCCGGGCCGGATGGGGACAGTCAGCGAAATGTGCGCAAAACCATCTCGATCAGTGCGGCGACGTCGGCGTCGGCCATCGGCTCGCCGGTCATGCCCATCCGGTGGATGAGCGTTCCGGTGACGACGTCCATGAGGAGCCGGATCCGGTGCGGCGGCTCACCCAACTCGGCCTGGAGCGCGAGCCGGTACGGCGCCTGCAGCCGGGAGGCGAGGATCGCACGCAGGGCCGGATCGTTCACGGCGTCGCTGAACACGCCCGCGAGCGCCGCACCCACCCCGGGTTCCCCGATCTTGTCAGCGAGCCACCGGATGCCCGAGGACAGCACCTCGTCACGATCGACGCCCTCGAACGGTATCCGGCCGAACGCGTCGATGAGGCAGTCGATGATCAACGCACCCTTCGAGGGCCATCGGCGGTAGAGCGTCGTCTTCGCGACCCCCGCCGCCACCGCGATCCGGTCCATCGTCGCGCCCGCGTAACCCAGCTCGTGCACCGAGCGCAACGTGGCGGCGAAGACCGTCGCGTTCAGGTCCGAGCGGGGACGCCCGGCCGCCGAGGAGGTGGATGCCCGCACCTGGATAGGCTATCCTGCCGATTACGCTACTACCGGTAGCGTAATCAACCTGCGGCGAGTCCGACGCCGTCACCGAGTCGCTGATCTGAACGGGGGCAGCAGAGCGATGACCACCACAGTCGCCGTCGGAACGAGGAAACAGTCCACGCCACCGCCACCACCGGATGCCGAGGTCGCGGCGGGAGGGAGCCTGGTACGACTGCTGCGCCCGCATCTTCGGGGTTTCGCGGCCGTGGTCGTCCTCCAGGTCGTCGGCGCCGTCGCGGGCCTGGCGCCGCTGCTGGCGGTCGTGGAACTGGGTCGTACCCTGCTGTCGCCCGGCCCGACCGATCACGGCCATGTCTGGACCGTCGTCATCGCGGGCGCGGTCGGCCTGTTCGTGCGGCTGCTGTGCACCGCAGCGTCGTCCGCGCTCGGGCATCTTCTCGACGGCCGGGTGCAGCTGACGTTCCGCCGGCAGCTGGCCGCGCGGCTGGGGCGCGTGCCGATCGGCTGGTTCTCCCGGCGCCGGACCGGCGAGCTGGCGAAGGTGGTGGGCGAGGACGTGAGTGCCGTACACCCGGTCATCGCCCACGCCCCCGGCGAACTCGTCTCCGCGTTCGTGGTGCCACTGGTGTCGCTGAGCTACCTCTGCACCGTCGACTGGCGGCTCACGCTGATCACCCTGATCCCGGTGGTCCTGGCGGTGGCGCTGGTACCGGCGATGATGACCCCGACCCGGCTGCGCGAGCAGCAGGAGTTCGACGGGGCCATGGGACGGATCGCGAGCTCCGTGGTCGAGTTCGTGCAGGGCATCTCGGTGGTCAAGGCGTTCGGCGGCTCCGGGCGCGCCCACCGCAGGTTCCGGACGGCCGCGGACGATTTCGTCGACGTCTTCGTCCGGTGGGTACGCGGCATCTCGTGGATCGCCGCCGGCATGCAGCTGGCGCTGTCACCGCCGTTCGTGCTGCTGGTCGTGCTGATCGGCGGCACCACTCTGATCACCACCGGCGGCGAGGATGCCGCCCTGGCCCCGGCCGACCTGCTGCCCTTCCTGCTGCTCGGCCTGGGCCTGACCGCCCCGGTGGCGGCCCTCGGACACGGCTTCGACGACATCCAGGCCGCCCGACGGGCGATCGGCCGGATCCGGGACATCCTCGAGGTGCCGTCGCTACCGGAGCCCGCGCATCCGGTCGCACCGCGGGGTCACCGGGTGGAGCTGCGTGCCGTCCGATTCGGCTACGGCGCCGACCAGGGCACCGATCAGGAAACTGATCACGAGGTGCTGCGCGGGATCGACCTGGTGCTCGAGCCGGGTACGGTCACCGCCGTCGTCGGACCGTCGGGAAGCGGAAAGTCCACGCTGGTCCAGCTGTTGCCCCGGTTCTTCGACCCGACCCACGGATCGGTCCTGCTCGGCGGCGTCGATCTGCGGGAACTCGGCAGCCGGCAGCTCCACCGGTTGGTCTCCTTCGTCTTTCAGGACGTACGCCTGCTGCACGCGTCGGTCGCGGACAACATCGCCCTGGCCGCACCGCACGCCGACCGCGACGACGTGGTTCGCGCCGCCCGCCTGGCGAACATCCACGACCGCATCCTCGAACTGCCGCACGGCTACGAGACGGTCATCGGAGACGGCGTCGGACTGTCGGGCGGCGAGGCGCAGCGGATCTCGCTCGCCCGCGCGCTGCTTGCCGACACGCCCGTCCTGGTGCTCGACGAGGCGACCTCCTTCGCCGACCCGCAGACCGAACAGGCGGTACGCCGGGCCCTGGCGACGCTGGCGGGTGATCGGACGATCCTGGTCATCGCCCATCGACTGGAGACGATCGCCGACGCCGACGTCGTCGCGGTGCTGGAGAACGGGTCGATCGTCGAACGCGGCAGGCCCGCCGACCTGCTGGCCCAGGATGGGAAATTCGCCGCCCTCTGGCGATCCCACCGGTCGGCGATCGCCGACCAGGCCGAGGTCCACGGTGGCGTACGGCAAGGAGGCGAGCCCCGATGATCCGAATGCTGCTGCGCGTGTTGGGACACGAGTACGCGAAGCCGATGCGCCGCACGGTAGCGCTGATGACGACGACCGCGATCGTCGAGGGACTCTCCTACGCGCTGCTGGTTCCCGTGCTACGGGCCCTGTTCGGAAACGATCCCGCCGATGCCTGGCCCTGGTTGATCGCGTTCGGGGCCGCGGTCGCGGTCTACGCGGTGCTGCGCTATTGCAGCGACCTGTCCGGTATGCGCGTCGGAACCGCGATGTTGCGGGCCATGTACCACCGGCTCGGCGACCATCTGGCCCGACTGCCCATCGGTTGGTACAGCGCCGGGCGGGTCGGGGAGGTGTCGGTGATGGCCAGCCGCGGCCTCCTCCAGGCGATGGGCGTGGCGGCACACCTGCTGGCACCGTTCATCTCCGCCTGCGTGACTCCCCTGACGATCGTCGTGGTGATGCTCGCCTTCAACTGGCAGCTGGGGCTGGCGGCGTTGGTGGTCGCACCGATCGTCGCGACGATCCAGGTGTGGGCCGGACGGGCGATGGCCGCCAGCAACGCGCGAAGCGCCGAACGCGACCAGCGGGCCGCCGCGCGGGTCATCGACTATCTCCAGGCCCAGCCCGTGCTGCGCGCCGGTGGCCGGACCGTCGAACGCTTCCGGTTGCTCGACGACTCGTTGCGGGAGGTCCACCGCGCCTCCCGCCGTTCCACCCTGGCGGCGCTGCCCGGCGCGGTGGGCCTGACGCTCACCGTGCAGGCGATGTTCACCGCGTTGCTGGTCCTGGGCGCCTACCTCACGCTCGGCGGAAGGATCAGCGCGGCGGAGGTCCTGACGATCCTGGTGCTGGCCGCCCGCTGCGCGGATCCGCTGCTGTCGCTGGCGGAGTTCGGTGGCAAACTCCGCGGCGCACGCGCCGAGTTGGCGAGACTCGACACGGTGTTGCGCACCGAGCCGCTGCCCGAACCGCGCGAGCCGATCCAGCCGGAACGTCATGACCTGGAGTTCGACTCCGTCGCCTTCCGGCACGGCGACCGCACGGTGATCGACGACGTGTCGTTGCGCGTGCCAGAGGGGCAACGGCTCGCCGTCGTCGGACCGTCGGGTGCCGGTAAGAGCACCCTGCTCCGGTTGCTCGCGCGGTTCCACGACGTGGACGCGGGCGCGGTGCGGGTGGGGGGTGTGGACGTGCGCGCGATCGACACCGAGGCGTTGATGGCGCAGTTCGCCATCGTGTTCCAGGACGTCTACCTCTTCGACGGCACGATCGAGGAGAACGTGCGTCTGGGCCGGCCCGACGCGACCGATGCCGAGGTGCGCTCGGCGGCGGCCGCGGCGCAGCTGGACGACGTGATCGAGCGGCTGCCCGGCGGATGGGCGACGAATGTCGGCGAGGGCGGCGCACTGCTGTCGGGCGGCGAGCGCCAGCGTGTCTCGATCGCGCGAGCGCTGCTGAAGGATGCGCCCATCGTGCTGTTGGACGAGGTGACCTCCGCACTGGACCCGATGAACGAGGCGGCGGTCCACGAGGGTATCGAGCGCCTGATGGCGGGCCGGACGGTGGTGATGGTGGCGCATCGGATGCGCACGGTCCGGCGCGCCGACCGGGTCGTCTTCCTCGACGGAGGCCGGATCGTGGCGGAGGGCAGCCACGACGAACTGCTGCGCCGCGGCGGCCGCTACGCCGACTTCTGGAACATCTCGCTGACGGCGGCGGCGAGTGGATGAACCCGGTTCGCGCGGGAGCCAGGTCATACCACGTGGACCTGGCGTCGTCGGAAACCGACCAGGCCCAGGGCGGTCGCTGCCGCCGCCACGGCGGTGAGGAGCAGGACGGGCGTGATGGCGAACTCCTCCAGGGGAAGCCGGGCCAGGTGGTTGAAGGGCGACAGCGAGGCGAGCCAGTCGGGCAGGTCGAGCAGGTCGCCGAAGAAGGTGACGACGGCGGCCAGGACCACCAGGGTCCAGCCCAGGGGGGCCAGGAGCCGCGGGGCCCAGCCGTACAGGGCGGCGCAGACCGCGAGCACCAGGAGGATCGCGGGCAGGAAGCCCAGGTGCGCGGCGAGCACGTCACCGACGAGGGCCCAGTCGCCGGTGACCCCGGCCGCGGCGATGCCGGTGCCGAGCCCGGTGACCAGGCAGATCAGCGTGGCACCGATCGCCACGGTTGCGGTGTGGGAGCCGAGCCAGGCGGTCCGGCCGAGGGGGGTGGCGAGCACGGCGTCGGTGCGCCCGCGATTCTCCTCGGTGCGCAGCGTCTGCATCGCGAAGACCGCGTAGGCAGCGATCAGGACGCTGACGAAGGAGCCGAGGAAGGCGGCGTACCCGTCGAGCAGGCCCTCGGTGCCGAGCAGGTCCCACATCGCGTCCGGCATCTCGTCGCCGGCGTCCAGCAGCGCCTGGGTGAAGGCACCGTCGACGACTCCCAGCAGGAGGATGCCGGCGCCCCAGCCGAGGAACCCGCCACGCTGCAGCCGGACGGCGAGCCCCCAGGGTGTGCCGAGCGACGGCCGCGCCTCGGCGGGGCCGGGACGGGCGGCGATCAGGCTGGCGCCGAAGTCACGCCTGCCCTGCAGGAGGTACGCCGCAGCGGTCGCCAGCACCGCGAGTGCGACCGGCGGCAGCAGGGGCCACCAGCGGTCGTGGACGTAGGGAGCGGTCTGGGACGCCCAGCCGAGCGGTGAGGCCCAGGAGAGCGCGCTGCCGCCCACCGCGGCCATGTCGCCGAGGGCCCGGGCCACGAAGCTCGCGCCCAGGACGGCGCCGGCCATCCCGGCGGCGGTGCGGGAGTACTCGCTGAGCTGTACGGCCACCGCGGTGATCCCGGCGAAGGCCATCCCGGTCAGGCCGGTACCCAACCCGATCAGCGCCGATCCGGCCGGAGCGAAGCCGGCACCGATCGCCAGGCCCGCCACGACCACGCCGGCCAGCACATTGGTGATCGCGGCGACGATCAGGCAGGCCGTGAGCGCGGCGTGCCGGCCGGTGACGTTGGCGCGCACCAGCTCGGCCCGCCCGGTCTGCTCCTCGACCCGGGTGTGCCGGGTGACCAGCATGATGTTCATCAAGGCGGCCAGCAGGAACAGGTAGGGCGCGTAGCCGGCGGCGAAGAACCGGTCGTAGGTCGGGTTGTCCATGCCGAAGGCGGGCCCGGTGAACATCCGGCCGACCGGTTCGGTGAACAGCGTCACCATCGAGGCGAGGTCGTCCTCGGTCGGCGCGAGCTGGGGCAGCGCGGCACCGATGTAAACGACGTACAGACCCAGGCCCGCGACCCAGGCCGGGAGCTTGATCCGGTCCCGCCGCAGCAGGAACCTGACCAGCGTGCCGACGCCCGCCAGGGACTCCGGGCCGCCGGACCCGCGTCGCGGAACAGTGGTGGCGATCGTGGTCACCGCAGCACCTCCCGACCGTTCGCGGCCGCCTGGTGGAGGTCGTCGCCGTAGTGCCGCATCAGCAGCTGTTCCAGCGTCGGCGGGTGCGCGACCAGGGACCGAACGCCCAGCGGAGCCAGGGCCCGCACGACCTCGTCGACGCGGTCGCCGTCGACCAGGAACCGGACCTGGCCGTCCTCGACAACCAGGTGGTGTACGCCGTCGACCCGGGCGAGCTCGTCCGCTGGCTGGTCGGTCTCGGCGACCACCGTGGTCCGGGTCATGTGCCGTAGCTCCGACAGGCTGCCGGTCTCCACGATCCGGCCCGCTCGGATGATCGAGATGCGGTCGGCCAACACCTCGACCTGGGCCAGGATGTGGCTGGAGAGCAGCACCGTCCGGCCGGCCTCCTTCGCCTCGGCGATCGCTTGCTGGAAGACGACTTCCATCAGCGGGTCCAGGCCCGCCGTCGGCTCGTCGAGCAGGAGCAGGTCGACGTCGGAGATCAACGCCGAGATCAGCGCGACCTTCTGCCGGTTGCCCTTGGAGTAGGTGCGGGCCTTCTTGGTCGGGTCCAGATCGAACCGCTCGCAGAGCTCGGCGCGTCGCTTCCGGTCCAGCGTCCCGCGGAGCCGGGCGAACAGGTCGATGGCCTCACCGCCGGTCATGTTCGGCCACAGCTCGACGTCGCCGGGCACGTAGGCCAGCCGCCGGTGCAGCTCCACCGCGTCGCGCCACGGGTCGCCGCCCAACATCCGGACGGTGCCGCCGTCCGCCCGCAGCAGGCCCAGCAGCACGCGCATGGTCGTCGACTTCCCGGCGCCGTTGGGACCGAGGAAGCCGTGTACCTCGCCCTGGGTCACCTGCAGATCGAGGCCGTCCAGGGCGCGGGTGCTGCCGAAGGTCTTGACCAGGCCCTGGGCGGAGATCACTGGCGCATCACGCATCTGAATCGTCACTCCTTCGCTCACCTGTGGATGGTGTCGGATGATCGCCGCGGGCGATGTCGGCGGGGATCGACTCGGGCAGGTCGAACATGTCGGCCATCCGGTCGAACGCCCCTTCCACCATCAGTCCCTGGGTGAAGAGCTCGACCATCGGTCGCGCGTAGGGGGCCAGGCTCTGCGGCGGTGCGTCCTCGGCGAGGAAGTCCACCCCCAGCAGCCGGTACACGTGCTCGTGCATCGCCAGCGCGCCCATCGACCAGAGCACCAGGACAACGGTCCGCTCCCGCGGGGTCCGGCTCGGCTTGACGTACCCGGCTTCCTCGGCCTTCCTCATGTACTCCTCGGCGTCCGCGACGAACTCGTCGATCAGTTCGCGCGCCTGGTCGCCGCCCTCGGTCAGGGCGCGGGCCAGGTAGCGCAGTATCGGACGGCTCTTCTCCAGCCGACGGAGCGAGAGGAACGGGTCCAGCTGCGGACCCTCCGCCACGGTCGCCTCCTTGTTGGCCCGGGTCACGCTGGCCACGTGGTGGTCGCACGCCCGCCGCAGGCCGTCCTTGGAGCCGAAGTGGTGCACCACCAGCGCCTGGGAGACGCCCGCCTCGGCGGCGATGGCCTTCAGGCTGGTGCCCTTCACCCCGTCGCGGCCGAAGAGATTGACCGCGGCGTCCAGGATGCGCTCCGCCCCACCACGGGAATCTGCCGACTCGCTCCCCACAGACGACCTCCGCTCACTAACTGAATGTTCAGTCAGTACTGTAGCGCTGACCGAACATTCAGTCAATCGCCAGCGCGGTCAGCTTGGGGTGTCGCCGAGCTGGGCGACGAGAAGCTCGAGCCGCTCATCCTGAGTCTCCCGGGGGACGCGGCCGCTGCCCGACAGGGTGGCTATGCCGTGCAACGCGCTCCAGATCAGCTCGGCGAGCAGTTCGCGCCGGGCGTTGTCCGGGCGGAGACAGCTGACGAATTCGTCGAAGCCGGCGCGCAGCGGCGCTGGCGTCTCCTCGTGCGCGAACTTCACGTCGGTCGGCATGACGAACATGGCCTGGTAGAGGGCCGGCCGCTCGGTAGCGAACTCCAGGTAGGCGCGACAGACGGCGCGCAGTGCCTGCGGCGGCTCGGGATTGGCCAGTCGCGCCCGGCGCAGGTGGGCGCCGAGTTCGCCGAAGCCGTCGATCGCGACGGCGCGGACGATGGCGTCCTTGCCGTCGAAGTGGCTGTAGAGCACGGGCTGGCTGTACTCGACGCGCTCGGCGAGCCTTCGCGTCGTCACCGCCTCCCAGCCTTCGGCTTCGGCGAGTTCACGGGCCGCCGTAATGATCAACCGATGGCGCTGGGCGCGTTCACGTTCACGGCGCTCTCTGATGACGGACATGATGTGATCCTAGCAACGCTAGACATTCTGCCGGAGGTACACCTATCGTCGGCATGACATCTAGCACTGCTAGCACCACGGCCGTCGCCGCCGAGAGGAAACCACCCATGCTCACCGAGGAAGCAACCGTGCTCACCACCGTCGCCACCGTGTTCGCCGGCCTGATCGGCGTGGGCGTCATCCTGATGGGCGCACGGGCCTTCTGGGCTCCACAGGCCGCGGTCGGTTTCGGCATCCCGGACACGCCAACCGAGAACCCCAGCTTCCGGGCGTGGCTGACCGTCAAGGCCGTACGCGACACAGCCTGCGGGCTCTTCATCCTCATCCTGGTGCTCGGCGCGTCACCCCAGCTGCTGGGCTGCTTCATGCTGGCCGCCACCGGCATACCCGTGGGCGACGCGTTGATCGTGCGGCGCAGCAACGGACCCAGGGCGGCCGTCTACGGCATCCACGGCGCCACCGCGGTGGCGATGCTGACGATCAGCGTGCTTCTCCTCGTCGGGTAACGCGGCCCGCCGGAACGGGTACCGGCATCCCGCCGCGTCGTGCCATCCTGACCGCATGCGAGTCGCATCGATACATACGTATCCGGTGAAGGGGTGCCGCCGGATGGACCGCGACACGGCGCGGGTCGAGCCGTGGGGCCTGGACGGCGACCGACGCTGGCTGATCGTGGACGAACACGGGCTCGGTCTGACCCAGCGCCAGCACCGGGAGCTGGTGACGATGCGGGCGGTTTCCCGGCCGGGCGGGCTGACCCTGGACGCACCGGGGCTGACCCCGCTCGACGTGGCCGAGCCGACCGGCGGCGAGACGATCCAGGTCCGGGTGTACCGGGGACGGCCGCCCGCACCGGTCCGCGCCGCCGGCCCCGAGGCGGACGACTGGCTCCACCGTCTGTTGGGGCGCGACGCCCGGCTGGTCTGGCTCGGTGACCCCACCCGAAACCTCGTTCCCTGGGCGGTTCCGGCCGAGGTCGGCGCCGAGCTGAGCTTCGCCGACGGCACCCCGCTGCTGCTGGCCAACACCGCGTCGCTGGACTCGTTCAACGACTGGCTGCTGGAGTCGGGCAGCACCGAAGGGCCGCTGCCGATGATCCAGTTCCGTCCCAACGTCGTGGTCAGCGGGGCCGCGCCGTGGGCCGAGGGCGAGTGGGTCGGCCGGTGGATCAGGATCGGCGGGGCGGTGTTCCAGGGCGCCGCCGAGTGTGGCCGCTGTCTGATCTCGACGATCGACCAGGAGACCGGAGAACGGGGACGGGAGCCGCTACGGATGCTCGCCACACGGCGCAACATCGGCCGGAAGCTCCTCTTCGGTCTCCAGTTGACCGTACGGACCGAACCGGGCGGACCTGCCGGCGAAGCTCCCACGGTCAGCGTCGGTGACGCCGTGGAGGTTCTGGACTGGCGGTAGCGCAGGCCCGGCCTCGGCTGGCAGCGTACGAGGTGCCAGTAGTTCCAGCGGACCGGCGGAGGGGATGGCGGGATGCGGGCGCGGGCCTTCACGGCGACGGTGGTCACCGTCGTACTGCTCAGCGGCAGCGGATGCACGGAGGCGCCGGAGGCGGCGGTCCCCACCGGGACCAGCGGCGACAGCCGGCCGATCTACCTGGACCGGTCGTACTCGCCGGAGGAACGGGCCGTCGACCTGGTCTCCCGGATGACGCTGCCGGAGAAGGCCGCCCAGATGATCAGCAGCCAGTCGGCGGCGCTGCCCCGGCTCGGCATCGCCGCCTACGGCTGGTGGAACGAGGCCGCGCACGGCGTCGCCCGGGAGGGCACCCTGCACAACGCGAACCCGCCGATCCTGGTCAACACCACCTCCTATCCGGTCGACCTGTCGCTCGGCGCCACCTGGAACCCCGACCTGGTGCACCGGGAGGCCACCCTGATCTCGGACGAGGCCCGCGAGGTGGTCCGGGACAACCGGCTGGACCTGAACTTCTACTCCCCGACCATCAACCTGGCCCGCGATCCCCGCTGGGGCCGCAACGACGAGGCGTTCAGCGAGGACCCGCTGCTCACCGCCGCCCTCGCCGCGCAGTTCGTGAACGGGATGGAGGGCAAGGACCGGAACGGCCGGCTGCTGCCGGAGGGCGGCGGATATCTGAAGACCAGCACCACGCTCAAGCACTACGCCGCGAACAACAGCGAGTTCGACCGGCTGCGCGGCACCGCGGACATGGACGACCGGACGCTGCGCGAGTACTACACCGCGCAGTTCCGCCAGGTGGTCGAGCGCAGCTCACCGGCGTCCATCATGACCTCGTACAACCGGGTCAACGGGGTACCGACCTCGGCCAGCGGCTACCTGATGGACGAGCTGGCCCGGCAGACCTTCGGGTTCGACGGCTTCCTCACCTCCGACTGCGACTCGATCCGCGAGATCCAGCACGGTCACCGCTGGCAGCCGCCCGGCCATTCGGCCCCGCTCGACCACGTCGAGCGGCACGCCTGGGCCAACGCGGCCGGCGAGGACCTGAACTGCCAGCAGGGCCACCACGACGAGTGGAGCTACGCCAACACCATCCCGGAGGCGGTCGCCCGGGGCATCGACACCCCGTACGGCCGGTACACCGAGGAGCACGTCGACGCCTCGGTGGTCCGGCTGCTTACCACCCGGATCCGGCTCGGCGAGTTCGACCGGCCGGAGGACGTACCGTGGGTGACCGCCGCCCGGTCCCGGGTCGCGCTCGGCACCTGGACGAACTCCGATGCCAACGGCGCGGTCACCCAGACCGCCGCCCGGCTCGCGATGGCCCGCGAGGTCGGCGCGGAGAGCATCGTGCTGCTGAAGAACCAGGCGCCGAAGGCCCGGACCGGCGGCCCGGGGCGGACGGCGCTGCTGCCGCTGCGGGTGCCGGCGTCCGGGCCCTACCGGGTGGCGGTGTTCGGGCACTACGCCAACCCGCCGACCACGTACCTCGGCGGCTACTCCAGCATCCAGGCCGGTGCCGGGCAGGCCAACGAGGTCAACGGCCACCAGGGGCTCAGGGCGGCGATCCAGCGGATCAACCCGGGCGCGATCGTCGAGCACCTGTCCGGGGTCACCCCGGGCAGCCTGGCCGAGGTGGACCCGGCCGCGGTGGCGGCCGCCGCCGACTACGACCTGGTGATCGTGTACGCCGGCACCGACGAGCGGCACTCCCGGGAGGACGTCGACCGGTCCACACTGGCGCTGCCGGGCGCGCAGGCGTCCCTGATCAGCCAGGTGGCGGCCCGGAACCCGAACACCGTCGTCTACCTGGAGACGGCCGGGCAGGTCGACGTGACCGGGTTCGAGCCGGCCGTGCCGGCGATGCTGTGGAGTTCGTACAACGGGCAGCGCAAGGGCGAGGCACTGGCCGACGTACTGCTCGGGGCGCGGAACCCGAGCGGGCACCTGCCGTTCACCTGGTACCGGGACGCCGGTCAGCTGCCGCCGATCGACGACTACGCGATCCGGGGCGGCGACGGACGGCCCGGGCGGACGTACATGTACTTCGATGGGGAGGTGTCGTACCCGTTCGGCCACGGCCTCGGCTACAGCGGGTTCGGCTACTCGAAGCTGCGGGTCGACCGCCGGAGGGCGGACGCTAATACTCCAACGTCACTTGGCTTCGGCCATGGGCGTGGCGTGGGCATGAGGACGGCCACCGCGTTGATCATCGATGGTTTGTGAGGACAACCGAAGATCGTGCGGTGGCCGTGTGCCACAGCGTAGACCTTGATCAGTGGCGGGTCATCCTGGACGAGGCGGTGACGCGTGTCGCTGACCGGTTCGTCCGCGCGGAGCCACGCCGGACCGCCGGGCAGTTCGTGGAAGGGCTGCTGTCGCGCGTGGAACGCAAGACTTGCTGGTCCCTGGCGGAACGGGCAGGTCACGATGATCCGCAGGCGATGCAGCGGCTGCTGCGTACGGCGGTGTGGGACGCCGACGCCGTCCGCGACGACGTGCGGGCCTGGCTGATCGAGCACCTCGGCCACCCTGACGCCGTGCTGGCCACTGACGAGACAGGCTTCCTGAAGAAGGGCATGTGCTCGGTCGGGGTGCAGCGGCAGTACACCGGCACCGCCGGGCGGATCGAGAACAGCCAGGTCGGGGTGTTCCTGGCCTATGTCTCACCTCTGGGGCGGGCGCTGATCGACCGCCGGCTCTATCTACCCGAGACGACCTGGTGCCAGCAGCCCGAGCGTCTCGCCGCCGCCGGCGTTCCGGACGGTGTCGGGTTCGCCACGAAGCCTGCGCTGGCCCGACAGATGATCGCCGCCGCGTTGGACGCCGAAATCCCGTTCGGATGGGTGACCGGCGACGAGGTCTACGGCGCCGACCCCGGCCTGCGCGCTGACCTCGAACACCGCGGGATCGGTTACGTCCTCGCGGTCGGCTGCGACCGACGCGTGGCGGTCAACGACGGCCGCACCCTCATCCGCGTTGACGAACTCGCCGAGCGGATCCCCACCCGCGAGTGGCAGCGGCACAGCTGCGGGCCGGGCGCGAAAGGGCCCCGCGACTATCTATGGGCCTGGATCACCACGGCCGCCCGCCCTGGCGAGTATCGGTGGCTGCTCATCCGCCGCAACCGCACCAGCGGCGAGTTGGCCTTCTACCTGTGCTGGTCACCCCGGCCGGTGCCGCTGCACACCCTCGTGACCGTGGCCGGCTCCCGCTGGAGCATCGAGGAGTTGTTCCAGACCGGCAAAGGCCAGGTCGGCCTCGACCACTACCAGGTCCGCGGCTGGACCGGCTGGCACCGGTTCATCACCCTGGCCATGCTCGCCCTGGCCGTCCTGACCATCCTCGCCGCCCAGCAACCCGATCCCGACTCGGAGATCATCGCGTTGACCGTCGCCGAGATCCGCCGACTCCTCAACGCCTTCGTCCTCGCCACATCGCCACCGCCAGAACACACCCTGCACTGGTCGATCTGGCGACGAACATCCCAAGCCCGAGCCCGACGATCCCACTACCAGCGCAGACAGGCGAAGTGACGTTGGAGTACTAACGGCACGGTCCGGGTCGGCGTGGACGTCACCAACGCCGGCCGGCTGGCCGGTGCCGAGGTGGTGCAGCTCTACGTCTCCACCCCGGGCGCGCCGGCGAGCCGGGAACGCCCGGCGAAGCGGCTGGCCGGTTTCGAGAAGATCTCGCTGCGTCCCAAGCAGACCAGGCGGGTGGAGTTCCGGGTACCCGTCGCCAACCTCGCCTTCTTCGACGAGCGCGCCGGCCGGTACGTGGTCGACCCGGGCGCGTACGCCTTCCAGGTCGGCCGGTCCAGTGCGGACGCCGACCCCCGGCTGCGGGCGGTGGTGACCGTCCGGGGTGCGCTGCGCCCGGCGTTGTCGGTCGTCACCGCGACCGCGCCGACGTTGGTCCCCGCCGGGACCGACCTGTCCCCGAAGCTGACCATGGCGATGACCGACGACACCCGGTACGGCTACCGCGCCGAGGGGGCCAGCACGCCGCTGCCGGCCGGCGCGACCGTGCGGTACCAGAGCAAACGTCCGCAGGTGGTCTCGGTGGACGGGTCGGGTGGCATCCGGGCCGAGGCGACCGGGGTCGCCACCATCACCGCCACCGTCAGCTATCGCGGCACCAGCCGGTCGACCGAGTTCGTGATCGGGGTGCGATAGCCGGACCGATATCGCACACGGTTGCACTTATATAAGTCAAGCCTGATAAGCTGCCGTTCGTTCCGCAGCGGCAGCCTTGAGGGAGTGATGGTGGACATCGTCGACGAGATCAACGCGATCCATCGAACGGTCGGTCACGCCGCGACGCCGGTCGGCGAGGGCCGGACCGTCCTGCTGCGCAGGACCTACGACACGTCGGTGGACGACCTCTGGGACGCGGTCACCAACCCCGAACGGCTGCCCCGGTGGTTCGCGCCGGTCAGCGGGGAGTTCAAGCTCGGCGGCCGGTACCAGGTCGAGGGGAACGCGGGCGGCGAGATCATCCGCTGCGAGCCGCCCCGCCTGTTCAGGCTGACCTGGATCTTCGGCGAGCCGGTCGAGGACGGATTCAGCGAGGTCGAGGTGCGGCTCTCCCCCGGTGACGGTGCCGAGCGGGTCGTCCTCGAACTCGAACACGTCGCGGTGATCGACCCGGAACGGTGGACCGAGTACGGCCCCGGCGCCGTCGGCGTCGGCTGGGACCTCTCCCTGCTCGGTCTCGGCCTCTACCTCGGCGGCGGGGCCATCACCGACCCGAACGCCTGGAGCGAGTCCCGGGAGGGCCGGGAGTTCATGACGCTGAGCAGCAACGCGTGGGGCGCGGCGACGGTGGCCGGCGGAGAGCACCCGGACGCCGTGGCGGCAATGGTCGCCAACACCACGCGCTTCTACGCCCCGGACCCGCCCGCCGGTCCGAGTGCCCCCTGAGCCGGCCCGAGCGGGCCCTCTCCGGGCGGCCGTACCCGCTCAAACCTGCTCGAAGTGGAACTCCCGGATGAAGCAGTCCCGGGGCTGCCCGACCGCGAACAGCACGCACTCCACGACCGACCGCGCGGTGAGCGGCCCACCCGACCCGCTCTCCTGCCCGCGCGGACCGTCCTCCTGCCCGCGCGGACCGTCCTCCTGCCCGCGCGCCCCGTCCTCCTGCCCGCGCGCCCCGTCCTCCTGCCCGCGCGCCCCGTCCTCCTGCCCGCGCGCCCCGTCCTCCTGCACGAAGTCCGGTGGATACAGTGAGATCACCCGGATCCCCTCGGCGCGCAGCCGGTGCGACAGGATGCCGGCGAACCCGGCCTGGGCGTGCTTGGCCGCGTAGAAGGCCGGGTGTGCCTCGGAGCGGTGGTGGCCGACCTCGCCGCAGGCGGAAACCAGGTTGACGATGTCGGGCCGGCCCGAGGCGCGCAGCAGCGGCAGCAGGTGCCGGGTGAGCAGCACGGTGCCGGTGGCGGCACCGGCGATCGTGTGCACGATGTCCTCGTCGGAGGCGTGGTCCAGTCCGACGCCGTGCAGGTAGCCGGCACCATTGTTGACCAGGACGTCGATCCGGTCGGTCCGCTCGGCCACGGCCGCCGCGAACCCGCGTACCGAATCCGGGTCGGCCAGGTCGCAGCCGAACGCCTCGGCGGTGCCGACCCCGCCCCCGGCTATCAGGTCCGCGGTGCGGCCGGCCGCCGCCGGATCCCGGGCCGAGACGACCACGTGCGCGCCGCGCTCGGCGAACGCCAGTGCCAGGGTACGGCCGGTGTCCCGGCCGGCACCGGTGACGACGACCCGCAGTCCGTCGAAGATCATCGGCTCAGTACACCTCCTCAACCGCACTTCAGGTCAACCTTGCGTTCGCGACGGCCCGCGCGGGAAGCTTGATGAGGCTCGTCACTTGTCGTCGACGACCGACTCACCCGCCGCTAACGCCCGACGAAGGTCGAGGGTGGACGTGGACCGGACAGCGCCGCAGCGACACGTCGGCTGGTTCCGCCGGACGATGTGCCTGCTCACCCTGCACAGTTTCGAGGAAATGCCACACGACAGGCGGGTCGACCCCGCAAACCCGTGCCGACAGGAACGACGGTGCGTCTGCGGACGTACCCCGCTGCCCACCCGATCAGTTCACGAGTACGGCGAGCCCACCGACGGCAACCGGCTCTGCGAGCGGGTCGAGACCTGTGTCCGATGTGGCTACGAGAAATACTGGCTCTCGCACCAGACCCCGGGCAACCGGTGGATCCCGGTCCGGGACGTACCGGAGCACCGCCGTAAGGGCTACGACACCTCCGCCTGCCAGTTCGCCTTCCTCTGCGTCGTCTGCGGCGACATCGCCATGATCGACGAGCGGCACGACTGGGCCGAGGAATGGTGGGGCCGGAAGTGCCGCGACTGCGGCTGGGAGTTCCACGACGACGGCGAATAGCCGACTCGACGGGTGCGTACCGCGCCGCGTCAGCACGGCCGCCCTCGCGGTCGGTCCTCGGCGAACGCGGCCCGCCGTACGCCCGGGTTTGCTGCTTCCGTACACCGGTCTCGGCGGCGCGCGAGAGCCGCGCTGTGCGGCGTCCGCCCCGTCTGCGCTGGTGGGGGCGTCGGGATGGACCAGAATTCCGGTATGAGGTGGCGCTGGCCGGGTAGCCTCCCTCGGTGACCTCATCGTCTGGCGACTACACCGCGACGTTGCCGCGCAAGCGGATGGGTTCTGGCGTGCTGCTTCGCGACGACGACGGCCGGATTCTGCTGGTCGAGCCGGTGTACAAGGACTACTGGGAGCTGCCTGGTGGTGCGGTCGACGCGGACGAGTCGCCGTACGACGCCGCGGTGCGCGAGCTGAAGGAAGAGCTCGGCCTGTCGATCGCGCCCAGTCGTCTGCTGGTGGTGGACTGGGTGCCGCCGCGTACCGGCCGTACCGAGGGGGTCATGTTCGTCTATGACGGCGGGATCCTGGACGCGACGCGGACCGGTGAGATTCATCTGCCCGCCGACGAACTGCGTGGCTGGGCGTGGTCGACCCTGGCCGAGGCGCAGCAGCGGCTTTCGCCGCTGCTGGCTCGGCGGGTCGCCGTCGCGCTAGAGGCGGTGACTGATGGCGTTACCGGCTACCTGGAGGACGGGACTCGCGTCGTCTGAACCGGTGGTGGCGAAGCGGCCATCGACGCGTGCAGGAGGCTGATGCCGCCGGACCGGTACAGGCTGTCGTGCACGCCGTCGGCGTAGAGCAGGCCGGTCAGGTCGGCACGAGCCTTTGCGATCGGGCTGTTCTGCTGGAACCCCCATGCCCCCAGCAGCGGGGCGAGGTCGGTCACGGCGCGGTGGGCGGTGTCGATGCCAGCGGCCTTACCGACTCGGGCCGCCAGGTCGGCGTGCGGATGTCCGGTCGCGGCGAGCCGGCTGGTGGTGATCGTGGCGAGCAGCGCGGCGGTGATCTCGGCGTGGGTGCGCCCGAGGGTGATCAGCGCGTTGTCGCGCACCCGAGGCAGCACTCCGACCTTGCGCCGGGCCGCGAGCGCATCGGCGACGAGGGTATGGACCCCGGCGGCGGCGCCGAGGGCGGTGGCGGTGATCAGGGGCCGGAACCGGGCGAAGTGGCGACGGAACACTGCGAGCCCGTCGCCTGCCCGGCCGAGTAGATCCACGGCCGGGTCGACGGGCACGTCATGCAGCCGCAACACGCCCCACGACCAGCCAGCTAGCCCGAACGGCGCGATCGGCTCCCGTTCCAACCCATGGTCGACAGCGTCGACGACCGCCGCGGTGATCCGGCTGTCCGGGGCGCGGAAGAACACCACGAACCCGGCCGACTCGACCAGCCGGGAGACCCAACACTTCTCCCCGCTGACGCGCCAACGGCCATCCCGGCGCAACCGGGCCTGGCTGGTGATCTCCTGAACGCGGGAGCCACCGTGCCGCTCGGTCACGGCGATACCCACCAGGTCGCCCCGGTCCAGCCGGGCTCGCCAGGTCTCGGCGGTGACCTCGGCGGCGTCGCTGAGGACCATCGCCCCGTGCCCTGCCCCGGTCACGTCGCGCAGATCCAGATCGTGCACGCCCGCGCAGAACTGGGCGCACGTCTGCCACACGAGCCCGGACGGGCCGGCCGGCGCGTGGTAGACGCGTTCGGCCAGATGCCGGCGCAGGTCCAGAAGCCACCGGGAGCGGCTCGGGTCGCCGGTGGCCGGCGCGGTGGTAACCTGTCGAGCCAGCTCACACGACAGTCGGCCAAGGTCGCCCCACGCGCCCGCATCCAACTCGGGCACGCTGCAGCGCAGCGGCTCCAGCCAGGCAAGCGCCGGGGTCATGGCTTCACCTGTCCGTGTGGCCGGGCCGGGACGCCGTAGACAATCGTGTTGGCGGGCACGTCCCGGGTGACCACCGAGCCGGCCCCCACCAGCGCGTGGGCGCCCACGGTGATCCCGGCGAGCAGGACCGCACCGGATCCAACTTTGCAGCCGTGCTCGAACACCGGCGGATCGAGTGGCTGCTCGTTGTCCGGGTCACGCCAGATCAGCTGCTTGTCGTTGACGGTACGGACACCGGCGCCGAGGAACACCCGGTCCGCCACGATGGTGTCGGCGGTCAGGTGTGAGCTCGGGGAGCAGCGCACACCGTCACCGATCCGGGTACCCCGCTCCACGGTCAGGTTGGCCGCCAGCTGGCTGCCCGATCCGACGACCACGTTGGTGCGAAGCAGGGTGTTGTGGCCGATCGTGGTGTCGTCTCCGACAGACACGCCGGCGTAGACGGTCGCGCCGGCCCTCATGACCACGCCGGAGCCGATCGTGGTGGTGCCGCCGACGCCCTGGTAGACCTGCCGGATCGCGTACCCGTACTCAGGCTCTCCGAGGATCACCCGGTGGCCGAAATGGGCCTCGTCGCCGACACGGGTACCGCCATGGACCACGGTGAACGCGCCGATGCTGACCCCGGCGCCCAGCACGATGGGCCGCAGCGTGCCGAGCATGTCGGCCGGCACGAACACGGCGGTCGGGTGAACCCGGCAGCCGTCGCCGATCTCCAGCAGCCCGGCTCGGAGGAGGTCCGGCGCGGTGACCGGACTGTCGACGGTGGTGGTTGGGTGCATCATCGCAGCTCCTTCATGTTGCTGGCTGAGCCCGGCCAGAAGGTGGCCGGCTGGATCCAGTGCATCTGCGACGAGAAGCAGGGCCATAGACATGGACGCATTCGTTGCAAGCGGTTTGCACGACCCGTAACCCATCGGTCACCCTCAAAGAACCACCGTCGTGAGGAGGTGGGCATGCAGACCGAACCGGCCTGGACAGGGATGCCCGCCGTTGCCGCTGCCGCCGATGTCGGCGACATCGGGACGCTGCTACGCGTCGCCCGGACCGCATCCGGGCTGACTCTCGAGGAAGCTGGCCAGCGCACCGGTTACTCCGCCGCGACCATGTCCCGGTGGGAGAACGGCCGGCGGCGGGACTGGACCGTTGCCGAGCTACGTCGACTGGCGCAGGTGTACGGGATTCCGCTGCGTCTGTTCGGGCTGGCCCCGTCCTCCCCGTCAGCGCAGACCAGTGCGGCTAGGGTGATCGAAGGCCCCAACAATGGTGGTGGTGATTGGATGCGTCGACGTGACTTGATCGCCGGCACTCTTGGCCTGACCACCGGCGCCGCCCTGCTGCCCACGGACGCCGCTGGGGACATGGCCGCCACGGTGGAAGACGTGATCTTCGGCCGGGTCACCGCTGTTCCGTTGCCGGACCACCAGCTCGGTGCGCAGCTGGCCGCCGCCAAGGCCGACTTCCGGGCCTGCCGCTACAGCCAACTTGCCCGACGACTGCCCCGCCTGCTCGCCCAGGCCACCATCGGACGAGACGAGGCCCCCGCTGGCCAGGTGGGACAGGCATCAGCCCGCCTGGCCCAGGCGTACGGCGTCGCCACCCAACTACTGATCAAGCTGCACGACGACGGCATGGCCTGGTCCACGTCCGACCGTGCCGTCCAAGCCGCGCGAGCATCCGGTGACCCGCTGATTGTCGCGGAGGCGACCCGGCTCGCCGCGACCGTGTTACGCCGCACCCGCCACCGCGACGGCGCCCAGCGCCTCGTGCTGCACGCCGCGCAGCAGCTCGACGCCGACACCGGCCTGACCAACCTGCGGCAGACCGCGATGTACGGGCAGCTACTCGCCGTCGCCGCGTACACCGCAGCGATACGCGACGACCGCGACACCGCCTGGACCCTGCTTGGCGAAGCCGAAGACGCCGCCCGCCGAGCCGGCAGCGCCGACGCCGACCGGTTCAACCCACTCGACCTTGCCGTCTACAAGATCAGCGTGGCGCGGGTGCTCGGCGACTACGGCGCCGCCGTGGACTACTCCCGACAGGTCGACCCGACGCGCATCACCGCGCCCGAGCGCCGTGCCCGCTACTGGGAAGACACCGCCCTGGCCCTGCACGGTCGGGGACGCTCGACCGGCGCCTTCCAAGCCCTACTCGCGGCTGAGCGCGACACCCCGCAGGAGGTCCGCTACCGGCCATGGGCGCAGAACCTGACCCGCGAACTCATCTCCACCGACACTCGCAGCACCCTGACGGGGGTTCGTGAACTCGCTGCCCGGATCGGCGTCGATGCATAGCAGGTCGGCGGCGTCGTGACCACCAAACCGGGTGAGGTGGAGCCGACCGGCTGGCGCCTCGCGCGAGAGCTGGCCGTCGACTTCTGGCGCCAGATGCGCGCCGGTCCACAGCCGTGACATCTATAGCTGACCATCACACTTGTGATCTACGCCGGCCCAATGGCCGAGCGCAGCCTCGTCCGTGACCTGGTTGATGAACCAGGCGGAGATATTGCGATCCTCGCCCGGCGCGGTGGCCGGGCGCAGCGGCCATCCGCGCGGCCCTGGCCGACTGGCTCCGGCTCGTTGCGATCCTCGCCCGACGCAGTGGCCGGGCGCAGCGTACGGCGTCGACGGCTGCCGCCCATGCGGCCAGCCGTTGCGATCCTCGCCCGACGCAGTGGCCGGGCGCAGCTGGGTTCTACCGGCGGTGGCTCACCCCACGCCCTGCTGTTGCGATCCTCGCCCGACGCAGTGGCCGGGCGCAGCCCGCGCAGCAGCGCGCGGAACGTCACCAGGTCGGTGTTGTTGCGATCCTCGCCCGACGCAGTGGCCGGGCGCAGCCGTTCCGAACAACGTCTTCGCGTCGGCGCGCTGGAGTTGCGATCCTCACCCGGTCCGAGGACCGGGTGCAGCGATCCCAGGAGAGGGTGGCCGAGGTGGCCCCGATCCCGTTGCGATCCTCACCCGGTCCGAGGACCGGGTGCAGCTGGAGCAGCGCGGGCGGCGTCACGCCCGGCGGGGGCGGGTTGCGATCCTCACCCGGCCCGGGGACCGGGTGCAGCAGTCCGGGGTGCCGATCATCGTCTGCCGCAGCTTCTCGTTGCGATCCTCACCCGGCCCGGGGACCGGGTGCAGCGGCTCTTGAGCTGAGAATATAGAGGTGCGGAAATGAGTTCCTCACCAAATCATCATCCCCTTTGAGCCGGTAGGTCCGAAAAGCCGGTTGGGAACCCCAAGCTCGAAGAGTGTCCACTAGCCGTTCCTAGATCAGGATGCGAAACTCGGAGATTACGAACATCTAGGACTCAGCAACATAGACTCCGACGCCCGGGACGCCCACCACCAGCCCTTCCGCTTTCAGCGTGAGCATCGCGTTGCGCACAACGATCGACGAGACGCCGTAGATCTGGCAGAGCTGCGACGTTGAGGGCAGCTTGTCACCCGGCGAAAGCTCACCCGACTCGATCTGCGTACGGATGTGTTCGGCGAGTTCAACCCACTTCGGGCTCGGAGGCATGGTGATACTCCCTGGTCAGCACCACCATTTGATCACTCCATACCTGTTATCGCAAGCGATAGCTTGACCAGAGATAGCTTGTTATCCTAGGCTCCGACTTGAGCGGTTCCCCTGGTCAGCACCCTTGGGGCCGGTCGTCCCGCACAGAGCCCGGCCGGCCCTCTCTCCCGGTCGGCCGGGTGCCCCCACCTGCCCACGTACACCCCGGCTATCCCCAGCGGACGGGAGGCAGCAATGGATCCAACCCCACACCCGAGGACTGTCCCGTGACCGCCCTCTCCCAGAGCGCGTACGCGACCTTCGCGCGTACCCGGATGGACGAGGCGCGGCGGGCGGTGCTCGGGCACGCCGTCTGCACGTACACCGGGGTCTGTCTCGGGTGTGGTCGGCCCGGCCCCTGCGCCACTCTGCTCGCCGCCCGGCGAACCCTGGCCCACCACACCCAGCGGACGGTCAACCAGCGGCCACACCACTACGGCGGCAACAACGGCCAGCACGACTACGGTCGCCGCCAGCTTCCGATGATGACCGGGGACGTGAGTTCACCGTTGCCCGCCGACGAGCTGCGTGCCGCCTGGCTGGCCGTCCAGTCCGCGCTCGACCGGGCCGACCGGCAGCTCTCCGGAGCGGATGATCCACTGCCCGCCGCCGGGCTGGCCCGTTGGGACGACGCGCTCACCGACGCCTGGACCGCGCTCCACCTGGTCCACGCGGGCATTGCCGAGGCCCGCCGGCTGCCCGGCACTGTCCCGGCGAGTGTCCAGGAGGTGGTGGACGGGTTGACCGTGGCCCGAGTGGACGCCGAGCGGGCCACGGAGCTGGCCGGGCGGGTCCGGCGACAGCTCGCCGCCGCCGAGGACCGGCTGCGCCGGACCAGCGGCGATCCCCCGGCCCGGGTCGCCGCCGACCGGTGGCGGACCGCCGCCGCCCGGCTCGACCTGGTCACCGCCCGGCTGGCGCTCGGGGCCAGGGCCATCGACCGGTACGCCGCCGCGCTCGCCGGCACCGCCCAGCCGCCGGCCCGGCCCGCAACCCGGTGGGCGAACTGGCCGACACCTCGCACCGCCGGAGTCGCCGCTCCGGCCGTCGACCCGGCCGGTGTCGGGACGATCGCGGCCGGAGCCCGCACGGCCGGGGCGGTGCTGCTGAGTGTGCACCCGTGGGCCGGCTGGCGGGGCCTCCTGGCCCGGGTACGCCGGCAACGCCCGATCGACCGCGAACGGAGCCAGTCGTGTTGAGTCGCTACGCCGCCCCACTCCGCGACCTTGCCAGCGGCCGGCCGCGCGACTACCAACACCGGATCGACCGGTTCGACGAGCCGGACTGGCGACGGTACGGCCTACTGGTCGAGACCGCGTTCCGGCTCGCCGCGCACCGGCGGTTCCGGCCCGGCGGGGAGGACCGCGCCCCGGTGATCCGGTTCGTGGCCAGCGTCCGGGAGCGCTACGACCGTACCGGCTACGACCTCGATCCGAGGCTGGCCGAGTCGCTGCTCTGGGCGACCCTGGCCGGCGAGCCGACGCCGGATCCACTGCGGTCGAAGACGCACACCGCGCAGACGCTGCTGCTCATCGGTCTGCTCGACGACGAGGGGCTGTCTCGTGCCGAGCTTGACCGCTTCCTCTCCGACGCCGAGGACCACACAATCGGCGACGCACCAGCTGACGCGACCGGCGACGCACCAGCTGACGCGACCGGCGACGCACCAGACGACGCGACCGGCAATGCACCAGCCGACGCGCCAGCCGACGCAGCACCCACAGCGGACACCGCGACGGACGACACGACGGACGACACAGCGGGCGGCCACTAGCGGCGCTTAGAGGAGCGTGCCGATGGTCCGGACGGCCGCCTGGATGGTGTCCTCACTCAGGTTGCCGAAGCCGACCACGAGCTGCGGCGGCGTGCTCGCCCCGTCGGCACGGTAGTTGCTCATCCCGTAGAGGCCGATCCGCTGGACGCGGGCCCGCTCGATCACCGTCCGCTCGTCCGCGCCGTCCGGCAGGTGGGCCACGGCGTGGAAGCCGGCCGCCAGCCCGGTGAGCGTCACGGACGGGGCGTACTCGGCGAGGGCGGAGACGAGTGCCTCCCGTCGGGCGGCGTACCGGCCGCGCATCCGGCGCAGGTGCCGGTCGTACCGGCCGGAGCCGATCAGGGTGGCGACGGTGAGCTGGTCCAACAACGACGATCCACGGTCGGCGAGTCGCTTGTCCTCCACGATGGCCGCGCGCAGGGCCGGCGGGCAGAGCATCCAGCCGAGCCGGATCGCCGGGGCGAGCGTCTTGCTCACCGTGCCGATCCCGATGACATGGTCGGGAGCGAGACCCTGGAGGGTGCCGACGGGTTCCCGGTCGTAGCGGAACTCGGCGTCGTAGTCGTCCTCGACGATGATCGCGTCGTGCCGGATCGCCCAGGCGACCAGCGCCCGCCTCCGGTCCGGGGCCATCACCACCCCGGTCGGCCACTGGTGGGCGGGGGTGACCACCACGGCCCGTACGCCGGTCGCGGCGAGGGCGTCGACGTCGATCCCCGCGTCGTCGACCGGTACGGGCACGGCCCGGAGGCCGGCGTGCGCGGTGGCGGCCATGGTGTGGCCGTCGCCGTACCCGGGGTCCTCGAACGCGACCCGTCGGTGACCGGCCCGCCTTAGGACGCCGAGGGCCAGGTTGAGGCCCTGGGCGAAGCCGCCGCAGGTGACGATGTTGTCGGGGTCCGCGTGCGCCGCCCGCACCCGCCGCAGGTAGCCGGCGATGGTCTCCCGGAAGGTCGCGTTGCCGGCGGCGTCGCCGTAGCCGAAGACGGCGTTCGGCGCGAGCCGGCACGCCTCGCGCTGCGCCGCCAGCCAGTCCGCGCGCGGGAAGCTGGCGAGATCCGGTACCCCGGCGGCGAAGTCGGCGCGGAGCGGCCGGGGCACCGCCGCCGGCGCCGCGACCGGGGCGAGCGCGCCGGCGGGCAGCTCGGCGACCCGGGTGGCCGAGCCGGTCCGGGTGCTCAGGTAGCCCTCGGCGTGCAACTGGCCGTAGCAGTCCTGGACCAGGCCCCGGGAGATGCCGAGCTGCCGGGCCAGCTCCCGGGACGACGGCAGCCGTTCGCCGGCCCGGAGCCGGCCGCGCCGGATCGCGTCCCGCAGCGCGCCCTCCAACTGCGTACGCAGCGGTTCGGCACTGCTCCGGTCCAGCGGTACGAGAAGCTCCGGGCCCAAACCGGCCCACTCAATAACCATGGAAGTGGACCTTAAGGTAGGCCGGTTTCGCTCGTAGGGTCGGGACCATGAGCAGCATGACCTCCACCGCCGCCCCGGCCCCGGCCTCCGCTCCGGCTCCGGCCCCGGTTCCTGACACTGACGCTCGGCCGCCACTGGTGAGCAGGCCGCTGCTGCTGGCCTTCGTGGCCAGCTTCGGCGCCATGACGAGTTTCTACCTCCTGCTGACCGTGGTACCGCTCTACGCGACCTCGGTCGGCGCCGGTGACGTCGGTGCCGGCATGGTGACCGGGACGCTGATGCTCTCCACCGTGCTGGCCGAGCTGGCCATCCCCCGGTTGTCCGCCCGGTTCGGGCAGCGCGGCCTCCTGATCGCGGGTCTGCTGCTGCTCGGCGTGCCGCCGCTGATGCTGCTGGTCGCCACCGGCATGCCGGCGGTCCTGCTGGTCTGTCTCATCCGGGGGCTCGGGTTCGCCGTCGCGGTCGTCGTCGGCGGCGCGCTGGCCGCACAACTGGCACCGGCACAGCGCCGCGGCGAGGTGATCGGGCTGTTCGGTGCCGTCGTCGGGGTCCCCGCCATCGTCGGTCTTCCGGTCGGAGTGTGGCTGGTCGACCGGGTCGGCTATCCCAGCGTCTTCGCACTCGGCGCGCTCGCCGCGCTGGCCGGTCTCGCCGCCGCGACCGGGCTGCCGGGTCGGCCCGCCGAGCCGGAGCAGCCGCTCGGGATGGTGGCGGGACTGCGCAACCCCGCGCTGACCCGGCCGGCGCTGGTCTTCGCCGGGGTGGCGCTGGCGTCCGGCATCGTCGTCACCTTCCTGCCGTCCGTCCTGACCGACGCCTCGGCGAACCTGATCGCCCTCGGCCTGCTCGCCCAGGCCGTCACCGCGCCGCTGACCCGCTGGTGGGCCGGCCGGTACGCCGACCGGCGTCCGCACGCCCCGCTGCTCGGCTGGGGCGTGATCCTCGCCGCCTCGGGCGTCGCGATCCTTCCCGTGACCGGGCACCCCGTCGCGTTCATCGTCGGGATGCTGCTGTTCGGTGCCGGTTTCGGCATCGCGCAGAACGCCAGCCTGACCAGCATGCTGCGGCAGGTGTCACCGGCCGGGTACGGGACGGTCAGCGCGGTCTGGAACCTGGCCTACGACGCGGGAATCGGGCTCGGCGCGGTCGGATTCGGTGTCGTCGCCGCCGGTACCGGCTATCCGGCGGCGCTCGCCATCACCGTACTGGTGATGCTCGCCGCCCTCACCGCGCTGCCGCGTCGGCGGTAGGGGGCCCGGGGCCGCTCCGACCCCGACGACGGAGCGGCCGCACGCCAGGTAGGAGCAGCCTCACAGGGCTAGGAGCACCACCGGCGGAGCAGCCTCACACCAGGTAGTAGCCGAGGAAGGCGACCGGGGCGGCGAGGAAGCAGATCAGGAAGCCGAGCCGGGCGTACCGGGCGGGCCGGCCGACGATCATCCGGGGCTTGCCCCAGACGCTGAGCGCGAGATAGCCGAGGAAGAAGACCATCGTCGGCAGCCCGGCACAGCTCCACGAGAAGACCGCGACCGTGCTGGCGTCGAGGCCCTTCATCCCGCGTACCTCGGCGACGGTGAGCACGATCCAGATGACGACGGTGAGCAGCCCGGCGCAGCTCAGGTAGACCGTCGTCGCCCGGGCCAGCGGTGACATCGACGGAAAGAGCGGCGCCTGCTGCGCCATCGTCTCCGTCTGCACGATCATCACGTCCGCACCGTCGGCAGCCTGCCGGGCCAGCTCCAGCTCCCGCACCGGATCGACCGGCCGGGCCGGTGGCGTCCCCGGGCCCGCGCCGGAGGTCGGGCCGGCACCGGAGGGCGCCGCGTCCGAGGGCAGCCGGGGGCCGGGCACCGGGCCGGTCGCCGGGGTCGCCGGCAGCGCGCGCCGCGCCGGACCTGCCGGCAGTTCCGGGTACGGGGTACCGGCCGCCGGATCCGCCCCACTGCCCGACGCGCGGGAACCGTCGGCGCGCTGCTGGCCGAACCGTTCCGAGGTGTCGAAGCCGCTCGGCCGGTAGACGTGGCCGGCCGGAGGCGGCGGCTCGGGCGGGTCGACGTGGTCCGGCCCGGCGTACTGGGCCGGCACGGTGGGTTGCCCCGCCGGCCCGGACGGCGGATATCCGGCCGGCGGGGGTGGCGGCGGATATCCGGCCGGCGGGGGCAGCGGCGGGCCGGTCGGCGGCGCGGCCGGCACCGACTTGCCGATCATCTGGCCGAGGGCGGTCAACCGCTGCTGCTGCACCGCGAGCCGCTGGTCGAGCCGGTCGGCGGCGGCACCGGTCGTGCCGCGTGCCTCGGCGAGCTGGGCGGCGGTCCGTTCACCACTGCGGCGCAGCTCGTGCAGGTGCCGGGCCAGGGCCGCGTACTCGGCGAAGCTCGCCACCTCAGCTCTCCTCGTCGTCGTCTTCGTAGCCGGCCCGGACGAACGGCACGATCAGGCGTAGCCGCTGGTCGTGCCGGTCCACCAGCAGTGCCCGGTTCGCCCTCGGGGTGTACGCGAGGTCGTTCAGGCCGAGGTACATCCCGAGTTCGCCACCGGGCACGTTCAGCGCGACCAGGCAGGCGACGTCGTCCCGGTTGCCCGACCCGCCGATGTCGTCGGAGAGCCGGCGCAGCCCGCGCCACCAGCCGAGCAGGTGCACCCCGTACGCGGGGCCCTGCCGGAGCACCGCCTGGAGGTCGTCCAGCCCGGACTTGAAGTGTTCGTCCCGGACGCCGAGGATGCCGCTGGCGCCGTCCATGCCGTACCCGACCAGGAAGGTCCGGGCCGGTGGCCCGTCGGCCGGCTGGGCGGCGAGCTTGCGCAGCTCGTCGCGGAGCCCGGTGGCGTCGAGCCGGTCGACCGGATGCCCGGCCCCGGTCAGTTCGGCGATCGTCTCCTCGGCGACCGCGTCGGCGACCGCGACCAGCGGGGCGACCAGGAACCGGGCGCTGCCCGGGGTGTGCTGCCGGGCCAGGCTGAGCGTCGCCGCGTGCAGCACGCTCGCGCCGACCGGCGAGGTGCCGACCACCGCCAGGTGCCGGCCCGGGGTCGCGTCCAGCGGGAACATCGCCGAGGTGAGGTCCACGTCGACGGTACGGCCGACCAGCGCCAACGGCCGCCGTCCCCCCGGGACCAGTCCCCGGTACGTCGGGTCGGCCTCGACGTGCGCAGACTCGTACCCCTTGAAGATCGCCGGTGGCCGCGAGCCCGGCTTGCGGGCCTGCCACAGCTCGTGCCGCAGTTGGGCCACCTCGGCGGCGCTGGCGTGCGCGTCCGGGAACTGGACCACGGTGTTGGCGGCGGCCAACCCGGCGGAGGGGTTGACGATCGCCGAGCCGATCGGCAGCGCCCCGGCGGCGTCGTTGAGCGCGTCCAGCACTCCCCCGCCGCCAGGCAGGGCGACCCGGAGCGGGAACTGCCCGAAGATCGAGTCGGTCTTCCCGTAGAGCGCCTCGATCCCGGTCATGCTCTGGCTGGCCAGCACCAGGTGGATGCCGTAGGAGCGCCCCTTGCGGGCCAGCTCCTCCAGCAGCGAGACCGCCTCCCTGGCCACCGCGTCGTTGCCGGCGAAGAGCACGTGGAACTCGTCGACCACCGCGACGATCCGGGGTACCGGCCGGCCGTCCCGGGGCAGGTCGGCCAGTTTGGTCACGCCGTGCCGCTTCAGTGCCGACGCCCGCCGGTTCAGCTCGCGGCGCAGCTCGCGGAGCACGGCGACGCCGTACTCCCGGTCGGACTCGATGCCGACCGCCCGGGCGTGCGGGATCCACGACGGGTCGTGGCCGGTCGGCACGAACTCGGTGAAGCTGACCCCCTCCTTGAAGTCGAGCAGATAGAGCGACAGCTCGTCCGGGGAGTAGCGGGCGGCGAGTCCGTAGAGGACGTCGAGCAGGAAGACGGTCTTGCCGGCACCGGTCCGGCCGCCGACCAGCCAGTGTGGGGTCTGGTCGTCGAAGGCGCAGATCACCGGCTCCCGGCCGGAACGGCCGACGACGGCACGCAGCCCGTTGCCGGACGACTCCGCCCAGGGCCGGGCCGGCAGCAGGTCGGTGAAGGTGAAACTGGACTCGCGTCGGTAGATCTCGCCGAGCCGGTCGGCCAGCGCCGTGACCGCACCGGCCGGTGGTTCGCCGTCCAGGCGTACCGGGGCGGCCAGGCCGGAGCCGTCGGAGCTGAACGGGTGGCCGGGCGGGTCGCCGATCCAGGCGTTCCCCTGCGGGTCGAGGCGGACCTGGGTGGTGCCGCCCAGCGGCGGCAGGGCGGGGCCGGCGCTCCGGGGCGGATATCCGGCGGCGATCACGCAGATCCCGGCGGTCGGTCCGGCGTGGGTGAGCGCGGCCAGCCGGCCGAGTTCCCGGCCCTCCGGCAGCGAGGCGGCGACCAGGAGCAGCAGCTCCGGCGTACCGCCGGTGGCCTGCTGCGCGGCCCGGGCGTGCCGTTCGGCCGCGTCGAGCACGGCGGCGACCTCGGCCTCGGTGGTGGCCGGCGGCGGCACCGCCCCGGCCTCGACCAGCACCCGCAGCGGCAGGAAGGTGGCGCCGAGCGCGGCGCTGTCCAGGACGGACACCCGGACCGAGCCGGCGGGTGCGGCGGCGAGCAGCCGGACCACCAGGGTACGCAGCAGCGCCGCGACCCGCCCGTCCCGGGCGTCGGCGTCGATCGCCAGGTGGGTGCCGCCACACAGCGGCACGACCGCCGGGAAGCTTCCGTGCGCCGTGTCCGCCACGCCGAGCCGCACCGGCAGCGGGCCGGCGAAGAACCGGGCCGGCTCGGGTTCGCTGCTGACCGCCTCGCCGACCCGGCGCAGCCGGGCCACGACGTCGGCGGTCTCGCCGGAGTCGGGCGGCGGCTGGAGCTGGGCCAACCCGTGCCGGGCCGCATCCAGGTGCGCGCGGGCCTGCCGGTGGGCGGCAACCGCCCGCCCGAATGTGGCTGCGAGTCCCACCCTGCCCCCAACCGTCGGGTACGCGTAGTCACCGGAACACTAACCGAAGCCGACGCGGGAACGAACCAGGCCGGCCCCGAGCCGCGGCCCGTCGTCGACGCGGGTCGCGGCTCGGGGCCGGTCCTCAGGTGAGCACGGGGGTGGCTCGGGGCCGGTCCTCAGGTGAGCGCGGGGGTGGCGGCCAGGGCCCGGACCCGGTCGTAGAGGGCCAGATAGGACCGGGCCATCACCTCCGGGCTGAACCGGCGGGCCGCCTCGGTCTGGCAGCGGCGCGGGTCGATCCGGCCGGCGCGGTGCACCAGCTCCGCGAGATCGTCCTCGTCGGAGCTGAGCAGTCCGGTCTCACCATGCTGGATCAACTCCGGGAGGCAGCCCTCGGCCAGTCCGACCACCGGAGTGCCGAGGGCGAGGGACTCGACCACGGCCGTACCGCCGGGCTCGGCCCAGCGCAGCGGAAACAGCGAGGCCCTGGCGGTGGCGACCAGTTCGTCGCGCTGCCGGCCGGCCACGGTGCCGACCCAGCGCACCCGTACCCCGTCGACGTGCGGCGCGACCCGTTCCCGCCAGAACCGCACGTCGGGGTTGGCCGCCGCGACCGGATCGTGCTCGACGGCGGCGAGCTCGGCCGGCTGCCGGTACGGGCCGACCGGGCCGGCGAGGACCAGGTCGAAGCCGGCCCGGTGGGCCAGCCGGGCGGCGAGATCCTGACCCTTGCCCGGGTTGATCCGGCCGAGCACCACGACATGTCCGGCCTTGTCGGCGGGGCGACGCCGGTCCGCGTCGGTGGCCAGCGGGGTGGCCAGGTGGACGTGCCCGACCGAGTGCGCCCGGAGCGCCTGCGGTGCCCGGGCGAGCTGCGAGGCGGAGACCCCGTTGACGCGCACCCGGTCGGCGCCGTCGAAGCTGCCGTACAGCTCGGGGTGCTTGGCCAGGTCCCAGTGCAGGGTGTGCAACACCGGCGGTGCGTCCCGGCCGAGCGCGGCCAGGGTGGCCAGGCCGGCCGCCTCGACGTGGTCGTGCACCAGGTCGATGTCGTCGCGCTCCCGCAGGGTGCGCACCACCGCGTGCAGGTGGCTCTGCACCACCCCGCACGCCTGGTTGTACGGCCGTTGCAGGCTGCCGAACTGGCCGTCGGCGAAGACCGCCAGCCGCTCGTCGACGGGCAGTTCGCTACTGCCGACGGTGGCCAGTACCACCCGTACGCCGAGCCGGCGCAGCTCGGGTACGAGGGTGGCGATCACGTTCTCGATGCCCCCGTACCCGTTCGGCGGCACCGGCAGCCACGGGCCGGCGTTGACCAGTACGGTGAGGCTCACGAGCCCGTCACCGCCCCGGTCACGGCCCCGGTCACGGCCGCTGCGGTGGCCGTCTGCCGGCGGGCCCGGCCACGGGCGATCCGCGTCCGCCGGGACAGGCTGGCCAGCGGTGGACGTTCGGCGACCGCCACGTCGGTGACGACGATCTCCCGATCCAGGTTGGGCAGTGCCTGGGCACCACCGCGCCGGAACTGGGTGAGCGCGGCGGCCGGCGGCACCGGCTCGGCGACCAGTCCGCGCCGGTGCAGCCGGGACCAGACGGTGTAGAGGATCTGCGCCGACATCCGGCCCAGCGCCTCGGTGTCCTGGTGCCGGTGGAACCGCTCGCCGAGGTCGACCTGGGCCAGGGCGTCCAGCCCGACCAGGTCCAGCAGGTCGATCAGCATGGCGATCTCGACGCCGTACCCGGAGACGAACGGCAACTGTTCGAGGATCTCCCGGCGCCCGGCGTACTCCCCGGCGAGCGGCTGGACGACGCCGGCCAGCTCCGGCCAGAACATGCTGATCAGGGGCCGGGCCATCAGCTCGGTCACCCGACCGCCGCCGTCGGGGTTGACGGCGCCGCCGCCGACCAGCGGGCGGTGGTAGAAGCCCTTGACGAACGCGACGGTCGGGTCGGCGAGCAGCGGCCCGACCAGCCCGGTGACGAACCGGGGTGAGAAGCGGCGCAGGTCGGCGTCGACGAAGGCGACGATGTCACCGGTCGCGGCGGCAAGCCCGGACCAGAGCGCGTCGCCCTTGCCGTCGAGCCGGGGCAGCCCCCGGGTCATCTCGTCCTGGCTCACCACCCGGGCCCCGGCGGCAGAGGCCACCGCCGCCGTCGCGTCGCTGGATCGCGAGTCCACCACGATCAGCTCGTCGATGATCGGGGCCCTCTCGACCAGGTGCCGGCGCAGCGTGCCGACGATCGCGCCGACGGTGGCCTCCTCGTTCCGGGCCGGAAGCACCACGCTGACCCGCTGCTCGCCCTTGATCTTCAGCAGCCGGCGACTCGTCCACTCTGCCGAGTTTCCGGTGCGGTACGTGGTCCACGCCTCTACGATCGGTGAAACTGTCGCCTCTGTTTGCTGCCGCACGGGCACACCCCCCAAACGTCGTGATCCGCAGCGCCGGGCCGAAACTTTTCCCCGAGCCGCCCCGGCAAACCCGGTACCGGCTAACAGCTTGGTCTCCGGATGACGGCGTCCCCCGCAGCGGCCTGGTGAACGGTGCGTTTTCGGATGCCGGTCGGAGGTTTCCCGCCGGCCGATGCCGGAGAAGGCAGAGATCCGGTGCAGGTCGGGAACGGGAGGTCGAGGATGCGGGTCTGCCGGGTGGGGCTGATCGGCGCGGGCGGCGTGGCGCAGCGGCACGCGCGGGTGCTGTCGAGCTTTGACGACGTACGGATCGTCGGGGTCACCGACGTGGTGGCGCAGGCGGCCACCCGGCTGGCCGAGTCGACGGGGGCATGGGCCTTCCCCGACGTCGGGACGCTGCTCTCGGCGGAGCTGGACGCGGCGTACGTCTGCGTGCCGCCGTTCGCACACGGCGCGCCCGAGGAGGCGGTGCTCGACGCCGGGCTGGCCCTCTTTGTGGAGAAGCCGCTCGCTCTGGACCTGGAGACGGCGACGCGGATCCACCGGCTCGTCGAGGAGCGGGGCGCCGTGACGGCGGTCGGCCACTACTGGCGCTACCTGTCGGCGGTCGAGGCGGCCCGGCGGCTGCTGGCCGACCGTCCGGTCCGGCTGGTAGCGGGCGCCTGGCTGGACAAGGTGCCGCCGGTCGGCTGGTGGCCGCGTCAGGAGCAGTCCGGCGGTCCGGTCGTCGAACAGGCCGCGCACGTCCTCGACCTGGCCCGTTACCTGGTCGGCGAGGTGGCCGAGGTCTGGGCGGTGGGCAACGGCACGCCGCCGGCCGTGGACGGCGCGGACGTGGACGGCGCGACCGCCGCCGCGCTGCGGTTCGTCACCGGCGCGGTCGGCACGCTCGGCACCACCTGCGCGTTGGGCTGGAAGCACCGGGCCGGTCTGGAGGTGTACGCCGACGGCCTGGCCATGTCGGTAGGCGAGGACGGCCTGCTGGTGCGGGACGCCGACGGTGAGCGGCGGGTTCCCGGCGACCTGGAGCAGGGCCGGACGGATGTGGACCGCGCCTTCGTCGACGCGGTCCTGGGGCTCGGCGCGGACGTCCGGGTGCCCTATTCGGAGGCGCTCCGGACCCACCTGCTGGCGCTGGCAGTCGCCGAGTCGGTCGTGACCGGCCAGCCGGTCCGGGTGCCCCCGCTGGAGTTGGCTAATGCCTGAGCCGGACCGGAACCTGGTGGTGACCGGGCCGCACGAGGTGGCGTTCCGGCACGAGGAGCCGGAGCCGCTGACCGACGGCACGTTCCGGGTCGCGACCCTCTTCAGCGGGGTCTCCGCCGGCACCGAGCTGAGCTACGTCAAGGGCACCAACCCGTACCTGTCGGCCCGCTGGGACGGCACGCTCGGGCTGTTCGTCCAGGGCGAGCCGGGTACGCCGTACCCGGTGACCCGGCTCGGTTACATGGAGGTCGGCCGGGTGACCGACAGTCGTACCCCGGCCGTCGCCGAGGGCGCGGTGGTGGCGATGACGTACGGGCACCGGACGGGGTACCGGGGCGATCCGCGCGTCGACCGGGTGGTGCCGGTGCCGGCCGACCTGGATCCGCTGCTCGGGATCTACCTGGCGCACATGGGGCCGATCTGCGCCAACGGGCTGTTGCACGCCGCCGCCGACCTGTACGGCAGCGGTGTGCGGGACCTCGGCGACGGGGTACGGGGCCGCCGGGTGGCGGTGACCGGGGCCGGGGTGGTGGCGCTGTTGACCGCGCTCTTCGCCCGGCGGGCCGGTGCCGCCTCGGTGGTCGTACTCGATCCCACCCCGCAGCGACGGGCGGTGGCCGGGGCGCTGGGCCTGGAGACGCTCGACCCGACCGCCGACGATCCGGCCGTGGTGTTGAAGACCCGGTGGCGGCACGCGGCCGACGACCGGGGCGCCGACGTCGTCTTCCAGTGCCGGGGCCAGGCGTCGGCGCTGCACCTGGCGCTGCGGCTGCTCCGCCCGCAGGGCACCGTCATCGACCTCGCCTTCTACCAGGGCGGTGCCGACCTGGTGCGGCTCGGCGAGGAGTTCCACCACAACGGGCTGTCGCTGCGTTGCGCGCAGATCGGCCGGGTGCCGCGCGGGCTGGCCCCCACCTGGGACCGCGACCGCCTGTCGGCGGAGACGATCGCCCTGCTCCGCGACCACGGCGACCTGGTACGTGAACACCTGGTCTCGGCGGTCGTGCCGTTCGACGAGGCGCCCGCGTTGCTGACCGACCTGGCCGCCGGTCGCCGGCAGGAGATGCAGGCGGTCCTCGCCGCCTGAGCGGGCACCTCGCCGGTCCGTGCACGTCATTGCGGAAACGCAGGCTCCGGATCAGACACCTGGACGTCCGCCGGGCGCGAAGACCCGGACCGCCGGGAAAGAGGCGTCCGGACCGGGTGGCCGGGCGAAGCGGAGCAGCGTGTCCGGACCGTCGGCGGTCACCGTGACGGTGCTGCCGTCGGCGAGCAGCCGGCCCTGACCGGCGAGCGACACGCCGGCGAGCCAGACCGCATCGCCGGTGACCGGTCCGTCGAGGATGACGTTGACGCTTCCGTCCGGGCCGGCGGTGAAGTGCGCGCCATCGGTCTCGGCCCGGGTCCACGGCCGGGTGCCGTAGACCGCCGTGCCGTTGCGCCCGAACCACCGGCCGAAGTCCGTCAGCCGGCTGAGCTGCTCCGGCGGTATGGTGCCCTCGCCGCCGGCGGGTCCGACGTTGAGCAGCAGGTTTCCGTTCTTGGCCAGCGCGTCGACGAAGTCGGGCAGCAGGGTGCCGGCGAACGAGGCGTAGTGGTCGTCCGTCTCGTTCCGGTTGAAGCCGTACGAGTTGCCGATGCCCCGGGTCATCTCCCACTTCTTCGCCTGCACGCTGTCGTACCTGGTGTATTCCGGGGTGGTGAAGTCGCTGTGTGGCACCACCGGCGGCTTGACGTTGTCGACGAACCCGGGGTCGTCGGCGATCGCCCACCTCATCACCTGGTCGAAGCCGGCCCGGCCGAGCCGGGAGCCCAGGAGCCAGCGCCAGAGCGAGTCGGTCTGCCAGCGGTCGTTCACCACGCCGTGCGGGACGGTGTTGTAGTAGTCGGCGAAGAGGCTGAACAGTCGTCGCTGCCCGGTCGGCCAGGAGATGTCGTTCCAGAGCAGGTCGGGCTGGTAGCGCCGGATCAGTTCCCGGACCTGGGCGTCGGCGTAGTCGGCGTAGCCGTCGCCGTACCTGGCGTAGGTGTAGTCGCCGAGGGTGCGTACGACGTCGCGCTGGAAGGTCCAGTCCACGCCTCCGGAGTAGTAGAGGCCGAAACGCAGACCCTGGGCGCGGACGGCGGCGGCGAGTTCCCCGACGATGTCGCGCTCGCTGTGCCAGCCGGGCCGGTGCGGGTTGACCACCTCGGTCGGCCAGAGCGGATACCCGTCGTGGTACTTGGCGACCAGCACGACGTACCGGGCACCGGACTCGCGGAACGTCCTGGCCCAGGCGTGCGGGTCCCACCGCTCCAGCCCGGCGTCGAAGGTCGCCTTGAAGTCCTGGTATGTCAGGTCTCCGTAGGTGGCCCGGTGGAAGCGCGCGGTCGGGGTGTCCGGGACCCGCATCGCGTTGTGGTAGTCCTCCGCGTACGGGTGCACCAGCATCGCCCGGTCGTAGTCGGTACGCAGTACGTCGGCGAAGTTGCCGGTCGGGGCGAAGCCCGGCACCGAGAAGAGCCCCCAGTGGACGAAGATCCCGAACTTGGCGTCCGAGAACCAGTCGGGGACCGGGTGGGCGTTCAACGATCCCTGGGTCGCCTGGTAGGGCCCGGTGGTGGTCATCCGCGCCTTCCGGTCGTCGGAGTAGGCGTAGATCTTGGCCGCGATCGGCGGCGTGGCCGCCAGCACCGCCACGACGGCCAGTGTGACCAGCAGCCTCTTTCGATGTCGGCGAATGAAGCCCCGCATTTCGCCCTCCCCAGGTAGCAATACAGTCGTATGGTCAGCATGAACCCGCCACCGGAGGTTTGCAAGTCGATCGTATTGCGCAGAGAATCGGGCCATGCCGAGGAAGGTCGACCACGAACAGCGCCGCCGCCGGATCGCCGAGGCGGTCTGGACGATCGTCGCCCTGCGCGGTCTGGAGGCGGCCAGCCTGCGCGACATCGCCGCCGAGGCCGGCGTGTCACTGGGTCAGGTGCAGCACTACTTCAGGACCAAGGAGCAGGTCCTGCGGTACGCCGGCCAACGCCTCGTCGAACTGGCCGGCGAGGAGCTGCGTCGAAGCCTCGCGGCCCGACCGGAACCGCCGTCGCCCCGGTCCACCATCCGGGCCATCGCCGAGCAGACCGTTCCGGCGACTCCGGAGCGCCGGCTCGGCGCCGCGGTCTGGTACGCCTTCGTCACCCGGGCGGTCACCGCCCCGGAGCTGGCCGCCCTGATCCGGGAGGCCTGGGCCGGCACCCACGCCCTGATCACCGACGAGGTACGCGCCGCACAGCGCGCCCGGCAGGTGGCGACCGGGCTCGACCCGGCCGAGCTGGCCGCCACCCTGCAGACCGTCGTCGACGGCCTCGTCCCGCAGGTACTGGTCGGGTACCGCACCCCCGCCGAGGCCCTCGCCGTCGTCGACCAGCATCTCGACCTGGTCTTCCGGCCAGCCGGCCGGCCCACCGCCCGGCTCGGCGGCGAGGCGCCGAGGTAGCGGGCGGTCGACGCCGGGTGCCCGACTCAGCGGGTCGGCGCCGCCAGGGGTTGCGTGGACGGCGCCACCGGAGCCGGAAGCTCGCTGGCGCAACCCGTTCCCGGCCGACTCGCCCCGGCCGACTCGCCAGCCATGCGGCTCGCCGTCACCATTCGGCACGACGACGAGGCGGCGCGAGGAGACGGCGGCACGGCGACGAGGCGGCACGGCGACGGGGGCAGCGTGAGAAAGGGGTGTGTCGGGAAGGCAGCGGTGACGGATTGGCGGCAGTCGGGTCCGCCGAATCCGGCCAAGGTCGTTCGCCGTGCCGTACTTCTCCGGACCCGGGCGCCGCCCCGAGCGGGCGCTCCCGCCCGACGACGCCGACGAGTTGACCTGGCTGCTCTTCCGCCAGGAGGATGTAGTCACCGGTAGGCAGGCTCGCCGCCATCTCACCGAATCGGCGGTTCGGCACCGCGTCCGCTCCGGACGGTGGCGCCTGGTCCACCGCAACGTGTACGTCACCCACAGTGGCCCAATCAGCGCCGAGCAGCGCCTTTGGATCGCCGTACTCGGCTGTGGACCGTACGCCGTGCTGGCCGGGCTGACCGCGGCGATCCGGTGTGGCCTGAAGGGCTTCCGGAGCGAGGGTATCCAGCTGCTCCGGCCGGGCCGGCTACGCAGCATCGCCCCGCCGCCCGGCGTCGTCGTACGCCGCACCGACACCCTTTCGCGCGACGACGTCAACCGGCGGGGAATGCCGCCGCACACCACCAACGCCCGCTCACTGGTCGACGCGGCGGCCTGGGCGGGCAGCGACGACCAGGCCCGTACCCTGATCGCGGCCGGCTTCCAGCAGCGGCTGCTCGGCGCCGACGACATCCACCAGGTCGCCTACCGGCGGCCCACCCTGCGCCGTCGGGCACTCATCCTGGCCACTGCCAATGACGCCCGGAGCGGTTCGGAGTCGCTGCCCGAACTGCGCTACCTGCACGCCGCGCGCCGAGCTGGTTTGCCCGAGCCGAGCCGCCAGCATCGGCGCCGCGACGCGACCGGCCGGGTGCGCTATCTGGACGTCTACTACGAACGGTGGGGCGTGCACGTGGAGATCGACGGCGGCCAGCACCTCGATGTACGGCGGCAGTGGGCGGACATGAAACGGCAGAACGAGCTGTGGATTTGCGGTGATCGGGTGCTGCGCTTTCCGTCCTGGCTCGTCCGCGACCGCCCCGAAGAGGTAATCGACCAAGTCCGACGCGCCCTAACCACAGCCGGCTGGCGCAACTAATTGTGGAGATCGCAGATCTTGGAACCACAACGTCGCCACAGCAACAGTTTAATTCCAAGATCCGCGATCGAGTCCTTCAGTTTTGGGGGGCGGGGGGGCGGGGGGGCGGGGGGCGGTGGAGGAGGGGTAGGAGGAGGAGGGTGGTTAGGGCGCCGAGGGTGATGATGATCCTTGTTGTGGGGTCGGGGATGGCGGCGAAGACGAAGAACCTGCCGACGAACTGCACACCGAGCAGGATCGTCAGCAGGTTGCGCTGCCAGCGACGTCCCGCCGGCAGGCGCAGCGCCAACCAGGCGTACGCGACGCCGAAGCTAAGGTGGAAGGCGTGTTCGATGCCGAGTTCGTACGGCGGGGTGACCAGTGCGTAGAGGTGCTCCACCACCAGTGCCCAGGTCAACACGACCGCGATGCGCAGCCGGGTCGTCATCAGCTCTGTCGCGGATGCGGGGGGCGCCGCCCCGTCGGCGGTCGCCACGTCGTCTCGGGTCAAGGCTCTCCTCCTAGATACTCTCACTTGCTACCTTCTCATCTGAGAGTATCTCCCCACAGCCCTAAGATCCAGGAATGAGTTCCGCACGCTCCCCCGCCGACGCCTCCCGGCTCACCTTCCTGCCAGCGGACGTCATCACCGCCATGCAGCTCAGCACGGTCTACCGGCACTCCCAGAAGCTCTTCAACGAGGCGCTGCGTCCGCTGGGATTCGAGGAGCGACACTTCGCCGTGCTGGCCGTACTCGATCGGGTGGGACCGCTCACCCAGCGTCGGCTGGGCGACCTGCTCGATTTGGACAAGTCGTCGCTGGGGCGGATCGTGGACGAACTCGAACGACAGCGGCTGGCGGAGCGCAGGCCCGTGCCGGGTGACCGCCGCGCCCACGCCATCCACCTGACCGAGCACGGCCGGCAGCGCGCCGAGGCGGCGCAGCGGATCGCCGACGAGGTGGGGCGGCGACTCTTCGGCCACCTCAGCCCGAGCACCCGCGCCACCCTCGACAACGCGCTGCGCCAGGTGTTGGCGGCATCGCTACCCGAGGGCATGGCACAGGCGTAGGTCGACCCCGACCGGGTCAGCCGGCCGGTACCGCCAGCGGTTGCGTGGCTGGCGCCACCGGAGCCGGTAGCTGGCTGGCTCCGCCCAGGTAGCGGTGGATCGCGGCGGCGGCGGCCCGCCCCTCGGCGATCGCCCAGACGATCAGCGAGGCGCCCCGGTGCATGTCACCGGCGACGAAGACACCCGGCGTACCTGCCTGCCACTGCGGGTCGGCGTCGATCGCGCCGCGCCGGTTGCGCACCACGCCGAGCTGGTCGAGCAGCGGCTGCTCCTCGGTGCCGTCGAAGCCGATCGCCAGCAGCACCAGGTCGGCCGGCAACTCCCGCTCGGTGCCGGGCAGCACGGTCAGGTGCCGCTGGCCGTCCCGCTTCTCGACGGTCACCTCGGCGATCCGGACCGCGCGTACCCGGCCGGTGCCGTCGTCGACGAACTCCTGGACCGCGACCGCGAAGACCCGCTCGCCGCCCTCCTCGTGCGCCGGGTACTCGCGCAGGATCCACGGCCAGGTCGGCCACGGGTCACGGGCCTCGTCCCGCTCTCGCGGCGGCCGCGGATACAGGTCGAGCTGGTGTATGCCGGCCGCGCCCTGCCGGTGCGCCACCCCCAGGCAGTCGGCGGCGGTGTCGCCGCCACCGATGATCACCACGTGCCTGCCGGCGGCGTCGATCGGCGTCGACGACTCGCGGCCGCTCACCACCCGGTTCGCCGCCACCAGATGCTCCATCGCCTGGTGTACGCCGCGCAACGAGCGCCCCGGGGTCGCCGGGGTGTCCCGGCCGGCGAGCGCGCCGCAGGCCAGCAGTACCGCGTCGTGCTCGGACCGGAGCTGTTCGGCGGTGACGTCGACCCCGACGTTCACCCCGGTCCGGAACCGGACCCCCTCGGCGGTGAGCTGCGCCAGCCGCCGGTCGATGTGCTCCTTCTCCAGCTTGAAGTCCGGGATGCCGTAGCGGAGCAGGCCGCCGATCGCGTCGTCCCGCTCGTACACCGTCACCGCGTGCCCGGCCCGGACGAGCTGCTGCGCGGCGGCGAGCCCGGCCGGGCCGGAGCCGACCACCGCGACGGACCTGCCGGACGCGGCCGGCACCCGCTGCGGGGCCACCAGGTCCAGGTCGAAGGCCCGGTTGACGATCTCCACCTCGACCTGCTTGATGGTGACCGGCGCACCACCGTTGATCCCGAGCACGCAGGCCGCCTCGCAGGGCGCCGGGCAGAGCCGCCCGGTGAACTCCGGGAAGTTGTTGGTGGCGTGCAGCGACTCGATCGCGGTCGCCCAGTTGCCGGTCCGGACCAGGTCGTTCCAGTCCGGGATGCGGTTGCCCAGCGGGCAGCCGTCGTGACAGAACGGGATGCCGCAGTCCATGCACCGGGTGGCCTGGTCACGGATCAGTCCCTCGTCGGCGGAGGGATACACCTCGCGCCAGTCGGAGATCCGCACCGGCACCGGCCGGCGGGCCGGCAGCTTCCGGTCGTGCTTGAGGAATCCACTCGGGTCAGGCACGGGCCACCTCCTGGGACGGGCGCGGGCCGGCGTCGACCGGTCGGGCCGGAGACGCGGACGGGGAGGCGGACGGAGACGCGGACGGGGACCCGGGCGGTGCGGCCGGCGGCGGTGTGCTGCCGGCGGGGGCGGGCTGTGCCGGTACGCCCGGCGCGGCGAGCCCGCTCATCACCGCCTCGTCCACGTCCCGGCCCTCGGCCCGGGCGACCCGCATGATCTCCATGACCCGCCGGTAGTCCCGGGGCACCACCGCGGTGAACTCCCGCACCGCATCCGGCCAGCGCTTGAGCAGTCCCTCCGCCACCGACGAGTCGGTCTCGGCGAAGTGCCGCTGCACAAGGTCGTAGAGGGTGACCCGATCGTCGTCGGTGAGCGGGGCCAGGTCGACCAGTTCCAGGTTGACCCGGCGCCGGTCCAGTTGCCAGACGAAGGCCGTACCGCCGGACATGCCGGCGGCGAAGTTCCGCCCGGTCTGGCCGAGCACCACCACGGTGCCGCCGGTCATGTACTCGCAGCCGTGGTCCCCGACCCCTTCCACCACGGCGACCGCGCCGGAGTTGCGTACCGCGAACCGCTCGCCGACCCGGCCGCGCAGGAAGACCTCGCCGCCGGTGGCGCCGTACAGGATGGTGTTGCCGGCGATGATCTGGTCCTCGGCCCGGCCGTTCGGGCCTGGTGGTGCGTCCAGTCCGCCGGCGAAGGGTGCCGTCGGATCGGGGCGGACCACGATCCGCCCGCCGGAGAGTCCCTTGCCGACGTAGTCGTTGGCGTCGCCGGCCAGTCGCAGCGTCACGCCGCTGGGCAGGAAGGCGCCGAACGACTGGCCGGCGGTGCCGGTGAGGTCGAACTCGATGGTGTCGGCGGGCAGGCCGGCTCCGCCGAACCGCCGGGTGACCTCGCCGCCGAGCATCGCGCCGACGCTGCGGTGCTCGTTGCGCACCGCCACCGCCGCCCGGACCCGGGTGCCGCCGGTCAACGCCGGCTCGGCGAGGGCCAGCAGCTCGTTGTCGAGCGACCGGTCCAGCCCGTGGTCCTGGGCCCGTACGCCGCGCCGGGCCGCGTCGGCCGGCAGCTCCGGTACGTGCAGCACCGGCCGCAGGTCGAGCCCGCGCGCCTTCCAGTGGTCCAGGGCCGGGGCGAAGTCGAGCAGTTCGGTGGCGCCGATCGCCTCGTCCAGCGACCGGAAGCCCAGCTCGGCGAGGTAGCCCCGGACCTCCTCGGCGAGGAAGAGGAAGAAGTTCTCCACGAACTCGGGGCGGCCGGTGTAACGCTCCCGCAGTACCGGGTTCTGGGTGGCGATGCCGACCGGACAGGTGTCGAGGTGGCAGACCCGCATCATCACGCAGCCGGCGACGATCAGCGGGGCGGTGGCGAAGCCGAACTCCTCGGCACCGAGCAGCGCCGCGACGATGATGTCTCGGCCGGTCTTGAGCTGGCCGTCGACCTGCACGGTGACCCGGTCGCGGAGCCTGTTGAGCAGCAGCGTCTGCTGCGCCTCGGCCAGGCCCAGCTCCCACGGGGTGCCGGCGTGCTTGAGGGAGTTGAGTGGGGAGGCGCCGGTGCCGCCGTCGTGCCCGGAGATCAGGATGACGTCGGCCTTCAGCTTGGCGACCCCGGCCGCGACCGTGCCGACCCCGACCTCGCTGACCAGCTTCACGTGCACCCGGGCCGCCGGGTTCACGCTCTTCAGGTCGTGTACGAGCTGGGCCAGGTCCTCGATGGAGTAGATGTCGTGGTGCGGCGGCGGGGAGATCAGCCCGACGCCCGGGGTGGCGTGCCGGGTGCGGGCGATCCAGGGCCAGACCTTGTTGCCGGGGAGCTGGCCGCCCTCGCCGGGCTTGGCGCCCTGGGCCATCTTGATCTGGATGTCGTCGGCGTTCACCAGGTATTCGCTGGTCACCCCGAAGCGGCCGCTGGCGACCTGCTTCACCGCCGAGCGCCGGGTCGGGTCGTAGAGCCGTTCGACGTCCTCGCCGCCCTCGCCGGTGTTGGACTTGCCGCCGAGGGAGTTCATCGCGACCGCGAGGGTCTCGTGCGCCTCGGCCGAGATCGACCCGTAGGACATGGCGCCGGTGGCGAACCGCTTGACGATCTCGCTGGCCGGCTCCACCTCGTCGATCGGGACCGGCGGGCGGACCCCGGTGCGGAGCCGGAACAGCCCGCGCAGCGAGCCGGCCCGTTCGGCCAGCCCGTCGACCTTCGCGGTGTACTCCCGGAAGACGTCGTACTGCCGGCTGCGGGTGGCGTGCTGGAGCAGGAAGACCGTCTCCGGGTTGAACAGGTGCAGTTCACCCTCGCGGCGCCACTGGTACTCGCCACCGACCTCCAGCGGCCGGTGGTTGCGCTGGCCGACGTTCTCGGCGTACGCCCGGGCGTGTCGGGCGGCGACCTCGGCGTGGATCTCGGCAAGCCCGACGCCACCGATCCTGCCCGGCGTGCCGGCGAAATACCGCTGGAGCAGCCGGTTGTCCAGGCCGACCGCCTCGAAGACCTGGGCGCCGCAGTACGAGGAGACCGTCGAGATGCCCATCTTCGACATGATCTTGAGTACGCCCTTGCCGAGCGCCTTGACGTAGTTGCGGACCGCTGTGGTCGGCTCGATCCCCGGCAGCGCGCCCGTGTTGATCAGGTCCTCGACCGACTCGAAGGCGAGGTAGGGGTTGACCGCCGCCGCGCCGTACCCGATCAGCAGGGCGGTGTGGTGCACCTCCCGGCAGTCGCCGGACTCCACGATCAGCGCCACCTGGGTGCGGGTCTGCTCCCGCACCAGGTGCTGGTGCACGGCCGCGGTGAGCAGCAGCGACGGGATCGGCGCCAGGTCGGCGGTGGAGTCCCGGTCGGAGAGGACCAGGATGCGTACGCCGTCCTCGATCGCCTCCGAGACGTGCCGGCAGATCTCGGTCAGCCGGGCCTTCAACCCGGCCGCGCCGTCCCGGATCCGGTAGAGCCCGGAGACCCGGACCGCCTTGAAGCCGGGCAGGTCGCCGTCCTCGTCGATGGAGAGGATCTTGGCCAGCTCGTCGTTGTCGATCACCGGGTACGGAAGCACGACCTGCCGGCAGCTCGCCGGGGTCGGGTCCAGCAGGTTCCCCTCCGGCCCGATGGTCGCCTGGAGGCTGGTCACCAACTCCTCCCGGATGGCGTCCAGCGGCGGGTTCGTGACCTGCGCGAAGAGCTGGTGGAAGTAGTCGTAGAGCAGCCGGGGTCGGGTCGACAGCGGCGAGATCGGGGTGTCGGTCCCCATCGAGCCCACCGGCTCGGCACCGGCCCGGGCCATCGGGCCGAGCAGGATCTTCAGCTCCTCCTCGGTGTAGCCGAAGGTCTGCTGCCGGCGGCGCACCGAATGGTGGGTGTAGACGATGTGCTTGCGCGGCGGCAGGTCGGCCAGGTCGATCAGGCCGGCGTGCAGCCACTCGTCGTACGGGTGCTCGGCCGCCAGCTCGGACTTGATCTCGTCGTCCAGCACGATCCGGCCGGCGGTCGTGTCCACCAGGAACATCCGGCCGGGCTGGAGCCGCCCCTTGGCGACCACGGTCGACGGGTCGAGATCGAGCACCCCCGCCTCGCTGCCCAGCACCACCAGGCCGCCGGAGGTGAGCCACCACCGGCCCGGACGCAGTCCGTTGCGGTCCAGCACCGCGCCGACCAGCGAACCGTCGGTGAAGGCGACCGAGGCGGGGCCGTCCCACGGCTCCATCAGGCTGGCGTGGAACCGGTAGAAGGCCCGCTTGGCCGGGGCCATCTCCGGATCGTTCTCCCAGGCCTCCGGGATCATCATCAGCACCGCGTGCGGCAGGCTCCGCCCGGCCAGGTGCAGCAGTTCGAGTACCTCGTCGAAGTTGGCCGAGTCGGAGGCGGCCGGGGTGCAGACCGGGAAGAGCCGCCGGATGTTGCCCGGGATACCCGGGCTGCGCAGCAGCGCCTCCCGGGCCTGCATCCAGTTCTTGTTGCCCCGGATGGTGTTGATCTCGCCGTTGTGCGCGATGAACCGGTAGGGGTGGGCCAGCGGCCAGGACGGGAAGGTGTTGGTGGAGAACCGCGAGTGCACCAGGGCGATCGCGCTGGCCATCCGGGGGTCGGTCAGGTCCGGGAAGAACTCCGGGAGCTGGTCCGGGGTGAGCATGCCCTTGTAGACCATGGTCCGGGACGACAGCGAGGGGAAGTAGGCGGGCACGCCCCGCTCGGCGGTCTCCCGCTCGGCCTGCTTGCGGACGCAGAACGCGACCCGGTCCAGGTCGAGGCCGGTCAGCGGGGCGCCGGCCCGGCCGGCCGGCGAGTCGGTCAGCCGGTGTGCGGCCAGGAACACCTGCCGGATCACCGGCCGGGCCGCCAGCGCGGTCTCGCCGAGGTCGTCAGGGCGGACCGGTACGTCCCGCCAGCCGAGGATCTCGGCCCCCTCGACCAGGGCGTACTTCTCCAGCACCGTCCTGGCTCGGCTCTCCTCGGCCGGGTCGGTGGGCAGGAAGGCCAGGCCGGTGGCGTACTGCCCGGCCGGCGGGAGCGGGAAGTCGACGACCGCCCGGAGGAACCCGTCCGGCACCTGGAGCATGATGCCGGCCCCGTCACCGGTGTTCTGCTCGGCGCCCCGGGCACCCCGGTGGTCCAACCGGCAGAGCGCGGCGAGGCCCTTGGCGACGACGTCGTGGGAGCGGCGGCCGTGCAGGTCGGCGACGAAGGCCACCCCGCAGGCGTCCCGCTCCGCCGCCGGGTCGTAGAGTCCCTGCGGCTCCGGCGCCCGGGCCAGCGGGCCGCTGTGCTCGGGCGCCCGGCGAGGGCCGGTCGACGCGGAGTCGGCAACCGCCGACGAGGAGAGGCGTGGTTCCTGCGGGTACGGAGAGGCCACCGGGGCTCCTGTCGTCACTCACGTTCAATCATTAGGTCGGGACGACGTCGGCCCTGTTGGGTTTCTTGAGTTTACGGTAGGGGCTGGCGGGGTCCGCGAGGTCGGTACCGATCACAGGCAGCGCAATAGATCACATGGCCCGGGGCCCGTACGTGTACGCTCCCCCGGTGGCATCTGTACGAGACGAGCCGTTTGACCGGTTGGAACGTTTTTACGATGCGGTGCCGCGTGACGGGGCGCACACAGAGAATTTCGGCGGGCTGGTGCTCTTCGTCCGCGACGGCGCGGGATGGCCATTCTACGCCCGGCCCCGGTTGGACGCCACGGAGTCGCCGTCGGCCGCCGACGTCACGGCGGTCCGCCAGCGCCAGCGCGACCTCGGGCTGCCCGAGGCGTTCGAGTGGGTACACGAGACTCATCCGGAGCTGCTCGCGGTGGCCCGGTCGGCGGGGTTGGCGGTGCTGGAGGCGCCGCTGATGGTGCTCGACCCGGCCGCGCTCCCCCCGCCCGAGGAGTTCGCGGCGACGCCGGTGCGGATCCTCGACCCGGCGGCGCCGACGTTCGCCGCCGACGTGGCGGCCCGGCGGGCGGTCGCGGCGGTCGGCTTCGCCGCGCCCGGCACCGAGGTCGGCCCGGCCGGCTCGGCCGCTCGGGACACCGCCCTGGTGGAGCTGCCGGTGGACTCGCTGGACGAGGAGCGCACCCGGACCGCCGCCGGACGCCGGATCTCCGCCCTGGTGGAACTGGCCGGCCAGGGGGCGGTCGCCAGCGGCATGGCGTTGCGGGTCGACGACGTCGCCGAGATCGCCGGCATCGCCACCCTGCCCACGGCCCGCCGCCGGGGCCTGGGTGCCGCGGTCACCGCCGCGCTCGCCCGCCGACTCCTCGACGACGGTACGAACCTGGTCTTCCTCTCCGCCGGCAGCGAGCAGATCGCCCGGGTCTACCTGCGGGTCGGCTTCCGCCGAATCGGCACCGCCTGCATCGCCGAGCCCGCGCCCGCCACCCCCTGAAGCTGGCGGAACCATCGCCGGTGCCGGTTCCCGCCCCGGAGGACGGGAACCGGCAGCCCGGTCAGGCCGGATAGTCCCGGGCGCACTTCGACCGCTCCCGGATCTGCTCCGCGGTCAGTCGTTTCGGCTCCGACGTGCTGAGTTGCCAGCCGTACTCGACGGTCTTCGGGTCCGTGCCGGCCGGATAGCTCGGCACCTCGGCCGGGCGGAAGGTGTCGCCCACCTGGTGCAGCTTTCCGGCGACCTCGACCCGCAACTCGACTGCGACGACCTCCGGCAGTGGCCCGCCGGAGCCGGCGGCGACCAGCACCCGGCGGTACGCCGAATCGTCGCCCAGGATGATCCAGCCCTCGGCGGCCGACTCGTCCGCCGGATCCACCACCCGCCAGTAGCTGTAGCGGGTCTCGGCCGGGTCGTAGAAGGACGCCTCGCCGGCAGCCACGTTGTCGATCGCGTCCACTTCGACGATCCGCTCGTTGGCACAGATCGGCGCGAAGATGTGGAAGGTGTCGCCGATCCGGGCCACGCCGAATCCGTAGTAGTCGTGGCTGGGCAGCAGGCACCCGGCGAGCATCAGCAACGCGGCGACGAGCACGGCGGCCCGGCGCAGCCGACGGGTCAGCATCCTGGATATCCACCCCCACCCTTGGACAGAGCCTCGGCCTGGGCCTCCCACCTGTTGCAGGGTTGTCCCCACTTGTATCGGTCGGTCCACTCGTGGAACAGATAGATCGGGCCGAACGCCGCACCGTACGTTCCCCACTGCTTGTCCCGGTGCACCTTCTCGTGCTGGGCGAGGGACGGGCCCACCGACTTCGGATGCTTGTCGGTGATGAACGTGGTGCCGTATGTCGTGCCGCCCCGGGCCTTCATCGGCAACCATCCTTGCTGGCACACTTCGAGGCCGTAGCGGACCTCACACTGACCTCCGGTCATCCGCGCCGCGTACGACATGAATTTCCCGATTATGGCCGACTGCCGCTGGGCCGACTTCGACCACTTCGGCTTCAACCAGTTCGTGACGCCCTGCCGGGCTGCGGCAACGGGGTCGGAGACGTACCGTTTCCAGGCGGCCGAGACCGGGGCGGTGAAGAACTTGTTCCAGGCTGCCTTGTAGGGCTTGATCTTGTTGTTGGCCTTGCAGAGGGACTTGCAGCTGTCCTTCTTCTTCGGCTTCGGCTTCGGCCGGCTGTCCACGATCTTGTACTTCTTGCTGCCCACCGGCTTGTAGGCCTTCAGCTTCCCCTCGTTGTCACCGAGCACGATCTGGCCGGTCGGGTCGGACTCGGTCGTCGGGCTGTGGTTCGCGTACGCGTAGCCCTGCATCTGCACCGGATTCCCGGTCTCCAGCAACGGATCGCTGGAGATGAACCGGCCGAGGAACGGATCGTATTCGCGGGCGCCGAGATGGGTGGTCCCGGTCGGGTCGACCGTGCCCCCGACGAACCCCTTGTCCAACCCGGGTGCCCAGACCCCGGTGGCACCGCCCCGCAACTCACCGTAGGGCAGGGTGCGCCGCCGGGCCACCGCCAGGGTGGTCGCGTCCACGGTGAGTTCGGCGGTGCCGTGGTGGTCCGAGACGATCCAGGAGAGCTTGCCACCGGAGCGCACCGCGATGGTCTCCCCGTCGTGGGTGTAGTAGCGGGTCGCGGTCCGCACCCCGGTCGAGCGGTCGACCCGCACCTCCAGGCCGCCCGGCAGATAAAGGGTGTCGCCGGAGGAGTCGGAGCGGGTCAGCCGGTTGCCCTCGGAGTCGTAGCGGTAGCTGGTCGTGGCCCCGCCGTCGACCACCCGTTGCAGGCGGCCCTCCCGGTCCCAGGTCAGCTCGGCGGTGCCACCGGCCGCCCCGGGCCGGGTGGATGTGTTGCCGCCGGTGTCGTAGGTGTAGTCGCGCACCTCCGTCGACCCGCCGGTCGCGGTCACCCGGGTCACCCCGTGTGGCCGGGCCGCGCCGGGCGCCGGATGGGTGTACGTGAACGTGGTGTTCGTGCTGCCGTGCCGGGTCTCGGTCCGCCGGTTACCGCTGGCGTCGAAGCTCCACGACCGCCAGTACGGCGCCGGGCCGCCCAACCCGGCCACGGTCGGCGCCGGACCACAGTCACCGCTGCGCGGCGTCCAGGCCGAGTCGAGCCGGCGCAGGTGGTCGTAGCCGAAGCACTGGACGTCCTGGCTCGCCGCGTCGACGCCCTCGACGATCCGCTTCAGGTTGCCGCTGTCCTGGTAGCTGTAGGACCACTTCGCGATCGGGTTGCCGCCCACCGGGATGGCGCTGGCCTCCGTGAGCCGGCCGGTCGCCTCCTCGATCTGCACCGTGACCGTCAGCCGCGACTCGTAGGCGCCGAACTCGCGCGAGATGGTCTGCCCGAGCTTGTCGTGGGTGACCTTGTTGACGTAGATCTGTTGCGGCGACAGCAGGGTCCCCTCACCGTCGACGTCGGTGTAGCCGCTGGTGAGCCGCTCGGACGGCAGGTCCGCCGCCTGCGGCAGGGTGGTCTGGTGCACCTTCCCGTTGGCCCGGTAGCTGGTCCTGGTGGTGTAGACGCAGGGATCCGGTGCCGCCGCCGCGCAGAGCTGCGGCTGGCTGGCCGGCACCACCACCGACGTCGCCAGCGGCCGGCCGAGGGTGTCGAACTCGTCCGTACGGGTGATCCAGGCCGCCCCGTCGACATACCTGGTCGCCGAGGTGAGTGCGCCCTTTCCGTACGGGAGGGTGTCGTAGACCCAGGCGGCCCGCAACGCACCCGTCGCGCTGTCGTCCCGGGCGCTGGTCCGCCGGTTCAGCTCGTCGTAGGTGTAGGCGATGGTGGCGGTACCGCTGCCCAGCCGCACCGTGCTCGACGCCTGGTTGCCGCTGGCGTCGAACGTCGCGATGCTCTCGCCCCGGTCCGGATCCACCGAAACGACCTCGCGACCGCGCAGGTCGTACCGGTAGGACCAGAGGTTTCCGGCCGGGTCCCGGACCGTCTCCTGCTGCCCGAGCGGGGTGTACGTGTACTTCGTCGCCTCGAACCGGGCCGGGTCGGTGGAGCCGACGTCGGCGCGGGACCGGTACTGCCGAAGCTCGGTGGTCCGGTCCTGGACGTCCTTGAGCTCGGTGGTCGCGGTACCGCCGTCCGGCGGCACGGTGTGCACCCGGTCACCGGCGTAGTCGGTGGTGGTACGCCACTTCTCCGCCCCGGCGGCCTTGAGGATCTCGACGATCTGCCGGCCGGCGCCATCGTAGAGCGTCTGGGTCACCGCGGGAATCTGTCCGGCCGGCCGGCCCAACGTCGTCGACGGCGCCCCGTTGCCGGTGTCGTAGTAGGGCTGCGAGACCCAGTCGACCTCGCCCCGGGCGTTGTGGAAGGTGTCGGTGAGCAGCCGGCCGCCGCCGGTGGCCCGGGTCTGGGTCTGCCGGTCCCGGAGGAAGCCGTCGAACAGCTCGATACTCGTCCGGTACGAACTGCCGGTGACCAGCAGCGTCTCGGTGGTGACCGCGCTCGGGCCACCCGCGTTGCGGATCTGGTAGCCGATCCGCACACTCGGACTCTGCGTGGCCGAGTCGCGGCCCGGCAGCCACACGCCGATCTGCCGGCCCAGCCCGTCGTAGCGCTGGTCGGTGATCCGGTCGTTGGCGTCGACCGTCCGCACCGGCAGGTCCCAGGCGGGTTCCACGGTGGTGGTGACGGTGTGGCCCAGCGGATTGATCTCCTTGCGACGGGTCACCAGTCCACCATGCTCGGTGACGATCTCGAACCGGGTGGTGTACCCCCGGGCGTCGGTCTGACTGGTCAGCCGGCCGCTGTTCTCGTCGTAGCTACGGGTCTCGGTACGGACGTAGACCGGGGTGCTGCCGGCGAAGCGTTCCAGGTCCTCCGTCCGGACGGCGTTGCCCCTGGTCGGCGCCGCGCCGAACGAGGACCCGTCCCGGTAGACGTCGTAGAAGGTCCGGTTCCGCCTCAGCACCGTCGACGGTGCCGGTGGGTCGGCCGCCGCAGCGCAGGTGCCGGTGAGCGTCTCGGTCTGGCTGATCCGGTCGATCATCCAGCTGGTGTCGTTGCGGGCATACCGGTTCCGCACGCAGGTCTCGTCCCCGTTGACGTTCTCGTCGCCGAAGTCGTCGACGGCGGTCACCAGGCCGTCGGTGTTGAAGGTGCTGGTGCTCTTCGCGGTCCGGAACCGGCCGTCGGCCAGCGCGGTCCGGGTCCGCGTCGTCGCCGTCTCCACCTTCCAGGCGTTGGTGACCAGGGTCTGCCGGGTCCGGGTGGCGGTCGGGCCGACCCGCCACGGCTCGAAGAGCTTGCTGGAGACCTCGGCGCCGCCGGCGCCGTCGAAGGTGATCTCCTGGCGGAGGAAGCCCCGCAACGCCTCGTGATCGGTGATCGAGCCGCCCCAGGTGTCCGGCACCTGCACGGTACGGGTGCCGGAGGGCTGTTTGTCACCGTGCATGCCACGCAGGTAGCGGTACTCGGTCGCGGTTCGCACCCCGCCGGTCGGGTCGCCCTTGCGGACCTGGACCCGGCCGTAGCCCCGCCAGTCGCCCCAGGTGCGGTACTTGTCCCTGGTCAGCTCGTCGGTGTTGTAGGCCCAGGCCGGGGTGTCCAGATAGTCGTAGAAGATCGACTGGGTGGGCTGGTCGGTGACGACGTCGTCGAGGTCGACCCGGGTCACCACGTACTTGTGGAACCAGTCCAGGGTGGGATCCCCGCTGCCCGGCCAGGCGTAGTACGACGGCATGCAGCGCGTCGTGTTCGACTCCGGCTTCGGCGCCTTGCTCCGGGTGCAGTCTCCACCGGCGTAGCTGACCAGGATGTCGCCGCCGCTCTCGGTCCGGATGGCCTTGATCCGCCAGCGGTTCAGCTCGGTCCGCTGGTCGTCCAGGGCGTCGACCCGGTTCGGCAGCGGCTCCGCGCCCGGATCGAAGGTGATCTCCGGGTCCTGCACCTCGGCGCCACCGGCGGTGGTGACGTGCCCCTTGCGCAGCAGTCCGCGCAGCCACATCGGGGTGCTCTCGCCGGTGCCGGCATTGACGAACTCCTGGCGCAGCGTCCACGACTCGACGTCGCGATAGGTCGACGTCCCGTTGCGCAGCTGGGCGGTCACCTTCGTCAGCCGCCGGGACGACCAGAAGGTCGCCACGGTCTGCTCGTTGCAGGGGGACGCCTTGCAGTACTGGTCCCACGGGGTGTCGGGCCAGGCCGACCGGACCGGGTCGGACTGCCACGGGGTGCCGGTCCAGCAGCCCGCCAGGCAGCGCTCGGCGGTGCTGAAGAGGACCCGCAGCGGGGCGGCGGCCGAGTACTCGGTGCCGTAGCGGGTGCCGTACTCGATCCGGTCCAGCCAGCCGCCACGGTCGTACGTCGTCCGCTGGCTGGGCGTGTTGTCCCGGCCGTACGCCCCGGTCTCCTTGCCGTAGTAGTAGGCCAGCGTGTTCTGGTTCGGATCGACGACGTAGTCCAGGTTCCACCGCCACGCCTGGTCGCAGCGGGAGGCGGCGAAGGTGGACTTGTTGCAGGGCTCGTTGGCGTTGTTGCCGTAGACCGGCGCCGTCCAGGTCGAGTTCGTCACCGGCTTGTCGGCGGTCCAGTTCGGCAGGCGGTGGTAGCCGAAGAAGTACTGCATCCCGTCGGTGGTGGTGACCTTCCAGAACTCGTTGTCGTTGTCGCCGTTGGCGCGGGCCGCCTCGGAGAGCCGCTCGATCTTCGTGCCGTCGTCGTCCTTGAGTCGCCACACGTCGCCGCTGCGGATCAGCTCACCGGAGCGGCCATTCATCGACAGCGTCGCGTTGTCCGAGAACCAGCACTGGTCCCCGGTCTTGTGACCCGGATTGTCGTCGGCGCAGGAGGCGTAGCGGCGCTCGATGAAGCCGGGCCAGGAGTCCCAGCCGTCACCGACCCAACCACCCTGGTTGTTGGAGTTGCCGGTCCGGCCGTCGAGGGAGCCGGAGGAGTACTCCAACGACACGGTCGGCTCCGGGCCCTCCGGGGCGGGCGGCATCCCCAGCTCGTACGACCAGGTGAACGCACCGGTCTGGGTGGAGACCTCCCAGGTGCCGGCGGCGGAGAGATCGGAGGCGGTGTAGTCGCCGTTGTCGCCGGAGGGTCCGGGCTCGACGGCCAGCACCGTCGGCCCGTCCGCCGCCAGGCGCAGCTCGGCGGAGAGGCGGCGGGCGGTGGCCTGGTTCGTCGTCGGCAGGACGGTGCCGCCCTGGCAGCGGGGCAGCTCGGGGGTGGTGGTGACACACGCCGGGCGGCGGACCAGCCGCAGCCGGGACCCCCAGTCCCCGCCGTACGCGTCGGCGAAGCCGGCGTAGTCGACGCCCACCGACAGCGGGCCGGTGCCGGCGGCGTCGGCCGGGGCCAGGCTCAGCAGCAGGCCGGAGACGTTGGCCCGGTTGGTCACCGCCCGGTCGAAGACGGTCACCGCCACCGCGCCGGCCCCGGCGGTGGCCGCCCTCGGGGCCCGGTCGACGTCGGCCGGCACCCGGGCGACGGTCACCGGCAGGGATCCGGCCCGCTGCCGGCCGGCGGACGCCGGGAAGGCCGTCGCGGTGCCCGGCTGCGGCCAGGTCACCGGCCGGGCCCCGCGTACCGCCCGGGACTCGGCCGACCAGGCCGGCCGCGGCGCCGCCGGTCGGTGCGCGGTCACCTCGACCCCGGGGACGTCCCGGGGCACCGGCGGCTTCCAGCCCTGGTCGACGGCGCCGGCCGGTGGCTGCCCCAGCAGCGTCACCGCGAGTACCGCCGCCAGGGTCGCGGCGACACCACGTCGGACCGGTCGCCAGGGAACGCGGACCGGCCGGCGTCGGGCGGCCCTTCTCTGCGGTGTGGAGGATGGACTACCCGTGGCGTCTGACTTCATCGAACTGTTCCCCCGTTCGAACGGACGATCGGCAGCGACCGGAGCTGTGGAAGGAAGCCACGAAACCCGTCGGCGGGAAGCCAGGGGTTCGGGCTGCGGTGGGATGGGTGGAGCCTCCCGGGCACCCGGACCGGGCGGTCCGGGTGCCCCGGGCGGTCAGCGAACGACCGGGATCGGTCGGGTCACTCGACGGCGCGCTGGCAGATCTCGGCGGCCGAGAGCACCCGCTGGAAGGCGTGGACGTCGTCGACGGCGCCCCGCCAGTGGTCGGTGGTGGCATCCGGATTGCGGGATCGGCCGATCACGAAAGAGCCGGTGGCCGCCCACGAACCGGTGAACGCGGTCTCGGCGACCTCACCGCCGCAGCTGAGCGGATCGCCCATCACGTATGCCCGGATGGTGCCGGTGCTGGTGTCGTACACCCCGGCGAGGTGCATCCAGATGCCGGTGGACGGCAGGCCCCAACCGGAGCCGTCGGTGCAGGCGGTGGTCGGCGTGCCGGCCTCGGTCGTCCGCATGGCGAAGCACCAGCCACCCGCGCCACCGTTGGCGCTGCGCCGGTAGCCCAGGGTGAATCGGCCGGCGGTCGCGCCGTCCTGGCTCAGCACCGTGGCCACCTGGCTGGTGGCGAGGTCGGACGCCCGGACCCAGGCCATCACGGTGAAGCTGCGGGTGGTGTCCAGCACCGGGCCGCCGGCCGCGAGCTGGCTGCCGCCGCCGGCGAACGAGGCCGCGTTGCCCAGGTAGCCGGGGCCGAAGGTGACCCCACCGGAGGCGGTCATCGGCGAACGGGCACTGCCACCGCCGCCGGTGTCCGCCGCCGTCACCCCGGAGACCTCGTCCATGGTCCAGTGCGCGTACTTGTTCGGCACCGGCGAGACCCAGAACTGGTAGGACCGGGTCGGGCTGGTGTTGCCGGCGGTGTCCTTCGCGGTGACCGCCAGCGTGTGCACCATGTCCGTGCCGGGCGTCGTCGAGGCGGTGGCCGTGGCGGTGGTACCCGCGGTCGCCGCGACGGTCGTGCTCGACCCCGAGTCGATCCGCCAGGCGAACTCCGCGACGTCCGACGCCCCACCGAGCTGGAACGTGCCCGCGGTGCCCAGCACCGCGCCCCAGCGCTGCTCGGGATACTGCCCCGAGGAGACGGTCGGCGCGGCCGGTGCCGCGGTGTCCACCGTCAGCGTCTGCCAGCCGGTCGGCTCCCCGGTCAGGTTGTTCTCGTCGACCGACCAGGCCCGCCAGTAGTAGCTGGTCCCGTTGGCCAGCACGCCCGAGGGCACCCGCCAGGTCGCCGTTCCCGGAGCCGAGGTGGTGACCGGCGCGGCCGCGTTGCCGGCGACCAGCGATGCCGTCTCCGAGGCCGCGGCCCGGACCTCGAAGGTCGTCCGCAGATTTCCGTTGTACGGGTCCGACACGCCCACGCCCAGCGTCGGGGTCGCGGTCCGCACCCGGGCCGGTGAGACGCAGGCCCGGTAGCAGTCGGTGGTCGTCGAGAACGGCGTTACGGTCGGCACGTTCGGCGCCTTGTCGTAGGTCGCGATCAGGTACGTCCGGTCGGTGAAGAACTTCTTCCACCGACCCTGCGACGACTCGTACTCGCCCGCCGGGTTACAGGCGCAGAGCCCGACGGTGTAGGTGGTCGCGTTCGCCGTCGCCTGGGCCTGCAGGTCGGCGGTCAACTCGGCCCTCTCGAACACCGCGTCGGCGTCCGGCTGGGTCTGGCCGCAGCCGCCGGCCTCGTTCGCGTGCCCCTCCCAGGAGTCCAGCCAGGTCGACGACGGGAGTGGGCGGGTCGCCCAGGCCATCCGGCCGCCGCTGGCGGAGGTGATCCCGGCGGTGGCCGTGCGATAGAGGTGCACCCAGTCGTTGTCGCACGAGTACGAGTGGTCGAGCTTCATCGTCACCTTTGTCGAGAGCACCTGGGTGCCCCGTATCGCCGAGGTGTCGAAGTCGAAGAACGAGCGGTACAGCACCCCGTCGTACGGGTTGCGGCCCACCCAGGCGCGATTTCCGACGTCCCAGTTCTTGTTGGCGTTGTTGGCGTATGCCCACTTCGACCGCAGCCCGTTGAAGGGTGGGTCGATGAAGACCGGCCAGGTGACCGCCGGGTCCGCAAGCATCCGCTCGTCGCCCCGCACGACCAGGCCACCGTCGACGACGTCCACCGCGACCTCGGCCTGCCGGGAGGCGACACCGGGCTCGGCGGCGGAGGCCGGCTCGGCCGGCGCGGCCGGCGCGACACCGGGCAGCACCTCGCCGGCCCGCTCCGACTCTCGCGTCGAGTCCCACATCGAGGCGGCGCGGGTCACGCCCAGCGTCGCACCGGCTGCGTCCACCAGCCGGAGGCCCCCGTCGGCGAGCCGGTCGACCCGGACGTTGCCGCCGGTCGGGTAGCTGAGGCGCCGGACCGCCGGATTCGCCGCAGCGGCCGGGGTCAGCACCTCGACCGCGTGGGTGAACCCCTCCGCGGTCGCCGTGACGTGCAGGTTGACTCCGGGCAGCACCGACTCGTACACGGCCGTGGCGCCGGCCAGCCGCGGTGCGGGCAGCCCGCCGGACGGTGCGCCGAGCGTGAAGGTCGCGGCACCGGAGCGCCAGGTCACCATGGGCCCGGAGCCGCCGGCCGAGAACGACACGTCGGCGAGGGTCGCCGCCGGGACGACGCCGCCGCCGACCCGCCGCAGGGTCGGGTCGATCGTCGACCAGGTACCGTCGCCGCGCCGGACCCGTTGCGGGGTGGCCGAGGCGACCAGCGTGCGGACACCGGCGGAGTCGACGAGCACCCGCGCGGACTCGGTCCGTCTGCTCAGTACCTCGACCGGATCGCCGCACGCCGCGGCCAGACTGGCCGCCGACGCTTCGTCGGCGGCTTCGGTAACGGAACAGTCCGGCGCCGTATCGGTGGCGGCGCTGGCCGCGGGTGCACCGATGCTGACGGTCGCCGACGCGAGCGTGACCAGTAGCGCGAGAAACCCGACCGGTCCCCGTTGCTGATTTTGGGCACGCCAAAACAGAGCAGTGTCCACTATGCACCTTCCCCCGTGCAATGACTGGAGCAAGGGTGTACTGCGGGGTCGACGGCAGTCAACAGAGGTTGATGATTATGCTCAGAACCTGAGGAAGCAACTCCACCAACTCGGTCCTCATCGGACATGTCGTCGGTGCCGTGTGGCTCTCCGGTGGTCGGCTGCGACGCCGACGGTCAGCCCGCCGACTGGGCCACCCTGGCGGCCGCCAGCACCCCGTCCAGGCCCGCATCGCGACCGGAGCGGCACGCCTCGGCGTACCGCTGGCCAAGCTCGGCCCGAAGTGCCCGGCGCGTCGCGTCGACGTCCGGTCGCTCGCAGGACGGCACCGGGGCGCCGATCTCGTCCCGGATCCCGGTCGCCGCACCGAGCAGCCGGGCGGCGCCGACCGCATCGCCGGCCAGCCGGGCCGCCTCGGCGAGTGCCTCCAGCACGCTGGCGGTGCGCCACCGGTCGCCGACCTGGCGGTGCGCCGCCAGGCTGAGCCGCAGGTGGTGGGCCGCCCGCCGGATGCACCCGGCGCGCAGCTCCACCAGGCCGCGCAGGTTGTGCGCCCAGCCGACTCCCTCCGGGAAGCCGACCGCCGAGTACCGCCGCAGCGCCACGTCCAGCAACGACGACGCCCGGTCGATGTCGCCCCGGTACAGCGCGACCGCACCGAGACTCATCAGCGCGCTCGCCGCCGCCAGCGCGTCACCGAGCCGCTCGTGCCGGCGCAGGCTCGCCCACAGCCGCGAGTCGGCCCGGTCCAGGTCACCCGAGAGCCAGGCGGTGAAGCCGCGCAGCTCGGTGATCTGCGCCTCGCCCCACTCGTCGTCGCAGTCGCCGAAGATGGCCCCGGCGGTGGCCAGGTGACGGGCGGACTCGGCGTACCGGGCCTGCTCCCGGGCCACCGAGCCGAGGATCTGCTCCACCCGCGCCTCGGCACGGCGGTTCCGGGTCGTCCGGCAGGCGGCCCGGGCCAGCTCCGCGTGCCGGATCGCGGCCGGATAGTCGCAGGCCAGCATCGCCAGCATGGCCGCGCCGATTCCGGCCCGGGACCGCAGCGCGGCCGGGGCGTCGGGGTGCCGGGACAGCGCCGTGGACAGCCAGTCGTGGCCCTCCCGGTAGTTGCCCTCCAGCCGGCAGTACATGGCGAGGGCGGCGGCCAGTCGAAGATCCCCGCGCGCGGGGCCGCCGGCGCCCGCCTCGGCCAGCCAGGTCATCGCGGACCGCAGGTTGGGCTCGTCGGCGCGCAGCCGCGCCAGCCACCAGTCCCGGGTGGTGCCCCGCAGCCGGGCGTCGGCCCGCTCGGCGAGGTCCAGGCAGTACGCCGCGAGCGCCTGCCGGGCGGCCACCTCGGCACCGGAGCGGACCAGCCGGGCCAGCGCGTGCCGCCGGACCGGCTCCAGCATCCGGTAGCGGGCCTGGTCGCCCCCGCCCGCCCCGGGCTGGCCGGCGCCCTCGACCGGGGCAGCGGTCGGGGCGGCTGGTCCGGCGGTCGGGACGGCCGACGTGGCGGTCGGGACGGCTGGCGTCGTGGTCGGGACGGCCGACGTGGCGGTCGGGACGGCTGGCGTCGTGGTCGGGACGGCTGGCGTCGTGGTCGCGGCGGCGGGTAGCGGTTCGATCAGGGACGCCTCGACCAGGGACGCCAGGGACGCCGGTGCGTGCGGACCGCCGATCGACCGCGCCGCCTCGGTGTCGAACCCGCCCGCACAGACCGAGAGCCGGTCGAAGAGCCGGCGGGTGTCGTCGTCGAGCAGGGCCAGGCTGGACTCCACCGCCGCGGCGACGCTGCGGTGCCGGTCCGGCGGCCTCGGGTCCGGACTGCGCAGCAGCCGCACGTCGGTACGCAGCCGCGCGATGATCTCGTGCACCGTCAGCATCGGGGTACGCGCCGCGGCCAGCTCGATCGCCAGCGGCAGCCCGTCCAGGTCGGCACAGAGCCGGACGACCGCGTCGGCACTGGCCTCGGGGACGGGCCGGCCGGAGAACTCCCGGGCCCGTTCGAGGAAGAGTCGGGTGGCCGGATGTGCGGCCAGTGCCGCGAGGCTGTGCCCGGTGCCCACCTCGGGCACGGCGAGCGCGGGCACCCGGACCAGCGACTCGGCGGGCAGCCGCAGCGCGACCCGGCTGGTCGCCAGCACCCGCAGCCCCGGGCAGCGGGACAACAGCCGGTCCACCAGCTCCGCGCAGCCGGTGACCAGGTGTTCGCAGTTGTCCAGCACCAGCAGTGCCCGGACCGGGCCCAGGTCGGCGGCGAGCGCCTCCACCGTGTCCCGCCCCGGGTCCGGTACGCCGAGTGCGGCGGCCACCGCCTGCGGCACCCGTACCGGGCTCTCCACCGCGGTAAGGTCCACGAACCAGACCGGACGATCGGTACGGGCCTTCGCCGCCGCGACAGCCAGGCGGGTCTTTCCGGCTCCACCCGTTCCGGTGAGCGTGACCAGGCGGTGCCGGTCGAGCCGCTCGGCGACGGCCTCCAGCAGTTCGTCCCGGCCGAGCAGGGCGGTGAGCGGGACCGGCAGCCGGGCGGCCGGACGCGGTCGGGACGTGCCCGGACCGCCGGCAACCTCGGTGGTGGGTGCCGGACGGGGCCCCGTCGCCCAGTCCTCGGGCAGTTCACCGGTCCGCACCGCCGCCGCCAGTACGCCCACCCGGCCGGCCGGCTCGACGCCCAACTGGTCCTGGAAGACCTCCCGGGCCCGCTGGTGCGTCGCGGCGGCGGCCCGGCGCCCCTGGGCAAGGTAGGTGGCGACGAGCAGCAGCTCCCACAGCCGTGCCCGCAGCGGATGGGCCGCCACCGCCGGGGTCAGTTCGCCGACCGCCGTCCCGGCTATCCGCGCGGCGGTCGCTCCGGCGGCCACCACCGCGCGGTCGGCGACCGGGCCACCGGCGGCGGCGTGCGCCGCCACGGCAAGCCGCAGGTCGCACTCCCAGCGGTCCTCGAAGGCGTCGATCCTGGCCTGCCGCAGCCGGCCCAACTCGACTGCGGCCCAGCCGGACGGGCAGAACCGGTAGGTGTCGCAGACCTCGGCGCCGGCCTCCACCCGGCGCCCGGCAGACCGATCCGGCACCAACGGCTCGGGCCAGACGGCCAGTGCGGCGCGGAACAGCCGGGCGGCGCCCCGGAGGTCACCGCCGGCGACCCGGCGCCGAGCCCGGTCGAGGAGGTGGAGGAACCGGCACGCGTCGATCCGGCCGCTCGGCATCCGGAGCAGGTATCCGCCGGGTCGGATCTCCAGCGCGTTGGGCGATCCACAATCGGCCAGCGCGGCCGCCAGCAGCGTCGCCGCGTGCTCCAGGGGACGATCACCGGCCCGGGACAGCGCGTCCCGACCGGCGAGCGCGGCCAGCAGTTCCGCGTCCGGGACCGGCTCGTTCGGCCGCAACGCCAGCAACCCGAGGAGCGCACCGGCGCCGTCCGGCAGCGCGACCGGTCCGTCGGGGCCGACCAGCCGGACCGGCCCGAGCAGCCGTACCCTGCCCGGGGTGTACCGCCGTTTCGTACTCGCCTGTTGACCAGGCACGCTGTGCCGCAACTGGCAGCCCTCACCTTCGCTCCCGGGTAGTGTGCGCGATGCGACGGCGTACCGGGCATCCTCCCGATCGGTCGGTTGGCCGACGAACCGGAGGGTCCGGCGCGACCCGCTCGGGCCACGGCCCATCCTCTTATCTGGACACCCGCAGCGGGGGTTGTCGGGACACCCGCGGCAGGAGCGCTCTTCCCACCTGCGCGGCCTCTGATCCTCCGGCCGTGGCGCTGGCGCGCCCCCGGACGGACGCCGGCCGGCTCGCAACCTCGGGGTGTCCACGATCTGGAATGGCCGTCAGCATTCCCCCGGCGAGCGAAGATCCGCCGACGGCAAGCCGGCTGCCGAAGACGCCGTGGATGGTCAGCCGGCGGTCGATTCCCGGTCGATCACTCCGGCGGCCGCCACTGGGCCGCCACGCTCGCCGCGCTGCCCAGCAGCCGGGGGGTGATGGTGCCGAGGGCGGCGTCCCGGGCTCGCAGCGCCAGCCGCCCCCTGGCCTGCAACACCGCCGACATCCGCCTGGTCTGCCGGACCACCGTCACGGTCCGGGGACGGCGTACCCGGTTGTACGTCTCGACCGCCTCGCGCAGCGGCGCACCGGGAATCGCCTCCCGGACCGCCGAACGCAGCGTCGCGGCGTCCTCCAGGGCAAGGCAGGCCCCCTGACCCAGGTGGTGCGGCATGGCGTGCGCGGAGTCGCCGACCAGCACCACCCCGCCGGTGCCGGCCGGGAAGCCGTACGCGCGGGGCAGCGGGCGTAGCTCGCGCACCTCCTGCTGGACCAGGTCCTCCGGCTCGGTCGCGGCGAGCAGGTCGCCGATCGGTGCCGGCCAGTTCGCGAACCAGCGCCGGAGCAGGGTCAGTTGGGTGGCCGGTGGCTCCGGGCGGGATGCACCGGCCGCCGTCGCCACCCAGTAGATCCCGCCCCGGGTCGAGCCACCGGAATCGCCCCGGTCACCCAGCGAGGCCGCGACGAACCGGTAACCGGCGCCGAGCGTCTCGCCGTCCACCGGCCGGTCGGCCGGAAGCTGCGGCGCCCTGTACCACGGGATGACCGCCCGCCACGCCGCGCAGCCGGAGCTGACCACGGTGGCCTCCGGGGCGAGCCGACGGCGTACCGCGCTGTCGATGCCGTCGGCGGCGACGACCAGGTCGGCCTCGTAGCTGCCGCGCCCGTCACCGACCGCCGGCCGGTCGCCGTCGCCGTCGCCGGCCCGGACGGTCCGGACCTCGACGCCGGTCCGGATCTCCACCCGGTCGCCGAGGCCGGCGATGAGCGCGTCGTGCAGGTCCTCTCGGTGTACGACGACCGGCGCGCGTTCGCCGAGCCCGGGGCGGGGCTGCACCAGCCAGTGTCCGTCGGGGCGCCGGACGCCGACGTCGGGCAGCGGTGTCGCGATGGCGGCCAACCCCTCGCCGAGACCGAGTGCACGCAGCGCGCGTACCCCGTTGGGCCAGAGCACCAGCGCGGTGCGGCCGGCGCGTACCCGATCGTCCTGCTCCAGCAGGGTCACCTGCCACCCGGAGCGGGCGAGTGCACCGGCGGTCGCCAGCCCGCCGATTCCGGCGCCCACCACCACGGCCGTACGCATCGGGCCGGCTCCCCCGCTCAACGGTCCCGGTCTGCCGTCCCCGGCACCGCGCCGGCGTCGGCGGGTTCGCCGTCCCGGACCGCGGCCGACTCTCCGGCGGCGGCCGACTCTCCGGCGACCTCGGACGAGGCTGCCGGCACCTCCGGCCGGGACCCGTCGTCGTCGCCCTCGCCGTCGGCGCCCTCAGCGCCGTCGGCGTCGGCGTCGGCGTCGGCGTCGGCAGGCTGCACGGCCGAGGTCGGTTCGGCGGGCGGCACCTCGCCGGTCTCCTGGAAGCGCCGGAACTCCTCCTCGGTCACCACCCGGTACGCGCTCGGCGCGCCGACCGCGGCCGGCTTCCGGGAGACGTCGACCTGGGACACGTCGCCGGTGGCGGCGCCATCCGCGCCCAGCGGGGCGGGCACGCCACCGACCGGCACGAGGAACTCCTGCGGGCCCCGGACCCGGACGAAGTAGACCAGAGCGCCGAGGAAGACGAGGGCGGCGGTCCAGACGTTGAGCCGGGCGCCGAGGAACTCGTTCGCCGGGTCGGTGCGCATCATCTCGATCCAGAACCGGCCGGCGGTGTAACCCATCACGTAGAGCGCGAAGGCCCGGCCCCGGCCGAGCTTGAACCGCCGGTCGAGGAAGAGGACCAGACCGGCCACGCCGACGTTCCAGAGCGCCTCGTAGAGGAAGGTCGGGTGGAAAAGCCCGGGTTCGAGGACCGGGTTGCCGCTGTCGTCACGGAGCGCGTGCCCGGGATTGGTCGGATCCATCCGGTGGATCTCCAGCCCCCACGGCAGCTTCGTCTCCCCGCCGAACAGCTCGTTGTTGAACCAGTTGCCGATCCGGCCGACGGCCTGGGCCAGTGGCAGGCCCGGGGCGAGCGCGTCGGCCACCACGGTCAACGGCAGGCCGAGCTGCCGCGCGGCGAGCCAGGCGCCGACCGCACCGCCCGCGACGGCGCCCCAGACGCCGAGCCCGCCCTCCCAGATGTAGAGAGCCTTGATCGGGTCACCGCCCTCGCCGAAGTAGGCGCCTGGCGATGTGATCACGTGGTAGATCCGGGCGCCGACGATACCGAACGGCACCGCCCAGACGGCGATGTCCAGCACCGCCCAGGGGGCGACGCCACGGCGGCGCATCCGCATTTCGGTCACCACGCAGGCGACCACGATCCCGAGCACGATGCAGAGTGCGTACGCCCGGATCGGCACCGGCCCGAGCTGCCACACGGCGGTGGCGGGGCTCGGCAGGGCCGCCTGAGGAGAGAGCGAGGCGAGGGTCACGGGTGCACAGGCTACCGTCGCGACCCCCATCAGCGGCACCCCGGTCCGGTTGTCGCCCCGGGGAGACTCCTGTCCGCTTCAGCCCGACGCCTGGGGTGAGCTGGGCCGCCGTCCGTTTTCCACCGAAGGACACGCCGTCGGATCGGTCGGTGCGCCAAAGACGCGGACCAATCTCCGGTGGGCCGAGGGCGGCGGACCGGTCCGGGTGCCGAGGGCTGGCCCTCAGCGCTGTACGGCGCGGACGCCCTCAGCGAGCTCGGCGCCGAGCCTGCCCAGCGCGGCCAGCCCGGCGGCCTCGTCGGGGGCGTCCAGCAGGCAGCGGATCAGGGCGCTGCCCACGATGACGGCGTCGGCGTACCCGCCGACCTCGGCGGCCTGTGCGCCGGTGCCAACGCCGAGACCCACCCCGACCGGCAGCGTGCTGACCGCCCGGACCCGACCGACCAGGGTCGGAGCGGCGTCCGAGGTCTTCTCCCGGGCACCGGTCACCCCCATCAGCGCGGTGGCGTAGACGAAGCCCCGGCAGTGCTCGACGGTCATCGCCAGCCGCCGATCGGTCGACGAGGGCGCGACCAGGAACGTCCGGTCCAGCCCGTACGCGTCGGAGGCGGCCAGCCACTCGCCAGCCTCCTCGGGGATGACGTCCGGAGTGATCAGGCCGGTGCCACCGGCGGCGGCGAGGTCCCGGGCGAAGGCGTCGACGCCGTAGCGCTCAACCGGGTTCCAGTAGGTCATCGTGACCACCGGGGCCCCGGTCGCGGCCACCTCCTCGATGATCCGCAACGCGTCGCGGGTCCGTACGCCGCCGGCCAGGGCGATGTCGCTGGCCCGCTGGATGACCGGCCCGTCCATCACCGGGTCGGAGTACGGAATCTCCAGCTCGATCACGTCGACCCCGGCGTCGACCATCGCCCGCATCGCGGTGATGCTGCCCTCGATGGTCGGGAAGCCGGCCGGCATGCAGCCGAAGAGCAGCGCGCGCCCCTCGGCCCGGGCCTTCTCGAACGCGAGCCCGATGCTCCGGTCGGAGGCGATGGCCATCTCGCTCACCCCTGGTCTCCGTCGAGGATGCCGAAGTACTCCCCGGCGGTGTGCACGTCCTTGTCGCCCCGGCCGGAGAGGTTGACCACGATGGTGGGCTCGCGGCCGAGTTCGGCGGTCAACTCAGGGATGATCTTGAGCGTGCCGGCGAGCGCGTGGGCGCTCTCGATCGCCGGGATGATCCCCTCGGTCCGGCAGAGCAGTTGGAAGGCGTCCATCGCCTCCGCGTCGGTGACCGGCGCATACCGGGCCCGCCCGGTGTCGTTGAGCCAGGCGTGCTCGGGGCCGACCCCGGGATAGTCCAGCCCGGCCGAGATCGAGTGTGACTCGACCGTCTGCCCGTCGGCGTCCTGTAGCACGTAGGTGCGGGTGCCGTGCAGTACGCCGGAGGAGCCGCCGGTGATGCTCGCCGCGTGCCGTCCGGTCTCGATGCCCTCGCCGCCGGCCTCGAAGCCGTACAGCCGGACGTCGGCGTCGGGCACGAAAGCGTGGAAGATGCCGAGGGCGTTGGAGCCGCCGCCGACGCAGGCGGTCACCGCGTCCGGCAGCGCGCCGGTCAGTTCCAGGCACTGTTGCCGGGCCTCCACCCCGATGCCCCGGACGAACTGGCGGACCATCGCCGGGAACGGGTGCGGGCCGGCGGTGGTGCCGATCAGGTAGTGCGTCCGGTCGACGTTGGCCACCCAGTCGCGCATGGCCTCGTTCATCGCGTCCTTGAGGGTACGTGAGCCGGCGGTCACCGGGACGACGTTGGCGCCGAGCATCCGCATCCGGGCGACGTTGAGTGCCTGCCGCTGGGTGTCCAGCTCACCCATGTAGACCACGCACTCCAGGTCGAGGTACGCGGCCGCGGTCGCGCTGGCCACCCCGTGCTGGCCGGCACCCGTCTCGGCGATCACCCGGGGCTTGCCCATCCGCTTGGTGAGCAGCGCCTGGCCGAGCACGTTGCGAACCTTGTGCGCGCCGGTGTGGTTGAGGTCCTCGCGCTTGAGCAGCACCCGCGCCCCGACCCGGGCGGAGAGCCGCTGCGCCGGATAGAGCAGCGACGGGATGTTGGCGTACTCGCGCAGCATCCGGGTGAACTCGGCGGTGAACGACTCGTCGGCCAGCGCCTCCCGGTACGCCGTGTCGAGTTCGTCGAGCGCGGCGACCAGCGCCTCGGGGACGAACCGACCGCCGTACGGGCCGAAGTGGCCGGCGAGGTCGGGCAGGGCCGTCTCACCGGTCGGCATGGTGGGCGCGCTCATGTCGGCACTCCGCTTCGCTCCGCGCCGCCACGAGGCTCAAACGCACCGAGCCGGCTGATTCGCTCACTACGCGCGCTCATGTCGGCACTCCGCTTCGCTCCGCGCCGCCACGAGGCTCAAACGCACCGAGCCGGCTGATTCGCTCACTACGCTCGCTCATCGGACCGGCCGGGGTGTCGCGGGGTGGTTGCCGGCGTTGACCAGTTCGGCCACCGCCTCGCGGGGACTCTTCTGGGTGACCAGACCCTCGCCGACCAGTACGGCGTCGGCGCCGGCCGAGGCGTAGCGGATCAGGTCGTGCGGGCCGCGTACCCCGGACTCGGCGATCTTGACAACCTTGTTCGGCAGCCCCGGGGCGATCCGCTCGAAGACCGACCGGTCGACCTCCAGGGTGCGCAGGTTGCGGGCGTTCACCCCGATCACCCGGGCGCCGGCCTCCAGCGCGCGGTCCGCCTCCTCCTCGTCGTGCACCTCGACCAGGGCGGTCATGCCCAGCGACTCGATGCGCTCCAGGAGGCCGACCAGCACGTTCTGCTCCAGCGCCGCGACGATCAGCAGCACCAGGTCGGCGCCGTGCGCCCGGGCCTCGTGCACCTGGTAGCTGGAGACCACGAAGTCCTTGCGGAGCACGGGGATGTCCACCGCGGTCCGGACCGCCGCCAGGTCCTCCAGCGACCCGCCGAACCACCGCCCCTCGGTGAGCACGCTGATGCAGCGTGCCCCACCCGCCGCGTACTCACCGGCCAGGTCGGCCGGGTCGGCGATCTCGGCGAGCTGCCCCTTGGACGGCGAGGAGCGCTTCACCTCGGCGATCACCCCGACGCCCGGGCGGCGCAGTGCCGCGTACGCGTCCCGGGGCGGTACGGCCGCCGCCGCGAGTTGCTTGATCTGCTCCAGCGGCACCTCTTCCTGCCGTCGTGCGACGTCCTCGCGGACTCCGGCGAGGATCTCGTCGAGCACGTTGGCGGACGTGGCCGATCCGGCTTCGTCTCCCGCCGTGTGCGGATGCTCAGCAGTCACCAACGGACTCCCCTCTCCGGGCGTCATGGGCCGATGCTAGGCGTCGCCACGGGGCGGACGCCCTCGGGGGTATGGCGTGCTTCACGAGATGGGCTGGGGCATAATGGCCACCCTTGTGAGCGGCCTATCACGCTGCGCCATCGCACCGGAGCCGCCGCCGAAGCCACTCCGCAGCCGGACGGCCGGGCGACGGCGATCCGGCGACCGGGCGACCGGGCGACCGGGCGACGAACGTGACGGATGTCAAGGAAGGCGGACGCCGCGGCGGAGGTTGTCCCGGATGGTGGACCGGGCCGGGACGAACCGTTGATCCGGGGGTGACCGGCCGGAAACACCGGATGGGCACCATCACCGTCGGGCACACTGGTCGCGGGGCCGCCGCCGACCAGTCGGATCGATCGATTTCGTGCGGGGAAACGATGAGCGCTGTTAAGCCTGGCTCGACCATCGACCTGACCAGCATCCCCCGGGCCGTACTCTCCGTCGCGGTCGGCATGGTGCAGAGCGTGGAGCGCGCGGTGATCGGCGACGCCCGGATCCGGACCGCCCGGGGCAACGCCTGGGAGGCGATCTGCGCGGACCGGGAACGCGCGCTGCGCCGCGACGAGATCCGTGCCCTGGTGGCGGCGCTCGGCACCGCACCACCGGCCGCACCCGCGACCGTCGCGAACCCTCCGGACGGCAACGCGGTGCCCGGGACCGTCCCGACCGCTGGCCCGGCCGGGACGCGGCGCGGCGCGAGGGGCGCCCGCCAGCCGGTCAGCCGATCGCGCAACGCCGCCGGTCAGCCGACCGTGGGGTCCTCGCCGCGGTCCAGCGCGTCCCAGGCGGCGGCCGTCCGTCGGCCGTCGACCCGGCCGTCCGGGGTGAGCAGCGGACTTTCCGGACCCGCACCGGCGGACCGGCCCCGCTCGTAGCGGGCACCCATTACCGGCCATCCCCCGCTCCGCACCGCGGTGAACGCGCCAGCCGCGCCGGCCAGCAGGCCGCCGAGCGCGCAGAGCAGCGGCCAGCCGGCAGCGACCTCGGTGTCGGTGCCGAGCCCGGCGTAGCCGGCGCCGGCCGCCAGACCGACCCCGACGAGCGCCAGCAGCCCACCGACCAGCCGGCGCCCGATCCCCCGGGTGCCGAGCACCGCTCCGGTGGCGGCCAGCCCGACCAGGGCCAGCGCCGGGAGCCAGGGCAGCAGGTCGCCGCCGGTCCGGGTCACCCGACCGGGTGGCAGCGGCGCCGGGCGGGCGGTCAGCTCGACGGACCAGGTCCGGGTTGCGGCGAAGACCGCCAGGCCGGCGCCGAGCAGGCAGAGCAGCACGGTGTACGTCAACTCCCGCCGCCCCGTCACCCGTGCCGCGTCGGCGGGGGGTGGCCCGGCCACCGGTGCCGCCGCTGCGGAGGGCTGCCCGGCCGCCGCCGCTGCCCCGGCGGGGCGGGGTGGACCGGCCGGGGCCGGTGACCCGGGGCGCGCCGGAGTGCTCTCCGGGGATCCGTCGGTGTTCACCGGGCCGGCCGCAGGGTCTCCGCCGCCGCGATCGCGGCCAGTACCGCCGCCGCCTTGCTCCGGGTCTCCCGGTCCTCGGCGGCGGGGTCGGAGTCGGCGACGATCCCGGCCCCCGCCTGCACGTACGCCCGTCCGCGCCGGATCAGCGCGGTCCGGATCGCGATCGCCATGTCCAGGTCGCCACCGAAACCGACGTAGCCGACCGTGCCGCCGTACAGGCCGCGACGGGTGGGCTCCAGCTCCTCGATGATCTCCATCGCGCGCACCTTCGGGGCTCCGGAGAGGGTGCCGGCCGGGAAGGTGGCGGCCAGCGCGTCGAACGCGGTCCGGTCCTCCCGCAGCGTCCCCACCACCGTGGAGACGATGTGCATCACGTGGCTGTACCGCTCGATGGTGGCGAACTCCGGCACCTCGACCGTGCCCGGCTGGCAAACCCGGCCCAGGTCGTTGCGGCCCAGGTCGACCAGCATCACGTGCTCGGCCCGCTCCTTGGGGTCGGTGATCAGCTCGGCGGCCAGCCGGCTGTCGTCGGCCGGGCTGCTTCCCCGGGGCCGGGTGCCGGCGATCGGGTGCAGCATGGCCCGCCGCTGGCCGTCGGCGTCGGCGCTGACCTTCAGGTGCGCCTCCGGGGACGATCCGACGATGTCGAAGTCGTCGAACCGGAGCAGATACATGTACGGGCTCGGGTTGGTGGCCCGCAGCACCCGGTAGATGTCCAGCGGGTCGGCCTCGGTCTCCCGTTCGAAGCGCTGGGCGAGCACGATCTGGAAGCACTCGCCGGCCCGGATCGCCTCCTTGGCCACCTCGACCGCCTTCGGGTACTCCCCGTCGGCGGTCCGGCTGAACACCTCGCCCGCAGAGGGCCGGCCGACCGTGGCGATCATCGGCGGGATCGGCCGGGACAGCGCCGTTGTCATCGCGTCCAGCCGGCCCACCGCCTGGTGGTACGCCGCCGCGACCTGGGCCGCCCGCTCCGGATCCTCACCGGCGGCACCGGGCGGCAGACCGGCGGCGGAGGCGTCCGGCGGTGCCGGCAGCAGGGCGTTCGCCACCAGGATCGCGGAGCCGTCGAAGTGGTCCAGCACCACCAGGTCGGTGGCGAGCATCATGCCCAGTTCGGGCAGGCGCAGGTCGTCCTCGGTCAGCGAGGGCAGCCGCTCGAAACGGCGTACGACGTCGTAGCCGAGGTAGCCGACCATGCCACCGAGCAGCGGTGGCATGGAGTCCCGCTCGGATCCGACCGGGCCGACGGCGGCCGGGCCGGTCAGCGCCGCCACGGTGGCCCGCAACGCCGCCACCGGATCGCCGCCGGTCGGCAGCCCGGCCGGGGGCGTACCGAGCCAGTGCGCCTGGCCGTCCCGCTCGACCAGGGTGGCGGCGCTGCGTACCCCGACGAAGGAGTAGCGCGACCAGGCGATGCCGGCCGCGCCGGCGCCCTGCTCCGCCGATTCCAGCAGGAAGGTCCCCGGCCCGCCGGCCAGCTTGCGGTAGACCCCGACCGGGGTCTCCCCGTCGGCGAGCAGCCGCCGGACCACCGGCACCACTCGCCGGGTCCGGGCCAGGTCGCGGAAGGTCGCCTCGTCCGGGCTCACCGCGCCGGTGGTCATCGGATCACCGTCCGAGGGGACATCGGTCGACTCCTCCACGTCCACGCCCACGTCCACGTCCACGTCCGGTCGGTCATGTCGTCGGCCCGGCGGACGTCGTCCCGCTGACCGGCAGTTCGTCGGAGAAGCAGGTCCGGTTTCCGGTGTGGCAGGCCGCGCCGACCTGGTCGACGCTGACCAGCAGGGCGTCGCCGTCGCAGTCCAGCGCCACCGAGCGGACGTACTGGTGGTGGCCGGAGGTCTCGCCCTTGACCCAGTATTCCCGCCGGCTGCGCGACCAGTAGGTGGCCCGGCCGGTGGTGAGGGTGCGGTGCAGCGCCTCGTCGTCCATCCAGGCGACCATCAGCACGTCGCCGGTGTCGTGCGCCCGGACCACGGCGGCGACGAGTCCGTCGGGGGTGCGGCGCAGGCGCGCGGCGATCGCCGGATCGAGGGCCGAGGGGCGCGCGCGACCGCGCGGCGCCGGCCCGGGCGCGGTCACCGGGGAGAGGTCGGGTACGGGCATAGTTCCCGATTGTTTCGCACGCGGCACCGGAACCGTCCACCCGTCCCCGCTCCCGCGCCCCGAAGTGGCCCGCGCCACGCCGCCGGGCGGGCAGCCCGGCGTCCCCGGTGGGGTGTTCGTGCCGCCCCGGGCGAGTTGGCCGACGTAGCGGTCGAGCCGGCCGTCCCGCAGTGCGGCGGCGAGGTCCGCGCCGACCACCTCGGCCAGTTCCTCCGCGTACGGGCGGGCCAGTGCCACCGTGCCGGCCACCAGGCGGTGCGCGGCGGCGTGCAGCCGGGGCAGGGTGTCGGGGCGCAGCCCGAGGCAGGTGAGCATGTCGTCGTGGTAGCCGTCCGGGGCGACCGGCAGGTCCAGTGCGGCGGCCAGCGCGTCCCGTCGGCTGGCCACCGTGACGGCGGGGTTGGCGAGCCGGAGCACCGACGGGCAGCGTCGGGCCAGCTCGGCGGCGGCGAGCCGGGCGTCGTACTCGGCATCGCTGGCGCGGGCGCCGCCGACCTTGCCGAGCGCGGCAACCAACTCCTCCAGGTCGGGCTCGGCGGGGCGTTGACGGATCTCGGTCAGGTCCACGGACGAGCGCCAGGCGGCGTGTGCCCAGAGTAACCGTACGGGCGCGACGACCGGCAGTCCGAAGGACCACTCGGCGGGCCGGTCGAGCCGTTCGAGCCAGGATCCGATGTCCCGGACGGCGACCGACAGGTGGGTCAGCCGGTCGCCGACCTCCACCAGAAAGGCCGGGTACGCAGCGTACCGCTCCCCGCTGACCAGGACATCGATGTCCACGTCGCTGTACGGGGTGGCGGCGCCCCGGGCGTAGCTGCCGCGCAGCAGCACCCCGACGACGGGCGGGCCGGGCAGCCGGCGCAGCCGGTCCGTCCATTCGTCGAGGAACCCGAGTTGCCGTAACGGACCGTGATCCACGGCGCCATCGTGCCGCAGGTCCGATCATGACGCAACGCCCGATCACGCGCCGCCTGGGCGTTTCATTCTTTTCATCCCGTTAACTCACCTTTACAGCCCTGCTACAACCCTCGGCGGTTGTGGCGGGGCAAGATTTCAACTAGCGTTGAATTTCAACGCTTGATGAGTTTTCTTTGAGGAGGCTTCATGGAGACCGCGATCGAGGTCCGCGACCTCGTCGTGACCCGGGGCAGGCGGCAGGTCCTGCACGGCATCGGCTGCACCATCCCGCGGGGCAGCGTCACCGGGCTGCTCGGGCCGAGCGGCAGCGGCAAGACCACCCTGCTGCGGGCCATCGTCGGCGTGCAGATCGTGGCCGGCGGCACCGTCACGGTGCTCGGCGAGCCGGCCGGCACCCCCGGCCTGCGGCGACGCCTCGGCTATCTGACCCAGGCACCGAGCGTCTATCCGGACCTGACCGTCCGGGAGAACGTCCGCTACTTCGGCCGGCTCCACGGCCTCGGCCGGGCCGACGCCGACCGGGCGATCGCCGATGTCGGCCTCGCCGGGGCGACCGACCAGCTCGTCGGCACCCTCTCCGGCGGCCAGCGCAGCCGGGCCTCGCTGGCCTGCGCCCTGGTCGGCCGCCCCGAGGTGGTGATCCTCGACGAGCCGACGGTCGGCCAGGACCCGGTGCTCCGGGCCGAGCTGTGGCAGAAGTTCCGGGCGATGGCCGCCGAGGGCACCACGCTGCTGGTGTCCAGTCACGTGATGGACGAGGCGGCCCGGTGCGACCGGCTGCTGCTCATCCGGGAGGGCCGGCTGATCGCCGACGACACCCTGTCGGCGGTACGCACGGCGGCCGGCACCGACGACCTGGAGGAGGCGTTCCTGCGGCTCATCCGGGCGAACGAGCAGGCCGGCGGGGACCGGTTGGCCCGCACCGGCGAGGGGAGGTCGCCCCGATGAACCCGCGGATCCTGGCCTTCACCACCGGCCGCATCCTGCGCCAGCTGCGGCACGACCGGCGTACCGTGGCGATGCTGCTGGTGGTGCCGGTGGCGCTGCTCACGCTCGTCTACTACATGTACGGCGACCAGCCCGCCCCACCGGGACAGCCGGCCGCCTTCGACCGGATCGCCCTGGTCATGCTCGGCATCTTCCCCTTCACGATCATGTTCTTGATCACCAGCATCGCGATGCTCCGGGAGCGCACCTCCGGCACGCTGGAACGGCTGCTCACCACCCCGCTGGGCAAACTGGATTTGCTCTTCGGTTACGGGCTCGCGTTCGGGCTGGCCGCCGCGATCCAGGCCAGCGTCGCGGCCGCCGCGGCGTACTGGTTGTTCGACCTCTCCACCGCCGGCGACGGTGGGCTGGTGGTGCTGATCGCGGTGCTCAACGCCGTACTCGGGGTGGCGCTGGGCCTCTTCTGCAGCGCCTTCGCCCAGACCGAGTTTCAGGCCGTACAGTTCATGCCGATCGTGGTGATCCCGCAGCTCCTGCTCTGCGGGCTGTTCGTCGCCCGCGACCAGATGGCCGGCTGGCTACAGGCGACCAGCGACGTGCTACCCCTGTCGTACGCCGTCGATGCGCTACAGGAGGTCGGCGCGCACAGCGAACCGACCGGCACGATGTGGCGGGACATCGCGGTGGTGGCCGCGGCGGTGGTCGTCGCCCTGGTGCTCGCCTCGGCCACGCTGCGACGGCGCACCGGCTGAGGGCCGGGGCACCGGTCGGCGCCGGGTACCGGCGGCGCCGACCGGTGTCGGCGGAACGAGTGCGAGGACGAGGACGGCGATGGCACGACGGAGTGGACGGCGACCGGGCAACCCCGACACCCGGGAGGGGATCCTGCGAGCCGCCCGGAGCGCGTTCGCCGAACGCGGCTTCGACCACACCTCGATCCGGGCCATCGCGACCGCCGCCGGGGTCGACCCGGCGCTGGTCCACCACTACTTCGGCACCAAGGATCAGCTCTTCCTGGCCACCATCGACATCCCGTTCGACCCGCAGGAGATCGTGCCGCAGATCGCCGCCGGTGGGCTCGACGGGGTCGGCGAACGGCTGGTCCGGACGTTCCTGCGGGTCTGGGACTCCCCCGCCGGTACGGCCGCGGTCGCGCTGTTCCGGTCCGCGATGAACAACGAGTGGACCGCCCGGCTGCTCCGGGAGTTCCTGGAGACCCAGGTGCTCCGCCGGGCTACCGGGATGCTCCAGATCGACCCGGCCGAGGCGCCGCTGCGCTCGTCGCTGGTCGCCACCCAGATGTCCGGCATAGTCCTCGTCCGCTACATCCTGCGGCTGGAGCCGCTCGCCTCGGCGTCACCGGACGTCGTGGTCGCGGCGGTCGCGCCGACCCTGCAGCGCTACCTGGCCGAGGACGTCACCCGGCTCACCGGCGGGACCGCTGATCCCGGGGGCACCCGGCGGGGCGGCTGATCCCTGGTGCCGGGCGGGGCGGCTGATCCCTGGTGCCGGGCGGGGCGGCGCAGGGCGGGGTGAGTCCCGGAGGCTACCGGTCGGACCAGGCCTGGTCCGGGGGGTTGCCGACCGGCCACCCCCGGTCGGGCATCGGTCCCGGCTGCCGGTGTCGGCAGAGCACCGGTCGCAGCAGTTCGACCAGTTCCGCCTGGCCGGCGAGGGGGCGAGGGAAGGCGAGCCGGGCCCGGCAGCGGGTATCGCGTCCGCCGAGGGCCACGACCATTCCGTACCGGTCCAGCCGGACCACCCGGGGCGGTGGGTCGTCCGCACCACCCGGCGGTACGAGGTCGCGGAGCTGGCGCCGGAGGAAGGCGGCGATTTCCGGTCCGTGATGGTCCGCAAGGTCGGCGAGCAGGTCCCGTTCCAGCGCGTGCAACGGGTCCGGTTCGGCGGCGGCGTACTCGGCCGGCTCGACCTGCCGCACGGTGCCGGCCCGCTCCAGCCGGATCTCCGCCGGCTCGAAGCGGTGCAGTGTGAAGCCCCGGCCGACGTCCAGCAGATCCCCGGTCGGCACCACCTCGGCGAAGTCGATGGCCGCCTGCCGCGCCTCGACCCCGGTCAGCGGCTCGGGCCAGCCGGAGATCCAGACCCGGCCGAGCGGCGGCGCACCGGCGGCCGGCGGCAGGTCGCGGACGTCGAGCACCAGCGCCGTGCCCCGACTGTCGCCGGTCGGCCAGAGCGCGGCGGCCAAATCACTGACGACCGAGACGAGCAGCAGCACCCGGCCGGACGGGTCGATGGCGTGCCGGACCTGGTGCGGTCCGGGCCGGTACGCGACCTGGGCGGTGCCGGGGAGCCGACCGGCGGCCAGGGTACGGGCCACCTCCGCGGAGCTGGGCTGCATGACGTCGACCTCCGGCGCAAGTTAGGCTGTGCTTAGTAAGGGCAGGCTAACCTACGACTCATTCGGAGTCCATCTCGTCACCGACACCGGTTCTCCGGCTGCTACCGGGTCTGCTCCAACCAGGAGGCGTAGAGCAGCCCGTAGACCGACTGCGGGTCACTGACCAGTTCCTCGTGCGGACCGCGTTGCACGATCCGGCCCCGGTCCACCACGATCACCTCGTCGGCGCCCTGTGCGGTGGAGAGCCGATGTGCGATCGCCACCGTCGTCCGGCCCCGGGTCACCGCGTCGAGGGTGCGTTGCAGGCGTACCTCGGTTGCCGGGTCGACCGCGCTGGTCGCCTCGTCCAGCACCAGCAGGTCCGGGTCGGCCACGTACGCCCGGGCCAGCGCGACCAACTGTCGCTCCCCCACGCTGAGCGCCTCGCCGCGCTCCCCCACCGGGGTCGCCAGCCCGAGCGGCAGCCCCGCCACCCAGTCGGCGAGACCGAGTTCGGTGAAGGCCAGCGCCAGTTCCTCGTCGGTCAGCTCGGGCCGGCCGAACCGGACGTTCTCCGCCACGGTCGAGTCGAAGAGGAAGCCGTCCTGCGGCACCATCACCACCCGGGAGCGCAGCGAGCCGAACCGGACCCGGTCCAGCGGCACCCCGGAGAGCAGTACCGCCCCGGTGGACGGGTCCATCAGCCGGGTCAGCAGCTTCGCGAAGGTGGTCTTGCCGCTGCCGGTCTCGCCCACCACCGCGACCCGGGTCTTGGCCGGAATGTCCACGTTGATGTCGACCAGCACCGGCGGACCGCCGGGATAGCGGTAACCGACGTCGGCGAACCGGATGTCGATCGGCCCGACCGGCAGGTCGACACCCTGCTCGCCCGGGTCCGCCACGTCCGGCGCCACGTCGAGCACGTCCAGCACCCGCCGCCAGCCCGCCACCGCGTTCTGCGCCTCGTTGAGTACCTCGGTGGCGATCTGCACCGGCTGGATGAAGAGGGTGACCAGGAAGAGGAAGGCGGTCAGCTCGCCGATGCCCAGCGACCCGTCGACGCCCAGTCGCACCCCGAGCACCACCACCCCGGCCAGGGCCAGCCCGGCGGCGATCTCGCCGGTCGAGAAGCTGATCACGCTGGTCCGGATCGCCCGCTGCTGGGCCCGGCGCTGCGCGTCGATGGTCCGGTCCAGCCGTTCGGCGGTACGGCCGGAGACGCCGTACGCCCGGATCACCGGCGCACCCACCACGCTCTCCGAGACCGCGGCCAGCATCGCGCCGAGCCGCTGCCGGACCACCCCGTACGCGGCGGCGAGCCGCCGCTGGAAGATCCGGATCACCGCCATGGCCGGGACGAACGCGGCGAACACCACCAGGGTCAACTGCCAGGAGTAGACCGCCATCACCACGGTGGTCACCACCACCTGACCGAGGTTGACCAGGAGGATCACCCCGCCCCACTGGAGGAACTGGGTGATCTGGTCCACGTCGCTGGTGACCCGGGAAACCAGCGAACCGCGCCGCTCCGCCTGCTGGTGCAGGGTCGACAGGTCGTGCACGTGCCGGAAGGCCCGCACCCGTACCCCGGCCAGCGCCGTCTCGCTGACCGTGAAGAGCCGGCGCATCATCAGGTACCCGCAGATCGTGGTCACCACCAGCACCGCGGCGGTGGCCGCGACCACGAGGCCGACCACCCCGATGTCCGGCCCGCCGGGAGCGCGCAGCCCCCGGTCGATGCCCTGCTGGATCGCCACCGGTACGGCGGCCCGGCCGACCATCGAGACCAGGGCCAGCCCGAGGGTGCCGGCCAGGCCGGTACGCAGCTCCGGGGAGAGCGCCAGCCCTCGCCGCAGCGTCCCCCAGGCACTCTCCGCCCGCTCCGGCACCGCCCCGGCCGTGGTCGTGGTCACGCGTCCACCTCTTCGCCTCGCCGGGGAATCTCGTACGCCCGATCCCGCTCCCGCTCCGCCTCGGCCCGCTCGTACGCGGTGACCAGCGCCGCGTACCCGGGCGTGGTACGCAGCAGCGTGGCGTGGGTACCCCGACCGACCACCCGGCCATGCTCGACGTAGACCACCTCGTCGGCGAGCGCGATCGTCGCCCGCCGGTACGCCACCACCAGGATCGACGCCCCCGGTCCCGGCGGACCGTCGGGATCGGCCGGCTCCGACTGCCCGCCGCGCAGCGCGGCCAGGATCGCCGCCTCCACCCTCGGGTCGACCGCGCTGGTGGCGTCGTCCAACACCAGCAGCCGGGGCCGACCGGCCAGCGCCCGGGCCAGGGTGAGTCGCTGCCGCTGCCCGCCGGAGAGCGCCGCGCCGCGCTCTCCGACCAGGGTGTCCAGCGCATCCGGCAACGCCGCCACGAAGCCGTCCGCCTCGGCCAGCCGGAGTGCGGCCCAGACGTCGTCGTCGGTGATGCCGTCCCGGCCCAGCGTGATGTTCTCCCGGATGGTGTCGTCGAAGACGAACGGCACCTGGGCGACCAGCGCGGTGTTGCCGGCGAGGGAGGCGGCGGTGAGGGAGCGCAGGTCGACCCCGTCCAGGGTGACCGTGCCGGCGTCCGGGTCGACCAGCCGTACCGCGAGGGAGACGATCGTCGACTTGCCGGCGCCGGTGGGCCCGACCAGCGCCACCGTGCGGCCGGCCGGCACGGTGAACGACACGTCGTGCAGCACCGGCACCGGCCCGGTGGCCGGCGACTCGACGGAAGCCGACTGCTCGGCGGAAGCCGGCTGCACGGCGGGGACCGGCGGCTGGCCGGAAGCGGGCAGCCCGACGGACGCCGGCGACTCGGCGGAAACCGGCGACTCGGCGGAAACCGGCCCGTTCGGCGGCGGTACCCCGGTGGGTCTCGCCGCCGCCTCCGGCTCCTCGATGGCCAGGCCCGGCTCGGCGGGAGCGGTGGCCGGCGGCGGTTCGGCCGAGGCGTACCCGAAGGTGACCCGGTCGAAGACGAGGGTGGCCGGGCGGCCGTCCCGGCGGTCCAGTGTGGTGTCGCCGTACGGCATCTCGCCGGTGGCGGTGAGCACGGACTGCAACCGGTCCCAGCCGGCGACGCTGCGCGGCAGTTCGGCGAGGACCCAGCCGATCGCCCGGACCGGGAAGGCCAGCACGGTGAAGAGAAAGGCCACGCTGACCAGTTCGGTGATGGTGACGGCGCCCTGGCTCAACCGGACCGCGCCGACCAGCAGCACGGCCAGGGTGCCGAGGCTGGGCAGGGTCTCCAGCATCGGATCGAAGACGCCCCGGAGCCGACCGACCGAGATCAGCGCGTCCCGCAGCTCGCCGGCCTGTGCGGCGAACCGGGTCGTCTCGCGGGCCTCCTGGCCCATGGTCTTGACCACCAGCGCCCCGTCGAAGCTCTCGTGTGCGATCGCGCTGACCTGGGCGCGCATCTGCTGTGCCCGGGCCTGCCGGGGCGCCATGCGTCGGGAGTAGACGACGTTCAGGGCGAAGAGCGCCGGAAAGATCGCCACGCCGACCAGCGCGAGCACCCAGTCGGTGACGAAGAGTGAGCCCATCGCCGCTACCAGCATCACCAGGGTGCCGACCGCGAACGGCAGCGGCGCGATCGGGAACCAGGCCGCCTCGACATCGGAGTTGGCGTTGGAGAGCAGGGTGCCGGTGGCGTGCCGGTGGTGCCAGGAGAGCGGGAGTTCCAGGTAGCGGCGGGTGATCCGGCGCCGGTAGCTGGCCTGCAACCGGTACTGCATGAATCCGGCGCCGAGCCGGCGACCGAACATGCCGAGTACCCGGCCGAGGCTGACCGCGAGCAGCGCGCCGGCGCCGAGCAGCACCGCGGCCCGGTCGGCCCGGCCACTCTCCAGCGACGGCACCACCACGTCACCGACGACGGCACCGACGACGTACGCGCTGACGATGATCAACAGGCTGTAGAGGACGCTGCCGCCGACCGCGACCGCGAAGATCCGTGGCTCGTCGCGGATCGCGTAGCCGAGGACTCTGATCCCCCGGACGAGTATGTCCCGGCTTGTCTTGCCCGCCACGCTCTCCCCCGCCGTAAGCCTCCTGCGTCCAGCTCATCCTTACTGATCAGGTGGGGGCTTGACGAACCGATTGGCCTGGGTGGTACCGACTCGGCCCTGATTGTGTCTGCTGTCACAGCCTGTTCCACCGTGCCTGACCGCGCGGAGAGCGGAGCCGGTCCGGACATGCCGCGCCGGGCGACCGGATCAGGATTTACGATCAAGACATGCCCCGCTACGCGAGCACGGAGCGACAGTCACTGGCCGATCTCCTCATCGCGATCGGGCCGGACGCGCCCACGATCATCCCGGAGTGGACCGCCCGGGACCTCGCTGCCCACCTGGTGGTCCGGGAACGCCGGCCGGACGCGGCGGCCGGGCTGCTGCTCCCGCCCCTGCGGCAGCACGGTGAGCGGGTCCGGGCGGCGGTGGCCGGCAAGCCGTACCCCGCCCTGGTCGACCTGGTCCGGCGTCCGCCCCGGTGGAGCCCGCTGGCCCTGCCTCCGGTCGACGAGCTGGCGAACCTGGTCGAGTTCTTCGTGCACCACGAGGACGCCCGGCGGGCCCGGCCGGACTGGCAGCCCCGGGAACTTCCGGTCGGGCAGCGGGCGGCACTCTGGAAGCGCATCCCCCCGATGGCCCGGCTCTCGCTGCGCCGGTTCCCGGCCACCCTGCTGATCCAGGCACCGGAGCACGGCGAGGCCACCGCCGGAGCCGGCGGCGAGCAGGTCCGGATGGTCGGGTCGCCCGGCGAGTTGACGATCTTCCTCTTCGGCCGGCAGCGCGTCGCCCGGGTACAACTGGTCGGTCCACCCGCGCTGACCGAGCGGCTACGGACCGCGAGACTCGGGCTCTGACCCGGCAGGCGGCCGGACGTGCCGATGCGCGCCTTCGCCCTGGCGTGGCTGACCCGGCCACCCTTTCCGGAACGGGTGAGCGCACACGTCGTTCGGGTCGGCGCGGAGTCCACGCTCTGGGCCACCGAACTCGGCCTGATCGGCAGCCCCGCCGCGGCCCGCCGGCTGGACCGGGCGAACGCGGCCGAGCTGGCCGGACGGACCTGCCCGGACGCCCGGCCCGAGCACCTCCGGCTGGTCGCCGACCTGTTCACCTGGCTGTTCACCTTCGACGACCGCTGCGACGACGACGGCCTGGGCGACGATCCGGGCCGGCTCGCCCCGGTCGTCGGGCAGCTACTCGACGTCCTCGACCTGCGCGGCGGGCCGGCGCCACCGGGCTCGGCCACCGCCGCCGGCCCGACCGCCGCCGGCCTGCACGACCTCTGCCGACGGGTACGCGCACACGGCCCGCCCCTGCTGCTGCTCCGGTTCGCCGCCCAGATGCGCGACTACCTGCTGGCGCTGCTCTGGGAGGCGGCGAACCGGGAACGGGACCGGGTACCGGCGGTGGCCGAGTACCTCCAGATGCGCCGGCACACCGGCGGAGTACGCCCCAGCTTCACGCTGACCGACCTGGCGTACGGCGGACTGGCCGAGGCCATCTGCCAGGCCGACCCCGACGCGTCCCACCTGGACGACCTCGCCGCCGACCTGGTCTGCTGGTGCAACGACGTCTTCTCGTACGCCAAGGAGCGCCGGCACGGTCGGGACGGTCACAACCTGATCGTCGTACTCGCCAGGGAGGCGGGATGGGAGGAGCGGGTGGGACTCCTCGACGCGGCCCGGCGGTTCAACGCGGGGCTGCGGGCGTACCTGAGGCTGGAGTCCACGCTGCTGGCCGGCGGCGACCCCGACACCCTCCGGTTCGTCACCGCCCGCCGGGCCTGGATCCGGGGCAGTTTCGACTGGTCCCTGGGCGCGGGCCGCTACCACTGAACGTCCCTGGGCGCGGGCCGCTACCGCCGGGCCGCCGCCGGCACTCCTGACCGGTGCGCGGCGGCCGGTCAGTCGTCGCCGCCGTGCGCCTTCCAGGTCGGCACCGGCCTGCCGCCGACGCACTCGACCTCGATCTCGATCCGCCCGCCCCCCGATCCGTGGAAGGTCACCTCGGCGTCGTCGTCCGGGCCACGCTCGACCTCGCCGACCCGGTAACCCTGGGCCGGCGTCCAGGCGCTCAGCCAGACCCGCCGGCCGGAGCACTCGGCCAGCACCGTACCCCCGGGGGTGGAGACCAGCCGGCGCGAGTCGCCGGCGGCGCCCGGCACAGTGCCGGAGCCCGGCACAGTGCCGGAGGCGGTCGGCACCGGGCCGGCGAGGTCACCGGAGGGCACCGCGCCCGGGGCCGCCGGCGGCGGGGTGGCGGCCAGTGCCCGGGCCACCTCGTCCGGGCTGCGCACCTCACCCGCCGGGCCGGTCAGCCCGGCTCCGATCACCTGTACCGCGGCCAGCCCGGTTCCGGTCGCGACCAGCGCGGCGAGCAGCCAGCCGGCCACGGCGAGCAGGGTACGTCGAGGCATCCTCCGATGATGCCCGCCGACCGGTTAAGGCCGGCGCCGACGGACCCTAAGGAACCGTTAACGGATCCGTCTTCCTGGATGACGTCACGGTGTCCCATCGGCCTCGCCGACCCGGCCGGCACGGTGTCGAGGGGCGTTTCCGGGTTACCGTGCCGGGTGTGGCTCGCCTACTGCTGATCGAGGACGACCCGGCCATCCGTACCCCGCTGCTGCACGCACTGCGCGACCGGGGACACGCGGTCGCCGCCGTGCAGTCCGCGATGGCCGGGCTGCAACGGGTCCTCGACGACCGGCCCGACCTGGTGGTACTCGATCTCGGGCTGCCCGACCTGGACGGGCTGGAGCTGCTGCGGATGCTCCGGGCGGTGAACAGCACACCGGTGATCATCGCCACCGCCCGGGACGAGGAGACCGAGATCATCCGAGGACTGGACGCCGGTGCCGACGACTACGTGGTGAAGCCCTTCACCGCCGCCCAGCTCGACGCGCGGATCCGGGCGGTGCTGCGCCGGGGCGCCGGCCAGGCGGACGGACCCGCGGTACTGACCGTCGGCGAGCTGCGGGTCGATCCGGCGGCCCGGCAGGCGACCCTGGCCGGGACACCACTCGAACTGACGCCCCGGGAGTTCGACCTGCTGCACTACCTGGCCGGCCGGGCCGGCCGGGTGGTCGGCAAGCGGGAACTGCTGACCGAGGTGTGGCAGCTCCCCTACGGCGGAGCGGACAAGACGGTGGACGTACACCTGTCGTGGCTGCGCCGCAAGCTCGGCGAGACCGCGCAGCAGCCCCGCTACCTGCACACGGTGCGCGGGGTGGGGGTCCGGCTCGACGCGCCCGGGGCCGGGTCGTGAGGCGCCGGCTCACCCTGCTCGTCGCGGCCACCACCGGCCTGGTGCTGCTGGCCTTCCTGGTCCCGCTCGCGGTGCTGCTGCGCGGCGTCGCCGCGGACCGGGCGGTGGTGGCGGCGACCGCCGACGTGCAGGCCCTGGTCCCGCTGGTCGGCACCGCCGGCCGGGACGGTCTGCGACTCGCCGCCGAGCAGGTCGGAGCCGCGGCCGACCGGCCGGTCACGGTCTTCCTGCCGGACGGCGCTGTCCTCGGTGCCCCGGTGCCACGCAGCGACGGGGTCGAGTTGGCCGCCCGGGGCGAGAGTCTCACGGTCGCCCGCGAGGACGGCCGGGAGATCCTGGTCGCCGTGCAGGGCCGCCCGGACGGTACGGCGGTGATCCGCACCTTCGTCCCCACAGAGGAGCTGACCCACGGCGTCTACCGCTCCTGGCTGGTGCTGGCCGGGCTCGGGGTGGCGCTGCTGCTGCTCGGCCTCGCCGTCGCCGACCGGCTGGCCCGGTCGCTGACCGCCCCGATCGCCGAGCTGTCCGCGGTCTCGCACCGGCTGGCCGGCGCGGAGCTGACCGCCCGGGCCACCCCGTCCGGCCCGGCGGAGCTGCGCGCGGTGGCGGGTGCGCTCAACCACCTCGCCACCCGGATCCAGGAGTTGCTGCGGGACGAACGCGAGCAACTCGCCGACCTGTCACACCGGCTGCGTACCCCGTTGACCTCGCTGCGGCTGGAGTCCGAGTCGCTGGCCGACCCGCGGGAGGCGGCCCGGATCGGCGACCGGGTCGACGCGGTGGAGCGGGCGGTGACCGGGCTGATCAGGCAGGCCAGGCGGCGGGGCGACACCGGTACCGAGCCGGTCTGCGACGCGACGGCGGTGGTCCGGGACCGGGTGGCGTTCTGGGCCGTACTGGCCGAGGACACCGGGCGGTTGCTCGGACTCGACCTGGCCGACCGCCCGCTCCCGGTGCGGCTGCCCGCCGACGAGCTGGCCGCGGTGCTGGACGCACTGCTCGGCAACGTCTTCGCGCACACCCCGGACGGGACCGGCTGCACCGTCGTGCTGGCGCCGCGCCCCGGCGGCGGTGCGCTGCTCACGGTCACCGACAGCGGCCCCGGACTGCCACCGGCCCTGGTCGGACCCGCCCCGGCCGGGGTGGTGGAGCGCGGGGCGAGCGCCGCCGGCTCGACCGGGCTGGGACTGGACATCGCCCGCCGGGCGGCCCGGGCCAGCGGCGGCCGGTTCGAGCTGTCGGAGGCCGACGGTGGCGGGGCGCGGGTCGCGGTCACCCTCGGACCGCCGCTGGCCACCAGCGGGTCGCCGTCCGCCCTCTCTACCGAGGCCTAGCGTTCGGACCTCTTTACCGAGGCCTAGCGTTCGGACCTCTTTACCGAGGCCTAGCGTTCGGACCTCTTTACCGAGGCCTAGCGTTCGGACTCTTTTACCGAGGCTTAGCGTTCGGACAGCGCGCCGCTATCCCGATCCGCGCGAACCTCTGTGCCGAGAACCCGGAACCGGGTGTTCGCGACGATGGAGGAGACTGCGATGCGGCGAAAGACTCTGGTCCTGAGTATCGGTGGCGTGTTGGCGGCCGCCGTCGTCGTCGGTACCGCGATCGGGGCCAGCGCGGCAGAGGGCGAGCGGCAGAGCTTCCGCGCTCCCACCCCGGCTGCGACGACGCCGGGGGGCGACCCGACGGGTACGCCCGGCACCGGCCCGAGCGGGATCCCGTCGACGGTGCCGAGCGGCTCGCCGTCGGGCACGCCGACCGGTTCGCCGGCACCGGGCGGAGGCGTACCCGCCGGATCTGTCGACTCGGCGCGGGCCGTCGAGATCGCCCTGGCCAGTGCGGGCGGCGGTCAGCTTGAGGAGGTCGAACGGGAGCGGGAACACGGCCGCGACGTGTGGGACGTCGAGATCGTCAAGGACGGCTGGGAGATCGAGGTGGAGGTGGACGCGGCCACCGGCGAGATCGTCAAGACCGACCGTGACCGGGACGACCACGGCGACGATGACGACCGGGACGACGGCGACGACGACTGAGTCGGGCGCGGGGACCGGTGTCACCCCACCGAACTCCACCCCCGGCCCCGGGCGGCGGGGCGAGTGGACACCGCTCGCCCCGCCGCGCCACCATCATCGAGCTTGCTGCCAGACGGATCCGTCCGGCATCAGCCCCCGGTCGGCTGCGACTGCGTCGCGCACTCCGCAGCATCCTGGTTGACCTGGGCGTCGCTCTTGCCGTTGTTGTTCTTCGGCGCCACGACCGGGTTGTCGGGGTCCAGCTCGGGCATGTCGTAGCCCTTCTCGAGCATGCAGTCCCTGAGCTTGGTCAGGGACTCTCGCTGGGCGGGGGTAAGTTTCCCGCCTTCGCTGTTGCCACCCTCGTTTCCGGTGATGGTGCCACCGCCGGCTGTCGCGGGCGCACTCGCACCGACGGACGGCGACGATTCCGGCGCCCCACCGGAATCGCCCTTGGAGTCTCCGCACGCGCTGAGGCTCAGCGCCAGCGCGAACGCGGCAGCTGGAACAACCAGGAGCTTCTTCATGGGCACTTCTTCCTGTCGCTTGGTCGGGACACTCAGGACGGTCTCCGTCGCACAACGCACCCTGACCACACGAGCACGACGCGAGGATTCCGGAAGGCTCCGAATCTCCGTACGTCATTTCCTGCATCGTGATGGCCGAGCCCGAGGGCGAGTCGATCACGGGCGGGCAGTGTCCGTGTCCGCCCGGCACGTCCTCGTCAACCAGAGCCGGTGGCGCGCTTCATGCTCGTCTTCACCACCATGGGCTCCGGCGGCCGCCCATCTTGCCACATCGGCCGCCCGGCCCACCCCCCGCTGGCCGGGCCGGCGAACCGGCTCGGCCGTGGGTGGTCGACGCGCCCGGCCAACACCCGGGCAACGGAGACCACAGGCCGAACATCCGAGGAGAACTCGGCGAGGGCCGCCGTGCTGGCGAACGGATCGACCTCCGCCGCCCGCACGACCCCGGCGGCTGCCTCGGGATCCCCTGACCCTCCGGATCACCTGACCCTAGGTCGCGTCGATCAGTGTCCGGCGCCCCACCACCGCCCCGGTCCCGCCCGCGGGGCCGGCGACACAGGCGCCCCGGTGCCCCTCCCGCTCGCCACACCGGCCGGCACCGAACAGCAGCCGGTCGCAGAAGACCCGGTACCGCTCGTGCTGCGCGTCCTCGGCCGAGACCGTGACCTCGCCGGCGTCGAGCTCCGGCAGGAAGGCCAGCGACTCGGCCAGCCGCGCGGCCAGTTCGGTGGCGGCGTGCAGGGTGGGTACCGCGACGGGAAGGTGGATGACGTGGCCCGGCACCGCATCGTCGTGACCGGGACTTCCCATGACCGGTCCTGCATGACCCATGGTTGACGACCCTCACCCGTGGTTGATGACCTCCGCGCCCCGGTCCAGGCGGCGGCACCTGTCCGACCGGTCCGGGCCGACGCCTGGATAGCCTTGGAGACGCCTGGATAGCTTAGAGACGTACCCCGAAATTTCGGGTTTGCCACTCGGGCCCCGTTCCGGTCAACCGGAGAAACCACGAGGCGGGGACCGGGTGGGCGACCCGATCGGCGAGATCGGCGGAGCCGAACGGGACTAGCCCAGGTGCAGGGGCAGGCAATACCCTTCGGTAACCGCGAGTTGACGTGATCACCGTCACGAGACGATATCCGGAGGCACCCCCCGCCATGGCACTCGACGTCCCCTACCGGTCCATCCCCGACATGTTCCTGAAGCGTGTCTCGGCCACCCCCGACCGGGACGCTTTCGCCCACCCCGCCCCGGACGACTCCGGCCCGGTCTGGCTGACCTGGGCACAGGTCGGTCAACGCGCGAAGGCGATCGCCGCCGGGCTGCGCGGGCTCGGCGTCGACTCCGAGGACCGGGTGGCGATCCTGGCCAACACCCGGCTCGACTGGGTCCTCGCCGACCTCGGCATCATGTGCGCCGGTGGCGCGACCACCACGGTCTACCCGACCACCGAGCCGGAGGACACCGCCTTCATCCTCGCGGACTCCGGCTCGAAGGTGCTGATCGCCGAGAACGCCGAGCAGGCCGCCAAGATCGCCGGGGTGGAACTGCCCGCGCTAACCCACGTCGTACTGATCGACGGGTCCGCCGATCCGGACGCCACCCCGCCGCAGCTCACCCTCGCCGACCTGGAGGCACAGGGTGCGCTGGCGCTGGAGAGCGACCCGGACCAGATCGACCGGGTGGTGGCCGGGATCGACCAGGACAACCTGGCCACGTTGATCTACACCTCCGGCACCACCGGCCGCCCAAAGGGCGTCGAGCTGTTGCACGCCGGATGGTGCTGGGAGGGGGTGGCCCAGGCGCAGCTCGGGCTGATCAAGGCGGAGGACCTGCAGTACCTCTGGCTGCCGCTGTCGCACTCGTTCGGCAAGACGCTGATCTGCGGCGTGATCCACGTCGGCATGCCCACCTACGTCGACGGCCGGCTCGATCGGCTGGTCGAACTGCTCGGCGTGGTCCGGCCGACGCTGATGTGCGGCGCGCCCCGGATCTTCGAGAAGGTCTACAACCGGGCGGTCACCACCGCGCAGACGGCGGGCGGCGCGAAGGCGAAGATCTTCGCCTGGGCGGTCCGGACCGGCAAGCACAAGGTGGCGCTGGAGCAGGCCGGGCAGCCGGTCTCGGCGGGGCTGCGGCTGCGTTACGGGCTCGCCGAGAAGCTGGTCTTCAGCAAGCTCCAGGCCCGGCTGGGCGGCCGGATCCGGGTGCTCGTCTCCGGCGCCGCGCCGCTGAGCCAGGAGATCGCACACTTCTTCGCCGCCGCCGGCCTGCCGATCTCCGAGGGGTACGGGCTGACCGAGACCAGTGCCGGCAACTTCGTCAACCGGCCCGGCGCGCTCAAGATCGGCACGGTCGGCAAGGCCATGGGCGACCTGGAGTGCCGGATCGACTCCGACGGCGAGATCCTGCTCCGGGGCACGCCGGTGATGCGGGGTTACCACAACCTGCCGGAGGAGACCGCCGAGGCGTTCACCCCGGACGGCTTCTTCCGGACCGGTGACATCGGCGAACTCGACGCCGACGGCTTCCTCAAGATCACCGACCGGAAGAAGGACCTGGTCAAGACGTCGGGGGGCAAGTACATCTCGCCGTCGCACATCGAGGGCCTGTTCAAGGCGCTGTGCCCGTACACCTCTCAGGTGGTGGTGATCGGGCAGGCCCGCAACTACTGCACGATGCTGGTCACCCTGGACGCCGACGCCATCGCCACCTGGGCCGAGGGCGGCCCGCTCGCCGGCCGTCCGTACGCCGAGATCGTCGGCTCGGCAGAGGTGCGCACCCTGGTCGAGGGGTACGTCGCCGAGTTGAACAAGAAGCTGAACCGCTGGGAGACGATCAAGAAGGTCACCGTGCTGACCCGCGACCTGACCGTCGAGGACGGCGAGATGACCCCGTCGATGAAGATCAAGCGCCGTGCCGTGGAGACCAGCTTCAAGACGGAGATCGACCAGATGTACCAGGGCAGCCTCGCCCAGATCTGACCCGTGCCGGATCCGGTCTCTCCCCCCGGAGATCGGATCCGCACCCCACCGGACCGCCGCGCGACCCGCGATCGCGCGGCGGTCCGGTGCTGTCCGGAGGGCCCTGCCACCTGGAGCACTACCGGACGTCCCGGCTCGGCTACCGCTGGACAACATGACACCCGGCCGGCTTCACCGGTCCATCACGGGGGTAATAGCAGGATCAGGCGCACGACGGGCCGGGTCAGGGTGGCCGGCCGGCAGCGCGAACGGGCGAGGGGGTTTCCGGTGATGGTGGCCACGGTGGCAGCACACGTGGAGACCGGCGCCTTGGTGATCACCATGGCGGGCCGGTGGAGCGTGGCCCAGGCGTACACGCTGCAACGGGCGTTCTCGCGCTGCATCGCGCACCACCCGCCGTACGTCGCGGTGGACTGCACCCGGGTCGCTCCGGACGGGCTGCTGCCGACCCTGCTGCCGGCGATGGTGATGATCCGGGAGGCGTGCCGGCGTGGCATCACCGTACTGGTCTGCGCCCCGGCCTCGACCCTGACCGAGCTGCTCCGCCGCCTGCCGACCCGGCGGGTCCGGCTCTACCCCCGGCTCGCCGAGGCGCTCAGCCGGGTCCGGCCGTATCCCGTTACGGCCCGCACCCGGCGGGCCCACCGGCGGCTGGCACCGGTGCCGCAGGCGGTGAGCGCGGCGCGCGGACTGGTCCGGGAGTGCTGCGAGCGGTGGCGGCTCTCCGACGTCACCGAGGATGCCCAGCTCGTCGCCTCCGAGCTGGTGGCGAACGCCGTCGAGCACGCGGGCACCGAGATCGATCTCACCCTCTGTTACCACCGGCAGCGACTGCGGATCGCGGTCGCCGACCGGCACCCCGGCGTACCGGCACCGCCCCGGCGGGAACCGGCCCCGGATTCGCGGCAACCGCTCGCCCTACGCGGTCGTGGGCTGGCCATGGTGTCCCGGTCGGTCACCAACTGGGGCGTGCTGCCCGGCACCGACGGCAAGATCGTCTGGGCGAGGATGGCCGCCACTCCGGCGCCTCGGTTGCGCATGCCCAGCCTGGCCACCATCCCCCGGGCCGGCTACCCGGCCTGACCGGCTCGAACCGCAAACGGCTCCGAACCGACGAACGCCCGAACCGACGGGCGCCGTTCAGGCGATCACCGCGGGCTCCCGCCAGAGCGGGCGTTCCACCCGGTCGATGTCGTAGCGGACCGCCGCGATGCGGCGTACCGCCTCGGTCAGCTCGGCGGCGGGCAGCGTGAACGGCAGCCGGAGAAAGCGTTCCAGGGTGCCGTCGAGGCCGAACCGGGGGCCCGGCGCGAGCCGTACCCCGACCTCCTCGGCCGCCCGGGCGAGCGCGCTGGCGATCGGCCCGTCCAACTCGGCCCAGAGCGTCACCCCGCCCGCCGGGGTCCGCACCCGCCAGTTCGGCAGCTCCGCGCCGAGCGCGGCCAGCAGGGCGTCGCGCTGGGCGGCCAACTGCGCCCGGCGGGCCGCGACGATCGTCCCGGCTTCGGCGAGCAGCCGCACCGCGACCAGTTGGTCCAGCACCGGACCGGCCATGTCGACGCCGACCCGGGCCGCCGCCAGTCGCTGCACCTGGGGTGCCGAGGCACGGATCCAGCCGATCCGCAGACCGCCCCAGTACGGCTTGCTCATCCCGCCGATGGTGACGACCCGGGAGTGCCGATCGAAGACGGCGGTCGGCGGGGGGACCTCGGTGCCGTCCAGGGCGAGATCCACGAAGGACTCGTCGACCACCAGGTCGGTGCCGCTGGCGTGTGCGGTCGCCACCACCCGTTCGCGCAGCTCGGCCGGCATCAGGTGACCGGTGGGATTCTGGAACTCCGGGATCAGGTACGCGAGTCGGGGACGGGTCTGCCGGAAGCTGCCCAGCAGCAGGTCGGCATCCCAGCCGGCGCCCTCGGCGGACAGGCCGTGGGTGGCGATCCGGGCGCGGCGCGCGGCGAGCGCGGCGAGCGCGTTCGGATAGGTCGGCGACTCCACGAGTACGCTGCCGCCGGTCGGCAGCGCGAGCCGGAGCACCAGGTCCAGGGCATGCTGTACGCCGTTGGTCACCATGATCTGCTCGGGGCTGGTGGTCAGACCACGCTCGGTGTACGAACGGGCCACCGCCGTGCGCAGCTCGACGATCCCGGTCGGATGGTAGCCGGCGCCGCCGAGGTAGCGGGGCAGATCCTCGGCGGCGGCCCGGGCCGCCGGGGCGAGCTGCGCCGGGGCGGCCAGCGCGGCACAGCCGAGGTCGATCATGTCCAGGTCGTCCTGCGGGGTCCAGAGCCCCGAGCTGGCCACCCGGTGCCCGCCGGGCAGCGTGGTCCAACTGCCGGCGCCCCGGCGGCTGGTCAGATGCCCGCTCTCCCGCAGTTCCCGGTAGGCGGCGGTGACGGTGGTCCGGCTCACCCGGAGCGCCTCGGCCAGCTCCCGCTCGGCCGGCAGTCGTACGCCCAGCGGCAGCCGGCCGTCGGCGATCAGTCCACGCACCGCGCCGGCCAAGGCGACATAGTCCGGGTTGCGCCGGCGTCCCGGCAACGCGTGCCACTGCCCGAGCATCCGCCCCAGATGGGCTCCTCGAACGAGGCTGGTCATAGCCACTTCACCTCGATTGGACCTTCAGAAACGCCGGATTGGCCCTCAGAGTGGCATGCATGGCAAGAACTGGCAACCGTGGGGATCGGCTCGTCCGGCGTCTCGGGCAGCTCTACGTCGGCCTGGCGCTCTACGGCGCCAGCATGGCGTTGATGATCGAGGCGTCCCTCGGGCTCGACCCCTGGGATGTCTTCCACCAGGGGCTCTCCAAGCTCACCGGCGCGTCGTTCGGCACCGTGACCATCGCCGTCGGCGCCCTCGTACTGCTGCTCTGGATCCCGCTGCGCCAGCGTCCCGGCGTCGGCACGGTGAGCAACGTCGTCGTCATCGGACTCGCCGTCGACCTCGGGCTCGCCCTGCTGCCCAACGTCCAGGCACTGCCCACCCGGATCGGCTTCCTGGTCGCCGGCATCCTGCTCAACGGGATGGCGACCGGCCTGTACATCGGCGCCCGCCTCGGCCCCGGGCCGCGCGACGGCCTGATGACCGGGTACGTCGCCCGCCAGCCGAACCGGTCGCTGCGGCTGGTCCGTACGGTGATCGAGCTGACCGTACTGGCGATCGGGTTCGCCCTCGGTGGCCAGGTCGGGATCGGCACGCTGGCGTACGCCCTCGCCATCGGTCCGCTGGTGCACGTCTTCATCCCGATGTTCACCGTGCCACCGGTGTCGCGGACCGACCCGGGCGACCTGCCCCGAACGGTCACCGAGGCCGGTACCGGCTGACCACCGACACGGGCATGCCCGCGGACCCGCGGCTGCCCGCCGAGAAAAAGATCGTCGATCCGGATCGGATCATCCCACGTGGAACGCGGGTCGCTCCGGTTCGGCGGAATGAACCGGTGCACAACCGTTCCGTCGGATGGCCCGGCACGGCATCATTTCCCCATGGGGGATGAGGGATGGCGTTGGTCCGACGCATGGATCTTCGTATCACTGATCATCGCTGGCGGTGCCGGCCGGCATCGCCGGTCAAGCAGCACCCGTCGACCTGAGGGCGTCCGGCTCGCCGACGTGCTCTCCACCGCTGACCATCTCAACCGGGCCCTCCCGGCCCGGCACGAGATCGAGGCAGCGGTGCGCCGCCTGGTCGGCGCCGGTCTGATCACCGTTTCGGACGGCTGGTTCCGGGTCACCTCCGCCGGGGAGCACCTGTGGCGTACCCGGCCGCACGGCGGTCTCGCCACCACGGTCGAGACGGTGCACGGGGTGCTGACCCGGCGGCATTCTCCCGGCAGCCACGACTGGGAACTCGCCGAGGACGAACACGCGGCGGCAGTGCAGGAGTACGCCGCCCGGTTCACGCTGCCGATGCCGCGCCGCTCGCCGGAGAACAGCGGATAACCGACGCCCGGCCAGCCGCCCCGACCAGCGCCCCAGTCGGAACCCGACGACCGAGCAGAACCCGACGACCGGGCGGAACCCGACGACCGAGCAGAACCGGACGGTCGGACGGAACCCGGGTGATCAGGCCCGGTAGGTGGTCGGGTCGGGTCCGGTCGGTGGTCGGGTCGGGTCAGCGGACAGGGTGGCCGGCGTCGCGCAGCGCGTCCTTGACCTCGCCGACGCTCAGCTCGCCGAAGTGGAAGACGCTGGCCGCGAGCACCGCGTCGGCGCCGGCCGCCACCGCCGGGGGAAAGTGGGCGACCGCGCCGGCCCCGCCACTGGCCACCACCGGCACGTCCACCACCCGCCGCACCGCGCCGATCAGCTCCAGGTCGAATCCGGCCTTGGTGCCGTCCGCGTCCATCGAGTTGAGCAGGATCTCCCCGGCGCCCAGTTCGGCCGCCCGGGCGGCCCAGGCGACCGCGTCGATTCCGGTGCCGCGCCGGCCGCCGTGGGTGGTCACCTCGAAGCCGCTCTCGGTGCTGGTGCCGGCGGGAGCACGCCGCACGTCCAGCGAGAGCACCAGCACCTGCCGCCCGAACCGCTCGGCGATCTCGGCGATCAGCTCCGGGCGGGCGATCGCGGCGGTGTTCACCCCCACCTTGTCCGCACCCGCCCGGAGCAGGACGTCGACGTCGGCGACCCGACGCACGCCGCCGCCGACGGTGAGCGGGATGAAGACCGTCTCGGCGGTCCGGCGCACCACGTCGAGCATGGTGCCCCGGTCATCGGAGGAGGCGGTCACGTCCAGGAAGGTCAGCTCGTCGGCACCCGCCTCGTCGTACGCCGCGGCCAGCTCGACCGGATCGCCCGCGTCCCGCAGGTCGACGAAGTTGACGCCCTTGACGACCCGCCCCGCGTCCACGTCGAGACAGGGGATCACCCGCACCGCCACCGTCATCTGCCGAGCCTAACCGCCGCCGCCATCAATCCGTCCACCCCGCACGCCGGCACCTCTGGCGTCCACACCCGGCCATCCATCCCACCCACGCGCCGGCACCCCGCACGCCGTCATGTCACACGCGGTCATGCCACACGCCGTCATGCCGCGCGTAGCACGGCGAGGGCCTCGGCGACGGTGAACGCACCGGCGTAGAGCGCCTTGCCGGCGATCACGCCCTCCACCCCGACCGGTTCCAGCGTGGCGAGCGCCCGCAGGTCGTCCAGGGTCGAGACGCCGCCGGAGGCGATCACCGGGGCGTCGGTACGAGCGCAGACCTCACGCAGCAGGTCGAGGTTGGGGCCGCGCATCATGCCGTCCTTGGTGATGTCGGTCACCACGTACCGCGCCGTTCCCGCCTTGTCGAGCCGATCGAGCACCTCGAACAGGTCGCCGCCGTCCCGGGTCCAGCCCCGGGCCGACAGGGTACGCCCGCGCACGTCCAGCCCGATGGCAACCCGGTCGCCGTACTCGCCGACGATGCGGTCGCACCACTGCGGGTCCTCCAGGGCGGCGGTGCCGATGTTGATCCGGGCCGCCCCGGTGCCCAACGCCGCGCGCAGCGACTCGTCGTCCCGGATCCCACCGGAGAGTTCCACCTTGACGTCGAGCCGGCCGACCACCTCGGCCAGGAGTTCGGCGTTCGAGCCCCGGCCGAACGCGGCGTCGAGGTCGACCAGGTGGATCCAGTCGGCGCCGTCCCGCTGCCAGGCCAGGGCCGCCTCCAACGGCTCGCCGTAACTGGTCTCACTGCCCGCGGCGCCCTGAACCAGGCGGACGGCCTGGCCGTTCGCGACATCGACGGCGGGAAGCAGGGTCAGGCTCAACGTGCCCTCCTCGGTTGGCGGAACGAAGGTGGTGCTCAGGTCCGGCGGCCCAGCGCGATCACCACGACCGCCGGCAGCACCAGTAACAGCAGCGCGATCAGGCCGAGCCGCAGGGCCAGGTCGTCGACGAGCAGCCAGATGCCGATCACCGCCGCCCCGGAGAGTACGACCACCCCGGCCCGCTCGCCCCGGCTGCGCCGCGCGAACAACCGCCCGGTACGCCGATCCGGCAGTCGCGGGGTGATCCGGCGCAGCACGGCTCGCCGGCGCTGACGCCGGGCCACCCTCCGCGCCCGGGCGGCCCGTTCCCGCTCCGCCTCGGCCAGCCGAACCGCACGGCGGCGGGCCCGTTCCTTGCTCACCGGGCGCCACCGGCCCCCGCGCGGCAGACCAGGACGGCCCCGGCACGGCAGACCGGTACCGCCCCGGCACGGCAGACCGGGACGGCCCCCGCGCCCGACACCGGGACGGCCCTCACACGGCAGACCGGGACGGCCCCCGCGCGCCACGCCGGGACGGCCCCGGACCGGGACGCGGTCACAGCGTGGCCAGCCAGTTGCGCAGCAGCGTCCGGCCGGCCTCGGCGGACTTCTCCGGGTGGAACTGTGCGGCCGACAGCGGCCCGCGCTCCACCGCCGCCACGAACCGCCCGCCGTGCTCGGCGGTGGTCGGCAGCGCACCGGCGGCGGCCAGCGCGGCCACGTCGGCCGGGGCGTAGGAGTGCACGAAGTAGAAGCGGGTGCCGGCCAGTAGGCCGGCGAAGAGCCGGGATCCCGGCGGCGGTGCCACGGTGTTCCAGCCCATGTGCGGGACCCGCCGGGCGGTCAGCCCGGTCACCCCACCGGGCAGCAGGCCGAGCCCCTTGGTGACGACGCCGTGCTCCTCGCCGTACTCGAAGAGGATCTGCATGCCGACACAGATGCCCAGCACCGGCCGGCCCGCCGCGACCCGCTCGGCGATCATGGGACCGGCCCGCAGTGCGTCGATCCCGGCCATGCAGGCGGCGAAGGCGCCGACCCCGGGTACCACCAGTCCGTCGGCGGCGGCCGCCGCGTCGAGGTCGTCGGTGACCGTCACCTCGGCGCCGGCCCGGGCCACCGCACGCTGTGCGGAGCGCAGGTTGCCGGAACCGTAGTCCAACACCACCACCCGGGGCGGCGCCGGCCGGTCGGGGATCATCCATCCGCTCCCGGTACGAGCCAGAGCACGCCACCGACGGTGGCGAGTACGGCCAGCAGGCCCACGATCCAGAGCATCTGCCGCGGGGCGCCCTGCCGGTGCAGCGACCAGGCACCACCGATCAGCACGCCACCCAGCGCGAAGAGCGCCACGGGCAGGACGGTGTCCATCAGAGCAGCCCCTTGGTGCTCGGCACCTCGCCGGCCGACCGGGGATCGATCGTCACCGCCTCGCGCAGCGCCCGGGCGACCGCCTTGAACTGCGCCTCCACCACGTGGTGCGCGTCCGGGTGCCCGCCGGGCCGGGCGGCCCGGAGCACCGAGACGTGCAGGGTCAGCCGGGCGGACTGCCCGAAGGACTCCCAGATGTGCCGGGTCATGCTGGTCGGGTAGACCGGCCCGATGTACGGGGCGAGCGCCGGCTCGTCGTGCACCACGTACGGCCGACCGGAGAGGTCGACGGCGGCCCGGACCAGTACCTCGTCCATCGGAATGGTGGCCGAGCCGTACCGCCGGATGCCGATCTTGTTGCCGAGTGCCTGGTCCAAGGCGGTGCCGAGGGCCAGCGAGGTGTCCTCGATGGTGTGGTGGGCGTCGATCTCCAGATCGCCGACCGTGTGCACGGTCAGGTCGAAACCACCGTGCCGGGCGATCTGGTGGAGCATGTGGTCGTAGAAGCCGACCCCGGTGGTGATGTCGGCCTGTCCGGAGCCGTCGAGATCCAGCTCGACGAGCACCTTGGTCTCGGCCGTGGTCCGCTCGACCCGGGCGGTTCTGCTCACGGTAGGACCTTTCGCTGTCCGGGGCGGCCGACCTGGTGTCCGGGCCGGCCGACCTGCTGTTCGGTAACGCATCACACCGTCCCGGTCTCGGTCGGCGCCGGGCCGGTGGCCGCCGGTGGCACGGCCGGGCCGGCCGGGCCGGCCGGGCCGGAGTCGGAGCCGGTCGGCACCGATTCTATGGCGGCGAAGAAGGCGTCGGTCTCCTGCGGTGTGCCGGCGGTGACCCGCAGCCAGCCGGGCAGCCCGACGTCACGGACCAGCACCCCATGATCCAGCAGGGTCCGCCAGGCCACCCGCTGGTCGCCGCCGACCTCGAAGAGCACGAAGTTCGCGTCACTGTCGGCGACCGTCAGACCGCGCTGTCGCAGCCCGGCCACGATCCGGTCCCGCTGCTCCTTGATCACCTCGACGGTGCCGAGCAGCAGGTCCCGGTGCTCCAGCACCGCCCGGGCGGCGGCCTGGGTGAGCGCCGAGAGGTGGTAGGGCAGTCGAACGAGCTGCACCGCCTCCACCACCGCCGGGTCGGCGGCGAGATAGCCGAGCCGTCCGCCGGCGAAGCCGAACGCCTTGCTCATGGTCCGGGTCACCACCAGCCGGGGGTGGCCGGGCAGCAGGGCCAGCGCGTTCGGGGTGCCGGGGCGGGAGAACTCGGTGTACGCCTCGTCCACCACCACCATCCCGGGTGCCTCGGCCAGCACCGCGTCCAGCACCGCCGGATCCAGGGCCGTGCCGGTCGGGTTGTTCGGCGAGCAGAGGAAGACCAGGTCCGGCCGGTACTCCCGGACCTGCGCCACGGCGTCGCCGACGGTCAGTCCGAAGTCCGGACCCCGGCTGCCGTCCCGCCAAGCCGTGCCGGTGCCGGTGGCGAGCAGCGGATGCACCGAGTACGCCGGGGTGAAGCCGAGCGCGGTCCGCCCCGGCCCGCCGAAGACCTGGAACAGCTGTTGCTGGACCTCGTTGGAGCCGTTCGCCGCCCACACGTTCGCGGTGCCGAGTCCGTGCCCGAGGTAGTCGGCGAGCTCGGCACGGAGCGCCACCGCGTCTCGGTCGGGATAGCGGTTCAGGTCCCGCAGCTCGGCCGCGACCGCCTTGCTCATCGCCTCCACCACCGGCTCCGGCAGTGGGTACGAGTTCTCGTTGGTGTTCAGCCGCACCGGCACGTCGAGCTGCGGCGCCCCGTACGGGCTACGCCCACGCAGGTCGTCCCGGATCGGCAGGCCGGAGAGGGAGGTCACGCCACCACCCCGCCGGTGCTCTCCGGAAACCGGGCCCGGACCGCCTGGCCGTGCGCGGGTAGGTCCTCCACGTTGGCGAGCGTCACCACGTGCCGGGCGGTGTCGCGGAGCGCCGCCTCGTCGTACTCCACGATGTGGATGCCGCGCAGGAAGGACTGCACCGACAGTCCCGAGGAGTGCCGGGCGCAGCCACCGGTCGGCAGCACGTGGTTGGAACCGGCGCAGTAGTCGCCGAGCGACACCGGCGCGTACGGCCCGACGAAGATCGCCCCGGCGTTGCGTACCCGCATCGCCCAGGTCCGGGCGTCCCGGGTCTGGATCTCCAGGTGCTCGGCGGCGTAGAGGTCGACCACCCGCAGTCCCGCTTCGAGGTCGTCGACGAGCACGGCACCGCTCTGCGGCCCGCCGAGCGCGGTGCCGATCCGGTCGGCGTGCTTGGTCTCCGGCACCTGGCGACGCAGCTCCCGGTCGACCGCCTCGACCAGCTCCACCGACGGCGTGACCAGCACGCTCGCGGCCAGCGGATCATGCTCGGCCTGGCTGATCAGGTCGGCCGCGACGTGCACCGGGTCGGCGGTCTCGTCGGCGAGTACGGCGATCTCGGTCGGGCCGGCCTCGGCATCGATCCCGACCACGCCGCGCAGCAGCCGCTTGGCGGCGGTGACCCAGATGTTGCCCGGGCCGGTGATCATGTCGACCGGCTCGCACCGGGTCTCTCCGTCGACGTCCGTGTCCGCTCCGTACGCCAGCATGGCGACCGCCTGGGCACCACCGACCGCGTAGACCTCGTCGACTCCGAGCAGCGCGCACGCGGCCAGCACCCGGGCGTCGGGCAGGCCGCCGAACTCCTGCTGCGGAGGGCTCGCCACCACCAGCGAACGGACCCCGGCCACCTGGGCCGGCACCACGTTCATCACCACGGTCGAGGGGTACATGGCGAGGCCGCCGGGGACGTAGAGCCCGACCCGGTCGACCGGAACCCAGCGCTCGGTGACGGTCCCGCCCGGGACCACCTCGGTGGTCACGTCGGCCCGCCGCTGGTCGGCGTGCACCCGGCGGGCCCGGTCTATCGCCTCGACCAGCGCGGTCCGGACCTCCGGCTCCAGCGTCGCCTCGGCCTCGGTGATCGTCTCGGCCGGCACCCGGAACCGGTCCAGCCGCAGGCCGTCGAGCCGATGGGTGGCGTCCTGGATGGCCGGGAAGCCATGCTCGCGGACCGCCTCCACGATAGGGCGGATCTTCTCCACCGCCAGGGAGACGTCAAGCTGGGCACGGGGCAGCAGTGCGCGCGGGTCGCGCCAACCACCGCGCAGGTCGATCCGGTTCAACACCCTTGGCAGTCTATTCGGGCGCCCACCGATCGGACCGCGTCCGCCCAGCCGGCGGGACGGTGAGCCCGACCACCCTGAGCCGGAGCACCTCAGGAGGGGCGAGACGGCGGCCGTAAGAAAGAGGGGCCGAGTCGGCGGCGGACGATCGACCGGCGGAGCGGTCCACCGCCGGAGTCGACGGGCTAGGCTCGACCGGTGGACGCGCGGCTGCCGGTGTTTCCGCTCGGGACGGTGCTCTTTCCCGGTCTGGTCCTGCCGTTGCACATTTTCGAGGCGCGCTACCTCGAACTGATGCGACACCTGCGCGCCCTGCCGGACGGCACGCCCCGGCAGTTCGGGGTGGTCGCCATCCGCAGCGGCGGGTCGGCATCGGTCTCCGCCGGCCCGGGCCCGGAGTCCCGCGCCGAGTCGGTGCCGCCGCCCGAGCTGACCGACCGGCGTCCGGACGGTGCACCGGTCACCCTGCACGAGGTCGGCTGCACCGCCGAACTCCGGCAGGTGACCGAGCTGCCGGACGGCCGGCTGGACGTGGTCACCGTCGGCCGGCGACGGTTCCGGATCGCCCGCGTCGAGGAGGGCCCCACCCCGTACCTGACCGCGGAGGTGGAGTGGCTGCCCGAGCCGGCCGGGCAGGAGCAGCTCGCCGACCTGCTCGCGCCCCGGGTGCTCGCGGTCTTCCGGCGCTACCTCACGCTGGTCCGGGACGACCAGGAGGAGATCTCCGAACAGCTGCCGGACGACCCGACCGTACTGTCGCACCTGGTGGCCGCGACCGCCGCGCTCACCCTCGCCGACCGGCAGCGGCTGCTGGCGACGCCGGACACCGCCGGCCGGCTGAGCGCGGAGCTGCGGCTGCTCAATCGCGAGGCGGCTCTGTTGCGTCAGGTGCGTGCGGTGCCGGTGCCGCTGACGGAGCTGGCGGTGCCGGCGAGTCCCAACTGACCGGCGCCGGCTCGGCGTCGGGCCGCAGCCCGGGATACCGGGACCAGCCGGCCAGCAGGGTGTACATCACCGCGGCGCCGAATGCCGGCACCAGCAGGTCCTGAATGGCGGGGATGAACCCGAGCAGCAGATCGTACTGCCCGCCGTGCAGGTCCGGCGGCTTGCTGAACGTCGTTCCCGGCGGAGCGCTGGCGAGCAGCCGCTCGTAGCCGGACAGGCCGATCTGCCGACCGAGCTGCCAGGCGAGCACAGCCGCGCCGAGCATGCCGAGCACCACCACCAGGATGCCGACCGGGCCCCGGTGGCGGCGCAGCAGCAGCCATATCGCGATCGCGGCCAGCACTCCGAGACCGAATCCGAGGACGCTGAACCAGGCGTCGGCGGCGATGAACTCCTCCGGCTGCGGCGCGCCGAGCAGCGCCCCGTCCTCGGTCTGCACCACCGGCACACCGGGGGACACCGCCGACCAGACCAGACCGAACGGAATCCCCAGCAGGATCAACACCAGCAGCGCACCGACGTGTACCGCCCGGCCCCGGACCAGTCGAGGGGCCGGATCGCCGCCGACCGGAGGCGGGACGACGGGGTTCCCGAGCGGAGGGGCCGATCCGGGGCCGTCCGCGGGCCCAGAGCCGTACGAGCCAGCCGGCGTTTCCGGCGGCACCCCGACGCCCACCGGTCCGGCGCCCACCGGTCCGGCGTCCAGCGCGTCCGCCCGCAGCGCGGCGTCGGGGCCGTCGTGATCGGAGCGGGCAGCCGGAGTTGAAGTTGGCTGGGGGCGGTCGTCGTCGCCATCGCCGAACGGGCCGTCGGGGCGGGAGGTTGCCGGACTCACCGAATGATCCTCTCAGGCCCGGCCCAGCACTGGGGGGCCCGGTACAGGAAACCACCCAACCTGCTTCCGAGGCAGCGCGATGTCCTCCGGTCAATGCGATCCGGCCCGTACGCTGGTCGTACGCCGGCCAGAAAGTGGTCACGGACTCTCGCGCCAGCCAGCGGCTTCGAGCGCGGCGCGCACCTGTGCCGCCACGTACTCGGGTTTGCGGCGCACGTCGAAGGCGGTGAAGCGCAGAATGCGGTCGCCGGCCACCCAGATTTCGTTCTGGCGCCGCAGGTCCGCGGCCCAGTGTCGGGCCTCCATGTGGTGCGCGCCGTCGACCTCCGCGTGCAGCCGCCACCGCCGCCAGTAGGCGTCGAGATAGCGGGCCCGACCGCTGGCGTCCCTGCGACGCTCCTGCTGATCTGGCGACGGCAACCGGTGTCGGCGGCAGAGCCGGATGAAGTCGATCTCGGAAAGCGCCTCCGCTCCACCCGCCACGTCTGCCATCGTCTGTCGCATCAGCGCCCGACGTCGCAGCCGAGGCATCCGCTCGATCACCGCGTCGATTTCGGCCGGCGTGACCCGGCGTTGCTGGCAACCGGCCGCGAGGATCGTCTGCGCCTCGTCGTCGGTGGGCGCCCACTGTGCCGCGTCGACGAGGGCCCGAGCCATCGTGGTGCGATCGGGCCGGCCCCGCTGACGGTCAGCCTCGGGCAGGTGCCGAGTTCGGCGTACCCGTACGGCCGGCAGACCCAACGGCAGCCGGCGCAGCAGGTTCGGAGCCCTCTTGCCGTACGGAACGAGCACGTCGACCACATCGCTGCGCCACGTCCCCCGCAGCCCGCCGGCGCGGGCCGACGCCAGACCGGCGAGCAGCGCGCCGTCACCAGCGGCGAGCACCGCCACCCACCACTGCTGTTCCCGCGTGAACTGGCCGCCCTGCGTGACCAGCACATTGTGGGACACCCGGCGCCAGCGGCCGGTGTTGAGCAGGTGCCGCACCTTCGAGGGAGTCAGCTCCGCGACCGCCTGACTCCAGGTGACCACCCCCGCCTGCTCGAACAGCAACCACTCCAGTCCGCCAGCCCCGTCCCGCACCCACTGATCAAACCGTAGTTTGTGTGCGCAGTGGTTGTCGCTATCACGACACTCGGCGCGCACAAAGCGCCGCGCCACCGCGCGAAGCTCAGCCCACGACGGCGCTCGGCCCGAGCAGCGCCTTGAGGTCGGCCATCAGCGCGGTGGTGGGGGCGACCCGGAGCGGGCTGAGCCGCAGCAGGGTGGCCCGGGAGCCGTTGACGAGTTTGACGTGCACCTCGGCCGAGCCCGGATGGCTGGTCAGCACCTCGCGCAACCGTTCCACCAGCGGTGGCGTGCAGCGGGACGGCGGCAGGGCCAGCACCACCGGCTTGACCTCGTCGGCCGCGGTGATGTCGGGCATCGAGAGGTCCATCGCCATCAGCCGGGGCTGGTCGTCGCGGCGGTCGATCCGGCCCTTGACCACCACGATCGCGTCCTCGGCGATGTACTGCCCGACCAACTCGTAGGTGTTCGGGAAGAAGAGCACCTCGACCGCGCCGCCGAGGTCCTCCAGGGTCGCCGAGGCCCAGGCCCGGCCCTGCTTGGTGATCCGACGCTGCACCCCGGAGAGGATGCCTGCCAGGTTGACCACCTGCCCGTCGGCGACACCGCCCTCCTCGGCCAGCGCCGCGATGGACATGTCGGCGGCGGCGGCGAGCACGTGCTCGACGCCGAAGAGCGGATGGTCGGAGACGTAGAGGCCGAGCATCTCGCGTTCGAAGGTGAGCAGGTCGGTCTTGTCCCACTCGCCGGTCGGGATCGGCGGGGTCACCACCATGCCGCCGCCGGAGTCGCCGTCGCTCCCGCCGCCGAACGCGTCGCCGAAGAGGTCGTACTGGCCGACCGCCTCGTTGCGCTTGAGCGCGATGAACGAGTCGATCGCGTCGGTGTGTACGGCGAGCAGCCCCTTGCGGGTGTGCCCGAGCGAGTCGAAGGCACCCGCCTTGATCAGCGATTCGACGGTCTTCTTGTTGCAGGCCACCGCGTCGACCTTGCGCAGGTAGTCGTAGAAGTCGGTGAAGTTGCCCTTCTCCCTGCGGGACCGGCGGATCGACTCGACCACGTTCGCGCCGACGTTGCGGACGGCGGCCAGCCCGAACCGGATGTCGGTGCCGACGGCGGCGAACCGGGCGCTGGACTCGTTGACGTCCGGCGGCAGCACCTTGATGCCCATCCGCCGGCATTCGGCCAGGTAGACCGCCGACTTGTCCTTGTCGTCGCCGACGGAGGTGAGCAGCGCGCTCATGTACTCCGCCGGATAGTTCGCCTTCAGGTAGGCGGTCCAGTAGGAGACCACCCCGTACGCGGCGCTGTGCGCCTTGTTGAACGCGTAGTCGGAGAACGGGACCAGGATGTCCCAGAGCGTCTTGATCGCCGCGTCGCTGTAGCCGTTCTCCTTCATCCCGGCGGCGAACGGGGCGAACTCCTTGTCGAGGATCTCCTTCTTCTTCTTGCCCATCGCCCGACGCAGCAGGTCGGCCTTGCCGAGCGAGTACCCGGCCACCTTCTGCGCGATCGCCATGACCTGCTCCTGGTAGACGATCAGCCCGTAGGTGTCACCCAGGATGTCCTGCAACGACTCGGCGAGCTCGGGGTGGATCGGCACCACCGGCTTGCGGTTGTTCTTGCGGTCGGCGTACTCGTTGTGCGCGTTCGCACCCATCGGGCCGGGCCGGTAGAGCGCACCGACCGCCGAGATGTCCTCGAAGTTGTCCGGCGCCATCGACCGCAGCAGCGCCCGCATCGGACCGCCGTCGAACTGGAACACCCCGAGGGTGTCACCCCGGCCGAGCAGGGCGTACGTCGCCTTGTCGTCAAGCGGCAGGTCCTCCAGGACCAGCTCCTCGCCCCGGTTCTCCCGGATCGCCTCCAGAGCGTCGTCCATGATGGTCAGGTTGCGCAGGCCGAGGAAGTCCATCTTGAGCAGGCCGATGGTCTCGCAGGCACCCATGTCCCACTGAGTGATGATCGAGCCGTCCTGCTCCCGCTTCTGGATCGGCAGCACGTCGACCAGCGGATCCCGGGACAGGATCACCCCGGCCGCATGCACCCCCCACTGCCGCTTCAGCCCCTCAAGGCCCTTGGCGGTGTCGACGACCTTGCGTACCTCGCCGTCGCCGTCATAGAGCTGCCGGAACTCGGCCGCCTCCGGATAGCGCGGGTGGCCGGGGTCGAAGATGCCGCCGAGCGGGATGTCCTTGCCCATCACCGCCGGGGGCATCGCCTTGGTGATCCGGTCACCCATCGCGAACGGGTACCCCAGGACCCGGGCCGCGTCCTTGATCGCCGCCTTCGCCTTGATCGTGCCGTACGTGATGATCTGCGCGACCCGCTCCTCGCCGTACTTCTCCGTGGCGTAACGGATCATGTCGCCGCGCCTACGCTCGTCGAAGTCCATGTCGATGTCGGGCATCGACACCCGGTCGGGGTTGAGGAACCGCTCGAAGAGCAGGCCGTGCGCCATCGGGTCCAGCTCGGTGATGCCGAGCGCGTACGCGATCAGTGCGCCCGCGGCCGAACCACGCCCCGGCCCGACCCGGATCCCCTCCCGCTTCGCATACGCGACCAGGTCGGCGACGACCAGGAAGTAGCCCGGGAAGCCCATCTTGAGGATCACGTCGAGCTCGTACTCGGCCTGCCGGCGCCGGTCCTCCGGCACCCCGCCCGGGAACCGCCGCTCCAGCCCGCGCATCACCTCCTTGCGCAGGAACGTCTCCTCGGTCTCCCCCGCCGGCACCGGGAACTGCGGCATCAGGTTGCGCGACGCGAACAGCTCGGAGTAGTCACCGATTCGCTCGGCGATCTCCAGCGTGCTGTCGCAGGCTCCCGGCACCTCGGAGTCCCACAGCGTGCGCATCTCGGCCGCCGACTTCAGGTAGAAGTCCCGGGCGTCGAACTTGAACCGCTTCGGGTCGGCCAGCGTCGACCCGGACTGCACGCAGAGCAGCACCTCGTGCGCGTCCGCGTCCTTGTCGTACGTGTAGTGCAGGTCGTTGGTGGCCACCGGCTTCAGGTTGAGCCTCTTGCCCAGCCGGATCAGGTCCTGCCGGATCCGGGTCTCGATGTCGAGCCCGTGATCCATCACCTCCAGGTAGTAGTTCTCCGCCCCGAAGATGTCCCGGAACTCCGCCGCCGACTCGCACGCCTTGTCGAAGTTCCCGATCCGCAGCCAGGTCTGCACCTCCCCGGAGGGGCAGCCGGTGGTGGCGATGATCCCCTTGCCGTACTGGTGCAGCAGTTCCCGGTCCGCCCGCGGCTTGAAGTAGTAACCCTCCAGACTCGACCGCGAGTTCAGCCGGAACAGGTTCCGCAGGCCGTCCACGTCGGCGGCGATCATCGTCATGTGCGTGTACGCGCCCCCACCGGAGACGTCGTTCTCGCCACCGTCGGCCCACCGGACCCGGGTCCGGTCCCGTCGATCCGTCCCCGGGGTGAGGTAGCTCTCCACCCCGATGATCGGCTTCACCCCGGCGGCCTTGGCCTGCTTGTGGAAGTCGTACGCGCCGAAGAGGTTGCCATGGTCGGTCATCGCCAGCGCCGGCATGCCGAGCCGGGCGGTCTCGGCGAACAACTCCTTGAGCCGGGCTGCCCCGTCGAGCATCGAATACTCGGTGTGCACGTGCAGGTGCACGAACGAGTCAGACACCCAGGGCCCCCTTCCCTCACGCGGCCGCCGGCCGGCCCGCCGACGGAAAGGTCGACGGCGGCTGCCGGTCACCCAGCGACGCATCCCCCAAACGGCAGCACCGCGCGACGCCGGCCAGGTGCGGGCCGGACGGCGCGAACCGTGCGCCCCCGGCACGGGGTCGGACCCCGCCGGCGCGGCTGCCGGCCACCGAGCCTAGCCCCAGGGCCCGTCTCTCTCCAGGCTTGACACCCGACCAGGCGAGCTGTCCCACATTCCACCCCACCCGATCCGTCGCGGAGTGATCGCACTGCTGCGGAGTGATCGCACTACTGATGGGAAAGAGTGGCCCATACCCACCGGACGGCCACTCTTTCCCGGGTAGAGCGCGAGTCTTCCCGGGTAGAGCGCGAGCTTCCCGCGGCGCGGCGGCGGGTCAGCGGGCGAACGGCTCCAGCATCATCGACGCCGCCTGCATCCAGGCGTCCCGGGTCTCCTGGGCCAGCTGGGCGTACTCGATCGACGAGCCGGTCTCCAGCGCCGGGTCGTACGGCACCACCGCCACCGCACGGGTCCGGGTGGCGAAGTGCCGCTTCAGGTCGTCGAGCAGCGGGGACCGGCCCGGGGTCGGGCAGGAGAGCAGGGTGACGGCGTTGTCCGCCAGCTCGCCCATGCCGATGTCGTGCAGCAGGTCGAGCATCCAGTCGGCGGTGAACGCGGCGTCCTCCCGGGGCACCGTGGTGACCACCAGTTGGTCGGCGGCGCGCAGCACCGTCTGCCAGTTGGAACTCTCCACGTTGTTGCCGGTGTCCACACAGATCACGTCGTGGGTGCGGCGGAGCAGTTCCAGCACCCGCCGGACGGTGTGCTGGTCGAGACGCTGGGCGAACCGGGGGCTCTCCTCGCCGGCCAGCACGTCGTACGAGCCGTCGGAGGCGTGCCGGAGGTAGTCGTCGAGCCGGTCGATCAGCTGGGTGCTGGGCAGCACCTCGATCTCGATCAGGTCGGCGACCAGGTGCCGGATCGTCCGGGCGTGCCGGGCGCTGCCGGCCCGCAGGCCGAGGGTGCCGCGCAGCTCGTTGTCGTCCCAGGCGAGGACGCCACGGCCGCGTACGCTGCCCACCGTCGCGGCGGCGAGCACCGTCGCCGTGGTCTTGTGCACGCCGCCCTTCGGGTTGGCGAAGGCGATCACCCGGGGAGAGCCGAGTTCGCGGCGGAGCACGTTCCGGGCGCGTTCCACCTCGGGGTCGGCCGAACGCTGCTGCCGGCTCGGATACGGCTCGACGCTGGCCCGGCGGGACACCGGGGCGTACCCGATGTCCGTCGCCGGATAGCCGGCGGCCGGCGGATGCCCCGGTGCCGGGGCAGGTACCGGGACGATCGGCGGGGCGGCCGACGGCGCCAGCGCGCTACGCGGTGCCGGAACCGACCGGCCGGTGGCCGGGGCCGGCGCCGCCCGCTGCGGCAGGGCCGACCCGGCGCCCGGGTCGGGGCGGCGGGCCGGGGCCGGCGCGCCCGGCAGGGCCGGACGCGGCGCCGGTACCACCGGCGGCGAGGGCTGGTAGCCACCGCCGAGCGCGGCGTAGCGGGACTCGCCGGGAAAGTCCGGGCCAGCCGGTTCGGGCCGGTAGGGTTCCACCGGTTCGGGCCGGTAGCCGGGCTCTGGCCGGAAGGACTCCGGGTCTGGCCGGAAGGACTCCGGGTCTGGCCGGTAGCCGGGGTCGCGTCCGTAACCTCCGCCCGGGTGGTCGGGCTCCCGCCGGTCGACGCCCGGCCGGTGCTCCGGGCCGGACCGATAGCCGGGCTCGGCGGGATGGCCGGGGCCGGGCCGATAGCCGGGCTCGGCGGGATGGCCGGGGCCCGGTCGATAGCCGGGCTCGGGCGGGCGCCCGCCGCCGAATCCGGGATCGGGCCGGTAACCGCTCTCCAGAGCGGCGTAACGGGACTCCCCCGGATGACCGGCCCCGGCGGCGTACCCGGACGAGGGTGGATAGCCGGGCGCGGGCGGGTGACCGGGAGACGATGTCCAGGGGTCGGCGTCGGGCCCGCCCGGATGGCCGTTGCCGGGGTGCCGGCCGGCGGTACGCCCGCCGTCGGCGGCCGGGCCCGACCCGGGTCGCTCGTCGGGAACCTGCTGCTCGTCGGTCCGGCCACCGTGCAGAGCCCGGTCGAGCAGCGCCCGCCAACGCGGCGCTGATTCCGCCGGCCGGCCCCAGCCGGTCTCGGTGCCGTCCACGGCTCGCCCCTCCCAGCACCATCGGTCCCCGCCCTGACAGGCTACGAAGCAAACCCTATTCGGGCCACCTAGGGAGCGCACCCACCGCCGTCGGCGTGCCCGCCGTCGACCAGACGTCCATCGTGCCCCGCGTCGTCATGTCCCGCCGCCCACTCCGGTCGCGGATGGATCGGCCGAAGGTTCCGGCGCCGTCCGGCTCGACGAGTTCTCGACCAGTGGCGAGTCGGCCGACGGGTCCGGCTCGGGCGGGGGGTCGTCGACCGGCGCGTCCACGGTGGGCGGCGGTTCGGTCACCCCCGGACCGGTCGGGCCGGCGGTGGCGGTGGCCGGCGGGTCGGGCGGATCGGCCACCGGACCGGCCGAGGTCGGCGGGGATGCCGGGTCCGCCCCCGGCTCACCCCCGGCCGACGGCCCGTCGTCGGTCGCCGGCATGCTCGCATCGGCCGGCGGGCGCGCCACGTCGTCCTGTTCGGGCAGCGGCGGGGTGAAGACGGTTCGATCCAGCCGCCGCACCTCCGGCGCCGGATCCACCGCCCGAACCTCGGGTCGGGCGGCGATCCGTTCCAGCACGGCCGGATCGCCCCGCACCACGGCGGCGTACACGCACGAACACCCGGCCCGGTAGGCGGTCGCCTCCTCGTCGGCGACCCGGGCCCCGCTCGCGTAGTACAGCCGCAGTTCGCGCTCCCGGGCACCGTCGCCGGTGACCCCGGCCGCCCGCTCCTGATAGTCCCGGGCCTCCTGGTCCTTGCGGGCCGCGACCTCCGCCATCCCGGCGACCACGTCGTCCGGAACCCGCAGGGCCGGAATGCGCACGATCTCGGTCTGGGTGCCGGGACGCCACAGCCGGGCGAAGACCTCCGAGACACCGATCCCGGCCAGTACCGGAGTCAGCCGGTCCGGTGCCAGGTAGGCCGACATGGTCACCAGGGCGTACGTCGGCTGGGCCGGGTCGGCGGCAGCGGCCTCGACCAGTGCTCGCAGCTCTCCCCGGCTCGCCTCCACGTAGCCGGGGATGGACTGGCCCTGCGTCACCCCTACCCGGGTCACCTCGCCGACGGTCGGGTCGCCGACCGGCCGCGGGTCGGCCGCCCAGACGGCGGTGACCAGCACGGCCGCCGAGCAGAACAGCGCGACCGTGGTCAGCAGTCGGAGCCGCAGCCGGCCGTGCCCGAGCCGGGCCATGCCCCGGGCCAGGGGCGGCAACAGTCGGTTGTCCAACTGTCGCAACAGGTCGCCGAGGCGCACGGACGTAACTCCCTCGTCGGGTGATCCCTGCCGGTCGGTCAGTCGCGCAGGATGCGGAGTGCAACTTCCAGGTCGTCAGGGTAGTCGCTGACGAACCGGACCTGCTCGGCCGTCCGGGGGTGAGCGAAGGCCAACTCGCGGGCGTGCAACCACTGGCGGGTGAGCCTGAGCCGGGCCGCAAGGGTGGGATCGGCACCGTATGTCAGATCACCGACACACGGATGCCGCAGGGTGGAGAGGTGCACCCGGATCTGGTGGGTACGCCCGGTCTCCAGCCGTACGTCGAGCAGGCTCGCCGCCGGAAACGCCTCCAGGGTGTCGTAGTGGGTGATGCTCGGCTTGCCGCCGGCCATCACCGCCCACCGGTAGTCGTGGATCGGGTGCCGGTCGATCGGGGCGTCGACCGTGCCGCGCAGCGGGTCGAGGTGGCCCTGCACCACCGCGTGGTAGCGCTTCTCCACCTCGCGCGCCTTGAACGCCCGCTTCAGGAGGCTGTATGCCTGCTCGCTCTTGGCCACCACCATCACCCCGGTGGTGCCGACGTCCAACCGGTGCACGACGCCCTGCCGCTCGGCGGCGCCGCTGGTCGCGATGGTGTGCCCGAGCGCGGCCAGCCCGCCGATCACCGTCGGGCCGGTCCACCCGGGACTCGGGTGCGCCGCCACCCCGACCGGCTTGTCGACCACCACGATGTCCTCGTCCGAGTGCAGCACCCGCAGTCCGGGCACCGTCTCCGGGATCACGGTCGGCGCGGTGGGCGGCGCCGGCAGCACCACCTCCAGCCAGGAGCCGGCCGAGACCCGGTCGGACTTGGGCCGAATCGCACCGTCGACGAGGGCGTCACCGGCCTCGACCAGTGCGGCCGCCACGGTGCGGGAGAGGCCGAAGAGCCGGGACACCGCCTGGTCCAGGCGCATGCCGTCGAGTCCGTCGGGCACCGGGAGTGAGCGGCGGTCGCCTGCGGGCCGCGTCGGACCCGCGTCGGAGATGGAGGTCACGACAGGTCCCGTCGCTCGGACTCGGTCCCGGCGTTCCCCGGCCGGGAGCGCGGTCGGGTGCCGTCCCGCTGCCGGCCGGTCAGCTCCAGCAGCACCGCCAGGACGACGCCGGTGACCAGGGCACTGTCCGCCAGGTTGAAGATCGGCCAGACCTGACCGTACGGGTCGAAGAGGCTTACCATGTCGACCACGTGCCCGACGAAGACACCGGGGGCGCGGAAGATCCGGTCGGTCAGGTTACCGAGCGCCCCACCGAGTACCAGGCCGAGCGAGATGGCCCACGGCAGCGAGCGCAGCCGGATCGCCATCCAGCCGATCCAGCCGATCACGCCGGCCGTGACCAGCGGGAAGATCCAGGTGTGGTCGGAGGCGAGGCTGAACGCGGCTCCGCTGTTGCGGGTCAGGGTCAGGTAGACCGCACCGCCGAGCAGGCGTACCGGGTCGCGGTCGGTCAGGGCGGCCAGGGCGAGGTGCTTCGTGCCGAGATCGGCGAGCCAGGCCAGTACGGCGGTGGCCAGCAGTACCGTGACGGCCGTCCGCCGGCTTCGCGCCGGTGCGGGTCGGGCCGGGCCGGGCCCGGTCGTCGGGGCCTCGACGGCCGGCCCGTCGTCGGTGGTCGTCCGCTCGTCGTCGATGTTCAGCAGGGATCCCTTTCCTGAGGTTCACCACCCGGTGGGGCTCACCGGCGCTCCTCCAACTGCTTGCACGAGACGCACAGCGTGGCGGATGGGAACGCGGCGAGCCGCTCCACCGGGATCGGGTTGCCGCACCGCTCGCACCAGCCGTAGCTGCCCTCGTCAAGCCGCTCCAGTGCCCGCTCCACCTGGGTGATGCGTTCCAGGATGCTGTTGGCGAGGGAGATCTCCTGCTCCCGCTCGAACGTCTTGGTGCCGGTATCGGCCTGGTCGTCCCCGGCCGAGTCGGTCAACCGGTCGCGCTGCAGCTCGGTGATCTCGCTCAGCGTCTGATCGTACTCGGCACGGAGCTCGTCCCGGCGGGCCGCCAGGGCAGCGCGGATCTTCTCGGTCTCCGCGGCGCTCCGTGACGCCTTCGGGGCCGACTTGCGGCCGGCCGTCCTGGTCTCTGCGGGCTTAGCCATCGTCGCTCCCTCGGCCGCGGACTCCGCGGCGATCGGCCGTGCCTGAACAGGAACCTCCGACGCTCCCGTGGCGGTCCGGCGGGTCCTGCACGGTGCGGTCGCTCCGGCGGGCGCGACCGGTGGGGTGCTGCCGGCGGCGGGATCCGCCGCCGCCGGGTCCCGGGGACGCCGGACGCGGGTGCCGCGCGGCGGTGCGAGGCTGCCGGGCGGCGCCGGGGGCGAACGACGAACCGGACTTTCCGGTTGTCTCGCCTCCCACTCCCGCCCGTCCGACCACGACGTCCCCCAATTGCAAAACGGGCGCGCGGCGGGACGCCGCGCACTCCGGAGGTTGGCAAGAATACGGAACGTACAGACGTCCGACAACATGCCGCACCGATGTTACTGACTTCAACCTGTAATAACCCACAAAACCGGGCAAAAGGAATAATAGCACTATTTGTTGCGTTCGTCCCCGTACTCCCCAAACCAGCGGGCCAGCCGCCCGCGCCGGTTCACCGCCCGCAGCCGACGCTCGACCTCGTCCCGTACCCGCGCGGTGGCCACGATCAACAGGCTGTCCCCCACCTTCAGCCGGGTGTCCGGCCCCGGCACGAAACCGGCACCGTCCCGGGAGACCAGCGTGACCGAGGCACCCACCGGCAACCGCAGCTCGTCCAGGTGTACGCCGACCAGCCGGGAGCCCGGCGGGATCTCCAACTGCAACAGGTCCGCCTGCATCCGTTCCAGCGGAGCGGTCTCCACCCGCAGCTCGGTCGGCTCGGCCGGGGCGGCGATGCCCAGCCGGCGGGCCACCGGGGCGAGGGTGCCGGCCTGCACCAGGGTGAAGATCACCACAAGCACGAAGACGGTGTCGAAGAGCCGGTCGGCCCCGGGCAGCCCCTCGGAGAGCGGAATCGTGGCCAGCACGATCGGCACCGCGCCGCGCAGTCCCGCCCAGGACAGGAACGCCTGCTCCCGCAGTCCCACCCGGACTCCGACCACGCTGACCAGGACCGACAGCGGCCGGGCCAGCAGGGTCAGCGCCAGCCCGGTGACCACGGCGGGCAGCAGCGCGTTTTCCAGCCGACCCGGGGAGCTGAGCAGGCCCAGCAGCACGAACAGGCCGATCTGGGCCAGCCAGGCCAACCCGTCGGCGAAGCCGAGGATCGCCTGCCGGTGCGGCAGCCGCGAGTTGCCCAGCACCACCCCGGCGACGTAGACCGCGATGAAGCCGGAGGCGTGCAGCACGTTGGCGACGCCGTACGCCAGCACGGTGAGGCCGACCGCGGCGATCGGGTAGAGCCCGGAGGACGGCAGGGCGGCCCGATGCAGGGTCCACCGCCCGAGCATCCCCACCCCGAAGCCGAGTACGGCCCCAGCGACCAGCTCGTAGCCGACCAGCAGCACCTCGTACCACCAGACGTGCCCGGCCAGTGACGTGGTGGAGAGGAGCACCACCAGCAGTACCACCGGGGCGTCGTTCATCCCCGACTCGGCCTCCAGGGTGGTCACCAGCCGGCGTGGCAGCCGCAGCCAGCGCAGCGTGGCGAAGACCGCCGCCGCGTCGGTGGAGGAGAGCACCGCGCCGTAGAGCAACGCGAGCCGCCAGTCCAGGCCGAGCAGGGCGTGCACCACGACCCCGACCACGCCGATGCTGACCACCACCCCGACCGTGGCCAACGTGACGGAGAGGCCGAGTACCGGTCGCAGGGTGCTCCACCGGGCGGTCAGGCCCCCCTCGGCGATGATCACGATCAGCGCGCAGTAGCCGAGCATCCGGGTCAACTCGGCGTCGTCGAACTGGATGCCGAGGCCGGATTCACCGATCGCCACCCCGATGGCGAGATAGACCAGCAGGCTCGGTACGCCGAGCCGGCTCGACAGCCGGACCGCACCGACCGCGACGAGCAGTACGGCCGCGCCGACCAGCAGGGCGACGTCGAGCCGCTCGGTCACGGCTGCCGCGCGCGGGGCCGGGCGATCACCGCACCACCCCGCCGGCTCGCGTCTCGGCTCTTCCGGCTCGCGTCGCAGACCCGCCGACTCGCGTGCCGGACCCGCTGGCTCGCGTCGCAGACCCGCCGACTCGCGTGCCGGACCCGCTGGCTCACGCGGCGGATCGGCGCCGGGCTTCGTGGGCGGCCGCGACCGACCGCGGCGGGAGATCGTGCAGGGCTCACCGGCCGGATCCGTCGCGCAGTTGACGCAGCCGCGCGTCGACCGCGGAGTCGGCCCCGTCGACCAGAAAGAGCTTGTCCCGGCTGGCCGCGCCGGCACGCAGGCTGACCGCCGACGGACGCAACCGGAGCGCCTCGGCGAGCGCCCGCCGGGCCGCCTCGGTGGCCCGGCCCTCGGCCGCCGGAGGATGCACCGCGATCACCAGCGCCGGACCGTACGGGCCGTCGAACCGGCCGCCGACCCGGGCCCGGGACGCGCCGGGCTTGACCCGGACCGCGACGGTCAGCGCCGTGGGTTCGGTCACCGCGCCCACACCGGAACCGTCCACCCTCCCGGGACGCCGGTGGCCGTTGGCGCCCCGCCGTCAGCCCTGGCGCGCATCGGTGAGCAGGGCGGTTGCCGGCGCGCAGCGCCCACACGGAGTGAAGCCGAGCTCCACCGCCTCGCTCACCGGAAGCGGTTCACTTTCCCAACCGGACAGGTGTGGACAGTCGGCAAGGTGGTAGCGCGGCCGGCCGTCGACCACGTACACGTCGTCGAGCAGGGCGGCGACCAGCGCCGCGTCGGCCTCGGAGACCGGCTGGGGCGCCGGCTCGTCCGCCGGGACGTCGTCGTCCGGCTCACCCAGCCCGGCCGGCTCACCCTGCCCGGCCGGATCGGTCGCCGGCGCCGCCGATCCGCCGGCCGGTTGCCGCCAGCCGGTGTCGTCGGTCTCGGCGCCGGGTCGGGCGGCCTGGGCGGGAACGGTGACCTCGACCGGCTCGGTCAGCACCGACCCGTTCCCGGGGGTCGGGTCGACCGCGCCGTTGCCGCCGAGGCGGGGATCCGTCGGCGCCATTCGGGCACCGGTTTGCGGGCGGCGACCGCGCCGGTCGCCGGGCTCACCGCCGCCAGGGGCGGTCAGCCCGTCGTCATCGGGCCCGTCCGGGGCGAAGCCGCTGGCCACGCCCCGTACCGCCGCCGCCTGCCGAGCGCCCACCACCAGTGCGACGGCGGCCAGCAGACTGACCGCGATCGAGCTGATCAGAAGACCGCTCGACCCGCTCCCCAGGCCGAGCACCAGCAGCACGACGGCGGCGAGGATGAGCACGAGACTGCCGACTATCACGGCTCACCCCCGACGCATCGGTTCCGGTTGTCGTAGCGTCCTGTCGCACCGTGCTGCTGTCCTGGGAGGTCAGCGCCCGGTCTCGAGTGCGCCGGAGCGACCGCTCCCGCCGTACGAGTTCGCCAGGCCCGCGGTGGCGAGGCCGGGGGTGCTGCCACCGGACCGATTGCCGTCGGTCCGGGTCATCTCCACCTCAAGGCCCTGGCCACGCCCGTCGAGGTCACGCAACTGGCTCTCCAGGTACGCCTTGAGCCGGGTGCGGTACTCACGCTCGAACTGCTTGAGTTCCTCGATGTGCTTCTGGAGTGCGGTGCGCTTGGCATCCAGCCCGCCCATCGCCTCCTGGTGCCGCTGGCGGGCGTCCCGCTCCAGCGCGTCGGCCTTGGCCCGCGCCTCGCGGGTTACCTCCTCGGCCTTGGTCCGCGCCTCGGAGAGCAGCTGGTCCGCCTCGCGGCGGGCGTCGGAGACGTGGTCGTCCGCCGTGCGCTGGGCCATCATCAGCACCCGGAGAGCCTGCTGCTCCCCGTCGGCGCCGCCGACCGCCGGGCCGCCCTGGGCCCGGACCTGCTCCAGCTCGGCCTGCATCGCCCGGGCGGCCTGCTCGGCCGCAGCCTTGTCGCGCTGCACCCGGTCGAGCTGGGCCTTGACGTCGCTGAGCTCCGCGGCGAGGCGTGGGTCGGGGCCCGGGCCGGCTGGCGCGCCGCCACGGCCACCGCGCTCCACCTGGGCACGCAGCTCGTTGTTCTCCTCGATCAGACGGGCGAGCTCGCGCTCGACCTCGTCCAGAAACGCGTCGACTTCCTCCTCGTCATAGCCCCGCTTGCCGATAGGCGGCTTCTTGAAGGCGACGTTGTGCACGTCGGCCGGGGTCAGCGGCATCGAAACTCCTCGGGTCAGTTGCGGCCGCGTGGCACGCCGGTCACCAGGTTGTTGAACTGTTGATCAACGGCCCTAACACGAATCTCATCAGCACGAACAGGATAACCAGGAGCACAAGGGAGGCCAGGTCGATGCTCACGGTACCAATTCGCAATGGGGGGATCACACGCCTCAACGCCTTGAGAGGGGGATCAGTGACGCTCCACACCGACTCCATTCCCGCTGCCGCCCCCCGGCTCGGTTGCCAACGGCGACCGTACTGAAGGACGGCACCTAGGACAAACCGGGCCAAAAGCACCAGGAGGAACACGTAAACGATCAGGTAGAGGACCTGAAACAGGATGGACAGAAACACGGCAGGCGGATCCCTCGGTCGGGCTAACTCAGGCTGAAAAACCCACCCTCAGCGATCTTGGCCTTGTCCTCGGCGGTGACCTGGACGTTAGCCGGTGAGAGTAGGAACACCCGGTTGGTCACGCGCTCGATCGTACCGCGCAGCCCGAACGCCAGACCGGCGGCGAAGTCGACCAATCGGCGGGCATCGGCCTCATCCATCTCGGTGAGGTTGATGATCACCGGAACGCCGTCCCGGAAGTGCTCGCCGATGGTGCGGCCCTCGCGGTAGGTGGTGACGTGCAGCGTCGTGATCTGGTAACGCTGCTCCGGCTGCTCGACCGGTACCGGTCGCTCGCGCAACTGCGCCTGCGGCGCGAGTGCGAGATTGTCCCGGGTCTGGTACGTCAGCGCGGTGGACGGCTCGGCGCCACTCGGCCGGCTGATCGACCGTACGCTGGATCGCTCCGTGCGGTCGGTCCGCTCCGGACGGTCACCGTCGACGCGGTCATGCTCGACGGAACGGCCCATGTTGCGCTCGGCGAGCCGGGTCCGCTCGCCGGCCCGGGGCCGGGGTGGCGGAGCGTCGTCCTGCTCCTCGTCCTCGTCGGCGAACTCGTCGGCGTACCGGCTCTGCCGGTAACGCGACTCGCGGTAGCCACTCTTCTCGTAGCCACCGTCGTCGTAGGCCCGCTCGTCGTCCTCCTCGACGAGCCCGAGCCAGACCCCCGCCTTGCGCAGTGCACCCATCCCGCGCCCCTCCGTCCGCCGTGCGACACACACCCCCCCGTGCCGTGCCCCTGTCACGCGCGTGAACACTGCAGTGCCCACCGGCCCGAGACGGCAACCCCCGGCACGACCGTGAAACTGGTCTCACCCCGACCCCCGCCAGTGGGGATGTCGCCTCAAACAACACTGATGTAGTTTGGTGTCCGATTGCCAGGCTACCGCAGCGTGCTACGCATTCCGAGCAACGCGCTGCCGATCCGCACATGTGTCGCGCCGTAGGCGATCGCCGCCTCCAGGTCACCGCTCATCCCCGCCGACACCGCGGTCGCCTCCGGATGGTCGGCCCGCAGCCTGGCGGCGATCCCGGCCAGCGCGGCGAAGGCGGGCTCCGGATCCGCCCCGAGCGGGGCGACCGCCATCACTCCACCCAGGCGCAGCCGATCCGAGCCGGCCACCGCCGCGGCGACCTGTTCGACCCCCCGGTCCGGGTCGTCACCGGCGACAAGCGCACCGCCCCGGGCCGCGGCACCGTCCAGGTTGATCTGGACCAGCACCTCCAGCGGGCGATCCCGGTGCCGCGCGGCCGCGTCGGCCAGGGCGCCGGCCAGCCGTACGCTGTCCACCGAGTGCACCACGTCGGCGTACCGGACGACGGAGCGGGCCTTGTTTCGCTGGAGCTGCCCGACGAAGTGCCAGCGCGGCCGGGCACCGGCCGCCGCCACCTCGGCCGCCTTCGGCGCGGCCTCCTGGTCGCGGTTCTCCCCCACGTCGCGCACGCCCAGCCCGGCCAGGAGCACCACGTCGGAGGCCGGGTAGGTCTTGGTCACCGCGACCATGGTGACGTCGGCCGGATCCCGGCCCGCCGAGACGCAGGCGGCGTCGATCCGGGACCGTACCCGGGCCAGGTTGGCCGCGAGTTCTGCCCGGCGCTCGTGCTCCGGCGCCGGGAGGGGTGGTTCGGTCATCGGGCTGCTCAGGAACCGTTCTTCAGGAAGTCCGGCACGTCCACGTCGTCGAAGAGCACCCGGCGCGGGGCCTGGGCCGGCGGCGACGGAGGCGGCGAGACCGGCGCGACGGCCGGCGGGCTGACCTTACGGGCCTGCTCGACCGGCTTGTACGCCGGGGCACCGCCGTCGAAGCCGGCCGCGATCACCGTCACCCGGACCTCGTCGCCGAGCGCGTCGTCGATCACGGCACCGAAGATGATGTTCGCGTCTGGGTGGGCGGCGTCGGTGACCAGCTGCGCCGCGTCGTTGATCTCGAAAAGGCCGAGGTCGGAGCCGCCGGCGATGGAGAGCAGCACCCCCCGGGCTCCGTCCATGCTCTGCTCCAGCAGAGGGCTGGAGATGGCCGCCTCGGCCGCCTCCACCGCCCGGTTCTCCCCCCGGGCGCTGCCGATGCCCATCAGCGCGCTGCCGGCGCCGCTCATCACGCTCTTGACGTCGGCGAAGTCCAGGTTGATCAGACCCGGCGTGGTGATCAGGTCGGTGATCCCCTGCACACCGGAGAGCAGCACCTGGTCGGCCTGCCGGAAGGCGTCCATCATGCTGATGCCCCGGTCGCCGAGCGCGAGCAGCCGGTCGTTCGGGATGACGATCAGGGTGTCGCACTGGTTGCGCAGCTCGTCGATGCCGGCCTCGGCCTGCACCTGCCGGCGCTTGCCCTCGAAGGAGAACGGCCGGGTCACCACACCGATGGTGAGCGCGCCCAGCTTACGGGCGATGTTCGCCACCACGGGAGCGCCACCGGTGCCGGTGCCACCGCCCTCGCCACAGGTCACGAAGACCATGTCGGCGCCCTTGAGCACCTCCTCGATCTCGTCGCGGTGGTCCTCGGCGGCGTTCTTGCCGACGTCCGGGTTGGCGCCGGCACCCAGCCCTCGGGTCAGCTCCCGACCCACGTCGAGCTTGACGTCGGCGTCACTCATCAACAGGGCCTGGGCATCGGTGTTGATCGCGATGAACTCGACGCCCTTGAGTCCGACCTCGATCATCCGGTTCACGGCGTTGACGCCGCCGCCGCCGATGCCGACGACCTTGATGACCGCCAGGTAGTTGTGCGGAGGTGTCATCGCCGGTCCTTTCCTTCGATCTCGGCGGCCGCCACCCCGCCCGGCGATCCGGCCGGAGCGAGGCCGACAACCATTCGGTACGAGAGGCGAAGGGTAACCCTCACCCTCTACTAGAGGCTTACAGTTATGTCAACCATTGATCCTCTCGGGGCAACGTATGCGTACGCGCGGCCGAACCCAAGGACCTGCGCGGCGTGTCGGCACGCCCGCCGACAAACGTCACCGGCGAGCCGACCGACCGGCGTGTCGACCCGACCGACCGGCGCCGCGTGCCGCACCATCGCGCATCCGGCGAGCACCGCCGGATGCGCCCGGTCCGCACAGCCCGGTCAGCATCGCCGCGCAGTCCGGTCAGCGGATGGTCACCACGTCCGGGGTCCGGACGTCGACGACGTCCCCCTCGCGCGCCAGCAACGACGTCGCCACCTGCGCCTTGGTGTCGCTGCGCGAGGCGTCGCCCCAGAGCACCGTACGGCCGCCACGCAGTTTGACGGTGATCCGGGCCGGGCCCTCCACCACCAGCTCCCCGAGGCGGTCCCGCAGCTCCGGGGTGAGGTTGGCGAGCACGGTCAGCGCCCCCTTCGTCGCGGGGTCGTCGGGCCCGGGTGTACGCAGCCGGACCAGCGGCATCCCGGCCGGCCGGTCCGGTCGGGTCTGGAAGACCACCCCGGCGGCGTCGAGCACCAGAAAGCGCCGGTTCTGCGGTACCACCGCGACCGGGCTGCGTTCCACCACCTCGATCCGCAGGGTGTTCGGCCACTGCCGGGACACCGTCACCCGGGCCACCGGCGGCAACTCGGCGACCCGGGCCCGGACCGCGTCGAGGTCGACCCGGGCCAGTGGAACGCCCTCGGTCACCTGGGCCGCCTGGCGCACCTGGTCGTCGGTGACCAGGGTGGCGCCGACGACCCGCAGCGTCCGGAAGCCGAAGAGCGAGGTGCCGTACACGACCCCGGCACCGGCCAGGCTGAGCACCAGCACTCCGGCGAGTACCGTCCACGGCAGCGCGGCACGCACCCGGCGCTGCCGGGCCCGGCGGGTGAACCGGCGTACCGACGGCGGCACCGCGTCGGTGCCGGCCCGGACCAGCCGCCAGCTCCGGTCGGCACCGCGGCCCGTGCCCGACCGGCCGGTCCCGGGGCGGCCCGCCCCGGAACGCACACCGCCCGCGCCCGGACCGCCCCGGGCGGAGCGTCCCGTGCCCCGTCCAGCGGCGCCCCGGCCACCCTGCCCGGGCCCGCCGGAGCGACCGCCCGGAGCAGCCGGACCTCCGGACCTGCCCCGGGACGTGCCCGGGCTCATCCGGCGTCGCTGGCTGCCCCGGCGCCGTTCGAGGTCGCCCCGGCCTCCTGCCCGGCGGCCCCCGACCGGCTCCCGGCCAGCACGTCGAGCAACTCGTCGCCCATCATCGAGATCGGCGGCGCGCCCATGGTCACCACCACGTCACCCCGACGGGCCCGGCGAGCCACCTCGGCCGGTACCTCCTCCCAGGAGGGCTGGAAGACCTTCCGCTCGGCCGGCAGGTCGATCGCCTCGGTCAGCGCCGCCCCGCCCTCGCCGGGAGCCCGGACCTCACCCGGGGCGAAGACCTCCAGTACCACCGCCTCGTCGGCGATGGAGAGCGCGGTGGCCATCTCCGACAGGAGGTCCCGGGTCCGGTAGAGCCGGTACGGCTGGAAGACGACGATCAGTCGGCCGTCGCCGGCCACCTCGCGCAGGGTCTTGAGCGCGGCGGTCATGGAGGTCGGGTGATAGGCGTACTCGTCGTAGACCTGGACGCCGGCCGCCACCCCCTTGCGCTCGAACCGGCGGCGTACCCCGGGGAAGGAGGCCAGCGTCGACGTCACGGAATCCATCGGCAGGCCGAGCTTGCCGGCGGTGAGCACCGCCGAGGCGCTGTTCAGCCCGATGTGCGCGCCAGGCACCGGCAACCGGATCTCGCCCAGCGACTGCCCGCCCAGGGTGGCGAGGTAGCGTACGCCGCCGGCCGACGAGACCACGTCCGTCAGCCGCAGGTCGGCGCCGGGGTCCGTGCCGTAGGTGTACACCGTCCGCCCCTCGGCACGCAGCTTCTCCGCCATCCGCCGGGTGCCCGGGTCGTCCGCGCAGGTCACCACGAACCCTTCCGGGTCGGTCAGCCGGGCGAAGTCGACGAACGCCTCCTCCAGCCCGGCGTAGTCGCCGTAGGTGTTGAGGTGGTCCTCGTCGATGTTGGTGATGATCGAGACGTACGGCCGGTAGAGCAGGAAGGACCGGTCGCTCTCGTCCGCCTCGGCGACGAAGTACTCACCGCTGCCGTGGTGGGCGTTCGAGCCCACCTCGGAGATCTCCCCGCCGATCACGAACGACGGGTCCTGGCCGGCGTGCTGGAGGATCAGCGTCACCATCGAGGTGGTGGTGGTCTTACCGTGGGTGCCGGCGACCGCGATGGTCCGTCGGCCGGTCATCGCCGCGGCCAACGCCTCCGACCGGTGCAGCACCCGCAGCCCGCGCTCCCGGGCGGTGACCAGCTCCAGGTGGTCCTGCGGGATCGCGCTGGAGTAGACCACGGTGTCGACGCCGTCCAGGTTCGTCGGCGCGTGGCCCATGTGGATGGTGCCGCCCAGCGCCCGCAGCCCGGCCAGCGCCGGCCACTCCCGCAGTTCACTGCCGGAGACCCGCAGACCCCGGGTGAGCAGCAGCCGGGCCAGCCCGCTCATGCCGATCCCACCGACCCCGATCAGGTGAATGCTGCCCAGGTCTTCGGCGGCGAGCGTGCCGACCGGGCTGAACTGCGCGGTGTTCATGACACCAGCCTTCCACTCGGAATCCGTCGGGTCACCGGCTTGCCCACACTCACGGACACCATCACCGGACCGGCTTTCGCTCGCGACTGCGGGGCTCGCAAACCCGGCTCACTCCTCGCGCTCACCGGACCGGCTTCCGCTCGCGACTGCGGGGCTCGCAAACCCGGCTCACTCCTCGCGCTCACCGGACCGGCTTCCGCTCGCGACTGCGGGGCTCGCAAACCCGGCTCACTCCTCGCGCTCACCGGACCGGCTTCCGCTCGCGACTGCGGGGCTCGCAAACCCGGCTCACTCCTCGCGCTCACCGGACCGGCTTCCGCTCGCGACTGCGGGGCTCGCAAACCCGGCTCACTCCTCGCGCTCACCGGACCGGCTTCCGCTCGCGACTGCGGGGCTCGCAAACCCGGCTCACTCCTCGCGCTCACCGGACCGGCTTCCGCTCGCGACTGCGGGGCTCGCAAACCCGGCTCACTCCTCGCGCTCACCGGGCCACCGCCTCGTAGACGAAGTCGAGCAGGGCCTCGTCGCCGTCGCGGCGGCCGTAGCCGGCGGCGGCGGCGCCCATCGCGGCCAGCCGGCGCGGGTCGCGGATCAGCGGGATCACGGTGTGCTCGATCCAGGCGGAGGTCATCTCGGAGTCGTCGACCAGCAGTCCGCCACCGGCTTCGACCACCGGCAGGGCGTTGCGCTTCTGCTCCTGGTTGCTGTGCGGGTACGGCACGTAGACGGTGGGCAGCCCGATCGCCGCCACCTCGGCGCAGGTCATCGCCCCGCCCCGGCCCAGCATCAGGTCGGCGGCGGCATAGCCCAGCTCCATCTGCGAGAGGTACGGCAGGGTCACGTACGGCACCGGCAGGTCGGCCGGGACGTTGACCGGCTCGTTGCGGGCGCCGATCACGTGCAGCACCTGCACCCCGGCGGCGGCGAGCGACTTGGCCGCTCCGGCCACCGCCAGGTTGATCGAGCGGGCCCCCTGGGAACCGCCGGCCACGAAGAGGGTCGGCAGGTCCGGGTGCAGACCGAACTGCCGGCGTGCCGCCGCCCGGTGCGCCGCCCGGTCGAGCCTGCTGATGCCGCGCCGCAGCGGCACCCCGACCACCCTGGCGTTGCGCAGCGACTCGGCCTGGGCCGGCTGGTGCGGGAAGCCGACCGCCACGTGCTTGGTGAACTTCATGCCGAGCCGGTTCGCCACCCCCGGGGGCACGTTCACCTCGTGGATCACAATCGGCAGTTCCCGGCGCCACGCCGCGAGGTAGGCGGGCACCGAAACGTAGCCGCCGAACCCGATCACGACGTCGGCACGTACCTCGTCGATCACCTTTCCGGCGGCCCGGGCGGCTTTCCACATCCGGTCCGGAGTACGCATCAGGTTCATGTTGACCGACCGGGGAAGCTGATACGCCGGGATCTGCCGCAGGTCGTAGCCGTGCGGCGGAATCAGTTCGTTCTCCAGCCCCTTCGGGGTGCCGACGCAGGTGATCCGTACTCCCGGGTCGTGCTGGCGCAGGCAGTCGGCGAAAGCGAGTAACGGGTAGATGTGCCCACCCGTGCCTCCTCCCGCTAGCACCACCGACCGCAGCGGACCCATCAGCGTCTCCTCTCGCTCGCCGTACCGGCGCGCCCTCGCCTCGCCCGGCCACCTGCTGGCCCGGCCTCGGGCTCCCGCCGCCGCCCGGTCCCGGCCCGGGACGCGGGCTCTCGGGGGGCCGGCGCGGGTAGCTTCCCACGACGGCGCGCCGAGGGAAGCGGCGGCAGCGGGGCCCAGAGTAGCCGTACCCATCGGGGCGCCGGACGGGCGTGCAGGGCACGCGCGGCGTCCGGTTCGGCGCGGGCGAACGAGGCGAGCATGCCGATCGCGGCGAGGGTCACCACCAGGGCGCTGCCGCCGTCGGAGATGAACGGCAGCGGCAGGCCGGTGATCGGCAGCAGCCCGACCACCCCACCGATGTTGATCACCGCCTGGCTGACCAGCCAGGCGGTCGCGGCGGTGGCGGCCAGCCGGCGGAACGGATCGGCGACCCGGCGGGCGATCCGCAACCCGGTGTACGCCAGCACCGCGAAGAGGGCCAGCACCACGGCACAGCCCACCACGCCCAGGTCCTCGGCGAGGATGGCGAAGATGAAGTCGTTGTGCGCCTCGGGCAGCCAGTTCCACTTCAGGCTGCTCTTGCCCAGCCCGACGCCGAACCAGCCGCCGTTGTCGATCGCGTACCTGGCCTGGAGGTACTGGTAGCAGTCGGTGAGTCCGCACTCGTCCGGCGGCGGCGGGTTGAAGAACATGGTGAGCCGGGTCAGCCGGTAGTTCTTGGCGCCCTCCTCACCGGACCCCGCGCCGATCGAGGCGGCGGCGACCAGCAGCCCGACCCCGATCAGGCCGAAGACCGAGAGGGTGGCGAAGACCCGCTTGCGGATGCCGGCCGCCCAGAGCAGCCCGACCACGACGGCGAGCAGGCAGAGCATGGTGCCCAGGTCGTTGTAGCCGACCAGCAGGAAGAGCAGGCCGACCACCGGGAAGAGCGGGGTGGCCAGCTCCCGCCACCAGCCGAGCGCGGCGCCCTTGCGGGCGATCATGTCCGCACCCCAGAGCACCAGACCGAACTTCGCCAGTTCGGAGGGCTGCAGCTGGATCGGACCGATGTACAGCCAGAGCTGCCAGGCCTCCAGCGGGCCGAGGACGGCGTCCCGGTCGTCGCCGTTGAGCTTGTCCCACAGGTGCAGGACGTCCAGCAACACCAGCAGCAGGGCCGCGACGCCGAGGGTCGGCAACCCGAGCACCCGGAAGGTGCGGGCCGGCAGGCGCTGGCAGATCCAGAAGGCCACCAGCCCGATCAGCGCGAAGAGCGCCTGCTTGGCGACCATCGCGAAGGGGTTGCCGTCGGCGGCGGACGCCCGGACGCTGGTCGCCGAGAAGACCATCGTCAGCCCGATCAGCAGCAGCAGCCCGGAGCTGGAGATGAGCAGGTAGTAGGAGGCGAGCGGCCGGGCCAGCAACCCGCGCAGCGCGGCGAGCCCACCGGCCAGGTCGACTCCGGCCGGCGGGTCCGGTGGGCGTACCACGGCGGGGGCGCCCCGGGCGCCGGCCGGGCGTACCCCGGGCAGGTCGCCACCGCCGCCCTCCGGTCGTCCGGTACCGGTGCGTGCCGTTCCCTCGTCCTCCCCCATCCGCCCATCATCGACGCTGGTCCGGCCGGCCTGGCGCAGGCGGCCGACCGGCGTGTCGAACGGTACGGCGTGTCCCCGGACGGGCACCGGCTCCGGCGCCCCCGCCGCCGGGCGGGTCCGGAACCGATCCGCTCCGGCCAAGGTCAGGTGACGGCGGTGAGGAACTCGCTGTAGAACAGGCCGAGGGCGATCGCCACCCCGATCCCGGCGATGATCCAGAACCGTACGACGATGTTGACCTCGCTCCAGCCGGCCAGCTCGAAGTGGTGCTGCAGTGGCGACATCCGGAACACCCGCTTGCCGGTGGTCCGGAACGAGATGATCTGGATGACCACCGACATGGTGATGATCACGAAGAGACCACCGAGGATCGGCAGCAACAGCAGCGTCCGGGTGGACATCGCCATCCCGGCGATCAGACCGCCCAGCCCGAGTGCCCCGGTGTCGCCCATGAAGATCCGGGCCGGTGAGGTGTTCCACCAGAGGAAGCCCACGCAGGCCCCGGCCGCCGCCCCGGCGATCAGGGCGATCTCCAGCGGGTCCCGGACGGTGTAGCAGTACGCACCGCCCCGGACGTAGTCCGAGTCCGCACACCAGTGCCGGTACTGCCAGAAGGCGATCAGCGCGTACGCGGCCAGCACCATCACCGAGGCACCGGTGGCCAGCCCGTCCAGTCCGTCGGTCAGGTTGACACCGTTGGTCGCGGCCATCACCACGAAGATGATGATGATCACCGAGGCGACCTTCCCGACCTCCAGCGCGTCGATGTCCCGGATGAAGGAGAGCGTGGTGCTGCCGACCGTCTCGGTGTTGGTAGCCACGCCCGACGCGTCGGTCATCGTGCTCGGGAAGGAGAGCGCGATCACCCCGAAGACGGCGCCGACCAGGATCTGGCCGAGTAGCTTGCCCCGCTTGTTCAGTCCGGCGCTGTTCCGCTTGCGCACCTTGAGGAAGTCGTCGATGAAGCCGACCGCACCGGAGAAGACCATCAGCCCGAGCAGCACCAGCGCGGTGATGGTCGGCTCCACCTGGGCGATCTGCTCGTCGGGCAGGGTGGTCAGGGCCACGTGTCCGGCGACGTACGCGATCACCGTGGCGACGATGAAGACCACGCCGCCCATCGTCGGCGTGCCCTTCTTACCCTGGTGCATCACCGGGCCCTCGGCCCGGATCGGCTGGCCGGCCTTGAGCCGGGTGAAGACCTTGATGGCGATTGGCGTGGTGAAGAGCGAAATCAGGAACGCCACACCGATGGCGACGATGACCGCCCTCACGCCGGAACGCCTTCCGTCGAATCCCGCCGACCCACCGCGCTCACCGGGCACCGCCCTCGGACTGGACGGCCTCGGCGCGCAGCGCGTCGGCCACCTCCCAGGTGCGGTAGCGCGAGCCCTTCACCAGGACGACGTCGCCCGGCCGCAACTCGCGGCGCAGCGCCTCGACCGCCGCCGCCTGATCGGTAACCAGCACCGACTCTCCTCCCCAATTCGCCATCGCCACCGCGCCGTCGTGGATCGGCGCGGCCGGATCGCCGACCACGATCAGCCGGTCGACGCCCAGCTCGGCCGCGAGCCGACCGACCTGCTCGTGCCCGTCCCGTTCGAAATCGCCCAGCTCGGCCATGTAGCCGAGCACCGCGAAGGTCCGCCGCCGCTCACCCATCCCGGCCAACGCCCGCAGCGCCGCCGAGGTCGAGGCGGGGTTGGCGTTGTAGGAGTCGTCGATCACCGTCACCCCGTCGGTGCGGTCGAAGACGTCCATTCGGCGGGTCGAGGGCAGGCCGAGCTGACCGAGCGCACCGGCCAACTCGGCCAGCGGCATGCCGAGGTCCCGGGCCACCGCCGCCGCGGCGAGCGAGTTGCCGACCTGGTGCCGGCCGCTGATCCCGAGCCGGACCGCCGCCCGCCCCTCCGGCGTGACCAGGGTGTACGACGCCCGCCCGCGATCGTCCAGCCCGACCTGTTCGGCCCGCACCTCGGCGTCGGCGGCCTCGCCCACCAGCACGACCCGGGCGGCGGTGCGGGCCGCCATCGCGCGTACCCGCTCGTCGTCGGCGTTGAGCACCGCGAGCCCGTCGGCCGGCAGCCCTTCGACCAGTTCGCCCTTGGCCTGGGCGATCGCCTCCTGCGAGCCGAACTCGCCGATGTGCGACACGCCCACGTTGAGCACGACCGCGATCCGGGGCGGGGCGATCTCGCACAGGTAGCGGACATGTCCCAGCCCTCGGGCGCCCTTCTCCAGCACCAGGAACCGGGTCTCGGCGTCGGCCTGCAACGCCGTGTACGGGTGCCCCAGCTCGTTGTTGAACGAGCCGGGCGGCGCGACGGTGACACCGAGCCGGGTGGTGAGCTGGGCCACCAAATCCTTGGTGGTGGTCTTGCCGGACGACCCGGTCAGGCCGATCACGGTCAGGTCGGGGAGCCGGTCCAGCACCGCACGGGCCAGCCGGCCGAGCGCGGCCCGGGCGTCCGGGACCAGCACCGTCGGCACCCCGTCGACCGCCCGGGAGCCGAGCACCGCGACCGCACCACCGGTGGCCACCGCCGAAGCCGCGAAGTCGTGCCCGTCCACCTTCTCACCCGGGAAGGCCACGAAGAGCCCGCCGGGACGTACCTTGCGGGAGTCGAACTCGACCGGGCCGGTGACCCGCAGCGTCGGGTCGGCGGCGACCAGCCGGCCGTCGACCGCGGCGGCCACCTCGGACAGGGTCAACGGGATCATCGGCGGCCCTCCACCAGGTTGCCGAACCGGGCGGCGAGCGCGGCGGCCAGCTCGACCCGGTCGTCGAACGGGTACGTCCGGCCCGCGATCTCCTGGCCGCGCTCGTGCCCCTTGCCGAGGACCGCGACCACGTCACCTGGCTCGGCGAGCCGGACCGCCTCCTCGATCGCGTCCCGGCGGCCGGCCACCTCCCGCACCAGCGCCGACCCGCCGACCTGCTCGGCACCGCGCCGCACCTCGGCCCGGATCACTCCCGGGTCCTCGCCGCGCGGGTTGTCGTCGGTGACCACCACCAGGTCGGCTCCGGCCGACGCGGCGGCTCCCATCAGCGAGCGCTTGCCGTGGTCCCGGTCGCCGCCGGAGCCGAGCACGCAGATCAGCCGGTTGCCGGCGCTGGTCAGGTCCCGCAGCGCCCTCAGCGCCGCCACCACCGCGTCCGGGGTGTGCGCGAAGTCGACCACCCCGCGCACCGGGCCGGGCGCCTCGACCAGTTCCAGCCGGCCGGGAACGCCCGGACAGGCCACCACGCCCCGGGCCGCGACCGCCGGATCGACCCCGGCGCCGACCAGCGTGGCGATCGCCAGCAGCGCGTTGGCCACGTTGTGCCGGCCCGGCAGCGCCACCCCCGCCTCGACCGCCAGGCCGTCCGGACCGTACGCGGTGAAGGTCTGGGTGTAGCCGGACTCCCGGATCCCGCCGGCCCGCCAGGTCGCGGCCGGATCGCCGACGGCCGAGTAGGTGACGGTGTCGGGCCGGCGCAGCGGTTCGAGCGCCGGATCGTCGTGGTTGAGCACCTCGACGTCGCACCGGCCGTCGAAGAGCCGCGCCTTGGCCGCGAAGTAGTCGGCGACATCGGCGTGGAAGTCCAGGTGGTCGTGGCCGAAGTTGGTGTAGCCGCCGACGGTGAACCGGACCCCGCCGACCCGGCCCATCGCCAGGGCGTGACTGGAGACCTCCATCGCCACCGCCGTGACACCGCGTTCCCGGGCCGCCGCCAGCATCGCGTGCAGGTCGGTGGCCTCCGGAGTGGTCCGGACGCTTTCCACCACCAGGTCGCCGAGCCGGCACTCCACGGTGCCGATCAGGCCGGTGACACCGCCGGCGGCCCGCAGCCCCGACTCGATCAGGTAGCTGGTGCTGGTCTTGCCAGCGGTGCCGGTGATGCCGACGACGGTCAGCCCGGCGGTCGGATCGCCGTATACCGCGCTGGAAAGCTCGCCGAGCACCGCGCGCGGATCCGGCACGACCAGGGCGGGCAACCCGGCCTCGGCCGCCGCCGGGGCACCGGCCGGATCGGTGAGGACGGCCACCGCGCCGGTCGCCGCCGCCGGTGCCACGAACTCGGCGCCGTGCCGGCGGGCACCCGGGAGTGCCGCGTAGAGGTCGCCGGAGTGCACCTCGCCGCTGGCATGGGTCACCCCGGTGACGGCCAGGTCGGCGGCGTCCGGAGGCGGCTCGGCGCCGACTCGCGCGGCGAGATCGGTGAGCCGGACCGGCGTCACGGCGCGGGGACGGGGATTGCCGGGCACGGCGTCAGACCCTACCCCGTCGGAGGGTCCACCCCGCACAGCCGCCCCGGTGGTTTGCCCGCACCCACCGATGATGTCCCGTTCCGGCAGGTCAGCGCGGATAGACGACGAACTTCGGCGGCGCGGTGCCGGTCGAGGGCACCCGATAGTGCCGCAGGACGTACTCCATCATCTCCTTGAAGGCCGGTGCGGAGACGTCGCCGCCACCACCGGACGGGGTGTGCGCGAAGACCGCGATGACGTACCGCGGGTCGTCCGCCTGGTCCATGCCGATGAACGAGGCGACCTCGCCGGGGGCGTACTCGCCGTTGACCACACGGGATCCGGTGCCGGTCTTGCCGGCGACCCGGTAGCCCTCGATCGCCGCCTGGGTGGCGGTGCCGCCGTCGATGGTCACCGGCGCCTCCAGCAGGGTACGCAGCGCGGCGGCGGTCTCCGGCCGCAGTACCTGCCGGGTCTTCGGGTCGGGTACCGGCTTCCGCTTGCCCTTCGGGCCGATGATCTCGCGTACCAGGTGGGGCTGGACCCAGGTGCCGTCGTTGGCGATCGCGGCGTACGCGGCGGCCATCTGCAACGGGGTGACGTCGACGCTGTGCCCGATCGGCACCGACCCGTACGTCGAGCCGCTGTACTCCGACGGCTTGAGCACCCGGCCGGACGCCTCGCCCGGCACCCCTTCCCCGGTCGGCTGCCCCAGCCCGAACCGGAGCTGGTACTCGTAGACCTTCTCCGCGCCGAGCCGGTCGGCGATCCGGATGGTGCCGACGTTGGAGGAGAACCCGAGCATCCCGGCGACGCTGAGCTTGCGGCCCTGCGCGTTGTGGGTGTCCCGGAACGTCTGGTCGCCCTTGCGGATGCTGTTCGGCGTCGGCCAGGCGGTGTCCGGGGTGATCACCCCCTCCTCCAGCCCGGCGCCGAAGATGACGGCCTTGTGCACCGATCCGGGGTCGACCACGAAGCTGGTGGCGGCGTCGTTGCGGTCGCTGGCGTCGTACTTCTGCCAGTCGGCCGCGTCGTAGGTCGGATAGCTCGCCTGGGCCAGCACCTCGCCGGTGCGTACGTCGAGCACCACGGCCGCCCCGGTGGTGCCGTTGACCTCCTGCATCCGCTTGGCCAGGATCCGCTGCACCATGAACTGCAGGTCCCGGTCGATGGTGAGTTGCAGCGAGCTGCCCGGCCGGGCCGGGGTGACCCGGTTGTAGCCGCCGGGGATCTCGGCGGCCAGTGCCCCCTTGCCGACCTCGTACTCCCGCTCGCCGTTCACCCCGCGCAGCAGCTCGTCGTAGCGGGCCTCGATGCCCTCCAGGCCGACCCGGTCCTGGCTGGTGAAGCCGAGCAGGTTGGCGGCCAGGTCGCCACCGGGGACCTGGCGCCGCTCGTCCCGCCCGGTGCCGATGCCCTTCAGGTTGAGATCCATGATCTTCTCGGCGGTGCCGATCTCGACGCCCCGGGCCAGGTATTCGAAGTTCGACGGACGCCCGTCGGGCCGCTTCCGCTTCCGCATCTCCTCGGTCAGCTTGGAGGCGGGGGTGCCGAGCAGCGGCGAGAGGGCGGTGGCGGTCCGGGCCGGATCGTCGATCATCTCCGGGTCGGCGTAGACGTAACGGGCCTCGACGCTCTCCGCCAGCGCCGCCCCGAAGCGGTCGTAGATGGTTCCGCGGGGGGCGGGCAGGACGACGGTACGCAGCCGGTCGCCGACACCGCCGCCGTCGTACTCCGGGGCGTCGACGACCTGGAGTGCGACCAGCCGGATGCCGATGGTGGTGAACATGGCGAGCGCGAGCAGCGTGCCGAGCCGCAGCCGCCGGTGCGGGTCGGCCAGCCGGGGTGGCCGGCGGGGTCGCCGGGCCGGGCGCCGGGCGGGCGCTCCGGTGCTGGTCCGGGCGGGGCCGCCGGGCGGGTCGGCCGGACGCCGCCGGACCGGCTTGGCGACGTCGGCACCGCCCCGGACGGGGCGTGGGGTGATGGTGCGTCCGGCGGCGGTCGGCACGGTGCGCCGGGCCGTCCGGGTCGCGCCGTTCCGGCCGCCGTCGAGGACCTGCAGCGCTGGCCGGAACGGGTCGGCCGACCGTCCGGTCCTGGGGGTACGCCGGGACCGGCCGCCCTGCTCGGTGGAGCCGCCGTCGACGCCGGGGGTGCGCCGGAGTTCCGGGTTGTCCCGCACGGTCCGGCCGCGCGGGGTGTAGGCCCGGGCGTCGGAGATGCCACCGATGCCGGAGCCGGAGCGGCCGCCGGAGCCGCGTTCGGTGTCCCGGTCGGCGCGCGAAGAGCCGCGCCGGGCCGCCGAAGCGTCCCGGCGCGGCTCGTCCGACCGCGGCGTCACCGGGTCATCCCCCGGCGCCCTGCTGGCTGGTGATCGCCGGCTCGCCGCCGGCCGGCTGCGGCACCCCGATCACCCGACCGTCGGGCAACCGGATGAAGGCCGGTGGCCCCGAGTCGACCAGGCCCAGTTGGCGGGCCCGGGCGGCCAGGTTGCCCGGCACCTCGGCGTCGGCGATCTTCTGCTCCAGCTCCTGCTGTTGGATGTCCAGCGTGGACTGCTGCTGCTGCAGCCGCTCCAGCCGGAACGCGTTCTCGTTGACCTTGCTGTTGACCACCAGGATGCCGAGCATCCCGCCGACCACCAGCACCAGGATCAGCGCCACGAAGGAGACCCGCGGTCGGGCCACCGGCAGCGGTGGCGCCACCCGGAGCCGGGAGCGCCGGGCCGGCGTCGCCGACTCCGGTGCGCGCTCCGGCAGCTCGTCAGAGCTGTCCCAGACCTGCAGCCCCCGGGCGGATTCCGCCGGCTGCTCCCAGTCCCGCTCACGCAGTGCGGCACTGCCCTGGGTCGGATACCGTCGCGCCCCCCGCGCGCGGGTCTCCGGCGCCGGGTTCGACCGGCCACCGCCCGCCCGCTGTGCCCGCTGCACCGTGGTCCGGCCCCCCGACCGCGGTGTGCGCTGCTGCGCGTCGCGCGTCGCGTCGGGCTGTTCCCGACGCTCGCGCCTGTTGACGTTCATCTTCCCTCCCCCTGTACTGTCGTGCCGCCGCCGTCGGATGCCGGCCGCGGCATGTCCCGTCGCGCTCCGTCGGACCCGCCCGGTGCCCCCGCACCGGCCGGGCCTGTCGTCCCGACGACTCGCCCGGGCCGTTCGCGGACAGCCCGCCTCGTCGTCGTGCTCGCACCGCCGTCCCGCTCGATCCGTTCGGCCGCCCGCAGCCGCACCGACGCGGCCCGCGGGTTCGCCTGGACCTCCGCCTCGCCCGGCAGCTCGGCTCCCCTGCTGAGCAGCCGCAGCATCGGCCCGGTACCGGGCAGCTCGACCGGAAGGTCGACCGGCCCGGTACTCCGGGCACGGCCCGCGAACACCTGCTTGGTGATCCGGTCCTCCAGTGAGTGGTAGGACAGCACCACCGCGCGACCACCCACGGACAGTGCGTCCAGGGCGGCCGGCAACGCCGTCTCCAGCGCCGCCAGTTCCCGGTTTACCTCGATCCGTAAAGCCTGAAACGTCCTCTTGGCCGGATGTCCACCCGTTCGTCGGGCAGGTGCCGGGATGGACTCCCTGACCAGTTCGGCCAACCGGGCCGACGAGGTGAGCCGATGGCGCTCCCGCTCCCGGACGATCGCCGAGGCGATCCGGCCGGCGAACCGCTCCTCGCCGTAGACCCGCAGCACCCGGGCCAGTTCGCCGTGCGAGTAGCCGTTGACGACCTCCTCGGCGGTCGTACCGGCGGACTGGTCCATCCGCATGTCCAGCGGCGCGTCCTGCGCGTAGGCGAACCCGCGATCGGGCGCGTCGAGTTGCAGCGAGGAGACGCCGAGGTCGAACAGCACGCCGTCCACCCGGTCGTGTCCGAGCCGCTCCAGCACCTCGGGCAACTCGTCGTAGACCGCGTGCACCAGGTGGATCCGGTCGGCGTACCGGTCGAGCCGGGCCCGCGCGTGCGCCAGGGCCTCGGTGTCCCGGTCGAGTCCGATCAGGACGGTACGCGGATGCGCGGCGAGCACCGCCTCGGCATGCCCGGCCAGCCCGAGGGTGGCGTCGACGTACACCGTCGTCCGGTCGTCGGCGCGGTCCAGGGCGGGGGCGAACAGCTCGAGACACCGCTCAAGCAGCACCGGCACGTGCGTACCGCGTAGCTCCCCCATGTCGACCCCCAGTGACCCCTGTCTCGTCCGGACGTGCCCGGTAACTGTCGCGCTCGTCGTACCGCCAGATCCCCATCCGCTCAGCTCCCCGAGGCCGACCTTCGGACCCTCGGTGGATCGCGCCTGGCACCGGGGAAGAGGCGCCAGGAACTTCGAGCGGGTGGAGATCTCGCAGTACGTCGGGCGTCGGCACGCGCCGCCCTACAGTCCGCCCGGCAGCACCCCCTCCTCGATGTCGGCGAAGTCCCCTTCGCTCTCCGCGAGGTAGGTCTCCCAGGACCGCTTGTCCCAGATCTCCACCCGGGTGCTCGCCCCGATGACCACCAGCTCCCGGTCCAGTGCGGCGTACTCCCGCAGGTGGATCGGGATGGTGACCCGGCCCTGCTTGTCCGGGATCTCGTCGTGCGCGCTGGCGAAGAAGACCCGGCTGTAGGCCCGGGCCGCCTTGTGCGTCATCGGCTGCTCGCGCAACTGTCCCGCGATGCGCTGGAACTCGGGCATCGGGAAGACGTAGAGGCAGCGCTCCTGCCCTTTCGTGATCACGACACCTCCCGCCAGCTCGTCCCGGAACTTGGCCGGAAGGATCAGCCGGCCCTTGTCGTCCAGGCGCGGGGTGTGCGTGCCGAGAAACACCGGCCCAACCCCCTCGCCCTACCAACGGCGTTCGCGGCGCCGCTGCCCCCCGGGCCGGCGGGCCCTCCTGGCCCCCCATCGCGCCCCACTCTACTCCACTTCCCTCCACCCGCAACCGGAATCGCCCGGAAAGACCGGCTGTCCTCGGAGTGAAACCGCACGTCAGAAGGGGTGCCCTGCGGTGGAGGGAAACGGGCCTCCCCTCGCCGGGGTCCGCTATCCGACAGCGATACGGCGGTCGTTCGGCGACCGGATTTAGACCGCTTTTTCCGACGCATCCGGCTGCCTCCACCACCCCGCCGGAGCGGGGCGGGAGGAAAGTGGAGGAAAAATTCGCGGCTTTCGTGCGACGGCCACCCGACCGGCGCCGTCCGGTAACCTCGCTCGCGTGACGGACGGGAAGATGCCTCTCCGGGCAAAGGTGGCCAGTTCGGTATCGCGCACCGCCGCGGCCCTCTCCCGGGCCGCCGGCCGGGGCGACGGGTCGGTGATCGGCGGGTGGATCGGTCTCAAGATCGATCCTGATCTCCTCGCCCACCTGGCGACCGGCCGGGCCATCGCGCTGGTGTCGGGGACCAACGGCAAGACCACCACCACCCGACTGGCCGCGGCCGCCGTCGGCGTACTGGGCCGGGTGGCGACCAACTCGTTCGGGGCGAACATGCCCACCGGACACACCTCGGCACTGGCCAAGGCCGGCAGCACCCCGTACGCGGTCCTCGAGGTAGACGAGCACTACCTGGCCCAGGTACTGGAGGCCACCGAGCCCCGGGTGGTGGCCCTGCTGAACCTCTCCCGCGACCAGCTCGACCGGGCCAAGGAAGTGGCGATGATGGCCCAGCTCTGGCGGGCCGCGCTGGTCCGGCACCCGTCGGTACGGGTGGTCGCCAACGCCGACGACCCGATGGTGGTCTGGGCGGCCACCCCACCGGCGACCCGCAGCCCGCAGGTCACCCCGGCAGCGGTCACCTGGTTCAGCGCCGGACAGCGCTGGCACGACGACTCCTGGGTCTGCCCGGAGTGCGGCGCCCCGATCGAGCGGATGGCTGACCAGTGGTGGTGCACCGGCTGCTGGCTGCGCCGGCCGGAGCCGCAGTGGGTGGTCGAGGACGACGGTGTGCTCGACCCGGCCGGTGACTGGCACAAGGTCGTCCTGCAACTGCCCGGCCGGGTCAACCTCGGCAACGCGGCGACCGCGCTGGCGGTGGCGGCCGAGTTCGGGGTACGCCCGACCGACGCGGTGTCCCGGCTCGGCGGGGTCGCCTCGGTCGCCGGCCGGTACGCCCAGGTGGTCAAGGACGGCCGGACGATCCGGCTGCTGTTGGCGAAGAACCCGGCGAGCTGGCTGGAGGCGTTCGACATGGCCGAGGAGGCGCCGACGCTGCTGTCGATCAACGCCCGGGATCCCGACGGGCTGGACACCTCCTGGCTGTTCGACGTCGACTTCGCCCCGCTGCGCGGGCGGCAGGTGCTGGTCACCGGCGACCGGGCGTACGACCTCGCGGTCCGGCTGGACGTCAACGGCGTACCGTTCCAGCACGTCAGGACCTTCACCGAAGCGATCACGAGCGTCCCGCCGGGCCGGCTCGAGGTCATCGCCAACTACACGGCGTTCCAGGACATCCGAGCGGAGTGCGACCGTGTCAACTGATCCCGCCTACCGCATGCCCGGCCCGGCCACCGGGGAGAGCACGCTGCGGATCGTCTGGATCTATCCGGACCTGCTCTCCACCTACGGCGACCGGGGCAACATGCTGATCCTGGCCCGCCGGGCCCAGCTGCGCGGCCTGCCGGTGGAGTGCATCGAGATCCGCTCCGACCAGCGGCTGCCGGTCTCGGCCGACATCTACCTGCTCGGCGGCGGCGAGGACGGCCCGCAGGCGCTGGGCGCGCAGCGACTGATCGCCGACGGCGGGCTGCGCCGGGCCGCAGACCAGGGCTCGGTGGTCTTCGCGGTCTGCGCCGGCTACCAGTTGCTGGGCGGCTCGTTCTTTGCCAAGGGCGCCAAGTGCGCCGGCCTGGACCTGCTCGACCTGCACTCCGACCGGGGTCCGTCCCGGGCGGTCGGTGAACTCGCCGGTGCCATCGACCCCCGGCTGGGGCTGCCGCCGCTGAGCGGCTTCGAGAACCACGGCGGGCGTACCCACCTGGGCGCCGGGGTGTCACCGCTGGCCCGGATCAGCGCCGGGCTCGGCAACGACGGCACCACCGAGGGGGCGTGGCGGGGCAAGCTGCTGGGCACGTACTCGCACGGGCCGGCGCTGGCCCGCAACCCGGCCCTGGCGGACCTGCTGCTGCGCTGGGCGACCGGCGCGCCGCAGCTGCCGCCGCTGGACGACACCTGGTCGGATCGGCTGCGGGCCGAACGCAGCGCGGCCCTGGCCGCCGCCCGGCAGTGAGAGTCGCGCCACCTACCCCCGCGGGTCCGGCGGACCGCGTGGTCGAACGCGGTGCGTGAGCGCCGTGCGGTTCGGGTCGAGCGCGCGGCTCGGGTCGAGCGTACGGTTCGGGTCGAGAAAGGGGTGACCGGATTCGTCCGGCTGCCGCTGCGGCAGCGGTCGGCCGCACGATTCGCCGTACTGCTCCTGGTGCTCGGCCTCTTCGGCCTGGTACTGCTGCTGGCGCCCCGGCCCGAGGTGGCCGAGCTGCCCCGGCTGGCCGACCGGCTCGGTTCGCTGGCGCCGGTCGCCGCGATCGGCGGTGGCGCGCTGCTACTGGTCGCACTGGTGCCCCGGACCGCGATCACGGTGGTCTGGGGAGCGATCTTCGGGCCACTGCTCGGCGCCGGCTACACGCTGGCCGCCGCGCTGCTCGCCGCGCTCGCCGGCTTCGCGGTCGGCCGGCTGCTCGGTCGGGAGTTCGTCGCGGAACGGGTACGCGGCCGACTGGCCCGGCTCGACGGATGGTTCGCCCGGCAGAGCGTGCTCGGGGTGATCAGCGTCCGGCTGGTGCCGATCGGCGGGTTCGGGCTGGTCAGCTACGGCTACGGCACCACCGGGGCGCGGCTCGCGCCGTTCCTGCTGGGCAGTGTGCTGGCCGCCGCCCCGTCCGCGTTCGGCTACGCGGCGGTGGGTGCGGCGGCGGTCTCGCCGGACGAGGTGAACTGGCTGGCGGTAACCCCGGGGGCGCTGGGCCTGGTCGCCACCGTCGTCCTGGCGGTGCGCTGGTGGCGGGCCGAACGCGCCACGAAGGCCAGCGGTCCGGCGGCGCACCCGGAGTAGCCGGTAGCGGCTCGGCGAGGACACGGACGAGCGGGATCGTGCGATTCACGGTATTTGCCCTATAAGGACCGTTCGGCGATAGGCTGTTGGACGCCGCCGTCCTCCTTCAGCGGCAGCCCCCGGAGGACGGAGGGTCGAGCCTCACCCCGGGGCCGGGCCACCCCCGGCCCCGGCGGTGGGCGCTTCCGCCGGGCGCGGCGCCCACGCGCAACGATGGTCAGCGAGGTGACGGGTGAAGTCGTACGCCGAGACAGCCGGCGCGGTGGAGGTCGCCGACACCGCCGTCGTACGCGGCCCGAACGCGACCGTCGTCCGGCTCTCCGTCAACGGCACCGTCCGGAACATGCTGGTCGAACCCCGGGTCAGCCTGCTGGACGCGCTTCGCGACCGGCTCGACCTCACCGGCACCAAGAAGGGCTGCAACCAGGGCGCCTGCGGCGCCTGCACGGTCTGGGTGGACAAGCGACGGGTACTGGCCTGCCTCACCCTGGCGATCACCTGCGAGACCCGCGAGGTCACCACGATCGAAGGGCTCTCCGACGGGACCGATCTGCACCCGATGCAGACGGCGTTCATCAGCCAGGACGCCTTCCAGTGCGGATACTGCACCCCCGGCCAGATCATGTCGGCGGTGGCCTTCCTCGCCGAGGGGCACGCCGCGGACGACGCGCAGATCCGGGAGTGGATGAGCGGCAACATCTGCCGGTGCGCGGCGTACCCGAACATCCGGGCCGCCATCCGGCAGGTCCGGGACGAGGCCGGGACGGGTGGGCCCGATGCGACCGGTTAGCTACTCCCGGGTGGCCGACGTGGCCACCGCGATCGGGACGGTCGCCGCCGACCCGGGCAGCACCTTCCTGGCCGGCGGCACCACCGAGGTCGACCTGCAACGCATCCACGTCGCCGGGGCGAGGCGGCTGGTGGACATCAACGACCTGCCGCTGCGCCAGGTCGAGGAACTTCCCGGCGGCGGGGTCCGGATCGGTGCGGTCGCCCGGATGAGCGACGTCGCCCAGGCCCTGCCGGTCCGGCGCCGCTTCCCGATGGTCTCCCAGGCTCTGCTGCTCGGCGCCTCCCCGCAACTGCGCAACATGGCCTCGATCGGCGGCAACCTGATGCAGCGGACCCGCTGCGGCTACTTCCGGGACGTGGCGGCGCCCTGCAACAAGCGCGAGCCGGGTACCGGCTGCAGCGCGATGAACGGAATCAACCGGGGCCACGCGGTCCTGGGCACCAGCGAGTACTGCATCGCCACCCACCCCTCGGACCTGGCCGTCGCACTGGTCGCGCTGGACGCGGTGGTGCTCACCCAGGGGCCGGGCGGGCACCGCCGGATCCCCGTCGACGACTTCTACCTGGCGCCCGGGGACACTCCGGACCGCGAGCACCCGACCGCGCACGGCGAACTCGTGGTCGCCGTGGAGATCCCGCCGCTGGCGATGGCCAGTACGTCGAACTACCTGAAGGTGCGGGACCGGGAGTCGTACGAGTTCGCGCTCGCCTCGGCGGCGGTCGCCGTCTCGCTTGACACCGGAGTGGTCACCGACGTACGGCTGGCGCTGGGCGGTGTCGCGACCACGCCCTGGCGGGCCCGACGGGCCGAATCGGTGCTGGTCGGCGCCCCGGCCAGCGTCGAGTCGTTCCGGGCGGCGGCCGAGGCGGAACTGGCCGACGCGGTGTCGCACGGCATGAACGCGTACAAGATCGAACTGGGTCGGCGCACGATCGTCCGGGCACTGCGCACGGTCACCGGCGACGCCCGGATGGTCGGCGGCGACGGAACCGCATCGTGAAAGGACCGCACGGATGAGCCCGGTACTCGGGGCGGCCCTCGACCGGGTGGACGGCCGGGCCAAGGTCACCGGCGCGGCCCGGTACTCCGGCGAACTGAACCTGCCCGACCTAGCCCACGCGGTGCTGGTCGGTGCCCGGGTGCCGAGCGGCCGGATCATCGGGATCGACTGCCGGCAGGCAGGCGTCGCGGACGGCGTGTTCGCGGTACTGACCCACCTCGACCTGCCCCGGGTCGCGGCCCAGCCGAGGCTGTTCCCGTCGCTGGCCGGGCTGACCGCGCACGGGCAGAGCTTCTTCCCGCTCCAGGACGACGTGGTGCACTACGCCGGCCAGCCGGTCGCGATCGTGGTCGCCGACACCGTCGAACGGGCCGAGTACGCGGGCAGCCTGGTCCAGGTGACCTACGCCGAGACGCCGTCGGTGACCCTGCTCGACCAGGGGCGCGAGCAGGCGTACGAGCCGGAACGAATCTTCGGTGGGCTGGTGCCCGGCCGGAACCCGACCCGGGGCGACCCGGAGACGGCGCTGCGCGACGCCGAGGTGCGCCTCGACCTGACGTACCGGTTCGCGGCCAACCACCAGAACCCGCTGGAGGCGGGGACGACCACGGCGGTCTGGGACGACACCGATCGGCTCACCCTCTACGACTCCACCCAGGGGCCGACCGCGACCCAGCTCAGCGTCGCCGAACTGCTCGGGCTGGCACCGACCCAGGTCCGGGTGGTCAGCCACTACGTCGGTGGCAGCTTCGGCGCCAAGGCACTGATCTGGCCGCACGTCACCCTCGCCGCGCTCGCCGCCCGACAGGTCGGCCGGCCGGTCCGGCTCACGCTCAGCCGGGACCAGATGTTCCACTCCTGCGGCTTCCGCGAGGAGCAGGAGCAGCGGGTCCGGCTCGGCGCCGGCCGGGACGGCACACTCGTGGCGCTCACCCACGACAAGATCTCGCTGACCTCGCACTTCGACGACTGGGCCGAGACCTCCCTGGAGTCGGCCGCGATCGCGTACGCCTCGCCGAACTACGCCGGCGGCTACCGGCTGGTTCGCGGCAACATCATCACCCCGACCTTCACCCGGGCACCGGGCGAGGCGACCGGGATGTTCGCGCTGGAGTCCGCGATGGACGAACTCGCGTACGCCACCGGGGTCGACCCGGTGCAGCTGCGGTTGCGCAACCACACCGACGTCGACCCGGACACCGGCAAACCCTGGTCGAGCAAGGGGCTCAGGGAGTGCTACCAGCGCGGCGCCGAGCTCTTCGGCTGGGCCGACCGCGACCCGACCCCCGGCATCCGCCGCGAGGGGCAGTGTCTGATCGGCACCGGCATGGCCACCGCCGCATATCCGGTGGCCGCCCCGATCAGCCCGCAGCGGGCCCGGGCCCGGCTGTACATCGACGGCAGCGCGGTCGTCGAGGCCGGCATCTCCGAGTTCGGCACCGGTGCGCTGACCGCGATGACCCAGGTCGCCGCGGACGGCCTCGGCCTGCCGATCGACCGGGTACGGTTCCTCGGCGGCACCACCGACCTGCCGAACGTCGCCTCGGCGGTCGGCTCGGCCGGCGCGGGGGCGACCAGTGCACCGGTACACCTGGCCTGCACCCAGTTGCGCGACCAGCTCGTCGGGCAGGCGGTGGCCGACCAGCACTCGCCGCTGCACGGCGCCGACCCGGCCGGGGTGGTGGTCCGGGACGGCCGGATGTGCCTGCGCGACCGGCCCGAGGTCGGCGAGACCTACGCCGAGCTGCTCACCCGCAACCACATCCCGGACGTGGAGACGGTGGGCACCTGGATGCCGGTCCTGCCGCCCATGACGGAGCACGCCATGCACACCTTCGGCGCCCAGTTCGCCGAGGTGGCCGTCGACACCGAACTCGGGCTGGTCCGGGTACGCCGGCTGGTCGGCGTCTTCGCCCCCGGCCGGGTCCTCAACCGCAGGACCGCGCACAGTCAGCTGATGGGCGGGATGCTCTGGGGGCTGGGCCAGGCGCTGCTGGAGGCGACCCGGATGGACCCGCACACCGGGCGCTGGGCGAACGCCAGCCTCGCCGACTACCTGGTCCCGCTCAACGCCGACGTCCCGGACGTCACGGTCGACGTCATCGAGGTACCCGACTCCGTGGTCAACCCGCTCGGGGTGAAGGGCGTCGGTGAGATCGGCATCGTCGGCACCGCCGCAGCGATCGCCAACGCCGTCCACCACGCCACCGGCCGGCGGATCCGGCACCTCCCGATCACCGTCGAGGACCTGCTCTGAGCCGCACCGGGCAGGTGCCTCCCTGACGGGATGTTCAAGCCTTCGGCAAGCCAGATGTTCCCAGCCCGGACGGTACTTCTGCTTTGCGGACGTCCGCCAGCAGCCTGGCGATCACCGTTTCCCTCATCCAGGCGTCGCCGGTACGGTCGGCGCCACCCAGCCAATCACCGACGTCCCAGATCGCCCGGCAGGCGGCCAGGACGGGGAAGCCGGCCACCTCGCTCCGGCTCAGCGGACGGACCTGCTGGTAGCCGGCGAGGACCGCTGCCCACCGTTCGCGCTCCTCCGCCGGCGCGTCGGACCCGCGATAGTAGACGGTCAGGTCGTACGCACGTAACCCGAACCCGCAGTGGTCAAAGTCGAACGTGACGAACCGTCCGTCGCCGTCGATGTTGGTGTTGCCCCGGTGCAGGTCTGCATGGATGATCCCGTACGCCCCGTCGATCGCTCGGAGCCGCTGGATCTCGCCGGTCAGTCGCTCGCCGAGCCTGCCGAGTTCGGCGAGGTCCGCCGCGGCCCGGCCCGAGCCGGCATAGGGTGCCAGGCTGGTCAGCGGCCGTTCGACGAGGATGCGTCCGTCGAGGTGGTAGCGGTCGTGGCCGGTGTGGAAGGCGTCCATCTCCAGGTGCATCCGGGCGATGCCGGCGCCGAACTCGCGCCACTGCTCGGCGGTCAGCGTGGCTTCGTACAAGGGCATGCCAGGCGCGTGGGTGAACAGCGCGAAGCATCGTTCGCCTTCGGGCGCCATCAGCCGGCCGAGCCGGTCGCCGAGGGTCCGCTGGTACGGGCGGATGACGCCCAGCCCGGCCGCGGCCAGGTGCTCAAGCAGGTCGAGCTCGAAGCGGAGGTCGGAGTCCGAACGGATCCAGTACTTCTCCCGGTTGTAGACCCGCAGCACGCGGCGGCCGCCCTCGACGTCGGTGACGAGGTAGCTGTCGTTGAAGCCGCGGTTCAACAGGCTCACCTTGGCCGGCGCCGCGATGGCGTACTCCCGTTCCACCAGCTGAGCGAGGTCCTCGGCGTGCAGGAGCGAGTGGGTCACGCGCATGTCGAGTGAGCCTACAAGCGGACCAGGAGGCCCCGCGGATCATGCGGGGCCCGCTCGGGCGCCGCCGCAACGCAGCCCAGCCGCCACGAGCGACCCTCGACCGCCCCCCGGCCACACCGGCGGGTGGGCCAGACCGCTCACCTGGACGTCCGAGGCGTTATCCGTGCCGCGTAACGCCTCGGACGTCCAGGTCGAGACCGGCCGCCGCTCGCGACGGTGCGCCGGGGACCCGCCGCCGGCCGCGGCCGGGGTGGGGCGCCGGGTGGACTGTCAGACGACGACGCTGACCATCCGGGCCGGCACCACGATCACCTTGCGCGGCTCTCGACCGGCCAGCTGCTCGGCGACCGCCGACAGCGCGGCGGACCGGATCGCCTCCTCGGCCGCCTGCGCCGGCACCTCGATCCGGCCCCGGACCTTGCCGTTGACCTGCACCGGGTACGTCACCGTCTCGGCGGCCAGCAGGCTCGGGTCGGCCACCGGGAACGGCTCGTACGCCAGCGACTCGGCGTGCCCCAGCCGGTGCCACAGCTCCTCGGCGATGTGCGGGGCGAACGGCGACAGCATCAGCAGCAGCGGCTCGGCCACCTCACGGGGGGTTGCCGCCAGTCGGGTCAGCCCGTTGGTCAGCTCGATCAGCTTGGCGATCGCGGTGTTCATCCGGATGCCGTCCAGGTCACCCCGGATCCCGTCGATGACCCGGTGCAGCAGCCGCCGGGTCTGCTCGTCGGCCGGGTCGTCGGTGACCCGCAGCTGCCCGGTCTGCTCGTCGACGACGGTCCGCCAGACCCGTTGCAGGAACCGGTACGCCCCGATCACCGCCCGGGTCTCCCAGGGCCGGGAGACGTCCAGCGGGCCCATCGACATCTCGTAGACCCGGAAGGTGTCGGCGCCGTACGCCTCGCACATCTCGTCCGGGGTCACCACGTTCCGCAGCGACTTACCCATCTTGCCGTAGACCCGGGTGACCTGCTGGTCGCCGAAGTAGTACCTGCCGTCGACCTCCTCCACCTCGGCGGCCTCGACGTAGCTGCCCCGGTCGTTCTGGAAGGCGTACGCCTGGATCATGCCCTGGTTGTACAGCCGTCGGTACGGCTCGAACGACGAGACGTGGCCCAGGTCGTACAGCACCTTGTGCCAGAAGCGGGCGTACAGCAGGTGCAGCACGGCGTGCTCCTGGCCGCCGACGTACAGGTCGACCCCGCCCGGGTCGCCGGGTGACTGCGGGCCCATCCAGTACGCCTCGTTGGCCGGGTCGACGAACCGGTCCGGGTTGGCCGGGTCCAGGTAGCGCAGCTCGTACCAGCAGGAGCCGGCCCACTGCGGCATCACGTTGGTCTCCCGGGTGTAGCGCCGCGGCCCGTCACCCAGGTCCAGCTCGACCTCGACCCAGTCCTTGCGGCGGGACAGCGGGGTCTCCGGGTCGGAGTCGGCATCGGACGGGTCGAAGGTGCGCGGCGCGAAGTCGTCCACCTCGGGCAGCTCGACCGGCAGCATCTCCTCGGGCAGCGGGTGCGGGTTGCCCTGCTCGTCGTAGACGATCGGGAACGGTTCGCCCCAGTAGCGCTGCCGGCTGAACAGCCAGTCCCGCAGCCGGTAGGTGACCGCGCCGGAGCCGTGCCCGTGCGCCTCCAGCCACTCGATGGTCCTCGCCTTGGCGTCGGCGACGAACAGCCCGTTCAGGTCCAGGCCGCGCTCTGGTGCGGCGCTGTTGATCGCCGGGCCCTCCCCGGTGTACGCCTTGCCGTCGAAGTTCTCCGGCGGCTGCACGGTACGCACGATCGGCAGCTCGAAGACCTCGGCGAACTCCCAGTCCCGCTCGTCCTGCCCGGGCACCGCCATGATCGCGCCGGTGCCGTAGCCGGCCAGTACGTAGTCGGCGATGAAGATCGGGATCTGCGCCCCGTTGACCGGGTTGGTGGCGTACGCCCCGATGAAGACGCCGGTCTTCTCCCGGTTCTCCGCCTGCCGCTCGATGTCGGTCTTGGCGCCGGCCGCCTTCCGGTAGGCGTCCACGGCGGTCCGGGGGGTGGCCTGCCCGCCGGTCCAGGCGTCCTTCGTCCCCGCCGGCCAGGCGTCGCCGGCCAGCGTCTCGACCAGCGGGTGCTCCGGGGCCAGCACCATGTAGGTGGCCCCGAAGACGGTGTCCGGCCGGGTGGTGAAGACCCGGATCGGCGCGGCGGCGGTCGGGAACTCGATGTGCGCGCCGGTGGACCGGCCGATCCAGTTCCGCTGTTGCAGCTTGATCGGCTCGGGCCAGTCCAGCGCGTCCAGGTCGTCGATCAGCCGGTCACCGTAGGCGGTGATCCGCATCATCCACTGCTTCAGGTTGCGCTTGAAGACCGGGAAGTTGCCCCGGTCCGAGCGGCCGTCCGGGGTCACCTCCTCGTTGGCCAGCACGGTGCCCAGCCCGGGGCACCAGTTGACCGGCGCCTCGGAGACGTAGGCCAGCCGGTGGTCATCGACGATCCGCCGCCGCTGCGCCGGGGACAGTTCGGCCCACGACCGGCCGTCCGGGGTGTCCCGGGTGCCCGCCTCGAACTCGGCGACCAGCTCGGCGATCGGCCGGGCCCGGGCGGCGGCGGTGTCGTACCAGGCGTTGTAGATCTGCAGGAAGATCCACTGCGTCCAGCGGTAGTAGTCGGTGTCGATGGTCGCCACCGAGCGCCGGTCGTCGTGCCCCAGCCCCAGCCGGCGCAGCTGCGACCGGTAGTAGCCGATGTTCGCCTCGGTGGTGGTCCGGGGATGGGTGCCGGTCTGCACCGCGTACTGCTCGGCGGGCAGCCCGAACGCGTCGAAGCCCATCGTGTGCAGCACGTTGCGCCCGACCATCCGCTGGTAGCGGGCGTAGCAGTCGGTGCCGATGTAGCCCAGCGGATGCCCGACGTGCAGCCCCGCCCCGGACGGGTACGGGAACATGTCCAGCACGAACAGCTTCTCCGCGTCCGCCCGGGGATGGTCGGGGTCGGCCAGCGCCCCGACCGGGTTGGGCGCCCGGAAGGTGCCCCGCTCGGCCCACCGGTCCTGCCAGCGAATCTCGATCTCGCCGGCCAGCTCGGCCGTGTACCGGTACGGCGGAATGTCCGCGGCCGGCTCGGCTGCCTCGGTCGTCATGTCGTCTCCTCGCTACGTCTCTCCTCGTCGGCCCGCCCTGGTCGACCGAGCTGGCTGAGCATCGAATTCAGGTTTGTGGGCCGGGTCCGTTCTCCGGGCACAAAAAAGCCCCTCACGCAGGAGGGGTGGCCGTGCTGTCGCTGTCTGTCGCGTCAGCACGGCTCGCTAAGGAGCAGGTGGACCCTGGACATGCGGTCATCGTACCGCGCCGCCGGCAGGGCTGTCGCACCCGATTCCGGCCGGTATCCGGCCCCCGGGCTCTCGGGTGTGCTCGGCTCTCCCGCCGAATACGGTTAGCCTGAGTGATGCGGGTGATCCGTGATGCGGGTGATCCGGTTACTCCGGACGGACGTACTCTCCCGCGAACCATACGGTCGGCCCAAGGACTCTTAACTAACGGCGGCCGTGACCGACGAGGAGGAGGCCCGTGACTCAACAGACCTGGGACGAACTGGGTGGCACCCTGCCGAGCGACCAGTTCCGTACCGCCAGCGACGCGATCGTGGCCAACATCGAGGAGGTCATCGAGGGCAAGACCGCGACGGTCCGGCTCGCGCTCGCAGTCCTGCTGGCCGAAGGCCACCTCCTGATCGAGGACGTGCCGGGTGTCGGCAAGACCAAGCTGGCCAAGGCGCTCGCCCGGTCGATCGACTGCTCGGTCCGGCGCATCCAGTTCACCCCCGACCTGCTGCCCAGCGACGTCACCGGGGTCAGCGTCTACAACCAGGAGACGCACGACTTCGAGTTCAAGCCGGGCGCGGTCTTCGCCAACCTGGTGGTCGGCGACGAGATCAACCGGGCCTCGCCGAAGACCCAGTCCGCGCTCCTGGAGAGCATGGAGGAGCGGCAGGTCACCGTCGACGGCGTCACCTACGAACTACAGGCACCGTTCATGGTGATCGCCACCCAGAACCCGATCGAGATGGAGGGGACCTATCCGCTGCCGGAGGCGCAGCGCGACCGGTTCACCGCCCGGATCGCGATGGGCTACCCCGACCCCGGTGCCGAGCTGGCAATGCTGGACGTGCACGGCGGCCGGGACCCGATCCACGAGCTGCGGCCGGTCTCCGACGCCGCCACCGTGCGGAAGCTGATCGCCACTGTCCGCGAGGTGCACGTGGCGGACGCCGTCAAGCAGTACGCCGTCGATCTGGTCACCGCCACCCGGGAATCCCCCGACCTGCGACTCGGCGCCTCCCCCCGGGCCACCCTGCAACTGCTGCGCACCGCCCGGGCGGTCGCCGCGCTGGAGGGACGCGACTACGTCCTCCCCGACGACCTCCAGGCACTCGCCGTACCGGTGCTGGCGCACCGGGTGATCTCCACGGCGGACGCGCAGCTCGCCCGGCGTACCACCGACGCGATCGTCTCCGATCTGGTACACCGGCTGCCGTTGCCGCACGAGCGGCAGCGCTCGCCGTACGACACCCGGCCGTCGTCGTCCGACGGCACCGGACGTTCCCAGTACGAGCCGCGGAGGCGGTGACGGTGCGCGAGGCACTACGCGGCCTCACCACCCGGGGGCGGTCCTTCCTGGCCGCCGCCGTGGCGGCGGCGATCTCCGCGCTGATCCTCGGCGAGAAGGACCTGCTCCGGGTCGCCGTCCTGCTCGGCGTACTGCCGCTGCTCGCCGCGCTCTACGTCGGGCGGAGCCGCTACAAGCTCGCCTGCAGCCGCTCCCTGGAGCCGCGCCGGGTGCCGGTCGGGGCCAGTTCCCGGGTGGTGCTCCGGTTGCAGAACATGTCCCGGCTGCCGACCGGGACGCTGCTGCTGGAGGACCGGCTGCCGTACGCGCTCGGCAGCCGCCCCCGGGTGGTGCTGGAGCGGCTCGGCGCACACCAGGCGAGTTCGGTGGCGTACACCGTCCGGGCCGACGTGCGCGGCCGCTACGAGGTGGGCCCGCTGGTGATCCGGCTGACCGACCCGTTCGGGCTCTGCGAGCTGACCCGGGCCTTTCCCAGCGTCGACCCGCTCACCGTCATCCCGCAGGTCACCCCGCTCCCCTCGATCCGGCTGGCCGGCGAGTACGCGGGCACCGGCGAGAGCCGGGCGCGCTCGGTGGCGGTGCACGGCGAGGACGACGCGGCGACCCGGGAGTACCGGCGCGGCGACGACCTGCGCCGGGTGCACTGGAAGTCCACGGCACGCACCGGTGAGCTGATGGTGCGCCGGGAGGAGCAGCCGTGGGAGAGCCGGGCGACGGTGGTGCTGGACACCCGGGCGTTCGCGCACCGGGGTGAGGGGCCGACCGCCAGCTTCGAGTGGGCGGTGTCGGCGGTGGCCAGCATCGCCGTGCACCTGCGGCAGGCCGGCTACAAGCTCCGGCTGGTCAGCGACTCCGGCATCGACGCCAGCGCGAACGACGCCGGTGGCGAGGGCCTGCTGCTGGACTACCTCGCCGACGTGCGGCTCAGCCAGCGCGGCGACGTGGCCACCCTGGTCGAGCGGGTCCGACAGCGCTCCGACGGCGGGCTGGTCATCGCGCTGCTCGGCACGCTGACCACCGCCGAGGCGGACCTGCTGGCCGGGTTGCGCGGCAACGGCGCGACCTGCATCGCGTTCCTGGTGGACAGCTCGACCTGGCTCAACCTGACCGAGCAGGCCCGCGAGGAGGCGAATCACGCGCACGGCGCCGCCGCGCTCGGGCTGATGCAGAGCGGCTGGCGGGTGGTCGGCGTCGAACACGGCAGCAAGCTGCCGGCACTGTGGCCGCAGGCGGCCCGGGGTTCGCAGGGCTTCGCCTGGCGGGCGGTGCTGGCCGAGACGGTCGCCGGCGGGGTGCGGTGAGATGAAGCGGAACCGCAGCACCGGCACGGACGGGAAAGTGTGATGAGGGGACGCCGACACCTGGGGTTCGTGGCGGCCGGGGCCACCCTGCTCGCCGCCGCACCGATGTCCACCATCTACGACCGGTGGACCTGGCTGGTCCAGTGCGCGGTCGTCGTCGCGCTGATCGCCGGTGCGGCCACCCTGACCCGCTGGTGGCGGGCACCGGTCTGGGCCCAGGGGCTCGGCATGGTGGCCGCACTGCTGTTCGGGCTCACCTGGATCTTCCCGAGCGGGGAGGAGATGCTCTCCCTGCTGCCCACCCCGGGCACCCTGACCCACTTCGGCTCGCTGCTGGCCAGCTCCGGCGGGGACATGCGGGCGTACGGCGTACCGGTGCAGGATCTCGACTCGCTGCTCTTCCTCACGGCGCTCGGCGTCGGCGGGGTGGCGATCGTGGTGGACCTGCTCACCGTCGGGATCCGCCGTCCCGCCCTGGCCGGGCTGCCGATGCTGGCGATCTACTCGGTGCCGGTGGCGGTGCACGTCGACAGCGTCTCGGCGGTGCCGTTCGTGGTCGGGGCGGCCGGCTTCCTGTGGCTGCTCGCCGCCGACAACGTGGACCGGGTCCGCCACTTCGGACGCCGGTTCACCGGCGACGGGCGGGACGTGGACGTGTGGGAGCCGTCGCCGCTGGCCGCCGCCGGCCGTCGGCTGGCGGTGATCGGTGTCGCGGTCGCCGTACTGCTGCCGCTGGCCGTACCGGGGATGACCTCGGGGCTGCTCAGCCAGTTCAGCACCGGTGGTGGCGGCGACGGCAACGGCCGGGCCGGCTCGGGCGGCTCGCCGGGCCGGGTGAACCTCTTCGCCCAGCTCAGTGGTGAACTCAACCGCTCGGAGCAGCGCGACATGGTCCGGGTGACCACCAGCGACCCCGATCCGTTCTACCTGCGGTTCGCGGTCGCCGACGACTTCGAGCGGACCGGGTTCGGGCCGCGCTCCCCGGAGGGGACCCCGGTGCCCCAGGGCCTGCCGGACCCGCGCGCGGTGACCCGGGGCATCCCGGGCATCAGCCGGGAGGAGTACACCGCGGATGTCGAGATCCTCGACTTCGTCATGCCGTTCCTGCCGATCTACACCGCCCCGGTGAGTACCCGGCAGATCGACGCGAACTGGCGCTACGACGCGACCATGCAGGTCGTCTACTCGGAGCGGGCGTCGTCGCGGAACCGGAGGTACTCCTTCGACTTCGTCCGCTCGGAGTACACCCCGGCCGCGCTCGCCGCCGCGCCGACGCTGGCGCCGGAGCACGCGTTCCGGAAGCTCTACACGACGGTGGAGCCGGTCCGGGAGGTCGAGGAACTCGTCGGCCGGCTGACGGCGGGCAAGCGGAACGACTACGAACGGGTCCGGGCCCTCTACGACCACTTCTCCCGGAAGAACGGGTTCAGCTACGCCCTCAACACCGAGGGCGGCACCAGCGGGCAGGACATCGTCAACTTCCTCACCAACAAGACCGGCTTCTGCCAGCAGTACGCCGCCGCGTTGACCTGGCTGGTCCGGGAGGCGGGTATCCCGGCCCGGGTGGCCTTCGGCTTCACCAGCGCCAACCAGTCGGGCAACACCTACACCCTGACCAACAACAACCTGCACGCCTGGACCGAGGTCTATTTCACCGGCATCGGCTGGGTCCCGTTCGACGCGACGCCGGCGGCCAGCGTCGCCGGCTCGTGGCGTTCCCAGTGGGCGCCGGACCCGGACGCGCCCCCGGAGACCTCGACCAGTACCGACACCCCGACCGGCACGAGCGCCGACCCGTCGGCCGGCCCGGATGCTGCTGACGGATCGGAGCGCCCGCTCGACGAGGCGTTCGACGGCACCGCCGGGATCGCGCCGGAGAGCGGGCCCAACTGGCCGCTCTGGGTGCTGGCCGGGGCGGTGCTGCTGGTCCTGCTGCTCACCGTGCCCGCCCTCCGGCGGGTGCTGCTCCGGCGGCGCCGCCAGGCCCGCGCCGCCGCGGCGGCCAGCGCCCTGGCCTCGGTCGCGGCGGACCGGGACGCGGCCCCGGGGGTGGCCCGGGTGGTACTCAGCGACTCCGAGCTGGCCCGGGCCCGGGCCGACGCACACGCCGCATGGGACGAGCTGGTCGACACCCTGGTCGACTTCCGGCTCCGGGTGGATCCGACGGAGACGCCCCGGGCCACCGCCGAGCGGCTGGTCCGGGACGGGCTGACCGGCGGCGCCGACGAGGCGATCCGCCTGCTCGGGCACGCCGAGGAACGCGCCAGGTACGCCCGGGAGCCGCTGCGGCACGGTCCGCTCGGCGACGCCCTCCGCTCGGTACGCCGGGCGCTGAGCGCCGGAGCCGACCGGCGTACCCGGCTGGTCGCCGCCACGCTGCCGCCGTCGGTGCTGTCCCGCTGGCGATTGACGATCATGGACTTGTCGACCGGGTTCGTAACGATCACCGGCCGGATCCGGGACCGCCTGCTGCGGTGGAACCCGCGACGGGTGCTCGCCGGACGCCCGTCCCGCTGACCCGAGCCGTACCGGTGACGTCGACCGGAAGGGCCCGTGCAACGGCCCACCCTAGAAAGTCGCGGGGTGGGCCGGTTGGGCTGTGCTCTCTCGTTTGGGCTGTGCTCTCGGTGCGCTGGGAACCCCCGGGGCCAGCAGCTTGGGGGGTCGGGCGGCAGGTGCGGAGGCATGGCGGATCACCACCGCTCACCGGGTCGGGTCCCGGCGGTCTCGTCAGCGCGGGGGGTGCCCCACGGACGAAAGACGGTCAGCGGTGGCCTTCTGGCCGCTGACGCCACCTCTCCTCGAGTCGGTCGATGAACGACGAGCGTCGCCCGCTGCGGACGCGGCGGCTGGCGGTGCCGCCGACCACGTGCAGGTCCGGTGACTGGGCCTTGCGCTGCGACAGCATCGCGAACGCGGCCGCACCGAGCATCACCACGAAACCCGCCACTCCGAGCAGCGGAGTTTTGCTCACCGTGCCGTAGACGACCAATGCTAGGCCAGCGATGATCACGCTGACCGCGACGAGCAGGCGACGTCGCGCGTGGAAACGCGGATCGCTGGCGCGCACAGCCGAGGCGAATTTGGGGTCCTCGGCAAGCGACTGCTCGATCTGCTCGAACAGCCGCTGCTCGTGCTCCGAGAGCGGCACGGCACTCCTCCCCGGTCACGTTGGCCGGTCCGGTCGGACCGACAGACCGTGGCAGCCAACCGGCTGCTTACCCGCCAGTCTACGAGGGGGCTCGCGGGTCGGAAAGCGGGACGACCTACGGCCGCGGTTGATTTTCCGTCTGGCGCAGGTCGCGATGCCCCAGGAGACTCGCTGGACGCACCATGGAACGCCCGAATCGGGCAGCCGCCGCGTCCGCCGCCGCCTCCGCCTCCCGCCAGCCGTGCTCGGGCGCGCCGAGCGCGAGCTGTCGCGGTGTCTGGTCGCCGTGGCTGAGTCCCTCGACCCGGACGCCGATCAGCCGGATCCGGTCACCCGGGCCGAGAGCGTCGAACAACGCCCATGCGGTGTCGAAGATCTCCCGCGTCACGTCGGTCGGCCCGCCGAGCGTGCGGGACCGGTTGATCGTCCGGAAGTCGGCGAACCGGACCTTGATCGAAACCGTCCGGCCCACCTGCCCCGCCCGGCGCAACCGGACACCGACCTTCTCGGCGAGCGCGAGCAGGGCCCGTCGGATCGTCTCCGGCTCGGCCAGATCGGTGTCGAAGGTGACCTCGGCACCGATCGACTTCTCCGCGTGCTCCGGGCTGACCCGGCGCGGATCGCGCCCCCAGGCCAGCTCGTGCAGGTGGGCTGCCGCCGCGTCGCCCAGGCTGCCCCGGAGCATCCCGACCGGCGCCTCGGCAATGTCCCGGACCGTCCGCAGGCCGAGCCGGCGCAGCGTCTCCGCCGCCCGCTCCCCCACCCCCCAGAGCGCCTCGACCGGCAACGGATGCAGGAAGTCCAGAACCCGGTCGGTCGGCACCACGAGCAGCCCGTCCGGCTTGGCCCGGCTGGAGCCGAGCTTGGCCACGAACTTGGTCGGCGCCACCCCGACCGAACAGGTCAGCCCCTCCTGCTCGGCGACCCGGGCCCGGATCAGCCGGGCGATCTCGGCCGGCCGGCCGAGCAGCTTGCGTGCCCCGGCGACGTCGAGGAACGCCTCGTCCAGCGAGAGTGGCTCGACCAGCGGGGTCACGTCGCGGAAGATCTCCATCACCGCCCGGGAGGCGGCCGCCACCCGCGGGAAGTCGGGTGGTAGGAAGACCGCCGACGGGCAGAGCGCCCGGGCCCGCATCGTCGGCATCGCGCTGCGCACGCCGAACACCCGGGCCTCGTAGCTGGCCGAGCTGACCACGCCGCGCGGGCCGATCCCGCCGACCACGACGGGCCGGCCGCGCAGGTCGGGGCGGCGGCGGACCTCGACCGCGACGAAGAACGCGTCCATGTCGACGTGCAGGATCGGCGAGCCGGAGTCGTCGGCGTCCGCGCCGAAGCGCGGATCACCGCCGCGTGGCACGGAGTGGCTGCGACCCATGACGGCAGGTTAACCGCCGGGTACGACGATCGACCCGAAGGTACGACGCGACCCCGCCGACGATGTCGGTTGGCACCGGTCGGGTACCCCCTGAGGATGCCGGCGCGGTGTGTTACGCGGACCTGAGCGTCTGTTGGAGCACGGGCGACATCCGGTCCATCGTGGTGGCCAGCCAGTTGGTGAGCTCGTCGGGCAACGTGTCGTGGATCCAGACCAGACGGCATCGCGCCCGGCCATCCGCGAAGACCTGCATCGAGGTGTTGTCGTGCGCCACGTCGTCCCCGACCCAGGCGTACGCGATGCGGCGGGCCGATTCGTCGCGGGCGACCAGCCGCTCCCGGACGACGGTGCCGTCGGCGAAGGCGAGCGCTCGGACGTCCGGCTCCACCAGCTTGCTCTCGACCAGGGCGCCGCCGGCCATGTGCGGCGGACCGGCCACGAAGTCGCCCACGATGCCCCAGACCGTGTCCGCCGGCGCGTCGATGACGATCTCCCTCTGAACTGATCCCATGACTACTCCAAACGTTAGGTAGGCAGACAGGTCTGTCTGCTCGTCGTCAGACTAGACAGAGCTGTCTGTTAGAGTCAAGGAGTGATCGTCAGATCGCGGGAAAGCTCCGCCCGCCGCCGCGTGCTGGAAACGGCGTCGGCGCTGTTCTACGCCGAAGGTATCCACACCGTGGGCATCGACCGGATCATCGCCGAGGCGGGGGTGGCCAAGGCGACCTTCTACCACCACTTTCCGGCCAAGGACGAGCTTGTCCGCGCGTACCTGGAAGCGGAGTACCAGCGCCAGCGGGCCGCGTTGGAGGCGGTACGGCAGGACGCGACCGGGCCACGCGAGGCGCTGCTGGACATCTTCGACCTCCTGGTCCGCAACGCCGCCAACCCACAGTTTCGCGGTTGCCCCTTCACCAACGCCGCGGCCGAGTACCCCGATCCGACCCACCCGGTACGCCGAACCATCGCCGACTACCGCCGCTGGAACCGTGGACTCTTCCGCGACCTGCTGGCCGAGGCCGGCCATCCCGAGCCGGAGAGCACCGCCGCGATGCTGATGATGCTCCGCGACGGCATCGTCGTCGGTGGCGACCTGGACGCGCCCGGCCCCCTGCACCCGCACGCGCGAGAGGCGGTCGGCCGGATCATGGACAGCGCAGGCGCGCCCACCTGACCGATGCGGTTGGGCCTGCTAACCGCGCTGCGCCGGTACGACCAGCAGCGGGATCGTCATCTCGGTCGCCGTACACGAGCCGTGGTACGCCACCAGCGTCGTCTCGATCGGGTGGTGCGTCTTCGAGGCGAGTACGACGGTCGGCGCCAGGCAGGCGACCACCACGTCACCGATGCGCGGCAGGTGCGCCTCGGGTACCGGGCCGAACCAGCCGGCCGCGACCGCCTCGGCCCGGGTCGCCACCCAGGCCTGCTCGCCGAGCACCTCCGACCAGGCGGCCACCACGTCGGCGGTCGCCCCGGGCAGGGTGTGCAGGTAGCGCACCCGTGCCTCGCCGGCCACCACCCGTAGCCCGGCCCGCAGCCGGGGGTCGGTGTCGAGGTCGTAGCGCCCCTGCGCCGGGATGTCGAGCTGGCCGTGGTCGGCGGTGACCAGCAGTGCCGCGTCCGGGGGCAGCCCGTCGACCAGCCGGGCGACCAGCGCGTCGACCTCGGCGACGGCGGAGCGCCAGCCGGCGGAGTCGATGCCGCTGAGGTGGCCGTGCCGGTCCACCTCCGGGTGGTAGCCGTAGACCAGGGTCGGGCCGTCCCCGGCGGTGAGCGCGCCGAGCATCTCGCTGGCCAGCGCGTCGACGTCGGCCGCGCCACGGTACCCCCGGCTCCGGTAGGCGGCCACGCTCAGCCCGGTGTTCGCCAGCGCCGGCCGGCTCACCACGGTCACCGCGACCCCGGCCGCCTCGGCCCGCTGGAACTGGGTCGGCAGCGGCTGCCAGCGACGCGGATCGGGATCGTCGCCCGATCCGGCGGCGGTCGCGGGCGCCGGGCCGCCGACCGGCGAGTCCGGACCACCGCCGGGAAAGTCCGGGCCACCGACCGGCGAGTCCGGGCCGCCGCCGGGAAAGTCCGGGCCGTCGACCGGCGACCTCGGCCAGTCGATGTGCGTGAGTACCCGGTCGGTGCCGGGCACGTTGACCCGGAAGCCGAGCACCCCGTGCGCGCCGGGTGCGGCCCCGGTGCCGAAGCTGACCAGGCTGGTCGGGGTGGTGGAGGGGAAACCGCAGGTGAGCGGGCGTCCGAACCGGGCGGCCAGGTCGGTCAGCGCCGGTGCGTGCGGGGCGGCGACCGGCAACTGGTACCAGCCGAGCCCGTCGACCAGCAGCACCGCGATCCGGCGTACCCCGGCGAGTTGGTCGGCCAGCCCGAGCGGATCGGCCCGGCCCGGCACTTCGGGGTCACCGGCCGGCACGCCAAGCACCGACAGGGCGCTCGGCATCACGTCGGCGAGACTGCCGCCGACGTAGTGCGGCCGGACCTGGTCGAGTGGGTTGGTCATGCCGGCCGGCGGGCGAACAGGTGCAACTGGGCGGCGATGTCCCGGTACGGCGGCAGGGCCGAGGCGGCCAACTCCAGCTCCAGCAGGGCCGGCGGATCCGCCTCGGCGGCCACCGCCGGGATCAGGTCGGCGAAGACGCGTACCCCGTGGGTCTGCTCGACCGCCAGCCCGGCGGCCTCCAGCAGCGCGGCGGCGCCGTCGGCGTCGTACCGCCGGCGCAGGGTGTCCCGGGGCCCGGCGTGCCCGTCCGGGTCGCGCAGCATCGTGGCGGCGACGTCCAGGTGCCCGTTCGTGACCCGGCTCAACACGGCGGCGGCCCGGTTCGCCACCAGTACGCTGGCCGCGCCGCCGGGGCGCAGTGCGGTGCCGATCGCCCCGACCACTCCGGCCGGATCGTCGACCACCTCCAGCACGGCGTGACAGAGCACCAGGTCGGCGCTGGCCGGCTCGACCAGTCCGGCGAGGGCGTCACCGTCACCCTGCACCGCGCGTACCCGATCGGCGACCCCGGCCTCGGCTGCCCGCCGGGTCAGCGCGGCGAGCGCGTCCGGACTGGCGTCGACCACCGTCACCAGGTGGCCGGCCTCGGCCAGTGGCACCGCGAAACCACCGGTCCCGCCGCCGACGTCGAGCACGGTGAGCGTCCCGCCCCGCTGCCGGGCAAGCTCACGGCGCAGCACGGTCCAGACCACGGCGGTACGCGGGCCGGACGCCGGGCCGGACGGACGACTCTGGGTTCGCTCCACCCGACGAGCCTAAGCCACCCGGCCCCCGACGTGATCGCCCGCTGCGCCCGGCCGGGCGGGTGCCTCCGGCGGCCGACGAGTTCACGTTTCCCAGGTCCGTCCGGGGCGTCCGGCCCGGGAGAACCATTTCCGGCCGGGCCGCGTCCTAACTTCATGTGATGGAGGTCGGCGACGAGGAACTGCTGCGCCTCGTCGGTACCGGTGACCGGCGAGCGTTCGAGATGTTCTACGCCCGGCATGCCCCGTGGCTGGCTCTGCGGCTGCGCCGCCGTTGCCGGGATCCGGAACTCGTTGCCGATCTGCTACAGGAAACCTTCCTGGCGGTCTGGCGGGCGGCGGGCACCTATCGCGGCAGCGGTGAGGCGGTGGGCTGGGTGTGGACCATCGCCGCGCACCGTCTCGTCGACGCGAGTCGTCGAGCCCTCGCCCGCCCACGGCCCGCCGCCCCGGCCGACGAGACCCTTCTCGCCTGGTCACCGTCGGCAGAGGAGGAAGCCATGCTGGGCACCTACGACGCGCGGCTGGAACATGCCCTGCACCGGCTGTCGCCAGAGCTGCGGGCGGTGGTGCAGGCGACCGTCCTCGACGGGTTCACCGTGCGTGAGGCCGCCCTGTTGCTGGGGCTGCCAGAGGGAACGATCAAGACCCGGGCCATGCGGGCACGGCGGGAACTGCGGGCGGCGCTGTCGTGAACAGCTTCCACGTGACCGAGGCCGCGCTTCGGGCCTACGCCGAGGACCGGCTCGCCGACGCCGACGCGTGGTCGGTCGAGGCACATCTCGACCGGTGCGAAATCTGCCGGGCCCGACTGCCGTTGGACGAGCCGATCGGACGACTCGTCGCCGAGGTCGGCACGGCGCTCGCGGCACGCCTGCCGAGCCAGGGACGAACCCGGCCGGGTACCCGGTGGCGGCAGGTCGCGGTGCTGCTCGGCGCCGGACCGGCTGCCCGGGTCGGCTGGCTCGGCTCGGTCGTCGTCACCCTGGCGCTGGCGGTGGCGATGGAGATCGGTCCACTGCCGGCCCGGCCCTGGATACTCCTGCTGCTCGCGCCGCTGCTGCCGGTGCTCGGCGTTGCCGTCTCCTACGGCCGGCACGCCGACCCGCTGCACGAACTGGTCGCCGCCAGCCCGTACGCCGGGTTACGGATCATCCTGTGGCGGACGTTGTCGGTCCTGGCGGTCACGGTTCCGGTCGCGTTCCTCGGAGGCGCGGTGTCCCGGATCGGTACGCCGGTGCTGTGGCTGCTGCCGTGCCTCGGCCTGACCGCTCTGACCCTCGGGCTCGGTTCGCTGATCGAGCCGACCCGGGCCGGCTTGACGGTGGCGACCGGGTGGGCCGTGCTGGTGCTGCTGCCACAGGGCAACGCGTCACCAGTCCCGCCGATCGGCGACGGATGGCTGGTCGCGCCGGTGGCCGCACCGGTGTGGACGGCCGTCATCGCGGCGGCCGTGGCGTTGCTGCTCGCCCGGCAGAGTCGACTGGGCGGAGAGGTGGCTCCCTGATGCGGCGTAGAGAGATCGGGAGCAGTCAGAGAGATGTCGGCACGATGACGGTCAGCATCGAGGGGTTGCGGGTCGGTTACGGCAGACGGGTCGTGCTCGACGACCTCGACATGGAGCTGACAGTGGGCGTACACGGGCTACTCGGCCCCAACGGCGCCGGTAAGACGACCCTGATGCGGGTGCTTGCCACGGTCGCCCGCCCGGACCGTGGCCGGGTACGGCTGCTGGGTCAGGACATCGCGGACCAGGCCGCGCTCCGGCGGGTGCGCCGGCAACTGGGCTACCTGCCGCAGACGTTCGGCTACTACCCGCGCTTCACCGTCCGGGAGTTCGTCGAGTACTTCGCCTGGTTGAAGGAGATGCCCCGAACCCGGGTACCGCTCGCGGTCGAGCGGGCGTTGGACCGCGTCGGGCTGTTGGACCGGGCCGACGAGCGGATGAAGCACCTGTCGGGCGGAATGCTGCGCCGGGCCGGCATCGCACAGGCGATCGTCAACGATCCACGCGTGATCCTGCTGGACGAGCCGACCGCCGGTCTGGATCCGGAGCAGCGGGTCGACTTCCGGGAACTGCTGCGGGAGTTGGGCGTCGACGCCTGCGTGCTGGTCAGCACCCACCTGGTCGAGGACATCGGTACGGCGTGCGGCCGGGTGAGCCTGGTCGAGGGCGGCCGGCTGGTCTTCACCGGCACGCCCGAGGAGCTGGCCGGCACGGGCGTGGACGGCGGCAGTGGCGACTCGGCGATCGAGCGCGGCTACACCGCCGTACTGCGCAGTGCCCGGGCGGCCCGGCAGTGAGGCGTCCGCTGCGGGTGGAACTGCGTCGGGGTACGGCACCGGGAGCGGCTTTGCTGATGTTGGGTGTCGGCGGGTGGCTGCTGGCCGTACATCCAGCGGACTGGGGCGGTCGGTGGGCCGGGCTCGCCGGGTACCTCCGGACGTCGCTGATGGTGCTCTGCGCGCTGATGGTCGCCGCCGGCGCCTGGCAGGCCGGTCGGGAGCGGCGCCGGGGCATGGCCGAACTACTCGGCTCGACGGCCCGTCCGGGCTGGCAACCACTGGTGGTGGCCTGGCTGGCGGTCTCACTCGCCGGTACCGCCGGGCTGCTCGCCGCCTTCCTCGGCGCGGCGGTGCTGGTCGGCCGGGTCGCCACCTACGCGGGTGGCGGCTGGTGGTGGACCCTGGCGGTGGGCGTCCTCGCGCTCTACCCGGCCGCCGCGTTCGGGGTGCTGATCGGGCGTCTCGTCCCGCTGCGGGTGGTCGCCCCCATCGCCGGCCTCGGCACCTATCTCGGGCTCGCCATCCTCACCTACTGGGACACCAGCGGCGTCAGTTGGCTGTCCCCGGTCCATCCCGGCTCCGGCCCCGAATGGCTGCCGCCCGCCGGGACGCACGCCCTGCAAGCCGGTTGGCTGCTGGCGCTGACCGGCACGCTGCTCGCACTGGCGGCCCGGCTGCGTCGGGCCGCCCTGCTCTCCGGCATCCTCGCCGTCGCCGTGGCGGTACCGATCGCCACCGGAGCCGGCGACGATGGTCTCCGTACCGACCCGGGTGCCGTCGAGCCGACCTGCACGACGGAGGGACCGCCGGTATGCGTGGCCCGGATCAACGGTTTCCTGCTGGACGACCTGGCACCGCTCATCCAGCCGGTGCTGCACCGGGTGGCCGGCATCCCCGGAGCGCCGACCCGGGCGGCGGACGCGGTCCTGCAGGGCGACGGTGAGCCGGGCGGGCCGGCGGACGACACGCTCTGGCTGCACCTGGGAGACCAGCCCACCGCGACCGGCGAGGGCCTGGCCAACCTCGGTTGGCTCCACGCCGACCTGCGCCAGATCGTCACCGCGAACTGCCACCAGCGACTCGCCAGGCCCGATGAACGGGTCTGGCGAACCTTCGATGTCGCACAGGCGTGGCTGTTCGAGGAACGTCCGGCCCTCGACGCCCGCGTCGGACGGCTCTACACACTCTCCCTCGACGAGCAGCGCGCCTGGTTCGCCGCGTTCCTCGACGCCACGCACCGGTGCGACGTTCCGCGCCTGATCGAGTTGGGGGAACTGCGGTGAACGGCCGGCTCCTGCTGTTGCACGCCCGGGCCAGAGGCGGCCCCGCGTTCGCGCTCGGGGTCGCGGTCGTGGCGCCGTTGGCCTGGGCCGCCGGGAGCTGGCTCGCCAGCCGACCCTACTTCGACGGGCCCGCCGCCCGGATACCGGTCGTCGCGCTCGCGCCGCTGCTCGGCGTACTGCTGCTCGCCCCCACCCTGGGCGGGGCCGACGAGGAACTGGAGCGTGGCACTTCGCTTCGCTGGCCGGGTTGGCGAGCCGGCCACATCCTGCTCGGGGTCGCGTCGATCGGCGCGGCGCTGGCCCTGACCGGGCTGCACGCGCCCGGGGTGTTCGGCGCGTACGCCATGGTCCGCAACACCCTCGGTTACGCCGGACTGGTCGCCGCGGCCGCAGTGCTCCTCGGTACTCGCCTGGCCTGGCTGCCCGCGTTCGGATACGCCTGCGCCGTCTACGCCGCGAGGCCTCGGCAGATCGGCGGGGTCGCCGGCGTGTGGGCCTGGCCGCTACAGCCATCCGGCGTGACCGCCTCCTGGCTGACGGTCGCCGTGTTGTTCATCTTCGGTACGGCCGGTTACCTGCATCGAGGCTGCCGGATCGGACCCGTCGCCGGGTAGGGCTCTTCCGCGCAGCTCAGCGGAAGTCGCGGGAGGCGGGGGTGACCGGTGGGGTGATCGCGTCGAGGCGGTCGGCGACCAGGTTGGTCACCCCGTCGTGCCTCTCCAGCCTGCCCCGCACCAGCAGCGCGGTGCTGGTCCGGGCGACCTTCCGGTAGCGCTGCCACAGCCCCGGCGAGCAGGTGACGTTGAGCATGCCGGTCTCGTCCTCCAGGTTGATGAAGGTGACCCCACCGGCGGTGGCCGGGCGCTGCCGGTGGGTGACGATGCCGCCGACCCGGACCCGGGTGCCGGGTGTGACCTGGGCCAGCCGGGCGATCGGCACCGCGCCGGCCGCGTCGAGCTGGGCCCGGACGAACTGGGCGGGGTGGCTCTCCGGGGAGAGCCCGGTGGCCCAGACGTCCGCGACCAGCCGGTCCACCGCGTCCATCCCGGGCAGGGTCGGCGGCTGCGCCCCGGCGATGGTCCCGGGTAGCCGGTCCGGCTTGTCCTGCGCGGCGGCACCGGCCGCCCAGAGCGCGGCCCGGCGAGTCAGCCCGAAACAGGCGAAGGCGTCCGCGGTGGCCAGCGCCTCCAGATGAGCGGCGGTCAGCCCGACCCGGCGGGCCAGGTCCGCCATGTCCCGGTACGGTCCGTGCGCGGTCCGCTCCCGCTCGATCCTCTCCGCCAGGTCGTCGCCGAGGGTGCGGATCCCGGACAGGCCGAGCCGGACCGCCGGGCCGCCCAGCCCCCAGCGGTGCGGCGGCTCGCCGGGTGCGCTCCCCCACCGGGTTTCCGGGGTCGATTCCAGGGTGGCCTTGGCAGCACTGGCGTTGACGTCCGGCCGGCGTACCTCGACGCCGTGCCGGCGGGCGTCGTCGACCAGCGTCTGCGGCGAGTAGAAGCCCATCGGCTGGGCGTTCAACAGCGCGGCCAGGAAGGCCGCCGGGTGGTAGCGCTTGAGCCAGGAGCTGGCGTAGACCAGATAGGCGAAGCTCATCGCGTGGCTCTCCGGGAAGCCGAAGCTGGCGAAGGCGGAGAGCTTGAGGTAGACGTCGTCGGCGACCTCGCCGGTGATGCCCCGCTCGGCCATCCCGGCGTAGAGCCGGTCCCGGATCTGCGCCATCCGCTCGGCCGAGCGTTTCGACCCCATCGCCCGGCGCAGTTCGTCGGCGCCACCGGCGTCGAAGCCGGCCAGGTCGATCGCGAGCTGCATCAACTGCTCCTGGAACAGCGGCACCCCGAGGGTCTTCTCCAGCGCGTTGCGCATCAGCGGGTGCGGGAAGGTGACCTCCTCCAACCCGTTGCGGCGCCGGATGTACGGGTGCACCGAACCGCCCTGGATCGGGCCGGGCCGGATCAGCGCCACCTCGACCACCAGGTCGTAGAACTCCCGGGGCTTGAGCCGGGGCAGGGTCGCCATCTGGGCCCGGCTCTCCACCTGGAACACCCCGACCGAGTCGGCCCGCTGCAACATGTCGTAGACCTCGGGGTCGTCCAGGGACATCGAACTCAGGTCGAGGGTCGACTCGATCATGTCGTACGCGTAGTGCAGCGCCGAGAGCATGCCGAGGCCGAGCAGGTCGAACTTGACCAGCCCGACGCTGGCGCAGTCGTCCTTGTCCCACTGCAACACGGTGCGGCCCGGCATCCGCCCCCACTCGACCGGGCACACCTCGATGACCGGCCGGTCGCAGATCACCATCCCGCCGGAGTGGATGCCCAGGTGCCGGGGGAACGTCTGGAGTTCGTTGGCATAGGTGATCACGTGCTCGGGGATGTCGTCCACGTCGACCGCCGCCACGCTGCCCCACCGGTCGATCTGCTTGCTCCAGGCGTCCTGCTGCCCGGGCGAGAAGCCGAACGCCTTGGCGACGTCCCGCACCGCCGACCGGGGCCGGTACGAGATGACGTTGGCGACCTGGGCGGTGTGCTCCCGGCCGTACGTGGCGTAGACGTGCTGGATCACCTCCTCCCGGCGGTCGGACTCGATGTCGACGTCGATGTCCGGCGGCCCGTCCCGTTCCGGGGCGAGGAAACGCTCGAAGAGAAGCCGGTGCCGGACCGCGTCCACATTGGTGATCCAGAGCGCGTAGCAGACCGCGGAGTTGGCCGCCGAACCCCGGCCCTGGCAGTAGATGTCGTTGTCCCGGCAGAACTTCACGATGTCGTAGACCACCAGGAAGTAGCCGGGAAAGCCGAGCGCCTCGATCATCCCCAGCTCGTGGTCGAGCTGCCGGTACGCCTCCGGGTGCGCGTCGCGGGGGCCGTACCGCCGCAGTGCGCCGTCCATGGTCAGCTCGCGCAGCCAGCTCATCTCGGTGTGCCCGGGTGGCACCGGGTAGTCCGGCAGCCTCGGCGCCACCAGGTTGAGGTCGAAGGCCAGCTCGGCGCCGAACTCGGCGGCCCGGGCCACCGCGCCGGGATAGGCCGCGAACCGGGCCGCCATCTCCGCACCGCTGCGCAGGTGGGCGGTACCGGCCGCCGGCAACCAGCCGTCGATCTCGTCCAGGCTGCGCCGGGCGCGTACCGCCGCCAGCGCGGTGGCCAGCCGGCGGCGGGACGGGGTGGCGTAGTGCACGTTGTTGGTGGCCACGGTGGGCAGCCCGGCGGTGGCGGCCAGCTCGGCAAGCGCGTCGTTGCGGTCTCCGTCGTACGGGTCGCCGTGGTCGGTCAGCTCCACCGCCACCGTCTCCGCCCCGAACAGCGCGGTCAGCCGGTCCAGCTCCCGGGCCGCCGTCTCGACCCCCTCGGTGAGCAGCGCCGCCGGTACCGTCCCCTTCCGGCAGCCGGTCAGCACCAGGACGTGGTCCCGCAACGCCTCGGCCACCTCCTCCAGCTCGCCGTAGACCGGGCGGCCCTTCTCGCCGCCGCGCAGCTGGGCCCGGGCGATGGTGCTGGCCAGCCGGGCGTATCCCTCGGGGCCGTGCGCGAGCACCAGCAGGTGCCGGCCGAGCGGGTCCGGTTCGCCATTCTGGGGGCCGGGCAGCCCGAGCGACAGTTCGGCGCCGAAGATGGTGCGCAGCCGGAGTGCCCGGGCCGCCTCGGCGAACCGCACCACCCCGTAGAACCCGTCGTGGTCGGTCACCGCCAGCCCGGTCAGGCCCAGCCGGGCGGCCTCCTCGGCCAGCTCCTCGGGGTGGCTGGCCCCGTCGAGGAAGCTGAAGTTGGTGTGCGCGTGCAGTTCCGCGTACGGCACCGCGCCCTCGACCGGGGTGGGCAGCTCGGCCGGGGTGTAGCCGGGGCGCTTGCGGGTCCAGGCCGGGGAGTCTCCGCCGTCGGCGTCGACCGCGAGCGGATCCACCACGTGCAGGTGTCCGCTCCGGCGGGGCGGCCGTCCGGAGAGCGCTCGTTCCAGCTCCGACCAGGGCACGTCGGGATTGTGGAAACTCATCCGGTCCCCACCCGGACCCTGGTCACGGGCCACCTGGGGCTGGTCGCGGGCCACCGGGAGCTGGTCATGGGCCACCGGGGGCTAGTCATAGATCGCCTCCACCCACCAGCGTCCGCCGGCGAGGGAGAGCAGCATCGCGGCGCCGTCGGCCAGCCCCACCTGGAACCGGGCCCGCCGGCTGGCCTCGGCCGGAGCCCACCAGCGTTCGTCGACCGGCCAGGGGCCGGCCCAGCCGACGATCTCACCGGTCCAGCCGGCGGCCCCACCGGCCCAGCCGGCGACACCGGCCGGCGCGCTGATCTCCAGCCGGGCCGGCGACGCACTCACCTCCAGCCGGGCGGTGACCCGGACCGGTTCACCGGTGGCGTCGAGGACGGCCGCCGGCATCGGCTCGGGCAGTACGACGGCCGGGGCCGGGGCCGACAGTCGGCCCGGCCAGGGCGGGGCGGGCTGCCGGAGCGGGACCCGTTCGTCGCCCCACGGCACGAACCGGGCCTGTTCGGCCGGGGAACGTCCGCCGCCGAGCACGGCGGTGACCACCGCCTCGGGGCCGAGCAGGCCCTGCACCCGGCTCAGGGCCCGGCGGGCCCGCTCGCGTTCCTCTCCGGTCTCGCCCCAGAGCCCCGGTTGCAGGCCGAGGTGCGCGAGTACTCCCTCGGGGACCAGCCGCAGCCGGACGATCCCGGCGGTCGGACGGGCCGGGCCGGGCCGCCGACTGGTCCCGGAGATCCAGCCGTCGAGCTGCCAGCGCACCCGGTCGGCGATCGCCGTCGCGGTCAGCAGGCCGTCGTGCCGCCAGATCCGGTGGAGTTCCTGACCGTGCGCGGTGACCGCCTCGATGCCGAGCCGGGTACAGGCCAGGGCGTGCCTGGCGAGTCCGTCGTGCAGCCGCTCGGCGAGCGCCCGGGCGGCGAACGCGGCGGCGTCGACCCGGTCGAGCGGCTCGTCGTACGTCTCGGTCACCGCCAGGTCGGGTGGCGGGCGCCGGACCGCGAGCGGCCGGTGGTCCCGGGCACTCGCCAGCCGGTACGCCAGCGCCCCGTCGAAGCCGAACCGCGCCAGTACGTCCCCGGCGGGCAGCGCCGCGAAGTCCCCCAGGGTCCGCAGGCCCAGCCGGCGCAGCAGGTCGACCAGGGACGGCCGGCCCAGCGTCCCGAGCGGCATACCGGCGAGAAACTCCGGGGTGCCGCCGGGCGGCACGATCCGCCCGGACCGGGCGGCCAGCCCGGCGGCGAAGACCCCGTCGGCGATGCCGAGCTGGCACTCCACCTCGCAGGTCTGGGCGATGTGTTCGACGATCCGTTCGGCGGCCAGTTCCTCGCCGCCGAAGTAGCGGGCCGGTCCCCGGGCGGCGACCGCGCACATCCCCGGACGGATCACCTCGACCCCGGCGACGATCTCCGCTACGGCGGCGACCACCGGCTCGAAGGCGCGGGCGTCCCGGCCGGGGTCGTGTTCCACGACGGTCAGTTGCGGGCAGCGACTCTGCGCCTCCCGCTTGCGCAGCCCCGGTCGCACCCCGTCGGCCCGAGCCGCCCCGGAACAGGCGACCACCCGGTTGGCGTGCGACACCGCGACCGGCGTGGCGGCGGAGATCCCGTCGACGATGTCGGCCGCGACCACCGGCCAGTCGGGGCACCAGACCAGCATGGTACGCGCGGCGACGGGCTGCGAGGACACGTTGATCCACACCTCCTTTGACCTGCGGTTAAGCCGATCTTAGAACGTGTGTTCGAGTCGCGTTGTCCCGGCTCGTCGCCCGGACGTCGGCCCACCCGCCCACCCCGCCACCGCACGAGCCCGCCACCATGGGGTTGCCCAGGTGAGGTACTGTGTCGCCCGTTCTTGGGGGAGTCCCACCATTTCGGGGAAAGGCTGTCACTTGTCACGTTGGAAGAACGCCGCGGTCCTCACCGTCTCCGCGCTCACGGCCCTGGCGTTGACCGCCTGCGGCTCGGGCACGGAAACGCCCGGCGAGTCGAAGCAGCCGAGCGTACTGGAGCAGCTCGCCAGCGACCTCAAGGGTTCGCTGCAGAAGGTCGTCGACAAGACCGGCACGACCAGTTCCGTGACCATGACCATGAAGGGCACCGCGGCCGGCGAGAAGGTCGAGATGCAGGGGGCTCTGGACCTGCGCGACCCGGTCAAGGCAGAGATGACGATGAAGGGTCCCGACGGCGACCCGATGACCATGCGGATGATCGGTGCCGTCATCTACGTCGAGGTGCCCGAGGCGGACCGCGCGGACATGGACGGGAAGCGCTGGATCAAGATGGATCTGAGCGCCGCCAGTGCCCAGACGGGTATGGACTTCGCCCAGCAGCTCAAGGACGTCGACCCCACCAAGCAGGTCAAGACCCTGTTGGCGATCGAGGGGACCACCGTCGTCGGCGAGGAGACCCTGAACGGGGTGCCTACGGTCCACTACACCGTCACGGCCCCGCTGGCGTCCTACCTCGGGCAGCTCGACGCCGACGCACGCAAGGCGGTCGAGCAGGAGCTGGCCAAGAACGGCATCAAGGAAGTCAAGATCGACCTCTGGGTCGACGAGGAGTACCTGCCGCGTCGGGCTCACATGGTGATGGGCACGATGACCGACATGGAGATCGACTACACCGACTACGGCAAGCCGGTGAACATCGACACTCCGGCCGACTCGGAGACCGCTGACCTCGGCGAGATGCTGAAGGATCTGAAGGGCCTGGAGGGCCTGCCCACCGGCTGAGCCCGGTCGCCCGGACTTCCGGCCGCGTTCCGCCCGCCCGCTCGCACCGACGGGCGGGCGGAACACTACGGGGTTCCGACGCACAGCGGTCACCGCGCCCGGACGCCGTGCAGCGGTCCTCGGACGCAGACAGCGGTCACGCCCGGACGACGGTGAGCGCGCTTCGCCGCGTGGTGGACCTGACCGGGGTCGGAACCGGTGCCGCCGGCCCCGTTCGCCGGTCACCCGGGAGCCACACCCGGATCTCCTTGGGACGTACCGCCGCGCCACGGCCCCGGGCCGAGATGGTCACCTCCCGTCGCCGCAACCTGCCACGCCCCTGCTCCAGTCCCTCCCACCGGCCGCGCAGCACCTGGAGGGTGAGATCGGCCCCGGTCCAGCGGCCGTACGGCACGAAGACGCTGCCGCGCTGCCGGGCCCGGGCGGCGAGCCGGTCTGCGACCGAGGCGGAGACCGTGCCGGGTACCACCGCGACCACGACGTCAACTCCGTCGATCAGGGCGGCGACCACGGTCGCCCACTCCGGGCCGGGATGGGGGACGAGGGCGAGCCGGTCCAACGCGATGCCGAGTTCGGCGGCGGCGACCGCGCCGAGCGTGGGCATCCCCACCACGGCACACCAGGCCCCACCCCGAGAAGCCTCGACGAGCAGCGCCAGCATCAGCGAGGTGCCACCGCTGGCGCCGGGACGACCGACCGCCACGGTGCTGCCGCGCCGTAGCCCGCGCTGAGGTAACAGCCCGGCCAGTTCCGACAGCACCGGCAGAGTCCGGTGCGGATCGGTCGTCGCCGGGCCGCTCGCCGGTCGCACCAGCCCGGCCAGGGCGGTGGAACCGAGCACCATCCGCCCCGCCATCGTGCCTGCCCCCCGTCGGTGTTACCTCAGGCGGCCATGCCGTCGAGCGCCGGCTGGTGCGCCACCCCGAGCGCCACCTCGATCACCGCGACGAACTGCTCGGCCGCGCGAAGCAGGTCGTCGGCCTCCCGGGCGCTCACCACCCGGGGGATGCCCGCCTCGGCGGCGGCCCGCTTGGTGGCACCCGTGGCGAAGTAGTTGGCCCACTCCCCCAACTCCGGGGCGACGACCACGAGCAGCGCCCAGACGCTGGTGACCCGGTTTCGGCGGGTGGGCGCGGGACGCGCCCGGGCGGCGAGCATCGCCGCGGCGGCCCGCAACGCGGCCAGGTGCGCGGCGGCGTACCGCAGGCCGTCGGGGCGGGTCTCGGCGGCCTCCGCCAACCCCATCCGGGCGATCGTCAGTAGTTGGGCCGGGGTGCGGTGCGGCAGCACGTGCGACGGCACCGTCGGCGCCTGAGCCTGGCTGGTCGGCATGGGACTGTCTCCTCCGCGTCAACCCGTTCACCGCGTCACCGTGCCGGCCGGGCGACGGCGCTGGTCGGGTGCCAGCGCGGCGGCCGTGGGCGACGCACCACGTCGAACTAGCCGGCTGCGGAGGAAGACGCACCGGTGTGTAGCCGGCCGGATGTGGACGCTTCCCCACACCACACCCGGCCGGCCGAACCGGCGGGTTCGTCGTCCGCCGCCCGGGGGTCGTGGGCGGCGGACGACGATCCTGCCTTGGTGGGTCCGGACTCGCGGATCCGGATCCGTGCGGCCCGCGAAACCGCACCTCGGGGGTTACGCCGCGAACGCCACCCCCGGCGTCAGTCCGAGCGCCCGACCGGCGGTCCGACTCGCATCGAACGTCAGCCAGCCGAACCATCAGTCAGCTGAACATCCAGCCAGCCGAACTGGCAGCCAATCAACTGGCAGCCAATCGAACACTCGTTCTAACTACTGGAGAGAGTACACCCCGACACCGACAAAAACGCAAGCGAACGCGATCCGTCGGCGCGGTCGTCGGGTACGGGTCAGCACCAGGTCAGCGTGGAGTTGTTCCGGGTGACGTTCCGGATCACGTTGTTGGCGCCACCGCACGGGCTCTGCCGGATGTTGGTGTTGGTCACCGTCAGGTTCTGCAGGGTGATGTTCGAGGAGAGCGGGAACTCGCTGCGCGCCGCGATCCGGACCTCGCCGCCGCCGGTCACCGTGCCGGACTGCCCGGCGATGGTGACGTTGTAGCAGTTCTCGATCAGGATCGAGTTGTTGCCGGTGTTCGAGATGGTCACCCGGTCGATCACCGCGCCGCCGCTCTCCGAGACGCAGAAGATGCCACGCCCGCCACCCCGGGCGATCACGTTGCCGACCCGGATGTTCGTCGGGTAGCTGCTGCCCACCCGGCCGTTGCGGTTGGCCATCCGGAAGGCCGCGTACCCGGTGCCGGCGCCGGCGTTGTCCGCGTCGACCGTACCGATGGTGGCGTTGACGGTGTCGTTGAGCAACAGACCGGACTCGCCGACGCTGCGCGCGGTGACGGTGCCGACGGTCAGCCCGTCCACCCCGTACGTCTCGACGCCCTGGCTGCTGGTGCCCTGCACGTACACGTTGTCGATCCGGATGTTGCGCACCTTCACCGCCCGGTCGCCCCCGTGGTTGTCGATCCGCACCCCGAGGCCGCTGCTCAGCCGCATGTCGATCTGGCCCAGCGTCAGGTTGTTCACGTTGCGCATGAAGATGCCGTAGAGCGGCGACCCGGTCAGGTTGAGGTGCTGCACCTCGATGTCGGTGGCGCCCCGGGCGTACACCGGGGCCTGGTCGCCGGAGCCGGAGCCGGTCACGTTGATCGTGCCGCAGACGTCCAGGATCGTGTAGCTCGGCAGGGAGATCCGGGAGTTGGCGCTCACCGAACCCGACCCCCGGACGACCACCCGCTGCTTCGAGGTACGCCCCGACGACAGGCTGTTCACCGCGGCCTGCACCGCGGACCGCATGTCGCTGCCGGTGTAGACCGTGCTGCCGCCGTTGCGGGCGGTCCAGGTGCCGCCGCTCAGCACCGCCTCGGCGTTGAACGAGCCGCTGCCGCAGTCGCCGCTGCCGCCGCCGTCCCCACCGCCGGAACCGATCCGGATCATCTGCCACTGCTGGTTGTAGCCGTTCAGGTCCTGGTACTGGGCGATGATCCCACCGTCGGCGGTGGACCACTCCCAGACGTCCAGCACCTTGCCGCTGTGCCGGCTGATCAGGCGCACGTACCCGCCGTCGGAGTCCGCGACCCCGAAGTGCTGGCGGGTGGTGCCGTTGTCGGAGCTCTGGATCAGCTGGGTACCGTCGGAGGCGTTCGGCATCTCCAGGAACTTGCCGCTGTGCCGCGACCTGATCTTGTAGTAGCCGCTGCCCGCGTCGACGAACTGCCACTGCTGCTGGTTGCCGTCGTTGCGGGCCCACTGCACGATCGGCGCACCGTCGTCGGTGGCGAAGTTGTAGAGGTCGAGCGCCTTGCCGCTGTGCCGGGAGACGAGGACGTAGTGGGCGCTGGTGTCGATGGTGGCGGCGGCCGCGGGCGGCAGCCCGACCGCGGTGCCGGCGCCGGCCAGCACGGTCGTGAGCGCCAGCACCAGGCCGGCTCGCCAGCCGCGTCGTCGCGACCCGCGGCCGGGCGGTCTCCGGTCGGTGGTGGTGGTGGTGAGCGTCATTGGTCCTCCTGAGCTGGGGAACGGTGTGCCGGGAAGGCCCGGTGCCGGGCGACGGGCCGGAGGGCTCGCCAGGACAACCGCCGGAGCCGGTGCGCCGAGACGGCACACCGACGGGACAGGGCCGGAAACGGAAAGGCCTTTCCCAACGTCGGCAACGTATCGAATCGTTTCAATCAAGTCAACGCCATCGATGAATCGGGCCTCCGGACCGGATCCTTCCGCGCGCGGCGTCGGGGAGTCGGCGAGGTAATGACCAAAAGCGATTCAGCTCCTGACCGACGGCCGGTTACCCTCTCCCGGTGACGACTCGCAGACCCGCCCTCGGCGTGCTCATGGTGCTCACGTCCGGCGCCCTGTTCGCCGTCAACGGCACCGTCTCCAAGCTCGTGCTCCGGGCCGGCATCGAGGCCACACAGCTCACCCTGATCCGGGCCGCCGGCGCGTTCGTCGGACTGCTCGCGCTGAGCCTGCTGCTCCGGCCCGGCGCCCGCCGGCTCCGGATCACCGCGAGGCAACTGCCGCTGCTGGTCGCCTACGGCCTGACCGGGTTCTTCCTGACCCCGATGCTCTACTTCGTCGCCATCTCCCGGCTGCCGGTCGGCATCGCGCTGCTGTTCGAGTACACCGCTCCGCTGCTGGTCGCGCTCTGGGCCCGGTTCGGCCAGCACCAGCGGGTACGCCCCCGGCTCTGGGTCGGGCTGGCGTTCGGCCTCGCCGGCCTGGCCTGCGTCGCCGAGATCTGGGGAGAACTCAAACTCGACGGACTCGGCATACTCGCCGGCCTCGGTGCCGCCGTAATGCTGGCCAGCTACTACCTGATCGGCGCCCGGGGCGTACAGCGGCACGAGACGCTTCCCCTGACCACCTGGGCGTTCGGCGCCGCGGCCGTGGCCGGGCTGCTCACCCGGGCGGTCACCGACGGCACCGATGGCTGGGCGCCGCTGCGCGAAACCAGCGGCGGCGTGCCGGTCGCGCTGCTCTGCGGGTACGTCGTCCTGCTCGGCTCGATCCTGCCCTTCCTGCTGGTGGCCGGCGCGTTGCGGCACCTGCCGGCGACCAGTGTCAGCATCGTCGGCATGGTCGAGCCGGTGCTGGCCGCCGCGGTCGCCTGGGTCGCGCTCGGTGCCGGCGAGGCGCTCAACGCCGCCCAGCTCGGCGGCGGCCTGCTGGTACTGGTCGGCGTCGCCCTCGCCGAGACGGCCCGGATCGCCGAGTCGCCGGCCCGGATCCCACCCCTTCCCGCCTCCGGCGTGGTCGCCGCACCCCGCTGACCGGGCTCCCCGGCCGGCCGGCGCCGTCCCCGGTCGGGTGAGCCCGGTGCCGCCTGAGGGATCTGTTCACGATCCTCGCCGACGGAGGGCTGCTGACGCTGACGGTCCAGGTCGTCGGCAACCTGCTGGTCTTCGCGGCGCTGGGGTACCTCGCCCCGCTACGGTTCGCGGCGCTGGCGTCGGTGTCCCGGATCCTGATGCTCGCGGCGGGCTGCCCGGTCCTGGTCGAGGCCGCGCAGTACGTCCTGCGGCCGCCGCGATCATCGCGGGTTCCCGTCCTGGGGCATGCAGCACGCGTCGGTGCGCTCTGGTCCACGGTCGCACCCGTCGGGCTCGCCGTCCGGACCGGTGGGGATGGCGCAGTCGTCGCAGTGCTCGCCGCGCCATGCTTCGACGCCCTCGCGGACGGCGACGGCGGCGATGACCAGGCCGGCGACCGGGTCGGCCCAGGACCAGCCGACCAGCGCGTTGAGGACGAGCCCGCCGAGCAGGATCGCGGACAGGTAGGTGCAGAGCAGGGTCTGGGTGGAGTCGGCGATCACGGTGGCGGAGCCGAGTTCCCGGCCGGTGCGCCGTTTGGCCCAGACCAGGATCGGCATCACGACCACCGAGATGGCCGCGATGCCGATCCCGACCGGGGACGGCTCGGCTTCGCCCTGGCCGAGCAGGGATCGGATGGCGTCGACGCCGATCCACGCGGCGAGGGCGAAGAACGAGAGGGCGATCAGCCGCAGCGCCATCCGTTCCCGGGCTTCGGGGACGCGGGAGCGGAACTGCCAGATCACGACCAGGGCCGAGGAAACCTCGATGAAGGAGTCCAGGCCGAAGCCGATCAGTGCCGTGGAGGAGGCCGCAGCGCCGGCTGCGACGGCGACGACGCCCTCGAGCAGGTTGTATCCGGCGGTGGCGTAGGCCAGGTGCAGGCTGCGCCGGTTGAGCCGTACCCGTCGGCCCGGGGTCAGGGTCGTGGCCACCCGGTCACCTGCGCGCATCATTCATCGCCATAACGCGATGATAACCCTGTTAGGCGATGCATGTCGGGCGGGCGACCTCGGCGCGCCACTCCCGGCCGGGCAGGCAAGATAGAGCCCATGCAGCCACATCCGAACGTGCGGGCGGTGCAGGACGCACTGGACAACGCGGGCGGACGCGACGGCTCGGGCGCGCCCAGCCAGGTTCGGGTCCTGCCCGAGGCGGTGCACACCGCCGCGGCCGCGGCGGCGGCCCTCGGGGTCGAGGTGGGCCAGATCGCCAACTCGCTGATCTTCGACGCGGGTGGCGAGCCCCTGCTGGTGCTCACCTCGGGGGCGCACCGGGTGGACACCGCCCGGGTCGCCGCCGACCTCGGGCTGCCCGCGCTGCGCCGGGCCGCCCCGGAGTTCGTCCGGGAGCGCACCGGCCAGCCGATCGGCGGCGTCGCCCCGCTCGGCCACCCGAAGCCGATCCGCACCCTGGTCGACACCGCGCTCGCCGGCTACCCGGAGATCTGGGCGGCCGGCGGCGTGCCCCGGGCCGTCTTCCCGACCACCTTCGCCGAACTGCTGCGGATCACCGCCGGCAGCCCCGCCGAGGTGGCGTGAGCAGTCCCGACCGTGGCACGACCGGACGCGCCGCGTCCGGGCCCCCCGGCGAACCGACCCCGGTACCGCTGGTCACCCTGCACGTCTGGCGGGTGCCGCCGCGCGCCCTGCCCCGGGCGCTGACCCGGATGGCCGTCGACCGGCGTCGGCTGTGGGCGGTTCCCGGCGTACGCTTCGGCAAACTGCTCGGCACCGGGACGGGCACCGGATTCGGACCCACCGACGCCGACCCGACCCGCTGGGCCGCCCTGATCGTCTGGGCCGATCCGGAGCGGGCCACCGCATTCGACGAGAGCCGGGTGGGCCGGGCCTGGCGGAGGATCGCCAGGACCGGCGTCCGCCTCGACCTGCGACCACTGACCAGCCGGGGCCGATGGTCCGGAGTAGAGCCGTTCGGCGCCCCGGCCCGGCCCAACGGGAATGACACACCGGCGGGCAGCGCACCAGCGGGCAGCGCACCAGGGGACGGCACGGCGGTGGACGGTACCGCGGGCCGGCCGGTGCTGGCGCTCACCCGGGCCCGGCTGCGACCGCTGCGGGCCGGCACCTTCTGGCGGGCCGTCCCGCCCGTCGCCGCCGCGCTGCGGGACGCCCCCGGCCTACTGGCACGGTTCGGCATCGGCGAGGCACCGCTCGGCTGGCAGGGCACGGTCAGCGTGTGGCGGAACGCGACGGACCTGCGTCAGTTCGCGTACCGTTCCCCGGAGCACCGCACGGCTATCACCCGTACGCCCCAGCAGCGCTGGTACGCCGAGGAACTGTTCGCGCGGTTCGAGGTACGGAATCTCGCCGGCGACCCGGCGGTACTCGGCTGGGTCGGGTCCGGCGACGCCCCGGAGCCGGCACCGGCCAGGTAGTGAGGAGCGGACGACGATGAGGCTGGTGCCGTGGAAGCCGGATGATCTCGCCCGCCGGCTCGACGAGGTGATGGCGGTCTACGGCGAGGCGATGGGGTACCGGGCCGAGTTGCTGGAGGCCCGGCGCGGCTACATCGCGACCCACGTACGCCGGCCGGGGTTCCGGGCCGTCGCCAGCCTCAGCACCAACGGTCACCTGGTCGGCTTCGGCTACGGCTACCTTTCCGCTCCCGGACAGTGGTGGCACGACCAGGTCTCCAGCGCGCTGTCCGGTGACGCCCGCAAGACCTGGTTCGCGGACTGCTTCGAGGTGGTCGAGCTGCACGTCCGTCCCGCCGCCCAGGGGCACCAGCTCGGCGCCCGTCAGCTCCGCGCCCTGCTCGGGATGGCCGGGGGCAGCACCACGCTGCTCTCCACCCCGGAGGCGGACGAGCGGACCTCGCGGGCCTGGCGGCTCTACCGGCGGTTCGGTTTCGTGGACGTGCTCCGGGACTTCCACTTCCCCGGCGACGAGCGAGCCTTCGCGGTGCTCGGCCGGGAGCTGCCACTGCCCCCGCCGGAGCGATGACCGCGGCGGAGGTCCGGGCCGCTCGGCCGAGCTGGCTGCTGCTCGGCGTACTGGTGCTGGCCCAGATCGGCTATCCGCTGACCGGGGGCACCGACCGGGCCCGGCTGACCGTCGTCACGGTCTGCCTCGGCTTCCTGCTCTCGGTGAGCCACGCCCTGCTCACCCGGGGTCTCCGCGCGGCCGTCGGGCTGGTGCTGGTCACCACCGGCGGCGGGCTGGCGGTCGAGGCGCTCGGCGTGGCCACCGGCGTGCCGTTCGGCGGGTACGCCTACTCCGGCCAGCTGGGTCCGATGCTGGTCGGGGTACCGCTGGTGATCCCGCTGGCCTGGACCTGGATGGCCTGGCCGGCCTGGCTCGCCGCGGTCCGGCTGACCCGGCCCGGGGCGGGACGGATCGCCCTGGCCGCGCTGGGGCTGGCCGGCTGGGACCTGTTCCTCGACCCGCAGATGGTCGCCGAGGGCTACTGGAGCTGGCGGGACCCGGATCCGGCCCTGCCCGGGGTGCCGGACGTCCCGGTCAGCAACTACCTCGGCTGGCTGCTCTTCGCCGTGCTCCTGATGGCGCTGCTCGGGCCGGTCGCCGGCCGGGCCGCCGGGCTCGCCGCCGCCGGGGACGCCCCGATGTACGCCCTCTACCTCTGGACCTACGCCGGCAGCGTCCTCGCGCACGCGGCCTTCCTCGGCCTGCCCGCGTCGGCCGGCTGGGGCGGGTTGGTCATGGCGGTCGTCGCCGGCCCGCTCGCCTGGAAGGAAGGGGCCCTTCTACAGAAAACGACAAGAAGGGGCCCCTCCTTACACACGGACCGGTCGGCTGAATGAGTGGGACGCTGGTCGGCTGGGCAGTCGTGGTGGTCATCGGCCTGCTGACCGGGCACGCCTGGCTCAACGCCACCCGCTGGCTGCGCCGTCCCCCGCCCGGCCCGGTCAGCACCGAGGAGCCGGTCGCGGTGCTGCTACCGGTACGCGACGAGGCGGCCCGGGTCGGGCGGTGCCTGCGGGCGCTACTCGCCCAGCGGGGCGTACCCGAGCTGGAGATCGTGGTGCTCGACGACGGTTCGACCGACGGCACCGCCGAGGTGGTCCGGACGGTCGCGGCCGGGGATCCCCGGGTACGCCTGCTCGACGGCGCGCCGCCGCCGCCGGGCTGGCTCGGCAAGCCGTACGCCTGCCAGCAGCTCGCCGAGCGGGCCGGGCCGGCGGCCCGGGTACTGGTCTTCGTGGACGCCGACGTGACGCTCGGCCCGTACGCGGTCGCCGCCGCCGTACACACGCTCCGGTCGGCGGAGGCGGTGCTGCTCTCCCCGTACCCCCGGATCGTCGCCGGCTCGCCGGGTGAGCGGCTGGTCCAGCCGCTGTTGCAGTGGCTCTGGCTGACCTTCCTGCCGCTGGCGGCGATGGAGCGCTCGCCCCGGCCGAGCCTGGCCGCCGCGGGTGGCCAGTTCCTGGTGCTGGACCGGGCCGGCTACCGGCGGGCCGGTGGGCACGCGGCGGTCCGGGACCGGATCCTGGAGGACATCGAGTTGGCCCGGGCGGTGAAGCGGTCCGGCGGGCGGATCGCGCTCGCCGACGGCTCCCGGCTCGCCGAGTGCCGGATGTACGGCTCCTGGTCGGAGCTGCGGGACGGCTACACCAAGTCGCTCTGGGCCGCGTTCGGGTCGCCGGCCGGCGCCACCGCCGTCGTGCTCCTGCTGCTCCTGCTGTACGCCGTGCCGCCGCTGCTCGCCGTCGGCGCGGCGCTGGGCGACGCGCCGGGGGTCGCCCTGGCGGCGCTGCTCGGCTATCTGCTCGGGGTACTCGGACGCCTGGTCAGCGCCCGGGCGACCGGCGGCCGGGGCTGGCCGGACGCGTTGGCACATCCGTTGTCGGTCGCGGTCCTCGGTTGGCTCACCATCCGGTCGTACCATCTGCGGAGGCGGGGGCGGCTCGTCTGGCGGGGCCGACCGGTGCGCTGATCCGTGCGGGGGACGGTCGTCGGTGCGCCGAGCCGGCGACGGGGGGTCACCGGCACTGCTCCGGCCACCGGTACGACGACGGCGGTGTGACCGTGACGAGGGGGAGTACGTGAGTCGGGTGGTCGTCATCGGCGCGGGCGTGGGCGGTTTGGCCGCCGCTGCCCGATTAGCGGCTCTCGGCCACGAGGTCGTCGTCTACGAGCGCTCCGATGTGGTCGGTGGCAAACTCGGTCGGTACGTTCGGGAGACGCCGCTCGGGACGTTCCGGTTCGACACCGGTCCCAGCCTGCTCACCCTGCCGCAGGTCTTCGCCGACCTGTTCGAGGCGACCGGCGCCAAACTCGACGAGTACGTCGACCTGACGCCACTGGACCCGATCGTCCGGCACGTCTTCGCGCCCGTGGCCGGGACGGCGGGCCCGGGGGCGGTGCTCGACTCGTGTGCCGACCACGACATCTTCGCGGCCCGGATCGCCGAGCGGTTCGGCGCGGAGGCCGCCGACGACTGGCGCCGGCTGTGGCGCCGCGCCGGGCGGATCTGGACGGCCTCCTGGCGGGACGTGCTGCGCCGGCCCGTCGACTCTCCCCGGGACCTGGCGAGGCTGGCCTGGCGACTGGGGGACCTGGCCGCGATCGCCCCCGGTCGGACGTTACGCGACCTGGGTCGGCGTCACCTGCGCGAACCACGGCTCCGGATGCTGCTGGACCGGTACGCCACCTACACCGGCGCCGATCCGCGCCGGGCGCCGGCCGCGCTCGCCGCGATCCCGTACGCCGAGCTGACCTTCGGTGGCTGGTACCCGCGCGGCGGGCTCGGCACCCTCGCCGACGCGCTGCTCTCCCGCTGCCTCGACCTGGGTGTGGTGGTGGCGACCGGCAGCACCGTCACCGGCATCGACGCGGCCGGAGGTCGGGTGCACGGGGTACGCCTGGCCGGTGCCGTCAGCCCGGTACCGGCGGATGTGGTGGTGGCGAACACCGACGCGCTGACCCTCTACCGGGACCTGCTGCCGACCCCGGACCGGCTGGCCGGGCTGACCGACCGCAGCCTGGCCGGCTTCGTACTGCTGCTCGGGGTACGCGGCGACTCCGGCCTGGCCCACCACAACGTCTTCTTCCCGACCGACCACGACGCCGAGTTCGACGCGGTCTTCGGCGATCCCGGCCGGGGCGTACCGGCCCGCCCGGTGGCCGACCCGACGGTGTTCGTCAGCGTGCCCGACGATCCGCTGGTCCGACCGGCCGGGCACGAGGCATGGTTCGTGCTGGTCAACGCGCCCCGACAGGGAGGGACGCTGGGTGGGGTCGACTGGCGCCGGCCGGGGCTGGCGGACGCCTACGCCGACCGGGTTCTCGACGTGCTCGCCGAGCGCGGCGTGGACGTCCGCGACCGGCTGGTGTTCCGCGAACCGCGTACCCCGGACGACCTGGCCGGCGCGGCCGGCGCCCCCGGCGGGGCGATCCACGGCAGCGTCGGCGGGCTGCTGCGACCGGCCAACCGGGGCCCGTGCCGCGGCCTGTTCCTGGTCGGCGGCTCCACCCACCCCGGCGGCGGCCTGCCGATGGTGACTCTCTCGGCCCAGATCGTCGCGGGCGAGGTCGGCCCGGCCTGACCGGCCCGCTCCCCTGACCGGCCCGCTCCCCCGGCCGGGGTCGATCCGGATTCGCCAGGCCCAGGTCGATGAGGCGCGATTAGGGTGATCGCCATGGACCTCACCATCCACACGACCTTCCTTCCGCATGATGAGCCGGACGCCTCCGTGGCCTTCTGGCGTGACACCGTCGGCTTCGAAGTCCGCACCGACGTCGGAGAGGGGAAGATGCGCTGGATCACGGTCGGTCCCGCCGACCAGCCCGGCACGTCCATCCTGCTCGCGCCGCCGGCCGCCGACCCCGGCATCACCGACGACGAGCGCCGCACCATCACCGAGATGATGGCCAAGGGCACCTACGGCTGGATCACCCTGGCCACCGCCGACCTCGACGCCACCTTCGAGCGGCTGCGGGCCGGCGACGCCGAGGTTGTCCAGGAGCCGACCGAGCAGCCGTACGGGCTGCGCGACTGTGCCTTCCGCGATCCCGCCGGCAACCTGATCCGCATCCAGGAGGTCCGCTGAGTCCTCCGGCGGTCGAAGCCAGGCGGTGACTCAGGGTAGTTTTCTGAAGCACGAGCGAGCCGGATGGCCATCCGATCAGGATTCAAGAAGCGCGACTCTCCGGCCTCAATTAACGTGGCGCTATGGCTACCATCGAGTTCGTTACCATCGAGGTCACCGACCCTACGGTCGCCAAGCGGTTCTACACGGAAGCGCTCAACCTGGAAGACCGGGTGCGCGTGCGCGACTCGGAGGCACCGACGAGCGGCTTTCGCGGCTTCACGCTGTCACTCATCGTGTCCCAGCCAGCCACCGTCAACGTCATCGTCGACGCCGCTGTCGAAGCCGGCGGCACGGTACTCAAGCCGGCCGCGAAGTCGCTGTGGGGCTACGGCGGCGTCGTGCAGGCCCCGGACGGCACGATCGTGACGCTCGCGTCCTCGTCGAAGAAGGACAGCGGCCCGGCCACCCGACAGATCGACGACGTCGTGCTCCAGTTGGGCGTCGAGGACGTGGCCGCGAGCAAGCGGTTCTACGCCGACCACGGTTTCGTCGTGGCCAAGAGCTTTGGCGGCAGATACGTCGAGTTCGACACGGGCCCGGTCAAGCTGACGCTCTACAAGCGCCGCGCCCTCGCCAAGGTCGCCGGGGTCTCCCCGGACGGCACCGGGGCGCACCGGCTAGGGATCGGCACCGACGCCGGATCCTTCACCGACCCGGACGGGTTCTCCTGGGAAGCCGCGACACGCTGACCCCGGTCAGCGGCGGCGATCGTCGCGCTGATCCGTCGGCTCCGTCGTCGCTGACCCGTCGGCTCCGCCCGAGGTTGCGCGGTTACGTCTCGGGCGGTTCGCGGCGGCTCAGTTCCACTCCGGTCGGCTCGCGGCGGGCCAGTTCCCGGCCGGGAGCCGGCCCGGTGCCGGTCGCCTCGTCCCCGATCGGCTGCCGGCCGGACGACTCCGCGGCCACCGGTCGCCCCGCGGCCGGTGGCTGTCCGCCCGGCCCGGAACCGCTCGGTCCCCTGGCGGGCGACTCCTTGCCGGTGTCCAGCGACCGGCGCACCGCCGAGAGCAGCTGGACCATGCCGAAGAAGCCGAGCAGTACCCAGATCGCGGTGGCCAGGGTGATCGTGCCGGCCGCCAGCCCCGGCATGATCAGGTGCGCTAGTCCGGCGATCGCCAGTCCGACCGCGGCCACGCTGACCCGGCTCGGCCGCTCCCCCACGGTGACGGTGCCGATCTCCTTCATCCCCGCCGAGACCGAACGGGCCCGGGTGTACTCGTGCAACCAGGAGAGCGCCCCGGCCGCCACCACCAGTACGCCGGGGGCGCCGACCAGCCAGAACGCGATCAGCCAGCAGACCTCACCGACCCGGTCGGCCAGCGAGTCGTAGACGTACCCGAGCCGGGTCGTCCGGCCGGTGACCACGGCTACCGCGCCGTCGATGCTGTCGGCCACGGCGGCGAGCAGCACGAACCCCGCCGCCAGGAGCGGCCCGACCGGCCCCGGCCGGGACTGGGCGACGGCCACCGGTGCGCAGACGCAGAGCAGCACCCCGAGCACCGTCACCGCGGTCGGCGACACGTGCAGCCGGGCGAGAACACAGCCCAGCACGTACGACATCCGCAGCCATCGACGCACCGACGTGGTGGCCATCCGGGGGTCGAAGCCGCCGTGCAGCCGCGCCCACTTGTTGGCGTACTCGTCCCACGTCAACCAGTTGCCCACGCTGGCTCAACCGCCGGACGGGGGCCCAGGTCGCGCCCGCGGCCCGGATCGCGGCCGGCTGCGGGCGCGGCGCGACATCGGTTGTCGCCGCACCGGGCCGACGCCGGCTCGGGGCCGCATCCGCTCAGACTCCGACGCCGGCCTGGAGGCTCTGCCAGACCTCGCGGGTCGCGGTCGACCGGTTGAGGGTGATGAAGTGGATCCCCGGCACACCCTCGTCCAGCAGCCGGCGACACATCTCGCTGGCCTGCTGCACGCCGAGCCGGCGCACCGCCTCCGGATCGTCGGCGACCCGGTCGAACTGCGCCGCGAGCGCGGCCGGGAACGGCGCTCCGGAGAGCTGCTGGGAGCGCTCGATCGTGCTGAGTTGGGTGACCGGCATGACGCCGGGCAGGATCGGCGTGTCGCAACCGGCCGCCGCCACCCGGTCGCGCAACCGGAGGTAGTCGTCGGCGTCGAAGAACATCTGCGTGACCGCGAAGTCCGCCCCGGCCCGGCACTTCTGGATGAAGTACCGCGTGTCGGTGGCGATGTCCGGCGACCGGGGATGTTTGTACGGGAACGCCGCCACCCCGACGCTGAAGTCGCCCGCCTCGCGGACCAGCCGGACCAGCTCCTCGGCGTAGAGCACCCCGGCCGGGTGCCGCACCCACTCGCCCATCGGGTTGCCCGGCGGGTCGCCGCGCACCGCGAGCACGTTCCGCACCCCCGCCCCGGCCAGCCGACCGATCACGTTGCGCAGCTCGGCGACCGAGTGGTTGACCGCGGTCAGATGCGCCATCGGCAGCAGGGTGGTCTCGGTCGCCACCCGCTCGGTCACCGCGACGGTGGTGTCCCGGCTCGATCCGCCGGCACCGTAGGTGACGGAGACGAACGAGGGCCGCAGCGACTCCAGCTCGCGGATCGCCTGCCAGAGCAGCCGCTCGCCCTGCTCCGTCTTCGGTGGGAAGAACTCGAAGGAGAAGGTCGGGGCGGGACCACGGACGAGATCCCCGATCGACGGTCCCGAGTCGGGGAGGACGGAAGGAAGACCGAGCGCCACGCGGCGACTCTACCGGGCGGGTCGACCGGATCTCGCACCATTGGGTCCCATTCGGGGCGGGGAGTCCGCTTTTCGGTCCCACCCAGCGGGCACCACCGGGGTACGGTCCCATCGGCTGCACCGCCTCCGGCGGCAGCTCCCCCTTGGCAACTGCCTACGGGTCAGCCGTGCTCGCCCTCAAGCTCCTTACGGCGCCTCTCGGCCCACGCTCGAACATCCTTGGTGGCCCAGACCCGGCCAACTGTCAGGTGTGCGATCGGTGCCGGGAAGTCGTCCCGGTCCGCCAGGACGTTAGCTCGCTGCCGGGAGATGCCAAGGAAGTCGGCAATCTCAGCCATCGCCATCACTTCCTCGGTCACCGGCAGACCTTCCGACGGGCCACCCTTTACGACACGTCATGCAGGGCTACTTGACGAGTCGTAAAGGCCGGTGGGACGGTTGGGCATGCCCAGCGAGAGCGCCCCGAAACCCGACCGGGCACCGATCTTCCGCCGCGCCCGGCAGCCTGTGACACCGGGCGACACCTTGTACGCCCCGGAGGGGCACCACTATCAGCCCTACGACGCGACACCGCGCATCCTCGGTGATCTCCGGCTACGGGTCACCGTCGTACCCCGCGACGATTCAGCACGAGACGGCTTCCTACTACTGCGTGGCTATCTGATCGACCCGGACGGCTTGGAGGCAGTACGGGAGACCTGGCACTACGTGCGGCCAGTTTGCTGTCGGGTAGCCGTTCCTCCCGGCAGGGAGTCGTAGTGACCGGCAGCCCCGAACACACACCCCGCCGGCCGCTGTGGACGTGCCGCATCTGTGACACCGAGTGGCCGTGCCTGACGGCCCGGTCGTTGCTGCCGATCGAATACGCGGCCGACCTGACGGCGCTGCGGGTGTACCTCGGAGTGATGCTGTACGAGGCATCCTCTGATCTGTGCCGACTCAACCCGAACCCAGGGCCGGACCCGGTCGGACTGTACGCCCGGTTCATCGGATGGGTGGCGTAGCCGCACCGCGCACTCGGATGGTCGGTCTACTAGCGTCATGGCGTGACCGCATCCGCCCCCGTCCCACCGGTCGACCGCGCTGGCCTGCGCCAGCGGGTCGACAACTCGTTGGCCCGGTTCCTCGGCAAACAGCGTGCCTGGATGATCGACATCGACGACAGTCTCGACACGGTCGCCGAGGCGCTGGAGGCGTTCGTGCTCGGTGGCGGCAAGCGGCTGCGGCCGGCATTCGGCTACTGGGGCTTCCGGGGGGCGGGCGGGCTCGACTCCGAGGAGATTGTCAACGGACTGGCCGCGCTGGAGTTCGTGCAGGCCAGCGCCCTGATCCACGACGACCTGATGGACCGGTCCGACACCCGGCGCGGCGAACCGTCGATCCACCGCCGATTCGCCGCCCAGCACCGGGCTGCCGGCTGGGGTGGCGAACCGGACGGGTTCGGCGAGTCCGGCGCCATCCTGCTCGGCGATCTCTGCCTGGTCTGGTCCGACGAACTGCTGCACGGCAGCGGCATCGACCCGATCGTGGTCAGCCGGGCTCGTCCGGTGTTCGACGAGATGCGCGCCGAGGTCACCATCGGGCAGTACCTGGACGTGCTCGCCCAGGCGACCCGGGACGCCTCGGTCGACCGGGCCAGCAAGGTGGCCAGGTACAAGTCCGCCAAGTACACGGTCGAGCGCCCGCTGTTGTTCGGCGCCGCGCTCGCCGACGCGCCCGCCGAGCTGCGGGCCGCGTACTCGGCGTACGGGCTGCCGCTGGGCGAGGCGTTCCAGCTCCGGGACGACGTACTCGGTGTCTTCGGCGATCCCGACCAGACCGGCAAACCGGCCGGCGACGACCTGCGGGAGGGCAAACGTACCTATCTGGTGGCGGCGGCCCTGGAGGCCACCAGCCCGACCGGGCGGGAGTTGCTGAACCGACGGCTCGGCGACCCCGGGCTCGACCCGGCCGGCATCGAGGTGCTGCGCGAGATCATTACCAGCAGCGGGGCGCTGGACCGCACCGAGCGGCGGATCGCCACGCTCACCGACACGGCACTGGCCGCACTGGTCGGCGCCGACCTGGACGACGAGGCCCGCGAGGTGTTGGTCGACCTCGCCGTCGTGGCCACCCGCCGGAAGGAATGACCGGCACGACCGGCCACCGCTCCTTTCCCGGCTTCCGGAGCGGAACCGCCGGCCCGGACCACCCGGGACTGGGGATGCTGTTCTCGTGCGACCCGTCGGTGAGCTGCCTTCCCTGGAGCGGCCCAGCCGGCTCCGGCTGGCTGGACTGGCCGCCGGTGCCACGCTGACGGCCGGCGCCCACGGGGCGGGAGCACCGCTGACGGGTCCCGTCGAGGCGGCGGCGCCGGACACCTGGGGTTACTGGCTCGGCCTGGCCGGTTGGGTCGCCGGACTGGCCGCGCTGGCGGGCATCTGGTGGCGGCTCGGGGCGTGGGTGCGGCGCCGGCCGGCGAGCGTGCCACTGGGGTGGCTGCTGCGTACCGGGCTGCTCTGGGCGACTCCGCTGCTGGTCGCACCCCCCATCGCCAGCCGGGACGCCTACGCCTACGCCTGCCAGGGCGCGCTCTGGCTCGACGGCGTCGACCCGTACGCCGTCGGGGTGCTGCCGGGCGGATGCGTCTGGTCGGACGCGGTACCCGCGCTCTGGCGGGACACCCCGAGCCCGTACGGTCCGCTGGCGCTGGCCCTTGCCGGCGGGGCGGTCGCGGTGGCCAGGCTGGTCGGCACCTCCACCGATGGCCAGCTACTGGTCGCCGTCGCACTGCTCCGGGTCGAGGCGCTGGCCGGCGTCGTACTCGTCGCCGGCTTCCTGCCCCGGCTGGCCCGGGCCGGTGGTCTCGACCCGGTGCAGGCCTGCTGGCTCGGCCTGGTCTCCCCACTCGTGCTGGTCCACGCGGTCGGCGGGGCACACAACGACGCCCTGGTGCTGGGGCTGGTCGTGAGTGCGCTGTCCCTGGCGGCCGGCGGACCGTCGGCGTTCGGCACGCCGATGATGCGCCTCCGGCGGGGTGCCGGCGGGGCGGGGCTCGGTGCCGCTCCTGAAGGGCTCGGTGCCGCTCCTGGAGGGCTCGGCGCGAGTCGGGCGGGGTTCGTCACCGGTGCACTGCTCGGCCTGGCGGTCGCGATCAAGATCACTGCGATCGTGGCACTGCCGTTCGCCCTCCTGATCATCACGGTCCGGCCCGGCGTACTCCCCGGTCGTCGGCAGATCGCGGCCTCGGCAGCCGCCGGATCGGCCGGTTCGGTCCTGGCGTTCGCGGCGGTGACCCTGGCCACCGGGCTCGACCTCGGCTGGGTCTCCGCCCTCTCCGACACCGGCCGGCTCGTGCAGTGGACCTCGGTACCGACCGGGCTGGGCATGGCGGCCGGCTACCTGCTGCGGCTCGCCGGGCAGCCGGATGCGGTCGATGCCGCGGTGACGGCGGCCCGACTCCTCGGCCTCGTCGCGCTGGCCGGGGCGATCGCGGCCCTGCTGGTCCGGGCCGGTCAGGCCGTCGCGGCACCCGACCCGACCCGCGCCCGCCGTCGCCTGGTGACCGTCACCGGCCTGGCCTTCACCGCCCTCGCCCTGCTCTCCCCGATCTTCTACCCGTGGTACGGGCTGATCGCCGTCACCGTGCTCGCGGCGGGACTCCGCGCGCGGCGCCAGGTCCACCGGGTCGCGGTCGCGGTGATCGTGCTCAGCTTCCTGGTCCTGCCCGGCGGACTCGGGCTGGCCGTGCTGACCAAACTGCCCGGTGCCCTCTTCGACGTGGCCCTGGTGGCGGTGCTCACCGCCGTGGCCTACCGGAGGTGGCGGTCCCGGTCCCGACGCTGACGCCCGCCGGAGTCCCTCCGGTCGGTCCCGGACGATTCTCGGTGAAGGCCGGACCGTTCAGTCCCGGGCGGTTCCCGGTGGAGGCCGGACCGGTCGGTCCCGGGCGGTTCCCGGTGGAGGCCGGACCGTCGCCGGTCGAGCAGCCGGAGCAGTGCGGCGCCCTGCCCGGCGGCCGGGGTCCGCTGGATGCCGGCCCGGCCCAGCCGGACCCATACGGCAAGGGTCAGCAACACCAGGGCGAAGCCGAACAGCAGGTCCTCCACCGGCGCGTACGCCAACCGCGGGCCGAGGATCGCGTCCGGGTCGTACCGGACGATGTCCCGGCCGGTCAGGATGCCATTGGAGATCAACTGGAAGAACACGATGATCGGGTACGTGGCCCAGAACACCGGCCGGAGCAGCAGCCGGGTACGCAGCGCGAAGAGGTCGACCAGCACCGCTCCGGCCACCCCGAGCAGGGCGGCCACCGTGTAGCTCACGGCGACTCGTCGTGGCTCGGGCCTCCACCTGAGCGGCCTGGCAGAATCGGCGACTCGTCACCGGCCGGCCAGCGCAGCACGGCGCGGACCGCCTCGAAGCCGAGGACAGCACAGCAGGGTACGACGACGAAGAAGAGCAATTCGTCCAGCGGCAGGTCGCCGGGGAGCAGTACCCCGGTGGTCTGCGCCGGGTCGAAGGTCCAGTGCCCGGCGGCGATCGCGGCCAGGTCCCAGAGCGCGAAGAGCACCACCACGGGTAGCAGGGTGAGCAGTAACCGCCGCCACCGCCGCAGTACGTTGACCCGCAGGACCGGCTCCAGCCACAGCGCGGCGCCGACGCACCCGGCGAGCACCGCCAGGTAGCTGAATCGCTCCATCCGGCCGGATCCGCCTCAGAAGCCGGTGGCCTGGGCCCGGCGCTTGACCTCGCGGGCCCGATCGTCGCCGAGCGCCGCCGCCGGGGTGCCCGGCAGGGTGTCGTCCGGCAGGTAGAGCCAGCGCAACGCCGCCTCATCGTCGTAGCCGGCGTCGTGCAACAGGGTGAGGATGCCCGGCAGGTGCTTGCGTACGGTCCGGTTCGCCACCAGCTCGGCCGGGATCACCCGGGTCCCGTCCCGACGGACCGCCAGCAGTTCGCGGTCCCGGATCATCTGGTGCACCTTGCTGATCGACACCTCGAGGCGATCGGCGACGTCCGGGAGGCTCAGCCAGCCGGTCGGCTCGGTCGGCTGCGGGTCGGCGGGTGAGGATTCGGTCACCCGTTCACCTTGCCACGCCGCCGCCGGGCCGGGCGAACGGCTCCCCGACTCCCCCGCCAGTGGCGCCGGCACCACGCCTGAGCAGGACGACACCGGCAAATCCCGCGAAAAGTGATCTCCGTCGAGCGCGGAACGGCAACACGAAGTTCTCGCTTCGGTGTCGGCTGTGGCATCCTGTTCTGCCCCTGCCCCCTGGAGACATAGACTGCCTGCCGATGGACATACAGGTCGCCGACACGCTGCTGAACTCGCTGATCGACGGACGCTACCGCATCCGCGGTCGCGTGGCCCGTGGTGGGATGGCGACCGTCTACACCGCCATCGACGAGCGGCTCGACCGTACGGTCGCGATCAAAATCATTCACCCCACCCAGGCGCAGGCCGCGCAGGTACAGCTCGCCGGGTTCCTGGAGCGGTTCACCGACGAGGCCAAGACCATCGCCCGGCTGACCCACCCGAACGTGGTGGCCGTCTACGACCAGGGCACCCACGGCGGCCTGCCGTACCTGGTCATGGAGTACGTCCGGGGCCGGACCCTGCGCGAGATCCTGGCGGAGCGCAAGCGACTCAACCCGAGCGAGGCGCTCGCGATCATGGAGCAGATGCTCGCCGCGATCGGCGCCGCGCACCGGGCCGGCCTGGTGCACCGGGACGTGAAACCCGAGAACGTGCTCGTTGCCGAGGCGCCGAGTGGCGGCGCGGGCAACCTCGTCGACAGTGTGGTGAAGGTCGCCGACTTCGGGCTCGCCCGGGCGGTCGAGGCGAGTTCCGACACCGAGGGCGGCAACCAGCTGATGGCCACGGTCGCCTACGTGGCACCGGAACTGGTCACCGAGGGCCGCGCCGATCCGCGTACCGACGTCTACGCCGCCGGGATCGTGCTCTTCGAGATGCTCACCGGCCGGGTCCCGTACGATGCCGACCGCGCCGTGGACGTCGCCTGGCAGCACGTGGACCGGGACGTGCCACCGCCGTCCGGGCTGGTTCCCGGCCTGCCGCCGGTCCTCGACGAGCTGGTCCGCCGGGCGACCCGGCGCGACCCGGGAGCCCGGCCGACGGACGCGGGCGCGTTCCAGGCCGCGGTCCAGGTGGTCCGGGACGACCTCGGCACCGTCGCCAACGCCAACACGGCGGTACTGCGGCAGATCCCCGCCGTCGACCAGCCGACCATGGTGGTGCAGCAGCCGACCATGGTCGTCTCACCGGTACAACCCTCGCAGCGACCGGCCTGGGCCCGCCTGCCCGACCAGCCCCGGGAAGGCAGCACCCCGCACCGCCGCCGCGCGGCGGCCAGCTCCGGTTCCGATTTCCTCGGCCGGGTCCGCGAGGTCGGCGGGCGACTCTTCGCCGGCCGGGTCCCGGTCGTGGTGACCGTGGTCGCGCTCGCCCTGGTGATCGGGATGACCGGCTGGTGGTTCGCGTTCGGCCGTTACACCGAGACGCCGAACCTGGCCGGACTGGCCGGGACGGAGGCGGAGGCGCGGGCCGAACGGTCGGGCTTCGAGGTCAAGTACGCGAATCCCCGCTACAGCGAGGACATCGCCAAGGACAAGGTGCTCGCCCAAAATCCCGAGTCGACGAGCCGGATCCAGCGGGGCGGCACGATCACCCTCACCCTCTCCCTCGGCCCGGAGCGCTTTCCCGTCCCGGACGTGGTCGGCAAGACCCTCGACCTGGCCCAACTCGACCTGGAAAACGCGAACCTGGTCATGGCCCGCGGCACCGACCGGTACGACGACAACCTGCCGGAGGGCGTGGTGATCGCCACCAGCCCGAAGGTCGGCACCGAGGTCAAGCCGGGCGACAAGATCACGGTTATCGTCAGCAAGGGCAAGGCGCCGATCAGCGTCCCGGTGCTGGTCGGCAAGGACATCAAAGAGGTACGCAACATCATCAAGGAACTCGGCCTCAAGCTCAGCGAGGAGTACAAGGATTCCGACAAGCCCAAGGACCAGGTGATCGCGCAGACCCCGCCGGACGGCTCCGGCGTCGTGAAGAACGCGCAGATCAAAGTCGAGGTCAGCAACGGACCACCGGCCATCAACATGCCCCGGGTGATCGACCTGCCCTGCCAGCAGGCGAAGCAGCTCCTGGAGGGCCAGGGTCTGGCCGTCGCGGTGCAGCTCAACCCGAACGGGACGGTGCGGATCCAGAACCCGAACGAGAACACTCCGGTGCCGCCAGGGACCCAGGTTGTCCTCACCTGCCTCTGAACCCGCCTCTGAGCGCGTCGCCACCTCCGGCAGCGGGTCCGGCGGCCGGGTCGCGCCGAGCCGGCCCGTCGGCTCGCACACGCCCACCTCCGGCGGGCTGGCCAGGGCGGCCCTGCCGTACGCCGACGCGGTCGGTTCGGAGGTGGTGCAGGTCTACGTCGGCAACTCGCGGGGCTGGGCGCTGCCCCCGGGTGACCCCGGGCAGGACGCGGCGTTCCGGGCCGGCTGTGCGGAACGCGGGCTGGTGGCGTACATCCACGCGTCGCTGCTGGTGAACCTCGGCTCGCCCACCCCGGCGACCGTCGAGAGGTCGGTGGCGACCCTGGCGCACGCGCTGGACCGGGGCGCCGCGATCGGTGCCGCCGGGGTGGTCTTCCACGCCGGCAGCGCGGTCGACGCCGGGCACGCCGAGGCGGCGATGCGTCAGGTACGCGAGGGGCTGCTACCGCTGCTCGACTCGGCTGCCGCCAGCGGCGGGCCGAAGCTGCTGGTGGAGCCGAGCGCCGGTGGCGGCCGGTCGCTGGCCTCCCGGGTCGAGCACCTGGAGCCGTACCTGGCGGCCGTCGACTGGCACCCGTGGCTCGGCGCCTGCTTCGACACCTGTCACGCCTGGGCCGCCGGGCACGACCTGGCCCGGGAGGGCGGCATGCGCGAGACGCTGGACACGCTGGTCGACGCGATCGGCGCGGAGCGGCTGTGGCTGATTCACGCCAACGACTCACGGGACCTGTGCGGCTCGACCCGGGACCGGCACGAGACGATCGGCAAGGGCAGCATCGGCGAGTCGGCCTTCGCCGAGCTGATGACCCATCCGGCGACCGCCGGCATCCCGGTGGTCGCCGAGACGCCGAGCGAGAATCACGGACACGCCGACGACATCGCCACCCTCAAGCGCCTCCGCCCCTGACTCCGGCCCCTCTCCCGGTGGGGTGAAGGATCTGGACGGCGTAGCGTGGCGGCGGTGAGACGGAGTGTGCGGGGGATGCTGCTGGCCGGGCTGCTGACCGCGCTCACGGCAGCCGGCTGCGGCAGCCACTCGACGGGCACGCCCGGCGACCCGGCGACCGGCGCGGCCGGTGGTCGGTCGACCGGCGCGGCCGGTGACCCGGCGACCGGCGCGGCCGGTGGCGGGGGTGCCTCGGCCACCCCGTCCGGGCCGACGGCGACCCGCCCCGGCGACCCGCCGGGCGCACTCTCCGGGTTCGCGTACGACATCTCCACGGTCACCGCCGCCGACCTGGGCGCGAGCTGGCGGCCCGGCTGCCCGGTCGGGCCGGAGCAGCTCCGGCGGATCCGGCTCGGCTACTGGGACTTCGACGGCCGACCCCGGGTCGGCACGATCGTCGTGCATCGGTCGGTCGCCGCCGAGGTGGTCGAGATCTTCGCCACCCTCTACCGGGAACGCTTCCCGATCCGGCGGCTACAGCCCGTCGACGCGTACGCCGGCAGCGACGACCGCTCGATGGCCGACGACAACACCTCCGGCTTCAACTGTCGCCGGGCGGTCACCACCGGCGCGGAAAAGTGGTCCGCGCACGCGTACGGGAAGGCGATCGACGTCAACCCGGTGGAGAATCCGTACCTGATCGGCGGTCGGGTCCTGCCGCCCGCCGGGGTGGCGTACCGGGACCGCTCCGGTTACCGACCGGGGATGGCGGTCCGCGGCGGCGTACTGGTCGAGGCGTTCGCCGCCGCCGGCTGGCAGTGGGGCGGCGGCTGGCGCTCCCCGGACTACCAGCACTTCACCCGCACCAGCGGCTGACCCGCCGACCCGTCCGGCCGCGATCCCGGCGGGGCGTGATCCCTGCCGCGTTCCCATCCGGCCGCGATCCCGGCAGGGCAGCGATCCCTGCCGGCCGCGATCCCGGCGGCCGGTCCGGTCAGCGCCGGAAGATCTGGGTGAGCACGGTGACGGCCAGCTCCACTCCGGCGTCGTCCAGATCGTGGTGGGTCACCAGCCGGGCGGCGCGCGGGCCGAGCACCGAGACGAGTACGCCCCGGTCCCGGGCCGCCGTAGCCAGCTCGGCCGCCTCGATCCCGCACTTGGTCAGGTCCAGCGGAACGATGTTGGTGCGGACCGAACCGGCCAGCACCCCGAACGGGGCGAGCGCGTCCGCCAGCCGGGCCGCCCGAGCGTGGTCCTCGGCCAACCGCCGCACGTGATGTCGCAGCGCGTACCGGCCGGCGGCGGCGAGGATCCCCGCCTGGCGCATCCCGCCACCCATCCGCTTGCGGATCACCCGGGCCCGGGCGATCCGTTCCGCGCTGCCGACCACCAACGAACCGACCGGCGCGCCGAGCCCCTTGGAGAGGCAGACCGACAGGGTGTCGAACAGCTCGCCGTAGCTGGCCAGCGGCACGCCGTCGGCGACGTGCGCGTGCCAGATCCGGGCGCCGTCGCAGTGCAGTCCGATCCCGGCGTCGTCGGCGACCCGGCGCAACTCACCGAGGGTGGCCAGCGGGATCACCCCGCCGCCGCCCCGGTTGTGGGTCTGCTCGACCGCTATCGCCCGGGTCGGCACCGCGTGGTAGCCGTCCGGTCGGATCATCGCCGCGACCACCTCCGGGTCGAGGTCGGCGCCGGCCGGCGACCAGGTCCGGGTGGAGACGCCGCCGATCGCGGCCGCCGCGCCGATCTCGTACGTCACGACGTGCGCGTCAGCGTCGCAGAGCAGTTCCTCGCCGGGCGGCACCAGCAGCTGGATGGCGATCTGGTTGGCCATCGAGCCGGTCGGGGCGAAGAGGGCCGCCTCGTGACCGAAGAGGGCTGCGACCTCGGCTTCGAGGGCGTTGACGGTCGGGTCCTCGGCGTAGACGTCGTCGCCGACCTCGGCTGCGGCCATCTCGGCGCGCATGCCTGCGGTGGGTCGGGTGACGGTGTCGGACCGGAGGTCGACAGGGCGGTCCGGGTCCGGGGTCGGGGACGCGTTCCGGGCGCCGAACGGGACGAGCCGGGAGATCGGGTCGTCAGCCACGAAGCATCTCCGCTACCAGGAAGGCGAGTTCCAGCGACTGCTGGGTGTTGAGCCGGGGGTCGCAGGCGGTCTCGTAGCGGTCCGGCAGGTGGATGTCCTCGATCGCCTGCGCGCCGCCGAGGCACTCCGTGACGTCCTCGCCGGTCAGCTCGACGTGCAGGCCGCCCGGGTGCGTCTCCAGCGACCGGTGCACCTCGAAGTAGCCGAGCACCTCGTCGACGATCCGGTCGAAGTGCCGGGTCTTGTAGCCGTTGGACGACTCGTGGGTGTTGCCGTGCATCGGGTCGCACTGCCAGACGACCTTGGCGCCGGCCGCGGTGACCTTGGCCACGATCGGCGGCAGTACCTCCCGGACGCGGCCGTTGCCCATCCGGCTGATCAGGGTGAGCCGGCCCGGAACGTTCTCCGGGTTCAGCTTCTCGCACAGCTCGATCGCCTGGTCCGGGGTGGTGGTGGGGCCGAGCTTGACGCCGATCGGGTTGGCGATCCGGGAGATGAAGTCCAGGTGCGCCCCGTCGATCTGCCGGGTGCGCTCGCCGACCCAGAGGAAGTGCCCGGACAGCCCGTACGCCCGGCCGTCGGAGACCCGGGTCAGCGCCCGGTCGTACTCCAGGGCCAGCGCCTCGTGCGAGCAGTAGAGGGTGACGGTGCGCAGTGCCTCCTCCTCGGTCAGCCCGCAGGCCCGGATGAAGGCGAGCGCCCGGTCGATCTCCCGGGCGATCGCCTCGTAGCGCTCGCCGGCCGGGGAGTTCTTGACGAAGCCCTTGTTCCAGTCGTGCACGGCGTGCAGGTCGGCCAGCCCTCCGGCGAGGTACGCCCGGAGCATGTTCATCGCGGCGGCCGAGTTCGCGTACGCCCGGATCATGCGCTGCGGGTCGGCGATCCGTGCCTCCGGCACCGCCTCCAGCGAGTTGATCATGTCGCCCCGGTACGCCGGCAGCCCTCGCGCGTCGGTCGGCAGCGACCGCGGCTTGGTGTACTGCCCGGCCACCCGGGCCACCTTCACCACCGGCAGCGACGCCCCGTACGTCAGCACCACCGCCATCTGCAGCAGCGTCCGGGCGTTGGCCAGCAGGTGGCTCTCGGTGTTGTCGGTGAAGGTCTCGGCGCAGTCGCCGCCCTGGAGCAGGAACGCCCGCCCCTCGCAGACCAGCGCCAGCCGCTGCCGGAGCTGGTCGACCTCGTAGGGCGCGACGATCGAGGGCACGTTCTGAAGGATCTTGCAGACCTCGTCCACCACCGCCGGATCCGGCCACGGCGGTGTCTGGGCCCGGGGCAGTTCCCGCCATCTGTCCAGGCCGAGCGCCTCGTCCTCGGCGGAGTCCTCGGTCGGCCGGCTGGTCTGCAGCGCGGTGTTGCCCACCGCGGGGTAGCTCAACTGGTGCCACTCATGGCGCATGTCTGAAAGCGTACGGCGGAACCCGCACGGTGCCGGGAGCGAGGTATGCCCGTCCGAAGCGTGGGAGCCCGCCCGAGGCGCCCGGGCGGGCCGGGGATCCGGCGATACCGGGGCGATCAGGCCGGCCCGATCGGCGAGCGATCAGGTCGGCTCGGTCGGGGAGCCGGACGGGGCCGGGGTGTGGCCGCCGATCGCCTCCTTGGCGATGCACCACTGCCCGTCGGCCCGGGCGACCGTGAAGAGCACCTTGGTCGCGCTGGTCTTGCCACCGACCTTCACCGTGATCGAGGTGCTGACATCCTGGTCGGCACCGTTGGCCCGGACATCGGTGATCTTCGCCGCCGAGACCGAGAAGTGCTTGGCGAAGTCGCCGTTCGGGCCGGTGGCCGCCTGGTCGAAGGACTCCCGCAGCGGCTCGCAGAGCTGTTCGCGGCCATCCGCGACACTCTTCGCCTTCATCGCGTCCAGATATGCCTGCACCCGCTCCCGGGCCCGGTCCGGGCCCTCGTCCGGGGTGGGGGTGGGCTCGGCGCCCTGCCCGACGAGCCCGTCGAACACGCTACAGCCGGCCAGACCCAGCGGCACCATCGCCAGCACCGTGACCACGCCGACCAGCCGCCGCCGTACGCCGACCATCGCGCTCCTTTCACCGAGGGGGTTCCCACCCTAGTCGAGCCGCCGTCGAGCGGCCCGCCCCGACGCCCCGGCGAGGCGGGCAGCCGGCAGCCGGCGGCCGGTCACACCGGCGCCGGTTCCGGGGTACGAGCCTCGGCCGGAACGCGCAGTCCGGGGCGGAGCAGGAGCGTGACCAGCAGGGACAGCACCGCCATCACGGTCATCGCCATCCCGACCGGCAGGTACTGGGCGACGGTGCCGGCCAGCGTCGCCGCCACCGCCTGCATGGTCAGCATCCCCGAGGAGTGCAGTCCGAGCGCCTGGCCGCGCATCTGACCCGGGGTGAGATCGACGAGGCGCTGCTGGAGCAGGACCCCGGCGCCGAATCCGGCCGAGGCCGTCGCCACGGCGAGCGCGGCGACCGGCAGCGGGATCGGCAGGGCGAAGAGCAGGTACGGCACCCCGAGCGAGAGTTGCAGCGGCGTGACGAGCCGCTGCCGCCACCGGGCCGGGACGAACCGGCCGACGACGGTGTCTCCGGCGAGCATCCCGAGGGCACCGGCGACGAAGAGCACCCCGGCCGATTCCGGGGCGTACGGGATGAACAGCGCCTCGCAGCCGACGACGAGCCCGTTCGGCAGCCACAGCGCGAGGTAGACGTACCGGCGGGCGGGTGCCGCCCAGAGCCGGGCGTTGACCTGCCAGGTCTGCCGCACCGACGGCCGGCCGGCGGCCCTCGGTGGGCGGCCGGTGAGGCCGAACCGGGCGACCAGGGCGGCGCTGAGGTACAGGTCGGCGCCGATCAGCAGCACCTGGCGCGGGGCGACGACGGCCAGCAGGGCACCGCCGAGCGCGAAGCCGGTGATCTGCATCGCTCCGACCGACATGTTCATGACCGACCGGCCGAGCAGGTAGCCGCCGTCCGGCAGGATCTCGCCGAGCAGTCCCCAGCGGACCCCGCCGCCCATCGAGCCGGCCAGCCCCATCAGCCCGATCACCACGAACATGGCCCCGATCGGCATTCCGGGCAGCGCCATGGTGAGGGTGGCGGCGCAGAGGAAGAGGGTGACGCTGACCAGCGCGGCGCGCGGCGGCACCCGGTCGGCCATCGAGAGCAGGGTGGTGGCGCCGAGCATCTGGGCGAAGGAGGGGCCGAAGAGGCTGAGCGCGGCGAGCAGCGGTGACCCGGTGGCGGAGTACACCAGGGTGCCGAGGGCGAGCCCGTTGACGGTGCCCGCCGCGACCTGGGCGGCGGTCGCCAGGAAGAGCGGGCGGAACTCGGGGACCCGGAACAACTGTCGATAGGTTCGCACGGCAGCAGTCTGGGTGGACCGTCCGGCGAGCCGTTACCTTTTCACCTGGAGACGAAACCGGAGGTGGTCGTGGGGCTCTGGCTGCTCGACGCGGACGTGCTGGCCCGCAGCCGGTTCGCCGTCTCGCCCCTGGTCGAGACTGTCGCGGCCCTCAAGGCGCTGGGCGGGCATCCGACGCTCCCGGGTCAGCGGGCCTGGCTCGACACGCACTCGGCCGCGTACCGGTCCCGGCTGGCCGGCGACCCGTTCAGCGCGGCGTTCGTCCGGGCCGCCTTCCCGCCGCGCTGGCTGCCCGACTTCCTCGGCACGCCGGCCGGCTTCGTCGGCGCGCCGGCCGGCTTCGTCGGCGCGCCGGCCGGCGACGCCGAGGTGACGTTCGCCGGCGAGCTGCGCCGGATCCGCGAGACGCCGGCCGGGACGGCCCGGGCCGACCTGCAGGCCGGCCTCGACGCGCCGCTCCCGGCCGAACTGGGCGGCGCCGACCTGCCGGAACGCGTCGCCGAGCTGCTGGAATGGGTCTGGACCCGCACGCTGCGCCCGGACTGGCCGCGCCGGCAGCGACTCTTCGAGGCCGACATCGTGTCCCGGACCCACCTGCTCAGCTCGGGCGGCTGGGCGGCCACCCTGGACGAGATGCGACCGGGGATGCGCTGGTTGGGGCACGGCCGGCTGCAGATCAACACGTACGACCTGCCGCCGGTGGACCTCGGCGACGCCGGGCTGCTCTTCGTGCCGAGTACGTCGGCCCGGGGCTGGGTCGGTTCCGACCGTCCGGACCGACACACGGTGGTCTACCCGTGCCGGGGAATCCTGGCCGATCCGGCCTACGGCGCCCCTCCGGCGGCACTGAGCCGACTGCTCGGCCCGGTCCGGGCGGAGATCCTCGCCCGGCTGGAGTCGCCGGCGAGTACCACCGGGCTGGTCGCGGCGACCGGGCACGGGCTGGGCTCGGTCGGCGGGCACCTGCGGGTGCTGCTCGACGCCCAGCTCGTGCGGCGACGCCGCTCGGGGCGGTACGTGCTCTACTTCCGCACGCCCGACGGCGACCGGCTGGTCCGGATCAGCCGGCGGTCCGACGAGCGGACCGCCGGCTGAGGTCCCGGCCGGAGACCCGGGCTGAGACCGGGCTGAGACCCGGGCTGAGCCGCCCTGGTCGACGAACCCGGCCGAGTTGCCGGTGGAGCCTAGTCGAGCAGGGCGGTCACCGTGCCGGCGGCGACCGTCCGGCCGCCCTCCCGGACGGCGAAGCCGAGCCCGACGTCCATCGCGATCGGCTTGCCCAGCTCGACCGTGATCGTCACGGTGTCGCCGGGGGCGACCTGGGGCAGCTCGCCCAGGTCCACCGCGCCGACCACGTCGGTGGTCCGGAAGTAGAACTGCGGCCGGTAGTTGGCGTGGAACGGCGTACGCCGACCGCCCTCGGCGGTGGTCAGCGCGTAGAGCTGGGCGGTGAACCGGCGGTGTGGCGTGACGCTGCCCGGCAGAGCCACCACCTGCCCCCGCTGCACCTGGTCGCGCTTGACCCCGCGCAGCAGTACGGCCGCGTTGTCCCCGGCCTGCGCCGACTCCAGCGACCGGCCGAAGGTCTCCAGCCCGATCGCCACGGTCGACAGGGTCGGGGCGAGCCCGACCACCTCGACCGGGTCACCGGCGCGCAGCGAGCCGCGCTCGACGGCTCCGGTCACCACGGTCCCCCGGCCGGAGATGGTGAGCACGTTCTCGATCGGCATCAGGAACGGCCGGTCGAGTTCGCGCGGCGGCACCGGGACGTACCGGTCGACCGCGTCGAGCAGGTCCGCGATGGACCTGACCCAGCCGGGGTCGCCCTCCAGCGCCCGCAGTGCGGAGACCCGCACCACCGGCACCTCGTCACCGGGAAAGCCGTACTCGCTGACCAGCTCCCGCACCTCCAGCTCGACCAGGTCCAGCAGTTCGGGGTCGGTCACCGCGTCCGCCTTGTTCAGCGCCACCACCAGGTACGGCACCCCGACCCGCTGGGCGAGCAGGATGTGTTCCCGGGTCTGCGGCATCGCGCCGTCCAGCGCCGAGACGACCAGGATCGCCCCGTCCACCTGCGCCGCCCCCGTGATCATGTTCTTCACGTAGTCGGCGTGGCCCGGCATGTCGACGTGCGCGTAGTGCCGGGTGGCGGTCTCGTACTCGACGTGCGCGATGGTAATGGTGATGCCCCGGGCGACCTCCTCCGGCGCCCGGTCGATGCCGTCGAAGGCGACGAACCGGTTGACCGCCGGGTCCCGGTCGGCGAGCACCTTCGTGATCGCGGCGGTCAGCGTGGTCTTGCCGTGGTCGACGTGTCCCATCGTGCCGATGTTGAGGTGCGGCTTGGTGCGTACGAACTGGCTCTTGGCCATCGGAATGTCCTCATTGCAGAGACGGGTCGGCGGGCGACGAGCGCGGGCGGGTGCCAGACCGCGAGAAGGGAGACCGCGCCAGAACCGCGCATCCGGTGCGCCAGGAAAGGGCGGCACCGGGGATCCGGGCCACCCTCCTCCGTGGGTTCTGCTGGTGCGGGAGGAGGGTCAGCCTCGCGCGCCGCTATCCAGCCGGTTCGGCTGGATCGGCTGGACCGGCAGCGCGGCAGGGTGGGACGACGCCAGGCACACGGCGGCGGGGCCCAGCAGGAGGAACCCTGCGGGCCGCACAGAGCCGAGCGTGCCGAACATGGCGATCACGTTAGGCGAGAACGCCGCCAGCCGCGACCGGTATTCCCGGCGCCGCCAGCACCGCCGGTCAGCGGTCCAGTTCGGCGCGGATCTCGGCGGCGGTCGCCAGGTCGGTGGCGAGCGCCGCACGCTCGTCGGCGGAGAGTTCCACCGCGTCGACCTCGGCGAGCAGCCGGGCCGCCGCCTCAGGATCGCCGGTGCGCCAGCGCAGTTCGGCGAGGTAGACCAGCGCGGGAAGCCGCTGCGCGGGTGCCGCGTCCGCGTGCCGGGCGAGGCCGTTCTCCAGTACCCGGATCGCGGCGCTCTCGTCGCCGTGCGAGTCGGCCTGCCGGGCGGCGGTGGCCACCACCCGGGTCAGCCGGCCTCCCGGTCCGGTCCGGTCGCCGGAGCCGTCGGCACCGGCGCTCCCGCCGTCCCCGGTGCCGCTAGTACCGCTGGTACTGGCCTCGTCCGGGTCGCCGTGCCGGCTGATCCGCAGCCAGTTGCCGCCCGGGTCGACCACCGTGAACCCGGCCGCGGTGCCCTGGCGGCGACGCGGCCGGGTCATCCGGGGAATCCCGGCGACCGGCACTTTGCCGAACGCGGCCCGCAGCCCTGCCGCGAACGCGGTGTGCAACTCGCCGGTGTCCGGGACGAGCAGCACCACGCTTCCCATCGAGTCGGCCGGGTCGAACTGGGGTACGGCGAAGAAGTGCAGTTCGATCCCGCCCCGCCGGACGGCGGCGTACGGGTTGGGACGCTGCTGCCGGTACGTCACCTCGAAACCGAGGGCGGTGTAGAACGGCAGGACGTCGTCCAGGTCTCGGCAGGGCAGGCCGGGGATGGCGAGTTCGGTGGGCACGCAAACATCGTACGCTGTTCGGAGTAATGCTGGCGAGAGGGCCTGAAATGGAGTACCCGGGGCGCGGCGACGCGGCGCGCACGATGGCGCTGCTCTGGGACGGTGCGCCCGTCCCCCGACGCGGGCCGCGACACCGGCTCGACCTGACCCGGATCGTCGACACGGCGATCGCCGAGGCCGACCGCGCCGGACCTGCCGCGCTGTCGATGCGGGCCCTGGCCCAGACGCTCGGCATCGGTGCCGCCTCGCTCTACACCTACGTGCCGGGCAAGGCCGAGCTGCTGGAGCTGATGGTCGACCGGATCGCCGCCGGCCAGCCCCTGCCCCGCGCCGACGCGGGTTGGCGGGCCGGACTGGGTGAGCTGGCCGCCGCCGACCTCGCCGCCTTCCGGGCCCACCCCTGGCTGCTCCAGGTGGCGACGTCGCGCACCGTCTTCGGCCCGCACGTGATCACCCGCTATGACGCCGCACTGGCGCTGCTCGACGGGTACGGCCTGGCCGCGATCGAGGTGGCGTCCTGCGTCGCGGCCGTCGAGTCGTACACCAGGGGCGCGGCGGCGGCGGTGGTCGAGGCCGAACAGGCGCCCCGGCAGACCGGCAGCACCGACGACGAGTGGTGGGAACGGCGCGCCCCGCTGCTGGCCGAACGGATGGCCGGACGGTTTCCCCGGCTCGACGCACTCGGTGCGGCGGGGGCGTTCGCGGTCTCCGACAGCACGCTCCCCTACACCCTTCGACGGGCGCTGGACCGCTTCGACTTCGGGCTCGACCTGGTCCTCGACGCGATCGGGGCCCGGATCACGGCGGCCGGCCGGTGACCCCGGCCGGCCGTGACCCGCGGGACGGTACGGCCGCCGTACCGTCCCGCGGGTCTGCTCAGCGCGCGAGCGCCTTCTCCAACTGGGCCTTGGACATGCTCGACCGGCCCTTGATGTTGCGCTTCTTCGCCTCGTTGTAGAGCTGTTCCTTGGTACGCCCCTGCGCGCCGGTGTGCGACCGCTTTCCGCCCCGGTGGCCGGAGGAGACGTCCCTGACCGACGAACGGCTGGCGGTCTTCGACTCGCCGGCCCGGGCGCGTTCCTTGTTGACCGTCCGGGCGGCGATCTCCTCGGCGCGGTCGGTCGACTCGCCGCGCTTGCGCGCACTGGCCTTGATGTGCTTGTACTGGCGTTCCCGCTTCGGACTCGACCCTGCGGGCATGACGCACTCCTTCCGGGGGAGAGAAACGATGGTCAGAGGATGGGCTTGCCTCCGGTGACCGGGATGATCGCGCCGGAGATGTAGCTGGCCTCGTCCGAGGCGAGCAGCACGTACGCCGGGGCGACCTCCCTGGGCTGGCCGGGGCGGCCCAGCGGGGTGTTCTTGCCGAACTTCTCGACGTGCTCGGGCGGCATGGTGGACGGGATCAGCGGAGTCCAGATCGGGCCGGGCGCGACGGCGTTCACCCGGATTCCCCGCTCGCCGAGCATCTGGGCCAGCCCGGCGGTGAAGTTCGCGATCGCGCCCTTGGTGGTCGCGTACGGCAGCAGCGTCGGGCGCGGCGTGTCGTAGTTGATCGAACTGGTGTTGATGATCGACGCTTTCTCGCCCAGGTGCGGCAGCGCCGCCTGGACCAGCCGGAACATCGCCGTGATGTTGACGTCGAAGGTGTGCTGCCACTCCTCGTCGGTCACCTCTTCGAGGCTCTCGTGGGTCATCTGGTAGGCGGCGTTGTTGACCAGTACGTCGATCCGGCCGAACTCCTCGACCGCCCGGTCCACCACCGCACGGCACACCGCCGGATCGCCGACGTCCCCGGCGACGAGTACGGCCTGCCGTCCCGCGTCCTCGACGAGCTTCGCGGTCTCCCGGGCGTCCTCGTGCTCGTTCAGGTACGAGATCAGCACGTCGGCGCCCTCCCGGGCGCACGCGATGGCGACCGCCCGGCCGATGCCGCTGTCCGCGCCGGTGATCACCGCCTTCTTGCCCGCCAGCCGGCCGGAGCCCCGGTAGGAGTCCTCGCCGTGGTCGGGCTTGGAACGCATCTTGTCGAGGGTGCCTGGTGGCTCCTGCTGCGGTTCGGCATGCTGCTCGTCGGGCATCGGGTCGCTCCTCGGTTGCTCCTCGCGTCTGGGGCGGCGACCGGCGGTACCTCGCGCGGCCGACAGTGGCAAATGTCCCCATACCCGGCACCCGGTAAACCCGGGACGACGGTTCAGCTCAGCACCCTCAGGGAACGGCGTGCCGCCGGGCGAAAGTCTCGATCGCGTCCAGGTCGGCGGGGGCGCAGCCCTCGCCCGGGTCGGGCGCGATCAGCAGGGCGTGACCCCGGGCAGGTCCGGTTCGATCTCCATGGAGCCTCCGGTCATCACTTCCATCGTGGACATCGTCCCCCGGCCGGGATGCTCGGCTGGCGTCGCCGGGCTACGGTCGGAGGTTGTGCGGCGGGTGTCGGTGGTCGGTAACTCGGGTTCGGGCAAGAGCACCCTGGCCAGGGCGTTGGCCGCCCGGCTCGGCGTGCCGTACGTCGAACTCGACGCGATCCACCACCAGCCCGGCTGGCGGCCGCTGCCCACCGCCGAGTTCCGGGCCCGGGTCGACACGCTCACCACGACCGACCCGTGCCGCCGCCCGCCGGCTGCTCGTCGACGCCTCACCCGGTCCGGATACCTCACCCGCTCCGGGTTCCTGACCCGGGATCTGCCGCCGTCGCCCCGGGCAGTGCCGCCGGGCCCGGTGCCGTCGGGAGTTGGTGGAACAGGTCACGTGCCGCTCGGCCACTGTCTTTGATCAACCGCGGTAGATGTTCGGCGATCTCTTCGGGCTGCCGGCCCGCGATGTGTCGGTTCCAGCGGTCCATGAGCTGTTGTAGCTGTTCCGGGACTTCGCGGCCCTTGAGCAGGGTGACCCACAGGCGCGACATCTGGTCCGAGAGCTGGTCGAAGGTCGACCGCAACCAGCGGTTCGCGCTCGCGACGGCCAGGACCTGGAAGACCCGCATCGACAGCTCGGAGAAGCGCAGGACCGCCTCCAACCGATCATCACCGTCGGTATCGGGCGGGGACCACTCAATCAACAGCCGGGCAAGCTCGTCCGCCTCGACGTCGGAAAGGCGCTCCAAACCCAGACGGACAAGCTCGGGACCGATGAGATCCCACGCCTCGACCAGCTCCGACACTTCCTGAGCGTCGAGGGGGCTCACGACGTACCCGGCCCGGGGCAGCGTGATGATCAACCCCTCGCGGTCCAGACGAGCGAGCGCCCGACGAATCGGCGTCAGCCCGTACGGAGTCGAGCGGGCCAGTCCCCGCTCGGTGAGCGACGACCCCGGCGGAAGCTCACAGGTCACGATCCGGGCACGCAGCGCTGCGTAGGCCTGCTGCGTGAGCGAAGCCTTCCCCGTCGCACCCTGGTCGGCCATCAGAGGAAACCCTAGCCCGCCCGGCCACCCCGGTCCCATGCGACATCGCACACTCTCCGCAAACCGGACTTGACCACCCCGGCGGTGAGAGTCATGCTCGGTACTGAAATTTCAGCCAGGTCAGAAAGCGGACTGCCGGTCTCGGAGGTCCTCGGGACGCGGCCGAACAGAGGGGACCCAGCAGGATGAGGGCATTCGTGCTCGCGTTCGGGACGCGTGGCGACGTACAGCCGTTCGTCGCCCTGGGACGCGCGCTGGCCGACGCCGGCCACGAGGCACTGGTGGCCGGGCCGGCGTGTTACGGGTCACTCGCCGCAGCCGCCGGCGTTCCGTTCGCGCCCGTCGACGACCGGTGGAACCGGCTCACCGACGAGCCCCACATCCAGGAGGCACTCGCGACGAACTACCGCGGACCAAAGGCGAAACGGACAGCCATCGAGGTGGTGCGCCGGACCCGGCGGTACGTCGCCGCCGCGCTCGACGACATCACCGCGGCCGTTCCCGCCCGGACCGACGTCGTGGTGCACCACACCATGCTGCCCGGCCAGCACCTCGCCGAGGCCCTCGGCGTTCCCTCCGTCCCGGTGGCACTGCAGCCCAACTGGGTGCCGACCAGCGCCTTTCCGTGCCCGATGTGGGCCCCACCGTGGCTGCCCAGATCCCTCAACCGCCTGAGCTACCGGCCGGCCGCGCTCGCGCCTCGGATGCTCCTCGGAGCGGTAGGCAAGCGCTGGCGTGCACGACTCGGGCTGAGGTCTCGGCGTGGATCCGGTGACCCGTTCCGCCGCCCCGACGGAGGCCCGGCCTTCGTACTGCAGGCGTTCAGTCGCCACGTCCTGCCGCAGCCGGCCGACTGGCCCGGACACGCGCCCGTGACGGGATACTGGACCCTCGCCAGCGAGGACCAGGACCCCTCGCCCGCCCTGGCCAGGTTCCTCGACAGCGGAGCGCCGCCGGTCTACGTCGGCTTCGGCAGCATGCGGGGCCAGAACCCCGAGGCGATCGGCGAGATGGTCCAACAGATGGTCCAGGCAACCGGAGTACGAGCCGTTGTCGCAACCGGCGCCGGCGGGATCACACTGGCGGGTGCGAACACCGACTCCGTCCACGTCGTCGACGACGCTCCGCACGACTGGCTCTTCCCCCGCACCGCGGCGATCATCCACCACGGCGGAGCAGGAACGACAGCTGCCGCGCTGCTCGCCGGACGCCCACAGGTGATCTGCCCCTTCACCGGTGACCAGCCGTTCTGGTCCGGGCGAATGCAATCCATCGGCGTTGCCCCAGACCCCGTCCCACAGCGGCAGATCACCGCCGAACGCCTCATCGAGGCAGTCGAAGCGACGAGATCCGACACCACGATGCCCCGCAGGGCCGCCGAGATCGGCGAGCTGGTGCGCTCCGAAGGCGGCACACGTCGTGCAGTCGAGCTTCTGTCGGAAACGACGCGCGACCACCCCGGCCGGCCATGTCGTTGATCTGCGGAGACAGCGATGCAGGCAGGCACGGGTGGGGCTAGGGAAGGTGCGGCGCGAAGTACTCGGCAACCAGTTCCGCGACCCCTTCGGCGTCCCGGCTGCCGTCGACCTCGATCACCGGGATGCCCAGCCGTCGGGCGCCGCACACGGCGTCCTCGGCGAGCAGGCGGTCCCGCTCGACCCGGTTCCGCTGGGCGAGTTCGGGGTCGCTGACCTGGTGGCCGAGCCGGCCGGCCCGGGGTAGCCGGTCAAGTTGTCGCCGCCGGAACTCCTCGGTCGGCACCATCACCACCATCTGCCGGGTCGACCCGGCGACCGGCGCGACCAGCTCGGGGCGCAGCCCCCAGCCCTCGGCGAGCAGCGGCCGGGGCGAGACGAGCGCGCGCAGGTCGTCCTGCACCCACTCGAATCGCTCGGCGAACTCCACAAGTACCTGCCGGGCCATCTCCTCCGGCGTCGTGCGGACCCAGACCGCCTCCCAGTCCGGTTCCGGCGGTTCGCCACGCCGGATCCGGCTCATCATCCGGCGATCGTCGTGCCCGCGCGCGTCGTGGTAGTCGTAGTGGTAGTGCGTCAGGCCGTACCGCTCGGCGAGGATCCCGGCCACCGTCGACTTGCCGGCCCACTGGCCGCCACCGATCCAGAGTGCCCGCCGCAGGGTGCTGTGAGGGTCCCATCGCATGCCCAGAATCGTGTGCCCGTTCCGGGCCGAATTCCAGTCTTGTTTTCGGATTCCCGCCCTGGTCAACTGAGGGTAAGGGGAACCGGTCGGGCACCACGCCGGAGCGCGGCCGTGGCCGACGGGCTCAGCGGTGGCCGGGCACCCAGCCGAGGAAGCGCTCGCTGAGCACCATCGCCGCCGGTGCGCCGGCCGGGTGGAGCGCGTGCAGATCGCGGTACGCCTCGGCGAGCGACGAGCCGAGCCGGACACAGAGCGCGAGCCGGCTGTCCGGATAGCCCCTGACCAGGCTGAGCCGGGCGGCGGCGCACGGCCACGGCTGCCCGTCGGTGCGGCACAGCCAGATCGGCCGCAGTGGAGTGTGGACGCCGACCGGCGACTCGGGGTCGATCATCTCCCCGCCCCGGTGTCGACGCGACCGCCGTCCGCCCACGCCGGCAGGACGCGGTGGGTCCGGTGCCCGGCGTTGGAGCGAGGGCGCTGGTTGTGCCCACGCGACGGCGGTGACAGGCGCGACGGCGGCGAGCCGGGTGTCGGCGCAGCGGCCGGCATCGCGAGTTGGGGCGGCAGGTCGGGCGTCGGGACCGTCTGCGGGAGCAAGATCGAGAGTCCACGGTACGGGCACGACGCCCACCGCCGCCCGCACCGGCACCACATCCGCCACCACAGCCGGCGCCAGTCGAGGCGGTGCCGGAAAACGAGTGGGACGGGCGGGGTGCGGCGTACTTTCCGCATCGTGTCTCCTTCCGGGTTGGAAGGGGGCCATCTCTGTACGGGGGGAAGAGAGATGGCCCCCGCAGGTTCCGCCCGGCCGGTCACCATGCCATTTGAATTCCGAGCGGTTCCGCTAGTGACACTCTGCTGTGGAGTGCACTACGGTCGATACGTGCTCGCGCCATCTGTGCAGGTCAACACGGGTGGCGAGCAATTTTGTGTAACTCGTCTCCGACGGTGAGCAGAGGTGGGATTATCGATGGGACTCGTCACGGAATACGTCCTCGCCGAGCTGAGGCTGTTCCGCGCTGAGCAACGACTCAGTCAGGAGGAGTTCGGGCGCAAGATCGGCTATTCCGGATCACACGTCAGCTCCGTGGAAACCGGCCAGCGTCCGCCGACCGACGAATACATGGAAAAGATCGACCAGGCTTTCCAGACCGGCGGCACGTTCAGCCGGATGCTCAAGAAGCTGGCCAAGCTGGACAGCACGCCGGCCTGGCTCCGCGACTGGATCGAGTTCGAACGCCTTGCCCGGCTGCTCCGCTGGTACGAGCCGGCCTTCGTCCCCGGCCTGCTACAGACCGAGTCGTACGCCCGAGCGACGATGGCCGGTAGGCACCTCAGACCCGAGCAGATCGAGCAGCGGGCTCAGAGCCGGTTGGAGCGGCAGGCGATCCTGACCGTTGAGAGCCCAGCACAGTTCGTCTTCGTCATCGACGCCATGGTCCTCCGGCGGCCCGTGCGTGGCGAGCCGGGTGTGATGGTGCAACAACTTCAGCACCTCGCCGACATGGCGGAGTTGCCGCAGGTGCAGATCCTCGTGGTACCGAAAGAGGTCGGGCTCTACCCTGGGCTCCAGGGAGGCTTCATCCTGGCGACGCTGCCGGACCAGTCCGTGGTGGCGCATCTGGACCATCAGGTGCGGGCGCAGATCGTCGACCGGGCGGAAGATCTCGCCACCCTCCAGGGGACCTGGGAGGCGATCCGCAGCGAGGCCCTTCCGATGGTGCAATCGCTCGAACTGATCAGGGAGGCGACGAAGGAATGGACGTGACCGGCGCCAACTGGCGCAAGTCCACCCGCTCTGGCTCGAATGGCGGGTCCTGTGTGGAGGTGGCGGACAACCTGCCCGGCACCGTGCTCGTACGCGACACCAAGGACCGCGACGGCGGCACCCTCACCTTTACCCCGGCCAACTGGCAGGCGTTCGTCAGCCTTGCCAAGCGGCTCGACCCGACCGCCTGACGACGCCCGGGTCAGGCCCTGGCGAAGGAGTCCGTGGCCTGGCCGCAGGTTCCGGGACCGGCGACCGGCGCCATAGACGGCGCTGACCCGGTGTGCCGTGGCCGGCCCAGACGATATCGTCGACCGCCAGCCACGGCTCGCCGGCCAGGGCCACCGGGGTCACCCCGGCGAACGACAGGACGTCCCGATGCAGGTGGGACTGGTCGGCGTAGCCGACCTCCACGGCGACTCGGGCTGCGTCCGCACCTGCGGCGAGCCGGTGGGCAGCATGATCGAAACGGACCAGCTTCGCGGCGCGCTTGGGCGGCAGGCCGATCTGCGACCGGAACCGGGACCAGAGGCGTTTGCGGCTCCATCCGATCTCGGCCGCCAGCCTGTCGACCCGGACCCGGCCGCGCGATGCGACGATCTGCTCCCAGGCCCAGGACACCTCTGGGTCTACCGCCGGTCCCGCCGCGCGGCGGGCCAGCAACGCGTCCGTCAACGCGAAGCGGTCCTCCCAGGACGAAATCTCACTTAGTCGCTCACGGATCCGTGACGCCTCGCGGCCCCACAGGTCGTCCAGCGGCAGCACGGCGCCGTCCAGGTCGGCCGGGGACACCCCCAGCACCGCACGGGCGACGACCGGAGAGAGACGTACCTGCACCGCCTCGAAGTGCTCACCCCGCACCCGGACCGTGCCGGGTCCGAAGCCGAGCCCGGCGACGACACTGCCCCGCTGCTGCCGCCCGGCGGCGTCCACGATGAGCGGGCCGGCACCGAACGCCAGAGCCAGCGTCACACCTGGGTGTGGGATCGCCCGATGCCCGGCCGGGGACGTGCCACGGTCGCGGAAACCAGCCATGCTGACCCCGGCGACCCGGCTGGGCCGCGCCGGCCGGGCCAGCTCCCACGCCGCCGTGCCGGCGCGTTCGTGCACGGCGGACCGCATCCCCGAATGATATGCGAGCCGCCAAACCGGGGTCCGGACTTGTTGATCGCTTCCGCCGGGCCCCGGCGACCCGGACATTTGTGCAAGCCGCCGGCCCGGATCGACGGCCAGAGTAGGCCGATGACTGATCTTCCGAGGATCGCCAGCGCCGGCGGGTCGAACGAGACCGATCCGCGGCCGGCTGGTGGGCAGCCCGACCCGCGAGTCGCGGGAAGTCGCCGGAAGCGCCGCGTCACCGCCTCGGCCGTCGTCCTGACGGCCGTCGGTCTGCTCCTGGCGAACACGGTGATGGTGTCGTGGCAGGAGGCCGAAGCCAGGACAGACTCGACCCTGCCCCTTGACGGCGGCAGCATCCACGTACGCCAGGACGGACCCCCTGATGCCCCGGCGCTGGTACTCGTGCACGGGCTCGCCGGGTCGACCCACTGGTGGGACCCGCTGGTGCCGATGCTGGCAAGGTCCCATCGCGTCATCCGGGTCGACCTGCTCGGGCACGGCTGGTCGGCCAAGCCGGCCGGCGAGGGCTACACGATCCCGGAACAGGGACGCCGGGTCGGCGCGGCCCTCGACCGGCTTGGCGTGCGGCAGGCCGTGGTGGTTGGCCATTCCACCGGCGGCTCGGTGGCCACCGCACTCGCCGAGCAACGACGCGACCTGGTGACCGCGCTCGCCCTCGTCAACTCCGGGCCGGATCTGGACGCCTTCATCTCGGACGGGTTCGTCGGCCAACTGCTGTTCGTCCCCGTCGTCGGGCAACTCCTGTGGCCTGCCCGGACCGACGGGATCGTCCGCCGGGGCCTGGGTACCGCGGTCAGCAGCCGCGACTACGAGATCCCGCAACAGCTCGTCGACGACGTGCGGGGCATGACCTACCACGCGCTCACCGCGACGTCCCGGGCGGCCGACGACTATCTGAGGCAGCGCCCGCTCCCCGATCGGCTGGCGCCGCTCGACAAGCCGCTGCTGGTGATCTTCGGCGAGGAGGACCGGCGATGGCGTTCCTCGGCCGCCGACGGCTACCGCGTCGTTCCGGGCGCGAGAGTCGAACTGCTGCCCGGTGTCGGGCACTCACCCATGCTCGAAGATCCGCCACGGACCGCCGAGCTACTGCTGGCCTTCGCCGCGCTGCACACGGGCCAGCCGTGAGCCGTGCTCAGCTCGCGCAACCCTCGATGACCGCTCGACGTACCGGCCTCGCCGCTGGCTCCTTGCTGGTCAGCCGAGGACGGGTGCCCGACTGAAGGTGACCTCCTGGAAACGCCCGTCCCGGAAGGCGAGGCGGCAGCCGTCGCAATGCCGGAACGGTGCACCCCAGCCCCTGTGGTTCGCCTCCGGTAAGGCACTCACCAACGTTGGCTCGATACTGCCCCCATGGGCGACGACCAGCGCGGCGCATCCTTCCGGCACCGATGCGGCAACTTGGATCCACAGGTCGAGGTTGGCCCGGGCCGCCTGCGCAAGGCCGCCCTTGCTCTCGATGAGCTCCGTGTACACCTCGTACGGCGATTGCCACCGCCACTGGTCGTGGTGTGCGACCTCGCCTTCGACGTAGCCCGACGGCATCTCCACGGTGTCGTCAACGGAATAGCCCATGGCCACCGCAGTTTCGATGGCGCGAGGCGACGCGCTGCTCAACACGTACGCGAAGGCGCCTAGCTCTGCGCCCACCGCGCGGGCGAGAGACACCCCGGCCGCCGACAGATGCGAGCCCCGCCCACGTGCATCGCCCTTCTTGGTGAGCGAGTGTCGCCTGATCTCCAGCCATCGCATAATGGACAACCTAGCGGCCTGGGCGCATGCCACCCTCCCGAAGTGGGGCAGCACCGGGTCGCCCCACCCGTCATCTCGGCATGACCTGAACGTTCAAGGTCTGTAGTGCAACAACCGAGGATCCGCGGCTTCTTTGATTCATGACCGGCCCGGCGGGGTGCCGTCGTGGTGCTGGCACCACCGGGGCAGCCCGGTCAGGAATCAAGAAGCACACGGCGGACAGCCGTGTCTAGCGTGGCGGTCATGGACATCCCGTTCTGACAGCGCAAGGAGCAAATTCGCATGGCGATCACGCTTGATGTCATCACCCTCGGAGTACCGCAGGTAGACGCCGCGTACACCTTTTACACGGCTGCGTTCGCACCTCCGAACAATGGCGACGACCGCGCTATCGGCCTGGATCTGCACGGTACCGGTCACCTCGCCTTTCGTCAGATCGACGCGCTCGCCGCGGATGTCGGTGCACGCCCGGCGTCCTCGGGTTTCCGCGGTTACGTCCTGTCGTCGATCGTAGGTGGGCCAAGCGAGGTGAGGGCCCTCCTCGAAACCGCCACCGCCAACGGGGCGACGATCGTCAAGCCGGCAAAGAAACAACTCTTCGGCGAATTCACCGCCGTGTACCGGGCGCCCGACGGCGCCGTGTGGAAACTGGCGGCATCATCAAAGAAGGACAGCGGTCCCGTCCCGAGTCCGCCCAGGCCGACCGAGACCGCCATCTATCTCGGCGTCGCCGAGCCGAAGGCGTCCAAGGCCTTCTACGAGACGCTCGGGATGAGAACCGAACACGACTACGGCGACAAGTTCATCGACTTCACCGTCGCTGGCGGCGTCTGCCGACTCGGCCTGCTGCGGCGCAGGGACCTCGCCAGGGACGCCGGCGTCGACGAGCAGGGCGACGGATTCTCCGCGGTCGGCCTCACCCACACCGCCGCCTCCCGCGCCGAGGTCGACACGCTCCTCACCGCCGCCGACTCCGCTGGCGGACGGGTCACCGCGGACGCGACACAGACCGACCAGGGCGACTACGTCGGGCGCTTCACCGACCCCGACGGTTACCACTGGAAGATCACCACACGCCCGGGGGCGGGCAGCGGCGGGCACATCCCCGCCACTTCCTGAGCCGGTCGCACCGCCAGTCCCTGAGCAGGTCGCACCGCCACTTCCCACACCGAGAGCTCCCGGACCGTTCGCGTCATCCCGGCGCCCGACGGCCGCCGGGCCGGGAGACACCGCTGCCTCGGCGGGCGGGGCAGCCGGAATTCCGTTGCCCCACCCGCCACCGGCCCAGCCGGTACTCACTCGTTGTGCAGCACCTCGGCGATCGGCAGACGCGCCGCCGAGCGGGCCGGCAGCAGCGCCCCGACCATCGCGATCACCGCCCCCGCCAGCGCCAGTACACCGAGCAGCGGCGCCTCCCAGACGTTGATCAACGAGTCCGGTACCCGGATCTGCGCCGCACCGGAGGCGATCGGCACGACCAGGCGGTGCACGACGATCCCGACCGGGATGCCGAGCAGTCCGCCAAGCAGGCCCAGTACCGCCATCGAGGTGACCATCATCGCCGTCACCTGCCTCGGGGTCATCCCGATCGACTTGAGCATCCCGATGTCGCGACGGCGTTCCCGGGTGTTCAGCACCACCGTGTTGAAGACGGCGAGCGCCGTGACGAGCCCCAACATCAGGGTGACCGCTGCCGCGAGGCTGACCGCCGCCACGGTGAAGCTGTCGGTACCGCCGTTGTCCCAGACGTCCAGGCCCGGATCGGCCGCCTGCACCGCCGCGGTGTACGCCGGCACGTCGGTGCCGGGCGCTAGTTGGATCTGGTAGAGGATCTCGTGGTTTCCGACCTCGCGCGCCGGGGCGAGCCGGGCGAGCGCCGACCAGTCGGCGAGCAGCCTGGACGGGCCCGGTGGGCCGCTCATCGTCTCGCCGACGATGGTGGCGGGGCTGCGCCGCCCCTCGGCCTCCAGGACGATTCGGTCGCCGACGGCGAGGCCCCGCTCCCCCAACCACTCCGACGGGGCGACCAGCTCGTCCGGGCCGGCCAGCCAGCGCCCCTCGACCAGCTGTTCCCGATAGCCCTGGGTCTCGACGTCACCGCGCAGGAAGTTGACCCCGACCGGTCGGGTGGAGCCGACGAGCGCGAAGTCGAGGGTCAGGTTCACGGTCACCCGGTTGGTGCCCGGGAGCGTTCGCAGCAGCGCCTCGATCTGCTGATCGGTCAGCGAAGACGCGGGGCGCCCAGCACCCGGTGCCGGATCGGCGGCGCGCACCCCGACGTGGTCGTTCCCGTCGGTGGCGTCGGCGTACCGGGTGACCGTGCTGGTCAGACCGGTCGCGAAGGTCACCGTGGTCACCCCGAGCAGCACCGCCGACATGGTCAGCGCGGTCCGGCCCGGCCGGGCGAACGGCAGGCCGAGGCCGAGGCTGACGGCGCGGGGCAACCGGGTACCGCCGAGCCAGCGCTGCACCCGCAGCCCACGGCCGACCCGAGGCGCGCTGCCGGCGCTGATCGCCTCGACCGCGGAGAGCCGGCGGGCCCGCGACGCCGGGACCAGCGCGGCGAGTACCACCACGACCGGCATCCCGAGCAGCGTCGCCACGTTCACCAGCGGGCTGATCCCGACCGGCCCGAAGCCCATCCCCTGGAACGACATGTCCAGCAGCGGCCGCGCCCCGATGTTGCCGAGCACGGTGCCGATCGCGCACCCGACCACCGCCGGCACGCTGACCATCACCAGGTAGACCGCGAGCACCTGGCCGGGGGTGAAACCGAGCGCCTTGAGGATGCCGATGTGCCGGAAGCCAGAGACCACCGCCCCGCTGACCACGTTCGCGACGATCAGCACTGCCGCCACCAGCCCGAGGATCCCGAAGACCATCAGGAACGGCACGAACACCCCCGGCTCGGCCGCGACCGACTGCTTGATCAGCAGGTACGACTGGGCGGCGAGCAGCGCCTCCGCCGGCAGTCCCTCGGTCACCGTCGCCATCCCGGCCTCGACCTGTTGGTCGGTGGCGGCGGAGGCGAACCGGTAGAGCATCTGCACCGAGGACGGCCGGAACGCCCGCACCTGCTCCGGGGTGACCCACGCGTCGGCGGTCCGGCCGAGGCTGTACGCCATGCCGACGACGGTCAGCGTCGGCCCGCCCGGGACCTCGGCGGTGCTGCCGAGGATCGGCGGCTGCCCGGGCTCCGGCCCGAAGCCCGCCAGGTCGGCCGGCGGCGGCGTGTCGTTCAGCACGATCTCCCCGGGCGCGCTGGGCCAGCGCCCCGCCCAGAGTTCCACCCGGTCCACCGGGCCGGCCGGGTCCGCCCGACCCACCACGTTGAGCGGCCCGCCCATCATTCCGGGGCCGGTCGGCGTCACCTCCAGCACGGCCTGCGCGAAGGGGCCGGCGACCGCCTCGACACCGGGCCGCCGGGCGGTCTGTTCGAGCTGCGCCCCGGTGACCAGCCCGGAGTCGTACGTCGCCACGACGTGCGCACCGCGCTGCCGGGCGAAGGCGTCGTCGAACGGGGCCGTGGAGGCGACCAGCAGACCCAGCGCCATCACGGTGGTGGCGGCGGAGAAGAGCAGGACCAGCCCGATCACGACGGTCTGTAGTTTCCGGCGCCGTACGGCGGCGCGGGCGGCCCGCCACATCGCGCCCGTGCCGCGCTCCCGGAACGGCACCGGCTGGCCCAGCCGGGTCATGCCGACCGCTCCAGGCTGCGTTCGCCGGTCACCCGGCCGTCGGCCAGCTCGACCAGCCGGCTGGCGCACCGGGTCGCCAGCCGCTCGTCGTGGGTGACCAGCAGCAGCGTCTGGCCGATCTGGTTGAGGTCGAGCAGCAGGTCCATCACCTGCTCACCGGCGGAGCTGTCCAGTGCGCCGGTCGGCTCGTCGGCCAGCAGCAGGGCGGGCCGGTTCATCAGCGCTCGGGCCACCGCCACCCGCTGCCGCTCCCCGCCGCTGAGCGCGGCCGGATAGATGTCGCGCCGGTCGGCGATGTCGAGTTCGTCGAGGAGTTCGAGCGCCCGCCGGCGCGCCTGCCGGGCCGATACCCCGACCAGCTGTGCGGCCAGCGCGACGTTGTCCAGCGCCGGCAGGTCGTCGAGCAGGTTGAAGAACTGGAAGATCATCCCGATCCGGCGACGCCGGAACAGTGCCCGGCCCGTCTCGTCGAGCCGGCCCAGGTCCTCGCCGTGCACGATGACGTCCCCGGAGGTGGGCCGGTCGAGTCCGGCGACCATGTTCAGCATGGTCGACTTGCCGCAGCCGGACGGCCCCATCACGGCGACCGCCTCGCCGGCCCGGATCTGCAGCGACACCCCGGCCAGGGCGGTCGTGTCGCCGTACTCCTTGCGCACGTCGGTCAGCCGCACGACGACGTCCGGCGTGCTCTCTTCGCTGGTCATGGCCACCAACCTAGGCAGGGCCGGCCCGGCCGGCATCAGCCCGGAGAGGTAACGTCCGGCCAGGTCATCCCGGGGATGTACGGCAATGCTGCCCGGGAATGACGCGGATCGTGCCGCGTACTGCGAAGGTGGTCGCGTGGGGGGAACCGGAACGGTCGGCTGGCTGGTCGCCGCGCTCGCGGCGGCCGGTGCGACCGTGGGGTGGCTGGCGGTGGCGCTGGCCCGGGCCCGGCGGCGGCACCAGCGGGCGCTCGGCGACCGGAGCTGGCTGCTGGAGCGGGAACGGGAGAGCGCCGCCCGGATCGCGGTCGAGGCGGAGCGGGCCCGGATCGCCCGGGAGCTGCACGACATCGTCAGCCACAATGTGAGCCTGATGGTGGTGCAGGCCGGGGCAGCCCGGGAGGTGCTGGCCAGCATGCCGGACGAGGCGAACGCCGCGCTGCTGGCGGTGGAGACCGCCGGCCGGGACGCGATGACCGAGCTGCGGCACCTGCTCGGCCTGCTGGCCCCGCCGCAGGACGGCGAGGAGCCCGCCGCCGAGGGGTCAGGGCTGGATCCGCAACCCGGGCTGGACCGGCTCGGCCAGTTGGTCGACCGGATCGCCTTCGCCGGGCTGCCCGTCGAGGTACGCATCTCCGGGCAGCGGCGCCCGCTGCCGGCCGGGATCGATCTGACCGCGTACCGGATCGTGCAGGAGGCGTTGACCAACGCGCTGCGGCACGGCGACGGGGAGAAGGCCGAGGTGACCATCAGGTACGCGCACAACTATCTGCGGGTGGAGGTGCTCAACACCGGCCCGAGCGTGCTCTCCGGCCGGCGGCCCACGGGCACCTCCACCGGCGGACGATCCGGCAGCGGGCACGCCGGTGGGCGGCCGGGCACCGGGCACGCCGGGAAACGGTCCGCGTCGGAGGGGCGGGGATCCGGAGGCGCCGGGCCGGGCGGCGGACCTGGCGCGGGGCGGGGCCTGCTGGGGCTGCGCCAGCGGGTCGCGCTCTACGGCGGCGACCTGGACGCCCGCCGCCGGCTCGGCGGCGGTTACCGGGTCCGTGCCCGCATCCCGCTGGACCGGCCGTGACGGATCCCGCCGAGTCGACGCCCCGGGTGCTGATCGTGGACGACCAGGCGCTGGTCCGGATTGGGTTCCGGATGATCCTGACCGCGCGGGGCCTGCACGTGGTGGGCGAGGCCGCCGACGGGGTCGAGGCGGTGGCGGCGGTGCAGGAACTGCGGCCGGACGTCGTGCTGCTGGACATCCGGATGCCGAACATGGACGGTCTCCAGGCGGCCCGGCGGATCCTGGCGCAGTCCCCGGAGTGTCGGGTGATCATGCTGACCACCTTCGACCTGGACCGGTATGTCTACGCCGCGCTGGCCGCCGGAGCCAGCGGTTTCCTGCTCAAGGACGTCACCCCGGAACACCTGGCCGCCGCCGTCCGGCTGGTCGACACCGGCGACGCCCTGCTGGCTCCGTCGATCACCAGACGCCTGGTGGAACGGTTCGCCACCACCGACCCGGCTCGCGCCACAGGCGGCACCGGCAGTGGCCGGAGCGGCGGTGATCCCGCCCGGGGCGGCGTGCGCGGGGACGGGGTCGGGCGGGCGGGTGGGCAGCGGGCACTCGCGGCGCTGACGCCCCGGGAGCGGGAGGTGCTGACCCTGCTGGGTCGCGGGCTCTCCAACACCGAGCTGGCGCACCGGCTGACCCTGAGCGAGGCCACGGTGAAGACCCACGTCGCCCGGATCTTCGCCAAGCTCGACCTCCGGGACCGCGCCCAGGCCGTGGTAGTGGCGTACGAGACCGGGCTCGTCGCGCCCGGCGACCCGACCGGCTGACCGGAGAACTCCCCCGCCGTCAGCCCAGGGGGCGGGCGATGTCCCTGGCGTGGTCGATGACCGCCGCGCCGACCACCGTCGCCTCGACCGGCAGCACCTCCAGGCAGCGCCGCACCGCCGCCGCCATCAGGGTGTTCGGCACCCGCATCGAAAGCGTGCAGTGCGGCACCCAGCGCCCGGGGCGATACAGCTCGCTCACCGGCACACCGGCCCGGGTCAGCCGCTCGTGCACCATCGCCTGGTGGGCCAGCAGTTCCGGGGTGGGAGACGGGCCGAGCCACAGCACCCGGCCGACGAACTGGCCGGCGTACTGGAACGACAGTCGCAGTGGAGCGGCCACCACCGTACCGGTCAGGGCATCGGCGACCTGCTCCGGATCGAGCCGGGGCGCGACGGCGAGGGAGAGGTGTGGCCGGTGCCGCTGGCCGAGCAACGAGCGGAGGCTCTGCACACCCTCGGATTCCAGCGCGTCCCAGAGCACCCGGATCCGTCGGGTGGCGTCGGTGTCGAGATACAACTCCAGGGCGGCGACCACCGGACCAACCTAGTGCCCTGTCTTTGAGGGTTGATCGGGTAACCCGGTGCTTCGAGGTATCTCCGAGCCGGCGATCTCCTGACTCGGGTCCGCCTGTGCACCCAGCTCGACAGTCTCCGCGCCGACCACCCCCGCTCCGCCCGCCGGTCGCCGCGGATCACCGAGACGATCGCAACGGCTGGAAGACGTCCGCCACATGCCCCGGACCAAACGGCTCACCCAATCAACCTTCGAAGACGAGGCACTAGGAGTGGGGTCGGGTCCGCCCGTAGCCATTTCCGGACCGGTTGGCCCGTGGCGAGAAGCGCGGCCGTACGCGTTCGACGCCCGGCCGGGTTGGACACCCCGGATGCGCCGGGTTCGGCACCTCGACACCTGCCCGCACCCGCAGATCGATGGAGCCGGCGGTCGCGGCGAAGGCGTACGGCTGCGGTGCCGGCCGACGACGGCGCAGGACGAGCCAGACCACCAGGCCACCGAGTGCGGCGCCCATCAGCACCGCCAGCACGAGGCGTACGGTCCCGGTGAACACGACCTGCCCGACCGCGGTGCCCAGCACCCAGCGGGTCGCCCAACCCGTCGGCCCCGCCTTCCCCACCTCGCCGCTGTTCAGTCCCGGCAGCATCGCCCCTCCGCACGTCGCCCCGTACCGTGCGGATTCACGTGCCCGGCAGGTAAGCGGGGAAACCGCGACTCGGCTCCCTCGACGTCATATGAAAAGGATTCGGCCCCCGGTGGCGCCGCCGATGTTCCGGCAGCGACGGCGCCGGCTACCCGGACCCGGCGGGACGAGAGGGGCCGGCTCCGTGTCCCGCCGGAGTCGGCCCCCACTACCCGCCCCGGAAACGTCTTCCGGGGTCCCGGCTATCGCAACCCGTTGGCGACCGCCGTGATGAGTTCGCCGTTGCCGGTGTCGCCGGAGAGTTCCCAGAAGAACGCGCCGCCCAGCCCTTGGCTCCTGGCGTACGACATCTTGCCGCCGATGGTGGCCGGGGTGTCGTAGCTCCACCAGTTGCTGCCGCACTTCGCGTATGCCGTGCCGGCGATCGTGCCGGTGGCCGGGCAGGTGTTCCTGAGCACCTTGTAGTCCTCGATACCGGCCTCGTAGGTGCCCGGTGCCGCCCCGGTGGCCGTACCGCCCGGGGTGGCCTGGGTGACCCCGGTCCAGCCTCGACCGTAGAAGCCGATGCCGAGCAGCAGCTTGCTGGCCGGGATGCCCTTGCCCTTCAGCTTCTGGATCGCCGCGTCGGACCAGAAGCCCTGCTGCGGGATCCCGGCGTACGAGGTCAGTGGCGAGTGCGGGGCGGTGGGACCCTGCGGGGCGAAGGCACCGAAGTAGTCGTACGTCATCGGCATCAGCCAGTTGAGGTTGTTGATCGCACCGGCGTAGTCGGCCGCGTCGATCTTGCCGCCGTTGCTGCCGTCCGCGGTGATCGCCGCGGTCACGAGGTTCGACGAGCCGAACCGGCCACGCAGCGCGGAGATCAGGTTCTTGAACGCGTTCGGGCCGCTGGCGTCGCAGGTCAGGCCGCAGGCGTTCGGGTACTCCCAGTCGATGTCGATGCCGTCGAAGACGTCCGCCCAGCGCGGGTCCTCGACCAGGTTGTAGCAGGACTCGGCGAACGCGGCCGGGTTCTGCGCGGCCTGGGTGAAGCCGCCGGACCAGGTCCAGCCGCCGAAGGACCAGATCACCTTCAGGTGCGGGTACATCCGCTTGAGCTTGCGGAGCTGGTTGAAGCTGCCGCGCAGCGCGCCCGCGTCCCAGGTGTCGGCGACCCCGTCCACGCTCTCCGCCGCCGAGTACGCCCGGTCGTAGTCGGCGTAGCTGTCGCCGATGGTGCAGCGGCCACCGGTGGTGTTGCCGAAGGCGTACAGGATGTGGGTCAGCTTGGCGGCCGAGCCGCTGGTGTGGATGTTCTTGACGTGGTACGCCCGCTGGTAGACGCCCCACTGCGCGAAGTAGCCGACCACCTTCTGCGCGCCCGGGTTCGGCGGCGGCGTGGTCGGCGGCGGGGTGGTCGGGGTGGGGGTGGTCGGGGTCACGGTCGGCCGGGGGGTGGTGGGTGTCGGGTGGGGAGTGCCGCCACCACCGCAGGCGCCGCCGTTGACGGTGCAGTTCGTCGGGGCCCGGTAGGCGCCGCTGCCGATGTAGCCCCAGGTGGCCGAGGCGCCCGGGGCGAGGGCGCCGGCCCAGCTCTTCTTGACCGCCACGTAGCGGTTGCCGCTGCGGGTGACGTCGGCGTCCCAGAAACTGCCGATGGTGGTTCCGGCCGGCAGGTCGAACTCGATTCGCCAGCTGGCGACCGGCGCGTCGGTGCCGTTGGTGACCGTGACCCTGACCTCGTGGCCGGAGCCCCAGTCGGAGGTGGCGGCAAAGGTCGTGGTCAGGCTGCCGGCGCCGAGGGCCGCGGTGATCGGGACCACGGCGACGGCCACCGCGGCCGCGACGCCGGCACAGAGTGCCCGGCGGATGGATCTTCTCATGGTGGCGTCTCCTTATTGATAGGAAACTTTCCAGATAGTGAGGCGACGCTACTCACGGGTTCACCACTTCGTCAAGATGTCCATCTTTCGATTTCTGTCCGCGAGCCAGCCGGAGGGTCCGGGACGGAGGCAGGCACGCGAGTGGCCGGGACGCCGATCGGGACGCGGCGGCGCCCGGTAGCCTCTCGACCATGACCGAGCGGAACGTGAATCCCAGTCGGGGCGCGGCCCGACGCCCCCTCCCGGTACGGCGGCCCGGCGGCGGGGACGCCCGGTGAGCGTCTTCGACGTCCAGATCGGTGCGCTGACCGGTGACGGCTTCGTCGGCCTGGAGCAGTTCCGGGGTACCGCCATGCTGGTGGTCAACCTCGCCTCCAAGTGCGGACTGACCCCGCAGTACGCCGGGCTACAGGTCCTGCACGAGACGTACGCGGACCGCGGGCTGACCGTGCTCGGCGTACCCAGCAACCAGTTCGCCGGCCAGGAACCGGGCACCCCGGCCGAGATCGCCGAGTTCGCCCGGTCCACCTTCGGCGCGACCTTCCCGATCACCGAGAAGGTCGACGTGAACGGAGCCGGCCGGCACCCGCTCTACGCCGCGCTGGTCGACACGGCGGACGACGAGGGTCACTCCGGCGACGTCCGGTGGAATTTCGAGAAGTTCCTGGTCGACCCGGACGGCGTGGTGGTCGCCAGGTTCGCGCCGCAGGTCGCCCCGGAGTCGCCGGAGATCACCACCGCCATCGAGCGGGTACTGCCGCGGTAGTCCCGGGCCGCAGACCGGCCCCAGCAGCGGCCCGGCCTCAGAGCCAACCGCGCTCGTGGGCCTGCCAGCCGAGTTGCAGCCGGGAGCGGGAGTTGGTGCGCTGCATCAGCACCTGCACCCGGCGTACGACGGTCCGGCGGCTCAGCCCGAGCCGGGCACCGGCCGCCTCGTCGGTCAGGCCCGACACCAGCAGCGACAGCAGGTGCCGGTCCTCGGCGGAGATGCCGGCCTCCGTCGGCAGCCGCTCCGGCCCGGTGCCCCGCTGGTGGTCACCGGCACCGCCGGCCGCCGGCAGCGGTGTCGCCTGGGTCCAGAGCGTCTCGAAGAGCGCCACCAGGGCGTCCAGCAGGCCACACGGGTGCACCAGCAGCGCCGCGTTGTGTGCGGACGCGGTCCAGGCCAGCGGGAGCAACGCCAGGGTTCGGTCCGCGACGGCCAGCTTGGTGGGGAGCGCGACGGCGAGCCGGGCCTGTTCACCCGCCCGGACGTGCGCGGCGACACTGGCCGCGAACTCGGGATCGTCCAGCGCGCTGCTGTCGTACACCGCCCGGTAGGTCACCCCGGCGGCCTCCCGGTCCAGTTGGGTGCTGTTCACCGAGGTCGGCACCGCGTACGGCGGTGCCACCAGCACCCTCATCTCCTGCCGCGCGCTGCGCTGCACCCGTTCGAAGGCCCGGCCGACCGCCGCCCGCCCAGAGACGATCTCGATCAGCTCCTCGGTACGCCGGTTGCTCGCCCGCCCCTGCGCCTCGGCGGCGAGCCGGTGCGCCGCCTCCCGGGTGAGTTCCAGTTCCGCGTACCGGCGCCGGATCAGTTGCTCGACGGCGAGGTCGGGCGGCACCGGTACGACCCGTTCGGCCGGTGGTGGGGTGCGGTGCACGAAGCCCTCGCGTTCGAGGACCCCGACCACCCGGCGTACCCGCACCTCCGACAGCCCGAGCCGGTCCCCGAGTTCGACCAGCCGGGCGCCGCCCTGCCGGATCAGCGCCAGGTACGCCGACTCCTCCACCGCGCTCAGCCCGGCGAACTTCAGCACGGCCGACCCTCCTGGCGCATCTAGGTCATGGCGCAGTTGCGCTCACTGTAGATCCTTTACCGGTCCGGTGACGAAGTGTGACGCTGCCCGATGATCTAGCAGCACGTCAAGGGAGCTTTCGTGGTCAAGCCACCACGTACGGTCGTCGCGCTCGCGGTCGCCGTCGCCATCCTGGCCGCCGGGCCCCCACCGGCCGCCGCCGCGCCGCACGGTGGCGCAGTCGCGCCAGCGGTCCCCTCCGGACCGGCGGCGGTGCACACCGTCACCCTGGTCACCGGGGACGTCGTCCGGCTGCACACCTTCGCCGACGGTCGGCAGACCGCAGAGGTGGACGACCGGGGCCCGCGCAGGGGGCTCGGTTTCCAGCTCTCCGAGCGCGACGGCGACCTGCACGTCACGCCGTACGAGGCGCTCCCGCTGGTCAACGCCGGGCGGGTGGACCCGGCCCTGTTCAACGTCACCGACCTGGTGGCCGAGGGCTACTCCGACGCGGCCCGCTCCAGCCTGCCGCTGCTGCTCACCGGTGCCCCGGCCGGGCCCGGCCCGCGGGCCGCCGCGCCGGTGACCCCGACCGGCGCCACCCGGCACCGCGAACTGCCCAGCATCGGGGCGATCGCGGTCGGCACCGAGAAGTCCCGGGCCGCCGACTTCTGGTCCGCCGTCACCGGCGGCCCGCACGCCGACGGCAACCGGTCGAAGTCCGGCCCGACGGCGGCCGGCGCCAGCACGCTGGCGAGCGGCTTCGGCAAGCTGTGGCTGGACCGGCGGGTCCGGGCCGACCTGGCCGAGAGCGTGCCGCAGATCGGTGCCCCGCGGGCGTGGCGATCCGGGTACGACGGCCGGGGCGTGAAGGTCGCCGTACTGGACAGCGGCTACGACCCGAACCACCCCGACCTCGCCGGTCGGGTCGCCGCGGCGGCCAGCTTCACCGGTAGCCCCGACACCACCGACCGGGTCGGGCACGGCACCCACGTCGCCGCCACCATCGCCGGCGCCGGCACCGCCGACGGCAAGGGACCGGGCGGCAAGGGTGTCGCCCCAGGCGCCCGGCTGCTCATCGGCAAGGTGCTCGACGACCACGGGTCCGGAGACCTCTCCTGGGTGATCGCCGGCATGGAGTGGGCGGTGCGCCAGGGCGCCCGGGTGGTCAACCTGAGCCTCGGCGGCCCGGCCGGTGAGGGACCGGACCCGGTCACCGTGGCGCTCGACGCGCTCACCGCCAGCTCCGGGGCACTCTTCGTGGTCAGCGCCGGCAACGCCGGACCGGGCCGGCAAACGGTCAGCACGCCGGGCACCGCGGACCGGGCCCTGACGGTCGGCGCGGTCGACGGCCGGGACCGGATCGCCGACTTCTCCAGCCGGGGCCCGCGACTCGGCGACGGCGCGGTCAAGCCGGAGATCACCGCCCCCGGGGTCGGCATCGTGGCGGCCCGCGCCGCCGGCACCACCCTCGGCGAGGTGATCGACGCCGACCACACCTCGATGTCCGGCACCTCGATGGCCGCCCCGCACGTTTCCGGTGCGGCGGCACTGCTCGCACAGCGGCACCCGGACTGGCGGGCCGACCAGCTCAAGGCGGCCCTGGTCAGCAGCGCCACCGGGACCAGGGACACGCCGGTGCAGACCCACGGCGCCGGCCGGGTGGACGTCGCCGACGCCCTGGACCAGCCGGTCACCGTCGACACCGCGACGCTCGCCCTGGGCCGGGTTCCCGCCGGTACGCCGACCCGGAAGGCCACCGTCGGCTTCACGAACCCCGGCCGCCGGCCGGTGACGCTCCACCTCGCCGTCGAGGCCCGCGCCCTCGGGGCCGACCAGCGGCGTGCGGCCATCGGCGTCTCGCCGGCCCGGCTCACCGTACCGGCCGGCGGGCGGGCCAGCGCGGTCGTCCGGCTCGACCCGACCCGTACCGCACCCAACCTGTACGCCGGACTGCTGACCGCCCGGGGCGGCGGCACCGAACTGCGTACCCCGATCGGGTTCCACCTCGTCCCGCCGACCCACCGCCTGACGATCCACGCGGTGGACCGGGAAGGCCAGCCTCCCACCGACTTCTTCAGCCGATCCCAACTGTTCAACCTGGACACCGGCGAGGAGCACTGGGTGCACTTCCTCGACGGGCAGTCCGGCAGCGTCGAGCTGCCGGCCGGCCGCTACGCCCTGGCGACCTGGATGTTCACCATGTCCGAGTCGGGCTACCCGAGGGACGCCACGCTGATCGCCGAACCGGAGCTGACCGTCGAGGCGGACCGGACGGTGCGGCACGACGCCCGCAGCGGGCGGGAGATCCGGATCGACACCCCGGACCCGACCAGCGCCGCCCAGGCGGCACTGGTCTGGCAGCGCGGTACGGCGGCGGCGTCGCTGCTCTCCGGCGAGTCGTTCAACGTGGACACCATCCGCCGGGTGTACGCGACGCCGACCCGACCGGTGTCGACCGGTACCTTCCGGTTCTTCAGTCGGTGGGACCTGGCCGCGCCGGTGCTCACCGCCACGGTGACCGGCCCGGACGGCTTCCCGGTGCCGGAACCGCGGAAGGTCGACGGTGCACCGCTGCTGGACGGCCGGAGCAGCGCCCGGCTGGTCGACGGCGGCGACGGCACCCCCGCCGAACTGGCCCGGGCCGGGGCCCGGGACGCGGTGGTGCTGGTCCGGCTCGACCCGGGTGGCGCGGAGGATCCCGGCGTCGCGCAGTTGCGGGCGGCGGGTGCGGCCGGCGCCCGGGCGGTCTTCCTGGCCGGGCCGACGCCGGGCTACCACTTCGCCAACGGGTACGGCTCGCCGGTGCCGGCGTACCGGGTGGACTCGGGCGTGGCGCAGCGGCTGCGGGAACGGCTGGCGGCCGGGCCGGCGACGGTCGCGCTGGACGCCGTCGCCCGGTCGCCCTACCGCTACGACCTGCTACTGCCGGAGCAGGGCCGGGTGCCGACGGACCTGCACTACCGCGCCGACGAGCTCGCGCTGGCCACCGTGGAGTCCGAGTTCCACCGGCACACGCCGGAGATGCTCGCCCGGGAGACCCGCTCCGGCTACCCGGACGGGGTGTCGACCGGATTCGGCTTCAGCCGGACCATCACCGCCGCGCACCGGCGCACCGACCACGTCAACACCCGGGGCGTCGCTTGGCGCAGCAGCGCGATCCTGGAGGCGTACCAGGTCGGTAACCCGCAGGGGCAGATGTGGGGTCCGCTGCGGACGTACCGGGCCGGCGAGCGGGCCCGCCAGGTGTGGTTCCCGGCCCTGACCCGGCCCGCCGTACCGGCGACGGTGACGCCCGACCACGCGTACGGGCTGCCGGTGAACCGGGCGTACGACGCGATCCGGGTCGCGGTCCCGCAGTACGCGGACGGCGACGTCACCGCGTACGGCTGGGTCGACGGCCGCTCCGACCGCAGCGAGCTGACCCTGACCCGGGACGGCAGGGTCGTCGGCCGGAGCAGCGGGTCGTCCGCCCAGTTCACCGTGCCGCGCGGCACCGGGCGCTACCAGCTCCGCCTCGACGTCGTTCGGGACTCGTTCCCCGAGCGTCCCTGGTGGACCACCTCGACCGCCACGTCGACGACCTGGACGTTCCGCTCCGGGCGACCCCGGGGCGAGCGGCCGGTGGTGCTGCCGCTGCCGCAGCTCGGCTACGACATCGAGACCGACCTGACCAACGCGGTCCGGGCCGATCGGCCGTACCGGCTGGTACTGCACCCCGGATACCAGCCCGGAGCGACGGGACCGGGGCGGTTCACGGTAAGGGTCGCCGTCTCGTACGACGACGGTGCGCACTGGCGGGACGCGGGTACCCGGGGCGGCCGGGAGGTGGTGGCGACCCTGCCGGCCGCCCCCGCCGGAACGGAGTTCGCCACCCTCCGGGTGACCGCCGTCGACCGGGACGGCAACCGCGTCGAGCAGACCATCGTCCGAGCCTGGCGGGTGACCGGCGGATCCCGTTCCGGCTGACCGGGATCGGTCGAGGCGACCCCGCCGGGCCCGTCCCGGCGGGGTCAGACCGGGCGCCGGCCCGCGAAACCGCACTCCACCCGGTGGTACCACCTCAGGTCGCTGTCCCCCTCCAGCCAGCACCAGAGCACCGGCCGGCCGGCCCGTTCACCGGGAAAGTCGAGCAGCACCGGGGCGAAGCCCTTGACCTGGATGTCGTGCCCGGTCAGCTCCTCCAGGATGCCGAAGATCCGGGCCTCCAGGCCCTTGACCTCGGCCAGCCCGCCCAGCGGGCTCTCGCCCCGCTCGGTCAGGTCGACCCGCAGCTCGGTCAGGTCCGCGCGGAGCACGATCAGCTCGTCGATCCGGGGCCGCAGCGTCGCGGCCAGGTGACGTGCCTGGGCAAGGGTGAACACGCGCACAGTATGGGCCACCGGGGACCGGCGGCGGGCCGGACGGGTACCGCTCAGTCGTTCTGCGCGGCAATCTCCCGCGCCCGGTCCCGGGCCGCCTCCAGCGCCGCCAGCAGCGCGGCGCGTACGCCGTGGTTCTCCAGCTCCCGGATCGCCGAGATGGTGGTACCGGCGGGCGAGGTCACCGCCTCGCGCAGCTTCACCGGGTGCTCGCCGGAGTCGCGCAGCATCACCGCCGAACCGATGGCGGTCTGCACGATCAGCTCGTGTGCCACCTGGCGGGGCAGCCCGAGCAGGATGCCGGCGTCGACCATCGCCTCGACCAGCAGATAGAAGTAGGCCGGGCCGGAGCCGGAGAGCGCGGTCACCGCGTCCTGCTGGGATTCCGGCACCCGGATCGTCGCGCCCAGCGGCCGGAACATCTCCTCGGCGAGTTCCAGGTGCTCCGCGGTGGCGTGCACCCCGGCGGAGATCGCCGTCATCGCCTGGTCGACCAGGGCCGGTGTGTTGGTCATCACCCGGATCACCGGGGTGCGCTCCGGCAGCCGCCGGGCGAAGAAGTTCGTCGGCAGCCCCGCGCAGAGCGAGACGACCAGCTTGTCGGCCGGTACCTTCGGGCCGATCTCGTCGAGCAGCGCGTCGGCGTCCTGCGGCTTGACCGACACCGTGAGGACGTCCGCCTCGGCGACCGCCACCAGGTTGTCCACCACCCGTACGCCGTACCGGATGGCGATCTCCTCGGCCCGGCCCTGCCGCCGGGTGGTCGCCAGCAGCCGGTCCACCGGCCAGCCCGCCCGAAGCAGCCCGGAGAGCATCAGTTCACCGATCTTGCCGGTGCCGATCACGGCAACGGTGTGCGCTCCCGGCGCCATCGCTCCTCCTCGCGAGTGGAAGGGGGCTCGGGGCGGCCCCGCGTCCGGCGAGCGGTCGGCCGACCGCTCGGAACCGGCCACGAGGGGCCACCCCGGGACCGCGACCGTCAACTGCCGAAGAAGACCTCGGCCTCGCTGTAGCGGTGCAGCGGCACGGTCTTCAGCTCGCGGGTCGCCTCGGCCAGCGGGACCCGGACGATGTCGGTGCCCTGCAGGGCGACCATCTTGCCCCAGTCGCCCTCGTTGACGGCGTCGATCGCATGCAGGCCGAGCCGGGTGGCGAGCACCCGGTCGAACGCGGTCGGGGTACCGCCGCGCTGGATGTGCCCGAGCACGACCGTCCGGGCCTCCTTGCCCGTCTTCTCCTCCAACTGCTCGGCGAGCCACTGCCCGATGCCACCGAGCCGGACGTGCCCGAACGCGTCGAGTTCCTGGTTCTGCAGGCGCATCTGGCCGTCGAGCGGCTGGGCACCTTCGGCGACCACCACTATCGGGGCGTACTGCTTCTGGAAGCGCTTCTCGACGTAGGTCGCGACCTGGTCGACGTCGAACTGCCGCTCCGGCAGCAGGATCACGTTCGCGCCGCCGGCCAGACCGGCGTGCAGGGCGATCCAGCCGGCGTGCCGGCCCATCACCTCGACGACCAGGGTGCGGTGGTGGCTCTCGGCGGTGGTGTGCAGCCGGTCGATCGCCTCCATCGCGATGTTGACCGCGGTGTCGAACCCGAAGGTGTAGTCGGTGGCACCGAGGTCGTTGTCGATCGTCTTCGGTACGCCGACCACCTGGACCCCGAGATCGTGCAGCTTGGTGGCAACGCCGAGGGTGTCCTCGCCGCCGATCGCCACCAGCGCGTCCACGCCCTGCTCCGCCAGATTGTTCTTGATCTGCTCGACCCCGCCCTCGATCTTGAACGGGTTGGTCCGGGAGGAGCCGAGAATGGTGCCACCGCGCGGCAGGATGCCCCGCACCTCGGCGATGCCGAGCGGCCTGGTCAGCCCCTCCAGCGGGCCGCGCCAGCCGTTACGGAACCCGACGAATTCGTGGTCGTAGGTGGCAACACCCTTACGCACCACCGCTCGGATCACCGCGTTCAGACCCGGGCAGTCACCACCACCGGTGAGCACGCCGATACGCATGATCTGCTTCTCCTCCAGGAGCTTCGATTGAGCCCGTCAAGCCCCAGGGTGGTAGTCAGGTCAGACCGTCGGCGTCGTTGCCGGCCCGGGGCGGGCCGTCATTGCGCACTGTAGTCGCCCGTCCGGGGCAGGACCACCGTACCCCGGGCGAGGTGGGCGTGGCTGACCCGATGATCTTCATCCGGGCGCAACCGATCATGAGCCGTAAACCGGTTCAGGACCGCGGTGGCGGGCCGTGCATCGCCTGCCACCGGGCCAGGTTGTGCCGGGCGTCGACCAGTGCGTCGTGCCGGTCGGCGGCGGCGTCCGGCAGCGGCGGACTGCCCCGGTCCTCCCAGCGCTGGCGCAGCTCCTTGGTGAACCGGGGTATCTCCCGGGGCAGCGCCGGCATGGCTCCCCAGAGCTGGGCGAGCGCCACGTGGTCGTAGGCCGCGTACCAGGCCCAGAGCTCCAGCTTCTCCCCCGGCCGGTCCCGGACCGGCTCCATCAGGAACTCGTAGAGATCGTCCCGGATCCGCTCCCGGGAACGCCACGCCCGGTCGCCCGGCGACGGCAGCTTGTCCAGCACGTGCCGGCGTACCCACGGCACCGCCCGGGAGTCGTCGAACTCGGTGGAGACCGCGTAGAACTCACGACCGTACTCGTCGACGACACCGATTGAGACGAGGTCGACGAGGCGGCCGTCCTCGATGAACTCGCAGTCGTAGAAATAGCGGTAGACCATCCCCGCCATCCTCGCCCATCCGTCCCGCCGTACGGGAATCGGGGGTGGAATTTCCACCATTCGGCGCCGGCCGCGCCCGGTCGGGGTACTGCGCGGACAAGGTCGGCGTGGTGATCGTTCAAGTGTCGGCGATCAACACGCCGTCCCTGTCGGCCCGATCGGCGCCCCCACGCCGATCGTGGCCGGGTCCACCGCGGCCGGCCAGCGGGACTTGCTCGCCTCCGGCCGGTCGCGGCTTCCCGCGCCCCCACGCATCCGCCACGCCCCCGTACGGTCCCCACCCAGTGGCGGATCTGACACCAGAATGCCCGCAGGTCAGCAGCAGAACTGTCACAGAAGTGATTTGAGGGGTGTACAGCAAGCGACACGACCGTCATGATCTGATGTGTACCGCTACCGGACCCTACCGGTATCAGTTTCACCTTGCTTCTCCGGTCGGTTGCGGGTCGATCGAGAGCAAAACTGGGATATTTACCGGGGAGGGGTTGAGCCGTGGAGGTTCGCCTGCCTGAGCCGGGCGACGCCCTCACGGGCGTCGACATGTTCGCCGGCCTTGAGCCAGAGGTGCGCCAACGGGTGATCGCCGCGGCGGTGCCGCGCACCTATCGCAAGGGGCAGCTGCTGTTCGTCGAGAACGATCCCGGCGAGTCTCTGATCGTCCTGCGCCGGGGGGCGGTCGCGGTGTTCCGCACCGCGCCGACGGGCGAGCGTGCCGTGCTCAACGTCATCCGCCCGCCGGACGTACTCGGCGAGGTGTCCCTACTGGACGCCTCCACCCGATCGGCGTCCGCCGAGGCGATCGAGGACTGCACCGCCCTGGCGCTGTCCCGGGGCGCGTTCATGGAGCTGGTGCACTCCAATCCGCGGATCCTGGACGCGGTGATGCGGTCGCTGGGCGGGCTGATCCGCCGACTGACCGAGCAGAACGCCGATCACGTCTTCCTCGACCTGCCCGGCCGGGTCGCCAAGACGCTGGTCCGGCTGGCCGGCGAGAGCCAGGCGCCGATGATCACCATCGAGCTCAACCAGAGCCAGCTGGCCGAGATGGCCGGCGGCTCGCGGCAGAGCGTCAACCAGGCCATCGGGTCGTTCGCCAGCCGGGGCTGGCTGCGTACCGAGGGGCGGCGGATCGTGGTGACCGATGTGGCGGCGTTGCGCCGCCGCGCCGGCATGGCCGAGCGCTGACCCACCCACCGGCCGGACCGCACCGAGCACCCCGGACACGACGGGGAACCGACGACACGACGAGCAACCCGGACACGACGGCGGGCGTCCCGGAGCCGGAGTACGGCCTCCGGAACGCCCGGGTCAGGTGCCGGGCGCCGGGAGGATCAGGTCGCCCCGGGCCAGTTGGTCGTGCTCTGGCTGCCTCCGCCGCCCGCTCCCGGCAGGTCGGCGTTCTCCCCGCCGACGATCCCGGCGGCCTGGAGCTTCGCCAGGGTGGCGGCGTCCACGTCGATCATGTCCCCAGAGGAGTGACCGACGCCGTCGCCGTCGGTCCACTCCTTCTCCAGTCGGACGTACACCATTGCCCATCTCCCTGATAACTCGTCGATCGGTAGGCGTCAACGACTGTATCTTGGATCACTATGGGTGGGAGTGTCCGCTAGCTAACAGCCCGGTTCCCGACACCGGGCCGGACACTCGATACTCGGCGGTGGCGCATTCCCCGCACACCCGACTCGCCGGCGGCCCGCCCAGCCTCCGGCCCGGCGGCCACGGCCGGGCGGCGCCGCCGGAGGTGGACAGCACGTCCCTTCGACGCGGTAGGAGGACGGCATCTCCGCTACCTGCACCAGATGCGGCCGGATCGCCGCCGCTGGCGACCGCTTCTGCGGCGGCTGCGGCACCGAGCTGACCCCGGCCTGCCCGCACTGTGACCAGCCACTGGCCGCCGATGCCGCGTTCTGCACGGCCTGCGGCAAGCCCCGACCGACCCAGCCCGCCCGGCCGGCCCCGATGAGCCAGGAGGACCGGCGGCGGGTCAGCGTACTCTTCGTGGACCTCATCGACTTCACCCCGTACGTCGAGCGGGCCGACCCGGAGCTGGTCCGGGGCATGCAGACCGCCTTCTTCTCGGCCGCCCGCCGGGTCATCGGTCAGTACGGCGGGGTGGTGGAGAAGTACATCGGCGACGCCGTGATGGCGATCTTCGGGGCGCCGGTGGCAACCGAGACCGACCCGTTGCGCTGCGTACGGGCGGGTCTGGAGTTGCAGCGGGTGCTGACCCGGTTCACCCCGACCGGCGCCGACCACCTGCGCTTCCGGGTGGGGGTGGCGACCGGCGAGGCGCTGGTCGACGTGGCCGCGGCCCGGGACGGCGGTCAGGCCATCGTGGCCGGTGACGTGGTGAACACCGCCTCCCGGATGCAGTCGGTGGCACCGCCCGGCGGGGTGCTCGTCTGCGGCACCACGTACGCGCTGACCCGGGACGCGGTCCGCTACTCCGAGCAGGCGCCGGTGACCCTGCGCGGACGCTCCTCGCCGACCGAGGTGTGGTTGGCGCTGGCCCCGGTCGACCGACAGCCGCCGGACCGGGAGCCGGACACCACCCCGCTGATCGACCGGGAGCACGAGCTGGGCCTGCTGGTCAACGCGTTGCACCGGTCGATGCGGGACCGGTTGCCGCAGATGGTGACGGTGCTCGGGCACGCCGGCATCGGCAAGAGCCGGCTGGTCCGGGAGCTGTTCCGGCACACCGAACGGCTCACCGACGAGCCGCTGACCTGGCGGGTCGGCCGGTGCCGGCCGTTCGGCGAGAACGTCACGTTCGCCGCGCTGGCCGACATCGTCAAGGCCGAGGCCGGGATCCTGGACACCGACCCGGCGCCGACCGCCACCCGCCGGCTGAAGTCGGCGCTGGTCGACCTGGTCGGGCCGGGCCCGGCGGACCGGTTGATGGACGCGCTGCGTCCGGTGGTCGGGCTGCCCGGGCCGACCCTGCCGGCCGAGGAGTCCGAGTCGGCGTGGCGACGGTTCCTGGTCGCGCTCGCCGCCCGCCAACCGACGGTGCTGGTCCTGGAGGACCTGCACTGGGCCGACCAGGCGATGCTGAACTTCGTCGAGCTGCTCGGGGCGTACGCGCAGAACGTGCCGCTGCTGCTGCTCTGCACCGCCCGTCCCGAGCTGGTCAACCGGGAACCGAGCTGGGCCGGCACCATCACCGGCTCGATGACCGTGACCCTGCCGCCGTTGCGGGACACCGGCATCGCCTCGCTCTACGGGCACATCTTCGGCCAGGCGGCCTTCTCGATCGACACCCTCAGCCCGCTGGTCGAGGTGGCCGACGGCAACCCGCTCTACGCCCACGAGTACGTCCGGATGCTGGTCGAGCAGGGTGCCCTGCGTCAGTCCGGCCGGGGCTGGTCGCTGGAGAAGCAGCACGACCTCGCGATGCCGGAGAGCGTGCACTCGGTGATCGCGAACCGGGTGGACCTGCTGGACGGACCCGACCGGATGGTGCTGCTGGCCGCCTCGGTGGTCGGCATGCAGTTCTGGCCGGGAGCCGTGGCCGCCGCCCTCGGCCAGCCGGTCGAGGCGGTGGAGCGGGCGCTGCGCCGGCTGGAGCAGCGGGACTTCGTGCACGAGCAGGCCAGCTCGGCGATGGCCGGCCAGCCGGAGTTCCGGTTCCGGCACGTGCTGGTCCGGGACGTCTGCTATCAGCGGCTCCCCCGGACCGAACGGGTCGCCCGGCACGACCGGACGGCGAACTGGCTGGACGACATGTCCCGGGGCCGGGACACCGACCTGGCCGAGGTGCTGGCCCACCACCGCTGGGCGGCGCACGAGATCGCGCACACCCTCGGGGTGGACACCGAGCGGTACGCCCCGCCGGCCCGGGATGCGCTGCACCGGGCGGCCCGGCGGGCGTACGCGCTGCACGCGCTCGACGCGGCGGCAAACCATGCCGGCCGGGCGCTCGGGCTGGCCGACGAGAGCGATCCGGTCGGCAGGCTACAACTGGAGCTGCTGCTCACCGAGATCTCGTACTTCCGCGACGGCACCGCCTTCCTGGCCGCCGGCGGCACCGACCAGTTGCACGCGCTGGCCGACCGGCTATACGCGTACGACGAGCCGGGCGGTGCGGCCCGGGCCTGGACGCTGCTCGGCAAGGCCGCCTGGCTGCGGGCCGACCGGGCCGAGGCACTGTCCTGCCTGGACCGGGCCGTCGAGCTGTTCGACGCGCTGCCGGACACCGCGCAGAAGGCGGACGCCTACGCCGAGCTGGGCCGGCTGCACATGCTCAACTACGAACGCGACCCGGCGGTGGCCGCGGCCGGCGCGGCGGCCGACATCGCCGAGCGGCTCGACCTGGTCGAGACCCAGACCGACGCCCGGATCACCGTGGCGACCGCCCGCTACCAGTCCGGCGACCGCGCCGGGCTGGACGAGCTGCACGCCATCCTCCGGTTCTGTCAGGACTCCCAGCTCGTCGTCATGCCCCGGGTGGTGCGCAACCTCTCGCACGTGATGCGGGAGGAGGGCGACTGGATCCGCGCCGACGAGTTGGTCGCCTCCTGCCCCGCGCTGGCCCAGGCCGAGGCGCTCTCCACCGGCGGCTCGGCGGAGGCGGTGCGGGCGTACTACGAGGGCGACATCGGCCGGCTGCTGACCGTGGCCGACGGCTTCGTGGGCACCCCGGCCGGTCGCTGGGACATGCAGGTCCGGGGGATGCGGGCGTACCTGCGGGTGCTGCGTGCCGAGCCGGTGCCGGGCGGAACACCCGCCGGTCGCCGCCCCGGGGTGGCCGCATCCGACGACGTGACGGACGCCCTGGTGACCGCCCGGCGCAGTGGCTTCCACCGGCTGCACTGGAACATGCTCGGCCTGGGCGCGCTCTGCCGGGCCCTGCAGGGGCGTACCCGGGAGGCGGCGGCGCTGCTCGACGAGCTGGCCGGGTCGTGGGCGCCGGTGCCGGCGCTGGCCAGCGGGGAGTGGATCCCGGCCGCCTCGTACGCGGCCGCACTCACCGGTCGGGACTCGGCGGTACGCGTCCGGGGCATGCTGGACGCGGTCACCCACTCCACGCTCTGGGTCGAGGCGGCGCTGCGTACCGTGACCGCCGCGCTGGCCGGCGCGGACGGCGACCATGCCCGGGCCGGGCAGCTCTACACGGCTGCGGCGGAGAGCTACGCGCAGATCCCGGACGTGACCGACCGGATGTTCGGGCTGGCGCTCGCCGCGGGTGAGCTGACGCGGGCCGGCGACGACTCCGCCGCCGAGGCGGCGCTGGCCGAGGTGCGCGGCTTCGCGCTGCGCAACCGGGTGCCCGGCCTGCTCCGGCTCGGCCACACCCCGCCCGCGCCAGGCGCCGGCACCCCGATGCTCGCCTGCTGACGCCGGCCGTCGACCCGACCGACCCGCCCGTCAGGCAGCGCCAGTCGGGCGTCAGGCAGCCAGTCGGGGCGTCAGGCAGCCAGCGGGCCGGCGGACGAGTCGGTGGCCAGCTTGCCGGCGGCCGCCGTCGGTTGCTGGTTCTTGACCTTCTGGGCGTAGATGTCGACGTACTCCCGGCCGGAGAGCTCCATCAGCTCGTACATGATCTCGTCGGTGATCGCCCGCTCGACGAACCGGTCCCCGGACATGCCGGCGTACCGGGAGAAGTCCAGCGGCCGGCCGAACCTGATCTTCACCCGCTTGATCCTCGGCAGCAGCTTTCCGGGCGGCTGGATCTCGTCGGCGTTCAGCATCACCACCGGGACGACCGGGGCGCCGCTCTCCAGCGCGAGCCGGGCCACCCCGGTCTTGCCGCGATAGAGCCGGCCGTCCGGCGAGCGGGTCCCCTCCGGGTAGATCCCCGCCAGATTGCCGGCCCGCAGCACCTTGAGCTGGGTGTCCAGCGCCGCCTGCGCGGCCCGCCCGCCGGAGCGGTCCACCGGGATGGTGCCGGTACCCACGAAGAACATCCGCACCAGCGCGCCCTTCAGCCCTCTGCCGGTGAAGTATTCGGCCTTCGCCACGAAGGTCACTTTTCGCTTGACCATCAGCGGCATGAAGATCGAGTCGGAGAACGACAGGTGGTTGCTGGCGATGATCGCCGGACCGGAGTCGGGCACGTTCTCCCTCCCCTCGACCTGTGGCCTGAAGATCAACTTCAGCCACGGCCCGAGGATGACGTACTTCATCAGCCCGTACAGCACCGGTGTCCTTCCCGAGAGTCCCGCGCGTCCCCACGTCGGCCGCCGAGGCGGGGCACGGACACGGTACGCGTCGGGGCGCCGTCGACGGCCGCGGGCGGGAACTGTCGGCAAGAAGCCTACGAAGCGGGTACGCCGCGCCACAACGCACTCCCGCAACCCGTGCCCGCCGTGTCACGATTCATTGCACGGCACAATCGGCGCAGCGGCGGTCGGCAACACGGTCGCCCGCGTCACGGGCCGGTAGGGAGGGTGTCGGGTGTCAGCGGGTGGCGCCCGCCGGGGACGGCGGGACAACGGGCTGGAGGCGACGGAGTACGCCGTCGCCGGCGACGTGGACCCGCGGCTGGGCGAGCACCTGCTCGACGTGCTGGCGGCGGGCGGCATCGCCGCCTACCTGCAACCCTCGGCCGACCTGAACCCGGTGACCCGGACCACCACGGTGCCGCCCCGGCCGGTGGACCGGCTGTACGTCGACCGCAGCTTCCTGGCCACCGCCAAGGACTACCTGACCCAGCTCGCCGACGAGGACCCCCCGAGCCAGCCACCGGCGCCCCGACCCGACCCCGACCCGGACGTGGAGGCGGAGTGGGCCCGGATCATCGCCGGCTACCACACCGAGGTCGCGGCGGACTCCCGGTCCTGGCCCGCCGCCGAGGACGTCGCCGTCGGCGAGTCGACGGACCGGGCCGCCGGGACGGCGACCACCCGGCCGGGCCCGGACCTGCCCGGGCCGGCCGACCCGGGCGTACGCCGGCTGCCGTCCGCGACCGAGTTCTCCGGGATCTCGGTCGGCGGCCGGGCCGACGACCCGTCACTGCTCGACGGGCTGGACACCTTCGGCGCGGACCTGCCGGACGACCCGGAGGAACGCTACGTACCGCCGCCACCGCCACCGCTGCCCCGGCTCTCGAAGTACGCCGTGGTCGGGGTGCTGGCCATCGTCGCCGGCTTCACGCTCTTCCTCTTCCCGCACCTGCTGCCGATCGACCGGGGCCTGGTCACCCTGCTCGGCTTCGCCGGCATCCTCGGCGGCTTCGTCACGCTGGTCTGGCGGCTGCGGCCGGGCAACGACGAGGACGACGACCCCGACGACGGTGCGGTGGTCTGACCCGCGCCGTCCAGATCGCGAGATTCATCACCGGGTGGAGGCAAGGCGTAACACTCGCGTAATTTCGCCTCAGTAGGAATACTGCTGTAAGTTACGTACCCCTCACGACTGCCCCGATCGCTCCTATTCGCGGTGGTCGCCTCGCCCGGAACGAGGTGCCCGATTGCGACAGAGTTCCCTCGTGGTGGTGGCCAACCGGCTGCCCGTAGACGACAGCGTGGCGCCGGACGGCGCCTGTGAATGGCGCCGCAGTCCCGGTGGACTGGTCAGCGCCCTGCACCCCCTGCTCCAACACACCCCGGCCACCTGGGTGGGCTGGGCCGGCGGCACCGGCCCCGCCCCCATGCTCGCCGACATCGACGGCGTACGCATGCACACCGTCGCGCTGGCCCGCGACGACGTACGGGACCATTACGAGGGCTTCGCCAACTCGACGCTCTGGCCGCTCTACCACGACGCGGTGGAGCAGCCGGTCTACCACCGTCGCTGGTGGGAGGCGTACCAGCGGGTCAACCAGCGGTTCGCCGAGGCCGCCGCGGAGGCCGCCGAGCCGGGCGCAGTGGTCTGGGTGCAGGACTACCACCTGCAACTCGTACCCGGACTGCTGAGGACGATCCGCCCCGACCTGCGGATCGGCTTCTTCATGCACGTGCCGTTCCCGCCACCGGAGCTGTTCATGCAGCTCCCCCGCCGCGCCGAACTGCTGCTCGGGATGCTCGGCGCCGACCTGGTCGGCTTCCAGCGCCCGCAGGCGGCGCACAACTTCGCCCAGCTCGCCACGAAGGTGCTCGGGCTGGCCGCCACCGACCGGCGGATCGCCGTCGACGACCGGGTGGTGCGGATCGGTGCGTTCCCGGTTTCCATCGACATGGCCGAGATGGAGGCGTTGGCCGGCTGCCCGGACGTGGCCGCCCGGGCCGCCCGGATCCGGCGAGACCTCGGCGACCCCCAGCACGTACTGCTCAGCGTCGACCGGATGGACTACACCAAGGGCATCGAGCAGCGGCTGAAGGCGTACAGCGAACTGCTGGCCACCGGACACGTCAAGGTGCGGGACACCGTGATGGTGCAGGTCGCGGTCCCGAGCCGGGAGCGGGTCGAGCAGTACCAGATCCTCCGCGAGCGGGTCGAGCGCGAGGTCGGCCGGATCAACGGCGAGTTCGGGCGGGTCGGCGAACCGGCGATCCACTACCTCACCCAACCGTTCGACCGGGCGGAGCTCGCCGCGCTCTACCGGGCCGCCGACATCATGGCGGTGACCCCGCTGCGGGACGGGATGAACCTGGTCGCCAAGGAGTACGTGGCGGCCCGGGTCGACAACGGCGGAGCCCTGCTGCTCAGCGAGTTCGCCGGTGCCGCCGCGGAGTTCCCGGAGGCGTTCCTGGTCAATCCGCACGACCTGGAGGGGCTCAAGCTGACCCTGATGCACGCGCTCCAGGCCATCCCGGCCGACCTGACCGCCAGGATGACCGCGATGCGCGAGCAGCTGCGGGTGAACGACATCCAGGCCTGGGCCCGGTCCTACCTGACCGCACTCGACCAGAGCGGCAACCTGCTGCAACGCATCACCACCTGACCCGCCCCGCACGAGGCGCCCCATGATCCGGTGGTTGGGCTCGCCGGAGCGCGCCGAACGCTACTGGATCATGGGGCGCCGGGTGGGTGGTCAGGCGGCGGGGTTCTTGTCGAGCCAGTCGAGGATCGCGTCGATCGGCTCCCGCCACCGGGCGTCCAGCATCATGTCGTGCCCCATCCCGGGGAAGAGCAGCGGGGCGACGCCGTACCGGCCGGCCGCCCGGGTCAGCGCCGCCGGCGGCACCACCCGGTCGTCGGGGCTACCGACCACCAGCACCGGCGGGTTGCCCACCGCCGGCTCGACCGACCGCTGCCAGAGCAGCTGCCACTGGGCCCGGGCGGAGGCGCGACCGAGCCGGGCAGTGTATTCCCGGGCCGCCGCGTCCGGCAGCTCCCGGCTGAACAACTGCCGGTGGTGCAGTCGCAGCCGCCCGCCGAAGACCGCCGGCAGCGTCCCGACGGGGTTGCGCAGCAGCGCGGTGCCCAGGGTGCGCCAGCCGCCGAAGACCGGCGCGAGCAGCACACCGGCCCGGGCCGGATAGCGGGCCAGCGCGTGTGCCACCACGAGCGCGCCGGCACCGTGCCCGACCAGCACCGCCTGCCGGTCCAGGCCCGTGGCCACCTGGACCACGTCGTGCGCGTACGCCCGCAGCGTCGCATCCGGCGCCGGCCCGCTGCCGCCGTGCCCGCGCAGGCTGACCGCGTGCGCCGGAAACGCCCGCGACGCGGCGTGTTCGAGCCAGTGCTCGGCGAACGCCCACGCCCCGTGCCCGAATCCGGGTACGAACAGCAGTGGCGGCTTGCCCTCCGGCGCCTCCGGCGTGGCGGCGCGTACCTCACGGAACACCGCCGGCACCGGACGGGTCCAGTCCCGCACCCGTACGACCCGGGTCTTCACGCCGCCACCTCCATCTCGTCCAGGGTGCGCTGCAACACGCGCAGGTAGTCGATGTGCCCGATCTCGAACCAGTGCCGGGTGCTCTCCTTCACCTTGGCGGAGTGCCACCGGTTGCCGGCCTCGGCATCGATCCGGGCCGCGAAGGAGCGGGCCCGATCCGGCGCCGTCTCGCGCAGCCGGAGCCAGCGGGCGATCACCACGGTCTGCCAGTGCACCAGCGGCAGCAGGCCGGAATCCGCCTGGAGCAGGCCGGCCACGGCCAGCGTCGGATGCCGCCGCGGAAAGGCGTTGAGGTAGAGGGCCGGCCGGCCCGCCGCGTCGGTGCCGAGCAGCTCCGGCGCGAGGAACTCGAAGCGCGGCAGGTAGCCGGTGGCGAAGACGACCAGGTCCGGCTCGATCTCCTCTCCGTCGACCAGGGTCACGCTGTTGCGGCGGAACCGGCCAACGTCCGGCACCGGCGTGATCGACCCGTGCCCGAGCTGGTGGACGAGGTGGCTGTTCACGATCGGATGGGTCTCGAAGACCCGGTGGTCGGGGCGGGGCAGCCCGAACCGGGTCAGGTCACCGACGGTCAGGTTCAGCATCCGGTGGAACAGCCACTGCCGTAGCCGCAGCGGCAGCCGGAACGGGACCAGGGAGTCGTTGACCTGGTCGGCCGGGCGCCCGAAGGCGTACTTCGGGGCGTACCAGTAGCCGCGCCGGGTGGAGTGCCAGCACTTCGCCGCCTGCTGGCCGGCTTCGACCGCGATGTCACAGCCGGTGTTGCCGGCCCCGACCACCAGCACCCGCTTGCCACGGATCTGGGTCGCGTCCTTGTACGCCGAGGCGTGGATCACCTTGCCCCGGAACTCCTCCAGCCCCTCGTACGAGGGCATCTTCGGTGCCCAGTTGTGCCCGTTCGCCACCACCACCGCCGCGTACCGGGAGGTGCGCTCGGCGCCGTAGCCGCCGGTGCTGCGGGTGGTGACGTCCCAGCGGTCCCCGTCGGCCGGCTCGACCCGGACCACCTCGGTGCCGAACCAGATGTGCGGCCGCAGGTCGAAATGGTCGGCGTAGTGCTCCAGATAGGACAGCAACTGGCTGTGGTGCGGATAGTCCGGCCAGCTGTCCGGCATCGGGAAGTCGGGATATTCGGTCAGCGGGCGGGACGAGATGAGGTGGGTGCTGGCGTAGACCGGGCTGCGGTCGTGCCGCCAGTTCCAGGCCCCGCCGACCCCGGTCTCCCGTTCGTAGCAGTCGACGCCGAAGCCGTACTCCTTCAGGTTCTTTATCGCGGTGAGGCCGCTGGCCCCGGCGCCGATCACGCAGACGGTGCCGGCCCGGTCGTAGACCGGGCGCCCGTCCCGCCAGAGGGTCGCGGCCGGGCCGTTGCTCTCCTGGTCACTGAAGGTGGACACCGACGAGTCTCCTTTTGTCCGGCACGAGTGCCGACGTGCGGGGGAATCCTCTCGGCTGCCGTCGCCCTTGTCCAGCCCAACGCGCGCGGTCGCCCGGTACGTACCACCCCGGCGGGGACCGGCCGCGCCTCCGGCGTGTCAGGCTCGCGGCAGCTTGAGCAGGGTTATCGAGTACGGCGGAAAGGTCGTGTTGAAACCGTCGGCGTCCACCGGGACGGTGGACCGGGCCATGGTGACCGCGTTCGGTGTCTGCGCGTCGTTGTGCGCGGTGAAGTCGGCGGGTGCCACCTGGCGCACCTCGGCGGTGCCGTTGCCGGTGAAGCCGTTGACCACGACCCGGGCGGTGACCGCGTCACCGGCCGTCGGCGACCGGTTGACCACCATCAGGTAGACGGCGCCGGCCGGGTCACGCGTCGCGGTGACCCAGAGCTTGTGGTACTTCTCCCGGCACCGCGCCGGGGCGTTCGCGTCACACAGCTCCGTGTCGGACGGATCCCGCATCGAGTCGACGGCGATCGAGTGCCGGATCCAGCTGCCGCGGGACTCGAACATCGGCTTGACGGCCTCCCGGGCGACCGCCTCGGCGGAGTAGACGAACCCGCTGTTCGGCGGGCCGAGCAACGTGTACCAGCCGTGCGAGGAGAAGTCGTTGCCCAGCGCCCACGGGATGCCCATCTCCAACCAGCTGATCCACTGGGTGGCCATGTAGAGCGCGTGCGTCATCGAGTGCGCGTACTCGGGGAAGGGGTTGTCCTGGTCGGGTCCCCAGAGCGCGCCGTACTCGGAGACCGCGACGTACGGGTGGGGCGTACCGGTGTGCGCGTCGACCGCCCCGCGCACGTCGACCATCTGCTCACTCTGGTCCCAGGCGCTGAGCATGTGCCAGTCGTGTGCCTCCAGCGGGCTGTCCCAGTCAGCCCTGCCCTGCGCCTTGAAGTTCGTGTACGGGTGCATGGCGAGGCAGTCGTACCTGCTGCCCGCCGGGGCCAGCTTGCGGAACCAGTCCGGGAAGTTCGCCGCCCCCCAGGTGGCGCAGACGCTGATCTTCGGGTCGACGGCCTTCATCTTGCGGTAGAAGTCGACGAAGCCGAGGTGGGTGGAGGTGTAGTCGGCGACCACGGAGGCCCCGCTCGGCGGGATCGCCCCGTGCCGACCGTCGCCGAAGGCCACCTCGCCGATGTGCGGACGCAGCGTGTAGACCCGGTCGGTCGGCCCGGCCGTGTCCAGGCTGTCCACCCGGCGCCAGGTGGTGCCGCCGACGCGGAGCGTGAACGTGCCCACCACCACCGACGGGTAGGTGACGTTGAAGATCTGGCCCGGGGTGCCGTCGCTGGGCACCGCCGCCGTCGAGCCCGTGCAGAGCTTGTTACCCGCGGCGTCGCGCAGCGTCAGCTTGCCCAGGCCCGCACCGGTGATCCGTCGGGTGCCCCCGTTGATGTACTGGGTGATGGCCTCCTTGACCGGCGTCGGGGAGCCCGCGGTGTTCTGCGCCATCCAGTACCGCTGGTTGGCGAGGTAGTGCTCGTTGCCGAGCTCGAAGTGGGTCACCCGGTACGGCTCGGGATGCCCGTTCGCCTTGCGTACCTCGGCCCAGTCGATGTCGCCGTTGGGGTTGACCCCGTCGCCGGAAGGCGTGTTCAGGTACTCCACCAGGTCGGCCGCGTCGAACGGGTTGCCGATGGTCATCGGCACCATGACCTGGGTCTCCGCGCCGACCGCCGCCGCGAACCGCATGTGCTCGTCCAGCCCGTACGACGGGCTGCGGGCCGGCAGCACATCGTCGGCGGGATCGGCCAGCACGCCGAGGGTGCTCGCCCGGCCGTCCCGCTGGCACATCCGGTTCTGGCCGATCGTGCCCTTCCACCAGACGGTGTTGCCGACGGTGCCACCGGGCCAGCGGAGCAGGCTCATGCCCATCGCCCGGGCCTTGGCCACGACGTCCGGGACCGGCGCTCCGGCCGCCGCGTCCCACACCCCGTAACCGTCGAAGGTGTACCGGTGGTTGGCACCGAAGAGGAGGGCGGGCACCTCCCCCCGGTCGTCGCCGCCACCACCCGCGTAGACGGTGATGGTCTCCGTCGCCGCGGCCGCCGGGCCCGGAACCACCACACCCGATCCGAACAGCACGACGAAGAGGGCAAAACCAACGGCGGCACGCGATCGGCGACGATTCACGCGGACAAGGTACTCCCATCGCGGGCTCTCGGACACCCGCCGGTAGGTGTCGGGGCGGCGGGTACGCGCCCGAGCACGATGCTCCGCACCCTGGTCTCGGTCAGCCGGCGGCCGGGAGCAGCAGGTCGGCGCGGATCGGAAAGTGGTCGCTGGCCCGCCGGGTCTGCTCGGTGTCCACCACGTCGTAGTCGAGGACACCGATCCGAGGGTCGACGAAGAGCGCGTCGATCCGGTCGCGCGGTTGCTGGCACGGGTAGGTGAACCGGGACTCGCCGCCGGCCACCACGGCCGCGTCGGTCAGCCCGTCGGCGACCGTACGCCAGGCGCCGCCGCCCGAGTTCTCGTTCAGGTCCGCCCCGACCACCACCGGCAGCCGCGTCGCGGCCAGCTCCTGCTTGAGGAGCAACGCCTGACCGGGCCGCTCGGCCGGGTCGGTGGAGAGGTGCGAGCCGGCCAGGGTGAACCGGGACGCCCCGACCCCGCACTCGGCGAAGACCGCACCGCGCATGTGCCGGCCCGGCGTCAGTGGAAACTGCCGGCACCAGGTCTGGTAGACCCGGACCCGGAGACTGGTCAGCAGCAGGTTGCCCAGGGCCGGCAGGCCGCCGCCCGCAACCACCAGACCGAGCCGGTCGGCCAGGGCCGCGCACCTGTGCCGCCAGCGGAACCGGCGCGGTGCCTCCTGCACGATCACCACGTCCGGGCGCAGCGCCCGGACCGCCTCGGCCAGCGCGTCGACGTCGTCCCGCTGGCCGTGCACGTTGTAGGAGAGCACCCGAAGGTGCACCGGTGACGCCTCCGCGCCGGAGGACTGCTGCTGACCCACGCCGTACCCCTTGCTCCGCTGCTGTTCCCCGGCCCGTGTGCCGCCCGGCTAGCGGCGCCGGGCCAGGTCTGCGGCGCCGACCATCCCGGCCGAGTTGCCCAGCTCGGCCGGGCGGATCTCGGCCACCGGAATTCTGGCACGCGCGGCCAGAGCCTCCAGATAGGAGCGACGGGTCGGGCCCATCAACAGGTCACCGGCCTCCACCACGCCCCCGCCGACCACCAGCACCTGCGGGTCCAGGATCTGCGCCATGTCGGCCAGCCCGGTACCGAGCCAGCGGCCGATCTGCGCGAACGCCGTACCGGAGACCGGATCGCCGGAGCGGGCGGCGGTGGTCACCATCGGCCCGCTGATCGCGTCCACGTCACCGCCGGCCAGGTCGAGCAGGATGGTGGCCCGGCCCGGCTCCTGCCGGGCACCGGCCCGGGCGAACCTGACCAGGGCGTTGCCGCTGGCGTACTGCTCGATGCAGCCGAGCCGGCCGCAGCCGCACACGTGGCCGTCCGGTACCGAGAGCATGTGCCCGAGTTCGGCGGCGATGCCGTGCGCGCCGCGCAGTAGCTCCCCGCCGAGCACGATGCCGCCGCCCACCCCGGTACCGATGGTGAACAGCACCATCGAGTCGTCGGCGTCCCGGGCCGCCCCGTACCGGAACTCCGCCCAGGCCGCGACGTTGGCGTCGTTCTCCACGATCACCGGCAGCCCGACGGCGTTGCCGACGAAGTCGCGCAGCGGCTCGTCCCGCCAGGCGAGGTTCGGGGCGAACAGCACGGTGGAGCGGGCGGCGTCGATCCAGCCGGCGGCTCCGATGCCGACCGCGGTCACCTCGTGCTCGGCCGCCAGCTCCTTGACGACCTCGACGATCACGTGGCGGGTCCCGGCCACGTCCTCGGCGGGAGTGTCCCGGCGTGTCTGCGCCCGCACCTCACCGTCGACGTCGACGACCCCGGCTGCCACCTTGGTACCCCCGACGTCGACTCCGATGGTCAGCGTCACCGAGCCGCTCCCCTCTGCCACACCGCACCCACGCGGTCACTGTCCCGCCACGCCACTGTCGCCGTACCGTGCCGGCCCGGTGGGCACCGGCGGACCCGGCCCGGCGGTCAGCCGTCCTGGCCGGGTGCGGCCTGCTCGCCGGAACCGGTGGCGACCGGTCCCGCCGGGGTCCGCGACGCGGGTACCGGTGGTCGACCGGCAGCCGTCGGCGCGTCGGGCCGGGCCGGTTCCGTCCCGGCCGGGGTCACCCGGTCCGGGCCGGCGGTCGTCCCGGTCTCCCGGGTTCCGGCCTGGGCACGGGTGGCGGCCGCCCAGACGTCGTCCGGTTCGTCCACCGGCCACGAATCATGCCTGGTGCTGGCCGCATCGCGCCACACTGTCTCCCGCCACCTGCCCGGCGCCTCGGTCGACCCGTCCCCGGGCGGGGTGGAGGGGCCGGCGGAATACTCCGGGCCGTCCCCGCTTTCGGCCTCCGGACCGACCACGGCGGTAGGACTCCCGGCGTCGTCGTCCCCGGCGTCGTCGTCCCCGGCGTCCCGGCCCGGGCCGGTGGTTCGGGCCGTACCGTCGCGGCGTCCGGTGGGGCCGGTGACCGAGGAGAGGGCGCGCAGCAGGCTGGCCAGCCCGGCCGCGAAGTCACCGGCGCCGGTGGCCAGCCGCTCGGCGAGTTCGGGACTCGGATCGCGCAGGGCGGCGATGGAGCGGCAGACCGGGCAGACGCAACATTCGGGATCGCCGGTGGCGAACCCGGCCCCGAACGGCGCTGCGGGTCCGGCCGACGCTTCAGGTCCGGCCGGTTCGGGCTCCGCCGCCGCTTCTGGCCCGGTCGCCGGTTGGGGCTGCGCCGTCGCTTCCGGCCCGGTCGCCGGTTGGGGCTGCGCCGTCGCTTCCGGCCCGGTCGCCGGTTGGGGCTGCGCCGTCGCTTCAGGCGTCGGTTCCGGTTCGGTCGCCGGTTGGGGCTCCGCCACCGCTTCGGGCGTCGGTTCCGGTTCGGGTTCCGCCGTTGCCCCGTGCGGGCGGGCCGCCCGGGGCGGGTCGGTGGGGGTCGGCTCGGGACGGTCCGCCGGTGGGGTGGCCGACCCCGGCCGGCCGGGTCGGGGCACCACCCCGGCCTGGTCCAGTACGTCGGAGATCACCTGCCCGAGCGGACCGAAGGCATTCGCCCGGTCCCGCGCCTGCGACGCGGCCGAGCGGGCCATCGCGAGCGCGGCGGCCACCAGCCGCTCGGCCTCGTCCCGGGCGGAACCCGGATCGGGCGCTCCGCCGTACGAACCCCTGTCTCCCATGATCGGCTCCTCTACGCCCGCCCCGCTCCGGGTGGGTCCGGCGCCCCACCCGATCCCGTCACCGCGTCCCGTTGAGAGTCTCCACCCGCCGCTTGAGCTGCGTCAGTGCGGCATCCATGATCATTTTCTCGGCCTTGCGCCGGAACATCCCCAGCATGCCGACCGAAAGCTCGACCTCCAGGGTGTAGGTCACCGTCGAGGTGCCGTCCCCGTTGTCCTCGATGTCGTACGAACCGTTCTGGACCTTCTGCATCCGCGAGGGCTCCACCAGGTGCCACTCGATCCGCGAGACGTCCTCGGCATACTCGTACGCCAGGGTGTACTCGTCGGTCATCACCGAGGCGTCCAGGACGAACCGAACCCTGGCCGGGTAACCGTCCTCGTACTCCTCGACCACCTCGACCCGCTTGACCGCGTCGGCCCACTCGGGATATCGCCGGAAGTCGCAGATCACCGCCGTCACCTGGGGCGGCGGCGCGGCGATCATGATGGACTGGGTGGAGGATTCCGCCATGCTCGGCAGGCTACCGCGCAACGGGGTGACTCCGGCTGACCGGCTCGACCCGTTCGTTCCCCCCGCCCACCTGGCCGGGCGGTCCGGGCCGGTCGAAGGTAGGTTGCGGGTAGTCCGACCGGCCAAGCTGGCCGAATCGCTACGAGCACGAGGGAGTGCAGGTGCGCGAGTTCTCGGTTCCCCCAGTGGTCACGGTCGGGGACGCGGCCAACCTCACCGACCCGGTCTGGGACAACGCCGAGGAGTCCCCGGACACCGTGCAGTTCGCCCGGCGGGCCGTCGACGCCGCCGGCCCGCGGGCCGGCTGGACCGACGTGACCTGCCGGCAGTTCCGCGACGAGGTGGTCGCCCTGGCCCGAGGGCTGATCGCCGCCGGGATCAACCCGGGCGACCGGGTCGGCCTGATGAGCCGCACCCGGTACGAGTGGACCCTGGTCGACTACGCGATCTGGGCGGCCGGCGGGGTGACCGTGCCGATCTACGACACCTCCAGCCCGGAACAGATCAACTGGATCCTCTCCGACTCCGGGGCCGTGGCCTGCGTGCTGGAGACCAACGGGCACGCGATGGCGCTGGCCGGGGTCCGGGACCAACTGCCGAAGCTGGAGCAGGTCTGGCAGATCGAGGTCGGCGGCCTCGACGAGCTGGTGGCGCTCGGCGAACGGGTCGACCCGGCCGAGGTCGACGTGCGGCGCCAGGGGGTCGGGGCGGCCGACATCGCCACCATCATCTACACCAGCGGCACCACCGGGCGCCCCAAGGGCTGCGTACTGACCCACCGGAACCTGCTCTCCGACATCCGCAACGCCATCCCGGTGCTGCCGAACCTCTTCAACGAGGGCGCCTCGACACTGCTCTTCCTGCCGCTGGCGCACTCGTTCGCCCGGCTGATCCAGCTCGGCGCGGTCCACGCCCGGGCCACCATGGCGCACTGCTCCGACCCGAAGAGACTCGTCGACGAACTGCAGGGGTTCAGACCGACCTTCGTGCTCTCGGTACCCCGGGTCTTCGAGAAGGTCTACACCGGCGCGGTGCAGAAGGCGACCGACGAGGGCAAGGGCAAGATCTTCGCCAGCGCCGAGCAGGTGGCAGTCGCGTACAGCCAGGCCCTGGACACCCCGTCCGGGCCGGGCCTGGGGCTACGGCTGCGGCACCGGGTCTTCGACCGGCTGGTCTACCGCAAGCTCCGGGCCGCGCTCGGCGGGCGCTGCCAGAACGCGATCTCCGGCGGAGCCCCGCTCGGCGCCCGGCTCGCGCACTTCTTCCGGGGCGTCGGGGTGCTGGTCTACGAGGGGTACGGCCTGACCGAGACCTCCCCGGCCGTGGCGGTGAACCTGCCCGGCGCCACCCGGATCGGCACCGTCGGCCGGCCCCTGCCGGGGGTGACCATCCGGATCGCCGACGACGGCGAGATCCTGATCTCCGGTGACGTGGTCTTCCAGGGCTACTGGAACAACCCCGAGGCGAGCGCCGAGGTGCTCGCCCCGGACGGCTGGTTCCACAGCGGTGACCTGGGCGAGCTGGACAACGACGGCTTCCTCACCATCACCGGGCGGAAGAAGGAGATCATCGTCACGGCCAACGGCAAGAACGTCGCCCCGGCCGTACTGGAGGACCGGATCCGGGCGCACCGGCTGGTCAGCCAGTGCATGGTGGTCGGCGACCGGCGGCCCTTCGTCGCCGCGCTCGTCACCGTCGACGAGGAGGCGCTGCCGGGCTGGCTGCGCGAGCGCGGCCGCCCGGACGGTACGCCGATCGGGGAACTCCGGGACGACCCGGAGCTGCGCGCCGAGATCCAGGCTGCCGTGGACGAGGCGAACCAGGCGGTGTCCCGGGCCGAGTCGGTCCGGCAGTTCCGGATCCTTCCCCGGGACTTCACGGAGGCGACCGGCGAGTTGACCCCGTCGATGAAGGTCAAGCGCCGCGTCGTGGAACAGACATACTCGACGGAAATCGCCGGGATATACGGCGACTGACTACCATCCGTCAGGTGCCCGCCTCGACCACCGGTCTTCCCCGTCCGCACCCGCTCGCGGCGGCGGCGCGGGTCGTCATGCTCGCGCTCGTCGCGGTGCTCACCCTGATCGCCACCCGGGAGCCCGGGCAACTGCGCTGGGTCGCCCTGCTCGCCGTCGCCGGCATCCCCGCGCTGGTCGCCCCCCGACACCGGATACTGGCCCCGCTCGGCCGGTTCGCCGAGGTCGTCCTGGTGGGCCTGGCCGCCGGCCAGATCGCCGCCGCGGCGCACATCGGTACCCCGATGCCCGGGGTCGGAGCCTCGGCGATCCTGCCCTACCTCGCCGTACCGCTCACCGTGGCGGCCCTGCAGCGGCGGGTCCGGGAGGGCATCGCGCTGGTCGTGGTCGCCGCGGTGACCCTGATCACCAGCGGCGCCCTCACGACCGGCGACGGCGGGCCGCAGATCAGCCAGGTCGGATATCTGACCGTGGCCGCCCAGTGGGTGATCCTGGCCGCGCTCGGTCTCTTCGCGGCGGGTTCCCTGCAACGGATGGTCCAGGCCCGCCAAGAGCCCCGGCCGCAGCCCTACACCGAGGCGACCCGACTGCTGACCCAGTTACGCAGCGTCGCTCGACAGCTACCCGGAGCCACTCTTGATCCGGGCAGCATCTCCGAGCACCTGATCGAGGAGTTGCGCGGGGTCACCCGGGCGGACCGGGCGGCGGTGCTCTCCGCCAGCGGGGGCGGCCGGCTGGTCGTGCTCGCCCAGGCCGGTGCGGACCGGGTCGACTGGGAGACGACGCTGGACGCCGACTCGGCCATCGCGGACGCCTGGGCGAGCCAGCAGCCCCAGACGGCACACCGGTCGCAGGCCCGCTCGCACCCCGGCGGCGAGGTGTCCGCACTGGTCGTACCGCTGGTCGCCGGGGTCCGCACGGTCGGCCTGGTGACCCTGGAGGCCGACGTGGCAGGCGCCTATCCGCCACCGGTGGTGGCCCGGGTCACCGCGCTGACCCGCCCGGCGGCGCTGCGGCTGGAGGCCGCGCTCCTCTTCGACGAGGTACGGTCGCTGGCCACCAACGAGGAGCGGCAGCGACTGGCCCGGGAGATCCATGACGGGGTGGCCCAGGAACTGGTGATGGTCGGCTACGGCATCGACAACGCCCTGGCCAGCCTCCCGGAGGAGGCCAGAGAGACCGGCGAGGAGCTCCGCGCCCTGCGTGGTGAGGTGACCCGGGTGATCACCGAGTTGCGGCTGAGCCTCTTCGAGCTGCGCAGCGAGGTCGACCGGCACGGCGGGCTCGCCGCCGCCATCGCCGAGTACGCCCGCACCGTCGGTGCCTCCGCCGGTCTGCGCGTGCACTACACCCTCGACGAGTCCACCGCCCGGCTGCCGGCGGCCACCGAGGCGGAGCTGCTGCGCATCGCGCAGGAGGCGATCACGAACGCCCGCAAGCACGCCGGAGCGTCGAACCTTTGGGTGACCTGTGCCGTGGATCCCCCATTCGCCCAGATTGAAGTGTCGGATGATGGTCAGGGCATTGCTGACCAGCGGCCCGATGGCAGGTATGGTCTTGCGATCATGGCGGAGAGGGCGGAACGTATCCGGGGCCGGCTAGAGATCAGTCCGCGACACCCCAGCGGCACGACGGTGGCAGTGGTGCTCGGAACCTCGCCCCGGCGCGATAACGTGCGCGATAGCGTCACCGCATCAGAAGGGGAGTAACCCGAGCATGACCACCAGCCCCACGCCGACCACTCGGACCAAGGTCCTGCTCGTCGACGATCACGACCTGATCCGTAAGGGCCTGCGGCACGCGTTCGAGCGGGATCGGCAGTTCGAGGTCGTCGGCGAGGCCGCCACCGCCGCCGAGGGGGTCCGCCAGGCCGGCGCCCTGCAACCCGATGTAGTGATCATGGATCTCCGACTTCCCGACGGCAGTGGACTGGAGGCGACCCGGGCCCTTCGCAAGTCCAGCGCCACCATGGGAATCGTGGTGCTCACCATGTACGCGGGCGACGACCAGCTCTTCGGCGCCCTCGAGGCCGGCGCCAGCGCCTTCGTACCGAAGACCGCCCCCGCCGACGAGGTCGTCGCCGCCGCCCGGCACGCGGCCTCCTCGCCGAGTGCGTTCACCGCCGCCGACCTGGCCGAGGCGATGAAGCGCCGGCTCGCCCCGTCCGGTCCGCAGCTCTCGCCGCGGGAGGGGCAGGTGCTGCGCCTGCTGGCCGACGGGATGAGTGTCGCCGGCATCGCCAAGCAGCTCTTCGTCAGCGAGTCGACGGCCAAGACGCACATCTCGAAGCTCTACGAGAAGCTCGGCGCGGCCAACCGGGCCCAGGCCCTGATGACCGCACTCCGGCTGGGCCTGCTCGAAGCACCGGACGCCCCGAAGTTCTGACCACCGGCCGGAGTGCCGGTCCGGTGCCAGCGGTACGCCGCTGACCTGGCCCGGCACCCCACCCGGCACCATCGGCCCCGGCTGACGGCACCCAGCCCGAGCGATGTCAGCCGGCCAGCAGCTCCGTCATCCGTCGCGCCTGCCGCTCCCAGCGCCACTCCCGTTCCACCCAGGCGCGGCCGGCGGCACCCATCCGGCGGGCCAGCTCCGGGTCGGCGAGCAGCCTCGCCACCCGGTCGGCGAGCTGGCCGACGTTCCGGCCGTCGACGACGTACCCGGTCTCGCCCTCCCGGACCGCGTCCGGAGCGCCGCCGGAGTTCCCGGCCACCACCGGCAGCCCGGTAGCGGACGCCTCCAGATAGACGATGCCCAGACCCTCCATGTCGAGCCCGCCGTTGCGGGTGCGGCACGGCATCGCGTAGACGTCTCCGGCCGCGTAGTGCGCCGGCAGTTCGGCGGTCGGCACCGAACCGGTGAAGACCACGTCGGCGGCGACTCCGGCCCGACGGGCGAGCTTCTCCAGCGTCCCCCGGTACGGCCCACCGCCGACCACGAGCAGCGCCGCCCCCGGCACCCGGCGACGGATCTCCGCCCATGCCCGGATCAGCGCGTCCTGCCCCTTGCGCGGCACCAGCCGGGAGACGCAGACCACCACCGGCCGGTCGGCGAGGCCGTGCCGGGCGCGCACCTCGGACCCGTCCACGTCCGGGTGGTAGACGTCCACGTCCACCCCGGGAGCCAGCCGGCGCAGCTCGGTGCGGCCGCGCAGCACCCGGTCCAGCCGGACGCGCGTGTACTCCCCCAGATAGGTGGTGACGTCGACGCCGTCACCGATCCGACGCAGCGCCGCACGGGCACCCGGCAGCGCCGCCCAGCCGACCTCGTGCCCGTGGGTCTGCGCCACCGCCCGGGCGATGCCGGTCCGGCGGCGCAGCCCGGCGGCGAGCAGCCCCAACGGGGCCGCCGCGCCGAACCAGACGGTGTCGCAGTCGTACGCCCGGGCCAGCTCCGCCGCCCGCCGGGCGACGCGCCGGGTCGGCAGCAGCACGCCGGTCGGTTCGCGGACCACCTCGAACGGCTGGTCGGCGTCGAACTTGTCGGCGCCGCGCCAGGTGGAGGCGTAGACCACCACCGATCCGGCCGGCTGCCGGACCGCGAGGCCGTGCACGAAGGACTGGATGCCACCGGGCCGCGGCGGAAAGTCGTTGGTGACGAGCAGAGTCCTGGTCAACCGCCGGCTCCTCGGGCGTACGCGCGGGCCGCGGCCATGCGCTCCACTGTGGATGGGTGACTCGCCCGGAAGAGGTACTCCCACCGGGGCGGATCGGGGTCGGCGAGGTTGACGCTGGAGAGCCGCCGCTGCATCGCCTCGAAGGACGCCGGATCATTGGTCAGCGCCAGGGCGTGCGCGTCGGCCCGCGCCTCGACCTGCCGGGAGACCCAGGCCTGGGCCGGTGCCGCCAGCAGGCCGGCCACCGTCACCAGGGCGAGCAGCAGCGGAAACGCTCGTGGCTCGGCCACCGAGTCGACTCCGGCGGCCCGCAGCAGCGCCCCCGAGGAGCCGAGCAGATAGAGCGCGACGACCGCCGCCGCCGCGCCGAGCGCGCCGGTGAGGGTGCCGGTCAGCACGTCCCGGTCCTTGGCGTGGCCCAGCTCGTGCGCGACCACGGCGGCCACCTCGGCCGGCGGCGCCTCCCGCAGCAGGGTGTCGTAGACGACGATCCGTCGGGTCGGCCCGAACCCGGAGACGTACGCGTTGACCGCCCGGGTCCGCCGCGACGCGTCCGCGACCAGCACGTCCTTCACCGGTACGCCGTCGGCGTCGGCCAACGTCATCAACTCGGTGCGCAGCGGCCCCGGCTCCATCGGGGTAAACCGGTTGAAGATCGGCTCCACCAGCACCGGCAGTACGAAGGAGAGGAGCGTGACCAGCACCGCCGCGCCGGCCGCCCCGAACGCCCACCACCAGCTCGGGGCCAGCCGGGTCACCGTGTAGAAACCGAGCAGCGCCACCGCGCCGATCACGGCGCTGACCGCGTACGACTTGAGCAGGTCGACCGTCCAGCCCCCCCAGCCCTGGGTGGCGAGCCCGTAGCGGGCCACCACCGCATGCCGCCAGGCGGCGAACGGCAGGGTGACCAGGTCGGCCACCAGCACCACGGCCAGACCACCGAGCACGGCCTGGGCGATCCAGTTGTCGCCGAAGGGGCGCCCGACCAGGGCGACCAGCTTCGCGCCCAGCGGGGTGAGGCCGAGTAGCAGGGCGATCACCAGCCCGACGACCAGGGCGCCGTAGCCACCCGGGCGCAGCGCCGCGCCGAAGGACCGCCCCCGGGCGACATCGGCCGGGTCCAGCTCGTCCAGCGCGGCGAGTTGGTCGGCGCGGGGGGCGGGCGGGCGGTGCCACGGCACCAGCAGCGCGGTGGCGGCGACGAGCAGCACGACGAGGGCGACGAGGGTCAGCCCGGCCCAGGCCCGCGGCGTCATGTCGCCGTCCGTACCCGCTCGGTCATCCGCTCCGCCCTTCGCCGGCCCGATCGCGGGGCCAATCCTATGCCGGACCGGACGCCGGGACCCTCGGCCGGGTCGACCATCCCCGGCCGACTCGAACAGGCCGAGGTCGGGGCCACCTGGCCGGCGACGCGGGGCGGAGTCGGCCGACGGCCTACGCGACCCGTCTGCGCCGACGCCGGCTGGCGAGCCGGGTAGGCGCCGAGACCGGGGCGTCCAGGATCTCGACGTCGAAGCCGGCCCGGGTGAAGACCTCGATCGCGTGCATCTCGTCGGCGGTCAGCGCGGCCTGCCCGGGCGGCTGGTCCAGCAGGGCACTCACCAGGCACCCGGAACAGGCCGCGCCCCGCAGGGGGCAACTGTCGCAGTCGATGAGCATCTGCGCACTCCTCACAGCAACCGGGGACGGTGGTGTCATGACCTGGCCACCATCCGTGACACCGACGCTAGAACGGGGGTACGACAAAACCGCCGTTGCCACCCAACGCCCCCATCCGGATGATCAACGGACAAAGAGGCGGGCGGGTTCCGCGCGACCGCTCAGGAACGGGCGAGCCGGCGCAGCAGAGAGTCCGCACCGAGCGGATAGGCGCCGTGCCGACGCACCCCGTCGGCGACCTCGCGGTCGGAGGAGACCACCACGACCGGCCGGCCGGCCGGCTCGGCCCGGACCAGCCGGCGGATCAGGTCGTCGGCGGTCTCGCCCTTCCGGGAGAACAGCACCCTCACCCCGCGCGGCGCGGGCGGCAGCCCGTGCACCCGCTCGGCACCGTCGAAGACGACCGTCACCTCGTCACCGGTCTGCGCCGCGATGCCGCCCAGCCCGGTGATCAGGCGCTTGCGCTGCTGCTCCAGGGACATGTCCCCGAAGCCGCGCTTGGTGACGTTGTAGCCGTCGACCAGCAGGTGTGCCCGGGGCAGCGCCAGCAGTTCGTCCAGCCGGGCCGGGTCGTCGGCGTCCAGCGCCCGGGCCGAGTTGGCCGTGGCCGGACGCTCGGCGAACGTGTCGGCGACGTAGTCGGCCGGCAGCCGGTCGGCCGGATCGAGGGCCAGTTCCCGGCGCAGCCCGACGGCGGCCCGACCGATCGTCTCCAGCAACAGCCAGAGCCGGGCGTCGTCCACCGAGCGGGCCTCCTTGGCGGTCTGCCGCACCGCGCCGGCGGTCGCCTCGGCCTCGGCCAACCGGGCACGTACCCGGCGCAGCTCCGCCTCGTGATCGGCCGCCGCCCGGCTGGCCCGGCCCTTCTCCGTCGCCAGCAGCTCGGCCGCCCGTCGCTGCTGGGCCTGGGTCTCCCGCAGCGTCCGACCGAGCACCCGGTTCTCCTCGCGGAGCTGGCCCAACTCCTCCCGGAGCCGGGCCACCTCGTCGCGCAGCTTGTCGGCCTCGACCTTCGCCACCGCGCGGTCGTGCTCGGCCCGGGTCGCCCGCTGCTCGGCCTCCCGGACCAGTTCGGCCACGACCGCGCTGTCCACCTCGGCCCGGACCGCCGCACCGGCGTCCTCGACCAGATCACGCCAGCCCGGCGGTCGGGTCAGGTAGGCGAGCGCGGCCACCTCCACCGGATCGGCGGCGGCCGGGCTCGCACCGGAGACCACCACGGATCCCAGTTCGCCGGCCTCGGCGAGCACCCGGCTGGCGACCCGCTGCCGGAACAGCGGATCGGCGGCGAGCTGGGTGGCGATCGGCCCGCCGCCGAGCCGGGCCCGCCGGTTCGGCGCGAACTTGGCGACCCGGCGCAGCGGCGGCGGCAGTTCGTCGGAGGGCAGCGTCGGCAGTGCGGCAGCGGCCAGGCTGACGATCCGGGCCCGGACCGGCTCCGGCAGCGTCGGCTCCGGCTCCCGGTCACCCGGCTCCCCGTCGGCCCGCGTCCGGTCAGCTGAATCCCCGCCGGCCCGCTCCGGATCGGTCGGGTCGGTGCCGGCTTCGGCCGGACGCGGCACGTCGATGCCGCCGTCCCGCCCGGGATCGCCAGCACGCTCGACGCGCGCAGGCTGCGCCGCCTCCTCCGGGAGGCGGTCGTCGGACGGTTCGGCGCGGGGCATGCCGCCAGTCTCCCACCGACACCCTACCGATCGCCCAACACCTCAGATGATCTCGGCCCGTCGGCCCCGGTAACGAGTGGTACGGATGATACGGAAGTGTCGTACGTGCCACCTAGCCTGCCCGCCGTGGTCTCACCTCAATATGTCCAGGGCACTCTGGACGGCCTGCCGGACGGCACTCCCGGCGCGGACGGCTGGTCCGACGAGGCGACGTCACTGCGCCAGACCACCTTCGTGGTGCTCGACCTGGAGACCACCGGGGGCGCCCCGGACGGCGGCGGGATCACCGAGATCGGCGCGGTCAAGGTGCGCGGCGGCGAGGAGTTGGGGGTGCTGGCCACCCTGGTCAACCCGGGTGAGCCGATTCCGCCGTTCATCACGGTGCTGACCGGGATCACCCAGGCGATGCTGCTGCCCGCCCCGCCGGTCGAGGAGGTGCTGCCCAGCCTGCTGGAGTTCCTCCGGGGTGCGGTGCTGGTCGCGCACAACGCCCCGTACGACGTGGGTTTCCTCAAGGCCGCCTGCGCCCGGCACGGCTACACCTGGCCGAACCCCCGGGTGCTGGACACGGCGGCGCTGGCCCGCCGGGTGCTCACCCGGGACGAGGTGCCCAACCGCAAGCTCGGCACCCTGGCGGCCTACTTCCGCACCCCGCACCAGCCGACCCACCGGGCGCTGGCCGACGCGCACGCCACCGTGGACGTGCTGCACGGGCTGATCGCCCGGCTCGGCGGGCACCGGGTCGAGACCCTGGGCGAGGCGATCGAGTTCGCCAAGGCGGTCACTCCGACCCAGCGCCGCAAGCGACACCTGGCCGAGGGGCTGCCCAGGGTGCCCGGGGTCTACATCTTCCGAGCCGCCGACGATCGGCCGCTCTACGTCGGCACCTCCGGCGACATCGCCACCCGGGTCCGCAGCTACTTCACCGCCGCCGAGAAGCGGGCCCGCATCTCGGAGATGCTGGCCGCCGCCGAGCGGGTGGAGGCGGTCGAGTGCGCCCATCCGCTGGAGGCGGAGGTACGGGAGTTGCGGCTGATCGCGGCGCACGCACCGCCGTACAATCGCCGGTCGAAGTTTCCGGAGCGGATGGTCTGGCTCAAGTTGACCTCGGAGCCGTACCCGCGGTTGTCCCTGGTCCGATCGCTGGGCCCGGACGACGCCGCCTATCTCGGCCCGTTCGGTTCGCGCCGCTCGGCGGAGCTGGCCGCCGCCGGGGTGCACGACGCGGTGCCGCTGCGCCAGTGCACCCCCCGGCTCTCGGTGCGCAGCACCAGCCCGGCCTGCGCGCTGGCCGAGCTGGGTCGCTGCCCGGCACCCTGCGAACACCGGATCTCGGTCGAGGAGTACGCGCACCGCGCGGTCGAGCCGGTCCGCTCCGCCCTGACGGACGACCCGCAGGTGCTGGTCGACGCGCTGCTGGCCCGGATCGGGGTGCTCTCGGACGCCCGGCGCTACGAGGAGGCGGCGGTGGTCCGGAGCAGGCTGGCGGCGGTGCTCCGGGCCACCGTCCGGATGCAACGCCTGGTCGGGCTGACCAGCATCGGCGAGCTGGCCGCCGCCCGGCGGGCCGCCGACGGCGGTTGGGAGATCGCGGTGATCCGGCACGGCCGGCTCGCCGGGGCCGGCACCGCCGCCCCGGGCGTACCGCCCCGGGGCGTGCTCGACCTGGTCCGGGCCACCGCCGAGACGGTGCTGCCCGGACACGGCCCGGTCCCGAACGCCACCGCCGAGGAGTCCGAACGCATCCTGTCCTGGTTGGAGCGCCCGGAGACCCGACTGGTGGCGGCCTCCGCCGGTTGGGCCTCCCCGGCCAGGGGCGCGGGGCGGTTCCGTGACCTGCTGGCCCGGGCCGAGGCGGCGTCGTCGCGACAACTCCCGACCGAACGCACATAGGCAAGTGACCGATCGGACGACCTTCACTCCTTTAGGCTGTTAGAGAAGTGCAGTCCTGCCCGATTTCGGGGCTTGCGTTCGCACCGGCGTCCCGGCGCGTCCGTCGGCACCGGACGCGGCGGCGAGTGAGGAGGTGGCTCCGCGTGAACCTCGAGGCCGGTCACGGCGCTGCCTTCGGAAGCGCCCGCCCGCCGGAGATCACGCTGAGCCGGCGGCTGCGCTCGTTGCTGTCCTGGCCGTCCGCTGAGGACGACCCGGTGACCCAGCTGGTCCGGGCCCACCGCAGTGTGCACCCCAGCGCCGATGTCGGAGTGCTGCGCCGCAGCTACGCCATTGCCGAGAGCATGCACCGGGGGCAGTTCCGCAAGAGTGGCGAGCCGTACATCACCCATCCGCTGGCGGTGGCGCAGCTCTGCGCCGAGTTGGGAATGGACACCGTCACGCTGGTCGCCGCCCTGCTGCACGACACCGTGGAGGACACCCGCTACACCCTCCAGGCGCTCACCGGTGACTTCGGACGCGAGGTGGCACACCTGGTCGACGGGGTGACCAAGTTCGACAAGGCGTTCTACGGCAAGGCCGCCGAGGCCGAGACGATCCGCAAGATGATCGTGGCGGCGGGCAAGGACGTCCGGGTGCTGATCATCAAGCTCGCGGACCGGCTGCACAACATGCGTACCCTCGACGCCCGCTCGCTGGCCTCCCGGGCCCGGATCGCCCGAGCCACCCAGGAGGTGCTGGTCCCGCTCTGCGACCGGCTCGGCATCCAGGCGTTGAAACGCGACCTGGACGACGCCGTGCTGCGCCACCTCGAACCCGAGGCGTACGCCCGGATCGACGAGTACGTGAACAACCGGCCGGACTGGGCCGGCTATCTGGACGACGTGGTGGGCCAGGCCAAGGTGGTGCTCCGGCGCGACAAGATCGTCTCCACCGTCCGGCGCCGGGACCGGCACTACTACTCGATCTGGAAGGACACCGTCGCCCGGGACCAGACCACCCCGTTCGACCTGCCCCGGATCGCCATCGTGGTGGACGGCCCGGACACCGACTGCTACGCCGCGCTCGGCTCGATCCACGGGCTCTGGCGGCCGGTCGCCGGGCGGTTCAAGGACTACATCGCCGCGCCGAAAAACAACCTCTACAAGTCCCTGCACACCACGGTGATCGGGCCGAACGAGCGGATCGTCGAGGTGCTGATCCGGACCAGGACGATGGACCAGTCCGCCGAGTACGGCGTCGCCGCCCACTTCCGCTTCCCCAGGCCGGGCGTCGACGCCGCGGGCAGCCCGGAGCAGCTCGACTGGTTGCAGCGGGTACTCAACTGGGAGCGGGACACCGCCGATCCGGCGCAGTTCCTCCAGTCGCTGCGCTGCGATCTCGCCGAGGCCCAGATCCAGGTCTTCGCCGAGGGGCGGCAGATCGTCCTGCCGGCCGGCTCGACCCCGGTCGATCTGGCGTACGAGTTGGGCCCGCACCGCGGCGACCACTGCCTCGCCGCGAAGATCAATGGTCGGCTGGCCCCGCTCTCGTCCGAACTGGACGAGGGCGACGTGGTCGAGATCTTCAGCGAGACCGACGCGCAGGGCGAGTTCGACCTGGCGGTCGCACCACCCGGGCCGCGCAAGGAGTGGCTCGGCTTCGTCAAGTCACCGCACGCGCAGATGCAGATCAACCGCTGGTTCGCCGATCACCAGGAGCCGGCGATCTCGATCTCCGACAAGGTTCGGCTGGGCCGGGCCACCATCGGGCTGACGCTGCGCAAGCACGACCGGGGGCTCGCCAACGACCTGCCGCTGCGCCGGCTGGCCGAGGAGCAGGGCTATCCCGACCTGGAGACCCTGCTGGTCGCGGTGGTCGACCGGACGGTCGAGCCGGACGCCGTGGTCGAGCAGCTGATCGCGATGGTGGACCACCAGGAGTGAACCGGGTGCGCGGGTCGCGCGCCGGGCCCGGACACCGCACTAGCCTGGTCCGGTGATCTCCCACCGCTCACCGACGCGCGCCGTCGGCTACAAGATCTTCTACCGTCTGCCCCTCGGGGTGCGCCGCCGGTTGGTCCGACTGGCGGTGCCGAAGTACATCGTCGGCGCGGTCACCCTGGTGCACGACGCCGAGGCACCGGCCCCGGGCCGGATCCTACTGCTGCGTCAGCCGCCGGGTCGCGGATGGACGCTCCCGGCCGGACTGCTCCAGCGCCGCGAGGCGCCGCTGGTCGGCGCCGCCCGGGAGCTGCACGAGGAGACCGGCATCGAGCTGCCGCTGACGGAGTTCCAGCCGGCCGTGCCGAACGCGGTGGTACACGTCAAGGGCTGGGTGGACATGGTCTTCGAGGTACGCGTCCCGGCCTCGACCACCGAACTGGTGGTCGACGGTGCCGAGGTGTACGAGGCCGCCTGGCACCCGCTCGACGAACTGCCTCCGCTCAGCACCGCCACCGCCCGGCTGCTGGCCCACTACCGGATCGGCCCCCTCGCCGAGACCGACCCGGCCGGCACCCCACCGCCATCGTGACCACAACCCCCGGTCCGGCCCGGATCATGACCGACCAGCTCGGGACCGACCGGCTCGGAGCCGACACGCTCGGGGCCGGCGCCCGTGATGCCGGTGCGCTCGGGGTCCGGGTCGAGGTCTGCGCCGTGGTGCTGGCCGCCGGGGAGGGCCGGCGGTTGCGCCCGCTGACCGAACACCTGCCGAAGGCGCTCTGTCCGGTGGGGAACGTGCCGCTGCTGGATCGGGCGCTCGGCCGGCTGGCGGCGCTCGGCCTCGACACTCCGGCGACCGTCGCGGTGAACGCCTGCTACCTGGGTGACCAGGTGGTCCGGCACGTGGGCGGCCGGGCTGCGCTCTCGGTCGAGCCCGGTGACCCGCTCGGCACCTCCGGCGGGGTGGCCAACCTGCGGAACTGGATCGACGGCCGGGGCGTACTCGTCGGAAACGCCGACGCCTATCTGGCCGCGCCCGGCAGGCCACCCGGACCCGACATCGCCGCGCTGCTCGCCGGCTGGGACGGCACGACCGTACGACTGCTCGGCCGACCGGTCGACGGGCCGCCCCGCCCCGGCGACTTCGGCCGGCACCGGTTCGCCGGCTTCTCGCTGCTGCCCTGGGCCCGGATCCGCGACCTGCCGGTCGAGCCGGCGGAACTGGTACGCACCGTCTGGCGCCCCGCCGAGTCGGCCGGCGAGCTGGAGGTGGTGGAGTTCCCCGGCCGGTACCTCGACACCGGCACGCCCGCCGACTACCTGGCGGCGAACCTGCACGCGGCGGGCGGCGGCAGCCTGGTCGACCCGACCGCCGAGGTGACCGGCGAGCACCGGCTGGCGGTGGTCGGCGCCGGTGCGGTGGTCCGGGGCAGCGTCGAGCGGTGTGTGGTCTGGCCCGGCGGCCTGGTCCGGCCGGACGAGCACCTGACCGACGCGGTACGGGTCGGTGCCGCCCTGACCGTCCCGGCGGCAGACCCGGACCCCCGGCGGCGGACCCCGGCCTCCCACCGCCATCCTGACGGTCCTGCCGGCAGACCCTGATCGCGACCCGGCTGCCGACACCGCTCTAGCATGGGCGGGCAGCCGCAGCGCATCCGCGCCACCTGGCGCGGGATCGTGCCGGCGAGCACGCCGACGAGAGGAGTACCCCGGTGATCACCGCGATCGTCCTGATCGACTGCGCCACCGACTCGATCCCCGAGGTGGCCGAGGCGCTGGCCGCAGTGCCCGGCGTCAGCGAGGTCTACTCGGTCGCCGGTCACGTCGACCTGATCGCGATCGTCCGGGTACGCGAGTTCGAACAGATCGCCGAGGTGATCGCGGGACGGATCTCGAAGGTGCCGGGCGTGGTCGGCACCGAGTCGCACATCGCCTTCCGGGCGTACTCCCAGCACGACCTGGAGGAGGCCTTTGCGATCGGCCTCCCCGACCCGGACTGACCGGCGTCGCGACGCTGGAGCCGGACGGAGGCTACCCGCCAGTAACGTCAGTGGGTAGGCTCACCGGATGACCAGCAGGCCGGACCAGAACCGGACCCCGGACCAGAATCCGACGCCGGAGTACGAGGAGTCCTTCGTCGACCGCGACGGGGGCCGGATCGCGCTGCGCAACTACCCGGACCCGGTCGGCGCACCGGAGGCGCCGGTCGTGGTGGTCTGGCCGGCGATGGGGGTACGGGCCAGCTACTACGCGCCGTTCGCCGCCGCCCTCCGCAGCGCCGGCCTCGCCGTGGTCGTGGCCGACCTGCGGGGCACCGGCGCCAGCACCCCGGCACCGAGCCGCGCCTCCCGATACGGCTACGCCGAGCTGGCCGGTGACGTCGGCGCGGTGCTGGAGAGCCTCAAGCCACGGCTCGACGGCCGGACCCGAATCCTGCTCGGGCACTCACTCGGCGGGCAGGCCGCACTGCTGCACCTGGCGCTCGACCCCACGACGCAGGTCGACGGGCTGGCCCTGGTCGCGGTCGGACTGCCGTACTGGCGGACGTATCCGGGCCACCGTCGCCTCGCGGTCCTCACCGGCAGCCAGTTGGTGCACGGCTGCGCGGCCGTCCTCGGCTACTGGCCGGGATGGGGCTTCGGCGGCCGGCAGGCGCGCGGGGTGATCCGGGACTGGGCGTACGCGGCCCGGACGGGGCGGTTTCCCCGGCTCGACGGGGTGGATGCCGAGGCGGCCGTCCGGCAGGTCCGTACCCCCGTGCTGGCGGTCAGCGTCGACCACGACCAGTACACCCCGCACGAGACTCTCGACTACCTCTGCGACAAGCTGGTCGCCGCGCCGATCCGGCGTACCCGGCACACCGTCGCCGAGAGCGGTATCCGACTCGACCACTTCACCTGGGTACGCGCGTCGGCGCCGATCGCCGCCCGGGTGGCGGCGTTCGTCGCGGAGCTGCCGCCCCGGTAGCCTCGCGGTCCGACCCGGCCGGTAGCCACGGTCGCGCGGCGACGGGCCCCCCGGAGCAGTAGTGACCGGAGGACCCGTCATGCCGCCGCGGTGCGGCGGCAGGCTAGCTGATGGTCGGGCTCGGCGTCACCGTGCCACCCGGCGACGGAGCGCCGGAGCTGACTCCCGGACTCGGTGCCACCGTGGTGCCACCCGGGATCGGGATGCCCAGGCTCTGGGCCAACGCCACCAGCGCGTGGTGGTGCGCCTGGAGCACCGGAGCCGCCTGCTGCGCCACCTGCTTGGCCGACGGGTCGGAACCCTGGGTCAGCTCGGCCTGCACCAGTTGCATCGCCTGGGTGTGTGCGGTCAGCTGGGCGGTGACCCACTGCGTGTCGAAGTCCGCACCAGTGACGTTCTGCAACTGATTGATGACCGCCTGCTGCTCGCTGGTCACCTTGTTCGGCAGGGTCAGGGACGCCGCCGAGGCGACGCTCTGCACCTTCTGGTCGAGCTGGGTGTGATCCGTCACGAACCGACCGCCGAGGTCCTTGACCTCCTGGTTCGCCCCCTTCTGCTTGGCCAGGTTGCCGGTCGCGATCTCCGCGAGGTTCACCTGGTGGATCGACTGCAGGAACTGTTTGTCCTGCGCCGACAGCGAAGCGGACGGCGTGGCCGACGGCGTCCCCGACGGTGCCACGGCGGCGCCGTACGCGGCACCCGCCGGTACGAGGCCGAGCAGCGCCATCGAGACGAGCACACCCAAGCGTTTGACGACCAACATGTTGTTCCCCCCTCCGTCGTTGAACTTCGGGGATACCCGGTTGACCCGATCGCACGCGGACCCAGGGCAGCCGAGATCGGCCAGGTCCGACACGCCCCGCCCGACCGGCACCCGGGGGCGAACCGGACGCCGCGTTTGTGGGTCGATCCGCCGGGTAGGCCGCGCCCGGGACCGGTACCGCCGGGGTGGCCGCGCCCGGGAGGGCCCGCGCGGGCCGCTACAGTTCGTCGGCCCTGGCGGCCTTGGCGACCTCGACCCAGCCGTCGAGGGTACGGGCGGCGGCGCCGGAGTCGATCGACTCGGCCGCCCGGACCAGCCCGTCCCGCAGGGCCGGCAGCAGCCCGCCGGCGAACCCGCCCTTCGCCGCCAGTGCGGCAGCGGCGTTGACCAGCACCGCGTCCCGGACCGGGCCACGCTCGCCGGCCAGCAGCCGGCGGGTCACGTCGGCGTTGAAGGCGGCGTCGCCACCGCGCAGGTCGCCGGGCGCCGAGCGGGGCAGGTCGAGGTCGGCGGCATCGACCACCGTCTCGGTGACCCCGCCCTGGTGCGCGATCCACAGCCGGGTCGGCGCGGCGGTGCTGAACTCGTCCAGCCCGTCCTCGCCACGCATCACCAGCACCGAGTCGTCACGCCGGGCGAAGACCTCGGCCATCACCGGAGCCATCCGGGGGTCGAAACACCCCACCGCGCCGGACCGGGGTCGGGCGGGGTTGGTCAGCGGGCCGAGGAAGTTGAAGACCGTCGGCACACCCATCTCGCGTCGGGGCACGGCGGTGTGCCGCATGCCGGGGTGGAACCGGGCGGCGAAACAGAACCCGATGCCGACCTCGGTCACGCACCGGGCCACCCCGGTCGGCCCCAGGTCGAGCGGTACACCGAGGAACTCGAGCAGATCCGCGGCCCCGCAGGTGGAGGAGGCGGCCCGGTTGCCGTGCTTGACGACGCGCACCCCGGCGCCGGCCACCACCATCGCGGTCATGGTGGAGATGTTGACGGTGTGCGCCCGGTCACCACCGGTGCCGACCACGTCCACGGCGTCGGCCCGCAGCGGCTCGGGCAGCTCCACCAGGGTCGCCCGGTCCAGCATCGCCTCGACCAGGCCGGCCAGTTCGACCGGGGTCTCCCCCTTGGCCCGCAGCGCCGTGGCGAACCCGGCGATCTGCACCGGGGTGGCCGACCCCGACATGATCTCCCCCATCGCCCACGCGGTGTCGGCGGTGGAGAGCTCCTCGGCGCGCAGCAGCGCGGCGAGGAGGTTGGGCCAGGTCCGTTCCCCCATGCGGGCCTCCCGGGCGGGGCGGGTGGTTGGCGGGTGTGTGCTGTGCGGTTCCCGGAGCCCTAGGAGCGGGCGCCCGCCCCGTCGGCGCGGGCGCGGAGCAGGGCGGCCACGGTCTGGCCGGTGGTCACCGGGTCGAGCGGGTGCACCAGGGTGGCGTCGACCTCGGCGTAGGCCGCGAGCCAGCGGTCGGCGGCGCGGGCGATCACGACGCAGGTGGGCGGGGCGTCCTCCCGGTCGTCCTTGATCTGCCGGGCGATGCCGAGCCCGCCGGCCGGGGTCGCCTCGCCGTCGAGCAGCAGCAGGTCGATCTCGTAGTCGTCGACCAGCCGGATGCACTCGTCGTAGCTGGCCGCGTCGACGAACTCGACGGTCAGGTCGGCCGCCGGCCGGGTGCCGACCGCGAGCCGCATCCGGTCGCGGACCTCCGGGTCGTCGCTGTAGAGCAGGACGGTGAATTGACGATCGCTCATCGGTCGCTGGGCTCCCACCTCGTAGCTGCCCGCCGATCGTACCGGTCGGCTCCGGGCCCCGACCGGCCCGCCCGGCCTCCGGGGGTGGCACCGCCCGAATCCCGGGACGTCCGCCGCGCCGGACGTCGCCCCGGCCCGGGCCGTTACACCGGGGTGCCGGCGGCGCGCTCCCGGGCCTCCTGGCGGTCCAACTCCCGGTCCATCCGGCGGGCCTCCCGCTCGGACTGCCGCACCCACTGCACCACCAGCACGGCGAGCATCGTGACGCTGACGAACTCGCCACCGGCCCAGAGGATGCCGCCGGCGACCTCCTGGTCGCTCCACGGATCGGACCAGGTCAGCCCCAGGGACGGGTACCAGTCGCCGCCGAAGAGCGTGCTGCTCTGCATGACTGTGAGCCCGAGCACGGTGTGGAACGGCACCGAGAGCACCATCAGCAGCGCCCGGGCCGGGTACGGCCAGCGGCCCGGCAGCGGGTCGAGCCCGATCAGCGGCCAGAAGAAGAGGCAGCCGGTGAGGATGAAGTGCGCGTGCACCGCCTCGTGGACGAACGGGTTCTCCAGGGTCAGCCGGTAGAGCCCGGAGAAGTACAGCACGAACGGGTTGATCACGAAGATCGCGTAGGCGTAGAGCGGGAAGGAGAGGACCTTCGCCACCCGGCTGTGCAGCACGGCGAGCAGCCGCCGCCGGGGCGCCTTGCCGAGGGTACGCAGCGCCAGCGTCACCGGGGCACCCAGCGCGAGGAAGATCGGCGCGACCATCGACAGCACCATGTGCTGGATCATGTGTACCGACAGCAGGGTGGTGTCGTACGCGCCCAGCCCGGTGAGCGTCACCGAGGCGATCCCGCCCAGCCCCGGCCCGAGGAAGAACACGGTGCGCGACACCGGCCAGGAGTGCCCGCGCACCCGCAGCCGGTGCACGCCGTACAGGTAGCAGGCGGCGGCCAGCACCAGGACGACGGCGAGCCAGCTGTTCAGCGTCGCCTCGGTGAAGATGGTCGAGACGGTGAACGGTGCCGTCTCGGTGCCCCCACCGGCGAGAACGGCCGGTGCCGGGGGCACCGCCGAGGCGGTACCGGGATCGAGGTGCAGCACGTTTTCAGGCTAGGCCAGACCAACCGGGCGGGGGACGTCACCCCGTCCGACGAGGCAGTTGGGCCACCCCGAGGATCGCCGATGCCGGTCAGGGGCAATAATGACCGCGTGACTGCGGCCTCAGCCATTGACAAGAGCCGGATCCACTCGCTGACCCGACCCAACATGGTCAGCGTCGGGACGATCGTGTGGCTCTCGAGCGAACTCATGTTCTTCGCGGCGCTCTTCGCGATGTACTTCTCCATCCGGGCGGCAGCGCCCGAGCAGTGGGAGAAGCACACCGAGGTGCTCAACATCCCGTACGCGACGACCTTCACGGTGATCCTGGTGCTCTCCTCGGTCACCTGCCAGATCGGGGTCTTCGCCGCCGAGCGGGGTGACGTGCACGCACTGCGTCGCTGGTTCACGATCACGTTCCTGATGGGCCTGGTCTTCGTCCTCGGTCAGCTCAACGAGTACCGCGAGCTGGTGAGCCACGGCGTGAAGATCAACGGCGACGGGTACGGGTCGGTCTTCTACCTGACCACCGGCTTCCACGCGCTGCACGTGAGCGGCGGCCTGATCGCCTTCATCATCTTCATGATCCGGACGACCATGGGCCGGTTCACCCCGGCACAGGCCACCTCGGCGATCGTCGTCTCCTACTACTGGCACTTCGTCGATGTGGTCTGGCTCGCGCTCTACGGCATGATCTACTGGCTTCAGTGATCTTGGAGCTGTCACGTTCCGCCCCGTTGCCCCGTCCCTGAGACAAGGTCGAGAAAACCGTTAAGGACACAGGCCATGACTTCTGACACCCCCGGCGGCGACCGCTCCCGCGGGCTGCTCCCGCGGCTTCGCCGCGCGCGGTCGAGGCCGCGCGGCAAGGCGCGTCGTCGACTGGGCGCCGCAGTCCGGCTGCTGGCCGCACTCATCCTGGCCGGCGGCGCCTACACCGTCTTCGCACCGGGCATCTCGGCGCAGGACACCCCGCAGCTCACCTCGGCCGCGCAGGAGGGCAAGGCGCTCTTCGACACGAGCTGTGTGAGCTGCCATGGCCGCAACGCACAGGGCATCGAGGGGCGCGGGCCGAGTCTGATCGGCGTCGGCGCCGCCTCCGTGGAGTTCCAGGTGGGCACCGGCCGGATGCCGATGGCCCGGCAGGAGGCCCAGGCCGAGGCGAAGCCGCGGGTCTTCAACGAGGAAGAGACCCAGCAGCTCGCGCAGTACGTGCAGGAACTGGGCGGTGGGCCGCAGCTCCCCGAGGGCGAGAACCTGCACCGTGGCGGGGACGCGGCCGAGGGGGGCCGGCTGTTCCGGATCAACTGCTCCTCCTGCCACGCCTACGGCGGTGGCGGCGGCGCCCTCTCGTCCGGGAAGTTCGCGCCGAGCCTGCGGGACGCGACCGACCGGCAGATCTACGCCGCGATGCTGACCGGACCGCAGAACATGCCGGTCTTCGGCGACAACCAGCTGCGGCCGGAGCAGAAGGCCGACATCATCGCGTACCTGAACGAGACGGTGCAGGCCGACAACGATCCCGGCGGGTTCAACCTCGGCCGTTACGGCCCGGCCACCGAGGCGCTGGTGATCTTCCTGGTCGGCATGGTAGCCCTGATCTTCGCTGCTCTGTGGATTGCGGGTAAGTCATGAGCACTGCCAACGACGGACAGCCGCACGGGGCCGGACGGACGCCGGTCGACCTGGACGACCGGACGTTGTCCCGGTTCGACGTCGTCCTCGAGGGGGCCCGGCGAGACGACATCGAGATCGTTCACTACGAGTCGCAGTTCCCGGTACCGGGCACCAAGGCGGAGCGCCGGTTGACCCGGACCATCACCCTGATGTTCCTCCTCGTCGGTCTCCTGGGGACCGCCTTCCTGGCGATCTACATCTGGTGGCCCTGGGACTACGAGTCCCAGAGCGGGATCGGGGTGCTGTACACCCCGCTGCTCGGCGTCACCCTCGGGCTCGCGCTGCTCCTGGTCGGCTTCGGTCTCCTCGCCTGGGGCAAGAAGCTCCTGCCCAAGGAGGTGTCGATCCAGGGTCGGCACGACGAGCACGTCGACGAGGACGAGCGCAAGCTCACCGGCAATACGATGCTCTACATGGCCGACGAGATGGGCGTACGACGCCGGCCGCTGCTGGGCGTCTCGCTGCTGGCCGGCCTCGCCCCGGTGGGTGCGGTCGCCGCGGCACCGCTGATCGGCGGGCTGATCGAGCAACCCCACAAGAACAACCAGATGTTCGTCACCGGCTGGCGGCCGCAGGACGGCAGGTTGATCCACCTCGCCCACCACGACGGCACCCCGGTACGCCCGGAGGACGTCAGCCCCGGCGGTCAGATCACCGTGTACCCCGGGATCGAGGGCGGCGCCACCAACAAGTACGCGGACTCGCCGGTCCTGCTGATCCACCTGCGGGAGGCTGACGCCGCCGACGCGAAGGCGGCGAACCTCCGGGAGGACAAGCCGGACTTCATGTGGGGCAACTACATCGCCTACTCCAAGATCTGCACGCACGCCGGCTGCCCGGCGAGCCTCTACGAGCAGCAGACCAACCGCCTGCTCTGCCCCTGCCACCAGTCACAGTTCCTGATCACCGACAACGCCCGCCCGATCTTCGGACCGGCGAACCGGCGACTTCCCCAACTGCCCCTCGCGGTCGAGGGGGGCTTCTTCGTGGCGAAGTCCGACTTCACCGAGACCGTAGGGCCAGACTTCTGGGAGCGGCCATGAAGCGCCGAAGGTTGGACATGGCGGCGGTGCCCGGCAAGGCCGCCCGCGAGGTCGACGACAGGTTGCACGTAGCGACCCCGCTGCGGTCCCTGCTGAACAAGGTCTTCCCGGACCACTGGTCGTTCCTGCTGGGCGAGATCGCGCTCTTCTCCTTCATCGTGCTGTTGCTGACCGGCGTCTACCTGACGCTGTTCTTCGAGCCCTCGATGCGCGAGGTCGTCTACGACGGCAGCTTCCGACCGCTGCAGGGCACCCACATGTCCGCCGCGTACTCCTCGTCGCTGGACATCTCGTTCGACATCCGCGGCGGCCTGATCATGCGGCAGATGCACCACTGGTCTGCGCTGCTGTTCATGGCCGCGATCATCGTGCACATGATGCGGATCTTCTTCACCGGAGCGTTCCGCAAGCCGCGCGAGCTGAACTGGATCATCGGGTACCTGCTCTTCTGGGTCGGCTTCCTGGCCGGCTTCACCGGGTACTCGCTCCCGGACGACGGCCTCTCCGGCACCGGCCTGCGGATCGCCTCCGCGATCATGCTCTCCATCCCGGTCATCGGCACCTGGCTGACCTCGTCGATCTTCGCCGGGGAGTTCCCCGGTGAGATCATCATCAGCCGGTTCTTCATCGCGCACGTACTGCTGATCCCCGCCCTGCTGGTGGCCCTGATCAGCGTGCACCTCGGACTGGTCTTCAAGCAGAAGCACACCCAGTGGCCCGGCCCCGGCCGGACCAACGCGAACGTGGTCGGCGAACGGATGTTCCCGCGCTACGCGATCAAGCAGGGCGCCTTCTTCATGATCATCTTCGGGGTGATCGCTCTGCTCGGCGGCCTGGTGCAGATCAACCCGATCTGGTTCTTCGGCCCGTACGAGGCGGGAGTCGTCTCGGCGGCGAGCCAGCCCGACTGGTACGTCATGTTCCTCGACGGATCCACCCGGTTGATGCCGCCGTGGGAGATCTACATCCCGATCGGTGACGGCTACGTGATCCCGCCACTGTTCTGGCCGACCGTGGTGCTACCCGGGATCCTGACCGTGGTGCCATTGCTCTACCCGTTCATCGAGGCCCGGATCAACAAGGACCGCCGCAGCCACCACCTGCTCCAGCGTCCCCGCGACGTACCGGGCCGGACGGCGCTGGGCGCCATGGCGGTGTCCTTCTGGGTGGTGCTGACGCTCTCCGGGGCCAACGACGTCATCGCGGAGAAGTTCTTCATCAGCCTGAACGCGATGACCTGGGCGGGCCGGATCGGGTTGATCATCGTGCCGCCGCTGGCGTACTACATCACCTACCGGATCTGCCTCGGGCTCCAGCAGCACGACCGGGAGGTACTCGCGCACGGCGTCGAGACCGGCATCATCCGCCGGCTCCCGAACGGGCAGTTCCTGGAGGTGCACCAGCCGCTCGGCCCGACCGACGAGCACGGCCACAGCGAGCTGGAGTACGTCGGCTGGGTCGTACCGAAGAAGATGAACCGGCTCGGCGCGCTCGGCCCGGCGATCCGGGGCTTCTTCTACCCGATCGAGAAGCCGGCTGAGGCGCCGGTCTCGCCCGGCCACCCGCCGGTCGAGCCGCGCCCCGAGCGCCGGGAGATCGGCAGCGGCGACCGCCGCTGAGTTACAGGCACGCCACGTGGCGCCCGCCGGATCCGTCCGGCGGGCGCCACGCCCGTTTCGGCGACGACCGCCGCCGTCCTTGTCGGCCGACCACGTCCGTGCAGCTGATCGAGTTGGCAGGCCCACGTGTGCCGCTATGGCGAGGTGGGCGTGCAGGGGACGGTGCGCGGAAAGCACCGGAGCAGGCGCTCGGTGGCTCGGCGGTTGCCCTCGATGAGGGCATCGCCGGCTTGTTCGGCGTCGGCCAGCGGCCGGTCGCCGAACACCAGGCTCTGCAGCGTCGACGCGGATGCCGTGAGGGTGGCGTCGACGTCGTCGATCTCGCCGCGTGCTACCCGGAATTGTCCGTCGGCGACATCGGCGTGGAAGCGGTCGTCACCGAGCCGTAGCTGGCACGTCGTCCTCAACGCACCCGCGGTCTCCGCGTCGAAGGTGGTTTTCAACGCGAAGACAAGCGCATCGACGCTCAGATCTGCGGTGATCGCGGCATCGAGTGGAACCCGGGTCCCCCAACGCGCCAACGCGATCAGGACGGGCTCGAGTTCGCGCCCGCGGGCGGTCAACTCGTACACCCATACGCTGCTGGGCGGTCCAAGCCGACGGCGGAGGAGGACACCGCTCCGCTCCAGCTCGCGCAGACGTTGCGACAACACGTTCTCGCTCATGGTGGGCAGTCCACGGCGCAGGTCGATGTATCGCTTCGGCCCGAACATCAGCTCGCGCACCACCAGGAGTGCCCAACGCTCCCCGACGGCGCCCAACGCTCGGGCGATTCCGCACGCATCGTCGTATCCTCGCATCCCCCAACAATAGCTTTCACTTGCCTAGTCGCGGTAGACGCTCCTAGAGTAGGAGTCACATGGAACGGCTTCCCGAAGGATGGTCAGGATGAACCGCGCAACATCGAAGGACGGCACCTCGATCGCCTACGAACGGCTGGGACGGGGACCGGCCGTCATTCTGGTCGGCGGGGGTCTCGACGACGGCGCGGAGAACGCGCCGCTCGCCGCTGAGCTGGCATCGCGGTTCACCGTGTTCAACTACGCCCGCCGTGGCCGAGGCGCCAGCGCGGACACCCTCCCGTACGCCGTCGAACGCGAGATCGAGGACATCGATGCGTTGATCGCCGAGGCAGCCGGGCCGGCCTCGCTGTTCGGTGCCTCCTCCGGCGGCGCACTCGCGCTGGAAGCGGCCGCTGCCGGGCTGCCTATCGACAGGATCGCCGTCTACGAGGTGCCATACATGACAGATGACGTCGTCCAGGGACACTACGTGCAGTACGTGAACGAACTGAAACACGCGCTCGGCGGAGGGCGACGGGGCGACGCGATCGAACTGTTCATGCGGCTGGCGGGCTCGTCCGAGGACGATATCGCCGGAGCGAGAAACTCTCCGCTGTGGCCGGGGCTGGAGGCGCTGGCGCCGACACTCGCCTATGACGCGGCGTGCCTTGGCGACGGCCGGCCGCCGACCGAGCGGCTGGCGCGGATCACCCAGCCGACCCTCGTGGCCACCGGCGGAGTGCCAGACCCCCATACCGGTGGGTTGCAACCCGGGTTCTTCGACGCGGCCGCCGACGCGATCGCCGCGACGATCCCCAACGCCGAGCGCCTGATCATCGAGGGCCAGACACACGTCGCCGATCCGGCGGTTCTCTCCTCGGCACTGGCGCGCTTCCTGACCGACTGATGATCGTCCGCACCTGACCCTGCATCCGACCGTGTCGATTCCACCACCGGTACTCAGCGCTGGAGTGGGGTCTCGGCTTCGACGCGGGTCAGCTTCTCCGGGTTGCGGACGTAGTAGAGGCCGGTGACGCGGGCATTGTCGACCCGGATCGCCAGGACGCCGTCGATCTCGCCGTCCAGTCGGAGTACGAGCGCCGGGTTCCCGTTGACCACGGTGGCTTCAGCGGTGAGTGTGCCCTCGGTCCTGCGGAGATTGCCGATGAAGGAGCGGAGGATCTTCTCGGCGCCGATGATCGGTCGCGGCGCGGTCTGTCTGACGCCGCCGCCGTCGGTGACAAGGACGACCTCCGGGGCGAGCACGTCGAGGAGGCCCTGTGGATCCCCGGTTTCGACCGCGCGCTGGAGCGCCGCCAGGGCCGCCCGGGTCTCGCTCGGGGACACCACTCCGCGAGGGCGGCGGGCCCCGACGTGCTGGCGGGCGCGGTGCGCGATCTGGCGGACGACTGCGCGGCTGGTACCGACGGCGGCTGCGATCTCGTCGTAGCTGACGTCGAAGACCTCGCGCAGCACGAAGACGGCGCGCTCGGTCGGCGACAGCGTCTCAAGGACGACCATGAGCGCCATCGACAGGCTTTCGGCGAGCACGACGTCCTCGGCCACATCCGGTGCGGTGAGCAGCGGCTCGGGCAGCCAGGGGCCGACATATGCTTCCTTGCGCCGGTTTATCGTACGCAGCCGGTTGAGCGACTGCCGGGTCGTGATCCGGATCAGGTAGGCGCGCTGGTCGCGCACCTGCTCCAGGTCGACCCTGACCCACCGCAGCCAGGTCTCCTGGAGTACGTCCTCGGCGTCGGCCGCCGATCCGAGCATCTCGTACGCGACGGTGAACAGCAGGTCGCGGTGGGCGAGGAAGGCCTCGGTGGCCACCTGGGTGGTGTGGTCGCTCACGTCTCGACCCTCCTGCAGTTGCGGCCGGTGGTTGCCACGGCAATCGCGCCTGCATCCACAGCAAGGCCACCCACAGCAAGGCTTCGCGGTGCCGCCTCGGCGCTCCGACGGTAGCCGCTAGGATGCCCGTTCACTGGCCAGCGTCTCGCCGCGCTTGGCCCGCAGCAGCTGCCGGCGCTTGTCATCCTTGGTCCAGGTGTGCGAGCCGGGCTTGCGTGCCTCGGTCGTCAGGTGCTTGAGGCCGATCTGGTTGGCGAACTCCTTGAGCTTCGCCCCGGGACGGCCGGCGATGTGGAACCCCTTTGCGATGTCGTTGGGGTGGGCGAACTGGAAAATGCCGGCGCGACGCCCCAGGCTGATGCACTGGCCGGCGAACCCCAGGCTGATGGGCGCGGGTTGCCCACCCGCGATCCGGCTGAGCACCGTGTCGGCGGCGTGCGCGCCCAGGTGGAACGCGGCCTGACCGCTCATCCGGAACGGCAGGTCCGACGGTGCCGCCGAATCCCCGGCCGCGACGATGCGTACGTCGTCCACGCTCGTCAACGTCTCGTCGGTGAGCAGGCGGCCAACCGCGTCGGTGCTCAGTCCGCTACGGACGGCCAGGTCCGGCACGCCGAACCCGACGGTCCAGACGGTCACCTGGCTCGGCAGCCTGCGGCCACCGCTGAGCCGCACGGCATCGGGAGTCACACCGGTCGCCCTCGCGTCAGCTCCCTGCAACACCGTCACCCCGAGCTTGGCCAGCCGCTTGGCAACCGAACGTCGACCCCGAAGGTGCAGGTACGGGTTGAGCACCGGGCCGCAGACCAGCGTCACGGTCCGGCCCAGCTCCGCCAGCTCGGCAGCGATCTCGATGCCGGTCGGACCGGCTCCGACCACCGTGACCGGGGCCGTCGCGGGCGTAGCCTGCAGGGCCGACCGCAGCCGCTGCGCCTCCTCCAGGCTGGCGATCGGATAGCCGAACTCGGCGGCTCCGGGCACGCTCGGGTCGGCACTGCCGCTGCCCACCGCGTAGATCAGGTAGTCGTAGCCGACCGTGCCGCCGCTCGCCAACGTGACCCTGCGCCCGGCCGCGTCGATGCGATCCACGGTGTCCACCACCAGCCGAATACCCTCACCCAGGACTTCTCTGTAGTCGATCACCGCGTCGTGGGACCCGCCCACCAGTTGTTGTAGGCGGACCCGCTGGACAAAGGTCGGGCGCGAGTTGATCAATATCACCGACACGTCGACGCGCTGCCTCAGCCGGTTGGCCGCCATGACGCCGGCGTACCCGCCGCCGACCACCACCACAGTGCTCCCGCTCATGCTGTCTCCTCCGTTTCCAGGCGTTCGGCGTCAAGACACCGGATGACCGACCGCCGTGAACAGGTGTGAGACGGATCACTCTGCATGCCGCCCGGCACGCGGAAGTACTCGCGATCGGAGCTGGCCATCTTCCCGGAACGCCCCGCTCAGCAAGGCTGGCGGGGCGCTGACGACGACGACCCGCACCCCGAGACGGGGACTGCGGGTCGTCGGAGAAGTCGCGAGGCGGCCGGTCAGTGCTCCGCGGTGCGCCGGGTGCCGGAGTAGTACTCGAAGAGCAGGCCACAGGCGGCGAAGATCACCGTGACCAGGCCCCCGATGATCAGCCACCACTGCCAGAAGACCAGGCCGAGACCGGTGAGGGTGGCGGCGAAGGCCAGCCCGATCGGCCAGTAGCTGCCCGGGCTGAAGAAGCCGACCTCACCCGCGCCGTCCGCGATCTCGGCGTCCGCCCGGTCCTCCGGACGCAGGTCGATCCGCCGCGACACGAACCAGAAGAAGCCGCCGCACATCGCGGTGAGCCCGGCTGACAGCCCCAGCGCGATCGTACCGATCCACTCGACCCGCCCGTCCGCGCCGGAGGTCCACAGCCCGTAGACGACCGCCGCGAGGGCCAGGAAGATCGAGACGACGCTGAAAATCTTCCACTCGGTCTTCATTGGGACCTCAGCTTCCCGCGCTCGCGTTACCGAAGTTGTTGTTGTCCCGCTTGGTCTCGAACGGGTGGGTGGTCTGGGCCAGCGGCTCCTCACCGACGGCGATCAGTGCCTCCTGGGTCGACTGGCCGCCCCGCTTCGCCTCGATGAACCGGTCGTACTGGTCCGGCGAGACGACCCGCAGCTCGAAGTTCATCATCGAGTGGTACGTGCCGCACAGCTCGGCGCAGCGGCCGACGTACGCCCCCTCGGTGTCGAGGCTACTGACCTCGAAGACGTTACGGACGTTTCCGGGGAAGACGTCCCGCTTGAACAACATCTCCGGCACCCAGAACGAGTGGATGACGTCCCTGCTGGTCTCCTCGAACCGGATGCTCCGGCCGGTCGGCAGCACCAGGATCGGGATCACCTCGGTGGTGCCGAGCGTCGAGGCGACGGTGTTGGCGTCCTCACCCGGCCTGTCCCGGTAGTTGAACTGCCAGTTCCACTTGAAGGCAACCACCTCGACGGTCACGTCCGGGTTGCTTCTGACCTTGTCGACCCCGGTCTGCACGACCGCCGTGTAGTAGAAGAGCACGGCGACCACCAGGATCGGCGTGATCGTGTAGAGGAACTCCATCGGCATGTTGAACCGGGTCTGCACCGGCAGCGCCTCACCCCGCTTGCGGTAGCGGATGATGCACCAGAAGATCAGGCCCCAGACGAGCGCGCCGACCGCCAGGGCCGCGATCGACGAGCCGATCCAGAGGTCGTACATGCGGTTGGCCTCGGGGCTGATGCCCTGCTGAGGCCACCCGAACCCGTCGAACGTCCGGCCGACGTCACAACCGGTGAGCAGGGCGAGCAGCGCGGCGCCACCGGCGCCGAGCCCGGCCAGCCGGGCAATCGACGGGCGTGGGCCGCGCCCTCGGGCGTTCCGGGGACTGCTCTGCCGTACGGCCGACGGCCGTACCTCCGAACCCCTTGCGACCACCTGGTCCTGCCTCCCTAGCGCGCCGCGGCGTCGGCGGTTGTCGACGCCGGCGGCAAAGGCGTCACCGACGGTCGCAGATTACTCGACCTGCGTGGGCTGGACGGCCTTGGGGTCGGTGTCCCCACTCTGCCGGGGGATCTTGCCCGACCCCGGGCCGCGCTACGGTTTGCTGGTGAGCGACCATCCGGCGTACTTCGACGCGGCCTCATCGGCACCGTTACACCCGGTAGCCCGGCAGGCGATGCTCGCCGCGCTGGAGGACGGCTGGGCCGATCCGGCCCGGCTCTACGCGCCGGCCCGTCGGGCCCGCCAGCTCCTCGACGCGGCCCGGGCAGCCACCGCCGAGGTGCTCGGGGTACGCCCCGACGAACTCTCCTTTACCCCCAGCGGTACGGCGGCGGCGCACGCCGCGGTGCTCGGCGGGCTGGCCGGGCGACGTCGGGCGGGCGGCACACTGGTGCACTCGGCGATCGAGCACTCCGCGGTGCTGCACGCGGCGGAACGGCACGTGGCCGCCGGCGGCCGGGCCACCCCGATCCCGGTGGACCGGGCCGGGCGGCTCGATCTCGACGCCTGGTCGTCGGCGGTCGCCGGCCCCCGGGTGGCGCTCGCCACCCTGATCAGCGCCAGCCACGAGGTGGGTACGGTGCAGCCGGTGGCCGAGGCGGCCCGGGCCTGCGCGGCGGCCGGGGTGCCGCTGCACGTCGACGCCGCCCAGTCGGTGGGCCGGCTGCCGGTGCCGGAGGGCTGGTCGATCCTGTCGGCCAGCGCGCACAAGTGGGGCGGTCCGGCCGGGGTCGGGCTGTTGGTGGTCCGCAAGGGCACCCGCTGGGAGTCGCCGTATCCGGCGGACGAGCGGGAGGCGGGCCGTACACCCGGGGTCGGAAACCTGCCGGCGATCGTGGCGGCGGCCGCCGCGCTGCGGGCGGTGCACGCGGAGGCTGCCGCCGAGGCCGCCCGGCTCGGTCCGCTGGTCGACCGGATCCGCGCCACCGTGGCGGCGACGGTGCCCGACGTGGAGGTGCTCGGCGACCCGGTGGACCGGCTGCCGCACCTGGTCACCTTCTCCTGCCTCTACCTGGACGGCGAGGCGCTGCTGCACGCCCTGGACCGGCGCGGCTTCGCCGTCTCGTCCGGCTCGTCCTGCACCTCGTCCACGCTGCGCCCGTCGCACGTGTTGGAGGCGATGGGGGTGCTGTCGCACGGCAACATCCGGATCTCGCTGCACCGGGAGAGCACCGCGGCGGAGGTCGACCGGTTCCTCGCCGAACTGCCGGACATCGTGGCCGGGCTGCGCGCCGAGGCCGGCGTGGTCGGGCTGTGAGGTCCACGACGGCAGGCGGGCTGGGACCCGCGACGGCAGCCCGGCTGGCCGGACACCGGCCGGCGTCGGACAATCGCCAGAGAGCAGATCGGAAAGGGTCGTACCCGAGTGTCGGGAGGTCATCGGTGAACGGGCCGGACGAGGTCGTCGACTGTCTCGGGCAACGCTGCCCGCTGCCGGTCATCGCGGCGGCCCGGCGACTGCCCCAGCTGCGGGTCGGTGGCGTGCTCCGGGTCCTCGCCGACGACCCGGCCGCGGCGATCGACATTCCGGCCTGGTGCCGGATGCGGGGACAGGAACTCGTCGACACCCCGACCGTCGACGGCTCCCCCGCGTACGACATCCGCCGCGCCCACTGACCCCCGGCCCGCGCGGGTGGGGTGATCGCCCGCGCCGGTCTCCCCGGCAGGGGCTCAGCCCAGGTGCTGACGGACCTCCTCGGCGGCCTGGTCGCCGTACGACTCCGCGAGGCGCTTGACGAAGAGGTCGGCGCGGACCTCGTACTCCTGGGTGCCGACGGTCTCCAGCACCAGCGTGGCGAGGAGCGCGCCGATCTGGGCGGACCGCTCCAGCCCCAGGCCCCAGGAGAGACCGGCGAAGAAGCCGGCCCGGAAGCCGTCGCCCACCCCGGTCGGGTCGGCGACGTGCAACTCGCGGGCGATCGGCACGTGGATCCGCTCGATGTCCCGGCCGACGATCTCCACGCCGTCCTTGCCCAGCGTGGTGACCCGGATCCTCACCCGGTCCAGCAACTGGTCGTCGGTGAGCCCGGCCTTGCTCTGCAGCAGCGACTTCTCGTAGTCGTTGGTGAGCAGGTAGTCGGCGCCGTCGATCAGGCCGAGGACGTCGGAGCCGTCCATCCGGGCGAGCTGCTGCGACGGGTCGGCGGCGAACGCGAACCCCCGCTGGCGGCATTCCTCGGAGTGCCGCAGCATCGCGGCCGGGTCGTTCGCGCTGACCAGCACCAGGTCCAGCCCGCCGACCCGTTCGGCGACCGGGGCCAGCTCGATGTTGCGGGCCTCGCTCATCGCCCCGGCGTAGAAGGAGGCGATCTGGCACATCTCGGTGTCGGTGGTGCAGACGAACCGGGCCGTGTGGGCGACCTCGCTGACGTGCACGGAGGTGCAGTCGACCCCGTGCCGCTCCAGCCAGGACCGGTAGTCGTCGAAGTCGGCACCGACCGCGCCGAGCAGCACCGGCCGCAGACCGAGCTGCGCCATCCCGAAGGCGATGTTGGCGGCCACCCCGCCGCGCCGGAGCACCAGCTCGTCGACGAGGAAGGAGAGCGAGACCTTGTGCAGCTGCTCGGCGATGAACTGATCGGCGAACCGGCCCGGGAAGTTCATCAGGTGGTCGGTGGCGATCGAACCGGTGACGGCGATCTTCATGTCGGGCCCTCGGAGTGGGAGACGGAACTGCGGCCGGGTCAGCCTACCGGTCCGTCGGGTGCCACGCCCCGAATCGATCGGGTACCGGCCAGGAACGCCGAACGGGCCGCTCCCGCGCGACGGCGTGACGGACTCTCCGGGTAAACCTCACACCGCCCGCCGGGGCGACCCGCTCAGGCAACCAGTATGCAACTGTAAATCTGGGTGCACCGGCTAAACCGGGGCAAAGCACCAATCAGTGGAACGAATCGCCACAAGCGCACGAGTTCTGCGCATTGGGGTTGTCGATGGTGAAGCCCTGGGCGTCGATCCGGTCGGCGAAGTCGATGGTGGCGCCGGTCAGGTACGGGGCGCTCATCCGGTCGACGACCACCTCGACCCCGCCGAAGTCGCTGACCACGTCACCGTCCAGCGAACGCTCGTCGAAGAAGAGCTGGTACCGCAGGCCCGAGCAGCCACCCGGCTGCACCGCGACCCGCAGCCGCAGGTCGTCGCGGCCCTCCTGCTCGATCAGGGCCTTCACCTTCTCCGCCGCGACGTCGGTCAGGACGACGGTGCTCGGAGCGGTTGCCGCGGTCGTCTCGGTCTGCGCTGGCGTTGTCACGATGAAAGTCTCCCCTGCGCCGGTGCGATGGTTGTCCGTACTGGCCAACGCTAGCCGGCTGGCCGATGATTCCCAATGCGGGTACGGGATCGATTCTAGGCCGATGCGACGCAGGTCACCCCGGCTCGGCGGAACCGGCCCCGGTGTGCCGGATCGTCCCGGCCGCCCGTCGGCGGGGCCGAACGCGCCGCAGCGTCACCGGCTCCACTGCCCGGCCAGCCGCCCCGCCAGCGCCCGCAGCCCCTCCGCCGGCCGGCTCATCGCCCGCTCGACCCCGCCGTGTGGTTCCCCGCCGAAGTGGTCCACCAGGCTGTGCGTCTCGGTCACCCCGGCCGCCGCCGACTCCCGCCGTCCGGCGCTGACCCGGCCGGCCAGCACCACGCAGGGCACCCCGCGGTCCCGGGCCGCCCCGGCCACCCCGGCGACCACCTTGCCGCGCAGCGACTGGTGGTCGAAGGAGCCCTCCCCGGTGATCACCAGATCGGCCCCGTCGTACGCGGCGTCCAGCCCGGTCAGCCGGGTGACCAGCTCGATGCCGGACTCGCAGCTGCCGCCCAGTGCGAGCAACGCCGCACCGAGCCCGCCGGCCGCGCCGGCACCGGGCAGCCCGGCCAGCCCGGGCGGGCAGCCGGGCAGGTCCCGCTCCAGCACCTCGGCGAAGCGCCGCAGCGCGTCGTCGAGCAGGAGTACGTCCTCGCGCGTCGCGCCCTTCTGCGGCCCGAAGACGTTCGACGCCCCGGTCAGCCCGGTCAGCGGGTTGTCGACGTCGGTCGCCCCGACCAGTTCCATCCCGCGTGTCTGGGGCCGGCCGGCCAGCCCGGCGACGGCGAGCAACGCGGCCCCGCCGTACGGGAGGGCCTGTCCGGAGTCGTCCACCGGTACGGCGTTCAGCGCGGCCAGCAGCCCCGCGCCCGCGTCGTTCACGGCCGAGCCGCCCAGTCCCACGACGGCACGCCGGGCTCCCGCCTCGGCGGCGGTGGCGAGCAGCGCGCCGAGCCCGTACGAGGTGGTCCGCCTCGGGTCGCGCTCGTCCGTGGCGAGCAGGTGCAGCCCGCACGCCTGGGCGCTCTCCAGGTACGCGGTACCGCCGTCGGCGGTGAGCAGGATCTCACCGTCGACCGGCCGGCCCAGCGGGTCGACGGTGCGGACCGGTACCCGGCGTCCGGGCAGGGCGACGGCAAGCACCTCGACGAAGCCCGGCCCGCCGTCGGAGAGCGGCCGCAGCACCAGGTCGTCGCCGGGGGCTACCTCAAGCCAGCCCTCCCGGATCGCCTCGGCCACCTCGGACGCGGAGAGGGTGCCGGCGAACTTGTCCGGACAGATCAGGATCCGCATGGATCACGAGTGTGGCAGGCCACATCGGGACGGCCGGAAAGCGGCCCCGGCTGTGGAAGCATGGAGAACGTGACTTCGACGTGGGTAGAGCCGTCCAGCACCGCAACCGCCCTGCTGCTGCTCGGCCGGGGCGCCGACCCGGCCAGCGAGCGCGGCGTCGACTGTCCCGGCGAGCTGCCGCCGCCCAGCGACCCCGACCTGGTCGCCCGGGCCGGTGCGGCGAAGGCGGCGCTCGGCGAGCGGGTCTTCGTGCTCGGTCACCACTACCAGCGGGACGAGGTCATCCAGTTCGCCGACGTCACCGGCGACTCGTTCAAGCTCGCCCGCGAGGCGGCGGCCCGGCCGGACGCGGAGTACATCGTCTTCTGCGGCGTGCACTTCATGGCCGAGAGCGCCGACATCCTCACCGCCGACGCCCAGCGGGTGGTACTGCCCGACCTGGCCGCCGGCTGCTCGATGGCGGACATGGCGGCGCTGTCGCAGGTCGAGGCGGCCTGGGAGGCGCTGGCGGAGGTGGGCGTCGCCGACTCGACGGTGCCGGTGACGTACATGAACTCGTCGGCCGACATCAAGGGCTTCGTCGGGCGCAACGGCGGGGTGGTCTGCACCTCGTCGAACGCGGAGCGGGCGCTGCGCTGGGCATTCGAGCGCGGGCAGCGGGTGCTCTTCCTCCCCGACCAGCACCTGGGCCGCAACACGGCGGTGCTGAAGATGGGGCTGGACGCCGACGACTGCGTGCTCTACGACCCACACAAGCCGGGTGGCGGACTCACCGCGAAGCAGCTCCGGGAAGCCCGGATGATCCTGTGGCGGGGGCACTGCTCGGTGCACGGCCGGTTCACCCGGAGCAGCGTGGACGAGGTCCGGATGCGGGTGCCCGGGGTCAACGTACTGGTCCACCCCGAGTGCCGGTACGACGTGGTGACCGCGGCCGACCACGTCGGCTCGACGGAGTACATCATCAACACCATCGAGGCGGCACCGACCGGTTCGGCCTGGGCGATCGGCACCGAGCTGAACCTGGTCCGCCGGCTGGCCAACGCCCACCCCGACAAGCAGGTCATGTTCCTGGACCGGACCGTCTGCTACTGCTCGACCATGAACCGGATCGACCTGCCGCACCTGGTCTGGTCGCTGGAGGAACTGGTCGCCGGCCGGGTGCCGAACCAGATCACTGTGGACCCGGCCACCGCGCACCACGCCCGGGTGGCGCTGGACCAGATGCTGGCCCTGCCGTAGACCCCTGATCCGAACCCTGCACAGCGGACCCGAATAGTTACCGAGAGTGATCGTCGGGGTGCTGTTTCCTGCCGCTGTCCCCGTTTCGTGCCATCCGTAGCGCCGTGACCGCTCTTTTTCCGTGACCGAGCGCTATGCTGCCCGGGGCCGTGACAGAGTCCGGGCCGGTGGACGCGACGCGACGCGCCGTGCCGGTTGGGCCACGGGGCGACGGCTGAGTGGACCGGATGGTCCACCCTCGCGGACAGCATCGACGTAGAGCAGCATCGACCCGCTGGAGGTTGCGTTGACCGACGACGTCCTGGTCGTACACGGAGGTACGCCCCTTTCCGGGCAGATCCGAGTGCGCGGCGCGAAGAATCTCGTCTCCAAGGCGATGGTCGCCGCCCTGCTCGGCGACGAGCCCAGCCGGCTCTTCGACGTGCCACGGATCCGCGACGTCGAGGTGGTCCGAGGGCTGCTCGGACTGCACGGCGTGAAGGTGACCGACGGCGCCGAGGACGGCGAACTGATCTTCGACCCGGCCAACGTCGAGGGCGCCAGCACGGACCAGATCAACGTGCACGCCGGGTCCAGCCGGATTCCGATCCTGTTCTGCGGCCCGCTGCTGCACCGGCTCGGCCACGCGTTCATACCCGACCTGGGCGGCTGCCACATCGGCCCCCGGCCGATCGACTTCCACATCCAGGCGCTGCGGCAGTTCGGCGCGGTGGTGGACAAGACGCCGGAGGGGATGCACCTGACCGCGCCCAACGGCCTGCACGGCACCAAGTTCGAGCTGCCGTACCCGAGCGTGGGCGCCACCGAGCAGGTGCTGCTGACCGCGGTGCTCGCCGAGGGTGTCACCGAGCTGCGCAACGCGGCCGTCGAGCCGGAGATCATCGACCTCATCTGCATACTCCAGAAGATGGGCGCGATCATCAAGGTGCACACCGACCGGGTGATCGAGGTGCAGGGTGTGGCCCGGCTGGGCGGCTACACCCACCGGCCGATCCCGGACCGAATCGAGGCGGCGAGTTGGGCCGCCGCCGCGCTGGCCACGGGTGGCCGGGTCGAGGTGCTCGGCGCCGAGCAGGCCGACATGATGACCTTCCTCAACGTGTTCCGCTCGGTCGGCGGGGCGTACGAGGTCACCGACACCCGGCCGCCCCGGCAGGGCAGCCCGGGCCAGGAGGGCGGGATCCGGTTCTGGCACCCCGGCGGCGAACTGCGGGCGGTGGCACTGGAGACCGACGTGCACCCCGGGTTCATGACCGACTGGCAGCAGCCACTGGTGGTGGCGCTCACCCAGGCCCGTGGCCTGTCGATCGTGCACGAGACCGTGTACGAGCAGCGACTCGGCTACACCGAGGCGCTGAACAAGATGGGTGCGACCATCCAGGTCTACCGGGACTGCCTCGGCGGTACGCCCTGCCGATTCGGCCGCCGCAACTTCAAGCACTCGGCCGTGATCGCCGGGCCGTCGAAGCTGCACGCCGCCGACCTGGTGATCCCGGACCTGCGGGCCGGGTTCAGCCACCTGATCGCCGCGCTGGCCGCCGAGGGCACCTCCCGGGTCTACGGGGTGGATCTGATCAACCGGGGTTACGAGGACTTCGAGGCCAAGCTCGCCGATCTCGGCGCGCACGTCGAGCGCCCGTAGATAAGAGCGCGCCGGAGGTGAGAGCCCGCCGTAGGTAAGAGCCCGCCGTAGGTCGAGCGCCCGTGGGACGGGGGACGGGTAGGAGTAGGACGAGAGCGGACCGGGCCGGGTGAGACCTGCTCACCCGGCTCCGGGGCGGCGGCGGAGGGCTGCCGGCGTACCGCGACGTGCGGCTCCGTCCGGCGGTTGGCTACCCTTGCCGCGTGCCGTCGCTGTTTCGCCGCAAGTCCACGGACCTCGTCAAGGAGAGCACCGCTCAGGTGACCCCCGAGGAGGAGTCCGCGCCCGCCCGTCCCCGCAGCTACACCCCGAGCAAGAAGGAACTGGGCAGGGAGACTCCGAAGCGCCCGAGCGTCGGCCGGCGGGTCGCCGGTGACACGAAGCCACTCACCAAGCAGGAGGCCCGGGAACGGCGCCGGCAGACGCGCGCCGAGGCGGCAGCGGAGTTCCGCCGGGAGGGCGGCCCTCGGGACCGGGCTCCGGAGCGTGGGCTCGCCCGGGACGTGGTGGACTCCCGGCGTACGGTCGGGACCTGGTTCTTCGGCGGCGCCCTGGTGGTGCTGATCGGTTCGGCGAACACCATGCCACCGGTGGTGCGGTTCGCCTCCAACCTGCTCTGGGGCCTGCTGGCGATCGCCCTGGTGATCGACTCGGTGCTGATCTCGCGGAAGATCAAGAAGTTGGTCCGGCAGCGGTTCCCAAAGACCGACCAGCGGATGGGCTCGCTCTACCTCTACGCGATCATGCGCTCGATCACGTTCCGCCGGATGCGCGCTCCGGTCCCCCGGGTCAACCGCGGCGACTCGATCTGATCCACGCCGCGCAGCGGGTGGGGCCGGCCGTTCCCGCCGCACCACGTGCGCGGGTCGCCGTCGCCGGGCCGGCGGCGACGGCGGACAGGACCGGGGCAACAGCAGAAGCCGAAGACGGTGTTGGCGAAGGCGTCGGCAAATTGCCGATAGGTAGGCTACCGACGAAACCTTGGTCCGGTTATGGTGGCAGATGTCCGGAACCGTGGGATGATGTTTCGGCTGATGGTTGGTGCCACAGTGGCGGTGACCAAGCCCACGCCGTTACCCTCCTTCCGCGACCACGCTGCACCTAGCCGGGTGGCTTTACCCGGAACGCCCGGCTGCCCAGCGAGATTTTCGACGAGGTGACACCCCGTGAGTGAGCGACGTGAGCCGGCTTTCCCGGCCGCGTCGCGCGCGGTTCGGCGCACCGGTCGTGCCATCGGGCACCGGACCGGCCGATACGGCGACGTACGGCCCGGAGCGCCGGTATGAGCGGTCGATACTCCGGGCGCTGGGGCGAGGCCGCCGAACCGTCCTGGGTGGTCGAGCCGACCGCGGAGTGGGCGCCGCAGTTCCCGGGCCAGCGCTATCCCGGAGACATCGGTCATCAGCGCCGCCGCCGGCCGGCCGGTCGGGCAGCGGTACCGACCGGTCGGGCCAAGGTGCCACCGCCGGGCAGCCGCCCCGGTGAGGTGGAGTCCTTCGGTCGCCCCGAGCCGGTCGCCAACGGCCGCCCGGACAGCCTGCCGAACGGGCGCCCGGACGCACCGCCGAACGGCCGGCCCGACGCACCGCCGAACGGGCGCCCGGACGCACCGCCGTACGGGCGTCCCGAGGCGCTGCCGAGCGGGCGGCCCGGGCAGCCGACCGGTGCGCGCCCGGCGGCCCGGGCCGACGGGTCGCCGCGCGAGACCCGTACCGGGCGGCTCGACCGCTGGGACACCCGTTCCGCCGGCCGGAACCCGCCGCCCGACTCGCGCGACGACGGGCCGGACTCCTGGGACCAGCCGTCGAACGGACGCGGCCGGCCACCGGCCGAGTACCGCACCGGGGGCACGGTGCCGGTCGGCCGGGACGACCGGCGGTCGCCCGGCGGTAGCGAGCCCGGACCACGCGGAGGTCGCGGCGATGGCGGCTTCGCCGGCGGTCGGGCAGCGTCGGCGCACGATCCGCACCGCTCCGGCGACGACCGGCCGGGCCGCTCCGCCGCCCCGCCCGAGCGCCGCGGACGGTGGCTGACCGGGCCGGCGTCCGAGGAGACGCAGCCGCTGCCGGACCGGCGTCCGATGCCCTCGGACGGCCGGCCTGGACCGCGCGACGGTCGGGGTCGGGTCGGCCCGGGTGGCCGTCCGGCCATGCCGGCGGCCTTCGACGGCTCTCCCGGTCCCGACCGGGGCGCTCCCGGACCGGACCGGGCCGACGGTCGGGCGGCCCGAGCCGGTGGCCCACCGCCTCCCGGGAGCCACGAGATGCCTCCGGGACGTACGCCGCCCCGGATCCGCCCCGAACGCCCCGGGGCCGAGCCGCCGGCGCGGCGGCCCGCCGCGGGACCGCCCGGTGCGCCGAGCTGGCCGGCCCAGCGTGGCTCGGGCCAGGAACCGCGCGAGGGCCGACGCTTCCCCGACCTCGGTTCGGGCCGTCCGCCCGCTCGCGATCCGCGCGGTACCGATCCGGCCGCCCGTCCGGGCCCGATCCCCCGGGGCGACCGGGTCGGCCCGACTCCACCCGGCGTCGACCGCACCGCAGCCGAACTGGCACCGGGATACGGGCGACCGGACCGGACGCCGATCCCGGGTGCCGATCGGGTCCCGCCCAGGACCGGCGAACCCGCCCGCGCCGCCGAGCAGCCCCGCCCGGTCGAGCCCGCGCGCCGGCTCGACCCGGCACACCAGGTCGAGCCGGTACGCCGGGTCGAGCAGTCCCGGTCGATCGAGCCCCGGCCGATCGAGCCCGGCCGTCCGGTCGAGCCACCGCGCCCGGTCGAGCCGCCCCGCCCGGCAGAGCCACCCCGCCCGGTCGAGCCACCCCGCCCGGCAGAGCCACCCCGCCCGGCAGAGCCGCCCCGCCCGGCAGAGCCACCGCGCCCGGTCGAGCCGCCCCGCCCGGCAGAGCCACCCCGGCAGGTGCAACCGCCCCGTACCCGGCAGGTCGAGCCGCCCCGCACCGTCGACCCCGGGCCGTGGCTCACGCCGCCCCCGGCCGAGCCGGCCAGCCCAACCGAGCCGGCGGCCCCGACGGAGCCAGCACGCGAGCCGGTGACGGGTTGGCTGACCCCGGCCACTCCGGCGGAACCGGCTGCCCGGCCGCCCCGACAGCCCTCCGCCGACGAGACAGGCCAGCGCCCTCCGGTCGTGCCACCCCCGACCACCGGCCTACGGCTGGAGTTCCTGCCCGCACCGGTGCCCACCGGCACCCCGTCCCCGGCCACGCCCGCCGAGTCGACGCCGCCCGCCAGCCCGGTCCCGGGTCCGGCGGCCGGAGCGGAGACCGGCGCGTCGGTCGAACCAGCCGCCGCCACTCCGGCGGCGGGTCCCGTCATCGAACCCGCCTCGCCCGTCCCCTCGTCCGGTCCTCCGATCGAACCGGCCGACGCCGGGCCAGCGCCGGAGTCCGGACGGGCCACCGACCCGAGTGAGACTTCCGTACCCTCCATGCCAAAGACCGGACCTGTCGCGGACCGCGCCCCAGTCGGGCCGCTCACCGATGCCGCCCCGGCGGCACCCTCCCCCACCGAGCCGGGCACGGACGTGCCCCCGGTCGCCGACGAAGGTGCCGGCGCGGCGGGCCAGCCGCGCGAAGGCGCACCGGAGCTGACGGTCGACGCCGGGCCACCGGCGGACGCCCCGGCCGCGGGCGACACACCGGCGCCGGCCACCCGGACGGACACACCGGTCCCGGCCACCGCGGTGGACGGTCCGGCAGCGACCACGGCACCGGCAACCGCACCCGCCGGCGGCCCGTCGCAGCCGGCGGCCAGTTCCGGCCCGCCGGCCGCCGTGCCGACATCCGAGTCCTCGCCGGCCGCCCCGGCCTCCGGAGTACCCGTCTCCGGACCGCCGGCCGGGGCCCCGACCTCCGGACCGCCGGCCCCGACCTCCGAACCGCCGCTGGCCACCTCGCCACCGGGCTCGCCGGTCGTCGAGGCCAGTCCGGACACGGTGCTGCCGACCGGGCCGGCCGCCGGAGCCGCGACCGCACTGAGCGCGCCCACCATGCTCACCCCGATCGTCCGACCGGGTGAGAAGCGGGGACCGGCCGAGCCGGAGCCCGCCGACGTCACGCCGGAGCCCGCGGCCACCGACCCGGAACAGGTGCTGGCGTCGTACGAGTGGCGGTTCCACCACGAAACCCTGCGGGAGCTGGTCGAGGACCCCGAGTCGCTACGGGCGATCCGGGATCGGCTGACGGAGAAGCTCGAACCGGCGACGGACAACGCCACCCGGGCGCGGCTGCTGAGCCTGCGGGCGGTGGTCTCCCGCATCCTCGGCGAGTTGGGCAAGGCGCTCTCCGACGGCAAGCTGGCGCTGGCGCACGCGGAGGCGACCGGTCAACTGCGGCGGATCGCGATCGCGCAGGCCCGGCTGGCACACGTACTCCAGTGGCGGGGTGACTTCGCCGAGGCGGACCGGCTCTTCGAGGAGGCGAACTCCTCCGAGTTGCCGGACCGGCTGCGGGCGACCATGCACGAGCACGCCGGACGGTCCTGTTACGACCAGGGCCGGTACATGGAAGCCTGCAACCACTTCGAGAAGGCGCTGGAGCTGCGCAAGGTCGAGGATCCGGATCTGATCGCCCGGACCGAACTCGCGCTCGACGCGGTCTTCAACAAGGTCGCGCAGAACGGCTGGGGTCCGTACCCGCGCGACCGGGACGAGATTCTCCAGGTGCACCGGCCACCGGTGCCGAAGTTCAGCGAGAAGGTGCAGCGCTGGGGGTACGCCGACCCCGACGGCCAACTGGCGATCGCGCCGAGCTACGCCGACGTGCAACCGTTCCGGGACGGGGTGGCCTGGGTACGCCGACCCGAGACCCGTACCTGGGAGCTGATCGACGAGACCGGCGAGCTGCTGATCGACGCGTCGACCGGGTACCTCGGAGTCGGCTCCTTCTCCGACGGGCTGGCCTGGGTCTCCCCGGACGGTACCGGCGGTTGGATCGCGATCGACAAGTCCAACAAGGTGGTCATCCCGGCCGGCTTCGAGGACGTACGCCCGTTCCGGCGCGGTGTCGCCGCCGTCCGGCGGGGCGGCTGGGGTGCGATCGACCGGGCCGGCAAGGTGGTACTGCCGACCCGCTACACCGGCTTCACCACCGCGCTCACCGACGGCCGGTACGTCGACGGGTTCACCGACGAGGGGCTGGCGATCGTCGACGCGGGCGGGCGCAAGGGCGTGGTGGACCGGACCGGGCAGGTGCTGGTCGCCCCGGCCCACCCGGCGCTGGTGATCCACCCGGTCGCGTTCCTGATCGGCAACGGCACCGGGCAGTGGGGCGCGCTCGACCGCCGGGGCGAGCCGTTGATCGACGCGGTGCACCCGAGCCGGAACGACGTGATGGAGGAGATCGACCGGCTGCTCGCCGACACCAAGCCCGTGCTGTGATCCGACGTGACGGCAGCCGTGCCTGCGGTGTGCAGGGCCGGCCCCGAGCGATGGTCCGGTGCCGGGCCGGGGGTGACCTGGTTCCCCAGCCGTCGCCCAATCTGATCGAATCGGGGCACGGGGGCTAGGGTCGCAGGTATGGAATTCCGACACCTTGGCCGCTCGGGCCTGCTGGTCAGTGAGATCTCGTACGGAAACTGGATCACCCACGGCTCCCAGATCGAGGAGGAGGCCGCGCTCTCGTGCGTGCGCGCGGCTCTGGACGTCGGCATCACCACCTTCGACACCGCCGACGTGTACGCCGGCACGAAGGCCGAGGCGGTACTGGGCCGGGCCCTGAAGGGCGAGCGCCGGGAGGGTCTGGAGATCCTCACCAAGGTCTTCTGGCCGACCGGCCCGGGCCGGAACGACCGGGGCCTGTCCCGCAAGCACATCATGGAGTCGATCAACGGCTCGCTGCACCGGCTGCAGACCGACTACGTCGACGTCTACCAGGCGCACCGGTACGACTACGCCACGCCGCTGGAGGAGACGATGGAGGCGTTCGCCGACGTCGTGCACTCCGGTAAGGCGCACTACATTGGCGTCTCCGAGTGGAAGGCGTCCGAGATCCGCGCGGCGCACGCGCTGGCCCGCGAGCTGAAGATCCAGCTCGTCTCGAACCAGCCGCAGTACTCGATGCTGTGGCGGGTCATCGAGGCCGAGGTCGTGCCGACCAGTGAGGAACTCGGGGTCGGGCAGATCGTCTTCTCGCCGATCGGCCAGGGTGTGCTGACCGGCAAGTACCTGCCCGGTCAGGAGCCGCCGGCCGGCTCCCGGGCGACCGACACCTCCGGCGGGGCGGGCTTCATCGCCCGGTTCATGTCCGACGAGGTGCTGACCCGGGTGCAGCAGCTCAAGCCGCTGGCCGAGCAGGCCGGTCTCAGCATGGCCCAGCTCGCGGTCGCCTGGGTGCTGCAGAACCGGAACGTCTCCTCGGCGATCATCGGCGCATCCCGCCCGGAGCAGGTGCACGACAACGTCAAGGCGGCCGGGGTGAAGCTCGACGCCGAGCTGCTCAAGGCGATCGACGAGATCCTCGACCCGATCACCGAGCGGGACCCGGCGAAGACGCAGAGTCCCGCCAAGCGGCCGTGAGCCTGTCGCTGCCCTGAGCACTCCGGCAGCACCGTCGAAGGCCCCCGTCCGGCACGCGCCGGGCGGGGGCCTGTCGGGTACCGGGCGGGTCAGCCCTGCCAGAAGCGGATCAGGCGCAGACCCTCGGCGTAGAGGTAGTCGGGCAGGCCGATCAGGTCGCCGACCGCGAAGACCCCGTCGAAGAACCAGCCGCCGAGGCGCGGGTTCCATAGCAGGGCGAAGAGCAGGATGAAGCCGAACGGCGCCATCAGGTCGTAGCCGCGCCGCCACTGTGCGTTGAGCCAGGGCTGGATGATGTTGCCGCCGTCCAGGCCGGGCACCGGCAGCAGGTTGAGCACGCTCGCGGTGAGCTGAAGGAAGGCGAGCAGCGCGACGCCGGACCAGAACTCCGGCCGGGCGACGACGTCCACCCCGATCGCGAACGGTACGACCAGCAGCAGCGCGAACAGCACGTTGGTGGCCGGACCGGCCAGGCTGACCAGTGAGTGCCGCAGCCGGCCGGGGATCTGGTGCCGGTCGACCCAGACGGCACCGCCGGGCAGACCGATGCCGCCGAGCAGCACCACCGCGACGGGCAGGATGATCGACAGCAGCGGGTGGCTGTACTTCAGCGGGTTGAGCGTCAGGTAGCCACGGTGCGCCACCGCATGGTCGCCGGCCCGGTACGCCACCACGGCGTGGGCGTACTCGTGCAGGCAGAGTGAGACCAGCCAGCCCGTGATGACGAAGAGGAAGACGTCGAGTCGGAGGTTGCCGAACCCGTTCCACGCCATGGCGCCACTGGTCACGAAGAGCGCGACCAGGGCCAGGAAGATCGGGCTGGGCCGGAATGCCTCCGGAGGCACGCCGAGGACCAGCCGGTCCCGGCCGCGTCGGTCGAAGTTCATGCTGTCACTCGGCCGCGGGCAGCAGGCTCATTCGGTATTCCACCCGGTCGTCCTCCACGAGCAGCACCGAGGCGACACCCCCGGCGGCGAGTTCGCGCCAGGTCTGCCCGATCCACGACTCGGCGTCGGCCTGGCTGCTGAACGCCTCGGCCGGTCCGTTCACCGGATCGCCGTTCGCGCCCTCGTACCGCCAGCTCCACGGCATGTCGCGTCTCCCCTCGCCGATCTTCCGCGCCGACAAACCTCCGCCAGCCTAGTCGGCCGGCCGGTGCGAGCCTGCCAGAGCGGTCCGCAGCGATTTCCGCACCCCGTACCTCATCGCGGGATGCCCAGCCGAGCGCTCTAAGGTACGGACATGTCCGTTGACGGGTGGAGCAGGCTTCTGGTGCTGGGCGGGATCCGCTCCGGCAAGTCCGAGTTCGCCGAGTCGCTGCTGAAGGACGTACCGGTTGTCCGTTATGTCGCGACAGCCGCGACCGACCCGGACGACCCGGACTGGACGGCGCGGATCGACGCCCATCGGCTCCGCCGGCCGGCGGGCTGGACGACCGAGGAGGCCAACGCCGACCCGTCCCGGCTCGCCGAACTGATCGCCGACGCCGGCCCCGGCGACACGCTGCTCGTCGACGACCTCGGCGGCTGGGTGACCGTGCTGCTCGATCCGGCGCACCAGCCCGCCGACGACGTCGCCACCATCGGCGAACTCGGCGCCGCGATCCGGGACTGCCCGGCCAGGCTGGTGCTGGTCAGCCCCGAGGTGGGGCTGTCGACCGTGCCGGTGACCCCGCTCGGGCGGGCCTTCGCCGACGCGCTCGGCACCACCAACCAGGCGGTCGCGGACGCCTGCGACGCGGTGGTGCTGGTAATCGCCGGACAGCCGGCCTGGCTGAAGGCCGGGGCGGACCGGCCGGCGCCGACGCCGGGCGGTGCCGGCCTGCCGGGCGTACCGACGCAGGCCGACCGGGCCACCGCCGACCGGACCACCGCCGACCGGACCGCTGCCGACCGGGCCGCTGCCGCCCCCTCGGCCTGGACCGAGGTGATGGGCGAGGTGCCGCAGGTCCTCCGCCCGACCGTGCTGCCGGCGGCGGCGGCCGATCCCGTGCCGTCGCCGGGTACCGCGACCACGCCGGGGTGGACCGCGCCGACCATGACACTGCCGGTGGTCGCCACCGGCCTGGTCATCCAGGCCGGGATGGACCTGCCGATGCCGGACGAGTACGCCGGCCCGGCCGCCGTCGACCGGCTCGGCACGCTCGATCTGCCCGGCAGCGGCCTCGGCCGCCTGGACCGGGTGGTCTCGTTCGCCGCCGCCACGCAGGGTACGCCGACGCCGCAGCCGTGGCGCTCGGTCCGGGTACTGCTGCTGCACAGCGACCACTCCGGCGGAGCCGCCGCCGGCACGGTTCCGGGCGAGTCCGCCCGCCGCGCCGAGCAGGCCAGGCGGGGCGCGGGGCCGATCGCCCGGCTCGCCGCCGAGGCCGACGCCACCCTCCAGGTGGTCGAGGCGCCGCTGTCCCGGCCCATCGAGGAGGGCCCGGCGCTGACCGCCGACGAGGTCGAGGCGGCCCTGCGCTACGGCTGGCGGCTCGCGGAGGAGGCGGTGGAGGCGGGCGTGGACCTGCTGGTCCTTGCCGCCTGCGGTGCCGGTACCGGGGCCGCCGCCGCAGCCGTGCTGGCCGCCACGACCGGTGCCGAACCCGCGGCGGTACTCGGCCGGGTGGTGACGCCCGGCGGGCAGGTGGACGACGAGGCGTGGATGCGTCGCTGCGCGGCGGTACGGGACGCGATGCACCGCACCCGACGCAGCCCCCGGGACGCCAAGGACGTACTCGCCGAACTCGGTGGCGGCGACCTGGCGATCGCCGCCGGCGTGCTGCTCGGCGCGACGGCCAGACGTACCCCGGTGCTGCTGGACGGGCCGGTCGGGGTGGCGGCCGGCCTGGTCAGCCGGGACCTCGCCGGTCAGGCCCGGCACTGGTGCCTGCTGCCGGACCACGGCGGCCAGCCGGCCGTCGAGTTCGGCGCCGACGTGCTCGACCTGAGGCCGCTGCTGGACCTGCGGCTCGGCCTCGGCGAAGGCGCCGCGGCACTGGCCGCGCTGCCGCTGCTGCGCGCCGCGCTGACCCTCGCCGGCGCCCTGCCGGTGCATCCGAGCCTGGCGACGGAGCCGGCCGACCCGACGGGCGCTGCCGAGGCCGCCGACCCGGCAGGTACCGAGCAGACCGACCCGGCGCGCGATGGCTCGGAACCGGACACCGATGGCTCGGAACCGGACACCGAAGGTTTGGAACCCGCCACCGAAAGCCCCGGGCGGAACGACGGCGCCCCGGACGACGACCGGGAGTTCATCGAGCCGTCACCGACCGGTCCCGGCCCCACCGCCACGCCGGAGGGCGACACCGGACAGCCGCCCGCGGGCGCACCGCGACCGGGACAGCCGCCGACGGACGGGACGACCGCCGGCGCGGTTCCGGCCGGCGACCGGGAGGACGGCCGCCGGGACGGCGCCACCGTGCCACCGGGTGTCTGAGGGCCACCGGGTGTCCGAGGGCCGGCTCGCCGACGGCGGCCGGCTGGCACTGACCACGTTCACCGTCGCGCCGCTGCGGGCCGGTCGGGTCGACCGGGCCACCGCCGGTACGGCGATGATCCTGGCCCCGGTGGTCGGCGCGCTGCTCGGGGTACTCCTCGCCGGAGTGCTCGGCGGGCTGGGCGCGCTCGCCCCGCCGCTGGTCGCCGGCGTGGTGACCGTGGCGGTTGCGGCGCTGCTGACCCGGGGACTGCACCTGGACGGGCTGGCCGACACCGTGGACGCGCTCGGCTCGTACCGCTCCGGGGAGGCGGCGCTGCGGATCATGCGGCAGCCGGACGTCGGCCCGTTCGGGGTGACCGCGCTGCTCCTCGTACTCCTGCTCCAGGCCGCCTCCTTCGCGGCGCTGGCCACCCGGCCGTGGAGCGCGCTGCTCGCGGCGCTGGCCGCCGGCGCCGCGACCGGCCGGCTGGCGGTGACCTGGGCCTGCCGGCGCGGCGTCCCGGCGGCCCGCCCGGAGGGGCTCGGCGCGCTGGTCGCCGGCACCGTCGGCCCGGCGGCACTGGTCGGGCTCTCGGCCGGGGTGGCGCTGCTCGCCGTGCCTGCGGTGCCGGATCGCCCCTGGCAGGGTCCGCTCGCCGTCGCCGTGGCGCTGGCCGGCACACTGCTGCTGGTCCGGCACGTGGTACGCCGGCTCGGCGGCATCACCGGCGACGTGCTCGGCGCGGCCGTCGAACTCGCCAGCACAATGTGCTACCTGGGTGTCGTGCTGACCGGCTGACCGGGGCTGGCGTTCGCGGGTAGCGTTCGCGAAAAGGACACCAGCACGAGTACCAGGCCAACAGGCGGTCGAGCGGGGGAACGTAATGCTCATCACGGACGATTTCCTGCCCGTGCCGGTCCCGGAGTCGCTGACAGCGACCTACCTGGTGCCCACCACCGGCCAGGTCGACCCCGCCCCGGCCGAGGCGGTGGCGGCGCTCGGCGGGCGGCTCCCCACGCCCGTGCACGACCTCGCCCGGCAGATGCTGGACAGCCCGCTGATGACGGTCGACACCCGGCCGATCGCCGAGTTTCCGCACCTGCCGCCGGACCTGCTCACCGCGTTCGGTGCCACCGACACCCAGTTGGCCCGGCTGGACGCCGCCACCGACCTGGTGGTGGTGCAGGCCAGCTACCGGCCCGGCTGGCCGCCCGCGCACGAGTGGGCGGCCCGTACGGTCGCCTGCGCCGTCGCCGAGTCTCTCGGCGCCGACGTGGTGGACGTCTTCGCGTTGCAGTTCCTGGACCCGGCCACCGCGCTGCGCTCGCTGCCGGATGCCGAGGGCCGGGTACGCCTGATCGACTGGGTCCTGGTGCCCTACTCGTCGGACGACGACGGCCTCTGGTTCACCACCAAGGGACTGCGCCGGTTCGGGCTGCTGGAGTTGCAGGCCCAGGGGGTGCCGACGCACCTGACCCGGGCCTGGGGCGCGGTGATGACCGGGGTGGCCCGGCGGCTGCTCCGGGCCTGGACCGACGGGCTCTCCGACAGCGAGGTGCCGGCCTTCGTCCAGTTGCCGGTGGTCACCTCGGTCAGCGGGCACGACATCGCGGTGGCGTACGGCAACCCGCAGCAACACGACACCACCGGCCCGGCTGCGCTGCGGCTGGAACTCGACCCGGCCACCGACCCGGACGCCGACTCGTTCCTGACCCTGCTACCGCCGTCCGGCCATCCCGGTCCGACCGGACGGTACTTCGCCGCGGTCTGCGCCGCGCTGTTCGGCGCCGCCGCCCAGTCCGACGTCCGGTACGCCCGGCCGGACGACGCGATGGCCCGGGCGATCGCCACCGCCCGGGACGGGCTGCCCGGCATCCGGGAGCGGTTCCTCGCCGGCACCCTGCCCGACGGGGTGCAGTTGCTGGTCAAGTACGGCCTGCCGACCGACGAGGGACCGGAGTTCGTCTGGGCCGGGGTCACCTCGTGGGCGAACCCGGAACGGATCGTCGGGGCCAGCGTCAGCGACGCCGCCGCCGATCCGGCGGTCCGGATCGGTCAGCCCGTCGTGGTGGACGCCGTCGACGTGGTCGACTGGGCCCTGCTGGACGGCAGCGGGGTGATCGAGGGCGGCTGGACGCAGGCGGTACTCGACGCTGGCGACCGCTCGCAGCGCTGACCACGCCCCCATCCGCCGCCCCCTCGATCCCACCCCGCCTGGACTCCCGGTCTCGCCGAACGGCGGCGGCGGGCCGCTACTTCACGGACGGTTGGACGAAGGGGGGACGCATCACCCGCATCGCCGCGCGGCGGCCCCGCACGTCGACCTCGACCTCGTCGTCCTGGCCCAGCCCGGCGGCGCTGTCCAGCAGGGCGAGGGCGATACCGGCCTTCCGGGTCGGCGAGAAGGTGCCGCTGGTGACCGTGCCGACGGGCGTTCCGTCGGCGGAGAGCACCGTCATGCCCGGCCGCGGGATGCCCCGGTCCAGCGCCAGCAGCCCCCACAGGGTGCGCCGCGGCCCGGCCGCCTTCTCCGCGAGCAGCGCGTCCCGTCCCCAGAACGCCGGCTTGTCCCAGCCGACCGCCCATCCCGTCCGGGCCTGCACCGGGGTGATCTCCGGGGAGAGGTCCTGGCCGTGCAGCGGGTAGCCCATCTCGGTCCGCAGGGTGTCCCGGGCGCCGAGCCCGCAGGCACGGATCCCGTACGGTTCGCCGGCCGCCAACAGCGCGTCCCAGACCGTGGTCGCCGCCTCGACCGGCACCACCAGCTCGTACCCGTGCTCGCCGGTGTAACCGGTCCGGCAGACCACCAGCGACACCAGGTCGCCGTCCGGGGTGGCCGCCCCGGTGGTGGAGAGGCCGAGTTCGGCGGTGGAGAAGCTCATGTACGCGTGCCCGGTGGGCAGTCCGAGGGTGCCGAGCAGCTCGGCCGAGCGCGGCCCCTGCACGGCCAGCACGGCCCACGCCTCGTGCTCGTCGGTCACGGTGATCCCGACCGGGGCGGCGGCGCGCAGCCGGCGTACCACCTCGGCGGTGTTGGCGGCGTTCGGGATCAGGAAGACGTGCTCGGAATCGTGCAGGTAGGCGATGACGTCGTCCACCACCCCGCCGGTGGCCTCGTCGCAGCAGAGCGTGTACTGTGCCCGTCCCGGCCCGATCCGGCCGAGGTCGTTGCTGAGGCAGGCGTTGACGAAGTCCGCCGCCCCCGGGCCGGTGACCCGGGCCTTGCCCAGGTGGGAGACGTCGAACACGCCCACCCCGGTACGCACCGCGGTGTGTTCGCGGAGGACTCCGCCGCCGGCGTACTCCAGCGGCATGGACCAGCCGCCGAAGGCGGCGAACTTGGCGCCGAGCGCGGCGTGCCGCTCGTGCAGTGGCGATCGGCGGAGTGCGTCGGCGGAAGGTTCCGGGGTCTCGCCGGTCACCTGCGTCGGGTCGGTCATGGGTCGCAACATACCTGTGCGTCGGCTCGGCCCCGGGTCGCAACCTACCTGCGATCCGGCTGATGGTTAGCATCGGCGGGACCCGTCCGGCGGATCGTCGGCGGGACAGTCCATCCGTCCGGCGGGTAGGTTGCGCCGGAGACCACAACGCCCGGCCGCAACCAGGCGGCCGGCCACGCCCGTCCGGAGCCGCGCAGTGACATCGTCCAGCACCACCCTCAGCCTGGTCGACACCGACCCCGCCGAACTCGCCGTCGACGCCGTCGTCATCGGGTTGCACAGTCAGACGGTGGACGAACCGGGTCCGACCACGAACTTCGCCGGGACCCTGCTCCTCGCGACCGGAGCGGAGAGCATCGCCGCGGCGTTCGACGGCAGGCTGACCGAGACCCTGGCGCTGCTGGGCGCCACCGGCAGTCCGGGCGAGGTGGTCAAGCTGGCCACCCTGGGCACCGTCACGGCGCCGCTGGTCGTGGCCGTCGGGCTCGGCCCCGAGCCGACCGGCGCGGCCCCGGCACCGGAGACCCTGCGCCGGGCGGCCGCCTCCGCCGTCCGGGCGCTGGCCGGCGCCGAGCGGGTCGCGCTGACCCTTCCGGTACCCGACGACGAGGACGGTCCGGCAGCGCTGCGCGCCGCCGCCGAGGGTGCCCTGCTCGGGGCGTACCGGTTCGCCGGTTACAAGACCCGGCCGCAGCCGACCCGCCGCCCGGCGGTGGCCGCGATCGCGGTGCACGTGCCGGACGCCGGTGACGCCCGGGCCCGTGCGGAGGTCACCCGGGCCGGTGTGGTGGCCCGGGCGGTCGCCCGGACCCGGGACTGGGTGAACACCGCACCGAACGAGTTGCGCCCGCCCGCCTTCGCCGACTCGGTGGCCGCCGCCGCGCGTGAGGCGGGACTCGGCGTGGAGGTCCTCGACGAGCAGGCGCTGGCCGACGGCGGCTACGGCGGCATCCTGGCCGTCGGGCTCGGCTCGGAGGCGCCGCCCCGGCTGGTGAAGCTCTCCTACGACCCCGCCGGTGCCGGCGGGACGGTGCAGCGGCTGGCGCTGGTGGGCAAGGGCATCACCTTCGACACCGGCGGCGTCTCGATCAAGCCGGCCCAGGGCATGTGGGAGATGAAGTCCGACATGGCCGGGGCGGCGGCGGTCGCCGCCACCATGCTGGCGATCGCCGAGCTGAAGCCGGCGGTCGCGGTGACCGGGTACCTGCCGATGGCCGAGAACATGCCGTCGGCGACCGCGTACCGGCCCGGCGACGTGGTCACGATGTTCAACGGTAAGCGGGTCGAGGTGCTGAACACCGACGCCGAGGGCCGGATGGTGCTCGGTGACGCGATGGCCCGGGCCTGTGCGGACGGCTGCGACTACCTGGTCGAGACCTCCACCCTGACCGGTGGGCAGGTGGTGGCGCTCGGCAAGCGGGTGGCCGGGGTGATGGGCAGCGCCGACCTCTGCCAGCGGGTCCAGCGGGCCGGTGACGCCGCCGGCGAGCCGGCCTGGCCGATGCCGCTGCCGGACGACGTCCGGAAGGGAATGGACTCCGAGGTCGCGGACATCTCCCAGGTCAACGCGACGATGGACCGGGCCGGCCACATGCTCCAGGGCGGTGTGTTCCTGCGCGAGTTCGTCGCCGACGAGGTGCCGTGGGCGCACATCGACATCGCCGGGCCGAGCTACCACGCGGGCGAGCCGACCGGGTACTGGACCAAGGGCGGCACCGGGGTGCCGGTGCGTACCCTGCTCGAGTTGGTCGACGACATCGCCGCCAACGACTGATCCGCCGGCCGCCGCCGACTCACGGACGGGTCGGCGGCGGCCGGGCGGTCAGCCGGTGGGTCGCCGTTTGCGGCGTTCGTTGAAGTCGCGCATCCGCTGCGGATAGCCGACCAACCGCACGTCGTAGACCGGGATCGCCATCTTGTGGGCGAACCGTCGGGCACCGTCCGGGCCGTCGATGCGGCGCCGGGTCCATTCGCCGTCGTGCGCGATCAGCATGACGGTGGTCTCGGTCACGGTCGTCCGGGGCTCGATGAACGCCTCGACCCCCCGCCTCGACCGGACGAACTGTTCAAGATGGTCAAGATCCGCACGGTTTGCCGGACGATCACCCGCCGTGACAACCGCCTTCTTGCGTCGGCGAAACCAGGCCAACCCGACACTCTCCTCCCCGGCACGCCGCCCCGCGGCGACAGTCGCGACTTCCGGCAAGCGTACGTCCCTACGACGTGTCCTTGGGCACCTCGGTACGCGGCCCGCTTCCACTAGTGACAAGATGACCGAGGTGGGCGCTCACCGGTCCGACTGATCGTCCGGAGAAAGTCCATGCCCCACCGGCCGGAGAACCCGACCGGGGGTGGCGGTATGCCCGATTGACCGGCATCACCCTCGTAGCAGCGACGCGACCTGGGAGTTAACTGTGAGCGAGCCGAACGGCGGAACGTTCGATGTCGTCATCCTCGGAGGTGGCAGCGGCGGGTACGCGGCGGCGCTGCGCGCCGCCCAACTGGACCTCTCGGTCGCGATGATCGAGAAGGCCAAGGTCGGCGGCACCTGCCTGCACAACGGCTGCATCCCGACGAAGGCGCTGCTGCACGCGGCCGAGATCGCCGACCAGACCCGCGAGTCCGAGCAGTTCGGCGTCAAGGCCGAACTGGTCGGCATCGACATGGCCGGCGTCAACGCCTACAAGGACGGCGTGGTCTCCCGGCTCTACAAGGGGCTGCAGGGGCTGGTCAAGGGCGCCAAGGTCACTCTCGTCGAGGGCGAGGGCAAGCTCGTCTCGGCCGACACCGTCGAGGTGGACGGGACCCGCTACACCGGGCGCAACATCATCCTGGCCACCGGCTCGTACGCCCGGACCCTGCCCGGCCTGGAGATCGACGGCGAGCGGGTGATCACCAGCGACCACGCGCTGACCCTGGACCGGGCGCCGGCCTCGGCGATCGTGCTCGGCGGCGGCGTGATCGGTGTCGAGTTCGCCAGCGTCTGGAAGTCCTTCGGGGTCGACGTCACGATCATCGAGGCACTGCCCCGCCTGGTGGCGGCCGAGGACGAGGAGTCGTCCAAGGCGCTGGAGCGGGCCTTCCGCAAGCGCGGCATCGGGTTCAAGACCGGCAAGCGCTTCGAGAAGGTGGAGCACACCGAGTCCGGCGTCAAGGTCACTATCGAGGGCGGTGAGACCGTCGAGGCCGAGGTGCTGCTCGTCGCGGTCGGCCGCGGCCCGAACACCGCCAACCTCGGCTACGAGGAGCAGGGCGTCAAGCTCGACCGGGGCTTCGTGCTCACCGACGAGCGGCTGCGCACCGGCGTGCCGAACGTCTACGCTGTCGGCGACATCGTGCCCGGCCTCCAGCTCGCGCACCGCGGCTTCCAGCAGGGGATCTTCGTGGCCGAGGAGATCGCGGGCCGCAACCCCGCCGTGATCGACGAGAACGGCATCCCCCGGGTCACCTACTCCGACCCGGAGCTGGCCTCGGTCGGGCTCACCGAGGCCCGGGCCAAGGAGCAGTACGGCGCCGACAGGGTGAAGACCTACAACTACAACCTCGGTGGCAACGGCAAGAGCCAGATCCTCAAGACCGCCGGCTTCGTCAAGCTGGTCCGGGTCGACGACGGTCCCGTGGTCGGCCTGCACATGGTGGGTGCCCGGGTCGGCGAGCTGGTCGGCGAGGCGCAGCTCATCTTCAACTGGGAGGCGTACCCGGCCGAGGTGGCGCAGCTCATCCACGCCCACCCCACCCAGAGCGAGGCGCTCGGCGAGGCTCACCTGGCCCTGGCCGGCAAGCCGCTGCACGCACACGCTTGACCACAGAATCTCCGCGCGCGCCCGGCGGAACCGGGCCAGGATCGCACAGGCCACGAAGGAGTATGAAACATGCCGGTATCGGTCACCATGCCCCGGCTGGGCGAGAGCGTCACTGAGGGCACCGTCACCCGGTGGCTCAAGCAGGAGGGCGACCGGGTCGAGGTCGACGAACCCCTGCTCGAGGTCTCCACCGACAAGGTCGACACCGAGATCCCCTCCCCGGCGGCCGGTGTGCTGGCCCGGATCGTGGTGAGCGAGGACGAGACCGCCGAGGTCGGCAGCGAGCTGGCGGTGATCGACGGCGACGGCGAGTCCGGCGGCGAGTCCCGGCCCGCCCAACCCGAGCAGGCCGAGGCGGAGCCGGAGCAGGCCCAGGCGCAGCCGGAGCAGGCCGAGGTCACCCCGTCGGCCGAGGCGGCGGAGCCGGCCGGTCAGCCGGAGCATGCCGAGCAGCCCGAGCCGGAGACGGTCACGGCGCAGACCGCGCCGGCCGGCGACTCCGGCACCGTGCTCAAGCTGCCGGCGCTGGGCGAGAGCGTCACCGAGGGCACGGTGACCCGCTGGCTGAAGGAGGTCGGCGACACCGTCGAGGCCGACGAACCGCTGGTCGAGGTCTCCACCGACAAGGTGGACACCGAGATCCCCTCCCCGGTCGCCGGCACCCTGCTGGAGATCCGGGTCGGCCAGGACGAGACCGCACCGGTCGGCGCCGATCTGGCGGTGATCGGCGCCGCCGGAGGCGCCGCCCCGGCGGCCGAGCCGGCGCAGCCCGCCCCGGAGGCCGCGAAGCCCACCCCCGAGCCCGAGCCGGCGAAGCCGACGACACCGGCGGCCGGTGCGTCGTACGAGTCCCCGGCACCGGAGACCGAGCGGTCCGAGCAGCCGGTCCGGACCGAGCAGGCTGCCCAGCCGGCCGCGGCGCGTACCCCGGCCCCGGCGCCCTCCCGCGAGAACGGTGCCGGCTACGTCACCCCGCTGGTCCGCAAGCTCGCCAGCGACCAGGGCGTCGACCTCTCCACGATCAGCGGTACCGGGGTCGGTGGGCGGATCCGCAAGCAGGACGTACTCGAGGCGGCGGAGCGGGCCCGCGCGGCCGCACAGGCCCCGGCCGCCCAGCCGGCCGCGGAGGCCGCCGCCCCGGCCGCACCGGCGCCGAAGGCGGCACCGAGCCCACTGCGGGGCAGCACCCAGAAGCTGACCCGGATCCGTGCCGTCATCGCCAGGCGGATGCAGGAGTCGCTGCACGAGACGGCGCAGCTCACCACGGTCGTCGAGGTGGACGTCACCAAGGTCGCCCGGCTGCGGGCCAGGGCCAAGGAGACGTTCCTCCAGCGGCACGGGGTCAAGCTGTCGTTCCTGCCGTTCTTCGCGCTGGCCGCGGTCGAGGCGTTGCAGACCTACCCCGTGGTCAACGCCCGGATGGACCTCGAAGCCGGCACGATCACCTACCCGGAGGCGGAGCACCTCGGCATCGCCGTGGACACCGAGCGCGGCCTGATGGTGCCGGTGATCCACAACGCCGGCGACCTGAACCTGGCCGGGATCGCCCGCCGGGTCGCGGACCTCGCCGAGCGGACCCGGACCAACAAGATCAGCCCGGACGAGATCGCCGGGGCGACCTTCACGCTGACCAACACGGGCAGCCGGGGGGCGCTCTTCGACACCCCGATCGTCCCGGCGCCGCAGTCGGCGATGCTCGGCACCGGTGCGGTGGTCAAGCGTCCGATGGTGATCAACGATCCGCAGCTCGGCGAGGTGATCGCGCCGCGCTCGATGGTCTACCTGGCCCTCTCCTACGACCACCGGCTGATCGACGGTGCGGACGCCGCCCGGTTCCTGTCTGCGGTCAAGACGCGGCTGGAGGCCGCCCAGTTCGAGGCCGAACTCGGGCTGTCCTGACGGTCCCGCGCGGGGCGTCCGGCCGCCGGCTCGGACGCCCCGGGCGGAGTGGGCGAAGATACGAGGATGCGAATCCTGATGGCCGGCTCGTCCGGCTGGCTCGGTACCCGACTGACCGACCGGCTCCGGGCGGCGCAGCACGACGTCGTCCGGCTGGTCCGGCGCCCGGCTCAGGGCCTTGACGAGGTGCGCTGGGATCCGACCGCCGGCCAACTCGACCCGGCGGCTCTTTCCGGCGCCGACGCGGTGATCAACCTGGCCGGCGCCAACATCGGCGACCGGCGCTGGACCTCGGGCTTCAAGGAGGTGCTCCGGGCGAGCCGGGTCGACAGCACAACGACGCTGGCCCGGGCGATCGCCGGGCTACCGGCCGGACAACGGCCCCGGGCACTGCTGAACGGCTCGGCGATCGGCTGGTACGGCGACACCGGCGACCGGCCGGTGGAGGAGGACGAGCCGGCCGGTGACGGCTTCATGGCCGACCTGTGCCGGGTCTGGGAGGCGGCGACCGCGCCCGCCGAGCAGGCCGGGGTCCGGGTGGTACGGCTCCGCATCGGCCTGCCGTTGGAGCACACCGGCGGGCTGCTCAAGCCGCAACTGCTGCCGTACCGGCTGGGGATCGGGGGCAAGTTCGGCAGCGGCCGGCAGTGGATCCCGTGGATCTCGATGGCGGACTGGCTGGCCGTGATGACGTTCCTGCTGGACCGCGAGGAGATCGCCGGCCCGGTCAACGTCGTCGGCCCGGCGCCGGTGACGAACGCCGAGTTCACCAAGGCGCTGGGCCGGGCGCTGCACCGGCCGACCGTGATGCCGGTACCCGCGATCGCGCTGCGGATCCTGCTCGGCGGGATGTCGGTCGAGCCGCTGCGCAGCCTCCGGGTACTACCGGGGGTGCTGAACCGGGCCGGGTTCGAGTACCGGCATCCCGACCTGCCCGGTGCGCTGGAAGCCGCGCTGGCCGGTCGCTGAGCCGGGCCGAGGAAAGCCGTGGCCGGTCGCTGAGCCGGGTCCAGGAAAGCCGTGGCCGGTCGCTGAGCCGGGTGGAGGATCGCCGTAACGGGCGCGGTCGGCCGGAAACGGCCAACGAACGTGAAGGAGTGTGCGAAGGTAATTTCACCTTTCATGCGGACATAACATTCGGTATCCCGACATCCGGGTTACCAGTCCGTCCCGAGGGGTGATCCGCGCCGAGAGGCGGCGCCCGCCCCGGCTGGAGGCCGTAGTGACCGTGCAGGACCGCACCGGCCGACCGGTCATCCCGACCCGCTCCCGGCAGGCGATGGTCGTCACGCTCGCGCTCTGCGCCGGCCTGGCCGCCGCCGGTACGACGGTCGCCTCACCCGGCCGGCCGGACGGCCGGACCGGCATCGCGGCGGCCGCTCCGGAGCCGTCGGAATCGGCGGAGCCCGGCACCGTCACCTTCCGGGTGATACCCGCGGCGCCGACACCGCAACCGACGGGGCCCACCCCGCAGCCGCCCACCCCCCGACCGGCGCCCTCGGAGCACCTACCGGTCACCGGCGGCGGTGACCCGGCGTCGGCGGGCTGGCTACCGGCGCTCGGCGCCCTGCTGGTGCTCACCGGCGCCCTGATCGTGGCGGTCGCCCGCCGATCCCGCCGCGCCGGCGAGGCGGGGCCCACCGGTTAGCCGGACGGGCCCCGCGACACAGCGGTCAGCAGTCGCGCAGCTCCGGGGACTGGTTGCGGACCTGGGCCAGCGGCGAGACGAACCAGCGGTACGTCGTCCCGCCCACCGCCGCCGGCCGGAACGCGGCCACCCGGTGGCAGTTCTGGAACGCGAGGCGTACCCCGAAGTGGCGTTCCAGTCCGCCCCGGATGGCGTCGCTGGCCAGCGCACGGAGCAGTTGGCCCCGCTCCGCCTCACCCGGCGGCGGTACGGCGTGGTCGGCGTAGTCGGCGGGGGACGCGTGGACCCGGGCCGAGACCTCGGCGACCACCGCCCAGGCGTACGGCAGGGACCGCCGGACACAGTCGACGAACTCCTCGTCGTCGACCCGGCCGGCCTCGGCCCGCTCCAGCAGTGCGGCAGGTACGTCCAGGGACATCTCTTCTCCTGTCGTCGATTCGACCCGATCCGGGCCAGGCGCCCGGACCGGCAACACCTCAGCCGGCGCCATCGCGGCGACCGGACCGAACAGTCCCGACCGGCGACGCCGTCACCCGGCCGGCGCCGGCGATCCGGACACCACCGGCGGCCCGGATACCGTCCCCGTGCGCCGGGTCACCTCGTCGGGCAGCCCGGACACCACCGGCGGCCCGGACACGATCGGCGGCCCGGGCGTGAAGTCCGGGTCCACCTGGTCGGCCAGGTTCTCGCCGATCCGTTCGTTCGCCCAGGCGACCGCGTTGCGCAGGTGGAACTCGACCGCGTGCCGCTGGAAGGTCGCCCAGTCCCGCACCTGTGCGTCGACGGTGGCCCGGAGCAGGTCGAGCGCGGCCCGGTTGGCCGGCTCCAGGGCGTGTAGCGGCGCCGGTACGCCCCGTTCGGCGCCGCGTACGTAGTCGGAGCGGTTCAGCCAGGTGAGCAGGTCGGCGCCGACGTGCTGGCGCAGGAACTCCACGTCGGCGTCGTCGTCGACCTTGTTGCCGACCACGTGCACCCGGACGCCGTATTCCCGGGCGTGGCCGACGTACTGCCGGTAGACGGCGACGCTGCGCAGGGTCGGCTCGCAGACCAGGAAGGTGGCGTCGAAGCGGGTGAACAGTCCGGAGGCGAACGAGTCCGCCCCGGCGGTCATGTCCACCACCACGTACTCCCCCGGGCCGTCGACCAGGTGGTTGAGCAGGAGCTCCACCGCGCCGACCTTGGCGTGGTAGCAGGAGACCCCGAGGTCGTCTGCGCCGAACGGGCCGGTCACCGCGAGCCGGACCCCGGCCACCTCGCGGACCACCGCCGCGTACAGCGGGTTGTCGCCGTCGACCGGCAGCAGTCGGGAGCCACGGCCGGGCGGGGTGGTCTTGACCATCGCCGCGGGCGAGGAGATCCGGGGGTTGTCGCCGCGCAGGTACTCCTTGATCAGCGGGAGGTGGTCGCCGAGCGTCGGCAGCCGGGCCGCCTCCGCCTCGGTGGCGCCGAGCGCGGTCCCCAGGTGCTGGTTGATGTCGGCGTCGATGGCGAGCAGCGGCGGCGAACCACCATCGGCCGGGTCGGTGCCGGCGAGATGCCGGGCGAAGAGGGCGGCCAGGGTGGTCTTGCCGCTGCCGCCCTTGCCGACGAACGAAACCTTCACGGTACGGATCCTCCGGTGCACTCTGCGACGTTAATTCAATTGGAAATCATTCCCATCAAGTTCGTCAAGGTTGCCCACCTCCTCGGCGTGTCCGATCCGGGTTGGTAACCTCCGCCCCGTGCCGCACTCCCCGCCCGCGCTCGCCGGGCCGACCTCGCCCCCGTCGCCCATGCCCCCGGGCACCCGACGGGGCCGCCGGACCGACCTGCTCGTCGCGCTGGTCGCGATCGCCGGGGCGGGCTGGGTCACCAGCGGACTCTGGCCCGACCCGAGCGGGCGGGCGATCACCGTCAACTCCAGCGACCAGGCCCTCTTCGAATGGCTCCTCGCGTACGGCGCACACGCGATCGCCCACGGGCAGAACCCGTTCTTCACCGACCTGCTGAACGTCCCGGACGGGGTCAACCTCGCGGTCAACACCTCGGTCACGGTCTACGCCGTCGTCTTCGCCCCGCTCACATACACCGTCGGCGCCCCGGCCACCTTCCTGGTGGTCCTCACCGGGAACATCGCCGCCACCGCATTCGGCTGGTACTGGCTGCTCTCCCGGAAACTCGTCCGCAGCGCCCCGGCCGCCGTCCTCGGCGGGCTGTTCATCGGCTTCGCTCCGGGCCTCGTCGCGCACGCCAACGCGCACCTGAACTGGAGCGCCGGCTGGGTGGTCCCGATGCTGCTCTGGGGCGTACTCCGGCTGCGCCAGCCCGGCCGGTGGCTGCCGGGCGGGCTGCTGCTCGGGGTACTGGTCGCGGTCGCCTTCTCGATCGCCGCCGAGGGACTCTTCTTCACCGCGCTGGCCTGCGCCGTCTTCTTCGGCACCTGGGCACTGGACCGCCGCCGCCGGGCGGAGGCGCGAGCGGCGCTGCCGGACTTCCTACGCGGGCTCGGCGTCACCGCGCTGACCGCGTTCGTGCTGCTGGCGTATCCGCTCTGGCTGCACTTCCTCGGCCCGCAGCGGTTCCACGGCACCGGCTTCGACCCGGTGATCCACGCCGAGGACATCGCCGCGTACGGGGCGTACCCGCAGCGGACCCTCGCCGGAGTGGCCGGGCTGGACACCTCACTGGCGCCGAACCCGACCGAGGAGAACTCCTTCCTCGGGCTGCCGCTGCTGGTGCTGGCCGTGCTCTGCTTCGTCGTGCTGTGGCGGCGCACCGACCCCGAGCGCCGGGCCACCGTACGGGCGATCGGGGTGACCGCACTGGTCTTCGCCGTACTCTCCTGGGGCCCCCGGGTGAAGATCTTCGGCGAGCACACCGACATCCCACTGCCGTACGCCCTGCTCGGGCACCTGCCGGTCTTCAACGCCGCCCTGCCGTCCCGGCTCGCCCTGGTGGTGGCGCCACTGGTCGGGCTGCTGTTGGCGCACACCGTCGATCTGCTGCGGGCCGGCCCGACATCCCGGCGGGCCCGGGTCGGCTGGGTGGCCGGGTTCGCCGTGGCACTCCTGCCGCTGCTGCCGGTGCCGCTGCTCAGCACCGCCCGGGCACCGATCCCGGAGTTCATCACCGCCGGCACCTGGCGGCAGTACGTCTCCCCCGGCGGGGTGCTGACCCCGCTGCCGCTCACCCTCGACCTGGCCCCGGACGGGCAACGCTGGCAGGCGTACGCGCTCAGCCACCGGCAGGGCGAGTTCCGCATCCCCTCCGGCTTCTTCCTCGGCCCCGGCGGCCCCGACGGCCGGGGACGGATCGGGCCGGTGCCCCGGGCCACCGACGCGCTGCTGATGCGGGTGGCCGAGACCGGCGAGCGGCCGGTCGTCACCGACGCCGACCGGGCCGCCGCCCGGGCCGACCTGCGCCACTGGCGGGTCGAGGCGGTGGTGCTGGCCGACCGGGTGCACGGGGCGAAGTTCCCGATCCACGCCGACGCCCTGCTCGACGTCACCACCGACCTGCTCGGCCCGCCGGAACGGGTAGCCGACGTCTGGCTCTGGCGCCTCACCTTGTGACGCCAGTCGTCCGTGACGCGGTCGCCTGTGACGCGGTCGTCCGTAACGCGGTCGCCTGTGACGCCAGTCGCCTGTGACGCGGTCGCCTGTGACGCGGTCGCCTGTGACGCGGTCGTCCGTGACGCGGTAGCGTCCGACGTGCCCTGGCCGGCCGGGGTTGCCGGGCCACGCCGCTACGCCGCTCAGGAGTGCGCGGCCAGGATGCCGAGGGTGTAGGCGGCGGCGACCAGGGCGAACATCAGCACCGCGACGCGGCGGAACCGGCGGGACAGTGCCGGCAGCTCGGCGGGCAGGGCGAAGACCCGGCGCGGCCAGCCCCGCCAGGAGACCCACCAGAACAGTCCGGTCGCGGCGGCCAGCAGCACCCCCTTGGCGGCGACCAGCGCCCACCAGACGGCCGGGCGGTCGCCGGCAAGCAGCACCAGGACGAGCCCGGTCACCCAGAGCACACCGACCAGCCCGACGACGGGCCACCGGTTGCCGTGCGCCAGCACCCGCTGCGCCTCCTCCACCCGCTGCGCCTCCGCGATCCGCTGTGCCCCCGCGATCCGCTGCGCCTCCGCGTCCTGGTGCGCCTCCGCGTCCTGGTGCGCCTCCGCGTGCCGCGATGCGTCCTCCGCCCGCCGCGCCTCTTCCGCCCCGTCGGAGCCGCGGAGCATCCGGGTCAGTTTCGGCGCCACGACGAAGAGGCTGTACGCCATCGAGCCCAGCCACAGCGCCGAGACCCCGGCGTGCAACAGGACCATCGTGGTCAGCAACTCGTCCATCCGGGCATCATCCCCGCCCCCGGTCACCGGCCGCGCGCCCGTGAACCCCGCCACCAACCGGAGCGACCCGCCGGTAGCGAACTAAGCTGGAGCGGTGAGCAGCACAGTTGCCGGGTTGACCAGCGTCCGGCTCGGGACCGTCGACTATCTGGCCGCCTGGGAAGAGCAGCGTCGGGTACACGACGCGGTGGTCGCCGGGGAGCGGCCGGACACCGTACTGCTCCTCGAGCACCCGGACGTCTACACGGCCGGCAAGCGCACCGAGCCCTGGGACCGGCCGATGGACGGTACGCCGGTGATCGACGTGGACCGGGGCGGCAAGATCACCTGGCACGGGCCGGGGCAGCTCGTCGGCTATCCGATCCTCAAGCTCCCCGGAGCGGACACCGGGCTGCCGGTGGACGTGGTCGCCTTCGTCCGGCGTACCGAGCAACTGCTGCTCGCCGTCTGCACCGAACTCGGACTGACCAGCGTGATGCTGGTCGAGGGGCGCAGCGGGGTCTGGGTGCCGGCCGACGAGCGTGGGCCGGAACGCAAGGTGGCCGCGATCGGCATCCGGGTGGCCCGGGGAGTTACCCAGCACGGCTTCTCGATCAACTGCGACTGCGACCTCGCCGCGTACGACCGGATCGTCGCCTGCGGGCTGCGCGACGTCGGAAACACCTCGCTCACCGCCGAACTCGGCCGCCCGGTCACCGTCGCCGAGGTCCTGCCGGTGGTCGAACGTCACCTGCCGACCCTGCTTCCCTGACGTGGGTCGGCAGGAATCCACTGTTTCCCCGATGTAGTGCCTTCCGGCGGCCGGTCAAGCCACTACTTCCCGGAAACAGCACGTCCTGCAGATGGGTTCGCGTCTACGGGGTCAGCCGGTGCAGGTCGCGGGGGAAGGCGGTGACCTCTCGGACGTTCGCCACCCCGAGCAGCCGGGCCACCATCCGCTCCAGACCGATCGCGAAACCGCCGTGTGGCGGCATGCCGTGCCGGAACGCGTCCAGATAGCCGGCGTACGGCTCGACCGGCTCGCCCCGCTGCGCGAGCGCGGCCAGGTAGTCGGCGTACCGGTGCAGCCGCTGCCCGCCGGTGACCAGCTCCACGCCCCGGAAGAGCAGGTCGAACCCGTTCGAGTACGCCCGTGCCGGGCCGCCCGACGGGCTGTCCCCGGTCGCCGGGTGGGTGTAGAACGGGCGCTTGGCCAGCGGATAGCCGGTGACGAAGAGAAAGTCCGACCCGTGCTCGGCCCGGGCCCACTCGCCGAGCGCCCGCTCGTGCGCCGGGGCGAGGTCCGGCTCGTCCGGCGGCGCCCCGGCGATGCCCAGCGCCTCGGTGAAGTGCAGCGCCGGAATCTCCGCCGGCACCACCGGGATCTGGGTGACCGGCGCCGGATGGTCCGCGAGTCGGTCCAGCATCCCGGCCAGTACCTCGCGGAGCAGCCGCATCACGTCCCGGTGGTCGGCGACGAAGCCGAACTCGACGTCCAGCGAGGTGTACTGGGCCAGATGCCGGGTGGTGTCATGCGGCTCGGCCCGGAACACCGGCCCCACCTCGTAGACCCGCTCCAGTACCCCGACCAGCATCTGCTTGTAGAACTGCGGGGACTGGGCCAGGTAGCCGGATCGACCGAAATAGTCCAGCGCGAAGACGTTGGCGCCGCTCTCGGTGGCGGCGGCGACGATCTTCGGGGTGTGCACCTCGACGAAGCCGAGCCGGTCGAGGGTGGCCCGGAAGCCGGCCACCAGGGCCGCCGAGACCCGCAGCGCCGCCGATCGGGTGGGATGGCGCAGCGCCACCGCCGCGTGGTCGAGCTGGGTGGGCAGCGATGCGGTCAACTCCGGGCGGTACACGTCGAACGGCGGCGGCACGGCCGGGTCGCCGAGTGTTCGTACCGTCGCGTCGACCATCTCGACCCCGGCGGGCGCGGCGGGGTTGCGGACCACCCGGCCCGTCACCTCCAGCACCGACTCCTCCGGCAGCTCGGCCAACCGGGCCCGCAGGTCGGCGTCGGTCACCACCACCTGGGCCAGCCCGGTGGCGTCCCGCAGGATCAGGAACGTGACCGACTTGAGCTGCCGGCGCCGGTGCGCCCAGCCGGCGGCGGTCACCGTCGCGCCGACGTGCGCGGACAGGGAGGTGGAGAGGACGCGGGACACCTGGGGTACTCCTCGATCTGGTCGCGGCGCGTCGGACGCGCCGATGGCCCCGGGGAGTGTGGGCGAGCGGGAACTCGCGGTGCCACCACACCTTCACCGTCGGCGCCATGGCCGACGGCCTCGTTCGTGGCCCGTGACGCGGGCCGGACGGCGGGTTCTACCAGGCGCCGGAACGCCGTTCTTCCCGCAGCTCGGGAGGGTCTTCCCAGCCCGGCCGGAGATCACCTTCCAGCGACGGTGACTCTCTGGACTCCGGTTGTCGGGTGGTACTCGGCTCCGTCGACGCTCTGCCGGCAGATTAGCCGGGCCGACCGCCATGTCGGCAAGGCATTTTCGGGTATGGCATCCCCGCGGTGCCCGCCGGTCGTGCGGAAGAAACCCGCCGGACCACACCGGTCGGTGCTGGGCCGCCAGGGTGGCGTACGAGCGACTCGCCAGCGACTGGGGAAGGTGACCGCCGCCTGCCGCCCAGGTACTGCGTGAGTGGTATCACCTGGTCCAGCACGTGAGTCCGGTCGCTGGTGGTCGATCGGCCGCACCGTGACGCGTAGGCTCGGATTCGTGACCATCGAGCAAGCCGCGCCATCCACCGCCGCCGAAGCCGGAGGAGTGAGCGTCGTGACCGCACCGGAGCACCGCACCGGCCATCCCGTCGCGCCGGAGGGGCGCCGGCTGCTGCGGGTCGAGGCCCGCAACGCGGCGACGCCGATCGAGCGCAAGCCGCCGTGGATCAAGGTCAAGGCGAAGATGGGTCCCGAGTACACCCAACTCCGTGGGCTGGTTTCCCGGGAGGGGCTGCACACCGTCTGCCAGGAGGCCGGCTGTCCCAACATCTACGAGTGCTGGGAGGACCGGGAGGCGACCTTCCTGATCGGCGGCGACCAGTGCACCCGCCGCTGCGACTTCTGCCAGATCGACACCGGCAAGCCGGCCGAGTTCGACGCCGACGAGCCGCGCCGGGTCGCCGAGTCGGTGGTCACGATGGGCCTGCGGTACGCCACCGTCACCGGGGTGGCCCGGGACGACCTCCCCGACGGCGGTGCCTGGCTCTACGCCGAAACGGTCCGGCAGATCCACGGGCTGACCCGACGGGAGCGGCCGGCCGCCGCCGTGGCTGCGGTCGACGGCGCCGGGAACACCGCCGGGGCCCTGGACGCGCTGCCGCACTGCGGGGTGGAGCTGCTGATCCCCGACTTCAACGGCAACCCGGAGCAACTCGCCGAGGTCTTCGACACCCGCCCGGAGGTGCTCGCGCACAACGTCGAGACGGTGCCCCGGATCTTCAAGCGGATCCGGCCGGCGTTCCGCTACGAGCGCTCGCTCGACGTGCTCACCCAGGCCCGGGCCGCCGGGCTGGTGACCAAGTCCAACCTGATCCTCGGGCTCGGCGAGGAGCGCGCCGAGATCTCCCAGGCGCTTCGCGACCTGCACGCGGCCGGCTGCGAGCTGGTCACCGTCACGCAGTACCTGCGCCCGACGCCCCGGCATCACCCCGTCGAGCGGTGGGTCCGCCCGGAGGAGTTCGTGGAGCTGCGCGAGGAGGCCGAGCAGATCGGCTTCGCCGGGGTGATGAGCGGGCCGCTGGTGCGTTCGTCGTACCGGGCCGGCCGGCTCTACCAGCAGGCCGTCGAGGCCCGGACGGCGCCGGCCGGCAACACGGCCGGCGCCCGTTGATCTTCTTCGGACAGCACCCCGGCTGTAGCTACCGGCGCCGCTCACCGAGATTCGCCCGGCCGCCTCGGGCAGCCGTACGCAGTGCTTCCTGGACCGCCGGTCGGTGGACCAGCTCGGTCAGCGGCCCCTGAGCGGTGTCCAGCAGATCCGCCATCGTCTTCAGACCGTCACCCTGCCAGATCCGGGTGGCGTTCGACCGGCCGGTACTCACACCCACGAACCCGATCCCTGCCCACTCTGGGACCAGCCGCTCGATAAGACCCTTGTGTAGCAGTCGGTCACGCTTCTGCTCCAGGGTCAACGCGAACGTGGCGGTGACGAAGCCGGGTGCGAGGAACGGGGTGACCATTCCGACGGGATAGGCGGACGTGTACCAACGGCGGACCCGCTCGACGAGGTAGACGTAATCGATCAGGCGGAGATCGTGCAGGCCAAGGTCCCGAGCGTGGTCGAGCAACTGCGCATCACGAAGCGCTTTCTCGGAGCTGCCCTCTTGAGCAAACCAGGCCAACATTACGTACAAAGATCTCCTGCTTGAGCGTGTTTGTTCCGCCGGTCGATGAAGCGGCGGATCACGGAGTCAGCAGCCGTTGGTGAGGCGTAGACGCTCCCGGCGTTGTTGGCCTCGGCCAGCCCGCGAGTCTGCGGCATCGCTTGGTGGTCAGCTGTGGGGGGTAGTTGTCGGACGCGGTTACGACACACCCCTCGCCGGGTGAACGTTTCGCAGGGAGCGGCAGAATTTCGGGAAGCTCGCGCGGCCCTTGGCCTTTCTCGATGCGCCCGCAGAATTCGTCTCTGCCCAGGTCGTAGGCGGCGAGCAGCTGCCGGACCCAGGTGGGCGGGTGTAGGTGGCGCGGCCCCAAACTCCTGACAAGTGATCAAGGTCACCCGGCGGCGGGGCTACCGCGGCGGGTTCGGCCGCCAACTGGGAGACCCCTTGCCGACGACACGTCGAAGGTGATGAATAGAGGGATGACCGCACCCCACACCGTGATCGTCGGCGCTGGCCCCGCTGGGCTGACCGCGGCGTACGAGCTGACCAAGCGCAACGCCACCGTCGACGTGTTCGAGGCCGATGACGTGGTGGGCGGGATCAGCCGTACCGTAGAGCGCGACGGCTGGCGGTTCGACATAGGCGGGCACCGGTTCTTCACCAAGGTCCCCCAGGTCGAGGCGCTCTGGCACGAGATCCTGCCCGCCGAGGACTTCCTGCTCCGCCCCCGGATGAGCCGGATCCACTACCGGGGAAGGCTGTACGACTATCCACTTCGGGCCGGCAACGCGCTGCGCAACCTCGGCATCGTCGAGGCGTTCCGCTGCGTCGGCTCCTATCTCTGGGCCAAGATGGCGCCGCCGAAGGACCAGTCACACCTCGCCGGCTGGGTGACCGCCCGGTTCGGCCGGCGGCTGTTCGAGCACTTCTTCAAGACATACAACGAGAAGCTGTGGGGGGTTCCGGCGACCGAGCTCTCCGCCGACTGGGCCGCACAGCGGATCAAGAATCTGTCGCTGTCCAACGCGGTCTGGAGCGCGCTGCTGCCCAAGCGGAACCAGAAGGAGATCACCAGCCTGATCGAGGAGTTCAACTATCCGAAGTACGGCCCGGGGATGATGTGGGAACGCTGCGCCGAACACGTCGAGAAGCGCGGCGGTCGGGTCACCCTGAACACCGGGGTCACTGCCGTGCACCGGACCGGCGGCCGCGCGGTCGCGGTGACCGTCGACGGGCCGGACGGGCAGCGCCGGGTGGCTGCCGACCACGTGGTGTCGTCGATGCCGATCTCGCACCTGGTGCTGGCGATGGACCCGCCGGCCCCGCCGGCCGTGGTGGCTGCCGCGAAGCAACTGGGCTACCGCGACTTCCTGACCGTGGCCCTGGTGGTGCCGGCCGAGTTCAGCTTTCCGGACAACTGGATCTACATCCACGCCCCGGAGGTGCAGGTGGGCCGGATCCAGAACTTCGGCTCCTGGTCGCCGTACCTGGTCAAGGACGGGCGGACCTGCCTCGGGCTGGAGTACTTCCTCAGCATCGGCGACGAACTGTGGAACAGCCCGGACGCCGAGCTGATCGCCCTGGGCACCGCCGAGCTGGAGCGACTCGGCCTGGTCCGCCCCGGCGCCGTCGAGGCCGGCTACGTGGTGCGGATGCCCCGCGCCTACCCGTTCTACGACTTCGCCTACAAGGAGAACGTCGCCACCATCCGCGACTGGCTCGCGGCCGAGGTGCCGAACGTGCACCCGGTGGGCCGCAACGGGATGCACCGCTACAACAACGCGGACCACTCGATGATGACCGCACTGCTCTCGGTCTCGAACATTCTCGACGGTACCGAGCACGACGTGTGGACGGTCAACGTGGAGGAGGAATACCACGAGGAGAAGGGGCCGGGCGAGCACGGCACCGGCCGGGCCGCCCCGGTGCTCCCCCGGACCGCCGTGCCGGGCTGAGTAAGGAAGGGCCCCTTCGACAACAGAAAGCGCTAAGCGGGCACCCTTGCTTACACCCCAGCGTCGGGTTGCGGGGCGAGCAGGCCGAGGCGGTGCGCGACTGCCGCCGCCTCGATCCGGTTCGCCACGTCGAGTTTGGCGATGATCCGGGACACGTGCACGCTCGCCGTCTTCGGCGAGATGTAGAGCTGCTCCGCGATCCGGCTGTTGCTGTGCCCCTCCGCGACCAGCCGCAGCACCTCCTGCTCCCGGGCGGTCAGCAGGTCGGTGCCGGGCGCCGCGCCGGGCCCGGCCCGCAACCCGAGCCGCCGGGCCAGCGTCGCCACCTGATCCCCCAGCGGTACGGCCGCCAGCTCGCCAGCGATCCCCGCCGCCTCCTCCAGCGCGCTCGCGGCCAGCGTCCGGTCCCCGGCCCCGGCCGCCGCCTCGGCCAGCCAGAACAGGGAGCGACCGAGCGGATACCGCTGGCCGTCCACCCGCCAGGCCGCCACCGTCTCCTGCCAGCGCGACACCGCCTCGGCGGCGTCGACGGCCAGCGCTGCCGGCACCTGGGCCGCGTACGCCACCTCGGCCGGATAGCGGACCGGGATGCCGGCGGCAGCCGACCGTACCCGCTCGGCGAGTTCCCGGTCCCCGGCCGCGCTGGCGGCCCGGGCAGCGGTGGCCAGCGCCGGCCAGGCGTACCGGAGGCTGCTCTCGAGCCGCCGGCCGAGCAGAGCCCGGGCCGCCTCCACCGCCCCCGCGACGTCCCCGGCGGCCAGCGCCGCCTCCAGGCGCAGCTCGTACAGGGGCAGCTCCAATGGCAGGAAGGGCCGGCGGAGGAAGCCCAGCGCCCGGGCCACCAGTTCGTCGGCACCGGCCTGGCCCCGGGCCAGCCGCAGCCCGGCCCGCAACTGCAACCAGTGGTAGCCGGTGATGCCCGGCAGGTCGAGCCGGGCCGCCTGCCCGCACAACTCGTCGGCCTCGTCCCAGCGGCCGAGTGCGATCAGCGCCTCGGCCTGGTTGGAGAGCAGGAAGGCGCCGGTGGAGCGGCTGATCCCGACCCGCCGTGCCTCGGCGTACCCCTCGGCGGCCGCCTCGACGGACTCGGCGTACCGGCCGACCTCGCAGAGGGCGTCGGAGCTGACCACCAGCGCGGTCACCAGGACGGAGGAATCGCCCGCGGTCCGGGCCAGGTCGACCGCGCGGCGCAGGTCGGCCAGGCCGGCGTCGAGCGAGGCCAGCCGGCTGCACACCCAGGCGGCGGCGAGCGTCGCGCGCAGTACGGCGTCCTCGTCGGCGAGAGCCGTCGCGGCGGCCACCGCCTCGGCGGCCATCCGCCCTCCCTCGGCACGGTCCACCCGGGCCACCTGGAAGGCGATGTCGGCGAGCAGCCGTACCCGCTGCGGATCGTCGTCGCTCCCGGCAACCAGCCGGTACGCCTCGCGCAGCTCCTCGGCGCCGTCGGACTTGCCGAGGATCCGGAGCAGCCGGCCGCGCAGCAGCCGTACCCGGGCCGTCCGGACCGGTTCGGTCGCACCGTCCAGCTCGGTCAGCATGGCCCGGGTCAACGCGAGCGCCCGGCTGTAGTCGCCGGCGGTCGAGGTCGCCGAGAGCGTCGCCTCCAGCACGGCCAGGTGGTCGCGGCCGAGCCGCTGCTCCGCGTCCGGCACCTGCTCCCAGAGTTCGAGCACCCGCTCCAGCAGCCGCCCCTGCTCGGCGTACGCGTACCGGGAGCCGGCCGCCTCGGCGGCGGCCCAGGCCGCGGTCAGCGCCCGGGGGTAGTCGTGTGCCGCGTACCAGTGGTGGGCCAGCTCGGCCGGGGCCCGACCGTCGGCGACGAGCTGCGGCTGTGCCTCGATCGCGGCCGCGTACCGGGCGTGCAGCCGGGCGTGCTCGCCGGGGAGCAGGTCCTCGTGTACGGCCTCCCGGACCAACGCGTGCCGGAACTCGTAGCCGCCGTCCGGGTCGGCGACCACGAGCTGGGCGGCGACGGCGGCCCGGAGCGCCTCCTCCAGCTCGGTCTCCGGCACCCCGGCGACCTCGGCGAGGAGTTCGTGGGCGATCCGGGTGCCGCCGGCCCCGGCGATCCGCAGCACCCGCTGGGCCGGCTCGGGCAGCCGGTCGACCCGGGCCAGCAGCAGGTCGCGCAGGGTGTCCGGCAGGTCGGCGCAGCCGCTCGGGTCGCTGGCGGCGGCAAGCTCCTCGACGAAGAACGGATTGCCCTGGGTCCGGTCGTGGATGGTGTCGATGGCCCGGTCGCTGGGTTCGAAGCCGAACAGGTCGGCCAGCACCTCGCCGGTGCCCTCCCGGTCGAGCCGGTCCAGTTCCAGCCGCTCGACGCCCCGGGCCCGGTCCAGTTCGGCCAGGAACGGGCGGAGCGGATGCCCCCGGTGCAGCTCGTCGGAGCGGTAGGTGCAGATCAGCAGTACCCGGGCCGGCCGGACCGCGCGGGCAAGGAAGGAGATCAGGTCTCGGGTCGACCGGTCGGCCCAGTGCAGGTCCTCGATCACCAGCACCAGCGGGCGCTGCGCGGCGAGCCGGGTGAAGAGTTCGGCGACCAGCTCGAAGAGGTAGCCCCGGTGCGGGTCCAGGGAGAGGTCCGGCCCGTTCGGGGCGGCCCGGGTGTCGGTGCCGGTCGGCCCGGCCGCGAGCCGGGCCAGCTCGGGCAGGAGGCGGGCGAACTCCCGCTCGTACCCCTCGAAGGCCGCCACCCCGTCGCGGCGCAGCACCTGCCGGAGCGCGGCGGCGAAAGGCGCGAACGGCAGGCCCTCCTCGCCGAGCTCCAGGCACTGCCCGACGAGGAGCTGGTTGCCGTCGGCGACGGCGGCCCGGCCGAACTCCTCGATCAGCCGGCTCTTGCCGACGCCCGCCTCGCCGCCGACCAGCAGCGCGGCCGGCTCGTCGGCCCGGACTCGCTTGAGCGCGTCGCGCAGGATGGCGAGTTCGGACTGGCGGCCGACGAGAACGCTGCTGGCGGCACGAGTGGTCACGGGATCGAGCATGCCACGCCGGACGGCATCCTCGAAGATCCGAACCTCCGGACCGCCGCCGGTGGGCGGGTTTGTGGGCCGCCCGTCGACCCGGTCGGGTCGCGGGGCGGCGGTGGTGGTGGTGTCCACGCTCACTCGGCGGCCGGCCCCTGGTGCCGGTGGGAGCCGAACCGGCGTCTCCGCCCGGTCCGGGTCGGGTGTTGCCGGGGACCGCGGGCCACCGAGCGGGCCAGCCGGGCCGCGTCGGCCTCGGCCCGCAGCTCGTCGGCGTGGCTACGGTGCAGGGTGAGCAGGAACTGTGGGTCGGTGCTGAACATCGCTGTACTCCGTTCGATCCGGTACTCGTCGCTGATGTCCACTCTTCGGGTGAAGGCACCTGCGGCACATTGGTGCACCGCCTCATGTCTGCCGGGCCGGCCTCCTCAGTTGGGCCTCTCCGGGATGCCCGCGCTCGGTAAGGTCCTTACCCGCCGCCCGGCCGCCCGCCGACGGTCACCCCGGGCACGGGGACGGTCCGGCCGGGGAACGGGCGGGCGGTCCCGGCCCACTAGACTCCGTCGCATGGCAAAGGCGCAGGAGAAGGTGTCGTTCGGCCAGCGGCTGAAGCAGATCGGGATGGTGTTCTCGTTCACCGCCAAACGCGACAAGTGGTTCGTGCCGCTCGCCGTCGTCGCGGTGCTGGTCCCGATCGCCGTCACCGTGGTGGCGGTGCTGAACTGGGGCTGGCTCTGGCTGCCGATCGGCATCCTGCTCGCCCTGCTCGCGCTGCTCATCGTGCTGAACCTGCGCTCCAACCGGGCGATGATGAACGCGGCCGAGGGGCAGCCGGGTGCGGCTGCCTCGATCCTGGAGAGCATGCGGGGTGACTGGCGGGTCACCCCGGCGGTCAGTTCCACCACCCAGATGGACATGGTGCACCTGGTCGTCGGCAAGCCCGGGGTGATCCTGCTCGGCGAGGGCAACCCGCAGCGGACCCGGAGCCTGCTCGGCCAGGAGAAGCGGCGGCTCGCCAAGGTGATCGGCAGCGCCCCGCTCTACGACTACCTGATCGGCCAGGGCGAGGACGAACTGTCCATCCGCAAGCTGCGTACGACCCTGTTGCGACTGCCGCCGAACCTCAAGGGCAAGGACGTGAACGCCCTGGACAAGCGGCTCAAGGCGCTTTCCGCGGCCCGGCCGCAACTGCCGAAGGGCGCGATCCCGAAGAACATGCGCCCGCCCAAGGGGGCGTTCCGGCAGATGCGCGGCCGGTAGTCCGGCTCACGACGGGCAGGCCCGGGTGGTCGTGGACGGCAGCGTCGGCGGGGCCGGTGCGAGCCGGTCCGCAACCCGTCGCAGCATCGCGGCGGTGCTCCGCCGGAGCCGTCCCGGGCCGGCGTCCGGAGCCGGTTCCCGGTCGGGCCGGACCGGTGCGTCCGGCCGGGCCGACCGTACGTGCCGCTCGGTCGCGCCCAGCGCGAGGTGGTAACCGACGGGATCCATGAGGTTCACTTCCTTTCGACGGGACCGGTCGAGGTGCGGACGACCAGGTCGGTGGGGAGCAGCACCTGGCGGGCGGCGGGGTCCTCCGGTGGGTCCAGCAGCAGTCGGCCGGCGATCGCGCCCTTCTCCACCGCCGGTTGCCGGATCGTGGTGAGCCCGACGGCGGTCGCCTCCGGGATGTCGTCGAAGCCGGTGACCGAGACGTCCCGGCCGGGTCGCAGCCCCCGGGCGGCGAGCGCGTCGAGCACCCCGAGCGCCAGCAGGTCGGTGATGGCCAGCACCGCCGTCGGCCGGTCCACGCGGTCCAGCGCGTACGCCGCCGCGCGCTCGCCCTCGCCCCGGCTGTTCGCGCCGGCGTTGCAGAGCAGCAGGTCGGACCAGCCGACACCGCCCTCGGCCAGCCCTTCGGCGAAGCCACGCAGCCGCTCGCGGGTGACGTCGTAGCGGATCTCGGCCGGGTCGGTGACGGTGACCGGACCGGTCCGGCGCTGCGCGACCAGGAAGTCGGAGACCACCGCGACCCGGCGGTGACCCAGCCGGGCGAGGTGACTGCCGACGGTACGGGCGGCGGCCACCTCGTCGATCCCGACGTACATGGTCTCCGGTCCGACCTCGGCGGGGCGCTCGGCGGCGACCGTCGGCAGACCCCGGGACCGGGTCACGTCCAGCGCCGGGTGCCAGGCCGGTACGCAGTACACGCAGAAGCCGTCGACAGATGCGTTGCGGACCGCCTCGATGCCGGTCTGCTCCTCCGACCTGGAGAGCGGGATCAGCAGCAGGCCGTTGCCGTGCCGTTCGGCGGTCTCGGCGATGCCCCGGAGGAACTGCACCGCGTACGGGTCGGTGAAGGCGTAGGAGAGCGCCGAGGTGAAGAGCACCCCGATCGCCCCGACCCGACCCCGGCGCAGCGACCGTGCCGTCGGGTCCGGCCCCGGGTAGCCCAGCCGGCGGGCCGCCTCGTGGATCCGCTCCCGCAGCGCCGGGGACAACTGGTCCGGCCGGCTGTAGGCGTTGGAGACCGTGCTGCGGGAAACACCCACGGCATCGGCCACGGTCTGTAACGTTGGCTTCACCAATCCGCCTTCTGTATCGATCCAGTAGGTCTTCTGGATCGATACAGTACGCCCATCCAGCGCGGTACGCCAGCGGGATGACTCTGCAGGTGCCCTCGGTGGATCGTCCGGCGTGGCCGGCGGGCCGATTCAGGGCAGGTGGGGCGGGCCGATTCAGCCGGTGTGGCGGGTCGACGGCATCCAGACCACGATCGAGCCAGCGGCCCGGTCATGCAGGCCACGGTTGCGAGCGTCCATGACCAGCGCCGGGATCACCAATCCGAGCAGGGCGCCCCGGAGCAGCCCGCGGAGCACGCCGATCCGGCCGCCGTCGGCGTACCGGACGCAACTGAGCCGGCACAGCCGCATGCCCGGGGTCTGCGCGAAGAGGCCGACGAAGAAGCCGTAGACGACGACCAGCGTGAGGACCGGAGCCCAACTGTCGACGATCGGGTCGGCGTAGAGGTTGGTGACCAGCAGGCACAGGATCCAGTCGATGCTCAACGCGGCGAACCGGCGCGCCAGGCTCGGCGGCGGACTGGTCGGGTCGTCCGCCGGTGCGGGCGGAGCGACGCCGTTCTGCTGTGCTGCCACGGTCAACCAGGGTATCGGCTGGTGGCGATCACGTCCCGGCAGGCTCCGCCGGCCGGGACCCGCGTCACCCCACCGGGAGCGAAACGCAACAAACCAGGCCCACCAACCAAACCGGAGTATCATCCCGGAGTAGGCCCGAGCCGACCACCTGCGGGGATCACGCTCCGCAGACGACGTAACACGGCAGAAACATCAGAGACACGCTCGGGCAATCGCATGGCCATAGCGTCGCCACCAGCCTAGCCATCAGTGGACGTGCCAGGAGGACGTGTGTTCGCCAACCCCGAGGAACTCCTGCGATACCTCAAGAACGAGGACGTACGGTTCGTCGATGTTCGTTTCTGTGACCTGCCCGGCGTGATGCAGCACTTCAACCTGCCGGTCGAGTCGTTCGACGAATCGGTCTTCACCGACGGTCTCGCCTTCGACGGATCGTCGATCCGCGGTTTCCAGGCGATCCACGAGTCGGACATGCTGTTGCTGCCCGACGTCGCCACCGCCTTCATCGACCCCTTCCGGACACAGAAGACACTGGCACTGAACTTCTTCATCCACGACCCGTTCACCCGGGAGGCGTACTCCCGGGACCCGCGGAACGTGGCGAAGAAGGCGGAGGCGTACCTCGCCGCCAGCGGCATCGCCGACACCGCGTACTTCGGCCCGGAGGCCGAGTTCTACATCTTCGACTCGATCCGGCACGAGACCTCGGCGAACCAGTCCTACTACTACATCGACTCCGTCGAGGGCTGGTGGAACACCGGCCGCGAGGAAGCGGGCGGCAACCGCGGTTACAAGACCGCGTACAAGGGCGGCTACTTCCCGGTCCCGCCGGTCGACCACTACGCCGACCTGCGCGACGAGATCGTCCAGCGGCTGCTCAACGCCGGCTTCACCGTCGAGCGTTCGCACCACGAGGTGGGCACCGCCGGCCAGGCTGAGATCAACTACAGGTTCTCCACCCTGCTGCACGCGGGCGACCAGCTCCAGCTCTTCAAGTACATCGTGAAGAACACCGCCTGGGCGAACGGCAAGACCGCGACCTTCATGCCCAAGCCGCTCTTCGGCGACAACGGCTCCGGGATGCACACCCACCAGAGCCTCTGGCTGAACGGCGAACCGCTGTTCTACGACGAGACCGGCTACGCCGGCCTCTCCGACACCGCCCGCTGGTACATCGGTGGCCTGCTGCACCACGCGCCGTCGCTGCTGGCCTTCACCAACCCGACGGTCAACTCGTACCGCCGGCTGGTGCCGGGCTTCGAGGCCCCGGTCAACCTGGTCTACTCGCAGCGGAACCGCTCCGCCTGCACCCGCATCCCGGTCACCGGCAGCAACGCCAAGGCGAAGCGGGTCGAGTTCCGGGTGCCGGACCCGTCGGCCAACGTCTACCTGGCGTTCTCGGCGATGATGATGGCCGGTCTGGACGGCATCAAGAGCAAGATCGAGCCGCCGGAGCCGATCGACAAGGACCTCTACGACCTCCCGCCGGAGGAGTGGGGTTCGGTCAAGCAGGTGCCCGGCTCGCTGCCCGAGGTGCTCGACTCGCTGGAGGCCGACCACGACTTCCTGCTGGAGGGTGGCGTCTTCACCCCGGACCTGATCTCCACCTGGGTCGAGTGGAAACGCACCAACGAGGTCGATCCGGTCCGGCTGCGGCCGACCCCGCACGAGTTCGCGATGTACTTCGACGTATAGAACTTCGACGTATAGAACCAATCGTCGGCCCGGGGTCGTGCTTCCCGCACGGCCCCGGGGACAGGCGACACCAGCACGTCGGGCGCGTCGTCGACCAGACCCCACCGGGGCTCAACCCCGCAGGGGCTCGGTCGGCGGCGCGCCGCACTGTCTCGGGCCTTCTATACCTTCGTAGCCGTTATAGCTTGGTCACCGATATACTCCCCCGCATGACCACACCTGCCCCGTTACGGGAACCGACGTTCCTGATCCTCACCGCGCTCGCCCGGGAGCCGATGCACGGCTACGGCATCGTCTCCGAGGTCGCCGCGCTCTCCGACGGCCGGCTGAACCTGCGGCCCGGCACCCTCTACGGCGCGCTCGACCGACTCTCCGACGAGGGCCTGGTCGAGCCGGACCGGGAGGAGATCGTCGGCGGGCGGCTCCGCCGCTACTACCGGCTCACCGACAACGGGACCGCCGCGCTCACCGCCGAGACCGAGCGGTTGCGCCGCAACGTCGAGGCGGCCACCCAACGCCTGCGAGCCCGCAGCGCCCGAGCGTCCGAGGGCTCGACCGCCCGTCCGGCGCCGGCAGTCCGCCCCGCCATCCGCCTCGCCGGAGGCCCGGCATGAGCGAGCAGCCCGGCGGAGCCGGGCAGGACGGCATGACGGACCAGCCCGACGGGACCGACCAGCCCAACGGGACGACCGGGCAGCCCGACGGGACCGGGCAGGACGGTCCGGCCGCCGAGGTGAACCCGCTGGAGCGACGCTACCGGCGACTGCTGTACGCGTACCCGCGCCGCTACCGGTCGAGCCGGGGCGACGAACTGGTCGGGACGTACCTCGATCTGGCCGAGCCGGATCGGCGCCGGCCCTCCCGGCACGACGTCGTCGACGTGCTGCGTGGCGGGCTACGCCAGCGGCTGCGCGAGCAGGGCGCTTCCGGGCTCGCCGCCGGCCTGCCGATCGCCGCGACAATCGCGATGAGCACGCTGGCGGCGATCGCGGCGTTCCTGCTCATCCAGGTCGAGTTCACGAACCTGCCGGCCGACGTTCTGCCCGCGAAGGTCGGCCCGGCGCAGACCCTCGGTGCGTTCCTCTGGGCCGGCTGGCTGCTGGCCGCGCTCGCCACGATGGTACTGCCGGCGCACTGGGCACGCCGGGGCGTCGCCGCCGCCATCCTGCTGACGCTGGCCGTGATCCCGGCCGCACCGCTGTCCGGGCTGCCCCGGCCCCCGCTCTACGTGCTCGTCCCGGTGTTGGCGTTCGGTCTGATGGCGTTGGCACTGCCCGCCCGTCCTGGCTGGGCGGGCCGGATCCCGCCCCTGCTCGGGGCGCTGACCGGTACGGCGGTGGGCGTGCTGTTCGAGGTCACCGGGAGCGGCGGCTGGTTCACCAGCTACAACTCCACGATCGAGATCATGGCGATGGCGGGTGTGTTGTTGGTCGGGCTGGCTCTGGCCTTCGGTCTCGTTCGAGCGGTCACCGGTGACAGTGGTGCACTGTGGTCGGTCGTACTGCTGGTGACCCCGGCCGGTCTGCTCGGGATCCGACCGATCGCCGGCTGGTACTGGGGCGGCGCCCTGACCTGGCTCGAACTCGCCGCCACCGCCGCCGTACTCCCCCTGGTCGGCACGGTCCTGCTACTGGCCGTGGTCGCCTGGCACGGCGGCCGGTACCGGGCGATCCGGGCACGCTCGGCCGGCGACCCGTGCCCGACCTGTGGGCACGTATCCGGTCTCGCACGACGGGCCGACGCTGAGGAGGGCCGGGCAATGCCCTGATCAGCCCGGCGCGGCGCGATGGACAACCCGAGCGAAGGCGGCCTGGTCCGCTCGGGTGAGCCGCTCGTCGCCGAGCAGATCCACCAGGAGCAGGGTCTGCAACAGGATCAGCCGGACTGGATCGGCTGCCGGCGGGCGTGCCACACCGAGCGCGGCCCGGATCAGCGCTCCGGCCACCTCCGGCGGCACCTCCTGGGTACCGCCGTCGTAGCGGTCGTGTATCCGGGCGGCGAGCCGCCGTACCGTCGCGCCGTCACCGACCCGGGTCAGCCGCCGGTCCACCGCCACCACCACCGCGGCGGCGAGCGCGTCGACATACCCGTCGAGCGCTCCGGCCCGGCGGAACAGGTCGAGGCGGTCGGCGTACCAGATGGTGTTTCCCCTGGTCAGCAGGAGCACGGCACGTAGGCAGAGCGAAGAAGGCGCCGTCGGTGTGCGGGCTGGCCAGCCGCGACCCGCCGGAGGCCCAGAAGCCGCGCGACGCGCGCCAGGCCGCCCGGCGCCGCAACGGCACCCGCAGGTGTGCCGGCGCGGGCGGGCCCGGCGACCGCCGGCGGCCACCAGCCGCCCCGCCAGCTCCGCGCCCACGCCGACGCCGTCGGGCGGGTGCCAGCTCACCCGCGCCAGTGCGCCGGCCCGGGCGGTCCGGCCGGGCATCAGGTCAACCCCGGAAACCCCATCCGTGTACGCGGACAGCGCCACACAGCCCTGCTGCATCCGTGCGGTCAACTCCTCCAGCTCGCCCGCTCCGGTCCGTAGTCGCGTGAGCGCGGCAGCCGGCAGCGCCTCGCCCGACTCCATGGCGGTGGTGGCGGCGATCCGAGCACGCAGCTCGACCAGGCTGGCGGTGCTGGCGCATACCTCGTCGGCTGCCCTACGCAGCGCGGCGACCGCCTCGCCGACGCCGCCGACCGGCCCGACCCCCGACAACCGGCACAGTTCGCCGACCCCGCCGCTGAGCTGCCGCTGCACCTGACCGGCCTGCTCCAGGGCGGCGTCCCAGCGCCGCAGCGCGCGGGCCGGCAGCGGATGCCGCGAGCCGGTCGTCACCGCCCGAGCCCGTCCGAGGCTCAACACCAATCCCGCGTACGCCTGCCGCAGCTCGTCGATGCCGCGCTCCACCACCCAGGCCGCGTGCTCCGCCATCCGAGCCCGCCGCCAGGCGACGACGCGGAATAGCGACCCCACCCATCGACCCCGCATCCCGCTCCGCGTCGACGATCGACGTCAACCCCACATGTGGGCACGTGGACCTGGGTGGCACTGGCGGAGATTCAGGCGATGCTGACGCCGGCAGGCTTCCCTGCGGATCAGCGGCGTCGCTGCCAGGGGTGGTCGTGCCGCGAAGCGTCGTCTCGCACCGGACGTCAAGCCTGGCTCTCATGGTGGTCGAGGAGGCCGCGGAGCAGTTCTTCGAGCTGTCGCCGCTGGCTGGCCGTCATCGTTGCGAGCAGGCGTTCCTCATTGGAGACATGGTCGTCCAGTGCCGCGTCGATGACCTCTCGCCCCCGTTGGGTGAGGGCGACCCGGATTGTGCGGCGGCTGTGCGGGTCGGGCTCACGGGTGACGAGTCCTTTGGCGACGAGCCGGTCGAGCCGGTTGGTGATCGCGCCGGATGTGACCATGGTGCTGTCGGCAAGCTGGCCCGCGGTCAGACCGCGCCCTTCGGTGTCGGCGCGCCGCAGGGTCGCCAGGATGTCGAACTCTCCCGGTTGCAGGCCGTGCTGAGAGAAGACTGTCTGTAGCTCGCGCTCGAACAGACGTGTGAGCCGAGAGAGCCGGCCGAACACCCCCATCGGGCTGACATCGACATCCGGGCGCACCCGCGCCCACTGGGCAACGATTCGGTCGACGCTGTCCTCCACCCCATACACCTCTCAACGTTGAACTGTTTGACGGCAAGCACTTTAACACCGTAGTCTCCTCAACGTTAAACAGTTCAAGGCTGAGGGGTTGTATGGACAAGCTCCGCACCACGTTGCTCACGGCGATCGCCCCGGCGACGTGGGGGACGACGTACATCGTGACGACCGAAATGTTGCCCGACGGGCATCCGCTGTTCGCCTCGCTGGTACGAGCATTGCCCGCGGGGCTGGTCGCGATCGCGCTGACCAGGGCACGACCCACGGGTGCGTGGTGGTGGAAGTCTGCCGTGCTGGGTGTACTCAACATCGGCGCGTTCTTCCCGCTGCTCTTCGTCGCCGCCTACCACCTGCCCGGCGGCGTTGCCGCCACACTCGGAGCCGCGCAACCACTTGTCGTCGCGATCCTCGTCGTCGTCATCCTGCGCGAGTCGTTCTCTGCGTGGCGCCTGTGGTGGGGAATCGTCGGGATCATCGGTGTCGCCCTGGTCGTACTGCGTTCCACCGCGACACTCGATGCGGTCGGTGTGCTCGCCGGGCTGCTGAGCGCCGTGTCCATGGGCTTCGGCGTCACTCTCACCAAGAAGTGGGGGCGAGCCGCAGGGGTGCCCGCGATGGGCCTGGCCGGATGGCAACTGACGGCGGGCGGACTGTTCCTCCTGCCCGTCACCCTGCTTGTCGAGGGCGTCCCCGTGACCATCGATGTCACCGCACTGGCCGGTTACGCGTGGCTCGGACTTGTCGGCGGGCTCCTCACCTACACGCTGTGGTTCAGCGGCATCGCCCGGCTGCCGGCCGCTTCGGTCGCCGTGCTCGGACTGCTCTCGCCACTGGTCGCCGCCGGGCTCGGAGCGCTCCTCCTGGGCCAGACCCTCGGCGTCGTGCAGATGGTCGGGTTCGCGCTTGCCCTGGCGGCGATCGCGGCAGGGCAGGTCACTCCGCGCAAGAAGACGCCCTCTCGCACCCCGAACATCACCCAGACCACGGATCCGGACACCAACCGGCCGGCGTTGCTCGCCGCGCGGACCAGGACAGGATCATGAAGATTGCGATCATCGGCGCGACAGGAATGGCAGGCTCCCGCATCGCCGCAGAAGCAGCGCGTCGAGGACACATCGTCTCCGGGTACTCACGCTCAGAAGCCAGTGCCGGACGAACCGCCCCCGGAATCACCTTGTCGACCGCTGACGCCACCGACCCGGAAGCCATGGGTCGGATCGCGGCTGAGCACGACGTCATCGTGCTGGCCACCAGACCAGCTCCTGCGACGCGAGAGGATGCCACATCCCCAGTGACCGTCGTCCTGGACGCAGCCCTTGACGCCGGGCGCCGCGTCATCGTGATCGGCGGCGCAGGCCCGCTGCGGTGCCCTGACGGCCCGGACCAGCTCGTGATCGATGACCAGCGCTTCGTTCCCGAGCAGTGGCGAAGCATCGCCCAGGCCAGCGTCGACCAGTTCAACGCCTGCGGGGCTCACGACGCGGACTGGACCTACCTGAGCCCTCCGGCGTTGCTCGGGCCCGGCACCCGCACCGGGAGCTACCGACGCGGAGGAAACCAGCTCCTCATCGACGTCAACGGAGAGTCGCGCATCTCCGCAGAGGACTTGGCCGTCGCCGCTGTGGACGAGATCGAGAACCCCCAGCTCGGTACGCGGCACTTCACCGTGGCGTACTAGGCGCGGGGTGCCGGAGCAAGCTGGGCGGTCAGCTCACGTACCACCTCGACCAGCAGGTCGATGTCGGTCTCGGTGGTCCGCCAGTTCACGATCGCCGGGCGGAGCGCGACCCGGCCGTCGTAGACGGTGGTGCCGACGAAGACCCGGCCATCGTCGAGCAGGGCCGCACCGAGCCGCCGGTTGAGGTCGTCGAGTCCGTCCGGCGGCACGTGCTCCGGAGCGGCCCGGAAGCAGACGATGCAGAGCGGCACCTCGGCCAACCGTTCCAGCTCGGGCGCCTCGTCCACTCCCCGGGCGAGGCGCTGGGCCAGGTCGAGCTGCCGCTCCACCATCGCCCGGTGGCCCTGGCGGCCGTACGCGGCCAGGGTCGCCCAGATCGGCATCGACCGCGCCCGGCGGGACGACTCCGGCCCGTGCAGCGCATAGTCCACCGGCCCCGGCTGCCCCGACCACAGTGGGCTCCCCGGCCCCGGCAGGTACGTCGTGCCGGGCATCCCGAACGCGACCGGCAACCGGGCCGGGCCGCGGAGAAAGGCGAACCCGCTCTCGTACGGCACGTTGAGCCACTTGTGCCCGTCACAGGCGATCGAGTCGGCCCGCTCGATCCCGCGCACCAGAGCGGCGGTCCGGGGCGAGAGCGCGGCGAACAAACCGAACGCGCCGTCCACATGCAACCAGGCGCCGTACCGCTCGGCGAGGTCGGCGAGGGCGTCGACCGGGTCGAAGTCGCCCGCGTTCACCTCACCGGCGTTGGCGATCAGCACCGCCGGCCCGTCCAGTTCGGCGAGGCGCCGCTCGATCGCCGGCAGGTCGATTCGGCCCACCCGGTCCCGGGCGTACACCTCGGCGGTGTCCCGGCCGTGTCCGAGCATCTGCAACGCCTTGCGTGCGCTGGCATGCAGGTAGCCGCCGGAGAGCACCGGCATCCGGGGCAGCGTGGCGAGCCCGTCCGCCGCGACGTCCACGCCGTGCCGCTCGGCCCACCAGTGCGTGGCGACGGCCAGCGAGGTGAAGTTCGCGAAGGTGGCGCTGGCGACCAGCGCCCCGCCGTACCGGTCGGGCAGCCCGAACAGTTCCCGCAGCCAGCGCAGCGCGATCGCCTCCAGCTCGGCGGCGAGTGGCGAGGAGGCCCGGAAGGCGGCGTTCTGGTCCAGCAGCGCGGCGGTCCAGTCACCGGCGAGCGCGGCCGGGGTGGCGCCGCCGATGACGAAGTGGAAGAACCGCGGTCCGGCGGAGTGGGTCGCGGCGGCGGCGCCGATCCGAAGCAGCCGCTCCAGGGCGGCCGCCGCTCCGATGCCCCGCTCCGGCAGGTCGCCGGGCGTCGTCCCGGTCGGTTGTTCACCGGCACCGGTGGACGGGTCCGAATTGGACAGTGTGGAGAGTTCGGTCAGCAGCGCCTCGGTGGCCGGCTCGTGCACCGGACGGTCGGCGAGCGAGTCCAGGTAGGGACCGGCGGCCGCGTACACCTGGCGCAGCACCTCCGCCGCCGCGTCCCGATCGTGCAACGGGTCGCCCATCCCGCTCTCCTCCGCTCCGGGCACGCCGGCCGCCGGCACGCCGTCCACCGGTCCGGTCCCCTGGCACCGGCGCGACCACGGTGACAGGGGCGGATCGCCCGGCGCTGGTCACCCTGCCACCGGCGCCACCGACGAGGACAGAGCCAATCACCCGGCGGTGGTCACCGCCGCAGCTCACCGGCCCGCCCCGCCGGAGCTGGCGGCGAGCCACACCTCCTGGACCAGTCCCGCCGTACCGCCGGGGATCGGCCACCGGGACCAGAGCCTCCGCAACGCTGCCACGTCGACGAGTTCCTCGTCGACGCCGCTGCCGTCCCAGCGCTGGACGAACCGGCGGGTCGGCCCCCGGAGGAAGGCGTCCAGGAAGCGCGCCCTCGGCCGGGGCGCGGTGACCACCTCCGGCAGCATCCCGGCGGCGATCTCGGCGACCAACTGGTCCCGGGGCGGGCAGCCGCGCCGGCCCGCCGGCCCGGTGAGGGTACCCAGGAAGTCGGGATCGAGCAGCGGATTCACCACCGTCACCCCGTGGGTGGTGCCGAGCGCGGCCAGGCTGGCACAGGTCAGCCCGAGGTCCCGCCGACGAACGTGCCAGGCGATCCGGCGGTCGAGCCGGCGGGGCTCCCCGCGCCGTTCCGCCCGGAAGGCCCGGTAGATCTCCGCCGACACCTCCGGGCGCAGCCACGGAAACATGTCCCGGCTCGACCTGTGCCCCCGGAGCGCGGTCCGAAGCTGGCCGGCGGCCCGGCGCAACCGTACCCATGGTTGACCGGACCCGGCGGTACGCCAGCCACCGAACACCTGGTCCCCACCGGCGCCGGTGAGCATGGCACCACCGGCCGCCAGCTCGACGATGGGCAGGTGCAGGTGCAGGTTCACCGGGTGCCGCAGACCGTGCCGGCGCAGCAGCCGCCCCGCCGTCGGACCGACCAGGTCCAGATCGTCGTCCGCCTGGAGGAGTTGCCAGTCCCCGATGCCCAGCGCCTGGACGATCCGATCCTGCCAGCGTGACTCGCCGGCCGGGGACACCCCGGAGAACCGCCAGGTGACCGGCACCGGGTGCGGCAGCCCCTCCCGCCGGGCCACCCGCAGCGCGACCGCGAGCACGAGCGACGAGTCCGGCCCGCCGGAGAAGCCGACCAGGCACGGCGGTCGGCGCAGCGCGGGCAGTACCGCCCGTTCGAGGGCGCCGAGCGGGGTCACCGCGCGCCCCGGGTCCGCAGCGGTCTCCGGCGGGGCCCAGCCGAGTGACCACCGTGCCGGGCCGGCTCGCTGCATGGACTGCCCGGGTAGGTGCCCGAGGACCACCCCGGAGGCGATCTCGCGTCGGGTCAGCCGCGAGGCGGGAGGTTGCGAGGCGGGAGATTTGGCCACGGGTCAGCGCTTCCCCGGCTCCTGAATGAGACTCACTAAAAGTGCCTTTCACTCAAGACGGGGAGCAAATGGACAGAAGGATGGTACCGCCACCCACTGCCGACCCCGCGCAACGACGCGGGCCGCGTGGCCTGGCCGCCAGCGGCCCACGTGCCGCTCCGCCGCGGGGCGGGCGGGGGGTCGATCAGCCCGGACAGCGCGGCCCCGCGCCGGTCAGGGCACCGCTGATCGAGTACCTGCCGGCCCGTGCCACCCGGAGCACCGTCCAGTCGCCGTACGGGGCCAGGCAGGCGTCTGGGCCCTCCACCCGCAGCCACCTCGACCAGCGCAGCCGGAGCAGGGTCTCCCCTGCCGCCGGCACGTCGACCGTCAACTCCGCCGACGTCGCCCGCACCAGCTCCACGCCCGGGGTCCCGGGCACCGGTCCCTCGGCACCGTCCGGTGGGTCGCCCCCACCCGGGGTGACCGGCCGTGACCCGATCGCCTCCACGATGGACGGCGAGCCGGCGACCGCGTACAGGGTCCAGTCCGGGTGCCGCCAGACCGGGGTCAGGTACGGCAGCCCGCCCCGGACCAGTTCCGCCTCCCGGCGGCCGACCCAAGACGGCTCCGCCCCGGCCAGCGCGACGTACCGGACACCGTTGTGCCGCAGCCAGTGCCCGTACGACTCCGCGTCGACGCTGCCGTCCAGGAAGAGCCGGTTGTGTGCCTGGTCAGCCTGGCGCAGCCAGCCCCGGGCCAGCGGCGCGGCCTCCGGGACGTACGCCGCCTCCCAGTAGTTCGCCGTCGGAATCACCTCGACCCGGCCGGGTGGCCGGCGGGCCAGCTCGGCCAGCAGCGGTGCGAAGTAGCTCCGGGACGCCGTCGGGTCCCCGGCCGCGCGCAGGTCCGCCACCGAGACCGGCGGCTCCACCACGGCGACCAACGCCATGATCGCGACCAGCACCGCTCCGGCCGCCCGCCGGGGCCACCTCCGGACCAGTCCGGCCGGCAGCGTCCCATAGCCCACCAGCACCGGCAGCGCGAACATCGCGGCCAGCCGGGTGGCGTTCAGCCCCACGGGGGTCCGGATGGCGAACGCGGCCAGCACTCCCAGCGTGGCCAGCACCGCCCCGGCCCGGACCTCCCGGCGCGGCACCAGCAGCGCCACCAGCACACTCGCCACCGCCGCCGTCACCGTGTCCGCCAGGCTGATGTTCATCCAGCCACCCGCGCCGAACACCAGCCCCAGCGCCACCGTCGGCACCCCGGCGGCCGCCACCAGCACCGGCCCGTCGAGGCTGAGGTGTAAGGAGGGGGCCCTTCTACTACCGAAAGCGATAAGCGGGGGCCCTTCCTTACCCGCGCCGGCGAGCATCACGAAGAGGCCCGCCACCGGGCTCGCCGCCCCGGCCAGCGCGGCCGCCGTCCCGGCCAGGCCCCGGCGCAGCGCCGGCCGGACGGTGCTGGTCAGCGCGAGCAGGGCGAGGAGTCCGAATGCCACCCCGATCGCGTAGGTGATCCGGCCGGAGACGAGGTTGCCGGCGATGCAGGCGGCGCCGACCATTCCGCCGAGCACCGGCCGGCGGGCGCCGGTGCGCAGCATCAGCAGCGCCAGTGCCGCCGCCGAGACCAGCAGGGCGAGCGCACCGGCCAGCCGGGGGCCGAGGGTGTCGGCACCGAGCCAGTGCATCAGCGGCGGGGTGACGATGCTGTAGCCGTACGGCGAGATTCCGGCGTACCACCCGAGGTCCAGCGGGGCAATTCCGTGCCGGCCGAAGAAGTTGGCCCGGGCGACCTGGGCGGAGAGGTCGGTGCCGAGCGGTGGGGCGAGCAGGAAGGCGACCGTCAGCACGCCGGCCAGGCCGACCGCGCCGGACAGCACCCGGATGACCCGGCGCCGGTCAGGCATTCAGCACACGCTCCGCCGCCGCCCGGGATCGTCGCGCCGTCCGCAGGTAGTGGTCCAGGAACTCGCCCGGGTCGCCGCCGCCGAGCAGGCGTACCACGCCGGCCAGCTCCACACCGTGCCGGGGCAGCTGGTCGCCGGCCCGGCCGCGTACCAGCATCAGCGCGTTGCGCACCTGGGCCGCCATGCTCCACCCGGCGGCCATCGCGGCCGCGTCGGCGCCGTCGATCACCCCGGCCTCCCGGGCGGCGGCCAGCGCGTCGAGGGTACGCGTGCAGCGCAGCTCGGGCAGTCGACCGGCGTGCCGGAGCTGGGTGAGCTGCACCGCCCACTCCACGTCGGCCAGCCCGCCCCGGCCCAGTTTGGTGTGCGTGGCCGGGTCGGCGCCCCGGGGCAGCCGTTCGGTCTCCACCCGGGCCTTGATCCGGCGGATCTCCACCACCTGCTCCCGGGCCAGTCCTCGTTCCGGATAGCGCACCGGATCGGCGACCGCCTCGAACTCGCGCCCGAGGTCGGCGTCGCCGCAGACGTGCCGGGCCCGCAGGAGTGCCTGTGCCTCCCAGACCTCGGACCAGCGGGCATAGTACTGCGCGTACGCGCCGAGGCTGCGGACCAGCGGCCCCTGCCGGCCCTCGGGGCGCAGGTCGGCGTCGACCCCGAGCGGCGGGTCGGCGGCCGGCATGGCGAGCAGCCGGCGCAGTTCCTCGGCGATCGCCCGGGCCGCCGCGCTGGCCGCGTCCTCGGCCACCCCGGGCGGGGCGTCGTAGACGAAGAGCACGTCGGCGTCGGAGAGGTAGTTCATCTCGTACCCGCCGAGCCGACCCATCCCGATCACCGCGAACCGCAGTCCGGGCATTGCCGGCCGGGTCGCCCGGGCCACCCGCAGCGCCGCCCGCAGGGTGGCGTCGGTGACGGCGGAGAGCGCCGCGCCGACGGTGAGCACATCGGAGTCGCCGACGACGCCGGCCGGGGCCGGTTCCGGGGCGACGGTCACGGCCATCCCGGTCCGACCGGCCGGGGCCAACGACCCCGCCCGGTAGAGCACGTCGGCGCAGGCGATCCGGATCAGTTCCCTGCCACGCAGCGCCCGGACCGACCGGATCGCCTCGGTCGGGTCGGCCGGCTGCGATCCCCGGCCGACGAGGTAGCGGTCGGCTGCGGCCACGAACCCGTCCCGCAACACCTCGGTGTCCCGGGGGGTCAGCTCGGTGTCGTCGGCGAGCAGCCGCAGCGCCTCCGGGTCCCGGGCCAGCAGGTCGGCGACGTAGCGGGAGACCGCCAGGGTACGGGCCAGCCGGCGGGCCACCGGCCCCCCGTCACGGAGCAGCCGCAGGTACCACGGGGTGCCGCCGAGCTTGTCGGAGACCTGGCGGTAGTTGAGCAGTCCCCGGTCCGGCTCGGGCGCGTCGGCGAACTCCTGGAGCAGCACCGGCAGCAGGGTGCGCTGGATCGCGGCCGTCCGGGTCACCCCGCCGGTCAGCGCCTCCAGGTGCCGCAGCGCCCGGGTCGGGTCGGCGAAGCCGAGGATCTCCAACCTGTTCCGAGCCGCCTCCGGGGTGAGTCGCAGCCCGTCGGCGGGGACCCGGGCGACCGCCTCCAGCAGCGGGCGGTAGAGCAGTTTGGCGTGCAGCCGGCGTACCTCGGTGGCGTGGCCGACCCAGTCGGCCCGGAACGCCTCGACGGCGTCCCGGCCGGGCAGCGCCGTGTAGCCGAGCGCGTGCGCGAGCCAGCGCAGTGCCGGCCGGTCCGCCGGCACGGTGTGGGTACGCCGCAGCGCCTGCAACTGGAGCCGGTGCTCGACCCCGCGCAGAAAGCGGTACCCGCGCAGCAGCGCCTCGCCGTCGGCCCGCCCCACGTAGCCGCCGGCAACCAGGGCCCGCAGTGCCGGGATGGTGCCGGGGGCGCGCAGCGACTCGTCGCCCCGGCCGTGCACCAGTTGCAGGAGCTGCACCGCGAACTCGATGTCCCGCAGCCCGCCCGGCCCACGCTTGATCTCCCGCTCCAGCTCGCGGGGCGGTATGTTGTCGATGATCTTGCGGCGCATCGCCCGGACGTCCTCGACCGCCTCCGGCCGTTCGGCGGCCTGCCAGACCAGCGGGGCGAGCGCGTCGATCCACTCCTGGGCCAGCGCGACGTCGCCGGCCGCCGGGCGGGCCTTGAGCAGCGCCTGGAACTCCCAGGTCCGGGCCCAGCGGCGGTAGTAGGCGAGGTGGCTGGCGAGGGTACGCACCAGCGGCCCCCGGTTGCCCTCCGGCCGCAGCGCGGCGTCCACCGGCCAGGCCACCAGCCCGCAGATCTCGATGATCCGGGTCGCCACCCGGGTGGCGGCCGGCAGGTCCTCGTCGGTGGCGGCCACGAAGATCACGTCGACGTCGGAGACGTAGTTCAGCTCGTTGCCGCCGCACTTGCCCATCGCCACCACCGCCAGCCGGGGCGCCTTACCCGCCGGCAGCTCGCCGACCGCGATACCGTACGCGTCGGCCAGGGTGGCGTCGGCGAGCGCCGACAGCGCCGCCATGGTCTGCTCCAGGCCGCGCCCGCCGGTCAGGTCGGCCGCCGCGATCCGCAGCAGGGCCAGCCGGTACGCCCGGCGCAGCGCCGCCACCACCGGCAGCGGGTCCGGTCCGCCGCCGGGATCGGCGCGATCCCGATGCAGCAGTCCGTCGGCGTCCGGTGGCAGTCCGTCGACCCCGGTACGCAGTGCCCGCCACTGCTCCGGGTGGGCCACCAGGTGGTCGCCGAGCGCGGACGAGGCGCCCAGCACGGCGAGCAGCCGGCGACGCAGCCCCGAATCGGTGTGCAGGGCGGCGAGCAGGCTCCCCCCTCCGTCGCCCGTGTCGTCGCCGGTGTCGCCAAGCGCGCTGTCGGCGCCCCTGCCGCCAGCCGCGCCGGCACGCCTCGCCGGGGGCGCGATGCGGCGTTCCGCCTCGACGATCCGGTGGAGTTGGCGCAGGGCCAGGTCCGGGTCGGCGGCCCGGGAAAGCGCGGTGAGCAGCTCGCCGGCCGGCTCGTCCACCGGCTCCTGGGTGTCGACGTCCCACAGCCCGAGCCCGTCCGGCCCGAGCAGGTCGGCAGCGCGGCCCACCCCGTCGCCGCCAACCCGTTCCCGGTCGCCCACCCCGAAGCCGTACCGGGCGAGCCGGCCGGTCGCGCTGATCGGTCTGCTCATCGGCGGCCGCCTCCCGTGTCGGTCGTCGACGACCACACCGGAGTCCGTCGTGTCGATCGGGGGCGGTCTCCCGGGTCCGTCATCGGCGGCGGCTCCTAGTGCCCGAGCAGCGGCAGGGTGGGCCGGGGCGGGACGTCGTCGAGCCGGCCCTGGGCCAGGGCCGCGAACCGGGCCGCGAACGGCTGCCACACCTCTTCCACGTCGGCCAGCACCTCGGCACAGGCGGCCACCACCAGCTCCGGGTCGTAGCCCAGCTCGGCCAGCGTCGCCGAGTCGGTCGCCCAGTCGGCGATCATCGCGGCGTCGCACTCGATGTGGAACTGGAGGCCCCAGGCCCGGTCACCGAGCCGGAACGCCTGGTGCGGATAGCGGGTCGAGGCGGCCAGCAGGGTCGCGCCCTGCGGCAGCTCGGTGATCTCGTCGACGTGCCACTGGAACACGTCCGGGATCATCGGCACGTACCGGAAGAGCGGATCGTGCTCGGCCGCGTCGCGCTTGCCGACCACGCTGGGCCCGACCTCCGGCCCGGCCGCGCTCCGCTGCACCGTACCGGCGTGCGCGGTGGCCAGCAGTTGGGCGCCGAGGCAGATCGCCAGGGTCGGCACCCGGTGCCGGACCGCCTTGCGGAGCAGCCCCTCCAGGGCGGGGAACCAGGGCGCCCCGGGGGTGCCGTCGGGTGCCGGGTACGGATGCTGGTAGCCGCCGAGGACCACGAGAGCGGCGTACCCGGTCAGGTCGTCGGGCAGCGGGTCCCCGGCGTGCGGCCGGAGCACCGCCAGGTCGAGTCCGGCCTCGGTGAGCCACTCCCCCAGCCGGCGGACGTCGTCCGTCGGGTCGTTCTCGATCACCAGCGCGGTGGCGGTGCCGCCCGTGCTGCCGGTGTCGCTCTCGGTTCCGGTCTCGGTTGCCACGGTGTCGAGGCTATCCGGTGCGCCCGACCGCCACCGATAGGCTCGGGGCCGAGCGGAGCGAGGAGGCGAGGTGGCCGACGATCAGGCGGTGCGACCACCGGCGCTGCGGCCCGGTGACACGGTGCTGCTGGTGTCGCCGTCCGGGCCGACCCGGGCGGACCGGGTCGCCCGCGGCGTGGAACTGCTCACCGGTTGGGGCCTTCGTCCGGTCCTCGCCCCGAACGCGTACGCCCGGCGCGGCTACCTCGCCGGGGACGACGCGCTGCGCGCCGCCGACCTGAACGCGGCCTTCGCCGACCCGGCGGTACGCGGCGTGCTCTGCACCCGGGGCGGCTACGGCGCGCAGCGGGTGGTCGACGCGATCGACATGTCGGCGGTGCGCCGCGACCCGAAGGTGGTGGCCGGGTTCTCCGACATCACCGCGCTGCAACTCGCGCTCTGGCGCGGCGCCCGGCTGGCCACCGTGCACGGCCCGGGAGCGGCCTGGCTGGACGAGCGCACCCCACCGGTCTCGGCCGAGTCGCTGCGCGCCGCGCTGATGTGCCCCGAGCCGGTGGTGGTGCACCGGCTGCCGACCGAGGAGACCGCGAGCGTGCTGGTTCCCGGTAGGGCCACCGGCCGGCTGCTCGGCGGCAACCTCTGCCTGCTCACACACTCCCTCGGCACCCCCGACATGCCGGACCTGACCGGGGCGGTCCTGCTGGTCGAGGATGTCGGGGAGCCGCCGTACAAGATCGACCGGATGCTCACCCACCTGCGCCGCACCGGGGCGCTGGCCGGGGTGGCCGGGGTGGCGGTCGGCCAGTTCACCGACTGCGCGGACGGCTGGGCGGTCGGGGTGGCCGAGGTGCTGGCCGAACGCCTCGGCGACCTGGGCGTGCCGGTGCTCGGCGGGCTGCCGATCGGGCACGGGGTCGGGCAGCTCACCGTGCCGGTCGGCGTACCGGCGACGCTGGATGCGGACGCCGGCACCCTGACGGTCTCCCCCGCCGTACGCTGAGCCCGGAACTCCCGGGTGGGTCCTCGACGCCACCAGCCGGGGATGGAAGGACCGGGTCGAGCAGCGGGGTGAGTCAGGCGATGCTGGCGCAGACGATGAGCGCGGCGCCGAAGTGGGTGGCGGCGCTGACCCGGGCGGCGGGGTGCGGCTCGTCGGCGCAGATCACCTCGCCGAGCTTGCCGGGCGTGAGCCAGTCGAGCACCAGGAAGCCGAGCGCCATGACCCCGAGGCCGATCAGTCCGAACAGGACGGTCGAGGCGAGCCCTTTGGTGAAGTCGCTGTAGCTGGTCAGGATCGCGGTGAAGACGATGGCGGCGATGCCGAGTTGGTTGGCGAGCAGCAACAGCGCCGCGTTGCCGTTGCGGCGTGCCCAGATCAGCTCGCGCAGCCGGCCCGGGGTGAGCAGGTCGACAAGCCCGAAACCCGCGGCCATCAAGGCGATGCCGACCACGCCGAACACGATGCTCTGCCAGGCTCCCACGAGCAGGTCCTCGACCACCGTCTGTCTCCGATCGGGTGTGGGCGGCCGTACGAGGGGGCCGCGTCGTCAGGGACGATAACGCGGCCCGACAAGCGCGGCTGACCGATACCCCGGAGCAGCGCCCGGCTAGAGCAGACCCAGGTAGCGCTGCCGCTCGTACGGGGTGACCTCGCGGCGGTACTGCTCCCACTCGGCGCGCTTGTTGCGCAGGAAGAAGTCGAAGACGTGCTCGCCGAGCACCTCGGCGACCAGCTCCGAGCCGGCCATCACGTCGATCGCCTCGGCGAGGTTCTCCGGCAGCGACTCGTAACCCACCGCCTTGCGCTCGGCGTTGGAGAGCGCCCAGACGTCGTCCTCGGCCCCCGGCGGCAGCTCGTAGCCCTCCTCGATGCCCTTGAGCCCGGCGCCGAGCAACACCGCGAAGGCGAGGTAGGGGTTGGTGGCCGAGTCCGGCGAGCGGATCTCCACCCGGGCCGAGTTCGGCTTGCCGTACGCGGGCACCCGAACCAGCGCGGAGCGGTTCAGGTGCCCCCAGCAGACGTACGCCGGGGACTCGGTGATCCGGTCCGGCAGCGCCTGCGGGAAGAGCCGCTTGTAGGAGTTGACCCACTGGTTGGTGACCGCGGTGTATTCGCGGGCGTGCACCAGCAGCCCGGCGATGAAGGCGCGGCCGACCTTGGAGAGCTTCATCGGGTCGCTGGCGTCGTGGAACGCGTTCCGCTCCCCCTCGAACAGCGACAGGTGGGTGTGCATCCCGCTGCCGGGCTGGTCGGTGAAGGGCTTCGGCATGAAGCTGGCCCGTACCCCGGTGGAGAGCGCGACCTCCTTGACCATGTGCCGGAAGGTCATGATGTTGTCGGCCGTGGTGAGCGCGTCGGCGTAGCGCAGGTCGATCTCCTGCTGGCCGGGCGCGACCTCGTGGTGGCTGTACTCCACCGAGATGCCGATCCGCTCCAACGCCAGTACCGCCTGCCGGCGGAAGTCCCGGGCCACCGCGTGGGTGGTGTGCTCGAAGTAGCCGCCGTCGTCGACCGGGATCGGCAGCGAGCCGTCGTTGGGGCCGTTCTCCAGCAGGAAGAACTCGATCTCGGGGTGGGTGTAGAAGGTGAAGCCCTTCTCGGCGGCCCGGGACAGCGCCCGGCGCAGCACGTGCCGCGGGTCCGCCCAGGACGGGCTGCCGTCGGGGAGCAGGATGTCGCAGAACATCCGGGCGCTCTCGCCACTGACCCCGCCCTCGAAGGGGAAGACCTGGAAGGTGGTCGGGTCGGGCATCGCCACCATGTCCGACTCGAAGACCCGGGCGAAGCCCTCGATGGCGGAGCCGTCGAAGCCGATCCCCTCGTCGAAGGCCGCCTCCAGCTCGGCGGGGGCCACCGAGACGCTCTTCAGCGTGCCGAGCACGTCGGTGAACCACAACCGGACGAAACGAATGTCACGCTCTTCCAGCGTGCGGAGCACGAACTCCTGCTGACGGTCCACCGCTACCCCTCGCACACTATGTTCGGACCGGCCCAGCCGGCGCACGGCCTGACGGTCCAGTCTTCACCGGTTCCGTTACGCCGACGTTACGGGAACTAGATCGGAACCGATGCGTGGGCTGGCACGGCCTGCGTACTTACCGGGCGTTCGCCCCAAACATAACCCCCGGACCGGCTCCGGCGTCCACCGGGCGGTTCCCGGCGCGGCGGACCGACCGGACGGCGCCCCGCGCGCCCGAGCCGACCGGACGGCTCCCTGCGCGCCCGAGCCGAACCGGACCGGCTGCGGCAAGATGGGGGCATGCCGACCTTGCGCATCGCCCTGGCCCAGGTCAACCCCACCGTCGGCGACGTCGCCGGCAACTCGGCCCTGATCCGCGCGCGGTCCCGGGAGGCTGCCGGAGCCGGCGCGCACCTCGTGGTCTTCCCGGAGATGGCGCTCACCGGGTACCCGGTCGAGGACCTGGTCTTCCGGGACTCCTTCGTCGCCGCCTCCCGGTCCACCCTCGACCGGCTCGCCGCCGACCTCGCCGCCGACGGGCTCGGCGGGCTGCCGGTGCTGGTCGGCTACCTCGACTCCGACGGCCCGGCCAGCGCCAACGCCGAGGCCACCCCGGCCCGGGGGCCGCGCAACGCCCTCGCCGTCCTGCACGACGGGCGGACCGTCGCCCGCTACTTCAAGCACCACCTGCCGAACTACGGGGTCTTCGACGAGGACCGCTACTTCGTGCCGGGCGACACCCTGACGGTGGTCCGGATCGGCGGGGTCGACGTCGCGCTGACCATCTGCGAGGACCTGTGGCAGGCCGGCGGCCCGTTCACGGTCGCCCGCCGCGCCGGGGTCGGGCTGGTCGTCACCATCAACGGTTCGCCGTACGAGCTGAACAAGGACGACGTACGCCTGCCGCTGGTCCGCCGCCGAGCCGCCGAGGCCGAGGCGACGGTCGCGTACGTCAACCTGGTCGGCGGCCAGGACGAGTTGGTCTTCGACGGCGACTCGATGATCGTCGCGTCCGACGGCACCCTGCTGGCCCGCGCCCCGCAGTTCGTCGAGCACCTGCTGCTGCACGACCTCGACCTGCCCGCCGGCCGAATCGACCCGTCCGGCGCCGAGCCGGCACAGTCGGTGCCGGCCGGCGCCCGGGAGGACGTGGCCGCCGCCACGGAGGACACGGCCGGCGCCCGGGAGGACGTGACCGGCGTCCCGGAGGACACGGCCGGCGCCCGGGAGGACAGAGCCGCGGCCCGGGACGAGATGGCCGTCGTCCGGGTCCGGGTCAGCGACGGACTGCCCGCCCCGACCGGGCCCCGGGTCACCGGCGGCGTCACCCAGCCGGTTGTCGACGAGGGCGAGGTGTGGCAGGCCCTGGTGCTGGGGCTGCGCGACTACACCGACAAGAACGGCTTCCGCTCGGTGGTGCTCGGCCTCTCCGGCGGCATCGACTCGGCGCTGGTCGCCACGATCGCGGTGGACGCGCTCGGCCCGGAGCGGGTGGTCGGGGTCTCGATGCCGAGCCAGCACTCGTCGGAACACTCCCGGGACGACGCCGCCGAACTGGCCCAGCGGACCGGGCTGGACTACCGGGTCGAGCCGATCCAGCCGATGGTCGACGGCTTCCTGGCCAACCTGTCGCTGCACGGGATGTCGGTGGAGAACCTCCAGGCCCGGGTACGCGGGGTGCTGCTGATGGCGCTGTCGAACCAGGAGGGCCACCTCGTGCTCACCACCGGCAACAAGAGCGAACTCGCGGTCGGCTACTCCACCCTCTACGGCGACTCGGTCGGCGGCTTCAATCCGCTCAAGGACGTCTGGAAGAGCCTGGTCTGGAAGCTGGCGAACTGGCGCAACGCGGAGGCGGTCCGGCGCGGCGAGACGCCGCCGATCCCGGAGAACTCGATCCGGAAGCCGCCGAGCGCCGAGCTGAGCCCCGGCCAGCTCGACACCGACACCCTGCCGGACTACTCGATCCTGGACGCGATCCTGGTCGGCTACGTCGACGGAGACCAGGGCCGGGACGACCTGGTCGCGGCCGGGCACGACCCGGAGGTGGTGGACAAGGTGCTCCGGATGGTGGACATCGCCGAATACAAGCGGCGGCAGTCCGCACCCGGCCCGAAGATCTCCATGAAGGCGTTCGGGCGGGATCGCCGGCTGCCGATCACCAACCGGTGGCGTGAGCGCCCCTGACCGGCCCGGAACCAGTCTCCCGGTGTGAGAACCTGCACTCTTCCCTGCCGTCGCCGCCCACGGCGGTGGGACGATCGGCAGTGACCCGGGGACCGCGAACGCGGCCTCGAGGCGAGAGGAGACAGCGATGTCCGAACACCAGATGGCGTCCGCCCCGGCCGAGGTGGCGACGCTGTACGGCGGTCCGGCGACCCGGCGGGTACGCGCCCGCGACCTGGTAGCCGCCAAGGAGCGCGGCGAGCGGTGGCCGATGCTCACCTCGTACGACCAGTACACCGCCGCGATCTTCGACCAGGCCGGGATTCCGGTACTGCTGGTCGGCGACTCGGCGGCGAACAACGTCTTCGGCTACCCCACGACCCTGCCGGTCACCGTCGACGATTTGCTTCCGCTGGTGCGCGCGGTGGTGGGCGCCACCAGCTACCCGCTGGTCGTCGGCGACCTCCCGTTCGGTTCGTACGAGGAGGGGCCGGCCCAGGCGCTGCGCACCGCCGTACGGTTCATGAAGGAGGGCGGCTGCCACGCGGTCAAGCTGGAGGGCGGCCGGCAGGTGGCGGAGCAGATCCGGGCGATCACCGGGGCCGGCGTGCCGGTGATGGCGCACATCGGGTTCACCCCGCAACGGGAGCACGCCATCGGCGGCTACCGGGTGCAGGGCCGGGGCGAGGCCGCCGACGACGTGCTGGCGGACGCCCTCGCGGTCGCCGAGGCGGGAGCCTTCTCGGTCGTCCTGGAGATGGTGCCGGGCGAGGTGGCCAAGCGGGTCACGCACGAGCTGGCGATTCCCACCATCGGGATCGGGGCCGGCCCGGACACCGACGCCCAGGTGCTGGTCTGGCAGGACATGGCCGGGCTGCGGTCCGGCCGGCTGCCCCGGTTCGTGAAGCGCTACGCGGACCTGCACGGCACGCTCACCGAGGCGACCCGGCGGTTCGCCGCCGATGTGCGGGACGGCGAGTTCCCCACCGACGAGCACACCTTCTGATCCACCCTTCCGGTCCCCGACGATCCCGACCGGTCGGGAGGGCCGCCGCCGTGGTGGTGGTCCTCCCGGCGGGCCGGAGCCGGCCCCGCCGCCGCGCTCTCAGACGTCGGTGACCCGGATCCCGGCGTGCGCCTTGTAGCGCCGGTTGATCGCGATCAGGTTGGCGGTGAACGCCTCGATCTGGTGCGCGTTGCGCAGCCGCCCGGCGTAGACGCCGCGCATGCCGGGGATCCGCGCGGCCAGCGCGCCGACCAGCCCCACCAGCTCGCGTTCCTCGGTGCAGATCAGCACGTCGAGCTCGATCCGGTCGACCTCCGGGTCGGCCAGCAGTGGCGCGCTGACGTGGTTGAAGGCGGCGCAGACCCGGGAGTCCGGCAGCAGCGCCGCCGCCTGCTGCACGGCGCTACCCTCCTCGACCCGCAGCGGGTACGGCCCCTGCCGGTCGAAGCCGAGCGGGTTGACGCAGTCGACGACCACCTTGCCGGCCAGCGCCTCGCGCAGCCCGGCGACGGTGTCCCGGTGTCCCTCCCAGGGCACCGCGATGATGACCACGTCCGAGCGGCCCGCCACCTCGGCGTTGTCGCCGCCGGCGATCGACGCGTCGGCCGGCATTCCGGGCAGGGTACGGAGTTCGGCCGCCATCTGCTCCGCCCGGCCCGCCGAGCGGGAGCCGACGAGCACCGGCTGCCCCGCCCGGGCCAGCCGGTAGGCCAGTCCCCGTCCCTGGTCGCCCGTGCCGCCGATGATGCCGACGGTGAGTCCGGTGACGTCCGGCAGCACGCTCGCGTCATATGCCATGCCGGAATCCTCGCAGACCGCCCGGCCCGTCGGCGGTGCCGGGCCGGGCGGCGTGAGGTACCCGGGGATTGTCACCGCACCGGAACGCCCGCCGGGCGTTCCGGTGGGAACTCAACCCGTCATCTTCCGCGCGGTCGCCCTGGTGGCCTTCCGCGCCGGCGCCTTCGCCGGAGCCTTCCGGGCCGCGGCCTGCCGGCCGGGCGCCTTACGGCCGGTGACCTTGCTCGCCGTCGTGCCGGTCCGCTTCGTCGCCGCGGTCGCCCGCTTTGCCGGTGCCTTCTTGGCCGTCGCCCGCTTGGCCGGTGCCTTGGTCGCGGTCGCCCGCTTGGCCGGGGCCTTCTTCGCGGTCGCCCGCTTCGCCGGCGCCTTGGTCGCGGTCGTCCGCTTGGCGGGGGCCTTCTTCGCCGCCGCGGTGGTCCGCTTCGCCCCCGCGGTGCTCTTCCGCGCCGCAGCGGTGGTCTTCTTGCCGGCCGTGGCCCGTTTCGCCGCGGTGGCGGTCTTCTTCGCCGCCGCCGCGGTGGTGCGCTTCGCGGTGCCGGCGGTCTTCTTCGCCGCCGCGGTGGTGCGCTTCGCCGTGCCGGCGCGGCCCGTCGCCGCCCGCGCGGTGGTCTTCGCGGTGGCCTTCTTCGCCGGCGCCCGCTTTGCCGCTGCCTTCTTCGCCGGCGCCTTCTTCGCCGCCGTCGCACGCTTGGCCGGGGCCTTCTTCGCGGGTGCCTGCTTGGCCACCGACGAACTGGCGGCCTTGCGGGCCGGGGTGGCCCGGCTGGCCCCCACGGTCCGGCTGCGCGCCGCGGTCTTCTTGCCGGCAGCACTTCTCGCTACCGAGCGGGTGGCCCTGGTTGCTTCGGCCATCTGTGTTCCTCCTTGCGGGACATGCTCTCGGGGGTCTCCTCGCGGAGCACCACGGAGTTTCTCGACGCGGGCTGTCGCCGCGCCGGTCTAGCGCTCCTCCCCGGCCCAGCGGGCATCCTCGGCGTCCCACGCTTCGTTGCGCTGCTGCACCTGCTGCAGCGCCTGCTCCGCGTCGGCTGTCGAGGCGTACGGACCGAGCACGTACCTCGCCGGGCAGACGTCGTCACCGGTCTCGACCCGGTGATGACGGATGCACCAGAAGTACCGCACATCACTCCCGCTGTCGCTCATGGGGTAACTGTGCACGGCAAACCGCCCAAGCGCTACCGTTTCGCGCAAAATGACAGAGCGACTTCCACAGTAGACCCGATCGGATAACCGTCACCGGAGAAACGGCAAAGTGCCGCCGTACGGGGGAAAGGCATTCTGCGGCAAGGGATTCACCGCCGTCAGCGGCCCCCGAAGGCGATGGCGACGTGCCGCGCGGGCGCCGGAAAAAATTTCCCCGCCGACCGGCTCCATCTCCCGCCTCATCAGGCTGACCTGGCACTTCGCGGCGCAGGATGGAGCACAATTCGCGGTGTGGGCAGCATGCGACGCTTGGGTGCGACAGGACGGCTCGGCCGGGTCCTGTCAATGGTCGCGCTGGCCATTCTGGTGCTGCTCGTCGGCAGCGCCGCGCACACCATTATCCGTATCGCGACAGAGCCGTCGATCGAGGAACGGGCCCGACAGGAAGCGGTACGCCAGGCCGCGCTGATCGGTGAGGCACTCGTGCACGGCGTCGGCGACAGCGCCGCCGAACTCGGGCAGACCGCGACCCGGAGCGGACGGGTCGAGGTACTCAGCGTCAACGGCACCGACCGGCGTCGCTCCCCCGGCGTACGGCTGGTGTTCCGGGTGCACGTGACGATGTCCCGGCCCGCGATGGCCGGGCGGAAGCGGACCGAGGTACGGGTCTGTTTCCGTCAGGTCGTCGACCAGGAGCGGGCCGACTTCTCCCGGGTCGAGGTGCCCTGCCCGGACAGCATGCTGCCCGGGATGACGCCGACGGCGGTACCGAGCCAGCCGGCCGGCCAGCCCGCGCCGACACCCGGCACGGAGCCGGTCGACAAGCCCAGCCAGCCGGTCGACAACCCTGGCCGCCCATTCGACGAGCCCGGCCATCCGGCCGACGAGCCCAGCCCGGCCGCCGGACCGGGCGGCTGAGACCGGCACCGGGCGCGTCAGGGTCCCGTGGCCGGCCGGCGGTTATGGTCCTCGGCATGGCCGTCCCGGAGTACGTCGCACGGATCCGCAAACTCGTCGGGCACGACCTGCTCTGGCTGCCCAGCGTGAGCGCCGTGGTCTGCAACGACGCCGGGGAGCTGCTGCTCGGCCAGCGCTCCGACGACCGGCGCTGGTCGGTCGTCAGCGGCATCGTCGAACCCGACGAGCAGCCCGCCGAGGCACTGGTCCGGGAGGTCTTCGAGGAGACCGGCGTACGGGTGCTGCCGGAGCGGGTGACGAGCGTGGTGGCCCGCCCGCACACCTATCCGAACGGCGACCGGTGCCAGTTCCTCAACATCGGCTTTCGTTGCCGGCTGCTCGACGGCGTCGCCCGGGTCAACGACGACGAGTCGGTCGCGGTCGCCTGGTTCGCGCCCGATCGGCTGCCGCCGCTGGACGAGCACGCCCGGACCACGATCGCGCACGCGCTCGCCACGGAGACCGCCGGGAGCTGGTTCGCCCCGGACTCCTCCGCACTTTCCTGAGCGGCGCGGGCGTGACCTCAGCCGGCCCGCGCGTCCGCTCCAATCACCAGTCCCCGGCCGGACCTGGCCGCGCGGCTCCGGCCCGGCGCAACCCGTCACCCGGCGCCGGTGCCGGCGCCTGACGCTCGGCCTGCACCTGGATCTCGATCCGCGACCGGTGCGCGGCCGGGTGGTAGACCTCGTCGAGCGGACCCAGGAGCGCACGGCCGACGCCGCTCCGTCGGGCCCGGGAGGCAAGCCAGGCGAACCCGCCCAGGACCGCGGCGAGCGCACCGGCCAGCACCACGAACGGCACGATCTGCTGCACAGCACGGAGTCTAGGCGCTACCACGGACCCCAGGGACCGCCTCGGTTGCCCGGTTTCAGCAGCGCCGCGGGCACGTTCAACCGGCGGGACCGGCCGGCGGAGTCCGGTGACCGGCCCCGCCGGCCGGCCGGCGGAAATCCGGTGGCGGCAGGTGGGGCGGTGTCGTAGCCTCGCGACGCCCCGACTCTTCGAGGAGGTCGACGAGATGGCTCACCCGGTCACTGGCGCGATAGCCACCACCGCCACGACGCGCGGTCGCACCGCGAGCTGACCTCCGGACACCCGCCCCAGCGGCTCCTGCCGGCCCTTCCCCGCCGGCCGAGCCGCCGACTCCTCGCGTCGTAGCGGTCCCCGCTGGCCGCGGAAGCCCTCCGCGGCCAGCCCTTGGCGTCGGCGATCCGACGCTGTCTCTCACCGCTCATTGCGCTGAACCGAGGAGTACTAGTGGATTCCGCGACATCCTTCGAGCCGTTGACGGCGGCCGAGGGCGGACCAAGTCAGGTCATCCGTACCGGCCAGATCGTGCGGCGTGCCGCGAAACCCTGGACCGGTACCGTGCACGCCCTGCTGCACCACCTGGAAGAGGTCGGGTTTCCCGGCTCACCCTGGGTGGTCGGTACCGGCATCGACGGCAACGGCAACGAGATGCTGACGTACGTCGAGGGCGACATCATGCACCCACACGCCTGGACGGACGAAGGGATCTGGCAGGTCGGCAGGCTGCTGCGCGACCTGCACGACGCCACCGCGAGCTTCCGGCCACCGCCGGGCGCCCGGTGGCAGCCGTGGTGGATGCACCGGGAGGGGCCCGACACGGTGATCGGGCACTGCGACGCCGGGCCGTGGCACGTCGTGGCCCGGGCCGGCCGGCCGGTGGCGTTCATCGACTGGACCCTCGCCGGACCGGTCGACCGGCTCGACGAGGTGGTCGGCACCGCATGGTGGAACGCCCAGTTGCACGACGACGACATCGCCGAACGCCACCACCTGCCGGATTCGGCAGGCCGGGCCCGGCAGCTACGGCTGTTCCTGGACGGCTACGAGCTGCCGGCGGCGGACCGGGCCGGCCTGGTCGGCCGGATGATCGAGTTCGCGATCCGGGACTGTGCCGCCGAGGCGGCCCGGGCCCGGATCACGCCGGAGTCGACCGACCCGACGCCGCTCTGGGCGCTGGCCTGGCGGGCGCGGGCCGCCGGATGGATGATCCGGCACCGTACCCTGCTCGACCGCGCCGTTTCCGGCGGCTGAGTGCCCGGCGGCCGTCGGCACGTTCAGCGCGCCGGCGGCCGTCGGCCGCGGATCTGGTCAGTGTGTCGGCGCCGCGATCGGCTTGCGCATCCGGACCAGTCGCACGGGTACGCCGCCGGTCGGGTCCTCAACCTGCTCGACCGGCACGAACCCGGCGGCCTCGTAGAGTGGCCGACCGGCGAGCATCGACATCAGTTCGAGCGTCCGGAAGCCCTCGGCCGCGGCGGCCTCCTCGCAGCGGGCGAGGATCAGCCGACCGACGCCCCGCCGGACGAACCCCGGATGGGTGTACATGCCGCGGACCCTGGCCGGATCCCGGGTCGGGTCGAGCAGTCCGGGGTGGCGGCCCCGGGAGTGGTCACCGCCGTAGAGGGTGGCCCGGCGACTCCATCCGCCGCAGCCGGCGAGCGTGCCGGACGACTCGACCACGAAGTAGGTCCCGTCGTCGATCAACTGGGTGTCGATGCCCATGATCGAACGGCTGGACTCGATAGTGCCTGTGTCGCCCGCCAGTCAACCAAGGTCCGGGCAGTGGGGCACCGGGCAGTGGGACAAGGCCGCACCCGGCCGTGCAGGGCCGCTCGGCCGCCCCATGTCGTCGTCGGTGTCGACGACGACGTGGGAGAAGCCGGTCACCCCGGCGTTCTCCCACGGTCGACCGCGACTACCGGTTCTCAGTCACACAGATCCCAGGCGAACTTGCCGCTGGAGACCCAGACCGAGCTGGTGATCGGCGCTCTCGACAGCACGGTGCCGTACCCCTCGAAACAGAGTCCGCCCCAGTTCACGTGTTCGAAGGTCGCCGAGTAGTTGCAGTTGGTCAGCTTCTCGGCCTTGAAGGGCCGAGCTTGCGGATCGCGACTCGGTGTTGGATGCATCGGTCACGCCGCGTTCGGCAGGCTGACAGCTGCCCAGCCCTCGACACCGCGTGCTGCGATGTTTCGGGCCGCGTTCACGTCGGCATGCTCAGCGAAGCCGCACGACGTGCATCTGAAGGTGGACTGGTTGGGGCGGTTCGCTCGGGCGATGTGCCCGCAGGTGGAACACGCCTGCGAGGTGTACGCCGGGTCGATGTGGGCGACCGCGACCCCGGCGCGGGCCGCCTTGTAGGCGACGAACCGGCCGAGCTGGTGGAACGACCACGAGTGCAAAGTGACCCGCTGGGGCCGTCGGAGCCGTACCCGGTCGCGGATGCCGCCGAGGTCTTCCAGGGCGATTCCACGGCCGGTGCGTTCGGCCTCGGTCACGATGCGTTTCGAGATGACGTGGTTGGTGTCGGCGGCGAACCGCGATTCCTTGCGGGAACGCTTGCGCAGCAACCGCTTTGCGGACTTCGTAGCGATCTTCTGGAGTTTGGTCCGCAGCCGTTGGTTGCGGTGCCGGACCCGGTACAGGCCCTTGCCGCAGTAGCGGGCGCCGTCGGAGGTCGTCGCGATGTTCGCGATGCCGAGGTCGACGCCAAGGAAACCACCGGGCTCCTTCGTCTCGACGTCCGGCAGGTCGCAGGTGGCGTACAGGTACCACTTGCCGTCTCGGTGGACCAGGTCGGACTCGCCTGCGCGGTACGTGGCCAGGGTCGCGTGCTGACTGTCGGAGCAGGCGAACCGGACCTTGTTCAGCCGGCCTCCGACCGTCCAGATCGACACGGTGCGGTCGGCGATCTGCCACGACAGGCAGCGGTCGTCGAACGGTTGGGCCGCGTCCCGCCGGAACGCAATCGGCTTGCTCTCGGCCTTCGTCCGCCGGTTCGATCCGGGCTTGCCGAGGTTTCCGGCCCTGATGTTCGCCTTCAGGGTGGCGTACGCGCCGGCGACCTTACGGGCCACGTGGATCGCCGGCTGTGCGGACAGGCCCATTGTCTTCAGGCGGCCGTAGGTGAGTCGTTGCACCGCCTGCTTCGCAAACGTCCGGGTTCGGTACGCCTCGGACGAGGTCCAGTTCGCGGCCTCGTTGCACAGGTCCAGGGTCGCCCGCAGCGCCGCCTCCTGGGTGGCGTCGGGAAACAATCGGACCTGTACCGTGACCTTCACATCACCCAATGTAGCATCTTGTCTATGTCGCCTCGATGGTCGCCCGACCCCAATGTTCGTCGCGGTCGCAGCGTGGTCTACAACCTGCACGTCCATCTTGTCTTCGTCACCAAGTATCGCCGTGACGTGCTGACCGACGAAATGCTGACCCGCTGCCGACAGGTGATGGCCGACGTCTGCGCCAAGCTCGGCGCCGATCTGCACGAGTTCAACGGCGAGGACGACCACGTGCACCTGCTCGTCCACTACCCGCCGAAGCTGCCAATCTCCACCCTGGTCAACCGGCTCAAGGGCGTCTCCGCCCACTACTTGCGGCAGGAGTTCACCGGCCGGATCAACCGACACATCATGCACGGCCACCTCTGGTCACCCTCCTACTTCGCCGGCTCGTGCGGCGGCGCGCCGCTGAGCGTGATCCGCGAGTACATAGAGAACCAGAAACATCCCGGTCCGTGACGCGATTCCTCCCGACCCTGAACGGCCGGGATTCCCCGCTAAAACTCGTTGAACACCTTGTAGGACCGGATCCGGTCATTCCATGCCGCACCCACGTTGGCGATGCCGTAGCCACCCGTGTCGCACGGGCCACCTGATCCGTACACCTTGGTCGAGTCTCCGCCGTAGTTGTAGCCCTCGTACCACGTCATGAGCAGCGTGTCGGCGGCGGGCGCGACCAGCCGTTCGCCCGACCCGGCACACTCCCGGGACAACACCGGCGAGGCGGCACCCGGTGCCGGTGCGGCACCGAGCACGATCTGGCACTCCCGTTCGCTCGCCGCGCTGCTCGACTGCGCGGAGGCCACCACCCCCACGCCCGCCAACGTCAGTACGACGGCAACCGCCCTGGCCAACCGGAGCGGTCGATGACGCCACCGAACATTACGCATGATCGGTCCCCCTTCTCGCGCGTTTGATGGTCGGTTCGACCGCCACCACCATCGCTCTCGGCTACTTCAGATCGGCTTCACAGCGTCAGAGCAGCTTCACCGCGTCCGGCACGGTCGGCTCCGTCGGCGAACGGGCGGGCGGCGACGCCGGAGTCGACCGCCCCGGCCGCCCGCTGCGGGCGCTCCCCTGGCGGACGCGGACCGCCGGATGGAGGTCCGGCACCGTACCCTGCTCGAACGCGCGATCGACGGCGGCTGACCGCCCGGAGGCGGTCAGCTCGACCCGGTGGCCGCCGACGCGTTCCGTGGCGGCCGCCCGCCCCGCCGGGTTGTCAGCGCGCCACCGCCTCGATCGGCTTGCGCATCCGGACCAGCCGCACGGGTACGCCGCCGGCCGGGTCCACCACCTGCTCGACCGGTACGAACCCGGCCGCCTCGTAGAGTGGCCGGCCGGCGAGCGTCGACATCAGTTCGAGGGTGCGAAAACCCTCGGCGGCGGCGGCTTCCTCGCAACGGGCGAGGATCAGCCGGCCGACGCCCCGGCGCGTGCAGTCCGGATGGGTGTACATGGCGCGGACCTTCGCGGGATCCCGGGCCGGGTCGAGCATCGCCGGGTCGCGTCCGGACGAGTGGTCACCGCCGTAGAGGGTGGCCCGACGGCTCCACCCGCCACAGCCGGCGAGCCTGCCGCCGGACTCGACCACGAAGTAGGTGCCGTCGTCGATGAGCTGGGTGTCGATGCCCATGATCGAGCGGCTGGAGGCGATCTGCGCCTCGTCGAGGAAACCCTTCTGCAGCTCGGTGATCGCGGCGTCGATCAGCGGCAGCAGCTCCGGTAGGTCCGTACGCCGGGCGAGACGGCTGGTCAGGGTCATGCCCCTCCTCGCGGATGACCTCGTCGGGCCGCCATTCAATCAGTTTCCCGCTCCGCGCCCCGGAGGGCACGCTCCCGAGGCTCAATCCGGTACGCCATCGGCATCGCAACCGCACCCCCGGTACGCGCCCCAGCCAAGCATCGGATCGAGATCGACCGGTGCATGATGGTCGTCGTCGGACATCGGCGACGATTCATGCAAAGGATGAGTATGGACACCGCCCACCCCGTCCACCCGCCGCCGGGAGCATCCGCCGCGCCGGCACGGCCAGCCGCATCCGGTGCCTCCGGCCGCGCATCACGCCTGGGCTGGTTGGACGCGCTGCGCGGCATCGCGGCACTCGTCGTCGTCTTCGACCACTCGTCGTACGCCTTCATGGCGGAGCTGCGACCGGAGCTGATGGCACAGTTCAACACCAGCAGGTACGGCATCATGGTGTTCTTCCTGGTCAGCGGCTACATCATCCCGGCGTCGCTGGAGCGCAGGGGCTGCATCAGGACATTCTGGATCGGACGGGTGTTCCGCATCTACCCGTTGTGGGTGGCGGTCGTCGTCGCGGTCCTTGCCGCCGGTCTGCTGGGCGTCGCGAACCTCCGCGACTTCGGTCAGCGGAATGTGGCCACGGTGACCCTCGCCCACCTCACCATGCTCCAGGAGCTGCTGGGTACGCCCAATCTCCTGCTCGTCCTATGGACGCTGTCGTACGAGATGGCCTTCTACCTGCTGGTCGTGGCTCTCTTCACCGTCCGTCTGCACCAACGCTCGACGGCGGTCGCGGTCATCCTGGCCGTGCTCGCCGCCGCGAGCGTGGCGGCGGGTCTCACATTGCCGGCCTCGGCCCTCTCCGACAGGGTCGGCACCGGCCCGCTGATCGCGCTTGCCTCGATCGCCATGGTGATCGCCATCTGCGGTGCGAGCGCCACGCCACTCGCGTTTCGCCTGTTCGGTGGCTTGTTGGGCGGGGCGCTGGCGCTCCTTCTGGTCCCCCTCAACGGCACGGTGCCGATCTGGGAGGGGATGGTGATCCTCGCCGTCATGTTCCTCGGCACCGCCATCTACCGGGCCGAGCACGGTCAGAGTTCCTGGCGGGTCGCGGGCTGCACCGCCGCCGTGGTGCTCAGCTGCGCGGTAGGAAGTGCGTACGCGTTCGGCGATGCGGGACATTTCACCCGGCGCGGCTGGATCGTGGCCTTCCTGCTGGCCGTGCTCACCTTCGGCGTCGGGCTGGCGTTACGCCATCGACGGGTACCGGGCTGGTTGACCGGACTGGGCACGATCAGTTATTCGGTCTACCTGGTGCATCCGGTGCTGCTGGCGGTGACCGACGGCACCATCGGCCGGTGGCAGCAGAACAATCTCGTACTCGAAGCGGCGTTCTACGCGGTCCTGATTCCGCTGTGCGTACTGACCTACCGTCACATCGAAGCGCCGAGCCAGACATGGGGGCGCAGGCTGGCCCGCCGCGTCCAGCCGCCGGTCCGCCCACCCGCTCATGACGTCCGGCCTCACCCATAGCCGCTGGCCATCACGAGAGAGCTTCGCTGCGAGAATCTGATCAACGCTATGAGCTGGGGTGATCACCGGTTATTGTCGGTTCCCACAACGGGTCGGGGCATCACTCGGGCGGTGCTGGTGGATGGGTTCATCGGTTGCTGGAAACGCGGTCTCGGGGGATCGTCAGCGGGTCGTGCCCTTCGATCGCGTGTTTGTCGGCCGGGACGCGGAGCTCACCGCCTTGGCGCGGGCGCTCGCCCGCCCACCGGCGGTCCTGCTGGTCGAGGGTGAGGCCGGTATCGGCAAGAGCTGGCTGGTTCGCGAACTGCTCGCCTCGCCCGAAGGTCGGCGGCACCGGTGTCTGACCATGGTCTGTCCACCTTTCCGGGAGCCGTTCACCCTGGGGCCGGTCGTCGACGCGATCCGTCAGGCCGTCGACCACGTCGCCGGGCTGCGCCTGTCCGGCCTGGCCGGGACACTGCGGCCGCTGTTCCCGGAGTGGGCCGGCGAGCTGCCGCCCGCGCCCGAACCGCTTGAGGACGCACGGGCGTCCCGGCACCGGTTGTTCCGGGCGCTGGTCGAGGTGCTCGACAAGTTGGGTGTGACGGTCCTGGTGGCCGAGGACACGCACTGGGCGGACGAGGCCACGATCGAGTTCCTGATGTTCGTGGCGGCGCGGCCGGCCCGGCCGATGAGCCTGGTGGTCACGTACCGGCCCGAGGACGTATCCGCCGGCTCGCTGCTGCCCCGGCTGACGTCCCGGGCACCGGCCGGCGCCACGTTCATCCGGCTGAGCCTGGCCGGGCTGGACGCGGCTCGTACGGGTGAGTTGGTGTCGGCGATGCTCGGCGGTGAAGCCGTGTCCGGAGAGTTCACCGAGCTGGTGTGCCGGCGGACCGGGGGGATCCCGTTCGTCATCGAACAACTCGTCCGCCTGCTGTACGACCGGGCCGACCTCGTTCATGAGGGCGGCCACTGGATGCGCCGCGAATTGACCTCGATCGAGGTGCCGCCCACGGTCCGTGACGCCGTACTGGAACGGGTCGGCCGGCTGCCGCCGGAGGTCGGTGGACTCCTCCGGGCCGCCGCGGTGCTGGGCGACCCGGTCGACGAGGCCACCCTGCTGGCCGTGGCCGACCCGCCCGACGCGGAGGGAGCCTTGGGCGCGGCCCTGGAGTCCGGGTTGCTCGTCGTCGACCGCGGCACGATCGCCCCACGACACGCGCTGGCGGCGACGGCGATCTACGACACGATCCCGGTGGGCCGGCGTCGGGAGCTGCACCTGCGCGCCGGTCAGATACTCGAGTCGGTCACCGGTCAGCCGGTGGAGCGGCTGGCATACCACTTCCGGCGCGCCGGTCAACTTTCCCGGTGGTACCGGTACGCCGAGCTGGCCGCGGCGAGGGCGCTGGATGCCGGCGACCACACCTCGGCCGTTTCGCTGCTGCGGGACCTGCTGGCCAACGCCGACCGGGCGGACCGGTCGGTGTTGCGGCTGGTCAGCACCATCGAGGTCAGCAGCGTGCGCCCTCCGGGCCGGTACACGGAGCTGACCGACGCGCTGCGGTCGATGCTGGACCGGCTCGACCTGCCCCCCGACCAACGGGCTCAGGTCCGGTTCCCGCTGGCCCGATTGCTGATACTCGCCAAACGCGACGAGGAGGGTCGGGTCGAGCTGCTGCGCGTGGTCCCGGACGTGCGCGATGATCCGGCGATCGCCAGCCGGGCGATGCTGGCCCTGGCCATCCCCGCCGGTCTGAGCTGCTCAGTCGCCGAGCACCTGCGATGGTTGCGCCGCGCTGCCGCGCTGCCCAGACCGGCGGATCGGGCCAGCCGGTTGGCGTACCAGGTGAACGAGGCCAGTGCACTGCTCGCGCTGGGCCTGGACGAGGGCTGGGTGGCGGCCCGGGACCTGCCCGACGACGCGACCACCGCGGCGGAGCGCCACGCCCTGGCGTCGGCACGGGTGAACATGGCGGACGCCGCGATGCGATGGGGCTGGTACGACCGGGCCACCGCCCACCTGGCCGATGCCGCGGCATTGGCCGACCGCGTCCAGGACGCCGGGATCCACGACATGATCCGGTCGACCGGGTGCCACGTCGACTGGTACGTCGGGCAGTGGAAGGGTTTGGCCGAGCGCGCCCGGGCGATCGACGGCGATGACGACGCCCTCTGGCCGAGCCGGTTGGAGGCGAGGCTCGTCGCCGGACTGATGCTACGGGTCACCGGTGCCATCGAGCGTGCCGCCCAGGCGTTCGAATCCGTGCTGGCCGACCGGCACGCCGAACTGAGTCTGGTGATCGGGGCGGCCGCGCACCTGGGCCAGTGCTGGCTGGAGCGGGGGAGCCCGGAGCACGCGGCGCGGGTCACCGAGGCACCTGTCGCCGTGCTGCGGAGCAAGCGCGTGTGGATGTGGGCGACCGAACTGGTCCCGGTCCGGGTGGACGCCCTGTTGGCGACCGGCCAGCACGCGGAGGCCGCCAACGTGGTGGACTGGTTCGGCCGAGGGCTGCGCGGCCGGGAGATGCCCGCGCCGCGGGCGGCGCTGGCCTGGTGCCGGGCGGCGCTGGCCGCGCATCGCGGGGATGTGATCGACGCGGCCCGCCGGTATTCGCGGGTCGCCGCTGCCTGGCAGGAGATGTCCCGCCCGTACGGCGCGCTGCTGGCCGAGGAGCGCCGGGCCGGATGCCTGCTCGCGGCCGGCCGGGAACCGGACGCCCTCGCGGCGCTCATGGACGCGCACGAAGGGCTGGTCCACCTGGGCGCCCGACCGGACGCGGACCGGGTGGCACGCCAGCTCGGCGAGCACGGGATACGGATCAGGCCCAACCGGCGAGGACGGCGCGGCTACGGCGGGCAGATCTCCCCTCGGGAGATGGAGGTACTCCGGTTGCTGGTCACCGGGAAGACCAACCGGGAGATCGGCCAGGCCCTGTCCCGATCACCGAAGACCGTCGCGGCCCAACTCAACTCGGCCATGCGCAAGCTCGGCGTGACCTCGCGGACCGCGCTCGCGGTCAGCGTCCTCGACCTCGACCGGGTGCCCGCCGTCGAGGATCCGGCCGCCCCCATTGATTAGGTCATCTGCCCAATTACAAGTGTGTTGATCCCGACAGAGACTCGCTTCGTCCCCGACGTCTCGTGGAGATCAGCCTATGACCGACCAAACCGGTTCGCGCCGTACCCCCGCGCCCGAACCGGCCCCGCCCGAGCCGCCTCCGCCTCCGACTCCGACTCCCCGGAACGATTCCCCGGTCACGGTTTCCGACAGGCCCGATCCGACCGACGGCGCCGAGGGCTGCGGCCCGTACGTCCCCGTGTGACGCGCACCGAGCACCCACTGGATATGGAGGTTCCATGTACCACTCGATAAGTACGTTACGACGAACGCCGTTCGCGGTGTTGGCGGTCGTCGCGCTGGCCGCTGGGCTGCTCACGGCCGGGCCTGCCGCGTACGCCGACCCACCGAGCAGCTCCTCGGCGTCCGACCAGACCGGCCAGGACCCGGGTGCCCTCACCCTGGACGGCGTCGCCCCGGGTCCGAAGACGATCACGTTGATCACCGGTGACCAGGTCACGCTCAGGGATGCCGGCACCGGTTCGGACGCGTTCGCGGTCGATGTCGACGCGGCGCCGCGCCCGGACGGTCACATTCCGAGGTTCGAGGGCACGGGCGACGACAACGCGTTCTACCTGTACCCGGACGACGCCCGGCCAGCGGTCGAATCCGGCATGTTGGATCGGGACCTGTTCAATCTGACCTACCTGGCGGAGAACGGGTACACCGACGCAGAGATCGACAGCCTGCCGGTGATCGCGTCGTATCCCGAACACCGGTCCACCCGGTCGCTGGCCGCCTCGGCCGACGCGCTGCCAGCCAGCAAACCCACGGTCGAGTTGTCCAGCATCAACTCGTCCGGGCTCGCGGTCGCCAAGGACGACGCAGCCGACTTCTGGTCGGCGATCCGGCCGACCACGGTTGGTCCCGGTGTTCGTGCCAGGGCTTTGTCGACCGGGCTCAGCAAGTTGTGGTTGGACCACCGGGTCGAGGTCAGCCTGGCCGAAAGCGTACCGATGATCGGCGCCCCGGCAGCCTGGGGACTGGGTCTGGACGGTACCGGGGTGACCGTGGCGGTCCTGGACACCGGGTACGACGAGAACCACCCGGATCTGGCCGGCAAGGTCGTCGCCGCCAAGGGGTTCGACCTCTTCGGCGACACCTCGACGCACGACGGTAACGGGCACGGCACCCACGTGGCGTCCACCATCGCCGGGTCCGGTGCCGCGTCCGACGGCCGCCACAAGGGTGTCGCCCCGGGCGTCGACCTGATGATCGGCAAAGTACTGCGCGACAACGGATCCGGCCTGTACACGGATGTGATCGCGGGCATGGAATGGGCCGCGACCAACGGTGCGGACATCATCAGCATGAGCCTGGGCGCCAGCCCGATCCCCGACGATCCGACGGCCCAGGCCGTCGAAGAGTTGACGGAGTCGACCGGTGCGCTGTTCGTGATCGCCGCCGGCAACGACGGTCCGGCCGAGTTCACGATCGGCTCGCCGGGGATCGCGGATTCGGCACTGACCGTGGCCGCGGTCGACAAGTCCGACCAGCTCGCCGACTTCTCCTCTCGGGGCCCACTCCTGGAGGGTGGGCTCAAGCCGGACATCGCCGCACCCGGTGTGGCGATCACCGCCGCTCGCGCGAAAGGTACCAGCCCGGGGGTCGGTGATGACCCGTACTACGTCGGCATGAGGGGTACGTCCATGGCGACCCCGCATGTGAGTGGGGCGGCGGCGATCCTGGCCCAGAAACACCCGGACTGGACCCAAGCCGAACTCAAGGCCGCGTTGATGAGCACCAGCGTCGACGGCGGGTACTCCGTCTACCAGCAGGGCGCCGGGCGGGTGGACATCGCCCGTGCGGTCACCCGGACCGTCTTCGCCACCACCCCGAACGCGGACTTCGGCATCGTTCCGGCCGACGCCGCCCCGGCCACCCGACAGGTCACCTACCGCAACACCGGCGATGCCGATGTGACTCTCACCCTGGCGCCGAGCCTGCGGAAGGTCGGTGGCGACCCTGTACCGGACGACACCCTGACCGTCGACGGTCAGCTGACCGTGCCGGCCGGTGGCACCGCCACCGCCACGGTCACCCTCACATCCGCCCGCCTGGACGTGGCCACCTACACCGGCGCGGTCGTGGCCACCGACGAGACCACGGGCACCAGCCTGAGCACCCCGGTCGGATTCCGCCGTCAGCCGCCCATGCACACGTTGACGGTCAACGTCCTCGGCCGCGACGGCCAACCGGCCTACGCGACCCTGGTGGATGCGGTCGACCTCATCCATCAGTTGGGTAGCTTCGGACAGTTCGGCCAATGGGTGTCCCCCGGCGTGTGGCAGACGCTCGTCCCGGTGGGAGCGACCAGCGTTGCCGTGGCCTTCCATTGGATCGATGAGTCTCATCGAAACAACTTCGGGTACCTCCTCGATCCCGAGGTCGAGGTGACCGGCGACACGGAGATCACCCTCGACGCCAGGACCCTCCAGAAGTTCACCTTCCGCACCTCCCGACCCGCCGAGGTCTCGCCCAGCGGGGAAACCATCACGATGGTGTGGCAGCGGACGGTGACCGGCGGCGCGACACACTTCGGCTACGCGAATTCGGCGAACTTCTACCAGTTCTGGGCCACGCCGACCGAGCCGGTGGAGGTGGGGGACCTGCAGGTGTACACGGCGATGCCACTGGCCGCGCCCGAGGTCACCATGCGGGTCGAGGGCGTTTCCGACCTCGACCTGCACCCGATGACGTTCCCACACAACGGGACCGAGTTCATGATGGGATACACCGGGGAACTGTTCACCGGAACCCGGACGCTGAAACTGGTCGACGCCGGGCTCGGGCGCCCCGAGGACATCGCCGGTCGCGACCTGACCGGCACTCTCGCGCTGATCGAAATGGACAGCGGGTGCGCGATCCGCATCGACCGGATGCACAACCTCCGGGACGCTGGCGCGGCCGGTGTGCTGGCCTGGCCCTCCGGGGAGCTCAACACGTCGGGCTGCTTCAACGGGCCGTACATCCCGCTGCCTGTCGTCGAAACGGACGTTGACCGGGACCGGAACATCGGCATCCCCTACGCGTCGGTCGCACCCGGTGAGGGGCGAGCCCTGCGGGACCGACTCACCCGGAAACCACTCCGGATCACGGTCACCGGTACCCCGGCCTCCCCCTACGTCTACAAGGCGGCTCCGTTCGAGGTCGGCCAGGTTCCCGACTCGTTGACCTACGACCTGACCGACCGGCACGTGGCCACGGAGTACGCCGAGTACCACGCGACCGAACCCACCACGTTCACACCGCTCTGGCTGGCGTACGGGCACCGCGCGGTGCAGGTCCCAATCGTGTTCTCACCGCCAGTGGACGGGCCGGCCACCCGCACCCACTACGTGGGACCGCTGTCCGACCGGGTCATTCACGCGAGCGAACCGGTCCCGTACAACATGACGAAAGTCAACCTGTTCAACGAACCGGTCCGAACCCACACGACGTGGAACGGGACCGCCGCGGTACCGGGATCGGCCACCTACTCCGACGCGCTCGCGAGGTTGACCTACCCGGACGACCCGCAGCACCACCACAGCATCACCATCTGCTCGATGTGCAGGGAAGGCGACAAGTTCTACCCGGTGTTCCAGCGGATTTTTGGCACCGGAGAATACGAAATGACCAACTACATCGGGCCAGGCCTGACCCATCTCTACCAGGGGGGCCGGGAGATCCCGCTCGAAACCGGCGGTGATATCCCGGCGTTCACGATGCCGTCTGGGCCCGGGGACTACCGGCTGACCCTGCACGATCCCGGTTTGCGGACCAGGTCGGAATGGACGTTCCACTCCCAGGGCACCGCGAACCAGCCCAACCAGGCGAACGGCCTGTACTGCCCGACCAGCCTGTTCCAGCAGACCAACATCTGCCGGGCCGAGCCGTTGGTGTACGCCACCTACGACCTGGGGTCCCGGCTGGGGTTGGACAACACGGTCAGGGCCCCGGGGGCGCACTGGTTCAGGGTGAACGCCTACCACGCCCCGTCCCGGGCACCGATGCCCAAGATCGCCGGGATGCGGATGTGGTACAGCCAGGACGACGGGCGGACCTGGAAGCCCGCGCAGGTCAAGAACAAGGGCAACGGCCAGTTCGAGGTGAAGGCCGTGTACGCCCCCAAGGGTGGTACCGGCGCGGTCAGCCTGAAACTCAAGGTCTGGGACAAGGCGGGTAACACCCTGACCCAAACCACCACCCGCGCGTTCAAGCTGCGGTACCGGAACCACGACCCGATCAAACAGAAGGCCCAGTAACGACAGGAGGCGAGTTGGGCGGCGGAGCGCGCGTGGCTCCGCCGCTCCCCCTCGTCGCCCACCGTCGCGGGAGGGTCCGCCACGGAACCCGGCACGGACGCGCCGCCGCTTCGAGGTCTTTCCCGTAGTCGAACCGAAAGGACTGAGCAGGCCGGTGGTCGTCGGTACGCGATGCGCCGACGGCTACCGGATCTCACCGAAGTCGCCCGGCGGCCGGCAGGGGTCATCCATCCAGCAGAACCCACCCCGCCGGTCGGTTACCGCCGTCGTCCCTCGGCAGCGGATCCCCGCACTCATCAGCCAGGTCCTCAACCCGTACGCCACGACGAACCATCACCGTCCGCAGACGTTCGTTCATCTCCCCATTGGACGTTTCCATCACCGGACGTTTCAAGCCCGTCACAGGACGTTTCTCAACGCCCCCAGACGTCGACGAGCAGTCCACCAGGGCGGATGCGCCGTACCCGCCACCAGCCGTTGACTACACACCGTCGTACGGAATTGTCCCTGTTCCCGTGCTCGCCGACATGGCCGCGAGGGCAGGTGAGTACGACGTCAACGGTCGGAGTGCGGTCATCACCCTTTAGTCCGCGCCCCGACCTCCGGAACCGATAGGAGAATGGGACGTGTCCGGAGGCCGACGCCCGAGAGAGTGGCCGCCCCGAAACTCGATCAACCCACGGGCAAGCCAACATCCATCATGGCTGACGGAGCCAGCCGAACCGGAAATTCGGTTCGTCCTGCACGTACCCTTCCGAGCCGCAGACGTAGGCGCAGCCTTCGAGAGAGCGGGATTGGTCGCCGATATCTTCCTCTTCCTCCACGACTTCGACCGAGGCGAAAGCACCGTCACATACGAAGGCCACCCCTTCAACCATCACCCCGTGATCTGCAACCAACCGTTGCCCGACGGAACCCGATGCCCGCTCCACAGCTGCCACTCCGGCGAATGCCGCCCTCTTTGAAGGGGTTGGCCGCAAAACACTCAGCTCGCTGGCAACCTTCTGCACGCGTTCAAGGCGGCCCGACAAGCGGGCCGCGCACGCCGCCGCCAAGGTGCGTGGTCCGGCTCCTCTGCCTTGCGACAGGGCCGGACCACGCCGCCGCCCGGCGGCTGACGCGGAAAGCGGGGACCCGACCGGGCCGCAGCAGACCGAAAGACCGTTAACGGGTGAGGGTGAGCCAGCAGCCGGCAGCCGGCCACGGCCGCCCGGCCACGAGCCAGCGCGGCCTAGGGGAACGCACGCCGGCCGCGCCGGCGAACTGGCGGCAGTCGCGGGATCCGGGTTACTGCGCCTCCGGCGGGGGCGCTCGGGCTCCGGGATGCCGGGAGGCCGTCGGCTGATCGCGGTCCGTGGATGGTTGCGGTAAGCCACTCCGTCTACCCTCGACCCGACCAAGCCGAGCAGACCCTCGCCCGACCCCCAACAGGGCGGGTCGACGGCAGACTGGATGGCTGAGATTTATTCTTGGTGCCCTATTGTGTTCTATAGATGCCACTGCTTGATAGGACATGGTTGCAGCCTTGGGCGCTTGATGATGTAAGGATCTTTGAATTTGCGGATCAGGGGAACGGAGGTCGATCCCTTGTATTCGCAGATTTCGCGATACTCCAATGCCGATGGATCGTAGTGCTTCACTCCTCGACCATCTTGCCAATATATCGTTAGATTATTATCGTCTTTCCTCAAAACGTACCCAACTGAGACTGATTGGCCTTTCATCAAGAGAGTTTCAGGTGGAAGCCAAAACGGGGTAACGAGACTGGCCAACGCCATAAGAACACAAAAGATGACGATCCATATACGAGCTTCATGGCTCCGCAGTGCGGTAGCGAACTTGGTTAGGCGAGTAGGTCTACGGATCTTTTTCTCCTGACTTCTGCTCCAAGGCTTTGTCTTAGCCCTCTCTGGCGATAGTGCCATCACTGTCATTGCTGTCACCGCCGCAAAAAGACTGCCGATTAGGATTAGTGTATTTAATGGGAGAAGGACGAGAATGAGAATGAAAGTCGGCAGCCACCAAATCAGAGTGCCTATCCGTTCCTGAATGGTTCCAGGATTTTCTGGTGGATGTCGGATAATTAGGTACGTAAGTAAGGCGACGAGTGCCAGAGTCGGAAAGTTGCCAACATAGGATGCAGTAAGGATGGCGGGCACGTTCAGAGTCTGAACCAATGCCAAGAAAACCTCGTAGCTGCCGCCTGCGGCGCTCATCAGAGAAAAGCCCGCAAGGATTACCGGGGCGATCGCCAATATAACGGAGGCTATCAGGGTCGTGCGTTCTCCACTTGATGTGGTTGGCTGAACACTCCGAGACTTCAGGTTCCGCAACCGCCGCGGAAGGGGTGCGACTGGTCGTAGGTGAATCCCGTTAGGTCGCTGCTTGGCGCGGATGGGCATGGAGGAAAGTATCTATCGGGTTTCGTCCTCGACATGACGGGTATGCGACAGCATCCTTGTTCCTCATCGGCGGTGGATAAGCCTGGCCTGCACAACACCGTGGAACATCGTCGATTTCTGGAAGGACGCTGCCAGCCTGCGGGCCCTCGCGAGCACATGTCCAGGAGGTCACTGCCGGTCAGGAACAGCCGTCAGTCAGCATCGACTGCTTCGTTGACAGCAACCGCGTCGGACGTCGACTGTGCAACGAGCCCATGGAGCGCCGCCGGTCCGAGCTGACAGCCGATGCCGGATGCAAACGGACGTACGGCACATAGTTTGTAAGCGAGACGTCGACACAGACATCCGGCGAGGCGCCCCTGTCTACACCCCGCACACTGCCGAAACAGTCTTTTTTGAATCAAGAGCGCCGCGCTTGGACCAATCCGCTCGGCGCGCAATCTGGTTGCGACAGGAGGCGGACGAGCCGGAGCATTCGAGCGTGGACGCCGTGGTGCAGTGGGTTCGTACGTCATGGAGCAAGCGATCTCGCGGCGGTACCGAGGCCGCACGTCGTAACGCTGCGCCTGTGGCGTTCACACTGCCGGTGCCGGCCGCTCCGTTGGTACATGTGGTCAACATGCGAGAGGCGGACGACTTCCAGCCCGAGGAGTCGCTACAGAAGGAGCCTGGTGAGGATGTTCTCCTTCGAGCCGTAGACGGCCGGCTGCGGGTCGAGTTGGTTGCCAGCCCGTTCGGTATGCCGCGCCGCTGGCGGCGCCCACCGGCTGTCCTACTACGCCGAGGTGAGTGCGTCCGCTGGCAGATCAACTACCGCTTCGTCGGATCGTGCGGCAGTGACTGGTCCTATCGCCTTGACACGCTCAACCTGGCCTACGGCGCTGTGCCGGTCGGCGCCTTCCTGGCCGAGCCGGTGCACCAGGTCGACGAACGCGCCTTCCTGCGGTAGGCCAGCAGCGGAAGCGCCCGCTGCGGCGGTACGGAAGCCGCCGGGGCTGGCCGCCGTCGTGGTCCCGGCTCCCGGCTCGTTAGCCTTCCTGGTCGCAGCCGTTGATCGGTTGTGCCTCGCGGTCCCGACCGGGTACGGCCTATTCCGGAGGCCGGTTGGACGGCCAGCGGCAGTTCGCCGGCCTGGTCGGGTCCGAGGGCGTCGGACCGGCGTCAGGGAATCGCCCCGGTTGAGGGCCAGAGGTAACGAGCTTCCGGCGTTCGCCCTCGATCCGTGCGGGCTGTTCCGTCTGACGTGAGGGAGGGCCAGGTGTTCGTTGGCTGGGACTGGGGCGGCAGTGCTCATGACGTAGCGGTGATGGACGACGACGGCAGGCTCGTCGACAAGTGGAAGATCACCCACACCGAGGAAGGTCTCACCGCCGCGTTGCGCCGGTTGGTCAAGTACGACGATCCGGCCAAGCTGCCGGTGGCGATCGAGGCCAGCCGTGGCCTGGTGGTCGACCGGCTACTCGCCGCCGGGCATCCGGTAGTGCCGGTAGATACCCGCGCGTTCAACGCCATGCGGCCTCGGTGGGGCGCGTCCCGGGCCAAGAACGACGCTGGCGACGCGTTCAAACTGGCCGACTACCTGCGCACCGACCGGCACACTCTGCGCGTGTTACCGCCGACTCGTCCGGAGACGATGGAGTTGCAGGCACTGTCCCGCCTGCGCTCGGACCACGTCGCGGCGAAGGTCACCGTCATCAACCAGCTTCACGCGCTACTCGGCGCGCACTTCCCGGGAGCGCGCCGGCTGTTCAAGCAGCTCGACTCCGACATCGCGATGGCGTTCCTGGACCGCTTTCCGACCCCGCAGCAACTCGACGGGGTAGACCCGGGCGAGGTTCACGCCTTCCTACGGCAACACCGCTACCGCAGCCGGACCGGTGAGCAGGTGCTGCACCGGGTCGCGACAGCGCCGGCCGCCGCGAGCCGGACCAGTTCCCGCGTGGTGGCCGAGCTGGTCCGGTCCCAGGTCCGGATCCTTCGCGCGATCGTCGGGCAGATCCGCCACCTGGACGAGGTGATCGCCGATGCGCTGACCCGTCATCCCTACGCCCACCTGTTCGCCAAGCTGCCCCGCATCGGCGCCGCCAACTTCGGCCAGGTCCTCGCGGAGGTCGGACCGATGCTCGAACGCGGCGCCACCGCCGAACAGTTGGCCTGCGAGGTCGGCATGGCGCCGGTGACCAGAGAATCCGGCACGATCCGCAACGTCAGCTTCCGCCGCGCGGTCAACCTCAATGCCCGGCAGGCATTCGTCGTGTTCGTCAACAACAGCCGCTTCGACAACCCCTGGGCCGCCCAGCTCTACCGAGCCGCCCGAGACCGCGGCAAGCGCCACCCACACGCCGCCCGGATCCTCGGCCGCGCCTGGCTACGAGTGATCCACACCTGCTGGCGACACCAAACCCCCTACGACCCGAACCGGCACGCCTCCCCGGCACCCGCCGGACCACCACAGCCACCCATCACCGACACCGCGAACCAACCACCAAGCAGTTGACAAGGCTCAGGGAACTGCCGCGCCAGTCCAAACCCCGGACTGGCTTGCCACTGAGTCACCGGGGCGCGACACCAGCTCCACCGCCAGGAGGTGCCCGCCCTTCTCGCAGCCGCCGACCCCGCCCCGGAACCCGAGCGCCCGCCCGCCCCCGAGAAGGCGCCCAGCACGGTTCAGCCGCCGGGCAGAGGAAGGTCAACCGAGCCCAAGATCAGGGCGTCCTCAGGGCGTCAGGGCGTCTCCAGGGCGTCAGACGTCGCCCGATGTTGACCATCAACGCCAACCGATGCCAGAACATAGGACCAGGTCAGGGCCATGATCACGGCTCTGACCTGGGGTACGACGGACGAGTCGACCTGTACGCCGGATTATGACCTTGGCACCCATGCTGACCAGGGGCGGAGCCCGGCGACAACCGCTGTGGGCCGTCGCCGGGCCGTCAGGCCGTGTCGTAGCTACATCCAGATCGGCGACGTCCGCGCATCACTCGTAACCACTCGCCATCACAAGCAGTTCGGCGAGGAGCTGCCACGTCGGCTGGTCGGGAAAGCCTTCACCCTGGTTCGCGTAGCGGTTGGGCAAGGCTTCCAGAGAGGCCGACAGCGCGTCGAGGAAGCGCTCCAGGGTCGGGTTTTCCCACTCGGTCGGGTGCTGGCGAAGATCGGTCAGCATCTCGTCAACGACTCGTGCCACGTCGGTGTACGAGGCGACCTGTTCGAGATCGCCGACCTCGGCGGAGCGGCCCGTCTCATAGCGGTTGTCCATCGGTCCGTGGTCCTTCCCCGCGTGCCCTTCGATCCTCAGGGAGTCAGCTTGTTTCACCATCGTCAACCTCCCCGGGGCTGAACAAGCCGTCAATGGCGTTGCGGGTGCGTTCCTCGCTGGCCGGCATCAGGTGCGTGTAGACCCGCAGGGTGAAACCGGGGTCAGCGTGGCCGAGGTAGGACGCGAGCGCCTTGATGCTCTCCCCCGCGTCGAGCAGCGCCGAGGCGTAGAAGTGGCGTAGCGCGTGCATCCCGGTCGCCCGGGTCGGCGTGATGCCGGCCGCCACGACAGCGGGCCGCCAGCTCTTGCCGTCGAAGGTGCGCCGGTTGATCGCACCGCGCCGCGTGGTGGTGAACAGCAGCGGCACCGTGACCCGGTCGTCGTCGGCCGGGTTCTCCCACGGCAGCGTGAGCGACAACGGGGCGAAGTCGTCGAGGTGCTGGCGCAGCGCCTGGGCGACGGAGTCGGGCAGCGGTACCCGTCGGTCCCGGTCGTTCTTCGGAAGGCCGTACACCAGCCGGGAACGGACGAGCTTGACCTGACGGCAGACGTGCACCCATCCCGCGTCGAAGTCGATGTCATCGACCCCGAGGCCAAGGATCTCACCCTGCCGCAGCCCGCAGCCGGCGCCCAGGTCGACCATGGCGCGGTACCGCTGGGCGAGGGCACCGCGGATTGCCGAAACCTGTTCGTACCGCCACGGCACTACCCGACGTTGCACCGGTCGCGGAGCCTTGACCGACTTTGCCGAACACGGATTCTTGGCGATCCGCTCGTCGTCGACCGCCGCGCCGAGGATCGTCCGCAGGTGGGCGAAGACCACAGACCGGGTCGCTGGGGCCAGCTTGCCGACCATGCTGGCGTCCCACTCCCGGATGTGACCCGGCTTGATCGAGGCCAGTTGCCGAGAGCCGAAGAACGGCAGCAGATGCTTGCGTACCCGGAACTCCGTGACCTCCCGGGTCGACTCGTCGAACGACCTCGTCCGCAGCCAGGTTTCGGCGTACTCGGCGAAGGTCATCCGGCCGGCGATCGGATCGATGTACGAGCCCCGCAGCTTGTCCGTCTCAGTCGAGACGAGAAACGCCTCAGCGTCCCGCTTCGCCCGGTCGGGGAATGACCGGCTACGTTCCCGACCGTCCGGCCCGATGTAGCGGACCCGGTACCGCAGTCCCTTGCCGAACCGGTCGGATTTGACTCGTTCCTTACGGCCGCCAGGATGCCGGACGACGTCGTACCAGCGATCTTCGATGTGTGCCATCAGGCCGCCGCCTGCTGACGTACCCACGATCGGACCGCTTCCGGCTCGTACCGCAGGTGTCGACCGACCCGGGCCGCCGGCGGACCGTACTTGACCTTGCGCCAGCGGTACAGCGTCTCCGTCGGCACCCGCAGGTATGCCGCCACTTCCTGGACCGTCCAGAGCCCATCGCTCGCCACCATCACAGCCCCTCCCCCGTCGTGCCACCTGCTTCCGTCGCCGATCCGTCCTCCGGTAGCTGGGCAGCCCGGTCCCGCGCGGCGAGGAGTTCGGAGCGCCATCGGGCACGCTCGCTGATCGACCGCAGCAGTCGATGGGCCAGCGGCCCTACGTCGGGATCGTCGGGCCGGGCGAGTTCCCATGCGTGCCGGACCGGTTCGACGGTCGCGCCCTGGTCGTCGACCCCATCCAGGCCGACCGTCACGCCCAGCAGCGCCCGCACCCAGGCCCGCGCGTCGTGCTTGTGGTCGGAGAGCGTCTTGCCCGACCAGTCACGGGAGATGAGGATGCGCCGGCCGCCGATGCCGAGGGTGTCCCGCTGGTGCACCTTGCCCTTGCAACGGCCCGGCTTGAGCCTCGCGTGTGCCTTCTTCGGCTGGACGCCGTAGAGCAGCCAGTTCGCGCACCGGTCGGTACACGGGGTCACCTGGAGTTCCTGCCACAGCCGATCCAGGTGCGCCCGCTGTCGACCAGTCGTGATCTTGTGACAGTCGCCCGTGTGCTTGGTGATGTACTTCGTGACGTACCGGATGGTCCGTTCCGCGTCTTCGGTGCCGGGCATGACCCCTCGCGCGTCGACCTGGGCGCCGAAGCGCACGACGTGTACCGGTTCCGCGTCCGGGTCGGCGTCGATGGCGTCGAGCGCTTCCGTCCAGGTGGTAAGCGGCTCGCGGCTGTCCGGGTCGACCCACGACGACGCCTGCTCATCCCAGACCGGTAGCCGGTCGAGGGTGTACCGCTGCACGTCGGTCGACGGCCACCACACCTGGTGGTATGTAGCCGCCGCCACTGTGCGCAGCACCTCCCGGGGGATGGTGCCCCGGATGGCGAAGTGCGCGTGTGGGGCCAGTCGTCGTTGCGGCTCGACGCACCCGGCGTACTGGACGTTCCAACCCTCACAGCGCCGGAGGTTCTGCCAGAACCGATCCAGCAGCCGAGGGAAGTGAACCGCGTCCCAGGCCGCCCGCCGATAGTCGTACCGGTCAGGGTTGACCGGGGTGCCGTCCGGGCGGACCGGGCCGTACGAGTCCAGGGTGAGCGTCAACCACATCGACGGCCGGTAGGTCGAGCCGTCCGGGGCGGTGTACGTCTTCCCGACCGTGCGCCGCTCGACCTTGCGCCGAGGCAGATCCGGGGCATCCTGCCGCCGCCGAGTGGAGCGCTTGCGGCGCCGGCCGGTGTCCTCGTCGCCCTGGTCGTCGTCGCCGGTCGAGTGCGGGGGTGCGACCCGTCCCCGGAGCCCTTCGGCCGCAATCGCCTCTTCCACCTCCCGGATTGCCTCGTCGATGTCGGCGACCTGGTCCAGCTGGGACGCCCGGGATGCCTCGTCGCGGGAGAACTCTAGGTGCCCGCGCAGCACGATCAGCGCCTTCTGTTCCTCGGTCGCCGGTTCCGGGGGCGGTAGCGGCTCGTCGTCGCGGTGCCAGCCCTCCCGGATCTGTGCCTGCCGCAGTCGGCGGTTCTTCTTGGCGCACGGTGGGCACTTGTCCTCCCGGGTCGCGCCGCACGGTAGGTCGATCACCTCGGTCAACCCGGTGGCGAGGTCGGTGCGACGCATGGCCAGGGGGCGGATGCAGACGCCGTATTCGGTGGCGATGTCCCGCAGTACGTCCACCGCACGGGGCAGGCCCATCCGTGCCGCCCGGGACCCCGGCCGAGGGGGCTCGACGACCGGGGCGGCCGGGGCGAGGCCGGGCAACGTCGCAGCGGTCATCGCACGATCCCGACGACCTGAGGCCGATCCGCGCGGACCACACCCAGCGGAGGCCGGACCGCCGACGGGACCCGTTCGGACGTGACGACGGGGACGGGTAGATGGTCGGTCGGCTCGGTTTGCCGAACGGGTTCCGGCTCCGAGTCGGGCTGCTCGACGACGGTCGCCACCGGTTCGACAGATGCCGGGTCGGCAGCGCGTTCCGGGGTCGCGGGTGCGCTGGACAGTACGACTTTGACCAGGGCGAGGAAGGCGAGGGAGGGGACGGCGGCGACGATCCAGCCCCACACCGACGGTTCGGCTTCGGCGACCTGGGCCGCCAGGGACAGCAGGGCGAACCCGACCAGGAGGACGCCGACCAGGCCGACGGGCCGACCGTTGCGACGGCGGGCGCGGATCTCCAGACCGAGGTAGATGGCCATCAGCTCGACGGCTACCGCGTTGGCCCAGCCGATCCAGTCGGGTTGGCCGTGCGCGACGGTGAGGTCGTGGACGTGGGTGAAGGCAGCAGCGCCGGCCATCCCGCCGATGGCGAGCAGGATCAGCACCCGTGCGAGGGATTCGGCCCGGTGGCGGATCACGGTTGACCTCCGTTCGAGTTCTTCCGGGTGGTGAAGGGGTGCACGGCGGTTACCTCCGGGCAGGGCGTACGTCGGTGCGGATGTGGTCGGGCGGGTCGCCGAGGGATGCGACGGCTTCGGAGAGACAGCGCCACAGCGCCCACGCCTCGTCGGGGGTCAGCGACATCCGGCGCCGGCCCGCGCCGACGGCGAGATAGATCGGGTACGGGTCGGGCCGGTCGGGGTCGACCCGGACGGATACCGCCGTGGCGGGTTCCGGTGTGCGGAGCCGGTAGAACCGCCGTCCGGGCGGTGCGGTCATCGGCGCTCACCGCCGTTGTCCCGGTCGAGCAGGTTCCGCAGCGACTCCGGCAGCAGCGGCCCGGACGGGCGCCGAGGCAGCGGCACGCGGGTCGGTTCGCTGGCGGTTTCCCGGCCGACCTGGGCGAGGATGTCTGCCGCGTCGGCCGGCGCCGGGTACTGACTGGCCATGGCCCGGATGTCGTCGTCGGTGACGTAGGAGAAGCGGACCCGCATCGGTTCCGGGGTGCCGTCGAGGATCACGTACCCGACGCCCTTGGCCCATCGGGGCATCTGGTCGGCCAGTGCGCCCCGGTTCCGGGCACCGTCGCCGAGCACCATGTCGACCTGCGACGCTTCGGTCAAACCCAGCGCGATCCGGGTCGGGAACAGGTCCCGGAACGGCAGTACCTCCTTGCGCGGGTCCTGCAACGCGGCGACGACCAGGACCCCGACCCCGGCCCCCTGGGAGAGCAGCACCCCCAGCGACGACGCGATTCGCTTGCGCAGGTCGGCATCTTGCAGGTACGCCGTCAACGCGGCCATCTCGTCGATGACGACCACGACCAGGGGGTCAGCTTCGGTCGGGGTGTGTACCCGGACGACGCCGGCCAGCCGGGCTTGCCGTTCCCGCAGGACCGCTACCGCCTCGTCGAGCAGGTCCGCCATCGCTTCGAAGGACTTGCACGCGAACCGGGCGAACATCGGCCGCCCGATGGCGAACTCCATACCGCCCTTGGGGTCGATGACCCACAGCCGCACCAGGCCGGAGGCGACCCCGCCGCCGAGAGCTCGAACCAGGGACCAGAGCACGGAGCCCTTGCCCCGCCGGGTCGCACCGCCGACCAGGACGTGTGTCGCCAGCAGGTGGAGCGACCAGGTACGCAGGTCTTCCCGTCGGGCCAGGTCCAGCGCGGTGAAGTCCGGCACCGTCGGGACCGGGAAGGGTGGGACGACGGTACGCAGCGCATCGGTGCGTACCAGCGCCAGGTAGACGACCGTCGGACGGTCCCGGAAGCGGACCCGGTCGACCGCCCGCAGCAGCCAGGCAGCCCGGCCGGTACGGGCCGGCGGATCGTCGGGTCGCTCGGAGTAGACGCGGGCATGACGCCGACCGAAGGCGTACGCCAGGTTTGCCGTGACCGCCTGGAACTCTTCCGGTGTCTGGCCCCGGACCATCCGGATGGTCAGCACGTCGAGCGCCGGATCTGAGCGGACGGCCAGCAGTTCCGGCAGGACGATCCGATGGTCGTACTTCGCGGACAGCCCGCACAGGGTCATGGCCTCGCGCCACACCCGGCGGTAGACGAACACCCGCCGGAACGAGCCCAGCAGCGGACCCGCCAACCAGGTCCACCAAGACGACTCGTGCCGCCACCGCCACACCGCCGAGGCCGCCGACAGCAGGACCGCCGGCACCACCAGGCCGGGCCAGCCGTGCTCGACGTAGAGCCAGACAGCCAGGGCCGCCGTGCCGGTGGCGACCGGGTGACGCAGGCACCACCAGGCCGCCCGCCAGGACCAGCGCAGCAGCAGGCCGAGCAGCACCGCCCAGACCGGCAGTTCGAACCGCTTCGGCCGAGCGATCAGCAGGTCACCGGCCGAGGTCGTCACCACTTCACCGCGAGGCCGCCCTATCACTTGGCACCCCGCAGGGACACGAACCGGCCCGATGCGTCCCGCACCGGAGGCAGCGGAAGGACGAGCTGATTCGCACAGCTACCGCACCGGCCCTCACCACCGGTGGCCGGGTCGAATCGGGACTGACACACGGTGCACCGGGGCCAGTCACGGCCAGCCGGACGCCTACGCTTGGACACGTCACTACCTCTCTCGTCACGAGCAGGGGGAAGACAGAGAGGGGCGGGGCTGCCGTTCCGCCAAGATCAGACAGCCCCGCCCACACTTGAAGCGGCTACGCAGCCGCCTTCTGCTTGCCGGCCACGCCGGCCGGGGCACGCATCGCGGTAGCCCGCAGGGAGTACGCCATCCGGCCGTTGCTGGCCACGTACGGCGTGACCGTCATCCCCTCGAACTCCACCGCCTCGAACGGGGCGCCGGTCGGCGGGACGGGCTGGTAGTCGGCCGAGATCTTGACCGTCGTCTCCCGCGACCGCTTCCCCAACTCCGGGTCAAGGTCCATCACCCGGACCTGCCACACCCGCTGACCCGTCACCTTGTCCTTCGCCGGAGACCGCCGGCCGGTCTTCTCGTCGTAGTCCTCCACCTCACCCAGCGACTCGGGCACCAACGCGCACCCCGCCGGGAACACGTCCTCACAACGCACGGCGAACCTCGTACCGCCACGCAGAGCTATCGCTCAGTACCTCCACCTGTCGCCCTGGCTGGCTTGACTAGCCAGGTTGTGTGGATCAAAGGTAGGTCGGCTTGGCTAGTCATGTCAATGACAGTTGGGGGACTTTCCTAGCTTGGCTAGTCAGCGGTAGTGTCCGTCCATGAGTCTTGACCCTGACGACCCACGCACCCCGTCGCAGCAGATCGCCGCCGTACTCCGCGCCGAGATCAAGACAGGCAAATTCGCCCCCGGCGAGAAACTGCCGTCACAACACGACCTCGTCGAACGGTTCAGCGTCGCCCGCGAGACGATCAAGGCAGCGCTACGCAAGCTGCAAGAAGAACGGCTGATCGTCACCCGCCAGGGCAGCGGCACCTTCGTCCGCGCCAACACCGAACGCCCGGTAGGACTCCGACCCCACGTCGAACGCGCCTTCGAAGCCACGAACGTCACGATCGACTTCGCCGGCTTCTCCGGCGAGACGCTCTACAACGCCATCCAAGAAACCCTGGACAAGGTACGCATCGGCCGACTCACCCCGGAGTCGATCCGGCTACGGGTACTGATCTCCGACATGACCGCCCCGATGGCAATCCCCTGCCGCGCCGAGGACCAGGCCGACGACCCCGCCATCCGCGACCGCGCCCGCCGGATCACCGACCGATCGATCCACGCCATGACCGACGCCGTACAGGAACTCGCAGACCTGGGCCTGGTCAAGACCGCCACCGCCGACGTACGGGTCCACAAAGCAGCCCCGCTGTTCAAGCTGTTCATCATCAACGAGCAAGAAGCGTTCTTCGGCTTCTACCCGGTTGTCGAACACACGGTGATGATCGACGGCAAGCCGATGGCGATCTACGACGCGATGGGCAAAGACGCGATCCTCTTCCCGTTCACGCCCAGCGACGAAGACGCCTCCAATGACGCCCTCTACGTGGAGCAGGCCCGCGCCTGGTTCGACAGCATGTGGACAACGATCGCCCGCGAGTACGCCTCGTGAGCCCCACCGACCTCGCCGCCGTCGTCGACCGCGCCCGCGTCATCCTGCTCGACTTCGACGGACCGGTGTGCAGCATCTTCGCCCAGCACCCCGCCTCGACCGTCGCCCACGAACTACGCCGCCTGCTCGTCGACCAGGGCGTGACACTGCCCGCCGACATCCTGCACGAGCCCGACCCGCTGGCCGTCCTCCGCTTCACCGCCACATTGGGCCGCCCCGCCGTCGTCCGCCAGGTCGAAGAGGTGCTGACCCGCGAGGAGGTCACCGCAGCCCGGACCGCCGAACCGACCCCGTACGGCCGCGAGGTCATCGTCGCAGCACACCAGACCCGCCGCCGCGTCGCCGTGGTCTCGAACAACTCCGCCGACTCCGTCCACGCCTACCTGAGCGGGCGCCGACTCACCAACTACGTACACCCCGTCATCGGCCGTACCCCCGCCGACCCCGACCGGATGAAGCCGAACCCCGCACCGATCCTGGACGCGCTCCGGGAGCTGCACGCCGACCCTGGACATTGCGTCCTGGTCGGCGACTCACTCAGCGACATCGAAGCGGCCCACGCCGCCGGAGTCGCCGCCATCGGGTACGCCAACAAGCCCGGCAAACGCCAGCGGTTCGCCGCAGCAGACGCGGTCATCGACAGCATGGCCGACCTGGTAGCCGCCTTCGCCGTCGACGAGTTGTAGCAGCACCCACCCCGCACACGAGCGCCCCGGTCGATCATTCCCGGGGCGTTTCTCGTGCCCTCAGTCGACGTGCGGCACCCGACCCGCGAGGTAGTCCGCGATCTGGCGCCGCATCGTCGGATGGATGTCCAGCCCCGCCAGCTCGTCAGGCAGGAACCAGGCAACGTCACTCGCCTCGTCGTTCGCCGCCGGAGCACCGCCAACCGGCCGGGCCAGCAACGTCACCTCGTATTCCTGCCGGACCTCACCATCGGAGTACGCCACGATGTGCCCCGGGTCGGAGTAGAGGCCGACGATGCCGGTCACCTCGACCTCGACCCCGGTCTCTTCCAGGGTTTCCCGGACCGCGCACTCTGACGGAGTCTCGCCGATCTCCATTTTGCCCATCGGCAACGCCCACTGGTCAGTGTCACGTCGCCGTTGCAGCAGGATCGCGCCCTGGTCGTCGACCGCCAGCACCCCGCAGGCAGGGACGAGTGTGTTCGCCTTCGGCGCGTCCGGATCGTTCCAGTGCTCGACGCGACCCATCCTCAGACCTCCGTCCCCAGCCACGGCACCGCCGTAGCCCACACCCGGTCGAAGCTGGCCGCGTAGTGATCGAACAGCCCGCCACCGTCGACCTTACGGAGATGGAACGTCGGATTGGCCGACGCCGCCTCACCATACGCATGCGGGTTGGTCAGAATCTCGTCGTCGTACCGGAACAGGCTCGCGTAGAGCGTCGTCGGATGAAGCCGAACCTCACACCCGTCCACGCCGCCCAGCTCCCGGTAGTACGTCAACGACGCACGGATCTTCGCCGCCAGCGTCCCGCCAAGCCCCTCCTCCCGATCCCGAACCGCAACAGCGTCACTCGCCGGGTCACCGAAGCACAGCCGGACCTGCACCCCGGCCGACAGGCGGTCAGCAAGCATGCGCGCCACGCGCGGCTGCGTCTGCGCGAAGAACGTCCCGGAGAACACCAAAACGTCTATCCGCTCCTGGGCCTCAGTGAGCAGCCGTAGCCACGTCTCACGCGGCACCGACGCCCGGTCCGGAAACACCTCGATCAATTCCGCGCGGCTGGCCTCTTCGCGCTTACCGGCGACCGACGCGAGCACCGCCGGCCACAGGTACGCCTCTTCCGCACCCAACCGCCGCGCCGTCACCCACCGATGACGCCGATGAGGAACCCGCCCCAGACTGATCCACCGCTCCACCGTCTTCGGATCAACACCGCACTCATCGGCCAGGTCCTCAACGCGTACCCCACGACGAACCATCACCGTCCGCAGACGTTCGTTCATCTCTCCATTGGACGTTTCCTGCACCGGACGTTTCAAGCCCGTCAGAGGACGTTTCCCAACGCCCCCAGACGTCGACCAGCAGTCCACCAGGGCGGATGCGCCGTACCCACCACCCGCCGTTGACTACACACCGTCGTACGGAATTGTCCCTGTTCTCGTGCCCGCCGCCATGGCCGCGAGGGCAGGTGAGTGCGACACCAACGGTCGGGGTGCGGGTCGTCACCCTCTAGCCCGCGCCCCGACCTCTGGAACCGAGAGGAGAACGGGACGTGTCCGGACGCCGACGCCCCAGAGAGTGGCCACCTCGAAACTCGATCATCCCTCGTGCCAGCCAGCATCCAGCATGGGTGACTGAGCCGGCCGAGCCGGATGATCGATTCGTCCTGCACATGCCCTTCCGGGCCGCAGACGTAGGCGCGGCCTTCGAAAGAGCGGGATTGGTCGCCGACATCTTCATGTTTCTCCCCGACTTCGACCGAGGGGAAAGCACTATCACTTACGAAGGCGACCAGGTCAACCACTACCGCGTCATCTGCGACCGACCGTTGCCCAACGGAACCCGCTGTCCCCTCCACCGCTGCCATCCCGGAGAGTGTCGTCCCGCTTAGCATCCGCGTGGACCTAGTTGTCACTGAATATCTCTTGCACGCCGCCAATGCGGTCCGACCCTGGGCCGAAAGCACGGTCAGCCAGAGGCCGAGCGTAGGTTCGCCGTCGATGCCCGAAAGGAGCAGCAGTACGAAGTTTCATTTTTCGTCGGGCTTCCGGCCGTCGATTGATGCATCAATGCCAAGGAACTCGTTTAGTAGGCGAATAAGGTCCACCCCCGCAATAAGGCTCAAGTTTTTCCCATCGGCGAATTGTTTTGCCTTATCCGTAAATCGGCTAGTAGTAATAACGATGCCATGCTCAGCCTTCATATCGGCAATCAATCCGTATAACCCGTGCATGACGTCAACCGGCACTGGACTGCGATAGCGCTTGACCTCGATAAGCGTCTTTCCGGTGTCGAAATCTGAGTGCGGGTGGATTGCTTGCATATCGAAGCCGTGCCGGTTCGCAGTTTCGGTAACGAAATCGGTGTAGCCCATGGCCTCTAAGAGTTGACGCACGAGATGCTCGAATTCGAAGGGTGTAAGTTCCATCAATTCGAGCTTGCGTCCCTCGTCGTCTTCTGATGCGAAGAGCTCGCCCACGAACTCTGCGATTTGGGCCACCAATTCCGATTCACGAACCTCCGAAACAGTTTCTTTCGATACGTACCCAGGGAATTGTCGCGCTGCCGACTCAAGGAAATCCGATAGCGTCATGAGCGCCATTCTTGCTCCGCTAGCTTCAAACAGTTCCTGCTTCAGCTCGGGGCGGGGATGGTCGGGTCTGCCTTGCTTGTTTAGTACCCACCAGTCCTCTTTCACATCATTGGTAACAACCGCGATCAGCTTCGGGCGCGGTTCTGTCACGGCATAATCCAGGATCTGCCGCCAGAGAATATAGTCGCCTGCGGCGCGGTAGGCAGTTGGCTTGCTGCCCACGTCCTTGTAGCCGGGCGGTATCTCATTGGGGAATCTGTATTGAACCGCTTCCTCAATCAGTTCCTGAAGTTTAGGGGAACCGTAGGGTAGGCCAATCCTTCCGGTGGTTATCTCGTCGAGACGCGCCAGGATCGGGTCCCCCGACTGTATGTCCTTTGGCGCGAGGTCGTGTTCTGCCTCTAGTATCCCGAGTTCAGTTAGTGCAGGATCCATTATTCCTTCTAGCCGGGCAAGGAGAGACGCCTCATCAAGGCCATGATCTTTCGGTTCCCAAGCCCTATCCGTCATGTTTGTCTGCCTCAGAGCCACGAAACGTTGCACCGCCTTGCGCAGCTCAACTACAGCTCTGCCCGTCGCCTGATTGAGCAGCTGACGAATCTCACGAAACTGCGAGAGTCGCCCTACAACGGCGTCGATTCGATTGCGATGGAACTCCAACGCGGCTTGATGAGGGATCCAAACGCGATCGTGCAAGTTTGAAAGTGTCGCGAAAATCTGCTCGCGAGTCGTGGGGGTTACTCGATAAAGGTGGAGTAATACATTCGCATCCAAGACGATGCGGCCGTCACGCAGGAATGGCCCGGAGTCCATGTCCGTCGACCACCAGGCTTCGAAGCCGTTCGCTAGGCCGACTGGTTCGTGAGGTTGGGGGTGCTCATCATGCATGACTACGAATCTACCGACTCGAACCTGATCAGGTCGACCGGGTCATCGCCAGCATCACCCGCATCCGACCCGGTCTGATCTCGTAAGTGTCAAGTACTTGCCAAAGTAGGCACCAACTGTCGGGGTGGATCTAGCGAACTACCAGGTCAACGGCCATTTTCTGATCAACAAGTGTCGCTCATCGGAGGGGAGAGCTCAGCTTGAGGCGTAATTCCTGACCACAACCAATGGTAGGGTAATCGATCCAATTTGGCCTAGCAGGGAGACGAAGTGACGTCCGAGTCGACGCAATCCAAGTTGACCTTGGTGTTTGATTTAGACAGTAACGTTTCCGATATATCGGATGCCCTCCGGGCGATCGAGGCCACGCAGTGGACAGCATATTTACTGACAGAGCCCGCCTTGCTCTTTCTACGACACGTCAGGGAGCGGTTTTCGGAGATCGACACCTTCTTCCGAAGACACCACGATGAGGATATATACAGGCTCTTAAGTAAATCCCCTTCCTTCAATCTTGACAAAGACGAGCTGGACGCGCTAGAGGAATTCATTGATGGCGGTGGGATACGACGACCATCATTCATGAGTGACCTTGCTTGGGACACAACAAAGTGGATAGCGCAACAGACTAAGGCTACGATCTCGGCGATTCGTCGAGAAGAATTGCATAAATTGGTCAGGATCTTTGGCCAGCCCATACTTCCAGATTCCGCGCAGCAGGAATCTCGTTATCCACGTCTCTCCCCGCCTCGGGTTGCCAACCTCTTGCTCGATCAAATCCGGGTTCAATTGACTCCTAAGGTTTCGAACATCGCTCCCGGTAGCATCGTTGTTACGATCGTCGCCGCCGGTGGTCCCATACTGCTTGGAATTGCAGGTGTCCTGACTGCGCGAAGCATGGCCAAAAAGAACAACAGCGAGGCCGGTAAGGCCCATGCTGATGCGCTCAAGTCGCGAGCAGAGGCGAGCTACGTCGACGCCCAATCAGTTAAAGTCATCGCAGAGGCGGAGAAGGTGCGCGCCGAGACCGCCGAACTGCACTTGAGGCTGATCCAAGAGGCTTTCAGTAGTCGCAATCTCCCATCTCAAGAGCAGCAAGTCGCAATCAATCAAGTCTTGCTAAAGCTGGCAGAACAGTCGAATCCGGAGATCGCTACCCTCTTCAGGGAAACTGCGATAGGTGCGCTTTATGCAGCCCGGGAGGAGATCCATTTCTTCGGACGGCATCTGAAGCGGGCCGAGGTAGAGGATCAGTAGCACGAGGCGCCGTCCCCTTAAAGGAGTATCTCTGGCTTGAATCATGCAAGACAAGACGGTCAACTATCGGAGATCTGGACGTGGTGACCGTCGGGAGCACGGACCAGTACTTGCGGCAGCCGGGGAGGGTCTACCAGCGCGGATTTGGCCGCAGGACCCCCTAACGAGTCAACCAGCGGCAAGATGACGGAAGCCGTCGGTGAGGGAACCCTTTGCCAACGCTTAGCAGCAATGTCAGAGAGTATTCGGAACTACTCCTGGATACCGTACTCCGCTTCAGCGAAATCTTCCGGATGAAAATCGTCCCCTAGATCTCCTGGGCGGATTTCGTGGCGGGATGCTGGCAACTGCGCCTCACCTAGCTCCTCAGGGCCCTGGAGAGTGAGCCGACATACGTTGCAAGCGAAGGCTTGCGGAGAAAGCTCCATTCTCCAGCCGCCAATGGGGTAGGTGTCGTACTGCCCGTTACCTAAAGGCTCTACGTCGTAGTCGACTTCGTAATCCGCGTCGACATAGCCGAACAATCGTCCACGAGAAGCACACTCGGGGCAGGCGGCGTCGACTCCCCACAATCCGCTGCCGAAGTCATCTGAGTCGAGTACATCCGGCGCTAGGCCCTCAAGTCGCTCAGTAGTTTCGATGAACATCTCGGTACCAAGCCGCTCTTCCAGAACTGCAAGACGGCGACGCGCTCTGGCAAGCTTTGCCGCGACTCGGTGTCCAATCTCCGTACGTTTTTTATCGAGCAAAGTGAGCACATTCTCATGGTGGCCTCCGTAAAAGCTTCGAGCGTCCTTGCCGAGATGTTCTAAGAGAACGCCGCATACAGTCAGGCAATCGGTCAAGATGTACCGGGATTCCGCCGGCAAACCGACGTGCATCCCACCATTGCGCACCTCTACCATGCGAACCCGCCGCTTTCCATCGATCGACAGGCCGCCGTCGAGAAGCTGATCAAGACGACGAAGGAGGATCGCCAGGCCAACCGTCCGGAGCTTCGGAGACGTAAGGTCAGGCTGGGTAGCCAGGCTGAATAGAGAGGCTTCGTGCTCAGGCGCCAAGGGCACAACAAGAACAGGGTTCTTCCGCCACAACACTGCCTTTCCCAGGTGCTCGACAGCAAGCGGCGCAAGGACGGCTACTTTTCCATGGTCCTCCGCAATCCACGCGTTCAGGGCTTCTTCCATCCATCCTGCCGCTGAGTTGACTAGTTGTGTCTCGGCGCGACCGTCAACACGAGATGGGTCGCTGTCGGAAACAGATGCGTCGACGGTTGTCGGCTGCGGCTCAGCAGCTGCTTGGTCCTGGGTCACGGATACATTGTCCCACTGGACCTCCACGGAGTGGGACTGGCCTGTTGAGAGCAACTTACGATACGCGTTGCTTGGACGCCTCCTACACCACTGCGCGCGAATCTCCGCCGCGAAGAGCGTTGAGTGCGGTAGCACCTAGCGAACCGCCTGAGTCAGGGTTGCCGTGTTTTGTTAACCCCGAGGGTTGCCGAATAGTTCTGTATTGAATCAAGGCACCGCGCTCCGCGCGGTGCGGGGCGGCAAGCCCGGCCGGCGGCACGCCGCCCCGGACGCCTGCGGCGCCGGGGCGGGAAGCCACCGACAGCCGCCGGGGCGCCGCCCCAACGGTCAGAGAAGCCCGTCCCCAGCAAGGCCGTGACGGAAGCCGGCGGGGCTGGACGCCGTCGAGCGCTTGGCTTCCGGCTGCCGCGCCAGTCCAAACCCCGGACTGGCTTGCCACCGAGTCACCGGTCCGGCCACCAGGTCCACCGCCAGGACGTGCCCAACCCCCGCCCGCGCGTCGCCCACCGCCCACCGAACGGGCCGCCACGGTGCTGCCCTGGCTCAGGGCAGGGTCCGGACGGAGGTTCAGAGATCATTGCTGGGCCGTCTCTGGGCCGTCTGGGCCGTCACCGGGCCGTCAGACGCCGCCCAACGCTGACCAAGGTCAACCAACGACACCAGACAAAGCAGCAGGTCACGGCCGTGATCAGGACCGTGACCTGGGGTACGACGGACGAGTCGACCTGTACGCCGGATTTTGTGCCCGGCACGCACCGTTGCCGGTGGTGTCGGCGGCGGCCATCCATCTCGGCCTGCCGTTGCCGACAGGCTCCAGCGGCCTACCCGCAGGCATCGGGCGGGCCGCCCTCGAACGCCTGCGCGGGCCGTTGCCCTTCGGCTATGGCCCTCTCTTGGCCTTGCTCCGGGTGGGGTTTACCGAGCCATCCCGGTCACCCGGGATGCTGGTGGGCTCTTACCCCACCGTTTCACCCTTACCGAACCGGTCGATCCGCGCGTTTCCGCGTAAACCACCCGCTCGGCGGTCTGTTTTCTGTGGCACTTTCCCGCGGGTCACCCCGGGTTGCCGTTAGCAACCACCCTGCCCTGTGGAGTCCGGACGTTCCTCGGCGGCGGGCTCACGGCCCGCCGACGCGACCGCCCGGTCGACTCGTCCGTCGCGTACCAATCGTAGCGATGTTCCCGAAGAGCGATCCACCCGGCCGCTCCCGGGACGCCTCCTGGCGGGATGCCGGCAGGCCACCGAGAGACAGGAATCAGCGCGGATTAGCCTCGACAGGCTATGGATTTTCCCGAGGCGCTGCTACTGGTCGCTGCCGGGCTCGCCGCGGGTGTAATCAACGCGGTGGCCGGCGGAGGCTCGCTCATCACCTTTCCGGCCATGATCGCGGTCGGGTTGCCGCCGGTTCCCGCGAACGTGAGCAACTCGATGTCCGTCTGTCCCGGCTATCTGGCCAGCGTGTGGGGCAGTCGGGTCGACCTGCCTGACCGCCGGTGGCTGCTCCGGCTGGTCCCCGGGACCGTGCTGGGCACCGCCGCCGGCTGCGCGCTGCTGCTCTCCACCCCGGCCCGGGCGTTCGAGGTGACCGTACCGTTCCTGGTGCTCGGTGCGAGCGCCGTGCTGGCGTTCCAGGACCAGCTTCGCCGCCTCGTCGGACGGGGTGCCGGGCACCCCACCACGACCGGCTCCGACTCCGGCACGGGCACGGGCAGCGGCACATCCGGCCGGACGGCGGTGCGGAGCGTCCCACGGCAAAGTGTCGCGCTGCACACCATGGTGGTGGTCGGCGCGGTCTACGGCGGATACTTCGGTGCCGCGCTCGGGGTCATGCTGGTGGCCGGGCTGGCGCTGGTGCTGGACGAGTCGCTGGTCCGGATCAGCGCGATCAAGAATCTGCTCTCCGCGGTGGTCGGGCTGACCACGATCGTCGCCTTCGCCGCGTTCGGTCCGGTGAACTGGGCCGCCGTCGCGGTGGTCGCCCCCGCGACCGTCGTCGGGGGGTACGCGGGCGCGCGGCTCGTCCGCCGGATGCGGCCCGAGATACTCAAGGCCGTGATCGTGCTCTTCGGCGCGGTGATCGGCCTGCTGCTGCTCTACCGCTCCTGGCGTTGACCCCGACGCCGGCACCTACCACCCGGGAGCGGGCGGTGGGTGCCGGTGTGCGCGGGTCGGGGTCGGGGGTCGGTCAGACCTTCGGGGAGGGTTCGACCGCCTCGCCGGCCACCTCGGCCGACTCCCTCGGGCTGGGTAGGAGCCGCGGATCGCCCTGGTCGGCGAAGTAGTCGTCCTGTTCGGTCCCGTCGACCCCGGCGGGGACCTTGGCGGCCCGGAGCACCAGCGTGACGATCACCGCGACCAGCAGGTTGACCACGACGGCGACCAGGCCGACGTAGATGGTCTTGGCTGAGCCGTCGAAGCCGAGCTTCTCCAGCGGGAACGCGGACCCGCCGAAGTGTGCCCGCTTGGTCGCCGGGTTCGGGATCTGGTAGAGCATCCACATCCCGAGGCCCATCCCGGCCACCCAGCCGGCGACCAGCGCGCCCCGGTGGAACCACCGGGTGTAGAGGCCGAGGGCGACCGCCGGCAGCGTCTGCAGGATGATGACCCCGCCGATGAGTTGGAGGTCGATCGAGAACTGCGGGTCGAGGAAGACGATGCAGGCGACCGCACCGATCTTCACCACCAACGATGTGATCTTGGAGACGTTCGCCTCCTGGGCCGCGGTGGCGTCCTTGCGCAGGTACTCCTTGTAGATGTTCCGGGTGAAGAGGTTGGCCGCCGCGATCGACATGATGGCGGCCGGCACCAGCGCGCCGATCCCGATCGCGGCGAACGCGATCCCGGCGAACCAACTCGGGAACTGCTGCTCGAACAGCAGCGGTACCACGGTGTTGTTGTCCACGGTGCCCTCGGTCGCGCCCGGCAGCGGGGTCACCTCGGCGGCGATGGCGGCGTACCCGAGCAGGGCGATCAGACCCAGCAGCAGGCTGTACGCCGGGAGCGCCGACATGTTCCGCTTGATCACGTCCCGGCTCCGGCTGGCAAGTACGCCGGTGAGGCTGTGCGGGTAGAGGAAGAGCGCCAGCGCCGAGCCAAGGGCCAGGGTGATGTACTGCAACTGGTTGTTGGCATTGAGCGTGATGCCGTCGTTCGGTGACGGGCTGGCGTCGAACTTCGCCTCCGCCGCGTCGAAGATGCTCCCCCAGCCACCCAGCTTGTACGGCAGGTAGACGATCGCCACCAGGATCACGATGTAGATCAGCGAGTCCTTGACGAAGGCGATCAGCGCCGGCGCCCGTAGCCCGGACTGGTAGGTGTAGGCGGCCAGGATGGCGAAGGCGATGATGATCGGCAGGTGCCGGGCGACCGTGCTCTCCCCGCTGACCCCCATCGTCTTGAGTACCGCCTCGATGCCGACCAGCTGGAGCGCGATGTAGGGCATCGTCGCGACGATCCCGGTGATCGCGATGATCAGTGCCAGGGTCGGCGAGTCGAACCGCTTCCGGACGAAGTCGGCCGGGGTGACGAAGCCGTGCCGGTGCGACACCGACCAGAGCCGGACCAGCACCAGGAAGACCAGCGGATAGATGATGATCGTGTACGGCACCGCGAAGAACCCGGCCGCGCCGGCCCCGAAGAGCAGCGCCGGCACGGCCACGAAGGTGTACGCGGTGTAGAGGTCGCCGCCGACCAGGAACCAGGTGATCCAGCCGCCGAAACTGCGCCCGCCCAGGCCCCACTCGTCCAGGTGCGCCATGTCGTTCGGTGCCCGCCACCGGGCGGCGACGAAGCCCATCCCGCTGACCAGCAGGAACAGCAGGGTGAAGATGACGATCTCAGTGAGATGGTCCCGCCACATCACCGGTCACCCCCGCTTCTTGGTCATCTGGTAGACCAGGGTCGTGGTGCCGACCCCGAGCAGGATGAACACCAGTTGGAGCCAGTAGAAGACCGGGAAGCCGAACAGCCGGGGCGAGTCGGCGTTGAACAACGGCGTGATCAGCGGCACGACGATCGGCAGGAAGAGCAGCCAGTTCCACGGACTGTGGTCCTTCGCCCGGGCCTTCGCCACCACCTCGCCGGCCGGCGCCGCCGGCGTCTCAGGGTCGCTCATGCCGGCACTCCTCTCGCTCCGTACCGTCCTGAGGCAGATCGGCGCCGTGTTCGAAGATTCGCTCGCTACGCTCGCTCATGCCGTCTCCTCGCTGCGCTGCGGCCTGGTGGCCCGCCCGGTTGACTCTTCCGATGACGCATCGGCGTTGACCTGGATGACGTGTCGGCGTTGACCTATATGTGACGCCGGAGGTTAGGGCAGAGTGACGGTGGTCACCTCGGCGACATCGGCCCGCTGCGCCAAACGGCGACCACGGTGCGCCGAATGGTGATCAACGGCCAGAATAGGGTCACCCCAAACGGTCCTATCGGGGCAAAGAAAACATCGAAGTATGGCGATTGCTCTTGATCGGCGATCGACCGGTTGCCATGCTGACCGGGTGCCGCGATTTCCCTCGTACGACAGCACCGCACTCGCTTACCACGTGCTGGGGTCCGGACCGCCGATCGTCTGCCTGCCCGGCGGACCGGCCCGGGCGACGAGCTACCTCGGCGACCTTGGTGGACTGAGCCGGGATCGCACCCTGCTCATGCTCGACCTGCGCGGCAGCGGCGAGTCGGCGGTCCCCGAGGACCCGGCGAGCTACCGGTGCGACCGGCTGGTCGACGACGTCGAGGCGTTCCGGGTCCACCTCGGACTGGACCGGATGGATCTGCTCGCCCACTCGGCCGCCGGCAACCTCGCGGAACTCTACGCGGCCCGGCATCCGCACCGGATCTCCCGGCTGCTGCTCGTCACCCCGGGGCTGCGTGCGGTCGGGGTGGAGACACTCGGCTTCGCCGAGGCGGTCACCGCCCGCTCCGCGCAGTGGTGGTACCCGGAGGCGAAGGCCGCGATGGACGCCTGGCAGGAGGCGGCCGCCCGGGGCGCCGGGCCCGACGAGGTGAACCCGCTGCGCATCGGTGCCGCGCCGTTCGGGTACGGGCGGTGGGACGAGCGGGCCCGGGCACACGCCGAGGCCGAACCGGAGGAACGGCCGGACGCGCCGTCCGCCGGGTTCTACCAGGACTTCGCCCCGGATATCGCCGCGGTCCGCACCGCACTGGCCCGACTCGACGCCCCGGTGCTGGTCGTGGCCGGCGAACTCGATCCGGCGCCCACCCCGGAGGCGGCCCGGGCGCTCGCCGCGCTCTTCCCGAACGCCGAAACCGTGGTGCAGGACGGCGCCAGTCACTTTCCCTGGCTCGACGATCCGCCCCGGTTCGTCAAGAACCTGCTCACGTTCCTCACCGAAGAACCCTCGCCCCGGAAGTGTTAGGCAGGGTCCCGCCCCTACAAGATCCTCACAGGTGGGCGGTGTCGTTGACGGTGCGTACCGCCATTCCGCCGTCGGGCCAGATGTCCAACAGGGACAGGCCGGCCGGGTCCAGGTAGAGCCGGTGCAGGAAGGCGTCGGTCGCGGCCAGCGCGTCACGGAGCGCGATCTTCACCGGCGAGACGTGCGAGACCACCACCACGGTCTCCCCCGGGTAGTCGGCCAGCAGCTTGGCCATCGCCCGGCCGACCCGGACGCCGACGTCGACGAAGGACTCCCCGCCGGGCGGAGCCACGGCCGGCGAGGCCAGCCAGGCATCCAGTTCGGCGGGCCAGCCTTCGCGTACCTCTGCGAAGGTACGCCCCTCCCACTCGCCGAAGTCACACTCGATCAGATCCGGCTCGACCACCACCGGCACCCCGCCGAGCCCACCCGCGATGATGCCGGCCATCGCCGTACACCGGGACAGGGGCGAGCTGACCACGGCCGCGACCGTGTCGACCAGCCCGGCCACCCGGCGGGCCGTCGCACCCGCCTGGACCAGGCCCCGGTCGGAGAGCGGCACGTCACCCCGGCCGGAGTAGCGGCCCTTCGCGGTGTACTCCGTCTCGCCGTGCCGGAGCAGCAGCAGCCGGGTGGCGGTCTCGGCCGGACGCGGTTCCCAGGAACTCTTCGCGGTCGACCCCTGCGCGGCGACCTCGTGCGCCTGCGCCCGCCCGGACGCATCGGCCGGCGTCGCGGCCTCCGCCTCGGCCGCGCTGTCCGGGGCGACCTCCGGCGCCTTGCCGGCGGCCAGATCCATCGCCGCGTTCGCCAGCGCGTCCGCGTGCCGGTTGCGCTCCCGGGGAATCCAGGTGTACGTCACCGAGTCGAACTTCCGGACCAGCCCGGCCGCCTGGGCGGCGAGCGGACGCAGGCCCGGATGCTTGATCTGCCAGCGGCCCGCCATCTGCTCGACCACCAGCTTGGAGTCCATCCGCACCTCGACCCCGGACGCCCCGGACGCGCGGGCGGCCTCCAACCCGGCGATCAGGCCACGGTATTCCGCGACGTTGTTGGTGGCGACCCCGATCGACTCGGAGCGCTCGGCGAGCACCTCGCCGCTGCCGGCGTCCCGGACCACCGCGCCGTAACCGGCCGGCCCCGGATTGCCCCGGGCACCGCCGTCCGCCTCCACCACGACCTTACGACCCGGCACGGGTCCACCTCCCGATCCCGTCACCGACGCCGTCACAGCCCGGACTCGGCGGTACGCACCATGATGCGCCGGCACTCCTCGCAGCGCACCACCTCGTCGGGAGCGGCGGCCTTGATCCGGCCCCGGTCCGCGCCGTAGAGCTCCAGCCGGCAGCCGCCACAGCGCCCACCGGCGACCAGGGCCGCACCGAGCCCGCCCGACGCCTCCCGGATCTTGTCGTAGAGCGCCACCAGGTCGGCCGGGAGGTCGGCCGCGAGTGGCTGCCGCGAGCCGACCTTGAACTCCTCCTCCTTGCCGATCTCGGCAAGGGCCCGGTCGCGCCGCTGCTCGGTCTCCGCACGCCGCTCCCGGGCCGCCGCCAGCCGCTGCTCGATCCCGTCGAGTACGCCCTGCGCGGTCTCCCGCTGCTCCATCAGCTCCAGCTCGGCGTCCTCCAGCTCGGTCTGCCGCCGGTTGAGGGAGGCAAGCTCGTGCTGCAGCGCCTCCAGTTCGCGGGCCGGCCCCGAGCCGACGGTCAGCCGGGCCTCGTTGCGGTCCTTGCGGATCCGCACCTGCTCGACGTCCCGCTCCAGCCGGGCGATGTCCCGGTCCAGGTCGTCCACTGCCACCTGGGCGCGGACCCGCTCGTCCTCCAGCGCGGACAGCTCCCGGGCCAGCGTCTCCAGCTCGGCGTGCTCCGGCAGCGTACGGCGCCGGTGCGCGAGCTGGGCGAGCCCGGTGTCGATCGCCTGCAGGTCGAGCAGGCGACGCTGGTCTTTCGGGTCGGCCTTCATCGGGGGGACTCCTTCTCCACGAGGGATGCGGGGGGTAGCACGGGTGGTACGGGAGACGCCGCCTGCACCGTCCACGGATCGGTGTCCAGATCGGACACCAGGGTCTCCACGCCCAGTCGCTCGCGCAGGTGTGCGGCCAGGTCGTCCAGCCAGGGCCGCTCGGTCGCCCAGTGCGCGGCGTCCAGCAGAGCCGGCCCCTCCTCGGCCTGGTACTCGCTGACCGGATGGTGCCGCAGGTCGGCGGTGAGGAAGGCGTCGACGCCGGCCCGGAGGGCGTCGGCGAGGAAGGAGTCACCGGCCCCGCCGCTGACCGCCACGGTCGAGATCGTCCGCCCGGGGTCACCGGCGGCGCGTACGCCCCAGGCGGTGGGCGGGAGCACCCGGGCCGCGTGGCCGGTGAACTCGGCCAGCGTCGCCGGCTGCGGCAGCCGGCCGATCCGCCCGAAGCCGCGCCCCGCCCCGCTGGCCGGACCGGCGGGGTCGGCCGGGCGCAGCGGGCGCAGGTCGGTCAGGCCGAGCCGGACGGCGAGCGCGTCGGAGACCCCTGGGTTGGCGATGTCGGCGTTGGTGTGCGCCACGTACAGGGCCACGTCGTTGCGGATCAACTGGTGCACGATCCGGCCCTTGTACGTCGTCGCGGCCACCGACGAGACCCCGCGCAGCAGCAGCGGATGGTGCGCCACGATCAGGTCGGCACCGTAGCCGAGCGCCTCGGCGACGGTCTCCGGCACCACGTCCACCACGCAGCAGACCCGGCGTACCGGCGCGGACGGCTCACCGACCACCAGTCCCACCCGGTCCCACCCCTCGGCCCAGGCCGGCGGGTAACGCTGGTCGAGCGCGGCCACGACGTCGGCGACACTGACCGCCTGAGCTCCGGATGCATCCACGGCGGCCCAGCTTACCGGCGCCGGCCCGGCCCGTCGGCGGGTCCGCCCCGGTTCAGCCGCGCTGGCCGCTGACCGAGAGCCTGGCCCGCAGCGCCGTCACCGCCATCTCCCAGGGAAACCTCTCCAGGTAGCGCTCCCCGGTGCCGGGTGCGTGCAGCGGCATGACGTGGTCGCCGAAGAGCACCGTGACGTGCCAGTCCCGCAGCAGGGCGAGGCTGGTCAGGAAGGCCGGATGGGCCGCCATCGCGGCGTTGGTGAACGGCATCGCCACGATCGGCAGCCCCTTGCCGAGCCCCTCGACCAGCAGACCGAGGGCGAGGGTGTCCGCTATCCCGGCGGCCCACTTGTTGATCGTGTTCACCGTCGCCGGAGAGACGATCATCGCGTCCGCGTCGGGAAGTACGTCCGGATCGCCGGGGTTCTTGTACGTCGACCGCACCGGATGCCCGGTCTGCCGGCGCAGCGCCGGTACGTCGGCGAACTTCGTCCCGTCCGGGGTCAACACCACGCAGACGTCCCAGCCGTCGCGCTGCGCGCAGCCGACCAGCCGACCGACGTGCCGGGTCAGCGGCGAGCCGCAGGCGAGCACGTACAGCACCCGGGACCCGCTCGACTCCGTCACCGGACGACCTCCGGCACCGCCCGGGTGGCTGGGGCAAGCCCGGGGACCGGCCGCGTCATATCGCTACTCCCATCTGCTCAGCCAACTCCGCAATCGCGGCGGGCGGCGCACCCCGTGTGCGACGCAGCACGTTTGACATCACCTCGTGCGCGATCGGCCGGCACCTGATCTCGGACGGGGCCAGCCGGTCGCCGTCGACCAGCGCCTCGCCCGCCCGGTCCAGGTCGCCGATCTGGGCGAACCCGCGGGCCAGGTCCAGCATGTGGTGTGCCCGCCGCTCCGGCAGCAGCGTGTTGAAGCCCTCCCGCCGCATGATCCGCCGCTCGTGGGTCTGCACCGCGTTCCCGCCCTCGCCCAGCTCCACCGCCGCCGCCGCGCGGTGCAGCTCCAGGTTGGTCGGGCCGAAGCTGGTCCAGTAGTGGTTATGGTCGCCGCCCAGCCGGTCCGCCGCGCCCTCCGCCTCGTAGATCAGGTCTTTGACCGTGTTGTTGTCGCCCATCCGGGCCGCCGCCATCGCCCCCTGCAACAGCAGCATCCCGTAGACGGAGAGCCGCTCCGGCCCTGCGTCGTTGCCACCGCCGGGCGCCAGGCGGTTGGCGACGCTCACGTTCACCTCCAGCGCCGGCCGGGCCCGGCCGAGCGCCAGCAGGGCGTTGCCGACCCGGTAGGTGGCCACCCCAGCCAGCAGCGGATCGCCGGCCCGCTGTGAGACCGCCATCGACCGGTCGGCGGCGAGCCAGGCCAGCTCGTACTCGCCGAGCTTGCGCAGCGCCGACGAGGCGATCTGGTACACCTGCCCGAGCAGGTGGGCCGCCTTGGGGCCGTCGTCGCCGCCGGCCACGCTGTCCAGCGCCTGTGCGTCCCGGAGCAGCTTCGGCAGCGCCCGGGTCAACACGCCGTACCGGGCGTACTGGAACGTCAGCCAGGCGTGGTTCACCGACTTGGTCATCTCGGCCAGCGAGGGCGGCTGCGGATTCGTGGTGAGGAACGAACTCATCGAGTCGTACCGCTCCAGGGCGGAGCGGATCTCGTCGACCTCCACCTCGTCGATGCAGGTGAGCCCGTCGGCCCGACGTTCCGGCGCCTTGCCGAGCAGGAGTTGGGCATCGAGTTGGAGTACGTCGGCGATCTCGTAGAGCACCGAGAACTTGTCCAGGCGGCGTACGCCTCGTTCGACCTTGTCCACCCAGCTCTTCGACTTTCCGAGCCGATCGGCGAAGACCTGTTGCGACATTTTGCGGCGACCGCGCCAGTAGGCGACGCGACGCCCGATCGGCAGTTCGTCCACGTCCGGCCCTCCCTTCTGCGTCGGCGGTCCGGTAGGGGGCCCGCGCCGGTACGAAAACGGGGTGCGACTCACATCTGCGCTGGTCGCACAGCATGTACGTCACTCCGGAGACGGCCGCTCGTAGCTTTCGATGCAACTTGCGGCTGTCTGCCCGGACAAACGACCGCGTCAGACGCCAGTGACGGGCTTCGACCTGCATAACTGGCCGAGATCAATAAATGTAGGGGGTTCACGAAAATGTGGGAGAAGGTCCGTCCGCGTTCGGTCCGTTTCGCCCAACTCGACCGGGTCCGGCTGCGCCGGATCGCGGTCCGCTATGCCAGCCACGGCTGGCAGGTCACCCCCGGCGCGTGTCTGGCCCGGCACCGTTTCGTCTGTGGCCGGGCCGGCTGTCCGACCACCGGTTGCCATCCGGCGCTGGAGCATTGGGAGCAGAACGCCACCGCCGACCCGGCCCGGGTCGCCACCTGGTGGCGGCTCCGCCCGCACTCGATCCTGCTCGCCACCGGCCGCGCCTTCGACGTCCTGGAGGTCCCCGCCTACCTGGGCCGGTTCGCGCTGGAGCAGGCCCGGCCGCGGCTGTTCGGCGCCGTCTCCAACCAGGTCCGCGGGCCGGTCGCGGTCACACCGGGCGGCCGGTGGATGTTCCTGGTACGCCCCGGCGAGCCGCTCCGGCCCGAACTGGAACACAACCTCTACGTGGTCCGGCACGGCTCCGGCTCGTGGATTCCTGCCCCGCCGACCCGGCTGCCGGAGGGGACGGTGCGCTGGCTGGTGTCCCCGGAGGAGACCTGCTGGCGCCTGGCCGACCCGTACGGCGTCCAGGAGCTGATCGTCGAGGCGTTGGAGGCGGTCGCTCCGGCGCTGCCCGAGCCGCTCTTCCCGGCACACCTGCCCGCCCCCCGCCGGGGCTACTGAGGGCACCGGATCGTCGGTCGCCGCCGGCGTCTCGGCGGGAATCGCCGGGTTTCCGCTTAGCCTGGGCCGGAATCGTCGGTTCCCGCCGCGTCTGCCCCGGAGTGGCCGGTTCCCGCTCCGGATGCCTTCCGGGTGTCTCCCGGGCACCGTCGCCCGTACTGGGCGGTCACGTCGGGCCCGGCCCGCGCGGGCTCGCGCCGGCCGGGCCGGTGCGACGCGCCTGGCCGGCGACCGGGCTGGTAGCAGGGGTACGAGGAGCGTGAGAGCGGCCCCGGACCGGGTAATCCGGCGCCGGACTGGTTGACGTCTGAGGAAAGGGCCCACGCCATGCTCAGCAAAGAGGATCAGCGCCGATTCGACGAGATCACGCACCAGCTCCGGATAAGCGATCCCGAGTTCGTCGCCCGGTTGAGCGACCGGGGCAAACTGCGGCGCGCTCGGCTGATACTCGTGTTGACCTTCGTGCTCTGGGCCACCGTGCCGGCCCTGGTCGTGCTCGGCGGCTGGCTCGCCGTCGCTATCGCCCCGGCGGTCCTGGTCGCGGCCACCCTGATGATGTGGCAGGCCCGGCGGATCCGGTGAGCTCGGGCGAGGGCAGCGCAGTCGTCGCCGAACCGGACACGGCAGGCAACACGGCAGGCTCAGACCGGCTCGCTGTCGCCGAACCGGCGGTAGGCGCGGCGGAGCCGCTCGGTCAGGCCCGGCCCGCCGATCGCCGCGGCCGGCGGTCCGAGCTGGCGCAGTACCAGCTCCGGTTCGGTCGCCAGGGTGGGCGCGCGGGCCGGCAACGGCACCGGGGCGACCCAGAACCGGTCGAGCGCTCCGGCCAACGGTTCGGCGGGCAGGTCGGCGAGGGCCGGCCCGGCTCCGACCGGCGGTGAGTCGGCCGGGCCCGGGTCGGTCGGAACCGGCAGCCCGGCGGTGTCGGTGTCGGTGTCGCTGTCGGATTCACCGGTACGTGCCCCACGCCGGCCCGCCGGCCCGCGACCACGCCCCGGGTCGGTGTTCCGCCGCGCCGCCCCGCCGTCGCCGGATTCGGCACCGCGCAGCGCCCGCAGCCGGGCCAGTAGCCGGGCCCGGTCCCGCCCCCGCCAGTGCAGCAGCTGGAACGGATCCGCGTCGAACGCCTCGGCGAGCAGATAGAAGGTCGCGGCCAGGTGCTTGCACGGCACGGCGAAGTCGGGACAGTCGCAGCGTTGGGTCAGCTCGTCCACCCCGGCCGGAAAGAGTGGCGCACCCGCCTCGGCGAAGACCGCCTCCAGCTCCGGCGGTACGTCGCCGGCCAGCAGCCGCGCGCTGAACAGCGCCTGCGCGGCGAGCAGCCTCTCCAGCCGGGTCCAGACCCGCTCGGTCAACGGCCGGAACCGGATCGACACCCGGTACGGCTTCGCCCGGGAGCCCTGGACGACGGCGGTCACCTCGCCCGGTGCCACGTCGAGCGAGAGGACCTGCCCGGCGCGGGCGTACGAGCGGCCCCGGGTGAGCCGGGTGCCCAACGCGAAGGACTCGAGTACGTCGACGAAGCGGCGGGACCACCAGGACTGCCCGATCGCCCCCCGGGCGGTACGCGCCCGCAGTCCACCGTCGACCCTGCGCGGACGGCCGTACTCGCGGAAGTCGGTCATGCCGGCGCTCCGGACGGGTGCGCGCCGCACCTGGTGATCCGCTCGCTCATTGAACCTTCTTCAACCTCCCCTTGCGGTCCGTCGGAGCGCAAGGTCGGACGCGGTGTGCGAGCGCCGCGTGGTTCAGGTTGAAAGAGGTTCATTCCACCACCGCCCCGCTTTCCAGGGCGAAGAGTTGGCGCAGTTCCGAGGTGGACAGCTCGGTGAGCCACTGCTCGCCGCTGCCGACGATCCGCGCGGCCAACCCCCGCTTCTCGTTGATCATCGCGGCCACCTTCTCCTCCACGGTGCCGGCGCAGACGAACTTGCGGACCTGCACCGGGCGGCGTTGGCCGATCCGGAACGCCCGGTCGGTGGCCTGGTCCTCGACCGCCGGGTTCCACCACCGGTCGACGTGGATGACGTGGTTGGCGGCGGTCAGGGTCAGCCCGGTGCCGCCGGCCTTGAGGGAGAGGACGAAGAGGGCCGGGCCGGTCGACCCGTCCCCGGTGGAGTCCTGGAACCGGGCCACCATCGCGTCCCGGTCGGTCTTGCCGACGCCGCCGTGCAGGTAGAGCACCTCGCGGCCGAACCGGGCGGCGAGGTGGGCCCGGAGCATCCCGCCGAACTCGGCGTACTGGCTGAAGATCAGTGCCTTCTCGCCGGCCGCCAGTACCTCGTCCAGGATCTCCTCCAGCCGGGCCAGCTTGCCGGAGCGGCCGGGCAGCGCCGAGCCGTCCCGGAGCACCTGCGCGGGGTGGTTGCAGACCTGCTTGAGCCGGGTCATGGTGGCCAGCACCAGCCCGCGTCGCTCGATGCCGTCACTGGACTCGATCCTGGCCATCATGTCATCGACCACCGCCTGGTAGAGGGAGGCCTGCTCCCGGGTGAGGTTGCAGAGCACCTCCATCTCCAGCTTCTCCGGCAGGTCGGTGATGATCGACCGGTCGGTCTTCACCCGGCGCAGCACGAACGGGCCGGTGATCCGGCGCAGCCGGGCCGCCGCCTCGTCGTCGCCGTGCCGCTCGATCGGCTCGGCGTACCGCTTCTTGAAGGCCGGCGCGCCGCCGAGCAGCCCGGGATTGGCGAACTCCATGATCGACCAGAGGTCGGCGAGGCGGTTCTCCACCGGGGTACCGGTGACCGCCACCCGGTGCCGGGCGGGCAGCGACCGCACGGCGGCGGCCTGCCGGGTCGCGGCATTCTTGATCGACTGCGCCTCGTCGACCACGATCCGGTGCCAGTCGACCTCACCCAGTGCGGCGGCGTCCCGGGCCGCCAGCGAGTAGGTGGTGAGCACCAGGTCCGCGTCCCGCACCGCCGCGGCGAACCTCGCCCCGCGCGGCCGTTCCGCACCATGGTGTACGTGCACCCGCAGCTCCGGGGCGAACCGGGCCGCCTCGCGCTGCCAGTTGCCGACCAGCGACATCGGGCAGACCAGCAGGGTCGGGCCGGCCTCCGGCCCGTCACCGGCGAGCAGTGCGAGCATCATGATGGTCTTGCCCAGCCCCATGTCGTCGGCGAGGATCCCGCCGAGCCCGAGCGACTGGAGGAAGGCCAGCCAGGCCAGCCCGCGCTGCTGGTACGGCCGCAGCGTGCCCCGGAAGGACTCCGGCGCCTCCCGGGGCGTCAGATGCCGCTCGGCCTGACCGGCGAGCAGGTCGCCGAGCGGGCCGTCGGCGCTGACCCCGAGCACCGGCAGCGCCGCCGGATCATCCTCGGTGGCCAGTCCCAGCCGGAGCAGGTCGCCCACGGTCAGCTCGCCACCCGCGCGGAGCAGCTTGAGCCCGGCGGCGAGCCGCTTCGCGTCCAGTTCCACCCACTGGCCGCGCAGCCGCACCAGCGGCGTCTTCAGTTTCGCCAGCGCCCGCAGCTCGGCGGCGTGCAGCGGCTGGTCGCCGAGGGCCAGCTCCCACCGGTAGTCGACCAGCGCGTCCATACCCAGTGCGCTGCGCGACGCGACCGTCCCCGGCGCGGTACGGGTCTTCGCCTGCAACCGGGCCCCGAGCCGGGCCCCCGGCCGCTGCCACCAGGACGGGAGCAGCACCCCGAACCCGGCGGCGTGCAGCACCGGCGCACCGTCCCGGAGGAACCGGTGCGCTCCCTCGGTGTCCAGCTCCAACGCCTCCGGCGTGGCCGTACGCAGCGCGTCGTCCAGCTCCGGCCAGAGCCGGCTCGCCCGACCCAGCTCGGTCAGCAGGGTCTCCTGCGGATCGGCCAGGTGCCGGGCCAGCGCCCGCAGGTCGCCCCGGGCCGCCCAGATCCGGTCCGCCCCGACCACCAGGCTCGGTTCGTCGGCCGCCTGGAGGGCGAACTCCACCCGCCAACGCCGTTCCGCCCCGGCCGGCGCGTCGACGTCGATCAGCCCGGCCAGCGCGCCGCTCCCGGCCAGTCCTTCCCTCCCGGTCGACCCCGCCAGATCATCCGCCGCGGCGGAATCGTCTGCCCCGGCCGGGTCGTCTGGCTCCGCCAGCTCGTCCGGCTCGGTCGGCGTCGGGTTGATCTCGGCCGGCGCGGGTGGTTCGACGAGTCGGAAGCAGGCCCGTACCGGGCTGCCGGCGGCGTCCCGCTGCCAGGCGCGCAGTTCACGGTCCAGTCCGGCCAGCGCCTCCGGTGCCGCGGTGAAGTCCCGCTGCCGACCGGTCAGCGCCCGGAGCCAGTCCCGTAGGGCGGCGTCGGCGGCACCTGCCCGACCCGCCCCGATCAGCCGTACGCCCTCCAGGGCGGTCCGGGCGGCGGCGTCGGTGAGCGCGTCCAGGGCCTCCGCGACGGTGGCCGCCGCCGAGCCGCTCGCTCCGGGAACACCACCCGGCCGGCCCCCGGCCGATCCGGTGCCGTCCTGCGCCGCGGTGAACCCGGCAGCCGGCGGGTCGAGCGCGGCGCGGGTCACCGGCGGCAGCGCCATGGTCAGCGCGCGGGCCCAGCCGGCGTCGGACCCGGTCAGCAGCGGGCGCCACACCGCCCGAGCCGAGCCCGCCGAACCGCTCGGACCGGCAGCGCCCGCCGAACCGCCCGGTAGTCGAGAGGCACCCGCCGGACCGGCAGCGGCCGCCGAACCGTCCGGACCGGTCGTGGAGAGGCCGGGCAGGACCCGGCCCCGCCGGACCAGCTCGACCGCGAGGTCGGCCAGCCCGGCGAGGTGGCGCAGCGACGCGCCCGGGACCGGCGGGGTCGAGCCGTCGGGTTCCCGGTCGGCGGGCGGCTCCCGGTCGGTGACTCGACCGGCCGGCGACCGCCGCCGGGCGGGCCGCTCCCGGCCGGCCGGTGCCTCCCGGCCGCCGAGCGGCTCGGCGGCGAAGGCGAGCAGCACCGGCAGTGCGTGGTCGGCGTCGTACTCCAGGACCGGCACCCGCCACGAGGCAAGGTCGACCGGACCACGGGCCGGCTCGACCGGCTCGGTCCGGACCAGCTCCGCCGAGTCGACAGGGGCGCCGGCCCGGGTGGGCAGGGCGAGCAGGGCGCTGCCGGTGGTCGCCTTGGCGGCGAGTTCACCGAGTGCACCGGCCAGCCCGGGATGCCCGGCCGCGAAGGGGTGTGGCCGGTCCCGGGGCGGACGGCCGGGCCGGCGCGGCGGCCGGGTGGGCAGCCTGGGGTCCTCCGCCCACATCGCGAGCCGACCACCGGCCAGCCACACAGCGTGGACGACGAGCACGCACAGGTCCCTTCTCGGCCGTGAGGTCAACTGGCGGATCCCCTTTGTAGCACCCCGTCGGGTGCCGCCGCGCGACCCTCGCCCGGCACCCGCCAACCGTCCCGCCGGCACCGCGGCCCGATGGCCGACGACGGTGGCCGGCTGGCTCCTGGCGATTTTTTGCCTTACCCCAGTCACGAATCGAACAGTTTCGCCCCGGCAGCCGTACTAACAGAGAGGATGACGACAGGCATGAATGCGCCGTAGATCACGAGGCGAGGCGGTGACCGTGGATTTTCCCATCGTGAAACGGGCCACGCCAGGGCGCTACCTGCTCCGCGGGCTGCTCTCCTGCGGGCCCTGCGACGAACTGCTGATCCCGTCCTTCTCGTCGAGCGGACGCCGTTACTACGGCTGCCCCCGGCGGCAGTGTCCCCGCCCCTGGATTCTGGCCGAGCAGGCCGAGCAGGCCGTCTGGGCACACGTCGCGGCGACGTACGGGGAGGCCGCCCGGGACGTGCCGCAGGACCAGCGGCAGGCGCTGCTGACCGCCGTACTGGCCCGGGTCAGCATCGGGGTACGGGTCGCGGACCTGCACTACCAGTGGCGGTGACCGGTCGGGAGGCGCCGACCGATGGCGGCGGACCGGCTCGGTGGAGACACCGGTGACGTGGTGGCGTGCCGGGTACGCCGATCCGCTGCGCCGGGCGCACCCCCGGCGGCAGGATGGCCACATGGAGGTCACCACCGAGATCCCGCTGGTCGGGGGCGCGGGTGACGGCGACATCGTGATCGTCGACCTCGACGTGCACGGCCGCCCACCGCTCACCCACCACCTGGTGGTCGACGGCGGACTCGCCCGGGCCGAGATCTACGAGCTGGAGGCAACCCCCGGGGAGAGGCCGCCCTGGCTGTACCGATGGCGCGGGCCGGCCCCGTCCTGAGTCGGTTCCGGCCCGTCCGAACCGCTACCTGCCCCGGAACACCCGGACCGTCGCGATGCCGCCCAGGGCCAGCGCGCCGAGGAGTACCGCCCAGATGACCGTGGTGTTCAGGCCGGTGCCGAACTCCGCGTTCGCCTTGGCGTTGGCGGCCAGCGACTGGTCCTGTGGCGCGGGCACCACCACCGGGGGAAGTTCGGCGTACCGGACCAGGCCGGTGCTCTCCAGCAGGGTCATGTGGTTCATGACGAAGCCGTTGGCCTGCTCGGCGAGCTGGCGCACGATCTCGTTCCGGGTTCCGGACCGGACGGCCCCGATCACCGGGAAGATCGCGCCGTGCGCCGCCCGCAGCCGGTCCACGAAGATCCGGTCGAACCGCGCCCCGGACGCGTTCGTCATCTCGGTGATCCAGCCCTTCTGCTGCGCACTCGGCTCGTTGGGCAGCTGTACGCCCAGCTTGTTGGCGGCCTCCACGGTGAGCTGGTCCAGTTCCACGTGCTGCTTGGCGATCTCGGCGCCGATCTCCCGGACCCGGGCGCTGTCGCCCTTCTCGGCCGCCATCTGCCCGGCCGGCATCTCCCAGAGCCCGGCCATGCGCACCCCGCTGAGCAGTGCCATGTCGGCAGCGCCGAGCTGGGTGGGCCCGGCAGGGGCCGCGATCGCCGCCCCCGGCAGCACGAGCAGTCCGATCACCAGGCCAGCCAGCAGAACAGCCGTCGGACGCGTTGCCTTTACCGCAGATCGGGCCGTGGCCACGTACTCAACCTCCCAGAAAGCGGCGCCAGAGTGGCAATGGAGTTGTCGGCCAGGACCGTATTGCCGTGCGCGCTTATGAGTCAATCTCGGATGCCCGAGGAGAGCGAAGCTTAGGCCATATTTAAAGGAAACCTATGTCGGCGGGCGACGCGGCCGGGTCAGCACGGCGGCCGGTACCCGGATGGTGATCGTCCGCTCACGGAACACCGGCCGGTCGATCACGACGGCAGGAACCGGGGGTGGGGTGAAAAGGAGGATCGGTGGGCGCGGCAGGTTTCGAACCTGCGACCCCTCGCTTGTAAGGCGAGTGCTCTCCCACTGAGCTACGCGCCCGGAACGCCCGTGCGGCCTACCGGCGGCGGCAAGCTTACCCTGCCGCTGCGCCCCACGGTCGACCCAGTATCCGGAACCCGGTAGCCGCCACGCACCCCGCGCGGAGACCCACCGGCCGGTCGAAACCGTACCCCGGCGGCCGGCTCAGGCCACCACCATGGCCAGAGCCTTGCGCCAACCGGCCTGGTCACGCGGCTCGCCGGGCTGGTTCAGCTCGGCGAAGCGCACCGTGCCGGCCCGGTCGATGACGAAAGTGCCCCGATTGGCGAACCCGGCGGTGTCGTTGAAGACGTCGTAGGTCCGGGCCACCCCACCGTGCGGCCAGAAGTCGGCCAGCAGCGGGAACTCGAAACCCTCCCGGTCGGCCCACACCTTGTGCGCATAGACCGAGTCGACGCTGATCGTCAGCACCTGGACGTCGTCGTTCTGGTACTCGTGGAGGTTGTCCCGCAGCTCGCCCAGCTCGCCCTGACAGGTGCCGGTGAACGCCAGCGGGTAGAAGACCAGCAGCACGGCTCGGCGACCACGGAAGTCGGAGAGTCGTACCTGCTGGTTGTTCTGGTCCTTCAACACGAAGTCCGGCGCTGGGGCGCCAACCTCGATCGGCATCCGGTTCCTTCCTACTTCCTGCCCTTGGTGCCACGGCGGAGGACCAGTCGAGCGCCGCTCCAGTCCTTGCCGGCGTTGATGGTCGACGTCTGCTGGAGGCCGGCGGTGACCGCCGTCTCACTGATCTCGCTCGGCTCGACGTGGCCCTCCCGTCCGGCCTTGGGCGTCAACAACCAGACCACGCCGTTGTCAGCCAGCGGGCTGAGCGTCTCGACGAGCATCTCGAACAGGTCACCGTCGCCGTCCCGATACCAGAGCAGCACCGAGTCCACGACCTCGTCGGTGTCCTCGTCTACCAGCTCTCCGCAGCGATCGGTCAGGGCGTCCCGGAGATCCTGGTCGACGTCGTCGTCGTAGCCCATCTCCATGACGACCATCCCCGGCTCGATGCCGAACCGGTCCGCCAGACTCCGTACGCCGTCGGCGGCCTGACCAGCGGTCGCGCTCACTGTCACGTGCCTCCTCATCTCCACTGCCAGCGGCATCCGTGCGACGCCGATGACGCAAAGTCCACACAGTTGTTCCCTCGCGCGCAAGTGGCGCACCGGGTCGAAGGGAATTTACCGCGCCAGCAGCGTTCGGGCACCCTGGGTAATGGCCTCTTCGGAGACCAGTACATGACGGGCAGCCGGACCCAGCGGCACAAAAGTGTCGATAGCAGCCACCCTACGGGCAGATCCGACAAAACCGGCATCAACCAGCGCCGCCACCACACCCTCGCCGACCCCGCCGGAGCGGCGCGTCTCGTCCACGACCAGCACCCGGCCGGTCGCCTGGGCCTCCCGGATGATGTCCGCCACCGGCAGCGGGGCCAGCCAGCGCAGGTCCAGCACCCGGACGCCGACATCCTCCTCGGCCAGCTTCGCGGCGGCCCGCAGCGACATGCGAACACCATTACCGAACGTGATGATCGTGACGTCCTCGGCCGAGCCGACGCCGTACACCCGGCCCCGGCCGATCGGCACGTGGCTGGCCGTCCAGCCGCCCGGGCCGAGATAGGGGGCGAGCCACTCCTCGTCACCCTCAGCGTGCAGATCGCGGGTGTGGTACAGCGCGATCGGCTCCAGGAAGACGCAGACACTGCCGTCCACCGCCGCACTGGCCAGGCACGAGCGCAGCATCGGTGCGGCGTCGTCGGCCCGGGCCGGCACCGCGAGCACCAACCCCGGAACGTCCCGGAGTACGGCCAGCGAGTTGTCGTTGTGGAAGTGCCCCCCGAACCCGTCCTGGTACGCCAACCCGGCGATCCGCACCACCATCGGATTGCGGTAGGCGCCCCGGGAGAAGTACTGCATCGTGGCCGCCTCGCCCCGGAGCTGGTCCTCCGCGTTGTGCAGGTACGCCAGGTACTGGATCTCGGGCACCGGCAGCATCCCGCTCAGCCCGGCACCGAGCCCGAGCCCGAGGATCGACGTCTCGTCCAGCAACGTGTCGAAGACCCGGGGCGCGCCGAACCGCTCCCGCAGGCCCTTGGTGACCCCGTACACCCCGCCCTTGACCGCCACGTCCTCGCCGAAGACGGTCATGCCCGGGTGGTCGAGCAGCCCGTCGGCGAGCGCGGCGTTGATGGTCTGGGCCAGGGTGAGCGGGCCGGCCTGCTCCGGCAGCTTGCCGTCGAACGCGGCGCTGCGGGCCGCGGCACCCGGCCCGGCGGCCCGGCCGGCGGCGTCGGTGATCGTCCGCGCGACCCGGACCGGCCGCCGGGGCGCCAGCGGAGCCACGATGTCCGCCGCGCTCTCCAGCTTGCGCTCGCCGAGCACCTCCTCGGCGACCTTGCGGACCTGCCAGCCGACCTCGTCGTAGCGGGCGATCAGCTCCTCCGGGGTGACCAGGCCGGCCTCGGCGAGCAGCCGGGCGGTGGCCACCACGGGATCCCGGTCGACGTCCCGGGCGATCTCGGCGGCGCTCCGGTACGCGATCTCGGCGTCCGCCCCGGCGTGCCCCATCAGCCGCACCGTGCACAGGTGCAGCACGGCGGGCCGGCGGTGCCGGCGCACCCAGGCCGCCGCCTCGACCGCCACGTCGTACGTCTCGACCAGGTCGCAGCCGTCCGCCGAGAAGTACCGGATCCCGGGCTTGGCCCGCAACGCCTGCGCCACCCAGCCGTCCGGCGACCGGACGCTGATGCCGAGCCCGTTGTCCTCGCAGACGAAGAGCACCGGAATGCGCAGCCCGGCGTGGTCGCACCAGCCGGCGGTGTTGAACGCGGCGACGGCGGTGGCGTGGTTCACCGAGGCGTCGCCGAACGAGCAGACCACGATGGCGTCGCTCGGCCAGGCCGGCTCGGCCGCACCGTGCCGCCGGGCCGCACCGCCGGCCGCCCGTCGACCGGCCGGCCGCACCCGACCGTCACCGAGCCGGCGCAGCCGTTCGATGGCGAAGCCGATCCCGACCGCCCGGGGCAGATGCGAGGCGATGGTGGAGGTGGTCGGCACGACGGCCACGGCGGGGTTGCCGAACACCTTGTGCCGGCCGCCGGCGATCGGCTCGTCGGCGGAGGCCACCACCCCGCGCAGCACGTCCCGGGCGGCATCGAGGACCGCGTCCGGCGTGCCGGTCCCGTCGTCGGCGTCGCCGTCCCGGTCCCGGTCGCCGGGCTTTCCGTTGCCGTCCTGGCCGCGCATCGCCTCGGCCACCCGTTCGGCGACCCCGACCCGGTGCGCCGGGCCGTCGTCCTGCCCGGCCCGCGCGGCGAGCCCCTCGGCCTCGGCCTGGACGGCCCGGGCGCAGTAGAACGCGCCGGACCGGTAGTGCAACAGGGCCGGATCGGTGGACCGGACCGCGAGCGCCACCGCCGCGTTGCCCTCGTGGCCGGCGGAGCCGATGGTGTAGAACCCCTCGCCGAAGCTGCGCAGCCAGCGCGCAGCGAGATCAAGGTGCCGGCTGACCAGTTGGGCGTCGAACAGTTCCAGGGCCGTCCGACCGTCGAGCGTGCCGCCGTCCCGGACCGGCTCCGCCGCCGTCCGCCCGGTCGCCGACACCTCGATGGCGCCGACCGCCTCCCGGAACCGTTCGTCGAGATCTTGGGGGGTGGTCACGTCCGACAGCATTACCGACGCCGGCCACCCGTGACCACTCAGACACGTCACAACCGACCGTGGCGTTCGGGTTACCTCGCGGGAAGGTCCCGCAAACCATGGCGATCTCGGGCCGGCGCGCACGTCGACCCGGGCGCCCCGGTCTGGGAGTGATGGCGCTCAACCTGTGGCCCGGCGGCTACTCGCGCCAGCCGGCCAGCTCGACACCCTTGGCCAGCTCCACCCGGAGGCCGAGGAGGATCTCCCGGGAGGCTCCCGGCGGCAGTTCCAGCCGCCAGATCAACTCGCCCAACGCGGCCCGCTCCTCAGGCGCCGGATCGAGGCGCAGCTCGCGGACCGTGATGCCCTCGGCGCGCGAGACCGGAAGCTGGTCCAGCATGGTCACCCGGGCCGGCCGGGGAGTGTGGTTGGCCACCGTCGTCCGGTACTCGACCTCCCGGCGTCGGGTCGAGCCCAGCGTGGCCCTGGTGTCGCTGCGCCGGATCAGCTCCCGCTTCACCCGGATCCGGTCGTCGAGGCCGAGCGCCAGCTCGACCTCCTCCCCCGGCGCCCAGGTCGGCAGCGGCGTACTGCCGACGAAGTCGCCGCCGTGGAAGACCGAGGCCGGTCCGGGCAGCATGGTGTGGGCGGAACCGTTGGTCACGGTGGCCCGCAGGTGCACGTCCGGGGTACGGACCGGCGCGGTGACGTAGTCGAGGGTGGACTCGAGTTCGAGCACGGCGACGACCGCACGGTGTGCCCCACCGTCGGCGGGCACCGCCACCGGGCGGGCCGGCCGGTACGTGGCGGCCACCACGCCCTGCTCCACGGTGGCGGTCGACTGGGCGACCGGGGCGGCCCGGCGGGCTACGGCTCCCGGGGCCGGCGGCGGACCGCCGACCGCACCCGCGGCCACCGCCATCGTCCGGACCGGCGCACCGCCCCTCCCTCGTTCCTGGACCGTCCGGTCCAGCTGGTCCAGATACCAGGGAGTCAGCTCGGGCAGGGCGGTACCGGTGGTCGGACGGGCGGTGGAGAGCTGCAGCTCGCACTCCGGCCAATCCTCGCCGGTGCGCTGGCTGACCAGCCCGAACCAGGTGAGCGTCAGGTTCTCGTCGACCAGCCGCAGGTCGTAGGAGGAGGTCCAGCCCGCCCCCGGCACGACGTACGACAGTTCGAGTCGGACCTCGGCGCTGCCGCTGCCGTCGCCGGGCTGCTCCGCATCGGCGGGGTCGGACCGGACGACCACGTCGGCGGCGAGCCGGTCCGGCTGCCGCTTGCCGGGCAGGGCCGCGAGTTCGCGTTCGACGGCGGCGAGCCGGTCCTGGGTCTCGTCGCGCCGCCGGCCCAGCTCCCGCCGCCGGGCCTGGCTCGCCGCCGTCTGCTCGGCCACCGAGTCGGTGAATCCGAGTACGTCGGCTGGGGTGGCCTCCCCACCGGCCAGCGCCCGGGCGTACGTGCCGCCGGCCCGCTGGGCGAGCCGGGTCAGGAACTCCTCCCGCCCGGTCTCCACCGCGTCCGCGTCGGCCAGCTCGGCCAGCTCGCCGGTCAGCTCGCGGCGCCGCTGCTCCAGCTCGGCAGCGGTCCGGTCGGAGGTGCGCGGCTGCACCTCGGTCAGCACGTCCACCCCGAGGACGCTCGCCGGCCCGTGGCCGCTGACCCGCAGCGAGTCGCGGTGCAGGCCGAGCGGGAGCGGGCCGATCCGGATCCGGTGCTCCCCGGCGGGGAGCTGAAGGTCCGCTCGGCGGGTGACCCGGGCCCGGTCCGGGAAGACCGTGACGGCGACGATCGGTGCGTCGATGCGGGACGGCGGTGTCATCCCGGCGAGGCTACCGAACCGGCGCCACCGCCGCGGCTGCCCTCGGGCGCCGGGGTGGGCGGCGGTCAGCCGGGCAGGAAGGAGAGGCGGACCTGGCGGGTGGAGTTGTCGCCGTTCGGGTCGACCAGGCAGATCGACTGCCAGGTGCCGAGCGCCAACCGGCCGCCGAGCACCGGCAGCGTCGCGTACGGCGCGACGATGGCCGGCAGTACGTGGTCGCGCCCGTGCCCGGGTGAGCCGTGCCGGTGTCGCCAGCGGTCGTCGGTGGGCAGCAGATCGTCGAGGGCGGTCAGCAGGTCGTCGTCCGAACCGGCGCCGGTCTCGATGATCGCCAGGCCGGCGGTGGCGTGCGGCACGAAGACGTGCAGCAGTCCGTCCCCCTTGCCCGCGAGGAACCGCTCGGCCTCCCGGGTGATGTCCCGGACGACCGGCCGGGAGCCCGTCCGGATCGTGATCACCTCGCTCTCCATCCGCCCAGTCTGCCGCAACCGTCCACCCGCCGGGTGGCAGTACGGAACGTCGCCGGATGACGGTACGGAGGGGATGAAATGCCGGCGACAAACCGGGCCACCCTGGGGCGCACTGCGAGGCCTCTTCCGGAAACTCCGGATTTCCGGGCGGTTACCGTCGGGTACCTGTGTCCCGCGTCGCCTATGCCCGGTCTAGAGGTGACGCGGCGAGGCATCAGGGGGCAGGATGGACGCTAGAGACCTACCCAACACAACCTAGGGAACGCCTGTGGCCACGGAACGCAAGCGCCCGGTGATCAGCGACGGCCTGCCGAGCCAGCTTCCGGACATCGACCCCGAAGAAACCAGCGAGTGGGTCGAGTCACTCGACGGTGTCATCGACGAGCGCGGCGCCAAACGCGCCCGATACGTCATGCTGCGCCTGCTGGAGCGGGCCAGGGAGCGCCAGGTCGGGGTGCCGCCCCTGACCACCACCGACTACATCAACACCATCCCTCCGGAGCAGGAACCCTGGTTCCCGGGGGACGAGCACATCGAGCGGCGGATCCGGGCATACATCCGGTGGAACGCGGCGATGCTGGTGCACCGGGCGCAGCGGCCGGAGATCGGCGTCGGTGGACACATCTCCACCTACGCCAGCTCGGCATCGCTGTACGAGGTCGGGTTCAACCACTTCTTCCGGGGCAAGAACCACCCGGGCGGTGGCGACCAGATCTTCTACCAGGGCCACGGCTCGCCCGGGATGTACGCGCGGGCGTACCTGGAGGGGCGGCTGACCGAGCACCAGCTCGACGGCTTCCGGCAGGAGTTGTCGCACCCGGGCGGCGGGCTTCCGTCATATCCGCACCCCCGGCTGATGCCGGACTTCTGGGAGTTCCCCACCGTCTCGATGGGGCTCGGCGCGATCAACGCGATCTACCAGGCGCGGTTCAACCGCTACCTGCAGCACCGGGGCATCAAGGACACCTCCGACCAGCACGTGTGGGCGTTCCTCGGCGACGGCGAGATGGACGAGGTCGAGTCGCTCGGCGCGATCGGCGCGGCCGCCCGCGAGGAGCTGGACAACCTCACCTTCGTGATCAACTGCAACCTGCAGCGGCTGGACGGCCCGGTGCGGGGCAACGGCAAGGTGATCCAGGAACTGGAGTCGTTCTTCCGGGGTGCCGGCTGGAACGTGATCAAGGTGGTCTGGGGCCGGGAGTGGGACCCGCTGCTCGCCGCGGACACCGACGGCGCGCTGGTCAACCTGATGAACACCACGCCGGACGGCGACTACCAGACCTACAAGGCGGAGTCCGGGGCGTACGTCCGGGAGCACTTCTTCGGCCGGGACCCGCGCACCCGCAAGATGGTCGAGGGGCTCTCCGACGACGAGATCTGGAACCTCAAGCGGGGCGGGCACGACTACCGCAAGCTCTACGCGGCGTACAAGGCGGCGGTCGAGCACACCGGTCAGCCGACGGTCATCCTGGCGAAGACCATCAAGGGTTGGACGCTGGGTTCGAGCTTCGAGGGCCGCAACGCCACGCACCAGATGAAGAAGCTCACCCTGGACGACCTGAAGAGCTTCCGCGACCGCCTCTACCTGGACATCCCGGACTCGGCGCTGGAGTCCAACCCCTACCTGCCGCCGTACTACCACCCGGGCGAGAAGTCCGAGGAGATGGAGTACCTGCGCGAGCGGCGGCAGCAGCTCGGCGGCTACCTGCCGAGCCGGCGTACCGATCCGGTGCCGCTGGCGGTGCCGGGCAAGGAGCGGTTCGCCGACGTCAAGAAGGGTTCCGGCAAGCAGAAGATCGCCACCACCATGGCGTTCGTCCGGCTGCTCAAGGACGTGATGAAGGACCGGGAGTTCGGCAAGCGGTTCGTGCCGATCATCCCGGACGAGGCGCGGACGTTCGGGATGGACTCGCTCTTCCCGACCCAGAAGATCTACTCACCGCACGGCCAGAAGTACACCTCGGTCGACCGGGAGCTGTTCCTGTCCTACAAGGAGGCGCTCACCGGGCAGATCCTGCACGAGGGGATCAACGAGGCGGGCTCGGTGGCCTCGTTCACCGCCGCCGGGTCGTCGTACGCCACGCACGGCGAGCCGATGATCCCGCTGTACATCTTCTACTCGATGTTCGGCTTCCAGCGCACCGGCGACGGGTTCTGGGCGGCGGCCGACCAGATGACCCGGGGCTTCGTACTCGGCGCCACCGCCGGTCGGACCACGCTCAACGGCGAGGGACTGCAACACGAGGACGGCCACTCGCACCTGATCGCGGCGACCAACCCGGCCGTGGTGGCGTACGACCCGGCGTTCGCGTTCGAGATCGCGCACATCTTCGAGGACGGCCTGCACCGGATGTTCGGCGAGCGGCCGGAGAACGTCTACTACTACCTGACCGTCTACAACGAGCCGATCCTCCAACCGGTCGAGCCGGAGAACGTCGACGTGGAGGGGCTGCTCAAGGGGATCTACCGGTACTCGCCGGCCCCCTCGGTCAGCGGTGAGGGCGGCGGCGAGGCGCCTCGGGCCAACATCCTCGCCTCCGGCACCGGGATGCAGTGGGCGCTGAAGGCGCAGAACCTGCTGGCCCAGGACTGGGGCGTGGCGGCCGACGTCTGGTCGGTCACCTCCTGGACGGAGTTGCGCCGGGACGCGGTGGAGTGCGAGGAGTACAACTTCCTGCACCCGGGCGACGAGCCGAAGGTGCCGTACATCCAGCGCAAGCTCGCCGACGCCGAGGGACCGGTGGTGGCGGTCAGCGACTGGATGCGCGCGGTACCCGACCTGATCTCGCGGTGGATTCCCGGCGACTACACCTCGCTCGGCACCGACGGCTTCGGGCTCTCGGACACCCGGCACGCGCTGCGCCGACACTTCCACGTGGACGCCGAGTCGGTGACCGTGGCCGCGCTCGCCCAGTTGGCGCGGCGCGGCGCGGTACCGCCGTCGGTGCCGGCCGAGGCCGCGAAGAAGTACGCGATCGACGACATCTCGGCGGCGCCGGTGGGCGAGACCGGCGGGGACTCCTGACGGTCGGTCGCTGAAAACGACCCGAGGGGGTCGCTGAAAACGACCCGGAGGGGCGGGACGTCGCAGCCGCGACGGCCCGCCCCTCAGCCGACCGTGGCCAGCCCGGTGAGCCGGGCGAGCGATCCTTCGAGGTCGGCACCGACCCGGCGCATCCCCCAGCGCAGCAGTGCCCCGCTGACCGGGCCGGCCGGCCAGCGGACCATGATCAGCCGTACCGAGGTGCCGTCCTCCTCCGGGGCGAGTTCGACGTAGACCTCGGTGCGCGCCTCGGCCCGCGCACCCGCGCCCTCGGCCCGTTCGCGCCAGGCGATCAGGGTCGGCTCCTGGTACGCGATCACCTCGGCGTCCAGCGCCCGGCCCGCCGCGTGCACCCGCTGGCGGCGGCCGATGCCCTCCCCGGAGAGCACCTCCGCCTGTCGGACTCCGGCCAGCCAGCCCGGCAGGTGTTCGGCCCGCTGAACCAGGTCCCACACCGCCTCGATCGGTGCGGAGACCCGCGTGCTGCGTTCGATGAGCATCATCCTCAGTCGCCTCCATTGCGGACAACCCGTGACCATTGGCAGCTTATTCACGATTACCGACAAAAACGGACGATTGGCTATCGACACGCCGGAGGGAACTACCGCCGTGAAGTTCGCCGGGACAGGGTGCCGCCGGGCGGGGCGGCGGGCGGGGCGCCAGAAGGGGCGGCGGGAAACCTGGTGGCCGGTCGCCCCGGGGGCGTGCGTAGGCTGGAGCCCGTGACGGTACGCGTACGCTTTGCCCCTTCCCCGACTGGAATGTTCCACGTCGGCGGCGCCCGATCCGCGCTGCAGAACTGGATCTTCGCGAAGCAGCAGGGCGGTGTTTTCGTGCTGCGGATCGAGGACACCGACGCCGCCCGCAACCGACCGGAGTGGACCGAGGGGATCCTCTCCGCGCTGGACTGGATCGGGATCGAGCGGGGCAGCTACGAGGGACCGCACTTCCAGTCCGCGAACGCGGGCGAGCACCGCGCCGCCGCGACCCGGCTGTACACCACCGGCCGGGCGTACTACTGCGACTGCACCCGCGAGGCGATCCAGGCCCGCACCGGCTCGCAGTACCAGGGGTACGACGGCTTCTGCCGGGATCGCGGCCTGGAGTCGGGCCCGGGGCGGGCGCTGCGGTTCCGTACCCCGGACGAGGGCGAGACCGTGGTGGTCGACCTGGTCCGCGGCGAGCCCACCTTCGAGAACAGGCTGATCGAGGACTTCGTGATCGCCCGGGGCGACGGGTCGGCGGTCTTCCTGCTGGCCAACGTCGTGGACGACCTCACCATGGGCATCACGCACGTGATCAGGGCCGAGGAGCACCTGCCGAACACCCCCAAGCAGCAACTCCTCTGGGACGCGCTCGGGGTCAAGCCGCCGGTCTGGGCGCACGTGCCGGTGGTGGTCAACGAGAAGCGGCAGAAGCTCTCCAAGCGGCGCGACAAGGTGGCCCTGGAGGCGTACCGGGACGAGGGCTACCTCGCCGACGCGATGCGCAACTACCTGATGCTGCTCGGCTGGGCACCCTCGGGCGACCGGGAGATCGTGCCGTGGTCGGTGATCGAGTCCGAGTTCCGGCTCGCCGAGGTGAACCCGTCACCGGCTTTCTTCGACGAGAAGAAGTTGCGCGCCTTCAACGGCGAGTACATCCGGGCGCTGCCGGTCGACGAGTTCGTCGCGGCCTGCCAGCCGTGGCTGACCGGTACCGAGACCATCGCCCCGCCGCCCTGGCAGCCGGCGGAGTTCGACCCCGCCGCGTTCGCCGCGGTGGCGCCGCTGGCCCAGACCCGGATCGCGGTACTCAGCGAGATCGTGCCGAACGTCGACTTCCTCTTCCTGGACTCGCCGCTGATCGACGAGGCGGCCTGGGCGAAGAGCATGAAGGAGGGTTCCGCCGACCTGCTGGACGAGGCGATCGCCGCCTTCGAGGCCCTGCCGGAGTGGTCGGCGGAGCCGCTGAAGGCCACCCTGGAGGAGGTCGGCGCCCGCCGGGGACTGAAGCTCGGCAAGACGCAGGCGCCGGTCCGGGTCGCCGTCACGGGTCGCAGCGTCGGGCTGCCGCTCTTCGAGTCGCTGGCCGTACTCGGCCGGGAGCGTACCCTCACCCGGTTGCGCGCCGCCCGACTCCGGCTGGTCTGAGCGGTGGTTGGTCCTCGCGGTCCTGCTGACCACCCTGGCCGCCGCGCTGGATCGTCTTGTGGCCCGTCCGGCCTCGGCCTCGACCTGGCACCCGCCTTCTCCTACTGACCGGCTGGGTGCGCCGCAGTGGTGCCAGAGCTGACCCACGGCGTCGCGCCGCCCCGCCCACGGACGGTCGCCGGTCGCCGGTTGGCGGACCTCAGTTCGTCGAACCGGAGCGGCCTGAACTCCGGCGGCGGAACAGCACCGCGCCGGCCAGCGCGAGCAGCACCAGCACCGCACCGGCGACCCATGGCCACCACGCCGTACCGCCCGGGTCGGCGGCGGGGCCGAGGGGTCCGGCATCGGCCGTCGACGGCGCGGCGGCCGGTGCGGAACTGGCCGGGACGGAGGGGGTCGGCGCGGCCGCCGAGGGCGAGGCGGTCGGGGTGGCGCCCACGGTGAGGGTGAACCGGACCTCGCCCTTCACCGGGTGCCCGTCGGCGGAGGCGACCTGATACCGGACGATGTAGAGCCCGGCGGCCCCCGGCCGGACCGGCACGGTGACCCGGGAGCCGGAGAAGACGGGCTTCCCCGCCGCCGCGTCGACGTTGTCCGGGCCGGTCACCGTGACCCGCGTCGTGGCGGCATCGAGCTTGTTCAGGAAGGTCAGCCGAACGTTCGCCGGAGCCTTGTCGAGCCGGGCGCCGTTGCGGGGATCGCTACCGGTCAGCGAGTTGTGCGCCGCGGCGGGACTGGCCGGCAACAGTACGCTCAGCGCCACCACCACCACGCTGAGTGCCAGCGTCCCGACACGGGTGACCCGGGCCCCCATGATTGCCTCCATCCGGCTACGATTTCGCCCAACTGATCAACGGCTCGCCACTTAGTCGGCCCTAGATCGCAGATAGTTCCAATAACTGCTCGTTCAGGTGCAACCGAGCGGCGTTCTGCGGAGTCTTTGTAGTGAGTACGGCAGGTCCATCCGGGACACTATCGTGCACTCCACCGACCAACCAGCGCGTGACCTGCATCATGGCCACCATCGAGACGGGGCGAGGAGGTCGGCGATGGCCGCAGAGGTGAGTCGTCGACTCGTCGGCGTGGCGACGTTGCTGGTCGCAGCGGCGAGTTGGCTCGGGATCGCGGGCGCCGCACAGGCGAAGCCGGCCGCACAGGCGAAACCCGCCAAGCCGACGGCGGTCGTGCTCAGCGGCAAGGACCTGCCGGCCCCGCTGACCGTCCCGGCGCAGGGCAAGCCGGACCTCTTCGCCGCACTCCTCGACCAGGTCGGCTTCCTGAGGACCGGCGGGGGCAACACCGGGGCGTTGAAGGCCGCCGATCTGGGTCCGAAGTACACCCTCGCGGTGCACGCCGGCGATGCGGCCCAGCAGACCTACGACCTCTACCCGCTGGCCAAGGGCGGGCCGCGGGTCCACCGGCCGGCCCAGCAGCCGGACAAGAGCCGGCCCGGCGCGGCCTGGTTCTTCGGCCGGCTGACCATGGCGGAGACCCTGCTCGCGGCCGGTGCCCCGCTGCCCGAGCAGAACATCACCACCCTGCACGGTGGCGGGATCGGCGGCGGCGAACGGGTGATCCCCGACGAAGCGATCGGCACCGGTGAGGACGTCGACCGCCTGCTCGGCGAGCTGCGGCAGTTGATGCTGCTCAACGGCGCGGTGCTGGTCTCCATCACGCTCGGGCTCGCCGGCATCGCGCTGCTGGTGCGGCGCCGGACCCGCTGACCGGACCGGTCGGGCAGGATACGGAGAGTACCGGTCGGGCAGGCCACGGAGAGCGGGCCCCGCGACGGGCGGGCTCAACAGGGCGCCAACCCGGCAGCGGTCAGCCTGGCAGCAGTCAAACTCGCAGCAGTCAACCCGGGGCCGGTCTGTCCGGCAGGGATCAACACCAGCGGCGCGGTGGACGGTCCCGCCGGACGGGGCGCGGCGACGGGCGTACCGCGCCGTGCCGGTGCGCCCCGGCCCAGCCCGGCAGGTCGGTCTGACAACCCGGCGTACGCCGGCCGGCCGGCTCGTCCGGCGATGACCGCATCGACCCGTCCGGTTCTACCGGCGCGGTGGCCGCCTCGGTGCGCTGCCCCGGGCCGTCGCCGTCCGGCTCCGCCGCGCGGGGCCGGGGAACCAGCCTCGACGACCGTTCACCCAGACTTCCCGGATCGGTCACGGGATGCTCCGAGCCGTCCGGGGCGGAGGCCAGCACTGCCCCCTCCCCCGGCTCCGCGGGATGACACGTCCCGGTCTGGTCGTCGGGTGCCGCCGGTCCGGCTGGACGCGCCCCGGCCCTCGCCGCCGGCCGCGCCGGACCCGGCGGTTCGACCGGGTCGGCGACCGACCGGGGATCCGTGGGCTCGGCACCGGACCTGCCGGGCGTCCCGTCCAGCGGACTCGCCGGCAGCCCGGCGGTGGCGCCACAGACCCAACGGAACCGGCCGACCGGGCCGAGCGGGGGCAGCGGCCCACGATCGCCAAGCAGCGAGTCCTGCCCGTCCTCCGAACAGCCACGCTCGGCGTCATGCGCCATCCAGGCCTCCTCACACTCGCCGCCGGTGGGCGCTCGCCCCGCCGTGCGGTGGCACCCACACCGTTGACGGTGAGCCAGTGCGGGAAAGCGCATCACCGGGACCATGTCACCGTACTGGTCCCGGACGACGAGTTCGACGCCGCTGTGGCGAGAAACCCCAGCATTTCCAGCCTGTGGAAGATCCAGGTCACGAACTGGTCAACCTTCGGCCAACGGAGAGCAGCCGGCGGTCACTTCTGCGCGGTGCGCTTGGGAAAGACGGTCGCCCAGACCGGGAAGGCGACGAGCCAGATCACGATCGCCACGGTCAGCCGCATGATCCAGGCCTGTAGCTCGGCGGTGCGGTCCGGGTCGCCGACCATGAGGATGCCGAGCCAGAGCAGCCCACAGGCGATGGCCCAGCCCAGCAGGCCCTTGGCCCACTCCCGCCACTCGTACCGGGCCCTGGCCCAGCCGCCACTTGGCGGCTTCGTCGGCGGCGGCCCGCCCGCGAACCGGTACGCGAACCGCTGGTCGGCCCAGCGGATCATGCTGTGCCCGAAGGCGACCGAGAAGCCGAGGTACGCCGCGGCCAGTCCGTGCGTGAAGTCGGCGGTGGCACCGGCACGCAGGTCGAGGACGGTAGCGACCAGGATCACAAGATCGATCAACGGCGTACCGAGCAGCAGCAGAGCGCCCAGCCGGGGCATCCGGAGCGGATAACGGGCGATCAGGCCGGCAACGAGCAGTACCCAGAATCCGATCTCGCCCGCGGCGATCACCGCCAGCATCCCGTACCCCCCGATCGTCGCACCACGGTCTTTTCCGGTATGGCGGCGCTCCCCCGGAGGCCGTCGTACGGTCACTGCCACCAGTCTGGTCGGGGCGACCCGCCACGGCCTCCGTACCGGTGTCGAGATCCGGATCCGCCGAAAGAGGTACGCCTACACCCTTCGACGGACCCTGACCGGCCCGTCTCGTCGTCGAGGCCGACGGGAACGGCGCGCCGGTGTGATGGGATCGAGGGGTGACCGCACGGCTGAGTCTGGAGCGCGGGTCCCTGTCCCGGGACGTCGCGGTGGCGTCCGCGTCCCTGGCGGGCGGGCTGTTGATGCTGGCGCTCGGGATCTACAACCCACTCAGCCCCAGCCTGCTGGACGCCCCGCCCGGACTCTCCGTCGGCACCCTGGCGGTCACCTGCCTGGCGGTGGCGCTGCGCCGGGTGGCGACCCGGCTCGGCCTGGCGCTGGGCACCGTCGCCATGGTCGTCGACCTCGTCCACGGGTCGTCGCTGGCCACCGCCCTGGTCTACACCCAGGTGCTCTTCGATTCCTGCGTGTACGGGTCGGCGATGCTCTGGCGCTGGCTGCTCCGGGTCAACCTGGTGCTGACCGGGCTCGCCGTGTTGATCGGGGTCGTCCTGGCGTCCCCGGCCTGGCAGGGCATCGGGCTGGGAGTCCCGGTGGTGCTGATCGGCGTGCTGCCGGTGGTCAGCGGCATCGGCCTGCGGCAGTACCGCGACCAGGCCGCCGCCGAGCGTGCCCGGGCCGAACAGACCGCCCGGCTGGCGGAGCTCGACCGGCGCCAGGCGATAGCGGCGGAGCGGAGCCGGATGGCCCGGGAACTGCACGACGTGATCGCCAACCACCTCAGCGCGGTCGCCATCCACGCCACCGCCGCGCTCTCGGTCTCCGGGCTGGACCGGACACAGCTCGACCAGGCGCTGCGGGTGATCCGGGAGAACAGCGTGCAGGGGCTCGCCGAGATGCGGCAGATGATCGGCCTGCTCCGGGAACCCGCCGACGCCGAAACAGTCCCCGCCCCGGCCGACCCCGGGCCCGACCCGGCCCCGGGCGACCCCGGGGCCGACGTTGCCGGGGACGGTCCGGACCGGCCCGGCGCCCCGGAGCGGTCGCCGGAAGGGCCGGCCGGGGGTGTGAAGGCCAGTCCGGGTGCCCGGTCCGACGCCGACCGGGAGTCGAGCCGAGCACCGGGCCGGGGCAACGATCCCGGCACCGAACCGGCCCGGCTGGGCACGGTCGACGGTCCGGTCCGGGCCCGGCTGGCCGAGGTGAACCGGCTGGTCGGCCAGGCCCGGGACGCCGGCCTGGCGCTACGGTTCGAGATGACCGGCGACGTACGCCCGCTGCCGGTCGGCGTCGACCTGGCCGCGTACCGGATCGTCCAGGAGTCGCTCACCAACGCGCTCAAGCACGGCGCCGGCCCCACCACCCTGACCATCAGCCACCGGCACCGGTCGGTCAGCCTGACCATCGAGAACCCGCTCGCCCACCCCGACGAGCCCCGGGGCGCGGCGGTCGCGGCCGGTGCCGACCTGCCCGGGGCGAGGGCCGGACTGATCGGAATGCGGGAACGGGCGACCCTGCTCGGCGGCTGGTTCGAGGCCGGCCCGTGCGGGGCGAACTGGCGGGTACACGCGGAACTGCCGAACGTCGACGCCCCCGGCCCGACGGCCCGATCAGCGCTCGCCCCCGGCGGTAGCGCCGGGCAGCCCGGCCAGCGGACGGTGTCGCAGACGGTCCGGCCGTGACCGGGCGGCACGACGACCTGGTCGGCGGCGGTGCCGGGGCCACCGCCATCGGTGACCGGACCGGGACCGGGGACGGACCGGGAACCGACCGGGTCATCCGGGTGGTGGTCGCCGACGATCAGGACGCGGTCCGGGCGGGTCTGGTGCTGATCCTCGCCGGCACCCCGGGGCTGACGGTGGTCGGCGAGGCGGCCGACGGCGAGGAGGCGGTGACGCTGTGCCGGCGGCTCCGCCCGGACGTCGCGCTGCTCGACGTGCGGATGCCCCGGCTCGACGGTGTCTCGGCGACCGCCGAGATCGTCGCCGAGCGGTTGGCCGACGTCCTGGTGCTGACCACCTTCGACCTCGACGAGTACGTCTTCGGTGCGCTCCGGGCCGGCGCGTCCGGGTTCCTGCTCAAGGACACCGACGCCGACGGGCTGGTCGACGCGGTGCGTACCGTTGCCCGTGGCGAGGGAATCATCGCCCCCGCGGTGACCCGTCGGTTGATCACCGCTTTCGCCGCCGCCACGCCGACCACCCCGGCGGCCGCCCGGACGGCGGTGGCCGATCTGACGCCCCGGGAGCGGGACGTGCTGGCCTGTCTCGGGCTGGGACTGTCCAACCAGCAGATCGCCGAGCGGCTCACGATGGCGGAGAGCACCACCAAGACCCACGTGAGCCGGATCCTCGGCAAGCTCGGCCTGCGCAGCCGGGTGCAGGCGGCGATCCTGGCGCAGGAACTCGGCCTGCCGCCGCCCTGACCGGCCCGCCACCGGCCGAGGTGGCCGGCGGTCAGCTCCGGCCGCCCGCTACCGGACGGCCCGGTCCGGGTGGCGCTCGGGAACCCGGGGGTTGTCGGTCGACCCCCGCAGCACCCTGGCGGCCAGCGGGACCACGGCGAGCGCGAGCAGCCAGCCGCCGAGCACGTCGGTGGGCCAGTGCGCCAGCAGGGCGACCCTGGTGAACCCGATGAAGGCCGCGAAGGCCACGGCCAGTGCGAGGGTGCACGCCCGGGCCGGCCCGCCGAGCCGGGGTCGGAGCAGGAGTACGGCCACCAGCGCCGCCGCCGCGGCGTTGCTGGTGTGCCCGCTCGGAAATCCGTTGCTGGTGATCACGACGAAGCCGTCCTCGGGCCGGGGGTGGTGCACCAGCCGGTGCATCAGTCCCCAGAGCAGCGGGATCAGCGCCGTCACCAGGCCGCAGAAGGTGGCCGCCCGGCGTCCCTCCCGGACGGCCAGCCCCAGCGTGACGGCCAGGCCGGCGGCCAGGAACGGCAGCGTGGCGGCCACGTCGGTGGCGCTCCGCAGCACGTCGACGGTGCGTGGGCTGGCGTCGCCGTACGCCCGGAAGGCGTCGCTGACGGCGGTGTCGAGCCGGTCCAGCGGCGCCCAACCGGCCACGGTCAGTGCGAGCAGCAGCAGGAAACCGCCGAGCGCGAGCAGCGGGACGACCAGCGGGGGGCGGGCGACCATCGGCACATGATGTCACGGGCGGTGGCGCCGCCCGGGACTCCACGTGGCACGCTGGGCCGATGGCGAGCGAGGCGGGCGACGGCGAACTGGCGGCCACGCTGCGCCGGATCGAGCGGGCCGCGGGCACGTTGGCCAGCGCCAGTGTGGCCCGGATGGACGAGACCCTGCCCTGGTTCCGCGACCTGCCGGCCGAGCAGCGCTCCTGGGTGATGCTGGTCGCCCAGGCCGGCGTCCGGTCCCTGGTCGAGTGGCTGCGGTCCCGTCCGGACGCCGACGACCACAACGGCGCCGACGCGCTGGCGGACAGTCCGGACGAGGTCTTCGCCGCCGCGCCCCGGGCGCTGGCCCGGTCGATCAGCCTCCAGCAGACGGTTGCCCTGATCAAGGTGACCATCGACGTGGTGGAGGAGCAGGTGCCGCACCTGGCGGCGCCGGGCGAGGAGCGGCTGCTGCACGAGGCGGTCCTCAAGTTCTCCCGGGAGATCGCCTTCGCGGCCGCCCGGGTGTACGCGCGGGCCGCCGAGTCGCGCGGCTCCTGGGACGCCCGTCTGCAGGCGCTGCTGGTGGACGCGCTGCTCCGGGGTGACTCCCCGGACGTGCTGGCCAGCCGGGCGGCCGCACTGGGCTGGTCGGACGCCCCACCGGTGGCGGTGGCGGTGGGACGCTCCCCGGGCGGCGAGGTCGCCGCGGTGCTGCACACCATCTACCGGGTCACCCGGCGGTTGGGCCTGGAGATGATCGGCGGGGTGCACGGCGACCGCCTCGTCGTGGTGCTCGGCGGCGCGACCGACCCGCTGGCCGCCACCGCGAAGATGCTCGCCGGGTTCGGTCCCGGCCCGGTGGTGGTCGGGCCGGCGGTACCGAGCCTGGACTCGGCGACCGACTCGGCCCGGGCGGCGCTGGCCGGTTTCCGGGCCGCGCCCGCCTGGCCCGCCGCGCCCCGCCCGGTCGCCGCCGCCGACCTGCTTCCCGAGCGGGCCCTGGCCGGTGATCCGGAGGCCCGGCGGTCGCTGCGCCAGGACGTCTACGCCGCCCTGGTCCGGGCCGGCGGCGAACTTCTGGAGACCCTGGACGCGTTCTTCGCGGCCGGCGGGGTGCTGGAGAGTGCGGCCCGGTCCCTGTTCGTGCACCCGAACACCGTCCGGTACCGGCTGCGCCGGGTCGCGGATGTGACCGGGTTCTCCCCGCTGACCGCCCGGGACGCCTTCGCGTTGCGGATGGCGTTGACTATCGGCCGGCTGGATCCGTCCGCACCGGTCGGACCTGGGACGGGACACTAGGCCCGGATAGGACAGACGGGACGAGAAGTCCGTGATCGCCATGGATCTTTGTATGGTTCTGACAAAGCTGATAGTACGGATTGGTACATCACGGCAACCGCGTCGGGGCGGATGATCCAGGAGAGTCGTAAGGGTGCTCGCCGTACTCTCACCCGGCCAGGGTTCCCAGAAGCCCGGCTTCCTGACCCCGTGGCTCGACCTGCCCGGCAGCCGGGCGCGGCTGCGCTGGTGGTCCGCGCTGGCCGGTGTCGACCTCGTCCGGCTCGGCACCGAGGGTGACGCCGACGAGATCCGGGACACCGCGCGTACCCAGCCACTGCTGGTCGCCGCCGCCCTGCTCGCCGCCGAACAGCTGCCGAGGCACGAGGTGGCGGCCACCGCCGGGCACAGCGTCGGTGAGCTGGCCGCGGCGGCACTGGCCGGCGTACTGACCCCGGAGACGGCGGTCACCCTGGCCGGCGTACGCGGCCGGGAGATGGCCGCCGCCTGTGCCCTCGAACCGACCGGCATGTCGGCGGTGATGGGCGGCGACCGCGACGAGGTGCTCGCCGCCCTGGCAGCACACGACCTGCACCCGGCCAACTTCAACGGCGCCGGCCAACTGGTGGTGGCCGGCGCGGTCGACCGGCTGGCCAAGCTCGCCGCCGACCCGCCCGCCGGGACCAAGGTGATCGGTCTCAAGGTCGCCGGTGCCTTCCACACCCCGTACATGGCGCCGGCCGAGCGGGCCCTGGCCGGCGTCGCGGCCGGGATCACCCCGAACAACCCGGCCCGGATCCTGCTCTCCAACGCCGACGGCGCCGCCGTCAGCCACGGGCCGGAGATGCTGCACCGCCTGGTCCGCCAGGTGACCGCCCCGGTCCGCTGGGACCGCTGCGTGCGGAACCTCGCCGATCTCGGCGTGACCGCGGTGATCGAGCTACCCCCGGCGGGCACCCTGGCCGGGCTGATCAAACGGGAGCTCAAGGGCACCGGTCAGGTCCCCGAGATCGTCACCCTGAACACCCCGGACGACCTGGCCGCGGCCCGCGACCTGATCGCCCGGCACGGCGCACCGTCCCGGCACCGGCCGGTCACCCCGGCTGCGCCCTTCCGGGTGGTGGTGGCCGGTGCCGCCGGCACCTTCGCTCCGGCCGAGGGTCTGACCGAGGGCGCTGCCGTCGAGTCCGGACAGCTCATCGGTCACGTCGCCACCCGGCAGGGCGCGGTCGAGGTGGTCGCGCACGGCTCCGGCGTACTCACCGGATGGCTCGCCCAGCACGACGACCCGGTAGCCCCGGGCCAGCCCCTCGCCCGCATCGGAGGACAGCGCTCATGACCGGTCACCCGAAGAACCCGGACCACCGCCCGGCGGTGGCCCGGTGAGCAGGATGGTCGCGCTCGGCCACTACCAGCCGTCGCGGGTACTCACCAACGACGACCTGGCCCAGATCGTCGACACCAACGACACCTGGATCCGCGAGCGGGTCGGCATCGTCACCCGGCGGATCGCCGACACCGAGACCGTCGCCGACATGGCCGCCGCCGCCGCCGACAAGGCACTGGCCAACTCGGGGCTGGCCGCCTCCGACATCGACCTCGTCGTGGTCGCGACCTGCTCGGCCGTGGACCGCAGCCCGAACACCGCCTGCCGGGTCGCCGCCAGGCTCGGCATCGACGCCCCGGGCGCGTTCGACATCAACACCGCCTGCTCCGGCTTCTCGTACGCGCTCGGCACCGTCGACCACGCCCTGCGGGCCGGTGCCGCCCGCAACGCGATCGTGATCGGCGCGGAGAAGCTCTCCGACTTCACCGACTGGACCGACCGGTCGACCTGCATCCTCTTCGGCGACGCGGCCGGGGCGGCGGTGCTCACCGCCACCGGCGACGACGAGGCGGACGGCATCGGGCCGGTGGTCTGGGGCTCTGTCCCGGAGCGCAGCGAGGCGGTCCGGATCGAGGGCTGGCGCCCGTACATCCAGCAGGAGGGGCAGTCGGTCTTCCGCTGGGCCACCACCGCGCTGGCCCCGCTCGCCCTGAAGGCCTGCGAGCGGGCCGGCGTCGCCCCGTCGGAGATCGCCGCGTTCGTACCGCACCAGGCCAACCTGCGGATCATCGAGGGCATCGCCAAGCGGCTCGACATGCCGCAGGCGGTGATCGCCAGGGACATCGTCGAGTCCGGGAACACCTCGGCGGCGAGCGTGCCGCTGGCCCTCTCCAAGCTGGTCGAACGCCGGGAGGTGCCGTCCGGCGCCCCGGTACTGCTGTTCGGCTTCGGCGGCGGCCTCACCTATGCCGGGCAGGTCGTCCGGTGCCCCTGACCGGGGCCGCGCATCCGCCCCGGCGACGTCCATCGGTCGAACGCTGATACCGCGGTGGCGGACGGATTCGCCACCGTAGACATCCATCCATGGAGAGGAAAGAACCAGAATGACCCGTGACGAGATCACCTCCGGCCTCGCCGAGATCCTCGAAGAGGTTGCCGGAGTGAGCCCGGACGACGTCTCCGAGGAGAAGTCGTTCACCGACGACCTGGACGTCGACTCGCTCTCCATGGTCGAGGTCGTGGTGGCAGCCGAGGAGAAGTTCGGCGTCAAGATCCCGGACAACGACGTCCAGAACCTCAAGACCGTCGGCGACGCCGTCAGCTACATCGAGGCGCAGTCCTGATCATGAGGCGCCCCGACGTCGTCGTCACCGGGCTCGGCGCGACGACCCCGCTCGGCGGGGACGTCGCGTCGACCTGGGAAGCCCTGCTGGCGGGCCGCTCCGGGGTGGGTCCGCTCACCCAGGAGTGGGCCGAGCAGCTTCCGGTACGCATCGCTGCCCAGCTCGCGGTCGAACCGACCGAGAAACTGGACCGGGTCAAACTGCGCCGGCTCGACCGGTCGGAGGCGATCGCGCTGATCGCCGCGCACGAGGCCTGGGCGGACGCCGGCCTCGCCGACTCGCCGCCCGACCCGGAGCGACTCGCGGTGAGCGTCGGCTCCGGCATCGGCGGCGCGCAGACCCTGCTCGCCCAGGACGACATCCTGGAGGCATCCGGGCCGCGGCGGGTCTCCCCGCACACCGTCCCGATGCTGATGCCGAACGGCCCCGCCGCCTGGGTCGGGCTGGAACTGGGTGCGCAGGCGGGGGTGCACTCGGTGGCCAGCGCCTGCGCCACCGGGGCCGAGGCGATCGCGCTCGGTCTCGACATGATCCGCTCCGGTCGTGCCGACGTGGTGCTGGCCGGCGGCACCGAGGCGGTGGTGCACCCGCTGCCGATCGCCGGGTTCGCCTCGATGCGGGCGATGTCGACCCGCAACGAGGAGCCGGAGCGCGCATCCCGGCCCTGGGACAAGGCCCGGGACGGTTTCGTACTCGGTGAGGGGGCCGGTGCGGTGGTCCTGGAGCGGGCCGACCACGCCGCCGCGCGCGGGGCCCGGGTCTACGCCCGGCTGGCCGGCGCCGCGCTCACCTCCGACGGGTACGACATCGTGCAGCCGCACCCCGAGGGACGCGGTGTGATCCGGGCGATCAACATGGCGATCGCCGACGCCGACATCGACCGCTCGGACATCGTGCACGTCAACGCGCACGCCACCTCCACCCCGGTCGGCGACATCGCCGAGATCGTCGCGCTGCGGTCCGCGCTCGGCACCCATCCGGTGCTGACCGCGACCAAGTCGATGACCGGGCACCTGCTGGGTGCCGCCGGTGCGCTGGAGTCGATCGCCACCATCCTGGCCATCCGGGACGGGGTGATCCCGCCGACGATCAACCTCGACGACCCCGACGACGCCCTCGACCTGGACGTCGCGGCGCACAAGGCCCGGCAGATGGATGTACCGGCGGCGCTGAACAACGGATTCGGATTCGGCGGTCACAACGCGGTCCTCGTCTTCGCCCGGGCCTGACCGGCGCCGGAGACCGCGGACCGCGTCCGCACACAGGGGCGGGACGCGGCGCGTCGCTCTTGATCTGGGCGGGCGGTGCCGGTCGGGGACGCCCGGAGCGCGTACCCGGCCGGCACCGTCGGGTCGGCGGCCGGTGGTAGATTGCGGTCGTTCCGGCGCCCGCGGGGCCACCTGGTGCCGCGGGCGGGTTGTCCGGACGGCGAGCCGAGGAGAGGCGCGGATGCTGGCGGCGTTGAAGGGGTTGCTCGGCCACGAGGCGCTGTACGTGGCCCTGCAGAAGGGTCTGGGCGCGGATCGGCTCCGCTACCGCTGCCTGGACGAGCTCGCCCTGGTCGACGGCGACACGATCATCGACGTCGGCTGCGGCCCGGCCTACTACTTCGGGCGGCTGCCGAAGGTCCGCTACTACGGCTTCGACACCAGCGAGAAGTACATCGCGCACGCCCGCCGGCGCTGGGGCGGCGACCAGGTCGAGTTCCGCTGCGAGGTCTTCGGCGAGCAGCACCTGGCCCAGATCCCGCCGGCCGATGCGATCCTGCTGCTCGGCCTACTGCATCACCTCTCCGACGACGAATGCCGGCAGCTGTTGCGGGTCTCGGCCAGGGCGCTCGCCCCGGGCGGCCGGGTGATCGCCGTCGACCCCACGTTGGTGCCGGGACAGCATCCGATCTCCCGGTGGATGTCCAAGAACGACCGTGGCGAGTACGTCCGCACCCCGGAGGCGTTCGTGGCGCTCGGCCGGGAGACCTTCGCGGACGTCGACGGCGAGGTCGTGGACGACGCCACCCGGATACCGACCAGCCACTGGATGATGCGGATGCGGACTCCGGCACTCGTTCCCGACCACGACTGACGGCCCGCGATGACCACCCCGCTGCGCAACTGGGCCGGCAACGTCGACTTCCGGGCCCGCCGGCTGCACCGGCCGGGCTCGCTGGCCGAGCTGAGGTCGCTGGTCGCCGGCAGCGACCGGATCCGCGTCCTGGGCACCGGACACTCCTTCAACCGGATCGCCGACACCACCGGTGACCTCGTCTCGGTCGCCGGCCTGCCGCCGGTGCTGGAGGTCGACCGGGCGGCCGGCACCGTCACCGTCTCGGCGGCGCTGCGCTACGGCGACCTGGTCGGCGAGCTGGACCGGGCCGGCTTCGCGCTGCACAACCTCGGCTCGCTGCCGCACATCTCGGTGGCCGGTGCCTGCGCCACCGGCACGCACGGCTCCGGGCCGACCAACGGCAACCTCGGCACCTCGGTCGCCGCGCTGGAGCTGGTCACCGCCGACGGCGACCTGGTGACGCTGCGCCGGGACGCCGACGGCGAGGACTTCCTCGGCGCCGTGGTCGGGCTCGGCGCGCTCGGCGTGGTCACCCGGCTCACCCTCGATCTCGTCCCGACCTTCGAGATCGCCCAGTACGTCTACGACGACCTGCCCCGCGACCGGCTCGACACGCACGCCGCCGAGATCCTCGGCGCCGGCTACAGCGTCAGCCTCTTCACCGACTTCACCGGTCCCCGGATCAACCAGGTGTGGGTGAAGCGCCGGGTCGACGCGATCGGCGCCGGTGCCGGTGCCGTCGAGCCGTACTGGCACGGCGCCACCCTGGCGGCCGAGCCCCGGCACCCGGTGCCGGGGATGTCGGCGGTGCACTGCACCGAGCAGCTCGGCGTGCCGGGGCCGTGGCACGCCCGGCTGCCGCACTTCCGGCTCGACTTCACTCCGAGCAGTGGCGAGGAACTCCAGTCGGAATACTTCCTGCCGGCTGAGCACCTGGTCGCGGCGCTGGCCGCGCTGGACGGCATCGCCGACCGGATCGCCGCCGTACTCCAGATCTCGGAGATCCGCACCATCGCCGCCGACGAGCTGTGGCTGAGCCCGAGCCATCGGCGGGACAGCGTGGCGCTGCACTTCACCTGGGTCAAGGAGACCGAGGCGGTGCTGCCGGTGCTGGCGGCGATCGAGGATCGGCTCGCCCCGTACGCGCCCCGGCCGCACTGGGGCAAGGTCTTCGTCACCCCACCGGGGCAGCTCCGCGACCGCTACGACCGGTACGCCGACTTCGCCAAGCTGACCCACCGGTACGACCCGACCGGCAAGTTCCGCAACGAGATGCTGGACCGCTACTTCCCGACCGCCGGCTGAAGGCTCCGGAGGCGTCAGAGCTGTAGGAAGAGATTTCCGACCAGGGCACTGACCAGAATGGCCAGAAACGCCACGGCGGCGTACCGCAGCAGCCGTACCGCCTCGCGGAGCCGTACGTACCGCTGCCGGTGCTGCTGGATGCCGATCCAGAGTTCGACCTGTGCCGCCTGGAGGATCTCCGCGCTGCGTTGACCGGTCAGCGCCGAGCGGAACTCGGCGAAGGAGTGCAGCCGGCGTACGGTGTCGCTGCCGTTGAAGACCAGCGCGGCCGGAAGGTCGTCGTAGCCGCCGAGCAGGGCCCGGCTCGGCCGGATGGTCACCAGTACGCTCGCCGCGCGCAGCAGTGCCAGCACGACCAGTCCGGCGCTCACCATGCTGGCCAGGGTGAACACCACCAGCAACGCGGGACCGAGCCGGTCGGCGACGGAACCGCTGAGCAACTGGGCGAACACGACGGCGTTCCCGGCCGACAGGATGGCGCTGGCGCTGAGCACCACCGAGGCGCGGCTCGCCGTGGAGGCACGCAACCGGTCGTACCGGTCGAGATGCCACCGAAGAAGATCGATCTGTTTCGCCGTACCCGGCATCTCCGGGTCGCTGCCGATCGGGGAAGTGCCGTCGGAAGGTGTGGCACTGCCGTCGGGAGGTGTGGTGGTGCGCTCGGGAGGTGTGGTGGTGGGCTCGGGCAGTTCGTCCGGGGTGCGGGCGGCGATTCCGGTCAATCTCACGCTCCTTGATCAGATAGCTGAAGGGTAGCCGGGCCGGGAAAGCGGTTGGCCGTCGATCGAGCGTCCAGGATGGATTGCCAGGTGGTCGGGGGTGTGGTGGGATGAGCCGTTGTTCCCGCTGCCCTGTTCCCTCCACCTTCCTCACTCTGCCTTCCTCCCTCCGCCGCTTTGCCGCCAACCGCCGGGACGGTGTCCAGACGATGGCCGAAACGACACACGGTCGACTTACCAACCCACTCGCCTGGGCCGAGGTTCTGCCCGAGGATCTGTTTTCCGCCCTTTCGGAATGGATCAGAGGACAGGCATTCGATCTCACATTCCACCGCTGGTTCACCGACGGCCGGAGCGGGTCCCACGTGGCCTCGGTACGGCTGCGTCCGCATCGCGGCCCGCAGCACGGGGCGATCCTCAAACTGGTGCCGCCACACCTGGCCACCGCGGAATCGCGGGCCGTCGACTTGGCCGCGCAGTGCACCCCTGCCGACTTCTACACCCGGCATCTGGTTCCCACCAAGTGGGTCGGCCCGCTGCCGGGAAGTTCCTGGTGGCTACACCTACAGGAGGTTGCCCAGGCCGACGTCTCCACCATGCTGCCGCTGGAGAGCCTCGTCGACCACGCCGACCTCGCCGCGTACTGCGGCACGATCGTCACGGCCCTCGTGGACGGTTGGCCCGGTGACGCCCGTTCGGAGAGCAAGAGCGTCCCGCCCGGCGAGTTCCTCCGGGCGGATCTCGCCGACAAGCTGGCCGGACTGCGCGACTTCGCCCGGCTCGCCGGGCTCGACCCGCGCAGTCCGGCCGAGCTGGTCCGGGTGCCCGGCCGGGCAGACCCGCTGCCGAACCCGTTCGCGCTGGTGTTCGGCGATGGCGGCCCGGCCGACGAGATCGAGGTGTTCCGGGGCAACGGGCACGGTGACCTGCATCCCGGCAACATCCTGGTCCCGGTGGACCGGGAGATCCGGGCCGCCGACTTCCGGCTGATCGACCTGGGGCGGTTCTCACCCACCACCCCGGTCTCCCGGGACCCGGTCAAGCTGCTACTGGCGATCGCCGACCGCTGGCTGCCCGGCCTCGCGCCGTACTCGGCGCTCCGGTCGAGCCTGGCCGAACTGGTGGTCGACCCGGACCGCTATCCGCGTACCCCGCCGATCGCCGGTTACCTGGAGGTCGCCGAGGCGATCTACGTGGCGGCGGCCGGCTGGGCCATCCCGTACGGCCTGGTCAAGGAGTGGGCCCGACAGCATCGGCTGGTGCTCGCCGCCTCGGCGCTGCGTACCGTCAGCCGCGGCGACGCCGGGTTACCCGAACGATGGTGGTACTTCGAGTTGGCTGCGCTGGCCGTCCGGGCGCTCGGCAGCGACGGCGGCAGCGTGCCCGTGGACCACACCACGCCGCCGAGCACGCCACGCCCCGCGCTCCGGGTCGACGCCGTACCGCCCGGCAGCGTCGCCCCGCCGCGCCTGTCGGACCGCGACCCGACGCCGCCACCGGCCACTGACGGCCGCGAACGTCCGGCCGCACCGGCCGCCGAAACCCACGAACGCCCGGCCCCACCGGCCGCCGAGGGCCGCGATCGCCCGGGCGGCCCGGCCGGTGTCGGCGGACCCGGTCCGGCCAGGACCGGGGTACGCCCGGGAGGCTCCGGCCGGGACAGCTACTCCGGTCTGACCAGGGTGCACTTCGGCCGCCGCCTCGGCGACAGCTGGCCGGAGCTCGCCGACCTGCTCGGCATGCGTCCGGACGAGGTGGACCGGCTCCCGCAGGGCCGGGAGGCGAGTCACATCTGGTCCTGGCTGGAGGTGCGCCGCCGGCTGCCGGAACTGCGTGACGCGCTGTTCGCTCTCGACCGGCCGGACCTGGTGAACCTGCTCGACGAGGATGCCTGACCGTGGGGTTCACCGCCGCCGCCGAGCGGGAGTTCTACGGCCGCCTGCACAGCAGCTGGCCGGACCTCTGCACCGTGCTGGAGATCGACGAGCAGGATCGGGACCGGTTTCCCACCGGCGAGGAGGGGCGCCAGATCTGGCGCTGGCTGAAGGCGCGGAAGCGACTTGACGAGCTGCCGGACGCTCTGCTCGCGATCAAACGGGAGGATCTGGCCGAGACCCTGGAGGCCGGACGATTGCCGGACCGGGCCGCGACGGAGGCCGGGCCGCGGACCCCGCCCGGCGGGCCGCGACTGACCGGCCGGGCGCTGACCGAGGGGTACGACGCCGCCGCCGAACTGGAGCGGCAGGGCAGTTACCCCGAGGCGCTGCGCCGGCTGGAGGCGGTCACGGCGAGCGTGCTCGGCGACCGGATCCTGCTCCTGCTCCACCTGGGTCGGGAGGAGGAGGCCGCCCGGCTCCTGGACCAGGTGGACGAACTGCACCGGCGGGTCGGGCTCTTCGAGGACGACCCCGAGCGGCTGACCGCGCACTACTACCGGGCGGCGCTGCTGTGGGAGCGGCGGATGCTGGAGCAGGCGGAGACGGCGTACCGGACGACGCTGAAGGCGCGTACCGAGGCGCTCGGCGCGCGGGATCCGGAGACCCTGCGTACCCGGTACAGCCTGGCCGGCGTCCTCACCGACCGGGGCCGGTGGCAGGAGGCCGAGGCCGAGTACCGCGCGGTGTTGGCCGACCGGACGGCCGTGCTCGGCGAGTCCCATCCGGACACCGCGCTGGCCCGCTACGGCCTGGCCGATCTGCTGGCCCGGCGGGGACGGCGGCGCGAGGCCGAGGCGGAATACCGCCAGGCGCTCCAGGTGTGCCGGCAGTGCTGCGGTGCGGACCATCCGAGCACTCTGGCCATTCGGTACCGGCTGGCGCTGCTTCAGCGAGTCGAGCGGGGAGTTGCTGCCACGGTAACCGATCTGTCCGCTATTCGTGTCGCCCTCGCCCGGGTACTCGGCGAGGACCACCCGGCCACCCGGGCGGTCGCCGGGGATCTCGACAGGTTGTGATCCGTCGTCCAATCCGGACAGGTGCCGAAGAATCGTCGGGCAAACCCGGGTTCGAAGGACGCGACAGCGGGCACGGGAGGCCTTCCCATCGCCATGGATACGTCACTGCAAAGCCTTTGCATTAAGGGCTGAGGTAGCCAGGAAGCGCTTTCCCGAGTGCCCGGGGAATCCACCCTGCCATCCCGGCGTTACCCCGGGTACACCGACGCGTAGCCTGGGTATATCAGGTCCGGCCGACCACCGTCCCGGAGCGACCCTCCGTCGTGGAGTCGGCCGAAGGTACGACGCTGAGTAATCAGCATCGAGCCGTGGGAGGTCCAGACCAGGGCGGCTCCACAGTCGATGGCCAGGTAAGCCAGTCAAAGTGACGCAGGTCACGGCTGCGCTCAACGGGAGCCTCGCGAATTACCCACTCCGCATACTGCAGTACGATTAATGCATGGCGGGTAACCCGATGATCAAACTACTCTACGCGAGGACCCATCCCGATGACTGAACGTCCAAGATCCGCTGCGGAGCGTCGAAGGTTGACCCGGAGGCTCCGCCACCTCCGCACGGATGCCGGCCTGACCCAGGCCGACGTGGCCAACCAGCTCGACTGGTCCCAGTCCAAGGTCAACCGGATCGAGCTCGGCGAGTCCGCAATTACCCGCACAGATCTTCTGGCCCTGCTCCCGCTCTATCATATGGACGACCCCGAAACTGTCGCCGAGCTTCTGGAGATGGCAAAGAAGGCCCGCCAGCAGAACTTCGGGGAATACCGCAGCATCTTTGCCAAGGAATTCCTCCACTTCCTTGAGTTCGAAGGTCTTGCTAATCACATCAAGCACTACGAGTCGAATGTCGTACCGGGGCCGCTGCAGACCAAGGAATATGCCCGGGCAACACTCCGAGCCGTACGCATGGTCGATCTGCTGCCCGCACGGGACCGTCGCGAGGTCGAAGCCGTCATCGAGCGCAAGGTCCGGGTCAGGATGGAACGCAAGCAACTGCTGCTCCAGGAGTCCGACGCCGTCAAGGCTGAATTCATCCTCAACGAAGGGATCCTCCGCCGGGCGGTCGGCGCGGAGAGCGGCCAGCCCGAGATCATGACCGGACAGCTGCGGCATCTCGCCGAACTCGCCGAGATGCCGAATGTCGACATACGGGTCCTGCCGTCCAGCACGGGGGCTCATCCGGGGCTACGGGGCAGCTTCGTGGTGCTGGAACTGCCCGAGCCGTACGGCGATTCCCTGCTGTACATCGAGAACACCGCGGGCGACCTGTCGACCCGGGATCAGCCGGACAAGGTCGACGAGTTCGTCAAGATATTCGATTACCTCCGTGCCCGCGCGGTGACCCTCGCGGACCTGGATCTGCCCTTGATCCGAACGGCGGACTAACACATGTCATGGCGGGTCGCCGATTGCCGGGCCGGTCGACGCGCCTCCGCCCTCTGCCCTCGGAGTGCCTCAGTGACCATCACCTCGACGCTCGCTCGGCGACGGGTACGGCCGGGCCGGCGGAAGCCGGCTCGGCGGTACGACCTGCCCGGAGTACGACCGTGACCACCCCGGCCCGCCAGGATCAGCCGGGCGCCGAGCCGCCGGCACGGCAGGATCGACCGCGCGCCGAGCCACCGAACTCGTGGCCCGGCCGCCTCCTGCACGAGGCGGTCAGCGACAACTGGAAGCTGTTCCGGGTGACAGCGATGATCATCGTCATCACCGTCTGCCTGGGGTTCCTGGGAATCCTGATCGGCTGGCTCGACTGGACGAAGCTTGCGATCGTGGCCGGCGCCGGAATCGGCGTGATGGTGTGCCGGACCGTCACGAAGGTCTGTCAGAGCCGGGCCGAACAGCTCCGCACTAGTGATAGATCCGCCGGACCCGCGCCTCGACTTCCCGAACGTGATTCAGGATCGGAGTGGAATAAATTCCCCCGGCCGCACTGATCAGCGCCACCGTTACGGCGAAGGTAACGACTTTCGCCGTCGCGCCCAGGTTTCCGAGCGCCCGGGTCAGCATCTCCGCGGTCACCAACGCCGTCACACCGGTCGCCACGCCATAGACCGCCAGCCGCAGAGCCGAGGGCTCGTCGTCATTCGTCGATGAACTTCGGCCATTCGGAGGATACCGTCGAACACCAGTTCGCCTGCGGATCTCTCCTTCGGCCTTCACGCTCATCGCTTCCTGAGGTACAACGCCGCCTCCTCGTCCTTGCCCAAGCATAGAGTCCTCCGCTCGTTACGTCTGCCCGGAACGACAAGATCACTTTTTCGCCGATGTCGGATACCGGCCAGCATCCGTGACCTGCCCAGATCGACAGACGCCAACACATCGCCGCTGGATTCTGCCTCACTTTCCTCCTTACACTTGCGGAATCTGGAATCCTCTCGCATCCAGCGGCCCCGATTTCCAAGGGCGGTCTGAACGGTCCGCTGCGGCGGTTGCGAGGGGCTCGGAACAGCGGCGTTGAGGGCCGCGCCACGGCGAGGAGGCACGTTGGTGGCGTCAGAGGAGCCCGAGATCACCTGGCACAAGAGCTCACGGAGCGTCGAGAGCAACTGTGTGGAGGCCGCGCTCACTCCGCGTGAGACGGTCGCGGTCAGGGACTCGAAGGACCCGTCGGTCAAACTGGGCTTCGCAACGGCCCGATGGTCCGCGTTCCTCGATCACATCCGGTCGGACGGCTTCGGCTGATCCGCCGGTTACGGGCGGTCCGGTGCCCGGGCCGGGCGGTCTCAGCGGAGACGGTAGACGGCCATCCGGCCGTTGTCGTAGCGCAGTTGGGCCAGCTGGCCCAGCTCCGGGGACTCCACCCCCACGGACCGGTCCACCACCAGCCACCGCACGGCGTGCCGGTCCCGCAGCTCGCGCAGCCCGGCCTCGGTCGGCTCGGTGAACGCCGCGTCGTTGCGCCGCAACAGCTCCCGGTCCCAGAACGGGGTGTACGCCCCCGACGACGCCACCCGGGGCGCGAACCCCCAGCCCTCGACGAGTACCCGGCGCTCGGAGTACGCGCTGAGCCAGAACGAGCGGGCGTCGCACCAGCCCTTCACCACCGCCAGGCAGTGCACGTTGGTCGCCAGCACGTCGCCGGGTTCGCTGTGCTCCCGGGCCCACCGGGCGGCGTCGACCCGGCTCTTCGGCAGCGCGACATTGGCGTACGCGCCGCCGTTCGGGGAGCGCTCCGACTTGCGCATGTCCATCAGCAGGCCGGGCGCCCCGACCACCAGGACCGCGGTGAGCAGCACGATCGCCCCCCGCCGGTGCAGCGCGGCGATGCCGAGGCTGGCCGGCCGCCAGATTCCGGCGGCGACCACCGCCAGCACGGCGAGACCGGCCGACCACCAGAGCAGCGGCCGCAGCCAGTCGAACATGGTCTCCCCGGCGGCCGGCTCGGCGTACCGGAACTGGACCGCGACCAGGGCCGCGGCCAGGGCGAGCGCACAGAGCCCGAGTACCGTGCCGGAGCGCCGGGTCAGCCGGGCGCGGTCGGCGACCATCACGTACCCCCAGGCGGAGAGGACCACCGCGAAGGTGAAGCCGGCCCGGGTGAAGTACTGGTTCGCCCCGCCCGGCTGCCGGAGCAGCAGGTAGAGCAGCGGGCCGGCCAGCGCGCCGCCGAGCAGGAACCACTGCACGGGTTCGAGCCGGCCCCGGCGCAGCCAGAGCAGCGGGCCGATCCCCACCACCCGGAGCTGCATGTTCACCACGAAGGCGGCGAGCACGACGAGTGCCGTCAGCGGGATCGGCCAGCCGTCCGGCGGCGGTGACCAGTACGGCTCCAGGCTGCTGGCCAGCGGGTCGACCTCGATTCCGTACGCCTTGAACCGGTAGAGCACGGCGGTGGCGAAGAGTTGCGCGGCGGCGGTGGCCAGCCCCGCCCCGACCACCGCCCACGGGATCCGCCGGGTGGCGACCAGCAGGGCGACGGCGGTGAACGCCAGCGCCAGCCCGACCACCGGCAGCGAACTGGCCTTCGCCCCGCTGGAGGTGAGCATCAGCAGCGGGGCGAGCACGAACGCGCCCCGGCCGATCGCGGCCACCGGCCGGCCCGGGCGCCGGTCCACCACGTCGGCGAGTACGGCGACCAGCGCGATCAGCAGCACCCAGCTGTAGATCATCGACATGCCGTGCCAGATCACGAACGACGCCTGGGTGCCGAACGGCATCGTCACCGGATCGGTGAAGTTCGTCTCGCCGATCACGAAGAAGAGCACGGCGGCGATCACGCCGACCGCCGGCCGACCGCTCACCCGCCAGCCGAGCACGGCGGTGAGCACGATCGCCGCCGCGCAGAGCGCCGGGATGGTCAGCCGGAGCGCCACCACCGGCAGGTCGATCCCGCCGATCAGGCTGGTCGCGGCCATGTGCACGTAGCCGAACCAGTGGTAGTCGAGCGGCTCGGCGGCGACCTGGGGCAGGTGGATCGGGAACTGGTGCTTCGCCTCGCCGGCCAGCGAGAGCTGGTAGGCGAGGTCCAGGTACTGCCGGGTCTTCTCCGAGGTGGGCAGGATCGGGTTGCGCTCCAGGAAGGTGCTGGAGAGGTAGGTGGTGAAGAAGGCCACCGCCCCGGTCACCGACCACGACCAGCCGATCGGGGTGGGCCGGTAACCCCGGACCAGCCAGTGCCGGCGCAGCCGGGGCACGGCCAGGAAGAGCGCGACCACCGCCGCCGGCCAGGTCCAGAGCCAGCCGACGAGGCCGAGCCAGGCGTAGAGCGCCCAGGCGGGCAGTTCCAGCACCAGCCCGACGGCGGCACCCATCGCCACGTCCTCGACCAGGGTGTGCGGCCGGCGGCGCAGCGCCCGGTAGACCAGGGTGCCGGGGAGGATCAGGGCCAGCAGCAGGTAGCCCGCGTACCGGGCGAGGTCGGCCGGATCGGTGTCGGCTGCCAGCAGTACCACGGCGAGGTGGCCCGCACCGGCCAGCAGCGGTGCCCAGCGCAGCACCGCGGGTGCGGGCCGGGGCGCGGCCGGTGCGGAGGAGCCCGCCACCGCCGCGTCGGTAGCGGTCACCGGACCGTCCGCACGCCGCCGTCGCGGCTGGCCGGGCCCGCGGAGTCCCTGGCGGCCGGCGGCGCGGGCCGCCGTCCGGCCCGGGGCGGCGCCTCGGCCAGCGGGGGCAGGTCCTCGACCGGTTCCGCGCTGTCCGAGCCGACGAAGTAGGCGGGCCGGCCCTGCACCGCCGCGTAGATCCGGGCGATGTACTCGCCGAGCAGCCCCAGGCAGAGCAACTGGACGGCGCCGAGGAAGAGCACCGCGACGTAGAGCGAGGCCCAGCCGGTGACCGTCGAGTCGCGGAGATACATCACCACCGCGAAGGCCACCATGACCAGGCAGAGCAGCATTCCGCCGGCACCGAGCCAGGTCGCCACCCGCAGCGGCGCCTCCGAGAAGCTGATGATGCTGTCGGTGGCCAGCCGGATCATCCGGGACAGCGAGTACTTGGTGCTGCCCGCCGCACGTGCCTGGCGGACGTAGCTCACCTCGCCGCTGGGAAAGCCCAGCCAGGGCACCACCAGCCGGAGCACCGGACGACGTTCGGGCAGCTCCCGCAGTGCCTCGACGGTCGCCCGGCTGAGCAGCCGGAAGTCACCCGCCTGGGCCGGTACGGCGCTGCCGACCAGCCGACGTACCAGCCGGTAGTACAGGCCTGCCGTAGAGCGCTTGAAACGGGTGTCGGTGGAGCGGTCGGCGCGTACCCCGTAGACGATGTCCAGGCCCTCGGCCCGGGCCAGCCGCAGCATCTCGACGATTACCTCCGGCGGGTCCTGGAGGTCGGCGTCGATGCTGGCGACGTAGTCGCCCCGGGCCCGGAACAGGCCGGCGGTCAACGCCGCCTGGTGGCCGCTGTTGCGGCGCAGCCGCACCACCCGCAGCTGCGGCCAGCCACGTCGCATCCCGACCAGGACCACCGGGGTGGCGTCGGTGCTGCCGTCGTCGACGGCGACCACCTCGTACGGCTCGCCGAGCCCGTCGAGCGCCGGCCGCAGCCGTTCGACCAGCAACGGGAGGACGCTCTCCTCGTTGTAGATCGGCACGACCACGGACAGGGTGGGCTCCCGGCTCGTCACCGTCAGTACACCCCCGTCTCCAGCTCACCGGACAGCCGAACGCTACCAGCCAGCCCAGTGACGGAACTCACCAGCGACCGGCTGGGCTGCCCCGGTCAAGAACACCCGGCTGAGCTGCACGGTCAAGGGCAGCTCGTCCTGGGCAGGCCGCCCACCGGCACCGGGGACCGCCCGGTCGGCCGGGCCCGCCCGGCGAGCACCTCGGCGAGCGCGGTCACCGAAGCCGTGGTCGACGAGTACGTCGCCAGCAGCACCCCGGAGCTGGCCCGGCCGAGCAGGTACGGGGTGTCCATCGCCACCGTCACGGCCGCACCCGCGCGCAGGTCGGCGGAGGTGTCGCCGTACCCGACGAGGTGCACCACGGTCCCGCCGGACGGTGTCACCTCCACCCCGGCGGCCCGGAGCGCCCGGCTGAGCCGGTCCCGGCTCCGCTCCCGGCCGCTCGCCGCGGTCACCGTCACCGGCCCGGTCACCAGCGGCCTGCCGCAGCTACCCCGGAGCATGGTGATCGACGACTCCGCCGCCCGCCGGGCGGCCTCCCGGTGGCCGGCGCTGTTCAGCGTGCCCATCTCCGGCCTCGGCTGTCCGGCCAGCCGGAACTTCAGCGTCAGCACCCGGGTCACCGCCTCCAGCAGCCGGGCCCGGGGCAGCGAGCCGTCCCGCAGCGCGGCCAGCACCCCCTCGTACGCCTCGGTCACGTTCGGCGGCATCAGCACTAGGTCGTTGCCGGCGTTCAGTGCCCGGACCGCGGTCGTCCCGGCCGGCTGCTTCGCCACCGCCGCCATGTCCATCGCGTCGGTCACCAGCACCCCGGTGAAGCCCAGCTCACCGCGGAGCAGGTCAGTGAGGATCTTGCGGGAGAAGGTGGCCGGCACCTTCGGGTCGAGCGCCCGCACGTCGAGGTGCCCGGCCATCACCAGCCAGGCCCCGGCGGTGATCCCGGCCGAGAACGGCGGCAGAGCGGTGGACTCCAGCTTCTTCCGGTCGGCGGTGACCACCGGCAGACCCTTGTGCGAGTCCGCGGCGGTCTGCCCGTGCCCCGGGAAGTGCTTCAGGGTGGCCGCGACGCCCGCGCCCTGCAGCCCTCGCACGGCGGCGCCGACCTGCGCCGCGGCCGCCAACGGATCCGAACCGTACGAGCGGGAGCCGATCACCCTGCTGTTCGCCTCGAGTACGTCGGCGCTCGGCGCGAAGTCGACGTTGACCCCGAGCGCGGCGAGTTCGGTGCCGGCGGCCCGCCAGGCGGACTCGGTGAGCGCCGGGTCGCCGGCCGCGCCGAAGGCCATCGGGCTGGGCAGGTTGGTCACCCCTTCGGAGATCCGGGTGACCACGCCGAACTCCTGGTCGATGCCGATCAGCGCGCCGGCGGCCCCGGCCGGCAGTTTTCCGGCCGCGGCCTGTAGCCCGGCGGTCAGCTCGCGCACCTGGGCCGGGTTCTCGACGTTGGTGGTCGGCTGGGTGTCGCTGGTCGGGTCGTCGGCGGAGAAGCCGACAAGGATCAGACCGCCCAGCCGGTACTTGGCGATCATCTCGGCCGGGGTGCGGACTCCGGCCAGCTTCCGGTTGCCGGCCGCCGAACCGGCCGACACCGTGGTCGCCGAGTTGCCGTAGGCGTACGGCATCAGCACCTGGCCGACCAGGTCCTCGTCGGCGAGGGTGCCGACCAGCTGGGCCGCCCGGGCGGCCGGGTCCGGCGCCGCCGTCGGGCTCGCGCTGGTGGTTGCCGGTGCCGGCGACGCGGGAGCCGCCGCCGGCGTCCGCGATCCGGCGCAGCCGGAGACGATCAAAGCGGTGACGAGGGGGAGCACGACCAGAGCGCGCCGGAGGGGAGTCGACACGCCCGCTATCCCACCAGCCCACCACCGGCCGGGCAACTTGACCGAGGACCGGAAGCGCTCACCCGACCCGGGTGAGCAGGGTGACCGGGGCGCCGTCCCCGGCATACCGGTACGGCTCGAGTTCGGCGTCCCAGGCGGTGCCCATCGCCTTGTCGAGCGCGTGCGCGAGCGCCTCCGGCGCCCGGGCCGACTCCATGATCGACCGCAGCCGGTCCTCACCGAGCTGGATGTCGCCGGCCGCTCCCGCGGTGGCCCGGAAGAGCCCCCGACCGGGCACGTACATGAACCGCTCCCCGTCGACGCCGGGACTCGGCTCCTCGGTGACCTCGAATCGGATCATGGGCCACTGTCTGAGGGCAGCCGCCAGCTCCGCGCCGGTCCCAGGCCGACCGGACCACCCGCACTCCGCCCGACGGGCGCCCGGATCGACCGGCTGGGCCGTCCAGTGCAGGGTGACCGGCGCGGTAAGGACGCGCGCGATCGCCCACTCGACGTGCTGGCACACGGCGAGTGGGGTCGAGTGGACGTATACGACGCCACGCGTTGGCACGGTGACCTCCCGGAGAGCGAGGTGCGTCTTCCCCTACGACCTCGACCTCGGTGGGCTGGCCTCACCGTGCGATTGCTGGAACACATGATGACGCTTGTGACGGATGGTACGCCAGGGATTCACGAAACTGCCCGGGGGGAATAGCCGTACCGGTGACGGTGGTTGGACCCCGACGTCAGCGGCGACGGCCGTCCGGCCATCACCGGTGCCGTGTAAAATTCGCTGGCCCGTCGGGTTCGCTAGCCCGTAAGGTTTGCTAGCCGGCAGTCTGCCGTAAACTTCACTCGGCGGCGTCTGCCGTACAATTCGCTCGGCGGCGTCTGTCGCCCGGCTTGTCCCCTCGGACTTCCAGTCCTCCCGTACGTCTCCAAGGAGTGCCCCCGTGGCGAGCAACACCTCCAAGACCGCGCGCGCGTCCGTCCGCGCCGGACAGGCAGGCCAGGGTGGTGCCCTGAGCGTGCTCGGCGAGTTCAAGTACCTCATCCCGCTCAACGGCGGCAAGTACGCCTACGTGCGGAACCTGCTCAATGGCAGGACCTCGCACCTGCGCACCGACTCCGAGGCCTTCGTCGAGGAGATCCGGGCGCTGGCCAGCGCCGGCCACGCCATCAAGATCCGCGCCGAGCTGAACAGCCTGGCCGCCACCCACCCGGCCGACGGTTGGGACACCACCGAGAAGCGGCTGGTCGAGGCCGGCGTCTTCCAGGCCTGAGCCCACCAGCTCCACAACCCGTAACGCCCCGGCCGGGTCGCCTCGCGTCGGGGCGTTCACGTCTGCCCTGACGGCCCCCTCCCCCGGCGGCCCCGTCGGGGCGTTCACGTCTGCCTCGGCGGCCCGCGCCGGTCCGGCCCGTCCCCGCGGATGATTCACCGGGACGGCGGGCGGGTATCCACGCTGCGGCGACGCTTTCCGGCGGTGACGTCGACGCGGAGGTGACCATGCCCGAACCGGCCGCCGTACGGCTCACCGACGGCGTGCGGCTGCACGTCGACGTCTCCGGTCCGGACACCGCTCCGCTCACCGTGCTGCTGCTGCACGGCTGGACCCTGGACGGGCGTACCTGGCATCGGCAGGTGGCCGCGCTGCGCGAGCGGTACGGCGACACCGTACGGGTGGTCCGGTACGACGCGCGCGGGCACGGCCGGTCCGGACCGGCCACGCTGCGCTCGGCCACCCTCGCCCAGCTCGGTGACGACCTGGCCGAGGTGCTCGCCCAGGTGGCGCCGACCGGGCCGGTGGTGTTGGCCGGGCACTCGATGGGCGGCATGACGGTGATGGAGTACGCCCACCGGCACCCCGCCGACTTCGCCCGTCGGGTCGCCGGAGTCGTCTTCGTGGCCACCACCGCCGAGGGCCACACGCACACCGGGTACGGCGTACCGGCACCGTTGGCCCGGGTGATCCGGATCGCCGAGACCACCTGCGCCGGGCTACTGGCCCGGTGCGGCGGCTGGCATACCCCGGCGCCCCTGCTGCACGCGATCCGGCCGACTCTGCGCTGGCTGCTCTTCGGTGACGGCTGTGACTCGGCCGACATCCGGCTCACCACCTCGGCGGTGGCCCGGGCCTCGCTCGTCTCGATCGGCGGGTTCCGGCCCTCCATCGGAGCCCAGCGCCGGCTGGAGACGCTCGCCACCCTCGGCGACCTGCCGGTGGCGGCCCTGGTCGGCGACCGCGACCGGCTCACCCCGCCGCCCTGCACGGTGTCGATCAGCGAGGCGCTGCCCTCGGCCGCGCTGACCGTCTGCCCCGGCGCCGGCCACATGCTGATGCTGGAGCGCCCCGAGGAGGTCACCGCCGCCCTGTGCACGGTCGTCGACCGGGTGCGGCAGGCGAGGCGGATCACCCGGAAGTCGACGGCCACCGCCCGGTCGCGGAGGTCCGGGGCTCTCCTCGAACAGCCCAGGCCGGTCGGCGCCCGACGCGGCGCACCATGCCCCTGACCAGCAGCACGCCCCCGCCCCGGACCGGCGGCACGCCCCTGACCCGGACCGGCACCGTTCCCCTGACCCGGGCCGGCGGCACGCCCCTGACCCGGACCGGCACCGTTCCCCTGACCCGGGCCGGCGGCACGCCCCTGACCCGGACCGGCACCGTTCCCCTGACCCGGGCCGGCGGTTGCCCTTGCGTCAGATCGGCATCATGGCCCTGAGCCAGATCGGCCCGCAGCGGAACTGGCGTGGCCGAGCCGGGCCCGGCCGGCACCGCGTACCCTCGCTTCCTGGCAGTTCGGCTCGTGGCCGTCCGGACCTCGGGCGTCGGATGGCGACCTCGCCACAGATCGATCTCCAGGAGCAGACGCGTTGACCGACCACACCACGCTGCGGCAGGAGATCGAGGCCGAACAGCGCCACCTGGACCGGGTCTACGCCCGGCTGGCGCAGTTGCGGCACTCCGCCGTGCTGGCCGAGCGGGAGGGCTACCAGCTGGCCCGGGTCGGCAACCTCGGCGCGCTGGTGGAGCGGGACGCGATGGTCTTCCACGCCGCCCGGCGCCGGCACGCGCTGGACGCCGAACACGAAGGGCTGGTCTTCGGTCGGCTGGACCTGCGTACCGGGCAGGTGCTGCACGTCGGCCGGCTCGGCGTACGCGGCGAGCACGCCGAACCGCTGGTTATCGACTGGCGGGCGCCGGCCGCCGCCGCGTTCTACCAGGCCACCCCGGTCGACCCGCGCGGGGTCGTCCGCCGTCGGGTGATCACCTCCAGCGGTGAGCGGGTGACCCGGATCTCCGACGACCTGCTCGACCCGGCGGCGGCGCCGGACGGGATGCGGGTGGTCGGCGACGGCGCGATGCTCGCCGACCTGTCCCGGACCACCGGCCGGGAAATGCGCGACATCGTCGCCACCATCCAGCGGGAGCAGGACGAGGCGATCCGCTCACCGGCCGGCGGCGTGACCGTGGTCTCCGGCGGGCCGGGCACCGGCAAGACGGCGGTGGCCCTGCACCGGGCCGCCTACCTGCTCTACTCCGACCGCAACCGGTTCGCCGGCGGCGGGGTGCTGGTGGTCGGCCCGTCCGCCGTCTTCGTCGACTACATCGCCTCGGTGCTCCCGGCCCTGGGCGAGAACGCCGCCACCCTGCACTCGCTCGGCTCGCTCTTCGACGGTGTCGCGGCGACCCGCACCGACCCGACGGCGGTCGCCGCGGTCAAGGGCTCGCTGCGGATGCGTCGGGTGCTGGAGCGGGCGGTCCGGGACCAGGTGCCGGACGCCCCCGGCGAGCTGCGGCTGCTCTACCGGGGCGAACTGCTCCGGCTCTCCGCCGCCGAACTGGAACGGATCCGGACCCGGGCCCTGCCGCCGGGCGCCCGACGCAACGAGGTACGCCGGGCCGGCTTCGACGGCATCTTCGCCGCGCTCTGGGCACAGGCACAGGATCTGCGGGTCGGCCGCCTGCCGGATCAGCGGAGCTTCGAGGACGAGATCGCCGAGCGCCCGGAGTTCCGGGACTTCCTGCGCGCCTGGTGGCCCCGGCTGCACCCCCGGCACGTACTGCCCTGGCTGGCCGAGCCGGAGCGGCTGCGCCGGTACGCCGCCGGTGTCCTCTCCCGGGCGGAGATCCGGCTGCTCGCCGAGGCGTACCGGACGCTGGGCAGCGCGGGACCGACCGTGGCCGACGTCGCACTCCTGGACGAACTCGACCACCTGCTGGGCCGGCCACCCCGACCGGCGCGGCGCGACCGGGACCCGTACCGGTTGCCCGGCGGGGTCCGCGAGGTGACCACCTACGCGGACCGGCAGCGCGTGGCCCGGGCCGGCCGGGACACCGCCGGCGATCGCCCGGCCGACTACCGCGAGTACGCCCACGTGGTGGTCGACGAGTCCCAGGACGTCTCCCCGATGCAGTGGCGGATGCTGGGCCGGCGGGGCCGGCTCGCCTCCTGGACTGTGGTCGGCGATCCGGCCCAGAGCGCCTGGACCGGTGACCCGGCCGAGCTGTCCCGGGCCCGGGACAAGGCGCTGGGCCGGCGTCCCCGGCACGAGTTCACCCTGACCACCAACTACCGCAACTCGGCGGAGATCTTCGCCGCGGCGGCCCGGGTGATCCGCGAGGTCTCCCCCGACCTGCCGCTGCCGGTCGCGGTCCGGACCACCGGGGTACCTCCGGTCGAGCTGGTGGTGCCGCCGGCCGAACTTGCGGACGCGGTCCGGGAGGCGGCGGCGAAGCTGCTCACCGAGGTCGAGGGGACGGTCGGGGTGATCAGCGCGGTCACCCGCCGGGCCGAGGTCGCCGGCTGGCTGGACCCGACACCGGACCCGCGCCTACAGGTCGTCGACACCATGCAGGCCAAGGGCCTGGAGTACGACGGCGTCGTGCTGGTCAACCCGACCGAGATCCGGGCGGACTCGGCCGCCGGACTACGCACCCTCTACGTCGCCCTCTCCCGGGCCACCCAGCGACTCACCACCGTCGACCCGGCCTGACCGGCAAGGTCGTACAGTTTCCGGGAAATAGTGCCTTCACCCGGCGCCGGAAGGCACTATTTCCCGGAACTAGTGGCTCCGCATAAAACCTTGACTTTCCGCCGCGACGGTTTTACGACTCATGAGCTGAGCTATTACGATGGGCTTCGATCCGATTCGGGCGTTCGGAGGCGAGACGTGAGCGTTGACGCCGCGCAGGCGATGGTGACGCAGTACCGGGAATTGGCCAAGGTCAACCCCGCCACGTACGAACCAGAACTCGGTCTGGCGCTGTACGCCCTGTGCATGGAGCTGCACCGGGCTCCCGGCCCGGTTACCAACTCCTACCTGGACCTCCTGGCGGAAGGCATCGCACTGCACCGCAGGCTGCTACGGCGCAGTCCAAGCTCACTTCCGCAGTTGGGAATAATGCTCTGCTGGCTCGGGTTCGCCAAGCACAGACTCGGTGGGAAAACCGAGGCGCGGGACCTGATGGAGGAGGGCGTCGGGCTGATCAGGCGGATGGCGAATGCGCAGTCCGACCTGTACGAGACCCAACTCGCCCTTGCCCTTGGCCTCGCCAGCGTCACGCTCGGGGATGTGGGTGACCACCGTGCCGCGGTCAGCGCGGCCAGGGAATCCGTGGCGATGTGGCGGCAGCTCGTCGAGGAGCAACCGGGGCAGCACGACCACTACCTGGCAACCACCTTGCACACGCTCTGCTTCGCCCTGCAGAGCGCCGGGCGCGGTGACGAGACGTCGGCCCCCGCCGAGGAGTCGGTGACGATCGCGCGACGTCTGTACGCCCGCGACCCCGGTGCGGCGAACGCGCGTCTACTCGCCAACGGCCTCGACCTCCAGGTGACGGCACTCGCACATCGTGAGCGATGGCAGGAGGCGCTTCCCGCAGCGGAGGAGGCCGTGCGGTGCTACCAGCAAGCACGCAGTGGCGGCGACCATCCCAACAGCCTCAACGAGGCGGGCGCACTGAACAACCTAAGCAAGATCATGTGGCATCTGGGGCACCGGTCGGATGCCAGGATGTACGCGGACAGGGCATTCCTTGAATGCTTGAAGCGCGTCCGTGACGCCGAAGGCCTCGCGGAGATGGCTGCGCTGGCTTCCGACATCGCCGGGATGCTGACGAGCCTCGGCATGACCCGGCGGGCCAACCTGCTGGTCAGGTTCGCAAACCAGCGGCTGCACCCGCAGCCGCCGCGAGGACTGGGCAAGCTGATCGTCTGGCTGCGAGGCAGGTGAAACGTCACGGGCCGCTGTGGACGAACGGTGCCCACAGTTCGGGATGTGCGGGAAATCTCGCACGCAGGCGCCGGGTCACGTCGTGCAAGGCCGCCGCGGCGCCGTCCGCAGTCGACGAATCGCCGAGCAACCGGTAGAAGCGACGTGCGGCCATCGCCGCGACCTGGTCATTGACCGGCCACAGGGTGGCCACCACATGCCGGTACCCAGCGAGCTGGAACGCGGACGCCAGGTGGATCGCCTGGTCTGCCTGGAAGAGGCTCCCCTGACCCGTGGAGCAAGCCGACAGGTAGGCGAACTCACCGCCCCGCGGACCGGCCCTGCTGATCTCGGGCACGCGCAGCGTCCTGTCGTGCAGGTGCAGCCCGCTCTTCGACGCCTTCTCCGGATGACTAATCGCGTGGCAGGCGAAGTGAACCCAGCCGGCGCCGGACAGTGCGTCGAGAACGGCCGCCGCGCTGGCCTCGCCGTCCGCGAGCGCGATCGCGTCCGGGTGCCTGGCCAGCAGGTGGGCGGTCTCGGCGGCGGTAGCGGGCAGGTCCGGCAGTCCGTCCGTGTGCCGCATGGTGACGGTTAGCTGGGTGCGGGTCTCCGCACTCGTGCGTTGCCTGGCGAGGATCAGGGCACGGATGGTCGGGGCGTACGAGCTCACGACGCGGTCGAGTGCCGAGGGCCCGTCGGGCAACCCGGCCGCGTGCAGGGGCATGAGGCTCAGCACCCCGGTCGCCACCCACCACACCCGTGGTGTCGGCTGCCCGGCATCCGGCGGCGTGTCATATCCGAGTGCGGTCAGCACCGGCCCGGTGACCGTCTCCCACAGCCAGGCGAGCAGTTCGTGGCTTGCGCCCTCCGGCTGGGTGGTTCTGGCTTGCGTGACGGGCATTTCCGTGCAGAGCTCCACGCCCGCCAAGGCGTTCGCGTGGGCCCTCGCGTCCGCCTCGGTGAGCTCGGGCAGCCGCACCCGCACCAGGGCGTCCGGCTTGAGCACCACCGCGTCGCCGCCGAGCGTTCCCACGTTGACGAGTACCACGGCACCGCCGGCCGCTGCGCTCTGCAGTTCGGCGATCCGGGGCGGTACCAGGAAGTCGGCGAACTCGGGAAGCTCGCGGATCCGGTGCAGCAGTTGGTCCCAGCGGTCGGCGAGGTGGCGCGGCGGCCGCCGCAGCGCCGGCGCGCCGGTGAGGTCGTGCAGGCGGCCGTCGATCCGCGACTGGGTGTCCAGCTCGGCCACGAGTTTCGTGAACTCCTCGGCGAGGTCGGGAGCGGAGCGCGAGAGTTCGGCTACGTCTATGCGGGCGCTCAGCTGGTTGGACAGCAGGATGCCGCGGCCAAGCTCGGCAAGCTCGACAGCACCCGCCACGTCACCGACCGCGAGGAGAGTCGCCGTGGCCTCGCCAACCAGACCCCAGCTGTGGCTGAGCTGGTGTTCCTGGTCGGACCATGCCAGGCCCTGAGGTGCGCACAGGGGCAGCAGCTCGACCGCTCCGCGCCACATCGCCGCTGCCTCGGTGAGCATGCCGGCCCGCAGAGCCAGGCGGCCGATATTCGTCCGGGCACTCGCCTGCGCCGTCGGTGTCGTATCTGTGGTGGTGCCGACCGCCTCAACGAGTCGCCGCACCACGCCTGCCCGACGCTCCGGATCGACTGCCTCTTCCTGGTAGGCGACCGCGAGGTTCTGCAGACGCCCCAGGAAGACCGGCGAGTCCGGCCTGGTCGCCGCCGCCGCCCGCTCGACGAGGTCGATCGCCTTGTCCAGGTCGGTGTGACCGGACTCCTCGCCCGTGCAAGCGGCTAGCCGGTGCCGATGCAGCAGGGCTCCGGCAAGGGAGTCGGCGAAGTGAGCCCACCGTGGGTCAGCCTCGTCGGTGCCGTCGAGCGCCTGCCGGCTGTATCCGGCACTCGCGTCCAGATCGGCGGGATCGCCACCGCTCAGGTAGCGCTGCAGCAGGTACCCGCTGAGGTTGGACTGTATCTGCCGTTGCTCGGTGTGCCTGATGCCGGCGATCGCGAGGGCACGTTCACCCAGTTCCACGGCGGTGTTCAGGTCTTCCAGCTCTCGGAAGCGTGCGAAGCGTTCGGAGTAGGCGTTGGCGAGACCTTCCAGTCGTGAGACAAGCTCGGGATGACCGTCGGGCAGCGCCCGGACGGCACGGTGACCGAGCTGGACGGCGTGGTCCAGGTCGCCCTGCGCGCCGAATCGCTCGAACCGTTTCAGGTACATCCTGGAGAGGTTCGCAACGCAGGTGCCGCGTTGTTGGCTGGTCAAACCGCCATGTGCCAGCGCTTCCTCACCGATCTCGATACTCGCGTCCAGGTCGCGGTGGTCACCGAGGTGTTCGTAGCGTTGGACGTAGGAAACGGCGAGATTGACCAGCGCTGTGCCTTGATAGTGGGCAGGAGCGCGTCGCCGTGACTCCTGCGCCAGTTCGACGTACCTACGCAGGTCGGCGGCGTCGCCGGCCAGGTTGAACCGAGCTCGAAACGCCAGACCCCGCTTGTAGAGCAGCTCCGCGTAGTCCCGGTCGTGCTCGCCAGCGATCTCCAGCGCCCTGCCCGCACGGTCGATGGCACTGTGCACATCCGCCGAGCGGCCAGTCGCCTCGTACCGCTCCAGATAGTCGAAGCTGAGGTTGGACAGGTTTCGGGCCAGCATGTCGACGCGCCGACCATCGACCACGACCGCCTCCCGGCACGTGATGGCCGCGTCGAGGTCACCGACGTCACCAACCCGCTCGTACCGTCGCTCGTACCCCGCAGCCGCCAGCTCGTGCAGAAGTGGCCGATGGGAGTTTGCGGCGTCGGCCACTTCCAGACCGTGTTCGGCATGCCGGATCTGCGCGTCCGCATCGGCTGGTGCCGGGTTGAGGTCGGCGCGACACTGGTGCGCGTAGGCAAGCCGGGCCAGCACCAGCGGCGTCGCCGGCGCCACCGCCAGGGCCTGCTCGCAGCACCGGACGGTGGCGTCGAGGTCGGACGGATCGCCCACGGCTTCGAACCGCACGATGTAGTGCTCCGCCAGCCGGCTGTACGCCACACCGCGTTGCGGATCGTCCGCAGGCAGAGCCACCACGGCTTGCGCACCGAAAGCAACAGCCGCCTCGATGTCAGCGGGAACGCTCGTCAGACTGAACCGAAGCCCGAATGCCTCACCGAGGACACCCAGGTAGATCCCTCGATGGGGATGGTCGGCCGCGACGTGCGGCAGCCCCCGCTCGAGCACGTCGATGGCCGCGCTGAGACCTGACACGTCGCCGGCCGCGGCGTAGACCGCGCTGGCCGCCTTGCTGAGCCGATCATGCAACTCGATGCTGTCGGGCGCGGCGGCGGCCCCCTGCCCCCGCGCTCTCCTCTTCCACCGCACCACACCAGACTTACACTAGAGTTCGATGTATGAGTGACCGGCGGCGCGAGTCACACTGGCGTGCGGAGCTGATGTCCTCCCTCGACCAGCTTTCCTCCTTGCGAGACGAGCTGCGTGGCAGCGAAAACGGCCTCGATCCCGAGTTGATCGCGGAAGCGGATGAGCTGTTGTCCAGGGCGCGCCGGGCGGCCGACGCACTCGCGCCGCTTTATCCGGTGCTTGACGCCGACGCGATCAAGGACTCCGGCCCACGTGGGTTGGATCCACTGACAGTTGTCTCGACCGTCGGCATCACCACCATCCTTCTACCCTTCGTGCAGAGCCTGATCGAAAACGCGGGCACCGACGCGTACCGCGCGCTGACCCAGCTCGTCCGCCGGTTCCGGGCACGCAAGCAGTCCGAGGCAGGCGCGGCGGAGCAACCGGATCCAGAGCGCATCATGCTGGGCGACCGCGAGACCGACGTACGCGTCGTCATCGACGCCCGGGTCGACGAGACCGCGCTCGCCGCCCTGCAGAAAATCGACCTCTCCGGCGGCTCACTGCGCGCGGCCACACTCCGCTGGAACCCGGAGACGAAGGCATGGGAGCCCGAGCCCGTACGCCGGCCAGTGAACCTATGGCTGCCCGGAGATCCACTCGACGAGGACTGGGGTTAGTCGTAGGCCCTGCCCACGCCTGGTGACGAATGGCTGTAGCACGATCTCCAGGTGTCGAGGTCATTGCTGCCGTGGGTGCACGGCGTAGGTCAGGTGTGTCACCCGCGGCGATGACTCGGAGCGGACCTGTTCCAGTGCGACCCTGGCGGCGTCCACGCCCTCGAACAGGCGGATTCCGGAGCCGAACAGCACGGGTGAGAGCGCGATCGAGAACTCGTCGATCAGGCCGGCGTTCACGTACTCCAGGATCGTCGCGCCGCCGCCCGCGATGCGGACGTCGCGGTCGCCGGCGGCCTCGCGGGCCCGGTCGAGCGCGGTCTCGATGCCGTCGTTGACGAAGTGGAAGGTGGTACCGCCGGGCCGCTCCCAGGGGTCACGCTTCTCGTGCGTCACCACGAAGACCGGCGTGTGGAACGGCGCCTCGGCCGGCCACATCTGCTCGCCGGCGTCGAACATGCGCTTGCCCATGACGCTCGCGCCGGTGCGCTCGAACGTCTCCCGCGCGATGTCGTTGTCGCGCCCCTCCTCGCCGCCCTCGCCGAGCTTCAGGTTCTCCCGGAAGAACCGCTGCGGGAAGATCCACGCCTGCAGTTCCATCCACTGTCGTCCCATCAGCTTCCCGCTGGACTCGGGTGCGATGAACCCGTCCAGCGACATCGACACGCTGAAGAAGACCTTCCCGGCCATCAGCCCTCCGCTCCCTTCCGAGCGATCTCGGTGACGTAGGCAGCCAGGTTGTCCAGGGTCTGCTGGCCGCCCTCGACCGCGTGGTACTTCTCGACCGCCTCGTCGCGCAGCTCCTTGGTGGGGAAGACCGTGCGCATCTCGATCCGGGTCGCCGCCCCGTCGGGCGCGAACGTGAGGACCGACTCGAAGGCGTTCGGGTCGCCGCGGGACTCACCGTGCAGCAGCGTGATCCCCTCCGGCGGGACGATCTCGGTCCAGGTGATCCACTCCTGGTAGTCCGTCCCGTCCGGTCCGTGCATCACGAAGTCCCACTCCCCGCCGACGCGGAACTCGAAGGACCGCGTGGTGGTGGTGAACCCCTCCGGCCCCCACCAGCGCGACAGGTGCCGCACCTCGGTGAACGCCTCGAACACCAGCTCCCGCGGGGCGTCGATGACCCGGGAGACCACGATCTCCCGGTCGGCCGTCGCGGATCGCGCCGGCGTTTCCCGTCCCGTCGTACCCATCAGCTACTCCCCTTGCCTTGCCTTCTTCAGTTCCTGCACGTATGCGTCCAACCGGTCGAAGCTCTCGTTCCAGAACCGCTCGAACCCGCCGGTCCACTCGTGGACCGGTCGCAGCCCTCGGGCGTCCAGGCCGTAGAGGCGCTGCTTACCCGCTTTGCGGTCCCGCACCAACCCGACCTCCCGGAGCACCCGCAGGTGCTTGGACGCCCCCGGCTGGGTCATCCCCAGCTCCCGGGCCAGGTCGGTCACCGGCCACTCACCCGACCGCAGCAGCACCAGGATCTCCCGGCGCTGCGGCTCGGCGATCGCGTTGAAGACGTCCGACGTCGTCGCTGCTCGTGCCATGGCAGTCATCATATACCCATAAGGGAATGCGTCAAGTCACTGGCGGTCTGCCGGGCCCCGGGGGACCCCGACCGCGCCTCTGGCCCCCCGAGCGCCGGCCCCCCGAGCGCCGGCCCCGCGAGCGCCGGGCGCCGGGCGCCGGCACCCTCGGTGCCGAGGGGTGGGCGTTCGGCGTCGCCTCTTCGATGGGACCGGCTCCCCCGACACCGCGTCGGCCGGCAGTATCGACAGCGGGGAAAGGAGAACGCGTTGGGAGGCGGGCACGACCACGGGGTGCCGCTGATCCGGGCGGCGCAGCGGCACCGGGGACGGCTGGTTGCCGCCTTCGTGCTGCTCGCCGTCCTGATGGTGGTGGAGACGGTCGCCGCACTGGTCACCGGCTCGCTCGCGCTGCTCTCCGACGCCGGGCACATGTTCACCGACGTGCTCGGGATCGGGATGGCACTGGCCGCGATCACGGCGGCCCGGCGGGTGGTCGGTGCTCCGCAGCGGACCTTCGGCCTGTACCGGCTGGAGGTGCTGGCCGCGCTGGCCAACGCGGTACTGCTGTCCGGGGTGGCGCTCTACGTACTGGTCGAGGCGGTACGCCGGTTCGCCGACCCGCCCCGGGTGGAGGCCGGCCCGATGCTCGCGGTGGCCGTACTCGGCCTGCTGGCCAACGCCGCCGCGTTCGGCCTGCTCCGACCCGGTGCGCAGGAGAGCATCAACCTGCGCGGCGCCTATCTCGAGGTGCTCGGGGACCTGCTCAACTCGGTGGGCGTGATCGTCGCCGCCGTGGTGATCATCCTGACCGGCTGGCGCTGGGCCGATCCGATCGTCGCCCTGGCGGTCGGGCTGTTCATTCTGCCCCGCACCTGGCGGCTCGGCCGGACCGCCGTACGCATCCTGGTGCAGGCCGCGCCGGAGCATCTCGACGTGGCGGCCGTAGGCACCCGGCTGGCGGCCGTGCCGGGGGTGTGTGACGTACACGACCTGCACGTCTGGACCCTCACCTCCGGGATGGAGGTGGCCTCGGCGCACCTGAGGCTGGACAGCGACGCGGAGGTCGGTACCGTACTCGCGGCGGCCCGGTCGGCGTTGCGCGAGGAGTTCGACATCTCGCACGCCACCCTTCAGGTCGAGCCGGACGCCGCGCCGGGCGGCTGCGGACCCACCGACTGGTAACCGGCCGCGACGCTGCGTGTCGGGGCGACCGGCCGGAAACTGTCGGAAATCCGCCCCCGGCAGGCGTAGAGGTTCACCGATAGTTAGCGGCATCTTAAGTTTCGTCCGCACGCTCGCTATTTTTGTCCGGATACATCCGTCTGAAGCAGGAGAATCGTGAATTCGACGGCAGCGACGCCACGTATCCCCGGACGACAACTGCCGGTAAGCTCGGCTCCGGTCTCCGCCGGGCGGCGCCCTCCGGCGCCTGCGGAGGCCGTCGCCTAATCGCACGCGCGAGCCGGGGAACCACGTACCAGGGGTGTATCCGCGCCAGCGGTAGGGATCTTCCGTCCCGAACCCGTCAGCTAACCCGGTCGGCGGCTGACGGAAGGACATTGTCATATGCCGTTCCTGGCACCCACCCGACAGGCTCCGGCGTCCGCGCGGAGCGCCACGAGACCGTCCCGGAAGGCCGCGACGACCGCGGCCATCGCCCTGGGCATGGTCCTCGCGGCACTCGGCGGCGCACCCGCCGCCGCGGCACCGGAGTACGCGACCGCCGCTGTGCTGGCCGCGGCACCCGGCGGGGACGACATCGACGGAGGCAGCGACAGCCTGCGCGAGCAACTCCAGGTCGCCAGCAAGGGCTACCTGAACGCCAAGAACAAGCTGAACAACTCCGTCAAGCGGCAGAAGGAACTGAACCAGCAGCTCGCCGCGCTGCGTACCGAGGTGGCGACCCGGGGTGAGCGGGTCGCCCGGATGGCCGACATGGCATACCGGACCGGCCGGCTCGGACAGGTCTCGGCCCTGCTCAACAGCGGATCTCCGACCAGCCTGGTGGACCGGGCCGCCGCACTCGACACCATCTCGGCGAACGAGAGCCGGGAGCTGCGCGGGCTGCGGGAGAGCCTGGACAAGGAGACCCAGGCCAAGGCGGCGCTCGACAAGGAGATCGCCGAGCAGCGCAAGCAGGTCGAGGTGATGGAGACCCGCAAGAAGCAGGCCGAGCGGGCGCTGGCGGCGGCAAACAACAGCGGCGGCGCCGGCGCGGGGATCAGCGGCAGTGGCGGCGGGTCGGCGCGGCCGGCACCCCGCAACGCCGACGGCTCCTTCCCGGACGAGTCGTGCAGTCAGAACGACCCGACCACCAGCGGCTGCATCACCCCGCGCACCCTGCACGCGCTGAAGCAGGCCCAGGCGGCCGGCTTCACCCGGTTCGTCTCCTGCTTCCGCAACGGAGGCAGCGGCGAGCATCCGAAGGGACAGGCGTGCGACTTCGCCGCCCAGAAGAACGGGTTCGGCGGGGTGGCCACCGGCGGCGACCGGACGTACGGCAACAACCTGGCGGCGTACTTCGTGCGCAACGCCGATCGACTCGGTGTGCTGTACGTGATCTGGTTCAAGCAGATCTGGCTGCCGAGCAGCGGTTGGAAGACGTACAACGGGGGCAACGGGGACCCGTCCAGCGACCACACCAACCACGTGCACCTGTCGATGCACTGATCGGCCGCACCCGCACACCGAACGAGAACCGCCGACACCGCCCGCCACCCCTGGGCAGTGCCGGCGGTTCTCCGTTCAGCGGCCGCCGGTTCTCAGCTCAGCAGCCGGTCCTCAGCTCAGCAGCCGGCTCTCAGTTCAGCAGCCGATCCGGGACGAGCCGAGCGCCACGTCGTCGAACCAGAGCGTGTTCGCACCCTCGCCGTAGCTCTCCCAGCCCAGCCGCAGGTCGGTGAGGTTCGGCCGCCAGTTGGCCCGGTTGTACCACTGCCCGTCGACGTCGTGCGTGGGCGTACCGTCGGCGGTCAGCCCGGTCACCGCGGTGCCGTTTACCCAGGTGGAGAGCCGGCCCTGCGCGCCGTCCACCATGAACTCCAGGCAGGTCCACTGGTTGACCGGCAGCGGCGCGCTGAGCGCGACACCGTTCGGGCTCTGCTCCGGCAGGGTGGCGTCGTCGGAGGCCCGGTTCCACTGCAGGGCGCCGTTCTGCCCGCCCATCCGCAGGTCACGGTTGCCGTCGGCGGCGTCCCGCATGGCCAGGAAGGTCACGTGCGAGGTCGGCAGCGCGGTGGTGTGCCGTACCCAGAGTCGGGCGTAGCGCACCGGTCCGACGCTGCCGAGATCCCGGGTGGAGCCGACGAAGACGTGGTTGCAGTAGCCGACGGCGCCGTTGATGCGTACCGAGCGGGTGCCCTGGTGCGCGACCGAGGTGTCGATGCTGGCGGTGCCGCTGCCCGAGCAGTCCGGGTAGCTGACACTCCAGTCGCCGGAGGGCGACGTACCGGTCTGGTTCTCGAAACCGTCGCAGATTGCCGCCGTACCGCAGCCGCTCGGCGGCGGCGTGCTGGGCGGGACGGTCGGCGACGGCGTCACCGTGGGCGGTGCGCTGGTGGGCGGCGTCGTCGGCGGCGCGGTCGTCGGCGGTACGGTGCTGGGCGGTGTGGTCGGCTCGGCGCCGTTGCACAACTCGCCGTTCAGGGTGAAGCCGCTCGGTGCCGCCGAACTCGCGGCGTAGCTGCCCTGGACGCCGAACTCGGTGGAGCCGCCGGCCGGCAGCGACCCGTTCCAGGCCACGTTCCGGGCGGTGACGGTCGCGCCGGACTGGCTGACCTGGGCGTTCCAGCTGTTGGTGATCCGCTGGTCACCGCCGTAGGTCCAGGTCACGGTCCAGCCGTTGACCGGGGTGTTCCCGGCGGTCACCCGGATGGCGGCGGTGAAGCCACCGGTCCACTGGTTGGCGGTGTAGTCGACCAGGCAGCCGGTGGCAGCCTGGGCGACCGGTGTCAGGCCGGTGCCGACCACGGCGACGCCGCTCGCGGCGATCGCGGTCGCTGCGGCCAGGGCCAGGGAGACGCGACGGTACGGACGGTACGGTGCGGGGATCCTCATGGGAGTTCCTCTCGGACAACCGCCGGCCCCGTCGCCGTCCCTGGCGCGTGCCGGCAGTGCTGTTACGACGACGAGTGACCGGCACGCGCGACGCGTACCGCCCCTCGTTGGGCTCCCGTGACCAGCTCCCATGATCACCAATCCACCGCGACGACCTGGCCAGCCCGTACCGGTCGCGTGACGGCGCCGACCAAGCTTAGAGACAGTCATCGATGCAGGGCAAACCGTGGGCCCGCCGTCCGGCCATGCCGACGGTCGACGTCCGCCCCGGCCGGCGACAATGGCGGGCGTGACGATCGTGCGCTCGCTGCTGCTCTTCCTGCTCGCCGCCGTCGCCGAGATCGGCGGTGCCTGGCTGGTCTGGCAGGGCGTGCGCGAGCATCGCGGCCTGCTCTTCGTCGCCACCGGGATGCTGGCGCTGGCCGGGTACGGCTTCGTCGCGGCGTTCCAACCCGATCCGCACTTCGGCCGGGTGCTCGCCGCGTACGGGGGTGTCTTCGTGGCCGGCTCGCTCGGCTGGGCCGTACTGGTGGACCGGTTCCGGCCGGACCGCTACGACCTGGCCGGCGCCGTCATCTGCCTGGTCGGGGTCGCCATCATCATGTACGCCCCGCGCGGCTGATCCTTCCCACCAGCGCGGCGGTCAGCGGGAGGGCAGGGCGTGGAGGAAGTCGCGCCAGGCCGCCGGGCCGGTGGCCGACGACCCTTCGCAATCACGACGCTGCTGTCGTTCAGAAGCGCACCCCGCCCGACAAATGACCGCTGCCACAGCGGGGTGTGACGGGGAATCATGTCGAGGATGAAAGTTCTGCAAGTACCGGGCGGCGAGCCGCCCGCCCGGTACCTGCGGCGATGGCTCTCCATTTCGGGGCCGGATCGACGATCTCTGCAAGCCGAACCCGGATCAACCTTGGCAAACCCGCGCAGACATCCAGCTTCGACAATGCTTTACCGCCCCGACATCCGGTGGTAGCTTCCCGGCAATATTTGCAAGAACTTGCAGGCCAGCCGTCCCCGCACTCTCGCGCACGGGAGGTTCCGATGCGTACCCGACGAGGTCCGACCGCCGTCACTCAAAAAACAGCCGCCGCCGTCCTGACCGGGGTGCTCGCCGCCGCGCTGGCGGTGGGTTTCGCCGATCGGCGGGCCGAGCCGGCCGCCGCCAGCCCGGCCAGCCCGGGCGGCAAAGACGTGATCGTGCACCTGTTCCAGTGGCCGTGGGCCTCGATCGGCAACGAGTGCCGCACGGTGCTCGGCCCGAAGGGCTTCGGCGGGGTGCAGGTGTCGCCACCGCAGGAGCACGTCGTACTTCCCGGTCGGGGGTACCCGTGGTGGCAGGACTACCAGCCGGTCAGCTACCAGTTGAGCACCCGGCGCGGTGACCGGGCCGCCTTCGCCGCCATGGTGCGGACCTGCCACGCCGCCGGAGTGAAGATCTATGTGGACGCGATCGTCAACCACATGGCCGGCGGCGCCTCGACCGGGCCGGGCAGCGGCGGCTCGACGTACAGCCACTACGGCTATCCGGCGGTGCCGTACGGCAACGGCGACTTCCACCACTGCGGACGCAACGGCAACGACGACATCGCCAACTGGGGCGACCGCTGGGAGATCCAGAACTGCGAACTGGTCGACCTGGCCGACCTGCGTACCGAGTCGTCCTACGTGCGGGGCAAACTGACCGGGTACCTGAACGATCTGGTCTCGCTCGGCGTCGACGGCTTCCGGGTGGACGCGGCCAAGCACCTGCCCGCCGCCGACCTGGCCGCGATCGTCGATCCGGTCGCCGGCGACCCGTACGTCTTCGCCGAGGTGATCGAGGGCGGTTCCGGCGAGCCCACCCCGGAGGAGTACGCCGGGATCGGCGACGTCACCGAGTTCCGGTACGGGGACGTGGTCGGCAACGCGTTCCGGGACGGCAACCTGGCCAACCTCGGCAACCTCGCCTCGTCGATGCGGCTCGGCTCCGCCGACGCGGTGGCGTTCGTCGACAACCACGACACCCAGCGCAACGGCCGGGCCCGGCTGACCTACAAGAACGGTTCGGCGTACGCACTGGCCGAGGCATTCATGATCGCCTGGCCGTACGGCGTCCCGAAGGTGATGTCGAGCTTCACCTTCACCGACCCCGAGGCGGGGCCGCCGCGCGACGGCTCCGGCGCCACCAGTCCGGTCGACTGCGCGGGCGGCGGCTGGGCCTGCGAGCACCGCTGGCGGACCACCGCCAACATGGTCGGGCTGCGCAACGCCGCCGCCGGGGCCGGGGTCACCAACTGGTGGAGCAACGGCGGCAACCAGATCGCCTTCGGCCGGGGCGGCGCCGCGTACGTCGCCTTCAACCGGGGCGGGGGTTCGTTGACGCGTACCTTCCAGACCAGCCTGCCGGCGGGCAGCTACTGCGACGTGATGAGCGGGGACTTCACCGCCGGCTCCTGCACGGGTACGACGTACCAGGTCGACACCGCCGGCCAGGTCACCGCGACCGTGCCGGCGTCCGGCGCCCTGGCGCTGCACGTCAACGCGCGGACCTCGGGCGGCGGTCCGGGTCCGACCCCGACGGGCGGCTCCTGCCCCACCGTCGCGACAAGCTTCGCGGTGACCGCGACGACGGTCTGGGGCGAGAACGTCTACGTCACCGGCAACGTCGCGGCGCTGGGCAACTGGAACCCGGCGAGCGGGCTGCCGCTCTCCTCGGCCGACTACCCGATCTGGCGGGGCACCGTCGACCTGCCCGCCGGCACGACGGTGCAGTACAAGTACGTCAAGCGCGAGGGGGGCCGGGTGGTCTGGGAGAGCGACCCGAACCGGTACCGGACCACCCCGACCACCGCCCCCTGCACCGTGAACTGGACCGACACCTGGCGCTGAGTACCCGCGAGGCGGCGGCGCGTTCCCCGGGCCGGTCGCGGCCCGGGACGCGCCACCGGTACGTCGAGGTGCGTACCCGGATCGTCGACATCCGCACGACGCCGCCACGCGCCGTCGCCGGCAGCATGGCCGGCATGAAGCTCTCTCCGCCCTGGCGAAAGGCCCTGCTGACCCTGCACGTGGTGACCGCGGTCGGCTGGTTGGGGGTCGACCTGGTGTTGCTCACCCTCGGCGTGGCCGGGGCGGGCGGCTCCGACCCGGACCTGGTCTACCCGGCGCTGGCACTGGTCGGGCAGTCCGTCTTCGTGCCGCTGAGCGTGCTCGCCTGGCTGGTCGGGGTCGCGAGCGCGCTGCTCACGCCCTGGGGTCTGGTCCGGCACCGGTGGGTACTGGTGAAGCTGGTGATCACCACTGTGATGCTCGGCGCGGTGCTCTTCGCCCTGCTGCCGAGCCTGCGGGCCGCCGAACTCGGCGCGGCGACTCCGCCGGACGCCCGGCAGGGCCTGTTGGCGGCGCCGATCGTCTCCAGCAGCCTGCTGGTGGTCGCCACGGTGCTCTCCACCTACAAGCCGTGGGGGCGGATCCGCCGGGCCGGCCGGGCCGGTGCGATCAGGGCCGGCGCCGCGCCGAGACCGCGCCGAGATCGCGCCGAGGCCGCCTAGATAGCGACTAAGTGGGTATCTAACGGGCATGAGCGGACATGTTATGGTGTTTGCCCCCGACCCGCAGTTGACGGTCACCATCGACCAGCCCGCCGACGAGACCGAGATCCACCTGCATCCCGGCGGTCAGGGGGTGTGGCAGGCGCGCATGATCAAGTGTCTGGGCGTGCCCGTGGTGCTCTGCGCCGGACTCGGCGGCGAGATCGGTCAGGTGCTCGAACCGCTACTGGCCGTCGAGGGAGTCGACCTGCGGGTGATCCACCGCGAGTCCAGCAGCGGCGGCTACGTACACGATCGCCGGGACGGCAACCGGCACGAGGTCGCCTCGGTCCCCGGCCATCCGCTCTCCCGGCACGAACTCGACGAGCTCTACAACCTCGCGCTCACCGAGGGGTTGAGCGCCGAGGTCAGCATCCTCAGCGGCCCGGGCCACCCGTCCCAGGTCGCGCCGGAGATCTACCGTCGACTCGCCGCCGACCTCGGCCGCAACGGCAGCCGGGTGGTCGCCGACCTCTCCGGTCCGCACCTGGCCGCCGTACTGCACGGCGGCGTGTCGGTCCTCAAGGTCAGCCACGAGGAGCTGCTCCGGGACGGGCTGGCCGCCGACGACGGCGAGGCGGAGCTGGTCCGGGTGATCCAGGCGCTGCACGCCCAGGGAGCCGAGTCGGTGGTGGTCAGCCGGGCCGAGGAGCCGGCGCTGGTGCTGATCGACGGCGAGATGGCCCAGCTCGACCTGCCCCGGCTGGAGGTGGCGGATCCGCGCGGTGCCGGCGACTCCATGACCGCCGGGGTGGCCGCGATTCTGGCCCAGGGCGGCGACCTGCGGCTCGCGGTCCGCACGGGTGCGGCGGCGGGAGCGCTGAACGTCACCCGGCACGGGCTCGGCACCGGCCGGCCGGATGCGATCGCCGGCCTGGTCGACCGGGTGCGGCTGACGCCGATGCGAGTGGACCGGCAGGATCGGCTCACCCCCGACGAACTGGCCCACCGGACGACGAAGCAGTGACGATCCGGGTACGGAGCAGGTCATGACGATCCGGGTACTGGTCACCAACGACGACGGGATCGCGGCCCCCGGGCTGCGCTGGCTGGCCGCCGAGGCGGCGGAACGCGGGCTGGACGTGGTGGTGGCCGCTCCGAGCGAGGAGGCCAGCGGCGCGAGTGCCGCGATGAGCGCGGTGGAGCGGGACGGCCGGGTGGTCGTCGAGGAACACCCGATCGACCGACTACCCGGCGTCCCGGCGTACGGGGTTGCCGCCTCACCCGCGCTGATCACCCTGATCGCCCTGCACGGGGCGTTCGGGCCGGCGCCGTCGCTGGTGCTCTCCGGAATCAACCGGGGCGCGAACGCCGGCCGCGCGGTGCTGCACTCCGGCACCGTCGGGGCGGCGTTCACCGCCGCCGCGAACGGCTGCCACGGGATCGCGGTCTCGCTCGACGTGCTCTCGGCGCACGAGGCGAGCGCCGGCAGTGGCGGCGCGGCGGTGGCCGTGCCCCGGCCGGACCGGGACGAGCGGCGGCACTGGGCGACCGCGGCCCGGGTGGCGCTGGACCTGCTGCCCCGGCTGACCGACGCACCGGTGGCGAGCGTGCTGAACGTGAACTCCCCCGACCTGCCGTACGAGCGGCTGCGCGGGGTACGCCGGGGCAGCCTGGCGGGATTCGGGCAGGTGCAGATGACGGTCGCCGAGGCTGGCCGGGGGTTTGTGCGTACCGCCCTGGAGGAGTCCGGCCAGCGGGTCGAGCCGGGTACGGACGTCGCCTGGTTGACGGAGGGTTACGCCTCGGTGACGGCGATCCGGGCGATCACCGAGGCGTACGACGTGGATCTGTCCAGACTGGACGATCCTCGATAGGGGGATCCCGGTCTGCGACGGTCGGGTCGCCCGCCGGGGGGACGACGATCAGGCGCCGGGGACCCTGACCTCCTCAGCGGCGGCTGATGCGCCCGCGAAGTAGGGCTCCGGCGCACCGAACAGGCCGAGGAGTCCGGTGACCCAGAGCTGCCGGTGGACGAACCGGCTCGGTTCGGTGACCACGAGCTTGACGCCGCTGACCTCCGCGGTCTGGAAGCCGGCGACCATGGCGCTGATTCCGACGGAGTCGATGAAGCTGACCAGTCGCATGTTGAGCTCGATCCTGGACGGTCGCCCCTTGGTCAGAACCCCGGCGATCGCCTCTCGGACCTCGTACGCCGTATCGACGTCGATTTCTCCGCGAGGGGCGATCTCCACAACTCCACCAGGCAAGACCGACTTGACGATCGACAGGCTCACGCGAGCACCTCCACTCGCCCATGTCCGGGCGCCTAATCAGTACGCGGGCCGCGACCGAGAGTATTCCTCTCACGGCCCCGATCGCCACCCTTCCGGACGGGCAATCTATTCAACGAGCCGACAAACCTACCCGGTAACGGGGCAAACTACGCTAAATTTTCCTGCGCCATCCGCTTCCACACCTTCGCTGCCACACCCTCAGCGTAGCCGTCCCGCAGGCCCGCGCAGGCCACCGGTGTCCTGTGTCGCACCTCGCCCGACCCGCCGCGCCGGGTACCCGAATTCCTGTCGCCTATGCGACAGCGGACCACCGGCGCGGCCGCCGGGAACGCTGGTACAGGCATCGAGGGCCGATGCGGGCCGTGCCGGGGCGAGAGGTCGCTGCCCTACGCACCCGGTCCGACCTTGCGCAGGACGGAGCGCAAGGGGAGGTTGGAAGGGTTCACTTGGTGACCCGTCCGTCGCGGGCGGCGACCGGGGCTCGGGAGAGGACGTCTGATGCTGAGGAAGCTGATCGGATTGGCCGGGGTCGGCGCGCTGCTGGCCCTGGTACTCGCCTGCGGGTTCGGCGGCGGGGGCGATGACGACGACGATGACGACGACGATTTCGCCCGGCGTGCGTCGGTCGTCGTGCTCGGCTGAACCCTCAGGGTGGGTCTCGGCTGAACCCTCAGGGTGAGTCTCGGTTGCACCATCCGGGAGGACGTGATCGCGGGTTTGCCAGGGAAGACACCTGGGCACCTCCTCCAGTAGCAACCCGCAACCGCGCCGAACAGACGCCTCTGTCCGAAGTGGCCGCTTCGTTCGGCAACCGAGGAGGTAGCACATGCTCGGAAAGAACCTGCTGAAACATCAGAGCAAGCCCGAGCGGATCGCCGACCAGGCGTGGGATTACCTGACCACCGCGGTCAACTCGGCCGGCGACTCGGTGAAGTACACGGCCCGCTCGGCGCGGCGAACCGGCTCCCACCTCACCAGCCACGCCGGCGACCGGGTCGGAGCCGTGACCGACGAGGCCCGGGTGCGGGCCGGTCGGGCGTACGACGCGCTCGCCGGGCGCCGCCCGGGGCTGCCCTGGGGGTGGCTGATCGGGGCCGGTCTGGTCGGCGCCGCCGTGGCCTGGGCCGCCTCCGCGGCCTCCCGCGCCGCGCTGGCCCGGGCGGACCGGGAACTGCCCGCCGCCGGAGACGCGGTGGAGTTCGTGGACGTCGACCGGGCCAACCGACCGGTCCGGGTCGACACCACCTGATCCCGCCGGACCGTCCGGCCGGTCGGACGGGTCCGCGGACACCGGGGCCCGGCGCGGAACCGCGCCGGGCCCCGGCCGTGCCGGCCCCGATCCCGGGTCAGCTCCGCGCGCAGCTCACCGGCGCCGGTACGGCGTTCGCACCGGTCCAGCTGCCGAGGAAGCCGAACGTGGTGGAGGCGTCCGGCGCCAGGTTGCCGTTGTACGACACGTTCCGCACCGAAACCGACGAACCGGTCTGGGTATGCGCACCACCCCAGATCTGGCTGATCGTCTGCCCGTTACCGAAGGTCCAGCTCACCGTCCAGCCGGTCATCGCCGACGTGCCGGTGTTCCGGACGGTCACCTCGGCCTGGAAGCCGCCCTGCCACGAACCGGTCACCCGGTAGGCGGCGGTACAGGCCCCACTCGGCGGTGCCGTGCTGGTCGGATTGCCCGTCGGCGGACGGGTGGTCGGGTTGCCCGTCGGCGGGCGGGTGGTCGGGGTGGCCGTCGGCGGGCGGGGCGTCGGGGTCGCCGTCGGCGGGCTGGTGGGGCCGCCGACCCGGTCCGCGACCTGGATGCCACGGCCGTTGGTGCCGAGGTAGACCCGGCCGTAGACCCTCGGGTCGCCGGTCAGCGCCTCGCCCATGTTGCCGTACTGGTGCTGGTCGTCGTTGATCCGCACCCAGCTGCCGCCGGCGTTGTCCGACCGGTACACCCCGGGCACGCCGTCGACGGTGGCGACCGCGAAGACGGCCGGGTACGTCTGTCCGGGTGCCGCCCGGCCGAAGCCGACGTTGACCGCGCTGCTCACGTTCGACAGCTTGGTGAAGCTCGCCCCGGAGTCGGTGGACCGGAAGATCCCGGTGTCGCCGGCCAGCCAGATGTGCCCCTCGGCCCCGGCCACCGCCTTGAACTTCGCCCCGCTGCTCGGCAGCCCGGTCGCGGCGGTGGCGGTGAAGCTCTGCCCGCCGTTGGTGCTCAGGTAGAACCGGCCGGCAGAGTAGCCGTAGAACCTGTTCGGGTTGACCCGGTCGGCCTCGACGGTCGCGTTCGCCGGGATGCCACCGGACTGGCTCCACGAGTTGCCGTACCCGACGGAGTAGACCACCTGTTGCCCGGCGTCGCCGGGCGACCAGACGAACCGGCTGCCGTCGGCGGCGGCCGCGACCGTGCCGCCGCTGTTGATCCCGCCCGGCTCCTGCGCCTGGAACCAGTTCGCCCCGCCGTCGGTGGAGAAGGCGACGTGGCTGTCGTTCGGGCGGTCGGCGTCGGTGAAGTTGCCGGCCCGGACCATGACGCCCGGGTTCAGCTCGGCGAAGTCCAGGCTGGTGGTGCTGGTGAAGACCGGCTGGGTGAACATCGTCGCCGGTACCGCGTCCAGGCTGGTGTGCCGGAAGCCGCCGACGTCACCGAGGCCGCTGACCAACGGGGCGCCCGACGGCGGGCTGACCAGGTCCAGGACCGCGGTCTCCTCCAGGCCGCGGACCATCGGCCGGATGGCGACCGTGCCGCCGCTGTCCCAGTTGCGCAGGTTGGTGGTGCCGTAGATGGTGGCGCCGGTGCCGTACATCAGGCGGTTGCCGTCGAACGGGTCGATCTCCACGGACTCGTTCATCCAGCCGAGCTTCGGGGTCTCCTCCGGCGGGGACGGGTTGGCGCCGAAGGTCAGCCACGGCACCGAACTGATGTCCATGGTGTAGCGCTTGGAACGGTTCGGGTACGAGGTGAAGTCCCAGATCCGGCTCCAGGTGGCACCGCCGTCGGTACTCCGGAAGAAGATCGCGTCCGGCCACCAGGAGATCTGCGTCGCCACCATGATGGTGTCCGGGTCCTGCCGGTCGATGGTCAGCCCGCTGTAGCCGTAGTACGCGTCGGCGCTGCTGGACGGGACCGGGCTGATCTGCGTCCACGCCCCGGTGGCGCGGTTGAACTTCCAGACGTCGCCCTTGCCGCCGTCGTACGGGCCGCCGGTGTCGCTGGTGGCGATGTAGAGGAAGCCACCGACCGGGTCGACGACACCCTTGTGGGCCAGGTAACCGGTCGGCTGCCCGGCGATCCGCTCCCAGCTCGTACCGCCGTTGGTGCTCCGGTAGACCGGATTGGCCTTGTCCGCGACCCCGACGTAGATGGTCTGGGTGGCGTTGCCGGCGGTGCCGGTCGACTTGTCGAAGCTGACCCAGGTGACACCCTGGTTGCCGTTGAGGTAGTTGTTCGGGTCGAACGGGTCCTGGGCGTAGTTGCCGGGGTTCGGGAAGTTGCCGACCTTGGCCCAGGTGGCGCCGTGGTCGGTGCTGCGCCAGAGCCCGTTGCCGCCCTCCGCGCCGTAGTAGACGATGCTGTTCCGGTTCGGGTCGACGGCGAGCCGCTCGCCCTGGCCCCGGCCCGGCATGTTGCCGCCCACCTTGAACGGCAACTCGTACGCCTGCCAGGTGTCGCCCTTGTCCGTGGAGCGCAGGATCGCGCCGTTGTTCGGGTCCCAGTCGTTGGTGTACATCCCCACCGCCGCGTAGACCCGGTTGGTCTGCACCGGGTCGGTGGCGATGCTGAGCACGCCGTTCCAGCCCCAGCGGTCCCAGCCGACCCAGTCCAGCAGCGGGGTCCAGCTCTGGCTGGACTGCTCCCACCGGTAGGCGCCGCCGATGTCGGTACGGGCATAGATCAGGTTTCGCTCGCTCGGGTTGAAGACGATCCCGGGCACGAAGCCACCGCCGTCGATCCGGACGTTCCGCCAGGAGTACGGCTCTGCCGCCGCGGCCGAGGCCGGTGCCGCGGACGGGCTGACGGCGACCTGGGCCACCACGGCCACCGAGCCGGCGGCCAGGACGGCCGCGAGCAGGTGGGCGAGACTTCTACGCATGTACGGCTCCCTGTTCGAAGAGCGTGCGCTGGCCGACGGCCGGGGGTTGGCACGCCGGGCGCGGACGAACCGTCGGCGCGGCGAGCGTCGTCGAGGTGGACGCCGGGAAGCGGCCGGCCACCGGTGCGGATCCCGCCGGTCGCGCGCGCATGGACGGAAGAAGTCGAGCCGGGAGCTGCCCCTGCTCCCGTGGCGTCGGTCCTGGCTCCCGGAACGGCGTCGTGCAGACGTTCACACACCGCTGTACACGCTGTCAATAGTTGGAGACCTAAACTAACCCGCCGGTCGAACCGGCTCAGCCGAGCCGGAACACCACCGAGCCGGAGACCTCCTCGCGGGTGATGCCGAGCCCGTCCACCGGCCGGTTCAGCACGTCCTGCCACGGCGTCCCGGCCAGGTACTCCGGCAGCACGACGACGGTACGGACGCCGATCTGCCGCAGGTGGTCGACGCTGAACCGGTCGGGGAAGCCCGCCGTTATGCCGAGTGTCTGCGCCTGCGAGTCGGGGGTGAAGGCGGCCAGTCCGTTCACGATCTTCGGGAAGCCGTCGGTGGACCAGAGCATCACGCTGAACTCCAGGGTGCCGCTACTCGGCAGTACCAGCAACGGGCCCTCGGCCCCGCGCAACGCGGCCGGCTGCGGGATCACCGGGGCGTGCGGGGTGGTGTTGACCCCCTCGACGACGATCAGCGCGAGCGGGATCAACGCGACCAGCCGGAACAGCGCCTTCGGAACCCCGACGGCACGCCGTCCGCGCGCCCTCCGCTCCGGCTCCTCGACGCCCGGCGGCGACTGGTAGGCGGCCGCCCGCAGCACCGGTACCGGAACCCCGGACCGCTCCCCCGCTCGCGGTCCGACGGCGTCGACGGCCGGCAGAGCGGGATCGGCCGCTGGCGGGGCGGGATCGATGGCCACCGGAGCGGGATCGATGGCCGGCGGGGCGGGATCGATGGCCGGCGGGGCGGGATCGATGGCCGGCGGGGCGGGATCGATGGCCGGCGGAGCCGGCTCGGCGACTGGCCCGCCGGGGTCGGCGGCCGGCGACACGGGGTCGGCGGGGTCAGCGGGGTCGGCGCCCGCCGACATGGGATCGGCGGGATCGGCGGGGTCGGCGGCCGGCGACATGGGATCGGCGACTTCCGGTGACCGGTCGGCGGACGGCTCCGTGGCGAGACGGGTCAGCGCGGTCAGCGCACCGGCGGCCAGGATGCCGAGCAACAGGGTCGTCCAGAGCACCAGCCGACCGGAGGTCCGGATCGCGTCGAAGCCAGGTGCGTGCAGCACCAGGGTCGCGTACCCGGGGTTGCCGTCGCCGCCGAGCGTGGTGCCGCTGGCCAGCCCCACGCTGACCAGTACGCCGGCCGCGAGCATCGCCCGGTGCCGCGGTCGCCAGACCGAGTAGAACAGCCCGGCGAAGGCCAGCCCGATCAGCACGACCCCGGGCAGCAGGGTCATCTCCCCGGCAAAGCTGAGACTCGCCCGGGCGGCGGCGTGCCGCTCGCCCCAGAGCCAGTTCTCCGGCGGCGCGGTCAGGAAACCCCGCCACGGCGGCGAGAACATCTGCACGTGGGCCAGCGTCCGCCGGCCGGCGGGGTGCCGGGCCACCACCTCCAGGTAGGGCAGCGCCATGAGGATGGTGACCACGCTGAACACCGCCCCGCCGGCCAGGTCGGCCAGGAGCAGCCGGCGACCGAACGGCGGGCGGGACCGCCGCCGCCACCACGACCAGGCGTAACCGGCGGCGGCGGCCAGGCAGACCAGCGCCAGCACGTAGCCGAACGGCAACCCGATGCCGAAGCCGAGGGTCATCTGCCAGGCCGCCACCAGCCAGCCGGCGAGGGCCCAGCCGGGGCGACGCCGGTCCGGCCGATAGCCGTGCCGCAGCGACCAGCCGTGCCCCCGGGCCAGCATTGCCAGGGCCAGCGCGATGCCGCCGATGGAGAGCACGTGCAGGTGCCCGGCCTGGGCCAGCTTCCAGGGGGCGTACCCGAAGGCGACCCCGGCCGCCGCGGCACCGATCCGGCCCGCGCCGAGTTGCCGGGCCAGCGCGTACGCCCCGACGAAGGCGAGCGCGTGCACCAGTACGTAGAGGATGTTGTACCGGACCACGCCGGCCACCGGACCCTCGCCGAGCATGCCCGCCGGGGCGTAGCCGAGCAGGGTGTCGGAGTAGGCGTAGGTGTACGGCTCCGGGTAGAAGGTGTTGGAGTGCCACAACTGGGTGGGGTCGTGCAGTATCGCGTGACCGCCCCAGGCGATCTGCCACGCCTGCAGGGTCGGGTCACCGATGTCCTGCGGAATCGTGCTGGTGATGTCGCGCAGGGTCGGCCAGGTCAGCACCACGGCCAGCAGCAGCCCGCCGAGCACGGCCAACGTCCACTCGTGCCTGGCCAGCCGCACCAGGAAGGGAGCTGGCCGCTCGCCGGGTCCGTGGTCGGCTCGGTTCTCGGATCCGTCGCCGGGCTGCTCGCCGGGTCCGCCGCCGATCCGATCCTCCGGTCCGGCCGGAATCGTCTGCCGCTCGATCGTCATGCTGCCTAATTCCTTCCGGTCCGGGAACCTGCCCCGCACCACACCGGCGTCTGCCCCAAGGCACATCGGCATCGATGATCCCTGATCTGCACCGGGGCTGTCACGCCCCGACTCCGGCTCACCCTCGCCGGGTGAGGGTCGCTCACCCGGCAGCGGGCCAGAGTCGAAGCGCGGACGCGACCGCGGGCGGAGCCTACCGGTCACCGGACCGCCGCACCCGACCGTCGGAGGAGCGAACATGGCCAGCCGGGCGACGAGCCGAAGCGACGATGAGATCCAGCGCGACATCCTGGCGGAGTTGGCCTGGGAGCCCCGGGTCCAGCCGAACGATATCGGTGTCACGGTGCAGGCGGGCGTGGTGACGCTGCGCGGCTGGGTGGACAACTACGCCAAGAAGTGGGCGGCGGAACGGGCCGCGCACCGGGTGCAGTGGGTCCGGGCGGTCGCGAACGATCTTGAGGTACGCCTGCCGTCCTCGGCCCGCCGACCCGATCCCGACATCGCGGCGGCGGTGACCCGGGCCCTGGACTGGGACGCCTTCGTACCCACCGCGAGGATCGACGTGACCGTCTCCAACGGCTGGGTGGTGTTGCGCGGCGAGGTGGAGTGGGAGTACCAGCGACGCGCCACCGAGCAGGCCGTACGCCGGCTCGCCGGAGTCCGCGGCCTCACCAACGGAATCTCGGTCGACCCGCGGGAGCGACCGGAGCTGGCCGAGATCTCCGAACGGATCCACAGCGCGCTGGTACGCAGCGTGGAGACCGACGCGGCCGGGATCGACATCCGGATCGAGGGCGGCGACTCGGTGGTACTGACCGGCAACGTCCGGTCGTGGCTCGAACGCGACGAGGCCGAACGGGTCGCGTGGTCGGCGCCGGGCGTCACGAACGTCGACAACCACATCACCGTACGGCTGTGAGGCGGCGAGCAGTCAGATCAGGTTGAGGTCCCGGGCCCGGCGTACGGCGTCCCGCCGCCGGGTGGCGTCGAGTTTGCGGTAGATGTTCCGGACGTGTGTCTTGACGGTGTTGACCGAGAGGGAGAGCTCGGCGGCGATCTCCACGTTGGACAGGATGCTCTGGAGGTACCGGAGCACCGTCAGCTCGCGTTCGGTCAGGGGTTCCGCCAGCGGCGGCGCCCCCGCAGTCGCCGGGTCGGCCGTCCCGTCGGCGACGTCGAGCAGCTCGTTCACCATCGGCCAGTACGCGGTGCCCGAGTCGAGGTGGGCGGCGAGCAGGTCCCGTACCGGTGGATCGGCCCGGGTGAAGACCTGCCGGAAGCCCTCCGGTTCGGCCAACCGCAGCACACCCTCCAGGACCCGGGCGGCACGGCGGTGGTCGCCGGTCAGCCGTGCCGCGCCCGCGTCGAGCAGTCCGGCGGCCAACCGCAGCGGAAGTGGCGCACCGGTACCGGACGGCGCCGCCCAGTCCGGCAGCGTACGCAGGGCGGCCTGCGGATCCCCCGCCCGCAGGTGGGCCCGGGACAGGGCCACCGCCACCGGTCCGGCCGGCCCCGCTGCCCCTTCCAGGACCGGGGTGAGCATCTCCCGAGCCGGCTCGACGTCGCCCCGGTCGATCCACAGCTCCGCCTCGGCGGCGAGCAGCCAGTGCGCCAGTGGCTGCTCCGTCGCCCGGTCGCCGAGCCGGCGACGGCTGCCCGCCAGCATCTGGTGCGCACCGGTCAGGTCGCCCCGGTCGCGCAGCAGCCGAGCCCCGACCACGCCGACCAGCCCGTGCACGAGTGGTTCGTCGACGTGGTCGGCGGCCCGGACACCGAGCGCCAGACTGGCGTCCGCGTCGTCCGGCCGGTCCCGGTGCAGCGCGACGAGCGCCTGCGCGAGGTGGCCGTGTACGCCGTCGGCCGGCCGGACCAGCCCGTCGAAGGGTGCCGTGCCGAGTGCCGCGCGGGCTGCCTCGTCAGCGCTGGTCAGCTCGCCCCGGATCGCCCGGGCAAGCGCGAGCCGGCCCAGGCAGAGCCGGCGGGCCCGGGGCAGTTCCGCCCGGGTCGCCTCGGCGAGTCCGTCGGCGATCTCCGGCTCGGCGGCGGTTAGCTCGCCCGTTCCGAACCGGAGCATCGCTGGCACCATCCGAGCCACCGTTCTGGCCCGCAGGGCAAGGTCGTCGCGGACAACGCCTCCGCCGTCCGCCAGGCCGAGGTGGTCCCGGACAAAATCTCTGCCGTCCGCCAGGCCGAGACCGTCCCGGACGGAATCCCCGCCGTCGGCCAGGCCGAGACCGAGCCGCCCCGGTTGGGGCGGCTCGCCGAGACCGGCGTCGAACGGGCCGGCCCAGACCGCCGCACCGGCCAAGTCAGCCCCGCCGGAACCGCTGAGGTGGCCGGGCCAGGCCGGGCCGGACAGGTCGGGATGGCCGGGACGGTCGGGTTCGGGCCGGGTGAGCTGGGCCAGATCGATCCGGTCGGCGTCCGGGTAGGCGTCGACGTCGACGCCCGCGCCCGAACCGCCGTCGACGTCCCGCCTCCGGCCCGGGTCGGGGTCCAGCATCGTGATCAGGTCGACGGTCACCCCCTCGGCCGTGCCGTCCGGGTCGGGCGGATCCGGGCGAAGGAGGTCGGCGACCCCGGCGCGTACCGCCGGGTCGTCTCCGGCCGCCTGGGCGGCGGCGAGCCGCAGCGCCGCCGCGATCCGCCGGATCCGGTACCGGCGGACGGCATCGAGCCGGTCACCGTGCTCGGTGGCCAACGCGAGGTAGCCGGTGGCGGCGGTCGGCTCGCGCCCGTCCAGCCGATTCGCGGCACAGGCCAGGCCGAGTTCGGGGGCGGCGCGGAGCGCCTCGGGGGACGGTCCGGGCGGCGCCGGCCGGGTCGGGGCGTACTGGCCGTAGGGGAGGAGGTCCGGCCAGTGTCCAAGCAGCACCCCGATCGCGTACGGCCAGTCCTGGGCGGCGAGCGCGTGCCGGAGCGCCTCGGCCGGCAGGTCCTTCGCGGCGAACCAGGTGGCGGCCCGGCGGTGCAGCTCGGCCACCTGCTCGGCCGGCCGGCGGGCCAGCTCGGACCGGAGCAGCTCACCGAGCATCGGATGGCACCGGTAGCCGGCCGGCCGACCGCCGAGCGGGATCACGAACCCGCCGAGACCGTCAAGTTCGGACAGTGTCCGGCCCGCGTCGGTGCGCCCGGTCAGCGTGTCCAGCAGCTCGGCGGAGAAGCCCTCGACCAGTGCCGCCCGGCAGAGCGCCTCCCGGGCGTCCCCGGACAGGCCGGCGAGCAGTTCCTGGCTCAGATAGTCACCGACGTCCGGATGTTCCCCGGTGAACTCTTCCACGAACCGTGCCGGGTCGGGGTGGCCCGGCAGGGCGAGCGCGGCGAACCGCAGACCGGCGGGCCAGCCCTCGGTGTGGCTCACCAGCCGGCGGATCTGCTCCGGCGGCAGCGGCTCCCCGTACGCGGAGAACAGATCGGCGACCTCGTCGGGACGGAAGGCCAGGTCGGCGGCGCGGATCTCGGTCAGCTCCCCGCTGAGCCGCCAGCGGTGCAGGGCGAGCCCGGGATCGGTACGGCAGCCGACCACCAGCCGCAGCCGGCCCGCCGTGTGCCGGAGCAGGAACTCCAGCCCGCTGGAGACCTCGGGGTCGTCGACCTGGTGCAGATCGTCCAGGATCAGGGTCGCCGGTCCGCTGCGCCGGGCCAACTGTTCGGCGAGGGACTCCAGCCCGTACCCCGGATCCGGTTCGCCCCCCGGATCCGGTTCGCCGCCGACGGCCGGTTCGCCGCCGACGCCCCGTTCGCCCCCGGTATCCGGTTCCGCTCCGTCGACGGCCGGACGCAGCGCGGCGTACAGGTATGACCAGAGCCGTGCCCCACCGTCGCCCGGCTCCAGCGAGAGCCAGCCCACCGGGCCCCGGTCCGGGCCGCTCGCGACCCGGCCGCCTGGCGCGTTACGGGCCCGGCACCAGGAGCTGAGCAGCACCGTCTTGCCCCAGCCGGCCGAGGCCGAGACCAGGGTCAGCGGGCCGGCCGTCCCGAGGTCGAGAAGTTCGAACAGCCGGGGCCGGGGCAACAGCACCGCCCCGGAGCGCGGCGCGGCGGCCAGCTTCGCGGTGAGCAGCGGCGCCCCGGTACGCCCCGCCCCGCCGCCTGGACCGGGGGGTGCCCCGCCGGCGACCGACGAAACGGTTCCGGTCAGTTCCTCGATCCGTTCCAACAAGCCCCACCTCCTCCGGCCCGCCGACGGCGACCGAGTGCCGCCGACCGCGACCAACCGCGCCACCGCGACCGAGCCCGAGCGCGCCCGCCACCGCGACCAACCGCGCCACCGCGACCGGGCACGCCGACCGGGACCGAGAGCCGGGCGATCGCGTCGAAGTCGGCGGCCGGTCAGCGCGACGGCCTGAGGCGGATACCCGGCCCGCCGCGGTTCACCCCTTGCGGACGAACCCGGTTCACCCGTCACCGCCGGACGATGACGGCCGGGAACGCACCGCCACGCCCACGCGGGACCGGGCCGCCGCCACCCTCCGAGCGGGCACCGACGCACGGGCGACGCCGGAGAGCGGTCGTGGCTGGAGGAGGGGCAATGGACGTACCCGAGCGACAGGCCGCCGCCGGCCCGCGTCCGTACGTGGTCACCGTCGGCCGCCCACCCGCCGAACTGGCACCCGACGGGCGGCTCCCGGAGCCGCTGGCCAGCCTGGGTCCCGGGGTGACGGTGACCCTGCGCCCGGCGCCCGGAGGTCGCGGCACGGAACTCGTCGCCGTGCTCCGCAGGGACGAGTCGTCCCTGTTCGCCAGGCTGTCGGCGCGGCTGACCGGCGAGAACCGCCGGGAGGCGGTACGCACCGCGCTGCGCCAGGCGAAGCAGCTGGCCGAGACCGGCGAGGTGCTGCGCTGAGAGGGCTGAGCTGAGGGGGTGAGCTGAAAGGCTGAGTTGGAAGGCTGCGCTGAGGGGCGGGCGGGGCGGTTGTGGGCCCGGCGGGCGGCCTTTCCTCGGCCGCCCGCCGGCGCGCTCTCCGGCTCGGGAGGAGGTGCTCCACCCCAGCCGGGGAGGTTCAGTAGACGAAAACGCTCCTCGCCGGGAAGCTGAAGGACGGGTTGCTGCCAGTGAGCAGAATCGGCCGCCCGATGCAGTCGTCGTTCATGTAGAGCTCGGCCGCCCGGCTGTTCGTGTTGATCCAGGAGTGGGCCCGCTCGTCCCAGCCGTGCTCGACCAGGTCGACACAGACTCCGACGGCCGGGTCCAGCGCGGAAACGGTGAACCGGTCCCCGGTGTAGGAGGTCCCCTCGAACAGGCACAGTGCGCGGAGGAACTCACAGGTCCCACTGCTCGTCACCGAGGCGTCGACCGATGCCGGTGCGGCCACCGCCGGTCCGGCGTACGCGGCACCGATAATGGCTGCAGTTGTCAGAGACAACAGCACTCGGAGAGTTTTCCGGCTATTGGAACGCGATTTGTGCACGGTGTTTCCCCCTTTTTCGTCGCACACTGAAACGATGGCGGAAGGCGCAGGTGACGCCGCGTTGCCCAGCACTTGTGGCGCTTTGCTGCCAGCGGTCGCCGGATCGTTCAGACCCAGGCCGTGACCGGTAGCGGCGACGCGGGCAACCCGGCGGTGGCCATGGCCCGCGTGGTGTCAGCGAGTCATCGTTTGGGTTCTTGCCCAGCACGCCATTGTGCGGCACCGAACAGCGAAATTCTCACACTCACGCGACGCCCCCGTACGCGGTTCTCGGTGGAGAAAGCAGGAATCGCCCTACCAAGCCATCGAATGGCGCCGATAACATAACACGTCCTTCGTACGGTCACAACCAACCCGCGATCCGGTTCGGTGCCGTTTATGGCAACCGTTCGACAATCGTCCAGGGTCGACGCACGGCCACGGCGCGCGGCGCCGGGCGGCCCGGGCGTCGCGGCTTGACCCTCGACCTGGTCGAGGGGGCAGAATGCCTGCTCATGGAGGGGAACGGTCGACTTCTCGGCATCGGGGAGATGGCCCGGGCGAGCGGCCTGAGCATCAGCGCGCTGCGCTTCTACGACGGCGCCGGCGTGCTGCCGCCCGCGTCGGTCGACCCCGGCACCGGCTACCGCCGGTACGCGCGGTGGCAGCTACCGTCCGCCCGCCTGCTGGCCGGCCTGCGCCGGATCGGGATGCCGCTGGCCGAGGTCACCCGGGCGCTGGAGCTGAGTGGCTCGGATCCGGCCGCCGTGTCCCGGCTGTTGGACGCGCACCTGGGCCGGCTGGAGGAGGGCCTCGCCGACGCCCGCCGGGAGGCTGCCCGGCTCCGGGCGCTCTGCACCGGCGCCGAGCCTGAACTCCGGCTGACCGTACCGGGGCGGGAGCTGGCGGCGGCGGTCGACGCCGTCCGGTTCGCCGTCGGGGCGGATCCCGAACTGCCGATGCTCGGTGGCGTGCACTTCGCACTCGACGGGGACGTGCTCCGGCTGGTCGCCACCGACCGGTACCGGATGGCCGTCTCCGGGGTCAGCGCCGACCGGGATCCGGGCAGCGGCGCCGGGGCGACGTCCGGGGTGACCGCGCCGGTCTCGTTCGTCGACGCGGCCCGGACTCTGCTGACCGGCGGCTGGCCGGCGACCCTCACCCTCGGGCCCGCCACCGTCAGCCTGCGGGTGCGGAACCGCCGGGTCACCGGTACCCCGATGCCGCACGACTTCCCGGACTACCGCCGGCTGTTGCGGACCGCGACCGGCGGGCCGGACCGCCGCCGGGTGACGATCGACGTGGCTGGGCTTCGCGAGCGACTGACCGCCGCCGGGACCCGGACGGTGGTACGGGCGGACGACGGCGCCCGGTGCGCGGTCAGCGTCCTCGCGGTCGACGCCGCGAACCGGCTCACCGTCTCCGGTGGCGACACTCCGACCGACCCGGTGGTGCGGGTCGGAGTCGACCGGGAGTTCCTGCTCGAAGCCCTGGACGCGGTCGGCTCGGGCCAACTGGTCCTCGAACTCGACGGACCGATCCGGCCGCTGGCGGTACGCCGACTCGACGACGACCGTGCCTTCTCCATCCTGATGCCGGTGCGGATCTGAGCCCGCCTCATCCAGGCGTCCGCCGATCCGACCCCGCCCCTCAGTCAGGCGTCCGCCAGCTTCGAGGGGCCGGCTGGCTCAACCGCCCTCCCGGTCAGGGTGTTGCTCGCCGAGTTCCGTGAAGAGGGTCAGTTGCAGGTGCCCGGGCGCGGCCAGCCGCGAGTTCAGCGAGTTCCACGGCGTACGGGTCGGCTCCGCGATCACCGTCGCACCCGACCGGGCCAGGGTCGCGGTGACCGCCGGTGCGTCGTCGACCTCGAGGGCGACCCGGATGTGTCCGGCGACCCGGCGGCCGACCTCAACCTCGTCGATGTACTCAGCGTGCCCGGGATCGGTGATCTCCAGGGTGGCCCGGCCGGCCTCCAGGATCGCGACCCGGCCGTCCGGCGAGGAGAAGGCGGCCCGCTCCGGCAGGCCCAGCACGTCGCGGTAGAACCGGAGGGCCTGGTCGTAGTCGTCGGCGGTGACCACCAGCCGGAGTTGCCGGACCGGACAGGGCTCAGTCATCGCCCCAGTCTGGCACTCGATCCCGACTGACGGACACGCGGGCCAGCGAAGATAACCAACCGGACAGGAGTGATCACTTACAGTACTTGAATGGCTTTTGTCCGGTTCAACCCGATGGCTTCGGGGCGGGCACGCCGCCGGGCGGTCGCCGCGCTGGCCGTACTCGGTGGGGCGCTCGTCCTGGCGGTGGTCGTGGTCGACGCGGCGCCCGGGCCACGGCGGACCGCTGACCGGTCACCGGCGGACCTGCCCTGGCCGGCCCCGGCCACCCCGGAGATGTCACCGAGCGCCGAGCCGACGCTGCCCGCGGCGCCGCCCCCGGCGGACCTGCCGGTGGTCGACTACGGCCCCGCACCGCGCGGCTTTCCCCGGGACCCGGCTCCGATGTCGACGGTACGGCTCGGTGAGGGACTCCGGCCGATCCGCCGGATCGCCGCGTACGACGCGCCGGGCGGCCGACCCCGGGCCTTCCTCACGCCCACCATCAGTGGAGTACCGGTGACGATGCCGATCGTGACGCGCCGGGCGGGTTGGACCGCCGTGCTGCTGCCGTCGGCGAACCGGACCATCGGCTGGGTGCCGGCCGGATCGTGGAGCACGGCGCAACTGCGCGACCTGGTCGTGGTGGCCCGGCGGACCCACCGGCTGCACTGGTACCGGGACGACCGGCTGGTCCGGTCCTGGCTGGTCAGCGTCGGCGCCTCGGCCACGCCGACACCACTGGGCCGGACCTTCATCCTCGGCCGGTCCACCCTGCCCGGCCGGGTGTACGCGGACACCGAGGTCTTCGCGCTCGGCGCCGTACCCGAGGAACCGGACTCGGTGCCGTCCGGGCTGCGCGGCGCGCACATCGGCCTGCACGCCTGGTACGACGCCGCCCAGCTCGGCCGGAACAACAGCAACGGCTGCATCCGGATAGCCCGCGAGGCACAGGAACTGCTGCTCGCCGAGCTGCCCCCCGGCACCGAACTGCTGGTGCTCGACCGCTTCGCCGCACCCGTTCGGCTCTCCGGGGCCGGCCCGGTGCCCATGGCTGCCCGCTGACCACTTCGGACCGTTCCGCCCGGTTGCGCCCGCCAACCACTCGGCACGCCGCCCATCGGCCGGTGCTAGGCTCCGGCGTCCTACGGATGGTTACCGAGACACCGGAACGGGGAGCGGGATGACTCGGATGCACCGTGGCGGAGCCGTGCTGGCTGCCGCCCTCACCCTGGTCGTACTGAGCGGCTGCACGATGCTTGGCTGGGACGGCGAGTCCCAGGCAGCGTCTCCGGAGTCGACGGCGATGCGGAACGCGACCGAGGCGATCAAACAGGCCCGCACACTGCGCGCCACCTTCAAGACCACGCAGAGCGGCGGCACCATCGCCGGCGGAACCGTCACCGGGCAGGCCCAGGTGGAGACCGGGACCGGGATGGCGGTCTCCTGGAGCTACCGTACGGAAACCGGCTCGGGCGAGACCCAGACGATCGACGGTCGGCTGGTCGCGATCGACGCCTCGGCGTACCTGACCTCCTCGCAGTGGAAGCTGCCGGCGGGAAAGAAGTGGTTCGCGGTCTCCCCTGGCTGGCAGGCCACGCTGGACCAGCCGGTCGCGCCCGAGTGGTTCGTACTGGTGACCTCGCGGTTGCTCGACCCACGGTTCCTGCTCGACCAGGGCCTGCCCGAGGCGACCGGTGTGAAGGCCACGCCGGCGCCGGGCGAGTCGGAGGGCACCACCGGCTACACCGTGGACTGGCACTTCTCGCTGAACACCGTCGGACCGGAGCTGGCGGCCTGGGCGAAGCAGGTCGGGGACGCGGCCGTCCTCGACGTCTCGCTATATCTGGACGGGAGCGGCCGGCCGGTACGGCTGAAGGCCGGGTCTTCCACCCAGCTGATGATCTTCGACACCGAGGTCACCTTCGACAGCTACGGCGCTCCGGTCGAGGTCGCCGCGCCCGCTCCGGCCCAGGTCGAGAAACCCTGAGCCCGGCGGCTCCAGGGCAGCGGCGAGGAGTGCGCGGCGGGACGGTCTTCCCGAGCCGTCCCCGAGACGCCCTCCGGGGCGCCGGATCACCCTCCACGGTCCGGGCCCGTCACTGCGTCCCGGCCGCCGGGCTACAGGTCCCGGCGCATGCAGACCCGGGGCCACCGGTCCAGGCCGTGCGCTGCCTCGCGGGCCCGGATTTCGGCCAGTCCCGGGGTCAGCTCAGCCTCGTCGACGACGACGAAGCCGCACCGGGAGTAGTACGGCGCGTTCCACGGCACCTCGGTGAAGGTGGTCAGGGTCAGCGCCGGTACGCCGTCCGCCGTGGCGTGTGCGGCGAGCCGCTCGATCAGTTGCCGGCCGACGCCCCGGCGGGCGGCCCGGGGATGCACCGAGACCTGTTCGACGTGCAGGTTGCCGTCGACCGGCTCGGCGACCAGATAGCCGACCGGCACGTCGTCGGCGTCGACCGCGACCCAGGCCAGGCCGGCACGCTGGTACCGAGCCAGCTCCTCGACCGAGGGTGGTTCGTCGTCGGCGACCTCGGGCATCCCGACGTCCCGGAAGGACCGCCCGGCCGCCCGCTCGATGTCCCGCAGTCCCGGCAGGTCCTGCTCTCGGGCCGGTCGGATCCGCATCAGGTCATCCTCCCGGCCCGGCCGCCGGGCGGCCAACGATATTCGACCCCTGGTTCCGTCGCGGGCCATCCCGGCTTCTCCGTGGGCAGCATTCTCTCAAGCGAATCGAGGATGGCGACAGCGGCGGCGAGCGTGTCGGCGGTGGCCAGCTGCCGGGCGGTGTTCTGGTGTTCCAGGTAGAGCTGGCAGCCGGCCGGGTGGAACCGGGCCGCGACGGGCTGGCCGGCGTAGCGGTCGCCGAGCTGGGTGAGCAGGGGCAACGGGTCGTCCAACGGAACGGGTTCCGGTAACGACGGGACCGGGATCGGATATCTCGGGTCGGCCGGTACCGCCTCGGCCAGGGCCAGATCGAGGCAGTCGAGACAGTCGGCGATCGCCGCCTCCACGGTGGAATGGGTCGGCAGTTCGGGGACGCCCACCGGCAGGGTCGGCGCGTTGAGTTCGACGTACCAGCCCTCACCGTGCAGCCGGAGCGGATCACCGGCGTCGAGCCGATGGTTCTGCACGGTCACGGTGGCGACCAGGCCGAGGCCGAGGGCGAGCCGGATCAGGTCGGCCAGCGGCGGCACGTCGGGACGGCTGGCCCGGACGAACCGCCGCGCGCCCGGGTGGGCGCGGCTGGCGTGATCGACGTACCGGGTGAGCGGGTCGGCGTCCGGGTCGGGGAGGCGGACTATGCCGTCCCGGAGGTACTGGTCAAGGCCGCAAGCACCGTCGAGGTCGGTGAGGTCGTCGGGGCGTACCCGAAAGGCGCCGGCCCAGCGTGCCAGCCGGTAGCGGCCGGGAAGCTGGACCACCGGCTGCCCGTCGCGCTGACTGCCGACCAAGAGGGCCGGTGGTTGGTGCCCGGCTTCCCAGTTCAGGTGGAGGACCTGGTCACGCAGGTTGCTGAGCGTGATGACGGTGCCCAGGTAGCGACGGCGCGCCCGGGATCTCCGCTCCGGTGGCCGGGGCGGCGCAGCCGTCGGTGATCCGGCGTTCGAGCTGGTCGACGTCGGGGTCCGGGATGCGGTCGAGGGTGACCGGCCGGGCGACCCCGTCCGGGCCGGCGCAGCGGACGAAGTGTGCCGGCGCGGGGACCTGGCGGGCGGCCAGCAGCGCGATCGCCCGCTCGACGGTGGTGGCGACGATCGCCGCAGGTAGGTCGGGGTGGGTGTCCGGCTGCTCCGGAGACGCGGAACCGGGCAGTTCGTATCGGACCTCCCAGCCGATGTTGTCGGCGGCGGGGAGCCGGCGGGCCTCCACCACCAGGTCGAGGCAGAGCAGGCCGGCGACCGTGCAGAGCCGGGCGAGCTGCCGCGCCGGGTCCGGCGCCGGCCGCGCGGCGGTCCGGCCGAGGAAGACCTGCCACGGGGTACGCGTCCAGCCGGCGATCGCCGCCGCCGCCAGGTCGTGCCGCTGCTCGGCCGGCAGCTCGGGCCGCCACTCGGCGGGTAGCGACACCAGCCGTTCGCCGACCGGCTCGGTCGGGGTGGTGACGTGCTGAAGGCTGCCGACGCCGACCGAGACGGCCAGGTCATGCAGCAGCGGGGTCAGCGCCAGGTGCCAGCCGCCGCCGGGCGCCGGGCGGGGTTCGAGCATTCCGGGTACGACCTCCGTCGAGGCGACCGCTGCGGTGTCCAGGTTCGCCACGGTGAGGACGAGTTGGGCACGGCGTGCTCCATGATCGCCGCAGGTGGAGCAGGTGTGGTGGCTGGCAGTCCGGCAGTCGGGACAGGGCATTACCAGGGGTGTCGCGGACACGCCCTACACCGCCGCGCAGTCGTTCGGATGGTCGGCGCGCAGTGCGCAGCGCCGGCCGCCGTCGAGCAGCCGGTCGCAGTAGATCCGGTGCCGTACCCCCTGGTCGTCCTCTTCGGAGAGGGTGGTCTCCGGCACGTCGAGCTGGGTGAGGAAGGCCAGCGACCGGCCGGCGGTGCGGGCGAAGAGCTTCGCCGCCTCCAGGCTGGTCGCGGTGAACGGCAGATGCAGGACGAACCTCGGCTGCTCTCCCATCACCGGCCACCTGGCCGAGTGGGAGCGGAAAATGAATCATGATTGGCATTGGACACTGTTGCTCTCCTTTCTCCGTTCCTGCGGCGGGCGCTTCGTGAAATTGGAAGGGGCGGCCCGCCGGGAGGCCGATTTCGGGAACGGGCCGCCCCTGACGCGCCTACCGCCGCAGCCATTCGGCGAGTACGGCAGCAGGGCGTGCTGGAGTGAGCGCGCGCTTCACCACGCCCACACGGTTGGTGGGACGACAGCGAATTTGTGATGGTGCGGGGTCGCGGAGCCGCGCGCGCCCGTGATAGACAACTCCGGTAAGTCGTGATGACTCAGCGGTCCAACCTGAACAGACGACTCAATATCACCTCCTCTATAGACAGGTTGTCAGGGGCCGCCGGGCGGGAGTAACCCTTCCCGTCCGACCTTTTCCACGACTATTCCGCCCCGATAAGGCAGAGGAGAAAGATCATGGTGGTGACGCAACACCGGCCCTTCATCCGTACGCTCCGAGCGCAGTGGCTCGGCCAGCGGCTCCGGGACCTGCGCGAGCAGCGCGGCATGAGCCTGGAACTGGTCGCCGAGCACCTGAACCGGGACCGGTCGGCACTCGGCCGCTACGAGCGCGCCGAGTGGCCGATCCAGCGCCACGACGTGCTCGCCCTACTCGACCTGTACGGCTTCCACCGCGCCACCGAACGCGCCGAACTACTCAACCTCGCCGACGAGGTGTGGCGCACCGACCGCTGGACCGACAACTACGGAGACCTGGTCGACGCCTCGTTCATCGACTTCCCCTGGCTGGAGTCCCGCGCCAACACCGTCTGCTCGTACCACGCCATGGTCATCCCAGGGCTCTTCCAACTACGCGAGTACGCCGATCTCTTGATCCGGTGTTCGGAGGGACCGAATGAGTCTGAAGTTAACATCAATCGCTTCGTCGAGCTTCGGATGGAGCGGCAACGGGTGCTTGATGAGCCCGGCCAGACACGAGTTGAAGCGATCATCGATGAAGCCGCACTACGGCGACAGATCGGGGGGGCCGCACTCTTGCGAGTTCAGCTTGATCATCTTGGCAAGATCAGTCAGCACCATCGAGTGGAAGTGCGGGTGTTGCCAACTCGAGTCTGGCTCCATCCCGGACTCTATGGCTCGTTTTGGCTGTTTCGCATGCCCAAGCCCTACCCAGAGGTGGCCTACCTGGAGAGCCTGGCGGGCCAGATGTACTTCGAGCTGCCCAAAGCAGCAAAGTACGTCAGCGCGTACGATCGTCTTCGGGAGGCCGCACTCGGCCCACGCGAGTCGGCGCAGTTGATCAGGACGATCGCGGAGGATCTGGCATGAGTGACACCCTGCCAGCAGTGGCCTGGCACATCAGCACCCGTAGCGCAGACGTGGGTGGTAGCTGCGTCGAAGCAGGCCCAGTGCTCGACGGGTCGGGACGGGTGGCGCTGCGGCACAGCAAGGCACCCGACGCGGCGACCATCGTCTACACCCGAGCCGAGTGGGACGCCTTCGTCGCCGGAGTCAAGGACGGCGAGTTCGACTTCCACACCCCTGCTTGATCACTCTGACACTTCGACGTTCTGGTTCATCGGCTGAGCCGCGCGAGCGACCGGCTCGACGAATCGCAGGCCGCCGACCGCTCCGTGCGGGCCGGGCTCGACTCGGCCTACCGGATGCCAGGTCTTTGCCCGCCTTGGCAGCCGAGCGGACGCTGCCGAGCCAGGAGCGGCGCTATCGGCCGTCCACCGCGCATTTGTGGTGCCCTAAAGCGAAGGCGCCGGCGGCGAACGTGGCGGTCGCCGCCGTCGCCACTGCGGCACAGAGCAGCAACGTGGCGGTGTAACCGAAACGGCTGACCGCACCGCCGGCGAGGACTCCGGACAGCAGGGCGCCGCCAGTGCTCGCGTTGGCGAAAAGCGTCGTCGCTCGGCCGGCAGCTGGTGCCAGCAGGTCCTGGAAGTACCGGATGCCGGCGGCGCCGACCACCGCGATTGCGATGCCGCGGGCCGCCTGGCCGACCATCAGCAACGTCATGTCATGTGCCACGACGGTGAGACCGAAGTACACGATGAACGCCATCATGCCGGACAGGATGAGCGTCCGCTGACTGATCCAGGTCGGCAGCACGGCGAGAGCGAGGGCGGCAACGACCTCCACGATCGCGCACGCGCTGTACAGCACGCCGACCGTCGACGCCGCCTCGTGGAGCTCGCGCGTGACGAAAAGCGGAAGCGCCACCGATCCCGCATACATGGCTGTGAAGAACAACGTGACACTCGCGGTCAGCAGAATCAGTGCGGCAGGTGGCGTTGGATTGTCGGGACGAGGAGCACGATTCTGCTCGTTCTGCTGCTCGAGAGCGTCCTGCGGTGCCGGCACGGCTGTCGCGACCAGCAAGGCGATCACCGCCAGAATGACGGCCGCCGCCCGCAGGATCGCCGTGAATCCGGTCCACGCCAGAAGAGCCGCTCCAATCAGCGGCCCGATCGCCCACGCGAGCGACGAGACCGAGCGCAGCAAGGGGGCGGAACGCTGACCCTCGCGGCCGTCGCCGAGGATCACTCGGGCCATACTCAGCAGTTGTGGGAAGGCCGCTGCTTTGCAGCCCACCAGCGTCGCGGCGACGATGATCAGGAGTACGAACGACCGTGTCCACGTGAACAGGGCCAACCCCAGTCCGCCCAGGACGGTCACGGCGACGGCGTAGGAGCGCCGCGGTCTGCGGTCGAACCGCCGGCCGAGGAGCCAGCTGACGGAAATGCCGCCAACGGCCGGTGCGGAGGCGAGGGCCCCGACCTGCTCCGGGCTCAGTTTGACCTCGTCCGATGCGAACAGCACGAGGTACGAGCCGACCATCGAGTTCGCGATGCCCAGCAGAAGGATCGCGGTGGCCAACGACACGAAGGTGCGTCGTAACGGCGGGGCGGGTGAGGCCGCCTCCGACCGGGTCAGTGCGTCGTTCGCCATGCTCCGTCTCTCACGCCGTACTCCGCAACCCACGTCGTTGCCCGGTCGCCGGTCAACCAATGCCCCGGATGGTGTCTCGGCAATCCTCGTCCGCGCTCGACGTGCTGGGTTACAGGCGGTGTTCGGATGCCAGCGTCGGGGGCGCGTGTCGGCGCCCAGATGTGGCGCTTGCCGGAGTACAGGTTGGTAGCGCGGCCGACACTCTTCGATGATCTCTGAGGTCGGTCCACATCACCAGGTGATCTATCCCGGACGGCCGCCGTCACCCGGAGCGACACTCGTGTCATTGACTATGGTGGACTGCCGCGTGTTCTGGGCAGCCCTCTCGGCGTCAACAGAGCCAGTCGAGCACCTCGTCATTGGTGACGACCTGGCCGAACCGCGGCAGGACCACCGTCAACGCGTGCTCATGCTCGGTCGCCGTCATGCCGGTCATTGCGTCGGCGGCGAAGGTGACCTCGAACCCGTGATCAGACGCAGCGCACGGTCGACTCGACCCCCATCGTCGTCGCAATACCGGCCATGACCACTGTGTCCACCCCGCGCGCCCGCAGCCGGTCGGCCAAATCTGTGCCACAGGACGCGCCAATGGTGGCTTCACCACGGCGATGTCGTCGGCGGTGAAGAACTGGGAAGCGCCTGCGCCGGGTATCCGGGGCGACCCAGGTGAGGACGTCCACCACCCACCCCGACCAGCGGGCAGGCACCCTGGATATATCAAGATCAGCGAGACTTGATATATACTTCCAGACGTGAGTGATCACGCGGAGGAGGCGCACAGCATGTCCCGGACCATCCTCGACATCGATGACGAACTACTCGCCGAGGCCGCGAAGATCTTCGGCACGACCACAAAGAAAGCCACTGTCAACGCCGCACTGCAAGCGGCGGTCAACCGGGAGAAACGCCGCGAGTTCGCCGATTGGCTCAAAAATGGCGGGTTGCCTGGCCTGACCGGCCCAGCCGGCTCGGCCAGGCCCGACGCGGCGTGAGCCGCGAGCGCTACCTGGTGGACAAGTCCGCACTAGCCCGCTGGCCCAAGCCAGCCGTGGCGCCCGTGCTGGACGAACTCTCGGACCGGGGCCTGTTGGCAGTTTGCGGAGCGGTGGAGATTGAAGTGATTCACAGCGCTCGTACGGCAACAGATGCGCAGCGCGCCCGTTGGCTGCTCCGCGGCTTCGACTGGCTGGCGACGCCAGACGAGGTGTGGGACCGGGCGATTGAGGTGCAGATCCAGGCACTCCGGAAGGGCAACCACCGCGCCCTGTCAATGGCCGATCTCCTCATCGCCGCGACGGCCGAACGGCACGGCGCCATCGTCCTGCACTACGACGGTGACTACGACATGATCGCCGCCATCACCGGCCAGGCCACGGTCTGGGTTACCGAGCCTGGCACGGCTGATTGATCATCTGCACCTCCACGGTCAGCCGACCTTCGTCTCCGTGCCGACCTCGTCGGTGCGGGGTACGCCGGTCCGGCCACACCGGTCATCGTCCGCGACCGCCACGGGTACCGACTCGTCGTCAGTTCGTCCGGTCCGCCGCCCGGCGCTGGTAGTGCCGGGAAACGCGGGCGCGGTTGCCACAGGACGCCTTGCACCACTCCTGACGCGGATGCTCCTTGACGAAGTAGCGCACGCAGCGGGGCGCCGGGCAGGCGGCCAGCCGGTCCCGGTCCGGGCCGGCGAGAAACTCGATCGCGGCCCGGGCCAGCCCCGCGATCAGCCGTACCCGGGCATCGGCCGGTTCCCCTGACCAGGCGAGGGTTGGAGCCGCCTGGTCCGGCCAGTTCAGTACCGGCCGGACCGGCCATCGCCCGGCGGCCTGGTTGAGCTGGTCGACGGCGTCCTGCGGTGGAAGCAGCGCGGAGGAGTCCGCCCGGCTCGGCGGCCCGGGGCGGACAGCCTGGGCGAAGAGGGTACGCACGGCGCGACGCAGTCCGACCACCTCAAGCCGGAGCCGCTCGTCAGCCTGATCCCCGGCCGGGTCGGGACTGCCGGCGTACTCGCGCAGTGGCTCCGCCTGCTGCCGGAGCCAGGCGTGCAGGCCGGCGATGTCGGCGAGGTCGTCCGCGACGCCGCCGTTGCCGTCGTGCCGGATGGTGCCAGCGAGGGCGAGCGCGAGTTGCTGGGTCATCGGCGTCTCCTCCGCTCCCGGCTTGTCCGGGCGGCTGAGCCCAGGGTAGCTTCCCTAATGGTTATAACGCGAGCAACCATTAGGGGGATCTGAGTGCTCGTCATCGCCCACCTCAGCGACACACACCTGGACAGCCATCCGCGGTCGGCCGAGCGGACCGCCCGGGTGATGGACTACCTGCACGCCCTGCCCCGACCGGTCGACGCGATCCTGGTCACCGGAGACATCGCCGACCACGGTGAGGTGGCCGAATACGAGACTGCCGCCAAGCTCCTCGACTCGCCGCTGCCGGTGCTGACCTGCCCCGGCAACCACGACGTGCGGGACGCGTACCGGAAGGGTCTGCTCGGCGACTCGCGCGGCGGGACCGGCCCGATCAACAGCCGGCACGACGTGGCCGGTGCCGTCTTCCTGCTCGCCGACTCGTCGGTGCCCGGCCGGGACGACGGGCACCTCGACGCGGAGACCATGGGCTGGCTCGCCGACGAGTTGGACGCCACTCCGGCCGGAGCGCCGGTCTTCGTCGCCTTCCACCACCCACCGGTCGCCCTGCACCATCCGGTGATCGACCCGATGCGGCTGCTGCCGGCCGAGCCGCTGGCCGCGCTGCTCGCCACCCATCCGCAGGTCGTCGCGGTGCTGACCGGGCACTTCCACACCTCCGCCGCGAGCACCTTCGCCGGCCGACCGCTCCGGATCGCCCCGGGGGTCGTCTCCACGCTCCGGCTGCCGTGGGAGGGCGACGGGCCACTGGTCGACCTGGCCCAGCCGCCCGGGGTGGCGTTCCACGTCTACGACGACGCCGGGCTGCTGACCACGCACTACCGGGTGGTGGTCTGAGCCGTGCACGGCATCGCCGTACTCGGCTTCCTGGCCGCCGTCGCGCCGATCACCGCGACCCCGGGCACCAGCCTGGCCCTGGTCGTCTCACGGGTCGCCGCCGGCGGGCGCCGGCAGGGTTGGTGGGTGATCCTGGGTACCCTCACCGGCCTCTACGTGCACGCCATGCTCGCCGCCGTCGGGCTGGCCGCGCTCGTGCTCCGCTCGTCCCAGGCGTTTCTGCTGGTCAAGCTGCTTGGGGCCGGCTATCTGGTCGGCCTCGGGGCGTGGCTGCTCTGGTCGACGACCCGCCGCTGGTCACGGGCAGAGCGGTCGCCTCGATCCCGTACCGCAGCCGGACCGAGCGCGGCAAGCGGACCGAGCACGGTGGACGGACCGAGCACGGTGGACGGGCCGTCGGCGGCCCGGGCCCGGCGGTTGCCGTGGCGGGGACACCATCCCTACCTCCAGGGGCTTCTCGGCAACGTGCTCAACCCGAAGGCCGCGGCCATCTACCTGACCCTCGCCCCTCAGTTCCTCGACGTCGACGGTCCGGTGCTCATCCCGATGCTGGTACTCGGCACGGCGCACGCGCTGCTCGTCGGCTGCTGGCTCGCCGGCTGGACCGCGATCTCGGGCGCGGCCGCCCGACTGCTGCGCACCGTACGGGTCCGCCGGGCGCTCGACCGGGCGAGCGGCGTGACCCTGCTCGGCCTCGGTGTCCGTACGGCGGTGAGCTGAGACCGCACCGCACCGGCTCTAGCGGTCGAGCGTGACACCGGGCGCCGCCCTATGTAGAGTTCCGCGCATGGGTAGTGAGGTGCGAGTGACCACCGCCGTGGCGCGGGTACTCGCCGCGTTCCTCGAAGACGCGACGACAGACCGCTACGGACTGGACCTGATCGGCACGACCGGGCTGCCCAGCGGCACCCTTTATCCGATCCTGGTCCGGCTGCAACGGGCCGGCTGGGTCGACTCGGCCTGGGAGGAGATCGACCCGGTCGAGGCGGGCCGGCCCGCGCGGCGCTACTACCGGCTCACCCCGGACGGTCTGGCCCGGGCCCGCACCGAACTGGCCCTGCTGCACCAACAGCTCGGCGGCACCGCCCAGCCGACCAGCTCGAAACCGAGGCCGGCATGAACCGCCAGTCGACCAGGGCGAGCCGCAGAGCGACGGACAACGGCCGACCGGCGCGGGCGAACCGGAGACCGGACAGCCGCCAGCCGCCCCGGGTGGATCCGCGACCGGCGGCAGGGGCGTGCCGGTGATCGCCGATGCCCTGCTCCGGATCGCCGCGCGGCGCTGGCCCGCCGAGTTGCGGATGCTGCCGGAGTGGCGCGCCGAACTGGCGGCGATCCGCGCCGAGCCGGGCGCCGGCCCGGTGAACCGGGCCGTCCGGCAACTGCGGTTCGCGGTCAGCCTCGCCGGCTCGCCACCGGCCGAGGACGGGCACGGCGTACCGCGCGGCTGGCGGGAGGTGCTGCCCGGTGCCGGCAGGGCCCTGCAACCGGTGCTGGCGCTGCTCGGCGCGATGCTGCTCTGCCAGGTGCTGATCGGCGCACTCCAGATGGTGGGCACGACCGTGTTGACGCTGACCCGGGGATACCCGGGCGGCGCCGGCCCGCTCAACGTCATCGACTGGGCCGGCAACATCGCCTCGGTCGCCGGTCTCGCGACAGGGACCGCAGTCGCCGGTTGGCTCGGCGGATGGCTGGGCCGGCGCCTGCCGGTGGACCAGGCCCGACACACCCGGCTCGGCGTGGCCGTCCCGGCGGTGCTGGCCCCGCTGCTGATCGCCGCCGGGGCGGTGGTCCTGCACCTGGTCGCACACTCCGCTCCGGACCCGCAGCCGGGCGTCACCGTGCTGGCCTCCGAGCCGATACCGGCACTGCTGCTCTGGGGCGTCCTCGTCGCACCGCTCGGCGGGGTGGTCGCCCGGCTCGTCCATCGTGGGCGTCGCCGGGTGGCGTCGCTGCTCGCCGTCGGGGGCGGACTGCTCGCGCTCGAACTGGTCGCGGTGGTCGCCGGCTGGCACGCGGCGGTGGTGCAGAAGCTGAGTTTCGGTACCGCACCGTGGTGGTTCCCGCTCAGCCTGCTGGACCCGCACGGCAACGGGGTCTGGTTCGGCCGCGAGCAGGGCTACGTGGCGTCGGAAATGGTCGTGATGATCGTCGCGAACACCCTGCACCCGCTGCTCGCCTGCACCGCGTTCGCGCTCTGCTACGGCATGGCGGCGGCCCGGACCCGCCGGACCGTTCCGACGGCCGACGCGGCAGATCCGGCCGACGCAGCCGACCCGGCCAGCGCAGCCGACCCGGCAAGCGCAGCCGACCCGGCAAGCGCAGCCGACCCGGCAAGCGCAGCCGACCCGGCAAGCGCCGCAGACCCGGCCAGCGCAGCCGGCGTCGCCGATCCGGCAACCGCGGTCGGCGCGCCCAGCGGCCGGACGCCGATCGGCCGGCGGTCGGGCTGGAGCCGGGCCGGTGCCGGGCTCCGCCGCTTCGGCGTGGCGGTCGCGGCGGTCGGGCTGGGCCTGTGGGCGTACGCGGCGACGGTCCTCACACCGGGGCTCTCCGAGGTGGCGGCGGTCGACGAGGTGCAGAGCTGGGAACTGCACCTGTGGGCCCAGGAGCTGCGCCAGGCCGGGATCGTGTTCGCCGTACTCGGGCTGCTGGTGGTGGCCGCCGCCCGTGGCCCGGTACTGGTGCCCGGGCTGGGCACCGCCGCGCTGCTGCTCGCCGTCGACTCGGTACTCGACGCCGCCGACCTCGCCCGGCCGGGCCTGCTGCCCGCGGCCTTCGGCGTCGGTGTGGCGGTGCTGTCGCTTGGCTGGTGGCTCGGCGGCGCCCTCGCCCGCCGGACCGAACGGGGTGACCGGGCGGCTGTTCCGGAACACGTCGTACGGCGGCGGCTCGCCTGGGCGGCCGCGGTGGCCGCGTGGTGTGCTCCGGCGCTGCTGTTCCGGGCGAACTGGTCGGGCGAGCTGACCCCGCCCGGGTACCCGATCGGGACCGCACTCACCGCCGCCGCGTTCGCGGCGCTGGCCGGGACGACCGCGCTCGCCGTACGCGAGAATCGGCTGCCGGTCGCGGTCGCCGCTCCCCTGGTCGGGGTGCCGGTGCTGCTGATGGCCGCCCTCGGCGCACTCGTCGGCGGCGCCGTCGACGAGGTCAGCTTCGCCTCCGCGCTCGGACCGGCCCTGCTGACCGTCGCGCTCGCCACCATGGTCCTCCGGCGGCGCCCCGGAGCCGCCTGGCGGTGGGCCGCCCTCGGCGCCGGCGCGGTGCTGCTCGGCCTGCCGTCGGCGTACGCGCAACTCGCCCTCGCCCCGCTGCTCGGCGACCCGTTGCAGCGCGCCGCGGACTACGGCCGGCCGGTCGACGGGCTGCCCTACCTGACCGGCGCGGTACTGCTCGCCGCCGTGCTGGCCGTGGTGATCGCCATCCGGGTGGCGCCGGGCCGACCGACCCCGACGATTCCTGGCCCCGGCCCGAACCCGCCCGACGACGATGCAGGGGTCTGCACCGGCACGGGACCTGGGAGGGTGCATGCGCCTGCCGATTTGGCCGGCAGCCTCGACCCCACCGGCCGCGGCGCAACGTCGTCACCGTCACCCTGGCGGGGCGACGCCAGCTCCACCGGCTGGGCCGGCGGCTGACCCGGGTCCGGGACGACCGGCGCCGGTGAGCCGTCGCCAGAGGAAGCGCAGCATCAGCGCCCACTTGAAGGCCAGCTGCGCGTTGTCGGCGGCGGCGCCGTGCCCGCCCTCGATGTTCTCGTAGTAGGAGACGTCGTAGCCGTACCCGCGCATCCGGGCGGCCATCTTGCGGGCGTGGCCCGGATGCACCCGGTCGTCCCGGGACGACGTGACGAGCAGGACCGGCGGATAGGACCGCCCCGGCCGGATGTTGTGGTACGGCGAGTACTCGCGCAGGAACGCCCAGTCGGCCTCGTCGTCCGGGTCGCCGTACTCGGCCATCCAGGAGGCGCCGGCCAGCAGCAGGTGGTAGCGGCGCATGTCGAAGAGCGGCACCCGGGCCACCACCGCGCCGAACAACTCCGGAAACCGGGTCAGCATCACCCCCATCAGCAGACCACCGTTGCTGCCGCCCTCGATGCCGAGCCGCGCCGGCACGGTGATGCCCCGGTCCACCAGGTCGGTCGCCACGGCGGCGAAGTCCTCGTACGCCCGGAGCCGGTTCTCCCGCAGCGCCGCCCGGTGCCAGCGCGGGCCGAACTCGCCGCCGCCCCGGATGTTGGCGACCGCGTAACTGCCGCCCCTGGCCAGCCAGCCCCGCCCGATGATCCCGCTGTAGCTCGGCGTCCAGGCCATCTCGAAGCCGCCGTAGCCGGTCAGCAGGGTGGGTCCGGTCGACGGCTCCCCCGCCGGGCCGACCAGGAAGTACGGCACCCGGGTCCCGTCGGCGGACCGGGCGTGCAGTTGCCGGACCGCCATCCCGGCCGGGTCGAAGAACGCCGGGTCCCGCTTCAAGGTCTCGGCCGGCCCGCCGACCGTGCCGTGGTGCAGTGCGGTCGGCGCCAGGAAGTCGGTGCTGGCCAGCAGGTACTCGTCGGTGTACTCCGGATTGGTGTCGACGATGACCACGTGCCGCTCCTGCGTCGGCACCGCCGCCGGCAACGGTCGCCGGTGCCAGCCGTCCGCGCCGGGCGTGAGGACCTCGATCCGGCCGCGGACGTCGACCAGGCTGCTCAGGATCAGGTGGGACCGGGTCCAGGCGTGCCGGCCGGGCGCGCTGTCCGGGCCGGGCGCGAAGACCACGGTCAGGTCGCGCTCACCGGCGAGGAACCGGTCCAGCCGGGTGACCAGGATCGTGCCGGCGGCGTACGTCCGGCCGCCGACCGCCCAGTCCGAGCGGAGCGCGATCAGCAGCCATTCCCGGTGTACGTCGGTTTCGGCGTCCTCCGGCACGTCGATCCGGACCAGTTCGCCGTCGACGGTGCGCAGGAACTCCTCCCGACGGAAGAAGTCCAGCCGGCGGCCGAGGAAGTCACGGACGAAGCCCGACGTCGGGTCGTGCACCGCGTAGACCGAGACGTCGTCGTCCCGGCCCTGGTAGACGACGGTGGCCTCGGCCAGCGGGGTACCCCGGCGCCAGCGCTTGACGATCCGGGGATAGCCGGAGGCGGTCAGCGATCCGGGGCCGAAGTCGGTGCCGACGTAGATGTGGTCGGCGTCGATCCAGCTGACGTCGCTCTTCGCCTCCGGCAGGGCGAAGCCGTCGGGTACGAAGGCCCGGGTCGTCAGGTCGAACTCGCGGACCACGCTGGCGTCCGAGCCGCCCCGGGCCAGCCTGATCAGGCAACGCCGGTGCCCGGGCCGCGCCACGATCGCGCCCTGCCAGGTCCACGGCTCGCCCTCGGTGGCGGCAAGCGCGTCGACGTCGAGCAGCACCTCCCAGCTCGGCTCCGTCCGGCGGTACTCGTCGAGCGTGGTACGCCGCCACAGCCCCCGGGGGTGGGCCTCGTCCTTCCAGAGGTTGTAGAGGTAGGTTCCGTCCCAATGCACGAACGGCACCCGGTCCGCGGCGTCCAACACCTGACGCAGCTGCGCGTTCAGCGTGTCGAACGCGGGGTCGTCGGCCAGCGCGGCTCGGATCTCCGCGTTGCGGGCCCGTACCCAGGCGGTCACCTCGGGGCCGGAGAGCGCCTCCAGCCAGCGGAATTCGTCGTGGAGATCCGGGGACACGCAGGGTTCCTACCACAGAAGGTGAACAATGTTTCCGCTCAGTCAGATGGCGGATTGAACTTCCGGACGCCGAAAAACGATCTAACTAAGGTGGGACGTTCCTTACACCTCGGCCGCGCTGTACTGGTGGTGCTGTTGCTCGGTGCGGTGGTGGTGCTGGCCGGGCCGCCGGCACCGGCGGCGGCGCACGCCGCGGTGGTCGACACGGTGCCGCAGCAGCAGGCCGTCCTCGGCTTCTCCCCCACCGAGGTCACGATCACCTTCAGCGAACCGGTGGCCCTGGTGCCGGGCCGGTCCCAGGTGCTGGCCCCGGACGGCAAGCGGATCAACGACGGGGACCCGAGCGTCCGGGACGCCACGCTGCGGATCCCGATCCGGGTCGCCGACCGGCCGCTCGGCACGTACCTGGTCAGCTACCGGGTGATCTCCGCCGACAGCCACCCGGTCGCCGGCAGCTACACCTTCGCGGTCGGCGCCGCGTCGGCCAGCCCGCCCGAGCCGGCCGACGAGGCGGTACGCCTCGACGTCCAGGTCGCGGTGCCGGTGACCAGGTACCTCGGGTATGCCGGGCTCGTCCTGCTGATCGGTCCGGCGGTGCTGCTCGGGCTGCTCTGGCCGCGCCGGCTGTCCCGCCGGGGCGCCGTGCGGCTGGTCCGGATCGGGCTGCTGCTGGTCGCGGCCGGCACCCTGGCCGGGTTCTGGGCGCAGGCGCCCTACACCAGCGGTGCCGGGCTGCTGGACGTCTCCGCCACCGAACTGCGGCAGGTGCTCGGCTCGGACTTCGGGCTGGCGCTCGCCGCCAGGCTGGGCATCCTGGCGCTGGTCGCCGCCCTGCTGCCGCCGGTGCTGGCCGGTCGGGCCGGTCGGGTCCGGGTCGGACTGCTGGTCGCGCTCGGGCTGGCGGGTCTGGCCACCTGGCCGCTGGCCGGACACGCCGCCGCCTCCCCCACCCCGCTGGCCAGCGGCATCGCCGGTGTCGTACACCTGGCCGCGATGTCGGTCTGGCTCGGCGGGCTGGTGACCCTGGTCGGCTTCCCGCTGCGGACCGCCCACCCCCGGGTGCTGGCGGCCATCCTGCCCGTCTGGTCCCGCTGGGCGGGCATCGCCGTGCTCTGGCTGGTCGCCGGTGGTGTGGTGCAGGCGGTGGTCGAGGTCGGCACACCGGGGGCGCTCTTCGGCACCGGCTACGGACGGCTGGTACTGGTGAAGGTGGCGCTGCTGGCCCTGCTGCTCGGCGCCGCCGGGTACGCCCGCCGCCTGGTCGGCCGCCGGGTGACCGCCACCGCAGCCGCCGGGGCGGCGGTCGCCGGGCGGCGGCGGTTGCGCCGGGCGGTCGGCCTGGAGGTGCTGGTCGGCCTGGTCGTGCTCGGGATCAGCTCGGTGCTGGTACAGACGACTCCGGGACGCAACGCCGGGATCGAGGCCGAGATCGCCGCCTCGGACACCTTCGCCCAGACCCTCAGCTCACCGCTCTACACCCTCCAGTTCGACGTCTACCCGGTGCAGCTCGGGCCGCACAACACCGTGCACGCCTACGTCTACACCCCGGACGGCAAGCCGCTGCCGGCGGTGGAGTGGACGCTGACCGCCGCGCTGCCGGCGCAGGGTGTCGAGCCGACCGACACCCCGATGCTGGGCATCGAGCCGCACCACGCGGTCGGGGCGGTGAACTTCCCGATCCCCGGCGACTGGGAGTTGCGGTTCACCGTCCGCACCTCGGAGTTCGACCAGGCCACGGTGCGCACCGTCGTACGGGTGCGCTGAGCGGCGCGGGTCAGGGCTCGACGCGGCCCGGGTCAGGGCTCGACCAGGCGCGGGTCAGGGCTCGACCAGGCGCGGGTCAGGGCTCGACCAGGCCGGCCCGGATGGCGTACCGGGTGAGGTCTATCCGGTCCCGCATGCCGAGTTTGGCCAGGATGTTGGCGCGGTGCCGGTCGACCGTCTTCACGCTTATCACCAGCGCCTCGGCGATCTCCTTGGCCGAATTGCCCTCGGCGATCAGCTTTATGATCTCCTCCTCGCGGGGCGTCAGGATGCTCTCCGGCAGCTTCTCGCCCTGCCGGGCCCGGTGCAGGTAGTCCCGGATCAGCGCGGTGATCGCACCCGGGTAGAGAAACGGCTCGCCGCGCATCGCCGCCCGGCACGCCTCCAGCAGGTCCCGGTCGGCGACCGACTTGAGCACGTAGCCGGAGGCCCCGGCCCGAAGCGCCTCGAAGAAGTACTGCTCGTTGTCGTGCATGGACAGCATCAGGATCCGTACCCCGGGCGCTCGCCGGGAGATCTCCCGGGCCGCCTGGAGGCCGGTCAACCTCGGCATCGCGATGTCCAGGATGACCAGGTCGACCTCGGTGCGCCGGACCGCCTCCACCGCCTCCGCCCCGTCGGCGGCCTCGGCCACCACCCGCAGGTCGGGCTCGGCGTCGAGGATCAGCCGCAGGCCCCGCCGGACCAGCGCGTGGTCGTCCGCCAGCAGGATGCGGGTCTTCGTCGTGGACACGCTCACGCCCCCCTCTCCCCCGGTCCGCAGGCCGGCACGGTGAGCCGGACCTCGGTGCCGGCGCCGGCTGTGGCGGTGATGGTCAACCGGGCCCCGATCAACAGCGCCCGCTCCCGCATCCCCCGAATGCCGGCGCCTTCCTCGCGTACCTCGCCGAGGCCGTCGTCGGCGACCCGTAGCACCACCGTGCCGGCCCCGGCCCGCAGCGACAGTTCGACCCGGCCGGCCCGGGCGTGTCGGGCCACGTTGGTCAGGCTCTCCTGGGCGATCCGGTAGATCACCAGCTCCTTTTCCGCACTCAGCGCAGGCAGGTCCGGTGTTGATCGCCGCACCACCGGCACCCCACTGACCTGGGAAAACTCGGTCGCCAGCGCGTTGAGTGCGCTGAGCAGCCCGAGGTCGGTCAGGACGTCCGGCCGGAGCCGCCGGGCCACCCGTCCCACGTCGTCGAGGCTCTCCCGCAGCGTCTCCTGCACCGCGTGCAACTCCTCGCGCAGTTCGGCCGGGGCCCGGTCGACCGCCCGTTTGAGTCCCAGCAGCACCACCGTGAGGCTCTGCCCGATCTCGTCGTGCAGTTCCCGGGCGATCCGCTGCCGCTCCCCCTCCTGCGCGGCGAGCGCGTGCGCGCTGCTGGCGCTGCGCTCGGCCTCCAGCCGGTCGAGCATCGCGTTGAAGGTCTCGATCAGGTTGGTCAGGTCACCGTTGCCGGCGTCCACCAGCCGATCCCCGGATCGCAGCAGGTCGACCCGGCGCATCAGCGTGGTCAGCGCGTCCAGCGGGGCCAGGCTGGCCCGCAGCAGCAGGGCGTTCACCGCCAGGATCAGCGCCAGCCCGACGGTCAGCACCGGGATCTCGGCCAGCAGCACCGGTGAGGATACGGTGGCCGGGGAGAGCGCCAGCACCAGCGTGCCGATCGTGAAGACCAGGCCGTTGAGCAGGAACAGCCGCCGGAACAGCGCCTGGGCCGGGGCGCGGCGACCGGGGCGGCCGGACTGCCCCGGGGCGTCCGGTCCGGGCTCCCCTGTCCGGTCGGTGGTGTCGGTCACCCTGCCAGCCTCGCCCGTGAGCTACCGGTTTGTCCATCTGGTCGGGCACCCACCGCGGTCGGGCCGACGGGTCAGCACCGTGGGTGACCTGCATGTCCCACCCCACCACAGATGGGTGTCCGACCCGATGGTCGGGTGGGCCGCTTCCGGCGAATTCTTGATACCGGAACCGGCGGCCAACCCGAGACCGAGACCGGAACCGGCATCCGAGCCCCTGCGACCGAGCCTACGAGCACGGCCGGCGTACGGGACGGCGCCGCCACGCCGCCCCTACCCCGAGCGAGGCCCTAAGTGGATATCACCCGGACCACAGTTCCCGGCGTCGGCGTCGTGAACCACTTCCTGACCCGGGGCGGGCAACGATTCGGCGTACTGCTGGACCAGAGCGGCCTACGGTCCCTGCTGATCTACGGACCGGACGATCCGGACGTACCGGTGGAGCGGATCACGCTGGAACAGGACGAGGCCGACCAGATCGCGGAGGTGCTGCACACCGCCCCGATCGCCGACCGGCTCGCCAACCTGGAGCGCCGCCTCGCCGAGCTGCACGGCGGATCCGCGTGATCGCGGTACGCACCCGCGGCCGCATCGCCGGCCAGGCCCCCCGGCGCCCGGAGAACCCGTCGTCGCAGGGGGGCTATGTTGTCGAAGAGTCCTTCGGGATTGTCGGAGAATCCCTCAAGCCCTACCGTTGCGGCGCGACGGCCAACGCCGGCCCGCGCCCGGGGAGATGGTGGAATGCAGGCGCAGCAGATCGCCGTGGTGGTGCCGACGGTGACCGTCCGCGATTCGGTGGCCCGCGCGGTCCGGCTGATGGCCCTGCGCCGGCTGCCCGGAATGATCGTGGTGGACGACCGCGGCAGACCAAAGACCGTGCTCCCCGGCACCCAGGTGCTCCGGATGGCGGTGCCGAGGGCGTACCGGGAGGATGCGGTGCTGGCCCGGACCATCGACGAGGCCCGCGCCGACCTCTTCTGGGAGGAACTGGACAACCTGACCGTGGGCGACTGTCTGTTCCGGGAACCGGACCGGGTGACGACCGTCGGCCTGGACGGAACGCTGCTGGAGGTCGCCGCACTGATGGCTCGCCAGCGCAGCCCGCTGGTGGCCGTGGTCGACGGCGCCGGGGTACTGGTCGGGGCGATCACCCTGGACCGGGTACTCGCCGAGTTCGCGGTGGTGGACTCGGACACCTGACCCCGGCCGGGCCGGCCGCCGCGCGTCGTGCGGCGGACGGTTGCCCCGGCACCGCGCCGCCGGGGGGCACCTCCCGACCGGAGTTCGTGCGATGAGCGCCCTGGCGGCGCTCGTCATCTTCGTGGTGGCGTTCTTCTTCATCGCCACCGAGAAGGTGGACAAGGTCAAGGTGGTGCTGATCGCCGCCGCCGCGATGCTGGTGTTCGGCTTCGCGCCGGGGGCGGACGTCTACTTCTCCGAGCACGAGGGGATCGACTGGAAAGTCATCTTCCTGCTGCTCGGGATGATGATCATCGTAGGCGTGCTGAAACAGACGGGTCTCTTCGACTACCTGGCGATCTGGGCCGCCAAGAAGTCGTCCGGCCGGCCGTACCGGCTGATGGTGATGCTGATGCTGATCACCGCCATCGCCTCGCCGTTCCTGGACAACGTCACGACGATCATGCTGGTCGCCCCGGTCACGGTGGTGGTCTGCAACCGGCTGCACATACCGGCGCAGCCGTACCTGATCGCCGAGATCCTCGCCTCCAACATCGGCGGTGCCGCGACCCTCATCGGTGACCCGCCCAACATCATCATCGGCAGCCGCGCCGGGTTGACCTTCACGGACTTTCTGGTGCACATGGCCCCGGTGGTCGTGGTGATCTTCGCGGTCTTCGTCGTCTTCACCCGGGTGCTGTTCCGCAAGTCGTTCCAGTACAACCCGGAACACGTCGAGGCGGTACTGGCACTGCAGGAGCGGCGGGCGATCACCGACGTACGGCTGCTGGTCCGCTGCCTGGTCGTCCTCGGCCTGGTGGTGGTCGCCTTCGGACTGCACTCGGTCCTGCACATCGACCCGTCGGTGGTGGCGATGGTCGGCGCCGGCGTGATGCTGCTGGTGTCCAAGATGGACGTGTCCGAGGTGCTCGACGAGGTCGAGTGGCCGACCCTGGTCTTCTTCGTGGGCCTGTTCGTGATGGTCGCCGGCCTGGTGCACACCGGCGTGATCACCACGTTCGGCGGGTGGGTGATCGACCAGGTCGACGGCGACTTCTTCGCCGCCGCGACCGCGCTGCTCTTCGGCTCGGCGGTGCTCGGTGCCTTCTTCGACAACATCCCGTACGTCGCCACCATGGCTCCGGTGGTGGAGGGGCTGGTGGCCGAGGCGCCCGACCCGACCACCGGGCAGGCACTGTGGTGGGCCTTCGCCCTCGGCGCGGACTTCGGCGGCAACGGCACGGCGGTCGCCGCCAGCGCCAACGTGGTGGCGATCGGCATAGCCGCCCGTACCGGCCACCGGATCTCGTTCTGGCAGTTCACCCGGTACGGCATCATCGTCACGCTGCTGAGTACCGTGCTCGCCTGGGTCTACGTCTGGCTGCGGTACTTCATGTGATACCGGTCCGGCCCGGCGCGGAAGCGGTGCGCTCCGCGCCGGGTTGCCGGATCAGTGGCCCCGGGCCAGCCACTCGTCGAGATGCGGTGCCTCGGCACCGATGGTGGTACTCGGTCCGTGCCCGGTGTGCACCACCGTCTCCGGCGGCAGGCTCAACAGCCGCTGCCGGATCGACTCGACGATCGTGCCGAAGTCGCTGAACGACCGACCGGTCGCCCCGGGGCCACCCTGGAACAGGGTGTCGCCGGTGAAGACCGCCCCGAGACCGGGCGCGTACAGCGAACAGGCCCCGGGGCTGTGGCCGGGGGTGTGCCGGACCTCCAGCGTGACCCCGGCCACCTCGATCGACTGCCCGTCCCGCAGTTCCCCGCCGGGCGGCAGCCCCGGGTGCACCATGTCCCAGAGCACCCGGTCCGCCGGGTGCAGCAGTACCCGCGCACCGGTCGCCTCGGCCAGCTCCGGCGCGACCCGCACGTGGTCGTCGTGGGCGTGCGTGGCCAGGATGGCGAGTACCCGCCGGTCGCCGACCGCGGCCAGGATCGCGCCCACGTCGTGCGGCGCGTCGATCACCACGCACTCGGCGTCGTCGCCGACCACCCAGAGATTGTTGTCCACCTCGAAGGTCTGGCCGTCGAGCGAGAAGGTACCCGAGGTGACCGCGTGGTCGATGCGGACCGCCATCAGAGGATCACCACCGATCGCAGCACGTCGCCCTGGCCCATCTTGTCGAACGCGGCCTCCACCTGGTCGAGGGCGATCTCCTCGGTGACGAACGCGTCCAGGTCGAGCCGGCCCTGAAGGTAGAGCGAGGTCAACATCGGAAAGTCCCGGTCCGGCAGGCAGTCGCCGTACCAGCTCGACTTGAGCGCGCCGCCCCGGCCGAAGACGTCGAGCAACGGCAGGTCGGGAACCTTCATCTCCGGGGTGGGCACCCCGACCAGCACGACCGTGCCGGCCAGGTCGCGGGCGTAGAACGCCTGCTTCCAGGTCTCCGGCCGCCCGACCGCCTCGATCACCACGTCCGCGCCGAATCCGCCGGTCAGCTCCCGGATCGCCGCCACCGGGTCGGTCTCGCTGGCGTTGACGGTGTGCGTGGCGCCGAATCCCCTGGCCCAGTCCAGCTTTCGCGGGTCGGTGTCGACCGCGATGATCGTGGTCGCGCCGGCCAGCGCCGCGCCGGCCACGGCGCCGTCGCCGACTCCACCGCAGCCGATGACCGCGACCGAGTCGCCCCGGGTCACGCCGCCGGTGTTCACCGCCGCGCCGAGGCCGGCCATCACACCGCAGCCGAGCAGCCCGACGGCGGCTGGCCGGGCGGCCGGGTCGACCCTGGTGCACTGCCCGGCGTGTACCAGGGTCTTCTCCACGAAGGCGCCGATCCCGAGCGCCGGGGAGAGTTCGGTGCCGTCGGTCAGGGTCATCTTCTGCCCGGCGTTGTGGGTGGCAAAGCAGTACCACGGCCTGCCGCGCCGGCACGCCCGGCAGGTGCCGCAGACCGCCCGCCAGTTGAGCACCACGAAGTCGCCCGGCTCGACGTCGGTCACCCCGGCACCAACCTGCTCGACGATTCCGGCGGCCTCGTGCCCGAGCAGGAACGGGAAGTCGTCGTTGATGCCACCCTCGCGGTAGTGCAGGTCGGTGTGGCACACGCCGCAGGCCTGCACCCGCACCACGGCCTCGCCGGGGCCGGGATCCGGTACGACGATGGTGGTGACCTCGACCGGCGCACCCTTGGCCCTGGCAATGACCCCGCGCACTTCCTGGCTCACGCTGCCTCCTCAAGATCTCGGTCCCGCACCAGGAAGTCTGGCAGGCCACGGCCTCCTTCGCACCGGCCGGCAACCACCGGGATTCGGGACGACCGTCGCGGTCGGGCCGATCCGGGACGGCGAGTTCGCCGCCCTCCGGCCTTCCCGGACCGGACTCCGGGGCCCGGCGTCCCGTCCGAAGCCGGATGTCCGATTTTTGGTCATGATCGCCGTCGGTGGTGGGGCCGGATCGCGGAACACCGGGCCGCCGGCCATGGTTATACCTGGCGTACGTCCGCAGCAGCACGCCCCGGCGGGGCCGCCCGCAGGGGTGTTGTGCTGTGGGGCTTTGGTTTTCCCCCCGAGTTTCTTCGGGTTTCTTTCCTTTCGACCTGCCCGTCTGTCGGGTGGTGTCGTACCCCCGGAATGGAAGGCGACCATCATGACTTTCGTCAACCGATGGCTCCCGGCCATCACCGAGAAGACTCCGATCCGTAAGACCGCGCTGGGTGTCGCCGGACTCGCCGTCGTCGGTGGCGCGTTCGCCGGCCCCGTGATCGCGATGGACAACAACCCGACCCCGGGCGGCTCGCCGACCGCGGCGGCGGTGACCGCCGACATCAGGCAGATCGACAAGCGGGCACCGTCGAAGGTCCTCGACTACCAGTACAAGGCGCAGGAGAACTTCTACTACTGCGCGCCGGCCGCGACCAGGATCGCCCTGACCGCGCAGGGACAGACGCCGAGCCAGGACGAGATGGCACGGCAGTTGCACACGACCGAGGCGGGAACGGACTCGGCCGAGGACACCACCCGGGTGCTCAACTCCGCCGGTGGTAAGGACTACCACACGGTCGCGATCCCGGACGCCACGGCGAAGCCGGAGCAGATGGACCGGCTCCAGGTCGACGTGGTCAACGCGATCGACGGTAACCGTCCGGTGGTGATGAACATCAAGGGCACCGCCACCGATGTCGATGGTGTGTCGCACTCGTACCCGGGTGGGCACTACCTGACGGTGGTCGGCTACGACGACCACGGCCGTAAGGTCAGGATCGCTGACCCGGCCAACCCGAACCAGGCCGAGTACTGGATGAGCACCATCACCCTGGCCAACTGGGCCGCCGAACGCGGCTACTCCGCATAACCAGAACCGGACACCACACGAAAGGGCCAGCCCCGACCGGGGCTGGCCCTTTCGCCGTCTACCGGGTTCTCCGGGTCGTCAGGTACCGACCGTCGGGTCGGTGCCGGCCAGCAGTGCCGCGAGCCGTTCGACACCGTCCCTGATCATCTGGCCGTACGGGTCGTCGCCGAGGGTCGGCAGCGCATCCCGGGCGAGGGTCAGGTGCTCCCGGGCCCGGTCCGGCCGGCCCAGCTTGCGGTAGTCCTCGGCGAGGTTGAGCTGCAACGACGGCCGGAACGCCGCGACCTGGAAGCTACTGTCGTGCCGCTGGACCCGCTCGTCGGTGAGCGTGTCGGCCGCCTCCAACGCCCGCAGGTCCCAGCGGAGTTCCTCAGCCGGGTCGTCCTGGAGATCGGCCAGATAGTGCGCCAGCGTGCAGCGGTGGAAGGGATCACCGGTCGGACCGATCCGCTCCCACAACTCGGTGAGCCGCTCGCGTGCCGCCTCGGTACGCCCGGCCTGCCCCCAGCCGACCGCCTCGGCGATGCCCGCCATCGTCCCGTCGGTGTCCCGCCCCATCGTCCACTCCCCTGCGTCGGCCGGTTCGCCGCCGTCGATGCTGCGGCCTCGACTAGGTCGAGGGTCAACCGCGGGATCACGGGCACCCCGCCGGATCGGCCGCGGCGGAGCAGGCCCTCCTCGACCAGGTGGTGTGCGAGATCCGCGCGGCGGCGCCAGCGCCGGACCGACCGTGCGAAGCGGGTGCCGGTTGGTCAGGCCGAGATCAGTTGCCGGGCCTGGGCCAGCGTGGCCGGCTCGCCGTGGCTGTCGACGTACCACTCGTAGTCGTCGTCGAGCAGGCCGCGCAGCATCGCCAGATCGAGGCCGTCGTCGGGGCCGCGCAGGTGCGCCGGTGGTGGATAGAAGCAGTCGCCGAGCAGGACGACCCCGGCGTCCGGGACGTACGCCACCGTCGAGTCGGGCGCGTGTGCGCCGCCGACGTGCCGCAGCCGTACGCCGGTCGGCAGGGTCAGCTCGTCGGTGAAGGTGCGGGTCGGGGGCAGCACGCTGAAATCGGTCCAGGTCTCCATGGCCAGCGCCCGGGCCCGGAAGCTCGGACCGAGTCGAGGGTTCTCCCGCACCTGGTCGCGCAGGTAGCGGTGGCTCCACGGCCGGACCGCCTCCCGCCGGAGCAGGTCCTGTCCGGCGACGTGCCCGACGATCTCCACATCCGGCCAGGCGCAGGCGCCCCAGACGTGGTCCCAGTGGTGGTGGGTGTAGACCAGCCAGCCGGCCGGGGGGAGCCCGGCGGTCCGCATGGCAGCCTGGATCGCCCGGCCGTGTGCGGGGCTGTGCCCGGCGTCGATGACGACGCTGCCCCGCTCGTCGGCGACTACCGCCACCCCGGCCTGGACGTTCGCCGGGTCGGGGTCGCCGGGCGAGATCCAGACCCGGCCGGTGAGCTGTCGGATCGTGATGCCGTCGATGATCGCGTGACCTCCGGGGGGGCGAGGTCCGGGGCGGACCGGGTGGCTTGCCCCACACCCTATCCGCGCGGTGCGACAGTCGAGGGTACGGCCGGCGGTCACCGCACCACCCGCAGGGCGGCACGGCGCCGGGCGTGCCGGCCCGGCCAGTCCGCCTCGGGGCCGAGCATGCCGGCGAGGGTGGCCGCGTCCCGCTGTGCCTGGCCCGCGCAGCAGTTGTTCAGCAGCACGTGCAGCTCGTCGGTCTCCCCGGCCAGGCCGCGCAGCCGCTTCGCCCAGTCGGCGAGTTCGTCGTCGCCGTACGCGTACCGGAACCGGTCCTCCTTTCCCCCGGTGCTCCACTCCGCACTGTGGCCGTGGAACCGCATCACCGCCGGCTCGGCGGTGGCCAGCAGCAGCGGTGGGATCGACGACTCGTGCCCCTGCGGCATGTCGACGCTGACCATCGAGATGTCGTGCCGGGCGAGGAAGCCGACGCTGTCCGGCGCGTTGTCGCCGTCGAACCAGGACGCGTTGCGCAGCTCGACCGCGACCCGCCACGGGCGGCACCGCTCGGCGGCGTCGAGGATCCGCCGCTTCGCCCGCTCGCCGTGCGCCAGCCAGGGCGGGAACTGGAAGAGCAGTACGCCGAGCTTGCCGGCCCCGGCGATCGGCGCGACCGCCTCCCGGAACCGCTGCCACAGCTCGTCGTAGGTCGGCTCCGGCAGGTCGCGGCGGCGTACCCGACCGGTGTCCCGGCCGTCCGGTCGCAGGTCCCGGGGCAGCGCCGCCAGCTCCGCTCCGTGCCCGGTGAACAGGCCGAACGCCTTGACGTTGAAGGTGAAGTCCGGTGGCGTGCGGTCCACCCAGGCCGAGGTCGTCTCCGGTGCCGGTACGGCGTAGTAGGTGGTGTCCACTTCGACCAGGCCGAAGCGCTCGGCGTAGTAGGCCAGCCGCCCGGCCGGGGTGTTGGCCGATCGGGGGTACCAGCCGGACGTCAGCAGCGACCGGTCGGCCCAGGAGGAGGTGCCCACCTTTATCTCGCCCATGTCCACAGTCTCTCCCCATCGACCATGGTGGTCGAAACCTAACGGAGGCGCTGACCGACTGGAGCGACTCGCTGGTGCCGGTCCCGGACACCGGATCGGTCCGGGAGGACTTCAGCAGCTACCTCGGGCACACGTTCCGCCGGGCGGACGAGCCGGCGACAGCGGCGATGCTGCGTACCCTGGCCGCCGAGGCGGCCTGCGACCCCGGCACCGCCGACCTCTTCCGGCGGTTCACCCAGACCCGTCGGGACGCGCTGCACGCCATCATGCGGCGGGGGTCGGGAGCGCGACGAGATCTGCCCGGAACTGGATCTCGAACTCCTGGTCGACCAGGCGTACGGGTTGTTCTGGTACCGCTTCCTGCTCGGGCACGGGCCAGTCAACTACCCGGCCATGAATGGTCGGGCTTGCGGGTCGCCGCCCTCGCTGGCTACGAGGTTAGGCCGCGTGCGGCAGGTTGACTGCTGCCCAGCCCGCGACACCGCGTGCTGCGATGTTGCGGGCCGCGTTGTGGTCGGCGTGGGCAACGACCCCGCACGACCGACAGTGGAAGGTTTCCTGGGCCGGTCGGTTCCGCTTGTCTCGGTGCCCGCAGGCGTGGCAGGTCTGGGAGGTGTATCGGGGGTCGACCTCGACCAGCGGTACACCTGCCCGCTGCGCCTTGTAGGCGAGGTAGGCGCCGAGTTGGTGGAACGACCAGGACGACAGCGTGACCCGTTGGGGCTTTCTCAGCCGTACCCGGTCGCGGATGCCGGTCAGCTGTTCGACGGCGATTCCGCGTCCGGTGCGTGCAGCCTCGGTCACGATGGTCTTGGCGATGGCGTGGTTGACGTTCGCGGCGTGCCGTGCTTCCTTCTTCCGGCGGCGGGCCAGCAGCCGGCGGGCGGAGGTGGTGCCCTTGGCCTGCAACCGGCGACGCAGGCGCTGTTGACGGCGGCGGTAGCCGTTGAGGGCGGCCCCGGCATGCCGGGTGCCGTCGGAGTCGTGGGCGATGTTGACGATGCCCATGTCGACACCAAGGAACCCGTCCGGTTCGTAGGTATCGGGCTCGGGCAGGTCGATCGTCGCGTACAGGTACCACTTTCCGTCGCGGTGCACGAGGTCGGACTCGCCGACCGGGTGGGTCGCGACCGCCCTGAGCTGGTCGGCGGATCCGGTGTAGGCGACGCCCTTGAGCCGGCCGGCGACGGTCCAGATGGAGAGGGTTCGGGCGTCGGCCTGCCAGGACAGCATCCGGGCGTCGTACGGCTGGGCGGCGTCGGACCGGAAGCGGACCGGACCAGTTTCGGCCCGACGTCGTCGACGGCTACCGGGCCGGCCGAGGTTGCCAGCCCTGATGTTCGCCTTCAGGGTGGCGTAAGCGTCGGCGACCTTCTTGATCACGTGCTGGGCGGCCTGGGCGCCGAGCCGGTGGTCAATCTTGATCCGGTGGTAGGTGTGCTGTCGCAGGTCGTAGTTGCGGTAGCAGCCCAGCTGGCGGGCGAGCGCGGCGACCTCGGTCGCCGCGGTGTTGCAGGCGGCCAGGGTCGCCGCGAGTGCCGACGCCTGCTCCGGCGTCGGCAGCAGCTTCACCTGCACAACCAGCTTCACTCGACCATCGTATCATTTGGTCTATGTCACCACGATGGACGCCAGACCCCTACGTCAGACGCGGCCGGAGCGTCGTCTACCACCTGCACACGCATTTGGTCTTCACCACGAAGTATCGGCGCGGGGCGCTCACCGGCCCGATCCTCGACCGGTGCCAGCAGGTCATGGCCGACGTGTGCACCGACTTCGGCGCCGAACTGCGCCAGTTCAACGGCGAGGATGACCACGTGCACCTGCTCATTCACTACCCGCCAACGGTTGCCTTGTCAAAGTTGGTCAACAGCCTCAAGGGTGTGTCGGCCCGCTACTTGCGCAAGGAGTTCAGCGGCCACCTGTCCCGCTACTTATGGGGCGGACACCTGTGGTCGCCCTCGTACTTCGCCGGCTCGTGCGGCGGGGCGCCGCTGGCCGTCATCACGGAGTACATCGAGAACCAGAAGCGTCCCGATCCGTGACGGCGCTCCTCCCAGCCGTGAACGGCCGGGGTTCCCACCTTGTTCACCACTGAACCAGGAAACCGCCGCCCGACTGACCGACATCCTCATCCGCTGACCGCCGGGGCCGGAGGCCGTCCTGGTCGTGTCCGGCAGGTCACCGGCGTGTCATGCTGGCCCGTCGGGAGCCTCCGGCTGCGATGCTCGGGGCCGGAGCCCTCGCCGACGCGACCCGTACCCGCTCTGGTTCCAGTTCGCCGGGGAGCAGAACGAGCCTACGAGGAAGGCCAGCGGTCGAGCCGATGAGTTCCGAACACACACACAGCCACCCGCACCGCCCCGGCCGGCCAGCCAGCCGGGCCGCGCGCCGGCTGAGTCTGGCCCTGCTGATCCCGGCGGCGGTCCTCACCCTCGTGTCGATGGCGCTGCTCTGGCCCCGGGACACCCCCGCGCCCGCTCCGGCCGACGGGCCGATCCAGGTGCTCGGCACGGTCACCGCCGTCCAGTCGGCCCCCTGCGCCGCCCCGCCCGCCGGGGAGGAACTGCCGGCCGGCGCACCGACCGACTGCGGCACGGTCACCGTGGAACTGACCGAGGGTGTCGGAGCCGGCCAGCGGGTCAGCACCGACGTACCGTCCGGTCCGGGCGCCGTCCGGGTGGCCGCCGGGGACGACGTGGTGCTGCTCTACCTGGAGGAGAGCCCGGAGCGGCAGTACTCGATCATCGACCACCAGCGGTCCACCCAGCTGTGGGTGCTCGGCGCGGTGTTCGCGCTCGCCGTCCTCGCCTTCGGCCGGTGGCGCGGCCTGAGCGCCCTGGCCGGGCTCGGCGTCACCTTCGCGGTGCTGCTGATGTTCATCGTGCCGGCCATCCTCGACGGGCGCTCACCGCTGCTGGTCGCCATCGTCGGCGCCGCGGCGATCATGCTCACCGTGCTGTACCTGACGCACGGGTTCAACATGACCACCACGATCGCGGTGGCCGGCACCCTGGTCAGCCTGACCATCACCGCTGCCCTCTCCGCGATCGCCACCGCCGCGACCCACCTCTCCGGGATCGCCGACGAGACCTCGAACTACCTCTCCATCACCCAGGGCGAGGTCAACATGCGTGGGCTGCTGCTCGCCGGCATCGTGATCGGCTCCCTCGGGGTACTCGACGACGTCACGGTCACCCAGTCGGCCACGGTCGGCGAACTCGCCCTGGCCAACCCCGGGTACGGCTTCCGGCGGCTCTACTCCGCCGCCACCCGGATCGGTCGGGCACACATCGCATCGGTGATCAACACGATCGTGCTGGCGTACGCCGGCGCCTCCCTGCCGTTGATGCTGCTCTTCGCCGCCGACACCGCCACCCCGGTCGGCGAGTTGCTCACCAGTCAACTGATCGCCCAGGAACTGGTACGCAGCGCGGTCGGCACGATCGGGCTGATCGCCGCCGTACCGATCACCACCGCCCTGGCGGCACTGCTCGCCGCCAGCCGCGACACCGCGCAGGCGGGTCCGGTGCCGCCGGTCCCGGCCGGGCCCGCGCCGGCTGCCCGGCGCGGTGCCGTCGAGGCCGGCGAGCCGCCCGCGCGGCCGACGTCCGACCTGGCCCGACCAGCGGTGGGTGCGGGTGGCGAGGCCCCGGAGACCGATCCGTGGATGGCCTTCGTCGACCGTCATCCGGAGGGGAGGCCGTAACCGGAGCGGCGGTAATGCACGGCAGGACGATGGCGGCCGGAGAACCCGCCTGTCACCGTCGTGCTCAGCCGCCTCCGTCCGCTGCGGCCGGCGCGGGCGGGGCCGGCGCGGGCGGGGCCGGCGCGGGCGGGGCCGGCGCGGGCGGGGCCGGCCGGTTGGCGTCGACGGCGGCCCGAACGAACTCCCGGACCCGGGCGGTGCTGTTGGTGGCCAGCCAGATCGGGCCGCGTTCGATCGGCGGCGCGTCGGAGATCGGCACGTACGCGAGGTCGGGGCGGGGATAGTACCGCCTGCTCTGCTCGCCGACCGGCAGTACGCCCCGACCGAGGGCGACCAGCGAGAGCATCTCGGAGAAGGTGTTCCCGACCGGCCCCTTCGGCACCGGCCGTCCGGACGGGGTGTGCTCGGGCGTGCGGTCGCGCTTGAACCCGGCCGAGGTGACCGCCGGATACTGCACCACCGGGTGGTCGGCGAGGACCTCCAGGGTGACCGAGGCGGCGCCGGCCAGCGGATGGTCGGCGGCGACCGCGAGCACCCGCCCCTCGGAGAGCAGCGCCGGCCCGTTCGCCATCCCGTCGAACGGGAACGAGGCGATCAGCACGTCCACCGAGCCGTCCAGCAGGCTCGACCGGGTGTTCGCGAGCTGCGCCTCGTGCACCTCGACCTCGCACTCGGGATGCCGTCTGGTGAAGAGGTTGACCGCGCTGAGCAGTAGCGGTGCGGTCCCCTCCCCCAGGAACGCCACCCGGAGCCGCCCGGTGACGTTGCGCCCGGCGTCGACGGCCCGGCGTACGGCCTCGTCGATCCCGGCCACCAGCGGGGTCAGGTCGGCCGCCAGCTGCCGCCCGATCGGGGTGAGCCGGACGACCCGGCTGGTGCGCTCGAACAGCGGCGCCCCGACCCGGCGTTCGAGCTTCTTCACCACGTGGCTGATCCGCCCGGTGGTGACCCGCAGCCGCTGCGCGGTACGGCCGAAGTGCAGCTCCTCGGCGAGGGTCAGGAAGGTCTCGATCTCGTGTCGTTCCAGCACGTCGACGCCCATCGTTGAATCTGGTTCAACGATCGTAGCCCGATCACGGCTTGGTCCCGGTCGCCGTTGCGCGGATCGTAAGAGGCGTCACCAGCGGACCGGGGTTCCGGCCAGGACGCCGAGCAGCAGAGCCGACCGGCGCGACCACAGGAGGAGAAAATGGGCAACACCGAGATCACCGACTACCTGAGCGGTCTCGACGCACCGCTGCGGGAAATCGGCGAGAAGCTCCGGCCGATCATCGACACGGCATTGCCGGAGGCGACCGGCGGGATGTGGCACGGTCACCCGACCTGGGGTCTGGGGGGCAGACCCGGGCAGCGGCCGGTCTGCCTGGTCAAGGGGTACCGGTCGTACCTGACCTTCGGGCTGTGGCGGGGGCAGGACCTCGCCGACCCGTCCGGGCGGCTCGTCCCGGGCGCCCGCCGGATGGCGTCGGTGCGACTGCACGGCGTCGACGAGATCGACCCGACGCTCTTCACCGACTGGCTGCGCCGGGCCGCCGACCTGGAGTCGAGGTGACGACGATGCAGGCGAAGCCGATCCAGGTCAAGGCGTTCGACCATCTCGTGCTCACCGTGCAGGACGTGGAACGCTCCCTGGCGTTCTACTGCGGGACTCTCGGACTGGCACCGGTCCGGGTCGACGAGTGGCGGGCCGGCAAGGTCCCGTTCCCGTCCGCCCGGATCAGCCCGGAGACCATCATCGACCTGGTACGCGGCCAGCGGGGCGAATCGAACGTCGACCACATCTGCCTGGTGGTGGAGCCACTGGACTGGACCGAGGTGATCGAGTCCGGGGTCTTCACCGTCCTGCAGGGGCCGGTCGGCCGGTTCGGTGCGCGCGGCGAGGCGATCTCGATCTACGTCGCCGACCCGGACGGCAACACCGTCGAACTGCGCTGGTATCCGGAGGACCGGCCGGGATAGCTCCGGCCGAGGGGTGCGGCGGACGGAGGGCTCAGCCGTCCGCCGCGCCACCGGCGGCGTCCGCCGCACCACCGGTCCACCGATCGGCATCGAGCGATACCCTTGAATGCGTTGAGTCTCCGCCCGGCGACGCGCCGGACGGGTCCACCTGCACCGAGGCGGCGATACCATGGCCAACCTGCTCGACCGGATCGACCGGGCCACGTCCGGGCTCTGCCCCTGCGGCGCCGCCCCCGCCGACGGCTCGGCGTACTGCTCGGACGACTGTCGGCCCAGCCACGTCGGGGGTGACACCGACACCCGGGAGACGGGTCACCTGGCCACGCCCATGCGGTGGCGTCCCGACCTGGTCACCGCGGCCGCCGACGACGACCTGGTCGACCTCGGCGGCCAGACCTGGTACGAGGGCCCCTACCGGGCGCGGGTCTTCGAGCGGGCCAGCCAGCCCGGGAGCTGGCACCTGCGGCTCGACGACGGGCACCGGTACGTCGGCTGCGACCTCGGCGACCCCGACGAGACACGACCGGGTTCGGTGCCCGAGCACCTGGTCGGACGGATTCGAGGGCTCTGGCGGCGGCTGGAACGTGAGCTGACCGATCCCCGCCGCACGGTGCCGTACGCCGGACCCTGGCAGGCCGCCACTCCCACCGGCGCCGGGTCGTCGCCGTTCGCCGGTGACGTCGGACCGCCCCGACTGCGCAGCGCGCCGGGCCAGGCGTGGCAGCGGCGGTGCCGGCGCTGCGACCGGCACGGCGTTCCCCTGGACGGCCGGCGCGACGGCGAACCCTGCCAGGTCTGCCCGTACTGTCGGTCCCCGTTCCCCGGGCCGGTGCTGATCCCGATGCTGCAGTCCCACGGCCGGCACACCGTACTGAAGCTGAGCTACTTCGCCAACGGCGAGTACTTCACCCGCAGCGCCTTCGTGCCGGGGCGCGAGATGCTGGCCGCCGAGGATCCGGCGGAGCTGCTTCAGTCCGCATGGGACCGACTCGAGTCCTTCGTGCTCGACCAGATTCCCCGGTCCCAGCCCGGGACCGGGACCGGGGAGCCGGCAACCGCCCTCCCACAGCCTTCCGAGGAACGCGGTGCGGCCGGATAGCGGCCGGTGGTTTTCGCGTCCCTCGCAAAATATTCATGATCTTCCCGAGACTACACGCGGTACGGTCCTTACTAACGCGGCGTGCACGCGCCCCGACGCACGTCGTCGCCACCCGCTGGGGCATCGTGCACGGAGGACACATCCATGACTCGGTCGGATCGCACATCGGGCGGGAGACGCCGGACGGTCGGCGTGGCGGCGGCAGCCATACTCCTCGCCGCCTTGTTACCGGGGACGGCGTCGGGCCAGGAGCCCGAGCCGGACCCGCGCATCGATCTCGGCCCGGGGTGGCTGGACGCGCAGAGCGCGAGCAGCAACCTCGAACTGCTGGCCCACCGGGACAGGCCGGCGGGCTTCGTCAACCCGGCCAACCCGGGTGACTTCGGCTACGCGGGAACGGATCTCGCCTTCGGCGGCGACCATGCCTTCATCGGCAACTTCAACGGCTTCACCATCTACGACATCTCCCAGCCGGCCAACCCGACGCTGGTCACCAGCGTGGTGTGCCCGGGCGGGCAGGGCGACCTCAGCGTCCACGGCAACCTGCTCTTCATGTCGGTGGAGGAGAGTCGCGGCCGTCTCGACTGCGGTACCGATGCCTCGGTCGGCACCCGCTTCCAGGGCGTCCGCGTCTTCGACATCAGCGACGTGACGAACCCGGCGCAGGTCGCCGCCGTGCAGACCTGCCGGGGCTCGCACACGCACACCCTGGTGACCGACCCGGACGACGGCGCGAACGTCTACGTGTACGTCTCCGGCACCTCCGGCGTCCGCCCGGTCAGCACGATGGCCGGCTGCAACAACACCTCGGCGGCCGGCGAGGACCCGGCCCGGTGGCGGATCGACGTCATCAAGGTCCCGGTGGCCGCCCCCGAGCAGGCTGCGGTCGTCAGCGGCCCCCGACTGTTCACGGACCCGGAGACCGGTGCGGTCGACGGGTTGCAGAACACCCCGCCGGCCCCGAGGCACCCCTCGGGCGGCTCGTGGAGCCCGTCACCGGTCACCGACGCATGCCACGACATCACCGCCTATCCGGACCTCGGCCTGGCGGCGGGCGCCTGCGAGGGCAACGGCATCCTGATCGACATCTCCGACCCCGCCAACCCGGTACGCATCGACGAGGTTTCCGACCCGAACTTCGCGTACTGGCACTCCGCGACGTTCAACAACGACGGCACGAAGGTCGTCTTCACCGACGAGTGGGGCGGCGGCACGGCGGCACGGTGCCGGAGCACCGACCAACCGCAGTGGGGCGCCAACGCGATCTTCGACATCGTGGACCGGAAGCTGCGGTTCGCCAGCTACCACAAGCTGCCGGTACCGCAGACGCTCCAGGAGAACTGCGTCGCACACAACGGCTCGCTCGTCCCGGTGCCGGGACGGGACATCCTGGCCCAGGCGTGGTACCAGGGCGGCATCTCGCTGCTGGACTTCACCGACTCGGCCAACCCACGCGAGATCGGCTACTTCGACCGGGGACCGATCAGCCCCACCAGCCTCGTGCTCGGCGGCTTCTGGTCGGCGTACTGGTACAACGGTCAAGTCTTCGGCAGCGAGATCGCCCGTGGCTTCGACGTCTTCGGGCTGAAGCCGAGCCAGCACCTGAGCGCGGCCGAGATCGCGGCTGCCAGCGAGGTACGACTGCCGGAGTTCAACGCCCAGCACCAGACCAGGATCACCTGGGCGCCGAGCTTCGCGGTGGCCCGGGCCCGCTTCGACCAGTTGGCCCGGACCTGCACCTCGACCGTCTCGGGTCGGCACACGGGACCGCTGACGGTCACCGGTGTCACCTGTCTGACCGGGGCGACCGTCGACGGTCCGGTCAGCGTTCGCCCGGGTGCCGCCCTGCTCGCGCTCGACTCGTCGATCTCGGGTCCGGTCTCGGCCTCGAACGCGGTCGCGGTGCACCTGCACCGGAGCGCGGTGCGCGGGCCCGTGAGCATCACCGGTACGCGGGGCAGCGTCGCGATCGTGCAGACCGAGATCTCCGGACCGGCCGTACTGACCTCGAACCGTACCGGGACGGTCGAGCCGATCGTCGCGGACAGCACCGTGCGCGGCCCGCTGGGCTGCACCGGCAACTCGCCGGCGCCGATCAACCTCGGTGCGGCCAACACGGTGCGGGGACCTGCCGCCGGCCAGTGCGCCAGCCTTGACTGAAGTTCCACAGAGGTTCGCCGACGCACGGTAGGCACCGCTGGCGGTGCCGGGCGGGTCCGGCCGGAGTACCGGCCGGACCCGCCCGTCGGCATACTGTCGCTCAGTCGGGCAGCTTGGTCAGCAGTTCCCGCAGGCTCCTGATCTCGATCGTCTGGTCGGCGTCGACCTCGCGGGCGAACCGGTCGGCCGCCGGCTCCAGCCCGCCGCCGGCCGCGTAGAGCTGCTGCACCATCGTCAACGCGCCGTTGTGGTGGCGGATCATGAAGTCGAGGAAGAGTCGGTCGAACTCCCTGCCCCGGGCCTGCCGCAGCCGGCCCATCTGCTCCGGGGTGAGCATCCCGGGCATCGCCGCGTCGTGCCCGGCGTGCCGACTGTGCGGGCCCGGCACCTCCGCACCGCGTTCGGCCAGCCAGCGCTGCATCTGCGTTGTCTCGTCCCGCTGCGACGTCTGGATCCGGCCGGCGAGCAGCAACACCTCGGGGCTCTCCGCACGGTCGGCGACCAGCGCGGTCATCTCCAGCGCCTGCGCGTGATGCGCGATCATCCGCTGCATGAACCGGACGTCGGCCTCGGTGTGCGACGGTGGCGGCGGCAGTTGGGACTGCTCGGCCGGGGAGAGGGTACGACCGGCCTGCCCCGGCGCTCCGGGTTGGACGACCCTGGCGGCGGCGGCCGGTTCGTCGGGTCGGTCCCCGGTGGACCGGAGCACGGCGAACAGCCCCGCGCCGAGGGCGATGACGGCGACCGGCACGGCGATCAGGAGACGGCGACGCGACGAGAACACTATCCGAGTATCCGGCACCATAAGTTTCTATTATCTCCGCTTCAAGAAACCCGCATTTCCGCCTGCTGCGTTTGATCCACCTACCGACCGGTCCCTACGGTGTGCGTGCGGCGTACGGAACGGCCCGTGCGGCACCGATCTCGACCTCCGGGCGTTGTCGGGTCGCCAGCCACCGGAAGACGGTCCTCCGTCACGGGGCAGCCGGAACCCCCACCGGTCCGCGCCGCCGCGCATGATCTTGGGAGGTTCACACACATGCGACGGTCGCACCGCGGTCGCGCCTCCACCGGTACCGGCCAGCGCCGCCGCCTCCTTGCCGCGGCCGCCGCTCTCGCCGTGTTCGGTGGCCTGGTCGGTGTCACACAGATTTCCAACGCGGAGAGCCAGCAAGCCGCCCCCGGTTGCGAGCCTGGCTCGCCGCCCTCCGCCGCCGCGTCCGAGAGTCCCGGCGCCGCCGGGGACGACGCGACCGCCGAGGCGTCGCCGCCGACGTCCGACGAGAAGTGCCCGCCGTCGACCGGCCCGGCCAGCCCGTCCGGTACCCCTGGCGGAGCCGCCCCGGGCGGCAGCGGCCTGGACGCCCTCGGCGACGACTGCGAGGCGAGCAACCTTCCCGCGCACACCGGTTTCCAGGAGGGCGGCCGGTGCGTGGCGACCGCCTTCGGTGAGGTCGGCGCCGCGGAGCAGAACCCGAGCCTGCTGATCACCCAGGCGCCACGGACCGTACGGGAGGGAGAGCCGTTCCGGCTCGTGGTGAGCACCCGCAACCTCGTCCGCGACCGGTTCCTGCCGGCCGGGCGGGGCGGCTACTACCTGGAGACCTCCCTGCTCGACGGCGAGGGCCTGGTCCGGGGTCACTTCCACACCGCCTGCCGGATGCTGACCAGCACCAGTGAGGCGGCCGACCCGGCCCCGGTACCGGCGTTCTTCGTCGCGACCGAGGACGGCAAGGGCAGCGACGAGCCGGACTCGGTGATCATCGAGGTTCCCGGCCTGCCCGCCGGCCTCGCGCAGTGCTCGTCGTGGGCCGGTGACGGTTCGCACCGCATCCCGATGATGGTGCGGGCCAACCAGATCCCCGCGCTCGACTCGGTCCGCATCCGGGTCCAGCCGGCCCCAGAGCAGCCTCCGGCGGAGGAGCCCGGCAACGAGCAGCCGCCGGCCGAGGAACCGGGCAACGAGCAGCCCCCGGCCGAGAACCCGGATGACGAGGAACCCCCGGCCGAGGAGCCCGGCAACGGGCAAACCCCGGGCGGCGAGGAGCCGCCCGCCGGCAACCCCGGCGGCGAGCAGCCGCCCGCCGAGGAGCCGGGGAACGAGCAGCCCTCCGCCGGCAACCCGAGCGGCGGTCAGCAGCCGCCGGCCGGCGACGATTCCGAGCAGAAGCCGGACAACAAGCAGCAACCGGCCGGTCAGAAGCCCAGTCCGCAGAAGCCCGCAGGTGGCGCTGCCAAGCCGACCGCTCAGGCCACCGAGCCGGCGTCCGAGGAGTCACCGGCGGGTGCGGCGAACGTCGCCCAGGGCCCGCCCGCCCAGGAGAACGCCGAGACGGCGACCTCCGGTGCCGGTGGTGGGCTGGCGCTCACCGGCACGAAGACCATCAGTTTCATCGTGGTCGGTGTGCTGCTGCTGATCGCCGGTGCGGCCTTCCTCTACCTGAGCCGGCGACGCCGGCCGGTACGTCGCTGACGCCGAGCGGTATCAAGCGCAGACGGCAGGTGCGGCCCTCGCGGGCGCACCTGCCGTCTGCGGTTCGCGGCTGTCCCGGACCGGCACGGGCCGGCCCGGGACCGATCTGGAATCAGGCGAGGTCGAACCGGTCCAGGTTCATCACCTTGACCCACGCCGCGACGAAGTCGCGGACGAACTTCTCCCGCGCGTCGTCGCTGGCGTAGACCTCGGCGAGCGCCCGCAGTTCCGAGTTGGAGCCGAAGACGAGGTCGACCCGGGTACCCGTCCACCTGACCTCGCCGGTGGCGGAGTCACGGCCCTCGAAGGTGTTCGCGTCCTCGGCCGTCGGCTTCCACGTCGTGCCCAGGTCGAGCAGGTTGACGAAGAAGTCGTTGGTCAGCGATCCGGGCGTCGTGGTGAAGACGCCCAGCGGCGACTGCTGGTAGTTGGCACCCAGCACCCGCAGACCGCCGACCAGGACGGTCATCTCGGGCGCGCTCAGGGTCAGCAGGTTCGCCCGGTCCACCAGCAGGAACTCGGCCGGAAGCCGGTGGCCCTTGCCGAGGTAGTTGCGGAACCCGTCCGCCGTCGGCTCCAGCGGCGCGAACGACTCCACGTCGGTCTGCTCCTGCGACGCGTCCATACGCCCCGGTGTGAAGGGCACCTCCACCGGCTGGCCGGCGGCCCTGGCCGCCTCCTCGACGGCGGCGGAACCGCCCAGCACGATCAGGTCGGCGATCGAGATCCTCTTCCCGCCGGTCTGAGCGGCGTTGAACGCCTGCTGGATTCCCTCCAGGGTGTGCAGCACCCGGGCCAGCTCGTGGGGGTCGTTGACCTCCCAGCCGTTCTGCGGCTCCAGGCGGATGCGCGCCCCGTTGGCGCCGCCGCGCTTGTCACCACCCCGGAAGGTCGACGCCGACGCCCAGGCGGTGGTGACCAGCTGGGACACCGACAGTCCGGAGGCCAGGATCTGGGCCTTGAGCGCCGCGACGTCCGCGGCGTCGACCAGCTCGTGGTCCACCGCCGGGATCGGGTCCTGCCAGACCAGCGTCTCGGCCGGCACCTCCGGGCCGAGGTAGCGCACGGCCGGGCCCATGTCGCGGTGGGTCAGCTTGAACCACGCCCGGGCGAACGCGTCCGCGAACTGGTCCGGGTTGTCCCGGAAGCGCCGCGAGATCTGCTCGTAGACGGGGTCGAACCGGAGCGCGAGGTCGGTCGTCAGCATCCGCGGCTCGCGGTACTTCGACGGGTCATGCGCCTCGGGCACCATGTCGCTGCCCGCGCCGTGCTTGGGCCGCCACTGGTACGCGCCGGCCGGCGACTTCATCAGTTCCCACTCGTACGCGAACAGGATGTGGAAGAACTCGTTGTCCCACCGGGTCGGGTGGTAGGTCCAGGTGACCTCGAGACCGCTGGTGATCGTGTCCGCGCCCTTGCCGGTGCCGAAGCTGCTCTTCCAGCCCAGACCCTGCTCCTCGATCGGGGCGCCCTCGGGCTCCGGCCCGACGTGGTCGGTGGGGCCCGCACCGTGGGTCTTGCCGAAGGTGTGACCGCCGGCGATCAGTGCCACCGTCTCCTCGTCGTTCATCGCCATCCGGCGGAACGTCTCCCGGATGTCCCGGGCCGAGGCGATCGGGTCCGGGTTGCCGTTCGGGCCCTCCGGGTTGACGTAGATCAGGCCCATCTGGACCGCTGCGAGGGGGTCCTCCAGCTCACGGTCGCCGGTGTAGCGGTCGTCACCGAGCCAGGTGCTCTCGGGACCCCAGTAGACGTCCTCGTCCGGCTCCCACACGTCGACGCGGCCACCGGCGAAGCCGAAGGTCTGGAAACCCATCGACTCCAGCGCGACGTTGCCGGCGAGGATCAGGAGGTCGGCCCAGGAGATGCTCTGCCCGTACTTCTTCTTGACCGGCCAGAGCAGCCGGCGGGCCTTGTCGAGGTTCCCGTTGTCCGGCCAGCTGTTCAGCGGCGCGAAGCGCTGCTGGCCGGCGCCGGCGCCGCCGCGGCCGTCGCTGATCCGGTAGGTGCCCGCGCTGTGCCACGCCATCCGGACCATGAACGGGCCGTAGTGCCCGTAGTCGGCCGGCCACCAGTCCTGCGAGGTGGTCAGCACCTCCGCGATGTCCTGCTTCACCGCGGCCAGGTCGAGGGACTTGAACGCCTCGGCGTAGTCGAACTCCTCACCGAGCGGGTTGGCCACCGCGGGGTTCTTGGCGAGGATCTTCAGGTTGAGCTGGTTCGGCCACCAACCGCGGTTGCCGCCACCCTGGGTCGGGTGGGGGGTACGCCCGTGCGCGACGGGGCAGCGGGACTCGCTGCCCGCCTCCGCGTCGTGGACGACGGCTTCGTGGTTCTCGGACATCTGGTTCCTTCCGTGACTTCGCGGATCAGAGGGTTCGGGGCTGGCCTGCGGTGGAGCAGTCGGGGCAGCGCCCCCAGTAAATGATCTCGGCCTCGTCGATCGAGAAGCCGCCGTCGTTGGATGCAATCAGGCAGGGCGCCTCTCCGACGGCGCAGTCGACGTCGGAGATGCGACCGCACGACCGGCAGACGGCGTGGTGGTGGTTGTCCCCGACCCGCGACTCGTAGCGGGCCACCGAGCCGGACGGCTGGATGCGGCGGATCAGGCCCGCCGCGGTGAGCGCGTGCAGCGAGTCGTAGACGGCCTGGTGGGACACGTCGGGAAGATCCGTACGCACGGCACCGATGATCGAATCGGTGTCGGCATGCGGGTGCGCGTAGACCGCGTCGAGCACGGCGACCCGAGGACGGGTCACCCGCAACGCGGCACCGCGCAGCATCTGCCGGTAGTCCACGGTCGTCATCACGCCCGGAAGTCTGGCCGCTGATCTGGAATCAGTCAAGAATATGGGCTCGACATCACCTTGCCGGCACGGCCGCGCGGCGGACGACCTCCTCGGTCGTCAGCGGGCTGCGCGGATGATGGGTCAAGCACAGCGGCGCCTGCATCTTGACGAAACGGCCGCCCTCGACCCCGGAGTAGAACTGGCCGGTCCGCAGCTTGCCGACGTCGGCGATGTCGACGCCCTTCGCTCTGGCCACGTCCCGGGCCGCCTCGATCTGGACCGGTGCGGTCAGCAGCCCGAAGAACTGGGTGGCGGCGTTGCCGGGAATCTGGTTGTGCAGTGCCTTCGGCGCCTGCGTGGCGAAGACCAGGCCGAGTCCGTACTTGCGGGCCTGTGAGGTCAGCGCCAGGGTGCTCTGGGTGCAGGCGGTGACGGCCCCGGACGGGGCGAAAGTCTGTGCCTCGTCCATCACGAAGAGCCCGCCGAGCGGCCGGTCACCGGCCGGGTGGCGCTTGATCCAGGTGAAGAGCGCCAGCTGGAGCTGGTTGACGAAGCTCTGCCGCTGTTGATCGTCGGGCAACCCGACAAAACTGATCACCGACACCCGGGCGCGCCGGCCCGGCGCCGGGGTGAGTAGCTCACCAGGATCCACGGGCGCGCCGGCACCGCCGAACAGCGGGTCGTTTATCTGTGCGGCCTTGAGCAGCTGCGCCATGCTCGCCGCCAGTTTCGGTGCGCCGTCGAGCTGGCTCACCCCGTCCGGCAGCTCGTTGAGTACCTCGGTGAACTCGCGCACGTCGTTGGCGCCGGTCCGGGCGTAGCTGACTAGGGCCTCGCGCAGCACGGCCCGGCCGAGCCGCGCCTTGTCCGTGCCGCCGTCGACCCGGGCGTGCGGGGCGAGCGTGGCGACGGCGGCGTTTACCGCCCCGGTGAACCCGTCCGGGTCGTCGAGCACGTCCGCGAACCTGGGCAGCGGTTGGAAGGTCAGCGGCCGGCCGCTCTGCCGGCCCGGTGTCCAAATCACGACATCCGTCCCGGACAGGTACGCCGCCGCCCGGTCCGCGTCGTCCGGCCCCCACCCGGTCGGCTGCACTGGCCACGCCTCGCCGAGCCGGGCCAGATCGTTGTTCGGGTCGAGGACGATGGCGGAGACGCCGCGCAGGGCGCACTCCTCGATCAACCGGCGGAGCAGGACGGTCTTTCCGGAGCCGGAGCCGGCGAAGACGACCATGTGGCGGCGCAGTGACTCCAGGCCGATCCGCACCGGATCGGATCGCCCGGCGACCGTGCCGAGTGCCAGCTGGTGCGGATCGATCCAGGCGACCAGCCGGGATCCACGAGCCAGGTCGATCGGCTCGGACTCCGTCTCGGTCGACCGGGGCACGGTCCCAGCCGAGGCCGGCTCGGCAGGCTGGGGCACGGTCCCAGCCGAGGCCGGCTCGGCAGGCTGGGGCACGGTCCCAGCCGCGGCCGGCTCGGCAGGCTGGGGCACGATCGCGGAGGATCGCGGCGCCGCCGGAACCGACGCCCGACCGACCGCCCGGGCCGGCGAAGGCGGGCCCGATCCGGATTCGGGCTGCGGCGCCGACACCGACGGGAGCCGCTCACCGAGATCGACCGATGGCCGCGGCTCGGGCCCTGGATCCGGCCCCGCGACGAGCGGTTGCCCTGGCTCCCCGACCGCGTCGCGCCCGCTGGCCAACGCCTCCCGCAGACAGGTGATCTCCGCGGCGGGTCGCCGGTCCGCGAACCACGGCCGCAGGCTCTCCAGCCCGAAGTGCTGGATGAGCTGCTCCAGGGCCGCAAGTCGGCTGACGTCCGCGGCGGGAAAGGCGATCGTCCGGCCGCCGGCCCGTTCGAAGGCGTCCAGCACCTCCCGGGTACGGGCGCCAGCCGACCACGGCGCGCTGCGCAGCAGGAAGAGCCTGCGCTTGGCGACCCCCTCGGTGAGCCCGGCGGTGGTGATCGCGTTGCGGATCCGGTTGAGCGCGGCGATGTGGTGCGGCGCGGAGATCGCCCGGAAGGACCAGTGTTCCTCGTCCTCGCTCGCCTCGTCGAGGCTGTGGCGCAACCGTGCGTGCAGGGCCGGTTTCCCACCGGCGGGGAGCGGGTCGAGGCTGAACTCCTCCGCAGCGGCGCCCTGCTCGGCTATCCACGCGGTCAGCCCGGCCTGGAGGAGCACCGGGACCCGGGAGTCCTCGGACTGCTGGACTACGGCGGGCTCGGGATCGGCAGCGGCGATCAACTCCGCGTACCTGGTGTCGATCTTGCCGAACTCGTCCGGTCGGCTGCCGGCCGGTGGCGTACGGACCGCCGGGGCCGGTGTGGCGTCGACGTTCGCCCGGTCGTCGGCGGAGTGCAGCAGGTGGGTGAGTTCCCGTACCTCGCCGGCCGCGAGGCAGGCCCGGACGTGCGTGTCGATCCGGCGCAGCAACTCGCGTGGGGTGAAGTCGACCACCTCGTCGAACGCGGCGGGGTGGACCGGCCAGGTCGGGTACGCCGGCCGGAAACCCAGCTCACCGAAGGCCATCGCGAACCGCTTCTCGACCAACTCCCGCCCGACCTCGGTGGAGGGGATCTCCTTGAGCCAGACGGCTTCCCGGAACCGGTCCTGCACCGTGTCGGTGGCCTGCTCCTTCACGTTCTGCCAGGTCTGCGGCAGGCAGGAGACGACCGAGAGCGATCGCCGGGTGGTTTCCCGCAACGACATCAGACCGCTGGCGATCTGCTCCAAGAGCAGCGACGTCTGCCAGTCGGTCTCACCCCTGGCGTCGGCGTGCGTCGTCTTGACGGACTGCGCGACCATCAGGTCGATCTGGTCGATGGCGATCACCGTCGGGCCGACCATGGCCAGCAACCGGGACGCGTCCCGGACCACCTCCTGGGGTGCCCGTTTGTTCCGCCGTACGCCCCAGGTCGCGCGCGAGCCCGGCTCCTCCTCGTCGCTGGAGCAGAGGAAGTCGTAGCCGATGTCCTGCAGGGCGGGGGACTCTGCGGCGTAGAGCACCAGCGCGCGGGCGGTGTCCTGGCATTCGGTGCCGATCTGCCGGTTCGTCTTACGGATCAGGTCGACGAAGGCGTCGAGCGCGGGTCGGCTGAGTTCGGTGTCCCCGGTGACCGCCCGGCGTACCGCCCGCTGGGCGCCGACCAGATCCGCCAGGCCGCGCAGGAACGTGCGCAGCTGCGTCGTACCGTCCGGCATCGGCCTGGCGAAGTCCGCCAGCATCGACATCGCGGTGCTGCGCCAGAACGCGCTCGCCTCCAGCAGGCTGACCAGGAAGAAGAAGCCACCCCGCCGCTGCACCTGCTGGCGCACCACGCCGAGCAGGTGGGTCTTGCCGGTGCCCCGCTGGCCGAGGATGGCCACGCCCACCGGGCTGGAGTCGGCGCTGTCGTCCGCCTCCGCGACGCTGTCCAGCACCATCCCGGTGATGTCGCGGTGCAGGCCCTCGACGTGGAACGGCGTCGGTTTCCAGACGTCGTCCGGGGTCGGAGCCCAGTTGAACCGCAGCGCGGCCAGTGCCCTCTGCTCCTCCTCCGTGATCATGACGAGATGGCGATGAGGTGCTTGTCCTGGTTGCCGATGTTCACTGCGGCGGCCCGCTCCTCCGGCCGGAGTACCTTCTGGTTGGACTCGGGGACAAGGTGGACGTTCCGCTCCCGGTTCAGCCGGACCAGGGCGGCGTCCACCTCCGCACGGGGCAGGTCGCCGAGCGCGGAGCGCAGCTCGGAGAGCATCACGTAGTCGCCGGGCCTGCCCGCCAGTTCCTGGTAGGTCCGCCGCACCATCGTCGCCACGTCGGCGTCCCGGTCCGGTGCCGGGCCGGGGGCCGGCGGCGGGGCGGCGGCCAGCGCCGAGACGACGTCACCGCCGCTGATCTGCAACCGGAACAGGTCGTCGGCCCGGGTGCCCGAATGGTCGATGAGCCGGCGCAGGAAGTCGAGTGCGACGTAGAGGGCTCCACCGGTGCTGCCCGCGCCCCTCGGCGCCTCCGCGCCCAGTTCCTCGGCTGCCCGGCGCCATCCCTCGTCAGTCAGGGCCAACGTGATCGGTTTCTCGGTGACCTCGATCAGTTCGCGGGAGAGCAGTCTGCGGCGATGCTCCGCTTTCAGGCCGATCCCCGCGATGTTGGTGAAATAGGTCTGCGGCAGCGGGGTGGCCTTGATCATTAATGTGACGAGAATGCACCGGTCAACGAGCGTCAGTTCCTTTTCCGACATGCGGATGCTCCTCTGTGGCACGAGTCTTCGACCAGGCACACGGGGTTGAGCGAAGACTCAGGGGGTGGCCGGTGATCCGGGTCTGGCAACGGGGTGACCCGTGCCCGCGCCGATTCTGCCGACGCCACCGGGCAAGCGCAAGGTCACGTGCAGGGACGCAGATAACTGACACCGCCGATTGAGTGGATCTTCAGTAATGCAGCCCGAAGGGGGTGCCTGAAACACCTGTTCGGAGCGATGGTTCGTGATCATGTATTCGCCCGTTGCCAAATATCGGAGACAGGGGGGAGCATGGCTGATCGGCGAGGGGGCCGAATCGGCGATCGCGGCGCGCCGAAACCCTCGTTCGTCCCTTTCCGCCGGACCAGCCACGGAGGTTACCGGTGCAGTCTGAGGTGGTCCGCTACCAGGTGGACGACAAGACGGTCGCGCTGATCGAGGTAGAACCGCCCGCGGGTTTCCAGCCCGCCGGGGTCGGCGATGTCGCCGGCTGGGTACGGGAGGCCGCCGCACCGGCGCTGGCCGCCGCCAAGGAGTTGCTGGAGCAGGTGAAGGCGGTCTCCCCCGACGCGGTCGAGGTGAAGTTCGGAGTCAAGGCGACCGGGACGGCGAACTGGGTGGTCGCCCGGGCGACCACGGAAGGAAACTTCGAAGTCACTCTGCACTGGCATCCGCGCGGATCCGTGCAGAGCGACACCGGGCCGGGGCACTGACGGACGGAGTGGCCGGTGGCAGCAGTCCCTGAGGACAGCCCGTGGGCAGTCGCCCTCCATCGGGGAGAGAACCAGGACACGCCGGTCGGCGCCGGCATCGTCATCGACACGAACCTCGTCCTCACCTGTCACCACGTGGCGTTCGCGGCCAACGGCGGCCTTTACGACGATCTCTGGGTCAGCTTTCCCCTCGCGTCGAGGGTCAACTACTTCGACCGGCGCAGGGTCCGGCAGTGCCTGCACGACGGCAAGCGGGCGGCGCACGTCGACCTGGTCGTCCTCGAACTGGTCGAGCCCGTCCCGGCCACCGTCGTACCGGCACGACTCCGCTGTCTGCGACCGAAACCGCTCGTCGGGCGCCCCTTCTGGACGTACGGGTTCCCGCGGGGAATCACCGGCGGCAGCCCGGTCACCGGGACCCTGACCGAGGTCGGTGGCTGGGGACACGTGATGGTCAACGGCGACGCCGGGGGCGTGCTCGGCAAGGGGTTCAGCGGCGGTGCCGTCTGGTCCCCGGAGTACCAGGCGGTGATCGGGGTCGTGGTCTCCGCGGACGCCCAGGGCAAGGGCCAGGCCGTGACGCTCTACTACGCCGACGAACAGCTACCCGAGATGAAGCTGCGGACGCTCTCCGCCTGGCGGGCCGAGGACGCCGATGACGCCGCGCTCTCTGCCTGGGGCTGGACGCTGCGCAGGGACGGGGAAGCCGGTCGGCACTGGCTGCCTCGGGCCAGGGGCGTGGCGGTCGACACCGAGGGTGGCGCCCGGTTCCGCGGCCGCACCGCGGCCCTGCGCCGGATCGTCGACTGGATCGATCGCCCGGCACCGGTAACCCGGGCACTGATCGTCACCGGATCGCCCGGCGTGGGAAAGTCCGCCGTCCTCGGCCGGATCGTCACCACCGCCGACCGACAGATCCGGGCATCCCTGTCCGGCGCTGACGCCGCCATCCAAGCCTCGATCGGCTCGGTCTCCTGCGCCGTGCACGCCAAGGGCAAGACCGCCGTCGAGGTGGCGCGGGAGATCGCCCGGGCGGTCGCCGTCGACCTGCCCGGCGCACCCGCCGACCTGATGCCGGCGGTACGCGAGCGGCTGCACGGCCGGCGTAGCCGGTTCACCCTGATCATCGATGCGCTCGACGAGACGGCGGACCCAGGCGATGCGCGGGTGGTCGTCGACGACATCCTGCTGGCGTTGGTCCGCAACTGCGGCCGGTACGGGATTCGGGTGGTGGTCGGCACCCGTCGCTGTGACGACCGGGGCGATCTGATCGCCTGCTTCGGCGACGACGCCGAACTGGTCGATCTGGACACCCCGGAGTACTTCGCCGAAGCCGACCTCGCCGACTACGCCCAGGCGACCCTGCAACTGCTCGGCGCCGAGCGGCCGGCCAACCCGTACGCCGCCGCCACCGTGGCGGCGCCGCTCGCCCGCCGGATAGCCGCCCTGGCGAAGGGAAACTTCCTGGTCGCCGGCCTCGTCGCCCGGGCACACGCGCTGCGTGACACCGCACCCGTCGATCCGGCCTCGGTGTCGTTCACCGCCACCGTGGCACACGCGCTGGACGCCTACCTATCGGGCCTGCCGGCGGCCGGCTCGACACCCGCCCGGCTGGCGCTGACCGCCCTGGCGTACGCCGAGACGCCCGGGCTGCCGCTGTCCCTGTGGCAGACCGCGACAGCGGCCCTCGGCGGAACGGTCACCGAGGCGGAACTCGGCACCTTCGCCTGTACCTCGGCGGCGAACTTCCTGGTCGAGACGGGCAGCGGGGCGCAGCCCGCGTACCGGCTTTTCCACCAGGCCCTCAACGACGCGCTGCTCGCCGACCGCGACGCCCGCGCTTCCCGCCGCGGCGACCAGCAGCGGCTGGTCTCCGCCTGGACGGATCTGGCCGGCGCCGCCGGTTGGGCGGACGCACCGGACTACCTGCTGCGGTCGCTGCCCCAGCACGCCGTCCGGGCCGGGCTCGTCGAGCGGCTGCTCGCCGACGAGGACTACCTGCTGCACGCCCACCTGGACCGGTTGCTCACGGTCGCCGACGCGGAGCGGGCCCCGATGGCGCCGCTGCCGGCCGCCCGGGCGAAGCTGTTGCAGCGCACCCCGCTGGCGGTGGCGGCGGGGCCGGCCGAGCGGGCCGCACTCTTCTCGGTCGTCGACCGCCTCGACCGGCTCGGCAGCGGGATCGTGGCCAACGCCGCGCCGTACCGTGCCCGGTGGGCACACACCCCACCTCGACAGGAACGCAGTGTGCTGGACGGGCACTCCCAAGCCGTCTACGACGTCGCCGCCGTCGAGGTCGACAGTCGACGGTTGCTCGCCTCCGTCGGTGACGACGGCACCGTCCGGCTCTGGGATCCGTTGACCAACCAGGCCGAGCAGGTCTTCACCTGCCACGACGACACGATCCGCGGGGTGTGCGCGGTCCGGACCGGTGACGACGAGGTGTTGATCGCCACCGCCAGCCACGACGGCACGATCGGCCTCTGGGAGCCGCGGACCGGCCACCGCCGGCACGAGCTGCTCGGGCACGGCGACTGGGTACGCAACATCTGCGCCATTCCGCTCCCCGGCGGCGACCTGCTCGCCTCGGCCGGGGACGACCGGACGGTACGGGTCTGGGACCCGGCAACCGGCTCCGCCCGGTACGTGCTGGCCGGGCACGCCGGTTGGGCGACGGCGGTGACCTACCTGCCGGCCGGTGACCGCCACCTGCTGGCGTCCGCCGGCTACGACGGCCTGGTCCGGATCTGGGAGCCGACCGCCGATGCCGAGCCGACACGGGTGCTCGCCGGCCACACCGGATGGGTCACCACGCTGTACGCGGTCCGCGCCCCCGGCGGCACCCTGCTCGCCTCGGCGGGCTACGACGGCACCGTACGGCTGTGGGATCCGTTGACCGGCCGGTGCGTCCGGGTCCTCGACACCGGCGGGCCGGTGACCGACCTCTGCACGGTCGACGTCGACGGCGGTTGTCTGCTGGTCACCACCGGTGAGGACGGGCTCATCCGGCTGTGGGAGGTACCGACCTGGACGCAGCGGCCGAGCCTGCGCGGGCACGCGAACTGGATCCGCGCGGTCTGCGAACTGCGGACGGCGAAGGACCGGATGCTGGCCACCGCCGGAGACGACGGCACGGTCCGGCTGTGGGATCCGGCCGGAGGTCAACCGCCCGACACGGTCGCCGACCAGGACAGGTTCGGATCGGTACGCGCGCTCTGCCGAGTCCCGGGCGAGGGGTCGACGCTGGTCGCCTCCGGTGACGGCGACGGCCAGGTGCGCTTCTGGGACGTCGACACCGGCGAGCGGGTACGGGAGTTCAGCACGTCAGGCGGGGCGGTCAACGCGATCTGCGCGGTGGCCGACGACGAGGAGCCGCTGGTCCTCACCGCCCACGACGACAACGTGGTCGAGTCCTGGGACGTCCGGGACGGCTCGCCGGTGCGGGAGATGACCGAACACCACGACCGGGTCGCGGCGATCTGCCCGATCGTGGTGCGGGGCGAGTGCCTGGTCGCCTCCGCCGGGGACGACCAGGCCATCCGGTTGTGGCACCCGCACACCGGCGGCGTACGCAAGGTCCTGCTCGGCCACGTCACCCGCGCCTGGGTGACGGCGTTGGCCACGGTCGACTGGCGGGGCGTCGAGGCGCTCGCCTCGGCGGACAAGAGCGGCACCGTGATGCTGTGGGGCGGTGGCGACGCACCGCTCTGGACCCAGCAGGGCCACCAGGATGCCGTGAACGCGCTCTGCGGTGTCACCGTGGCCGGCCGGCCAGCGCTGGTGTCGGGCAGCGCGGACCACACCATCCGGATGTGGGACGCCGAACAGGGTCAACCGGTCCGGTGGTTCATCGGGCACACCGCCGCGGTGACCGGGCTGAGCCTGGTGCGGGTCGGCGGCCGGGACCTGGTCGCATCGACCAGCCGGGACCGTACGGTGCGAATCTGGGATCCGATGACCGGCCGGATGCTGCGGAAGATCCCGGTCTACCATCCGGCCCTCGCCTGCTGCACGGTGGGCGACACCCTGCTGGTGGGTCTGGATCAGGGGTTGCTCGCGCTGGCATTCCGGTGATCGGCGCGCCCGCCCACCGGCGGTCAGTCCGGCAAAAGGCTGATCGTGTCGCTCTCCCCGACGTCCGGCACCGTGCCGGTACGGGCAAACTCGGCCCAGATGCGGCGAACGACGCGACCGCGGCGGTCCACATCGGCCCAGTCGGCCGACCCGAGCAGTGCCGCTCCTTCCCACGCCTGGCGGGTGCCAAGCAGGAGTGGCAGGTCGGTGAGGTGTGCGGCGCCGTACCCGTTGTCGTCCGGCCGCCAGGTCATGCGGTACCGGTACGCGCGACCGCCAGCGGCCCGGTGCCGGGCGACGAACTGTCGGGCGGGCGTTTCGTACATGCTGCGGGTGGACGGCGTGACGATCAGTCGCCGCACGACGTGACCGAGCACCGGCAACCGGAACACTCCGTTCAGGGCTGGCACCAGTGCCCCGATCACCCCGGTCTCCTCCAGCGTGCAGCCGATCAGGACATCGACCCGCCCGGCCGCCTCCCGCGATGCCGCGTCCCGCTCGGCCCCATCCGGCACCGGCGGAAGACCCGGCTGCACGTCGAACGGCATTCTGCTCGCCATCCCATGTCCCCGCGCCGCCCGCTCGGCCACCGGCTGCAGCGCGAGGATCTCCTCGACCGGGGCGTCCCGCGACAGCACACCGACCGCCGCGAGCATCGCCTCGGTCATGGCGGCCCGGCCCGCCGCGACGGCCAGTGGGGCGCTCTGCATGATCGCCCGCCGGAACAGACCCTCGGCGCCGTCGCTGATCATCAGGTACGCGATGGCGGCGGCGCCCGAGGATTGGCCGAAGACCGTGACCAGATCGGGGTCGCCGCCGAACGCGCTGATGTTGTCCCGGATCCACCGCAGGGCCGTCAACTGGTCGAGCAGGCCGAGGTTTGCCGGCACCTCGGCGCCGTCGCCGAGGAAGCCGAGCATCCCGAGGCGATAGGTGACGGTGACGACGATCACGCGCTGTTCGACCACCAACGCACGCGGATCGTAGTGTGCGAAATCACCGGCACCGGCGACGTTGCCGCCGCCATGGATCCAGACCAACACCGGCAGCCGCTCGTCGGCGCCGAGATCGGCCGGAGCGGTGACCGAGAGCCGCTGGCAGTTCTCGTCCGTGCCCAGGTCGTCGTCGCCGATCAACCGGGCGAAGAGCTTCGGCGGCAGTTGCGGCGCGGCCGGGGCCCGCCGGAACGCGTTGACCGGTGCGTCGTATCGGGTGACCTGGACGGGAGGAGCGAACCGCGCCGCCTCCGCGTACGGGATGCCGAGCGCCCGCACCACATCGTCGTCGGCCAGCCCCACGACGACTCCGGTCTTGAGCCCGAAGCGTCGCTCGGCCGGGTCACCCACTGAACCGGCACCGTCGTTCGCGCTCATCCGGTCTCGCGGACTCATCCGGTCACCGTCTCGAAGCCAGCAGCACCATAGCTGGGGCACAGCTCGACCGCCGAACCGGTCGCCGCGAGCACACCCTCGGCGGCCTGGAGCAGATCCATCAACTCCGGACGGGTCAGCGTGTAGAACGACTGCCGGCCCTCGGTGCGGTAGTCCACCAGGCCACAGTCGCGAAGGCAGGCCAGGTGCTTGGAGACGGTCGACTGGGCCATCCCGAGTTCGGTGGTCAGGTCCACGACCCGCGCCTCACCCGCGGTGAGCCGCCGCACGATCCGGAGCCGCGTCTCGTCGGCCAACGACCGGAACAGGGCCACCGCCGGAGTCATCCCGGCCGCGATGTTCGCGGTCACGCACTCCCCATCTGTCATCGCCATCTGGCGATGATAGCCCCTGAGCGCGATGGTACGTTAGGAGGCCGCCGATCCAAGCCAATCCCGCACAAGACGGAACTACGCACGAAGACAGCGGCGCATTCCTGTGGATGCGGCGCTGCCTTCGTGCGATCGGCTAGCTGATCTTCTTGCGGTAGATCGCTGTCGCGGCGGCGTAGGCGGCCACGAGCGTGCCGGCACACCAGGCGAGGGCGATCCAGATGTCGGCGCCGACGGGTTGCTGCGCAAACAGCGCGCGGAGAGTATCGACGATGGACGTCACCGGCTGGTTCTCGGCGAACCAGGCGACGGGGCCAGGCATCGAGTCGGTGGGAACGAACGCCGAGCTGATGAAGGGCAGAAAGATCAGCGGGTAGCTGAAGGCGCTCGCGCCGTCGACGGTCTTGGCGGACAGCCCCGCTATCACGGCGATCCAGGTGAGGGCGAGGGTGAACAGGATCAGGACGCCGGCGACAGCGAGCCAGTCCGCTACGGAGGCGCCGGTGCGGAACCCCATGATCAGCGCGACGCCTGTGACGATCACGATCGAGGCCAGGTTGGCGACGAGCGAGGTCAGGACATGCGCCCAGAGCACGGAAGGTCGCGGGATCGGCATCGACTGGAAGCGCTCGAAGATGCCGCCCCGCATGTCGAGGAAGAGGCGGTACGCCGTGTAGGCGATGCCGGATGCGATCGTGATGAGCAGGATGCCCGGAAGCATGTAGTCGATGTACGACTCGTCGGATCCGGTGTTGATGGCTCCGCCCAGCACGTACACGAAAAGCAGCATCAGCGCGACCGGGGTGACCGCTGTGGTGATGATGGTGTCCGGGCTGCGGAGGATGTGCCGCAGAGAGCGGCCGGTGAGGGTTCCGGTGTCACTCAGGGCGTGGGCGGTCATCGTGATTCCTCTCCTCCCGACCCGGCTGCCTTGCCGGCGGCGTCACCGGTGTCGCCGACGAGGGCCAGGAAGATGTCCTCGAGGGTCGGCTGCTTCTCGACGTACTCGATCGTGGCGGGCGGAAGGAGCTGCTTCAGCTCGGCGAGAGTGCCGTTCTGGATGATCTTGCCCTTGTGCAGGATCGCGATCCGGTCGGCGAGTTGCTCGGCCTCGTCGAGGTACTGGGTGGTCAGCAGGATGGTCACACCATCCCTGGCGAGCTGCTTCACCGTCTGCCAGACCTCGATGCGGGCCTGCGGGTCGAGGCCGGTGGTCGGCTCGTCGAGGAATACGACCGGCGGGTTGCCGACAAGGCTCATCGCGATGTCCAGCCGCCGGCGCATGCCGCCCGAGTACGTCGCCGCCCGGCGACTCCCGGCATCAGTGAGGGAGAAGCGGGCGAGCATGTCGTCGGCGATCACACCCGGGTTCCTCAGATGGCGGAGCTTCGCGACCAGGACCAGATTCTCCCGGCCGGTGAGCACTTCGTCGACTGCGGCGAACTGGCCGGTCAGACTGATCGACTTGCGTACGTCGCCCGGGGCCGAGGCGACGTCGAAGCCGTGCACGGTCGCGGTGCCGGCGTTCGCCTTGAGCAGCGTCGACAGGATCCGTACCAGCGTGGTCTTTCCGGCGCCGTTCGAGCCGAGCAGAGCGAGGATACTCCCGGATGCCACGTCGAGGTCGACGCCCCGCAGCACGGGTAGGTCCTGGTAGGACTTTGTGATGGCCCGCACCCTGATCGCGGGTTCGCGCGTCCTGGTCGTCATGCACCCTTCTCCTCGCCGTTTCCGCCGGCGGCGGCGTCGATCGCCTTCCGGAGGCGCTCGCGTTCCCTGTCTATCCACTGCTTGCCGGAGTACGCCTGCAGGAACGTCTCGGCGAACTCGACCGGGTCGTCGCCGACGACCGCCCGGACCGGCGTTCCGTCGGCGACCGCACGCTCCCAGAGGTCGACGAAGTCGCCGAGCATCGTGACGAGCGTGTCCCCGTCGAGAATCCCTCCGTGGTACATGAAGTACCGCTGAAGGGCCTTGGCCGCGCTGCGATAGGGCTCCGGCAGGGCCTCCATGCGGGCCATGTGGTACTTGTACTGCTTCTTCTGCTCAAGCGACCCGACAAGCGTCTCGATCCACTTCGCAGCCATGCTCATGCTCCTTCGTCCTGTCGATGGTCGTTGTGGTGGAGTTGCTCGATGCGTTCCGCGAGGACGCTCCACGTCCTCCAGAACTCGGCGAGTTGCTCCCGCCCCTTCGCGTTGAGCGAGTACACCTTCCGCGGGGGGCCTTTCTCGGAGGGAACCTTCTCCACGTCCACGAACCCGCGCTGCTCGACCCGGACGAGCAGCGCGTAGATGGTGCCTTCCGCGATGTCCGAGAATCCGCGGTCGCGCAGCCACGCGGTGATCTCGTAGCCGTACGCGGATCTGCGGGCCAGGATCGCCAGGACGATGCCTTCGAGAGTGCCCTTCAGCATCTCGGTCATCTGGTTGCCCATGCCGCCACCCTTCGCTACTAAGCAGCGCTGACTACCGGTATACAGTAACACTAGGTACCGGTAGATAGCAACGCTGAATACCGAGGGGTCTCAGAACCGGGCACTCGGACCGGAGCCCACCGCGTGCTGACCCTGCCGCTGGGCTTGGACGGCCTGGTGGCGGATCGGGTCGAGCTGGCCGAGGACGGGATTCCGGTGATGCACCGCCACCGGGGATGAGCCGGCAACACCCGACTCGGTCGGTTGCGCTTGCCAAATCGCAGTCCGCCGGAAGACAGCACAACGCCCACCAAGCCGAGCGCCGACCACGGCACTGGTTCGCGTAATGGCAAAGCCGCAGCGGCACAACAGCAGGTCACGGTCTTGGTGGGGCGAGCGGGACTCGAACCCGCGACCGAGGGATTATGAGTCCCCTGCTCTAACCTGCTGAGCTACCGCCCCCCAACTGGCGCCGAAAATAGTAACTCCGGCACAGCGTCGGCCGACATCGACGTGTGGCGTCCACCAGTGAAGATCGAATCAGCCGTCTCCGGCACACCGGATCTCACCGGTTCGACACCGCCTCGGCGGTTCCGGCACGGCGAGAATACCAACCGGCATCGACATCGGGTGACCGGCGAGCGGCCGGTCGGGTCCGCGACCGGTGCGGGCGGGATCAGCCCTCCAGGTACCGGTTGATCGCCCCGGCCGCCCGCCAGCCGCTGGCCAGCGCTCCCTGCGCGGACGGGCTCCCCCGGTGGTCCCCGGCCACGAAGAGTCCCTCCCCCAGCGCCACCGGCTTGCGCAGCCGTCCCTGCGGCGGCAACGCGGCCGGCAGCGCCTCCGGCACCGGGACGGTGGTCAGGTGCTCCCAGTCGTCGACCGGGCGGCCGTACAGTCGGGCGAGTTCGGCCCGGACCAGCGGCTCCGGCGGCGCCGTCGGACCGGCCACCGAGGTCGCCACCAGGTGCCGCCCGGCCGGGGCGTACGACGGCGCGGCGCGACTGACCACGACCGTGTTCGCGACGAGTTCCCGTCGGTCCCCGTCGAGCAGCAGGATCGGTTCCTCCAGCGGGGGTTCGACCGTCGAGTGGTAGTAGGTGGTCAGGGCGTTCATGCGTACCCGGCCGAGGGATGGCAGCAGGACGCTCGCGGTGGCCGGGTCGGTGGCGACGAGTACGGCCCGGCAGCGGACCGCGCCCGCCGAGGTGCGGACCAGCCCGGGGCGCAGCGAGGTGGCGCCGACGCCGAGGACGATCAGCGACTCCGGCAGCGGGGCGGCGACCGCCTCCGGCAGGGCCGCGATCCCGGCCGCCGGCAGCCCGATCCGGCCCCGGGCGAAGGACCGGACGATCATCGCGAAGACGTGGCTGGAGGTGCTCAGCTCCCGCTCGCCGAAGACTCCGGAGAGGAACGGCCGGAGGAGTTCCTCGACGATCCGGTCGGAGAGCCCGGCCCGGCGCAGCGCCGCCTCGGTGCTGGTCTCCGGGGCCGCGAGCAGCCGGCCCGCCGGGTAGCTCGCACACCGGGCCGCCAGCGCGGCCAGCCGGAGCCGGTCGCCGGCCCGACCCACGCTGCTGATCCGGGGTACGTCGGCAAGCGCGCCACCGGCCACCCGACCGACGTTCCCGGTGTTGGCCAGCCGGCCCACCCCGGCCGCGTCGGCGAGGCCGGTCAGCACCGTACGAGCAGCGCCGAACGGGTCCCGCAGCGGGTGCGCCATCCGGTGCAGGGTCTCGCCCCGGCGCACCATCACGCCCTGCGTGAAGAGGCCGAGCCTGAGCGGGGTCAGGTCCACCAGGGCGGACAGCCGGGGATAGCCGGTGTTCACCACCTGGAAGCCGCGATCGATCAGGTACCCGTCCACGCTGTCGGTGCCGACCCGGCCGCCGAGCCGCTCGGCGGCCTCGACCAGCAGCCAGGGCGTGCCGGCGCGGTGCAGCCGGCGGGCGGCGGCGAGCCCGGCCAGCCCACCGCCGACGATCACCACATCGGTCTGCGCCGGTAGCTCGGCAGTCACGTCCCCTCCCGACCGGGACGGTCGGGGATCCGGGACAGCCGGGACGGCCACCAGACCGCCGGCCCGATGTCGTAGGTCAACGCCGGCACCAGCAGCGACCGTACGACGATGGTGTCCAGCAGCACGCCGAGGGCGACCGCCAACCCCAGCTCGACCAGGACCACCAGCGGCAGTACGGCCAGCGCCGAGAAGGTCGCGGCCAGCACGAATCCGGCGGAGGTGATCACCCCGCCGGTGACCACCAACCCGCGCAGCACTCCGGGCCGGGTGCCCTGACGCACGGACTCCTCCCGTACCCGGCTCATCAGGAAGATGTTGTAGTCGATGCCGAGCGCCACCAGGAAGACGAACGCGAACAGCGGAAACGACGCGTCGACGCCGGGGAAGCCGAAGCCGTACCGGAAGAGGAAGGCGCAGAGCCCGAGGGTGGCCAGGAACGACAGCACCACCGTCAGGATGAGCAGGATCGGCACGAGCAGGGCCCGGAGCAGTAGGGCCAGGATCACCGCGATCACGCCGAGCACCGCCGGGATGATCACGTTCCGGTCCCGGGTGGTGGCGTCGTTGATGTCCACGCCGACCGCGGTGGGGCCGCCGACCACCGCGTCCGCGTCCGGCACCCCGTGCACGGCGACGCGCAGCTCGCGTACCGTCTGCTCCGCCTCGGCGCTGTCGGCCGGCGCCGTCAGGGTGGCCTGGAGCTGGATCCGGCCGTCCACCACCTTCGGTGGGCCGCCGGACGCGCCCGGCCCGGATGCCGGGCCGGGCGCGTTGGCGTCGTCCGCCGGGACGGTACGCACCTCGGCCACCCCCGGTACGGAGCGGGCCGCCGCCCGCACCCGGTCGGCCGCACCGGCCAGCGGGAAGATGGTGACCGGGCTGCCCAGTCCGCCGGGATAGTGCTCGTCGATCACGTCCTGGGCGATCACCGAGTCGGTCCGGTTGGTGAACTGCTCGGACTGGCCGAGCCGGGTGGCGCCGAGCTGGGTCAGGCCGAAGCCGAGCACGATCAGGGCCAGGGTGGTCAGTACCCAGACGAGCCGGGCCCGGCGGGCGATGAAGCGCGCGACCGGTTCCCACAGCCGGCCGACCGAGGCGGTCTGCTCGACGTACGGCGACCGGGGCCAGAACGCCCACCGCCCACCGAGCAGCAGCATCGCCGGCAGGAAGGTCAACATCACCACCAGGGTGGCGCCGATGCCGAGCGCCGCGACCGGCCCCATGGCCTGGTTGGAGCTGAGGCTGGAGAGCAGCAGGCAGAGCAGCCCGGCGATGACGGTGCCGCCGGAGGCGAGGATGGCCGGGGCGGCGCCCCGCCAGGCGGCGAGCATCGCCGTCCAGGTGTCGTGGTGCCGGGACAGCTCCTCCCGGTAGCGGGCGATCAGCAGCAGGGCGTAGTCGGTGCCGGCCCCGAAGACCAGCACGGTGAGGATGCCCTGGGCCTGTCCGTTCAACGTGATCACGCCGCTCCTGGCCAGGAAGTAGACGGCCACGGCGGCGAGCGCGTACGACAGACCGGCAGCCAGCAGCGGGATGGCCCAGAGCACCGGGCTGCGGTAGACCACCAGCAGGATGACGAGTACCACGGCGAGGGTGACCAACAGCAGCGGCCCGTGCAGCGACGAGAAGACCTCGATCAGGTCGCCGAGCAGTCCGGCCGGACCGCCGACCACGATGACCTGGCCGGCGTCGCCCTTTCCGGCGATCCGGCGCAGTTCGTCGACCGCCGCCCGGGCCCGGTCGTCCTCGGCGTTGTCCACCGGCACGATCACCTGGAGCGCCTTGCCGTCGGCGCTGGGTACCGGCGGCGGCAGCGGCGCGACCACCCCCGGTACGGTGGCGAACCGGGTCGCGTCCGCGCTGGCCCGCTGCCGGTCGGCGTCGGTGACGCCACTGTCCCGGACGTAGACGACCAGCGCCGGGATGGTCTGGCGCTCGACGAATCCGGCGGCGAGCCGCTCTGCCCGGGTGGCCTCGGCGTCGGCCGGCAGGAACACCGCGTTGTCGTTGGTGGCGACCCCGCTGAGCCTGCCCGGGTACGGCGCCGACAGCGCACCGACCGCCAACCAGCCGACGGCGACCAGGGCGGCGATCAGGATGGCGCCGCGACGCCGCGATCCAGCCATCTCCCACCCATCCGTTCCGTGCCCGGCGCGCCGTCCGGCCAGCGCGTGCCGGTACGGGCGCGGTGCATCACGCCAAAGAGGTGACCGCCGTGGCTGACCGGTGCCGGACGGGCCCCAGATACGACGATGCCCGTCGGCGGGGCCGACGGGCGGGATGTTGGAAAAGCTCCCCCGTTTGGACTCGAACCAAAAACCTGCCGGTTAACAGCCGGCTGCTCTGCCAATTGAGCTACGGGGGATCGCTTTGACCGGCGCCGGATCTCTCCAGCGCCGGGCGACGGGACAAGAGTACAGGACAGCCGGGGCTGCTGGGCTACCGGGTTTGTCAGCACGGCGCCCGATGCCTGATATCTGGACAAAACGGCACGGCGGGCCACGAGCAGGCATGACATCGGTGGAGGATGGGTACCGGCCTGGGGACAGATGACGCAGGCGCGACACGGTCGCCCACCGGGACAACCGAGGGCGCTGACCGCGTCAGAATACGGAGAGGAGCCGTCATGCGCGGAAAGCTGTGGTTCGTCGGCGGGCTGGCTGTGGGCTTCGTCCTGGGCGCCCGCGCGGGCCGGGAGAGGTACGAGGAGCTGGTTCTCAAGGGTCGCAAGGTCCTCGACCACCCGACGGTGCAGGAGGCGGCCGGGGTGGCTCAGGCCCAGGCTTCCCGCCTGTACACCGAGGGCAAGGACCGGCTCGGTCACACCCGGCTCGGCGAGAAGCTCGCCGTTGGCAACGGCAGTCCGGCAGAGTCGGGCAACGACGACAGCGGTCGCCCGGACGCGGCCGCCGGATCGGGTTCGACCTCCGGGTCGACCTCAACGGGATCGAGCGCGAAGTCCGGCTCGACCACCCCGTCCGGGTCGACTACGACGTCCGGATCGGGCACGACGTCCGGGTCGGGTGCGAAGGCCGGCTCGACCACCAAGTCGTCGACGACCGCCCCCGCCTCCCGGGCGGCGTCGGGAACGAACGGCACCACGTTCTGAGCCGGAAACAACGCTCCGAGCGCAGGGGAACGATGCTCTGAGCACCGGGGCACGCCCCTGTGGGCAGGTGTACCAACCCGCGTGACGGTGCGGGCCGACCCGATCCCGGGTCGGCCCGCACCGTTCGCGGCGGGAGCGTCTCACTCCTTGCTGCTGAACGCGGCGTCGAAGGCGGCGCTCGGGGCGTCGAAGGCGAGCCGGCGGACGAACTGCAACGCCTCGGGCGCACCGACCAGCCGGTCCATCCCGGCGTCCTCCCACTCGATCGAGATCGGGCCGTCGTAGCCGATCGCGTTCAGCGCCCGGAACGAGTCCTCCCACGGCACGTCGCCGTGCCCGGTGGAGACGAAGTCCCAACCCCGGCGCAGGTCGGCCCAGGGCAGGTGGGACGAGAGCCGGCCCCGCCGCCCGTCTCCGGTACGCACCTTCGCGTCCTTGCAGTCGACGTGGTAGATCCGGTCGGCGAAGTCGAAGATGAAGTTCACCGGGTCGAGTTCCTGCCAAACGAAGTGCGACGGGTCCCAGTTCAGCCCGAACGCCGGCCGGTGCCCGATCGCCTCCAGGGTCCGCTTCGTGGTCCAGTAGTCGTACGCGATCTCGCTCGGGTGCACCTCGTGCGCGAAGCGCACCCCGACGGAGTCGAAGACGTCGAGGATCGGGTTCCACCGGTCGGCGAAGTCCTGGTAGCCCTTCTCGATCATCGACGGCGGAACCGGCGGGAACATCGCCAGGGTGTGCCAGATCGACGAGCCGGTGAACCCGACGACGGTCTTGACGCCGAGCTTCGCCGCCGCCCGGGCGGTGTCCTTGATCTCCTCGGCGGCCCGCTGCCGGACCCCCTCCGGCTCCCCGTCACCCCAGATCCGGGCCGGCAGGATGTCCCGGTGGCGCTCGTCGATCGGGTGGTCGCAGACCGCCTGCCCGACCAGGTGGTTGGAGATCGTCCAGACCTTGAGGTTGTACTTGGCCAGCGTCTGGCGCTTGCGGTCGACGTACGAGTCGTCGGCGAGCGCCTTGTCGACCTCGAAGTGATCACCCCAACAGGCGATCTCCAGCCCGTCGTAGCCCCACTCCGAGGCCAGCCGGCACACCTCCTCGAACGGTAGGTCGGCCCACTGGCCGGTGAAGAGCGTGATGGGTCGCGCCATGGTCTTTCTCCCTGTCGGTCACGCGGGATTCGCGACTGCGCCGGCTCGGCGCCGGTGGACCGGGGCGAGGGTGACCGTCCGGAACGGTGGCGGAAACTCCCCCGGCGGTGTGGTCGGCACGTGCGCAACCGCACCTGAGCCGGACGGGTTGCGCCTCCCGCCCGGTCGCCGGCCAGCGCCGGGGATCGCCACGACCACTCTAGGCCCTGCCGACCGGCCCGAGAAAGCCCCGACCCGGCAACCCGGGGCGTCCCCGGCGCCCGAGGAAGCCCCGACCCGGCAACCGGTGCCGTCCCCGGGCCGGGGCCGCTCGCCTCAGGGCAACGTCCACCGCTGGTTGGCGGCACCGGCGATGCACTGCCACAGGTGTACGTCCTGGCCGTCCGCCGAACTGTTGTTGGAGACGTCCAGGCACTTGCCCGAGCCGGGATGGCGCAATGTGCCGTCGGCCTGCGGCGCCCAGTTCTGGGCCCCGGTGGAGTTGCAGGTCCAGAGCTGGATCCTGGTGCCGTTCGCCGTACCCGCGCCGGAGACGTCGAGGCACTTGCCCAGGGCCCGGAGGGTCTGGCCGTTCCTCGTCCAGGTCTGCCGGGCCGAGCCGGCGACGCAGGTGTTGATCTGTGCCTGCGTACCGTCGGCGGTGCCGCCGCCGTCGATCTCCAGGCACTTGCCGGCCAGCCCGACGATCGGCCCGGTCCCGGTGCCGCCATCACCCGAGCGCACCAGGGTGAACTCGTCGACGTCGTAGAGTCCGCTGCCGGAGCCCGCGACGGTGAGGTAGAGGTTCTGGGTCCCGCCCGGCAGCCCGGTCAGCGCGGTGCTCACCTCGGCGTAGCTCTCCCAGCCGCCGGTGTTGGAGATCGTCGCGGTGCCGTGCACCGGCCCGGTCTGCGAGCCGGTCCGGACCTGGAGGGTGCCGCCGGCACCGCCGGAGACGACCCGGGCCCGCAGCGAGGTGACCCCGGTCAGGTTCTGCCCGTGGTACGCCGCCCAGTCACCCGGGTCCAGGTACCCGATCGTCGATCCGCCGATGGCGCCGGCCTTGCCGACCACCTGGACCCCGCTCTGTGCGCTGAACGCCTCGGCCTGCACCGTGGTGTTCGGGCCGGGTTCCGGGCCGGGGCCGCCGTCGAGTTCCCTGATCCGGATGTTCCGGAACGCGACGTCGTCGCCGGTGCCGTGGTTCTGGATGCCGACGTGCCCGGCCAGCGACCGGACCGGGTCGGTGTTGGTGAAGTCGTTGATCAGTACACCGTTGAGGTAGATCCGCAGCCGCTCCCCCTCGACCAGCAGTTCGTAGCCGTTCCACTCGCCCGGCGGGTTGAGCGCGGCGTCCCGGGCCGCGATGTCGGCGGACTTGAAGGTGTAGACCGCGCCGGTGGTCCGGTCGGCCGCGTCGGTGGCGTCGATCTGGATCTCGTAGCCGTTGTCCACCGCCGACCACGGGTCGGACGAGGGCGGGAAGCCGATGAAGACCCCGGAATTGTCGTCGCCGGCCATCCGCCAGTCCAGCTTCAGCGAGTACGAGGTGAACTGCCTGGCGCTGTACCAGTACAGGCCCATCCCGCCGACCGAGGTGAGCGTGGCGTCGGAGTTGCTGAAGCTGCCCGGTCCGGCCTGGGACCAGCCGGTGGTGGAGCCGTCGTAGAGGGTGGTGTAGCCGGACTCGGGCCGGCAGTCCGCCCTGGTCCGGCCGGCCGCGTACCGGATGCCGCCGAGCAGGTGCGCCCGGAACGCCGGCTCGGCGTACGACGCCTGGGTGTGGCCGCCGCCGGTGTAGAAGGAGCGGCCGCCCTCGTACGTCTTGCACCAGGCGTGCGGGTGGTCGGCCCCCATCCCGCCGCCGGAGTACGACGACTCGTCGAGGGTGGCCAGCACCCGGGCGCTGGACCGGGCGTTGGTGCGGTAGTTGTACCACTCGTCGGTGCGGGTCCAGGTCCGCGGCAGGTGGGCCGTTGCCGCGTGCCCCCGGTCCACCGCCTTCACGTTGGCCTGCTGGATCGCCGGGTGCGAGGCGAAGTACGCCCCGACCAGGTTGCCGTAGAACGGCCAGTCGTACTCGGTGTCGGCGGCGGCGTGCACCCCGACGTACCCCTTGCCGCTGCGGATGTACGACTCGAACGCGCTCTGCTGGGCGGCGTTCAGGGTGTCGCCGGTGGTGTTCAGGAAGACCACCGCCTCGTACTGGCCGAGGTTGGCGGTGGTGAACTGGGTGGCGTCCTCGGTGGCGGTCACGGTGAAGTTGTTCGCGGCGCCGAGTTCGCGGATCGCCTGGGTGCCGGCGGCGATCGAGTCGTGCCGGAACCCGGCGGTCTTGGAGAAGACCAGCACGTCGTAGGGGGCGTCGGCGGCGCTGGCCGGGCCCGCCGGCACGGTGGTGCAGGCCAGCACCGTGAGCGCGGTGGTGGCGATGGCGAGGCTGGGGCGGATGTTCTTCCGGTCTCTGCTGCGGAACAGTCGCATCGTCGCTCTCCTCGTGAGGGCGGTTGGGAAGGGCCCCCGCATCTACGGAACCCGATAACAGGGGGCCCTTCCTCCCACGTCAGGGCAGGGTCCACTTTTGGTTGGCGGCGCCGGAGATGCAGTCCCAGAGGTGGACGTTCTGGCCGTCGGCGGAGCTGTTGTCGGAGACGTCCAGGCACTTGCCCGAGCCGGGATTGCGCAGCGAGCCGTCAGCCTGCGGCGCCCAGTTCTGCGCACCGGTGGAGTTGCAGGTCCAGAGCTGGATCTTGGTGCCGTTCGCGGTGCCGGCACCGGAGACGTCCAGGCACTTGCCCAGGGTACGCAGGGTCTGGCCGTTCCTCGTCCAGGTCTGGTGCGCTGACCCGGTACAGGTCCAGATCTGCGCCTGGCTGCCGTCGGCGGTGCCGCCGGCCTCGATCTCCAGGCACTTACCGGCGAGCCCGACGATCGGGCCGGTGCCGCCACCGGAGCCGCCGGTCTGCAGGGTGAAGGCGTCCACGTCGTAGAGGGCGCCGGTGCCGGAGCCGGCGAAGGTCAGGTAGAGCGTGGTGGTGCCGGCCGGCGGGTTCCCGATCGTGCCGGTCACGGTGGTGAAGGTGGCCCAGCCGCCGGTGACCGGCACGGCGGCGCTGCCGAGTACGGTCCCGGTGGCCGAGCCGGCCCGGATCTGGAGGGTGCCGCCGGCACCGGCCGACGAGACCCGGGCGCTGAACGAGGTGACGCCGGCCAGCCGGTACGGCTGGAAGGCGATCCAGTCCCCGTTGTGGATGTCGCCGACGGTCTGGCCACCCTCGGCCGCGGCCTTGGTGAACCTGTTCACCCCGGACGAGCTGCCGTAGTGCTCGGCCTGCCGGTGCTTCGGCGCCAGGACGTGCTGGGTGTGCGTGGTCAGCCCACCCCGGTCGGTGTACTCGGCGTCGAAGATCGGGAAGATGTTCGCCGCGTCGTCGTGCTCGCCGTCGACCGGCATGGTGAGGGTGCCGGAGCAGCCGGTGGCCGAGGTGATCAGGTGGCCGTGGCTGTCGTGCCCGAGGACGTAGTTCATCTTGGCCCGGGAGCAGTCGATGGTGCCGTCCTCCGGGTCGGTGACGGTGATCGAGAACGGCACCGCGTCACCGAAGGCGACGAGCTGACCGCTGGCCGGGGCGTTGATGGTCACCGTCGGCGCGGTGTTGCCGACCCGGATGGTGACGCTGGCGGTCCCGGTGGCGCCGGCCGGATCGCGTACGGTCAGCGTCGCCGTGTACGTGCCGTTCACGGTGTACGTCTTCGTCGGGTTCGCCGCCGTCGACGTGCCGCCGTCGCCGAACGCCCAGGAGTAGCTCAGCGCCCCGCCCTCGGGGTCGGCGGAGCCGGCCGAGGAGAAGCTGACGGTCAGCGGTGCGATCCCGGAGGTCGGGTTGGCACTGGCCACCGCGACCGGGGCCCGGTTGCCTCCGCCGACGTAGTCGAAGCGGTAGAGCGCCGAGTTGGCGTCCCCGTTGAAGTAGCCGGTGCCGTAGTCGAGCACGTAGTAGGAGCCGTCCGGCCCGAACGCGGAGTCCATCACCTGCTTGCCGACCCATCCGAAGGTGTCGATGGTGCCGGGCGAGCCGTCGGCGTCGACGTGGATCGGCTTGATCCAGCCCCGACCGAACTCGGTGGCGAAGAACTGGCCGTCGAAGGACTGCGGGAACTTGGTGGTCGACGGATTCGACGCGCTGTACCGGTAGACGGGGCCGCCCATCGGCGACTCCGAGCCGCCGCCGAACTCCGGCGGGCTGCCGGCGTCACCGGCGTACCGGATCCAGGCCGGCCGGGCGGGCGGCAGGGTGGACTGGCCGGTGTTCCGGAACGAGTTGTTGGTCGGCCCGCCGGTGCAGTTGTACTTCGCCCCGCTCGGCCCGTCCGGGAAGGTCCACTCGTTGTACGTCTCGGTGCTGGTGTTCGTCCCGGTGCAGTACGGCCAGCCGTAGTTGCCGGGCGAGGTGATCCGGTTGAACTCGACCTGCCCGCTCGGCCCCCGGCTGGCGTTGGTGGAGCCGGCGTCCGGGCCGTAGTCGCCGACGTAGACGTGCCCGGTCGCCCTGTCCACGCTCATCCGGAACGGGTTGCGGAAGCCCATCGCGTAGATCTCGGGCCGGGTGTTCGCGGTGCCGGGCGCGAAGAGGTTCCCGCTGGGGATCGAGTACGTCCCGTTGGCGTTCACCTTGATCCGCAGGATCTTGCCGCGCAGGTCGTTGGTGTTGCCGGCCGAGCGCTGCGCGTCGTACGCCGGGTAGCGGTTGGTCCGCTCGTCGATCGGCGCGTAGCCGGCGGACTCGAACGGGTTGCTGTCGTCCCCGGTGGAGAGGTAGAGGTTGCCGGCGGCGTCGAAGTCGATGTCGCCGCCGACGTGACAGCACATCCCCCGGTCCGCCGGCACGTCCAGCACGGTCACCTGGCTTGCCATGTTGAGGGTGAAGTCGGCGTTCAGGGTGAACCGGGCGAGCCGGTTGACCCCGGCGAACGGCGCGAACTGCGCGGGGGTGCCGTTCGCCGGGGCGTCACCGGCCGGCGTGCTCAGCGGCGGGGCGTAGTAGAGGTAGATCTGCCGGTTGGTGGCGAAGCCGGGGTCGACGCCGACGCCCTGCAACCCCTCCTCGTCGTGGGTGTAGACCGGCAGCGTGCCGAGCACCGCCGTGTTGCCGGCCGCGTCGGTGCGGCGCAGCGTGCCGTTGCGGGCGGTGTGCAGCACCGAACGGTCCGGCAGCACCGCGATGGTCATCGGCTCGCCGACCTCGGCGACGCCGCGGGCCAGGGTCACCTGCTGGAAGTCCGACGCGGTGATCGGGTGTGCCCCGGCCGGGGCTGCCGGGGCGAGTACCGCCGGAAGGGTGGCCGCGACCAGCAGCAGCGCGGCACCCGCCGCCCAGCGACGTCGGCGTGCCGGTCGGGATCGGCCGGGTGGATGGGACCGACCGGATCGGCCGGGCGGGCGGGGATGGTCGGTGAGGGACATGGTCGTGCACTCCCGTCCTGGACAGATGCGTACAGGCAGGGCGCTCGCCGTCGCGCCAGATGCCGTCGGGGTGGAACTCCGCCCGGGGGCCGCCGTCCCGCCAAGCCGCGACCGTGCACCGGCATGGGCACACCGGTACGCGACCGCTGTCGTGGGCTAACCGCGCCGTCGGTTACCTCGACGTAGCAATTCTGAGCTGTGCTCGACACAGTAATTTCGATGTGTCGATGTGTCCATACCTTCTGACACATCAACATGAACTTTTGTCGACACGGTGAAAAGTCGTCGTTCCTCGTTGCCGGCGGCTACAACCGCCGGTTGACCGTCTCGGCGGCCAGACCGGCCAGCACCTCCGCGGTTCCGTCGCAGAGTGGCATGTCGGCAAGTGTGGTGAGCGCCGCGTCGACGCGTACCTTGAGCGTTTTTCATCCTCGGTAGGTCGGGTTCTCGACGTGGTGCAGGGCCAGGATGGCGTGCACGATCGTGGTTGTCCGGGACGGGCTGCAGCGCAGCTTGGTCAGGACTTTCCAGGTCTTCAAGGTGGCGACGGCGCGTTCACCAAGGGCGCGGATACAGGCGTGGGCCTTGTTCACGGCCTTCTGTCGGTGTGACAGCTTGGGCCGGTAGCGATGACGCTTGAACGGGGTGCGGACACAACCGCCGGCCCCTTGGTACGCCGTGTCCGCGAAGGTCATCACGTTCGCGTTGGTCAACGCCGCGACGATGCCATGGGTGCGGGCGGCGGTCAGGTCGTGTGCCGAGCCGGGCAGCGCCGCCGACGCCCAGACGAGGCGTCCGGCCGGATCGGCGATGACTTGCACGTTCATCCCATGCCGCCGGTGCTTCCCGGAGTAGTACGGCTTCTGGTCGTGTACGCGGTCGGTCGGGATCAGGGTGCCGTCGAGGATGGCGTAGGCCAGCAGCCGGATCCTGTTCATCGAGCCGTTTCCAAGCTGATCTTGCAGCTCAGGGTGGGTGCGGCGGACCCGGTGATCGATGGGCGCGAGGCTCCAGGTAGGACAGCAAATCGACCAAAACCCGATGCTCCGACCGGGAGCCTCGCCATGCTGTCCTACCCAGCCACGATCCCGTTGTCCAACCGGACCCTGAACCACCTCGCCGACCGCATCCGCGCCCACCGCCAGCAGCGCCGATCCCGCTGGCGACGACTGAACCCAGGCCGGCAGGCCTTACTCGCCCTGGCCCATCTGCGCAACGGCGACACCTACACCCGCCTCGCCGCCGGCTTCGAGATCGGCGTGGCTACCGCTTGGCGCTACGTCCAAGAAGCGATCGCCCTGCTCAGCGCAGCCGCCGAAGACCTCGACACCGCCATACGGCGCATCCGGCTGCTGGCCTACGCGATCCTGGACGGCACCCTGATCCCGATCGACCGCGTCGCCGACCAGAAGCCGTACTACTCCGGCAAGCACAAGCGTCACGGCGTGAACGTCCAGGTCATCGCCGATGCAGTCAGTCGACTCGTGTGGGCCTCACCAACCCTGCCGGGCTCGACCCACGATCTGACCGCCGCCCGCGATCACGGCATCATCGACACCCTGACCAGCGCGGCGGTGATGACCATCACAGACAAGGGGTATCAGGGTACGCGCGGTAGCGTGCGCACGCCGTTCAAGCAGCGCCGCTTCCGGCCGAAGCTGTCACGCCGGCAGAAATCCGTGAACCGGGCACACGCGAAAATCCGTGCTCGCGGTGAACGCGCAATCGCCACACTCAAGACCTTAAAGATCCTGACCAAGCTGCGCTGCTGCCCACACCGCGCGACCGCAATCGCGCAGGCCATCCTCGTGCTGCACCACGTCGAAGCCAACCGCTACGCAGGATGAAAATGGCTCCTTGATCATCTGCTCGATCCGGTCCAGCGCACCGGCGTCGACGATGATGGCCCGCAGCTCGGCGGCACCCTCCGGGTCGAGCTCAGGGTTGCCGAAGAGCGCTCGCAACCGCTGCGCCTGGGCCCGGTCGGCACTCCCCCGGGCCAGCGCCATCATCACCGTCGGCTTCCCCTCCCGGAGGTCGTCCAGAATGGACTTCCCGGTGACCGTCGGATCGCCGAAGACCCCGAGTACGTCGTCGCGGAGCTGGAACGCGTCGCCCAGCGGATCGCCGAACGCGGCCAGCGCGGTCAGCAGCTCGGCGGATCCGGCCGCCAGGGCGGCACCGATCTGCAACGGCCGGGTCACCGTGTAACGGGCAGCCCAATCTGCTGGCGTCTACTCACCCGCGACCACGACTACGCCGACCCCGGCAGCAACTGCTCTACCCGCCGCAAGCTCTCGATTGACAATGCGACCGGCTCATCAGCAACTCCACCGCCCACATCACCCTCACTATAACGAGGCCGCGTAGACGGTTCCGATCGTTTTTCTTCGCAGTCGTCCACGAGATAGTCCGGAAACGGCCTACAGCCCACCCCGAATCCTCCTGGGCGAAGCCGGCCGGTCCGCCCCAAGCACATCCAGGACAGCCGAGAGGCTGGAGATGGCGTGCTCGATGGTCCGGGTGAGATCCGTGGCATCTCGGTGTCGCAGACGGCCTGCCGTTCGAGGCGCCTCCGATCGCACCTTGAGGTGACGTTCGATTTCTAGCACCGGCACTCCCACCTCAACGTCGAGGTCGTCACGGAGGCGGTTGCGCAACTGCCGCACCACTTGAATCGCCTCGGCAGAACGGCCCGCCTTCTTCAATCCCTCGGCGAGAAAGCCGTGCAGTGCCTCGTGATACGGGTACTGCCGCACCCATCCAAACAGGTCGACGAGCACCTCATCCTCTCGACCCTGCCCTACTTTCAGTCGGACATACTGTTCGATCGAACGAACCCGAGCCTCCTCGAGAGCGGCAACCTGCCCGGCGAGCACCTCGGACTCGACGTCCTCCAACGCTTGGCCGCGCCAGAGGCTCAGCGCCTTCCTCAGACATAGACAACTACCATCGACATCGCCACTCGCCGCTAGCTTGTCGGCGTCCGCGCACAGACGGCGAAACATCAGCACATCGGACTGTTCCTCTGAGAGCAGGAGACTGTAACTGTGGCCCGACGAACGATCTCGGCCGGTACTTCGGACCGGCGTAGTCTGCCCCGGATCACACCCAGGCAATTCTGCACCTGTTGACGTGCGGTGCTGGGCGGATCAGCGTGCCACACCGCGTCGATCAGGTGCTGAGTCGATACTGACTGGTTCGCCATCAACACCAGAGCTGCGAGAATCTTCCGCTCGCGGGGACCGCCGAGGCGGTTGGACGCGGTAGACGCCACCGAGAGCGGGCCCAGGATCCGAAATTCCACAAACGACCCCCGGTCATCGTTTCGTGACCTAACGCATGATCCTCGCTTCCGTTCACATCTGTCAATACCTACAGCTATATCGATAGATCTATATATTATCCCGTCGGCCGGCGTCCACGGCTACGGCAGAGCTCGGCGACGGCCATGATAAGCCGGACGATCGCGATCGCGAGCCCTACACTGAAGATGACGATCCACAGCCGAGGGGTGCCGGGCAACCACGCGATCAGTCCGAGTGTCACCAGCAGGTGAGCTGTCATCACACCGAGCCGGAGGCGAGCCGGCCGCAGCGGCAGGAGCGCCACTGCGGCCGATGTCGCCGCCACTGGCAGCAGGATGACCAGGTATACCGCAAGAGCAGTCATCGTTCAGGTCAACTGCTGTGGGATGGATCGGTGGGATAGTTCTTGCCGATGCAGAGATGCGCGCTTGCCGGGTTGTATCCAGCATCCTGCGGCGGGACGCTCATCGGACTCATCCCCCATGGGTTCCCCGACCGGTCGGTGTCGGTGTCGCAGTCGCCGAACGGATGCTCGTCGGCTGTGCCGGGCACGTTGCTGAAGCGGTCGAAGAACCCGGTCGCCGCAGTGCTCGCGTCGTTCTTCACGGCTCCAGTCTGCGTCATTGCTCGGCCGTTGCGGTAGAGGTACTGATCGGGCATCCAGCTACTGTGCAGGATGTGACGGCTATTGACCTGCCGGACCATCCCGTTCGCACAGCTCTCGAAACCGAGTTCTTGCCAGATTGGTGGGGCCTGGCCAAACATGCTGGCGTTGAGACCGGGCACAGCCCCCCGGTCGAAGAACATCTCCCGTAGGTTCTCCGCCAGGTCCACGACCGGCCGGGCCACCAGGATGCTGTCCTCCAACCGGTCGACCCAGGCTTGGAACGCGTCGGACGGACCATCGACTCCCAGCATCGGCCGATAGCCGATGGACCCGCCAGTGACGACCCTTGCCAGCACACAGACCGCATCGACCTCGGTCTCGACACCAGCGGTGTTGCGCAACTTTGGCGCGATGCCGGCGTACGCGTAAGCGCGGCCAGGCAGGATACCCGTGGACACCGGATCGACGCTGGTATAGGCGCGGTTGTGGGCGTTCAGGTCACGAATTCGGTAGCGCAGGTCGGGCGGCGCGATGCCGTAGCTGGCTTGCACAGCACCGAATAGATTCCGGACGAACTGTGGCAGATGTGTGTTACCGGTTCGATGCTCGTATTCTGCCCACTCACTGCCCGGGATCACCCGCCCGCTGCTGTCGGCGACGAATCCAATGGTCGCCTTGGTCTTGATCTTGTAATGGTCGTCGTCGTCAAAGTGGCTCGGCCGGTTGGCGCTGGTGGGCCGATCGGTGTGCGGCTGAGCGAACCCGATCCACCGACCGATGCTCGCACCGTCCGGATGGTTCACAGGGTCCCAACCGGCGGTGACGACCTGATGCCTCCAGTTCTGGGCGAAGGTCCTGATCGCGGGCTCAAGACAGTTGCCGGTGCCCGGTGCGGTGCAGGCGGGCAGACCCAGCAGGTCGTCCGTGCGCTCCATTCCCCAGTCGTACAGTGACCTCGGGTCCTTGAGCGGGCCAGCCATCCAGCTCCCTGGCCAATTCGTGGTGATGTCCTGATCCTCGTCGAAAACCGCGACGGCCTCCACCGCGTCTTCCCGGTACGTGCCGTTGATCGGTACGAACGCCATTGCGTCGAACGCCACGTCCTGACTGCCGTCGCCGTCGGGGGTAACCGAGGTCAGGGTCACCTGGGGTACACCGTTGAACATGAACGCACCGAGGGAGATCCACCGGTTGCCGTTGCCGGGCTGTTTGATCACCCTGACCCGGTCGCCGTTGGCGGTCTTGACCACGTAGCGGGCGAACTTGGTATGTGCGCCGTGGTCGGGGAGTGCGACCAGGATTCGCATCGGTCCATTCCGCGAGCTGTTCAGCTTCCACGTCGCGTTGACCTCCAGCCGGCCACCCAGGTCGGCGGCGGTTCTGGTGTGAGTAAACCAGAAGTGGCCGCCGAAGCCACCGCCGATTTGGTGGGTGTCGATTTTTCCGGGGTACTGTCCGCTGCCGTCGGCCTTGAAGGTGAACTGGAAGGTGCCCGCGTTGGCCCACAACCGGCCACAGTTCGGCCGGACAGATGGCGTGCCGTCCGGTACGTCGTCCACAATCTGGGCGTTGCCCGGCAGTCCGTCGAGGCCGCATCGTGGCGAGTACGCGGTGCCATCCTCTTGGTAGGCGTAGCCCGGGTCGAAGCGGAGCAGTTCATTGCCACAGGAGTAAGAACAGTCGGCTTTCCAGGTGCTCGGTTCGTGGTACCAGCAGCGCAGATCGAACCGTCCGGCGGAGTCCTTGTGCCCGCACGGCCCGGCTGGTTCACCGATGACGTCCGGCGCGTTCGGGAGGTGCCGCGCGTCCGGGTCGCACTGGTTCGTCGAATCGCAGAACTGCTCCACGGGCGGCTTCGCCTGCGCCCTGTTCATCCGGCCGATGGTGTCGCCGCCGTTCCACCATGCGGCGCGGTATCCCGCCACCAGAGTATCGGGAGCTTCCAGCACCTCCACCGGATGCCCGGCCCAGCCCATCACCTTCTCCGGGTACGGCCAGTCCTGCGGATGTGCCGCATCCTGGTAGGTGGTCTCGAGGAAAGGGTTCCGGTTGGCCGGGTATCTGGGGTTGACGGGGTTGTTCGCCCAACCCACGCCCCATGGCAAGCTGTTGCCGGCGTCAGGGTAGAAGCCCGAGTTGTACGCCCAGACCGCGTAGAACCAGTTTTCAATTTTGGAAGGGTCGCCGTTGTTGATGATCATTTCGGCAGAGCGGGTCTGGTTCCACTTACTGACGAGGATATCCAGTCCGGCCGCAATGTTGACGGCAAAGTCCAATGCTATCGCGCGTTGTATGTGGTAAGGCCGTGCCTGCTCGCCGGGCTTTTCCCGGCCAGCCAGGCGCATTCCGTCGGTCACCTGCATAACCCCGTATCCGCAGTCCGCGTCAGCCCAGTTGATCGTCCAGTCGTCCGCCTCGGTGTCGTTGTAGATGTCGACTCCGAAGTAGTTGCCGATCAGCGGATTGGCCGTGACGCCAGGCACGGCGAAGCGGGCGGCCTGCCACAGGTTCGACTCCTGGGCCGCGATCCCCAACAGCACCTGTGCGGGCACCCAGCCTCCGCCGGTCAAGCCCTGCCAGGGAAACAGCCCTTGCGGGGTATACGCCGGCATGTTCAGGTTCTTCCAGTTCGCGGGACGCTGTACATGTAGCACGTCCCGTACGGCCTGGTCGACGGCCCACTCCACCTGGCGTGGCTTGGGCTGCATCGCCTGGTTGGCCGGATCGTTGCGTGGCACGGAGCAGTAGCGGTCGCTGAGGTCGGCCGGGCTATGCGGATCTCCGGCCAGAGTGCGGGCGCCCGGCCGTATCCGGGTCCGTACTGCCGGACTGAGCTGCCGGCCGGCGTTCGCGCCCTGTGCGCCGTAGGAGCCCCCGTCGGGGGTGGTCGAGAACTTGATTGACCGGCTGGTGGCCAGCACGGTGGCGGCGATCATGACCGGCTCGGCGACGATGGTGTCCGGCGACGCGGTGCGTGGGTCGGGCCGTGCCCGGAGCACCGAAGTGATGGCCAGGCGGCCCTTCGTGGAAACCTGGCTCCCCTTGGGCACGTCCAGCAGCGACACGCTCGCAGGCACGGGGCTGAGTCGGGCCGCAGGTGCCGCACCGGTCACGAACACCCGGCCGCCCTGGCCGGACGTGACATCCAGGTCGTTGAGCGAACCGGCCGCGAGCGTGCGGACCGACGCCGCGCGTCCCCTGCCCGCGCCGGGCAGTGCGGCGCGCCGGACACTGACCTGATTGGTAGCAGTGCGTTCCATGAAGACCACGCCGCCGTCCCGGTCTGCGGCGAGTTTGAACGGCACGCCGCTGGCCGCCGCGAGCACTCGGCGTACGCCCTTGCCGTCGACGCGCACTACTGCGCCGTTGTCCGCAGCGACGATGCCCTGTGCGGTGGGAACCGGCGAGGTCAATTGGCCGGGAACGACAATCTTGGCTCGCACTACGGCCGAGCCGGTCTCGACCCGGATCAGTCGGGTACGTCCCAGGTCTTCGTCGCCGCCCTGGGTCAGGATGGCCTCCTCCGTTGGACCGCACCCTGGGTTGAAGTAGGCGATGCTGGACTGCACAGGAAGCTTGATGATCTCGCCATTGCGCATGTCGATGACTGCTGTGAAGCCCCCCCGGTCGAACAAATCGGTCTCATTGGTGAACGTCCGGGGGGCGTACACCACGACCATTTTGCGGCCTGACCCCGTCACACAGGCATTCCCGATCCAGGAATCGGCTTCCAGCCCGGGTTCGGACAGCGTTGCCAACGTCCGCCACCGGTAACCGTCGGATTCATTGGCGGTCAAGACGTGGAAACCGTCAGCGTCTCCGGCGGTTGCCCAGGCCAGGTCTCCTGACTGCTCCCAGCCCGGGCCGAGGAGCTCCGCCCGCCTCTCCGAGGGGATTCCGTCTGGGCCCGTCGGCACGGGCCGCTGCTCAAGCAGATCGGTGTCCGGCTTCGGCTGTGCCTGAGCTGCTGCGGTGGGCGCCGATACCACGGCGAGGGTCACAGCAACGGCGCAGACAATGCGGCGTCCGGAGCGACCGGCGCTCATGAGACGTTCCTTGCCGCGAAACTCCTAGCCGAAGAACGGTGTGTGGTCCTGCGTACGCGGTCGTCCCTGATACTCAACGGTTGCCTCCCCGTCGTCGGATCGGGACAGTATCGAGCGGCCGACCATTCCGTCATCCTCAAAGGCCCATCGCTGCGGCACTGGCCCGACGTAAACCCGGCTGGATGGGCGGTGTGCCGGTACATCTCGTCGCTCGGTCGACGCTGACCGACGGGGTCGGAGGCCGGCGATGGCGCGACGGTGGGAATCTGGTGATCTCCGCACCTACCGTCCGTTCGTAATGCCCAAGCACCAGGGAACGAGGGAGCGGAAACGGATGATCTCCAGGACCGGAAGATGTGGACTGCTCGCCCGACTGCTGGTCGCGGTGGCGCTCGCAGTTGCGGGCAGCGCAGCGCTGCTTCCCCAAGCCGTACAGTCCGCACCGGCGACGAGCGTGAGTGACCACGCCCCGACGAATGATCAACCGATGGCCTGCTACGAGGGGCTGATCCCGGGCAGTAGCAGGTACGACGCGCCCATCAGCACGCACGTGTACGGCTCCGCCTGCACCACCCGGTGGGCCCGGCTCGTCTACGACAACAGCAGCAGCTGCTGCGTTCCGTACTGGGTGAAGATCGACCGGCAGGAGTACACCACCTACGGATGGCTCACCAGCCACACCCGGGTCAAGAAGGTCAACTCGCAGGCCTTCGGCATCCACAATACCGCGACTGTGCCCTGGTTCCAGTACAGCGACCAGCGATTTCACGCGTGCTGGGGCGCCGGCCCCACCGAGCCCCTCAACTGGCAATGCGGTCCCTGGGTGAACTGACCCGAACCTCTTCGGTCGTCGAAAGGGTTCGACCCGTTGAAGATGTGGTGGCCCGAGTTCGGGATCTGGCCCAAATTCCGTGATGGGGGTGGACCCCTGTCAGGCCAGCAGGACGCGTTTGCGGAGCAGGTCGAGGTTGGCTCTGCCGTACATCTGCCTCTTGATCATCTTTATGCGGTTGACGTGCCCTTCGACGGGTCCGGAGTTGTAGGGCAGGGTCAGGCCGTTGACGACGGCGTGGTGGTCTCGGCGCAGGCCGGTGGTGAAGGAACGTAGGTCGGGCTGGTCATCGGCGTCCACGGCGGTGATCCACGCGTCGAGTCGGTGGCCGTGGCGGCCGGTGAGGATTTCCGCGAATGCGGTGACGTGCCTGGCCAGGGCGTCCAGGTGTGGGCAGGCGGCGCGTACCTGGGCCAGGTGGTCCCGCTCGTCGGCGTCGAGGTTGTTGGGGTGGCGGAGCAGCCAGGTGGTGATGGCGCGGACTTTGGGTGGCCGCCATGGAGCCGGGGCCGGGGTGGTGGCCGTTCGCAGGGGTTGGAGGTAGGTGCGCAGGGTAGCGATCGTGCCGCGGTAGCCGCGGGCGCGGATCTCGGCGAACAGCAGCGCGGCGTTGGTGGTCCCGTCGTTCCATCGTTGTTGCAGGTAGGCGACATGCTCGTCGAGGATGCTGGGGCGCCCGGCGTGGGCCTTGGCGAGGAGTTCTTCGACGCTGCTGGCGCGGGCGAACCGGCGCACCGTGTTCCGGCCCATCCCGAGCTGGCGGCTGATCGCCTTGATCGTGACGCCTTGCCCGCGTAGGGCCTGGACCTGCGCGTAGTCGCGTCGCAGACGCGGGACCAGGAGTCCCTGCTCGGCCCGGTCGACCTGGGCTTGGGTCGTGACCTGGCCCAGGTCCGGTCCTGATGGTGACGGTGGTGGACGTAGCGCTTCGGTGAGGCAGCGGTGGTGCCGGGCTACCGTCTTTTCGACGTGTTCGGCCAGGTTGTGCCATAGATGCCAGCGGTCGGCGACCTGGATGGCCTGGGGTGCTCCGGTGCGGGCGCCGTCGGCGTAGGCGTTGGCCCGGTCTCGGCAGACGACCTGGATCTGCGGGTGGTTGGCCAGCCAGCCGGCGAGGGTGGCCGCTTCTCGGTCGGGTAGCAGGTCGATCGGACGACGGGTGGTGAGGTCGATGAGCACGGTGGCGTAGTGGCGGCCTCGGCGCAGGGCGAAGTCGTCCACGCCAAGCACGGTGGGGCGTGGTGTTTCCGGCTCGGGCAAGGCGCGTAGTCCCCGCAGGATGCTGCTGCGGCTGACGGTCCAGCCCAACCGGCTGGCCAGCCGGGCGCCGGCCCGGCCGGCCAGCGCCAACCCGATCCTCTCCAGCGACCGCTGCGACGGCGGACTGTGCCTGGCATATCTGCGGGTCAGGCCAGGGATCTGCTCAACAAACGTGCGCGCGGGGCACGCCGGAGTCTCGCAGAAGAACCGTCGCACCCGCAGCCGGATCTCCACCGGCTCGCCGGCCAACGCGGCGTCGGTCAACCGGCGCTCATAACGACTGTGAACCCGGCTGCCGTTGCGGCCGCATCTTCCACAGACTGCCCGACGGGCCCGCGATCGGGCCCATAACCGCCGACCACCAGCGCGACGCTCGATCCGGTCAACGCCCACGCCAGCCAGGTGCGGCAGCAGCACCGCGAGGTCAGCCAATCGCACGGCCGCCGACCTTACACAGTGGACCAAGCACCACAGGGGTCAGGACCGATCACGAAATTTGGGCCAGATCCAGATCCCGAGTTCGTCATGTTGAGCGGACTCGGGCCACCCGGCCGCAACGAGTTCCCTTGGCATGGGGCAGCTCCGGCGCCGGCCCATCCTGTGCCGGGACACGAGGAACATGCACCGGACCACGAGGAACAACGACTCCTGTCACCACTTCGCCGTCCAGCCTGGCCGCGTGTCGGTGACGACGTTTGGCAAGCCGGTCGTCGTCGCAAACGGCTACACCTGTCGGTTGACCGTCTCCGCCGCCAGGGTGGCCAGCATCTCGCTGGCCTCGCCGAGCAGCGGGGCGTCGGCCAGCGCGGTCAGCGCCGCGTCGACGCGTACCTTGATCATCTGCTCGATCCGGTCCAGTGCACCGGTGTCGACGATGATGGCCCGCAGCTCGGCGGCACCCTCCGGGTCGAGCTCAGGGTTGCCGAAGAGCGCTCGCAACCGCTGCGCCTGGGCCCGGTCGGCACTCCCCCGGGCCAGCGCCATCATCACGGTCGGCTTCCCCTCCCGGAGGTCGTCCAGAATGGACTTCCCGGTGACCGTCGGATCGCCGAAGACCCCGAGTACGTCGTCGCGGAGCTGGAACGCGTCGCCCAGCGGATCGCCGAACGCGGCCAGCGCGGTCAGCAGCTCGGCGGATCCGGCCGCCAGGGCGGCACCGATCTGCAACGGCCGGGTCACCGTGTAGCGGGCCGCCTTCATCCGGATCACGGTCAGCGCGCTGGCCACCGAACCGTCCCCGACCCCGGACACCAGGTCCAGGTACTGTCCGGCGATCACCTCGGTACGCATGGTGGCGAAGTGCCGGTAACCCCGGTGCACCTGCTCCGGGGACATTCCGCACTCGTGGAACATCTGGTCCGCCCAGGCGGCGCAGAGGTCACCGCAGAGCAGCGCGGTGTTGCGGCCGTACGAGGCCGGGTCGCCGCGCCAGGCCGACCGGGCGTGCAGGTCGGCGAAGAGCCGGTGCACCGAGGGCTCGCCCCGGCGCCGGTCGCTGCCGTCCATGATGTCGTCGTGGATCAGTGCGAAGGCGTGGAACAGCTCCAGCGCGGCGGCGGCGGCCACGATCGGCGTACCGTCCGCGCCACCGGCACCGCGCCAGCCCCAGTAGCAGAAGAGTGGACGCAGCCGCTTGCCACCGGCCAGCACGAACCGGTGCAGTGTGGTGAAGACGCCTCGGGGCGCACCGTCCGGCCAGTCCGGATCCTGCCGGTCGAGGAAGGCCGCGAGCTGGGCGTCGAAGCGCTTCCGCAGCGAACCCAGATCCACCTCCGGCACGGTGGCCGTCACGGTCGCTCTCCACTCGACAGCTCAGCCGAGCCGTCGGTGACCGAGCCGTCGGTGACCGAGCCGGCATCGGACCGGCCGGACAGGCCCGCGAGGCGCAGCAGCAGGCCCTTGACCTCGGTGGCCGCGTACCGGTCCCGCGCCACGGAGGGATCGGAGCAGAGCAGGACGGGACCGTCCGCCGGGTCGGCGGGCAGCCGCCCGTGCGAGCCACGTACCGCCCGCGCGCCCGCGTCCAGCCCCACCACGCTCATCAGGTAGCGCATCCCGAGCTTCTTGCGGAGCAGCGCCACCGCCGCCCGGCGCTTCGCCGCGCCCGGCGCGGCCGGGTCGAAGAAGAGCTCCGCCGGGTCGTACCCGGGTTTGCGGTGGATCTCCACCAGCCGGGCGAAGTCCGGGGCGCGGGCGTCGTCCAGCCAGTAGTAGTAGCTGAACCAGGCGTTCGGCTCGGCGACCAGCACCAGCTCGCCGGCCCGCTCGTGGTCCAGCCCGTGCGCGGCCCTACCGGCGGCGTCCAGCACCTCGGCGACCCCGGGCAGCCCCGCGCAGAGCTTCGCCACCGCCGGCACGTCGGCCGGATCCCTGACGTAGACGTGCGCCACCTGGTGGTCGGCGACCGCGAACGCCCGGGACGTCCACGGGTCGAGGTACTCCATCCCGTCCTGGGTGTAGACCCGGAGCAGCCCCTCGGCCCGGAGCAGCCGGTTCACGTCCACCGGCCGGCTCGCCTCGGTGATGCCGTACTCCGACAGCACCACCACTGTCGCGTTCCGGGCGGCGGCCGCGTCCAGCAGCGGGCCGAGTATCACGTCCAGTTCGACCGCGGCGGCCGCCGCCTGCGGCGAGGACGGGCCGAAGCGTTGCAGGTCGTAGTCGAGGTGCGGGAGGTAGACCAGGGTCAGGTCGGGATTCTTCTCGACCATGATCTGCTCGGCGGCCCGGCAGATCCACCTCGACGACGGCAGTCCCGCCCCCGGCCCCCAGTACGTGAAGAGCGGAAACCCGCCCAGCCTCCCGGTCAGCTCGTCGTGCAGCTCGGGCGGGTCGGTGTAACAGTCCGGCTCCTTGCGCCCGTCGGCGTAGTAGATCGGCCGGGGCGTCACGGTCCAGTTCACGTCGGCGCCCATCGCGTACCACCAGCAGACGTTCGCCACGGTGTAGTCCGGGCGCTCACGGCGGGCCGCCTGCCAGACCTTCTCCCCGCCCATCAGCGCGTGGTGCTGGCGCCAGAGGAGGACCTCGCCGAGGTCCCGGAAGTACCAGCCGTTGCCGACGATGCCGTGCTCGGCCGGCAGCGCCCCGGTGAGCAGGGTCGCCTGCACCGAGCAGGTCACCGCCGGCAGTACGGTGCCGAGTTCGGCCCGGCAGCCGGCGTCGGCCAGGGCGCGCAGCCGGGGCATCTGGGCCAGCAACCGGGGGGTCAGCCCGACCACGTCGACAACCACCAGTGGATCAGCCATCGTGCCTCCTCGGCCCGGATGCGGAGGCGGCCGGGCCGCCAGAAATCCCGGCTGCCGGGCCGCCAGGGATTACGGTCGGGTCGGCAGAGACCCCGGTCAGCCCGAGCGCGAGCAGTTCGTCGCGGGCGAAGGCCAGCTCGGCAGCGATCCCGCCGGCCAGCTCCGCGTCCGACCCCGGACGCTGTCCAACCGGCAGCACCCCCCAGGTGTACGTCTCGACGTCCAGGTGGTCGCAGCCGGCGACCGGCCCGGCGAACAGCTCCCGCAGCGCCTCCCGGAGCACCGCGACGGTGGACTCCAGCGGTGCGGCGGGTACGGCGTGCAGCGGTACGTGGAAGTGCACCCGCCAGGCGCCGGGCAGGTTGGCGTCCAGCGCCGCGTCCAGGTCGTCGGCGGCGTGCGCCGGGTCGGCGGGATCGGCGGCCCCTCCGCAGGGTTCCGCGCGGGTCTGGTGCAGGAAGCGCGGTTCGACGTACCCGCGCAGGTCCTTGGCGGCCGCGACCGGGTCGGCGGCGGCCAGCGCGGCCGAGACCTGCACCTTCACCACCGGCAGCCCCGCGGCGCGCAGCCGGCCCAGCGCCTGCGCCGGGTCCTCCCAGGCGCAGGCGAGATGGGCCAGGTCGAGGCAGATGCCGAGTCTGTCGGTGTCCACCCGGGACAGTGCGGCGACCGCCTGGCCCGTCGACTCGATCACACAGCCCGGCTCCGGTTCGAAGCCGACCCGGACCGCCCGGCCGGTACGCCAGGCGATCTGGGTCAGCCCGGCGGCCAGTTCGTCCAGCGTCCGGGCCGCCCGGTCGGCCTGTCGCCGCTCCCAGGGCTCGCGCCAGGCCAGCGGCAGGGTGGAGACCGAACCCCGGAGGGCGTCGTCGGGAAGCAGGTCGACCAGTACCGTCGCCAGGTTCAGCGTGTAGACCAGCCGTTCCCGGGTGGTCCAGTCCGGGTGGTAGACGGCCTGCTTCACCACCGGCGCGTGGAAGGACCGGTAGGGGAACCCGTTCAGGGTCACCACCTCCAGCCCGCGCGCGACCAGCTCGGCGCGCAGCCGCCGCCGGGTCTGCGGGTCGGCGGCGAGCCCGGCCGCCACCGGCGCGGCCAGCCACAACCCCAATCCGAGTACGTCGGTGCCGAGCCGCTCCCGGATCGGCACCGCGTACGTGTCGAGCTGCCCCAGCACCCCGGCCAGGTCCTCGGCCGGATGCACGTTGGTGCAGTAGCTCAGGTGCACCGTCTGCCCGTCGGCGTGCCGCAGCCGCATCAGCTACCGCCCCGCAGGATCGAGTTCCCCTGGAAGGTGCCGGGCGGCGGCGCGGTACCGGACGCCGGGCCGGCGGCACCACCGGCTCCGGCCGGCCCGTCAGCGGCACCACCGGCTCCGGCCGGCCCGTCAGCGTCGAGTTCCAGCCGGCCGGACTGGCCGTAGAACTCGACCGGGTTGCGCCAGAGCACCCGGTCGACGTCGTCGGCGTCGAATCCGGCGGCCAGCATCGCCTCCCCGGTGGCCCTGGTCAGCAGCGGATCCGACCGGCCCCAGTCGGCGGCCGAGTTGACCAGCATCCGCTCGGTGCCGTACCTCCGGAGCAGCTCGACCATTCGCGGCGGCGACATCTTGGTCTCCGGATAGATCGAGAAGCCGAGCCAGCAGCCGGTCTCCCGGACCAGCGGCACGGTCACCTCGTTGAGGTGGTCGATCACCACCCGGCCGGGGTCGAGCCCGGACTCGGCGACCACCGCCAGGCTGCGTTCGGTGCCCCGGGCCTTGTCCCGGTGCGGGGTGTGCACCAGCGCCGGCAGCTGGTGTTCGACCGCAAGGGCGAGCTGGGCGGCGAAGACCTCGTCCTCCTCCGGCGTCATCGAGTCGTAGCCGACCTCGCCGACCGCCACCACGCCGTCCTTGTCCAGGTAGCGGGGCAGCAGGTCGAGCACCTCCCGGCAACGCGGGTCGTTGGCCTCCTTCGGGTTCAGCGCGATGGTGGCGTGGTGCCGGATGCCGAACTGGCTGGCCCGGAACGGCTCCCAACCGACCAGCGAGTCGAAGTAGTCGACGAAGGAGGCGGCGCTGGTACGGGGCTGACCGAGCCAGAACGCCGGCTCCACCAGGGCGCGTACCCCGGCCGCGGCCATCCGTTCGTAGTCGTCGGTGGTCCGCGAGGTCATGTGGATGTGCGGGTCGAAGATTCGCATCACGCCTCCTCCGCGCCCGGCCCGGTCGGGGTCCCCGACCGGTCGAGCGTGCTCAGTCGCGCCAGCAACGCGGTCGCGTCCGCCGGCATGTCCCGGCCGGCCGCCCGGCGCTCCTCGGCAAAACCTGCCAGCATCCCGGCCAGCTCGGCGTCGGCCCGCCGGTCGAGGCCGTGCACGGCGGCCAGCGGGATCCCGGTGAATACGCACTTGAGCACCGCCTGCCGCCATGCGGCCTGGTCGAGCCGGTCGGCGTACCGGCCCAGGGCGGCGGCGACCAGCCGGGTGTCGTTGGTGCGGATCGCGTCGTGCAGCAGCGGGACTCCGGCGTCACCGACCGGCAGCAGCGGCAGCGCCCGGAGCACCGCCCGCTTCTCGGCCGCGTCGCCGTACCGGTAGCAAATCTCGACCTGTTTGGGCAGCTCGGTCGGGGGTAGCGCGCCGAGCAGCAGCACCCGGGCCGCGTCGTCGGCGGACCACTGCGGCAGGTCGGGCAGGGGTGCCCGGCCGCACCTGCGGCCCGCCGCCGCGAAGAGCCGGCCGAGCGCGGCGGGTTCGGCGCCGACCCGGCGTAACGCCTCGGCCAGCCAGTCCCGGTCGGGCGGCCGCCCGTCGGGTACGGCCAGCAGCGCCGCCCGCAGTCGTTCCAGTTCCGGTTCCGGTTCCATCCGGTCCTCCCCAGTTTCCGGTGTGGATGGTGGTCGCGGTCCCCCGGTGCCCCCTAGTCCGGTGTGCCGGTCGCCCTCCCTCGATCCGGCGCGGTGCTGGTCCGCGCGTCGGTGAACCCGGTCCGCGCCTCGGTGAACCCGGCGGCGTCGGCGGCGGCGCGGAGGAATTCGATCGACTGTGCCGCCACGGTGGGGGCGGCGTGTGAGTGCCGGGGCAGCTCGACGGCGACCAGCCCGGCGTACCCGGCCTCGGCCAGCGCCCGCAGTACGGGCGGGAAGTCGATCTCGCCGGTGCCGAACTCCAGGTGCTCGTGCACGCCCCGGCGCATGTCGTCGATCTGCACGTTGACCAGGTGCGGAGCCACCCGCGTGACGCAGTCGGGCACCGGGGATGGCTCCAGGCACCGGCAGTGTCCGATGTCGAGGGTGATGCCGAAGCCCGGCGGGGCGCCCAGGGCGTCCCGCAGCCGCCACCAATCGGCGATCTCGGCCACCAGCATCCCCGGCTCCGGCTCGAAGCCGAGCGGAATCCCGGCGGCGTCGGCGACCCCGACCAGTTCGGCACAGCCGGCCACGAGCCGGTCCCAGGCGGTCGCCGGGTCGACACCGGCCGGGCGTACACCGGACCAGAAGGAGACCGCCTCGGCGCCCAGATCGGCCCCGATCGCGACGGCCCGGCGGAGGAACTCGACCCGCAGCGCGTTGTCGTCGTGCAACAGCGTCGGGGCGTGCTTGTGCCAGGGGTCCAGCAGGTAGCGGGCCCCGGTCTCGATCACCACCCCGAGACCGTGCACGGCGAGGCTCCGGCCGACCGCCGCCACCCGGGCCGCGAGGTCCGGGCCGAACGGGTCCAGGTGGTCGTGATCGAGGGTCAGCGCCACGCCGCGGTAGCCGAGATCGGCGATCACCCGTAGCGCGTCGTCCAGCCGGTGGTTGGCGAAGCCGTTGGTCCCGTACCCGAACCGCAGCCCGGACGCGGCGGAGCCGGCGACGGTCACCTCGGCGAGACCTCCGGCGCTCATCTCGGCGGGACCTCCGGCGCTCATCTCGGCGGGACCTCCGGCGCTCATCTCGGCGGGACCTCCGGCGCTCATGTCGGCGGGACCTTCCGGGCGAGGTGGCGGCCGAGCGGAGCGGCGGCGGCCACCGCGACGCCGAGGAGCGCGGCGCCGGCCCGGGCGACCAGCGCGCCCTGTAGTGCGGGTAGGCCGGTGATGCCGGCACCGACCGCGGCCCGGACCCGGGACGCCTGCGGGTCCGCCGCCACCCGGGCCTGCGCGGTGCCGTACTGCAGGCCGTACCAGCCGGCGAGGGCGGCCGGGACCAGGGCCCGCCAGCGGGACCGGCCGGCCTGCCGGTCCGGGTTGCCGGCCCGGCACCGGGTCACCGCGGCGGCGGCCACCGCGGCGGTACCGGCCAGGGTCGCCGCCGGCAGCGCCCGGGTCGCGCCGGAGACCTCCCGCCGGGAGAGTTCGGTGACCGTGTACGTGTGCGCGGCCACCGTCAGCGCCGCCGGCACCGCCCGGACCATCCGGCCGCCGCTCGCGCCGAGCAGCACGTCCAGCCCCCGGCAGCCGGCCATCACCGCCGGCCCGGCCGCGGTGTTCTTGGCCCACAGGTCGTACGCCCAGACCGCGCCGGCCAGCGGCACCGCCACGGCGAGCGCCCGACGGCCACCGGCCAGCCCGGCGAGCCCGATCCCGGCGGCGGTGAGCCCGGCGGAGACGCCGAGGGCGAGTCCCGGCGACACCCGTCCACTCGGGATCGGCCGCTCCGGCCGCTCCCGCGCGTCGAGTTCGCGGTCCGCGAGGTCGTTGGCGGCCATCCCGGCCCAGTAGAGCAGCACCGACGCCCCGGCCAACCCCGGCACCCGGCGGTCCAGCGCGTCGGCGGCGGCGGCCCCGGCCACCACGTCACCGGGTACCGAGAGCGCGGCCGGCGCCCGGACCAGCTCGGCCAGGTCACGCAGCGACGGCATCCGAGCCTCCCGAACCGAGTTCGCGGTCCAGCTCGCGGACGAAGCCACGCAGCATCCCCCACTGTTCGGCGAGGGCGTGCGGCACGTCGCCGAGCGGGTCCTTGAAGAAGAACGCCAGCTCGGTCAGGGGCCCGCTCCGGCCGGCCCGGTGCGCGGCGGCGGTCAGCCGGGCCAGGTCGAGCACCAGCGGCGCGGCGAGCGAGGAGTCGCAGCCGTGCCAGGTGAACTCCATCCGCATCGGAGTACCGAGGAAGCCGGCGAAGGTGACCAGGTCCCAGGCGGTCTTGAAGTCGCCGATGTCGTCGACGTACTCGATCCGGGTGTTGCCCTGCGGGACGTAGCCCAGGGTCTCCCCGAGTACTCGCTGCTTGCTGGCGGACTTGGCCGCGTTCGCCGCCGGTTCGGCCAGGTTGGCCCCGTCGCCGCCGCCGAGCAGGTTGGTGCCGGACCAGCTCCGTACCCGCAGGTGCCGCATCGCGAACATCGGGGCGAGGACCGACTTCACCAGGGTCTCCCCGGTCTTGCCGTCGTGCCCGGCGTACGGCAGGCCGGCCCGCTGGGCGAGTTCGTCGAGCGCGGGCAGCCTGGCGCCGGTGGACGGGGTGAAGTCCACGTAGGAGCAGCCGGCGGTGAAGGCGGCGTAGGCGTAGGTCGAGCTGGCCGGCAGCGGGCTCCCGTCGGCGAGGGCGGTGTCCAGTTCGGAGAGTCGGGCGTGCGCCGGGTGCGGGTCCGGGGTCGGCTCGGTCGAGGAGACGTTGATCACCACCACCTGGTCCAGCCGGTGCCGTACGCGGAAACCGGTCAGGTCGGCGACGATCGCCTCGACGACGGCGGCCTGCGGGCCACCGGTCGGCGCCGGGCGCAGCTCGGCCTCGACCGTGCCGAGTTCCTCGGCCAGCGCCGCCACCAGCCGGGCCGGCAGTACGCCCGTCGCGGCCAGCGACTCCGCCTTCTTCACCAGCGGGGTGGTGGCGATGTCGTGCCCGCCGAAGACCAGGTCGGCCATGGCCGGCAGGGCGGCGGTACGCAGCGCCGGCAACTCGGTCACGCAGCCCGTCGGCCCGGCGAGCCCGGCCCGCAGGGCCAACGCCCCGACGGTGCTGGTCACCGCGACTGAACCACGTCCGCCAACCAGCCATAGACCCGTACGCATCAGTGCTCCTCCCTCCCGTGCCGGACGGCCTGAGCCGGCCGGAGGTTGTCCGACGGAACCGGGCTCGGAGCGACCCGTCGAATCCGCCTATCGAGACATCTTGCCTCGCAGTCGAGCAAAGCGCCCCGCCCGCCCGACCGTCGCGGTGGAACATCCCGTGCGGCAGCGCCGGAGTCGGCGGCAACGGCACTGCCCGGGCCCGTGACCGTGCGGGCGGACGGGGCTTGGTAGGCAGGGCCGGTCGGCGTCGCGGTCCTGCCTCCCCCGATCCGAGGCGACCGGGCGGCGGCGTTGCCGGCTCCGGTCGCGGTCCACTGTGTAGTTGTGCCACCGGTGGCGTACCGGGCGGTTGTGCCACCGCGGGTGTGCACGGCGTCCGGTGCGACCGGGGAATCCCGGTCCGGCCACACCGGACGGCCGTGTCACCTGTCGCACGACCCGGCCGGAGCGGGCTCCGTCGGGCGCGTGCGGTTCCTTCCGGTCCGACCTCCCTCCGGTCGCGGGGCGCAAACCGCGATCGGACCCTCGCCGGTCGTTCCGGAAAGCTCGGGTCGGGTTCGCCGGCCCGGGTCCCGGGCCGGGCCACCCGACGGGTGGACAGTTTGGGCTACGCGGTTGGGTGGTACCTACCGGGTTACGCGACGATCGGGGCGGGCACCGGCTCCACCGGCGTCCAGGACGAACCCCGCTCCGCCGAGCGGGCCACGGCGTCCAGCACGAGCTGAACCTGCAGCGCCTCGGCGAAGGACGGGGTGGGGTCCGAGCCGGTGGCGATCGCCGCGAGGAAGTCGCGCAGCTCGTGCGTGAACGAGTGCTCGTACCCGATGATGTGCCCCGGCGGCCACCACGCCGCCATGTACGGGTGGTCGCCCTCGGTCACCAGGATCCGCCGGAAGCCCTGCTCGGCGCCGGGTTCGGTGGCGTCGTAGAACTCCAGCTCGTTGAGGCGTTCCAGGTCGAACGCCACCGAGCCGAGCGAACCGTTGATCTCGACCCGCAGCCCGTTGCGCCGGCCGGTGGCGAACCGGGTCGCCTCGTAGGTGGCGAGTCCGCCGCCGTCGAGCCGGGCCACGAAGATCGCCGCGTCGTCGACGGTGACCTGACCCGTCGCGGCCCCGGCACCGTCGGCCGAGGCGGCCAGTCCGCTCGAGGAGGCCGGCAGCGGCCGCTCCCTGACGAAGGTCTCGGTGATCGCGCTGACCCCGGCGATCCGCTGACCGGTCACGAACTGGGTCAGGTCGATGATGTGCGCCCCGATGTCGCCGAGCGCACCGGACCCGGCCTTGTCCTTCTGGAGCCGCCAGACCAGCGGGAACTGCGGATCGGTGATCCAGTCCTGCAGGTAGACCGCGCGGACGTGCCGGATCACGCCGAGCCGGCCGGAGGCGACCAGCTCCCGCATCAGGCTGACCGCGGGTACCCGGCGGTAGTTGAACCCGCACATCGCCCGTACGCCCACCGCCTGGGCCTTGGCCGCCGCGGCGACCATGGCCCGCGCCTCCTCGACCGTGTTGGCCAGCGGCTTCTCGCACAGGACGTGCTTGCCCGCCGCCAGGGCCGCGATGGTGATCTCGGCGTGGCTGTCGCCGGGCGTACAGACGTCGACGATGTCGATGTCGTCCCGGGCGATCAGTTCCCGCCAGTCGGTGGTGTGGCCCTCCCAGCCGAGCCGGTCGGCCGCGTCGGCGACCTTGGACTCGTCCCGGCCGCAGATCAGGGCCATCCGGGCGCGTACCGGCAGGTCGAAGACGCGGTTCACGGTCCGCCACGCCTGCGAGTGCGCGGCGCCCATGAACGCGTAGCCGACCATGCCGACCCGCAGTTCTTTCTCGTTCGTGGACAAGGTGGGTCTCCCCCCGGTGTGTCAGAACCCGAGCTTGGCGTACGCGCTCGCGTTCTCCTTCGTGATCGTCTCGGAGGCCAAGGTGATCTCCTTCGGCACCTGCAGCTCGACCAGGTCGGACATGCCCCTGCCCTGGGCGATGAGCCGGGCCAGCGAGACCGCCGACGAGGCCATCGAGGGGCTGTAGGTGACGGTTGCCTTCAGGACGCTGTTGTCGGCCGCGATCGCGTCGATGGCGGCCTTGGAGCCGGCGCCGCCGACCATGATGAACTCGGAGCGGTTGGCCTGCTTGATCGCGGCCAGTACCCCGATGCCCTGGTCGTCGTCGTGGTTCCACAGCGCGTCCATCTTGGGCAGCGCCTGGAGCAGTTGCGAGGCCTCGCTCTGGCCGGTGTCGGCGGTGAACTGGGCGGCCCGCCGGTTGGCCACCTTGAAGCCGTAGACGGCCAGTTCGGCGGCGAAGCCGGCGGATCGTTCCTGGGTCAGCTCCAACGCGTCGATGCCGGCGATCTCGCCGATGATCGGGTTGGCGATCCCCTTGGTCTTCATCTGCTCGCCGATGTAGCGACCGGCGGCGACCCCCATGCCGTAGTTGTCGCCCTTGATCTGGAGCCGGTACGCCAGCGCGTCCGGGAAGGCCCGGTCCAGGTTGACCACCGGGATGCCGGCCTTCATCGCCGCCAGCCCGGAGGCGTTCAGCTCCTTGCCGTCGTGCGGGAGCATGACGATCACGTTCGGCTTCTGCGCGATCAGGGTCTGCAGCGCGGCCCGCTGGGCGGCGGCGTCCGCTCCGGCGGCCACCATCTTGAACTCCACGTCGGAGTAGACCTTCGCCTGCGCCTCGGCGTTCTTGGTGATCGCGGCGAGCCAGCCGTGGTCGGCGGCCGGTGCGGAGAAGCCGATCACGACCTTCTGCCCCGGGGCACTGTTCGGGTTGGCCGAGCTGTCGGCCTCCTTGACCTGCTCGTTCCCGCCGGCACCGGAACCGGTCTCGTTGCTGGTGCAGGCGGTGAGCAGGGCACCGGCGCCCACCGCCGCCCCGCCGAGCAGCAGCCGGCGGCGGGACAGGTCGCGCACCGGCCGGAGCGGATCGTGCTGGGTCATGACGACCTCCTGGTTATTCGAGGGGTGGGTGGGGTGCACCGGCCGGTGACCGGGCCGGCCACCGGCGGCGGGAGCCACCGGGAGAGGGGTTGCGGGTGGGTCAGTTCGTCGAGGTGAGCCTGTTGCGGGCGAGGAGTTGGGTGACCGACTTGAACCGGAACTGCTGGAGCAGTACGGCGGCGACGATGATGCCGCCCTTGACCATGTTCTGTGCCTCGGTGGAGAGGCCGTTGATCGCGAACAGGTTGGTGATGGTGGCGAAGATGATCACGCCGAGCAGGGAGCCGATGATGGTGCCCCGGCCGCCGCTGAGCAGCGTGCCACCGATGATCGCCGCGGCGATCGCGTCCAGTTCGTAGAGGTTCGCCATCGCCGCCTGCGCGGAGTTGGCCTGCGCGGTGAGCATGATCGCGGCGATTCCGCAGCAGAGGCCGGAGAGCGCGTAGAGCAGCATGGTGTGCCGGCGTACGTTGATGCCGGCCAGCCGGGCCGCCTCCGGGTTGCCACCGACCGCGACCGTACGCCGGCCGAAGGTGGTGCGGTTGAGCAGCACCCAGCCGGCCGCGACCACCCCGGCGAGGATGAAGACCAGCACCGGGATGCCCAGCACATCCGTGCTGGCGATGCCGTTGATTGTCGCGTTGTTCGAGACCTGGGTCTGCTTGTCGGAGATCTCCGCGGCCAGGCCCCGGGCGGCGACCAGCATGGCCAGGGTGGCGATGAACGGCACCAGCCGGCCGTACGAGATCAGCAGGCCGTTGACCAGCCCGACGCAGGTCGCCACCACGATCGCGGTGAAGATCATCCCTCCGGCGCCGAAGCTCTGGGTCGCGACCGTGGTGCTCCAGACCCCGGCCAGCGCCACGATCGCGCCCACCGAGAGGTCGATCCCGCCACCGATGATCACGAAGGTGATGCCCACCGTCACCACGCCGACCACCGAGGCCAGGGTGAGGATCGAGAAGATGTTCGACCGCACCCAGGCCGAGTCGCCGTACAGGTCGGGGCGGGTGACGATGCCGATCACGACCAGCACCACCAGTACCCCGACCAGTCCCAGGTTGCGCCGGAAGGCCTCACCCGCGTCGCCGCTCCACCGGCCGGTGGAGTTCGCGGCCGCCCCGGCACCCTGATGGGCCGCCGCTCCGGCCGGTGCCGGCGACACCGACGACGGCCGGTCCACGGGCGGCGCCGTGCCCGCCGGCGCGGCGGTCTCGGTACGTTCGGTCACGCTGGCGCCCCCTCCATCAGCGACCCCGCCATCACGAGGTCGAGCACGGTGTCTTCGTCGAGTTCTCCGGCCGGGGCCTCGTGCACCACCCGGCCCTCCCGCATCACCAGCACGCGGTCGGCCAGGCCGAGCACCTCCGGCACCTCGCTGGAGACCAGCAGTACGCCCACGCCCCGGGCGGCCAGCCCCCGGATCACCTGGTACAGCTCGGCCCGGGCGCCGACGTCGACGCCCCGGGTCGGCTCGTCGAGCAGCAGCAGTTTCGTGTCGCCGAGCAGCCAGCGGCCGACCACGACCTTCTGCTGGTTGCCGCCGGAGAGCGTCCGGACCGGTCGCCGGACGTCCCGGGGCCGCAACTCCAGCCGGTCGGCGACCTCGCTCGCCTCGGCCCGCTCCCGGCCCGCGTCGGTGAAGCCCAGCCGGGCCCAGCGGGTGAAGGTGGCCAGCGTGATGTTGCGGTAGACCGGGTCGCCGAGCAGCAGCGCCTGGCTCTTGCGCTCTTCCGGCGCCATCCCCATGCCGGCCCGGACGGCGGCGCCGACGCTGCCCGGCCGGACCTGCCGGCCGGCCATCGTCACGGTGCCGGAGCTGGCCTGCCGGGCGCCGAAGATGGTCTCCAGCAGTTCGGAGCGGCCCGAGCCGACCAGGCCGGCGATGCCGACGATCTCACCGGCCCGCACGGTCAGCGACACGTCGGTGAACTCGCCCTCCCGGCCGAGGTCGCGCACCTGGAGCAGTTCCTCGGCCGCGGGCGTCTCGGCGGGGCGGTCCGGGAAGACGTACTCGATGGTCCGGCCGGTCATCCGGCTGACCAGGTCGCGGGTCGGGGTGGTCCGGGCCGGCAGGTTCGCCGCGGTGGTCCGGCCGTCCTTGAGTACGGTGACCCGGTCGCCGATCTCGCGGATCTCCTCCAGCCGGTGCGAGATGTAGATGACCGCGATGCCCTGCGCGGTCAGCTCCCGGATGATCCGGAACAGGTTGCCGACCTCGTCGTGCGCCAGCACCGCGCTCGGTTCGTCCATGATGATCAGCCGTGCCTCGTGCGAGAGCGCCCGAGCCATGCTGACGATCTGCTTGCCGGCCGACGGCAGCGAGCGGACCATCCGGCGGGGCGGGATGTCCGGGTGCCCGAGCCGGGCCAGGATCTGGCGGGTCTGCCGGGCCATGTGTCCGCGCCGGACGAAGCCGAGCCGGCGCGGCTCATGCCCGAGGAAGGCGTTCTCCGCCACCGACAGGTCCTCGACCAGGTCGAGTTCCTGGTAGATGGTGGCGATGCCGGCCCGCATCGCGGCCTGCGGGTTGCGATGCGACACCGGCTGGCCGAGCCACTCCACCTGCCCGGAGTCGGGCTGGTGGGCGCCGGAGAGCACCTTGATCAGCGTCGACTTGCCCGCGCCGTTCTGACCGAGCAGGCAGTGCACCTCGCCGGCCCGTACCTCCAACTGCACCCCGTCCAGCGCGCGTACCCCGGGAAAGGTCTTCACCACGTCGGTGAGCCGGAGGACGACCTCGCCGCTGTCCAGACTGTCCCGCGCTGCCGTCATGACGCCTCCGCGAACGCGACATCGGTGGCGAGCACGGCGGCGCCGGCGACCCCCGCCCGGGGGCCGAGTTCGGAGAGCACCACCGGCAGGTTGCCGGTGGCCAGCGGCAGCGAGCGCCGGTAGACCACACTGCGGATCTCCGCCAGCAGGATGTGGCCGAGCTGGGCCAGCCCACCGCCGATGACGATCATCGACGGGTTGGCGAAGCTGACCAGGCCGGCCAGTACGCCGCCGACCCGCCGACCACCGTCGCGGATCAGCCGGATGCAGGTCACGTCCCCCTCGATGGCGCCCTCGGCGACGTCGAGCGCGGTGACCGCGCCGGAGGCGGCGAGTCGCTCGGCGAGCGCCGGCGAGGTGCCGCTGCGGGCCGCCACGGTGGCCTCCTTGGCCAGCGCGGCGCCGCTGAACAGCGCCTCCAGGCAGCCGAGGTTGCCGCAGGAGCACATCGGACCGTGCGACTCGACCTGGATGTGCCCGATGTCCCCGGCACAGCCGTCGGTGCCCCGGTAGACCTCGCCGGAGAGGTAGATGCCGCAGCCGATGCCGGTACCGATCTTGACGAACAGGAAGTCGTCGACCGAGTGCGCCACTCCGCCGTGCCGCTCACCGATGGCCATGATGTTGACGTCGTTGTCCACCACCGCCGGGCAGCCGTGCTCCCGGGTCAGCAGTTCGCGGACGGGGAAGCGGTCCCAGCCGGGCATGATCGGCGGCGAGACCGGTACGCCGTCCCGGAAGCTCACCGGCCCCGGTACGCCGATGCCGACGGCGTGCAGCCGCTCGTACGCCCCGTCGACCTTCGCCTTGTGCAGCAGTTCGTGCACCCGCTGCAGGATGACCTTGGGGCCGGAGCGGATGTCGCTGGTCTCGGCGTACGCGGTGACGGGTTCGAGCCGGCCGTTGACCACCTCGACGTCGATCGAGCTGGCGCCCAGGTCGACGGCGGCGAACCGCAGGTCGGGGCTGAGTTCGACAAGTGTGGAGCGGCGCCCGCCCCGGGATGCGGCGAGTCCGGCCTCCGCGACGTAGCCGAGGCTGACCAGGCGCTCCAGCTCGGCGAGCAGGCGCGGCCGAGGTATCTGCAACCGGTCCGCCAGTTCGGCCCGGGACACCGCACCCTCGTCGCGCAACAGCCTCAGCAGCCGCAGATGCAGCGCTCCCGGGGTGCGCACAGGGACTCACCTCCGTCAGGCACTCGTGCACGTCGACGCAACGCCAGCGCGCTGTGCCCGTCACAGTAGGAGCCTTCCGGAGCACATGTCTAGAGCTTCATCCAAGATGACGCTAACTTTTGTCCTATCGGACGAAAGTTAGTTGTTGATCAAGGAAAGACCGCACCTCGCCCGGTGCGGTCTCCCGGTCCTCAGTCCCGGTCCCGTTTCCTGAGCTTGCGGTCGTCCCGGAGCGGGAGGTACGGCTCCCGGTCCGCCGGCCCACCCATCCGGATCGTCCGCTCCCGCTCCAGCTCAGCGCTCAACTCGGCGCCGAGCAGGACGGCCACGTTGGAGAGCCAGAGCCAGACCAGGAAGACGATCACTCCGGCCAGCGAGCCGTACGTCCGGTTGTACGAGGCGAAGTAGCTGACGTAGAGCGCGAAGCCGGCGGAAACCACCGCCCAGGCCAGTACGGCGAAGGCGCCACCGGGACTGATCCACCGGAACCGCTGACGCGCGTTGGGTGCCCCCCAGTAGAGGACGGCGAAGATCAGACTGACCAGCAGCACCAGTACCGGCCACTTGCCGATGTCCCACGCCGTCACTCCGGCCTCGCCCACCCCCAGTCGCCGGCCCACCTCGGCGGAGAGCCGCCCACTGAACACCAGGAGCACCAGGCTGACCAACGCCAGCAGCCCGACCAGGGCGGTCAGGCCGATCCGGAGCAGCAGGGTCCGGCTGAACGGTCGTCCCTCCGGCACGTCGTAGATGGCGTTGGCGGCCCGGGTGAAGGCGCCGAGGTAGCCGGAGGCCGTCCAGAACGCGCCGAGGATGCCGAGGACCGCGACCAGGCTCGCCGTCCCGGAGCCGCCCTGGACCTGGTCGATCCCGGCGAGCAGGATGTCCCGGGCGGCCGGCGCGGGTACGACGTCCCGGGCCACGTTCCGGACCCCGCGCACCGCGGCGTCGCCGAGCAGACCCAGCACCGCCACCAGGACCAGCAGGGCCGGAAAGAGCGACAGCACCGCGTAGTAGGTCAGCGCCGCCGCCCAGTCCGTGACGTTGTCCGCCTGCGCCTCCCGCAGGGTCCGGCGCAGCACCCCGGCCCAGGCGCTCCGGGGCAGCCGGCCCGGTGACCCCGCCGTCCGTTTGCCAGTCATCCGGCCCTCCTCGCCACGGCGCCGCCGGACGATGCGAACCACCGCCGGACCGGCGCTGTCGGTCAACTACTTAAAGTAGTCATCCGAGGCGGTCGCGTCGGGCGCAACGGCCGCAGCCGACCGGCAATCTCGCGGCAGACCCGTGGCCTCACTTGCAGAGCAGCCGGCCCATCCGGCGGCCGGCGACGACCAGGCCGAGCGCGGTCAGCGCGACCAGATAGAGCACGTCGACGAGTTGACCCCAGCCGCCGCCCTCCACCGAGATGCCCCGGACCAGATGCACCGCGCGGTAGAGCGGTGTCGCCTCGATCAGCCAGTGCAGCACCAACGGGTACGCCTCGGCCGGCACGAAGGTCCCGGAGAAGAGGAAGAGGGTGAACTGGGCCGAACCCATCAGGTCGAAGTCCTGCCAACTGCGCATGAAGGTGGAGAGCGCCATGCCCAGCGCCCCGAACGCGAAGCCGACCAGCACGGCGGCCGGAAAGGCGATCAGCGCCCGGACCGCGCTGGTCAGGTCCAATCCCACCATCACGGCCAGGAACGCCGCCGAGTAGAGGCTGCCCCGGAGCATCGCCCAGCCCAGCTCACCGAGGGCGATCTCGAACGGCTGCACCGGGGTGGCCAGGATCCCCTCGTACAGCTTCATGTACTTCATCTTGCCGAAAAAGTTGAATGTCGTTTCGGCCAGCGCCCCGCTCATCGCCGAGGCGGCCAGCATCGCCGGTGCCACGAACGCCGCGTACGACACCACGGTGCCGGTCGGCAGCGTCATGTCGCCGACCAGCTTTCCCACCCCGACGCCGATGGAGAGCAGGTAGAGCAACGGCTCGAAGAAGCCCGAGATCAGCACCACCCAGTACGCGGACTTCAGCGCCGCGACGTTGCGCTCGGCCACCGAGGTGGCGCGGCGGGGTGCGCCCTCGAAACTGATCAGCCGAGGCAGGACGATGCTGACCACGGAAGCCTCTCCTCTGGTTCGGGTCGGACAGGGGTGCTGGTGGAGACTGGCCGGCGGCGGCTCAGACCACCAGTCGGCGACGGAACGCCGCGCGCGCCAGCAACCACCCGACGGCCACCCAGGCGGCGAGGTAGAGCAGGTGGCCAGCGACCGACCAGGTCGGCGCGACGCCGAGGGTGGCGGCCCGGCACAGGTCCACGCCGTGCCAGAGCGGGGACGCGTACGCCAGCCAGCGCAGCACCGCCGGCAGCGACTCGACCGGGAAGAACACCCCGGCGAAGAGGGTCATCGGGATCACCCCGAACCGGAACAGCAGCGCGAGGTAACTGTCGCTGCGCACCGAGGAGCTGTAGGCGAAGACCGGCGCGGCCACCGCCGCCGCGATCAGCGCCACCAGCGGGAGCGTGGCCAGCGCCCACGGCGAGTGCAGCGTGCCGAAGGCCGCCGCCACGAGCAGGAAGGCGAGGCTGCTGGTGAGCACCCGGAACAGCACGAATCCGAGCTGACCGCCGAGGATGTCGACGACCCGCAGCGGCGTCGCGGCCTGCGCAAAGTAGATCTTGACCCACTCGAAGTTGCCGAGCACCGGCCAGGTCGACTCGCCGATCGCCACCTGGAGCGCGGTCGAGGCGATCAGACCCGGCACGAGGAAGTCGAGGTACGACACCCCGGCCACCGGAGCGTCGACGTACGCCCCGACGCCCACCCCGAAGCCGAGGACGGTGAGCAGCGGCAACAGGAACGACGAGAAGACACCGGCCCGCCAGGTGCGGCGGTAGGCGACAAGGTGATATTCGAGCACGGCGAGCGCGGGGAACCGCCCGACTAGTCCGGTCCGCGGTCGGGTGGCCGCCGCGGCCTCCAGAAGCGCCATCTCAGTCCACCAGCGTCCGGCCGGTGAGATGCAGGAAGACGTCCTCCAGGCTGCTGCGCCGGACCAGCACGCTGCTCGGGGTCAGCGCCCGGGCGTGCACCTCGGCCACCGCGGCGTCGCCGTCGGTGACGTAGAGCAGGATCCGGTCGGGTAACACCTCGATCCGCTCGGCGAGCCCGTCCAGCTTGCCGGCGAACGCCTCCTGGCTCTCGGCGGCGAAGCGCAGCTCGACCACCTCGCGGGTGGAGTAACGGTCGATCAGCGAGCGCGGCGAGCCCTCGGCGGCGATCCGGCCCCCGTCCATCACCACCAGCCGGTCGCAGAGCTGCTCGGCCTCGTCCATGTAGTGAGTGGTCAGCACCAGCGTGACGCCCTGCTGCTTGAGCCGGAAGAGCCGCTCCCAGACCAGGTGCCGGGCCTGCGGGTCCAGCCCGGTGGTCGGCTCGTCGAGCAGCACGATGTCGGGCTCGTTGACCAGCGCGCGGGCGATGGTGAGCCGGCGTTTCATCCCGCCGGAGAGTGGCTCCACCTTGCTGCCCGCCCGCTCCGCGAGCTGCACGAAGTCGAGCAGCTCGGCGGCGCGCTCCCGGGCCACCCGGCGCGGGATGCCGAAGTAGCGCGCATAGGTGGTGAGGTTCTCCCGGACGGTCAGCTCCGGGTCGAGGTTGTCCGACTGCGGACAGACGCCGAGCCGGGCCCGGATCGCCGGACCGTCCCGCCGGGGATCCATCCCCATGATCTGCAACTCGCCGTCGGTCGGTGGCGAGACACAGCCGACCATGCGCATCGTCGAACTCTTGCCGGCGCCGTTGGGCCCGAGGAAGCCGAACGCCTCCCCCGCCCGCACGTCGACGTCGATCCCATCGACCGCAGTGAATTCTCCGAACCGCTTGACCAGCCCTCGCGCCCGGATGAGGATCTCGTCCTTTGCCACGGGCTCGACCCTAGCCGCCGGGTCCGACACGTCCACCGAGTTTCTGCCGGGCCGGCTCCCGGGTCGGCCCGACAGCAACCGGGCCGGCTCCGGGTCGGATCACCGACGGCGGGCGGAGACTCAGAGGTCCGGGTCGACGCCGGACAGGGCCTCCGCCACCAGCCGGTCGGTCTCGGCCACCACCGCCGGGTCGTCGACCGGCGTACCGGGGTCGTAGCGGACCGTCCAGGTCAGGCCGTCGACGCCGCGCACCTGGCGGGCCGCGATCCGCAGACCGCCGTCGGGCAACCCGTGGTGTGCCGTGTACGCCACCGACCGGGTCACCCGGGCCCGTACCTGGTGCGGCACGTCACCCGGATCGACCAGCAGGTACGTCCGGACCGGCCCGTCGGCCACCACCCGGTAGCCGGCCCGCTCCCCGACCGGCTCGGCCGGGGTGATCGCCAGGTCCCGACCCGACCAGATCGCCTTGTGCACCTCGTGCCAGCCCAGCCGCGCGGCCTCCCCCGGCAGCCAGAGCCCCCGGTCCGTGACCACCACGATCTCGTCGCCGTCACCCACCCTGGCCCAGTCCAGCACCCGCTCGCCGCGCTCCAGCGCCGGACGCCGATCGGCCGGCAGCTTCCGGCCACGACGGAACAGGTTGAACGCCTCCATCGGCTACAGCCCTCCCATCGCCTGCTCGCGCAGGGCTCGTGCGTGCTGCTCCAGAGAGAGCAGCTCACCGAAGAGCGCGAAGTACTCGTCCTTGTTCGCCGTCGGGTTGACCCGCTGCACCTTCGACTTCAGGTCCCGGATCCGGGTGGTCACCGAACCCCACTCCAGCCGGGCCAGGGTGATCGAGACGTACCGCGGGTCGGGCTCGGTGTCGAGCCGCAGCGGCTCCACGGCCAGCTCGCCGACGAGCGCCGCGGCGGCCAGGTCGCCGCAGGCGTCCCGGACCCGCTCGATCCAGACCGCCCCGGTGGTCGCCGCCGTCGCGCCGCCGGCCGCCTCGATCGCGGCCCGGACCACCCGGTGTACGGGGTGCAGGTACACCTCCGCCGCGAGCGCGTCGAACATCGGGCCGGCCAGCACCGGCACCTGGAGGGCGAGCTTGAGCGCCTCCCGCTCCACCAGCGACTGCGGGTTGTCCACCACCGGCTCGATTGTCCGCCGCTGCGGCGGGGTCGGCCCGGCACCGTTGCCCCGGCGCGACTGCCCGGTCCCCTGCGCGGCGGCATCGAGCACCGCCCGCTGCACCGGCTCGATCTCCATGCCGAGGTCGCCGGCGAGCTTGCGGACGTACTCCGGGCGCTTCTCCCGGTCCTTGAGCTTGGCCACCAGCGGCGCCGCCCGGCGCATCGCCTCCACCCGACCGTCGACGGTGTCCAGGTCGTACCGGCGCAGCACCTGGCGCAGCGCGAAGTCGACCAGCGGCTCGCGGCGGGCGACCAGGTCCCGGACCGCGAGGTCGCCCTTTGCCAGCCGAAGCTCGCACGGATCCATGTTGTCCGGGCTGATCGCGATGAAGGTACGCCCGACGAACCGCTGGTCGTCCTCGAATGCCCGCAGCGCCGCCTTCTGCCCGGCGGCGTCACCGTCGAAGGTGAAGATGATCTCGCCCGCCACCGCGTCGGTGTCCATCAGCAGCCGGCGCAGCACCGAGATGTGGTCCGCGCCGAAGGCGGTGCCGCAGGTCGCCACCGCCGTCGGTACGCCGGCCAGGTGGCAGGCCATCACGTCGGTGTACCCCTCGACGATCACCGCCCGCCCCTGCCGGGCGATCTCCCGCTTCGCCTGGGAGATGCCGTAGAGCACGTGCGACTTCTTGTAGATCGGCGTCTCGGGGGTGTTCAGGTATTTCGGGCCGTCGTCGTCGGAGAACAGCTTGCGGGCGCCGAAGCCGATCACGTCGCCGGTCAGGTCCTTGATCGGCCAGAGCAGCCGGCGCCGGAACCGGTCGATCAGCGAGCCGGATCGCGCCTCGCGGGCCAGCCCGGCGGTGACGAGTTCCTGGCCGGTGAAGCCCTTCTGCCGTAGGTGCTTGGTGAGCAGGTCCCAGGCGTCCGGGGCGAAACCGCAGCCGTACGTCTGCGCCGCCGTACGGTCGAAGCCGCGCTGGGCCAGGAACTCCCGCGCCGCCCGGGCCCCGGCGGTGCCGAGCTGGCCGGCGTAGAACTCGGCGGCGGCGGCGTGCGCGGCGACCAGCCGCTGCTTCTGGCCCTGCTGCGGCCGGACCGGGGCGGGGCCGGCCTCGATGTAACGCAGTTGGATGTTGGCCCGGTCGGCGAGGCGTTCGACCGACTCGACGAAGGTCAGGTGCTCGGCGTCCATCAGGAACTTGATGGCGTCCCCGCCGGCCCCACAGCCGTGACAGTTGCCGGTGAGGATGTTGTCCTCCAGCACGAACGCGTGGGTGCCCTCGACCACCGGGCAGAAGACCTCCTCCACCTCGCCGTCGTCCTCGACCCGCTCGACGGTCCAACCCCGGCGCTCGTACGCCTTGCGGTGGGCGAGGAATCGCTCCCGGTGGGCGGAGATCAGGAAGAAGTCCTCCGGCAGGTCCGAACCCATCAGGGTCAGCCGGTACACCGGGCCGGTGTACCCCAGCTCGCCATTTGGCCGGAGGTAGTCCTTGAAGCCGGTACGGATGTACTCCCGGATGCCGTAGCTGCCGACGCCGATCCGGGTGCAGAGGTCGCGGACGAACTCCAGGTGGGTGCGTGAGGTCGAGTTGAGCGAGATGCAACCGTCGGCGGCGACGTCCCCGTCCGCCGCGAAGTAGCCGGCCAGCCAACCGAAAAGGTAGGACAGCGACTCGTCGAGCGGTGGCAGCTCCGTCTTGAAGTACGCCGGCAGGCCGGTCACGGTCAGCCCGTTGTCTCGCTGGTAGGTGTGGCTCAGCGGGAACCACTTGAGCAGTTCGGCGTCCTTGCCGCCGTAGAGAAGGGCCACGCTGCCGCCACTGAGCAGGGTGCCGTCGCCGAAGACGATGCCCCGGGCGATCCCGTACGGGGACGGGCGCAGTTCGTGGCCACCGTCGCGCGTGGTCAGCGACCGCGGATAGGCGTAAGCCAGCCGGTCACCTGTCCGCAACTGTTCCGTCACCCGCTCCAGGTGCCGCTTGCGGTCCCGCCCCGCCCGGACGAACCAGCGGTGGTTCACCGTCGCCCGGATCACCTTTTTCTGCCCGTTCCGGCTCAGGTGCACCCGCAGGACGGGCTGCTCACCGAACGAGTAGAAGGGAGCCTCGACCCACCGCCCCCCGGTGGTCAGCACCGAGTGGCTGCCTCCGGCCATGTCCCGGATCTCCCGTACGCCGGACCTGGTGAGCACCCTGGTGTCACCGGCAAAACAAAAATAGACATTTCGAGCAGGGGCCACGGTGAACGACGGGGTCTTCTCGTCGTGGAACGGGCAGAGTCCCTTGAGGTTGCCGCCGCCGGCCGACCGGAGCGTGACGGTCTCGGAGATGATGTCCGCGATCGAGGTGCGCTCCCGCACCAGCGCGATGTCCTCGTCACGGATCCGCCCGGCCACCGCCTCACCCCCTCCGGGCTACATCCTGCCCTGTCGGGCGGACGTGGGCGGCGAAGGGGTGGCCGGTGCGCGAGGCGGTTCAGCGGGCGGTCACCGACTCCTCGGCCTCGACCTGCCGGTTCCAGTCGGGCTTGGCGGCCCGCCAGCTCTCGTCGTCGTCACCGCGACGCCAGTAACCGGAGATGGAGAGCCGCTCCTTCGGCACCCGGAGTTCGCCGCGGAGCATCCGGCGTAGCTCGCGGACGAAGTACGCCTCACCGTGCACGAAGGCGTGCACGTCACCGAGCGGGAAGGTGGCCGCGCGCACCGCCTCGACGAGGGCCTCGCCGACGACCCGTCCGGCGCGGTGCACCCAGACGATCTCGGCGGACGCCTTGGTGGCCAGGTGCTGCTCCTCGTCCGGGCCGGCGACCTCGACGAAGACCCGGGCCGGGGCGCCGTGCGGCAGCCGCTCCAGCGCGGCACCGATCGCCGGCAGGGCGCTCTCGTCGCCGACCAGCAGGTGCCAGTCGGCCGTCGGGTCCGGGGCGTACCCGCCGCCGGGCCCCCGGAACATCACCCGGTCTCCCGGCCGGGCTCCGGCGGCCCACGGGCCGGCCAGCCCTCGGTCGCCGTGGTAGACGAAGTCCAGGGTCAGCTCCCGGGCCGCCGCGTCCCAGGCCCGCACGGTGTACGTGCGCAGCCGGGGCCACTGGTCACGGGGTAGTTCGCGCTTGACCAGGTCGAGGTCGAGCGGCACCGGATAGTCGACACCGGCCGGCGGAAAGATCAACTTCACGTAGTGGTCGGTGTAGGTGTCCGCGGCGAACCCGGCCAGCCCCTCTCCGCCGAGCACCACCCGGATCATGTGTGGCGTGAGCCACGCCGTCCGCAGCACCTCGGCGTACCTGATCCCGGTTTCCTTCGAACTTTCCGCCATGAGCTTAGGCTAGCCTAAGTCGCCGGGCCCGCCCAGCCTGGGCCACCGGCCCGCCCGGCCCCGGGGACACCTCACGGGGCGGGGACACCTCACGGGGCTGCCTCGGCCGGCAGCAGGTGGCTGACCTGTGGCAGCCCCTCGGCGTGTTCCAGCGCCCGCAGCTCGGCCACCTGGTCCGCCTTGGTCAGCCGGCCGCCGTGCTGGCGCAGGTGCTCGTCCCAGGAGGAAAGCTCGTAGATCTCCACGAAGAGGTCCCCCGACTCGCCCTCCCGGTACAGGCCCCAGCGCGACGCGCCGGTACGCCGTCGGGCCGCCCGGACCTCCTGCATGGCGGCGACGAACCGCTCCCGCCGATCCTCCCGGACCGTGTACGTCACCACCACGATCACCGGCCCGACACTCGGGTCCGGCTCGTGCACCAGTTCGAGGTCGGGCCAGTGCGTCGCCGGGTCCTGCCGCACGGCACGCAGGTCCGGCAGCGGCCACATCCTCACCGTCAGCGCACCAATGATCATCAGCAACCCGGCGGCGACGTGCGCGAGGATCAGGCTCGCCGCGTCGGCGACGATGCCCCAGGCCAGCGCGCCGATCGCCTGCGCACCGGCGAACACCACCTGGTAGACGGCGAGGCCGCGGGCGCGTACCCAGCCGGGGAGGAAGAGCTGCATCTCCGCGGTGAGGTTGGAGAGCACCGTCACCCAGGCCAGCCCGGCCGGTACCAGCGCGACCAGCACCACCGCCTCGATCGGGACCAGCGCCACCACGAGCGTCGCCGCCCCGTAGGCCAGCCCGGCGACCAGCAGGAAGAGGTTCGGCGAGAGCTTGGCCCGGACCCAGGGCAGCGCCAGCCCGCCGGCCACCGCACCGACGCCGAGCGCGGCCAGCAGCACGCCGTACCCGCCGGCGCCGAGCCCGAGCCGCTGGTTGGCGATCAGCGGCAGCAGTGCCCAGAGCGCGCTACCGGGAATCAGGAAGAGCAGCGCCCGCAACAGCAGCCGCTGCACCATCGGCGAGTGCCGGACGTACCGGCCACCGGCCCGGAGCGCCGCGGTGAACCGCTCCGGCACCTCGACCGAGCGGGAGTTGCCGGCCCGCCACCGGATCAGGGTGAGCGCGAAGAAGAGGAAGGCCACGGTGTTCAGGGCGAAGACCAGCGGTACGCCGATCCGGGCGATCAGCACGCCGGCCACCGCCGGGCCGACCGAGCGGGCCACGTTCACGCTGATCGAGCCGAGCCCGGACGCGGGCTGCAGCAGGTTGCGCGGCACCAGGTCGGGGATGATCGCGGCCCAGGCCGGCAGGGTGAGCGCCTGCCCGACCCCGAAGGCGAAGGTGAGGGTGAGCAGCAGTGCCGGCGGCATCCGACCGGCCGCGGTGAGCAGGGTCAGCGCCACCCCCACCCCGACGATGAAGAACTGCACGGCGATCAGCAGCCGACGCCGGTCGAGGGTGTCGGCCAGGGCACCGGCGGGGAGCGCGAGCAGCAGGATCGGCAGGCTGCTCGCGGTCTGTACCAGGGAGACCAGGGTCGAGGCGTTCCGCTCGTCGATCAGCAGCCACTGGGCGCCGACGGTCTGCATCCAGGTGCCGATGTTGGCGACCAGCATCGCCACCCAGAGGCTGCGATAGGCCGCCACCCGCAGTGGCGCCCATGCCGAGGGTGGTGGCTCGGCGGAAGCCGGCCCGGCGCTGACCATCGCCCCGGGCTACCAACGTCCGTCGGCGCGGAGCACTCTCTGGCCCGAGACGTACAGGTCGTCGGCGCCGAGCAGCATCAGCCGGACCACCTCGGACGCCACCTGCTCGGGCGGCGCGAAGGTCGTGTCGAGGAAGTCGGCGCCGACCCGCTCCTGGAGCCTGGTCGGCATCGGGCCGGGGTGGATCTCCATCACCTTGATGCTGTTGCTGCCCTGCGCCTCGGCCAGCGACTCGACCAGGCTGGTGCCGAAGCTCTTCGTCGCCCGGTAGAGCGGGATGCCCGGCCGGGGCACGTCGGTGGCGAGCGCGCTGATGTAGACGATGTTGCCGTACCCCTGCTCCCGCATCCGCAGCAGCGCCTCGTGCATCAGGTACGCCGTACCCAGCACGTTCACCTCGACCGCCCGGCGGATCGCCTCCGGGGAGAGTTCCTCCAGCCTTCCGCCGGCCCACATCGCCGCGCAGTGGGCCAGCCCGTCGATCGGACCGTACCGGGTGACGACCTCCGCCAGGGCGTCCCGGACCTGCTCGCTGCGGGACATGTCGCAGACGATGCCGTCGCAACCCAGTTCGTCGCGGGCCCGGGACACCTCGCCGGGGACGTCGCCCAGGATCACGACCCGATGGTCGGCGGCGAGGATCCGGGCCACCTCCATCCCGAGCCCACTCGTGCCGCCGTCCACCACGAACGTCCTGGCCTGCATGCCCACTCCCACCCCTCGTCGACCACGCGGTCCTACCAAGGAGGGTTCCACCTGCGGCGCGGGCGTGCGGCCATGATCGGGTAATGACCGACGGGCACTGCGGGAGACAGCGGGGCCCTGGGGGACGGATTCCGGGCAGCGAGGCGGTCGGGGGCGGATTCCGGGCGCCGACGGGCCGCTGCCGGTGTCGTGCCGTACCCGGACCCTCAGGTCTGGCGCGGTGCCCCGGAGCCGCTCCGCCAGCACAGGTCGCCGGTCTCGCGCCCGCTGTTGTTGCCCTTGCTGGTGTCCTCGCCGCAGGACTTGTACCGCCGCTCGTGGTAGCCGCCGGGCTCGAACTCGAATCTCTCGCCATCGGCGGCACTCGCCGGTTCCGTGCGATCTCCGCCGCGCCCTCCGCCGGTCAGGAGACGGCCGGGCGGCGCGTAGCGAATCGGACCGCCGTTCGGCCGACCCGGACCCGGACCATCCACCGGGCGCTCGCCACCTTCGGGCAGCCCTTGTCAGGTTGGTGTCAGGGGGCTTGTAGTGCCCACAGTGGATTGATAGACACATGGCCCGGACGCTGCCTCGTCAACCGTGGCCCGAGGCGGCACGGCTCCCGGCCTCGTCCCACCGCCAGCGCAGTCCCACCCGCCAGCGCAGTCCCACCCGCCAGCGCAGTCCCACCCGCCAGCGCAGTCCCACCCGCCAGCGCGACAGGAGCAGAGTCTGATGGATCCCATCACCGTCGTGGTGACCGCGTTGGTGGCCGGTGCGGCAGCCGGGGTCTCCGGCGCCGCCTCGACAGCCGTCCAGGACGCCTACGCCGGCCTGGTCGCCCTGGTACGACGCCGACTCACGGGCGGACAACGTGACCGCGACGCCGGCGCGGAGATCGTGGACGCGTACCGCGCGGATCCGGTCGGCCAGTACGGCCGGCTGGTGGCAGAGCTGACCAACGCTGGCGCCAAGCACGATCGTGACCTGGCCGAGGCGGCGCTGCGGGTGCTCGCCCTGACCTTCCCGGGCAGCGGGGAGTCCGCCGCGCGATACACCACCGATCTTCGCGGCGCCCAGGGTGTCTACCTGGGCGACCACGGCACCCAGACCAACACGTTCTCCTGAGATGACCGCTCAGTCGAAGGAACCCGCCCGGCCCGGGCCGACCGGTGCGGAGCCGGCGCGGACCGGGGCGGAGCCGGCGCGCGCAGCACCGACCCGAGGTGCCTCGGTGCCCGGGCAGCCCGGCCCGGTCGACCTGCGGCACGCCCAGGGCGTGCTGGTCGGCGACCACGGCCGGCAACGCAACGTGTTCCGGCTGAACCTGCCGCGCAGCGTCCGGATCGCGCTGCTGAGCACCCTCGCGCTGGTCGTACTCGCCGGTGCCGGCGTGCTGACCGTCACCTGGGTGCTGCCACAGTTCGCGCCGACCTACAAGACGGAGTTCCTGATCGACACCACCGCCGCCGGCACCACCGAGGGGGTCGCCACGATCGCCGACTCGCTCCGGAAGGTGATCGACAACTCCGGGGACAGCGACGCGCTGGCGCTGCGCCGCTTCGGAGGCGAGTGCGGCGCGCAGGACAACACCAGCCAGCTCGTCGGCTTCGGCACCGACAACCGCCAGGAGATCGCCGACGCGGTCGGCGGCATCGGCCAGGGCACCAAGGCGACCCTGCAACGCGGCATCGTCGAGGCCGTCGCCGACTTCTCCAAGCCGTTCGCGCGGCGGGCCAAGCAGGTCAACCGGATCATCGTGGTGACACGCAACGGCACCGACGCCTGCGACGAGGACACGGCGTTCGTGCAGCGGCAGATCAGCGACCGGATCAGGGCCGCCGGCCTCGCCATCGAGTTCCGGATGATCGGCTACCAGGTACGCGACGACCAGCAGGAGCAGCTCACCCAGCTCGCGACCGGCGCCGGCGCCCCCGATCCGATGTTCGTCGACACCCCGGGGGAGCTGGACGCGGCCCTGGACTGGTTCACCAACATCGAACCGGTGCTGCGCAACGCCAAGGAGATCATCGACATCCTCAATCCCGCCGTCGAGCAGGTCAACGCCGCCGTCAAGGCGGTCGGCACCGGTCGGCTCGACACGGCCGAGCGCACCCTCGACCGGGCCCGTAACGTCCTCGCGAGCACCGACACCGAATTCGAGGACCTGCAGGGCCGTGCCAAGACGGCCACCGCCCGGGACATCCACGACCGGGCGTCCCGGCTGCGCGCCCAGCAGCAACGGGTCGTGCGTAGCGCCGAGGACCTGCTGGAGACCGCCCGCTCGGGCACACCGTTGGGGCCGAAACACGCCGCCTTCGAGCGGGTGGCCACCCGGTACAACGACGAGGTGAACGCGATGAACGAGGCGCTCGCCGCGCTCCGCGCCAAGGCCCCGAGGAGCATACGATGAGCATCACGACCGGCCGTCCGGGCAGCCGTCGGCGGCGCTTTCTGCTGATCGTCGCGGTGGTCGTCGTCGCCGCGCTCGCCGTCGGCACCGTCCTGGTGGTGCGCGCCATCCCGGACTACCGCACCGCCCTGCTGGTCGACACCTCGACGGCCCCGGAGGGCGGCGACTTCGCCGAGGTCGCCGCCGCCGTGGGCGCCGCGGCCCAGAACGCCGCCGACGACGACGCGCTGTCACTGCGCCGGTTCGGCGGTCGCTGCGACGACGTCGGCAACACCGCACAGGTGGTCGGCGCCGGCACCGGCCGGGCACCGGAGATCGTCGAGAAGGTACGCACACTCACCCCCGCCGGCGAGTCGACGCTGCGCGCCGGCGTCCTCGCGGCGATCGACGACTTCGCCGGCCGCTATCCCTTCCGGGGCCGCAAGGGCAACCGGATCGTCGTGATCTCCCGGCACGGCGTCGACGGCTGTGACCCCGACCCCGCCGCCGTGGCCCGGACGATCCAGGAGCGCGTCGAGAAGGCCGGGCTCGCTCTCGACTTCAGGTTCGTCGGCTACCGGGTGCCGGCCGAGCAGCGACCGGCGCTGACCCAGCTGGCCTCGGCGGCCGGCGCGCCCGAGCCGGTGTTCCCGGAGACCGCCGACGTTCTCACCGCCGTCCTCGAGCAGCTCACCATCCCCGCCTCGCCCGACGCCGCCCCGGTGGCGATACCCACTCCCGACCCCACCGCCGACTGGACCCCCTACCGCAGTACCCGGCACGGGTACGCCCTGCGCCACCCACCGGACTGGCTGGTCGAGGAGTGCGAGACGAGTCTCTGGCTGGCACACACCCGCGACCTGCTGCCCGGCTGCCTCGGCACCGACTACTTCTTCTACCTCGTCTGGGTGCGCAGCGAGGCGGCGGACCAGGCCTACACGGGACCGTACAACGCGGAGACCCACGGCGACATCGAGGTCCGGGACGTCACCGTCGACGGCGTCGCCGGCAAGCGCCACTCCGCCGTCGTCGTCAAGGAGGACGATCTGATCGGACGGAGCGCCGTCGGCACCATGGTCGTCCGGTACGTCCTGCAGGCGAACGGTCGGGTCTACACGATCGCCTTCGAGAACCACAGGGACGCACCCGGCGCGGCAGACCTGCTGGAGAAGTTCGACCTCATGGTGACGAAGTCGTTCACCTTCACCGCCTAGTCGGCACCAAGCGCCCGGCAGCCGTCCGCACCGGGCGGCGGTCGACTAACCGGTGGTGAGCCGCTCATGCCAGGCGACCGCCGCCGGATCGGTGAGCGAGGCGACCTGGTCGACCACCACCCGCAGTCGGGCGGCGTCGTCCGGCGCCGCCTTCCACAGTGGTGCGAAGACCGGGTCGAGCGCCTCCGGTGCCCGGGTCAGCAGCGCCGCCACCAACCCGGTCAGGATCTCCCGCTGGCGCTCGTACCGGTCCCGCGCGCCGGGGCGGCGCATCACGTAGCGCAGCGCCATGCCCTTGAGCAGCGCGCACTCGGCACGGATCCGCCGGGGCACGACCAGTCCGGCGGCGTACCGGCGCAGCGGGCCGGTGCCGTGGCGCCGCTCGGTGGCCTCGACCGCCGCCGCGACGAACCGGCCGGTCAGCACGCTGGTGCTCGCCTTCAGCGCGGCCAGCGCCCGGTGACTGCCGTCGTAGTCGCGAAGCGGCGCGAGTACCGGGTCGGCGAGCAGCCCGGCCAGCACCTCGGCCAGGTCGTCGGCCGACTCGGTCGAGTACCGCCCGGCGACGTCGGCACAGAGCGCGGCCCGCTCGTCGGCGTCGTCCCGCAACTGCGTCAACCGCAGTCGCAGGTAGCCGCCGTGGATGCCGTCCTCGACGTCGTGCACCGAGTACGCGACGTCGTCGGCCCAGTCCATCACCTGCGCCTCAAGGCAGCGTACGTCGCCGTCCGGGGCACCCTGGCGCAGCCAGTCGAAGGTGTCGGCGTCGTCGGGGTACACCCCGAACTTGCGCTGCCCCGGTCGGCGCGGCCAGGGGTACTTGCAGGTGGCGTCGAGGGCGGCCCGGGTCAGGTTGAGCCCGGCGGAGGTGCCGTCCGGGCCGTACACCTTGGCTTCCAGCCGGGTCAGCACCCGCAGCGTCTGCGCGTTGCCCTCGAAGCCGCCGCAGTCGGCGGCGAGGACGTCGAGCACGGCCTCGCCGTTGTGCCCGAACGGCGGGTGCCCGAGGTCGTGCGCGAGCCCGGCCACGTCCACGATGTCCGGGTCACAGCCGAGCCGGGCACCCATCTCGCGGGCGATCTGGGCGACCTCCAGCGAGTGGGTGAGCCGGGTCCGGAGGAAGTCGTCGGTGCCGGCGGTGTGCACCTGGGTCTTCGCGGCCAGCCGCCGGAACGCCGCCGAGTGCAGCACCCGGGCCCGGTCCCGCTGGTAGGGGCTGCGCCCGTGGCCGCTGTCCTTCGCCGGTTCGGCCACCCGGCGCTCCGCGTCAGGCTGGCTGGTCACGCCACCGATCCTCACCCGGCCGCCTCCGGCACCGTCAACCCCGCTGGGCGAGCACGCAGAACTCGTTGCCCTCGGGGTCGGCCAGCACGGTCCAGGTGTGCTCCGAGGACTGCCCGACGTCGACGTGCCGGGCTCCCATGTTGACCAGCCGCTCCACCTCGGCCTCATGGTCGGCCGGGCGGAGGTCGATGTGCAGCCGGTTCTTCGTCTCCTTGCCGTCGGGAACCGGCACGAAGACCAGGCCGGGCAGTACGTCCGGGGCCCGGCGGATCTCCACCTCGTCCGGTAGTTCGGCGACGATCCGGTAGCCGAGCGCCTCGGCCCACCAGCGTGCGAGCCGGGCCGGATCGGCGGCATCCACCACCAGGTTCTCCCACACGCTGCCCATGGGCCACACCTCCGGTACGAGGGAAGCGACGTTCGCGTGTCGCTCAGGTTACGCCGGGGCCCCGACCCGGGCGCAGCAACGTACGCCCGACACCCCAGCCGGTTGACCTGCCTTGCCGAACGCAACCGCCGAACAGCCGAGAGTTGCCGGACGATCGCCGGTGGTCACGGGACGGCGCCGGGAGCTTGCTCGGTGTAGCGTGCCGGAGTCGGAAGGTAACCGCTCGGGTCGCGAGGTGCCGGCGACGTTGCGCGGCAGGACGCCACAGGCCGGAGCGAAACGTCCGAACGCCGAGGGATGGGCAACGAGTAGGGAGCAGTCACCGGTGAACACTGATGCCGCCCTGCTGGCCGAACTGCACCGGCTGCGGCGCGCGGTGCCGGAGATATCGGGTGCCGTGCTGGCCGCCGTGGACGGCCTGCTGGTCGCCAGCGACCTGTCCGGGATCGATCCGCACCACGTCGCCGCGCTCTCCGCGGCGGGGCTCGGGATCGGTGGCCGCTTCGCGCAGCTGGCCGGGCACGGGCCGTTGCGGGAGTCCGTGGTCCGGAGCGCGCAGGGGTGCGTGGTCGTCTACCCGGCCGGTGAGGACGCGATCCTGACCACCGTGGTCCGCCCGGAGACCGAGTTCGCCCGGCTGCACGCCGAGGCTCGGCCGGCCGCCCAGCGGCTCGGCGCGCTCTGGGACGCCGTCCGGCAGCCGGCGGTGGCCACCGCGATCCCGCCGGTCACCAACCCGGACGCGCCGCTGGCGACCCGTACCCCGATGGCCTCCCTCCCGGCCGGCCTCTGGTCCGACCCCGGCGGCCGGCGCTCCCCCGGCCGGTCCTGAGGAGCCGCGCCCAGCGCGGGAGGATGCGCGGGAGTGCCGGGGGTCAGCGGCTGTCGGAGCCGGTGGACTCGACCACCGCCCGACCGGCCTCCAGCCGGGCCACCGGCACCCGGAACGGCGAGCAGGAGACGTAGTCCAGGCCGACGTCGTGGAAGAAGTGCACCGAGTCGGGGTCGCCGCCGTGTTCGCCGCAGACCCCGAGTTTGAGCCCGGGGCGAGCCGCCCGCCCCTCGTCGGTGGCGATCCGGACCAGCCGGCCGACCCCGTCGGCGTCGATCGACTCGAACGGTGAGATGCCGAAGATGCCCAGCTCCAGATAGCGCCAGAAGAAGGCGCCCTCGACGTCGTCCCGGGAGAAGCCCCAGCCCATCTGGGTCAGGTCGTTGGTGCCGAAGGAGAAGAACTCGGCGGCCTCGGCGATCTGCCCGGCGGTCAGCGCCGCCCGGGGCACCTCGATCATCGTGCCGATCAGCACCTCGACGGGCTGCTCCCGGGTCACATCCGCGATGATCTTTTCGGCCTCGGTGCGTACCGTCTCCAGTTCCTGGACCGCGCCGACCAGCGGCACCATGATCTCCGGCTTCGGGTTGCCACCGGCCCTGGCACACTCCACGGCCGCCTCGACGATCGCCCGCACCTGCATGGCGAACAGGCCCGGGATGACCAGGCCGAGCCGGACCCCGCGCAGACCCAGCATCGGGTTCTGCTCGTGCATCCGACGTACCGCGGTGAGCAGCGCCTCGTCCCGGGCGGCGTCCTCGCCGCGCTCGTGCGCGACAGCGACGTGCACGGCCAGCTCCTCCAGCGAGGGGAGGAACTCGTGCAGCGGCGGGTCGATCAGCCGGACGGTCACCGGCTGCCCGTCCATCGCCCGGAAGACCTCCAGGAAGTCGGCACGCTGCAACGGAAGCAGCTCGGCCAGCGCCGCCTGCCGGTCGCCGTCGGTCCGGGCCAGGATCAGCCGCTCGACCAGTTCTCGCCGGTCACCGAGGAACATGTGCTCGGTGCGGCACAGGCCGATCCCCTCGGCCCCGAACCGCCGGGCCCGGGCCGCGTCCTCGCCGGTGTCGGCGTTCGCCCGGACGCCCAGCCGCCGCTTGGCGTCGGCGTGCGTCATGATCCGGTGTACGGCGGCCACCAGCGGATCGTCCGTGGTCTCGCCGTCCACGCTCCCCTCGAAGTAGCGCACCACCTCGGAGGGCCAGACCGGCACCTCGCCCAGGTAGACGTTGCCGGTGGTGCCGTCGATCGAGACGACGTCCCCCTCGGAGACCGTCCGGCCGTCCACGGTGAACCGCCGCTGCCGGACGTCCACGTCGAGCGAGTCGGCGCCGCAGACGCAGGTCTTGCCCATGCCCCGGGCGACGACGGCGGCGTGGCTGGTCTTGCCGCCGCGCGAGGTGAGGATGCCGCGCGAGGCAATCATGCCGGGCAGGTCGTCCGGGTTGGTCTCCCGGCGGACCAGGATGACGTCCTCGCCGGCCTCGGCCAGCTCGACCGCCCGCCGCCCCTCGAAGACCACCTTTCCGACGGCGGCGCCCGGGGATGCGCCGATACCCCGGGCCAGTGGGGTCCGGTCGCCGTCGAGCCGGAACCGGGGGAACATCAGCTGGGCGAGTTGGGCGCCGTTGACCCGGTGCAGCGCCTCGTCCAGGTCGATCAGGCCCTCGTCGACGAGTTGGGCGGCGATCACGAACGCGGCGGCGGCGGTGCGCTTGCCGACCCGGGTCTGCAACATCCACAGCTTGCCGCGCTCGATGGTGAACTCGATGTCGCAGAGGTCGCGGTAGTGCCCCTCCAGTTTGGCCATGATGGCCAGCAGCTCGTCGTACGCCGGCTTGTTCAGTTCTTCGAGCTGTTGCAGCGGGACGGTGTTGCGGATCCCGGCCACCACGTCCTCGCCCTGGGCGTTGGCCAGGTAGTCGCCGTAGATGCCCTGCGCGCCGCTGGCCGGGTCGCGGGTGAACGCCACCCCGGTGCCGGAGTCCGGGCCGAGGTTGCCGAAGACCATCGCCACGACGTTGACCGCGGTGCCGAGGTCGGCGGGGATCCGCTCCTGCCGCCGGTAGAGCACGGCCCGCTCGGCGTTCCAGGACTCGAAGACCGCGTTGATGGCGAGCTGGAGCTGCTCCCTGGGCTGTTGCGGGAACTCCCGGCCGGTGTGCTTACGGAAGATCGTCTTGTACGTGTCGACCAGCGCCCGGAGGTCGTCCGCGTCGAGGTCCAGGTCACTCTCGCTACCCTTGGCCCGCTTGGCGTCGTCGAGGGCGTGCGCGAAGTGCTCACCCGGTACGTCGCAGACGGTCTTGCCGAACATCTGAATGAGCCGGCGGTAGGAGTCCCAGGCGAACCGCTCGTTACCGCCGGCCTGCGCGGCCAGTCCGGTCACGCTCGCGTCGTTGAGCCCGACGTTCAGCACCGTCTCCATCATGCCGGGCATGGAGAACTTGGCTCCGGACCGGACCGAGACCAGCAGCGGGTCGGCCGGGTCGCCCAGCCGCCTGGCCATCCCCTTCTCCAGCGCGGCCAGGTGCGCGTCAATCTCGTCGGCCAGCCCGGCGGGTTGGGTCCCGCTGTTCAGGTACGCCTGGCAGGCTTCGGTGCTGATGGTGAAGCCCGGCGGAACCGGCAGCCCGAGGTTGGTCATCTCGGCCAGGTTCGCGCCCTTGCCACCGAGCAGGTCCTTCAGGTCCTTGTTGCCCTCGGTGAAGTCGTAAACGTACTTCTGTCCCGCCGTCTGCTGCGCTGTCAACGGACCCTCCCACGTGCGCCGTTCGACACTGAACGAAGGTTTAGCCGCTCTCTACGTACCCAGGGGACGGTTGCCCGTACCAGCGGGAACCGCCGGCTGCTGGTGGGCGAAGGCTAAGCGACCGGTGGGCATCTTGGGACCGTTCGGTGACAATCCGCACAGTCGCGAAGGCTGTACGTGTTCGCGAGGTTGTGTGGGAACGATTCCACGAGCAAGATCGGTCACGGAAGGATCCCGACCCGGCCCGGCGTTTGGTCAGTCGACGGGTACGACCAAGGACTCGTACCACAGGGTGACCAACCCTTGACAGGACGCCATTTCGTACGTACGTTTCATGAGATTTGCCCGGAAATCACCTGCGGCTCCCCCCCGGAGAGATCTGCCGTGCGACCTACCACCTTCCCGCCCCGGTCCACCCGCACCCCCGCCGACACCCCGCCCCGGCTGACCGACGTGCTTCCCGCCCCCGCCCGGGTCGAGCCAGCCGCCGGGGTGGAGTTCATCCTGACCCCCGGCACGACGATCCGGACCACCCCCGGCCCCGAGGCGAGTGCGGTCGGCCGACACCTGGCGGAGCTGCTGCGCCGCCCGACCGGCTACCCACTACCGGTGGTCACCGCCGGTCAGGCCGACGGGCCCGGCGGGATCTCCCTGCTGCTGACCGGCGACGACGGGGCAACCGGCCGTTCCCGCACGCCACAGCCCGGCGGCGCCGGCTCGGCCGAGGGCTACCACCTGGAGATCAGCCCCTCCGGCGTGGTGGCCCGGGCCCGCACGGCCACCGGCCTCTTCTACGCGGTGCAGACGCTGTGGCAGTTGCTGCCACCGAAGGTCGAGTCCGCCCGGCGGCAGCCCGGCCCGTGGGCGATCCCCGGCGGAACGATCGACGACCACCCCCGGTTCGGCTACCGGGGCGCGATGCTCGACGTGGCCCGGCACTTCTTCGCCGTACCGGACGTGCTGCGCTTCGTCGACCACCTCGCCCGATACAAGGTCAACCACCTGCACCTGCACCTCACCGACGACCAGGGCTGGCGGATCGCCATCGACTCCTGGCCCCGACTGGCCAGCGTCGGCGGCTCCACCGAGGTGGACGGCGGCCCCGGCGGCTACTACACGAAGGAGCAGTACGCCGAGATCGTCGCGTACGCGGCCGCCCGGCACATCACCGTCGTACCCGAGATCGACCTGCCCGGGCACACCAACGCGGCGTTGAACGCGTACGGGGAACTCGCCCCGGACGGCGTCGCGCCGCCGGAGTACACCGGCACCGACGTCGGGTTCAGCGCGGTCGCCGTCGACAACGAGCGGACGTACCGGTTCATCGACGACGTACTCGGCGAGGTCGCCGCGCTCACCCCCGGCCGCTACCTGCACATCGGCGGCGACGAGGCGTTCACCCTCGACCGGGCCGCCTACACCCGGTTCATGAACCGGGTCCAGCGGATCGTCACCGGACACGGCAAGCGGGTGCTCGGCTGGCACCAGCTCGCGGTCGCCGAGCACAGCACCGGACGGGTCGTCCAGTACTGGGGCACCTCGACCGAGGACCCGGTGGTGGCCGAAGCGGTGCGCAACGGCGCCAAGGTGTTGCTCTCGCCCGGCAACCGCAGCTACCTCGACATGAAGTACTCGGCGGCGACCCCGCTGGGCAAGGACTGGGCCGGGCTGGTCGAGGTCCGCGACGCGTACGACTGGGATCCCGGCGACTATCTCGCCGGAGTACCGGCCGAGGCGGTGCTCGGGGTGGAGGCGCCACTCTGGACGGAGACGGTCCGCACGGTCGGCGACATCGAGTTCATGACCTTCCCCCGACTGCCGGCCATCGCCGAGCTGGGCTGGTCGCCGGCGCGGTCCCGGGACTGGGCGGACTTCCGGCGGCGGCTGGCCGGCCACGGCCTGCGCTGGAGCACGGCCGGGATCGCCTTCCACCGCTCGCCGGAGGTGCCGTGGGCGGGCAGTACTCCGGTCGTACCCGAGCCCCGGTCCGCCGGATCGACGGCGGAGGCCACCGGTGCGTCGACGACGTCGACGCCGGGGAGCGGCCCGCCGCCCGCCGACGACCGGCCGCTACCGATCGCCTGACCGCCCCGGGCCCGGTCCACCGCTTCCGCTACCGATCGCCGGCCCGGGCACTCACGGCCCCGCCAGCGCGACCAGCCCGGCACGACCGGGCGCGGCTCAGCCGCCGGAGTCGGCCAGTTCGGCGCCGGCCGGCACCTCGGCGCTGTCCCGATCGGCCAGCCAGCCGTCCGGCAGGAAAACCTTGCCCGGCGAGTTCGTCCGACCCCGGGGCTGGCCGAGCGTCTCCGGCGGGAACGGCTCGGCCGGGTCGAGCTTGCCGAGCAGGTCGTCCAGCTCGGCCAGGCCGTTCACCATGGCCAGGGCCCGGCGCAGCTCGCCGCCGACCGGGAAGCCCTTCAGATACCAGGCGACGTGCTTGCGGAAGTCGACGCAGCCGTCCCGCTCGGCGGTGTCCGGGCGGTCGCCACCGGCGAACCACTCGACCAGCAGTTCGGCGTGCCGGCGCATGGTCGCCGCGACCTCGCCGAGGGTGGGCAGCCGGCGCACCGGGCGGCCGTCGAAGGCCGCCGCCAGATCGGCGAAGAGCCAGGGCCGGCCGAGGCAGCCCCGGCCGACGACCACACCGTCCGCCCCGGTGTGCGCCAGCATCCGCAGCGCGTCGTCGGCCTCCCAGATGTCCCCGTTGCCCAGCACCGGCACGTCCAGCGCCTGTTTCAGGGTGCCGATCGCGTCCCAGTCCGCCGTACCCGAATACCGCTGCGCGGCCGTACGCCCGTGCAGGGCGACCGCCGCCACCCCGGCCTCCTGGGCGGCGAGCCCCGCGGCCACGTACGTCAGGTGGTCGTCGTCGATGCCCTTGCGCATCTTGACCGTCACCGGTACCCCGGCCGGGGCGGCCGCCTCGACCGCCGCCCGGACGATCCGGGCGAAGAGCCGGTGGCGCCACGGCAGCGCCGCCCCACCGCCCTTGCGGGTGACCTTCGGCACCGGGCAGCCGAAGTTCAGGTCGACGTGGTCGGCCAGGTCCTCCTCGACCACCATCCGGACCGCCGCCGCGGTCACCTCCGGGTCGATCCCGTACAGCTGGAGGCTGCGCGGCCGCTCGTCCCCGCCGAAGGCGATCATCCGGAGCGTCTTCGGATTCCGCTCGACCAGCGCCCGGGTGGTGACCATCTCGCAGACGTAGAGGCCGCCGCCCTGTTCCCGGCAGAGACGCCGGAAGGCGACATTCGTGATCCCGGCCATCGGCGCAAGTACCACCGGCGGCCACACCACGTGCCCGCCCAGGTGCAGCGGGCGGGATGCGCGGAAGGGCCCGTTCCTGTCGCCTTCACCGGGAGAACCGCCCCCTGCCAACAGCTCAGCCATGGCACACTCCCCCGCCGTCCCGGTACACAGCCCCCACGTTATCCACGGTCGTCCCCGGGGAGAGCCCTGACGAGGCGTCGGGCGTCCGGCCAGGCCATGCGGTACTTGCCAGGAGTCCCGATGAGGAAGGAGGGGTCGCCGCAGGGGGGAGCGACGATGCCCGTTTCGACCCGGATGCCGCCGCAGGCCAGATAGAACATCTGTGCGCGAGCGTTCTGCTCAAGCACCCACAGGTAGAGCGCTGGAGAGCCGGCATCGGCGAGGACCGCCCGGGCGGCGTAGGCCATCAGCGCGGTACCGATGCCAGCGCGATGCTCCGAATGGTCGACGTGGAGGTTGTCGATGAGGCTGCCCCAGCGCGGATCCGCGTCGAAGACCACATGGACGAAGCCCGCGAGACAACCGTCACGTTCGGCGATGATCGTGGTGGTGCCGGCGGGGGAAGCGAGTCGCGCCGACCACACCCTGCTGCGTTCACCGAGCAGATCGCCGTCGAGATACGTGTCGGCGTAGGCGCCCCGATAGTGCCGCCGCCAGCTGTCGGCATGCAGCGCGGCGATGCGACCGGCATCGCCGGCTCCGGCAGGGCTGAAGATTGCGGGGCCGGTCGGGGCGACGGACCGGGGCACGGCGGAACGGGACACTGCGACAAGCTCCTCGACTGGCGGCTTACCGGGCAAATTGCGTCGGCCAGGTCGTCACCCGGAGCACCCCGCCCGCGAGCGGAGGGTTGCCGGCCAGCAAGCCGGGGCTGTGCGCTGGCACTCATGACCTTCACCGCAGAAGTTAGCACCGGTGTTGCTCGTCGGCAGCCGCTGCCCGAACTCAGCCTGCGGTACGGGCTCGCCCGGTGGAGCCTCAGCAGCCGGGGAGGCGTTCCAGGAGGTAGCGCTCGACCTGGTCCAGGCCGACCCGTTCCTGGGTCATGCTGTCCCGGTCCCGGACGGTGACGGCGTTGTCGTCCAGGGTGTCGAAGTCGACCGTGACGCAGAACGGGGTGCCGATCTCGTCCTGCCGGCGGTAGCGGCGGCCGATCGCCTGCGAGTCGTCGAACTCGACCACCCAGCGGCGGCGGAGCGCTGCGGCCAGGTCCTTCGCCTTCGGCGAGAGGGAGGGGTTGCGGGAGAGCGGCAGCACGGCCACCTTCACCGGCGAGAGCCGGGGGTCGAAGCGGAGGACGGTGCGCTTGTCGACCCCGCCCTTGGTGTTCGGAGCCTCGTCCTCGTCGTACGCCTCCAGCAGGAAGGCGAGCACCGCGCGAGTCAGCCCGGCGGCCGGCTCGATCACGTACGGCACCCAGCGCTGCTGCTTCTCCTGGTCGAAGTAGGACAGATCGACACCGGAGTGCTTGCTGTGCGTGGAAAGGTCGAAGTCGGTGCGGTTCGCGATGCCCTCCAGCTCGGAGAACTCGGTGCCGCCGAACCGGAACCGGTACTCGATGTCGACGGTCCGCTTCGAATAGTGCGACAGCTTCTCCTGCGGGTGCTCGTAGAACCGCAGGTTCTCCTCGGAGATGCCAAGGTCGAGATACCAGTTCCAGCGCTCGCGCAGCCAGTACTCGTGCCATTCCTCGTCGGTGCCCGGCTCGACGAAGAACTCCATCTCCATCTGCTCGAACTCCCTGGTCCGGAAGATGAAGTTGCCCGGGGTGATCTCGTTGCGGAACGACTTGCCGACCTGGGCGATGCCGAACGGCGGCCTCTTGCGGGCCGAGGCGGCCACGTTGTTGTAGTTGACGAAGATGCCCTGCGCGGTCTCCGGCCGGAGGTAGTGCAGGCCCTCCTCGCTCTCCACCGGGCCGAGGTAGGTCTTCATCAGGCCGTTGAACATCCGCGGCTCGGTGAAGGTGCCCTTGTTGCCGCAGTTCGGGCAGTTCATCTCGGTCAACGAGGCCGGCGGGTGGCCGTGCCTCTCCGCGTACGCCTCCTCGAGGTGGTCCGCCCGGAACCTCCGGTGGCACGACTGGCACTCGGTCAGCGGGTCGACGAAGGCGTCCAGGTGGCCGGAGGCGGCCCAGACGTCCCGGGCGAGGATCACGGCCGAGTCGAGGCCGACGATGTCGTCCCGCTGCTGCACCATGGTCCGCCACCACTGGCGCCGGACGTTCTCCTTCAGCTCGACGCCGAGGGGGCCGTAGTCCCAGGCCGACCGGGTGCCCCCGTAGATCTCGCTGGACGGGAAGACGAAGCCTCGGCGCTTCGCGAGACTGACGACGGCGTCGATACGGTCGGCTGGCATGGTTACCTCCTACACCGGCTGGCGGCCGGCGGGGACATCTTCGGGACGGCTGGGAAAGGCGGACAGGTTCGGCACTCGGACCTGGCTCGGGCGGTGCTCCGCACAACGGTACGGTCACCTGCGGCCCGAGCCCAGCAGATTACTCCACCTCGGCGGCCGTACCGCCGCCGCCCGGCGGGCCGGCCCCGGTGTCAGGTGATGTCGCAGACCCGCAGTTCGCCGGTGCTCTGATCCTGGGCCAGTCGGGCCTGGAGGTTGTCCTGCCCGCCGCTGGCGTAGGTCACGTCGACCGGCACGCTCAGCTCACTGGTCAGCGACACGTCGCCGATCCGGAACGAGGCGATCTCCGGCTCGGAGCTGACCCGGCGCTCGAACTCGGCCGGCGACTCCCGCTGCTGGGCGGACTCGCAGAGCAGGTCGTACGCCTTGCGGAAGTCGTCGTCGTCGAGCGCGTCGAGGTAGTCGGTCACCACCGCCTTGGCCTGCTCGTTCAACGCCTGTGAACCGGAGATCAGCAGGCCGACCAGGGCCGCTCCGCCACCGCCGCAGAAGAGTACGACGGCCAGGGCGGCCACCCCGAGCCCGAGCCACAGCCGCGCACCGCGCCCCTCGCTGGGCGGCGCGGCGAACAGCGGCTCGACGCCGGGGCCGGGCGGCGGCGCCGGCACGGCCGGCGGCATCGGTCCCCATCCGGCCGGAGGCGGCCCGTAGCCGACCGGCGGCGGACCGTACCCGACCGGCGCAGGTGGCGGCGGACCGTGTCCGGCCGGCGGCGGACCGTACCCGACCGGGCTTGGTGGCGGCGGGCCGTATCCGCCCGACGGCGGCACGGGTCCACCGGGTGCGGCCGGTTCGTCGGTCCGGACGGAATCGGGTGGGGACGACGGGCCGCCGGGCGGTCCGGGAACGCTCATGAGGCACAGGGTAGTGCCCGGTTCATCACCGGCCGGGGTCAGCGGCCCGGTCACTGGGAGTGACTTCGACCTGACCGTCCGGTTCGGCGCTGGCCAGCGTCTCGAACGCGGACGGCTCGTCGAGCGACTCGGCGAGCAGCGGGGTGGCGTCGACCTTGACCTCGAAGGCGCCGAGGGCCCGCCGGTACGTGCCGACCGACTCCCACTCGGTGATCAGGCACCAGTGCCGGGGATCGTCGAGGGCCCGCAGCAGCCGCCCCCGACGGTACCCCGGCCGGGCGGCGAGGGCGGCCAGCGCGGTGTGGGCCCGTTCGGTGAAGGTTGCGGCGGCCTCCTCCGGCACGACGAACCGGTTGGTGACGAGCACGTACGCCTCCTGTCCGGTGCCGCCACCGGCGTGCGCGGAGGGTGTCGCTGGCGACAGCTCGCCGGCCGGGGCACCGTGATCTCGTAGAGTCTGTGGAATGCAGCGTACGCAGAGCGTTCTGCTGACCCGGCTGGCTCGGGTCAACCCCACGGGTGTGTTCCTCGCCGTGCTGGCGCTGGTGCTGGTCGCCCTCTTCGCGCCGGGGATCGTCGGCGGAGCCCTGCTGCTGGCGCTCGCCGCCGGGCTGGCCGCGCTGTTGGCGACCACCTGGCCGGTGCAGCGGCCGGCGACCCGGATCCTCCGGCTGGTCATCCTCACCCTGCTGGTCGCTACCGCGCTGATGAAGATCCTCTGATGGCCGTCCGCCCCCGGACGATCGCTCGACCAGAACCGAACGCGATCAAGCGGTTCCATGCAAGCATGCGTTTTTGACAATCATTCTCATTGTCGCGGAGAGTGGATGACATGGTGATCCGCTTCGCGCCGCGTACCGTCGCCCTCGCCGCCACCGGCCTGCTCGCGCTGGCCGGCGCTGCCGCGTGCGGCAATGCCGGCAGCGGCGCCGACCCCGACCGGGTCGACGTCGTCACCGCGTTCTATCCCCTCCAGTTCGTCACCGAGCGGGTCGGCGGGGACGCCGTCCGGGTGGTCAACCTCGCCAAGCCCGGCGCCGAGCCGCACGATCTGGAACTCAACCCCGGCCAGGTCGGGCAGGTCAGCGACGCGGAACTGGTCGTCTACCTCGCCGGCTTCCAGCCGAGCGTGGACGACGCGGTGCGGCAGCAGGCCAGCGACCGGGCCTTCGACGTGGCCACCGTGCGACCGCTGCTACCGGCGACGGCCGGCGGGCACGAGCACGACGGCGCCGACCACGCGCCCGAGGAACCGGGTGCCGAGGAGGGGCACGCGGAGGGGACGGAGGGCAGGGACCCGCACGTCTGGCTGGACCCGACCCGGCTGGCCGAGATCGCCGACGCGCTGGCCGGGCGGCTCGGCGCCGTCGACCCGGACCGGGCCGCCGACTACACCGCCCGGGCGAAGGCGCTCCGCACCGAGCTGGAGACCCTCGATTCCGAGTACGCCCGGGGACTGAAGACCTGCCAGCGACGTGAACTGGTGACCAGCCACACCGCGTTCGGGTACCTGGCGGAGCGCTACCAACTGGAGCAGATCGGCATCTCCGGGCTGACCCCCGAGGACGAGCCGGCCCCGCAGCGGCTGGCCGAGGTGGCCGCCGAGGCCCGCAAGCACCAGGCCAGCACGATCTTCTTCGAGACCCTGGTCAGCCCGAAGGTCGCCGAGACGATCGCCCGGGAGGTCGGGGCGAAGACCGCGGTACTGGATCCGATCGAGGGCCTGCGGCCCGGCAGTACCGGGGACTACCTTTCGGTGATGCGCGGCAATCTCGACGCCCTGAGGACCGCACTGGAGTGCGCATGACCGCACCTGTCGTCACCGTCCAGCAGGGGGTGGTCGCCTACGACGACCGCCCCGTGCTCCGGGGCGTCTCCCTGCGGGTGGACCCCGGCGAGGTGGTCGCCGTGCTCGGCGCCAACGGCTCCGGCAAGTCCACCCTGATCCGGGCGATCCTCGGTCTGGTGCCGCTGGCCGCCGGTACGGTCTCGCTGTTCGGCACCCCGCAGCGCCGGTTCCGGCAGTGGGCCCGGATCGGGTACGTGCCGCAGCGGATGGGCGCCGGCAGCGGCGTACCGGCCACCGTGGCCGAGGTGGTCGCCTCCGGGCGGCTGGCCCGGCGGGGCCCGTTCCGGCCGCCGGGGCGGGCCGACCGGGCGGCGGTGGCCGATGCGCTGGCGGCGGTCGGGCTCGCCGACCGGGCCGGTGACCCGGTGGCCACCCTCTCCGGCGGGCAGCAGCAGCGCACCCTGATCGCCCGGGCGCTGGCCGGCCGGCCCGAGCTGCTGGTCCTCGACGAGCCGACCGCCGGGGTCGACTCGGCCAGCCAGGACGCCTTCGCCGAGGCGCTGCGCGGGTTCGTCGCCGGTGGCGGGACCGTGCTGCTGGTCGCGCACGAACTCGGGCCACTGGCCGGGGTGGTGACCCGGGCGGTGGTGGTACACGACGGGACGATCGCGCACGACGGCCCGGTACCGGAACCGGCCGGGCACCACGCGGCGCCCGGACACGAGCACGTCCACCCGCACGCGCCCGAGGAGTCGACAGGGATGTGGGGCACTCGTCCATGAGCGAGCGAAGCGAGCGAACCAGCCAGCTCAGCGTCGATGTGCCTCATGTCGGCACGGGGCGGAGCGGAGGGCCGGCATGAGCCTCTTCCAGTACGACTTCATGATCAGAGCCCTGGTCGGGGCGCTGGTGATCGGGGTGACCGCCCCGGCGCTCGGCATCTACCTGGTGCAGCGCCGGATGTCGCTGATCGGTGACGGGGTCGGGCACGTCGCGCTGACCGGGGTCGGGGTCGGCCTGCTGCTCGACCGGTCCCCGGTGCTCACGGCGGTGATCGTCGCGGCGGTCGCGGCGGTCGCCATCGAACTGATCCGGGAACGCGGCCGCACCTCCGGCGACGTCGCCCTGGCGATGCTCTTCTACGGCGGCATCGCCGGTGGCGTGATGCTGGTCGGGCTCTCCGGCAGCCGGAGCAACGCCAACCTGATGGCGTACCTCTTCGGCTCGCTGACCACGACGTCGCCGCAGGATCTGGTGGTGATCGTGGTCCTCGCGGTGGTGGTCCTGGCGGCCATGATCGCGCTGCACCCGGCGCTCTTCGCGATCTGCCACGACGAGGAGTACGCCCGGGTCTCCGGGCTGCCGGTCCGGGCGCTGAACCTGCTGCTCGCGGTGACCACGGCGGTGACCGTGACCATCGCGATGCGGGCGGTCGGCCTGCTGCTGATCAGCGCCCTGATGGTGGTACCGGTGGCCACCGCGCAGCTGTTCACCCGCGGCTTCCTCGGCACCATGCTCGCCGCGATGGGGCTGGGGCTGCTCGCCTCGGGCTCCGGGGTGTGGCTGGCCGGCACCGCCAACACCGCGCTCGGGGCCACCATCGTGATCCTGGCGATCGGCCTCTTCCTGGTGGCGTCGGTGGCCGTGGCGGTACGCCGGGCGCTGGCCCGGCGCCGTGCCGTACCCGGGCCGGCGCCGCAGGTAGAACCCTGTGACGTGGTACTCGACGCCGGCCGGCGCACCCCACCGGCCCCGACCCCACCCGCCGGGCCGGTACCGGTTGACCTTGGAACCGCGCACCGAACGACGGTCGGCCGTTAACAACGGTTACCGTTACAGCGTGACGAGCACAAACGCCTACGAGGCCTACGCCGGCGCCGGCGAGCTGCTACGAGCGCTTGCCGCGCCGATCCGGCTCGCCATCGTCAGCGAACTCGCGCAGGGCGAGCGGTGCGTGCACGAGCTGGTGGAGACCCTCGGCGCCCCGCAGCCGCTCGTCTCCCAGCACCTGCGGGTGCTCCGGGGTGCGGGGGTGGTACGCGGTGCGCGGCGCGGTCGGGAAATCGCCTATACCTTGGTCGACGAACACATCGCGCATATCGTGGCGGACGCGGTGAGCCATTCGGGGGAAGCCACCTGACGGGGGGACGTCCGGGGAGGCACCTGACATGACGCGAGGAGGGCGAGATGGCGGCGGCGGGGAACGGCGCGGCGGTACGTAACACCCGACAACGCAGCGCGGTCAGCGCACTGCTCGGCGAGGTCGAGGGCTTCCACAGCGCCCAGGACCTGCACGCGATGCTGCGCAGTCGCGGCGAGCGGGTGGGCCTGACCACCGTCTACCGCACGCTGCAGGGACTCGCCGACGCGGGCGAGATCGACGTGATGCGCCCGCCGGGCGGTGAGCACCTCTACCGGCGGTGCAGCGAGGGGCACCACCACCACCTGGTCTGCCGGGCCTGCGGGCGCACGGTCGAGGTGGAGGGCCCGGCCGTGGAGAGCTGGGCCGACCGGGTCGCCAACAAGCACGGGTTCCGGGACGTCAGCCACACGCTGGAGATCTTCGGCACCTGTCCGGCCTGCGCGGACCGATAACCCGAGGCCCGGCGACCGGCCGCGGCGTTGCCGGTGAGCCGGCGGTCAGCCGGGTGCCGGTGAGCCGGCGGGCAGCCGGCGGCGGCGGGTGAGCCGGCGGTCAGCCGGCGCCGAAGCAGACGAAGGCCGCCGCCGTGGCCTGCGCGGAGCCGTCGCCGGCGGCGGCGAACTCCCGCTGGGCGGCGGCGAGCGCCGAGGCCGGTCGGGCGCCGCCCCCCATCCGGCGGTGCAGGTCCAGCATCAGCGTGGTGGTCAGGTCCGCCGGCACCGGCAGCACGGTGGCGACCAGGCTGCTGGCGCCGAGGGCCAGCAACACCGAGGTGAATCCCATCACCTCGTCGCCGGGACGTACCCCGGACAGCCCCGAGTCGCAGGCGGAGAGGACGACGCAGCCGGGCGGTCGGGGCAGCCGCTCCAACTCGTACGCGGTCAGCGGGCCGTCGGCGAGTTCCAGTGTGGAGAAGAGCGGGTTGTCGGCCCGGAACGTCCCGTGTGCCGCGACGTGTGCCAGCCGGGCCCCGTCCAGTGCCGTGGTGACCGCCTCGGCGGTCGCCTCCGCGCCGGCCAGCAGACGCGCCCCGGGCAGTACCCGGCTCAGCAGGCGTACCTCGGTCTCGGCGGCGGGCAGGCGTGGGCCGGCGGCCAGCAGCGGTGCGCCGTCCGGCAGCGTACGGCGGGCGGCGGCAAGCCACGCCGTCGCCGACGGGGCCACCGTCACCGGCCGGCCGGCACAGGTCGGCAGCCCCGCCCAGGCGACGGCGTGCAGCGCCCCGATCGGCACCATCACCAGTGGCCGGTCGGCCAGGCGGGCCCGCAGCGGCCCGAAGAGCTGCCGGTCCAGGGCGACCGCGGCGTGTTCGACCCCGGCCCGGGCGTCGGGGGTGTCCCCGGTGACGACCAATCTGCGCAGGCCGAACCGGTGCAGCCGGGCCGCGTGCAGGGCCGCGTCGAGCGGGCCGAGGTCGTGCAGGGTCGCCCGGCCGTCCCGGAGCAGTACCGCCCGCAGCCGCTCCCGGTGGGCCACCAGTTCCACGAGTACGGCTTCGCCGAGCCACTCCCCGAGGGTGCGCACACCCGGTGGGGCCAGCAGCCCGCCACCGCCGTCGACCCCCCGGGCCAGCTCCCGGATGTGTCGTTCGAGCCGGGCCTGGCGACGGCGCAGCGCGGTCACCGGCCGGCCGGCGAGCAGTGCCTCCTCCAGCGCGCCGCTGACCATCCGCAGTTCGGCGAGGGCGGCGGCCAGGCCGACGTCCTGCGGCGGGAGCACCGCCCGCATCCGCAGCGCACCGGCCCGCCACCGCTCCGTCCAGGCCAGCACCTGGGCGGGCGTGCCGGCGCTGATGGCGAGGTCGACTCCCTCGGCCGCCAGATCCTGGCCGTGCGCGCCGCTGTGTGCGCGAAGTTCGGTGGCGCCCAGCGCGGCCCGGTACCCGTCGAGCACCGCCAGCCCGCGCTGCAACGCACGGGCGCCACCCCGGTGGTCTCCGCCGATCCGCCGGGACAGCGCCAGCGCGAACCAGCCCTGCGCCCGCCGCGACGCCGTGCCCCGGCGGCGCGCCCGCGCGGCGACCTCCAGCAGTTCCACCGCCCGGCCGGTACGGCCCAGTTCGGTGGCCAGCCGGGCCGCCTCGATCCGGGTGGTCAGCGCCGGACCCGGCCAACCGGTGGCGTCGAGCTGGTCGGCGGTACGCGCCATCGTGGCCAGCAGCGCCGCCGAGCGGGTACCCCGGCGCAGTTCCGCGCGCAGTTCCACGTGCCGGGCGAAGGCGGCCCAGGTGCGGCGCCCCTGGCGGCGGAACCGGACCCGTGCCGAGGCCGCGGCCGTGGTGGCGGTCTCCAGGTCACCGGCGAGCAGCGCGGCCCGGGCCTGGGCAAGCAGCGCCTCGGCGAGGTCCGAGCCCATCCTGCGCCGCCGCAGCTCCCGTACGGCGAGGCTGGCGACCTCGACCGCCTCGTCCACCAGCGGCACCGAGAGCAGCAGCTCGAACCGGTCCAGCAGCAGCGCCGGCCGGGGCACCTTGAGCTGGGCGTACTCCTCCTCGACGGCGGCGAAGCGGCGCAGCGCACCGGGGATGTCGCCGCCGTGGCTGGCGGCGATGCCGATGTTCCACCGGACGTCGGCGGCGGCCAGGTCCAGTCCGAGCCGCTGGAAGATGGCGGCGGCGCGGCCGAGGTCGTCGTCGGCGCCCAGCGTCGCGCCCCGGTGCGCGTTGAGCAGCCCTCGGTTGTTCCGGGCGCGCGCCTCCAGCAGCAGGTCGCCCTCGCGTTGGGCGATCTCGACCGCGATCCCGTACTCCCGGACCGCCTCCTCGAACTGGCCCCGGAAGTGCAGCACCACGCCCCGCTGCATCCGGGCCCGCCCGGCGTCGGCGCCGGTCAGCTCGGGCAGCGCCGAGGTGACCGCGGCCAGTGCGGCGGAGGTACGGCCGGCGTTGGCGAGCACGTAGCCGAGGCTCATCCTGGCCAGTGCCGCCACCCGGGGTGATCCGGCGGCCCGCAGCGCGCGGCGCAGGTGTCGCAGGGCACCGGGCAGGTCGTTGAGTTCCCGCAGGGCCAGCCCGATCGCCCGTTCCGCGGTGGAGCGTTCGTCGGCGTCGGCACCGCCGGTCGCCAGCACCCGCCGCCCGAGCATGATCGCTTCGCGGGGATAGCGCTGAACGGCGTCGAGCGCGGCCCGGGCCGTGGGAGCGACGGAGCCGGCGCTGTCACCCATGCGGACAGAATCCCCGATCGATGACCTTGGGTCAATCTGCGCGGTTATCCGAAAAGAGGTGATTCCCGGCCACCCTCATCGGATCCATGATTATTGACAACTGACTATCACTGGAAAAGAATTGACGACACCTGGAAATGTTCAGGAAGTCGGCCCGCCAACCGCGCTATTTCCGTCCCCTTGGGAGGACCGGTGTCGCCTGACCGTCCCGTCGCGCCGCGCCCGATCCATCGGTTGTCCCGCCGTCGTCTCATGACGTTGGCCGGGCTGGTCGCGGCCACACCGTTGGCCGCCGGGCTGCGACCGGGGCCGGCGGCCGCGAACCGCGACGACGACGCGTACCAGCGGGCATTCCAGGAACTGCTGGCGGCCGATCCCGAGGTGCGCCACCACGGCGAGGCCGGCCGGGAGTTCCTCTACCGCCCCCGGCAGTTGCTGGTCGCCAACCCGGACACCGATCGGGTGGCGGCCGTGTTGCGCAGGGACGGGCACCAGGTCAGCCGCAGCGGTGAGTTCGCCGGCGTCACCCGGCTGCGTTTCGACCGGGAGACCGACGTGCCCTCGGTGGTGGCGAAGCTGCGCGATCCCCGGCAGTGGCCCGACCAGCCGGTCCCCCGGGTGCAACCGCACCACGTGCTGCTGGGCTACGGCAACATCATGGGCAACCCGGGCGGTCCACCGCAGGTCGCCGCCGCGTTACCCGCGCCCGACCCGGCGCACGCCGGGGACGGCGCCGGGGTGATGGTGGGCATCTGCGACACCGGAGTCTGGCGGCTGGCCGGCGCCCGCCATCCGGAGTGGCTCGGCGGCGGCTACCTGCCGCAGGTCGACGACGAGGACCCGCTCTACCTGCACAGCGACGTACTCGGCCCGCAGGGCGGGCACGGCACCTTCGTCGCCGGGGTGGTCCGGCAGGCCGCGCCGGGCGTGTGGTTCGACCCCGAGGCGGCGCTGAACCCGACCGGCGTCGGTGACGAGGCGATGCTGGCGGCGGCCCTGGCCGGGCTCAGCCCGGACGTGTCGATCGTCAACCTGTCGCTGGGCTGTCTCACCCAGGACGACCTGCCGCCGCTGCCGTTGGTGAACGTCCTCGGCGGCCTGCCGACGGGCAGCGTGGTCGTGGCGGCCACCGGAAACGCCGGCATCAACCGGCCGAGCTGGCCGGCCGCGCTGCCCGAGGTACTGGCGGTGGCCGCGGTCAGCCGGGGGGTGAACGGGCTTACGCCGGCCCCGTACAGCAACTTCGGGTCCTGGGTCGACGCGTGCGCGGTCGGCGAGCGGACCAGCACCTTTGTCGACGGCCGGCTGCTGCTGCCCGGACTGCCCGCCAGGCAGTTTCTCGGGTATGCGGCCTGGGCCGGCACGTCCTTCGCGGCGGCACACGTCTCGGGCCGGCTGGCCGCCGTGATGAGCGCCACCGGGCTCGACGCCGCGCAGGCCCGCTCGGTCCTGCTCGGAGATCCCGCCTGGCACCCCGACTACGGCGTACTCGTTGACTGAGCATCCGGATCCCACCCGTCCCGATGCCGGTTCGGTACCGGACGCCCCGGCGACCGACGGGGCCCTCGCCGGCCTGGTGTCCGCCGCCGCGAACGGCGACGAGTTCGCCTGGACCGAGCTGGTCCGCCGCTACGCCCCGCTGGTGCTCTCGGTGATCCGGGCACACCGGCTGAACCGGACCGACGCGGCGGACGTGAACCAGACCGTCTGGCTGCGCCTGGTGGAGCATCTCGGCCGGGTACGCGAGCCGGCCGCCCTGGCGACCTGGCTGGCCACCACCGCCCGGCGGGAGTGCTACCGGCTAGTCCGGGTCGGTCGGCGTACCCAGCCGTTCGACCCGCTCGACGACGCCGTCCAGGGGACCATCGGCGCCCTGCTGCCCCCGGACCTGAGGGCACCGGACGAGAACCTGCTCCGGGCGGAACGCCGGCAGGCGCTGCGGGACGGCCTCGGCCAGCTTCCGGCACGCTGCCGGGACCTGCTGTCCCTGCTGGTGGCCGATCCCCCGACCAGCTACCGGGAGATCGCTGCGCGGTTGGGCATGCCGATCGGCAGCATCGGCCCGTCGCAGGCGCGATGCCTGCGCAAGCTGCGCGACTCCCCCGCGCTGGCCGCGTTCGTCGGGGCGTCCTCGGACGCCGAGGGGAGCGGAGGTGACCGCAATGGGGCAGTGGCCGCCGGCCGATGACGACGCCCTGCTGAGCGAGCTGGGTGAGGCGCTGCGCGACGCGGGACCGCCGCCGGAGGAGTTCCTGGCCGCAGGCTACGCGGCGTGGAGCTGGCGAACCGTGGACGCCGAGCTGGCCGTCGCCGAGCTGACCTTCGACTCGGCCTGCGATCCCGAGCCCGCCGGGCTGACCCGGTCCGCCGGCTCCGCCCGCGCGCTGGCGTTCCACGCCGGTCCGGTCGTCGTCGCGATCGAGGTGACCGGGACCGGCATCGTCGGTCAGCTCTCGCCGGCCCGCGGCGGCCGGGTCGTCGCCCGCACCCCGCACGGCCCGTACGAGGAGGTGCCGGTCGACACCGTCGGCTTCTTCTCGCTGGGTCCGCCGCCGTCCGGTCCGGTCCAGCTACACGCCCGGACCTCCGACTACGCGGTGGCGACCAGTTGGGTCTCGCTGCGCTGAGCCGCCCCGCGCCACCTGCCAGCTGCCACCTGCGCTGCGGCACGTCGTGCCGGACCACCGGCGTCACCACCGGCCGACCACCGGCAAACCGCTGCCACCGCGTGCGCCCGGAGGGGTGCCGGCGTACAGGAGGACGGTCGGACTCCGTTGATACAAATTGACGGGTAATTCTTTCACTCGCATTCCGCCTTATCCGAGAATTACTCCCTCCCCGGCAAAAGCGGGCACGCGCGGCAATCGAATTTATCGCCTATTCCATTGCCTTCGCTCGCTGGATTAGAGTCATTTCGCCGGCACGGTACGAGCGCGCTCCGCACTACACACCGCCCCAGTACCGAGGAGAAGGAACCCCCATGACCTCTGCGAGTCCACGCCTGCTCCGAACCCCCATAGTGTTGTTCGGCGCGGTACTGGCCACCCTGCTGACCTTCTCGACGAGCGGCGCCGCCCTGGGTGGCGGCGCCGACAACGGGTCGACGACCGGCGCGGCGGTGTCCGCGCGTACCGACGCGTTCATGAAGGACACCGCGTCGGACGTCGGGAACGAGCCGCACGGGGCGATCTACTCGTCCTTCTTCAACAGCCCGGACGTCAAGATCTGCCCCAGCGGGGTCGAGTGTCCCTCCCACACGAACCCGGTCGTCGGCTCGACCAGCTACATCTTCGTCAAGCTCCGGAACCCGGGCCCGTACGGGTCGGGGATCAGCTCCGGCACGCTGCGCGCGTACTACACCACCTCGGGTGGCGCCGCGAACTGGCCGGCACACTGGACCCCGATCGGCTCGAAGACCCTGCCGGTCGCGCCCGGTGAGACCGTCACCTCCATCGCGTGGCCCAACGTGCCCTCCATCGGCCACTTCTGCCTCCTGCTGCGCTGGGAGTCCGCGACCGATCCGATGAACTTCGAGGGCACGGCGACGTCCATCAACACGCAGTACAACAACAACATCGTCTGGAAGAACGCCAACACCGTCCCGGCCACTCCGGGCGGGCCGGCGGTGGACCGGCCGTACGCGCTGGCGAACGCGCTGGCCGTACCGGCGAACTTCGATCTCGTGTTCCGGCCGGCGGACCAGGTCGCCCCGGACCTGAAGATCGTGGTCGACCTCGGCCCGGAGCTGTTCGAGCGCTGGGCGCGCAACGGTGGGGCAGGCGACGGCGTCCGGGTGGTCGGTCGGAGCCAGCTGGAGGTGAACCCGGCCAGGGCACAGATCAGGGACCTGCTGATCTATCCGGACGAGCGTCCCGTCGTCAAGTTGAGCTTCGCGGCCGCCGAGGTCGTGCAGAAGCCGTACGTGCTCCAGGTGTTGCAGGTCGGACCGGCCCGTGAGGTCGGCGAGAAGTTCGTGCTGGGCGGGGTGGACTACACCATCGTGCCGGGCCGGGGCTGACCCCGAGGCGGGACGGTGGGCCGGGGATGCGTTCCCCGGCCCACCGGTGCGTCGGCGGCGCCCGGCGCCGCCGACCGGCCCGTGGCACGCTGACCGGCATGAGGGTCTATGCCGATCGCTTTCCGACCGCCGCCCGTCAACTCCTCACCGATCTGCTCGTCGTCGCCTGGATCTACCTCTGGATCCGGGCGGCGATGTGGTTGCACGACCTGGTGCAGAAGCTCGCCGTACCCGGACAGAAGCTGGAAGGGGCCGGCGGTGGACTCGCCGACAACCTGGCCGACGCGGGTGGCAAGGTCGGCCGGGTGCCGGTGGTGGGCGACGAACTGACCGCGCCGTTCGAGAACGCCGCCGAAGCGGCCCGGGCGATGGCCGAGGCGGGGCGGGACCAGCAGGCGCTGGTCGGGGAACTGGCGTTGGCACTGTCCCTGGCCCTGCTGGTGTTTCCGCTCGGGGTGGTGCTGGTCGGCTGGCTGCCGTTGCGGGTGCGCTGGATGCGCCGGGCGGGCGCGGCTCGGGCGTTGCGCTCGGCGCCGGCCGGCCGGGACCTGTTGGCGCTGCGGGCGTTGGCGACGCAGCCGATCCGGAAGCTGACCCGGATCGACCCGGATGTCGCGCAGGCGTGGCGGCGGGGTGACGCCGATACGGTGGACGCGCTGGCCGCGCTGGAACTGCGCGCCCTCGGGCTGCGGGCCACCCCGGTACGCCGCTGACGTCGCCCACCGCCCACCGCCACCGCCCACCTCGCAGGGCTCGGCCCAGCACTGCGGGGCTACCTCCTCGCGGGGCTCGACTCAGCCGGTGAAGGACTCGGGACCGAACCGGCCCCAGGCCACGAAGACGGCCATGCCGAGATAGACCAGGTCGGGGATGATCGTCACCCGCTCGCCGCGGCGGAGGCGCATGATGGCCGCCCCGGTGAAGAGCAGCGCCACGCAGGTTGCGGTGATCGGCACCAGAACCGGCGCGATGTCCAGGAGGGCGGGCAGGATCAGGCCCACCGCAGCCAGGAGTTCAAGGGCGCCGATGACCCGCAGGGCGCCGGGACTGAAGTCGAGGACCCACTGGCCGGCGCGCCCGCCCGCGGCGGCCATCTTCTCCCTGGGTACGAACATCTTCGAGGTGCTGATCAGGAGGACGGTGGCCAACACCCCGGTGACGATCCATAGCGCGAGGTTCACAGGTGTTTCCTTTCGAACCGGTGACTGTCTTCGCCGTCAGGTTCCGAGAACATGACGTCTCCGCTCGTTGTGCTCACCAACAACAGACGAGACAGCCGGACACCCCATGACCGGTGGTTACCGAGGTCACAGTGGGGTGCCGCGATGCACGGCGAACAGCGATCACCGGACGACTTCCCCCGCCGCCCGCTGGGCGGCACCGGCCTGCACGTCACCCCGGTCTGCGTCGGCGGCGGCCCGCTGGGGCAGCATGCCGGGCCTCTTCGGGTACGACGTCAGCGCCGAACGCGGCACCGAGACCACGCTCGCCGCGCTGACCGGCCCGTTCAACTTCCTGGACACCGCCGCCGGCTACAGCGACGGGGAGAGCGAGCGGCGGGCGGCGGCACTCCAGTTCTCGCTGCGCGAATCCCGGACCACCCCCCCCGTCTCACTCACTCGCTCTCCGGCTTCGGGATCCGCCGGCGTACGTCCTCGACGGACGACGGGCCGGGCTGCCACGGCGCGACCCAGGGCAGGTCGGCGGGCGGGGTGATCACACCCTCTTCCAGGAAGGCGTAGCGGCCGGCGAGGATCCGCTTCGCCGCCGCCGTGTCGACCGAGTCGGTGTTCTCCCACAGTGCCCGGAACAGCGCCGCGATCCGCACCCTGGCCTGTCGGCAGAAGAGGTCGGCCAGTTCCACGCCCTCCGGCCGGGTCTCCCGTTCCGCGTTCGCCCGCACACAGACCGCCGACATCGCGAAGAGTTCGGCGCCGATGTCCACGATCCGGCCGAGGAAGCCCTGCTTGTGCTCCAGTTTGCCCTGCCAGCGGGACATCGCCAGGAACGTGGACCGGGCCAGTTTCCGGGACGACCGCTCGACGTGACGCAGGTGTCCGGCGAGGTGGCCGTACTCGGCGTACCCGCCGGGGTTCTGGCCGCGACCGACCGCGAGGGTCGGCAGCCACCTGGCGTAGAACGCACCCGCCTTGGCGCCCGCCCGGACCTTCTGGCCCAGTTCGGCGTCGGGGTCGATGATGTCGCCGGCCACCGAGAGGTGCGCGTCGACCGCCTCCCGGGCGATCAGCAGGTGCATGATCTCGGTCGAGCCCTCGAAGATCCGGTTGATCCGCAGGTCGCGGAGGATCTGCTCGACGGCGGCCGGCCGCTCACCCCGGGCGGTCAGCGAGTCGGCGGTTTCGTAGCCGCGCCCACCCCGGATCTGCACCAGTTCGTCGGCGATCTTCCAGGCCATCTCGCTGGCGTAGAGCTTGACCAGGGCGGCCTCGATCCGGATGTCGAAGCGGTCGTCGTCGGCGAGCAGGCAGCAGAGGTCGAGCATCGTCTCCATGCCGTAGGTGGTGGCGGCGATGAAGGCGAGCTTGCCGGCCACCGCCTGGTGCCCGCCGACCGGCCGGCCCCACTGCACCCGCTCGGCGGCCCACTCCCGGGCCACGTTCAGCGACCACTTGCCGGCGCCGACGCACATCGCCGGCAGCGAGAGCCGACCGGTGTTCAGGGTGGTCAGCGCGATCTTCAGGCCGCGTCCCTCGCCGCCGATGACGTTCTCGGCCGGGACGAAGACGTCGGAGAAGCGGGTCAGGCTGTTCTCCAGGCCGCGCAGCCCGAGGAAGGCGTTGCGCCGTTCGACGGTGATCCCGGGCGAGTCCGCCTCGACGACGAACGCGGTGATGCCGCCGCGCCGCCCCTCCGCGGCGGGCACCCGGGCCATCACCACCAGCAGGCCCGCCACGGTGCCGTTGGTGGCCCAGAGCTTGACGCCGTTGATCCGGTAGCCGGTGCCGTCGGGGGTCGGCTCGGCGGTGGTGCCCAGCCGGGCCGGGTCGGAGCCGACGTCCGGCTCGGTCAGCAGGAACGCCGACACCTCACCGGCGGCCAGCCGGGGCAGGAAGCGCTGCTTCTGCTCGTCGGTGCCGAACATCTTCAGCGGCTGCGGCACCCCGATCGACTGGTGCGCCGAGAGCAGCGCGCCGATCGCCGGGCTGGCCGAGCCGGCCAGGGTCAGCGCCCGGCAGTAGTGCAGGTTGCTCAGGCCGAGGCCGCCGTACTTCTTGTCGATCTTCATCCCGAAGGTGCCGAGCCGGGCGAGTCCGGAGAACACCTCGTCCGGGATCATGGCGTCCCGCTCGATCGCCGCGCCGTCCACGTCGGACCGGACGTAGCTGTCGAGCCGGTCGAGGAACTCCTGTGCTTCGGCGGCGCGCTCGGGGTCGGGCTGCGGCCACGGGTCGATCAGGTCGAGCCGGAGCCGGCCGAGGAAGAGTTCCTTGCCGAAACTCGGCTTGCCCCACTCGGTCTCCCGGGCGGCCTCGGCCACCTGTCGGGCCTCCCGCTCGGAGACCTGTCCCGCCTCCTTCGGCAGCGGCCCGGCTCCGTCCGACCCGCTCGACGCCGGCCTGTTCCGCTCTGTCGTGGTCACGGCAACCCCCTCGATCGAGTACGGCGGTGAGGGGCCACCCGCGCTCATCACTCCGTGCGGCGGAGCGGGCAACCCCCTTGACGTGCAGCGGTCGAATACACCACCAACGCTACCCGGTTTTGTTACCCGCCGGTAGCACAAAATATGCGCATGCCGTCATCCCTGACCCCCCGAGGCGCCGGGCCAGGCGCCGGGCAGACACGCCGCCGGAGGAATGACGGTGCATTGGCGAGACTGTCGAGCCGCCGTCACCGTCCACATTGCCGCGCCGTGCTATGAATAGGCCGGCACCGATCCCGTCGAGCGATGGTGGTGAGGGCGGCGTGACGCACCAAACTGGGATCCGGCTCCGGTCGGCAGTGCTGGCCACGGTCGGCGTACTTCTGGTGGCGACGGGATGCTCCGGCGGTGACGCCGACGACACCCCCGCACCCGCGACCACGTCGGCGGGCTCCGGGACCTCGGCGCCGGCCGCGAGCACGGCGGCCACGCCGGAGGGAAAGGCGGCGGCGCTGAAATTCGGACTCCCGAAATATCCGGAGGCGCTGGTCGACGCGGAGGGCAGGACGGTGTACACCTTCAGCGGTGACCGCCACGGCAACGTCACCTGCCTGGACGCCTGCGCGCAGGAGTGGCCACCGGTCCTGACCGTGGGCGACCCCACCTTCGCCGACGACCCCACCGCGGCGGGCGGTACGCAGGGACTCGGCAACGGTCTCTGGCAGGCGACGTACTCCTCCTGGCCGCTCTACTACTACTCCGGTGACACCGCGCCGGGACAGGCGAACGGCCTCGGCAAGGAGTCCTTCGGTGGCAGGTTCACGATCATCCTGCGCAACGGCAACCGGATCGGTTAGCGGAACCGGGCTGCCGACGGATTGCCCGGCGGGATCGCGCGCAGCTCGGTCAGGGCGTACCTCGCGGCCTTCTCCACCGCCGCGATGCCCTGTTGCCGGGTCGGGTGGTGGTCGGAGAGTACGGCGACCAGCCAGTCCCGGCCCGGCTCGACGATCCGGCCGATGCTGTTCGCCAGCCACAGGCCGTCGTCGGCGTCCACAGTGGTCCAGCCGTTCTTGACGTAGCTGGCGGTACTGGCCGGGCCGGCGGCGGCGGTGATCCCCCAGTCCTGCTCCCGGTCGACCTGCCCCATCAGCCCGAGCAGGAACTTCCGACCGGCGTCGCCGAGCGGACCGGCCGGGTCGGCTATCGCGGTCAGCAGCCGGAGCTGGTCCGCCGCGGTCGTCGTGGTCATCCCCCAACTCGGGCTCGGGGTGGTCTGGCGCAACCCGAGAGCCTTGTTCGCGGCGGCCAGCCCGCGCCGGCGACCGATCGTGGCGTAGAGACTGCTCGCCGCGTCGTTGTCGCTGACCACGATCATCGCTCGGGACAGCTGCCGCTCGGATCCGCTGAGCCTGCGCCCCTGGTCCTGCCGGCGCAGCAGCAACGCCGCCAGGATGTCGACCTTGACGATGCTGGCCGTCTGGTACCGCCGGGTGCCGGCGACCACCACCAGGCCGCTGGCCCGGTCCCGCGCCGCGAGCGTGACCCGGCCGCCGACCCCGCGCAGGTACCGCTCGATCCGGGTACGCGCCAGCGCGGCGTGGTCCGGGGTCGGGCTCGGCGTCGGCCGGGCCGGGCTGGGCGCCGCCGCCGGCTGCGGGCCGGCCTCCACCGAACCCGCCCACCGGTACGCCAGTCCGGTGCCGGCAACGCCCGCGCCGAGCAGTGCGGCGGCGGTGCCGACCAGCAGCTCCCGGCGCCTCGGCCCGCGTCGGCTAGCCAAGGAGGTCCGCCAACTTCTTCGCCACCGCGTACGCGGCGCTCCGGTCCACCGGCCCGGGAACGTTCAGCGTCGAGAGCCGGTCGTCGTGTCGAACCGCCACCAGCAGGGAGGACCGGGCGGGCGTCCCCGGTGACTCGATCCGCCCCTGCACCACCACCGCGTCGGCGGCCGGAAGCCCGGTCTCCACCAGGGTGAACGAGATGCTGGCGCCGTAGGCGTCGTACCGGGAGCAGGTCCGGACCACCCGGCGTACGTCGTCGAGAGCCCGCACCGCCCAGCCCGGCTCGTACGCCTCGACGACCTGCGTCGCGACCAGTTCGGACGGCTCGTGCCGGTACCGGCGCTGCACCGCGTCGGTCCGGTGCCGCTGGGCCGGATAGTCCCCCTCCCGGTACGCCGGGCAGTCGGCCTGGAGCCACGGCCACGGCGGCGGCTCCGGCGGATGTGGACTCTGCCGCCATCCCGTGCCCAACCCGCTCGGCTGGAGCAGGGCCGGATCGAGTCCGGCGGGCCGGTCCGCCGGACCGCTCGCCGTCAACCGGGCCTGCTGGTCGACCGGCGATCGGGGGGCCGGATCCGCACCGCAACCGACGACGACCAGCACGACGAGCAGCAGGAGGGCGGTCCCGGCCGCCGGAAACTGTCTTGCTGGGGCTTCCACGACCCTAATGACGACCGGGGCAGCCAGGACTTTGCATGGGTCGGCTATCCGGTGGCGGCCCGCAGCTCCCGTTCCGGGTCGGCCTCGACCTCGGCCGACACCGGCGACGTACGCGCCGGGCCGGTGACCGGCTTCGGCTTGCCGATGAGGTACCCCTGGACGAAGTCCACACCGTAGTCACGGAGCAGATCCCTGGTTGCCTCGTCCTCGACGTGCTCGGCCGCGGTCCGGATGCCCAACCCGCGGCACATCTCGACGATCGACCGCACGATCCCCCGGTTCGCCACCGAGTGCTCGATCCCGGCGATGAACTCGCCGCCCAGCTTCACCAGGTCCACCGGAAAGTAGGTGAGGAAGGCGAACGGCACGTGTCCGGAGCCGAAGTCGTCGAGCGCGAGTTGGCAGCCGAGCTGGCGGATCCCGTACGCGAAGTTGTGCGCCTCGGTCAGGTTGCCGATCCGCGCCGTCTCGGTGATCTCGAAGGTGAGCTGGCCGGGATCGACGTCGTACCGCTGGAGCCGCTCCTGCACCCGATCCAGCAGGTGCGGGTCGCCGAGTGACCGCCCGGAGAGGTTCACCTGGTAGTGCGAGGTACCCGAGCCCCGGGCGATCAGCTCGATGGTGCGGTCGATCACCCACCGGTCGATCGGCAGGATCTCGTCCAGCCGCTCCGCGTCGCCGAGCAGGGTCGACGCGGAGTGCGCCTGCCCGCCGTCGTCGACCAACCGGAGCAGGATCTCCTGCCGGGTGATCTGGTTGAGCCGCAGGTCGAGGATGGGCTGGGTGTAGAGGGTGAACCGGTTCTCCGCCACCGTGGCCCGTACCCGGCTGCGGCACAGTTCCCGGCGTTCGTCCTCGGCCGCCGGCCGGTCCAGGGCGACCCGGGCGACGCCGGTGCCCCGGGCCCGGCGCCAGGCCGTCTCCGCGTCCACGATCAGGTCGACGCCGCGGCTGCCGTCCCGCCCCTGGTAGCGGACCAGGCCACCCCAGGCGTCGACCAGCCGGGCCCGCTCCAGCACGAAGGACTGGGAGCGGATGCCGTCGATGATCCGCTCGGCGAGCGCGGTGGCGGAACTGAGCGTTGTCCGCTGCATCAGTACCCCGAACTCGTTCGGACCGGTCCGGCCGCAGACGTCGGAGCGGCGGGCGACCCGGCGGACGACCTGGGCCACCGCCGCCGCCAGCCGCTCCTGCTCGTCGCCGCTCCCGGGCCCGCCGTCGCCGCCAGGTACACCGTCGCCGCCGTTGTCCTGGCCGACCGCCGGGCCGACCGCCGGACCGACCGCCGGGGCGACCGGTTCGACGGCCACCACCAGCAGTACTCCCGGCCCGCCCCGCTGGGCGGTGTCGATCTCGTCGGCGAACCTGGCCCGGTGGAAGAGCCCGGTGACCGGGTCCCGGCCGGCCGGTTCCGCCTGCACCGTCTCGCGGCGGCGGGCCAGTCGCGCCTGCTCCTGGCGGGCGAGTTCGATCTCGGTGACGTCCCGGGCGGTGGCGACGATGCCGTACGGCCGGTTCTCCCCGTCGACGACGTATTCCAGGCGGCAGTGCACGTACCGGGTGACCCGGTCCGGGCGGACCACCCGGCAGGTCGTCTCCCGGACGGTCCGGTCCCGCCACGCCGACTCGACCACCCGGCGTACCCCGTCGACGTCCTCGGGGTGGATCAGCCGGGTCAGCGCCGCGACCGAGTGCCGGACGGTGCCGGGCGGATGACCGAGGATCAGGGCCATCTCGTCCGACCAGGTCAGCTCCGCGCTGGCCTGGATCCAGGTGACGGTGCCGAGCTTGGCCAACTGGGCCTCCCGGGTGATCCGGGCGACCTCGTCGGTGTCGGCGGTGAGCGGATCGCGTACCTCGATGTCGCCGGTCAGGTCGCGGCCCTCGGAGACCGCCCGCCGGTATTCCTGCTGCACCCGGCGGGTGGCCCGGCGGGCCCGGGCCCGTTCCAGCTGCGTGCAGGTCCGGTCCGAGGCCAACGCCAGGATGTCGTCCAGGTTCATCCCCGCTCCCTCCCGGAGGGCGTGTCGAAGCCCGCCTGCTGGGCGAGTTCCTTCAACCGGTGCCGGGCCTCCTGCCGGTACGTCCGCACGGTGTTGTACGCGATGCCGAGGATGGCCGCGATCTCGTGGTCGGACCAGCCGTCGAGGGCCAGTACGAAGACCTCGGCCTGGCGGGGCGGCAACCTCGGCAACCAGCCACGCAGCAGTTCCCGGGCCTCAGCCGGGTCGGCCGGTTCGGCGAGCCGCTCCGGCGGTACCTCGTCCAGGCTCACCGTCACGTCCTGCCGCCGGCGCCGGTGCAGCACCAGCAGCTTGTAGCGGGCGGTCTTGTACATCCAGGCCAGCGGCTTCTCGTAGTCGCGGATCTGCTCCCACTTGTCCCGGGCGGTGATGAACGCCTCCTGTACGGCGTCCTCGACCAGACCCCGGTCCGGGCAGCGGGCGAGCAGGAAGCGCTCGACCTGTACGAAGTTCTGCTGGCAGAACGCCTCGAAGCTCACCTCTGACTCGGTCTGGCCCGCCCGGTCCCCCAACCGGGTGGCCGGATCGGCACGCACCACCGCGTTGTCCCCACTCACGCCGCCTCGCCCCCGTCTGTTCGACGGAGGCTGCGCAGTTCCCCGACCCGGTGCCCGTCGCGGTCCCGCGCGTGGACCCGTAGGTCGGTCGAGCCGCCGCCGGTCGACCGGATCAGACCCACCGGTACTGCCACCGAGCCACCGGTCGACAGTCCCCCCAGAACGTCGCTCATCCTCGCCTCTCGCGGTCCGTAGTTGTCGTTCCGGGTATAACTCTCCGTCAAGCGCCTTGGCGTAGGGGGCGACCCGCCAGGGTGAAGATGTCAATGATCAAAAAAGCGGCGACCACGTGCGGCATTTCCTCCGATCGGCCACAGTAGACAGGCCGATCGGGCGAGCACATGTACTGTCGAGTATGGATTACGCGCGGTGATGAGGTGGCGATCGGCCGGCATCCTCAGTCGATCGCGTCGGGGCGGGCCTCCGGCGGCTCGTCGTCGTCCTCGTCGGCCTCGCCCCAGTTGCGGCGCAGGAACGGCAGCGCGGCCCAGAAGGTCAGGAACCAGACCCCGGCCAGCCCGGTGAGCACGAACGCCAGCGGCCGGGGCAGCAGGAAGTCGGTGATCAGCAGCACCGAGCTGACCATCGCGATCAGCATGAAGGCCAGCCCGCCGCTGGCCATGCCGTGCGCGAACCGGACCAGTTCCGGCTTGCGCCCCTGCCGGAAGAGCGCCCGGTGAAAGGCGACCGGCGAGATGATCAGTGCGGTGGCGGCCGCCGCCGACAGCAACGCGACGATGTAGATGTCCTTCTGGAACGTGGTGGCTCGCGGAAACCCGCTGCTGAAGGGGAGGGTGAGCAGGAACGCGAACAGGATCTGCACGCCGGTCTGCGCCACCCGCAGTTCCTGCAACAGGTCGGCGAAGTTGCGCTGCCAACGCTGTTTCTCCGTCTCGACGGCCACCCGGGCCACCTCCGCTTCCGGTCGAATGTGGCAGCAGTGTGCCCTGACCGGCCGTACCCGAAACGCGAGGAAGCCTCGACGGTGACCCGGAAGCGGTAAGGGAGACAATCCGGGCGGCGCCGGAGTCGGGGTGCCGGGGTCAGCCGCCCCGGCGGATCCGGCCGGCGTACCGGGCCTCCAGGGTGTCGTTGTGCTCGTCGCTGTCCGGGATGTTCGCCGAGAGGTAGACCGGAGGCTTCTCCCCCGCCTCGACCAGCCGGCGGACCACCTCCACCACGACCTGCTGGGCGAGGAGCGCGGCGGTGATCGACGACACCGCACCGACCGCACCGCCGCCGGGCAGCGGCAACGCCGCGTCGCCGTACGGGGCGCCGTTGTCGAGTACCACGTCGGCGAGGTCGCTCAGCTTGCGTCCGGACGGATGCCGGGACGGCACCCGTGCGGAGTGCTGCTGCGACGTGATCGCGATCAGCCCGTGGCCGCGCTCCTTGACCAGCGACGCGAACTCGACGATCGTGCCGTTCACCCCCGAGTTCGAGGCGATCACGAAGACGTCCCGAGGGTCGATCGGGGTCAGCTCGTAGAGCCGGCCGGCCACGCTCGGGTCCCGCTCCAGGGTGGGGCCGAGGATGTCGACCGGCTCGCCGCCGCGCAACACCAGGTCCCGCAGCGCGATCCGGTTGGTCGGGACCAGCCCGCCGGCCCGTCCGGCGATCTCCATGGCCAGCGCCTCCGAGTGGCCGGTGCCGAACGCCTGCACCACTCCACCGGCCCGCAGCGCGTCGCCGACCAGGTCGGCCGCCCGGAGTACGCCGTCGCGGGCAGCGGCCGCGACCCGCCCGATCGTCTCGGTGACCAGGTCGAGATAGCCCTCGGGGCTCAGTGTCACGCCGCACGCGTCCCTTCGAGATGTTGATCTGGGCCATCCAGCCTATCCCGTGGGATCGTGCGCGCCGCCACATCCGCCGGTCGCACGCTGTCGGCGCGGCGGTATCCGGTGTACCGTCTGCGGAACAACAGCACATCCGACAGGGGAGCGCACAGCGCTGAGAGTGCGGGTGACACACCCGCAGACCCTCGAACCTGATCTGGGTAATGCCAGCGCAGGGAGTTCGGTCGAGTCTCCAGCCGCGCCGCAGTCCGGGCAGTCCCGGGTTGCGGCGTGCGTCTTTCCTGGTCCACCACGTGACTGGGAGGCATGCTCATGAGTTCGTCCACCACCGCCAGATGGCGCACCGTCGACATCATCGTCGCCTCGGTCATCGCGGTCGCGTTCGGGGTCATCTTCTGGGCCTGGAGCCTGGTCTGGAGCGCCACCGAGGGTGCCTTCACCTTCTTTCCGCCGGCCCAGGCGCTCATCTACGGCATCTGGCTGGTGCCCGGAGTACTCGGCGGCCTGGTGATCCGCAAGCCGGGTGCGGCGCTGTACTGCGAGTTTCTCGCCGCCTTCGTCTCGGTGCTGCTCGGCAGCCAGTGGGGCACCGTCGCGATCATCCAGGGACTGGCCCAGGGCGTCGGCGCCGAGGCGGCCTTCCTCGCCGTCCGCTACCGCTCGTTCCGGCTGCCGGTCGCGGTCGGCTCCGGTCTGTTGGCCGGTCTCGCCGCCGCCATCTTCGACCAGATCCGCTACTACTCGGAGCACGACTTCGACTCTTTCCGGCTGCCGGTCTTCCTCCTCACCGTGCTCAGCTCGGCGATCGTGGCCGGTGCCGGTGGCTGGGCATTGACCCGGGCGCTGGCCCAGACCGGGGTGCTGGACCGGTTCCCGGCCGGCCGCGACCGCACCGCCGTGTGAGCGGCGCGAACCCGGTGGTGACGTCGTGAGCGAGGTGCGGCTACGCGGCTTCGGCTGGCGGCACGCCGGCCGTCGGGCCTGGGCGGTCCGCGACGTCGACCTGCGGATCGGGCACGGCGAGCGGGTACTCCTGCTCGGCGCCTCCGGTTCCGGCAAGAGCACCCTGCTCGCGGCGCTGGCCGGACTGCTCGCCGAGGACTCCGGCGAGCAGTCCGGCAGCGTCGAGATCGACGGGCTCGATCCGCGCAAGGCCCGGGAGCGGGTCGGCATCGTCTTCCAGGACCCGCAGACCCAGCTGGTGATGGCCCGCTCCGGCGACGACGTGGCGTTCGGCCTGGAGAACCGGGGGGTACCGGCGGAGGAGATCTGGCACCGGGTCACCGAGGCGCTGGACCGGGTCGGCTTCCCGTACGGCCCGGACCGGTCCACCGCCGCGCTCTCCGGCGGCGAGCAGCAGCGGCTCGCCCTGGCCGGGGTGCTGGCGCTGCGGCCCGGGCTGCTGCTGCTGGACGAGCCGACCGCCAACCTGGACCCGGCCGGCGCCGCGCTGGTCCGGGAGGCGGTCCGGTCGGCGGTCGACGACGACACCACGCTGATCCTGGTCGAGCACCGGGTGTCGGAGGCGCTGCCGCTGGTCGACCGGGTGGTGGTACTCGAACCGGGTGCCGGGGTGTGTGCCGACGGCGCTCCGGGTGAGGTCTTCGCGGCACACGGCGCGGAGCTGGCCGCCGCCGGGGTCTGGGTGCCCGGGCCGCCGCCGGCACCGCGCCGGTCCACGAGCGGTCCCGGTGCGGTGTTGCTCGCCGCCGACCGGCTCGGCCTGCCACCCCGGCTGGCAAGCACCGATCTGCGGGTACGTGCCGGCGAGGCGCTCGCGGTGCTCGGCCCGAACGGTGCCGGCAAGTCCACCCTGGCGCTGCTGCTCGGCGGGCTGCTCCGGCCCGGCGCCGGCCGGCTCTCGGCCACCGAGATACTGGCCGGCCGGCACGCCGGCACCGCACCGCACCGGTGGCGGGCACCGGTGCTGGCCGACCGGATCGGCTCGGTCTTCCAGGACCCGGAGCACCAGTTCGTCCGCACCACCGTCTTCGAGGAGCTGGCGCTCGGGCCGCGTCGGGCCGGTCGGCCGGAGGCGGTGGTCCGGTCGGTGGTGGACGAGCTGCTGGCCCGGCTCCGGCTGGACCGGCTGGCGGCGGCCAACCCGTACACCCTCTCCGGCGGCCAGGCGCGGCGGCTGAGCGTGGCGACGGCGCTGGCCACCGCACCCCGGCTGCTCATCCTGGACGAGCCGACCTTCGGCCAGGACCGACGTACCTGGCTCGAACTGGTCGAGCTGCTCGCCGAGCTGCGCGACGACGGGCACGGCATCGTCACCGTCACCCACGACGCCGACTTCGTCGCCGCGCTCGCCGACCGGACGCTCCGGCTCCGCGACGACGCGTCGGAGCGACCCCGGCAGCCCAGCGACGACGCGTCGGAGCGACCCCGACGGCCCGGCGACGACGCGTCGGAGCGGCCGGTGGAGCGGGCCGGCACCGGATCGGCCGGGCGGGACCGATGATCCCGTACCAGCCGATCGCCGCCCCGCACGCGGCGCTGGCCCGGCGCAATCCGGTGGCCAAGGTCGCCGCTGCGCTGGTCGTCTCGGTGGCGCTGATCGCCACGGTCGATCCGGTGGCCCCGGCGGTGGCGATCGGGTTCGAGCTGGCCGTGGTGCCACTCTTCGGCGTCCGGTACACCGAACTGGCCCGCCGGGCCTGGCCGCTGCTGCTCAGCGCCCTCGGCATCCTCTGCACCCTGGTGCTCTTCGCCGCCGAGCGGACCGGCAGCCTGCTGTGGCTGGTCGGGCCGGTGGAGATCACCACCGGGGTACTGGCCACCGCGCTGGGGATGGCACTGCGGGTGATCGCGGTGGCGCTACCCGGCGTACTCGTCTTCGCCACCACCGATCCCACCGACCTGACGGACGCGCTCATCCAGAACGTCAAGGCCTCGCCCCGGTTCGCGATCGGGGCGCTGGCGGCGTTCAGGCTGGTGCCACTGCTCGGCCTGGAGTGGCGGATGTTGACCCTGGCCCGGCGGGCCCGGGGCGTCGACGCCGGACGGAACCCGCTGGCCCGGCTGCGGCTGTTCGGCTCGACCGGGTTCGCCCTGCTGGTCGGGGCGATCCGCCGGGGTACCCGGTTGGCCACCGCGATGGACGCGCGGGGCTTCGACTCGGGCACGCCGCGTACGTCGGCGCGCCGACAGCGGTTCACCGCGGCCGATGCCGCACTCATCCTCGGGGCGGTGGCGCTGGCCGGCGGGGCGCTCGCGGTCAGCGTCGCGCTCGGTACCTTCCGGCCACTGGTCGGCTGACAGCCCGAGTTCCGTGGCGGTCGAGTCGGTGGGGCCGGGCGGCGCGGTACCAGCCAGCCCGGTCGGGCCACTACAAGTCCTAATACTGCAACGGCACTTGCAGTTGCGTTTCCGCTGCCCGCGCGTTGATTTTGTGTGACGTACGTTGATGTCGTGTCGTGGCAGGACGAGCTTGATGGGTTGCTGGATCAGGTAGGCAGGCGTTTTTCCAGGTCGGAGCCGCGTGAGCGGGTTGGCCGGTACGTTGGCGGGCTCGTCGCCGGCCTGGAACGTAAGAACGGCTGGACGTTGGCCGAGCATGCCGGCGAGAGCAGCCCGGACGGCATGCAGCGTCTGCTGCGTCGCGCGGACTGGGACGTCGACGGGGTACGCGACGACATCCGCGACTACGTGGTCGAGCGGTTGGGTCATACCGGGGCGGTGCTGGTCGCTGACGACACGGGGTTCGTCAAGAAGGGGACCCGGTCGGCGGGGGTGCAGCGGCAGTACACCGGGACGAGTGGGAAGAAGGACAACTGCCAGATCGGCACGTTCCTGGCCTACGTCGCTCCGACCGGGCACGCGTTGATCGACCGGCATCTGTACCTGCCGGAGTCGTGGACCACCGATCGGGACCGGTGCCGTGCTGCGGGGGTGCCCGGCGATGTCGAGTTGCAGACCAAGCCACGCGTCGCCATCGACATGCTGCAACGTGCGATCGAGGCGGAGGTGCCGTTCACCTGGTTTACCGCCGACGAGGCGTTCGGGCAGGCCAAGTACCTGCGGGTGTGGCTGGAGGAGCGGGACGTGTTCCATGTGGTGGCGACCCGATGCAACGACGACGTGTCAGCGCGAGGGATCGGGCACGGCCGGGTCGACAGCATCGTCGCGCAGCTACCGGACAGGGCCTGGCGTCGTCTGTCCTGTGGAGACGGCGCGCACGGGCCGCGGGTCTACGACTGGGCCAGGGTGCCGATCCGGTCGTGGTGGGCGCCCGGGCGTGGACACTGGCTCCTGGCCCGACGCAGCGTCAGCGACCCGACCGAGATCGCCTACTACATCTGCTACGCGCCGAGGCGTACCACCCTCGCGACGCTGGTCTGGGTCGCGGGGCGACGGTGGCCGGTCGAGGAGTGCTTCAAGCAGGCCAAGCAGGAGGCGGGCCTGGACCACTACCAGGTGCGTACCTGGCGGGGCTGGTACGCCCACATCACCTTGTCGATGCTGGCCCTGGCCTGGTTGGCGGTCATCCGCGCCGAGGAACTAAAGGGGGCAAATCGCTCTATGATGAGCAGCTCATCCCCATCACCGTTCCCGAAGCCCGCAAGCTGATCACCAAACTGCTTCACACCCGCTACCCCAACAACGACCACACCGTCGCCTGGTCACGACTACGCCGTCGCCGACAATGGCAAGCCCAACAAAGCCACTACCGGCGACGACAGCCCCCATAAGTGCCGTTGCAGTACTAAGAGTTACCTAACGATCGGGAATCGATCGGCGTCCTGAACTGTGGAAACGACGGAACCCCCGACCGACTCTCTGGCCGGGGGTTCCGCGTGTCGGGACCTGTTCGGGTCAGCCCCGGCAGTAGTACGGCTCGTACTCATACAGTGCCGTCCGACCCTCCCCCCGGTCGCGCTCGGAGAGGGTCAGCCGTGTCACGGGGACCATGACGTGCTGCCCCGTCGTGCCGGAACCCGCGTCAAACCACACCTCCACCGTGTCCGCCTTCGGCAGCTCACGCGGGCCGATCGCCAGGATCGTCACGAGACCGGCCTTCCGCTCGAACCGGTGGGATCGAACCGCGCCAGCACGGCGGCCCGTTCCCGGCGGGACAGCGCCGGAGTGTGTGCCCACATGGAGAGCAGACGTCCGGCGCTGGGCCGGTCGGTGGCCTCGAACGCCCGGAGCGCGTTCTCCGCCCGGTCGATGACAGGGCTCTTGCCTGGTGGGTAGAGCGCCATCAGGCGGGCGGGTGGGGGTTCGTCTGGCGAGGCGGGGAAACTGTTCATCGGGTCGGACCTCCCGTGTCCGATCAAGGCCCCGGGTTGGCGTGTCCGCGCCGCTCGGGGCCGCCTTGTCTGGGTACTGACTGGGACTTTACCGCCACCTCGCCTAGGTTGCCTAGGGTGCCCTGGGTGCCGTTAATGCCGTGGGTGCTCGGGCTGCCCCTGATGATGAAGGCATGGCTACAGAGATCGACCCGATGTCACCGGTACCGCGATACCGGCAACTCGCGGCGATCCTGCGTGCCGCGATCGAGGCCGGCCAGTACCCGCCGGGGAGCCGGCTTCCGTCCGAGAAGACGCTGACCCAGACGCACGGCGTAGCCCGAGAGACCGCCTCCAAGGCGATGGACGCACTGGCGGCCGAGGGCCTGGCCGTGATGGTCCCCGGCGTGGGCTGGCACGTCCCAACCGAGAGTGCCCGGAGCCCTGACGCTTAAGCGCCAAGACCCCGCCGTCAACGAACGATCGCGGCCGTTCCAACACGGCCTCGGCGGCCTCCTGACCGGCCTCCCGGCCCTGGCCGGTGATGTTGATCTCGATGTTGAACACCGGAGCGCCGACCGCCGCGCTCCCCCACCCGGGACCGGGCCAGCGACGAACCCGGGGAGGTCCCCGGTGACATCCTGGGAGGTTCCGAACCGGGGCCGAGGTAGAGCCTCGGGAGCACCTATTCGATTGTCGAGATGAGCGCCGTTGGCCTACGGTCGCTCGGTGCACGAGGCGGAGGAACAGCAAGACCTACGAGTCTTACTCCAGATTCTGGAGAAGATCGATCCGTGGGTGAGAACGGTGACAACGGACGGGCCGGCCGCTGCCTGGAAGGTCCAGCCGGGTAGCCCGTTGTCCACGGACGACGCGCGAACTCATCCCTACCGTGTCAGCCACCGGGCTTGGATGGCGATCACCCCCGCCGTGGACTTTCTGGCCTGTTTGCGCAGTAGCGTTATTGGCGCCCAGGAGGAAGACCGCCTGAGTGTGCGGCTACACGCGTACGCACAGGCGGGACTCATCCGTGGCGCGCTGGAGAACGCCTGTTGCGCGGTGTGGCTGCTCGGCCCGCCGAGGATGGAGCGCGTTACGAACCGGCTGGCGCTGGAGTGGAAGGAGCTCACCCCCGCCTACAGGCTCCGGACGCTGGCCAACAGTCCGCCACGTCGCACGATCGAGGAGCGCAAACAGCAGTTGGCCAATCGCCTGATAGCCGCTCATGCGGCCAGTGCGGGAGCCGGCCAGAGTCCCGCGATCACCAATGTGGCTGCCGCGACCAAGGAACTTAAGGGGCTCCAGTACGTGGACATCGTGCGTCGTGCCGGTGAGCTGTCGAAGGCGGGTGCTGACACGACCGAAGCCGCTTGGAGCATGTGCAGTGCTCTGGCCCACGGCGACGTAAACGCGACAATAGGTCTACTCGACACCCAAGTGATCCGGCAGACCGAGCCCGGCGTCAACCTAGTCCAGACGTCGTCCCACGTGAAGCTGCTGGTCTTTGTCACTGGCATTGCCTGTGGCATGACCGCTCATGCTTTCGACCTACTCCGGAAACGCTGCCAGGCGCCGTAGTAGCGTACGCCCCGGCCTGGGATCGGGCCGGGGCGTACGGCTACTCAGCTGCGCCGGAAGGCGTACCGGCGGGCCGGGGCGGCGCCCCGGCCCCGCCCGGCCCCGGCCGGGCCACCGCCGTTGCGGATCGCCGGGCCACCCTTCGGTGCCACCGGTCGCCAGGGCGCCGGCGTGTCGCGATCCGGCAGCGCGATCGGGGTGGCGGGTTCGGTCGAGTCGCCCTGCGGCCGGCCGGGCCGGGCCGGGGCCGACGACGATCCGAAGGTGACGTCGACTTCCGGTCGGGTGGACGGGGAGCCGGCTCCGGTCGAGCCGGTGGTCTTCCTGGACTTTCGCTTGGCAGGCATACGGTTGTTCTCCTCCTGGTCGGGACCGCCCGGCTGCACGGCGGCAGCGGCGCGGGGATGGGTCCCGGGGTCCGTTCGCGGAGGTGCCACCGATCGGTGACGGGGGTCGCCTGAGAAGGTGACGGGCCGCCTGAGAAGGCGGAACGGTACGGACGCCCGGGCGCTCGCACCCGCGCCGCGCAGAACAGGCGGGCGGGTCGGCTCGGTTGAAGGGGGCATCAGTACCGCATGCCGAGACCATAACCCGGGCCGTTGCCCGGACGCACCTGTTTCCGGCTCGGAGTTGCGCTGGTCACCGCATCGACGGCCGGCGGCGTCCGGTCGGTCGGTCGGTCGGTCGGTCGGTCAGCCCAGCGCCGGCCCGGGTGCGACCGGGTTGGGCAGGGCACCACCGAACCGGCGGTCCCGCTGGGCGTACAGCTCACAGGCGTACCAGAGGTGGCGGCGGTCGAAGTCCGGCCAGAGGGTGTCCAGGTAGACCAGCTCGGCGTACGCGCTCTGCCAGAGCAGGAAGTTCGAGATGCGCTGTTCGCCGGAGGGACGGAGGAACATGTCGACCGGCGGCACCTCGGGGTGGTAGAGGTACCGGGAGATCATCTTCTCGTTGACCTTTGCCGGGTCCACCCTGCCGGCGGCGACGTCCCGGGCGATCGCGGCGGCGGCGTCGGCGATCTCGGCCTGCCCGCCGTAGTTGACACAGAACTGCAGGGTCAGCGTCGAGTTCCCTCGGGACATCTCCTCGGCCGTCTGCAACTCCGAGATCACGCTCTTCCAGAGCCGGCCGGCCCGCCCGGACCAGACCACCCGGACCCCGAGCTCCACCAACTGGTCACGGCGGCGCCGGATGACCTCCCGGTTGAAGCCCATCAGGAAGCGGACCTCCTCCGGCGACCGCCGCCAGTTCTCCGTGGAGAAGGCGTACGCCGAAAGGTAGGGGATGCCGAGTTCGATCGCGCCCTCGATCGTGTCGAAGAGGGAGTACTCGCCCTGCTCGTGACCCTTGGTGCGGGGCAGTCCGCGCTGCTTGGCCCACCGCCCGTTGCCGTCCATCACCACCGCCACGTGCTTCGGCAGCGCCTCGGCCGGCAGCGCCGGAGGCCGGGCCCCGGACGGGTGCGGGGTCGGTGGGACCGGCGCCCGGCGGGCCCGGTTGGTCATCGCTCGGATCACTGCGCTTCCTTCGCTACGTCCGCCGGGCCGGGTCGCGGGGCGGGCCGCACCCGTTCCGTACGCTCGCCGATCGCTCCCCTGTCGACCAGCGGCAACGAGCGTAACCCCCGCTCCAGATGCCATTGCAGGTGTGCCGCCACCAGCCCGCTGCACTCCCGGCGGTGCGGCGGCTCGGCGGCGTCCGCCGTCCGCCAGTCGCCGGAGACGAGCGCGGTCATCAGGTCGAGGGTGGCCGGCGCCGGGTGGGCGGCGCCGGGTGGGCGGCAGTCCGGGCAGACACAGCCCCCGGCGGGTACGGAGAACGCGCCGTGCCGGCCCGGCGTACCGCAGACGGCGCAGGCGACCAGCGCCGGCGCCCAACCGGCCAGCCCCATCCCGCGCAACAGGTAGGCGTCCAGCACCAGGGTGCTGGCGTGCTCCCCGTCGGCGAGTGCGCGCAGCCCGCCCAGGGTGAGCTGGAACAGCCGCAGCGACGGCTCCCGCTCGACCGGGGTGAGCCGCTCCGCCGTCTCGGCGATCGCGCTCGCCGCCGTGTAGCGGGGATAGTCGGCGACGAACGCCTTGCCGTAGAGCCGGATCCCCTCGACCTGGCTGATCGAGTGCAGCGAACTGCCCTGCTCGCCCTTGGGGTCACCGGCGATCTGGAGGTCGACGTGGCCGAACGGCTCCAGCCGGGCGCCGAACCGCGAGGTGGTCCGGCGGACCCCCCGGGCCACCGCCCGCAGCCGGCCGTGCCGGCGGGTCAGCAGGGTGATGATCCGGTCGGACTCGCCGAGCTTCTGGACGCGCAGCACCACCGCGTCGTCGCGGTACAGCTGTCGGCGGTACCCGGGCATCCACCCATTGTTCCCTGCCGGCACATCCGGCCGGCGGCCCGGTCCCGGGGCACGTCCGGTCCTGGACGCCCGGTCCCGGGCCGCGGTTTCCGGGTGCGACCCTGAGACGGTTCTCAGGGTCCGGATCGGGGTGGGTAGGTGGCGGACCCGGATGCCCGGCGGACGGCCGGCGCCATACCCTTCGACAATGCTGGTTTCCCGGACCACCGCCCTGACCGGCGGGCTCGCCCTGGTCGCCATGGTCGCCCTGGCCGGCTGCGACGGCCTCGCCGAACAGCGCCTCACCTACGACCGCACCGAGGACGTGAAGATCACCGAGGTCGAGGTGCTCCCCGGCTCCGGGGACGTGACGGTACGCACCGGAGCGGTGCAGAACGTCCGGATCAAGCGGGTGGTGCAGTACCGTGGCCCCGAGCCGAGCGACGCCACCTACCGGATCGACGGTACGACGCTCGTCCTGGACACCGACTGCGGCAGGCACTGCGGGGTGTCCTACGACATCCTCGCCCCGGCCGGCATCGCGTTGCACGGCGAGAACGGCTCCGGTGACATCGCCCTGACCGCGCTGACCGAGGTGGACATCAAGGTCGGCTCGGGCGACATCGCGGTGACCGATGCCAGCGGTGCGGTACGCGTCGAGACCGGTTCCGGGGACATCACGCTCGACCGGCTGCCCGGCACCGTCACGGCACGGGCCGGCTCGGGGTCGATCGAGGGCCGCTCGCTGGGTGCCGGCAAGGTGAACGCGCAGACGGGGTCCGGCGACATCAGGCTGACCCTCGGCACCGCCGGCTCGGTCCAGGCCAGCGCGTCGAGCGGCTCGATCGAGCTGACCGTCCCGGCCGGCGACTACCGGGTACGGGCGCACGCCGACTCGGGCGACGTCGACGTGACGGTGCCGGACGACCCGGCCGCGGAGTCGGTACTCGACGTACGGACCGGTAGCGGCGACATCACCGTCCGGTCGAACTGAGGCCGGCGGGCCCGCTGGTCGGCGTACTCGGCACGAGGTCCTCCGCACCCGGCTGCGCGGCGTCGGTCGACGCCCCGACCGGGCCACCGGTCGACGCCCGGGCGGTGCCACCGGACGGTGCCCCGGCAGTACCGCCGGGCAGCAGGCACGGCGGTCGCCGCGCCGCCAGATCCTCGACCCAGCCGAAGAGCACGACCGCGACCGCTACCAGCACCGCGACGGCGGCCAGCCGGGCCGCCAGGCCGAGCGCGGAGGAATGGGCCAGCCCCCACCCGGAGAGGAGCTCACCCAGAACGATCACGAAGGGCATGTGCCAGAGATAGACCGTCAGCGCCCGGCTGTTCAGCACGGTCACCGTCCGGCCGAACGGCGCCCATCGGTCGACCCAGGCGGCGGCCGACGGGGCCAGCCCGAAGACCAGCAGTACGAAGGCGACCGACCAGAGCGCGTTGCCCAGCGGTACGTCGTTCAGGTCGTAGCCGCGCGGCCCCTGGTGGGTGAGGATCCAGCCGAGGCCGGCCGCACCGACCGGCACCGCCACCGCGAAGAGCAGCCGGCGGGACATCCGCCGCAGCAGCCCGTCGTGCTGGGCGAAACCGAGCAGCCAGGCGCCGTAGTAGAGCCCCACGTCGCGGAGCACCCCCGGCGCGTCCGGATAGCCGAACTCGACGACCCCGAGCAGCAGGTACGGCGCGAGCAGCGTCGGTACCGGCCAGCGCCGGAACAGCCGAAGGGCCAGTGGTGAGAGGAGGACGAACCACAGGTAGTCGCGCAGATACCAGATCACGCTCAGCACCAGCGCGCCCCAGGGGTTGGCCGGTGGATCGGCCAGCGGCAGTACCCAGAACACCAGCCGCCACGACGGCGCCAGCCCGGTGAGCAGCATGGCGGGTACGAAGATCAGTGCCACCAGCCAGAACGACGGCAGCAGCCGACGCAGCCGACGGCCGACGGCGGCCGTGCCCCAGCGGTCGAGGGAACTGGCCATCAACGACCCGGCGAGCGCGAACATCACCGACATGGCGGGGAACGCCAGGGTCAGGAAGGCCCAGCCGGTGACGTGGTAGACGACGACACGGACGATGGCAAGGCAGCGGAGCAGGTCGTAGTACCGGTTTCGCATCAGCCTGACTGGTCGCCGGGTGGAGGGGACACCGGTCCCTTTCTACCCCGGATCGCCGCCACCGCAACTCGACCCCGGGCAGGATGCCCCGCGGGTCAGCGCCGCTCGCCGAGCGGATAGCCACAGAACTGCGCGCCGACCAGACCGGCGGTGGCGGCCTCGCCGTCGAGCGGGCGCACTCGGTCGGCGTAACGCTCGGCGTCGTCCTCCGGCTCGTACCCGATCTCCCGCCCCTCCGCCAGCGACCACCAGCGGCGGCTGTTCCGGCTGATTCCCCAGAGCAGTCGGAAGCCGCTGGCGTCTGCCCGCAGGCAGGCGTCCACCAGCCGGGCGCAGTCGTCCGGGGAGATCCAGTTCTCCAGCGCGCTGATGCCGGGCGGTTCCGGGAAGCAGGCGCCGAACCGCACCGCGAAGACGGTCATGCCGAAGCGGTCGGCGTAGAGGCTGCCGAGCGATTCGACCGCCGCCTTGGACCAGCCGTAGTAGGTGTTCGGGCGGGCCGGAGCCGCCGCCGGCACCCCGTCCGGCCCGGTCGGTGCCGGTACCCCGGCCGGCTCCGGGCTGCTGCCGGCCCGGCGGTACCAGCCGGCGGCGTGGATCGACGAGGCGAGCACCACCCGGGGTACCCCAGCCGCCCGGGCCGCCTCCAGCAGGCACTGGGTACCCGCCACGTTCGTCCGGAGCAGTTCCGCGAAACCATCCTCACCGGGAATCGCCGCCAGGTGCAGTACGGCGTCGACTCCGGCACAGGCCGTGGCCAGAGCCGCCGGGTCGAAGAGGTCGGCACGGACGATCTCCACCGGTTCGCCGGGTGCCGCCGGAGGCTGCTCGGCGACATCGAGCAGCCGCAGAATCCGCTCGGGGCCGGCCAGCCGAGGCCGGAGCAGCCGCCCGACCCGGCCGGCCGAGCCGGTCACCAGTACCCGTGCCGGCATCCGTGCTCCCTCCCCCGACCGGCCGCAGGCGGATTCAGAAGCCGAGCTTGCGCAGCTGCTTCGGGTCCCGCTGCCAGTCCTTGGCCACCCGGACGTGCAGGTCGAGATAGACCCTGGTGTCGAGCAGTTCCTCGATCTGCTGCCGGGCCCGGATGCCAACCTCCTTGAGCCGGCTGGCCCGGGCCCCGATCACGATCGCCTTCTGGCTCGACCGTTCCACATAGACGTCGGCGTAGATCTTAATCAGCCGGTCCTCGGGAATCATCTCCTCGACCACCACGGCGATCGAGTGCGGCAGCTCGTCCCGGACCCCCTCCAGAGCCGCCTCCCGGATCAGCTCGGCGATCAGGATCTGCTCCGGCTCGTCGGTGAGCATGTCGTCCGGATAGAGCTGCGGCGACGACGGCAGGTAGCCGGTCATCACGTCGACCAGGGTGTCCACCTGGTGCCCGGAGACGGCGCTGACCGGTACCACCTCGGCGAAGTCGCCGAGTTCGGCGACCGCGAGCAACTGCTCGGCCAGCCGCTTCCGGTCCACCAGGTCGGTCTTGGTCACCACCGCCAGCACCGTGGCCTTCAGCTCGGCCAGCTCGCCGGTGATGAACCGGTCGCCCCGGCCGACCGGCTCGTCCGCCGGGATGCAGAGCCCGATCACGTCGACCTCGCTCCAGGTCTGCCGGACCAGGTCGTTGAGGCGCTCGCCGAGCAGCGTACGCGGCCGGTGCAGCCCCGGGGTGTCGACCAGGACGAGCTGCGAGTCGGGCCGGTGCAGTACGGCGCGGATCACGTGCCGGGTGGTCTGCGGCTTGTTGGAGGTGATCGCGATCTTCTGCCCGACGATCGCGTTGGTCAGTGTCGACTTGCCGGCGTTCGGCCGCCCGACGAAGCAGGCGAACCCCGCCCGGTAACCGGACGCGCCGCCGTCCGGCCGGTTGCCGGGCGCCTGGCCACCCGACCGGTTGCCAGCCGCCTGGCCACCCGACCGGTTGCCGGCCGCGCCGCCGCCCGACCGGTTGCCGGGCGCCTGGCGGGTCGATCGCTGGCCGGAGTGGGGTGCGGTCGGCCGCTGCCCGGAGTGGGGTGCGGTCACTGCAGCACCGTGCCGAGCAGGGTGCCGTCGGGGGCGGCCACGTGGATCGGCGCGTCCGCGGCGAGGTCCCGGACGGCGGCGTGCCCGGCGCCGTCCAGCGTCGACGCCTCGGTCACCACCGCACCGGCCTCCAGCCGGATGGCTCCGGCGGCGACCGCCGAGGCGACCGCGAGCTGCAGCGCGGTGATGGTCAGCGACGGCAGTGAGACGCTGGCGGCGGCGTACGTCCGGCCGTCCTGGTCGCGTACTGCCGCGCCCTCGACCGCGCCGATCCGGGCCCGGGCGCCCCGGGCCAGCACCACCAGCTTGGCGTCCTCGGCGGTCAGCTCGACCGTTGCCGACGGGGTGTGTCCGCCGACCTGCGTGGTCGGCACGGCGGACGGTTCAGGCATCTGCGGGTTGCCTCTCCTCGGCCCGGGAGTGCTGCTCCCGGGTGCTCTGTGCGCCCCGGAGTTCGGGGTCGGTGCGGGTCTGCGGCTGCTCCGGCTCGTCGGCCTCGGTGAGCCGGCGGACCAGTACGGAGTCGATGTGGTTGCGCCGGCCGGTGGTGCCCTCGGCGACCAGCCGCAGCCCGCCCACGTCGGCCGAGGCGCCGGGCAGCGGCACCCGGCCGAGGGCCTGGGCGAGCAGCCCGCCGACCGTCTCCACCTCGTCGGTCGGCAGCTCGACGTCGAAGAGCTCGCCGAGATCCTCCACCGGCAGCCGGGCGGTGACCCGCACCTGCTCGTCGTCGAGGTGCTCGATGGGCGGCCGCTCGACGTCGTACTCGTCGGTGATCTCGCCGACGATCTCCTCCAGGATGTCCTCGATGGTGACCAGCCCGCCGGTGCCGCCGTACTCGTCGACGACGATCACCATGTGGGTGCGGGCCGCCTGCATCTCGGAGAGCAGATCGTCGACGGGCTTCGACTCGGGCACGAAGGTGGCGGCACGCATCACGTCGGAGACCGGCCGCCCGCCGGCGTCGGGGTCGCCGCCCTGGGTCTGCCGGATCACGTCCTTGAGGTAGAGCACCCCGAGCACGTCGTCGACGCTGTCGCCGATCACCGGAATCCGGGAGAAGCCGGATCGGAGGAAGAGCACCAGCGCCTGCGGCAGCTTCTTGTGCGCCTCGATCCAGACCATCTCGGTACGCGGCACCATCACCTCGCGGACGATGGTGTCGCCGAGCGCGAAGACGGAGTGGATCATCTGCCGTTCGCCGTGCTCCACGACGCCGCGCTGCTCGGCGAGGTCGACCAGCTCGCGCAGCTCGACCTGGGTGGCGAACGGGCCCTCCCGGAAGCCGCGCCCCGGGGTCACCGCGTTGCCGATCAGGATCAGCAGCGAGGCGAGCGGGTTGAGCACCCGGCCCAGCCAGCGGACCAGCGGCGCGGTGGCCCGGCCGACCGTGTAGGCGTGCTGCCGGCCGATGGTGCGCGGCGCCACGCCGACCACCACGAAGCTGACCAGGGTCATCGCCCCGGCGGTGACCAGGGCGGCGGTCCAGCCGGCGCCGAAGGTGTCCACCGCGACCAGCGCGACCAGGACGGTCGCGGTCAGTTCACAGAGCAGCCGCAGCAACAGCAGCAGGTTGATGTGCCGGACCGCGTCGGCGGCGACGACCTGGAGGGTACGCGCGCCGCGTACGCCGTCCCGGGCCAGCTCGCCGGCCTGGGCCGGGGAGACGGCGGCGAGCGCGGCGTCGGCCATCGCGAAGATCCCGGCGAGCACCACCAGCCCGGCGGCGAGGAAGAGCAACTGGATGTCGGGCAGGCCACCCGGACCGCTGACGGACGACGCCAGCGACGCGGGCAGCGCGGCTAAATGACCAGGCATCACTGGACCCGCGCCGCGCGCCAACTGTCCAGGAGCCGCGCCTGTAGCGCGAACATCTCCCGTTCCTCCTCCGGTTCGGCATGGTCGTAGCCGAGCAGGTGCAGTACGCCGTGCACGGTGAGCAGGTGCAGCTCGTCGGCGGCCGAGTGCCCGGCGGCGGCGGCCTGCTTGGCGGCGACCTCCGGACAGAGCACGATGTCGCCGAGGAGTGCCGGCTCACCGCCGTTGACCTCGCCGGGCCCGTGGTCGACGCTGCCCTCGTCCATCGGGAAGGCGAGCACGTCGGTGGGGCCGTCCCCACCCATCCAGCGGTGGTTCAGCTCGGTCATGTAGTCGACGTCGACGAGCAACACCGACAGCTCGGCGAGGGAGTTCACTCCCATCTCGTCGAGGGCGTGCCGGGCCACGGCGAGCACGGCGTCGGTGTCGACGGCGCTCCCCGACTCGTTGGCGATCTCGATGGACACCTGGTTCCCCTGTTGGACTGTCAGAAGCTGTGGTGACTGCACTGTCGGCCGGACTAGCGGCGCCGGCCGGCCCGGCCGCCGTGCGCGGTCCGCCCCGGTACGGCGTGCACGCCCTGGCCCTGCTGCTGGGACTCCCGCTCGGCGTCCCAGCGGGCGTACGCGTCCACGATGTCACTGACCAGCCGGTGCCGCACGACGTCGGAACTGGAGAGCTGGGAGAAGTGCACGTCCTCCACGCCCTCCAGGATCTCGCGCACGGCGCGCAGCCCGCTGGTCGTGCCGCCCGGGAGGTCGACCTGGGTCACGTCACCGGTCACCACGATCTTGGAGCCGAAGCCGAGCCGGGTGAGGAACATCTTCATCTGCTCGGGCGTGGTGTTCTGCGCCTCGTCGAGGATGATGAAGGCGTCATTGAGCGTGTTGTGGGTGACCAGGAAGTGGTCGGTGACGTACAGCGAGTCCTCCGCCGCGACCTGGATGCACATCGTCTCCTGCACCCCGGCGGGGAGGATCGAATCGATGAAACGCATCGGCCGGCCGCCCCCGTGCGCATCGTAGAGCCGGCGCTTGCGGTCCAACCGGAACGGGGCGATCCCCTCCGGCAGCCGGATCTCCACGACGTAGGCGTCCGCCCGGTACGGAACCGCGCGACCGTTCGCGAGGCCGGGCTTGCGCCCCTCCGCCGCCCGAACCCGCCAGGAAGCCACCCCACCGAGCGACTGGACCAGATAGATGACGTCGTCGCGCAGCCGGGCGGATGTCGTCGAGTACTGCACCCGGCAGGTGCGCCCCGGCTGGACGACCGGCCCGCCGTCCGTGTCCAGCAACCCCTGGAGCACGGCCAGGCGGATGTCGACGCCGTTGCGCTTGTACACCTCCGGCACGAACTTGGTGCCGGAGGTGGTCCCGGCCAGCTCCAGTTCGCGGAGCGCGACGGTCACCGGATTGGCGACGATCACGCCACCACGGCCACCGTTGACGTGCCGGAGGACGTAGTCGATGTCACCCTTGCGGACGAGTTCGATGCCGGGAAGCGCCGCCTCGAGCGCGACCGCCAGCTCCGGGTCCGCCGTGGTGAATCCCGGCGTCGCCCGGCACGAGATGGAGCCGTCGCCGAGCAGCAGACCGAGGGCGTACGGGTCGAGCGGAACCTCCTGCGGCTCCATCTGCACGGGTGCCACGACCGGGAGTTCGTAGCGGTGGATGTAGCCACGCCGCTCCTTGCCGATCATCTCCTGCGTTTCGAGGGTGCGCTGGCGGCCGCGTCGCTTATCCTCGGGTGTCGCGACCGTCCAGAGGTGCTCACCGCAGCACAGGGTGGACGCGCCGTCCTGAGTGGTAACCCGGTAGACCTGCTTGGGCCCCTGCGGGTAGATGCCGATCACCGGCGTGGGCGTGCCGTTCGAGCCGATGACCAGATCACCGATCTGAAGTGAACCGAACGGCTTGAATCCCTCTGGAGTCAGAACCCGCGCATCGTACGGCTGTGCACGGCCCCGCATATATGCCAGCGGCGCGACCTCGATCGTCCCGGCGGCCATCAGCTTCGGGATGGAGTCCGGGTCGAGCATGTCGTGCAGCGCGTCGTAGAGCGGACGCAGGTAGGGGTCGATCTTCTCGTGCAGGGTGCCGGGCAGGAAGCCGAGCCGCTCGCCGGCCTCGACCGCCGGGCGGGTCAGGATGATCCGGTTCACCTGCTTGGCCTGGAGCGCCTGCACGGCCTTGGCCATCGCCAGGTAGGTCTTGCCGGTGCCGGCCGGGCCGATGCCGAAGACGATCGTCTTACCGTCGATCGCGTCGACGTACCGCTTCTGGCCCAGCGTCTTGGGCCGGATGGTCCGGCCGCGCCGGGACAGGATGTTGAGCGTCAGCACCTCGGCGGGGCGCTCGGTGCCGCCCTGTTCGATCATGCCGAGGGTACGCCGCACGGCGTCGGTGGTCAGCGTCTCGCCCTTCTCGATCAACTCAAGCAGCTCGGTGAAGAGCCGCGAGGCGAAGGCGTTGTCACCGGGAGCACCGGTGAGGGTGATCTCGTTTCCCCGGACGTGCACGTCGCTGGGGATCGACCGCTCGATCAGCCGCAGGATCTCGTCGCCCGCGCCGAGCAGGTTAACCATGATCTTGGGGTCAGGAACCGTGATCCTGGTCTGCACCCGGGCCTGCCCCGGGGGTGGGGTACCGGTCATGGGTCGGGCCCGAAGCCCTGTGCCACCTGCTTCCGATCTCGGTGTCGCGGTGCCAGCGGGAACTTCCCGGCTGGTCGCGGCGTACGGACGTTGCAGTCATCGTATCCGTTCAACGCCGATGGCACGCTGCCCATTTCCGCCACCGACCACCGACCTGGGCAGCGGCCCGGATCACCCGCCGATCCGGACATCGTTGGCACAACCGGACAGCCGTGACGGCAACCGTCAACCGGCGCGGAAGTCGAACCGGTCGAAGGTCTCCTGCCGCCGGGTGAACCGGTAGGTGGCCCAGTGCATCCGAATCACCTCGCCCCGGTCGTCCCGGGTCAGCCGGAGCAGCTCGCCGACCTCCCGGCCGGAGACCGTACGCAACACGTCCGGCCGGTCCGGCAGCGGCGCGAAGACGGCCGGCGGCCTGCCGGCCGGGTCCGCCGCCCCCCGGGCCCGCAGGGCGCCGTCCCGCCACGAGAAGACGTACTCGAAGCCCTCGCCCCACCAGCGACCGAGCAGCCCACGGTATGGCTCCGGGGCCGGCCCGCCCGGGCTCCACGGCACGATGTCGGCGGGATCGTCCCGGGCCGAGGCGGCCATGATCTGGTGCGCCAGCTCGTTGACCACGACGCCGGTGCCGGAGGAGCCGAGCACCGCGCAGCCCATCGCCCCGGGGGTGCCGGCGCCGCCACGCCGGCCGTAGACACAGGCCAGGAAGCCGGGCATCGCGCCGTCGTGGCCCACGTGCACGACCCGCTCGGCGGCACCCGGAGCGTCCCGCTGGGGCACCAGGATCAGGCCCAGCCCGAACCCGGCGGTCCAGAGCGACTCGTCGGTCACCGTCAGCGGCCAGCGCATCTCGTCGAGGGTGTCCGGCCGGAGTACCGCGCCGGTCGGGTCCAGCGCCGCCGGGTCGGCCAGGAACGCCGCCCAGCGGGCCATGTCCGGAGCGGTGCTCCAGAGCTGCGCCGCCGGCCCGACCGCGCCGAGGTCGGTGTTCGGCTCCGGCCGGGCGTGGTCGGAGTAGGCGTCGACCAGGAAGCCTGTCGCCGCACCCGCCGGCGGGTGCGTGACGGTGTGCGCCAGCCCGAGCGGGCCGAGCACCCGGTCGGCGAGCACCTCCGCCCAGGTGCCGCCGCGCAGCCGGGCGACCGCCTGGCCGAGCAGCGCGGCGCCGAGATTGGAGTAGTGGTAGCGGCGGGCCGGCGGCAGCACCCGCTCGGCCCGGTCCAGGTCGGCGAGGAACTCGTCGAGTTCCGGGGTGTGCAGGGTGTCCCACACGTCGCCGTACGGCTCGCGCTGCACCCCGGAGGTGTGCGACAGCAGCCGGCGTACGGTCAGCTCGCCGTGTGCCGGTACGTCCAGGTGCGCCCCGATCGGGTCGTCCAGGTCGAGCAGCCCGTCGTCCCGGCACTGCAACACGAGTACGGCGGTGAGGGTCTTCGTCACCGAGCCGATCCGGAACGCCGTGTCCGGCCCGAGCGGGGCGTCGTTGCCGGTGCTGCCGACCGTGCAGGTCCAGAGCGGCCGGTCGGCCCGGTGCAGCGCGGCCGAGACCGCCGGGATCCGGGACTCCGCCTGCGCCTGCCGGACCAGCCGGGCCAACCGCCGGGCAACCTCCGTCATGATCCCTCCTCGCCCGCGATCCGCTCGTCCAAGATCACGGATCTTACGCCCGGCCCCTGCTCAGCGGGCGACCATCGGCCCCAACGGCGCGCCGCCGAGCACGTGGGCGTGGGCGTGGAAGACCTCCTGGCCGCCGTACGGACCGGTGTTGAAGATCAGCCGGAAGCCGTCGGCGACCAGTCCCTCGGTCTCGGCCACCACCGCCGCGGTGCCGAGCACCTCGCCGGCCAACCCCGGATCGGCCCCGGTCAGGGTCACCACGTCGGCGTAGTGCTCCTTCGGGATCACCAGCACGTGCACCGGCGCCTTCGGGTCGATGTCCCGGAAGGCGAGGGTGGTTTCGGTCTCCCGGACGACGGTGGCCGGGATCTCGCCCGCGACGATCCGGCAGAACAGGCAGTTGGTCTCCATCACCGGAATCGTAGGGGCTGCCGTTCGGCGACGCGGCCCGGCCAGCCCGGTCCGTCCGGCGACCGGCATCATGATCCGATGAGCGGACGAGCGGTACTGGTGACGGGCGCGTCCCGGGGAATCGGGCGAGCGGTGGCGATGGCCTTCGCCGCCGGTGGCGATCGGGTGGCGGTGCATCACCGCGACTCGGCCCCGCTGGCCGGACAACTCGTCGCGGCCCTGCCCGGCGAGGGGCACGTGGTGGTCCGGGCCGACCTGGCCGACCCGGACGAGGTGCGCGCGATGGTCGACGACGCGGCCGACCGGCTCGGCGGACTCGACGTACTGGTGAACAACGCCGGGGTGTTCGGCAGCGCGGAGGCCGGGCATCCGGTCTTCGACTCCTCCTACGAGCAGTGGCAGCAGCAGTGGCGCCGCACGCTCGACGTCAACCTGCTCGGTGCGGCCAACACCATCTGGTGCGCCGCCCGGCACCTGCGGAACCGGGGCGGCCGGATCGTCAACGTCTCCTCCCGGGGCGCGTTCCGCGGCGAGCCGACCCAGCCGGCGTACGGCGCGAGCAAGGCCGGGCTGAACGCGCTCGGCCAGTCCCTCGCGGTGGCCCTGGCCCCGTACGGCATCGCGGTCGCCACCGTCGCGCCCGGCTTCGTCGAGACCGACATGACCAACGAGCACCTCAAGGCGCCGCGCGGCGACGCGATCCGGGCGCAGAGCCCGTTCCACCGGGTCGCCCGGCCGGAGGAGATCGCCGCCGCCGTGCACTGGCTGGCCTCACCCGAGGCGGAGTGGGCCTCCGGCACCATAGTGGACCTCAACGGCGCCTCCTACCTGCGCACCTGACCCCGCCGCCCAGCCACCGGCCGGCGCCGGGGGCACCCTGCGGTGTCGGGACAGCGGCCGTCGGGCGGCGCGACGTGCCGACGACCGCGGCTCTGCGGTGTCCTGGGCGGCCTCCGGCTGGCAGGATGATCGATATCCGGCCGGTGGAGGGGGCGCGAGGATGACGGTGGATCGGCAGGACGGGGCGACGGTCGACGCGGACGCCACGGCCAGGAGCGGAGCCGACGCGGTGCTCGAACGGGCGCTCGCCGCGCTGGACCTGGAGACCAAGGTCCGACTCCTCTCCGGCCAGGACTTCTGGACCCTGCCGGCCGTACCCGCGATCGGGCTCGACTCGCTGGTGATGTCGGACGGCCCGATCGGGGTACGCGACGTCCGCTGGGCCCCGGACGACCCGTCGATCGCCCTGCCCAGCCCGACCGCGCTGGCCGCCACCTGGGACCCCGGGCTGGCCCGGCAGGCGGGTCGGGTGCTCGCCGCCGAGTGCCGGCGCAGGGGCATCCACCTGCTCCTCGCCCCCACCGTCAACCTGCACCGCAGCCCGCTCGGCGGCCGGCACTTCGAGTGCTACTCGGAGGATCCGCTGCTCAGCGCCGAGATCGGCGTCGGCTACGTCACCGGCGTACAGGACCTCGGTGTGGGCGCCACGGTCAAGCACTTCGTCGCCAACGACTCGGAGACGGAACGGATGACCGTGGACGTCCGGGTCTCCGAACGGGCGCTCCGGGAGCTCTACCTCGCCCCGTTCGAGCGGATCGTCGCCGCCGGGGTCTGGGCGGTGATGGCCGCCTACAACGGGGTCAACGGGCACACCATGACCGAGCACGCCGGACTGCTCCGGGAGCTGCTCAAGCGGGAGTGGGGCTTCGACGGGATCGTGGTCTCCGACTGGACGGCGGCGAGGACCACCGAGGCGTCCGCGAACGCCGGACTCGACGTGGTGATGCCGGCCGTCGGCGACCCCTGGGGTGCCGCGCTGGTCGCCGCCGTCCGCGCCGGCTCCGTCGCCGAGGCGGAGGTGGACGACAAGGTACGTCGGGTGCTCCGGCTCGCCGGTCGGGTCGGACTGCTCGACGGCGTACCCCCGGCGGTGGACCCGGCCGATCTGCCGCGCGCACCGGACGGTGCCACCCTGGCGCACGTGGTGGCGGTCCGCTCCTTCGTGCTGGCCCGCAACGACGGCGACCTGCTGCCGCTCGATCCGGGCCGGCTGCGCCGGGTCGCGGTGCTCGGCGCGCTCGCCGACGACGCGCGGATCCAGGGCGGCGGCAGCGCCCTGGTCGCGCCGCCACACGTGATCTCCCCGCTCGCCGGGCTGACCGCCGCGCTCCCCGACGCCGACCTCGGGTACGCGGTCGGCGCCGACCCCCGGCTCCGGCTGCCGGCCGCCGGCGGGGTGGCGTGGACCCCGATCGTCGCGACGCTGCGCGACGCCGACGGCCGGGAGCGCTACCGGACCGAACTGGACCGGGCGACGGTGCGCTGGATGGGCGACCCGCCGGACGGGCTGCCCCCGGACGATCTCGCCGCGGTCGACCTCACCGCCACGCACACGCCGCTGCGCACCGGCACCGCCCGGCTCGCGGTCGAGGGCTTCGGCGTCTTCACCCTGGTCGTGGATGGCGTGGAACTCTTCGACGGCCCGCTCTACGACCCGGCCGAGGAGCCCGGCACGGTCTTCCGGGCCACCGTCGAGCGCCGGTTCGAGCTTCCCGTCCGGGCCGGTGAACCGGTCGAGGTACGGCTCACCCAGCGGATGGTCGACGGCGACCACCCGGGCTTCGTGTCGTTCACCCTCGGGCACGCCGAGCCCGCGGTCGCCTCGGCGGACGAGCTTCTCGACGAGGCGATTCGGACGGCGACCGGGGCCGACGTCGCGGTGGTGGTGGTCGGCACCACCGAGGAGGTGGAGTCGGAGGGGTTCGACCGGGGCACGCTGGCGCTGCCCGGCCGGCAGGACGAACTGGTCTCCCGGGTCGCGGCGGCCAATCCCCGGACGGTCGTGGTGGTCAACGCCGGCTCACCGGTGCTGATGCCCTGGGCCGACGAGGTGGCGGCGATCCTGCTCACCTGGTTTCCCGGCCAGGAGGCCGGGGCGGCGCTCGCCGACGTGCTGCTCGGCCGGGCGGAGCCGGGCGGGCGGCTCCCCACCACCTGGCCACGCCGGCCGGAGGACTGCCCGGCGCTCTCCACCACCCCGACCGACGGGGTCCTCGACTACCCCGACGAGGTTTTCGTCGGTTACCGGGGCTGGCGGGCCGAGCCGCTCTTCCCGTTCGGGCACGGGCTCGGCTACACCGACTGGGCGTACGAGTCGCTGACCGTCGAGGCCGGACCGGGCGGGCCGGTCGCGGTGGTCACCGTCCGCAACGCCGGTCGCCGTCCCGGCCGCGAGGTGGTGCAGGTGTACGCCGGCCCGGCGGCGACCGAGTCGGACCGTCCGGTCCGCTGGCTGGCCGGCTTCGCCGCTGCCGAGGCGGCTCCCGGGGAGGCGGTGACCGTCCGGGTACCGCTGCCGGGCCGCACCTTTCAGGTCTGGGAGCCGGACGGCGGCTGGCGGACCCGACCGGGCCGGTACCGGCTGGAGGCGGCACACAGCATCGCCGACATCCGCCGGAGCACCACCCTCGACCTCTGACACCCGGCGCCCAGAACCCGGTGCCGGCCGTCGGTCACCAGCGGCCGAGCCGGGTGGAGAGGACGGCGAGGGCCGCGACGCCGGCGGTGGAGGTACGCAACACCTCGGGTCCGAGCCGGACCGGCACGGCGCCGGCCGAGGTCAACGCCGCCAGCTCGTTCGGCGACACGCCGCCCTCGGGACCGACCACCAGCACGATGTCACCGGTCGCGGGCAGTTCGGCGGTGCCGAGCCGGGCCGCCGCCGCCTCGTGCAGCACGAAACCGGCCGCCGCGTCGGCGACCCGCCGGGCCACCGCCCGGAGCGACTCGTCCGGCGCCCGCGCCGACCCGGCGATTGTCGGCAGCCAGGGCCGGCGGGCCTGCTTGGCCGCCTCGCGGGCGGTCGCCACCCAGCGGTCGCGGGCGCGGGCGCCCCGGTCACCGCGCCACTGCGCCACCGAGCGCTCGGCCGCCCAGGGCACGATCTCGTCCACCCCGACCTCGGTCATCGCCTGCACCGCCAGCTCGCCCCGGTCGCCCTTGGCGATGCCCTGCACCACGACCAGGCGCGGGTCGGGCGGGTCGACGTACCACCGGGAGGTGACCGAGGCGGTCAGGGTGCCCCGGCCGACGGCGGTGACCACGGCGGTGAGGGTGCCGCCGCGCCCGTCCGCGAGCAGCAGCTCCGCACCGGTACGCAGCCGCTGCACGGTCGCGGCGTGGTGCCCCTCCGGACCGTCCAGCGTGACGGAGTCGTCCGACGGCAGCGACTCGACCAGGAACAGCGGCGCGCTCACGGCGTGCAGGTTAGCGGGTCGCGGTGTCGAGGCCGGCGGGTGGCGCGCCCGTCAGGCGTGGCCGTTGAAGGCGTCCCGCATCCGGGAGAAGAAGCCGCCCTGCTTGGTCAACTCGGCGACCTCCTCGCCCCGGGTCTTGGCGAACTCGCGCAGCATCCGCTCCTGCTCGGCGTCGAGCTTGGTCGGGGTACGCACGTCGAGGTGCACGTAGAGGTCACCCCGGCCGGTGCCGCGCAGGTGTGGCACGCCCCGAGCCCGCAACCGCAGCGTCGAGCCCGGCTGGGTGCCCGGCTTGACGTCGACCGGCTCCTCGCTGTCCAGCGTCTTGATGGTCAGCCGGGTGCCGAGCGCGGCGGCGGTCATCGGCACGGTGACCCGGCAGTGCAGGTCGTCTCCTTTGCGGGAGTAGACGTCGTGCGGCCGCTCGTGGATCTCGACGTAGAGGTCGCCGGCCGTACCGCCGCCGGGGCCGACCTCGCCCTGCTGGGCCAGGCGGATCCGCATGCCGTCCTCGACCCCGGCCGGGATCTTGACGGTCAGCGAGCGGCGGGTACGCACCCGGCCGTCCCCGGCGCAGGTCGGGCAGGGGTGCGGGATGACCGTGCCGTACCCCTGGCAGACGGTGCACGGCCGGGACGAGACGACCTGGCCGAGGAAGGTGCGCTGCACCGACTGCACCTCGCCCCGCCCGCCGCACGCCTCGCAGGTGGTGAGATGGGTGCCGGGCGCCGTGCCGGCCCCCGTGCAGGTGGTGCAGAGCACGGCGGTGTCCACCGCGATCGGCGCCTCCACCCCGAAGGCCGTCTCGGGCAGGTCGAGCTCGAGCCGCAGGATGGCGTCGGCACCGGGCCGGGTACGCGGACGCGGTCCTCGGGAGCCGCCCGCGGCACCGAAGAACGCGTCCATGATGTCCTGGAAGCCGACGAAGGGACCGCCCGCACCACCCGGGCCGCCTCCGGGGGCGCCGCCGGGAGCCAGCGGATCGCCACCGAGGTCGACGATCTGCCGCTTCTGGTCGTCCGAGAGGACCTCGTACGCGGCGTTGATGTCCTTGAACTTCTCGTGTGCCTCCGGATCCGAATTCACGTCCGGGTGGTACTGGCGCGCCAACCTTCGGTAGGCACGCTTGATGTCGTCGTCGGAGGCGTCCCGGCTGACGCCGAGAATCCCGTAGTAGTCCTTGGCCACTGCGTTCCGTGTCCTCATGTCTGTCTCGCGTTACCGTCCGCCGGTCGTCAGGGATGGGTTTGGTGGTCAGTTCTGCGCCAGCACGTCGCCGACGTAGCGTGCCACGGCCCGCACCGTGGCGATGGTGCCCGGGTAATCCATCCGGGTGGGGCCCAACACGCCGAGTCCGCCGACGATGGTCGTCCCCGGACCGTATCCGGTGCTGACCACCGAGGTGGCCCGCAGATTGTCGATCTCGTTCTCGTCGCCGATGCGCACCTGGAGGGTGTTCGGCTCCACCTCGCCGATCAGCTTGAGCAGGATGACCTCCTCCTCGAGCGCCTCGAGGATCGGTCGCAGCGAACCCTGGAAGTCGAGCAGCCCGCCACGGGTAAGGTTGGCGGTGCCGGCCAGCGCGATCCGCTCCTCGTGCCGCTCCACCAGGGTCTCCAGCAGCACGGTGGCGAGCGTGGTCATCGCCGGGCCGAGCCCGGGAGACACCTCGTCGACCAGCGCCTGGACCAGGGGCGGGGTCTCGGCCAGCTTCTTGCCGCCGAGCCGCTCGTTGATCAGCCGGCGCAGGTCGGTCACGTCGTCGGCGGTGATCGGGGTGGGAAGTTCGACCAGGCGCTGCTCCACCCGACCGGTGTCGGCGATCATGACCAGCATCAGCCGGGTGGTGGAGATCGGCACCAGCTCCAGGTGCCGGACGGAGGAGCGGGCCAGGCTCGGGTACTGCACCACGGCCACCTGCCGGGTGAGCTGCGCGAGCAGCCGAACCGTACGGTGCACCACGTCGTCGAGGTCGACCGCGCCGACCAGGAAGCGTTCGATCGCCCGGCGCTCGGCCGGGGTGAGTGGCTTGACCCGGGAGAGCCGGTCCACGAAGAGCCGGTAACCCCGGTCGGTGGGCACCCGGCCGGCGCTGGTGTGCGGCTGCCGGATGTAGCCCTCCTCCTCCAGCACGGCCATGTCGTTGCGGACGGTCGCCGGGGAGACCCCCAACTGGTGCCGCTCGACCAGGGCCTTGCTGCCGACCGGTTCCTGGGTGGCGACGTAGTCCTCCACGATCGCGCGCAGCACGTCGAGCTTGCGGTCGTCGAGACCCATCCTCACCTCCCTGCGACGTCCCGGCCCCGGCCGCGCGGAACGACCGGAGCGACCACGACGGTCGGGCGCCAGGTCGCCCTGGCACTCGACTGTAGCGAGTGCCAGTCTACGACCAAGGCCTACCCGGCGCGATGATCGTTTGGAAGGGCTATCCGAAGCCGGACAACCGGCTTGCCAGCACACCCTACCCCGGTGGGCCTAGCAGGTACGGTCGGCCATTGTCCAGATTCAATTCGGGGGGCGGCTGGCGCCGGTTGAGCCGGAGTCCTACCGTGACCTCCATGACTGAACCGCCTCGCCCTCCCGGAGAATACGGCGGTCCGCCCCAGGACCCGACCGCCCCGATGAACCCGGGTCAATACCCGACGCCAGGCGAGGGATACCCCCCGCCGGCGGCGCCCCAGTACGGCGCGCCCGGCACGCCCCCGCCGACCTCCGGCGGCGGCACCTACCCGACCTCCGGCGGCGGGACATACCCGACGTCGGGTGGCGGGACGTACCCGACCTCCGGTGGCGGGACATACCCGACCTCCGGTGGCGGCTATCCCCCGCCCGGCGGCTATCCCCCGCCGGGTGGTTATCCACCCCCCGGTGGCTACCCGCCCCCCGGCGGCCAGCCCCCGGGCGGCTACCCGCCGGGCAACCCCTACGGCGCCCCGGCGCCCTCGGGCTACGCCAACAGCGACGAGAAGACCTGGGCCCTGATCGCCCACTTCGGCGGGATCGCGGTGGGCTTCGTCGCCTCGCTCGTCGCGCTGCTGGCCAAGGGGAACGAGTCGCCGACCGTGCGCGCGCACGCGGTCGAGGCGCTCAACTTCCAGATCACCTGGGGCATCATCTCGATCGTCTCGATCATCGTCGGGACCTGCACCCTGGTGCTGATCTTCCTGCCGCTGATTGCCTGGCTGGTGGTGGTGATCTTCTCGATCATCGCCGGCATGAAGGCCAACGAGGGCGTGCTGTACCAGTACCCGATGTCCATCCGCATGATCAAGTAGCACCGACCGAAACCCCCGATGGCCCGCGCCGGATCCGGCGCGGGCCATCGTGCTGTCGGGACCGCTCCTTGCACGCCACGGTGCCGCGACGCGGCGTACCGGGTCAGGGCAGCAGGTCCCGGACCACCGCGTCGGCCAGCAGCCGCCCCCGCAGGGTGAGCACCGCCCGGCCCGCGTCGTACGCCGCACCGTCCAGCAGTCCCGTCTCGCGGGCCCGGGCCGCACCCGACCGCCCGGCGTCGTCGAGCGTCGCCAACGGCAGCCCGGCGGCGAGGCGGAGCCGGAGCAGCACCTCCTCCGCCTGCCGCTCCCGCGCCGACAGCACCTCCCGGGCCTGCCCCGGTGACTGCCCGGCGGCCAGCCGGGCCGCGTAACTCGACGGGTGCTTGACGTTCCACCAGCGGACCCCGCCGACGTGGCTGTGCGCGCCGGGGCCGAGGCCCCACCAGTCGCCGCCGGTCCAGTAGAGCAGGTTGTGCCGGCAGGCAGCGGCCGGCGTCCGGGCCCAGTTCGAGACCTCGTACCAGGAAAAGCCGGCCTCGTGCAGCGCGGCCTCGGCGGCCAGGTAGCGGTCCGCGGCCACGTCGTCGTCGGGGTACGCCAACTCCCCGCGCCGCATCCGGCCGGCCAGCCGGGTGCCGTCCTCCACTATCAGGGCGTACGCGCTGACGTGGTCGACCCCGGCGGCCAGCACCGCCTGAAGCGACGCCGCGAAGTCCTCCGCCCGCTCCCCCGGCGTCCCGTAGATCAGGTCCAGGTTGACGTGCGCGAATCCTGCCTCCCGAGCCTCCCGCGCGGCCTCGGTCGCCCGGCCGGCGGTGTGCCGGCGGTCGAGGATCGCCAGCACCGGCGGGGCGGCCGACTGCATGCCCAGGGAGATCCGGGTGTAGCCGGCGACCCGCAGCGCCGCCAGCGACTGCGGGGTCACCGACTCCGGGTTGGCCTCGGTGCTGACCTCGGCGTCGGCGGCCAGCCCCCAGGTCCGGTCGATGCCGTCCAGGATCCGGGCCAAATCGTCCGGAGGGAGCAGGGTGGGCGTACCACCACCGACGAAGACGGTGTCGACCCGGGCCGGCGGCCGGTCGGCCAGCACCCGGGCGGCCAGGCGCAGCTCGGCGAGCACCTGGTCGGCGTAGCCGTCCCGGCCCGCCGTCCCGCCGAGTTCCGTCGCGGTGTACGTGTTGAAGTCGCAGTAGCCGCAGCGGCTGGCACAGAACGGCACGTGTACGTAGACACCGAAGCCACGGCCACCCACCGTGGCCAGGGCGGCGTCGGGCAGCGCCCCGTCGACGGGTACGGGCTCGCCCGCTGGGAGCACTCCAGGCATGCGACTAGTGTGCCGCCCATGACCTCAGCTTCCGATCCGCTCGTCCGGGTCTCTACCACGCACGGAGTGACGACTCTCACCCTGGACAGCCCGCAGAACCGCAACGCGCTCTCCACCGCCCTGCTCCGGCAACTGCTCGACGCGCTGGGCGCGGCGGCGGCGGACGACGAGGTCCGGGTGGTGGTGCTCTCGCACACCGGGCCGGTCTTCAGCTCCGGCGCCGACCTGAAGGAGACCGCGGCGGCGTACCGCGAGGGCACCGTGCCGGTGGCGATGCTAGGTGACGTGCTCGCGGCGATCTGGGAGTGCCCGAAGCCGGTGGTGGCCCGGATCGGCGGCCCGGCCCGGGCCGGTGGACTCGGCCTGATCGCCGCGGCCGACGTCGCGATCTGCACCCAGGAGGCGACCTTCGCGTTCACCGAGGTACGGCTCGGGGTGATCCCGGCGGTGATCTCGGCGACCGTGCTGCCCCGGCTGCAACCTCGGGCCGCCGCAGAGCTCTATCTGACCGGGGACACCTTCGACGGTCGTCGGGCGGCCGAGATCGGCCTGGTCACCACGGTTACCTCGGCCGAGGCGCTGGACGAGACCGTCGCCTCGTACTGCCTGGCGCTGGTCCGGGGCGCGCCCGGCGCGCTGGCCGGGGCGAAGGAGCTGCTCCGGCGCGGCCCGGCGGAGAGCTTCCGGGCCGACCTGGCGGAACTGCGCGACCTGTCGGTGCGGTACTTCCACTCCGAGGAGGGGCGGGAGGGCGTGACGGCGTTCGGCGAGAAACGGCCCGCCCGATGGGTACCCGGAAGCTGACTCCGGGCGGCCGGCAGCAAGGACGCGGCCACCCTCGGCCGGTCGATCCGGCGGACGAACCCGGTTCGGCACCAGCACCGGCACCGGCACCGGCCGTGATCGACTCAGGATTTTGGGCTGTCGAAGTAGGCTGTGTCCGGCTATCAGACAGGGGGTGGCGGTGCAGACTCGGGCAGCGGTGGCGGCGGGCGTGGCGCTCGCGGCGGTTGCCAGTTTCGGCGTCTACCTGGGAGCCCGCGAGATGGGGCACACCCTGCCAATCCCCAGCGCCGCGCCGGGCTGCGTGGTCGAGGCGGACGGCCGGGTCACGTTGAACGCCGAGCAGATGGCGAACGCCGCGACCATCGCCGCGGTGGGTGTCCGGCACAGGATGCCGGAGCGGGCCGTGGTGGTGGCGCTGGCAACGGCGTTCCAGGAGTCCCGGCTGCGCAACCTGGCCGGCGGTGACCGGGACTCGGTCGGACTCTTCCAGCAGCGGCCGAGTCAGGGCTGGGGCACGCCGGAGCAGATCCGGGATCCGCGCTACGCCGCGACCAGGTTCTACAAGGCGCTCAAGAGGGTCCGCGGCTGGGAACAGATGGAGGTCACGGTCGCGGCGCAGCGGGTGCAGCGGTCGGCCTTCCCCCGGGCCTACCAGCAGTGGGCCGACGAGTCCGAGGTGCTGACCCGGGCTCTGCTGGGCAACGCCACCGGCGCGGTCGCCTGCACGGTCGGCCGGGAGCCGGCGATGCGCGGGAGCGCGGCGGCGGCTGCGCTGACCGCCGGGCTGAAGCTGGATTGGGGCCGACTGGAGACGTCGGTGCCGGCCGAGGTGACCGGTCTGGCCGTACCGACGACGGATCAGCAGGTGGGCTGGCGCTACGCGCACTGGCTGGTGTCGCACGCCGACGACCACGGAGTGAAGATGGTGCGCTTCGGCGACCTGCAGTGGACGGCGGCCGGCGGCACCTGGGCTCCGGTCAGGGGTGCGCAGCCGACCCCGCACCAGGTGCTCGCCGAGGTCTTCGCCGACTGATTCCGCCCGGCTCCGGTGGTTCGGACGTCGCCGACCGGCCGGCGATTTCGTTGCTCCATTCGGACGTCGATAACTGGCAGTGATTGCACAAACGGGCAGACAGGTTCAAATATCCCCACTATTCGGCACTTTTATTGCGTTCCGTCAAGGTCTGGCTGCCCTGCGTACCCCCAGATGCCCGGCGCCGCGCGCCCGGCCGAGCGCCCGAATGCGGACCTTGCAGGGGGAGCTACGATCGGCAGCCTGTGTGCTCAGAAAGAGTTTCACCCTATGGGGAGGGGACGCGGTGTTCGACTACGGCGGCCGCACTGGCTACGAGCCGATCAGTGACACGGATCGCAAGGAGTTCCACGAGCAGGGCTTCCTGTTGCTCCGCAACGTCCTGACCGAGGACCACCGCGCGGCCTTGGAGGCGGCGGTCGACCGGGTCTACGCCGAGGAGAAGGCGAAGGGCAACACCACCAAGGACGGCACCCTGCACCTGCTGGGCTTCCTGGAGCGGGACGAGCTCTTCGGAGAGCTGCTCACCCACCCGATCGCGTTCCCCTACATGTGGGGCCTCGCCGGGTGGAACATCTACACCCACCACAACCACCTGGACGTCACGCCGCCGGCCCTGGAGCCGGAGAAGCCGTACTGGGGCTGGCACCAGGACGGCTACCGGCAGAACTCGGACCCGGAGACGATGGATCCGAACCTGCCCCGGCCGATGTTCTCGCTCAAGGTCGCCTATGTACTCTCCGACCTGTCGGAGAAGGGCCGCGGAGCCACCAAGGTCATCCCGGGCAGCCACCTGTGGAACTCGCTGCCGCGCCCGGCCGACCTGACGGTGCACAACCCGGACCCCGAGGGCACCGTCGAGATCACTGCCAACCCCGGCGACGCCTTCATCTTCGACCGCCGCCAGTGGCACTCCCGGTCCACGAACCTCTCCACCATCACCCGGAAGATGCTGTTCGTGGGGTACACCTACCGCTGGATCCGGCCGCTGGACGAGCTGCACCCGGACAAGAACGGCGAGTGGTACAAGAACCGGACCCCCGTGCAGCGCCAGCTGCTCGGCGAGGGGACGCACACCGCAAACTACTGGGGCATCAACTGGAACGGGTACGTCGACGACGAGATTCCGCTGCGCAAGGAGCTGAAGGAGCGCGGTCTGCTCGACCGCAGCATCCCCTGGCTGCGCTGACCCTCTCGACCCGAGAGTGCGGCCCCGCCGGTCCCGTCGGATCGGCGGGGCCGCTTTCCTTCGGGCCGGTCGAAGGTGCCGGACATCCGCGACGGACGGCCTTCCGCCGTCCTGTCCACGGGACGGGTCGCGTCGACGGACGCCAATAACCGTGGGTAATTCCTCGGTGTGATGGCAGTTTTACCAATGCCCTGCGGAAGTGGCCCGGAACAGCGGGGGGCGACGCCGGACGGTCCAACCGTCGAAGGCGACGGAACCGTCACACCATTGAACCTTTTTCCACCTGAACCGCGCGGCGCTCACACACCGCGTCCGACCTTGCGCTCCGACGGACCGCAAGGGGAGGTTGAAAAAGGTTCATTCATGCTCGGCCCCGCACCGGTCCACCGTTCGGTGGAGCTGGAACAGCCGCGTTCGGTGGAGTTAGAACAGCCGACCGGACATCCGGTAGACGTCCACCAGTAGCGCCCAGAACTCGTTGTTCAGCGGCTGGCCCTCGCCGTCGGTCAGCCGGTGCGCCGGACACTTCATGGTCGGGCTGTCCAGCTCGACGCCGCGCGGCGGGACGCTGCCGAACCGGATCTTGCGCTGCCCCTCCGGACCGACGGCCCGGAACTTGTCCGGCCCGATCCGGAAGGCGCCCCGGACGATGTCCGCGACCGTGAACTTCGGGTGCTGGATCTCGGTCGGGTCGCCCGTCAACTGCCGCATCCGGGCCATCTCCTGCTGGTCGTGCAGGACGGAGAGGCTGGCCAGCATGGAGGTGCTGCTCCGCAGCGTGCGCTCCAACTCCGCACCGGACAGCCCCAGAACCTCCCGGCCGTAGGTCAGGGCGGACTCCAGACAGATCAACGCCTCCAGCATGGCGAGGCTGATGTTGCGCTTGAACTTGTGTCGCAGCGAAGCCGCCAACTCGTCGCTGCCGGCACCGGGGCCGGGCACCAGTTGGTCCTCCCAGACGACCGCCTCGCGGTTCGCGGCCACCACCGCCAGGGCGCGCTCCAGGACCGGGGTCGGCCGCGCGAACATGCCGTCGACCAGGTCGCGAAAAAGCTGGTCGAGCCTTTGCAGATTGTCGACGAGATCGCGGCCCGGCGAGGTACGGCGCAATTCCGTCAGCGCATCGGAATCACGCAACGCCTGGAACCACTCTTCGACCAGGGGGGTGTACGCCTCAAGGTACAGCGTGACCTTGGGATGCCGATCCGAAAGCTGTAGAGGTGACACCCTGACGCTTTCTGGGAGAGAGTCCGTAGACACTTACAGAGCGTAACATGGAGAGATCATTTGAGCAAATGTGAATGAATGCTCGGAACTATAGGTGGTGCCGGCTAGTAGATCACCGCAGTCGATCGTACGGCCGTGGTGAATTTAGCGGTCTTCGGCAGTCGGCGCCAGACCGGTACCGCCCCGGGTTCCCCGATAGCTGGGGAAGGTGTTCGCGACCCCGAACGCCAGCAGGGGCGCCAGCCGAGTCGGCCGGCGCCCCTTGGTTCTGACGGGAGCGGGTTGCTCAGTACCGGCTGACTCGCCGACGGCGACCGACCCCGGCCACCAGGGCCACCGCCACGGCGGCCAGTACGACCTGGATCAGCAACTCCGTCCAGTCGATGCCGGGCGTCGCGGTCGCGATGCCCGCGGCCCGAGCGATGACCGTGCCCAGCAGCGCGGCGCCGACACCGATCAGCATGGTCAGCCAGATCGGCATGTCCTGGCGGCCTGGCACGACCAGACGACCGAGGGCGCCGATGACAAGACCGACGATGAGCGCGGTGATAATACCCCAGACGGTGAGTTCCACGGCCGTCCTCCTTCGGATGCGTCACACGTTGTTGTGGTGACAGCTAGATTCCCGAAGGCTGAAAAACTCAAACCGACCTAGCCGCCCAGACGTCGCGCCGCGTCCCGAATCGCCGCGTCCATCGTGGCGAAGGCCAGCGGGGGTGGATTCACCAGGGAAAACCAGCTCAGCTCGGCAGACTCGGCCGGGTCGAGCACGATCCGCGGGTCGTCCAGGGTGGCCAGAAAGAAGTTGTCGAGGACCGGAAGAACCTCGTCCTGGAACTCGTAGCTGCCGATGTACATGCCGAGATGGTCACCAAGAGTGATCGAGATCCCGAGTTCCTCACGTGCCTCCCGTACCGCTGCCTCGGCCGGGTGCTCCCAGCCGTCGCAGAACCCGCCCGGCGTCTCCCACCGGCCGATCATCGGTTCCGCCGCCCGACGCAGGGCCAGGAAGCGCAGGTCGGCAAGGTCCGGCCCCGGCACGGCAGCTGCCCGCACGGTACCGGCCTGACCCGCCGGAACCCCCGGCACGACACCAGCCGGGGCGGAGGCGGACGGACCGACGGACGGACCGCGGTCGAGGATGACGAGGCCGACGGTCGGGCGGGCGTTGACGAAGAGCTGGTAACGGCACCGGGTGCAGGTGGTCGGGGCAGGGCCGGGCAGGGCCGCCGCGCACCGGGGGCAGAAGGACGCGCCGGGGCCGTACCCCCGGGGGATCACTTCTTGCCGCTGCCCTTGCCGTCGCCGGAGTCGGTGGAGAGTGCGGCGATGAAGGCCTCCTGCGGCACCTCGACCCGGCCCACCATCTTCATCCGCTTCTTCCCCTCCTTCTGCTTCTCCAGCAGCTTGCGCTTCCGGCTGATGTCACCGCCGTAGCACTTGGCCAGCACGTCCTTGCGGATCGCCCGGATCGTCTCCCGGGCGATCACCCGGTTGCCGATCGCCGCCTGGATCGGCACCTCGAACTGCTGCCGGGGAATCAACTTCTGCAGCTTCGACGCGATCGAGACGCCGTAGTTGTACGCCTTGTCCTTGTGCACGATCGCGCTGAAGGCGTCCACCGGCTCGCCGTTGAGCAGGATGTCGACCTTGACCAGGTCGGAGCGCTGCTCGTCGGTGGGCTCGTAGTCCAGCGAGGCGTAGCCCTTGGTACGGCTCTTGAGCTGGTCGAAGAAGTCGAAGATGATCTCGGCGAGCGGCAGCGTGTAGCGCAGCTCGACCCGGTCGGCGGAGAGATAGTCCATCCCCTGCAACGAGCCGCGCCGCCCCTGGCAGAGCTCCATAACCGCGCCGACGTAGTCGTTGGGGGTCAGTACGGTGGCCCGGACCACCGGCTCGTAAACCTCGGCGATCTTGCCAGTGGGGTACTCGCTCGGGTTGGTGACCGTGACCTCGCTGTCGTCTTCCATGACAACCCGGTAGACCACGTTGGGTGCCGTCGAGATCAGGTCGAGGTTGAACTCGCGTTCCAGCCGCTCGCCGATGATCTCCAGGTGCAGCAGGCCGAGGAAGCCGCAGCGGAAGCCGAAGCCGAGCGCGGCCGAGGTCTCCGGCTCGTAGTTGAGTGCCGCGTCGTTGAGCTTCAGCTTGTCGAGCGCGTCCCGCAGCGCCGGATAGTCCGACCCGTCGATCGGGTACAGACCCGAGTAGACCATCGGCTTCGGGTCCTTGTAGCCGCCGAGCGGCTCGCCCGCCGGCCGGGCGTTGATGGTGACGGTGTCACCGACCCGGGACTGCCGGACGTCCTTCACGCCGGTGATCAGGTAGCCCACCTCGCCGACCCCGAGCGCGCCGGCCTTCTGCATCTCCGGGGAGATCACACCGAGTTCCAGCAGTTCGTGCACGGCACCGGTGGACATCATCTTGATCTTGTCGCGCGCCTCGATCCGCCCGTCGATCACCCGGACGTACGTCACCACGCCCCGGTACACGTCGTAGACGGAGTCGAAGATCATGGCCCGGGCCGGGTTGTCCGCCTCGCCGACCGGCGGGGTGAACTGCCGGACGATCTCGTCGAGCAGGTACGGCACCCCCTCGCCGGTCTTGCCGGAGACCCGGATGCAGTCGCTCGGATCCCCGCCGATCAGGTGCGCCAACTCCTCGGCGTACTTGTCCGGCTGGGCGGCCGGCAGATCGATCTTGTTGAGTACGGGGATGATGTGCAGGTCGTTCTCGAGCGCCAGGTAGAGGTTCGCCAGGGTCTGCGCCTCGATCCCCTGGGCGGCGTCGACGAGCAGGATCGCCCCCTCGCAGGCGGCGAGCGACCGGGACACCTCGTAGGTGAAGTCCACGTGGCCAGGCGTGTCGATCATGTTCAGCACGGCCTCTTCGCCCTGCTGCTCCCCCTCTCGCACGGTCCACGGCATGCGGACCGCCTGGCTCTTGATCGTGATGCCACGCTCCCGCTCGATGTCCATCCGGTCGAGGTACTGGGCGCGCATCTGCCGGGGGTCGACCACGCCGGTGAGCTGCAACATCCGGTCGGCCAGCGTCGACTTGCCGTGGTCGATGTGGGCGATGATGCAGAAGTTCCTGATGCGGCCGGGGTCGGTGGCACCAGGGGAGTTCGCGCCGGAGTCGGGCGTCGGTGGCACGGCGATCCGTTCTGCTTGGCTGACGACAATGAGCTTTCTATGTTCCCATGCCGCCCGGGAGCACCCGGCCGAGGCCGCCGGATCACCGCCGCGAGTTCCGTCACCCCGCCCGGGCGTCACACCCGGACCGGCGTCCCGGAGGCGCCGCCGGCCGCGCCGTCTCCCGCCGCGCCGTCCCCGGCGACCCCGCCTCCGGCTGCCCAGGTGACCTAGCCTCCGGCAGCCCACACGGCGTCGCCTCCGGGGGTCCGGCTCGACCCCGCCTCCGGTGGCCCCGCCCGGCCCGGGCCACTCCGGGCCGGCCCGAGCGAAGCAGGGCAGACTTGTGACATGGCAGCCATCTCGGTACCGCCCAGACCGTACGACGCGACCGCCGTACGCCCGGGCTGGGCCGATCTCCCCGCCGAGCTACGGGCGGGGATCAGCGCCCGCCTGGGCGCCCGGGTCGACTCGGCCGGCACCGCAGGCGGCGGGTTCACCGGCGGGTTCGCCGGGGTGCTGCGGACCGTGGCCGGAGACCGGGTCTTCGTCAAGGCGGCGTCCCTGGTCGACCAGCGACACCTCAGCGACTGGTACGCCCGGGAGGCGGCGATCACCGCCGCGCTGCCAGCCGGGCTCGCCGTCGCCCGCCCCCGCTGGACGCTGACCGCCGCCGGATACCACGTGATCTGCCTGGACGCCATCGACGGTCGGATGCCGGAGCTGCCCTGGCTGCCGGCCGAGTTGGCGGCGACCCTCGACACGTACGCGACCGTCGCGGCAGCGCTCCGGGAGCCTCCGGCCGAGCTGGCAGTACTGGGCGTACCGCGGCTCGCCGACCTCGCCCGGGCCGACCTGGCCTGGTGGGCCGAGTTGGCGGCCGGCCGGGAGACCGTGCCGGAGCTACCCGCCGTCGCCCGGCACCGGCTGCCGCAACTGGCCGCGCTGGAGGCCAGGTTTCCCGGGTACGCCGACCTGCCGTCGATGATCCATGGCGACCTGCGGGTGGACAACGTACTGCTGGACCGGAGCGGAGCCGCCTGGCTCTGTGACTGGACGTGGCTCTGCTACGGCCCACCCTGGTTCGACCTGGCCAGCCTGCTGGTCACCGGGTACGCCAGCGGGCTGGACGCCGACGCCCTGTTCGCCACCCACCCGGCGGCACGGGACGCCCCGGTCGACGCGCTGGACGCCGCGCTCGCCGCCCTCTCCGGGTACTGGCTGGTCAACGCGGCGGCCGATTCCGACCCAGGCTCACCGCACATCCGGGCCCACCAGCGGTGGAGTGCGGAGACCGCGCTCGGCTGGCTGGCCGAGCGCCAGGGATGGTAGAGCTGTGGCGCCAGGACGGTAGAGCTGTGGCGCCGGGGATGGTAGTGGGCTGTTTTGGCTCCGGCGCGGCGTACCTGGTAACGTGGCTCTTCGCGCGTGCCGACACGGCCGTACTCCGACGTGCGTCGTCGCCCGCGCATCCAAGGCAAACGTAACCCTAGCTACCAGGACGAGGCTGTCGCGTGGCGAACATCAAGTCCCAGATCAAGCGCAACCGGCAGAACGAGAAGCGCCGGCTGCGTAACAAGTCGGTCAAGTCGTCGCTGAAGACCGCCATCCGCAAGTTCCACGAGGCGACCGAGAGCGGAGACAGCGCCAAGGCGACCGAGCTGATGCGGGACGCCTCGCGCAAGCTCGACAAGGCTGTCAGCAAGGGCGTGATCCACCAGAACCAGGCGGCGAACCGCAAGTCTGCGATCGCCAAGCGGCTGCAGTCGCTCTCTGCCTGACGGTCCCTCCGCCTGACGGCGGAGCCCCACACCTGACGTGTGGCCCCCCGAGCCGGCCGGCTCGGGGGGCCACACGTGTTCGTTTCGACGCGGCACACGGATGCGGGCCGGGCCCGGCGGCTACCGGTAGCGGCGTCTCGCCGACTGGCGGCCGATGTCGATCGGATCATGCCGGGAGAGCCAGCCCCCGTCCGGTCGTTGGTCCAGGCGTTCGACCAGGCCGCTGTTGCGGGCCCGAGCGGTTGCGGCGGGTCGTGCCGGCTGCTCCTGCCGGCTCTGCGGCAACCCGGAGTACGGTCGGCCGTGCTCGCGCCGCCCGGCGTCGCCACCCTCCCCGCCGTCGGCCCGGTCCGGCGTGGTCGGGTCGACATGGGGCCGACGCCGTCCGCCGAGCTCCAGCCGGGCCCGGAGCAGCGCCGTCATGCCGAACGAGCGGGCAACCAGCAACCGGGCCGGCAGCCGGTTGGCCGAGGCGGTCCGGTGCGTCGGTGCGTCGTGGCCAGTCTGGCTGCCGTGGCCCGTCTGGCTGCCGTGGCCCGTCTGGCTGCCGTGGCCCGTCTGGCTGCCGTGGCCCGTCTGGCTGCCGTGGCCAGACGCTGCGCCGTTACCGGACCGGGCGGCATCGCCAGTCAGGCCCTGGCCGGACCGGGCGCCGTCACCAGACGCTGCGCCGTTACCGGACCGGGCGCCCTGGCCGGACCGGCCGTCGTGGACAGTCCGGGAGCCCTGGCTGGTCCCGGCACTGTGGTCACCGGCGGTGCCGGATCCGGGGGCGGTCAGCCGGTGGGTCTGTCCGGACGCGACCAGTGACCGCTTGGGCACACTGGCCCGGCCGACCGCCGGCTGGATCTGCCGACGGAACCGTTCCCGCTCCTGGGCGGGTACCCGGGCCGCTGAGCGGAGCACCGCCGCGGCCACCACGTCGTTGATCTTCACCATGACCGCGACGGTCGCGGGCAGAACGAGTACGCCCCACCAGTTCACCAACTCGGCGAGCGCGAGCAGCAGGCCGAGGGCCACGGTGCCCTCGAAGAAGACGAAGCAGAGCATCCCGCCCGGGTCGACGTGCCGGAGCCGCAGCACGCGGGCGTACAGCGGTCGTAACCGCTCCTCGTCCGCCGGCATCGCCGTCACCGCGGTCATCGTGATGCGCTCGCCCTGCGGGCGGTCGCGACCGCGACCACGGCACGCTCCAGGGCATAGCCCCGGTCATCGGAACCGCCCTTGACGGCGGCGTTGCACTCGGCGGCGGCGTACATGGCGTCGGCCAGCCCCTCCGGTGTCCAGCCCCGGCCGACCCGCTGCGCCTTCTCGATCTTCCACGGTGGCATGCCCAGGCTGCTCGCCAACTGGTAGGCGCTGCCCCGGCCCGCCGAGCTGACCCGGGCGACCGTGCGCACTCCGTCAGCGATCGCGTCGGCTATCGGCACCGGGTCGACCCCGACATGCAACGCCCAGCGCAGTGCCTCCAGCGCGCCCGGCACGTCACCGGCCATCGCCGCGTCGGCGACCGTGAACCCGCTCACCTCGGCCCGCCCCCGGTAGTACCGGGCGACGGTGTCGACGCCGATCCGTCCGTCGGTGTCGGCCAACAACTGCGAACAGGCGGAGGCGAGTTCGCGAAGGTCGTTGCCGACCGCCGCGATGAGCGCCTCGGCCGCGTCGTCCGTGCATCGGCCGCCGCCGCGCCGGATCTCGTCCCGGACGAACGCGACCCGGTCCCGGTGGCCCTTCAGCTTCGCCGCCGGCAGGACCTCCGCACCGGCTGCCCGGAGGCCGTCGGCGAAGGCCTTGCCCTTGGCCCCGCCGAGGTGGGTGACCACCAACTGCACCTCGGGGTCGGGATTCTTCGCGTACGCCAGCAGCGTCGCGGCCAGGTCCTTCTTGGCGTCCTGTCCAGCCCGGACCACCAGTACCCGCCGACCGCCAAAGAGGGACGGTCCGAGCAGTTCGGCGATCTCTCCCGCTCCCAACGCACCCGCCTCATGGTCGTGTACGTCGACGTCCGGGTCGGCGGCTCTGGCCGCGTCGACCACTCCGGCGACCGCTCTGGTGGCGAGCAGTTCTTCGTCACCGAGCACGAGTACGACGGGGGCGAGACTAGCGGGGGTCACGAGGTCATCGTCGCACGTGGCGTGCGTTCATCGGGCCTGGTCACCCGGCTCGCTGCGGCTGACCCCGCACTTAGTGCAAATCCAGACATTTATCTTAACCCTGGCATTCCACGCCAGTGGTTGTGGTGACCGGTCGGAGCCTACCGCCCGAGCCGGTCGGCACAGCGTCACCACGCGGGGCCGGATAGTCGCCACACTCGAACGGGTGCCGGGCGGCGCGACCGGCATCGTCCGCATCGCCACCCAGCCCCCAGACCCGGACGGCCGGTACGAGACTCCTGGTTTGCCCGGTATGGAGCGGGCCGCCCACCTGCCGGGCGACGAAGCCGAGATCACCGGGTGGACCCATCGCCGACGCCCAGTCCCCGGACCGCCACCGAGAGCTGTCCGCTGCCCGCCCCGACCACCGCCAGATCCCCGTCCCGGTCGGTGCGCAGCACCCGGACACCCGACCGGGCCAACCGGTCCAGTACTCCGGCGTTGGGATGCCCGTATCCGTTGTCGACGCCGACCGGCACCAACGCCACCGCCGGACGTACGGCGTCGAGGAACGCCGGCTCCTGGTACGCCGAGCCGTGGTGAGCAAGTTTCAACACGTCCACGCGGAGCCGGGCGACCGGCACGGACTCCAGGAGTGACCGCTGCTCCTCGGTCTCGGCATCCCCGGAGAGCAGGATGCTGACTCCGCCCACCTGTGCCCGCAGGACCAGGGAATTGTTGTTCGGGTCCGAGCGGGTGCCCCGGATCGGATACGGCGGACCCAGCAGGGCCAGCGCCACCGAGCCGGCCGCGTAGGTCCAACCGGCACCGACCGTGCCGACCGGTACGCCGTTCGCGCTGCCGGCGCGCTCGACAGTGGCGCGTCCCTCGGCCGGCTCCAGCCACTGCGGGACGACCACCGCGTCCACCCGCCGTCCCCGGAAGACTCCGTCCACCCCGTTCACGTGGTCGGCGTGGAAGTGGCTCACCACCAGCAGGGACACCGCCCGTACGCCGAGCCGGCGCAGACAGCGGTCCACCGCCCCGGGGTCCGGGCCAGCGTCCACCACCACCGCCCGGCCGACGCCGACCGGCAGCACCAGGCTGTCGCCCTGACCCACCGCGCAGGCCACGACCACCCAGCCGGCCGGTGGCCACCCGGTGGCGACCAACCGCACCGGCAACGCGCCGACCACCACGGCAGCCGCGACCACCGCGACGAGCCGGCGCACCAGCGGCCGACGGACGGCGATCAGCAGCGCCACGGTCAGCACCCCGAGCAGCAACCCGCCAGCCACCCCGTCCAGCCAGGGCAACGTCCCGGCGGGCAGTCGTGCGCCGTACCGGGCCACCAGGACGAGCCACCACGCCGGCCAGTTGCCGAGCCACGCCACGCCCTCCGCGCCGGTGGGCCAGATCGGCGAGAGTACCGCCGCCGTCACCCCGAGCACCGTGGCGGGTGCCACCGCCGGCACCGCCAGAAGGTTGGCCGGTACGGCCACCAGACTGATCGTGCCGGAGAGCCCCGCCACCACCGGCGCGCAGGCCAGCTGCGCCGCTGCCGGGATGGCCAGCGCCTCCGCCGCACCTGCCGGCACACCCCGACGCCGCAGCGCATCCCGCCATCGGGGAGCGAGCAGCAGAAGCCCGCCGGTGGCCAGTACCGAGAGCGCGAATCCCGCGTCGCCGGCCAGCTCCGGGTCGACGACCACCAGTACGGTGACCGCGCTGGCCAGCGCCGGCAGGGCGGCCCGTGGTCGTCCGACCGCCAGCGCCAGCAGACCGATCGCCCCCATCGTGGCGGCCCGGACCACGCTCGGCGAGGGTCGGGCCAGAACGACAAAACCGACCAGTGCGGCACCCGAGAGCACGGCGGCGAGCCAGGGCCCGGCCCGGGCCCACCTGGCCAGCAACAGCACCAGCCCGACCACGATCGCCACGTTGGATCCGGAGACCGCCGTCAGGTGGGTCATACCCGTGATCAGGAAGTCCTCCTCGACCGCCGGCTCCAGCCGGCTGGTGTCGCCGACCACCAGGCCTGGCAGCAACCCGCCCGGTTCGGTGGGCAGCGGCGCGGCGGCCCGTTGCAGCCCGGCCCGCAACGAGCCGGCCGCCCGCTGTGCCCAGGACGGTGTCCCCTGTGGCACGGGTGGGGTGCTCACCGTCAGTACGGCGGCGGTGAGGTCGCCGCCGCGCGGCGCCGCCAGTCGCCCGGTGGCGGTCACCCGTTGACCGGGCAGCAGCCCACGCCAGCCCGGATCGGTGGCCAGCACCAGAATCCGAGCCGGCATCCTGATCCGGCTCGTCTCCTCCTCGGCGAGCCAGACCAGCCGGGTCGACAAGAGATAGGTCGCCGGCCGCCCGGCGACGCCGCCGATCGGCCGTGGATCGTCCCGGACCACCAGTTCGGCGCGGACCCTGGCCCGGTCCTCAGCCAGCCGGCTGATCGGTGGCGCGTCCCGCACTCCCAGCCGGGCGGCCGTTGCCACGCTGCCGCAGACCACGCCGAGCAGGACGGTGACCAGCACCCAACCGTGCCGCTCGCAAAGGGCACGGCCCTGGCGGCCGAGCTGCCCCGAGGTCACCACCCACCCCGACAGGGGCGACCGACGCGACAGGGTTGCCCACCCCGACCAAACCGACCGACGCGACAGGGTTGCCCAATCCGACCGAACCGACCGACGCGACAGGGCCAGCCGCCCCGAAAGGGCCAGCGCGGCGCCGCCGGCCAGCGCCGCGACCAGCACGGTCGGGCCCGTGCCGAGCAGGAGCCCGGCCAGCGCCGACAGCCAGGACCCGAGCGCCAGCCCGGCCAGCCGAAGATCCGGCGGTTGGCGATGCTCGGGCACGTCCCCCACGCCCTGGTCCGCACCGCTGGACGCCATGCCGGGAGCGGCCTCGATCTGGTTGCCGGCCTCGCCGGCCGGGTGGGCCCGGGGTGCTGGGTGGGCCCGGCGGGCGGAGTTGCCTGAGTTGGCCGGCTGATCTCGGCCGGCCCGCTGAGCTTGATTAGCCGGCTGATCTTGATTGGCCGGCTGAGACTGGTTGGCCGGCTGAGACTGGTTGGCCGGCTGAGACTGGTTGGCCCGAAGTGGTCGGTTGGCCCGCTGGCCCTTATCGGCCGGATGGGCCGGGTTGGCCGGGGCGATGCGCCGGTGGTGGGCCGTCACACCGTCACCAGGTCCTTGAGGTCCTCGTAGCGGGCGTCTCCGATGCCGCTGACCTGCCGAAGGTCGGCCACCGAGCGGAATCCACCGTGTTCTTCGCGGTGCGCCACGATGCGCTGCGCGAGCACCGGCCCGACTCCGGGCAGGGCATCGAGTTGCGCCACGGTAGCGGTGTTGAGGTTGACTCTCCCACCGCCCGGCTGGGCGCCAGCACCGCCCGCAGCCGCACCGGGCGGTGCGCCGCCGCCCGGGCCGGCTCCGGGTGGCGGGGTCACTCCGACCAGGATCAACTCGCCGTCGGTCACCTTGCGGGCGAGATTGAGCAGCGCCACGTCGACACCGGGCAGTGCCCCGCCGGCGGATTGCAGAGCGTCGGCGACCCGGGCACCGGCGGGCAGGCGCACCAGACCGGGGCGGCGAACCTTGCCGGCGACCGCGACCACCACCTCGGCGGCGCCGACTGCGGACCCCGACGTCGACGGAGTCGGTCCGAACGCGGACGCCGGGGACGGCAGGGCCGCGACCGGCTCGGTGCGGGGACGGGACAGCCAGGCCCAGCCGGCCGCTCCGAGCACCACGACCACCGCTACCACGGCGAGGGCCCTGACGCCACGGCGTCCGGGGTCGAAGGCGCCCGGACCGGCCAGCCGGCCCGGCTCCGTCGAAGGGTCCGACCCGGTGCCGCCCGGAATGCCGCCGGAGGAATCCTGGCCGGCCGCAACGGCCTCGGGAGAAGCAAGGCCGCCCGCAACGGCGCCAGCGGAAACAGGACCAGCGGAAACGGGACCGACGGCAGGGAAACCGGCAGGAACAGGGCCGGTGGAAAGGGGACCGTCGAAGAGGGAGCTGTCGGCCAACCGCTCCGCCGAGGTGGCGCGGTCACCGCGTAGCCGGGCGAGGCGTTGCCGCACCAGGGTTTCGTCGTCGGACACCCGGCGAAGGTAGGCGACCGGCACGACGTCGCATCGGCCGCCCAGGGCCAGTCTGTGGACAACCGACGCCACTGTGGACAACGCCCTGATCAAGCGAAAGTGTGCTACGGGCTGCACCGGGAACCCGAGGTCACCGGCGTGCCTGCCGGAGAGAAGCCGGTTCCGCCGGCCGAAGCGACGAGCCGGGGACCGGACCTCAGCTACCGGCGGACCTCAGCTACCGGCGGCGCACCACCACGCAGACCAGTCCCGGCCCGGTGTGTGTGGCGATCACCGCGCCGGCCTCCGTGACGTACGTGGCCCGGAGCCGGTCGCCGAGGCGGCTGCTCAGCCTCTCCGCCAGGTCCGCCACCCGGTCCGGTACGGCGAGATGGTGCAGCGCCACCTCGACCTCGCCCGTACCGGCCGCCTCCACGGCGAGGTCGACCAGCCGGGTCAGCCCGCGTCCGGCGGTGCGGACCCGGTCCCGCAGCACGATTCCGCCGTCGGCCACGTGCAGGATCGGCTTCACCGACAGAGCGGTGCCGAGCAGCGCCTCGGCGGCGTTGATCCGGCCACCGCGCCGAAGGAACTCCAGGGTGTCGACGTAGAAGAAGGTGTTGGTCCGGGCGATGGCGTCCAGCGCCGCCCGGCGTACCTCGGTCAGGCCCGCACCCCGGGCGGCGGCCTCGGCGGCGGCGAGCGCCGGGAAGCCGAGACCCATCCCGGTCGACCGGGCGTCGACCACGGTGACCCGGGGACCCAACTCGGCGGCGGCCAGCCGGGCCGCCTCCACCGTGCCGGAGAGTTCAGCCGACAGGTGTACCGAGACGACGCCGTCGGCACCCCCGGCCAGCACCCGGCGGTACGTCTCGACGAACTCCTCCGGCGCCGCCCGGGACGTGCTCATCGAGAACCGCCGGGCGCTCAGCGCCTGGGCCGCGTCCGCCGGCCCGACGTCGACGCCCTCCCGTCCGGGAGTCCCGTCGACCACGACGATCAGCGGTATGACGGTGAGCGAGTACCGGTCGAGCAGTTCGGTTGGCAGGTAGGCGGTGGAGTCGGTGACGACCGCGACAGGCATTCCGGCACGGTAGCCGATCCCGGCGGCGAGACGACCGGCCAGCCAGCCAGCAGAGAACCGAGCGCAGAGCGTGAACGGCTCAGACGGGGGTCGGCGCCGGCCCCGGGGTGATCAAACCGACGTTGTGCCCGCGCAACTGCCAGCCGCGCACCTCGTCGTACCGCAACTCGGTCCAGTGGCAGTTGTTCAGCGGCCCGACCGACCGCAGCACGGTCGAGTCCCAGCCGAGCAGGTAGCCGCAGCCCTGCCGGGCGCCGCCGCCATGCGTGGCGATCACGATGGTGCCGCCCGGTGCGGCGTCGGCCGCCTCCTGCAACGCGGTGCCGACCCGCTTGCCGAGGTCGTCCAGGCTCTCCACCTCGGCGCCGGGATCCGGGTCGCCGGCCCGCCAGCGGGCGTACTCGGCGGGGAACCGCTGCGCCACCTCGGTCATCAGCAGCCCTTGCCACTGCCCGTAGAACCGTTCCCGGAGCCGGACATCGGTGCGGACCGGCAGCCCGGTCAGGGCCACCAACGCGGCAGCGGTGTCGGCCGCCCGACGAAGGTCACTGGCGACGATCGCGTCCGGACGCAGCGCGGAGAGCAGCGGTGCCGCCTGGGCAGCCTGCTCGCGACCGAGGTCGTTCAGCGGTACGTCGAGTTGTCCCTGCACCCGGTTGGCGGCGTTCCAGTCCGTGTTGCCGTGTCGCCAGACGATCAGCCGGGTCATTCGGCGATGCCCGCCTCGGCCTCCACCAGGTCCCGATCGACGAACGGGATCGTCGGGCAGTCCTTCCACAGCCGGTCGAGTGCGTAGAACTCGCGCTCTTCGCTGTGCTGGACGTGCACCACCAGGTCGACGTAGTCGAGCAACACCCAGCGGCCGGCGCGCTCGCCCTCGCGACGGACCGGCTTGGCCTTCTCCGGCAGACCGACCAGCGCCTCCTCGATCGCGTCCACGATCGCGGTCACCTGTCGCTCGTTCGGCGCGGAGGCGAGCAGGAACGCATCGGTGATCACCAGCTGGTCCGCAACGTCGATGATGACGACGTCCTGCGCCTTCTTGTCGACTGCGGCCTGCGCGGCGACCGTTGCCAGCTCACGGGCGCGGTCGGAAGCTGTCACCATTCTCCTTCGATCAACCGTTGGACCCTCCTAGCCTCTCACACGGGGGCGCGGTACGGCTCGGCGGTTAACGAACGATGAGCATGAAACCCGGCGAAATCACCCGAGATAGAGCCCTCGTTTGGCGATGTACTGCACCACACCGTCGGGGACGAGGTACCAGAGCGGCCCACCGGCAGCCACCCTGGCACGGCAGTCGGTGGAGGAAATCGCCATCGCGGGCACCTCGACCAGGCTGACGGTGTCGGCCGGCAGGTGCGCGTCGGAGAGGACGAACCCGGGCCGGGTCACCCCGATGAAATGGGCCAATTCGAACATCTGGTCGAGATCCTTCCAGGAGAGGATCTTCTCCAGCGCGTCGGCACCGGTGATGAAGAAGAGCTGCACCTTCGGGCCGCACTCCGCGTGCAGGTCACGAAGGGTGTCGACGGTGTAGGTCGGACCACCCCGGTCGATGTCGGCCCGGCTCACCTGGAATCGCGGATTCGAGGCCGTCGCGATCACCGTCATCAGGTAGCGGTCCTCGGCCGAACTGACCGGCTCGTCCGCCTTCTGCCACGGCTGCCCCGTGGGCACGAAGACAACCTCGTCCAACTCGAACCGGTCGGCCACCTCGCTCGCCGCGACGAGGTGCCCGTGGTGGATCGGGTCGAAGGTGCCCCCCATGATCCCTATCCGCCGGATGTCTGCCTCCACGGCTTGATCGTAAGCCGGACCCGCCGCCCGTTCCGGCGATCATGAGCCAGATCGCACTTTCCGGCCGATCGCCCGGCAGACGAAACCGTGGGCGGCAGACGAAACCGTGGGCGGCAGACGAAACCGTGGGCGGCTCACCGCCGCGCGGCGAGCGCCCGGTGCAGGTCGTCGTCCTCGTCGACCACCACTCGGCGCAGGCCGGGCGGCAGGTCGTCCCGGTGCAGCAGCGCCGCCGCCAGTTCCCGGGTCCGCGCCGAGACGGCGTACCGCGGATAGGCCAGCCCGGCGACCCGGTCGGCCACCCAGGGGGTACGGCGCCGCGCCGCCGCCGGCATCTCGGCAAAGTACCGCTCCACATAGGAGCTCGTCAGCTCCCCCTGCTCCGGCTGCCAGAATCCGCGGGCGGTCGCCTCCAACAGCCGGTTCGACAGGCTCGTCTCCCCGACGATCAACCGCCAGGCGTGCTCCTTGGCCGCTGGCTCCGGCAGGGCCGCCCGACAGGTCGCGGCCCACTCCGCTCCGCTGGCGCTGGCGTCCTCGGCCTGCTCGGCGGCGATTTCCGGCTCACCCGCCACGCCGAGCACGACCAGCCGGCGCAGTACCGCCCAGCGCAGCTCGGCGTCGACCGTAAGCCCGTCGGGAACCTCCTTGCCCGCCAGCCAGCCGGTCAGCCGGGCCGCGTCGCCGGTCGAGGAGATCCACCCGCGCGCCGCGGCGAGCTGGCCCGAGCCGCCGGGTGGCGCCACCGCGAGCAGCCGGACACAGGCCCCGGCGAGCTGCTCCAGCGCGGCCGGCCGGACCTCCGGCTCCAGGTGGCGGTCGAGCAGGTCGCGGGTCCGACCCAGCACGTCCTGCACCACGACCACCTCGGTCTCGGTCGGCAGGGCCGCCACCACCAACGCCACCAGCTCGGCCACCGGCCGTTCCGCGTCGGTCACCGCGTCCAGCATCTCCGCCCAGAGCAGTGCCCGGGCCAGCGGATCAGCCAGTTCGGGCAGGGCCGCCGGCACGGCGGCGGCCGAACCGGCGTCCAGGCGTACCTTGGCGAAGGTCAGGTCGCCGTCGTTGGGCAGCAGCAGCCGGGCCGCCGGCTGGCCGGTCAGCCCGCCGAGCACCGTACGACCGTGGTCCATCGCCGGGTCGAGGTCCACCTCGATCCGGTCCCGCAACCGCAGCCCGCTCCCCCCGCCGGCCGGATCGGAATCGTAGAGCCCGACGCCTATCCGGTGCGGGCGCAGCACCGGATGATCCGGCGGGGCACTCTGCACCAGGGCGACCTCCGCGTAGTGCCCGTCCTCGCCCAGCCGCACCTCGGCACGGAGGGTGTTGAGCTGCGGCTGGCGCAGCCACACCGCCGCCCAGCCGGTCAGGTCGCGACCGCTGCTGGCGGCGAGTGCCGCGAGCAGGTCGACGAGGGTGGCGTTGCCGAACCGGTGCGCGACGAAGTACTCCCGCAGCCCGGCCAGGAAGGCGTCGTCGCCGAGCCAGGCGACCAGCTGGCGGATGACCGCGGCACCCTTGGCGTACGAGATGCCGTCGAGGTTGGAGAGCGCCTCGCTGGCGTCGAGTACCTCGGTCGGCGCGACCGGATGGCTGGAGGGACGCTGGTCGGCGGCGTACCCCCAGGCCTTGCGGCGCAGCGCGAAGGTGGTCCACGCCCCGTCGAACCGGGTCGCCTCGGCGGTCAGCCGGGTGCCGAAGTACTCGGCGAACGACTCGTTCAGCCACAGGTCATCCCACCAGCGCAGGGTGACCAGGTCGCCGAACCACATGTGCGACATCTCGTGCGCGATGACATTCGCCCGGTGCTCCCGCTCGGCCTCGGTCACCGCCGAGCGGGGGAGGAACTCGTCCCGGAGGGTGACCAGGCCCGGATTCTCCATCGCACCCATGTTGAACTCCGGCACGAACGCCTGGTCGTACTTGTCGAACGGGTAGCGCACCCCGAAGAGTCGGTGCAGCCGGTCCAGGCACTGCCGGGTGACGGTGAGGATCTCCTCGGCGTCCCGGTCGAGGTGCTCGGCCAGCGATCGCCGGCAGTAGAGGGCCAGCGGGATGCCGTCGTGCTCGGCCCGGCGCACCTCGTACGGGCCGGCGACCAGCGTCACGAAGTAGCTGGCCAGTGGCGGGGTCGGGGCGAACACCGATCGTCCGGCGACCGGCTCGCTGGCGAGCCGCCCGTTCCCGGCCACGGTCCAGTTCGGCGGCGCGAGGACCGTCAGGGTCACCGGCGCCTTCAGGTCCGGCTGGTCGAAGCAGGGGAAGATCCGCTGGGCGTTGTCCACCCCCGACATCGCGTAGAGGTAGGTCTCGCCGTCGACCGGGTCGACGAACCGGTGCAGTCCCTCCCCGCTGTTCGAGTACGCCATCTCCGCCTCGACCGCCAGCGTGTTCTCGGCGGCCAGCCCGGTCAGCGGAAACCGGTTGTCGTCCAGCGCGGCCGGGTCCAGTTCGACGCCGTTGAGTCGTACTCCGAGCAGTCGGGCCGGCCTGACCTCGACGAACGTCGCCGCCCCCGGCGTGCTGGAGCGGAACCGGAGCGTGGTCGTCGACCGGAACCGCTCCGTTCCTCCGGTGAGATCCAGCGCGATGTCATACGACTCGACGGTGAGCAGGGCGGCGCGTTCCGCCGCCGCTACCCGGGTGAGGCTCGGCATCCGCTTATCCTGCACGATGGGCCCGTTGGACGGCCCGGTCCCGGGCAGATTCACCGATGGAGGAACCGACTGATGGCGCAGCACCCCAAGGGCGATTTCGACCTGTCGCGCGCCGTGTGGCAACGCGCCGAGGGCGACGACTCGGAGGGCGCGGTCGAGATCGCGTTCGTCGACGATCTGATCGGCATGCGCAACTCCGCCGAACCGGACGGTCCGGTGCTGGTCTTCACCCAGGCCGAGTGGGACGCCTTCGTGGCCGGCGCCCAGGACGGCGAGTTCGACCTCGACTAGGGAGTTCTCCGGCCGGCCGAACCGAGGTGGGCCGGCCGGGCGGAACCGCCTCGCCTGACCGGCCGGGTCCTCTCCGATGATCCGCCGAGGCGGCGCGTCGTGATCGGGCGGCATCACCCCAAACATCAGGCGACGTACGGTTAGCCCGTAGTCACGAGATGCTCACTCCGGGCGTGGCCGGGCTGCCGGCCTCCGCCCCTCCCCCTAGCGTGACAGGTCCTTTGTGCACCCGGTTCGGGACCGCGAAGGTCGCACCGTGCACGCACTGCTTGGAGCTGCGCCAAGTTGGGGGAAACGAATGCCATCTTCCGCACGACCGTCCCCGGTCACCCGTCTGCTGCGGACAGGAGTCGTGGTCGCACTGGTCGCCGCGCTGGCCGCGCCGATCTCGGGTACGGCACCCGCCGCCGCGGTGGTGCTGCCGACCGGCTTCCAGGAACAGGTCGTCCTCACCGGCCTGAACCAACCGACCAACATCGAGTTCGCCCCGGACGGGCGGATCTTCGTCGCCGAGAAGGGCGGCCGGATCAAGGTGTACGACGACCTCGCCGACACCACCGCGACCGTCTTCGCCGACCTGTCGGCGAATGTGCACAACCAACACGACCGGGGGCTGCTCGGGTTGGCCCTGCACCCGGACTTCCCCACCCAGCCGTACGTCTACGTGCTCTACGCGTACGACGCGCCACCGGGGCAGACCGCGCCGTACTGGAACGACAACTGCGCCTCGGTCGGCGGTACCAACGGCGGGCGGTGCATCGTCACCGGCCGGCTCTCCCGGCTGACCGCCGCCGGCAACACGATGACCGGCACCGAGCAGGTGTTCATCGAGGACTGGTGTCAGCAGTACGCCAGCCACGCCACCGGTGACCTGCGGTTCGGTGCCGACGGGATGCTGTACGCCACCGCCGGGGACGGGGCCAGCTACGACCTGGTCGACTACGGCCAGCTCGGCAACCCGCCAAACCCCTGTGCCGACCCGCCCGGTGGCACGATGACCCCGCCGACCGCCGAGGGCGGCGCGCTGCGCGCCCAGGACTCCCGGACCACCGCCGACCCGACCAGCCTGGACGGTACGGTGCTGCGACTCGACCCGCTGACCGGTGCCGCCGCCCCCGGCAACCCGTCGGCGGCCAGCCCCGACCCGAACACCCGGCGGATCGTCGCGCAGGGCCTGCGCAACCCGTTCCGGTTCACCATCCGGCCCGGTACCAACGAGGTGTGGGCCGGTGACGTGGGCTGGACCCGCTGGGAGGAGGTCAACCGGGTGGTCGACCCCACCGCCGGGGTGACCAACTTCGGCTGGCCCTGCTACGAGGGCGCCGGACGGCAGAGCGGCTACGACAGCGCCAACCTCGACCTGTGCGAGAGCCTCTACAGCGGTGCCGGGCAGACGGCGCCGTTCTACACGTACGACCACGCGGCAAGGGTGGTGGCCGGGGAAGCCTGCCCGACCGGCAGCTCCTCGATCTCCGGTGCCGCCTTCTACCCGGCCGCCGGCGGCAGCTACCCGGCCGAGTACGCGGGCGCGCTCTTCTTCTCCGACTACTCCCGGGACTGTATCTGGGCGATGCTGCCCGCCGCGCCCGGTGGGCTGCCGGTGGCGTCCGACCGACGTACCTTCGGCAGCGCCGCGGCGAACCCGGTAGACCTGGCCATCGGGCCGGGCGGCGACCTCTACTACGTCGACCACGCCGGTTCGGTACGCCGGATCCGCTACTTCCCCGGCAACCAGCCGCCGGTCGCGTCGATCGCCGCCTCCCCCACCTCCGGGACGGCACCGTTGACGGTCACCTTCGACGGCACCGGCTCCACGGACGCCGACCCGGCCGACGCGGGCCGGCTGCGCTACGAGTGGGACTTCACCGACGACGGCACCGTTGACGCCACCACGGCGACGGCCTCGTACACCTACCCGGCCGGCGGCCCGTACACCGCCCGGCTCACCGTCTACGACACGCTGGACGCCTCCGGCACTCAGACGGTGCCGATCCAGACCGGCAACAGCATGCCGACCGCGGTGATCGACACCCCGGGCAGCGACTTCACCTGGGCGGTCAACGACCCGATCAGCTTCACCGGGCACGCGACCGACCCCGACCAGGGCACCCTGCCGGCGAGCGCGCTGCACTGGCGGATGCTGCTGCACCACTGCTACACGCTGGACAACTGCCACATCCACACGTTGCAGGACTTCACCGGCACCAGCGGCAGCATGCTCGGACCGGACCACGAGTATCCGTCCTATCTGGAGCTGGTGCTGACCGCCACGGACAGCGGCGGGTTGTCGCACAGCACCAGCGTGCGACTCGACCCGAAGACCGTCGACCTGACCGTCGACTCCAGCCCGTCGGGCCTGCAACTGGTGTTCGGCGCGACCGCGCAGGCGACGCCGTTCACCCGTACCGTCATCCAGGGGTCGAGCAACACCGTCAGCGCGGTCACCCCGCAGACCCTCGGCGGCGTACCGTACGTCTTCGGCTCCTGGTCCGACGGCGGGTCCCAGACCCACGTGATCACCGCCCCGACCAGCCCTACCAGCTACATCGCTACCTACCAACCGCAGTCCGGCAGCGTTCGGCTGCCCCAGTCAGCCTGGTCGGTGGCCGGTGCGGACAGCCAGGAGACACTACTGGTCAATGGCCGGGCGACCAATGTGCGGGACGGCAACACGTCGTCGATCTGGCACACTCGGCGGCTACTGTCCAATTCGTCGCACCCGCACTGGATCGACCTCGACCTGGGCAGCGCCCGTACGGTCAACCGGCTCTACTACCTGCCCCGGCAGGGCTCCAACACCGGCGGCCGGATCACCGGCTACGAGGTGTACGTCTCGAACAGCCGGAGCAGTTGGGGCACGGCGGTGGCCGCCGGCACGTTCCCGGACAGTGCGGCGGAACAGACGGTGACGATCCCGCCGACCAGCGGCCGGTACATCCGGCTCCAGGCCCTCGGTGAGGTCGACGGCAACCGCTGGACCTCGGTGGCCGAACTCAACGTCGGCGTCGTGCCGACCGGCTGACCGGCTGACCGGCCGCCCGGCGGACCAGCTGACCAGCCAACCGGCCAGCTCTCGGTGACCGGGCGATGGAACGGCTCCTGCCGTCGCCATCGCCCGGTCACCACACCCGCCGACCACACCGCCGGATCACCACACCGCCGGTTCATCGGGCGGCTCGGGCACCGTCTAGGCGGGTCCGCCGGACGGGCGGGCCTGCTACCGTGGACGCGTGCGGATGGCATCGAACGGTTGGTGGCTGCCCTGACGGGCGGCCCACGCATCCGCGTACCCGAAACACAGCTCATCGGCCGCCCTCCGGGCGGCCGTTTCGCATGTGCTCACCGGGGGGCGACGCCCCAAACCGGTAAGGAGCACCCTAATGGCCCCGACCGCACCACTTCCGGCAGCCACCGCGCTCGCCCCGAACACCCCGGCGGTACGCCGGATCACCGGCCTCAAACCAACCGGCCACCTGCACCTGGGCAACCTGATCGGTGCGATCCGGCCGGTCGTCGCCGGCCAGTACCGGGCGGAGACGATCGTCTTCCTCGCCGATCTGCACGCGCTCACCGTCACCCACCAGCCGGCGCAGATCCGGGCGCTCACCCTGGAGCAGGCTACCGTGCTGCTCGCCGCCGGCCTGGACCCGGACCGGGCGCTGCTCTATGTGCAGTCTCAGGTCCCACAGCACACCGAACTTCACTACCTGCTCGAGTGCGCCACCGGCTACGGCGAGGCGCACCGGATGATCCAGTTTCGGGAAAAGGCGGCACGGCACGGGCAGGTTCGGCTGAGCCTGCTCAGCTATCCGGTGCTGATGGCCGCCGACATCCTGCTGCACGACGTACACGAGGTGCCGGTCGGCGACGACCAGAGCCAGCATCTCGAACTCACCCGCACCGTGGCGACCCGGTTCAACGCCCGGTACGGCGACACCTTCACCGTCCCCCGGGCGGTCCATCCGGCGGTGTCGTCCCGGGTGATGGACCTGGCCGATCCGACCGCGAAGATGGGTAAGACCAACGCCAGTGGGGCGGGGACGATCCTCCTACTCGATCCGCCCGAGGTGATCCGCCGCAAGGTGCTCCGCGCGGTGACCGATCCGGGCCGGACCGTCGGGTACGACCCGCAACGCCGTCCCGGCGTGGCGAACCTGCTGGAGATCCTGGCCTCCTGCCTCGGCGGCTCACCCGCGGCTCTGGCCGCCGACTACGGGTCGTACGCGCAGTTGAAGAACGCGGTCGCCGAAGCGGTCGAGGCGATGCTCCGGCCGATCCGGCTCCGCCACACGGAACTGGCCCGCGATCCGGGCTACGTCCGGCGGATCCTCGCGGACGGCGCCGAACGTGCCCAGGACCACGCCGCCGACACCCTCCACCGGGCAAAACGTGCGATCGGCCTGCTCAGTCATTGAAGATCGCGCTCTTTCGGGGAACGAGTGGCCTCGGTCCGTCCGAGTAGCCACTCTTTCCCGGAAGTAGCGGATCCGCTGCCGGTAGGCGTTTCTGGAAGCAGACGCTGTAGGGGTTGTCGACGTACTCGCCGTAGGTCGGGATCTCGGTGTAGCCCGACGAGAGGTAGAACCGGATCGCACCGGGCAGGTAAGTGCCGGTCTCCAGCCGGAGCACGGTGTGCCCGGCACGCAGGGCGAGTTCCTCCAGCGCGCCGAGCAACTGCCGGGCCAGGCCCTGGCCCCGGTGGGCCGGGCGGACGTACATCCGCTTGACCTCGGCCGTCTCCCGGTCCAGCGCCTGGATCGCACCGCAGGCGACCGCCCGGCCGGCGATCACGCCCACCAGGTACCGCGCGTCGTCGTGCGGCATGAACACCTGTCCGTCCAGGCCGCCGTCGGCCTGGCGAAGCTCACGTTGCTGGGCCGTCAGCAGGGCAGCCAGCTCGGGATCCGACGACGCACGCGACTCGATCAGCACACCGCCGACGCTAGCCACCAGGCATTTCAGCGAGGTTTCGGGCAGGTGGCCCCGCTACGCCACGGTGGCGAAGCAATCCCACCCACCCTCACCCGCAGCGATCCCGCGCCCCCACGGGATGCACTACCGCGTGCACCGGCGCATCGCGTGCTCCGGCGTATCAGTCCGCGTCCTCCGGCGGACCGGCGTGGGGCGGGTCCACGGGGCCGTCCGGCGTCGACCCGTCGGCCGCCTCCTCCGGCTGTCGCTGCCGACGGGCCTTGCGGGCGGCGAGCCGCTCGGCCGCGGTCGGCCGGGTCACCTTCTCGGCCAGCCGGCTGTCGGTGCCCCGTGCGCTCGGCACGTACTCCGCCCCGGCGTACAGCGTCGGCTGCCAGTCGAACTCCCGCTCGCCGATCCGGACCAGGCTGCCCGGCTCGGCACCGGCCTTGGCGAGCTGATCCTCGACACCCAGCCGCGCCAGCCGGTCCGCCAGATAGCCGACCGCCTCGTCGTTGTCGAAGTTGGTCTGCTTGACCCAGCGCTCCGGCCGCTGCCCGCGCACCACGTACGCGCCGTCCGGCGCCGACTCGACCGTGAAGCCGGCGTCGTCGATCGCGACCGGCCGGATCACGATCCGGGTCGGCTCCAGATCGGGCGCGGCCGCCCGGGACTGCTCGACCAGCTCCGCCAGCGCGAAGGTCAGCTCGCGCAGCCCTTCCCGGGTCACCGCCGAGACCTCGAAGACCCGCAGGCCGCGTGCCTCGATGTCGGGCCGGACGATCTCGGCGAGATCTCGCCCGTCCGGTACGTCGATCTTGTTGAGTACGACCAGCCGGGGCCGGTCGGCCAACCCGCCGTACTCGGAGAGTTCGGCCTCGATGGCGTCGATGTCGGCCAGCGGGTCGCGGCCCGGCTCCAGGGTGGCCGCGTCCACCACGTGCACCAGCACTGCGCAGCGCTCGATGTGCCGCAGGAACTCCAGCCCCAGCCCCTTGCCGGTGGCCGCGCCGGGGATCAGGCCCGGCACGTCGGCGACGGTGAAGGTGTGCTCGTCGATCCAGACCACGCCGAGGTTCGGCACCAGCGTGGTGAACGGATAGTCCGCGATCTTCGGCTTCGCCGCCGACAGCACCGAGATCAGTGAGGACTTGCCGGCAGACGGGAAGCCCACCAGCCCGACGTCGGCGACGCTCTTGAGTTCGAGTACGACGTCGAGCCGGTCCCCCGGCTCGCCCAGCTCGGCGAAGCCGGGCGCCTTGCGCCGGGCGTTGGCCAGCGAGGCGTTGCCCCGACCGCCCCGACCGCCCCGGGCCACCTGGAAGGTGGTGCCGGCACCTACCAGGTCGGCCAGCACCGTACCGTCCATGGCGTGCACGACCGTCCCGTCCGGGACCTTGAGCACCAGGTCCCGCCCGTTGGCGCCGTCCCGGTTGGAGCCCGCGCCGCCCTTGCCGTTCTCGGCCTTGACGTGTGGCCGGAAGTGAAAGTCGAGCAGGGTGTGCACCTGGGGGTCGACCACCAGGGAGACGCTGCCGCCGTGTCCGCCGTTGCCGCCGTCCGGGCCACCGAACGGCTTGAACTTCTCCCGATGGATCGAGACGCAGCCGTGCCCGCCGTCACCGGCCTGCAGGTGCAGTACGACCCGGTCAACGAACGTGGTCACGCTGCCAATCCTTTCATCAGCGCCGCCCGCCGACGCCGGATACGGCACAGGTGGTACGCCCGGCCGGTCTGCCGGGCTGTCGAACTGTGCCCGAGAAACGCTGTCGAATTGTGTCCGAGAAACGGCGGAGCGGGCCCGGACACCAGGTCCGCGGCCCGCTCCGCCGGAAAACTGACGTTACCGTTCGGACGGCACGATGCTGACGACCTTGCGGCCACGCTTCGTGCCGAACTGAACCGCACCAGCGGCCAGCGCGAACAGCGTGTCGTCGCTACCGCGACCGACCAGGTCACCGGGGTGGAACTTGGTGCCCCGCTGCCGGATCAGGATCTCACCGGCGCTGACGACCTGCCCACCGAACCGCTTGACGCCGAGTCGCTGTGCCGCGGAGTCGCGACCGTTCCGCGAGCTGGACGCACCCTTTTTGTGAGCCATCTGAGGACGACCTGTCTTTCCGCCGGGGCTTACTTGCCGTTGGTGATGCCGGTCACCTTGACCTGGGTCAGCGGCTGGCGGTGACCCATGCGCTTGTGGTAGCCGGTCTTGTTCTTGAACTTGTGGATCCGGATCTTCGGACCCTTCGTGTGCGCGGCGATCTCGCCGGACACCGCGACCTTGGCCAGCTGCGCGGCATCGGTCACCAGGTTGTCCCCGTCGACGAGGAGGACGGCGGCGAGCTTGACCGCGTCGCCAGGCTGGCCAACCAGCTTCTCGACCTCGATCACGTCGCCCTCGGCGACCTTGTACTGCTTGCCGCCGGTCTTGACGATCGCGTACATCGGACGCGGACTCCCTGTCGTTGAGGCTGCGGGTGGTGTTCGCGACGGCCAGCTCGACCGCACAGGGTGCGGGGCGGGCACGCGAGAACGTGGCGCGTAATCAGCGCCGCAGGCCAGCGTACGCCATGACGGGCCGCTGGCCCAAACCGGGCCCGCTCCCCGGTACCGGTCGACGCGCCGGTACCCAGACCCACCGTCCCCACGTCCGCACCCGGCCAGCCCACGTCCGCACCCGGCCAGCCCACGTCCGCACCCGGCCGGGTCCATGTCCGCACCCGGCCGGGCTGGACCGGTCAGCTCGCGCAGAGGGCGTCCAGCCGCTGCTGCAGCTCCTGGAGCTTGTTCTCGTCGACCGACTCGACGCTGGCCTTCATCGTCCCGACCTCGGTCCCGATCTCGGCCAGTACCTTCTTGAGCCGGTCGTCGGTGGCTCGGGCGGACTGCTCCCGCATCGCGTTGCCCCAGGTCCGCAACGCCGCCTCCGCCTTGCGCTGCGCCGCCTGCGCACCGTCGGTGTCACCGGCACCCGCCGCCTGGAGCGACTTGCCCAGCTCGGAGACGAAGGTCTGCACGGACGAGGTGGCGGCCTCGGTGGCGGCCGCGCAGACCTCCTTGCCGTTACCCCCTGCCGGCCTGGTGTCCACGGCCGGTGACCCGGCCGGAGCGCCCGGGCTGGTTCCCGGCGTCGCGGCACCCGACGACGGGGCGCCGGCCGGCGGGACGCCCGCCGGTCCGGGTGCGGCGGCACCGTCCCGCTCACCCGAGCAGCCGGCCGCCGCGAACAGCGCGGCGGCGATAGCGGCGGTCACCAGCAGGCGTCGCATCGTCTTCTCCTCCGGGGTGCGGCTGGTCCCCCGCGAGGCGGTGCCGGCGGTGGCCGACGACCGGTCGAGGATCGCGAGGGAGTGACCAGCGTAACCACCTCCGGCACCGACGGAACAAACCCGTCCTCCGGCCAGGGCCGGCTGCGGCGACGCGCTCAGGACCGGGTGCGCGCGCTCAGGACCGGGTGCGGCGACGGGCTCAGGGCCGGGTGCGGCGACGGGTACCGCCGCGGCGGGCCCGGCGACGACCGCCGCCGACCTCCGCACCGTCGGCCTCCCCGTCCAGGTCCCCGGTCTCCTCGATGGCGTCTGGGTCGCCGGCACCGGCCAGCCGCATCGACTCGGCCGGGGCCGCCTCGGCGACCTCGGCGGACCCGCTGCCCTCCATCTCGTAGCGGGACAGGTCGTACCCCATGGTGTCCTCGTACTCCGAGACCTCGACGACGACCCGCTCCGGTGCGGCCGCCTTGCGACCCCTGCGCCGACCACCGGCGGCCGACGCATCCGAGGCCGGCGGCGAGGCCGTTGCCGTTGCCGGGGTACCGGCGGCCGAGGCGACCACCTTGACCTTGTCCCCCGCACCCGCGCGGGACTTTTCCGGCACCGGCTCGGTGTGGATGATCAGGCCACGGCCCTTGCAGCAGTCGCAGGTCTCGCTGAACGCCTCCAGCAGCCCCGCGCCGATCCGCTTTCGGGTCATCTGGACCAGACCGAGCGAGGTGATCTCGGTCACCTGGTGCTTGGTCCGGTCTCGGCCGAGGCACTCGGTGAGCCGGCGCAGTACGAGTTCCCGGTTCGACTCCAGCACCATGTCGATGAAGTCGATCACGACGATGCCGCCCAGGTCGCGGAGCCGGAGCTGCCGGACGATCTCCTCGGCCGCCTCCAGGTTGTTCCGGGTGACCGTCTCCTCCAGGTTGCCTCCGGCACCCGTGTACTTGCCGGTGTTGACGTCGATCACCGTCATCGCCTCGGTGCGGTCGATCACCAGGTGACCGCCGGAGGGCAGGAAGACCTTCCGGTCCAGCCCCTTGAGGATCTGCTCGTCGATCCGTCGCTCGGCGAAGACGTCCGCGGTTCCGGTGTGCCGGCGCAGCCGGGGCACCAGGTCGGGCGAGACGTGCGAGAGGTACGACTCGACCATCTCGTACGCCTCGTCGCCCTGCACAATCAGCTCGCGGAAGTCCTCGTTGAACAGGTCCCGCACCACCCGGATCACCAGGTCGGGCTCCTCGTAGAGCAGCACCGGCGCGCCGCCCTCGGCCGCCTTGGCCTGGATGTCCTCCCACTGCGCCTGGAGCCGCTTCACGTCCCGGGCCAGCTCGTCCTCGCTCGCTCCCTCGGCGGCGGTCCGGACGATCACGCCGGCACCGTCCGGGACCAGCTTCTTCAGGATGTCGCGCAACCGCTTTCGCTCGGTGTCCGGCAGCTTGCGACTGATCCCCGAGGCGTTGCCGTGCGGCACATAGACCAGATGCCGCCCGGAGAGCGCGATGTGGCTGGTCAGCCGGGCGCCTTTGTGTCCGATCGGGTCCTTGGTGACCTGCACCAGCACCGAGTCGCCGGAGCGCAGTGCCTGCTCGATCGAGCGGGCCCGCCCCTCCAGACCGGTGGTGTCCCAGTTGACCTCACCGGCGTAGAGCACCGCGTTGCGGCCCCGGCCGACGTCGACGAAGGCCGCCTCCATGCTGGGCAGCACGTTCTGCACCTTGCCCAGGTAGACGTTGCCGGCCATGGTGCCGGCCGACGCCCGGGTGACGTAGTGCTCGACGAGCACCCCGTCTTCCAGTACGGCGATCTGGGTGCGGTCGCCGCGCTGGCGTACCGCCATCACCCGGTCGACCGCCTCCCGGCGGGCCAGGAACTCCGACTCGCTCAGGATCGGCGGCCGGGTACGCCGCTGCTCGCGGCCGTCCCGGCGGCGCTGACGCTTGGCCTCTAGCCGGGTCGAGCCGGAGACGCCCTGCACCTCGTCCACGGTCTTGCGCGGCTCGCGGATCTTGACAACCGTGGGTACGCCGTCGTCGACCGCACCGTCGGTGTCCCCGGCGCCCTTGCGGCGGCGCCGGCGGCGACGCCGGGTCACCCCGTCACCGACCTCGCCGTCGTCGTCCTCGTCCTCGTCGGCCCCGGCCTCGACGCCGGCCTCGGCTTCGGCCGCCGGCTCGTCGCCCTCGTCGGCGTCGTCAGCGGTGCCTTTGCCCCGGCCCCGACCCCGACGGCCGCGCCGCCGTCGACGCCGGGCTGCCGCGGTCTCCTCGTCCTCGTCCTCGTCCGCTTCGGTATCGGTGACGTCCAGGCCCTCCTGGTCGGCGACGACCTCGACCTCGACCTCGGAGTCCAGCACGGCCGGCTCGGCACCGCGCCGGCCCCGGCGGCGCCGCCGGGTGCCCTCGGCCGGTTCGCCTTCGGCGTCGACCTCGGTCGACGGGGCCGGCGGAGCGGTCTCGACCGCGCCGGCCCGGGCCGGCGGAGTCTCCGGTTCCGGGGCCATGAACAGCACGGTGGGCGCGGAGAGCGCGGCGCGGCGGCGCCGCCCGCGGGGCGCCTCCTCGGCCGCCGGCTCGGCCTCGACCGGACCACCGGCCACCGGCAGGTCGGCACCGCCGGTCGGCTCAGGTGCGGCCGGAGCGCCGACATCGGAGCCGGCCAGTGGGACCTCGCTGGCCGACGGGTCACTCCCGACGGCCCCGGCCGGCTCGACCGCGGCCTCACCCGGCTCGACGGGGGGTGCTGCCGCCTTCTTCCGGCGGGTACGGGTCACCTTCACCGGCGGTACGGGCTCGATCGCCGCGTCGTCGGGGCCGGCCGCGGGAGCGCCCGGGTCAGCCGCCCCACCGGCGGCAGCCGCCTCGCCGGCCGGAGGTCCGGCATCGTCCCGTCTGTCCGCCGTGGTGGCCTTGCGGCGCCGGCGGGTCGCTTTCGGCGCGGGTTCGATGTCGGCGGCCACCGGGGCGAGCACCTCGGGGTCGGCGGCTTCCGCGCTGGTCGTCCTGGCCGTGCTGGGCGCCTCGGCCGGTACGTCGGTCGGCGCCGACTCGCTCGACGTGCTGGACGTACGGCGCCGCGTGGTGCGCCGCCGCGCGGGCATCTCCGCACTGCCGCCCTGCGCGCTCGCGCTCTCGGCACTGCCGCCCTGCGCGCTCGCGCTCTCGGCACTGCCGCCCTGCGCGCTCGCGCTCTCGGTGCTGCCGCTTGCGGTGGTGGCGTCGAAGGCCGACTCAGCGCCGGGCCGTTCTCCGCCCTCTGGCTCGTTCTCGAGCATGGACGTTCTCCAGTTCTGGCTTCCCCGGGCGCGGGTGAGCGCTGCCACGCAGGGTTGCCGCAAAGTATTTCCGGTGACGCGTCAAGGTGACCGGGTCGCCGAAGTCTGCCTACCTGACCGCCGGCCGGACTTCCGGCTGGCGTTCGCCGATGGCCATCCCGTCGCGATCCGCCTCCAACGGATCCACGATCTCCCCCTGCGCGGTCAGCGTGCCCTGCGCCAGCCGGGTCGCCCTCGGCGGCACCGGCGGCTCCAGGTCGGCCACCACGCGGAGGCCGGAAAGGACGTCATCGGGTCGTACGGACGGGGTGACCTGCCGCACGACCACTTCGAGTATCGCACACGGTACGCCCGCGACCCCGGAAGGTGCCTCGGTCCTCTCGATCATATCGATGGCTGTCACGGCCGCCCGGGTGTCGAAAACCCGCCGTCCCTGCTTGGTCATCCGCTCGACGAGCACCTCGGAGGCGGCCAGAAAATTCGACACGGCGGCGCGGGCGACATCCGGCTCGACACCGGGCAGTTCGATCCGCCACCGGGAGGCCTCGATCCGGTCGGCCAGGCTGCCGCCGGCGGCCACCACCGCGTCGAGTACGTCGAGTCCGGGCGAGAGCACCGCGTCCAGGGCGGTACGCAACTCGGCCGGATCCACCGACCGCTGGAGCCCGATCTCCAGGTACTCCGCCTCGCTGGCCACTCCGGTCGGGGCCGCGCTGGCGTAGGAGATCTTCGGGTGCGGGGTGAAGCCCTGCGAGAACGCCACCGGGACGCCGGCCCGGCGCAACCCGCGCTCGAAGGCCCGGGCGAAGTCCCGGTGTGAGGTGAACCGCAGCGGCCCACGCTTGGCGTACCTGATCCGGATCCGCTGTACGACCGGTGCCTGGCCGCCCTCCGGCTGTGGTTTCCTGCTGATCGTGCCGCTCCTCGGGTACGGATGGTCGGTTGGGCCGTTCCCCCGGTCGGGACGCGCCGGGACAACGGGCGAGGTCAGTGCCCGGCGCCGGCCGGCATCCGCAGGCCGGTGTTGACCGGCGTCAGCGGCAGCAGCTTCTGGCCGGTCGGGCCGATCTGGATCTCGGTGTCCATGGACGGGCAGACGCCGCAGTCGAAGCACGGGGTCCAGCGGCAGTCGTCCTGCTCGTACTCGGTGAGAGCGTCCTGCCAGTCCTGCCAGAGCCAGTCCTTGTCCAGCCCGGAGTCGAGGTGGTCCCAGGGCAGCACCTCGGTCTGCTCCCGCTCCCGAACCGTGTACCAGTCGAGGTCCACCCCGAAGGCCGGCAGCACCTCGGCGGCGGCGTCGACCCAGCGCTGGTAGGAGAAGTGCTCGCTCCAGCCGTCGAACCGGCCGCCGTTCTCCCAGACCCGCCTGATCACCGCGCTGACCCGGCGGTCACCCCGGCTGAGCAGGCCCTCGATCAGCGACGGCTCGCCGTCGTGGTAGCGGTAACCGATCGCCCGGCCGAGCGACCGGTCGGAGTTGATCGCCTGCTTGAGCAGCTTGAGCCGGTTGTCGATCACCTCGGGCCGCTCCATCGGGGCCCACTGGAACGGGGTGTGCGGCTTGGGCACGAACCCCCCGATCGACACGGTGCAGCGGATGTCCTTGGAGCCGGTGGCCGCCCGACCAGCCTTGATCACCTCATGTGCGAGCCGGGCGATCTGGAGGACGTCGGCGTCCTCCTCGGTCGGCAACCCGCACATGAAGTAGAGCTTCACCTGCCGCCAGCCGTTGGTGTACGCGGTGACCACGGTGCGGATGAGGTCCTCCTCCGACACCATCTTGTTGATCACCTTGCGGATCCGCTCCGAGCCGCCCTCCGGGGCGAAGGTCAGCCCGGTACGCCGGCCGTTGCGGGACAGCTCCTGGGCCAGCTCGATGTTGAAGGCGTCGACCCGGGTGGACGGCAGCGACAGCGAGACGTTGGTGCCCTCGTACTGCTGGGCCAGGCCGGAGCACATGTCGCCGATCTCCGAGTGGTCGGCCGACGACAGCGACAGCAGCCCGACCTCGGAGAAGCCGGAGTATTCCAGACCGTCCTGCACCATCTGGCCGACCGTGGTGATGGAGCGTTCCCGGACCGGTCGGGTGATCATGCCTGCCTGGCAGAACCGGCAGCCCCGGGTGCAACCCCGGAAGATCTCCACCGCGTACCGCTCGTGCACGGTCTCGGCGAGCGGCACGATCGGCTTCTTCGGGTACGGCCAGGCGTCCAGGTCCATCGTCGTGCGCTTGTGTACCCGGAACGGCACGTCCGCCCGGTTCGGCACGACCCGCTGGATCCGACCGTCGGGCAGGTAGTCGACGTCGTAGAAGCGCGGCACGTAGACGCTCTCGGTCCGGGCCAGCCGGAGCAGCAGTTCGTCCCGCCCGCCGGGGCTGCCCTCCGCCTTCCACTCCCGGACGATCTCGGTGATCTCCAGGACGGCTTCCTCGCCGTCGCCGAGCACCGCCGCGTCGATGAAGTCGGCGATCGGCTCCGGGTTGAACGCGGCGTGCCCGCCGGCCACCACCACCGGGTGCGCGTCGGTGCGGTCGGCGGAGAGTAGCGGGATGCCGGCCAGGTCGATCGCGGTGAGCAGGTTGGTGTAGCCGAGTTCGGTGGCGAACGAGATCCCGAACAGGTCGAACGCGCCGACCGGCCGGTGCGCCTCGACGGTGAACTGGGGCACCCCCTCGGCCCGCATCAGCCGCTCCAGGTCCGGCCAGACCGCGTAGGTCCGCTCGGCCAGCACGTCCGGCAGCTCGTTGAGTACCTCGTAGAGGATCTGCACCCCCTGGTTCGGCAGACCCACCTCGTACGCGTCCGGATACATCAGCGCCCAACGGACGACCGCCGACTCCCAGTCCTTCACCACCGCGCCGAGCTCGCCGCCGACGTACTGGATCGGCTTGCTGACCTGGGGCAGCAACTGCTCGAGCTGCGGCCAGACCGTCAGCGCCGCTGACCTTTCCGCGGCGGACGACGCGGCGCTCATGGAACCTCCCGGGACACTCCGTTGGGACACCAATCATCCAGAGTACGCGTCACGCCCGCACCCCGGTTCGATGGACCCCGCACCGCTGCCGGGGAGGTTTTCGCCGGAACGTCCCCCAGTGCTCGCTCGGCCGGATTTCCCCGCCGCCGAGACATCCTCGTACGATCCGGCGCGGAAGGACCGGTTGGTCGGGCGGTACTAACCTCGAACCGGCGCGAGAGGAGACCCGCACAATGCCGCAGCCTCAGCCGGAGGAGACCGCACCGGCGGGCCGAGCCACGCCGCCCGGGCCACCCCCGGCCGAGGACTCGGCGACGGTGGCGACCGGCGACCGGCACGCCAGGACCGGCGCCCGGCAGGACAGTCGAGCCGACCAACAGAAGGGTCGAGCCGACGACGAGCAGAACCGCCACGCCGACCAACAGAACGGTCCAGCCGACCACGAGCAGAACCGCCAGGCCGACGACGAGCAGGACCATCGAGCCGACGGAGGCGCGCCCCAGGCCGCCGTCGGAGGTGAGACGCCTGCGGCGGAAGAGCCACCGGCGGCCGCCACCGAACGGGACGGAGCGGACGAACGGCACGTGATCGAGGAGGATGCGCCGACCCGCCGTACCCCGACGCCGGACGCGACTCGGGGCGAGCGCCCCGATGAGCGCCGGTCGGGGCAGCCGGTCGACGCCACCCGGATCGACCAGCCCGCCGAGGCCGCCACCGACTCGGGTCCGGCCGAAGCCGGTACGCCGCCACTCGACGACGAGGAGCCGGCCCCGACCCGGGTGGCCGCGCCGCGCTGGACCGGCTCGGCGGCCGTACCACCGCCCCGGCCGCGCAAGCGTCGCTGGTTCCGGGGCGATGCCGAGGACGGCGGGCTTCCGGCGGCGCCGACGGCTCACACCCACCCGGCCGATCCGACCCTGCGGATGCCGGACGTCGAGGCGGACGAGGACGAGATCCCGACCCCGGTCGACCCGTGGGCCGGTGCCGCCGACGACCCGTGGGACACGTACCCACCGTTCGGTGGCCATCCGGGCGCGGCGCCGCATCCACCGATCGATGACCATCCGGGCGCGGCGCCGCATCCACCGTTCGGCTCCGACGCGCCGGTCAGCCCGCCGCCGGCCCGGCAGTTGCCGGTGACCCGGCGCTTTCCCGCGCCGACCGGTCCGCCGTCAGCACATCCAGGGTCGCCCCCGCACCAGGCGTCGCCCCCGCACCAGGCGTCGCCCCCGCACCAGGCGTCGCCCCCGCACGCGGCGGCACCACCACCGGCGGCACCACCACCGCCGGTACCGGCACCGCCGGCGACCTGGGGCCCTCGACCGCCGGCCGCGCCCGCGCCCCGGAAGCAGCCCCTCGGCCCGCCCCGACCGGTGAAACAGCGGCGCCAGCCGGAGGCGCCGCCCGCCCCGCCCCCGCTCCGTCCGGTACGCCGCCGACGGCGCTGGCCCCGGGTGATGTTCATGATGACCCTGCTGAGCATCGCCTGCTGCTGCGGAATCCCGGCGTACTACGTCAAGCCGATCTGGGACCAGTACCCGGCATCACCGGCGGATCCCCTGCCGAGCGAGGTACTCGACCTGCGGCTGCTCGACAACGCGTCCGGCCGAAAGACCGCCGAACGGTTGAAGCAGGAGGTCCGGGCCCGCAACTGGTTCACCGGCGAGGCGTTCGCCGGGGTCTACCGCGCCTCGAACGGCAAGGTGGTGACCATCTTCGGCAGCACCGGCTTCCAGTTCAGTCCGGAGTCGGTGGTGCAGGACGAGGTCACCCGGCTCAAGGACGAGTACGCGGCCACCTCGGTCGAGTCGGTGCCGACCGGCGTACGCGGCGAGTACCGCAGCTGCGGCACGGGCAGGGCCGACGGTGACGAGGTGGTGGTCTGCACCTGGGCGGATTACGGAAGCTCCGGCACGGCGCTGTTCACCCGCCTGTCGATAGCGGACAGCTCCGAACTGCTCAGCACGCTGCGGGACAGCATCGTCGTGCGGGAGCCGGTCGGCTCGAACAGCGGCAGCGCCAGCAGTACCGGCTGAGCGGGCGACCGGCCGCCGGAGGCCGGTCGGGCGCGCCGCGCACGGACGGGAGCGGACGGGCGTCTACGAGCCGCCGTTCTCGGCCGCGTTGCGGGCCGGCGCGTACCGGGGCACGTACTCCTGTCCGGTCAGCTTCTGGATCTCCGCCATGATCTCGTCGGTGATCTGCCGCAGCGAGGTCCGGTCCGCCGGGCGGCCGACGAAGTCCATCGGCTTGCCGAACCGGACGATCACCTTGCCGGTGCCGAGCCGGGGCAGCCGGGCGCCGATCGGCTGGACGCGTTCGGTGCCGATCATCCCGACCGGGATCACCGGCACCTCGGCGGCGAGCGCCAGCCGGGCCACCCCGGTACGTCCCCGGTAGAGCCGGCCGTCCGGTGACCGGGTGCCCTCCGGGTAGATCGCGACCAGGTCACCGGCGCGCAACACCGGGATCGCCCCGTCGAACGCCGACAGTGCGGCCCGGCCGCCGGACCGTTCGACCCGGATCGCGCCGAGCCCGCTGATCACCGACCGGGTGAACCAGCCGCGCAGCCCGGTACCGGTGAAGTACTCGGCCTTGGCCCAGAAGGCGAGGTGCCGGGGCACCACCGAGCCGAGGAACAACTCGTCCGCGACCGAGAGGTGGTTGCCGGCGAAGATCGCACCGCCGGTCGCGGGCACGTTCTCCAGGCCCTCGACGGTCGGACGCCAGGCGACCCGCATCGCGGTGCCGACGGTGTACTGACCGATGGTGTAGAGCAGCGGCACGGGACCTCCGGCGGTCAGGGTAGTGGGGCGCTGTCACGTTAACCGACGGCCGACCGGTCCGCGTAGGTGCCCGTCTCGATCACCTGCCCGGACCGGTCGGGCGGAACTTCTGGTAGATGCCCCTGCTGGTCCACTTGTCGCTGACCCGCCGGACGTCCCGGGACTGCTCAGCGGCGCCGTACCGTCACCGTCACCCGCTCGCCGTCGCCAACCTCCCCGGCGAAGCCGTCGACCTGCTCCGCGAGGTCGACGGAGCCACCCTGGGAGTCGGCCTGGTCGGCGAAGCCGATCGAGTCGGCCAGCACCTCCCGGGCCACGAAGTCCCGGTACGCCTCGACCGCCGAGGTGACCTCGGCCGGAGCGGCGAGCAGCACCTCGATCCGGTCCGACACGTCGAGGCCGGCGTTCCGGCGGGCCTGCTGCACCACCCGTACGACGTCCCGGGCCAGGCCCTCGGCGGCGAGTTCCGGGGTGACGGTGGTGTCCAGCACCACCACGCCCTCCCCGCCGGGCAGCGGCGCGGAGTGCTCGGGGTCGGCGGGAACCAGCTTCAGCTCGTACTCGCCCGGCTCCAGCCGCACCCCGGCCGCCTCCGGTACCCCGTCCACCAGCGTCCAGTCGCCGGACTTGACCGCCTTGATCACGGCCTGCACCTGCTTGCCGACCCGGGGGCCGAGCGCCCGGGGCACCACGGTCAGCACCTGGTCGCAGTGGCTGGCCAGCTCGTCGGTGACGGTGACCGCCTTGACGTTCACCTCGTCGGCGAGCAGGTCGGCGAAGGGCCGCAGGGTCTCCGCCACCGGGCTGGCCACGGTCAGCGACGGCAGCGGCAGCCGGACCCGCAGGCCCTTCGCCTTGCGCAGCGACAGCGCCGCCGAGGCGACCGCCCGGGTGGCGTCCATCGCGGCGACCAGCCCGGGGTCGGCCGGGAGCTCGGCGGCCTCCGGCCAGTCGGTCAGGTGCACCGACCGCTCTCCGGTCAGCCCGCGCCAGACCTCCTCGGCGGTCAGCGGTGCCAGCGGCGCCAGCACCCGGCTCACCGTCTCCAGCACCGTGTAGAGGGTGTCGAAGGCGTCCCGGTCGCCGAGCCAGAACCGGTCCCGGGAGCGCCGGACGTACCAGTTGGTCAGCGCGTCCAGGAAGGACCGGACCGTGCCGCAGGCGCCGGAAATGTCGTAGACGTCGAGCTGTGCCTGCACCGTCTCGACCAGCTCCCGGGTCTTGGCCAGCACGTACCGGTCGAGCAGGTTCGCCGCGGCTCCGCCGTCGCCGGCCGGCCCGGTGTCGGTCCGCCGCCTGGCCTCGTAGCCCTCCGCGTTCGCGTAGAGCGAGAAGAAGTACCAGACGTTCCAGTACGGCAGCAGCACCTGGCGTACCGAGTCCCGGATCGTCGTCTCGCTGACCACCACGTCGCCGCCGCGCAGCACCGGCGAGGCCATCAGCGTCCAGCGCATCGCGTCCGAGCCGTAGCTGTCGAACATCTCGTAGACGTCCGGATAGTTGCGCAGGCTCTTGGACATCTTGCGCCCGTCCGAGCCGAGCACGATGCCGTGCACCACGGCGTTGCGGAACGCCGGCCGGTCGAAGAGCGCGGTCGCCAGGACGTGCATGGTGTAGAACCAGCCCCGCACCTGCGGGACGTACTCCACGATGAAGTCCCCCGGGTAGTGGTGCTCGAACCACTCCCGGTTCTCGAACGGGTAGTGCACCTGGGCGAACGGCATCGACCCGGACTCGAACCAGCAGTCCAACACCTCCGGCACCCGGCGCATCATGGAGCGTCCGGTGGGATCGTCCGGATTGGGCCGGGTCAGCTCGTCGATCATCGGCCGGTGCAGGTCGGTGACCTTCACCCCGCCGTTCTCACCGCTTCGGGTCGCAAGCTCCCCGAAGTCGGCCTCCAGCTCGGCGAGCGAGCCGTAGACGTCGACCCGCGGGTACTGCGGGTCGTCGGACTTCCAGACCGGGATCGGCGAGCCCCAGAACCGGTTACGGCTGATCGACCAGTCCCGGGCGTTCGCCAGCCACTTGCCGAACGAGCCGTCCCGGACATGTCCCGGCGTCCAGTTGATCTGCTGGTTCAGCTCCAGCATCCGGTCCTTGACCTTGGTGACGGCCACGAACCAGGAGGAGACCGCCTTGTAGACCAGCGGCGTGTCGCAGCGCCAGCAGTGCGGGTACGGGTGGGTGTAGGTGTCCTGCCGGAGCACCACCCCGCGCTCCTTCAGCTCCCGGATCACCGACTTGTTCACGTCGAAGACCTGTTCGCCCTGGTAGGGCGGCACCAGCGCGGTGAACCGGGTGTGGTCGTCCACCGTCACCACGGTCGGGATGCCGGCCGCGTTGCAGGCCTTCTGGTCGTCCTCGCCGAAGGCCGGGGCCAGGTGCACCACCCCGGTACCGTCCTCGGTGGTGACGAACTCCGCACCGAGCACCTGGTACGCGTTCGGCCCGCCCTGGCTGACCAGGAAGTCGTAGAGCGGGGTGTAGCGGCGCCCGACCAGGTCCCGGCCGTAGACGGTGCCGACCTGGGTGTAGCCGTCCAGCTCCTTCGCGTACGCCCCGAGCCGGGCGGCGCCGACGACGTGCCGCTGGCCGTCCCGCTCCAGTACCGCGTACTCGATGTCCGGGCCGACCGCGAGCGCCAGGTTGGACGGCAGGGTCCACGGCGTGGTGGTCCAGACCCCGACCCGGACCGGCCCGCGCAGCGGCTCCGGCGCGGACTCGTCCGGGGTCAGCTCGAACCAGACCGTCAGGGTCGGGTCGTGCCGGTCCCGGTAGACGTCGTCCATCCGGGTCTCGGTGTTCGACAGCGGGGTCTCGCAGCGCCAGCAGTACGCCAGCACGCTGAACCCCTCGTAGACCAGCCCCTTGTCGTGGAGCTGGCGGAACGCCCACATGACGCTCTCCATGTAGCTGAGGTCGAGCGTCTTGTAGTCGTTGCCGAAGTCGACCCACCGGGCCTGCCGGTTGACGTACCGCTCCCAGTCCCGGGTGTAGGCCAGCACCGAGGTCCGGCAGGCGTCGTTGAACCGCCCCACGCCGAGGTCGAGGATCTCCGCCTTGGTGGTGATCCCGAGCTGTTTCTCCGCCTCCACCTCGGCCGGCAGGCCGTGGCAGTCCCAGCCGAAGCGCCGCTCGACCCGCCGGCCGCGCATCGTCTGGTACCTCGGCACCAGGTCCTTGACGTAGCCGGTCAGCAGGTGGCCGTAGTGCGGCAGGCCGTTGGCGAACGGCGGACCGTCGTAGAAGACGTACTCGTTGGCGCCGTTCGGGCCGGGGTCGCGGGCCTCGACGCTGGCCTCGAAGGTCTTGTCGGCCGCCCAGTGGTCGAGCACGCGCTGCTCGACCGCCGGCAGCTCGGGGCTGGCCGGCACGCCCGTGCCGGCGGGGGCGTTCTTCGGGTAGGCCATCGCGGGTCGCTCTCCTCGTCGCAGCTCACTGACCGTGGTCTGCGAGGACGAGCCCCTGGTACGCCGGAGACCGGCGCGGCCGTGGGCCCGCGGTACCACCCCGCTTGGCGGTCGGGATCGACCACCCGCTCGTTGGCCGGCTGTGACGGGCCGGTCCCGTCCGGTTCTACTGGGGTGTTTCCACCTGTTCTTCCGGAGGCTCGCCGGTGATGGCCGGGTCGACGCCTGTACCGGTCAACGATACTCGAACCCATCCGGCGGCCCCACTCGATATCCCAGCCGCGACGTCCCCGCCGACCGTCAGGCCAGCTCGGGGAACCAGAGCGCGATCTCCCGGCGGGCGGTTTCGGCCGAGTCGGCCGCGTGCACCAGGTTCTCCCGGGACGAGCGGGCCAGGTCGCCCCGGATCGTGCCCGGGACCGCCCGGCGCCCGTCGGTCGCACCGACCAGGCCGCGGACCATCTCGACGACTCCGGAGCCGGAGAGCACCAGCGCGACCAGCGGTCCGGAGGTCATGAACGCCCGCAGCGCCGGATAGTACGGCTCCGCCACGTGCTCGGCGTAGTGCAGCTCGGCGAGCCGGTCGTCCATCCGGCGCAGCACCATCGCGTCGATGCCGAGGCCCTTGCGCTCGAACCGGCCGAGGATCTCGCTGACCAGCCGGCGCCGCACCGCGTCCGGCTTGATCAACACGAGGGTACGCTCGGCGGAACCGCTGCTGGCCACGAACACCCCTCGGTACGTCCGGAAACTGGCACCGTCAGCGTATGGCGGCCCGCACCCGGCCGCGGTGTGAAGGTCGGCACGTTCGGCCAGGTCAGCGCCGACGATCCGGCGACGAAGACCGCACACCCGCCGCGAGGTCGTTCCATTCCCGCCGGATCGGGCCTAGCCTGGCCTTAACCAGGGAGGTCCACTGTGGCAGATGGTCGTCGCCGCCAGGTCGCGCCGGTGCGCAAGCTGGTCGCCGCTGTGCTGGGCACCTTCGCCACCTTCGTCGTCCTGTTCGGCTTCGGGATGCGCAGTTGGGCGATCGCCGTACTCGGGGTGGCCCTGCTCGCCCTGGCGATCGCGCTCGTGGCGGTCACCGCCGTACGCAGCGGCCCCCGGGCCTGGGTGACCGGCATCGGGCACGTGCACAGCGTCACCGAACCACCCGCCTCGTCGACCTTCGGCCGGTGTGAACTCCAGATCGTGATCGACGCGCCGGGGGTGCCGGGCCGTTCGGTGCGGATCCGCGACCCCCGGGTGCCGGTGTCGAAGTGGCCGGACCCCGGCGCCACCCTGCCGATCATGGTGGCCGTCGACGACCAGCGGCACGTCCGGATCCTCTGGGACGAGGTGCTGACCCACGCCGAGGCGGCGGCGAGCGGCGACCTGCCACCGGAGTTCCACCTCGACCCGGTCGACGACGACATCCTGATCGAGCAGGAGGCGCCGCCGTGGGCTCGGGGTGGGCGGGACGACCCGTACGGCACCGATCCGTCCGGCGGCGCGCCGGTCGGCGACGAGCTGACCGAGGACGACCTCGCCACGCTCCGGGACGACCCGGAGCGGCTCCATGACAACCCGGAACGGCTCCGGAACGACCCGGAACGGCTCCATGACAACCCGGAACGGCTCCGGAACGACCCGGAACGGCTCCATGACAACCCGGAACGGCTCCGGAACGACCCGGAACGGCTCCATGACGAGCCCGAACGGCTTCGGGACGACCGCGGTACGGCCCGGGAGGAGCCGGTGGTGATGCGGCAGACCCCCGGCGGAACCATCGTGCTGGAGGGGACCCTGGTCGACCCACCGTCCACCGCGCCGCTACCCCGCCGTTCCCGCCCCACCTCCGGTCCGGGCGGCCGGAACCGCCGGCCCCGGCCGGGTCCGACGGCGGCCACGGCGCCGGTCTCGGACCCACCACCGGCGCCACGCCCACCGGAGCCGGACGAGCCGGAACGGGAGACACCCGAACCGGCACCGGGGACCCCGGAACAGGCCGGCGCCGGAGGCGAGGCCGACGCTGCGCCGGCGGGCCCCGGCCGGTCGGCCACCACCGCCGGCGGCACCGACCCGGCCGACACCTGGCACGACGAGATCGACATCCCGCTCGACGACCCGGCCCCGGAGCTCGCGACGGGCCTCGACCCACGAGCTGGCGCGGCCTCGCCCGAGGATGTCGCGGCCACCTCGGACGACGAGGCGATCCTGGCCGACCTGACCGCCACCCAACCACCCGCCCGGCTCGGCGAGTCCGGGCCGATCGCCGGGGTCGGGATCACCCTGCTGGTCGCCGACCTCGAACGGTCGATCGCGTTCTACCGGGACCTACTCGGCTTCTTCGAGATCGACGGCGGCGAGGGCAGCGCCGTCCTCGCCTCCGGCGCGACCCGGCTGGTCCTGCGGGCGATCCGGGAGGTGGCACCGATCAACCGACGGCTGGTCCACCTCAACCTGGAAGTGAACGACGTGACCGCGTTCTACGAGGAACTCCTCGGCAAGGGCGTCAAGTTCACCTACGCCCCCCGGGCGGTCAACCGGGGCGCCAAACTCGAACTCTGGGCCGCCGCGTTCCGGGATCCGGACGGGCACGGGATCGCGCTCACCCAGTGGCGGCACCGGGCAACCGGCTGAGTCGCCGCACCGGGTGCCGGGGTGGCTGTCAGCCGCTGCCGAGGATGACCCGCCGGACGTGCAACACGTACGCCCAGACCGCTGCGAAGATCAACCCCAGTGCGCCGAGTGACCAGTGCAGGAGTCCGGAGAGCAGCAACAGGCCCTGCAGGACGGTGCCGGCGTGCCAGGCCCACGGCCGGCGCAGGAGGCCGGCCAGGACGACCGCCCCTACGGCGAGCCCGACGACCACCCCGATCGCGGTGCCGCCGAGTCCGCCGCCGAGCAGCCGGATCGGCTGGATCGCCAGCAGCAGCACGAGCGCCTCGACGCTCAGCGTCAGGGCGCCCAGACCACGTACCGCCCGGTCCGGGTCGCGCAGGCCGGAGGGCCGGCCGCCGGGCGTACCCGTCGGTTCCCCGACCGGGCCGGACGGCTCCGCGGGCCGGGCTGCCGGTCCGATCCGCCCGGCCGGCTCCGCCGCCTCGTCCGGGGCACTCATCGCTTCAACAGCCGTCGCGCGTCGGCCACCGTGACCACCGAACCGGTGACCAGCACACCCACCCCGCTCAGCTCCCCCTGCACGTCGGACTCGGCCAGCGCCACGGCGGCCTCGATCGCGTCCGGCAGTTCCGGCGCCACCTCGACCCGGTCCGGGCCGAAGACCTCGACGGCGAGGTCGCCGAGTTCGGCGGCGGGCATCGCCCGGGGCGAGCTGTTCCGGGTGACCACGACCGCGTCGACCACGGGTTCGAGCAGTTCAAGCAGGCTTGGCGCGTCCTTGTCCTCCAGTACGCCGACCAGCGCGATCAGCCGGCTGAACGCGAACTCCTCCTGGAGTGCGGTGACGGTGGCGGCCATGCCCTGCGGGTTGTGCGCCCCGTCCAGCAGGATCGTCGGGGCGGACCTGACCCGCTCCAGCCGGCCGGGTGAGTCGGCGGTGGCGAAGCCCTGCCGGACGGTCTCGACGTCGAGCTGGCGGGACGCGCCCGCGCCGAGGAACGCCTCGACGGCGGCGAGGGCGAGCCCGGCGTTCTGCGCCTGGTGCGCCCCGTGCAGGGGTACGAAGACGTTGTCGTAGACGCCGCCGAGACCCTGCAACGACAGCACCTGGCCGCCGACCGCCATGGTCCGGCGCAGTACGCCGAACTCGCCGCCCTCCCGGGCGATGGTGGCGCCGACCTCGGCACAGCGTTCCAGGATCGGCTCGGCGGCCTCCTCCGGCTGCACCGCCGAGATCACTGTCGCGCCCTTGTGGATGATGCCCGACTTGGCCAGCGCGATGTCTGCGATGGTGTCGCCGAGCCACTCCGTGTGGTCGAGCCCGATCGGGGTGAGCACGGCGATCCCGGCGCTCAGTACGTTCGTGGAGTCCTCCGCCCCGCCGAGCCCGACCTCGACCACCGCCACGTCGACCGGGGCGTCGGCGAAGGCGGCGAAGGCGAGTGCCGTCGTCATGTCGAAGTACGTCAGCGGCTCGTCGGCACGCTCGTCGACCAGCCGGGCCAGCGGCGCCACCTCGCGGTAGACCGAGACGAAGCGTTCCTCGCTGATCGGCTCGCCGTCCAGGCTGATCCGCTCCCGCACGGTCTCCAGGTGCGGGCTGGTGTACCGGCCGGTGTGCAGCCCGAAGGCCCGGAGCAGCGAGTCGATCATCCGCGCCGTCGACGTCTTGCCGTTGGTGCCGGTCAGGTGGATCGCCGGGTACGCCCGCTGCGGGCTGCCGAGCACGTCGAGGAGCCCCTCGATTCGCCCCAGGTCGAAGACCATCCGGGTATAGCCACGGCCGGCCAGTTCCGCCTCGACCTTGGCAAACTCGGCCGCCCGCTCCGCGCGCTCACTCACCGCGTCCCTCGTTCCCGCACCCACGCCCCGCCCTGTCTCACGGTCAGCCCAACGCTGCCAGGGCGCTGGCGATCCGCTCCAGGTCCGCCTCGGCCGCCGCCAGCCGATGCCTGATCTTGTCGACCACCGGCGCCGGCGCCTTGTCGAGGAAGGCCTGGTTGTCGAGCTTCGCTCGGGCCTGGCCGATCTCCTTCTCCGCCGCGGCCCGGTCCTTGGTCAGCCGGGCCCGCTCGGCGGCGACGTCGATCGACCCCCGGGTATCCAGGGCCACCGTCACCGCGCCGGAGACCGCGAGGGTGGCACTGGCCCGGAAGTCCGGCGTCACATCGTCCAGCCGGACCAGGGAGCGGATCAACGGCTCGTGCGCGGCGATGTCGGCCCGGTCGAGCCCGTCGAGCCGGGCCGCCACCCGCTGGGCCGGCCGCAGTCCCTGGTCGGAGCGGAAGCGGCGGATCTCGGTGACCACCCGCTGGAGTTCGGTCACCTCCCGCTCCGCCGCCTCGTCGCGCAGCTCGGGTGCGGCGGCCGGCCAGGCGGCGGTCATCACCGACGCGCCGGCCCGGTCGGCTCCGGTGTTCCCGGCGCCGGCCAGCGCGATCCAGAGTTCGTCGGTGACGAACGGCACCACCGGGTGCAGCAGCCGCAGCAACCGGTCGAGCACGTGTCCGAGTACCCGGCGGGTGACCTCGGCCGGCTCGCCACCGGCGGCCAGCACCGGCTTGGCCAGCTCGACGTACCAGTCGCAGACGTCGTCCCAGGCGAAGTGGTAGAGCACGTCGCAGACCTTGGCGAACTCGTACGCCTCGAACTGCTCGTCCACCTCGGCGGTGACCTGCTGCAACCGGGACAGGATCCAGCGGTCCACGGTCGAGAGCCGGGCCGGCTCCGGCAGGTCCCCTGCCACGTGGGCGCCGTTCATCAGGGCGAATCGGGTGGCGTTCCAGAGCTTGTTGCAGAAGTTGCGGGAACCCTGGCACCACTCGTCGCTGACCGGCACGTCCTGACCGGGGTTGGCGCCCCGGGCCAGGGTGAACCGGGTGGCGTCGGCGCCGTACCGCTCGATCCAGTCCAGCGGGTCGACCACGTTGCCGAAGGACTTCGACATCTTCTTGCCGAACTGGTCGCGCACCATGCCGTGCAGCGCGATCACGTCGAACGGCTGCCGGCCCTCCATCGCGTACAGGCCGAACATCATCATCCGGGCGACCCAGAAGAAGAGGATGTCGTAGCCGGTGACCAGGACGCTGGTCGGATAGAACTTCGCCAGGTCGGGGGTGGACTCCGGCCAGCCGAGCGTGGAGAAGGGCCAGAGCGCGCTGGAGAACCAGGTGTCCAGCACGTCGACGTCCTGGTGCCAGCCCTCCCCGACCGGCGGCTCCTCGTCCGGGCCGACGCAGCGCACCTCGCCGTCCGGGCCGTACCAGACCGGGATCCGGTGCCCCCACCAGAGCTGCCGGGAGATGCACCAGTCGTGCATGTTGTCGACCCAGCCGAAGTACCGCTTGGCCATGTCGGCGGGTTCGATCCGGACCCGGCCGTCCCGCACCGCGTCGCCGGCCGCCCGGGCCAGCGGTCCGGTGTTGACGAACCACTGCAACGACAGCCGCGGTTCCACCGTCGTACGACACCGCGAGCAGTGTCCCACCGCGTGCGTGTACGGCCGCTTCTCCGCGACGATCCGACCCTGCTCGCGCAGTGCGGCGACGATCGCCGGCCGGGCCTCGAACCGGTCCAGCCCCTCGAACGGACCGGGCGCGGTGATGACGCCCCGCTCGTCCATCACCGTCAGGGTCGGCAGGTCGTGCCGCTGGCCGATCTCGAAGTCGTTCGGGTCGTGCGCCGGGGTCACCTTGACCATGCCGGTGCCGAAGCTCGGGTCGACGTGCTCGTCACCGACGATCGGTATCCGACGCCCGGTCAACGGCAGCTCGACCTCGGTGCCGATCAGGTGCCGGTACCGCTCGTCGTCCGGGTGCACCGCGACCCCGGTGTCCCCGAGCATGGTCTCGGCCCGGGTGGTCGCGACCACCACGTCGTCGCTGTACCGGATCGAGACGAGTTCGCCGTCGTCGTCGGTGTGCTCCACCTCGATGTCGGACAGGGCGGTGAGGCAGCGCGGGCACCAGTTGATGATCCGCTCCGCGCGGTAGATCAGGCCGTCGTCGTAGAGCTTCTTGAAGATCGTCTGTACCGCCCGGGACAGCCCGTCGTCCATGGTGAAGCGCTCGCGATCCCAGTCCACGGAATCGCCGAGCCGGCGCATCTGGCCGAGGATCTTGCCGCCCGATTCGGCCTTCCACTGCCAGACCCGTTCGACGAACTTCTCCCGGCCCAGGTCGTGCCGGGACAGCCCCTCCTCGGCGAGCTGGCGCTCGACGAGGTTCTGGGTGGCGATGCCGGCGTGGTCCATGCCGGGCAGCCAGAGCGCCTCGTAGCCCTGCATCCGGCGACGTCGGACGAGCGCGTCCATCAGGGTGTGCTCGAAGGCGTGGCCCATGTGCAGCGAGCCGGTGACGTTCGGTGGTGGGATGACAATGGTGAACGGGGGCTTGTCGCTGTCGGCCGAGGCCCGGAAATGCCCGGCCGCTACCCACTCCTCGTACCGCCGACCTTCTACCTCGCCCGGCTGGTACTGGGCGGAAAGGGTCGGGGCCGGGGCGCGGTTCGCATCCAGAGTCTCGGTCACCCTCGAAGTCTACGAGCCTCGGCGCCGGGCCCGTCGTGCGCCACCTCCCGGTCGCGTACGGTGGCGGCTATGTCCGATGCCCGCCGCTCCGATCGGCATGACACGGCCGACACCGAGGCCGGAAAGACCACGCCGGAACCGACCGTGCCGGCCCAGTCCCGGCAGGCCACGGCCGAGTCCGGCGCTATCCAGATCACGTCGGAGCCGATCGTGCTGCACCAGCGAGCGGGCCGGGACGCCGACGCGGTCGACATCACCCCGGCGCTCAACGCCGAGCACAATGCCGGGGGCGCCGAGCCCAACAGCGCAGCCGGGGAGCCCGGTGCCGCAGGCGGCGGCGAAGCCGTGCGGTCGGCTTCTCCTGGCCCGGCCGGCAGGCGCTCGTCCCGGCGCCGCAAGGTCGTCCTCGGGGCGGTGCTCGCCGTCGCTGTCGCCGGGGTTGCCGCGCTGGGCAGCGTCAGCCTGCGGATCGTGCAGCAGAAGGATGCCACGCTCGCCACGCCGGTCGAGGTGGCCGGTCTCACCCGGGACGAGAGCCAGGGCGCCCAGGCGACCATCGAGTACCTGCGGACCGCCGTCAACGCTGAGATCAACTTCGCCGAAAGCTACGGCGTCGCGTACGCCGACCCGGCCGGCCCGGACCGCAGCGTCCTGCTCTTCGGCGGTACGACCCTCGTCTGGCAACCCGAGCGGGATCTGGACCGGCTGTTCGAGCTGGCGTCGGAGGAGAACAGTCCGGTCGCCGACATCCGCGAGGTCGACGCGGGTTCGCTCGGCGGGATCATGAAGTGCGGGACCGCCCCGATCGACGGCGGCGAGCTCGTCTTCTGCGGCTGGGCCGACCACGGCAGTATCGCGATGGGCATGTTCGCGGGCCGTTCGATCGACGAGTCCGCCCGGCTGCTCCGCCAGATCCGGAACGCCGTACAGAGCCGGGACTGACCCGCCGCTGCGGATTGGTTGGGGGGTGGTCGGGGCCGTGGGAACCGGCCAACCCCCTTTTACCCGGTCCGTTGCTTGTCCCGAGAAACACGAGTGGCGCCACCCGCATCGGGTGGCGCCACTTCGTGGATGATGTCCGGCGGTGTCTTACTCTCCCACACCCTCCCGAGTGCAGTACCATCAGCGCTGGAAGGCTTAGCTTCCGGGTTCGGAATGTAACCGGGCGTTTCCCTTCCGCCATAACCGCCGTAACCCTATCAACAACACAAACAACAACCCCCGACCCACACACGCGGGGGAACCAACTCTTGTTGTTCGTTTGCTGTGAATCACACAGTGGACGCGTAGCAGCTTTGTAGTCAAGTCCTCGGCTTATTAGTACCGGTCAACTGAACCAGTTACCTGGCTTACATCTCCGGCCTATCAACCCAGTCGTCTCACTGGGAGCCTTACCCCCTAATAGGGGTGGGATACCTCATCTTGAAGCAGGCTTCCCGCTTAGATGCTTTCAGCGGTTATCCCTCCCGAACGTAGCCAACCAGCCGTGCCCCTGGCGGGACAACTGGCACACCAGAGGTTCGTCCGTCCCGGTCCTCTCGTACTAGGGACAGCCCTTCTCAAGTATCCTACGCGCACGGCGGATAGGGACCGAACTGTCTCACGACGTTCTAAACCCAGCTCGCGTACCGCTTTAATGGGCGAACAGCCCAACCCTTGGGACCTGCTACAGCCCCAGGATGCGACGAGCCGACATCGAGGTGCCAAACCATCCCGTCGATATGGACTCTTGGGGAAGATCAGCCTGTTATCCCCGGGGTACCTTTTATCCGTTGAGCGACACCGCTTCCACACGCAAGTGCCGGATCACTAGTCCCGACTTTCGTCCCTGCTCGACCCGTCAGTCTCACAGTCAAGCTCCCTTATACACTTACACTCAACACCTGATTGCCAACCAGGCTGAGGGAACCTTTGGGCGCCTCCGTTACCATTTAGGAGGCAACCGCCCCAGTTAAACTACCCACCAGACACTGTCCCTGAACCCGATAAGGGCCCGAAGTTAGATACCCGAACCAACCAGAGTGGTATTTCAAGATTGCCTCCACCCATACTGGCGTATAGGCTTCACCGGCTCCCACCTATCCTACACAAGCTAATTCAAGCACCAATGTCAAGCTATAGTAAAGGTCCCGGGGTCTTTCCGTCCTGCCGCGCGTAACGAGCATCTTTACTCGTACTGCAATTTCGCCGGGCCTGTGGTTGAGACAGTGGGGAAGTCGTTACGCCATTCGTGCAGGTCGGAACTTACCCGACAAGGAATTTCGCTACCTTAGGATGGTTATAGTTACCACCGCCGTTTACTGGCGCTTAAGTTCTCAGCTTCGCCCCCCGAAAGGAGCTAACCGGTCCCCTTAACGTTCCAGCACCGGGCAGGCGTCAGTCCATATACATCGAATTACTTCTTCGCATGGACCTGTGTTTTTAGTAAACAGTCGCTTCCCCCTGCTCTCTGCGGCCATACCACGCTCCACAAGCGTGTTGCTTCACGTGTCCGGCCCCCCTTCTCCCTAAGTTACGGGGGCAATTTGCCGAGTTCCTTAACCACAGTTCACCCGATCGCCTCGGTATTCTCTACCTGACCACCTGTGTCGGTTTAGGGTACGGGCCGCTCGGAACTCGCTAGAGGCTTTTCTCGGCAGCATAGGATCACTGACTTCACCTGAATCGGCTCGGCATCACGTCTCACCCACACGCACCACGGATTTACCTATGGCACGGGCTACACGCTTACCCCGGCACAACCACCGGCCGGGCTCAGCTACCTTCCTGCGTCACCCCATCGCTTGACTACTACCCGCCAGGTTCCCACGCTCCCCCACCTCAACCCGAAGGTCTTGGCAGGTTCGGGTGGTTAGCACAACGAGGTTCATCACGGGCGCTCCTACACGGGTACGGGAATATCAACCCGTTATCCATCGACTACGCCTCTCGGCCTCGCCTTAGGCCCCGACTCACCCAGGGCGGATTAACCTGGCCCTGGAACCCTTGGTCATCCGGCGGAAGGGTTTCTCACCCTTCTTTCGCTACTCATGCCTGCATTCTCACTCGTGCCGCGTCCACAACTCGATCACTCGGCTGCTTCACCCCCGGCACGACGCTCCCCTACCCACCCACACACCTGCACGACAATCCAAAGACCATCGCGAAGTCAATGTGTGAATGCCACAGCTTCGGCGGTGTACTTGAGCCCCGCTACATTGTCGGCGCGGAACCACTTGACCAGTGAGCTATTACGCACTCTTTAAAGGATGGCTGCTTCTAAGCCAACCTCCTGGTTGTCTATGCGACCCCACATCCTTTTCCACTTAGCACACGCTTAGGGGCCTTAGCTGGCGATCTGGGCTGTTTCCCTCTCGACTACGAAGCTTATCCCCCGCAGTCTCACTGCCGCGCTCTCACTTACCGGCATTCGGAGTTTAGCTGATTTCAGTAACCTTGTAGGGCCCCTAGACCATCCAGTGCTCTACCTCCGGCAAGAAACACACGACGCTGCACCTAAATGCATTTCGGGGAGAACCAGCTATCACGGAGTTTGATTGGCCTTTCACCCCTAACCACAGGTCATCCCCCAACTTTTCAACGTTGGTGGGTTCGGCCCTCCACGCGGTCTTACCCACGCTTCAGCCTGCCCATGGCTAGATCACCCCGCTTCGGGTCTAGAACACGCGACTACACGCCCTATTCAGACTCGCTTTCGCTACGGCTACCCCACACAGGTTAACCTCGCCACATGCCACTAACTCGCAGGCTCATTCTTCAAAAGGCACGCCGTCACCCCAAAAAGAGGCTCCGACGGATTGTAGGCGAACGGTTTCAGGTACTATTTCACTCCCCTCCCGGGGTACTTTTCACCATTCCCTCACGGTACTCGTCCGCTATCGGTCACCAGGAAGTATTTAGGCTTACCAGGTGGTCCTGGCAGATTCACGGCAGATTTCAGGAGTCCGCCGCTACTCGGGAACACCCACAAGGAAGACCAGATGCTTTCACCTACCGGACTATCACCGCCTACGGTTGGCTTTTCCACACCATTCAGCTAACACCTGGCTTTATCACTCCCCACACGAGTGTCAGCTCGTGTCATGAGGTCCCACAACCCCGACCACGCAACCCCTGACAGGTATCACACGCAACCGGTTTAGCCTCAATCCGCTTTCGCTCGCCACTACTCACGGAATCACTATTGTTTTCTCTTCCTACGGGTACTGAGATGTTTCACTTCCCCGCGTTCCCTCCACACACCCTATGAATTCAGGTGCAGGTGACACCACATGACTGGTGCCAGGTTACCCCATTCGGACACCCTGGGATCACAGCTCGGTTGACAGCTCCCCCAGGCCTATCGCGGCCTCCCACGTCCTTCATCGGCTCCTGGTGCCAAGGCATCCACCGTCCGCCCTTGACAACTTGACCACAAAGATGCTCGCGTCCACTGTGCAATTCTCAACAAACGACCAACCCACCACCCACACCCCACACCAGCAACCCCACCCCCCACAAAAGAGGCAGAACCCGGTATGCGAGGCCAAGCGTGCCTGGCAGAGACAACAACCCACAGGTTGTTCCCTCAGGACCCAACAGGATGCTCTACACCCACCACCAGCCGCACCAACCCGACCTTCCACACCCCCACACAGGGGACCGTACTCGCCGAAAATTGGCCGCTGCCAGCCGTGAACTCACCAGTGTCTCCGCCAATCGAGCACCCCGCCACCACACAAACGGATGACACGGGCTCCTACCCGACCTTCGCCAGGAGGCGCTCCTTAGAAAGGAGGTGATCCAGCCGCACCTTCCGGTACGGCTACCTTGTTACGACTTCGTCCCAATCGCCAGCCCCACCTTCGACCACTCCCCCCCTCACGGGTTAGGCCATGGGCTTCGGGTGTTGCCGACTTTCGTGACGTGACGGGCGGTGTGTACAAGGCCCGGGAACGTATTCACCGCAGCGTTGCTGATCTGCGATTACTAGCGACTCCGACTTCACGGGGTCGAGTTGCAGACCCCGATCCGAACTGAGACCGGCTTTTTGGGATTCGCTCCACCTCACGGTATCGCAGCCCATTGTACCGGCCATTGTAGCATGCGTGAAGCCCTGGACATAAGGGGCATGATGACTTGACGTCATCCCCACCTTCCTCCGAGTTGACCCCGGCAGTCTTCGATGAGTCCCCACCATAACGTGCTGGCAACATCGAACAAGGGTTGCGCTCGTTGCGGGACTTAACCCAACATCTCACGACACGAGCTGACGACAGCCATGCACCACCTGTGACCGCCCCCGAAGGACCCCACATCTCTGCAGGTTTTGCGGCCATGTCAAACCCAGGTAAGGTTCTTCGCGTTGCATCGAATTAATCCGCATGCTCCGCCGCTTGTGCGGGCCCCCGTCAATTCCTTTGAGTTTTAGCCTTGCGGCCGTACTCCCCAGGCGGGGCGCTTAATGCGTTAGCTGCGGCACAGAGAACCGGAGAGGCCCCCCACACCTAGCGCCCAACGTTTACAGCGTGGACTACCAGGGTATCTAATCCTGTTCGCTCCCCACGCTTTCGCTCCTCAGCGTCAGTATCGGCCCAGAGACCCGCCTTCGCCACCGGTGTTCCTCCTGATATCTGCGCATTTCACCGCTACACCAGGAATTCCAGTCTCCCCTACCGAACTCTAGCCTGCCCGTATCGGCTGCAAGCCCACAGTTGAGCCGTGGGTTTTCACAGTCGACGCGACAAGCCGCCTACGAGCTCTTTACGCCCAATAAATCCGGACAACGCTCGCGCCCTACGTCTTACCGCGGCTGCTGGCACGTAGTTGGCCGGCGCTTCTTCTGCAGGTACCGTCACAAACGCTTCGTCCCTGCTGAAAGAGGTTTACAACCCGAAGGCCGTCATCCCTCACGCGGCGTCGCTGCATCAGGCTTCCGCCCATTGTGCAATATTCCCCACTGCTGCCTCCCGTAGGAGTCTGGGCCGTGTCTCAGTCCCAGTGTGGCCGGTCGCCCTCTCAGGCCGGCTACCCGTCATCGCCTTGGTAGGCCATCACCCCACCAACAAGCTGATAGGCCGCGAGCCCATCCCAAGCCGAAAAACTTTCCACCCACCCCCATGCGGAGACAGGTCATATCCGGTATTAGCCCCCGTTTCCGAGGGTTATCCCAAAGCCTGAGGCAGGTTACTCACGTGTTACTCACCCGTTCGCCGCTCGAGTACCCCGAAGGGCCTTTCCGCTCGACTTGCATGTGTTAAGCACGCCGCCAGCGTTCGTCCTGAGCCAGGATCAAACTCTCCAACAAAAACCAAACGGAAAATCCAAACCCCGGCAACAAAAAACACTTGCTGCCAAACAAAACTTGGCACTGGCTTATCAAGCACCCTGTTGAGTTCTCAAAGAACAACCACACACCAAAACACGAACCCCACACCAGAGGCCCGCCCTTCGGGGCAACCACTCACACCCGCCGTTACCGCCGGGCGCTTGTTGTACCTTACCCGACTGTTTCCGCCTCGTCAAACCGGTGTCTCCCGGTTTGTCATGCTTCATCCAGCCGTCGTGCACCCGCACGGGCGCGACGGGCTACCGCCGCAATCGTCCGGGTTTGGCAGGCCGGCCGCTGTGGTGTTGCTCCGCAGTCTTGCCCGGTGCCCTGCCGGGAGAGAAAGTTACACGGCCGGGCCGGTAACGCCAAATCGGGGTGCGGCGCCCGCAGGATTGTCGACCGAATTCCGGAATATCCGAATGCCGACCGACTGGCTCGATGGCGAGTTGAGCTGCTGCTGGAGTACGCGGGCCGGGGCCGGGGCCGGGCCGTGCCTCGCCGAACCACACCTCCGGCTCCCGGCGTCCGCCGACATCCCGGTCAGCGGCCGAAGCGAGCGGCGAACCCGGCGACCATCGCGGTCAGTCCGGCAACGAACCAGCTCTGGTAGTAGTCGGCGGCCTCCGAGGTCTCGGGCCGCGCTGCCGGGCTGCCGGGCGGGGCGCCGACCTGGGCCAGCGCATGCCCGAGTACGAACACCGCCACCGACTGCACGGCGGTCAGCGCGTCGGTCCGGGACAGCGCGGCCGCGGCGAACCGGTCGAGTACGCCACCCATCAGCCGCAGGCCCACGTCGATGTCCATCGGATGGGTGGCCAGCAGGGGTACCGCGCGTGGGTGGGCCAGCAGCGTGCGGCGATAGGCCGTACCGAACCGGGTGAGTGCCTCGGACCAGGAGTCCCCGGGGTCCAGTTCGGTGAACGCCTCGGCCGCCAGGTGGTCGACCACGGCGGCGAGTACGGCGTCCCGGTTGGCCAGGTGCCGATAGAGCGACATCGCCGCGACTCCCAGCTCGGCACCGAGCCGGCGCATGGTGAGCGCGTCGAGTCCGTCGGTGTCGATAACCCGCAGAGCCGCGGCGACGATGTCCTCGCGGGTCAACTGGGGCGGGCGACCGCCGCGGCCGGCACGTCGGCGCTCGGGTGTCGTGGCCATGCCCTCATGGTGACGACCACGCAGGCGGCGAGCATCACCAGGGTGAGCAGTCCGACGACGGTGTGCTGGAGGTCGATGACCACGTCGTGCCCGGCGGTCGGCAGGAACCTGAGGGTGTCGGCGTAGTACTCCTGGAACTCCGCCCGCTGTGCCGGTGTGGCGCCGGCGAGGTAGGGCAGCCACCAGGAGGCCAGGTGCCCCCCGAGGCAGAGCAGGCTCAGCACGACCGCGACAAGGTGCGACCAGCGCCGGCCGACGGCGACGGCCCCGGCGATCAGCAGCGGTACCGGGTAGTTGGCGGCGGCCGCGAGCGCCCGGTCCCCGGCGCTGATCGCGGGGAGATCGTTCAACGGGTACATCGGAACCCAGTCGATGAGTACGAGCCAGCCGAGCCAGACCAGCGGAGCGATGACGGCGAACTTCCGCATGATGACCACCTCACTTTGCTTACGCCGTAAGCTTACGCCGTAAGCAAAGTAGCTCCGGCAGGCTCCACCTGTCAATCACGATGATTCGCGGCTCAATCACGATGATTCGCGGCGACGGCGGCCACGAGTGGACGACGGTACGGAGTGGGCGACGGTACGGAGTGGGCGACGGCTACGAGCGGCTGTCGGCACGGGGCGCCTACTGGTCGAGTCGCGCCAGGTACGCCCTGCCGGTCCGGACCACGGCGCCGGCCAGGACGGTGGTGGTCGGCTCGGCGCCCGACCGCTGCTCGGCATCCGCGACCCGAACCGACTGTTCGAGGTGCGCGCGCAGATGCCGCCCGAAGAGCCGGTGGAACTCGACCCCGGTCGCCGCGCCCAGCGCCGCCAGATCGGCGTCGGTCACCATCCCAGGCATGTCGTGTCCCGCGTGCGGGTTGGTCCTCGGCGCACCGGAACGGTCCAGGAGCGCCCGGAACCGGTCGATGTCGGCGCGGTGACCCTCCCGGATCTCGGCGGCCAGTCGGCGTACCGCCGGGTCGGTGCTCCGGGTCGGCACCAACTCCAGCACTGGCAGCACCCGTTCGTGCAGGGCGACCGCGAGTTGCAGCCAGGCGATGTCGGTGCCGTTGAACGGGCCGGAAAGGCCGGACACGCTGGGTGCGCCGGACGGGCCGGGCGTACCCGCGGGGCCGCTGGGCCGACCGGCGACGGCTGGTGGCACACCGGTGGGCGTACCCGGAACGGACGCCGGTGCGGGGGCCGAGCCGGCGCAGCCGCCGGCCAGCAGGACCGCGACGAGCAGCGCCGCCGACCCGACGGTACCGCGCCAGATCATCCCCTGGACTCCTTCTCCGGTCGCTGTCGCGCGGGTGGGCCCGGCCTCGGGCGGGCCCACCCGCGGAACCCGACGGTCAGCTCGGACGGCCGTCCGCACCGCACTTGATCACGGGACGGATGCAGTCCCGGACCCGGCGCAGCATCTCGGCCTCCGGCCAGGCGTTGAAGAAGTCACCGTGCATGGTGAACCCACCACCGGAGGCGAGCCGGAACCGGGCCGGGTTGCCGTTCACCGGGTAGCGCAGCACCTGGCGCAGCTTCGGTACCGCGACCGGGTGGCTGGACGGGCAGGCCTGGTTGACCGGGTACGCCATGTGGCTCTTGTGGTCGGGCGAGTCGAGGTCGCGGCCGTTCCAGCACTGCGGAAAGTCGAGGTACGACTCCAGCATCGTCCCGGCCGGACAGGTGACGAAGTCCTTGGACGCCCCGACGTGCCCGGCGTGCAGGCAGGACCACCGGGAGATCGTGGTCGAGTCCGGGCCGGTGGCGCGGGCGTTGCCGGCCACGATCCGCAGGCCGAGCGGCAGCGGCTGGGTGTTGGCGACGATGTCGCTGCGGACGCCCTCGCCGAGGTAGTAGAACGTGACGATGGCCGGCTCCACCGGGACGTTGTCGGCGTACAGGGTGGGCACCCAGTAGGAGGAGACGTCGACCCGGGGGTTGCAGGTGGTGTTGGAGTTCAGCAGGTCGGCGAGGTTGGTGTAGGCGTTGGTGCTCGTCGCGCCGAAGAAGCTGTGCATGTGCGAGGCGCCGGGCAGGCCCGGGTAGATGATCGGATCGTCCGGCAGCCGGTGGCTGTACGGACAGTCGGCGAGGAACTCGGCCACCCGGACGATCCGGGCCTCGGCCGGTTCCGCCCGCTCGATCACGGCGTAGCCGCCGAGCAGTACGAGCAGGGCGCCGAAGAGCGTCACGATCCTCAGCCGGCGGCGCGGCGGGTGCAGGGGTGCGGCCCTATCCATGTGGGCACTCCTTGCTGGTGAGCGGCCAGCGAGGGCTCCGGCACCGCCGCCGAAGGCGTCGGAGCCACTGGCCAGACTGGTGGTGGTCTGTCCTTGTTCGAAGCGCGAGAGAGCGCTCTCTCTCCCCAGCTTGAGACCGCCGTCGAAGGTTGTCAATACCTTGCGGAAACCGCTTCTCGCCGGAGCCGCGAGCCCGGGGAGGGCGGTTCGTCGTACCCGGTCTCTAGGCTGAACGCCGAGCGTGCGGGCCTGACGGGAGGGGGACTTCGTGGCGTACGAGGCAGTGGTGACGGCGACCGACGACCGGCGGCCCGAGCAGCCGGGCGGGTCCGCGATCGAGCCAATCGAGCCGACGGTCGAGCCGACGGTCGAGCCAATCGAGCCGACGGTCGAGCCGATCGAGCCGGCGGGCGAGTCGATCGAGCCGGCGGGCGTGCCGGCCGTCGCGTCGGCGATCGATCCCGTCGCACCGGTGGTGGACGCCGCGCTCGCCGAGCCCTTCCCGGACCGTCCGGCCTACCAGGCGGCGATCGCCGAGATCCGGGCGGCAGCGGCCGCCTACTACAACGGCGCGGACCTGGCGATGGACGACGCGACCTACGACGCGCTGATGGCCCGGGTCGTCGCGACCGAGGCCGCCCGACCGGCCTGGAAGACCGACGACTCACCGAGCGACCTGGTGGCGGCCGGCGCCGGGCTGGTCGGCGACGTCGTGCACAGCGTCCCGATGCTGAGCCTCGACAACGTCTTCGGCGAGGCGGAGTTGGCCCGCTGGGCGGCCCGACTCGACAAGCTGCTCGGCCGTCCCGCCGCCGGCTACACCGTGGAACCCAAGATCGACGGGCTGGCCATCGCCGCCCGCTACGTGGACGGTCGGCTCACCCAGGTCGCCACCCGGGGCGACGGGCTGGCCGGCGAAGACGTCACGCCGCAGGCACGGCGGGCGGCCGGCCTGCCGGAGCAGCTCGCCGAGCCGCTGACCGTGGAAGTCCGCGGCGAGGTCTACATGACAGACGACGACTTCGCCAAGGCCCAGGAGATGCGTACCGGGCACGGCGAGCCCGCCTTCGCGCATCCGCGCAGCGCCGCCGCGGGAACGCTCCGGGCCCAGGACCGGGCGTACGACGCGCCGCTCTCCTTCCTCGCCTACGCGGTGCACGGCACCGACGGCACGGCCGAGCCCCGCCCGCACTCGGCCACCATGGCGTACGTCGAGAGCCTCGGTGTCGCCACCACCGCCGGTTCGCCGGTCGGGATGCCGCTCTGCACCACCATCGAGGAGGTGCTGGCGGTGGTGGAGTCGCTCTACAACCGCCGGGGCGAGCTGGGCTTCGGCATCGACGGTGCGGTGATCAAGGCTGACCACCCGGCCGACCGTGAGCTGGCCGGGTCGGGCACCCGGGCCCCCCGCTGGGGGGTCGCCTACAAGTTCCCCGCCGACACCCGCACCACCACGTTGCTCTCGATCGAGGTGCAGGTCGGCCGGACCGGAGTGATCACCCCGGTCGCCGTACTCGCACCGGTGCAGGTCGGTGGGGTGACCGTCACCTCGGCCACCCTGCACAACTTCGACGACCTGGTCCGGCGCAACGTCCGGGCCGGCGACACCGTATTCGTCCGGCGGGCCGGTGACGTGATCCCCGAGATCACCGGCGCCAAACTCGACGAGCGGCCGGCGGATTCCACCGCGTACGAGCCGCCGACCCGGTGCCCGCGCTGCGACGGCGAGATCGACCGCTCGCAGAAACGCTGGCGCTGCACACAGGGCCGGGCCTGCGGTGCCCGCGAGTCGCTCTCCTACTATGCGGCCCGGGACTCGATGGACATCGAGGGACTGGGCAGCAAGATCATCGACCTGCTGGTCGGCGCCGGCATGGTCACCGATCCGGCCGACCTCTACGACCTCGAACCCGCCGCGCTGGCCACGCTGGAGCGGCTCGGCGAGACCTCCGCCCGCAAACTCGTCGCCAACATCGAGGCGTCGAAGCGGCAGCCGCTCTCCCGAGTCCTCACCGGCCTCGGCGTACGGATGACCGGCCGGTCGATGTCCCGCCGGCTCGCCCGGCACTTCGGCAGCATGGATGCGCTGCTCGCCGCCTCCGTGACCGACCTGCAGGAGGTCGAGGGCGTCGGACCGGAGCGGGCCGTCACGATCGCGGCCGAGCTGGTCGAACTGGCCCCGGTCGTCGAGAGGCTCGCCGCACGCAGGGTCAACATGACCGAGCCGGGCGTCCCCGGCCAAACCGCCACCGCCACCGGCGACGACCCGGACGTGCCGGCGGCGTCGGCGCTGCCGCTGCGCCGGCCGGACGGCAGCCCGATGACCGTCGTGGTCACCGGTTCCGTTCCGGGCCTGACCCGCAACGAGGGCAACGAGGCGGTCGAACGGCTCGGCGGCAAGTCGTCGGGCTCGGTCTCCAAGCGGACCGATCTGGTGGTGGTTGGCGAGGGCGCCGGCAGCAAGGCCGACAAGGCCGTCGACCTCGGTGTCCGGGTGATGCCGGCGGAGCGGTTCGCCGAGTTGCTCGCCGCGCACACCGCCGGGGACGCGACCACGATCGCCGAGATCCTGGCCCAGCCGGACCGCGAAGTGGGGCAGGACCGCGAGGCGGACCGCGCACCGTCGACGGACCGCGCGGTGGGGCACGACCCCGAGGTGGGGCACGACCGCGCGGTGGGGCGGGAGCCGGAGGCGGAGAGCGAGGCGGAACCGGCGTCTCCGGTCGGCTGAACCCGGGCGGCGCCACCATCTCCGGTGGGGGTCAGTGGCGGCCGATCACCACGGTCGCCGAGAGTTCCTCGTCGCTGACCACCGTCGGGACGAGACCAGCCCGGTCGAACACGACCGCGGCGACCTCCGCCTGCTCCAGGCTGGTCTCCACGAGCAGGTGGCCGCCGGGGGCGAGCCAGTCCGGGGCTCCGGACGCCACCCGGCGCAGTACGTCAAGGCCGTCTGGCCCCCCGTCCAGCGCCACCAGCGGCTCGTGCAGCCGTGCCTCCGGCGGCAACAGGCCGACCGCCTCGCTCGGCACGTACGGCACGTTCGCCACCAGGACGTCGATCCGGCCACGCAGCCGTAACGGCAGCGGCCGGTACAGGTCTCCGGCGTACACCCGGCCGCCGAGCGTGCCGAGATTGCGCCGGGCACAGCGGACGGCGGCCGGCTCGATGTCGACCGCGTACAGCGCGATGTCGCCGACCGACGCCGCGACCGCCAGCCCGAGCGCACCGCAGCCGCAGGCCAGATCCAGCACCGTCGCCCCCGACCGGGCCAGGGCGGCGGCCCGGCGGACCAGCAGTTCGGTTCGGCGGCGCGGCACGAAGACCCCCGGGTCGACGGCGACCCGCAGTCCGCAGAAGTCGACCCAGCCGAGGACGTGTTCCAGCGGTAGGCCGGAGACCCGCCGCTCGACCATGGCGAGCAGTTCGGCCGGACTCCGCGCGGCGGTACTCAGGAGTTCGGCCTCGTCCTCCGCGAAGACGCAGCCGACGGCCCGGAGCCGACGGACGACGTCCGTGTGGTCCGGTGTGGAGGCGGGAGATGACACGTACGACCCTTCGGAACGCCTGCCGGCGCCTCCCGGCTAACGCTGCCCGACCTGCCCCGACGAGGTCACCGGGCCGCCGGATGGGAGCACCCGGCCGATCGACACGGGAATCGGTCCCACCTCCTCGGGTCGTGACGGCTGAGGCTCAACGTACCCGTTCCGAAGCGGCTCCGTGCGGGCCGGGCCGAACGGCGACGGCGGTCTCGGCGGGTCCCCGCCGTCCCGCTCGCGGGCATGGCGCCGGCCGGCCTGGCCGGACCAGCGCCCGCCAACCCGATATTGGCAGTTCTGCCCCTGCCGTCCCCGCTCGTCCGGCAGGCTCGATCCCAGGCGGGGGTGGCGACGTGCGGGTGGGACTCGATGTCACGGTGTCCGCCCGGGGCGTGGCGACCCGGGTCGGTCTCGCCGTGCTGGCGGCGGCCCCGGCCGTCGCCATGCGACTGGCCGGCGTCCACCTGCCGGCACTGGCCGGGATGGCGGTCTTCGGGGTGGCGGTCCTGTCGGCGGTCGCCCTGCTGATGTGGGCCTCCGAGGTGACCCGGGTCGACCTGCCGGGCAGCCTGGCGCTCGCGCTGCTCGCCCTGGTCGCGGTGCTTCCGGAGTACGCGATCGACATCTACTTCGCCTTTGCCGCCGGCTCCGATCCGGAGTTCGCGGCCTTCGCCCTGGCGAACATGACCGGAGCCAACCGGCTGCTGATCGGGGTCGCCTGGCCGCTGCTGGTCCTCGCCGCCATCTGGGCGGTACGTCGGCGCGGGCAACGCGGCGACCGGAACGGCGTGAGTCTCGCCCCGCACCGCCGTATCGAGACGATCTACCTGCTGATGGCCACCGTCTACGCCCTGGTGATCCCGTTGACCGGCCGGCTGGCCTGGTACGACAGCATCGTCCTCGGCGCCCTGTTCGCGCTCTACCTCGCCCGGATCGGGCGTACCCCGCATCGCGAGGAGGCGCTGGTCGGGGTGGCCGCCGCCCTGGCCCGCCAGCCGGCGAGGCGCCGCCGGCTGACCGCCGCCGCACTCTTCGGTACGGCGGCGGTGGTGATCCTCAGTGCCGCCGAGCCGTTCGGCAAATCCCTCGTCGAGGCCGGTTCGGCGCTCGGCATCGACCGGTTCCTGCTCGTCCAGTGGCTCGCCCCGGTCGCTTCCGAGGCTCCCGAGGTGATAGTGGCGATCACCTTCGCGCTGCGCGGCCGGGCCGACGACGGGCTGGGCGCGCTGCTGGCGGCGAAGCTCAACCAGTGGACCCTGCTGATCGCCTGCCTGCCGATCGCCTTCTACCTCGGCGGTGGCGAGTTCGCCGGGCTGGAGATCGACGCGCGGCAGACCGAGGAGCTCTACCTGACCGCCGCGCAGACCCTGCTCGGCGTCGCCGTCCTGGCCGATCTGCGGATCTCCCGGGTCGAGGCGGCGCTGCTCTTCCTGCTCTTCGCGGTGCAGTTCGCCCTGCCCACCCAGGCGGTCCGGTACGGCGTCGCGGTCGCGTATGCGGTGCTGGCCGGAATCCTGCTGGCCCGACACCGCCGGGAGCTGCCCGCGCTGGCCCGGGCCAGCCTGCCGACCGGCGGCGTCCGCCGGAAAGCCTGAAAACACCCGGGTACGGCCCGGGCAGGGATCCGCCCGGGCCGTACCCCGAGTTCGGCTACAGGTAGCCCTTGGCCTCCTGCTTGGCGACCATCGGTTCGGCTCCCTTGCCCATCTTCTTCAATGCCTCCCGCAGCTGCTGCTCGCTCATCTTCGAGCTGCCCTGGATGCCCGCCTCGTGAGCGCGTTGGCGCAGGTCATGAAGTTCGTCCCGACCAGCCATCTCAAGCCTCCCAGTTTCGCCGACGAGGGCGCCGCAGCCGGCCCCATCCTGCACGCTGGCTTCCCCCGGTCGTCGCCGCCAAACCGTCCGACGGCCCCGGGCGGTGCCCCGGCCCGGCCCGCCGAACCTGCGGCGTTCCGTTCCGGGACCGGCGGTGACCGGACGGTCAGCCCCGGAGGAGGACGAAGCCGCTGCGCGGCCGGGTCGGTACCCGGCCCAGCGGAATCCCCAGATCCTGCTCCGGTACCTGGTAGTCGAGGTTGGCCAGCCGACCACTGAGGGTGGCCAGCAGCGCCACCGTGGTCGTCTCACCGGGACAGCGGTGGCCGGTACCGGGATCGCCACCGCCCTGCGGCACCAACTCGAACGCGCCGATCTCCCGACCGAGGAACCGCTCCGGGTCGAAGACGTACGGGTCCGGCCACAGTTGCGGGTCATGGTCCTGGCCGTACAGGTCGAGCAGCACCAGCGTGCCGGCCGGTACGGGTACGTCCTGCCAGGCGAGGTCCCGCACCGCGTGACCGGCGACGAAGGGCGCAAACGGGTAGAAGCGGCGTACCTCGTGCCCGAACGCCGCGATGTGGTCCGGGCTGCCGATGCGGAGCCGGGCCCGAATCTCCGGCCAGCGGTTCAGGGCGTGCGCCGCGAACGTGACGAACCAGCAGACCGCCACCGTCGGCCGGACCAGGTTGAGGATCTCCACCGCCGCGAGCCGCGAGTCGAGCGGCTGACCGTCGGCGTCCCGGTGGCGGACGATCACGTCGAAGGCCGACCCGGCGTCGACGTTCCGCCGCCCCTGCCGGGCCTGGTCGACCAGCTCGGCCAGCCAGCGCTCCCGCCGGGTCCGCGCCTGCCGGGCGCGCCAGTGCCGGGGCCCGAGGGTGCCGAAGCCGTCCACCATCGCCACCATGTCGGCGGCCGCCCCGGCGACGTCCGGCTCGGCCAGCGGCACACCGACCCACCGGCAGACGGCCCGGACGAGGACCCGGCTGGCCTCGTCGAAGAGTACGACCGGCTGCCAGGATGGCCAGCGGGCGACCGTCTCGTCCCAGGCGGTGCCGGCGTACCGCTGGAGGGTGTCGATCGCCTCGGCGGTGAGCAGCGATGTGAAGATCGTCTTGCGGTGCCGGTGGGCGGCGCCGTCCAGGGTGTGCACCGCACGCCGACCGATGAGGGTGTCCAGCACCGGCCCCGGGATCGCCCCGTGCCGTCGGACGTGCGCCTCGTCGTAGAAGAACCGGGCGGCCTCCGGGCCGCACAACCCCACCGCCCGGTGCCCGAGCAGCCGGGTCTGGACGGTCTCCGCCCGCTGCCGGCGGCGGAGGTTGGGCAGCCAGCCGTAGCCCTCGACGGCCAGCCGCAGCGTGTTGTCGACGAGGAAATCGGGACGCGGAGGCATTTGCCGTTCATGCCCCGGCACACCGCGACTAAACTCCGCGCGGCTTCCCGGCGATGCCCCGAATACCGCAGGCGGCGCCGCTGGCCGGGACGGAGGGACATGCCGCCTCCGTGGGCTCGGGTCGGTCGATTCCATGGCCGCACGGCCCCACCGGGCCGGCCGATGATCTACGGATCTCGATGGGATCTCGTACTCGCGAGAATTGTCTAAACTACCCGCGACAGCCACCGAGGGAGGACTTGTGCCGGGGGATCCGGAAGGCATGCTCGTCGACTGGCAGCGACGGGTGGAACAGCAGACTGCGCTCACCACCGAGCTGAGCCAGCGCATGGAGCAGAACAGGGCCACGGTGGAGTCCCGGGGTGGCGAGGCCGTCGTGACCGTCGACTCGTCGGGAGGCATGGCGGAGCTTCGTCTCAACGACCGGGCGATGCGCCTCTCCCCGGACGAACTCGCGTCGGTCATCCTCGACACCAGCCGGCGCGCCCAGGCGAAGATGGCGCAGCAGATGGTGTCCGTGGTGAGCAGCCTCTACGGCGCCGGATCCGAGACCGCTGCCTTCATCGGTGGCGCATACACCAGTCAGTTCCCGGAACCCCCCGAGGACGAGGAGCGCGACCAGCGATGAGCGACATCAGGCTGTCAACCGGCGAGGTCCGCAAACATGCCCGGATGGTGGAGGAGGCCGGCCGGATGTACGGGGAGGCCGCCGCCGGTGCCGAGTACGTCGACCTGCACGACGAGGCGTACGGCATCCTCTGCAGCCCGCTGTTCCTGCCGTACATCAATCCGCTGCAGAGCTTCGCGCTGACGGAGATCCGCAACGGGGCCGACGCCACCACGCACCTGGCGGAACTGCTCCAGGCCCTGGCCGACAACGTCGACATCACCGACGGCGCGGCGGCGACCCGAATCAAGGAGGCGGGTAACCGATGACCACCGCTGCGATTGCCGGCCGGGCCTCCCTCATCGCGCCCGAGGGCGAGACGAAGGCGTGGGAGGGCGCCGGCATCTTCGAGTCGGCCTGCGGCGTGACGGACAGCATCTCGAACGGGAACTGGCTCGGCGTCGCCGGCAACGGTGTGGCCGTCGGCCTCTCCGCGATCGGCGCGATCATGGACCCGCTGCAGGCGGTCTTCGCCGCCGGTGTCGGTTGGCTCATGGAGCACGTCAGCTTCCTGCGGGAACCGCTGGACAAGCTCGCCGGAGACCCGAAGGCGATCGAGGGTCACGCCCAGACCTGGTACAACATCGAGCGCCGCATCTACGAGGCCACCGACTTCTTCGTCGCGCAGGTCAACAGCAGCACCGCCGAGTGGACCTCGCAGGCAGCGGCGGCGTACCGGCAACGCGCCCGGGGGCATGCCGAGTCGGTGCAGGCGCTCGGCAAGATCGCCGACGCCATGGCCAAGGCGACCACGGTCGTCGGCGCGATGGTCGGCGTCATCCGGAACACGATCCGGGACATCGTGGCCGAGGTCGTCGGCGCGTGCATCTCCAAGGCCCTGCAGGCGCTCACCGTGGTGCTGATCCCCAAGGTCGCCGCCGAGGTCGCCATCCTCGTGGGCAAGACCAGCAGCAAGATCCTCAGCCTGCTGCAGCGCCTGTTCCAGGCGATCAAGCAGATTGGTGCGCTGACCAGCAAGTGTGACGGCATCCTCCAGCAGATCGGCCAGGCCAGCCGCAACACGCTGCGTCTCGAGGCGTTCCGTCTCCAGGCGGTCGGTGAGGCCGGGGGAAGTGGCCTCAGCGGCTTCCGGGGAGCGTTCAACACGATCGGGCAGGGCCATACCGCCGTGCACGGCACCGTCGGCCAGGTCATCGAGAACACGGGACGCAGCGCGAGCCAGACGAACGGCTCGCAGAACGCTGGGCAGGCCGGCGATACGCTACGGGGCGACAACCCGAGCCCCAGGCCGATCGAACTTCCGCTCTGACGGAGGACTCCCATGGAACCGCTGGACGACCGGGTCGCCAGGCGCCTCGCCGAGATCAAGGAACAGGAGCGCGGACTCGACCGCGAGGAGGCCGCGCGGGCCGCCGAGAAGGCGGACCCCGGGGCGGCGGTGGTGCAACGGCGCAAGGGCAGCGGTCTCCGGTCGTTCCTCTTCCTCACCGGAATACTCGTCCTGGCGGCCGGCCTGCTCGGCACCGCGGTGACCCTGAGCAGGCTGGCCGGCAAGGACTTCTCCGACGCCCGGCGCGAGGGTCAGGCGACCGTCGGCCGCTGCGTCGAGCACGGCCCGCTCAGCACCCGCGGCTTCGGCTACTGGCAGGCCTGCGAGGTCGACATCACCTGGGACGACGGTCAGCGCGAGGAGGTCACCGCCGGGGTCGTCTTCGACTCCGCCGACACCGGCACCACGGTTCGGGTCGGGGACCTGGGCCGGGATCGCACCACCCGGCTACTGGCCCGAGCCGACGTCGAGGCCCGCCCGTGGCTGCGGTGGATCGGTTACGCGGTCGGGTTCCTCGCGTTGCTGCCCACCTTCGTGGGTGTGCTGCTGCTGCGCGAGGTGCTGCGGTTCCGCCGGAGCAGGTAGTCGTCGCGACCGCGCCCACCACCGTCACGGGAGAATCTCGACGTACCCGTCGGTTCCGTGCACGCGGATGCGACGGCCGTCGGGGATCAGCCGGGTGGCGTCCAGTACGCCGACGACGGCCGGCAGGCCGTACTCCCGGGCGATCACCGCGCCGTGCGTCATCAGTCCGCCGACCTCCGTCACCAGGCCGGTGATGGCGACGAACAGGGGTGTCCAGCTCGGGTCGGTGTAGGTCGTGACGAGGATGTCGCCGGGTTCGAGATCGGCCTGCGCCATGTCCAGGACGACGCGGGCCCGCCCTTCGACGGTCCCGGCGGAGACCGGCAGGCCGACCAGCGCGCCGGCCGGCGCGTCGCCCCGGCGGTACGCCCCGGTGACGATCTCGCCATCCGAGGTGAGTACCCGGGGCGGCGTCAACGCCTGATATGACCTGAAGGCCTCCTTGCGGCGGCGGATGAGCTGCTCATCAACCGCCCGGGTACGCAGCACCTCGTGGAGTTCCTGGATCGTCAGGTAGAAGATGTCCTCCCTGTCGCGGATCACCCGGGCGTGCACCAGGCGCTCGGCCTCCTCCAGCAGCGCCCGCTTGTACGCGGAGATCCGGCAGACCATGCCGTACTTCGGATACTCCCGGTACCCGGTGAAAACCCGGGCCCGCTCGATCATGCGCCTGGTCTCCTCGGCCTTCCGTTCGCCGTCCGGCAGGGCACGCAGGCGCTCCAGCACCTCCCGCTCCTTCTTCGCCGCCTCCTGCCTGCCCTGCTCGAAGCGCCGTTCGCCGGCTCCCGGCTCGAAGTTCCTGACGTTGCCGAGGATCATCGGCACGAGTGTGGCGGGGCGTTCGCTCCACCGCGGCCGGGTGATGTCGATCTCGCCGACGCAGCGCATGCCGTACCTGTCGAGCCAGTTCTCGATGGCCTTCCGCGCTTCCCGGCCGCCCGCGAACTCCGCCATCCCGGCCAGGAAGCCGTCGTCGTTCTCCTCGGCCACCCGTTGCAGGAACGCCACCAGGTCCGGATGTGGGCGGATCGCGTCCGCGACGTCCAGCAGCGCCAGCCCCATCTCCGAGGTGATGTTGTGCGGGACGGACTGGGTGAGCGTGTCGGCGACGTTCTTCTCACCCAGCCACGCCGCAAGTTGATCGTTGAGCCACCAGACGGCCGTCATCCCCGCCATGATGGCCTGGTTGCTCCGCGGATCGAAGAGGACCCGCTTCAGCTCCTGGATGTCCGCCAGGATGAAATCGAGTAGCGCCGGCCCGGACCTCGTCCGTATGTCGCGGCTCAGGGCGGCGAGGGAGTTCTTGGTACGCGTGATCAGCGCAACGACGACGGCCGGATCGGACTCGACCGGGGGTGGCCGGTCACCAACCGGCGGCGCACCGGACCCCTGGTCCGGCAGCGGAGAGATACCGGGCCCCTGGTCCGGCGGCGGAGGGATGAGGTCGCCGCGCTCGACGACGCTCCGCAGCGCGTCACCGATCAACGGCTCGGCCCGTCCCATGCCCTCCAGGAACCCGGGGCGGGTCCCCGGCGACGCCAGCTCGCGGGTGACGTCGACGAACAGCCGCCCGCCGGCCTCGTACATCGGCCTGCCCGCCACCAGCTGAAAGACGGAGAGCCCCAGCGGCTTCATGGCGTCGGTCATCATCTGCTGATGGCCGACGGAGACGTAGACGTGCCTGTCGTCGTCCCCGACCGCCGGGATCGGAAACAGCGTGGTGATCGGCCGACTCTGGACGATCTGGAACTCGTCGTCGACCAGGCACCACTCGATGTCCTGTGGGTGGCCGAAGTGCGCCTCGATCCGCCGGCCCAGCCGTACGAGCCGCAGGACCTGCGTGTCTGTCAGTGCCGGCTGCTCCTGCCGTTGCGGGTCGACCGCCATCACCCGGGTGCCGCCGTCCGGCGAGGCGTGCACGGCACGCTGCTTGCCGGCGACCGCCCTGGCGACGATCTCGCCATCGCGCACCTTGAACACGTCCGGGTTCACCAGGCCGGAGACCAGGGCCTCGCCGAGACCGAACCCGGCCTCCACGGAGGCGACCCGGCGGCTGGACGTGACCGGGTCGGCGGTGAAGAGGATGCCCGCCGCCCGGGGGAAGACCATCTGCTGTACGACCACGGCCATCTCGACCCCACGGTGGTCGATGCCGTTGCGCTGGCGGTAGGTCGCGGCCCGCTCGGTGAACAGCGAGGCCCAGCACCGGGTGACGTGCCGGAGGACCTCGGTCCGGCCTACGACGTTCAGGTAGCTGTCCTGCTGGCCGGCGAAGGAGGCCGTCGGCAGGTCCTCCGCCGTCGCGCTGGATCGGACGGCGTACCCGGCCTGCTCGCCGACCCTGTCCAGGGCGCGAGTGATCGCCGTCGCGAGATCGCCGGGGATGGCGATCCCTTCGATGGTCCGGCGGAGCTCCGCGCTGAGGGTGCGGACCGCCTCCCGGTCGTCCGGGTCGAGCTGCGACAGCCGGTCCAGCTGATCGTTCATCGACGGCGCTTCCGCCGCGATCCGCCGGAAGGCCGCCGTCGTCACGCAGAAGCCCGCCGGCACGCGGACACCGTCGATCCGGGACAGCTCGCCCAGGTGCGCGCCCTTGCCGCCGACGGCGGCCACCCGTGTCTGGTCAACCTCTTTCAGGTCCAACACGTACTGCTCGATCATGCGACACCTCCGGGGCAGCCGTGGGTGGTCGCACTGCACATTTCCGCAGGTTACGACCTCGGCCGACGATTCTGCGCCATGACCGGGGTCTTGCCGCAAGGCCCCCACTCCGCTATATGTTGAGAGTGGCGGGGAGCGGCATCCGCACCCGCTCGATCCGAGATTGGATCGGTTCGGGGTTCCTCGGCTCGGAGTCCCTCGGCTCGGAGTCCCTCCAATCACCGTCTGCGACGGTTCCGACGTGCTACCACCACCGACGTGTCACCACCACCGGCGCTTCCGGCGTCGAGCGGATCTCGTCGTCGAGCCCGTACGATGGCCGGTGGTGCTGGTTCGCCCCGCTCGCGAGGTCGGGGCGTCGTAAGAGGGAACCCGGTGTGAGACCGGGACTGCCCCGCAGCGGTGAGTGGGAACGACCGCCGTCATCGGAGCACTGGACCGACCTCGGTCTGGGAAGCGACGGCCAGTAGGCGACCATCCGTGGTCACGCCCGCGAGTCCGAAGACCTGCCCGCACCGCGCACACCGCCGGTGTGCGCCGTCGGCGGCCCCCCGGGAGGGCCGGGGCGGAAGCCGGTGCCCCACCGTGCCCTCCCCGCCACCGGGTGTCCGTCGGACGCTTCGAGGGAAGGAGCCTGTCAGGTGAGTACCGCATTCGGGCAGAGCACAGTACTCGGCTATCCGCGTATCGGCGCGGACCGGGAGTTGAAGAGGGCCGTCGAGGCCTACTGGGCCGGAGGGATCGACGCCGCCGCGCTGGAGGAGACGGCGGCGGGCCTGCGGGCCGAGGTGTGGCAGACGCTGCGTAACGCCCGGCTGGACGCCGTCCCGTCAAACACCTTCTCCTACTACGACCACGTGCTCGACACCGCCGTCGCCGTCGGCGCGGTCCCGGACCGGTTCCGCCGGCTCGGACTCTCCGAACTGGACACCTACTTCGCGATGGCGCGCGGTGTCGACGCCGAGCCCGCGCTGGAGCTGACGAAGTGGTTCGGCACCAATTACCACTACCTGGTGCCGGAGATCGACCCCGACACGGTCTTCACCGCCGATCCCGGCAAGGCGCTGCGCGAGTACGCCGAAGCCGCCGCCCTGGGCCTGCGCACCCGTCCGGTACTGGTCGGACCGGCCACGTTCCTGCTGCTGGCCAAGGGTGTCGACCCGTTCGCCCGGCTCGACGACCTGGTCGAGGCGTACGCCGAGATCCTCGGCGCGCTGGCCGGAGCCGGCGTCGGCTGGGTGCAACTGGACGAGCCCGCATACGTCGCCGACCGCAGCCCGGTGGAGATCGACGCGCTGCGGCGCGCGTACACCCGGCTCGGTGAGCTCGCACACCGGCCGGCGATCTTCGTCGCCAGCTACTTCGGTGAACTCGGCGACGCACTGCCCGCGCTGCTGGAAACCCCGGTCGAGGCGATCGGGCTGGACCTGGTCGCCGGGCCGGGCAACCTGGAACGGCTCGCCGCCGCCGGTCCGCTGCGCGGCAAGACCATCGTGGCCGGGCTGGTCGACGGGCACAACATCTGGCGTACTGACCTGCGCTCGGCGGTGGTCACCGGGGCGACCGTCGCCGGGCTGGCCGACCATGTCGCCGTATCCTCGTCCTGCTCGCTGCTGCACGTGCCGGTCGACCTCTCCGTCGAGACCGGCCTCGACCCGGAGCTGCACGCCCGGCTCGCGTTCGCCCGGCAGAAGGTCGACGAGGTGGTGCTGCTCGGCCGGGCCCTGCGCGACGGCTCCGCGCACCTGCCCGCACCGCTGCCGCCCGTCCCGGCGACGTGGCGCCACGACGGCGTTCGGGCCCGGCTTGCCGGGCTGCGCCCACAGGACCGGCAGCGGGGCGACTACGCCTCCCGGGCCGACCGCCAGCAGCGGCGGCTGAACCTGCCGGAGTTGCCGACCACCACCATCGGCTCGTTTCCGCAGACCGCCGAGCTGCGCAAGGCCCGCGCGGAGCTACGCGCCGGCACTCTCGACCAGGCCGGTTACACCGGGCGGATGCGTGCCGAGGTCGAGCGGGTCATCCGGCTCCAGGAGGATCTCGAGCTGGACGTGCTGGTGCACGGTGAACCGGAGCGCAACGACATGGTGCAGTACTTCGGCGAGCAGCTCGACGGGTTCGCCGCCACCGAACACGGCTGGGTCCAGTCGTACGGCTCCCGCTGCGTCCGGCCCCCGATCATCTACGGCGACGTCGCCCGTCGGGCACCGATGACCGTCGGTTGGTCGACCTACGCCCAGTCGCTGACGAGCAAGCCGGTCAAGGGAATGCTCACCGGTCCGGTCACGATCCTGGCCTGGTCGTTCGTCCGCACCGACCAACCTCTCGCCGACACGGCCGACCAGGTCGCGCTCGCGCTGCGCGACGAGTGCCACGACCTGGAGGTCGCCGGGATCAGGGTGATCCAGGTCGACGAGCCGGCCCTGCGGGAAACCCTGCCGCTGCGCCGGGCCGACCAGCAGGCGTACCTGGACTGGGCTGTCGGCGCGTTCCGGCTGGCGACCAGCGGCGTCGCCGACGACACCCAGATGCACACCCACCTCTGCTACTCCGAGTTCGGCGAGGTGATCACCGCGATCGACGCTCTCGACGCCGACGTGACGAGCATCGAGGCGTCCCGTTCCAAGATGGAGGTCCTCGACGACCTCGCCGCGATCGGCTACCGCCGGGGTGTCGGCCCGGGGGTGTGGGACATCCACTCACCGCGGGTGCCGCCCCGGGACGAGGTGGTCGAGGCGCTGCGCAGGGCCGTCGCGGCCGTGCCCGCGCACCGGCTCTGGGTCAACCCGGACTGCGGGCTGAAGACCCGTGGCTACCCCGAGGTCGAGGCGTCACTGCGCCACCTCGTCGCGGCCGCCGCCGAGGTCCGCGGAGACTGACGGCACCACGCCGGGCGGACTCCCGGTCGGGGTCCGCCCGGCGTGCCGCGCAGTGACGCTGCGCCAGGTCCGGCGGCGTGGGAGGGCGCAGGATGCGTACCCGGGCCGGTTCTCCCTCGGTGACCGGCGGCTGCGTCGGGGTGCCGACGCTCACCGTGGGTCGCCGATCGGCTTGACGGCGCGGCCCCGGATGTGGGGTGCGGCGGGGCTGCTCGGGCCGGTCGACGGGAACCGGAACCGGTGTAGGTCCTGGATGGCGAACCCGGCGGCGGTGATCGCGGCGGCGGTGTCCCGGCCGGTGCGACAGCCGGCGAACAGCAGCGGCCACAGCGTCGCGTCGGCCAGCCGCTGCATCCGACGCATGCCACCCGGATGCTCGGCGGCGACGTGCTCGAAGAAGCGCACCTCACCTCCTGGACGCAGCACCCGACGAAGCTCCAGGAGGGCCGCCGCCTGGTCGGGCACCGTGCAGAGCACGAGCGCGACGACGGCGGCGTCGAACTCGCCGTCGCCGCCCGGCAGCGCCGCCGCCAGGCCGTCGACCACGGTGACCCGAACCGGTGCTGTCCGCGCCGTCGTGGTCGCGCTCCTGCGCAGGTGGGGTTCGGGTTCGACGGCGACGACCTCGGTCACCTCGGGCGGGTAGTGGGCGAACATCCGTCCGTTGCCGGCGCCGACCTCGATGACCCGCCCGGACAGTCCGGTGACCAGGTCCCGGCGGTGGTCGGCGCCACCTGCACGGTCCATGACCACGCTGAGCCGTTCGTAGACCCGTGCGAACACCGGATGGGATACCGCTGGCATTGCCGACCTCCTGGCCCCGGGCCGGCAAGCGACAACCTGCCAGCGATCCGCTATCTTCATGGGGGAGGATATACATAGTGAATGGCATACACAATGTTTCGGTGCCGGACTGCGGCACGTTCACCGGCGCTCTCGAACGGGTCTTCGCCTTCGCCGTGACCGTCGAGCACTACATGCAGGCCGGTCTGGCCGCCCGTGGTCTGACCCGGGCCCGGGCGACCGTCATCTGGCACCTGCACCGGCAGGGCCCCGCCACCCAGCAGCAACTGGCCCGCACGATCGGGGTGACGGCCCGCAACATCACCGCACTCGTCGACGGGCTCGCCGAAGCGGGCTTTGTCCGCCGCGACCCGCACCCCGACGACCGTCGCGCCGTCCTCGTCCGACTCACCGACGCCGGCGAGGCCGTCACGGCGCAGCTCACCGCCGATTACCAGGCCGGCTCGGCGCGGTTGTTCACCGGTCTGCCGCCCGAGCAGGTCCGGCAGTTCCTCGCGATGATGGAGACGGTTGCCACCCGACTGTCGGCGAACCAACCCACGGGGGCGGCGACCACGTCGAAAATATGTTGACCGGTCTGTCGTATCGGGCGCCACGCAGGTCGTCTGCCTAATGAACGACCCGAGCCGCCAACACCGCGCAGGCTATACGCAACCGAGGAGCGACATGTCGACACCACCCGGACCCAACCCGATTCCCGACACGTACCGCCGGATCACCCCTTGCCTGGTCGTCCAGGGCGCCGCCAAGGCGCTGGACTTCTACGCGGCCGTCTTCGGTGCCACCGAACGGATGCGTTTCCCCGGCCCGGACGGCAGCGTCGCGCACGCCGAGATCGAGATCGGCGACGCCGTCGTCATCGTCGAGGACGAGGACCCGCAGCGCGGCACCACCGCACCGCCCGCCGGCGGGCTGGCCGGCACCCCGGTGTTCCAGTTCATCTACGTCGAGGATGTCGACGCCGTCGTTGCCAACGCCGTCGAGCGCGGTGCGACGCTGCACCGGGCACCGACGAACCAGTTCTACGGCGACCGGGACGCCTTCATCGTCGACCCGTTCGGGCACGCCTGGACCGTCGCCAGCCACGTCGAGGACGTCAGCCCGGAGGAGATGGCCCGGCGGATGACCGAGCTGTTCCAGTAGGAGACGAGGGCAACCATGAAGTACGTGCTGATGTTCGTCGAGACCGAACAGTTCGCCGCCGACCTCGCCGCCATGGACGAACCGGAGCGGGATCGCGCCTACGGCCGCGTCCAGCAGTGGTTCGCCGACCACAGCGACAAGATCACCCACCATCGGCACCTGCTGCCGGCCGAGACCGCGACCACCGTACGCCTCGGCAGTGGCGATCCGATGATCACCGACGGACCGTTCGTCGAAGGCAAGGAGGTCGTCTCCGGCTACGCCGAGATCGAGGTCGCCGACCTCGACGAGGCCCTGCGAATGGCGAAGTCGTGGCCCGCCTGCCCGCTCGTGGAGATCCGCCCGATCGCCTAATGACCGAACCGTCGCATGCCGAGCTGGCCCGCGTGGTGCGCGACCACGCGGGCCGGCTCGCCGCCGCCCTCGTGTCACTGGTCGGCGACTTCTCCGCCGCCGAAGACCTGGTCCAGGACGCCGTCGAAGCGGCACTGGCCCACTGGCCCCACGACGGCATCCCGGACCGGCCCGACGCCTGGCTCTACACCGTCGCCCGTCGGCGTGGCCTTGACCGCCTGCGCCGGGACCGCCGCGAGCAGACCAAACTCGCGCTGGTCGCCTGGCCGGCCGAACCGGAGCCGGACGACCGGTTACGGCTGATGTTCACCTGCTGCCACCCGGCGCTACCCCGCGCCGCGCAGGTCGCACTGACCCTGCGGGTGGTGTGCGGACTCACCACCGCCCAGATCGCCAAGGCGTTCCTCGTGCCCGAGACCACCGTCGCCCAGCGGATCACCCGGGCGAAAAGGAAAATAGGTGACGCCGGTATCCCCTACCGGATCCCCGACCCCGACGAACTCGCCGGCCGCCTCAACGAGGTCCTGGCGGTGATCTACCTGCTCTTCAACGAGGGGTACCTACCCAGCGACGCGAACCACAGCCGCTTCCACGACCTCACCGACGACGCCGAGTTCCTCGCCACCCTGCTGCACCAACTGATGCCGACCGAACCCGAGGTTCTCGGACTACTTGCCCTCATCCGCCTGCACCGGGCCCGAGCCGCGGCCCGGTTCACCCCGACCGGCGAGATCGTCCAGCTACCCGACCAGGACCGCACCCTGTGGGACCACGACGCGATCGACGAGGCAGCGCGCCTGATCGCCCGCGCCGCCGCCCTCAGAAGGCCCGGCCCGTACCAGTTGCAGGCGGCGATCGTCGCCTGCCACGCCGAAGCCACACACTGGGCCGAAACCGACTGGTCCCAGATCGTCGTCCTCTACGACATGCTGCTGCACCTCGCCCCGTCACCGGTCACCGCGCTCCACCGCGCCATCGCCGTACACCACATCACCGGTCCGGCCGCCGCCCTCGCCGAACTCGACAACCTCGCCGCGGAACTCGACGACTACCACCTCTTCCACGCCACCCGCGCCGAGCTGCTCCGCGACCTCGGCCAGCACGACCTGGCGCGAGCCGCCGACGAACGGGCCCTGCAACTCACCGCCAACCCAGCCGAACAACACCTGCTGCGCCAGCGCCTCGAATAGCCCGGACCTCGGCAGTTGGCAGCTGGCTACCGGGTTTCGAGTGCCTGATGGGGCAGGAAAAGGGCGTGGTCGGTTCACCGGAGAACGGGATGAACCGACATCGCCCGAGGTGCTCAACGCCATCCAGGCTCACGGCTCCACGCCAGGGTGGGGATCATCACCGCCGCCGGGACGAGATGTAGCCCGACCAGCGCGGTGGTGGTGCCGAAGTTGGCCCCGGAGAGGAGGGGCGGAGCCATCGAGATCGCGGTCAGCGACACAGCGATCCACCCGAATCGACCAACGGGACGAGCGCTCCAACGTAGGAGAACGGCGGCGATGACGATGCCCACGACCGCGAAGAAGCAGGTCAGCACGGCGATCCCGGCCAACGGGATCGTCTCGCCGCCATCGGGGACCTCGAAATCGACGCCGACAGCCCGGGCAAGCGCTGCGGCGAGGGTGGTGGCCACCGTCGCGGCGAGCGTGGCGACGAAGCCGGTGACGGCGAGCCTACGGAGCCGGTGGGCGTAGCGCGGCTGGCCCGATGCCGGGCCAGCGACGACCACGATGTCATCTCTGCTGTTCATGTCGTTCCTCCCCCATTCGGTACCTGGCGTACGGGTCTGTCGACTGGCAGGTGACGATCGTGGCCGGAGAGTGCCGATGCACACCCTCCACACGCCACCGCCGCGACGCGCGGGTCCACACCGGGGCTACTCCGTGCCGTCCGCCGGCAGCCGCTCCGGCAGCCCGAGCCGCGGGAACTGGTCGTCGTGGAACGTGACGATCTCGGTGATCGCCCCGCCGGTGACGCGGAGGACGTCGATCGTCAACGGCAGGTACCCGCCCTCTCGATTCCGCCAGAGGTAGAAGGCGACGGCAGGCTGCCGGTTCACGGAGGTGAGGACGGCACGCAGCTGCTTCATCTCCCCGAAGCCGCTTTCGATCCAGTCGTTCACCACCGCGTCACGGCCGACGTACAGCCCCGGGGTCGGCGGCATCGAGCAGCGGACGTCGTGCCGCAGCAGTGCGGCGAGCCCGTCGATGTCCGTGGCCACACTGGCGTCGGTGTACCGGCGCACCAGCTCGCGCGTCCCGGTGTCCTGTTCGCTGCCGGTCCAGTCCTGCCGCTCGGCGGGCAGGTGCTCCCGCATGCCGGCACGGGCCCGTTGCAGCGCGCTGTTCACGGAGTTGACGGAGTCTCCGAGGAGTTCCGCGACGTCCTTGGCCGGCCAGCCGAGCACGTCCCGCAGGATCAGCACGGCCCGCGGGCGCGGCGCGAGGTGCTGGACCGCGACCAGGTACGCCAGCTCGATCGTCTCCCGAGCGACGGTGACGGTTTCCGGCTCGTCCGCGTCGCCGGCGGGCAGCTCGTCGAGAAGCCGGTCCGGGTAGGGCTGCAGCCACAGCACCTCGCCACCGGTCGCCGGCGCCGGGCGGCACTTGGCGAGCAGGTCCAGGCAGGCGTTGGTGGCGATCCGGTACAGCCAGGCCCGAAACGTCGACCGCCCCTCGAAGGTTTCCCGGCGGCGCCAGGCACGGAGGAACGTTTCCTGCACGGTGTCCTCGGCGTCCTCGAATGATCCGAGCATCCGGTAGCAGTGCACGTGCAACTCCCGGCGGTGCCGCTCCACCAGCCCCGAGAACGCCGGCTCGTCGACCTCGCCCAGCCCGCCCACGCCCAGTTCCTCCAGTCGGGTGTCAACAGTCATCACGTCATCCTTCCGCCTCGTCGTGTCCGTCGTAGGTGTGACGGGTACGGGCGGGAGAACTCATCACTCCCGGACGACTGGACCTCCGGCGACCGCAAGGAGCCGCAGAATCCCGGCGCTGCCGACAGCGACCACCGGCGGCACCGGCCGGCCGCGGGTTCGGCCAGCGGCCAGCCGGGCCTCGACGCGTGCGCCGACGCTGGCCCGGCTCGGGCGGCCGGGACGGCTGGCACCGACGACCACCAGGTCGGCCCGGGCCGCCGCGTGACACAGCGCGGTGACCGGGTCGGAGAGAACCAACTCGCGCAGTATCGGTGGATGATGTCCGACAGCGGCTGCCGCCGCGGCGATCTGACCCTGTTGAGTGCGGATCAGCGCGAGTCGGTCCGGCCGGAGGGCGTTCCGTCGCCGGCTGACGTCGCGTGCCGCGTCCGGCCACGCCGTCACGACCAGTACCGCCGCCGACCGTCGCGCTGCCAGCCGGATGGCCCAGGCCAGCGCGTCCCGCGCGCCTGCCGAGCCGTTGAGACCGACGGCGATCCGGTGTGTCGCCATCGGGGTCTCCAATCCGTCATCGGCAATCTGTGGTGTGACGCACCACGCTCTCTGCTGGTCTGCGTCCAGCACAGCCGACCGTGGCCCGTCCGGGCAGGGCCGGTACGCCTCTCCGGGTGGGTCCATCGGCCCTGCCCCGGCACGCTGTGGCGGTCCTAGCGTGAGGTGATACCGGAAGGTCTACCGCAGACGTCCGGGTCTCCGCCAAGGAGGTAGATGGTGATGAGACAGTGGCAGGTGGGCGACGTCATGACCACGGACGTCGTCACGGTCCGTTCGGAGACGCCCTACCGGGTGATCGTCGACCTGCTCACGGCACGCGGTATCAGCGCCGTGCCGGTCATCGATGACTTTGACCGGGTGCAGGGCGTGGTCTCCGAATCCGATCTACTGGCCAAGGTCGAGCTGACCGGTCGACCAGAGCCGAGGGTCTTCGTCAGCCGCCGACACCGGACGGCCCGATCGCACGCTGCCGCGTCCGAGGCGGAGCAGCTGATGTCCACGCCGGCCATCACCGTGACCCCCACGACGCCGCTGGCCACCGCCGCCAAACTCCTGGACGAGGAGCACGTCAAGCGGCTGCCGGTGGTCGACGAACTCGGCCGGCTGAAGGGCATCGTCTCCCGCCGGGACCTGTTGAAGGTGTACCTACGCCCGGACGCCGACATCCGGGCGGACGTCATCGACGAGGTGCTCCGTCGGGTATTGACCACCGAAGAGGGGCTGATCCAGGTCGCGGTGCGGGACGGTGTGGTGACGCTCGATGGCGGGGTGGATCGCCGCAGCACCGCCCAGATCGCGGTGCGTCTCGCCTACGGGGTGCCGGGCGTCGTGCAGGTCACGGACCGGCTGGTGTACACCTTCGACGACACCCAACTCGCGACGAGCATGATCGCGTGATCCCGGCACGACGCGGCCGGACCCGACCTTCCCCGGGCCCGGCCGCAACACTCTGACGCGCACCCACATCCCTGCGCGCGAAGCGGTACATCGGGTCCGAACGACTCACCGGGGCCAGCTACGCCCAGAACGACCAGATCAAGCGGATCTCCTCCTGGGCTGCGGTCCTCTTCGCGTCGACGCTCGTCGGCACCTCCTGGTGTACGACGGGCCGGGCCGAAAGTCCTGGGGCGGATAGCGTTGTGGACGTGAGCAACGAGGATCTGGGTCACGTCGGGTCAGATATCGACGTGCTGGTCGTGGGGGCCGGTCCAACCGGTCTGGCCCTGGCGGCGCAGTTGCGTGCCTTCGGCGCCCGGGTGCGGATCATCGATCGCCAGGTCGACCGCGTGCATGAGTCCCGCGCGCTGGCGATCCAACCCCGAACCCTGGAGGTCCTCGACGGCCTCGGCGTCACCCCCGAACTCATCAGGCGTGGCAACCAGACGGTCCGGCTGCAGATGCACTTCAATGACCGGATTCTGCCGGTACCACTGTTCGACATCGGGACCACCGACACCGCATACCCGTACCTGTTGTTCCTGTCCCAGGCCGAAACGGAGCGCGTCCTCGGTGAGCATCTCGACGCCGCCGGGATCCCCGTGCAACGAGGCGCCGCCCTCACCGCCCTGGATGAGGCCGAGGACACCGTCGTCTGCACTGTCCGGCACGCGGACGGGCAGGACGAGCAGGTCCGGGCCAGTTACGTGGTCGGCTGCGATGGTGCCCACAGTACGGTGCGTCGACTGGCCGACATCGCCTTTCGCGGCGCCGTCTACCCGCAGACGTTCGTCCTGGCCGACCTCGAAGTCGACGGCATAGAGCCCGGCGCGGCGCACGTGTTCGTCTCCCCGCGCGGAATGCTGTTCTTCTTCCCCCTCGCCGCCCCGGCAAGCTGGCGGATGCTGGCGATGCGGCCCCGTACGGACTCCAGTCCACCCGATCAGCAGGTCACCCTCGACCAGGTGCAGGCCCTCAGCGACACCTACACCGCCGGCCGGCTCAGACTTTATGATCCGCTCTGGATGACCAATTTCCGGCTGCACAACCGGGGCGCCGCCAGGTACCGCTCCGGACGCCTGTTCCTGGCCGGCGACGCCGCCCACATCCACAGCCCTGCCGGCGCGCAGGGCATGAACACCGGCATCCAGGACGCGGTCAATCTCGGTTGGAAACTCGCCTTCGTAGTCCGCGGCGTGGCCACACCCGGGTTGCTGGACACCTACGAGACTGAGCGTGCCCCCGTGGGGCGTGCTGTGCTGCGCTTCACCGACCGGGCCTTCACGGTCGCCACCTCCACCAACCCGATCCTGCGACAGCTGCGTGCCCGGCTGGTTCCTCGCATCGCCCCGCCCCTCTCTGCCAGGATCTTGTGAGACACCGGAGAACCGGATTTTCTGAAGTAGGGCGAGACGGGATCATCAACGATCGTGACCTTGAGCATCGCTGACATGGGCATCGGCCTGGGCGAGGATGGGCGGATGAGTTCAGCCTCTTCACCCCGCTCGGATCGGCCGAAGCGTCGGACGTTCACCGCTGAGTACAAGCTGGCGATCGTGGCCGAGTACGACGGCCTGTCCGAGGCCGGCGCGCGGGGTGCGCTGCTGCGCCGGGAGGGGCTGTATCACTCGCACATCATCGAGTGGCGCCGCGCCCGCGACGCGGGAGCCTTGGCGGGGCCGGCGTCCAGGCCGGGCCGGCGGCCGGGCAAGAGCCCGGAGCAGGCGGAGAACGAGCGGCTGCGGCGGGACAACGAACGCCTGCAGGCGGAGCTGGCGCGGACGAAAGCGGCGCTGGACGTGGTGGGAAAAGCACACGCGCTCTTGGGGTTGCTCTCCGAGAGCGCGGAGCCGACACCCGAACGGCGGCGGCGCGGGTGATCGACGACGCGTTCGCCGAACTGGCGCCGTTGACCTCGACCAAGCGAGCCTGCGACCTGCTGGGCAAGTCGCGGGCCACCCACTACCGGCAGGCCAAGCCCGCGGCGGTGAAGGCGCCGCCGGCGCCGCGGCGCAGACCGGCCAACGCACTGTCGGAGGCGGAACAGGCGCAGGTCCTGGCGGTGTTGCGCTCACCCCGTTTCGCCGACAAGGCCCCGGCCCAGATCTGGGCGACCCTGCTCGACGAGGGCACCTACCTGTGCAGCGAGGCGACCATGTACCGGCTGCTGCGCGCCCACGGTGAGGTGCGCGAGCGCCGCCGCCAAGCGGCGCATCCGCCCAGGGTGCGTCCCGAACTGGTCGCCCACGCCCCAAACGAGGTGTGGACCTGGGACATCACCAAACTGCACGGCCCGTACCGGGGCGTCTACTACGACCTGTACGTGATGCTCGACATCTACAGCCGGTACGTCGTCGGCTGGCAGGTCGCGCCACGAGAGTCCGGCGAGTTGGCCGAGGAGTTCATCGCCGACGCGATCGCCCGTATCGGCGCCGCCCCGAAGGCGGTCCACGCCGACCGCGGCACCTCGATGACCTCCAAGCCCGTCGCCGTGCTACTGGCCGACCTCGGCATCGCCCGCAGCCACTCCCGCCCACGAGTATCGAACGACAACCCCTACTCCGAATCGGCGTTCAAGACCCTCAAACACTGCCCGGCGTTCCCGGACCGGTTCGGCTCCATCCACGACGCCCGCGCGTTCTGCCAGGAGTTCTTCACCTACTACAACCACGAACACCGGCACTCCGGCATCGGCCTGCACACCCCGGCATCAGTGCACTTCGGCACTGCCGACCAGGTCCGCCTCCAGCGAGCCGAGGTCCTCAACGCCGCCTACGCGGCCAACCCCAACCGCTTCCCACGGCAGCCCACGCCGCCACCCATCCCCGGCGCTGCCTGGATCAACCAACCACCAGCCGCCACACAAACAATGTGACCAATCCCTGTCTCATTGATCTTGACAGGTTCCGCGCTCGCGCTGCGCATCAAGCCGGCCCGGGCGTACGGATTCCGAGCCATCTCCCAACTGGCCATCCACTACCGGCGCAGCGCAGCCTCGACGGACCAGCCCGGCGCACCCCGGCGCGGCCCCCGGGCCGGGGACCGGCTCCCGGATGCCCCCGTCACCGGCAACACCAGGGCCAACACACTCCACCGCGCCCTTGCCACGCCCACATTCCACCTGCTGCTGTGCGGACCCGACGCATGGCCTATGACCGGCGTCACCGACCTGATCAACCGTTACCGCGGACTCGTCACCACCCATTTCCTCACCCACGACAACAGCGATCCCGCAGCCCTGCACGATCACACCGGCCAAGCCCTGCGCAACCTGGGCCTCGACAACGGCGACAACGCTCAGTACCTGGTCCGGCCAGACGGACACATCGCCTACCGCTCCAGCGGAACAGACCTCACCCGCCTGCACCGCTACCTCGCCCAGTGGCTCGGCACGCAATCCCCAACACCGTGACGGCCGAAGTGTGTCGGACAACCGGACTATTGCCACCGTCTCCGCGGATGGGTAACCACCGGACCCCTACCTCCGCTCACGTGCTGAACGACCAGTAGCGGGCTCAGCCTGCTGCCCGCCCCGCCGCCAGTTCAGTCACCAGCTGCTCGACCCTGGTACGGATCTCGTCGCGGATCGGGCGGACCGCCTCGACGCCCTGGCCGGCCGGATCGTCGAGCTGCCAGTCCTCGTACCGCTTGCCGGGGAAGACGGGGCAGGCGTCGCCGCAGCCCATGGTGACGATCACGTCGGAGGATTCGGCAGTCTCCCATTCGAGCTTCTTCGGGGTCTGGTCGGTGATGTCGATGCCGACCTCGCGCATCGCCTCGACGGCGGCGGGATTGATCTGGGTCGCGGGTGCGGAGCCGGCGGAGCGGACCTCGATGGTGTCCCCGGCGAGGTACCGGAGCCAGCCGGCGGCCATCTGGGAACGACCGGCGTTGTGTACGCAGACGAACAGGACGCTGGGCTTGTCGGACATGATCGGTTCCTTGCGTCGCAGCGGAGGGACGGTGCCGTCGTCCTTCACCCGGACGCCCGGCAGGCCAGTGTGGCGTCGTTGCACGCCGGGCGCGGGAGCACCGTCATGACGGGCTTCCCGCTTCGACGGGTGAGGCCGGGAACAGACGTCGGCGCAGGGCGAGGCTGACGTAGACCAGTGCGACGAGGACGGGTACCTCGATCAGCGGTCCGACGACACCGGCGAGGGCCTGGCCGCTGGTGACCCCGAAGGTACCGATCGCCACCGCGATGGCCAGCTCGAAGTTGTTGCCGGCGGCGGTGAAGGCCAGGGTGGTGGCCCGCTCGTAGTTGAGTCCCGTTGCACGGCCGAGGCCGTAGGAGCCGGCCCACATGATCGCGAAGTACGCCAGGAGTGGGACCGCGATCAGGACGACGTCCCACGGTCGGCTGGTAATGGCGTCGCCTTGCAGGGCGAACAGGATGACGATGGTGAACAGCAGCCCGTACAGGGCGACCGGGCCGATCTTCGGGAGGAAGCGGTCCTCGTACCAGGTGCGGCCCTTCGCGCCTTCGCCGAAGCGGCGGGTGAGGTATCCGGCGAGCAGCGGGACGCCGAGGAAGATCAGCACGTTGCGGGCGATGTCCCAGCCGGAGACAGCCAGCTCCGCACCGGACAGGCCGAGCCAGCCGGGCAGCACCGACAGGTAGAACCAGCCGAGCACACCGAGCGCGATGACCTGGAAGACGGAGTTGAGGGCAACGAGGACGGCGGCGGCCTCGCGGTCGCCGCCGGCGAGGTCGTTCCAGATGATCACCATGGCGATGCAGCGGGCGAGTCCGACGATGATCAGGCCGGTGCGGTACTCGGCGTGGTCGGCCAGGAAGATCCAGGCGAGGGTGAACATGATCGCCGGCCCGATCAGCCAGTTCAGGACGAGGGAGGAGATCAGCAGGCGGCGGTCGCCGGTGACGGTGTCGAGCCGGTCGTAGCGGACCCTGGCCAGTACCGGATACATCATGACCAGCAGCCCGACGGCGATCGGCAACGAGATCCCACCGATCCTCACCGCCTCCAGGGCGGTGTTCAGCCCGGGGATGACACGGCCGAGGAGCAGTCCGGCGACCATCGCCAGACCGATCCACAGCGGCAGGAACCGGTCGAGGCGGGGCAGTCGGCCGACGACGGCGGGTGCCGCGTCGGTGGTTGGGGTGGTGGTCATCAGCACTCCCGGCGGGATCCGGCGTTGGTCCGCGCGCGGGCGGCGAGTTCGGTGAGCTCGGCGGCGGCTGCTTCCAGGGCTTCGGGCAGGAGCCGGTAGTAGGTGAACCGGCCGTGTGGTTCCGCGACGACGAGGCCGGCGTCGCGCAGTTGCCGAAGGTGCCCGGAGACGTTGGGCTGCTTCGCGCCGGTGTCGGCGACCAGATGACAGGTGCACGCCGGACCCCGGGCGAGAAGGTCGACGATCTGCGCCCGGAGCGGGTCGGCCAACAACCTGATCACATCAGGCGCGTCTGATATCAGCACGACATGATGTAACCATTCGTGGTAGTCGCCCGTCCAGCCGGGCAGGTCGACTGGCGGGCCTGCTGCCGCGCACCCCACCCGCAGGGCAACCGCATCACACCCTCCCGAGCAGAGGGCGAAGCTGTTCCTGTCACCTGCGTCCGCTGCAGTGGCACCCCGTCGAGGAGGAAGTCCCACGAAGCCCCGAAGCATCGGCCACCTGGACCACGCTGCCGATCTCCTGCGCGAACGCGCCAGCCGGCACGCTCAGTTCCGCAGCCGTCGATTACGGCGACTCTGGAGGCTTGGCCTTCTGTGGGTAGATCGTCTCGTGCCGGGCCAGCATGGCGACGAACTCACCGATCTTGCGTTCGCGGGTCTGCGCCCGTTTGACGGCGTTGACGCGGTGGATGAGAGCGAACCGGTTGGTCTTGGTGAGTACGTCGAACATGGCCTGGGCGGCGGGGTTGGCGGCGATGGCGGCGAGGAGGTCGGCCGGCACCTCGGCTTCCGACGGCGGGGCGTAGGCCGCCGCCCACCGCCCGTCCGCCTTTGCGGCTTCCACCGCGGCGCGGCCCGGGGGCAGCATCCGCCCCTGCGCCTCCAGGCGGGCGACGTGGGCGACGTTGCGTTGTGACCAGGAGCTGCGGGGCCGGCGAGGGGTGAACCGGATCCAGGAGGACTCCTGATCCCGTTTACGGGCCTGCCCGTCGATCCAGCCGAAGCACAGGGCCTCGTCGACCGCCTGCTGCCAGGTCAGCGTGGTGACGGTGCCGCCCTGTCTGGTCAGGGCGAGCCAGACACCGGGCGAGGTGGCGTGGTTGGCCGACAACCACACGCGCAGCGCATCGGCGTCCACGACGATCAACTCATCCAGTTCGGCGCTCGCCATGACGGCAGGGTAACCGCTGCGCCGTGGCCACCGCCTCTGCCCGCCGACCAGAGGCTCGTCCGACTGACGTCACTCGTCCAATCCGGACACCCCACCCTTCAACGGCCGCTGTCCATGACCGCAGATCGTGACAGTCCGACGACGTCGTGGGGGCAGTGGCCGTCGGTTCGGCGTCGGGTGACCGAGCCGCTGCCGGCGGACTTGCGAAAATCGTCTTAGTCATTAAGATAATCACATGGGCATATCGACTGACTTCTCGGTGGCAATCGCCGGTGCCGGCCTCTCCGGCCTCTGCCTCGCCCAGCACCTGATGCGCGCCGGCATCGACGTGCACGTCTACGAACGGGACCCGGGCCCCTTCGTCCGGCGGCAGGGCTACCGGATCATTCTCGACCGGTACGGGCTGAAGGCGCTGCGCGAGAGCCTGCCCCGCCCGCTGTACCGCCTGGCGCTGACCACCGGCGACCAGCCCGGCGGGCAGCTGCGCTTCACCGACAGCCGACTGCGCGACGCATTCACCATCACTTTCAAGGACGAGCCGCACGCGACCCGCCAGGTCGACCGACTGACCCTGCGGTCGATCCTGCAGTCCGGGCTGGACAGGCGCATCCACTACGGCAAGGCCGCCGTCGCGGTGGACAGCGACGGCCCGGCAAAGCTGCGGCTGCGGTTCTCCGACGGCGGGACCGCCGCGGCGACCGTCGTCGTGGGCGCGGACGGTGTCGGCTCGGCGCTGCGCGCGAAGCTCATGCCCGACGCGGAACCGGAGAACACCCCGATGGCGGGCATCTACGGACGATCGCCTCTGCGGCGCAACGGCGAGAGCGTCATCCCGGACGCGCTGCGTACCAGTGGGGTTCTGGCCATCGCCGACCGGCCGGGCCGGGCCTTCTTCTTCACCGCCATGCGGTTCGGCGAGCGCCCGCGGGAGGCGTTCGCCCGCCTGGCCCCGGGCAGCTATGCGCCCACGGGCGACGACTACGTCATGTGGGGGCTGCTGCTCCGGCAGGAGGAGGTGCCCATCAGCGCCCGCGGGGACCTGCTGGCGCTGTGGACGCTGGCCGCCCGGATGAGTGCGGACTTCCACCCGCTCGTCCGGCGGCTGGTCGACACGGCCGAGTTGGACGCCACGGTATTCAACCCCTTCGCGATCGGCCGGCGCCCGCGTCGCTGGGCGGTGCCCCGGGCGACGATGATGGGCGACGCCGTGCACGCCATGCCGCCGTTCGGCGCTCACGGCGGCAACACCGCGCTCCGGGACGCCGCCCTGCTCGGCCACCGGCTGGTCGAGGCCGCACGGGCGAGCGGCGCGCCGGTGGAGGAGGCGATCGCCGGCTACCAGGACGAGATGGTGTCCTACGCCTTCCGCGCCGTCGACACCGCCGCCGGGCTGATGCGCCGCCTCACCGGAGACGCGGCCGCACCGCACTGGGTGCTGACCCGCGTGTTACCTCGGCTGCACCGGGTCACCGTACCGGAGGCATGATTGCGGGCATGTCCCACGAGCCGGCCCGTGCGTCCGCGATCGCCGACCTCATGCGCGCCGGGCGGGAGATGTCGCGGCTGTCCATGGTGTTCCGGTACGCCATCGCGGAGCGGCTGGGCCTCACCGTGAGCGACCTGGAGTGCCTGGACTACCTGGCGGACGTCGGATCCGCCACCGCGGGACAGGTCGCCGAGCGGACCAACCTCACCACCGGGGCGGTGACCAGCATGCTCCGCCGGCTCCAGCAGGCAGGATGGGTGACGGCCGGGCGCGATCCGGCGGACCGGCGGCGGGTGATCGTCGCCCTGCGGCCGGAGCGGATCGCCGAGTTGGAGCAACCGTACGAGCGGTTCGCCGAGCGGGCGGAGCGGCTCATCGGAGGCTACAGCGTCGAGGAGGTCATGCTGCTGGTCCGGCACTATGACCGCATGCAGGCGATGTACCTCGCCGAGCTGGACCGCCTCCACAGCGGCGACACCGCGCCGCGGCCTGCCTGAGGCGGACGCCGCGTGACCGACCGCGCTGCCGGTCGCCACCGGACGCAGACCGTGGCGCGAGCCGACCCACAGCCAGCCCGCGGGTGGCTGCCACCGCAAGATCAGGGCATTTCCCTGACCAGATCTTCGACCACGTCGGCCAGTTCGGAGATCTCCCGACGTCCGTCAAGCTCGATGGTGGCCCCACGTCTGAGAAGCGGCTCAACGGTACGGATGTACCGGGCGATCTCCGCCTGCTGTTCGGGGGTTCTTCCATAGGGGTTCGTCCGGTGGGTGACTCGTTGGAGAAGAACCTCCAACGGTGCGCTGAGGAGGACGACATGGTGGAAGCGGTCGTAGAAGCGGACCTGGTTGTCCACGGTCCCTGACACGATCAGATCGCGATGTCGGGCAAGCAACCCGCTCATACGAGGCTCATCCCAGGTCCCATCGGGCAGTTCCCAGTCGCCGTAATCCGTATCGACAGTAAGGAAACCGCGTCGGTGAAGCTCTTCGAGGACCGTGGTCTTCCCTGCGCCCGACATGCCGGTCACCAGTACCCGCGCCACGTCCCGTACGGTAGCGACCGACGAGGCACGAGTCGACCGATGACCCCGAGCCGCGTGGGTCGCGGGACCAAGCGGGCCGAACGGCGCATACATTGACAGTCATCACTGCCGGGTGCAGCATGTCGGAATGGGCCACAGGCATCTGCTCGGCGCCGCGCTCGCCTTCGCACTGGTGATTTCCGGACCGGCGCCGGCACAGGCGAGCGTGCCGGTGACCCCGCCCGGCGCCCCGCGGGCCGCCGGCACGCAGTTCCTCTCCGCCACCACCGTCGACCTGGCCTGGATGCCGGCCACCACGGGCAGCAACCCGATCGCGGCGTACGAGGTCTACGCCCGCCGGCCGGGCTGGATCTACCCGGACCAGCTCGTCACCACCGCGACCGGCGCGTGGGTCTTCGTGCCGATCGGCGGGTTGCGCCCGGCCACGACCTACGAGCTGTACGTGCGGGCACGCGACACCAGCGGCCTTCGCGGGCCGGCCTCGGCCCCCGTGACCATCACGACCCTGCGGGGCGAAGTTGTGCCCGGCCCGCCGGTGGCGACCGACATCACCGCCACCACCGCCACGGTCTCCTGGCGACCACCGGCGGTCGACATCGAACGGATCGCCGGCTACGACCTGATCGTCCCGCCCGCAACCCCGACCCAGCCGATCCAGATCCGGGCGAGCACGGGCCCGTCGACGACCAGCGTCCCACTCACCGGGTTCAGGCCAGGCACGAGCTACACGTTCATCGTCGTCGTCCGCTACACCGACGGCACACCGCGCTCGGCCCCGTCCGCCCGCGGCACCGTCACCACCGTCCCGTCGGTGCCGCCGTCCCCGCCGTCCGACCTGACCGTCACCACGCTCACCCCGACCTCCGCGACACTGTCGTGGACGGCCTCGACACCAGGCGACTTCCCGATCTCCCGGTACTTCACGTACGTCAACGGCGGTGCCCTCGGCGTCTCGAACCCCGCCACGGACGTACGGACCGTCACGTTCGCGGTCGCCCCCGGCAACACGTACGAGGTCTACGTACGCGCGGTCGACCAAGCGGGCATCTACTCCACCCCCTCCGAGACGGTGACTTTCACCACCCCCAGTCGGTAGGTCACAGCAGCCTTCAGGAAGCGGACGTCAGACGCTTTCTGATCTTGCGCGCCCGAGGGGCCCGCGATCGGGCCCGAACCATACCCGTCAGAACGCGGCGGGGCGGGCCAGGTAGCCGGCCTCCCGCACCGCGGCGACCAGCGCGTCGGTGTCGACCTGCGCCGGGTCGTGGACGATCACGTTCCGGGCGGAGGCGAAGTGCACCTTGACCGACTCGACACCGGGCAGCCGGCCCACCACCGGCACCTGGCAGCAGGTGGTCCAAGCCGCGATGCGCCGCAGACCTGGGGTGGGTCGGGCAGCGCTTGTTCGGGGGCCGATGACGGTGATCAGCGCTGAAACGGAGGCGGTCAGATCCAGGCGCATCTGATATCAGCACTGCCTGATGTAATTACTCGTGCTGGGCGGCCGTCCAGTCGGCCGGGATGAACAGCAGGTGTACGGGCTGCTGAAAGGCGACGGCGACAAGCCGGCGACGCAATGGTCACACGCTTGCCGGGATCCCGATGTGGAGCAGGCTCGCGAGATGCCGCATGATCCCGGAACGCGCCCGGTAGTAGACCCAGGTGCCTCGGCGCTCGGCGTCGACGAGGCCAGCCTCGCGCAGGGTCTTGAGGTGGTGGGAGATCGTCGGCCCGGACAGGTCGAACGCCGGGGTGAGATCGCAGACGCAGATCTCCCCGGCGGGCGCCGACGCGATCATCGACATCAACTGGAGGCGTACCGGGTCGCCGAGGGCCTTGAAGGCCGGAGCGAGCACGGCGGCGGTCTCCGCGGGGATGCGCTGTTCGCTGATCGGTGCGCAGCAGGGCTTCCCGGCGTTGAGGTCCGCCAGGGTGAGCGCCGGCGCTTGCTTCGACATGGGTCTAGGTTGACAGATCTCGAATCAGCGTGCAAATCTCTGATTCGAAAAACGTCGAGACAGCCTCGACGTGAGGAGGACGTCATGTTCCGCCTGTTCCGCCGCCGTTCCCCTCTCGCAGGGGTCCCCTTCTGCGACGGCTGCGCCGAGGTGACCACCGCCGAACAGCGCGCCCGGCGCCGCTACGACCGCGGCCACACCGACACCTATCCGTTGACCCTGCCCCGCTGACAGTTGAGGAGTCCCGCCATGACCGGAAACGGAAGCACCGGTGGTCTCGCCGGAGACCCGGCCGCCGCGCTGAATGTCGCCGGGTCCACCGGCTGCTGTGGCAACCCTGCCCAGCGGCCGACAACGGCAGTGGTGTCGCCGTCGTCCTTGAAGCCGCCCGGATCCTCGCCGCCGCCCTGCCCGAGGGCGTCGGTCTGTCCGTGGCGCTACTCGACGGCGAGGAGGTCGGCGCGCTCGGCTCCGCCCACCACGCCGCCCGCCTGGCCGAGACCGGCGCGACCCCGCTGGTGGTCAACGTCGACGGAGCCGGGCACCTTCACCAGGCCGCCGCCGTCGAGGCCGGCGGACCCGCGCACGGCCTGCTCTCCGTCCTCGGCCAGGCTGGCCGGCACACCGGCGTACCCCTGGTCGCGGGGCGGTCGCCTCGGACAACCGCCGCTACGCCGCTGCCGGCCTCGCGGCGCTCGGCAACGGGGCGGCATGGCCGGCTACCACAGCCCGGCCGACACAGCCGACCGCGTCGAGCCCGCCACCCTGGCCGCGATCACCCAGCCCGTCGTCGCGACCGCGTGGCTCGCCTCCACCACACCGACCACCCTTCGATCGTCTATCGGCGATGAACGATAGAGTTGCTGATGGGGGTGCTTCGTGATGGCGGAGTTGCTGGAGCGGACGGTCGCGGCGCAGTACGCGTCCTGGTTCCGGGCCCTCGCGGACCCGAGCCGGGTGCAGATCGTGGAGTACCTGGCCCGGGCGGCCCGACCGATGAGCGTTGGAGAGATCGTTGGGGCCGTCGGGCTGGCGCAGTCGACCGTGTCGCAGCACCTGAAGATCCTCGCCGACGTCCGGTTCGTCCTCGTCGACCAGGTCGGCAACGCCCGCCACTACCGGATCAACGACGCCTGCGTCAGCTGCTTCCCCTCCGCCGCCGACGTGGTGATGGGCAGACCCGCACCGGCGCCGATCGGCGGCTGCTGATGCGGATCCGCCCGATGCGGCCCGCCGACGCCGATCTACCAGGCTGGTCTGGACGGCGGCCACGCGAGCTTCGAGACCACGGCGCCGACCTGGGCGGCGTTCGAGGCCGGCAACGGCCCGACCACCACCTGGTCGCCGTCGACGACGACGGCACAGTGCTCGGTTGGGTGGCCGTCTCGCCGGTGTCCAGTCGTGCCGTCTACGCCGGGGTCGTGGAACACTCCGTCTACGTCCATCCCACCGCACAAGGCGCCGGGGTCGACGCGGCCCTGCTCGACGCGTTGATCGCCTCGACCGAGGCCGCCGGAATCTGGACCATCCAGTCCCGGATCTTCCCGGAGAACGTCGCCAGTCTGGCCCTGCACCGGTGGGCCGGCTTCCGGATCGTCGGCGTTCGGGAGCGGATCGACCGACACCGGGACACCTGGCGCGACGTCATCGCGATCCAACGCCGCAGCCCCACCGTCACCTGACCGCTGCCAGCCCTCTACCTCTGAGCTATGACCCCGCCCGACCTGCTATTTCGAGTACCTTCAAGATAGAGGAGATGTCATGAACGACCGTCTGGAAGACCTCCCCGTGGTCGTGATCGGCGCCGGGCCGGTGGGCCTGGCCGCCGCCGCTCACCTCCACCAGCGCGGGCTGCCGTTCACCGTCCTGGAGGCCGCCGACAGCCCCGCCGCGGCCGTCGCCCAGTGGGGGCACGTGCGGCTGTTCTCGCCGTGGCGGTACAACGTCGACCAGACCGCCGCCGCACTACTACGCGACGCCGGCTGGGTCGGACCCGACCCCGAAGTACTGCCCACCGGCGGTGACCTCGTCGCGGACTACCTGCGCCCGCTGGCCGACCTGCCCGCGCTCGAGCCGAACATCCGGTACCGGGCACGAGTCGTCGCGGTGACCCGGCTTGGCCTGGACCGGCTCCGCACCACCGGACGGGACACCACCCCGTTCCTGATCCGGCTCGCCTCCGGTAAGGACGTGCTCGCCCGCGCGGTCATCGACGCCTCCGGCACCTGGCAGACCCCCAACGTTCTCGGCGCCGCCGGTATCCCCGCCCACGGAGAAACCACCGTCACCGACGTCATCTCGCACGCGCTGCCCGACGTGCTCGGCGCGCACCGCGACCAGTTCGCCGGCAAGCGGGCCCTGGTCGTCGGCGCCGGCCACTCCGCCGCGAACACCCTCCTCGCCCTGGCCGAACTCGCCGAGCAGGCACCTGGCACGACGGTCAGCTGGGCGATCCGGGCGGCCAGCCCGGCCCGCGCCTACGGCGGCGAGACCGCCGACGCCCTACCCGCCCGCGGCGCCCTCGGCACCCGGCTGCGCGAACATGTCGAAGCCGGCCGCATCGAACTGATCACCGGCTTCCCCGTGCAGCAGCTCGCGCCGACACCGGAGGGCGCGGTGGCGGTGTCCGACGGGACCCGGACCATCGTGGTGGACCGGATCGTGTCGGCGACGGGTTTCCGGCCGGACCACTCCATCGCCTCCGAACTGCGGCTCGACCTGGACCCGATCATGGGCTCCACCCGGGCCCTCGCCCCGCTGATCGACCCCAACCAGCATTCCTGTGGCACCGTGCCCCCGCACGGGGTCGACGAACTCAGCCACCCCGAGCCCGGCTTCTACGCCATCGGCGTCAAGAGCTACGGCCGCGCCCCGACATTCCTGATGGCCACCGGCTACGAACAGGCCCGCTCCGTCGTCGCCGCCCTCGCCGGCGACTGGACCGTGGCCCGCGACGTCCAACTCGACCTGCCCGAAACCGGCGTCTGCAACAGCAACCCGATCCTCAACGACAACACCACCACCAGCGACGGTGGCTGCTGCGGCACCCCGACCGCCGACACCACCCCGACCAGCCGCGGCGGACGCGGGCTCGCCACCGGAATCTCCGGCGGCGTCCTCGCCGCGTCCCTGCCCCTCGTCGGCGCCTCCACCTCACCCGGCAGCGAGTCCGCCAACGGCTGCTGCGCCAGCTGACCCATGCCGACCACGGAACCGGTGGCCACCCGACCGAAGGGCGGCCACCGGGCGGTTGTACGGCTGGCGCGCCGTCGCCGCTTTCGCGGTCACCCAGACCGTCGGCTACGGCGCCCTCTACTACTCCTTCGCCGTCCTGCTCCACCCGATGACGGTCGACCTGCATGCCTCGCCCACCCAGGTCACCGGCGCGTTCACCGCCGCGATCCTCGCCTGGGCGGTCGTAGCGGTACCGGTCGGCCGGTGGCTCGACCGGCACGGCGGCCGGGCCGTCATGACCTGCGGCTCGCTGCTCGGCACCGGCCTGCTCATCGCCTGGTCCCAGGTCCGCACCATCACCCAGCTCTACGCCGTCCTCATCGGACTCGGCGGGTGTATGGCGATGGCATTGTACGAGGCGGCGACGGCTGTCATCGTCTCCTGGTTCGACCCCGAACGCCGACCCCGCGCACTACTCGCCATGATCGTCGTTGCCGGCTTCGCCAGCCGCCCCATCACGCCACCACACGGCAGTCCACCGCCGCCGGACGTGGCCTCGTGGTGCGGGCGGCCCTGCGGGACAGCAGGTGTTGGTTCCTCGCCGCCGCGTTCGTCGCCCACAGCGCCGCGATGAGCGCCATGACCCTCCACCTCGTCGGCTTCCTCACCCACGCCGGCCACCCGGCCACCTTCGCCGCCACCATCGCCGGCCTGCTCGGCGTCCTGTCCGTCACCGGCCGCCTGCTCCTCACCGGCGCGCGACGCCGGATCCGACTGACCACCCTCGTCGCCGGCATCTTCGGCGTCCAGGCCGCCGCCGCCATCTGCCCGCCGTTCATCGCGGCCACCCGGGTCGGCGCGGTCGCCGGAGTGACCGCGTTCGGGATCGGGTTCGGTGTGGCCAGCCTCGCCGCACCCGCGATGCTCGCCGACCGCTACGGCACCGTCGGCTACGCCACCATCGCGGCGTCCTCGCCACCCCCGTCACCCTCGCCAAAGCCGGCGCGCCCCTGACCGCCGCCGCCCTGCTGACCACCCTCGGCGACTACACACCCGTCCTGGTCGCCATCAGCGCCACCTGCGCCGTGGCCGCCGTCGGCATCCGCGGCGAGGCCACGAGCGCCCCGCCGGTGACGGGCGGATGAGAGACGTCGGCGCCGCCTGGTCGACTGGCCGCCATGGCCACCGTGAACTGGGAACGCGAGCCCGGCGACGTGGCAGTGTCCCGCGGCACCGCCGGGCCGGGAATGTGGCACTCCGGCCAGGACCGAAGCGGAGCCCTACGGTTCCAGTTCTACCTGGACGGACCCGGCGGCGACGAGCTCCGCATCCAGGCAGACTCCCTGACCGGCAAGACCCTGCCGACGTGCTGCCGGCGATACGGATGGCCGCGGACTTCGTCGACGGCAACGCGATCCTGCCGCCGTACGCGGCGGCAGGCCGCTGACCTCCGCCTGGGACGTGGCCGTCTCCGCGCTGCGCGCCAACGCCGGGTGGCACGGCACCCTCCCCGAAGCCCTGACGGCCATCCAACGCCACACCTACCAGCGGGTGACGATCCCCGACGTCCAGACGATGGCTGCCGACGACATCGAGACCATCCTGCAGACCGGCCGTCTCCTGCGCGGCGAGCGGATCGAGGCCCCCTGGACGGAGGTGACACCGACCGTCGTCACGCCGGACAGGCTCCCCCGCACCGACGCCGAGTTCAGCCTCGTCTCCGACCGGCCGATCACCGTGCGGCTCGGCGCCCGGGAGATCACCCGTCGCGGCGAAGCGTCGCGTGCTGCGGCAGGGCGGCAGCGGTCTGGTCCAGGTGGGCATTACCGGGCGGCCCGGGTCGCCACCCCTGCCGAGATCGCTGCCGTCAGAACTCGCAGAACTTCATGATCAGTGGATCCCAGCCCAACCCGGCGCCACCGTTCGACTGCTGCCCGGCTCCACCGACCAAGCCGTGATCGTCGCCGTACCCATCCCCCAAACCGCCGCAGCCGACACCGACCGCGAGGCCCGCATGCCCGACTCCGCGACGTAGGCCCTCAACCGGCCAGCCGCCGCAGAACGTAGCCGGCATCGGCACCCACACCACGGATCGTCGCGGAGGCGAAACTGCGCTGATGCTCCAGGCCGACATACCCCAACCCGGGCACCGTCGTCGACACACCCCGCTCGTGCAGCGGCCGGCCCCGCCCGTCCACCGCCGCCGTGTCCGCCAGGTACGCCAGGTCGGGCCGGAACCCGGTCGCCAGAATCAGCACATCAACCCGCTCCCGTGCCCCGTCGGCCCAGACCACACTGTCGCCGTCGATACGGGTGAACACCGGCCCGTGATCCGGCTGACCGGCCCGTACCGCCGCCCGGTACCGGCCGTCGTCAATCACTGGCACCGTGCCCTTCACCAGACGCGGCCCCCACCGGGAGGAATCCAACCCGGTACGGGTCAACCACCAGTGGAAATCCCGGCCCAGGATCCGTTGCGACTGCCATCGCAACGGCCCCCGCGTCGCCAGACTCACCCGCGCCACCGCCGCGAGTTCCACCCCGATCTGCACCGCCGAGTTCCCACCCCCGACCACCACCACCCGAGCCCCCGAAAACAGCGACGGCTCCCGATACTCCGCCGAATGCAGCACCCGACCCCCGAACGTCTCCAAGCCCGGCAACCGCGGCCGGTACGGACGGCCGAAACCGCCGCTGGCCGCCACCACCAACGGCGTCCGCAGCACACCACCGTCCGCCGTGACCACCTCGAACCCGTCCCCGGCCCTGGCGACACGATCCACCCGCTGCCCCCACCGCAGATCAGCATCCAGCCGCGCGACGTACGAGGTCAGATAGGTGACCACCTCGTCACGCACCGGATACCGCCCGGGCTCTCCCGGGAACGGCAGTCCCGGCAGCGAAGAGGACCGGGCCGGGGAGAACAACGTCAGACTGTCGTAATACCGGGGCCATGACCCACCCGGGCCCGGCGACGCGTCCAACACCACCGGCGACAGGCCCCGGCTCACCGCCACCTGCGCGGTCGCCAGACCCGCCTGGCCACCCCCGACCACCAGCACGTCGACAACATCCATGACCTCAAGGTATCGTCATATCGCGAGAACACGAAATGATATGGTGACCGACACTGGAACATGATGAACACAACGGCAGCCCTCGACGGGCCGACGCAGGACTTCCTCAAGGCCCTCGCCAGCGAAACCCGCCAACAGATCATGATGCTGTTCGCCGGCGGGCAACAGCTCACCGTCGGCGAAGTCGCCGACCGCTGCGGACTAGGCCAGTCCACCGCGTCCGAACAGCTCGCCCTGCTCCGCCGCGGCGGGCTGCTCACCTCCACCCGACACGGCAAACTCGTCCGTTACCGCGCCGACACTCCCAGCATCACCGCCCGACTCACCGACCTGCGGAACTACCTCGGACACTGCTGCCCGACACCCGACACGGGCGCGAACGAGCCGCCGAACCAGTAGCCGCAGTCCACGCCACCTCAGGCGACCCTGGGCCCAATAGCCCTTTCGACGAGTCCACGGCCACGAGAACGACGGATGAGCCCGCCGTCACCGCACTCGCTCAACCTCACGCCAGCAGGTCCGGGGAGCGGAGCGGGGCTGTTGCCGCTGGCGATCGATGACGTTACTGACGAGGGCCAAAGGGATTGTGGTGCTGGCTCGGACTCCCGAGGGGCCGGTGGCCTGTCCGGGCTGCGCCGCCGTGACGAGCCGGGTGCACGGGTATCACCAGCGGACCCTCGCGGACGTGCCGGTCGATGCCCGGCCGGTGGTGCTCCGGGTGCGTGTACGTCGGTTGGTGTGCCCAACCCCGGGCTGCCGTCAGACGTTCCGGGAACAACTGCCCGGGGTCCTGAACCGCTACCAGCGCCGCACACCTCGGCTGATCTCCCAGGTCGGTGCAGTGGTGCGGCAATGGGCCGGCCGCGCCGGCACCCGGGTGTTGTCAGCCCTGGCGGTGGCCGTGTCCCGGCACACCGCACTGCGGACGTTGCGGCGCATACCGCTGCCGGAGCGGCAGGTGCCCCGCGTGCTCGGGGTCGACGACTTCGCGATGCGGCGACGTCAGCGTTACGCCACCGTCCTGATCGACGCGGTCACCCGTGAGCGCATCGATGTGCTTCCCGACCGCAGGGCCGCCACGTTAGAAACGTGGCTGCGTAAGCACCCAGGCGTCGATGTGGTGTGCCGGGACTCCTCCGGCGCCTACGCCGAAGCGGTCCGCCGCGCCCTGCCTGAGGCGATGCAGGTCGCGGACCGCTGGCACCTGTGGCACAACCTCGCCGAAGCCGTTCGCAAGGAGGTCACCGCCCACAGCACGTGCTGGGCCACCGCCGGCCCGCCACCGCAGGAAGGCAAACGGGCCGTGACCACCCGGCAGCGGTGGCAGCAGATCCACGACCTGCTCGACAAGGGCGTCGGCCTGCTCGAATGCGCCCGTCGTCTCAACCTCGGCCTCAACACCGTCAAACGCTACGCCCGGATCACTGAACCTGAACGCCTGATTCGCGCGCCGCAGTACCGGCCCACCCTCGTTGACCCCTACCGTGAGCACCTGCGCCGCCGCCGGAAGCAAGATCCCGCCGTCGGCGCCACCCAACTCCTCGCCGAGATCAAAGAGCAGGGCTACACCGGCAGCATGAACCTGCTCTACCGCTACATCACACAAGGCCGGGTCGAAGCCGACCGCCCGGCTCTGTCGCCCAGACGTCTGACCCGCTATCTCCTGACCGCGCCCGACCAACTCAGAGAACACCAGCGCACGCTCGTCGACGCCCTTACCGGCGCCTGCCCACAGATGACCGCGCTGGCCGGCGTCATCGGCTCGTTCGCCGCGCTACTCACGCCCGCGAGCGGCAACGACGTCCGCCTCGACTCGTGGATCACCGAGGTCAAGGCCACGGACCTACCCCACTTGCACACCTTCACCCGCGGCCCCGGCCTCGACCGCGACGCCGTCAACGCCGCCCTAACCCACCCCTTCCACAACGGCGGGACCGAAGGCGTGAACACCAAAACCAAACTGATCAAGCGGCAAATGTACGGACGCGCCGGCTTCGCCCTCCTACGACACCGCATCCTGCTCGGCTAACCAACACCCACCGTCACCACCGGATGTGAGACAGAGCCGAATGTGAGACAGAGCCGTTCGATCCACAGACCCCAGCAGATCGATGAGCCCACTCGCATCGGTTCCAATTGCTGCAGAGTGGATGGTCGGTCAGGAGGTTGCCGCGGCTTTGGCCGCGGCGCCCGCGATGACCACCTCTAGACAGTCGCGGAACAGGTCGTCGACGGTGCGGCCGGGGCGGAAGTATTCGGCGATCGCGGCCACTACGGTCGGGTGCCGTTCGGCGAATGTGGCCATGTCGAAGCCTTTGAGCGCCTCCGTGTCCGGGCGGGGGGCTTGTTCTTCGAGGACGTGGCCGACGGTGAAGCGCTCGATGGTCAGGACGATCACGCGGGCCTGTCGCAGCGGGATGCCGCGCGCCGCCAGGGTGCTGATGGCCAGTTCGGAGATCGCTGTCATGGTGCGGGAGAGCTGGGAGGCGGAGACGACCCGGGCGCCGTCCGGATGGGCGAGCAGCGCTCGGCGCAGCCGCTCGGCGAGTTCGCTCAACCAGTCCTGCCAGTGTTGATCCGGCTCGGGCGGTGACATGTCGCCGAACTGCTCGTCGAGGATCGCGTCGGCAATCGCGGTGACCAGGGCCGCCTTGTTGGGCAGATGCCAGTAGAGGGTCGGCGATTGCACCCCTAGCCGCGCGGCGAGCTTGCGCGTCGTTAGGCCGTCGAGACCCTCGGCATCCAGCAGGGCGACGGCCTCGGCGACGATCCGCTGTCGGTCTAACGCCAACTCGGTACCTCCCATCGACACTCTATCAGTGCTATAGTCCCTCTATCACTGATAGAGGCGGGGAGAAGAAGATGACAAACAGGCACTCGTTGCGCGGCCTGCTGCACCGGGCGACACATCGCGTTCCCGGAGTCCCCACGCACGCCCAGCGGCCGGCCGGGCACCAGGGCACGGCGTTCCACGGCCGCGCGCGGCGCCCCGGCGCCGCCTCTCACCCTTCGCCGAACGACAGGTGGAACCACTCGCCCGCCCGCCCTCCCCGGTTCATGCCGGCTTGGCAACGTCGGATCGCGGCGTTTTTCGGCCGGGAGGTGTGATGAAGGCGGCGGTGTTGCACGAGATCGATGGGCGCTGCCGGCCGACCCGCCCCGGCGATTGTCCGCCGTGGATGGTGACCTCGTCGTCGACCACGCCGGCTACGCCACCGTCGAGGGCGAGACCGGCGACCGGATCCACCCCTGGTCGATCGCGGCCCTGCACCGCTCCACCTGGGCCGCCGGCGGGCCGCCGGCCGGGCCGAACGGCATCGTGCTCACCTCGCCCGCCGCCCACCGGGTCGGCGATCGGATCACCGCGCAGACCGCCGCCGGACCCCGCGAGTTCGTGGTCAGCGGCGTGCTCGGCACGACCGCGCCGGCCGCGTTCTACACCACCGACGCCGTCGCCGCCGAGCTCGCCGGCGACCGGATCGCCGCGATCGCGCTCACCGCCCACCCAGGCACCACCGCGGCAGCGCTGGCCGGGCAGGTACGCGCCGTCGCCGGCGACCAGGGCGTCGGCGGGGCCGTGCGCGTGCTCAGCGGTCCGGCCCGGGTCGACGCGGTCCCGGACCCCGACTATCAGCTGCGCGCGGCCGCGCTCATCGTGCTGGGCAACAGCGCCGGCATCGGCCTGGTCGTCGCCGCGTTTATCGTCGCGTCAACGTTCGCTTACGCCGTCGCCACCCGGCGGCGCGAGTTTGGGCTGCTGCGCTCGGCCGGGGCAACGCCCCGCCAGGTCGGCCGGCTCGTGCTCGGCGAGGCTATGACCGTGGCCGTCGTGGCCTGCCTGGCCGGCGCCGCCCTCGGCTGCGCCGTCGCCGCGCCGTTCGCCCGCTGGCTCGCCCCGCCCGAGTACACCGCCCGGTTCATCTGGTGGGCGGTGGCCGCGGCGATCGGCGTGGGCCTGCTCGTCGCGCTCGTCGCCGCGTGGCTGTCGGCCCGGCGGGCGGGGCGGATCAGGCCGACCGAGGCGCTGCGGGAGGCCGCCGTCGACCAGCGCGCGATGACGGTCGGCCGGTGGATCGCCGGCCTGCTCGCCGTCGGTGGCGCCGTGCCGCTGACCGTCGCCTTCTCCGCATTGGACACCGCCACCCTCACGGGATACTTCTTCCTCGTGGTACTGCTACTCATCACCGGCTGCGCTGTCCTCTCCCCGGTGCTGCTGCGGCCGCTCGTCTGGCTACTGACGACGCCCGCCACGGCCACCGGCGGCGCGACCGGGACCCTGGTACGGCACAGCGCTCTGACCGCAATGCGCCGCACGGCGGCCACCGTCGCACCAATCGTCATCACCATCGGCCTGGCGGCCGGGGCGCTGGCCGGCGAGTCCACCATCACCGAGACCGGGCGGGCCGCCGCAGAACACCGCATCGTCGCGTCGGCCCTCATCTCCGGGCCGGTCTCCGAGCGAACCGTGGCCGCGGTAGCGCAGGGCGCCGGGGGTCCGGGCCGGCGTCGCCGTCACCGACCGGCCGGTGTACGTGTACTCACCCAACCCGCCGTACGACTGGACCGGCCGCTACGTTGACGGCCCGACCCTGTCCCGCGTCGTGCACCTGCCGGTCGTCGCCGGCAGCCTCGACGACCTCACCGGCACCAACACGGTCGCGGTGCCCGCCGGCCGCTGGCGACTCGGCGACACGCTACGTATCGCGCTGGCCGACTCCACTGAGGTGTCGCTGCGCGTGGTAGCCGTCGTCGACGACCAGATCGACCTGACCCGGATGCTGCTGCTGCCGGCCGCCCTGCTCACCGGGCACACCGGCGCGCCGCTCGCCGACCTCGTCTACCTCGATCTCGAGCCGGGGGCCGACACCGGGACGGGGTGGGCCGCTTTCGCTGTGTCGCATCTGGTCGTGCTGATAGTCGCTGGACGCCGCAGGTGGAGCGGCAGGTGGAGCGGCAGGTGGAGCGGCAGGTGGGTAGGTGCCTTCCTCCAGAATCTCGACCGCCGGTGACGGTGCCGCGCGTCCGGCACGGCCAGACCGGCATTGCCCGGACGGCCTTCGTGGTGTGCGGAACGTGTGGGCCCGGTAACCCGTTGCGCGGGCCGGCGCCGCGCTCTAGGTGGTGTTGATCGCCAATCGGGTGCGACGGGCCAGCGATCCGTCGTGGGAGTCTGCGAGATCCGTATCATGCACTCGCCTTACCAGGCCCAAACGAAGATCAACTAGCTTTGCTTTGGCTCTGGACAGGCACCCTGGAGTCCAACTCAATGCGACATCCATGGATGTCGACTAAGTTTGTGAATCGTCCTCAGCTTGCAAGCGACTATCCGACACCGGAAATCTCCCTATCTTGCGTTGATCGAAGAAACTCTTCAAGGAGGTCGAACAGGACACTCACCGCCTGTTCGTCCTGCTCAGGGGTGAAATATCGGATGTCTGGCAGCGTACCGTCCTCGTATATCTCACAAAGGACAAGCAGTGGCCAGTATAGCTCCGGACGTCCTTTCCTGCGAGGAACAAGCCAGCCATGAAACTCCTTGAGAACCCGGTTACCGCAGCACACCTCGTACCCATCCAGGAACGCACAGGTTCCCTCGTAGGTCCGTCGCATCACATAGACGCCATGAAGCTTCTTGAATTTTGGGAAGAACTCAGGAAGGGGACCACTCATATCAGAATCCAAAGTCGATGTCGTCACCGTAATCGAACCGCGTCTTGTTATCGTCGATTCCGATGCCATTGGGATGCCATTGATCGTATACTTTCCCATCTCTGACGACGACCGTGTGATGGAACCAAGTCTCATCGAGCGCCGGGGTTCCCGGACCTTTAGGCCTATACTCACCCAAAGGAAATCTAGTTCCATCAGGACCGGTGAACGTCTTGACTTCGCCACCGTTTTTCTTTGCGAATGCGGCCGCCCAGTCGTCACAACCGGCGTTGTGAACCAGGACCCGCGTATCGCCTGCCAGCACATAGTACGTGTGGATGGCAGCGACGGCGAGGTTGTAGACGGTCTCGGTCGTGTTGCGGTTGGTCATGGGGCCGACCACGGCGGAAGCTCCGTCCGCCGCCAGCAGCTGGTCACCGGGGTCTAGGGCATCCACTCGTTGCCAGCTCTGGTCCGTGTGGTTCCAGAAGGGATGGTCTTCGGTGGTGGTTAAGCTGCCGCCTTCAACGTCAAGGCGTACGGTGACATCTTCGTGTACCCAGACCCGGGTGACCTCCCGGGCACCTTGCTCGCCAGTTTCTGGGTCGGTCGCGATGACCTTGTCGCCTGGTCTGATTTCACTGATCGGTTTGGTGCTGCCGTCTGCCATTAGTACTCGGGTATCGCCGCTGAAGCTGCAGAAGGCGCTGGCGGCCTTGTAGCCGAAGGCGTTTACGTCTCCGACTGCGCCCTTGCCCTGCCCTGCGAGGGCTTTCAGTCGAGCGAGGAGGGCGGGTCCTCGAGGCACGGATCTCAGTCCTCCGACAAGGCCGCGGCCTCCCATGACCTCAACCCCACCGGCTACGGCGGCCAGAATCTCGCCACCTTCGGTGAGTAGCGTTGGACACGGGGCCATGCCGCAGTTCCATCGGTAGCCGAGCTCGTTCATGCAGATGGTGTTGCCGTAGCCGTCACCGCACATCAACCTGACCCACTCGTGGTACGGGTCGTATCCGCCCTTTACGGCGTTGCGTGCGGTTGCGCAGCGTGCCGCCATGCTGGGGGCCTGGCAGAAGGGGTCGTTCCCGGCTTCGGGATGAACACCCGGCGGGCCGGTAACGGCCGATGACCGCCGTCCCGCAGTTCCGCGGCCAGTTCGTCGAGAAGCCGGGCCACCCCGTACTCCTCGACCTGATCCAAGGTGGTCTTGTCGATGCCCGGCGCGCCGTTGTTACGGCGCACCGCGACCCACGCCCGCCACAAGACGTCCCTGCGGAAGACCTTGTCTCGCAGCGCATGGAACCGACGCCCGGGATCGGCCTTGGCCGCCCGGTACAGCGCATGCTGCAAAGCTCGAACCGGGTCCAACACGGACCCCAACGCGGCGGGACTAGCCGAAACGGCACTCACCGGGCACCCCTTCACCAGCACTACGCATCGACGAAGCAGCGGCCCTTCCCCTCACCGACGGTTATGTTGTCCGCCCGGCTCGATCGGTACTACGACCGCCTCCGACTCCCTCCCAGCCAGCGATCCACTTCCCGAGATCATCGGTTATAGGACGCCACGCTCCGGCAACACTCCGCAGGTCACCGGGCTGGGGAGGGTCTCCCCAGTTCCCGCCGCCACCATCTGAACGTTCCGCGTCCCATACGCCGGGGAGTCCTTCGCGGCTGCAATCCAGGCACTACACCGCTTCCATGGCCTTCACCCTGAATTCGGGGGCTCGGCACTCCCTCTGCCCCACCCGAAGGCGAGACCTCTAACGACGCCGCAGGCTTCGCTTGATGCTACGGACCGCTCAGTCGCTCCCCCACAGGGCTTTCGACGCTGGGCTTCGACCCGACCCGTTTCCGGACCGAGCCGCTAGCCTGCTACCGGGCCTCCTGGCAGCTACCCGGACCGGACTCACACCGGCAGGCGACGACGAGCTTACGACTGCAGCTGAGCTACACACTCACCTCCAGGTCCGCTGGGCGCACGAATTATCGAGGCTAGGCACCCGCTGTTCATCCAACTCCTGCAGCTCAAATCGTCATATCGTCAGTTCAGCAGAGCTACCGTTAGAAATTTCATCATGAAGCCGGATCGCTTCAGATTCACTTCCAATCCTGATTCCCGCAGGCCACAGTGGATCAAACAACAAAATCCGATTGCTGTCGGACCGAAGTCCGACTGCCCTGAATCGATTCTCAGACACGCTCGAATCGTCATCGAAATACAGCAGTACGCTCGAGCACCGCAGCGAGTGCGGCCCACTCAGGTAGTTGGGCGATAAGTCTACGAACACAGGTTCAATCGATGGCTCCGCCTGCAAAGTTGGAGGGATTTCCAGAGTCTGACCCTCCGCAAGTTGCACCTGGCCGGAATCATCATCGATATTTAGGATCAGATAGCCGGACTTAGATTCAACAAACACGCTCCTCGGAAACAACTTCACCTGCCTAGGCGAGGTATCGAGGTCCACAAAAGCGGGAACCAGCACAGCCTCCATTACCGAATGGCGTCTAACCAGGTCAGCAACCCAATTTAGATCAGATCCATCTCGCTTGATCAAACTGTTCCAATCTACCCAGTTGGTCCCGGCACCATCACGATGGCTTTATCTAGACCCTCCCCGGTCCTAAGGAGTGTCCAAAATTGGTTGTCAGCCGTGGTAACCAACGTAAGCCCCTGTCCACGATAAATCTTCCCGGCAGGCTGACCCTGTTTGAGTGTACCCCAGCTAACGAAGGCTAAATCACCATTTTCAACCATCATTGAGAGATCATCCAAAAACTTGGGTCCACCTTGAGCAACAGTCGAATATCTATTCCCAGTTACTCCCTGCAGCAGCGTCTTGTGGTTCAGAAAATGCGACTTGAAGTTTTTGCCAGGCGTGATACGCATGGCCGGACTACCGCCCCCGGTCGCGGCGCTGAACACACTGTTCCGCACCGGGTTTGATGGAGACATCGAAACCTGGGAGGAACACTAGCGATGCCGGCACCAAAGAAGTACAGCGATGAGCTGCGTGAGCGTGGGACTCGATTGGCTGTCGAGGCCCGCCGGGATCCGGCGTCCGCGGTCGGGGCGATCCGGCGGATCGCCGGTCAGCTCGGGGTTCATCCGGAGGCGTTGCGCACGTGGGTGAAGCAGGCCGAGACCGATGCCGGGCAGCGGCCGGGGACCGCCAGCGGCGACGCCGAACGCATCGCCGCCCTGGAACGGGAAGTGCGTGAGCTGCGGCGGGCGAACCAGATCCTGAAGTCCGCGGCGAATTTCTTCGCGGCGGAGCTGGACCGTCCGTCGCGGTGAAGGTCGACTTCGTCGACTCCCAGAAGGCCGAACACGGTGTCCAGCCGGTCCTGCGGGCGCTCGAAGACACGCCGGCGCAGATCGCACCGTCGACCTACTACGCCGCCAAGACCCGCCCCGCCAGCACCCGCTGTCGGCGCGACGAGGAGCTGACCGCGATGATCGAGCAGGTCCACACGGCCAACTACGGCGTCTACGGCGCCCGCAAGATCTGGCACGAGCTGCACCGCCAAGGGGTGCGGGTGGCCCGGTGCACGGTCGAGCGGCTGATGCGCCAGTCCGGGTTGCGTGGGCTGCTGCGCGACAAGTCGCCACGCACGACCCGCCCGGCAGCCGAGACCAGCCGCCCTGCTGACCTGGTCAGACGGGACTTCACCGCAGCCGGGCCGAACCAGCTGTGGGTCGCGGACCTGACCTACGTGCGCACCAGCGTGGGCTGGGTGTACGCCGCGTTCGTCCTCGACGTGCACTCCCGCATGATCGTCGGCTGGCAGGTGTCCACGAGTCTCTACACCGGTCTGGCCCTCGACGCGTTGAAGATGGCGATCTGGCGCCGCGAGAATCAAGGCGCTGACCTGGGCGGACTCGTCCACCATTCCGACCGTGGAGTCCAGTATCGAGCGATTCGCTACACCCAGCGGCTGGCCGAGGCCGGCGCCGTCGCCTCGGTCGGCTCCAAGGGCGACTCCTACGACAACGTCATGGCCGAGGCGTTCAACTCCCTGTACAAAGCCGAACTCGTCCGCAACAAGGGGCCCTGGCGCGGCCTCGACGACCTGGAAATGGCCAGCGTCGAGTACATCGGCTGGTACAACAACCGGAGGCTGCACGGCGAGCTCGGACACGTCCCGCCAGCCGAACACAAGCCTCGTCGCGGCGCCCGGAACGCTGCGTTACTCGCCGTCGCGCGGGAGTTGCTCGATCGGGTGCGCGTGCTGACTCCGTACGCCAAGAACACCGGCATCGTAAGCCCCGAAGCTCGCGCCGTCCGAGCCGCGCTCCAAGACGCACGACAACCGGACGTTCTTATCTTCGAGACCCTGCCGAGGGAACTCGGGCTCGCACCGATCCCACGACGCGGTGCAACGGATAAGCAGCAGGCGAATCAATACGTCGCTTCGCTCGCCAAGGTCCTAGCGGAGATCGCCGGCATCGAGAGCAGCCTGAGGCAGCGCGTCATTGCCGACCTCGCCGACGCTTTCGCCCAACCGGCGACGCTGGCGGGCCTCCGGCAGGGCCTGGCCGATCACACCCGCACCCTCGTAGATGCACCGCTGGCAGAGGCGCGTCTACGAGGGCTCATCGCCATCACTCATGACGACGAAATTAGCAATGGTCAGTGGCTGGACATGGCCATCGTGCGTATAGCCGGGCGCGGGATGGCCGACTGGCGCGACAGCGACGCCGGCGCCTTCCCGCAACAGGCTGCGGCGATGGCCAGGAACCTCAGTCGTGTCAACCACCTCTACCCCACCGAACACCTCCAGGAGGATTCGCACTCCTACAGCGTCCGGCTGCTCACCCTAACTGGCCTGGACGGGCGCGAGGAACATGTACAAATCCACATCCCTGATGCTCTTCGAGACAAAGCCCACGAGCTCGCCCGCACCGTTTTGTCGGGAGCCCGGGATAGCCTTGGTGGCGCCCAGGGAGAACGGATCTTGCTCGCGATGCTTGCGGAAGCCCTCATCGGAGACTCCGGCGTCGCAGCCACCCCTGACAGCAGGAAGGATGCCGTCTCATGACCATCGTGCGGCAGCGCACTCCAACAAAGATTCGCCACGTACTCGGCATCTCTGGCGGCAAGGACTCCTCCGCACTTGCGGTCTACATGCGGGGCAAGGTGCCCGGCATGGAGTACTTCTTCTGCGACACAGGCGCAGAGTTGCCCGAGACGTACGACTACCTCAACCGGCTCGAAGCCGCCCTCGGCAAGCCGATCGTGCGGCTCAATGCCTCCCGCGACTTCGACCACTGGCTGCAGGTGTATCAGGGTACGTTGCCGAGCGCGAGCATGCGCTGGTGCACCAAGAACCTCAAGATCAAACCGTTGGAGGACTGGCTCGGCAACGACCAGGCAATCTCCTACGTCGCCATTCGTGCCGACGAGAACCGCCTCGGCTACGTCAGCACCAAGCCCAACATCAAGGCGGTATTCCCCTTCCGCGAGGACGGCATCGACCGCGACGGTGTCAACGCCATCCTCGAGGAGTCCGGCATCGGCCTGCCCGCCTATTACGAATGGCGCACCCGCTCGGGCTGCTACTTCTGCTTCTTCCAGCGCAAGCACGAATGGGTCGGTCTCGCCGACCGGCACCCCGACCTGTTCGAACGAGCGGTCGAGTACGAGGACAAGGTCAAGTACGCCGACACCGCCATGCAGGGCCGACAGTACACCTGGTCGCAGGGTGAGTCGCTTCGCGAACTGCTCGCCAGACGTGAAGAAATCGAGCAACGGCACCAGACGGCACTCGCTCGTGCCGCCAGCCGACCCCGCCGCAACCTGCCCCTCATCGAAGTCCTTGCTGATGCCCACGACGACGAGAACGACGAGGCCGGCTGCGTCGTTTGCCACCTCTGACCAGGCAACTAGCCTTCCAAGAAACCCAACGGTCCGCCCTCCTCGGCGTTCGGCACGACGCCGAGGAGGGGGACGACCACCATCGACATCGCCGCGTTTCCAGACAGGCGATTGCGCGGCGCCCTCCACCATCGGCGGGCGGCAGTCGCATCAACGAACGGACCGACTGCCACCGCACGGCGGCTACAGAGGTTGAAAGGCTGACGTCGTTCGACGTGCCCGCGTGATCTGCGTCGATGGTTTGGGTAGGTCGGGGTGATGAGGTATCCGGCTGGTGGTGGCATGAACGCGGCAGCCCGGGTCCGGCGTGAGAAGGTCCGGATCCTGGCCGCGACCATGTTCGAAGAGTCCAAACCGACTGCTCAGATCGCTTCTGAGCTGCGGGTTTCCGAGAAGTCCGTCCGTGAGTGGCGACGTAGATGGGTAGCCGGCGGAACGAACGCCCTGGCGTCGACCGGGCCGGGTGGCTCGGACTGCAAGCTCTCCGCTGACCAGCGGAAGGAACTCGCGGAGATGCTCGATGAAGGTCCTCTTGCCCACGGCTGGGAGGACGCCCGCTGGACCCTGGCCCGTGTCGCCGAGGTCATCGAACGCCGTTTCGCGGTCAACTACACGCTGCGTGGGGTGTCCTATCTGCTGCACCGCCTGGGCTACAGCCAGCAGGTCCCGACCCGGCGGGCGGTCGAGCGTGACCCCGAGGCGATCGCGAGTTGGCACCGCGGGCGGTGGCCGTCGGTAAGAGGTTAGCGGCGGCGCGGGACGCCTGGATCTGCTTCCAGGACGAGGCAGGTCAGGTCCTGCGGCCGCCGGTGAGCAAGACCTGGGCCCGGCGCGGACACACGCCCTTGGTCGAGGTCTCGGGCAAGGGCTCCGCCCGGGTCTCGATCGCCGGCCTGGTCTGCCTCAAGCCCGGACAACGAGGCCGGTTGATGTGGCGGACCCGGCTACACCGCGGCCGTGCGGGCGAACGCGGCAGTTTCAGCGAGGACGACTACATCGCCTTCCTCGATCAGGCCCACCAGCGCCTGCGAACGCCGATCGTGCTGATCTGGGACAACCTCAACGTGCACGTCAGCCGCCGCATGCACGCTCTGATCGCCGCCCGCTCGTGGCTGACCGTGATCCGCCTGCCGTCCTACGCCCCCGACCTCAATCCCACCGAGGGCGTCTGGCGGTGGATGAAACGCGGCCTCACCAACATCGCCGCCCACGGCGTCGACCACCTCGCCGACCTGGTCAGACAACGGCTACGCGCCTGCCAGCAACAGACCGACCTCCTCGCCGGCTTCTTCGCCAACACCGGCATGACCCTCGACCCCGAACTACCGTGACGACCCGAACTTCAGCCTTTCAACCTCTGTAGCCCGATGAGCAAGCACCGCCGCCACCGGACGCGCCTCGCCAATCCCCGACTGCACCGCCGCGAGGAGCTTGCTCGAGGCATCCGACTCGAGGTCAACAAACGCCGCCACGTCTCTCACCGCCCCCGTGGTCCGATCAACCGCGACCGGATCGAGCAGTTTTATCGGCACCCGAAACACGTCTTCATTCAGGGTCGGGGCGGCTGCAGCCTCAGTGACAATGATGGCCTGGTTTCCGATGAGAAGATAAGCACGCACGTCTACCCTCCGAGCAAGTCGATTCGGACTGCCACGCACACCCAGGGCTCGGTCGCGCTGGCTACGTCCGATCGCCGCTCGACTCCCCCAATTTGGTCAAGTCACGCCCCGCGCGGCGTAACCGGCTTGATTTCGGCACCATCAAGACCGACGCGCGTCAACGCCTTCAACGCCTCCCGCTCGGCGTCCGTCAACTCCTGCAGGGCCAACCAGGCCCACGACCATCACCCATACCAGGACTAACGGGTAACTACGGACTCAGGACATCAGAAGTCCGGGTCGTCCTGCTCGTAGTCAAGCGTTCGTGGCGCGTCCGGAACTCGTGGGCTTGCTGCCGTCGGGACGGGCCCCTATGGTCCGATCGCCGAGTGCCGCGTTCGTACACGCTCCGCTGCGGTACCAGGCGCATCGGCCCGACGTGATGTTCGGAGGCCGGACCGTTGTCGTTGCTGCCATCGGCGTTGCGGCCCCCAACGACCGCGAGCTGCTGTACTCCGAGCTTGCGGCACATGACCGCCTCGGCGAGGTACTGCGTGAGCAGCCTGAGCGGATGTTCGTATCCGACTGGGACGGCGAACACCCCTTTGTGCACACCTTCCTCGATGCCTTCGCGGACGTGCCGATCGGTGGACTCGGCGTGCTCGGTGCCTACAGCCACATGGACGAAGATCCTGATCTGGCAGGGCAGTGGCGGACCTGCATGCGCGTCGCTACAGAGAGCCTTCGGTCACCCCGGTAGTCGATTCCTATACGCCATGCCCGTCGGCGGCCTGCCCGTCAGCCACCAGGCCCGAGCGATCGGTGCTCAGCTCGACGTCGGTGGGGATCTGGGCAAGAAGGCCGCTGATCTGCTCGCCGAGTTCTTCCTCGAATAGGCCAATGGCGGCCTCGGGCACGAAAACGGGTTGATCTTGCGGTCTCGCTGACTGCGTGCGCCCGGGCCGGGCCTCTGATACCCGAGGGGCGCCCTCCGGCCAGACCGGCGTGCCTTCGTCCACAGCCGGCCCGTCGCGAACCCCTGCCGACGTAGGCACCCGTGCGGACGAGCGATGCGCTCGCCGCACCCCAAAACCCTGACCCGTCGCGCCTCAGTCCCCGGGACCTCAGCGCTTGTCTGGCATGGCCGTTTCCAATACCGAATCTATTCATCGGCCGGAATCAGATGCTCATCGGGCTGCTCGTTCGTCAGTAGGTGTGACACCGGACCGAAAGGACAAAAGCCATGAACAGCAACGGCGTGACCGTGAAACGGTGTGGTTGTCTCCGCCCCGGAACCAGCCGCCCGCTGGGCAACGCGTGCCCGAAGCTACCGGAACCCGATCACGGGAGCTGGTACTTCCAGTGCTCGACGAGGAACGTGTTGGGCAAGGTCGAGCGCATCCGGCGGGGCGGCTACCGTTCCGAGGAGGCGGCCCGGCGGGCCTGCGACGAACTGCTGGCGCTCTCACGAGAGAAGCAGGCCGGCCAGTCGTGGACCGTCGCCCGATGGCTACGGTATTGGCTGTCGACCCGGAAACGGATCCGACCCACGACGAAAATGCACTACACGCGCGACATCGAGAACTTCCTGATCCCCCACATAGGACATTTGATTCTCGGCGAACTGGACGCACGACAACTCGACGCCGCTTTCACGCAGATCGCCGCCACCCGCAACCGGGCCGACCAGCCGCATACTGTCTGCACGTTGCAGCACATTCACGCCACCCTGCGGGCCGCTCTCAGCCGCGCGCAGCGCGACCGCCTGATCACCGACAACCCGGCCCGGGGCATGGAACTACCCCCTCGGGAACGCCCCCAGCCCCTGGTGTGGACCGAGGCCCGCGTCGCCGAGTGGAAGGCCACCGGCGAGCGCCCCGTGATCGCGGTGTGGACGGCCGCGCAGCTCGCCAGCTTCCTCGACTACGTCCGCGACGACACCCTCTACGCCCTGTGGTGGCTGATCGCGCTGCGCGGACTGCGACGCGGGGAGGCCGCAGGGCTCCGATGGGCCGACGTCGACCTGCACGAGGGGCAGCTGTCGGTGGTCCGGCAGCGGACCACGGCCGGGTACGACGTGCACGAAGGCCCGCCGAAGTCCGCGGCGAGCCGCCGCCTGGTCGCGCTCGACAAGCACACCGTGCGGGCACTGAGGCAACAGCGTGAACGGCAGCAGGAACGCAGGGTTAGACGCGTCGGCGCGGGCAAGGTGTGCCACGACAGCGGCTACGTGTTCACCAGTCCCGACGGGCTACCACTGCACCCCGGCTATCTCACCCAACGCCTGCGGCTCCTGGTCAACCGCGCCGGACTCCCACCGATCCGGCTGCACGACCTCCGACACGGCGCCGCCTCACTCGCGCACTCCGCCGGCGCGGACATGAAGACCGTCCAGCACCAGCTCGGACACGCCAATATCGGCGTCACCGCCAACATCTACACCACCGTCCTGCCGCCAGCCGCGCACAAGGCAGCCGAAGTCACCGCCTCATACCTCATCGAGGCCGGCAAGCCCGGTGCGGAGGTCAAGCGACAGATCGATCGCACCCGAGACACCGACGATGGAACCGCGATGGCGAAGACCGGGCCGCGTCCGGAACCGGACATTCCCGGGGCAGGAGCTCGAAGGCCGCCGAAGCACACACCCCGGCTGAGGGTGTCACGGTGCCGAACCTCTCGGAGCGCGAAGGCGCAACGAGTGCTCACCAGCCGGCGGCTTACCAACCACCAGGAGCTTGCCGGACAACTCCCTCCCAGAAGTCATCAGGTCCAGTGGTCGTACGTAGTCCCAGCCGCAGGAGCTCCTGCGGCTGGGACTACTGGCGTGCTGACACGGCGTCACCGATCCGGCCCTAACCTGCCGGCAGGAAACCCATCGTGGTGCAGCCAGACCGCTGAAACGGTCTTCCCCGCCTTACCGACGACCGGGTCACTGCGAGGTGGACAGGATGCCCGACACGCACCCTCTCGCCGAGGTCCTGGCCTCGATGCCCGGCATCGGCGTCAGACCGGTGTCCAGCCCAGGTCGACTCGGTCGAAACTGTCGATCTTGCGTGGAGCATCTGACAGGTAATCAGATGTGCCAGGCCGCAGCGGTGTTGCCGGTGCGCCACAGGGTAGGGCCGCTACCTGCGGAAACAAGCACAAGCCTTCTTGGCGTCCCCGGTTCACGGGACCGTGGGTGCTCCGAGGGTGCTCGGCCGTCGAGAGGTCGCTCGAGCGGGAAAAAGCGCCCCTGAGCTGCGCAAACGTGGGTCACAACCGTGACCCACACGCGACTCATACGAAAGCAGGGAACATAGCTGACTGGCTATATTCCCTGCTCAAGTGGCGCGCCCGAAGGGATTCGAACCCCTAACCTTCTGATCCGTAGTCAGATGCTCTATCCGTTGAGCTACGGGCGCAACTGCCGGGTCAGTCTACACACCGACCTAAGCGCGGAGACTCCGGGATTCGAACCCGGGAGGGGCTTTAAGACCCCAACCGCATTAGCAGTGCGGCGCCATAGACCAGACTAGGCGAAGTCTCCCCGTGGTCCCACCAGACCACGTCGGTCGAGGATACAGGGCAGCGACCCGGCGGGGCAAAGCGACTTCCCGGACAGCCCGTGCACCACCGTGGCCAGCCCCATCACGCCCGGCGGTCACCGCCGAGACCTCCACCGATTCCTGTTCGGTGCCGATCCGCCACCGAGACTAGGCTCACATGATATGGAGGAGCAGCCGCCCACCGAACCGCCACGCCGCCGCCCGGAGCCGAAGTCGACGCGCCGCTCCGGCCCGGCCAGGGCCGCCTTCACCTCCGGCCCGGAACCCTCGACGGAGACGCCCGACCAGTCCGTGGTGCCGCCCCGGCTGCCACGCGCCCGCAAGACGCCACCGACTGTGCTCTTCCAGCCACCAGCCGAGCCCGAGCCGCTGCCGCCCAAGCGGCCTCCCGCACGACCTACTCAATCACCCGAAGCAGTCGCGCAGCCGACTCCTGCCACGCCGTCGTCGGCCCTAGGCCGGGCCGATCGCGTTCCGCCGGCCATGGCGACACCGACCGGTGCGCCGACCGCCGGCACAGCCCCGACAACCGACCCGGCTCCGGCTCCGGCTCCGGCCAAGAAAGCGGCCAGAAAGGCGGCCGGGGGAGCCGCTAGGGAAGCGGCAGCGAAGCCCGACGAGGGGACCGCCGGCGGAGCGCCCTCTCCGCCGGTCGGGCCTGCCGGCCCGGCCGGTGGAGCGACCGCCAGCGACACCGCCGCAGAGAACGCCCTCACGAAGGCGGCCGGATCCGAAGCCACCGCCAGCGAGGCCGGTCCGGCGAAGAAGACCACCACCAGGAAGACCACCACCAGGAAGACCGTCGCCAAGAAGACCGCCGCCACGAGGGCGACCCCCACGAAGAAGACCACCGCCCGGAAGACCGCCGCCACGGAAGCGACCGCCACGACCAAGGCAGCCCCTAAGAAGGCCGGCACCGTGACGAAGGCCGCCGCCAAGAAGGCAGGCCCCGCCAAGAAGGCTAACCTCGCCAAGAAGACCGCCCCGAAGAAGGCGCCCGAGACCACCGACCCCGCGGATAGCCCCGTGAGCGAAACCACGACCTCCGCCGATGCCGACACCGCCGGGCCGACCAGCACCGCCGGGCCGACCGACACCGACGGGCCGACCAGCACGGCGGAACAGACCGGCATGGCGGAACAGACCGGCATGGCGGAACAGACCGGCATGGCGGTACGGACCGATCCTCCCGACGAGAAGTCCGGCACGCCGAGCGGGCCGACCGGTGTCGGTACGTCGTACCCGGTCGGCGCACCCGACGTGATCGTCCGGGCGGATCGGATGGATCGGGCGGGTCGGGCAGCCTCGGGGCGTACGCCTGGATCGGAGGCGCGGACCTCGACGGCCCGGCGGATCCTCGACCACCCCGGGTACGCTCCCGAACTGCTCGCCCTGGCCGCGGTACGCGGACTGGGCCCGGAGGCCCGAGCCTGGGCGACAGCGGTCCGGGCCGCCTACCCGGGCGCCACCGCCGACGGCCTGGTCCGGCTGGCCACCCGACGGTACGTGCGGCTCGCCGCGACCGGCGGGGCCCTGTCCACGGCGACCGGGATACTCGCCCCGCTCGCCGAGCTGGTCGCCGTCACCTGGGCTCAGGCCGGTCTGGTGCTGCACCTGGCGGCCGCGTACGACCATGATCCGACCCGGCCGGAGCGGGCCGTCGACCTGTTGGTGCTGACCCGGGTCCACCCGGATGTGGCGAGTGCGCGGGCGGCCCTGGACGCCGCCGAGGAGGCGCTCGCCGGCCGGCGGGAACGTCCCGGGTCGGCCGCCGCCGCCGACGACGACTCGACGGAGGGCGTCGACGCGGAACCGAGCCGGCTGGCCGAGGCGGGCTGGCGGCTGGCCGCGCCGGTGGCCGCCCGGACCGTGAACTGGCTGGCGCTGCGGCTGGCTGTACGGCGACTGCCCGGGGCGATGACGCTGGCCGCCGCGATGCTGAGTTCGAGCGATACCGAACGGCTCGCCGCCCGGGCCGTCGGGTACTACCGCTCGGGACCGGGCTGGTCGAACCCCGCCGAGCGTCCGGGGTGACGGTCGGGGGCGAGCCCACCGCCTACAACCAGTCGAACCACTCCTCGGGCAGCAGCGCGTAACCGACGAAGGCGACCACGTCCAGCAGGGTGTGCGCCACCACCAGCGGCAGCACCCGCCTGCCGCGCAGGAAGAACAGCGCGAACACCACTCCCATGACCACGTTTCCGACGAACGCGCCGAAGCCCTGGTACAGGTGGTACGAGCCGCGCAGCAGTGCGCTGGCGGCGATGACGGCGCCGATCCGCCATCCCATCTCGCGCAGCCGGGTCATCAGGTAGCCGACCACGACGATCTCTTCGAGGATCGCGTTCTGCGCGGCCGACAGGACGAGGACCGGGACCGCCCACCACAGGTCCGGCAGCTTGGCCGGGACGACGCTGGCGTTGATGCCGAGGTGCGCGGCGACCCAGAAGAGTCCGAGTCCGGGCAGGCCGATCGTTGCGGCCAGCGCCGCCCCCCAGGCCAGGTCGCGGCCGGGTCGCCGGCCGTCGAGGCCGAGCAGCTCCCGGGCACCGCCCCGAACCTGGTCGGGCAGCGCGTCCCGGGCGAGCAACCCGTCGCGGCCCAGGGTCGGGTCGGTCCGGTCCCGGTTCAGCAGGTGTACGGCGAGCAGCACCGGCACGAGGGCGAAGAAGATCCCGAGGAGCTGGTACGTGAGGTCGAGCCAGGGCCGCGTCGACTGGGAGGCGTTCAGCGTGGCGGTCTGCTGGGACAGCGGCCGGTCGGCGGTGAGCCGGGCGATGATCGTCACCGCCGAGTAGACGGCGGACTGCCCCAGGGACAGCCCGAGTACCAGGAGCACCTCGGGGCCCAGCACGCGTCGGGAGAGCGGGCGGGCGAGATCAACCGTCACCCGACAACTGTGCCCGATCGGAGCGTCCGCCGGGGGCGTCCGCAACGGTCTCCGCGCCGGCCTCCGCGCCGGTGTCCGCGCCGGCCTCCGCTACCGAACCGACGGCGAACCGGGTACGTCGGATTTGGCATCGCACACTTCCCGGCCGGTCCGCAGGCATTTCGGCTCCCGCCCGGAGTCGGTTCTCCGACAACGGGCGATTGGCCTTCGATCGCACATTCTGTGCGACCAACCCTGACTCACGGTATTCATTCTTATCCGCGCAGTGGCCCCGACCGAGAAGGTGTCATGGACAACCTCGCGCAGCTGTTGAAGGAGAGCTGGACCCTCGTCGAAGATCGACGGGACAAGATCGCGGGATACTTCTACGCCCGGATGTTCCTGTCCGATCCCGCCCTGCGCACACTTTTTCCGGTGCAGATGGACGGCCAGCGGGACCGCCTGTTGGAGGCGATCGTGACCGCCGTCCAGACCATCGACGACCCTGAGAGCTTCGACGAGTACCTCCGCTCGCTCGGCCGCGACCACCGCAAGTACCACGTCAGGCCGGCGCACTACGACACGATGGGCAGCGCGCTGCTGGCCGCGTTGCGCGAGACCGCGGGCGAGCAGTGGACCGTGGAGTACGACCAGGCGTGGCGGGACGCGTACCGGGTGATCGCCGAGCGCATGCAGGCGGGCGCGGCCGACGACCCGAACCCGCCGTTCTGGCACGCGGAGGTGATCGGCCACGAACGCCGGGGCAGCGACGTCGCCGTACTGACCTGCCGTCCACTCCAGCACCACCTGCCCTACCGCGCCGGCCAGTACGTCAGCGTCGAGGTGCCGCGCTACCAGCCGCGCCTCTGGCGGACGTACTCGATCGCCAACGCCCCGCGCGCGGACAACACGCTCGAGTTCCACGTCCGGGCGGTCGGTGCCGGCTGGGTTTCCAGTGCCCTGGTCCGCCGGGTCAGGGTCGGTGACCTGTTGCGGGTGGCCGCCCCGATGGGGGCGATGACGCTGGACCGGTCCTCCACCAGGGACGTGCTCTGCGTGGCCGGTGGGGTCGGGCTGGCTCCGATCAAGGCGCTCGCCGAGGAACTGGCCTCCTACAACCGCAGCCGGTGGATGCACGTCTTCGTCGGCGCGGCCGGCCGCGACGACCTGTACGGGCTGACCGAGCTCCAGGATCTCGCCGCCCCACACCCGTGGCTGTCGGTCATTCCCGTGTGCAGCGCGGATCCGGGCTTCGACGGCGAACGGGGCGAGATCACCGACGTCTTCGCCCGGTACGGCCCGTGGACCACCCACGACTGCTACGTCTCCGGATCGGCCACCCTGGTCCGCTCCGCACTGCGCGCCCTCGCCGCCGACAACGTGCCCCCGGAGAACATCCGGTACGACGCCTTCGGCGACCTCTAGACACCCTCCCTCTCCCCCAAAGCCGGGTCTCCGTGCCCTACCCGCAGGGCACGGAGACCCGGCTCCCGTTTCAATGGCCCGCGCTGAGCAGCCCGCGCCGAGCAGCCCGCGCCGAGCGGCCCGCGCCGAGCGGCCCGCGCCGAGCGGCCCGCGCCGAGCCGGCTCAGTAGCGCCAGGGGTTGCCGGTGTCCCGGTACTCCTCGATCGGTACCAGTGGGACCTCCGGATCCATCCGGTCGACGTAGAGCCGGCCCTCCAGGTGGTCGATCTCGTGGGCGACCAGTCGGGCCATGGCGAGTTCGAACGACGTGATCATGCGCTTGCCGTCCCAGCGGGCGTGTTCGACGTCGAGCCGGAGCGGCCGGGCGACCAGGCCACGGAGGTCGAAGAGGGAGAGGCAGCCCTCGTACTGCTCGTCGGTCTCCAGCGCGGCGTCGACCACCCGGGGGTTGAGCAGTACGACCGGCTCGGCGTCCCGCTCCGGTGGGCGTACCACGGTGGCTGCCCAGGGGAGCCCGATCTGCGGCGCGGCGAGCCCGACCCCCTTGCTGAACGGGTGCAGTTCGTCGAGGCGTTCCAGGGCGGCCCGGAGCCGGGTCACCACCTCCCGGGCGTGGGCGTCGTCCCGGGGCAGGTCGAACTGCCGGGCCGGCTGGCGGAGCAGGTCGGCGCCGAGCTGCACGATGCCGGCGGCCCGCATCCGGTCGCTGGCCCGGCCCTCCGATTCGGCCGGCGTGCTGGCGGGTGCGGTCGGCTGGGCCCGGTAACGCCACTCCAGCCGGTATCGGGCGTTCAGCGGCGGGTCGTCGGTCGACCACTCGAACAGCGCCCGGCCGTCCTCGTCGTGCCGGACCAGTGGCGTACGCAGCGGCCCCTCCTCGGCCGACAGCGACGTCTCCACGCCCCAGACCTGCGGGTCGAGGTCGATCGGCAGGTCGAGCCGGAGCGCGAGCCGGCGAGTGGGCAGCCGTACGGCGCGCTGGAACCACTGCCCCCACTTGTCCTGGTTGACGCGGTACGAGTACTCGGTGGTGATTCGCTCGCCCGGATAGAGCGGAAACCGGCCGTCGCCGTTCTCGAAGAGCAGCCACACCTCCTTGAACGCGTCCCGGTCGTGCTTCTTGCGCCACTCCATCGGCTCGCGGCTGCCCTGGTCGTCGCAGAACGCCTGGAGGTCCAGTTCGCCGAAGGTCAGCGGATTCTGCCGGTGGTGCCGGTTGGACCGGGCCGGGTCGTTGGGGTAGCGATCCACGGCGATCCGTACCAGGTAGCGGGTCACCGGCTCCGTCCCGGCGTTGTAGAGCGCCCGCCGGATCACGCAGCGGTACGCGCCCTCGTGGTAGGCGAGGGTGGCGGTCTCCTGTTCCACGATCAGGCCGGTGCCGGGCGGCATCCACTGTTCGGGCACGGGTGGGTCGCGGTGCGCGACGGCGCTGGAGCGGGCCTGCCGCAGCTCGTCGTACTCCTGGAAGCGCTGCCAGATCGCTCCGGCAGCGCCGAGTACGGCCTCCGCGCGCCGGGCGAAGTCCTCGGTCGGCCGGTGCCGCCGACCCTCGACATGGCTGACGTAGGAGGGGTCGAACCCCATCCGGGCCGCGAGCTGCTTCTTGGTCATGCCCCGCTCGACCCGCCGGCGGGAAAGCTCGGCCGCGAACGAGTCGGCAGCCCGCTCGATTGGCGTGGTCATCAGGTTCCTCTGGCCGGGAATCTCAGTTTGCTGGCCGAGCCGGCCAGTCTGACAGAACTGGCGCGTTAACGACAATGGCTTGACATTCCGGGCCTCGTAGATCACCATCCGCGCCCCGTAGCAACCTCGCGTCCCGGTCGGATCCGCGACGTGTCGGGAAAACATCTCGGTCGGGCACCCGAAACCTCCCGACTCTGGTTAGCCTTGCCTTAGTAGGCTAGGGTGACGTTCAGTCGTCAGACGTAGGGGGTTGATCCAGGTGGCATCGAGGCAGACCAGTCCGCTTGCGGACGTCGTGCCGGGCACCTGTCCGCCCTTCGGACCGCTGCGAAACGGCGACCAAGCGTGACGATCCTGATCGGCGATCGGGCCGCCACACCACTGGCTCCGGTGACCGCCACGCTGCGGGCCGCCTTCGGCACCGACGATCTGCCCGGCCTCGCGACCGGCCTGCTGATCTCCGACGAGACCGGCTGGACCCCGGCGACCGAGCTGGTGGACGGCACCCGGCTGCCCGAGTTGCTGGCCGTCAGCCGGCACCGCTTGGGCGCCAGCTCGCACGCCGCCGCCGCGCTGGCCTGGAAGTCCTACACATACTGGCTGCTCCTGCCCGTGGTGCTCGGCTGGGCCTCCGCGCGCCGGGTGCCGCTGCTGCGCCCGTCGGACGTACTGATCCGGTTCGAGGACCAGCGGCCGCTGCTCACCCTCGGCCTGCGCCGCTCCACCGAGATCGCGGTGCTTCCGTCGGACCCGCTGGCCCTGCACGGCCTGCCCGAGGTGCGGGTGGTGCTGGGTGAGGCCGAGCTGCTCGCGGCGCTGCGCTCGTCCCTGCTCGACACGCACCTGACCCCGATGCTCGACTCACTGCACCAGCAGGTGCGGGTGGGTGCCCGTACGCTGCTCGGCTCGGTCGCGTCGAGTGTGGCGTACGGCGTGCTGCGGGCCGCCGACGCGCTGCCCGGCGGCTCCGCCGAGACGATCGGGGCGCTGCTCGACACCCTCGGTGTGGCGGACCTGATCGAGCTGGTGCCCGGCCCGACCGGCGAGCTGACCGTCCAGCGCAAGACCTGCTGCCTGGCCTTCACCCTGCCGCAGCCCAAGGTCTGCGCCGGCTGCTGCATCCGTACCCCCTGACCGCCGGGCCGCGGCCGCAGCGGGCCACACCGGCGCCGCGTTCCCGGACGTCGCCGGGCGTGGTGAACCGCCGCGGGAGATCGACGCTGGACTGTTACCGCCCTGACATGCCGGTCACACCTCTTCGGGTTATGTTCGGATGGTCTGTACCAAAACAACCCTCAACTGGTCACAACCGATGCCTGAAGTCACGAGTTCGGCTCGCACGAGTGCCCCAATTTTCCTACGGTCGTCGTAGATGGTTCACTCTGTCGGTCCAGTGCAGGTCGAGTCAGAGCGTGAGGGATCTACGCATGGCAGAAATAACTGGAGATCAGCGTATTCAGGAAGAGGTGCTTGAAGGCTTGGCCACCGCCGTCAACCACCGACGCTGGTTCGTCGAGCTGGCCCTCCCCTACCTCGGGGACAACCCGATCGAGATCGGCAGTGGCCTGGGTGACTACGCCATCGAGTGGGCGCCGTTCCTGGAGCGGTTCACCGCGACCGAGGCCGACCCGGACCGGCTGATCGCTCTGAAGGAACGCCTCGCCGGCGAGCCGAGCATCGAGGTACGTCAGATGCTGCTGCCCACCACCGAGGACGGCGACTACAGCGCCGCCGTCTCCTACAACGTGCTGGAGCACATCGAGGACCACGTCGGGGCGCTGCGCAGCATGCGCAACCTGGTCCGGCCCGGCGGGGCGGTCGTGCTGATCGTGCCGGCCTTCGAGTTCGCCATGAGTCCCGCCGACATCGCCACCGGGCACGTCCGGCGCTACACCAAGAGGACCATGCGGGCCGCCCTCGAAGAGGCGGGCCTGGAGGTCGAGACGCTGCACTACGCCAACGCGCTGGGTCTGCTCGGCTACTACATGGCGACCAGTGTCTTCCGGCTGATGCCCAAGGAAGGGCCGATGGTCAAGGTGTACGACACTCTCGTCCTGCCGGTGACCAAGGCCGCCGAGCGGGTGGTCCGCCCCCCGTTCGGCCAGTCCGTCTTCGCGGTCGCCCGAGTGCCCGCCTGAAGCCACCACGGGCCACGGGCCGGCATCGGCACATCTCCCGGATGCCGGCCCCGCCGCCAGCCTCAGCCCTTGACCTGGTACGTCGGCCGGATCACCGCCCGGGCCAGGGTGTGGAAGGCCAGGTTGAAACCGACGTACGCCGGGCTCGCCTCCGGGGTGAGGTCGAGCTTCTCCACATCAAGGGCATGCACGGCGAAGACGTACCGGTGCGGGCGATCCCCGGCCGGCGGGGCTGAGCCGCCGTACGTCTGCTCGCCGTAGTCGTTGCGCACACTGAACGCACCCGGGACACCGGCCGACGACGTCTGCCCGGCTCCCCTGGGCAGCTCGGTCACCTCGACGGGTACGTTGACCAGCACCCAGTGCCAGAATCCGCTTCCGGTGGGCGCGTCGGGGTCGTAGCAGGTGACCGTGAAGCTCCTGGTCTCGGCCGGGAAGTTGGTCCAGGCAAGCTGCGGCGACAGGTTCGCGCCACCGACGCTCGGGTGGCTGAACTCGGCGGCCATCGGCTCGCCGTTCTGCACGTCGTCGCTGGTCAGCGTGAACGCCGGAACGGTCGGCAGCAGCTCGTACGGGTCGGGTGGAACGGGTCGGTCGAGAGTCATCGCGAGTCCTTTCCGCGTGGCGGGTGGCTCGGGCCGAAAACCGGCCTCGTGCCCTTTCTACCCGTTCGACGGGTAACCACCCGCGCGCACCTCGCCGCCGGCCACCTGCGCCCACTGTCGCCCACCCCGTCCGTCCGGTCGGGACTCGTCCGCCCCGGCACGCAGCCGGGCGGCGGTACGTAGCTGGCCGGGGGTGACGCCGGGCGGGGGTACGGCGGCGCGACGGTGGATCTCGACCACCAACGGGCGGCGTGGCTGCTCGACTCGGGCCAGATAGCCGCGGGCCGCCGCCAGCGCCTCGCAGTGCAGTACGCCGCAGGTGCGGCAGATCCCCTCCGCGTCCGGGGCGTGGTCGGCGACGATCCGCCGGGCCACCAGGATCAGTCGGTTCCGCACCTGCACCGGGGTGAGCCGCAGCTCCATGGCGCCCTCGCTTCACTCCGTACGCCCACCCGGGCGTGACCGTCGCCAGCGGCCCCGTACCGCCGATTTCCACAGAAGTTGTGCACACAGAATCACTGTGCGATTACTACGCGTAGAGCGTAGGGGTACCTACCGCGTGGCAGTCAACCGAGTGTGGAACATCTCCCAGGTACCGGAACAGCCCCCGGACAGCCGAAACGACCGCAAGCGGGGAGGCGGGAGCAGTGAGCAGGGAGCCTGACCCGCAGAGGAGGGAAACCAACAAAGCGCGGAGGGCGTGGGATTCGAACCCACGAGGACGTTGCCGCCCTACCGGTTTTCAAGACCAGCGCCATCGGCCACTAGGCGAGCCCTCCCGGTGCCGCGGTGGTCGATCCGACGGTCCACGGCCGTGCCTAGTGTGCCATGGCCGGTCGCCGACCGGGCGTACCCGGCCGGGGAGCCGCCGACCGACCCCGGCGGCCCTCGACGGGTCCCGGCCGGATCGACCGGCGTACCCGGCACGGGACCACCGATTCCGGGCCGAGGCTTCGAACGCATGCCGGATCGGGTAAGACTGGAGCGATGAAGGCGATCACGATCCCGCAGCCGGGTGGGCCCGACGCGTTGGTCTGGGCCGACGTGCCAGACCCGACTCCGGCGCCGGACGAGGTGATGCTCGAGATCCGGGCGAGCGCGGTCAACCGGGCCGACCTGCTGCAACGCCAGGGACACTATCCGCCTCCGCCGGGTGCCCCGCCGTACCCGGGACTGGAGTGCGCGGGGGTGGTCAGCGCGGTCGGCGCCGAGGTGACCGGCTGGAGCGTCGGCGATCCGGCCTGTGCGCTGCTCAGCGGCGGCGGCTACGCCGAACGGGTGGCGGTGCCGGCCGGGCAGCTCCTGCCGGTACCGGCGGGGGTCGACCTGGCCGACGCGGCGGCGCTGCCCGAGGTCGCCTGCACGGTCTGGTCCAACGTGGTCCAGCTGGCCCGGCTCGGCAGCGGGGAGACGCTGCTGGTGCACGGCGGCGGCAGCGGCATCGGCACCTTCGCGGTCCAACTCGGCGCGGCCCTCGGCGCCACCGTGCTGGCCACCGCACGGGGCAGCAAGCACGACCGACTCCGTGAGCTGGGCGCCAGCGGCGTCATCGACTATGCCGAGGAGGACTTCGTCGAGGCGACGGAACGGCTCACCGACGGCCGGGGCGCCGACGTGATCCTGGACATCATGGGTGCGTCCTATCTGGGACGTAACGTCCGGGCACTGGCCACCGGCGGCCGGCTCGTGGTGATCGGCCTTCAGGGCGGCCGCCGGGGCGAGCTGGACCTGGCCGCGCTGTTGGCCAAGCGGGGGTCGGTGGCCGCCACCGCGCTGCGCTCCCGACCCGCCGTGGAGAAGGCCGCGATCGTCCGGGGCGTACGCGAGGAGGTCTGGCCGCTGGTCGAGGCGGGCATGGTCCGCCCGGTTATCTACCGGCGGTTGCCGATGTCGGAGGCGGCCGAGGCGCACCGGATCGTCGATTCCAGCGACCATGTCGGCAAGGTGCTACTCACCGTCGACTGAGTCACCTCGCTCAGAGACCGGGGCGGGCAGCATCCGGCGCGGGCCGGCGCCCTGGGCGGCCAGTTCGTCGCCCGGGTTGTAGAGGTTGCAGCTGCGCAGCGACAGGCAGCCACAGCCGATGCAGTTGCTCAGGTTGTCGCGGAGCCGGACCATCAGGTCGATCTTCTCGTCCAGCCGATGGCGCCATTTCGCCGAGAGCCGCGCCCAGTCGGCCTTGGTCGGGGTACGCCCGTCCGGCAGCTCGGCGAGCGCCGCCCGGATGTCCTCCAGTGACACCCCGAGCTGCTGGGAGATCCGGATGAACGACACCCGGCGCAGCGCGGCCCGCTCGAAGCGCCGCTGGTTGCCCCCGGTACGCCCGGCCTGGATCAGCCCGAGCCGCTCGTAGTAGCGCAGCGCCGAGGTCGCCACGCCGGAACGGGCGGCCAGCTCTCCGATGGTCAGGGCCTCCTGCCGCACGTCATCCCCCTCGTCATGCCTTCGCGATCCTCTGCTCTTGAGTTGAAGCGCACTTCAACTTGCAGGGTAGGGGAATGACGACGACAACCGCACCGGGGCGTAGCCCCACCCGGCGATCCGCACCGCAGGTCCGGCGCACCGGCCCGCCGGTCGAACTCGGGCCGCTGCTACGCCGGCTCACCGGTGACGAGAAACACGCCGCCAGCGCACACTCGACCCTCGACGTGCTCTGGGTGCTCTACGACCGGCTGCTCCGGGTCTCCCCGGCGACCGTCGACGACCCGGACCGGGACCGATTCCTGCTCTCCAAGGGGCACGGACCGGCCGCGTACTACGCGGTGCTCGCCGCCAAGGAGTTCATCCCGGAACACTGGCTCGACGACCTTGCCGGTCCGGAGAGCCGGCTCGGCCACCACCCGGACCGGATGCTGGTCCCGGGGGTCGAGATCGGCACCGGCTCGCTCGGCCACGGCCTCGGGCTGGGCATCGGCACCGCGCTCGGGCTCCGCGCCCAGGGCCTGACCCAACCCCGGGTGTACGTACTGCTCGGCGACGCCGAACTCGACGAAGGATCGAACCACGAGGCGATGGCGTACGCCGGCGCGACCGGGCTCGACAGGCTCACCGCGATCGTGATCGACAACCGGTCCGCCACTCACGGCTGGCCGGGCGGGATCGCCAGCCGGTTCACCGTGCACGGCTGGTCCGCCGCCACGGTCGACGGCAGGGACCACACCGCGATCGAGAACGCCCTCACCGCCACCCGACCGGACCGGCCACACGTGGTCGTCGCGGTCGTCGACCCCAAGGAGTGACCGACGATGCGCGACACCTTCGTCAACACCGCCAGCGCGCTGCTGGACGACGACCCGCGTACTGCGGTCGTGCTCGCCGACATCTCGGCCTCGGCCTTCGCGCCCACCGCCCGGCGACACCCGGACCGGGTGCTCAACGTCGGCATCCGGGAGCAGTTGATGGTCGGGGTGGCCGGCGGGCTCGCCCTGACCGGGCTGCGCCCGATCGTGCACTCGTACGCCACGTTCGCCGTCGACCGGGCGTACGAGCAGCTCAAGCTCGATCTCGACCATCAGGGGGTCGGGGCCGTCGTGGTCACCGTCGGCGCGTCGTACGACGGGGCGAGCATGGGCCGCACCCACATGTCCCCGGGCGACGTGGCCCTGCTCGACACCCTCACCGACTGGACGGTGCACGTGCCCGGGCATCCGGCCGAGGTACCCGAGCTGCTCCGGGCCGCCGCCCGGCACGACGACCGGGTCTACGTACGGCTCTCCACTCAGGTCAACGAGGGACCGCTGCCCGGGGCCGGACGGCTGGCGGTGGTCCGGCGAGGCTCGGCCGGCGCCGCCGTGGTGGTGGCGGTCGGCCCGATGCTCCGCCCGGTACTGGCGGCGGTCGCCGGGCTGGACGTGACGGTCGGATACACCCACACGCCGCGCCCGTTCGACGTCGTCGGACTCCGGGAACTGGTCGGGGCGGCCAGCTCGGCCGGCACCCCCGCGGCGGTGGTACTGGTCGAGCCGTACCTGGCCGGTACCTCCAGTGCACTGCTCGGCACCGCGCTGGGCGGGGTACCGCACCGGTCGCTGTCGCTGGGGGTGGGTCGCACCGATCTGCGGCGCTACGGTGAGCCGGCCGACCACGCCCGATGGCACGGCCTCGACCCGGCCGGCCTGCGCCGCTCGATCAGCGCTTTCCTCGGGTGAACCCGACCCGGTGCCGGGACCGCCAGGCCACCGCCGTCGGCTCCGGCACCGGCACCGGCGGGTGGACAGCGGCGGGGGTGCCTTTGCGACGGGGCGACGCCCTGCTCTACTCTGCGCCCGGAGCAAGGCGTCTCTGCGCCGGAGCAAGGGGTCGTCGCTCGCCGAGTCGGAGCCGAGGGGAACGAGGCTGACGTGAACGGATCCGTTGCTGAGCCGAGGATGTACGGGGGCGACCGGCACGGGCGACGGGGGCCGAGCACTGTGGTCGACGGCACCCTCAGCGGTGGTGACCGGTATCGCCGGGCAGTCCGGCCCCGCGGACCCCGCTCCACCCTCCCCCGCTGATGAGCACCCCGCCGGCGGTCGAGCAGCAGCCGCGGGCACGGTCCCGGTGGTTGCCGGAGGTACGGGGCCGCGTCGACCGGGTCACCCGGGGCGCCTCGTGGACACCCGAGCGGCGTAACCACTGGCTGCTCGTCGGCGTCGCGATGTGCTTCGCCGTCTACGTACTGGTGGTCGTGGGTCTGCGCTACCCGCTCACGACGGACGAGGCGATCTATCTCAGCCAACTGAACCCGCGGGTACCGGACTACGGGTGGGTCGCCTGGCGGGCGTGGGGGATGCCCATCCTCGCCGGTCCGGTCGCGCTGATCGATGCCCCGTTGACCGGCGTGCGGGTCTACCTCGTGGCCCTGTCGAGCGTCGGGCTCTTCCTGGCCTTCCGGCCGTGGTTGGCAGTTTCCCGCCAACCACTGGCGCCGATCGCCGCCGCGCTCTTCGGCGCCACCTCTGCGGCCGCCTACAACGGCCCGTTGGCCCTGCCGAACCTCTACTCCGCGCTCGCGGCGATCGCCGCGACGGGGTACTTCATGACCTGCCGGCGCGGTGCCGACAACTACCGACGCTCGCTGGTGGGACTGGTCGCGGCGATCGCCATCGCGGCCCTGGTACGGCCGAGCGACAGCGTGTGGCTCGTGATGCCGCTCTTCCTGGCCTGGCTCGGGCTGGCCGCCTGGCGGCGACGGGCGGTCTTCGGGGCACTCGTGCTGGGCCAGGTGGTGGGCTGGGCACCGTGGATCATCGAGTCGATCTTCCGGTTCGAGGGGCCGCTCAACCGGTTGAACCTCTCGTCCGCCTCGCTCGGCGGCACCCACCTCTATCCCAATCTCGGCATGGTCCGGCTGTACGTACGGCTGTGGAACACCGGTGACCCCCGACCCGTCAGCCTGAACGTGCCGGTGGAGTTCCGTGGCGGCTCGCCCACGCTCGCGACCGTGCACCTGGCGCCGGCCGGTACCCTCGCGATGATCTGGTGGATCGCCGTGGTCTGCGCGATCCTCGCGGGCGTCCTCGGCGCGATTCTCACTCGCCGTCGCCATCAGGGCGGGCTTCCGGTCGTGCTGATGCCCCTGCTCGTCGGCTTGAGCGTCGTCTTTCCCTACCTCTTCATGATGAGGTACGGCCAACTCCGGTTCCTGTTGCCGGCGATCGGGCTGCTCGCGCTGCCCGTCGCGGCGGGCCTGATCCAGCTCGGCAGGTTACCCGGCCCCTCGCGGCGGGTGTTCGCCCCCGGCCTGGCCGTGGTACTCGCGCTCGCGCTCGTCGGCGTCCAGGCGGTCGCGACCCGGCCGTACCGCGCCTCGGTGGCGAACGCGGACGCCGCCTTCTCGGCACTCATCCGGCTGATCCGGCAGGCCGAGGTGTCGCAGCCGTGCGCGATGGCCGGGGACGGCTCGTTCAACGTGGCGTACCAGGTCGGGTGCGACCACATCGGCAGGCTCAACCGTCCCGGTGCCGAGGAACCGGCGCGTGTCGCCTCGGCGCGGGGCCGCGGGGAGACGGTCGTGATCGCGCTGCGGGAAGCCCCGCCCGCCGGCACCTTCATGGACGGGTGGCGACTGGTGACCGGCGACGTTCCCGGCCAGCGGGCACCCTGGTTCGTCTACCTGCCGCCGGTCTAGCGTTGCGAAGGGTACCGGAGGCACGAACGGTTCGGTCAGCGCCCGTCCGACGGGATCCGGCGCCGGGTACGTTCGCGACCGAGGATGAGCAGCGCCTCGACGCCGTCCTTCCAGGTGATCTTCTTGCCCTCGTCCCGACCCCGTGCCCGGTAACTGATCGGCACCTCGTACGGGCGGATGCGCCGACGCAGCAGCTTGCCAGTCACCTCCGCCTCCATCCCGAAGCCCCGGGAACGGACGTCGAGCGAGCGGTACAGCGCGACCGGCATCAGTTTGAAGCAGGTCTCCAGGTCGCCGATGTAGGAGTTGAACAGCACGTTCGCGGCGGTGGTGACGGCCTTGTTGCCCATCACGTACCAGAAGCTGTATGCGCTGTGACTACCGAACGTCCTGTTTCCGTAAACCACCGTCGCCCGGCCGTCCAGCACCGGCGCCAGCAGCTTGGGAATGTCCTGCGGGTCGTACTCGAGGTCGGCGTCGAGGATCACCATGTACTCGCCCTCGGCGCTGTCGACGGCGGTCTTGATCGCCGCGCCCTTGCCGGCGTTACGCGGATGGGTGATCACCCGTAGCCGGGTGTCGTCGGCCCGTTCGAGGATCTCCGCAGTAGCATCACGGCTGCCGTCGTTGACCACGACAAGCTCGATCTCGCATGGATAATCGACCGCAAGGGCCTGCTTGAGGGCGTCCGCGATGCGTTCTTCCTCGTTGTAGACCGGCATTAGGATCGAGAGCTTCACGGGGATCTCCACGGCGCCGACGACGAAACGGGCCTAGCCTAGCTCGAACACGGCCCTGCGCCATGCCCGGCGTCCGTCCCCATTTCCTGGACCTCCCCCGACCGGCGAGGATCGACGAGGACTCTCCCCTGCGCCCGGCGGACCATGCCGGCCGGAATCGGTGCGGAATCGGGTACCAATCCGGTCCGGGCGATCCGGTCGGTGTCTCAGATCGCCACGACGGGGCTCAGCCGCGGCGCGCGGGCCGGGGTGGCCAGTCGGGCCGGCGGGGTCACCGCCACGGTCGGGACCGGTCGGTGCTGGGCACGGACGGCTGGCCGGTCCATCGGCGCGGCGGAGTTCGCCACCCCGGACCGGGCCGCCATCTTCGGCCGGAACACCTGGCTGAACAGGGCGTCGAGCTGCCACATCTGGCTGGGCCGGTCGGCCCGGATCAGAAAGCGCTCGCGTACGCCGTCGACGGCGGTCGCGGCCAGCTCGACCATCGAAGCCCGCGAGTCGGGGTTCCACGCGACGTTGTTGAGGTGCCGCAGCTCGGTATTGAGGTGCAGGCGCATCCGGTGCAGCAGGCGGGTCTGCTCGGTGACCACCAGCCGGCGGCTGGTGAGCAGCAGCAGGCAGCCGTGCGCGGGCTGTTCCGGGCGGGTGCACCGGGTCACCAGTACCGTGATCTCGCCGGCCGGTACGCAGTTGCGCAGCAACGACAGGTGCCGGCTCACGGTCGGGCTGGCCACCCCGGTCTCGGCGGCGGCCGGTAGGAACGTTCGACAGAACACATCCACACCTCCTCCAACGAGAACCGGCCGGGGATGACGCGGTCAAGGCATGGATGAGAATGAACTTATAGAAGTTCCACGATGGTTGCGTTGGCCATCCCGCCGCCCTCGCACATGGTCTGGAGGCCGTACCGGACGTCGTGGTCGCGCATGTACTGGAGCATCGTGGTCATGATCCGGGCGCCGGAGCCGCCGAGCGGATGGCCGAGGGCGATCGCGCCACCCCGGGGGTTGAGCCGGGCCGGGTCCGCCCCGGTCTCGGCCAGCCAGGCGAGCGGCACCGGGGCGAAGGCCTCGTTGACCTCGTACACCCCGATCTCCTCGATGGCGAGCCCGGCCCGACGCAGCGCCCTGGCGGTGGCCGGGATGGGCGCGGTGAGCATCAGTACCGGATCGTCGGCGGTGACCACGGCGGTGTGGATCCGGGCCAGCGGGCGCAGTCCGTGCCGGCGGGCCCAGTCGGAAGTGGTCACCGCGAGCGCGGCCGCACCGTCGGAGATCTGCGAGGCGGAGCCGGCGGTGACCACCCCGTCGGCCCGGAACGGCGTCTTCAGCCCACCCAGCCGCTCCAGGCTGGTGTCCCGGCGGATCCCCTCGTCGGCGACGACCTTGGTTCCGTCCGGTACGACCACCGGGACGATCTCCGAGGTGAAGGCACCGGCGTCCTGCGCGGCGGCCGCCTTCTCGTGACTGGCCAGCGCGTACTCGTCGAGTTGCCGCCGGGTCAGTTCCCACCGGGCGGCGATCAACTCCGCGCCGACGCCCTGGTTGAACGGCACCGGATCGTCGGCGGCGAAGCCGGGCGTACCCCGGTAGCGGTCGCGGACCCGGTCGCCGTAGGGCAGACCGGTGCCGGTCGAGCCGCCGCCCGGCGCGATGCTGCTGCCCATCGGCACCCGGGTCATCGACTCCACGCCACCGGCGACCACCAGGTCGGCCTGGCCGGAGGCGACCGCCGCCGCCGCGAAGTGCAGCGCCTGCTGGCTCGACCCGCACTGCCGGTCGAGGGTGGTGCCGGGCACCGACTCCGGCCAGCCGGCGGCGAGTACGGCGTTCCGGCCGACGTTCCAGGCCTGCTCACCGACCTGGGAGACACAGCCCCAGATCACGTCGTCCACCTCGGCCGGGTCCAGCCCGGTACGTTCGGCGAGCGCCGTGAGCACCCGCGCCGAGAGGTCGACCGGATGCACGGTGGCGAGTGCTCCGCCGCGCCGTCCGACCGGGGTCCGTACCGCACCGACGATGACCGCGTCCGCCATGTCTACTCCCCAGTAACTTGGCTAACCCCGATACTACGTCGTCGCCGGGTGGCGATCGAACCCGGACCGGAGACAGGCGGCCCGGACCGGAGACAGGCGGCCCGGACCGCCGCGGATGGCGATGGCATCCTGGATCCGTGCACTCCGAACCGGACACTCCCGCACGGCGCTGGCGCGTCGAGATCGCGCTGCCGGTGTGCAAGCTGGGTGGCGCGGCCCTCTTCGTCGCGCTCGGCGCCCTCTTCTCCGACGGCGACCCGGTACGCCTCGGCGCCGGTCTGCTGGTCGGAGCCGTCCTGCTCGGCTGGGGCGTACGGGACCTGGTGGCGCCGGTCCGGCTCGCGGTCGACCCCGGCGGGGTCACCGTGATCCAGGGCTTCGCCGGGCGGCGGCGCATCCCGTGGGCGGAGATCGAACGGATCACCGTCGACACCCGGCCCCGCCTCGGGCTGGCGACCGAGATGCTGGAGATCGACCGAGGCGCCTCGCTGCACCTGTTCAGCCGGTACGACCTCGGGGTCGCACCGCGCGAGGTCGCCGAGGTGCTGCACGCGGTACGCGAGGGCGGCCCGGCGTACTGAGTCGTCGCACCGCCGGAGCCGGCCTCCGGGTCGGCGGACACCGACGCCACCCCGGCGCGGCGACCACGGTGCGAGCCCGGCTGCCGGTGGATGCGGGCCGGGGCAATGATGCGAGTCCGGGCGAGGATGCGGGCTGGCTCAGGCGAGCAGGGTGGCGGACTGCATCAGGGTCAGCCCGGCCAGTACCAGGCCGATGACCGCACCGCCACCGACCTGGAAGAGTGTGCGGCGGGACCGGGGCGCGTAGGCCAGCACCAGGGCCATCGCCGCCCCCGCGGTCAGCCCGCCCAGGTGACCGGCGATGGAGATCCCGGGTACGGCGAAGGTGAAGACCAGGTTGATCACGAGAATCGGGATCACCGACGAGGTGTCCCGACCCAGTCGACGCATGATCACGAAGAGCGCGGCGAAGAGCCCGAAGATCGCCGTCGACGCGCCGACCGTGCGGGCGTTCACCGGGCTGAACAGGTACGCCGCGACGTTTCCACCCACCCCGGCGACCAGATAGAGCGCCAGGAACCGCAGCGGACCGAGGACGGCCTCCAGGGACCGGCCGAGCACCCAGAGCGCCCACATGTTCATCAACAGGTGCAGCAGCCCGTAGTGCAGGAACATCGCGGTGAAGAGCCGGTAGTACTCACCGGCGGCGATGCCCTCCTCGGCGCCGAACGGGCCGAACCGGTCCAGGCCGAGCACGGCTCCCCAGGAGGTCAGCGGGGTCGGCCCGCCGAGCAGGCCGCCGAAGCCGGCCCCGGCCACCGCGTCGCCGCCCCGGGCGCTGTAGATGGAGATCAGGATCAGCGCGACGTTGATCGCGATCAGCGTCTTGGTGACGTAGCCCTGGCGGCCGGCGGCACCGCCGCCGAAGGCGGTGCGCGCCGGCCGTTGCCCGCGGCGGCCCTCCGCCACGCACTCCGGGCACTGGTGTCCGACCGAGGCCTCCCGCATGCAGTCGGGGCAGATCGGGCGGTTACACCGGGTGCACCGGACGTAGGTCTCCCGGGAGGGATGGCGGTAACAGACCGGTGTGGTCGGCGGCGACTCGCTCATGCCGCTCCTCCGCTCATGCCCGACCTCCGCCCGCTACGACTCATGCCGGCAAAGGTACCCGGGATCGACGTCAGCCGTCTTTACGCTCGATCTCGACGCGCTCGATGACCACGTCCTGGATCGGCCGGTCCTGGGCACCTGTCGGGGTGTTGGCGATCGAGTCGACGACCTTTGCCGACGCCTCGTCGGCGACCTGACCGAAGATGGTGTGCCGGTTGTTCAGGTGCGGGGTCGGCGCGACGGTGATGAAGAACTGCGAGCCGTTGGTGCCCGGGCCGGCGTTCGCCATGGCGAGCAGGTACGGCCGGTCGAACCGCAGGTCCGGGTGGAACTCGTCGGCGAAGTTGTAGCCCGGGCCACCCCGGCCGGTGCCGGTCGGGTCACCCATCTGGATCATGAATCCGCTGATCACCCGGTGCGAGACGGTGCCGTCGTAGTACGGTCCGCTGCCCGGCTGGCCGGTACGCGGGTCGGTGTACTGCCGGGTCCCCTCGGCCAGTTCCACGAAGTTCCGCACGGTCTTCGGGGCGTGGTTCGGAAACAGTTCCAGCCGGATCGGGCCGGCGTTGGTGTGCAGGGTTGCGTAGGCGGCCTCGGCCACGAGTACTCCTCGATCGAGTTGCCGCCGGCCGCGTGGTGCCGACCGACGGGACGGTCCGCCGGCCAGGAGGCACGGGCCGGCGCTGGTAGGTGTTTCTATGCGGATCCTCCCATGTGCCCGTTCTGGCAGTGCGAGCGCATCCGAGGGTGCAGGATGACGGAGGAACAACACCCAAGGAGGTGGGGACCGGTGTTTGGATTCGGGGGGCGCAGATCCCGCAGGCAGCTCGTCAAGGCCGAACTGGGCGAGAGTTTCGATCACCTGATGCGCGCGGCCACCCACGCGGCGTCCGGGGTCGGGGCAACGGTGGGGCCACAGGCGTACGCCGCCCGGGCCTATCTCGCACCGACGGCGACCAGGGTGCGGGCGACGGCTTCGGACGGTTGGGAATCGGCGATGACCAGGTTCGCGCCGTTGGCCACGGCCGCCACGGACGGCGCCCGCCAGGCCGGCTCGGTCGCCCGCAAGGCGAGGTCGAAGAAGATGAGAGCGATGCGGAAGAAGAACTCGATGATGCGTCGACGCTGGCCGGTCCTGACCGGGCTGTTGGTCGCGGGGGCGGTGGCCGGTGCCATGGGCGCGGTCGCGATGCGGCGGCGCGGGCAGCGCCCGTGGGACGAGTACGACCCGGCGGCCACGCTGGACGCCGTACGCGACGACGCGGCCACGATCATGGGCGGCTCGGCGGCCGGCATGACCCGGGAACCCACCGGGCCCAAGTCGGTGCCGACGGCGAAGGACCGTGCGGTGACGGCCGGCGAGAAGATCTCGACCGGGCCGATCACTGACGGGGCCAAGAAGGCGGCGCCGAAGAGCGGCGACAAGTCCGACGGACTCCTCGGCACGGCCGCATCGCGCAACAGCGGTAACTGAACGAATCGGCGGATGCCGGCGTCCGGGCGAAGTGCGCAGGGGCGTCTGGACGAAGCCGCGGTGCGGCGTCCGGACGACGGTCACGGCGGCGTGGGGCAGATCACGCCCCACGCCGCGGCCGTCGACGGAGCTGGATCAGAGCCAGCGGTTGCGGCGGAGCTGGATCAGAGCCAGCGGTTGCGACGGAACCAGCGGTAGAGGCCGAGCGAGATCAGCAGCATCAGCGCGAGTACCACCGGATAGCCGTACTTCCACCCGGTCTCCGGCATGAAGTCGAAGTTCATCCCGTAGATGCCGGCGATCGCGGTCCAGACCGCGGCGATGGCGGCCCAGGCGGCAATCTTGCGCATGTCGTTGTTCTGGTCGACCGTCACCTGGGCCAGCCGGGCCTGGAGTATCGAGTTGAGCAGGTCGTCGTAGGAGTTGACCTGCTCGACCGTGCGGGTCAGGTGGTCCTGCACGTCCCGGAAGTACCGCCGGATCTCCTTCGGCACGTCCCGGTTGACCTGCGCGGTCAGCGTCATCATCGGGCGTTGCAGCGGGCCGACCGCCCGCTTGAACTCGACGAGTTCCCGTTTCATCTGGTAGATGCGCTGGATCCGGCCGTGTGCCTGCCGGGCGAAGACCTCGCCCTCCAGCACGTCCAGGTCGTCGCCGACCCGGTCGGTCACCTCCAGGTAGACGTCCACCACCCGGTCCGTGACCGCGTACGCCACCGCCCACGGCCCCTGGCGCAGGATCTCCTGCCGCGCCTCCAGTTCGGAGCGGACCGGCGCCAGCCGGCAGGCGTCGCCGTGCCGCACGGTGAGCACGAAGTTCGGCCCGATGAAGAGCATCACCTGGCCGGTCTCGATCACGTCGGAGTTCTCGGTCAGTTCGCCTTTCCGGACATACCGAACGGTACGCAGCACCAGGAAGTGGACGTCGCCGAAGTGTTCCAGCTTGGGGCGCTGCTCCGCCTTGACGGCATCCTCGACGGCAAGTTCGTGCAGCCCGTACGCCGCCGCGATGCCGGCCATCTCTGCCTGGCTCGGCTCGTGCAGGCCGAGCCACACGAAGGCGCCGGGCCGCTTCCGCGCGGCGTCCAGCGCCTCGGCGTAACCGATCTGCCCCGGCTGGCGTACGCCGTCGACGTAGAGTCCGCAGTCGACCACACCGAGCCCGTCCGGCCGGCGGCTCGCCGGGTTTCGTTGCTGGCCGGCCTCGGTGCTCAGCATCCGGGTCATCGCCGCGCGTACCGGCGCCGTCCAGGCCCGGGGTCTCTGCCGACTGTTCCCACTGACCGCCACTCGATCGGAATCGGTCTGATCCGGCATCGTCACCGCCCCCTTTCGGCCTGTTCGGGTGCGGGTTGCAGCGTACGCCGTCGCCGCTCGACGGCGGACATGTCGCGGATCACCCCAGCCCACCCCTCGACGGCCGCACCGCCGGATGCCTTCGTCCGGACGGCTTCGCCCGGTCAAGGGCTGTCGATGGCTGACGATGGCGGGCCCGGCTCCGGGGTGGCTGCCGAAAAGTGGCGCCGGGTGGACCGTCCACGTCGGGGGGTAAAGGTGCGGACGGCCCACCCGGCACCTGGGGGGCGGGGGTTCTGCTCCGGGCGCGCCAGCCGCAGCCGGAGACCCGCCGTCGTTCCGGGGGGCGGAACGACGGCCTCCACACGAGTGGCGCTCGCAGCATTGTGAGCCTGCTACCGGCGCGTAGGAAGACCTGAATTCGCCGGCGGCCACTATTGTCAGATATCTGACAGGACACTCCCCAGAACCGACCGAATGGCCAGAAAGCCGCCCATCGATGCGAGCGGTCCCCGGGGCACGAACCACCGGCGGCGTCCGCCCGATGTTCGCACCCCGGCATCCGGCACAACCGGTCGGCCGGGGACGCCGCTACTCGCGTACCGCCCCTACCGCGTCGGCGAGCCGGCGGACCCCCTCGTCGATCTGGTCCACGGTCACCCCGGAGTACGCCAGCCGCAGCGCGTGCTGGCCGCCCTCCACCAGGAAGTCGCTGCCCTTGACCACCGTGACGCCGCGCTCGGCCGCGGCCGGCGCGAGCCGGTCCGCCCGCACGTTCTGCGGCAGCTCCACCCAGAGGAAGTAGCCGCCGTTCGGCTCGGTGAACCGCGCGTCCGGAATGTGCTCGCGCAGCGCGGCGGCCAGGGCTGCGGCCCGCTCGCCGAGAGCGGTGCTGACGGTGCGGATCGACCGCTCCAGGTCACCGTTGACACAGAACTGGTGCACGATCGCCTGGGCCACCATCCCGGGCGAGATGTAGAGGTTCGTCGCCTCCTTGGCGATCTCCGCGATCAGCGGGGCCGGACCGACCAGGTAGCCGACCCGGACCCCCGGGCAGACCGTCTTGGTGAAGCTGGACGCGTGCACCACCCGGCCCTGCCGGTCGAGCGAGAGCATCGAGGGCAGCGGCTCACCCCGGAACCGGACATCCGCGTACGGGTCGTCCTCGAAGATCGTGAAGTCGTACTCGACGGCCAGGTCGAGCAGGGTCTGCCGCTTCTCCTCCGACAGGGTCACCCCGGCCGGGTTCTGGAAGTTGGGGATGATGTGCGCCAGCTTCGGGCGCACCCCGGATTCGAGCAGTTTGCCCAGCTCGTCGGTGTCGATCCCGTCCGGCTGGATGGTGACCGGGTGCAGTTCGCCGCCCTGGCGTTGCAGGTTGAGCAGGGTCCGGTCGTAGGTCGGCCGCTCCACCACCACGGCGTCACCGGGGCGTACCAGGTGTTGGAAGAGGAACGCGTCGGCCTGGAGCGACCCGTTGGTGACGAGAACCTGGTCGACCTCGACGCCGTGCTTGTCGGCGATCCACTTCCGCAGGGGTGGGTATCCGACGGATGTCCCGTACCCGGTGATGCCGGCCGGATCGGCGTCGAAGGCGCGGCCCGCCGCGGCCTTCAACCCCGCGATGTCGACGATGTCCAGCGACGGCGCCCCACGGGCGAAGGAGATCAGCTGCTCGACAGTCATGACTACCCAGCGTACGGGCGCCGCCAGCGTCCCGGGCAGAGGCACGACAATGTCCGTATCTTGGGCGACCGGAACCCTGCCGGCGGGCGATTCGCCCCGGCTGGTGCCGATCGTCCCCGTCGACGAGCGGCGAAGACGGTCAGATCGAGGCGACCGCCGGGGCGCCGACCCAGACCCGGACGATGTCCCGGACCGAGATCATCCCGACCACCTCGTCGCCGTCCAACACCACCAGGTGCCGGAAGCCGCCCCGGGACATCGCCTCGGCCGCCTCGTGCACGGTCCAGTCCGGCCCGGCGTAGACCACGTCCCAGGTCAGGTGCGCGCCGGTCCGTTCGACGTCGACGTCGAGGCCGGCCCCGACGGCCTTGAGCACGTCGCGTTCGGTCATGATGCCGACGCCCTCGGAGTCGGGGTCGACGACGACCGCCGAGCCGACGCCCCGGGCGGCCATCATCTCGGCGGCCTGCCGGAGGGTGTGCTCCGGACCGACCATCAGAACATTTCCGGACATCGCTTCACGTACCCGCATCACTCATCACAACCTCGCGGACGGGGACACCGGTCAGGGACAGACTGGACGCTCACCCGGACAACCACAAGCGGCGGTGTGGCCGGCGGGACCGGGGTGGCTAGTCTCGACCCGTGTCCACGGAGCCCCTACGCTGCGCCGGAGCCCTGATCGTCGACGACGAGGGCCGGATCTTCTTCCAGCGACGGTCCCCCCATCGGAAGCTCTTTCCCAACACCTGGGACATCGTCGGTGGTCACCTCGAACCGGGCGAGACGGTCGAGGAGGCACTGTTCCGCGAGGTCACCGAGGAGACCGGCTGGACCGTCTCGCTGGTGCTGGGCACCGTCGGCGAGTACCGGTACATCCCCGACGACGGCATCGAGCGGATCGAGACCGAGTTCCTCGTCCGGGTCGACGGCGACCTCGGCCGCCCCCGGCTGGAGGTGGGCAAGCACACCGAGTTCCGGTGGCTCGCCGAGGACGAGATCGGGCTGCTCGACGAGCACCGCGACGTCAACGACGGACTGATCCGGCGGATCGCGGAGGACGGCTTCCGCGCCCTGCACCTGATCGGCCTGTGAACGACCTCGTCCCGCTCGCCCCGCACCAGGCCGCCGCGCTGGTCGGGCCGGCCGTCGACCGCGTCTTCCGGTCCGTCATGGCCACCACCCGGATCCGGGGTGGAGCCGAGCTGGTCCAGAGCTACGGCGGTCCGGCCGCGACCGGCTTCCTGATCGACTTCCGGACCAGGCTCGCCGCACCCGGCGGCATCGTCGACGACACCGGGCTGGCCGCCCTGCTCCGCTACGGCGACCCGGCCGAGTGCCAACGCGCGCTGGACAAGCAGGTCGCGCATGGGATGCTGTACCGGCGGCCGGACGGCGGCGTCCTGGCCACCGAGCGCGGCCGGGCCTTTCTGGCCGAACTCGCCGCGCTGCACGCCGAGGTGACCGGGGAGCTCTGGGCGGCGCACCCCGAACGGATACGCGGGCTCGTCGGCGCCCTCGGCCGGCTGCTCTCGGCCGCGCTCGACGAACTGTGGCCCGCCGAGGTCGGCACCCCGGGCCCCGGGCACGGGCACCTGCCTCCCGCGCCCGTCGAGACCGTCCCGGTCGAGGGGCCGACCGACGGGCGGGCGTTCGCGGCGATGGCACCGCCGTACGAGCCGGACGGCACCCCGCCGGGCGTACTGCTGCTCAATCGGCTCGGCACGCTGCGGTACCACCGCGCCGACGCGCACGCCGCCGCGTGGCAGGCCGCCGGGCACACCGCCCGGAGCATCGTTGAACTCGCGGCGGGACCGGAACGGCTCGCCATCGAGCTGGAGACGGACCGCCGGGCGGCCGGCCCGTACGCCGCGCTGACCCCGGCCGAACGGCTGCGCCTCCTCGCAGACCTGGCCGCGCTGCCCGGCTGAACACCCGGACCTGGATTGCCGGGCCGTTCGCCGGGAATTCGTACCGCTGGCCCGCGGCGCTATCCTCCGTGCGTCGGACGTGTCGCGAGAGAGGACCCGGAATGATCGGTGTGGTACTGGCCGCTGGAGCGGGTCGCCGGCTGCGGCCGTACACCGACACCCTGCCCAAGGCACTCATTCCGGTCGACGGCGACACCACGATCCTCGACATCGCGCTGCGCAACCTGGCCGAGGTCGGGCTGACCGACGTGACCGTGGTGGTCGGGTACGCGGCCGAGGCGGTACGGGCCCGGCAGGCCGCCCTGGCCGACCGGTACGGGGTCAAGCTCACCCTGGTGCACAACGACCGGGCCGAGGAGTGGAACAACGCGTACTCGCTCTGGCTGGCCCGGGAACACTTCGCCCAGGGCGCACTGCTCGTCAACGGCGACACCGTGCACCCGGTCGACGTGGAGCGGACCCTGCTCGCCCAGCGCGGCCCCGGCATCCTGCTCGCGGTCGACACCGTCAAGAAGCTCGCCGACGAGGAGATGAAGACCGTCCTCGACGACTCCGGCCAACTCGTCCGGATCAGCAAGCTGATCGACCCGGCGCAGGCGTACGGGGAGTACATCGGGGCGACCCTGATCGAATCCCGGGTCGCCGGTGAGCTGGCGGACGCGCTGGAAGCGACCTGGCGGCGCGATCCGAACCTCTACTACGAGGACGGCTACCAGGAGTTCGCGCAGCGCGGCGGCGAGGTGCGGGCGGCACCCATCGGCGACCTGCCCTGGGTCGAGGTCGACAACCACGAGGACCTGACCCGAGCCCAGGAGATCGCATGCCACTACTAGCCCGTACCGTCAACACTCCGCTCGTGATCGACGTGCGTCGCGGCGCCATCGCGGACCTCGGCACGCTGCTGGCCGACCGGCGGATTTCGGCCGGTGGCGAGGTGGCGGTGGTGGTCGGCCCCGGGCAGGGCGAGCGGATCGCCGAGCTGTGCCGGCCCGGCCTCGGCAACGCCGACGTCTTCACGGTGACCGGCGGCACCCTGGACGCCGCCCAGGAACTCGGCGAGAACCTGCGCCGCCGCTCCTACGACGCGGTGGTGGGGATCGGCGGCGGCAAGACCATCGACACCGCGAAGTGGGCCGCCTCGCGCTACGGCATCCCGATGGTGAGCGTGGCGACCAGCCTGGCGCACGACGGGATCGCCTCGCCGACCGCCTCGCTCGACCACGACGGCGGCAAGGGCTCCTACGGGGTACACATCCCGATCGCCATCGTGGTCGACCTGGATTTCGTGGAGAACGGCCCGGACCGGCAGACCCAGGCCGGGATCGGGGACGCGCTGAGCAACCTCAGTGCGGTCGCGGACTGGGAGCTGGCCCATCGGGTACGCGCCGAGCCGATCGACGGGCTCGCCGTCACGCTGGCCCGCGCCGGGGCCGAGGCCCTGATCAACCACCCCGGAAAGATCACCGACGACGCCTTCCTGACCACCCTGGCCGAGGCGCTGATCCTGGGCGGGATCGCCTCCTCGATCTGCGGCTCGACCCGGCCGGTCAGCGGCGGCTGCCACGAGATCTCGCACGCGCTGGACCGGCTCAACCCGGGCACCGCGTCGCATGGCGAGCAGGTCGGGCTCGGCGCGCTCTTCTGCACGTACCTCCGGGGCGACCTGGAGCGGTTCGGCCAGCTCGCCTCCTGCCTGCACCGACACGGGCTACCCACCACCCCGGCCGAGCTGGGGCTAGCCGCCGAGGAGTTCGTGGCCGCCGTCCACTATGCCCCGAACACCCGCCCGGATCGGTACACGGTGCTGGAGCACCTCGACCTGCCTCCTGCCGCGATCGGTGAGCGGCTGGCAAACTACCTCGATGCACTCCGCGAACATCTCGGCTGACCCGGTGTCCCCGCCCACCGCCACCGACTTCTACCGGGTCAACCGCGGCGGGGGCCTGTTCAGCGAGGCGATCAGCCAGCGCATCGGCGCCGCCCTGGCCCTGGCCGCGCACCGGACGGGGTTGCCGCCCACCGCGCTGACCATGGCCAACCTGGTGCTCGGGCTGGCGGTCTCGGTGACCGTGGTGGCCCTGGCCGGGCCGGTCGCCGCCGGAGAGGTGCCAGCCTGGGCGGTCGGGCTGGCCGCACTGCTCGGCTGGCAACTGGCGTACGCCCTGGACTGCGCGGACGGGCAGCTCGCCCGGGTCACCGGCCAGGGCAGCCCGGCCGGCGCCCGGGTGGACGTGCTCTGTGACGTGGCGGCCCAGATCGCGCTGGTGACCGCGCTGTCGGCGACGGCCGTCGCGCAGCGACCCGCGACGCCGGTCTGGCTGGTCGCGGCGTTCGCCGGTACCTGGATGGTCAACCTGGTGACCTCGGTGATGGCGGCCGGCCCGAACGCGGCCAGCATGGTCACCTCGACCTCGCTGCCGGTACGGCTGGTGAAGCTGATCCGGGACTACGGTGCGGTGATCTTCGTGGCCGCTCTGATCCTCGCCGTCGTGCCGGAATGGACGACCTGGCTGATCGCCGCGTTCACCCTCGTCAACGGCGGCTTCCTGCTGGCCAGCATCGCCTTCTCCGCCCGCGCCTCACTCCGCTGAGGTGTAAAGGAAGGGCCCCTTCCTTACATGCCGGTGTAGACGTCACATGCCGGTGTAGACGTCGAGGAGTTGCTTGGTGACCACGTCGGGGTGGAAGGTGCGCTCGTAGCGGGAGCGGGCCCGTGGGGCGACGGCGGCGGCCGCGTCCCGGGCGGCGGGCAGCGCCCCGGCCAACGCCGCCGGGTCTGCCGGTACCAGCCAGCCCGACGCACCGGCCGGGTCGTCCGCGCCGACCAGGTACGGGATGCCACCGAGCGCGGTACCCAGCACCGGACGCCCGGCGGCCAGCGCCTCGATCACCACCGTGGGCAGTACGTCGTGCCAGGTCGGTACGGCCAGCACCACGGCGGTGGCCCGGAGCGCGGCGGCCACCCCGGCCCGGTCCAGCGGGCCGAGGAACTCGACGTCGGCCCGTTCGGCGGCCGCCGCCTCGGCCTGCGGTCGCAGTTCGCCGTCCCCGGCGATGCGCAGCGGCCCGAGCGCGCCGTCGGGATGCCGGCGCCAGGCGTCGAGCAGCAGCCCGACACCCTTCTCCGGGGAGAGCCGGCCGAAGAAGAGGAAGCCCTCGCCGAGCGGCGCCGGTGCGCCCGGGTCCGGGATGCCGTTCGGCTTCACCACGATCCGGTCGTCCGGGATGCCGTAGTCGCGCAGGTGTGCGGCGATCCCGGAGGTGAGCGCGATGTAGCGGTCCACGGAGCGCCAGGTCGGCCGGTGTACGGCCAGGGTGGTCGCCATCAGTGCGCTCTGTGCCCGGGAGCCCCGGTAGCAGCGGTGCACGATCGCCGGCACGCCGAGCGCCCGGCCCCGGCAGTCCTGGCAGATCTTTCCGTCCCGGAAGTAGAGCCCGGAGGAGCAGACCTGCCGGTAGTTGTGCACGGTCTGCACCACCGGCACCCCGTGTTTGTGCGCGGTCCGGACCACCCAGGGCGAGAGCAGCGGGTACGGGTTGTGCAGGTGCAGTACGTCCGGCCGGTGCTCGATGATCAGCCGGCTCAGCTCCTGCTGCGCCTTTGGCGCGTAGATCGGCGAGATCGGCAGCAGCGCCTTGGCGGCCGGGGAGAACTCCGCGATCTCGTCGGAACTGCGCAGGAAGGGATGGACGGTCACCCCGGCGGCCCTGAGCTGGGTGATCTCCTGGTCGACGATGGTGTTCTCGCCGGAGGGCTGCGCCTCGCGGTACCGGTTGTGCGCCACGATCACCTGCACGCCGGTCGCCCCTCCTCCATGATCGCGTTCAGCCCCGTCCGCGCGTTCCGCGCCTGGCCGGGGATGAACGCTACCGTTAGTTTCGTGCCCGAGTTACCTGAGGTGGAGGCGCTCGCCGGCTACCTGCGCGAGCGGGCGGTCGGCCGGCGGGTCGACCGGATCGAGGTCGCGGCGATCAGCGCCCTGAAGACGTACGACCCGGCGCCGTCGGCGGCTGCCGGCCGGGAGGTCGTGGACGCCGGCCGGCACGGCAAGTTCCTCGACGTGACGCTGGCCGGGAACGGCGAGCCGGAGCTGCACCTGGTGACGCACCTGGCCCGGGCCGGCTGGCTGCACTACCGGGAGGCGTTCAACTCGGCGATGCCGCTCAAGCCCGGCAAGGGCCCGATCGCGCTGCGGGTACGCCTGGACGACGGGTCCGGTTTCGACCTGACCGAGGCCGGTACCCAGAAGAAGCTCGCCGTGTACCTGGTGACCGATCCGAGCCAGGTGCCCGGGGTGGCCCGGCTCGGGCCGGACGCGCTCGCCGCCGACCTGCCCACCTTCGCCGAGCGGCTGCGCGGCCGGCGGGGGCAGGTCAAGGGGGTGCTGACCGACCAGGAGGTGCTGGCCGGGGTCGGCAACGCGTACTCGGACGAGATCCTGCACGCGGCGAAGCTGTCGCCGTTCGCGCTGACCAACCGGCTCACCGACGAGCAGATGGCGGCGCTGCACGCGGCGGCCCGGCAGATTCTCGGCGACGCCGTCGAGCGGTCGCTGGGGCAGCGGGCGGCGGAGCTGAAGGGGGAGAAGCGGGCCGGGTTGCGGGTGCATGCCCGGACCGGGCTGCCCTGTCCGGTCTGTGCCGACACGATCCGTGAGGTGTCGTTCGCCGACTCCAGCCTCCAGTACTGCCCGAAATGTCAGACCGGCGGGAAACCCCTCGCGGACCGTCGGCTCTCCCGGTTGGTGCGCTAGCCCGTAGATTCAGCGATCGCGCTTGTACGTTGTGTGATCCCGGCCCACACACCGGGTCGAAATCGCCCAGCGGGCAAGAAATCGGCACCCGCCGGCTCTACCGCCGCCGCTGTCCGTCGGTATAGTGACCCCGGTCTGCGACTCCGCTATGGGCAGCCCGCTACTCGTGTTTCGCGGGGCGGGCGGGGGCCGTCCCTCGGGCCGGCGTCCCCGACGATCGTTATTGGGCCTCCGCGCCGCGAGCGGCGCTCCGGACCGGATGAGGATCGGGGCCTGCATGGGAGAGACTGAGACGGTGGGCGACCCGAGCCCTTACGGCAAAGGGGCGGCACGTGTCACGCGGGAGGACGTGGGTGAGGTGACGACAAGCCTCCAGCGCCCGGTAGGCAACGGCCGACCGAGTACTCTGCGTCACGTCGACAGCTTCGAGATCCAGCCACCGACGACTCGGCAGCCGAACGGGGTACCCCGGTCGGCGTGGGCGCGGGCGCGGCGGCGGGTGTCCCGCTGGCACCGGCCGTACATCGCGATCCTCCTGCTGCTGGACTTCGGGGCGGCGGTACTGGCGAGTTGGCTCGCCATCTCGCAGTTCGACAAGGCGGCGTCCGGCTTCCAGATAAACGACAATGACGCCACCTGGTTCCACACCGTGTCGTACCTGCTGCTGCCGCTCGGCTGGCTGATCGTGCTCTGGGGTAACGGCGCGTACGACCGCCGCTACCTGGGGCTCGGCACCGACGAGTTCAAGCGGGTCACCCGGGCCGGGGTGGCGGTGGCGGCCACTGTCTCCTTCCTCGCCTTCGCCACCAAGACCGACCTGTCCCGGCTCACCGTCGGCACCGTGCTGCTCGGTGCCCTGCTGCTGATCCTGCTCGCCCGCTCCACCGCCCGGCTGATCCTGCACACCGTGCGCCGCCGCAGCAGCCAGGCCGCGCAGCGGATCGTGCTGGTCGGCACCCTGCCGGAGGCGCTGGAGGTCTACACGGCGATCAACCGGGTACCCGCCGCCGGGCTCAAACCGGTGGCGATCCACCTCACCGACGGTTACGCCGCGGCCCGGGGCCTCGAAACGCCGATCCCGGTCTACGCCGGCCGGGACATCCTCTCGCTGGTCCGCGAGGTCGGTGGCGACACCATCGCGGTCTGCGGCTCGGCCAGCACCGAGCCCGGCGAGCTGCGCCGGCTGGCCTGGCAGTTGGAGGGCTCCGGCGTCGACCTGATCGTGGCACCGCAGCTCACCGACATCGCCGGCCCCCGGGTGCACATCCGGCCAATCGAGGGTCTGCCGCTGCTGCACGTCGAGGAACCGACACTCTCCGGCCCCGCGCTGCTGGCGAAGAACCTGCTCGACCGCTTCGCCGCCGGGCTGGGGCTGCTGCTGCTGGTCCCGCTCTTCGTCGCGATCGCGATCGCGATCCGGATCTCCGATCCCGGGCCGGTCTTCTTCCGGCAGCCCCGGGTGGGGCACGAGGGGCGGACGTTCCGGGTCTGGAAGTTCCGGACCATGTACGTCGACGCCGAGCAGCGCCTGGCCAGCCTGGTCGACCAGAACGAGACCGACGGCATGCTGTTCAAGATCAAGCAGGATCCCCGGGTCTTCCCGGCCGGGCGGTTCCTCCGGGCCAGCTCGCTCGACGAGCTGCCCCAGTTGATCAACGTACTCCGGGGCGAGATGTCACTGGTCGGTCCCCGCCCGCTCCCCGCCGACGACGGCGACTTCCTCGGCGACGTACGGCGCCGGCTGCTGGTCCGGCCCGGCATCACCGGGCTGTGGCAGGTCTCCGGCCGCTCCGACCTCTCCTGGGACGAGGCCGTCCGGCTGGACCTCTACTACGTCGACAACTGGTCGCTGGCGTACGACCTGAGCATCCTGTGGCGGACCGTCGGGGTGGTACTGGCCCGCAAGGGCGCGTACTAGCGACCCGCTCGGGACGGCCTGCGGGGATCCGGCCGGACCGGTGGCTTGGCGAACCGGCCGACCAACCGTCAGGATCTCTGGGTGGGGTGGCCCAACCTGTCCACCGCGGTGGCCGTGGTGGCGATGATCAGTGCACTGGCGGCTGCCCTCTTCGCCGTCGTCCGGCTGCGCGCCCGGCAGGGCATCGCCACCGCCACCCAGCGAGCCACCTACGAGGTACTGCACACCGCCGGGCTGGCCGCCGAGCCGCTGCGCGCCGGGCTCACCCCGGCCGGCGCGGCCAAGGCGGTCCGCCACCTGCGTACCCTGGTCGGCTCCGCCGGGCTCGCGCTGGCCGACCGGGACCGGCTGCTCGCCATCGACGGGCGCGGCGGCCACCACGGCGAGCAACTCCTCGCCGCCGCCGCCAACACCATCACGACCCGCCGGTCGACGGTGCTCGGCGAGTCCGAGCTGCGCTGCGACCGGGTCGACTGCCCGGTCCGGGGGGCGGTGATCGCCCCGCTGACCGGTCCCGACGGCCGGGCCTGCGCCGCGCTGGTGGCGATCGCCGACGACCAGCCGGCACCCGGTCTGGTGCAGGCCGCGCTGGAGACGGCGCACTGGGCCGGCGCCCAACTCGCGCTCGCCGAACTCGACTCGTCCCGGGAGCGGCTGGCCCGGGCCGAGGTACGCGCACTGCGGGCCCAGATCAGCCCACACTTCATCTACAACGCCCTGACCGCGATCGGCTCGTTCGTCCGGACCGACCCGGAGCGGGCCCGGGAACTGATCCTGGAGTTCGCCGAGTTCACCCGCTACTCCTTCCGGGCGCACGGCGAGTTCACCACGCTCGCCGAGGAGCTGCGCTCGATCGACCGCTACCTGACCATCGAGCGGGCCCGGTTCGGCGACCGGCTCCAGGTGAAGTTGCAGATCGCCCCGGAGGTGCTGCCGGTCAGCCTGCCGTTCCTCTGCCTGCAACCACTGGTCGAGAACGCTGTCCGGCACGGGCTGTCCCGCAAGCCCGGGGTGGGGATGATCAGCATCGAGGCCCGGGACGCCGGGGCGGAATGCCACATAACCGTCGAGGACGACGGCGTCGGGATGGACCCGGCCGCGCTGGCCGCCGGCATCGCCGACGACCCGGCCGACGACTCCGGCCAGCACGTCGGCCTCTCCAACGTGGACGAACGGCTCCGGTCGGTCTTCGGGGACCAGTTCGGCCTGGTCGTCGAGACCGACCTCGGATCGGGTACGAAGGTGAGCATGCGGATACCGAAGTTCCACCGTCATGTCCGGGCGAGCACGTGACCGGGGCCGGGCCGGTGCACCGGGACCGGCAGGGGTTGTGGAGGGCTGACCCGTGACCGGTTTCCTGCGCGTGTTGGCCGTCGACGACGAACCACCGGCGCTCGACGAGCTGGCGTACCACCTGCGGGCCGATCCACGGGTGTCCCGGCTGCACACCGCCGGCGACGCCACCGAGGCACTGCGGGTGCTCCGGGACGCCGACGTCGACGTGGTCTTCCTCGATATCCGGATGCCCGGCCTCGACGGCGTGGAGCTGGCCCGGGTACTCCGCCGGTTCGCCCGGCCACCGGCGATCGTCTTCGTCACCGCGTACGACGACGGGGCGGTCGACGCCTTCGACCTCGGCGCCACCGACTACGTACGCAAGCCGGTCCGGGCCGAGCGGCTCGCCGAGTCGCTGCGTCGGGTGGTCGGCTCCCGGGTGGTACCCACCCATCCGGCGGCACTGGCCCGGGCCGAACCCGACCCGACGATCCCGGTGGAGCTGGCCGGCACCACCCGGATGCTGCCCCGCTCGGCCGTACGCTGGGTCGAGGCGCAGGGCGACTACGCCCGGCTGCACACCGCCGACGGCTCACACCTGGTGCGGGTGCCGCTGGCCACCCTCGCCGAGCGGTGGGCCGACGCGGGCTTCGTCCGGATCCACCGCTCCTACCTCGTGCAGCTCCGGTTGATCGCCGAACTCCGGCTCGCCAACTCCGGGTACGTCGTGGTGGTCGACGACACCGAGCTGCCGGTCAGCCGCCGGCACACCCGGGAGCTGAAGGACAAGCTGGTCCGGGCGGCGAAGCAGGACTGGAACCGCTGACCCGCCGCCCGTAGACCGCTACTACTTCGGCTGGGTGAAGCGGATGCTGTTGCCGAAGGGGTCCCGCAGGCCGCAGTCGATGCCGTACGGGCGCTCGGTCGGTTCCTCGGTGAACTCGACGCCCCGGCCCAGCAGCGTCTCGTACGCCTTGCGGCAGTCGTCGGTGCTGAAGATGAGCGAGCCGCCCATCGCACCCTTCGTCACCAACTCCCGGACCTGCTTGGCCGTCTCCTCGGAGAGTGCCGGCGGCCCCGGCGTCGTCAACAGGATCTGCCGCTCCGGGTCACCGGGGACGTTGACGGTCAGCCAGCGCATGAAGCCGAGGTCGGCATCCGTGTGGACCTCCAGGCCGAGCGTGCCGACGTAGAAGTCGAGGGCCTCGTCCTGGTCGAGTACGTAGATCTGCGAGTGCGTGATGGCGTTGAACATGTCCCTCACGCTACGGCCAGAGCCGGCCGGAAACTTATCCAAAACCGCTCAGTCGGCGGGCTGTTCCCGCAGCTCAGCGGCATCAGGCGGTCGGTCGCATCCAGGCCATCGTGAAGCAGGTCGGCACGTTCAACGCCGCCGTCCCCTTCCGGTACGCCCGCGGGGAGCAGCCGACGATGTCCCGGAACGTTCGGCTGAAGGTGCCGAGGCTGCCGAAGCCGACATCGAAGCAGATGTCGGTCACGCTTCGCCCGGTCTCCCGGAGCAGGAACATCGCCCGCTCGACCCGGCGCCGCTGGAGATAGCGGTGCGGCGTCTCGCCGAAGGTGGCCCGGAAGGTACGCGTGAAGTGCGCCTCCGAGACGTGCGCGATCCGGGCCAGCGTCGGTACGTCCAGCGGCTGCGCGTACGCCCGGTCCATCGCATCCCGGGCCCGGAGCATCCGGCGGTTACGCTCCTCCACTGCCCGGCTCACGGCTCCATCACACCATGGTCGTCCCGGGTGCGGCCGGCAGCCCGGCACGTCGATCTCCTGAGCGACGCGCTACATGTAGCGTCGTTCCATGATCGTGTGGCTCAACGGCACCCACGGCGCAGGCAAGACGACGACCAGTGCACTCGTGCAGCAACTGATCCCGGACTCACGGGTGTTCGACGCCGAGAAGGTCGGCGAGACACTTATGGACATCACGCCGGGGCTGCCTGCGACGGACAACTTCCAGCACTGGCCGCCGTGGCGGCAACTCGTCGTCGAGACCGCCCGCCGCGTACTCGACTACACCGGCGGCACTCTGGTGATGCCCATGACCGTCCTGGTCGAGCAGTACTGGCGCGAGATCAGCACGGGCCTCGCCCGCCATGCCATCCCGGTAAGGCACTTCGTCCTCCACGCCGACCAGGACACCCTCCGCCGGCGTATCGCGGGGGAACACCCCATCCCCTCCCCATTCCGCCTCAAATATCTCGAGCCCTACGCGGAGGCGGCTCGCACGTGGCTCCACGACGAGGCCGAGGTCGTCGACACCACACACCTCACGCCGGCCCAGGCGGCCCGGCAGATCGCAAGGGCTCTCGAGAACTGAGGCGCGCCCGACCCGCCGCCTTCGTCGCGTTATGGCCGGTCATACGGTCGGTGATACGCCGGGCACGACTGGCGTCGCCTGCAGCAACACCAGCCCGGCAACCTGGGTGAAGATCTCCCGCTTCTCGATGGCTTGGCCCTTCCGGTCCAGTACGTACCCCGCGACCCAGCACCAGCCGTGGTAGGTCGGGCGAGAGTCAACCGCCACTACCCGCAGCACCAGCTTCCGGTCGCCGCTGAACTGAACGCTCGCCGCCGTACCGATCCCGATCACCTCGCCGGGTACTGGCGGACGATTCACGAAGTCCGACCTCGTCCCCAGTACGAGGCGAGCCGCTCGTACGCCACCCTGCCCGCGAAGCAGTACCCCGTGTGATCTGGAGGGTGACGGCACGACCGGCAGACGCTTCCGACGACCTGGTGCCGAAGCAGAACCGAGCGCATCTCGGCCCGCTCAACCTCTTCTGGGATCGGCACAGGCCCGGGGTTGCGCAGCGGGAAGGGATCGGGGACTGGTTCGTGATCGCCCGAGGACATTGTGCCCCTTCAGCCGTAGGCGTCCTGCCCGACCGGCGTCCCGGAGGACGGGGTGATCCGGCCGGGCAGGGTGATCCACACGTACCGCCCGCGCGCCCCGCGCTACGAGCGATACGGCCATGCCACCACTTGTACGTGACCATCAGTCAGTAGTCAATCATACTATCTATATACCTAGTAGTAGGATTGCCCATGTCGATCGTGGGAATGTCTCGACGTGCCAAGACGTCGACCGCTGCGGATCATGGGCGCGGCAGAGATAGCCGACTACCTTGGCGTGTCCCGCCAGTGGGTCGAGGTGCTCAGCAAGCGGCGCGACTTCCCGGAGCCCGCCGTAGTGCTCAAGGCAGGGCGGATCTGGCGCACCGAGGACATCGAGGAGTGGGCGGCCAGCCGTCGTCCAGACAACGCGGAAGGGAGCTAGCGAGCAGACCGACCGCATCTCGCTGAGATCATCCATCTTCCGCATCCGGTCGGAGCTTGGCAGCTTCGAGATGATCCGCTGCTTGGGGACGAGGGCGGTGACTGACCGGCGCGACAGGTCGACGGCCCGGCAGACGTACCAACGCCTGGGCGATAGCGTAAGTGTCGTGAACTCTCGTGACTGGCGTCCGCGCTACCTCCAGCTTGCCGAGGATCTGCGCGCCCGGATCGAGAGTGGCGAGCTTGCCCGGGGCACGGCCATGCCGAGCGAGACGGAGTTGGCCGACTCGTCCGGACTGTCCCGGACCAGCGTGCGCAACGCCATCCGGCAGCTTCGGGATTGGGGCCTGGTACGGGCCGAGCAGGGTCGGGGCACCTACGTCCGGGCGCCTCGGCAGCGGGTCCGCCGGTGCAACACCGAGCGGTACCAGTGGGAGAAGGACCGGGTACTGCTCGACGAGGCCGAACGGCGGCGGACCGGCGGGACCGAGCATGACACCGGCCTGACGGTCGATGACCTCAAGTTCCACGCCGAGTACTCGCAGGTGAAGGCAGACGAGGAGATGGCGGCGGCGTTCGGCCTGCCGGTCGGTGCGCCACTGCTGCGGCGGGTCTACTGGACCAGTTCCCGGCACGAAACCGCGCCGCTGTCGGCGTCGTACTCCTACCTGCCGTATGACCTGGTGAAGGGCAACAAACAACTGCTCTCCGCCGACTACGAACCCTGGCCGGGCGGCACCCAACATCAGCTCTCCACCGTCGGTATCGAGCTGGACCGGATCGAAGAGGTCGTACAGGCCCGACCGCCACTGCCGGACGAGGCGGAACTACTCGACATCGAGGCCGGCGTCGCGGTCCTGGACGTGCGCAAGACGTCGTACGACATCCGGGACCGCGTGGTGGAGATCGCGGACGTCGTTTTCCCCGGTGACCGGACAGAACTCTGCTTCACGACGAAGCTGAAGCGGTGGAACGCTTGAGCCGACTCGTCTCGGTCGTCACGCCGGTTCACTGGCCCAGCGTCGGCTACCTCGCCGACGCCTACGGGTCGTTGGCCGGGCAGAAGATGCCTGACGGGTGGGACTGGCAGTGGCTCGTCCAGGAAGACGGGCAGGACGGGCTACTGCTCGACCAACTCCCCGACGATCCCCGAATCCTGCCCGGCAGCGGCCGGCCCGGCGGCCCAGGCGTCGCCCGAACCCTCGCGCTGGCACGGGCGGAAGGCGAATTCGTCAAGGTCCTCGACGCCGACGACCAACTCACCCCGGGCGCACTCGCCCGAGACATCGCCACGCTCACCGATAATCCGCACCTCGGCTGGGTCACGTCACGGGTCCTGGACCTGCACCCCGACGGGTCAACGCACCGATGGGACAAGGACCCACCCGACGGACCGATCAACTGCGGTGCGGTCCTCGCCTTCTGGAAGGCCAACGACTACCGGGCGCCCGTACACCCGGCGACCCTGTGCATGCGCCGGGATCTCCTCCTGGCCCTCGGCGGCTGGATGGCCCTACCCGCCTCCGAGGACACCGGTCTACTCATCGCGGCCAACGTCGTCAGCGACGGCTACTTCATCGCCGAACCTGGACTGCACTACCGCAAGTGGCCCGGCCAGATGACCGGCCAAGCCGCACACCGCGACCCGGCCGAGCACACCGCACGAATGCGGATCATCGAAGCACGGGCCGAAGCCCTGCGCTCGCTGCTGTCGGCCTCGCTGGCGTCGTTCGCCTCGTCGGCCTCGCCGACTTCCTGACGCTCCCACGTCTGCCGCACGGAAGGGCGCGCGGAACCGGAGGGGCGCACAGGGGCACGACGCCCGGACAGATCAGATACGTCAAAGGCCCAGCGTCAGAAAGTATTCTCCGACCTGGGCCTTCGTTGTTGGAGCGGGTGACGGGAATCGAACCCGCACTGTCAGCTTGGGAACTCGCTGGGGCGCCGACTCGGGCCAAGGTCAACGGGCTGCACTCCTGGTCACGGTGCCCGTGGTTGACCCCGGTTCCCCGTGGCTTCCCGGCGCTACGGGCACGTAGGGGGCACGCGCGGCGGCCACCGTGTTAAGCGCACTTGATAGCTTTTCCAGGGTGCTGCCGGTTCGCGGGGTCGTTGCGGGTGTTGTGGCAGCCGTACGGGCATGGCCTCGGGATGGTTCACCGCTGGGACTGGCTGATCGCTCTCCCCTGCTCCTGTTGCCGTCGTCGTGACGGCGGTTTGGGCTCGGTGCCACGGGTTTGAGTGTTGATGGGCTTCTCGGACTTGTCGGCGACAAGGCAGGGGCGGCGATTGCCGTCGTCCAGTACTGTCCGATCGCCAAACTCCTCAAAGCACGAGGGAACCCATGACAGCTTCCGTCAACTCCCGTCGCATGCTCGCCTGGACCGCGCCCGTGGCGCTCGCGCTGACCGCGCTCGCCCCGGCCCTGCCCGCCCAGGCCGCTGCCAAGCCCACTCCACCCACCATCACCGCCGGCCAGGTCGACAAGGACCTGAACGGCGATGGCATCGCTGACCTGGTCACTGTCGGCGGCCCGGACACCGGACTCGGGTCCGGCGTCTGGTCCGCGCTCGGCCTGAAGTCCCGCAAGACCGGCGTCGGCACCGGCCACGTTCAGACGGCCGTCAACATCGGCCTACACGGCAACGGCGCCGGCGGCACCGCATCCCCAGCCGAGTTCGACGGCGCGCAGATCATCACCGGCCTCTTCCGCGGTGAGACCGAAGAGGACTTCCTCGTCTACTACCCGGGCGGGGTCCACGCCGGCGTCGGCCTGGTCATCAGGGGCGCCGGCGACGGCACGATGCCCAACCCATACGGCAGCGGCATGGCGGTCATCGGCCGGGATCAGCTCCTCGACGCCAACGGCAACTCGCCGCTGACCCTGGTCAACGGATACGTCGCTGATGGACTCGACAACGGCCTTCCGGACCTGATCGGCATCTCCGGTGACGCCACCAACGGTTACCGCCTCGACTACCACCCCAACTTGGGCGCGCCGGGCGCTTACTTCGTCACCACCGCGCTGACCAACGCCACCCCGACGGGCGGCTCCGACTGGCAAAACTGGAGCATCGCCAGCACCGAGACCGCCTCCGGCCTCGCACTCTTCCTACGCAACGCCACCACCGGCGACCTGTACCTGTGGACTAGGGTCACCATGGTCGACAACGGCGACGGCACCGGCACGCTGACCTACATTCAGCACCGGGTGGCGGCGAACTGGAACACCGGCGTTCCCATCAGCACGCTGTGGGCCGCCGACATCAACACCGACGGCACGCCGGACCTGTGGACCGTGCTACCAAACGGCACCTACCGGGCGTACCTGATCTCCGGCCTGTCCACCGGCACCCCGGCGGTGACCGCCACCCGGGCCAAGCCGCTCGCCTGACCTGCTTGGGGCGCGCCACCACCCGGCGGCGCGCCCCAGCCATCACCGTCGAGGAGCCGCTGTTGAGTCCCTTAGCGGCCTCATACGCACGATAGCGATAAGGAAAAGCCCTGGTCGGCTTCCGCCTGACCAGGGCTCTTTCTGGAGCGGGTGACGGGAATCGAACCCGCACTGTCAGCTTGGGAAGCTGATGTTCTGCCATTGAACTACACCCGCGAGCGGACCCCACTGTACCCGGTCGGGTCCGATCATGCACTCACCCTCCCCGGCCGTACGACCCCGAGCACCTTCCGTCGGCTCGGATCGGTCGTGAACCACGCCGTACTGCCTCGTTTGCAACTCGGGCCACGGCTAGTAACGTCCGCCGCACCTGCAACTATGTCTCTGCGTCATCGCAGGACGACTCTCTGAATGCAAAGGGTGTAGCAATGGCGTTTCGTGGGCTGCGGTGGTCGTCGCGTTCCGGCGTGACCGGCATGGCGAGCATGTTTCTCGTCCTGCTGCTCGTACCCGGTCCGGCGATGGCGGCACCTCCGGACTCGGCCCGGCGGTCGGACGAATCGGGCTGTGTCGCGCCGATTGGAGGCCACACCGTGGTCCGAGGCGCCAGGGCGAGGCCCGGTGCGCCGCACATCACCGAGCCGAACGAGCTGACCCCGGCCGAGGCCGCCGAACTGGAGCGTGCGGTCGACTCGGCGTACGCGCAACGGGTCGGGGTCGCGCCGCTCGGCGTACCGGGGAGGGGGTTCGGGATCACCGTTGACGTGGTGTTCCACGTGGTCAGCGAGAACCGGAGCAGGGCCGGCGGGAACATCCCGATGTCGATGATCCGCGCCCAGTTGAGGGTGCTCAACGACGCCTTCGGTGGGCGTACCGGTGGGGCCTGGACGCCGTTCCGCTTCAGGTTGAAGAAGGTGAACCGGGTGGTCAACCCGGCCTGGTATCCGATCGTGTCGGAGAGCCCGGCGGAGGCGCAGATGAAGCGTGGGCTGCGGGTCGGCGGCAAGCACACCCTGAACATCTACACCGGGTTGCTGGAGGACCAGCTACTCGGCTGGGCCACCTTCCCGAAGGGCGACCTCGACCCGTACGACGGGGTGGTGGTGCTCGCCGAGTCGCTGCCGGGCGGCACGGCGGCGCCGTACGACGCCGGTGACACGGCCATCCACGAGATCGGGCACTGGCTGAATCTCTACCACACCTTTCAGCAGGGCTGTGCGGGCCAGGGTGACCACGTCTTCGACACGCCCGCCGAGGCGGAACCGGCCTTCGGCTGCCCGGAGGGACGGGACTCCTGCCCGACGGGGCCGGGCCTCGACCCGGTCCACAATTTCATGGACTACTCCGTCGACGACTGCATGTACGAGTTCACGTACGGCCAGGTGTTCCGGATGCTGAAGGCGTGGAAGGCGTTCCGGGAGCCGTAGGTCAGGACGCCGGAACCGGCTGCTCTTCGACGGCCCGGCGCCGGCCGCGTCGCCTTGGGCCGGCGACGCTGCCCTCGGGTGCGGTGACGGCACCGGCCGGGTCGAGCCAGACCTGCACGGCGGGTCGCTCGGACCGCTCTCCGCCGGCGAGCGGGGTGGCGCCGTTGCTGCCGTGCCGGGCCACCATCGCCACGTCGACGGTGAACTCGAAGAGCCGCCAGTCGACCTGCGGCGCGGCCCGCAGGTTGCCGGCGAGCCGGTCCACCCGGGCCTGGTCGGTCACCGGCCGGGCCCGGCCGGCGACGTACGCCTCGTCGTCGCTCTCCTCGGGCGGAAACGAGTGCAGCGCGTAGCGCCCGTCCCGTTCGAGGTCGCGCCGCTTCGGGGAGTCGACGACGAAACAGAAGAGTCCCTCGTCGGTGATGACCGGGGACACCGGGTGCACCCGCGGCCCACCGTCGGCGCGCACGGTCGCCAGGTAGCCGAGACCCGGGCCGTACTGCTGGATGAGGACGCGGATCGCGTCGGCGAGTCGGGGCTCGTCAGAGGCGAATTCGGACCAGGATGCCATGCGTACATTCTATCGAACACATGTTCGATCACCTACCCCGATCCCACCCGCGTCCCACCCATCGGCGAGGTCGCGGCCGGTCGCCGCCCTCGACTCGCTAAGGTGATCCGGTGCTGCTCTCCGACCACGACCTAGTGATCGAGATGAAGTCGGGCACGCTCGCGCTGGAGCCGTTCGATCCCGCGCTGGTGCAGCCGTCGAGCATCGACGTACGCCTGGACCGGCTCTTCCGGGTCTTCAACAACCACCTCTACACGCACATCGACCCGGCCGTGCAGCAGGACGACCTGACCTCGCTGGTCGACGTGCCGGACGGCGAGCCGTTCGTGCTGCACCCAGGCGAGTTCGTGCTCGCCTCGACGCTGGAGGTGATCTCCCTCGGCGACCAGCTCGCCGGCCGGCTGGAGGGCAAATCGAGTCTGGGCCGGCTCGGCCTGCTCACCCACTCGACCGCGGGCTTCATCGATCCCGGATTCTCCGGACACGTCACGCTGGAGCTGTCGAACGTGGCCAACCTGCCGATCCGGCTCTGGCCGGGGATGAAGATCGGTCAGCTCTGCATCTTCCGGCTCTCGTCGCCGTCCGCGCACCCGTACGGGTCGGCCGTCTACGGCTCGCGCTACCAGGGGCAGCGCGGTCCCACCCCGAGCCGCTCCTGGCAGAACTGGCGCACCTGGCCCACCGGCTGACGCCACGCCACGCCACGCGCCGGCCAACCCCGGATCGAACGGCAGAACCCCCGCCGCAGTCGCGCGACGGGGGTTCTGCCGTTGGCCTGGTCCGGGAGGCGTCAGCCCGGTCGACCGAAGCTGTGGATGTCGGTGCCCAGCCGCTTCATCTTGATCGGTTCGCCGGCCCGGGAGGCGTGCACGATCCAGCCGTCACCGACGTACATGCCGACGTGGCTCAGGTTGGCGTAGTAGAAGACGAGGTCACCGGGGCGTAGCGCGGAACGGCTGACCGACTTCACCGCGCCGCGCTGGGCGCGGGCGTTGTGCGGCAGCGAGACGCCGCCCTTGGCCCACGCGGCCAGGGTCAGGCCGGAGCAGTCGTACGAGCCGGGGCCGTCGGCACCCCACTTGTAGGGCTTGCCGATCTGGGCGCAGGCGAACTTGACCGCCTTGCCGGCCGCGCCTCCGGGGTAGGTGGCCGGGCAGGGCGCGGGCCGCAGCGGGCCGGCCGAGCCGTTCCCGTACGCCTGGATCCGCAGCTTCTGAAGCCGGTCGACCTCGGCGTCGATCTCCTTCTTCTTCGCCGCCAGTTCCGCCTCGGTCTTGGTCAGCTGGCTGACCAGCCGGTCCAGCGGGGCCTTCTGGGCGGCGTACTTCTCCTTGAGCGCGACGACCGCCTGCACCTCGCGCTGCTGCTGCCGCGCGAACTGGTCGAGCACCGAGAGCTGGCCGACCAGCGCGGTCGGCGACTTCGAGGTGAGCAGGGCGTTGACCGCCGAGGCCTTGTCACCCTTGTACGCCTGCACGGCGAAGTCGCTCACCCGGTTCATCGCGGCGTCGATCTGCGACTGGAGCGGGGCGATCTTCTTCTGCAGGGCGGCGGCCTGCTTCTTCTTCGCCGCCAGGTCCTGCCGGGTGGCGTTGTGCTTCTCGACGACCGGCTCCAGCTTGCGCCAGGCGGTGTCGATCTGCTGCTCGATCTCGGCCACCGTCGGCTCGGCGAGCGCCGGCGTCGTGCCGGTGAAGAGCACGGCGGCGCTGGCGAGTGCGGTGATCGCGATGGCGAGAATGGACCTTCGAGAGCGCGGTTTCGTGTCCCCGGAGTCGGTGGATGCCGACCGGAGGGATGACGACCGCAGCGGGGCAGGGGGAGCCACCGGGGTCCGTACTCCTTCTTCCGTAGCCCGCCTACCGGGTTAGCTGACGGGTTCGGGCGGGAAGATTGTCGCCCTACCGCGTTCGACGCGGATTCACCCCATGAAGCTCGGGTCCCCGGTTCGCTGAGTGTGACGATTCGGCGGTGTCGAGACGTCGCCGCCCGGCTAGGCGGCCTGCCGTCGGCTCGACGGTCCCCAACACTAGAGAAGGGTGTTATCCAAACGCAACCCCGTGATTGGAGTCGATTCGTTAGGTATTGGGGCCGTCGCTGACGGTGGGAAAGCCGTTCGGACCCCGCCGGGTCCGCCGGACACGCTCGGTATCCGTGGTGGAGTGAGTGAAAGATTTCTACATGGTGAGCAGCATGCTCGGCAGGTATTGACCGACAACGGTCCCGGGTGGAGGGTGATCATCAAGGCCACTCCCGGCTCATGGAGGTTCGATGCTTCCCACGACACACCCGCTGAGCAGGAAATTCGCGATCGGGGTCGCGATCGCCGGCGCCGCCGCGCTGCTGCCGGCCAGCCCCGCGCCAGCCGCCGTCGCGGCCCCCGACACCCGGCAACAGGAGTACGCCGCGGCGGCGGCCGAGTTCGGCGTACCCGAGAGCGTGCTGCTCGGCGTCTCCTATCTGGAATCCCGCTGGGACACCAACGCCGGCACGCCGAGCACCAGCGGCGGGTACGGCCCGATGCACCTCACCGACGTCGCCGGACTCGCCGCCGAGCCGGGGCATCCCGAACACGGCGAGGACCGGCGCGGCGACCCGGCCCGACCCGCCCGCCCCGCGACCGGACCCGCCGGCCCGCACGCCGACCGGACCGGCGCCCCACCCCCCGGCGGGCAGACCCTGGACGCCGCCGCCGCACTGACCGGAGCCGACGAGCACCTGCTCCGCGCCGAACCGGCGGCGAACATCCGGGGCGGGGCGGCGCTGCTGGCGTCGTACCAGCGGGCGCTGGCCGGACCGACGGGCCCGGCCAGCGACCCGGCGGCCTGGTACGGCGCGGTGGCCCGGTACGCCGGCAGCGACCGCGCGGACGCCGCCGCGGCCTTCGCCGACGAGGTGTACCGGACCATCGCCGAGGGCGCCAGCCGGACCACCGACGACGGCCACCGGATCACCCTGCCCGGCCGACCCGGGATCGTCCCGCAGCGCTCCTGGCTGGATCGGCTCGGCCTGCCCGGCCGGCCCCGCCCGGACGGGCTGGAGTGCCCCCGCGACATCTCCTGCGAGTGGATCCCCGCCCCCTACCAGGCGTTCGGGGACGGCGACTACGGCAACCACGACCTCTCCGACCGGCCGGCCCGGCAGAAGATCGAGTACATCGTCATCCACGACACCGAGGGCAGCTACGACACCACGCTGCGGCTGGTGCAGGATCCCACCTACGTGAGCTGGCAGTACACGCTCCGCTCGGCGGACGGGCACATCGCGCAGCATGTCAAGGGCAAGGACGTGGCCTGGCACGCCGGCAACTGGTACGTCAACGCCAAGGCGATCGGCCTCGAACACGAGGGCTTCGCCGCCCAGGGCACCTGGTACACCGAGGCGATGTACCGGACCTCGGCCAAGCTGGTCCGCTACCTCGCCGACCGGTACGACATCCCGCTGGACCGCCACCACATCATCGGGCACGACAACGTCCCCGGCATCCTGCCGGCGAACGTGCGCGGCATGCACTGGGACCCGGGCCCGTACTGGGACTGGTCGCACTACTTCGACCTGCTGAGGGCACCGCTGCGGGGCATCGGCATCCCGGCCGCCGGCCTGGTCACCATCGCCCCGGACTTCGCCACCAACCGGCCGGCCTTCACCGGCTGCGAGACGGCCGGGGTGCCCTGCCCGGCCCGGGGATCGTCGGCGGTGATCCTGCGTACCGCGCCGGCCGCCGACGCGCCGCTGGTCAACGACATCGCCCTGCGGCCGGACGGCACCCCGAACACGATGCACATCTCCGACCACGGCGCCCGGGCGTCGGCCGGGCAGACGTACGCGCTCGCCGGCCGGCAGGGCGACTGGACCGCGATCTGGTACCTCGGGCAGAAGGCGTGGTTCCACAACCCGAGGTCGAACCCGACCGCGAAGTGGACGCTCGGGCTGGTCGCGACCCCGAAGCCGGGCCGGGCGACGATTCCGGTGTACGGCAGGGCGTACCCGGAGGCGGACGCCTACCCGGCGGGCGTGCCGGTGCAGGCGGTCACGCCGTTGCAGTACACCCTCGCCGCCGGGCAGCGGTACGCCGTCGGCAACGTACTGCCCAGCGAGTACTACCGGGCCAGCACCTTCGACGGCTCGTCACCGGGTGACTGGACGGTGATCCGGGGCGACCTGCGGTACGTGCAGATCCAGTTCGGTCACCGGATCATGTTCGTGAACGCGGACGACGTACGCCTGCTGCCGTCGCCGGTCGGCGCACCGCGACAGGGCTGACCGGCAGCGCACCGCGACAGGGCTAACCGGCCGTCGGTGCGGGTTGTTGTGCGGTGCCGGTGGGGTCCGTGGCCGTCCCGACGACGGCGGTGAGCACGTCGTCCAGCGTGACCACCCCCATCGGCACCCGCCCGTCGCCGACCAGCACCATGTGCCGGCGCTCCCGGCGCATCGCCAGCAGCAGGTCGGCGAGGCTCCGGTCCGGCGGCACCACGGCCAGCGGCCGGAGCAGCGCCGCCGGCACCGGCGCCCGGCGGGCGGCACCGGAGTACCCGATGATGTCCTTGACGTGCACGAAGCCCAGCACCCGGCGGGTGGAGCGCTGCACCACCGGAAACCGGGACCGGCCGGTGCGGGTCGCCAACACCTCCAGGGAGGCCGCGGAGACGTCCTCGGCCACGGTGGTGACGGTCGCCCAGGGCCGCATCGCGTCCGCGGCGGTACGTCGGTTCAGGGCCAGCGCGCCGGTGATCCGGGCATGCTCCTCGGAGCCGAGCAACCCCTCGGTACGCGCCTGCGAGACCAGCCCGGCGAACTCCTCGGCGGTGAAGACCGTCTTCACCGCGTCGGTGGCCTCGATCCGCCACAGACTCAGGATCCGCGCCGACGCCCACTTCATCGCCAGCAGCAGCGGCTTGGTCGCCACGCAGAACGACAGCATCGCCGGCCCGAGCCAGAGCGCGGACAGCTCCGGCCCGGCCAGGGTGATGTTCTTCGGCACCATCTCGCCGATCACGGTGTGCAGGAAGACCACCACGCCGAGCGCGCACACGAAGGCGACCGGATGCACGGCACGGTCCGGCAACCCGGCGGCGTGGAACGGCCCCTCCAGCAGGTGCGCCAGCGCCGGCTCGGCGATGGCGCCGAGGCCGAGCGAGCAGATCGTGATGCCGAGCTGGGCACCGGCGATCATCAGCGGGATCTGGTTCATCGCCGAGAGCGCCCACCGGGCGCGCTGCGAACCGGCCGCCAGCGGCTCGATCACGGTACGCCGGGACGCGATCAGCGCGAACTCGCTGCCTACGAAGAAGGCGTTGCCGAGCAGCAGGCCCAGGGTGATCAGCAGATTCACCCCGCGACCTCCTCCGGCCGGACCACCCGGACCCGCTCGATCCGATGCCGGACCACCTCGACCACGGTGAACTCGAAGCCCTGCTCCTCGACGGTCTCGCCGGCCACCGGGATGTGGCCCAGCCGGGCCAGCAGAAACCCGGCGAGTGTCTCGTACGGGCCCTCGGGCAGCCGGAAGCCGACCTGTTCGATCACCTCGTCCCCGCGCAGCATCCCGTCGACCAGCACCGTGCGTTCCCCGCCCGGCACCCTCGACGCGACCGGGCTCTCCTCGGCGGCGGCCGCGCCGGACCGGGCCGCCCGCGGGTCGCGCCCGGCCCGCTGCGGGTCGAACCCGGCCGCCCGCGGGTCGAACCCGGCCGCCCGCGGGTTGAACCCGGCCGCCTGCCGGCCGAGCCCCTCGGCGACCGGGTCGAACTCGTCCGCGATCTCCCCGACCAGCTCCTCGACCAGGTCCTCGACGGTCACCACGCCGTCGGTACCGCCGTACTCGTCGACCACGATCGCCAGGTCCGCGCCGGCCGAGCGGAGCGCCGCGAGTACGCCGTCCAGGTCCAGGCTCTCCGGCACGTACACCGGCTCCCGGGCCACCGTGGCCACCGTGGTCACGGCCCGGCGGTTCGGTGGTACGCCCAGCGCGTCGACCACCCCGGCCACCCCGGTCACCAGGTCCACGGTCTCCTCGTAGACGGGGAACCGGGTCCGGCCGGTCTGCTGGGCCAGCGCCAGCAGCTCGGCGACGGAGGCGGTGGCCCGCAGCGCGACCACGTCGACCCGGGGTGTCATCGCCTCGGCGGCCCGCTTGTCGCCGAACCGGATCGTCCGTTGCAGTAGCATCGCGGTCTCCCGGGGCAGGGCCCCGGCCCGGGCCGAGATCGCCGCCAGCAGGCCGAGTTCCTCGGCGGAGCGGGCGCTGGCCAGCTCCTCCTGCGGTTCGACGCCGAGGCGACGGACCAGCCAGTTCGCCGAGTTGTTCAGGGCCCGGATCAACCAGCCGAAGATCCGGGAGAAGGCCCGCATCGGCCCCGCGGTGGCCAGCGCGGCCCGCATCGGCCGGGCCAGCGCGGCGTTCTTCGGCACCAGCTCGCCGAAGAGCATCGACAGGAGCGTCGCCAGGGCCAGCGCCAGCAGCGGGGTGGCCCGCCCGGTGGCGTCCCCGGCGACCGGCCGGAGCAGCGGGGCGAAGAGCTTGGCCAGCGCCGGCTCGGCGAGATAGCCGGTGAGCAGAGCGGTGATGGTGATCCCGAGCTGCGCGCCGGAGAGTTGGAAGGAGAGTTCACGCAGCGCCTTGCGGACCCTACCGGCCCGCCGGTCGCCGCCGGCCACCCGCCGGTCGAGTTCCGCCCGGTCCACGGTGACCAGTGCGAACTCGGCCGCGACGAAGAGCGCGTTCCCGCCGGTCAACAGGACGAAGCCGAGCAGCGGCAACAGGGTGCTGAGGAGTAGGGCGTCGATGATGCGTTCACCTCGACCGTGGTTGCGTCCCGCCCGCGATAATCGAGCACAGTACCGCCCCGACCAGGCGTCGGCTGCCCGGTGCGCGCGGCGGCGTCGTGCCGGCCGAGCAGCAGGGAACCGGCCACCGGGCCGGACGTCGTACCCCGGTGGCTCAGTGCCGGAAGCAGCGCCAGCCGAACGGGTCGCGGCCCGCTCGGTTCTCCGCGAACGCCGCATCGCCGTAGCTGTCCCGGCAGGCCCGGTCGATGTCGACGGTCCGGGCCGGCAACAGCAGCCGACCGCACTCCCAACCGCCGTCGTCACGGGTGTCCGCCCAGCTCAGCCCGCCGACGTGCGCGTCGCAGTAGCGGTCCATCATCCTGGCCAGCTCGTCCCGGCCGTTCGGGCCGAGCAGCACGGGCTGCGGCGGTGGGGGCGGAGGGCTAGTGGTCGCGGGAGGCGACGGACCGGTGGTCGCGGGTGGCGTCGGCGCCGCCGCATCCGCCAGCGGTGGCCTCGACGGTACCGGCGGGGTCGGTGCCGGAGCACCGGTCGCCCGGGGTGTCGAGGTCGGGTTCGCCGTCGAGGTCGCGGTCGGGGTCGGGGCGGCCGGACCGGTCGGCGGGGCGTCCGCCGGGGTCGGCCCGGCAGCCGGGGTCGACTCCGGTGCCGGCGGGCTGGCCACCGCTGCCGGTATCCCGCCCCGCGGCTCGGTTCCGCCACCCCAGACCGTCGTCCGGAGCGTCTCCGCCCCGAACGGGATCGCAAGAAGCAGCAACCCTGCTCCAAGCCCCACCGTGGAGATCAGCCGGAGCCGGCGTCCGGCCCGGTCGGGCCGGACGACCGGCCCGACCCTCCGGTGTCGCCCGCTGGACTCCGCCACCATCCGGTGTGGTGCGCTTTCCGCCACGCGGCGCCCGCCTCCTCGCGGTCGAAGGGGGCCGCCGTCGGCCCACCGTCGTCTGGGCCGTCGGCCCACCAATCGCCTGGGCCGTCGGCCCACCGTCGTCTGGTCGGGGCCGCCGACGGCGGTCCGACATCGACAGGTACGAACGAGCGCCGTGTGTGGTTCACCGCAGTCCGTGACTGTGGCGCCCGGCAGTGGACCGGGTGCCGATCCACAGTGTACGGACGGGCCACGCATACTAGCGTCGGATTCATGATCGATAATACGGCCCCGGTGGCCGCCGAACCCACCCCGCTGAGCGGGATCGCCGAGTGGGCGACCGACCTGATGGACAGGCTCGGTGCCCCCGGAGCGGGCCTGGCGGTGGCGCTGGAGAATCTCTTCCCGCCGCTGCCCAGCGAGATCATCCTGCCGCTCGCCGGTTTCGCCGCCAGCCGGGGCGAGATGAGTCTCTGGTCGGCGATCTTCTGGACCACCCTCGGGTCGGTGCTCGGCGCGCTGGCGCTCTACTACCTGGGCGCGTTGCTCGGCCGGGACCGTACCCGGGCGATCGCCGCCCGGCTGCCGCTGGTCAGGCTCGCCGACGTGGACCGTACCGAGGCGTGGTTCGTGCGGCACGGGGTCAAGACGGTCCTCCTCGGCCGGATGATCCCGATCTTCCGCAGCCTGATCTCGATCCCGGCCGGCATCGAAAGGATGCGGCTCGACGCCTTCCTGCTCTGCACCGCCCTCGGCAGCCTGATCTGGAACACCGTCTTCGTGCTGGCCGGCTACCTGCTCGGCGAGAACTGGCACCTGGTCGAGGAGTACGCCAGCCTGTTCCAGAAGCTGGTGATCGTGACGGTGGCGCTCGCCGTCGGCTGGTTCGTGCTCGCCCGGCTGGCCCGGCGCGACCGCCCACGCAGCCGCCACCGAGCATGACGAGTTGTACGGAAAGGGCCCCTTCTACACCAGAAAACGATAAGAAGGGGCCCTTCCTTACGTCAGCCCCCGAGGTAGCGGAGTACGGCGAGCACCCGCCGGCTGTACCCGGTGACGTGTGCCAGGTCCAGCTTGTCGAAGATGGCGTTCACGTGCTTCTCGACCGCGCTCTGCGAGACGTGCAGCTGCCCGGCGATGGCGGCGTTGGTGTGCCCCTGCGCCATCAGGTCGAGCACCGCCCGCTCCCGTACGGTCAACCGGCTCAGCGGGTCGGTGTGGCTGGTCCGGGCCAGCAGTTGGCGTACCACCTCCGGGTCGAAGGCGGCGCCGCCGTCACCCACCCGGGCGAGCGCGTCGAGGAACTCCCCGACCTGGGCCACCCGGTCCTTGAGCAGGTACCCGACACCGCCACTCTGACTGGTCAGCAGCTCCACGGCGTACCGCTTCTCGACGTACTGGGAGAGCACCAGCACCCCGACGGCGGGCCAGCGGCGGCGGATCTCCAGCGCGGCGCGCAGCCCCTCGTCGGTGTGGGTCGGCGGCATCCGCACGTCGACCACCACCGCCTCCGGCGGATCCGCGGCGACGGCCGTGACCAGCGCGTTCGCGTCGCCGACGGCGGCGGTGACCCGATGTCCCTCCTCGGCCAGCAGCCGGACCAGCCCCTCCCGGAGCAGGATCGAGTCCTCGGCCAACATCACTCGCACGGCAGCTCCGCGACGACGGTGGTGGGGCCGCCGGCCGGGCTCGCCACCCCGAGGTGGCCGTCCAGCGCGGCGATCCGGCGGGCCAGTCCGGACAGGCCGACGCCGGTCGGGTCGGCACCGCCGACGCCGTCGTCGACGACCGTCACGACCAGCCGGCCGTCCCGGGCCGCGATCTCGACGTCGACCCGGCTGGCCCGGGCGTGCTTGGCGGCGTTGGTCACCGCCTCCGAGACCACGAAGTACGCGGCGGTCTCGACCGCCCGTCCCGGCCGGCCGGTCAGCCGGTGGTCGATCCGGACCGGCAGCCCGGCGTGTTCGGCGACCCGGGCCAGCGCGTCGGCCAGCCCCAGGTTGTCCAGCGCGGTCGGATAGACCCGCCACGCCACCTCGCGGAGGTCGTCGAGGACCCGGCCGGACTCCTCGTGCGCCTGGCGCAGCAGCTCCGCCGCCCTGGTCGGGTCGGCGGTGCGGCGGGCCCGGCCGACCAGCATGCCGAGCGCGACCAGCCGCTGCTGTACGCCGTCGTGCAGGTCCCGCTCGATCCGCCGCCGCTCCGCGTCGACCGCCGCCACCACCCCGGCTCGGCTGGTGGCCAGCTCGGTGATCCGCCGTTCGAGCACCTCCCGGCCGCTCGGTCCGAGGAACCGCCGGGCCAGTCGGCGATCCAGTGCGACCACTCCGATGCTGCCCTGCACCACCAGGAAGAGGCCGACCAGCCCGAGGACGAGCTGGGCCAGGAAGGTCAGCGGGCTGCTCTCGCCGCGTACCGCCTCCCAGATCCAGAGCCCGCCGGAGAGCACGCCCCAGCCGAAGAGCAGCAGTACGAAGCCGCCGAGCATGCCGACCGCCCAGCGCAGGGCGAGGTAGCGTACGGCCCGCCGGCCGGTGTAGTCGGCCGCGTTCTCGCTGCCCAGGAACGTCTCCAGCCGCCACCGTTCGACCTCGGCCAACTGCCGGGCACCGGTCTCGATCCGCTGGACGATCCGGTCCGCCGTCGCCCGGTCGGAGTCGGCGCGTACCCGGAGCACCAGCAGGATCGCGCCCAGCCCGAGCAGGTACGTCAGCTCCACCGTCGCGGTCACCGCGCCGATCAGGAGTCCGACGCCGAGCCGGAACGAGCGGCGGAGCAGACCCGGCAGCGTACGTCCGGCGTCCGGCCGGGGCGCCGGTTCGGCACCCCGGCTCGCGATCTCCGGCCCTGCTGACACCTCTGGAGGTTACCGGTGCGGTTTTCCGCAGGTAACGGGCTGGGGAGTCCCGCACCGCAGGGCCGGCCAGCCCGGGCTCAGCCGGCCCTCGGAGCCGGCCAGCCCATGCTCAGCCGGCGGTGTCGGCCGGTTCGGGGTCGCCGGGGGCGGCCGGCGTCACCGAGCGGAGCAGTACGGTGGCGACGTCGACCACCTCGACCTGCTCGCCGGCCTCCTTGCCGTTGACTCCGTCGTTGAGCATCGTGGAGCAGAACGGGCAGCCGACGGCGATCGTCTTCGCGCCGGTCGACATCGCCTCCTCGACCCGGTCGACGTTGATCCGCTTACCGATCCGCTCCTCCATCCACATCCGGGCACCACCGGCGCCGCAGCAGAAGGAGCGCTCCTGGTTACGCGGCATCTCGGTGATCCCGTCGGCCGCCGCCGCGCCGAGCACCTCGCGGGGCGGGGTGAAGACCCGGTTGTGCCGGCCCAGGTAGCACGGGTCGTGGTAGGTCAGGCCGCCGTCCACCGGCTGGACCGGGGTGAGCCGGCCCTCGGCGACCAGGTGGGCCAGCAACTGCGTGTGGTGCACGACCTCGAACTCGCCACCGAGTTCGCCGTACTCGTTGCCGAGGGTGTTGAAGCAGTGCGGGCAGGTGGCCACGATCTTGCGCTTCGCCGGCTCGCGGTCGCCGAACGCCTCGTTGAGGGTCTCGACGTTCTGCTGGGCGAGCATCTGGTAGACGAACTCGTTGCCGATCCGCCGGGCCGGGTCGCCGCTGCAGGTCTCGCCCTCGCCGAGGATGGCGAAGTCGACACCGGCGGAGTGCAGCAGGGTGGCCACCGCCCGGGTGGTCTTCTTGGCCCGGTCCTCGAACGCCCCGGCGCAGCCGACCCAGAAGAGGTACTCGAAGTCCTCGACCTCGCCGACCCGGGGCACCTCGAAGTCGAGCCCCTTGGTCCAGTCCTCCCGGGTGTTCGGCGGGGCACCCCACGGGTTGCCCTTGTTCTCCAGGTTGCGCAGCATCACGCCGGCCTCCGACGGGAAGCTCGACTCGATCAGCACCTGGTAGCGGCGCATGTCCACGATGTGGTCGACGTGCTCGATGTCGACCGGGCACTGCTCGACGCAGGCGCCGCAGGTGGTGCAGGACCAGAGCACGTCCGGGTCGATCACCCCGAGTTCCTCGGCGCCGCCGACCAGCGGCCGGCCCGCCTCGGCCAGCGCCAGCGCGTCCACCTGCGCCAGCTGGGCCTCGGTACCCTTCTCCTCGCCGGTCAGGTCCTTGCCACCACCGGCGAGCAGGTACGGCGCCTTGGCGTACGCGTGGTCGCGCAGCGACAGCACCAGCAGTTTCGGCGAGAGCGGCTTGCCGGTGTTCCAGGCCGGGCACTGCGACTGGCACCGCCCGCACTCGGTGCAGGTGGTGAAGTCCAGCAGCCCCTTCCAGGTGAACTGCTCGACCTGGGCCACCCCGAACTGATCGGACTCCGGGTCGGCCTCCTCGAAGTCGAGCGGCTTGCCGTTGCTGGTCATCGGGCGCAGCGCACCGAGACCGGAACCGGGCCGGCCGGGGTCGCGCTTGAAGAAGATGTTGGGGAAGGCGGCGAACCGGTGCCAGGCGACGCCCATGGTGACGTTCAGCGCGATGACGATGACCCAGGTCATGGAGATCGCGATCTTCACCAGGGCGGTGACGCTGGTGCCCGCCTCCCAGGCCGGCAGGAGCGCGCCGACGGCGTGGCTGACCGGGGTGGCCCAGGCCGGGAACTCGAAGTGGTCGGTGGCGACCTTGAAGCCCCGGATCAGGAACCCGCAGATCAGTACGGCCAGCACCACGGCCTCGACGAAGTAGCCCTGCCACATGGTCGAGCCGGTGAACCGGGACAGCCGGGCCGGGTTGCTCGGCCGGTTGGCCAGCCGGATGCCGATCAGGACGAGGATCCCGAGCAGCCCGAATACTCCGATCAGCTCGGTGACCAGCCCGTAGCCGACCCAGTGCCCGATCAGCGGCAGCCCACCGGTCGGGCTGACCACCTCGAAGTACGCCTCCAGCACCAGCAGCGAGAGGACGAGGAAGGCAACCATCACGAACCAGTGCGCGGCACCGACCACGCTCCAGCGGAGCATCCGGGTGTGGCCGAGCGTCTCGACCAGCATGGTGCGGGCCCGGGTGCCCCGGTCGGTGAAGCGTCCCGGGTCGGGCTGCCCGAGTCGGACCACCGCGGTCATCCGCAGCACCGCGCGTGTCGCCAGCCATACCGCGACCGCGGTGATGCCGGCCGCGAGGATCGTGGTGACGATCTGGACGCTGCCCATGCGTGTTGGCCTCCCCGTCCTGCTGCCTACCCCTCGTCAGCCGTCGGCCGACGGTCCGTCGACCGACGGCGACGACGATGTACGCAGCCTACGCGGCGAGGTTACTCATTGGTAACGTGACTATCGTCGCACCCGTGGTCACCACGCCGAAACAGGCGCTCGACACCCGCCGAGCCCGGGGCCAGGGTACGCCGAACGACCTGAGGCGCCGGAGTGCGGAGGTGGGACCGGGGTCAGCGCCAGCGGGAGAGCAGACCCAGCGAACCGACCATCGCGCCGAAGCCGATGGCCAGGTTCCAGTACCGCCAGGTGGCGACCGGGTACTCCATCTCGGACAGGTAGAAGACCACCAGCCAGCCGATGCCGAAGACGATCAATGCCACCGCCGTGGCCGGCAGCCAGACCGGGCTAGGCTTGCGGGTCGCCGCCGTGGACGTGGGACGGACGTCCGTCGGCGGGGTGTACACCTTCTTCTTACGTACCTGAGACTTGGGCACGGCGCTCTCCTGAGGGGGTGGTGATCCTCGTCCGGCCTGACAACCGGACGCAAGGGCGACGGTCCATGGCCAATAATGTTCGACAGCTAGCGTAGTCGCGAGAACCCGATCAGGCCACGGACCCAGCCATCCGGGTACAGACGGTGGAACGCCCGGATCGCCTCGGTAATTCCCGCGATTGAGACATAATTACCAGATTGCCATGATCGTGAGGGGGAAGGCTCGATGGAGTACACCTCCGGCGTCGCCTCCTGGCGGAAGGTACTCCGCCGCGTCGCCGTGGGGCTACTGCCCAGGAGGTCGGCCGAGCGCCGCCCCGGATGGTCGGTGGGCGTACCCCTGATCGCCCTCGCCGCCGGGCTGCTCTTCACCACCACGGCCACCACCGCCGGCGGCACCTCGCTGCGCGAGGACCGGCGCCCGGAGCTCGCCCAGCTCATCGAGAACCGCCGCGACCAGGTCGCCGCGGGGCAGGAGCGGGCAGCCGCGCTCCGCGACGAGGTGGAGAGCCAGACCGAGGCTCTCGGCGGCTCCGACGGCCGGGTCGCGGCCCAGCGGGCCCGGGCCGCGGCCAGCCGGGAGGCGGCCGGGTTCACCGCGCTGGCCGGACCGGGGATCTCCGTCGAACTCGACGACGCACCGCAGCAGGGCGATGGCAGCCTGCCCGCCGACGCCAGCAACGACGATCTCGTGGTGCACCAGGGAGACGTACAGGCCGTGGTCAACGCGCTCTGGGCCGGGGGCGCCGAGGCGATGACAATCATGGGTGTCCGTGTCCTCTCCACCAGCGCGGTACGCTGCGTGGGGAACACCCTGCTCCTGCACGGTCGGGTGTACTCACCACCATTCAAGATCACGGCCATCGGCGATCCCGCCGCACTACAGCGAGCACTCGCCGCGTCCGAGGGAGTCCGGTTGTTCAAGGACGCCGTCACCCACTACCACCTCGGATACCACGAGGCGGTGGAGCACAACCTGACGGTTCCCGCGTACGACGGTCCCGGTGGTCTCCGATCGGCCGAGGTTCTCGGATGAGCCCGGTGGCCGGCGACCCGAACCCCGCCCGCAACGGTCGGCACCGCGCGCCGGACGGCGACGACCCGACCATGTTCATCCCCCGGCTGCCCGGGGCCGACGAGCCGTCAGCAGCCGACCAGGCACCGCGGCCGTCCCGCCGGCCACCGGAGACGGACGAACCGCCGGGCGCCGACTGGGAGCCGCGGCCGTCCCGCCCCCAGCCGGAAGAGCCCGCCGGAAGCCGTCGCCCGCGAATCACCGTCGATCACGTCGTGGCACCGCCGCCGAGCCGGGCAGCGCAGGCGCCCGTACCGGCGCCGCCGGACGCCCACGACACCATCGACCTGCCCGCCCACGGCACCCTTCCCGTTCCGCCTCCGGTACGCGGCACCCCCGGCCCGCCCACCCCCGGCGCTGTCAGCCCGCCACCACACGGCGCTGTCCGCCCGCCACCGCACGGCATCGTCGGCCCGCCGGGCGTTGTCAGCCCTCCTGTGCGCGGCACCGTCAGCCCATCCGTCGGAGATCCCGGCCGTTATCCGACCGCCGAGCCGGTCGGGCGTGGCCCGTCCGGGCCGCCTGGGCCACGTCCGGGCGAGCACGGCCACCCCGGTCAGCGCCGAGGCACGCCCGAGGAGAACCGCCCGCAGCCGTACTCGCCGGTCGAGCCCGAGTTCCGGATCGCCCACCCGCCGGCGAATCGCCGGGAGCCGGCGACGCCCGCCGGCCGGTGGGACCCGGCCGTCGATCCCGAGCGCCGGCCGCCGGGGCCGAACACCGTCGCCGACCCTTGGGAGCCGGCACCGACGGTCCGGCCGGGCGCCTGGGAGCCGGGTCCGGGCGCCGGCCACGGGTTGCGGGAGCCGGTCCCGCCCGCCGACCCCGGACGCTGGGAGCCGGTCCCGCCCGCCGACCCCGGACGCTGGGAGCCGGTCCCGCCCGCCGACCCCGGACGCTGGGAGCCGGTCCCGCCCGCCGACCCCGGACGCTGGGAGCCGACCTCTGATGCCGGCCTCACCGGCCGGCGGGGTACCCCGGTGCCGGCCGCCCCGGATGCCTGGGCACCGCCCGCGACTACCGCGGCGCCGCCGGGGGCTACCGCCAGCGGTGCCCGACCGGCCCCCGGCGGTACGCCGGACCGGCTCGGCGGCGCACCCGCGCGACCCAACCAGACCACCCAGGCCAACAGCACCGGCGGAACCGATCACGGCGATGGGGGCCACGGAACCGGGCACGGCCACGGGACCGGCGGAACCGGTCCGGTGAACGGGGCCGGCCGCACCGACAGCCCGACCGCCCTCATCCCGACCGTCGCGCCGCCGGACCCCGATGCCACCGCCCCGATCCCGCCGATGCCGCAGCGCGGCTCGGGTAGCCGAGCCGACGACGCCACCACGGCACTGCCACACATCCGGCCCCCGGTCACGCCCCGCCGGGAGGACATCGACTCCACCGCGCTGATCGGCGCGATCCCGCCCCGACCAGCGGCGACCGACGACGCGGACGACGGGGACGGCGGGACGGAGGTCGAGCAGCAGGCCAAGCGCGGCGAGCGGGTTGTCCGGCTCCGGCCGGAGCAGATCGGCGAGGGGTACAAGAGCGTCTACTCCGAACTGACCCGGCCGTCGATCGGCTCCCGGATCAGGACCGGCATCCGGGCCACCGGCGAGGTACTGATCACCTTCGGCCTGGTCATCCTCCTCTTCGCGGCGTACGAGGTATGGGGCAAGTCCACCATCGTCAACGCGCACCAGGACGACCTGGGCCAGCAGCTGGCCCAGCAGTGGGAGGAGCCGGACCCGACCGTCGGTCCCACGCCCACCGCCACCCCCAAACCGGCCAAGCCGGTGCGGGGCAAGCCCATCGCCGGCCTCTACATCCCGAAGCTGGACAAGCAGTGGGTCGTGGTGGAGGGCGTCACCCAGAAGGACATCCGGTACGCCCCCGGCCACTACCCGACCAGTGCCCTGCCCGGACAGGTCGGCAACTTCTCGGTCGCCGGCCACCGGAACCGGGCCACCTTCTGGCGGCTGGACGAGCTCGACGACGGCGACGCGATCGTGGTGGAGTCCAAGGACGCCTGGTTCATCTACCACGTGTCGCAGACCCGGATCGTCAAACCGACCCAGGTGGAGGTGGTCGCCCCCGTTCCCGGCCGGCCACGGGCGAAGCCGACGAAGGCGATGCTGACCCTGACCACCTGCAACCCGAAATTCGACAACTATCAGCGGTTGATCGTGCACGCTCAGTTGATCCGTACCGATCCGAAGACGGTCGGCTCGCCCCGACCGCCCGAGTTGGACGGCTGATCCGCCATGTACGGGTGGATCTGGCGCAAGCTGCCGTTCGGGCTTCCGGGAAAGTTGATCGGCTCGCTGTTGATCACCGCGAGCCTGCTCGCCCTGCTCTGGTACGTCGTCTTTCCGTGGGCCGAGCCGCTGCTGCCGTTCGACGACGTCCAGGTGACCCAGGACAACGGCGTTCCCGGGAATCCGGGCGGTGAGCCGGGCGTGGACGGCGAGAACCCGGGGGCCGGTGACGAGCCGCCCGGCGACGAGCACGACCTGCCGTACGACACCACCCGGAACAACACCCCACCCCCGAGCCCGACCAGGTAGGCCCGATGCGCGTCCTCGTGATCGACAACTACGACTCGTTCGTCTTCAACCTCGTCCAGTACCTTGGCCAGCTCGGCGCCGACTGCGAGGTACGCCGCAACGACGAGATCGACCTCGCCGAGGTGGGCCGGCTCGGCGTGGCCGGTGTGCTGCTCTCCCCGGGCCCCGGTACCCCGGACCGGGCCGGCGTCTGCCTCGACGTGATCCGCGAGTACGCCGGGAAGCTGCCGATCCTCGGCGTCTGCCTCGGTCACCAGGCCATCGGCGCCGCGTTCGGGGCTACCGTCGAGCGGGCACCCGAACTGCTGCACGGCAAGACGTCCGAGGTGCGGCACCGGGGGGTGGGTGTCCTCGCCGGGCTGCCGGAACCCTTCACCGCGACCCGGTACCACTCACTCGCCGTACCGTCGGAGACCCTGCCGCCGGAGATCGAGGTCACCGGCTGGACCGGGTCCGGTGTGGTGATGGCGATGCGGCACCGTGACCTGCCGATCGAGGGCGTGCAGTTCCACCCCGAGTCGGTGCTGACCGAGGGTGGCCACCTGATGCTCGCCAACTGGCTCGACGGCTGCGGCCTGCCCTCGGCGCTGGACCGGGCTCCCGCGCTCGCCGCCGAGGTCGACGCCCGGCGTCGGTCGGCCTTCGTCACGGCCTGACCCGGGGCCGCCGACCATCCCCGACCTATCCGGTCGGGGATGGCCGGCCCTCCGCTTCGGTGCGACCAGCGTTCTGTGCCGGCCGGGTTCCGATCAGCGTTCGTCCGGCCGGGTAAACGGCGGGAACAGCTCGCCGCCGGAGCCACCGCCGGTGCCCGGCCCCGGGCTGTCCGTCGGGGTGGGGCCGGGGGGAGTCGGCTCGTCGTCCTCCTCCGGCACGCTGACGGTGATCGTCACGGTCGTACCGGTCCGCCTCTTCTCCCCGCCGCGCGGGTTCTGCCCGGTCACCTCGCCGGCCTCGGCCGGCGGGACCGGCTCGCCGTCGACGACCTTCACGTCGAATCCGGCGCGCCGTAGGGCATCCCGCGCGTCGTCCTCCTGGAGCCCGGTGACTCGGGGTACCTCGACGAGGTTGCCCCGGGAGACCTCGACGACCACGGTGCTGTTCGGGGCGACCTTCTTACCCTCGGCGGGGTCGACCTTGACGACGATGCCCTCGTTTTCCTCGCTGTTGACGTCCTTGCGCTGCACGGTCAGTCCGAGGCGCTCGAGTTGGCCCTTCACCGCCTCGTACCGGCCGCCGACCAGGTTCGTCGGGATCTCCACCGCCTTCGGGCCCTCGCAGACCCGGATCTCGACCTCGGTTCCCGCCTCGACGGAGGTGTTTGCCGGCTGGCTCTGCGCGGTGACCTTCCCGATCTCGCAGTCGTCGCTGGTGTCCGCCGCGCCGAGCTTGGGGGTCAGGTCGACCTGGCGCAGGCTGTTCTCGGCGACCTCCCGGGTGCTGCCGACTACGTTCGGCACCTCGACCGTGGCCGGTGTGTCGCCGCCATTCTTATTGATCATCAGTGCGGCGACCAGGGCGATCACCGCGAGCACGCCGAGACCGCTGAGCGTGGCGATCACCCAGGCGGACGCCTTGCGGCGCCGGGCGTCGCCGACCCGGGCCGGCGGCATCGGCCGACCCCCACCGGCCGGGATTTGCCGGGTCGTGGCGGTGTGCGACATCGCCATCGTCTGGTCCTCGCGCAGCACCGGGGTGGCCATCACCGGCCGGCCGGCCGCCGCGCGGAGCAGGTCGGCCCGCATCTCGGCCGCGCTCTGGTACCGGTTGAGCGGGTTCTTCGACAGTGCCTTGAGCACGATCGCGTCGATCGGCGGGGTGACGTCCGGGTTGAGGTCGCTCGGCGACGGCGGATCTTCCCGGACATGCTGGTACGCGACGCTGACCGGACTGTCGCCGACGAAGGGCGGATGGCCGCAGAGTAGCTCGAACAGGACACAACCGGCGGCGTAGACGTCCGATCGCGCGTCCACCGCCTCGCCCCGGGCCTGCTCCGGCGAGAGGTACTGGGCGGTACCGATCACCGCGCTGGTCTGCGTCATCGTGGTGGCACCGCTGGCCAGCGCCCGGGCGATACCGAAGTCCATCACCTTGACCTGGCCGGTCTGGGTCATCATCACGTTGCCGGGCTTGATGTCCCGGTGGATGATCCCGTGCCGGTGGCTGAACTCCAGCGCGGCGCAGACGTCGGCGGTGATCTCCAGGGCCCGCCGGGGCATCAGCCTCCCCTCGGCGGCCAGCACCTCCTTGAGCGTCCGGCCGTTGACGAACTCCATCACGATGAACGGCAGCGTCTCACCGGTCGGCGCGATCTCCTCGCCGGTGTCGTAGACGGCGACGATCGCGGGGTGGTTCAGGGACGCGGCGTTCTGCGCCTCGCGGCGGAAGCGCATCTGGAAGGTGTCGTCGCGAGCCAGATCGGTACGAAGCATCTTGATCGCGACATCGCGGCCGAGCCGGAGGTCGCGCCCGCGGTGCACCTCGGCCATGCCGCCGTAACCGAGCAGCTCGCCGACCTGGTACCTGCCACCCAGCAGGCGGGCCTGCGCCGTCATCTCGTCTGTCGTCCTTCGCTCATCTGGTCACCCCGTCGGGGTCCACGGTCCGCTCCACCAGACGGTACGGCGCACCGGTTGGTGCGTCGCGTCCGGCTGCCGACCGCATGTCCGTTGTCGCCGTCTGGGGCGCTGGCATGCTGCTGTTCTGGTTCTGGTTCTTACTCCAGTTGAAGGCAATCACGCCCGAGCAGATCATTACCAACATGCCCAACACGACGAAGAGCGCGATCAGCAGCGAGCGGTTCCCGGACGACGACGGCGGTACGGCCGGACGTCCCGGATACGAGTATGCGACCTCCGGTCGGGGCCGGATCGGCTGCGGCACCGGGGCCGCGCCCCGGTTGTAGCCGGCGGGTCCGACCGGCGCCGTACCGGCCGGCGGCCGGGCCACCGGCACGGCTGCCGGGGAGTGTGGCGCTGCCGGCGCGACCCGCGCGGCGCCGGGTGGCACCCGGGGCGCGGGCGGAACCGAGGTCGGCCGGGGCGGCATTGCCGGCGCGGGCGGCTGCGGTGCGGGGCGCTGTGGCGGCACCGGCAGCGACCCTACCGGGCGCCCGGGCTGGCCGGCCATCCCGATCGTGGCCGCGGCCTGCCGGGACACCGCCGCCAACTCCGCGGCGCTCTGCCAGCGGGCCTTGGGGTCCTTCGCCATCGACCGCTCGACGATCGCCCGGATCGCCGGTGGGATGTCGCCGGGGAGCTGCCGGGGAGCGTCCCGGACGTGCTTCATCGCGATCTCGATCGCACTGTTGCCCTCGAAGGGCCGCCGGCCGGCGAGACACTGGTACGCGACCACGCCGAGCGCGTAGACGTCGGAGGTGGGGGTCGCCACCTCGCCCGCCGCCTGCTCCGGGGAGATGTAGGACGCCGTGCCGAGCACCGAACCGGCGGCGGTGAGCTGCCCGACCAGGGCCGAGCGGGCGATGCCGAAGTCGGTCAGCACGAGCGTGCCGTTCGGCCGGACCAGCAGGTTGCCCGGCTTCACGTCCCGGTGCACGATGCCCTTGTCGTGCGCGGCCTGCAACGCGTCGGCGGCCTGCGCGACCAGCGCCATGGTGCGGGCCGGGGTGAGCCGGCCGACCCGGCTCAGCGTCCGGGACAGCGCGTCGCCCTCGACGTACTCCATGACCAGGAAGGCGATCTGCTGGTCGCTGCCGTAGTCGTAGACGTCCACCACCCCGGGGTGGTTGATGGTGGCCATGGTCCGGGCCTCGCCCCGGAACCGCTCGGCGAAGCCCGGCTCGTCGAGCAGGGCCGGCAGCAGGATCTTGACCGCCACCGTACGGCCGAGCACCTCGTCGGTGCCCCGCCAGACGTCGCCCATGCCGCCGCCGGCGATCCGCTCGTCGAGGCGGTACCGGTTGCCGAGCAGCACTCCGGGCTTCAGCATGTCAACGGCCTCCCCGGTCGGCGATGACCGCCCGCATGATCTGCTGGCTGATCCGCGCCGCCTCGCCGCTGCCGCCCGACCCGGCGTTCTCCAGGAAGACGCAGACCGCCGAGATCGGCTTGCCCGCGCTGTTGATCGCGAACCCGATGAACCAGCCGTGGTCGGGATTGGTCCCGCCGGTCTCGGCGGTGCCGGTCTTGCCACCGACCCGGTACCCGTTGATCCTCGCGTTGGTGCCGGTGCCGTTCTGCACCACGCTGACCATCATGTCCTGGAGCTGGCCGGCGACCTCGGCGCTGACCGGCTCGCGCAGCTCCTTCGGCACCGCCGTGTAGTAGTCGGTGGTGCGGTCCGGGCCGAGCTGCTGCTGCACCAGGTACGGCCGCATCTGCCGTCCGTCGTTGGCCACCGTGGCCGCGATCAACGCGCCCTGCAACGGGGTCATCCGGACGTTGTTCTGCCCGATCGAGGACTGCGCCACCTGCGGCGGGTCGTCGTTGCCGTCCGGGGTCGCCATCTCGCCGGTACGGCTCGCCACCACCTTCTGGCCCGAGCCGTTGAGCCGGCCCACGGCCAACTCGTCGTCCTCGAAGCCGAACTGGCGGGCCTCGTCCTTGAGCTTGTCGGCGCCGAGCGTCACCCCGAGCCGGGCGAAGCCGGTGTTGCAGGACTCGGTCAACGCCTGGGTCAGGGTCACCTGGGACTCGGGGCAGATGCTCGGCGCCGCGTTACGGATCTCCTCACCGGCGGTCGGCGCCAGGTAGCTCGCGCCGGCCGGGATCCGGGTGCCGGGGTCGTACCCGTTCTCCAGGGCGGCGGCCGCGGTGATGACCTTGAAGGTGGAGCCCGGCGGGAAGATCTCGGAGAGCGCCCGGTTCTTCAGCGGGCCGTCCTTGGCGGCGTCGAGCCGGTCGTACGCCGCCTGCGCCTTGTCCGTGTCGTGGGCGACCAGCGGGTTCGGGTCGAAACTCGGCATCGAGACCAGTGCCTGGATCGCCCCGGTGGTGGGATCCAGCGCCACCGCAGCGCCCTTGGTCGCGTCCTTGCGGTTGTTGGCCAGCTCGCGGTACGCGGTCTCCTGCGCCCGGGGCGAGAGGGTGAGCAGGATGTTCCCGCCGGCGGTCTGGTTGCCGGTGAAGAGGTCCCGCACCCGGTCTCCGAGGAGCTGGTCGCTGGTCCCGGCGAGAAACTCGTTCTCGCTCTTCTCGATCCCGGTGTCGGCCATGTTGACCGGCTTGTACCCGAGGACGTGCGCGTACACCTCACCCTTCGGGTAGGTGCGGAGGAAGTTCAGCTTGCCGCCGGTCTCCTTGCTGGTCGCCAGGGGCGTCCCGCCGGCCTCGATGATCCCGCGCTTGCGCTCGTACTCGGCGACCTGGACCCGGCCGTTGTAGTCGCTGTTGCGGTACTCGTCGGCCTTGTACGCCTGCACGTAGTTGAGGTTGGCGAAGAGCAGGCCGAACAGGATCATCGCGACGATGCCCACCTTGCGCAACGGTGCGTTCACGGCCTGATCACCTCCGTTGTGGCGCCGTGCAACTGGGCCGGCGGTCCGGCGGGCACCCCGCTGGGCCGGGCCGGTGAGCTGGAGTCGACCGGCCGGCGCGCAGCATCGGAGATCCGGAGCAGGGCCGCGACCAGCAGCCAGTTCGCCATCAGCGACGAGCCACCGGCGGAGAGGAACGGCGTGGTCTGGCCGGTGAGCGGGATCAGTCCGCTGACGCCCCCGATGATCACGAAGAGCTGGAGGCAGACCGTGAAGGAGAGGCCACCGGCGAGCAGCTTGCCGAACGAGTCCCGGACGGCCAGCGCGGCCCGCAGCCCCCGCTCGATGATCAGCAGATAGACCACCAGCAGGGCGGAGAGCCCGAACAAGCCGATCTCCTCGCCCAGCCCGGCGAAGACGAAGTCGGTGTGCACCTCGGGGATCTCCAACGGCTGCCCGGCACCGGGGCCGGTCCCGAAGAGCCCGCCGGTGCCGAGTCCGAGCAGTCCCTGGAGGGTCTGCCAACCGGTGTTGTACGGGTCGCCGTACGGGTCGAGCCAGATGTCCACCCGGGTGTAGAAGCTGGCGAACGGCCCGCCGACCGTACTGCCGAGATACCAGGCGAGCACGGCACCGCCGCAGAAGAGCAGCAGGCCGATGATCAGCCAGCTGACCCGTTCCGTGGCGATGTAGAGGGTGACCACGAACATGCCGAAGTAGAGCAGCGAGGTGCCGAGGTCCTTCTGGAAGACCAGCACCCCGAGACTGATCAGCCAGACCACGATGACCGGGCCGAGATCCCGACCCCGCGGGAAGTCGACGCCGAGCACCCGCCGACTGGCCAGCGAGAGCACCTCGCGCTTGCGGACCAGGTAGTAGGCGAAGAAGACCAGCAGGGCCAGCTTGGCGAACTCGCCGGGCTGGATCGTGAACCCGCCGAAGCTGATCCACAGCTTGGCGTCGGACTGCGGGTTGACCTGCGAGTATTTCGGGGGCAGCAGCGTCGGGGTGATCACCAGCACGATGCCGGCCAGCACCAGGGTGTAGGCGTACCGGCTGATTGCCCGGTGGTCCCGGATCAGCACCAGCAGGCCGGCGGCGAGCGCCACCGAGAGCAGCGTCCAGGCGAGCTGCCGCCCGCCGGTGCCGGAGAACATGGTGAGATCGGCCCGCTCGTCCGGGGTGGCCCGGCCCAGGTCGAGCCGGCGCAGGAAGGCCACGCCGAGGCCGTTGACCAGGGCGACCGCCGGCACCAGCACCGGGTCGGCGTACGGTGCCAGGAATCGGACCACCACGTGGATCGCCAGGAAGACGGCGGTGATCGACGCGATCGGTACCCAGAAGTCGAAGGTCACCGTGTCGAGCAGGTTCGCCTCGGCCGTCGCCGCGTACGCCGCCACGACGACCATGGCCAGCAGCAGCAGCGCCAACTCGGCATTCCGCCTGGATCTGGCGGCGACTCGGACACGTGGCAGCTCGCCCGTTGGTGCGGGCGTCGATGCCGATCCAGGCGGGGCGGTCACGTGAATTCCCTCGGATCGTCGGAGCTGACGCTCACTCGATCGACCGGCATCCCGCAGGGTCGGTGACCGGCGGGATCGGGTCGGACGGTGGCGCGTCGGGCGTACCCGCCGGGGTGGCGGTCGCCCGCACGGTCTGGCCGGGGGTAGGAGTGGGTACGGACGGGGGCGGCGTGGTGACGCCGGGCGTGGGGGTCGGGAGGACGCTCGGCTGGCAGAGCGGCTTCAGGTTGGGGTTGCCCGGGTCCTCGTTCGTCAGCTCGGCGAGCCGGCGTACCGCGTCGGGCTCGTCGTCGGCCTGGATGCCCTGCTTCACCTGTTCCTGGGCGGCGGCGGTCAGGTCCTCCAGCTTGGTCGGGCTGGTGGCGTGCACGTTCGACAGTTCGAGCCCGGCGATCCGGCCCGGAATGCCCTGGAAGACCGCGAGCTGACCGTCGTCGGTGGCGCCGACGTAGTACTGCCGCTGGGTGTAGTCCCAGCCGAACCAGAGTCCCGCGCCGACCACCCCGAGCAGCGCCACCACGAGTACGGCGGTGCGCAGCGGACGCCGACGGGGGCGCTCGGGCTCGTCGTCCGCGGAGGGCTCGGTCTCGGCCGGCTCGGGGCTGGCCGGACGCGGCGGGGAGAGTGCCGAGGCCCGGGCGGCCGGCGTCGAGTCGTCGGCCGAGGTCGCCATGCCCCGGTCCCGGGAGGCCGCACCCCCGACGATCGGGGCGGCCTCCAGGATGTCCTGGTCGCTGGCGTCCGCGATGATCACGGTTATGTTGTCCGGACCGCCGCCCCGGAGCGCGAGCTGCACCAGCCGCTCCACGCACGCCTGGGGGTCCTTGAGGTCGCGCAGGGTGTCCGCGATGGTCTCCGCGCTCACCACCCCGGAGAGCCCGTCGCTGCAGATCAGGTAGCGGTCACCGCTGCGCACCTGGCGTACCGAGTATTCGGGGTCGATGTCGCGGCCGTCCAGCGCCCGGGTGAGCAGCGACCGCTGCGGGTGGCTGCTCGCCTCCTCCAGGCTGATCCGCCCCTCGTCGACCAGCATCTGGACGTATGTGTCGTCCTTGGTGATCTGGGCGAACTCGCCGTCCCTGAGCAGGTAGGCGCGCGAGTCACCGATGTGCACCATGCCGATCTTGCTGCCGGAGAAGAGCAGTGCGGTGAGGGTGGTGCCCATCCCTTCGAGATGCGGGTTGGCGTCCACGGTGTCGCGCAACTGTTGGTTGGCGGTGTCCACGGCCGACCGCAGCGCGTCGACGAGGGCGTCACCCGGGACGTCCTCGTCGAGCGGGGCCATGGCACCGATGACGATGTTGCTGGCGACGTCACCGGCGGCCATCCCGCCCATGCCGTCGGCCACGGCGAGAAGCCGCGGCCCGGCGTAGACGGAATCCTGGTTGCCGTCTCGGATCAGCCCGCGGTCGCTGTGCGCCGCGTAACGCAGGGTCAGAGTCATGGCCGTAATTCGAGAGAGGTGCGGCCGATTCGGATCGGCACGCCGAGGGGGACGGGGGTAGGTCCGGTGACCTTAGCGCGATCGAGGTAGGTCCCGTTAGTCGAGCCGAGATCTTCGACGAACCACTGCCCCGATCGGGGCACGAGTCGGGCGTGCCGGGCCGAGGCGTAGTCGTCGGTGATCACCAGGGTCGAGTCCTCCGCCCGACCTATGGTGATCTGCGCTTCGCCGAGCGTGATCCGCGTGCCGGCGAGCTGGCCCCCGGTGACGACCAACTGGTGCGCCGCCCGGCCCCGTTTGACCTTCGCCGGCTTGTTCTGCCCCAGCGCGACCCCCACCCCGCGCGGCGCGGCGACGAGGCGGCTGGACCTCGCGCCGGCGAAGAGGTCCCGACGGATCACCCCGACCACCGTGAACACGAAGATCCACAGCAGGACGATGAAGCCGATGCGGGCAACGGTGATGACTAATGGGGGCAAGGTGGTTAACCGTCCACGCGGAAGGTCAGGGTGGTGGTGCCGAGTTGAATCATGTCGCCGGGGTTGAGCGCCACGGCCGAGACCCGCTGCCCGTTGACCATGGTGCCGTTGGTCGACCCGAGGTCGGTCAGCACGACCTGACCGCCGTCGAAGTCGAGCCGGGCGTGTCGGCGGGAGATGCCGACGTCCGGCAGCCGCAGGTTCGCCTGGTCGCCCCGGCCGATCACGGTCGACCCCATCTGCAACGGATAGGTGCGGCCGTCGCCGGAGACGAGCCGGATGTTGCGACCACCGGCGCCGTGGCCCGGCGGTGGGCCGTAGCCGCCGCCCTGGTCGTACGGCGGATAGCCGCCGGGTTGCTGGTCGTAGGGCGACTGGTGCACCGGGGCGACGTCGCCGCCGGTGTAGACCTCGGCGGTGACCCGGAACATGCCCGTGTCGAGACCATCCCCGCGCTCGATCTCGACGATGACGTCGCCGTAGACCGTCCACGCCTGCTCACCGATGAACTCCGCCTGCGACTGGGCCAGCTCCTGGGCCAGCGCGGCGGCGTACGGCGCCAGCCGACTGTGGTCGTACGGCGAGAGATCGATCACGTAGCGGTTGGGTACCAGAGTGCGCCCACCGGCGAGGATCGCCTTGTGCGCCTCTGCCTCCCGCTGCATCGCGTTGAGGATCTCGACGGGGTGCACCACCCCTTTGAACACCTTTGCGAAGGCCCCCTCGACCAGGCCCTCCAGACGCTTCTCAAAGCGTTGCAGCACGCTCACCGGCTCCTCCTCGGGTTCCGAGGACATGATGGTATCCGGCCGCCGCACGTGCGGCTCGCACGCCGCTCGGCCGCCTGCAGCCGGCCTCTCCTCAGCGGCCGGGTTTGGTCGTGCTACTCTTCCATCCGCTGCGGGCGGTAACACCCGCGGCGGCAGTAGGGACAGCGTAGTATGTCCCGACACATGCCGAAGAGTGGGCTCCGGACACGATCGTTATTGTCCTGTGGCGCGCTCAGGGAATGAGTCGGGTTGTCCCGGGCTTCTCGTCGGGAGGGCACGGGGCGACGCGGGTCACGCCTCGCCAGGGGAAGTGGCGGAATGGCAGACGCGCACGGTTCAGGTCCGTGTGCCCGAAAGGGCGTGGGGGTTCAACTCCCCCCTTCCCCACCACCTCAAGGGGCTCCGTGGCGACACGGGGCCCCTTGTTCATGTCGAGGCAACGGCGCCACCGCGCTATGCTCCGGTGGTTTCCGACCGAGGCGAACCAGGAGTGACGTGTGACAGTCGCGTTGGTGACCGGATCCGGCGGCCTGATCGGATCCGAGGCGGTCCGGCACTTCGCCGGCCTCGGCCTGGACGTGGTCGGGATCGACAACGACATGCGCCGGCAGTTCTTCGGCGCGGAGGCGTCCACCGCGTGGAACGTGCTGCGGCTCACCAGCGACCTCGGTGACGCGTACACGCACCACGACGTGGACATCCGCGACCGGGACGCGCTGGCCGGGATCTTCCGGCGGTACGGCCGCGACATCGGCGTGGTGATCCACACCGCCGCGCAGCCCTCGCACGACTGGGCCGTGCGCGACCCCTTCACCGACTTCGACGTGAACGCGGGCGGCACGCTGAACGTCCTGCAGAACGTCCGCGAGCACTGCATCGACGCGCCGGTCATCCACTGCTCCACCAACAAGGTCTACGGCGACCGGCCCAACAGCCTCCCCCTGGTCGAGCAGGAGACCCGCTGGGAGCTCGCCACGGACCACCCGTACTTCGACGGGGTCAAGGAGGACATGTCGATCGACGCGTCGCTGCACTCGATCTTCGGCGCTTCCAAGGTCGCCGCGGACGTGATGGTGCAGGAGTACGGTCGCTACTTCGGCATGAAGACCGCCTGCTTCCGCGGTGGCACCCTGACCGGTCCGGCGCACTCCGCCACCGAGTTGCACGGCTTCCTCGGCTACGTCATGCGCTGCAACATGGAACGCCGGACATACAAGATATTCGGCTACCAGGGCAAGATGGTCCGGGACGCGATCCACAGCCACGACGTGGTCGCGGCCTTCGAGGCGTTCTTCCGGGAGCCGCGTTCGGCGGCGGTCTACAACCTCGGCGGCGGGCGGCACTCGAACTGCTCGCACCTGGAGGCGTTCGCGCTGGCCGAGAAGATCACCGGGCGGGAGATGGTCACCGAATACCGCGAGGCCAACCGGGTCGGCGACCACCAGTGGTGGATCGGCTCCAACGCCGCCTTCCAGCGCGACTACCCGCACTGGAAGCAGATCTACGACGTGCCGATGATCCTCCAGGAGATCCACGCGGCCAACGTCGACAAGTGGGTGCCGCGGCCGTGAGGGCGCCGACCAGCGAGGCAGGGGGAGGACAGTGATCTCGCGGGGTAAGCGCAACGTGCTCGGCGTACTGGTCGACGCGGTCGACTACGAGGCCGCGACCGAGCAGGTGGTGGCGGCCGGGCGGGAGCGCCGGCCGATGGCGCTGACCGCGCTGGCCGTGCACGGGGTGATGACCGGGGTGCTCGACCCGGCGCACAACGCCCGGCTCAACGCCTTCGACGTGGTCACCCCGGACGGGCAGCCGGTACGGTGGGCACTCAACCTGCTGCACCGCGCCGCCCTGGCCGAGCGGGTCTACGGACCCGACCTGACCCTGAGTGTGCTGGCCAGGTTCGCCGACGAGGGCATGCCGGTCTACCTCTACGGCTCCACCGACGAGACCCTGGCCCGGCTGATCCCGGAGCTGGAGCGGATGTTCCCGGCCCTGAAGATCGCCGGGACGGAGTCGTCGAAGTTCCGGCCGGCCCGCCCGGGCGAGGACGCCGAGATCGCCGACCGGATCCGGTCCTCCGGGGCCCGGCTCGTGCTGGTCGGGCTCGGCTGCCCCCGGCAGGAGGTCTTCGCGTACGCGATGCGACCGCTGCTCGACATGCCGCTGATGGCGGTCGGTGCGGCCTTCGACTACCACGCCGGACTGCTCCGCAAGCCTCCACCGTGGATGCAGCGGGTCGGGCTGGAGTGGCTGTGGCGGTTCGGCCTGGAGCCGAAGCGTCTCTTCCACCGCTACATGGTGCTCAACCCGGCCTACGTGGCCCGGCTGACCGCGCAGCGGCTCGGGATCTGGAAGGCGACCCCGCCGGCCCCGGCGACCGACCGCCCGGCCACCTTCGCGGTCTGACCAGCTCCTCCTTGGCCGGGTAGGGCTGCCCCTACCCGCGAGAGGCCGGTCGCCGGGAGTGTTTGGGGGTGCCGGGTCCGGTTGACTCGCTGCCATGGACGCGGTGCGGCTGGCGGAGGTCAGCAAACGGTACGGCTCGGGCGAAAGCGCGGTCATCGCGCTGGACCGGGTGACCCTCGGTTTCGTCGACGGCACGTTCACGGCGGTGATGGGTCCGTCGGGTTCCGGCAAGAGCACGCTGTTGCAGTGTGCGGCCGGCCTGGACCGGCCGACCGCCGGTAGCGTCACGGTCGGCGACGTCGATCTCGGCGGGCTCTCCGAGACGAAGCTGACGCTGCTGCGCCGGGACACCATCGGCTTCGTCTTCCAGTCCTTCAATTTGCTCTCCGCGCTCACCGCCGAACAGAACGTCGCCCTGCCGCTGCGGCTGGCCGGGCACCGACCGCACCGGGGCGACGTCCGGGCCGCGCTCGCCGCGGTGGGACTGGCCGGGCGGGCCGGGCACCGGCCGGCCCAGCTCTCCGGCGGTCAGCAGCAGCGGGTGGCGATCGCCCGCGCGCTGATCACCCGGCCCCGGGTGCTCTTCGCCGACGAGCCGACCGGTGCGCTGGACTCCACGGCCGGGCGCGAGGTGCTGCGGCTACTGCGCGGGCAGGTGGACCGGGCCGGACAGACGATCGTGATGGTCACCCACGATCCGGTGGCTGCCGGGTACGCCGACCGGGTGGTCTTCCTCGCCGACGGGCGGGTGGTGGACGAGCTGCGCCAGCCGACCGCGTCGGCGGTGGCGGAGCGGATGACCGCCCTGGAACCGGCCGCGCCCGACGCCCCGGCGCCGGTCCGCCCCGCACCGGTCCCGCTCGGCGCGGCCCCGCTCCCGGTGGACGGCGCGGCAACGGGTGGCCCGGGTCGGGTGGCGCCGTGCTGACGCTGGCCGGCCAGACGTTCCGCAGTCGCTGGACGGCGTTCGTCGGCACCTTCGTCGCGCTCTGCCTCGGCGTCTGCCTGCTGGCCACCACCGGGCTCGCGCTGGCGTCCAGCGTCACCGGTCCGGACCGGCCACCGCGGTGGTACGGCAACGCCGACGTGGTGGTGGCCGGACCGAAGTCGGTCAGCGTCACCACGGGTACCGGCGACGAGCGGTACACGACAACCACGGATACGCCGTACTCGCGGCCGGTGCCGGCCGAGCTGGCGGACCGGCTGGGCGGGGTGCCGGGGGTCACCGAGGCGGTAGCCGACCGCCGGGTGCCGGTGGACCTGGCCGGTACCGCCGGGGTGGCCCGGCCCTGGTCGGCCGCGGCGCTGGGTGGGTACGGCCCACTGGTGGGTCGACCGCCCACGGTGGACGGGGATGTGGTGCTGACCTCGCCGGGCGGACACCGGCCGGGCGACCGGGTGCCGGTGCAGACCCCGGACGGACCACGGACGTTCACCGTCAGCGGGGTGCTGGCGCCGGCCGGCGAGGACGGGCCGGCGGTCGCCTTCCTCACCGACCGGGCCGCCGCCGCGCTTGCCGGTGACCGGATCACCGCCGTGGCGCTCCGGGCCGCCGACGGTGTCTCCGCAGGCACGCTGGCCGAGCGGGTCCGCGCCGCCGCGCCCGGGTTCCGGGTGCTCACCGGCGACGACCGGGCGGCCGCCGAGCCGGATCAGGACGGCGACGCGCTGGCCCTGGCGGCCTCGCTGCTGGGCACCACCGCCGGGGTGGCCACCTTCGTCTCGATCTTCGTGGTCGCGGGTACGTTCTCGTTCGCGGTCGCCCAACGCCGACGCGAGTTCGCACTGTTGCGGACGACCGGTGCCACGCCACGGCAGATCCGCCGGCTGGTGCTCGGCGAGGCGGTACTCGTCGGAGTGCTGGCCGGGCTGGCCGGCAGCGCGCTCAGCCTGGTCACCGCGCCGCCGTACGCGCACTGGCTGGCCCGGTCCGGCTTCGCGCCGGAGGACTTCACCGCCCGGTTCATCCTCTGGCCGCCGCTCGCCGCATCCGGGGTGGGGCTGCTGGTCGCCCTGCTCGGCGCCGGGATCGCCGCCCGGCGGGCGGCCCGGGTACGCCCGGTCGAGGCGCTGCGCGAGGCGTCGGTCGACACCCGGGTGATGGGCTGGGGGCGGTGGTCGTTCGGGCTGCTCTTCCTCGCCGGTGCGGTGCTGCTGCTCACCGCGCTGCCGGACATCGGGGTCTCGGACGGCCTGGCGATGGTCATGCTGGTCGCCCAGTTGGGGCTGGCCGCCGCCGGGCTGCTGGCACCGGTGCTGATCCGGGTGCTCGTGCCGCTGCTCGGCGCCGCACTTCGGGGCCAGACCGGCACGATCGCCCGGTCGAGTGCGTTGAGCGCGCTGCGCCGCACCACCGCCACCGCCGCGCCGATCCTGGTCACCGTCGGCATCGCGGCCACCACCCTGCCGCTGACCGCGACGCTGTGGGAGGCCGAGCAGCGTTCGGCCCGGGACCGGGTCGCCGCCACCGCCGTGGCGACCGCGAGCGGTCCGGTCGGGCTGGCCGAGCCGACGGTCGCGGCGCTCGGCCGGGTCGCCGGGGTGCGCGCCGCCGTCCCGAGCCGGCGGACCGAGGTGTACGTGCGCAGCGACGACTATCCCGAGGAGTACTCCGCCCGATTCGTCGGGGCGGGGCTGGACCGGGTGCTGCGGCTGCCGACCGTGGCGGGTTCGGTCGCCGGGTTGACCGGTACCGACACGGTGGCGGTCAGCCGGTCGATGGGCTGGCGGGTCGGTGAGCGGGTCCAGGTGTGGCTGGCCGACACGACCGAGGTGCGGCTGCGGGTGGTGGCCGTACTCGCCGACTCGGTCGACCTGGACCGGACCCTGCTGCTGCCCTGGGAGCTGGGCCGGGCACACCAGCCCGGCGGCGCCGACGTCGTCTACCTGGACGGCGGCGATCCGGTGGCGCTCGACGCGGCTGCCGTCGCCGGTGGCGGGAGGGTGCTGCCGACTCCCGAGCACCTGGTGGCGGGGGACGCCGCGCAGTACGAGCAGAACCGGGTGGCGCTGCTGGCGGTGCTCGGGATGGCGCTGCTCTACACCGGCATCGCGATCGCCAACACGTTGGTGATGGCGACCAACGACCGGCGGCGGGAGCTGGCGGTGCTGCGCCTGTCCGGGGCGACCCCCGGGCAGGTGCTGCGGATGATCGGCTTGGAAGCGGTGCTGGTCGGACTCTCCGGCACGGCACTCGCCGCGCTGGTGGGCGCTGCGATGCTGGCCGGGCTACGGGCCCGGTTGGCCGAACTGGTGGCGCAGCCGCAGGTCACCGTGCCGTGGTTGCCGATCACGCTGATCGCGGCCGGGTGCCTGCTCGCCGCCGTGCTGGCCAGCCTGGTGCCGGCGATGCTGGCGCTGCGCACCCCGGCCGCCCAGCTCGCGGGGGTGCGGGAGTAGGCGCTCGACACCGAGCCGGTTGTCGGCAGGCGGTCCAGGGTAGCCTTCCAGACCGGAGGGATGAGACAGCCGAAACGTGTCTCGACTGTCCTGCGGGTTCCCCCCGACCACGCAGGCATGGAGAGGGTTCAGACAATGAAGCGGGCCATCAAGCTGACCAAGCATTACACGCCTAATTCCCTGCGTGTGGTGGCGCGACGGGTGATGGGCAACGCCCACAACGCGAAACTACAACTCACGGTCCCGGTGGAGGTCCGCAGCGAGTTCGAGAACATATTTCACTGCACGGTACGCAAGGCGGGAAGCCAATGGGTCAAGGCCCTGTTCAGCGATCCCGTCATCTACCGCTACAGCGGGCTGCTCCCGTACGATCCGCGGCCGCACAATTGGCGTTATCCACAGCCTCTCCCGCCCGGCCGCATCGTCTCGTCGCTCTTCGTCTCCTACAACGGATTCATGAACATCCCCAAGTCCGGGCGGTATCGGACGTTCTTCATCCTCCGGGACCCCCGGGACCTCGTCGTTTCCGGCTACTTCTCCTATCGGAGTTCACACACGGCGATGGGGGATGTCCTCCAGGTCCGGAAGGTGCTCCAGGAGAAGCCCTTCAAGGAGGGGATGCTGCACGTCATCGAGCACCTCGCCAACAAGGGCACCTTCCGGTCCCTCCGGGCCTGGGCGAAAGCCCCGAACACGGAGACGGTCCGCGTCTGCCGGTACGAGGACCTGACCGGCGAGCGGCAGGCGGACGAGGTCGAGCAGTTGATGCGGCACTGCGGGATTCCCATTCCGCCGGCCGAGCTGGCGGCTTTGCTGTCGCGGTACAGCTTCTCGCGGATGCGCAACACCCAGGCGAGTGACCCGGCGCTGTCCCACTACCGCAAGGGGAAGCCCGGCGACTGGCGCAACCACTTCGACGACGACATCTACGAGGCCTTCGCCGCCGCCACGGGCGATCTCGTCGAGGTGCTCGGCTATCCCGGGTACGAGGCACCCGCGACGCGGGACGGGGACTCCTGAGTTTCGACCTGCCGGCCGCCCCGTACCCCGTGGCGGCCGACCGGCCCTGGCCGGGCCCGCCATGGGACGGAATTCATCCGGTCGCCCCCTGTTGCGCCAGGATAGCGCTTTCCTATGCTGGGCCGATGATGAGGATCGACCAGGGCCTGACCCCGTCCGCGCTGCTACCGAAGATCGACCGGCTCTGGGAGGTCTCCGCTCAGAAGATCGACTCGATCGGGAAGAGCTGCCCGCCCGGCGCCCCGTCGCCGGTCTTCACGGTCGACGGGCAGTACACCGCCCGGGGCTGGACCGAGTGGACCCAGGGCTTCCAGTACGGCTCCGCGCTGCTCCAGTTCGACGCCACCGACGAGCGGCGGTTCCTCGACTCCGGCCGGGAGCAGACCGTCGCGGTGATGGCCAGCCACGTCAGCCACATCGGCGTACACGACCACGGGTTCAACAACGTCAGCACGTACGGCAACCTGTGGCGGCTGATGAACGAGGGGCGGATCCCCGCCGACCGGGCCGAGCGGGACTTCTACGAGCTGGCACTCAAGCTGACCGGCGCGGTGCAGGCCGCCCGCTGGAAGACCACGGCGGACGGCACCGGCTACGTCTACTCGTTCAACGGGCCGCAGTCGCTCTTCGTCGACACCATCCGGTCCTGCCGGGCGCTCGCCGTGTCGCACCTGCTCGGACACGTGCTGATGGGCGAGCGGGACGAGCGGATCTCGCTGCTGCGCCGGCTGGTCGAGCACGCCGGCAACACCGCCCGGTGGAACGTCTACTACGGCGAGGGCCGGGACAGCTACGACGTCCCCGGACGGACCGCCCATGAATCGATCTTCAACGTGAACGACGGCAGCTACCGCTGCCCCAGCACCCAGCAGGGGTACTCTCCGTTCAGCACCTGGACCCGGGGCCTGGCCTGGGCGATGCTCGGCTTCCCGGAGCAGTTGGAGTTCCTCGCCGTCCTGCCCGACGAGGAGCTGACCCCGTACGGCGGCCGGGCCGCCGTCGAGGCGACGATGCTGCGCGCCGCCACCGCCACCTGCGACTTCTACCTGGCACACACCCCCACCGACGGCGTGCCGTACTGGGACACCGGGGCGCCCGGGCTGGTCCATCTCGGCGACTACCTGGACCGGCCGGCCGACCCCTACAACGCGCACGAGCCGGTGGACTCCTCGGCCGCGGCGATCGGCGCGCAGGGGCTGCTCCGGCTGGGCCGCCACCTCGACCGGGCCGGCCGGACCGAGGAGGGCCGGAAGTACTGGCAGGCCGGGCTGACCGTCGCCGACACGCTCTTCGGCGAGCCGTACCTGAGCACCGACGCCCGGCACCAGGGCCTGCTGCTGCACTCGGTCTACCACCGGCCGAACGGCTGGGACCACGTCCCCGCCGGGCAGCGGGTGCCGAACGGCGAGTCGAGCATGTGGGGCGACTACCACGCCCGGGAGCTGGCCCTCTATCTGCAGCGGGTGGCCCAGGACGAGCCGTACTACACCTTCTTCGGCCCGTCGGGGGTGCGGGCGTGACCGGCCGACCGGTGGCGGTGGTGACCGGCGGGTCACGCGGGATCGGCCGCGGCGTGGTGCTGGCGCTGGCCGGCGCCGGACACGACGTGGTGGTCAACTACGCCAGCAACGCGGACGCGGCGGCGGAGGTCGGCAAGGAGGTCGAGGCCCTGGGCGGCCGGGCCCACCTGGTCCGGGCCGACGTGTCCCGGGCCGGGGACCGGCGGCACCTGGTCGACGAGACGACGGCCGTGTTCGGCCGGATCGACCTGCTGGTCAGCAACGCCGGGGTGGCGCCGAGCGTGCGGGCGGACCTGCTCCAGGCCGGGGAGGAGTCCTTCGACCGGCTGGTCGACATCAACCTCAAGGGCCCGTACTTCCTGATCCAGCTCGTCGCCAACACGATGATCGCGCAGCAGGCGGCCGGCCGGGTCGAACGGCCGAAGATCGTGGTGATCTCGTCGATCAGCGCCTACACGGCCAGCGTCAACCGGGGCGACTACTGCGTCACCAAGGCCGGGCTGGCGATGACCGCCCAGCTCTACGCCGCCCGGCTGGCCGAGCACGGGATCAACGTCTACGAGATCCGGCCCGGCGTCATCGAGACCGACATGACCGGCCCGGTCAGGGCCCGGTACGACGACCTGATCCTCAATCAGGGCCTGACCCCGATCCGGCGCTGGGGGCAGCCCGAGGACGTGGGCCGGGCGGTCGTGGCCGTCGCCACCGACCTGCTGCCGTTCAGCACCGGCCAGGTGATCGACGTCGACGGCGGCTTCCACCTGCGTACCCTCTGATCGCCCTGCCCACGGCGGGCCCGGACGACGCGACGGGCCCCTTCCCGGCGTGGGAAGGGGCCCGCCCGCTGTCGGGTCAGCGCACTACAGGGTCAGGGTCCAGGCGTTGATGTAGCCGGTGTCCCCGGAGTAGACGTCCCGCACCTGCAACCGCCAGAGACCGTTGCCGGCCTCGGCGGAGAGGTTGACCGTGTACGTCGTGTTCACGTTGTCGGCGCCGTCGAAGATGCTGCTGTTCTTCAGCCGGTATCCGCTGCCGTCCGGAGCGATCAGGTCGATGATCAGGTCACCCCGGTAGGTGTGCACGATGTTCACCGCCACCGTCGAGGTGTTGGAGGCGTTGCGGTTGCACCCGGCGATGGTGATCCCGCTGGTGACGTTGACGTTGGTGTCCGGGATGGCCACGTCGGTCGGGTTGCTGGCCGTGCAGCCGGTGCCGGTGCCGGTCACCGTCAGCGTGTAGGAAGCGCTCCGGGTCGCCGACGCCCCGGTGCCGGTGATGGTCAGCGGGTACGTCCCGGGCACGGTGCTGGCGGTGGTGGCGATGGTCAGCGTCGCCGAGCCACCGGAGGTGACCGTTGCCGGGCTGAACGTGGCGGTGGCACCGCTCGGCAGGCCGCTCGCCGAGAGCGTCACCGACTGCGCGGAACCGGCCGTGGTGGCGGTGGCGACGGTGGCCGACACCGAGCCGCCCGGCGCCGTCGACCCGGTGCCCGGGGAGACCGAGACCGAGAAGTCGTTCGCCGGAGTGCCCTCGGAGACGTAGAGCAGCCGGTTCGGGGTGCCGGTGCCGGGGTTGGTCACCACGTTCGGCGTGGCGTTGTCGACCAGGTGGTCGCGGACCTGCTGCGGCGACCAGGTCGGGTTGGCGGAGAGCACCAGCGCCGCCGCGCCGGCCACGTGCGGCGACGCCATCGAGGTGCCGCTGATGGTGTTGGTGGCGGAGTCGCTGTTGTGCCAGGCGGAGGTGATGCCGACGCCCGGCGCCAGGATGTCGACGCAGGTGCCGTAGTTGGAGAAGCTCGCCGCCGCGTCGTTGTTCTGGGTGGCACCGACCGTGATGGCGTTCGGCACCCGGGCCGGGGAGTAGTTGCAGGCGTTCTGCCGCACCCCGAGCGTGTTGCCGTTGCCGGCCGCCACCACGTAGGTGATGCCGGCGTTGATGGAGTTGTTGACGGCGGTGTCGATCGCGCTGTCCGCCGAGCCGCCGAGGCTCATGTTGGCCACCGCCGGGCGTACCGCGTTCGCGGTGACCCAGTCCATCCCGGCGACCACCTGGGCGGTGCTGCCCTGACCCGAGCAGTTCAGCACCCGTACGCCGTAGATCCGGGCCGCCTTGGCCACCCCGTACGCGGTGCCGCCGACCGTACCGGCGACGTGCGTGCCGTGCCCGTGGCAGTCGTCGGCGGTACCGCCGTCGATCGCGTCGTACCCGCTCACCGCCCGGCCGCCGAACTCACCGTGGCTGAACCGGATACCGGTGTCGATGACGTACGCGTTCACGTTCGACGCCGTGTTCGGATAGGTGTACGAGCTGTTCAGCGGCAGGCTCCGCTGGTCGATCCGGTCGAGGCCCCAGGACGGGGGGTTCGGCTGGGTACCGCTGACCTGGAACATCTTGTTCTGCTCGACGTACGCCACGTCCGGGTCGGCGGCGATCCGCCGCGCGGTCTGCGCCGAGCCGCTGATCTCGAAGCCCCGCAGCGCGGCGCTGTAGGTGCGGCCCACCTTGCCGCCGTGCTTGCCGATCAGGCCCCGCGCCGTCGTCGACACGTTGGCCCGGGCGACCGCGGTGTCCTTGAACACCACGATGTAGCTGTCGGCGACGGCGTTCGGGCTGCCGACGCCCCGGACAGGTGCTTCCGGTGGAGCCGCGGCGGCCGGTACGGCGGCAGCGGCGATCATGGCCAGAGTGGACACTCCGACTATCACGGACCTACGAGGGAGACTCATCTCCCCTCCTCCCCTCCGATCGGTGCACGACCGCCCGCCCCGTTTGAGTGACGGGTCAGCACGACCGATCGAGCTGACAGTAGTCAGAACCCTTGCGGAACAGTAGATCCCGAACGTTCTATATTGACGAAGAGATGGTCATCTCTGCCCTCGTCGGCGGGCGGCCGCACCCCCTACGGGTGCCTTCTCGGGGGATCGGTGGGGGCGGGCCCGGATTCGCCCAGCCGGAAACCGGGCAAGGCTGTTGGCATGGACACCGATCTCGTCATCCTGCTCGCGATCGCCGCCGTCTGGCTCGCGGCCGGTCTCGTCGTCGAGGGGCTGCCGCAGCAACGGGCCGCGCGGCCGCTGCGCCGACGTACCGGGCTGCTCCTCGCGCTGGTCGGGTCCGGGCTGGCCGGCCTGGCCGGGATACTGCTGGGCGGTCTGGTCGAGGCGGAGCCGACGCTCGCCGACCGGACCGCGGCCGGGCTGGCGCTGCCGGCGGTGTCCGCGGCGGCCGTCGCGGCGGTGACGGTACGCCGCCTGCGGCAGCTCTGGGTCGGCGCGGGCGCCTTCGCCTCGGCGCCGGAGACCCCGGCCCCACCCGCGCTGCGCGCCGCCGCCGCCCACCCGATGATCGCGTTGCCGGTGCAGGTGACCGGCCTGGTCATGCTGCCGGCGCTGGTCACCGCGACCGGTCTGGTGCCGCTGACCAGTCCGGGCATGATCGGGGTGGTGCTCACCGCGGCGGTGCTCGCGGTCGGCACCATCGGGGTACGGCACGCGCTGCGGCACAGCCGGCTGGTGGAGCGGGCGGTCACCGTACGGTCGCGCTCATCGCGTACGGCTGGTGTCCTGCACGTATAGCAGTTCGAGGATCGCCCGGGCGGCCTCGAACCAGCGGTCGAGCCAGAGCGAACCGGGGACGGTGCCCTTCGGCGGCAGTTCCAGCAGCAGCCCGCGCAGCAGCGGATGGTCGACGAGCGGCTCGCTCGGCGGCACGTCCGGCCAGCCGGCCGGCGGGAAGACCGGCTCGGTCAGCCCGCCCATGTCCAGCGACGGGAGCGTCGGCGTACGCTCCGGCGGGCTCGCCGCCGCCAGACCGGCGCCCAGTTCGGAGACCCGCTCCGCCGGTGCGCCCTCCGACGCCCCGAGGTCGCCTTCGGCCGGCGCTTCCTCCACGGTGGTGCTGGTGTCCCGACGGGCGCCCCGGTACTTGCCGCCGAACCGTTCCGGCTTGGCGGAACCGTTGCCCAGATTCTCCGACCCGATCGTCATGTGTCTCGCCTGCCTCGCTCGGTGTGCGAACCCCCTGCGGCGGCCGGTCATCCCGACTCGTGCCACTTGGTACAACGACCCGACCGGTCACTGGCGACGGCCGGCCGGACCCGCCGGGCGACGTCGAGGCGCCCGGGAGTCGGAACGTCCGGGGGATGTCGTCGGGTACATCGACGCGGACCAGCGCGGCCATCCGGGCGGCTTCGATGCCGAGCGGATGACCGCGCTGGGGTGTCGGTGGTTCAGAGCAGGTCGAACTCGCCGTCCTTGGCACCGCCGACGAACGCGTCCCACTCGTCGGGCGTGAAGATCAGGGCGGGCCCGCTCGGGTTCTTCGAGTCGCGTACCGCGATCGCGCCGCCCGCGAAGGCCACCTCGACGCAGTTGTCACAGTTCGGTCCGCTGCGCGAACTCTTGTGCCAGGCTGCCCCGCTCAGGTCGACGCGGTACCCCTTTGTCTCCACTTCCACAATGGCTCCTCTGCCAACTTCGAAATCAGCGCGACGGACTCCTCCGGGCGTAGGGCTGCCGCGCGGATATGATCGAAGATAAATATGTATTTCTGTAGTTCATCCCGCTTCTCCAGAAATAGCCCGCCCGTAGCGTTTTCGGCGTAGACCACGTCCGGGTCACCCGGTTCCGGGAAGCCGAGGATGGTGAAAGTGCCGTCCATGCCGGCGTGCGCACCGGCGTCGAACGGCAGGACCTGGAGCGTGACGTTCGGTAGGTCAGCGGCCTCCACCAGCCGCTCCAACTGGGCTCGCATGACCGCGTCGCCGCCCACCGGCCGGCTGATCACCGCCTCATCGAGCACCACCCACAGATCGATCGGATCGTCCGGGTCAAGTAACGACTGACGACCCAACCGGACACGGACCCGCTGGTCGACTTCCTCGGCGACCCAGTCCGGCCGGGCGGACCGGATCATCGCCTGGGCGTACTCCTGGGTCTGCAACAGTCCGGGCACGGTCTGCTGCTCGTACGCCCGGATCGAGGCGGCCGCCGCCTCCAGCCCCACGTACGCCCCGGCGAGCACCGGGCTGTACGGATGCCACCAGCCCTTCTGCCGGGCCTCCCGGGCGATCTGGATCAACTCGTCGCACTCCGCACCCGTCACGCCGTAGATCCCGAGCATGTCCCGGACGTCCCGGACGGTGGCGCTGGTGTGACCGGTCTCGATCCGGGACACCTTGGACGCGGAGCACTCCAGCAACTCGGCGACGGCTTCGATCGTGACTCCGGCCTTCTCTCGGCGCTGGCGCAGCTCGGCTCCGAGCCGCCGACGGCGGATGGTCGGGCTCCGGCGCTCGGTCACCGGGACACCTCCGGACGATCAATTGGGGAGTCGGATTGCCGCCGCGCCTTCGACCGCCGACCGGCGGGGATCATTCGCGGCGGATGGAGCGATGATCCGCTCGGCCGCAGGGGCCGAAACCGGATCCAGTCTGCCGGTTCCACGCGCGGCGCATCAAGCGCCGTACAGCCCACTATCGCCATCCCGGAGCAAAGGGCAAACTGCAACTTGCATTGATCATGTTCTTGATGCACCCTGTCCGTATGGCTCGGGCTACGCAGCGTTCCCCTCTGGTCAGGCGACGCAATGCTCCCCCATTCTCGCCTGACCGTGGGGACGGCCGTGCCGGCGGTACGGCGAGAAGCCCCGCTCCGGGGTAAGAGCCCCCGCCGCTGTATGCCAGGGCCGCTACGGCGGCTGGCGCGTCCCGGAGTCGACAGGTGTTGGCCGGGGCGATGTGATGGCAACGACGCATCGCCCCGGCCGACGCCCCACTCCTTCGGCCACTCCCTGGCGGCGCAGCCGAGTGACCGCGTCAGAACCACCCACCAGACCCCCGCCCCGCCACTTCCGCCGGCCTGCCCGGCGCCAGTCGGACAGGAGCTGATGTGTCCCTTCCCCGCTCCGGTGACGTGCTCCACGTGACCCGCGCGGCGAGCGTCCAGTTCGCCGAACCCATCTACTTCCGGGTGATCCGGGTGCACGACTGGCAGACCTACCACGGCTGGGTCTGGCTCGACGGCTACGAGCTCAACCCGAGCGGCGACGCGGTCGCACGACGGTCGATATTCGTGCAGGTCAACGGCTTGCGTCAACTCCAGACCAACGCCGGCCGGCACAACTACCCGCGGGCCAGGCCACCCGCCCGGACCAACTCCAGCACCGTCACCGCCCGAGTCCGGGTGGGCTGAGCGGCATCTGCGGCAACGTCGCGCGGCCTCCACGGTCACCGCCCTAGAATTGGCGTACCCACCCCACGGGTTCACCACCCGCACGTCGTCGAGGGCCCCGAACCTGGGAGCCGCCGATGGCAGTTGAGACCTCCGACCGACACCGGACGACGTGTCGGAGCATGCCGGTCAGCCTGCTGCTTATCCTGATCACCGTCGGCCTGCCCGGCTGCACGAGCGGCACCGGCACCGGCCGCCCACCGGCCGTACGCCCCACGGCCGCCAACCCGACGCCGGTCGAATCGGGGCGTACCAGACCCGCACCGGAACTGACCGACCCCTCCGGGCGCGGCGGCGCGGCCGCCTCCGCATTCCCCACCCGTACCGACCGGGGTTGGCCGGGGCGGCGCGTCGGGCCCTGGCACCGGATGCCGACCGGGAACGACGACGGGACTCCGGACGACGCCGTCAGCACCGTCGAACCGGCGACCGATCCGGCCACCGCCTTCGACAACAATGCCCACCGGGCTCCGACCGGTCCGGACCGGCAACCTGGCGACGACGCCGAAACCCGGGCCGGGGCACCGCCGTCCACCGGCGGACCACCGCCGGGCTATCAGCGCTCATTGGCGTACTCCGGCCTGTTCGGCCTGGTGATCTCGGCGGTCGGGCTGGTCATGGTCGGCACCAGGCGCCGCTACTGGTAACCGGACCGACCCGGCCTACGGGGTGGGTTGGGTCGGACCGGTGGGACCGGGCGCGGTGGTCGGCGGCGGGGTCGGCGGCACGGCGACCACGAGGACGACCTCGCCGCCCGGCTCGACCTCCGTGCCGGTCGACGGATCCGTGTCCAGGACCGTTCCCGGTGATCGACCGGAGGTCTGTGGCCGGATCCGAGGCACCAGTCCCAGCCGCTCCAGCTCCGCCACGGCCTCCCGCTGAGAGAGTCCGACCAGCGGAGGCAGCGGTACCGGTGCCTCGGTGGTGCCCCCCGGGGTGGCGCTCGGCGTGGTGGCGGCGGTGGTCGGCGGACCGGTGGTGGAGGCGGTCGGCGCCGCCGGGGTGCTGACCACCGGGGACGGCGACGTCGGAGCGTCGCGCCGGGCCGAGTCGAAGATCGCCCAGCCGGCGACCACCAGGACGCCGAGCAGGATCACCGCCACCGTCCCGACCAGGATCGGCATCCACCAGCGCCGGTCGTCCTCCTCGGCGCCGTAACCCCAGTCCGGCTGCGGCTGGTGGGGCGGGGTCGGGCCGCGGGGCGGCACTCCGGCCCGGCCGGACCAGGCCGGCTCGCGGGGCGGGATCGGCGCGGTCGTGTCGGGCCGCCGGACGGTCGCGTCGAGCGGCCGCGTGGTCGGGTCGGCCCGGGTGGCGTCGGCCCTACCCGGCGGTCGGCCGGCCTCACCCGCCCGGGTGGCATCGGCGGTCCCGCCGGTCCGGGTGGGATCGTCGGCTCCGCCGGTCCGGGTGGCATCGGCGGGCCCGGCGCCTCCGGCCCGGTCCTCCGGGCGGGCGTCCTGCGGCCGGTCGTCGGGTGCGCCCCGGTCTCCGTCCACACCCCGGTCCTGCGGAGGCTGCCGCGGATCCTCGGCCATGCCACGTCCTCTCGCCATCGGATGGACCGGGCGAACCGCGTCAAACCTATCCGACCAGACGTGCCGCCGCCCATCGTCGCGGGCCCGGCGTGTCTGCCCGCGCTCCGCCGGCGACGGGCTAGGGCGTCGGCGGCCCGCTCTGGAGGGGGCCGTCGGAACAGTAGAGGCGGACCCGCTGGTTCCAGCGCAGCACCGTCCCGCCGGAGGGCTCCTGGTGGCGTACCTCGCCCCGCTTCCCGGTCGGATAGTTCGGATAGAGGCCTTCGTCGACCAGTTGCCGCGCCGCCTGCTTGCAGGACTCGCCGGCGAGCGCGGGCACCACCACCTCCGGTGCCGCACCCACCACGGTGACCCGGACCGTGGTGCCCCGCTTCACCGCGGTCCCACCCCTCGGGTGGGTACTGGCGACCGTGGGGTCGTCGCCCGCACTGCCGAAGACGAACTGCACGCCGAGGCCGAGCCCGAGCAGCTTGGCCCGGGCCTTCTGGAAGTCCTCGCCGACCACGTCGGGCAGGATCATCTGGCCGACCGGCGGCGGGGCGCTGCTCGGCCGGCGGCTGGGGGTCTGACTCGGCGTACTGCGTGGCGTCCGACTCGTCGCCTCCGCCGTCGGGGTGGCGCCGCCGGCATCCGGCTGGTCCGGCCCACCGTCACCGGCCAGCAGGTACCCACCGAGGGCACCGACGACGGCACAGATGACCAGCCCGACCGCCGCGCCGGCGAACAATCCCGCCCGGTCCGAGGAACCGCCGCCCAGGTCCGGTGGTCCCGCCACAGCCTCGTCCGTCATCAAGCGCCGCCCGAGAAACCCCTGGCTGCAGCCATGGGACGGAACGGGCGGCCCGGCGTGGTGGTGGTTCTCGGCATGTCGTCGGCTCCTCCATGCGGGCGGAACTGTCTGGGTACGGCTGCGATACCTGCGGGTGTGGCGACGGTGCCGACAGCATCGGTGGCCCGGCCCTCGAAGCGCAACCTGCCACGTATCGTGTCGGGACGGCTGCTCCCGGTTCGTGGGCTCGCCCCGGCATCGTGTGGACGCTACGCTGCCCCGCATGGCCGCACGAGGCTGGGGAGGATCCGTCGCGACGGCGGTCGGCGTTGCCGCCGGCGCCGGCGCCGCCCAACTGGGCTTCGGCTACGGGCTCGGCATCATCGCCTGGCTGCCGTCGGAGGGTGGCACCAGCGAGGCGGCCTGGGTCGCCAGCCTCACCTGGGCCGCCTGGATAGCCGCCACCTCGACCGTCGCCGGTGCCGTCTGCGCACACCGGCTGGGCGGAGCCGGCCGACGTCCGGCCGGCCCCGCCGGCGATCGGCCGCCGACCCTGACCACCTTTCTGTGGCGGGTCGTGCTCGCCGTCTCCGGTGCGATCGGCGCGCTGGTCACCGTGGTGCTGGTCGCCGTACCCGCTCGGGCGGTGGTGCGTGCCGACACTGCCGCTCCGCAGTCCGTCGCGGCCGGCTACGCGATCCTGGGGATCGTGCTCGGGGTGGTCACGGCGCTCTGGGCCATCTCGTCACCGGCCGTCGCCAGCAACGTGCTCGGTACGGTCTGCTGGCTCTGGGCGCTCGCGGTGATCTCGGTCGTCGACGGCGTACTCTCCGGACGCGGGCTCTCCGCCGCGCAGCTCGGGGTGTGGCAGCTGACCTCGAGCGGCGAAGCCTTCTGGTTCCGCGACTACTTCTACTGGCCCGGTGCGGCACTCTCACTCGGCTCCGCGCTGCTGATCGGCGCGTTCGCCGCCCGCTCGGCGGCGCGACGGCCGGCGACGCGGGTGGGTGCCGCCGTCTCCGGCATCAGCGGACCGCTGCTGGTGGCGGTCGCCTACTTCGTCGCCGCTCCCCGCCTGGCGGGCATCCGGCCGGAGCAGGTGTCGGCACATCTGATGGCGCCGTACGCGGTGGTCGCCGGGCTCGCCGGGTCCGCGCTGGTGGCGGCGCTGGCGCAGCACTCGGAGACGATGGCCCGACACGCCGACTCCACCGCCCCGTCCGCCGGCACGGAGCTGCTCCAGCAGACCGGTCACACCGACGACGTCGGCACCCGCCCGACCGGAGAGCACGCGGCCGACCCGACCGGAGAAGTGCGCGCGACCAGCCCGGCCGGCGGTGCGGGCCGGCCGGCCCGGCTGCCCAATCAGCCCGGCCGCCGGGCACGGCGTGGCGCCGACCGGGCCGACACCGATGCACCTTCGACCAGCACCGCCGGCCGGCTCCGGGACACCGAGCCGGACGGTGCACCCGCCCCGGCGACCACCGGACCGAACGGTACCGCCACGGAACCGGACCGTGCCGACGCCGAGCCGGACCGTGCCGCGGACGACGGGGCCGCAGGGGCGGGGGAGTCCGCCGAGCCGGTCACCGGGGGCGGTACGAAGGGCAGGCTGGGCAGGCTCGGGCGCCGCTCCCGCTGACCCGGGTCAGTCGACCGGCCAGGTGTGCACGGGCTCGTCGGTCCGCTGGAGTTCGCCGTACCGGTGCAGCATGTGGTGCAGCGCCTCGGACCGGTCCATTCCCCGGCCGCGCTCGGCGGCCCGCACCGCCTCGACCTGCCACACAGCGCCGTTGCGGCCGGTGCGGCAGCGCTGCTCGATGATGCCGAGCAGCCGGTCCCGGTGCTCGGCGCCGACGCCGAACCGGTCCAGCCCGGCCGCCGCCCTCGGCAGCAGTACGTCGAGGACCAGCTCGGTGACCTTCACCTCGCCGAGCCGGGGCCAGGAGACTGTCGCGTCGATGCCCCGACGGGCGGCCGCGTGGAAGTTCTCCTCGGCCGCGCTGAACGTCAGTTGGCTCCAGATCGGCCGGTCGCCCTCGGCGAGGTCGCGGGCCAGCCCGAAGTAGAAGGCGGCGTTGGCCAGCATGTCGACCACCGTCGGTCCGGCCGGGAGCACCCGGTTCTCCACCCGCAGGTGGGGGCGGCCGTTCATGACGTCGTAGACGGGCCGGTTCCACCGGTAGACGGTGCCGTTGTGCAGCCGCAACTCGGGAAGGCGGGGGATGCCGCCGTTGTGCAGCACCTCGACCGGGTCCTCGTCGTCGCAGATCGGCAGCAGCGGCGGGAAGTACCGGACGTTCTCCTCGAAGAGGTCGAAGATCGAGGTGATCCACCGCTCGCCAAACCAGACCCGGGGGCGTACGCCCTGGGCCTTGAGCTCGTCGGGCCGGGTGTCGGTGGCCTGCTCGAAGAGGGCGACCCGGGTCTCGGCCCAGAGTTGCCGGCCGTGCAGGAACGGCGAGTTCGCGCCGAGCGCCACCTGCACCCCGGCGATCGCCTGCGCGGCGTTCCAGTAGTCGGCGAAGCTGTCCGGCGCCACCTGGAGGTGGAACTGCAGGCTGGTGCAGGCGGCTTCGGAGACGATCGAGTCGGTGTGGGTCTGCAACCGCTCGACGCCCCGGATGTCCAGCTCGATGTCCTCGCCCCGGGCGGCGACGATCTGGTCGTTGAGCACCTGGTAGCGCTCGTTGCTGGAGAGGTTGTCGCGGACCAGGTGCCGGGGGGTGAGCGTGGGCAGTATGCCGATCAGGATGATGTTGGCGTCGGACTTGACCGCCAGTTCCTCCGCCCGGCCGAGGCTGGCCCGCAGGTCCTGCTCGTAGTCGGCGAAGCCGTCCCCCTCGATCAGGCGGGGCCGGGCGTTGAGTTCCAGGTTGAACTGGCCCAGCTCGGTCTGGAAGCTCGGGTCGGCGAGGTTGTCCAGCACCTCCGCGTTGCGCATCGCCGGTTCGGCGTTCGCGTCGACCAGGTTGAGTTCGATCTCCAGGCCGGTGGTCGGCCGGTCGGCGTCGAAGCCGAAGTCGTCGAGCATGAGCGCGAAGACGTCCAGACACCGGCGTACCTTCTGCCGGTACCGGATGCGGTCCTCCCGGGTGAAGGGGACCTCCGACACGTCCTGGCCCATCAACCCTCCCACCGCGAGGCGCTGTCTGCGGAAACGGCACCTCGTCCACGATCGCATACGATCGGGCCGCATTTTCCACCGGGCGCATTACCCAGAGATGCGCCCCGGTCACCAGTAGGTTCATGATCGGTGACCGGGGCACTTTTGGGTCGATCCCGGACCGGTGTGGCCGGGCGGCGGACTCAGGCCTGGCGGATGGCCTCGCCCTCGATCTCAATCTTGATCTTCTTGCCGACCAGTACGCCACCGGTCTCCAGGGCGACGTTCCAGGTCAGCCCGAACTCCTCGCGGTCGATCTCGGTGGTGGCGGTGAAGCCGAAGATGTCCTGGCCGTACGGGCTGCGACCGACGCCCTCGAACTCGACCGTCAGGTCGACCTGCTTGGTGATGTCCCTGACCGTGAGGTCGCCGGTGAGCACGAACTCGTTGCCACTGTGCGACTTGACCCCGGTGCTGCGGAACTCCAGGGCCGGGTACTTCTCCACCTCGAGGAAGTCGCCACTGCGCAGGTGGTTGTCGCGGTCCTCGGCTCCGGTGTCGATGGTGCCGGCCTGGATGGTCGCGGTCACCGCGGAGTCCAGCGGGTTCTCCGCGACGGTGATCGTTGCCTCCGCCTCACGGAACTGGCCGCGGACCTTGCTCACCATCATGTGCCGGGCCACGAAGCCGACGCGCTTGTGTGCCTTGTCAAGCAGGTAGGTGCCGGCGGTGGGGATCGTCAGCCCTTCCCACGTGCGGGTGGCGGCGGTCTCGGCGCTGCTGGTCATGATGTGCCTTCCCAGGAGATTAGGTTGTGTGCTCGATGACTGACACAGCAACTATAGACATAGCAATATTCCCGGTGTCAACTACTGCTACGATGGCAGGGTGACCAAGAACCTGCACGACGACGCCCGGATCACCGCCATGGGCCTGGTCATGGAGGTGCATGCCGGGCTCTCCGCCAGATTTGCCGCCCAGTTCGAGGAGCACGGGCTGTCGACGGTCGAGTTCGAAGTCCTGATGCGGCTGGCCCGCTCACCCGAGCACCAACTCCGGATGACCGACCTCGCCGCGCAGACCTCGCTCTCCACCAGCGGCGTGACCCGGGTCGTCGACCGGATGGAACGGGACGGCCTGCTCCGCCGCCGCGCCTGCCCCTCCGACCGGCGCAGCGCGTACGCCGTGGTGACGGAGTCCGGCATGGCGCGACTCGAAGAGACGCTGCCCGGCCACATTCAGCTGATCCAGGACTGGTTCGTCGGCCAACTCGAACCGGCCCAACTGGAAGGCCTGCTCGATTCGTTGCGGATCGTCCGGGACGCGGTCCATCCCGGCGCCACCGCCGGCAGCGCCGGCACCAGCGCCGAGGCGACGACCGCCCGTTGACCTGCGTCCACGGACTGTCGATCAATCCTCACGGATTCCTATTACCACTCTCGGAGAGCACGAACACCTCCCGGCCTCACCTCCCGGCCTCACCGGCAGAAAGACCGGCAGAACTCACGCACAAATCGCCACGTCACCAACTAACCAGAAAAAACGGGCGACAGATTCTGGTTAACCTTCAGGCAGCCGGGGGGCTCTGGGGACGTGGCGCGGGCGGGTGTCAGTGAGGCTCTGTCGGGGGGCTGTCCCGCTCGCGCCACGGCCCCAAGGTGAGCGCCGAGCCACCGCGGGGTCAGCTCTCCGGCTGTGCCACGTCCGCCCCGGCCCCGTCCGGATGCGCCGCCTCGGCCGGGTCCGGATGCGCCGCCCCGGCCCGGTCCGGATGCGCCGCCTCGGCCGGGTCCGGATGCGCCGCCTCGATCAGCGCCCGCTCCCGGGCCAGCAGGACGATCCCGCCCTCCCGGCACACCTGATCGAGGCGTTCGACCGCCGCCGTCCGGGCCACCGGATCGTCGGTACTCGCCACCAGGCCGACCAGCGCCTCAGCGACGTCCCGCAGGTCACGAGACCCTTCACAGGCCCGCACCGCCGCCGCGTACCACTCGGCCGCCCAGTCCCGGTCGCCCCGCTGCATCGCCAGGCTCGCCTCGATCAACGCGCAGAGCCCGTCGTCCCGGGGCGCGATCTCGTCCACCCGGGCACGCCCGGGCTCCGGTTCGACCGGGCCGAATCCGTCGACCGCCTTCCGGGCACGCAGCTCGGAGAGTACCGCGGTCGCCTCGTCGATCCGCCCGTCCTGGGCGAGCGCCAGACCGACCGTGCCGAGCGCCCGTCGACGGTGCCCGGGATCGCCGAGATCGGCCAGGGCCGACACCGCCCGGCGACCGTGCCGGACCGCGTCCGCGTACCGGCCCTCCAGGCGGGCCACCTCGGCCAGGTTGGCCCGGGCCAACACCCGGAGGCGCTCCTCACCGCACTCTCCGGCGAGCCGGTCCACCGCCGCCAGCCGACGCCGGGCGGCAGCGAGGTCACCGATCCGGATCTCGTGCCAGGTCAGATTGTTCTGCGCCACCGCCATGTCCCGGATCCGGCCGATCCCGGTGGCCAGTTCCAGAGCCGCCTCGCCGTGCCGCCGCGCCTCGTCGTGGCCGCCGACCGCGGTCCACAGTCCACAGAGTACGTTCCGGGCCGCCAGCTCACCGGGTACGTCCGACAACCGTTGGAACGCCGTCACCGCCGCCTCGGCAGCCGGCAGCTCCTGCGGCCCGGCGCCGTGCTCCTGGGCCAGTTGCGCGACACCGACCTGGGCCCAGGCTCGGGCGGTCGGATCGGCGTCACCGGTGCGCGGATCGTCCAGCAGCCGGCGCAGCCACTGCCGACCGGCCACGTCCCGTCCCCGGTAACGCCACCAACGGGCAAGGTGACCGGCCAGCCGCAGCGCGGTGTGTGGATCGTCGTTCGCCGAGTACGCCAGCGCCGTCCACAGGTCACCGGCCACCTCGTCCAGCCGGCCGACCGCCTCGACGAACCGGGCACCGGCCAACTCCGGCGCGACCCGGGCGGCCAGCCCGGCGAAGACCGACGCGTGCCGTCGGCGGATCGCGGCGAGTTCGCCGTTGACGGCGGCACGTTCGGCCGCGAAATCCCGCACCACGTCGAGTACCCGGAACCGGAGCGGTCCGCTGCCCCGGGCGCCGATCAACCCGTGCGCCAGCAGGCGGTCCAGCAACCGGACCGGATCGACCGGACCGCCGGGCCCGTCGCCGGAACCCTCCGTCTCGACGACCCGGGACGGCTGCGGATCCCCGGCGACCCGGGACGGCTGCGGATCCCCGGCGACCCGGGACGGCTGCGGATCGCCGACGGATGGGACATCGGCGTCGGCGGACCGGCTCGGCGGGGTACCCGCCGGCCGGGTCGGCGGATCCCGGGGCGGGGTGCCGGCCACCGGGAGCGGGTCGGGGGCGAGCATCGCCTCGGCCAGCTCCACCGACCAGCGGTTGCGCATCACCGAAAGGCGGCGCAGCGCCGCACGCTCGTCGGCGTCGAGCAGCCGGTAACTCGCGGCCACCGCGTCCCGTAGGGTCACCGCCGCCTCCCGGCCCACCGGCGAGGTGCCGAGGTCGAGCAGGCGGTTGCCGTACCGGTCGAGCAGCTCGTTCAGGTTGAGCACCCGGCCGTGCGCCGCGGCCAGTTCGATGGCGAGGGGCAGCCCGCCCAGCCGGCGTACCAGCTCGACGAGCGCGACCACCTCGTCCGGCTGCGGCGGCTCCCGGCCGATCTGGCGCAGCCGGGCGAGCAGCAGCGCGACGGCCGGATATTCCGCCACCGCCGCGAGGTCGGCCGGGACGTCGGCGGGTGGCACCTCCAGCGGGGCGACCGGCCGGACCCGTTCCCCGGCGAGCCCCACCGGGTGCCGTCCGGTGGTCAGCACCCGCAGCGTCGGCGCGATCTCGGCGAGCCGGTCGAGCGCCTCGGCGGCCGCGCCGGGAGCCCGCTCGACGGCGTCCACCAGCAGCAGTGACGGTGCGTCCGAGAACCGGCCGGCAAGGTCACTGGCCCGGCCGACGCCGAAGACCGTGGCGACGACCGACAGGACGTCCTCCTCGGTGGCACCCTCGATCATCACGAGCCCGCTGGTGCCGCCGGGAAACTCCTCGGCCACCTCCCGGGCCACCTTGAGCGCCAGCCCGGTCTTGCCGACTCCGGCGAGGCCGACCAGGCTGACCACCCCGCGCGGCGCCCGGGGCTGCTCGGTGAGCATCGCGGCCAGGTCGGCCACGTCCCGGTCCCGACCGATCAGCTCACCCGGCTCCGGCAGTCCCAGGCCGCGCGGCGGCAGGCCCCGGGCCCCTGGTGCGGCCAGGCCGCCCACCTCCGCCACCGGCCCGGCCTGGCCCCGGGCCAGTGCGACGAAGTCGGCCCGGTCCTGACCGGCCAGTCCGAGTGCGGTCGCGAGCAGCTCGACCGTCGTCCGCTGCGGGCGGGACGCCCGGCCCCGTTCGAGGTCACGGACCGTACGGATCCCGACGGCGGCCCGTTCGGCGAGTTCGGCCTGGGTCAGCCCGGCCGCCAGCCGGCACCGGCGGAGCAACTCGGCGAAGCCACCCGGAACCCGGTCAGCACCATGATCCGGAGTCATGGCCAGGAAGACTACGCAGCCCGGCTGGGCCCCGGCATAGATACGTCGCGCTACCGACGGAAGAGGACATAGATATCCGACAGATCACTGATGACCGGTTCCGGCGGGTAACCGAACCCTCACGGTTCGGCGGAGACCGGGACCGGAGCAGGTGGAGCCGGCGAGCCCGCCGGTCGTTCCGGGTCGCCGGAGAACCGCAGGTGCAGCCGACGTAGTGGGTCCGGTGCCCACCAGTTCCACTCGCCGAGCAGGCTCATCACCGCCGGCAACAACAGCCCGCGGACCACGGTCACGTCGAGGAGTACGGCCACCGCCATGCCGAAGCCGATCTCCTTTACCGCCGTCAGGTCGCCGAGCAGGAAACCCAGGAAGACGATGGTGATGCAGATCCCCGCCGAGGTCACCACCGGACCGGTCCGGGTGATCCCGGCCAGTACCGCCCGCTGTCCGGCGCGGGTGCGGGCCGCCGGGGTACGCAGATGCGACCATCGGCGCCACTCCTCGCGGATCCGGGCCAGCAGGAACACCTCGTAGTCCATCGACAGTCCGAAGACGAAGACGAAGAGCAGGATCGGGGTGGTGAGGTCGATCGCCCCCCAGGACTCCACCCCGAGCAGGGCCGCCCCCACCCCCCACTGGAAGACCACGACCAGCACGCCGAGGGTGGCGAGCAGGGTCAGCACGTTCAGCACCAGCGCCTTGACCGGGATGACCAGCGAGCCGGTGAGTACGAAGAGCAGCACGGTGGTGACCAGCAGCAGCACTCCGGCGGCGTACGGCAGTCGTCGGGTGACCGACGCCCGGTAGTCGACCAGCTCGGCGGCGGGCCCACCGACCAGCAGCGGCAGTGGCTGGTCGAGGGCGCGGACGGCGCGGACCAGGTCACGGGACTCCGGGCCGCCGGTCGCGCCGCGCGGGGTCAGGTCGATCACCACCGCCGCACCGGGCACGTCCGGCCGGGGCTGCATCCGGATCACCTGGGGCAGGGTGTTGAGCTGGTTCATCAGGTCCCGCACCTCGGTGCTGGCCGGATCCGCCTCGACGACGACGGTGACCGGGGCGGCCCGGCCCGCCTCGAAGTCGCGCAGCAGCACGTCGTGCACCTGCCGGGCCTCCATCGACCGGGGCAGCGCCCGGGCGTCCGAGTTGGCCAGGTTGGCGCCGGCCAGGAAGGGCAGGGCCAGCAGCAGCAGGCCGGCGGCGACGCCGAACGCGACCGGCCCGGGTTTGCGCTGTGCGTATCCCGCCAGTCGGCCGAGCAGGCCGGGATCGGCACCGGGCGTACCCGATCGTGGGCTGGCCGGGACGATCCGGCGGGCCGGGCGGGCGGCGACGGTCAGGGCCCGGCGCAGCCAGGTCCGGGCGCCAGGGGGCGGGATGCGCCGGTGCGCGACGGCGACCAGCGCCGGCAGCAGGGTCAGGCCGGCCAGCGTGGCCAGGGCCACCGCCAGGGCGCCGCCGAGCGCCATCGCCGCGAGCAGCGGCGAGGCGAAGACGTAGAGGCCGGCCATCGCGGCGGCGACCGCCAGGCCGGAGATGAGCACGGTACGGCCGGCGGTCGCCATCGTCCGGGCCAGCGCCTCGACCGGATCGCCGGGCTCCGCCCCCGCACCGCTCCCACGCCCCGCACCGCGCTCCGGTCCGGCGCCGGGCCGCGACCCGGCGCCACGCCCCGACCCGGCACCGCGCTCCTCGCGGAACCGGGCGATCAGCAGCAGCGCGTAGTCGACGGTCAGGCCGATGCCGAGCAGCGTCACCACGTTGACGGTGAACTCGCCGACCCCGGTGACGGCGGTCAGGCCATAGAGGCCGAGCAGGGTCACCACGACGGCGGCGAGCGCGGCGAGCAGCGGAAGGACCCCGGCCAGCAGACCGCCGAGGATCACCACCAGCGCCACCAGGAGTACGCCGAGCGCGATCGACTCCCCGACGGCCGCGTCGTCGATGGCCTGCTCGGCGAAGGCCCGCTCGGCCAGATCCTCGCCGCCCACCAGCACCTGCGGTGCGTCGATGCCGCGCAGCAGGGCGGCCACCCGGTCCTCGGCCGCCTCCCGGTCGGCGGTGTGCAGCCCGGCTGCCAACTCCACCCGGACCAGGCTGCTGCGGTTGTCGGCGCCGATCCGGCCGCCCGCCGCGTTGTAGAGGTCCTCAACCTCGCTGACCCCCGGCACGGCCAGCACCTCGGCGCGTACCCGGTTGACGCTGGACACCAGCGCCGGGTCGTACGGGTCCCGGTCGCGGACGACGGCGACCACGATCGGGCCCTCCGGCAGCAGCTCGGCGACCCGGCGGTCGGCCCGCTGTGACTCGGCGTCCGGGCGGAGGTTGTCGGTGTCGACCAGCCGGTCGAAGACCTGTCCGCCCAGGGTGGCCCCGGCCAGCACCAATCCCAGCCAGCCGACCAGGACCGGCCAGCGCCACCGCCACAGCGATCGCCCGAACGCAGCGAACATGCCCGAACCTCCCCTGACGCGACACGCATCGACGCGGGGGTCGCCGCCCGCTCGTCGCCCTCGGCGCACATGCAAACACCCAGAGCAGTGGTACGTCAGCCGCTATCCGGTCAGAACTGACTGTCCGGTGTGTCGGGTCCCGGGCGGGCCGCTGCCGTCAGGGTGCGGACGGGCCCGGTCAGTCGCGTTCGAGGGCACGGCGGGCCCGGAGGCGTTCGGCGAGCGCGCCGAGTGCCGCGGCGGCGTTGGACAGCTCGACCCGCTGCTCGTCGTCGATCTCGGCCATGGCGGCGGCGAAGATCCGGGCCCAGGCGTCCTCGATCCGGGCCGAGCCGTGCGCCGCCTCGACCGTCGCGTGCAGCCGTACGGCTCGCCGGTCGTTCGGGTCCGGTTCGCGGCGGATCAGGTTGCGGGCCACCAGGGCGCGGACGGTCGCGCTGACGTTGCTGGCGTGCAGCCCGAGGTCACGGGCGAGCGTGCTCACCGAGACGCCGGGGGCGTCGGCGACGTACCGCAGCACCTCCAGTTCGGACGGTGGCAACTGGCCCAGCCCGGCCGCGTCGACGCCGTGCTGCCGCAGCACCCGGCTCAGTTGGTACAGAACCGGTACGAGTGTCCTCGCCTGCCGGAGGACCGTCTCGTCCGCCATGGTCACTCGTTTCACCTCACGAGGATAACGCTAGACATAGTTATATAGGTATAGTAATTTGCCGTCGTGACTTCCGCCCCCTCGCGAAGCGAAGAGTCCAACCCACCGTCACCGCCCGAGACGTCCGGCGATCCACCCGCCGGGCCACCCGGCGAACCGCCCGCCAGGTCACCCGGCAGGTCACCCCGACTGCTGCTTCCCGCCCTGGTGCTACTGGCCTTCGTGCCGCCGATGGGCATCGACATGTATCTGCCGTCCTTCCCCCGGATGGCCGACGAGTTCCGCACCGACCCCGCCGGGATCCAGCTCACCCTCACCGCGTTCGTGATCGGGCTTGCCCTGGGACAGCTCGTGCTCGGTCCGCTCTCCGACCGGTACGGCCGCCGGCCGCTCATCCTCGCCGGCACGTCGGTCTGCGCGGCCTCCGCCGCCGCCTGCGCGTTCGCGCCCACCCTGACGACGCTGACCGCGCTGCGGTCCGTGATGGGCTTCAGCGCGGCGGCCGGGGTGGTGGTCGGCCGGGCCGTCATCTCCGACACCGCCCAGGGGCCGGCCGCCGCGCGGATGTTCGGCATCCTGATGGCGCTCACCGGCATCGCCCCGATCACCGCACCGCTGATCGGCGGCGTGGTCACCAGCGCCGCCGGCTGGCGGGCGGTCTGGGTCACCCTCGCGGTCGGGCTGCTGCTCACGCTGCTGGTCGCGCTCGTCGGCGTACCCGAGAGTCTGCCGCCGGACCGCCGGCACGCCGGCGGGCTCCGCGCCACCCTGGGCACCGCGCGGTCGTTGCTGACCGACCGGGTCTATCTCGGCTACATCTGCGCGTTCGGGTTCGGGTTCGCGGCCCTGTTCTGCTACATCGCCGCGTCGCCCTTCTTCCTCCAGTACGTCCTGGAGCTCTCCGTCCGGCAGGCCGCCGTCGCCTTCGCCGCCGGTGCGCTGATCGCCACCCTGAGCAGCGCGGTCAACGCCCGGGTCGTCGGTCGGGGCGCATCCCCGGCGGTCCTGCTCCGGATCGGCCTGGCCATCATGCTGGTCACCACCGGAGGGCTGCTCGCCGTCACCCTGGCCGGGGCACTCGACCGGGCGGTGGCGGTCGCACTGCTGCTCTTCTTCGTCGGGCTCGGCATGATCATGGGGAACGCGACCGCGCTGGCGATCCAACGCGTACCGAGGGCCGCCGGCAGCGGGTCGGCGGTGCTCGGCACCCTCCAGGGCGTACTCGCCGCGGTGGCGGCCCCGCTGATGGGGCTCGGCGGGCGGGACAACGCCGTGGTGCTGTTCCTCGGCATGACCGGCTGTGTCACGGTCGCCTGCCTCGCCCTGCTGCTCACCCGATCCGCGAAGCGGCCCCGGGGCGACCAGGTGCCCGCCGGGCCGGTTGCCGGCGCTCCGCCCGATTAGCGGAAGCGACAGGTCACGGCATGGGATTGGGCGGGCCGAGGTAGGGGAAGCCCGGCAACATGTCGTCGTGCGGCCGGAGCCCGCTCGGCGGGACCTTGCCGTTGCTCAGCCAGCCGAAGCGGTAGCTGAAGACGTCGTCGACGAGTGCCCGACCGTTCGGGTAGGCGGCCGGCTTGCTGCGGTCGTAGCGGAGGATGTCGGGCAGGCATTCCAGGGCGGCCTGCTTGGCCGCCTCCGGCGAGTAGCCACCCTGCTCCAGAAGTTGCGACCACGGGCCGAGGTAGTTCGCCACGTCGTCGACGGGCTGCCGCGAGTTGTACCGGTCCTTCTCGCCGTCCGGGTTGACGAACGGGTTGATGGTCGGGTTCCCACCCCGGTCGATCTGCTCCAGCACACCGTCACGGCGCCGGCTGATCGAGGCCCACACGCCGATCGCCGGCCCACCGAGCAGGTCGGCGGGTACGTCGAGGACGATCGTGTCGACGTTGTTGCCGGCGAAGTCGTCGTTCCCGGTCCATTCCATCCCGTGCAGGGCGCCCTCGACGTCGGCGAAGAACGGATCGCTGCGCAATCCGACGAAGAGCCGGATCGGTCCCGGGTCCTCGACCAGGACGGGCTGGACGGTGCCGTCGAAGCTGACCGGGAAGGACTCGGCGATCACCCGGCCGGCGGGCTCGGACTGGCGGGCGTCGGCTCCGGTGGCGTACCAGGCGGTCCCGGTCTGACCGCCGTTGTCGTACTCGGAGAACGTGAAGGTGAACGCGATGTCGGCGAGCGCGTCGCCGTCGGTGTCGATGTTGATCCGGTAGACCGCGCCGGGACAGAACTCCGGGCCGGTGGTGGCCGGCGGGATCGGGGGCGGGGCGACGGTCGGGTTCGCATTGATGATTAGTATCGTCCGGTCGACGTCCTCCATCGAGGTGAAGGCGAACACGTCGGTGAGTTCGAGCCGGCGGTCGTCGCCGGGGAACCCGAGGTTGTCAGCGCTGAAGTGGTTGGACATGGCGGCTCCTCGACCATCCGGGGCGGGGTGTCGTTGCGCAGGGAGTCGGCAGCGCCGTGTGCCGCTGGCACGGCTGCCCGGCCTGTTCAGGACCGGACGCTAGCGAGATCCAGGACGCCGCACGGGCGATTCGCGGACTCGTGCCCTACCGGGTGAACGCCCGAATTCCGAAACTGCCACCCGTACGGATGACGAAGATTACTCTCCGGAGTATGACCCGAGGGTTGCTCGCACTCAGGGTAGCCGCCGCAGCACTGGTGCTGCCGTCGGTGACCATGGCCGGCGCGCCCGGAGCCGCGATGGCGGGAACTGCGGCCCAGGCCAGGGCGGGTACTCCGGCCCGGCCCTGCCCGGCGCCGAGCCCACCGGTGGCCCGGCCGACCCGCCCCGCCCCGCCGCCGCTCGACCCGGCGAAGGCGGCGGTCGGTGGCCCCGCACTGGCGACGGCCGGCCTGGTCACCCCGTCCGGCGTCGCCGAACCGCCGAAGGTCACCGCCACCTCGTGGCTGGTCGCCGACCTGACCAGCGGCGCGGTGCTCGGCGGCTGCGGTCCGCACGAGTACGGCGTACCGGCGAGCGTGCAGAAGCTGCTGCTGGCGGCGGCGGTACTGCCACACCTGGACCCGCGGCAGGTCGTCGAGGTGACCGAGTCGGATCTCGACTTCGAACCGGGCAGCTCGGCGATGGGGCTGGTACGCGGCGGCCGGTACACCGTGGAGACGCTCTGGCTCGGCCTGATGCTCAACTCCGGCAACGACGCGGCGAACGTCCTGGCCCGGCTCGGCGGCGGTGCCGGCGGCCAGGCCGGCGGGGTCGCGGCGATGAACGCCGAGGCGGCCCGGCTCGGGGCACACCAGACGCACGCCGCCACACCGTCCGGGCTGGACGGCCCCGGGCAGTACACCAGCGCCTACGATCTGGCGCTGATCGCCCGCGCCTGCTTCGCGCACGCCGACTTCCGGCGGTACGCCGCCACGAAGATCGCGCAGGTGCCGGCACAGGCGGTCAACAACACCAAGGGCTATCCGATCTGGAACGACAACCAGCTCCTGCACCGCTATCCCGGCGCGCTGGGCGGCAAGACCGGCTACACCGACCTGGCCCGGCACAGCTTCGTCGGGGCGGCCGAGCGGAACGGGCGTACCCTGCTGGTCACCCTGCTCGGCGCGGAGTCGCAGCCGCAGCGTGGCTGGGAGCAGGGGGCGGCGCTGCTCGACTGGGGGTTCGGGCTGCCCGCCGCCGCCACCGTCGGCCAGCTCGTCGCACCGATCCCGACCGACTCCGGCAACCAGGTCTCCTCGCCGGCCGCCGGCGCTACCCGGGTACGCCTCGACGACCGGGGATTCCGCACCGACCAACTGTTCGGCGCGGTCGCCCCGGTCGTGCTGGTCGGCGCCCTGCTCGGGCTGCTGCTCCACCGGCGGCGCCGGGCCGCACGCCGCCGGATCGGCCGCTGACCAGGGTCCCGCTACTCCGCCGGGCGTACCGGGTCGACCTCGGAGACCTCCAGGAACCGGCTGGTCAGCTCGACGCCGCGCAACTCCTCCTGCCGGTGGACCGCCCGGCGCGGATCGGCCAGATAGGACTCGTACCCATCCCGCCCGGCGAACGACAGCAGGTGCACCTCGGTACACCCGTCCCCGGTGCGCAGCCGCTGCTCCAGCCGTCCGCCGTGCTCGGTCAGCAGCGGAAGCACCAGGTCCTCGTAGCGCCGGAAGGCGGTCAGATGCTCCGCCGGCACGTCGAGCACCGCGACCATCCGGAGCCGGCGGTGCGGGGTCGAGTCGTTCAGCCGCGTGTTCGGCACCGGGGGACGGTGGGACAGCTGGTCGTCGTTCGTCATCCGACGGAGTATGCCGGATCAGGATAACCTCGACACCGGGGCTGAACGGCCTCGCCAGCAGGGCCGAGGCCCCTTGGCGCCAGGGGGCCGGCCGGGTCGGTCGAGTCGAAGGAGAGCGGATGACCCGCTACGTCGCACTGCTGCGGGGCGTCAACGTCGGCTCGGGCAACCGGATCGGCATGGCCGACCTGCGCCGGATCGTCACCGACCTCGGCCACGACGACGTGCGGACCTACCTACAGAGCGGGAACGTGGTCTTCGGGGTGGCGGACAAGGCGGATCCGCAGCGGCTGGGCAGCCGCGTCCGGAAGGCCATCGCCGAGGAGCTGGGCCTGGACGTACCGGTGCTGGTCCGGTCCGGCCCGGAGCTGACGGCACTGGCCGGCGCCAACCCGTACACGAAGGCGAACCCGGACGAGGTCAAGCTGCTGGTGGCGTTCCTGGCCGAGCTGCCCGACCCGGGTCTGGCAGCCGAACTGGCCGTGCCCGGTACGGACACCGCCGAGTTCACCTTCGCCGGCACCGGCCGGGAGATCTACCTGCACTACCCGGACGGGTACGGCCGGACCAGGTTCGACAACGCCTACCTGGAGAAGCGGTTGGCCGTGGCGTCGACGACCCGGAACTGGAAGACCGTCCGGGCCCTGACCGACCTCACCACCGGCTGACCTCAGAGCCGGCTGACCTCGACGGCTACAGCCCCAGGTCACGGGCAATGATCATCCGCTGTACCTCCGAGGTGCCCTCGCCGATCTCCAGGATCTTCGAGTCCCGCCAGAACCGGGCCACCGGGAACTCGTTCATGAAGCCGTAGCCGCCGTGGATCTGGGTCGCCTCCCGGGCGTTGTCGACCGCGGACTCGCTGGCGTGCAGCTTGGCGATCGCCGCGTGCCGCTTGAAGTCCTCACCGGCCAGCATCCGGGCCGCCGCGTCGTAGTAGGCCAGCCGGGAGGTGTGCGCCCGGCGCTCCATGTCGGCAATCTTGAACTGGATGGCCTGGAAGTTGCCGATCGGCTGGCCGAAGGCGTGCCGGTCCCTGGCGTACCGGATGGACTCGTCGACGCAGCCCTGGGCGAGACCGACCGCCAGCGCCGCGATGGCGATCCGTCCCTCGTCGAGGATCCGCAGGAACTGGGCGAAGCCCCGACCGCGCTGGCCGAGCAGGTTCTCCGCCGGGACGCGGCAGTCGTCGAAGGTCAGCTCGTGGGTGTCCGAGGCGCACCAGCCGACCTTGGAGTAGCCGGGCGCGACGGTGAAGCCCGGCGTACCGGACGGCACGATGATGGTGGAGAGTTCCTTGGAGCCGTCCGGGTTGGTGCCGGTGACCGCGGTGACCGTGACCAGGCTGGTGATCTCGGTACCGGAGTTGGTGATGAACGCCTTCGAGCCGTTGATCACCCACTCGTCGCCGTCAAGCACCGCCCGGGTCGCCGTGCCACCCGCGTCGGAGCCGAAGCCCGGCTCGGTCAGCCCGAACCCGGCCAGTGCCTCGCCGCTGACCAGCTTCGGCAGCCACCGGGCGCGCTGCTCGGCGGTGCCGAACCGGTAGATCGGCATCGCGCCGAGCGAGACCCCCGCCTCCAGGGTGATCGCCACACTGGAGTCGACCCGGGCGATCTCCTCCAGGGCGAGGCAGAGCGCGAAGTAGTCGCCGCCCATCCCGCCGTGCTCCTCCGGGAACGGCAGGCCGAACAGCCCCATCTTGCCCATCTGCGCGACGATCTCGTACGGGAAGGTGTGCCGCTCGTAGTGTTCGGCGATGGCGGGCGCGACGACCTCACGGGCGAAGGACCGCACGCTCGATCGCAGCGCCTCGTACTCCTCGCTGAGCCGGAAGTCCATGGGTTCCTCCATCTGGTCGGCGCCCCGTCCCGCCGCCGTGTGGGCAGGTCCGCCGGGAACGCTCGTGGCCGGGATTCGCTAGACGGGCGTGACGCCGTGTCGGCGGCGGGAGAAGCTGCGGTCCTTGCCCCGGGCGGCGGCGAACCGCCGGACCAGTTCGGCCCGCAGGTCGCCCGGCTCGACGATCGCGTCCACGACCAGTTCGCTGGCCAGCCGGACGATGTCGATGTCCTGCTCGTACGCGGCGCGCCGCTCCGCGACGAAGGCAGCCCGCTCGTCCGGGTCCTCGATCGCGGCGATCTTGTTGGCGTAGACGGCGTTCACCGCCGCCTCGGCGCCCATCACCGCGATCTTCGCGGTGGGCAGCGCGATCGTCGCGTCCGGCTCGAAGCCGGGGCCGGCCATGGCGTAGAGCCCGGCACCGTACGCCTTGCGGACCACCACGCAGATCTTCGGTACGGTCGCCTCGCTGATCGCCGTGATCATCTTGGCGCCGTGCCGGATGATGCCCTGCTTCTCCACCGCCGTGCCGACCATGAACCCGGGGACGTCGGAGAGGAAGAGCAGCGGCACGTTGAACGCGTCGCAGAGCTGGACGAACCGGGTCGCCTTGTCGGCGGAGTCGACGAAGAGCACCCCGCCCTTGAACATCGAGTTGTTGGCCACCACGCCGACGACCTGGCCGTCGAGCCGACCCAAGCCGATCGTCAGCTCCCTGGCCCAGAGCGCCTGGATCTCCAGGAAGGAGTCGGCGTCGAGCAGGCCCTTGACGTACCGACGCATGTCGAACGCCTGCCGCTCGCTCGCCGGCACCAGCGCGGCCAGGTCGATCCTGTCCGGGGCGGCGACGGCGGGCGCGGCCGGCGGGGGCTGGGTCCAGTTCGCCGGCAGGTACGACAGGTAGCGGCGGACCACGTCGAGCGCGTCCGCCTCGGTCTTGCAGAGGAAGTGCCCGACGCCGGACTCGGCGCAGTGCACCCGGGCCCCGCCCATCTCCTCCAGGGTGGTCTTCTCCCCGGTCACCATCTCGACCATCCGGTCGGAGCCGAGGTACATGCTGGCATTGCCGTCCACCATCGCGACCACGTCGCAGAACGCCGGGATGTACGCCCCGCCGGCCGCGCTCGGCCCGAACAGCGCGCAGACCTGCGGGATGGATCCGGATGCGCGGACCTGGTTCCAGAAGATCTTTCCGGCGCCGCGCCGCCCGGGGAAGAGGTCGACCTGGTCGGTGATCCGGGCACCGGCCGAGTCGACCAGGTAGACCATCGGCAGGCCGTTGGCGTACGCCCGCTCGATGATCCGGATGATCTTCTCGACCGTACGGGCGCCCCAGCTGCCGGCCTTGACCGTCGAGTCGTTGGCCATCAGGCAGACGGGGCGGCCGTCGATGCTGGCCTGGCCGGTGACCACGCCGTCGGCGGGGAGCCCGTCGGCGTGCGCGTTCGCGTAGAGCCCGTCCTCGACGAACGATCCCTCGTCGACCAGCAGCGCGATCCGCTCCCGGGCGAAGAGCTTGCCCTTGGCCGCGTTGGCGGCGTGGTATTTCTCCGCTCCGCCGGCCCGGACCCGCTTGCCGAGTTGTTCCAGCGCCGCACCGTCGAGTGTCACGCCGACCCCCTCGTCCGCACCGGGACTGTCGTCGCCCCGCCCCAACCGACCTGAACGATCGTTAGGCTACTGCATCCGGGCCGGTCCGGGCCACTCGACCACGCATCCGGGCCGCCCCGGGCCACACTCGACCACCGTCATAGCGAACGACCACGTATCCGGACAGGATGTTGTAATTGACGTTTGTCTATAACTACGCTGCTGGCACCCCCAACCGAGCAGAGCACCGGATCGGAGAGTGCGTCATGACCTCACGCATCAGCCGGCTACTGGTCGCGTTCGTCGCGACGACGGGTGCCACCCTCGGCGTCACGCTGGCCAACCCCTCGCCCGCGTCCGCCGCCATGACCATCTGCTACAACACCAGCCAGGCGCCGAGCTACGTCAGCATCGCGAACCAGGCCGCCTCGATCTGGAACAACGCCACGTCGAACCTGACGCTCTCGGCCAACTGCGGCTCCAACCTGCGGATCTACCAGATCACCGGCGGCGGCTCGTACGCCGTGCGAACCAGCCTCGGCAACGGCCGGGTCTACATCGACACCCGGCAGGCGCAGCAGTACAGCCCGCTGCGGATCATGAGCCACGAGATCGGGCACATCCTCGGGCTGCCGGACAACTACAACGGCAACTGCGCGCTGCTGATGTCGGGTGGCAGTGCCGGTACGAGCTGCACCAACCCGTACCCGAGCAGCACCGAGGCCAACCGGGTCACCCAGCTCTTCGCCGGTACCCGGGTCGGGCCGGAGCGGGCCGACGACGTCGGCGGTCAGATCTTCCAGGACAGCTGGCCGGCGACGACGCTCGCCCCGATCGGCTGACCACCGCCCGAGCGGCGACCCGCGACGGAGGGGCCGGCGATTCGCCGGCCCCTCCCGGGCGCTACTCCACGCCCGGTCAGTCCAGGGTCACCGACTGGCCCGGGGCGATCCGGCCGTACTCGGTCTCGGCCTTCTGCTCGAACCAGCGATCCACGACCGGCGCCCCACGCTCGCTGAGCAGCCCGTCGTGGATCGAGTACGCCCGCCGGGGCTCGATTGCCCGGGTGAAGTTGAGCGACTCGGAGACCTTCAACCACGGTGCGCTGGTCGGCACCAGCAGCGTCGCCACCGGCAGGTCCGGTACGAAGAACGCGTCGCCCGGATGGTAGACCCCGCCGCCGCTGGTCCCGACGTCGACCACGAACCCGAGGTTCGGAATCCCGGGCAGCCCCTGGTAGATCTCGGCATGGTCGCCACCGACCGCCCGCACCCGGAACCCGCCCGCGTCGAACTCGTCACCGGCGGCGACCGGAACCACCGCCGGACCGAGGTCGGCCAGTTGTCTCGTCACGTCGGCGTGGGCGTAGATCCGCAGCGCCGGGTTCGTGGCCACCGCCGCGCTGATCCGCTCGGTGTCCAGGTGGTCGGGGTGCTCGTGCGTGATCAGCACGTGGTCGACCGAGTCCAGCGCCTCGGCCTCGGTCCACATGCCCGGATCGATCACCAGCGACCGTCCGTCCGCCTCCAGGCGTACGCAGGCGTGGGTGTACTTGATCAATCGCATTCGCCGAGCCTATCCCTGTTTCCCATTGTCCACTCCCGTTACGCCGCCGCCAGCCTGCTGCGCGGGCCGGCCCGGAGCACCCCGGACGGCAGCTCCCGACCGACGAGCTGCTCCGCGTAGGCCGCCACCTCCAGCAGGGCGTCCAGGTCGACACCGGTCTCGATGCCCATGTCGTGCAGCATGTGCACCACCTCCTCGGTGGCCACGTTTCCGCTCGCCCCCGGGGCGTACGGGCAGCCGCCGAGCCCGCCGACGCTGGCGTCGTACTCGGTGACGCCGAGCTCCAGCGCGGTCAGCAGGTTCGCCAGCGCGGTACCCCGGGTGTTGTGGAAGTGCAGCAGCACCGGGATGTCGGGCTGCCGGTTCCGGACCGCGGTGACGAGTTCCCGGACCCGACGCGGGGTGGCCATCCCCGTGGTGTCCCCGAAGGCGACCCGATCCGCCCCGTCGGCCACCACCCGGTCGACGATGCCGGCCACCCGGGCCGGGTCGACGTCCCCCTCGTACGGGCAGCCGAAGCTGGTCGCCACGATCACCTCGGCACTCGCCCCCGCCTCGTGCAGCAGCGCGATCAGCCCGGCGATGTCGTCCAGCGACTCGGCGGTCGAACGGTTGACGTTGCGCCGGTTGTGGGTGTCGCTGGCCGAGACCACCACCTCGATCTCGGTGAAGCCGGCCGCCAGCGCCCGCCGTGCGCCCTTCGAGTTCGGCACCAGCGCCGAGTAGCGCACCCGCGCCGCCCTGGCCGCCCGCGCCCACACCTGGTCGGCGTCCGCCATCTGCGGAATCGCCCTCGGATGCACGAACGAGACCGCCTCGATCCGGCGTACACCGGTGCCGCCGAGCAGTTCCAGCAGCCGTACCTTGCCGTCGGTCGGGACCGGGTCCTCGTTCTGCAGTCCGTCGCGCGGCCCGACCTCCCGGATCGAGACCGCGCCCGGCAGATCGCCCGTCATACCGTCACCTCGTTCCGCCCGCGCACATCTCTCGCCGTCCGGCCGCACACTCCGGCACCCGCATCCGGCCGCTCCATTTCGGCGCCCGCATCCGGCCCCCTCACTTCGGCGCCCGCATCCGGCCGACGATGCCGGTGTCGTAGTCGCCGCCGACGAACTCGGCGTTGTCGAGCAGCTCGGCGAAGAACGGCAGGTTGCACCTCGGCCCGGCGACCTCGAATCCGGCGACCGCCGTACGGGCCCGGTCGATCGCCTCGGCCCGATCGGCGCCGTACGCGATCAGCTTCGCCATCAGCGAGTCGTAGAACGGGGTGACGGTGGTGCCGAGGGCATACCCGGAGTCGACCCGGATCCCCTCACCGGTCGGTTCCGTCCACGCGGTCACCGCGCCCGGACCGGGCAGGAACCGCACCGGGTCCTCGGCATTGACCCGCAGCTCGATGGCGTGCCCGCGCGGGGCGAGCGCGTCCGGGTCGAAGGTCGGGGCGAGCCCGGCGGCCACCCGGAGCTGCTCCTCAACCAGGTCGACGCCGTAGACCAGCTCGGTCACCGGGTGCTCGACCTGGAGCCGGGTGTTCATCTCCAGGAAGAAGAACTCGGCGGAGTCGGCGGAGTCACCCTGGGCGTCCCGCTGGCCCGGGACCAGCAGGCACTCCACGGTGCCCGCGTTCCGGTAGCCGACCGCCTCACCGGCCCGGACCGCCGCCGCCAGCAGCCGCTCCCGCAGTCGGGCCGAGACGGCCGGCGACGGCGACTCCTCGACCAGCTTCTGGTTGCGCCGCTGCACCGAGCACTCCCGCTCGCCGAGCGCCACCACCCGGCCGTCGGGCAGGCCGAGGATCTGCACCTCGACGTGCCGGACCCGGGGGAAGTAGCGCTCGATCAGCACCGAACCGTCCCCGAACATCCGCTCGGCGAAGGCGCGCACCCGGTCGTACTCGGTGCGCAGGCCGGCGGGGTCGCTGGCGACCGCCATGCCCATCCCGCCACCCCCGGCGGCGGCCTTGACCATCACCGGGTAGCCGATCACCTCGGCGGCGGCGAGCGCCGCCTCGACCGTTTCCGCCGGGTCGGTGGTGCCGGGCGCCACCGGCACGCCCGCGGCGGCCATCAGGTTCCGAGCGTTAATCTTGTCGCCCATCGCGGCGATCGCGTCGGCGCCGGGGCCGACCCAGACCAGACCGTTCGCCTCGACCGTACGGGCAAAGTCCGCGTTCTCCGACAGGAAGCCGTAGCCGGGGTGGATCGCCCGGGCACCGGTCGACTTGGCGGCGGCGAGAATCGCCTCGGGATTGCGGTAGCTCTGGACCGGGTTCGCCGGCCCCACGCAGACCGCCTCGTCGGCCTCCTGCACGAACGGCAGGTCGGCGTCCGCCTCGGAGTGGACCACGATCGTCCGTACGCCGAGTCGCCGGGCCGTCCGGATGATCCGACGGGCGATCTCGCCACGGTTCGCGACGAGCAGGGACTCAAACATGCTGGTGTTCACCCTCTCAGTACTCGACCGGCCGCACCTGGTTGTGCGGCCGTCCGCGACCCGGCTCGGTGAACTTTTGGTTCAGTTGTCCGGGTCGGCGAGCAGCGCAGCCAGGGTAGCCGCCCGGAGCAGCGCGGCCCGGCGTTGGCGGTCCACCTCGCCGCCGAGGAACGGTGTGGAGTTCATCAGGCCGAAGGCGGCGTGGGCGAGCACCCGTGCCTCTCCCGCCGACAGTTTCGGGTGCAGCCCGGTCAGCACCCCCACCCACTCCTCGACGTAGAGCCGCTGGAGCCGCCGGATCTGCCGCCGGGGCTCCTCCGGCAGCCGGTCCAGCTCGTGCAGGTGCAGCGCGATGACCGCCGGGTTGGCCAGGGCGAACTCGACGTGAAAGTCGATCAGGGATTCGAGCGCCGCCCGGGAGTTGTCGGGGTGCTCCGCGACCCGCTGCCGGCCGCCGGCCAGCAGCCCGTCACTCACCGGCATCAGCGCGGCGACGAGCATCGCCTCCTTGCCGGCAAAGTGGTGGTAAAGGGCCGGACCGGTCACCCCGGCGGCCGATCCGATGTCGTCCATCGAGACTCCGTGATAGCCACGGGCCGCGAAGAGGCCGACCGCGATCTCCAGAATCTCGTCGCGCCGGGACCGCCGTCGCCGCACGCCGCCGGCGGACGCGCCGGCCTCCGTCGCCATCACCTGCTCCTTCACCGTCACCCGACCAGCCTAGTCAGATGTCAATCGCCGACCCCGTGCCGAGTGTCGGCCGCCACTGGACGGACAGCCCTGGCCGATCCGCACCCGCACTACTCGTCGTCGGAGTCGAGGCCGTAGCGGGCCCGCAGCGCGTCGGCCTCCGCCGTACGGTCGAGCGCGGCGAGCGCGGCGGCGAGCAGCCAGGCCGCCCGGCGTACCGGCTCGGCGTGCTCGGGCAGGCTGTTCAGGGTCGCCCGGAGCAGCGGTTCGGCCTCGGCCGCCCGGTCCAGTCCGAGCAGTACCTCCCCGGTCAGCAGGTCCACCAGCAGCGCCTCACCGAAGGCCTGGATCGACCGTAGCCTTTCGGCGGCACCGTCCAGCCGGGCCAGCGCCTCCTCCGGCCGGTCCGCGCCGAGCAGCGCCCGAGCAGCGGTGTCGGCCAGCATCGCCCGCTCCCAGTGCACCGCCGGCTCGACCTCCCGACCGGTCGGATCCGACGTACCGGACCCGCCCGGCAGGGCCGCCGCCACCCGGTCGGCCACCTCCAGTGCGACCAGCGCCGCCGCCGGGTCACCGGCCCAGTGCTGGGCGGCCACCTCCCGACGCCGGGCACGCACCTCGTCGAGGGGCAGCCCGGCGAGCCGGAACGCGGTCGCGGCGGCGGCGAACCGCTGCGCCGCGAGACTGTCCCGGTCCTGGGCGTAGAGCAGCTCGCCGGCCTCCTCCAGCACCCCGGCCCGGGCGGGCAGGTTGTCCGGGCCGTCGAGGTTGTCCGCGAGTTCGTCCAGCAGGGCCAGCGCCGGGCCGTCCTCGCCGAGCAACCGGTAGACGGTGGCCAGCAGGTGCCGGCACTGGTCCGCGTCGGCCTGTCGGCCGAGCCGGTCCAGTTCCCCGACCGCCTCCTCCGCCGCCTCGGCCGCCTCCAGCGTCCGGTCGGCCCGCCGGTAGGCGTCCGCCAGCTCCCAGCGCAGGTAGGCAGCGCCGTCCACGATGCCGCGCTCGACGCAGATCGCGACCGCCTCCACCAGATCGTCGACGGCCTCGCCCGGACGGCCGGCGGTGACCAGCGCCCGGGCCCGCCCGGTCCGGGCCGGCAGCGCCAGCTTGCCGGTGGCGAGCCGAACCGCCTCGTCGTACGCCGAAACCGCCCGCTCGGGGTCGTCCAGCGAGTTGGCATAGCCGAGGCTGGCCACGGCCCGGTGCTCGGGCAGGCCGAGTTCGTCGTAGAGGTCCCGGGCCCGCAGCGCCGCCTCGCCGGCCTCGGCCCCCCGCCCCAACAGCTCCAGGGCCCGGACCCTGGTCAGCGCGATCCGCGCCACCAGGTGCCGGTCGTCGGCACCGGCCGCCTCGGTCGACGCCCGGTCGACCGCCGCCAGCGCCTCGTCACCCCGCCCCCGCTCGACGAGCGCGATCGCCAACCGGTCCTGGGCGGCGGCACGATGCCAGGCGTCACCGTGCGCCATCAGATAGTCGGCGGACTCCTGGACCAGCGGCAGCCCCTCGTCCGGCTCGCCGGAGATCACCAGCAGTACACCGAGCCGGCCGGCGACCACCTGCGCGCGGAGCGGGTCAGGGATCTGCCGGTGCAGCTGCAACGCCTCCCGGTTCGCCGCCACCGCCGCGGCCATGTCCCCGGCCACCCGGCACTCGACCGCCCGGAACTCGGTCCGGCGAGCCGTGACGGACCGCTCCAGCGACCGCCCGGCGAACCGTTCGTCGAAGGCCGCCAGTAGCGCGAGGAGGTCGTCGTCACGCTCGCTGCGCCAGGCCGCCTCGGCCAGGTCGAGCACCTGCTCCGGGCCGGCATCCGCCGGTACGTGGAGCGGGTCCGCACCTCCGGCCGACGCGCCGCTGCCGTCGCCGGCCGACGCGCCGCTGGTGTCGCCGGCCGACGCGCCGCTGCTGTCGCCGGCCGGGCCTGACACGGCGGCGTTGGACGCCCCGGCGAGGGGCGGGCGGCGGCGGGCGGTCGGCGAGAGCGGCAGGTACTCGCCGACCGGTTGCCGGCCGAGCAGCTCGGCGACGAACGCCGACTGGGTCGAGGTGCCGTTCCGGGCGTCGAACCTGGCGGCCAGCTCCCGGGCCGTACCGGCCAGTTCGTCCGCCAGCGCCGTCGCCGACACCTCGGCCGCCGGCCGGTCCAGATGCGCGGGGCGCCGCACCGGCAGCTTCCCGTGGCCGTCGGCGACCAGCCGGTGCAGCAGCAGCGCCGCGCTGGCGGTGAAGGCCATCGCGTGGGCCGGCGAGGGCACCTCGTCCAGCCATCCCAGGTGCCGTTCCAGCAGTTCGAGCCCGCGCGCCTCGTTGCCGGTCAGCGCGCAGAACGCCAGGTGCTCACCGACCCGGGACATGTACGCGATGTTCGTCCGGTGTCGGCGGTACGCCCGCAGGTGCGCGTCCCGGGCCTGCTCCCGCCGGCCGGTGTGCAGGTACGGCAACAGCAACGCGGTGAGTACGGACTGCGGCTGCTCGAAACAGCCGAGCCGGCCCGCGAGCACCGGTTCGGCCAGCGCCACCGCCTCCTCGTGCCGGCCGAGCGAGGCGAGATACCCGATCTGGTCGGTCGGGTCGCAGCCGGCACAGTCGGAGAGTTCGTCCCGGGGTGCGGTGGTCCACCGGCGGTACCACTGCTTGGCCTCCTCCGCCGCGCCGACGTGCACCGCCACGTGATGCCGGTACTTGTAGACCATCTGGAGGCTGTGGCCGCCGTCCCGGTAGCGCCGTTCCATGTCGTCGAGTACGGCCATGGTGCGATCCAGCGGCACCTCGGGAAAGTCGAGCAGGCCGCAGACCATGTGCTTGAAGTACCAGAGCAGGGTGTGCAGGTGCCGCTGGTGGTAGGGCTTCGGGTTCTGGTCGAACTCGGCCAGGCACCAGGAGAAGGTGACGAACGACCGGGCCGGCTCGCCGCCGTAGTAGTAGGCGGCGGTGGCGAGCATCCGGGCCGCGAACCCGAGCTGCTCGTCGCCGGAGGCGTCCACCTCCCGGAGCAACGCTTCGACGGCGGCGATCTGGCCGCTGCCGTACGGCATCTCGCCGACCCGGTCGATCGTCCGCCAGAGATCGTCGTGGTCCCGGGCCATCGTCACTCCTTTCCTGGTACGGCCCGGTCGAGCAGGCCGAGGAACGAGCTGTTCAGCAGGGCGGCGTCGGCGGGCCGGATCGGGTGGTAGCCGAGCAGCAGCGCCTGGCCGTACAGGGCTTCGACGGCGATCCCGACCAGCGCCGGGTCGCCGAGCGCGCTGACCCGGCGGACCAGCGGGTTACGGTGGTTGAGCACCAACTGCGGGCGCTCGGCCGGGCCGGAGGCGGCGAGCGCGTCGAGTACCCCGGCCCAGGTCTCGTCGGCCCGCTCCCGGGTCGCCCGCAGCTGTTCCTCGAACGCCGCCGACCGGCTCACCAGGTAGAGCGCCGGTAGCGACGCCGGGGCGTATGAGCGGAGCACCACCTCGACACCGAGCCGGTCCAGGGCGCGCTGCGCGGCGATGACGAACGGCCGCAACGCCAGCTCCGCCACCGGGTCGAGGGCGTCGAACCGGGTGGTCAGGTCGGTCGGCTCCAGCCGTTCGACCAGTACCGAGCGGTCCACCGTCGGCAACCGCTCGATGATCTCGGTGTCGTACGTGTAACCGGCGTTGACCAGCGCCAGGTCCTGTGCCGCCGCCACCCCGGCGAGCTGCCGAAACTCGTCGATGCTGGCCGCGTAGCGGATCAGCCCGTGCCGTGCGCGGAACTCGGCCAGCGTGGTCTGCCCGGTGTTGGTCTCCATCGGCCACCAGCGTTCGACCAACCGGAGCATCTCGTCGTCGTGCAGGGCCAGCGCCTTCACCCCGAGGTGGTGGACCTGGAGGAACTCGGCGAGCCGGCGCGGCGCGCCGCCGGCCAGCCGGACCAGCCAGCCCCGGAGCTGGTCGCCGAGCGCCTCCCGGGTCGCCTCAAGCAGGCTGTCCTCGTAGAGCGCCTCCCGGCTGGCGGTCGGGCGCAGCTCGGTGGAGTCGACCACGCAGCGGGCGAAGAACGCCCAGTCCGGCAGCAGCCCCTCGGCGCCCTCGGTGAGCAGCATCCGCTTCAGGTAGACCCGGTGACCGGCCCGGGCCGCCGGGTTGACCGGGGTGGGCAGGACGAACGCCGCGCCGGTCAGCCCCGCCTCCGGCACCGACAGCGGCACGACGTCGAACGGGGTGAAGCCGAGCACCTCGCGGGCGTACCGGACGAGGTTGTCCCGGCGGGCGGAGGGTGAGGTTCCGGCGGGGGCCGACCACGGCGGCGGCCCGGCGGTGATCTCGACGTCGCCGACCAGCACCCGGACCGGCAGCAGCGAGCCGAACAGCCGGGCCAGCTCGGTGACCGTCGGCCGGGTCAGCCACTGCTCGGCGTCCCGGCGCGGGATCAGCGTGACGGTGGTCCCCGGCTCGGCACGCTGCGCGTCGACGGTGTGGGCCGCGGCGGCTGCGGCGGCGTCGGCGGCCAGCTCGACCCGGTAGCGGCCGTCGGCGTAGCCGGTCCAGAGCACGGTCGGCTCGTCGCCGTGCCGGGTGCACACCCGGACCTCGTCGGCGACCAGGAAGCAGGAGAGCAGGCCGATGCCGAACTGGCCGAGGAACTCGTGGCGGGCGAAACCGAGCTCGTCCCGCTTGGAGCTGCGGCCGATGGTGGCGAGCAGCTCGTGCACCTGTGCCTCGGTCAGGCCGATCCCGGTGTCGTGCACCCGCAGCGTGCCGTCCCCGGTCAGCTCCGGCGGCTCGATCCGGACCACGGCCGGCGCGTGCGGCTCGGTGGCCCGGCGGGCGGTGATGGCGTCCACGGCGTTCTGCAACAGCTCCCGGACGTAGACCCGGGGACTGCCGTAAAGGTGATGGCTGAGCAGGTCGACCACGCCACGGAGGTCGACCTGGAAGGTCCGGTCCACGATCTGCCCACTCACTCCCGTCCGGTGACGGCGCTCACGGTACCGGTCGGGGGCGACGCACCGCGTCCTGCTTTTCCGCCGACTTTCCGGAACGGCGGGCGGGTGGCTTGACCCTCGACCCGATCGAGGCCGGAGGCTCGCCCCGGTCGACCGGAAGTGGGGAACGGGTGATACCGAATGTCCGATATGACGACGGTGACGAGGTCTGCGGCGCGGTCCGACGGCCGGGTTCGAACCGGCGGCGGCTACCGGGCACTCTGGACCGCGACGGTGGTGTCCCGGCTCGGCGACACGCTGCGTACCCCGGCCCTGGCGCTGCTCGCCGCCTCGGTCAGCCGCGATCCCCGGGTCGTCGCCGCAGTGGTGGCCGCCGGGCAGCTTCCGCCGCTGTTCCTCGGTCTGCTCGGCGGCGTCTATGCCGACCGCTGGGACCGGCGCCGGACAATGGCCACAGTGGACGGCCTACGTGCCGTCCTGGTCGCCGGCTTCGCGCTGCTGGTCGCCACCGGTGAGGCCGGGATCGTCGCGCTCGTCGGCTGTGCCCTTCTGCTCGCCACCCTCGGCGTCCTCTTCGACTCGGCGGCCTTCGCCGTACTGCCCGGCATCATGCCCGCCGACCGGCTGGCGGTGGCCAACGGCCGGCTCCAGGCGGGTACGGCGGTGGCCGGCGGCTTCGTCGGCGCACCGCTGTCCGGGGTGCTCTTCGCCCTCTCGGCGGCATTGCCGTTCGTGGTCGACGCGGTCACGTTCGCGCTCGCTGCCCTGCTGGCGCTGACCCTCCGACCGACCCCGGTGCCGGCCCCGTCCGCGCTCCACCCGGTCGGGCCGGGTGCCGCCTGGCGGGCGGCCGGGGACGGGCTGCGCTGGATCTGGCGGGACGCCACCCTGCGCCGGATCACCGGGTTGACCGTGGTCACCAACCTCGCCACCAGCGGACTTGTCGCGATCATCGTGCTCTACGCGCTGGAGGTGCTGACTGTGCCCGCCGCCGGATACGGACTCTTCATGGCGGCGGCGATGCTCGGCGCGCTGGCCGGTGGACTCTGCGCCGGCCGGATCGCCACCCGGCTCGGTACCCTGCCCGGGCTGCGCTGGGTGCTGGTCGCCGAGACGATCGCGGTCGCCGCGCTGTCCGCCGCCCGGCACCCGGTGCCGGGAGCGATCGCACTCGCCGTCTTCTCCGCCGGCACCGCGACCTGGAACGCGCTCTGGTCGGCGTACGGGCAGCGGAACGTACCCGCCGAACTGCTCGGCCGGGTCGGCAGCGCCCAGCGTACGGTCGGGATGCTGGCCGCCCCGGTCGGCGCGATCCTGGCCGGAGCGCTCGGTTCCGCCGCCGGCCTACCCCCGGTGCTGTACGCGGCCACTGCCGTCTTCGCCCTGGCCACGGCCGCCTCGTGGCTGACGCGTCACACCGCCTCCGGCGCGGCCTCCGTGCCGTAGGCGGGCAGGGTCTCATACCTGCGTACGGCCGGGTTGGCGAGGAAGAGCCGCTCGGCCACCTGCCGGTAGGTGTCGAAATCGGCGGTCATCAGCACCACCACGAAGTCCCACTGACCGGCGACGTGGTAGCACTGCCGCACCGCGGGCTCGTCCCGGAGGCATTCCCGGAAGGCGGTGTAGTGCGGACCGGTGTCGGCCTCCAGTTCCACGAGCACCAGTGTGGTCATCGCGAGTCCGAGCGCCCGCGGGTCGAGCACCGCGACCTGTCCCCGGATCACGCCGGAGACCCGTAACCGGGTCAGCCGGCGCTGCACCGCGCTCGGTGACAGGCCGACCAGCTCGCCGAGTTCGTACAGCGGTTTGGCGGCGTCGACCCGGAGCAGGTCCAGCAGTCGACGGTCGGTCCGGTCCAGCGTCGGGAAGGTGGGAGGCACGCAAGAACCTTGCGTACCGGGGGCAGAATCGTCAATCGTCATCACCTGCCCGTTCCCTAGCCTCGTCATCATGCTGGACAACCTTGATCTGGAGTCGCTGCGCCGCCGTCCCGGGGTGAAGTGGGCGCGGGCCACCGCAGCCGGTGCCGTGCCAGCGTGGATCGCCGACATGGACTTTCCGGTGGCCGAGCCGGTCAGGGCGGCGTTGGTGCAGGCCGTCGAGACCGATCTCGGCTATCCGGCCTGGGACGACCGTCCCGAGCGGAACCCGCTCGCCGAGGTGTTCGCCGCGCGGATGTCCGACCGGTACGGGTTCGCGCCGGTACCGGCGCACGTCCGGGTGTTCACCGAACTGATCCAGGCGGTGCAGGCGGTACTGCATGTCGGCACCGCCCCGGGTGACGCGGTCGCGATGCACACGCCCGCCTATCCACCGTTCCTGGAGACGCTCGGGGACATGCGCCGACGGCTGGTACCCATCCCCGTGGTGGACAGCGGTCACGGCTGGACCTTCGATCCGGACCGGCTGGCCGCCGACGTCGCCCGGAACCGATGCGTGGCACTGATCCTGGTCAACCCGCACGGCCCCACCGGCCGGGTCTTCACCCGGGCGGAACTCTCCGCTGTAGCGGAGATCGCGATGCGGCACGACCTGCTGGTCGTCACCGACGAGATCCACGCCGATCTCACCTACGAACCGCACCGGCACACCTCGTTCGCCGCGCTGGCACCGGAGCTGGCCGCGCGGACGGTCACCCTGCATTCGGCCAGCAAGGCATTCAACCTGGCCGGACTGCGCTGCTGCGTCGCGCACGTCGGCGATGCCCGGGTACGGGCAGCCCTGGATGCGCTCCCGCCTCTCCTGCTGGGTCAGCCGGGCAACCTCGGCGTACTCGGTACCCAGGCCGCCTGGCAGCACGGCGACGCCTGGCTCGCCGACGTACGGGCGGTGCTGGACCGCAACCGCCGGTTGGTCGCCGACGGGCTGCCGGACGCGGTCGGCTACCACCTTCCGGAGGCGACCTACCTGGCGTGGCTGGACTTCCGCCCACTCGGTCTCGGGCCCGATCCGGCCGCAGACCTCCTCGACCGAGCCGGGGTCATGCTCAGCCACGGCCCGCCGTTCGGGCCCGGTGCCGAAGGGTTCGCCCGGCTCAACTTCGCCACCGGCCGCCCGATCCTCGACGACATCCTCCGCCGGCTTCGCGCGAGTTGCCTCGACCCGCTCGAAAGCCCACCGAACAAGCGCTGACCAGCGCCACAGCGCCGACCCGCCGAGATTCTTGTTGAGTTGAGGCGCCCTGTAACCACCGATCCGAAAGAATCTTGACGATCCCTACCCGGGTGCGCCGGAACCGGTCGGGGATGCGGGGGCTCTACCCGGCATGACGACGACGAGGCGTGACGTGTTGCGGCTGACCGGCGCGCTGCTGGCCGGTACCGCCGGGGTCGGGGCGGTTACGGCCAGCGCGGGCTGCCAGTTCCGGTCCGGTGACCGGGTTGACGAGGCGGCCGCCCGCCGCAAGCTGATTCCGGCCGGAGCGCTGGTCGTGGAGCTGGCCGACGGCAAGCTGGCGGTGGTCGACGCGGCGACCGGCCGGATGCTGGTCCAGCCCGCCCCCGCGGTGGTCAGCGGCGACGGCCGCCGGCTGGTCCGGGTCGAGCGCTCGGACGGGGGTACCCGGTTGACCAGTCACCGGCTGCCGGACGGCGCGGCGGTCAGCGCCGGCACCCTGACCGGGGCGCTCACGGTCCGCGCCACCTCGGCGGACGGCGCCCTGGTGGCGCTCGCCGACGACGCCGGGCCGGGGCACACGCCGTACCGGCCGGGGCCCCGGGAGCGCACCACGATCGTGGTCGCCGACGGTGCCGGCCAGCGCCGCCGGCTGGAGCTGCCCGGCAACCTCGAACCGGAGGCGTTCGACGTGTCCCGACAGGCACTCTTCGTCCTCGACTATCTGCCGCCGACCGCGCCGGACCGGTACCGGGTCCGGGTCGTCGACCTCGCCTCCGGACGGGTGGAGCCGCTGCTGACCCGGGTCAAGGCGGTGGTGCCGGCGGGCGCCGAGGAGGAGATGCGCGGCGAGGGTAGGCAGGCCGTGTACGACCGAGCGCGCAACCGGCTGTTCACGCTCTACACCCACCAGCCGGACCACGTGCACACCCGGGACCGGATCGCAGCGGCGAACGACGCCGGGGCGGAGCAGCGCGACACCGGGGCCCGGGACGACGCCCCGCACGTGCACGCCTTCGTACACACCCTCGACCTGACCGAACGCTGGGCGTTCTGCGTCGACCTGCCGGCACCGTTCGGCGAGCACGCGGCGACCGGGCACACGATCGCCCTGAGCCGGGACGGCAGCCGGCTCCACGTGGCGGACACCGGTACCGGCGCACTGGCCACGATCGACCCCGACGGGCTGACCGTGGTGCAGAGCGTCCGGTTCGACGCGCTGACCGGTACCACCGGCTCGGGGGGTGCGGCACCGGCCGCCGCGACCTTCGACGGCGTCGGGACGCTGCTGGTCGGGGCCGGCCGCGAGGTAGCCGGGACGGCGGTCACCACGGCCGGGGACCCGCTTCCGCGCTGGTCCACCCCGGCCGAGATACGCGGCCTCGCCGGCCCACCCGACGGCTCCCTGCTGTACGTCGGCCAGCCCGACGCCGTACTCCGGGTCGACCCCGGCACCGGGGCGGTACGGCAGCGTATCGACGTACCCGGGCTGGTGGCCCTGCGGCAGGTGGTCCCCGCCAGCTAGCTGCTGGCGGAGCGGGTACCTGCGCCATGGCACGACTCCATGCGGTGAAGCAGGCTGTCAAGGTCGGACGTCTCGAACCACGCCACAGCGTCGTGCTCGTCCGGCGCGGCGTTGACGCGTGTTCCGGTCCACCTGTCGATCAACCAGATCTGCATGTCGAACGTCGCGGTCCGGATCTCATGCATCGGCGGGCTGGACGGCTCCGACACCGTGATTCCCAACTCCTCCCGAAGCTCGCGGACAAGGCTCTCTTTCGGATCCTCCCCCTCCTCCACATGACCGCCCGGCAGGTCCCACACGTCTGGATACCACCGGCGTCCGGCGCTTCGATGACACAGCAACACCCGATCGCCGTCGCGGAGAACGCCCGTCACGATCCGGGCCGGACCGGAGCCGTCAGCGGAGATCGTCATCGGCACATTCTGACCCACCCGGATCTGCCGTCGACCGCGCGTGTTCGGCGCCGCCCGGTCGTGTTGACCCGCCCGCTCGGTCCGTGCCGGGCTGGTGCCAGAGGTTGCACGAGGGCCAGCGGACCCCGCTCAGCGGGGGAGGCCGCCCGGCTGGTCGCCCTGGACCACGGGTGCCCGGACCAGGTTGCCCCACTCGGTCCACGAGCCGTCGTAGTTGCGCACCCGGGGATAGCCGAGCAGGTGCCGCAGCACGAACCAGGTGTGGCTGGACCGCTCGCCGATCCGGCAGTACGCGATCACGTCGTCGTCCGGCGACAGCCCGAGCTGGTCGGCGTAGATCGCCCGCAGCTCGTCGGGGCCCTTGAACGTGCCGTCGTCGTTCGCGGCCGCCTTCCACGGCTTGCTCAGCGCGCCCGGGATGTGCCCGCCACGCAGCGCGCCCTCCTGCGGGTACTCCGGCATGTGGGTCAGCTCGCCGGTGTACTCCTTCGCGGAGCGGACGTCGACCAATGGCCGGGCCGCCGCGATGTGCGCCAGCACCTGGTCCCGGTACGCCCGGATCGGCGCGTCGTCCCGCTGCGGCGTCGGGTACTCCGCCGGGGGCCGCTCGGTCTTCTCCCGGGTCAGCTCCCGCCCCTCGGCGACCCACTTCTGCCGGCCGCCGTCGAGCAGCCGCACGTCGGGGTGCCCGAAGAGGGTGAAGACCCAGAGCGCGTACGCCGCCCACCAGTTGAAGTTGTCGCCGTAGAAGACGATCGTGTCGTCCCGGCCGATTCCCTTGGCCGAGCAGAGCTTGGCGAACGCCTCCGCGTCGAGATAGTCCCGGGTCACCTGGTCGTTCAACTCCAGGTGCCAGTCGACCTTGATCGCGCTCGGGATGTGACCGGTCTCGTAGAGCAGCACGTCCTCGTCCGACTCGATCACCACCAGGCCCGGCTGGCCCAGGTGTTCGGCCAGCCACTCGGTGGTTACCAGGCGCTGTGGGTCGGCGTAGCCCTGCAGGCTCGGTGCGGGATCGCTCGGCATCGGCATGATCCCCACCGTACGCCGGGCGGTCGCCGCAGGGGGCCGGCTCCGCTCGGTTACCGTCGTCACATGGTGGAGCCGACCCGGACAGGCGTACGACACGAGGGTCGGACCTTCCGACGCGAGGACTGGTACGGCGACGAGTTCGTCGAGCACGAGTACGTCGACTGCGAGTTCTTCGACGTCGACCTGACCGAGGCGACCCTGGAACGAACCAGCTTCACCAACTGCGTCTTCGGCAACGTCCGGTTCAACGCCTCCCGGCACACCGACTCGGCGTTCCTGCGCTGCACCTTCACCCGGTGCAACTTCTTCGAGGCCGAGTTCTCCGGCTGCAAGCTGGTCGGCAGCACGTTCGTCGAGTCGGCGGTCCGGCCGCTCACCGTGCTCGGCGGAGACTGGTCCTTCGTCGGCCTGCCCGGCGCCGACCTGCGCGGCGTCACGATCCAGGGCGTACGGATGCGCGAGGCGGACCTGGCCGGCGCGAACTGCACCGACGCGATCCTGACCAACGTCGATCTCTCCGGCGCGCAACTGCGGGCGGCCCGGTTCGTCCGGTGCGACCTGCGCGGCAGTGATCTCAGCACCCTCGACCCGACCACCGTCGAGCGCTCCGGCGCGATCGTCGACCCGACCCAGGCCATCGTGCTCGCCCAGGCCCTCGGCTTCCAGGTCGGCTGAGAGCCTCTGCCCGACGGGTCAGTCCACGAAGGGCCGGCGTTGCGGGTACGGCGCCAGCATCGGCCGCTTGGCCGTGATCGTGTCGCCGGACGACCGGCCGGTGAGCCGGCGCCGGATCCAGGGTGCGAAGTGCTGCCCCATCCAGCGCAGGTCCGCGCTCCGGGCCGCCAGCCAGGGCGTCGGAGCGGGCCGGGGCGGCACCACCAGCCAGCCGTCGTCCGGCACCACGCCGAGCGCGGTCAGCACCCGAGCGGCGACCCGGCGGTGACCGGCCGCCGACAGGTGCAGCCGGTCCGGGCTCCACAGCAGCGGGTTGTGGAAGACGTCGTCGGCGAAGAGGTCCACCAGCGTCGCCCCGTGCCGCTGGGCCGTCTCGCCCACCGCCCTGTTCAGTACCGCCACCCGGGGGGCGATGAGCCGTTGCCCCGGCAGCCGGGCCATCACGTCGGCGAACCGGAACAGCAGTACGTCCGCCCCGGTGGCCCGGAACTCGGCAACCACCTGGTCGAAGCGCGCGACCAGGGCGTCCGGGTCGAAGCTGCGACGCAGTACGTCGTTGCCGCCGGCGGCGAAACTGACCAGATCGGGGCGCATCTCCAACGCGGCGGGCACCTGCTCGGCCACGATGTTTCCGAACAGCCGGCCCCGGATCGCCAGGTTGGCGTACCCGAAATCCGGCCCGGCCTCGGCGGCCAGCGTCGCGGCCACCAGGTCGGCCCAGCCCCGGAAGCTGCCGTCGGGATAGGGGTCGTCCAGTCCCTCGGTGAAACTGTCTCCGACCGCCACGAAGTTGCGCCAGCGCACGCCGGGCCTCCCCTGCACTTCTCCCACTCCCTTGATCGGTGGCCAGTCTGTCAGCCTGCCCCCGTCGCGGGCAGACCCGGCGCCGGGAGGTGACCGGCGCCGCACCCCGCCGGCCCAGCGCGCCCGACAGCCGGCCGACAATTTCGTGCCTCGCTCCCGCCCCTGGGTCTACGCTGCCCGGGTGCTGCTACGGATGTCCACGCTGTTTCTGCGTACGCTGCGCGAGGATCCGGCCGACGCGGAGGTGTCGAGCCATCGGCTGCTGGTCCGGGCCGGTTACGTCCGTCGCGCCGCCCCGGGCGGCTACACCTGGCTTCCGCTCGGCCGGCTGGTGCTGGACCGGATCGCCCAGGTGGTCCGGGAGGAGATGGTCGCGATCGGCGGCCAGGAGGTGCTCTTCCCGGCCCTGCTGCCCCGGGAGCCGTACGAGACGACCGGCCGGTGGACCGAGTACGGCGACGACATCTTCACTCTCAAGGACCGGCGTGGCGCCGAGTACCTGCTCGGTCCCACCCACGAGGAGATGGCCGCACTGCTGGTCCGGGACACCTTCACTTCGTACCGGGACTTCCCGGTCTCGATCTTCCAGGTGCAGACGAAGTACCGCGACGAGGCGCGGCCCCGGGCCGGGCTGCTGCGCGGGCGGGAGTTCCTGATGAAGGACTCCTACTCCTTCGACCTCGACCGGGCCGGGTTGGCGGCGGCGTACGACCGGCACCGGGCGGCGTACCAGCGGATCTTCGACCGGCTCGGGTTGACGTACACGATCGTCGCGGCGACCTCGGGCGCGATGGGCGGCTCGGCGTCGGAGGAGTTCCTCGCCGTGACGCCGGTCGGCGACGACACCTTCGTCGGCTGCACCGCCTGCGACTACGCGGCCAACACCGAGGCGGTGACCACCCCGCCGGCCCCGGCCGGGGACGTGCACGCGCACCCTGCGGCGCAGGTGCACGACACCCCGGAGACGCCGACCATCGAGAGTCTGGTCGCGCTCGCCAACGCCCGACGACTCGGCGGCCGGACCGACTGGGCCGCCGGCGACACCCTGAAGAACGTCGTCATCGAGCTGCGCCGGCCCGGCTCGGACGAGCCGGAGTTGCTGGTCATCGGGGTACCCGGGGACCGCGAGGTCGATCTCGGGCGGCTCGCGGCGGTGCTGAGCCCGGCCACCGTGTCGATGTTCGACGGCTTCGCCGACCGGCCCGAGTTGGTCCGGGGCTACATCGGTCCGCACGTGATGGCCAAGCTCGGCATCCGCTATCTCGTCGACCCCCGGGTGGCAGCCGGCACCGCCTGGCTGACCGGCGCCAACGAGCCGGGCCGGCACGCCACCGACGTCGTCTGCGGGCGGGACTTCACCCCGGACGGGACGATCGAGGCGGCCGAGGTCCGGGCCGGTGACCCCTGTCCGGCCTGCCGGCCGGGGGTGCTGACGATCCGCAGGGGCGTCGAGATCGGGCACGTGTTCCAGCTCGGCCGGCGCTACACCGACGCGTTCCGGGTCGACGTGCTGGGTCAGGACGGCAAGCCGGTCCGGCCGACCATGGGCTGCTACGGCATCGGGGTGTCCCGGGCGGTGGCGGCGATCGCCGAACAGCACCACGACGAGCGGGGGCTGGTCTGGCCGGCGGCGGTGGCGCCCTGCGACGTACACCTGGTGGCGGCCGGAAAGGGGCCGCAGCTGGCGGCGGCGCTGGACCTCGGCGGGCAGCTCGCCGGGCGCGGCCTGCGGGTGCTGGTCGATGACCGGACGCACGTCTCGGCCGGGGTCAAGTTCGCCGACGCCGAGCTGATCGGTATCCCACGCACCGTCGTGGTCGGCCGCCGCTGGGCCGACGGGTACGTCGAACTACGCGACCGCGTCACCGGAGACCGCGCCGAACTCTCGGCGGCGGAACTCCTGGCCCGGCTGGCCGGTCCGGCACGCCCAGGCCCGGAGGGTCCGGCCGGCTAGCGTCCCGCCCGTTGGTGTCCGGTTGGTTCGGTCGTGGGCCAGCCGCCCTGGCCCGGACAACTGTGACCTGGGCAACTGTCGTTCATGGGGCACCCGGTCGTCTCGTCTGTGTTGGCAGGCAGGCATTGACCGCCCGCCTGTTGGCAGGCAGGCACACGAACGATCGGAGACGTCATGAAGGTCTTCCTCGCCGGCGCAACCGGTGCGATCGGCAGGCATCTGGTCAGCCAGCTTGTGGCCCGCAACCACGAGGTCGTCGGTACGACTCGCTCGGCCGAGAAGGCCGGCGTCCTGCGGTCCCTGGGTGCCGAACCGGTCATCGTCGACGCGCTCGACGCCGAGTCGGTGGCTGACGCCGTGGCGAAGGCCGAGCCGGAGGTGGTCGTGCATCAGTTGACGGCGTTGAGCGGTCCGACCGACTTCCGGCACGCGAAGCTCATGGCGGCGGCCACCAACCGGTTGCGCACCGTGGGCACCGACCACCTGCTGGCGGCTGCGCGCGCCGTCGGGGTACGCACGTTCGTGGCGCAGAGCAACGCGATGTGGATGGAACGGGTCGGCGGGCCGGTCGTCGACGAGAGCGGCCGGATCGAGCCGAATCCGCCGGCCGATGCCGAGGAAGCCGTGGCGGCGCTGCGCCATCTGGAGACCGCGGTGACCGGTATCGCGTGGGCCGAGGGCATCGCGCTTCGCTACGGCGGCTTCTACGGCCCCGGTACCGGCGTAGAGTTGGCGCCGGGCGCGGGTATGGCCGCGCAGGTCCGCCGACGGAAGTTCCCGATCGTCGGCGGTGGCTCGGGGGTGTGGTCGCTGGTGCATGTCGTAGATGCCGCCTCGGCGACGGTCGCGGCCGTCGAACGCGGCAGGAGTGGCATCTACCACGTCGCCGACGACGACCCGGCGCCGGTGGGCGAGTGGCTGCCGGAACTGGCCCGGGTTCTCGGCGCCAAGCCGCCGCGCCGCCTCCCGGCCTGGCTCGTGCGCATGCTGGCCGGCGAGATGCCGGTGGACATGATGACCCGGGCCCGGGGCATCTCCAGCGAGAAGGCCAAGCGCGAGCTGGGCTGGACGTTGCGGTACCCGAGCTGGCGCAGGGGTTTCGTCGAAGGGCTGGGCTGACCGGTGTCCGCCGACGATCTGTACGCCGAGCTGCGCCCCCGGGCGTTCGCCATCGCGTACCGGATGCTCGGCAGCGTGGGCGAGGCCGAGGACGTGGTGCAGGAGGCGTTCCTGCGGATGCACCAGACCCTGGGACGGGACGAGCGGATCGCCTCGCCGCGCGCGTACATCGCGACCCTGGTCACCCGGCTGGCGATCGACCAGTTGCGCTCGGCGCGGGCTCGGCGCGAACGGTATGTCGGCGACTGGCTGCCGGAGCCGCTGGTCACCGACCCGTCACCGGCGGACCGCGCGGAGACCGCCGACGAGATGTCGCTGGCGTTCCTCGTGCTCCTGGAAACCCTGTCGCCCCGGCAGCGGGCCGCCTTCCTGCTGCGTGAGGTGTTCGACTACCCGTACGCCGAGGTCGCCGACATCATCGGCTCCGACCTCGACAGCACCCGGCACCTGGTGGCGAAGGCTCGGGCCCACGTCCGGGAGCGCCGGCCGCGCTACCACGCCACTCGCCGGCAGGGCGAAGAGCTGGCCCGGCGGTTCTTCGCGGCCGCCGAGCACGGCGACCTGCGGGCGTTGGAGGCGCTGCTCGCCCAGGACGTGGTGCTGCGCGGCGACGGCGGCGGGAAGGTCCCCGCGCTGGCGCGGGCGATCAACGGCCGGGCCACGGTGGCCCGGCACCTGCTGGCCGCGTTGTCGCTGGTGGCACCGCACGGTGGCGTGCGCATCCGCATCGCCGAGGTCAACGGCCGGCCCGGCGCGATGGTGTTGGACTCGCGGGACCGGCTCTTCGGTGTGCTGGGGCTCGACATCGCCGACGGCGAGATCCAGGCGATCCACTCGATCGTCAACCCCGACAAGCTGCGCCACCTCGAACCGGTCAGCGACCTCGGTGCACGGGTCCGCGCTGCCCGCCGACGCCACGACGGCGCAACCGGGGTCGGCAGGTAACCGGGCGGACAGCCGCGACGCCTAGTCCGTCGGCCGGCCGGTCCTGCCGGACCGTTGTGCCTGGTAGAGCCGCTGGCAGTCGGCGTACCGGGGCAGGATGTCGGCGGCGCGCAGCTCGGCCAGGCTGGGCGCGTCGGCGTCGCGTTCGGAGAGGATCGGGTCGAGCTCGGCCGGCCAGGGCAGCGCCAACTCGGGATCCCGCAGGTGCACGATGCGTTCCCGCGCCGGGGCGTACCGGGCGGAGCAGAGATAGCTGACGACGCTCTCCTCCTCCAGCGCGACGAAGGCGTGGCCGAGCCCCTCGGACAGATAGACGGCACGGTTGTCGATGGTGTCCAGCCGGGTCATCTCGTGCCGGCCGAAGGTCGGCGAACCGACCCGCAGGTCGACCACCACGTCGAGTACGGCGCCACGCGGGCAGTAGACGTACTTGGCCTGGCCGACCGGTACGTCGGCCCAGTGCACGCCCCGGATCACGCCCCGCCGCGAGACGCTCTGGTTGGCCTGCGCCACGGACAACTCGAAGCCGAGCGCGTCGGCGAAGACCGCCGCGTCGTACCAGACGAGGAGCCGGCCGCGGTCGTCGGAGAACTGCTGCGGGAGGAACTCCCAGGCACCGGCGATGGACAGCTCCGTGGCCTTCACTCGCACCTCACAGCGTCACTCCGGATCTCTCCGGCCTGTCGGGGCCAACCGCACCATAACGTGCAACGACCCAGGTGACCGATCGGAAACCCGACATGGTGTTAGCGTGCCGGCCAAGGGGTAGCAGGTGGTATCGGAATTCGGGGGTTCGGAGGTACACAGTGACTGCGGTCAGAGTCCGTGACGTCATGACCAGAACGATCGTCTATCTACCCGCGGCCACCGCCCTGGACGAGGCGGCCCGCGCCATGCGGGACGCCGACATCGGCGACGTGGTGGTGACGGACGGGTCGAGCCTGTTCGGCATGGTGACCGACCGGGACATCGTGATCCGGGCCGTCGCCGAGGGCAGGGACGCCCGGCAGACCACGATCGGCTCGGTGACCTCCCGGGACATTGTGATGATCGAACAGAACTCCACCGCAGCCGAGGCCGCGGCCCTGATGCGGGACCGGGCCGTACGCCGGATCCTGGTCTGCGACGGCGACCGGCAACTCGTCGGCATCGTCTCCCTGGGCGACCTGGCGGTTCGTCCGGAGCCGTCGCCGGTGCTCAGCGAGATCGGCGAGGCCGGCATCCGCCCCTGAGCCACCTCGGTAGCCTGGGGCCCATGCCGCAGTCGATGCCACCGAAGCTCGCCGAGATCGTGGCGGAGTTCGCCGCCGCTCCCCGGGACGTGGTCCTGGAGATGCTGCTGGAGTTCTCCGACGCGGTGCCGCCGCTGCCGGCGGAGTTGACCGGCCACGCCGGGATGGAGCAGGTCCCGGAGTGCCAGACCGCCTTCTTCCTGCGCGCCGAGGTGGCCGCCGACCGTACGGTGACCACCTGGTTCGACTGCCCGCCGGAGGCGCCCACCACCAGGGCCTTCGCCGGAATCCTGGCCGAGGGACTGGCCGGGGCGAGCGCCGACGAGGTGCTGGCCGTGCCGGACGACCTCTACCAGCAGATGGGGCTGGCTCAGGCGATCAGTCCGCTGCGGGTACGCGGCGGCAACGCCATCCTGGCCCGGCTCAAGCGACAGGTCCGGGACCAGCTCGCCTGACGGCGCCGGTGCGCGGCCGGTCGACACCCATGGCGCGGCAAGGTTTCACGTGCAACAACATCGGCGAACATCGCTGTGACAGGAGTGCCGTCGCGCGGCCGTCCGGCGGCGGCGGTCCGTCACCGCGCGACTCCGGCCGCCCGTTCGACCTCGGCCAGCATCAGCCGCAGCGACAGGCTGTGCCGCTCGGGCGGCAACCGGTCCAGCGCCCGCCGGGCGTGGCCGAGTCCGCCGGACGCGTCCCCGGCGCTCGCCATCAGCAGACCCCGGTGCAGTTCGATGTGGGTGGCGAACCGGGGCAGACTCTCCGGCCGGGTCCGGTCCGCCGCGTCCTGTGCGGCCACCGCCGCGGGATGGCCGAGCCGGGACAGCAGCATCGATTCGAAGGTGTGGAACCGCCACTGCGGCACCGCGAAGTCGGAGATCTGCTCCGAGCTGCCGGCCGTGTCGAAGACCCGGCGGGCATCGTCCAGCCGGGCCAGGCCGGTGACGGTGTCACCCCGACAGGCGGCGACGTGCGCCTGCGCGGTCAGCGCGTTCAACCGGCCCAGGGTAGGCCGGTCGGAGAGCGCGACGGCGTGTTCGGCGAAGCGGGCGGCGACCGGCAGGTGCGCCCCCTCGTACGCCAGCGCGAGGGCGGCCCGGCCGCGTACCCAGACCCGGGTCGCCAGGTCGCCGGAACGATCCGCCGCGATCGCCGCCATCTCGTACGACCGGATCGCTCCCCGGCCACCGTCGTTGCCGGGCAGGGTCTTGCCGTGCACCGTCATCAACCGGGCGGCGACCCCCCACAGGTGTGGGCTGCCCAGCTCCTGTTGCAGCACCACCAGATCGGCGGCGAGCCGGCCCCGGAGTTCGGCGGCGCCGAGCGACATGTAGTCCTGCCCGTACGCCTCGGCCCGGGCAACCCACTCGTCGACGTCCCGACGCGGCCCGATGGCGGCGGCGAAACCGTGCTGGACCAGCTCGGCCACGGCGGAGGAGACGACGACGGTCGCGGCGAGCGCGAGGGCACCTCTGCGGTTCACGCTGTCTCCCAACACCCGCTCGTAGGCGAGGACCAGATCCGGGGTGGCCGGCCGCTTGCCGAGCTCCACGTTGCACAGATGACTCTTGCTGTAGTTGGTGCGGGCCGCCATCTGGGTCAGGGTGACCTTGGCGTCCGTACGCGCCACCCTCAGCCTTGCGCCGACGTGATCCATCCGTCTACCGCCTGTGCGCTCCGGAAAACACCTGAAAACCGCGCCTACTATCGGTAGTTCTCTGATTACGGGAATGTAGGGATGTGGATCGCTTCAGTTCGATGTGGCATCGATCAATGTTTTACCGCTTCCGGGCACAGAACGTAAGCCTGGAGTGACCTCGGGATCGGTGCCGGGACAGGAGTTCCACGACCCGCGGGTATGACCCGAGTCGATCTCGTCGGCCTCCAGGTCGGCTCGTGATCGGTCCGCGCGGGACGGGGGCGCGTACCCGCTGTCTTCCCCCTGACCAGCGGGCGGCGCCCCACCGGGTGCGGCGGTCGTGCCGGCGGCCGCCGCACCTCCCGGGCAGCTCAGGAGGCGACTCGTGGGTGCGACTGGGCCGGTGCGCCCCCCGGGCGTGCGCCGGCGGCGCGGCGGGCGGAGATGACCGGCCCGGCCGCGCGCCGAATACGTAATCGGTTGGTGCTGTCGGCCCGGCTCATCGTGATCGAACACTGGCCACGCGACGACGGTCGTTGCGCTATCTGCAAACTGCCGGGCTGCCGGGCACTGGCGACGGCACGTGCGTATTTAGAAATGGTGAACGACCCATTCGTACCCGCACCTCCGGTTGCCGATGTGGTAGACATCGACAGCCATGCCACCCCCTCGCCGGGGGTGACCGGCGGCGAGCCGGTGGACGGGGGCGAAGGGAATCCCGGATGAGCGAGACGACGCTGTGCCTGCCGTGCGCGCTCGCCCTGCGTCCGCCGGTGACCACGCCGCCCCACCACTGCCCCGGGCAGGTACGCCTGGTCTCCGGCACCGGCCAGGTCCGGATCGTCCTCTGCCGATGCCCGATCTGCTGGCCGGACCGCTCGACCGACCCGTCCGGGCAGAGGGCGACCGGCCGGTCGGGACAGCCTTCAGCCGAGCTGGCGGGCGAATCGTCAGCCGACCTCGCGGGCGAGCCCCTCGACGACCTCGGCGGTCGGCAGGAGCCCGAGAGCCGCACCGGGCAGTGCGATCTTGCTGTGCCGGACGCCGGACCCGACGATCACGTACGGCGTGCCGGCCACCCGCGAGTCGACCAGGATCGGCCACGACTCGGGCAGCCCGATCGGGGTGATGCCGCCGTACTCCATGCCGGTCAGCTCGACGGCCTCGGCCATCGGAGCGAAGCTCGCCTTGCGTACGTCGAGGTGGCGGCGCACCACACCGTTCACGTCGGCCCGGGTGGTCGCCAGTACCACGCAGGCCGCGTACCGGACCGTCCCCTCCCGCTTGCCGGCCACCACCACGCAGTTCGCCGACACGTCGAGTCCGACGTCGTACGCGGCGCAGAAGGCGACGGTGTCGGCCAGGGTGGCGTCGATCGGCGCGACCAGGATGTCGTCCACGCCGACCGGTGAGTCGGCGGGCCAGCGGTGCAGGGCCTCGGTCACCGGCGGCGCGAGCAGATCCTGGCGGGTCCGGGCCGGCTCCGTCTTCAGAGTTCCCATCACGCCCGCGATCCTCGCACCGACCACTGCGACCAGACACACCGGCTCCGACCGGGCACACCGGCCCAGGGGCGAGGCGCCGCCGAACGAGGGTGCGACGCCGCAGTACGACGGGGCGACGCGCAGGACGACGACGTGGCGTGGGTCGGCCGTCAGCAACCGACGGTCGAACCGCGGGCGGGTCAGCTGCCGGCGAGGAAGGCGTCGTCCGGCACCAGGCTGCGTTCCCGGAGCCGGTCCCGTTCGGGCGCCTGGGCGGCCCGTTCCCGCCGCAGGTCGACGTCCTCGATGCCGTGCCGGACGGCGATCCGGACCACGCCGTAGAGGAAGACGAAGCCGCAGACGTACATCAGCGCGGCCAGAGCCATGTAGATCATGCGTTCGAGAGTAGGCCCTGAATCCGGAGATTTTTCGTGTTCCGGACAGGCTCGCCCGGTCGGGTGCGGTACGTCGTCAGTCGCCTCCGTCGGTCGACCCCGCTGCCGGCCGTCGCAGTACGGCGTCGAAGACCTGGGCCAGCTCCGCCGCGTCCTCGCCCGCGTGGTGGGTGTGCGGGATCCCGGTCAGACCCAGCGCATACTTGATCTTCCCCTTGTGCGTACCGGCCCACTCGGCGCCGGTCCGCCCCATCCAGTAGCTGCGCAGGTCCACCCCGGAACCGGTCGCCCCGAACGGACTCCGGCCGGTGAACCGGACGAAGTACCAGTGCACGAACATCCCGTCCCAGACGGCGGGAGCGGCCAGGAAGACCGGCCTTCCCTGCTTGCGCAGCCCGTTCACCCACCTCGCCGCGGCGGTCATCGCCTCCTCGGCCGGCGGCGCCTCCCGGAGCAGGCGTTCCCGGTCCAGCCCGGAGACGGCGAGAGCCTGGGGCACGAACTCGTCGGAGATCGGGCGCAACTCGGTGTAGAAGGTCAGCTCGGGCCGGCCGGCGACCGCCATGCCCAGCGAGATCATGCTGTACGGCCCGGGGATCGGCCCGTCCGCCTCGACGTCGACCGCGACGTACAACTCCGGAAGCTCAGCCACGAGATCAGCTTGCGGTGCCGCGCCGACCCGGTCCACCCGAATTCCGCCCCCGAAGACGGTTCGGACGGTTCCGGCGTGAGGTTCCCGGCACAGCTAAACATTAGTTGAGGTATTCGGGATACCCTCGACCCGTGACCGCACCTGCCCTCACCGTCGGACAGCTCGCCGCGCGCAGTGGCGTCGCCGTCTCGGCCCTGCACTTCTACGAGGCCAAGGGCCTGATCACCAGTACCCGGACCAGTGGCAACCAGCGCCGCTACAGCCGCGACGTCCTGCGCCGGGTCGCCTTCATCCGGTTCGCCCAGCGGGTCGGTGTGCCGCTGGCCCAGATCCGGGAGGCTCTGGCCAGCCTGCCCGAGCAGCGCACACCGACCCGCGCGGACTGGGCCCGGCTCTCGGCGAACTGGCGCGGCCAGCTCGACGAACGGATCGCCGCCCTGCAACGGCTCCGCGACGACCTCTCCGACTGCATCGGCTGTGGCTGCCTGTCACTGGACCGGTGCGCCCTCTCCAACCCCGGCGACGTGATGGCCGGTACCGGACCGGGGCCACGCCACCTGCTCGCCGGCCTCACCGAAACAGCGTCCACGCCAGGGGCGGCGGCGCCCGGGCCAGAGGCCGCGCCCGGGCCAGAGGCGGCGGCAGCCTCGGCGGTCGACAGCACGGACGTGACCTGCGGTGGACCGGACGTCTGCGCCTCCTACGGCCCGGCCGATCCCGTCGGGGCCCGGGTCTGACGGAAGGGAGACTTCATGCCGGAAGAGGGCATAAGGCCGCGCTGACCGGGAACCCAGGGCCGACCCACGGCTCTGGGAGGGTGAGATGCGGTACCCGAGTGCGGCCAGCGACAGCCGCCCAGCCGCCGGGCGGAGCGGCCGCCCAGCCGGCGGCTCCGGTCGATGACGCCCCTCGGGCTGCGGATCCCCGGCGTGGACCTGCGCCGCATCCACCTGCCCACCCTGCCCGAGGCGATGTCGCCGCGCGGCGTGCCGCAACTCGTCGCCGGAGTCGCGCACCGCGCCGAGTCCATGGCGACCCGGGCCACCCGGGCCGCCGGCCTCAGGCGCCGTGCGGTCTGGTCCCGCCCGGGACGGCACCACATCGAGGTGCACGGGATCGCCCAGCCCGGCGGTGAATGGCTGGCCGCCCGGATCGAACACGCGCTGGAAGGGCTGTCCGGGGTCGAATGGGCCCGGGTCAACGCTCCCTCCGGGCGGGTGGTGGTGACGGTCGGCACGCCCGCGCCGCGACTGCGGGAGCTGATCGCGGTGATCGCCGCGATGGAAAGTACCGACGATCGGGCGCCCGACCCGGACTGCGCGGAACCGCATCCCCCGGAGGAGGGCCCACGGACCCGGCGGGCGATGGCCCGGATCGCGATGGACGCGTTCGGGCTCGGGCTGTCGGCGGCGGTCCGGATCATGCCGTTCACCCGGGCACCGGGCGAACTCGCCGGCCTGTTGCGCGCCGTCGACCTGCACCCGAGGCTGCACGCGCTGGCCGGGCGGGGGCTACGCGGCGACCACCGGGCCGACTCCTGGCTGCCGCTCGCCACCGTCCTGGCCCAGGGTCTGACCGGCGGCTGGGCCGGAATCCTGCTCGACGGCGCACAGCGGGTGCTGCAGTGGGGCGAGGCCCGGGCGCAGTTGGCCGCCTGGGAACAGGCCGAGCCGAGGCTCGCCGGTACCCCGGAGCGGGCCGCGGCGGCACCGCCGCCGGACGAGCGACCGCACCCCAAGCCGGACGGTCCGATCGAGCGCTACCTGGCCCGGATACTGGAGTCCGGCACCCTCGCCGGCGTCGCCGCGCTGGCCCCGGCCAGCCGCAAGCGAGCCGCCGCCCTGACCCTGGCCAGCATCCCGAGCGCCGCCGTCGCCGGCCGGGAGGCGTACGCGGCGCGGCTCGGCTGGCTGCTCGCCCGGCGGGGCGTGATCGCCATGGACCGTACGGTGCTGCGCGAACTGGAGCGCCTCGACGTGCTGGTACTGGACGCCGCCGTACTGCGTTCCGCCCGGGGCGTCCTCACCGACCTGCTGCCACTGCCCGGCGCCGACGCCGAGGAGGTGGCGACCCGCGCCTTCGACCTCTTCGACCCGGAGACCCCGGACCGGGTACGCGACGACGACGGCTGGGCTCTCGGTCCGCTCGACGCACTGCGCCTGCCCGACGGGGCGGGTGCCGAGCAGATCGACCGGCTCCGCCCGGACGGCGGCACCCTGCTCGGCCTGACCGCCGGCGATCGGCTCGCCGCCGTGGTCCGGGTGGCCGCCGAACCCGCCCCCGGAATCGACGCCCTGCCGGCGGCGGCCCGCCGAGCCGGCCTACGCCTCCTGATCGCCGACGAGGACCACCACCTCCACGAACACCACCACCTCCACGAACACCACCACCTCCACGAACACCACCCCAACGACCACGACCACGACGGCAACCACGACCACGACGGCAGCAGCGACGGCGACCACGAGTTCGTGGCCGGGCACCTGCCCGGCGGGCCACGGCTCGCCGGATCGATCCGGTCGTTGCAGTCCGAGGGAGCGATGGTCGCCCTGGTCTCCAGCGATCCGCGTGCGCTGGCCGCCGCCGACTGCGGGCTCGGGATATGGCACGCCGATGAGCCGCCCCCGTGGGGCGCCCACCTGCTGGTCGGCTCCGACCTCGGGGTGGCGGCGCTGGTGGTCGAGGCCGTCGGACTGGCCCGTACGGTGGCCCGGCAGAGCATCGCGCTGGCCGTCGGCGGCAGCGGGCTCGGCGCGGTGGCGGCGTTCACCGCGGCACCCGGGCAACTGCCGGGCCGGGCGATGGCGGCGGTGAACGCCGCCGCCGGACTTGCCATCGGGCACGGCGTCTGGCGGGCGGGCCGGCTGCCCGAGCGCCGTACCTCGATCGCCGCCCCGCAGACGCCCTGGCACCTGATGCCGGTACGGACCGTACTGAACCGGCTCGGCACCGACGAGGCGGGACTCTCCACCGAGGAGGTCGGGCGACGCGGCCGGACGGCGTCGATCGGCCCTACCGAAGGCCCCGACCTGCCCCGGGCGTTCGTCGAGGAGTTGGCGAACCCGCTCACCCCGGTACTGGCCGGCGGCGCCGGACTCTCCGCCGCGGTCGGCTCGATCGCGGACGCGGCCCTCGTCGGCGGGGTGATCTGGATGACCGCGCTGATCGGCGCCGCGCACCGGGTCTCCACCGAACGGTCGCTGGCCGACCTGCTGTCCCGGTCGGCGGTGACCGCCCGGGTCCGGCGGGACGGCACCGAGCGGGTGGTCGCCGCCGACGAGTTGGTCCCCGGCGACGTGGTGGCGCTGGACCCGGGCGACGCCGTGCCGGCGGACTGCCGGGTGGTCGAGGCGGTCGGCCTGGAGGCCGACGAGTCGTCGCTGACCGGGGAGTCGCTGCCGGTGACGAAGACCAGCCAGCCGGTGGTGGCCGCCGCGGTGGCGGACCGCCGGTCGATGCTCTACGAGGGGACCACGGTCGCCGCCGGGCGAGGCCTCGCCGTGGTGGTGGCGACCGGGGCGGACACCGAGGTCGGCCGGGGCATGGCGCTGGCCGGTGAGGCGGCCCCGACCAGCGGGGTCGAGGCTCGACTCGGCCGGCTGGCCAAGCTCTCCATCCCGCTCGCCGCCAGTTCGGCGGTGGCGGTCGCCGGGGCCGGGCTGCTCCGGGGCGTACCGCTGGCGGAGTCGGCCAGCACCGCCGCCAACCTCGCGGTCGCCTCCGTACCGGAGGGGTTGCCGTTCCTGGTCAGCGCCGCGCAGCTGGCGGCGGCGCGTCGGCTGGCCGAGCACGGCGCGCTGGTCCGGAATCCGCGCACGATCGAGACACTCGGCCGGGTCGACGTGCTCTGCTTCGACAAGACCGGCACCCTGACCGAGGGCGAGCTGATGCTGGCCGGAGTCGGCAACGGTCACGGCGACCGGTACGCCGACCTCGACACGCTGGACGGGCCGCTGCGTACCGTACTCGCGGCGGCGCTGCGGGCCACTCCGGCGGCCGAGCGGCCGGAGGAGGTCAGCCAGCAGACCGACCGGGCGGTGCTGACCGGCGCCCGGCGGGCCGGGGTCGGCACCGGCACCCGGACGCATCCCTGGCAGCCGGAGCACGCGCTGCCGTTCGAGCCGTCCCGGGGCTACCACGCCACGGTCGGCCGGCATCGGGGCCACCACCTGCTCAGCGTCAAGGGCGCGCCGGAGACGATCCTGCCCCGCTGCACCCGGCAGGGCGACCGGCCCCTGGACGAGGCCGGCCGGCGAACCCTGCAGGAAACGCTGGACCGGCACGCCGGGGCCGGGCAACGGGTGCTCGCGGTGGCCGAGCGGGAACTGCCCGGCGACGCGGTCACCGAGGAGGACGTTCGGGACCTGACCTTCCTCGGCTTCCTGGCCCTCGCCGACGGGGTACGCGAGAGTGCCGCTCCGGCGGTGCGCCGGATCCGGCAGGCCGGGGTGCACACCATCATGATCACTGGTGACCATCCGGCCACCGCCGAGGCGATCGCCGCGATCATCAGTACCGACGACACCGACCAGCGGGTGGTCACCGCGACCGAACTCGACCGGCTCGACGACGACGCCCTCGCCGAGCGACTGGTCCGGACCGACGTGGTCGCCCGGTGCACGCCGACACACAAGGTACGGATCATCCGGGCGTTGCAGAAGTGCGGGCGTACCGTGGCGATGACCGGGGACGGTGCCAACGACGCGCCCGCGATCCGGCTCGCCGACGTCGGCATCGCGCTCGGCCAGCGGGGCACCCCGGCGGCCCGGGCCGCCGCCGACCTGGTGGTCACCGACGACCGACTCGAAACGATCATCGCCACCCTGGTCGAGGGGCGGGCGATGTGGTCGTCGGTACGGCACGCGCTGAGCATCCTGGTCGGCGGCAACCTCGGCGAGATCGCGTTCAGCGTGCTCACCGCCGCGCTGACCGGCCGGTCCGCGCTGAGCGGCCGGCAGATGCTGCTGGTCAACCTGCTCACCGACCTGGCACCGGCGATGGCGATCGCGGTCCGGGCACCCCGGGCGGAGAGCATGGACGCCCTGCTCACCGAGGGACCGGAGACCTCCCTCGGCGCCACCCTCAGTCGGGAGATCGCGCTCCGGGCCGGCACCACGACCCTCGGTGCGACCACCGGTTGGACCCTGGCCCGCTACACCGGCACCCGACGCCGGGCCGGCACGGTCGCGCTGGCCTCGCTGGTCGGTACCCAGCTCGGCCAGACGCTGCTGGACGGTGGGACCAGCCCGGCCGTGCTGGCCTCGACCGCCCTCTCGGTGGCGGTCCTGGCCGGGGTGATCCAGACCCCGGGACTGAGCCACTTCTTCGGCTGCACCCCGCTCGGGCCGGTCGGCTGGGGGATCGCCGCCGGTAGCGCCCTGGGCGCCACCCTCAGCACCACCGCCGTCGACCGGCTGATCGCCCGGCCGTCCGCCGACGACCACGTCGACGACCACACCGACGACGACGTCAACGACCACACCGACAACCACGTCGACGACCACACCGACGACCACGTCGACGAGGCCGGACAGGCCGGCGACTCCACCGCAACCCGCTGAACGGGCGCACCGGGTCACCACTTCCACAACGGACCGTCTCCGCGAGTCGTGGAGGGCGGCGGCCTCCGCCACGTCCGGAGGCCGTCGCCGATCCCGGTTCGGCCGGCGAGAAAGAAGTACACCGCGATGTACTTAAATATCTCGCTACTTCTATTAATTTCCCTTCGAGATCAGTAGCGTCACGGTAGCCCTCGGTGGCGGGGCCACCGGGCGATGGCATCTCGGAGGGGGACCTATGCGTCGAACAATCGCCATCCTGGCCGCCGGAACGCTGGTGGTCGCGGGGTTGACACCCAGCGCCGTCCAGGCCCGGCCGAACGACGACGAGCGGAGTACCGGTGCCGCCACCACCGCGCCGTCCGTCGGCCTGGCCGGGGTGAAGCCGAACGCGGCGAAACAGCCGGCCGGGCCGAACCCGTTCCTGGCGCTGCTGCCGGATCCGGCCAAGGCGGACTACGTCGGATGGAAGAACTGGCTGGCGAAACAGGGCAACCAGCGAGCCGGGCTGCGGGCGCAGCAGCGGGCCGCTGCCGCCGCACCGGTGGTGGCCGACGAGGAGGAACCGACCGGCGTCCGGGGCGGCAACGACACCCCGGCGACCGCACAGCGGATCACCGGATTCGGTACGGGCGCCCGGGACAATCCGCGGCTGCGGATCCTCGGCACCCTCTCCCCGGAGAGGGTGGACGCGACGGAGATCGCGCCGAACCCGGAGGACGACGGTGCCATCCCGCTGGCCGGCGAGACCGGGGTCGGTGCCACCGAGCAGGCCGTCACGACCTCGGCGACGATCGGGGACGGCCCGCACGGCAGCGCCGGCAGCGGCAGCGGTGACTTCGACTTCTACCAGCTGACCGGCACCGCCGGCCGAACCCTGACGGTCGACATCGACGCCCCGACCGGCGACCTCGACCCGGTCGTCCTGCTCTACGACGCCGAGGGCTCGTTGGTCGCGCTCAACGACGACACCCCGGAGGGACTGGACAGCCTGCTGGTGCACCGGTTCGACGCCGACGGTACCTACTACGTGGCGGTGATCGGTTTCCCGGCGGCTCCGGGGGATCCGTTCGACTCGGCCAGCGGCGGGGGTGCCGGCAGCGAGGGGCCGTACCGGGTAACCATCTCGACGGCGGAGCAGGACAGCGACTTCTTCGCCGTACGGCTGCGGCCGGGTGACGTACTCGGTGCCTCGGTCGAGGGCTCGGCCGCCCAGATCACGGTCTACGACCCCGACCGCCGCGAGGTGCACGGCTCCGACCAGGACGCCTCCGCCCTCTACCCGCCGAACAGCCCGCTGCCGGGCGGCGGAAACGCGGTCACCGAACACGTGGCCGACAGGGCCGGCTGGCACTACGTCGGGGTGACCCTCGGCGACGGCATGTACGACATCACCGTCGAGGCGTACCGGCCGGGGCAGCAGCCGCGGCAGACCCTCTTCCTCGACTTCGACGGCGCACGGATCAACACCGCCATCTTCGGCGGCCCCGGCGTACGCACCCTCAGCCCGATGCGGGCCTTCCTCGGCCGCTGGGGACTGACCGCCGACGACGAGGACGCGGTGATCGACGCGATCGTCGCCGAGGTCCGGGAGAACCTCCGTCGGGACATGATCGAAAGTGGACTCAACCAGCGCTTCGACATCCGGATCCTGAACAGCCGTGACCACGCCGACCCGTTCGGGCAGGCGAACGTCAGCCGGATCATCGTCGGCGGCAGCATTCAGGAGTCGGGCGTACCCACCATCGGGGTCGCCCAGTTCATCGACCCGGGCAACTTCGGCACCCAGGACTCCGCCCTGGTACTGCTCGACGTGCTGAGCGACCCGGCCGGTGACGAGGCCTCGCTGAACACGTACCTCACCCCGGACAGTGACCGGATCGGCTTCGTCGGCCGGGCGGTGGGCAACGTGACCGCGCACGAGGCCGGACACTTCTTCGGCAACTGGCACGTCGACCAGTTCAACGACCAGGCCAACCTGATGGACCAGGGCGGCAACTTCCCGCTCCTGTTCGGCGTCGGCCCGGACGGCGTCGGCGGCACCGCCGACGACCCGGACGTCGACTTCGGCGAGGACACCTTCAACCCGGGCGAGGGCTTCACCGGCGTCGAGAACACCCTCGGCCGGATCGCCTTCGGCGTCACCCGGTGACCGCCGACTAGCACCGCGCGCGTTCCCGCGGCCCCTTCCGGTCGAACCCCGACCGGAAGGGGCCGTCGGCGCTCCGGTGCGGTGCACCTGCCCGGTGGCCCCGCCTGCTGACCGGATCGTTCCGGAGCCAGGCATGATGGTGTCTGCCGCCGTCGGCCAAGACCGGACAGGATCGGTGACATGTCATCGCGTGCACTCGTCGTCATCGACGTACAGGAGTCGTTCCGGCAACGGCCGATCTGGGCGGCCACCTCCAACCCGGACCTCGTCGACCGGGTACGCCGGCTGACCGAAGCGTTCCGGTCCTCCGGTGATCTCGTGGTCTGGGTACTGCACACCGAGCCCGGCACCGGTGATGTCTTCGACCCGGCGCTCGGCTTCGTCCGGTTGATGGACGGCCTGGAGCCCGAACCCGGCGAGCCGGTGCTGCACAAGACCTCGCACAACGCGTTCACCACCACCAACCTGCAGCAGTTGCTGACCGGAGCGGGCGTGGCGGAGGTGGCGGTCTGCGGAATCCGTACCGAGCAGTGTGTGGAGACCACCGCCCGGCTCGCCAGCGATCTCGGCTACCTGGTGACGTTCGTGACCGATGCGACGGCGACGAACCCGATCGAGCACCCCGACGCCCCGCCCGGCCGTACCGTGGCCGAGATCCTCGCCGACCCGCGCACGCTCGGCGTCGACGAGATCGTCGCGCGCACCGAGTACGCGCTGGCCGGCCGCTTCGCCACCATCCGTACCGTGGCGGAGCTGACCGGGGATCCGAGCCCGGCTCCCGACGACCGGACCGCCGTGCCGGAGCCGGCCGTCGGGTGACCAACATCGTCTTCCTGCTCGCCGCCCGGCTGCACCTGCTCGACCTGGCCGGGCCGGCGCAGGCGTTCTCCACCGCCGCCGACCTCGGCGGCGGCTACGCCCTGCACTACGTCGGCGAGCGGGAAGAGGTGGGCACCACCCAGGGCGTACCACTGCGGGCCCGGACCGACTGGCCCGAGCTGGGTCCGGACGACCTGATCGTGGTCCCCGGCTGGCGTCCCGGACCACCGCCTCGTGCCGGCCGGCCTGAGCAGGCCGGCCGGCGCGACGCCGGCCCGGTCGGCTACGCCGGTTTCGCCGCCTCGACCCTGGACCGGCTCGTCCGGCACCACCGTCGGGGCGGCACCGTCGCCAGCGTCTGCGCCGGGGCGTTCGCGCTGGCCGGCGCCGGGCTGCTGGACGGCCGGCGGTGCACCACCCACCACGACCTCTCCGACGAACTGGCCCGCCGGCATCCCCGGGCCGTCGTGGTCCGGGACGTGCTCTACGTCGTGGACGACCGCGTGGTCACCTCGGCCGGTATCGCCAGCGGGATCGACCTGGCCCTGCACCTGCTCGCCGTCCGGCACGGACCCGGGTTCGCCGCCCGGGTGGCCCGGGAGATGGTCGTCTACGCCCGGCGCAACGGCGACGAGCAGCAGGCCAGCGCGATGCTGCGGCATCGGGGCCACATCAGCGACGTGGTGCACCGGGTGCAGGACATCCTCGACGCCCGCTTCGCGCAGCGGCTGGCCCTGGCCGACCTGGCCTCGGCGGTCGGGGTCAGCGAGCGGACCCTCACCCGGGTCTTCGTCCGGGCCGTCGGGGTGACGCCGCTGCGCTACCAGCAGATGCTCCGGGTCGAACGCGCCGAACACCTGATCGGGCACGGTGCGACCGTCGAGGCCGCCGCCCGGGCGGTCGGCTTCGGCGACGCCCGGATGCTGCGTCGGCTACGCGCCCGGGCCCCGGTCGCCGAGCCGGGTCAGCCGGGTCGCCGCGTTCCCAGCCGTCCCGCCCGCGCGGGTACGTTGCGTGAAGCCGGTGATCGACGGCTCGGCGGTCGGGCCACGCCGGCCACGCGCACCGGGCACGGCGAGGGACGAGGCGAGGAGTAGAGATGCGGTACGTACGGCTGGGCGGCTCGGGACTGGAAGTGTCCAGGATCGTCCTCGGTTGCATGAGCTTCGGGGACCCGCAGCGCGGCACCCACTCCTGGACGACGGAGCTGGACGAGGCGCGGCCGTTCTTCCGGCAGGCCATCGAGGCCGGGATCACCACCTTCGACACCGCCAACGTCTATTCTCTCGGCAGCAGCGAGGAGATCACCGGCAGGCTGCTCGGCGAGTTCGCTCGCCGGGACGAGGTGGTCATTGCCACCAAGGTGCACGGCCGGATGGGTCCCGGGCCGAAGGGCGGCGGGCTGTCCCGGGCGGCGATTCTCACCCAGGTCGACGAGAGCCTGCGTCGGCTCGGCACCGACTACATCGACCTCTACCAGATCCACCGGTACGACCCGAACGTGCCGATCGAGGAGACGATGGAGGCGCTGCACGACCTGGTACGGGCCGGCAAGGTGCGCTACCTCGGCGCCTCCTCGATGTGGACCTGGCAGTTCGCGCAGGCGCAGTACACCGCCGACCTGCACGGCTGGACCCGGTTCGTCTCCATGCAGGACCAGTACAACCTGATCATGCGCGAGGAGGAGCGGGAGATGCTCCCGTTCTGCCTCGACCAGGGCGTCGGGGTGCTGCCGTGGAGCCCGCTGGCCCGGGGCCGGCTGGTCCGGGACTGGGACGTCAGCACCGCGCGCAGCGAGACGGACGACTTCGGCGGCACCCTCTACCGGCAGGCCGAAGAGGCCGACCGGCGGGTGGTCGGCGCGGTCGCCGAGGTGGCGGGCGAGCTCGGGGTCCCCCGGGCGCAGGTCGCGCTCGCCTGGCTGCTGCACCAGCCGGCGGTGACCGCCCCGATCGTCGGCGCGACGAAGCCGGGACATCTCACCGACGCGGTCGCCGCGGTCGAGCTGACCCTCGGCGAGGAGGCGCTGCGGCGGCTCGCCGAGCACTACGTACCGCACGCTCCGGAAGGCTTCTGACCCGGTCGCCGTCGGGCCGGGCCACCGGGACCGCCTTGGCGGTCTCGTGCGGGGGCCGGGCCGCGGAGCGAGATTGCCATCGCCATACCGAGTATGCATACTCAGTAGCTATGTCAGTCCGCCACAGCCTGCTCGCGTTACTGGAACGCGGCCCCATGCACGGCTACCAGTTGCGCGCCGCCTTCGAGGAGTCCACCGGGGCCACCTGGCCGCTGAACATCGGGCAGGTCTACACGACACTGTCCAGGCTGGAGCGGGACGGCCTCGTGCGCCCGCTGCCGGAGAACGACGGGGGGCAGCAGCCGTACGAGATCACGGATGCCGGCCGGACGCAGTTGGGCAGTTGGTTCGCCACCCCGATCAGCCGGGCCGACCGGCCCCGCGACGAACTCTCCATCAAGCTGGCGCTGGCCATCACCACCCCCGGGGTCGACGTCGCGGCGGTGCTGCAGACCCAGCGCACCGCGACGATGCGGGCGCTGCAGGAGTACACCCGACTCAAGGCCCGCGACCCCGAACCCAGACCCGCCGACCTGGCGTGGCGACTGGTGCTCGACGCCATGATCTTCCAGGCCGAGGCCGAACTGCGGTGGCTCGACCACTGCGAGACCAGCCTGGTCCGACACGACCTCACCCGCCCGGTGCCATCGGCCACCGGCACGCCGAGCCCGGCGGCCGAGCACACCGAGGTGACGGCATGAGCGTGCTGGAGATCCGCGACGCCTACCGGACCCACGGCGCGGGCGAGGCCGCGGTGCACGCGCTGCGCGGCGTCACTCTGACGGTCCGGCCGGGTGAACTGGTGGCCGTGATGGGGCCGTCCGGCTCCGGCAAGTCGACCCTGTTGAACCTCGCCGGCGGACTGGACCGACCCACCCGGGGTGAGGTGTACGTCGAGAACCAGCAGCTACGAAAGCTCTCCAGTCGCCAGCTCGCCGCGCTGCGACGACGCTCGATCGGGTACGTCTTCCAGGACCTCAACCTGCTGCCGAGCCTCACCGCCGCGGAGAACGTCGCGCTCCCCCTCGAACTGGACGGCGCCGGGGTGCGGCGGGCCCGCCGGCTCGCCGTGGCCGCCCTGCACGAGGTGGGTCTGACCGACCTCGGGCCGCGATTCCCCGACGAGATGTCCGGCGGTCAGCAGCAGCGGGTCGCGATCGCCCGGGCCCTCGCCGGCGACCGTCGGCTCGTCCTGGCCGACGAGCCGACCGGGGCGCTCGACTCGCAGACCGGCGAGTCCGTGCTGCGGCTGCTGCGCACCCGGGTCGACGCGGGCGCGGCCGGCGTGCTGGTGACCCACGAGGCCCGGCACGCCGCCTGGGCCGACCGGGTGGTGTTCCTGCGTGACGGCGTCATCGCCGACACCTCGGGCCCGCTGGCGGCGGCCGAGCAACTCCTGGGGCGGGCGTGATGAGGAGCTGGCTGACCGCGCTGCGGATCGCCCGCCGGGAGGCGCGCCGCGCGAAGGGACGCTCGGCACTGGCGATCGCGATGCTCGCGTTGCCGGTCCTGGCGCTGAGCGCCGCCGCCGTCAGCTACGACATGTTCCGGCTCACCCCCGAGGAGAAGGCCACCCGCCTGCTCGGTGCCGCCGACGCGAAGATCGAGTGGGTCGACACCGGGCCGGTCCGGCAGGATCCCACCGGGGACGGCCACTCCTCGGACACCTCCTCGCGCGCCGCCACCGTATCGGCCGAAGACCTGCTCGCCGCGCTCCCGGACGGCAGCCGGGTGACTCCGATCCGGAGGGGAATCGTCCCGCTCCGGACCCGAAGCGGGGTGGGAGACCTCGCGGTGTACGCCATGGACGTGGCAGACCCGATGGTGGCGGGCCTCGTCACGCTGCGCGAAGGTCACGCCCCGGCGACCGCCGACGAGGTCGCGCTCACCGAGCAGGCGGCGGCACGGCTGGCCGCCCGGATCGGCGGCACCGTACGCAGCGCCGACCGGGACGCCTCGTGGACAGTCACCGGAATCGTCGAGTTCCCCGCCGAGCTGGCCGAGCAGGTGGTGTTCGCGCCGGACGCGGCGCCCGACGGCGGGGCCAGCTACGACTCCCACGGGTGGTTGTGGGACGCGCCCGCGCCGGTGGACTGGGCCGGGGTCAGACAGCTCAACGAGCGCGGCATGGTCGTCGTCTCGCGGGCGGTGCTGCTGAACCCGCCCGCCCTCGACCCGTCGGACCCGTACTACCAGGACAGCAGCGACGACGACGTCAGCCTGCGAACCGTCGCCGCCGGTGGGCTCGTCGTCGGGCTGGGCGTGCTCGAGGTGATGCTGCTCGCCGGGCCGGTATTCGCGGTCGGTGCCCGCCGCCGCCAGCGCGACCTCGGGCTGGTTGCCGCCAACGGGGGGACTCCGGCACACCTGCGCCGTATCGTGCTGGCCGACGGCATCGTGCTCGGCGTGCTCGCCGCCGTCCCGGGACTGCTGCTCGGCATGGTCGCCGCTTTCGCGTTCCGCCCGCTGGTCGAGGTGCACCTGGCGCAGCAGCGGGCCGGCGGGTACCGGGTCTTTCCCCTCGCGCTGGCCGCCATCGCCGTTCTCGCCGTCGGCACCGGGTTGCTCGCGGCCCTGGTGCCCGCGTTCACCGTCGCCCGTGGCGACGTCGTCGCCGCGCTGACCGGGCGTCGTGGCATCCGCCAGTCGCGCAAGGGGTGGTTGCTGCTCGGCCTGGCGCTCGTCGGTACCGGGGCAGCCGCCGCCGGGTACGGCGCCTGGCAGGTATCCACGAACGTCATCCTCACCGGCCTGGTCCTCGCCGAGTTGGGCCTGGTGCTGTGTACGCCGGCACTGGTGGGGCTGGTCGCCCGGCTCGGTCAGGCGCTGCCACTCGCCCCGCGGATCGCACTGCGCGACACCGCCCGAAACCGGGCCGCAGCCGTACCAGCCGTGGCGGCGGTGATGGCGGCGGTGGCCGGCAGCGTCGCGATCGGCGTCGTACTCACCGCCCAGAACGCCCGGGCGGACGCGCAGTACCGGGCTGGCCTCCCCATCGGGCACGCGCTCGTGATCAACAACCCGATGCCCGGACCGCTCGACCGCGAGCAGCAGCCCGGGGCCTCGATGAAGGAGGTGGCGGCCGTCGTACGGAGCACGTTGCCGGCGACCGAGGTCATCCCGGTCGGTCAGGTGGTCTGCCCGGCCAGCGACACGGCGCCCACCTCGATCAAGGCGGGTCGGCCGGTGCTCCCGCACTGTGCGCTGCACCCCCGGGTACCGCAGGACCGCCGGTGCCCCTACGACCCGAACAGCGGTGCGGTGCTGAGCCGGACCCAGCAGCGGGCGGCCAACGCCGATCCGCGGTGTGAGATCGCCACGATGCCGAGCAGAGCCAGCTACGGTGAGCTGGTCGCCGGGCCGGCGGCGGTGACCGCACTGACCAGGGCCACCGGCGAGGATCTGTCCCGGGCCCGCGAGACACTGGCGGCGGGCGGTGTACTCGTCGGCGACCCACGCCTCGTGGTCGACGGCAAGGTGACCATTCAGGCGTACGACGAGACGGTCCAGGGCCCGATAACGCCGGAGAAGCTGGCGCAGGCGCCGACCGTGACCGTACCCGGGTACGCGCCCATAACCGGTACCCGGCTGCCCGGTCCGATCTACTCGTCGGCCGCGGTCAAGGCCGCGAAGCTCGCTGAGCGACCGTACGGGCTCGTCGTGGCCACCGACCGGATGCCCAGCCAGGCCGAGCAGGATCGGCTGACCGCCGGGCTGCGCGACCTGACCGACCAGGGCGGGCTGGGCGCGACGATCGAACGTCGACCGGTGACCCCGCACGACCCGACCCTGCTGATCCTGGCCGCGGTCGCCGGCCTCGTCACGCTCGGAGCGGCCGCCGTCGCCACCGGCCTCGCCGCCGCCGATGGCCGTGGCGACCTGGCCATCCTCTCCGCCGTCGGCGCCAGTCCGGGCGTACGCCGCTGGCTGTCACTGAGCCAGTCCGGGGTGATCGCCGGTCTGGGTACGGTGCTGGGGCTGCTCGCCGGGCTCGGGGCGTCCACCGCGGTGCTCGTCGCCTACAACCAGGCGCTGATGTACCAGTGGCCGCGCGACCCGGCGTACCCGATCACCGTGCCGTGGGCCACCCTGGCGGTGGTGCTCGTGGTACCGCTGGTGGCCATGCTCGGCACCGGCCTGCTGACCCGCTCCCGGCTCCCCATCGAACGCCGTCGCCTCGGCTGACCCCCGGCGCCGCGCCGGTGCGGCGCACCCGGTCGTCCGCGAGCCCGGCCGCGCACCACTGCGGCAGCTCCAGCGGTTCGACGCTCGACGCGGTTCGACGCTCGACGCGGTTCGGCGCGCTCCAGAGCATGTCCCAGCTCGGAGCCACGGTACGGAACGCTGTTTCAGCAGCTAGACCGCGTTTCGCCTGTCCCGCGGTGTCCCACGGAGGGCGCCCGTCCCGACATCCCCATGGTCAGCTGACTCCCGTCACCAGGTCCCTACGGAGGATGCCCACAGGGCCGTCACCGCCAGGGTTGCCAGCCGAACCGACGAGAAAAGGTAGTGACCGGAAATGACCTCTCCCATCGATACGAACCTGCTCGAGGCCAAGCACGAGGAGCAGCGGCCCCAGAAGCGTGGAATGAGACTCACCCTGAACAGCACGCTCTGGATACTCCAGATGCTGGCGGGTTTCTTCTTCGCCGGCAGCGGTTTCGGCAAGGTATTGATGTACGACGGAGCGTTGTATGCGGCAGCACCCCGAGCCGTGGCGTGGTACGCGGCCGTACCGCAACCCTTGATCGTCTTCATCGGGCTCTGCGAGGTACTGGGAGGCATCGGCCTGTTCCTGCCAGCGATGACGCGGGTCAAGCCAAAGCTGACGCCGCTCGCCGCCGCCGGGCTGACGCTGACGATGATCCTCGCAGCTGGCTTTCACATCATGCGCGGCGAGTACGCGTTGGTGCCCGCCAATCTCGTGCTGGGTGGCGTTGCGGCGTTCATCGCGGTCGGACGGTGGAAGCTGAGGCCTGTCGCAACCGCGCCCATCACACGCTCACGCGTTGTCAGGTCGTTCGCGGTCCTTGGCGTGCTGGTCCTGTTGGTGTTTGCCCCGACGTGGTACACGATGACAAACGTCCAGTTCTGATCACTTTCGCGTGTTGACGGCGACACGAAGCGTGAGCTGAAGGCCGCAACTCAATGATCATCCTTTCGCTGCGCTGCAGTCAGAACCGCTGGAACACCAGAAGGAGCCTCGACGCCATGACACCTGCGCCCCGCCCGCTGGAGCAGCGTAAGAAAGACACCCTGCACCGGCTCGAACACGACGTCGACGCCTGGGTGGCCACCGCCGACCTGGCGGGCACGCCGTATCTGGTGCCGCTGTCGTTCCTCTGGGACGATCAGACGCTGCTGATCTCCACGGCTGCCACCAACCCCACGGCTCGTAACCTGCGCGCCAGTGGACGGGTCCGCCTCACGATCGGGCCGACCCGCGACGTCGTGCTCATCGAGGGAACCGCTGTCATCGTCGACGAGGTCACCGACGACCTCGGTGACCTGTTCTCGGTCAAGACCGGGTTCGACCCGCGCGCGTCGAACTACCCGTACTTCCGCATCCGACCGACCCTGATCCAGGCCTGGCGCGAGGTCAACGAGATCGCGGGCCGGGACCTGATGGTCGACGGCCAGTGGCAGGTCTAGCACTTACGGTACTGCGACAGCGACCGTTGAATCGTTCCTCCGGCAAGGGCGCGCCCCTGCCGGAGGAACGCGGGCGTACCGGAAGCGCGCCTGCCCCGCGTCGAGTTCGAGTTCGCCGAGATCGCGACGCACGAAGCCGATGCGCAGCGCCAGGCCGGCAGCGAGGTCGTCGTCGTGCGGCCCGGACTGCTCGACGGACTGGTAGGACCGGCTCCGGGGCTTAACCTACTCTGTCCGCATGACATCGAAATCCTCCATTGCCGCACGACCGGCGAGGGCAGATGCCATCGTTGCAGTCGCCTTGGCTGCCGTCGGAACGCTCTTGTGCTCAGCGTGATCAGCGGCGTCGCCACGGTGTACCTCGGCCGACGCGGCCTCCGAGCCCTCCACACCCCGGGCCGACCCTGATCCGCAACCATTGAAACCGGACGCGAGAGCCCCGGCCTGCTGCCGGCCGCCGGGTCTGTGGCTTCCCCCGGTCGCGCCGTGTGCGCCGGGGCGGGACCGCACTCCGCACGGCCCGCTTCGGCAGGCCGCCGGGAGACAGACGGACGTCCGAACTCCGTCCGCAAGTTGCCTGGTACAACAGGACGATGACAGGCCTGGCGGTGCGGCGGATCGTGGCCTGGTGCGTCGACTGGCTGATCATCATCGGTTACGCCACTGCGCTGGTTCCGGTCGGTCTTCTGCTTCGCCACAACTCCGTCCACCTGCCGATCTTTGCCTGGAACCTCCTGTCGTTCCTTCTGCTCATCGCTCCGGTGACCGGGTGGCTCGCGGTGTGGGAAGCCGGGCGGCGCGGTGCCTCACCAGGCAAGCGGTTCATGCGGTTGCGGGTGGAGATCGCGGACGGGTCTCCTCCACCATTGATCCGTGCGCTGCTGCGCAACGTGCTCAAGGTCGCCCTTCCCTGGGAACTGGGTCACACTGCCGCGTTCACCCTGGCCTCGCCTTCCGCCGCCGGGCTCGGGGCGACCCTCGCCATGGTGAGCGGTATCGCCGCCTGCGTCATCGCCGTCGGCTACGTGGCGTCGCTTTTCGTCGGCCCTGCGCTCACCCCGTACGACCGTCTCGTCGGCACCATCGTGCGGGATAGGGCTTAGCAAACGTCTGAAGCGATCTCCACGTCGGGCAGTCTCGGACCGTCCGGCGAGGCTGGTGTATGGGCTACTCATTGTTGGCCCGTCCCCACCGTGGATCGCTCCTCACCGCCGGCGAGTTAGCCACAGTCTCGGGCACCGGGGGTCCGGCCGCACCGGCGGTTGTACTTGGCTGTTGATCCGCACCAGCATGGAGAGTTGCGCGGTGGCGGCCACGCGATCGTGTGCTCCTCTGGAAGGGTCTCGCCGTAGCGGGCCTTGAGCGCCGAATCTAGGGGAGACGCGCCCACCAGGTCGGCGAACTCGCGCGGTTCGCACAATGGTGCGAGTGGTGGAGCCGAGGGGACTCGAACCCCTAACCCCTGCCTTGCAAAGGCAGTGCTCTGCCAGTTGAGCTACGGCCCCGGGCGGGACGATGCCGCCCCGAGGATGACAGGCGGTCCGGTCGACGACCTACCGCAGGTCGGGTGCGGTGGTGGCCTCGTGCCAGAGGGCGCGCTCGTCGTTGGATTCCTTGACCTTCTTGTAGACGAGAGCCGCGACACCCACCACGCCGACAACGAGCAGGATCTTCTTCAACATGGACGCATCCCTCACGCTCGACAGGCCGTCGGACGGTATGAAGTGGGGCTAGATGGAATCGAACCATCGACCTCAGAGTTATCAGCTCTGCGCTCTAACCGACTGAGCTATAGCCCCCCGCTGCGACGAGCAAGGTTACCGTACCTCCGGCGCCGACCCCAACTCGGGGCGACGGTTCGGAACCCGACCCGTCGACCAGGTACGACGCAGACCGTACCGTACCGGAACGACGAGCGCCGGGGCCACCGCTTTGCGGAGCCCCGGCGTCGGTAGCCGCTGTCCTGCCGCTCAGTCGCGCTCGGCGAGGGTCAGCTCGACACCGCCGACCAGGTCGGCGCAGACGTTGTAGATGAACGCGCCGAGGGTGGCCAGCGCGGTGAACAGCACCACGTTCACCAGCCCGATCAGGCCGGAGGTGAGGATGACGCCCTTGGCGGTGATCTGGAAGGTGTTGCCGCTCTGACCGCCGCTCGCATTGATCATGTCGGCCAGCGTGCCGTTCACACTGTCGAAGACGCCCATCGCGTCGAGCGCCAGGTAGAGCACGGAGGTCGCGACGATGACCACGATGAACAGCACCAGCGAGACGGCGAACGAAAACTTCATCACAGACCAGGGGTCGATCCGCTTGAGGTTCAGCCGGGCCCGGCGGGGACCGCGGGAGGCGGCGGAGCTGACCGTACTGCGGGCCGCGCGGACCGCCTCGGTCACCCGGGCCGCGCCGACCGCGCCCGGGGCTGCCGTGCCGACGCCCGCGGCTCCGGGAGCACCCGTCGCGGTACGCGTCGCCGTGCCGCCGGGGCCGAACCGGCTGCTGCCCGCCGCCGGGGCACCCCCACCGGCCCGCCCCGGCCGGAACGCGCCCTGCGGCGCGCCCCCGGAGATCGGCTGGGTCGCCTCGGCGGCGCTGGTGGCACCGGCAGAGCCCGGTCGGTCGGTACGGCCGGGGATCCGCTCGGTACGGTTCGCCTCGGCGGGCCGCTCCAGCCGGCTGGTGACGGTGGAGTCGCTCTTGCCCGCCTGATCGGACCGGTCCACTCCGGAGCTGCCCCGGGAAGCCGCGGCGGTTGCCGCCGGAGACGTCGCGGCAGCCGCGGCTTCCGTCGTCGCAGCCGCCGGGTTTCCGTCCTCGGCTGCCCCGGCCGACGGCGTGGTCGACTCCTCGGGCAGCTGGTCGGGTGGCGGCGGCATGCCCGGCGCCCGGGTGAACTTGGGGGACGGCGTGTCGGCACTGACCATCGCACGGCCGACGGCCGCGCGGCCGGTCGCCGGGGCACCGCTGGCGGCGGTCTCCTCGTCGACCGGGTTGGCCGAGGTCCCCGCAGCCCCCGACTTCGCCTGTGTCTCCGTCATCAACTAGTCCTGTTCGTCAGGCTCGTCGGCATTGCGAGCAATCGCCACAATAGTCACGCCGTCTGGTAGGTCCATCAGTTTGACCCCCATTGTGTTCCGATCACGCGTTCGGCGTACAGGCTTCACCGGAGTCCGGATCACACCGCCGTTGCTGGTGATGGCAAACAGCTCGTCGTCCGGGCTGATGACGACCGCGCCGACCAGACCGCCGCGGCGCTCTGTGATCTTCGCGGTCAGCACCCCTTTACCTCCCCTACCCTGCACGGGGTACACCTCGATCGGGGTACGTTTCGCGTAACCCCCGTTCGTCGCCACGAGGACATCCAGGTCCATGCCCTCGCGGACCACCTCCATCGCCAACAGCACGTCGTCGTCGGTGAACCGCATCCCGATCACTCCGGAGGTGGCCCGGCCCATCGGCCGGAGCGCCTCGTCGGTGGCGTTGAACCGGATCGCCTGCGCCTTCTTGGACACCAGTAGGAGGTCGTCCCCGGGTCCCGCCAGCGCCGCTCCGACCAGCTCGTCCTCGTCGCGGAGGTTGATCGCGATGATGCCGCCGGAGCGGTTGGAATCGAACTCCTCCAACCTCGTCTTCTTCACCAGACCGTTCCTGGTGGCCAGTACCAGATACGGCGCGACCTGGTAGTCCGGGATCTCGATCACCTGGGCGATCTGCTCGTCGGGCTGGAAGGCGAGCAGATTCGCCACGTGCTGGCCTCTCGCCACCCTACTGGCCTCCGGCAACTCGTAGGCCTTGGCCCGGTAGACCCTCCCCTTATTGGTGAAGAAGAGCATCCAGTCGTGCGTGGAGCAGACGAAGAAGTTGCTGACGATATCGTCCTGACGCAGCGTCGCGCCACTGACCCCCTTGCCGCCCCGACGCTGGGAGCGATAGAGGTCGACCTTGGTCCGCTTGGCGTACCCGGTCCGGGTGATGGTGACCACCACGTCCTCGCGGGCGATCAGGTCCTCCATCGAGACCTCGCCCTCGAAGGGCACGATCTTGGTCCGGCGTTCGTCGCCCCACTTGGCCACGATCTCGCCGAGCTCCTCGGAGACGATCCTCCGCTGCCGCTCGGGCTTGGCCAGGATGTCCTTGAGATCGGCGATCTCCAGCTCGATCTTGGCCAACTCGTCGATGATCTTCTGACGCTCCAGCGCGGCGAGCCGGCGGAGCTGCATGTCCAGGATCGCGGTGGCCTGCACCTCGTCGATGTCGAGGAGCTGGATCAGGCCCTGCCGGGCCTCCTCCACCGTCGGTGACCGCCGAATCAGCGCGATCACCTCGTCCAGCGCGTCCAGCGCCTTGACCAGACCCCGCAGGATGTGCGCCCGCTCCTCGGCCTTGCGCAACCGGTACGCCGTACGCCGCCGGATCACGTCGATCTGGTGGTCGACGTAGTGCCGGATGAACTGGGCCAGGTTGAGCGTGCGCGGCACCCCGTCGACCAGGGCCAGCATGTTGGCGCCGAAGGTCTCCTGGAGCTGGGTGTGCTTGTAGAGGTTGTTCAGCACCACCTTGGCGACCGCGTCGCGCTTGAGCACCAGCACGATCCGCATGCCGGTACGCCCGGAGGACTCGTCCCGGATGTCGGCGATCCCGGCGAGCTTGCCCTCCTTGATCAGCTCGGCGATCCGCTCGGCCAGGTTGTCGGGGTTGACCTGGTACGGCAGCTCGGTGACGACGAGGCTGGTCCGGCCCTTCTTGTCCTCCTCCACCTCCACCACCGCGCGCATCCGGATCGAGCCCCGCCCGGTCCGGTAGGCGTCCTGGATCGGGGTGGTCCCCACGATCAGCCCGTGGGTCGGGAAGTCCGGCCCCTTGACGATCCCGATCAGCGCGTCGAGCGTGGTGGCCTCGTCGGCGTCCGGGTTCTCCAGGCACCACTGCACCGCGTCGGCGATCTCCCGCAGGTTGTGCGGCGGAATCTTGGTGGCCATGCCGACCGCGATGCCCTCGGAGCCGTTCACCAGCAGGTTCGGAATCCGGGACGGCAGGATCGTCGGCTCCTTGGCCCGGCCGTCGTAGTTGTCCTGGAAGTCGACGGTGTCCTCGTCGATGTCCCGGAGCATCTCCATGGCGAGCGGGTCGAGCTTGCACTCGGTGTTGTGGCTGACGAATCCGTTGCTGACGAAGGAGTGGTCGTCGGTGTCGACCCGCAGGCTGTAGACCGGCTGCACGCCCGCATCGGCAACCTCGGCGACTTTGGCGTAGTAGAACCGGCCGTCCACCAGCGGCTCGACGACGTCGCGCACCTCCCGGTCGGTGATCCGGGCCAGGATCTCGTCCCGGTCCCGCTCCCAGCGCTCGATCCGGTCGACGTTGTGCCGGCGCAGCCAGTCCCGCTCGGTCCAACGCTGCGCGCCGTGCTCGCGGATGAAATCGCCGACGTACGGCACGTGATCGCTCGACAACGCGGTGCTGCTGCCCGGCAAGCCGGCCAGCTCGGACTCCAGCTTCGCCTGCTTGCGGCCGAGGAAACCGACGTGCTGCGCGAAGAGCCGGGCGTCGCGCCGGTTGGTCACCACGACCTTGATCTCGCCGTTGTCGTACCGGCACTGCCTGCTGATCACGCCGAACTCCAGCAGCAGTTGCTGGACCTCACGGGCCAGCCGCTCGCTCCGGGTCGAGTACGAGATCTGCATCGTGTTGCGGGGCAGCAGCGAGGACGAGCCGTCGCCCTCGAACAGTGCCTGCAGGAAGGCCCGCTTGACCGCCGCCGGCCCCTGCCAGACGAACTCCGGCACGAACTTCGCCGCGCTCCGCGCCCCGACCAACTCGCCGACGATGGAACGAGCCACGTCGTCCCGCCAGCCGCGCAGTTTGTGCAGCGTCTTCCCCGTCACCGTCGTCTCGGTACCGACGTGCCGTCGACCTCCCACTGCGAGGTCGTAGGCGGCAAGTATCCGGACAAAGAACTCTCGGTCACAGTTGTCGAACCCGACGCGCTCCTGGGACGTCCACCCTTCACTGACGAGTGCGCCGGCCAGGACCGCCGCCTCGACGTGCTCCAGCATCGGGTAGCCGATCTCGTCCGGCACCGTCCGCTGAAGCACCACCCGGTCACCGGGGCGGACCTCGGCGAGCAGCTTCCAGAGGAGGGTCGGCACCCCGGCCACCTGCACCAGGCAGAGCACCGGATGGTTGTGCGTACCGGTCAGCTCGTAGCCCTCGCGGGTGCGCAGCCGCAGCGTCGGATGCTCGCCGGAGTGGAAGAACTTCGAGGCCCGGACCAGGTCGCCGTTGCGGTCCCGGACCTTGAGGTCGATGTCGGTCTCGGAGCTGGGCGCGGCACCGGGAACGATCTGGTCGATCCGAACCGACCCCTCGGCGGCACGAATTCGGGCATTTCCGCTGATGCAGTAACGCATCGCCGCAGCTGGATCATTTCCGGGCGAACCGAAGTTGCCGTTGCCGTCGACCAGCGGGTAGCGCAGCGACCAGGTCTGGGCCATCCGGACCAGCGCGTCGTAGATCGCCGAGTCGCCGTGCGGGTGGAACTGACCCATCACGTCGCCGACCACCCGGGAGCACTTCACGTACCCCCGGTCCGGGCGGTAGCCCGAGTCGAACATGGCGTAGAGGATCTTCCGGTGTACGGGCTTCAACCCGTCCCGTACGTCCGGCAGCGCCCGCCCGACGATCACGCTCATCGCGTAGTCGAGGTAGGAGCGCTGCATCTCCACCTCGAGCCCGACCGGCTCGATCCGGTCGTGCTGGGCTACCGCGCTCGCGGCCGCTTCCTGCTCCGGCTCGTTAGCGGAGGACTCGGGAATATCCGTCACTGTCAACCCTTATCAGACTCAAAGCCGTGTTTCGCTGTGGATAACGGCTGTGGAAACCGTGGAAGCTGTGGATAACTGTGTGGAAACGGCGGTCCCGGTCAACCGTTCGGCCGACCCGGGGACCGCCGTACCGCCACTAGATGTCGAGGAACCGGACGTCCTTGGCGTTGCGCTGGATGAACGAGCGGCGTGCCTCCACGTCCTCGCCCATCAGGACGCTGAACAGCTCGTCGGCGGTGGCCGCGTCGTCCAGGGTGACCTGGCGGAGGGTGCGCGTCGCCGGGTTCATCGTGGTCTCCCACAGCTCCGGGTAGTTCATCTCGCCCAGACCCTTGAACCGCTGGATGTCGTCCGGCTTGGCGTTCGGCTTCTTCTGCTGGCGCAGCGCGATCAGCCCGTCCCGCTCCCGGTCGGAGTAGGCGTACTGGGCGTCGTCGCCCTTGCGGTTCCACTTGATCTTGTAGAGCGGCGGTGCGGCCAGGTAGACGTGCCCCAGCTCGACCAGCGGCCGCATGAACCGGAACAGCAGGGTCAGCAGCAGGGTCTGGATGTGCTGCCCGTCGACGTCGGCATCGGCCATCAGAACGATCTTGTGGTAGCGCAGCTTCTCGATGTCGAAGTCGTCGTGGATGCCGGTACCGAGCGCGGTGATCAGCGCCTGGACCTCGTTGTTTTTCAGCACCCGGTCGATGCGGGCCTTCTCCACGTTGAGGATCTTGCCCCGGATCGGCAGGATCGCCTGGGTACGCGGGTCCCGGCCCTGCTTCGCCGAGCCGCCCGCCGAGTCACCCTCGACGATGAACACCTCGGACTCGCGCGGATCGGTGGACTGGCAGTCAGCCAGCTTGCCCGGCATCGAGCCGGACTCCAGCAGCGACTTGCGCCGGGCCAGCTTGCGGGCCTGCTGTGCCGCGATCCGGGCCCGGGCCGCCTGGGTCGCCTTGGTGATGATCAGCTTGGCCTCGCCCGGGTTCCGGTCGAACCAGTCGATCAGCCACTCGTTGCAGACCCGCTGCACGAAGCTCTTCACCGGGGTGTTGCCGAGCTTGGTCTTGGTCTGCCCCTCGAACTGCGGGTTGGTCAGCTTGACCGAGATGATCGCCGCCAGCCCCTCCCGGATGTCTTCGCCGGAGAGCTTCTCGTCGTTCTTGAGCAGCTTCTTGTCCGCGCCGTACCGGTTGACCACGCTGGTCAACGCCGCCCGGAAGCCCTCCTCATGGGTACCGCCCTCGTGCGTGTTGATGGTGTTGGCGAAGGTGTAGACCGACTCGCCGTACGACTCGTTCCACTGCATGGCGATCTCGACCGACATCCCCTCCTCCTCGGCCCCGAACTCGACCACGGTCTTGTGGATCGGGCTCTTGGAGGCGTTGAGGTGGCGCACGAAGTCGGAGATGCCGTTCTTGTAGCAGAAGGTCACCTCGCGCGGCTTGCCGTCCTCCTCCTGCACCCGCTCGTCCCGGAGCTGGATGGTCAGCCCTCGGTTGAGGAAGGCGTACTCCTGGATCCGGCGGTAGATGGTTTCGAAGACGAAGTCGACGCTCTCGAAGACAGACGGGTCCGGCCAGAAGGAAACCGACGATCCGGTGATGTTGGTGGTCTCACCCTTCTCCAGCGGTGAGGGCTTGGAGTTGTGGTAGCTCTGACGCCAGACGTAGCCGTCCTTGTGGATCTCCACGAACATTCGGGTGGAGAGCGCGTTCACCACCGAGACACCGACGCCGTGCAGACCGCCGGAGACCGCGTACGCCTTGCCGTCGAACTTGCCGCCCGCGTGCAGCACGGTCAGCGCCACCTCGACGCCCGGCTTCTTCAGCTTCGGGTGCAGGTCGACGGGGAAACCCCGCCCGTTGTCGGTGACCCGGACCCCGCCGTCGGCGAGCAGCACCACCTCGATGGTGTCGCAGTAGCCGGCGAGCGCCTCGTCCACCGCGTTGTCGACGACCTCCCAGACCAGGTGGTGCAGACCCCGCTCACCGGTCGATCCGATGTACATACCGGGCCGCTTGCGGACGGCCTCCAGGCCCTCCAGAACGGTGATCGACTCGGCGCCGTACTCCTGCTTCTTCTGCGCTGCCACCTTGGCCACTTTCTCGCGCGTCCACACCCTGCGGGCGTGGCTGCGCGGGTTCGGTGGGCGGCCCGCGACGGGCGCGCGGACCGGCACCACGAGGAGTTCCGGGTACGGTCGAACGCGCCGGTCGCCGCGGCTGCCCACGGATCGCGATCGGCTCGGACCCGGTGCGGTGCCGGCCGGACCGATTCCGGGATCCGGATCCCGCTCCACACCGTGTCGTCGTCTCGCCGTCAATCCTACTGTGCCCAGATGACATATTGGGTATGCGGCACCCCTGCGCGGCGCCCTGAGAACCTCGTAGGCGGCCGTACCCCCTCGCCCACGACTCCCCCCACACGCCTGAGATCGAATCGGGGCCGGATCCGGGGGACCGTCCCGCCCTCACCGGCCGAGACCCCCCAGCCCGGCCGTCGGCGCCCGGTAGAGGTCAGGATGGGCGTACCCACCCGGGGGTCGCGCGGAGGGTGAGCGGTGCCGTAACTTGGCGACGCCGGAAGTAAGCTCCGTGGCCAGGATGCCCGGTAAGCGCATCGGGCGGTTCAACCGACCGGTTTCGTCAGGTGCATGGAGAGGTGACGCCCGATGGGGCTGGACAACGTCGCGGTGCGCTGGCCGCGGACCGGCCGCTTCTACGATCCGGTCGCTCCGGCCGAGTTCGTCGACTTCGGCGAGCTGGCCGACGCGCCCGAGGTGGCCGCGCCGACCGCGGCCCTCGCCGGTTACATCGCGAAGAACGGTTCGGTCCGGGCAACCGCCTACACCGAGCTGGTCGACCTGCTACTCGGTCTGGACGGGGTGCTCTACGCCACCGAGGCCGCGGCCGAGGACGAGGACCCGGTGATCGACCCGGACGGCTGCGCCTGGATAGCCGGCGGTCTGGAACGCTTCGTGGACGGGCACCGCGAACACGGCGAGTCCGTGACCTTCGACACGGTCAGCGCCGTACTGCGGGCCGCGCTGGCCGACGGCCGCCTGGCCGAGCAGCAACTGCGCTGGCTGGACAGCCGGCTCGACGCACTGCGCGACGAGTCCGGGGCGCCGCCGCAGTGGAGCTTCCCCCGCTCCGAGCTGGCCGTACTGGCCGGTTTCTACCGCAGGTGCGCCGAACGCGGCTTCGCCGTCTACGCCGACTCCTGACCGTTCCCCCGCCACCGGCGACTCAGCCGTAGGTGTCCCGGGGGCCACGGCCGCGCACCCGTCGCGGACCCCGGGACCAGGACGGCGCCGTCGGGCCGTGCACGTGCAGCCGACGGACCACGCCGTGCCCGACCTCGGCGGCGATCCGCCGCAGCAGCGAACCGGCGAGCAGCCGGAGCTGCGTCGCCCACGCCGTCGACTCGGCCTCGACCGTGAGTTCGCCGTTCTCCAGCTTCACCGGGCGGCTGTGCTCGGCCACGTCCGGGCCGACCACCCGCTCCCAGGCGCCGAAGACGGTCGCCTCGGCGGCCGGCTGCTGCCAGCCCCGGGCCTTCACCAGCCGGGCCAGCACCGTACCCAGCAACTGCGGATCCCGGGGATCTGGCCCGGGTCCGGAGTAGCCGCGCGGCCGGCGCCGCTGCCCGCCCGCCCGGCCACCGGCCGAGCCGGCACCGCCCGCCGCGCCGTCGGCCGCCGGGTCCGCGTCCAGGTCGCCTCCCTCCGGGGTACGCCGACGCGGGCCGGACGCCCTCCGCTTGGCGAGTGCGGCATCGAGGACCGCCCGGGCCAGCGCCGGGCCGGCCAGCTCGCCGTCTCCGGCCGCCGTCGGGTCGGCCTGGGCACCCGCCGACTCGGTCGGGTCGGGGGCACCCGCCGACTCGGTCGGGTCGGGCCGGGCCGGGCCGGGCGTCGTAGCACGCGGCCGGTCCCGATCGGCCGGCGCCCGCACCGGACGGGACGCCCCCGGGTCAGTCGTCACGGGACACCCGCCCGTCCGAGACCTCGTACCGGGCGCCCCGCAGCGCCTGCGGTACGTCGTCGGCGACCGCGCAGGTCACCAGGAGCTGGCTGGCCCCCGCGACCAGTTCGGCAAGACGATCCCGGCGGCCACTGTCCAGCTCGGCGAAGACGTCGTCGAGCACCAGCACCGGTTCGACGCCGTCGGCGCGGAGCAGGTCGTAGCCGGCGAGCCGGAGCGCCAGCGCGTACGACCAGGACTCGCCGTGGCTGGCGTACCCCCGGGCGGGCAGGGCGCCGAGGGTGAGGGTCAGCTCGTCGCGGTGTGGCCCGACCAGTGTCATGCCACGGTCGATCTCCGCCGACCGGGCCTCGGCCAGCGCGGTCGACAGTGCCGCCTCCAGCGTCGACCGGTCCGGCACCGGGTCGGTCAACTCCACCGACGGCCGGTACGCGATCGACGCCGCGCCGCGCCCCGCCGCCACCGCGTCGTACGCCTTCGTCACGTGCGGGCCGAGCGCGGCAACCAGCTCCAGCCGGCCGGCCAGCAACTCCGCCCCGTGCCGGGCCAGGTGGGTGTCCCAGACCGCCAGGGTCGACAGGTCGCCGCCGCCCTCGGCAGCTCGCTCGGGGTCGGCGCGGGCGGCCCGTCCCCGCCCACCGGCGGTCTTCCGGGCCAGATAGGCGGTACGCAGCAGCGCGTTGCGCTGCTTCACCACCCGCTCGTAGTCGGTGCGGACGGCGGCGTACCGCGGCATCCGGGTGACCAGCAGGTCATCGAGGTAGCGCCGTCGCTCGGCCGGGTCGCCCCGGACCAGTTCCAGGTCTTCCGGGGCGAAGAGCACCAGCCGCAGCGCACCGAGCACGTCTCGGGCCCGGCGAGCGGGCGAACGGTTCAACCGGGCCCGGTTGGCCCGACCCGGCGCGATCTCCAGCTCGACCAGCAGCTCCCGGCCGTCGTGCACGATCGCGCACCGGAGCACCGCCGTCGCGGCACCGGCCCGGACCAGCGGGGCGTCGGTGGCGACCCGGTGGCTGGCCAGGGTCGCGACGTAGCCGAGCGCCTCGACGAGGTTGGTCTTGCCCACCCCGTTCGGGCCGACGAACACGTTCCCACCCGGCTCCAGGTCGACCCCGACCCGCTCGTACGAGCGGAAGTCGACCAGTTCGAGCCGGCGGACGTACACGGGTCAGTACTTGCGGACGGCGTGCCCGCCGAACTGCTGACGCAGTGCGGAGACGGCCTTCAGCGCCGGCGAGTCCTCCTGGCGGGAGGCGAACCGGGCGAAGAGCGCGGCGGTGATGACGTTCAGCGGTACGGCGAGCCGGACCGCCTCGTCCACCGTCCAGCGTCCCTCGCCGGTGTCCTCGGTGTAGTCGCTGAGCTGGGCCAGCTCCGGGTCCTCGTCGAGAGCCCGGTCGAGCAGGTCGAGCAGCCAGGACCGGACCACGGTGCCGTCCCGCCAGGACTTGAAGACACCCGGCACGTTGGTCACCAGTTCGGAGGCGGTGAGCAGCTCGTAGCCCTCGGCGTAGGCCTGCATCAGGCCGTACTCGATGCCGTTGTGCACCATCTTGGCGTAGTGCCCGGCGCCGACCGGTCCGGCGTGCACGAAGCCGAACTCGCCCTCCGGCTTGAGCGCGTCGAAGATCGGCATCAGCCGTCCGACGTGCTGCTCGTCGCCGCCGACCATCAGGCCGTAGCCGCTCTCCCGCCCCCAGATGCCGCCGGAGACCCCGACGTCGATGTAGCCGAGGCCGTGCCGGTCGAGCTTCTCCGCCCGGGGCAGGTCGTCACTGAACTTGGAGTTGCCACCGTCGATGACGATGTCTCCGGCCGAGAGAACCTCGATCAGCCCGTCGACGGTCGACTCGGTGTAGGCCACCGGCACCATCACCCAGACCGCCCGGGGTGCGGCCAGCTTCTCGGCCAACTCCGCCAGGCTCGCCACGTCGGACAGCGCCGGGTTCTGGTCGTAGCCGATCACCTCGTGCCCGGCGGCGCGCAGTCGCTCGCGCATGTTGCCGCCCATTCGGCCGAGGCCCACCAGGCCGAGTTGCATGAACTTTCCTTCCAGAACCGGTGCGATCAGCGGGTGACCCTGATCGGCATGATCAGATAGCGATAGCCGGGGATGATTTCCCCGTCCTCCCCGGAGGGGGAGATCACCGCGGGTTTGAAGGCGTCGACGAAGGTGAAGACCGCGAGCGCCGAGCCGAGGTTCTGGAGTCCGTCGATCAGGTACTGCGGGTTGAAGCCGATGGTCAGCGGCTCCCCGGTGAAGGTGGCGTCCATCGCCTCGCTCGCCCGGGCCTCCTCGGTGCTGCCGGCCTCGACGACGAGGCCGTCCGAGCTGAAGTTGAGCAGCACCGGCGTGGTCCGGCCGCCGACCAACGACACCCGCTTGACGACCTCGACGAGTGCGGAAACCGCGACCCGGGCCTCCGCGTTGGAGCTGGCGGGGAAGAGCGACCGCACCGGCGGGTAGTTGGCGCCGTCCAGCAGCCGGCTGGTGGTCCGACGGGTACCGCCGGCGAACCCGATCAGCCCCTCACCGGCGGCGCCCTGGGCGAGCGCCATCGTGACGTCGCCGCCGAGCGGCCCGAGGGCCTTGGCGGTGTCGTGCAGGGTCCGGGCCGGCACCAGCGCGTTGATGCTGACATCCGGGTCGTCCGGCCGCCACTCGATCTCGCGCAGCGCCAGCCGGTAGCGGTCGGTGGCGAGCATCGCCAGGGTCGAGCCGTTCAGCTCGATGCGTACCCCGGTCATCATCGGCAGCGTCTCGTCCCGGCCGGCGGCGATCGCGACCTGGCCGACCGCGGCGGCGAAGGTGGCCGCGTCGATGGTGCCGGCGCTGCCCGGCATCTCCGGCAGGGTCGGGTAGTCCTCGACCGGCATCGTCGGCAGGGTGAACCGGGCACTGCCGCAGACCAGCTCCAGGTGCGCCCCGGCGGCGGCGATGTCCACCGGCTTCGCGGGCAGCGCCTTGGTGATCTCGGCCAGCAGCCGGCCGGAGACCAGGGCCGCCCCCTCCGCCTCGCTCTGCACGTCGACGGTCACCTGGCTGGACACCTCGTAGTCGAAGCCCGAGACGTGCAACCCGCCCTCACCGACCCGGAGCAGTACGCCGGCCAGCACCGGGACCGAGGGACGGTTGGGCAGACTCTTCGCGGTCCACGCCACGGCGTCGGCGAGCGCGTCACGCTCCACGCGGAACTTCATGCCATGCCTCCGGGTCGACGTCAGCGACAACTGTCTCATGCCGGCGGCCGCCTTCCGGCCCCGCCAACCGTGCGGGTCTTCCTCGCACCTTAGGACCCGGTCGCATCGGCTGTGCGTCCGGCCCCGGTACTTCGGCAGATCCTGACCCGTGGGTACGACGGATCAAAAGAGTCCACAGGATGCCCAACGCCGATGATTGGTTTTTGTTCTCTTGAAGAGATAACTCAATCGTCTTCATCGGTGCTGTGCAAACTGTGGAGAGGCGACCTCTGCGCAGGTCAGCGCTTTGTCCACCGGTGTACGAGGTGTGGACAACCGGGGTCGGAACCGGGGTCGCGATCCACAGGCACCGCCGTCCGCGAAGTTGTCCACGCTTGTCCACCGGTCATCCACCGGGTTACCCACCGGCTTTTCCCCATCTGTGGGTACAGCCGGACAAAGATCGATAGGCACTGTCCCCAGAACCTTCAACAGCCCGTACACAGGCCGCCGCGACCGGTGGACAACTCCGTAACCGTCGGTAACTGTCCACACACGTTTCCCCAACCCTTGTCCACAGGTTGTGGGTTCTCCGTCGGAGGCCGAACCGAGGTTATCCACCGACGGTGGACAACCGGCTGTGGACAGCCTGGGTACAACGGACCGCCCGTGCACGACGGGACGCCTCCCGGCCCTGCCGCGACGCCACCTCCGGCGGCAGCTCCGGTCCGGTGCCACCCGATCGGCCGGTACGACCGGCCGGGGACCGGACCGAGGGCCGGGTACGACCGAGGGCCGGGTACGGACCGGTGCGGCCCGTACCCGGCCCTCGCGGGTCCGGTTGGTCGGGTCAGGTGTTCTGCTTGATCCGGTTGGTCAGCTCGGCGATCTGGTTGTAGAGCGAGCGGCGTTCCGCCATCTGCTGCCGGATCTTCCGGTCGGCGTGCATCACGGTGGTGTGGTCACGCCCGCCGAACGCCTGGCCGATCCGGGGCAGCGACAGGTCGGTCAGCTCCCGGCACAGGTACATCGCCACCTGTCGGGCGTTGACGAGTACCCGGGACCGGGACTGCCCGCGCAGGTCCTCCAGGCTCACCCCGAAGTAGTCTGCGGTGGAGATCATGATCTGGTCGGCGGTGATCTCCGGCCCGGAGCCGTCCGGGATGAAGTCCCGGAGCACCTCCTCGGCCAGTGCGAGCTCGACCGGTGACCGGGTCAGCGACGCGAACGCGGTGACCCGGATCAGCGCCCCCTCGAGTTCCCGGATCGAGTTGGCGATCCGGGAGGCGATGAACTCCAGCACGTCCGGCGGGGCGAAGAGCCGCTCCTGGGCCGCCTTCTTCTGCAGGATCGCGATCCGGGTCTCCAGGTCGGGCGGCTGGATGTCGGCGAGCAGCCCCCACTCGAACCGGGTACGCAGCCGGTCCTCCAGCGTCGCCAGGTCCTTCGGCTTCCGGTCCGAGGTGATCACGATCTGCTTGTTGGCGTTGTGCAGGGTGTTGAAGGTGTGGAAGAACTCCTCCTGGGTCCGCTCGCGGTTCTCCAGGAACTGGATGTCGTCGATCAGCAGGATGTCGACGTCCCGGTAGCGGCGCTGGAACGCACTCGTCTTGTCGTCCCGCAGCGAGTTGATGAAGTCGTTGGTGAACTCCTCGGTCGAGACGTACCGGACCGAGCGGGCGTTGCCCAACGTCGTCGCGTAGTGCCCGATGGCGTGCAGCAGGTGGGTCTTGCCCAGGCCGGAACTGCCGTAGATGAACAGCGGGTTGTACGCCTTGGCCGGTGACTCGGCGACCGCGACCGACGCCGCGTGGGCGAACCGGTTGGACGAGCCGATCACGAAAGTCTCGAACATGTACTTCGGGTTGAGCCGGTTGCCGCCGACGTCCCCGGCCCCGCCCACCCCGCCCGGCCGGCGGTCGTCCCGGCCACCCGGCCGGTGTAGGGCGTTGCCGCCGCCCCGACCCGGACCGTTGTCCGGCCCGCCGTCCCGACCCGGTCCGAGCCGTCCGGCGCCGTCCCGGGTGTCGTGGTACCGGCGGTCGGCCGGCCGGTGGTCACCGAACTGGCCGAGGTCGCCGGTCTCGACCCCCCGCTCGTCGAAGCCCCGCCGGTCCTGGTGCGGGGCGCTCGGCCGGTACGGCTCCGGGTACGGCGCGCTGAACAGCGGCTCCTGTCCGTCCCGGCTGGCCGGGATCAGGTTGCCCCGGCCGGTGTCGGGGCGTCCGGCACCACCGGGAGGCACCTGCGCCGAGCCGGTGAACGGCGGCGGCTTACGGCCGTCGGCCTGGTCCGGCACCGGGTTCCGGCGCTCGGGCGCCTCAGGGCCGGCACCGGCCGGAAACTCCTGCTCGGGTCGGACCGGGTACTCCCGCTCGGACTCACCGGGGAACCCGCCGGGAAAGTGGAGCGGCTCGGCCCGGTATCCGCCGGGCGGGTCGGGGTCGGCGTACCCGGCGGGATCCGGGTCGTAGCCGGCCGACGCGTCGGCACCGTCGTATCCACCGGGCTGGTCGGCGCCGCTCGAATAGCCGGGCGCACCGCCGGGGACGGGATACCCCGCGGGTACGGCCGTCCCCGCCGGTTCGGTGCCGGCCGGGTAGCCGGAGCCGGCCGGGCGGGCCTGACCGTCCTCCGGTGGTCGTACGGTGACCGCCACCTGGACGGCCCGGCCCAGCCGGCGGGAGAGCGCCTCGGTGATCGCCGGGCGGAGTCGCGACTCGATCACGTCCCGGGTGAAGGCGTCCGGTACGGAGAGCAGCGCGGTGTCCTCGATGATGGTGTGCAACCGGGTGAGCCGGAGATAGGCGCGCTGCTGGGCCGAGATGATCTCGTCTGCCAGCTCCTCGGTCGTCGCCGCCCACACCGCGCCAAGGTCGATCGTGTCGGCCACCGTCGCGCCACCCCCATCGCCTCTGCGTCTCCGGCCGCCGTTGTCGTTCCAGTCGACCGTTCCAGGCTTGCTGACGTGCTCGAACAGGCACGACGCGGCGCTCGGCGGTTGCCGGCGCCGTCCACAGGTTATCCACAGCCTGTGTATCGACCGATTGTGTCGCCCGGCCGGGCGGCCGTGTCGTCGGCCCCCGGCTCGACCGGCGTTGACGCGGGTTCATCTGTCGAACGATCGACGAGCTTGTCCGGTTTTGCCCGCCAGCGGCATCCCCACCCCTTGACGCTGACGTGCAATCGGGCACGCTAACAGCGTTGTCCACAACCCTTCAACCGTCAGTCCCGAGGAGACCTGTCGACATCAGCGAAAACCCCGCCGACCGTCCTCGGCCCGGCGACGGTCACCGATCATGGTCGTTTGACGGCGGTTGTTGGGCTGCGTAGGCTCCAACGGTTGCTCTCCCACCCCTCTGCTAGGGTGACGGGAGACTGTTGACCGCGGCCCGACACAGGCCGTCGCTGATGCCTGGACGGCATCGGCACCCGGCCGTTCCGGCGGTCGACGCCTGACAATCACACGACCCCGCTGTCGCACGACCGGGGCGTACGACGACGGAGAGCCTGACGTGAGCAAGCGCACCTTCCAGCCGAACAACCGCCGGCGCGCGAAGACCCACGGCTTCCGGCTGCGCATGCGCACCCGGGCTGGTCGCGCCATCATCGCGGCCCGCCGTGGCAAGGGTCGCACCCGCCTGTCGGCCTGACGGCTGGCAGGGCCGATCCGGGGATGTAGGCAGTCGTGCTGGCGGCCGCACAGCGACTGCGGCGCAGCAGTGACTTCGCCGCGGCGATCCGGGGTGGGCGTCGTGCCGGTCGAGGATCCGTGGTGGTCCATCTCGATCCGGCCGGTGACCCCGGTCCACCTTCTTTCCCGATGACCACGACGACATCGCAGCCGGCTCGCAGCGCCGGCGCGGGAGATCAGCCCGCGCCGGCCCGGGCCGGCTTCGTCGTCTCCAAGGCGGTGGGTGGCGCGGTGGTCCGGAACAGGGTCCGGCGTCGGCTGCGACACCTGGTCCGCGATCGGCTGCCGGGCCTGCCGGCCGGCACGACCCTGGTGGTACGCGCACTTCCCGGCGCCGCCGAGGTCTCCTACGCCCGGCTCGGCGCCGACCTGGACGCCGCGATCGCGGCGGCGCTCGCGCCCCGGAAGTCCCCCCGGCGGTCCCGATGACGGCGCCGCCCGACGGTACGCCGGGAATGACACTCGGTGCCCGAGTGCTGGCCGGAGCCATCGTCGCGTACCGTCGTTGGATAAGCCCGGCGCTGCCGGCCCGCTGTCGGTTCTACCCGTCGTGCAGCGCGTACGCCCTGGAGGGGGTCGCGCGGCACGGTGCGCTCAGGGGAGCCGTCCTGGCGGTTCGGCGGCTGTTGCGCTGCCACCCCTTCCACCCCGGTGGATTTGACCCGGTACCGGAGCCGGGCGCACGCCGCCATGCCGATGTGACTGGAGCCCCGAATTGAGTCTCGACTGGATCTACTGGGCGATCTCGTGGGTCCTGCTGAGCTGGCACTCCGCCTGGGACGCCATCGGAGTGTCGGAGAACGCGGTCCTGGGCACCAACTGGTCCTGGATCCTGGCGATCATCTTCCTGGTGGTCACCCTGCGGGTGGTCCTCTTCCCGATCTTCGTCAAGCAGATCAAGTCGCAGCGGGCGATGCAGGCGCTCCAGCCCCAGCTCAAGGCCCTCCAGGAGAAGCACAAGGGTGACCGGGAGACGCTCCAGAAGGAGATGATGGAGCTCTACCGGAGGGAGAAGGCCAACCCGCTGATGGGCTGCCTTCCGATCTTCCTGCAGGCTCCGGTCTTCATCGGCCTCTTCCACGTGCTGCGCCGGCTCAGCCCGACGAACGAGCAGAAGACCCTGTACGGCTGGACCGAGACGCAGTTCGAGAGCGCGACCCACGCCCGGCTCTTCGACGTGCCGATCGCCGCCAAGTTCGGCTCCACCGCGGCGGAACTGGCCCAGCTGAACGCCAGCGGCACCTCGGTGAAGATCCTGGCCGGCGTCCTGGTCGCCATCATGATCGCCACCACCTACCTGACCAGCCGGCAGATGATCCTGAAGACCGGGTGGGCAGAGGACCCGCAGCAGCGCATGATCCAGCGACTGATGCTCTACGGCATCCCCGCCTCGCTGCTGGTCTCCGGCGCGATCTTCCCGATCGGTGTGGTCATCTACTGGGTCACCAACAACCTCTTCACCCTCGGCCAGCAGCAGTGGGTGCTGCGCAAGTACCCGCCGCCGCCGACCCCCGGCCGGCTGCCGAAGCCGGGCGAGTCGGCTGCCCGGCGTACCACCGGAACCGCAGGCGGCACCCGCCGGGGCACCGACGCCCGCAAGCCGGTGCAGCCCGGCAAGCCGGCGAAGCCCGCCGGACGGTTCGGGCGGTCCAAGGCCAACGGCGCGCAGCCGGAGAAGCCGGCCGTCGACACGAAGGCGCTGGCTCCCAAGCCGGGCGCCAAGCCGGTCAACCCCAAGAAGGGGCGTCCGGCGAAGCGTCAGGGTTGACGCGACCGGCCACCGACCGCGACTGTCGATCGGTGGCCGGGTAGGACTTCGGGCCGTGCTGCCACACCAGCGCTGGCGCCGGCCGGAATCCGCCGCGCCCCGTGACGTCGGGCATCGTTGCCCGTGCAGACGTGCCCGTGGCACTCGGCGATCTCCCGTCGGGCCCGGGAAACCAGCGGGACCGTACGGTCCGGCAGAGAGAGTACGGAGATGAGACGGTGACCGACACCAGTATTCCGCGCGCCGAGCAGCCCACCGGCGACGCTGACCCGGTCCTGCCGGCGGGCTCGCCCGAGGACGCCGAAACCACCTCGGCCGCTGCGGTCGCCGAGGACAACGCGGACGCCGGCCCGGAGCAGGACGACGACGTGGGCGACGACGTGGAGGGCGACGAGGTCGAGCAGGGCGGCAACAACGGCGGAAAGCCGGCAGCGGCGACCAGCGACGCCGACCTGTTCCGGCAGAGCGAGATAGCCGCCGACTACGTCGAAGGGCTGCTCGACATCCTCGACTACGACGGCGACATCGACGAGTTGGTCTCCGCCGGCCGGCCGGTGGTCGAGGTGGTCGGCGGGCGCCTGCAGGCGCTGGTCGGGCAGCGCGGCGCCACCCTGGAGGCACTCCAGGAGCTGACCCGGCTCGCCGTGTTCCGGCAGACCGGAACGCCCAGCCGGCTGCTGCTGGACGTCGGTGGCTACCGGGCGGCCCGCCGCAAGGAGCTTTCCGCCGTCGCCAAGAACGCGGTCGAGAAGGTCAAGCAGCACGGCGAGGCCGTCCGGCTGGAGCCGATGTCCGCCTTCGAGCGCAAGTGCGTGCACGACGTGGTGAACGCCATCGCCGGGGTGGAGAGCGAGTCCGAGGGCGTCGAGCCGAACCGCCGGATCGTCGTACGACCGGTCGACTGAGCGGTCGATGACCCACCGATCGGTTTCCGGCCCGGGTGGCGAACCGCCGCCCGGGCCGTCGCCTGTTCCGGGCGGAGACGACGGGTCCCCTGCCGTGCCGCTTCCGGCGGAACTCGTCGAGCCGGCCCGTACCCTCTTCGGGGATCGGCTTCCGCTCGCCGTCGCGTACGCGGAACTGCTGGCCGGCCCGGGCGTACTGCGTGGCTTGATCGGCCCCCGTGAGACGCCCCGGATCTGGGATCGGCACCTGCTCAACTGCGCGGCGGTGGTGGAACTGCTGCCGGTCGACGCCTCCGTCGTGGACGTCGGCTCCGGCGCCGGGCTCCCGGGAATCGTCCTCGCGATCGCCCGGCGGGACCTGGCCGTCACACTGGTCGAGCCGCTGGCCCGGCGAGCGGTGTTCCTGGCCGAGGTGGTCGCCGCGCTCGACCTCGCGGAGACCGTCACAGTGGTCCGGGCCAGGGCGGAGGAACTTGCCGCGAGCCGGCGCGAGGGTACCGGCGCTCGGCGACGGCGGGGTGGTCGCGCCAACCGTCCGTCGGTGGTGGAGGCCGACGGGCCGCTCTCCGTCGAGGCCGGCGGCCCGCTCGACCTGGCGAACCTCCCGGCCGGGTTGCGGGTGCCCGCCGATGTCGTGACGGCTCGCGCCGTCGCTCCGCTCGACCGGCTCGCCGGCTGGTGCCTTCCGCTCGCCGTGCCCGGTGGACGCCTGCTGGCGCTCAAGGGAGCCAGCGCCGCCGAGGAGGTGGCCGAGCACGCCGACGCGGTACGCCGGCTCGGCGGAGCGCCGCCGATCGTCCGGCAGGCCGGCCGCGGGGTGGTCGACCCGCCGACGACAGTTGTGGAGGTGGTCCGGGAGCGTGCCGGCCGAATGCCGGCACCGGGTGCGTCGGTCGGCCGGCGCGGTCGTCCGACCCCGGGCCGCGGCCGACAGGACCGTCCCGGTGAGGCGTCGACGCTCTGACGGAGGCGTCGTCGCCGCCGGCAGCGGCAGGCGGCCGGGACTGTTTCGATGTATGTCGAAAGATTACCGGCTCTTCGGTTGAGGGTTCGTATGCCGACACGTTGGGCGCACGGTCCGGCCGGGCTGCGCCTGCCCCAGCTACGTCCGGGCCCATGTACTCGGCAAGGATGTCGCACCGGTGGCGCCGCCGGGCGTCCGTAGGGTGGGCATCGTGCTCGGGATGAACTTCGGCAACGCCCTCGACGCGCCGCCGGGCGAAGGGCTCGAACTGTCCGAGCGCTACTTCGAGGCGGTGCGCCAGGCCGGCTTCGACACCGTGCGGCTGCCAGCCCGGTGGGCCGGGCACGCCGCGCGCACTGCGCCGTACCCGATCGATCCTGTGTTCTTCGCCCGCGTCGACCGGGCCGTCGGTCTGGCGCTCGCCCATGAACTCGCCGTGGTCCTCGACCTGCACCACTTCCACGAGATGCAGGACGACCCGGCGGGCAACACCGACCTGTTCCTCGCGTTGTGGCGGCAGATCGCCACCCGGTATGCCGACCGGCCGTCGCGGTTGTGGTTCGAGTTGCTGAACGAGCCACGCCCGCCGATGACAGACGAGCAGTGGAACGCGCTGGTTGAGCCCGCGCTGGCGGTCGTACGCGAGTCCAACCCGACCCGGACGGTGGTCGTCGGACCCACGGCGATGAACGACCTTGCCGCGCTGCCGGCGCTGCGCCTGCCCGACGACCCACACCTGGCAGTGACCATCCACTACTACGCACCGTTCGCCTTCACCCACCAGGGCGCGCACTGGGTTGCCGGCGCCGACAGGTGGCTCGGCACGAGCTGGGGCAGCGCGGCAGACCTGGCGGCCGTCGAGGCGGACCTGCGCCGCGCAGCCGATTGGGCCGGCGATGCCGGGCAGCGGCTCTTCATCGGGGAGTTCGGCGCGTACGAGCGAGCCGACCCGGCGGCCCGCGCCCGATGGACCCGCGCCGTGCGCCAGACAGCCGAGAGGCTCGGCATCGGCTGGATCTACTGGGAGTTCGGCACCGACTTCGGCGCGTACGACCCGGCCGCTGACGCCTGGCGGGAGCCGCTGAAGGAGGCGCTGCTCGGGCCCGACCGCGGCACGGCCACGCCCAGCTGAGCCTCCCTACGGCAATCCTGAAACTACGCACCCGCACCGCGACCACCCGACGCCACCGCGGACACCTCAACCCCGCTCAACTTCGACGAGCCAGATTTCCGGGGTTCTCTGCCACATCGAGTTCGCCCGGACGACACCCGCCGGGAAACGGTCGATCGGCCGGAGCAATCAAAGTCACAATTGTCGGCAGTCGGGCCGAGGCGTCGAATCCGCTGATCAGACCCGATCCCTGAGGGCAAGATCTGCGCCACGGCCGGTTTTCATCCTACGGACAGCCGTGGCCCCGGTCGCCCGACGGCCGTAGGCTGACCGCGCGTCGATAGTGTAGACCGGGCGGCGGGTGGCGCCTCAGGCCCTTCGCTGCTTCTTCGCCGGGCCGCACGCTAACGCCCGAGGCGCGGGCATGGGCGCTGACCGGGCCGACACCATCCGAAGCTGGCAGGGATGACACGGTGCATGACAACGGTAGGTATGACGATCCAGAGATGACGGACTCCGGGGGGTACCACTCCGGCGGCGCCGATGTTTCACGTGAAACCGACTACGAAGGTTGGTCTGCCAGCGGTCGAACCCGGCCGCCGGTCCGGAGTGACGGCTCCGACGGCCAGCCGACCGGGTACGAGGCCATACCGCCGCCAGGTCCGACTCGTGGCACCGCCCGGGTCACGCCGCCGCCCGGCATACCCGAGCCCGCCGGGCCGGGGTATCCCTCGGTGGGCTCACCGTTCACAGCGGATGCGGTCGACCAGCGGGCGGCACCCGATCTGCCCCGGCAACCGGCACCCGGACCGGAGCCGGAGCAGTTCGGGAAGGGACCGGATCGGCGACGGCCGGCGGGGCGGGCGACGGCACCGACCTTCTCGGCGCCACCCGAGGTAACGCAACGGCCGGAGGAAACGCAACGGCCGGTGGCACCGCAGCCCGCCGCGCAGGCGCAGATGCCCCCGCCCGTCGAGGCTCAGGCTCCGGTGGTCCCGGTCGAGCCGTCGGCAGCGCCGGGGGTGCACGGGGTGAGGCCGGACGCCCGCCGGACAGCCCGGTCCGAGTCGCCGGCCGACACGCCGCCGGCCGTACCGGAGACCTTCCCTGAGGACGCCGAGTCCGACGCGTACGTTTCACGTGAAACCTCGTCTCGCGAACAGGACGATCCCCCGTTGGCAATGGAGGCAATGCGCGCTGTGCAAATCCTGAACCCGAGCGGTGAGGTGACGATGCCGCGTCCGGACCGGCCACGGATCATGTGTGTGGCGAACCAGAAGGGAGGCGTCGGCAAGACCACCACCACGGTCAACCTGGCGGTGGCCCTGGCGCTGCACGGCAACCGTGTCCTCGTCGTGGATCTCGACCCGCAGGGGAACGCCTCGACCGGCCTGAACGTGCCGCACCATGCCGGCGTACCGGACGTCTACGACTGCCTGATCGACAACGTGCCGCTGGCCGAGGTGGCCCAGGGGGTCGAGGGTATCCCCGACCTCTGGTGCGTACCGGCCACCATCGACCTGGCCGGTGCCGAGATCGAGCTGGTCTCGGTGGTAGCCCGGGAGTCCCGCCTCGCCCGCGCCATCGCCGCCCACCCGGCCGAGTTCGACTACGTCTTCATCGACTGTCCGCCCTCGCTCGGCCTGCTCACGGTCAACGCCCTGGTCGCCGCCCAGGAGGTGCTGATCCCGATCCAGTGCGAGTACTACGCACTGGAAGGCCTCAACCAGCTGATCAACAACATCAACCTGGTACGGCAGCACCTGAACCCCACCCTGGAGGTCTCGACGATCCTGCTCACCATGTACGACCGGCGGACCCGGCTCGCGGACGCGGTCGAGCAGGACGTCCGGAACCATTTTGGTGACAAGGTGCTGCAGGCGGTGATCCCGCGCAACGTGCGGGTGTCGGAGGCTCCGAGCTACGGCCAGTCGGTGATGACCTACGATCCCGGTTCGCGGGGCGCCACGAGCTACTTCGAGGCGGCCCAGGAGATCGCGATGCGCGGGGTCAAAGAGTCTGTTGGCCGCAATGCATAGCTCGGTGGATGCGTCGGGAGGCGTGGCATGAAGAACCGTCCGCGGGGCGGGCTGGGTCGAGGACTGGGCGCGCTGATTCCCACCGCACCGGAACCAGCGGCCGGGGTGGTGACGGCGGAGCCTCCAGTCGACCGACCGGAGGGAACGCGATCGCTGCCGGGTGAATCCACCTGGTCCGCGTCCGTACCGGCCGCTCCGGTCCAGCCGGCCGTCCCGGATCTGGCGCCCGTTCCCGGGGCCCGGTTCGCCGAGATTCCGCTCGACGCGATCGTGCCCAACCCGAAGCAGCCGCGGCAGGTCTTCGACGAGGAGGCCCTGGAGGAGCTCAAGCTCTCGATCCAGGAGGTCGGGTTCCTCCAACCGATCGTGGTACGCCAGCTTGCCGGTGAGCGGTTCGAGCTCGTGATGGGTGAACGGCGCTGGCGCGCGGCCCAGGCGGTCGGCCGGGAGTCGATCCCGGCGATCGTCCGGGACACCCGGGACGATGCGATGCTCCGGGACGCTCTGCTGGAGAACATTCACCGGGCCAACCTCAACCCCCTGGAAGAGGCGGCGGCCTACCAGCAACTGCTGGAGGAGTTCGGCGCCACGCACGAGGAGTTGGCTCGGCGGATCGGCCGCAGTCGCCCGCAGATCTCGAACACCATCCGGCTGCTGAACCTCCCGGCGGAGGTGCAGAAGCGGGTGGCCGCCGGTGTACTCTCCGCCGGGCATGCCCGAGCGCTGCTCGGCTTGGAGGATCCGACGGCGCAGGAGGAACTCGCCCGGCGGATCGTGGCCGAAGGGCTGTCGGTGCGGGCCACGGAGGAGGTCGTGAAGCTGGCCGAGATATCGCCCAGCCGCCCCAGCCCGGCCAAGCGGCGCGCGAAGGTCCACGCCCCAGGGCTGACGGATCTCGCGGACCGGCTCTCGGATCGATTCGACACCCGGGTCAAGGTGGACATCGGGCGGAACAAGGGGAAGATCACCATCGAGTTCGCCACCGTCGACGACCTTGAGCGGATCGTCGGCCTCATTGGGATGTCGGGCTCGGACGCCGAGCCCGACGAGTCGGTCTGACCGCCGGGTCCCCACCTCACGGCCGCTGGGAGGTGGGCCGACCCGGTCCGACAGCGTGGTGATGGCCGCGCCCTCGATAGTCGGGGGTCGCGGCCATTCCCATTGATCTGCCGGGGTGCGCCCTGCCGGGGCGGGAGCCGAGGCGGGCGGTCGCTGGTTTCACGTGAAACCAGGGCACCCGGCACGGTCGCCTTGGCCGCCGGAACGGCAACCGCACCGCACGGCCGAGGGCGCTGTCGTCGGGCTGTCGGGCCGTCGGGCCAGACAGGTCTGCGAGTCGCACCCGCCGCTGCCTGACAGGGGCACGCCGACAAGAAAGGGCGCTACCCGGGGGACCGAAAGGCTGGCGGATCTGTGCCCACGCAGACCGGCATCGCCTACTCCGTTCTCGGCGTGGGACATCGATCCAATCCATGGTGGGTACTGCGCCCGAGACGGCGCCTGGTAATCCACAGGCGTTGTCCACAGGCACCCCTCGTTTCACGTGAAACAGCGCGTGGAACGCGGTATTGGCCTGTGGATGACGGCGGTGAAATTCGCTGAGATTGCCCCCAGCCGGGTGGCGGATGCCTCAGGAATCGGCGCGTCTCGGGAGACGTACGGCTCTCTCCGCGCCGTGTCCGTGCGTCCACCTCGACCGCCGGACGATCCCGGATCCAGGCGGCGGATCCAGGCGCCGGAGCCACACCTCGGGAACCGTTCCGATGTTGACGTAGTCGAGCGGTCCGATCCCGCCGCCCGCCGGACGAAGAGCGGCTGACGGCGCTCGAATCCGGCGCCGACCGGCCGGTGATCGGCAGCCAAAACAGGGTAGGGACACCGGTCCCGAACTCGGTTAGGGTCAGCGTCGTGCCCCACACCCCTCCCGCTGTACCAGACTTCACCAGGTGGCCTTCGTTCCCCTTCGAAGGCGAGTTCCGGGTCAAGCACCTCGACGAGCCCGTAGCGGTCGAGCCGCCGCGCAAGGGCGAGGGTTCCGGCGAATGCCATTCCTGCAATGCTCCCGACGAGGCCTATATCTGGGTCAGTGAACGCTGGCGAGTACGCGCCATGGACCGGCCGACCGGCCTGCCGATGGTGCTGATCCTCGAATCACGCTCGCATCTGGACCTCGGCGACCTGCCCAACCTGCTCGCTGCCGAACTCGGGGTGATGACGGTACGGCTTGAGCGGGCCGTGCGGTCCCTGGACGGGGTCGCCCGGGTTCACGTGAATCGCTGGGGAGACGGTGCCGCACACCTGCACCTCTGGTTCCTGGCGCGGCCGTACGGGCGGCTCCAGTTGCGCGGCACCTTCCTGTCCCTGTGGGACCACATCCTGCCCCCGATCCCCGAGGCACAGTGGCGGGAGAACCTGGCGCTGGTGGCCGCCTGGCTCGCCGAGTTCGGTGGACGTCCGCTGGCCGAGCCGCCCCGCATCCAGTGGCAGGCGCCGTCGAGCCTGGCTCAGCAGGGGGCCGTGCAGCGAGCCACCACCCCGGCCAGCGGAGCAGCCGCGGAAGAACCAGCAGCAGCAGCCGAGTCCAGCTCGGCTACCCCGGCCCCGACTACCCCGACAATGCCGGACCCGAAGCCCGACCCGGCCCCGGAGGCAGAGCCGGCCCCGGAGGCAGGGCCGGCCCCGGAGGCAGGGCCGGAGCCGGAGGCAGAGCCGGGAGGAACCGAGGCCACGGCCTCGACCGGGGATCCCGGTCCGGCCACCCGCCGCGAACCCCAGGGCGGGTCCGGCCAGCCGGGCGTACCGGGGCTCGTCTCCGAACGCCTAACGGGTGGCGGCGGACCCTTGCCGGGCCCTGCCATCCGGCCATCGACCTGAGACACGCCATCAGTTGGCCAAACCAGGCCGCCGAATCGTCGCCGCGCACACGCGCCCGCCCCGTACCCCAGCGGGCGCGGCCGGCGACCCGCGGCGATGGTGAAGGCCGCCGAGAAGGCCGGCCGGGCGAGCGGCTCAGCTCAGGGACGGCCGAGGGTACGGCGCTGAGAGGCGCGGACGACCAGTGTGCGGAGCAGCCCACCGAAGTCGAGTCCGGCGGCGCCGACGGCGAGCGGAAGCAACGAGGTCTCGGTCATGCCCGGCGAGACGTTGACCTCCAGTACGTGCGGTCGGTCGTCCTCGTCGACGATCAGGTCCACCCGGGACAGGTCGCGTAGTCCGAGGGCGGAGTGGGCCGCGAGAGCGGTCTCCGCGACCCGGGCCGCCGCGGTTGCCGACAGCCGGGCCGGTGCGTGCCACGTGGTGAGCCCGGCCGTGTAGCGGGCGGCGTAGTCGTAGACCCCGTTCCGGGGGACGATCTCGACGGCGGGCAGCGCACGCGGGCCGTCGCCCAGGTCGACCACCGAGACCGCCACATCCATTCCGGGCACGTAGCGCTCGACGAGCGCCGTCGAGTCGTACGCGAAACAGCCGACCATCGCCGCAGGCAGCGCGGCCGGATCCCGGACCACGGCGGCGCCGAGCCCCGAGCCGCCCTGGGCAGGCTTTATCATCAGTGGTAGCCCGAGCCGGTCGACGATCCGGTCCAGCACCGCCACCGCGCCGAGTTCGGAGAACCGGTCGTGCGGCAGCGCCACCCAGTCCGGGGTGGGGATGCCGCCCTCGCGGAGCACCGCCTTCGCCGACGGCTTGTCCCAGGCCAGCCGGGACGACCGGGCGTCACAGCCGACGTACGGCACGTCGCAGATGTCGAGTACGCCGCGCAGCGAGCCGTCCTCCCCGGTCGACCCGTGCAGGGCGATCACCACCGCGTCCGGGGGATCGTCCCGGAGCAACGGCAGCAGCGAGACGTCGGCATCCCGGAGCTCCGCCTCCACACCGGCCGAGCGGAGCGCGTCGAGCACCCGCCGACCGGACTTCAGCGACACGTCCCGTTCGTACGAGAGTCCGCCAGCGAGTACCAGGACGCGTAGTTCCGGCGCAGGATCGTGAGGTACGGGGTCCGGCCATTCGGCGGCCTGGAGTGGATCGTCGGCAGAGTGCGTACTCATGCCGGAGATCATGCCAAGTCGGGACCCGGCACATCCGCGCCGGCCTGCCCACGACGGCGCCGGGACGGGGCGCCGACGGCGCCGAAGACCTCGCGCATCGCGGTCTCCTGCTCCATCACGGTCGCCAGCCGGCGCACACCCTCGCGGATCCGCTCCGGGGGCGGGAAGGAGAAGTTGAGCCGCATGTGGCCCGCCCCCGTACCGTCGGCGTAGAAGCCGGTGCCGGGGACGTAGGCGACCCGGGCGGCGATGGCCCGCGGCATCATCGCCTTGGCGTCCAGGCCGTCCGGCAGCGTCGCCCAGACGAACAGCCCGCCACCCGGCTCGGTCCAGCTCGTGCCGGCCGGCATGTAGTCGGCCAGCGCGTCGAGCAGAGCGTCCCGGCGTTCCCGGTAGACCTCACGGTAGGTCTTGAGCTGCTCCCGCCACGGCATCGTCGACAGATAGGTGGTAACGGCCGCCTGGGCGAACGCGCTGGGGCAGAGGATCTGCGCCTCGCTGGCGATGACCAGCTTGTCGCGCACGGCGTGTGGAGCGAGAATCCAGCCCACCCGCAGCCCGGGCGCGAAGGTCTTGGAGAAGGTGCTCAGATAGAAGACGCCGTCCCGACGGCGCGCCCGCAGCGGTGCCGGCGCCTCGCGGTCGAAGCCGAGCTGGCCGTACGGGTCGTCCTCGACCACCAGCAGGCCGGCCCGTTCGCAGATGTCGAGCACCCGCTCCCGGCGTTCCTCGGTGAGCGTCACCCCGGTCGGGTTCTGGAACGTCGGGATCGTGTAGAGGAACTTCGCGCGCCGGCCCGAGCGGGCGACGTCGGCGATAGCCAGCTCCAGCGCCTCCGGGATCAGGCCGTCGGCGTCCATCGGTACGTGCACCACCTGGGCCTGGGCGCTCTGGAAGACGCCGAGCGCGCCGACGTAGGTGGGCCCCTCGGCGAGTACGACGTCGCCGGGATCGAGGAAGAGCCGGGCGATCAGGTCCAGCGCCTGCTGCCCGCCGACCGTCACCACCACGTCCTCCGGGGAGGCGCCGCAGCCGGCGTCGATGCCGGAGAGCGCCATCACCTCGCAGATCCGCTCCCGCAGTTCCGGCGCGCCCTGGCCGATGCCGTACTGCAGGGTGCTCGCCCCCTGGTCGGCGGCGAGCTTGTTGAGCATCTCGCCGACCGCGTCCAGCGGCAACGCGGCGATGTACGGAGCGCCGCCGGCCAACGAGACGACCTCCGGACGGCTGGCGACGGCGAACAGGGCTCGGATCTCCGATGCCGTCATCCCGCGTACCCGTCGGGCATAGCGGTCCGTGTAGTCGTCCAGCGTCGTACCGGTCATGCCGGTGCCTCCTCGCTGCGCTCGTCGTGCCTGCCCACTCGCTGTGCCTGCCCATGACGGCCGTTCCCGCCGGGACGGCCACCGAACCGCATTCAGCGAACCAGGTCAACCGCATTCGGCGAACCTGGTCGTCAGGTCCTGCCCCGGTGCCCTCGGCACCTCGAACGCCGCGCCCGCTCGCCGTCTGGTCCGCCGGACTCCGCCCTGCGGGCGGGGGCGGAGGGCTGGCCGGCAACACCGCCGGCTGGCGCTCGTCGTTCGATGGTAATCCGGATCACCCCATCAAGCCCCTCGGCCCAGTGGCCCGTCCACATGTCGGACCGGTTGACCTGCCGGGTTCACCGGCTGACCGGGTGGAACGGTGGGTAGTCGACCTGTACCCTCCCGAGCCGGGCGGTTCCGGCGTACGATCGCTCGTTGGGGGTAGGGGCCGGAGATGGCGATATTTTGCGTCTTTGGGCCTCCAGGATGATTTGTGGGGATGCGCCGATGTCGCGACGTCTGGTCAGTCTGACCCTCGACACTCTCGAAGACCTGCCCACGCCGTGTCGCCGGTGCGTCTACTGGGAGCTGGATCCGGTGGCGGCCGAGCGGGCCCGCGAGGCAGGCGATCCCGGCCTGGAGAAGGAGGCCTGGGTCTCGCAGACGCTGCTCGAATGGGGCTCCTGCGGAAAGCTGGCATACGTCGACGGTATGCCCGCCGGATTCGTGATGTACGCCCCGCCGGCCTACGTTCCCCGGTCGATGGCCTTCCCCACCTCTCCGGTCTCGGCCGACGCCGCACTGCTGACCACGGCACACATCATCACCGCCTTCGCCGGTGGCGGGCTGGGCCGGATGCTCGTGCAGGGGGTCGCACGGGACCTGACCAAGCGGGGCATCAAGGCGATCGAGGCGTTCGGCGACGCCAAGTTCGGCGACGCCGGCGAGGGCGCTGGCGGCTGTGTCGCCCCTGCCGACTACTTCCTCTCCGTCGGCTTCAAGACGGTACGCCCGCATCCGCGCTTTCCCCGCCTCCGGCTGGAGCTGCGTACCGCGCTGTCCTGGAAGTCCGACGTCGAGTACGCGTTGGAGAAGCTGCTGGGCTCGATGAGCCCCGAAGGGCTGCTCCGGCCGGTACGCCCCGCCACCCGCTCGGCCGCCGGCTGACGGGCCTCCGGTTCACAGCCCGCACCAACCACGATGAAGGCGAACCCGGTTCACGGACGCACCGACCGGGGCCTGCGGCGTCAGTCGGGGGCGGCGGACCCGGCGGCGACCATCGCCCGCAGCTCGCTGACGTCGATCGAACCGGTCGGCACGTCCTCCTCGACCGGGAAGTACATCCGCTGCACCGCCGCGACGATGGCGTCCACGACCCGGTCCCGGAAGCGGGGATCGACCAGCCGCGCCCGGTCGGCCGGCGAGGTGAGGTAGCCGACGTCGACGCGTACCGCCGGCATCCGGGTCAGCCTGAGCAGCTCCCACGTCTTCGCGTGGGTGTGGCAGTCGCGCAGCCCGGTCCGGGCCACGATCTCCCGCTGGACGAGCCCGGCCAGCCGCTCACCGACGCTTGAGGTCACGCCGTTGGCGGTGCCGTAGTGGTAGGTGGCGACCCCGTCCGCCTCCGGGTTGACGTGCCCGTCGATGTGCAGCGAGATGAGCAGGTCGCCGCCGAGTTCGTTGGCCAGGTCGGCGCGGGTGAGATCGGCCAGCGGCGCGGCCGGCGCCGGGCCCCGGGTGAGGTGCACCCGCATGCCGGCGGCGGCGAGCCGGCCCTCCAGCCGGGCGGCGAGGTCGTAGGCGAGGTCCGCCTCGGTCCACCGCAACGCGCCGTCCTGGACCACGAATCCGGGATCGAAGGGGTCGTGACCGGGGTCGATCACGATGACCTTGCCGACCAGGTTCGGACCGGACTGGCGGAACGCGTCGGCCTCCCGGAGCAGGGTCGGCCGGCCGCCGACCACCTTGCGGCCGAGCCGGCGCAGCGCGTTCATCGTCTGCGGGCCACAGGCACCGTCGGGGGGCAGCCCGACCTCACGCTGGAACTGGGCGACCGCGCGGGCCGTCCGGGCGCCGTACACGCCGTCGGCGCGGCCGACGTCGTAGCCCATCTCGAGCAGGCGCTCCTGCAGCGTCCGAACGTCCTCGCCGATCAGCGGGTCGGGAATCGCCTGGTAGAGGGTACGGGCGCCGAGGCGCCACCGGGCCGCGTCCAGCGCCCGCCAGGTCTCCGGGCCGACCTGGCCGTCGACGCTGAGCCCACGGTCCTGCTGAAAGGCGCGTACCGCGCGTTCGGTCTCCGCCTCGAACTCGTCGGCGCCGGGTGGCCCACCGGCGGGCAGCAGGCTCAGCCCGACGAGAACGGCTCGGATCTCGGTGACCGCACGTCCCCGGTCACCGCGTCGGATCGGACGCACGGACAACCTCCTCTGCGTACCTGCGGCTGACTGCCCGGCTGCCGGGCGGTGTGCCGGATCGGCCCCTGCGGCCGGTCCGGCGGCGGACGGCTCGTCGCTCCTCCGGGCGGCCCAGGCGGAACCGCCTCGACGGGTCCGGCCCGGTCGCGCCGGCCCGCCGACGCGCGGAGGAACGCTTCCGGAGCGTACCGTGGCGCTCCGGAGCACGCCCGTCCTTGACCGTACGGCATCCGGCAAACTCGCCGTCGAGCTGCGGATATACCCGTTCCGCCGGGCCCGGACGCATGCCGGAGCCGATTGCCGCCTGATCCGTGACACGCGGCGACCGGCTAGCGACCGGTGGCCGGCGACCGGCGCCCGGGTCTCGGGTCTCGGTTCAACCGGGGCGGGTGGATCTCGTCGAGCATGCCGAGCTTGTCGCCGGGGTCGGCGCGGCGGCCGAAGACGCCGATGCGCCCTCCTCCGGGGGATCCGGGGGCGGGCGCATCGGCGTGGCGATGACCTGCGTTACAGAGCAGTCTCGATGAGCTTGATCAGGTCGCTCTTCGGGCGGGCGCCTGCGATGGACTGAACGGGTTCGCCGCCCTTGAACATCGTCAGGGTCGGCACCGACAGCACCCGGTAGGCACGGGCGGTCTCCGGGTTGTCGTCGATGTTGAGCTTGACGATCCGGACCTTGTCCCCCAGTTCGCCGGCGATCTCTTCCAGCAGGGTGTCGACCTTGCGGCACGGCCCGCACCACTCGGCCCAGAAGTCCACAAGTACCGGCGTATCGGACTGCAGCACGTCACTGGCGAAGTTGGCATCCGTGACGGCGCTTGTTGCTCCCACTAGTCCTCCTCGGGGGTTGCTTCGTGCTTTGGGATTCAGTCTTCCGCGAGCGTTGCGAGGAACCGCTCGGCGTCGAGCGCGGCGGCGCAACCGGTACCGGCCGCGGTGATCGCCTGGCGGTAGGTGTGGTCGACCAGGTCACCGGCGGCGAACACCCCGGGGATGTTGGTCCGGGTACTCGGTGAGTCGACCTTGACGTAGCCGTTGTCGTCCAGCTCGATCTGGCCCCGGAAGAGCTCGCTGCGCGGGTCGTGGCCGATCGCCACGAAGACTCCGTTGACGTCGAGCGTCTTGGCCTCGCCGGTGTGCGCGTTGCGCAGGCGCACCCCGGAGACCTTGCCGTCGGAGCCGAGCACCTCCTCGACCACGCTGTTCCACTCGACGTGGATCTTGTCGTTGGCCAGCGCCCGGTCCGCCATGATCTTGCTGGCCCGGAACTCGTCGCGGCGGTGCACGATCGTCACCTTGCTGGCGAACTTGGTGAGGAAGGTCGCCTCCTCCATCGCCGAGTCACCACCGCCGACCACCACGATCTCCTGGCCCCGGAAGAAGAAGCCGTCACAGGTGGCACAGGACGACACGCCGTGGCCGAGGTACTCCTGCTCGCCCGGCACACCCAGCGGCCGCCAGGCCGAACCGGTGCTCAGGATGACCGCCTTCGCCCGGTACGCCGTCTCACCCACGTACGCCGTGCTCGCCGCCCCGGAGGCCGGTACACCGGTGTCGACCAGCTCGACCCGGGTCACGTCGTCGGTGACGAACTCGGCCCCGAACCGCTCTGCCTGCTTGCGCATCGCGTCCATCAGCTCCGGGCCCATGATGCCGTCCGCGAAGCCGGGGAAGTTTTCCACCTCGGTCGTGGTCATCAGGGCACCACCGGACTGCACACCCTCGATGACCAGCGGTTTCAGGTTGGCGCGCGCGGCATAGATCGCCGCGGTGTAACCGGCCGGCCCAGAGCCGATGATGATCAGGTTGCGGACCTCGTCCACTGCCGTCTCCCGATGTGTCTCTCTGCGCCACCAGCGCCAGGCGCCGACGGCGGTCCGAGCGCCGGCCACGTACGGCACCGGCACCTGCAAGCCAGAACGTCATCGTACGAACCGGGGATTCCCGAGCCGGTCATCCGGTGGGTCATGTCACTGCGTCGACGAAACAGCCGATGAGGTGTTGATTCACCCTACCCGGCTCTGGTAGGTGAGGTCGGCACCGGCGCCGGGTGAACCGCAGGCCGGACCGGTCACCCAGGCCCAGCGCGTCCCGGACCCGTCGGTGAAGACGACGACGAGCGCGGCCCGGCCCTGGAAGGTGGCGTAGTCCACCAGGTCGACCGCGACCGGGCCCTGGGCGTGGGCCACCGCGATCGCGTCGAGGCAGGCGGCGAGGACCGACCGGTCGGCCAACCGCTGCAGCGGGCCGCCGGGGGTGCCCATCGGCTGGCAACACGACGAAGCGGCGGTCGCCGGGCTCCGGTCGGCGTCCTGCCGGGCCGGATCGGGACTGCGGGCCGGCGGCGTGGACCGGGTGGGCGCCCCGGTCGAGGCGGCCTGCTCGGTCAGCTCGGAGACGGTGTCCGGGAGCGAGTCGGGGGTGTAGTCGGTGCCGGTGAAGAGGACCCGCTCGGCGGAGGGCTCGACCACCGTCCGGGGCGGGCCGGAGCCGAGGATCTGCGGTGCGGCGGCGTCCTCGCCGGAGTTCAACGCCGTACTCGCGGAGTCGTCACGGGCGCCGACGCCGCCGTCGACGAGACCCCGGACGGCGAACCCGGCGAATCCGACGACCACGGTAGCGAGCAGGACCGGACCGGCCAGCCGTCGCGCCCAGCGCCGCCGCCGACCCGGTCGACCGGGGCCACCACCCGACCGGGCCGGCCGGGTCGACAGCTGTCGACGGGGCCGCCCGGCCGGACGCGTCGGCCCGCCCGTGCCGGCGCCGCCCGTCGATCCGAGCCCGGCGTCCGGGCCGGCACCGGACCGGGTGACGGCACCCGGCTCGGTGCCGGCGAGCGGTTGGTCCGTGCGGTCGGTGACCGGACTGCTCCCGGCGGTCGGGTCGTCGGTGCGGGGCACGGTCGCGCCGGCCAGCGCCGAGGTGAGCCGGTCGAGCACCGCGGCCGGCATCGGGGTCGGGTCGGCGGCCCAGCCCGCCAGGTCGAGGCGTACCGCGTCGAGCCCGGCGGTGAGGTTGGTGTGAGCCTCGGCCCAGGCCGGGTCCTGCTCGATCAGCCGGGCGACCTCGACCTGCTCCGGGGTACCGTCCAGCGCGCCACCGACATAGTCGGCCAGCAGGTCGAGATCGACCTCCCCGAACTGGCCCCCGGTCACGATTCCTCCTGGTCCTGGTCGACCCGGCCGGCGCGCCGGTCCGATGTCACCTGCTTGCTCGCTCCGCGCCGGATCGATTCCGATCGGACGCCGCCGCCGGAGCCGAGGTTCCCACCGGTGACGGAGGGCACCCTGGGGCTCGGCGCGGGATCACGGCCGCTTCCCGCCGGCCGGAGGTGCCCGAGCAGGACGGCGAGCCGGGCTCGGCCCCGGGCGCACCGGCTCTTCACGGTGCCCTCGGCGACACCGAGGATCTCGGCCACCTCGGCGACCGGATAGCCCTGCAGGTCCACCAGCACCAGCGCGGCCCGTTGCTCGACCGGAAGTTCCGCGAGCGCCTGCCGCACCACGAGCGTGGTGTCGTGGTCGGTGACCGGGGCGGCAGGCTCGACGCCGCCCTGCCAGCGCGCGGAGTCGGACGGGCGGGTGCTGTCCGGCAGCGGCACGGTCGGGTGGGCCTGCCGACGGCGGATGCGGTCGAGGCACGCGTTCACCACGATGCGGTGCAGCCAGGTGGTGACGGCGGCCTCGCCCCGGAACCGGGCCGCGGAGCGGTGCGCCGACAGCAGGGCGTCCTGGAGGGCGTCCGCCGCCTCCTCCCGGTCGTTCACCGTACGCAGCGCCACCGCCCAGAGCCGGTCCCGGTGCCGGTGGAAGAGGGTCGCGAAGGCGTCCGGGTCACCGTCGACGTGCGCCCGGAGCAGTGCCGCGTCGTCGGAGTGGCCGGTCGGGTCGGGCTGGGCTGAGCCGACCGGCCGGGGCGTACGGCGGCTCCGGCCCTCGAACTGCGGCCCGGTCGCCCCGGCGTCACCCACGGTCGGACCCGTCGGCCGGGCGGGGTCGGTCGGCGCCCATGGACGGGCGGCGGGTGACCCGGCGCGGCCGGCAGCGTCGGGGCCCAACCCGCCGGTCATGGCCGCACGATAACCGAATCACGCACGCGCTGGGATGAACGGCAGGTCACCGACTCTGGACCGTGATCTCCTGGACACCGACCTTCCACCGGGTGGCACCCGGCTCGGTCTCCGGCAGGTCGGTGATCCACAGCATCAGGTACTGGTACTTCTGCCCGGGTACGAACTGGCTGAACAAGACTCTGGTGCTGTCGGTCTTCTCGTACGCGTGGCCGATCCGGTTGCTGAACGCCTCGACCAGGTCCCGGTCGCCGCTGGAGGTCGCCGGGAAGTCCCTGCTGCCCGAGCGCAGCTCGGCGGAGACACCGCTCTCGGAGAAGTCCACCTGCACGCTGGTGACCTCGCGGGGCTCGCCCAGATTGATCAGGATGCCCATCCCGGCCTTCGTGTTACCGAAGTTCGACTTGTTCCGGTAGGTGTCGGTCTTCCAGCCCTCGTTGGCGTCGCCGTCGACGACCTTCTCCACGCCCTTCAGCTCGGTCCGGTCGCCGTCCGGGTCGATCACCCGGACCTGGTCGGCCCTGATGTCGAGCTTGCGTGGAGGAGCGGCCGGTGGCTCCGGGTCACCGGCGACCGCCGGCTCGGTGCTGGCCCCGGCGCTCGGGGTCGGCGCGGCCTGGCCGCCGCTCGGGTCCGAGCCGCCGACCAGTGCGTTGATGCCGAGCGAGAGCCCGACCAGCGCGACCACCAGCAGGGCCGCGATCCCGATCAGCATCCGGCGGTTGCTGGGAGTCGGCAGGTCGGGGCCACCGTCGTCGCCGGAGGTGAAGCGGAGCGGTCCGCTGTCGAGGTAGTGCTCCTCGGCGGCGGCGTCGAGCCGGCCCAACTCGGCGGCGAGGACGTCCGAGGACGGCACCGCGAGCTGCGGGTCGAGCAGGTCCATCGTGAGGTCGTCGAGGTAGGCGGGTACACCGGCCCGGACCTGCCGGGGGGCCGCGATGGTGCCGCTCGCGTCGCGGACGGCGTCCGGCAGCGGCGAGCGGGACCGCCGGGTCGAACCGGCGGTGAGGGACGCCTCGGCGTGCGGCCAGTGGCCGGTCAACGCGTAGTAGAGGACGCCGCCGACCGCCCGTACGTCGGTTTCCGGGGTGTCCGCGCCGTCGGTACGCGCGTCGGCGAGCACCACCCGGCCGTCGTCGCCGACCATCACGGTGCCGGGGTGCAGGTTGCCGTGCACCATGCCGGTGGCGTGGATGGCGGCGATGGCCCCGGAGACGGCATGCGCGATGCTGGTGGCCCGGGCCGGGTCGAGTACCCCGTCGGCGACGAGTTCGCGCAGGGAGTGTCCGTCCACCCACTCGCGGACGACGTACGCCCGGTCCTCCTCGTCGATCGCGTCGTAGACACCGACCAGGTTGGGGTGGATCACCCGGCTGGCCGCCACCGCCGCCTGGAGCATCTCCTTCGCCGAGTCGCCGCCGGGGTAGCGCAGCACCACGGCGACCGGTCGGCGCAGCACGACGTCGACACCGCGCCAGACCTGCCGGCCCGCGCTGTCGTCGTTGATGTGTTCGGCAAGTTCGTACCGCTCGGCCAGGATCTCACCGACGGCGGGGGCACCGAAGGTCATCACGGACGGAGCCGCTTCGTCCGCCTCCTGACCTTCGCCGACCTGGGTCACCCGTCCTCCCTCGGTGATCGTGTCGATCGATGGACCCGTGCTGCTAGGCATCTGGCTTCCCGCTCCGCCTTCGAAGGAAATCGGACGGCCACCGGCACTCCTAGCCTAGGCGCTCGCCGCACCCGTCGAGAGCGACCTTACCCGGGTCTGACTGATCCCCGACACGTCATCTTGCGGCCGTGCGCCGACCTGCTGGGCCGATGTGTCGGGAAGCTTGTTGGATCGCCCGCTGTCAGCCAGCTTTTCGGCCGTGCTTTGGCAAGTTATAGGTTGATTTCACCAATTTGCTACCGGGTCGGTGTGCCGGCCCGCCGCCTCCACCCGGCACCTTCGTCGTCCGGGGCGTCGGCGTACACCCGGCACCTTCCCCCGTGCGCCGGAAGTATGCCGGATGCCCTGCGCCGACAGCATCCGGGTGGTCGCCAACCCGCGCAGTGGCACCGGCAGCCGATCCCGGCAGAGTTGTCCACAGCCTGTGCATAGCGATCCCGAGCATGCCTCGTCGGGTTTTCCACAGGTACGTCCCCAGCCCGTACCCCGACCGATCGGCGGTTCACCGACCAAGCCGGCGCCGGACCATGCCGACCACCGTGGTTATCTCCTGGATCCGCAGTAGCAGCGCCAGACCGAGGTAGGTGGCCCCGATCGCCGCTCCACCGATCGCCACCTCCAGGAAGCCCAGCCACCGGTTCTCCAGCGCCGAACCCGGCAGCAGGATCACCACCAGCAGGCCGACCAGGGCCGCGCCGAGGGCCGCCACCAGCACCCGGCCGAAGGTGTTGACCATTCCGGCCAGGCCGATCCGGCCGATCCGGGGGCGCAGCAACCAGGCGGAGATCACCGCCGCGGCGACGTACGAGACCGCGTTGCCGAACATCATCCCGGAGGCGAGTACCGAGATGGAGAACGCGGCGAAGACGAGCACCTGCACCAGGATCCGGAGCAGGACGACCGGGACGTTGATCAGGGCCGGCATCCGGGTGTCCGGCAGCGCCCAGAACGCGAAGGTGAAGACCTGGCTGACCGCGAACGGGATCAGCGCCAGCGCGGCGACCAGCAGTACCGGCGAGATCGCGCCCGCGTCCCCCCGGGCCGCGCCGTAGTCGAAGAGGCTGACCGCGATCGGTTCGGCGAGTACGGCGTAGCAGACCGCGATCGGCGCGAGTACCGCGGTGACGGTGCGGACCGCGCGGGACACGTCGGCCGCCATGTCCTCGAAGCGGCCGTCCGCGGCGGCGGCGCTCATCCGGGGCATCAGGGCGGTGATGATCGAGACCGCGATGATGCCGTGCGCCATCATCAGCAGCAGGAAGACGTTGTTGTAGATGGCCGGGCCGGCGGTCTCGCCCTTGACCCGGTTGAGCAGGTTGAAGAGCACGACCAGGCCGAGCGAGTTGACCCCCACGTAGCAGAACATCCAGCCGCCGAGCCGGCCCAGCTCGCGCAGGCCCAGCTCCCGGAAGTCGAACCGCCACCGCCAGCGGAAGCCGACCCGGCGCAGTGCCGGCAGCAGGCCGCCGGCCTGGACCACGATGCCGAGCAGGGTGCCGCCGCCGAGCAGCAGGATCCGACCCGGACCCAGCTCGGCCGGCTCCAGGACCCGGGCGCCGTAGATGGCGATGTAGAGCGCGCAGGCGGCGATGATGACGAGGTTGTTGAGGATCGGTGTCCACATCGGCGCCGCGAAGTGCCCGCGGGTGTTGAGCACCGCGGCGACCAGCGCGCTCAGCCCGGAGAAGAAGATGATCGGCAGCAGCAGCCGGGAGAGTGCGGTGACCAGGCCCTGGTAGTCGTCGCCCCGGCCACCGGCGACGATCTCGGTCAGGATCGGGGCGGCCAGGATGGCCAGCACCGCGGCCACGCCGAGGGCGAGCACCGCCAGGGTCAGCAGACGCTGGGCGTACGCCTGGCCGCCGTCGGGGTCGACCCGGCGCCGGCGTACCAGCACCGGCACCAGCACGCTGGTCAGGATGCCGCCGAGCAGGAACTCGTAGACCATCTGCGGGATGATCAGGGCGGTGGCGTACGCGTCGTTGACCGCGAAGGCGCCGAGCGCGGCCGTCACCATCAGGGTGCGCAGGAAGCCGGTACCCCGGCTCACCAGGCTGCCGATCGCCATGATCGCGCTGTTCCCGGCGGCGCTGCCGGCGGTCTCCGGCGGCGGCGCGGTGCTCTCCAGGACCGGCTGCGCGGAGATCAGCGTGGCGCCGTCCTGCGGCGGCGGGACGCCGTCGGGCATGGCGTTCGCGCTGCGGTACAGCCCGCCAGCCATGTCAGCCTCCCAAGGGGTACGGCGGGCAGGACACCCACCGGCACTGTTGGAACCTTAGTCAATCCGGTCTTCCGCCCGCCCGACCGAGTCACCGGTCCGGCCGGCGTGCCCGGCGCCAGCCGGTGCCGGACGGTTCAGTACGCTGGCGATCCCATGTCCGAAACATCCGCCCCGAACAGCGCCGCCGCGCCGCCGTCCACCAGCCGGTCGGCCCTGAGTGCTGCCCAGCGCAACGCCGTCGCCGAACTGCTCCGCGTCTCGCCGGTCGCCGACGAGTTGGGCCGCCGGTTCGGCCGGGCCGGTCACGAGCTGCACCTGGTCGGCGGCTCGGTCCGGGACGCCCTGCTGGGCCGGCTCGGCGAGGACCTCGACTTCGCCACCGACGCCCACCCGGACGAGACGCTGCGGCTGCTCAAGGGCTGGGCCGAGGCGACCTGGGAGACCGGGCGCGAGTTCGGCACGATCGGCGCCCAGCGGAACGGGCTGCGGCTGGAGATCACCACCTTCCGGGCCGAGTCGTACGACCAGCGCAGCCGCAACCCGGTCGTCCGGTACGGCACCGACCTCGCCGACGACCTGCGGCGCCGCGACTTCACCGTCAACGCGATGGCGGTCAGCCTGCCCGGGCACGAGTTCACCGACCCGCACGGCGGCCTGGCCGACCTCGCCGACCGGGTGATCCGGACCCCCGGTACCCCCGCCGAGTCGTTCGGGGACGATCCGCTGCGGATGCTCCGGGCGGCCCGGTTCGCCGCGCAACTGCGCTTCGCCGTCTCGCCGGAGGTCCGAACGGCGATGCGGGCGATGGCGGCCGACCTCGACCGGATCACCGCCGAGCGGATCCGGGACGAGTTCACCAAGCTGCTCTGCGGGGCCGATCCGATCACCGGGCTGCGGCTGCTGGTCGACACCGGCCTCGCCGACCGGTTCCTGCCGGAGCTGTCCGGGCTGAAGCTGGAGATCGACGAGCACGCCCAGCACAAGGACGTCTACGAGCACACCCTGATCGTGGTGGGCAACGCGGTCCGGCTGGAGGAGGAGGGCTGCGACTTCGTCCTGCGGATGGCCGCGCTGATGCACGACGTCGGCAAGCCGGCCACCAAGGCGGTCGGGCCGGACGGCCGGGTCAGCTTCCACCACCACGAGGTGGTCGGCGCCCGGCTGACCAAGCAGCGGATGAAGGCGCTGCGCTATCCGAAGGACGTGATCGGCCAGGTCGTCGCGCTGGTCGGGCTGCACCTGCGGTTCTACGGGTACGGGCGCGGCGAGTGGACCGACTCGGCGGTTCGCCGGTACGTCACCGACGCCGGTGACCTGTTGCCCCGGCTGCACAAGCTGACCCGCTCCGACTGCACCACCCGGAACCGCCGCAAGGCCGCCGCGCTGGCCGCCGACTACGACGCGCTGGAGGAGCGGATCGCGCGCCTCCAGGCCGAGGAGGACCTCGCCCGGGTCCGCCCCGACCTCGACGGCAACGCCATCATGGAGTTGCTCGGCGTGGGGCCGGGGCCGGTCGTGGGTCGGGCCTGGCGGTTCCTGAAGGAACTGCGCCTGGAGCGTGGCCCGCTGGACCGGGACGAGGCCGAGGCCGAGTTGCTGCGCTGGGCCCGGGAGCAGGGCGTCACCGAGTGACCGCCGCTGTTTCCGCACGGTCAGCGCAGCGCCGAGCGGGCCGTCGGGGCCAGCCGCAACTGTCGCGGTGGCGAGCTGAGCGCGGCGGACAGCGCGGGCAGCACCTCGTCCCGCCAGCGGGCAGACCCGTCCAGGCGCCGGAGGTGGTCGTCGAACTGCCCGGCGTCGGTGAACCGGGTGAGCCAGCAGACGACGTGTTCCCCGATGCGTACCGGCAGGTCCGGGAAGGTGTTCTCGGCGTACTCGGTCGACAGGCAGGCGACGGGTGCGGCGCCGGTCTCGGCGAGCAGCGGCCGGATCCGCTGGTGGAAGAGGTCGGTGAACGCCGGGTCGACCGGGCCGCCGTAGAACTCGTGCAGTGCTGCGGCCCGGCGGGGCATGTCGGGGAATCCCCGGAGCCAGACGAAGCGGTCCGGGTCCGCCAGGTCGTGGAACTGCCCGACGACCGCCATCCCGGCCGCCTCCTGCGACTCGACGAACTCGCGGTCGAAGAGGTCGACCAGCACGTCGCGCCCGCCGCGGTGCAGGGTGTACTGCCGGAGTTCCACGACCGGGTGGCGTACCTCGTTCATTCCCGCCCCGTCTCCAGAGTGCCGTCCGGTTCCGTCTTCAGGGTCTCGTCCAGCACGTCGGCGATCGACGTACCCGAGAGTTGCCGGCGCAGCGCCTGGTCGACGTCGCCGTAGAACCGTCCGAGGGCCGGCCGGATGCCCCTGCCGACCGGGCACTCCAGGTTCGGCTCGCCGTGGTGCAGGGCGAACAGCGGCTCCCGCTCGACCGCGGCGTACACGTCGAGCAGGGTGATCTCGTGCGGCGGTCGGGCCAGACGCCAGCCCGCCCCGACGCCGTGCCGCACGGTGACCAGCCCGGCCCGCCGGAGGTCACCGAGACTCCGCCGGATGACCACCGGGTTGGTCCGCACGCTCGCGGCGACCTGGTCGGAGGTGAGCACCTGCCGGCCGCGCCGCTCGGAGAGCGCCATCCAGGTCAGCGCGTGCACCGCGATCGTCAGTCGACTGTTCGCCGCCACCCTGCCGCACCGCCTCCCGATAGGTGTAACAGGTTCTGTTACACCGGGTGGATTGTCAATGCCGGAACGGATGGTTCGCCTGCCGCGCCCACTCCGATACCGTCCTATCCGGCGTACGACAGGCGGGGAGGTGATCGTGGCCGTCTCGGGTAGACCGGGCGACCGCTCCTTCCTGGTACCGATGGTGGCGCTGGCGTCGACGCTGGTGGCCCTCGTCGTCGCGATCGTGCTCGTGCTGGTCATCCAGAACGGCGGGTCGGGGGATCCGGCCGGCACCGGCCCGACGGCCACCGGCACCGGCGGCACCCCGCCGGCTCGGAGTACGCCGAGCGGCGCACCGATCACCGATGGCTGCCTGGTCGGCACCTGGCGGGTGACCCTGCACGACGAGCAGGTGGACGTGCCCGAGGTGGGCCGGCTGCGCTTCACCGGCGGCGCCGGGTCGACGCTCTCGCTCAGCGCCGGTGGCGCCGGGATCGCCGACTACGGCAGCGGCACCGCCTTCACCAGCAGTCACGCGGGCCAGGAGGTCGTGCTCGAACTGCGGGGCAGGGTCGACTACCGCTACGCGCTCGCCGGTGACCGGATCGAACTGCGGGACGTACGCTCCGCCGCCGAGGTGCGGCTCCGGGTCGGCGCCGGTACGCCCGGACCGTGGCGCGCGTTCACCGCCTCGACCGCCCCGTCGAACTACACCTGTACCGACGACCGGCTGACCCAGAAGTCCCTGGTCTTCACCACCCTGTACGCCCGCTCGGAATAGGGAGCCCAGAGACGACTGGGAGGAGGAGGCCGGCGGAGACTACGTCGACACCTTCGTGGCACCGGGCTGGAAGGTCGGCGGGTGCGCCAACTGGAGCCTCACCGACCCGATCCCGACCCCGTGCCCGGAGTGCGCCGGCCCGACGCTGCTGGCCCTGGTCGTCGCCTCCGGCGAGTACGACGGCGGGACCCGGGACCGGTGGCGTCCGGTCGAGCGGCCCCGTCCGGACGACGAGCCGGCGGACCGGTTCGCTTCGGGGCCGACAGGCGTGACCGTCGGACGCTGGGGCTCGCTGCGGATCTTCGTCTGCCTCACCTGCCCCGGCGCGCCGTTCCTGCTCGACCTCCAGTAGCAACCCGGCCCGGGACAGCAGGCGGCCCGGCACAGCAGGCGGCCCGGCACCGGAGCGGCAACTCCGGAGCCGGGCCGGGGTGGAACGTCGTCAGGTCAGCTCTTCGACTCGACCGCCTTGCCGCCGTTGGTCAGCGTGCCGTCGACGACCTGGTCGGCACCGCCACGGGCCGCACCGAGCCGGGCGAGCAGCCCGGCCAGGTCGACCCCGGTCAGGTCGCTGCCGAGTTGGAGCCCCTGGGCCACGTTCGCCGCCACCGACTTGGTCAGCGAGGAGGCGCCGTCGGTGGAGATCACCGTGATCTTGTCGATCGCGCTGACCGGGGCGCTGGCCGCCTCGACCACCTGGGGAAGTACCTTGACCAGCAGGTCGAGCACGGCCGCCTCGCCGTACGCCGAGAATGCCTCCGCCTTGCGGGACATCGCCTCGGCCTCGGCCTGGCCCCGGGCGAGGATCGCCGCCGCCTCCGCCTGACCCTCCCGCTCGACCGCGTCGGCGATGGCGGTACGCCGCCGCTGCTCGGCCTCGCCCTCCTTGGCACCCTCGATCGCGTTCGCCTCGGCCAGCGCCGCCCGGCGGGCCCGCTCGCCCTCACCGGTCAGCCGGGCCTGCTCGGCTACCGCCTGCGCGGCGGCGATGGTGGCCTGCCGCTCGGCGTCGGCGGCCAGCACCGCCGCGTTGCGGGCGGCCTCCGCCTCCTGCTCGACCTTGTACCGGGCCGCGTCGGCCGGCTTGCGGACCTCGGTGTCGAGCTGGCGCTGCTTCAGCTCGGCGTTGCGCTCGGCGACCTTCTGCTGCTCGGTGAGGATCGCCTGGTCCCGCTCTGCCTGGGCCAGCGGGCCGGCGGCCGCGGACTTGGCCTTGGCGGCGTCGATCTCGGCCTGGATGCCGGCCTGCTTCAGCGCCAGGTTCCGGTTCGCCTCGGCGATCGCCTCCTCGGCGAGCAGCCGCTCCTGCTCGGCGACCTGCCGGGCCCGGGCCTCGGCGATGGCCGCGTCCTTGAGCACCCGAGCGGCTTCCGGCCGGCCCAGGTCCTGGAGGTAGGAGCCCTCGGCCAGGATGTCCTGCAGCTGGAAGGTGTCGAGCACCAGACCCTGGTTGGTCATCGAGTGCTCGGCCTCCTCGGCGACCGCGCTGGCGAAGGCCGCCCGGTCCCGGATGATCTCCTCGATGGTGAGCCGCCCGACGATCGAGCGGAGCGCTCCGGCCAGCACCTCGCGGGTGAAGCTCTCGATCTCGTCCTGCTGGTGCAGGAACCGCTGCGCGGCCGCGCGGATCGCGTCCTCGGTGCCGCCGACCTTGACGATCGCGACCCCGTGCAGCTCGGCCCGGATTCCCTGCTTGCTGACCGCACCCTTGATGCTGACGTCGATCCGCCGGCTGGACAGGTCGAGCGACTGGAGCTTCTGCACCACCGGCAGGACGAAGACCGAGGCGCCGAGTACGACCTTCTGCCCGGACATGTCGGTGGAGCGGCTGCCGTCGGCGCCCTGCGTCGTACGGCCCTTGCGGCCGGTGACGATGAACGCCTCGTTCGGCCCGGCGACCTTGATCCGGGAGAGCACGAACATGACCAGGATGAGGACCAGGAGCACCGCTCCGCCGATGGCGACGAGGATCAGCATGGGTACCGTCCATTTCGGATTGGGGGTTGGCGTGCGTGGTCGACCGCCGGGGTTCGGGGGTGGTGGATGTGGCGTGCCGGGGTCTGGCGCCGATGTCCCGGCGGCGGCGATCGTCGTCGGGGACCCGGCCCGGAGTCAGTAGGTCTCGACCAGGACGCTGGTCTCGGTCAGCGCCTCGACGACGAAGATCTGCGCGCCGAGCGCTATCGGCCGCTCGGCCCTGGCGTTGAGTTTCACCGGCTGGCCGCCCACCCGGACCCGCACCTCGCCGTAGCCGGCACTGGGGATCGGGGTGACCACCACCCCGAAGGCCCCGACGAGGTCGTTGCGGGTCGGGGTGGCGTCCGTCCGCATGTTGCGGGCCGCCCGGGACATCCGGGCCGCCAGCCAGGCGGCCGGGACCGCGGCCAGCGCGCCCAGACCGGCCGCGCCGGCGACCTGGCCGAGAGTACGGCCACCGAGCAGTTCGTTGGCGACGGCTCCGCCGAAGCCGAGTACGCCGGCGAACCCGGCGATCGCCTCCAGGCTGATCGGACCGTCGACGTCAGGATTTCCGATGTGGACGAGTTCGGTGCCGAGCAGTGCCAGCGCGAGCACCGCGACACCGGACCCGCCGATGATGAGGAATACCAGAGTCCCCGCTGCCACGACCTGAAAGGTAGCTGTCAGAAGCAAGCCCTCCGGAGTGCCGTGGCGGTCACGCCGTCACTCGAAGGCGGTCGTCCAGTTACGGACCTTGTAGAACTCCGCGCCCGACCGGGTCTTCGTCTCGGTCGCGGTACCGGTGGAGTCGAAGAACTGCACGGACGGGCTGCCCCAGGTCTTCGAGCCGGTGTTGTCGGCGCGTACCCAGGCACGCTCGCCGCCGGGAGCCTGGTTGACGTACGCCTTCACCCGGGTCGTAGCGGAGATGCTGGTCAGGGTGCGGCTGCTGGTGTCGACCGAGTAGACGCCGGTGGTGTGCGTGATGAAGAGCGTGTTCGGATCGGTGTACGACGGTTGCAGGTCATGCCCGAGGTTCGGCTTCGTCACCCCGTCCGAGTTGGTGTACGTACCCAGGTTGATCGCGGTCCCGGTCGCCGCCAGCCGGGTGTTCCGGTACGTCCCGTTGACCTTGTAGGACACCAGCTTTCCCTGGCCGATCGCCCAGACGTACTTGTACGTCGGGTCGTAGAGCACCCCGTGCGCCCCGGGCAGCGAGATGGTCTGGACCAGGGCGAGTGTGCTGGGCTTGCTGATCGCGGTCGGCGCGTACAGCTTGAGCGTGCCGCCGGAGCTGGCGACGATGATCGAGCCGTTGTCCGGGATTCGTTCGATCGCGTGCGGGTTGCCGCCCGGGGTGGCCTGCCACAGGATGTCGGCGGTGGTGGCCCGGGGCTGGCCGCTCTTCACGTCGATGATCGCCGCCCGGCCGCCGGACGCGGTCACCAGCGCGACGGTGCCGAAGGCGGAGGTGGCCCGGATCCGCACCCCGGAGAGGTTCTGCCAGGCGCCGCTGGTGGTTCCCGGGTCGAACTGCCAGTACAGGTTGGCGTCGGTCCAGGCGACGTTGCGGTTCCAGACCAGCACCCGGTTGCTGACCTGCTCGGTCGTGGCCAGGTAGTAGTCGTCGGCTGCGGCGGCCGGCCCGCCGGTGCCGACGCCGACGGTGGTGCTGACCGCGACCGTGACAAGAGCTGCCAGGATGGCCCTGCGCATGGGGGTCCTCCGAGGGGTTGCCGGTGTCGCCGGTCTGACCGGCCGGACATCGGCTCGACAATAACCTCTGTCGATGCTCCCGTGGAAGAAAAAATTCTTCATGGCTTGGACGCCGGCGGGTGGCAGCGGATCGGGGCCTGGTTCACCGCGGCCACCCGGGCCGGACGTCCGTGCGACAGTAGCCGTTCGCGATCGAGATCGGGGCGGAGAACCTCCCGGATCCGGGGCGTCTGTACCGGATCGTTACCCGACGATCACCTCGCGGCGATCGTGATCTCGTCGCTCGCGGCCAGTTCCGCCGGTAGCTCGACCCGCTTGCGCTCGACACCGGCCGGATCGACGAGTACCGCGGTGAGCGTGCCGGGCCGAGACGTGTCCAGATAGAGCAGGAGGTCGGTCCCGACCCACGTCACGTCGGCGCTCGGCAGTTGCCGCACCACCTTCCCGGTGCTCGTCGAGACAACCTGCGCCGCCAGTTCCCCGCCACCCGACGCCGCCGGCTTTCCACCACCCTGTGCCGCCGGCTTTCCGCCGGCCCGTGCCGCCGGTCCGCCGCGGTCCTCCCACATCGAGGACCTGGAGACCACCACCAGCGAGCCGTCCGGCGACCACGCCGCCGAACTGGCGACGGCACCCTCGACCGGCAGGAAGCGGGTCGGCATGCCGTCGTCGGCGGCGAAGAGCTGTATACCGGATTGTCTGGGCCGGTTGCCCTCCCGGGAATCGAAGACCCGCTCGGTCAGCGGCAGCGCCACCTCCCGGCCGTTCGGCAGCCAGGTGAATCGGCAGAGACCGAGGCAGCCCGTCGGACGCGTCTTGAGCGGGTAGTACTCCACGGCTGCCCCGTCGGCGGCGAGCAGCCCGATCGAGTAGATCCCGGTTTCCTCGTCCCGGAGCGTAGCCAGCAGTCGTCGCCCGTCCGGCGACCACTCCACGGCCATGACCATGCTGCCGGTCCGAAACCACTGCGGCTTGCCGGTCGTCAGGTCGTACAGCCCGATCTCGGTGGGGCGGTCGGTACGGCGTACCGCGGCCACCGGCAACCGCGTGGACGCCCGTACCGACGTGTAGCTGGCCGGGACGCTGACGTAGCGGCGCCGCTCGGAGTCGTAGACCCAGGTCGGGCCTGGCTGCCGGGGCGAGTCGGCAGTCAGCAGCAGAGCCCCGCCGGGCAACTCCACCGGCCCGTCGCGCCAGTCCCCCGACGCCGTCGGCGTTGGCGTCGGCGGCATCCGCGTCGGCGGACTCGCCGGCGTGGTCGCCGCCGGTGGCCCGCCGACCGACAGGGCCGGTGGCCGCGGGTCGGGCCGGAGCCAGACGTACGGTGCCGCGATGGCGCCGATCGCGACGGCCGCCGCTGCCATCGCGACCGCCTGCCGGCGTCGGCGCATCCGCCGCCCCGCCACCATGGCGGTGGCCGCGAGGTCCGGCGGCTGGTGTGGGCTGCCGGCCAACTCGCGTACGGCCTCCCGCAGCAGCCGATCCGCACGCTCGCTCATCGCAGTGCCTCCGCGCCCTCGTTCATCGCAGTGCCTCCGTCCGTTCGGTCAGCTCGGCGAACTCCGGCACCAGTTCCCGGAGCTTGCTCAGCGCCCGGGACGCCTGGCTGGCCACCGTGCCGGGGCGGCAGCCGAGCGCGGCGGCGGTCTGCTCCACGGTCTGGTCCTCCAGGTAACGCAGCACGAGTACCGCCCGCTGCCGGGGCGGCAGCATCATCAGCGCGTCTCGGAGCATCATCCGGACCGCCGTGTCGTGGTCGTGCCGGGTCGCGGTGGCCGCCGGTTCGGGCACCTCGGCGTGCGGCACCTCGGCCCGCCGGCCCCGCCGCCGCCAGGCCGAGACCTGGTCGTGGTACAGGATCTGTCGTACGTACGGCTCCGCGTCGCCCCGAATCCGGGGCCACCGGGCGTACGCCTTCGCCAGCGCGTTCTGCAACAGGTCCTCGGCCGCATAGCGATCACCGGCGAGCGCCTGGGCGACACGGAGCAGCACATCGCCCCGCTCGTGCACGAACGCGGTGAACTCCCGCTCCGACGCCCGACCCACGACACACCTCCCACCCCTCAGACGCCGGGGACCGGGAAAAGTTTGCCCGGAGGTTCGTCGGGAGGTTCATCTGGAGGTTCGCCGGGAGCCTGGTCAGCGGCGGCGGACAGGGCCGGCGCCGGGCGGTCCGTCGGAGCCGTCATGGGCGGAGCCGTCACACCGGGGTATCGTTCCGTCCCGATCCGACCGGCGGAGGCTGCCGAGGCAGACCGGCCCGCCCGGTGGGACGGGACAGGGGGAGCGATGGCTCGGCGATCCGCCGACCGGGAGCAGTTGGCTGCCGTGGTCCGGGCCGGTCTCGGCGCCGACCGCCGGATTGAAGAGCTGACCCGGCTGCGCGGCGGTACGAAGAAGGGCGTATACCGGCTCACCCTCGATGACCGCTGCACGGTGGTGGCGTACGTCTGGAGTCCGGGGGAGAACTACTGGCCCGACCGGCCCGCCGTCCCCGCCGACGCTCCATCGGGCGACGTGCTGGCGGACGCATCCGACAGTGAACTGTTCGAGGCGGCCAACGCGGCACTCGGGGCGGCCGGCGTCCGTACGCCGGAGATCCTCCTACTCGACCGGAGCCGGAGCCGTTGTCCGGCCGACGTCGCGCTGGTGCAGGACGTGCCGGGGCCGAACCTGGAGCAGCGGTTGGCGGCCGAGCCGGCGGCGACGGCCGACACGATGGCCCGGCTGGCCGAGGCGCTGACGGCGATGCACGCCCGTCAGGACACCCGGATCGGCAGGCTGGCCACCCTGGCCCGGTCGGCGGGGTCGTCGCCAGCGGGGGGAGCCTCGCCGGTGGAGACGGTTCGGAACCGGGCGCTGGCGGACCTCGCCGAGGCCGCCGGTCGGGACGACCGGATCGCCCGGGATCGGGTACGGCTGGCCGAGCTGCTGCACGGCCTGGCCGACGAGACACGACCCCGGACGACGTACCGGCTGGTGCACGGAGAACTCGGCCCGGACCACGTACTGGTCAACGCCGACGGTGAGCCGGTGCTGATCGACATCGAGGGGCTGATGTTCTTCGACGTCGAGTGGGAACACGTCTTCCTGCGGCTGCGCTTCGGCGCGCACTACGATGCGCTGGCCACCGAGGGCCTCGACGAGCGGCGGATGCGGTTCTACCAACTCGCCCAGCACCTGTCGCTGGTCGCCGGCCCGCTGCGGCTGCTCGACGGTGACTTTCCCGACCGGACCTTCATGCTGGATATCGCCGCGTACCACACCGACCGCGCACTGTCCTTCACCGCGTAGCGCGGGAACGGGCAGCACGAGAGCGTGGGCTGTCACTGCCCCTCCAGGGGCAGTGACAGCCCACGCTCGGGCGGTGCTCAGACTCCGGCGGGGAGTCGCTCGGGCTCGGTGTCGGTGGTCAGGTGCCGACGCAGGCGTTCACCCTCGATGTCGACGTTCGGCAGCAGCTTCGCCAGCCAGCCCGGCAGCCACCAGGCGCCCCGGCCGAGCAGTGAGATCACCGCCGGCACGATCGTCATCCGGACCACGAACGCGTCGATCGCGACCCCGACGGCGAGGGCGAAGCCCATCGACTTGATCACCGGGTCGTCGAGCAGTACGAAGCCGGCGAAGACCGATGTCATGATCAGTGCGGCGGCGGTGACCACCCGGGCACCGTGTCCCATGCCGTTGATGGTGGCCTGGGTCGGGGTGTCGCCGTGCACGAAGTCCTCCCGCATCCGGGATACCAGGAACACCTCGTAGTCCATGGCCAGGCCGAACAGGATGCCGATCAGCAGGATCGGCAGGAAGCTGACCAGCGGACCCGGGGTGTCCAGCCCGACCAGCTCACTGAGGTGACCCTGCTGGAAGACCAGCACGGTGAGCCCGAACGTGGCTCCGACGGTGAGCAGGAAACCCAACGCCGCCTTCAGCGGTACCAGCAGCGACCGGAACACCAGCATCAGCAGCAGTACCGACAGGCCCACCACGAGCAGCAGGTACCACGGCATCGCGTCGGCGAGCTTCTTCGAGACGTCGATCCCGACCGCCGTCTGGCCGGTCAGCGCCACGTCGGTGCCGGCGAGCCGATCGATCGGGCCGACCTTCTCCCGGATCTGCTGCACCAGCGTCTCGGTCGCCGGATCGGTCGGGCCGGTCGTCGGGATCACCGCCAGCAGGGCGGTCAGCCGGTCCCGGCTCAGGTTGGGCGGGCTGACCGCGAGCAGGTTCTCGGTGCCCTGCAACATGGCGGTGACCTGCTGGGCGACCGTGCCGGTCCGTTCCGGTGAGTCGCTGGAGACCACCAGGGCCAGCCGGTTGTTGAACCCGGGACCGAAACCCTCGGTGATCAGGTCCGCGGCCTCGCGCTCCGGCGTACCGTGCGGGCTGGTGCCGTGGTCCGGCAGCGCGACCCGCATGTCGGCGGCCGGCAACGCGAGCGCGCCGAGCCCGAGCACGGCCACCAGGATCAGCGGTACCCGCAGCCGGATGACCAGCCGCGCCCAGCGGAATCCGAACGCCTCGCTGCCGGCTGCCGCCTCGCGCCCGGATGCCGACCCGCTGCCGGCTGCCGACCCGCTACGGGTCGCCGCCTCGCTACCGGCTGCCGAGCCGGCATCGGCGGCCGGTGCCGTGCCGGTGGCGGTGTGCCGCAGCCGGCGCGGCAGGATGCGCCGGCCGGCGAAGCCGAGCAGCGCGGGCAGCAACGTCAACGCCACGAGTACGGCGACGGCGACGGTTCCGGCGGCGGCAAGTCCCATGATCGTCAGGAACGGGATGTTGACCACGGCCAGCCCGGCGAGCGCGATCACGACGGTGATCCCCGCGAAGAGCACCGCCGAGCCGGCGGTGCCGATCGCCCGTCCGGCCGCCTCCTCCGGCTCCAGCCCTTCCAGCAGGTTCTGCCGGTATCGCGAGGTGATGAAGAGCGAGTAGTCGATCCCGACCGCGAGGCCGAGCATCAGGGCGAGGATCGGGGCGGTACTGGTCAGCTCGACGATGCTGCTGAGCGCGTACAGGCCGGCCATTCCGGCCGCGACCCCGATCAGCGCGTTGAGCATCGTCATCCCGGCGGCGACCAGTGAACCCAGCGTCACGACCAGTACGACCAGCGCGATGAGTACGCCGATTCCCTCGGTGCTGCCCACCTCGGGCACGCTGGACATCACCTCACCGCCGTGTTCGACCCGTAACCCGGCGGCCGTCGCCGCCGAGCCGGTCTGCTCGTACGCCTCGCGCTGCGCATCGGTGACCTTGTCGGCCTGCTCGGCGAACTGCACCTGTACGAGAGCGTGCCGGCCGTCCTGCGAGAGCGCCCCGGTGGTGAAGGGGTCGAGCGCGCCGACCACGCCGGGCAGGGTGCCGGCCTCGCGCACCAGCTCGGCCACTGCCGCCTGGCGGTCCGGCGTACCGAGCTGCTGGCCCTCGGGTGCGGCGACCACGATGGTGCCGGTCGCGCCGCTCGCCTCCGGGAACTCCCGCTTCAGCGCGTCGATCGCCCGCTGCGACTCGGTGCCGGGGATGGAGAAGTTGGCCGATGTCGGGCCCATGAACGCCAGCGCTGCCCCGCCGAGCGCGGCCAGCAGGACGAGCCAGAGGACCACCACGAGCCGGCGGCGCCGGAACGAGGCCCGGCCGAGTCGGTAGAGCAATGTCGCCATGTTGGTCGCTTCCTTGGTCGTCGGATCGGGGTGTCTTGCCGGTGTGGCGGTCGGTGCCCGTGCGATGTGGCCGGCAACGGCGATCAGCTGCGGTTGGCGGGGCTTGCCACGGGTGCCGGATGGAGTGCGCGGCGGGCGACCCGGACCAGCGCGGAGCGGAGTTCGACGGCGTCGTCGTCGGGTCGGTCGATGACGATCGCGGAGATCCCGGCGAGCAGCACCTGTGCGGCGATCTCGTCGGCCGGATCGGCCGATCGGCCGGCGAAGGCCGCGATCAGCCGGGCGGTCGCCGGTTGCAGGCCGGCGAAGGCCGGATGCTCGAGCAGGTACGGCAGGTCGTGGTAGATGAGCGCGACCTCCCGCCGGTATGTCACCACCAGGTCGACGAAGCCGTCGATGGCGGCTTCCCGCGCGGCGTCGGCATCCAGCCCGTCGAGTTGCGCGTCGAGCTCGACCAGCTCGCGGGCTGCCGGGGCGACCAGGGCGAGGAGGATCGCCTCCTTGCTGTCGAAGTGGTAGAGCAGGGTGGCCTTCGAGCAGCCGACCTCGACCGCGATGTCGTGCAGGGACGTGCCCTTGAACCCGGCCTGCGCGAACCGCTTGGCCGCCACAGCCAGGATCTCGGTGCGGGTCCTGCCGCGTGTCATCGCGCTCTCACCTCCGCGCTTCAGCGTGCCTTGACCGATCGGTCAGTAACTAACCGATCGGTCAGAATGTGAGCCGCATTACGGGAAGGACTTGGCTGCGGGCCGACCGGGGCTGGACAGCTGAGGCGTTACCGACCGTCGGTAACGCCTCTGCTGTCCAGGTGAGCGAGGGCGTGTGCCCCGAGGGGTGGCGCTGGTTACCTACCGCGCGCCGGTGGCCGGGTCGTGCACGGCGCCGCCAAGGCAGCGGCGCGTGCGGCCGGTCGGTGGGCTGGGCAGAATGGCGGGATGCGCTGGACCGTGCTCGACTCCCCGATCGGCGAACTCTCGGTCGGGATCGACGACGTCGGGGTGTGCGGCGTGCGCTTCGGCCCGGTGGAGACGGCGGCTCCGGCCGCGGCCCTCGACGTGGACTCCGACCCCGATCACCCGAGGCTGGCGGTGGCGGTCGGGGAACTGCGGGCGTACTTCGCCGGGGAGTTGACGGAGTTCGCGGTGCCGCTCTCGGTACCCCGGGGCTCGGAGTTCGAGCGGGCGGTCTGGACCGAGATGTCGAAGATCCCTTACGGCGAGACGCGCACCTACGGTGAGGTGGCGGCGGCGGTCGGCGACTCCGGCGCCGCCCGAGCGGTGGGGGTGGCCTGCAACCGCAACCCGATCCCGGTGATCGTTCCCTGTCACCGGATCGTCGGCGCCGGGGGCAAGTTGGTCGGCTTCGGCGGCGGCCTGCCCCGGAAACGCCGGTTGCTCGAACTGGAGGCCCGGGTCGCCTTCGAGCGCGCCTGGGGCTGACTCACCCTGCCGGCGGGGCCAGCCGGACCCGGCGGAGGAGTTGGGCGTTCAACGCCACCACGATGGTGGAGCCGGACATCAGTACGGCGGCGACCGCGGGACTCAGCGCGATCCCGGCCCAGGCGAAGACCCCGGCGGCGAGCGGCAGCGCCACCACGTTGTAGCCGGCGGCCCAGGCCAGGTTCTGGATCATCTTCCGGTACGAGGCCCGGGACAGCCGGATGACCCCGGTGACCCCGCGCGGGTCGGACGAGGCGAGCACCACCCCGGCCGACTCGATCGCCACGTCGGTACCGGCGCCGATCGCGATGCCGACGTTGGCCCGAGCCAGTGCCGGGGCGTCGTTGACCCCGTCACCGACCATCGCCACCGTCGCGCCCCGGCGCTGGAGGTCGGTCACCTTGTCGTCCTTGTCCGCCGGGAGCACCTCGGCGAAGACCTCGTCCACCCCCGGTCGGAAACCGAGCTTTCCGGCGACCGACTCGGCGACCGGCCGAGCGTCACCAGTGATCATGGCGATCCGGCGTACCCCCTCGGCCCGTAGTTCGGCGAGCGCCTCGGCGGCCTCCGGGCGTACCTCGTCCTCCAGCGCCAGCGCACCGAGCACGCGTGGGCCGGCGTCGTCGAGGCGTACCAGGTAGAGCACCGAGGCGCCGCGCGCCGACCAGTCCGCGGTCACCCCGCCGAGTTCGGCGCCGGGCCGGGCGGCCAGCTCGCGCAGCAGCGCCGGACCGCCGACCGCGAAGTCCTGCCCGTCGACGGTGGCCAGCACGCCCCGGCCGGCCAGCGACCGGAAGCCGGTGGCGGTCGGCACGCCGCCCCGCTCGGCGGCGGCGACGATGGCCCGGGCGAGCGGATGTTCGCTGTCCGCCTCGACCGCGGCGGAGAGCCGCAGCACCTCGTCGTCAGCGCCGGCTGTTGCCGCGCCAGCTGCCCCGTCGCCGGCTGTCTTCGCGGCGAGGCGGGGGTCGGCGGCGAGGGCCGGGTCGGCGGCGACGGCGGTGACGGCGTGGGCGCCCCGGGTCAGGGTGCCGGTCTTGTCGAACAGCACGGTGTCGACGGTGCGCATCCGTTCCAGCGCCAAGCGATCCTTGACCAGGATGCCGGCCTTGGCTGCCACGGCGGTGGAGAGCGCGATCACCAGCGGGATGGCCAGCCCGAGCGCGTGCGGGCAGGCGATCACCAGCACCGTGACGGTACGCACCACCGCCTCGTCGACGTCGCCCAGCGCGGACCACACCACGAAGGTGACCGCGGCCGTGGCGGCGGCGATGTAGAAAAGCCAGGCGGCGAAGCGGTCGGCGAGCACCTGGGCGCGACCGCTGGACTGCTGCGCCTGGGCCACCAGCCGCTGGATGCCGGCAAGCGCGGTGTCCTCGCCCACGGCGTCGACCCGGACCCGGATCGCGGAGTCGGTCGCCACGGTGCCGGCCACCACCCGGTCGTCGACGGTACGGGAGACCGGGCGGGACTCGCCGGTGATCATCGACTCGTCCACCTCGGCGGTGCCGTCGGCGACCCGGCCGTCGGCCGGTACCCGGGCGCCGGGGCGGACCAGCACCACGTCGCCGACGCGCAGCTCGGCCAGCGGCACCGGGCGTACGCCGCCGCCGGCCTCGACCCGTTCGGCCTCGTCCGGCAGCAGCGCGGCGAGTGCGGCCAGCGCACCCCGGGCCTGGCCGATCGCCTTCATCTCCTGCCAGTGCCCGAGCAGCATGATGGTGACAAGTGCGGCCAGCTCCCACCAGAAGTCGAGATCGAACGCACCCAGGCTGGTGGCGAGCGAGGCGACGTACGCGACGGTGATCGCCATCGCGATCAGCAGCATCATCCCCGGCGTACGGTCGCGCAGCTCGTGGAGCCCGCCGACCAGGAACGGCCAGCCGCCGTAGATGAGGACCACCGAGCCGAGTACCGGCCCGACCAGGGACATGCCGGGAAAGTCGAGCGAGTAGCCGAACCAGTCCATCACCATGTGGCTGGTCAGCACGATCGGTACGGTCAGCGCCAGGCTCAGCCAGAACTTCCGGCGGAACGCCTCCGGATCGTGCCCGGCATGTTTGTCGTGCCCGCCGTGCCCGCCGTGCCCGGCCTGTCCATCGTCCTCGGCGTGCTCGTCGTGCCCGGACTGGTGGTCGTGGTGCACGACCGGTCACCCCCTCGGGGAGGAAAGCGTACCGGAGAGCAGCAGCGGGGACGGACCGTTTCCGATCCGTCCCCGCTCGCCGCGTTCCGCTGTCAGCGTTCGATCGTGCCGGCGATGAAGTCCTCGACGGCCTGGTGGGCCTCGTGGTCGGCGTACTGCTCCGGCGGCGACTTCATGAAGTAGCTCGACGCCGAGAGGATCGGACCGCCGACGCCCCGGTCGAGGGCGATCTTCGCGGCCCGGACCGCGTCGATGATGACGCCGGCCGAGTTGGGCGAGTCCCAGACCTCGAGCTTGAGTTCGGCGTTCAGCGGGACGTCGCCGAAGGAGCGCCCCTCCAGCCGGATGTACGCCCACTTGCGGTCGTCCAGCCACGGCACGTGGTCCGACGGCCCGATGTGCACGTCGCCCTTGTTGATCTCGTGCGGGATCTGGGAGGTCACCGACTGGGTCTTGGAGATCTTCTTCGAGACCAGGCGGCTGCGCTCCAGCATGTTCATGAAGTCCATGTTGCCGCCGAAGTTGAGCTGGTACGTGCGGAGCAGCTCGACACCCCGGTCCTCGAAGAGCTTGGCCAGCGCCCGGTGCACGATGGTCGCGCCGACCTGGCTCTTGATGTCGTCGCCGACGATCGGCAGCCCGGCGTCGGTGAACTTCTGCGCCCAGGCCGGGTCGGAGGCGATGAAGACCGGCAGCGCGTTCACGAAGGCGCAGCCCGCCTCGATCGCCGCGGTGGCGTAGAACTTCGCGGCCTCCTCGGAGCCCACCGGCAGGTAGCAGACCACCACGTCGACCCGGGCCTCGCGCAGCGCCGCGACGACGTCGGCCGGCTCGCGGTCGGACTCCTCGACGATCTCCCGGTAGTACTGGCCCAGCCCGTCCAGGGTCGGGCCGCGCTGTACGAGCACGCCGGTCGGCGGTACGTCGCAGAGCTTGATGGTGTTGTTCTCGCTGGCGACGATCGCTTCCGCGAGGTCCATGCCCACCTTCTTGGCGTCGACGTCGAACGCCGCGACGAACTCCACGTCCGAGACGTGGTAGTCGCCGAAGGTTACGTGCATGAGACCCGGGACGCGGTCGCCCGGGTCGGCATTGCGGTAGTACTCGACGCCCTGGACCAGGGACGAGGCGCAGTTACCCACACCGACGATGGCGACGCGGACGGAGCCCATCGCGTTTGCCTCCTTTGTGTTCATCACGGCCGCTCCGACTCATTCCTGGACTACCCAGGCGGAGGCGGGATGTTCTCTGTTGACGAACCCGGGGCGGTGCCCGGGGTGGACCCATCCGGGGTCCGGCCGGAGCGCTCGTTGGCGATGAGCTCCTCCAACCAGCGGACCTCGCGCTCACAGGCGTCGAGGCCGTGTCGCTGAAGTTCGAGCGTGTACGCGTCGAGCCGTTCGGCCGCTCGGCTCAACACGTCGCGCAGGCCCTCGCGACGCTCCTCCACCTTGCGGCGCCGGCCCTCCAGGATCCGGAGTCGGGTCGCTCGGTCGGTACGGGCGAAGAATGCGAAGTGCACTCCGAACCCGGTGTCCTCGTAACTCTCTGGACCGGTCTGGGCGATCAGCTCGGCGAACCGTTCCTTGCCCTCCGCGGTGATTTTGTAGACGACCCGTCCTCGACGGCTGGTCAGCGCCGGGATCTCCTCCGCGCTGGCCGGTGTCTCGGCCGCCTCGGTGATCCAGCCGGCCGCCTGCAACCGACGCAGGGTCGGATAGAGCGAGCCGTAGCTGATCGCCGCCCGGATCGCCCCGAGCTTGGCGGTGAGTTCCTTGCGGAGCTCGTAGCCGTGCATCGGGGACTCCTGTAGGAGACCGAGGATGGCGAGCTCGAACACGAGCACCCCTCTCCGTCGGACCCGATGGCTTCCCGCCGTTGGGAGCCGTTCACCGGCCCGATGTATCGGCCCGATACATCGCACCGTAGACCCTCGGGGGCGGCGAGGCAAACCCCCCGTACGGCACGGGTCCAATTACAGTCAGTGACGGTGGTCGCCTCGTCCGGCCGGACGCAGTACTCTTCTGCCCATGCGTTCCCAGCGCCAGGTCGTCGACTACTCGCTGCAGAAGCGAGCGGTGCTGCGTGAGGTGCATTCGGGCCGGGTGGCGACGTACGACGTGTGCGACGCCTCGCCGTACCTCAAGAACGCTGCCCGGTTCCACGGCGAACCGACCGAGACACTCTGTCCGGTCTGCCGCCGGGAAAATCTGACCCACGTCCACTACATTTATGGCGATGAACTCAAGCAGTCGGCCGGCCAGGCCCGCACCCGAGCGGAGTTGTCGGTGCTGGCGATGACCCTGCGTGAGTTCCAGGTGTACGTGGTGGAGGTGTGTCGCGGCTGCGACTGGAACCATCTCGTCGAGCAGTTCCTGCTCGGCCGGGACGGTGTCTCCGGTGACGACAGCCTGGGCGCTGCCGAGTCGGCCGCGGGTGGGGCCGCGGCCGTGTCGACGGGCCACTCGGTCAGACGAAGGCGCGAGGCACGCCGGTGACCGCGACTCGTACCCCGGCCCCAGGGATTTCTCCCCGCCGGCGGGACGAGTCTTATCTCGTAAACCGGATAAGTCCGGTTTTTTCCGTTATCGCGTCATCCGTAGACAGGCATGTCCGCGTCCGGGTGAGGCGTGTTCCAACTCACGGCAACCCGGTGGTGGCGCGTATGGCCATCACCGCGACCGGCAGGGTGTGACGAATGAACTCGTACGGCGATCCTAGTTCCGCGCGCGGTCGGGCCCAGTTCCCCGGCGCGAACGGCGACCACGGAGCAGCGGACGATCCATCCCGGCGCACACGAGACGGCGCTGATCACCGCCCGGCGGGCGGCGACCGGGGGGGCTGGCCGGCCAACGGCGCGTCGGGCGCGGCGAGTGGTGGCGGCCGTGCCTCGTCCGGCCGCGCGACCCCGCCGGGGCGCGCCTCGGTCGGCGGCGGCTGGGCAGCTCCGGTCTCGCCTGCCTCGGGTTCGGCCTCGGTCGGCTCGGGTTCGGCGGGCCGGGCGCGGGTTGGTGGCAGCGCGTCGGTCCCCGGCTCGGGCGGGGACTACGGCGCCGGCGGGGACTATGGCGCCGGCCGCGCCTCCACCGGCCGCGCGAGCGTGGGCACCGCCTCGGTGAGCGGCGGCGGTGCCGGGGCCGTGGGCGGCCGGGCGAGGGTCGGTCGGGCCGTCGTGCCCGTTTCTCCGGCCGGTCCGGGCGGGCCCGACGAGCCGAGCGACTCCGGTCGGTCCGGTGGCCGGCGCGGCCGGCGCGGCCAGCTCGACGAGGCGGCGCTGAAGCGGGCCAAGAGGCGCAAGCGGATGAACCTGGTCATCGCGGCGTTCGCCGTGTTCATCATGCTGACCGGCGGTGGGGTGGTGGGGATCACCTACTACTCGACAAACGTGGTGATGCCGGACCAGATCCCGCTGCCGGTCGGCACCACGATCCTCTCCAAGGACGGTAAGAAGCTGGTCACCCTCGGGCAGCAGGCCAGGACCATCGTGCCGCTGGCGAAGATCCCGCAACACGTGCAGTGGGCGGTGGCGGCGGCCGAGGACCGGAAGTTCTACGAGCACGACGGGGTGGACTACGTCGGCATCGCCCGTGCCGCGTGGAACAACTTCACCGGCGGCACCAAGCAGGGTGCGTCCACCATCACCCAGCAGTACGCCCGGAACGCCTACCAGAACCTGGCCGACGACAGCTACCAGCGCAAGCTGAAGGAAGCGATCCTCGCCTCCCGGTTGAACGACGAGTTCGACAAGGACGAGATCATGCAGCACTACCTCAACACCATCTACTTCGGCCGGGGCGCGTACGGCATCGAGATGGCGGCGGTGACGTTCTTCGGCAAGTCCGCCGAGAAGCTCGACGTCGGCGAGGCGGCGGTGCTGGCCGGGATGATCAAGCAGCCGGTCAACGACCCGCAGACCGGGGTGAAGGGCTTCGACCCGGCGCAGAACCGGGAGGCGGCCGAAGCCCGGTGGAACTACGTGCTCGACGGCATGGTCGAGAAGAAGTGGTTGGACCCTGCCAAGCGTCCCACCGAGTACCCCAAGGTGTTGAAGCCGAAGGACGCCAGCGCTTCGGTCGGGGTGAAGACGCCGGTCGGTAACGTGGTCAACTACGTCAAGGCCGAGATGGACGAGATGGGGCTGTGCCACAACGGGGCGGTGCCGGAAGGCAGCACCAAGCCGAACTGTGAGGTCACGCTCGCCACCGACGGTTACAAGATCACGACCACCATCGACCCGAAGCTGCAGGCCGCCGCGGAGAAGGCGGCCCAGCAGGAGAAGAAGACCTCCCCGCTGCACGACCAGCCGAAGAACCTGCAGGCGGCGCTGGTCTCGATCGACCCGAAGAACGGCGAGGTTCGCGCCTACTACGGCGGCAACAGCGGCGTGACGATCGACTTCGCCGGGGAGAACATCATCGAGGGCAAGCTGACCGGCGGGCATCCGGCGGGCTCCTCGTTCAAGGTCTACACCCTGGCGGCCGCGATCGCGGAGGGCATCTCGATCGAGTCGCACTGGGATTCCACGCCGTTCAGGCCCGAAGGCTTTGATAGTGACATCGTGAACGCCGGCCGGAAACCCGCCTGCAAGAAGTACTGCGAGTTGACCGAGTCCACTATCAAGTCGTACAACGTGCCCTTCTACCACATCAGCGAGAAGATCGGCGCCGACAAGGTCGTCAACATGGCGCGGCAGGCCGGGATCAGGACGATGTGGACCACCGACCCCGAGCCCAAGGGATCACAGCCGGTCGACCTGACCAAGAAGAAGCCCGAGGAGGTCGCGCCGGCGCCGTTCTTCCACGTCGTGGCGTACGGGCAGTACCCGATCACGGTGCTCGACCACGCCAACGGGCTCGCCACGCTGGCCAACCGGGGCAAGTACAACAGGGCCCACTTCATCAAGACGATCGAGCAGCAGGACAAGGAGACCGGCGCCTGGCGGAAGATCGGCGGCGCGCAGCTCAAGCCGGCCCAGCGGATCAGCACCGAGGTGGCCGACGAGGTCACCTCGGTACTGAAGAAGATCCCGGGCGCCAACGGGGCCAACCTGGCGGGTGGGCGGCAGGCGGCCGGTAAGACCGGCACCTGGCAGTACGGCAACACCGACAAGAACGCCGACGCCTGGATGGTCGGATACACCCCGGAGCTGGCCACCGCGGTCTGGATAGGCAGCGATGACCGGAAGAAGCCGAAGATCCTGGACAAGAGAGGCAACAACGTCGGCGGTGGCGGCCTGCCCGCCGAGATCTGGAAGCAGTACATGGACGACGCGCATTCCGGCGTCAAGAAGAGTGCGCTTCCGGACTCCAGGGGCATCGGAGACCGCGACGCCGGCAACGGCGTGAAGCCGCCGGACCCGCCGCAGTGCCCGTTCCCGGTCAACGGCCTTTGTCCGCCGAACACCCCCGGTGGTCCCGGACCCGGTGGTCCCGGCAACCCCGATCTCCCCGGCTTCCCGGACCTCCCCGGTGGCCCGGGCGGCCCCGACAACCCGGGCGGCGACCCGGACGGCGGTGGGGGCGGTCGTGGCGGTGGAAACGCGACCCTGCCCAACACGACAACGGGCACCCGGGACTGAGATCCTGAAAGCGTGCTACGTGGCGGCGCCCCCGACCGGCTCTGGTGCGGGGGCGCCGCTCATTCTCTCGGGAGGACCGGGTGTCAATACTGTCACCCAGTCCGGAACGGGATCGCCGCGCCTCGACCCGCCGCACAACCTTGCCGGGCGTGCTGTGCTGGCCAAACCGACGAAAGTCCTAGCGGCACTGCCGCTTAGCTTAAGTTGATCTTGGTGGGGTCGGGTTTGTTGCCCGGGCGGTGTGGTGGTGTTGGCTCCGCCGCTATTGGTCTGGTGTGATCGCTGCTTGTGTCTGGTGTGGATGTTCGACCGGATCAGGTGTCGGTCGGGGTGCTGTTGAGCTCGGTGTCACGAGACGCGATCGATCACGCGGTGGCGCGGTGCGGGGTAGGCGCGAAACGCTCGGGTGGCACGTTGCCGCCGCATGTGACGGCGTATCTGACGATGGGGTTGTGGCTGTTCCCCGATGATGACTACACCGAGGTCGCGGCGAAGGTGACCGGGTCGTTGGACCGGTTCGGCTGCTGGGATGCCTCGTGGAGCGCGCCAACCTCGGGCGGGATCAGTCAGGCCCGGCAGCGTTTCGCACGTCTTCGTGGCGAGTTTCCGTCCGTTGCCGTCGATGATGACGGCGGTGTGGGTACGCTTGTGCGCGTCGATGCCGATGACCGCCATGAGAGTCGTGTCTCCTTGACCGAGGGGGCGCGGGACCGGTCGGTGGGCATATCCCAGTCGGGCGCTGGCACGCTCCTCTCAAGCCATGCCGGCCGGTCCTTGATGTCCGGCGGGCCGCAATATTTACACCAGCCACGTAGGCATTTAACGGCAGAGCGAGCCCGTCGGACTGATCAAGAGTGACACTGGAAATAACGGCTGATCGACCGATCAAGGGAGAGACGCCAGATGACGACCGAGACCACCGTGGGACAGCCGGCCGTGGAGCCGGTGGGTGCGGTCACGGACGAGCAGTTGATCGCGATGCTGGTCGATCGGGCTCGTGGTGACGGGTTGAAGCTGACCGGTGAGGGCGGTCTGCTGCAGCAGCTGACCAAGCACGTTCAGGTTGTCCCAGATCAGCACGATCGGGCCGCCGAGTTGTTGGGGCGATGTAGTCGCGTTCGCTGAAGCTGCGGCGCTCGTTCTTGCGGCCCCGGTGCACCAGCGTGCGGCAGATCAGCCGGGACCGCTGTTCGGGCCGGCAGCAGGTCAGCCCGTTCTCAATTACGCGACACTAGCGGGCGTTTGGAGGGTCCGAGCCGGCGATGGGATCGACCCGCCCGTCGCGCAATAGAAGGTGCACTGCCGTGGACAGGTCTTCCAAAGCAGAAGTGATGGTGCTGAACAGTTCTGCGTCGAGCCGGCCTACGCCAATGGGCGTACGGTCCGATCCGCGGGCCGCGCTGTTACCGGTGCCGATCGGCGCGAGTGAGGTAACGGCCTTGCCGGACGGAGTACCGACCGATCCTAGCAACTTCCGTTCTACACGCCGGATCGATGGTCCGGCCTGAATGCCCAACTCGACATTGAGTCGGGTCTTCAGCGACCGAAGGACGTTCAGTGCGTCAGCTGTGCGGGACACTTCATGCAGTGCCTCCGCAAGTCGGCAGTGCAATCCTTCATGGTAGGGATAGAGGTAGACCCAGACAGACAGATCGGCGATGATTTCGGCATGCCTTCCCCGGGAGAATTCAAGTTCGACCAGTGCTTCTATCGCCCGGATCCGGAGTTCCTCCAACCGAGTCGCATCCGCGACGAGCGTATCCGACCCGACGTCCTCAAGGGCCTGGCCGCGCCAGAGGCTGAGCGCGGAGCGCAACAGCCCGCACGCCTCTATCAGTTCACGTCGGGCGATGTGGCCCCCAGCTCTGCGATGCATGCTACGGAACCTGAGTCCGTCAACGAGGTCGTCAGCCATCTCCAGGACGTAGCTTTCAGCTCGCCGGTCGAGGACCACCTCGTGGCCCGCCCTCCGTAACGTCGCCCTGAGCGATCCGACGCAGTTCTGCACCTGCTGACGTGCTGTGGTCGGGGGATGGACCCCCCAGAGCACGTCAATGAGTCGAGCGATGGAAACAGGTTCGTTGACGTCGACCAGAAGGGCCGCCAAGATCTTCCGCTGGCGATGGCTGCTTATGGCCTGATAGTTGTTTCCCGAACGAACTCTCAGAGGGCCGAGTATGCGAAAGTCCACGGAACCTCCCCCGCTCTCCATCTTAGCCTTTCACGAACATAGCCCAAATTCAATGCAGTCATCTGATTGACAGATGATCGGAGATGTGCTTGATGATTGCTCCTGGCGAGGACGACCCACGGGCGTTTCAAGATCATGGGGCGAGCCGAGGGTGCTGAAGGTTTGGTCATGTTGCGGCGGGCCCAGCGGGCGGCTTCGGTTGGTTGAGTCGGCCTAGCCTCGATAATTCGCGCCTGACGGCGGTGCGTCCGGCCCGGCGTCGTTGATCGCTGTAGATCGATGTGGCGTGGTTCCGGGCATGGTGGTGGGCCGTCTGTCGCGGCGGTGGGCGTGGTCTCCTGGGTCCTCCGGTTGTCGGGTCGGCGGCTGGGCTGGGTCAGCCGGGGGCGGGGATGGCCGCGATGCGGGTGAACGCGGTGGTGAGCTGGGTGGCCCAGGGCCACGTGGCGGGGATGCGTAGCCGGCGGCGGCGTTGTCCGCGGATCAGGCGGGCGGCGGTGTGCAGCAGGCGGTAGCGCAGCCGTTTCGGCTCGGCGCGGGCGAGGTCGCCGTCGAGGGCGAGCAGTTGGAGCCAGACGAGCAGGTCGACGGCGATAGCGACGGCGGTGCACCACGCTTGGTTGATGGCGAACTCGCGCGACGGCAGCCGGCGCAGGCCGGTGTCCTTGGCGCAGCGGATCCGGTCCTCGACCCGGGCGTGGGCGCGGTGGCGGACCTCCAGCCACTGCAAAGCCCCAACCTGGGTGTTGGTGACGAAGGCGGTGTAGCGCCACCCGTCGCGTTCTTCGAACAGGCTCAGTTGGGCGCCGGGGTGCGGGCGTTCCCGGCGGACGATGACCCGCATCCCGGCCGGCCAGCCGGTCAGGGTGAGCAGTCCGGTGAGTTCGGCGACCTGGGCGCCGTCGCGTATGCCGCCGTCGGCAGCCAACGCCTGCGTCCAGGCCGAACCGGGCAGGGCGCTGATCGCGGCGCGTTCCGGCTCGCCGATCGACCAGCCGATCGAGTACTGCACCCGCCGCCGGGCGGTGTTCTGCTGCGTGAGCCAGTCGAGCACCGCATGCGTCGCGGCCGCGGAATCGCCGCGGATGAGCAGTTGTCGGCGATGCGGCACCGGCACCTGCGCGACCGCCTCGGTCAGCACGTCGAGGTGGTCGGCGGCGGTGTTCGCCCCGGCGTTACCCGGCCGCAGCTTGACCGCGAGGAGCTCGCCGGTGTTGTCGCAGGTCACCAGCATGGGATGGAAACCGAAGCTGCGTTTACGACCACGCCGTCGCCGATGTCCCGGCCGGCCGCCCGCGCCGGCGGCGGGCCGCCGAACAGCCGCCACATCCGGGCCCGGACCTTCGCCCTCGCCGCCGCGATGCGCCGCAGCCGGGCGGTGTCGATCTCGTCCAGGGCCCGCCACACCGTGGTGTCCGATGCCACCGGTCCGAACACCTCCTGCTGGTGACGCAGCACGTCGATGTCGCAGATCGCTTCCCCACGGTCGGCGATCAACACGGCCAGATCGACCAGCACCCGACCCCGATCATGCACCGGCCACCGGCCACGCTGTGCCGCCGCGCCCGACAGCGCCGTGGTCAGTCCGGCCCGATCGGCCAGCATCCGCAGCAACGCCGTACCGACGTGCGACACCACACCAGTACCGCCCGCGGTGACCCGCAGATCCTTCGCCCACGCCGTAGACTGCACCTGCGAAGTGCCCCTTCCGCGAGAGATCCTGATCGATTCGACACCGTCAGTTTCCCTTGCTGGAGAGGCACTTCCGCTTATCTACACGCCGACGAACCGCCCATCATGATGACCACCGTGAATCACCCGGGCTAGGGCGCGGTGTCGGGAATGCTCCCGGTCCGTTTCCCCAGGCCGCTCGCCGAACCCGCCGTGCCGGTCTCCCGGCAGCGGGCCCTCCACAATTCCTGCCGTCAGGTGTGGTTGGGTGCCCAGGGGTTGGGGATCTTGCTGCCCGGTACACCGGATACACCCGGTCCAGGGGCCGCTGCCGCCAGGCCTCCATGCAATGCCGCTTAGCTTAAGTTGATCATGTAGGTCGGGGCTTGACGGGATAGAACCTGATCGTGGCTGGGGCGGTGTGGCGGATGCTGGCGGGCTTCTCCCCGGTGGCCCACGCGCCGACCTCGGCGGCGAGGAACGCGTGCGTGCCGCACTCGCTCAACGCCACCACCCGCGCCTTCGGATACGCCGACCAGTTGTCGCCGGATCCGGCGTAACCGAACTCCGCGGCGTTGGCGGGGGTGTCGGGCACGTCCACGTCGAACCCGTCGATCGCCAGGACCCGCCACGACCGCAGCATCGCCCCGCGCGTGAGCATCGACCCGACCGGCTCGACAACCTGTTCGAACACCTCGGCCAGCGTCTCACGCCCCAACCGTTGCCGAGCCTGACTGATGCCGCCCGAGGTCGGCACGCTCCACGAGGCGTCCCAACAGCCAAACCGGGTCCAACGACCCGGTCACCTTGGCCGCCACCTCGGTGTAGTCATCGTCGGGAAACAGCCACAGCCCCATCGTCAGGTAGGCCGTCACATGCGGCGGCAGCTTGCCGTCCGAGCGTTTCGCGCCCACCCCACACCGCGCCACCGCGTGATCAATCGCGTCTCGCGGCACCGAACTCACCAACACCCCGACCGACACCTGAGCCGGTCGAACATCCACACCAGACACGAACAGCGATCACACCAGATCGAGACAACGCGGCCACGTCGCCACACCGCGCGGGTCACAAACCCGAAACCGCCCCCAAGATCAACTTACGCTAAGCGGCATTGACCGCAGCCACGCCGAGCAGGACGCCGCGATCGGCGCCTACATCCGCTGGCGCAACCAACACGCCCGACCGAAAACCGCATTCGCCACCCGATCCAAGATCCGCCACCCCGATTACCCGTTCGAGGCTGCATGACGAGGCACTAAGCGGCATTGGGCCTCCATGTCGGCCACGACGCTGTCGGTGACCCGGCTGATCAACTCCCGAGACACGTCAGCGTCATACACATCCGCCAGATGCGCGGGGATCTCCCCGGTCGTCAGCCCTTTGGCATACAGCGACAGGATCGCCTCGTTGAACCCGTCCAACCGGCGGACGTGCTTCGGCACAATCCTCGCGGAGCGAACGAACCCGCCCGGTCCCGAGGAACCTGAATCCGCACCGACCCGACCTCGGTCTGCACCGTCTTCGCCCCGTGCCCGTTCCGGATGTTGGCCCGCCGACCGGTCACCTCGTCGACACCGACCTCGTCGAGATGCGCATCCAGCTCCGCCTCAAGCGCTGATTCAAGGACCGTACGAGTGATCCCCGCCAACAGCCCACCCGGCCCGATTAACGAGACTCCGTCGGCCTTGGCCCGCTCGACCAACTCCTGCGCGAACTCCACCTCAGCCGCCGTCCGCTCAGGAAGCTGAACAGGGTTCTTCTTGTCTGTCATGACGTGGTCCTTCCCGGACAGGATCAACGTCCTGTCCAACGGACCACACCCAGGTCAAACACGGAATCTACGCAGTCCCCCGGCCCTGAGCATCTACGCCGTACTCCGGCACCTGCAACACCTACTCGTCCGCCTGGCCGGCGCCTGCCCCACCTGCAAAACACGGTTCCCCACACGGAAACCCCGTTACCCAATCAGATCATGACAAAGCACCACTAGTACAGCCGATGGCTCGATGATGACATGGCGATGGTGACGTTTGGCAGCCTCGCGGCATCCGATTTTCTGAAGCAAGCTTGGAGGTATCACCTTGCTCGGAAGTAGATTCGCCCGGATCGGCAGCCTGCTGACTCTCTGCCTCGCCGCCGGTCTGATCCTCCCGCAGCCGGCAACCGCCGCGCCACCCTCCTCGGTAGACGAGATAAGCACGGTCGACCTCGACCCGGCCGAGGCGACGATGATCAGCGAGGCCGAGTTGCTAGCCAACGGTTGCGGATCGGCTTGCGACGGGAAGAACCCCGCGACGTTCCGTGTCTACACTGATGACTGCGCGGGCTGTTACCGCATTTGCGCGGATGACGCGACAACCCCCAGGTCGAACGATGATGTCGGCCTCGAACTGAGGTACAGCCCCCGGTGTCGGACGGCCTGGGCCCGTGTCGGTTGGGACTTCTACTACCCTGGTATCCGGAGCTATTACCTCAACGGCAACCCCCGCACCTCGTACAGTGGTTTCGCTGGTTCCTACTACAGTCTTATGGTGAACGACGCAAATCTGCTCGCTCGGGCGGTGGCGACGGCGGGTCCGACTACCTGGTCCACGGACCTGTACTGAGTGGAAAGTGGCGATCGACATGACGGCTGGTGCCTGTGGACCGGCGCCACAGGGACTGGCCGTCACATCCAACCAGCGAGTCGCCGACCATACCTCCAGATTGAGGGCGGGACGCGATGGTCTGGGTCATCCAGAGCCATTGAAGTGATCTCAACACAGTCGGTCAGCCAGCACCGCTGCCAACGTCTCGGCGTCGGCGCGGACCAGCAACCGCCGCATCGTGGTCAAGACCGGTGCGGCGGTGAGCGCGACCCTCTTGGTCAGGATGGTGTGAGACACCCCGTGCGAGTGGGGTGCTGACCTGTTGAGGGCGGGGATCGGAGATCCTTGTGTACGTGTCCACTTCATCTAGCAAGCAGTCGGCCTCTGGCGGCGGGGCTGATCCGGCGCCGAAGCCGTCGCGGCGGGTTTTCAGCCCTGAGTACAAACTCGCGATGGTCGCCGAGTACGAGAACGCACCGAACGGGGAGAAGGGCGCGATCCTGCGTCGGGAAGGCTTGTACTCGTCGCACATCATCGAGTGGACACGGGCTCGCGACGCCGGGCAGCTCGGCCAGGTAGGGACTCCGGTCACGGATTCCGGTACTGCGGCGGCTGGGGCGCGGGTGAAGAAGTCCGCGGAGCAGATCGAGTTGGAGAGGCTGCGTCGGCAGAACGAGAAGCTGCAGGCGGATCTGAAGAAGACCCGTATGGCGTTGGACATCATGGGAAAAGCGCACGCGCTCTTGGAAGAACTCTCCGAGAGCGCGGACAACGACAACCCGCCGAGGAGATCCTGACCGCCGTGTTCGGCGAGTTACGCGACGTGGACATCTCGGTGCAGGCGGCGTGCGCACTGACCGGGACCTCGCGGGCGACCTACTACCGGCGGGCGAAGCCGGTCGGACCGCGGCACGGGCCGTGGCTGCCCCGGACCCCGCCGCCGCAGGCGCTCAGCACGGCCGAACGCGACCGGGTGCTGGCGGTGTTGAACTCGCCGGCCTACGCCGACCTGGCGATCCCGCAGGTCTGGCGAGGGAACTCGACGCGGGCCACTATCACTGCTCGATGTCCACGATGTACCGCATCGCCCGCGCGGCCGGGCAGAGCCGGGAACGACGCCGGCTGGCGACCCACCCACCCCGGGTGCGGCCGGAGCTGGTCGCGACCGGGCCGGGGCAGGTGTGGTCCTGGGACATCACCGCGTTGAAAGGACCCGTCAAAGGCGTCTGGTATCGGTGTTACGTCGTCATCGACATCTACTCGCGGTCACCGGCTGGCTCGCCGCCGCCGCCGAGGACGCGGTCGTGGCCCGCGACTTCCTCGCCGCTGCGATCAACCGTAACGGAATCGAGCCGCACACCATCCACGCCGACCGCGGTGGCGCCATGGTGTCGAAACCGGTATCGGAGATGCTCGTCGACCTCGGCGTCACCCGCTCACATTCCCGCCCCCGGACCTCGAATGACAACCCGTACTCCGAAGCCCAGTTCAAGACCATGAAATACGTGCCGGACTTCCCGGAACGGTTCGGATCCCTCGCCGACGCGAGAGCCTTCTGCGACGGCTTCTTCACCGCCTACAACCACGAGCATCGACATTCCGAGATCGGCTGGCACACCCCGGCGTCCGTGCACTACGGCACCGCCGAGCAGATCCGTGAGCAACGCCAGAAGACCCTCGACGCCGCCCACGCCGCCCACCCAGACCGGTTCAACCACCGGCCGCGCGCACCGAAACTGCCCGCCCAAGCCTGGATCAACCAGCCAACCCAGCAGGAACAGACCGTCTCAGTTTGACTTGACAACTACCGCGATGCTAGTGCCAATGCCCGGGCATTGATGCTAGTGCGGGATGGTAGCGGACCTCGACGGGCGCGAGGTGGACGGCGGTGCCTGCGTCGTTGACGTGCGGCGGAGCGCGGGAGATGTCGATCAGGTGGGCTGCCCGGTATTCGGCGTCCAGTCAGCGCCAGGCCTGGCAGCCGATGGCGCGCGCCCGGGACGGCGAACGGCGCCGGAGCGGCGGCGATGGCGCCATGGTGGGGCGGCGGTGGGAGTCGCCGGGAGGCTCGCGCTGACCCCGGCGGCGCCCAGACGACATTCGTGCCGGGTGGACCCAGGGAGGCAGGTTGTGAGAGTTCCCAGGATTCGAGCGGCGGTGACCTGCGCGCTTGCACTGCTGACCGTCGGCGCTGCGGCCGGTCCGGCGGGCGCCGCGCCGGACACCGGCGGCGGTGTCGCGTCGAGGACTGGAGTGGATACCGGGGTACCCCCGGCTCGGATGGACAAGGTCGACCCCGACCATCGCGACACCTTGCTGGCTGAGGGTTGGCGTTCGTCAAAGGACCTCGCATGGACCACCTTTGGCGACGCCGAGGGCTTCCACGTGCTTGCCGCCGACGCCCACACCGGTTATACCTGGCGAACCGTGATCAGCCTGGCCGAGCCGGGCCTCGATGTCGACCAGTGGATTGGCAACGCCTGCCTGACCGGCTCCGGTCGCCGGCTGGTGGTGGTCTATGCGCCGCGCACCTTCACCAACGACGCGGACCTGTTCGACCGGGGCGGCTTTACCGCAGTGGTCGATCTGGGCACCGGCGCGATCCGCAAGCTGCCGGTGCAGAGTTCGCTAGCGTATTTCAACCCGGGCTGCGGCGCCGGCGAGACCGCCGTGGTGACGCAGTTCGGCGGCAAGCTCGTGGACGATCCGTCGGTAACCCGGGTAGAGAGCCGATTGCTCACCGTGAACGCGGCTGCGGGTACCGTCTCGGCGCCGGTGAAGTTGGCCACCGAGGTTACTTCGGCGGTGCCGGTCGGCGGCATGGTGGTGGCGGCAACGAACGGCGCGCTGGTCGAGGTCGCGCCGGACGGTACGACGCGGCGGATGGCCGCTGCCTCCGGGGTACCGTTCCGCCTGGTCCCGGACGGCGCCGACGGTCTGGTCTTCCTGGATCTTGCGAAGCGGCGGGTACGCGTCAAATGGACCCAACCGCGCGTCGGCGCCACCGTGCGCACCCTGGCCGAGGGGGCGGAGGGTGAGTTGAGCATCGCCCGCGGCGCCGGTGGCCGGGTCTTCCTCACCGGTCAGCCTGACCTGGTCGGCGCGCTGCCGGCGGGGATCCGCGTGGTCGATGCCCCGCCGGACAGCGAGATCTCCTCGCTGGGGCAGCTCGCCCTGACCCGGGTCGCCGGCCTGGGCAGCGGCGACCCGCGCGCGGCGGCCCGGACGCCCGGGGTGCCGGATCGGGTCCGGATCAGCGCGACGGCGCTCGGCACCGGCGGCGACGTCGCGTTCGAGGTGCGGCCGGTGGCGAGCGGGATCGCCGCCTCCAGCGGCCGGGCCGCCCACCCGAAGCTCGGCTCGTCGGCCGGGGACGGACCGGCCGCCGGTGCCCGGGCTGCCGTCGCCGGCTCGCCGACCGACCCGGTGGAGAGCGAGCGGTACTGCTCGGTACCCCGCAACGATCCCCGCAACCAGGTGCTGCAGCCGAAGCCTCGGCAGGTCGAATGGGCGGTCGACCAGGCAATCACAGACTCCCTGCACGTGACCCGAGAGGCGAACTGGAAGAACCTGGGGATGCCCGCTTACACCCCGCAGGGTCTGTTCCCGCGCCGGGACCTGCTCGGCGGCGGTCGGGTGCCTGCCCAGATCATGCTCGGCATCATCGCCCAGGAGTCGAACATGTGGCAGGCGTCGCGGTACGCCCTGCCGGGTGTCACCGGGAACCCGTTGATCGGAAACTTCTACGGCCGCGACATCTACAACTCCAGCGAGGCCGACGACTGGGATATCCGCTGGGAGGAGGCGGACTGCGGGTACGGCGTGGCGCAGGTGACCGACAGGATGCGGCTGGCTGGGCGGGAGAAGCCGGGCGAGGTGGCGCTCTCCTACCAGACGCAGCGCGCGGTCGCGCTGGACTTCGCCACCAATGTCGCGGCCGGACTGCAGATCCTGCAGGAGAAGTGGAATCAGACCCGGGCCGCGGGGCTGATCGTCAACAACGGCTTTCCGGAGTACATGGAGAACTGGTTCTTCGCCGTCTGGGCGTACAACTCGGGCTTCTATCCAGACAAGGGCGACGGGTCGCCGTGGGGCGTGGGTTGGCTGAACAATCCGATCAATCCCCGGTACGACCCGGTGCGCACACCGTTCCTGGAGGAAACCTACGCCGACGCGCGGACACCGCAGAAGTGGCCCTATCCGGAGAAGATCATGGGTTGGGCCGGGCACCCGGTGGAGATCAGCGAGTCGCCGACGGACCTGGTCGCCGGCTACCGGGCCGCATGGTGGTCCAGTGCGGCCTCGCGGGCTGCGGTGAAGCCGCCGAGGACGCTCTTCTGTGACGACTCGAACGATTGCGACCCCGCCGGCAGCTACCTGCCGGACGACCCGGACGTGATCGGCGAGCCGGCCGGGCCGTGCAAGCACCGCAACGCGGCCGGCTACTACGACCTGCGTTGCTGGTACAACCAGCCGGTGGCCTGGAAGGGCGGTCCGGGTCTGGCCTGTGACTGCGGCAACGAGGTGCTGCGTTTCGATCCGGGGTACGCCTACCAGGCGGACGGGACGAGCTTCCCGCCCCGGTGTGACCTGTCCGGACTACCCGCCGGCGCCGGGGTCATCGACAACGTGCCGGACGGGGTGCCGGCGGTCCGCTCCGGCTGCGGCCGGCCCTGGAGCAACGCGGGCAGTTTTGGGCTCCGTTTCGCCAGCGACTCCACCGGCCACTATCCGTCCAAGGTGGACTTCCATCAGCTCGGCGGGGGGTTCGGTGGGCACTTCTACATGGGCTACACCCGAAAGGAGGGCGGCCAGAACGACGAGATGAAGGTCACCGGTACCTGGACGATCAATCCCACGAACGCGTGGACTCGGGTTCTGGTACACATCCCGGACCATGCGGCGTACACCCGTCAGGCGGACTACAAGATTTACCTGCCCGGCCAGACCACCTCGACCCGGCACCGGTCGGTGCCCACTCGGTGGCAGGAGCACAAGTGGCTCGACCTCGGGGTCTTCGACTTCCGGGGCAGCGGCACCCCGAAGGTGGAGCTCTCCACGGTCTCCCAAGACGGCACCGGCGTCCACAAGATTGTTTGGGACGCACTCGCGGTGCAGCCGCTGGCGGCCAAGCCCCGACATTTCGTGGTCGGCATGGGTGACTCGTTCTCCTCCGGTGAGGGAGCCGGGGAGTACACCCGCGTATCCGACCAGTACGGCGACGAGCCTGGCTTCAAGAACTCCTGCCGGCGCAATGCCCACGGCTGGGCACGGCAGATCGTGCTGGGCGGGGCGCCGGGCGGGCGGTCGCTGGGCAGCCTCTCCGAGAGCCTGGACGCGAATGTGGACTTCCACCACATCGCCTGCGCCGGGGCGCAGACGCACCACGTGATGGCGACTAGGACGGCGACGGGGCAGCCCGCGCCGGCCAACGCCATGGGCCGGGTCCCCGGGGACACCAGCAATGGGGAACTGACCCAGATCGATCAGGGCTTCCTGGACGAGAACACCACGCTGGTGGTGCTCACCATCGGCGGCAACGACGCCGGTTGGACCGACGTGTTCAAGGAGTGCGCGCTGAAGAACTGCATGGAGCCGGGCTTCACACTGCCCGGCGACAGTCAGCCGATGACGGTGGCGGTCCCGGCCCGGTTCCGCGACAAGATCAAGCTGGACGTCCGCCGGGTGGTCGCCGAGATCCGGGAACGGTCACCGAACACGTGGATCGTCCTAGCCGGCTATCCGCAGATCTTCAAGTCGGGCACCACGTACGATCTCAACCCGCTGCCCGGGGTGGACATTGGGATCACCGGCGAGGAGGTCGACTGGCTCAACGACATGGCCCGGGTGGCCACCACTGAACTGCTCTACACGGACATTGACAACAAGATCAATGGCGTCGACGTGCGGGCCGACTTCGCCGGGCACGAACTCGGCACGGCAGACAACACCGAGAACTGGCTCAACGGCTACATACTGGGCGACGCGTTCCGCATCGGCGACGATGACGGGGAACCGAACGACTCGTACTTCGGCGCCGGTTCCTTCCATCCGAACGTTAGCGGTTTTCGGGCGTACGGTGGGGCGGTCTCCGACCGACTCGACGCGCTCGGCTACCGATGGAACTGATGACACCGCTCGGCGCCACCCCGGCGTCCCATCCGCATGAGCGGGGACGCCGGGGCCCGCCCGGAAGGACAACACCATGTCTGAGCCGTCCTCGGGACCACCCGATACGCCGCCCGTCTCGTTTGAGGGGCAGGATCCGTCGTCCGCCAGTACCGGCCGGCACAGGTCCCCGGTCCGGTCCGTCGGGATCCCGGCGCTGCTCGGCGCGGCATTCGGCACCCTGATCGGTGTGGTATGGCGGGCGCTGACGGAGCCGGGGCGGCCAGCCGAGGACACCCTCGGTCTGCTCTTCCTGGCCGCGGTGCTCGGGCTGCCGGTGCTGGTGGCGGTGAGCTGGGCAGCGCTGGTGCTGGCCGGCCCGGCCTGGGTGGGGTCTGTGGTGACCATCGCGGGGCTGGCCGCCGGGACCTACACTGTGGGCCTGCACCGGACGATCACCGGCACATCGGCGGCACCGTCGGTCGCGCTCTGCGCGCTGTCCTGGGGGGCCAGCTACGCCACTGTCGCGCTGGCCTGCCTGCCCAGGGTGCCGCGGCCGGTCCGGGGCGCCGTGGTCGCCCTGCTGGTCGCCCCGGCGGTGCTGTTTCTCGTTCTTTGAGTACGGGCTCAATAGTCCTTGTCGGTTATGACTGGTCCTGATGCTCGTGGCGGCCGCTCGGATACGGCAGGATGCGTAGTCATGAGCGCGCAGTCGCCGGCTGGCATCGACGAGCCTGAGAATGTCGACCCCCCGAAGGCCGACCATCCGTCCCGGTCCGACGGCTTCGTTCGCGGGCTCTCCGAGGCCATCGGCGGCCCGGTCGGCGCACACGCAAGCGGCAGCGAACGCCGGGGCACCCAGGCCAGCGGCCGGTTCTGGACCGCCGCCCGGATCGTGCTCGCGCTGACCTGCCTCACCCTGGCTCTGCACTGGGTGCAGAAGTCGCCCTGCCAGGACGGCGCCTGGCAGAACAACGTCCAGTACACCCGGTTCTGCTACACCGACGTGCTCGCCCTCTACTACGCCGAAGGGCTCAACGAGGGCAAGGTCCCCTACCGGGACCATCCGGTGGAGTACCCGGTGGTCACCGGCTACTTCATGGGGGCGCTCGGCCTTCCGGTGCACAGCGTCGGGGTCGACCGGCCGGATATCAACCAGGCACAGTGGTTCTACAACCTCAACGCGCTGGTCCTCGGCGCGCTCGCGGTGGCCACCGTGGCGATGATCCTCGCGTTGCGCCGCCGCCGGCCGTGGGACGCCGCGATGTTCGCGCTCTCCCCGGCGCTGCTGGTCACCGCCACCGTCAACTGGGACCTGCTCGCCATCGGGTTGGCCGCGATCGGCATGTACGCCTGGGCGAAACGACAACCCCTGGCCGCCGGCATCCTGCTCGGGCTGGCCGCCTCCGCGAAACTCTGGCCGCTCTTCGTGCTCTGGCCACTTCTCCTGCTCGGGCTGCGTACCGCGCGGGTGAAGGAGATGGTGGTGACGATCGGTTCGGCCGTCGCCACCATCGTGGCGGTGAACCTGCCGATCGCACTCCTCTACTTCGACAACTGGCGACGGTTCTTCGACCTGAACAGCGAGCGGGCGGTCGACTGGGGCACCCTCTGGTACATCGGCCGCTACCTGGACAGCAAGTGGAACAGCGGCAGCCCCGGCGACCAGGGGCCGTTCCAGTGGCTCAGCAACAACATCCCAACCCTGAACACCCTGTCGTACGCCCTGATCACCGTCGCCTTCCTCGCCATCGGCGCGCTGGCGCTCTTCGCGAAGCGTCGACCCCGGCTGGCCGCGCTGGTCTTCCTGATGGTCGCGGCGTTCCTGATCTTCAGCAAGGTGTGGTCGCAGCAGTTCAACCTCTGGCTGTTGCCCCTGCTGGTGCTGGCCCGGCCGCGCTGGGGAGCCTTCCTCGCCTGGCAGTTCGCCGAGATCGGCTACTTCGTCGCGTTCTACGGCGAGTTGCTCGGGGCCGGCGGCAAGCAGGTCTTCCCGGAGGGGGTCTTCGTACTCGCCGCCACCCTTCGGCTGACCACCGTGGTGGTGCTCTGCGTACTGGTCGTCCGGGACATCCTGCGGCCCGAGGGCGACCCCGTCCGCGACACCTACCTCGACGACCCCGACGGCGGGGTCTACGACGGCGCACCGGACGCATCGTGGCTGGCCCGACTCCGAGCTGGCCGGCCGACGCCGGCCGAACCGGCACCGGCCACCACCTGAGTCCCGCCCGGGCGGAGCCGGGCAGGACCCCATCGGGGCGGGATCGACGGGTACGGCCGGGATCAGAGCCGGTAGACGACCGTCTCCCCGACGTCCTCCCGGCTGATCCCCAGGCTGTCGACCGGCAGGTCGACGGTGGCCTGCAACGGAGTGCCGGCCACCCGCTCCCGGAGCACGATCACCGTACGCACGCCCATGCCGCGCAGGAAGTCGATGCTCGGCTGGTCGGGGAAGTTCGCGGTGACCTGGCGTACCTCGGCGAGCCGCTCCGGGGTGAACCCGCTGCCCCCGTTGACGATGTCCTGGAACCGGCTGGTCGACCAGAGCATCACGTGCTGGTCGGTCTTCTGATCCGAGGGGAGCACCAGGATCGGGCCGTTGGCGACCCGCATCGACGCGGGCTGTACCGGTACCACCGGGTGCGGCGTGGTGTTGAGCCCCTCGGCCAGCACCAGCACGATCGGCAGCAGCGTGACCAGCCGGAGGAACGGTCCCGGCCGGGGCGGCACCCGTTCGGCGGCCGAGATCTGCCGGGCCCGCGCCGCGTACGCGCCGACCGAGCCGGCGGCGAGGACGCCGAGCAGCAGGGTGACCCAGATCATCAGCCGCCCCGGGGTACGCAGACCGTCCCAGCCGGGCAGATGCTCGAAGAGCGGCTGGTAGGTGTAGGTGCCGCCGAAGAACCGGGTGCCCATCGCCAGCACCCCGCCGGCGAGTACGGCCGCCAGCAGCAGCAGGCGTTGGCGTACCGTCCAGATCGAGAAGAAGAGGCCGGCGAGGGCGAGCGCGAAGAGGACGTACCCCGGCAGCAGGGTGGTCTCCGGTAGCCCGGGCAGCCCGGCCCGGACCGGCTCGTGCAGGTCGCCCCAGATCAGCGACTCCGGCGGGGCGGTGAGGAAACCACCCGGCGGCGGGGAGTAGTTGTGCAGCTCCTCGGCGGTACGCCGGGCGTGGGGGTGCAACTCGGCGACCTTGAAGTACGGGATCGCCAGCAGGCCGCCCGTCGCCGCGAAGATCGCGCCGCCCCAGAAGTCGGCCAGCAGCAGCCGGAACCCGAACCACCGCCGCCGTGGCCGACGCAGGATCCGCCGGACCAGCCAGCTCAGCAGCACCACGACCACGATCAGACCCATCACGTACGCGAAGGCGAGGCCGATGCCGAATCCGAGGCTGAGCTGCCAGGCAGCGACCAGCCAGCCGGCGAACGCCCAGCCGGAGCGTCGACGTTCGGGCCGGTAGCCGTGCCGCAGCGACCAGCCGTGTCCCCGGGCCAGCATGGCCAGGGCGAGCGGGATGCCGCCGTTGGAGAGCACGTGCAGGTGACCGGCCTGACCGAGCAGCCACGGCGCGTACGCGAAGCTGATCCCCGCCACGACGGCGCCGATCCGCCCCGCCCCGAGTTGCCGCACCAGCGCGTACGCCCCGAGCACGGCGAGCGCGTGGGCCAGTACGAAGAGGATGTTGTAGCGGAGGATCGCCGCCTCCGGACCCTGCCCGATCATGCCCGCCGGGGCGTACCCGAGCAGGGTGTCGGAGAAGGCGAAAGTCCAGGTCTCCGGGAAGAAGGCATTGCTCTGCCAGAGCTGGGCCGGCTTGGTCAGCAGGATGTGCCCGGACCAGGCCACCTGCCAGGCCTGTAGCGCCGGGTCCCAGTAGTCCTGCGGCAGGGTGTGCCGGGGATAGCGCAGTGTCGGCCAGGTCATCAGGACCGCCAGGGCCAGCGCGCCGAGCCCGGCCAGGGTCCACTCGTGTACCAGTCGACGACCGACCGCCCGACCGATCCGCCGGACCCGTCCGGGTACCACCTCGGGAGCTGGCGCGAACGCGGCGAACGGATCGGCGGGCTTCGCCGGCTCGGCTTCGCCGGCCGCCTCGCCCTTCCCGTCCCCGGCGTCCTTCCCGTCCTTGCTTTTCCCGTCCTCGGCGTCCTTGCCCTTGCCGTTCTTGCTGTTCCCGTTCTCGGCGTCCTTGCCGTTGCCGTTCTTGCTGTTCCCGTTCTCGGCGTCCTTGCCGTTGCCGTCCCCGGCGACGGCGTCCTTGCTGGTCTGGTCCCCGCCGCTGTCGGGCTGCGCCGGGTCCCCGGGCGGGGTGCCGGTGGGGGGCGAGCCGTCGCCCGCGTCCGGTACGGCCGACCGCAGGATCGCGGTGGTTCCGGGTTCGGTCGACGCCGCCCGCGTGCCGCCGTCTGCCGCCCGCGCGCCGCTGACCCCGGAGTCCGGGGCGGTGGGCGCATCGGATGCTGCCGGGGTCTCCGCCGGCCCGGTCGTGGCCGCCTCGTCCGGGGGCGGGGCCGGATCGGTGCCGGTCGGCGTGCCGGATCCGGTTGTCTCGTTGGCGTTGGACTGGTCCGTCGACATCGGGTCCCCGCCCCTATCGGCCCACGCGGTCACGAAGATAGGCGATGTCCGCGGCCTGGCCGTCGACCCCGCCGGGGGTCTCGACGATGACCGGCGCACCGGCCGCCCGGACCACCGCCACCACCAGCTCCGGATCGATGGTGCCGCCGGTCAGGTTCTCGTGGCGGTCCCGGCCGGAGCCGAAGGCGTCCTTGGAGCCGTTGGCGTGGATCAGGTCGATCCGGCCGGTGATCGCCAGCACCCGGTCGACGACGTTCAGTAGCTCCTCACCGCCCGCGTGCGCATGACAGGTGTCCAGGCAGAAGCCCACGTCGTACTCGCCCACCGCGTCCCAGAGCCGGGCCAGGTTGTCGAACCGGCGGGCACAGGCGTTGTCGCCGCCGGCCGTGTTCTCGATGAGCACCGGAACGTCGTGCCCACCGGACTCGGCGGCCTGGGCGAACGCCTTGCGCCAGTTGTCGAATCCCTTGGCGAGGTCGTCGCCCGCGTTCACGTGCCCACCGTGCACGACCAGACCCTTGGCGCCGATCGCCGCGGCGGCGGTGGCATGGCCGAGCAGCAGCTTCCGGCTGGGGATGCGGATCCGGTTGTTGGTGGTGGCGAGGTTGACGACGTACGGCGCGTGGACATAGAGGTCCACCTCGGAATCACGCAGCCGGGCCGCGTCGGCCCGTGGCCGCGGTGTCTTCCAGTCCTTCTGCGGATCGGCGAGGAAGAACTGGACCGCGTCCGCCTTCCGGAGGGCAGCCTCGTCCAACGGATCCGTGGCGTCGACATGGGCTCCGATACGCATGGAGGCGAGCCTACGTCGCGCCGGCCGGCCGGGCGGGGACGGGCGCACCTCTCCGGCCCGGCAGCTCGGCGGCGCGGCCCCGGGGCGGTACGCGTCACCGCCCGGGGAGTGGATCGTTTCTCCAGGTGAGATCCGTTCGCCCGGCGTACGGGCCGGGCCGGGTCGATCCACGAACTGTGCCGGAAGAGGAAGACGTGGTCCTGTCACTCCGACGCCGCCGAGCCACCGCGGTGGTCGCCGCGCTCTTCGCGGGCGCGCCACCGCTGCTGTTCGGCTTCGCGGCCGGCGTGCCGGAGCCGCCGTCCAGAGCCGGGATGGTGCCGGCCGGGGTCTTCCCCGCCGGGTCGGTCGGGCGAGTCGAGGTGGGGTCGGTGCCGCGTGGTCCCGACGTGGCCGACCCCCGGAGCGCCGGGGCGCCGCAGGATGCGGCGCCGGGCAGCTACCCTCCGCCGCTCGACCGACCCGGCGGGGCTGCCGCCGTCCCGGTGGATCCGGCCGATCCGGCCCGGCCCGCCGGACAGGTCACGCTGCTGGCGCTGGTGGCCGCCGTTTGTGTGGTCGGAGTCTCGGCAGGAGCGATTCGGGCAATTCTCGCTCAACGCACAAGACAGATGGTTATCGCGTAAGCTGACAATACAATAGGCTCCGCGGGGCGCCTTCCATCCAACTCATCGGTGTGGTCGTTCCTCCCCAGGTCCCACCCAAAGAATGCGGACGGGATGCGCCCCGCGGCTCTGCGTTCAGCAGCCTCCTCCGGTCACCGCGACCGGAGGAGGCTCCTGTCGTCGGTCGGCGTCCGGCGGCGTCGCCGGTCATCGCCGGACCGGCCAGGCTCGCCGGGGCAGCCCGGCTCGCCGGGTCCGCCGACGTCCTCTGCCGGTGCACCGGGTATCCTGCTCAGGTTGTCCGTGGCGTGCCGGGATCCCTCCCGAGACCGTACGGGCAACGACGCATGACCTCCTGCCACGGAAGGACCGTGGCCGCTAGCCCAGAGGAGGTGAGCACGTCTTGCGTCATTACGAGATCATGGTCATCCTCGATCCAAGCCTCGAGGAGCGCACCGTCGCCCCGTCGCTCGACACGTACCTCAACGTGATCCGGACCGCGGGTGGCTCGGTGGAGAAGCTCGACGTGTGGGGCCGCCGGCGCCTCGCGTTCGAGATCGACAAGAAGGCCGAGGGAATCTACGCCGTCATCGACCTGCAGGCGACGCCTGCGGCGGTGGCCGAGCTGGACCGGCAGCTCCGACTCAACGAGTCCGTGCTGCGCACCAAGGTCATCCGGCCGGAGACGCGCTGACGCGTTTCCGGCACGCCCGGATCAGCCTCATCCGTCCTGTCGTACTGCTCTGGCAGCCTTTCAGGGACTGATGAGTGCGCGAGGAGATGGTCATGGCAGGAGATACCACCATCACGGTCATCGGCAACCTGACCGACGACCCCGAGTTGCGTTTCACCCCGTCCGGCGCCGCGGTCGCCAAGTTCCGGGTCGCCTCGACGCCCCGGTTCATGGACCGGACGACGAACGAGTGGAAGGACGGCGAGCCGCTCTTCCTCTCGTGCACCGTCTGGCGGCAGGCCGCCGAGCACGTCGCCGAGTCGTTGCAGCGCGGCACCCGCGTGATCGTGTCGGGCCGGCTGCGGCAGCGGTCCTACGAGACTCGTGAGGGTGAGAAGCGCACCGTCATCGAGCTGGAGGTCGACGAGATCGGCCCGTCGCTGCGGTACGCCACGGCGAAGGTGCAGAAGATGTCGCGCTCCGGCGGCGGCGGGTTCGGCGCCTCCGGCGGTGGTGGGGGCGGTGGCCAGGGCGGCGGAGGCAACTTCGACGACCCGTGGGCCACGGCGGCTCCGGCCTCCTCGCGTTCGTCCGGTTCGGGCGGCGGAAACTTCGACGACGAGCCCCCGTTCTGACCCGCGTGCGGAGCACTCGGGATCGCAAACCAGGAGCAAGAGCAATGGCAAAGGCTGCGGCACTGCGCAAGCCGAAGAAGAAGGTGAACCCGCTCGACAAGGACGGGATCACCTACATCGACTACAAGGACACCGCGCTGCTGCGCAAATTCATCTCCGACCGCGGCAAGATCCGCGCTCGGCGGGTGACCGGGGTCACCTCCCAGCAGCAGCGGCAGATTGCCCGTGCGGTCAAGAACGCGCGTGAGATGGCGCTTCTGCCGTACACGGCCACGGCGCGCTGAGGGGAGGCACCGACATGAAGATCATCCTGACCCAGGAGGTGTCGGGCCTCGGTGGCCCCGGCGACATCGTCGAGGTCAAGGACGGTTACGGCCGCAACTACCTGCTGCCGCAGGGCTTCGCGATCGCCTGGACGAAGGGCGCGGAGAAGCAGGTCACGGTCATCCAGCGGGCCCGCGCGGCCCGGGAGATCCGGGACCTCGGTCACGCCAACGAGGTGAAGGCCCAACTTGAGGGTCTCAAGGTCAACCTGACCGCGCGCGCCGGCAACGGCGGGCGGCTCTTCGGCTCGGTGACCCCGGGCGACGTGGTGGACGCGGTGAAGGCGGCCGGCGGGCCGTCCCTCGACCGGCGTCGGCTGGAGTTGCCCGGCGCCATCAAGTCGGTCGGCAGCCACCAGGTGCGGGTCAAGCTGCACCCGGAGGTCACCGCTCGGTTCGACCTGAAGGTCGTACCGGGCAAGTAGCCGGCCCGGCGACAGACAGCAGTTCCGGGGTGCCGTCCGATCGGGCGGCACCCCGGAGTCGTCTTTCCGGTCTTCGAGTCGTCTTTCCGGTCTTCGGCGACGGGTAGGGCAGTCCCTCCGTCAGCCGGGCCAGCGTCCGGGGGCGGTGGGCGGGCAGCCGGGATCCCGGGCACGCCCGGCGGTCCCGGCTTGCAGTGGCGGTCGGCGGACCGCGTCAGCCGATCGGTTCACCGCTGATGGCGCTGAAGAAGACGGTCGATAGCCCTCCGCCGACGACCGCGGCCGCGAGCCCGACGGTCACCGCCCGCCAGGTGCGGTTGAACCAGCGCATCAGGGCCGCGACCACCAGACCGGTGGCCAGCGCGGCGAGGAACCGGGGCACCCCGGCCAGCAGGGCGGCGATGGCCTGGCCGCGCTCCGACTCGCAGGCGCCGGAGGCTCCGGGTACGCAGTCCACCGGCACACTCCCGTCGAGCGTGAGTACCCAGACGAAGACGGCCAGTACGGCGACCGCGTACCACGCGACGGTGTAGAGAACGGCGGTCAGTGGACCGCTGGGGCGCGGATCGAGCAGATCGTCTTCGAGGCGTCGACTCAGTGGGCTGGGGCGGCCGGTCCGGGTCGCCGAGGGGACCAGGCTGCCGCTCGGCGCGCGCCGACGACTCGTACCCGTTCCGCCGACACCCCGGGCCGAACCCACCGTACCGGCACGGCCACGACCCGGCGCCGGTCGCCGGACCGGCGTGGTGGGCTCGCTCGCCCGACGCGCCGGCGACACCGGCCGGGCCGAGGGCGGGTACGCCACCGCCGGAGAGCGCGGAGCCGAGTCCGGGATGCCCATCCAGCGTGGGTCGTCGCCGGCCAGCCGGGTGCCGGACCAGAACCCGTCACCGCCGGTCGGCTCGGTACCGGCCGCGTGCCGGGAATCGCCGTCGGTAGGGATGTCGCGTCCACCACCGGCATCCCTGGCCAGCCCGGCGAGTTCTCCGTGCCGCCACTCGCTGGTGTCGGTGAACCGGTCCCACTGGCCGGTGTCGGTGAACCCGTCCCACCGGCCTGCATCGGCGCTCCGGTCCCGGCGGCGGCCGGCGACGGCAGCCCTCGGCGACTCGGAGTCGGTGACCGGGTCCAACATTCCGGTGTCGGTGAGCCGGTCCCACGGTCCGGCGTCGGTACGCCAGCCCGTGCCGGCTCCGGCGTCGGTACGCCAGCCCGTGCCGGCTCCGGCGTCGGTACGCCGGCCCTCGCCGACGGCCTCCCCGCGCCATTCGGGCCGGGCACCGGCGTGTCGGCCCGGGGCACCCCGCTCGTCAGCGCCCCGGTGTACCGGTCCGGCATCGTCCCGGTGCCGGCGGACGGGCTCGGCGTCCGGGGCGCGTCGCCGTTCGCGGGCAACGGGACCGGCCGGACCCCGCGGCGGATCGCCGCTCCGCGTCCGGCGGCCGGTCCCGGCGCCCGAATCGCCTTCGCCGGGTGACCGCACCCAGCGAGCGGTCGCTCTCGCCTGTTCGGCCTCCGAGCCCGGCTCGACATCGGTGGCGGTGTCCGGCCGCTCCGCCACCTCGGTCGGCTCCTCGGCGCGGTGCCGGGAACGCCGTCCGGCGGGTGGCGGTCGGCTCGGATCGTCGGGCTCCCATCCGGCGGCCGGCGCGGCACGGCGTCGACGCCCAGGCGGGGGCTGCGCCGAGCCGTACGCCGGGTCGGGCTCCCGCTCGTCGGCCGGACCCCATCGGCTCAGCGTGGGATCGTCGGCCCGGCTCCGCTGGCCGGGCGTGGGATCGTCGGCCGGCTCCCGCCAGCCGGGTGGGGTGTCGGCCCGGCCGCGGCGACCGCTCGACGGCGGATCGGCGGCTCCGGTACCCCAGCCGGAGGTGGGTACGCCGGTCGGGTCGTCGTCCGGTTCGGCCCGGCGTCGTCGGCCCCGGCCGGATGTCGTGGGGCGGTCGCCGAGCGGTCCGCTGTGCGCGCCGGCACCGGTGGTGGGCGCCGCGGCGGCCCATCCGCCGGAGGTGGGCGCGTCGGCGATCCATCCGCCGCTGGTCGGTGCCGCGCCGCTGGTCGGTGCCGCGCCGCTGGCTGGGGGTCCGCCGACCCACCCGCTGGTGGGGGCAGCCTCGACCCAACCGCTGGTTGGCGCGGCGGCGGCCAGGTCGTCGACCTCGCCCCCGGGCCAGCCGGCCCCGGCGCGACGCCTGCCGCGCCGGCCGGGCACCCCGGTGTCGGTGATCTCGCTCCGCGTGTGCTCGGTCGAGGCACCGCGCCGACCGGCACCGTCGCGCCATTCCGCACCGTCGCGCCGACCGGCACCGTCGCGCCAACCCGTTCCATCGCGCAGACCGGCACCATCGTGCCAGCGGTCTCCGGTGCTTTCGCCGCCAGGTGTCTCCGCAGCCGGACCGCTCGGACCCCGCCAGTATTCGCCGCTGCTGTCCCAGCTCACCTCCGGGGCGACCCGTCGACGCCCGGACCGTCGGCCGCCCTCCGTCGCCGGCTCGGCCGCCGGGCCGGTGTGATGGTGTCGGCCCGCGTCGCCGCGATCCGGCTCGGACTCCGAGGTCCACTCAGGGGTGTCGGCGTACGCCCGGGAGGAGCGGGGCTGGGGCGGCTCAATGGACTCCCGGGCCCAGGACGGTGTGTAGCTGTCGACCGGGTCCGGCGCGCCACGGTACCGGGCTCGCCGCCGGCTCGGCGTGCGATAGGCGACGTCGGGACGCGAGTAGGGGTCCTCCGGCCAGGCCGTCGCCGGGTCGCTCCGGCCGCCGCCGTCCTGCCACTCATGTCGGGCGAGCTCACCCCGCCCCCGATCCCGATGGTCCACAGCCGAGGCGTGACCTTTCTGGTTTAGTCGATCGAGAGGAGTCTGCTAGGTCGTTCGCGAGTAGCCGTACGCAAGATTGCCGTCGCCCGATGATACGCCGTCCCGGTAGCCCGAATTTGACCTGTTTCTTTCCTCCACATGGTGGGGATCGAGTCGGCGCAGGTCAGGCCCGTTACAGGCTACCTTCCCCAGTCGGTATCCACAGCCTGTGCACAGGGCCGCGCACACCTCGCCGGCAACCATCCACAGGTTGTCCCGAACTCCGTCCACCGTCGTGCTTGAGTCCCTGACCTCGACGTCCGTATCGTTGCCCCCTGACCCTGCCACCGTGCCGACATCTCCCCCGGTCAACGCGGCTGGCCGGTCCGGGTCCGGTCCGTCGCCGACCGGGTCGCGGGGCAGTCGAGAAATGTCGTACCTCGGCGGTTCGCTGGGAGCCAGCCGGTGTGGCGGAGGGGGATGCCGTGTCGATCACCGACGACGTACGAGGGGAGTCGCGCCCGTCACGCGGAGAGTCGCGACCGCCGACGCCGCCGTCGGACGTCCCGGCGCCGCGCGACGGCCAGTTCGACAAGACCCCACCGCAGGACATCGCGGCCGAGCAGTGCGTGCTCGGCGGGATGCTGCTCTCCAAGGACGCCATCGCGGACGTCGTGGAGATCCTCCGGACCACCGATTTCTACCGGCCGGTGCACTCGACCGTCTTCGACGCGATCCTGGACCTCTACGGTCGCGGCGAGCCGGCCGACGCCATCACCGTCGCCGCCGCGCTTGCCGACTCCGGCGACCTGGCCCGGATCGGCGGTGCGCCCTACCTGCACACGCTGATCGCCAGCGTGCCGACGGCCGCCAACGCCGCCTACTACGCGCGGATCGTCGGCGAGCGCGCGGTGCTGCGCCGCCTGGTCGAGGCCGGCACCCGGATCGTGCAGCTCGGCTACGGCTCGGCCGGCGGCGGCGGGCGGGATGTCGACGACGTGGTGGACCTGGCCCAGCAGGCGGTCTACGACGTCACCGAGAGGCGGGTCAGCGAGGACTTCGCGGTGCTCGCCGACATGCTCCAGCCGACGCTCGACGAGATCGAGGCGGTCGGTGCGCAGGGTGGGGTGATGACCGGCGTGCCTACCGGCTTCACCGACCTGGATCGGCTGCTCAACGGGCTGCACCCGGGGCAGCTGGTGATCGTGGCCGGCAGGCCCGGTCTGGGAAAGGCGCTCTCCCTGGACACCCCCCTACCCACGCCCAATGGTTGGACCACCATGGGCAGGGTGCGAGAGGGCGACTATCTGCTCGGCGCGGACGGTCGGCCCACCCGGGTGACCCACGCGTTCGAGGTGATGCACGGCCGGCCGTGCTACGAGGTGGAGTTCTCCGACGGGTCGGTGATCGTCGCCGACGCGGAGCACCTCTGGAAGACGACGACGCGCGCCAGCCGTAGGAGTTCCGCCACGCTACAGGAGCGGGTCGGTCGCGAGTTCGCGCAGATCGTTCCGCAGGCTGTCCGAACCCTGCCGGACGTGGTGACAACCAGACAGATAATGCACACACTCCGTACGCAGACCGCCGACCGCCGGCCGAACCACGCCGTCGAGAACTGCGCCCCGCTGGAGTTGCCCGAGCGCGAACTGATGATCCCGCCGTACGTTCTCGGGGTCTGGCTGGGCGAGGCGGGTCACCGGAGAGTCGGATCCCCGGTCGGCCGGTTGCGAGATCTCCAAGCTCTGGGTAACACGCACATTCCCGGCGAGTACCTGAGGGCCTCCGAGGCCCAGCGACGTGCTCTGCTCGCCGGGCTGATGGACACCGACGGCACCGTCGCGCCGGCCGGCAATCTCCAATACACCTCGACGTCGCGCCGGCTGGCGCTCGACGTGCGCGAACTCGTGGTCAGCCTCGGATACCGGTGCAGCATCACCGAGGAGCGCGTGCGGGGCGCGGGGCCGGCTACGGCGTACACCTTGACCTTCCGCACGCCGGATGAGATCTTCCGACTCGAACGGAAGCGGGAGGTGCACCGCGACCGTCGCCGGGCAACCACGACGGGGTCCCGGGTGCGGCACATCGTCGCGGTACGCCCGGTACCGAGCGTCCCGGTGCGCTGCGTGACCGTCGACAACGCCGACCACCTCTACCTGGCCGGCCGGTCGATGATCCCGACACACAACTCGACGGCCTCGATGGACTTCGCCAGGAACGCCGCGATTCGCCACAACTGCGCGAGCGCCATCTTCTCGCTCGAAATGAGCAAGGTCGAGATCGTGATGCGACTCCTGTCGGCCGAGGCCCGGGTGCCGTTGCACGTGCTGCGTAGCGGGCAACTCTCCGACGACGACTGGACCAAGCTGGCCCGCCGGATGGGCGAGATCAGCGAAGCGCCGCTCTTCGTCGACGACACCCCCAACATGAACCTGATGGAGATCCGGGCCAAGGCCCGCCGGCTCAAGCAGCGGCACGACCTCAAGATGATCGTGGTGGACTATCTCCAGCTGATGAGTTCGCCGAAGCGCACCGAGAGCCGCCAGCAGGAGGTCGCCGAGCTGTCCCGAGGGTTGAAGCTGCTGGCCAAGGAGGTCGAGTGCCCGGTGATCGCGGTCAGTCAGCTGAACCGTGGCCCGGAGCAGCGTACCGACAAACGCCCGCAATTGTCCGACCTGCGCGAATCTGGTTGTCTGACGGCCGAGACCCGGCTCATCCGTGCCGACACGAACGCCGAGGTCACGCTCGGCGAGCTGATGGCGCACGGCGCGCGGGAGATTCCTGTCTGGGCCCTGGACGAGAAGTTGAGGTATACCGCCCGGACTCTCACGCACGCGTTCCCCAGCGGGACGCGTCAGGTCTTCCGGCTGACTCTCGCCTCGGGCAAGCAGATCGACGCCACCGGCAATCACCCGTTCCTGACGTTCGGCGGTTGGGTTCCCCTGCGGGAACTCACGGTCGGCGCCCCCGTCGCGACGCCTCGGCACATTCCCCCGCCGCTGGCCATCCGACCGTGGCGAGATGCGCGCGTGATCATGCTTGCGCACCTGCTGGGTGACGGATCCTTCGAACGGCGGCGGCCCGTCCGGTACGCCAGCCAGGACGAGGAGAATCTTGCCGCCGTAACGGCAGCGGCGGAAGACTTCGGCATCACCGCGATTCGCGACGACTGCACGGCGGCCCGGGTCAGCACCCTCCGTCTTCCCTCCCCCCACCGTCCGGCTCCGGGGCGGCGGAACCCGATCGCCGAGTGGCTGGACGGCCTGGGGCTGTACGGGCTGCGCGCGCACGAGAAGGTCGTACCATCCGACGTTTTCTCGCTACCCAAGGAACAGATCACACTCTTCCTGCGGCACCTCTGGGCGACGGACGGTTCGGTCACCGTGCACCGGGCGGGCAGGGGCGGGCGGATCCACTACGGGTCGACCAGCCGCCGGCTGCTCGAAGACATCTCCCGCCTGCTGCTCCGGTACGGCATCACGACGCGGCTGAGCGCGGTTCCGACCGGGACGCACCCGACCCGGTACACGCTGGAGATCTCCGGGCGGGACGATCAGCTCCGGTTCCTGCGGGAGATCGGGGTGTACGGCGAACGGGGCAGGGACTGCGCTCGACTGATCTCGGCCATCCAGTCCACGGTCAACAATGCCAATGTCGACACCGTGCCCCGCGAGGTGTGGGGTCGGGTGCGGGAGGTGCTGACCGAGCGCGGCGGGACGCATCACGAGTTCGCGCTGACCGAGCGCGGCACGTCGCACCGCGAGTTCGCCGCCTCCCTGGAGATCCAGGCCAGCGGGAGCGCGCGGCGGAAGCGGGCGCCGGGCCGTGCCCGGCTTGCCAAGGTCGCACAGGTGCTGGATTCTGCGGACCTTGAGCTGCACGCCACCAACGACGTCTGCTGGGACGAGGTGCGTTCCATCGAGCCGTTGGGCGAACGCGACGTGTACGACGCGACGGTGCTCGGCGTACACAACTTCATCGCGAACGGGATCGCCGTACACAACTCGATCGAGCAGGATGCCGACGTCGTCATCCTGTTGCACCGCGACGACTACTACGACAAGGAATCGCCCCGGGCCGGCGAGGCGGACTTCATCGTCGCCAAGCACCGCAACGGACCGACGGACACCGTCACCGTCGCCGCCCAACTCCACCTGTCCCGGTTCGTCGACATGGCCATCGTCTGAGCCCGCCCGGCCCAAAGGTGCCCGGCCCGAGGGTGCTCTGTGGGCAGCACACCTCACCGGCCCGCCGCCGTCGCGGGTGGGATGGTGCCCACCGCCTCGGTGACCAGGGTGGCGAGGGACGTGTCACGCCGTCCAGCCCCAACCAGCTCCGCGAAATGGCGAGATCCCCGCACCGGCAACGCGGGCCTGCCCGTCGAGGCGACGCGCGAGGTTCGTTGCCGGTGCGGGGATCCGCGAAGACCCCGACCAGCCGGCCGAGCCGGTGAGCCGCCCAGCGGCTGCGGCCCATACCCGCCCAGCGGCTGGGGCCCGAAACCGCCCTGCCGGCGGGGCCGGTCAGTCGAAGAAGTCGTTCAGGAAGCCCTTCCGCTTCTTGTGCCGGTAGTGCCCGTGATAGCCGTAGTGCGGCTGTCCGTACGCCGGGGCCGGTGCCGGCGGGTACCCGTGGCCGGGCGGCGGCGGTGGCGGCGGCGGTACGTGGCTCGGGCCTCCGTAGGCGGGCTGGTGCGGGGCCGGCGGCGGAGGCGGCGGGTATCCGCCCCCCGGGGCGGGTGCCTGCTGCGGCGTCGGCGAGTGCTGCTGACTCCAGTTCGCCTCGGCCTCGAACAGCTTCTCCAACTCGCCCCGGTCGAGGAAGATGCCACGGCATTCGGTGCACTGGTCAACCGTGACGCCGCTGCGCTCGTACTGGCGCATGTCGCCACGACACTTGGGACAGGTCATCTGCATCACCCGACGGTACCCGGTCGAATCACCTACTTCCCGTCAGCGCGGCCACCACTTCCGAGTCCGGTACCTCGTGGAAGTCGTCGTAGTAGCGGCTGACGGCGCTGAAGTCGGCCGGGCGCTCCGGGCAGACCACCTCGTCGGCGGCGCGAAGCAGTATCTCGTACGCCTGCGGCGCGCCGACCGGGACGGCGAGCACCACCCGTCGGGCCCCGAGTTGCCGGGCCACCCCCACGGCCGCCCGCGCGGTGGCGCCGGTGGCCAACCCGTCGTCGACGATCACCGCGGTCCGGCCGTCCAGCCGCAGCGGCGGCCGGTCCCTGCGGTAGAGCCGCTCCCGCCGTTCCAACTCGGCGGTCTCGGCCCGGACCACCGCGTCCACCTCCTCCGGGGCCAGCCGGTCGGCGATCTCCGCGTTGAGTACCCGCAGGCCGCCCGGTCCGACGGCCCCGAAGGCCACCTCGGGCGCCTCCGGCAGGCCCAGTTTCCGGACCACCAGTACGTCCAGCGGAACACCGAGTCGATCCGCCACCGCCGCCGCCACAGGCACGCCGCCCCGGACCAGCCCCAGGACGACCACGTCGGGGTCGCCGCCGATCGACCGGAGCAGGTCGGCGAGTGTCGCCCCGGCCTCCGCCCGGTCCCGATAGGTCGCGTTCATCAGGAGCCGCCGGAGAAATCCCTGGCCTTCGCCATGGGGAGGAAGGAGCGGTCAGGTGTGGTGTGGGTTTTCGGCATCGCGTCGACTCCTCTGCGTCGGCGGGGACTGTCGGTCTGTGTCGGCTGTATGCGGCAGTGTCCTGCTGTGCCTGCTGTGCCTGCTGTGTTGGCGCAAGTGTCGGAGACGGCCCGGCTTCCCACCACGGGAAGCGTCAAGCCTCAGGTTTACGCCCCGTTGGCCGACCCTGCTCGGCAGACACCCAGAAAAGCCGTCGGGAGAGCGCGTGGCCCGCCTTCGGGCAGTTCCCGGCTCGGCGCCGAAGCCGCGTTGCCGGCCCCACCCGTCGAAGCCGGTGGCGGGTCACCGCAGGTTGCCGAGCTGCCAGCCGAGGGCGGCGGCGCCGAGTCCGACGGTGAGGGTCCCCAGCACGTTCAGTATCGCGCGGCCCCGTCCCCCGGGCCCGGCCCCGAGCAGGTGCACGGTCTCGTAGCCAAAGGTCGAGTACGTGGTCAGGGCACCACAGAACCCGGTGCCGAGCAGCGCGCCGACCCAGCCCGGCAGGGCGCCGCCCGCCCCGGCGACCAGGCCAAGCACCAGCGAGCCGGCGACGTTGACCGTGAACGTGGCCCATGGCGCGGGCCGCGAGCCGCGCTCGACCAGCCAGTTGACCGCGAACCGGCAGACCGCCCCGAGGGCACCGCCGAGCAGTACCACCGCCCAGCTCAGCATCGCGGTCCCGCCCGCCCGGTCACGATGCCCGGCCCGGTCGCGACGGCCTGCCCGGTCGCGACGGCCTGCCCGGTCGCGACGGCCTGCCCGGTCGCGACGGCCTGCCCGGTCACGATGCCCGGCCCGGTCACGATGCCCGGCCCGGTCACGATGCCCGGCCCGGTCGTGACGGCCTGCCCGGTCACGATGGCCTGCCCGGCCACGACCGCACCCGGTCCGCCGCCCAGATGCCGAGGCGGACCGCGGCCAGCGCTCCGGCGAGCGTGCCGAGCAGGTAGCCGACGGCGACCCCGGGACGGCCGGCGGCGAGAAGCCCCCGGCTCTCCACCGCGTACGTCGAGAAGGTGGTGAAGCCGCCCAGGATTCCGGTACCGAGGAACGGCCGGACCAGCCGGTGCGGGGTGGCGGCCGTGGTGACCAGTCGCATCAGCAGGCCGATCAGGGCACACCCGGAGAGGTTGGTGACCAGGGTCGCCCAGGGTACGCCGGTCGCGGCGTGCGGCCAGAGCACCGCCAGCCCGTACCGGCCGGCCGAGCCGAGCGCCCCGCCGAGGGCGACCACGGCGACGACGTCCCAGCCGGGCCGGTACGGCGACGCCGCAGGCCGGTCGGGTTCGTCCGGCTCGTGGGGCTCGTTGGGGTGGGACGGGTTCACGGGTTGGCCGTCGGCACCGGTGTGCGGCCGGAGTCCGGGCTGGCCTGCGGGGTGCGGGCGAGTCTGAGCGCGGGGACCCAGCCGAGCAGGGCGACCGGATAGAGCAGGTACCCGAACCGGGTCGACGGCATCAGCAGGCTCGCGGCGAGCAGCCCGTACCCGCAGAAGAGCGCGGCCGAGGCGGCCGTGCGGGGCGGGCGGCGCAGCAGCAGGACGGCGATCAGCAGTCCGGCCGCGACCAGCAGCGCGGCGGCGACCACCCGGCCGGCCGGCAGCGCCTGCGCGATCAGGTACCCGGGGAACGGCGACGCGGCGGGGCTGCTGACCAGGCCGTGGCCGAGCGGAAAGCGCAGCACGTTCTCGACCAGCGCGGCCGAGTCGACGAGCTGGGCCGGGACGAGCGCGACGACTGGCAGGCCGACCGCCCCGACGGCCAGCCGCAGCCCGGTCCGCGGGCCGCCCCGGACGACGGCGTGCACCAGCAGGACCAGCGCGACCGGCCAGGCGAAGAGTTTCAGGGCCGCGGCCAGCCCGACCGCGAGCCCGGCGCCGAGGTAGCGCTCCCGGGCGGCGTAGGCGAGGGCGAGCAGGCAGAGGGCGAGGACCGGCAGGTCGTCACCGCCGGTCGCCAGGGTCAGCGCGCAGACCGGCAGTACCGTCCCGAGCTGCACCGCCCGGACCAGCGCGGCGTCCCGGGCACCGGCCCGCTCCGCCGGCAGCGTGGCGGGTTCGCCGGCGATCGTGCCCGCCGGCGGTGGGACGGACCCCGGCGATGATGACCGGGTACGGTCGGCGATCGTCGCCGCCGGGCGGCGGAGCAGCAGCACGGCCAGGCCGAGCGCGACGGCGGTGGCGAGGGCGAACCAGATCCGGGCGTCCGTCCACCACGCGGTGCCGGCGACGGCGCGGGGCAGTCCGAAGAGCGCCATCCCCGGCTGGTACGGGGTGTAGCCGAGAAGTTGCTCGCCGCCTGGCAGTGCGGCGATGGCGTCCCGGGTCAGGTACGGCGTTCCGTGGTCGAGCAGCCGGGTGCCGGAGTTCTCGACCACCACCACCTCCTCCTGGGCCCGGTCCAGCCGGCCGCCGACCCGTTCGACCGCCTGCCAGACCAGCGGCAGCAGTGCGGTGGCGGCCCAGACGGCGACGGTCAGCCCGCCCCGGGCGGCGGTGCCGGCCAGCCTGGACTCGGGCCGGTGGCGCCGGACCAGGAGCTGACCGAGTACCGCCAGCGTGCCGAGCAGGTAGCCGGCGGCGGCGATGCTGCCCCAGGCCCGGTGCGGCAGCAGGGTGGAGGTGGCCGCGGTGATTGCGGCGAAGCCGGTGGAGAGGAGGTAGAGCACCAGGTCGGCGGCGAGACCACCGGCGGCCCGGTCGGCCCGGCGCCAGTAGCCGCGGCCATCATCCGCTGAGATGTCCAGTTCGTCCGTGGCACTCACGCGGGCAAGTGTGGCAGACGTCCGGTGGCACCCGTGGCGGTGACGCCGGCACCCGTGGCGGTGACGCCGGTGGCTGCGGCAGGCGCTGGGCCAGCTAGGCCCCCAGGTGCGGCAGGCGTTCAGGGCGGCGCGGGCCGGGGCGGCGGCCGGGGGAGAGTCGGACCACGGCGCCTTCGTCGTGCAGTGCCGGGGCGAGCGTGCCGGGGCGACCGCCCGCCCCCTGGTGCAGGGCGGCGAGCAGCCGGGGCGCCGGCATCGGTCGGGCGAAGAGATGGCCCTGCCCGGCGGCGCAACCCAGCTCCCAGAGCGCGCGACGCTGCGGTTCGCTCTCCACACCCTCGGCCACCACGGTCAGGTCGAGGCTGCGGCCGAGGTCGACGGTGGACCGGATCACCGCGGCGGCTTCCGCCGAGGTTTCCATCGCGGTCACGAAGCCCCGGTCGATCTTCAATTCGTGTACGGGAATCCGGGACAGCACCGACAGCGACGAGTAGCCGGTGCCGAAGTCGTCCAGGGCGAGCCGGATGCCCGCGTCCCGGAGCTGCCCGAGCACCTGGTCGACCACCTCGAGCTGGCTGAGTGTCAGCGTCTCGGTCAGCTCCAGCACCAGCCGGTCGGGCGGCAGGTCGTGCGCCCGCAACCGGGCCAGTACGGCGCCGGGGAACCGGGCGTCCAGCAGGCTGCGTGGTGAGACGTTGACCGCCACCGGCAGGTCGAAGCCGGCCTCCCGCCAGGAGTTGACGGCGATCAGCGACTGGTCGAGTACGGCCTCGGCGAACGCCGGCAGCAGCCCGGACCGTTCCACCGTCTCCAGGAACCGGAGGGGGTCGATGGTGCCCCGGGCCGGATGCCGCCACCGGGCCAGCGCCTCGGCGGCCACCACCTCGCCGCTGCCGAGGTCGACGATCGGCTGGAAGTTGACGGTGAACTCGTGGTCGGCCACGGCCCGGGGCAGGTCGCCGCCGAGCGAGAGCCGGCCGAGGTCGGCGGTGTCCCGGGCCGGTGCGTACGTGGCGATCCGCCGTCCGGACCGCTTGGCCTGGTACATCGCCACGTCTGCGCGGCGCAGCAGTTCGGTCATCCCGCCGCTGCTCGGTGCGACCGCGATGCCGCCGCTGGCCTCGACACTGATCCGCATCCCGTCCAGCTCGATCGGCTCGTGCAGCGCGCTGAGCAGTGCCTCGGCCCGGTGCGCGGCGACCGCCGGCGCCGGCAGGCCGTGGAAGAGCACCGCGAACTCGTCGCCGCCGAGCCGGGCGACCAGGTCCTCGCCCTGGACAGCGCCGCGCAGCCGCTCGGCCACCTGGATCAGCACCCGGTCACCGGCGGCGTGCCCGAGGGTGTCGTTGACCTCCTTGAAGTGGTTGAGATCGATCAGCAGCAGCGCGACGACCCCCTCGGCACGGCGCTGGCCGAGCCGCTCGGCACCCCGGTCGAGCAGGTGGCGCCGGTTGGCCAGGCCGGTCAGCGCGTCGTGCGCGGCGGCGTGCGCGTGCTCCTCGGCCACCCGGTTCAACTCGGCGTACGCGGTGGCGTTGCGGACCGCCGTGCAGAGCGCCGAGGCGAAGGTACGCAGGGTGTACTGCTCCCGCTCGGAGAGTTTGACCGGCCCCCGGAAACGCAACCGCAGCATCCCGATGTCGCTGCCGTCGTACCCCTTCATCTCGATCGGGATGACCGACCCGTTGATAGTGGAGGGAGCCGCAGTGAGCCCGTCGTACGTGACGGCCTCGCTGTTGCCCCGCACGGTGCGTCCGTTGGCCTGCAACCCCACCTCGACCTCGTCGGCGGAGAAGAGGACGGCGGCTTGGGCGACAGCCGTGTGCAGCACAGCGTTGATGTCCACCACGTTGAGCGCGTCCGTGGTGTGCGCCAGGTCCTGCCAGGCCTGCCGCTCGGCCCGGGCACGCACCCGAGTCGAGTACGCCAGGTGCAGGCTGAGCGCCAGCGGCGGCACGGCGATCAGCAGCCGGGTCTCGATCGTCAGGAGAACCAGCGTCGAGACGGCGACGACGAATCGCATCAGGAAGCCGATGAGTCTGAGGTCCCAGTTGGCGCTGAACTGTTTGCGGATCTTCGTCCGGCTCGCAAGCGCGATAACCGGAATGGCGATGGCTTCGTCGAGAACGACCAAGATGGCGAACGCCGCCGCGAGTGGTAGGACCATGCGCTGTACTTCACCGGGTGGCCAGACCCATCCGAGGACCGTCAAGGTGCTGCCGGCGGCGGTCGCCATCAGCGTGTTCTTGCTGATCGTGAAGACTGCCTTGATCAACGGCAGGTGCAGGAGACGGACCACGACGGCGAGGCCGATCCCGGTGCACAGCACCATCCATGAGGTAGGTGCCACAGCGATACCGATGACGATGGCGGTCTCGTTCCAGGTGATGGCTTGGGTGGCCGAGCGGATCCGGATGGGAGCCTTCACGGTGGCGCTGATCACGACCGTGAAGACCAGCGTTGCCACCGTCGCGAGATCAGCGACCGACCGGGGCGGGTCGGCGATGACATCCACGATGGCGAGGGCTGTGGCGGTGCCTGCGCAAACAGCGACGAGACCGATGAGCGGCAGGAGCCGCTGATCAGTCTCGTTGTCGCGTCGCTGCACCTGACTCACATCGGTTCCTGACGTCACCGAGACGAACTGCTTGGTAACCGTAGCAACCGAACGCTGTCAGTGTGTTGGTCGAATCTCTCTCAGTACCACTCGCTGCCGCGCATCGTCGCCACTCCCTTCGCCGTACGGGACCTACGTAACGCCCGGAATTCGGGGATTGCCCCTTATCGGGTGCCGCGTCCGATCGATGAGCGAAGCTTAGGACGAGTAACAGCTGGTTAGCGACAATAAATGTCGGTATAATCAGTATTAGCCAACTAGCTCAGCATTCGCTACGCTCTGTCCGTATCTGGAGACTGAGAGCGCTAGGTCAGGTGCGTACCAACGTTAGGAAGCGGGGCTGCCAGGCTTCCCTTCGGATGCCCGCTCCCGAGGGGTCTGGGGGAAGGCCTGATTCGCTGACCGCAAAGATACGATCACGCAGCGCCGCCAGTTGGCGGTGTCGTTGATTGGTGCGACCGCACTTATGTGATTGGCGTCGAGTCTCGGCGAACCAAGCAGCAGTCTCCATCGGCTGACCTGGTAGAACTCGCTTCGTGTCCATCTGCTGACCCTGGGTTTCCCCTCATGATGGCGCATCTACCATCCTTGATGTTCGCCTCATCGGGGGCGAGTTGCTCCGTCTCGCGCACAATGGCCAAAATGACGCTGATGAATGTGGCCGTGTGTGGGTCGATAGACTGCATGGGGTCACGCACAACTCGTCGCTTTTGGGCGTTCTGGGGCAGTAGATGATTGAAGTCCGGCTGCTTGGACCGTTCCAGGTCGTGACCGACCGGAAGTCCTGCCACTCGGCGCGCCGAAGCAGCGGCCCGTACGGCCTTGTTCTGATGGTCCGCGAAGCGTACCGTCGTTCTAGCTTTCCATATGGAAAGTATTATCCGTAGGGGGAGTTGGTCGATGGTTGGCATGGACCCGGAGCGGGCTGCACGAGAACTTGCCAAGGCTGACCAGCAGCTACGTCGAGGCGCGGCGCTAGTGCTGCTCCCGCGCTGGTGGCAGCCGGCAGGCGGCTTGTTTTTCGTGCTGCTGTGGGCGAGGTGGGATGTCCCGGAGCCAGCTCGGCGTTGGTATGCGCTGCTACTTCTCGTAGTTATCGCCGGACTCGTGGTGGGCATGGTGCGACTGCGGCGGAACGCGCGCGCCCGACCGCTGCGGATGAAGAGCGGCTGGCGTACATGGGTGTTGATCTGGATCGTCGCGATCACGTCCTGCGGCGTCGTACTCGGCAGCGGCCTGACGCTACGGAGTCTTGCGGTTCCGCTGCCCATCACGGTGAGCAGCATCGTGGTGGTTAGCGCACTCATGCTGATGAAGTGGAGTGGTCAACGCTGGGGAGGTAGCTATCTTCAACGGGTCAGCCGGGGCCAGTGGTGAGCGGCGATCCGATCAGGCCCGATCCGGTCATCAGCACCACGACCCGGCTGTCGTTGATGGCTGTGCTCGCCGGGGTGCAGGCAGTCGAGTTCGGCGCGGTCCGCGACGCCACCGGCTTGAGTGACTCGGTGGTCTCGAAGCAGGCGGCCGCGCTCGAAGCCGTTGGCTATCTGACGATTCGCAAGGGACATGTGGGACGCAGGCCCCGCACCTGGCTCTCGCTCACCCCTGCTGGACGGACGGCACTACGCAGGCACATCGCGGCGCTGCGTCGGATCGTGGACCTCGCGGGCGGTTGAGCTGTATCGAGGCATCGAAGCCCGGGCCGACGTCGCGGCGGTCACCGCCCGCCACAGGCGTGCTGCGACGACCTGGCCGGTAGGCTCGCGGACGTGACCGAGTCCGCGCACCTCACCCACGTCGACGCCAGCGGATCGGCCCGGATGGTCGACGTCTCCGCCAAACCGGTCTCGGTGCGCCGGGCCGTCGCCGCCGGCCGGCTGCGTACCACCGCCGAGGTGGTCGAGTTGCTGCGCCGGGACGGGTTGCCCAAGGGCGATGCCCTGGCCGTCGGTCGGCTCGCCGGCATCATGGGCGCGAAACGCACCCCGGACCTGATCCCGCTCTGCCACCCGATCGCCCTGCACGGGGTGACCGTCGACCTGGAGCCCGGCGTCGACACGGTCGAGATCATCGCGACGGTCCGGACCGCCGACCGGACCGGCGTCGAGATGGAGGCGCTGACCGCGGTGGCCACCGCCGGGCTGGCGCTGGTCGACATGGTCAAGGCCGTCGACCCGGCGGCCTCGATCGAGGGGGTACGGGTGCTGCGCAAGGAGGGCGGCAAGACCGGCGACTGGATCCGACCGGCGGACCGGCCGTGATCCGGGCGAGGGTGGTGGTCGCCTCCAACCGCGCGGCGACCGGCGTCTACGCCGACACCAGCGGCCCGCTGCTGGTCGAGGGCCTGACGAAGCTCGGCTGCCTGGTCGACGAGCCGGTGGTGGTGCGCGACGGCGATCCGGTCGGCGTCGAGTTGCGCCGCGCGGCGGCCGAGGGCGTCGACGTGGTGCTGACCAGCGGCGGCACCGGCATCAACCCGACCGACCGGACCCCCGAGGTCACCCGGGCACTGCTCGACTACGAGATCCCGGGCATCGCCGAGGCGATCCGGGCGCACAGCCGGGACAGGGTGCCGACGGCCGCGCTCTCCCGTGGCCTGGCCGGGGTACTCGGCCGGATGCTGGTGGTGAACCTGCCCGGCTCCACCGGTGGCGCCCGGGACGGGCTTGCCGTACTCGGGCCGATCCTGGAGCACGCCGTCGACCAGCTCCGGGGCGGCGACCACCCGCGTACCGACTGAACTCGTCGGCGGGCGGTCGCACCGCGAGGATAGGCTCGGACGGTGAACGTGAGAAGCACGCGGCAGGGGGCCCTACCCGGAGCGGGTGGGGCGGCGTGAGCACCGAGGCGGCCGTCGCCGCCGACCCGTCGGCCAATCCGCCGACCCTGGACTGGGCCGAGGCACGGTCCCGGGTGTACGACGCCGGCCGCGCCGCCGCACCGGAACCGGTCGGGTTGCCGGTCGCCGAGGCCGACGGCCAGACCCTGGCCGAGCCGCTGACCACCCTCACCGACCTGCCCGCCTTTCCGACGTCGAGCGTGGACGGTTGGGCCGTACGCGGTACCGGGCCGTGGCGGGTCGTCGGCCGGGTGCTCGCCGGCAGTGCGCCGGCACCGCTGGTCGAGGAGGGCACCGCCGTCGAGATCGCCACCGGTGCGATGCTGCCGGACGGTGCGGCCGGAGTGCTCCGGGTCGAGGAGTCGACCCGTACCGCCGGCGGGTTGGTCGCCGGCGCGCTGCGGCCGGCGCCGGAGTGGCGGTCCCCCGGCGAGGAGGCGCATGCCGGTGAGGAGCTGCTGCCGGCCGGTACCCCGGTCGACCCCGGTGTGATCGGGCTGGCGGCCTCGTGCGGCTACGACACCCTCCGGGTCCGGCGGGCGCCCCGGGCCGCTCTGATCATCTTCGGTGACGAGCTGCTCACCGTCGGCCGTCCCGGTGCGGGCCGGGTACGCGACTCGCTCGGCCCGGCCGTCCCCGCCTGGCTGCGCCGGTACGGCTGCACCGTCACCTCCGCCGACGTGGTCGGTCCGGTGGCCGACACCCTGGAGGCGCACGTCGAGGCGCTCCGCCAGCGGCTCGCCACCGCCGACCTGGTCTGCACCACCGGCGGCACCATGCACGGGCCGGTCGATCACCTGCACCCGGCCCTACGCGACCTGGGTGCGGAGTACGTCGTCAACACCGTGGCCGTACGCCCGGGCTTCCCGATGCTGCTCGCCCGGGTGACCGGGCCGGACGGTCGGGCCCGGTTCGTCGCCGGGCTGCCGGGCAACCCACAGTCGGCGATCGTCGCGGTCGTCTCGCTGGTCGCCCCGCTGCTGGCCGGGCTCTGCGGCCGCGCGATGCCGGAGCTGCCCCGGGTGACGCTGGCCGAGCCGGTGGCCGGGCGGGGTGACTACACCCATCTGGCGCTGGTCCGGGTGGACCCCGCCGACAACACCGCCACCCCGGTCCGGCACGTCGGTTCGGCGATGCTGCGCGGGCTCGCCGGGGCGGCCGGATTTGCCGTGATCGCCCCGGGCGCCAAGGGTGAACCGGGTGATCGGGTGCCGGTCGTCCCCCTGCCGCTGCTGCCCGGAGAGCGCCCCCAGCAAGGAGTGTGAGATGAGCGTACGGAGCGAGCCGGCCGTCGACACCGGAGCTGTGCCGTCGACCGGCCGGTCGCATGCCGCCGTCGGCACCGCCCCGCTGGACGTCGCCTTCCACGAGTCCGTGGTCGCCGACGCGTCCGCCGGTGCGGTGGTCTCCTTCCAGGGAGTGGTACGCGACCACGACCACGGCCGCTCGGTGCTCCGGCTCGAATACGAGGGCCACCCGAGCGCGGCGGACGTGCTGCGGGAGGTGGCCGCCGAGATCGCGGCCGATCCGGACGTACACGCGGTGGCGGTCTCGCACCGGCTCGGCCCGCTGGAGATCGGCGACGTCGCCCTGGTGGCGGCGGTGAGCACCGCGCACCGGGCGGCGGCGTTCGCGGCCTGCGCGCGACTGGTCGACGAGGTCAAGGCCCGGCTGCCGGTGTGGAAGCGGCAGCTCTTCGCCGACGGCACCGAGGAGTGGGTGAACTGCCCCTGACCGGCGTCCGGAGCTATCGCTGGCTGGCGAACCGGCGGTCGAACCGGCGGTCGAACCGGGCGTGCTCGGCGTAGAACGCCGGCTCCGCGCCGGGCCGCCACGGCAGCGCGGCGACCAGCAGGATGATCGCCAGGGCGAGCGAGTTCTCCATCAGGGCGCCGAAGAAGCCGTCCTGATAGTGCGACACCTCCGGCAGTTGGTGCTCGTACGGCCAGATCGGTGAGATCAGGAAGAGCAGGTAGAGCCCGAGCGCGGCCGCACCGTGCCGCAGGCCGGTCAGGGTGGGGAACCAGATCGGTGTGCGCAGCCCGGTCATCGTGGTCGGGCCGTTGGCGGCGTTCGGCAGTGCAGGACGCGGCCAGGGGCCCCGGCTGGCGGCCCGGCGTCGGCTCGCGGCGTCGGCGAGGATCAGGATCGCCGGGATGACCCAGACCAGGTGGTGCGACCAGGAGATCGGGCTGATCACGTTGGTGGTGAGCCCGACCAGGGTGAACGCGGTCAGTTCGTCGCCGTCGGCGTGCGAGTGCGAGGCGCGGGACAGCCCGAGCGCCAGCAGCAGCATCGCGAACGCGAGCCAGAGCAGGGTCGGGGTCTCGATCGAGTCGTAGAGCCGGGCGAGCACCCCGGCCAGCGACTGGTTCGGCGTCATGTCCGCCGCGCCGACCCGCTCGGTCTGCCAGAGCACCGACGTGAAGTAGGCGGTCGACTCGCGGCCGGCGATCGCGAAGGTGCCGACGGTGACGGCGACCGCGGTGCCGACCGCGGTCATCGCGGCCCGCCACTGCCGGGTGATCAGCAGGTAGACGATGAAGAGCGCCGGAGTGAGCTTGATCGAGGTGGCCAGGCCGATCCCGATCCCCGCCCAGGCGCCGCTGAAGAAGAGTCGGCGCAGCGGTCCGTCACCGGCGGTGATCCGGCTGCCACGCCGGGCCCGCCAGCGCAGCGCCACCAGGTCGGCCATGACCAGCCCGAAGAGCAGCAGGTTGACCTGGCCGTAGCCGAGCGTCTCCCGGGCCGGTTCGATGGCGACCGCCATCGGCACGGCGAGGCCCAGAGTGAACCAGAGCGACCAGCCGAGCCGGTCGGTGATCGGCTTGAGTAGCGCGGCGAGCACGACCGCCAGGGTCGCGACACTGGCGATGATGTTGATCCACCCGGCGAGGCCGAGCGGAATGCTCGCCATCGGCAGCATGACCAGGCCGGCGAAGGGCGGGTAGGTGAAGCCGAGGGTGGTCCTGGGTGCGATGAAGTCGTAGAGCTCGTGTCCGCCCGCCCACCAGACCACCGCGCCGTGGTAGATCTTCATGTCGAAGAAGTTGTACGGCCGTCCGAACGTGGCGATGGCGAGCCACGCGGCGTAGCAGACGACGGCGACGACGCCGATTCGTACGACTGCTCGACGGTCGATTCCACGAGCAAAGCGGCGGACTGAGGCGAGGCGGCCTAGCCGTCTTTCGACGGTCGCCGGCATGGCGTGGCCACCCCCGTACCGATGTCGGTCTTCCGCCCAGGTCCTCCAGGGAGCCTAGAACGGTGGGTCACTGGAATGCCTCCCGCGTTATGCGACCGTGTCCGATCCCACACTGGTTCGCGACATTTCCACCGCGTTAACGCAGGGAGTGCGGTTCAGGTGTTTCACAGCCGCTCAGTCAGGTGAAACTAGCATATGTCCGGCATGGACCATGCGCCGATCGGCGATCCCGACCCCCGGCGCCCCGGGAACATCGGCAGCCCGGGAAACCATCCGGCAACCCCGGAACCGGCCCTCGCCACCAGGCCTGCGGCGGTCAGCCCGGCCCCGGACGTGCGGCGATCAGCCCGGCAGCCGCCGGCCAGCCGCTGCGGAGCGTACGGCGATTCGCGCGTCACGGCGGGCGCCGCGTACCACCCGGCGTACCCGTCGACGACCGCTGCCCACCGCGTGGCTGGCCCGCCAGCCCAGCCCGGGCCGGCCCTCGGTGTCCGCCGCCGCCAGCAGCAGCCCGCCCATCAGTCCGAGATTCTTCATGAAGTGGATCTGGTGGGTCTGCCGCTGCGCCGGGTCGTCATGTTCCCAGAACGGATGGCCGGCGAGGGTGGTCGGCACCAGCGTACCGGCCAGCAGTGCGGCGGCCGGCCGGGTGAAGTGTCCGGTGGCCAGCATCAGCCCACCGAGGAGCTGGGCGACACCGTTCGCCCGGACCAGACTGACCGGGTCGGTCGGCATTCCCTCGTGGATGCCCTGCAACAGCGGGGCGACCTTGCCCGTCACCCGCTTCGCCCGGTCCACGTGCAGTTCGGGATTGGCCACGGCGCGGGCGCCGCTGACCACGAAGATCGTGCTCAACAGGGTACGAGCCACCGTGCGTACGGGTTTCATGCCCAAGTCTTACCCGATCGCACCGTTCTTCACCCCTCGAAGTGGGAGACTGGACGGCGCGGTCGCGGTACCGTCGCGAACTGTGACGATTGTGCGGCTTCGCGCAGAGGGCCCAGCCGACGCCCTGGCGATCCGTCAACTGCTCGCCGAGGCGTTCGCCGGCCCGGACGTCCGGCTGCCCCCGGAGGCGCGGCTCGTCGAGGCGTTGCGGGGCAGCGGCGCCTGGCTGCCCGAGCTGTCCATGGTGGCCGAAGTCGACGGTGAGCTGGTCGGTTACGCCCTGCTGAGCCGGGTCGAGGTGTGGCCGGGCGCCGTGCCGGCGCTGGCGCTCGGCCCGGTGGCGGTGCGGCCGGCCCGGCAGCGCCGAGGGTACGGCCAGGATGTCGTCCGGGCCGCGCTCGACGCCGCCGCCGAGCTCGACGAGCGCCTGGTCGTGGTGCTCGGTACCCCCGCCTACTACCGCCGGTTCGGGTTCTCCCCGGCCGCCCGGTTCGGCCTGACCAGCCCCTGGTCGGGCCTTGGTGATCCGTGGCAGGCGCTGGTGCTGCCGTCAGTGGACGGCTCCGACGACCCGGTGCCGAGTGGCGAGGTGACCTTTCCGCCACCCTGGTCCCAGGTGTGAGTCTCCGCCCGGTCGGCGAAGGTGGTGGTCGGTCGCGGGTGCCGCCGGTTCGCGGGGGGCTGGTCGCGGGGGTGGTGGCTGGTCGCGGCGGCGCCGGCCGCCCCGCTGCCCCGGGTGTCGACCGGCAGGTCCGCCGGGGTGGCGGCGGTCGCGGGACGCGCCGGGCGGCGCGCCGGTCAGGCCGGCTGGGTGCGCAGGTACCGGCCGAAGTGCGGGACCGTGAAGGCCACCGTGCCGCGCTCACCCGAGTAGATCAGCCCCTTCTTGATCAGTGCGTCCCGGGCCGGCGAGAGGCTGGCTGGCTTGCGTCCCAGCGAGCGGGCGATCTCGGCGGTGGAGACGGCGGCGTCCATGTCGTCCCGGTGACCGCCGCCGGTGCCGTCGTCACCATCCGGCGCCGCCACCAGCGAGAGCGCGGCCATTGCCCGCATGTACTCCCGCTCCGCCGGGGTCGCCCGCTCGAAGCGGGAACCGAAGAACCCGACCGCCAGCTCGGCCTCGGCCTCGGGCGCCGCGACCCGTACGTCGGCGGCGGTCACCGGTGACCGGGGTGCGGAGTCCCAGGTGGCCTTCCCGTACGCCTGGACGAAGTACGGATAGCCGCCGGACTTCTCGTAGAGCAGGTCGAGGGCCTTCGGCTCGTACTCGACCTGCTCTCGGGCGGCGGGTGCGCAGAGTGCCTGGTCGGCGGCGATCCGGTCCAGCCGGTCGATGCGCTGGTAGCGGAAGAGCCGTTCCGAGTAGGACTTGGCGGCGGAGAGTACGGCCGGTAGGTGCGGCAGCCCGGCACCGACCACGATCAGCGGCCCGCCGAGCTGGGACAACTCGTGACACGCCGCGCAGAGCCCGGAGACGTCCTCCGGGCCGAGGTCCTGCATCTCGTCGAGGAAGACCGCGACCCCGGTGCCCACGTCGGCGGCGACCTCGGCCGCGTCGGTGAAGAGTTCGACCAGGTCGATCTCGATGTCGCCGGAGTCGGCCCGGCCGCTCGCCGCCGGTACGTCGATGCCGGGTTGCCAACGGTCCCGCAGCCGGGTCGCCCCGGCTCCCCGCCCCGCTGCGGCCGGAGCCGAGCGCAGCGCGAACGCCTTGAGTACGCCGAGGAAGTCGTCGATCCGGTCGGGTGCCCGATGCCGGGGCGCCAGCTCCCGGATCGCCATGTGCAGGGCGGCGGCCACCGGACGCCGGATCGACTGGTCCGGGCGGGCCTCGATCTTCCCGGTTCCCCACAGTCGGTTGATGGCCTGGGAGCGGAGCGTGTTGAGCAGCACGGTCTTGCCGACTCCGCGTAGGCCGGTGAGGACCAGGCTGCGCTCGGGGCGGCCCCGGGCGATCCGCTCCAGCACGATGTCGAAGACCTCGAGCTCGCGCCCCCGCCCGGCGAGTTCGGGCGGGCGCTGGCCGGCGCCCGGCGCGTACGGGTTGCGGACCGGATCCACGTATCGCACGCTATCGGGTCATCTAGCTGGGACGCTAGACATCCGTAGATCGGTGTACCCGTGTCGCGCCCGGGAATCGGACGTCGCGGCGACGGCCTCGGAGCCGGAGGACCCGGACCCGAAGGCCGGCGCGGCCGGACGGTACGGGCGTCGAGCGGAAACTAGGGCTGTCTAGCGTGGACGCTAGACAGCCCTAGTTTTGCTTACCGAATCGGATCGGGTGCTGCTCAGCGTCGCTTCAGGCAGAGCACGAAGTCGCCCAGGTCCAGCGAATCGTCCCAGACGTAGTTCGCGTCCGACTCCGGCGAGCCGAAGATCGGGTCGTCCTTGCACTGCTTCGGGTCGGTGGTGAACGGGATCCGGGACAGCACCTCGTAGGTGTCCGGTCCACACGGCACCTTGCGGAGCTTCGGCTCGTCGTCGGTACCGTCGTTGACCAGGCAGTCGCCCACCGCGTACCGGTAGGACGAATTTGACGGGGTGCTGGCGGGACGGCTCGGAGTCGACCCCGAACTGCTCGGAGCGGGAGCCCCGGTGCCCGGGCCCGAATCCTCGCCGGACTGATTGACCAGCCACCAGGTGCCGCCGCCGAGACAGGCACAGAGCAGCACCAACACGATGCCACCGACGATGAGGGCGATCTTCAGCCCGCCACCGGACTTCGGCCCGGCGCCGGGCGGACCGCCCGGCACACCCGGCGCACCGGGAGCGCCGCCGTACGGCGCCCCGGGCGGACCGGGCTGCGGCTGGGCGGCCGCCCCTGGGTACCCGGACGGGTACGCCCCACCGATGGTCGGCGGCTGCCCCCAGGCCGGGCTCGGGGCATCGCTCGGCTGCCCGTGCCCGGTGCCGACCGGCTGCGGGTTGCCGGGAGACGGGTGGCCAGTCGATGGGTAGCCGGGCGACGGGTAGCCCGGAGACGGTGGTTGCGGCGGATAGCCGGGCGATGGGTAGCCGGGCGATGGTGGTTGCGGCGGATAGCCGGCGTCCGGAGCCGGCGGATAGCCAGGGCCGGGCGACGAGGGCCCCGCTGGTGGCGGCGGGCCGCCACCGGCTGGCGGGTCCGACGAGGGATACGGGTTGGGATCGTCGGGCTGCCCACCGGCGGGTGTTCCGTAAATCGACATGCTTCTCCTGGATAGGGCGCACGCCCCGACCGTGTCACGGAAACCGGGGTGGCAGGCGCGGGGGTCGGGGTGGGCGCAGGGATACGCGGCAGGTCGCTCGGACCCCCGCTCGTCGCGTCGGCGTGCCGGATGCCGGCACACCGGGAAACTATCGTTTCCGAAGGCAGAGCACGAAGTCCAGTTCGTCCAGCTCGCTGTTGAAGAAGTAGAAGTTCGTGTAGTTCTGCACCTGGGAGCATTTGGTCTTGGCGTCCGAGGCGCCGGTGGTGACGCCGTTGTAGCGGGCGAGCACCTCGTAGGTCTGTGGCGCGCACTTCGTGATCGCCAGCTTCGGCGCAGCCTCCGTACCCTCGTTCCGGACGCACTGTCCGGCCTTGACGAACCGCGCGTCCGTGGAGGGCGGATCCGGTGCCGCCGGCGCGGTCGTGGGTGCCGGCTGCTCGACCGGATAGCTGGCCTGGTCGGCCGGCTCCTCGGTCTGCTCGTTGGCCGGTGGCAGGGCGTCCGACGGCGTGTCGTCGCGGCCGAGCAGGTAGACGCCGATCGCCGCACCGCCGAGAACCAGCACCGCCAGCCCGACCAGGACGGCGGCGAACGCCCGGCTGCCGCCACCCCTCGGCATCGGGTCGGCTGTCGAGGTGGACCACGACGGGTCCGGGACCGGCGTCGCCCACACCGGATCGGCGTCGGACGTGGTCCACCCGCCCGGCGCCGGAGCGTACGGCGCGGATCCGCCGGAGTGGTGCGGCGACGGAGCGTACCCGACGTCGTGTCGCTGGGTCGGTGGATAGTCGGCGCCGGGCGTCCCCGAACCCGGGGGCGTGCCCGGACCAGCCGGCTCCGGATATCCGGCCGGATATCCGGGATGGCTGACCGGGGAACCGAAACCGCCCGGTGGCGCGGACGGCTGTCCACCACCCCAGTGCCCCGGACCGCTCGCGTGGTCCTGATCGCCCCAGGGGTCGACCGGCTGGCCGTACTCGTCGGTGGTCTGCCGGTCCGGGTCGTTCCACGATTGCGCCGGACCGGGGTACGGTCCGCCGGGCGGTCCGTAGTTGGCCATCGACTGTCCTCCTGGTACGGATCGGTGAGAGGCTCGCCACCCGCCTGGGACGAGCCTGCTGTGGTCACCGTAGCGTGGCCCCCCAATGAGCCCACCTCCCGGAAGTGCGCCAACCTCGCCGCGAAGCGTGTCAACCTCGCGGCGAAGCGGGCCGACCTCGTGGCCCGGCGCCGGCTCGGCCGACGGGTGCCCTGCCCGCGCCTCGACCCGGTGGCGGGGCGGGGCGTGACCCCGTGACGGGGCGGGTCGTGACACCGGGCGTGGTGGCGGCGGCCGGACTTCTCGGCATCCTGCTCGGACCGCTGCTGCGCCGGCAGATCTTCCGGTACGTCCTACCCGGGGGACGGAGCTGTCCGCACTGCGCGGCGTTGCTCGGCGTGCCGACCCGGTGGAACCCGCTGGGCGTGCCGTCGCCGACCGGGCGTTGTCCGCGCTGCCGGGAAGCCGTCGGTCCGCGCACCGGTCTGGTCGAGGTCGTCGCCGCGGCCGTCTTCGCCGCGCTCGCCGCCCGGACCGACGGCGTACTCCCGCTGCTGGCGTACGCCTGGATCGCCGGCTTCGGCATCGTGCTCGGCTTCGTCGACGTCGCGGTACGGCGGCTTCCCGACCGGCTGACCCTGCCGGCGGCGGCCGGTCTCGCCGGACTGCTCGGCGCCGCCGCGCTCACCTCCGGCCAGGTCGGCCGGTACGCGGTGGCGGCGGCCTCTGCGCTGGCGCTGGCCGGTGCGTACCTCGGGCTGGTCCTGCTCTCGCCCGGCGGGCTGGGGCCGGGGGACGTCAAGCTCGCGATCGGGCTCGGGCTCGCCACCGGCTGGTACGGCTGGAGCAGCACACTCTACGGCGCGCTCGCCGGCCTGCTGCTGGCCAGCGGGTACGCCGCCGTGCTGCTCCGGCTGCGCCGGATCGGCCGCCGCGACCACCTGCCACACGGCCCGGCGATGCTCACCGGCGCGCTCGGCGCGGTACTCCTCGCCGCCTGAACCAGGAGCCGCATGGCGCGAGCGGCGGTGACGGGCGACGGCTCAGAGCAGCCGCAGTTGGCGGTCCCTCGGGCGGCGGGGTGCGCTGTCGCCGAGCCGTTCGAAGAGCCCGGCGTCGATCGCGTCGAGGAACGGCGACGGTACGCAGTCCCACTCCTTACCGTGCCGCAGTCGCCGGGCCACGTGGCTCAGGTAGAGCCGGTCCTGCGCCCTGGTCAACCCGACGAAGAAGAGCCGCCGCTCCTCCGCCACCTCCTCCTCCGACGGAGTGGAGCCCGGGAAGCGCAGCGGCAGCAGCCCGTCCTCGCACCCGGGCAGGAAGACCACCGGGAACTCCAGCCCCTTGGCGGCGTGCAGGGTGAGCAGGGTGACCGCCTCGGCGCGCGGGTCGAGCGCGTCCACCTCGGCGCCGGTGCCCAGCTGGGCCAGGAACAGCTCCAGGTCGTCGCCGCAGCGCCGGGCCAACGGGATGAGCAGGTCGGCGGCGGTCCAGATGTCGTCCGGGCCGATCCCGCCGGTGGCGTCCAGGGTGGGGGTGGCGTGCCGCTCGGCGAGTACCTGCCCGGCCAGGCGTACCCGGGCGGCGACGGAGCCGCCGAGGCCGTCGGCATGCCGCAGCTCACGGGCGATCACCGAGACGCCGGGTCGGTCCCGCAGCCGGTTGTGCGAGCGCTTCTGCACCGGGATGTTGGCCCGGGCCAGCGCGTCCAGGATCGGTGCCGCCTGGGCGTCGGTCCGGTACAGCACCGCGATGTCGGAGAACGACACGTTCGAGGTGCGCCCGTCGATCCGGCCCGAGTCGAGGGAGCGGTGCGACAGCCCGCCGACGAGTTCGTCGACGGTGCGTACCACGAAATCGGCCTCGTCCGCGACGGAGGCCGCCGGATAGCGGCCGACCAGCGGTGCCTCCGGGTCGAGCCGGGCCGGGTCCAGCCGGCGCCCCCGGACCAGGGCGGACGGCGCGATCGCCTGCACGGCGGCGGCCAGGATCGGCGCCGACGAGCGGTAGTTGCGGGTCAGCCGCACCAGCCGGGCGTCCACGAAGTCCTGCGAGAACCGCAGGAAGTACGTCACGTCGGCGCCCCGGAACGCGTAGATCGCCTGGTCCGGGTCGCCGATCGCGCAGAGGTTGCCGTCGGCCGGGCTGAGCAGCCGGAGCAGTTCGTACTGCGTGGCGTCGACGTCCTGGTACTCGTCGACGAAGATCCACCGCCACCGGTCCCGGTACCGCCGCACCAGTTCCGGATTCTCCCGCAGCAGCGTCACCGGCAGGCCGACCAGCTCGTCCAGGTCGACCAGGTCCTGGCCGCGCAGCAGTTTCAGGTACGTCGCGTCGTCGTCGCCGGCCTCGGCCCGGGCGGTCGCCCGCTCGGTGTCGTCGGCGATCCGGAAGTCGTCCGGCAGCCCGGCGGCCCGGGCGTTCTCCCGCAGGATGGTCAGGCCGAGCGAGTGGAAGGTGCCGACCGTGACGTCCTCGGCGACCGGCCCGAGCAGCCCGTCGAGCCGGTGCCGCAGCTCCTCGGCGGCCCGCCGGGTGAAGGTGATCGCCAGGCAGTGCTCCGGATAGACGTGCAGCTCGGCGCAGAGGTACGCGATCCGGTGGGTGAGAGTGCGGGTCTTTCCGGTGCCGGGGCCGGCGACGATCAACAGCGGCCCGCCCGGTGCGGAGGCGGCGACCCGCTGCATCGCGTCGAGCCGGTCCAGCAGCCCGGTGCCGACCTCCTCCATGCCGGCGAGCATCGGCTCGAACGGCTCGTGCGGCGACGGCGACGGGGCCAGCGGTGGCGCGGGTTCGGCCGGTGGGGCGGCGGCCCGGACCCGGCGGCGCGGTTCCGGCGGGTCGGCCGGCGCCGGAGACGCCGATCGGCCGGTCCGGGCCGGCGGCTTCGGCTCCGTGGGCGGTCGCTGCCGGGGCACGGGTACGTCGAAGAGCGCGTCCGCGAAGAGCGTCTCCGTCTGCCCGGCCCCGCCCCGGCCGCCGCCGGAGCCTGCGGAGAGTTCACCGGGTTCGAAGAGGGTGATGACGCCGTACTCGCCGTCGTAGCCGGGAATCCGGCGTACCTGGCCGCGCCGGAGTCGGGTGATCGCCTCGGCGAGGAGTTCGCCGCCGACCCGGCGGATCTCGTCCACCGGCGTGACGGTGAGGATGTCCAGCTCGGCACCGAGGCCGGCGACCAGGTTGTTGAGCTGCCCCTCCACCGTCTTCGACTTCGGGCCGACACCGTTGATCTCGCCGAGGATCTCGGCGAGCTGGATCAGATGGGTGACCTGCGGTCCGGCCGCCGGCCGGTACCCATCCGGCCGGTCGGCCAGGTCCTCGACCCGGCTCAGTACGCCGACCGTGAGCGGCTTGCCGCACTCCGGGCAGCGCCCGCCCGCCGCTCTGGTCCGTTCCGGCTCCCAGTTGATCCCGCAGAGCCGGTGCCCGTCCGCGTGGTACTTCCCCTCCTCCGGGAAGAACTCGATGGTCCCCCGCAGCCCGTTCCCGGTACGCAGCGCATCCCGCACCGCGTGGTAGTCGAGGTCGGTGGCGAAGACGGTGGCCTCCCGGGCCAGGGCCGGCGGGGAGTGCGCGTCCGAGTTGGAGACCAGCCGGTACCGGTCCAGGCTGGAGACCCGCCAGTTCATCCCGGGATCGGAGGAGAGCCCGGTCTCGACCGCGAAGATGTGCTCGGCGAGGTCGGCGTAGCAGTCCGCGATCGCGTCGAAGCCCGACTTCGAGCCGAGCGCCGAGAACCACGGAGTCCAGATGTGCGCCGGCACCAGGTAGCCGTCCGGGCTGGCCTCCAGGGTGATCTCCAGCAGGTCCCGGGAGTCCAGGCCCAGAATCGGCCGCCCGTCGGAGCCGATGTTGCCGATCCGGCCGAGCGTGGTGTTGAACCGGGCCACCGCGTCCAGGTCGGGCAGGTAGATCAGGTGGTGCACCTTGCGGGTGCGGTCGTCCCGCTTGTAGATGGTGGAGATCTCGACGCTGAGCATGTAGCGCATCGGGCTCGACTCGGCGGCGCTGGCCAGCCGGGGCGGGAGCCGGCGGGCGATATCCCGCTCCGCCTCCGGGCTGAGCCGGTAGAGCCCCGGCTCGGCCGGGTGCAGCGTCTCGCGCAGGTGCTCGTACCAGGCGGGGTGGGTGAAGTCACCGGTGCCGAGCAGGCTGATTCCCTTGCGCCGGGCCCACCAGGCCAGGTTCGGCATGGTCAGGTCACGGCTGCACGCGCGCGAGTATTTCGAGTGGATGTGCAGGTCAGCGACGAAGGGCGTAGCGGCGGAGGGAGAGCCGTCAGCGGGTGCGGCGCGCAACGGAGACACGCCGCATCCTGTCACGGACCCGTACGCGAGCGCGTGTCGCCACGCGCGAGTGTGATTTCTCGCCGATCAGGCGTCCTGAGTGGGCGGTAGAGCCCCGTGGGCGCCGCTGCGGTGCTCAGCTCGGGCAGGGGACCGGCGTGGCCGGGCCGGCGGCCGGACCGCCCGGTGTGGGGCAGGGCCGGCTCAGCGTCGATCGGGGCGGTGTCGCGGGCATCCGCCAGGTGACTCGGTCGCCGGCGAGGTTGGTGTAGCGAAGTGTCGTTTCCCGGGCCGGATCCGGGGGGCCCACCCGGTAGGCGAGCCACGCGGTGCCGCACTGGTGGTGATCCAGGCTCGTCGCGTGTGGGATGGGACGACCGGGCAGACCGATGAAGCCGGTTCCTGCCGCCTCGCCAACCGTCAATCCGAAACGGTCGAAGCCGAAGTAGTTGCGTTGCAGGTGCTCGCCGCCGGCGGGTTCCTGGGTGGAGCCGCCGCACATGCGAACCCGCACCGCGTAGGCGTACGGCGTCTCCGGGTTGAGGTTGACGATCAGTTCCGGCTGGTCGGCGGCCACCATTGTGCCGTTGGGCAGCGAGACGACGGTGCCCGGGTCGACGGTCCGAGACACCCGCGGCGCCGGCTCCGGCCGGTTGGCGCCGGAGGCGACCAGCGCACCCACGAGCACACTCGCGATCACGCCGCCGCAGGTCGCCGTGATGGCCAGGTCGCGGCGCCGCTTGCGTATCGCCCCGGCCACCTGGGCCGCCCAGGCCGGGTTCGGTGGTCGCCGGATCGCCGGCACACCGACCGTGCGCGCGTCGACCATCCGCCGGAGGTGCTGCCCTGCCCGGTAGGCGCCCCAGGTCAACGACACGGAGGAGAGCTGCCGGTCGACCAGGGAGGTGGCCTGGTCGCCCGTGTGGACGAGCAGCACGATCTGGTCGAACGCCACGCTCGACGTGGTGACCACCAGCCTGCGCGGACCGGCCCAGTGCTTCTCGACGACGGTGTCGAGCACGCCGATCCGGGTGGGAGAGCAGACAACCGCCCGCCGAGGCACCACCCGGTCGCGGAACCGGCGCCCGGTCGCCGGCTCGGGGGCCGTGCGCTCCGCCAGCGGGAACGGCGGCTCGCCGACCGCGGCGCCCGGCACCGAGTAGATCAGGCTGTTCCGCAGCCCGCGCAGCGCGTCCCGGACGGCATCGTCAGAAAGGTTCCGGTACTCGTCGGCGACGTGTTGCGGTGTCGGGTGGTCACCGCGGTGCAGGTGCCGCCGCGCGAGCCAACGCAACGCGGCCGGCTCATGTGGTGCGGCGGGCAGCGGTGCGTCGGCGAGCGCCCGGCGGAACCGTTCGACCTCCGCGTCGCTCACGGTGGCCTCGGTCAGGTCCAGCACCGTTTGCAGGGCGGCTTCGCCGGCCGCGACCTCCTTGCCGGTCACCGGGGCGGCGGCGCCGCAGACCAGCACGCGGTCGTCACCGACCGGGTACGTCGAGAGGTTGGCCTCGGTCGCGAGCGGCTCGAACACGACCAGCCGGCGGTGCAGCCGGTCTGCCAGCATGGAGAGCGCCACCTCGACGGCGGGCGTTGCGGGCGGCGCGATGCTGAACAGCTCACCGCTGCGCTGTAGCACGCAGCGCGGCGCCCCGAACGCGTCGACGGGCAACGGCGGCAGAGCCGGCGCCCCTGGTGCCGCCGGCCGATCGTTGCCGGCCAGCGTCGGCACATCGGTGCCGTTCGTCCAGTACACCCGGTTCGCGACGCCGAGCCGGGTGCGCGCGAAGTCGGCAACCGCCGCTCCGTCAAGGGTGCCGACCGCCAGCGGACCGAGCGCGGCGAGCTGCGGCAGGTAGCCGGGCCACCGGGCGACCAGATGTGAAGTCCACGGCGCCAGGGCGGGCAGTGACAGCGACGCCCGCTCCCGCAGCCCGTCGTCGAGCAGGATCTCCGGTGGCGCGGCAAGGAGTCGCTCGACCCGGTGCAGCCCGTCGACCACGGCCGCCGCCGAACCGACCAGCAGCAGCGAGCTGTCTGCCTGCCCGGCGACGAACTCCACCTGATCGAGCGGCTCGTGGCCGGCCCGGTCGACCGCCTCGGCCGGGCGGGTCAGCGTTCCCGTCAGCCACGCCCCGAGCAGCGCGAGGACGCCGAGTTGCTCGGTCGGCTGGTGCGCCAGGCCGACGGCGAACGTGACGCCCACGAAGGTCGGGCCGTCGACACGCGGCGCCAACAGCCATGGCGTGCCACCGTCCCGTTTCCAGGACACATCCACCATCGCGTCAGTCCAGCAGCCAGTACGCGGAGGCCGGGCCGTCGGTCAGCAGCAGCGCCCTGAGCACGACCGCCCCGCCGTCGACCGCCGTCCTCGGCTGGTCGAACACGAGACTGCCGCTGATCCGATCCCCCGCCGATATCGAGCCAAAACTTATCGAGTTGAACTCGTCTATCGGCGTAGGGGTGTCCGGGGTCTTCTTCAGACTGAAGTCCGCCTTGCTTCTCCAGGCCGGCACCTCGCTGCCCCGGATGAGATGGAAATGCAGCGGGTTGAACTCGTAGGTGCCTTCGACGCCTTCGAGGACGACGTCGAACACCACGAAGGCTCCCCGCTTGGGCTTGATCCGGACCCCGTTGGCGCTCTTCACCTCGGTGTGCACCTTCGGCCTGGAGAGCGTCACCTCGATGGTGGCGGACTTGTTGCCGAACAGGTTCTTGCCGCTCACCGTCACCGTGTTGCCCGGTGTGCCCGCCACGGGATCGGGCTGCGGCGCCTTGGACGCCACCTCCGGCAGACCGGGCGCACTCGTCCGGACGGCAGGAGCGCTGGGGGTGGGGGTTTGGGTCCGGTCCGCAACGACCGGCGGCTCGTCCGCGCCGCATCCGCCGACCGACACGGTGATCATCAGAGCACCCGAGGCGACGACCACGCGGAACAGCCGCCTACCGGTACGGTTCACGCATTCTGTCGGTTGAGCGACCTGTGATGCCATAGCCAGGAAACGTATACCACCGCGACCACCCGCGCCGGGCTCAGATCACCGGCCAGAACGCCGCGGCCGGACCGTCGGTCAGCAGCCATGACTCGATGACGACCGCCGCGTCGTCGACCGCGGACCGGGGCACGTCGAAGACGAGGTTGCCGCTGTTCCGATCGCCCGCCGACATCCTCCTGCTCTTCACGATCGGTTCGAACCCACCGGCGACAACCTCGGGTTCGAACCCGCCGCCGCCTTCCCGCCAGCCGGCCACCTCGGCCCTCGGTACGAGGTGGAAATGCAGGGTGTTGAAGTGGTAGACGCCGTCGATGACCTCGATGATGACCTCGAACGTCAGGTATCTGCCCTGTTTCGGCACCCCCACCTTGCCGCCGGGAAGCTCCACCATGGTGCTCACCGTCGGACCGGACAGGGTCACCTCGACCGTGGCGGACCCGGTGCCGCCGGAGGTCGCCCCGGTAACCCGCACCGGCTCGCCCAACGTCGCCGCCACCGCGTCGGTTCCGGTCACGCCGGTCGTGGGGCTGCGGCCGTCCGTCGGATTCCGGCCGGACCACGGTGTGTTGTCGACCAGGAGGACCGCCGCGACCGCCACGACCACGACGGCGGACATCGACGTCCAGGCGCGCCACCCGGGCCGGCGGCGTCGCGGCCGCGCCACCGGGGGCAGTGCGCCCGGCCGGGGCGGCACCGCTCCACCCGGTCCGGACGGCGCCGGCGCACCGCCGCCGGGCGGCGGCGACGGCTGGCGACCGTGCACGGCGGCGCCCCCGCGCACCAGGTCCGTTGGTTCGGCCCGTCCGATCGCGCTGCCGAGTCCGCCGAGCGCGACGACCTGTTCGGGCTGATCCATGACCGAAGGCGGGATGCCCAGCTGCTGGTGCAGCAGCGTGCCGACCAGTGGCACCCGGGTAGCGCCGCCGACCAGGAGCACCCCGGCGACGCGATCCGCGGCGATCCCGCTGCGGAACAGCGTCGCGGCGGTGAGCGCCACCGTCCGATCCAGCAGCGGCCGAGCCGCCTGCTCGAACTCCTCCCGGGTCTGGTGCACCTCCACGCCGTCCCACGGCAACCGGAGCGTCGCCACGGACGCCCGGGACAGCTGCTCCTTGGCGGCCCGCGCCTCGTCCCACAGCAGTTGGTGCTGCTGCCGCTCCTCGACGGTCGTCGGGTGACGCAGCCGCTGCCACCGCGCTGGATCCCGCCCGCCGGCCACCCCGCCGACCTGGTCGAGGACGACGGCGTCGAGGTCCAGCCCGCCCAGGTCGTCCAGCCCGTCGGTGGCCACCAGATCCCAGGTCCCGTCGCCACGATGCCGGATCACGCTGATGTCGAACGTGCCGGCCCCCAGGTCGTACACCACCAGCGCCGAGCCGGCCGGGACCTGGCGGCCGACGGAGCGGGCGAAGAACCGCGCGGCGGCGAACGGTTCCGGCATGAGAGCCACCGTGCCGAGCCCGGCGCGGTCGGCGGCATCAAGGAGCACCCGCCGGCGCTGCGGGCCCCAACTGGCGGGGTGGGTCAGCAGGGTACGCGCGACCGAGGCCGCGGACACCCGGCGGGCCTCGTCCGCGACCCGACGCAGCACCGCGGCGATCAACTCCGCCGCGGGGTATTCCTCCGTCCCCAGCAGAACCGCCGGCTCGTCCACGTGCCGTTTCGGGTACGGTTCGAACCCGGCCGGGTCGATCCGCGCGGCGCGCACCGCGTCCTGCCCCGTCAGCAGTCGCCGCCCCTGCCCGGCATGGACCGCAGAACGCAACAGCGGCGTGGCGTCGAACAGCAACGGGCTCGCCTGACCGTCCGGCAACCGTACGGCCGCGACCGTGTGCGCCGTACCGAAGTCGATCGCCAGCGTGAACCCGTCGACGTTCGGAACGCCCAGCCCGCCATTGAACACAGCCGCATTATGCCCCGGGGTCGCGGCGAGCTGGCTGCGCTGGGCACGGACGTTCACCGGGTCTGCCGTTCAGGCGGCCGGGCTGCGGGGCGCGTACTGGCTAGGCCGTCGAGCGCAGCTCGACCAGGGTCACCTGCGGCGGCGCGCCGACCCGGACCGGCGGCCCCCAGAAGCCAGCGCCGTTGGTGACATAGAGCTGGGTGCCGTCGATGGTGGCGTGCCCGGAGACGACCGGCTGCTGCGACCGGACCAGCAGGTTGAACGGCACGATCTGGCCGCCGTGGGTGTGCCCGGACAGTTGCAGGTCGACGCCGTGCCTCGCCGCCTCGTGCACGTTGATCGGCTGGTGCGCGAGCAGCACCACCGGTCGGTTCGGGTCCCGGCCGCCGAGTGCCGCGTCGAAGTCGGGGCCCTGGCCGAGCCCCAGTCCTTCGCCGGTCGGGTCGTTGACCCCGGCCAGGTCGAGGGCGCCGCCCCGGGCCAGGATCTCCTCGCGCCGGTTCTGCAGCACCCGAAGCCCGATCCGGTCCAGCTCGACCACCCACTCCTCGACCCCGGAATAGTATTCGTGGTTGCCGGTGACGAAGAAGCTGCCGTACCGGGACCGTAGGTCGCGCAGGGGCGCGGCGGCGGGGCCGAGCTCGCCGACCGTGCCGTCGACGAGGTCACCGACCACCGCCACCAGGTCGGCGTCGAGCCGGTTGATCATCGACACGATCCGCTCGGTGTGCGCCCGACCCGACAGCGGCCCGATGTGGATGTCGGAGACGGTGGCGATCCGCAGCCCGTCCATGCTCCGGGGGAGCTTGGCCAGCGGGATCTCGACCCGGTCGAGCTGCGGCGGACCGAGCGCGGTGCGGACGCCGTACCCGACGACCCCGGTCGCGGTGAGCCCGGCGAAGATGGCGGCACCCCGGGCGAGCAGCAACCGGCGGCCCGGGTCGTGATCGGGTGCCGGGGGTGCGGCCGGTGCGGGCGGTGGCACGGCGGTGCCTCCGGCGTCCGTCGCGCCGAGCGACGGTCCTCCGCTGGTGGTGCCGTCCGTATCGACAAGCGACGGCTCCGGGGTGGCGCTGCCCGCGGCGTCCGCGTCGCCGGCACCGAGCGTGGTGACGGCGCCGGACCCGGCCTCGACCGGGGCGACCGCCGGTACGGCCGCCCGGACGCGGCGGCGGCGCAGGGCCAGCCGGGCCACCAGCATCGGGATCTCCAGCACGGCCAGCAGGACCAGCAGGTAGAACATCACGGCCAGCCAGAGGTAGCCCGGCCAGGCCAGCCAGTAGAGGCCCCGCTGGGTGCCGACCAGCGTCGCCGGGGTGAGCAGGGCCAGCACCAGTACCGTCACCCCGCCGGCCCGGCGCCATCGCCCCGGCCGGGTGGTGTCCCGGACCAGTCGCTTCCACAGGTAGAGGTGGATCAGGCCGGTGACCAGCACCAACGTGCCGACGAAACCCAGAACTCCGAGCAAGGTGGCTCCTCAGCCGCCCGCGAACGGCGGCAGCACGTCGATCGTCGCACCGGGCGGCAGCGGTGCCTGCCGGTCGTGCCAGGTCACGCCGTCGACCAGGAAGCTCGCCATCGCCAGTACGGTCGCCAGCCGGTCGCCGTGCCGGTCGACCAGCTCACCGGCGAGCTGGTCGAGGCTGCCGCAGCCGGGAACGGTCTCCTCGGGTACGCCGGCAGCGGCCCGGGCGGCGGCGAAGTAGCGTACGACCAGGGTGGATGTGGACGTCATCGTCAGCCTCCGATCGCCGACATCGGGCGGGCCGGCTGAAGGAAAGACGGATCGTCGATCCCGTGCCCGGCCCGCTTGCCCCACATCGCCACCCGCCACCGGTCGGCGAGTTCGTCGTCGGTGGCGCCGCCGCGCAGCGCGGCCCGCAGGTCGGACTCCTCGGTGGCGAAGAGGCAGTTCCGCACCTGCCCGTCGGCGGTGAGCCGGGTGCGGTCGCAGTCTCCGCAGAACGGCCGGGTGACGCTGCCGATCACCCCCACCCGGGCCGGTCGGCCGGCGGCGTCCGTCCAGCCCCGCACCAGCCAGGTCTCGGCCGGCGCCCCGCCGCGCTCGGCCGGATCGGGCAGCAGGGTGAACTCGGCCCGCAGCGCGGCGAGGATCTCCTCGGCGGTGACCATCGTCGACCGGTCCCAGCCGTGCTGGGCATCCAGCGGCATCTGCTCGATGAAGCGGAGCTGGTAGCCGTGGGTGAGGGCGAAGCGGAGCAGCTCCGGCGCATCCTCGTCGTTGACCCCGCGCATCAGCACGGAGTTGATTTTCACCGGGGCCAGCCCGGCGGCGACCGCCCCGGCCAGCCCGGCCAGTACGGCGTCCAGCCGGGGCCGCCGGGTCAGCTCGGTGAAGCGGGTCGGGTCGAGGCTGTCCAGCGAGACGTTGACCCGGTCGAGTCCGGCCTCGCGCAGCGGCCCGGCGAGCCGGTCGAGCCCGATCCCGTTGGTGGTCAGCGAGAGCACCGGCCGGGGGGAGAGCGCGGCGACGGCGGCGACGACCTCCGGCAGGCCGGGGCGGATCAGCGGCTCGCCGCCGGTGAACCGGACCTCGGTCACCCCGAGCAGGCGTACCGCGATGCCGACCAGGCGGATGATCTCGTCGTCGGTCAGCACCTCCGACTTCGGCAGCCAGGGCAACCCCTCGGCCGGCATGCAGTACGTGCACCGCAGGTTGCACCGGTCGGTGAGCGAGACCCGCAGGTCGGTCGCGGCCCGGCCGTACCGGTCGACGAGGCCCCCGACGTCCGGCCGCTCCGCCGACGTGCGGTCCGGCGCTCCCCCGGATCGACCGGAGCCGGATCGAACGGGAATGGTCATCGCTTGACGGTAGCGCGTCACACCGACAGCGCGGCGCGGGCCGTCCTACCTACCGCATCCCGGTAGGCCGCGCCGAAGAGCGCGGTGTGCACCAGCAGCAGGTGGAGCTGGTGCACCGGCACCCGCTCCCGCCAGCCGTCGGCCAGCGGCCACACCTCCCGGTAGGCGTCCATGATCGTGTCGAGGTGCGGGGCGCCGCCGAAGAGGGCGAGCTGGGCCAGGTCGGTCTCCCGGTGCCCGCCGTGCGCCGCCGGGTCGACCAGCCAGACCCGCCCGTCGGCACCCCAGAGCAGGTTGCCCGGCCACAGGTCACCGTGGATCCGGGCGGGCGGCTCGGCGCCGCCGTACTCCTCGATCCGGGAGATCACCCGCTCCACCAGGGTGATCTCGGCCGCGGCGAGCGCGCCGTTGTCGACCGACTGCCGCAGGTAGGGCGCGAGCCGGTGCTCGCCGAACCAGACCGGCCACGGGCCGGCGGACGGGGTGTTGTCCTGTGGCAGTGCCCCGACGAAGCCGGGCCGGTCCGCGCCGAAGGTGTCCGCGCCGGCCCGGTGCAGCGCGGCCAGCTCGGCGCCGAACCGCCCGGCGGCCGCCGGGCTGGGCTCACCCGGCTCCACCCACTCCAACGCCAGCAACTCCGGCAGCGCCGCGATCACCTCCGGCACCGGGACCGCGCCGGCCGCGCGCAGCCAGCGCAGCCCGGCCGCCTCGGTGGCGAAGAAGTTCTCGGGTACGCGCTGAGTGGCCCCCTCGGGCCAGGACTTGGCGAAGACGGAGTTGCCGTCGTCCAGGGTGAGCCGGGTGGCGGCGCAGATGTCGCCCCCGGGCACCGGCGTCTCCCGGATCCGCTGGTGGGTGAGGAAGAGCGGAAGCTGCCCGGGATGCTCCCGCAGGTACGCCAGGTCCATCTGGGCAAGGTAGCCCTTCGCCGGACGCTCTTGGCCAACCAGGTGTCGCGACGCGGCGATCGGGAGTAGATATGAGAACGTGGCCGCTACCGCGATCCGACCGTACCGGCCGGCCGACCATCGGGCCGGTCGGCGGCTCTGGGTCGAGCTGGCCGAGCAGCACCGCGAGCTGTACGACGATCCGACCTTCGGCGGGACCGACCCGGGCGCGGCGTTCGAGGAGTACCTGACCCGGCTGGACCTCTCCGGGGTGTGGGTGGCGGAGCGGGGCGATGCCGGGGTCGTCGGGCTGGTCGGTCTGATCATGGATGGCCGGGACGGCCGGGTCGAACCGGTGGTGGTGACCGCCCGGCTGCGGGGCCAGGGGATCGGCCGGGCACTGCTCGACCAGGTCGCCGAGGAGGCCCGGCGGCGCGGGCTGGCCCGGCTCACGGTGAAGCCGGAGTCCCGCAACGCGGCGGCGCTGCGCTGCCTGCGCGGCGCCGGCTACGACCTGCTCTCCGCGATCGAGCTGACCGTCGAGCTGCGCCCCCGCTCCGGGGCCCGGGGCAGCGCCGTGGAGTTGCACGGGCAGAGCTTCCACACCTGAGCCCGCGTGTCGTCCGGTCTCCGACCCGAGGCCGGAGGTCGATCATCCGGAGCCGGTCCACTGCCGCTCACCTAAGATGTGGCGTTCAGGTCCCCGGACGGGAGGAGCCCGTCGTGACGCCCTCGGCGACGTTCCTGGCAGAGTGCCTGCGCCGGGCCGGGGTGCGCGACGTCGTCGCGGTGGAGCCGGTGACGGGTGGGCTCGCGGCACTCGCGGGCATAGCGACTCGCCGGGATGCGCCGTCGGTGTTCGTCAAGGCCTTCGCCGACGCGCCGGCCGACGACGTCTTCGGCGCGGAGGCCGAGGGGCTGGCCGCACTGCGCGACCTCGGCGGCGTGACGACGCCCGAGGTGATCCTGGCGGACCGGGAACTGCTTGTGTTGTCGGTGCTGCGGCCGAGGCCGCGCAGCGAGGCCTTCTGGGAGCGGTTCGCGCACGCGCTCGCCCGCCTGCACACGGGCACGGCCCATCCTCGCTTCGGATGGCACCGCGACAACTGGCTGGGCCGCCGCCGGCAGATCAACACCTGGCACGACGACGGCTTCGCGTTCTTCGCACAGCATCGGCTGCTCCGGTGGCTGGGGCAGCCCCGGGTCGAGGCGGCACTCGACCCGGGAGACCGGACGGCGCTGGAGCGGCTGTGTCACCGACTGCCCGACCTGCTGCCGGACCGGCCGGCATGCCTGACGCACGGGGACCTGTGGGCGCAGAACGTGCTGGCCACCCCGGACGGCCAGCCCGCGCTGATCGATCCGGCGGTGTCCTACATGTGGGCCGAGGTCGACCTCGCGCACGTGTGGTCCACCTCCCCGCCGCCCGAGGCGCACCGGTTCTTCGAGGTGTACGCGGAGCTGACCTCCCTGGACGCCGACTGGCAGGCCCGCATGCCGATCCTCCAGTTGCGGCAGCACCTCGCCGTGCTGGCCCAGTTCGACGACGACTGGGGTGCGGGCGACCAGGTCCGGGCCACCCTCGCCCCGTTCCGGAAGCGCACCTGAGCAGCGGCAGCGGCACAGCGGCGCTACGGCTGGCGGGCGATCTCGGTGACGAGGGCGTACCAGGCGGCGGGAGTGAAGGCGAGAGTGTGGCCGTCGCGGTCCTGGGCTGGCTTCCGAAGGCGTCGAAGAATCCGATGCGAATGACTACGGGTCGCGGTTGGTGGCTGAGCAGCGGAACTACGAAGAGTAGCTGTGGATAGCCCCGGGCGTGTCGTCCACAGGCAGTGGACCGGGTACTCGATCATGTTCGTCGCTTCGGCACGCTCCCCGCCATGACCCCGATCGACCGAGCCGTCCTCGCCGTCCGTTCGACCGCCGACCTGCTCGCCGCCGTGCCGTACCTGCTCGGCTTCCACCCGGCCGACAGCGTGGTGGTGATGGCGCTGCGCGGCAACCGGATCGTCTTCGTCGCCCGTGGCGACCTGCCCGGCGTCCCGGCCGGGCCGGCGGCCGGCGGAGAGGTCGGCGAGGCCGCCGCGCAGGTCGCGGCGGTCGTCGCCCGGCAACAGGTCGAGACCACGACCGTCATCGGGTACGGCGAGCCGGCCCGGGTCACCCCGGCGGTCGACGCGGTGACCGCCGCCCTCGGTCGGGTCGGGCTGCCGGTGCTCGAAGCGCTCCGGGTGACCGGGGACCGCTACTGGTCGTACAAGTGCGCAGACGTCGACTGCTGTCCGGCCGACGGGCGGCGGTTCGACTCCTCGACCAGCCAACTCGCCGCGGCGGCCACCTTCGCCGGCCAGGTCGCGCTACCCGACCGGGACGCCCTGGTCCGGCGGATCACCCCGCTCGACGGGCCGGCTCGGGACGCGCTGCGGGAGGCGGCCAGGAGGGCGGAGGTCCGCCTCGACACACTGCTGGACCGGGCCCGGCCCGGGGATCCGCAGGGTCGCCGGGCGCTGCGCCGGGCCGGACGTACGGCGGTACGCCGGGCGATGCACCGGTACCGGACCGGCGGTCAGCTCACCGACGACGAGGTGGCCTGGCTCAGCCTGCTCCTGGTGCACCTGCCGGTCCGGGACGACGCCTGGCGGCGGACCGGCGGCGAGGAGTGGCACCTGGCGCTCTGGACGGACGTACTCCGTCGGGCCGAGCCCGATCTGGTGCCCGCTCCCGCCAGCCTGCTCGGCTTCGCCGCCTGGCGGGCCGGGCAGGGTGCCCTGGCCAGCGTGGCGGTGGAGCGTGCGCTGCAGGCGCGGCCCGAGTACTCGTTCGCCCAGCTCCTGGCCGAGGCGTTGCAGGCCGGCATCGGACCCTCCGTCCTCGACGACTGGCTCGACTCCGACCCCGACCCCGACCGGCCGTCGCCCCGGCCGTCGTCCCGGCCCGGAGACGAGGACGGGTGACGCGGCTTCGCGGCACCGGCGTCACCGCCGGGTGCCTCGGCACCTCGAAACCGGAGGTCGCTCGCAACCAGCCCCTTGCTCGGGGCGGGAGACATAGGAAAAGATGACCGACGATACGAGGTGTGCGGGGGCTCACTCGTCGGGTTTGGGTCCCGGGCCGAGGTTGGGGGACCGGTGAGACTCAAGCCGTTGATTATCGCGCTACTGCTCACCGCGGCTGGCGGCCTGGTCGGCACGCCGGCGGCAGCCGCGGCACCACCCGCCGGTCCGCAGCCGTCCGCCAGCGCCGCCGACACGCTCGCCATGGTCGTCGGACAGTTCAACATGGCCGGTGGCCACCCGACGCACGGCGTCAAGGGCAACGAGGTCGCCGACGCGCTGGCCCAGGACATCAACCGGCGGGTTCCCCAGCTCGCGTTCCTGACCATCAACGAGGGCTGTCTGGACTGGCTGGAGCGGGTGGAGGCGCAACTGCCGGACCCCTACACGGTGCGCTTCGACCCGATCCGGGGCGGCAGCGGCCAGGTGGCGAACTGCAAGCACGAGTCGCCGTTCGGCAACGCCATCATCTACAACGAGGATGTCCTACCCGACCCGCAGCCCGTGGCGCATGACCTGCGTGCGCTGGAGGGCGCCGAGAAGCCCGAAATGCTGTGCCTGCGATCCGTCGCCAGGATGCTGGTGATCTGCACCGCGCACCTCGTCGCCTCGGGCGAGAACGTCGAGCAGCGTCGGCGGGAGGCGGCAGAGGTCAAGCGGGTGCTCGCGACCGACTATGCCGGCTACACCGTGATCCTCGGTGGCGACCTCAACGACGACCCGATCTCCCAGGCGACCAGCAATCTCTACCACAGCGGCTACGAGGGCATTCCGGGCCAGGAGGCGCACGGCGTCTTCAAGGAGGCGTTCAGCCCCTGCCGCAACGAGATCAAGGTTCGGTACCTGGGACCCGGCGGTGAGGAGAACTGGTGCCGGAGCGGACCGGACACCCACGGCATCAACAAGTTCGACTACCTGTTCGAGCCGCCGGAGGCGGTCGTCCACTCGTCCAGCGTCGTCTCGTCACCGCACTCCGACCACAAGCAACTGTGGGCCGAGCTGACGGTGCCGGTGAGCATCGGGCCGCTGGTGGACTCGATCATGGTGGTCGGAGACTCGATCAGCCAGGGTCTCGAGGGCGACTACACCTGGCGCTATCGGCTCGCCCAGCACCTGAAGGCGGCCGGGCGTGACGTCACCTTCGTCGGCCCCTACCGCGGCACCACCCGGCTGCCGAGAAGCCTGCCGGCGAACTTCCCCGACGAGTCGGCGCCGCCCTACTTCAACGGTGTCTACCGCGACGGTCTCACATTCGACAGCGACCACTTCGCGCAATGGGGCCGCCAGGCGCACCAGGTGAAGGACGACATCCGCGCTCGCGTGGGCCAGTACCAGCCGACCTACCTCCTGGTCGAGCTCGGCTTCAACGACCTGGGCTGGGGCGTGTCCGACCCGGACGGGCTGGTCGCCGACATGCGCACCCTCATCGCCAACGCCCGGTCCGCCAAGTCCAACATCCGAATTCTGGTCGCCACCGTCCCCCAACGCACACCACTGGACGTGCAGCCGGACCTGGGCGCCCGGATCAGCGCGTACAACGCCAAACTGGGGCCCGCCGTGCAGGCGCTGAACACGACGACATCACCGGTACGGCTGGTGGACATCACCACCGGTTACGACCCGTACGCCGACGCCTACGACGGCCTGCATCCGAACCCGTTCGGCGAACACAAGATCGCGAAGGCGTTCGCCAACGTCCTGTGGAGCCAGTTCCAGGTCGGCGCGCCCTACAGCGACCCGTCCGGAAGCATCCCGCATCTGGTGTCCGTGTCGCCCGCGTGGATGCGGGCCACGTCCACCGTCGCCGGGATCAAGCTGGAATGGCAGCACTCCTTCGGCGCCGGTGGCTACTGGCTCTACCAACGCGACGCAACCGCCGGCGAGGGGTTCCAGCGGCTGCCGTTGCAGATCCCGGCCGACTCGTGGAGCGTCAACTGGGTGATACCCGGCCACCGCTACGAGTTCTACGTGGTGGCCACCCGCGGGAACTGGCAGGCCAACGGGCCATCGCCGATCGCCTCCGTCACGGTTGCCAACCAGGAGACCGCGGCCGGCCCACCGAACATCACCGCGACGTCCGGGCCGGGCTACATCGACGTGCGCTGGGACGCCGCGACCGGGCCGTACAGCGACACCGTGCACCGGTACACCGTCTACTACCTGGACAACTCCGAGCCGGGCGCCATTGTCTCGACGAAGTCCACCACCGGCCGCTCCATCCGGTTGTCCGGCCTGGTCAGCGGTCATTCTTATGTCCTGGCCGTGTGCTCGGTGAACGCGGCCGGGGAAGGACTTCCCGCGCCCGGCCCAACCCTCACCGTCGGCTAGTTCCGGCACTGGCCGGCCCTGCTCCTGCCGGAGGTCGGGTCGCGGGCGGAGTTCCCCGATGCGTTCGGGTGTCCAGTGGTGTCCATCCATGTCCAGATCCACGCTCCGGGCGCGACGGGCGCTGCGAAGCCGCGGCATGTTCCACCCGGGCCGGGCAACGCCGGGTACCGGACCGGCGGTGAAGCGGGCGGACGCAGGGCCGTGCGCGGTCAGGTCGCGATCCGGGGATCTCCGGCGTACACGTTCATGGTGCCGCCCCGGAGGAAGCCGACCAGGGTCATCCCGGCCTCGGTCGCCAGTTCGGCGGCGAGGCTGCTCGGCGCGGAGACGGCGGCGAGCAGCGGGATGCCGGCCATCCACGCCTTCTGGGTGAGTTCGAAGCTGGCCCGGCCGGAGACCAGCAGCAGGTGTCCGCGCAACGGCAGGCGCCGCTCCCGGACCGCCCAGCCGATCACCTTGTCGACCGCGTTGTGCCGGCCCACGTCCTCGCGCAGCACGACGAGTTTCCCGTCGGCGGTGAAGAGTCCGGCGGCGTGCAGTCCACCGGTACGGTCGAAGCCGCGCTGGGCGGCCCGGAGCTGCTCCGGCAGGCCGGCGAGGGTACGCGCCGGCACGGTGACCGGGTCCGTCGACACGTCGTGTCGGGACCGGGTCCGGACGGCGTCGATGCTTGCCTTCCCGCACACCCCGCACGAACTGGTGGTGTGGAAGTTCCGGGTCGGATCGGTGGCCGGTGCCGGTACGCCGTCGGCCAGCACGATGTCCAGCACGTTGTAGGTGTTCGGGGTGTCGGTGCCGGCGCAGAGCTGCGCGGTGCGTACGTCGTCGGCGGTCCGGATGATTCCCTCGGTGAGCAGGAACCCGATCGCCAGGTCGATGTCGTCGCCGGGGGTACGCATGGTGACCGCCAGCGGGGCGCGCCGGTTCGTCCCGGCCGGACCCACCCGGATCTCCAACGGCTCCTCGGCGGCGAGGTTGTCCCGGCGGCGCACCGAGACCCGGCCACCCGCCTCGGCGGAGTCCAGGTCTATCCGCAGTACGCTGCGCCGGCCACTGGCTCGTCCCATGCCGTAATCCTGCCTCGCTGCCGGCCGTACACCACCGGAAGCCTTGGTTACCGTTACCGGATGACCGGAACGGAACCGTCGACCGAGCCCTCGCCGATCGAGCCGGAGCTGGCCGGGTTCGCGGCTGTGGTGCTGGCCGGCGGGGCGGCCCGCCGGATGGGTGGTGCGGACAAGCCGGCGCTGCCGGTGGGCGGTCGCTCGATGCTGGACCGGGTACTCGCGGCGGTCGCCGACGCCGATCTCCGGGTCGTGGTCGGCCCGGCCAGCGCCCTACCGGCCGGGGTGCGGGCGACTCGGGAGCAGCCGCCCGGCGGCGGACCGGTCGCGGCGGTCGCCGCCGGCCTGGCCCTGTTTCCCGACACGGTCCCGGCACACACCTGCGACACGGGCAGTTCGAGTGCCGCACCGTCCGGCACCGGAATCGTCGCGCTGCTCGCCGCCGACCTCCCGCTGCTGACCACCGAGGCGGTACGCCAACTCCGTACCGCGCTGTGCCGGGCTGCCGATGCCGACGGCGTGGTCTACGTCGACGACGCCGGACGGGCGCAGTTTCTCTGCGGGGTCTGGCGGGTCACCCCGCTGCGGGCCGCGTTGGGTCGAGTCGCCGCCGCCCGCGACAGCGTCCTCACCGGTACGTCGATGCGCGCCCTGATCGCCGAGCTGAGCGTGGCCGAGACGGCGTGGCGGGGCACGGGACCGCCACCGTGGTTCGACTGCGACACTGAGGAGGACGTACGCCGGGCAGAGGAGTGGACCAGTTGAACGCGATGGAGCGCTGGGTGGCGGCAGCCTGTGCCGAACTCGACCTCGATCCCGCGCAGGTCGACGTACCCCGGGTCCTCGACCTGGCCCGCGACGTGGCGCACAACGTACTTCGGCCCGGTGCACCGGTCACCGCGTACCTGCTCGGGGTCGCGGTCGGTCGCGGCGCGGACCCGGCGGTCGCGGCGACCGCCCTCACCGCCCTGGCGACCGGCTGGCCGGCCGACCGGGCGACCGCCGCACCCGACGGCGATTCCGAGTAGCTCAGCGGCTCCGGCACGTCGCCCACAGTCGATCGCCGTCTGGGGATCGTCCGCGCCCCGGCGTTCACGTCACCAGCCCGGACCGGTACGCGTACACCACCGCCTGCACGCGGTCGCGTAGGTCGAGCTTGGTGAGGATGCGCGACACGTACGTCTTGACGGTCTCCTGACTGATCACCAGGCGGGCCGCGATCTCGCCGTTGGACAGGCCGTCGGCGATCAGGCGCAGCACCTCCAACTCGCGCGGGGTCAGTCCCACATCGTCCGGCGTGCCGTCGGCGGGGCGGATGCGCGCCGCGTACCTGCCGACGAGCTGCCGGGTCACCTCGGGCGCCAGCAGCGCGGCGCCGCTGGCGACGGTGCGGATGCCGTGCAGCAGCTGTGCCGGTGGGGCGTCCTTGAGCAGGAAGCCGCTCGCTCCGGCGCGCAGCGCCTGGTAGACGTACTCGTCGAGGTTGAACGTCGTCACGACGAGCACCTTGACCGGGTGGGCCACTCCGACGCCAGCCAGCAGGCGGGTCGCCTCGATGCCGTCGAGTACCGGCATCCGTACGTCCATCACCACCACGTCCGGGTGCAGCCGGCCGGCGAGGTCGACCGCCGCGCGCCCGTCCCCGCACTCGCCCACCACCTCCAGGTCGGGCTGGGCGTCGATGATCGTCGCGAAGCCGGTACGGATCAGCGCCTGGTCGTCGCAGACCAGCACCCGGATCGGCGCGGTCACGACGTGCTACCGATAGGGATGCGGGCCCGGACGACGAAGCCGTCATCCTCCCGGCTTCCCGCGCTGAACTCGCCGCCGAGCACGGTGACGCGTTCGCGCAGCCCGGCCAGGCCGCGTCCGCTCCCACCCGGGTCTCCGGGGTGCGTGCCCGAGCCGTCGGTGCTGATCTCCACCGTGATCTCCCCTTCCCCGTGCCGAACGTGCACGGCGGTGCGGCTGCCGTGGGCGTACTTCAGGGCGTTCGTCAGCGCCTCCTGCACGACCCGGTAGGCGGCGACCTCCGCGCCGCCGGTCGTCGCCGCCGGGCTGCCCTCCTCGGTGAACTCCACCGGCTGCCCGGCCTGCCGGGTCTGCTCGACCAGAGCGCGCAGCTCGCCGACGGACGGCACGCGCGGGTCGGCGCCGTGGTCGGGGTTGAGTAGGTCGAGCAGGATCCGCAGGTCGGCGATGGCCCGCCGGCCGGTGTCGGTGATGGCGGTGAGGGTGGTGTCGAGGCTGTCGGGGGCGGCCGTCAGGTAACGCGCCGCCTCGGCCTGCACGACCATCGCCGTCACGTGGTGGGTCACGACGTCGTGCAGTTCACCGGCGATGCGGGCGCGTTCGGCGGCGCGGGCGGTCGCGGCGACGTGACGGCGGCGCTCGGCCTCGGCGGCCCGGCTCTGCCGCAGCCAGGCCCCGGTACCCCAGGCGAGGGCCAAGGCCAGGTAGAAGGTGAGGAAGCCGCTCACGCCCTCGGTCGATCCCTGCCGGTGGAGGGCGACGGCCAGTGCGACGTACGCTGCGGAGCCCAGAACCAGGGTGGTGCGGCGACGACGTTCCAGGTGGGCCCCCGCGCTCAGCAACGCGATGGCCAGCGCGGCGCCCGCGACCGTGTGGTAGGCGCGCAACTGGTCGATGGTGAAGCCGAGCGACACCAGGGCGAGGGAGATCCCGGGCCAGCGCCGGCGGATCGCGAGTGGGAGGCACTCCAGGGCGATCGCCACCACGGTCAGCTCGTCGAACGGACGGCCGGGCAGGTTGCCGAGCTGCGTACCGCGGTCGTGCAGCACCGGGACAGCGGAGGCGAGGGCGATCAGCAGCGCCAGCGGGAGATCCCGGACCGTGACGGGCCAGCGCCGCCACGAGTCCGGGAGCCTCCGCAGGTCGACCATCAGGAGACAGTAACGCTCGCCGCCGGGGCGTCGACCGCGCGGCGACGCGGGACGATGCGACCGCGGCGGTGGGCCAGCCACATGAACACCACGGTCAGCACCAGCCCCGCCATCACCGTGTACAGGCTGCCCTCCGGCCCGAAGTCGCCGCCACTGAGCAGCGTCGGACCCGACGTGGTGGCGTCCAGCAGCCCCTTCGACTCGCCATTTCCGGAGACCACGACGCTGAAGATGCCCCCGGCGGCGAAGTTCCAGCCGAAGTGCAGCCCGATCGGCACCCACAGGTTGCGGGTGGCGACGTAGCAGGCGGCGAGCATGAAGCCCGCCTCGATCGCGATGGCAGTCGCGCCCCAGAGGCTGGCGTCCGGGTTGACCAGGTGGATCAGGCCGAACAGCACGCCGGTCAGCAACAGCGAGAGCCAGGTCCCGAGGCGTTCCTCGACGAGGCGGAGCAGCAGGCCCCGGAAGATCAACTCCTCGGTCGTGGCCGCGGCGGCCATGAACCCGAACAGCCCCACCAGGCCGGACACCGAGCCCATTCCGTGCACGTGGTAGCCGCCGAGCATGGCGATGTTGACGATGACGGCGGCGAACATGGCGAACCCGATCAGCGCCCCCCGGGCGATCCGGGCGCCGGCCCCGGCCCGGGCCAGCTCCGTGACCGCACGTCGTTCGGTACGGCGCACCACCCACCCGTACACGAGGAGCGCGGCCACGGCGGTCGCCACCCCGAGGGCAAGGGAGAGCCAGGGGTTGCCCGGCACCGCCATGACGGCCCGGTTGCCGACGAGGCTTACCGCCACCACGGCCAGGATCTGCTTCAACGCACGCATGATGGTTCCTTCGAGAGGTGTGGCGGCCGGAGCGCCGCGGTCACCTCGAACGCTATGGATTCGCCGGCCGGGAATCGTCACCGTGCGGTGGACACTTGCGGGTAGCTCTCTCGGGGGACAAGCCCGGTGCCGACGCCTACTGGGACGGCTCCCCGGGTGGGGGTCCGGGCGATTCGCGTCGCCGCCGGGCGAGTTCGGTCATCCGCTCGGCCATCCAGCGGCACCAGTGGATCCGGGGCGGTGTGCCGGCCAGCGCCAGCTCCAGGGTCGCGAAGGCACCGAACTGCGGGTGGAGGGGATCGTCCGCGTGCCGGGACAGCATCTCGGCGTGCTGTGCCCGGAAGTCGTCCAGCCGGCGCTGGTACGCCTCGGCCTCGGCGAGATAGAACTCGCGCATCCGGTCCGGATCGGCGGCGGCCAGTGCGTACGTCTTGAGGATCGCCTCGTCCCGGGGGGCCCGGGGTGCGGGCGGCTCGACCAGCCAGGCGGCCAGCGCCTCCCGGCCGGCGGCGGTGAGTCGGTGGGTCTTGCGCTGCCGTGGACCCGGACCGGTCTCGGCGTCGTGCTCGATCAGCCCACTCGCCGACAGCCGTGCCAGCTCGGGGTAGATCTGGCTCTGCTGGGCGGTCCAGTAGTAGCCGATCGGCTTGCGCATCCGCTGCACCATCTCGTAGCCGGTGAGCGGGCCACGGTGGAGGACGCAGAGCAGGGCGTAACCCAGCGCACTGACGGTAGCCAAACTGTTATCTCCCGGAGCGACATCACTATGTCAACTTTGACATAGTCTCCCGACTGGCAACCGCACATCGAACGGGGGACTGATGCGCAGCGTTGGACGATCCATCCTGGCAGCGATCGCGCTGACGGCGGTGATCGGCACGACCACGGCCTGTGGTGCGCGGGACGACACCGGACCGGAGACCGACCCGAGCGCGTCCCGGGCCGCCCGGCCGGCGGTCTCCCCGGCACCCGGCGACCACACCCTGGCGATCGACCGGGCCGGTCAGGAACGGACCTGGGCGGTGCACGCCCCGCCCGGCTACCGTCCCGGCACGCCGACCCCGCTGGTGGTCGCCCTGCACGGCACCGACCAGGGCCCCGACCAACTGCGGGACAACAGCGGGCTCGACGCCCTCGCCGACGCCGAAGGCTTCCTGGTCGCCTACCCGAAGTCGTTGAACAGGCAGTTCAGCCGGGTGGTCGAGCAGGGTGACGACATCAACTTCGTCCGGGCGCTGGTCGACAGGATGGTCAGGGAGTGGTCGATCGACCCGGCCCGGGTCTACGCCACCGGGTTCTCCTCCGGCGCCGAACTGACGTACGCGCTCGGGGTCGAGGCGGCCGAGGTGTTCGCGGCGATCGCGCCGGTCAGCGGAGCCTTCGCCAGTGGTCCGGCCGCCAGTGACCCGACCTACAAGCCGAGCAGGCCGGTTTCGCTGATCACCTTCGTCGGCCGCGACGACCGGATCTCCTCCCGGATCTACAGCGGGCTGTCCCGATGGCAGAAGAACCTGGGCTGCACCGTCGGGGAGCCGGTCTGGGTCGACACGGCCAGAACGGTGAACCGTACGGTCAGCAGCTGTCCGGACGGCAGCCAGGTCGTCGACTACACGGTGAACGGGATGGGTCACGCCTGGCCGTCGGCGAGCGGCTACCGGGCCGCTGTCGACGCCACCGCCGCGATGTGGGAGTTCTTCGCCGCGAATCCCCGCCGGTAGCGCGGTTCTGTCCGATCGGGGTCCGCACTGTCCCGGCAAACCAATCGGCTGGGTAGGGTGTGCGGTGCCCTGACGGACGGAGGCGGTTATGGCGGCTGACAACCCTGAGGCGCCCAGGGACCAAGTGATCGAGGGGAACCCGGCCGAGCATCACGAATCGATCCTTCTCGACGAGCCGACCACCGCAGACCTCCGGGTGAAGGTGACCGAGGCGTGGCAGGAGTTCGCCCGCGCGCTCGCCGGCCAACTGCGCGGCCTGCCGACCGGTACGCAGATCGCGCTCACCCTCGACCCCACCGCCTCCGGCACCGGGGACGCGGTCTACTCGGTGAGCATCGAGGTCGGCGGGGACGGCCAGGTCGACCTGCGGGCGGTGGGCAACGCCGCCCTCCCCCAGGGGTACCGGCTGGACCGGGCCGCGGTCGCGGACATGATCGCGCTCGGCTGGTCGCCGCCCGGCGTGGTCGAGGGCTCCGGTGGACACTTCGGGATGCGGGCCGACACCAGCGAGGCGATCCGGCTCGCCAGCACGGTGTCGCGGACCCTGCGCGACGTGTACGGCGCACCACACCCGGCCTTCCTCGTCTTCCTGGTGCACGACGAGTCCGACGAGCCACTCGCGGTCGAACCGCTCGGCACCGCCCGGCCCGAGATCGCGGCCGATCCGACCGCCGACCTCGACCTCGATCTCGACGAGGCGCTGGCGGCGGCCCGGACCGCGCAGAGCGGCAGCGACGCGATGCCGCTTCAGGAACGGGTCCGGACCGTGGTCTCGGCGATGCTGAAGTCGTCGGCGGACCAGCTCCAGGTCGACTCCGACGGCGACATCGGCATCCGGGCCGGTTCGGCGATGGTCTTCGTCCGGGTCCGGGACAACCCTCCACTGGTCGATGTCTTCTCCCCGGTGCTCACCGAGGTCGAGCCGACCGAGCAGCTCTACGTCAAGCTCTCCGAGTTGACCAACAGGATGCCGATCGGTCGGCTCTACTGCACCAACGACACCGTCTGGGCGTCGATCCCGGTCTTCGGCCGCAACTTCCAGGCGACCCACCTGATGCTCGCCATCCAGGTGATGACCGGGCTCGCCGACGAGCTGGACGACCGGCTGCACGGCGAGTTCGGCGGCCGCCGGTTCTTCGGCGAGGGCGACAAGGCGCAGCAACGGGACGCGGGCGAGCACCGCACCGGGATGTACCTCTGACCCTCGGTGCGGTGCTCGCCCGTCCCCGACTTGGTGACCGGAGGAGGAGCGCCCTCCAGGTCAGATCCGGATCACCGCCAGCGTGCCGAGGGTGCCCGGGTCGGTCGCCTTGATCGCGCCGTCGGACACGGTCCAGAGCACCCCGTCGACCATCAGCGAGCGGCGGATCGTCGCGCTGGAGTCGACGGACCGGGCCGCGGGGTGCTCCACCACTCCCGTCTCGGTGAAGCCGCCGTCGGCCACCCGCAGCACAAGCGCGCGGCCGATGGGCAGCTGCCCGCCGCCGCGGCCGGTCTGCTCGTACGTGGTCACCGGCACCACCAGGGTGTTGGTGGCCGGCCAGTAGAGGAAGGCGTGCGGGTCGAACTCGGCCTCGGAGTGGCCGTACCGGACGTGGTGTTGGGCGATCCGGGTCGGCCTGGTCGGGTCGGAGACGTCGAAGAGGGAGATCTGGCTCCCCTTGGTCCGCCCCTGTTGGTCCGCCTCCTGGCCGATCCCGATCAGCCGCCCGTCCCCGAGCGGGTGCAGGTACGACGAGTACCCGGTGATCTTCAACTCGCCGGTGACCTTCGGCGCGCGGGGGTCGCGCAGGTCCACGGTGTAGAGCGGATCGGTCTGCCGGAAGGTCACCACGTAGCCGATCCCCTGGGCGAACCGCACGCTGTAGATGCGCTCACCCTTGCCCAGCCCGGTGACCCGCCCGGTCTCGGTCAAGGTCCGCCCGTCGGCGCGCAGCACGTACACCGCCGAACTGGACCTGGGGTTCGGTCCCCAGGTACGTCCGCTGGTGGTGGCCACCCGCAGGTGCCCGTCCCACTCCGACATCGCGTACTGGTTGATCAGCCAGCCGGGCACGGTGGCGGCGGTGACGTAGCGGGGCCGGTCCGGGCCGGAGATGTCGAACTGGTAGATGTGGGTCTGCTCGTCCTTCGGGTCGGGTGCCCGGTCGCTGGCGGTCAGCGCCGGCAGCACCCGCCAGCGCTGGTCGCTGGCGAGGTAGAGCCGCGACCCGTTGCTGTAGACGGTGTCGCCGTCCGCGGCGACCGACACCGGGTCACCGTCGCCGAGGCTGGCGGCGCCGAGGTCGAAGCTGAGCAGGGTGATCAGTGAGGCGCCGGAGTAGACCGCCGGTCGGCTCAGCCGGTCGCAGCCGACCCGCCCGGTGCTGGTCTGCCCGCCGGTGCTGGTCTGGTAGCGGGGCAGCCAGGCGTCGATCGGTGCCTGCTCCACGATCTTCCGGTTGGCCGCGAGCCGCTTTTTCTCGTTGACCGGCCCCGCTCCCTTCTCCAGCGGAAAGTCGAGCCGTGGCCAGGAGCGGACCACCACCCGGACGGTCGGGCCGACCTGCCGTGCGTCGATCAGGCCGCCGTCGATCCGGTAGTCGCCGATGACCTTCGGGGCGCCGGTCAGGTCGACCAGGATCAGCCGGGGACCGACGATGGCCTGCGGCTGGTCGTCGGCGGGTGGCACGTCGGGCTCGCCCCGCCGGATCCCGCCGGGGCGGGCCACGCCGTGCTCCCGGACGAGTACCAGCGCCCGGTCGCCGTGCAGCAGCAGATCGCTGTCGGCCCAGCCGAAGTCCGGGATGGAGCTGACCTTCAGGGTGCCGGTCAGCCGCCGGCTCGCCGGATCGATCACCCGCAGGATGCCCCTGTCGACCGTGACGATGCGCCGGCCGTCGGTCTTTACCAGGTCCGGCTCGTCGACCCCGGCCTCGTGGGTGTTGGTACCCGAGTAGTCGGATCCGGCTCCCGGCGCGGCGGCGTTGTCCCGCTTCGCCACCCCCGCGTCGGCGTCGGCGGCGCGCTCGGCTCCACTGTTGGCCTGAAATGCGGGGGTGAGGGCGCCGCCGGGGAGACCGTACGGCCCGACGTGCGCCTTGGCCGCGGACCGGAGCCCGGCCAGCGCGCTCGCGCAGGAGTCGAAGGCGACCAGCCGCAGCCCGTCGGCCGGTACCCCGGAGTCGCGCGGCGGCGGCGGGACGGTGGGCTCGGGTTCGGAGGTGCAGCCGCTGAGCAGCGTGCCGACCAGCGCCAGGCCGGCGACGAGCGCCGTGCCGACGGCGGCACCGGATCGCGTTCCCCGTTCGCGTGTCATACGTCGTTCGACGCGCCGACCCGCCCCCACGGTTCCCCGCCCCGAGTCCGCGACCCGGTTGCCCCGGGCGCCGGCTGTCTGGCGGTGGGGCCGGTCACGACGGGGCGGGCGCGACGGTTGGGGAGTCGACCAGCCGGGACAGCACGATCATGCTCCGGGTCGAGGTGACGAAGGGCTCGGCGCGGAGCCGTTCGAGGGCCTGTTCCAGGTGCGCGATGTCCGCCGCCCGGAGGTGGACCAGCGCGTCGGCCTCGCCGGAGACGGTGTACGCGGCGACCACCTCGGGGTGCCGCCGGGCCGCCACGGTGATCTGGGTCGGAGTGGTCCGCCCGGTGCAGTAGAGCTCCACGAAGGCCTCGGTGCTCCAGCCCACCGCCGCCGGGTCGATGACGGTGGTGAATCCCCGGATCACCCCGGCCGCCCGCAACCGGTCGACCCGCCGCTTCACCGCCGGTGCGGAGAGCGAGACCCGGGCGCCGATCTCCGCGTACGAGGCCCGGGCGTCGGCAACGAGTGACGCAATGATTCGCTGGTCCACGCCGTCGATCTGCAACGTTCCGCCTCTCCCAGGCAACAGTTCTGGCTGTTGGTAAATCTGTACCGTACCTACCCTTGGATCCGTGAACCAGCCGAGGATCCCAAGAAAGCGGACATATCTCCTGTGTCCGCCGGAGTACTTCACCGTGGAGTACGCCATCAACCCGTGGATGGACACCACCACCCCGGTCGACCGGGAGTTGGCGGTCAAGCAGTGGCACGGGTTGCGGGAGACGCTGCTGGGCCTCGGTCACACGGTGCACGAACTCGACCCGGAGCCCGGGCTGCCGGACATGGTCTACGCGGCCAACGGCGCCTTCGTGGTCGACGGCACCGTCTACGGCGCCCGGTTCCGGCACCCGCAGCGGGTGCCCGAGGCGGCGGCGCACCGCTCCTTCCACGAGGCGCGGGGTGCGCGGTTCGTCGCACCCGCCGAGATCAACGAAGGTGAGGGCGATTTCACCTACGTGCCGGAGGCACACGGCGGGCTCATCCTGGCCGGGTACGGCTTCCGGACCGAGCCGGCCGCGCACGCCGAGGCGCAGGAGGCGCTCGGCCGACCCGTCGTCTCGCTCCGCCTGGTGGACCCGCGCTTCTACCACCTGGACACCGCCCTGGCCCCGCTCGACGACGGCAACATCGCGTACTTCCCGGGGGCGTTCTCGGTCGCCGCCCAGCGGGTACTGGCCCAGCTCTTCCCGAGCGCGGTCGTGGCCGACCAGGTCGACGCGTTCGCGTTCGGGCTGAACCTGGTCAGCGACGGCCGGCACGTGGTGCTCAACAGCGAGGCCGGCGACATGGCGGCCAAGGTCGCCGCCGGCGGCTACCTGCCGGTCCCGGTGGACCTCTCCGAGCTCAAGAAGGGCGGCGGCAGCGTCAAGTGCTGCGTCGCCGAACTGCGCGACTGAGCCGGCACCGCGCGGTCACCGTCAGCCGAGCGTCGCCAGTTCGCTGATCATGACGTTGGACAGCACCTGCCCGTCCAGCTGCACCTTGCGGAGATACCACTTCTGTTGCGGGGTACGCGGCTGGTTGAACTGCCATGGGCCGCGCGGGCTGTCGATCTGCCCGATCCGGCCGAGCGCCAGGTTCAGCTGCAGCGGGGTGAGCTCCTCCCGGGCGATCCGGATCGCCTTGCCGAGCACCTGCGCGGCGTCGTAGGAGGCCATCGCGTACGTGGTCGGGGTCGAGCCGTGCGCCTTGCGGAAGGCGGAGGCGAACCGGCGATTGGCCGCGTTGTTGAGGTCGGCGGAGTAGTTGAGCGAGGTGACGATGCCCTCCGACTCGCGCGGCCGGAGCTGGTCGAGCACCGTCCCCTCGGTGAGGAAGCCCGGCGCGTAGATCGGCTTGCGGTAGCCGGCCAGATGCAGCTTCTTGAGGAACTCGACCGCCGAGTCGCCGGAGAAGAAGCAGTAGATGGCGTCTGGATCACGGTTGACCAGCGTGGCGATGTGCGGGGCGAACGCGTTCCGGGCCGGCTTGCCGGGGAAGTGGTCGGTCCAGATCACCGGGTCGGCGATCCGGTCGTCGGACTCGCCGAAGCTCTGCCGGAAGCCCTGCACCGCGTCGAGGCCGACGTCGTACTTCGGGCCGATGATCGCCACCCGGCCGTCCGCCACGACCTGCTCCTTGACGTACGGTGCCAGCGCCCGTCCCGGCTCGTCGTTGATGTACGAGGTACGCCAGATGTAGACGACGCTCTGCAACGTCGACGGGGACGCGTTGGAGGCGATCATCGGGATCTTGGCCTCTTCCACGGCGTCCCGCAGGCCGAGCAGGACCGCCGAGTTGACCACTCCGGCGAGCGCCAGCACCCGCTGATCGACGAGCTGCTTCAGGGCGGCCTGCCCGGATTCGGGGGTCTCGCCCTCGTCTGCGACGATCAGGTCGACCGGATGCCCGCCCAGCCGCTGGTCGTTCAGGTCGAGATAGAGCTGGAAGCCCCGCAGCATCTCGTCGCCGATCGGCTTGTAGACGCCGGACTGGGCGACGATCATGCCGATCCGCACCGGCTCGTCGCTGAGCGGCTCCTCGGTCTCCGGGCCGTCCGCCCGACCGCACGCGGCGGCCAGCCCGGTGGCACCGAGCGCGCCGAGCGAGCCCAGCAGCTTGAGAGCTCGTCTGCGGTCCATCTCCGACACGGATCCCTCCCGGAGCGGCGCCGTGGGACGCAGCCCTCCCGGGGGTTCTACCGGGAACGCGATGCTACGTCAATGCCGTCGTCCGATCCTCCAGTCAGCCAATGTAACTCGGCCAGCACGGTTGTCCACCAGCGGGACAGCGGGTCGATCACCCCGAAGTGCTCGCATTCCGGCAGCTCAACGAAGCGCAGAGCGGTGTCGTCGGCCCCGGCGGCGTACCGGCGGCTGGCCGCCACCGGCACCTGCCGGTCCAGGGTGCCGTGCACGATCGAGGTCCGGACCGGGGGCGCCGCCGAGCGGGCGGGATCGGCCGCCGCGTACCGGTCCGGCACGTCCTCGGGACCGCCGCCGAGGAGCGCGGCCACCGCCCCACCGTCCAGATCCAGCCGGTACGCCTCGGCCAGGTCCGAGACCGGCGCCAGGGCGAGTACCCCGCGTACCCGGTCCGGGGCGCGCAGTGCGGCCCAGAGCGCGAGATGCCCACCGGCGGAGTGCCCGAGCAGCACCGGCGGGCCCGGGGCCATCCGCCCGGCCGGCAGCACGGCCTCGACCAGTCCGGTCAGCGCGATGATCCCGGCCGCGACGTCGTCGAAGGTGCCCGGCCAGCCCCCACCCGGCTGCCCCGTCCGGCGGTATTCCAACTGGGCCACCGGGTAGCCCCGGCCGGCCAGGTCCGCCGCGAGCGGGTCGGTGTGCCGGCGGTCGTACTCGGCCCGCCAGAAGCCGCCGTGCACGACCACCACCAACGGCAGGGCCGGACCGGTGGCGGGCAGCCGCAGGTCGGCGACCTGTTCCGGCCCGGTGCCGTACCGCAGGCAGCGGTCGGGCGGGGGTGCCGGCCGGGTGAGCACCTCCCGCGGATCGGCGGGTAACTCGGCGGAACCGTCTTCGACCATGGTGCCGACCGTACGGTGCGGGCACCGCACACCGTCCCCGGCCGGTGGCCGGCGCGTGTCGGGGAAGGTCGTTGCGGGAAGATGGGGGGCATGACCGACGTGCCACATTCCCAGGAAGACAACGACGACTCGGCTCCGGCGGGCTCGCGCCCCGGCGGCGGCGCCGTACTGGTGGTCGGCCCGGACGGGCGCCCGGTCGGCACGGTGCCGACCGACGGCGACGCTCCCGGCGAGGACCCGTCGCGGTTGATCGAGCAGCCGGCGAAGGTGATGCGGATCGGCAGCATGATCAAGCAGTTGCTGGAGGAGGTCAAGGCCGCACCGCTCGACGACGCCAGCCGGCACCGGCTGCGCGAGATCCACCAGCGGTCGATCGTCGAGCTGGAGGACGGGCTCGCCCCGGAGCTGCGCGAGGAGCTGGAGCGGCTGTCCCTGCCGTTCGGCGAGGAGGCCGCGCCGAGCGAGGCGGAGCTGCGGATCGCCCAGGCCCAACTGGTCGGCTGGCTGGAGGGGCTGTTCCACGGCATCCAGGCGGCGCTGGTCGCCCAGCAGATGGCGGCCCGGATGCAGTTGGAGCAGATGCGTTCCGGTGGGCGCCCGGCGCTGCCGGTCGGTCCCGGCGGCTCGCTTCCGGGGATGCCGGGCGGTCACCCGGGGCAGCCCGGCGAGGGCCACAGCCCCGGCCAGTACCTGTAACTCCGGAGCCGCTCGGGCGGCCTCGGACCCACCGACCCGCTCCCGACCGGGCGGGAAACCCCAGCCCGGTCGGGTCGGGCGTGGTCGGTCAGGCCGGGCCGCCGCTCCGGCCCGTGGCGTCGCGGCCCGGCTCGGCGGCGTCGGGGACGTGAGTCGGATCGGAGTCGCCGGAGGCGTCCGTCGGGTCGGAGTCGAGCAGCGCCTCCAGGTACGCCGCCACCCCGTCCTCCTCGTTGCGCGCCGTCACGTCGTCGGCGATCTCCAGTACGGCCGGATGCGCGTTGGCCACCGCCACCGCCCGACCGACCCAGGTGAGCATCGGTACGTCGTTCGGCATGTCCCCGAAGGCGACCACGTCGGCGGCGTCCACCCCCCGCCCGGTGCAGTACCAGGCCAGCCCGGCCGCCTTGGTCACCCCGGCCGCCGAGATCTCGATCAGCCCGCTGTACGACGAGTGGGTCGCCTCGGCGAGCCCGGCCAGCGCCCCGGCGACCACCTTCACGAAGACGTCCGGGTCCTGCGCCTCGGCCCGGGCCAGCAGCTTCACCGCCGGTACGGCGTGCAGGTCGGCCGGATTCTCGATCGCCCGGATGTTCGGGCGGCCCCGCTCCCATCTCGGCGGATAGTCCATCTCGTGCCGGAACTCGCGGCCGTCGGTCACCTCCACCGCGAAGCTCACCCCGGGCACCTCGGCGCGGAGCCGCTGGACCACCTCGGCGAGCAGGTCGGGAGCGAGCGGATCGGCCCGGAGCACCCGGTCGGCGACCGGGTCGTACACCACGGCGCCGTTGGCGCAGACCGTCGGCAGCGGCTGCCCCAGCTGGTCGTAGACGTGTGGGAGCCAGCGGATCGGGCGGCCGGTCACCAGCACCACTCCGGTGCCCTCGGCGGAGATCCGCGAGATCGCCTCGACGGTACGGGGGCTGACCGTGTGGTCCGCCCGCAGCAGCGTGCCGTCGAGATCCGTGGCCACCAGCCGGGGTAGTCGTCCCATCAACGCGAGAGTAGTCGATCGAGGTAGACCGCTACCCCGTCGTCGTCGTTGCGCAGCGTCACCTCGTCGGCGGCCCGGCGTACCGTCGGGTGGGCGTTGGAGACCGCCACCCGGCCCCAGCCGGCCCACTCGAACATCGGCAGGTCGTTCGGCATGTCCCCGAAGACCAGCACCTCGGCCGGGTCGACGCCGAGGGTCTGGGCGACCACCGACAGCCCGGTCGCCTTGTCCACCCCGGGCGGGCAGATCTCGATGAAGCCGAGCCCTGCCTGGGTGATCGAGGCCTGCTCCGCGGGGATGAGCCGGCGGGCCGTTTCGAGCAGGGCGTCGACGTCGTGGTCGGGCGTCCGGGCGAACGCCTTGATCACGTCCCTGGCCAGGCAGTCGACCCGGGTCCGCGCCTCGAACCGGTCCTGGTACGGCCAGGTCGCGTCGAAATCCCCCCAGAGGGGAGCATCCGGGACGTCCAACGCCTCGACCATCACGGTCAGCGGACCCACCTCGGCCTCCAGCACCCGGAGCAACTCCGCCAGGGCCGGACCGGGCAGCCGCTCGTCGCGGAGGATCACCGGCCCGGCCGGGTCGGTCTGGTCGACGACCCGACCGCCGCCGGCCATCACCAGAAAGTCGGCGGCCCGGATGTCGTTGCGGGTGAGTTCCGCCAGCCTGGGCCCGCGCCCGGTGGCGCCCACCACCGGAATCCCGGCGGCCCGGACCCGGTCCAACACCTCGTGGGTGTACGCCGAGACGGTCTCGTCGGTGCGTACCAGCGTGCCGTCGAGGTCGGTGGCGATCAGCTTCGGCAACCCGGGTCGGGGCATAACTCCTCCTCCACCCCCGCCGACGCGCCAGGCTGGGAGGACTCGCCGGACCTGCTGCTACCGGATCAGCCGGCGGTGACGGGGCAGCAACCGTATCTCACCTTCCGGGGTGGCTCCATGACATTTGTGTGAAGTGCGCTTCACTGGAGGGTTCACTTCGGTTCGAGTACGTCCCGGCCGCCGAGGTAGGGCTGGAGAGCCTTGGGGACCCGTACCGAGCCGTCCGGTTGCTGGTGGTTCTCCAGGATCGGCACCAGCCAGCGGGTGGTGGCCAGGGTGCCGTTCAGGGTCGCCGCCGTCTGCGGCCGGCCCTGTTCGTCGCGGTACCGCACGTTCAGCCGGCGGGCCTGGAAGGTGGTGCAGTTCGAGGTCGAGGTGACCTCCCGGTAGCGGCCCTGTGACGGTACCCACGCCTCGCAGTCGTACTTGCGGGCCGCACTGCTGCCCAGGTCGCCCGCTGCCACGTCGATCACCCGGTACGGCAGCTCGACCTTGGCCAGCATCTCCTCCTCCCAGGCCAGCAGCCGGAGGTGCTCGGCGTGCGCCTCCTCCGGGCGGCAGTAGGAGAACATCTCGACCTTGTCGAACTGGTGCACCCGAATGATGCCCCGGGTGTCCCGGCCGTACGAGCCGGCCTCCCGGCGGTAGCAGGACGACCAGCCGGCGTACCGGAGCGGCTCGGCGAGATCCAGGATCTCCCCCGAGTGGTACGCCGCCAGCGGCACCTCGCTGGTGCCGACCAGGAACAGGTCGTCGGCCTCCAGCCGGTAGACCTCGCTGGCGTGCGAGCCGAGGAAACCGGTCCCCTCCATCGCCTCCGGCTTGACCAGCGACGGAGTGATGGTCGGGACGAAGCCGTGTTCCACGGCCTGGGCGACGGCGAGCTGCAGCAGGCCGAGCTGGAGCAGCGCGCCCACCCCGGTCAGGTAGTAGAACCGGCTGCCCGAGGTCTTCGCGCCGCGCTCGACGTCGATCGCCCGCAGCGCCTCCCCCAGCTCCAGATGGTCGCGCGGGTTCTCGATCTCGGGCCGGGTGCCGACCTCGCGGAGTACCACGAAGTCGTCCTCGCCGCCGGCCGGGGTCCCCTCCTCGACCACGTTCGGGATCGCGTACTGCGCCTGGCGCAACGCCGCCTCGGCCTCGCCGACCGCCGCCTCGGCCGCCTTCACCTCGGTGGAGAGTGCCTTGGTCCGGGCGAGCAGCCCGGCCCTCTCCGCCGGGTCGGCCTTCGGCATCCGCTTGCCGAGCTGCTTCTGCTCGGCCCGGAGCGCCTCGAAACGCCCGACCGCCGCCCGCCGCTGCTCGTCGGCCCGGAGCAGGTCGTCCACCGCGGACTCGGACTCGCCACGGGCACGCTGGCTGGCACGTACGGTATCCGGATCGTCGCGGAGCAGACGCAGGTCAATCACGGGAACCGAGCCTACCGGTGCGCGGCGTTGCCGGTGTATCGAGATACGCCCGCCGAATCCGGGCGGTCCGGCGGCTCAGTGCGCGACCTGCCGGTCGATGCGCGACCTGCGGGTCGATGCGTGAACGGCGGCTCAGTGCGCGAACGGCTTGGTCGGGGCGACCGTCAGGTCGATCGGCGGCTGCCGGTCGTCGTCGTCCTCGTCGGAGACCTCCGCCGCGCCGGCCGCCCGGGGCCGGCGCCACGGCCAGTCGGACTCCTCCGCCGGGACGGGCCCGGCGGGTGCGGCCGGATCGGCGGCGAGTGCCGCATCGACCGCGCCTCGCCTGACGAAACGCCCGGCGAGCAGCAGGGCCAGCCCGAGCCCGCAGGTGCCGACGTACGCCAGCACGAGGCCCTGGCCGTACTCGACGACCAACCCGTCGAGCTGGCCGTACAGCTCCCAGCGGGAGCTGACGGTCTCCAGCGATCCGGTGGTGGCGAGCAGTATCCCGAGCAGCGCCACTACCCCGGCCAGCCCGGCGACCCGGGCGTTGTGGCGTATCCCGGGTGAGCCGAAGAGGACCAGCGCCAGGCAACCGTTTACCCCGACCACTCCGACCAGGTACGCCGTGCCGAACGCCTTCATGTCCGCCACCCCGCTGCCGAGGGTGATCGCGTTCTCGGCGGCCTCGACCGGCATGCTGGTGACCGCCCAGTCGCCGATCAGTGAGGCGAAGACGGCAGCCGCCCCGGCGGCACCGATCACCGGCACCAGTCGACTGTCCCGGCCGAGCCGGTGCAGGGCCAGCCCGGCCCGCCCACCGGTAGCCGGAGGGTCGCCCCACGACACGACGCTGGCACCCTCCCGCGTGGTATCCGTCGCGTCACCCGGGCGTACGGAGTCCCGGGAGCCGGCCGGTCCGTCCTGGCGGGGGATGGAGACGTCGTCGGGCATGGTCGATCCCTTCCACGGCGGGCTCCTGGATCGATGATGGCACAGCGGTGGCCCGCCGGCGCCGTACGCGGGCCGGGGGTGGTCCGTCTGCCGACCCGGACCGTCGCGGGTGCTCGTTGGCTCGGATCGCCGCAACGCACACTGTGACCCGGATCGTCGCGCGGCCGGGCGCCATGGGCTAGCGTCGGCATTATGCCTATCCGTACCGCATCCGCCCGCTGGCAGGGAAATCTCACCGATGGTTCCGGCACGATCCGCACCGGAAAGGGCGGGTTCCAGGGGAACTACTCGTTCAAGTCCCGCTTCGAGGAGGGCGAGGGCACCAACCCGGAGGAGCTGATCGGTGCGGCGCACGCCGGCTGCTACTCGATGGCGTTCTCCAAGGCCCTCGCCGACGCCGGGTTCACGCCGACCTCGGTCGACACCACCGCGCAGGTGCACCTGGACAAGACCGACGCGGGCATGACCGTCACCCGGATCGACCTCGACACCGTCGGTGAGGTGCCGGGGATCGACGAGACTGAGTTCAACAAGCTCGCCGAGGCGGCCAAGGCAGGTTGCCCGATCTCCCGGCTGCTCTCGCCCGGGGCCGAGATCTCGCTGAAGGCCCGCCTCACCGCCTGATCCTGGCGGCACCCCTCCATCCGTACCGATCGCGGTGGTCAGGGCAGCTCCCGGTACCCGCCGAGCGCAGCACCGTACGCTCTGATCATCGCGATCGCCGACGTCGGCGCCGCGTCCGGGCGCCCGCCGCACCTCCCGTCGGGCGCCGGTCCACCCGCCGGGTGCGGCACAATTGAGCGGTGCCGGTCGAGATGAGCCGCGAGCGTTTCGAGGAACTGGTCGCCGAGGCCCTCGACGAGGTGCCGGAGGAGCTGCTCAACCTGATGAGCAACGTCGTCATCCTGGTGGAGGACGACTCACCGGAGGACGGACCCGAACTCCTCGGTCTCTACGAGGGGCACGCGCTGACCAGCCGGGGCTGGGACTACGCCGGGGTACTGCCCGACCGGATCCTCATCTACCGGCGGCCGATCCTGCGGATCTCTGACAGCGAGGACGACGTCGTCGACGAGGTCGCTATCACCGTCGTGCACGAGATCGCCCACCACTTCGGCATCGACGACGACCGGCTGCACGACCTCGGCTGGGGCTGACCGACGGCGAGCCGTCCATTCCGACCGCCCTTGGGACCTACCTGCTTGCGGCGGTTGCCTACCCTCGGTCCTCCACCCCTCAGGAGGAACGTGATGCGCAGCGCCCTGTTTTCGGCAGAGAACCTGGAGAAGGAGTCACACCAGCCCGGCATGCGGCTGCAGAACGCCAAGATGCTGAAGATCGAGCTCAACGGTGAGGCGATGGCCCGGGTCGGCTCCATGGTCGCGTACCAGGGGCAGGTGCAGTTCCAGGCGCTGGGCTCGGGCGGGCTCGGCAAGTTTCTCAAGCAGAAGCTGACCGGCGAGGGCGTACCGCTGATGAAGATCAGCGGTCGGGGCGACGTCTTCCTCGCCGATTACGCGGCGGACGTGCACATCATCGACCTGGAGCCGGGCGACTCGCTGTCGATCAACGGCTCCAGCGTGCTCGCCTTCGACTCCACCCTCCAGTACGACATCAAGATGGTCGGCGGCGCCGGGATGATGTCGTCGTCCGGGCTGTTCAACTGCGTCTTCAGCGGCTACGGCCGGATCGCGATCACCACCAAGGGCGCCCCGGTGGTGCTCAACGTCGACGCGCCGACGTACGTCGACCCGCAGGCCGCGGTGGCCTGGTCGGCGAGCCTGCAGACCGGCTACCACCGGGCCGAGCAGCTCGGCCTCGGCACGCTGCTCGGCCGGCGTACCGGTGAGGCGTTCACGATGAGCTTCGCCGGCCAGGGCTTCGTGATCGTCCAACCCTCCGAGGAACCGCCGATCCAGGGCATGGGCCGCCAGGAACAGGGCGGTGGCGGCGGCGGGCTGCTCAACCAACTGCTGGACTGACCGGCGTCCCGGGGCGTCCGGGCCGGGCGCCCCGGGACGCCGGTCAGGAGAGTTCGCCGGCACGCAGCCGGGCGAGCCAGGCCGCCGCGTCGGCATAGTCGACGTCGGAGAGCCCGGCCGGCGCCGGGACGGGCCGATCGGCCACCGCCGTGGTCCCGCGATGCCTCGGGTACGACCCCAGGAAGCGCACCTCGGCGCAGATCCGGCGCAGCCCCTGGAGCGCCTCGCCGACCCGGTCGTCGGCGACGTGCCCGGCGCAGTCGAGGAAGAACGCGTAGCGCCCGAGCGCCTCGCCGGTGGGCCGGGACTCGATCCGGGTCAGGTTGACCCCGCGCACCGCCAGCTCCATCAGCACGGCGAGCAGCGCGCCGACCCGGTCGTGCGCGATGTAGACGGCGAGCGAGGTCAGGTCGTCACCGGTCCGGGGCGGCGGCGGTCCCGGCCGGCTGAGCAGCACGAACCGGGTCACCGCGTCGTCATGGTCGGCGATCTTGTCCGCGAGTACGGCGAGCCGCTGCCGGGCGGCGCCGATCGGCGCGCAGATCGCGGCGTCCTGCTGGCCGTCGGTGGCGGCGAGCGCCGCGGCGGCGTTGGAGAGCACGTCCACCACGACCGCGTCGGGCAGGTGCTCCCGGAGCCAGCGGCGGCACTGGGTGGACGCCTGCGGGTGGGCTGCCACGGTGCGCACCTCGGCGAGGCTCCGGCCCGTCGGCGCGGCGAGCACGAACTCGACCGGCAACACCACCTCACGGGTGATCACCAGCGGTTCGCCCTCGACCATCTCGTCCAGGGTCACCGCCACCGCGCCGCCGATGGAGTTCTCCAGCGGCACCAGCGCGGCGTCGGCGTCACCGGCCCGTACCGCGTCCAGCGCCTCCGGGACGCTGCGCGCCGGCGTACGCGTGCCGCGCTCGGCAGCCGGGATGGTCCGCAGCGCCTGCTCGGCGAAGGTCCCCTCGGGCCCCAGGTAGACGAAGTGGGTCGGCGGTGTTCCGGGCATGCCGTCCAGCCTACAAACCACCGAACGGCGGGGGTGCGTCACACACCGCCGTCCGCAGTGCCGGCGGCGCCTCGGCCCGGACCGTGATCGTGCAGACGTCGGTGCCGGCGGTGACCAGCCGCAACTTCCCGGGGCGGCCCCGGGTCACCGCCTGCAACGGCTCCCGGTCGGCCACGGTCACGATGCTGTACTGCCAGTCCTCCAGGCAGAGCGGCCCCGTCCGGTAGGTGACCCGGCCGGACCGGGGCAGGTTCGCGGCGCGGCGCAGTAGCGCGGTCACCTGGTCGCGGCTCGGCGCCCCGGGCGGGCAGGCGACCAGCGCGGTGGGACGGGGCGTCGGCGTCGGCGACAGGCCCGGGCCGGACGTCGGGGTACCGGTGGGACCGACCGTCGGGGTGGGGGTCGCGCGGGTGGGGGTGGCCCCGGGCTCCTGGAGTTCGGGTGGCACGCCACAACCGGCCAGGCCGAGGAGGCAACCGGCCAGGGTCAGGCAGCCGAGCAGGGCGCCGACGGCGCGGAGCCGGCCCGCGGCGGGGTCGGGCGACGGGAGACGGAGCACGGCCGGGTCCTCGGGCATAGGTGGCTGCCGTGGGTGGTGTGGCGGATGGTTCCGCCCATGGTAGGGCGTCGTCATGATCGACCACCCGTCAGGTGGCGATCCGGTGCCCGAACTGCCGCAGCGCCGCGAGCGCCTCGACGAGGCGTACCGAGGGGACCAGCAGATAGTCGGTGTCGAACGTCGAGAACGCCACTATATTGACCCGGGCATCGGCCAGCGGGACGACCAGGGAGGCGAGGATCCCGGTCAGGGCCAGGTCGAGCGGACCGGCCACCTGGAGGCAGCGCCACGGGGTCTCGGCGGTGGCGCCGTCCGGGACCCGGTCGACCCGACAGATGATCGACAGTTCGGCGCCGCTGCGGGTCACCGACAGCACGCCGGAGTCCGCCGGAGGGCTCAGCAGGCCGGCCGGCACCGGTGAGCCGGCGGGCAGCCGACACACGGCGTACTCCTCCGGCAGCAGCGCGATGTCCAGCATGAGGAGACCTTACGGGGGGTACGGCAGCGGCCCAACACCGCCGTCCGTCGGGATGGCCCGATCGCGACGCACGTCACGTGCGCGAAGCGCTCGCATCTCCGGTACGCCCCCGACCCTGGGGAACGCGCCCAGACCTCGGAGCCGTGTGCAGACCTCGGCGGAGGAGGAGTGTTCAGACCTCGGAGAAGAAGGTGAGCGAGCCGGCGACCCGGCCGTCGGTGAGGATCGGAGTGGCGATCGCGTCCACGGTGGTGGCGTCCGGCCCCTCGACCTGGGGGGTGCGGACCCGGAGCAGCCCTCGGGCGAGTCGGCCCGAGTGCAGGGCGAGCAGCGGGGGGATCTTCTCGACCTCCTGCTCGATCAGCTCGCCCCGGGCGGCGGTGAAGTCGAGCAGCCGCAGGTCGCTGCCGAGCAGTGGGAGGCCGAGCGCGTCGAGCGGGGTGCCGAGGCCGAGCAGGTGACAGCAGGACGGTGAGACGGCGGCGATGGTGGTTTCCCGGTCGATCAGCAGGCAGGGCTCGGCGGCCGTCGAGACCGACTCGGACCACCGGGCGAGCCCGTCGCGGTGACCTGCCCGGTCGGCATCGTCGAAGCCGGTGGACCCGTGTCCGAGCGACGAGGTCGTCGGCGTCGGGAACGCCTCCGAGATCGAGAGTTCGACGTGGGCCACCGCGCCTCCTATTTGCCGCACCACGCCCCACGCTAGCCGGTGCCCAGTGGGGCCGCGACCCCCGCGATGCGCCGGCCGGTTGGGCCATCCCGCAGCCCCCGCCCGGTACGGCACACGCCCCGCGTCGCTGGGGCGGCGACGGGGCGCCGCCCGGCGGGTGGCGTCGGCGGTGACGCTACCGGCGACCGGCGTGCTTGTCAGCCGCCGTTCGGCCGTCCTCGTACCACCGGTAGTCGGCCGCCGAACGGTACGGGGCGTTCAACCAGGTGGAGGGGGACTGGGCGACCCGGGACAACTTCTCCGCGGTGGCGGCGCTGATCCGGTTGCCGCCCGCGACGAGCAGCCGGTCGAGTTCCCGATGGGTCGCCACCAGGCACTCGTTGGGCAGTCCGTACACGCTGATCACGCCGGAGCCGACGAAGGTCAGCACCGGGGTGACCGGAATGGTCAGGCCGACCGCGTTGGAGAGCGCCTTGGCGGCCCGCTTCGCGTCCCGCCGCGCCTCCGACACGTACGCCGGCCGCTTGCCGTTGATCTGCACGACGTCCCCGGCGATCAGGACTCGGGACCGGCCGTGGTCGGCCACGGTGACCGCGAAGAGCCCGCTGGGGCCGATCGCCAGGAAGCCCGCACGCTCGTCCCGGGACCGGTAGTCCAGGTCGAGCATGCTCGTCTCGGTCAACTCGGTCCGCGGCCAGTCGACCACGTGCCACGATGGACCGAGGTGGTCGAGCCGGCTCAGTGCTCGGGCCCCGGCCGCCTCGATCCGGCGGGCGTCCCGCTCCGCGCGGCGCCGACGGGCCCAGTCCAGCGGCGTCGGCCGGACGGCCTCCAGCGGGGGAAGTTGGTTGACGGGTGCGGGAGGGAGGGCCCGCGCGGCGGGAACCGCTGAGCGTGCAGAAAAGACAGTCATCGTGACCTCCGGCAAAAGGTCCCTCGAAGTTATCTCCTCACTACGGTACGTGGCCAGACCTAGGGAGCGGCAAGTCGAAGCGCCGGAGTGAGTGTGGATGAATGCCCCATTCATCCGAAGCCCTTTTTCCCAGATGGTGCCAATCGCTGCCCTACGCTGCGAGGATGACCCACTTCGTGGACAGCGAGTGCGGGCGTCTCGGCACTGTACTTCTGCACCGTCCGGGACCTGAACTCGCCCGACTCACGCCCCGGAACAACGACTCGCTGCTCTTCGACGCGATCCCCTGGGTCGGCCGGGCCCAGGAGGAGCACGACGCCTTCGCCGCCGCGCTGCGCGAGCGCGGCGTCGAGGTGCTCTACATCGGAACCCTACTCGCCGAGACACTGGCCCTGCCGGACGCGCGGTCCGAGCTGACCGAGCGGGTGCTCGCCGACGCCCGACTGGGTGACACGCTGCGCCGACGGGTGGCGGAGCATCTCTCGTACCTCGATCCGGCCGGGCTGGCCGGGGTCCTGATCGCCGGTCTCGCCCACCAGGAGCTGCGACTCGGTGGCGACCGGGGCGGCGGCCTGGTCTACCGGCTGATGGACCGGCTGGACTTCGTGATCGACCCGCTGCCGAACCTGCTCTTCGCCCGGGACTCGTCCACGTGGATCGGCGACCACGTCGCGGTGACCAGCCTGGCCATGCCGGCCCGGCGCCGGGAGACCAGCCTGACCGACGCGATCTACCGGCACCACCCCCGGTTCGCCGGTACCCGATTCGTGTACGACCCCGGCCTGGAGCACCTGGAGGGCGGTGACGTCCTGCTGCTCGCCCCCGGGGTGCTGGCGGTCGGGGTCGGCGAGCGCACCACCCCGGCCGGGGCGGAGCGGCTGGCCCGCCGGGTCTTCGAGGCGCGCCTGGCGCACACCATCCTGGTGGTGCCGATCGCCCAGGAGCGCGCCACCATGCACCTGGACACCATCTGCACGATGGTCGACGTCGACGCGGTACTCATGTATCCGAACATCGCGGACACGCTCTCGGCGTACACGGTGGTGGCCGGCGCCGACGGCGACATCCAGCTCGACGGGCCGGCGCCGTTCCTGCGGGCGGCGGCCGACGCGATGGACCTGGACAGGCTCCGGGTGATCGACACCGGCCTGGACCCGGTGACAGCGGAACGCGAGCAGTGGGACGACGGCAACAACACCCTGGCGCTCGCCCCCCGGCTCTGCGTCGCGTACGAGCGGAACGTGGAGACCAACGCCCAACTGGAACGGGCCGGCATCGAGGTGATCCGGATCGCCAGTTCCGAACTCGGCTCGGGCCGGGGCGGCCCGCGCTGCATGTCCTGCCCGCTGGTCCGGGAGCCGCTGCGCCCGGGAGCGCCGCCCAGTTGAGGACGCGGACTCGCCCCGGTCGCCGAGGGGAGGGCGGCGGACCGGGGCGAGTCGCCTCGGGTGATGAGGCGGGTCAGCGGCGGCGCGGTACCCAGTGGAGGATCTGGGAGACGATCAGCGCGGGGTGCCGGTCGGGCAGTACCTCAAGTGCGCGGGCGAGGTGGGCGCCGAGGTACATCAGCAGCCCGACCCGGTCGCCCGCGAAGCCGACCAGCAGGGACAGGCGTGCCTGCGGACACGGCCAGGGGTGCTCACACTCGGGGCAGTCGTAGGTCTCGGTCGGGAAGTGCCCGTCGACCTGCCGCTCGCGTCTGCGGCGTCGGGCGGCGAACCGCTCCCAGCGTGCCGGTGGCCCGATCACCGGTCACGCCCGTACACCGTGCCGGGCGCGGTGCCCCTGCCCGGGGGTGAGGGCTCCGGGGCGGCCGTTGCCCAGGTGTGCGCGGGTGGGCGCGTCCCAGCCGGGTCGATGGGTGGGCGTGTCCCAGCCGGGTCGACGGTTGGTCGCCCGGGGCCGGGTCGGTGCGGGCGGCGCATCCAGGGTCAGGGCCCGGACAGGTGGGGCCGGTGGCCGGTAGGGTGCCGGCAGCACCCCGGCCGGCTCCGGGCAGCGCCATCGCTGGCCGCATCGGCAGTACCGCCAGAGGCGCCACCATGCGCGGCGGTGTCGGGGCTCGACCCTGCGGGCGTGTCTCATCTGATTGCTCCCGTCGGCGAGATGCGGACAGGGGCGGCACCGGCCCGGACACCGGCACCGCCCCCGTGGGCGCTTCGCCCGGATGGAAGGTCACGGGGGCCGGGCAAAAGCGCTTGCCCTCCACCCTGGACTCTTGACACGTAGTAGTGGAAGATGTGCAGTCAGCAATATAGATATCTATAACATTCCCCTCCGCATGCGGGAGTAGTACGTGAACGAACTCCGGGAAGTCCTCAGAAGACATCGAGTCGGGCGCCGCATGACACAGGCGCAACTCGGCCGGGCGGTCAAGGTGAGCGCGTCACTGATCGCCGCGATCGAACAGGGCCGGCTCATTCCCCAACCCGAGACCGCCGCCCGGTTGGACCGGTTCTTCGACTGCGAGGACGAGATCCAGCAGGCCGCAGTCCTGGCCCGGCAGGATGCCCGGCCGTCGTGGCTGCGCCCCTGGACCGAACACGAGGAACGAGCCACCCTGCTCCGCTGGTGGGAGCCGCTGCTCCTGCCGGGCCTGCTCCAGATCGAGGAGTACGCCCGTGCCGTGCTGCACGGTGGATGGTTGTCGGAGGAGGTGGTCGACCGAGCCATCGACGTCCGGCGGGACCGGCTGGCCGCCACCGTCGACCGCCCCAAGCCGCCGACGCTGTCGGCGATCATCAGTGAGTTCGCGCTGACCTTCGGGCCGCCCGAACTGCGCCGCGCGCAACTGCAACACCTACTCGACCTCAGCCAGCGACCGAAGGTGCAGGTTCTGGTGGTACCGCGCACCGCCGGCCTGCATGCCGGCCTGGCCGGTGCGTTCGTGCTGGCGACGCTTCCCGCGAACCGGCGGGCCGGCTACGTGGATGACCAGCTCCAGGGTCGGGTGATCACCGACGGCGGAGATCTCGACCAGTTGGAAGTATCGTGGGAGATTGTCAGCGGGCTTGCCCTACCGGTGCAGCCGTCAAGGGACCTCCTCAAGAGAGCGGTTGACGATGACGAGTGACGTGGCGCCCCGGTGGCGCAAGAGCACCCGCAGCAGCTCCAACCAGGGTGCCTGCGTCGAGGTGGCCGACAACCTGCCCGGCCGGGTGCTGGTCCGGGACACCAAGGACCGCGACGGTGGCACGCTGGCCTTCGGGCCGGCGGGCTGGCAGGCCTTCGTCGACCTGGCGAAGCGGATCGGCCCGGTCGGCTGACCGTCCCTTCACGACAGACGACCCCCGTCGGCACAGCCCCGGGGGTCGTCTTCGTCTCCTGCCCCGCCGGTCGGGGACTACCAGGCGTGCGTGCGGTTCCAGGCGATGCTCCTGGCCAGGCTGGACGGAGTTGGGCTGGCCGAGTCTCCTGGATCACCACTGATCCACAGTCGGGGCGCAGCTCACGCCGCGTCGGCGCGTCCTTCGGTCGTGCGCGCCATGACGATGCGACGGAGCACGTCGAGGGCGTGTTCGGCCTCGTCCCGGCTGACGGGTGCGGTGCGGGCGTCAACATATCCGGTCAGAGCACTACGGATCACGTCCGACCGACGGGCTGCGGTTTCCTCGGCGAAATGATCGAGTCGTTCGACGAGTGTGACGGGCAGCCGGATGCTGACCAACGTCATCGGCACGTCGGGCGCTGGGCCGGACGCCGGTGCCGCCTCCATGGATCGGATCACCGGGGCCAGGCTGTCGCTGCTGCGGAACCACGCGATGACCTCGTCCTTGGTCATCCGGTCGAAGTCCGGCTCGGTCACAGGACCCGCCTCCTCCACTCGTCGAGGTCCGCGCCATGCAAGGCACGAACTCCCATGATCTTGTAGGTCTGGGTGCCCCCGATGCGGTCGCAGAGCACGGCGACGACCCGACCACTGCCCGCCATGCCGATGACGATGAGCAGCAGATCGCCGATGGGACGCTCGTGGCGCAGTCCCGGCGGGGCGTACAGCGCCTGGGTCGCCTCGTTTACGTCCACGCCGTTGCGTCGAGCGTCGGACAAGCCCCCATCAGTCCAGACGTACTCCCGCTCCGGCACGCGCCGAGCGTAACACGACGTAATACGTTTATCCTGGCTATCCCGAGCGTGCGACTTCAGGCGGTGGGCTCCGTCGAGTGCACTGCCGTCGTGCCTTGGCCGCTCCGAACGGCAGCAGCGGCTCGGCTGCGGTTCCCCCGGTCGAGTACGGCCGGACTCAGCCGGGACAGGATCTCGTCCACGTCGATGCCGAGCGGCGCCAGGGTGACGCGGTCGGCGCGGCACCGGCACCCAGCGGCGCGGCCTGGTGTTGGGGCCCGGACCTGCAGGGCGAGCCCGACGCGGGTGGGGACGGACCGTAGAGTCTGGTCGTGGCGGTAATCGTTCGGCCGTATGTCGATTTGGATGCTCCGGCAGTCGCAGCGCTCCTGAACGAGGTCGAGGTCGAGGTTCACTTTGGTGGACCGCCGTTGTTTGGTCCTCACGATGTGGGCGGCTGGATGCGGGCGATACGGGATGTGGATCTGGATACTCGGCTGGCGGTCACACCGGATGGCACGGCTGTCGCGTACGGACTGGTCTCAGTGCCAGCGGATGGAGGTCAGCAGGCCAGCCTGAAGGGCGCCGTTCATCCGGCATGGCGTGGTCGAGGCATCGGTCGGGACCTCCTGGCCTGGCAACTCGGGCGCCTCGATGATCTTCATCATCAGATCGCTCCGGCAGCCGACTGGACCGTTCGCGCAGGCGCGCACCGTCAAGACGCCGCCGCGCAGCGTCTGCTTGAGCACGCGGGCTTCGCTCCGGTTCGGTACTGGTTCGGCATGGAGGCGCAGACCCCTGCAGCGGCGGCTGACGGCGCCCTGCCAGACGGGCTGCGGGTTCAGAGCGCTGCGGATGTCGACCCGGCGGCACTCTACGCGGCGCATCTGGAAGCCTTCGCCGGGCACTTCGGGTTCGAGCCCAGCGGCATGCAGGAGTGGACAGCCCAAACCATAGCGTCGATCGGCTTCCGGCCAGACCTGTCCCGGATCGTGTACGGCGACGAGATCGTTGCCTACGTCCTGTCCTTCGACGACGAGACCCTGCCCGAGAACGTGTATGTCGGCGTTGTCGGCACCCGGCCCGCTTGGCGCGGCCGAGGCATGGCCTCTCTCCTACTCGCTGAGGTACTGGCCGCCGCCGCGAAGGCGGGTAAGACAACGGCCCGGTTGAACGTCGATGCGACCAACCCGACCGGGGCGATCAGGATCTACGAGCGGGCGGGGTTCGTCGCGGTGTCCCAGTTCGTTACCTTTTCGAGGTCTCTCGTCATGGTGGCCGGTTCAGCAGGAAGCTAACGCTTACTGGAACGACGATAGCTCTCCGAGGATCTTGATTTGCCGCTGTCAGCGCAGCGTGAGTTGGCGGCCGAGCAGGCCCTGCTTGGCGCGGCGGCCGGCGGCGTCCAGCGGGCCCGGGTCGGCCAGGGCGGCGGCGTACCGCTTCGCGACGTCCGCCAGCGGACCTTCCCAGGACTCCGGCGCGGCGTCCCGGGGAATGTCCCAGACCGGTACCAGCCGGCCGTGCGCCCGGAACATGCCGGCGAACCGGGTCTGCGGGCCGAGCGGCAGCTCACCGGCGGCGGAGAGCCGGGAGAGCGCGTCCAGCGCCGCGTCCTCGTCGTCGGGCAGCACCCAGCGGACATGGCTCTTGCCGGTGACCTGGCACCAGTACGCGGCCGGCGCGGCGGCCAGCCGGACCGTCGGGTAGATCGAGGCGTTGGCCCGCTCCAGCGACGCCTTGACGTTGGGGTCGTCGCCCGCCCCCGGGTCGAGCCAGAAATCGAACCCGTCGTGCATGGTGATGTCGAGCGGCCCGTCGACCAGCACGTCCGGCAGCCGGGGACCCTCGCCGGGCAGCGCCGGCACCGAGACCGTGCCACCCGGCTCGGTACGCAGCGCGCAGAGCAGCGCCTCGGCAAGGTCCCGGGAGACGTCGCCGGACTGCACGTGCCGCTGGAGACCGATCATGATCCGGCCGTCCGGCTTGGTGATCGCGGGCGTGGCCATCGGCAGCACGGTGGCCAGGGTGACCGGCCGGTCCCCGAACTCCTCCACCAGGTGCGGCGCGAGGGTCAGCGGAGCGGAGGCCGCCGGCACCAGCTCACGCAGCGCGATCCACTCCACCTCGTCGGTCAGCTCCTCGAAGGGACGGGGCACGAAGACGTCCCGTACCTTCTGTCGCTTTCCGTTCTGGTTTTCCCCGCTGGTGGAGTTGCTGCCGTCCGCTGCGGCGGACCGGGAACTCTTTCGACGCTTGCCCACGGCGAGACAGCCTAGGCGCAACCGGCCGGGCGCGGGCACCCGGCTAGGCGCAACCGGCCGGGCGCGGACACCCGGCGGCACCCTGGCGTCGGCGACGGCCGTTCAGCCGACGGCGACCGAATGCCGGACCGGTTGTACAAGCCGGGCCCAGACGCTCTGCCCCAGCCCGTCCCGCTCGACTCCCCAGTCGGCGGCGAGCGTGGCGACCAGGAGGAGTCCTCGGCCGTCCGTTGCCTCCGGCCCGACCTGGCGGACCCGGGGCGGGCCGGTGGAGCCGCCGTCGGTCACCCGGATCTCCAGGGTGTTCGCGGTCGGGCTGGTACGCAGCAGCCAGGTCAGCCGGATCATCCCGCCGGGCAGCGGCGCGGCGTGCCGTACGGCGTTGCCGAGCAGTTCGGCCGCCACCATCTCGGCGTCGCCGAGCAGGTCCGCCGGCACCGCGCCGTCGAGTTCCGCACCGAGCCGGTGCCGGGCGGTACGGGCGCCCTGGGCGTGCTGCGGCACCAAAAGGCACCACGACCGTTCGGTCGAGACGCTCGACACTGTAGGTGCCTCCTCGACGGACCACCGGGGCACGGCGCCACCGGGCGACCTTGGTTCAGCCGCGGGGCAGCCGCACCTCTGCGACCGTACCGCCACCGTCGCGCGGGCGGAGGGAAACCCAGCCATTCTGCCGCTCGACGATCCGGCGCACGAGGTAGAGGCCCAGGCCGGCGCCGGGATAGCGGCGGCGGTCGCCGGACTCCCCCTGCCAAAAACGTTCGAATGCGCGTTCGACATGCTCCGGACGTACCCCGATTCCCCGGTCGCTCACCCTGAACGCCACCGTCCGCCGGTCGGCCTCCGCGGTCAGCAGCACCGGCGCGCTGTCCGGCGAGTACTTGCCGGCGTTGGTGACGAGTTCGGTGAGTACCGTCGCCAGGATGGCCCGGTCGCCGAGTGCCTTCGGCAGGTTCTCCGGAAGCTGGATCACCAGCCGGTGACGCAGCTCGGCGGGAAGGTCGGCGGCGGCGGTCCGGAGCGTGTCGAGCAGGTCGAACGGGACCGGCGGGGAGCTGCCGACCGGGTTCGCCTCGTTGGTGGTGGCGAGCAGTCGATCCACCAGTCGGGCCAGCTCACCGGCGCGTTGGCCGATCACCCCGGCCGCCTGCCGCCGGTCAGAGTCGGAGAGCGACTCCCAGTGCGTGCCGAGCGTGTCGGCGTAGCCCTTGATGACCGTGACCGGGGTACGAAGCTCGTGGCTGGTCACCGCCACGAAGAGGTCCCGGTCGTGGTCCCGGATGTGCTGGTCGCTGCTGTCCCGGAAGGTGACCACCCGGGAGGCGGCGGTGCCCGGCAGGTCCCCAGAAGTGATCTTCAGCCAGCGGCCGTCTGGCAGTCGATGGTCGAGTACCTGCCCCGGCGGCGGCACCGGAAACGGCAGCGGCCGGCCGAGCAGTTCGGCGGCGCACAGCCCGGTGACCTTCTCGGCGGCCGGGTTCCAGAGCTGTACGGTGGCGTCCCGGGTGACGATCGCCAGGCCGTCGGCGAGGGCCGCCACCACCGCGCCGTCGCCGTGCACCGGCAGGCCGGCCTGGTCGCCGTACATGTGCGCGACCGTGGCGGCCAGGTAGCCGAGCACGGAACGGTGTTCGGGGTCGTCGGGGCGCTCGGCCTCCGGGTAGAGCGCGTACAGGTTGCCGATCGTCAATCCGCCGATCTCGACCCGGGCGGCGAGCAGGTGGCGCAGGCCGCGCTCGTCCAGCTCCTCGGCCAGGTCCGCCGGAAGGACATCCACGCTCACCGCGCGTACCCCCGGACCGCAGACCAGATCGTCGGCCGGCTGCTCGATGGTCGGGACCGGTCGGCCTACCGCCCAACCCAGCTCACCGTTGCCGGAGACCACCCGCCCGCCGTTCGGGCCGAACTCGACGAAGGCGACGCCGGGCGCGCGGAGCGCCCGCGCGGCGACCTGCAACAGCCGGTTGAGCACGGGAAGCCCCACCTCGCCCGCGTTCAGCATCTCCATCACCTCGGCATGGCCGGCGATGAGGCAGGGGTAATCGGGGCGTTCCGGCATTCCCCGAGTCTGCCCGTTCGGCGGGTCTTTCGGCAGTACCGTCATCCGGCCAGCCCGGTCCGGCGCAGCGGTCCGGTCCGGCTCAGCGGCCCAACCGGTCGAGGACCATGGCGGGCCGGTCGGTGATGATCCCGTCCACGCCGCAGGCCAGGGCCAGGTCCAGTTCGGGGGCGTCGTTGACGGTCCAGACGTAGACCCGGTTGCCCGCCCGGTGCAGGGCCGGGACGAGCTGCGGACGGGTACGGAGCAGCTTGACGCTCGGGCCGGCGATCTGGGCGCCGAACGGCAGCCGCCCCCGGCGCAGCCCGGGAGGCGCGAGATCCAGCAGCAGTACCGTCGACAGTCGGGGCGCCAGCCGGCGGATCTGGCGGACGGCCAGCGGGGAGAAGGACATCACGGTCGCCCGGACCGGATCGTCCGGCCGGGGATCGGCCAGCCCGTGCCGTTCCAGCAGCGCGGTCAGGCGGCGCTCGACCCCGGAACCGTACCGGGTCGGGTGTTTCGTCTCGATCAGCAGCTCGACCTCGCGGTCGGCGGCCCGGACCGCCCGGAGCAGGGCGTCGAGGGTGAGCAGGCGGGTCCGCTCCGGAGCCGGCGGCAGGTCGCCGTCGGGCGCGGCGCCGCTGTGCCACGAACCGTAGTCGAGCCGTTCCAGCTCGGCCAGCGTGTACGCCCCGACCGGCCCCCGACCGTTGCTGGTCCGTTCCAGTCGCCGGTCGTGTACGCAGACCAGGTGCCCGTCCCGGCTCAGCCGTACGTCGCACTCCAGCCCGTCCGCGCCCTCGGTCAACGCCTGAAGGTACGCCGCCAGGGTGTGCTCCGGCATCATCGCCGAGGAGCCCCGGTGTGCGAAGACCAGCGGACGCGTCCGCTGCTCCGGCACCCCATCGCCTCCCGGCCGCTGCGGGGCTGGCAGGCCCGGCTCACTCCTCGCGCTCGGGGTGCTGGTTGGTTGTTCGCGCTGCGGGGCTCGCAGGCCCGGCTCACTCCTCGCGCTCACGGTGCTGGTGGCCTTTGCGGTCAGATGATCCGGGCCGGTTGCCCGTCCTCGCTGGCCAGCGGGCGGCCGGAGGCGGCCCACTCCCGCATCCCGCCGTCGAGGTTGCGGACGTTGTCCCAGCCGTTGCTCATCAGATAGCCGACCACCTGGCCGGAGCGGCCGCCGGAGCGGCAGACGACCACCACGTCGCCGTCGGTCGGGATCTCGGACAACCGCGCGGGCACCTCCATCATCGGCAGATGGTGGGCGCCGGGCGCGTGGCCGGCCGTCCACTCGTCCGGCTCCCGTACGTCGAGCAGGTAGGCGTCGGCGGGTACCTCGGCGGCGGTCACGGAGGGAACGTTGGCTGCGAACACGGTTACCAAGGGTAGAGCCTGTCCGGGCCATCGCCGGAATCTACAGCCGGTTGACCCACTTCGGGTGCTGCCGTGCCCAGTTGTCCAGGTCCTCGCCGTGCATCGAGTCGAACAGGGTGTTCGCCGGCTCGTCGAGCAGGACGTACGAGACCTCGTCGATCGTCTCGGCGTGGGACGGGAGCTGGATGCCGCGCAGCGCGTTGGAACGGATCCGGCGCAGGCCGAAGATCAGGTCTTCCAGCGGTATCCCGTTGGTGTCGACGGTGAACGAGGAGCCGACGGCCCGGATCACCTGGTCCAGCCGGAGCGGGTTGCGGAGCATGTCCGTGGTGGTGACTTTGTCCATCATCGCCCGTAGCAGTTGCTGCTGGTGGCGCTGCCGGTCGAAGTCGCCGTTCGGCAGGTCGTACCGCTGGCGGGCGTAGTCGAGTGCCCGCGCTCCGCTCATCTGGTGGCAGCCGGCCTCGAAGACGTGCCGGGTGTGTATCGACCGGACCGGGGTGTCGACGCACATCCGAACCCCGCCCAGCAGGTCGATGGCGCTCTGGAAGCCGGCGAAGTTCACCAGGGCGGCGCCGTCGAAGCGGATTCCGGTGAGCCGGCTCAGGGTCGCGGAGAGCAGCCGGGTGCCGCCCTGGCCACCGCCGCCGTAGTGGAACGCCGAGTTGATTTTGTCGGAGCCGCCCGGCCAGCCGCTGGCCGGCGCGGGCGGGATCTCGACGAGCAGGTCCCGAGGTACCGAGATCAGGTAGGCCCGGTCCAGTCCGGCCGGCAGGTGGGCGATCATGATGGTGTCCGACCGCTGGCCGGTGCCGGGGCTGGCGGTGGGGCGCTCGTCGGAGCCGACCAGCAGGAAGTTGAGCGGGCCGGCGACGTCGCCCCGTTCGCCCCGGGCCGCCGGGTCGAGGAGCAGTTGCTTGACCACGCTGTTGTCGTAGCGGTTGGTCAGGAGGTGCAGGCCGGCACCACCGACACCGGAGATCAGCAGCAGGACCAGGCCGAGCCCGAGCGCGACCTTCGCCCAGACCGGCGCGCTGCGCCGGTGCCGTGCCGACCCCTCCGGCTCGCCGGTACGACCGGAGCCGTAGACGCGTCCTGGCTGCCCGGGTTGACCCGGAGCCGCCCGCTTGGGTGTGAACGTGACCCCTCCCCGGACCCGGCTGAGTGAAGCTTCCTCAGCTCAGGCTAGGGGCCCGGTTTGAGCGTCTAGTGGCTTTTGGGATTTTCGCTGGCGCTACCTGCCCGCGCGGCCTACTTGCTCGGTGCCAGCACGCTCGGATTGTTGATGATGAACTCGTCCAGCCTGTCGTTCTTGACCGCCGTGAACATCTCCCGGCTGATCGGCTTGAGGGTCTCCCGACCGTTGCCGTTGCCGGCGAAGTTTCCCCCGTTGGTACGCAGCAGCACCAGGTCGTTGGCGGCCACCCCGCGCAGCGTGAAGATGAAGTTGGCGACCGGGACACCGCCGGTGTCCAGGATCAGCGCCTCGCCGGCCGCCTTCATCAACCGGTTGAGCTTGCCGATGTCGGTCATCACGCCGTTGCTCATGGCCTTCTTGGCCATCGCCTTGATCAGTTGCTGCTGGTTCTGCTGGCGGTCGTAGTCGCCGTGGGTGAGGCCGTAGCGCTGGCGCGAGTAGTCCAGCGCCTCCCAGCCCTCCATCTGCCGGCAGCCCTTCTTGTGCACCACCGGCTTCTTCACGCCGCTGGCCTTGTCGGCCTCGTGGTTCCACATCGGCTTGCCGTCGACCAGCTTCATGTGGTGCGACTTGACCTCCTGCCGAACGCACATCGGGATGGTGCCGAGGGCGTCGATGATCTTCTTGAAGCCGCTGAAGTTGATGATCGCCGCGCCGTCGAAGCTGATCCCGGTCAGCTTGTTCACGGTGAGTGCCATCAGCTGGGCGCCGCCGGCGAGTCCGGCGCCGTTCTGCGCACCGTGGTAGAACGCCTCGGTCGCCTTGGCGGTGCCGCCGCCGTACCTGCTCTTCTTGAACGCCGGCACCTGCACCTCGGTGTCGCGCGGGATGGAGAGCAGGTACGCCTGGTCGTGGGTGGCCGGGATGTGCAGCACGATGATGGTGTCGGCCCGGACGTTGTCGGCGTCCAGCCGGGCCCGCGCGTCGATGCCGAGCAGCAGCAGGTCGATCGGGCCCTCGAGGTCCTCGCCGCCCTCGGCGTCGGACTTGCTCGCGGCACCGAGCAGGTTGTCCTGCTGGATGCTGCTGGTGGCCTGGTCGATCGCGACCTGCATGCCGACGATGGCGACCCCGCTGGAGAGCATCAGCACGGCGCCGAAGACCAGTGTGAGGCGGGCCCAGAGCGGTGTCCTGCGCCGGCGGGCGCTCTTGCCACCCTTACCCTTGCCCGTGCCGCTTCTGGCCCTGCCACTGCTGGCCCTGCCACTGCTGGCCGTGCCGCTGCTGGCCCTGCCGGCGGTGCCGGTCGGCAGATCCGGCCAGTCGTCGAGCGGCGCACCGGCCCCGACCGACGCGGTCGCGCGGGAGGGCGCGACCGCCGAGGCGGGCCGTGGGGGACGTCGGCGGGATTGCACCGGCATGCCTGCTCCAGGTTCAGGGGTGAGGGGCGGGACGCTGTGACATGGTGCGGACACCGGCCAGCCGTCCCGAGTCAACTACGTTACCTGCTCCTGTTCATCTACGGGTGAGCGCGCGGATCGGTTCAACCGCCGTCGGCCGGTGTGGGCGTCGGGGCGACGTTCGCCGCGACCCATTCGTCCATTGTGTCCGCCGCCATCGCGCGGTACATGGCCAGCGCCTTCTCCCGGTTCGACACCACCACCGACTCGCCGTTGATGGTCTCGCTGCCGTTGTGCGGGCTGGTGATGAACCGGAGGTTCTCGCCGCGCAGGTTGCGGAACTGGATCGCCATGTCGACCAGGGAGAAGCCCTTGTCGACGGTGACCGCGCTGGTGACCGACTTGAGGAAGGCGTTCAGTTTGGGTGGGTTGGTCAATGTGCCGGTACTGACCGCCTTATCCATCAACGCCCGTAGGAACTCCTGCTGGTGGCGCATCCGGGCGAAGTCGCCGTCCGGGAACTGCTTGCGCTGCCGGATCCAGTCCAGCGCCTCGGCCCCGTTCATGTGGTTGACGCCCTTCTTGAACTTCCGGTACGGCTTGTGGATCGAGGTGATGTCGCGCTCCACCTTCAGGTCGACCCCGCCCAGCGCGTCGGTGACCTCCTTGAAGCCGGCGAAGTCGATCGCCATCACATGGTCGATCCGGACGTCGGTGAAGCACTCCACGGTGCGTACCGCCAGGGGCAGGCCGCCGAACGCGAACGCCGCGTTGATCTTCCGCCGGTCACCGCTGCCGCACTCCGCCTTGGCGTTCTCCGGGATCGGCACGTAGAGGTCACGGGGTATCGAGACCAGGTACGCCTTGTCGTGGCTGGCCGGGATGTGCATCACGATGATGGTGTCGGCCCGCCACTTGCTGGCCTGGTCGATCGGGGCATCCGGATCCCGGGAGTCGCTGCCGACCAGCAGGATGTTCAACGCACCGCTGACCGACTGCGGCCGGCCGCCGGCCAGCTCGGCGAACGGGTCGGTCCGGGCCAGGTCGTTGTCGAGCCCTCGTAGGTAGAGCCAGAGGCCACCGCTGGTGAGCAGGCCCAGTATCAGCACCGCGACGCCGACGACCAGGGCGATCCGACCCCAGCGGGGCCGTGGGCCGCGCCGGCCGGGGGAGCCGGGCAGGGCCGGACCACCGGGCCCGCCGGGACCACCGCCGCCGGGACCGGTCGGTGAACCGTAGTAACGGCCCTGACCTGGTACGCCGGAAACCTGCGCCCGGCCGGAGATCCGGCTCGGATCGGCCGCTTGACCTGGGCCGCCTGGCACCGGGGCCCGACCGGCGGATCCGCCGGCCGTCATCCGGTACGAACCGCCGGTCGCGTTCGGGGGAGGGCTCTCGAACATGCCCTCAGAGTACGTAGCAAAACCAAGAAATCGCTGTGTGCCACGGCCCGGCTGGCACGAACCCGGTATCCTCCGCTACCCCGCCAACCGCTGGCTGAAGTGGTCGATCGTCCGGCGCAGCCCCTCGGTGGGAGTGACCTCCGGCTCGTAGCCGAGCCGCTCCCGGGCGAGCGTGAGATCCGGCCGGCGCATCTCCGGGTCGTCGGCGGTACGAGTGATATAGGTCACCTTGGATCGGCTTCCGGTCAGCTCGGCGATCGTCTCGGCCAGCTCGCGCATCGAGACCTCGTGCTCGGTGCCACAGTTGATCGGGCCGGTCTCGGTGGAGTCGAGCAGCAGCAGGATGCCACGGACCAGATCGCTGACATAGCAGATGGAGCGGGTCTGCGCGCCGGTTCCGTGCACGGTCAGCGGTTCGCCGCGCAGCGCCTGGGTGATGAAGGTGGGGATGGCCCGCCCGTCGTCCGGCCTCATCCTCGGCCCGTACGTGTTGAAGATGCGGACGATGCCGACGTCGAGCCCGTGGTAGCGGTGGTAGGCCATCGTGCTGGCCTCGGCGAACCGCTTGGCCTCGTCGTAGACGCTGCGTACGCCGATCGGGTTGACGTTGCCCCAGTAGGTCTCGACCTGCGGGTGCACCTGCGGGTCGCCGTACGCCTCGGAGGTGGAGGCCAGGATGAACCGGGCCCGGTCGGCGACGGCGCGGTCGAGCAGGTGCAGGGTGGCCAGGGAGCCGACCCGGAGGATCTCGATCGGCAGCGTCGCGAAGTCGGTGGGGCTGGCCGGTGAGGCCAGGTGCATGATCGCGTCGAACCGCTCGGTCATCGCCGGGTGGTGCCCGGGAAGTCCCTCCGAGACGTCGGCCTCGACCAGGGTGAACCGGGGATGGTCGGCGAGATGGGCGACGTTCTCCTTCGACCCGGTGACGAAGTTGTCCACCGCGACGACCGTGCAACCGCGCGCGATGAGCGCATCGACCAGGTGGGATGGGACGAATCCGGCGCCGCCGGTGACGAGGATCCGGTGTTCCGCTCCGAAACGCTGGGCTACCACCATGAGTCCCAGCCTACCCAGAAAGCTGATCACCGGCTGACCCGAGGGACCGGTCGGCTCGTGCCGGCCGGGAAGAGTGGACGGGGTGGTGCCGGCCACTTCGTGCCCGACACCACCCCGTCCTGCCCACCTGTCCACCGGCGTCCGCCGACGGCGTCGACGGTGCGTCCGGGGTACTGCCGGTCAGTGTGCGCCGGCGCCGGTGAGGGAACGTACCTCCAGTTCGGCGTACTTCTCCTCGTCGGACTCCTTAGAGATGATCGTGCCGATCCAGCCGCAGAGGAAGCCGACCGGGATGGAGATGATGCCCGGGTTCGACAGCGGGAACCAGTGCCAGTCGTAGTCCGGGAACATCGCGGTCGGCGCCCCGGAGACGACCGGAGAGAAGAACACCAACCCGACCGCGCTGATCAGACCGCCGTAGATCGCCCAGACCGCGCCGGAGGTGTTGAACCTCCTCCAGAACAGGCTGTAGAGGATCGCCGGCAGGTTGCCGGAGGCCGCCACCGCGAAGGCCAGGGCCACCAGGAACGCCACGTTCAGGTTCTGCGCGAAGATCGACAGCACGATGGATATCGCGCCGATGACCAGCGCCGCGATCCGGGCGACGTTGACCTCCTGCCGCTCCGACGCCTGGCCGCGCTTGACCACGTTCGCGTAGAAGTCGTGCGCCAGGCTGGACGAGGAGGCGAGGGTGAGCCCGGCGACCACCGCGAGGATGGTGGCGAAGGCCACCGCCGCGATGACAGCCAGCAGGGCCGCCCCGCCGACCTCGCCGCCGAGGAAGTCGACCCCGAGCGCCTGGGCGAGCTGTGGTGCCGCGGTGTTGCCGGCCCCGTCCTGTGCCCTGATCGCCTCCTGGCCCACCAGGGCCGCCGCGCCGAAGCCGAGGGCCAGGGTGAACAGGTAGAAGGTGCCGATGATGCCGATCGCCCAGAGCACGCTCTTCCGGGCCGCCTTCGCGCTCGGCACGGTGTAGAAGCGGATCAGGATGTGCGGCAGGCCGGCGGTGCCGAGCACCAGGGCTATGCCGAGGGAGAGCAGGTCGACCTTGTTGTAGAAGGTCTGTGTCGCGTTTCCGGCGACCTCGACGCCGTAGCGCAGTCCTGGTTCGAGGAACTTGGGACCCTCGCCGGAGGCGTTCGCGGCGTCGCCGAGCAGAGCGGAGAGGTTGAACTTGTAGTGCGCCAGCACCAGGATCGTCATCACCAGGGCGCCGCTCATCAGCAGGAACGCCTTGACGATCTGCACGTAGGTGGTGCCCTTCATGCCGCCCACCGTGACGTAGATGATCATGAGGGCGCCGACCATGATGATGGTGGCGATCTTCGCCGCGTCCGCGTCCATGCCGAGGAACGTGGTGCCCGGCCGGATGCCCAGCAGCAGCGCCACCAGCGCGCCCGCGCCGACCATCTGGGCCAGCAGGTAGAAGATCGACACGGTGATCGTGGAGACCGCCGCCGCCGTCCGGACCGGCCGCTGCCGCATCCGGAACGCCAGCACGTCCGCCATCGTGTAGCGGCCCGAGTTCCGCAGCAGCTCCGCCACCAGCAGCAGGGCGACCAGCCAGGCGACCAGGAAGCCGATCGAGTAGAGGAAGCCGTCGTAGCCGTACAGCGCGATGATGCCGGCGATGCCGAGGAACGACGCGGCGGACATGTAGTCGCCGCCGATCGCCATGCCGTTCTGGAAGCCGGAGAACGAGCGGCCGCCGGCGTAGTAGTCGGTCGCCGTCCTGGTCTGTCGGCTGGCCCAGACGGTGATGGCCAGGGTCACCGCGACGAAGACCAGGAAGAGCGTGATGGTCAGGTTGCGGGCGGTGTTGTCGCCCGCCTCCGCGGCCAGGGTGAAACCGGCGAGGACATCTCGACTCATGACGCCTCCTCCTCCTTTCGCTCGTCCGTGACGCCGTTGAGTTCCGCACGGATCCGGTCCGCGATCGGATCCAGCTTCCGCCCGGCGTACCGGGAGTAGAACCAGGCGATCAGGAAGGTGGAGACGAACTGCAACAGGCCGAAGACGAGAGCCACGTTGATGTTGTCGGCGAGCTCGTGGCGCATGAAACCGCGCGCGTACGCGGAGAGGATCACGTAGAGCGCGTACCAGAGGAAGAACGCCACGGTCATCGGAAAGACGAAGCCGCGCAGCGCCTTGCGCAACCCGACGAACTCGTCCGACTGCTGTACAGCGACGTACCGGTCGGCGGGTGCGCTGGCCGGTGCGGGAGTGTCCGTAGACATGCTGGTCTCACCACCTTCGCAGGGGCAGGGGAGTTTCCGCGCACCGTATGGAGCCGCCCGGAGATCGGAAAGCAGTGATCCGAAGCCTGGTCAGCGGCTGCGCCGAACGGGCCGGTGGCTGCGCCGAGTGACCCGGGTCACGCCGCTCGGCGACAGACCCGGTCAGCCGCCAGCGGCCGGAGGACCGCCCGGTCAACCAGCGGCCGGACGACCGGCCCGGTCAGCCAGCGGCCGGACAGGTACGCCCACCCCCGAGCGTCGCTACTCGGCCAGCTCGCGGTAGCGGCCCCGGTGGTGCAGCAGCGGTGCCGCCGCACCCTCCAGCTCGACCGTCTCGATGGTGGCCTCGACCAGCAACGCCCAGCCGTACTCCCGGGCACCGTCCAGCCGGCAACCGGCCCAGCCGCCGATCCCAGGCCCGCCCGGCACCGGCCCGTACCCGGTCCGCGTCCACTCGCCGGTGGCGAAGAGCCCGCCCGGGGCCGGGAACAGCCCGGCGAACCGGTCGGCGAGCTGCCGATGTGCCGGGCCGAGCAGCGTCACCGCGAACCGACCGCTGCCGGACGCCGCCGCCCACAGCTCCGACTCCTCGTCGACCAGCCCGAGCAGTCGCCCCGGCTCACCGTCGGCGACCAGGGTGGACGAGACGGTCAGCCCGGCCGGGTCACCGTCCGGCGATTCGTACGCCGTCCAGAGCGTCACCGGCGCCGGCAGCCGGCCGCGCAGCCGGCGCACCGGGGAGCGGTCCCGCTCCGGGGTGGCGAACGGGTCGGTGTGGTGGATCTGCCCACCCGGCGACTCGGCTCGGTTCACCGCACCATTGTGCCGACCGGTCCGGGGGGCGGTGGGCACACCGGCGCAGTCGACACTCCGCTCCGTCGGCCCCGGTGCGCTCGAAGTCGGCGGCCATCCGGGAAACCCGGACCGCGACCGGAGGGTGTTAGCGGTAGGGATCTCGACGGGAGGGGCGAATGGCCCAGGAGAACGACTTCGAGGAGTTCTACCGGAGCACCCGGCAACGGGTGGTGACAGTGCTCTACGCCCTCGGCGGCAACCTGGCGGATGCCCAGGACGCCACCCAGGAGGCGTACGTCCGGGCCTGGCAGCGGTGGTCCAGGGTGGGTGGGTACCAGGACCCGGAGGCGTGGGTCCGCACGGTCGCGCTGTTGACGGGCCGAGGGCGCGCTCGCCGCGCCGCCGGGCCGCGCCGGCTCAGAGCCGCAGCGACTCCGGGGCGTGCAGCCGCAGCATCGTCGCGGCGACATCGGCCGGCGCCCGCCACCGGGTGGCCCAGGAGACGGTGGCCATCACGGTGAAGGCCAGCGGGACGGTCCAGGCGGCCGGCTGGGCGATCAGCACGGCCGGCCAGCCGGTCAACTCCGGACCGACCACGGTGAACAGCACCGCGCCGACCGCCGCGCCTCCGCCGGCCAGGATCCCGGCCGCCGCCCCGGCGTCGGTCAGGCCACGCCACCAGATGCCGAGCACCAGCAGCGGGCAGAAGCTCGACGCGGCGACCGCGAAGGCCAGCCCGACGACCTGGGAGACGTCCAGCCCGGAGACGTTCAACGCCAGCACCATCGGCACCAGCCCGCCGACGATCGTGGCCAGCCGGAAGTCGCGTACCGAGCCGCGGCCGAGCACGTCCGTGGAGAGCACCCCGGCCACGCTGGTGAGCAGGCCGGAGGAGGTGGAGAGAAAGGCGGCGAACGCCCCGGCGGCGACCAGCGCGGCCAGCAACTGCCCGGTCAGGCCGTCGCCGAGCGCCGCGCCGGGCAGCAGCACCACCACCGCGTCGGTCCGCCCGATCAGCAGCAGGTGCGGGGTGTAGATCCGCCCGAGCACGCCGTACAGGGTGGGGAACAGGTAGAAGGCGCCGACCAGGGCCAGCACCACCAGGGTGGTACGCCGGGCCGCGGCGCCGTCCGGATTGGTGTAGAACCGCACGAGTACGTGTGGCAGCCCCATCGTGCCGAGGAAGGTCGCCAGGATCAGCGAATAGGTGGCGAAGAGTCCCCGGTCGTCGTTGCCGGCCGTGCTCGGCAGCAGCCAGTCCGCCCCTCGGGCGGCGTTCACGCTGGAGACGTCCGGCACCGGGTCACCGGCGGCGAACGACAACTCGTCGCCGGGGCGTACCTCCCGGAAGGAGCCGTCCGGCAGGGTGAGCTTCGCCGGCTCCTCCACCACCACGGTGGTCGCGGCCGGGAAGACCGGACCACCGACCGGGGTCACCGGCGGTCGGGCGTCCGCCTGCCACTGCAACACCAGGAAGATCGCGGGTACGGCCAGCGCGGTGAGCTTCAGCCAGTACTGGAAGGCCTGCACGAAGGTGACCGCCCGCATCCCGCCCAGCGCGACGTTGGCGGTGACCACCGTGCCGACCAGCAGAGCGCCCAACTCGTACGGGCCACCGGCGACCGTGGTCAGGGTCAGCCCGGCGCCCTGCAACTGCGGTACGAGGTAGAGCCAGCCGATGAAGACCACGAAGACGGTGGCCAGTTTGCGCAGCCGTTGCGAGCCGAGCCGGAGCTCGCAGAAGTCGGGCAGGGTGAACGCGCCGGAGCGGCGCAGCGGCGCGGCCACGAAGAGCAGCAGCGCCAGATAGCCGGCGGCGAACCCGACCGGATACCAGAGCACGTCCACGCCGTACTTGAGGATCAGGCCGGCGATGCCGAGGAACGAGGCGGCGGAGAGGTACTCGCCGCCGATCGCCGCCGCGTTCCAGGTCGGGCTGACCATCCGGGACGCCACCAGGAAGTCCGAGGTGGTCCGGGCCAGGGTCAGCCCGTAGAAGCCGATCGCGACCGTGAGCAGGGTGACCCCGATGATCGCCGGCACCGTGTACGGGTTGCCCACCTCACCGCTCCGGTCGCTGCACCACGTCGGTGAAGTCCTGCTCGTTGCGCTCGGCCAGCTGCACGTACGCCCAGCCGATCCCGACCAGGAACGGGAAGGCGGCCACCCCGAGCAGCAGCCAGGGCAGGTTGACCCCGAACAGCTTGGCCGCGCCGACCTCCGGGGCGATCGCGAAGAGCAGTGGCAGCCCGCCGAGCCCGATCCCGACCACCAGCGACAGCCGCAGCGCGAGGGCGAGCTGGGCGCGGATCAACCCCCGGAGCAGGGCCTCGCCGACCTGGGTCTGCTCGGTCAGCTCGGCCCGGGTGCGCTCGGCGCCGGTGCCGCTGCGGACCACCTCGGCCAGTACCACCCGGGTCCGGCGCGGCGGTCCGGGCGGCCCCGGCTCCGGCTGGCGATCGATGGGGACGGCCACCCCGGCAGTCTCACCGCCTGACCGGGAATGTCAAGTCACCATCGCGGTCGCTGCGGACAGATCGGCCGCTTGGCCGGCGGGTGCTCGGCGATGATCCGCCGGGCCTCGATCCGGGCGAGGTTCGTCTCTCGCCAGTCGTCCGCCGGCAGGCCGTCGTCGTACTCGCGGAGTGCGCAGTCGCGCAGGTGGTCCGGCAGCCGGTCGAGCGCCGGCACGGCGTCGGCGGAGAGCTCGGAGAGGTACAGCACGTCGATCCGGCCGGTCCGCTGGTACCGCTCGACGTTGTGCTCGGCGATCAACCGGTCCGGGTTCGCCACCGCCAGCGCGAGCAGCGCGAGCACCGCGGTACCGATCGCCACTGTGGGGAGCCAGCGGGCGGCCAGCCGCACCCCGGCTACCGCGACCAGTACGAAGACCAGTCCCAGCCACGCCTCGCAGACGGCGACCAGCAGTCGGAGCCGGGTCGCGCCGTACGCGTCGGCGTAGACGTCCATCCGGAACAGCGCCGAGGCCACCACCACCAGGCTGAGCATGGTCAGCCCGCCGAGCAGGATCCGGACCAGGGCCCGGTCGAGCCGGCTCTCCCGGGGCGCCCAGCGGGCGGCGGCACCGATCACCAGCAGGGTGAGCACGGAGACGGCGAGGAGTTGCCAGAAGCCGCGCCGGGCGTACTCGGCGTAGCTGAGGCCGGCGGTGCGCAGGACGTGGTCCGAGCCGCCGAAGAGGGTGGTGAGCTGGACCGCCACGAACCCGGCGAAGAGTGCGTCGAGCAGCCCGACCGGGAGTATCCAGTCGACCCGGCGCAGCCGTCGGCTCGGGCCGGACGCCATTCCGGTCAGGTCCGGCGGGGCCGCGAGCACGTACGCCGCACCGAGCAATGCCGTACCGACCGCCGCGAACAGGAACACCCAACGGAGGACGGTGGTACCCGACAATTCCGGAAGCAGTTGGTCCAGCAGACTGGCGAAGGCCGCGTCGGCGGAGGAGAACAGCAGGCCGAAGACGACCAGCAGGCCGACCGAGACCAGGACGCTGACCAGCGTACGGCCGACCGCGAGTCTGCGGCCCGCCCGCGAGGACCGGGCCGTCCCCTTGACCAGCCACGGCACCGACCGGATCACGGCCGCCGGTGGCACCAGGGCGGAGAGCAGCATCGCGCGTACCGACCGGCCGTCCGCGAGGGTCAGCGTCGCGGTGACCGCCGAGGTGAGCAGGCAGAGTACGAACAGCCAGCCCGCCGCCCGGATGGTGCCGACGCCGAGCAGCGCGACGGTCGTGGCGGCCCAGAACGGCCGTACCCCGCCGATCCGCCGCCATCCACCGACCGGCTGGCTCGCCGCCGTCGTTGCCGGCTGGCTCGCCGTTGTCGTCGGCCGGTCCGCTGGCGTTGCTGGCCGGTCCGCCGTCGTTGTCGGGCGTGCGTTGCCGGAGGTGCCCGCCGGACGCGCGGTGGGCCAGGCGGCGGTGACCAGCGCCGCCGCTCCGGCGACTCCGGCGAGCAGCCAGCCGAGACCGGGCCGGGTCAGCGGAAGGCTCACCGCGGCGACCGCTGCCGCCGTGCCGATCCCGACCAGTACCGGCTGGGTCGGACCACCGGCCGGTCCGGGCCAGCGGGTCGCGATCCAGGACGGCGGGGGCGGTGGTGGCACCCAGGGTGGCGCTGCCGGGGCAGCGGGCGCGGATACGCCCGACGGCGGGGCTGGGGTAGGTGCCGGTGTGGGTGGGGTACCGGCGCCGGTTGTCGACCGCTGCCCTGGTGCCGGGGCGTTCGGGTGCCGTGGTGCCGGTGCGTCAACGGGTTTGCTCGGCCGGTCGTCCATCGTCGGTTCCGCCTCGTTCGTCGGTTCGGCCTCGTTCCTCGGTTCCGCCGCCTCGCTCACCGCTGCTCCACCAGTACGGCGGAGTGGTCCCCGGCGGACGACGGCGGCACCACCGGCAGACTCACCTCGATCCGACAGCCGACCGGGTGGCTCGCCCGGCCGGTGGGACCGGGCCCGACCAGGGGACGGTCGGCGACGGCGATGGTGCCGCCGTGCAACTCCACCACCCAGTGCGCGATCGCGAGGCCGAGCCCGGTGCCGCCGTCGCTGGCCCGTTCACCCCGGGTGAAGCGTTCGAACACCTCCGGCCGGAGCCGAGCCGGAATGCCCTCGCCCTCGTCGGTCACCTCGAACCGCAGTTCGTCACCGATCCGCTGCGCGGCGACCAGCACGGTGCCGCCGGGTGGACTGTGTCGGGCGGCGTTGTCCAGCAGGTTGGCGAAGACCTGGTGCAGCCGTCGGGGATCCGCCTGCACGGTGAGCGCCCCGGACTGCGGGCGTACCTCGAACCGGACGTCGCGCCCGGCTCCGGCCGCGGTGATGGTGGCCTGTTGGATCACCTCGTCCAGGAACTCGGCCACGTCGACGTTCTCCCGGCGCAGCGGCAGCACCCCGGCGTCCAGCCGGGACAGGTCGAGCAGGTCGGCGACGAGGTGACCGAGCCGCTCGGTCTGGGCCAGCGCGACCCGCAGCGTCGGCAGGTCCGGCTCCGCCACCCCGTCCACGATGTTCTCCAGTACGCCCTGTAGTGCGGTGATCGGGGTACGCAACTCGTGCGACACGTTCGCGATCAGCTCCCGACGGCGCCGGTCGGCCTCGGCCAGGTCTCCGGCCATCTGGTTGAAGGCGGCGGCCAGCGTGCCGACCTCGTCCCGGGAACTGGCCCGGACCTGCCGGGTGTAGTCGCCCCGGGCCATTGCCCGGGCCGCCGCCGTCATCTCCCGCAGCGGGGAGGTCATGCCGTGGGCCAGCACCTGTGAGGTGAGCAGGGCCAGCCCGATGGCGGTCCCGGTGGTCCAGGGCGGCAGCCAGCCGATGCCGATGATGAAGACGGTCATCCCGGCGGCACCCGAACCGACGATCAGGATGCCGAGCTTCAACTTGATCGACCAGATCGGGTCGAGCGGTCGCGGCAGTACGTCCATCGTCCGGTTCACGGTGGCCCAGAACCTGGTCATGGCCGCACCTCCAACGCGTAGCCGACTCCGTGCACGGTGCGGATCAGATCGGCGCCGAGCTTCCGGCGCAGCGCCTTGACGTGGCTGTCGACGGTGCGGGTACCCGAGCTGTCGGCCCAGCCCCAGACGTCGGCGAGAAGCCGTTCCCGGGGCAGTACCATCCGGGGCCGGCTGGCGAAGTGCGTCAGCAGGTCGAACTCGGTCGGGGTCAGGTGCGCCTCGACCCCGTCGCGGCGCACCCGCCGCTCGGCCTGGTTGATTTCGAGGTCCCCGATCCGGAGGATCCCGGCGCCGTTGCGGGCCGCGGCCGCGGCCCGGTCGACCCGGCGCAGCAGGGCGTGCACCCGGGCGGCGAGTTCGCGTAGCGAGAAGGGCTTGGTGAGGTAGTCGTCGGCCCCGACGGCGAGCCCGACCAGCAGGTCCGTCTCGTCGTCCCGGGCCGTCAGCATCAGTACCGGGACCGGCCGGTCGGCCTGGATCCGCCGGCACACCTCCAGGCCGTCGAAGCCGGGCAGCATCACGTCGAGGACGACCAGTTCGGGTCGGCCGCTTCGGAACGCGTCGACGGCACCGGGTCCGTCCCGGGCGATCTCCACCTCGAAGCCCTCGGCACGCAGTCGGGCGCCCACCGACTCGGCGATGGTGCGCTCGTCCTCCACGACCAGGATCCGGCGTTGCGTCATCCCATGACTGTAGGAAGTCGGGGTGCGCGAACCTGGTTCACGTTGTGAACAACCTGTGCAGAACCGCGCCGTTCGGGGTGCGGCCGTTGGACCGGCGGGGGTCGGGTGTCAGCGGTCCAGATCGGCGCTGGTCAGCAGGCTGTTCAACCGGAGTAGCGCCGCCACCTCCGGTGCCACCGAGGCGACCAGGCACGCCGTACCGAGGACGGCGGCGCCGCGCAGGGCGGCGATCTCGTGCAGGGCGCGTGCCTGGGCGCCGCTGGCCACCCAGTCGTCGACCACCAGCACCCGGTCGCCGGGTCCCAGGTGCCGGTCCCGTACCCCGAGGGCGAACCTGCGGCCCCGGTAGTCGGTGGCGGTCCAGGCCCAGGTGGTCGGCTCGGCGATCCGCCGCTCGCCGGTGCTCTTGTACGCCGGGACGAAGCCGGCGCCGAGCGCGGTCGCGACCAGCGGCCCGAGCAGCAGGCCGGTGACCTCGGGCGCGACCACGACGGTGGGTTGGTCCGCCCGGTACGGCTCGGCGAGGGCCGGGCCGAGCCCGGCGAGGACGACCGGGTCCCGCCACCAGCCGGAGACGTCGCTGACCAGGTGCGTGCTCTCCGGTCCCGGGTCGGTCCACCGGAACGCCTCGACCAGCCGCCTGCTCAGCTCCGACCGCACGTGGACCATCTTGCGGCATGCCCCGTCCCGTCCGGGTACGGGCACGTCCGACCCAGTCGGGATCGGATGATCGGCTACACGTTCCACCACATAACCGGGCGAAAGCAGATGATCACGTTGACTTCCGAAGTACCACCCTCGTTACGGTCCGACCCGATCTCTGTTGTTCCTGGGAGAGGACGTGGCGGTGGCGGGGAAGCATGCCAGAGTTCGGATCCTGCGCTGGCGGACCGGCGCGGTCGCGGCCGGCGCGGTCGCGGTGGCGCTGGTCGGCGCGGGCGCGGCCGGCGTGGTGAGGCTCGGTGCGGAGCCCGCCGCCAACTCCGGCTCGGTGCCGGCGCTGGTCGAGTCGACCACCCCGGCCGCCCCGAGCGGGCCGGTGACGGCGTCGCCCACCCCGGAAGCGGTCACGCCCACGCCGACCCGGTCGCCTGGGCGCGCCTCGCGGGCCAGCTCCCGCCCGTCGCCGAGGCAGACCCGGACCGGTGCCGCGGAGAAGCCCGCCACCAAGCGGCCGGCGACCAGCCCGACGAGCCGGGTGGTGCGCAGCGGCTCGTGCGGCGCCTCCTACTACGACCAGGGGCAGGTGACCGCGAACGGCGAGGCCTTCAACCCGGACGCGCTGACCGCCGCGCACAAGACCCTGCCGTTCAACACCCGGGTCCGGGTGACGAACCCGGGCAACGACAAATCGGTGGTGGTCCGGATCAACGACCGGGGACCGTTCATCGAGGGGCGTTGCATCGACCTGTCCCGGGCCGCGTTCGCCGCGATCGCCTCGCTGAGCGTCGGCGCCATGGACGTGCGGTACGAGGTCCTCGGCTGATTCCGGGGCTCCTCACCTGCGCGGCCAGCCGACCGGGCGAGGGGCGGATGTCCCGCCGGCACCAGCGGTGCGACGGCCGGGCGACCGGGGCCGGCGCGTGACCTGAGGAAGGTGTTCGGAGAATGTTCGTTCGACGTGCAACGGCTGGCTGACCCGCCGACAAGATCCAGCGGATCCGGAGCGGTGGAATGCGCCAGGTGGCCAGAACCCGATCGGACGAGGAGCCAACTTCGTACAATCGCGGTCGTCGATCAGGCATGCTGTTCCGCGTACCCATGCGACTGATGCCACCGGGCCGTCGCCCGCTGAGCCAAGGTTCCCGCGCCGGTCTCGGCGCGGCCCTCGGGCTGCTCGCGCTCGTCTCGGTGGTCGAGTTCGCGGACGATTCCAAGGTCAACTATGTCGGGCTGGTCGCGGCTGCCCCGTTCCTGGCCGCCGCGTTCGCCTCCTGGCGGGTGGTACTCGCGGTCGGCGTGATCGCCACCGTGCTGGCCGGCTCGCTGGCCTGGGGTGGCCGGGTCGTGCCGCTGGCCAGCACGGTGAACCTGGTCGGCGTGGTACTGGCGACGGCGATCGCGGCACTGTTCGCGGTGATCCGGCAGCGGCAGGCGGAGCGGATCGCCGAGTTGTCCAAGCTCGCCTCCGTGGCACAGCAGGCGGTGCTGCGCCCGGTCGGCCCGCAGGTCGGCAGTCTGGCGGTGGCCGGGCACTACATCTCGTCGACCGCCGCCGCCGACATCGGCGGTGACCTCTACGAGGCGATCGACACCCCGTACGGGGTGCGGATCATCATCGGCGACGTCCGGGGCAAGGGATTGGACGCGGTCCGGCTGGCCAGCATCGTGCTCGGCTCGTACCGGCACGTGGCGTACGAGCGGGCCGACCTGCGGGCCATCGTGGCCGACCTGGACCGGGCGGTGGCCCGCAACGTCGGCGACGAGGACTTCGTCACCGCCGCCCTGGTCGAGGAGCGCGGCGGCACGCTCACCATCGTCAACTGCGGTCATCCGGCTCCCCTGCTGCTCCGTCGCGGTGAGGTGATCCCGATGGAGCCGCCGGCGCCAGCCCCGCCGCTCGGGTTCATGCCGGTGGTCCGGCCCCGGGTCGAACGGCTCGAACCGGGCGACCGGCTGCTGCTCTTCACCGATGGGCTCGGCGAGGCACGCCGGGACGGCGAGTTCTTCCCGACCGTGGACCGGGCCTGGCGGCTGCTCGGGCACGGTACGGTCGCCGACGGGCTCGCCTCGCTGGAGACGGCCCTGGTCGAGTGGGTACGCGGCCGACTCGACGACGACATCGCGCTGGTGCTGATGGAGTACCCGGGTCCGCACTCGGCAACCGCGTCGACGGTGCCGAGCTGGGAGGTCGGCGCCGCCGACGGCTGACCGCCGGGCCGGTGCGACCGCATGCGGATGAGATCAACCCCGCTCCGGGGGTGTCGCTGTGGTGCGGGTCACTCGCGCTGGTGCTCCACCCGACACTTACCCATGAGTAATATAGTTCCTGTTACTGCCGGGTAACCTGTGTTCGTGAGTCCGGGGGGCAGAGACGTATGAGCCACTACAGGAGCAATCGGCGAGACCTCGAGTTCAACCTCTTCGAGGTCTTCGGCGCGGACCAGGCGTTCGGCGTCGGCCCGTACGCCGAACTCGACGCCGACACCGCGCGGAGCGTGCTCGTCGAGGTGGAGCGGCTGGCCCGGGAGGATCTGGCCGCCAGCTACGCCTCCAGCGACCGCAACCCGCCGGTCTTCGACCCGGCCACGCACAGCGCGCCGCTGCCCGAGCCGTTCAAGAAGTCCTACCGGGCGTTGATGGCCTCCGAGTTCTGGCGGATGGACCTGCCGACCGAGCTGGACGGCACGATGGCGCCCCGCGCACTCTGGTGGTCGGCCGCCGAGCTGATCCTCGGCGCGAACGCACCACTGTGGATGTACGCCGGTGGGCCCTCCTTCGCGCACACCCTCTATCGGGAGGGCACCGAGCAGCAGAAGAAGTGGGCCAAGCTCTTCGTCGAGAAGCAGTGGGGCGCGACCATGGTGCTCACCGAGCCGGACGCCGGTTCGGACGTGGGCGCCGGCCGGACCCGGGCGATCCCGCAGCCGGACGGTTCGTGGCACATCGAGGGCGTCAAGCGGTTCATCACCAGCGGTGAGCACGACCTGACCGAGAACATCGTCCACTATGTCCTGGCTCGGCCGGTCGGGGTGGAGGGGGCCGGCGGCCCGGGCACCAAGGGGCTCTCGCTGTTCATCGTCCCCAAGTTCCACTTCGACTCCGAAACCGGCGAGCTGGGCGAGCGCAACGGCGTCTACGCGACCAACCTCGAACACAAGATGGGGCTGCGGGTCTCGAACACCTGTGAGATGACCTTCGGCGAGCACGGCGTACCGGCCAAGGGCTGGCTGCTGGGCGACGTACACGACGGCATCCGGCAGATGTTCCTGATCATCGAGTACGCCCGGATGATGGTCGGCACCAAGGCGATCGGCACGCTCTCCACCGGCTACCTCAACGCCCTGGAGTACGCGAAGAGCCGGGTACAGGGCGCCGACCTGGTCCGGTCGACGGACAGGAACGCGCCGCGGGTGACCATCACCCACCATCCGGACGTGCGCCGTTCGCTGATGCTCCAGAAGGCGTACGCCGAGGGCCTCCGGGCGCTGGTCTGCTACACCGCGACCTGGCAGGACCGGATCAACATCGCCGAGGCGAACGGCGACGAGGCGGCCGCGAAGCTGGCGAAGGGCGTCAACGACCTGTTGCTGCCGGTGGTCAAGGGTGTCGGCTCGGAACGGGCCTACGAGCTGCTCGGCCACGAGTCGTTGCAGACGTTCGGCGGCTCCGGTTTCCTCCAGGACTACCCGCTGGAGCAGTACATCCGGGATGCGAAGATCGACACCCTTTACGAGGGTACGACGGCGATCCAGAGTCTCGACCTGTTCTTCCGGAAGATCGTCCGGGACCGCGGTACCAGCCTGATGGCGGTGGCCGACGAGATCACGGCGTTCGTGGAGTCCGGCGGCGGGGAGCCGACCCAGGATTCGGCCGAGCCGGGCGACGGGCGGCTGAAGGAGGAGCGGGCGGCGCTGGGCCGGGCGCTCGGCGAGGTGCAGGCGATGGTCGCCACCATGACCGGGTGGCTCGGGGACGCGCAGGGTGGCGAGGCCCGGGCACTCTACAAGGTCGGGCTCAGCAGCCGGCGCTTCCTGCTCGCCGTCGGTGACCTGGTGGTCGGCTGGCTGCTGCAACGGCAGGCCGAGGTCGCGCTGCGGGCACTGAGCGGCGATGTGAGCCCGGCGGACAAGGCGTTCTACACCGGCAAGCTGGCCGCCGCTCGGTTCTTCGCCCGGGAGGTGCTGCCCCGGATCGGCGCGGACCGGCGAATCGTCCAGGGCGCCGACCTGGAGCTGATGGACCTGCCCGAGGAAGCCTTCTAGTCGGACGCGACCGAGAGCGATTTTCGGCGGCCGGTGGAGCTGTTGCTCCCCGGCCGCCGCGCTATTCTTGAGGCGGTGCTAGGAGCAGTTTGACCTGATTTGTCATGAAAGCCCACGACCCATCGCACGGGGGAGTGCAGCGGACATGGGCATCGGTACGGGAATTTTCCTCATCACCCTGGGAGCCATCCTGACGTTCGCGGTGAGGGCGAACGTATGGTGGCTCGACCTTCGGGCGGTCGGCTGGGTCCTCATCCTGGCCGGGGTCGCGGTGCTGGCCACCACGATGTGGTACTGGCAGGACCGCAAGAAGCGGGCGCGGACCCTGATCGTCGAGGAGAACAGGCTGTCGCATCCGACGGCGATGATGCCGCCGCCGCCGGATCCGCCGCCGCCGAGCGCGCCACCCACCTGACATCCCCGGTGCCCGGCCCGGTGGGATATGCCACCGTCCGGGCACCGGTCCGTCCGGGCACCGGTCCGTCCAGCACGTGGCCGGCCGCGCGGTCAGCCCCGGGCGGTGTGCCACTTCACGATCGGTCCCGCCTGGGCGGCCACGTCCGCCCACTCACCATCGATGCGGTGGATCACGATTCCGCCGGTACGCAGCCCTTCGGGGTCGGCGTGCACCGGATCGAGCAGAGTGGACAGTTCCGAAATAGCCGGGTTGTGCCCGATCAGCAGCAGGGTGCCGGCCTCCGGATCCGTGGCGCGGACGAGTTCGAGCAGGTCCGCCGCGTGCCCGTGGTAGATCCGCGGGTCGTACCGGACCGACGGCACTCCGCCACCGGACGGGCCGGCCGGCGCCGGAGCGGTCTGTCCGGCCGGGACGCCGAGCGGACGGATCGGCGGCGCGGCCATGCCCAACGCGACGTCGTGCCAGGTCTGCCGGGTGCGCTTGGCGGGTGAGCAGACGACCACCGTCGGCAGGTAGCCGCCGTGCCCCAGCCAGGCACCCGCGGCGGCGGCGTCGGCGTGCCCCCGTGCGGTGAGCGGGCGATCGGCGTCCGGTGCGGTCGTCGGCCGTTCGGCCTTCGCGTGCCGGAGCAGCACCAGGGTCCGCCCGGGTACGTCCGGCCGCCCCCCACCCAGGTCACCGTTTCCGCCGGTCCCACCGGCCGCGCTGGTCTCCGTCACGTTGGTCTCCCTGGATAGCCCGGCGTGCACGTCCGGTCCGCCCGGTCCGGCTGGTGCCGCCCGTCCGGTCCGGCCGCCCTCCTGCCGGTTCGGCACCGACAACGACGCTCTACCCAGCTTGCCGGATTCGGATGTGAAACGCCGGGGTATGTCGATGGATGCCGCGACCACAGCCGGAAACGGCACGGCCGGCGGCCCATCGGGCGGGCGATCGACCCGGCGGCACCAGTCGACAGCCTAGGAGGGCGACACAGTGGGCATCGGTGGCAGCATTTTTCTCATTGCGCTCGGCGCGATCCTCGCCTTCGCGGTCGACGTCGAGACGGGATGGCTCAACCTGAACGTCGTCGGCTGGGTGCTGATGCTCGCCGGTCTGGTCGGACTGGTGATGACCAGTTACCTGTGGCGCAACCGTCGCCGCACGGTCGTCACGCCGGTGGCCGACCCGCGCGTGCCGGGCCGGGAGGAGCAGATCGTCGAGGAGTACCACGACGTGCGACGTCCCGGCCCCCCGCTCTGACCCCGAGGTAGCGGCTGACCACCCGGCTCACCGGGTGTTCCGCCGCAGACGGCATCGCGGCGTTCGGCCGGACAGGTCACCGGGGCGTTCCGCGGGCAGCCCGCGGGCGGTCAGGCGAACAGGGCGAAGTAGATCGCGACGTGATGGCAGATCGCCGCGACCAGGGTGCAGGCGTGGAACAGTTCGTGGTGCCCGAAGACCGTGGGCCACGGGTTCGGCCGGCGTAGCGCGTAGCAGACGGCACCGATGCTGTAGGCCGCGCCTCCGGCCACCAGCAGCGCGAGCACGGTGACCCCGCCCCGGTCCAGGATGTCCGGCAGCACCGCGACGGCCACCCAACCCAGCGCGAGATACAGCGGCGCGGAAACCCAGCGGGGCGCGTGCGGCCAGACCAGCTTCAGCGCCACCCCGGCCACGGCGCCGCCCCAGACGATCAACAGCAGGACGGCCGCGCTCGTCGCCGAGAGGACCAGCAGGCAGAACGGGGTGTACGTTCCGGCGATGAACACGAAGATCATCGAATGGTCCATCCGGCGCATCACCCGGTAGCCGCGCTCGGACCAGACCCGCCGGTGGTAGAGCGCGCTGGTGCCGAAGAGGCCGCAGACCGTGACGCTGTAGACGACGCAGCTGATCAGGGGCGTCCAACCGGGACGGGTGGCGGCGATCGCGCAGAGTACGACGCCGGCTAGCACCGCCACGAAGAAGGCGTACGCGTGCAGCCAGCCTCGCATCCGCGGTTTGCCCAGGTCGACGGGGCGCAGCCGGAGCGGGGCGGAGGTACTCACCAGAACAGGTTACGGCACCGTAGGTTACTCGGGGGTAGTGACCCGGCAGTGCTTCCGGTCACTGCCGCTCCCCCGACCGGTCAGCTGTCCAGACCACGCAGCACGAGCGGCAGCCGGCGTGCCCCGTCCGGGGTGACCCGCACCGGCACGCCCCAGTCCTGGCGGCTCAGGTGGCAGGCGGCGTGCTCGGCCTCGGCGTCGCAGGTGGCGGCCTGCGCGACGACCTGCAGCACCCCGGAGTCGACCCGGTCGTTCAGCACCAGCCGGCGGGACAGCTCGGTCCCCGCCCCGGCACCGTCGAGCAGCAGTTCGGGCGGGGAGGCGGAGACCTCCAGCCGGGTCGAGGGGCCGAGCGAGGAGTCCAGCTTCTGCCCCGGCGGCGGCTCGAAGATGACGTCCAGGGTCAGCTCACCGGCGGCGAGATCCGTCGGCGGACGCTCCGCACGGTGCCGGCTCCCGGCGATCGTGCTTGCCCCGGCCGCGGAGAGGGCGCCCGGCGCCAGCCGGCTCAGCCGGTGCCCGGCCGACTCGACCACCAGCACCTCGCCGTCCCCGGTCAGCACCACGTCGCTCGGCTCCGCGAGCCCGGAGGCGACCGTCGAGACCGTCGCGGTCTCCGGGTCGAACCGCCGGACCGCGCCGTTGTAGGTGTCGGCCACCAGCACCGAACCGTCCGGCAGCGCGCCGACGCCCAGCGGATGCTGGAACAGCGCCTGCTCGGCCGGGCCGTCGACGTGGCCGAAGTCGAAGAGCCCCTGCCCGACGGCGGTGCTCAGTACCCCGTCGGAGACGAACCGCAGCGCGCTGGTCTCACTGTCGGCGATCCACAGCCGACGGCCGTCGGCGGAGGTCGAAAGACCGGAGGGCTGCGCCATCCAGACGTCCGGCAGCGGCCCGTCCCGCAACGCCTCCACGGTGGTGCCGGCGTAGACGCCGACGGTCCGCTTGACCGGGTCGAACCACCAGAGCTGGTGGATGCCGGCCATCGCCACGATCAGGCGGTCGTCGTACCAGGCGAGGTCCCACGGGGAGGAGAGGTCGGCGGCGAGCGCGTCGTGCGGGTGACCGTCCACCGTCGAACGCCACTGCCGGCCGGTACCGGCCACGGTGGTCACCTCGCCGGTCCCCAGCCGTACGCCCCGAAGCAGGTGGTTGACGGTGTCCGCCACCACGATGTCGTAGCCGGCGATCTCGGCGGTGTGCTCGGGCAGCCGGCACACCCCCTGCGGCTCGGCGAACCTGGCCACCTCGGCCGGGCCGTCCGACCGCCCCCGCTCGGCGGAGCCGATCCGGCGCAGCACCGTCTCGCCGTCCGGTGCCAGCTCCACCAGGGAGTGCCGGGCCGAGTCCGAGACCAGCAGGTTTCCACCGTCGAGCTCGATCGCCTTGCCGGGGAACCGCAACACGGTCTCCGGCTCGGCCGGTGGCACGTACGGGCCGTCGCCCCGGTGCAGCGTGCCCTTCGCCTCGTGCGTGGCGATCAACTCGTCGAGTAGTCGGGAGAGGCCTTCGGCGTGGCCCTCGCCGGCCATCGAGGCGACGACGTAACCCTCCGGATCGATCACGTTGAGAGTCGGCCAGGCCTTCGCGGCGTACTGCTGCCAGACCGTCATGTCCGCGTCGTCGAGTACCGGGTGGGCGACGCCGTACCGCTCGACGGCGGCGGCCAGGGCGTCGGGGTCGCGCTCGTGCTCGAACTTCGGCGAGTGCACCCCGATCACCACCAGGGCGTCGCCGTACTTCTCCTCCAGCGGACGCAGTTCGTCCAGCACGTGCAGGCAGTTGATGCAGCAGAAGGTCCAGAAGTCCAACAGGACGCAGCGACCCCGGAGGTCCCGCAACGTCAGCTCCGCTCCGCCGGTGTTGAGCCACCGGCGGCCCTTCAGCTCGGGTGCACGGACGCGGGGCGAAGTAGCCATACCGCCACCCTGCCATGCCGATGCCGGGAAGGCCCCCGGGCCCCGGTCATTGTGCTGCGGCGAACCGGCCGATGGCCTACGGCGAGGAGTTGACCCGTGGCCGTGGCACGGTGGCGCCGGTGCGGCGGCGCATGTCGGCCAGCGCCTCCATCAGGGCGCCGCCCTGCTCGATGGTGATGTGAAAGACCTGCCGATCCTCGAAGTCCGTCCGGGCGAGGCGGATGAAGGGGCGCGGCTCGGGGTCGTCGACGTACTGCACGAGTTGAGCCATGACCTCGACCGCCTGCCGCTCGTCGCGGGGGTTGCAGTCGTACCACCGACTGGCGTGGGTCGGCGGTGAGGAATCCGGGTGGACGCCGCGAAAGGTCGCGGTACATTCGCCCGGGTCACACCAGCCCGGATGAGGATCGGTGGCCATCGGCGGCTCCTTGCGAACTGTCAGGATCTCGGGTTGGGACGTGCGTGGCTGGGGTGCTGGGTCGCCCGTGGAGGCGGCGGAGGCCGCGACGCGGTAATCGCGGTCCGCCGCCGGATGAATGTTACGCTGCGTGACTTGACGGCCTCGGTCAGCAGTGCCGGGTAGACCCTACACAATGTGTGGTTGTCCCACTCGGTCAGGTGTCTGGCAGATTGTCGGCCGTAGTCAGTGCGCCGCGCGTCATGCCGGTCACCGGACCGTGGTCAACGCGGCCGGCGCCCGATGGTGGACAACGCCAGATTGCTCTTGACCCGCAACTCGGGGACGAGGAGCAGTTGTCGGAAGGCGTCCAGGTCGGTCGGGGACATACCCGCCTCGATCAGCTTCTGCCGGATCGCACCAGCGGTTCCCCACGGGAGCATGCATCCGTGGCTGCCGCCGACCCAGGTCCCGGTGTGCCCGACGGTGTCGCACTCCGTCAGCCCCAGGTCGAGCATTGCCCCGTGCACCCGGCGGCCCCACTTCGAGCGGTTCCCGGCGTCCTGCAACGCGGTCTGGAACGCGTCGTGATAGGCCTCGAACAACCGGTCGGCCTCGTCGGGATCCGGTGCTGCCAGCACGCTGGTACGCCAGGTCGGCTCGAACTCCTCGACCGCCAGGACGCCGCCCGGGTTGAGGGCGTCGACGAGTTTCGTGAGGACATCGATCCGCTGCGGCAGGTGTCCGAGGAGGAGCCGGACGTGGATGAGGTCGAAGCTGCCGGGCAGCGGCTCGGTGACGATGTCGTGCTCGCGTAGGTCCACCCGGGGATCCCGCCGACAGGGGCGCAGGTCGACATCGGTGGCGATCACCTCGCCGCGCGGGGCCAGCCCGGCGATCGTGCCGGCGATGCCGCTCGCGCCCACCGCGACCACCAGACACCGGGCGTCCTGGGGTATCCCCGCGTCGCGGAGCCGCTGCTCGCTGAACGGGTCGTACACGCCGGCCAGTGCCCGGAGCATGACGTCGTTGTCGGTTTCGGCGTTCTGGAAGATGTACGTGCTCGGCACGGGTTTCTCCTCGTGAGGCGTCAGGCGGTGGTGTGGTGGATCCAGGGGGTGAGCGCCCGCAGGGTGGCGGTGAGGGCGTAGAAGAGGTTGATGCTCATCGCGGCGAGCACGACGATCGCCGCCCAGGCCAGGGCCGCGTTGGTCCCGGCGTTCTGGATGACGACGCCGAGCCCGTCGGTCGCACCGAACAGCTCGGCGACCGTCGCGCCGATGAGCGCGAGTGGTAGGGCGATCCGGAGGCCGCCGAAGACGTGCGGGAGCGCGGCGGGCACGCGGAACTTCAGGAAGGTGGCCCAGCGCGGAGCGTTGAGGGACCTGGCCAGCTCCACGAGCTCGGCGGGTGTGGCGGTGAGCCCGGTACTGGTGGCCAGGGCGATCGGAAAGAAGCACATCAGCCAGACCAGGACCACCTTCGGCCCTGCTCCGAACCCGCCGATGGTGACGAGTAGCGGCGCGAAGACCGGCTTGGGTGTGCTGCTGATGGTCAACAGCATCGGGTACAGGGCTCGTTCGAGCCGGTGGGACGCTGCGAGGACGGTCCCGAGCAGCACGGCGGAGGCGATCGCGAGAGCAAATCCCGCGATCGCCTCGCCGAGGGTGACGGCTGCGTTCCGCAGCAGATAACCCGGCTCGTCCCAGATCGCCGCGGCCACCGCCGGTGGCCCCGGCACGATGTAGGGCGCGATGTCCAGGGCGACGACCGTCAGCCACCAGGTGGCGACGAATCCGGCGATGCCCAGCAGCGGCGTTCCGACGGTGGACAGCGCGGTCCGCCAACGCGGGATAGGTGCGGGGCCTGCGCGGTGCGGCATGCCGACGTGGCCTACCCGACCAGGTCGGGCGCGAGGATGGCGCTCGGGGTGAGGCCCATCGGGATCGTACCGGCAGCCTGGAGGATCGCGATGTTCTTGGCCATCCGCGACTCGTTGAACTGGCCGAGCGGGCCGTCCGACATGCCCTCGACGTACGCCCGCAGGGCCTTGACCTCGGCGACCGCCGCCGCCGGCGGCTGTCCCTGCGTCTCCTTCATCGACGAGTAGATCTGGCCCGCCTCCTCAGGGTGGTTGATCGCGTACTCCAGTCCCCGAAGCAGCGCCCGGTTGAAGCGGCGGACCAGGTCCGGCTTGTTCCGCGCGGTCTCAGTGGTGACACCGATGGCGGAACCGTGCAGGTCGCCGATGTAGTCCGTGAAGGGCAGCGTCACCACATCCTGCTTGGCGACCGTACGAACCGACTCGACCGCCGGGACGAACTGGCTGATCGCGTCCACCTTCTTCTGGGCGAGCATCGCCGCGTGCTGGGTCGCGATCGGGTTGCTCACCCACTTGACCTTGGAAGGGTCGAAGCCAGCCAGTCGCGCATAGGTGCTGAAGAGCAGGTAGTTGATGCCGCCGGGAAGGTAGGAGAGAGTCCGGCCGGCAAGGTCGCGTGGCGTGGCGATCCCGCTCGACTTGAGCGCGACGAAGCAGGCCAGGTTCCGCTGGTGCAGTACGGACGTGAGCCTGAAGTCCTTGAAGCCACCGTTACGGGTGAATTCGATCATCGCGCCGTTCACGTCCACCGTCGCGAAGGTGGCCTGACCCCCGGCCAGGGTCTTCAGGTTGCTCGTGGTGCCCTTGCCCGGAAGGACCTGCACCTCCAGCCCGACCTCGGTGAACCAACCCTTGGCCCGGGCCACGAAGATCGGAGCCTCGCGGCCCTGGAAGCCCGCCCCGCTCAGAATCGAAACCTTCTCCACCGGCTGTTGGCCGCTCTTCTCGCCGTCGCCGTCACCGCAGGCCGCTAGCGTCGCGGTGGCGGTAGCCGCCGCACCGGCCAGTAGGCGGCGGCGGGTCAGTACGAGCGTCATCTGATCTCCTCACACTTGGAAAGCTTGGTAAGCCAAGTTGATGGTCGGGATCCTCCGGCCGAGGGGCGCCCCCGCTACGGGCTGGGCGCGGATGTCATGTGATGCGGGTCGTGGTCGGGCCGTTGTCGTGGCACGACGAAGGAGCGGGTGCGGACGGGCTCGGAGGAGCCGCCTGCCACGGAGATCACCCGGACCTGCCCAGCCAACTTAGATTGCCAGGTAAGCCAAGTCAACGTCGATGCCTTGGGTTGCTTGTATTGCCAGGGGCGGCATGGTCCGATCTTGGAGGACTAAACAGGGGGACCTCATATGCCTGCACCTGCCTCGCCGGCCGAGCCGGTGTACCGCCGCGTCATGCGAGACGTGGAAGCCAAGATCGCGAGTGGCGAGCTTCGACCGGGCGACCAGCTACCCTCGATCAGCCAGCTCCGGGAGCAGTACAGGTGCTCGGCGCCGACCATCAAGCAGGCGCTGGCACGACTACAGGAGCGTGGCGTGCTCCAGGGGCATCAGGGCAGGGGCGTGTACGTTACGCCCGCTCCCGACTGACTCCCGGCGCTGGGGCGGGCCCGGAGTGGGGCCCGCCCGTGGAAACGACAGACGCCCCGCCTGACGGAACGTTGGACCCCAGGCGGGGCGCCGAGCCGGTTCGGCCGTAGCGGACCGCTACCCGCCGGCCGGTGCCGCCGCCGGTTGCAGGCAGAGCACCTCCTGGCGGTCCGGTATGACGATCGTCTGCGGAGTGTCCGGTGGGCACTCGTTCTTGTCGGTCACCTTCGAGCCCACCTTGAAGACGCCCTGCTCGGCGCAGTCCGCGATCACCGGGGTACCGCCGGAGTCCTTCACGCAGGCGCCCACCGCCGGGTTGAACGGGGGTGCCGGGTCGTCGCTGTTTATCTTGCCAAGCAGCCAGAGCGTGCCCAGCGGGATCGCCAGCAGCAGTACCGCCGCGATCAGCACCAGGGCCAGCACCTTGCCGTTGCGTACCTGCGGCGTCGGCGGCTCGGTCTTCGTCTCCGACTCCGCCACCTCGGGCTTGAACGAGTCGAACCTGCCCGGCTTGTCGTCGGGGGCACCCCAGCCCGGGCCGGCGGATGCGGGTGCCCCGGACGGAGGCGCGCCGCCAGGCGGCGTCCCGTACGTCCCGGGTCCGGCCCCGGGCGCTCCGTACGCGCCTGCGGAACCGGGCCGGCCAAACCCGGGGCCGTCCCCGTCCGGCGGGCCGAAGCCCGGGGCCCCGGGCGGTGGCCCGAAGTCCGGCTGGCCGGGCGGTACGCCGAACCGGTCGGTGCCGGGCGGGGCGGACGTGCCGAACTGGCCCGGGCCGCCCGGGCCGGGACCACCGAAGCGGTCCCCGTCGAAGGGCGCGGGCCCGCTACCGGCGGGTGCGCCGAACTGGCCACCACCGGCCGGCCCGGAGCCGTCGAACCGGTCCGACTCGCCCGCTCCGGGCCCGCCGAAGCGGTCCCCATCGAACGGCGCTGGCCCGCCGAAGCGGTCCTGTTCGGCCTGTCCGGGTCCGCCGAGGCGGTCCTGTTCGGCCTGTCCGGGTCCGCCGAAACGGTTTCCGTCGAATGGGGCCGGCCCGTTCGTGCCGGGCCCGTCCACCGCGACTCCACTTTGCCCGGGCATGCCACCACCGGGACCGGTCAGGTCGGCGAAGGGCGACCCGCTCGACGGCCGGTTCGGGGCGTCGGGCTGCGGTGCCCGGGCGCCAGGAACGGCTACCCGGGTGGCCGGCGGGTCGCCGGGGAAGCCGTCGCCGTGCTCGCCCGGCCCCGGCTGGCCGGGCGGGGCACCATAGACAGCCGGGCCGGCCCGGCGCGCATCGACACCATCCGACCGGCCGCCGTCCCAGCCGTCGCCCGGCGCGCGGGCCGACCGGTCGCTGTCCCAACCGGGTGCGCTGCCCGACCGGTCGCTGTCCCAGCCGGCGGGGCGGGCCGGTGGCCCTGGTTGACCGGCGTCCCAGCCGGCCGGCCCGCCCGCCGGACCCGACTGCTGGTCCGGTTCCTCGGTGCCGGCCGGGCGGCCGTACACCCGGGGTTTGGGTGCCGGTACCGAGGCTGCGGCGCCGAGGTCGGCGGGCGGCAGTACCCGGCTCGCCGCCGGTACGGCGGCACTGCCCGCGACGGCCCGGCCGGTTGGCCGGTCGGGTGCGCCGGCCGACTCCGGCTGTCCCGTCACCCCGGGTACCGAGACCCGGCCGGCGACCGCCGCGTCGGTCGGAACCCGCGGTTGCGGTACGGCGACCGATGCGGCCCCGGGCGTGGGCGCCGGGGACTGTGGTGCCGGGAACTGTGGTGCTGCGGACTGTGGCGCCGGGGACTGTGGTGCCGGGGACTGTGGTGCCGCCTCGGGCACGCCGGGCGCCCAGCCACCCTGGTCCCGGGCGGCCGAGCCGTACTCGTCCGGCGTCTGGCGGCCGGCGGGCGGGGAATAGTCGGCCGGTGGTGCCGCCGCCAGGCTGGCTCCGGGGATCCGGGTCTCCTGCGGCGGCAGCGGTACGGCGTTTCCGGGCGAGATCCCCGGTGCCGGACGCGGCTGGTACGCCGGCCCGTCCGGCTCACGCGCGTCGAACTCCGGCTCGCGCCGGGCCAGGTCGGGTTCGCGTCGGTCGAGGTTGGGCGGCCCCGGTCGGTCAAAGGCGGCTTCGCGCTGCTCGAAGGCGGCTTCGTGCCGGTCGAACTCCGGTCGGGACGGCTCGAACGGCCCCGGCCTGTTGTCGCCCGGTCCGGCCGACCAGGTCGGCGGCTGGGGGGCCCAGGCGGACGGCTGCGGTGTGCCGCCGTGCGGCGCGTCCGGCTCGGCGGACCGCTGTGGCTCGGCGGACCGCTGTGCATAGCCGCCCGGCGGGCCGCCGGAGTCCGGGTGGGACCCGGAGTCCGAACCGGACGATGCCTTTCCCCAGACCTCGGCCGCCGGCCACGGCTCACCCTCCGGGATCACCGGACGGTTGATCGGCGGGTAGCTGGGCGGCTCGCCGGGCTGACCGGCACCGGTCCAGCGCGGCGGGCCGGACTGGTTCGGCGGGCTTCCCCACTCCGGTGGGAAGCCCGAGCCGTCCGGCGGCGCCTGCGGTGTGCCGACGGACTCCGGGGGTGGGCCCCAGGGGCCGTCCGGGCGGGCGGCGGGCGCGCCCGGGGCTTCGCCGGGAGCTGCCCAGCCGGCCGGGCCGGGGTGAGCCGGGGCGGCCCCCGCTGATTCGTTCCAGGCCACCGGCGCGCTGGCCCGCCCGGCGGGCGGTGGCGGAGCCCAGCCGAAGTCGGCCGGTGGTGTACCTGCGGAACCTTGGGAACCCTGGGACGGGAACCGGTCGTCGGGGTGTGGTGTGGAATTGTCGTACGGGGTTGGGCCTGCGGCGCCCGGCGCAGCCTCGTCCGGCCACCGGCCGGGGTGCTGCGGATCCTCGGACGTCATGCGCGCGCCTCCTCCATCACATGTCGGCCGCGCCGGTCTCACGCGACGGTCACCAGCCAGGTTGCCGGCGACTCCGGCGTGACACCGGGCTGGGCAAGCTCCCCGCACGGTAACCGGTCCAGGCCGGCACCGCCCGGGCAGCGCGGGTCGCCGGGCCGGTCGTCCAGGCGAGCCGAACTGGCATCTGCTCGGCGCACTTCCTACCGGTTGGTCGGGGCGGCGACCGAGCTTCACCGTACCGGGCGGCGTCGCGGGGACGGTACTCCGGTCGTGGGCGGTTGGGAAACACCGACGGCCCGTCCGGAGCGCTCCGGACGGGCCGTCGATGTGGTGCGGAGGAGGTGAGGAGTCTGTCGCGAGGTCAGCCGTAGTAACGCCGCGTCAGCCGTAGTAACGCTGCGCGGCGATGAGGATCTCGTCGCGGACAGCCGGCGAACTCGTCGCCCGCAGTGCCCGCTGGATCGCCCGCGCGCGGCGCGCGCTCTCCCGGCGGTGACGAATTCGGTTGAGCATGCTCATGGTGTTGCGCCCCCTGGCTATTCGGTTGTGTACCGCGTTTGTCCTCTCTATTGAACCTCGCCGACGCCTTGACTGCCACCGATTATTAGGTGAGCTGAGCCACGAGCCGAAGAATCAAAGGTGTGACGGCCAAAACAACGATGATTCCTCGTCACCGAACGGACACAGCCGGTGTGCCCGGGAGTAACCCGGGACACACCGGCTGCCGTCACAGGTGATGCCGTGTGTCGGAGAGTCAGGTCCAGCCGAGCAGCGCCGCCTCCGGATCGGCCAGGAAGTCACCCACGTCACGCAGGAACTTCGAGCCCAGCTCACCGTCGATGATGCGGTGGTCGAAGGAGAGCCCGAGCGTCGTCACCTGGCGGACCTTGACCTTGCCCTTGTGCACCCAGGGCATCTCCCGGACCGCACCGAAGGCCAGGATCGCCGACTCGCCCGGCGGCAGGATCGGCGTACCGGTGTCGACGCCGAAGACGCCGACGTTGGTGATGGTCAGGGTGCCGCCGGACATGTCCGCCGGAGCCGTCTTCCCCGCCTTGGCGGTCTGCACCAGCGCCGTCATCGCGTCCGCCAGCTCGCGTAGACTGAGCCGGCCGGCGTCCTTGATGTTCGGCACGATCAGGCCGCGCTCGGTCGCTGCCGCGATGCCCAGGTTGACGTACTCCTTGACGACGATCTCGTCGCCGGCCCAGGTCGAGTTGACCATTGGGTGCCGACCGACCGCCAGCAGCACGGCCTTGGCGACCAGCAACAGCGGTGAGATCCGGACGTCCTGCCACTCCCGGCGCTTGCGCAACCGGTCGAGCGCCTTCATCGAGCGCGTCACGTCGACCGTCAGGAACTCGGTGACGTGCGGCGCGGTGAACGCCGACGCCGCCATGTTCTGCGCGGTCAGCTTGCGCACGCCCCGGACCGGGATCCGCTGCTCCCGGTCCGGCCCGAAGGCCGGCGCCGCCGTGCCCGCGCCGGTCAGCGCCGGCTCGGCCGCCGTCGCCGTGCCCGCCGCCGCCCGGTGTACGTCGTCCCGGGTGATCGAGCCGAGCGGCCCCGACCCGGTCAGGGTACGCAGGTCGACCCCGAGATCCTTGGCGAGTTTGCGCACCGGCGGCTTCGCCAGCACCAGTGCACCCGGCTCGGCGGCGTCCCCGCCGGCCCGGGGTGCCGGTGCCGGTGTCACAGCCGCCGGACGTACCGGCTCGACCGCCGCGCGTACCGGTTCCGGAGCCGGTGCGGCGACCGGGGCTGGAATACCGTTCGGAGCGGGTGCGCCGGCACCCTTGCGCGGGCGGCGCTTCGCGGCACCGGTACGCGGGCCGTACCCGACCAGCACCGCCGTCCGGCCACCCGGAGCGGGCCCACCGATCAGGCCGGGCTCGACGGCGCCCTCGGCGGGCGCGATCTCGACGGCGGCCAGCGACGCCGCCGACGGCTCCGGCAGGTCGCCGGCGCCCGGGTCGGTGTCTACGGCGAAGATCGGCGTACCGACGTCGACCACCGTGCCCTCGTCGTGGAAGATCGCGGTGATCCTGCCGCCCCACTTCGCCGGGATCTCGACGGCCGCCTTCGCCGTCTCGACCTCGACGACCGGCTGGTTCAACTCGACGGTGTCGCCGACCGCGACCAGCCACTTGAGGATCTCGCCCTCGGTCAGCCCCTCGCCGAGATCGGGCAGGGGGAACTCCCGCACGCGCGACATCCCGCTCACCACCCGAAGGTGCGGTCGACACCGTCGAGCACCCGGTCGAGGTTGGGCAGGTAGTCCTCCTCCAGCCGGGCGGCCGGATAGGGCGTGTCGAAGCCGGCCACCCGCAGCACGGGGGCCTCCAGGGAGTAGAAGCACTCCTCGGTGACCCGGGCCGCGATCTCGGCGCCGAGGCCGAGGTTGCTGGGCGCCTCGTGCACCACCACGCACCGCCCGGTGCGCTTCACCGACTCGTACACCGGAGCCAGGTCCAGCGGGGAGAGGGTGCGCAGGTCGATGACCTCCAGATCCCGGCCGTCCTCCTCGGCCGCGGTGGCCGCGTCCAGCGCGGTACGCACCATCGGGCCGTACGCCAGCAGCGTGGCGTCCCGGCCCGGCCGGACCACCCGGGAGGCGTGCAGCGGGTAGGCGTCACCGAGCGGGGCGTCCAGCTCCACCTGCCCCTTCTCGTGGTAGCGCCGCTTCGGCTCGAAGAAGACGATCGGGTCGTCCGAGGCGACCGCCTGCTGGATCATCGTGTAGGCGTCCTGCGGCGACGAGCAGGCGACCACCTTGAGCCCGGCGGTGTGCGCGAAGTACGCCTCCGGGGACTCCGAGTGGTGCTCGACCGCGCCGATGCCGCCCCCGAACGGGATCCGGATGACCATCGGCACCCTGACCTTGCCCTGCGAGCGGTAGTGCATCTTCGCCACCTGCGACACGATCTGGTCGTACGCCGGGTAGACGAAGCCGTCGAACTGGATCTCGCAGATCGGCCGGTACCCCCGGATGGAGAGCCCGACCGCGGTGCCGATGATGCCGGACTCGGCGAGCGGGGTGTCGATCACCCGGTTCTCGCCGAAGTCCTTCTGCAGCCCGTCGGTGATCCGGAAGACGCCGCCGAGCTTGCCGACGTCCTCTCCCATGATCACGACCTTGGGGTCGTGTTCCAGTGCGCGGCGCAGGCCGCGGTTGATCGCCTTGCCCAGGGTGAGGGTCTCGGTGGCCATCAGTGCACGCTCCCCTCGAACGAGTCCAGGTAACGGGCGGTGAACTCACGCTGCGCGTCCAGCTCGGGTGAACCGTTCGGGAACACGTGGTCGAAGAGGGTCAGCGGTTCGGGGTCGGGCATCTCCAGCACCCGCTCCCGCAGCCGCAGCGCCTCCTGCTTGGCCTGCTCCTCCACCTCGGCCAGGAACGTGTCGTCCGCGATGCCCTGCCTGGTGAGGAATGCCTTGACCCGGGCGATCGGGTCCTTCGCCTGCCACGCCTCGACCTCGCTGGCGATCCGGTAGCGCGTCGGGTCGTCCGTGGTGGTGTGCGCGCCCATCCGGTACGTGTACGCCTCGATCAGGGTGGGGCCCTGACCGTGACGCGCGTTGTCCAGCGCCGCCCGGGTCACCGCGTACGTCGCGAGCACGTCGTTGCCGTCCACCCGTACCCCGGGGAAGCCGAAACCGGCGGCCCGCTGGTAGAGCGGGATCCGGGTCTGCCGCTCCAACGGCTCGGAGATGGCGTACTGGTTGTTCTGGCAGAAGAAGACGATCGGGGCGTTGAAGACGGCCGACCAGATGAAGGCCTCGTTCACGTCGCCCTGGGCGGAGGCGCCGTCGCCGAAGTAGGCGATCACCGCCTCGCCGTCGTCGGTGCCGGTCCGGCCGTCCATGTTCACACCCATGGCGTAGCCGGTGGCGTGCAGGGTCTGCGCACCGATGACGATCGTGTACATGTTGAACTTGAACTCGTTCGGGTCCCAGCCGCCCAGGTCCACGCCGCGGAACAGGCCCAGCGGCATGATCGGGTCGATGCCCCGGCAGTAGAGCACGCCGTGTTCCCGGTAGGTCGGGAAGGCCATGTCCTGCGGCCGCAGCGCCCGACCCGAGCCGACCTGCGCCGCCTCCTGGCCGAGCAGGCTGGCCCAGATGCCCAGCTCACCCTGCCGCTGCAACGCGGTCGCCTCGGCGTCCAGCCGGCGAACCAGCACCAGGTCCCGGTAGAGACCGCGATATTCCTCGTCGGTGAAGTCGACCCGGTACTCCGTACCGTCGGACCAGGTCACCTTGTCGATCCGGTCGCCCTCGGGCGTGAGTAGTTGCACCAGGTCACTGGTGCCGGGGGACTTCCCGCCAGATCGTCCGGACCGGGGTGTGGCTCGTCTGCCGCGGGCCGTACCCGCGGGATCGCCCTTCGCCATCCCTATCTCCCTGTCGTTCGTGCGTCGGCACCGGGGGTGTCCCGACCGCGCAGCTGGTGCGCCCGTCCGGCTGGTGCCGGACCGGGGGTGGCTGCCGCGCCTTTCCCCGGTAGGGGTAGCCACGCGGCTGGACCAGATTCTGGCCGAGCCTGGTCCGTCGAGCGCCGGCACCGCGTCCTGCCTGCCGCGGGGGTGCGCGAAGGTCGCGGCCGCGTTGCCGTCGGCTCCATATTCGCAGAGCAACGCGGTACCGCCACAGGTCGGCCTCGGCCAGATCCAAGCCGCCGCCTGCTTCGCACCACATAAACCGATTTGATCGGGTACGGAAGTCGAGCCGATCAAAACTCGGACGCTGACACGCTGTACGACGCTAGCCAACACAGGGTTACTCAGCCACTGTAGGTAATGGCAGCGTCACTGCTGATCAGATGTGTACCACCCGGCCGCCGCCTGGCCCGCGCCGCCGACGACGAGGAGTTTTCCGTGCCCAACCACGGTTTCCAGCCCCCGCCTCCGGTGCTGCTGGCCCGGCACCGCCGGTCCGGCGGCGCACACGTCGGATATCGGAGGGTGACCGGGGTGCACCGGGCGGAAGGGCTCGGTCGCCCGGCCCGCCGGTACCTGTTCACGGTCGCGCTCCTGGCCGGCACCTCCTCGTTGCCGATCATGGCGACCATCGGCAGCGGCTCGGCGACCGTCTCCGACGGGATGCGCCCGGCCGACGCCACTCCGTTCGTCCCGCCCCCGCCTGGTGCGCTCCCGCAGGTGCGGCCGAGCTATCCGACCGTGCCACCGGTGGCGGAACCGGGACCGGCCGGTACGGGTGCCAGGTCCGAGCGGTCCGGCTGGCTGCCGTTCCTCGTCCCGCCCGGCGCCGTGCCGGTCCGACCCGGCCCCTCCGGAAGCGAACCCGGCCGGCTGCCGCCGATCGCCCCGCCCGTCGGGAACGAGCCGGGCGCGCCGGTACCGCCGGTTCTCGGGCCGCCGACCCAGTCGCCCGCGCCGCCGTCGCCGGTCCCGTCGCCGTCGTCCCCGCCGCCGTCACCGCTGCCGTCGCCGTCCCCGTTGCCGTCCCCGCCGCCGTCGCCGGCGCCCGAGCCGCCGACCGGCTCGCCGTCCACGGCGCCGACCGGTTCACCCGCGCCGACGGGCACACCGTCCGTCCCGGCCGAGCCGACCTCCTCGCCGGCACCGACCGGTCCCGCACCGACACCGGGCGCGACGGCCTCGGCGGCACCGACCGCCACCCCCGGACCGACGGCCCCCGCGCCGACTCCCGCGCCGACTCCCGCACCGGTACCCAGCACTCCGCCCGGCGGCACTCCGCCGGCCGCGACGGCGGCCTGAAGCCCGACCAGCGCCACGTGACGTGACGCGGCTTCGTGCCGATCGGTTCCCGGTCGCGCTCGGGCCGGTTCGCTCGGGCCGGCCCGCTCGGGCCGGTTCGGCTCCGGGCCGCTCGGGCCGCTCGGGGCGGTTCGGGGCCGGTTCGGCTTCAGCCTCGGGTGACCGACGGGCGGAGCATCGGCGGGTGCAGCAGTTCGGCCGGGCCGCGCCGGAAGAGCTGGGCTGGCCGGCCCCGGTCGCCCTCGGTGACCCGGCCGGCGGGCTCCACGAACCCCGGGGTGCTGGTGACCTTGCGGTGGAAGTTGCGCGGGTCCAACCGGCTGTTCCAGACGGTCTCGTAGATCGTCCGCAGTCGGGCGATGGTGAACTCCGGGGGACAGAACGCGGTGGCCAGCGGGGTGTACTCGAGCTTGGCCCGGGCCCGTTCGAGCCCGTCGGCCAGGATGACGTCGTGGTCGAAGGCGAGTTGGGCGTCGGCGACCCGGGACACCGGGAGCCAGTCCGCCGCGGCCGCGTCCGTACCGGCCACCGGCGTCGGCAGGTCCGGCAGCAGCGCCAGGTACGCCACGGTGACCACCCGCCCCCGCGGGTCCCGTTTCGGTGACCCGTACGTGCCCAACTGTTCGAGGTGGCCGATCGGCTCGGGAACTCCGGTTTCCTCGGTCAGCTCCCGGGCGGCCGCGTCCGGCAGGTCCTCGTCGAAGCCGACGAACCCGCCGGGCAGCGCCCAGCGGTCCTGGTACGGCGGCACCCCCCGGCGTACCAGCAGAATGCAGAGTTCGTCCGCCCGCACGGTGAGGACCACCAGGTCGACGGTGACGGCGAACGGCGGGTATTCGGCCATCTGAATTATCACCACCTTGACGAGAAGCTACCACAGTGGTTATCGTCAGCGAGACGAGAAAGGATTCGGTCCCTTCCCGCCCGAGGCGGACCGACCTACCGGGACAAGGTCGTCGACCGGCAACGACGGCCTTCGGCGGCGCCGGCCCCCGGGCCGGCGCCGCCGGCCCGATCGGCTGGCGGGGGGCCAGTTCGGTCACCGGCGGTGCCGGCGGGCCCGACCTGCTCTCCCAGGGCGTGGCCCGCCGGCCCTCCGTGACCGATCGTTCCCGCCCCTCCCGCACTACCGGCCGGTAAGCCGACTCGGCTGGACTATTCACCGGCCAGTTACCCGTGGCTATGCTGACCTCCCTCGATAAGACCGGTAACCCCGGTGACCGACAGGGAGGCAGCGTGGGTCGGACCAGCAATCGGTGGAGCCGTGGCCTACTGGCCACCACGCTCGTGACAGCGCTCGCGGTGGTGGCCGCGCCGGCACCGGCACAGGCCAGTTCCGGCCTCGGGAGCCTCGGCTCCTGGGTGCTGCGGAAGGCAGTCACGGCCAAGGGCGTCCAGAAACACCTCAAAGAGCTGCAGAAGATCGCGGACCGCAACAACGGCAACCGCGCTTCCGGCGCACCCGGATACGACAGGTCCGTCGACTACGCGGAGAAGGTGTTCCGTAAGGCGGGATACCGGGTCACCCGGCAGGCGTTCGACTTCCAGACCTTCCTGATCAACACTCCGTCCGAACTGGAGCGGGTGTCGGCGCCCGCCGGCGACCTGCCACACCGGATCATGAGCTACTCGGGCAGCGCCGACGTGACCGCTCCGGCCAGTGTGCCGGCCGGCGACTCCCAGGGCTGCGAACCGGGCGACTACGGCCCGGCGAACGTCGGCACGATCGTCGTGGTCAGCCGGGGCACCTGCCCGTTCGGGCAGAAGGCCAGCACGGCGGCGGCGTCCGGCGCGGCGGCGGTGGTCATCTACAACAACATCCCGGGTGACCTCTCCGGGACGCTGGGCAACGCGTACACCCTGGACTTCGCCGCCGTCGGCATCTCGCAGGCGCTCGGCCAGGAACTCGTCGGCCAGGTCGCCGGCGGCCTGACCCTGCGGGTCTTCACCGACACCTTCCGGGGGCAGGCCACCACCGAGAACATCTTCGCCGAGTCCCGCTGGGGCGACCCGGGCAACGTGGTGATGGCCGGTGCGCACCTCGACTCGGTGGCGGAGGGCCCGGGCATCAACGACAACGGCAGCGGCAGTGCCGCGCTGCTGGAGATCGCCGAGCAGATGCGCTGGTTCCCCACCAGGAACAAGGTGCGGTTCGCGCTCTGGGGCGCCGAGGAGGCCAACCTGGTCGGCTCGACGTACTACATCGCCAACCTGCCGCAGGCGGAGCGGGACAGGATCGCCCTCTACCTGAACTTCGACATGGTCGGCTCGCCGAACTACGTCCGGTTCGTCTACGACGGCGACAACTCGGCCTTCCCGCCCGGCACCGGGTCGGCGGCCGGGCCGCCCGGCTCGGGCGCGATCGAGAAGCTCTTCCACGACTACTTCCGGTCACAGCGGCTGGCCTCGGCCGAGACGCCGTTCTCCGGGCGCAGTGACTACGGTCCGTTCATCGCGGCCGGGGTGGACATCCCCTCCGGTGGTCTCTTCACCGGGGCAGAGCAGGTCAAGACGGCCGAGGAGGCCCGGGTCTACGGCGGCACCGCCGGTGTCTCCTACGACCCCTGCTACCACCAGGCCTGCGACGACATCGACAACGTCAGCCTGAAGGCGATCGACGAGATGTCCGACGCGATCGCGCACGCGATCATCACGTACGCCTACGACACCCGCAGCCTCGGCACCGCGCTGACCGGCCCGACGAGCGGCAGCACCGCGCCGGCCGGCGGCGGTGGCGGCCTGCACGACGACCACGAGGTCGCGATCTGATTCTCCGGAGTACCCAGACGCCGGGGCGGCGCACTCGCGCCGCCCCGGCGTCGTTACGTGAAACTGTCGGTGCTCTCCGTTAGCGTGGCGCCCGTGAACGTTCCACCCGTAGCCTTGACCTCGTGGCTTCCCCGACCGATCCCGGAGGTTCTCCGATGAGCGCCGCCCCGATCGCCCTCGACCGGCCCGGCCCGCACGGCTACACCACGGCAGACCTGCACGCCCTGCCCGATGACGGCCGGCGCTACGAGCTGATTGACGGGAGCATCATCGTGTCCCCCTCGGCCACGATCGACCACAACACCATCGCCCGGTGGATAGCAAACATCCTGGAGGATTCCTGTCCTTCTGATGATTACGCTGTCGGCACCGACCAGTCGACCACGGTCGACGCGTACAACGAGCCGCGGCCGGACGTGGTGGTGACCCGGGCGGAGCACCTGCGGCGTACGCCGTTCCCGATCGTCGACGCGCTGCTGGTGGTCGAGGTGGTGTCGCCGACCTCGGCGCTGCGGGACACCGAGACCAAACGGGCGCTCTACGCCCGGGCCGGGGTTCCGGCGTACTGGATCGTGGTGCCCGAGGAGGAGAAGCCGAGCATCTCCCTCGCCGAACTGGTGCTCGACCCGGGAAGCCGGAAATACCGGTACGTCACCCACTACACCACCGAGCCGTTCGCGACCGGGCAGCCGTGGCCGGTCCGGGTGGACCTGCCCGCGCTGACCGCCCGCCGGGCGAAGCTGATGGGCCAGCCGGTCGAGGAAGGCTGACCGGGGGCTATGCCGGGTCCTCGTCCAGGCGCTGCCGGTTCGCCTCGATCCAGGCGTCCAGCGCCGCCGGGTCGTTCGGGTCGACGCCGTCGGCGATGAGCTGGGCCACCGCCGCCGTCGCCGGACTGCGTCGCTCCCCGGTGGTGTAGAGCCGGACGAACTCCGGCACCATCTCCTCGATCGAGCTGTCGGTCTGGGCCGCCGCCTCGGCCGGCAGCCCGCGCAACCGGCCGGCGTACGCCGCCCAGCTCCGGACCACCCTCGGCAGCATCGCGGCGTCGTCCATGTCGAGTACCGCCCGCCGGTGCACCCAGTCGAGCAGCAACAGGCCGGCCACCGCCGGACTCCACCGCAGCGGGTCCGGCTCGGCGAAGGTCGCCGCGTGGTCGAGTACCAGGCTGAGGCAGAAGTGCAGCGAGGCGAGATCGGCCTCGGGTACCTCGGACAGGCCGAACCGGGCGGCCTCGGGCGAGGCGAGGAAGGACCGGACCAACCGGTCCCGCTCGGTCGTGGAGAGCGGCTCGGCCGCGTCGCCGATGACGGCGGTCGGCGCGGGCGGGGGCAGCAGCGCCAGCCGGGCACCGACCAGGGTCCGGTCGGTGGCGAGCGAACCCTGGTCGGGCAGGTCCCCCAACTCGTCGGTGATGTCCAGGTGCCGGGCGACCTCGCCGCGCAGCCGCGCCGGATCCTCCTCCCGGAACCAGGTCAGCGCGTCACCGGCACACATCTGCCGGATCTCGCCGAGGATCCGCTCGGCGGGACCGCCGACGAAGACGTCCTTGGTGATGCCGATGTTGTGGTCGACCAGGGCCACCACCGCGTGCTCCGGGCCACCCGCCGCACTGTCGTCATAGGCGAAGGTGGCGAGGTAGGAGGTTTGGTCGCCGTACACGTCGCCGTAGGCGTAGCTGCCGGTCAGGCGTACCTTGCCGAGCTGGTCGGACCAGGACGGCGCCTGCGCGCCCGGCCGGACCGAGGCGGCGCCGGCGGCGTCCGGCACCAGGGCCGCGAAGACGGTCCGGATCGTGGTCGCGGCGGCGGTACGCCGACGGGACGTCGCGGAGAGGAAGTCGCCCACGAAGTCCCGAACGGCATTGTTGCGATCCTCCTCCGCGATCGCGTAGACGCTGCCCAGCAGTGCGGTGCCGAGCATCTCGGCGTCCAGGGCGCAGTCGAGCTTGGTCACGTCGCGGGCGGCATGCAACACGGCTTCAAAAGGGGTCCGAGGCGAGGCCATGCACCGACCCTACGCCCGCTGGCGCCGGTCCAGCACGAGCAGCGCGCCGGGACCGAGCACGCCGAGCAGCAGCGCCCCCCGACTGGCGAGCAGATCGGCACTGCTCAGCGTGCCGGTGTGCGCCAGGTGGAAGACCAGGTGCACGGTGCCGAAGATCAGCAGCCCGGTCAGCACCACGGCGGTGACCCGACGGTCGTCGAACCAGGCGGCCGCCAGCAACATCACGCCCAGGGTCAGGAACGCCGCCCCGACGTCGGTCATCAAATGGGGGTTGTACGGCGGGTAGCCGGCCGTCCAGGAGAGCCCGAAGCCGGGGAAGTTGTCGAAGAACCAGCGTGGCGCCAGAACGGCCGGCACCCCCCAGCAGACGTGCAGTACGCCGAGCAGCACCAGCCCGCCCCGGACCAGGACCGGCCGCCACCCGCCGATCGGCGACGACCCGCCGCCGGCCGTCGGGGCGCGGCCGGTCATCGGCGGGCCGAGGCCACACCCAGGGCGGACCGTGCCTCGGCGTAGGCCCGCAGCACCTCGCGGACCGGGGTCACCACCAAGCCCCGGGCGGCTTCGGCCACGGCGTCGTGCATCCGGCCCTCGGCGCGCCACCGGGCCCGGCGGGCCGCCCACCTGATCACCGGCTTGACCAGCAGCGAGAGTAGTGCGCCGCAGAGCAGGCCGCCGAGCAGCAGGGCGGTGGGCAGCGGCGCCACCCCGACCATCGGATACTCCAGTTCCGGCAGCCCGAGGGCGCGTACCGCGTAGCCGAGGACCAACCAGCCCAGGCCGATCGCGGCGGCGACGGTGACCAGCCACTGCACCGCGTTGACCAGCCGCCACCAGACCGGCCGGCGCTGCACCCCGAGGTCGGTGGTGGCGACGGCCCGGTCGAGTGCGTCGGGCAGGTCGGCCAGCCGGGAGCGGGCCGCCGCCGTCACCGCCGCCGGCCAGGGATCCGGCAGCGTCGCGCCGGCCCGGTCGGCGACCGCCCGGACGGCCAGCCCGACCGCGGAGCGCTGCGCCGCGGTCGGCTCGGGCACCGAGGTCGCCGCCACCGGCGCGCGCTCGATGCCGAGCAGCCCACCCGGCTCCGGTGCGCGTTCCGGCGCGACGGGCGCCTCGCCGAGGTGCAGCCGGCGGAGCGGGTCGGGGCGTAGGCGTCGCAGGCCCCGGGCCAGCGGCCAGCCGGTCGCCGCCACCGCCCGGTGCCGGTACGCCTGCTCGGTCGCCTCCGCCACGGCCGGTACGCCGGCCGCGGCGGCCAGCGCGTCGATCAGCCGGCGGATCGTCGGCCGGTCCACGTCGTCGTCGGCCCGCCCCGGGGCGACCAGCCCGGCGAGCCCGTCGACGACCGCGTCCGCGTCTCCGGAGAGCCGGCGCAGTGCCGCCTGCCGCTGTGCCACCGCCTGCTCCAGCTGGGCCCGCAGCGGTGCCGTACCGGCGTCGGTCAGCGCCGAGGTGGTGAGTACCGGCACCCCGCTGAGCTGGTCGGCGTCGACCAGCCGGCGCAGGTCGGTGAGGACCCGGGGCAGGTCGTCCGGTGCCAGCCGGTCGGCCTGGTTGAGCACCACCACGGTGACGTCCCGGTGCCGGTGGAACTCGCGCAGGTAGCTGCGGTGCAGCACCCTGTCGGCGTACTTCTGCGGGTCGACCACCCAGACGACGAGGTCGACCAGGCCGAGCAGCCGGTCCACCTCGGAGCGGTGCGACCACTCGACCGAGTCGAAGTCGGGCAGGTCGAGCAGGACCAGGCCGTGCAGGGCCGCCTCGTCCGCCCCGTCCAGCGCGCTCTCCCGGACGAACCGGTGCCGGGGCAGTACGCCGACCCAGTCGAGCAGCCGGGTGGCGTCGTGCAGCGGCCCCCAGACGCAGGCGTGGGTGACCCCGGTGGTCGGCCGGCGTACCCCGACCGGTGACATCTCGAACCGGGCCAGCGAGTTGAACAGGCTGGACTTGCCGCTGCCGGTGGCACCGGCCAGCGCCACCACCGTGTGGTCGCGGGAGAGCGCCAGCCGGGTGCCGGCGCGCTCGATCAGGGTGTGCGCCGCGACCAGCCGTTCGTCGGGCAGGTGGCCGTCGACGACCCCGAGGAACCGGTTGATCGCGTGCAGGCGCTCGACCAGCCGGTCCGGGTCGGCCCGCTGGTCGGAACGGAACGTGTCCCGGACCCTGCCCAGGATGTCCGTCATCGGGCCGCCTCCGCTCCGGCTGTCTGGTCCGCCCCGTCCCGCGCGGCGTCGACCAGCCGGGCGGCCTCGCGGAGCTGGTCGCCGTGGCCGGCGTCGACCCCGGCGGTCGCGGTGCGGGCCAGGTAGCGGGCCGCCTCCTCCTCGAAGAGTCGGTCGACCATACCGAGCAGCTCCGCCCGGGCCCGGGTGGCCAGGCTGCGGGTGGCCTGGTCGCCGAAGATTGCTTCCAGTACCTTCTGGGCGGCGACGGTGGTGCCGCCGGCCGCCGCCACCTCCAGCCCGGTCGGGATGAACGCGGTGGAGGCGAAGACGGCGATCATCACCGCCAGGCCCGTGGCGTTCACCGCGTACGCCGCGCTGCGGGCCACGAACCGCTTGTCGCCGCCGGAGGTGCGGACCAGCTCGAGTACGCCGCGCTGCCAGTCCCGGACCAGCCGCTCGGCCCGCTCCGGCAGGTCCTCGCCCGGCCGGGACAGCTCGCTGGTGAGCAGCGCGGCGCCGGCCGGATGGGTCTGCCAGGCCGCGGCGGTCTGCTCGGCGGCGGTGGCGGCGGACTCCCGCAGCAGGGTGACGAGCTGCGACTCGATCGCGCTGCGGAGCTGGGCGTTCGGGGCGGGACGGCCGGTCACCGCCGCGACGAGCCGGTCACGGAGCTGGCCGACCCGGGCCTCCAGGGTGCGGAAGAGTTCGCCGGTGCCGACGAACTCCTGCCATCGGGCCAGCACCTCGCCCCGGAGCAGCCGGCCGTCCCGCAGCGCCTCCTCGACACAGCGGCGGGCGCCCCGGTAGGCGCTGCGGACCCGTTCGTCCAGCGCCTGTGCGGCGTTCGCCTGCTGGTCGGCGGCGGTGGCCAGGCTCTCGACGGCCGGGCCGAGCGCGGCGACGGCGCCGTCGAGGGTCTGCCGGATCACCGCCGCCCGGGCCTCCGAGTCGGCGGCGAGCCGGCCGAACCAGGAGCGCAGCGGTTCGGTCAGCCGTCCGGGCAGCAGCCCCTGCCCGTCGACCACCGTCTCCGGGAGTACGAACAGCGGCGCGGCGTCGAGTTGGTGCTCGGCGAGCATCTCGGCCAGGTGCGCGGTCACCTCGTCGGCGGCTGCCGGCGGCACCCGGTCGAGGACGAGCGCGATCGCCGTGCCGCGAAGCCGGGCGGTGCGCAGCAGTTCCCAGGGCACCGCGTCGGCGTACCGGGCGGCGGTGGTGACGAAGAGCCACAGGTCGGCGGCGGCGAGCAGTTGGGCGGCGAGCGCCCGGTTGGCGTCCACCACCGAGTCGATGTCCGGCGCGTCCAGGAAGGCCAGCCCGGCGGGGAGCGCCGGTGCGGTGACCAGGTGCAGGGTGTCCGGCTGATCTCCGGGGCTGGTGGTCCGGGTCAGCCCGGGCAGCAGGTCGCCCTGCCGGAACCACGCCGAGTCGAGTGGGCTGCAGACCAGCACCGGCGAGCGGGTGGTCGGCCGAAGGACGCCGACGCTGCTGACTCGGGCCTGGACCAGGCTGTTGACCAGGGTCGACTTGCCGGCACCGGTCGAGCCGCCGACGACCACCAGCAGCGGCGCGTCGAGCCGGGCGAGTCGGGGCAGTAGATAGTCGGCGAGCTGGGCCCGCAGCGCGGAGCCGAGCTGACGGGCTTCGTCCGCCCCGGGCAGCGCCAGTGGATAGGCGGTGACGTCGATCGCGCCCCGCAGCCGGGTCAGCGCCCAGCGCAGGTCCGTCCCCGCGTCACCGGCCGGTGGCACCGGCCCTGCGGTGACGGCGGGGTCGTCGGCCGGCGGGCGCCGGAGGGGGCTTTCGGCCTGCTCGCGATCCGCGTCGGCGATGGGGGTTTCCGGGCCGACCAGGGGCGTGCCGAGGCCGGTGGCCGGTTCGCCGTGGGTCGTCACGGGGTAAAGACTGCCCGATCCCTGCAAGACAGACAACAGGCGTGCTCGCCCACGGATCGGTGCGCGGTGCGCCGCCGGTTTCCTGGCCGGCTGTCCGGATACCCACGACCACCGTCGATGGCCTCCCGCGCGGACGGATTCGCGGTGGTGGAAGCCGCGCGGTGGGTTGCGTCGATGTGACTCAAGTCCGACTTTGCGCGTACGGCGGATCGTGGCACTATTGAGTCCGGTCCACTCAACTTGTGGTGGGTGCGCTGCGGGCGGTGCCCGTCACCTGCCTTGTAACGAAGCGAGGAAGCGAAGATGGCACGTGCGGTCGGAATCGACCTCGGCACGACGAATTCCTGCGTCAGCGTTCTCGAAGGCGGTGAGCCCACCGTCATCGCGAACGCCGAGGGCTCGCGGACGACTCCTTCGATCGTCGCGTTCGCCCGCAACGGCGAGGTGCTCGTCGGTGAGGTCGCGAAGCGTCAGGCGGTGACCAACCCGGACCGGACCATCCGGTCGGTCAAGCGGGAGATGGGCACCAACTGGTCCGTCGACATCGACGGCAAGAAGTACACCTCACAGGAGATCTCCGCCCGGACGCTGATGAAGCTCAAGCGGGACGCCGAGGCGTACCTGGGCGAGCGGATCACCGACGCCGTGATCACCGTTCCGGCGTACTTCAGCGACGCGCAGCGGACCGCCACCAAGGAGGCCGGGGAGATCGCCGGCTTCAACGTCCTGCGGATCGTGAACGAGCCGACCGCGGCGGCGCTGGCGTACGGGCTGGACAAGGGCTCCAAGGAGCAGACGGTCCTGGTCTTCGACCTCGGTGGCGGCACCTTCGACGTGTCGCTGCTGGAGCTGGCCGAGGGGGTCATCGAGGTCAAGTCGACCAGCGGTGACAACCTCCTCGGTGGCGACGACTGGGACGAGCGGGTCATCGACCACCTGGTGAAGACCTTCCGTGGCCAGCACGGTGTCGACCTGTCCCAGGACAAGATGGCGATGCAGCGGCTGCGCGAGGCGGCCGAGAAGGCCAAGATCGAGCTTTCCGCCGCCACCACCACCAGCATCAACCTGCCGTACATCACGGCCGGCCCGGCGGGCGGCGACGGTGCCCCGTCGGCACCGCTGCACCTCGACGTGACGCTGACCCGGGCGGAGTTCCAGCGGATGACGCAGGACCTGCTCGACCGCTGCAAGGGCCCGTTCGACCAGGCCATCAAGGACGCCGGGGTGAAGGTCTCCGACGTCGACCACGTGATCCTGGTCGGCGGCTCGACCCGGATGCCGGCCGTCTCCGAGCTGGTCAAGCAGCTCACCGGCCGGGAGCCCAACAAGGGCGTCAACCCGGACGAGGTCGTCGCGGTCGGTGCCGCGCTCCAGGCCGGCGTGCTCAAGGGCGAGGTCAAGGACGTCCTGCTGCTCGACGTCACCCCGCTGTCGCTGGGCATCGAGACCAAGGGCGGCATCTTCACCAAGCTCATCGAGCGCAACACGACCATCCCGACGAAGCGCTCCGAGGTCTTCACCACGGCCGACGACAACCAGCCGTCGGTGCTGATCCAGGTCTTCCAGGGCGAGCGGGACATCGCGGCCTACAACAAGAAGCTCGGCACCTTCGAGCTGACCGGCCTGCCGCCGGCGCCGCGCGGTGTGCCGCAGGTCGAGGTCACCTTCGACATCGACGCGAACGGCATCGTGCACGTCAACGCGAAGGACCTCGGCACCGGCAAGGAGCAGTCGATGACGATCACCGGCGGCTCGGCGCTGCCGAAGGACGACATCGAGCGGATGATGCGGGACGCCCAGGACCACGCCGACGAGGACAAGCGGCGCCGGGACGAGGCGGAGACCCGCAACCAGGCCGAGCAGCTCCAGTGGCAGACCGAGAAGTTCCTCGCCGAGAGCGGGGACAAGCTGCCGGCCGAGCCGCGCGACAAGATCAACGAGGCCCTCGGCGACCTGCGCTCCGCGCTCGGCGGGACCGACCTGGAGAGCGTCAAGTCGGCCCACGAGAAGCTGCTCAAGATCTCCCAGGAGGCCGGCTCGCTGCTCTACGCGCAGCAGCAGGCCGAGCAGGGGCAGCCGGGTGCCGCCGGCGCCGGCCCCGAGGCCGGACCGACCGGTGCCAAGGGTGGCGCCGACGACGTGGTGGACGCGGAGATCGTCGACGAGGACGACAAGAAGTGACGTTCCGCTCCCTGCGTACCCGGCCTGGCCGCAAGCACAACGGATTGAGGTAGTCGAATGACGGACAAGCCACGAGCCGCTGATCCGGAGTCCACCGGATCGGTGCCGGGTGGCTCCGCACCCGCCGACCCCGTCACGGACACGGCCGGCGAGGGCGTCGTCATCCGGAACAACCGGAAGATCAACCTGACCGACGACCAGCCGGGTTCGGCAGCAGCCGACCCGGACGGTACGACCGACGGCTCCACCCTGGCGGCGAAGGATCCGAACCCGGACCCCGAGCCGCCGGGCGACGCCGAGCCGGTCGTGGCCGCCGGAGAGGTCGACGACACCGCGTCGACCGGTGCCGCAGCCTCTGTCGACGACGCGAAGTCGGCCGAGAGCGGACCGGAGGTGGACGACTCGACCACCGATCCGGGTGACCCCACCACCGACGACTCCGGCGCCGAGACCACCGAGCCGGGCCCCCCGGTGGTCGACGACACCGAACTCGCCGAGGTGCTGGCGGCGGAGCGACCGTCCGGCACGGACGGACCGGTGGTGGACGCACCGGTCAATCCGGTCGCCGAGGCCGCCGCCGACGCCGACGGGTCCGCCCCGCTCGGCGCCGAGCTGGCCGCGCTCCGGGCCGAGCTGGACGAGCGGGTCAAGGATCTCCAGCGGGTGACCGCGGAGTTCGCCAACTACCGCAAGCGGATGGACCGGGAGCGGTCCAGGGACGCGGACCGGGCCACCCGGGTCGTACTGGCCGCGCTGCTGCCCGTACTCGACGACCTCGACCGGGCCCGCGAGCACGGCGACCTGGTCGGGCCGTTCGGCACGGTGGCAGAACAGTTGATCACGACACTGGGCAAGTTCGGCCTGACCCCGTTCGGCGAGAAGGGCGACCCGTTCGACCCGAACCTGCACGAGGCGGTCGCGCACCAGACCTCAGCCGACGTCACCGAGTCCACCTGCGTCGAGGTGCTGCGCCGGGGCTACCAGGTCAACGATTCGCTGCTGCGGGCCGCGCTGGTCGGGGTGGCCGATCCGGAGCCGGAGTGAGTGCTCCGGTGCCGGAGGAGACCGGGTCGAAGCGAGGTTGAGCCGGTGCGTCGCGGTCGAGGTGTCACCCGTACGCCGTCCGTCGGATGGGGTGCGGGCGGCACCTCGACCGCGCCACAGGGGAAGGGGGTGGACGACCGATGAGTTCCAAAGACTGGCTGGAGAAGGACTTCTACGCCGTGCTGGGGGTGGCCAGGTCCGCCTCTCCTGACGAGATCAAGAAGGCCTACCGGAAGCTGGCCAGGGAATCCCACCCGGACCACAACCCGGGTGACACCCAGGCCGAGGAGCGATTCAAGGCCGTCTCCGAGGCGTACGACGTGCTCGCCGACGCGCGCAAGCGCAAGGAGTACGACGAGATGCGCTCGCTCTTCGGGTCGGGCGCGTTTCGGCGCAACGCCCGGGCGGGCGGTCCTGGCGGCTACCCGTTCGACGTCTCGGACCTCTTCGGCGGGGTCGGCCAGCCGGGCGGCGCGGCCGGCGAGGACCGCCGGTTCGGCGGTGCGGGTTTCTCCGACCTGTTCAGTTCGATCTTTTCCGGCGGTGGTCCGACCCGGACCCGCGGCCCGGCCCGGGGCCGGGACGTCGAGGCCGAGGTCATGCTCGACTTCGGCGACGCGGTACGCGGGGTCACGGTGCCGCTGACGCTGCGCGCTCCCGGCGTCTGCGACACCTGCCACGGTGACGGCGCCAAGCCGGGGACGCTGCCCCGGACCTGCCCGCAGTGCCGGGGTGCCGGGGTCGTCACCCGCAACCAGGGCTCGTTCAGCTTCTCCGAGCCGTGCCGCGAGTGCCAGGGCGTCGGCACGATCGTGGACGAGAAGTGCCCGGAGTGCCGGGGTACCGGCGGGGTCACCAAGTCCCGCACGCTCAACGTGCGGTTTCCGGCCGGGGTGGCGGACGGTCAGCGGATCCGGCTTGCCGGCCGGGGTGAGCCGGGCGATCGGGGCGGCCCGCCCGGCGACCTGTTCGTCCTGGTCAAGGTCCGCTCCGACGACATCTTCGGGCGCAGCGGCGACGACCTGACCCTGACCGTGCCGATCACCATCGCCGAGGCGGTGCTCGGGACGGATCTGCGGGTGCCGACGTTGGACTCGTCGGTGACCCTGCGGGTGCCGCCGGGCACGCCGAGCGGCCGTACGCTCCGGGCTCGGGGCAGGGGTGTGTCGAGGCGGGACGGCCAGGCCGGCGATCTGCTGGTGACCGTGGAGATCATGGTTCCCGAGCAGCTCTCGCCGGAGGCCAGGAAGGCGCTGGAGGAGTTCGCCGCGCAAACTCCGGCGGCGGCACGGGAACATCTCGACGCCCGGGTGCGTCGTTTCAACTGAGCTGTTGGCAACGCGGAGGTGATCAAGGTGGCCGAGGATTACGTCGTCGTCTCGGTCGAGCAGGCGTCCGACGCCAAGGTCCTGATGATCTCGGTCGCGGCCCGGATGGCCGGCATGCACCCGCAGACCCTGCGGCAGTACGACCGGATGGGGCTGGTGCAGCCCGGTCGCGCCCCGGGGGGTGGGCGCCGGTACAGCGCCCGCGACGTGGCGCTGCTGCGTGAGGTGCAGCGGCTCAGCCAGGACGACGGTGTCAACCTGGCCGGCATCAAGCGGATCATCGTGCTGGAGCAGATGGTTGACGAGCTCCAGCAGCGGGTCGCCGGTCTACAGGCCGAGCTGGAGGCCGCCTACCGCCGGGTGGCGGAGCTGGAGGCGGTGGGCGGGCTGCCCCGCCGGGACCTGGTGCCCACCAGCCGGCCCTCGACCGCGCTGGTCGTCTGGCGTCCCCGCCGCGGCACCGATCCGTCGGCCTGACGCCGCCCGCCTGATACTCCCCGGCCGTCCCGGATCTCCTGCGAGGTCCGGGACGGCGGCGGGTCTTTCGGAGACCGACGGTTCTCGCATGTCGGGACACGGGCGACCCGATGGCGCTCCGAAACCAATACCCCGGGTGTTTCGCGAACATTACGCCCGAATCTCGGAATCCGTTAGTCGCAGGCTCTGAAACCATTACCCCCGGCCGGCTCCGGAGGCTTCACCGTACGAAGCGGGTGACGTCGGAGTCAGCGGATCCGCCGATCTTCGGATCTTCCGTCGGACGCCTTGGTGAAGGTCATGAAGCGTCATGTCGCTCCCGCCCGGCATGGGTAAGGGGCGGCGGGTCGCCGGGTCGTGTCCGGGTGCCATGCTACGGCGTGGCCCGTGGATACCTGCGGCTTGATCGATGAGAATTGATCAGCGTTTCTTAAAATGTGTATGGTTACAAGATTGTTTAATTGACGACCATCAATGTCCTGGCTATGGTGGGCTGCGGGCGCGACCGCATCGCGACGACCGGAAGGAACTACCATGCCCAACGTGATGGCTGTCGGCGGCGTACTCGCGGCATTGTTTGCCTCGACGGTAGCTACCGAGCCCTTGGTGACCCCCGCCGAGGGGATCACCATCAGCGTGGAGACCGTCAACGGCTCGGGGTGCCCGGCGGGGACCGCCCAGGTCAGCACCGCCGCGGACAACACGGCCTTCACGGTCAGCTACAGCGACTACTTCGTCCTGGCCGGCGCCGGGGCGAAGCCGACCGAGTTCAGGAAGAACTGCCAGCTCAACCTGCGAGTGAAGATCCCACAGGGCTTCACCTTCGCGGTGTCCCAGGTGGACCTGCAGGGCTTCGCGTACCTCCAGCGCGGGGCCAGCGGTTCGCAGCACTCCAACTACTACTTCATGGGAAGTTCGTCCAACGCGCAGCAGAGCCACGAATTCACCGGGCCGTACAGTGGCGTGTGGCGGACGTCCGAGCGGGCCTCGACACTGATCTACGCGCCCTGCGGCCAGGAACGCAATCTCAACGTGAACACCGAACTGCGGGTGGATGTCGGGGACTCGGAGAGTGGTACGAGCTTCATGGCGATGGACTCGACCCGCGGCAGTGTGCGCAGCGTCTACCACCTCAGTTGGAGAGAGTGCTGACGCACTGCCGTAGCAGCGTCCCCCGGGGCGGTCCGCTAAGTTAGCGCGAAGGGCCCCCGAGTCGGCCGATGGAATGGTGAATGTCCATCGAGCTGATTCGGGGGCCCTTGTGCTTTTCGGTGTCGCTCCTCGTCCTAGCACTCTTCCCGCCGTTGTGCATTCAGGTATAAGACATTGACGAACATCAATAAATAGAGTTAGGGTACAAGTACGCGCGCGACATTATCGGCACGATCGGGAGGGAACCCATGATCAGTGTGCTGGCCATTGGCAGTCTCGTTGCTTCGATGCTCGGCGGCGCGATTGTCATCCCGACGGATCCGCCCGTGGAGCCTCCGGCAGAGAAGATTGTCATCGAGGTCATTACCATCAATGGTTCGGGTTGTCCGGCCGGGACCGCGGCCGTCGCGGTCGCCCCCGACAACACCGCCTTCACGGTGACCTACAGCGACTATCTCGCCCAGGTCGGCGTGGGGGCGCGGCCGACCGACTCGCGGAAGAACTGCCAGCTGGCCCTGCAGGTGCACGTCCCGGAGGGCTTCACCTACGCAATCCTCCAGGCGGACTACCGCGGCTACGCCTACCTGGAGAACGGTGCGACCGCGGTGGCTCGGGCGAACTACTACTTCCAGGGCTCCTCGCCGACGACGTACCGGAGCCACTCGTTCAGCGGCCCGCTGAACGACAGCTGGCAGACGACGGACACCGAGGAACTGACCTCGGTGAGCTACGCGCCCTGCGGTGAGATGCGCTTCCTCAACATCAACACCGAGCTGCGGGTGAACGTCGGCACGTCCAACCCGGCGACCACCACCAGCTTCATGGCGATGGACTCGACGGACGGCGCTATCAACACCATCTACCACTTTGCATGGAAGAAGTGCGAAGAGGCCTGACGTGGGCCCTCCGGGTTGGGGTGCCGGATTCCTGTTCCGGCACCCCGGCCCTGGAGGGCGGGGGCCCGCCCGGTCGGCCTGTCGGGCCGGTGCGGGAACCGGTGAAGAGGGTCATCCAAGTTAATGGATGAAGTTCGATACATCGCGCGGGCAACGGCTCGCGCGACGATGACCGAAGGGAGCCCCGGAAAATGTTGCACACGTTAGTCATCGGCAGTCTGGCGGCGTCGTTAATGGGCTTGCCGGTACTCGACGACCCCGTACCGACCACCAACCCACCCGCCGAGCGCATCACCGTCGAGATCCAGACGGTCAACGGGTCGGGCTGCCGGCTCGGCACGGCGGCGGTCGCCACGGCGCCGGACAACACCGCGTTCACGGTGACGTACAGCGACTACCTCGCCCAGGCCGGCGCGGGCACGCTGCCGACCGACTTCCGGAAGAACTGCCAGCTGGTCCTCCAGGTGAACGTCCCGGGTGGCTTCACGTACGCGATCGGACAGGCCGACTACCGCGGCTTCGCCCATCTCGAACGCGGCGCCAGCGGCATGCAACGGGCGAGCTACTACATCCAGGGCACGTCGGCGACGGCGAGCGCGACGCACAACATCGCCGGTCCGATCAGTGACAGCTGGCAGACGACCGACGTCACGGACGTGGCCGAGCTGGTCTACGCCCCCTGTGGTGAGGTGCGGCTGTTCAACATCAACACGGAGCTGCGGGTGATGCGGGGCACGTCGGACCCGAAGACGACCAGCTTCATGATGATGGACTCCACCGACGGCAGTGTCAGTACCACCTACCACTTCAACTGGATGCGGTGCGAGTAGGCCTCGCCGGGACCGGGTCCCGGCGCGCCCGAAACAGGTCGGCATCCACGCACACCGGTACGACGACCGTCGTCCGGGGTAGCGACGATTCAAGCGAAGAACCCGGCTGGCGCTCGTGGAGAGGTACTTCGAGCGCCAGCTCTTCCTGGTCGATCCCGGTCGACGGCCCCGCCTGGCCCGCCCGAGGATCACCGCTGCGGGAGTCCGCCCGGCCCACCACCGGTTTCCGGCCCGCGGGGCCGGTGAGATCAGTAACCTGACTGATGGTGCGAGTCCCGCGGACGCGGTCCTCCGGTACGCAGGTCAGGTCCCGTGCACCGCGCCGGCACCGCAGGTGGCCGGTGGTCCGGGGTCCACGGGGGGTCCCGGCCCACCGATCGCCGTCGACCGGTCGGGTGCCCGGGGCAGCGTCAACGGTCGGATGCCCGGGTCAGCTCAGCCGGCGAGCCTGCCGGACCAGGCCGCCCTCGCACCAGTCGCGGTAGTCGAACAGCTGCGGCCTCGCCTGGAGCATCCGGGTGTTGTGCGCCCAGATGGCCATCGGCTCGTCGCCGAGCCGCTCCGCCTGCTCGACCAGCTTCCGCAGCCGCCGCTTCGGATGGGCCCGGAACTTGGTCCGGATGCCGTCCGCCGCATAGATGTAGAGGCAGTGCAGCGCGAACCGGCGGGCCGGACACGACTGGTCCATCGCCAGATCGAAGAGTGTGCCGATCAGTCGGTCGCCGGAGACCAGCAGGTCCCAGTCCTTCGGCATGGTGTGCAGCGGGACCGAGTCCGGCTCGTAGGCCCAGGCTCGAAGCTCGGCGGGAGACGGGTCCACCGGGTTGGCAAAGCCCCGGAACGCGGAGTCCTGCACGCTCAACGGGCCGCCTTTCCGCTCGCGCGGCTGCCGGGCACCCGGCCCCCGCAAGACCTTGGCTACTGCGGCGACACGGTAACGCGCTGTTGCCAGCCTGCGAAAGGGCCGTCACGTGCTATTTCATCAACCCGTTACGCCGTGGTGGAACCGGCGCATCGGTGATCCCGCCATGTGGGTCGCGGACCCCACCGCGCCCCGGTTCACTCCGGAGCCGGTGCCGGTGCCGGGCCACCGGCGGCGGCCCGGCGTAGCCACCGCTTGAACCAGGCGAGATCGGGCAGCCGGGCCAACATCGGCCCGGTCACCACGGTGATCAGCACGTACGCGGTGGCCAGCGGGCCGAGTTGCGGATTGACCACGCTGGTGGCGACGGCCAGCCCGGCGATGACGATGGAGAATTCGCCGCGCGGCGCCAGCGCCACACCGGCCCGCCACCGACCCGGCAGCCCGATGCCGACCCGCTTCGCCGCCAGGTAACCGGTCAACACCTTGGTGGCCATGGTGACCACGGCCAGTGCCAGCGCCGGCAACAGCACCGGAGGTATCGCCCGGGGATCGGTGTTCAGGCCGAAGAACACGAAGAAGACGGCGGCGAAGAGGTCGCGCAGCGGCGAGAGCAACTCCGTCGCGTTGTGTGCCACCGGCCCGGAGAGCGCGATGCCGACCAGGAACGCGCCGACCGCCGCCGACACCTGGAGCCCGGCCGCGATGCCGGCGACCAGGAGGGTCAGGCCGAGCACGCCGAGCAGCAGTGCCTCCGGGTCCCGGGCGGAGAGCAGCCGGGAGATGAGGTTGCCGTACCGGATCGCCACCACCAGCACCAGGACCACGGTGAAGACCGCGATGGTCAGTGCGATGCCGCCACCGAGCAGGCTCTGCCCACTGAGGATCGCGGTGACCAGCGGCAGGTAGAGCGCCATCGCGAGGTCCTCGATCACCAGCACCGACAGGATGACCGGAGTCTCCCGGTTACCGACCCGGCCGAGGTCGGCCAGCACCTTGGCGATGACTCCGGACGAGGAGACCCAGGTGACCCCGGCCAGTACGACCGCGCCGATCCAGCCCCAGCCGAGCAGCAACCCGAAGGCCGCACCGGGCAGCGCGTTGAGCAGGCCGTCGACCAGCCCGGCCGGGGCCGCGGCGCGCAGGTTGCCGACCAACTCGTCGGCGGAGTACTCCAGGCCCAGCATGACCAGCAGCAGGATCACACCGATCTCGGCGCCGATCTCGAAGAACTCCTCGCTGGCCGAGAGCGGCACCAGGCCGCCGTGCCCGAAGGCGAGCCCGGCGAGCAGATAGAGCGGGATCGGCGAGAGCCCGATCCGCCGGCTGAGCCGGCTGAGCAGTCCGAGAGCGAGTAGTAGCGCGCCTGTTTCGATTAGCAGGATTGTGGTGTGATGCATACGCTCAGCCGTCCGGGTCGGTCTCGGCGAGGATCGCGGTGACACCGTCGAGTCCCTGACGGGTGCCGACCACGACCACCACATCGCCGGCTTCGAACCGGAAGGTTGGGTCGGGTGAGGCGATCACCTCGCGCTCCCGGAGGACCGCGACGATGGATGCGCCGGTACGGGTGCGAGTCTGGGTGTCGCCCAGCGGCCGGCCGACGTACCGGGAACCGGCCGGGATGGCGATCTGCTCGGTGAGCAGCCCGGCGGCCTGCTGGCGCAGCCCGGAGAGCTGTCCCAGCATCAGCGAGGCGCCGAGGATGTCTGCCAGCGCCTCGGCCTCGTCGTCGGTGAGCGGAACGTCGGCGGTGCAGGAATCAGGATCGTCCGGGTCGTACAACACCAGATCCCGCCGACCGTTGCGGTGTGTGACTACACCTAGCCGGCGTCCGGAGGCGGTGACTACGTCGTGACGTACGCCGATCCCGGGCAACGCCGTCTGCTCCACACGTACTCGCACGCGAATTACCGTACCCGTTGTCGATCGAGAGCCGATAACGGCGTCGGGGGCGGAACCCCGCCATCGGGTGACGGCTCGTGTCCGGTGGAGGTGACCGATGCGTCTGCGTGAGGAGCGCACCCGACGGGTACTCGCGCCGGTCCTGGCCGTCGCGCTCGTCGCCGGCTGCACCGGCGGCCCGGTCGGCCAGGTCCGGCGGACCGCACCCGGCCGGCCGGTCGAGCCGGACCCGTCGGTGGAGTCGCGACCCGCGCGGCTGCCCCTCCCGCCGGCCGCCGTGCCGCACCAGATCGAGTTCCTGGACGCGGCGCGCGGCTACGTGCTCGTCGCCGACAACGGCGGGCGGACGGCCCTCGACGAGCCTGCACCGGACCCGTCCGGGCCGAACCCGACCAACCTGCTCTTCGGTACCGCCGACGGCGGGCGCTCGTGGCAGCGCCTGCGGCACCCGCACCCGGCCGGCTTCCAGCAGTTGTACGCCGGCAACGACCACCTGGTGCTCTGGGTCGAGCCGGCGCGGTGGTACGTCTCCAGCGATGCCGGTCGGACCTTCCAGCGGCACCTGGGTGAGCGGGCCCCGGCCGGGTACCACCGGACGCAGGGCGTCTACCAGGTCTGCTGTGACGATGACGAGTCGCCGACGGTGGTGCGGTGGACCGGTGAGGGCCGCCGGAGCGTGCCGGCCCAGCCGCCGGTGCCGGGTCTGCGCGGCGTGGCGTACGCCGGTGACCGGCTGCTCGCCGCCGGCTTGGCGGACGGTCGTGCGTACCCGGCCGTCTCGCCGGACGGCGGTCGGAGCTGGCCGATCGCCGGGTTGCCGGCGCTCGGCGGCGGCCTGTCGGGCGTGCTGCCGATGATGGCGGCCGACGGCGACGCCTGGCTGGTGGGGCATGCCGACGACCGGACCCGCTTCCCACGACTGTGGCGCCAGGCCGGTGCCGGAGAGCCGCCGGGCTGGGTGCCGGCCGACCCGGTGAATCCGCCGGAGCGCTTTGTCTCGGCGGTGCCGCTCGGCGCCGGGCGGCTGGCGGTGACCTCGCCCCGGGGGGTTGGACTGATCGAACGGGGCCGGTACGCGCAGCTGCCCTGGCCGGTCGGGGGCCACTACCTGCGGGTACTGGACGACGGTACGTTGTTCGCCGCGCACCCGCCCAGCGGCGAGGTGTGGCTCGGTCTGGGCTCCGGTACGGACCGGCGGTGGGTCGCCCTGCGGTTGACCGGTTGAGGAGGGCGGGCCGGGTGCGGCGGGTCGGGCCGCCGCGGGGAGCGGCGCCGGGCGACGAATGTGACTGATGTCACGCGGGCAGACTTGAGTGGAATAGACTCAACTCTGGTTGTGTCGTTCGTATTGGAGGTGGTGTCGCCGGGTGGCGGCGTCACCGCCCGCCACGCTGCCGATGCCGGACCGTGCCACGGCCGGCGGACCGTATTGGGAGCCCATGAACGCCGAACGTCTCACCACGAAGAGCCGCGAAGTCATCACCGGCGCCGTCGCGACGGCGAACCAGCGCGGCCACGCCACCGTCGAGCCGTGGCACCTGCTGCTCTCCCTGCTCGACACCGGCGGGTCCACCGCGGCCGGGCTGCTGCGCGCGGTCGGGGCGAATCCGGCCGACATCCGGCGGGCCGCCATCCGGGCCGTGGAGAACCAGCCGGCCGCCCGGGGATCCAGTGTCGCCGAGCCGAGCCTCTCCCGCGAGTTCGTCAACGCGATCGGCGCGGCCGAGCAGATCGCCCGACCGCTCGGCGACGAGTACACCTCGACCGAGCACCTGCTGGCCGGGCTGGCCCGGGTCGGCGGCGCGGTCGCCAGCACCCTCAAGCAGGCCGGTGCGACCGAGGAGGACCTGGTGGCGGCCTTCCCGGCGGTACGCGGCGGCGACCGCCGGGTCACCACCGCCGACCCCGAGCAGACCTACCGGGCGCTGGAGAAGTACGGCGTCGACCTGACCGCGAGCGCCCGGGAGGGCAAGATCGACCCGGTGATCGGCCGGGACGCCGAGATCCGCCGGGTGATCCAGGTGCTCTCCCGGCGTACCAAGAACAACCCGGTGCTGATCGGCGAGCCCGGCGTCGGCAAGACCGCGATCGTCGAGGGGCTGGCGCAGCGGATCGTCGCCGGTGACGTCCCCGAGTCGCTGCGGGACAAGTTGCTGGTCTCGCTCGACCTCGGCGCGATGGTCGCCGGTGCGCAGTACCGGGGGCAGTTCGAGGAGCGGCTGAAGTCGGTACTGGAGGAGATCAAGAACTCCGACGGCCAGGTCATCACCTTCCTCGACGAACTGCACACCGTGGTCGGCGCCGGCCGGGGCGAGGGCTCGATGGACGCCGGCAACATGCTCAAGCCGATGCTGGCCCGGGGCGAGCTGCGGATGGTCGGGGCCACCACCCTGGACGAGTACCGGGAGCACATCGAGAAGGACCCGGCGCTGGAGCGGCGCTTCCAGCCGGTGCTGGTCGGCGAGCCCACCATCGAGGACACCATCGGCATCCTGCGCGGGCTCAAGGAGCGCTACGAGGTGCACCACGGGGTGCGCATCACCGACGCCGCCCTGGTCGCCGCCGCCGGCCTCTCCGACCGGTACATCACCGACCGGTTCCTGCCGGACAAGGCGATCGACCTGGTCGACGAGTCCGCCTCCCGGCTCCGGATGGAGATCGACTCCCGGCCGACCGAGGTGGACGAAATCGAGCGGGCGGTACGCCGGCTGGAGATCGAGGAGATGGCGCTGGCCAAGGAGCCCGACCCGGCCTCGGCCGAGCGCCTGACGCGGCTCCGCAAGGAACTGGCCGACAAGCGCGAGCAGCTCACCGCGCTCAGCGAGCGGTGGAAGCTGGAGAAGGAGCACATCACCCGGATCTCCACCGCCAAGGAGGAGCTGGAGCGGCTCGGCGGCGAGGCGGAGCGGGCCGAGCGGGACGGCGAGCTGGAACGCGCCGCCGAGCTGCGCTACGGCCGGATCCCCGAGCTGAAGGCCGCGCTGACCCGGGCCGAGGGCGAACTCGCCGGCCTGCAGGCCGACGGGGCGATGCTCAAGGAGGAGGTCGGCGCCGACGACATCGCCGCGGTGGTCGCCTCCTGGACCGGCATCCCGGCCGGCCGGCTGATGGAGGGCGAGACCGCCAAGCTGCTCCGGATGGAGTCCTCGCTCGGCGCCCGCGTGGTCGGCCAGGCCGAGGCGGTCGCCGCGGTCTCCGACGCGGTGCGTCGGGCCCGGGCCGGAGTCGCCGACCCGGACCGGCCCACCGGCAGCTTCCTCTTCCTCGGCCCCACCGGCGTCGGCAAGACCGAGCTGGGCAAGGCGCTCGCCGAGTTCCTCTTCGACGACGAGCGGGCCATGGTCCGGATCGACATGAGCGAGTACGCCGAGAAGCACTCGGTGGCCCGGCTCGTCGGTGCCCCGCCCGGCTACGTCGGGTACGAGGAGGGTGGACAGCTCACCGAGGCGGTGCGGCGCCGGCCGTACTCGGTGATCCTGCTCGACGAGGTGGAGAAGGCCCACCCGGACGTCTTCGACGTACTGCTCCAGGTGCTCGACGACGGCCGGCTCACCGACGGCCAGGGGCGTACGGTCGACTTCCGCAACGCCATCCTGATCCTCACCTCGAACCTCGGCTCGGCGGTCGTCTCCGACCTGACGCTGAGCGAGGAGGAGCGTCGGGAGGCGGTGCTCGCGGTGGTCCGCTCGCACTTCAGCCCGGAGTTCCTCAACCGGCTCGACGACATAGTGGTCTTCGCCTCGCTGACCGGGCAGGAACTGCGTGGGATCGTCGACATCCAGCTCGACCGGCTGCGGCGGCGGCTCGCCGACCGGCGGCTCGGCCTGGACGTCACCGACGCGGCCCGGACCTGGCTGGCCGATCACGGGTACGACCCGATCTACGGTGCCCGGCCGCTGCGTCGGCTCGTGCAGTCGGCCATCGGCGACCGGCTGGCGAAGGCGTTGCTGGCCGGCGAGGTGCGGGACGGCGACACCGTCCGGGTCGACCTGGCGGAGACCAAGGAGTCGCTGACCGTCGACCGGATCTGACGGACCTGACGGACCCGCCCCGCCCCGGCCCGCTCGGCGAGCGCTCCGGGCCGGGGTGGGTCACCATTGGTGCCATGACCGAGTTTCCGGGACAGGTCGACGACCTGACCGCGGCGGTACGCGAACTGGCCGGCGCCGATGTCGTCGCGTTCGGCGGGGTGGGCCTCGCCGGCCAGGTGTTGCCGCCGACCGAGGCGTACCGGGCCGTCGAGGCGGCACTGCCGGGTCGGGCCGGGGAGGTCCGTCCCCGGCTGTCGTGGTTGCTGGCGAACGGCTCGGCCGCCGGCAGGGCGTACGCGGCGACGCTGCTCGACCGGCTGGACCCGGCGGCCGGCCGGGAAGCCTGGCGGGGACTGCTCGGAGATCCGGCCGAGCTGACCACCTTCAGCGGCTGCCTGATGGACCGGACCACCCTGGGCGAGTACGCCGCCGCCCGGGTCACCCCAGGCTGAGGCAGGTTCGCCGACCGCGGTCCGCACCGGTGCACGCCGCACCACCCAGCGGCGGTTTACCAGGAAACGACCGCGCCGGTACCGATACGGTGGTCCGGAATCTGGGAGAACCGATCCGGGAACACCCGATCCGCCCAAGCCGATCCCGGGGCCCCCGAGTCGGGGGACCCGCGCCAGGAAAGGAGAGCCGTGTCGGAACCAGCCAATCCCGCGTCGACCGCTAGGCCGCGCCCGGGCACCGTCACCATCGCCACCTACCTGCTCTACCTGACGGCCGCCATGCTCGCCGTCACCGCGGCAGTAGGCTTCGCCACGCTCGGCGCCATCTCGACGGCCTTCCGGGATGCGTACGCCGGTACCGCCGCCGAGGGTGCCGAGGGGTTCGCCGTCGCCGTCACCGCATTCGGCGCCGTACTGCAACTGCTGATCGCCATCGGCCTGGTGGTGCTCGGCGTGCTGAACAACCAGGGCCGCAACGCCGCCCGGATCGCCACCTGGGTGGTGGGCGGCATCGGCGTCTGCTGCACCGGGCTCGGCCTCGCCGGCACGGCGACCTCGGGGATGAGCACCGGGGGCGCGGAGGACCTGCCGGACACGGCCGAGATCCAGCGCCGGCTCGAGGCGGAAGTGCCGTCCTGGAGCGAGCCGGTCACGACGGTTCTCTCGATCATCGCGCTGCTGGCGCTGCTCGGTGCGATCGTCCTGCTCGCACTGCCCGCCTCGAACGAGTTCTTCCGCAAGCAGCCGCCCGGCTGGGAGCCGCCGGTGCCAGGTGCGGCGTACCCGGAGCAGCCGCCCTACCCGGGCCAGCCGTCGACCCCCGGCGCCGATCCCGGGTACCCGCAGTACCCGCCGGCCGGGCCGCCGTCCAACCCGCCCGGCAACCCGCCGTCCAACCCGCCGTCCAGCTGAGCCTGCGCACCCGGATCCCCCGGTCGGCTCCGGCCGCCGGGGGATCCGGCACGTTCGGCGGCCGGCGACCAGCCGGGTGGCGGCGGGGGCGAGGCCGGCGGGTGGCGGCCGGGCGAGGCCGATGTCCGGGCGTGCCGGCGGAGTCGGGCTCCGCCCGGTGCCGGTCTTTTCCGATTCCGGACCCTCCGCTACCTTGTGGGAGCGGTACCGGTGGGCCCGGCAGGTACGACCGCCGGGTGCGGCTCGCGTCGCGCTCCGCCTCCGTCGATGCCGCGCCGGAACGAATTCTGCGGTACGCCCGCGAAGTCGTCCCGTACGCCCGCGAAGTCGTCAAGGTGAGGAAGCCAGTGCCAGCAGCCCTTCCCCCGCCGGACGCCGGCTCCGATGCCGGCGCGCGCCCGGGGATGGGTCGGAGCGGTGCCCGGCGCGCCCTGGTCACCGGCGCCACGGCCGGGATCGGCGCCGCGTTCGCCCGGCGGCTCGCCGCCGACGGCTACGACCTGCTGCTGGTGGCCCGCGACGCCGACCGGCTCGCGGAGTCCGCCGCCGAGCTGACCGCCCGGCACGGCAACACGGTCGACGTCCTCCCGGCCGACCTCGCCACCGATCAGGGGTGCGGCTCGGTCGAGGAGCGGCTCTCCGATGCGTCGGCGCCGGTCGACATGCTCGTCAACAGCGCGGGGATCAGTCTCAACCGGTCCTTCCTGCACTCGACCGTCTCCGACGAATCCCGGCTGCTCCGGCTGAACGTGCACGCCGTGCTCCGGCTGACCCTCGCCGCCCTGCCCGGGATGACCGGGCGGCGCCACGGCGCAGTGATAAATGTCTCTTCCGTCGCGGGCTTTGGGCCGGTCATGCCCGGGTCGACGTACCCGGCCAGCAAGGCGTGGGTGACCAACTTCAGTGAGTCGGTGGCCCAGTCGGTCCGGCCGATGGGCGTACGGGTGATGGCGCTCTGCCCCGGCTACACCCGTACGGAGTTCCACGACCGGGCCGGCATCAACATGTCGAAGACCCCGGACTGGATGTGGCTGCGCGCCGACGACGTGGTGCGGGATGCCCTTCGTGACCTGGATCGGGACCGTATGGTCAGCGTCCCGGACTGGAAGTACAAGGTGGCGGTCTTCGGCCTGCGGCACGCGCCGGGCAGGATCTGGCGGGCGGTAGCCAAGGACGCCCGGGGTCGGACCGGCCGCGGGGAGTTGTGATCCGGCCGTACGACGTGGTTCCGGCGCTCCGGACGCGGCGGTGAGGACACCCGACCGCAGGCAAGATTCAGTGCGGAGAGTAGCCGATTTTCGGTCCCGTCGGCCACCGCAGTAGCGGCGCGCACCGCCCTGTCACCGGGGCGACCATCCGGCTCTCACCTTGGCGCAGTACCCTTACCGGCCATGGGGGACCACGACGACCTGCGTAAATTCATCACTGACCTTGCCGTCGTGCACGGTCGGGTGGTGCTGTCCTCTGGTCGTGAGGCGGACTGGTACGTCGATCTGCGGCGCGTGACCCTGCATCACGCGGCGGCACCGTTGGTCGGCCGGACCATGCTCGACCTCACGGCGGGCTGGGACTACGACGCGGTTGGCGGCCTGACGTTGGGTGCGGACCCGATCGCCGTCTCGATGCTGCACGCCGCCTCGGCGACGTCACGTCGACTCGACGCTTTCGTGGTGCGCAAGGCCGGCAAGACGCACGGGTTGCAGCGCAGGATCGAGGGGCCGGAGGTGAGTGGTCGCCGGGTGTTGGCGGTGGAGGACACCTCCACCACGGGAAGCAGCGTGCTGACCGCAGTGGAGGCGTTACGGGAGGCCGGAGCCGAGGTCGTGGGCGTGGCGGTTATTGTTGATCGTGGGGCGGGCGAGGCCGTACGAGCCGCCGGATTGCCATACCGGGCAGCCTATACGTTGGCTGACCTCGGCCTAGTGGCCTAAAAGTTTGCCGATTCGGATCTGCTGATATGCAGGCGGGTCGATGCTGCTGGTGGAAGGATGGAATACGTGGGAACTGCGTTGGCCGAAATGACTATGCCTCAGATCTCGCCGCTTGCCGGCGAGCCGATCGAGCGCGCCGATGCTGAGCGGCTGGCGGGGGTCCTCAAGGCCCTTGCCGACCCCGCTCGGCTTCGACTGCTCAGCCTGATCCAGTCGGCACCGGAGGGCGAAGCGTGCGTGTGTGACCTCACCGCGCCGCTTGGTCTCTCCCAGCCGACGGTCAGCCACCACCTCCGTATCCTCACCGAAGCCGGCTTGCTGGAGCGGGAGAAGCGGGGCGTGTGGGCTTACTACCGCCTGGTGCCGACGGCGATCGCCACGATCGCCGACCTGCTGACCCCGCCGCGTAAGCGAGCCACGAAGAAGGCTCGCTGAATCAGCGCCTGGTCCGTCTGGTGTCCGTCCTGTCCAGGACGGCGCCAGACGGTCCGACCGCTGCTGACGTGGTGGGGCGGGGTGGGCTTCCGGCGTGAACTATCTCCGGGGAGACCTGCGGGATCAGCTCGCGTACGTGGGGCAGGACGTCGTCCGGACCGGCCTGGTGGTCGGTTCCGGCGGCAATCTGTCCGCCCGGTCGCCCGACGGCGATTCCTGCTGGGTGACCGCTGGCGGCACCTGGCTGGACCGGCTTGACCGTTCTTCGTTCGTCCGGGTGCGCATACCGGACGGCTCCGTCCCGACGGACCGTCCCGCCGTGCCCACGGTGGCCGGCGAGGTGCGCCCGGACGTCTCGTCGAGGCGGCGGGCCCTGCCGACCAGCGAGGTCGAACTGCACCTTGCCACCTACCGGGCCCGGCCGGACGTGAACGCGATCGTGCACCTGCACCCGCAGACCGTGCTGTTGCTCGACGCGCTCGGCGAGCGGATCCGGCTCGTCACCACCGACCACGGCTTCTATCTGCGCCGGGTCACCCGGGTGCCGTTTCGGCTGCCCGGCACCGCCGAACTTGCCGAGTTGGCGGCCGACGCGACCCGGGACGGCACCAACTGCCTGGTGTTGAGCCGGCACGGCTGCTCGGTGCTGGCCGACAGCGTGGAGCTGGCGCACAGGCGGGCCGCGAACCTTGAGGAGGCGGCCCGGCTGACCTACCGGGCGCTCGTCGCCGGCCGGCTGTCCGAGCTGCCGGAGCTGCCCGCCGAGTTCCTGGCCCGGATCGACGACGGCGCGACCAACGTGTGAGCCCGGTCGTCTCGGCTCGGGCCGATGGCGGCGAGACCAGCGGGCCAACCACGCTGCGTCCGACGCGACCAGCGGGCCAACGACGCTGCCTCCGACGCGACCAGCGGGCCAACCACGCCGCGGCGCGGGCCAGCCACGCTCCGGCCGCGCCGATCCGGTGGCCGCGCCGTCGCCGACCTAGTAGCCGCGGCGGTGTCGCTGCACCTCCTGGGCCGCGTGCTCCAGCTCGGCCCGCTCGGCCGGGGTGGTGCCACGACGGGCGGCCATCCGGGCCCGGAGCAGCTCGATGATGATCGGGATCACCGAGACGAAGACGATGGCGATCAGGATGAACTCGATGTTCGCCTTGACGAACGGGATCTGGCCGAGGAAGAAGCCGAGCACGGTGACCCCGGTGCCCCAGAGGATGCCACCGACCACGTTGTAGACCACGAAGGTGCGGTAGCGCATCCCGCTGACCCCGGCGACGATCGGGGTGAAAGTACGGACGATCGGCACGAACCGGGCCAGAACCACCGACCGGGCACCGTACTTCTCGAAGAAGTCGTGCGCCTTGAGCAGGTTCTCCTGCTTGAACAGCCGCGAGTTGGGGCGGCGGAACAGCGCGGGACCGACCTTCTTGCCGAACGCGTACCCGACCTGGTCACCGGCGATCGCCGCGATCGTGATCAGCAGGCAGACCAGCCACAACGGGTAGGTGATGTACTGGCCGTCGGCGGTGAGCAGGCCAGCGGTGAACAGCAACGAGTCGCCGGGCAGGAAGAAGCCGATCAGCAGCCCGGACTCGGCGAAGACGATGGCCAGGATGCCGAGCAGCCCGAAGGTGGAGATCAACCACTCCGGATCCAGCCAATCCGGACCCAGGGCCAGCGTGGTGATGGGCGTCGGCACGAGGCGACCTCCGGAACTCTCGGCATGGCGCGGTGAAGGGTCCGCCAGCATGGTGGCGGGTACCACAGCAGTCTAGGCGGACCTTCCCGTCAGTCGCCGCGCGATGCCACCGCCGCCGGAACCGACACCGTCCGTCCGGCCGCTTCGCCCCCGACCGCCCCGGTCGACGCCGGAATCGACCGGTCGCCGACCAGGGGGCAAGGCGGCTCAGAGTCGGGATCGACCGGACCTCGACCAGGGCGGAGGGCTCAGAGTCGGGGATCGACCGGTTCCGACTCGCAGGCGAGGATCGCGAAGACCAGCTCGTGCCGCCGCCACAGCGGGGCGCCCTCGGCCAGCCGGTCCAGCGCGGCCAGGCCGAGCCCGTGCTCGCGCAGGGCCAGCCCTCGCTTGCGCCCCAGCGACCGGTGCCGGAGTACGGCCAACTGGTCCGGTTCGGCGTACTCCGGGCCGTAGATGATCCGAAGGTACTCCCGGCCCCGGCACTTCACACCCGGCTGGAGCAGCCGGCCGTCGGCGTCCCGGGCAGCGAGCCCGGCGTACGACTTCACCACCATGCCCTCGCCGCCGGCCCCGGTCAGCTCCAGCCACCAGTCCGTCGCCGCCGACACCGCCGCCTCGTCGGCGAGATCCACCACCTGGCGCCGGGTCGGGGTGAACAGCTCCGGATCGGCCTCGTGCAGCCGGTCGGCCATTGCCAGGTGCCAGCCGTGGTCCCGGCCGGCGTGCGAGGCGCCCTCGGTGGCGAGCACCGCGAACGGCGCCAGGGTCACCCCGACCAGCCCGTCGGTCGGCCGTACGTAGCTGCGGTACGCCTCGGTGTAGTGGTGCAGGTCGGCCGCCCGGCGAGCCATCCGGGCCCGCAGGTCGGCGACCGGCAGGTCCCGCCCGGCCGCCCGGTCCAGTACCTCCCGCACGGCCGGCAGCGCGGCCCGGCCCGCCGCACCGACCGGGGCGTACTGCTCCCGGATCAGCGCGCCGGCCTTGGCCGACCAGGGCAGCAGTTCGCAGTCGAGCAGCAGCCAGTCGGTGTCGAGTTCGGCCCACAGCCCGGCACTGCCGACGGCGGTGCGTACCCGGGCCAGCAGCGCCCGGTCCAGCCCGCCGCCGAAGAACGGCCGGCCGGTCCGGGTGTAGACCACCCCGTCACCCGGGCCGAACCGGCCGGTGGCGGCCGGTGCCGCCGGGTCGGCCTCGTCACGGCAGACGAGTACCACCGCCCGGGAGCCCATGTGCTTCTCCTCGCAGACCACCCGCTCGACCCCGGCCCGCCGGTAGTCCTCGAACGCCTGCGCGGGATGCTCCAGGAAGCCCTCGACGGTGGAGGTGGAGCAGGGCGCCATGGTCGGCGGCAGCCAGGGCAGCCAGCGCGGGTCGACGGCGAACCGGCTCATCACCTCCAGCGCCGCGGCGGCGTTCTCGGCCGGTACGGTCACCGTGCCGTAGCCGTAGTCGAGGTGCCGGCGCCCGGTGACGTCCCGCAGGTCCAGCCCGAGGTCGTCCCGCACACCGGCGGCCGGTCGGCCGGCCGCCCCGGTCGGTGCCGACGCGGCCGGGTCGACGGCCAGCGGCCGGGCCGGCGGGTAGTACTCCTTCGCCGCCGGCACCGAGACGAGTTCCCGGCTCGGGTAGCGCAGCGCGGTCAGCGTGCCGCCGAAGACGCAGCCGGTGTCGATGCAGATGGTGTTGTTGACCCACTCCGGAGCCGGGGTGGGGGTGTGGCCGTAGACGACCATCGCCGCGCCGCGGTAGTCCCGGGCCCACGGGTAGCGCACCGGCAGGCCGTACTCGTCGGTCTCGCCGGTGGTCTCGCCGAAGAGCGCGAACGCCCGGACCCGGCCGGACGCCCGACCGTGGTACTCGGCCTTGAGCCCGGCGTGCGCGACCACCAGCCGGCCGCCGTCCAACACGTAGTGGCTGACCAGGCTGTCGACGAACGCCGAGATCTCGGCGACGAAGCCGGGCTCCTCGGCGTCGAGCTGGGCCAGCGTCTCGGCCAGGCCGTGCGACACCCTGACGTTGCGGCCGCGCAGCTTGCGCAGCAGCTTCTGTTCGTGGTTGCCGGGCACGCAGAGCGCGGTGCCGGCGCCGACCATCCCCATCACCAGCCGGAGTACGCCCGGCGAGTCCGGCCCGCGGTCGACCAGGTCGCCCACGAAGATCGCGGTACGTCCCGCCGGGTGGGTGGCGTTCACCGGCCGCCCGTTTCCGTCGCGGTGCAGCGTCCAGCCGAGCCGGCGCAGCAACTCCTCCAGCTCGGCCCGGCAACCGTGCACGTCGCCGATGATGTCGAACGGCCCGGTCAGGTCCTTCCGGTCGTTGAACAGCTTCTCGTAGCGGATCTCGGCGGCCTCGATCTCCTCGACGCCGCGCAGTACGTGCACCTTGCGGAAGCCCTCCCGCTCCAGCCGCCCGACACTGCGCCGCAGGTCCCGCTGCATCCGGCCGAGTACCTGCCGGCCGAACGTCCGGTCCGGCCGGGCCTGCGTACGCTCCCAGCAGAGCGGTTCGGGCACGTCCAACACGATCGCCACCGGGAGTACGTCGTGTTCCCGGGCGACGGTGACCAGTCCGGCCCGGGCGTGCTGCTGGAGGTTGGTGGCGTCCACCACGGTCAGCCGGCCGGCGCGCAGCCGCTTTCCGGCGACGTGGTGCAGCACCTCGAAGGCGTCGGCGGAGGCGGACTGGTCGTTCTCGTCGTCGGCCACCATCGCCCGGAAGGTGTCCGAGGAGAGCACCTGGGTCGGCGCGAAGTGCCGGCGGGCGAAGGTCGACTTGCCCGAACCGGAGACCCCGACCAGGGCCACCAGGGCCAGCTCGGGAATGTCCAGCGTGCTCATCGGGTACCTCCTTCGTCGCCGTCGGCGCCGCTGCCGTCGGTTGTGTCGTCCCGGCGGGCTGCCGTGTCCGCCCCTGGAAGGGTGTGGCCGGCGCCGGTCGGCTGCTGTGTCGTGCCGGGCGCGGTCCGGGTGAAGAGCGCGAGCTGGGTCGGGCTGCCGACCTCGGGGTCGTCCGCGCCGACGCCGCTGATCGTGACCGCGTAGCCGTAGCTCGCGCCGACCGCACCCGCCCAGTCCGCGAACTCGGCCCGGGTCCACTCGAACCGGTGGTCGGAGTGCCGGAGGGCACCGGCGGCCAGCCCCGGATACCGCACGTTGTACTCGACGTTCGGGGTCGTCACGACCACCGTCTCCGGCCGGGCGTGGCCGAAGACGGCCGCCTCCAGTGCCGGCAGCCGCGGCGGGTCGAGGTGCTCGACCACCTCCATCAGCACGGCGGCGTCGTACCCGCGCAGCCGATCGTCCCGATAGGTCAGCGCGGACTGCCACAGCTTGATCCGCTCGCGCTGCCGGGGCGGCAGACGGTCCAGCCGCAGCCGGCGTTCCGCGATCGCCAGCGTCCGGGACGAGACGTCGGTGCCGACGATCTCGGTGTACCGGCGGTTGCGGACCAGTTCGGTCAGGAGCGCGCCGCCGCCGCAACCGAGGTCGAGCACCCGGGTGGCGCCGGAGCGGTCCAGCGCATCCAGTACGGCGGCCCGGCGCAGCGCCGCGAGCGGCTGCCGGTCGACGGTGGCCGGCAGCCCGGCCTCCTCGTCGGCCCCGCCGTCGGGCTTCTCCACGACGGTGTCCAGGTCACCGGGCTCGTCGACGAGCCGCTCCTCGGCGAGCCGGGCCAGCGCGGCGCCGGCCAGGGCCCGCCGGTGGGCCAGGTAGCGGCGGATGATCAGCCCTCGTTCCGGATGCTCCGCCAGCCAGCCGGCGCCGGCCCGGAGGAGCTTGTCGATCTCGTCCGGTGCGACCCAGTAGTGCTTGGCGTCGTCCAGCACCGGCAGCAGCACGTACAGGTGGTTGAGCGCGTCGGCGAGCCGGAGCGTGCCGGTGAGGGTGAGGTCCACGTACCGGCTGTCGCCCCAGTCGGGGTGGGTGGGGTCCAGCGGGATCGGGGTGGCGGTCACCGTCCAGCCCAGCGGAGCGAAGAGCCTGCCGGCCAGCTCGGCCCCGCCCCGGCAACGCAGCGCCGGGACCCGCAGCTCCAGCGGGATCGGGGTGGCCGCCAGCTCGGGCCGGTCCTTCGAGCTGCCGCGCAGTGCCGAGCGGAAGACCGTGGACAGCGCCGACGAGAGCAGACTGGAGGCGGCGTACGCGCGGTCGTTGACGTACTGGCCGAGGGTGAAGCCGTCCGGCGTCGGGTTGCCGCCGCGCCCGGATCCGCCCTTCCTGGATCCGCCCCGCCGGCCCCGGCCGCCGGCAAGTGCCAGCGGATCGATGTCGAGCAGCAGGGCGGCGGTGCAGCGGTCGGTGCCGGCCTCCGGATACACCACGTACGCCGTACCGGTGGGCATCTCGAAGCTGTGCACCCGGTCGGGATGCTTCACGAGCAGGTAGCCCAGGTCGGTGGCGGGCCGGTGGGTGGTGGTCACGGTGATCAACACGTCGCTCATGGTGCCAGCTCGCCGACCGTCCCGTCGCGTCGGTTAACCGTCGTCGGGACCGTCCGGCCCGCAACGTTTCGGCCCGGCCGAACCGTCCTCCTAGGGAAGAGGCCGGAGGTGCCCGTGACGTACGAGGAGTTCGCCGACTCCAGGCTCACCGCGCTGTTGCGCTACGCGGTGATGCTGACCGGCGATCCCCATCTCGCCCAGGATCTCGTGCAGGAGACGATGGTGCGGGTCCAGCTCAACTGGCGGCGGGTGGCTCGGGCCGACGTGCCCGACCGGTACGTACGCCGGATGCTGACCAACCAGTACCTCGACTGGCAGCGCGGCTCCTGGGTACGGCGGGTGCTGCTGCGCGCGGAGCCCGACGAGGCGGTGGCCGTACGCGCCGACCACGCCGAGACCACGGTGGACCGGGACCAGGTGTGGAGCTGGCTGTCCCGGCTGCCGCGCCGGCAGCGGGCCGCACTGGTGCTCCGGTACTACGAGGACCTGCCGGACGCCGAGATCGCCGAGGTGCTCGGCTGCGCGGTCGGAACCGTGCGGTCGTCCATCTCGCGCGCCCTCGCCACCCTACGGGCCGAATTCGTGGAGGCAGAAGCATGAGCGACGACGACATTCGGGTGTTCGACGACTCGCCGGGGTGCCGCGAGCCGGGTGGTGGCCGGGATCGGCGGCTGGTCGAGGACGAGTTGCGGGCGGCGTTCGCCCGGTACGAGTCGCTGACCCCGGAGTCCGGACCGGTGCGTGCGGCGATCGACCAGCGGGTGGTACGCCGACGCCGACGGCGGCGCGCCGCCCAGGTCGCCGGGGCCGCCCTCGCCATGCTCGGCGTGCTCGCGGTGCCGACGTTCAGCCGTACCGTGGCGCCGCCGTCGCCGGGGTCGGAGGTCGCCGCGCCGCCGCTCGCGGCCCGGCCGGCCGCCCCGGCCGCGCCGCTGGACTTCCTCGTCCTCGGCGTCGACGGCGGGAGCGGCCGGAGCAACGGCCACCGCGCGGACACCGTGCTGATGGTGCACGTGCCGGCGGACCGGAGCCGGCTCTATCTCGTCTCGCTCCCCCGTGATCTCGGGGTCGAGGTGCCCGGGCACGGCTTCGGCAAGCTCAGTGCCGCGTTCTACCTCGGCAGCCACCGTCCCGGGAGCCGGCCCGACCTGGCGGCCGGCGCCGTGCTGACCGAGCGGACCGTCACCGCGTTGACCGGCATCCGGTTCGACGGGACCGCGACCCTGACCTACACCGGGCTGCGCCAGCTGACCGACGCCGTCGGCGGGGTCCGGGTGTGCCTGCCACAGCAGGTGCGGTCGTACCACACCGCCCGGGTCTTCCCGGCCGGCTGCCAGCGGATCGACGGCGCCGCCGCGCAGGACCTGCTCCGCCAGCGTTACAGCCTGACGCAGGGGGCGCACGACCGGGACCGCAACGGGCAGCGGTTCGTCGAGGCGCTGCTGCACGAGGTCACCGACCCGGCCGACGGGCTCAACCCGGTCCGGGTCGCGGAGATCCTCCGGGCGGTCGGCCGGAACGTCGTCCTCAACCTTCACGGCACGACCCCGCTGGAGCTGCTCGACACGCTGCGGACGGTGGCCGCGGCGGACGCGGTGGGGATCGGCTGGACCTACCACCCGGAGCGCGGGCCGGGCGGCGGAATCGAGAGCCTGGACCCGGCCCAGAGCCGCAGCCTCTTCGAGGCGTTCGACCGGGACGCCCTGGCCGAGTGGGTCGACAGATACCCGGAACGGGTCACCCCCTGAACCGGAAGCCGGCGCCGGGGTTCAGCGGTAGTCGTCGTCCTGGGAGCCGACGACCCGGGCCTGCTCCAGGGCGTCCCACTCGTCGACCTCCAGCCCGCGCTGGACGTCCGGCTGGTCCTCGACGTTCGGGTCCGCGACGGTCGCCTGCTCCACGGCGTCCGCGGCCGGCGCCTCCGGGTCGCGCTCCTCGGGGGCGAGGTGGTCGCCGGGAGCGAAGTCCTCGTCGGGCTGGCCCATGTCCTACTCCTGCCGGTCGTGCCGCTGCTTCCACCGTACGGGTTGATCGGGTGCCCCGTACCCGGAGCACCGTGCCCGGTCCCGGAGCGGGCTAAACCGCCGGTCCAGTCCCGGATCACGTGCCACGATGAGTCGGTGGGCTTCCTGGTCAGGCTGGTGATCGGTGCGCTGGCGCTCTGGGTCACCAGCCTGGTGGTGCCCGGCATCGAGCTGACCGGGCGGTCGGCGCTGCACAACGCGCTGACCGTACTCGTCGTGGCGTTCATCTTCGGTGTGGTCAACGCGGTGCTCAAGCCGATCATCCGCGTCGTCGGCTGCGTCTTCTACGTGCTGACCCTGGGGTTGTTCGCGCTGGTCGTGAACGCGCTGCTCTTCCTGCTCACGGACTGGATCGCGCAGGTGTTCGACCTGCCGTTCGACATCGACGGCTTCTGGCCGGCCTTCTACGGTGCGATCGTGATGGCGGTGGTGAGCTGGTTGCTCGGTGTCGTGTGGCCGGGCCGGTCCGAACGCTGAGCCAGGGCCGGGTGGGTGAATTGGCGCGAGCGGACTACGGGATACTTCGGGGCGGGAGGACAGCGCGGTCCAGGCGTACCCACCGAGTCTTTTCCCACCTGAACCGCGCGACGCCCGCGCATCGACCCTCACCCGCGGAGCACGGACCGTGAGGGGAGGTGGGAAGAGGTCATCCAGACAGCGGCCGAGCAGGCCGAGAGCGGTTAGTAAGGAGCGTTTCACATGCCCATCGCTTCCCCCGAGGTCTACGCCGAGATGCTGGACCGCGCCAAGGCGGGCCGGTACGCGTACCCGGCGATCAACGTGACGTCCTCGCAGACCCTGAACGCGGCGCTGCGTGGCTTCGCCGACGCGGAGAGCGACGGCATCATCCAGGTCTCGACCGGCGGCGCGGAGTACCTCTCCGGCCCGACGGTCAAGGACATGGTGACCGGCGCGGTGGCGTTCGCCGCGTACGCCCGCGAGGTCGCCAAGAACTACCCGGTGAACATCGCGCTGCACACCGACCACTGCCCCAAGGACAAGCTCGACAAGTTCGTCCGCCCGCTGATGGCCATCTCGAAGGAGCGGGTGGCCCGGGGCGAGGAGCCGCTGTTCCAGTCGCACATGTGGGACGGCTCCGCCGTGCCGGTCGCGGAGAACCTGGAGATCGCGGCGCAGCTGCTCGACGAGGCGGCGGCCGGGCACATCGTGCTGGAGATCGAGGTCGGCGTGGTCGGCGGCGAGGAGGACGGCGTCGAGAACGCGATCAACGAGAAGCTCTACACCACCGTCGAGGACGGCATCGCCATGGTCGACGCGCTCGGCCTCGGCGAGAAGGGCCGCTACATGGCGGCGCTGACCTTCGGCAACGTGCACGGCGTCTACAAGCCGGGCAACGTCAAGCTCCGCCCGGAGATCCTCAACGAGATCCAGCAGGCGGTCGGCGCGAAGTACAACAAGGGCGACAAGCCGCTCAGCCTGGTCTTCCACGGTGGCTCCGGCTCGCTGCTGTCCGAGATCCGCGAGGCGCTCGACTACGGCGTGGTGAAGATGAACATCGACACCGACACGCAGTACACCTTCACCCGGCCGGTGGCGGACCACATGTTCCGCAACTACGACGGCGTACTCAAGGTCGACGGTGAGGTCGGCAACAAGAAGATGTACGACCCCCGGGTCTGGGGCAAGCAGGCCGAGGCGGGCATGGCGCAGCGGGTCGTCGAGGCGTGCGAGCACCTGCGCTCGACCGGTACGACGCTGGCCAAGTAGCTCCGGCGCTCCACTCCGGCGGAGGGTGGGCCACGGTCCCGGTCCGGGAGAGCCCGGAACCCGACCCGGCCCACCCGACCCGGCCCACCCGCCCCGGCCCACCCGACCCGGACCGGGGCCTCCGGTCATCCCCTGGTGAGCAGCCGGACGGCCTCGTGCACGTCGTCGGTGACGTGCACCGAGCGGGCCAGGTCACCGGTGGGCGCGAGGGCCAGCAGCGGGCGCAGCAGCGCCTCGATCGGCAGGGTCTGGGTCCAGAACGCGCTGTCCAGGAAGACGTACGGCCCGCTGTCACCGTCGGTGCCGTAGAACGTCTTGGTGGCCGCCTGGAACACCTCCTGCACCGTGCCGGCGCGACCGGCGGCGAAGACGATCCCACCCCGGGCCAGCCGGAGGATGGTGTCCTCCCGGATCGCGTTGGAGAAGTACTTGGCGATCCGGCCGGCGAAGAGGTTCGCCGGCTCGTGCCCGTACAGCCAGGTGGGGATGGCGAGCCCACCGCGCCGGGCCCACTCGTCCGGATCGGCGGTGTCCCGGCGGCCACCGCCGCCATTGCCGTTGCCGCCGCCGTTGTGGTTGCCGTTGCCGTCGCGCGGCTGCGGTACCGCCGGTGCGAACCGGGCCCGGACCCGGAGCGCGGCCGCCGTGTACGGCTCGTGGTCGGTGAAATCCGGGGCGGCGGCCAGCAGGTCGATCGCCGCGCCGAGGTCGGCCGCCGACCGATCGGACAGGTAGGCACCCAGGTTCGCCGCCTCCATCACCCCCGGGCCGCCGCCGGTCACCACCAGCCGGCCGGCCCGGGCGAGTTCCCAGCCCAGCGTCGCGGCCAGCCGGTACGCCGAGGTCCCGCGCGGTACCGCGTGCCCGCCCATCACCCCGACGACGGAACCCGGCCCGTGCCGGCGCAGCCAGGAGCGGGTGGCGTCGGCCAGTGCGTTGTCGATCGCGTGGTCGTGCAGCCGCTGGGCCAGCGCCTCCCGCAGCTCCGGCAGCGCACCACCGTGGACCCGGAAGTGTTCGTAGACCACCGTGTCGTACATCCCGGCGAAGCCGCCGGTGTCGAAGCCGGCAGCCAGCTCGTCGGCGGTGTAGAGCCGGGACGGATGCGTCGGGTAGGGCAGCGCCGCGAAGTCGGGTACCACGGTCGCGCCGCGCCGGACCAGCTCCGCCTCCACCTCCCGGGAGGCGAATCGACACCCGACGAAGAGGGTGCCGGTCAGGTCGACCGTGGTCAGGTCCGGCACCGGATCGAGATCCAGCCGGAGTCCCTGCACGGTCAGCCCGGCGAGGCTGCCGGTCCGGAGGTGGAGATTCAGTTCGGCGCGTGACTCGATCTCGTCGGCGGTGTCGTCATGCGGTTCGAGTACGTCGGCGGGGGGCGGGGTAGGCACCCCGCCATCCTGCCCCGGCCGGGCAAGCGGCCCGCCCAGCCCTGCGGCGGACCGAACGGAGCAGGTGAGCGGGGCTGCCCGGGCCGGACCGGCGAGAGCCCGGCGGCACCAGGCCACCGGGCTCTCAGTTACCGGGTCCTGGGGAGGCTCCGGATCTCTATTTGTAGTCCAGTGCCGCCCCGACCGCACCGGCCGCACGCGTGACAGATCCCTCAGCCTTTCAGTCAGTGAACCTGGCGTACCCCGCTCGCGACAGCCCGTTGCGGCCGGGTTGAATGGTTCGATGCAGAACCTCTTGCCCGAACCACCGGCCACCCTGCTGCCCCGCGACGACGACGCCGAGGCGGCTCTCGCCGCCGCGCGGTCGGCGGACACCGACGAGGCGTACGCCTCGGCAGCCGCGCAGCATCCGACGTTCAGCGCGGCCTGGGCGGCCCTGGCAGCCCGGGCGCTCGGCTCCGGCCAGGTCGTGGCCGCCTACGCGTACGCGCGCACCGGCTACCACCGGGGTCTGGACCAGCTCCGCCGCAGCGGCTGGAAGGGGCACGGGCCGGTGCCGTGGAGCCACGTGCCGAACCGGGGCTTTCTGCGCTGCCTGCACGTGCTGTCCCGGGCGGCCGGCGAAATCGGCGAGTCCGACGAGGCGGCCCGCTGCGCGCAGTTCCTCCGCGACTGTGACCCGGCGGCCGGCGACGCCCTCTCCGGCACCTGACCCGGACGCCGGGTCGAGGCGCGGCGATCAGAGGCCTTCGGCCACCGACGCCGCGATCTTGAGCCAGGCGTCCCGGGTCGCGGAGGAGAGCTGGGCGTACCGGATCGGCTCACCGGTGTCGATCAACCGCTCGTAAGGCGCCAGCAGCACCGCACGGGTGCGGGCGGCGAAGTGCCGCTCGATCGCCGGCAGGTCGATCTCCTTGCGGGACGGCGGCATGGAGACCACCGTCACCGCCTGCCGGACCAGCCGCTGCCGGCCGCTCTGCTCCAGGTGGTCGAGCATCCGGGCGGCCGTCTCGGCGGAGTCGTTCCGGGCCGACATGGTCACCACGAGCTGGTCGGTGGCGTCGATCGCCGCCTGCCAGTTCTGTGCCCGGACGTTGTTGCCGGTGTCCACGAAGATCAACTTGTAGAACCGGCTGACCACCTCGCGGATCTCCGCGAAGGCGGCGGCGGTGAGCATCTCGCCACCGGTCGCCGACTCGTCCGAGGCGAGGACGTCGAACATGCCCTCGCTCTGCGAGCGTACGTACTGGGACAGGTCGCCGACCCGGCCGTGTGCGCCCTTGAACTGGTAGAGGTCGCGCAGCATGTCCCGCACGGTCCGGGAGTGGAAGTCCTGCTGGGCCCGCATCCCCAGGGTGCCCTGGGTCTCGTTGTTGTCCCAGGCCAGCACGTATCCGCCGCGCTTCTGCCCGAAGGTCATCGCCAGCAGCAGGATCGCCACCGTCTTGCCGGCACCGCCCTTGGGGTTGACGACGGTCACCTGCCGGAGCCCGCCGAAGTTCCGGCGGATCATCTCGATGTCCTGCTTGATCTCCTGCTCGTGCCGCCCGGGAGCGAGCTTCACCAGCCCCAGCGTGGTCTTGTTGACCGCTGCGCGTACCCCCATCTGGGCGACCGGGTCGGCGGGGCGTACCGCCCGACGCCGGGCGAAGTCCTCGGCGGTGGGCGTACCGGCGTCCGGCGTCCAGAGCGGGTCGGGATAGGCGTTCCCGGATTGCGGCGGCATCTGCTGCACGCCGGCCGACTCGGCGTACGGCTGCGGCGGCACCTCGGTGACGCCGGGATGCGGCGGGACCGGCGGTGCTGCCCAGCCGGGCTGGCCGGGCACCGGCGGGGGTGGCGGCGGATAGCTCGGATAGCCGGGCTGGCCCGGATAACCCGGGGCGCCGGCCTGGTCCGGCGGCGGGTACGCCGAGACCGGCGGCGGTGGCGGCGGGCCTGGCTGATGGGGCGGTGGCACCGGCGGGTAGCCCGACACCGGGCGCGCCGCCGCCGAGTACGGGCCCGGGGTGATCGTGGGCGGGTACGGGCCGGCCGGCGGGGCAGATCCGCTCGCCGGATCGGCACCTGGACCGGAGACGGGCTCCGGCGGGACCGGTTGTGGGGTGACCGGCGGCGACGGGGGGCCCGGCGGCGGAGTCATCGGCGGTGGCGGCAGCGGCTGCGCCGCCATCGGCGCCGTGGCGACCTGCTGCGGGCCGACCGGCCGCTGCGGCGGCTGTGCCCAGGGTGACTCGGCGGACGGCCGTGCCGGTCCGCCGCCCGGCTGGGGCCGGCTGGTGGCGGGCAGCGTCGCCCGGCCACGGGCCGGTTCGGCGGGTCGGGCGGATTCTCGCTGCTCGGCCGGCTCGGCCTTCGGCTTCGCCGCCCCGACCTCGGCCGTCCCGCCCGGCGTGTCCTCGGCGGCAGCCGGCCGGCTCTGCTCGGCACCGGACGAGGACTCTGCCGCTCCGGGCGCGGTCCCGGTCTCGGGCCCCTGCCCGGCGCCCCCGCCCGCCGCCCCGCTGACCGGGCCAGCCCCGCTGACCGGGCCAGCCCCGCTGGTGGGGGCCGCGCCACCGGTAAGCCCTACGCCGGTGGTCGGACCCCCGCCACTCGTGGGGGCTGTGCCGCCCGTGGGGGGCGCCCCGCCGTGCGGAGCGGCGCCGCTGGTCGGCGCGGACGGGGTCACCCCGGCCGCCGGATCCACGGTCGCCTTGCCAGCGCCCGGGCTCACCGTCGCCTTGCCGGCGGCGGGGCTGACGCTCGCCTTGCCGGCGGCCCGGGGTCCGGCCGTACCTGCGCCGCCGGAGCCTTCCTCGCCGGTCGCCGGCCGGTCCGGGGAACCCGGCCGGGCCCGGCCGACCGCGTCCGGTCCACCGGTGCTCTGCGGCCGGCCGGGGGCGTCGGGACGGTGGACGTCACCGGCGCCCACCGAGGCCCGGCCACCCACCGAGGCCCGGCCCTGGTTGCTCGGAGCGACCGTGGGCCAGACCCGGGTCGGCGAGTGCAGCGGGGTCTCCGCCGCACCGGTCTCCGGACCCGGACCGGACGGCGGGGGCGGCGCTGCCTGCGGCGGCTGCGACAGCGGTGCCGCCGGGTGCGTCGGCGGTCCCGGTGGCGGCGTCGGCGGTGCCGCTGCCGGGTGGCTCGGCGGTCCTGGCGGCGGCACCGGCACGGCGGTCATCGGCGGGACCGGCGGCCGCTGCGGAACGGGCGGCTGTGGGGCGGGCGGCTGCGGCCCGGGCTGAACCGGCACCGGGCTGAACGTGGACGGGATGGACGGGACCGGCGGGACCGGGATCGCGGGCGGTGTTGCCGCACCGGGCGGCGGAGTGCCCTGGTAGGGCTGGTGCGCGACGGGCTGCGGAACGCCGGCGATCGGGCCGGGCGGGGTCGCGTCCGGCGGCGGTGGTGGAGTCGGCGCCCAACTGATCGGGTTGGACTCGTCGCGCGGCTCGGCGACGATCTCGTCCGGCGGCCACAGCGGCTCGGCCTCCTGTGGCGCTGTCGGCACCTGGCCCGGCACGTACACCCGGTCTCCATGATTGTTCACCACGGCCTACCTACCTCCCTCCCACACCCGAGGATATGCCCGCCGATCGGCCTCGGGCCGGGCACAGAGGTCCCCACCCACAGCCTTCCACAAGAGATCAATGGTCGTACACCGCCCATGCCCCCGGCTCGATCCACCACGATCGCTTGCGGTTGAGCGTCCCCGTCACCCCGTCGTCCAGGAACGGCACCTCCGGGTCCCGGGGCGTGACCGCGACCGCCCGGCCACGGGCCCGCCGCACCTCGAGGCGTACCGTCCGGCGGCCCCAGCGGGACCGGGCCGCCACCGGTACGGCCACCGCGACCTCGAGCGTGCCGTCGGCCGGGTCGGCGGTGGACAACAGGCGTACCTCGCCGAGTTCGGCGTAGCCGCCCCCGTTGCCGATCGCGCAGGCGACCAGCGGATCGTCACCGGCCGACAGCACGCTGTCGTCGACCTCGACCCGGCCACGCCAGGCCAACGGCGTCCCGGCGTCGTTGGCGGCACCGAGCAGTGCGCCGTCCAGGGTGACCGAACCACCGTCGTTGCGGAGCAGGTCGAGCCGGCGCACCCGACCGTCGAGTACGGCCGAGGCGACCGCCGCCGGCTCGCGGGGCAGGCCGAGCTGCCCGGCGAGGTCCCGGGGCGGCCCGGACGCGGTCGACCGGCTCGGGTCCAGCGGGAGTACGCCGATCGCCGGCAGGTCGGGCACGGTCCGGTTGCCGGCGAGATCGGCCGGACGGCGGCTCGGCGGCGGGGCGTACCGGCGGACCAACCGGCGTATGACGGCGCGTAACTGTGCGTCACTCGCCGTAGCGACGACCAGTCGGGTCTTGCCGTCCGGATCGGGCCAGTCGAGCCCGTCCGGCCGGGGCGGACCGTCCAGCCGAGTCAGCGCCGCGTCGATCTCCCGATCCGATCGGGCAGTCACCGTCTCGACCCGGGCGCCCCGTTCGGTGAGCGCGTCCGCGCAGGTCAGCACCGGTACCCGTGGGCTGTCCGCGCAGCCTGCCCGGTCGGGTGCCGAGCCGGACGAGCAGCAGCCGCCGCCCGCGTCACAGCCCGCCGGGTCGACTTCACCCGGGGCGAGGGTGAGCAGTACCACGTCGTACACCGGGAGTCGCCTCCTGCCGCCAGCCCCGGCCTCTGCCGGCCGGGTCGTCACTTTTTGTTAGCCTGACACCCCGGGCTCGCCACGCGGTCGCCACCTGGCACCCGAGCCCCCTGGAGGCGGGTTTAGAGATGCCGGCGATCGTGCTCATCGGGGCGCAGTGGGGCGACGAGGGCAAGGGCAAGGTTACCGACCTGCTGGGTGACCGGGTCGACTACGTCGTCCGTTACTCCGGCGGCAACAACGCCGGGCACACGGTGGTGACCCCGGACGGGCAGAAGTACGCGCTGCACCTGATGCCGTCGGGCGCGCTCTCGCCGAGCGCGGTGATCGTGATCGGCAACGGCGTGGTGGTCGACCCGAAGGTGCTGATCTCGGAGATCGACGGGCTGGCCGAGCGGGGCGTCGACGTCTCCCGGCTGCGGATCTCCGGTGACGCGCACCTGATCATGCCGCACCACCGGGCGCTGGACCGGGTCGTCGAGCGTTACCTGGGTTCGTCCCGGATCGGCACCACCGGACGGGGCATCGGCCCGGCGTACGGCGACAAGGTGGCCCGGATGGGCATCCGGGTGCAGGACCTGCTCGACCCGGGCATCCTGCGCAAGAAGCTGGAACTCGCGCTGCGGGAGAAGAACCAGATCCTGTTCAAGGTCTACAACCGCAAGGCGCTGGACGTCGACGCGGTGACCGAGGAGTACCTCGGCTACGCGGAGCGGCTGCGGCCGTACATCGCGGAGACCCGGGTGATCCTCTGGGACGCGCTGGACCGGGGCGAGACGGTGCTGCTGGAGGGCGCCCAGGCCACCATGCTCGACATGGACCACGGCACGTACCCCTTCGTCACCTCGTCCAACCCGACCGTCGGCGGTGCCTGCGTCGGGTCCGGCATCCCGCCGATGGCGGTGAACCAGGTGATCGGGGTGACGAAGGCGTACACCACCCGGGTCGGGTCGGGGCCGTTCCCGACCGAGCTCTTCGACGACCACGGCGCGCACCTGCGCAAGGTCGGCGCCGAGTACGGCACCACCACCGGTCGGGAGCGCCGGTGCGGCTGGTTCGACGCGGTGATCGGCCGGTACGCCGTCCGGCTCAACGGCATCACCGACCTGGTCGTCACCAAGCTCGACGTCCTCTCCGGGCTGGAGAAGGTGCCGATCTGCGTCGGCTACGAGATCGACGGCAAGCGGTACGACGACATGCCGATGACGCAGACCGCGATCCACCACGCCAAGCCGATCTACGAGGAGCTGGACGGCTGGTGGGAGGACATCTCCAAGGCGCGGTCCGAGGCGGAGCTGCCCGAGAACGCCCGCCGCTACGTGGCCAGGATCGAACAGCTGTGCCGGGCCCGGGTCAGCGTGGTCGGTGTCGGCCCCGGCCGGGACGAGAACATCGTCCGGCACGAACTGATCCCGATGCGGTGAGGAAATGCGGTGAGGAAGGGCCCCCTGTACGACAAAAAACGATAGGCGGGAGTCCTTCCTTACCCGCCTGGCCGTAGGATCGGGCGTCGTGCGCGTACTACTCATCGGTGGCGGCGGGCGGGAGCATGCTCTGGCGCTCGGCCTGGCCGCCGACCCGGCCGTCGACCAGTTGATCGCCGCACCGGGCAACCCGGGCATCGCCTCGGTCGCGCAGCTGCGCCCGGTGGAGGCCACCGATCCGGCGTCGGTCGCGGCGCTCGCCGTCGAGGTCCAGGCCGACCTGGTCGTCGTCGGTCCGGAGGCGCCGCTGGTCGCCGGGGTCGCCGACGCGGTACGCGCCAAGGGCATCCCCTGCTTCGGCCCGTCCGGCGCGGCGGCCCGGATCGAGGGCTCCAAGGCGTTCGCCAAGGAGCTGATGGCGGCGGCCGGGGTGCCGACGGCCCGGTGCCGGACGGTGGACAGGGCCGGTGGCGGGGTCGGATCCGCGCTGGTGGCGCAGGCGCTCGACGAGTTCGGCCCGCCGTACGTGGTCAAGAACGACGGACTCGCCGCCGGCAAGGGCGTGGTGGTCACCGAGGACCGGTCGGCCGCGCTGGACCACGCCACCGGGTGTGGCCGGGTCGTCGTCGAGGAGTACCTGGCCGGGCCCGAGGTCTCGATCTTCGTGGTCACCGACGGCGAGACCGCGCTGCCGCTGCTGCCGGCCCAGGACTTCAAACGGGTCGGCGACGGCGACACCGGACCGAACACCGGCGGCATGGGGGCGTACGCGCCGCTGCCGTGGTTGCCCGCGGACACCGTGGACGAGGTGCTGACCACGGTGGTCGAGCCGACCCTGGCCGAGATGCGGCGCCGGGGCACCCCGTTCAGCGGGCTGCTCTACGTGGGGCTGGCGATCACCCGGCACGGCCCCCGGGTGATCGAGTTCAACGCGCGGTTCGGCGATCCGGAGACCCAGGTCGTGCTCCCGCTGCTGGAGACGCCGCTGGCCGGCCTGCTGCACGCGGCGGCGACCGGCACGCTGGCCGCGCATCCACCGCTGCGCTGGCGGCCCGGTGCGGCGGTCACCGTCGTGCTCGCCTCGGCGGGCTATCCGGGTACGCCGAGGACCGGTGACGTGATCACCGGCGCGGAGCGGGCCGGGATAGTGCACGCCGGCACGGCCCGCCGCGCCTCGGACGGCGCGCTGGTCTCCGCCGGTGGCCGGGTCCTCTCCGGCACCGGGCTCGGTGCCGACCTCGACGCGGCCCGGGCCGCCGCCTACGCGCTGGTCGCCGGGATCGGCCTGCCGGGAGCGCACCACCGGACCGACATCGCGGCGCTGGCCGCGGCGGGCCGGCTCGCCGCACCCGACCGCGTGCCGTCACCGGCCTGCTGAAGCCCCGCCGGCCCGCACGCCCGCACCGCCGGGTCACCGCGATCGCCCGGGCGTTGCCGTCCCGGCTGGCACGAAACCGTGATTCGCCGATCTCACCCGGTCCCTACCGTGAGTTCACCCCCGGCCGTCGGCCTCGGGGAGAACTCAGCGGAGGAGCGACCATGCACAGGTACCTGACTCGGGCGGCCCTGGTCGCCCTCGGCGGCGCGGTCGCGGTCGTGGCGACCGGTTGCGTGACGATCGAGCGCGGCGGGTCCGCGCCGGCCAGCTCGGCGCCGGTCGCCGGTGACGCCGGCCTGGGCAGCGCCCCGTCGGACGAGACGGCCGCCGCGCCGGCGCCGACCGGCAGCCCGGCGGGCCAGGGCGGGCAGCCCGGCGGCGGTCAGAGCGGCAACACCGGCGGCGGCGACCACGGCGGTACGTCGGGGAACGGTACGACGCAGCAGAAGCCGAGCGGACCGACGATCGTCTTCTACCGGATCAAGCAGAAGCCGCAGTGCGCACAGGGCACGAGCGTGAACCCCATCCCCGGGGTTCCGGTGATCCTGGAGTGGAAGGTGACCGGCACCGACCAGGTCACCCTCTCCGTCGACGGCCCCGGAATCTACGACACCTATCCGGCGGTCGGCACCGCGACCATCAACTTCGCGTGCGGCGGCAGTCCGGGTGAGTACGTCAAGCACACCTACCAGCTGCGTACCGTCGGCGGTGGCGAGGTGCGCTCCAAGACGCTGACCGCCTCGGCCCTGGTACACGAGATCCCCCAGGTCTGAAACGAGGGCTGCCAGCCCGTCCCGTCCTCTTCGGACGTCCCTTGTGCACGGCTGCGGACGCAAGCCGCGACGACCCCCGTTTCCCGCTGGCGCCGGATGGCAGTTCCGAGCGACGCCAGCTGCTCTGCGCACCGCTGGAGGCCCGTCCGCACCTGCGGTTCTGCACCACCCACATAACACCGTCGAACGATGTGATCGGCGGCGTCAAGATCAACGAACGGCAGCTCGGCGAGGTGCTGACGGTGCTGGAGAACTACCACGCCGCCGGGGACACCGTGATCATCGCCGGTGACTTCAACGCCCAGCCCGACTACGGCCGGATGAACCCCTGGTACTCCAGGAACCTGAACGTTCCGCTCAACGGCGGTAACCGAGGGGACTACCGGGAGTTGGACGACACCCACGCAGACAGCCCCGGTTACGGCGAGACGACCGTCGCCGCCGGCGACACCAGCGGTCCGGGCGGCCAGGGCAAGAAGATCGACATGATCTTCGTACGCGAGAACCGGATCGTCGGCACGTACACCGGCGACTCGCTCTCCATCTCCACCGCCTGCGGCGGCGCCTGCTCCGACCACCGGATCCTGATCGGCACGGTCACCGTCCGGGTCACCACCTGAGCCGTCGACATGCCCCGGGGCCTGACCGTCGACCGCGCAGGGGCGGCCCGGGGTCAGGCCGCCCGGTGGTAGCGGCGCAGTTCCCGGGTCAGCACCTTGCCGGTCGCGTTGCGCGGCAGGGCCGGTACGAAGATCACGTCCCGGGGCACCGAGAACCGGGCGCGGTAGCGGCGGACGTACTCGCGTACCGCGTCCGGGTCGAGCGTCTCGCCCGGGTGCAGCACCAGGTACGCGGCCAGCCGCTGCCCGTACGTCCGGTCCGGCACCCCGATCACCGCCACCTCGCGCACCTGGGGCAGCTCGGCGAGGACGTTCTCCACCTCGGACGGATGGACGTTCTCGCCACCGGAGACGATCATGTCGTCGGCGCGGCCGTCGACGAAGAGCAGCCCGTCGGCGTCCAGGTGGCCGAGGTCGCCGGTGTCCAGCAGCCGCCCGCCGACGGGACCGCCCCGAGCGTCCGGCTCCGGACCGCCCCGACTGTCCGGCTCCCGGCCGCCCGCCGTGTACCCCTCGAAGAGCAGCTCGTTGCCGACGAGGATCCGGCCGACCCGGCCGGCCGGGGTCGGCTCGCCGTGCGGGTCGACGATCGCCAGCCGGGTGCCGTGCGGCGGCCGGCCGGCGGTGGCCGGCGCCCGGCGCAGCTCGGCAGGGGTGGCGATGGCGGCCCAGGAGACCTCGGTGGAGCCGTACAGGTTGTAGAGCACGTCGCCGTAGCGGCCCATGAACCGGGTGGCCAGGCCGCCGGGGAGCGCCGAACCGCTCACCGCGACCACCTCCAGCGGCGGCCGGGGCGTCGCGGTCGGCACCTCCAGCAGCCGCTGCACCATCACCGGTACGGCGAACAGTGCGGTGCAGGAGTGCCGTCGCATCGCCTCCAGCGCGGCCAGCGGCTCGAACCTGCGGTGCAGTACGACGGTGCCGCGCAGGGCGAATGCCATCTGGAGCGCCGCGTACCCCCAGGTATGGAAGAGCGGGGCGGCGACCATCATCCGGACTCCGGCGTGCAGCGGGATCCGGTCGATGATCGCGACCAGCGGGCCGAGGCCGCTCGGGGTGGGCCGGCGGGCACCCTTCGGCGTACCTGTGGTGCCGGAGGTGAGCACGATGGTCCGGCCGTCCCGGGCTGGTGGGCGCAGTTCGCCCGGGGGCGCCCCGGCGACCAGTCCCGGGTACTCCCGCTCGTCGAGCCGCTCCACCTCCGTGGGCAGCCCGACCACCCGGTCGAGGAACTCGGCGTCGTGCACCAGCAGCCGGATCCGCTGCTCTGCGGCGACGGCCGCGAGCTGTGCCCCGGAGAGCCCGGTGTTGACCAGCACGATGTCGGCGCCGAGCAGCCCGCCGGCCAGGGCGGTCTCGACCAGCCCGGAGTGGTTGCGGCAGAGCAGCCCGATCCGGTAGCCCTCGGTGACGCCGTACCGGATCCGCAGCGACCGAGCCAGCCGTTCGGCCCGGTCCAGCAGTTCCCGGTAGCTGATGTCGCCGTGCTCCTCGTCGATCAGCGCGACCCGGTCCGGGTCCCGGGCCGCCGCCTGGCGTAGCTCGCCGGCCAGGCTGAACCCCCAGTTCCGCAGCGCGCCGAGCTGCGCGGCGACCCGCCGGGGCGAGCCGGGCCGCAGCAGCCCGCGCCGGGTCAGCGTGGCGACGAGAAACGCGAGGTCGGAAGGCAAGGAGGGGCTCCGGTCAGCGGATCTGGCGTCCGGAGATGGCCCGGGAGATGACCAGCCGCTGGATCTCCGAGGTCCCCTCGAAGATGGTGTAGATCTTCGCGTCCCGGTACCAGCGCTCGACCGGGTGCTCGCGCAGGAAGCCGGCGCCGCCGAGGATCTGCACCGCCTTCTCGGTCACCGAGACCGCCACCTCGCCGGCCTTGAGCTTGGACATCGAACCCTCGCCCGCGCTGAACGGGCGGTTGTTGCGGCCCATCCAGGCGGCCCGCCAGACCAGCAGCCGGGCGGCGTCGATCTCCGTACGCATGTCCGCGAGCGCGAACGCGACCGCCTGGTTCTCGATGATCGGCCGACCGAACTGGACCCGCTCCCCGGCGTACGCCAGGGCGTACTCGTACGCCGCCCGGGCCACCCCGATCGCCTGTGCGCCGACGGTGGGTCGGGAGAGTTCGAAGGTACGCATCGCCGCCTGGCTCTTGCCGCGCTGGCCGGAGCGGGCCCGGTCGAGCCGTTCGCGCAGTGCCTCGTGCCCGCCGAGCAGGCAGCGGCCGGGCACCCGTACCTCGTCCAGGAAGACGTCGGCGGTGTGCGAGGCGCGCAGTCCCAGCTTCTTCAGCTTCTTCGTCGCGGTCAGCCCCTCGGTGCCGGTCGGCACCACGAACGCGGCCTGGCCCCGGGAGCCGAGTTCGGGCTCCACCGAGGCGGTCACCACGTGCACGGCGGCGATTCCGCCGTTGGTGGCGTACGCCTTCTGCCCGGTCAGTACCCACTCGTCGGCCGCGGAGTCGTAGCGGGCCCGGGTACGCATGGCGGCCACGTCGGAGCCGGCCTCCGGCTCGGTGCTGCAGAACGCCGCCACCGCCGGCCGGTCGGTGTCGCCGTAGCACTGCGGCACCCATTCGACCAGTTGCTCGGGGGTGCCGGAGCCGTAGATCGCGGCCACCGCCAGGGTGGTGCCGAAGAGGGCCATGCCGATGCCGGCGTCGCCCCAGAAGAGCTCCTCGTTGGCGAGCGGCAGGGACAGGCCGGTCGGGTCGGCCCAGCAGTTCGCGATGAACTCGAAGCCGTACAGTCCGACCTTCGCCGCCTCCTGGAGCACCGGCCAGGGGGTCTCCTCGCGGGCGTCCCACTCGGCGGCGGCCGGGCGCACGATCTCGGCGGCGAAGCCGTGCACCCAGTCGCGCAGGTCCCGTTGCTCCTCGTTCAGGTCGAGCGAGAACTCGGTCACGCCGCCCCCTCGTCGTCGGTCGTCGGGTCGGGCCCGGGCGCCGGCCGGGCCGGCGCCCGGTGTCGGTTCAGGCCTTCGGGATGTCGAACAGGTTGGCGATGTTGGCCGCCAGCGCGAGGTCGCCCTTTGCCTTGAGCTTGCCGGTCATGAACATCGTCACCGGGTTGGCGCCACCGGAGACGATCTTGAGAAACTCGACCGGCCCCATCGTGAGGGTGAGCTTCGGATCCCGCTGCGGGGTCTCCGAGATCTGGCAGGTCGCGTTCTCGATCACGATCTCGTAGGTGTCGGAGCCGCCGTCCTGCCGGCCGGTGATGGTCCAGTGGATGACCGTGTTGGTGTTGCCGGCCCGGTCGGCCCGGAACAGTGTCGGCATCCGGCCGAACACCGCGTCGAGGACGTTGCCGCGCAGGTCGCCGCTCATCACCTCGGCCAGTTTGTCGTCCGGGGTGGACTTGACGATCTGGGCGAACTGCTTGGGCTCGAGCGAGGCGAAGTTCGCCGGGTCGAAGTCGGTCATGCCAAGGCCCTCCGGGCTGATGTCGGTGGTCGCTGTTCCGGTCAACGTTATTGGTTACTCGTGCGTAACCTTACGCACGAGTAGGTAAGCTCGCAAGGTGTCGACTCCGCGCGCCTTCCGGCGGCTGCCCCGGGCCGTACGGGAGCAGCAGATGCTCGATGCCGCGGTCCGGGTCTTCTCCCGGCGCGGCTTCCACGCGGCGAGCATGGACGAGATCGCCGACGAGGCGGGCATCTCCAAACCCATGGTTTACGCCTATCTCGGGTCAAAGGAGGAGCTTTTCACCGCCTGCCTGCACCGGGAGGGGGTGCGGCTGGTGGAGGCGATCGTCGGTGCGGTCGTACCGGACCTGCCGTTCGAGGAGCGGCTCTGGCGGGGCCTGCGGGCGTTCTTCCGGTTCGTCGGCGCGCACCGGGACGGCTGGGCGGTCCTCTACCGGCAGGCCCGGGGTGAGCGGCCGTTCGCCGGCGAGGTGGCGGCGATGCGGAGCCGGATCATCGAGGTGGTCGCCGGGATGCTCGCCCGGGGCCTGGCCGCCGAGGGCCGCGAGGTCCGCCCGGCCGAACTGGAGGTCATGGCGTACGCCCTGGTCGGTGCCGCGGAGTCGGTCGCCGACTGGCTGGCCGACCACCCCGGGGCCGACCCGGACGCGATGGCCGGCCGGATGATGGATTTCGCCTGGACCGGTGCCGGCGACCTCCTCGCCGGCCGCCTCTGGCGTCCCCCGCCCGGCGCCGACCCGGTCTGACTCCGCCTCCCCAGCCCACCCGGCCTGACGCAGCTGCGACTTGACGCGTGCGGCTCGGGGTGTCAGTCTTTCCTGACAGGGGGTGTCAGATCAGTCTGACACCCGGGAGGGAACCGGACGCATGGACCAGGCCGCACCCGCTGGCGAGCAGTTGCTGCGCACGCTCACCGCGCTGGCCAGCCCGCACCGGCTGCGGATCGTCGCGGCGCTCGCCGAGGGCCGCAGCTACGTCAGCCAACTGGCCCGCCAGCTGGGGATGAACCGGCCGCTGCTCTACATGCACCTCCAGCGGTTGGAGGCGGCCGGCCTGGTCGTCGGCGAGCTGGAGACCGCCCGGGACGGCAGCTCGGTCAAGTACTTCGAGGTGGTGCCGTTCGCACTGGCCCTCACCCCGGAGCTGGTCGCCGAGGCCGTGGCGACGCTGGAGGCGGCGCAGCCGGCCGGGACCGCAACAGGAGAGAACGGCCCGGCAGCGGGCGGATCGGGAGAGGACACGAGCACGTGAGCACACTGTTGGCAGCCGATTTGGACATCGCACACACCGCCACGATCGCGACGGCCGTACTGGCGGTCATGGTCGTCGCCGTCGTCGGATTCGTCGGCCTGGGCTTCTACCGGGCCCGGCGGAGCACGGCCGGCGAGGCGGCATACCGCGACCTGGTCGAACGGGTCGTCGAGGCGGAGAGCCGCACGGCGGAGGCGACCGCCGCGACCGCCGAGGAACTCGGCGGGCTGCGCACCGAACTGCGCGGCACCCGCGACGAGATGGCCGAGGTCAAGCAGCGGCTGGCCGAGTTGGAGCGGTTGCTCAGCCAGATCGGCTGAGTCGACGTCGACGGCACTTCCACGGGGAGGAACGCAATGAGACGCAGTCTGCGGCACGCCGTCCGGACGGTTCTGGCGGCGGTGGTCGCCGTGCCGGTGGCGGTCGCCGCCGGGATCGGCCCGACCGCCGGAGCACCACCGCCGGACGACCTGAGCCGGGTGGAGAGCTACCTGCGGGGGTACATGTCCGAGGTCCGCACTCCCGGGCTGGCGTACGCGGTGGTGCGCGGCGACCGGGTCGTCGGGCAGGGCGCCTGGGGGGTCGACGGGAACGGGAAGCCACTCACCCCGCGCACGCCGTTCGTGCTCGGCTCGGTGACGAAGTCGTTCACCGCGCTGGCGGTGATGCAGCTCGTCGAGGCCGGGCGGGTCGAGCTGGACGCACCGGTCCGCCGGTACGTGCCATGGCTGCGGCTGGCCGACGAGTCGGTCGCGGCCCGGATCACCGTACGGCAACTGCTGGTCCAGACCACCGGGTTGCCGCAGGTGGCGGCGATGGGGCTGACCGACCGGTACGACAACAGGCCCGGCGCACTGGCTCGTGCGGTACGGGACCTGTCGGCGGTCGAGCCGACCGCCGAGCCGGGCACCGTGCACCAGTACAGCGACGCCAACTACCTGGTCCTGGGCGCACTGGTGGAGGAGGTGACCGGTGACACCTACGGCGGATACCTGCGCCGGCAGGTGCTCGACCCACTCGGGATGGTCGACTCCGCCGCCACCGAGGCGGAGGCGGAGGCGGTTGGTGTGCCGCCCGGACACCGCTACTACTTCGGCCGGCCGCAGCGCTTCGCCCCGCCCTTCGACACCTCCGGCGTGTCGTACGGCTTCCTGGCGGCGAGCCTGACCGACATGACCCACTACGCCGTCGCCCAGCTGGACGACGGCCGGTACGCCGGTCGCGCCGTACTGTCGGCGCAGGGCATCGCCCTACTGCACGCCGGCCAGGTCTCCACCGGCGGCGGTGGCCGGTACGCGATGGGGTGGCGGGACGGCACCCTGGGCGAGCCGGCCGAGCGGATCGTCTGGCACGCCGGGGCGACCGCGAACTCCTTCGGCCACGTCGTGCTGGCGCCCGGATCGGACCTGGCCGTGGTGGTCCTGGCCAACATCTACAGCCTGGCGATGGACGCTCCACTGGTCTCGGCGGCCTTCAACGTGGCCCGGATCCTGCACGGCGCCGAGGCGGAGGCCGGTGCGGCGGAGAATCCCATCTTCGGCCGGCTGCTGGGCGGGCTGCTGGCGGTCGCCGTACTCCTGCTCGCCCTGCTGGTCTGGTCGGTGGTCCGGGTGGTTCGCCGCCCGGCCGGGCCGGCGCGGTCACGCCGCCGGACCGTCGCCGGGGCCGCCGGCTGGGTCGCCGGCTGCGCGGCCCTGGCCGCCGGGACGACGTGGCTGCTTCCGGCGGCCTGGGACGGTGCCGGCCTGGCCCAGGTGCGGCTCTTCGCGCCCGACATCGGCGACGCGATCGTGGCGGTGGCCGTGCTGGCCGGCCTGCTGGCGCTGACTCGGGTCGGCGTGGCGGTGGTTGCCCTGGCCGGTCGGCGAGGGGTGCCGGATGAACAGCCGCGCTACGAGGTGGTTCGCTGACCGTCCGAGCGCCGTCGGGACGGGGGGCGTCGGGACGGGAGATCGGGACAAGGGGCGTCGGGACGGGAGCGGGATCCTCCCGTGGAGCGGGGGTACGGGTGCTCCGGTCCGGTGGGACCGGAGCACCCGTGACACCGCCGGTGGCGCGCGGGGCCGGGTCGGTCGACGCCGTGCCGGCGGGTCAGATCCGGCCGGTGCCGGCGCCGCCGGTGACGATGGACTTTACGTTGGCGGCCGGGTCGAGGCTGTACCCGTACGGGATGCCGTTGACGCTGCCGCCGGCCTGGCCGGAGCCGGAGTTGACGAAGTGGTTGTTCCGGGCGACCAGGCCGCCGACCGGCGAGCTGCCCTCACCCCGGTGGTACGGGTCGTCGACGTTCTCGAAGTAGTTGCCCTCGACGAGTACGCCCGCGTTGCAGGTGGAGGCGACGCCGTAGCCGCCGTTGCCCCGGTAGAAGTTGTTGTATACGTGCACCGGGTTGCCGAACCGGACCCGGGGGTGTCGCTGGTTCGAGCCGTCGAACCAGTTGTGGTGGTACGACACCCGCAGCCGCCCGACGTCCTCGCCGGCGTTGTTGTCGGAGTGGCCGAGCAGGAACGACTTGTCGTGGCTGAAGACCCGGTTCCAGGAGACGGTGATGTAGTCCGAGCTGCGCTTGATGTCGACGGCGCCGTCGGAGCCGTTGCTGAAGCTGTTGTGGTCGATCCAGACCCGGGTCGAGTACTGCACGTTGATCGCGTCGTCGCCCCAGTTCCGGAAGTTGATGTTCCGGATGATGACGTTGCTGACGCTGGCGACGTTGAGTCCGCCGCCGGTGATGGTGGCGTTGCCGCCGACCCCGATGATGGTCTTGTTGGCGGCGACCTTCTGCATGCCGCTGATCGAGATGGTGCCGGAGACGCGGATGACCCGGGCACCGCTGGCCTGCATGTTGCTGATCAGGCCGGCGGAGTCGGTGACGGTCACCGCCGAGGCGTTGCCGCCGCCGGTGGTGCCGCCGCCCTGGGTGGCCCAGCCCTCCAGGTTGAACGAGGCCGCCGAGGCACTCGGCATGGCGACCAGGGAGCTGGCCACGAGCGTGGCGGCGGTGACCGCGGCGAGCAGCGGGACCCGGCCGAGTCGCCAGGGACGGGTGGTGGTTTCGGTGCTGGACACAGGGAACCTCCGAGCGGAAGTGGTCCACCCCGACGGCCGGGTCGCGGGTGGGACGCGGACGCCGCCAGCGGTGGGTGGACGGTGCGGCCGGCGGGTCCGGACCGCACCAGGGGACGGGATGCTGGAAAGCGCTTTCCAGCTTAGAGCGAAGACTATCGATGCCCTACTGTCGTGTCAACGACAAATCTCGATGTTTGTCGCGACCTGTCGGGCTTGGCCCGAGAGCGTGATCAGTCCGGATCACCCGGATCAGCGCTCGTTCGCGGCCGCCACCTCGCCGAGCAGGTACGGGCGGCCGCGAGACGGGTCGTGCAGCCCGAAACTCCAGGCCCGGGCGGCGGAGAACGCGACCGTGCCGGGCAGCGGCACCGGCAGCTTGAACACGACGTCCGCCGTGTACGCGTCGGGCAGCCGCCCCTCCAGCGCGGCCAGGCACCGGGCCTTGCTCCACATGCCGTGTGCGATCGGCCTGGCGAAGCCGAACAGCCGGGCGGCGATCCGCGACGTGTGGATCGGGTTGTGATCGCCGGAGACCCGGGCGTAGTCCCGGCCCACCCGGGTGTCCACCCGCCACAGCGCGGTCGGTGCCGGGGGAGCCGCCCGATCCCCGGAGCCGCGCCGGTCACGGTCGGCCGCCGTACGCTCCCGTCGCAGGTACGTCGAGACGCCGCGCCACACCACCTCCCCGGCGACCGAGGCGGTGCAGACGATGTCGAACTGTCGGCCCCGGTCGTGCGGGCGCAGGTCGACGGCGCGTACCGCGAGATCCAGCCGCTCCGCCGCGTCCACCGGACGGTAGGTGGTGATCCGGTTCGCCACGTGCACCAGCCCGACCAGCGGGAGCGGGAACTCCGGCGCGCTCATCAGACGCAGGGCCAGCGGAAAGGCGAGCACGTGCGGATAGGTCGGCGGCAGCGTGTCGGTGAGCCGGAACCCGCACACCCGGTCGTACGCCGCCAGGTGGTCCCGGTCCACCGCCACCGACCGGACCAGCAGTTCGGTCTCGGGAAGCCGCTCGGCACGCCGGGCCGCCCCGAACCTCGGGGCCAGCCCGATCACCGCCCGACGGTAGAGCGGCCCGGCGGCCGGCAGCACCGCCAACTCGACCCCGGACGGTCCTTCGGTGTGGTTCGGCAGGTCGGACATCAGGCCCCCAGCAGGCTCTGGCCGCAGACCCGGACCACGTTGCCGGTGACGCCGGCCGAGCCGGGCGAGGCGAACCAGGCGATCGTCTGGGCGACGTCGACCGGCAGGCCGCCCTGCGCCATGCTGTTCATCCGCCGACCGGCCTCGCGCAGCACCAGCGGGATCCTGGCCGTCAACCGGGTCTCGATGAAGCCCGGCGCGACCGCGTTGACGGTGATGCCGCGCTCGGCGAGCAGCGGAGCCATCGAGTGCACCAGGCCGATCACCCCGGCCTTCGAGGTGGCGTAGTTGGTCTGACCACGGTTGCCGGCGATCCCGGCAATCGAGGAGACGCCGACCAGCCGCCCGCCGCGCGGGATCAGCTCGCGGTCCAGCAGTACGTCGTTGATCCGCTCCTGGCTGGTGAGGTTGACCTCCAGCACCGAGTCCCACCGGTCCGGGGTCATCCGGCCGAGCGTCTTGTCCCGGGTGATCCCCGCGTTGTGCACCACCACGTCGACCCGGCCGTACCGGTCGGCCAGATGGTCGGCGAGCCGCAGCGGCGCGTCCGGCGCGGTCAGGTCGAGCTGTACCGCCGTACCGCCGACGGCGTTGGCGACCTCGGCGAGCGCGTCACCGGCGGCCGGCACGTCCAGCGCCACCACCCGGGCGCCGTCGGCCGCCAGCACCTCGGCCACCTTCGCCCCGATTCCCCGGGCGGCCCCGGTGACCAGCGCGATCCGGCCGTCCAGCGGGCGGGCCCAGTCGACCTCCGGCACCTCTGCGGGGCCGATCCGGATCACCTGCCCGGAGACGTACGCCGAGCGGCCGGAGAGCAGGAAGCGCAGGGTCGACTCGACGGCCCGCTCGGCACCCGGCGCGACGTAGACGAGCTGTGCGGTCGTACCCCGGCCGAACTCCTTGCCGATGCTCCGGGTCAGCCCTTCCAGGGCGCGTTGCGCGGTCGCCTCCCGGGGCGTGCCGCAGGACTCCGGCGGGGTGCCGAAGACGACCACCCGGCCGGACGGGTGCAGCGCCCGGGCCAGCGGGTGGAAGAAGTCGAAGAGTGCGCGCAGCCCGGCCGAGTCGGTGATGCCGGTGGCGTCGTAGAGCAGGGCGGCCTGCCGGGGCACTCGCCCGTCCCCGTTCCCGTCGGCCGGCCCGGTGCTCCGGCCGTTCGACGAGTGGTCCCGGTCGTTGGCCGAGTCGTCCCGGCCGTTCGGCGAGGCGGTTCGAGCCCCCGACGGATCGGAGATCTCCACGCCGGCCGAGCGGAGCAGCGTGGCCAGCGGCTCGACCAGGCGACCACCGGGGGCGGCGTCCAGGCGGACCGGGCCGTGGACGAGCGGGTCGCCGGGGCGGTGACGGCGCAGCCTGGGCGGATCGGGCAGGCCGAGGCGCTTGACCAGCGCCCGGCCGGGACCGGTGTGGGCGAAGCTCGCGTACCTGTCACTCATGCCCGTAGCCTACTCGCGGGTAAGGTAGGGACAACCCTGCGTTCTGGAGGCGTCACCATGGAAGCCGTACGTCGCGTCGCGGTCCTCGGAGGCAACCGGATCCCCTTCGCCCGCTCCAACGGGCGGTACGCCAAGGCGTCGAACCAGGACATGTTGGCCGCCGCCCTGGACGGGTTGATCGCCCGGTTCGGCCTGGCCGGCGAGCGGCTCGGCGAGGTGGCCGCCGGTGCGGTGCTTAAGCACTCGAAGGACTTCAACCTCACCCGGGAGGTGGTACTCGGCTCCCGGCTCGACCCGCGCACCCCCGCGTACGACATCCAGCAGGCCTGCGGCACCGGCCTGGAGGCGGCGATCCTGGTCGCCAACAAGATCGCGCTCGGCCAGATCGAGGTCGGGATCGCCGGTGGCGTGGACACCACCTCGGACGCGCCGCTGGCGGTCAACGAGGAGCTGCGACGCACCCTGCTGGAGATCAACGCCGCCCGGACGCTCGGCGGGCGGCTGCGTGCCGCCGCCCGGCTGCGCCCGGCCCAGCCGTTCCGGCCGGAGGTTCCGCGCAACGCCGAGCCGCGTACCGGACTGTCGATGGGTGAGCACGCGGCGATCACCGCCCGGCGCTGGAACGTCGACCGGCAGGCCCAGGACGAACTCGCGGTCCGGTCGCACCAGCGGCTCGCCGCCGCGTACGACCGGGGGTTCTTCGACGACCTGGTCACGCCGTACCTCGGGCTGACCCGGGATGCGAACCTCCGCCCCGACACCAGCGTGGAGAAGCTCGGCAAACTCAGGCCGGTCTTCGGCACCCGGGGGCCGGACGCCGAGCACGCCAGCATGACCGCCGGCAACTCGTCACCGCTCACTGATGGGGCGTCGACGGTGCTGCTCGCCTCCGAGGAGTGGGCCAGGGCGCACAACCTGCCGGTACTGGCCTGGCTCGGTGCGTCGGCGACCGCCGCCGTCGACTTCGTGCACGGCGACGAAGGGCTGCTGATGGCCCCCGCGTACGCCGTGCCCCGGCTGCTCGCCCGGACCGGACTGACCCTGGCCGACTTCGACTACTTCGAGATCCACGAGGCGTTCGCCTCGCAGGTGCTGGCCACCCTGGCCGCCTGGGAGTCGCCGGAGTTCTGCCGGGACGGACTGGGCCTGGAGGCCCCGCTGGGGTCGATCGACCCCGGGAAGCTGAATGTCAACGGCTCGTCGCTGGCCGCCGGCCATCCGTTCGCGGCGACCGGCGGCCGGATCGTGGCGACCCTGGCCAAGCTGCTCGCCGAGCGCGGTTCGGGACGCGGGCTGATCTCGATCTGCGCGGCCGGCGGTCAGGGCGTGGTGGCGATCCTGGAACGCTGAATTGGCGGGGTTGTTCGGGCCGGCACGGAAGGTCCCGTCCATCGAGGCGAACCAAACAGCCGATATAGCGGGATCGTGACGGAGATCTACGGTAGGCAGTCCGCGCAGTCGAGGCGCATGCTGACGACACCGCCCGCGGTCAGGTGGTAGACGAAGGGACCTTCGATCTCAGCCCAGATGCGTTCGATCTCGGATAGGTGCCGGGTGAGGCGATCGATCATCTCCACGGCGCTCAGGTCCCCGCGCGGAAAGGTGAAGCAGCGGGCCGAGGAGAGGCACAAGGCGCGGCGTTCGAGACGGTTGTACCTGATTCGTTGATCTGCCCCTACCAGAATTCGCTGGTCGCGACTGGCATCGTGGATCCAGTGCTCGTCGGATACCGTGCTCGCCGCCTCACCGTACCGGTCCTGAATCGTCTCGACGTCCAAGCCCAGCTCGCGAAGGGCTCGGGCGATCTTCTTGGTGCCGATGCTGCGATCCAGGAAGAGACGCAGTTTGCTCATGCCGCGAGCAGGTCCGCTCGATCCGCTACCTCAGCTACCTGGTCGGCGGGAAGGTCGAAGTCGTCTGCCACCTCGGCCAACGACTCACCCGCGCGGATTCGCCCCAGCACGGCCGTGACGGGGGCTCCCGTCACGGCGAAGAAGGGACGGCCAAAGTTGATCTGCGGGTCGGCGGCAATCTGCGCCACCTCGTAGGCTGGCAGTCTGACCCTGTGTGCGTATCCGTCGTCGGCGTACTCGATGCGTTTGAGGTACCGCTCGATAACCTCTCGAAAGACGTACTGACCGTCACGGAGGACGATCAGGGCCCGACGTGCTCCCGACCCGAGTTCCCCTTCCTCGGACACCTCCCACAGCAGCTGTGCGCCTGCGGCGTAGAGGCGTCGTGAGGCCAGGGCGTGCGCGACCCCGAGACGCTCCTGCACGAGGCTCAGCGCAGGTCTGATCTGTTGCAGTGGAACTCCCGCTTTGCGCAGCGCGGACAGGAACATCGCCTCGGCGAGTCCGATGAAGGGAACCGACGGATCCGATGGACGGGGTGGGGGGAGGTAGGTGACGACGGGCCGAGCCCTGACGACCGTACCCGCCTCGGGGGTAGCCACTTCCGCACTGCGCCGACGCTGCCCCGGGCGGCGAGAATAGCCCCGTGTCCACGTGCGCAGCGTGGAGGCAGGCATGTCCACATAGCGCGCGGTCTCGGCCTGGGTGTACAGCGGTACGTCGAAGCGGACATCGTTCACCGCGCAGCACCTCCTCCGGCATCTCGGCAGAGTCATCCTCTCACCCGTGCCCGGTCGGCGGCCGGCCCCGGCAGGGGCCGAACCGCTCGGGCGTGGTGGCGATCCTGGAATGTTGAGCGTTTTAGCGTTTTGGCGAGGCCCCGGTGCCGAGGTCAAGCCGATCCGCCGGGCCAGCCCAGGAAGCGGGTACTCAACTCCTCAGGCGACAGGTCGGGCAGGTTCGTGGCCGCGAGTGCCGCGTACCGGCCGAGGTGGCTGAGCAGTGCCAGCCGGTTGTGCTGGTAGCGGACCAGGAATCGTGCCTGTTGGTGGGGGCACGGCCAGTCCTCGCCGCAGCCGGCGCAGGTCCAGTCGGGACGTCTCGGTAGGTGCGCCCGACGAGGACCGGTCGTCCCGTCGAAGGTCTCTGGGTGTCGCTGGCCGGCCCGTGGTTCGGGTTGGTGTCGGCGCGACAGTGGACCCGGCCGGATCGCCACGGCGTCCAGCCGGACCAGTACGCGCCGCTGGCGCAGTCGCGTCCCGCCGGGATGCTGTAGTTCGATCCCGCGCAGCTGGAGCCAGAGTCCGTCGGTGTGCCGTTCCCGGCGGCCCACCTCGATGACCTCCAGGCGCAGTCTGCCGAGGCCGAAGCAGTAGTAGCCTTCGGCGACCTCCAGGATGTCGCCGACCCGGATGTCGGGCAGCCGGGCATTCACGTCTTCGCAGCGGTAGCCGTCGCACCGAGGCGGCGCCGCCAGCCGGCGGTCAGCAGTGGCGCGGTGCGCGGCAGGGATCGCCGGAGTGTGCCGAGCCAGCCGAGCCAGCCGCCCGATCGGTATTTCGCGGGTTCGGGGGTGAGGACCTGCCGGCCCAACTCCACGAGGCGGTTTGCCGCCGCATTGGCGGGTCGGCACGGTCCGGACGTCAGACAGACCAGGCAGAGCCCGGTCTCCCGGTCGAGTACGTGCGCGTCGAGCATGTCGTACGCGGCCTGCGCATCGGCCGCGTCCCGCTCGGCAAGGCTGCTGGACAGGTAGGTGGTCATCGGCTCGCCTCTCGTCGCCTCGATGTGGACGTACGGCGACCCACCCGCGCCGGACCGAACTCACGGCGCGAAGAACCGTATTGCCGTACGGCCCCGTACGGCGGTGACCCACCGTTGGGGGCGCCGTACGCCCACTCGGTAGGCCCGGCCTGGCTGTCGGGTCAGTTCATGAGCCGACCTACTTCGGCAACCTTACTGCCTTTTGAATAAGGTAGCAAGGATCACTCTTCTTGTTGATCGGGAAGGCTGGGGGTGGGCCTAGGCTGTGACGGGTGTCGGCCGCTTTCGTCGCCCCGGCGGAATCCACCACAGGAGTCGATCATGGAAAGTTCGGAGTGGGTCAGCGTCTCGACCCCGTACCTGACGCCGCGATCGAGCGGGGACTCGGACGCCTGGAGTGCGGAGGCCATAGCGAAGGGCGGCGTCGGCAGTCAGCACCTTCTGGGAGTGAGTGAGATCGTGCCTGGGCTAGAGGTGGCGGAGGCCCTGGAGATCGATCTTGGAACTCGGGCCGTCGTGCGTCGTCGTTTGATGTTGTTCGACGACCAGCCGGTCGAACTGACGGATTCCTACTACCCGTTGTGGGTCGCCCAGGGAACCGCGCTTGCCGAGCCTCGGAAGATCAAGGGTGGTGCGATCACGCTCCTCGGCCAGTTGGGCTACCTTCCCGCGAAGGTGCGCGAGGACGTGTACGCACGGCAGCCGAGCGAGGCGGAACGCGCGACGCTCGGGTTGAGTGAGCACGAGTGGGTGCTGGGACTGAGCCGGGTGTCCAAAACCGGTGATGGGCGGCCAGTCGAGGTAAGTGTGATGACGATGGTTCCGTGGGGCCGCAGGCTACGTTATGAGCTGTCGATCGACCGAAGATGAACGGAGGGCCGTCGTGGCCAGCGTGGGTGACGGACGGCCTCGTCACGAGCAGATTGCGGCTGACATCCGTGCCCAGATCATGGCGGGTGAGTTTCCGCCCGGCACGCAGTTGCCGTCCATCCCGACGCTGGTGGTGACATATCAGGCGGCGACCGCGACCGTTCAGCGCGCTCTCGGAGCATTGAAGGCAGAGGGCTCCGTCTACAGCGAAACGGGCAGGGGCGTGTACGTGCGGGATCGGCAGCCGCTCGTGGTTGCGGCCGCCGCCTACATCACGCCCACCCAGGCTGGCTACGAGTACCGGCTGATCGACGTTGCCGAGGTTGTGCCATCCGCCGAGGTTGCGCAGGCACTCGACTCGGGCGACGATGTGGCCGTCATGCGGCACCGGCTGCTTTTGCAAGGCAACGAGCCGGTGGAGCTTTCCTGGTCGTACTACCCGACTGCGATCGCCACGGGCACGGAGCTGGCCGGGCGTCGGAAGATCGCTGGTGGCGCCGCTCGGGTGCTGGCGGACAACGGGCACCGGCAGCGGAATCTGCACGACCGGATCTCGGCGAGGATGCCCACCACCGAAGAGGTCGAAGCGCTGGCACTGCCGCCGTACGTGCCGGTCCTCCGTCAGTTCCGCGTTATCCGTGACGGGTCCGGCCGTCCGGTCGAGGTGTCGATCCTGATCAAGGGCAGTCACCTGCACGAACTCCAGTACCGCCAGGACATCCCGCCCGAAGACTGACCGCCTGGATCGGTGACCTGGACGCCAGAGGCGTTACCGAGGTGCCGTAACGCATCTGGCGTCCAGGTCGCGGTCATCGGCCTTGTTGAGTGGCGGGTGTTAACCGGATCGGCGTTATACCCGACTCGGCACTCACGCTGCCGGCACGACTACCTCTGGGGTACCTTTGAGGTGTGGCCATTCCAGCGGACGAGGTGCCGTTCACCGAGCTGATCCAGCAACCCACCAGGACCACCGGCCGGCTCGTCGGCGGGCGGGCGCTGCGGTTGCGACGCCGGGACGCCGAAGACCTGGTTCTGATGTCCGCCCGACGCGCCCAGCAGGAGGGCGAGGTTGTCGACCTCGCGGCCCGATTGCTGGCGGGGATGCTGAAGGAGCACGGCGGTGCCGAGTTCATCCGCCGGGTGCTGCCGTCGGTGCTTCCCTGGGTCCGGTTTCTCCCGGCCGACGCGGTCGACGAACTGGCCGCCGAGTTCGTCGAGACCGTCGGGGCCGCTGCCGCCGTCAACAACATGACCCCGGTCGTGCAGATGCTCGTCGAATGGCAGCACACCGCCGAGGTCTACGCCGATCCCGAGTTGTCCGCGGCGCTCACCCAGGCGCACCACGGGGACCATGGTGAGGTGCCGGCGCCCGGGACGGTGGCATGAGCCCCAAGCGGGGGGATCGGGCGGCACCGCCGCCGCGCGAGGACGAGTTCGACGTACGTTTCGCCAACAGCGATGCCGCCAAGGGCTGGGACGAACTGTGTCGCCAGGCGCCGGGCAACGTCCGTACCGCCTTCGAGGCGATTCGTCGCGTCCCTCGGCCGCATCCGTCGACATCCCGGCAGCACCGGCTCAAGCACGCCCTAGCCTGGGGCAGCCACAACGGGCAACGCCTCGAACAGTGGCAGTACGAGGTGACCAGCGCCGGACGGATCTGGTACCTGGTCCACGACCCAGCTCGGACGGTGTGGCTGGTCCATGCCGGGACGGCGCATCCGAAGATCACTGACGGCTGACCCGCTCGGCGAACTGCCCCGCGCCGGCGATCTCCGCAGGCGGGATAACCGGTTCGGTTCGGTGGCCATCAAACAAATGTTTGATGGTCGGGACGGTGTCTCGTAAACTCCCAAACATGTCTTTGGGAGTTAGTGGCCCGGACGGACCTCCGGGCGACAGCGCAGCCAGCGCCGAGGGCGCACCGGATCCGACCGCCCGGCTCCGGGCGCTGGCCCATCCGGTACGGCTGCGTATCCTCTCCCTGCTCACCGCAGCGGCGTTGACCGCCGCCGAGATCGCCCGCGAGCTGGACCTCACCCACGCCAACGCCAGCTACCACCTCCGGCACCTGCTCGCCGCCGAGATGATCGAGGTGGCTGGCGAGGAGCGCATCCGAGGCGGCGCCGCCAAGCGCTACCGCTACGACGCGGCCCGCGACTTCGACTGGAGGCCGGGGCGGGAGGCCGGCAGCGCCGAAACCGTCGACGCCGAGTCCACGCCCGACCACCAACTCGTCTACGCGGCGCTCGCCGCCGAACTGCGCCGCCGCGCCACCCAGCTCCGGCGCGGCCCGGGCAACTTCCTCACCGACGCGGAGTTCTGGGTCGACGGTGAGACCTGGAACGAGATCCGGACCACCATCGCCGAGGCATCGGCCCGACTACACGCCGCCGCCAAGCCTCCGCGCACCCCCGGCACCAACCGGGTGAGCACCACCGTCGCGCTGTTCCGGATGGAGGACTGATCGTGGTGGATACCCGGGACAGGGTCCTCGCGCCGCTGCGGCACCGGCCGTTCCGCTATCTGGCCCTCGGCCGCGCCGCCACCATGCTCGGCAACGCGGTCGCGCCGATCGCGCTGGCGTTCGCCGTACTCGATCTCACCGGCAGCGTGCGCGACCTCGGCCTGGTGGTCGGCGCGCGGTCGCTGACCCACGTGTTGTTCCTGCTCTTCGGCGGCGTGCTGGCCGACCGGCTGCCCCGGCAAGCGGTGATGGTGGTCTCCTGCGCGCTCGCCGCGCTCACCCAGGGCGCGGTCGCGGCGCTGGTGCTGACCGATACCGCGACGATCCCGGGCCTGGTCGCGCTCGCCGCCGTGAACGGCGTGGTGGCCGCCTTCGCCTGGCCGGCCGCCGCCGCGCTGGTCCCGCAGACCGTGCCGGCCGAACTCCTCCAGCCGGCCAACGCGCTCAACCGGCTCGGCATCAACGCGGCCATGATCGGCGGTGCGTCGCTCGGCGGCGTGCTGGTGGCCGTCGTCGGACCGGGCTGGGGCCTGCTGGTGGACGCCGCGACCTTCGCGCTGGCCGGGCTGGCCTTCTCCCGGGTACGCGTCCACACGGTCGCCGCCGCCCGCACCGAGCGGGTCAACCCGCTCCGCGACCTGCGGGAGGGCTGGACCGAGTTCGTCGCCCGCTCCTGGGTCTGGGTGGTGGTACTCGGCTTTCTGCTGATCAACTTCGCCTACGCCAGCTCCGTCAACGTCCTCGGCCCCGCCGTGGCGGACGAGACGATCGGCCGACCCGCCTGGGGCGTGGTGCTCGCCGCCCAGACCACCGGGATGGTGGCCGGGGCGATGATCGCGCTGCGCATCCGGGTACGCCGGCTACTCCTGCTCGGCGTGCTCTGCATGTTCGCCGGGGTACTGCTGCTGCTCGGGCTGGCCTGGATGCCCTCCGTCGCCGTGCTGGTCGCCGCCGCGTTCGTGGCCGGGCTGGCGATCGAGCAGTTCTCGGTCGCCTGGGAGACCTCGATGCAGCAGAACATCCCCGCCGACAGGCTCGCCCGGGTCTACTCGTACGACGCGCTCGGCTCGTTCCTGGCGATCCCGCTCGGCCAGATGGCCATCGGGCCGGTGGCGGAGGCGATCGGCAGCAAGCCGACGCTGCTGGTCGCCGCCGGAATCGTGCTGGTCGCGGTGCTCGGCATGCTGGCCGATCCCGGCGTACGCCGGCTCTCCGCCCAGTTCCCGGCCGCCCCCGAGCCGTCGTCCGCCGGATCGTCGTCGTTCGATGGGTCCTCGGTGCCGGTGGGGTCGGAAGTGCCCGCTGGCTGATCCGGGATTGCCGGAATCGGCAACCGCTGAGCGTTCGCGCGGGCCTCCTCGCGCGTCGGACCGGGGATCGATACGGTCACCGGAACCGGAACCGGAACCGGCGAGGCGAGGCGAGGGGGCGCACGGGGGTGGGTTATCCAGAGCAGCCGACCGGAACAGGGCATTTTCCATCCACCGGCGGGCATCCGCACCAGCAGTACCCACCCCGGCAACCTCCACCGGGCCAGGCCAGAGCCGGCTCGGCGGGTCCGGCGCTGCTCGGCGTGGCGCTGCTGCTGCCGGCCCTGATCGCGCTGATCTGGTCGTACGTCGTACCGACCTTCTCCACGGTGTTGACCAGTTTCCGCGAGGAGGATCTGTTCCGGGCGCCGCGACCGGCCGGGGTCGAGAACTACCGGACGCTTTTCGAGGACGGCTTTCTCAGCCAATTCGGCCTGGTCCTGCTCCTCGCCCTGCTGCCTCTCGCCCTCGCGTTGGTGCTCGCGCCGCTGTTGTCCTTCGTCGCCGACCGGGCCGGCCGGCTGGCCCGGCTGCTGGCCCGGGCCGTACTCGCCCTGCCTGTCGCCGCCTACGCCCCGGTCGCGGTGTACCTCGGCTGGCGGCTGCACCGCCGCGATCCCGAGTTCTCCACCGACGGCGCACGGTGGGAGCTGGCCTGGGCGGTCGCGGCGACCTCGTTCGGGTTGGTGGTCGCGGTCGCCGCGACGGCGTACCTGAGCGCACTGCGTCGGCGGGAACCAGGGCGTTGGCCGTACCAGGCCATGCTCACGGTCGGCGGCGTGGTCGGCCTGGCCGTCCTCGCCGGAGCGCTGCAGATCTACACCGCCCCGGCGCTGCTCACCGGCGGTGGACCGACCCGCTCCACCACGACGCCGGTGTTGGGCTTGGTACAGGTCAGCTTCGTCACCTTCCGGCTGGGAGTCGGGGCCGCCAGTGCCACGCTGCTACTGGTCATACTCGGCGTACTCGGGCTCGTCGCGACCGGATTACTGCTGGCCAGCCGCGCCCGGATCGATTTCGACGGCTGGCGGGACCGGCCCGCCGCATCACCCGGTGCGGCCGGTGGCCCGTCCGGCCTGCTCGTCGGGATCGTCGTCGCGGCGCTGGTCGTCCTGCTCGCCGTCTTCGCCTGGGCCTCCGCGCCCTGGCTGCGGTACGCCTTCAGCAGCCCGGACACGCCCAGCGGTCCCAACCTGCCCGAGGTCCTCGTCGATACCTGGCTGCCGCCGCTCGTGTCGGCAGTGGTGTCGGTCGGCCTGGCCGCGGTGGCCGGCTTCGGCATCGGCGCGCTGCGCCCGCTGGGCCGGTGGAGCGAACTACTGCTGCTGCCGTTCGCGCCGTGGCTCTTCGTCGGCATCGGTCCGCTGGCCATCGTGGGCTTCAAGAGGGCCAGCGAGAACGACCAGATCGACACGTTCCTCGGCCTGATCCCGCCGGTCTGGCTCAGCGTGCCAGCGCTCTTCGTCTTCACCCTGCTGTTCCGGGGGTTAGCGCCGAAGTGGCGCTCTGGTGGTGATCCCGCTCGTACCCTGCTGTTGCCGGCACTGCCGATGCTGGCCGCCGCCGTGCTGCTGACCTGGTTGGTCCACGCCCAGCAACTGCTCTGGCCCCTGCTGGTCGTGCACCGTGTGGAGAACGCGCCGGCCCCGCTGCTCGCGAACATGTGGACGCAGCAGTTCAGATCCTCCGGCGGGGAGATCCTCAGTCTGGTACTCCCGCTTCCGCTACTCGTCGTGTTCCTGCTGGCCTTCGTCGCGCTCCAGATCGGCTACCTGGATCGGCTGGCCATCCGGACCGGTCGCCCACCCGGAGAGCCGGACCGGGGCGAGTAGCCCTCCGGCCGCCGGGGACGGCTCGACCGGCACCGAGCCGACATCGCCACTCGCCCCGGATCCATCGCCGGACACCTCGCCCCGGACCCGTCGCCGGATCCGTGATCGTCATTCCTCGGCGACGAGCACACCCATCGAGCGGGCGGTGCCGGCGACCTGCCGCATCGCCGCCGCCACGTCGTCGGTGTTGAGGTCCGGCAACTTACGCTCGGCGATCTCCCGGAGCTGCTGGCGGGAGATCTTGGCCACCGTCTGGCTGCCGGGCCGTGCCGACCCGCCACTCAGGCCGAGCACCTTCCGGATCAGGTACGCCGTCGGCGGCGTCTTGTAGCGCAGCGCGTACGAGCGATCCTCGAAGACCGTGACCACCACGGGCACGATCTCGCCGCGCTGGCCGGCGGTGGCGGCGTCGTAGTCGAGCTTCAGCTGCCGGGTGTTGACACCGGTCGGGCCGAGCATCTTGCCGATGTCGACCATCGCCGCGTTGCCGGCGTCGAGTTCCAGGGTGAGCTGGCGGGATACCTTCTTCTGCGCTGCCATGCCGGCGAAGCTAGAGATTCCAGCAGCTGGAGGGTCAACGCGATTATCCCGGTCCGGCCCGGTAAGGGCTCCGGCCCGGGGCGGGCCGGCGGGGCGGGATGGTCGAGAATGGCGGGGTGACCAGCATCCCCAACGTGCTCGCCAACCGCTACGCCTCGGCCGAGCTGGCCGCCCTCTGGTCCCCGGAGGAGAAGATCCGGATGGAGCGCCGACTCTGGCTGGCCGTACTCCGGGCGCAGCGTGATCTCGGCGTGCCGGTGCCGGACGGGGTGGTCGAGGCGTACGAGCGGGTGCTGGACCGGGTCGACCTGGCCTCGATCGCGGCCCGGGAGCGGGTGACCCGGCACGACGTGAAGGCGCGGATCGAGGAGTTCAGCGCGCTGGCCGGGCACGAGCAGGTGCACAAGGGGATGACCTCCCGGGACCTGACCGAGAACGTCGAGCAGCTCCAGGTCCGCGCCTCGCTGGAGCTTGTCCGGGACCGGGTGGTCGCCGCCCTGGCCCGGCTGGCCCGGCTCGCCGTCGAGCACGGCGACCTGGTGATGACCGGCCGCTCGCACAACGTCGCCGCCCAGGCGACCACCCTGGGCAAGCGGTTCGCCAGCGCCGCCGAGGAGCTGCTGATCGGGTACGAGCGGCTGACCGACCTGATCGAGCGCTATCCGTTGCGGGGCGTGAAGGGGCCGGTCGGTACCGCCGCCGACCAGCTCGACCTCTTCGACGGGGACGCGGCGAAGGTGGCCGAGCTGGAACGCCGGGTCGCCGAGCACCTCGGGTTCCGCCGCGTACTGGACAGCGTCGGCCAGGTCTATCCGCGCTCACTGGACTTCGACGTGATCTCCGCGCTGGCCCAGACCGCCGCCGCCCCGAGCAGCCTGGCCACCACGATCCGGCTGATGGTCGGCCAGGAGTTGGCCACCGAGGGCTTCCGCCCCGGCCAGGTCGGCTCCAGCGCGATGCCGCACAAGATGAACACCCGGTCCAGCGAGCGGGTCAACGGCTTCGCGGTGATCATCCGGGGTTACCTGTCGATGGTCGGCGAGTTGGCCGGTGACCAGTGGAACGAGGGTGACGTCTCCTGCTCGGTGGTGCGCCGGGTCGCGCTGCCGGACGCCTTCTTCGCCGCCGACGGGCTGTTCCAGACCTTCCTGACCGTGCTGGACGAGTTCGGCGCGTACCCGGCGGTGATCGCCCGGGAACTCGACCGCTACCTGCCGTTCCTGGCCACCACCAGGATCCTCGTGGCGGCGGTGCGGCGCGGGGTCGGCCGGGAGACCGCGCACGAGGTGATCAAGGAACACGCGGTGGCGGTGGCCCTGGCGATGCGGGAGAAGGGCGCCGCCGAGAACGACCTCTTCGACCGGCTCGCCGCCGACGACCGGCTCGGGCTGACCCGCACCGAGATAGCCGAGCTGGTCGCCGACCGCGCCGGCTTCACCGGAGCGGCGTCCGCGCAGGTCCGTGCCGTGGCCGACCGGATCGCCGCGGTGGTGGAGGCACACCCCGAGGCCGCCGCGTACGACCCGGCGCCGATCCTCTGACCGGCACCCGCTCCGCCACTGCTTCGACTCGCCCGACCCGTGCAGTCGGGCGTTGGGAAGGGGCCCCTTTATCTACCGGAAACGATAAGCAGGGGCCCTTCCCCGCGGGTCAGCTGCGGGGGGTCGGGGTGCCGGCGGCGCTGCCGAGATCCGGGGCGCTGGGCGCCTCGGCGATCGCCCCGGAGTCCAGCGGCTCCGCCAGGTGTGCCGTCTCGGCCGCCACCGTCGGCTGGTCGGCGGGGGGATTCTCCGGTGGCTGGCGGACCGCGACCACCGCCGTGCCGTACGCGCACAGCTCCATCCACATCTCGCCGACCTCACGGTGGTCGAACCGCATCCCGATCACGGCGTTCGCGCCGAGCCGGGTCGCCTCCTCACCCAACTTCTGCACGGCGTCGGTACGCCAGCGGGTCAGGTTCTCGGGCGCCTTGGGGTCGTAGGCGCCGCCACGGAGGTTCTTCACGCCTTCCCGGTACGGGTTCCGGGTTCGGGCCTGGGAAGATACGACCTCGCCGAGTACTGCGCGGATCTCGTACCCCGGTAGGTGATCCGTCGTCACGACCAGCACAACCTGATGCTGGCAGAGCTGGGGCCGGCCGCTTTGCGAAGGCTGTTCACATCGCTTCAGTTTGCGAAACGGCGCGGCTGCCGCGAAAGGGCAGCGGGACCCCGACACCGGCCCCGCCGCGCCAAACCGCGCGCGAGCCCGGAAACGGCGCGGCGCGGACGTCCCAACGCAGTTGGAACGTCCGCGCCCTACCCCTGAGGAGGGTATGGGTGGTGCCTAGACGCCGGAGACGGAGGTGATCCAGGAACGGTTGTAGGCGACACTGCCGTAGTTCTGGATGCTCCGCCCGTCGGCGGTGGAGGCGACGCCCACCTGGGCGCCGTTGTAGACCTGCGGGCCGCCCGAGTCACCCCGCCAGGCGTTGCCGTTGATCCGGCTGCTGCGGATCGCCCGCCCGCCGTACGCGTCGGTGACGTTGGTGCTGGTCACCTGCACCGTGGCGGTCTTCAGCGTGCTGGACGCCGAGCAGCCGCTGTAGCAGGTCATCCCCCACCCGTAGATCGAGTTGGTGGAGTTGACCGGCGGGTAGGCGCTGGACAGGGGCATGTAGCTGGTGTTGATCGACGTGGACAGGTTGAGCAGCGCGAGGTCGTACCGGCCGTAGGCGGCGGTCACGCCGCTGGTGACGCCGCCGGAGGACCGGTTGACGCTGCCGACCCGCACCGACATCGTGCCGCTGACGCAGTGCCGGGCGGTGAGCACCCAGCGGGCCGCGATGATGGTGCCGGAGCAGGTGAACGAGCCGTTGCTGAACACGGCCGCGGCCCACGGGGCCGAGGAGACGGTGCCGCCACCGATGATGAACGGGGTGACCGGGGCGGCAGAGGCGACGGACGGCGCGACGAGCGCACCGGCGAGGGTGGTGGCGAGCATCACCATGGTTCGGCGAAGACGCACGGGGGGCTCCTTCCGGGGGGTTTACCCGGGGTCACCGGGTCGGGTGAGCCGCCGTAGACGGGAGGATGTCCGCCATACGGATCTGGACAGTCAACGTTCGGTGGAGACAACCGGACGTTTGACGCCACAGGCTAGGCTGTTCGTCACCTATTCACAAGAGTGAACCTCTGCGGTCGGTTTCCGACCGTCTCCGGCGGGTGACCGGTCCGCCGGAGGTGGTCGGCGGGTGACCGGGTCCATCGAGGCATCGACGCGCCGGCCCGTGCGTCAACACGCTGGTCGGCCGGGTACGCTGGCTCCGCTCGCCCCTTTCGTGGGCCGGCACCCAACTGCGTACACAGTCAGGAGTGCCCAGTGCCTCGCGTCGTCGTCGACGTCATGCTCAAGCCGGAGATTCTCGATCCCCAGGGCCAGGCCGTCGCGAATGCGCTGCCGAGGCTCGGAGTCACGGACGTGTCCTCCGTGCGCATCGGTCGGCGCATCGAGATCGAGTTCACCGGCCAGCCGGACCTGGACCGGGCTCGGGAGATCGCGGACAAGCTGCTGGCCAACCCGGTGATCGAGGACTTCTCGGTCCGGGTGGCCGATGCCGGTCACGCTGAGGAGAGCAATCCATGACCGCCCGGATCGGCGTGGTGACCTTCCCCGGCTCGCTGGACGACCGCGACGCGGCCCGGGCCGCCCGGATCGCCGGCGCCGAGGCGGTGTCGCTCTGGCACGACGACCCCAACCTGCACGGCGTCGACGCCGTGGTGCTGCCCGGCGGCTTCTCCTACGGCGACTACCTGCGCTGCGGGGCCATCGCCCGGTTCGCCCCGGTGATGGAGACCATCGCGGCCGGGGCCCGGGACGGCCTGCCGGTGCTCGGCATCTGCAACGGGTTCCAGATCCTCTGCGAGGCACACCTGCTTCCGGGCGCGCTGACCCGCAACCAGCACCTGCACTTCCGCAACCGCGACCAGGTGCTGCGGATCGAGTCGACCGGTACCGCCTGGACCAACGCGTTCCAGCCCGGCCAGGAGATCCTGATCCCGGTGAAGAACGGCGAGGGCTGCTACGTCGCCGACGAGCGCACCCTCGACGAGTTGGAGGCGAACGGCCGGGTCGTCGCCCGCTACCTGGGCGGCAACCCGAACGGCTCGCTGCGGGACATCGCCGGCATCACCAACGAGGCCGGCAACGTGGTCGGGCTGATGCCGCATCCCGAGCACGCCGTGGAAGCGCTGACCGGCCCATCCCTCGACGGGCTCGGCTTCTTCACGTCGATCCTCAAGCACCTCGCGGGAGTACCCGCATGATCGAACGGAGTGAGGTCATGGGCCAGCCAGAGCCCGCCCTCGCCGACCACCCCTCGGCATCCGACTCCTCCCCGGTACCCGTCTCGGCCGTCGACGCGTTGGGCAGGGCGGCTGCGGCGGAGTCACCCGTACCCGGCCAGCCGGTGCCGGCGCACGTCGCCGCGGAACTGCCGGTGAACGGCTACCCGGGCGGCCTGGACACCGTGGCGAACGCCGCGGCCACCCCCGACGACCTCCAGCCCTACGCCGAGCTGGGCCTGCGCGACGACGAGTACGACCGGATCCGGCAGATCCTCGGCCGTCGCCCCACCCAGTCCGAGCTGGCGATGTACTCGATCATGTGGAGCGAGCACTGCTCCTACAAGTCGAGCAAGGTGCACCTGCGGCAGTTCGCCGAGAAGGCCCCGCCGAGCGACCGGCTGCTCGCCGGCATCGGCGAGAACGCCGGTGTGATCCAGATCTCCGACCAGCTCGCGGTCACCTTCAAGGTCGAGTCGCACAACCACCCGAGCTTCGTCGAGCCGCACCAGGGCGCCGCGACCGGCGTCGGCGGCATCGTCCGGGACATTCTGGCGATGGGCGCCCGGCCGGTCGCGGTGATGGACCCGCTGCGGTTCGGCGCCGCCGACCACCCGGACACCGCCCGGGTACTGCCCGGCGTAGTCGCCGGAATCGGCACCTACGGCAACTCCCTCGGCCTGCCCAACATCGGCGGCGAGGTCGTCTTCGACGCCTGCTACCAGGGCAATCCGCTGGTCAACGCCCTCTGCCTCGGGGTGCTTCCGGTGCACCGGTTGCAGAACAAGGCCGCCGCCGGCCCCGGCAACGTCGTGGTGCTGCTCGGCGCCAAGACCGGGCGGGACGGCATCGGCGGGGTCTCCGTGCTGGCCAGCGCCACCTTCGACGAGGGCAGCGCGCAGCGCCGCCCGTCGGTGCAGGTCGGCGACCCGTTCATGGAGAAGCTGCTGATCGAGGCGTGCCTGGAGCTGTACGACGCCGGGCTCGTCGTCGGCATCCAGGACCTCGGCGGCGCCGGGCTGACCTGCGCGCTCACCGAGACCGCCGCCGCGGCCGGCACCGGCATGCGGGTCTGGCTGGAGCGGGTACCGCTGCGCGAGGCGTCCATGCAGCCGCACGAGATCCTGGCCAGCGAGTCACAGGAGCGGATGCTGCTGATCGTCGCCCCGGAGAAGCTGAACGCGGTGCTCCAGATCGCCGAGAAGTGGGGCGTACCGGCCAGCGCGATCGGTGAGGTGACCGGCGCCCAGGCGGGTTCCGGGCCGGGCCGGCTACTGGTTACCTGGCAGGGGCAGACCGTCGTCGACGTACCGCCGGGTTCGCTGGTGGACGACGGGCCGGTCTACGCCCGCCCGATGCGCGAGCCGGCCGACCTGATCCTGCTCCAGGCGGACCGGGCCGAGACGCTGCCCAGGCCGGCCACCGCCGACGCGCTCCGGGAGACCCTGCTCCGGATGATCGCCTCGCCGAACCTCTGCGACAAGACCTGGGTCACCGAGCAGTACGACCGGTACGTGCTCGGCAACACCGTGCTGGCGCAGCCGGAGGACGCCGGGGTCATCCGGATCGACGAGCGGTCCGGGCTGGGCGTGGCGATCTCGGTCGACGGCAACGGCCGGTACGCCCGGCTCGACCCCTACCACGGGGCGAAGCTGGCGCTCGCCGAGGCGTACCGGAACGTGGCGGTGACCGGTGCCAAGCCGGTCGCGGTGACCGACTGCCTGAACTTCGGCTCGCCGGAGGACCCGGGCGTGATGTGGCAGTTCGCCGAGGCCGTACGCGGGCTCGCCGACGGCTGTGCGGAGCTGGGCATTCCGGTCACCGGTGGCAACGTCAGCTTCTACAACCAGACGGGTGCGGCGGCGATCCACCCCACCCCGGTCGTCGGGGTGCTCGGCGTGCTGGACGACGTCGCGCAGCGGGTGCCGATGGGCTTCGCCCGGACCACCGGGGCGGACCACGACCTGATCTTCGTGCTCGGCGAGACCCGGGTGGAGCTCTCCGGCTCCGAGTGGGCCTGGGTCACCCACGAGCATCTCGGCGGGGTACCGCCGAAGGTCGACCTGGCGGCCGAGCGCGCCCTCGCCGAGCTGATCGCCGAGGCGGCGCGGGTCGGTCATCTGCGCTCCGCCCACGACCTCTCCGACGGCGGTCTCGGCCAGGCGCTTGTCGAGTCATGCCTCCGGCACGACGTCGGCGCCCGGGTCGCCCTGCCGGAGGGCTTCACCACCGGCTCGATGCCGTTCGTCTTCCTGTTCAGCGAGTCGGCCGGCCGGGCGATGGTGGCGGTGCCGCGCGGGCACGAGAAGGCGTTCACCGCCCTCTGCGTCGAGCGGGGCGTGCCGTGGACGCTGATCGGGGTCACCGACACCGCCGGGCACGAGCTGGAGATCAGGGACCAGTTCACGATCGGCCTGCCGGAACTGCGTGCGGCGTACAGCGCCACCCTGCCGAGCCTGTTCGGCGAGGGCGCGGCGACGCTGGCCGAATCCATCGCGACCGGGACCGGCACGCCGGAGGTCGAGCCGGCCGGCCCGGATCGGGATGCGGCCGGTCCCGGTGGCACCGCGCAGGTCATCGACACCGACCGGGCCGAGCCCAGCACCCTGCCCGAGCCCACGGTGGCCGAGCCGAGCCTGCCCGAGCCCACGGTGTCCGAGCCCACGGTGCCCGAGCCCACGGTGGCCGAGGCGACTCCGGCCGACGATTCCGCTGCGACCGGCGATGCGGTTTCTGGTGATGCTGTAGCTGCGACGGGCGATGTCGCTCCTGGCGACGCCGGTGCGACGGGCGATGCCGTACCTGGCGACGCCGGCGCGACGGACGATGCCGTGCCTGGCGACGCCGCCGCGAACGGCACCGTGGCCGGCGACGCCGTCGCCGGGCCCGCCGCTGGGGCCGATCCCGCCGCACAGGCGGAGGGCGCGGCCCCGAGTGATGCCGGAGAGCGCCCGACGGACTGACCCGGCCGCATGGCGGTCGGGCTCTCCCGTGGCGAAGGAACCGCAGTGTGACGGAACTGACCCGACCATCGGACGGCTCGACGGAATCGGTCCACGCCCAACCCGGCACCGGCGCCAGACTGGACTGGGGGTCGGCCGGCGCGACCGAGCTGAGCCGGGTCTGCGCGGTGCTGGTGGTCGTGGACGTGCTCTCCTTCACCACGTCGGTCGAGGTGGCGGTCGCGCGGGGGATGCGGGTGCACCCGTTTCCGTGGGGCGCCCAGGCGGCGGAGTACGCCACCCGGGTCGGCGCGGTGGCCGCGGTCGGCCGCCGTGCGGTGACGCCGGACCATCCCTGGTCGCTCTCCCCGGCGGCCCTGCACGCCGCTCCGGTCGTGCCGGACCTGGTGCTCCCGTCCCCGAACGGCTCGGCGATCAGCGCCGCCGCCAGCGCCACCGGACTGCCTGTGGTCGCAGCCTGCCTGCGTAACGCCAGCGCCGTCGGGCGCTGGCTCCTCGCCCATGGGTACGGCTCGACCACGGCACCGATCGGTGTCGTGGCGGCCGGGGAACGCTGGCCGGACGACAGTCTCCGGCCCGCGGTCGAGGACCAGCTCGGTGCGGCGGCCGTGCTGGACGCCCTCTCCACGGTTTCCGGTGGGCTCTCCGTCGAGGCGGCGCTGGCCCTGGCCGCGCTGAACAGCCTCCCCGACGTACCTGCGGCGGTCCGGGGCAGCGTCTCGGGGCGGGAACTCGTCACCCGGGGGTTCGATCGGGACGTCGAGATCGCGGCCCAGATCGGTGTCTCGGATGTGGTGCCGGTACTCCGCAACGGGGTCTACTCGCCGGCCTGATCCAACGGGGTCTACTCGCCAGCCTGAACGGGTCCTCGCGGGCCGTCCCACGGTTGAGGAACGGGGCCCCCGGTCCCGGAAACGGGAAAGCAGTGCGTGGTGCCGGGGCGGGCCGTGGTGCGGGAAACCAGATCGTGTGCGGGAAACGGCCGGGGCCCGGCTCGCCGTCGCGAACCGGGCCCCGGCGTTACGTCCTGCAGGCCGCCGTCAGTCGTCCAACCAGTCGAGCGACCGGCGCTCGGAGCGGCTCGGCTGTGGCGGCGCACCGGACCGGCTGTGCCCGGCCCGCGGCGCGTCGTCGTAGTAGCCGCCGCCCTGCTGGCCGTAGCCAGCACCGCGGTCGTCGTAGCCGCTCTGGTCGTCGTAGCCGCTACGGGGATGGTCGTAGCCGCCGCCGGTGGTCGGCTGGTCGTAGCCGCTCCGGTCGGCGTCGTAACCCTGCGGGTCGTAGCCGGCCCGGTTGTCGTAACCCGGCTGGTCGTACCCGTCGTCGACGCGGTCGTATCCGGCACCGGTACGCGGCTCGTCACCGTAGCCGCCCCGGGCCGCGCCGTAACCCGCGGCGTCGTAGTCGTCGCCCCGACCGTACTGCTGGGTGGGCTCGTAGCCACCCTGGCCGGCGCCGGAGGACGGGCGGTAGGCGTTGGTGTCGTACGGGTCGGCCGCCGGGCCGTACTCGTCGGCAGCGTCCCGGGCGCCGGTGTAGCGCCCCGTCGGCTCGTCGTATCCCTCGTCGTAACCGCCAGCCCCGTTCACGGGGTATCCGCCGCCGGAGACGGGCGCACCGTAGCCCGCGCCCGAGCCGGGCGCGTTGCCGTAGCCGGCGCCGGAGGCGGGTGCGCCGTAGCCGGCGCCCGAGCCAGGTGCGTTGCCGTACGCACCGGCACCCGAGCCGGGGCGGTCACCGTAGCCGTTGGCGTTGCCGCCCCAGCCCGGCTGCCCGCCGCCGTAACCCGGCGTCTGCGGCCCGGGCAGCGGCGCACCGTACGGGTCGGGGAACTCGTCGTCGACCAGTGGCGCACTGTGCATCATGGTCGGTGCGTCGGCCAGGTTGCCGCCCCGGTTGACCATCGTCGGGTCGGCTCCGACGCCGGGCCGGGTGGTGACCCGGGTGGCGTCGTCGTCCGGGTAGCGACCCCGACCGGCGCCCATGCCGGAGCGCGGCCCCGGTCCACCCGGTCCACCGGGACCGTCCTCGTCGTCCTCGTCGTCTTCCTTACGACGCATCAGCAGCAGCACGATGGCGCCGACACCGAGCGCGACCAGCAGACCGCCGGCCAGGATCAGCACCCACGAGCCGAGCCCGCCGCCGGATTCGTTGGCGCTCTGGTCCTGCGCGCCCGCATCCTGGCTCTCCTCGACACCGGCCTCCTCGGTGGGTTCCCCCTCGACGGCCTCCTCGGTCGGCTCCACCGTGGCCTCCGCGGTCGCGGTCGGCGGGGCGGCGAGGGCGAGTTGGATGCCCTGGTTGTTCAGACGGGCACCGGCCGAACCGTTCACGTTCCTGGTGTCGGTGATGCCGTCCTTGGTGGCCCGGATCTGTAGCCGCCCCGGCGCGATCGGCCGCTCCTGCGAACCGGTGAACCGGTAGCTGCCGCTGTTGTTCGTGCTGGCGCTGTGGGTACGCCCCTGCCCGTCGGTGAGCCGCATGCTGACGCCGGGTATCCCGTCGCCGGTGTTCTCGTCGGTGACCCGTCCCGACACCTCGGCGACCGTCTGCACCTCCGGCGGCGGCTCGGGCCCGCGCACGGTGATGTTCCGCGAAGCCGTGTCGCGGTCGCCGCCGACCTCGGCAGTAATCTGGATGCTGCCGGACCGGCTCTGCCCGGCCGGGACGTTCCCAGCACGGAGCGTGACGGTGTACGGCTTGGTCGCGCCGAGGTCGATGGTGTCGGTGAAGTCGCACCGCTCACCCTGGCACCGCACCTCGTTGAAGCCCCGGACGTTGATGTTGAACGCGGTGTCGCCGCCCAGCACACCGCCGTTGTTGTTCTTGATGCTGAAGGTGAGCTGGGTCGTCTGCCCGGCGTTGAGGCTGGCGTTCACCCCGGTGATGGTGACGGTTGGGTCGTCAGCCAAGGCTGGTGTGGTGGGGAGAGCGAATACAGCGCTGGCTGCCAGCGCCACGACCACACCGGCCCGGTAGATCCAGGCTCGTCGGTGTGCTGTCACGTCCACCGCCTTCCGGGGCTCCACCGCCGACCCCTCGTCGGCCGGGGATCAACCCATACGACTACACCGTCGGCAACTATGCCTTGTCTGACCGGATGAGCGCGACCCAGGGGCGGCGAAAAATGCCACGAAGCCAGGTCGTATCGTCCCGACGTGTCCTCTCCGCACAATAAGTCCGCACCGGTCGCTGCAGCGCTGGCCGATCTCGACGCCGGCCGTACGCCTGACCGGGCGACCCTACGGGACGCCGTTCGGGCCCTGCTGGGTGACCTGGCTCGTGCTGCCCCCGGCCGGGCGGTGGAGGTCCGGGTACCACCTTATGGTGCGGTGCAGTGTTGTGCCGGCCCGCGACACACCCGTGGTACACCGCCGAACGTGGTGGAGATGGCGCCGGCGACCTGGGTCCGGCTGGCGACCGGGCGGATGTCCTGGTCGGAGGCGGTTGCCGAAGGGCTGGTGCACACCAGCGGCAATCGTTCTGATATCTCCCTTTATCTCCCGATTTAGCTGAACTTTTCCATCACCATCCGTCACTTATGGGGGCCATAACGTGGCTCTCTGTATCGGCTCCGGTTCGCGTACACTGTCTGAGTCGACGGAACCCGAAATCACCCGGGCGACAGGCGAGTCCGAGCAGATCAGCAAGAGGGAGCGGCAGGTGCCCCGAGGCGACGGCCGGTTGAGCCATGACCTCGACCCCCAACGACCCGGTCCGCAGGACGCGTGCGGCGTTTTCGGAGTCTGGGCCCCGGGCGAAGAGGTGGCAAAGCTCACCTACTTCGGTCTCTACGCACTGCAGCACCGTGGTCAGGAGGCTGCCGGCATCGCGGTGAGCGACGGGTCGGGCGTGGTGGTCTACAAGGATCTCGGCCTGGTCGCCCAGGTCTTCGACGAGCCGACGTTGGCGAGCCTGCGCGGCCACCTGGCGATCGGACACACCCGATATTCCACAACCGGCGGCTCGACCTGGGAGAACGCCCAACCGACCATCCGGGCCAACACTGCGGGCACCACGATCGCGCTGGCACACAACGGCAACCTGGTGAACACCGCCGAGCTGGCCCGGGACGCCGTCGAGCGCGGCATGGACTCCGACGGGTCGACCTCCGACACCGCCCTGGTGACGACGCTGCTGGCCAGCCGCCCCGACCTGTCCGTCGAGGCGGCCGCGCTGGAGGTGCTGCCGACACTGCGCGGCGCGTTCAGCCTCGTCTTCATGGACGAGACCACCCTCTACGCCGCCCGCGACGCCTACGGGGTCCGTCCACTGGTGCTCGGCCGGCTGGAGCGTGGCTGGGTGGTGGCGAGCGAGACCGCCGCACTGGACATCGTCGGGGCGAGCGTGGTCCGCGAGATCGAGCCCGGCGAGCTGATCGCCATCGACGAGCACGGCCTGCGGTCCGCCCGGTTCGCGGCGCCGGAGCCGAAGGGCTGCCTCTTCGAGTACGTCTACATCGCCCGGCCGGACACCACGATCGCCGGGCGCAACATCCACGCGGCCCGGGTCGGCATCGGCCGGAGGCTCGCCCGGGAGCACCCGGTCGAGGCCGACCTGGTGATCCCGGTTCCGGAATCCGGCACCCCGGCCGCGATCGGCTACGCCGAGGAGTCCGGCATCACGTACGGCGCCGGCCTGATGAAGAACCCGTACGTCGGGCGCACCTTCATCCAGCCGTCGCAGACGCTCCGCCAGCTCGGCATCCGACTCAAGCTCAACCCGCTGCGGGAGAACGTCCGGGGCAAGCGGGTGATCGTGGTGGACGACTCGATCGTGCGCGGCAACACCCAGCGGGCGATCGTCCGGATGCTGCGCGAGGCCGGCGCCCTGGAGGTGCACGTCAGGATCTCCTCACCGCCGGTCAGCTGGCCCTGTTTCTACGGAATCGACTTCGCCACCCGGGCGGAGCTGCTCGCCAACGGGCTGGACAACGAGGGCATCCGGCGGTCGATCGGGGCCGACAGCCTCGGCTACGTCTCCCTCGCCGGACTCATCGCCGCCACCGAGCAGCCGAAGACCCGGCTCTGCCGAGCCTGTTTCGACGGGGAGTACCCGATCGAGCTGCCGGCAGGGAACCTGATTGGCAAGCACCTACTCGAAGGGGTTGACCGCCGGGTCGCCGGCGCCGGGGCGGAGGAGGTGGTCTCGACCGGGGCCACCCGCGGTCCGGGCGGTCAACCGTTCGTCAGCAATTCCAGCGGCGGCGAGGTGTCGTCGCACGCGTAGGCACCACGCCGGGCACGGCTGATGGGCACGGCGCCCGGCGGCAGGACCGGCCCGACCGGGTGGCTACATCCGGTCGGGCAGCACGGAGTCGAGCGATCCTCGACCGCTACCGACGCGGCCAGCCGCGAGAACCACTAAGGGGAGAACCGTGACGCACGTGACCGAGCGCAGTGGTGCAGGAAGCGGCCCGAGCGGCACCCATCAGCCCTGGACGGCGGGGATGGGCCGGTCCGGCCGCAAGCGCACCGTGTCGTACGCGGACGCCGGCGTCTCGATCCACGCCGGCGAGCGCGCGGTCGAACTGCTCCGGCCGAAGGTACAGGGCACCCGGCGCCCCGAGGTGATGGGCGACCTCGGCGGCTTTGCCGGCCTGTTCCGGCTGGACACCCAGAAGTACCGCAACCCGATCCTCGCCTCGTCGACCGACGGGGTGGGCACCAAGCTGGTCATCGCGCAGCAGATGGACATCCACGACACCGTCGGCATCGACCTGGTGGCGATGGTCGTGGACGACCTGGTCGCCTGCGGCGCCGAGCCGCTCTTCCTGCTCGACTACATCGCCTGCGGCGAGGTCGTCCCGGACAAGGTCGCCGAGATCGGCGCCGGCATCGCCGACGGCTGCCGGTACGCCGGCTGCGCGCTGCTCGGCGGCGAGACCGCCGAGCACCCCGGCGTGCTCCGCCCGGACGAGTACGACGTCTCGGCCACCGGCGTGGGTGTGGTGGAGGAGAGCGAGATTCTCCGCCCGGAGCGGGTCGAGGTCGGCGACGTCGTGATCGCGATGGGCTCCTCCGGCCTGCACTCCAACGGCTACTCCCTGGTCCGGCACGTACTGCTCGGCGCCGGCCGGATGCGGCTGGACACCGTGATCGAGGACTTCGGCAGGCAGCGGACCCTGGGTGAGGAGCTGCTGACCCCGACCAAGATCTACGCGCAGGACTGCCTGAAGCTGATCACCGAGGCCGAGGTTCGCGCCCTGGCGCACGTCACCGGCGGCGGAATTCCCGGCAACCTGGTCCGGGTGCTCCCCGACCACGTCGACGCGGTGGTCAACCGGGCCACCTGGCGACCGCAGCCGATCTTCGACCTGGTGCAGGCCAAGGGCCGGATCGAGGACCAGGACATGGAGTCCACCTTCAACATGGGCGTGGGCATGTTCGCCATCGTGTCGGCCGAGGACGCCGACCGGGCGCTGGCCTGCCTGACCGGCCGGGGTGTCGAGGCCTGGCAGGCGGGTGAGATCATCGAGGGCACCGGCGAGGTGCACATGATCGGCCAGCACACCCGGGGCTGACCCGGACGCGGCCCGGCAAGCCGGGCATGCGACGCTGGGCCGAGTACGAAAAGGCGTCAAAACCCGTATCCGCGATATTGCCCGTGATTCTCGGCATACCTGGTCAGGACTTCACCGGGGTGGCTACCGCCACCTAGCCTGAGGGGCACCTCACAGGCGGGGGAGGAGGGCCATGGCTGTCCGTGGACAGGAGTTTTCCGGCATGCGGGGGATCGCCGCGGTCCCCAGCTACGTGGTTATGCAGCCGACCACGCTGTGCAACCTCGACTGCGCGTACTGCTACCTTCCGCTGCGGGCGACGGACCGTCGGATGACGGTACCGGTGGCGGCCGCGGTAGCCGGCCCGGTCAACGGCTGGGCGCGACACGGGCGGTTCTCGGTGGTCTGGCACGGGGGCGAGCCACTCGCCGCCGGACGGGAGCACCTCGCGGCGCTGCTGGCGCCCTTCGACCCCGCGGTCGAGCACCACGTGCAAACCAACGCGACGTTGATCGACGACGCCTGGTGCGAGTTCTTCGCCGCACACCGGATCCGGGTCAGCGTCAGCGTCGACGGACCCCGGGACCGCAACCGGGAGCGGGTCGGCCGGGGCGGCCAGCCGTCGTACGACCGGATCATGGCCGGCGTCGAGGCGCTACGCCGGCACGGGATCGGGTACTCGGCGCTCTGCGTGGTGAGCCGGCCGGAGCCCGGTCTCGCCACCGAGCTGTACGACTACTTCCTCGGGCTCGGCTGCGACGTGCTCGGAATCAACATCGAGGAGACGGAGGGGGTCAACACCCGGCGCAACGCCCATCCGGCGGAGCTGGTCGGCGGCTTCTGGGCCGAGCTCGTCACCGCCTGGCGCCGGGATCCCCGGATCCACCTCCGGGAGATCGAGTGGTCGCTTCGGTACGCCGCGGCGGTCCTCGACGGCGCCGAGGACGACGTCCTGCCCCGCCAGCTCGACCCCATCCCGACCATCGGGTACGACGGCTCGGTGGTCCTGCTCTCCCCGGAGCTGGCCGGCTTCTCCGACCCGCACTACGGCGACTTCACCAGCGGGAACGTCCTGGAGACCCCGTTGGGGGACATTCTCGGCAGCGCCGCACAGACGCCGTGGGTGACGGAGTTCCTGACCGGCGTGGAGAGTTGCCGCGCCCGCTGCCCATACTTCGGATTCTGCGGGGGCGGACACGCCGCCAACCGCTACTTCGAGCATGGGCGCTTCGATGGTACGGAGACCGACCACTGCCGCAACAGCAAGATCCGTCTACTAGAGGGAGTGTTGGATCATGCCCGAGACCACGAGCCAACCGCCGCCTGAGCCGGTCGAGGCCGGAGTGCACGATCCGGTGGCCACCCGGGTCCTGGGTGCTCGGGCCGGGCTCACCACCCTGCTGCGGGAGGCGGCGGAGGCGCGACGGCTCCGGGCCGAGGTGCCGGCCGGCGGGGACGGGGCGAGCGCGGTCTGCGCCTGGAACCACTTCGAAAACATTCCGACGTTCTACAACTGGAACAATCGCCCTCGATGAGTCTCGCCCGGGCGGGCGGGTGGGCGGAAACCGACCTGATGGGCGGGCCGTCCCGTCCGTCCGCCTGGTGCTCGGACGTCCCGCCGTGTCGCTGATGGACGGGCGGGCCTTACCCGACGCCGGAGCGACGACGGGCCACAGCCAGCGGTAAGGACCTGCTGGTGGGCTGGAGACAGACTCCGGCCCGGCAGGTCCTTACCGATTGGCACCCCGACCGGCGGTACGGCCCGCAGGCACTCGGACACGCGTGAGCACGCGGTGTTACCGCGTGCTCAGATGTGACCAGAGATCAGCGGGCTGAGACCCAGTTACCCGGGTCGTCGTCCGCGTCGTGATCCTCGTCATCGTCGTCGACATACTCTTTGTAGTCGTCGTCGAAGTCGTGGTCCGACTTGCGGCTGCCGCCGAGTTCTCGCTGCAAGGCGGCGAGGTCGGTGTTCGGGGAGTGGTACTTCAACTCCCGGGCGACCTTAGTCTGCTTGGCCTTAGCACGGCCGCGCCCCATGGCTCGACCCCCTCGCACAGAATTCGGGGCAGCCCGAAGGCGGGCCCCGATGACGTCAGGCATCTCTCGTGGCTCTTACGGTACATGGGGATGCCCCGGTTCGGCACCTCGGGTTACCACCGCCCATGCCCGCGCGTCGCACCGACATCGACGGGCGGTCCCATCCTACTCAGTAAGGAGCGCCGACCCGGCCCAGTCATGACGCGTTTGTCGTCTCCAGACCCATCAGTCCAGTACAACGTACTTTCTACCTGATTACCCGGCAATCGACTGGACGTCCGTCCGGCCCGGGGCACGAAGCCGGTACCCATCGACTCCGGCCCCGAAGCCGTCGGAGCCGACGCTCAGCCCAGGTGGATCGTGCGCAGCCGACCCACGTCGGCCATCCGGCGCTCGGCGAGCCGGTCGGCGGCGACCGCCGGTGGCACGCCCTCGGCGTCGGCCAGCCGCAGGATCTCCCGGGTGGTGTCGTAGATCCGGGTGGCCCGCAGCTTCGCGCGCTCGAAGTTGAAGCCCTCGATCTCGTCGGCGACCTGGATCACGCCGCCCGCGTTCACCACGTAGTCGGGGGCGTACAGCACGCCCCGGTCGGCGAGCAGTTTCTCGATGCCCGAGTGCGCGAGTTGGTTGTTGGCCGCGCCGACCACCACCGAGGCGCGCAGCGCCGGCACGGTGGTGTCGTCCAGAGCGCCACCGAGGGCGCAGGGGGCGTACACGTCGATGTCGGAGGTGATCAGGGCCTGGGTGTCGGCGACCACCTCGACCTGCGGGTGGGTCTGCCGGACCCAGGAGAGCGCCCTGGGGTTGACGTCCGTCGCCACCACCGCGGCGCCGTCGTCGACCAGGTGGCCGGTCAGGTGCTTGCCGACCTTGCCCAGCCCGGAGATCCCGACCCGGCGCCCGGCCAGGGTCGGTGACCCCCAGGTGTGCTCGGCAGCGGCCCGCATTCCCTGGAAGACGCCCCAGGCGGTCAGCACCGACGAGTCCCCGGCGCCGCCGTGCTCGACGCTGCGGCCGGTCACGAAGCGGGTCTCCCGGGCCACCACGTCCATGTCGGTGACGTAGGTGCCGACGTCGCAGGCGGTGTAGTAGCGACCGCCCAGCGACTCGACGAAGCGCCCGTACGCCCGCAGCAGCGGCTCGGTCTTGATCCGCTCCGGGTCGCCCCAGATGACCGCCTTGCCGCCGCCGAGGTCCAGCCCGGCGAGTGCGTTCTTGTACGCCATGCCCCGGGACAGGTCGAGTACGTCGTGCAGCGCCTCGGCCTCGGTCGCGTACGGGTAGAACCGGGTGCCGCCGAGCGCCGGTCCGAGTGCGGTGGAGTAGATGGCGATGATCGCCCTGAGCCCGGTCTGCTTGTCCTGGCAGAACACGACCTGCTCGTGGCCGTCGGAATCCGGCCCGTCGGTACTGGCGAATACGTCCATGTCGCGCTCCTGATCTCCGATGGGCATCCTCGTGGGATGCGGCGGGAAGGGGGGTTCCCGATGTGCCGGCGGGGGATGTTGCCGGCCTGCTCCGAGCCTAATCGTGATCGGCCCGGGTGTGGATCGTGGCCGGCGCGCGCGACATTGATTGGAGACGCCGGGGACAGTCGGCTCCCGTTTCGTGGGAGGATCGCGCCGTGCCGTCGCTCTTCGCTTCCTACCTGCGGGTGTACGAGCCGTTGACCGCCTTCGACCGGGACCGGCAGATCTTCTGGCGTCGCTACGTCAAGGAGGGCAGGGCGGTGGCCCCGCTGGAGGGACCGGTACGGCAGCGGACGGCGGTGATCGAGGCGCTCGGTGCCGGCTGGACCCGGCTGCCCGACCTGCCCGAGGAGGCGTACGTCCTGGAGGCCGACGACACGCTGCTGGTCTGCCCCTGGAACCTGCGCGTACGGGTGGCCGAGGCGGCGCTCAGCGCCCGGGACGGCGTACCTCCGGTGCTGGCCGACGCGTTCGTCCCGCCGGTGCTCGCCGGCCAGGCGAAGGCCGTGGTGGAGGACTGGCGCAGCGGGGCCCGGGTGCTGGAGCACGGCGTGCCGAGGCTGCACGAGCAGATCGCCACCTGGGGGGTGCCGCTGCGCTGGTTCGTCTTCGTCGACCCGGAGGAGCGCGAGCTGACCACCCGGCCGGATCGGCGGGTGCTGCGCTACCGCACCGAGATCTCCAAGGCCCGGCGGCGGGCCTCGCGGGGCCTGTCGGTGCTGCGCAAGTCGGTCGGGGACGCGCCGATCACCGAGGCCGTCGAGGAGGGGGCCCGGTGGCTGGAGGAGTTCCATCCCCGGTCGGTCGTGGAGCTGGACTACGGTGGGCTGGTCGACCTGCTTCCGGACGAGGCGCTGGCCGCAGACGACTCGCCGGAGCTGGTCGCGGCCGGATTGGCCGGGCTGTCGAAGGGGGACGCGGAGGCGGCCACCGAGGCGTACGAGAAGCTCGTGGCACGCTGGCGGGCAGTCCAGTTACTGGAGCGTTGCAATTAGCGAATGATGCGGGTCAGGGCTGAATGGGAGCGCGCACAGGTGAATGCCCCTCGTAACATCGACGTCACCAGGGGCAATCGGCCGTCCGGTTAAGTCTTTTTCTGGCATAAAAAAGGACCATATATCGGTCATTGTTCATCCGTCCATCCAGGGACCTTCGGCCGTTCGGCCCATGTCGGACATCGGGGACTAGCCGGACCATGGGAGACGCGTCGGCCGGCGGGACCCCGGCCGATGTCTATAGGCACCTGTGGAGGAGTGACCGATGGCATCGCGTACGCATGAACCTGAGCCGCTACTCACGCCGGCAGAGGTCGCGTCGATGTTCCGTGTCGACCCGAAGACCGTGACCCGGTGGGCCAAGGCGGGGAAGCTCAGCGCGATCAGAACGCTGGGCGGGCACCGCCGTTACCGCGAGTCGGAGGTTCGTGCCCTGCTGCAGGGCCAGATCCCCCAGCAGCGGCAGGGCGACTGAGACTCGAAACCGCACCTCGGATCAGGGGCGAGGGCTCGTACGGGCGTACGAATCCCCGTCCCTGAATCGTGTCCGGAGAGTCAACTCCCGGCCAGTGCCACGTCTTCCAGAGCCGCCCCGTCCACCAGCCGGCCGTCGCGCAGCGTCAGGACCCGGTCCGCCAGGTCGATCAGGGTCGGGTCGTGTGTGGCCACCAGCGCGGTCATCCCCCGGGCGTGTACCAGCGCGCGGAGCAGATCCATGATCGAACGCCCGGTCTCCGAGTCGAGCTGCCCGGTCGGCTCGTCGGCGATCAGCAGCGCCGGATCGTTCGCCAGCGCCCGGGCCACCGCCACCCGCTGCTGCTGGCCGCCGGAGAGCTCGTACGGGCGCTGCGCCGCCTGAGCACCCAACCCGACAAGTTCGAGCAGCATCGTCACCCGCTCCTCCCGCTCGACCCGGCGCCGCTTCACCAGCCGCAGCGGCACCCCGACGTTCTCCGCCGCCGAGAGGATCGGGATCAGCCCGAACGACTGGAAGACGAAGCCGATGGTGGAGCGGCGCAGCTCCAGCAGCTCGTCACCGCCGGCAGCGGTGATCTCGTGCCCGGCGACGTGGATTCGTCCGTAGCTCGGCCGGTCCAGACCGCCGATCAGGTTCAGCAGGGTGGTCTTGCCCGCACCGGACCGGCCCCGGATCGCCACCAGCTCGCCCCGGGCGGCGGTGAACGAGACCTCCCGGACCGCGTGCACCACCCGGTCGCCGGCGGCGTAGTCCCGCCCGACCCCCTCGACCCGGACCAGTTCCTCGCCCATCAGCGGCCCTCTCTCGCCGTACCCGCCCGTCTCCGGTCGCCCCGCCCCGCCGGTCATGGCCGCTCCCCGTCGTTGCCGGGCCGGACCTGCACGTGATCCGGCTCCAGGTTGAGCCGGACCCGGTCGCGCAGGCTCAACGCGTCGACGAAGCCCGCCGGCAACTGCATCCGGCCAGACCGGTCCAGCAGCGCGTACTCCTCGGTGACCAGCTCCTCGACGCCGTCCGCGCGCAGCCGCGTGGAGCGGCGTACCTCGGAGGCGGTCCGCCCGTCGCGGATCGCGACCGTCCGGCGGACCTGGGACGAGACCGCGTGGTCGTGCGTCACCACCACGATGGTGACGCCCAGCTCGGCGTTGATGGTGCGCAGCGCGCCGAAGACCTCGGCCGCGGTCGCCTCGTCCAGCTCGCCGGTCGGCTCGTCGGCGAAGAGCACCTCCGGATCGTTGGCCACCGCGACCGCCACCGCACAGCGCTGCTGCTCGCCGCCGCTCATCTGGTCCGGGCGGCGGTCGGCGCAGTAGCCGACCCCGACCATCTCCAGCAGCTCGGTCGCCCGCCTGCGGGCCGCCCGGCCGCGCAGGCCCCGGGCCAGCCGCATCGGCAGCTCCACGTTCTCCCGGGCGGTCAGGTACGGCAGCAGGTTGCGGGCGGTCTGCTGCCAGACGAAGCCGACGGTGTGCCTGCGGTACCGCAGCCGGCGCTTCGGCGACATCGCCAGCAGGTCGAAGTCGGCCACCCGGGCGATCCCGGCGGTCGGCACGTCCAGTCCGGAGAGGATGTTCAGCACCGTCGACTTGCCCGAGCCGGAGGCGCCGACGATGGCGAGCAACTCACCCCGGTCGACCACCAGGTCCAACCCCTGTAGCGCGACCACCTCCACGCCCTCGGTCTTGAAGATCCGGACCAATCCGTCGCAGACGATGTGCCCACGCAGCCGGTCCTCGCCGCCGGCCCGGGCCGCCGCCCGCTCCGCGGCCCTGCGCTGGAGTACGGCGAGATCGGGCACCGCGGCGGTAGTCGTCGGACTCGCCATCAGTTTTCGTCCCCTCTCCGAGCCATCAGTTCTCCTCTCCGAGCCGGAGCACCTCGCCGAGGCGCATCCGCCGGTTGATCAGATTTTCGAGGCCGAGGGCGACGACCAGCGCTACCGCCACCAGCAGCAGTACGCCGACCATCAGCAGCGGATCCAGGTGGATCCGAGCCGGCAGGCCGCCGGTGAACCCGGACAGCCCCAGCGCCGGCCCGAGCAGCCGGGGCAGGGCCACCCCGACCAGTCCCCCGGCCAGCACCCCGACGCCGACCAGCGGCACCAGTTCGTATACGAGCAGCCCTCGGCCCTGCCGCCCGGAGAGCCCCATCGTGCGCAGCCGGGACAGCATCCGGCCCCGGCCGGGCGCCTCGGCGAGTACGGCGAAACCGACCGCCAGCAGTGCCAACGCGGTCGCCCCGGCCACCCCGGTGCCGAAGGTGAAGCTGAGCAGCCGGTTCACGCCGCTGCGCTCCAGCGCCTGCCGGTGCTGCTGCCAGGTGGTGATGCTGACCGACGTCTGCGGTCGTACCTGCTCGACCGGCTGGCCCAGCACCTTCGCCAGGTACTCCCGCTGGGCGGCGTCGACCGTCGCGATCAGTTCGGCGCTGGCGAAGTCGTCCCCGGCCACCAGGAACTGGTTGGGCCGGATCGGCTGGAACTCCGGCACCGGCATCGCCTGCCAGGGAAGTACGACGAACCGGCGGACCTCGGCCGCCAGCCCCGGGAAGCCGGACGCCACCTGGTCGACCCGGAACTCGTACCGCCGGCCCTGCACCTCGGTGACCGCACCGGCGCCGACCGCCTCGGCCACCTCCGGCGAGACCAGCGCCGGCACCGGGCCGTCGATCCGCCCCGGTGCGGCCAGCCCGGCCGGCACGGTGACGTCGACACCGCTGGCCGCCAGTACCCGGGCCAGCGACGGACCGTCCACCACCAGTACCTGGGTCTGGCCGAGGTCACGCCCGCCGAGCCGGTCCGGGGTGGGTGAGCGCAGCGGCTGGCCCACCTCGACGGCCACCGGGCTGACCGCGTCCACTCCGGACAGCGCGTCGAGCCGCTCGGCGGTGGCCTGGTCGGAGTAGGAGCCGAGTATCCGGGCGTCGGCGCCGACCTCCTGGTCGGTCACCCGGTCCCGGGCCTGCGCGACCGTGCTCGTCACGACGCTGGTGAAGACCCCGGTGGCGATCGCGACGACGAGCACCGCCAGCGGCCCGACGGTCACCGGCGCACCCCTTCCGGCCCGGGCCAGGCCGACGAACGGCACCACCGTACGGGCCCGGGCGGCGATCCGGCCCACCTGGCGCAGCGGCCACGGCACCAGGCGCAGCGCCAGCAGGGCGGCGGCCACGGCCAGCAGTACCGGCACCGACACCAGGTACGGGTCGACCCTTTCCTGGCTCAGCCCGCGCCGTTGCAGCAGTACCACGCCGAGCACCGCGAGCAGCAGGACGAAGAGTTCGGCGGTCAGCCGGCGGACCGACGGGCGGTGGCGCACCAGGTCCCGTCGCCGGCCCACGAAGCTCGCCCGGCGCTGGCCGAGCGCCGCCAGCAGGGGAATGGCCAGGGTGGTGCCGACGGCGATCAGCGCGACCCCGAGCGGTTCGGCCCCGGCCGGGCGACCCGGCGCGAGCCGGCCGAGCAGCCAGCCGGCGAGTACCGCGACGGGCAGCACCGCGACGGTCTCCCGCAGCGTACGGGCACCGATCTCCAGGGCCGTCGCTCCTCTGGCCCGGAGCAGGGTGAACTCCTCCCGGCGACGCTGCACCGCCAGGCCGGCGGCCAGGGCGACCAGCCCGAGCAGGGTGGCCAGGATGCCGGCCTGCACCACGGCGAGCAGCGCCTGCACCGCGCGGAGTTGACCGTCGAACCTGGTCAGGCCGCCGTCCAGGCCGGTTGTCAGTACCAGGCCGCTGTCCAGGCCGGTCGACCTCGCCAGGCGGTCGCCCGGCGGTGTCCGCCGGGTCGCCGCGACCGCGGTCAGCACCTGCGGGATGTCGGCGGTGGTCATCCGCTCCTCGTCGACCCGGTAGCGCCACTCGAATCCGATCCCCAACACCCCTGCGGCGGTGGTGACCCCGGCCAGGTCGGTCAGCAGCGCCGCCCGGTGCGTGGTGCCCTCGGTCGGGTTCGGGCAGGCCACCTCGGCGATCCGGATCGCGTCCCAGGTCGGCGCGGTCGGATCGATCGGGTCGTACAGGCCGACGATCCGGACCCGGACGGAGCCCTTGCCGACACCCGCGTCGCCGAGCACGACGGTGGTGCCGACCCCCAGTCCGAGGATGCCGGCGGCCTCCCGGGACAGTGCCGCCTCGACGCCGCCTCCGGACGCCGGCCAGCGCCCCTGCACGACCCGGAGCTCCCGTTCGATGCCTGCCTGGCCGCGCAGTTGCAGTTCCGGCCGGCAGCTTCCGCGCAGCGACGGCGCGTCACCGGCCACGGCCAGGTCCTTCGGGCCGATCCGGCCGGCGAACCACTGCTGGCCGACCAGTCCCGGCAGCGGCCCGGGTAGCTGCTCCCGGAGCCGGTCGAGCCACCCGGCCGCCACGGCGGCGTCCGGACCCTGGACGGCGCGCATCGAGGCCGTGAACGTCAGGTCCCGGACCTGGTACGGCAGCTCGCGTACGTCGTGCCGCATCCCGTCGTCGGCGAACTCGTTCGCCAGCCGGGGTGCACCGGTCACCAGCAGCGCCGCCACCAGCCCGAGTACGCCGAGCAGCCCCAGATAACCGGCGAAGATCCGGGCCCGGCGCAACGGCCCCGGCAGTCGGGGCCCGACCCGCCTCGTCACCGCTCCTCCACCCCGCACGGCGTGCTGTCCCTGCACCGGTCCCGCGTTCACCGGTCCTCCATGATCCGGAGCGTTCACCGATCCTCCCCGATCCGGAGCGTTCACCGGTCCTCCCCGATCCGCAGTTGGGCCGCGGCCAGCCGTTGCCGCATGGTGGCGGCGGTCAGCCCACTCAGCCCGAGCGCGAGCAGCAGCAGCAGGGCGGCGGTCCCGGCGACCGGCAGCCAGGCGACGTCCAGCAGCGGTGCCGGCACCGGCCGTTGCGCCGATGGGGTGAGGATGACCAGCGGGGCCATGGTGGCCGCCACGGCGATGCCCACCCCGAGCCCGACCAGCACGCCGATGCCGGAGAGGAACGCCTGCTCGACCAGGAGCGACCGGGCCAGCAGCCGGGGACCGGCGCCCAGGGTGTGCAGCACGGCCAGCTCGGTGACCCGGCGCCGGGCGGTGGCCCGGACGTCCACGGTGATGCCGACCGCCGCGAGCAGGATGGCGCCGAGCGCGGCGGCGAACAGGGCGGCCCGGGCGCCGACACCGTACGGGTCGTCGGCCGAGCGGCTGGCCACCTCCACCCGGTCGGCGACCTGCAGCCCGCCGAGTCCGGCCGCCGTCCGAGCCGCCTCGGCGTGCTGGTCGGGGCGGGTGGCCAGCCACCACTCCTCGGTCGCCGAGAGCACACCCAGCCGGTGGTAGAGCGCGGTACTCAGCGACGGCAGGTCGACCAGGAGCGCCGCCGACTCCGGTACGCCGGGCAGCGCGGTCACCGTACCGGTGATCCGGACGTCGACGGTTCCGCCGTTCAGCACCAGCGCCGTCTGCTCGCCGACCCCGAGTCGCAGCGCCGCCAACGCCTCCGGGGTGGCCACCACGGGCACCTGCCCCGGGTCGGGCGCGACGGTCACGGCGAAGGAGACCAGCGAGTTGAGTCCCGCCCAGCCGCCGAACCGGGAGGCCTGGTACTGGGCGGTCAGCCCGGCTGGTCCCGCCGTCGCGGGTCCGGTACTGCCGGAGCGGTGTACCGCCTGCCACTGTCGGCCGTCGGTGAGCGGTACGCCGGTCCCGGCTCCGCCGGCCGGGACGGCACGCAGGTCGGTGAGTTGCCAGTCGACGAGGTACCCGGGAGGTCCGAGGGTGTCCACGACGAAGCCGGCCAGTTTCGGCGGCGTGTCGCCGCCCGCCGGCAGAGGCACGCTGAACCGCAGCGGGGTGTCGTCGTAACTCGCGCCGAGCGGGATCCGCAGGTGCCCGCCGTGCGGCTCGGTGAGGATCGCCGAGGTGCGGACCGGGACGCGGGCCGAACCGCCGGTGCCGGTGGTGGTGATCCGGCCGGTCAGCGCGGTGGTGCCCGGCGGAAGCGGCACGACCGGGGCGGTCACCCGGGCGTCGGCCATCCGGGCGAAGAGTCCGGCGGTGTCGCCGTCCACCTGGTCGTCCCGGACCCGGACGACCCGTTCGGCGCTGGCGACGTCCAGCGCGACCATCCCGGCCGGTACGGCGTCGCCGCCGAGCCGGGGGTTGTCCCGCCAGGCCGGCAGGATCTGTTCGGTGCCGGGCAGCTCGGCGAGCTGCCCGGCACGGGCCGGTGGCGCGACCCCGCTGGACTCGACGAGCCGCAGGTCGGCGCCGACCAGGTGGTCGGCCTGGTCGGTCAGGGACCGTTCCGAGGTGGCGGCCAGGCACCAGGCGAGGGTGCCGACCGCCACCGCCAGGGCGAGCAGCAGCACCGGGCCGGCGTGCGGCCGCCGACCGGCCTGCCACATCCCGAGCATGGTGCCGGTCCAGGACCCGCGGTCGACCCATCGCTGCGCGAGGTTGGCCATCGGTGGCAGGCCGCGCAGCGCGAGTACCGCGCCGGCCAGCACCCCGATCGTGGGGGTCGCGGCCAGCAGCGGGTCGATTCCGAGGGTGCCGTCCGGGCGGGCGCCGGCCAGCGGCGAGGAGTACTGCCGCAGTTGCAGCCAGCCGAGCACCGCCAGGGCGATCAGCGCGACGTCCAGCCCGGCCCGCTGCGCGATCGTCCGCCGGCTCGGCCGGGAGCGGCTGGCCATCTCGCCGACGTAGCTGCCGGCGCGGCGCAGCGCCGGGCCGAGCATCGCCAGCGCGCAGCCGAGCGCGGCCAGCCCGGCGATCAGCCAGGCCCGGGTGTCGAGCCGGGGACTCAGCCGCAGCGCGGCGGCGGCCAGCATCGGGGTACGGTCGGCCAGCCGGACCAGCTCGGTGGCGAGTACCGGCGAGATCACCGCGGCCGGCAGGACGACCAGTAACGCCTCCCGGGCGGCGAGTCCGGCCAACTGCCCCCGCCCGGCACCCCGGGCCCGGAGCAGTGCCGCCTCGCCCCGGCGCTGCTCGGTGAGGAGGAGTGCGACCAGCAGCAGCGCGTACCCGCCGAGGACCACCACCAGCAGCATCGGGGTGACCAGGGCCGACCGGCCGACCAGTCCGGCCCGCTCCAGCCGCTGCGCGAGCTGGTCGAGCTGCGTGGTGACCAGTCCCGAACTGCCGAGCCCGGTTTCCGCGGGCAGGTTGGCGGCGGTCTGCACGGCGGCCTCGCCGAGCCGGCCCAGCGAGTGCGTGGTGGCCCCGGCCAGGTCGGGCTCGACCAGCCAGCCGGCGGAGGCGTTGGCGATGAAGTGGTCGAGGAAGTCGGCCCGGTCGACGACCAGCGGCCCGTAGGTGGCGGACCCCGCCGCGACCCCGTCCGTGACCTCGGGCACGAGCCGCCAGTACGGGTCCCGGACGTCGTGCGGCTGCCAGACGCCGGTGACGGTCACCTCGGTGACCCGGTCGGTGACCCGGTCGGTGATCGGGATCCGGTCGCCGACCCGGGCTCCGAGGATCTTCGCGACCGGCTCGGCGAGCGCGGTCTGTACCGGTTGCCGGCCGGGGCTGGGCCAGGCGCCCTCGGTCAGCCGGGCGTGCCCGGGGAGGTCGTCGAGGAAGACGACCCGGGCGAAGACCAGGCCCTTGGCGTCCGGCACGGCGTTGCCGGTAGGGCCGGCGAACTGCCGCCCGGCGGCGTAACCCGCTCCGGCGATCTCGGCCGGTACTCCGGCGACACCGTCGGCGAACCGGGCCCGTACCGCCTCGTCCCGTTCGGCGAGGCTCGCCGGGCTGCTGCCGGCGGTGCCACGTACCAGGATCGACCGCTCCTCCGGGGTGGCCGACGCGACCGCGCGCTCGGTACCGGAGTCGATCACCTCCCGGCTGTAGCCGGCGAGGGCGGTGAGCATGGCGGTGGCGATCAGGGTCGCTCCGGTCGCCGCGAGGAGCAGACTCTTCGCCGTCCTGGCACGCCGAAACACCAGCCTCATCGTTCTGCTTCTCCCATGGGCGAGGCGGGCGGCGTGACTCGTCGCCCCTCATGGCAGCGAAGCGCCCGAGGACGAGTGAAAGGTTGGCTATGAAGGCGGTGATTTGGCCGACAGGCGACTTTGTGATCCGATCATGACGGAACTGAGATCGAGTCGTTGTGCCCCGCTACTTGTCCGGACGGTACGCACAACCGTGGCGACGGCTCTCCGGATCCGTCGTACCCGGCGAGCCGCCGCCACGGCCTCGGTGCGCTCGGCGCCCCGGCGCCGCCGTTCAGGCGGGCGGGGGAAGGCCACCGTCCCCGTCCACCACCTCGTCCGGCTTTCCGTCCTCGTCGGTGTCCACCATGGTGATGTCCACCTTGCCGTCGCCGTCGGTGTCGAACTGGAAGAGGTCGGCCTTGCCGTCGCCGTCGGTGTCCACCACCCAGACGTCGGTCTTGCCGTCCTGGTTGGCGTCCGCCCGGAGCAGTTCGATCCGTTCGTCACCGCGGGTGTCGACGGTCTCCTGCGACTCGCTCATCTGTTGCCCTTCCGTCAGCTTGAAGTTCTGGCCACGCCGGAACCCTCGATCCGCGTGCCGCCCGGACACCCACGAGAACTCCCCGACACGACTACCGCACTCTGTCACCTCGCACTACCCCGGCGGGGCCCGGACCATGCCGGCAGGGCACGCCTCCGCCGTGCCGCGCGATCAGTTCGCGACGTACGGGTTGGTCTGCCGGTCCTGGTAGTTGACCTGGTCCACGATGCCGTCGTGGTCGGTGTCCAGCATCAGCCGGTCGGCCTGGCCGTCCTCGTCGGAGTCGATCCGGATCTCGTCCGGCCGCCCGTCGAAGTCGCTGTCGGTCATCCAGGTGTCCGGTTGGCCGTCGAAGTCGGCGTCCGCGACCACCCGGTCGACCACGCCGTCCCGGTTCGTGTCGGTGACCACCGAGTCGATCCGACCGTCCCCGTTGTTGTCCTCCAGCACCTGGTCGACCCGGCCGTCCAGGTCGGAGTCCCGCTCGACGGTGTCCAGCCGACCGTCCCAGTCGGTGTCCTGGTAGCGGACGTCGGCCACCCGGTCGCCGTTCACGTCGAACTCGAGCAGCTCCGCGTAGCCGTCGCCGTCGAGGTCGGTGGCGACCGCGGTGACGCCGTTCGCGTAGTGCGTCACGACGGACGTGACCGGCGAAGACTCGTCGCCGACCGCCAGCGCGAGTGGGTCCGACGAGAGCGGGTCCGAGGTGAGGTCCACCGCCGGCCCGAAGCCCTGGTCGTCCTCGCCGGGCAGTTCGTGCTCCGGAAGGGTGTCGTCCAGCATGCTGGGGTCACCGTCGTAGCTCATGTCGTACCTTCCCGGTCTGCCCTGTGTCCGGCGGGACCGCCGGACACAGGGGTAACGCTAGGCCGAGGAGTCTTCCGGCGACTCCCGGAAGTGTGCCACTCCGGTGGCGGTGTACCGGCGCGGTACGGCGACCCCGCCGCCGCGCCCACCGGCGGCTACTGCTGTGGCTGGATGTTCACCCCGGCGGCGGCGAGCGCCTCGATGACCCTCGCCGACTCGCCGTACCCGATCACCAGGATGGCGTCGGCGCCGAACTGTTTGATCTCCTGGGCGCCTTTGCTGAAATCCACCGGCGGCGCGTCCGGCCCGGGCTTCACCTCGTAGTTGAACAGCCGCACCTGGCCCGAGCCGTGCCCGGCCCGCTCCAGCTCGGCCTTCACGTTGCCCTGCAGGCCCTCACCGTAGGAGTCCTGCCGGGCGACCAGGGCGATCCGGTTCGGTCCGTCCCGCAGGATCACGTCGGCGAGCGCCCGGCCCTGCAGGATGTCCGACGGGGCGGTACGGAAGTAGAGCCCCTTGTCGTCCACGGTGCTCAGCCCGGCGTCGGTGTTGCTCGGCGAGAACAGCACCAGCCCGGCGGCGACGACGTCCGGCAGCACCGCCCGGGAGATGCCCGAGCCACCCGCCCCGATGATGACGTGCACCCCGGCCTCGACGTGCTTCGCCACCGTCGCCTTCGCGACCTTCGGGTCGGTGCCGTCGTCACCGTCGACCCAGACCACCGGCTTGCCGAGTACCCCGTCGGCGGCGTTGATCTCGTCGACCGCCAGCGCCGCGGCCGCCGCCATCGGCGGGTAGGCCAGCGCCAGGTCACCGGTGCGCGGCAGCAGGCCACCGAGCTTCAGCGGCGCGCCGCTGCGCTCCTCGACGGCCTTCGTCTGCTTCTTGCCGGCCGGCGGCTTCTTGACGCTGGCCTTGGACTCGTCACCGGCGCCCAGGAACTCGGTCTTGCCGTTGTCCAGCTGGTCGTCACTGCCGAAGTGCAGGGTGGCGTAGGTGGCGGTGGAGGGCTCGCCGATGTCGGTGAAGCCGCCCCGGCTCAGCGAGACGCCCCGGTAGGCGACGTCGGTGCCGTCCCGCGCGAGCCCCAGGCAGGCCTCGATCGAGTCGCAGCGCTCCCCGCCGGTGGTGACCCCGACGATCTGCTCGGCGATCCGGGCCGGCTCGGTCGAGCCGGCGAGCTGCGCCGCGATCGCGCTGATCGCGACGGCGTCGTACGACTCGGCGGCGTAGAGGAAGTCGGAGAGCTTGGGATCATTCTTGAGCAGCCGGTTCTTGAAATCCTCGGAGAGCGGGGTGAGTGGCGTGGTTCCCTTCATGCCCTTGAGTAGGCCGGTCTGCTGGTCGAACTCCGCTTTGAAGGAGTTCTGCATGTTGCCGTCCGTGCCGTACAGGCGTACCTGGCTGGGCCGGGTCGGCTCGGCCCGCCCGGACTCGCCGTCGCCATCCGAACCGCAGCCGCCAGCCAACAGCAGCGCCGCACAGGCCGCGGCGGACAGAGCGGCGCGGCGGGTGCCGCGGAATACGAGCATGGGGTCGTCCTTCCTCCCCGGAGATCCGTTGCGCAGATTAGCGCGCCTGCTTCCGGCGCGCGTCCGCGGTCGACCGGGAACTGCCGGCCGAAGGGCTCTATCATCCTGGATAGGTGGCGTTCATGCCGTTTGTCGGACGCTGCTTGACCTGGCGGCATACCCTTCCGCACGTGACGGACGTTCCGCAGGAGACGCTGGATGACGCCACCGCGGTGTTGAATTCCGCGCTGGCCGGGGACAGCGACGGCGTGGTCGGCACGTTCGACGCGGTGGTCGACCGGTCCGGCGTCGCCGGGGCGTACGAGGTGGCCTGGTGCCTCGCCGCCACGATGGTCGGCGACGGTGTGCCCCTGGGCACCTGGACCCTCGACTTTCCCGGGATCGAAGAGGCGGGTTACGACGCGCGCTGGGTCGCCCGGTTCGTCAGCGCGTACGCGAACGCCGACGGTGACACGGGTGCGGCGCTCTTCGGTGCCGCACTCGCCGACGGGCAGTTGCCGGAATGCCTGCTCACCCTCGCCGGCTCCGCCATCGCGACGCTGCGGCACCGCGCCGGATAACTCTGTCATCGACGTCCATCTTTGCATGTTCCTCGTGCCGGCTGTCCCGGGGGCACCCGCCGGGGCGGTGTGATAGCTCTGGTGCATGTCCGACGCGATGCTCAGCAAGGTCCGCAAACTGCTGGCCAAGGCGGAGGATCCGGCCTGTACGCCGGCCGAGGCCGAGGCGTTCACCGCCAAGGCGACCGAGCTGATCGCGCGGTACGGGGTCGACCGCGCCCTCCTCGCCGCCCGCGACCCGGGCACCGATCCGGTCGGTGACCGGATCGTCGACATCCCCGCCCCGTACGCCCTGGACAAGGCGGGCCTGCTGGCCGGGGTCGCCGACGCGTTGCGGTGCCGGTCGGTACGCCGACGCGGCGGAAGCGGCTTCGTCATGCACCTGTTCGGCTTCGCCAGCGACCTGGAACGGGTGGAGGTGCTCTTCACCTCGCTGCTGGTCCAGGCCGCGCACGGCATCTCGGTCGCGCCGGTGCCTGCGGGCGACCATCCGGCCGCGTTCCGCCGGTCCTGGCTGGCCGGATTCGCCGCGGCGGTCGCCGGGCGACTGCGCCGGGCCGAGGCGGCGGCGTCCGCGACGGCTCCGCCCGGTGCCCCCTCGATGGCCCTGGTCCTCGCGGACCGGTCGGACCGGGTCGACCGGCGCCTCGCCGAGGCCTACCCACGACTGCGTACGGCCGCACCCCGCCGGCTGCTCGGCGGGGGCCTGGAGCAGGGCGCGGCGGCGGGCCGGCGAGCGGATCTCGGCGGCACCGAACTGCGCCCCGGCCGGTCCACCCCGCTGTCCCCGGCGTGACCGACCGGATGCCGGCCGACCCCGCCTGACCGACCGGATGCCGGCCGGTCGGGCTGCCCGGAGCTCAGCCCCGGCGGTTGGCGTTCTCGACGGCGGTCGCGTAGCGGGAGAGCAGTTCGTGCCAGCCGGCGGTGAGGGCGTCGCGGTAGCCCTCGGCGGCCTCGCCGTGCCGGTCGAAGTCCCGGTGCTCCACCTCTACCAGCGTGGACCCGTCGGCCTGCGGCGCGAACCGCACCTCCACCGCACTCGCCCGGTCCGGGTCCGGCACCGGGGCCCGGTCCGGGCCGATCTGCCAGTTGAAGACCAGGCGCCGGGGCGGCTGCCAGTCCAGTACCCGGCCCCAGTCGGCACGGAACCCGTGCGGGCCGATCTCGTAGAGCATCCCGCCGCTACCAGGCTCGATGCCGAGCTTGGCGAGCTTCTGCGGGCCGGACCAGGTGTATTCCTTGACCCACCAGTCGCCGAGCCCCTCCGTGAAAACAGCGAAGGCCCGGTCCGCCGGGCCCGGGACACGGAAACTGCTGCGCACGGAGTAGGCGCCGGTGTCCTGCTGGATGTCGGAGGCGTTCGTAGTCTCCTGTCCCATACGCCGGGACCATACCGGCTGCTGGTGAGCTGTGCATCTTCTGCATCGGCGGACGGTCGATCCCTGCGCCGAGCGGTAGATCATCAGTGGACGGTCAGACCGGAGTCGGCGGCTAGCATCGACCGAGATGCTCTCCGAGCGGGTCGACCGGCCTGGGTCGGGGCGAGAGGGGGCGGGAAGGAGATCCACCGTGCCCGACGATCTCGCCGCGTACCTCGACGGGCGTCGACTCCGGCGCCGACTGCTGGTGATCGTGTTGTCGTACCTGTTGGTGGTGCTGGTGTCGGCCCTGGTCGCCCGTGCGGGCCTGGCTGCGGGCCGGTCCGGTGCCGACCGGATCGGGCTGCCCTGGGCGGTTGTCGGCCTGGCCGGCGTGCTGGGCGCGGGCACCCTCGCCGCCGCTGCCTGGTACGTCCGCCCTGGCCTCGGCGCCGGCCCCGCCGACCCCTTCCGGCTGGCCCGGGCGGTACTGCTGGCCCGGGCCAGCCGGATCGGGATGGTGCTGGTCGCGGCCGTCGCGGCGGTGCTCGGAGTGGTGCTGGCGCCGGACGGGGCCGAGCGCGGCTTCGCCGTCCTGGCCAGTACCGGCCTAGCCGCGCTGCTCGCCCTCTTCGCGGTACTCGCCAACGACCTCACCCGGCTCCGACGCGACGTCACCCCGGCGGCCGACCGGGGTGTCAGGTGAGGATCTCGGGGCTCCGCCCCGAACCCTGGCCTTCCGAACGAGGACGAGCTGGCCGAGTTGGCTGACGTGGCCGCGCAGGGAATTCACGAGCCGGGCACCAGCCCCTTCCTGAGGCCGTGGACCGATTCATGGAGGGCCAGCCCGTCGGCGTACAGGACCTTTGGGCTGACAACTTCCCAACGTTGCGCGAGGTAGCGACTGGATCCTGGCTGGGCCTGAAGCATCATGGGCAGGGCATCGGAACCGAGATGCGCTCTGCCGTGCTTCACCTGGCCTTCGCCGGTCTGGGTGCCGAACAAGCGAGGACGGCTTCGTTCGTGAACCATCCTGCCCCGCTGGCGATCTCCCGCAAGCTGGGCTATCAGCCCGACGGCATCACCCGCGACGTCCTGCACGGCCAGGCCGTCGTGTCCGAGCGTCTTCGCCTCACCCGGCAGGACTGGGAGTCGAGGGAACGCCCCAAGGTGACGATCAGCGGCTTGGAGCCCTGCCTATCCCAGTTCGGTGTCGACTCAGCTACCTCACGGACTTAGCGGTCCGCATGTCCGCAAGAGGTCGACCGACAGTAGGGGAGTGTGCGAGATGTCGAGAAAAACGCTCGCCCATCCGGCAAGCGCGCAGAAAGCAAGATCCCCACCGGCGTTTCCGCTGGTGGGGACTGCTGTAGCCCGGCGAAAGGCTATGTGGCCAGGGGCGGGGTCGAACCGCCGACCTTCCGATTTTCAGTCGGACGCTCGTACCAACTGAGCTACCTGGCCCGGGTTGCTCGGCTCATGTTACCCGGACGGCGGCAGCGCTGCCGACCTGGGTAACCTGCTCCGAAACGCAGAACGCCGCGCGTTGCAGACGCGCGGCGAGCGGCGCTGGCGGTCCTGACGGGACTTGAACCCGCGACCTCCGCCTTGACAGGGCGGCGAGCACTCCAACTGCTCCACAGGACCTTGCTCTTGCTGCTGCCCGGTCGCCAGACCGGGTCGTGCCCCCAACGGGATTCGAACCCGTGCTACCGCCTTGAAAGGGCGGCGTCCTGGGCCGCTAGACGATGAGGGCGGCCCCGCCATCATTGCACATGACAACTTCAGCGGCTGTGCTCCCATCCGGCCCCGCCGGAGGCTCCGAAAGCATACGTGATGGCCAGCCGCCCGACCAAACCGGTATCGCCGAGCGGACAAACTACCCTAAACCATCTTACCGGAGCCTGGTTATTCCGTACTTCCGCTTCAGCGAGCTGATCACCGTCGGGCAGGCCCCGAGGGTGCGACTTCGGTCACCGCCACCGTCGTGCAGCAGCACGATCGAACCGGGTCGGGCCTGCTTGGCGACCCGCCGGCTGATCTCCGGGGTGCTGGTGTCGTCCCAGTCGGCCGGGTCGACGTCCCAGTGCAGCGGCTTCATGCCGAGAGACTTGGCGACCGCGACGACCGCCGGGGTCCACTTACCGCCGGGCTGCCGGTAGTAGCGCACGCTGGCGCCGGGTACCGCCTGCTGGATCGCCTGGTCGGTCCGGCTCAGGTCGGCCCGGATCTGGGCCGCCTTCCGGGTACCGAGCTTGAGATCGTGCGACCAACTGTGATTGCAGAGCGTGTGGCCCTCGCGGACGATCCGGCGTACCAGCGACGGATACTTGCGGACCTTCACCCCCACCACGCAGAAGGTGGCCCGGACCTCGGCCTCGCGGAGCTGGTCGAGCAGCTTCGGCGTCCACTGTGGATGCGGGCCGTCGTCGAAGGTCAGCGCCACCGCGCGGGTCCCGGTCAGCCGCTGGGTGTTCAGCGGGCCGACGGTGCCCCGGGGAGCCGGCTTCCGGCTCGGCTTGGCCTTCGGCGTCGGCGTCGGGCTCGGCGTCGGGGTGGGTGCGGCTGTCTCGGTCACCACGGGAATCGGCGGATAGGGTAGCGGTGACCTGGCCGACTGGGGCTTCTCGTTCGCGCACGCGGCGGAGAGCAGCACCAACAGGACGAGGCCGGCGGCGAGCGCCGTACGTCGGGTCATCAGGCGGCTCCCGAGGGGGTTTCGGGTTACGGCTGCCCCACGTTAGCCCAGTCGGTTCGGAAGCGATGTCTCGAATGCTCGGTAGTCGGGTCAGCGCCCGGAAGATCCGGGTACGTCCCGCAGCGTGGTCAGCGCCTCGGCCAGCGTCGCCGGGGTGCGTACCCCGGACGGCAGCCGGTCCGGCCAGCCCGGACCCGCGGCGACCAGCAGCGGCGGCGGCCACTGGACGCCCCGTACCGCGGCCAGCTGGGCCGGGTCGCCGGTCGCCGGCTGGTGCGACCAGATCACCACCGCCCGCGGGGCGGTCCGGGCCACCGCGTCGACCAGGGCCCTGACCGGCACCCGGGCGCCGAACAGCCGGCAGTGCACGCCGACCTCGGCGAGCGCGGCGGCGAGCGCCTCCAGCGGCAGGCTGTGCTGCTCCTCGTCGGCACATGCGAGCAGGATCCGGGGTGGCGAACCGCCGACCGGCGGTCGGGGCACCGCCGCCAGCGCCTCCGACACGCACCGGGACAGCAGATGCTCCACCTCGATGAACGCCGCGCTGGCGGCGTGCCGCTCGCCGATGCCGACCAGTACCGGCCGGAGCATCCGCTCCCAGGTGGCGACCACCCCGTGGGCGTCGATCGCCGCCCCGATGCCGGCGCGCATGGCCAGCGGATCGAGCCGCATCGCCGCCCGGGCCAGGCCCCGGGCCTCCGCCCCGGCCCGGCCGACCGCGATCACCGTGCCGCCGCCGGCCCGCGCCGCCACCGCTCCGTCCCGGTCCGGCCCCTGTCCGGGTACGGTGCCCCGGCGTGCCCAGTGTGCCGCCTCGGCCGGGGCGATTCCCTCGGCGGTCAGCCGGCGCATCACGTCCAGCCGGTCGAGGTCCTCGACGCTGTACCGCCGGTGCCGACCCGGCACGTGCCGGCTCGGACCGAGCCCGTACCGCTGGTGCCAGCTCCGCAGGGTCGTGACGGCGATGCCGAGCCGCCGCGCGGCGGCCCCGGCGCTCAGCCCGTCACCGACCACCCGACCGCTCCGCCGGGTTCTCCTCCTGATCCGCCGGCTTGCCCTCCTGGCCGGTAGCGGCCGGGGACTGCCCCCACCGGCCGCCGTTGCCCGACCGGCGCCGTGATCCGGACGGCGCTGCCGGCGTGTGCGGTGCCGACGCCGCAGGCGCACCGGCGGGCGCCGACCGTGCCGGTCCGGTCAGCCGACTGAGCACCCCACCCAGCCACGGCGCGTACGCCTCCGGGTCGGCGTCGAGCCCGGCCCGCAGCTCGTCGGGGTGCACCCACCGCAGGTCGGCCACCTCGTCCGGGTCCGGCAGCACTGCCTGGCCAGCGTCGAAGTCGCCCCGGAGCACGTGGTCGTACTCGTACTCCACCCGGCCGGTGCCGGGGTCCTCGGCCCGGTAGAGATAGACCCCGACCTCGGTCAGCGGTACCGCCTCGATGCCGAGTTCCTCGTGCAGCCGCCGACCGGCGGCGCTGGCGGGCGACTGGCCGGGCTCGGGATGCCCGCAGCAGGTGTTGGCCCAGCGCAGCGGAAACCTGGTCTTGGCGGCGGCCCGCCGCTGCAGCAGGATCCGCCCGGCCGGGTCGACCAGCAGGACCGAGAAGGCCCGGTGCAGCTGGCCGGGCGGCCGGTGCGCCTCGTCGACGGTACGGGCACCGAGCGGGACGCCGGCATCGTCGACCAGCTCCACCAGGTGCCGCTCCCGGTCGGTCGGACGGTCCGGCGTGTCGCGGTCGGCTGTCATCGGCCACCTCCAGTCACCCGGGCGGCGGCGAGCTTCCCGGAGATCATCACCATAGGCACGCCCACCCCGGGTTGCGTGCCGGAACCCACGAACACGACGTTGGACAGGCCGCGGTGCAGGTTGCCGGGGCGGAACGGACCGGTCTGCCACAGGTTGTGCGCGGCCGCGAACGGCGTACCGGCGGCCATCCCCGCGTCGGCCCAGTCGGCCGGGGTGACCACCCGGAGTACCTCGACGCTGTCGGCCAGCCCGACGTAACCCCGGCGTTCCAGGGTGGCCAGCAGGTCGTCCGCGTATCGCCGGGGCAGGTCGCCGCGCCAGTCCAGGCCGGCGCCACGGTCGAGGTTCGGCACCGGGGCGAGCACGTAGTAGCCGTGCCGGCCGGCCGGCGCCACCGACGGATCAGTCCGGCTCGGGTTGGTGACCAGCAGCGACGGGTCGGACATCAGCTCGCCGCGCCGAATCACCTCGTCGAAGGTGCGCCGCCAGGCCCGGCCGAAGTGGATGTTGTGGTGGGCGATGTCCCGGTAGCCCTGCCGGGCACCGACGTGCAGTACGACGCAGGACGGGGAGTAGCGCAGCCGGCGCGGCGGAGCCCCGTCGGGGAGCAGGTCACGGTACGCCACCGGAAGGTCCGGGTTCAGCACCACCACGTCGGCGGGGACGAAGGAGCCGTCGGCGGTGCGTACTCCGGTGGCCCGGCCGCCGGCGGTCTCGACCCGGCTGACCGTGCTGCCGTACCGGATCCGTACCCCGTGCTTCTCGGCGGCACCGGCCAGTGCCCGGGAGACCGCGTGGATGCCGCCGCGCGGGAAGTAGACCCCGGCGACCGAGTCGAGGTAGGAGATCACCGTGTAGATGGCGAGCGCGTCGTGCGGGGCGAGGCCGGCGTACATGGCCTGGAAGGAGAAGATCCGGCGGGTACGGGGGTCGGCGAAGAACTGGTCGACCTTGGTCTGCAGCCGCCGGAAGGCACCGGCGGCGACCAGCCGGACCAGGTTGGCCGTGAGCAGGTCGCTCGGGCGGTCCAGGTTGCGGTCGATGAAGTCGGCGCGTTCGAGCTGCCAGAGCCGGCGGGCGTAGTCGACGAACCGCAGGTAGCCGTCGGCCTCGCGCGGGCCGCAGACCCGGGCGACCTCCCCGGCCATCCGCGCGGTGTCGGTGACGACGTCCAGGGTGGATCCGTCCGGGTAGTGCGCCCGGTACGCGGGGTGGAGCGGGACGAGGTCGAGCCAGTCGTCCAGTTCCTCGCCGACCGCCCCGAGCGCCTCCGCGATCAGGTCGGGCATGGTGAGCACGGTCGGTCCGGTGTCGAACTCGTACCCGTCGAGGGTGAGCCGGCCGGCCCGCCCACCCGGCAGGGACTCCCGCTCCAGCACCGTGACCTGGCGCCCGGCGCCGGCCAGGTGCAGGGCGCAGGCGAGGCCACCCAGGCCGGCGCCGACCACCACCACCCGGTCGGTTCGGCCATCCACGGTACGCACCCGATCACCTCCTGAACCGACCATCATCCTGTGTCCACGCTCGCCGAAGGCGGCTTTCCGCTCGATTTGGCACCTGAAAGATCCCTTGTTGACACCTGGGCAATCCGCGAACCGCGCGCGAGAGAGCCGGTCGAGCGTACCCTGGAGCCGACAAGTTGCGTTGATTGATGCGTCGATTAACCCTGGAGGGTCGGGTGGAGACCAGTCTCGGCCAGTCCTACGAACGCTGTCGTGAGCTGCACAGACGGCATGGTCGGACCTACTATCTCGCGACCCGGCTGCTGCCCGCCTGGAAACGGCGTCACGTGCACGCGCTCTACGGCTTCACCCGGTACGCCGACGAGATTGTGGACCGGACCGAAGAACTTTCGGCCCCGGTCCGGTCCGCCCGGCTCGCCGACTGGTCCGAGCGGTTCCTGGCCGGGCTGGCCGGCGAGCCGGTGACCGACCCGCTGCTGCCGGCGGTGTTGCACACCATCGCCGTCTTCGATCTCGACCGGGCCGACTTCGCGGCGTTCCTGCGCAGCATGGCGATGGACCTGACGGTCACCGGTTATCCCCGTTACGACGACCTGCTCGACTACATGGCGGGCTCGGCGGCGGCGATCGGCACCATGATGCTGCCGATCCTGGGCAGCACCGACCCGGTCGCCGCCCGCGAGCCGGCCCGGCAGCTCGGCTTCGCCTTCCAGCTCACCAACTTCGTCCGGGACGTCGCCGAGGACCTCGACCGGGGCCGGATCTACCTGCCGGCCGAGGACCTGGCGAGGTTCGGGGTCAGCCCGGCCGACCTGGTCACCGCGGCGCGGGAGCGGCGGGCCACGCCGCCGATCCGGCAACTGATCGAGTACGAGGTGGGCCGGGCCCGGGCGCACTACGTCGCCGCGGCCCCCGGGGTGCCGCTGCTCGCTCCCGCCTCGCAGTCCTGCATCCGCACCGCCTACCTGCTGTACGGCGGCATCCTCGACGAGGTGGTCGCCGCCGGGTACGACGTCTTCGCCGGCCGGGCCGTCGTGCCGGGCCGTCGTCGACTGGCGGTCGCCGCCCGGGCCCTGCTGACCCCGGCCGGCAGCCCGGTGGTCGCGCCCGGCGCGCCGCTGCGGGCCGGGCGGGGGATCGCGGAGCCGGTGGCTATCCCTTGATGCTGCCGGTGGTCAGGCCGGACATGATGTTTCGCTGGAAGATCAGGAAGATCACCACGGTCGGGATCGCGGCGATCACCGACGCGGCGATCACGACGTTCATCGGCGTACCGCCGGAGAAGGCGTAGATGCCGACGCTGACCGTGCGGGTCTCCGGCGACGGCATCACCAGCTTCGGCCAGAGGAAGTCCTTCCAGACCGCCGTGACGGCGAAGATGGAGACCACCCCGAGGATGGGGCGTGACATCGGCAGGATGATCGACCAGAGCGTGCGCAGCGGTGTCGCCCCGTCCATCTGGGCGGCCGCCATCAGATCCTCCGGGATCGAGTCGAAGAACCGCTTCAGCAGGAAGATGTTGAAGGCGTTCGCGACCAGGGGCAGCCAGATCGCGAACGGCGAGTCGAGCAGGTTGACGTGCAGGATCGGCAGGTCGATCACGGTCACGTACTGCGGCACGATCAGGACCATCGCCGGGATCATCAGCGTCGCCAGCATCAGACCGAGAATCGCGTTGCCGAAGACCGGCCGCAGCTTCGACAGCGAGTACGCCGCCGCGGTGTCCAGGACGAGCTGGAACAGCAGCGCCCCGATCGCGTAGTAGAACGTGTTGAAGAGCAACTTCGCCAGGTCCAGGTGGTGCCACGCGTCGACGTAGTTGCGCAGCCGCGGATCCTGCGGAAAGAGCGTCGGCGGGGTCTGCGCGATCTCCTGGCCGGACTTGAGCGCGCCGGTCACCATCCAGTAGAGCGGACCGAGAAAGACCAGGGTGAACACCACGACGACGGCGGTGAGCAGCGCCCAGTAGAGGACCCTGCCGGGTCCCCGGCGAAGCTGGGCGGCGGAGATGAGGGTCCGGGTGCCGGAGTCCTGTGCCATGTCCCCGCCCGTCCTAGTCCTGTTTCGCGGTCAGCCGCGCGTAGCCGGCGGAGAAGCCGGCCAGCGCCATGAGCATGATCACACCGAGCGCCGCCGCACCGTTGAGGTCGTTCTGGAAGAACCCGTGCTGGTAGATCAGGTACGCCACCGTGGTCGCCGAGTCCTTCGCGCCCGCACCGTTGGCGAGGATCAGCGGCTCGACGAAGAGCTGCATCGTCGCGACGACCTGGAGCATCGCCAGCAGCAGCAGGATCAGCCGGGTCTGCGGGATGGTCACGTTGACGATCCGCCGCCAGATCCTTAGTCGAGTTCAACGGCGAGAACAACCACGTACACCTCCTGGTCAACTTCCCACCCAAGGTGGCCGTCGCCCGGCTGGTCAACTCCCTCAAGGGCGTCTCCTCACGGCGACTGAGGCAGGAGTTCCCGGACCTCGTACGTCATTACTACCGGGTCAACAAGCTCTGGTCGGGCTCGTACTTCGCGGGCTCCGTCGGCGGCGCACCGCTAACCGTCGTAAAGCAGTACATCGAGCAGCAGAACCGTCCCGGTTAAGACACGGGCCTAGCGGCCCTCCCAGCGCGGGCCTTCACCCCCGGCCTGAAGGCCGGAGCCCTGGCCCGCATTCCGGTAGCCGGCGATACCGTTGCCGAGCGCCGGTTGCCGGAGCGGCTCCGACGAGCAACGGGCCGGCGGATCGGGAAAGGTGGCGGTATGGCTGAACAGGAGCGGACCCAGATGGAGACCGGTGCGATCGCGCCCAGCGGGGCGCCGGCGGAGGTCGACGTGGTGGTGGTCGGGCTGGGCGTGGGCGGTGCGGAGACGGCGAACCGGCTCGCCGCCGCCGGCCTCTCGGTCGTCGGCATCGAGCGCGATCTCGTCGGCGGTGAGTGCCCGTACTGGGGGTGCGTGCCGAGCAAGATCATGATTCGGGCCGCCAACGCGCTCGCCGAGGCACGCCGGGTCGACCACCTTGCCGGGCGGGCCCGGGTCGAGCCGGACTGGAGCGTCGTGGCCAAGCGGATCCGCGAGGAGGCAACCGCCGGCTGGACCGACGACGCCGCGGTCGAGCGGTTCACCTCGGCGGGCGGCCGGTTCGTCCGGGGCTCCGGCCGGCTGGTCGGCCCCGGCCTGGTCCGGGTCGGCGACCGGACGTTCCGGGCCCGGGTCGGCGTCGTGCTGGGTACCGGCACCACCCCGGCCGTCCCGCCGGTGCCGGGGCTGGCCGGCACGCCGTACTGGACCAACCGGGAGGCGATGGAGCTGGCCGAGCTGCCCGGGTCGGTGGTGATCCTCGGCGGTGGGGCGATCGGCGCCGAGGTCGCCCAGGTCCTCGCCCGGTTCGGTGTCCGGGTCGCCATGGTGGAGGCCGGCGAGCGGGTGCTCGCGCGGGAGGAACCGGAGTCGTCCGAGCGGGTCGCCGCGGCGCTGCGCGCCGACGGGGTGGCGGTGCACACCGGGGCCCGGGCGGAGCGGGTCGGGCACGACGACAGCGGCTTCACCGTGCACCTGGCCGACGGGGACCGGCTCCGGGGCGAACGGCTGCTGGTGGCCACCGGCCGGCGGGCCGTACTCGACACGCTCGGCCTGGAGACGGTCGGGCTGGACCCGACGCAGCGGTTCGTGACCACGGACGACCGGATGCGGGCCGGCGACGGGATCTGGGCGGTCGGCGACCTGACCGGGCACGGCGCCTTCACCCACGTGGCGATGTACCAGGCCGGGATCGCGATCGACGACATCCTGCGCCGGGCCGGCGCGGTCGACGGCACGGCCGGCGACGGGTGCCGGGCGGACTACCGGGCGCTGCCCCGGGTGACCTTCACCGATCCGGAGGTGGGTGCGGTCGGGCTGACCGAGCAGCAGGCCCGGGAGCAGGGGTGCAACGTCCGGATCGGCTTCACCCCACTCTCCGAGTCGAGTCGGGGCTGGATCCACCAGGTGGGCGACGAGGGCTTCCTCAAGCTGGTCGCCGACGCCGACCGGGGCGTACTGGTCGGGGCGACCTCGGTCGGTCCCGCCGGTGGCGAGGTGCTGAGCGCTCTGGCGGTGGCGGTGCACGCCGAGGTCCCGGTGAGCACCCTGGCTGGAATGATCTACGCCTACCCGACCTTCCACCGGGCGATCGAGACAGCGGTGCGCGAGTTGCTGCCGTAGCGCGACGAACTGCGGTTCGGTTTTTGCAAGCGCCTGTCGTACCATCGCGGCCGTGACCAGAAGACTCACCGAGGTGGCCCGAAAGGCCGGGGTCAGCGAGGCCACGGTGAGCCGGGTGCTCAACGGACGGGAAGGCGTCTCCGAGAGCACCCGGGTCGCCGTGCTCACCGCGCTGGACGTGCTCGGTTACGAGCGTCCCAGCAAGCTGCGCGGCGAACGGGCCCGGCTGGTCGGGCTCGTTCTGCCGGAGTTGCAGAACCCGATCTTCCCGGCCCTGGCCGAGGTGGTCACCGGATCGCTCGCCCAGCGCGGACTGACCCCGGCGCTCTGCGCCCGGACCATCGGCGGGATCTCCGAGATGGACTACGTGGAGATGCTGCTGGACCACCAGGTCTCCGGGGTGATCTTCGCCGGTGGCTCGTACGCCCTGGCCGACGCCCCACACGACCACTACCGGCGGCTCACCGACCGGGGCCTGCCGGTGGTGCTGGTCAACGCCGGTGTCGACGAGTTGGGCTTTCCGTGTGTGTCGACCGACGACGCGGTGGCGGTCGAGCAGGCGTACGGGCACCTGCGGTCGCTCGGTCACGAGCGGATCGGCCTGGTCCTGGGGCCCGCCGACCACGTGCCGTCCCGCCGGAAGCTCGCGGCGATGGCGAACGTCGCCGGCTGGGCCGACGGCGAGGAGTGCCTGGAGCGGTCCAGCTTCTCCATGGAGGGCGCCCGGGTCGCGGCGAGCAAGCTGATCGAGCGGGGCGTGACCGGGATCATCTGTGCCAGCGACGTGATGGCGCTCGGCACCATCCGGGCCGCCCGCCGGCTGGGGCGGTCGGTCCCGGCCGACATCTCGGTGGTCGGCTTCGACGACTCGGCTCTGATGACCTGCACCGACCCGCCGCTGACCACGGTCCGGCAGCCGATCGAGACGATGGGGCAGGCCGCGGTGGACCTGCTGGTGAACCAGATCGAGGGGGTCGGGGTACTCACCGACGAGCTGCTCTTCGAACCCGAGCTGGTGGTACGCGGATCGACCGCGCCCGCTCCCCGGCACTGACCGGCAGCTGGACTTCAGTCGCCGTCTTTCAGGGTTCTGTCGCGTTATTGCGGTGCGGGAATCGAGTTTGTATCGTCATCGGTACGAAAGACGGCACGCCTCGCCGCCACCGAGCAGGGAGCAGGTACTCGTGTCCACATCGAAGCGCCGCCGGTGGTGGCGAGACGCGGTGATCTACCAGGTCTACCCGCGCAGCTTCGCCGACGACAACGGTGACGGCATCGGCGACATCGCCGGCATCCGGAAACGGCTGGGCTACCTGTCCGGGTTGGGCGTCGACGCCATCTGGTTCGGCCCCTGGTATCCGTCGCCGATGGCCGACGCCGGCTACGACGTCTCCGACTTCCGGGCCGTCGATCCGGTCTTCGGGACACTCGGCGAGGTGGAGGAGTTGATCGCCGAGGCACACGGTCAGGGCCTGCGGATCATCGCGGACCTGGTGCCGAACCACTGCTCGGACCGGCACCCCTGGTTCCAGGCCGCGCTGGCCGGCGGCCCGGGAGCGCCGGAACGGGAGCTGTTCTGGTTCCGCCCCGGTCGCGGCCCGGACGGCGACCGGCCGCCGACCGACTGGGTCGGCGAGTTCGGTGGCCAGACCTGGACCCGGACCACCAATCCGGACGGCACCCCGGGCGACTGGTACCTGCACCTGTTCGCCGCCGAGCAGCCCGACCTCAACTGGGACCACCCGCGGGTACGCGCCGAGTTCGAGGAGATCCTGCGGTTCTGGTTCGACCGTGGCGTGGACGGCATCCGGATCGACTCGGCGGCGCTGCTGCTCAAGGACGCCACCCTGCCCGAGGTGGTGGCGGGCTCACCGCATCCGTTCCACGACCTGGACGGAGTGCACGACATCTACCGGAGCTGGCGGCGGATCGCCGACAGCTACCCCGAGCCGCGCGCACTGATCGGCGAGGTGTGGCTGCCGGACCGGCAGCGGTTCACCAACTACCTGCGCCCGGACGAGCTGCACACCGCGTTCAACTTCGACTTCCTCAGCTGCGCCTGGGACGCGGCGAAGCTGCGGGAGAGCATCGACGGCACGCTCGCCGAGCACGCCCCGATCGGTGCCCCGGCCACCTGGGTGCTCTCCAACCACGACGTGACCCGGGTGGTCACCCGGTACGGCCGGGCCGACACCACGTTCAGCTTCGCGAGCAAGCGCGAGGGGACGTACACCGATCTGGAACTGGGTACGGTGCGGGCCCGGGCCGCCGCGCTGCTCTCGCTCTCCCTGCCCGGTGCCGCCTACGTCTACCAGGGCGAGGAGCTGGGGCTCTGGGAGGTCGAGGACATCCCACCCGCGCTGCGTCAGGACCCGATGTATCCGCGCTCCGGATTCGTCGACCCGGGTCGGGACGGCTGCCGGGTGCCACTGCCGTGGTCCGGTGACACGGCGCCGTTCGGGTTCAGCCCGGAGGGCGCCTCGACCCCGCCCTGGCTGCCGCAGCCTGCCGCCTGGAAGGACCAGACCGTGCAGGCCCAGACCGACGACCCGCACTCGATGCTGGAGCTGTACCGCGCGGCGATCCAAATTCGCCGCCGCCTGCCCGCGCTCGGCGACGGCACGCTGCGCTGGCTGTCGGCGCCGGACGGCGTACTGGCCTTCGCCCGCGATCCGGGGTTCGCCTGCGTGGTGAACCTCTCCCCGGCTGCCGTACCGCTTCCGCCGCACCAGAGCCGCCTGCTGGCCAGCCGCCCGGTGGACGGGGACCTGCTGCCCTCCGACACCGCCGTCTGGCTGCGTACCGCCGAGCCGAGTTGACGGCGCGCCGGCCGGTCGTGCCCGCCACCGCGCCACCACCACCGGTAGGTTGCGCGCCGCTACTAGGGTGTTCCCGAGCTGACGAGGGGGATGTCGGATGGGGAAGACGTACGACCGGATCGACGGCAGGCTCCGGAGCTTCATCGAGGAGCAGAAGGTCTTCTTCGTGGCGACCGCGCCGCTCGCCGCCGACGGGCACGTCAACCTCTCGCCCAAGGGCCGCGCCGGGACGCTCGCGGTGCTCGACGAGCAGACCGTGGCATACCTGGACTTCGGCGGCAGCGGGGCGGAGACCATCGCGCACCTGCGGGAGAACGGGCGGATAACCCTGATGTGGTGCGCCTTCGACGGCCCGCCGAACGTCGTCCGGGTGCACGGCCGGGGCGAGGCGGTGTTCCGGGACGATCCCCGGTGGACGGAGCTGGTCCGCCACTTCCCGGGACAGGCCGACGCGGCCGGACTGCGGGCGATCGTGCTGGTCGAGGCGCGCCGGATCAGCGACACCTGCGGCTATGCGGTCCCGTTCATGGACTACCGGGCGGAGCGGACGCTGCACGCCGACTACTTCGGCCGGAAGACCGACGACGAGTTCGCCGCGTACTGCGAGCGGAAGGAGCACGTCGGCAGCAGCCTCGACGGCCTGCCCGCGCTGCCGCTCCCGCTGCCGCCGCTGCCGGCCTGACCCGCGCCGGCTGCCGGAGCGCCGGAGCCCGCCCAGGCCGTAGCGCCGGTGGGTCCGGGCGGTAGCGCCGGTGCGCGCCCGTCGTCCGGGCTCACGCCCGGCCGAACGACCCGTGCCGGCCCTCACCCGAGGTGAACCGGGCCACCCCGTCGGTGGCGTCGGTGGCGAGCGAGTTCATCCCGTACGCCAGCTCGGTGCGCATCGCCTCCTCCTCCGGCCGGCCGGCGGCGGCCAGCGTGGAGAGTCGGTCGTTGCGTAGGCAGGTCTGTGGGAAACCGGCGATCTCGACCGCCAGCGCCTCGGCGGCGGCCCGCGCCTCGCCCGGCTCGACGAGCCGGTTGACCAGACCCATCTGGTACGCCTCCGGAGCCGGCACGGGCCGGCCGGTCAGGATCAGATCCATCGCCCGGCTCTGCCCGATCAGCCGGGCCAGCCGCACCGTCCCGCCGTCGATCAGCGGTACGCCCCAGCGGCGGCTGAACACCCCGAAGACCGCGTCGGACTCGGCGACCCGCAGGTCGCACCAGAGCGCCAGCTCCAGCCCGCCCGCGACGGCGTACCCGGAGACGGCGGCGATGACCGGCTTGCCCAGGCGCATCCGGGTCGGCCCCATCGGGCCGTCGCCCTCCGGCTCGACCCGGTTGCCGCTGGAGGTGGTGATCGCCTTCAGGTCGGCGCCGGAGCAGAACGTGCCGCCCTCACCCCAGAGCACCGCCACCGAGGCCCGCTCGTCGGCGTCGAAACTCCGGAACGCTGCGGCCAGCTCCCGCGCGGTCGGACCGTCCACCGCGTTCCTGGTCTGCGGCCGGGACAGCACCACCGTCCGAACCGGACCGTTCTCCTCGACTCGTACGCCCACCGGACAAGGATGCCGCCCCGGCCCCCGAATCCACACCCCCTAGGTCGTCGATCCGGGCCGCCCGGCCGGTTACCGCCCGGTGAGCGCGTCGAAGCCGCCGACAGCCAGTTCGGCCAGCTCGTCGAGGGCCTGCCGGGCCCGGGCCGCCGTGGCCGGATCCCGCTCGGGCAGTCCGCTGGCGAGGAACTCGTCCTCGTCGAGCCGGAGCACCTGGCTCAGGTCGGCGGACGCCCACAGGTCGAGGTCCAGGTCCGACACCACGATCACGCCGTCCCGCACGGTCGCCGGCCGGGTCACGTCGCAGTACCAGCCCTTGCGCGTGTCGGCGGCGTCGCGGACCTCCTTGACCGAGTACCACCGGTCGCGCCAGTAGTGCTCGGTCCAGACGTCACCCGGCTCGAACCGGACGAAGCCCATGTCCCGGACCAGGTCGCCGGCCCAGGGCGCCCGGACCGCGAGGTGGACGCCGTCGTCGAAGAGCACCGACGCGGGATAGCGCAGGTCGGGCCGTGGGGCCTTGACCAGGTGGATCGTCACCGGCTGGCCGACCGCGAGGATCTCGTCCCCGGTCGAGCCTCCGCCGCCGGTGTCGCCGTCCCGGACCGTCATGCCGTGCTACCCCCCCCGCCGCTGGTGTCGTCGCGGCCGACGGTACCGGACCCCTGGATGGTGGCTCCGGGGCCGGTCAGGAGGGTGGCGAGACGGGCCACTCCTCGAACGCCGCGCACCGGCCGTCCCCGGCGAAGGTCATGATCCAGAGGTCCCGGAACTCCTCGCCCCTGCCGTACCGGACCTCGATCCGGGCCACCCCGACGGCACCGTCGACCGCGACGATCTCGCTGGTCATCTCGAACTCCTCGGCCGGGCCCTCCCGCTCGGCCTCCCACATCTCGGCGATGTTCCGCAGCCCGACCACCGGCTCCCGGTACGGCCCCTGCAGATAGCTCGCGTCGGAGGTGAAGATCGCGGCGAGTGGTTCGGTGCCCGGGGTACGCCAGGCACGCTCGTAGTCGACGATCCAGTCCTGCACCCGGGTCCGGTCCATGGTGTCCCACTGTGCCACCTGAAACCACCGCTGACCCGGCCATTCACCCGAGCAGCTCCCGCAGCGTGTCCCGGGCGTCCCGCCGAGGTCGCCAGCCCAGCTCACGCTCCGCCCGGGAGCAGTCCAGCAGCGGGACCGCCGCACCCAGCTCCAGCCAGCCCTCGTCCACCGGCGCCATCCGGGTCCACCAGGCGGCCCGGGCCAGCAGCCGGAGTAGGGCCAGCGGCAGTGGGGCCGCCCAGCCGCCCAGTACCGCCGCGACCAGCGGTCCGTCCAGCACCGGCTCGGCGGCGATGTTGAACGCGCCGGTCCGGTCACTGCGCAGCGCCCGCAGGTACGCCTCGGCGGCGTCGTCGGCGTGCACTACCTGGACCCGTAGCCGGCGGTGCCTCGGTACCACCGCCAGCCGGCCCGGACGGAGCAGCGCGACCGGCGCGAACCGGCCGAGAACGTACCGGGTGACCTCGGCCCCGGCGTTGTGCTGGAGTACCAGCGCGGTGCGCAGCCGGGTGACCCGGAGTACCGGATAGTCGCGTTCGGCGTCGACGAGCATCGCCTCCACGGCCGCCTTGTCGACGCTGTAGCCGGAGCGCCCGACGCCGGTGACCGGCCAGTTCTCGTCGACCCGCCGGTCCTTCGGCCCGGGCGCGTACGTCCCGATCGAGGAGGCGTACACCAGTTTCGGCACCCCGGCCGCCAGCATCGCGTTGACGACGTGTCGGCTGCCGTTGATATTGGTCTGGCGCAGCCGTCCCCGCTGGTCACTGGGCTGGACCTGCCAGGCCAGGTGCACCACCGCATCCACCCCGGCCAGGCGTTCGGCCAGGGAGTGCAGGCAGCCCGGGTCCCCGAGGTCGGCGGCGTGCCACCGCACGCGGTCGTACGGCGCCCCGGCCTCCGCCGGCGGGCAGCGCCGGGCGATGCCGACCACCTCGACGTCCGGCTCGCGGGCCAGCCGACGCAGCAACGCCGTACCGACGTTCCCGGTGGCTCCGGTGATCGCGACCCGCATGTCGGGCGGTCTACCCGGAGCGGGTCGGGGTAACCCGTCCGGGTGGTATCGGGCCGATCCACGGGGACGCGAGGTTTGTCCGCCGCCGCGCCGGGTAGTCCGGGTCGGTGCGAGCGATCCTGAAACTTGAGCAGGCGACCGGCCTGGACCGGACGGCGGAACGCATGCAGCGGGTGGTCGCTGCGGCGATCCGCCCGCAGTGGCTGCGCGACCTCCTGCACGGGGTGCCGATCGGGCACCCGTTGCACCCGGCGCTGGTCCAGGTGCCGCTCGGCGCCTGGATCAGTACGGCCGTCCTGGACCTGATGCCCGACCAGCGGCGGGCCGCCACCACCCTGGTGGCGGTCGGTACGGCCGTCGCGGTGCCGACCGCGATCTCGGGCTGGAACGACTGGGGGGCGCTCTCCCGGGAGCAGCAGCGGGTGGGTCTGGTGCACGCGCTCGCCAACGGCGTGGCCATCGCGATGTACGCCGGCTCGCTGGGCGCCCGACTCTCCGGACGGCACGGTCTCGGCCGTGCCCTCGGCTACCTGGGCCTGGCCGCCGCAGGCAGCGGCGGGTTCATCGGTGGGCACCTCGCCTACAAGCAGGCGGCCAACGTCAACCAGGGGGTGCCGGACCTGCGCCGGATCGAGGACGGCTGGCACGCGCTGGCCGACATGTCCGCGCTGCCGCAGAAGGAGCTGCTGACCCGCCGGATCGACGACGTCGCGGTCATCGTCTACCGGGACGGCGACGACGTCACGGTGATGCTGGAGCGGTGCGCCCACCAGAGCGGCCCGCTCGGTGCCGGCGAGGTCGTCCGGGAGAACGGGCGCACCTGCGTGAAGTGTCCCTGGCACGGCAGCATGTTCGAGCTGGACGGCGGCGAGGTGGTGCACGGCCCGGCCAGCACCGACCAGCAGATCCTGCCCACCCGGGTGGTCGGCGGCGTCCTACAGACCCGCCTGCCCTGAGGATCGGTGCCTGTCCCGGCTCGCTCAGCCACGTAACCGGTGCCGGCCGTTGCCGAAGCTGGGCCGGCGGCCCGAGCGGTTCCGCAGCCCGAAGACCGCACCCACCTGCGCGCCGACGATGCTGGCCACCGCGATCACCGCCGAGACCGCGAGCGGCCGGTTCAGTTCCTCCGCCGCGCCGGCCCGCGAGGCGGTGACCCGGTAGGCGGTGCCGCCGCCATCACCACCGGACGGCTGCGCCGACGGCGGGTCTGCCGGTGCTTGCGGACCGACCGGTGGTTGCGGCACGTCCGGCTGTCCGGACTTCGACGTTGGATCGACGGGTACGGTCGGCTGCCAACCGCCGGGCGGCGGCGGGATCGCGACCAGCCCGGTGGCATGCGGGCGGGCACCCCGGTCCTCGGCGGACGGGGGCAGGTGCAGTAGTTGGCCCGGCCGGATCCGGTCCGGGTCGCGGATCTCGTTGAGCCGGGCCAGTTCCGGATAGCGGTCGAAGTCGCCGAGGTAGCGGCCGGCGATGTGGCCCAGGTAGTCGCCGCGCTCCACCCGGTACACCGGCTCCGGCTGCTTCTCCGGCTCGCCGGCCAGCCAGTGCGGCGCGGGCCCGGAGGCAGGCTCGCCGGCCAGCCAGTGCGGCGCCGGCCCGGACGCCGGTCCGCCGTCCCCACTGACCGGCCGCCCACCGTTCACCGCCTGCCCGATGCCGGCCGTCCCCGGCTGCCCCACGACGGGGGGCTCTCCCGCCACACCCGGCTTGGCCGCTGCCATGCCCGGCTGACCTGCCACCATGCCCGGCTGGGCCGCCACCGCCGCGGTGGACCCCAGCACCGTCGCGGCGGCGGTGGCGGCCGGGCTGACCGCCAGGACCAGCGCCACCGAGCCGACCAGGGTGGCGGCCCAGCGTTGCTGGCGGCCGAGTCCGGGCAGCCGGATCGCCGGCCGGCGCAGGATCCGGGCCGGTACCTCGACCAGTACCGAGATGGCGAAGGTGGCCCAGCCGGCCCAACCGACCACCGCGAGTGTCCGGAGGAAAAGTTGACCGTCGTCCCGGCTGGTCAGCGCGGTGCCGATCTCGTCCAGCCCCGGTACGTGGTCCGGCAGCGGGTTGCCGGCCAGGGTCAGCAGCGCCAGGGGCGCGCCGACGAGCAGTCCGATCAGGACGGCCAGCGCCCCGAGCCCGGTGCAGAACTGGCCGGCCCGGCGGGTGGCCCGGGATGCAGGCATGGCTATGCCCCCTATTCAGCGGTTCGTCGTGGTGAGGAGTGTCGCGGTGGCCGTACCGGGCACCGTGATGTTGTCGGCGAAACCGAACAGGTCGAGGAAGACGGTGTCGTAGTCGAGGTCGAGGTTGACCGTCAGCGTCGAGTTGTCCCCGGCGACGGCGAAGTCGACGTCCCAGCGCTCGACGCCGTCCACGCTCGCCAGGTAGTTGCCGACCGCGGTGCGGGCGGCGGTCTGGTCCAGCAGCGTGGTGCCGTCCAGAAGCAGTTGCCCCAGGTCGACCGCTTGCCCGCCGGCCCGGGCCGCCTCGGCCGCCAGGTTGTCGGCGCGCTGCATCGTGCGGAGCTGACCGGCACCGTCGTACGCCAGCCCGATGATCGCGAGTACGCCGATCAGCGCGACCGCGAGGAAGAGGCTGACCCGCCCCGCGTCCGGGCCGACCCGGTCGGCACCGGGGTGATCTTCACGCAACCACCACAGCATCACCCCCACGTCGGGTGGCGACTGTGGTTTCCTGCTGCCATGCCCCCGCCCAGCAGCACCCTGCACGCCGCCGACCAGATCGCCTACCTCGACCAAGCCGCCGCCAGCGATCCTGGACGCCGATACAAGCAGCAACTCCTCACGGCGCTGGACCTGCGCCCAGGCCACGTGGTGCTCGATGTCGGGTGCGGACCTGGAACAGACCTTCCCGCGCTGGCCAAGGCGGTCGGAGAGAGGGGAGCCGTCATCGGTATCGACCACCACCCAGCGATGCTGGCGCAAGCCCAGCAACGAACCGCAGCGCACCCACACATCACGGTTCGAGCCGGCGATGCCCACGCCCTGCCACTCGACGACGCCAGCATCGACCGTGCACGCACCGATCGGGTGCTGCAACACCTCGCCGACCCCCGCCAGGCAGTGGCCGAGCTGCGACGAGTCGTACGTCCCGGCGGCCTGATCGCGCTGGCAGAACCGGACTGGGACACCCTCGCCATCGACGCTACCGACACCGCAACGAGCCGGGCCTACACCCGCTACGTCACCAGCAAGGTGGTTCGCAACGCCGCCATTGGGCGGCAACTCGGCCGGCTCCTCAACGATGTCGGGTTCGAAGTCACCGCCATTGAGGCCACCGTCGCGATGTTCCACGATTATCAAGCTGCGGACGCCATCCTGCGGATGCCCGCCGTCGCCCAGCGCGCGTGGCAGTCCGGCGGCCTCGACGAGAACGCCGCCCGGACCTGGCTCACCAGCTTGACCAACGGTCCGTTCCTGGCTGCGTTCACATTCTTCACCGCTATCGGCCGCGTTCCCACCACAAGCGGCTAGACGGCGGGATTCGCCGTTCCAGCCAGCCTGGCTTACGTCTGCACCATCGCCTGTTCCGGGACTGAAGCACACCCAGACGCACATCAGAGATCACCCACTCTCGGGTTGGTGATCGGAGTAGCTTCAGTAATCCCGAACCCGAGAGCTCTGCCACGGTAGCGGTCCAGCGGGGACGCGAACGTCGCCTCGACGGTGCTGTAGGTCCGTACCCCCGACAGCAGCGGCATCCGCAGGTCCCGGACCGAGACGTCGCAGCTGACCCTGACGACCACCGAGGCGTCGGTGCCGAGGCCGGTGGCGTACACCTCGTCGAAGCCGGCCCGCTGGCCGTCGACCGTGCCGGCGAAGTCCAGCTCGGGCTCGTCGGAGCAGGCGAGCCCTTCCGCGTCGAGCCGGCTCCGCACCGCCGCCCGGGCCGCGTCCCGCCCGTCACCCGCCGTACGCGAGATCGAGGCGGCCCGGGCGGCGTCGTGCGCGGCGGCCTCGATCGCCTCGTGTGCGACGGCGGTCCGGCCGGCGACCCCGGCCAGCGCGACCAGGGCGAGGAAGGCCGGGGTGAGGATCGCGGTCTCCACCGACACCGAACCCCGGTCCCGGCGGCGTGCCCCCCGCCCCGCGCCCGGGCCGGTCACGGCGCGTCCTCGTCGGTGAACCGCTCCACGGTGCCGAAGGCCGTCTCGCGGATCGGCGGCAGCGAGATCAGCGGCATCACCCGGAGCGGTTCGCCGGTGACGGTGGCGTTCACCTGCGTGTCGCCGGGCTCCGGGACGGTGACCGTGACCTCCCAGTCGACCAGCCAGTCGCCGGCCCGCGCCAGGAAGTCCTCGGCGCGCTGCTGCCCCACGCCCGGCTCGGCCTGGTAGGCGCGTTGTGCGCTCACCGCCGACTGGGCGGCGTTCAGCGCGGTGGCCCGGGCGATGAACCAGGCGGCGGCCTGGATCGAGGCGAGCAGCAGGATCAGGATGGCCGGCATCAGCACGGCCAGCTCGACCGGGCTGGCGCCCCGGTCCTGCCACAGGTCGACGCGGGCGCGCGGGCGTGGCACGGATCAGTCCTGCGGCAGTCCGCCGGGATCGAGGCCGGTGTCCGCGCCACCGCCGCCCGGCTCCGGAATCGCGTCCATCCAGTCGGTGACGCTGCGCGACACGGCGACGGTGACCGCCAGGGCCGCGGCCACCAGACCGAAGATGATGACCGCGGTCGGGACCGGGCTGTCACCCCGGTCTCCTTCACCGGTACGGCGCAGCTCGGCGATCCGTACGACGAACGCGATGTGCAGGTAGTTGATGATCGACATTGCGGGTCTCCCTTCGGTGCATCGGTGGGGCAGCGGTCAGATCCGCGCCACGAACGGATAGAGGACGAAGCCGACGAGTACGAAGACCAGCAGCGCGCCCGGCACGTCCAGCCGGCTGGTCACCGCCTCGGCCCGCGCCAGGTTGTCGGTCCGGATCTGGTCGCGCAGCGAGTCCGCCCGGCCCCGCAGCGAGTCGTGCACCTGGGCGCCCTCGGTGCCGGAGGACTGCATGATCGCCCCCACGTCGCCGAGTTCAGGGATGCCGATCTTCTCGGCCAGTTCACGCAACTCGTCCCACGGCGAGTGCATCTGGAGCTGGGCCAGCCGCAGCGCCTCCCGGATCCGCTCGAAGACCCAGCCGTCACAGACCTCGGCCGCCCGCTCCAGCGCCTGCACCGGACCGTGCGCGGCAGACAGTTGCAGGGCGACCAGGTCCAGGTAGGCGCAGACGGCCTGCCGGAACTCGCACCGGGCCCGCTCTGCCTTCACCAGTACGCTGCGGTGCGCCATCAGCACACAGAGCAGCGCGAAGCCGAGCGCGCCGACGGTCGGCACCACGAACGGCAGCCGGATCCCGGCGAGGAGGAGGATCGCGGTCGACACCGCCGGGGTGGCCAGCCCGATCAGCCCGGAGAGCAGCAGCGAGAGCGTGTACTGCTCCGGCGACTGCCCGATCAGCGCGAGCTGCCGGTGCGGTGGACGCAGCCAGCGGGCCGCTCCGGCCAGCCAGTCGAGGTCGCGGCGGGAAGAAGGACGGGCCGGCCGGCTCAGCCCGGCCGGCTGGTGCAGCCGACGCAGCGCCGGACCGAGCGCCGGAGTCGCCGGCAACGCCTCCCGGACCAGCAGGAACAGTCCCAGCCCGACGGCGGCGCCGCCGACCACCCCGAACGTCAGGGGCCAGTTCAGAATCACGCTGTCCCCCTGCCCGTTCGCGACTGCGGGGCTCGCAACCCCGGCTCACTCCTCGCGCTCACTGTCCCCCTGCCCGTTCGCGACTGCGGGGCTCGCAACCCCGGCTCACTCCTCGCGCTCACCGGAGCGCCTCCTCCCGGTCAGGCGGGGCGAGGAACCGGGCCGGCCGGGGCGGCAGGCTCATTGCCCGCACCCAGGCCAGCAGGGCGATGAAGGCGGCACCGAGCAGCACCATCACCAACTGCCCGTCCGGCGTGCCGTACGGCTCCATGTAGTCCCGGTTCAGCAGCCCGTACGCCAGGACCAGCAGGGTCATCCCGGTCAGGAAACGCACCGCGAACCGGGGCTGCGCCCGCTTCGCCTCCACCTCCCGCCGGGTCACCACCTCGGCCGCCGCCGCCGAGGCGATCGCCCCGAGCACGTCACCGAGCCGCTCGCCCCGGTCGGTCAGGTGCAGGATCAGCGCCGCCACCACCTGGTCGCAGACCGGATCGCCGATCTCCTCGGCGAACGCCAGCAGGGCGGCCCGGCCCTGCCAGCCGGCGGCCAGCCTGGCGGCGAGCAGGCGGACCTCCTCGTCGATCTGGTCCGGTGCGGTCGAGACCGTACCGATGATCGCCTGCTGGAGACCCTGGCCGGTGCCGGAGACGTCCTTCAGCCGGCGGGCCCACTCCCCGATCGCCTCGATCCGGTTGATCGCCCGCCGCTCGGCCCGACCGGTGCCGAGCAGCCACGGCACGCCCGGCACCGCGACGGCGACCAGCAGCCCGACCACCGGCAACCCGGTGAGCAGGAACGCCAACGCCCCGGCCACGGTCGCCCCGACCAGCAGCGTCTGGTGCGTCCGCCGCTCCCGGGCACTCGTCCCGGTGCCGAGCCAGAGCCTGCGCAGCACCGGGTCGCGGCGCGGTCCCGCCGGCCGCTTCGTACCCACCAGCGCGACGACCACCAGCACCAGCCCGGTCGCGCAGGCGATCCCGGAGAGTACGGCGATCAGCTCGACGTTCGACGGCAGCGTCACGACGCCACCCCCGCGCCCCGCGCACCCACGCCGACCCAGCCGAGGTGGCCCAGCCCGAGCCAGCCGGGGGAACCCATGCCGGAACAGCCGACGGGACCTACGCCGGGACGGTCCAGGGGGCTCATGCCGGCCGCCCCAGTCGAGTGTGCCGGGGCCGCCGCCACGCACCGGTGCCCGCCTCGATGTAGCGGGTCAGCAGCCGCGCGTCGTACCCGACCCGGAGCAACTGGTCGCGGACCCGTTCCGGCAGATGGCGGGGGACAGCCCGGCCGTCCGGCCCCGGCCCGAAGACGGTGGTCGTGGTGATCCGGTTGCCCTCGCCGACCCCGACGACCTCCTCGACGTGCGAGACGAACCGGTGCTTGCGGCCACCGATCGCGGTCTCGTCCTCGATGGTTACGTAGACGATCAGGTCGAGCGCGTTACCGGCCATCCGCCGGGCCTGCTCGACGGTCATCTCCCGGCCGTGCGACAGTGCCAACTCGATGATCCGCTCGCTGACCCCGGCCGGGGTACGGGCGTGGATGGTGCACATCGAACCCCGGCTGGTGGTCATCGCCTGGAGCATCGGCACGATCTCCCGGGACCGGACCTCCCCGACGATGATCCGGAGTACTCCCATCCGCAGCGCCACCGGGATCAGGTCGGCGATGGTCACCTCACCGGCCGGCCGTCCGTCCGGCCCTCGGTCGCCGTGCCCCTCCCGGGACTCGAAGCTCATCACCGCCCGGTGCTTGCGGCCCCGCCGGGCGGGCAGCAGTTCGCGGCTCTCCTCCAGCAGCACGTACGGCTCGTCGGCCGGGATCTCGTCCATCAGTGCCCGGATCACCGTGGTCTTGCCCGCTCCGGCCAGGCCGGCGACCATGATGTTCAGCCCGGCCCGCATCGCCGCCCGGAGGAAGTCCCGGATCAGCACGTCGATCATCTCGTCCAGGTCGGCCCGGCCGCCGGAGATCTCGTCGAGGGTCACCTCGATGGTGTTGTGCTTCCGGATCACCGCGTACGGGCGGTGGCTGACCAGGAAGACGGCGGCGAGCCGGCTGCCGTCCGGCAGTTGCAGGTCCAGGGTCGGCTTCGAGGTGGAGAGGGAGCGTTCGGTGGCGCCGGCCCGCCGCGCCGCCGCCTGGAGGATCTCCACCATCTCCTCGTCGCTGTCCGCGATCGGTTCGGCCCAGTCCACGCCGCCGCCGCGCCGGGTGATCCGCACCGAGTCGCAGCCGAGGATGTGCACCTCTTCGATCGAGGTGTCGACGAGCAGGGTCTGCAACCGACCCAACCCGACCAGTTCCGCGTTGACCTGGTCGAGCAGCATCCGCTCCTCGGTCGCCGACATCGGGGTACCGGCCCGGCGGGTGGAGTCGGCGTACTCGGCGACGACCGCCACGGCGAGCCGGGCCCGCCCGACGTCCTCCTCCGCGGTGCTGAACTCCCGGCCGCGCTGCCAGAGGGTCAGCCGTTCACTGAGTTCGCGCCGGAGTTCCCGGACCACCGCGAAGTCGACCCGGGGCCGGGGCGGCGGGGAGGGCGGGGTCACCGGCTGCGGCACCAGGGCGTACGACGCCGTCGCACCGTTGTACGAGGGCGTCACGCCGTTGTACGAGGGCGTCGCACCGTGGTACGACGCGGTCGCACCGTCGCTGTACGAGGGGATCGGGTCGCCGCTCGGCAGCGGTACCGGCCGGTGCCCGTTGTGCGGGACGACCTGCCAGACCGGGGCGGTGGTGGCGGCGTCGGGGTCGTGCGGGCGCGGATCCGAGTAGACCGGCTCAAAGCGCACCAGGCACCCCCTCGATCGCGGCCGGCCAGCCGAGCCGGGCCCGGCGCCGGTCCAGGACCGCCCGGACCGGCACCTCCAGGGCGCTGGCCGCACGCATCAGCGGTCGGCTGGCGCGTACGGTCCCGCCGTGGCTGAGCACCTCGGCGGTACGCGGGTCGTCCGGCAACTGCGCGATCACCGGCAGCCGGAGCGCCTTGCCCACCTCGCCGCGGCCGTGCTCCCCGCCGATCAGCAGCAGTCGGAGCGTGTCGGCCGGTACCCGGTGTTCGGCGAAGTCCCGCTCGATCGCCCGGATGGTGGCCTGGGTGCTGGACAGGTGGGGCAGCCGGGCTGCGGTGACGACCAGTACGAGGTCGGCGGCCCGGAGCAGCGGCCACGGTGGACCGACCACCTGGAGCCGGCCGCAGTCGACCAGCACGTCGTACGCCGGGCGGCCATTGGCCAGCCCGGTGAAGAAGTCGGCGAACCGCTGCCAGAGCGGTACGACGCTGCCGGCCTGCGCCGGGTCGACCACGCCGGGCAGCAGCAGCCGTTCCCGCCTGGGCGCGTCGAGGTCGACGAGCTGTGACCAGAACGCCTCTTCGAGGTTGCCGTCCCGCAGCTCGCCGACGGCCAGTTCGCCGATGCCGCGGGGTCCGGGCAGCGCCCCGCCGAGGTAGCCGGCCAGTACCGAGCCGCCGGACGGGTCGCACTCGGCCAGCACCACCCGGTGGTGCCAGCTGAGCGTGCAGGCGAGCGCGGTCGTGGTGACCCCGGGCGATCCCTTGGCCGAGACGAGGGCGACGATGGCCACGGTCAGGCTGCCGCGTTCAGTACGACCGCGATCCGGTCGCTGGTGGCCAGCGCCACCACGGCCGGTACGTCCTTGGCGGCGAGCGCGAGGTAGATGACCACCGAGTTGCTGGCCGGGACGGCCATGTCGATGACGGTGGCCTGGAACCGGGTGGCCGGGGCGGCGGCGCCCCGCGCGTCGTCACCGGCGGTGCTGAACAGCAGCACCCGGTCGCCGGGGCGGAGCCGTTTCGCGGGTACCTCGCTGGGGCGCAGCCCGATCGAGATCTGCTGCTGGCCGGGGCCGAGCAGCGGCTTGTCGGTGAGCTGCGCCATGGTCAGCAGGGTGCCCGGGGTCAGCGTCACGGTGGCCCGCTTGCCGACCACCTCGCCGAGCCGGTCGGCGGCGACCGGTTCGAGGCCCTGCCCGCCGGCAACCTGCACCGCCACCAGGTCGTCGGCGGCGAGTGCGGCGCCGACGGGTACGGCCCGGGCGACCGCGAGGTAGCTGCCGGTGGCGCGTACGGAGGTGATCGCGAACGCGGACCCGAGACCGCCGAGCGCGATCAGGAGTACGGCGAGGCCGAGCAGCCCGGGTCGCATCCGGCGCTGCCGGACGATCCGGGGCGGGGTGATCGGCGCGTCGATCGGCGCACCTGTGCTCGGACTGGTCGCCACGGTCACCTCGTCACCACCTGGAGTTCGTCGATTCGGATCGAAGTCGTGTCGGTGCGTTCGGTGGAGAGCGCGTCCTCGTCGCCCTCGCCGGTGCTGCTGCCCCAGGGCACGGTCCAGTGCTTGACCGCCGTGATCTCGTACCGCCCGCCCGGCCTGGTGCTGCTCGCCCGCGGATAACCGGCGTACGCGCACGCCTGGCGGGGTGGCCGGCGCGGGTCGTGGACACCGGCCTTGAACGGGATGCCCGCCGTGCTGCACTCCAGCGACTCGCCGTTGCCCATCCGCCAGACGATCTTCGTCGGGATCGCCTCGATCCAGACCGTCACGCCGCCCTCGGTCGCGGTCTCCCGCTCGGTCTCCCAACTCGACGCGTCGTGCAGCCAGACCGGCACACCGACCAGGCCGGGCGCATCACTCGGCGCGGTACGGATCCGCGGCGGGTCCAGGGTCAGCCTGGCGAAGAGGTCCAGGGCCATCTGCTCGGGGTCCGGCGGCGCGAAACCAGCCGGCGGGTCGGTCAGGTAGACCAGCTCGGAACTTCCCGCCGCGCTGCACGTCCTCAGGTACGCGGTCGTGCCCGGCTCGGCGTCCGGCGGCTGCGGCTCGGCCCGCTTGTAGTAGCAGTCGTCGGCGCTGTTGAACCAGCCCAGCACGTCGTCGTAGCAGGGCACCCTGGTGCCGTCGTCCCTTTCGCACACCCGGTTGCCGCGGCCGGAGCCGCCGCCGTCACCGGAGCCGCCGCCGTCGTCGTCCCCGCCCGGCTCGCCGGGCAGGTGCTCCCAGACGTCGCAGTTGGCCTGCCCGGGCGGGCACTCCGCACCCGGCGCGGCGGCGGCCGGAGTACCGGACACCGTCAGCGCGGCAGCCAGGGCCAGCACGGCCACGGCGCCGGCCGCGAGTGCCCGCCGGCTCGACACGGCCACGGCCTCCCCAGCCGGCCCTCGCCAGGCCCGCACGGCCGACGTTCGCCAGGCCGGCCCCTGCCGGGTCAGCACGGCTGGTCCTGGTACGAGGCGCCGATGTTGATCAGCCAGCGGCCGTCGGGATAGCGGGTGGCGGTCGCGGTGGCGAGGTGCCGGCCGCTGGCCGAGCCCGGGACCACCTTCCGGTCCTTCTTGTAGACCAGCCGGTAGCCGGTGGCGTCGATGCAGTCCTGGATCGAGACGGTGGCCGGGTCGGAGTCAAGATCGATCGCGGTGACCGTCGGATTGGAGACGAGCTTCCCGGTTCGCATCGCGCCATGCTCCTTCGCGTCCCGAATGGTGAGCCGGACCCGGGTCAGTAGTGGATCGGCGAGATATTTCCGCAGTTGCGGGTCGAGCGGATCGCCGGCCTGCTCCGCTTTCCGGACGGCGGCCAGGTAGCCGGCATAGGCGGCGAGTGCGGATTTCTCCGCCTCGGCGACCCGGGCGTCGGCGCTGGCGGCCGGCCCGGGCCCCGTGTCGCGCGGTGCCGCGCTGCCCGGCCGGTTTCCGCAGCCGGTGCCGCCCAGGAGCAGCGCCACCGCGAGCAGGGCGCTACCGAGGTACGCCGGCTGCCGCGTTCGCAACGGTGCCTCCTCCTGCTCCGTCGCCGCCCGCCCGCACCTGGGCGGAGTTGACCGGTTCTTCCCGCAGATCCGATCCGTCGGCCAGAACGTGGGCACGGTCGCTCCGGCCCGAAGGCCCCTGACCGGGCCCGGCGCCGCTGCATCCACATTCGGGTAAGTCGATCTGGATTCTTGGTCCGGTATTACCAATCGATCTTTTTGTTTCCTGATGGTCGGCGGTTGTGCGTCGTCCAGATGGCGAGCATAGGCTGACCGCCGACGATGCAACAGGGGCTATTCAAGAGAATACGTACGGTTACGATCTCTGTTGTCGATCAGCGCCGTGATCATATGATGTCGATCGATGGTGCTTATATGATCAATAGCAGTTGGACGGTGGAGATCTGCCGCCCCTTCCGCTCTGATTGTGCCGGCTCTGGGGAGCGAAATGCCATGGATGACGATGATCTGACAGCTTCCGTACCGGTGCTCCCCGCAGTGCCGGTCGGGGTTGAGCGGTCCTCGCCGCGGCGCCGCCCCGTCGTCGTCTGGCGGATGGGTGTCGGCTCGCCGAGCCAGCGGAGAACCGGAAACAGCGATCATGAAGTTACTCTGCGTGTTCTGGGTTGCTCCGGATCCGGGCGGACCGGGCCCGCCGCCGAACGGGAGGTCGAGATGTGGCGAACCGCGACACCGCGTACCCCGGTGAAGCCCGCCGGCGCGGCGGGGCGGCGGCCGCTCCGGTGGCTCGCGTTGATGACCGTCGCCCCGGTACTGCGCTGGCTCGTCGCCGCCGAGTCGGTCCCGTACGGCCGGCCGCGCCGCTCTGGCTGTGACCACTGTGGCATCCCGATCGGCCCCGCAGGCTCACTGCGCGCGCTCGCCCCGTCGGCCCGTTGCCCCGGCTGCGGCGGCCGGATCGGCGCCCCGCCGCTGGCCGTCGAGTTCGCCCTGCTCCTCGCGGTGGCGGCGGTGGTCGTGGCCGGACGGTCGCCGGTCGAGTCGATCGCATTCGGCTGGTGGGCCGCGTGCGCGGTGCCGTTGCTCTTCGTCGATCTGGCCGTACACCGGCTGCCTGACCGGCTCAGCTATGCCGCGGCCGGCGGCACCCTGGCCCTGCTCGGCCTGGCCGCGCTGGTGGCCGGCGACCCCACGGCCTGGTGGCGGGCCGTACTGGCCGGGCTCGGTGCGGCCCTGTTCCTCGCCGGCACCACCCTGCTGCTCGGCCGCCGGGGCTTCGGACTCGGCGACGCCAAGCTGGCGCTGAGCGCGGCCGCCGTCCTCGGCTGGCTCGGCTGGCCGGCGGTGCTCCTCGGCACGCTGCTGACCTTCGGCTCCTCGGCGTTGTGCGGGCTGGCCCTGCTCGCCACCCGCCGGATCGGCTGGGGCGGCCACCTGCCGTTCGGCCCGTTCCTCGTCCTCGGCACGCTGGGCACCCTGGCACTGAGCTGACCCGTGCGGCTGGACGACGGCGATGCCGACCCGTGCGGCTGGCCGGCGCGGTCAGCCGGCCGACGGGCCCACCGAACGGCCGGCCCGGTAGACGCGCATCTTCGCCCGGCTGCCGCAGACGCTCATCGTGCACCACCGACCGCGTCCGGCCGGGCTGTGGTCGTAGTAGACCCACTGGCACCGGTGTGCCGCACAGGCCTTCAGCCGGGGCCAGGTTCCGGCGGTGGCGGCGTTCAGGATCGCCGCCGCCACCTCGGCGATCAACGCCGCCGACCCGCCGAGCCCGGTCGCCGGCACCGCCCGGGCCGCACCGGTGGCGTCGATGGTGAGCAGCAGCGGGGACGTCGCGAGGGTGTAGCGCAGCGCGGCCGCGGACGCCGCCGGCACCTCGCTGCCGGCGTGCCCCCGGCAGGCGTCCCGTAACGCCTCCCGGAACCGCCTCGTCTCGGTCACGTCGGAGTCGGTGAAACTGAGTCCGGCCGCGTCGTGCGTGGCGGCGAAGGCGGTGAGTTCGGCGATCGTGCGCAGCCGGTCGCGGCCCGCCTCGATGTCGACGGTGTTCAACAGATCCTGCACCAGCGCCAGCGGTCCGGGTGCGGGGGCACGGTCACCGGGCTGCCTCATGACGTCACCGTACGCAACCGGCGCCGGATACGGAAACGTCTGTCGATATGTTTCGACTATTACGACGAGGCCGGGCCGGTCAGCCGGTGGGTGAGTGCGGTGTGCCGGCGGCCGGTGCCGGCGGTGCGGACCGCGATGGCCAGCGCCTTGCGCGACCCGGTCAGCACCACCAGCTTCCGGGCCCGGGTCACCGCCGTGTAGAGCAGGTTCCGTTGCAGCATCGTGTACGAGCTCATTGTCACCGGTACCACCACCGCCGGATACTCGCTGCCCTGCGACCGGTGCACCGTGATGGCGTACGCGTGTTGCAGTTCGTCGAGTTCGTCGAAGTCGTACCCGATGTCCTCGGCCTCGTCGGTGCGGACGGTGAGCCGGCGGTCCTCCACCGACAGCTCGGTGACCACCCCGACGGTGCCGTTGAAGACCCCGGCGGCGCCCTTGTCGTAGTTGTTCCTGATCTGGATGACCTTGTCGCCGACCCGGAAGACCCGGGCCCCGTGCCGGCGCTCCGGCTGCCCCTCCCGATACGGCGAGATCGCCTGTTGCAGCGCGGTGTTCAGGCTGCCGGCACCGGCCGGACCCCGGTGCATCGGGGTGAGCACCTGGATGTCCCGGGGGCGCAGGCCGAACCTGCGCGGCACCCGGCGGGCGACGATGTCCACCACCAGCTCGGCGGTGGCGTCCGGCTCGTCCACCGGGAAGAGGAAGAAGTCGGGGTACTCGCCGAGCAGCGGCAACCGGCCGGCGTTGATCCGGTGCGCGTTGACCACCACCCCGGACTTCTGCGCCTGCCGGAAGATCTTCGTCAACCGGACCCGGGGGATCGGCTCGGCGCCGAGCACGTCCCGGAGCACCTCCCCGGCCCCGACCGAGGGCAGCTGATCGACATCGCCGACCAGCAGCAGGTGCGCGCCGGGCGCGACGGCCTTGACGAGCTTGTTCGCCAGGATCAGGTCGAGCATCGACGCCTCGTCCACCACCACCAGGTCGGCGTCGATCGGGTTGTCCCGGTCGTGCGTCGGGTCGCCGCCGGGGCGCAGTTGCAGCAGCCGGTGCACGGTCGCGGCCGGATGCCCGGTCAGCTCCGTCATCCGCTTCGCGGCCCGGCCGGTCGGCGCGGCCAGCACGATCTTCGCCCCCTTGGCCGCGGCGAGCGCGATCACCGAGGAGACGGTGAACGACTTCCCGCAGCCGGGCCCGCCGGTCAGCACCGCGACCCTGGAGGTCAGTGCGAGCCGGACCGCGGCCTCCTGCTCCGGGGCAAGGTCGGCACCGGTCCGGGTACGCAGCCAGGCCAGCGCCTTCGCCCAGTCCACAGTGGCGAATGCCGGCATCCGGTCGGTCCGGTGCCGCAGCAGCCGCAGCAGGCTTGCGGCGAGCGCCGACTCGGCCCGGTGGAACGGCACCAGGTAGACCGCCGGGATCGTGCCGCCCCCGGTGCTCGGATTGGGCACCGCCTCCCGGATCACGCCCTCCTCGGCGGCGAGGTCGGTCAGGCAGTCCCGGACCAGCTCCACCGGTACGCCGAGGATCTCGGCCGCGTCCGCCACCAGGTTCGGCTCGGGCAGGTAGCAGTGCCCGGCGTCGGCCGCCTCGGAGAGGGTGTACTGGATGCCGGCCCGGACCCGCTGCGGACTGTCGTGCGGGATCCCGAGACCCTGGGCGATGGTGTCGGCGGTCTTGAAGCCGATCCCCCAGACGTCGGCGGCCAGCCGGTACGGCTCGTTGCGGACGACCGAGATGGACCCGTCGCCGTACTTCTTGTAGATGCGCACGGCCAGCGAGGTGGAGACGCCGACGCCCTGGAGGAAGACCATCACCTCCTTGATGGACTGCTGCTCCACCCAGGCGGCGGCGATCAGCTTCGTCCGCTTCGGGCCGAGCCCGGGGACCTCGACCAGCCGCCCGACCTCCTCCTCGATGACCCGCAGCGTGTCCACGCCGAAGTGCGCGACGATCCGCTCGGCCATCTTCGGGCCGATCCCCTTGATCAGGCCGGAGCCGAGGTACCGCTCGATGCCCTGGACCGTGGCCGGCAGCACGGTGGTGTACGACCGCACCTCGAACTGCCGCCCGTACTTCGGGTGGGTGCTCCACCGCCCGACCAGCCGTACGCTCTCGCCGGGCTGCACCCCGAGCAGCGAGCCGACCACGGTGAGCAGGTCTGGTCCGGTCCGCTCGGTGGCGAACCGGGCGATGGTGTAGCCGGTCTCCTCGTTGGCGTAGGTGATCCGTTCCAGCACCGCCTCCAGCACCACCCCGCCCGGCTGCTGCTCGGCCTGCCGTCCGGCCGTCGCCCCCTGCCGTCCGGCCGTCGCCTGCCGTCCGGTGGCGGTCGCCTGCCGCTCGGCGGTCGTCACCTGCTGTCCGGTCACCCGAGCATCATGACGCACACCTGCGTCACTGGGTACTCAGTGCTCGACCGCCACCCCTGACCCGCTGGTCCCGACGGTCGCCGCCTCGGTCGATCCGTGCCCCTCGCGGGGCGGCCGGGCTTAGCGTGAGGCCATGGACGACGGGGAGCGGGCGCTGGTGATCGACGGCGAACTGCACGACCTGCTGGTCATGCTCGCCAACAGCCGCAACGAGACGGTCGGCGAGACGGCGGCCCGACTGATCGAGGCGGAGTTCGACCGGATCAACCCGGGGATGCTGGACGACATCCGCCGACCCGGCGCGGCGATCAAACGTCTCTACGCGGCAACCGGTCGGCCGGTGCCACCGGCCTTCCAGCAGATGGTCGACCGTGAGTTCGGTGGCGCAGCCGGGCTGCGCGAACTCGACGAAACCGGCGAACTGCACCGCATCTAGCGCCCTCCGGTGAACTCGACCGCCGGGTAGCGGGGCGGGTGATGCTCCCGTTGTCGCGGCGGGCCGGGTAAGAATGGCCGCGATGATCGAGGCCATCGAACTGACGAAGCAGTACGGGCGGGTCCGGGCCGTGGACGATGTGACGTTCCGCGCCGTACCGGGCCGGGTGACCGGATTCCTCGGGCTGAACGGCTCGGGCAAGACCACCACCCTGCGGATGCTGCTCGGACTGAGCCGGCCGACCGCCGGCCGAGCACTGATCAACAAGCGGCGGTTCCGCGACCTGGCCCACCCGGCGCGGCAGGTCGGTGCCGTCCTCGAACAGGGCGTCAGTCATCCCGGCCAGACCGGCCGGGCGCACCTGGTCACCCAGGCCGTCCTGGCCGGCGCCGGCCGGTCCCGGGTCGACGACCTGCTTGAGTACGTCGGCCTGGCGCGCGCCGCCGACCAGCGCACCGGCGACTACTCGCTCGGGATGCGGCAGCGGCTCGCGGTGGCGACCGCGTTGCTGGGCGGCCCGCCGGTGCTGATCCTGGACGAGCCGGCGAACGGGCTCGACCCGGAGGGGATCGCCTGGCTGCGCGGGCTGCTGCGCGACCACGCCCGGGCGGGCGGCACGGTGCTGATCTCCAGTCACCTGCTCGCCGAGCTGGCCCAGCTCATCGACGACGTGGTGATCATCGCCAAGGGCCGGGTCAGGCGTGTGGCCCCGCTCGCCGAGCTGTACGGCGACGGCACCCACCGGCTGCGGGTCCGGGGCCGTGATCCCCACCGGCTGTGGCGGGCGTTCGAGCGGGCCGGCGGCCGGGTCAGCTCGAACGGGTACGCGCTGGAGGTGGTGGGCCTCTCCCCGGAGGAGGTGGGGGAGCTCGCCTTCGAGGCGCGGGTACCGATCTACGAGCTGAGCAGCGACGCCCCGAACCTCGAACAGATCTTCCTCGACCTGGCGGCCGCCTGATGATCGCACTGCTCCGCAGCGAGCTGTACCGGACGGCCACCATCCGGTCGAGCTGGATCTCGATCGCCGTGTTCAGCGGGCTGGGCGTGTTCTTCGGCACGGTGAACGTCGACGCCTGGGCGTTGCTGGCCGGGATGGGCGCGTTCGGGCTCGCCGTACTGGGGGTGACCCAGCACTTCCAGCACCGTACCGCCGTACTGCTCTATCTGGCCCGCCCGAACCGGCTGCTGACCCTGCTCGGGCAACTGGTGGCCAGTGTGGTCGTGGCGGTCGGTTTCGCCGCCGTCAGCGGGGTGACCGTGCTGGCCAAGGGCGACCTGACGCAGTACCGCGACACCCTCACCCTGGTGCCGGTGATGGCGGTCTTCGGCGCCGCCAACGCGGTGGTGGTACGCCGCCCCACCTGGCTCTTGCTCGGGTACGCCGGCTGGTTCGTCTTCGTCGAGGGGCTGCTCGGCCGGCTGACCGCCCCGCTGCCGTTCTCGTCCTTCCTGGCCGCCGGCGGCGGCGACCGCACCGGTCTGCTCATCGCCGCCGCCTGGACCCTGCTCGCCCTGCTCGCCGCCGCCATCACCGTCCACCGCGACATAACCACCGACTGACCGCCGCTCCCCAGCTCTCGTTCCGTCGACCTGGACACCAGAGGCGTTATCCGGTGCTGTTGACGCCTCTGGTGTCCAGGTGAGTGGGACCGGATGCCGGGGGCGCCGGGGGCGCTCGGGTCTGCGAGTGCGGTGCGCGGCGCTGGCTGCGTGACCGGGGTGGTGGCGAGCAGGATGCCGTGCCAGCGGTCGAAGACGTCGGCGCGCGGCACCGGCAGGCGTACGCCGCAGGCTTCGAGGAGGGCGCGCAGGGCGGCCCGCCGGTGGGCCAGGGTGATCGGGCACCGCAGGGGCAGCGGTCGACGTCGGCGGGATGGCGTTGGCGCAGGGCGTACGCGATCCGCCGCAGGGTCGGCATCGGACAGGCTGGTGGGACGGCTTCACCGCGAACGTCGCCTCGTCCGTCATCGACTGGGTCCGGCTGGAGCGGCGCCATCGCGGCTGCCGGCTGAACCCGCCTCGGCGCCCGCTGCGCCTACTGTGGACGCCGCCGTCGTGGCTCAGCCCTTGAAAGCGCCTTCCATGATGCCCTGGACGAGGCGTCGCCCGACGAAGAAGAAGAGCACCAGCAGCGGCAGCGTGGCCAGGAACGAGCCCGACATGGCCAGGCCGAGGTCGATGTCCCGGCTGCTCTGTAGCGCCTTGATGGCGATCTGCACGGTGTAGTTCTCCGGCGACTTCAGCACGATGAACGGCCAGAGGAAGTCGTTCCAGGAGTAGACGAAGCCGAACAGTCCGAGCACCAGCGCTGCCGGGCGGACCAGCGGGAAGGCGATCCGCCAGAAGATCTGCCAGGTCGTCGCGCCATCCACCCGGGCGGCGTGCAGCAAGTCGTCGTCCAGGGTGCCGACCATGTGCTGACGCATCCAGAAGATGCCGAACGCGCTCACCAGCCCGGGGACGATCAGGGCTTGCAGGGTGTCCACCCAGTTGAGCTTCGACATGATCAGGTACTGCGGGATGACGGACAATTGGGCCGGCACGGTCATGGTCAGCACGACTATCAGGAACAGCGTGTCGCGGCCCCGGAAGCGCAGCTTGGCGAAGGCGAAGCCGGCGAGCGCGCAGAGCACCGCCTGGCCCACGCCGATCGAGGTGGAGACGACGACGCTGTTCACCAGCGCCTGCACGAACGGCACGATCTCGAAGACCAGGTCCGCCAGATAGAAGAAGTTCCCGCCGGGCACGACGTGTGGCGGCAGGCTGTATGCGGTGGCCGAGTCCGTCGTGGCCACCACGAACATCCAGTACAGCGGGAAGAGGCTGACGAACACCATGGCGCCGAGCAGCGCGTACACCCCGAACGAGATCCGGGTGGCACCCCGTTGCCGCCGGGGTGCCGGCCTGGTGCCGGTCGGGGCGGAGCCGATGCTGGTCGGAGAGGTGGGGTTCATGGGCGCTCCGGGCGGACGCGGGTGACCAGCAGATAGTTGATCGTGGAGAAGAGCACGACCATCACGAAGAGCGCCACGGCGATGGCGGCGCCGTAGCCGAAGTGGAACCGGCCGAAGGCCTGCTCGTAGAGGAACAGGGTGAGTGTCTGGCACTGTCGGGCCGCCCCGCAGGTGAGCCCACCCACCGGGTTGACAAGCAGCGGCTCGGTGAAGATCTGCAAGCCGCCGATCGTCGACGTGACGACGGTGAACACGATGATCGGCCGCAGCGACGGGATGGTGATGTGCCGGAACTGCTGCCAGCCGGTGGCGCCGTCCGCGGCGGCGGCCTCGAACAGCTCGCGGGGGACCGCCTGGAGCGAGGCCAGGTAGAGCAGCGTGTTGTAGCCGGTCCACCGCCAGGCGACCATGACCGCGATCATGAAGTGGCTGCCCCACACCGAGGCGGTGAAGTCGACGTGCGCGAAGCCCAGCAGCTCCAGGAACCAGTTGAGCATGCCGTAGTCGCGGTCGAAGAGCTGGGCGAAGACGATCGTCGTCGCCGCGACCGAGGTGACGTACGGGACGAGCACCGCCATCCGGAAGAACGTCGCCGCGCGCAGCCGTACGTGGTTGAGCAGGTGGGCCAGGCCGAGCGCGATCAGCAACTGCGGGACGGTCGACAGCACCCAGATGCTGAACGTGTTGCGCAGCGCGCCCCAGAACCTCGGGTCCTGCACGAGCTGGGAGAAGTTGGTCAGCCCCACGAAGTGCCGCTCGCCGATCGGGTCCCAGTCGAACAGCGCGACATAGAAGGTGAACAGCAGCGGGAAGAGGCCGAAGACGAGGAAGAGCAGGAAGAACGGCGCCACGAAGGCGTACGGCGCGAGCCGCTCGCGTAGGCCCTGCTGGATGTGCCGGTACCGGCTGGGTCGGGCGGTGGTCTTCGGGACCGGGGCCGGGCTGAGCGTGGTGGTCACAGGTCACCTTCCCGACGTGCGGCGGCCGGGTCGGCGCCGGCCGCCGCACATCAGTCGTCCGTTCAGCCGCGCAGGGCGTTCCTGACGTTGTTCAGCGCGGTGTTCCACGCCTCGGCGGGGGCGACCTTGCCCTGCTCGACGCTGGTCAGGGTGTTCAGCAGTTCGGTACCGATGGTGGCGTCGTCGGGGCCGATGTAGAACGGCTTGATGTTCACGACGGACTGGGTGTAGATCTTGCCGATCGGTGCGTTGGAGAAGAACGGCTCAGCCCGGCCGACGAGCTGCGGATCCGTGTAGACCGACGGTGTCGTCGGCAGGTTCCCCTTCGTCAGGAAGTTCTCCAGTTGACCGGCCGGCGACTGCATCTCGGCTATGTAGTTCCAGGCCGCCTTCGGGTTCTTCGCCCGCTTGGGGATGGCCAGGTAGCTTCCGCCCCAGTTTCCCGACCCGCCGGGGACGGTGGCGATGTCCCACTTGCCGGCGGTGTCGGGGGCGTTGGTACGGATGGCGTTGAGCATCCAGGCCGGCGCGGACACGACCGCGAAGTCACCCTTGCCCATGCCCGCGGTCCAGCCGGTCGAGAACGAGGACTGCTTGGCGGAGATGCCCGCCGCGGAGACCTTGAGCGTCAGGTCGAACGCCGCCTTGACCTGTGGGTTCTTGTCGTACGACAGTTGGCGGTTCGCGTCGTAGTAGCGCTCCGTGCCCTGGTTGACCGCCTGGAAGAAGATGCTCGTCGGCGTGTTGTCCAGGAACACCTTACCGGTGGCCCGGACGTACTGCTTGCCGACCTCCGTGAACGCGTCCCAGGTCGGCCACAGCTTGGAGACCTGCTCCCGGTCGGTGGGCAGACCGGCGGCCTTGAAAAGGTCCGTACGGTACGCGATCGCCATCCCGCCGACATCGGTCGGTATTCCTACGATCTTGCCGTCCTCGGTGGTCGACTGCTTCATCACCCAGTCGAGGTAGTCGCCCTTGATCTTGTCGGCGCCGAGCGTGCTCAGGTCCACGAAGTTCTCCGGGGACTGCATGAACTTCGGCAGGTCGTCACCCTGGATCAGCACGAGGTCGGGCACCTTGCCGCCGGCCAGTGCCGCGGTGAGGGCCTGGGCCGTCTCGGTGGTGGAGCCCACCTCGGTGAGCTTGACGTTGATGTCCGGCTGCTTCTTCTTGTAGTTCTCGACGTCGAGCTTCTGGTTGATCCCGGTGAACGACCAGAACTCGAACGACTTGTCGTCGCCTCCGGACCCTTCCGAACAGCCGCCGGACAGCAGGAGCGTGGCCGCGGCGAAGACGGCGGTGGTGGTGGTGATGACGCGCTTCACGCGGCCTCCAGTCGTGCGCGGTCCGGCTCGAATCTATGAGTTGACATACGTAAATGTCTTTCGTATGACGTGTGAGGGTACTCATGGTCACGAAGCCCGTCAACGACCCCTCCGACGCGGTACTGGCCGGGCGGTGGATCCGCCGGTGGACATCCATCGTTCACGATGAATGTATCGGTGCCGGTACGCCCCGGGCACCATCAGTCGAGAGCGAGGATTCCCGTGCGCAGTCGCCCGTACCGACCGATCCGCCGCTTGGCCCGTACCCTGATCCTGCCCGTCCTCGTCGCCGCCCTGGTGGCCGGCGGCGGCACCGCCGCGCAGGCGGCGGCCGAGGACACCGAGCCGCCCAGCGCACCCGGCGCGATCACGGTGGTAAGCGCCACCGGCACCTCCGTCGAGCTGACCTGGACGCCGTCCAGTGACAACGTAGGGGTGCTGGAATACCACGTCTCACAGATCTTCACCGACGTCGCGATGCTGCACCGGACCACCACCAACAGCATTGTGCTCACCGGGATGCTGCCGTCCCGGACGTACACCTTCGCGGTCTGGGCGGTGGACGCGGCAGGCAACCGCTCGGCGGCGCCGCCGTCGCTGCGCTACACCATGCCGCCCGGGGACGGCCAGCCGCCGACCGCACCCACCGGACTCGCCGTGGGGGCGATCGGGGAGACCACCGTCGGGCTGAGCTGGGGTCCGTCTACCGACAACGTGCTGCTCGCCCAGTACGAGGTGCTGTCGCTCACCCCGACCGGCAACACCGTGGTCGGACGGGTCTACCTGATGCCGCCCATCTATCCCAGCACCGGCACGACGATCTCCAGGCTGACGCCCAGGACCACCTACCGGTTTGCGGTGCGGGCCGAGGACGAGGCCGGTAACTACTCGGCGCTGTCCAACGTGGTGACGGTGACCACCGGGCCGGCGCCCACCTGTACGGCCCGGTCCTCGCGCCGGGGGCCGGAGGTCTGGATCTCGGTCCGGAACGTCGGACCGACCCCGGTCGACGGGTGGACGCTGACCTGGGCCCTGCCGGACTCGCAGCGGATCGCCGCGATCTGGAACGCCGCACTGGTCAGCCACACCGGAGGCGTCGTCACCGCCCGGAACCTCGGCTGGAACGCGGTGATCGCGCCGGGCGGCACGGTGACCATCGGGTACCTCGCCAGCGGGAGCTTCCAGCCGGCCGATGTCACTCTGAACGGCCAGCTCTGCCAACCCGGATAGCAGGCTGCTCGGCGACGAGGAGATCGAAGAAAGCCGTCCCGGGCCGCAGGTGCCCGGCTGCCGGCTGCCGGCCGGGTGGAGGGCGCGCCGGAGCGTGCGCGCCCTCCACGACCACTTCGCCGGCGGGCCCGCCGCCGCTCCGGGCAGACTCCCGGATCCGACTGCCGTGCGTCCTGTGGCGTCTACCAGCTTTTATCAAGGTAATCGCACCCGTGCCGGTGCTGTCGATTGACAGGACTGCCGATGTATGAAGGATCCCCTCGACCGCCAGCCCCGGCATCCGGATACCTGACCCAACCGGGCGGCACGCTGCCGCGCTGCGGCCGGCGATGATCCGGTCGGCCGGCCGGACCGGGCCGTGCTGAGCATTGCTCGGAACGTCGCCGTTTCCGGCGGCGACGTTCGCCGTTCTTCTAGGTAACCGCACAGGTAAACCGCAGCATTGCGGGTGGGGGATCGACAGGGCTGCGGAGACGGCGAGGAGTGGATCATCATGCGGGCGACGGCTCGGTTTACCGGTACGGGGGATGGTTGAGCTGCCACCCGGTGCCGCCGAGATCGTGGCCGACGTGGAGCGGATCGCGGCGCTGCCGGGAGATGTGCGGGACAGGGTGCCGGAACTGCTGCGGGTGCTGCACCGGCTGATGCCGAGCGGCGCATCGATGGTGCACCTGCTCAACCCGGAGCTTCGGGAGTTCCAGGGGCTGGGCGGGTCCGGCTACAGCGAGGTGATCGTGGCCTATATGGGCAGTTCCGAGCATTACCGGGAGATGGAGTTGCTCGGCATGGACCGGGATCGGCCACCGATGCGCGTACGCGACGCGCCCGTGCCACCGGGGGAGCTGCGGTCCTGGGCGGAGCACCTGGAGCCGGCGGGATACCGGGAGGGGATCGGCCTCACCCTGTTCAGCCCGGACGGACGGCACCTCGGACTGATCACCCTGCACACCGACGACCCGGCACAGCCGAGCGACGAGACCAGGGACTTCATCGGGCTGCTCACCCCAGTCATGGCCGACGCCGTCGACCCGATGCGGTCGATCGCCACGCTGTCGACGATCGTCGCCGACGCCGAATACGGCGTGGTACTGACCCGGGGCGGCAACGTGCTGCCGCTGCCCGGGCTGCCGGACCACCCGCTGCTCCGGGCCGAGGCGCCGGTGTTGGAGGTGGCGGCGGCAGGTCTGCGCGAGGGCCGCGTGCACAACTCGTTCCTGTGCCCGTACCCGGTACCGGACGATCAGGGCCGCCACGTCCGGCTGACCGTGCTGCCCTGCCCGGTCTCGGCACCGGCACACCTGCTCGCGGTGGTGCTGATCTCTCCTGCCGGGGACCTGCGCAGGTTGACACGACGGGAGTTGGAGATCCTCGGCCTGCTCGTCGACGGCTGGTCCAACCAGCGGATAGCCAGCCAGTTGGTGATCACCCAACGGACCGTTGCCGCGCACATAGAACACATCCTGGACAAGATGGATGCTCCGACCCGTACCCTGGCCGCCGTCCGCGCGCTGCGCCTGGGCCTGTACGTTCCGCTGCCCCTCACCCGGATCCGACGCTGACCCGTCGGCATCGTCATACCCGCCTGTCTGTCGACGAAGGTTTCGTGATGACCGCTCCGCCACCGCCCCCGTCGAACGTCCTGCGGGACGTTGCCGAGATCGCCGAGACTCCTGGTCATCACGGCCAGATGGCGGAGGTGCTCGCCCGGGTTCGCCGGGTGGTCCCGGTCCAGGCCGCCTGGCTCGCCCTGCTCGACGACCGGCACCGCCGTTACACCGAGCTCGCCAGTTTCGGCTACGACGGCCGGATCCTCGACTACTTCGGTACCACCCCGATGCTGGACCAGGTCGAGCTGGTCGGGCTGACCAACTCAGCCCTGCCGCAGCGGGCCCAGGAATCGCCGGTACCGCTGAACGAGCTGCCGGTCTGGGCCGACTACTACTTTCCGGCCGGGTTCCGGGCGGGGATGGCGGTCGGGCTGTTCACCCCGGACCGCCGGCACGTCGGGGTGCTCGTCCTCTGTACCGACGACCCCGAGCATCCGACCGAGGCCGAACGGGACCTGGTCGCGGCAATCTCCCGCCCGGTCGCCGCCGCCGTCGACCCGATCCGGTCGCTGGCGGTACTGGCCCAGGTCGTCCGGGACGCCGGGGCGGCGGCGGTGCTGACCCGTGCCGGTGAGGCGCGCCCACTGCCCGGCCTGCCCGGGCACCGGTTGCTGGCCCCGGACTCGGCGCTGCCCGGGATCGCCCTGCACCAGGCGAGCCACTGCGGTGGCTCCGCCTCGTTCCTCTGGCCGACGGACCTCGGGCCGGACCACGACGACCGGTCGGGGTTGCTCCAGGTCACCGTGCTGGGCTGCCCCACCGCGCCGCCGTCGGTGGTCGGGATCCTGGTGCTGTCTCCGCTGCCCGGCGGCCGGTCGGTGCTCACCCGCCGCGAGTTGGTGACGGTCGGCCTGTTGTTGGAGGGCTGGTCCGACGAACACATCGCGGTCGGCCTGGACCTGCCGCTGGGTAGCGTCGCCGAGACCATCGCGCGGGTCGTGGTCGGGCTCGACGCCCCGGACCGGCACACCGCGCTGCTGCGGGCGGCCCGTCAGGGCTGGTTCATCCCGCCTCGTCCCGGCCGTCCTCCGCAGGGCTGAGCAGTCGGACCAACGTGGCCCGGCACGCCCGGGCCGGCCGGGTCGTTCGGCCGAGGAGACCGGCCCGTCGCAGTGGTCTGGGTCACAAGCCGGAACATGGAGCACCGTTTGTTACTTGAGTCGTATTAGCTCAACTAACGATGGCAGGTGTGTGATGGCAACTCTTCCGGTTCTTCCTCTGACCGACGCTGTCCTGCTGCCCGGCATGGTCATCCCGGTGACCCTGGACGCGACCACCCAGGCGGCGGTGGACGCGGCCCGGGCCACGGGCGACAAGAAGCTCCTGGCTGTGCCCCGGGTCGACGGGGAGTATGGATCCATCGGCGTCATCGCCACGATCGAGAAGGTCGGCCGGCTGCCCAGCGGCGAACCCGCCGCCGTGGTGCGCGGTGAGTCCCGGGCCCGGATCGGCTCCGGCGTTCCCGGACCCGGCGCGGCCCTCTGGGTCGAGACCGTCGGAATCACCGAGCCGGCGCCGGCCGGCCGGGCCAAGGAACTCGCCCGGGAGTACCGGGCACTGGTGACGTCGCTGCTGCAGGAGCGCGGCGCCTGGCAGGTGATCGACGCGGTCGAGCGGATGACCGACCTGGCAGAGCTGGCCGACTCCGCCGGCTACGCGCCGTGGCTCACTCTGGAACAGAAGATCGAACTGCTCGCCGCGCCGGACGTGACGGCCCGGCTCGAACTGCTGGTCGGCTGGGTGAAGGCGTACCTGGCCGAGCAGGAGGTCGCCGAGCGGATCAACACCGACGTGCGGGAAGGGCTGGAGAAGTCCCAGCGGGAGTTCCTGCTCCGCCAGCAGCTCGCCGCGATCCGCAAGGAGTTGGGCGAGGACGAGCCGGACGGCTCCGCCGACTACCGCTCCCGGGTCGAGGGCGCCGACCTGCCCGAGAAGGTACGCGAGGCGGCACTGCGCGAGGTCGGCAAGCTGGAGCGGGCCAGCGACGCCTCCCCGGAGGCGGGCTGGATCCGCACCTGGCTGGACACCGTGCTGGAGATGCCGTGGTCCACGCGTACCGAGGACAACACCGACCTTGTGCAGGCCCGGGCGGTACTCGACGCCGACCACGCCGGCCTGGCCGACGTGAAGGACCGGATCCTGGAGTACCTGGCGGTGCGCAACCGGCGCGCGGCCCGCAACCTCCAGGTGGTCGGCGGCCGTGGTTCGGGCGCGGTGCTCGCGCTCGGCGGCCCGCCCGGAGTCGGCAAGACCAGCCTCGGCGAGTCGGTCGCCCGGGCCCTGGGCCGGAAGTTCGTCCGGGTCTCCCTCGGCGGCATCCGGGACGAGGCCGAGATCCGGGGCCACCGCCGGACGTACGTCGGCGCGCTGCCCGGCCGGATCGTCCGGGCGCTGCGCGAGGCGGGCTCGATGAACCCGGTCGTACTGCTCGACGAGGTCGACAAGATCTCGGCGGGGTACGCCGGTGACCCGGCCGCCGCCCTGCTGGAGGTGTTGGACCCGGCGCAGAACCACACCTTCCGGGACCACTACCTGGAGGTCGACCTCGACCTGTCTGACGTGCTCTTCCTGGCCACCGCCAACGTGGTGGAGGCGATCCCCGGTCCGCTGCTGGACCGGATGGAGCTGGTGAGCCTGGACGGCTACACCGAGGACGAGAAGGTCGCGATCGCCCGGGACCACCTGCTGCCCCGGCAGATCGAGCGGGCCGGGCTGACCACCGACGAGGTGAGCGTCTCCGACGCCGCGCTGGGCCGGATCGCCGCCGAGCACACCCGCGAGGCGGGAGTCCGCCAGCTCGAACGCGCGCTGGCGAAGATCCTCCGCAAGGTCGCGGTCGGGCTGGCCTCGACCGACGCCCCGGTACGGGTCGACACCGACAACCTGACCAGTTACCTGGGGCGGCCGAAGTTCACGCCGGAGTCGGCGGAGCGGACGGCGGTGCCCGGGGTGGCGACCGGGCTGGCGGTGACCGGTGCCGGTGGTGACGTGCTGTTCATCGAGGCGACCAGCATGGAGGGCGAGCCGGGGCTGACCCTGACCGGGCAACTCGGCGACGTGATGAAGGAGTCGGCGCACATCGCGCTCTCGTACCTCCGGTCGAACGGCCGGGCGTTGGGGCTGGACCCGAACACGCTGGCCGGGCGGCGGATCCACCTGCACGTACCGGCGGGCGCGGTGCCGAAGGACGGTCCGAGTGCCGGCATCACCATGGTCACCGCGCTGGCCTCGCTGGCCAGCGGTCGGCCGGTACGCCCGGAGTTCGGCATGACCGGTGAGGTCACCCTCTCCGGTCGGGTGTTGCCGATCGGCGGGGTGAAGCAGAAGCTGCTCGCCGCGCACCGGGCGGGACTGACCGAGGTGGTCATCCCGGCCCGGAACGAACCGGACCTGGACGACCTGCCCACCGAGGTGCGGGAGGCACTGACCGTGCACACCCTGGCCGACGTGGCGGACGTACTGGCGCTGGCCCTGCGGCCGGCGGACGAGCCGGGCCTGCTCGACGGCGCCGAGGGGCCGGCGCTCGCCGCCGCCTGACCCCGACCGCCGACCGACCCGACCACTGACCGACCCGACCATCGATTGATCCGACCACCGACCGACCCGACCGACGGCGGGCCGTCCGCGACGCGCGGGCGGCCCGCCGGGCGTTGACCTCGACATTGCTTGAGGTCGTACTGTCGGTGGGCGCCGGTAGGGTCCCGGCGATTCAATCTTCACGGGGGTCACCAGCGATGGACATGGAAGTCACGGCGTGGAACTCGCTGTATCACGCGATGCACGCCCAGCAGGACAAGCGGCCGTTCTCCAGGGCCACACTCCGCCGCATCACCGGCTTCGCCCGGCCACACCGCCGGCGACTGACCCTCTATCTGCTGCTCAGCGTGGTGATGGCGGTGCTCGCGGTGGCCACGCCGGTGCTGGCGGGCCGGGTGGTCGACGGCATCGTCGGCGGGAAGAGCACCGACCTGGTGGTCGGGCTCGCCGTACTGATCGGGGTCGTCGCGCTGGCCGAGGCCGGTCTCGCGCTGCTGACCCGCTATCTCTCGGCGAGCATCGGCGAAGGGCTGATCCTCGACCTGCGTACCGCGGTCTTCGACCACGTGCAGAAGATGCCGGTCGCCTTCTTCACCCGGACCCGCACCGGCGCCCTGGTGAGCCGGCTCAACAACGACGTGATCGGCGCGCAGCGGGCGTTCTCCGACACCCTCTCCGGGGTGGTCGGCAATCTCGTCACGCTGCTGCTCACCCTGGTCGTGATGGTCGGGATCTCCTGGCGGATCACCCTGCTCGCGCTCGTCCTGCTGCCGGTCTTCGTGCTGCCCGCCCGCCGGATGGGCACCCGGCTGGCCCGGCTGGAACGCGAGGCCGCCAACCACAACGCCACGATGGGCACCCAGATGACCGAGCGGTTCTCCGCGCCCGGGGCCACCCTGGTCAAGCTCTTCGGCCGGCCCGCGCAGGAGTCGGCCGAGTTCGCGCTCCGGGCCCGCCGGGTCCGCGACATCGGGGTACGCACCGCGATGGTCCAGTCGGTCTTCATCACCGCGCTCACCCTGGTCTCGGCGCTGGCACTCTCCCTGGTGTACGGCCTCGGCGGCCTCTACGCGCTGCGCGGCCAACTGGAGCCGGGCGCGGTGGTCGCGCTCGCCCTGCTGCTGACCCGGCTCTACGCCCCGCTGACCGCGCTGGCCAGCGCCCGGGTCGAGGTGATGAGCGCGCTGGTCAGCTTCGAGCGGGTCTTCGAGATCCTCGACCTCAAGCCGCTGATCACCGAGAAGCCCGACGCGCGCCGGGTGCCGGACGGACCGGTCTCGGTCGAGCTGGACGGGGTGACATTCGGCTACCCGTCGGCGGAGAAGGTCTCGCTGGCCTCGCTGGAGGAGGTGGCCACCCTGGACACCCGGGGCGGGGTCGACGTGCTGCACGACGTGTCGTTCCGGGTCGAGCCGGGTCAGCTCGTCGCCCTGGTCGGCTCCTCGGGAGCCGGAAAGTCCACCATCGCCCAGCTCGTACCCCGGCTGTACGACGCCGACTCCGGTGCCGTACGCCTGGCGGGCCAGGACGTCCGGGACCTCACCGCCGACTCGATCCGGGACACCCTCGGCCTGGTCACCCAGGACGGGCACCTGTTCCACGACACCATTCGGGCCAACCTGCTGCTGGCCCGACCCGACGCGGCCGAGGAGGAGCTGTGGGACGCGTTGCGCCGGGCCCGGCTCGCCGACCTGATCGAGGGACTACCCGACGGGCTCGACACCGTGGTCGGCGAGCGCGGCTACCGGCTCTCCGGCGGTGAGCGGCAGCGGTTGACCATCGCCCGACTGCTGCTGGCCCGGCCCCGGGTGGTGATCCTGGACGAGGCGACCGCGCACCTCGACTCCACCTCCGAGGCGGCGGTGCAGGCGGCGCTCGGCGAGGCACTGGCCGACCGTACGGCGCTGGTGATCGCGCACCGGCTCTCCACCGTACGGGCCGCCGACCAGATCCTGGTGGTCGAGGAGGGCCGGATCGTGGAGCGCGGTACCCACGACGAGCTGCTCGCCGCCGGTGGCCGCTACGAGGAGCTGTACCGGACCCAGTTCGAGCAGGACGAGCGGCCCCGGACCGAGGAGGCGGAGCTGGTCGCCGGCTGATGCCTGTGGCGGCCTCATCGCCGGGGAGGCGGACGCCGCCTGGGACGGCATGGCAGGGCGGTGCGGCGCGGCCCGACAATGACGGGGTGACAACCGAACCATCCCGCGCCGAGCCACCCCGACCCGCGTCGTCCACCGGCTCGGTACCTGCCCAGCCGGCACCACCGGAGATCACCCCGCCGGTCGTACCGGAGACCGCGCCGGTCCCCGATACCTCACCGGCCCCCGACAGCGCGCCGGTGCCCGATCCGTCACCGGTTCCCGATCCCTCGCCGGAGGCGCAGGCCAGCCCGGCGTCGTCGGCACCGGCGCCGGCCTCGACGGACCCCGCACCCGCCGAACCGGGTGCGAGGTCGTCGGGGGAGAGTTCGGCCAGCCCGACCAAGGTCCGGATCGACACCCCCGGCGCCACCATCGAGATCGAGGCGAACGAGTCGCTGGCCGAGGTCGTGGCGACCGCGCTGCGGCTCTTCCACGAGGCCGGCGGCTGGCCGCAGGTGAACAGCCGATCCGCCGGCTTCGCCCAGGCCGAACGCCGGGAGACCCATCCGGTCCAGCCGAGTTCGATGCCGTACGGGCCCGGGTCATACCCGGTCCAGATGCCGTAGCCGACGGGCTCGGGCGATCAGCCGGCGCGGCCGGACCCAGCCGAGGAAGCGAGCGTACGTCCGGGCCGGGTCCGGCGCCGTGTCCGGGTTGAGCCGGTGCAGGTCCTCGATGGCCGCCTGAAGCACTTCCGCATACCACTCCGCCGTCCGGGATGGCGTGATCGACCCGATTCGCCGACAATCCTCGGATGGGCTACACCCACTACTTCTCGTACTTTCCGCAGAGTGCCGAGTTCCGGGCGGTCTGGCCGCGGATGTGGGCGGATGCCCAGCTGATCCTCGACCGGGTGGAGGCGGCCGGCGTGCGGCTGTGCCGGGATCCGTTCGACGGGAACCTGCCGGCGGAGTACGAGGTCATCGCCGTCAACGGTGACGGGGAGCGCGACGAGTACGGTGAGCCGCTGGTGCTGGCGCCCCGCTGGCCCGGCTACCGGCAGCAGAGCGCCGATGGCCGGCTGACCGGGTTCTGCAAGACCGGACGCGAGCCCTACGACCTTGCCGTCACCACCATCCTGCTCCGGTGCCACCGGCTGCTGCCGGACGGCTTCGCGATCCACAGCGACGGCGGTTGGGAGGCTGAGTGGCGGCACGGGAGGCAACTGCCGCCCCCGGTGCTGCCGAGCGCCCGTGACCTCGTCGCCGAACTGTTCGGGGACGAGGTCACGGCCTGCCCGTTCGACCACCACCGGGTGTTCGGCCCGTCCGCCGCAGGCTAACCGGGCCGCCGCAGCGGAGTCGCACCGGCGGGAGAAGCAAGTACCGTGGCCTGGTGGGCAACCCCTTGCAGACGCTGACCCTGGCCGACCTTCGACGTCGTACCAGCGAGAAGTGGCGGCACTACCCGCCGGACGTACTCCCGCTCTGGGTCGCGGAGATGGACGTGCCGCTCGCCGAGCCGGTCGCGCGGGCGCTGACCGACGCGGTCGCGCTCGGCGACACCGGCTACGCGCCGGGCGGCGCGGACTACGCCTCGGCGCTCGCCGGTTTCGCCCGGGAACGCTGGGGCTGGGCCCCGGAGGTCGAGCAGACCCGGCTGGTCCCCGACGTGATGCTCGGCGTCGTCGAGATGGTCAAGCTGGTCACCGGGTACGGCGACGCCGTAGTGATCAACCCGCCGGTCTATCCGCCGTTCTACGACTTCCTCCGGAGCGCGGACCGTCGGGTCGTCGAGGCACCGCTGAACGCGGAGTACCGGCTCGACCCGGACGCCCTGGCAGCGGCCTTCGCCGAGGCCGTCTCGGGCGGCCGTCCCGCCGCGTACCTGCTGTGCAGCCCGCACAACCCGACCGGCACGGTGCACACCGCCGACGAACTCGCGATGGTGATCGAACTCGCCGACCGGTACGGCGTACGCGTCGTGGTGGACGAGATCCACGCGCCGCTGGTCTATCCGGGCGTGACATTCCGGCCGTACCTCTCGATGCCCGGCGGTGAACGCGGCCTCGCGCTGCATTCCGCGTCGAAGGCGTGGAACCTGGCCGGGCTGAAGGCGGCGCTGGCGGTTGCCGGCCCGGCGGCCGTCGACGACCTGGCCCGGATGCCGAAGGTGGCCGGCGACGGCGCCAGCCACCTCGGAGCGATCGCGCACACCGCCGCGTTCCGCTACGGCGGCCCGTGGCTCGACGAACTGCTGGCCGGGCTCGACCAGAACCGCCGGCTCCTCGGCGACCTGCTCGCCGAGCACCTGCCGCAGGTGCGGTACCGGCCGCCGGAGGGCACCTACCTCACCTGGCTGGACTGCCGGGACCTGCCCCTGCCGGCTGACAGTTCGGGCGCACCCGCCGATCCCGCCGAGGTGTTCCTGGAGCGTGGTCGGGTCGCGCTGGTCTCCGGGCCGCTCTTCGGGACCAACGGTGCCGGACACGCCCGGTTCAACCTGGCGACCTCTCCGGAACTGATCACCGAGGCGGTCCGGCGGATGGCCGCCGCGCTGCGCTGATCCGCCCGCCCTCGGCTGCGCTGATCCGCCCACCCTCGATTGCGCTGATCCGCCCGGTCTCAGAAGTTGGCCCGGTCGGGCGTTCAGAGGGCCAGCCTGTCCGGTCTGGGCACGGCGCCCAGGTCGAGGACCCGGCCGAGGTACCGGCACTGCTCGACGGGATGACGACTGTCCGGTCGTCAGCCGAATGTCCGATTTTTTGGCATGATCGTCTGGCGGGTCGGCCCGGATCGCGGAACACCGGGCCGGCGGCCATGGTTATACCCGGCGTACGTCCGCAGCAGCAGCCCCCGGTCTGCCGGGTCGGCTGTGCGGGTGGATGGGTCGGTGCCGGGCCCCGGGAATGACGGGCCGCCGGCCCCGGTTACATCCCTCGGCACCCCGGAGCAGCGAGCGGTCGGCACGCCGCCGCCCGTGCGCCCTGAGGTGTTCTTTCCCCCCGAGTTTCTTCGGGTTTCTTTCCTTTCGACCTGCCCGTCTGTCGGGTGGTGTCGTACCCCCGGAATGGAAGGCGACCATCATGACTTTCGTCAACCGATGGCTCCCGGCCATCACCGAGAAGACTCCGATCCGTAAGACCGCGCTGGGTGTCGCCGGACTCGCCGTCGTCGGTGGCGCGTTCGCCGGCCCCGTGATCGCGATGGACAACAACCCGACCCCGGGCGGCTCGCCGACCGCGGCGGCGGTGACCGCCGACATCAGGCAGATCGACAAGCGGGCACCGTCGAAGGTCCTCGACTACCAGTACAAGGCGCAGGAGAACTTCTACTACTGCGCGCCGGCCGCGACCAGGATCGCCCTGACCGCGCAGGGACAGACGCCGAGCCAGGACGAGATGGCACGGCAGTTGCACACGACCGAGGCGGGAACGGACTCGGCCGAGGACACCACCCGGGTGCTCAACTCCGCCGGTGGTAAGGACTACCACACGGTCGCGATCCCGGACGCCACGGCGAAGCCGGAGCAGATGGACCGGCTCCAGGTCGACGTGGTCAACGCGATCGACGGTAACCGTCCGGTGGTGATGAACATCAAGGGCACCGCCACCGATGTCGATGGTGTGTCGCACTCGTACCCGGGTGGGCACTACCTGACGGTGGTCGGCTACGACGACCACGGCCGTAAGGTCAGGATCGCCGACCCGGCCAACCCGAACCAGGCCGAGTACTGGATGAGCACCATCACCCTGGCCAACTGGGCCGCCGAACGCGGCTACTCCGCATAACCAGAACCGGACACCACACGAAAGGGCCAGCCCCGACCGGGGCTGGCCCTTTCGCCGTCCGGCGGAACACCGGCGTAGCCGGAGTCCGCCGGCCCCCGTGCCGACCAGAGCGCGGCCAACTCGTCCGCCAGCGCGAGCGGTGTCGGCCCGCCCACTCTGCCCGGCACAATGGCCTGATGAGCAGAGCCAAACAGGAGGCAGCCGACCGGTCCATATCCTCCGGCTCCGACTTCCTCCAGCTCGACATCGGTGACGCGCCGGCCGGGGGCCGGGCCGACTGGCTCGCCAGCCGACTGCGGTCGGCGATCTCCGACGGCCGGGTGCCGGTGGGCGGGCGGTTGCCGGCGACCCGGGTACTCGCCGCCGAGCTGGGCGTCTCCCGGGGGGTGGTCACCGAGGCGTACCAGCGGCTGGTCGAGGACGGTCACGTCGCCGGGCGGGGCCGGGGCGGGACGATCGTCGTCTCCGCCCCGATCGGCGCACCCGCCGTCCCCGCCCGGTCGACCGGCACCTCGGCCGCGCCGTCCCGGTCCACCGGCATCCCGGCCGTGACCGCCCGGTCCACCGGCATCCCGGCCGTGACCGCCCGGTCCACCGGCATCCCGGCACCGGCCGCCGGGCCCTTCGCCGCCGGCCCCCGCACCGACATCTTCGACTCGCTCCGCGCCGCGCCGGCCCGGATCGACCTGACCCCGGGGGTACCCGATCTCGCCGCCTTTCCCCGCGCGGCCTGGCTGCGGGCCGAACGCGCCGTGCTGCACGCTCTGACGCCCGGCGACTTCGGCTACGGCGACCCGAGGGGCGCCCCGAGGCTGCGGGAGGCGGTCGCGCGCTGGCTGGCCCGCAACCGGGGGATCGGCGTGGACCCGGACGAGGTGCTGGTGGTGGCCGGCGTCGCGCAGGCGCTGACCCTGCTCGGGCAGGTGCTGCCCCGCGACGGGCTGCGGACGGTGGCGGTCGAGGACCCGGGCTCCCTCGGGGTCCGGCAGCAACTGTCCAACTGGGGGCTGGCGACGCCGCCGATCCCGGTCGACGCCGCCGGGCTGTGTGTCGACGAACTCGTGGCCAGCGATGCCCCGGCGGTGATGCTGACCCCGGCGCACCAGTTCCCGACCGGGGTGGTGCTGGACGGTGCCCGGCGGCGCGAGCTGATGCGTTGGGCGACCGGCGGAGGGCTGATCATCGAGGACGACTACGACGCCGAACACCGGTACGACCGACCACCCGTACCGGCGCTCCGGGCGATGCTGCCCGAACAGGTCTGCTACGCCGGCAGTGTCTCCAAGCTGCTCGCCCCCGCCCTGCGGGTCGGCTGGCTGCTCGCACCGAGCCGGTACCGCGCCGCCCTGGTCGACGCGAAGCGGACCGCGGATCTCGGCAACGCCGCCCTGCCGCAACTGGTGCTGGCCGAGTTGATGGAGTCGGGAGGGCTGGAACGCCACCTGCGGCTCCTCCGCCGTCGCCACGTCCGGCGCCGGGACGCGATGATCGCCGCGATCCGGGCCCACCTGCCGGACGCGGTCGTGCACGGCGCGGCGGCGGGCCTTCACCTCATGATCACCTTTGTCGGTGGCCGAGGCGATCGCGTCGACGACGTCGAGCTGGCTACCGCGGCGCTCGCCCGGGGTGTCAAGGTGCAGCCGCTCTCCTGGCACCGGCAACGTCCCGGCCCGCCGGGCCTGGTGCTCGGCTACGCCGCCAGCACCACCGCCGAGATCTCCGACGGCATCGCCGCCGTCGGTGCCGCAGCCCGCTGACATTATCGGGGTTCTGCCGCAGCCCGCTGACATGATCGAGGTTGTCGAAAGGAGCGCGACGTGGTGGACGCGACGCAGGTGACGGATCCGTGCTGCCAGCATGCCGAGGGACCGGTCTGGGACCCCCGGACCGGTCGGCTGTTGTGGGTGGACATGCTGGCCGGCGACGTACTGACGATGACGCCGGGGGCCGGGCGGGTGGATCGGCACCACGTCGACAGCGTCGCGGCGGTGGTGCGACCCCGGGCCGGGGACGGCTACCTGGTCGCGGTGGAGCGCGGGTTCCTGTTCACCGACGCGCAGCTCCGGCCGGTACGCCGGCTGCCCAACGTCTGGGCCGATCCGGACCTGCGGATGAACGAGGGCGGCTGCGACCCGGCCGGCCGGTTCTACTGCGGCTCGATGGCGTACGACACCAGGCCGGGGGCGGCCGCGCTCTACCGGCTGGACGCCGACCTGGTGGCCCGGCGGGTACTCACGGATGTCACCATCTCCAACGGCATCGGCTGGTCGCCCGACGGCACCCTGGCGTACTACGTCGACACCCCGACCCAGCGCGTCGACGTCTTCGACTACGCCGCTGACGAGGCGGCGCTGACCGGCCGGCGGCCGTTCGCCCGGATCGAACCCGCCGACGGCTCGCCGGACGGGCTGACGGTGGACGCCGAGGGCGGGGTGTGGGTCGCGCTCTGGGGCGGTGGCGAGGTACGCCGCTACGCACCGGACGGCCGGCTGGACGTACGGCTGGCGGTGCCGGCCCGTCAGGTCACCGCCTGCACCTTCGGCGGACCGGAGCTGCGCGATCTCTACATCACCACCTCCCGGCTCGGCCTGGACGACCCGGAGCCGGCCGCCGGTGCGCTGTTCCGGGCCGAGCCCGGGGTCGCCGGGCTGCCGGTCACCCCGTTCCGGGCCTGAACCGGTCACCTGCCCCGGTGCCGGCGTCTCAACACGCGAGTTGAGACTTTTGGCCGGAGACGCCCGGACAACCTTGCCGAACTCTTAACATGGCGGTTCAACGATATTGTTGAGGGAATGAGTGTCGTTGAACTTTCCGGGCCGGACGGGCCGGTCACCGAGTGGATCCGGGTCACCGGCGCCCGCGAACACAACCTCGCGGACGTCGAAGTCGAGATCCCCAAGCGCAGGCTGACCGTCGTCACCGGCGTCTCCGGATCGGGGAAGTCGTCGCTGGTCTTCGAGACGATCGCGGTCGAGGGCCAGCGGCAGATGACCGAGATGCTGCCGATGTTCGTCCGCAACTTCCTGCCGAGTACCGCCAGACCGGCCGTCGACCTGATCGAGCATTTGCCGGCGACGGTCGCGATCGACCAGCGACCGCTCACCGGCGGGCCGAGGTCGACCGTCGGCACCATCACCGACATCGCCCCGCTGCTGCGGCTGCTCTTCGCCCGGGTCGGCGAGCCGTTCGTCGGCTACCCCGACGCGTTCTCGTTCAACATGCCCGCCGGGATGTGCCCGGAGTGCGAAGGGCTCGGCGAGGTCACCGACGTCGACCTGGCCACCTTCCTCGACCCCACCCGGTCGCTCAACGAGGGGGCCCTGCTCGCCCCGACGTTCAAGGTGGGCAGCCGGGACTGGCACCTGCTCGCCACCTCGGGCCGGCTCGACCCGGACAAGCCGGTGTCGGCGTACTCGGACCGGGAACTCGACGACCTGCTGTACGCGACCGACGGCACGGTGCCGCTGGAGGTCGGTGGGTCGACGATCCACCTGAGCTACGAGGGCGCGGTGGTGAAGTTCCGCCGACGCTACCTCGACCAGCAGACGGAGCCGGGGGAGCGGACCCGGCGGATGGTGCGGGAGCACACCACCTCGGTGCGGTGCCGGGGGTGCGGCGGCAGCCGGCTGTCGCCGCTGGCGCGCTCCAGCCGGATCGGCGGGCATGACATCGCCGAACTCTGCGCGATGGAGGCCGAGGAACTGCTCGGCGTACTGGCCGGGCTGGAGGTGCCGGCGGCCAAGCCGGTGCTGGACACCCTGGTCGGCCAGGTCGGGCACCTGGTGGAGATCGGGCTCGGCTACCTGAGCCTGGACCGGCGCACCAGTACGCTCTCCGGGGGCGAAGCCCAGCGGGTCAAGATCGTACGACACCTCTCCAGCAGCCTGAACGACCTGCTCTACATCTTCGACGAGCCGAGCGTCGGGCTGCATCCCCGGGACGTGCACCGGCTCACCAACCTGCTGCGCACGTTGCGGGACAAGGGCAACACCGTGCTGGTCGTCGAGCACGACCGTGACGTGATCGCGGCCGCCGACCACGTGCTCGACCTGGGCCCCGGCGCCGGTACGGCGGGCGGCCGGGTGGTCTACGCCGGCGGGGTCGACGGGCTCGTCGACGCCGACACCGCGACCGGCCGGGCGATGACCCGGGGCACCCGGCTGAAGGCGACGGTACGCACCCCGACCGGCGTCCTGCCGATCGTCGAGGCCCGCACGCACAACCTGCGCGACCTCAGCCTCGACATCCCGTCCGGGGTGCTCACCGTGATCGCCGGGGTGGCCGGCGCGGGCAAGTCGAGCCTGGTGGACGGCGCGTTCCGGGCCCAGCATCCCGAGGCGGTGATCGTGGACCAGTCGATGCCGCACGCCAACCGCCGGTCCACCGTCGTCACCTACACCGGGGTCGCCGACCAGATCCGGACCGAGTTCGCCCGGGCCAACCGGGTCAGTCCGGCCCTGTTCAGCGCGAACTCCTCGGGGGCCTGCGCCACCTGTGCGGGCCTGGGCGTGGTGCAGACGGACTTCGGCGCGCTGGAGGGCATCTCGCTGGTCTGCCAGACCTGCGACGGCCGCCGCTTCTCCGACGAGGTGCTGGGCTACCGGCTGCGCGGACGGACCATCAGCGACGTGCTGGAGATGACGGTCGCGCAGGGGCGGGAGTTCTTCGCCGGCAGCCGCCGGATCGCCCCGGTGCTGGCGGCGATCGCCGACGTCGGGCTCGACTACCTGCGGCTCGGCCAGGCGCTGACCAGCCTCTCCGGTGGCGAGTGCCAGCGGATCAAGCTCGCCACGCACCTGCGCGGCGGCGCCCCGGCGTACGTGCTCGACGAGCCGACCACCGGGCTGCACATGGCGGACGTGGGTCGGCTGCTGGGCGTACTGGACCGGCTGGTCGACGAGTACGGGGCGACCGTACTCGTGATCGAGCACAACCTGGACGTCGTCGCGTACGCCGACTGGGTGGTGGAGCTCGGGCCGGAGGGCGGCAGCCGGGGTGGCCGGGTGCTCTACCAGGGCGAGCCGGGTGGCCTGGTCGAGCTGGCCACCTCGCCCACCGGCGTACACCTGCGCCGGGCCCTGGGTGCCGCGGCGGTGCCGGCATGACGCCGGTGACCGAGGGCGACCGCCGCCGCCTCGCGGCCGCCGTCGCCGAGGCGGCCGGGGCGGTGGTCGAGCTGCTCGGCGCGTACCCGGTGCGGGCCGGCACGCCGGTCCCGGTCGCCGAACTGTTGCCGCCGCTGGCCGCGCGGCACCGCGCCCTCCAGGAGGCGGTCGACGGCTATCCCGGCCCGCTGGCCGTGGACCCGGCCGGCCGACCCGACCCGCTGGGCGGGGAGCTCGCCGGCCTGATGAGCTGGCTGCAACTGCTGGGGGTGCTCTATCGCGGGCTGGACGACATCCCCGAGTCGATGCGGATCACCGCCGGTCGGAGCTTCGCGGCCGCGCACCTCGCCGCCCGACGGGTACGCGACCGGGCCCGCCGCCTGGCCGGCTGACCGCCGCCCGACGGGCCGGCAGGTCAGCCCGCCCGTCGGGCGGCGCTACGTCTCGACCCGCTCCTCGCCGACCCGGACGATCAGCCGGCTGGCCACGGCGGCGTAGCAGATCATCAGCAGGGCGAGCAGGGGCACCAGGACGATCGGCGGCGGTATCAGGGCGGCGGCGCCGAGCAGCCCGACGCCGACCGCCGCGATCCCGATCCGCAGCGCCGGTACCCTGCCCAGCGCGATCCGTTGCAGCGCCAGGCCACCGACCATCCAACTGGCGAGCGAGACCGCCAGCAGCAGGCGCAGCATCTGCGGCAGGTGCTCCCGGCCGGCCCCGGCCTCCCGGACGGCCTGGCCCAGGCACCAGCCGAGCAGCAGCAGCGCGGAGCCGACCACCCCGTGCGCGGTCGCGTAGCCGATGCCGGCGCTCAACCGCGACGTGGTCAGCCCCACGGTCACGAAGGTGGTGTAGACCCACCATATCGAGGCGGGGATGAGGAAGCCGGTGAGCGCCACCACGACGGCGGCCGGCGACGGGCGGGTCGGCACCGCGTCGATCAGGTCGGTCAGGCTGATCCCGAGCAGGATGATGGTGAACTGCCCGATCCGTTCCGGCAGGTGTGACGGGTGGACCGGATGCTGCACCAGCCAACGGCGGCCGAGCCACGGGGTCAGTACCTCGACGACCAGTCCGATCAGCCAGAGCAGCGGACGGTTGTGTGCCGGTACGGCGAGCGAGGCGACCCAGAAGAGCAGGCCCGCGCCGAACCCGACGAGGTAGACGGTGGTCAGCCGGCGTGCGGTGGTACCGACGCCGCGTACCCGGAGGTAGAGCACCAACAGGGTGCCGCGGACCACGAGGTAGCCGACGGGTAGCAGCCGGGTCTCCGGAGCATCCTCGGCGCCGATCGCCATGATGCCCGCGCCGATCATGCCGGCGAGGACGACCAGCCGGTGGCCGAGGTCGTCGGGGTCGAAACGGGTGTCGTAGAAGGCCTGCCCGACCCAGGCCCAGTAGACGATCACGAAGAGGCCGGCGGTCCAGAGGATCTCGCCGGTGTCGGGGACCACCTCGGCGAGCCGGCTCTGCACGGCCGCGAGGGCCAGTACGAAGACCAGGTCGAAGAAGAGTTCGAGCCAGGACGCGTGCCGCTCCTCCTCGCCGGGCAGGGAATCCGGGTCCAGGCCCCAGCGCTCGACGAGCCGGCGTGGCCGGATCACCCCGTGCTCCGGTCGCCGGTCCGGCCGCCCCGGCACGGTACGCGGTGCCGCCTCCAGCTCACAGACGGTAATCATTCCGTCTGGGTCGGGCGGGTCGGGCGGGATCGGCGAATCCCGTTCGGGGGCGAATCCGGGGTCGGGTAGGGGTTAGATCAAGGGCGGTTCTGCCAGCTTTCAGTCGCATATGCCCGTTTTATATATCAGCCGTTCGGCTAGCCTCAGCCAATACCAACGGGCTAAGGTGATGCCTGAACAGCCAGCGCAGGGAGGAACCACATGAGCACCACAACCACCAGAACCACCACCACCACCCACACCACCAACCCCACCCTCACCGACACCGCCACCGACCTCCTCCACGCCATGACCGCCCTACCCACCCACCACCCCTCCCGACCCACCCTCCGCGACAAAGCCATCGAAGCCTGGCTCCCCCTCGCCCACCACCTCGCCCACCGCTACAGCGGACGCGGCGAACCCACCGACGACCTCACCCAAACCGCCGCCATCGGCCTCATCAAAGCCATCAACAAATGGGACCCCACCCGCGGCGTCGACTTCGCCGGCTACGCCATCCCCACCATCATCGGCGAACTCAAACGACACTTCCGCGACCGCACCTGGGACATCCGCGTCCCCCGCCGCCTCCAAGAACTCCGCCTCGCCATCAGCGAAGCCAACAGCACCCTCCTACAAACCCTCGGCCGCTCCCCCACCATCACCGACATCGCCACCCACCTCAACCTCACCGAAGAAGACATCCTCGAAGGCCTCGAAGGCGCCCGCGCCTACAACGCCGTCTCCCTCTCCACCCCCACCGGCGACGGCGAACGCACCACCGAACTCGGCGACCTCCTCGGCACCGAAGACAACCAATACGAACTCGCCGAACTCCGCGTCGCCCTCGGCCCCGCCCTCGCCACCCTCGACGAACGCGAACAAAAAATCCTCACCCTCCGCTTCTACGGCAACCTCACCCAATCCCAAATCGCCGAACACATCGGCGTCTCCCAAATGCACATCAGCCGCCTCCTCACCCGCGCCCTCACCAAACTCCGCACCCAACTCGCCGACACCTACTGACGGCGCGGCGGGCAGCCCGCAGGACCCGAACCGCAGGAAGCGGGGCGGCACCGTGAATCGTTCGCCCGGATGCCGCCGCGGGCGTCGGATCAGGCGATCCGGTAGCCGACCCCCGGCGTCGTCGCGATGGCCGGTGGGTCGCCGAGCTTCCGTCGTAACCGGCCAACGGTCACCGTGACGGTGTTGGTGAACGGATCGGCGTTCTCGTCCCAGACCTGCTCCAGCAGCGCCTCGGTACTCAGGAAGCCCGGACTGGCCCGCAGCAGCGCCTCCAGCACCGCGAACTCCTTCACCGAGAGGTTGAGGTGCCGTCCGTCCCGGACGGCGGTCCGGCGTACCGGATCCAACGTGATCCCGCCCGCGTGCAGCGTCCGGGGCCGCGCGTCCGGCCTGCGCCGGGCCAGCGCCTGGATCCGCAGGATCAGCTCCGGGAAGTGGAAGGGCTTGCCGAGATAGTCGTCCGCACCGAGGGTCAGCCCACTGACCCGGTCACCGGGCGCGCTCGCCGCGGTCAGCATCAGCACCATCGGCCGGCCGGTCCGCTCGCTGATCATCTGACACAGTGTGTCGCCGTGCAGGCCGGGCAGGTCCCGGTCCAGGACCACCACGTCGTGCGTGCCGAGGTCGAGCTTCGCGCCGGCGGTCAGCCCGTCGTACGCGATGTCGACGGCCATCCCCTGGTCGCGCAGCCCTTCCGCGACGACCTCGGCGAGAGCGTGATCGTCTTCGACGACGAGGATTCTCACGCTGTCACCGGCACCTTCCCCGCCGGAAGCGTGATCGACACTCCCAGACCGCCCTCCGGCCGGGCGCGCAGGACGAGCCGGCCGCCGTGGGCGGCGGCGACGGCGGCCACGATGGAGAGTCCGAGCCCTGAGGAGCCGTGACGCTCACCGCCGAGCCGCTCGAAGGGCCGCGCCAGCCGGTCGACCTCCCGCTGGTCGAGAAGGCGACCACCGGTCTCGACGACGAGTACCGTCTCCTCCTCGCCCGCCGATCCGGTGATCCCGATCCATCCGCCCTGCTCGTTGTGGGTCACAGCGTTGTCGACGACGTTGTCCACCAGCCGCGCCAGCAGCGCCGGGCTGCCGTGGGTCGCCGTGCCCGGTGGTACGTCCACCGTCACGTTCAGCCGCTTCGCCCGTACGTCGGCAGTCCGCTCGTGCAGGGCCGCGCCGACGAGGTCGCCGAGGTCGACGGTGGTGGCGTCGGCCAGTGCCCCGTGCTGGGCCCGGGCCAGCACGAGGAACCCGTCGAGCAGGTGGTCGACCCGGTCCAACTGGCGGCGCAGCCGATCCGCCAGCGCCACCGTCGAGGGGGGCGGGTCGGGCTTGGCGACCGCGACATCCAGCGACGCCCGCATCGTCGCCAGCGGCGTACGCAACTCGTGGGACGCGTTGGCGACGAAGCGGCGCTGTGCGGTGAACGAGGCTTCGAGCCGTTCGAGCAGTTCGTCGATGGTGTCGGCGAGGTCCTTCACCTCGTCGGCCGGGCCGTCCACCGCCAGCCGCCGGTCCAGGCTGTCGGCGGAGATGCGCCGGGTGGCGCGGGTGATGAGCCGCAGCGGTCGGAGTACCCGCCCGGCCAGCACCCGACCGAGCAGCAGTGACACGACCGCCATCACGATCAGCGCCATCAGCGAGCCGGCCAGCAGTTGGCGGGCCTGCTCCGCCTGCACGGCGGCCAGTTGCTCCTCCAACTGCCGGATCCGCTGCTGCGCCGGGCCGCCCTGGCCGGGCGGCGGACCTCCGGCGGGTACGACGCTGCTGATGCTGCCGCCGGAGAGCAGAAAGGTCAGGGCCGACAGCCCGACACCGGAGACGAGGAACACCAGGGCGTAGAGGGCGGTGAACCTCGCCCGCACGGTCCCGCTGAGCAGCCTGAGCATGCCTTCCAGGATGCCCGGGGCCACCTAACAACGGCGTGACAGCGCCGGTTCGGGCCCCGTTACCCGCCGATGCGTAGAACCGAAGGCATGTCGACCACCGACCTCCTCCGGCGGGAATGGACCGCGTTCCGTCGCCCCGGCCGGCTGGCCGCCCTGGCCGCCGCCGCCGTCACCGTCATCGCGCTGGGTCTGCTCTACGCCTTCGGCAGCCACTCGTCCTGCTCCGGGCCGTGCCCGGGCGTTCCCGTGGCCAGCGACGGCGCCACCGTCAGCGACAGGTTCTGGTTCCTGCACCGCGACCTGGGCCGCGAGGGCAGCATCACGGTGCGGATGACCTCGATGTCCGGGACGATCACCTATCCTCCGCCGGACCATGACGAGATCGTGTCCGGGCTGGTGCCATGGGCGAAGGCGGGGATCATCGTCAAGGACGGCGTGCGGCCGGGCTCGCGGTACGCGGCACTCATGATGACCGGCGGCCACGGCGTACGCTTCCAGCACGACTACGCCCACGACGTCGCCGGGAGCGCGGGCGACGTTTCCGAGCAGTCCCCGCGCTGGTTGCGGCTGACCCGCTCGGGCGACACCATCACCGGCTCCGAGTCGGTCGACGGCGAGCAGTGGCGCACCGTCGGGACGGCGAGGCTCGACGGGCTGCCGGACACCGTGCAGGTCGGCCTCTTCGCCACCTCGCCCGGCGACCTCACCCTCCGGAAGGTCGCCCTCGGCGGCGCCGTCGAGGAGTCCCGGTTCACCCAGGCCGTCGGTGTCTTCGACAACGTCGCCGTCGTCGGCGGCACCGCCGAGGCATGGGACAGCGACCCGGTCGGCGAGATGAACCACACCGACTGGGAGAGGTACCACAACCCGTCGGGCGCCACCGAGCGGGACGGTGTCATCACGGTCAGCGGTACCGGCGACATCGGGCCGCTCAACGAGGAGGGCGCGCGTACCGTCGAGAACACCCTGATCGGCCTGGTGGTTGCCCTGATCGTCATGCTCGTCGTCGCGGTCCGTCACGGCACCCGCGCAACTCGGCAGGCGATCGGTCGGCGGGCGATCGTCGCCCGGGCGGCGGTCGTCGGCGCGGCCACCTTCGTCACCGGTCTGGTCGCCGTCGGCGTCGTCCTTCCGGTGGGTGCGGCGATCCTGAAGAGCAACGGAAACCCGGTGCAGTCGATGTCGGTACCGACCGGCGCCCGGGTGATCATCGGGATTTCGGTGGTGCTCGCCCTCTGCGCTGTCCTCGGGCACGGGCTCGGTGTGTGGCTGCGTCGCGGCCCGGTGGCGATCCTCGTCGGGCTGTCGCTGGTCGCGGTGCCCTACGCCGTCACCGCGCTCCCGCTACTGCCCGACCCGGTCTCCGAGTGGCTGCTGCGGCTCACCCCGGCCGCCGGCTTCGCCGTCAAGCAGACGACGCAGGAATATCCGCAGGTCGTCGCCCACTACGCACCGTCGGCCGGGTACTTCCCGCTGCCCTGGTGGGCGGGGCTCGCGGTGCTCTGCGCGTACACCCTGATCGTGCTGCGGATGGCCGTCGGCCGGCAGCCGGCGGTGGACACCGACTGGCGATAGCAGGCCGTGCCGGAACGACCCCGCGCCGTTCCGGGTTCGGGTCCGTCCGTTCTAGAGCGGTGACCGTACAGAGACGGAGTACTACGCGTGACGTCCGCGGCGGCAGACAGTTGGGCGATGCCTTCCGGATCGCTGGTGAAGACGATCGCGTCGCAGGTCAGAGCAATAGCGACGACGCGCGCGATCCTTTCCGCAAACCCCAGGCGACATCGCGTACGGCGAGGCCAGTCGTTCCGGCGAACCGTGCCGGTAGGGCGAGTCGAGATCACCGAGCACCGCCCGAAGCCCGCGAGCGGGGCAACCTACGGGTAGCGGATCACCGGCGATCGTGGCGGTGTGGTTCGCATGGTGGTACCTCCGGCCCACCGACTTCTCTGAACTGCGGTTCTTGGCCGTGTCGCAGTCGTCATGCGGAACCGATTGATCGAAGCCTCAAGTCTTTCTGGCGAGCGAGTGATGCTGCATGCATAATGAATGCATGGTTGCTCTCCAGATTCGGGACGTGCCGGAAGAAGTACGAGACGCCCTGGCAGCGCAGGCTAAGGCGCGCGGGCAGTCACTCCAGGCGTACCTGTTGGATCTGGTGGAGACCCAGGCTCGGCGGCTGCGCAACACCGCGGCCCTTGATCGCTTCGCCGGCCGATCGGACGGTGCTCGCTCCCTGCCGGGGGAGAGCGTGGCCGAGTTGAATGACCAGCGGGAGCAGCGCGGACCGTGGGACAGCGCCGAATGATCGTCGTGGATGCGTCGGTTCTGGCCGACGCCCTGGTCGACGACGGGCCGGTCGGCGACGCGGCGCGGGCGGAGCTGACCGGAGATCCGCACTGGGCCGCACCGAGCCATCTTCTGGTCGAGGTCATTTCGGTGATCAGAGGCAAAGTCCTCGGTAGGAAGCTGGGCCTTGCCCGGGCTCAGGAGGCGATCGGCACCCTGCCCTCGTTGGTCATCGATGAGGTTGCCATCGCTATGCTGCTCGACCGGATGTGGCAGTTGCGGGGCAATGTCACGGCGTACGACGCGGCTTACGTCGCGGCGGCGGAGTTGTTGGCCTGCCCGCTCGTGACCGGTGATGGTCGGCTCGCCAAGGCCAGCGGCGTCCGCTGCGAGTTCCGACTACTCGCGGTGTCCTGACGGTGGCCGCCCGAGGATCATCGGCCTGACGCCCTCGGGCCGGACAACCTGACTGGAAGCGGATCACCGGCGATCGTCGCGGGGGTGGTTCGCATGGGGGTACCTCCGCCCCACCGACCGTTGTCCCTGTTCAAGCATGCTGCCGACGACCCGGACGGACCGCGTCAAGGTCTGGGCCGACGCTCTCAGTCCGCACTGGGTCCGCAGGCTCTGGCGGCCGGCGACACCGCGGCAGTCCAGGCTGTCTTTGGTGGGATCGTCGAGGTGGCGCGAACATCACCCACTCGCCGACGTCGGCAACATCGCTGACCTGAAGCGGGCCATGGGCGACCTCAGAACACGAGATCAGGCGATCTGCCGGAGGTCGCTGCCGTAGTCGAAGATGATCCGCATCCGGGCACCCAGTGCTCGTGCGTACCGGCTGAGGGTCGCCACCTCGTTGGCGTCCAGATCGCCGTTCTCGATCTGACTCACCCGGCCGGGCGTAACCCCCATCAGCTCGGCCACCTGCCGCTGGGTAAGGCCGAGACGCTTGCGCTCCTCGGCGAGGTGGAACGCGCCGACCCACGCCTCGGTGCGGGCGCGTTCCGCATCGAGCGCGTCGTCGTCCCCATCGTGCAACTCGGCGCGGATGTCGTCCCAGTCATGGAAGTCGACCATCAGCCCTCCCTTCGTTTCCTCTCGAAGGCAAGCCAACCCTCATAAGCGACCTCGGCGATCGGGATCGCGTTCTCGTACCACCGCGTCCAGTCTCCCGCCTTGTTGCCCGCGACCAACAGCACCGCCTGCGACCAGGGATCAAAGGCGAACAGAACCCGAATGGCGACGTTCCGCCCAGACCTCGGCCGTAGCTCCTTGAGGTTGCTGATACTCGAACCCCGGAGAGTGTCGACCAGCGGACGCCCCAGGCCCGGACCGGTTTCGGCGAGCATGTCGATGGCCACGTTGACGGATCGGTACGCCGCCGGGTCGGACTGACGTAGGGCCCGTAGCCAGTTGCGGACCTCGCCTGTGGTCCTGACTGCCCAGCGGTGGGCCGGCCCGTTGGTCACGGAACAACTATAGCTCAACCTATACACAGCCGATCCCGGTTGTGGCCGAGCCAGCGAAACCCTTACCTGCCAGGCCGCACGTGGACGTGCGAACCGCGAGAGCGCAGGTCAAAACGAGATCACGTTATGAGGTGGGGCGGAGGTACCACCATGCGAACCACGCCGCCACGATCGCCGGTGACCCGCTACCGCTGACTTTGCCCAGCTCACGGGCACCGGGCGGCGCCCGATGAACCCGACCCACCCAGCCGAACAACCAACACGGTTCGTCGATGCCGAAGAGATCAACCCGTTCAAGCTCCTTCTCGATCTTCATGACCATGATGTCGCACGGACGGCGGGATCCGGCCGTGACGACTTCTTGGCGGAGCTGGCGTTGTCCGCTGCGGTGGTGTCCTGGTGGACACGCTGGCAACCCTTGATGATCCACGCCGCTCTGCGGGCCGGGGCGGACCCGGCGGACATCGCCGATGCGACTTGCTTGGAGGCCGACGAGGTCGTCCGCCGGTGGCGGCGGTGGACCGATGTCGAGACGCGGCTGGACATCAGTGGATGTCCGTCGGTGGACCCCGCCGAGGTCCGAACCATCGAACATCGGCTCGGTCTGGGCGTGGTCAGATGACGCCAACCCAGATTGCCCGTGACGTGAGCACGGTGGCTGTGGCTGGGATCGCGGCGTGGTCGTCCTGGAGCCACATGGTCGCCGTGGCCTTGGAGTTCGGCGAGCGTCCCGCAGTTGCCTACGTATTGCCGTTGTCGGTCGACGGAATGCTTGTCGTCGCCTCGGCAGCGATGATGGAGGACAAACACGCCGGACGAAAGGTGCGCTGGTCCGCCCGGATCGCCTTCGGGGCGGGGGTGGCCGCTACAGAGGTTGAAAGGCTGACGTCGTTCGACGTGCCCGCGTGATCTGCGTCGATGGTTTGGGTAGGTCGGGGTGATGAGGTATCCGGCTGGTGGTGGCATGAACGCGGCAGCCCGGGTCCGGCGTGAGAAGGTCCGGATCCTGGCCGCGACCATGTTCGAAGAGTCCAAACCGACTGCTCAGATCGCTTCTGAGCTGCGGGTTTCCGAGAAGTCCGTCCGTGAGTGGCGACGTAGATGGGTAGCCGGCGGAACGAACGCCCTGGCGTCGACCGGGCCGGGTGGCTCGGACTGCAAGCTCTCCGCTGACCAGCGGAAGGAACTCGCGGAGATGCTCGATGAAGGTCCTCTTGCCCACGGCTGGGAGGACGCCCGCTGGACCCTGGCCCGTGTCGCCGAGGTCATCGAACGCCGTTTCGCGGTCAACTACACGCTGCGTGGGGTGTCCTATCTGCTGCACCGCCTGGGCTACAGCCAGCAGGTCCCGACCCGGCGGGCGGTCGAGCGTGACCCCGAGGCGATCGCGAGTTGGCACCGCGGGCGGTGGCCGTCGGTAAGAGGTTAGCGGCGGCGCGGGACGCCTGGATCTGCTTCCAGGACGAGGCAGGTCAGGTCCTGCGGCCGCCGGTGAGCAAGACCTGGGCCCGGCGCGGACACACGCCCTTGGTCGAGGTCTCGGGCAAGGGCTCCGCCCGGGTCTCGATCGCCGGCCTGGTCTGCCTCAAGCCCGGACAACGAGGCCGGTTGATGTGGCGGACCCGGCTACACCGCGGCCGTGCGGGCGAACGCGGCAGTTTCAGCGAGGACGACTACATCGCCTTCCTCGATCAGGCCCACCAGCGCCTGCGAACGCCGATCGTGCTGATCTGGGACAACCTCAACGTGCACGTCAGCCGCCGCATGCACGCTCTGATCGCCGCCCGCTCGTGGCTGACCGTGATCCGCCTGCCGTCCTACGCCCCCGACCTCAATCCCACCGAGGGCGTCTGGCGGTGGATGAAACGCGGCCTCACCAACATCGCCGCCCACGGCGTCGACCACCTCGCCGACCTGGTCAGACAACGGCTACGCGCCTGCCAGCAACAGACCGACCTCCTCGCCGGCTTCTTCGCCAACACCGGCATGACCCTCGACCCCGAACTACCGTGACGACCCGAACTTCAGCCTTTCAACCTCTGTAGCGTGGCCGCAAACATCGCCGCCGCCCAGCCGAGCCTCGGGGCACGGATCGTAGCGGCGTGGCCGGCGGTGGCGTTGCTGCTGGTTGTGGAGATGCTGACCAGATCTCACCCGGTGCCATACCGCAACCAAGCCCTGACCAGCGAAACCCCTGGGCTGCAACACGAATCGGTGGCCTCCGACGCCGAACCTGAGCCCGTGGAACCGCGGCAATCGGACCCACCGATGTCTCAGCCGACCGTAGAAGCCAGGCTGAGTATGGTTGCTGAAGACTCGACGGCGAGACGGATTCCAGTAACGCCGCCGCGGCATGGCGCACGACCAGCGACGGTTCGGCCGCAGACTGCTGGGCGGGCGCAGCAAACGGCCGACGTGGTGGCCCAGCTGCGCGCCGAGCGTCCGAAGGCCAGCCTGGCCGAGTTGGCCGCAGCCGCTGGCGTCTCACAACGTCATGTCCGGCGCCTCCTCGCCGCCGAATCCGACAGCTTCGCGTCAACGCCCACGACGGAGTAGGCGTTGCAACCGCGTCAGCAGCACGCCGACTGCAGCCAAACCGAAGGCCGTGACAGCGGACGGAGTCCCGAGGGACGCCATATTGGTGCGCCGTGGACCAGCTAACGGGGACGAGGTGTGGCGCTCGATCCCAGGAGGATCGCCGTCCCGGTTTCCACCCGGACTGACGATCTGAAGGTGCCTCGCGTGGCCCGGCCGGCAACAATTCATGCGACCGCTGTGGGCGACGGAACTGGGTATGACGTCTTCGCAGATGAAGGTGGGATCGTCACACGCCGACGGACTCGACTGACTGGTACTTTGACGGTCGCTACATGCTCAACGATCGCTTCGCCCACCGCTTGAGCGAGCTTCGGCGGCACGGCGTTGCCGATGAGTCGTCCGAGAGGCGCGAACTGCACCGGTTCCTCGGGCGCGACGAACTCGTAGTCACGCGGGAAGCTTTGGAGGACCGCAGCTTCGCGCAGAGAGATTGCCCGGTCCTGTTCCGGATGGCCGAAACGACCGGCACCGTAGTTGTAGGCCAACGTCGTGATGGTGGGTGATGGTTCGTCCCAGACCATTCGGGCGTAGACGTTGCGAAAGGTGGAGCCGGAGGACTTGCGGTGGCACGGAGCACGAAGGTCTTCACGCCAGTCCTCCCAGGTACCGCCCGGTTTCGAGCTTCTGATCCTCGCCAGGTTGACTGGCGTCAGTGTGCGGCTTTTGTGGAGGCGATCGGCAGGGTCGGCTTCTCCGTGGCCGAGTGCAGGTAGCCCGCGAATGGCTTGCTCTACGGTGACGTAGTCGGTCGGTGCAACCGTTCCTTTGGGGACGCGGATCTCGCCGAGGAGTGAGGCGACGAGGACCAAGCGCCGCCGACGTTGGGGGACCCCGTACGCCGGGCAGTGACAGGATTCGTGCTGCACTCTGTAGCCGAGTGCTTTGAGCTTGGCGACGAATGTCTTGAAGATCGGAGTGCTTCCGATGCGAGGAACGTTCTCCATGGTGACGATTTCGGGCATGGTGCCCTCAACCAGACGACTGACCTCGTCGAGCAGTGGCCACTGGGCTTCCTGGGAGGTGTCGGCGCCACGGCGGTACGAGGAGAACGGCTGACACGGGGCACAGCCTGCCAGCACGCGAACTGACCCCCTCGGCCACATGGCGGCAAGTTCCTCAGCGTCCAGCTCGCATACGTCCTTCTTGCGGAAGGGGGCGTGGACATTGGCCTGGTAGGGGTATGCGCACGCGGGATCGATGTCGACACCTGCGACGACGTCGACACCCGCCGCTTGCAGGCCGTATGAGAGACCCCCAACCCCGCAGAAGAGGTCGACTGCCGAGATCTTGATGGTTCGCGGGGCCATGTTGGGACTGTAGTTGGTCGACGGGCGTCGACGCCGACCGGCGTCGACGCTCGCACCTTCGGCCCCCGCGCCAGCGACGTACGGTCGGAAACTTTGACCGCTATGCGACGCAGCCTCGGCTCGATCAATGGCCGGCAGGAAGGCTAGCGTGCCCACAGTGACTCTCGGCCTGGCGCTCGAGCGTTGCGTGCCACTTCGGGGGAGGTTGGCGCACCACCACCACGGCCAGAACATTTGTTCTAAATGTCCCTTCTTGTCGTACCCCAGCTCTACGCTCGGATCGCCATGGAGGGGGAGGGACCAATGACCGCAGCCACAAGGTCTTCGGCACTACCAGCCGCAAGCGTTTCTGCAGCTCTGGTCAACGAATTGCGGACGATTCTCGATCGCCACGAGCAGGGCCGGGCACAGTCCTTGGTGGCAGACTTCGTTCTCCGTCACCAGCTTACCCACAACGACGTCGACGCCCTGCTGGTGATGCTGACTCGCCAGCGGGCCCCGAACCGCCCGGTGGTTCCGCCCAAACGTTCCGCAAGTCAGACACGAGCCCTGCTCGAGACCGACAGTTCAGCCAGTTCAGCGGTAGCCGAAGGTCGCGTAGCGGAGAGCAATCCACTCGAAGCCTCGACCGCTGGCGGGATGGACACCGGTGGAACTCGGGACGAGGAGACCACGGACGACGGCCCCGACTGGATGTTCGGCGAGGCCCCCGAGCAGCCCGTCTCATTGGCGTCAGACGAAGCTGTGGAGAAGTCGTTCGAGGATCTGCTCGGTGACTGGACCCGTACGGGCGGGAGGCTGACGCGCGCCGAGGTCGCCCTTCTCGTCACGCGGCGGGGCCTTTCCGCCATGCAGCATGGTGAGCTGCTGAGCCTGCTGGAGGAAGCTGGCGTAGACCTGCCCTCATCCGTTGACACGCGTCCGTCGCGGTCTGCCGTCAAGGGCTATGAGCTGCACGGGGACACGGTCCGCCAGTACTTGCGGGAGATCAGCCGGCACCCGCTGATCAGTGCCGGTCGTGAGGTGGAACTCTGGTCGCTGATGAGGGAGGGCGATGCGGCAAGGCGCGCTCTCGACGCTGGGTGGGGCGAACTCTCACGCAAGGACCGACGGTCGTTGCGTGACCGCGTCGAGGAGGGTCGCAAGGCGCACGCCGCGTTGGTCTGTGCGAATCTACGGCTCGTCGTGTCGATCGCCAAAGCCGGGCGTTACAACCAGACCGGCGTCGAGTTCGCCGACCGCATCCAGGACGGCAACATGGGCCTCATGCACGCTGCCCATCTCTTCGACGGGTCCAAGGGCTACAAGTTCTCCACCTACGCAACCTGGTGGATCAGGCAGCACATCGAACGGGGCATCGCCGATCGCGGCCGGACGATCCGCATACCGGTCCATGTGCACGAGCAGGTTCAGAAGATTCGGAAAACGGCCCGGAAGCTCGCCGACCGTTTCGACCGAGAGCCGACGCTCGACGAACTGGCCGACGCTACCGGCATGGAGCCCGGCAAGGTGCAGGCGCTGCTGGAACTCGGCCAACCGGTGCGCAGCATCGACATGCTTCTCGGTGAGGAGGGTGACCTTCGCCTCTCGGACGTTCTAGTCCATGACGAGGAGCGCGATGGCCGTACCGACCCGGCGTCGATTGTCGAACACGCGATGCTGCACGACGACATCGATCACGTTCTTCGCGAGGTGCTCCCGGACCGAGCTGCCGACGTGATCCGACGCAGATTCGGTCTCGGTACCGGTGAGCAGGAGACTCTGGACGACATCGGTGCGGACTACGGCATCACCCGCGAACGGATCCGCCAGATCCAGGGGAAAGCCATGAGCAAGCTTCAATTGTCACCCGAGACGTCGGCGTTGCGCGTGTACTTGATCAACGAGCCGGGGTGCGGCGGTCCAGCGGAAGGGAAGACTCGATGAGCGGCAAAGCGGTCCAGTCGCTGGAGGAGGCGTGCGATGCCTTCGTCACCTGGCTCGATGGGCGGGTGGTCGCAGCAGGTCGAGGCGATGGCCTGGATCGACTGGAAGTGGATCCGTCGGGGACCTTCTGGCTGGGGCGGCTCGCCTGCGAGGACGAGGTGCGGAAGGGCACCAGCGACGACCGCGCGGAGCGGCTCGACCCGTGCGCGATCGGCATCCGGTTCCGTCCGGCCGAGGCCCCGCCGTGGTCGATGACGGTGACGGTGCGGGCCCGCGCCTGGGTCAAGGACCCCAAGGATGGTCCGGACCCGGACCGGCGCTGGTGGCGTACCGGTCTCGTCGAGGAGAAGATCTCCGTCGTGGTCGGCGCCGATGGTGGAATCTTCGGCGCGAAGCAGCTACGAGATGCCTTCGCCGCGGTAGGTGCGCCGGGCCTGACCGCTGAGGTTCGGGTCGACGTGGAGGATTGGCACCGGGACACCGAGCTTGTCGTACAGCTGGTCAACACCAGCCCGGAGAAGTCGCGCGGCGGACTGACCGACTCGCACCTCTACGAAACGCAGCTGGAGGTCTCGGGGCTCGCCACCGACCCGTTCCAGTTGGAGGCGCTGCCGGACAGCTTCCGCTACGACCGCGACGTGCCGGCGTACGGCATCAACGTCGGTGTCGAGGTGCCAGCACCCGGGGTGTTCCGCAGCTCCGACACCATCACGGTGCAGACCGTCCGCCCCGGATATTGGAACAGCAGCCGGCCGGAGCCGACGCTGTCGTTCGAGCGGCTCGCCGCCGACCCGATTCCGGAACTCACCGCGCTGGTCAAGGCGCTCGAAGAGTACGACCACACCCACTGGTCGGAGCCGGCGTTGGCGGCCAGGGAGGTGGCCGAGGGCTGGACATCGGGGATGCGTGCCGAGGCGGACAAGGCGGCAGCCGAGGTGTTCGCCGAACTCGACCGGCTGCGGACCGGGCTGGAGCTTCTCAAGACCAATCGGGACATCCGTCTGTCGTTCCAGCTGATGAACCGGGCGATCGGGCTGAGCGCGAAGGGACGCGGCTACGACTCCTGGCGGCCGTTCCAGGTCGGGTTCCTGCTGTCCGCCATCCGCTTCCTCGCCGAACCCGCCGATGACGCGAAGACCGTCGACACCGTCTGGTTCGCCACCGGTGGCGGCAAGACCGAGACCTACCTGGGGCTGTTGCTGACGGCGGCCTTCTTCGATCGGCTGACCGGCAAGCGTACCGGCGTGACGGCCTGGTCCCGGTTTCCCCTCCGGCTGCTGAGCTTGCAGCAGACGCAGCGTTTCGCCGATGCGCTCGCCGGCGCTGAGCTGGTCCGTCAGGAGGCGAACGTCAAGGGCGCTCCGTTCAGCCTCGGTTTCCTGGTCGGCAAGGCTGGTACGCCCAACAAGATCGTGCCCAAGCCGGAAGAGAACGAGATCGACCCGGACAGCCCGGGCATGCCTGACAAGTACCGGGTGCTGCTGCATTGCCCGTTCTGCCGCGACGAGAACCTGCGGATGAAGTTCGACCGGCAGCGGTGGAAGCTGGAGCATCGCTGCACCAACAAGCAATGCCCCTGGAAGCGGGGTGCGTTGCCGGTGTACATCGTCGACCAGGAGATCTTCCGCTTCCTCCCGACCGTCGTAGTGGGGACGCTGGACAAGGCCGCGTCGATCGGCCTGCAGCAAGCGATGCGCGGTCTCGTCGGGCCGCCGCAGAAGCTGTGCTCGGTCGAGTGGCACGGTTTCACCTACGCGACCAGGTCGAAGACGCCCAACGGCTGCCTGGTGCCCGACTGCCAGGGCACCCTCAACCCTCTGCCGATGCCGGCGAAGCGGTTCGCACCGTCGCTGCGGCTGCAGGACGAGTTGCACCTGCTCCGCGACAGTCTGGGTGCCGTCGACTCGCACTATGAAAGCCTGCTCGACTACCTGCAGAACGAGCTGACCGGTAGCCACGCCAAGATTGTCGCCAGCAGCGCGACCCTCACCGGCTACTCCCACCAGGTCAAGGTTCTCTACCAGCGCGAAGGCCGGGTCTTCCCACAGCAAGGCCCCCGCTCCGGCGAGTCCTTCTGGACGGTGCGGAAGGCAGAGAAGCTGCGGCGCTTCGTCGCGGTCGCGCCGCGCGGGGTGACGCTGGAGCACGTCAGCGACCGGACCCTGGATGCCTTGCAGCGCTGCGTCCGCAGGCTGATCGACGAGCCGTCGGCCGTCTGCACGGAAGCCGGCATCGATCCGAAACATGCCGACGAGCTGCTCAGCCTCTACGGCACGAACGTGGTGTACGGCTCCACCCTGTACGACGTCGAGGCCGCCGGTCGAAGCCTCGGCAGCAACAACACCGTCGACGGCATCAACGTCGAGCAGCTCACCGGGCAGACCGACTTCGACGAGGTGCGCGACATCCTGGAACGGCTGGAGAAGCCCGAGGCGAAGTTCGAGGATCGCATCCACGTGATCGCGGCCAGCTCGATGTTGTCGCACGGGGTGGACATCGACCGGCTCAACACGATGGTCATGCTGGGTCTGCCGTTGACCACGGCCGAGTTCATCCAGACCACCGCCCGCGTCGGCCGCCGGCACCCGGGACTGGTGTACGTCCTACACAAGATCGGCCGGGAACGCGACGCCCAGACTTTCCGGCACTTCGACAAATACGTGAGCCAGGGCGACCGGTTCGTTGACGCCATCCCAATCACGCGCCGCAGCCGGCGGGTGCTGGCCCTCACGCTGCCCGGGATGGTCGCGGCCCGCACTCTGATGGTGCACGAACCGGCCAGCAAGCAGCGATTGAGCACACCGGCGAAGCTGCGCCAGTATGTCCGCGACGCGAAACTGACGCCCGATGACGAGGCGTCGGCCGTGGCTGAGATTCTCGGCCTCGTCGGACCGGAGGACACCCTGCACCGGCAGCAGATCGTCGAGTGGGTCCGCGACTGGTTCGCCGACCTTGAAGACCCGGCCACCAAGGCCGAGTTCATCAGCCAGATTGGCCACCCCTCCCCCATGAGAAGCCTCCGCGATGTCGAGGCCCAAGCTCCGATTCATGACTGAAGGCAGACGAGATGACGAAGTTGGGTTCTCGCAGCGGCAGCCAGATCCTGCGTACCTTCCTGCCGGAGCAGACGGTCGACCTGCGCGGTGACATCTACCGGGTCGACGAGTGGTCGGCCCCGAGCCCGATCGAGATCGACTCCGACGTGGTGCGGTGGAGTCTGTTGACCGAGATCGGTGCGTGGACCGCCAACGACAAGGATGGCGGGATGGCCGGCGATCTGCTGCGCAAGGTGCCGGTGGAGGTCGTCGAGCTCGACGACCGCCGTGGGGTGACGGTGGAGCGATACCCCCGAGTCTGGCTGTGCCGGGTCTGCAAGCGCATCGGCAAGTCCGAGGAGGCACGCTGCAAGTGTGGCAAACGTGCCTGGGGCCAGCTCCATTTCGTCGGCGTGCACGAGTGCGGTGCGATCACCGAGCCGTGGATTCGGCGCTGCCCGCAGCACGACGACGTGCGGGTGGTCGTGCCGAAGAGCGCCAAGGCCGCGGATATCAGCTTCATTTGCCCGATCTGTGACACGCCGACCATGCAGGGGCTGGGTTTCAACAAGAAGTGCGTGTGCGGTGACGGTGCCGTGCGGTGGAACGTTCACAAGGCCCGCATGGTCTATGTGCCACGCGGCATGGTGCTGATCAACCCGCCGCGGCCCGAGCATCGAGAGAATCTGAAACTCGCCGGGGGCCCGCGCAAAGCACTGATCTGGGTGATCGAGGGTTTGACGGTGGCCAGGCCCGCCGATGTGACGGCGAAGCAGACCCGCAAGGAACTGGTCGATCAACTGGTCGCCAGCAAGATGGCGCCGGACATTGCGGAGCAGATGGCGACGCTCGCCGAGCAGGCCGGCCAATTGGCCAAGGCCGGCGATCATCCGGCCGACCGGCTCCCTGCGGCCCGGCGTGAGGTGGCCGAACGGGAGGCCGCCGACATCGCGATGGCCCTGGCGGAGAGTCGGACACCGACGACGGCGCTACGCCTGCCGGATCCCGACGACCCGCTTGAGAAGCGCTACCGGGAGAAGTACCCACCGGCCCTGCGGCGCGCTGGCATCGACGGGCTCGATCTGGTCGACAGGTTTCCGATCCTCAACGCCATGTACGGCTACACGCGGGGCGAGGACGATCCGTCGAAGTGCCGGCTGGTGCCGTTCCGGCGCAAGCGGGGCGGCTACCGGCTCTACGGCAACCTCGCCGAGACCGAGGCGTTCCTGATCCGGCTCGACCCGATCCGCGTCGCGACGTGGCTGGCCGGTCGTGGTCACCGGCTGCCGGGATGGACGCCGGAGTGCACGGACCCGGTCGTGGCGCGGGTCGCCATCCTGGAGTCGGCCCCGGTTCCCGGCAAACGCGACGACCCACAGGTGGAGTCGGTCGGCGCCGACGTGCTCAAGCTGATTCACACCTACGCGCACCGGCTGATCCGGCAGACCGCCGTCTTCTCCGGCATCGAACGCGACGCGCTCAGCGAGTACCTCGTACCCCACCATCTCGGCTTCTTCCTGTACGCAGCCGCTCGGGGTGACTTCGTGCTCGGCGGAATGCAGGCGGTCTTCGAGTCGAACCTCGACGACCTGTTGACCGCGTTCGTCGACGCGGAGCACCGTTGTCCCTTGGATCCGGGTTGCGGGATCGGCAGTGGGGCTTGTGCGGCCTGCGTGCACCTGGGTGAGCCGTCGTGCCGATTCTTCAATCGGTTCCTGGATCGTGGCGTGTTGTTCGGGCGGAACGGCTACCTGCGGATCTCGACATGATCCGCTGTCGCCAGATCGACTCCACGCGTTCCGCAGCGTCGGTCACCGTCTCGTGTTCCCACACATGGACGGCGATCCACCCCAGTTCGGCCAGCGCGGCGTCCTTGGCGCGGTCCCGTACGACGTTGCGATCGAGCTTGGCGTCCCACCAGTCGCGGTTGTTGCGGGGCGTCGTGCCGTGCTCAGGACAGCGGTGCCAGAAGCAGCCGTCCACGAACACCGCCACCTTTGCCCTGGTCAGCGTGATGTCCGGGCGTCCAGGAAGCCCTGGATCGTTGATCCGATACCGTAACCCGCGTCGATGCAACTCTCGCCGCAACGCCAGCTCCGGTTTGGTCGAGGCGCGTGCCTGTCGACTGAGGCGGGCCGAGGTGGCAGTGTCCAGCGGTGTCGGTGGGGTGGACTTTCGGCCCATCTCTCCAACCTATCCGGGGAGATGGGCGACGCGGTCCAGAGGTTAGGCTGCCCGGACAGAACAACCGACTTATTGCTTGGTGTTCTTTTTGTCGAAATATTGGAGATCAGGTCTGTGACGACATCCAAGCCTGACGTCCGCCGTTGGCTCGCCCCCGGTGCAATGGTGGTGATCCGCGACGAGGAGTGGCTGGTCCGATCGACCGAGGACACCACCGATGGTGTCGCGGTGCATGTGCAAGGTCTCGGTGAGCTGGTACGTGACACCACTGCGACGTTCTACGACACCCTCGATGTCATCACTCCGCTGGACCCGGCCGAGGCCAGGGTCGTCGCGGACGACAGTCCCCGATACCGCACCGCCCGGCTCTGGCTGGAGTCCACCCTGCGCAAGACCGCCGTTCCGCTCGCCGATCAGTCGCTGTCGGTGGCCACTCGCGGCCTCGCCGATGCGCTCGGCTACCAGCAGTCGGCGGTCCGCAAGGCCTTGGATCCGGCGAGCCTGCGACCGCGCATCCTGCTCGCCGACGCGGTCGGCCTCGGTAAGACCCTGGAAATCGGCATGATCCTGTCCGAGCTGGTTCGCCGCGGGCGAGGCGACCGCATCCTCGTGGTGACCCCACGCCACGTACTGGAGCAGATGCAGCAAGAGCTGTGGACGCGGTTCGCCCTGCCGTTCGTACGCCTGGACACCGCCGGTATCCAGCGGGTCCGGCAAAAACTGCCTGCCACCCGCAACCCGTTCACCTACTACCGCCGGGCGATCATCTCGATCGACACCCTGAAATCGGATCGCTACGTGGCCAGCCTGCGCAAACAGCGCTGGGACGCGGTTGTCATCGACGAGTCGCACAACCTGTCGAACGCCGAGACGCTCAACAACCGCCTCGCCCGGCTGCTGGCCCGCACCACGGAAGCGCTGATCCTGGCCTCCGCCACCCCGCACAACGGCAAGGCCGACTCCTTCGCCGAGCTGATCCGCATGCTCGACCCGGTCGCCGTCCCGCCAAGCGGTGAACTGGACCGGGACGAGATCCGGCGGCTCGTCGTACGACGCCACCGGCACAGCCCGGAAGTCGCGAGCGCCGTCGGCGCCGACTGGGCCGAACGACGCGAACCGAACAACATCCTGATACCGGCCACCCCAGAAGAGAACGCGGTCGCCAGCGAACTGGAACACACCTGGCTGTGGCCAGGCACCGGCGGCAGCCCGTACTCGGGCGCACGCGGGACGTTCTTCCCCTGGACCTTGGCGAAGGCGTTCCTGTCGTCACCGGCGGCGTTGCAGGAGACGATCGACGGACGCATCGAGCGCGTCACCAAGGACACCAAGCTTCCCTCCGATCGGGCCGAGGCGGAGCTGAGGGCACTGCGCCACCTCGCCGACCTCAACGAGCGCTCCATGCGTACGCCGTCGGCCAAGTACACCCGGCTGGTGGCGTACCTGAAGGAGATTGGCGTCGTGGCGGGCTCCGCCACCCGGGCAGTGATCTTCGCCGAGCGCCTGGAAACGCTGTACTGGCTGCACCGCAACCTGCCGGGCGACCTCGGCCTGCCGAACGACGCGGTCGAGCTGATGCACGGCGGCCTCACCGACCCGGAACAGCAGGAACTCGTCGAGCGCTTCAAGCAGGAGCAGTCGGCGGTGCGCGTGCTGGTCACCGGTGACGTGGCCTCCGAGGGCGTCAACCTGCACGCCCAGTGCCACGAGCTGATCCACTACGACATCCCGTGGAGCCTGATCCGCATCGAACAACGCAACGGCCGCATCGACCGGTACGGCCAGAAACACCCGCCGCAGATCACCGCCCTGCTGCTCGACCCGGCCAGCGAACGATTCGCCGGCGACGTCCGGGTGCTGGCCAAGCTGATCGAGAAAGAGGACGAGGCCCATGCCGCCCTCGGCGACGTCGCGTCGCTGATGGGCCGCTACGACGTCAAGGGCGAAGAGGAGGAGATCCGGGCGGTGCTCGCCGGCGCCAAACAGCTCGACGACGTCTTGCGGCCGGTCACCGAGGTCGCCGCCGGCAACGACGTCGCCGCGATCTTCGCACAACTCTTCGACACGCCAGGGCAGGTCGACGAGCCGGCTGCGGCCCCGGACGTCGTACCGGACGACGGAGCCGGCCTTTACGACGACGAAGCCTCCTACCTCGAGGAGGCGCTGCGGGAAGCGCTCATCGACCCGACGGCGACACCGGCTCGCGGCGGAGTCGGGTGGCGCCGGGACGAGGCGTTCGGCACCGTCGAGCTGACCCCGCCGCCCGATCTGGTGCAACGGTTGGAGGTGCTGCCGCAGAGCTATCTCGCCGACCGCAAGGTGACCGAGCGTCTGGTGCTCGCCACCACCACCGCCCGGGGCAAGGACAGGTTGGCCGCCGCGCTGCGCGACGACAAGGGCACGAGCTGGCCAGACGCGCACTACCTGAGCCCGCTTCACCCGGTGCTCGACTGGGCCGCCGACCGGGCGTTGGCGGCGCTCGGCCGCAACGAGGTGTTCGCGGTCCGCGGCGAGGTGGACGCGCCGACGGTGCTGCTGCTCGGCACCCTGACCAACAAGCGCGGGCAGGTGGTCTCCACCGCATGGCTGACCGCTCAGTTCCCCATTCCCGACGACCCGTCGTTCGCGCTGGTGACCCCGCACGACTCCATCCGCGACGCGCTGCAGGTGCTCGGCTGGACCACGCCCCGGGCCAACCCGGGTGCCCTCGCCACGACCGATCACCTTCAGCCCCTGATCCGGCCGGCGGTCCATGAGGCTGCCGCCTACCTGGAGAAGACCGTCTTCGAGGCGGCCAGCCGGGATGCCCAGCAACGCGTCGACGCGTGGCGCCGCAAGCTCGACGCATGGGACGGAGAGACGGCGGTCCTGATCCGGCGCAGCGACGCCGCAGCAAGTCGGGAACGCATCGCCGAGGAACGGAAACTGACCGAGTCGATGGCACCGGCCCGGCAACTGGTGCGCCCGCTACTGGTGGTCGTGCCCGACACCGAGGGGGAACTCCAGTGAGCAGGTCGGACGCGATCCTCGTCGGCGAAGGCTGGATCTCCGAGCACTACTTCACCACCGACGCCACCAAGGAGTCGTTCCGGGCGAAGATCCTGGAACGCCGCGCCGGATGGGATGCCGAGGAGAACGCCGGACGGTCGACACCGCGATCCCGATTCCTGGCGGCCCGCCGAAAGTTGGAAATCGACCTGGCCACCCTCTCCGAACTGTTCGACCCGGCGTCGGCCACCGAGCAGGCCGGAAGCCGAACCGCACACGAGGTGCCGGGACAGGTGCTCCGCGCGGTACGCGACATCCTCGGTCTCGACGCGCCGGGCCTGATCGTCTCCGAATCCGGGCCGCTCAGCCGGGTTTCCTCAGCCGGCGCGTCGGGCCCGGCACCACTGGTCGTGCTCGCCGCCCGTCCGGTTGCCGCGATCGAGGAACTGCTCGCCCGGGACGCGGTCACGCTCGGGGAGGCGGTTCAGCTCACCGAAGACGGCGAGGAGATCAAAAGCGCTGCCCGGCTGCTCTCCGCGCTCTTCGTCGCCGACGACGCACCCGAGCTGGCGCTGGTGCTGGCCGGCCGGTGGGCGCTGCTCGCCGAACGCGAACGCTGGGCCGAAGGCCGCTACCTCGCCGTCGACCTGCAGTCCGTCTGCGAACGCAACGACACCAGAAAGGGCGGTGAGATCGACCGGGCGCTGGCCTGCCTCTGCGCCGAGTCGATCGCCCCGGACGCGGACGGCAAGCTGTGGTGGCACGGCGTACTGGAGGCGTCGGTCAAGCACACCGTCGGCGTCTCCCAGGACCTGCGCGACGGCGTACGCCTCTCCATCGAGATCGTCGCCAACGAGGTCGTCGCCCGTCGCCGCGCCCAAGGGTTGCCACCGCTGCCGAAATCCGAGGCACAACCACTGGCCCGGCAGTCGCTGCGCTTCCTCTACCGGATCCTGTTCCTGCTCTACGCCGAAGCATCGCCGGAGCTGGGCGTCCTCCCGGTCGGCGCACCCGAATACGACCAGGGATACAGCCTCGACCGGCTGCGTGAGCTGGTGCAGGTCGAGCTGGCCACCCCCCGGGCCCGCGCCGGCACCCACCTCTACGAATCGCTCGGCGTACTGTTCCGCCTGGTCGACAAGGGCCACTCCCCGGCCCTCGCCGAGGAAAGCGACACGTCCGCTGCCGGGCTGGTCTTCAACCCGTTGCGCGCCGACCTGTTCCGACCCGAGGCCACCGCTCACATCGACGAGGTGGGCCTGGGCAACGTCGCCGTCCAGCAGGTGCTGGCGCACCTGCTGCTCACCAAGGAACAACGCGGCAAGGATCGAGGCTTCATCTCGTACGCCGAACTGGGCATCAACCAGCTCGGCGCGGTCTACGAGGGGCTGATGTCCTACACCGGCTTCTTCGCCGAGACCGACCTCTACGAGGTCGCGAAAAACGGGGATGGGTCGAAGGGCTCCTGGGTGGTGCCGGTCGATCGAGCCGATGGCATCGCCGCCACCGACTTCGTCAAAAGCATCGACCCGGTGACCGGCGAGTCCCGTCCCGTGGTGCACGAGCAGGGTTCGTTCGTGTTCCGCCTGGCCGGCCGGGAACGCCAGCAGTCGGCCTCCTACTACACCCCCGAGATGCTGACCCGCTTCACCGTCGGACAAGCCCTGGAGGAACTGCTCACCGACGACACCTCCGCCGAACAGATCCTCACGATGACGATCTGCGAGCCGGCACTCGGATCGGGAGCATTCGCCATCGAAGCGGTCCGACAACTCGCCGACGAATACCTCAAGCGCCGCCAGAAGGAGCTTAGCCGACGCATTGACCCGGACGAATACCCGAAGCGGTTGCAGGAGGTCAAGGCGTACCTGGCCCTGCACAACGTCTACGGCGTCGACCTCAACGAAACCGCCGTCGAACTCGCCGAAATCTCTCTCTGGCTGGACACCATGGTCGAGGGCCTGTCCGCGCCATGGTTCGGCCTGCATCTGCGGCGCGGCAACTCACTGATCGGCGCCCGCCACGCCGTCTACCGCCGCAGCCAGGTCGTAGACAAGTCGTGGCTGGGCGCGGTGCCGCAAGAAGTGCCCCTGACCCGGCTGGTGGAGGACATCGAGGCCGGGCGGGTCGCCACCGGCGGCGTCCACCACTTCCTGCTGCCCGCCGACGGCTGGGGTTCGGCCGCCGACGCGAAAGAGGCCGCCGCCCTGGCACCCGAGGCAGGAAAGCGCCTCAAGGACTGGCGCCGCGCGGTGAAGGCCAAACCAACCAAGCAGCAGGTCGACGCCCTAGTCGAGCTGGCTCATCGGGTCGAGACGCTGTGGCAGATCGCCCACCGCCGCCTCACCATCGCCGAGCGAGAAATCCGCCGCGCTATCCCCGTGTGGGGCACGAAAGACATTTCCGCCGGCGGCGCTGTGCAACGGGAGCAAATCGAGCAGGCACTCGCCGATCCCAATGGTGCCTACCGGCGGCTGCGCCGAGTCATGGACGCCTGGACCGCACTCTGGTTCTGGCCGCTCACTGCCGAACTCACCACAGTCGACGGGGTGCGCGTCCAACCGCCCTCTCTCTCCGACTGGATCGCCGGACTCCAGGCTCTTCTCGGGCGTGCCCATGACCTTCGCCCGGAGAAGACGAGAGTCAAGGCGTCAACAGCGCAACTCAGTTCCACGACCGACTGGGAAGAGCTGAACCAGGCGGAACAGATCGACCTGGGATTCGCCCACGCAGGGCTCGTCTCCGATGTGCTACGTAACCACCCGTGGATGGCGGTCTGTGAGCGAGTGGCCGCGCAGCAGGGCTTCTTCCACTGGAACCTGGACTTCGTCACGGTCTTCGCCCGAGGCGGCTTCGACCTACAAGTCGGTAACCCGCCCTGGGTCCGGCCTCGCTCCGACGTCGACGCGTTGCTCGCCGAGGGCGACCCGTGGTGGCAGCTAACCAATAAGCCCACACAGGCGCAGGTCGCCGCCAAACGAGCTACGACCCTCGCCCTGCCCGGCATGACGGAACTCGTGGTCGACGGCACCACGGACGTGTTGTCGACGGCCGCCTTTGTAGGCGCTCCCGCGCAGTACCCACACCTCGTGGGCCTACAACCTGACCTGTACCGCTGCTTCATGGAGGTGATGTGGCGGCACGGATCGACACGCGGCACTATCGGCATGATCCACCTGAACTCGCACTTCACCGATGAAGGAGCAGGTCCGCTCCGGTCTGAGCTGTACCTCCGCCTGCGCCGCCACTGGCATTTCGTCAACGCCCTAATTCTCTTCGAAATCAAGGACAGCAAGTTCTTCGGGGTGACCGTTCACGGATCTCGGCAAGCGGAACCGGCGTTCACGCAGGCGAGTTGGCTTTACCACCCAGACACAGCCGTGCGCTCGCTCGTTCACGACGGCTCGGGCCCCGAGCCTGGGCTCAAGGATGACGACGGTCGGTGGGACGTCCGCCCACACGCTTCACGGATTACGAGGGTCACCGATCAAACTCTGCGCGCTTGGCACACCACCATGGAGACCGACGACGTACCGCTCCGGCAAACCCGGATGGTGTACGCGGTGAACCGGTCCAGCGCGGCAGTGCTCGAGAAACTCTCTCGGGCATCGCGTATCGGGGGCCTCGGACTTCGATTCTCCGCCGGATGGCACGAGAAGAACGATCGCACAAAGGGCTACTTCGAATCGGAGTGGGCGGTGCCGGCGTCCTGGGACGACGTGATCCTCCAAGGGCCACACCTCTTTGTCGCTACCCCGCTCTACAAGACCCCGAACCCGACGATGCGCAACAATCAGGACTGGTCAACGACGGACTTCGAGCAGTTGCCGGCCGATGCCATTCCGGCCACCGCATACCAGCCCATCGGCGACCGCTATGACTACGACTGCGCGTACACGGACTGGGGCGACGACGAGCACCCCGACCCTGCCCGCGACCATTACCGCATCGCCTGGCGAACGATGGCTGCCAACCAGGGCGAACGTACCTTCATGCCGGGGATGATCCCGCCTGGAGCCAGTCACGTTGATGGCGTCTTCTCGATGGGAATGCCGGCCAGTGGCCTACGACATCTGGTGATCGTGAGTGGCTATCTTTCGTCTTTGATCACCGATTTCTCTATTCGAGTGGCCCCCAAGTCCACAATTCGCGCCGGTGCTGTCTCCCGGCTCGCTGGTGGAAAGTCGCACCCACTCGACCCATTCTTGCTCCTACGGTGCCTGCGCCTCAACGCGGTGACTGCAGCCTATGCCAAACTTTGGAAGGACTGTCACCTGAGTGAGTTCGCCGGGGACGGATGGGCGGATGGGTTTAAGCATCAACGGCGAAGCCCGCTTGGGAGCGTGGGGCCGGAGTGGACACCGGAGACACCGTTGCGGATTGCGACCGACCGGCGGCAGGCACTGGTCGAGATCGACGCGTTGGTGGCGTTGATGCTCGGGTTGACCGCCGACGAGCTCTGTTCGATCTACCGCACCCAGTTCGCCGTGCTGCGCGGCTACGACCGCAACGTCTACTACTACGACGTCAACGGGCGGCTGGTGCCGAACTCGGTGCTCACCGTGTGGCGGAAGAAGGGCGATCGGATCACGGCGGAGGAGCGGACCGCGACGAACCAGGCCGGCTACACCTACACCTATGAACTGCCGTTCGTCACCCTGGATCGGGATGCGGACATGCGGCAGGCGTACGCGGTCTTCGAGCAGCGGCTGCGGGAGCGGCAGTGAGCGAGCTACTACCCACCTTCCAGGCGACTCGGATTCAGCATGCGCTGGTCGACTATCTGACGACGACGTTCGGGCTGACCGACGGGGATGCGCGGGACGGGCTGGACCGTTTCCTCTCCGACCCGGACACCGGGATGTTCAAGGGCCCTTACGTGCGGTTGCGGCTGCCGTTCCGCCCGGCCGACGAGGGGTGGCGGGCCAGCCTGGAGTGGTACGAGGGGTTTCCGCCGTACGGGCATCAGGCTGCGGCGTTCGCCCGGTCGGCGTCGGCGGTGGACGGTCAGCCGCGCCGGCCGTTGCCGACTCTGGTGACCACCGGCACTGGGTCCGGTAAGACCGAGGCGTTCCTGCATCCGATCCTCGACCATGTGCTGCGGGCCCGGCGTGCCGGGGTGGCCGGCACCAAGGCACTGATCCTGTATCCGATGAACGCGCTCGCCAACGACCAGGCGGCGCGGCTGACCAAGCTGCTCACCACCGAGCCGGCGCTGGCCGGGGTGACGGCGGCGCTCTACACCGGGCAGGTGACCGCCACCCGCATGGCGGTTACCCCCGACGGGCTCATCAACGATCGTGCGGTCATCCGGGAGACCGCTCCGGACTTGCTGCTCACCAACTACAAGATGCTCGACCAGTTGTTGTTGCGTGCTGAGGATCAGGAGTTGTGGCGGCAGTCCGCGACCAGTCTGCGTTACCTGGTGCTGGACGAGTTCCACACCTACGACGGTGCGCAGGGCACCGACGTGGCGATGCTGCTGCGCCGGCTCGGCCTAGCCCTGCGGAGCCACTGGCGCGACGACGACCCGTTGATCGACGAGGCTGCCCGTAGCCGTCCGCTGGGTTTGATGACGCCGGTCGCCACGTCCGCGACGCTCGGCGACAAGGGCGACCCGTCGGTGATGCGTGGGTTCGCCGCCACCGTCTTCGGCGAACGGTTCGACTCGACGTCGGTGGTCACCGAGACCCGACTCAGCCTGACGGAGTGGACCGAAGGCGCAGCCCAGGCGGCGGCAGCAGCCGGGTTCGCCCCGGTCGCCGTGGGTGAACTACGCGCGGCCGGGCTCCGCCCGCTGCCGGAGGTGAGCCCGGACTCCTCCGGCGAAGAGGCCGCGTACGCCGTACTCGGGCTGCTCTATGGGGTGACCGCCGACAAGCTGGCCGGTGCGACGCCGGAGCTGCTGTCGGCATTGTGCCGGGCACATCCGCTCGTGGTCGAACTGGCCCGCACGGCCGGTCAGGCCGTCGCCCTCAGCGACCTGGCCCTGCGGGTGTTCGGACCGCAGGACGAGCCGGAGCCGGCCGAGGCGCTGCTGTCGCAGGTGTTGGCGATGCTGGGGCACGTACGCAAGGTCGTCGGCCGGGATGCGCTCTCGGTCGAGGCGCACCTGTGGGTGCGGGAGCTGACCCGCATCGACCGGTCCGCGGCCGCGACGGCTGCGTTCCGGTGGAGCGACGACGGTCCGCCGGTCGCCGCGGACGAGGCCGAGGAGACCCGGCCGTCCTTCCCGGCGATCTACTGTCGGCATTGCGGGCGCTCCGGCTGGGGGGTTGGTCTCGCACCGGTGGGCGACAGCCTCGCCCCGGACGACGAAGGCATTCGCCGGCAGCACGCCACCCGGGAGGGACGGTTCCGGCCCCTGCTGTACGCGCCCGCCGAGGCGATCGTCCGGTCCGACGGCGAGAAGCCGCCTGACGGACTGGTGTGGTTCGCGATCCGCAGCCGGGAGTTGCTGCACCGGGTCGCCGAGGACGATCCCGATCTTCGCGACGGCTGGGTTCTGCCGGTGCTCACCAACGTGGGTGCCGCCGCCGACGAGCTCAGCCGCAAGGACACCTGCCCGTCGTGCGGGCAGGAGGACGGCATCCGCTTCCTCGGCAGCGCCATCGCCACGCTGCTGTCGGTGTCGCTGTCGACCCTGTTCGGCGCGCCGAAGCTGGCGTCCGAGGAGAAGAAGGCCCTGGTCTTCACCGACTCGGTGCAGGACGCGGCACACCGGGCCGGGTTCGTGCAGGCTCGGTCGCACATCTTGACGCTGCGTTCGGTGCTGCGCGAAGCGGTCGTGGACGGTGCGCTGACTCTCGACCGGCTGGTCGAGGAGGTGCTGGCCCAGGCCGGCGACGATCCGATTCGACGCTACCGGCTGCTGGCGCCGGAGTGCGCCGACCGGGAGTCCTTCACCCCGTTCTGGCAGGAGCCGAGGCAGCGGGCCGTCAAGCCGTCGGTGCAGTCGCGAGTGCGTAAACGGTTGGCCCTCGACGCGGCTCTCGAGTTCGGCTTGAACTCGCGTACCGGCCGCACCCTGGAACTGACCGGATCCGTCACCGTCGAGGTCGAGGCCGGGCTACCGGCACGCGTCGCCGGCCTGGCCCGGGCCGCGCTGAACGGCACGTCCTGGCAGGAACGTCTGGGCGAGGCAAGCGTTGACGACGCCGTGCTCGTGCAGTGGGTACGGGGTGTCCTGGACCGGATGCGGGCCCAGGGTGCGATCGACCACCCATGGTTCGAGCACTATCGAGCGGAGGACGGCCGTGACTGGTCGATCTGGGGTGGCCGGCCCCGCAGCGGCGGGATGCCGGCGTTCCCTCGGGACCGGCCGCGCCCGGCGTACCCGAAGGTGGGTGGCTCGCCGGGGCCGACCAACTACTCCCACCTCGACCCGGTCACCTCGGCACAATCCTGGTATGCCCGCTGGACCTCGCGGGTGCTCGACGTCTCCCCGCTCGACGGTGGCCGGCTCGCCCGGGTGTTGTTCGACCGGCTCGCCCGCGACGGTGTGCTGACCACGACGACCAGCCAGTCCGGCGCGACCGTCTACGCCCTGCCGGTCTCCGCGGTGGTGGTGGCCCCCACCCAGGAGAGCGACCTCGCCGCTGGCCGGCACCTGCTGGTCTGCGACACCTGCCGCGGCAGCACCCCGGGCAGCCTCGCCACCGTCGACCAGCTGACGGACGCGCCCTGCCTGAACGTGCGCTGTCGCGGACGGCTGCGCCCGCAACCGCTACCGGACAACTTCTACCGACGTCTGTACGCCTCGCCGGACATGCGCCGGGTCGTCGCTCGGGAACACACCAGCCTGCTCGACGACGCGACCCGACTGGCGTACGAGGACGGTTTCCGGGACGCGGCGACGAGCCCTCAGTCGCCGAACGTCCTGGTCGCCACGCCCACCCTGGAGATGGGCATCGACATCGGCGACCTGTCGGCGGTCATCCTCGCCTCGCTGCCCCGTACGGTCGCCTCCTACCTGCAGCGGGTCGGACGGGCGGGCCGGCTCACCGGCAACGCCTTCGATCTGGCCTTCGTCACCGGTCGTGGCGAACACCTGCCGAAGATCGGCGACCCGTTGTCGGTGATCGACGGCGAGGTGCGGCCGCCGGCCACCTACCTCGCCGCCGAGGAGATCCTGCGCCGGCAGTACACGGCGTACCTAATCGACGCGTTCGCGCGGGAACCCGGGCGTCGTCGTCCACGCAAGGCCAGCGGGGCCATCGGTTCGTACGCGCCGGGAACCTTCCTCGGCGACCTGGTGTCGCACGCCGAGCAGTCGTGGGAAACGGATCTGGACCGGTTCGCCGCCATGTTCGACGAGCTACCCGTCGAGGTGGTGGACGGGCTTCGCGACTGGCTGAAACAGGTCGCGGGTCCACGCAGCAGTGGCTTCGCCCACCGCGTTCGCGACGCCAGTGACCGCTGGCGGCAGACCGTGGCACTGCTCGAAGAGCGGCAAGCGGCGATCACCGAGCTGCTACCCGAGTTGGAGGCCCGGGTGCAGTCGCCGGCGGTGACCGACGACGACAAGCAGGCACTGCGGTCGGCACAGGCGACCCGACAGTTGACCAGAGGACAGCTCGCTCATCTGCGGAGCAGCTACTGGATCGGAGTCCTGGAAGAGTACGGGCTGCTGCCCAACTACACCCTGCTCGACGACAGCGTCACCCTGGACGTCGGCCTGTCCTGGATCGACCCCGACGACGGCAAGTACCGCTACGACAGCGCACAGTTCCAACGAGGTTCGGCCCAAGCACTGCGTGAGTTCGCCCCCGGGGCAACCTTCTACGCCCGTGGTTGGGAAATCGAGATCGATGCGGTGGATCTCGGCCTGGACGGTGCGTCGATCCGCACCTGGGCGCTCTGTCCGGCCTGCGGTCACGCGTGCGACATCGCCGCGACCGGCCGCGAGAGTGTTCCCGTCGCCTGCCCGCGCTGCGGCAGCCGGGGCATTCACGACACCGGGCAGCGCCTCGATGTCGTCGAACTCACCCGAGTCTCGGCGGAGGTACGCCGGGACGAGGTCGCCATCTCCGACCGGCACGACGAACGTGGTCGCGTCGCGTTTCAGATCGTGACCGCTGCGGATGTCTCCCCAGAACACATGGACGACCGGAGGTTCGTCGAAGGAACCGGGCTGGGCTGGGTCCATCTGCGGTCGGTCGACATTCGATGGCTCAACCTCGGGCCGGCCGGTCACGGCACGACCCGAACCATCGCCGGTGCCGAGCGACAGGGAACACTGTTCCGCGTTTGTTCCGGCTGTGGAAAGCGCGACACCGAGAGCGGCCGCAATCGTGCCCACGAGCACCGTCCCTGGTGTCCGCACCGGACCGCTCCGAACGAGGTGACCAGCACCGTCGCGTTGTCCCGGACACTGCGTACCCAAGGGTTGTTGATCCGGCTGCCGCACACGGTCAGCCTCGGCGACGACTTCGCGGTGCCGAGCCTGTCCGCGGCGCTGCTGCTCGGACTGCGGGAGCAGATGGGCGGTCATCCCGACCACATCCGGGTCGAGCAGGTCGTTGACCCGACGCTGTCCGACGGCAACGACAATCACGAAGCGATCCTGTTGCACGACACCGTGCCGGGTGGCACCGGTTACCTGGCCGGCATCGCCGAGCCGGACCACCTGCGCGAGCTGCTGATCCTTGCCTGGGACCGGGTACGGGACTGCCCCTGCCGCCATGAGGAGCGTCTCGCCTGCCATCGCTGCCTGCTACCTTTCACCGCACCGGGAGTGACCCGGCGAGTTTCGCGGACATCGGCCGAGCGTCACCTCCGTACCCTGCTCGGGTTGCCTGCCGACGTTCAGACGGCCGAGGACACGACCTGGACGGTGACCAAGCTGGCTCCGCGCGAAGAACCCGAGTCACATCTGGAACGCTCCTTCCATCGGGTGTTCCTCGGTCGGCTACGCCGCATCGGCGCCGCCGTCACCGAGACCCCGTCGCCGGTCGGCAACACAGCCCGGTTCACCCTGCCCGGCACGCACCGCCACTGGACCCTCAGCCCGCAGGTCAACGTCGCGGACTCCCGGCCGGACTACCTGTTGAAGACCGGCGACATGAACGTGCCCGACATCGCGATCTTCACGGACGGGCGGGCCTACCACGCGACCGCCGCAGTCAACCGCCTCGCCGATGACGCCGTCAAGCGGGCCCATCTACGCGAGCTGGGCATCCTGGTCATCGCTTTGACCAGCGCCGACATCGCTGCCGCCGAGACCGCCACGAACGTCGCACCACCATGGTGGAATCCGGCCCTGGCCGGCAGCCTGATGAACGTCCCCGGCTTCCAGGCCCCGCCGGAGACCTACAAGGCCCTGGGACACGGCATGGTCGACTGGCTCGTCGGCTGGGTTCGCGATCCCAACCCAGCAGCGGTTCAGGCCGCCGCCCGAGCCGTGCCCATGTTCCTGTCGGCCGGCGCCCAGCCGATCCAGACCTCCACCACGGTCGCCCTTCCCCAGATTGGTCGAGCAGCGCTGCTCGGGGAGGACCTACCCGCTGGTGAACGGCGGGTCCACCTGCGCCGCTTCGGATCCCTCGCGGCGGTCATCGAGATGACGGGCAGCGGTGTCGAGGTCGCCGTCGTGCTCGACGATCGCAGCGAGATGCTCGGCGACAACCACGCCGACTCCTGGCGGGCCTGGCTGCGGCTCGCCAACGCGCTCGGCCTGCGCGACTGGCCGACGACTGTGACGACGACCAGTCTGGTCGAGCCGGTGACCGCGCAGCCGGACCAGGCCGGACCAGGCCGACCGGTCGGAGCCTGGGCCGACGCCTACGACGCGGCGTTGACCGAAAACGAGAAGGAACTGATCGGCGCGCTCGCCGGCGAGAACGTCGCACCGCCCACCATCGGTGCGGAAGGGCCCGATGGCATTCCGCTCGACGTCTGCTGGCCCGCTCTTCGGGTGGCGGTCGCCTTCGCGCACATGTCGCAACAGGACCGAAGCGACCTGGCCCAGCACGGATGGCACCTGGTGGAACCCGACCCTGCCAAGGTCGTCACCGCTCTGACTCGCGCTGCCACCGAGACGGACGAAGGAGACTGATGCCGACCATCATAATGGGAAAACTCGCCAGCAAGATCGATGGATCGGTCCGCGGCAAGGCGATGAGCTTCCTGCAGAAACTCGGGGCCGACGACACCACCCCCGGCCTGCACATCGAACCCATTCAGCACAGCGCCGACCCGCGGGTTCGCACCGGACGGGTCGACGAGTTCTGGCGGGCCGTCATGTTCCGCCTCGACGGGGACGGCGACACCCACTACGTCATTCACGGCATCTGGCCACACGACGACGCAATCACCACAGCGCAACGCGTACGCCTGAAGGTCAATCCGATCAACGGTCTGCCCCAGGTGGAGGAGATCGAGCCGGCGTTCGTCCCCATGACGCCGCCCCCCGCAACCACCGACCCGGACTCGGCGAAGGCGTTGTTCGCTCGCCTCGGCCACGAACCCGCCGACCTCGTCGACAAGCTCGGACTTCCCGAGGACGTCGCCACTCAGGCAGCGGCAGCCGCAGACGAGGATGCCATCCTCACGCTCGCCGAACGTCACGACGGTTGGATCGGCACCATCCTGGTCGACTTGGCAGCCGGCGACGACATCGACGCGATCGTCCAGCGGATGCAGCTGGAGAAGACCTCCTCGTCCGACGACGACGCCGACGTGCTGCAGTCCCTCAAACGACCGGCGGCTGCGCTGCAATTCGCGTTCATCGACGGCCAGGAAGAACTCCGCCGCGTCATCGAAGGCGGAGACTTCGGCGCCTGGCGCATCTTCCTGCACCCCGAGCAGCGCCGGTACATCGACCGGCCGTACAACGGGCCGTTCCGTCTCGCTGGCGGCGCCGGCACCGGCAAGACCGTCGTCCTCGTCCACCGAGCGCGCGCCCTCGCCCAACGCGACCCAGAGGCCCGCATCGTCCTCACCACCTTCACCACCAACCTCGCCGACGCACTCGGCGACAGCCTCACTCAGCTCGACCCACGAGTGCCCCAGACCAAGACGCTCGGACAACCGGGCGTGTACGTGATCGGTGTGGACGCGCTCGCCGCGGCCGTGTTGCGGACCGCAGGAAACGGTCTCTCGCCGGCCATGCGCGACGTCCTCGGCGAGGAGCGCGCGGCACCGATGTCGCGCACCGCACCGAACCTGTGGCGCGAGGTTGTCGAATCGACCGGCACGTCGCTCCCGCCAGAGATCGCCAACGAGACGTTCCTGGCCACCGAGTACGCGCATGTCGTCCTCCCTAACAAGGTGTACGACGAGACCGGCTACCTGCGGGTGCGCCGGCCAGGACGAGGCGTCGCCCTGGACCGCGCCAGACGCCGAGCCGTTTGGGCACTGGTCGACTCCTACCGGGAACGCTGCCGGATCGACGGCAGCCTCGACTTCACCGAGGCCGCCGCGGTCGCCGCGGCACACCTCAGGGCAGGCGGGGACCGCCCGGCCGATCACGTGCTGGTCGACGAAGGGCAAGACCTCTCCCCCACCCACTGGCTCCTGCTGCGGGCCGCCGTCGAGGAACGCCCCGACGACCTGTTCATCGCCGAGGACTCACACCAGCGCATCTACAGCAGCCGCGTCGTCCTCGGGCGCTACGGCATCGCCATCGTCGGCCGCTCCCAGCGGTTGACGCTCAACTACCGCACCACCGCACAGAACCTGCGCTACGCCATGGCCATCCTGGACGGCGGCCAGTACGTCGACCTGCAGGACGAGCCTGAAAGCACGGGCTATCGATCCGCCCGAAGCGGTCCCGCACCCATCGAAGTGGTCGTCAACTCGCTTACGGACGAACTCCACGCCATCGTTCGCCACGTCCGCTCGTGGCTCGACGCCGGAGACGCCCCGGAGACCGTGGCGGTCCTGGTACAGGACCGGTTCCACCGCGACCGCGTCGTCACCGCCCTCACCGAGCAGGGAGTGGACGCCCGCGCCGTCGACCGCGACCGCCCACCGATCGGCCGGGTGCCGGTCCTGACGATGCACCGGGCCAAGGGCACCGAGTTCTCCAAGGTCGTACTGGCCGCCGGCAAGCCGGCACTGGCCGAACTCGAACGCCTCGCCGGGCTGGATCCCGCCGAACGAGCAGACGCCGAGCTTCGGGGCCGTTCACTGAGATACGTCGCAGCCACCCGAGCACGCGACCAGCTTGTCGTGGTGCAACGCAACTGACGGCCTCGCTGCGACCCCCGCGACCGCATCCCGCCCCGAGCTAACCTCGGTCTTCATCTGACATCTGTCCGTTATAGGTCGACCAGCCCGCGTCAACCAGTCAACTGATCATCAGTAGGTGTCCTGGGCAATTTCAAGGGCGCAGCCCCAAGACAAGGTCACCCCGGCCCCGCCGTGACCATAATTGTGAATCACCTGAGCCCCGTTGAACTGCTGCTTGTCGACCCGCAGATAGGGGCGAGTGGGGCGTAAACCGACTCGGTGCTCGATGACCTGGACATCGCGGAGGTTCGGCTCGATCTCGGCGCAACGAGCGATGATCGCGGCAGCGATGTCCGGATCTGGTTCTCGGCTCCACTGACAGGGTTGGGCGGTGCCGCCGAGGACCAGCGTCTCGCCCTGGGGGTAGAAGTGCAGCAGGTCCGGGGATAGCCCGGTGTCTTCGGAGAAGAATTCGGTGATGCCGGGGTTCTCGACCACGACGAGCTGTCCGCGGATCGAGGTCAGGTCGGCGTCGGGCACGAGGTCCCGGGCGCCCATCCCGGCGCAGTTGACGATGAGGGGCGCAACACCAATGGTCTCGTCGAATGAGTCGATCCGGCGGATCACGATCTCACCGCCGGCTGTCTCCAGCCGCCCGCGCAGGTATCCGAGGTAGATCAGCATGTCGACCAGCGGAGCGGTGTACCGCCACCCGGTGGCAAAGCCGTCCGGCAGTTCGCTCGGCTCGCACATCCGGAACCCGTCAAGCTGGTCGCCCCACTCCGGCGGCTCGACGGGCTTGCGGGACGCCTCGATTCCGGAGACGAGCCGGACCCCGGTCGCCGGGTCGATGGCGAGTTGCCACAGCACGTCGAGCGTCTGGGCGCTCCACACCCGAACCCTGTCAACGGGCTCGACGAGGTACGGGCCCCACATCGCGCCGGCGGCGTACGAGGTGGTCTTCTCGGGTGGCTCGGCTGCCCAGATCCTGACTCGCATCCCGGCTTCGGCGAGGCAGATGGCGGTGGTGAGGCCGGATACGCCGGCGCCGATGACCAGGGCGTCGAGATCGGTGCGGCTCATCGATTGACCGTAGTGTCAGGCCGGTTGGCGCGCGAGCGCGTTCTCAAGTTCGGGTAGCAGGTCAGAGACGCCCTGGTTCCGCTTCCGTCGGCGGAGTTCCTGCGCGAGCGTGCCGAGCAGGGCGGTGCTACGGGGTGAGCGGACCTGCTCGAGCCGGGGCAGGGCCATCCGGGTTACGGCACAGGCATCGTCGAGTTTGCCGTGGGCGGTGTAGCCGAGAGCGAGCCAGGCGCCTTCGTAGAGGGCTCGCCGCTGGTAGGGCACGTCCGATCGACGGGCGTACGCGCCGGTCCGCAGCAGTGCCTCGCCCTTGCGGAGCAGGGCTTTCCCGTCGCTTGCTCGCCCGTTCGCCACGACCTGCCGTCCGGCGAGGATCATCGCGTAGCCGGCCTGGCAGTCCAGGTGGTTGGGAGTCAGGTAGTACATCCACTCCGGGTCGCGGTCGGGATGCCGTTTCGCGAGCTGGTCACGGGCTTCCGTCCAGGCATACTCGCACTGGTCGACCTGGCCGGCGGCAGCGTGGGCGAACGCGAGGCGGGACAGCACGGAGGCTTGAACGCTCGCGGGCGACCGGTCGACGACCCGGCGGGCGGCGTCGCCGAGGCGTAGGCCGTCGTCGGCGTCGCCGACCGAAGCAGCCTGGAAGGACAGGTCGGCGAGGATGTGTGCCTCCATCGACCGGTAGGCAGCGTCATGCGCGGCCCGGAGGCCGGTGAAGAAGTACCGCTGGGCCAGTCCTTGTTGTCCGGCGTCGAATGCCTTCCAGCCGGCGAGTTGGGCGAGGTCGGCGAGGGCGACCAGGAGCCGGCGGGTCGTGGCGTCCGTGTGGCCGCCGTCGCGGAGTACGAGCAGGACCGCGCGGACCTGGGCTCCGACGTAGCCGAGGCCGGCCGCGCCGCCGCGCTCGTCGTCGAGCAGTTGCAGGCGCGGCACGCTAGCTTCGATCTGGTCGACAAGCGGGTCGTCCGGTGTCGCGGTCGGGAGGGCGGTCCCGTTCGCCGGAAGGTGCGAGCCGAGGTAGATGTTGACGGCCTGGGTGAGGGCTGCCCCGGAGACGGAGAGGAACATCCTCCTGTCCACCAGTCCTCCCAACAGCCAGTCCTCGGCGACCAGCATGGTGCTCGCGAGTGTCCACGGCCCGTCCATGCCGGCGCTGGCCGCCATTACCAGCGTGCCATCCGCGGTATCCGGTTGCCCGTGCCATAGGTCCCCTGCGGTCACGATGCGGCCGAGGCGGCGGGAGATGACGTACGCGGTGAGGGCTGGCAGTGGCGGGCGGGGGATGCCGCCGGCGTCGCGCCAGTGGTAGGGCGCGGTTTCGGCGAGTGTGCCGGGTCCGAAGAGTCGGTTGATTTCTCGCGCGAGGGTGCGTGGGGTGAGGCCAGCTTCGGCCATGTGCGCGGCGAGGGTCTGGTTGGTGCGGTCGGGTGGTGATCCCATCGACTCCTCCGCAGGGTCAACCGACAGTACCGCGAAGGTACCGGATCGTGTTGGCCGCTGCGGCCCATGGAATTGACGCTCTTGACGGTTCTATCCCCTGCCCGAGCGGTGCCGGTTCGGGGTCTGCTGAATGCGTCCCCGCCGGCGCACCGCCATCAGGGCTGCGCCGGCGGGTGAATCCTCGACGGGCGAGCGGAGGACCTGATGCGTACTTCGGCGATGACCCAGACCAAGCCGCCATGGGACTGGGAGTTCGACTGGCACCTCACGAACCGCTGCAACTTCTTCTGCGAGTACTGCCACCCACAGATCCGCTACGTGCTCAACCGTAAGCACCTCGACGAGCCGGCCCCGGAGCTGGTGGTCCGGCGCTTCGACGAGCTGGGCAAGGTCTGCCTGGTGCACATGTCCGGTGGCGAGCCGTTCATGTTCCCCGGCTTCGTCGAGCTGTGCCGGGGTCTGGCCGGTAACCACTTCATCAGCATCAACACCAACCTCGCCTGCGACGAGGTGGCGGAGTTCGCCGAGCGTGTCCCGGCCGGCCGGGTGGCGAAGATCGTCGCCGCGATCCACCAGCCCGAGCGCGAGCTGCGCGGGCTGGAACTCGACGCCTACGCCAGCAACTACCTGATTCTGCGGCGTCGCGGGTTCGACGTGACCGCCCTGTACGTGCTGTACCCGCCGCTGCTCGGCCGGTTCGCCGCCGACCTGGACCGGCTGCGCGAGCTGGGTGTGGACCATGTACGGGCCAAGGTGTTCAAGGGCGTGTACGAGGGTGTCCGCTACCCGGAGGGCTACACCGACGAGCAGAAGGCACTCGTGTTGGCCAACTCCGGCGAGTACGTCTTCAACCGGCCCTACCTCGACGGGATGCTCTCCTTCCGGGGCCAGGCGTGCACCGCCGGTGTCACCTCGTTCAAGGTCACCGTCACCGGTGACGTACGCCGATGCGCTTCCGTGCCCGCCGGCTACGGAAACCTCTACGACGGCACCTTCCGGCCCGCCGACGTCAACGAGCCGTGCCCCGCCAAGCGGGTGCTGGTCCTGTCACAGTGCCTGTCCTACCTCGTCGACCCTCCAGTCCGCCCTGAACCGGGCGTCGACCCGGAAGACCTCTGACTTTCGAAGGGCATTCCCCCATGCAGATCTCGATCCGTCATGCCTGCGTCGACCCGGACGACCAGCCGTTCGATGTCGCCGAACGCAAGGGCATCGGCCATCCGGACAGCCTCGCCGACCTGGTCGCCGACGCCTTCTCCCAGCGCTACTCGTCCTGGTGCCTGAGCGAGTTCGGTGCCATCCCCAACCACTGGGTCGACAAGGTGAACCTCGTCGGCGCCGCCGCCGACGTCCGCTTCGGTGGCTTCGACATCCTCAAGCCGGCCGACTGCTACCTCTTCGGGAAGATCACCGACCAGGTCGGTGACACGCAGGTGCCGATCGAGGAGATCTTCCGGGCCGTCGTCCTCGACGTCCTGCCGGCCGCGCTCGGTGACCGCCGCATCCTCGAACACCTGCGCCTGCACATCAACAACACTCGCGGCACCGCCGTCGACCACGACCCGAGGTTCTACCGCCCCGAAGCGGCGCTGGACATCAACGCCGTGCTCGCAACGGAGTCCGTCGCCAACGACACCGTCGTCTGCGTCGGCACCAGCCGGCGCGGCCTCGCCGCCGATCTCGCGATACGGCTCGAACGGCGCCTCACCAGCAAAGGGTTCCGGCAGGTCATGGCTACTGCCGGGACCGACGTGAAGGTCATGGTGGTTCGAATCGGCTCCGCGCTGGAGGTTACGGCCGCCGTGCCGTTCCATCCCGAACTGGTCGCCTCGTGGCAGGCGTACCGAGAAGCACTCGGCGAGGTGCAGAGCATCGTCTCCGCCGAGCTGAAGTCACTGCTCGACCAGGATCCCCGATCCCGGGACGTGACCGGCCTGTCGCTGCACCTCAACACGAAAGATGTGCCGGGTCGCGGCTACCTGGCACCGTTCGGCACCTCGCTCGGCAAGGGCGACTGCGGCGCGGTCGGGCGCGGCAACCGGTACAGCGGCGTCATCGAGCCGCTGCGCCCAGCGAGCGGCGAGGCGCCCGCCGGCAAGAACCCGGTCCACCACGCCGGCAAGATCTACACCGCCATCGCCGCCGAAGCGGCCGAGCGGGTGCTGGCCGAAACCTCGGTGTACGCCGAGGTCACGATCGCCGCCCGCAACGGTGGCCAGCTCGACGCTCCGGCACACGTCCTGGTCTCGGTGGACCGTGAGGTCGACGCCATCGCCCTGGCCGAGATCGAAGAGGTGGTGCGGCGCGTCGTCGCCGGGGCCTCGACCTTCGCCGCACGCTTCCTCGCAGCCGAACCGCTGGCACGATTCCGGGACGGAGTCCCGCTATGACAACGAAGACCCTGTCCGAGGTGCACCAACGACACATCGCCGCCCTCCGCGACCAACCCGCGGTCATCGACGCGGAAGGTCTACGCATCGGCTCGCAGTACGTGATGTTCTTCGCCGAGGCCGACCTGATGCGCGAGCACGCCAGCCGCCTCACCGAGGGTTTCACCCGCCCCAATGTGTTGGAGGTCGGGCTGGGTCTCGGTGTGTTCGCCGCCCAGCTATCGAAGCGTGTAATCGGCTCGTACACGGCGATCGAACCGCACCCCGGCGTGGCGCTGATGGCTCGCACGCGGGTGCTCGAAACCCTCGACGCACCGGCACGGGTCTACGCCGACCCGTGGCAGCTCGTGACGCTGCCGACCGGCGTCTTCGACGCGATCATGTACGACACCTGGCCGCCGGACGGACACGCTGACTCCGACTTCGCCGAGTTCGTCGCCGACGTCGCGTTGCGCTGCCTCCGTCCGGGTGGCCGGTTCAGCTTCTTCCACAGCGGCACCTCGATCGGCCCGGCCCGCCGCGCGGTCCTCGACCGGCACTTCGCGGCATGGACCGCCAGCCCGCACACCATGCCGGCCGAGCAGACCCCACCGCACTGGACCAAACCCAGCCGCGACTTCCTGATCCCGATCGCCACGAAAGGCGGCGCCTGATGACCTCACCGATCGCGCCGGCGGTCTCCGCGCAGCAGATCGACCGGTTCGCCGCACACGGGTACCTCGTCCTGCCGGATCTGATTCCACCCGCCACCATCCAGGACCTCCGGGTCGAGGCCGACACACTCCTCGGCCACCGGCTCGCCCGGATGGTCGCCACCAGAACGCTCGACCCACGCGTCACCTGGTGGCGCCTCGCCAGCGGCGACCCGTACGTTCTCAAGGTCAAACCTGTGGTCGACCTGTCCCCGGCCGCCACGGCGGTTGCCGACAGCCCCGAACTGCGCGCCGTCGTCGCCGACCTGCTCGGCGCCCCCCCGACACTGATGGACAACAAGCTCATGTACAAGCAGAGCGTCGACATCACCGCCGGATGGGCGGCGCTACCGGTGCTCGGCGAAGAGGTCCGCAAACACACCGACGCCGCCTACTACGCGACACGCGGCTACCCCCGGGTGCTCACCGTCGCCGTCTGCCTCGACCCCTGCACCGAAACGGCCGGCGCGCTGCGAGTCTGGCCCGGCAGCCACCGCCACACCATCGAGATGATCCCGACCGACAACCAGGGACCCGTCGTACCCGACACCGCCGCGCCCGACACCGCGGCCGTGACCCTGATAGCCGAGCCCGGTGCGGTCCTGGTCTGGGACGCCGCCCTGGTCCACGCCAGCGGACCGAACACCTCGGGCCACCCGCGTCGGCTGCTCGTGCTCGGCTACAGCCCCGCCCGCCCGGACGACGGGAAACCGCGATGAAGATCCTCATGCTCGGCGGCACCCGATTCGTAGGCCGGCACATCGTGGAGGAATGCCTCCGACGCGGAGACGACGTCACCGTGCTCTACCGGGGCCGCTCACCATCGCCCTTCGCCGGAATCGCCCACCACGTCCTGACCGACCGACGCGCACCAACCCTCGAGGCCGCCGCCGTCCTCGCCGAACCGTGGGACGCGGTCATCGACACCAGCGCCCGCGACGTCGATGACCTGCGCCAAGTCCTGCCCCTGATCGGCGACGTCGGACAATACATTCTGGTCTCCACCTGCGGGGTGTACCGCAGAACGCTCAGCCGACACGGCCTGACCGAACGGGCTCCCACGATCGAGGCTGACGTCTCCCATCCGGTACGCGCCTCCGCGACCCGCAAGCTTCGCTGTGAGCGATACCTCCGACGTCGCCTCGACCGAATCAACGTACCTCTACTCATTGCCCGCCTCGGCCTGGTCATCGGCCGATACGACGACAGCGAACGCCTCGCCTACTGGCTGGAACGCGCGCTGCGCGGCGGTGACGTGCTGGTCCCGATGGACGACCGCCAGGCCATCCAACTCATCGACGCCGCCGACGTCGCCCACTTCCTGCGCAACGCCGCGACCCAGCAACTCACCGGCGTCGTCAACGTCGCCGGTGTCCGAACCAATGCCCGAACCCTGGTGGACACGGTCCTGACCCGTGCTGGCCGAGCTGTCACGGCTTGCCGGGTGGGCGAAGCCTTCGCCCTCACCCACCGCGTACGCCCATGGACCGAGATCCCGCTGTGGTTGCCCGCCAGCAGCCCCGAACTGGCGCTCATGTCGGTCGACAGCAGCCGCGCCACCAGCGCCGGCCTCACCCTCCGACCCCTGCCCGACAGCATCATCGATGCGCTCGGCTGGCAGGCGCTACGACGCGGCTGGTCACAGCGCTGGCTCGATCACGCCCGTGAGCGGAACCTGATCCAGCGGTGGAGGGGGTGACGGCGTGCTGCCCTACACCCAACCCGCGCCGTACCACTCACAATGGGGCGAGGACCGCTGGCTCGCCGAGCACTACCACCTCCCGGCGCACGGAGTCTTCGTCGACATCGGCGCGGGCGACGGCGTACGTGGCAGCAACAGCCTGTACTTCGAAAACCGCAGCTGGCGGGGACTCTGCGTGGACGCCGACCCCCGCAACCACCAACGACTCCGGGACCGCTGCTGCGCCGTTGACACCTGCGCCGTATCCGCCACCCCCGGGCTCTGGCCATTCGGCATGTATGCCCACAAGCCCTCCTGGTCCGGCCTACAGCGTCGCGGTACGGACTACCAAGAGATCCTCGTGGCCTGCCGCCCCCTGGAAGACCTCCTCGGCCAGTGGTGCATCGACCAGATCGACCTGCTCAGCATCGACGTCGAAGGCACCGAACTCGACGTCTGGGACTCCTTCGACCACACCCAGCACCGACCCGCCGTCGTCATCGTCGAATTCGACGACGACCACCCCGACCGGCAGCGCCGCACCATCCAGCGCCACCTCGGCCCGGACACCTACGAGCTGGTTCACGAGACACCAGCGAACCTCATCCTGCTCCGAACAGACCGGCCATGGCGGCGACACCGATGAACAGGCCCGGTCTGCCGATCGAGCAGCTACTACCCGACGGCAAGGTGATCGTTGTCTGTGGTCGCGCCGCCGACGCGGCAGCCTGGCAAGACCTGCTCGGCCCGGCCCGTTGCCTTGCCCTCGCCTTGGACGACGCACCGCCCGAGACCCGGCGCCGGACGCTGCACGGCGCGTCCGACCACCTCGCGTGGCAACACCACGCCATCGCCGGGCTCGACGGCTCCGGCTGGCTCGCCGGGCAGGCGGACGCCTTCGACCCCGACAACACCGCGACGCTCGTTCTGCCCGACCCGCTCGATCCGCCGCATGCCGGCGTCCGGAGACGGATCGGTGTCAGAAAGCCCGCGTGGCGGCTCTTCGAGGACAAGACCGTGGTCGACACGCTCTGGGACGCCGCTGGTGTGCCCCGAGCACGGTCCATCGTCAGCGACGGCACCGCCGACCTCGCCATGCTGGGAGCGACCGTCGACCAGGGCACCGGCGTCGTCTGCTCCTGCCAGCTTGTCGGTGCCGGACCGTCTGCTGGTGGCGATGGCATCTGGTGGTGGCACAACGGTCCACCACCGACAACCATTCCCACCGCCGAGCCCGGAACCTGGCGAGTTCGGCTGATGCCGCTCCTCGAAGGAGTCCCGGTACGCCTGCACGGGCTGGCCCTCGCCACCAGGATCATTTCGTTTCCGCCCATGGAACTCGTGACGCTTTCCCGGCCCGAACAAGGTACTTTCCTCTGCGCTGGGGCTGTTCCCATCCGCGACGACGCCACCAACCTCATTACCCAGACCGAGCGCGTCGGCGCTCGACTGCGAGATCGCCTCGGCTACCGCGGCGGCTTCTCCGTTGACGGCATCCTCACCGCCACCGGGTTCCTGCCCACCGATCTCAACGCCCGGCTCACCTCCGCCATGGAGGCGTCGCCCCCTGAACATCGAGTCCTACTGCACGCGGTCAACCTGCTCGCGCGGGACGGAATCGAGCCCGAGACCAGCACTGTCGACCCCCTGGTGGAGGCAACCTTTGCCATCGGCGCCACCTGCACGATCTTCGGCGCCGCCACGCACGCCGACGAGACGAGTCCCCGACAGGCAGCAGTGCGCTGGAGCGGCGACACACTGACCCTTGCCCCGAGTAGCGCCGCGGACGGAAGCCTCACCATCACCCCGTCGCCACGGGGTTGGCTGCTGACCGCGACCCTCATCACCGACCGCCTACCTGGTGGTGGTGGACTCGGACCCTGGGCGCCCGAGGTCTTCCGGCTCAGCGACGAGGTACTCGGCACCAACTTCGGCAACCTCGCCCCACCATTCGAAACGAAGCCCCTGTCTGACCCCGGTTCAGCTCCGTGACCACTCCACTGTCCGCCTCGTGAGGAAGGCGTGGTTCTAGCGGCTTTCTCTGGCCCCACCCTGACGGCTTAGTTCTAACGGTCGTCGCAACACCTGACCTGTTCAGGAGTTGCCGTGCCCAAACCACGTCGTCCGGGTAAGCCAGCAGGTCTACCGGCCGCTCGCTGCGCCGTAGCAGGCCGTCTCGGCCCGCTACCTGTCCGAGAAGGAGCGCATCACCATCGCCGATACGCACCGGGCCGGCAGATCGATCCGGGCAATCGCCGCACTGCTGGAGCGGGCACTCGCCACCGGCTTCCTGTTTGCCGTGGCGATCGGCTCGATGATCGGTGCCAGGGCGGAGTGCATCGCGCTCAACTGCCGGCGAGCGCGGGCAAGATCGGCTTGTTGGTATCAATCACGGCTCGTGTGTGAGGTGGGCGGCCTGGGCGTATCCCAGATCCGTTCAAACTCGTCGGCCACGCCGGGACGGCTCCAGAGGACTCGGAGGCCGTCCTCGACCGATTGGATCTCCGCAGCCAAAGGGCCAGAGACGACGAATTCGTGAGGGATCACGCGGCCAGCCCCGTCTTTGCGCTCCAGTGGGTCTGGGAAACGCAGCGCGACCTTCTCACCAGTCCGGTGGCAGACCTCTGCATCATCTCCCGCAGCCGAGAAGGCCTCCTCGTACGCCAGAAGCGGATCCTTCAACCCGCCCTTCAGGATGAACCGGAAGCCCCAATTCCGGCCGCGAGTAGCCCAGATGATGCTCATCGACGGCTCCGTAGGAGAATCTGCTCCCGTTCACCTCGGTCGAGGTCCATCCGGAAGCCGGACAACGTGGCGGCGAGATGATCATGTCGGGCCAGCGCCTCTGAGTTGATCTTCCGTAGTTTATCTCCAGCCAATTTGGCCGCCTCGTGAACGAGGCCCGGACTGACGAATTTCAACACCTTGCCGACCGGGGACGGCAACCAGCTCTTGCGGGCTAGCAAAACGGAGGCAAAGACTCCCGCACTGGCTAGAAGATTCTCGGCCACCTTTCCGGGGAGCTGCAGGGTCTGAGACCACCGTACGTGTCGTACGAACGGGAGGATAGCAGCCATCGGCAGGATCAGGTCGAGACCGACGCGCTCGGCCACCTTGATCCTGCCGGGTTCGAACTTCGCCGAGGAAAGCAGTACGTAGTCCTCGCCCACGGACAGCGCGTCACTCCCCTCTACCAAACCTGCGATCACCTTGCGCAGTTGGTCGACGTCGTCACCGACCTTTTCGGTGAGCAGATCCCGGAACTTGTACACATCCATGTTCGGCATGAGATCGGCCTTGGACAGCGCCATCATCCATATCCGCGGGAACTCGACGAGCGGCTTGCCGTCTTTGAGTAGCTCTTCTTTGACCGACAAGAGCCCGGTGCGGAAGTTGGTCAGCAGCGATTTGAGGTACCGCTCCTCCTCGCCGGCGTTGTCCAGCAACCGCTGAGCGTCGATCAGGAGAAGGGCGACATCTGAGGTCAGCAGGGACCGAAACGTGTCAATTCGGCGCTGAGCTTCTTCGGGCCCGTCTACGTCCTGCTCGAACCATTCGCCCGGATAGTCATGCCAGACCAGCCGTAGCGCGTCGAATGGCCCAGCTTTGACTGCGGCGTCGGAGGAATCTCGCAGCTTGACGGAAAAAGCATAGGACGTGGCGGAGAATCGGTTTTGTCCGGGCAGCCGGGCCGAGTCCCTCATGCCGAGGTAGTTCTTGTGCAACCGGGTGTGCTGGCTGCGGTCGTCCGCCATGACGTCGAACAGGCTCTTGTTCAGGAATTGAGGCTCATGCGTGGCACCATAGAACGAGGAGAGAAGAACAGTCTTGCCGCTGCCGCTCTCGCCGAACACCGCAATGTGCTGCTCTAGCACTCTGCTCAGTTGCATGTACGGATCTTACGGAAGGAGGTTCCTCCGTAGTGTGCCGCCACCACCCCCGCTTGGTTCCTCTTCTGGCCGCAATCCGTGCGTCGGGCGAGCCGGCGGGTGGTCCGTCGCTGAAGGCGCTGTGGCGGCCTCGCTAAGCTCAGCCCCGTAGTTGCTCACCTGGAGTGTTGCGACGACCGCCAGAATCCGCCCCGTCAGTGTGGGGCCGACTGACGCCGTCACAGCCAAGGGTGGATTTCCGGAGAAATCCGGGGATCGGATCGATCGACGACCGGGACTGACCGGCAGCTCGATCCGCCAGACGCAGTCAGGTCAGCCGGTCGAGTGCTGCTCGCAGGCGAACCAGGGTCCGGTCACGTCCGAGGATCTCGATCGACTCGAACAGTGGGAGTCCGACGGTGCGGCCGGTCACCGCGACCCGTACCGGCGCCTGGGCCTTGCCGAGCTTGAGGCCTCGCTCGGCACCGATCGCCTCCAGCGTCGACTTGAGCACCTCGGCCCGCCACTCGCACGTCTCATACGCCTCGACCACCGCAGCCAGCAACAACGGTGCGTCGGCCTTCATGGCCTTCGCCCACGCCGCCTCATCGGCGATCGGCTCATCGAGGAACAGAAAATCGACCATTGGCACGATCTCGGAGAGCAGCGCGATCCGGGTCTGCGCCAGCTCGGCGACCGCGGCGAACGCCTCGGCGTCGTATGCCTCCGGCCGCCACGGCACGGTCTCACCGCGCAGCCACGGCTGACACGCCTCGACGAACGCCTCTACCGACAACGCCCGGATGTAGTCCCCGTTGAAGGCGCGGAGCTTCTTCACGTCGAAGAACGCCGGCGAGGGGTTGACGTCCTCCAGCCGGAACTCTGCCACGATGTCATCCCAGGGCAGAATCTCCCGATCACCGGATGGCGCCCAGCCGAGCAGCATCAGGTAGTTGCGCATCGCCTCCGCGAGGTAGCCCTCGGCGCGGAAGTCCTCCAGGGCCACCCGGTCCCGGCGCTTGGACAACTTCTGCCGCTTCTCGTTGACCAGGATCGGCGCGTGCACCCACACCGGCGGCTCCGCACCCAGCGCCTCCCACAGCAACTGCTGCTTCGGCGCGTTCGGGAGGTGCTCCTCAGCCCGGATTACGTGGGTGATGCCCATAGCCATGTCGTCGACCACGTTCGCCAGGAGGAACACCGGCGACCCGTCGCCGCGGGCGATGACGAAGTCCTCGATCAGCGCGTTGTCGAAGGTCGGCTTGCCGCGCACCAGGTCAACTATCACGGTCGAGCCGCTGTCCGGCGTACGGAACCGCAACGCGCGGCCTTCCCCAGCGGTCAGGCCACGGTCCCGGCAGAAGCCGTCGTAGCCCTTGTGCTCGCTGCCCGTACGCGCGATGACCTGATCCCGGGCGCAGTCGCAGTAGTAGGCCAGTCCGGCGGCGAGGAGCCGATCGATGGCCTCGCGGTGGTGCTGGGCGTAGTCGGACTGGAACAGCGGACCCTCGTACTCACTCGGGCCGATGCCGAGCCACTCCATCGCGTCGAGAATGCCCTGGACCCACTCCGGGCGGTTACGCGCCGCGTCCGTGTCCTCGATCCGCAGCACCATCGTTCCGCCCGACTGTCGGGCCAGCACCCAGTTGAACAGGACGGACCGGGCATTGCCGACGTGGAACATGCCTGTCGGGGAGGGCGCGAAGCGCACGCGGAGATCGGAACTGGTCACGGATAGCAGGTTACCGAACCGTCGGCGTACAGCCTGCCTGATATGCCGCTCGTCGCTTCCAGGATGCGACGGGCGCCCTCGTCGCGGTGAAAAGTCCGGCGCTGAACTGATCGACCTGCCGCTCCCGGTTGCGGCTACTTGCGCCACCAGGTAGCCCGCCCGCGCATGCCGTGGTGCCAGGCATCGGCCTGGAGTCGGGTGTTGTCGATGGCCTGTTGGTCGCGTTCGGAACGGTACTCGCGGCGTGGCTGGCGCGGGTTCCAGTCGCCGATGAAGGGCCGTAGGTCGTCGGGCTTGGGCTCGATGTCGAAGCCGATGTCGGCGAGTGCCCGGTCTCCTCGGGTGGGATCGAGGCGGTCGGCGGTAGCTCGCGCCCACTCGATCCATCGGGTGCGATTCTCCGCGTCGACTGGTTCATCGGGCGCAGCTTGTTCGAGGGCGTCGCAGAAGGCGCGGATCTCGTTGGCGGAGACCCATGAGTCGTAGGCCCGCCGGAATGCTTTTTTGCGCAGGAGTTCAGCGGCCTGGGGGCGGGCCTCGTCGAGGGCCTCCTGCCAGCGGCGACGCTCTTCGGCCTCCTGCCGCTTCATCTCAGCGACGTATTCGTCGTGGGCTCGCTGGGCAGCCAGCTTGGCTTCCTCGTCGGCGGCGATGCCGGACTCGACGTCCCGGATGATGCGGGGAAGGCGTTTCTCCAGGGTTGTGCGCTTGTCGTCGGTCCAGGTGTCCTTCTTGTCCCAGCCGGCGCGGGCGATCTCCATCCGCAGGCGACCGGAGGCGACCCTGTCGGTCTTCGGAAGCACCAGCCATCGGTTGCGCCGCAGTTTCCGGGCCTCCTCGTCGGTAGGGACGTGGGGGACTTCGTCGTACTCCTCAATCAGCCTGACCCTTCGACGGGTCTTGTCGACTTGGAGGTAGACGGAAGGGTTCTTGGTCTTGGTGTTTATTCCGAGCCAATGCCCTCGTCGTCGGGCCTCGGCGGCGAGGCCACGGATCAGGTCCAGCGCCCTCGGAACGGATGCCGTCGTGACTTCCAGCCCAGCCGGGTTCTTCTCCAAGGCGGCGAACACGAGGTTGGGGTCGGTGGTGACGCGGCGGGTGTCGAGTCGGATCCGGTTCCAGTCCGTCTCGTCCGGGGCTTCGTCGTTGGACAGGCGGATGATCATATCCCCGGCGGCGCGGCCGGTGTGCTTGAGATGGAACCCGGCGGGTACGAGGCCATGCTGCTTGGCCGCGTGGATGACCCGCCGATAGAGAGCGCGCTCCTCGGAGTCGGGGCTCTCGACTCGCACGGTTCCTTCGGCTTGCAGGCGTTCGACAAGTTGTCGGGCCCGCTCAACCGTCGCGGTGGTTGGGGACCGCGTCGAGTCGGCCGCCGTGGTGTCTTCGCCTGCTCGCGACCGGGCCGGGGCCGACTTGCCTTGCTTAGCGGTGACGGTGGTCCGGACGCGCTGTCGGGGCGCCGTCGTGCCGCCCACGAGGCGGTCGGGGTGGTCGGGGTGGATGCCGTTGTCGAGGTAGAAACGGCCGACGTCGGTGATTTGAGCCCGCCACACGCCACCTCGGCGTGTGATGTCGACGAGTCGACGAGTCTGCAAGGCCCGAGCCGAGTGACGCTGATCGACCCCGTCGGGGCTGCTGAGGTCGTCCCCGTCGCCGATGCGCCGCAGCAACAGCAGTTGATGTTCCTTCAGCGGATCCCATCTCTGCACGCTATCGACCATCGACGGCTCCGACCCGATCCGCAAGGAACGACACCCGCCTTCATATGGACGGAGGCGGACTCAGGCACACCGGGGAGGATGCATTGGCACATGAAAGGATTCCAGTCAAGAGCCGTTACCGTATTGTTATTATCAAGGGATTGACCTGGAGTGGGTTGCCGGGGCGTACTGATTAGGCGTTCCCTGCGCGGCCGGTTGTCTCGGTCGCGTCACGTCGCGGGCGACACCCCATGTGGTGGCGCCTGTCGTCGTTCGCGGCACAGACAATGCTGCTGCCGCCGGCTCAGGGGCGCGGAGCGATGGGAGGACCGCTGATGAAGGACTTTACGCCGGCGAGTTAGCCGCCCGCCCGCGGCAGGAGCTGTTCGCGACTGTCGTGGCGAGTTCCGCCGACGCGCACCGCGGCGCTGACACTGCCGTGAGGACCGTCGGCACCGCTCAGGTCGTGCCCGACTCCGCCGCCGCCCCTGTTCGCATCGACGACGACCTGCCTGTCAGGTCGGCGCGACTTCTGCTGCCCGAATTCCGGTCGGCCCCGTGCGGGGCGGGCTTGTTCGTTGACACCTCCACAGTGACACCTGACCTCCGCATCTCGAGATCCGCCCGGCCGGGCGTCACTCGGCGCGGATACGCCTGCCCACCGTCACGACGCCTACCACGCTGTCCCGTCCACTCCGTAGACGAAGCCATCCTCACCTTGGAGTACACCCTGTCCACGCATCCACTCTCGTCGCCGCTCGCGGCTACCGCATCCTCGACATCCCAGGCTGACAGACCCAGCCTTGACCTCCTGTTGCCGGTCCCGCCGGGTCTCCCGCTTGACGTCCCGCTTCACCTGGACCCCCCAACGGACCCCGATCGTCATCTCACACCGCAGGTCAGCGCCTCGGTCCAGACTCGCTGGCCTGCTGCGACTGACCCTCTCCACGGGTCTCTCCCCCAGGGGAAGGCGGTGACGGATGGCTGATCCGGTGCTGCGGGTTCAGTCCCAACTCACCACCCGTGACCTCGTCCTGCTCGGCTGGCTCGCCGACCACGGGGTCCTCACCTCCTTCCAGATCGCCCACGCCCTGTTCCCGTCGGTCGACTACGCCCAGGAACGCCTCCGCGCCCTCACCCAACAGTTGGAGGTGGTGGACCGGTTCCGGCCGCAGAGACCCGACGGCGGTTCCTACCCCTACCACTACGTCCTGGCCCAGCTCGGCGTGGAAGTCGTCGCTGCGCAACGCGGCGAGGAACTGCCCCGCAAGGACCGGGCCCGTAAACGCCGCTGGCATCTCACCCAGCGGGCGAACCTGCCCCATCTGCTCGGCGTGAACGGCTTCTTCACCGATCTCGCCGGACACGCCCGCACCCACCCCGGTAACGCACTGGTTCGGTGGTGGCCGGCCGCCCGCTGCCAGCAGACCGGCGCCTTCGCCGAACCTGGCGATGACGTCACCGCCTTCGCCTACACCCCTAGGTCGCGGCCCGACGGGCACGGCGTATGGGCCGAAGACGGCCAGCGAGTTCCGTTCTTCCTCGAGTTCGATCTCGGCACCGAACGGCCCCTGTCCCGCCTCGTCGACAAAATTCACGGCTACCACGACCTCGCCCACATCACCGGACGGTTCTGGCCGGTGCTGTTCTGGCTACCGTCGCCGCTGCGCGAGCGGCACCTGCATCAGGAACTCGCCGCCGCCGGGGTCCGCTACCCGGTAGCCACAGCAGTGCACCGCGAAGCCACCGGCAAAAACCCAGCGGAGGCGGTGTGGTGGCTGCACCGCGCCGCTGTGCCCCCGCTGCGCCTGGCCGACCTCGCACCGCTCGACAGCGGCTCGGGAGAGGCGAACTGAACCGGCAAAGCCCCGCCCAACCGCAGACCGGGCACGCCCCCTGTACGCAGTGCACGGACGCGTACCCAGGCTGCGTCCCCACATCCCCGCCGGAGCCCCAACAGCGGCAGCACCAGCCCTTGACGGCTGGAAATCGCGGACCGTACCTCCGCTATCACGGTGACAGCAAGCCCCCCGGATCTGTCAGCCTCTCGGCATCCCACCGTGAGTTTCCCAGAACCGCTGACAGATCCAAACCCTCCGTTGACAGATCACGGAGGTATCGTCCGCGACCCAGCAATCAGAAACCAGCCAGCCGCCATCAACCGGCTCTACCGCATCAATCGAATCGATCGCACAAATCCGCGCAAGAAAGGAAAACCCATGAACGAAGGACTCCGACCCCAGCAGCGTCACACGCTTTTCGGAGGACCGTGGCCCACGCGCCCCACCACGAAAACGACGTCCGGAGCTATCCTGACGAACCGCATCCCGGTACCGCCGTCAACAATGGCGGTGCGAAAACATCCCGCACTCGCAGAAAGGAACCCAACATTCCCCTGCGGATCGCGCGGATCGACACCGTATCGATGACCGCCGCCGACCTCGACAACGCCGCCGAAGCACTCGCCGTCCTACTCAACCACTTCATCGACGACCACCCCGATCTCTTCCAGTAGCCAACTTGACCGGTGGCGGACACCTCGGCCGCCACCGGTACCACCCCGCGACCTCGAAGGACACCACCGGATGACAGCCCCACCCCTCGCCCCGCCCAAGCGGCGCGGCCGACGCGCCCACCACGCCGACTCAACCGAGCGGCCCGCCGGCCCGAGCCGGGTCAGCATCTACATCCGCCGCTCCACCGACGACGAACACCAACCCTTCTCCCTCGACGCCCAACGCGCCGCCCTCGAAAAATACGTCGCCTCCCAGCCCGGCTGGACCATCGTCGCCGAATACGAAGACGACGCCTCCGGCGCCACCACCGAACGCCCCGGACTCAAAAAAGCACTCCACGCCGCCAAAGCCGGCCTCTACGACGTCCTACTCGTCTACCGACTCGACCGATTCAGCCGCAGCGTCACCGACCTCCTCGACCTTGTCACCATCCTCGGAGCATCAAACGTCCGCTTCTCCTCCGCCACCGAACCCATCGACACCGGCGGCCCATTCGGCCGCATGATGCTCCAACTCCTCGCCGTATTCGCCGAATTCGAACGCAACATCATCATCGACCGAGTGAAAAGTGGCATGACCGCGAAAGCCAGCAAAGGAAAATGGGCCGGCGGCACCCGCCCCTACGGCTACCTCGTCAACCCCGACCACCGCCTCGTCCCGCACCCCGACGAGGCACCCGTCCTCCGCGACATCTTCCGCCTCTACACCCGCGACCGCGTCGGTACCCGCGCCATCGCCACCGAACTCAACGAACGCGGAGTCCCCAACCGGACTGGCAAGAAGTGGTCCGGACACACCGTCAACCGGATTCTGGACAACCCCGCCTACGTCGGGGACATCGCCTACCGCGACGTCTACGTCCCCGACGCCCACGACCCACTCATCGACCGGGACACCTTCCAACGCGCCCAGGACATCGCCGCAGCACGCGGTGACGTCCAGACCCAGCGGGCGATGTCCGACTCGGACTACTACCTCACCGGCCTGCTGACATGTCCCCGCTGCGGACAGCGGTACATCGGCACGTCCGCCAAGGGACGGACCCGCCGCTACCGCTACTACACCTGCTTCACCCGCACCCGCTACGGCAAACACGCCACCTGCACCGCACCCCGGCTACCCGCCGACGAACTCGACAACGCCGTCCTACAAGCGCTATACGACTTCTACACCACCGCCGAACCCCTCCTGGTCGCCATGATCGAACGCGCCCACGCCCAGCGCCACAGCACCGCCGACGACCGCGGCGCCGAACTCACCGCCCTCGCCAACCAGATTGCTACCGCTGAAGCCAGCATCTCCAGGTACCACACCGCCTTCGAGAACGGCACCATGGACGACGCCGCCGCCGGACCGCGCATCCGCGAACTCCGCCAACGACTGGCCCAACTGCACACCCGGCACGCCGACCTCGAAGCCGGCCTCGCCGCCCAACCCGCGCCACCGGCACCCGGCACCATCACCATGATCCGCGACTATCTCAGCACGATCATGGCCAGCGGCAGCGACACCGAGCGCAAAGCCGCCATAGAGACCCTCATCGCCGAAGTCCAACTCACCGACCAGGGAGTCGTACCCGTGTTCAAGATCCCCACCGACACGACGATGCCCCCGCCCGACCCGGACGGGGGCACACACGAGGAACAACCACCGGTTCGCACAATGGTGCGGTCGGTGGGCCGCCGGGGACTCGAACCCCGAACCTAAGGATTAAAAGTCCTCAGCTCTGCCAATTGAGCTAGCGACCCGATGGGTGACCAGCGTACCGGAAGAGGCGATCGCCGATCTCGAGGGCTACGGCCGTCTGGTCGACCCGGCCGGGCAACGCCGCGCGAGGTGCTTCCGCGCCCGCTCAACCCGCCGGGAGCGCCGCCGGCCGGTACCGCCAGACCCGGAGCTCGTCGGGCTGCGCCAGGCAGGCGATCACCCCGGCGGTCGACCGACAGGCCGAGACGACGAAGGGCAGGTAGTCCAGCGGGCGGACCGCCGTACCCCCCGGTGGGAGCAGGCCCACCCAGGTCCGGGGACCAGCGGCCCGGCGGAGCAGCAGCAGCGGACCGTCCTCCGCGGGCGGCACCGCCTCGGTCCACCCGGCCAGGTCCACCACGGTACGCCCGGTGTGCGGGTCCACCACCCGGCGGAGCGCGGGCTGACCATCGACCTCGACGAGGTGCGCGCCGTACGGTCTCAGCCGTAACGGCTCCGCCACCCGCCAGGCGGTCGAGCCGGTCGCGGGATCGATCACCTCGACGTCGTTCGGGTTGTCCAGGCACACCATCGGCCCGCACTCACTGGCGTACGGGACGTCTCTGGGCAGCGGACGCGTCCACCGGAGCTGTCGGAGATCCGCCGAGTAGGCGGCGAGTTTCCGCTCGTGCCTGACCACCAGCGAGTCGCCGACCACCGTCGCGTACTCCGGTCGGCCGGCCGCCGGGTCGAGCCGCTGCCGGACCACCCCGGTCCGCGGGTCGCGCAGTTCGAGTACGCCGTCGCGGTGCCCGGTCAGCAGCGCCGCGGGACGCTCGGCGGTGCGCGTCATCGCCAGGACGCCCGACACCAGCGCCGAGGTCCAGAGCTCCCGGCCGGTGTCGAGGTCGATCGTCCGGACGACCTCTCCGATCGGCGGCGCGTCGTACACGCCGGCGCCCGAAACGTAGACCCGGCTGCCCGACGGCCGTGGATCGCCCGGATCGACCCGCGAACCCTCCGGGAACACCTCCGTGACGGTCAGCGCCACCCGCTCGGCCGGCAGCACGGTCAGGTGGTTCGGCACCGACCAGCGCCGCTGACCGGTGTCGGCGTCCAGTGCGGTGGTGCGGAACCAACGGTGCTGGGATCCGCCCCACTCCTCCACCACCATCAGCAGGCCGCCCACGTGGTAGAGCCCCACCGGCTGGCGCTCGATCCGGTACGGGCTGGCCCAGAGCCGCCGCCCGTGGTCCAACTCGTATGCGGTGACCCGACGTCCGCCACCGTGGTCGAGCGGTCCGGTCACGAACAACCGGTCCCCGGTCAGCGCGAAGGTCGGACGGGCCTCCAGCGGTCCCCGGTAGACCTCGGTCAGCTGCGCCGGTGCGGGCGGGGCCCCGCCACCCACGCCGAGCACCAGCGCCCCGGTCAGCACCAGGGCCGTGGTCCGCAGTCGCCGCCGAACGAGCCGGCGGGGTGGGTCGGGATCGACCGGCGGGTCGTACCGCTCCTCGCCGAGGTCGATCACGATCACGCTGGCCCTCCCGCCCACCGGGTTGGTGCGCCGGCCATGTGATCCGAGCCATCGGCCGGGGCCGGTACGCCATCCATGATGCGGTACGCCGACCCGGATCCGCCGCGCCGGGGCGCCGTCAGGCCGGCTCGATGCCGGCGGTCGACGTCTCCGGGTCGACGGCCGGCACCACGTCCGCCAGCACCAGCGTCACGTTGTCCGGGGCGCCCGCCTGGTGGGCGAGTTTGACCAACTGTCGCGCGCACTCCTCCCGGTCGGGGAAGCCGACCAGCGTCGCCGCGATACTGTCGTCGTCCACCACGTCGGAGAGGCCGTCGCTGCAGAGCAGCAGCCGGTCGCCGGGCTGGGCGATCAGCGCGACCGTGGCCGGGGCGAGCGGGCCGCCCTGCAGTACGCGGGTGACCAGCGACCGCTGCGGATGCCGTCGAGCCTCCTCCGGAGTCAGCCCGCCCTGGTCGACGAGGGCCTGCACAAAGGTGTCGTCCCGGGTGAGCTGCGACAGGCTGCCGGACCGCAGCAGGTAGCCCCGGGAGTCGCCGACGTGCGCCACCGCGAGCCGGCGGCCGGCGAGCAGCATCGCGGTGACCGTGGTGCCCATCCCCTCGGTGGCCTGGTCCGCGTCGGTGACCGCGCGGATCCGGGTGTTGGCCGCACCGATCGCGTCCAACAGGGCGGTCACCGGCTCCGCGCCGGGCGCCGACCGCTCCACCGGGGCCAGACTGCTGATCGCGATCTCGCTGGCCACCTCGCCGGCCGGCGCGCCACCCATGCCGTCGGCGACGGCGATCAGCCGGTTGCCGGCGAACGCCACGTCCTCGTTGTTGGGGCGGACCAGTCCAGGGTCGCTGACGGCCAGGCTGCGCAGGACATAGGTCATACCGTGCAGCTTGCCCCGAGATCCACGGCGAAGTCACTACGCAGTACTGCGTAGGGTTGACCCATGATGCCGGTCTCCATGGTCGGGCGCGCCGGAGAGCTGGCCGAGTTCGCCGCAGCCTGGGCCAGGGTCGCCGGCGGGTGCCCCCGGACCGGCTGCGTGGTGGTCACCGGCGCCGCCGGGGTGGGCAAGAGCCTGCTGATCAGCGCCGCGCTCGACGGACTCTCGCCCCGGCCGGTGACGATCCTCAGCGGTACCGCCCGGGTGCACACCCCGGCCCCGTACGACTGGCTCGCCGCCGTACTCAGCGGTCGGGACACCGCCGACCTGCCGCTGCCGCCCGACGCGCTGGCCTGGCTCGCCCAGCACCCGAACGCACCCCGGGAACGGTACGCCCCGGACGCGCTGCTGCGCCTGGCGGTACGCACCGTACGGGCCCTGGTCGGTGCCGGGCCGGCGGTCCTGGTGGTGGAGGACCTGCACGCACTCGACCCGGCCAGCCTCAACCTGGTCGGCGAGCTGGCCACCGCACCGGGTCTGCCGGCCCTGCTGCTGGTGGGCAGCCGGCCACCGGAGGAGGCGGTGTCACCCCGGCTGGTCGCGGCCACCCTGACCCGGCTCACCGGTGCCCCGGGCGCGGTCCGGCAGCATCTCGGCCCGCTGGGCCGGCCGGACGTGGCCGCCGTGCTCGGCCAGGTCTATCCCGGACCGCCGGTGCCGTCGGCGGTGGCCGATGCGGTGTGGCGGCGTACCGGCGGCAACCCTTACCGGTTGGTGGAGCTGCTGGTCGCGGGGCGCGGCCGGCGGCCCGAGGAGCTCGTGGCCGAGCCGGTGGACCTGCGGCTGCTCGTCGAGCCGCCGCCGGCGCCCACCGCCGAGCTGACCGGCCGGGAGATCGAGGTGCTGTCCTGTCTGGCCGCCGGGATGTCCAACAAGCAGGTGGCCCGGTCGCTCGGGATCTCGGTACGGACGGTCACCGTGCACGTGTCCAACCTGCTCCGCAAGACCGGCTCGGCGTCGCGTACCGAGGCGGCGCTCTGGGCGGTACGCCAGCAGCTCACCGATCCGGCCCGACACGGCTGAGCCGGTCCCGCGTCCCCCGTTCGGGGCGATGTTCCTGGTGGGCGCCCCGGCGAGGTGTTCCCGCGCCTTGACGCGTACGCCATCATTGATGGATAGGCCCGAGATGCGAAGGGGGTGGCCGCGATGAAACGTGGCACCACTGTGGAGAGGCCGAGTACTGCGGCGATGACCTGCGTCTTCCTTTGATTCGCGCCGGTCGCCGAGCCGGGCTACCGCAGCCGGTCGAATCCGTCTCTATCATCGAGACACGTACGGGAGCCGCCAGGTCTTCCCGACGGACAATGTGAGTGCCGCTCGACCTAGCCGGTGTTTTTCGCGGATGGTGGTGCACGATAGATGAGGATTCAGCCCCGTCAGGAGCTACTGGAGATCTGGGCGGCCACCGTCCGGTCGAGCTGGCAGGACGGGAAGTGGCAGTGGGGCGGGCGGGACGGGCCGAATTCGATCAGTGACGCCGAGCAGTTGCTCTGCATCCTGCTCCCGGCCACCCAGGCGGACTTCTCACTGGACCGTCCGGACGAGACCGCCGAGGAAATGATCAGGGCGCTGCGCCCGCTCGGCACCGCCACCCAGATTCCCCGGGTGCTGATCCAGGTGCTCACCGAGTATTACCAGCGCTACACCGACAAATCCGGGACGCCGGTCTTCTCCGGCCGGACATATTTCCAGACCGACGACGGCGAGCCGTCCGAGCAGCAGCTCGAACTCGACATCGTCGACTCGTTCGCCATGTCGATCACACTCTCCCTGGCCGCCATCGGTTTCGCCCGGGTCTTCCGCACCGCGGTACGCCGTGAGGAGATCATTCGGGAAGTCGACGAGCTGGAGAGCATGGCGAGCGTGCGGTTGACCGCCGCGATGGTCGGGCTGCTGCGCAGTTTCGCGGTGAACGTCTTCGACGTCGACTCCGAGGAGGGCCAGGCGCTGGTCCGTACCCTCAACCAGAGCAACCTGCCGCAGCGGCAGGTCGTCGCGCAGCTGCGCCGTCGGCTGCGGCAGACCATCGCCAGCTTCCGTGAGGTCATGATCGGTTCTGGCCAGGTGGCCGACCTGGACAGTCCGAACCGGCTCTTCGAGTGCGGCTGGTCCTGGGGCATCGTCGGGGAGGCGCCGGAGATCGAGACGACCGAGGCGGTCGGCCAGCAGCGGCCGGGCGTGGCGCCCGAGGAGCCGTACCTCTACTTCACGGTCATCGCGATCGACGCGATCGAGGAACTCTTCACCGAGCGGACCCGGATCCTCGGTCTGCTCAACGAGGAGCAGCAGCGGCTCTCCCGGGCGCTGCAACTGCGGTGGGACCTGACCCGGGGCTACTGGGCCACCGTCGCCACCTTCGGCGACGGCCACCGCTGGCCGCTGGAGGACATCCCCTGGCGGACCACCGACCGGGACGCCACCGACTACTACACCCTGCTGGTGACCTCGCTGGCGGTCAAGGGCCTGGTGGTCGAGCGGGGCGCCGACACCGAACTCGGCCGGGTGGGTGCGGTGCTGGAGGAGCTGGCCAACCGGGCGCGGATCACCCGACGGCCGTTCGACCAGGACCAGGCGCTCACGCTGCACTCGCCCGGCGTACGGCTGACCCTGCAGAACAGCGACAAGCTGGGCGGGCCGACGTTGCGCTGGGCGGTGACCGAGTTCTCCGCCCTGCTGTTGCAGCGCACCGCGTACATCGCCGGGCTACTGAGCGACGCCGAGCAGCGGGCCAGGATGCTGGACCTGGCCGACCAGGTCTGGGACCATCTGGTGCTCCGCCGGCTCGAACGCGGCGCCGGCCGGAGCCTGTGGGACCAGCCGGCCCGGGTGTTCCGGCAGTTCGTCGACTACCACGACGCACCCTCGTGGTACTACACCGAGCGGGTGGTCCAGTCGCTGGTCACCACCGTACGCGTCCTGCGCCGTCCGCCGTTGCGCAGCGACCGGCTCACCATGCACGCGCTGGACCTGCTCAACGAGGCCGAGCACCTCTACGACATGGAGCTGCTGGACGGCGCGGCGGAGGCGGGCCCGAAGATGCAGCAGACGCTCCAGGTGGTGCGGGTCAATCTGCGGCGGGCCCGGGACATCGTGCACGAGCGGCCCGGCACGGCGGCCGCGCTGACCAGTTCGGTGCTGCGCCGGCTGGACGAGTTGAACGCGGCCCGCCGCGACGTCGCGGAGGCAGGCTGAAATGTTGATCTTCGCGGCTTCCGACAAGGGCGGCACCGGGCGCTCGGTCACCAGCAGCAACATGCTCTACCGGAGCGCGCTGCAGGGCAGCGACGTCTGCTATCTGGACTTCGACTTCGGGTCGCCGACGGCTGGCGCGATCTTCCACATCGACTCCGCCGTGCACGGCACCACCCGGGGCGGTCTGCACGACTACCTGGACGGTGCCCTGGCCGAGCCGCAACGGATCGAGGTGTGGACCGAGTCCGACCGGCCCAGCCTGCGCAACCGGCCGCCCGGTGCCGGCCGGCTGGTGCTGCTGCCCGGCGACAGTGGCGGCGGGGAGTTCCCGGCCACCCGGGAGCGGATCGAACGCTGTGCCCGGCTCTTCCTGCGGCTGGAGGAGGAGTTCGACCTCAGCCTCGTCGACCTGAGCGCCGGCCGGTCGTACGCCACCCAGATGGTGCTGGCAGCCACCGCCATGCCGGCGCTGAAGTCGGTACGGTCGCGCTGGCTGGTCTTCCACCGCTGGACCCGGCAGCACGTCCTCGCCGCCTCGGGGCTGGTCTACGGCACCCGGGGCATCCTGGACGCCGGCACCCTCGCCGGGCACGACCACGAGGACCTGGTGAACCGACTGCGGTTCGTGCGTACCGCCGTGGTCGACCCCGACTCGCCGGAGCTGGAGGGGCTGCGGCCGGCACAGGTGGCCTGGCTCCGGGAGTGCAACCAGGACCTGCTGGAGCTGGCCAGCAACAACCGGGTGGGCCGGACGATGCTGCTCGGCTCCGTACCGCTCGACCCGGTGCTGCAATGGCGCGAGCAGCTCATCTCCGACAACGACGTGTACGCGCGCAAGATTGCGAACCTGGAGACCGTGGAGGCCTTCTCGGCGCTGGCAAAGCTCATCGTGGACGACACGGCCTGGGAGATGCTGTGATGAGACCGGATGTGACCTTCGAGGAGACGGCGGCCAGACGCAGCGTCGAGTCCGTTCCGCTCTCGCACCTCTCCATCGAGCTGGGACACCTCTACATCGAGGAGTTCGCCGGTGGGATCGACCAGCTCCGCCGGCACTTCGCCCGGGTCGCACCCTGGGCGGCGGCGGCCCGGCAGGCCTGCGCGGAGCGGTTGCCGAACGGCCGGCCCCGAATCAGCACCTGCTTCCTGATCGACGACTACTTCCAGCGGTTCAGCACCCCCCGGGTGGTGATGGAGCAGGTACGCGAGGCGGCGCGGGACAGCGGTCTGGTGATCGACTACTTCGCCCGGGAGGCCGGCTGCGCCCAGGCCGACGACATCCCGCTCGCCGAACTGGTGCTCACCCAACTCGTCTCCGATCCGGTCCCGGAGACCACCGGGGACCGCCCGCCCACCTCCGAGACCGGCTGGCTCTGCAACGGCAGGCGGTCGCCGGTCTCCGTTCCCGGCCAGGCGATGAGTGCCGGCCGGGCCTGGCAGCCGCCGATGCAGAACGCGGCGAACCGGCACTCCATCTTCATGGACGTCGAGCTGTGGGATTACGAGGAGAACGGCGAGCGGCGTTGGTCCTGCCCGTTCCTGGCGGCCGTCTGGCAGCTCATGCGGCTGGGGCTGCTCCGGCACGAGGGGGAGGGCGTGACCAACCCCTACCAGCTCGACGACTGGCCGGACGACTGGGACGAGATGCCGGCGGTGGTCAAGCTGAACCCGCACGCCCCGCCGTTCAGCGCGTACCGGACCTTCTCGGTGCTCGGCTCGCGCTTCCTGCCGATCGAGCACGCCGTCCGGACGATCCTGAGCCAGGTCTCGATCAGCCCGGCGGTGCTCGACCAGATACAGACCCGCAGCCGCAACGAGCACATCGACCTGCCCAAGGACCTGGTCGAGCGGACCGAGTACGTCTTCGCCGGCGACTGACCGCACACCGCTCACCGCCGTACGTCAGGCAGGTGGTCGGGGTCCGCGTCGGGTAGCCAGGTGAGCACCTGACCGGCCCGGCGCCGGAAGCCGGGATCCGGGTCGTCCCGGGCCAGTTCGGTGAGGAGTTCCCGGGTCTGGCGGTCGTCGCCGAAGTGGGTGCCGAGGGCCTGCACGGTGGCGGCCCGCACCGACCAGTCCTGGTCGCGCAGGCGCTCCACGAAGAGGGTACGCACCTCGGGGTGCTCGGCGAGGCGTTCACCGAGGACCCGGAGCACCGTCCGGCGTACCTGGACGTCGCTGTCGTTGCCGGCCCGTTCGATGAGCAGTTCGCGTACCGCCCGGTCGGTGCCGTAGTACTCGCCGAGGATGTGTACCGCCACGGTGCGGATCTGCGGGTCCTCGCCGGTGGCCCGGGCCATCAGCACCTCGCACTGCTCCACGTCGGTGCCGAGTCGGGTGGCGAGTTCGACGGCGGCCTCGTGCACGAGTTCGGCGTCCGGGTCGTGCCGGATCCGTTCCAGCAGTGTCTCCCGGACGTCGGCGTCGACGCCGACCCGCTGCACCAGCAGGCGTACGGCGGCGAGCCGGACCCGGGCGTTGCCGTCCCCGTGCACCCGGCCGGCGAGCAGGCCGTGCACGTCGTCCCCGGGACCGCCCCGCTCCACCACCGCGGTGGCGGCGAGCGCGAATACGGCGGCGTCCGGGTCGTGGTGTGCCCGGTCGACCAGCACCTGGTGCACCTGGTCGGAGTGGTGCGGCTCCCGGGTCAGCGCCCGGAGCGCGGCGAGCCGCACCTCCGCGTCAGAGTCGGCGCGGGCCCGGTCCAGCACCACCTCCCGGATCGTCGGATCCCGGCGTACGGTGTCGGCGAGGGCATTGACGGCGGCCAGGCGTACGGCCGCGTCGGAGTCGTCCCGGGCGAGCCCGGCGAGCACCTCGGAGACGGCGGAGTCCATTCCGACCCGCTCGATCAGGGCCCGGGCCGCGACCAGCCGGATCCGGGCGTCCCGGTCCCGCAGCGCCAGCTCGCCGAGCGCGGCCCCGACCGACGCCTCGGCGCCGATCTCGTCGGTCAGCGCCCGGGCGGCGAGCAGGCGTACGTCGGCGTCCCGGTCCTGTCGGGCGGTGGTGACCAGCAGCTCGATCAGCGCGGTGTCCCGCTCGAAGTGCTCGACCAGCAACCGCAGCGCGACCAGCCGGACCATCTCGTCGGTGTCCCCACCGGCGCGGCTGAACAGCAGGTCCCGGGTGGCGGTGTCCGGGCCGTACTGGTCGATCAGGGCGCGGGCGGCGACCCGGAGCACCCCCGGGTCACGGTCGGCCCGGACTCGGTCGACGAGCAGCGCCCGGACCCTGGCGTCGCCGGCCAGGCGCTCGCCGAGGACCCGCACGCTGGTCCGCCGGGTCACCGGGTCGGTGTCGTCCCGGGCGCGTTCGATCAGCAACTTCCGGACGTGCCGGGTGGCGGCGAACCGTTCGACCAGGACGTGCGCGGCCGTCCTGGTCACCTCGGCGTCGGTGTCGGTGCGCAGGCATTCGACGAGCACGTCCCGGAGTTCGTCGTCGCCGCCGTACCGCTCGCCGAGGGCCTGGATCGCGGTCCGCCGTACGCTGGCGTGCTCGTCGGCGTGCGCACGTTCCCGGAGCAGGTTGCGGACGTTCGGCTCGTCCCGGAACCGTTCCCCGAGCGCCTGCACGGCGGCGAGCCGGACCCCGGCGTACCCGTCGGCCCGGACCCGCTCGATGAGCAGGTCGCGGGCCTCGGGGTCGGTACCGAACCGCTCCCCGAGGGCCTGCACGGCGGCCAGCCGTACCCCGGCGTGGTTGTCGGCCCGGGCGCGCTTGATCAGCCGGGTCCGGGCGCGCGCGGCGGCGGCCTGGTGGGCCGGGCTGTCCACGGCGGTGGTGGCGAGCTGGGCCAACTCGGCCAGCCCGGCGACCGAGGCGTACGAGGCGGGGCTCTCGTCCATGCTGGCGAGCACGTCGTCGAAGAGGTCGTCGATCCGCTCGGCCGGGGTGGAGAGCATCGCGGCCAGCCGGGCGGCGTGGGTGGAGACCGGGTTCCAGACCACCCGGACGCCCCGACGGCGGTACCAGGAGAGGTAGATCTTGCGGCCCGGCCAGTTCGGGCCGATCACCTTGGCGGCGGGCAGGATCTCCTCGTCGATCAGCCGGGCGGTCTCCCGGTCGTCGATCGAGACGCAGTGCTCCAGCAGCAGGATGAGCTGCCGCAGCAGCGTCTCCGCCGGTTTGGCGGCGGCACTGTGCAGGTTGCGCACCTCGGCCAGGCACTGCACGGCCAGGGCCAGGTTCCACGGCGGCGGGGCGAAGTCGGCCGGTGGCCAGGGCTGGTTGACCTCGGTGGTCAGCAGTTGGATGAGCTGCGCGGTGTGGTTCTGGTGCAGCGCGCCGGCGAGCAGCCGGAGCACCTCCCGCCAGGACAGGTCGGCCCAGTGCCGCCGGAAGAGCTCCTTGAGCTGCTCGAAGGAGAGCACCTGGTCGTGCTGGAACTTGGCAAGGATGGCGTCGGCGCAGAAGAACTCCAGGAAGGTGCGGTGCACGAAGCCGTAGACCTGCGGGCCGTACCGGCTGAGGATGAAGTTCCGCTCCCGGAACTGCTCGATCATCGCCAGCGCGATGCTCCGGGCGGTGGCGGCGTCCCGGCGGTAGCGCTCGACCAGGTACCGCTCGAAGACGTCGCTGAGTTCCGCCCGGTCGATGTAGTTGACCGTCAGCCCACGGTCGGCCGACTGCATCCGGTACGCCAGCCGGCGCAGCAGCTCCTTCTTGTCCTCCGGGTCGAGGAAGCCGGCGACCGGGGACTCCTCGCGCAGGTGCCGGTCGGTGTCCCACTGCGCCACCAGCACGGTGGCGGCGTGGTCGTAGAGCTTCCAGCGCTCCCGGGGCAGCGGCTGGTGCTTGCCGATGATCGCCAGGATGGTCAGCAGCAGCGGGTTGCCGGCGAGTTCCCGGATCGCGTGCGAGTGCCGCATCGCGTCCAGCAGCCGGGCCCGTTGGGCCTGCGCGTCCTCCGGTCGGTCCCGGATCGCCAGCCGGTACCAGCTCGACAGGAAGTCGCCGGTCTGTTCCTCGTCCAGGTCCTGCAGGGTGTAGTGCACGAACCCGACACTGGTCAGGATCCGGCGGGAGTAGCCGATGATCCGGGAGGTGACGATCATGCGTACCTGGGGGTGGTTGGCGGCGAACCCGGCGATCTGCCGGGCCACCTCCTCCCGGCGGTGCCGGTCGAAGACCTCGTCCAGCCCGTCCAGGATCATCACCGCCCGGCCGCCGACCCCGAGATGCCGCAGCAGGGCGGCCCGCTCGATGCCGAGCCCGTCGGTGCCGGCCCGGTGGTCGAGGTAGTCGACGAAGTTCTCGCACCTGCCCTCGGCGGCCAGGGTGATGAACGAGCGCAGCTCGATCAGCAGCGGCAGGTGGTCGGCGAGCGGGGCCAGCCGGTCGTCGACCGGACCGCCGGTGAGGCTGAGCGCGACGTACCGGGCCGCGGTCGACTTGCCCGAGCCGGGATCGCCGAGCAGCACGATCGCCCGCTGGTCCGGCGCGCCGAGTACGTCGAAGAGCCGCTGCAACGGCTTCGCCCGGTACGACTCGTGCAACTGCACCAGCTCCCGGGGATCGACCTCCTCCGGCACGTCCTCGGTGCCGATCCGCCCCTCCGACTGCATCCGGCGCAGCCACTCCCGGGGCAGCTCGGCCGGGGGCGGGTCCTCGCGTACCCACTGCTCGACGAAGACCGACATCAACTGGATCCGGAGGTAGTCCTCGGTCTGTTCCGGCGTCAGCGCGTCCAGGTCCAGCACCCCGTAGTGCTGCCGCAGCCGCAGCAGGTACTGCTTCAGCGTGTCCCGGCTCAGCGTGTGCATGCCGCCGGTCGGCACCCCGGCGTCGGTCAGGCAGTTCGCCACCGCCGCGGTGACCATCGCGGCCAGGTCGGCCGGGTCCCGGAAGGTGCTGCACATGTGCCGGTCGGCCAGCTCCGCCCGGAGCGCCTCGATCTTGTCCGCGTCCCGACCCCGGTCCACGAAGCTGCGCGGCCAGGGCGCCTCCTCGTCCAGCAGGAAGATCAGGCACGGTTTGCCGCCGGTGAGCGCCTCCCGATATTCGAGTTCGGTGATCGAGCGGTCGTAGCCGGCCGGGACGAAGCCGTACCGCCAGGCGAAGATGCCGACGTAGACGTCACACTCGGCGACGTCGGCCAGGCAGCGTTCGAGGGGGCGCCGGTCCTCGGCGACGTACGACTCCATGGCCATGTCCTCGACCCGCAGCCGGCGCAGCGCCAGTTGCACGGCGGCGCGGCACTCCTGTAGATCCCGGAAAGTGGCCGAGACGTAGACCTTGGTCACGGCGGCTCCTAGGGGCGGCGTGAGCGGCACGTAACGCAACCGTACCAATAGGACGCAACAACATCGTTTTCGCAGGTGGAAGCCGGTGTCCGTCCCCGCTGGGACGGGCGCGGGACGGCGCCGGCGAATTGCCGCCGGCCGATCACCGTGCCCGCCGCGAACATCGGTTACGGTGACGCTGTCACGGCGACCCGGCTCCGGCCGCCCGGTCACGGTGCCACGAGGTTGCGGAGGAGCGCATGCTGACGCTGGGCGAGGTCCACACCGGACTTCTGCAGAACTCCAGCTCGCTCTCGCTGGAGAACACCGCCCAACTCCTCGACCTCCTGGTCGGCCAGCGGGTCCGCCGGTCCGAGCGTCCGATCGCGTACGCGGTCTCACCGGACCAGCTCACCGGGGTCGACTGCCGGCTGCCGACCCGCTCCGGCAGCCGTATCCGGGGCGTGGGGACGGTGGTGTCACACGCGGCGATGACCGGGGGGCACGTGTTGCAGGGCTCCACCTACACCCGGCTGGACCGGGCCGCCAGCAACCGCCGGCTGATCTGGTCGCACTACCTGTCCCGGCCCGGTTGGGTGGAGACGATCGGCAAGGTCGACCTCCGGGACGTGGCCCGGGGCTTCCTCGGGCCCACCCACCAGCCGCAGACGCTGAACCTCGGTGCGATCAGCGCCCGGCTGATCGACGCGGTGCAGCGGTCGCCCCGGCTGGACCGCCGCCCGCCGTTCCGGACCAAGCGCACCCGGCTGCGCTGGGCGGTGCTGCCGGCCGCCGATCCGGCAACCGAGGCGCACGGGAAGTTCCGGATCGAGTCGGACACGCTGCGCACCCTGGAGTTGACCGCGCCGCAGGAGACCGTACCGGCGCTGGTGGAGTTCTGCGAGGACCTCGCCCTGCACGACTGGTTGCTCACCACGCTGCTGTCGCTGATCGAGTTCAGCCTCACCGGGCCGGGCACCCGGACGCAGAAGATCGACCGGCTCCGTCCGGCAATAGACTGCCTGCTGCACCTCTGGATGCCGGCCGCCCGGCTCGACGAGTCGGTGCTGCCGGTCTGGCGGGACCTCGAACACCGGCCCGGGTTCACCCGGCAGTGGCAGACCTCGGTGACCCGGATCCGCGACCAGGTCACGCTCAGCACCATCGCGTTGCTGGAAGCGCCGTCCCGCTGACCGCCGCCCGCCCCGTCGTCCGCGCGCGGTCAGTCGACCCCGGGCGGACGGGCGGAGAGCTCCCGCCAGCTGTCCGGCCCGGCCAGCAGGGTCCGGACCACGTCGTACGCCGCGTCCTCGCTGTCGAACTCGTAGAACCGGGAGATCCCCTCGGCCCCGCCCGCCCGCTGTTCCACGTGCCACTGGTCGGCATCCGCCCGTAGGTAGACATCGCGCCGTGCCAGGCGCCCCCACTTGCCGTTCCACCAGTGCTTTCGCTGTTCCATGCCCGGGACCTTATCGAACGTACGTTCGAGAAGATCGCCGGGTCTCGGGCCGTTACCCGGGCAGGTGACGCTCGGGGTTCAGGGGTGGCGTTGCGCCGGCGGGTACTGCTGGCCGAAGTGCTCGTCCGGCCCCTCGGGCTGCCGGTTCGGTGCCCGGCCGGCGGCAACCAGCGCGTCCCGGATCTCGGTGAGCAGCTTGATCTCCTCGCTCGGCGCGGCCGGCGCCGGCTCCTCGCCCCGCCGGCGCCGCTCGGCGAGCTTGTTCAGCGGAAGGACCACCAGGAAGTAGAGCACGGCGGCGGTCATCAGGAAGGTGATGGTGGCGTTGACGAAGGCGGCCCAGTCGGCCACGGCCCCGTTCGGCAGCGTCCAGGTGCCCGCCGCGAGGTCCTTCTCGCCGCCGAACATGGTGATCAGCGGCTTCAGGAACGAGTTGGTGAACTGGGTGACCAGGCCGGTGAAGGCCGCGCCGATGACCACGCCGACGGCGAGGTCGACGACGTGGCCCCGCATGATGAAGTCTTTGAAGCCCTTGAGCATTGGCGTCTCCAGGTTGCCGGATCCGTGTCGGTCGACAACCTAGTGCCTGGCGCGTGGCGGACGAAAAGCGGCAGGGTGCCCGGTGGCGGATCGGCCGGGCCGGGCCGCCGGTCGGTGGCGGCCTGCCCGGCCGCCGGTCGGTGGTGGGCCGGATCCGTCAGTCGGTGACGGTGCGGCCGCCGGCCACCGCCTCGTCCACCGTGGCGTGTGTCTGGAGCACCTCCACCAGACCGCTGACCTCCAGGATGCGCAGCACCCCCCGGCGCGGCGCCGCCAGCCGGACGATGCCGCCGGCCTCGTCGGCGCTGTTGCGGGCACGGACGAAGACGGAGAGCCCGGTGGAGTCGCAGAACGTGAGATCGGCCAGGTCGAAGACCAGTCGGTGGTGTCCCTTCTCCAGCAGGTCCGTGATCTGGTCCTGCAGTTGCGGCGCGGTGGCCATGTCGAGTTCGCCCGCGACCGACACGACGACGACGTCGGCCCGTTCCTCGGTGTGCACCGTCAGGGACATTCGCGACCTCCTGGGATATCGGTCGAACCGTACTTTACATCCGGGCCGGTACGCATGACGGGCGGCGGAACTCGGCCCTCGGCCGGCGGTGCCCCGGCGCCGGTGGACCTGATCCGCCCTGCGCGAACAGGGGTTACCGAAGGCCGTCCCACCGGGCACCATCGCCGGATGCGAACCCTCATCCTCGGCGGCACCGTGTTCCTCGGCCGGGCCGTCGCCCGGCAGGCCCTCACCGCCGGCCACGATGTCACCTGCGCCGCCCGGGGCTCGTCCGGGGACCCGGTGGACGGCGTCCGCTTCGTCCGGGTGGACCGCACCGACCCGGCCGGCCTGGCCGGGCTCACCGGCGAGTTCGACCTGGTCGTCGACGTGACCCGGCACCCCGACCAGGTCCGGCACGCGGCCGCCGCGCTCGCCGGTCGAGTGGGACACTTCACCTTCGTCTCGACCGTCTCGGTGTACGCGGACACCACCACGGTCGGCCAGCGGGTCGACACCGCGCCGGTGCTGGCCCCCGCGCCGCCGGACGCGGAGGACCCGGCGCTCTCCGCGGAGTCGTACGGCGCCTGCAAGGTGAGCTGTGAGCAGCTCGTGACGGAGGCGTTCGGTGCCGACCGGGTCTTCGTCTGCCGGGCCGGCCTGATCGTCGGCCCGGAGGATCCGAGCGGGCGCTTCGAGTACTGGGTCCGGCGGGCGGCCCGGGGTGGCGAGGTCCTCGCGCCCGGCTCACCGGACGACGCGGTGCAGTTGGTGGACGTACGCGATCTGGCCGCCTGGATCGTCGCCGCCGGTGAGCGCGGACTTATCGGGACGTACGACGGCGCCGGTGCGCCGATGACCCGGGCCCGATTCCTGGCCGACGTACTCCCCGACGGCGCCGCCCTGAGCTGGGTGACCCAGGAGTTCCTGGCGGAGCGGGGGGTTCAGCCCTGGGCCGGCCCCCGGTCGTTGCCGCTGTGGTTGCCGGTGCCCGAGTACGCCGGCATCCTGAGCCGGGATGTGACCCCGAGCCTGGCGGCCGGGCTGCGGACCCGGCCGCTTGCCGAGACGGCCCGGGACACCGCGGGCTGGTTGGCGACGGCCGGCCCGGAGGCGGGCCAGCGGATCGGGCTCACCGAGGTCGAGGAGGCCGAACTTCTCGCCGCCTGGCACGCCCGCTGACCGCCGCCCGTCCGGTTCTGCCGTCCCCTCCGGTTCTGCCGTCCCGTCGGTCCGGTCGGCCCGGCTATCCGGTGCGGACCTGGATTCCGGGCGAGGTCGCGGAGGCGCGTAGCCGGAGCCGGACGATCCGGGTGTCGGGCGGGATGTCGTAGACGACCGCGCCGGTGACCCGGTTGCCGGGGTTGATCTCGTCGAGGAAGCCGAGCTGGTCGGCGTTGGCCAGCAGTCCGGCCGAGCTGTCCACCCCGAACCGCTGTCCCGCCGGCCCGTACGCGATCTGGAGGCCGTCCTGGAACGTCACCGGTCGGCGGCCCAGGTTCCGTACCGCCAGGTCGACCAGGCAGAACTGCCCGACCGCGAGTTGGCTGACCAGGGGGTCGCCGACCTCGGTGACACCGCAGCGCACCCGCTGCACCTGGAACTCGAGGTCGCCGTCCCGGGCCGGCTGGTTGAGGCCGACGACTCGGGGAGCCCGGTCGCGCAGCCCGTTGTAGAAGCCCGGTCCCCAGACCAGCGCGACCACGGCGGCGGCCACGCAGCAGCAGGAGAGGACCGCTGCGACGAGGCCGAGTACGAACCACCACCGCCGGTCGGTCGGCCGTACGAACTCGGGAACCTTGACGGTGCCGCCGGGCGGTGCGTGTCCCGCCTCCGGTCCTGCCCCGCCCTCCGGGCCGGTCGGTCCAGAGGCCCAGGTCGGCGGCGGAGGCGCTGGCGGCGGGTAACCGCCCAGCGGCGGCGTGCTGACCCGGGTCTGCGGCGTGGACCAGTCCGGCGGGGAGGGCGGGCCCGCGCCGGGCGCGATCGTGTCCGGAAAGCGGCCGGTCAGCGGTATCGGATCCGGGACCTCGTCGATGTTCGGTCCGGCCGCCGGATCCGGGCTCGGCTCCCGGCTCGGCCCCTCCGGCGGCGGTGGATCGATCGCCCAGTCCCACGCCTGGGGGACCGGCTCGACCGGCCGATCCCCGCCCGTCGGCGGCTCACCGGCATCGCCCGTCGGCGGCTCGCCGGAACCGTCCACTGGCGGCTCGCCGGAACCGCCGCCGGGCCGGTACGGCTGCCCGCCGGTCTGGTCGGGGCTGGTCATCGTGATCCTCGTATCATCCGTGTTCTCTGGCCAAATAGTAGGCTTTAGTCGCATTCATCCCGGTCAGGATCGCCATCTTCGTACCCGGCGGCCGGCGGGAGCGGCCGGCCGAACCGCTCCGGACCGGCTGCTGAGCCGGGGTGGCAGGATGATCGGGTGGATCTCCTTACCGTCGATGACGTACGGGCCGCGGCAGGTCACCTCTTCGGGTTGGTGCTGCGTACGCCGCTGCTGCCCTGCCGTTGGGACGACCAGCTCTGGCTGAAGCCGGAGAGCCTGCAACCGGTCGGCTCGTTCAAGCTGCGCGGCGCGACGCACGCGGTGGCCCGGCTCGACGCCGGCCAGCGGGCCCGGGGCGTGGTCACGCACTCCTCCGGCAACCACGGACAGGCGCTCGCCTACGCCGCCCGGGCCCGGCGCGTGCCGTGCACGGTGGTGATCCCCGAGGGCGCTCCGGCGACAAAGATCGACCAGGTGCGCGCCCTGGGCGCCGAGGTACGCGTGGTCGACCCGGCCGACCGGCTACCGGTCGCCGAGGCGATCGCCGTCGAGCAGGGCCGGACCCTGGTCCCGCCCTTCGACGACCGGCGGGTCATCGCCGGTCAGGGCACCATCGGGCTGGAGGTGCTGACGGACATGCCGGACCTGGACGTGGTGCTGGTGCCGGTCGGCGGGGGCGGGCTCGCCTCCGGGGTCGCCACGGCGGTCAAGGCGTTGCGCCCGGAGACCCGGGTCATCGGGGTCGAACCGGAACTCGCCGCCGACGCCGCCGAGTCGTTGCGCGGCGGGGAGCTGCGGCAGTGGGAACCGGCCCGCACCTACCGCACCAGCGCGGACGGGCTGCGGACCAACCTCTCCGCGCTGACCTTCGCACACCTGCGCGCCCGGTTGGACGGCATCGTGACGGTCAGCGAGGAGGAGATCGCCGCCGCGACGACCCGGCTGGTCCGGGCCGCCCGGCTGGTGGTGGAGCCGAGCGGTGCGGTGGCCACCGCCGCCCGGATGTTCCACGCCGCCGAGCTGCCCGCTGGGCGTACGGTGGCGGTGGTGAGCGGCGGCAACGTCGACCCGGCGGTACTGGCGGCCGCCGCCGGCCGTCCCGACGCGGGCTGACGGCGCGCCAGATGCCGGCGGCGAACGCGATCAGCGCCAACCGGCAGCCGGTTGACGGCGTGACGAGCCGGCCCGACCGGGCCGACCAGCGGTGTTACCTACCCGGCACCGCCGCCCGGAGCCGGTCCGGCCGGCGCCGTCCAGATCGCCGACCTGGTGTTGCTGCCTCGGGGTGGAGTGCGGGCGGGCGTTCCTCCGTGAGCTGCCCGCGCGCTGACTGCGACGGGGACCACCGAGTGCGCATGTACGGCCGGAGTTTCCGATCGTACGGCGATCCTTAGCCAGCCAGGGATTCAATCGGCTGGCCCGTGACTGCGGCGATGAGGTCGAAGTCCTTGTCGACGGCGAGGACGGTCAGCCCGGTCTTCTCAGCGGTCGCCGCGATCAGCAGGTCGGGAATTGACGGGGCGCGGTGCTGACCACGGTCGGCGAGCAGCATCTGGACCTCCAGGGCCCGGTCCTCGATAGCAGGTGTGAGGTGTTCGACCGGCATCAGGGACAGCGGTGGGGCGGCGAACTGTCGACGTCCCGTTTCTCCGGAACGCACTGAGTAGCCGAGTTCGAGTCGCGTGATTGAGGAGAGCCGGACGAGTCCGCGGCTGATGCGTGCGCTCCACTCGTCGCGGTTCGCCGTCTGGCCGAGCTGGAGCCGAATGTACGCGGACTTGTCGATCAGCCAGCTCGTCACCGCCACGCGGCCTCCATCACCGCGGGATCGGCCAGGTCCGCGAAAGCCTCCGCGGACCGTTGCCAGTCTTCAACGGTGACCGTCCGTTCGCCGGCAGGGCTGATGTTCTCCTCGAACTTCCGGCGCAGGTACTCGTTGCGGGACAGCCCGAGGTTGGCGGCCGCAGCGTCGATGCGGTCGACGGCTTCTTGGCTGAGGTCACGGATGAGGATGTTGGGCATGTGCACCTCCGATCCAGGATCGGACGATGATATCACGATATCACGCGCCGACCGGATCGACCCAGATATGCCAGGTCCATCCTATCGAGCAGGGCTCCGGCAAGGTGGCGATACAGCGGCCGAGGAGTGACGACCGGCCCCGCACCGAGCCCGGTGCGGGGCCGGTCGTCGCGGCGGGTCGGCGTACCGCCGCGCGTCTGGTTCCTCAGGCGCGTCGCCACTTCTGGTTGGCGCCGCCGGTGCACTCCCAGAGCTGGAGCTTGGCGCCGTTGGCGGTGCTCCAGTCGCGTACGTCGACGCACTTGTTCGCCTGCGGGTTCACCAGGTCACCGGCCGAACTCAGCACGAACTGCTGGGCCGGATTGCCGTTGCAGCCGACGATCTGGATGTTGGCGCCGTTCGCCGTCGAGCCGTTCGCCACGTCCATGCACTTGCCCATCGCCCGGACCGTCCCGCCGGTGAACGTCCAGCGCTGCGCGACGGTGCCGTTGCAGTCCCAGATCTGCAACTGGGTGCCGTCGGCCGGGTTGGCGCCGGGGATGTCGATGCACTTGTCGGCGAGCCCGACGATCTGGCTGCCGGTGCCGGGATTGCCGCCGCCGGTGTTCCAGGCCCAGACCCGGACGTAGTCGACCAGCATCTGCTGCGGGAAGGTGGTGCTGGCGTCGGGGTAGCCCGGCCAGTGGCCGCCGACCGCCACGTTCATGATCATGAAGAACGGGTGGTCGTAGACCCAGCGGTTGCCGTTCAGGTCGGCCGGGGTCTTGCGGCCGTACTGGATGCCGTCGACGTACCAGGTGATCGAGTCCGGCGCCCAGTCCACCGTGAAGGTGTGGAAGGCGTCGGCGAACGCCTGGCCGCCGGGGAGCGTGTAGCGGGAGCTGATCGCGCTGCCGCCGGCGTAGCCGGGGCCGTGCAGCGTGCCGTACACGTTGCCGGGCTCGCGCCCGATGTTCTCCATGATGTCGATCTCACCCTGGTCCGGCCAGGGCATGCCGCCGAGCATCCAGAACGCCGGCCAGATGCCCTGGCCGCGCGGCAGCTTCATCCGGGCCTCGAACCGGCCGTACGTCTGGGTGAAGCGGTCCGCGGTGAGCAGCCGCGCCGAGGTGTACTGGCAGCGGCCGTAGTGGCACTGGTAGTTCGCCGGATTCTCCCGGCGGGCGGTGATCACCAGGTTGCCGTTGCCGTCGTGCGCGGCGTTGCTGGTGCTGTTGGTGTAGTACTGCTGCTCGTTGTTGCCCCAGCCGCCACCGCCGATGTCGTACTTCCACTTGTTGCCGTCGGGCGGGGTGCCGGCTGCGGCGTTGAACTCGTCGCTCCAGGTGAGCGCGCCCGGCTCCGCGACGGCCGGGCTGGGCGGGGTGACCACCAGCGTCGCGGCGAGCAGGGCCAGGACGAGGGTGGCTCGGCGTGTACGCATGTCAATGTTTCTACGCCAGAGAGCGCTTTCTTGCAAGGTTGTTAACTAAATCGGGAGTGATTGGCAGACTCCGCGCTACCGGCCGGCGACGCCCAGCCGGTCGAGGATCCAGGCCGCGACGAACGCCTCCTCCCGCCAGGAGTCGTAGCGCCCGCTCGGGCCGCCGTGCCCGGCACCCATCTCCGTCTTGAGCAGGTACGACCCCTGTGGCGCGACGGCCCGGAGCCGGGCGATCCACTTCGCCGGCTCGTGGTAGAGCACCCGGGTGTCGTTCAGGCTGGTGACGGCGAGGATCGGCGGGTAGTCCTGCGCGGTGACGTTCTCGTACGGCGAGTACGACCTCATGTACGCGTACACCTCGGGGTCGGCCAGCGGGTTGCCCCACTCCTCCCACTCGGTGACGGTCAGCGGCAGCGACGGGTCGAGGATCGAGGTGAGCGGGTCGACGAACGGCACCTGCGCGACGATCCCGGCGAAGGCGTCGGGGGCGATGTTGGCCACCGCGCCCATCAGCAGCCCGCCGGCCGAGCCGCCCCGGGCGACCAGCCGGTCCGCCGAGGTCCAACCGGCCTTGACCAGGTGCCGGGCGCTGGCCACGAAGTCGGTGAAGGTGTTCTTCTTGGCCAGCAGTTTGCCGGTCTCGTACCAGCGACGACCCAGCTCGCCGCCGCCACGCACGTGCGCGATGGCGAAGACGACGCCCCGGTCCAGCAGGGAGAGCCGGGGGATGGAGAACCAGGGGTCCATGCTGGCCTCGTAGGAGCCGTAGCCGTAGAGGACGCACGGTGCCGAGCCGTCCCGGGGCGTGCCGACCCGGCAGACCAGCGAGATCGGCACCCGGGTCCCGTCGTCGGCGAGCGCCCAGTCCCGGTGCTGCTCGTAGTCGGCCGGGTCGAAGTCGCCGAGCACCGGCTTCCGCTTGCGCAGCACCATCTCCCTGGTGACCAGGTCGTAGTCGTAGACCGAGTCGGGAGTGGTCAGCGAGGCGTAGTGCAGCCGGACGGTGGTGGTCTGGTACTCGGGGTTGCTGTCCAGCCCGACGTTGTAGAGCGGCTCCGGGAAGTCGATGTCGTACGACTCGGTGCTGCCCACCGGCAGCACCCGGATCCCGGTCAGCCCGGCCGTGCGCAGCGACACCACGATGTGGTTGGCGAAGGCGTCGACCGCCTCCAGCCGGGTGCCCGGTTCGTGTTCGATCATCGGCACCCAGTCCCCGGGCGCGTCCGCCGAGGTGTACGCCAGCGCGAAGTCCTCCGCGCCGTCGTTGTGCAGGATCAGAAAACGCCCCTGGCCGGCGGAGCCGGCGCGGTGACCGTGGTGCTCGATCGAGTATTCGACACCCTGCCGGCGGGGCGCGATCACCGCCGGCTCGCCGGTCGGGTTGCCGGCCGGGATGACCCGTACCTCGCTGGTGATCTTGCTGTGCGAGTCGATGACGATGAAGTTCTCCGAGCGGGTCAGCCCGACACCGACCCAGAACCGCTCGTCGTCCTCCTGGTAGACGATCTCGTCGGCGTCCGCCGCCGTGCCGACGGTGTGCCGCCACACCCGGTAGGGCCGCCAGACCTCGTCCACGGTCAGATAGAACAGTGTGGAGCCGTCGGCCGACCAGGCGCTGCCGTAGAACGTGTTCGGCACCTCGTCGGCGAGCACCTCACCGGTGGCCAGGTCCTTGACCCGCAGGGTGAACCGCTCGTCGCCGGCGAAGTCGGTGGAGTAGGCGAGCCAGCGCCCGTCCGGGCTGATGTCGAAGGTGCCGAGCGCGAAGAAGTCGTGCCCCCGCGCCAGCGCGTTGCCGTCGAGCAGGATCTCCTCGCCGGGCAGCGGTGCGCCGTCGGACGGCATCGGCGGTGCCGTCTCGCCGTCCCGGACCGCCCGGCGGCAGTGGATGCCGTACTGCTCGCCTTCGACCGTCCGGGTGTAGTACCAGTGGCCGTTCTTGCGGGTCGGTACCGATAGATCGGTTTCTTTGGTCCGCCGCTTCGTCTCGTTGAACAGCGCCTCCCGCAACAGACCGAGTCGGGCTGTGGTCCGCTCGGTGTGGGCGTTCTCCGCGGTGAGGTAACCGATCGTGTCCGGGTCGTCCCTGTCGGCGAGCCAGGCGTACTCGTCGATCACCGTGTCGCCGTGGTGGGTGCGCTCGGTCGGCAGCCGCTTGGCGACGGGGGCGGTCGTCTCAGAGGTCACCCGGTCACGTTACCCGGCAGCACCTGCCGGAGGGCGGCCCGGTGCGACCCGGCGTTGCCGAAAATTAGCACATGTGTACGATGACAAAGGTGGGGGAGATCTCAATAGAACGCAGGGGCGCTGACATCGCGCGGCGACTGGCCGACATCTGCGGTGCCCACTTCGCGCGGCCGGCGGGGGCGGCCGACGGAGTGGCCGGCGCGGCGGCCCGCTGGGTCGCGGCCCCGGGCAATCCGGAGGCGGTGACCGAGGTGGTCCGGCTGGCCGCCGCGCACGACCTCTCGGTGGTCGCCCGGGGTGCCGGCACCAAACTGGACTGGGGCATGCCTCCGTCGCAGGTCGACATCGTGCTGGATACCGGGCGGCTCGCCGGGGTCTGGCAGCAGCCGGAGGACGAACTGGTGGCCGAGATCGGGGCCGGCACACCGCTCCGGGCCGCCGAGGCGATCCTGGAGCGGACCGGGCGTCGGCTGCCGATCGACGTGCCCTCGGTCGGCGCCACCGTCGGTGGCGTGGTCGCGACCGACGAGAGCGGCCCGCTCCGGCACCTGCACGGCCGGCCCTGCGACCAGCTCGTCGGGGTGAGCTACGTCGACGCCTTCGGGGTGCTCGCGCACGCCCGGGCCGGGTCGTCCGGCCGTCCCGGTGAGCGGGCCGTGCCGGCGGATCCGGACGTCACCCGGCTGCTCTGCGGGTCGCAGGGCGCGCTCGGCGTGCTGGTCTCGGCGACCCTGCGGGTGCAGCCGATCCCGGCGAGCCGGGCGTGGGTGCTCCGGTCGGTCTGGACCCCGCTGGAGGTGCACGACCTGGTCCGGGCCGTCCTCGGCGCGGACCTGCGGCCGACCGCGATCGAGGTGGACCTGCCCGGCGGTCGGGCACCGGCGGCCGGCCGGGCCGTCCGGAGCCTCGGCTCCGCCGGGCACCTTCCGCCGGACGGGCCGGGTGTCACGGGGGCACCCGGTCCGCGAGGCTGGTTCGAGACTCCCGGCCGGTCCGGCGTGCCCGGCCGTCCCTCCGGCGCCGGCGGGTCCGGCACGGGCTGGTCCGGTGAGCGGGGCCGGGCCGGGCCCGGTCGCGGCACCGGGGGGCGCGGCGGGAGCGGTGAGCCCGGCGCCGGCACCCTCGGCGTGCTGATCGAGGGCGGACCGGCGGAGGTGGCCGAGCGGACGGCCCGGTTGACCACGCTGCTCGGCGGTGACGCCCGGGCGGTCGGCACGGCGCCTGGCTGGTGGCGCCGCTACCCGTTCCGGCCCGACCAGGTGGCGCTGCGCATCGAGGTGCCGATCGGCGACCTGCACGCCGCCGTCTACGCGCTGCGGGACGCCGCCGGGGCACCCGTGCCGGTTCGCGGCTCGGCCGGGCTCGGTGTCGTGCACGCCGCGCTGCCGGCCGACTCGGCACCGGAGCGGGTCGGCGCCATCCTGGACGGCGTACGTGCGGTGCTGCGGGCCCGCTCCGGCCGCTGCGTGGTGGTCGCCGCTCCGGCCCGGATCCGCGAGGCGGTGGACCTCTGGGGCGAACTGCCCGACCTGCCGATGCTGCGCCGGGTCAAGGAGCGGTTCGATCCGGCCCGACGACTCGCCCCCGGACGCTACCCGGGCGGCATCTGACCCCTGGGCGGGGGTGCGCCCGGCCCGGTCGGTGGGTACCGACCGGGCCGGGCCTGGGCTCAGCAGTTCGGCACCCCGGGCAACTGTGCGGCGGGATGGTCGATGTAGATGTTGGTGATGAAGCCGTTCTGGTCCCGCAACCGGGACCACCAGTTGTTGGTGTAGCCCTCGGCGACCACCGTGTCGCCCTGCTTCTGGCAGAGCACGTAGACCAGCGTGGGGCCGGCCAGGGCGGTCACCGTGGGCGCGCTGAGCCGGGCGTCGGCGCGTACCCGTACTCCGCTGCCCCAGGTCCAGAAGGCGGCGCCGCCGCCACAGCCGTTGTCACTGGTCAGGTGCCGTTGGTGGTACGAACCGGGATAGGGTGCCAGCGATCCGCCGTTGATCACGATGGTCTGCCCGACCCCGTTGTAGAGCTGCTCGTAGTGGATGTGCGCCCCGGTCGAGTTACCGGTGCTGCCGGTGGTGCCGATCTGCTGGCCCTGGCCGACGGTGGCGCCGTCGGGCACCGAGAACGCGGCGAGGTGGAAGTAGTACGTCGTCCAGCCGCCACCATGGTTGATCACGATGTAGTTGCCGGCGCCGCCCGCCTGGTAGTAGCGCCGGGCGGTGCCGGCCGCGGAGGCGAGCACCGGGGTGCCGGCGGTGGCGCCGCCGTCGGAGCGGACGAAGTCGAGCGCGAGGCGTACCTCGGCGCTGTGGTGGCTGTAGGTCCAGCGCTGTCCACAGGGGAACGGCGCCTTGAAGACCGGGGCGGCGTGCGCCGGGGTGGCCGCCACCAGCGTCGCGGCGAGCGTGGTGCAGACGGTTGCCGTGAGGGCGAGGAGTAATCGGATCGATCGCAAGGGTTCCGTCCTTCCCTGGGCGGGGGTTAGTACTGCAACGGCACTTGCAGTTGCGTTTCCGCTGCCCGCGCGTTGATTTTGTGTGACGTACGTTGATGTCGTGTCGTGGCAGGACGAGCTTGATGGGTTGCTGGATCAGGTAGGCAGGCGTTTTTCCAGGTCGGAGCCGCGTGAGCGGGTTGGCCGGTACGTTGGCGGGCTCGTCGCCGGCCTGGAACGTAAGAACGGCTGGACGTTGGCCGAGCATGCCGGCGAGAGCAGCCCGGACGGCATGCAGCGTCTGCTGCGTCGCGCGGACTGGGACGTCGACGGGGTACGCGACGACATCCGCGACTACGTGGTCGAGCGGTTGGGTCATACCGGGGCGGTGCTGGTCGCTGACGACACGGGGTTCGTCAAGAAGGGGACCCGGTCGGCGGGGGTGCAGCGGCAGTACACCGGGACGAGTGGGAAGAAGGACAACTGCCAGATCGGCACGTTCCTGGCCTACGTCGCTCCGACCGGGCACGCGTTGATCGACCGGCATCTGTACCTGCCGGAGTCGTGGACCACCGATCGGGACCGGTGCCGTGCTGCGGGGGTGCCCGGCGATGTCGAGTTGCAGACCAAGCCACGCGTCGCCATCGACATGCTGCAACGTGCGATCGAGGCGGAGGTGCCGTTCACCTGGTTTACCGCCGACGAGGCGTTCGGGCAGGCCAAGTACCTGCGGGTGTGGCTGGAGGAGCGGGACGTGTTCCATGTGGTGGCGACCCGATGCAACGACGACGTGTCAGCGCGAGGGATCGGGCACGGCCGGGTCGACAGCATCGTCGCGCAGCTACCGGACAGGGCCTGGCGTCGTCTGTCCTGTGGAGACGGCGCGCACGGGCCGCGGGTCTACGACTGGGCCAGGGTGCCGATCCGGTCGTGGTGGGCGCCCGGGCGTGGACACTGGCTCCTGGCCCGACGCAGCGTCAGCGACCCGACCGAGATCGCCTACTACATCTGCTACGCGCCGAGGCGTACCACCCTCGCGACGCTGGTCTGGGTCGCGGGGCGACGGTGGCCGGTCGAGGAGTGCTTCAAGCAGGCCAAGCAGGAGGCGGGCCTGGACCACTACCAGGTGCGTACCTGGCGGGGCTGGTACGCCCACATCACCTTGTCGATGCTGGCCCTGGCCTGGTTGGCGGTCATCCGCGCCGAGGAACTAAAGGGGGCAAATCGCTCTATGATGAGCAGCTCATCCCCATCACCGTTCCCGAAGCCCGCAAGCTGATCACCAAACTGCTTCACACCCGCTACCCCAACAACGACCACACCGTCGCCTGGTCACGACTACGCCGTCGCCGACAATGGCAAGCCCAACAAAGCCACTACCGGCGACGACAGCCCCCATAAGTGCCGTTGCAGTATTAGGGAACGGCCGGCCTTCGCGTACGCAAGGGAATGCTATCCACGCACTCGACGCATGTAAATACTTAACTTAACGAATGTTCAGTCGTGAAGGTTTTCTCCAAGCACTCTGGTGCGGGGCGGGTGTGGTCAGCCGGTCGCGTCGTTGCGCAGCACCAGGATGGCGATGTCGTCCCGGGGCGACTCGACCGAGAAGTTGATCGCCGCGGCGCGCAACCGGGCGGCCAGCACCTCCGCCGAGTAACCGGCCAGCGGCGCCGCCGCGTCCCGCAACCGCTCGACGCCGAAGAGTTCCCGGCCGCGCCGCCGTTCGGTCACCCCGTCGGTGTAGAAGACCAGTGCGTCACCGGGGCCGAGCCGCACCTCCGTGACCGGCGAGGTGATCGAGTCGAGCAGGCCGAGCGCGGTACCTCCGGAACCCACGAACGACGTCCGCCCGTCGGCTCGGACCAGCACCGGCCGGTCGTGGCCGGCCAGATAGAGCGAGACGGTGAGCCGGCCGGTCGGGTCCCGGTCCACGGCGGCCAGCGCCAGCGTGCAGTACCGGCCGCCACCCCGTTCCACCAGCGTGCCGTTGAGTCGGGCCAGCGCCTCCGGCAGGGGCTTGCCGTCGCCGACCAGGACCCGGATCACGTCCCGGACCAGGCCGGTCACCGTCGCCGCCTGAACGCCCTTGCCGGAGACGTCCCCGACCACCACCAGCCAGCGATCCTCGGCCAGCGGTACGACGTCGTAGAAGTCACCGCCGACCTCCGCCGCGTCCCCGGTCGGCACGTACTCGGCGGCGAACCCGATGCCGTCCACCACCGGCAGCACCGGCGGCAGCAGCGACTGCTGGAGGGTGTGTGCCACCTTCCGCCGCTCGTCGTGGATCCGGGCGTTCTCGATGGCCAGCCCCGCCCGCCGGGCCACGTCCTCCAGTACGGCGATCTCGTCCGGATCGTGCCGGTGCCGCTGGTGCCGACCGACCGCGAGGGTGCCGAGCCGCTGTCCCCGGGCGACCAGCGGGATGGCGAAGCCGTCCATCGGGGCGCCGATCGGCACCTGTCCCTGGCTGCGGGACGCCTCGCGCAGCCGGGACTGCACCGACTCCGGGCCCTCCTCGGAGAGCATCTTGTGCAGCTGTGGCAGCACCGCCTCGTCGGCGTGGGTGGCCGAGGCCAGTTTCAACCGTCCCCACTCGTCGGTGACGTGCACCGCGCACCACTGCCCCAGCCGGGGCACCACGAGCTGCGGAATCAGCGCCATCGTCAGCTCGACGTCGAGCGACTGGGCGAGCAGTTCGCTCGCCTCGGCGAGGAAGGTCAGCCAGGTCTGCCGGCGCACGTCGGCCCGACGCAGCCGGTCGTTCTCCAGGTGCAGGGAGAGCCGCTCGGCGACCAGCGCGGCGAGTGGGCGGGCGTACCCGGAGGGGGCCGCGTCGAGCTCCAGCTCCCCGGCGTACGGCCGGTGCACGGTCAACGGCACCCGGATCAGCTCGTCGCCGGCGCGGGGCTGCCGGCCGTACCGGGCCAGCAGTTGCCAGCCCGCGCCGTCGCCCCGGTCCAGACGTACCGCCCCGCCGGCCGCGCCGACCATGTCGCCGAGCCGGACCAGCAGGTCGGCGGCGAAGTTGGGCAGCGGGTCGTCGGCGTACGGGTCCGGGACGGTCTGCATCAACGCGCTCATCGCCCCGGCGCTCGGCGCGGACGGGCCGGGTGGGCCGGTGATGCCGCTGATGGCGCCGGTGACGCCGCTGATGGCGACGGCCTGCGCCGCCTCCAGCGGGTACTGCACCGGGCCGGCCCGGCCCTTGCGGTCGAGCCGGAACCAGACACCCTTGCCGGTGGCCTGGTGTGTGGTGCCCCACCGGCTGGCGAAGTGGTCGACCAGGAGCAGTCCGCGGCCCCGCTCGGACACCTGCGAGATGTCCGTCAGGTCGTTTCTGGGCCGGGCCGTCACGTCCTCGATCGGTCCGGCCGCGAAGTCGGAGACCGTCACCGTCAGGCCCGAGGCGTCCGCCACGACCTCGATGTCCAGTTCGGTGCGGGCGTGTTCCACCGCGTTGGTGGAGAGTTCGGTGGTGAGCAGCAGCGCCTCGTTGAGCAGTTCCTCAAGGCCGGCCTCGTCCAGCACCGACCGGACCAGGGCGCGGGCAGCCGCCGGGGTACGCCGGTCGGCGGGTAGCCGAACCCGGCGCAGCTGATCGCCCGTGCCCCCGGTGGACGCTCCGCCGGTGCCCGTGCCGCCCGCCTCCGCTGACACCCTTCGTATCCTCCGCCGATCCGAGATCCAGGCCACCCTATCCGGGCCGGTCACGCCCGTGCCCGGTCGCGGCTCAGGGCGGTCCGAGCGGGGCCGCGCTAGGCTGGGCCCTGCCCAAGTTGACCGTTCTGCCCGCTTTACCTCGTGGCCTGTCCCACCGGCGGCCGCTGGTGTGCGTCGAGGGTGGCATCGGATGGACGAAAGGCACAATGATGGGTGTGGCCGCCGCCCGAGCGGAACCATCCGGACCGGCGGAGCGGATTCGCCGACCACCTGGCGGCGCGGGCCGGCCGGGCTGGCCCACCTCCTTCGAAACCTGAGCGAGGAACGATGACCACGGCGAAACAGATCTCTGCCGAGGAGCGGTCCGCCGCCGAGGACGCGGTGCTGCTCAGCGAGCTCGTCGACGCGCTGCGGCGGGTCCGTCGCGGCGATCTGAAGGCCCGGCTACCGCGCCGGGCCGGTGTCGCGGGCGAGGTGGCGGACGCCTTCAACGAGGTGGTTTCGGTCCAGGAGCGGCAGCACCTCGACCTGCGCCGGATCAGCCGGACCGTCGGTCGGGACGGCCGGCTCACCGAGCGGCTGGACGAGGAGGGGCTGGACGGCTCCTGGGCCGAGGGACAGCGGGCGATCAACCAGCTCATCGACGATCTCGGCCGGCCGACCACCGAGATAGCCCGGGTCATCGCGGCGGTCGCCGACGGCGATCTCTCCCAGCACATGGCGCTGGAGATCGACGGCCGGCCGCTGCGCGGCGAGTACCTGCGGATCGGCCGCACGGTCAACACGATGGTCGACCAGCTCTCGTCCTTCTCCAACGAGGTGACCCGGGTGGCCCGGGAGGTCGGCACGGAGGGTGAGCTCGGCGGCCAGGCCGACGTACGCGGGGCCGCCGGCACCTGGAAGGACCTCACCGACTCGGTGAACACCATGGCGTCGAACCTGACGTACCAGGTGCGGTCGATCTCGCAGGTGACCACGGCGATGGCCCGGGGAGACCTGTCGCAGAAGATCACCGTCTCGGCCAAGGGCGAGGTCGCCGAGCTGGCGCACACCATCAACGGGCTGACCGACACACTGCGGCTCTTCGCCGAGCAGGTGACCCGGGTCGCCCGGGAGGTCGGCACCGAGGGCAAGCTCGGCGGCCAGGCGGACGTGCCGAACGTGGCCGGCACCTGGAAGGACCTCACCGACAGCGTCAACTCGATGGCGTCGAACCTGACCGCGCAGGTGCGGAACATCGCCCAGGTGTCGACGGCGGTGGCCCGGGGTGACCTCAGCCAGAAGATCACGGTGGCCGCGCAGGGCGAGATCCTGGAGCTGAAGGACACCGTCAACACGATGGTGGACCAGCTCTCGTCGTTCGCCGACGAGGTGACCCGGGTGGCCCGGGAGGTCGGCATCGAGGGCAAGCTCGGCGGCCAGGCCCAGGTACGCGGCGTCTCCGGCACCTGGCGGGCACTGACGGAGAACGTCAACCAGCTCGCCGGCAACCTCACCTCGCAGGTCCGGAACATCTCCCAGGTCTCCACCGCGGTGGCCAAGGGTGACCTGTCGCAGAAGATCACCGTTGCCGCGCAGGGCGAGATCCTGGAGCTGAAGTCGACGGTGAACACGATGGTGGACCAGCTCTCGTCGTTTGCCGACGAGGTGACCCGGGTGGCCCGGGAGGTGGGCACCGAGGGCAAGCTCGGCGGTCAGGCCGAGGTGAAGGGGGTCTCCGGCACCTGGCGCGATCTCACCGACAACGTGAACTCGATGGCGTCGAACCTGACCGCCCAGGTCCGGAACATCGCCTCGGTCACCACGGCGGTGGCCAAGGGTGACCTGTCGCAGAAGATCACCGTCGACGCCCGGGGCGAGATCCTGGAGTTGAAGTCGACGGTGAACACGATGGTGGACCAGCTCTCGTCGTTCGCCGACGAGGTGACCCGGGTGGCCCGGGAGGTGGGCACCGAGGGCAAGCTCGGCGGTCAGGCCCAGGTACGCGGCGTGGCCGGCACCTGGCGGGACCTGACCGACAACGTGAACTCGATGGCGTCGAACCTGACCGCGCAGGTGCGGAACATCGCCCAGGTGTCGACGGCGGTGGCCCGGGGTGACCTCAGCCAGAAGATCACCGTCGACGCGCAGGGCGAGATCCTGGAGCTCAAGCAGACGGTGAACACGATGGTCGACCAGCTCTCGTCCTTCGCCGACGAGGTGACCCGGGTGGCCCGGGAGGTCGGCACCGAGGGCAAGCTCGGCGGTCAGGCCCAGGTGAAGGGGGTCTCCGGCACCTGGCGGGACCTGACCGACAACGTGAACTCGATGGGCTCGAACCTGACCGCCCAGGTCCGGAACATCGCCTCGGTCACCACGGCGGTGGCCCGGGGCGACCTGTCGCAGAAGATCACCGTGGACGCGCAGGGCGAGATCCTGGAGCTGAAGGACACCGTCAACACGATGGTGGACCAGCTCTCCTCGTTCGCCCAGGAGCTGACCCGGGTCGGCCGGGAGGTCGGCGTCGAGGGCAAGCTCGGCGGTCAGGCCCAGGTGAAGGGGGTCTCCGGCACCTGGCGGGACATCACCGAGAACGTCAACCAGCTCGCCTCCACGCTGACCACCCAGCTCCGGGCGATCGCCCAGGTCTCCACGGCGGTCACCACCGGCGACCTGACCCAGCGGATCGCCGTACAGGCCCAGGGCGAGGTCGCCGAGCTGAAGGACAACATCAACCAGATGATCGTCACGCTCCGGGAGACCACCAAGAAGAACGCCGAGCAGGGCTGGCTCGACTCCAACCTGGCCCGGATCGGTGGCCTGCTCCAGGGGCAGCGCGACCTCGGCGAGGTCTGCCGCATGATCATGACCGAGGTGACGCCGCTGGTCGACGCGCAGCTCGGCGCGTTCTTCCTGGCCGACACCGACGAGGCGGTGATGCGGCTGCGACTCACCGCCTCGTACGGCTACGTGGCCCGGCACCACGACGTCACGTTCGGCCCCGGCGAGGGGCTGGTCGGGCAGGCCGCGCTCTCCCGGCGGACGATCCGGGTCGGTGCACCGCCGAACGGCAGCCTCACGGTCCGCTCCGGACTCGCCGCCACGCCCCCGGCCGACCTGGTGGTGCTGCCGGTGCTCTTCGAGGGCGAACTGCTCGGCGTCATCGAGTTCGCCGGCGTCTCGCCCTTCTCCGACCTGCACCTGGCGTTCCTGGAGCGGCTGGTGCTCACCATCGGCATCGCGGTGAACACCATTCAGGCCAACCGGCGTACCGAGGAACTGCTCTCGCAGTCCCAGCGGCTCGCCCACGAACTTCAGGAACAGTCCGCCGAACTCCAGCGCACCAACGCCGAGCTGGAGGACAAGGCGCAGCTGCTCTCCGAGCAGAAGGGGAACATCGAGACCAAGAACCGGGAGATCGAGCTGGCCCGGATCGGTCTGGAGGACAAGGCGCAGCAGTTGGCCCGGGCCTCGGCGTACAAGTCGGAGTTCCTGGCGAACATGAGCCACGAGCTTCGTACGCCGCTCAACTCGTTGCTGCTGCTGGCCCGGCTGCTGGCGGACAACTCCGAGAACAACCTGACCGAGAAGCAGATCGAGTTCGCCCGGACCATCCACAGTGCCGGTTCCGACCTGCTCTCGCTGATCGACGACATCCTCGACCTGTCCAAGATCGAGGCGGGTCGGATGGACGTGGAGCCGACCGAGGTGCGGTTCTCCGAGATCCGCAGCTACGTCGAGCAGGCGTTCGCGCCACAGGCCGAGGAGCAGGGCCTGGACTTCCAGGTACGCATCTCCAAGGAGCTGCCGCCGATGCTGGTCACCGACGCCCAGCGGTTGCAGCAGATCCTCCGCAACCTGCTCTCCAACGCGGTCAAGTTCACCGACAACGGGGCGGTGACGTTGCGGATCGGGCCGGCGCCGGAGGGGGCGTTCTTCGACGTACCGGCGCTGGCGACCGCGCACCAGGTGGTGGCGTTCACCGTCATCGACACCGGCATCGGCATCTCGGACGACAAGCTCGGGCTGATCTTCGAGGCGTTCCAGCAGGCCGACGGGACCACCAGCCGGCGGTACGGCGGCACCGGGCTCGGGCTGTCGATCAGCCGGGACCTGGCCCGGCTGATCGGCGGCACCATCACGGTCTCGTCGGCACCGGGGCAGGGCTCGACCTTCACCCTCTTCGTGCCGGACGTACTGGCGCCGGACGCGGTGGTCGCCCCGGTGCCGGTACCGCCGATGCAGACGCCTCGGGGCGGGCTGCCCGCCATGCTGCGTACCCAGAGCGAGCCGGACCGGCCGATCACCCCGGCTGCCCGGCAGCTCGACGGCGCCACGGTGCTGATCATCGACGACGACGTCCGCAACGTCTTCGCCCTGACCAGCGCGTTGGAGCTGCACGGCATGACCGTGCTCTACTCGGACAACGGGGTGGACGGGGTACGCCTGCTCGCCGAGCATCCGGAGGTGGACATCGTCCTGATGGACGCGATGATGCCGGACCAGGACGGTTACGAGACCACCCGGGCGATCCGCCGCAACCACCGCTTCACCGACCTGCCGGTGGTGTTCCTGACCGCCAAGGCGATGCCGGGGGACCGCGAGTCGGCGCTCGGCGCCGGTGCGAGCGACTACATCACCAAGCCGGTGGACCTGGACGAGTTGATCGAGCTGATGGCCTCCTGGGTCACCGGCGGACGGGAGGTCGAGGGGTGAGCGCGGATGACACGGGCACGATCCGGGGCGAGGGGACGATCGAGTGAGCGAGCTGGCCAAAGCCCTGCTGGTCGACGACCGGCGGGAGAACCTGATGGCGCTCGAGGCGATCCTCCAGGGCCTGCCCGTCCAGTCGGTCGCGGTGGAGAGCGGCGAGGCGGCGCTGAAGCAGCTCCTGGTGGAGGACTTCGCGGTGATCCTGCTGGACGCCCAGATGCCGGAGATGGACGGTTTCGAGACGGCCAGCCACATCAAGCGGCGGGAGCGTACCCGGCACGTGCCGATCATCTTCCTCACCGCCGCTGACCGGGACGCCCAGCTCGCCCTGCGCGGGTACGCCGTCGGTGCGGTCGACTACCTGACCAAGCCGTTCGACCCGTGGGTCCTCCGGGCCAAGGTCTCGGTCTTCGTCGAACTGTGGGTGAAGTCGCGACAACTCGCCGCACAGTCCGAGCTGGTCCGGGAGCGGGACAACCAGTGGCGGACCATGACCGAGGCGGTGGACGACGCGGTGGCGCTGCTCCGGTCGGACACCCCGGAGAGCCGGGACCGGGCCGTGGAGGTGTTGGAACAGGCGCGGTGGGGTGCGGCGGCCTGACGTTCCGCAGTGGCCTGACGCTCTGTGTTGGTCCGACGTCCTGCGGTGTGGTCTGACCTCCGCCGGGTCAGCCGGTGGACTGCCCGTTCCGGATCATCAGGGCGGAACGCAGGCCGGTGATGTCCAGCACCCGGAGCAGGAAGTCGCCGACGTTGGTCAACATCAGCAGGCTCTGCGAGTGGCTGGCCTTGCGGCTGAGGACGACCAGGGTGCCTAGGCCCTGCGAGTCGCAGAAGGTGACATCGGTCAGATCCAACACGATCCGGGACGGTGCATCGGCGAGCACCTCGTTGACGACGCTGGACAGCCTGGCGGCGGTGAGCATGTCGATCTCGCCGGCGAGGATGAGTGTCACCTCGTCGGTGCCGCGCCGCACGCCGATGGTCAGGTCCGCCCGGTTCACCCGATTAGCCTATCGCGACCTACCCCAACCGGCCTCTGCTGGCGCTTCGCCCCGCCGGCAGCGCACCGCACCGGGCGCGCCGGACGGCCCGCCCCGGGCGTGACGTGGGCGACGGCCCGAGGGGTGGGTGCCGGGCGCACAGACAGCGCTGACAGAATGGCGACACCGTGACTGAGACGTACCCCGCCGGCCCCGGTCGCTATCCGGCCGCGGCACCGGCCTCCCAGGCCCTGTTCGACCGCGCCCGCGCCCTCGTGCCGGGCGGGGTGAATTCTCCCGTGCGCGCGTTCCAGGCCGTCGGCGGCACGCCCCGGTTCATGGCCCGCGGTACCGGGCCGTGGCTCTTCGACGCGGACGGCCGACGCTACGTCGATCTCGTCTGCTCGTGGGGGCCGCTGATCCACGGCCACGCCCATCCCGAGGTGGTCGCCGCGGTGCAGGCCGCCGCCGCCAACGGGACCAGCTTCGGCGCCCCGACCGAGGCAGAGGTCGAGCTGGCCGCCGAGATCGTCGCGCGCACCCCGGTCGAGCAGGTCCGGCTGGTCAACTCGGGGACCGAGGCGACGATGTCGGCGATCCGGCTTGCCCGGGGCTTCACCGGACGGGGCCGGATCGTCAAGTTCGCCGGCTGCTACCACGGGCACGTCGACGCCCTGCTCGCCTCGGCCGGCTCGGGGGTCGCCACCCTCGGGCTGCCCGACTCGCCCGGGGTCACCGGTGCGGCGGCGAGCGAGACGGTCGTGCTGCCGTACAACGACGTGGCGGCGGTCGAGGCGGCCTTCGCCGCCCAGGGGTCCGAGATCGCCGCGATCATCACGGAGGCGGCGCCGGGCAACATGGGTGTGCTGGCGCCCCGGGACGGCTTCAACCAGGCGCTGGCCCGGATCGCCCACGCGCACGGCGCGCTGCTGATCCTCGACGAGGTGATGACCGGGTTCCGGGTCTCGGCGGGCGGCTGGGCCGGCCTCGAACCGGTCGACGCCGACCTCTACACCTTCGGCAAGGTGATGGGCGGCGGGCTGCCGGCGGCGGCGTTCGGCGGCCGGGCCGAGGTGATGGGAAGACTCGCCCCGGCCGGTCCGGTCTACCAGGCCGGCACGCTCTCCGGTAACCCGCTGGCCACCGCGGCCGGGCTGGCCTCGCTGCGGCTGGCCGACCGCGCGACGTACCAGCGGCTCGACGAGCTGGCCGGCACCGTCGGCAAGCTGGCGAGCGACGCGCTGGCCGCCGCCGGGGTGCCGCACCGGCTGTCGTACGCCGGGAACATGTTCTCGATCTTCTTCACCGGCGCGGACGTCCACGACTACGACACCGCCCGGACCCAGGACGTCGCGGCGTTCCGGGCGTTCTTCCACGCGATGCTGGCCGGCGGGGTCTACCTGCCGCCCAGCTCCTTCGAATCGTGGTTCGTCTCGACGGCGCTGGACGACGCCGCGCTGGGGCAGATCGCGGCGGCGTTGCCGGTCGCGGCGGAGGCTGCGGCGGCGGCCGGTCACGGGGGGTAGGGAACGTGGGCAGCACAACGGTCGTGCACGTACTCCGGCACGGTGAGGTGTACAACCCGGAGAAGATCCTCTACGGCCGGCTGCCCGGCTTCCGCCTATCCGAGCTGGGCGTGCAGATGGCGAAGGCGGCCGCCCAGGCGCTCGCCGAGCGGGACATCACGCACGTGGTGGCGAGCCCGCTGGAGCGGGCCCAGCAGACGGCGGAGCCGATCGCGGCGCAGTTCGGGCTGCCGGTCGGGGTGGACGAGCGGCTGATCGAGAGCGCCAACTGGTTCGAGGGAAAGCGGGTCTCGCCCGGCGACGGCTCGTTCCGCGACCCGCGCAACTGGTGGGTGCTGCGCGACCCGGTCACGCCGTCCTGGGGCGAGGCGTACAGGCTGATCGCCGAGCGGATGTTCGCGGCCCTGCATGCGGCCCGGATCGCCGCCGAGGGGCGGGAGGCGGTCTGCGTCTCCCACCAGCTTCCGATCTGGACCCTGCGCCGGTACGTCGAGCACAAGCGGCTCTGGCACGACCCGCGCAGGCGGCAGTGCGGGTTGGCGAGCCTGACCTCGTTCCACTTCGACGGCGCCAAGATCGTGGGTATCGGCTACACCGAGCCGGCCGCGCACCTGGTCGCCATGTCGCCGACCGCGCGGACGGCCAAGGGGGCTTGACGTGAACCGCCCCCGGCGAGCCGCCGGCCTCGGCGCGCTGATCGCCGTCGCCGTGACGCTGGCCCTGGCTGGCTGCTCGGGCGGCGGCGGGGGCGGAAGTGACTGGAAGGGCGAATGCGCGACCACGGACGGCATCGTCGAGTGCGCGCCGGAGCACCGCCCGGCGGCTCCGGCGCTCGCCGGTGAACTGCTGGCCGGTGGGGCGTACGACCCGGCGCAGGGACGCGGCCGGGTGGTGGTGGTCAACTTCTGGGGTTCCTGGTGCGCGCCGTGCCGGGCCGAGGCCGACGACCTGGAAGCGACCTACCGGGCGACCAGGGACCGGGGGGTGCACTTCCTCGGCATCAACATCCAGGACGGGCGGGACAAGGCGAAGGCCTTCGAGGCCGCCTACCAGGTGAGCTATCCGAGCCTCTTCGACCCGCCGAGCCGGCTGGCGCTGGCCTTCGACATCCCGCCCAACTCGATCCCGGCCACCGTCGTCCTCGACCGCGAGAACCGGATCGCGGTGGTGATCCGGGCCGGGGTGACCCGGGACCGGCTGGAGCCGATCGTCGCCCGGGTCGCCGACGAGCAGCCACCGAGCGGGCCGAACTGATGGGCGGCCTGCGGATGGGCGGCCTGCGGACGGGCGAGGGCTCGACGCTGACGGGCGGGCTGGGCTGATGGGCGAGACCTTCGCCGAACTGGCCGTGAGCGGACCGGTGCTGCTGGCCTTCGGCGCGGCCGCGCTGGCCGGCCTGGTCAGCTTTCTCTCGCCGTGCGTGCTGCCGCTGGTGCCGGGCTACCTGTCGTACGTCACCGGGCTCGCCGGCAGCGACCTGGAGCAGCGCCGCGCCGGGACCGACGGCGCCACCGGCGAGCCGGCGGTCCCCGGCTCGCCGACGCCGGCGGACGAGCCGGCAGGTGCCGCGGTGGCGGTGGCGGTCCGGACGCCCCGGGCTGTCCGGGGTCGGGTGCTCGCCGGCACGCTGCTGTTCGTCGCCGGCTTCACCGTCGTCTTCACCCTGACCGCCGTGCTGGTCACCGCCGCCGGGCAGGCGCTCTTCGCGCAGAAGCGCCCCCTGGAGATCGGCATCGGCATCGTGATCATCGTGTTGGGGGTCTCCTACCTCGGGCTGGTACCCGGGATGCAGCGGGAGTTCCGGATCCGCCGGCTCCCCGCCGCCGGCCTGCTCGGCGCCCCGGTCTTCGGCGCGGTCTTCGCGCTCTCCTGGGTACCCTGCGTCGGCCCGACCCTCGGCGCGGTGATCGGAATGGGCACGGCGAGCGGTCAGGCCGACCGGGCCGCGCTGCTCGCCGTCGCGTACTGCCTGGGGTTGGGGTTGCCGTTCGTGGCCTTCGGGCTCGGCTTCTCCCGGCTGCTCGGGCTGTTCCGGGCGGTGCGCCGGAACAGCCGCTGGGTCACCCGGGTCGGCGGGGCACTGCTGATCGCGATCGGGTTGGCCCTGGTCACCGGCGGTTGGCAGGACCTGGTCATCTGGTTGCAGACCACGTTCGGGGTCGGCGAGGTGAGCATCTGATGTCGATCGAGCAGCACGGTCGGGGCACCGGGTCGGCGGGCGCGCCGACCGGCGTCGCCGAGGCCGAGCCGCCGGCGCCCGGCGGCCCGGCCGGGGGCGGCCGGCCCTCCGGGGTACGCCGGACCCCGCTGCCGCTGGCCCTGCTGCGCAACTCGTGGCGGCAGCTGACCAGCATGCGTACGGCGCTGATCCTGCTCTTCCTGCTCGCCCTGGCCGCGATCCCCGGCTCGGTGCTGCCGCAGCGCAACATCAACATCGAGAACGTCAACCGGTTCGCCGCCGAGCATCCCGATCTCTTCCCGGCGCTGGACCGGCTCGGCGGCTTCGACGTGTACGCCTCGCCGTGGTTCTCGGCGATCTACGTACTCCTGTTCACCTCGCTGGTCGGCTGCATCCTGCCCCGACTGCGCGACCACCTCCGGGCGCTGCGCGCCGCCCCGCCACCGGCGCCGAAGCGGCTGGACCGGCTGCCCCGGCACGCCGTGCTGACCGACCACGACGGTGACCTGGCCCGGATCGCGGCGGCGCTGCGCGGGCGGCGCTGGCGGGTGGCGGTCCGTGGCGACACCGTCTCGGCGGAGAAGGGCTACCTCAAGGAGACCGGCAACCTGCTCTTCCACCTCTCGCTGCTCGGCGTGCTGCTCGGGGTCGGCCTCGGCTCCTGGTACGGCTGGCACGGCAACCTGCTGCTGGTCGCCGGCCCGGAGAACGCGTACTGCAACACCCTCCAGCAGTACGCCGAGTCGGAGCTCGGACACCGGGTGGACGCCGCCGACCTGCCGCCGTTCTGCCTGGAACTGACCGACTTCACGGCGACGTTCCTGCCGAGCGGGCAGCCGGAGTCGTTCCGGGCCGAGACGATCGTGGAGCAGGGTGACAGGGCGCCGTACCGGGCGAGCTTCTCGGTCAACGATCCGCTGCGGCTGGACGGGGCCAGCGTCTACCTGCTCGGGCACGGCTATGCGCCGATCCTGCGCTACACCGACCGCAACGGCGTGTCGCAGACCAGCGACGAGGCGTTCCTCAGCATCGACGGCAACCTCACCAGCGAGGGTGTGGCGGCCTTCCCGGACGTGAACCTGGACCCGGTGACCGGTGCGCGCAACCCCGATCTCCAGGTCGCCTTCGAGGGGCTGTATCTCCCGACCGCGCCGGACTCGCCGCCCTTCACCCGCTCGATGTACCCGGCGGAGCGCTCCCCGGCGGTGATGCTCTTCGCGTACCGGGGCAACCTGGGGATGGACGCCGGGATTCCCGGGTCGGTCTACCGGCTCGACCAGCGCCAGGTGAGCAGCGGCAGGCTGACGCAGATCGGCGAGGGCAAGCTGCTGCGCCCGGGTGAGAAGTGGACGCTCGACGACGGTACGTCGGTGGAGTTCCTCGGCACCCGCCAGTACGTCACCATCTCGGCCCGGTACGACCCGGGCGAGCGGATCGTGCTGATCAGCTCGGCACTGCTGCTGGTCGGACTGATGACGTCGCTGTTCGGGCGGCGGCGCCGGGTCTGGTTCCGGCTTTCTCCGGCACCGGCCGACACGACCACGACAGGTCGTAGTAGTTTGTTGGAGATCGGTGGTCTGCCGCGCACCGAGTACGCGGGGTTCGCCGACGAGTTCGACCGGCTCGTCGCCGCGACGCGACCCGATCCGGCGACGGAAGAGGGGACCGACTGATGGCTGCGCTCTCCGACCAACTCCTGGTGGTCGCGATCCTGTGTTACCTGCTGGCGATGATCTGCCACGCCGTGGAGTACGCCTTCGGCACCCGCAGTGTCATCGGCCGGGCGGCGGCCCGGCCGGAGCGCGCGCGGGTGCTGGTCGGGGCCGGTGTCGGCGCGGCCGGCGGAACCGGCCCGGCCGACGAGCCGGGCCCGGTCGCCGACACGGCGCTTCCCGACACGGCGCTCTCCGGCTCGGACGCGTCGGTGCCGGCCGGCGGATCGGGGCCGTATCGGGCGGTGCTGGCCGGCCGGACCGCCGTCGCGCTCACCGGGCTCGCCGCGCTGGTCCACCTCGCCGTGCTGGTCACCCGGGGCATCGCCGCCGAGCGCATGCCGTGGGGCAACATGTACGAGTACCTGCTCTCGGTCACCTTCGTCGGGGTGGTCGGCTGGCTGGTGCTGCTCTACCGGCGCCCGACGCTGCGGCACCTCGGGCTCTTCGTCGCGCTCGCCATGGTGCTGCTGCTGGCCGTCGCCGGGCTGCTGCTCTACGTGCCGATCGTGCCGCTGGTGCCGGCGCTCGACTCGTACTGGTTCGTGGTGCACGTGGCGACGATCGCGGTCTCGTCCGGCATCCTGCTGCTGGGTGCCGTGCCGGCGGTGATGTACCTGATCCGGCACGGCCACGACCAGGGCAAGCGGAGTTTCCCGTACAGCCTGGGGGCCCGGGTGCCGGCCGCCGACACGCTGGAGCGGTTGACCTTCCGGCTGCACGCGTTCGCCTTCCCGATCTTCACCTTCGCGGTGATGGCCGGCGCGGTCTGGGCCGAGGCGGCCTGGGGACGGTACTGGGGCTGGGACCCGAAGGAGATCTGGGCCTTCATCTCCTGGGTGGTCTACGCCGGCTACCTGCACGCCCGGGCGACGCCGAGCGTGAAGCGTCCGGTGGCGACCTGGATCGCCGTGCTCGGCTTCCTGACCATGCAGATGAACCTGTACGGCGTGAACATCTTCTTCGAGGGCCTGCACTCGTACGGAGGCCTCGACTGATCCGTCGTCGCCGCTGGGGCATCTTCAGGCTTGACTTATATAAGCGAGACCTGAAAGATAGGGGTAGTACGTGCGGTCGATCGCGCGTACCCACCTGCCACCCGTACCGGGAAGGAGATCCGCGAAGTGTCTGCGATCGCGCCCCAGAAGGTCACCACGTTCCTGATGTTCCAGGACGGCAACGCCGAGAAGGCGATGACCTTCTACACGTCGCTCTTCGACGACGGCGAGGTCCTCGCCGTCGACAGGTACGGCTCCGGCGAGGACGGCGCCGAGGGGTCCGTCCGGCACGCCACCTTCCGGCTCGGCGGCCAGCAGTACATGTGCATCGACAGCAGCGTCACGCACGGGTTCGGCTTCACCCCGGCGGTCTCGCTCTACGTGACCTGCGAGTCGGAGAAGGAGATCGACCACCTCTACGGTGCGCTCGTCGAGGGCGGCCAGGAGCTGATGCCGCTCGGCTCGTACGGCTTCAGCGCCAAGTTCGGCTGGGTCAACGACCGCTTCGGCGTCTCCTGGCAGCTCACCCTGCCGACCGGGGCGGCCCCGGCCTAACCCGCCGCGCCCCACCCACCCCTCACTCCACCGGGCCGGGCGCCGCGTCCGCGTCGGGGGCGGCGGCACGGTGGAGGAAGAGTGCCCGTTCCTGGGCGTTCCGGGTCAGCTCGGCCGCCCTGGCGAACTCGCGCCGCGCCTCCTCCTGCCGGCCCAGCCGGGCCAGCAGGTCACCCCGGACGGCGGGTAGCTGCGGATAGGCCGCAAGGACGGGTTCGGCGAGCAGCGTGTCGACGATGGCCAGACCGTCCGCCGGGCCGGTGGCGTTCCCGACCGCGACCGCCCGGTTCAGCTCGATGATCGGTGACGGCGAGACGTGCACCAGCACCCGGTAGAGCGCGGCGATGCGTACCCAGTCGGTCTCGGCGGCGGTCCGGGCCCGCGCGTGGCAGGCCGCGATCGCCGCCTGCAGGGTGTACGGGCCGATGCCCAGCGACTCGGCCCGGTCCAGGGCGGCCAGCCCGCGCCGGACCAGGAGCCGGTCCCACCGTCGGCGGTCCTGGTCGGGCAGGAGCACCGGCTCGCCGTCCGGCCCGGTCCGGGCCGGGATCCGGGACGCCTGCAACTCCAACAGCGCCACCAGGCCGTGCACCTCGGCCTGCTCCGGCATCAGCCCGGCCAGGATCCGGCCGAGCCGTAGCGCCTCGGCGCAGAGCGCCGGCCGGGTCCAGTCGTTGCCGGCGGTCGCCGAGTAACCCTCGTTGAAAACGAGGTAGACCACCTCCAGCACCGAGCCGAGCCGGTCCGCCAACTCGGCCCGGGGCGGCAACTCGAACGGTACGCGTTTCGCGGCGAGGGTACGTTTCGCCCGGGTGATCCGCTGCCCGACCGTCGGCTCCGACACCAGGAACGCCCGGGCGATCTCGTCGGTACGCAGCCCGCCCAGCAGCCGCAGCGTCAGCGCCACCCGCCCCTCGGTCGGCAGCACCGGATGGCAGGCCGTGAAGATCAACCGCAGCAGGTCGTCGTCGATCCGCTCCGAGTCCAGTGCGGCGGCCAGCTCGGCCTCGGTCGGGTCCGGTCGGCTCTCCACCTCCCGCCCCAGCTCCTGGAGTTTCCGCTGGTACGTCGTGCGCCGCCGGAGCAGGTCGACCGCCCGATGCTTGGCGGTCGACATCAGCCAGCCACCAGGGTTCGCCGGGACCCCCTCCCGGGGCCACTGTTCCAGTGCGACGACCAGCGCGTCCTGGGCGAGTTCCTCGGCGAGCCCGATGTCCTGGACCAGCCGGGCGAGCCCGGCGACGATCCGGGCGGACTCGATCCGCCAGACCGCCTCGACAGCCTCCCGGCTGGCCTGCCGCTTTCGCCCTGCCACCCCCATGACTCCCGATCCAAGCACGCAGATCGGGTTGTCGGGAGCGGGAGTGCGTGGGCTCAGGCGGGCGGCGCGAAGTCCTCGGGGCCGAAGACCCGGAGAACCTCACTCTCGCCCTCCCAGCCCGGCCACATGTCGCGGTGCAGCTTCAGGAACCGGGAGACCCACTCGACGGCCTCCTCCTTCGAGCGCACCTCGTAGACCGCGTAGCTGATCATCTCCTTGGCCTCGGCGAACGGCCCGTCGGTCACACTGAGTTTGCCGGCGGCGACCTGCATCCGGGCGCCCTCCGCGCTCGGCGCCAGTCCGCCCTGGTCGAGCAGGGCGCCGGCCGCGGTCGCCTCCTCACCGAGCTGCATGATCGCCTCCATCAGCTCCGGTGGCGGCGGGGCAATGGTCCGGGTGGCTCGCAACAGTGTCAGGTATCGCATCTTCCGGTCTCCTTCGGTTCGTTGTCTGGCGGGTACGTCGTATGCCGTGCTGCCGGTCGCCGGGCCGCCCCGGTCGGGTCAGCCGGCCCGGTCGGGTCAGCCGGCCCGGGCGGGTCAGCCGGCCCGGGCGGGCGTGGCCCGGCGGTACAGGTGGACGGCCAGGGCCGAGACCCAGGCCCAGGCCAGCACGATCGCGCAGGTGAAGGCGAGGTTGGACCAGACGGCTCCGGCTCCGGCGGCCATCGCCAGGAAGCCGGCGAGGAACAGCACGCCGGTCAGCCGGGAGAAGGCCGCCCAGCCCCGCCGCCCCTCGGTCGAGAACCGCCGGCCGAGCAGCAGGCAGGCCGCGATCAGGCAGCCAAAACCGATGCCGCCGGCCACGAGGTGCAGGGTGCCGTGCCACGTTACCGCCGTGCCGGTCTCCGGGGTGCCGATCGGGAAACCCAGGGCCGGGTCCGCCCGGAACGCGCCGGCCGCGACCAGGCTGATCCCGTACGCCCCGATCAGGCGGGCCGCCCAGCCGGCTCCGGTGCCCCGGGTGAGGCTTCGGCGCAGTCCGACCGCGAGTGCGCAGGTCATCAGCCCGGTCAGCACCAGGTTGGTGATCTGGATCCAGCCGAGCCCGCCGTTGGCCAGCAGGCTCCAGGCGTGCCGGGTCGGGTCGAATCCGTCCCGGGTGAAGGCCTGGGCCAGTGACACCAGGACGTAGCTCGGCCCGGCGAGCACGCCGTACGCCAACAGGGCCCTCGTGACACCGGTCGCCGGGTCGCACGGCTGCCCGGCCGACGGGGCGGCCGGCCCGGATCCGGTGTCCTGGGTCGTCGTGCCGTACTGGTTCATCGTCGTCCTCCTCGGTTCCACTGGGCCGGTGCGTCGCCCGGACCGGCCGCTACCTCTGCCTCGAACGGGCGACGACGGATCCGACAGCTCTGCCTGACTTTTTCCGAGGAATTTCGGGTGACCTCTCCGAGAAGCTCGCCCGACCCGACCCGACCCGACCCGAGCGGCGCGGCGCGGCTCGGACCAGGGCCACCGGCGGCACCGACGAGTGGTGGCCGGATCTGCCCGAAACGTGCCGTCGGGGCGGCCGGTCGTAGGCTCGGGGCCATGTCCTGGACGACCTATGGCACCTTCCTGCTCTTCGCGGTGGTGCTGATCGTGGTCCCCGGCCCGGACTTCGCGGTGGTCACCCGGAACACGCTCGCCGCCGGTCGCGGGCGGGGCTGGTGGAGCGCAGTCGGCGTCGCCTGCTCCAACGCCGTACAGGGCAGTGCGGCCGCGGCCGGGCTGGGGGCGGTGATCGTAGGCTCCCAGCCGCTGTTCCAGACGATCAAGTGGGTGGGCGTCGGCTACCTCGCCTTCCTCGGGCTCCAGGCGCTGCGCTCGGCCTGGCGCGGCCGGTACGCCCCGATCGGCGGGAACCAGCCCGCCCCGCCCGGGCAGGCCCTCGCCGGCTGGCGACAGGGCTTCCTGTCCAACATCACCAACCCCAAGGTGCTGGCCTTCTATCTCGCGGTACTTCCGCAGTTCGTCGGGGAGCGCGCCCCGCTGGGCGTACTGCTGCTCTTCGCGCTGAGTCACGCGGTGCTCTCGCTGCTCTACCTGCTGACCCTGGTCGGGCTGCTGCACCGGGCACGCCGGGTGCTGTCCCGACGCCGGGTGCGCCGGGCGATGGACGCCGGCACCGGGGTCGCGATGCTCGGCTTCAGCGTCCGGCTCGCCACCGAGCGGGCCTGACTCCCGTCGGCCCTGTGCCTGACCGGTGGGACGCGACGACCGTCCGGGGCACCGCCGGGAGTGTCTTCAGGTCGTGCCCGCGCTCGATCAGCCCGCCAGCGGTGCGACGATGCTGCCCGGCGACGTCGCCGGACATCCCGACCAGTTGGAACCGCAGTCGGGACGTCCGGCGACGCCCACCAGAGGCCGTGGCCCACCGGCGGGTGGCCGGTCCGCGCTCAGCTCGCCTGCCTGGTGGGGGCATGCTGGTCCGGGAGGAGCTGCCGGACCTTGTGGACCGCGCGATGGCCTTCGGGCACCCCCTCGACCAGTGCGACCATCGAGGTCGCGTGCGCGGTGCGGAGCGGCAGGATCGCCTGGTAGTCCGGCGACCCGTACCACTCCTGCGCGCTCGCCAGATCGGGGAACTCCAGCAGCACGACGTCGCCGTTCCAGGTTCCCTCATGCCCGACGAGCTGCCCGCCGTGCACGAGATAGCGACCACCGTACGGCGCCATCGTGGCCTCGATCCGCTCGATGTATTCCACGATCTCCGGGCCGACCTCGACGTTCTCCAGGTAACCGATCACGTACCCGCGCGGCGCCGTCATGCCGGCACCCTGTCCAGGAAACCGCGCACGTCCTGGATCCGGCCCGACTCGTCCAGCACCAGGACGTCGAATCCGATCACCAGCGGCTCGGCTCCCTCCGGACCCAGGCCCCAGCGGAATCGCACCTGGCGATGGTGGGCGTCGGCCTCACCGACCTGGGTGAACACGAGCCCCGGAAACTGCGCCTGGACGCCGTCGACGACCGCGTCGATCCCCTCGTGGCCAGCGACCTCGGCCATCGGGTCGGTGTAGGTCGCCCGGGGCGACCAATGTTCGGAGAGCAGCCTCGCCCGCTCGTCACCGGTCGCGTTCCAGGTGGCCAGGTACTGCTGGACGATGCCGTTCATGCTCATTTCTCCCGTTCGTCTCGATCGGCTGACGTCCAGAATTCTGGCCGGGGCCGCGCATCCAATCCATGACCTCGCAGGTCATGGCCTCCCGCACCCGGCCTCCTAAGCTCACGGACATGAGCGTTGCATTCGAGGTCCCGCCGGTCGGCGCGCTGCTGCGGACCTGGCGTGAACGGCGCCGGTTCAGCCAGCAGGAGCTGTCCAACCGGTCGAGGGTCTCCACCCGACACCTCAGCCGGGTGGAGACCGGCAGGGCGCGCCCGACACCGGAGATGCTCATGCGCCTCTCCGACAACCTCGACGTGCCGCTGCGGGATCGCAACCGGCTCCTGCTGGCCGCCGGCTACGCACCGCGCTATCAGGATCGTCAATTGGACGACTCGTCGATCGCGGTGGTGATGGACGGCCTGCGCCGACTCCTCGACGCCCACCTGCCGTACCCCGCGTTGCTGCTGGACGAGTACTGGGACATCGTCGACGCCAATGCTGCCGTCGATCAGCTGCTGGCCGGTTGCGCGCCGGAGCTGCTGGAGCCGCCGATCAACGTGGTCCGGGTCTGTCTGCACCCGGATGGGCTGGCCGGTCGGATCGGCAATCGCGCGGAGTGGGGCGGTCATCTGCTGCAGCAGGTGCGCCACCGTGCCGACCGCACCCATGACCAGCGGCACCGCGAGCTGGCCGCAGAGATCGCCGGGTACCTCGACAAGCCCGATGCCGTCCCCCTCCGCACGGGACCGGTGATCACCCTTGAGATCGAGGTGGACGGCTTCCCGCTCCGGTTCTTCAGCACCTCCGCCACGCTCAGCACCGCCACCGACGTCGCCCTGGAAGGGCTGCATCTGGAGACGTTCCTGCCAGCCGACGAGGAGACCCGACGCCGGTTCGATCAGCGGTAGACCGATCCCGCACCCTTCCGGCCGGCCTCACAGAGTCTTGCTGTTGACAAGATAGCTGCTGGATGGAAATCTAGACGATGTAAAGTTCGGTTTCGTCGCGCCGACGGGGAGAAGTGTGATGTCGTCCGCCACCCAGAACACCGCCGCCATCCTGCTGATCACCGTTTCGACCATCGCCTTCGGCGGGTTGTCGCTGCTCATGCACCTGGTCCGCCGGATACCCGGCTATCTGGACAACCCCGTCCGGCGGGCGCTCTGGACCGCCGGGCACGCCCACGCGGGCGTACTCGTGCTGTTCGCGCTCGTCGCGCTCCTCTACCTGGACCGGGCCGACTACGGCGACGGCATGCTGACGCTCATCCGGGTCCTGCTGGTCGCCGCGCCGATCCTGATGCCGCTCGGCTTCTTCCTCTCCGTCGTACGCCCCTCGGACACCAGGCCCAACAAGCTGATCTGGCTGGTCGGAGCCGGTGGGCTGAGCCTGACGGTCGGCACCCTGCTGCTCGGCGTCGGCCTGCTCGGGCGGTGACCGTCTGGGCGCGGCCACCAGGGCCGTCGACGGGGAGCCCGGTCACCGCGAGGGGACCCGGCCGTGCCGCCCTGACCGGCGGTGCGACAGACTAGCGGCCATGGCGGCTCGTGGCTTCCCGTACACCGACCTCCGGGAGTTCCTCACCGTGCTGGAGGGCGCCGGCGAGTTGCGCCGGGTCCCGGTGCCGGTCGACCCGACGCTGGAGATCAGCGAGGTGGTGACCCGTACCGTCCGGGCGAACGGACCTGCCCTGCTCTTCGAGCGCCCCACCCGGGGTGAGATGCCGGTCGCGATCAACCTCTTCGGCACCGAGCGGCGGATGGCGATGGCGCTCGGCGTCGACCGGCTCGACGAGATCGGCGAGCGGATCGGCGCGCTGGTCAAGCCGGAGCTGCCGGTCGGCTGGTCCGGCATCCGCGAGGGCCTGGGCAAGGTGATGCAGCTCAAGTCCGTACCGCCGAAGAAGGTCAGGACCGCCCCCTGCCAGCAGGTGGTCTACCGGGGCGGCGACGTCGACCTGAACCGGCTGCCCGGGCTCCAGGTCTGGCCCGGCGACGGCGGGATCTTCCACAACTACGGGTTGACCCACACCAAGCACCCGGAGACCGGCAAGCGCAACCTCGGGCTCTACCGGTTGCAGCAGCACTCGCACAACACCCTCGGCATGCACTGGCAGATTCACAAGGACTCGACCGCGCACCACGCCGTCGCGGAACGCCTCGGTCAGCGGCTGCCGGCGGCGATCGCCATCGGTTGCGACCCGGTGGTCAGCTACGCCGCCTCGGCCCCACTCCCCGGCGACATCGACGAGTACCTCTTCGCCGGCTTCCTGCGGGGCGAGCGGGTCGAGATGGTCGACTGCCTGACCGTGCCGCTCCAGGTGCCCGCGCATGCCCAGATCGTGCTGGAGGGCTACATCGAGCCCGGTGAGCGGCTGCCGGAGGGGCCGTTCGGCGACCACACCGGCTACTACACCCCGGTCGAGCCGTTCCCGGTGCTGCACGTCGAGGCGATGACCACCCAGCGGGAGCCGGTCTACCACTCGATCATCACCTCCAAGCCGCCGCAGGAGGACTACGGGCTCGGCAAGGCCACCGAACGGATCTTCCAGCCGTTGCTGAAGCTGCTGATCCCGGACATCGTGGACTACGACCTGCCAGCCGCCGGGGTCTTCCACAACTGCGCGATCATCTCGATCCGGAAGCGCTATCCGAAGCACGCCCAGAAGGTGATGAACGCCATCTGGGGAGCCCACCTGATGTCGCTGAGCAAGTTGATCGTGATCGTCGACGAGGACTGCGACGTGCACGACTACGCCGAGGTGGCCTGGCGGGCCTTCGGCAACGTCGACTACGCCCGTGACCTGCTGCTCACCGAGGGGCCGGTGGACCACCTCGACCACTCGTCGTACCAGCAGTTCTGGGGCGGCAAGGCCGGGGTGGACGCCACCCGCAAGCTGCCGACCGAGGGCTACACCCGGGGCTGGCCGGAGGAGATGACCATGTCGCCGGAGATCCGCTCGTTGGTGGACAAGCGCTGGAAGGAGTACGGCATCTCGTGAGCGCGAGGAGTGAGCTTGCGAGCCCCGCAGTCGCGAACGGAAGGCGGCTCGGGTGACCGCCGTGGCGGGGTCGCCGGGGCGGGTCAAGTCCTTCCTCCGGCTGGTGGCGATCGAGCACTCGGTCTTCGCGCTGCCGTTCGCCTACCTCTCCGCGCTGACCGCGATGCAGCGGCACGGCGGCCAGGTGCGCTGGCTCGACCTGCTGCTGATCACCGTCGCCATGGTCGGGGCGCGGACCTTCGCCATGGCGGCGAACCGGATCATCGATCGGCAGATCGACGCGCGCAATCCGCGTACCGCCGGGCGGGAACTGGTGACCGGGGCGGTGAGCGTCCGGACCGCCTGGACCGGCGCGGTCGTCGCGCTGCTGGTCTTCCTCGCCGCTGCGGCGGCGCTCAACCCGCTCTGCCTCGCCCTCGCCCCGCTCGCCGCGATCCCGCTGGTGGTCTACCCATACGGCAAGCGGTTCACCGACTGGCCGCACGCGATCCTGGCCCTGGCCCAGGCGGTCGGCCCGGTCGGCGCCTGGCTCGCGGTCACCGGCACCTTCGCCGGGTCCGGCCCGGCCTGGCTGCTCGGCGCGGCGGTCGGCCTCTGGATCGGCGGCTTCGACCTGATCTACGCCTGTCAGGACACCGAGGTCGACCGTCAGATCGGGGTACGCAGCGTCCCCGCACGCTACGGCCGCCGGTTCGCCCTGCACGCGTCGACCGTCGCGCACGTCGTGACCTTCGGCCTCTTCTTCTGGTACGGCGAACTCGTCGGGCTGGGCTGGCTCTGGTGGGTCGGGCTGCTGCTCACCGCGCTCGCCTTCGGCTACCAGCACGTGGTGGTCACCCCGACCGACCTGTCCCGGGTCAACCGGGCGTTCTTCACCGCCAACGGGTTCGTCGGGATCGCCCTGTTCGTCTTCGCCCTGCTCGACCTGGTGGTCCGGCTGCACCTCGCGGCCTGAGACTTAGGTTCCTGCTCTCGGGCCCAGAGTCGGGCATCGGGTCACTGGACTGGGCGGCCTGCCGCCCACAAATGCTCGACGTGGGCGGCGTAACGGTCGAACAACCCGCCGTCCTGCCGGCGACGTAAATGCATCGTCGGGGAGTCGTGGCCCATCTGGTCGGCCAGGTGCGTGCACACCAGCATGTCCGCGTCGAACCGAAACACGGACAGCGCGATGTGCCGGTCCGAGTAGCGGCCCGCCACCGATGGCGCGCTGTCGCGGAGCTTCCCGAACTCGTCCAGCGTCACCCGGATCCGGGTCGAGACGGTCAGCGGTACTCCCTCGATCCGCTCGCGCTCGGCCGTGACCGGGCTGTCCGGGTCGCCCACCAGGAAGCGCACCTGCACCCCGGCGTCGGCGCGCTTGCGCAGCACGCCGCGCAGGCCGGGCAAGTCCAGCCACAGGAAGTAGTTCGTGTATCCAGCGAAGAGCAGCTCGTCCTTGGCGTCGCCAATCAGGTCCCGCCACAGCGATCGGGGCACCAGCGACCGGTTCGGGTACGCGCTGACGATCTCTCGGTCGTAGCCGGTCTTCACGGCGGTCCGTACGGCCACGGGCCACAGGTTTTCCACGTCGACCTCCAGTGCGGCGGCCACCGCGTACCGGTGACGCGGATGCGGCGTCCGACTGGCGTTTGCCACCCATCGGGACACGGTCTTCTCGTCGACACCGACAGCGGACGCTAGGTCAGCTTCGGTCATCTTCGCACTGGCGAGCGCGAGGCGGAGAGGGTCCGTCGTCTGGTACGGCGAACTCGTCGGGCTGGACTGGCTCTGGTGGGTCGGGCGGCCGCACCTCACCGCCTAGGAAAGCTTCCCTGTCAGCGGAAGTACGAGCACATCCATCGGCGGAATCAGCTTCGGCCGGATGGTGCCGTACTGCTGCCAGCCCATCCGGTCATAGAGCTGGCGGGCCGGGGCCGCCGGGTTGCTGGCCAGGATGGCGCACGGCTCCGGCCGGTCGGCGAGCAGCATCGCCAGCAACCGCCGTCCGACGCCTCGGCCTCGGTACGGTCGTCGGACCATCCACTCCGGGATCGTCAACTTCGGCACGTCGAGCAGGTGCCCCGGAGGGTCGTCGACTCGCGGCTCCATCCACCCGCCGGCCGGCATCGTGTGCCCGTACGCCACGCCAACGAGCTGCTCCCCGTCCATGGCCCGGGCCAGACTGAATCCGGATTGCCGGCAGTGGTCGCGGAACCAACGCCGGAACTGGGCCGTGTGCTCCGGACCCTCCTCGTACGGCGGCTCCGCGTACACCTCGGCGTACAGGCGCTCCAGCTCCAGCGAGAGCGGACGGGCCTGGTCGGCGTCGAGCAGTTCGTACACCAGGGCGGGCATGGCCGGCAGCCTACCGAGCCGGCAGGGCCACCAGCCGGTCCCGCAGGTCCTCGGCCTCGACCCGGCGCCGATCCGCGTCCGGGACCGTCGCGACAACCTGCCGGGCAACCTCGTACAACAGCGCGTTGTGCTGGTCGACGGGCAGCTCGTCCAAGACGTCGGCAGCGTACCGAAGCCCGTCGGCGACGTGCCCGGCCTGGATCAGGCACGACGCCCGGTGCATCTGCAACTGGGCCCGCTCGCGCGCCAGGTCGACCGGGTACAGCTCCAGCGCCCGATCCTGGGCGGCCATTGCCGACGCTGTGTCCCCGACGTGGGTATGCACGTACGACTGGGTGTAGCGCAGCCGGACCTCCGGCCAGCCGAACATCGAATCGGCGTCGGCGACGACGGCAGCCGGGAGTCGGTCGGTGACATCGCTGAGCGTCTGGAGCGCGGCCGTCGCTTCGTCGGCCCGGCCGGCGACGGCGAGCGCCTGAGCCCGGCCGGACAACACCCCGGCGGTACCCCGGCAAGGGCGGCCGTTCGCCAACGTCACCGCCTCGTCGGCCAGAGCGAGGATCTGTCGGATGGGCCGGCGCTCGTAGGTGCCGTTGACGGTCTCCCAGTCTCGGGCCCAGAGCCGGGTATCAAGGTCACCGGACTGGTCGGCCTGCCGTCGGGCAGTACGCCACCACCGGCGAGCCAGGTCAACCTGGCCGGTAGAGGCGAGCGCCATCGCCATGATGACGGCGAGCTGTCCGGCGGCCCGGAGTAAATCGCGGTTGGCGGGCTCAGCCGCGAGCATGTGCTGCAACACGGTCAGGTCCAGTCCGAGTTGCTCGACCAGCCGAGCCGGCGGGGTGGTGTAAAAGTCTCGGGCGTAGTCGGTGGCGATCATGTTCCACTCGTCTGGACCGGCACCGATGCTGCTGTCGAGCCCGTGCCGGATGGCCTCTACCGCAACCGTCGGGGTCGACGCGCCGAGCGCCAGCCCCATCAGAACCGTCCGCCGCCGCACCTCGGCCCCCGTTCTCGTCGCGCTCTCCGTCCGGTGTGCCGCCACCAGGGCGCCGCCGGCGCCGACCGTCTGGTCGCAGATCTCGGCCCACTCCGGCGAGCAGCGGCGTTCGCCCCGCTCGATCTGCCCGACGTAACCGAAGTCAATTCCCGCGACCTCGGCGAACCGGCGCAGGGACATACCGCGTTCCCGCCGGAGGCGACGAAGCATCTGGCCGAAGTCTTCCACAGACCCTCCCCGAGTGGTGTGGGCTGCTGTATGGCCCACAGGGGACCACTGCTCACTGCTCGCGGTTGCGCTCGGTACCTGCGACGGTACCCACACGGGATAACGAGCGGCATCCCCAGCTTGGCGCGGTGACCGCCGGCGTCGGCCTACCGCCCGCGTCCCGGCCGGTCCGGAGCCCCCGTCCCCCGGACGCCCCGGGCCGGCACCAGTCATCCACACCGCTGAGCGGCGCTCCGTGAATTGGTGTTCCGGGGTGTCGTGGCGCACCTGGAGGTCACGACATGTTGACGACCGTACGACGCTGGACCCCCCGCTGGTTCTGCCGGGGCCGGGTTCGGGATTACCGCCGGGATGGTCGGCGGTGGTTGCGGGTGTCGGGGCCGAACCGGTGAGCCGGCCGCCGCACATTCCACCGTCGGAGATTCCGGATCTGCCGGTGGATACCCGGGTCCGGTTTGAGCCTGGTGAGTGGTCTCACTACTACCAGGGTGCGGACGTTGTGGGGTATGTCGATATTCGGATCGTGCAGGTGGACAAGGGCGTCACTCGATTCGACGGCGGCTACCTGTGGGTGTGGGTACGTGGACATGATCCGTTGTGTTGTCATTGGGAGTCGGTGCCGCCGCACAGGTTGTGTATGGAGTTGCTGGCCCGGGTGGACGTGCTGGCCCGGCATGCCCGGTAGTCCTCAGCCGGGGGATGTGTTGCGGATCGACGGCCGGGCGTCGGTGCAGTTCTCCGGGTCCCGGGCGTTGGTGCTTCGGGTGGCGTCGGTGGATCCGAAGCCGACGTACCACGGTTGGGTCTGGCTGTCCGGTTACGTGCTCGACGGGTGCGGCGAGGCGGTCGACAAGCGTGATGTGTTCGTCCAGCTTGCCGGGCTGCGCGTGATCCGTGAGTCCCCGTCGGCCCGGGCTCGGCCGATCGGCCAGCCAGTGCGAAGGTCGGGGCCACGATCGGGCGCGGCCGGCGGGGCGGGCCGGTACCACAACCGCGCATGACAAGTGGGCTCTCCACCCGGCCCGGACCTATCCCAAAGCAGAGCAGCGTGATGTAGCCGCTCGCGGCAAGCGGAGCTCTGTCAGTCCGGGTGGCGCTGTCGGTCGGCCTCGACGAGTGGTCCGGTCGGGCGGGTGGCGCTCAGGGCGTCCCGGTAGCGGGCGCTCTCCATGGACCAGTCGATGGTGCCGCGTACCGAGTTGCCGAGCCCGTCCAGGTACTGCCGCAGCGGCCCGTCCAGTGCCGGCCCGAACGACGGTACGGCGTCGCGCAGTTCGAGGAAGCGCCGCATGCTGTGCTGCCAGCGCCGGACCACCGCCTCGATCGCCGCCTCGACCGGGATCCGCTGTTCCCGGGCGAGTGCGAGCACCAGGTTGTGCCCGCCGGAGGTGGCCGCGTCCCGCTCCAGGGAGAGCAGGTCGTTGAACCAGCTGAGCAGGTCGTTGGCGGTGTCGGCGACCTCGCGTACCGCCGGGTGGTGGTAGATCGCGTCCGGCACCGGGCGGCCGGTGGCGAACTCGATGAGGGCGTACGAGACGTACGCGGCGGAGGTCGCCCGGCGCAACGTGATGTACTCGGCGACCCCGGGCAGCCGCCCACTCGCCTTGTTGGTGGCCTCGGTGACCACGCCGGCCAGGTGGTGTGCCACCGCGTCGACGAAGCGCTCCCGCCAGGCCGCCGACATCCGCTCGTACGGGACACGCCAGGCGTCGGCGAGCATCCGCCGCAGCGGCCCGTCGAACGCCTCCGACCTCGGCGTCGGCTGGTTGGTTGCCCGGCTCTGCGGCGGGACGGTGAGTCGGGGCGCCGGTTGGTTGGCCGACCGGCCGCCGGCGGCCGCCAACGGGTGGTGTGCGGGCCGGACCTGCGCCGCCCCGGGGTGCCCGGCGGCTCGGCCGATCGGCCCGGGGTGTGCGGTGATCCGGCCGGTCGGCCCGGGGTGTGCGGTCGTCGTCCGGCCGGTCGGCCCAGGGTGTGCGGTCGCCCGGCGGGTCGGCCCCGGGTGTGGCGAACCGGGCGGGGGTGCGCCTGCCGAGGGTGAGTTGGCTGACGGCGGGGTGGACCGGAGCAGGCGCAGCACTCCGTCGCAGAGCGCGGCCACCTCGGTCGGTCGGGGGCGCCGGGCTGCGTCGCAGGCGTCGTCGAGCAGGAAGAACCAGGTGAAGAGAGCGGCGAGGACCCGCAGGTCGGACTCGCTGGCATCGGGGTAGAGCCGACCGGCGTACCGGGCCACCCCGCCCCGGGCGAGCCGCTCCCGACCCGCCGCGTCGAGCGGGCCGATGATCCGGTCCGCCCAGTCCACCAGCCAGTCCTGCACCGCGTCGGCGTGCGGGCAGAGGCGTGCCGGAATGGGACACCTCAGCTCGGTCGCCCACGAGCTGATCCCGTACATGCCCGGCCCCCTTCGTCGGCAACCCGTGGGCAGACGTGAGCAGCATTGCAGTTTCGGGCTCGTCTGTGATCACCGTCGCGTACGTCCTATTTTGCAGAACGTGATGATCCGGATACCCGCTGACCACTCCCCGCAGGTCGCGCCGGGGGCGGTCGGGGCCGGCGCCGAGGCTTGCGGCAGGCTGGTGGGCATGAGAAGGCCGTGGGTGGTCGGCGTCTCCGGGGCATCGGGTACGCCGTATCCGGCCGCCGTGCTCGGCGGGCTGCTCGACGCGGGCGAGCCGGTGGATCTGGTCGTCTCCCGGGCTGCCCGGTTGACGATCCTGGACGAGACCGGCCGTCCGTTCCGGGACGCGCACTGGAAGGACGACCTTGCCGCCTGGCTCGGGCGGGACCTGACCGGCGCAGACGTGGCGTACTGGCCGGCCGGGGACCTCGCGGCCGGGCCGAGCAGCGGGTCGTACCCGACCCGGGGCATGGTGGTGGTGCCGGCGAGTACGGCGGCGTGCGCCGGCATCGCCATCGGCCTCTCCAAGGACCTGCTGCAACGGGCTGCCGAAGTGAACCTCAAGGAGCACCGGCCGGTGGTGGTGGTGCCCCGGGAGACCCCGGTCACCCGCAGCCACCTGGAGCATCTGCTCACCCTGCACGATGCCGGAGCGGTGGTGCTGCCGGCGAGCCCCGGCTTCTACGGTGCCGGAGCCGCCGCCTCCGCGCGGCAGCTCGTCGACTTCGTGGCCGGAAAGGTGCTCGACGCGCTCGACGTGCCACACTCGCTGTTCCGGCGCTGGTCCGGCGAGCTGGGGGCCGACCGGGGCTGACCGCCCCGGCGCCGAACCCCGGCTCAGCCGCTGTCCTGGTTGCGGTGGTTCAGTGCAGGCCGACGTTTCCGGCCCCGGCCGGGCCGGGGCCACTCGGGGTGGCGGGCCCGGCGTTGCGCGGCCGGTTGGCGATGTCCTCGTCCACCTCGTCGAGCATCCCCTCGCCTTCGAGCAGCGCGCGTACCTCCGACTCGCGGAAGCGGCGGTGTCCGCCCGGTGTTCGGATGCTGCCGATCCGCCCGGCCGCGGCCCAGCGTGTCACGGTCTTCGGATCGACGCGGAAGAGCGCTGCCACCTCGCCCGGCGTCAGCAGACGATCTCCAGTGTCCACAGCCCCCTCCTCGCGTCTACGAAGCCCCCGGACTGGTAGGACCGCCCCCAGAACACATGCTTGCCAGAGCCTTCGTTTAAGGGACGTACGGCAATTACAACACCGCCGGAGTGCCGTGTCCGGCAAACGCGAAAACGTACTGTCTGTGAGGTTAGCCGGGCTGATTCACGGCATTTAACCGCTATGTCAGCAACAATGCTGGCCACCGCGGACGGCCCGTCGACCGACCCGGACTAGGGTCTCAGAACGTGGACGCGATCGACCTGAGCCTCGTCGAACTGCTGCGCGGCAACGCCCGACTCTCGTACGCCGAACTGGCCCGTCAGGTCGGCCTCTCCGCGCCGGCCGTGCACGAGCGGGTGGGCAAACTGGAGGCCGGCGGCGTCATCCGGGGCTATCGGGCCGACGTCGAGCCGGAGGCGGTCGGGCTCGGCGTGACGGCGCTGATCGGCATCGTGCAGGACTCCGGAGGGGACACCGACGACGTACTCGAAGCGATCCGGGGCATGCCGGAAATCGAATCCTGTTACTTCATGGCCGGGGTGGAATCGTTCCTGCTCAAGGCGCGAGTTGGCACAATTGCCGAGTTGGAGCAGCTCATCCTGCGGCTGAACCGGACCGCCGGAGTCGCCTCGACCCGGACGGCCGTCGCACTCTCGACCAAATGGGAGGATCGCCCCCAGCCGCTCGGCCCGTCCTGACCCCTGCCGGTGCCGGACCAGCGCCGGGACGGGTTCGGCCGGTCACCGGAGCAGCTTGCTACGTTCCTGGTCATGGAACAGCTCGACCGGTGCGACGACGCCGAACGCGCCTGGGTCACCGAGGCGATCGCGGCGGTGGAGGCGGACGCGAACCGATCCGCCGACACCCACCTGCTCTGCTTTCCGCTGCCCCGCCAGTGGGGGATCGACCTCTACCTCAAGGACGAGTCGGTGCACCCTACCGGGTCGTTGAAGCACCGGCTGGCCCGGTCACTCTTCCTCTACGGGCTCTGCAACGGCTGGATCGGACCGCACACCACCATTGTGGAGGCGTCGTCGGGATCGACCGCCGTCTCCGAGGCCTACTTCGCCCGCATGCTCGGGGTCCAGTTCATCGCCGTGATGCCGGCCAGCACCTCGGCCGAGAAGATCGCGCTGATCGAGTTCCAGGGCGGAAAGTGCCATCTGGTGGACGATCCGGCCGCCGTCGTGGTCGAGGCCCGCTGGCTCGCCGAGGACCTGGGCGGGCACTTCATGGACCAGTTCACGTACGCCGAACGCGCCACCGACTGGCGGGGCAACAACAACATCGCGGAGTCGATCTACGCGCAGCTCGCCCTGGAACGGCATCCCGTACCGGACTGGATCGTGGTCGGCGCCGGCACCGGTGGCACCAGCGCGACGATCGGCCGCTACCTCCGCTACCGGCGGCTGTCGAGCCGGCTCTGCGTGGTCGACCCGGAGAACTCCGCGTTCTATCCCGCGTGGACCTCGGCCGACTGGTCCGCCACCACCGACGCCGGATCCCGGATCGAGGGCATCGGACGGCAACGGGTCGAGGCGTCGTTCCAGCCGAGCGTCGTCGACCGGATGGTGCGGGTGCCGGATGCGGCCTCGCTGGCCGCCATGCGCGTCGCGTCGACGGTACTGGGCCGGCGGGTCGGTGGATCGACCGGCACCAACCTCTGGGGCGCGTTCGGCCTGATCGCCGAGATGCGGGCCGCCGGCCGAACCGGGTCGGTCGTGACACTGCTCTGTGACGGCGGCGAACGCTACACCGACACGTACTACTCCGACGAGTGGGTGGCCGGCCGGGGCCTCGACCTGGCACCGCACCGGTCCACAGTCGAACGTTTCCTGGCGACCGGTGAGTGGCCGGGGTGATCAGTGGCCGGGCTGATCAGCAGGGGCTGCTGATCAACAGGGGCTGCCGAGCAGTGGCCGGGCCGACGGGCCGGCCCGACCGGCACGGGTCAGCGTCGGTGCGCCAGCCCGGGGTAGTGCAGCACGTAGCCGTCGGCGTCGAGGGTCAGGTCGGCGGTGAAACTCTCGCTGGCGTACCGGACGTTGCCGTCCGCCAGCGCCGTGTAGGTCTGCTCGGCCGGCACCACCTGGAGGCTGGGCACCAGCACCCAGACCGTGACGATCCGGTGCGAGCTGCCCGGTGCGGCGTCGCGCAGCCGGAGGCGACGTACCGGAAGGGTGTTGAACAGCGGCGCGGCGCCCAGGTCGACGTCGAGCGCTTCGGCGAGCCGCTCCGGCTCCTCGATCCCGGGCAGCCCGGCACCGGGCTGCCCGACGGCGGTCAGCGCCGCGTCCAGGTCCCCCTGCTCCGCCGTGCTCGCCCGCCATCGGCCGGCGGCCCGCTCCAGCCGCAGCGTACGTAGCCACCCGGCTCCCTCGCAGCTCACCTCCAGCCCTTCGGTCGCCCAGTGCTCGTCGGTACGCAGTTCGTAGCGACAGGTGAAGGCGATCGGGTCGACGGCGAGCGCCGTGCCCCGGGCGGTGAGGCCGCGATGGTCGGTGATGAGCGCGTGATCGGCACCGGGCACGTCGGTGCGGCTCCAGAACAACGTCTTCGGCATGCTCGACATGCCCATGGACGTTACCGCCGCCAGCCGACAGGTATGCCCGACCACGCGAATCCGGCCGACGGCCGGCGACGGCGCCGATCCGGCCGACGGCCGGCGACGACGCGAGGTCGGCCTGTCGGCCGCTGGCGGCGCCACTCGGACCGGCTGGCGGCGCCACTCGGACCGGCTACCGCCGCCGGCCCGGTAACCGGACCGGGGCCGGCACCGGTCGGCGGTGCTGCGGACCGGTCAGCGAGTCGGGGTCGGGCGCCGGCCGTCGAACCGGTGGTCGCGGCGGCCCCACCGGTCGTCCGACCGCTCCCCGGCGGCCCGCTCGTCGCGCGGACGCTCGTCCCGGGACCGGTCCCGGCCGGGCCGGTCGGTGTGCGGGCGGCCCTCGTGCCGGAAGCCGCCCTGCCGCCCGCCGGAGCGCCACTCGCCGCCCCGCTCGGCCCGGCCACCCTGGGACGTGCCGCCGCCGTCGCCGAACCGGTGGTCGCCGTAGCGACGCTCGGACTGCGGCCGGTCACCGTACCGGCGCTCACCCTGGAAACGGTCTCCGTAGCGGCGCTCACCCGGGGGACCGTCGCTGTGCCGGCGCTCGTCCTGCGGGCGGTCTCCGTAGCGGCGGTCGGCCCGGGGACGGTCACCGAAACGGCGGTCGGAGCGGGGACGGTCCGGGCGGGTGCCCGACCCTCGGCGCGACGCCGGCGGCTCGTCGACCACCGGCACGCCACTCGGCTCCCGGGCTCCCGTCACCTCGGCCAGCGCGGCGTCGCCGGAGCGCACCCGGGTCTGCTCCGGCTCGACACCGGCCTTCTGCAACATGGCCAGGGTGGACCGGCGCTGCTTCGGCAGTACCAGCGTGGCGACCGCACCCGACTCTCCGGCCCGGGCCGTCCGCCCGGCTCGGTGCAGGTAGTCCTTCGGATCCTTCGGCGGGTCCACGTGCACCACCAGCGAGACACCGTCGACGTGGATTCCCCGGGCCGCCACGTCGGTGGCGACCAGCACGTTCGTCCGGCCCTCCTTGAACTCGGCGAGGGTGCGGGTGCGTACCCGCTGGGTCTTTCCGCCGTGCAGCGCACCGGCCCGGACACCGACCGCGGCGAGCTGCTCGACCAGCCGATCGACGCCCATCTGGGTCCGGGCGAACATCATGGTGCGCCCCTGCCGGGCCGCGATCGAGGCCGCCACCGCGAACTTGTCGTGCGGCGGGATCAGCAGCATGTGGTGGTCCATCGTCGACACGGTGGCGGTCGGCGGTGCCGTCGAGTGGGTGACCGGGTCGGTCATGAACCGCTTGACGAGCGCGTCGACGTCGTTGTCCAGAGTGGCGGAGAAGAGCAGTCGCTGCGCGTCCGCCGGAGTCTTGGCCAGCAGGTCGGTGACGTCCGGCAGGAATCCCATGTCGGCCATCTGGTCGGCCTCGTCCAACACGGTGACCTCGATGTCGTCGAGCCGGCAGACGCCCCGCTCGATCAGGTCGGTCAGCCGTCCCGGCGTGGCCACCACGATCTCCACGCCACGGCGCAGCGAGTCGATCTGGCGGTCGTACGGCACACCGCCGACGGCGGTCTTGAGGAACACCCCGAGTGCCCGGCCGAGCGGCATCAGTGCGTCGTTGACCTGCATCGCGAGTTCCCGGGTCGGCACCAGGATCAGCGCCCTCGGGTGGTGTGCCCGGGCCCGCGGGCCGGCCGCCATCCGAGCCAGTACGGGCAGTCCGAACGCCAGCGTCTTGCCGGAGCCGGTCTGCCCCCGGCCGAGTACGTCCCGCCCCGCGAGCGCGTCCGGCACGGTGGCCCGCTGGATCTCGAACGGAGTGTCGATGCCCTCCCGCAGCAGCGCCCGGACGAGTTGCCGAGGCAGCCCGAGCGCGGCGAAGTCGACGGGCTCGTTGACATCACCGGCGCTGTCAGCGGGCACGGCGATGTCAGCGGGGACGGCGATGTCAGCGGGCACGGCGATGTCAGCGGGCACGGCGATGTCAGCGGGCACGGCGATGTCAGCGGGGACGGCGAGGGCGTCCTGCCCGGCAACCTCGTTCGCCGAGACGTCGCTGGGGGTGCGGGAATCGTCGGCGGTCACCGCGTCGGCGGATTCAGTGCGCGGGTCGGCGACAGCCGGCACATTCAGAGCGGCTTGCTCGGCAGAAGCGGACGGTCCTGCCGAAACGGAACCGGATTGCGCGTCGAATACGGATGGAAACATGCTGGGATCAGCAAAGGTCGTCAAGGATACCTCTCAAGCGGGGCGCATCTTCGCGATGGCCCGCCGCGACGGAGGTCGCTGCCGATTCGCCCGCAAGATCGCCCAGAGGCGCGTGGCACGCGCCAGGTCAACAATCCACCCGAGTGTACGGGGAGCAGCGGCCACCGCCACCTCGCCGCGCACGCCAGTGGGCAGGCTCACCACCCGCGCGGGTCGCCCCGCACCCGCCGACGGCCCCGTCAGCTGGTCAGCAGGCCGTCGAAGAGGTTGTTGAACGCGTCGCCGGCCAGGAGCACCACCAGCAGCCCGATCACCACCAGGATGCCGAGCCCGATCAGCAGTACCAGCACCACCTTGCCGGTGTCCGTCCTCTGCGCGGGGGTGTCCGTCCAACCCTGGGCCAGGATGTGTCCGGTCAGCGAGCCCGAGTTCTCGACCTGGTTGGTGGGCATCGAGACGGTGACGTGACCCTCCGGGCCGCCGTAAACGGTGCCCGCCGCCCGCTGCTCCTGGTAGCCCGGGGAGTCCGGCACGGCCGGGCCGGTCCCCGGCTTGTCCGCAGCGGTCGGGCTGACGCCCGGTCGGTGCGAAGCGGCGGGAGCGGCGCCCGGCGGGTGCGGTGGGGTCGGGCCGGCGCCCGGCGGGTGCGGCGCGCCCGGTCGGGTTCCCGAGGCGCGGCCACCGGTCGGGGTCCGACCGGCCGGCTCGGCGGCGACGGCCGGACCGGGGTCGGCGGTGGGCAGCGAGTAACCCGGCGCACCGCCGCTGGCCAGGTTGGCCGAGGACATCGGGTTGGTCGGTGGTGGCCAGCTCGGCAGGGCGGGCGCCGGAACCACCAGCGGGGAAGATGCCGGGGGATCTGTCGGGCGGCCACTCGGTCCGCCCGACACCGGCCTTGTCGGGTAGGCGACCGAGGTCCCCGCCGACGTCGGCGGGTACGGCACCGGGCCGGGGGGCACAGGTTCGGGGTGCGGCGGGTAGGGAGTGGGACCGGGTGGAGTAGGCGGGAACGGCGTGGGCCCCGGGGGTACCGGATGCGGGCCTGGGGGTACCGGATGCGGGCCTGGGGGTACCGGAGCGGGCCGGGGCGGGGCCGGCGGGAACGGCGACGGAGCCGGTGGCACCGGCTCGGGGTCCGGACTGGGTGCCGGGGGTTCCGGTGCGGGGAACGGCGTGGGCACCGGTCCCGGCTCCGGCTCCGGCTCCGGGGTCGGTTTGGGTTTGGCTGGTTCGGACGCCGGTGATGCCGGCGGATGTCCCGGTTCGGGCGGGCCGGCCTGATCCGGGGGATGTGTCGGCGCCGACGCGCCGGCCGGATCCGGTTCGGTACTCCGGTAGACCTTCGCCACTCCCGGTACCACGGCGGCCGCGGCGGCCTCGTTCGGCAGTACCGGAGACAGCCCCGGCACCGAGGCACTGGCCCGGGTGGTGCCGGCGCGGCCCCGCGCGGCGCTGCGCTGCGGCGGCACCGTGTAGGACGGCGTACCACCAGCGGGTGCGCCGGTGTCCCGGGACGACTGGTCGGGGGTGGCTGCCGGTGCCGACAGGCTGGCTGCCGGTGGAGCCGTGAAGTGCACCGCCCCGGGCCGGTCCCGGGGCTGGCGAACCGGCTCGGCCGAGGGCGACCCGGACAGTCCGGAGGCAGCCGGCGACACGGCGGCTGACCCCATGGGCGGTGCGGACGCCGGAGCGGCCGGCGACACGGCGGCCGACCCGCTCGGCGGGCCCGCCGGGGACCTGACGGCGTTGGCGAACGCCGACCACGGGGAGTCGAGAGCCGGAGTCTGTGGACGCCGCCGTTGCAGCGGCGGCACCGGGCTACCCGGAGGCGCCGGAGTCGGCGCGGACGCCGCGGCCGGGGATGCCGCGGCCGGGGATGCCGCGGCCGGGGATGCCGCGGCCGGGGATGCCGCAGCCGGGGACGCCGCGACCGCGGACGCCGCCGGGGTGCTGGGCGCGGAGGCGGCGGCTGCCGGGGTGACCGGCGTCGGGGCGGCGGCCGCCCGGGTGACCGACTTCGCCAGCTCGCCGGCCCGGTAGGTGCGGCTTCCCGAGGACCCGGCGGGCATCGCGGCTATCTCGGCTGCGGTGGGGGTGGTGGCCTGCCTACTCACGGCCCGGCCGCGTACCGGCGACGTCGGACCGACGGCGGCTCCCGGGTCCACTCCCGGGCTGTCGGCTTCCGGGTTCGGGTCGTCGGCTCCGGCCTGTGCTTCTGGGCTGTCGGCTTCCGGGCTCGGGTCGTCGGCCTCGGCCTGCACTTCATCGGCGGTCTCGGCTTTCGGCTCGGCCGAGTCCGGGACGGCGTCGGCGGTGTCCGGGACGGCATCGACAGCGTCCGCATCCGAGTTCGCGGCGTCCGGGACCGGGCTGGCGGCGTCCGGGTCCGGTATGGAATCCGGAGAAGCCGCATCGACCGTCTCGGCGGCCGTTGAGCCTGCGGGCGCGTCTACGGACGCATCCTGCGGCGCGTCTGCCCAGAGCGCTCCGGCGGCCGGCGGCGGCGGAGGCGCCTGGTAGGCCTCGGGAAACTCCTCCTCGGCCGAGGGCTCCGGGAGCGCTGTTCCGACCGGCGGTGGCGGCGGCAGTGGGGGCAGCTCGCTCTCGTCCACGCTGTCCCGTTCCGGGCGGGTGGCCGCAGCCTGACCGTCAGAATCCGGGGATGCCTCCCCGAAAGCCGGTTTGACCTGCGATTCGTCCATTGTTGCCTCCCGCGCCCACACCCGGGCCGGTAGGCCGGGTCGGAAGTACGTCAACCCTCACCGTGCCATATCGCGGCACAGCCGCACAGCCGGCCGGCGACCGGTACGTTCAGTCGCCCTCCGGGCTACCGTCCGCAGTCGGAGTCGATCCGCTGGCGCTGGACGTACCGTTGCTCGGCTCGGCGGCCGAGGTGGTGACCGGCGGCGTCTGCGGCTCCGTCGGCTCCGGCGGTTGCGGGATCGGTGCCGGTGTCACCGGCGGGGTTGCCGGGGGCGTGGTCGGCGTGCTGGTGGGCGGAGTCGCCGGTGGCGTCGTGGGCGGCGTGGTCGGCGGGGTGGTGGGCGGCTTCGATGGCGGGGTGGTGGTCGGCGGCGGGGTGGCCGGCGGCCTCGTGGTCGGCGGCGGCGTGGTCGCGTTCGGTGCCGGCACCGCCGGGAAGATCCGGGTCGCGGCGTAGAACCGCGACCACCAGACGGTGGAGACCTTGACCACGTCACCGGTGGTCGGGGCGTGCACCATCTTGCCGCCGCCGATGTACATGCCGACGTGGTGGATGCTGGTCCAGTTGCTGCCGGAGGCGAAGAAGACAAGGTCGCCGGGGAGCAGTGCCTCCCGGGCCACGCTCTGGTTGCGAGTGCCGTTGTACTGGTCCCGGGAGACCCGGGGGATCCGCTTGCCCACCGAGAGATAGGAGGCGAGCATCAGGCCGGAGCAGTCGAACCGGTCCGGGCCCTCGGCGCCCCAGAGGTACGGGTCGCCCCGCTGGGCGAGCGCGTAACGCATCGCGGCCAGCGCCTTGGGGTGCGCGACCATCCCGGCGACGCTGTCGCTGCCGATCGTCTCGCCGATGCGCTGCTCGGCGGCCTCCCTGGCGCGCTCGATCGCCTTGAGCTGCTCGGCGTTGTCGCGCTTGAGCTTCACCAGGGCGGCAGAGCGTTCCTTGTACCGCTTCTCCGCGTCGGTGAAGGCGGCGACCTTCTGCTGGTAGGCGCTGGACGCGGCCTGGTAGGCCGCCTCCGCCTGCTGCTCGGCCTGCTGAGCCCGGGCCAGCTCACCGGCGGCCAGTTCGGTGTCACCGGACCGTTCCTCGCCGCGCTGGATCCGACTGAGCAGGTCCAACCCGTGCAGGTCGGAGCCGAACGCGCCCGGCGGCAGCCCGGCGGCGTCCTTCAGCGCGCCCGCCGCCGCGTTGTCGGCCGCCGTACGGGCGTTGGCCAGCTCCAGCCGAGCCGTCCTGCGTACGCCGTCGGCGGCGGTCAGCTCGGTGGTGGCCCTGTCCCGCTCCTGGCGCAGTTGCAGCAGTTGGTCGCCGAGCTGGGCGACCTCGACCTCCAATGTCATGATCTGGCTCGCCAGCGGGCCGTTCACGCTCGGCGGCAGCGGATAGGAGGTCGTCGTCGGCGTGCCGGTGGGCACGTTGGGCGCTCCACCGGGCAGTGGGCGTATCCCAGCGTCGGGGACCGTGTTCGGCAGCGGCGGATCGGCATAGACGGGCGTCGCCATCGCGCCCGCCACGATCGCGCCGACCAGGGCCGACCAGACCAGCGGACGTAGCACCGGGGAGACCGCCTTGCCGAGCCGGTCCGGTCGTCCGCGCCTGCTGTCGGTCATACCGCTCCCGTCCCGTGCACAGCGGCGCTCCCGGCGCTGCTGTGGAATGGCCATCCGTGCTGTGTCGCGTCCCACTTTGTCTTACCTCAATGCGTCGGGGATGTCGATGCGACGGCGGGTAACGAGACGCTGAGAAGCCGGTTAAGAGTACCTGTGACCGGTGAACCAGATCGCTGCCGCCGGCTGCCTCCGTCGGCACCTCCGCCGCTCGACGTACGCTCCTACCGGAGATCGTGCCTGGAGGGACGTGCTGCGATGGACGCCGGACGCAAGCGTGAGCTGGAAGAGAAGGTCTACGCGGGAGTTCGGCTGGACCGCGCCGACGGCGAGGCGCTGTACGCCAGCGACGACCTGGTCTGGCTCGGCCGGCTGGCGCACCACCGGCGTACCGGGACCGGCGACGGCGATCGGGTGCTGTTCGTCGTCAACCGGCGGCTGCGGCTGACCGGTCTCTGCGTCGGTGGCTGCGCGTACTGCTCCCTCCGCCCCGGGCCGGACGGGCACGCCCGGCCGGAGGGCGGGGACAGCGTCCCGCTCTCGGTCGACGAGGCTGTCCGGCGCGCCACCGAGCTGGCCGCCGACGGGCTCACCGAGCTGGACCTCGTCGACCCGGTGCATCCCGCGCTGCCGTGGCGGCACTATCCGGAGCTGCTGCGCGCGCTGACGGTGGCGTTGCCCGGCGTCCGGTTGACCGGGTTCACCGCCATCGAGCTGCTTTGGCTGGGGAAGAGCACCGGGATGCCCGCCGACGAGATCCTCGACGAACTCGTCGCCGCCGGTCTGTCGGCGCCGAGCGGCGGCGGGGCCGAGATCTTCGACCCGGAGGTACGCCAGCGGCTCGGCCTCGCCGACCGTGCCTGGGAGGACTGGTCCCGGATCCACAGGCTCGCCCACGCCAAGGGGATCGGCACCCCGGCGACGATGCGCTTCGGGCACGTCGAGGAGCCCCGGCACCGGGTCGACCACGTGCTGCGGCTGCGCGAGCTACAGGACGAGACCGGCGGCTTCACCAGCTTCCTGCCGCTGCGCTACGAGCATGACCTCGCGGTACCGACCGGCGATGGAATCGGGGCGGGGCAGCCGACCGGGACGGCGTCGCCGGCCGAGTCGCTGAAGACCTTCGCGGTGTCCCGGCTCCTCCTCGACAACGTGCCCCACCTGACGTGCTGCTGGGCCACCCAGGGGTACTCCGTGGCGCAGCTCGCACTCAACTTCGGCGTCGACGACCTGGCCGCCTCGGCGGCCGGACACCGGATCAGCCACGGCGTCGACCGGGACGGTACGCCGACAGTGCTGCCCCGGGAGGATCTGCTCCGGCTGATCTGGGACGCCGATTTCCGTCCCGCCGAACGGAACAGCGGGTACGAGGTGCTGCGTGACTACGACGCCCCGCCGAGTCTGGCCGAGCGTCGGGCCGAGCCGCAGCGGATCTGGGCCTGAGCCCCGCGTCGGGCGGGAGCGCGGCCCGGCGGGGGTGGTTTCCGGCCCGCTCACGTACCCTCGACTGGTCAGGAGCGGGCGGGAGCGGGTCGACGTCTGCCGGTGGGGAGCGCAGCGGGAGAGGCGGCATGGCCGAGCGGAGCGAACGGGCGCCCTTTCCCCGGCGGGACGACCAGGGGCGGATCGTCGTGCTGGCCGACCTGCTCGGCGTCGCCCTGGTCGGGGTGGTCATCGGGCTGGTGGCGCTGCTCGTGATCGACCTCGGCGCCTCCCTGGTCGGCCTGGGCGAGTTCGGCCGGGCGAGCGGTTGGCTCGCGGTGGTGCTGCCGGCGTGGATCTTCGTCGAGGAGTTCCGGGCCTGGCAGTTCGGTCCGGCCCGGGTCGCGGCGGCGTTGGTGGCCGCGGCCGTCGGGATCGCCGCCGGCCTGCTCGCCGCCGGGTTGGCCGCCTCGACCCCGCCGCTGGTCTCGGGCGGGTTGGCCGCGGCGGTTTTCGCCATGGGGTACGCGTTGGTCTGGTTTGCCGGCGTCCGTTGGCTCGCCGGCCGGACGAGCTGATCGGAGTTGCGCAGATGAGTCCCGCCGTGAAGTACACGCTGGGCCGGATCGGGCTGTTCCTGGCGGTCGCGCTGGCGCTCTGGCCGGTCGAGATGAACATCTTCCTCAAGCTGATGCTGGCGGTGGCGTTCTCTGCCGCGCTGGCGTTCTTCCTGCTGCGGGGCTGGCGGGACGAGATGGCGCAGCAGTTGGCCACGGCGGCGGAGAAGCGGCGGGCCGAACGGGAGCGGCTGCGCGCCGCACTGGCCGGCGACGACCAACCGACGGACACGGTGAAGCCGACGCAGACAGGCAGGCCGGCCGACACAGGGAAGCCGGCCGACACAGGTGAGCCGACGGACGCGGGGAAGCCGACCGACAGGTCCTGAGGCCCGTGCGTCCGGCCCGGACCAGCCCGGACCCCGGCACGGCACCGGCCCCGTGCCCGGACATCGTTGGCCAGGTACGGGGCCGGTGATCCTCCCCAGGTGAGCTGACGCCGGCGCGGCTACCAGTTGGTCGAGCCGGCCAGCTTCGGCCAGGGCTTCCACCACGGCTTCATCAGGTACGCGATCCCGCCCGACCCGCCGGAGACCCCGCCGCTGGCGTTGATCCGCTTGGTCCGCAGCCAGATCTGCTCGAACTGGTCCCGCCGGTAGACGTTGCGCACCACGTCGTTGCCGGACGACGCCGGATCGTTGATCACCACGTCGCCGTCGCGGGTGAAGCCGACCACCACGAACAGGTGCCCGGAGGTGCCGTAGTTGGCCCCCTCCAACTCCTCGGCCAGGAAGGACTGGCTGGTGACCACCGGGATGCCGGCGGCGATGAAGTGTTCCACCTCGTCCAGCGAGTGCAGCCGGGTCACCTTGGCGTCCAGCCCGTACGAGCCGGCGTACGCGGTGTTGAACGGCCAGTTGCCGCATCCTTCGTACGCGTAGTCGTAGGTCATCCGGGCGGCGTGGTTGACCGACGGGTCCGGGTAGCTGGGATCGACCCAGGAGGTCTGCTCGGCCGACGGCTTCCGGCCCCAGTACTCCAGCACCATCGTGGTGGAGGTCGGCGAACACCAGGCCTGGCCGCCGCCGTCGTACTCCGGGTAGTGCCCGGCGTGGATGTTCTGCGAGTAGCGGGGCACGGCCAGCTCCCGGCCCCAGGCGATCCGGCCGGTGCTGGCCGGCACGGTGAACCGGTCCGGCACCAGTGAGCTCATCGCGCCGACCATCCAGACCCGGGGTGACCGGCGGCTCTCCGGCGCGCGGTAGAGGGTCAGCCGCAGTTGGTAGGCCCGCAGCAGCACCCCGGTCGTGACGTCGTCGATCGAGAAGGTGTCGGTCCAGATCGTTGAGTAGGGGTCGCCCTGCCGGTTCACCGAGGTGCGCCGGATGTCCTGGTCACCTGCGGCCCACCGGCCCATGACGTACCACGGGGTCAGCGCGCCGGTGTTGTAGGTGCCCTGGAGTTCGGCCTGGATCCAGGTGCCGGCCGGGGTCTCGGCGTTCCAGGAGGCGACCAGTTCGCTGGCGTCGAAGCCGATCGGGGTGACCGGCGAGGTCCAGGTGGCGTACGACCAGGTGCGGGTGGTGCCGGTGTGCGGGTCGGTGTATTCGGTGGTGCCGGCCGGGCGAAGCATCGTGATCCCGGTCCGTATCCCGGGGACGGCGACGGTGCCCCGGTGGGTGCCGCGTCGCCAGTCGGGGTAGCTGGAGAACTCCTGCCAGGTGATCTGTTCGTCGTGTGGCATTGGGCGGGGGCGACCGGTCGTCGTGCCGGCCCGGGCCGGCATGCCGGTGCCGAGCAGGGCCAGGCCGGAGAGGCCGGCGAGGGTGAAGGTACGTCGGCTGATCGGGTTCGGGGAACTGGCCATCGATGCTCCGCGGGGCCGAAGGTCGGGGTCCTGTCGCCACTATTCCGCTTGGCAGGAACTTTCGCCAGATGTTCACGCCAGGAAAATCTTTGCCGCGAGGAGGGTGTAACTGGCATGGGGTGCAAAGTGATCAATGTTGATATGACCATGGTACGGATGGTGCAGTGTGCACTACCCAGCGCAGTCCTCCCTACCCCCAGGAGGTTCAGATGCCCTTCCGCACCTGGATGTCCGGGCCGTCGATCCGGCACCGGGCCCGGGCCGGTGCCCTCGCCGGCACCGTCGTGCTCGGACTCGTCGTCGCCGGCCTCGGCCCGACCGGCACCGCCAGCGCCGGACCGGACCTGACCGAGGCCGAGCCCGCCACCAGCGCGGAATACCGGGTGACCGGTCCGCGCACCCTGGCCGACCGCAACGCGGTGGCCGCCACCGGTACCAGCATCGACTACGCCGAGCACGGCGCGCTCTACGTCACCGCGACCCCGGCCGAGGTGAAGGCGATCACCGCGCTCGGCTTCGAGGTGGCGGCGGTACCGGCACCGCCGGACCGGGGCCAGCACGAGCACGGCGACATCGGCGTACTCGACTTCCCGCCGGCCGACTCGGCGTACCACAACTACGCCGAGCTGAACGCGGTGATCAACCAGGTCGTCGCCGACCATCCGACGATCGCCCGCCGGTCCAGCATGGGCACCTCCTACGAGGGGCGCGACCTGCCGGTCATCAAGATCTCCGACAACGTCGGCACCGACGAGAACGAGCCGGAGATCCTGTTCAACTCGCAGCAGCACGCCCGCGAGCACCTGACCGTGGAGATGGCGATCTACCTGCTCGACCTCTTCACCGACAACTACGGCTCGGACTCCCGGATCACCAACATCGTCAACACCCGGGAGATCTGGATCGTCCCGACGGTCAACCCGGACGGCAGCGAGTACGACATCGCCACCGGCTCGTACCGGTCCTGGCGGAAGAACCGCCAACCGAACAGCGGATCGTCGTACGTCGGCACCGACCTGAACCGGAACTGGGGCTACAACTGGGGCTGCTGCGGCGGCTCCTCCGGCTCGACCTCCTCGGAGACCTACCGGGGCCCGTCGGCGTTCTCCGCGCCGGAGACCGCCCGGCTGCGCGATTTCGTCAACAGCCGGGTCGTCGGCGGTACCCAGCAGATCACGGTGAACATCGACTTCCACACGTACTCGCAGCTGGTGCTCTGGCCGTACGGCTACACCACCTCGAACACCGGCCCGGGGCTGAACGCCGACCAGGAACGGACCTTCCGCACCCTCGGTCAGCAGATGGCGGCCACCAACGGCTACACCCCGGAACAGTCCAGCGACCTCTACATCACCGACGGGGACAGCCTGGACTGGATGTGGGCCACCCACAACATCTTCGCGTACACCTTCGAGATGTACCCGGGCTCGGCGTCCGGCGGCGGCTTCTACCCGCCGGACGAGGTGATCCCGGCGCAGACCTCCCGCAACCGGGAGGCGGTGCTGATCCTGAGCGAGTACGCCGACTGCCCGTACCGGGTGGCCGGGCTCCAGGCGACGTACTGCGGCAGCGGTGGCGGCACCACCGTCTGGTCGGACACCTTCGAGACCGCGACCGGCTGGACGACCAACCCGGCCGGGACCGACACCGCCACCACGGGGGCGTGGGAACGGGGTGCCGCCCAGGCGACCACCTCCAGCGGTGCCAAGCAGCTCACCCCGTACGCCGGCAGCAACGACCTGGTCACCGGCCGGCTGGCCGGCTCGGGGGCCGGTGACCACGACATCGACGGCGGGGTGACCAGCGCACAGTCACCGGCGATCACGCTGCCGGCGAGCGGCACGTTGACCCTCTCCCTGGCCTGGTATCTCGCGCACGGGTCGAACTCGTCGTCCGCGGACTACCTGCGGGTCAGCGTGGTGCACAGTGGTGGGACGACCCAGCTGCTCAACCAGGCCGGTGCGGCGAGCAACCGCAACGGTAGCTGGAGCATCGCCACCGCCAACCTGTCGGCGTACGCCGGGCAGTCGGTGCGGCTGCTGGTGCAGGCCGCCGACGCCTCCGGGGCAAGCCTGGTCGAGGCGGCGATCGACAACGTGACGATCACCAGCTCGTAGCAGTGCGACCCGGGGCCCTGCCGAACATGACGAGGTGTCGGCGGGGCCCCGGATGGAGCCTGAGCCTGCTCGGGTCCTCCGATCTAGCCGGCTCGGACCGCGTTTCAGTCGGTTCGCACATCAAGGCGTAGCTCCTCGATGGCGAACTGAGTAAGTTCGGGGAGCTGGTCTTCGTGGAGGGTAATCCCGTCAAGGTTGACGAGTGCCGACTTGAGGTTGTGGAGGCGGTTGCCCCGGAGGTCAGCGCCTTGGAGCTGGCAGGATTCGATTTCAAGGTTGGCCAACTGACAGGACCTGATGGCGATTCTGGGTAGTCGGCAGGACGACCATGTGGCGTTGGTGAGCGTGCAGTCGATGAAGGCCGTGGCTCCGACGGCGACGACGCGCTCGAAGGTGGCGTAGTCGAAACGGCAGCCGTCGAAGAGGATGTCTTTGAGGCGTACATCTGTCAGCCGGGTACCGGTGAACCGCGAGCCGGTGAATGCGCAGCGTTCGATGGTTACCCCGGACAGAGTCGCACCGGAAAGGTCGGTGCGAGTAATCTCGCTGCCCCAGATGGTTCCGGATTCCCAGGTGCTCTCGCTGAAGTCCGCGCCAGTAATCCGGCTGCTACGGATGCTGACATCGTCCAGTTGCGTACCGCGCCAGGACACACCCTCGATGCTACCCTCGTTGAGGTCAGTCGCCGGATTGTGGACGGTATCAAGATCTTCAGGGTCGAGATCCGGGAGCAGAATCCTTACGTCACCGATGGTGGTTGTCCGCATGAGTCCTCAGTCTGTTTGGGACGCGGGCGGCGGCGCCACCCCGCGTTCGAACCCCTACTCCAGTGTCAACGGTTCACTTTTTCTTGTTCCAGTTGTCCCAGCCGGGCCGGCTGTCGAACCCTCCTTTGTTGTTCCAGGTGGGGCGGTTGTCGAACTTGGCCGCGTCGATCGACGCTACCGCCCGAGACGGCTCGACGCCGAGGCGCGCGAGGCGCTCCGGCGTGGCGTCCACGAGGCTCGCAAGGGCGTTGGTCACGGTGATCCTCCTAGCTGACGAGGTGGTTTGCGGTGGCGCGGACGAGGGCCTGCCGGGTGGTGCGGCAGTAGCGCGTTTCGCGGGCGGTGAAGGTTTGGTGCTCGAAGTAGCGGTTGCCGGCCTGAGCACCTCTGCAGAAACTGTAGAACGTGCAATGGCTTGCACACTCGTTAAGTCCCGTGATGAACTCGGTGACATACCGTAGATCGTCGGCCCGGGCCAGGAGGTCGGTGATCGGCTGGCGGAGCACGTTCCCCGCGATGAAATCTCCGTACTGCGGGTCCTTGACTCCAAGGAGTTCCGGTGACAGAAGGACCACGTGCCCGTCCCAGGAGACGGTGGGAATCGGTTCGTACGGGGCGTCGTTGACGATCCTGGCACGCGTGGCGGTGAGGTAGTCGACCAGGCGGTCCACATCGCGGATTCTCAAGGGGCTGCCGTCGATCCGTCGTTGGACGAGTCGGTGCCAGAACTGGTAGGCCGCTTCCTCCGATACCGGTGTCCGTGCCGCACCCTCCTGTTCCTCGATGTTGAAGCCCACAGAGCGACACCCGGGCAAGGTGGTGAAGAAGTCAACGAGGTCGTCGGCGTGATCGATGGTTTCCGGGGTGACAACGCAAATTACTGAATACGGCAGTCCTGCCTCGGCGAGAGTCCGCATACCTCGAAGGGTCCGGGCCGTTGTTGGGTTGCCGGCCCGGTCGAGTCTGTTGCGGTTCAGAGCGCCGGGGCCGTCGATGCTCACACCAACTGCAAATTCGTAGGCAGCGAAAAGCTCACACCATCGTTGATTGATGAGGGTGGCGTTGGTCTGGATCTCGTGGCGTACCTGTCCGGCCTGCCTCAGCTCCTCGAACGGGGCAAGCAGTTCCCGGAAGGGGCCGAGAGGCGTGGCGGTGGGCTCGCCGCCGTGCCACACCACGCTCACTGGATACGGGCTATCCTGCTCTGCTACGGATCGGGCGCACCCTGCGGCGACTGGGACCGTCATGAGTCGTCGGGATCGTCGGTCGGGCAGGTAGCAGTAGGTGCAGTCCAGGTTGCAGAAGCTGGTGGGTTGCAAGACCAAGGTATGGAATGTGGGAGCTATGGCGGTCCGCCCATCAGCGGTGATGACACCGATGCCGCTCACTGTCCCGTCTCCTTGGCCTCTTCACAGTCGTCGTGGTCACTCGGTGCTACCGGGCGGGATGCGCGTAGCCAACCAAGGAATCGGTCGAACAAGTCGGCGGTGGTTCCCGTCACGCTGGGGTTAAGTTGGTGCAGGTCGTCGATGGCGTCGCAGAGCAGAGCGGCCAGGTAGAGACACAGACTCACACGGCTGCCCTGGTACTCGGCAAGAAGATCCAGCTTCGCCTGGCCGCACGGCCACGGCTGACCGCAGGTCCGGCATAACCAAAGCGGACGCATCGGCAAGTGCTCCCTCGGCGCTTGCTTCCCCTGCCTCATAGCGCGGTGGTGCAGAGGTACAGCGTCGCGCTGAGCCTTCGTCATGGGCGCTTTCCCTCCCGTGCCTGTCGTTCGAAATGCCGGTGCCACCCGTGAGTGAGCAGCGGCGGCTCGGGCATCTGCTCCAGCGTCGTCGGACCGGTGTGCTCAGGTGGATCCCGACACCACGGTCGGCCGGTCGTCGCGTTGCGCGAGACGTACACCGTCATGGCCGCTCCCGGACGCGGGTGGACACCGGCAGGCGGTGGGCTCGCCTGGGGGACGGCGAGCCCACCGCTGCAGTGCGGCGGCTGGGAGCAGACCGCCGCTCACCCGCCCACGCAGCCCTCGTGGCGGTACGCAGACGGGGAATTTCGGGAGCAGGCAAGGAGGTCTTCTGAGGCGTTGCCGGCCGAGGCGTCCAAAGACGCTTCTGACCTCGACTCGCCGCATCCTTCATCTCGACCCTCCCTGGCCAGTCGTCACGACGGAGCGCGTCGGGCGAATTCAGGTTTGCCGGAAAGCGGGACGATGGGAATGTCCTATCGGTGCACTCGCGGTGCACCCGCCAACACGCCACGTGCCGTTACCATCGACGAGCTGACACGGCCCCATCGAAGGGACATCCGATGGCCGCAGTGACCACTTGGACCGGCCGGGAGGCAAACGCCCTGCGGCAGGCCCTACGGCTGAGCGTCACCGGCTTCGCCGAACATCTGGGCGCGGCCCGACGCACAGTGACCAAGTGGAGCAGCCAGGGCGAGAAGGTCCAACTACGAGGCGACATGCAGGCCGCGCTCGATACGGTGCTCGCGCGGGCCGCCCCCGACGTTCTGGAACGCTTCGAGGCCCTGCGGAGACGAGGCACCAGCGGTGCACTTGCCGATGCCGCCAGACCACTAGCCGCAGCAAACGCCGATACTGGCAAGGACGAACCTGGCTCCGACTCGGACGGTGACGTGCAGCGTAGAAAGTTCCTGCGGGGCGCCACGGCCAGCGGCATGGCTGCGCTGCCCGGCATTACGCCACTACTCGACGCGCTGGTCTCTCTACCGATGGCTCACGAGGCCGAGCCGGTTGCCCTGCCCCTCCGGCAGTTCGCCCGCGACGTGGCCGTCACCAAGGCTGCCTATCAGGCATGCCGGTACGAGCAGGTTCTCGGTGGCCTCACAACCCTGCTGCCCGCACTGGGACCGACACGGGCGGAAGCCGAGGGTCATCGACGGACACGGATCGATGCCCTGGTCAGCGACCTGTACCACGTCGTGGGCAGCGTGCTACTCAAGGTCGGTAACCGAGGGATGGCTTTGGTGGCAGCGGAAAAGAGTGCCCAGGCAGGCGCGGCCAGCCAGGAGCCGGTGGCGATGGCAACCAGTGCGCGGATCATGACCCATGCCTTGATGAGCAACGGCCACACCAAGCAGGCGAGAAACCTGGCCGAGAACGTGGCCGGCGCCTTCGAACAGGACACACGCCTCGCGTCCGCCGACCAGGTGGCCGTCTACGGCGCTCTCCTGCTCCGTGGTGCGATCGCCGCCGCGCGCAGTGACGACCGGGACAGCGCACAGACCATGATCGACGAGGCCACCCACGCAGCCGCCCGGCTCGGCTACGACGGCAACGACCGGTGGACCGGCTTCGGCGCCACCAACGTCCTGCTCCACCAGGTCAACATCGCGCTGACCCTGGGCGACGCCGGTACCGCAATCGCCCTCGCCCGCCAGGTGCCACTGGACAAGATCCGCCTCACCGAACGCAAAGCCTCGCTCTTCGTCGACGTGGCACGCGCCTACACCCAGTGGGGACGCTACGAGCACGGCCTGCACGCGTTACGCATCGCGTACGAAGTGGCGCCCGAGGAACTCCGGTGCCGACCAGCGGTCCAGCGCATCGCCGGCGACCTGGCAGCCCTCAGCCGGGGCCACGTCCGCACCGCCGTCGTCGAGTTCGCCCACCACGTCGGGATACCGGTATGACCGCCGGTCACCTACAGATCGTCGTCTGCGGCGCTGGCCCCGCCACAGACGTCACAAGACTGATCGCCACCGCCGAGGGAAGGTCCTGGACGGCGGCGGTCACCGCCACACCGAGCGCCATCGACTTCATCGACGCCCACGCGATCGAGTCGATGACCGGGCACCCGGTCAGGTCCACCTACCAGTCGTCTCCGGGTACTCGCCGTACGCTTCCTGGCGCCGACGCGCTCGTCATCGCCCCCGCCACGTACAACTCCATCAACAAGATCGCCTTCGGCATCGCCGACAACTACGCCATGACCTCGGTCGCCGAACTGATCGGACGCCAAGTGCCGACCGTCATCGTCCCGTTCGTCAACGCCGCCCTGGCCACCCGCGCGCCCTTCCAACGCGCCGTGGCCGACCTCCGCCGCGAACACGTACGCATCCTGCTCGGCGAGTACGACGGCTGGGAACCTCACCCACCGGGCAGCGGCAACGACCGACAGAAAGTCTTCCCCTGGACGGCAGCGTTCGAGACAGCGGCCCGACTCGTCCACAAGTCGCGCCCGGCGGCCGACCATCAGGACTGACGGTAGCGCCTGCTGCTGCCGTCGTGAGTCGTCGACGGCGCCTCACTCCGCGAGGGTGTCCAGGATCTGCTGCCCGTACTTCGCGAGCTTGTTCTCCCCGACGCCGTTGAACCGGGCCAGCTCGGCCAGGCTCGTCGGCGGCTCGGCCGCGATCTGCCGGAGCGTCGCGTCGTGGAAGATGACGTACGCCGGCACCCCCTGCTCCTTGGCGGTCGCCGCCCGCCAGGCCCGGAGCCGTTCGAAGACCGGTTCGGCGGCCGGCGGCAGCGCGACGGCGGCGGCCCCGGCGGCGCGGGGCTTCGCGGACCGGCCGGCGGCGGCCCGGGGCGGCTCGCGGCGCATCATCACCTCGCGCCGCCTGCCGAGTACGTCGCCGCTCGCCTCGGTGAGCACCAGCGTGCCGTAGTCGCCCTCGACCGCCAGCAGTCCCTGGGCGAGCAGTTGCCGGACCACGCCGCGCCACTCGGACTCGGTCAGTTCGGTGCCGATGCCGAAGACGCTCAGTGTGTCGTGCCGGTGCTGGGTTACCTTCTCGGTCCGCCGGCCGAGCAGGATGTCGATGGACTGGCCGGCACCGAACCGCTGGTCGCGCTCGCGGTGCAGCCGCAGCACCGTGGAGAGCAGCTTCTGCGCCGCGACGGTGCCGTCCCAGGACTCGGGCGGGGTCAGGCAGGTGTCGCAGTTGCCGCACGGCCCGCTCTGCTGCCCGAAGTAGTCGAGCAGTTGGATCCGCCGGCACCGCACCGTCTCGCAGAGCGCCAGCATGGCGTCGAGGTGGCTGCCGAGCACCCGGCGCCGGGCCAGGTCGCCGTCGGAACTCTCGATCAACTTGCGCTGCTGCACCACGTCCTGAAGCCCGTACGCCAGCCAGGCGGTCGAGGGCAGGCCGTCCCGACCGGCCCGACCGGTCTCCTGGTAGTAGCCCTCGATGGACTTCGGCAGGTCGAGATGGGCGACGAAGCGTACGTCCGGCTTGTCGATCCCCATCCCGAAGGCGATCGTCGCGACCATCACCAGCCCGTCCTCGCGGAGGAACCGCTGCTGGTTGGCGGCCCGGGTGGGCGCGTCCAGCCCGGCGTGGTACGGCAGTGCCGGGATGCCGTTCTGCACCAGGAACTCGGCGGTCTTCTCCACCGAGGCCCGGGACAGGCAGTAGACGATGCCGGCGTCGCCGGGATGCTCGGTGCGGAGCAGGTCGAGGAGCTGCTTCTTCGGCTCCCGCTTCGGCACGATCCGATACTGGATGTTGGGCCGGTCGAAGCTGGCGACGAAGTGCCGGGCGTCTTTGAGGTTGAGTCGCGCCGCGATCTCGGCGTGGGTCTCCGGGGTGGCGGTGGCGGTCAGCGCGATCCGGGGGACCGCCGGCCACCGTTCGTGCAGCATCGACAGCGCCAGGTAGTCGGGGCGGAAGTCGTGGCCCCACTGGGCGACGCAGTGCGCCTCGTCGATCGCGAAGAGCGCGATCGTGCCCCGGTCGAGCAGCCGGAGCACGTACTCCGAGCGGAGTGCCTCGGGGGCGAGGTAGAGCAGGTCCAGCTCGCCGGCGAGGAAGGCCGTCTCGACCAGCCGCCGGGCGTCGAGGTCCTGGGTGGAGTTGAGGAAGCCGGCGCGTACCCCGAGGGTGGTCAGGGCGTCGACCTGGTCCTGCATCAGCGCGATGAGCGGCGAGATCACCACCGCGACCCCGTCCCGGACCAGCGCCGGGATCTGGTAGCAGAGCGACTTGCCGCCGCCGGTCGGCATCAGCACCAGCGCGTCGCCGCCGCTCACCACCTGATCGATGATCTCGCGCTGCTCGCCTCGGAAGCTGTCGTAGCCGAAGACCCGGCGCAGGGCGTCCAGAGCGTCACCGGTCCGCCGGTCGGCGGCGTCGCCGGTCCGCTGCTCGGTCTCGTCGGTCCGCTGGTCGGTGGGGAGGGCCATCCAGCGGATTCTACGAGGCATCGGACCCGACCGGCGGCGCGGCGCTTCGACGGCGCCGCTCGGCCGGTTCTGACCAGGCGGAAGGGGAACCCGACGGCGCTGTGCCGCTGCCGGGTCACGGAGCGGATGCGTTACGGTTGCCCCGACCACCCCGCAGCGAAGCCGGTGTGAAACCGGCGCTGTCCCGCAACTGTGATGCCCCCGCACCCTGCTCGCCGCCCTCGGGCGATCCGAGCCGGTGCGGAGGACGAGCCAGGTCGCCTGCGGTGCGGTCGCGGAATGCGCCTTCGAGGAAGGGCGCCCCGTGGACGGGCACAGGCACCTGTCGGCGGAGCACCAGACCTCGTCCGACAGGAGGACCGATGAGACGTACCCCTCGACTGCTGGCCGCGCTGCTGGTCAGCGCGGCGCTGGCCCTGGCCGGCTGCGCCACCGACGACCCCGGCCAGCAGGCACCCCCGAGCGCCAGCGGTGCCAGCTATCCGGTGACGGTCGGCACCCTCACCCTCGACAAGCGCCCCGAGAAGATCGTCGTACTCGGGCCGACCGCCACCGAGATGCTCTTCGCGATCGGCGCGGGCAGCCAGGTCGCCGCCGCCGACGACAACTCGAACTATCCGGCCGAGGCGCCGAAGACGGAGTTGTCGGCGTTCACGCCGAACGCCGAGGCGATCGCCGCGAAGGACCCCGATCTGGTGGTGCTGACCAACGATCTGAACAAGATCGTGGACCAGCTCGGCCAGTTGAAGATCCCGTACTACCTGGCGTCGGCGGCGAAGACGCTGGATGACACGTACCGGCAGATCACCGAACTCGGCACGCTCACCGGGCATCCGAGCGAGGCGGCCGAGCTGGTCGGCCGGATGAGGGGCGACATCGAGAAGCTGGTCGCCGAGGTGCCGCAGCGGGCGGAGAAGCTGAGCTACTTCTACGAACTCGGCCCGGAGTACTACTCGCTGACCAGCAAGACGTTCGTCGGTTCGCTGTTCGGGATGGTCGGGCTGGAGAACATCGCCGACCCGGCCGACGCCGACGGCTCGAAGGGCGGCTATCCGCAGCTCGCCGAGGAGGCGATCATCAACGCCGACCCGGACCTGGTCTTCCTGGCCGACACCAAGTGCTGCCAGCAGTCCGCGCAGACCGTCGCGGCCCGCAAGGGCTGGTCCGGGATGACCGCGGTGAAGCAGAACCAGATCGTCGGGCTCGACGACGACATCGCGTCCCGGTGGGGCCCCCGGGTGGTCGACCTGCTCCGCACGATCGTGGACGCGGTCGCCAAGGTGCCCGCTTGAGCAGAGCCGACGCCCCGGCCCGCCCCGACGTCCCGGTCGTCGCCGGCCGGGGCGCCAGGGGCGGCCGGCCGGCCCGGCCCGCCGGGCTGCGTCGCTGGTGGCTGGTTGCCGGCTTCGTCGCGGTACTGGTCAGCGCGGTGGCCGGCATCGCGTTCGGGCCGGTCAGCCTGCCACCGGGCAGCGTCGCGGTCGAGCTGCTCAACCTGATACCGGGAGTGCGCCTGCACAGCGGCCTGAACGAGCGCCAGGTCGCCATCGTCACCGAGCTGCGGCTGCCCCGGGTGGTGCTCGGCCTGCTCGTCGGCGCGATGCTGGCCCTTGCCGGCGGCTGCTACCAGGGCGTCTTCCGCAACCCACTGGCCGACCCGCACCTGCTCGGCGTCGCCGCCGGAGCGGGTCTCGCGGTGACCGCCGTGATCGTGGTACGCGGGGTCACCGGCGCGGACGTCACGGTCGGGCTGCCGGTCACCGTGCCACTGGCCGCGTTCGTCGGCGCGCTCGGCGCGGTCCTGCTCACCTACCTGCTCGGCGCGGCCGGCGGCCGGGACCGCTCCCCGGCCACGCTGATCCTGGCCGGGGTGGCGGTCTCGGCCTTCCTCGCCGCCGGCCAGACCTACCTGTTGCAGCGCAACGCGGAGAGCATCCAGGAGGTCTACTCGTGGATGCTCGGCCGGCTGGCCACGGCGGGCTGGCACGACGTACTGGTGGTGCTGCCGTACGCGGTGTTCACCACCGCTGTGGTGTTGGTGCACCGGCGTGAACTCGACGTACTGGCGCTCGGCGACGACGAGGCGAGCAGCCTCGGACTGCACCCGCAGCGCTCCCGGCTGCTGCTGGTCGCCACCGCCTCGCTGGCCACCGCCGCCGCGGTCTCGGTCTCCGGGTTGATCGGCTTCGTCGGCGTCATCGTCCCGCACGTCGTACGGATGCTGGCCGGGGCGAGCTACCGGGCGATCCTGCCGCTGTCGGTGCTCTTCGGCGGCGCCTTCCTGACCCTGACCGACCTGGCGGCGCGGACCGTCGCCGCGCCGGCCGAGATCCCGATCGGCGTGGTGACGGCGCTGCTCGGCGGCCCGTTCTTCGCCATCGTGCTGCGCACCACCCGGCGGGTGGCGGAATGACCGGCGTCCCGAGCCCGCCGAGCGGCCTCGCCGTCGAGGTGACCGACCTCGGCGTCACATTCGGCAGGGCACCCATCCTGGCCGGGGTGAACCTGTCGGTCCGGACCGGGGAGTGGGTCACCGTGATCGGTCCCAACGGCGCCGGCAAGTCGACCCTGCTCCGCGCGGTCGGCGGGCTGCTGTCGGCCAGCACCGGCTCGGTCTCCCTCTTCGGCACGCCGATCGCCCAGCTCCGCCGCCGGGACCGGGCCCGGATGGTGGCGACGGTGCCGCAGACCCCGGTCGTGCCGGCCGGGATGGCGGTACTCGACTACGTGTTGCTCGGCCGCACCCCGTACGTGCCGCCGCTGGGCCGGGAGTCCGCCGCCGACCTGGCGGCCGCGCACGACGTGCTCGACCGGCTGGACCTGACCGGGTTCGCGGCCCGCCCGCTGGCGACGCTCTCCGGTGGCGAGCGGCAGCGGGTCTTCCTGGCCCGGGCGCTGGCCCAGGGCGCCCCGCTGCTGCTGCTCGACGAGCCGACCAGCGCGCTGGACATCGGTCACCAGCAGGAGGTGCTGGAACTCGTCGACCAGCTCCGCGCCGACCACGGGCTGACGGTGCTGGCCACCATGCACGACCTCTCGGTCGCCGGCGAGTACGCCGACCGGATGGTGCTGGTCGCCGCCGGTGCGGTGGCCGCCGACGGCCCACCCCGGGAGGTGCTCACCGACGAGCTGCTCGGTATGCACTACCGGGCCCGGGTCCGGGTGATCGAGGGGGAGCACGGCCCTCTCGTCGTCCCGGTCCGGACCCGGCGGGCCACCTCCCCGGCGGGGGAACGCCGCGACTAGCTGAACCGCCGCCCCTCGTCCCGCCGGTACGCCCAGCCGGCGACCGCGGCCAACAGCACGATCCAGACGCCGAGCATCACCAGCGAGAGCCGGTCGACCGGAAACTCCCCGACGGCCGCCCACATCAGCTCGACCGCTCCCCGGGTCGGCAGGTACGGGGCGATCGCCTCGATGAACCCTGGCGAGCTGCCGGGCGGGAAGAGCAGGCCACCGCCGAAGGCCAGCGGGAAGAAGACCACCTGGGCGACCACGATCGCCGCCTTGCTCGGCAGCGAGTAGCCGATGGCGAGCCCCATCAGGGTGAACGGCACCGCGACCACCACCACGGTGCCGAGCGCGGCCAGGAACGCCGGGCCGGTCACCCGGGCCTCGGTGGCCACCGCCGCGATCACCACCACCGGGAGCAGCGAGATCAGGGTCAGGATCAGGCCGGCGAGGATCCGGCCGGCGAACCGGGGCGCGGCTCCGGCCGGCAGCGTCCGCAGGTACGGATCCCAGGGTTGCGCGCGGTCCTCGGCCACCCCGATGCCGTACTGGAAGATGTTGGTGCTCATCACCGCGAAGGTGACCATCGAGGCGGTGGCGTAGGTGGCCATCACCGGGTCGTCGCCGCTGAACGGCACGACGAAGAAGAGCATCGAGGCGGCCGGGAAGAAGGCGCTACCGACCAGCGCGATGGGGATCCGGATCGTCTCCAGCAGTTGGAATCTGGTGTGCACGAGTGAGAGTCGCACGGTTGGGTCTCCGTCACAGGTCGGCGGTCTGGGCGGGCTGGGGGTGGGACTGCGCCGGGTTCGGCCGCGTCCGGGGGTCGGGCTGTGCCTCGGTGATGGCCAGGAAGGCGTCCTCCAGGCTGCTCGGCCGGATCTCCAGGTCGGCGAAGGAGACGCCGCTGTGCACCAGGTCCCGGACGAGCCGGTCCGCGTCGGTGGTGAGCAGGTGGGTGACGCCGTCGACCCGCTCCACGGCGCGTACTCCGGGCAGGGCCGGCAGTTCTGGAGCGACCAGGCTGACCCGACGGACCCCGACCAGGTCACGGATCGCGGTGACGCTGTCGTCGGCCAGCACCCGGCCGTGGCCGAGCACCACCACCCGGTGTGCCAGTGCCTCGATCTCCTCCAGGTAGTGGCTGCTCAGCAGCACCGTGCCGCCCTCGGCGTGGAACTGGCGGATGCCGTCCCAGAGTTCGCGGCGGGCGGTCACGTCCAGCCCGGTGGTCGGCTCGTCCAGGAAGACGAGCCGGGGACGCCCGACGAAGGCGAGCGCGACCGCCAGCCGGCGCTTCTGCCCGCCGGAGAGCCCACCGGTCTGCCGCCGGACCAGGTCGCCGATGCCGAACCGGCCGAGCAGTTCGGCTCGGGGGACCGGGTCGGTGTAGTGCGCGGAGACGAAGTCGACGACCTCGCCGACCCGCAGGGTCGGCGGCAGCCCGGTCTCCTGCGGCGTCATCCCGATCTGCCGACGGCAGGCCGGGTCGCGGGGGTCGCCGCCGAAGAGTTCGACCCGGCCGGAGCTGACCCGGCGCAGCCCGACCAGCAGGTTGAGCAGGGTGCTCTTGCCGGCGCCGTTCGGGCCGAGCAGCCCGACCAGTTCCCCGGCCGGGAGGTCGAGGTCGACCCGGTCGAGGGCGGTGACGTCGCCGTATCGGCGGGTGGCCTGGACGGCGCGGGCGAGAATCATTGCTTCTCCTCGGTCTGTGGCGGGTCGAGCAGGGCGCGGACGGCCAGGGTGTACTCCTCGAAGGCGAACCGGCCGCGTCGGGTGAGTGCGACGAGGGTGGTCGGGGTGCGGCCGTGGTGGGTTTTGACGATCTCGACGTAGCCGGCCTCTTCGAGCTTGCGCAGGTGCACCGAGAGGTTTCCGGCGGTCATCTGGAGGATGTCCTGGAGTCGCGGGAAGGTGATCCGGTCGTTGCCCCGCAGGGTGGCGAGGGTCGCGGTCACCCGTAGCCGGGCCTGCGCGTGGATCACGGGGTCGAGTTCGGGCAGGCCGGTCACGAGTCGCTCCGCGCGCTCCCGCTCGGGGTGCCCGACGCGCCGGCGGCGAGGTTCCGGCCGTGACGCCGGTCGCGCAGCAGGAAGTGGACGCCGGCCACCAGCATCCCGCCACCTCCGGCCACCGAGATCAACAGGGCGTGCCAGCCGGAGCCGGCCACCAGCCCCACGATGTTGATGACGCTGATCCAGACGCCGAGCCGGAACAGGTTGCGGTCCAGCCAGACCGCACCGCCGGCCATGTGCAGGGCGCCGGTGAGCCCGACGGTGACGCCGGCCCAGAGCAGTCCGGCGACGTCCTCGGGCAGGTGGTCGGAGACCTGGCCGAGCGCCGTGCTGACGCTGCTGAACCCGAGGCCCCAGGCCAGGCCGTACCACAGGCCGCGCCGCTGGGAGTCGCCGGTGACCTGACCGTAGGTCCGGCCACCGACGATCCCGGAGGTGATCCCGGCGGCGACCAGCAGGGCGAGCAGGGTGACCAGTGGCAGCCAGCCGGGCAGGTCCACGAAGACCCGGCCGTCCGGCCCGAAGCGCAGGAAGAACAGGCCGAAGCCGATCAGCCAGGCCAGGCCCCAGGGCCAGTAGTACCAGAGCAGGTTGGGGCTCAGCTTGCGGGCCGCCTCGGCCTGCTGCGCGACGATCAGCCGGAGCGCGGCGGCCGGGTCGGGTGGCGGCAGCTCGTCGTGGTGGGCCGGTTCGCCGGTGCGGTTGTCATCAAAGTTCCCAGTCACGTAAACGAGTTTACAACACAAAGTCCATGGCCGCGCCAACCAGGGGTGCGAGCGCGGTGCGGTGCTCCGGCCGTCAGCCGGCGACGTGCGCGCGGGGCAGCGGCCGGTGCAGCACCGCCGTGCCCGGAGCGGCGGTCAGCGGCCCGTTCGCCAGCGGGCCTGCCGGGGTACGGCCCCGGAGGGTCGTCTCCGGTGTCGCGGTACCGCCGAGCGCGGTGAACAGGAAGGCATTCAGCGCCATGCCGATCGGATCGGGCTGCCCCGGTACCCAGTAGTGGGTGGCGTTCAGCGCGACGCTGACCTGGCGGCGCCCGTCGGGCGAGTGCAGCGAGACGGTGTGGTGGCCGAGTACGACACCGTCGTGCCCCCAGACCGGACCGTCCGGCAAGGGTGCCGTGAGCAGGCCGAGCCCGTACCGGGCGCCGTCCGGGGCGGCCGGGTTGACCGGAACGGTACGCCGCATCTGCGCCAGTTGGGCCGGGCGAAGCAGCCGGCCACCGAGCAGCCCCCGGAAGAACCGGTTCAGGTCGGCGGTGGTGGAGACGATGTCCCCGACCATCCAGGCCCAGGACATGTTGTAGACGCTGAAGTCCCGCAGCGTTCCGTCGACCCAGGGCACGTACCCGGCCGCGTGCGGCCCGTGGATCCGCGGGTCCGTACCCGGGAAGTAGGTCCGGTGCAGTCCGAGCGGGCGCAACACGCGGCGGGTGATCTCGACGGTGGCCGGTCGCCCGGTGACCCGTTCCAGCAGCAGCCCGGCGAGCACATAGTTGGTGTTCGAGTAGGAGTGCCGCTCGCCCGGCGCGTTGGTCGGCGGTTGGCCCATTCCCATCGCGACCAGCTCCAGCGGCCGGACGGTGGTGTGCTGGTACTTCTCGATGTTCTCCACCGAGCCGAAGATCACGTTGTCGAAGTCGTTGATCCCGCTGGTGTGGTTGAGCAGCATCCGCACGGTCACCCCGGCCGGGGCGAGCCGGGGCAGGTAGCGGCGCAGCGGCGCGTCGAGCCAGAGCCGACGTTCGGCGACCAGTTGCAGCAGTACCGTCGAGACGAACGTCTTGGTGATGCTGCCGATCCGGTGCTGGAAGTACGGTCGCATCGGCCGGCCGGTGGTCACCTCGGCCACCCCGCTGGCCCCGCGCCAGGTCTCGCGACCGTCGCGCACCTCGGCGAAGACGCCGGGCATCCCGGCGTCGGTGATCGCGCGCAGGGCGTCGCGCAGCGCCCCGTCCGGCAGGGCGTCGCCGGAGCCGGTCCGGGTGGCGCCGGCCGGGCCGGCCAGGGCCGGGGAGGCGCCGGCGGCGAGCGCGGTGGCGGTCAGGGCCGAACCCGCGACGGTACGCAGGAAGTCGCGGCGGGACTGGTGTGCACGGTACGCGGACAAGTGTCCTCCCCAGGTCGAGGCTGGTCGGTTCCCTTTGGATTCTGACCCGCCCCGGGCGCCGGCTCGTCCACTTCGGTGCCGAGGTACGACTCGACACCGTGGACGAGCCGGCCGCCCCGCCCTCCACCGACCGGCTCCCCCGTGAGGTGGAGCCGGAAAATGTGACGCCCCGGTCACAGGGGTGCGGGCAGCGGCTCGCTGTGCAGCACCGCGAGCCGGGACACCGCCCGGGTCAGCACCACGTAGAGCCGGTGCAGGCCGCGCGGTTCGGCCGCCACGATCCGGGCCGGCTCGACGACGATCACGTGGTCGTACTCCAGGCCCTTCGCCAGGGTCGCCGGCACGACCGTGACCCGGGCCGCCGCCTCCACCTCGTCGGCGCTCGCGGTCGGGATCCCGGCACCGGCCAGCGCGGCGCGCAGCCCGGCCGCCTCGGCCTCGGCGGCGATCACCGCGATCGAACCGTCGTGGGCCAGCGCCGCCCGCACCTCGGCCACCGTCGCCGCCGGCAGGTCGGCCACGGTACGGATGTCCAGCGCGCCGTCCGAGCGCAGCGACTCGGCCGGCGGTACGTCCACGGCCAGTGCCGGCAGCAGCCGGTTGGCCAGCGCCACCACCGCCGCCGGTACCCGGAACCCGATGGTGAGCGGCACCACCGAGGCGTCCGGCTTGCCGAGGTGCCGCAGCGACTCCCGCCAGTCGGTGGCGGCCCACGGGGCGGTGCCCTGGGCGAGGTCGCCGAGGAGGGTGAGCGAGCCGTGCTCGCTGCGCCGGGCGATCACCCGGCACTGCATCGGGGAGAGATCCTGCGCCTCGTCGACCACCACGTGCCCGAAGCTGGGCAGCCGCTCGACCAGCCCGGCCGCCTCGTCGACGAGTACGGCGTCGGCGGCGGTCCACTTCGTCGCCCTTGCCGTGCGGGGCGGCTTCGGCCAGGTCAGCAACGCCTGCTCGGCCTCGCTGAGCAGTCCGTCGGCGGCGGCCGCCAGCGCCTCCGGGTCGGCCAGCAGCCGGTGCAGCAGCCCGTCCGGGGTGACCGCCGGCCAGCAGTGATCGAGAAACTCGGTGACCGGCTTGCACCGGCCCATCCGGCGCAGCCAGCCATCGCCGGGGGAGTCGCCCCGACGGGCCTCCGACTGCCGTTGCAGCAGCCCGACCACCCGGGCCCGGACCCGCTCCCGGCCGGTGGCGTACGGCAGCCCCTCCCGGCGGGCATCCTCGACGATCCGGCGCAGCGCCTCCGCCGTCACCCGCCACCGGTACGAGCCGTCGGAGACCACGATCGGCTCCTCCGGCGCCCGCACCTGCCGGGCCAGGGCCCGGCGCAGCACCTCGGCCATCCGGGGATCGTGCTTCAGCGCGGCGGTGGTCGGTGGGTCCACCGCCCGGACCGGTGTGCCGAGCAGGTCCTGCACGGTCGCCTGGGTCACCTCCACCTCGCCGAGCGCCGGCAGCACCGCCGAGATGTACGACAGGAACGCCCGGTTCGGCCCGACGACGAGTACCCCGGACCGGCGCAGCCGCTCCCGGTGCAGGTAGAGCAGGTAGGCGGCCCGGTGCAGCCCGACCGCCGTCTTCCCGGTCCCCGGTGCACCCTGCACGCAGATCGAGTCGGCCAGCTCGGCCCGGACCAGCTCGTCCTGTTCCGGCTGGATGGTGGCGACGATGTCCCGCATCGGCCCGACCCGGGGACGTTCGATCTCGGCGGTGAGGATCCGGCTCGCGGTGCCGTACTCCTCGCCCCGGTCGAGGTGTTCGTCCTCGAAGCTGGTGAGCTGGCCGGCGCCGAAGCCGAACCGCCGCCGGACCCGCACCCCCTGCGGGTCGCGGGCGCTGGCCCGGTAGAACGAGCGGGAGATCGGGGCCCGCCAGTCCAGCACCATCGGCTCGCCGGCCGGGTCGGTGACGTGCCGCCGCCCGATGTGGTGACTCGCGTCGGCGAAGTCGAGGCGGCCGAAGAAGAGCGGGGTGTTCGGGTCGTCGGCGAGTTCGGCGACCCGCCGGGAGAGGGTCCGGCCGAGCGTCTCGGCCGCGTACGCGTCACCGGCCACGTCCTGGCCGGTCGCGAAGAGTGACTCGGCGTGCTCCCGCATCCGCCGCAGGGCGGCCCGGGAGGCGGCCAGGTGTGCGCGTTCGTACTCCAGGTCGGTGTCGAGGTCCTGTGCGGGCATGCTGGTATCCCATCGGCGCGTCAGCGCGTCGGTTGCTCGCTCGCGTGTCCGGGGGCGGATGGCCGGCTCCCGGCGCGGGGACGTCCGCTGCGGTGCTTTCTCACCTCGGCCGTCAAGCGGCCAGCCAGCCTACCTGCGGCTCGGTTCCCGTTCCACCGAGTTTCATCCGCCGCGCCGGCCGGACCGCCGGCCGGGTGTGCTCGCCAGCATGTCGCCTGGAGTGAAGGTGCGGACCTCCGGGTGGTTGGCCAGCGTCTCGTCGCCACCGCCGCGTGACCAGAACCCGAAGGTCAGGCCGGCCGGTCCGGGTGGCGGCAGGTGGCCGGCCCGGCGCCGCAGGTCCGTCAGGTCGCGCAGGGTGAGCGGCTTGGCCTGCCACCGGGCCTCGCCGACGAGTACGGGATCGTCGCCGGCCCGGCCGAGTACGTCGATCTCCACGGTCTCGTCCTTCCACCAGCGGCCGACCACCGTTTCGGCGGGCAGCGCACCCGTGGCCACCAGGCGCTGGGCGTGATCCCGGGCCGCCGCCTCGAACACCCGCGCGACGTGCGTCTGCCACCGCCCCCAGGTGCGTCGCCGGACCGCGGGCCCCTGACCGCCGTCGATCAGGTCGGCGTCGTCGCGCAGCACGGCGAACCAGTATGCGAGGTAGTCGTCGGCGATCTCGTACAGCGGATCGGCCGAGCTGCCCGCGCCGACCGGGCGTACCGCTCGGACGTAGCCGGCTCGGCGTAGCCGGTCGAGGGTGTAGTCGATCCGTTGCTGGGCCCGGCCGGCGATCCGGGACCGTCGCCGAGCGCCTCCGCCCATCGCGGTCAGCACCCGCTCGTAGCCGCCCCGCCAGTCGAGGTCCTCGGAGAGGATGTCCGGCGCGTCGCGCAGCAGCAGGCCGCCGGGGGTGAAGGCCAACTCGTGCAGGTTCTCCTCTGTGGAGCGCCGTGCCGACCACCGGCTCAGGTGCAGCGGGTAGCCGCCGCAGGCCGCGTACGCCTCGAGGAACTGTTCGGGCGCCAGGTCGGGCAGGAAGGCCCTGGCGTCCAGCAGCGGGAACGGATCCATCCGGCGCTCGACGCCGGCCCGCCGGTGCAGCCCGCCCTGCGGGCCGAGCATCTGCTCCATCAACGCGACCGCCGACCCGGAGAGCACCAGCAGAAACCGCTGGTCGCGGACGTGGTTCTCCCAGACGGCGGAGACGGTGTCGGCGAAGTCGGCGTGCCCGCCGGTCAGCCGGGGCGCCTCGTCGAGCACCACGAGCAGCGGATCGGTGCGGGCCAGTCGGGCGACGAACCGCAGTGCGGCCTCCCAGTCGGGGAAGGTCGTCGGGGCCAGATCGGCCACCTCGTCGCCGAGCTGCTCGCGCAGCGCCTCGGCGAACCGGCGGAGCTGCCGGTCGTCGGCGTCCTGCCGGGTGGCGGTGAAGTAGACCGCTCGCTTGTCCCTGGCAAAGTGAGTGAGCAGGTACGTCTTGCCGACCCGGCGGCGGCCCCAGACCACCGCCAGCTCGGGATGTCCCTCAGTGGCCCGCTGCCAGGCTGAGGTCAGCTCGGCCAGTTCGGCCGCCCGTCCCACGATCGGCATGCGGCCAGCCTACTACAAACTGTTTGTAGCACTGGCTGGTTGTAGTACAAACAGTTTGTAGTAGGCCGCCGGCGTCGGCTCCCCGGTGCGCCCGGGTCGTTGCCACCGGCCGGCCCGGAGGCGGAATCATTGGCGCATGACCGAGCAGCCCGTCGAGCAGCGGCCGATGATGATCAGCGATCCGCAGGTGATGCGGGCCCTGGCGCACCCGGCCCGGCTGGGCATCATGGAGCACCTGACCACGACCGGGACGGCGGTCACCGCGACTGAGTGCGCCGAGATCGTCGGTCTGTCGCCGAGCGCGGTCAGCTACCACCTGCGGGAGCTGGCGAAGTTCGGCCTGGTCGAGCAGGCGCCGAGCCGGGGCGACGCCCGTGAGCGGCTCTGGCGCAGCAGCGTCGGCTCGTGGGGGTGGAGGTCGGCCAGGACGCGTCGCCGGAGGCGCGGGCCGCCCAGGAGACCCTGATCGAGGTGTACGCCGCCCGCGACATGGCCCGGGTCCGGGACTGGGCGCGACGGTTCGGCGAGGAGTCGAAGGAGTGGTACGACGCGGCCCAGTACGGCAGCGCGGTGCTGATGCTGACCGCCGAGGAGCTGACGGAGCTGAACGGCCGGATCCGCGAGCTGATGCGGCCGTACCGGCGGCGGGAGCGGGTCGGGCCGCCCGAGGGCTCCCGCCCGGTGATGGTCCACTACGCGGCGCTGCCGATGGAGTGAATCCGGCCCAGGCCGGGCCGGGGTTGCGTACGGCAATTGTGAAGGGTTACTTTCGAAGTATGTCCTTCACAACTGCCGGTCCTGGCATGCCCGACCACGGCACACCGGCGGTCTCGCACTGGCGGGACGTCTATCTGGCCGCCGGTGCCCGGGCCATCTCGACCTGCGGGGACTTCCTCGCCGCGACCGCGCTGGCACTCGCCCTGCAGTCCGCCGGCGCCGGCGGACTGGCTGTTTCCGGGGTGATGCTGGCCGCCACTCTGCCGCTGGTGCTGCTCGCCCCGCTGACCGGTCGACTGGCCGACCAGGTGGACAGCCGCACCCTGCTGGTCTGGGCCGGCGTCGGCCAGGCTGCGGTCTGCGCGGCACTCGCCTTCGCCGAGAGCACCGCCGTGATCCTGCTGCTCGCCGCGCTGCTCGCCTGCGGGCTGGCGGTGACCCAGCCGACCCTGGCCGCCCTGCTCCCCGAGATGGTGCGTCGCAACGACCTGCCCCGGGCGAGCGCGATCAACCAGACCGCCGGCTCGGTCGGCATGCTCGTCGCGCCGGCCCTGGCCGGGCTGCTGGTCGGCCAGTTCGGTGCCCGGATTCCGCTGCTGCTCGACGCCGGCAGCTATCTCGCGCTGATCGCGGCGGGGCTGCTGCTGGGTACGCGGCGGGGCGGCCGACGGGCGGCGGGAACGGCTGGCGGGACGGGTACGACGCCGACGACCCCGGCCTGGCGGCTGCGTCGCGACCCGCTGCTCTGGACGATGGTGGCCGCGATCGCCGCGACGGTGGCCGGGGTCGGCGCGGTCAACGTGATCGAGGTCTTCTACGTCCGCGAGACCCTGCACTCCTCGACCACGATGTTCGGACTGGTCAGCGCGGCCTGGACCGCCGGCATGCTGACCGGCGCCTGGCTGCTCGCCGGCACCGCCCGGCGGGCCCGGGACGACGGTGCCCTAGTCAAGGGCGTGCTCGGGATGCTCGGCGCGGCCTGCCTGCTGGTCGGACTCGGCGCCACCGTGCCGGCCGCCGGCTGGCTGCTCCCGCTCTGGCTGGTCGGCGGCGTCGCCAACGGCGGGCTGAACGTATTCAGCAACCTGGTGCTGGCCAATCGGGTGCCGCCGGAGGCGCGCGGCAGGGCCTTCGCCGCGCAGGGCGCCGCGATCCAGGGTGCCGGAATGTTCGGCTACCTGGCCGGCGGCCTCCTGCTCACCGGCTTTCCACCCCGCCCGCTGGTCGCGGCGACCGGGCTGGCCGGGCTGGCCGTGGTCGCGGCGGTGACCCCGGTGGTGCTGCGGGCCGCCCGGCGTGAGCGGGCCACGCTGCGTCCTGGGCCACTTCCGTTCCGGTCGGCCGAGCGGCCGGTCGAGCCGGCGGTTACCGTCGGGGCATGACCGAGCTGCGGCGACCCCGGGTAGGCCACATCCAGTTCCTGAACTGCCTGCCGATCTACTGGGGGCTGATGCGCTCCGGTGCGCTGATCGACGTCGAACTGCACAAGGACTCGCCGGAACGGCTCAGCGCCGCCCTGGTCGCCGGTGACCTCGACATCGGGCCGATCACCCTGGTCGAATATCTCAGGCATGCCGACGAGTTGCTGCTGCTGCCGGATCTCGCGGTCGGCAGCGACGGCCCGGTGCTCTCGGTCAACATCGTCTCCACCCGGCCGCTGTCCGAGCTGGACGGCGCCAGGGTCGCCCTCGGTTCCACCTCCCGGACCGGGGTGCTGCTGGCCCGGATGCTGCTGGCCCAGCAGTACGGTGTCGACCCGGAGTACTTCACCTGCCCGCCCGACCTGACCACCATGCTGCTGGAGGCCGAGGCCGGGGTGCTGATCGGCGACGTCGCGCTGCGCGCCCTCTACGAGGCGCCCGGGCGCGGGCTGGCCGTCACCGACCTCGGCCAGGCCTGGCGGGACTGGACCGGACTGCCGATGGTCTTCGCCGTCTGGGCGGTACGCCGGGACTTCGCGGCCAGCCACCCCGGGCAGGTCAAGGAGGTGCACCAGGCGTTCCTGCGCTCCCGGGACCTCTGTCTGGCCGAGCTGGACGAGGTCGCCGAGGCGGCGGCCCGGTGGGAGCCGTTCGACGCGTCGACCCTGGCGACGTACTTCCGGACGCTGGACTTCTCGCTCGGCGAGCGCCAGGTGGCGGGGCTGCGGGAGTTCGCCCGCCGCGCCGTCGACCTGGCCGGCGTACCGCCGCTGCCGGCGGGCGGGCCGGTCTTCTTCTCCGGCTGACTCCCGCTCTCCCGGGCGCCCGCTCAGGTCGCGGCGGCGGCGGCGCGAAGTTGCCGGGCCACGTCCTCGCAGATCTTCGCCCCGTACGTGTAGCCGAGGTCGAGCGCGTACCGGGTCTCCACGGCCATCGTCCAACCGTCGCCGATCGCCAGGCAGTTCACCGTGTACCTCTGCTCGCGCTGCCGGTCCACCCAGCCGTTCTTGACCGCGATGGTCTTCTGCTCGGCCGCCGGGAACGCCTTGCGGATACCGAAGTTGCCGACACCGCGTACGGCGCGCATCTCGTCGAGCAGCCACTCGGTCCACTCCGGCCCGGCGGCCCGGCCGTCGGCGATGCAGGCGCCCATCCGGGCGGTGTCCCGGGCCGAGAGCGCGGTACGGCTCCAACCGCCGTCGGCGGACGGGCTGCTGTCGGTCAGGTCGCAGATGCTGATCAGCCGCTTGATCGACGCCGTGCCGCCGTTGCGTTCGTAGAGGGTCTGGGCGGCGTTGTTGTCACTGTCCCGGATCATGATCGAGACCTGGTTCATCCGGGTGTCGCTCGGGGTCTCGCCCTTCTCGGTGGCGCGGCGCAGGAAGTCCGCCCCGATCCACGCCTTGATCATCGAGGCGGTCGGGTTGGTCTCGTCCATGTTGGCCGAGCCGGAGATCTCGCCGGTCCGGGTGTCCATCAGCGCCCAGTTCCACCAGCCGTCCTTGTTGATCTTCACCTTGGCTGGCGCCACCGACAGCGCCGGCAGCGTGGGGCTGGGCGTCGGGGTGGGAGTGGCCGGCCTGCCCGGGGTGGTGGCGGACGAACCGCCTGGTCCGGCCGGTTCGCCCCACTCGGCGGCGGCGGTACTCGCGAACGGCGAGCCCGGCATCAGCCGGAGCCCGACCAGTACCAGCACCAGCAGTACGCCTGTGATCAGGGTCAGCCGCAGCAGGGTGGACCGGTTGGACCGGGCCCGCCGCTCGGCGGTGCGTTCCCTGGTGCCCATCAGGACCGCTTGACGGTGAGTGGCCGGGGCACCTTGAGCACGGCGCCCGGCTGCGGGGGGACCAGTTGGCTGGCGACGCTGGCGCAGACGTCGGCGCCGAAGTCGAGCCCCTTGGCACCGGAGTAGCGCGTCATCACGGAGAGCACCCAGTCGTCGGTGATCGCCAGGCAGTTCAGGTGCCACTTCCCGTCAGCGTTGATCAGCGTCCAGCCGTTCTTGATGCTGACCCGCCCCTGCCCGAGGATTCCCTGCGGCAGTCCGTCGATGATGCCCCAGCGACCGCCGCCCTGCCGGGCCCGCTGATCCTTGGCGGCCGTCGTGCCGCGTACCTTGCTCATCTCGTCCAATACCCAGTCGGTCCACTTCGGTCCGGCGGCTGTGCCGTCCTTCAGGCACTCTCCCATCCGGACCGCGTCCCTGGGGGACATACTGGTGTAACTCCACCAAACGCGGTTGTCGCCGGGAGGAATCTCCTTCGAGGTCTCGGTGAGGCCGCACATTTTGATCAAGCGGTCCAGGCTGCCGACACCGCCAGCGGCGTTGTACAGGGTGTTCGTGGCGTCGTCGTTGCTGTCCCGGATGGCGGTGCTGGCCATCTTCAGCAGCCTCGACGGAGGTTCCTTGTCCTTCAGTCGACGAAGGTAGTCCGAGACGATCCACACCTTGATCATCGACTCGGTCGAGTTGGTGGAGGTCATGTTCCGGGCGCCGGAGATCTTCCCGGCCTTCCGGTCGAGCAGAGCCCAGGAGAAGAAGCCGTCGACGCCCTTCACCGTCACCGGCGCGGCGGCCAGGGTCGGCGGCGGCGGCGCGGACGGCTCGATCCCGACCGGCGGATCCTCGGCCGAGGAGGTGACTCCGCCGGAGTCGACCAGCCGGGCGTACGCGGAGGGAACGAGCAGCAGGCCGCCAAGCACGACTGCCGTGATGGCGAGCACCAGGGTCACGCGGGGACGCATGAGGATGGGGCTCCAAGGGTGAAGGCCGGGGGGCCGCGGTGTCCGGGGCGCTTGCGGTGTTGCGTGTGTCGGCGGTGCCTCCGCCAGCCCCACACCGGCGGTCTGCTCCGCGCCCGAGCTGCCGGGGGGAGGTGGCAGGCCGGGACGGGGAAAGTTTACGTGGCCCGATCCAATCCGCCAGACAGCGAAGGCCGGGGAGTTCCCCGGTGTCGCCGGAAATGACCGGGTCCGTGCTGATAGATGGTGAATATCTGGACGAGTGTGACCAGTCTCATTCACCCACCAGTGCGGACATTTCGTGTTGGTACCTCTCCAGCTCACGGTCGGGTCTGGGTGGCATTTCTATTACACGTCTTGGTAAGTGGCTAGTTGAGCTGTAACACTTGCTGTGTGTACGGACATGACTTCCCGGTTCCGGATGACGGACCCGCCGGCAGCCTGCTCGGCCAGGTCGAGGCGGCGGAGGCGGCGCTGCGGTCCGCCGCCGACCGTGGCCGCTCCGGGGACGACCCGGCCGCCGACACCGACCCAGAGGACTACTTCAGCGCCCTGATCGAAGCGGACCAGAAGATCGAGCCCCGGGACTGGATGCCGGAGGCGTACCGGAAGACTCTGATCCGGCAGATCGCCCAGCACGCCCACTCCGAGATCATCGGCATGCAGCCCGAGGGCAACTGGATCAGCCGGGCACCCTCGCTCAAGCGCAAGGCGATCCTGCTCGCCAAGGTGCAGGACGAGGCCGGGCACGGGCTCTACCTCTACGCCGCCGCCGAAACCCTCGGGGTGACCCGGGACGAACTCGTCGAGCTGCTCCTCTCCGGTCGGCAGAAATACAGTTCGATCTTCAACTACCCGACGCTGACCTGGGCCGACGTCGGCGCCATCGGCTGGCTGGTGGACGGCGCGGCGATCGTCAACCAGGTCCCGCTGTGCCGGTGCTCGTACGGGCCGTACGCCCGGGCGATGATCCGGATCTGCAAGGAGGAGTCCTTCCACCAGCGGCAGGGCTTCGAGATCCTGCACACCCTGGCCGGCGGCACCCCCGAGCAGCACGCGATGGCCCAGGACGCGGTGGACCGCTGGTGGTACCCGTCGCTGGCGATGTTCGGCCCGCCGGACGGCGACTCGACACACTCCCAGCAGTCGATGGCCTGGAAGATCAAGCGGTTCTCCAACGACGAGTTGCGGCAGCGCTTCGTCGACATGTGCGTGCAGCAGGCCGGCGTGCTCGGCCTCACCCTGCCCGACCCCGACCTGCGCTGGAACGAGTCGCGGCAGGCGCACGACTACACCCAGCCGGACTACGCCGAGCTGATGCGGGTGATCGCCGGTGACGGGCCGTGCAACCGGCAACGGATCGCGCACCGCCGCCGGGCCGACGCCGACGGCGCCTGGGTACGCGAGGCCGCCGAGGCGTACGCGGCCAAGCGGGCCGCCGAGCACACCGCGCGGGCCGCCGAGCACACCGCGCGGGCCGCCGAGCAAACGGCGGTGCCGGCGTGAGCGCCCCGGACCAGGGCCGGGCCGGCTGGCCGCTCTGGGAGGTCTTCGTCCGGGCCCGGCGCGGACTGTCGCACACCCACGTCGGCAGCCTGCACGCCCCCGACGCCGAGCTGGCGCTGCGCAACGCCCGGGACCTCTACACCCGCCGCCAGGAGGGTGTCTCGATCTGGGTCGTACCGGCCGGGGCGATCACCGCCTCCAGCCCGGACGAGAAGGACGCCTTCTTCGAGCCGGCGGCCGACAAGGTCTACCGGCATCCGACGTTCTACCCGGTGCCCGACGGGGCGGCGCACCTGTGAACACCTCTGACGCACCTGTGAACACCTCTGACGCACCTGTGAACACCTCTGGCACACCCGCGAACACCACCGTCGACTACCTGCTCGGGCTCGGCGACGACGCCCTGGTCGCCGCCCAGCGGCTCGGTGAGTGGGTCACCGCCGCGCCGGAGCTGGAGGAGGACGTCGCGCTGGCCAACATCGCCCTGGACCAGCTCGGCGCCGCCCGGCTGCTGCTCAGCTACGCCGGTGAGCTGGAGGGGGCCGGCCGGGACGAGGACACGCTGGCGTACCTGCGCTCCGACCGGGAGTACCGCAACTGCCTGTTGGTCGAACTACCGAACGGCGACTTCGCGATGACCATGGCGAAGCTGCTCTTCCTGTCGGCATACCAGCTCCCGCTCTACACCGCGCTCCGCGGTTGCGCCGACGAGCGGCTGGCGGCCATCGCGGGCAAGGCCCGCAAGGAGGTCGCCTACCACCTCGACCACGCCAGCCTCTGGACGGTACGCCTCGGCGACGGCACCGAGGAGTCGCACCGGCGGATGCGGGCGGCGGTGGACGAGCTGTGGCCGTACACCGGCGAGCTGTTCGCGGCCGACCCGGCCGCCCCGGTCGACCCGGCCGGGCTGCGCTCCGCCTTCCTGGCGAACGTCGAGCCGGTGCTGGAGGCCGCCACGCTGGCGCGTCCGGCCGACGGCTGGGGGCCGACCGGCGGCCGGACCGGCCTGCACACCGAGCACCTCTCCTACCTGCTCGCCGAGCTGCAGGTGCTGCACCGGGCACATCCGGGAGCCCGCTGGTGAGCGCGGGCCGACTCTCCCGGACCCGTCGGGCCGTGGCGGCGGTGGTCGACCCCGAGCTGCGGGTGCTGACCATCGAGGACCTCGGCGTGCTGCGGGACGTGACCGAGGACCCGGGGACCGGGCGGGTCACCGTGACGATCACCCCGACCTACACCGGCTGCCCGGCGATGGACGTGATCCGAGCCGACATCCGGGCCGCGCTGGCCGCCGTCGGGCACCCGGACGCGGAGGTCGTCACCGTCTTCGCCCCGGCCTGGACCACCGACTGGATCTCCGAGGCCGGCCGGGCCAAACTGGCCGCCGCCGGGATCGCCCCGCCGGGCCCGGCGAGCGGCCGCCCCGAGGTGCTGGGCAGGGGCCCTTCCACCACCGAAAGCGATATGCGGGGGCCCTTCCCTACCGGCCCGGTGCGGGTGAGGTTGAGTGTTCGGTGTCCGCACTGCGGCAGCGGCGACACCGAGCAGATCAGCCGGTTCGGCTCGACCGCCTGCAAGTCGCTGTGGCGGTGCCGGGCCTGCCGGGAACCCTTCGACCATCTGAGGGCGTTTTGAGCGTGACCATCAACCGGCCGGTCCGCCGCCGGCCGGTCTTCCACCCGTTGCCGGTCCAGGCGGTCGACCGGCTCACCGAGGACGCCGTAGCGGTCACCTTCGAGGTGCCGGCCGAGCTGCGGGAGACCTTCGCCTTCCGGGCCGGCCAGCACCTCACGGTACGGCGGGTCCCGCCGGACGGGGCCGAGGTGCGGCGGTCGTACTCGATCTGCTCGACCCCGGCCGAGCTGGCCGCGACCGGACGGCTCCGGATCGGGGTCCGGGAGGTGCCGGGCGGCGCCTTCTCCAGCTTCGCGGTCTCGACGCTGCGGGCCGGCGACACGGTGGACGTGCTGCCGCCGCTGGGGACGTTCGGCACGGCGTTCGCGCCGGACCGGGTCCGGCACTACGCCGGGGTGGTCGCCGGGTCCGGCATCACCCCGGTGCTGTCGCTGGTCGCGACCGCACTGGCGGTCGAGCCGGCCAGCACCTTCACCCTGGTGTACGGCAACCGGCACGGCCGCACCGTGATGTTCGTGGAGGAGCTGGCCGACCTGAAGGACCGCTATCCGGAGCGGCTGCACCTGGTGCACGTGCTGTCCCGGGAGCCGGGCGAGTCGCCGTTGCTGCACGGCCGGGTCGACGCCGAGCGGCTCGGCCGGCTGCTCGACACCGTCGTGCCGGCCGAGCGGATCGACGAGTGGTTCCTCTGCGGCCCGTACGGGATGGTGCGCGACGCGCGGCGGGTACTGGCCGGGCGGGGGGTGCCGGAGCGGGCCGTACACGCCGAGCTGTTCCATGTGGACGCGCCGCCCGCGCCGCCGGCCCGCCCGGCGGAGACGGCCGCCGGCGCCGGTACCGAGGTGACGATCCGGCTGGACGGCCGGGCGTCGAGTTTCCGGATGGGGCGGGACGAGCGGGTGCTCGACGCGGCGCTGCGGGTCCGGGGCGAGCTGCCGTACGCCTGTAGGGGCGGGGTCTGTTCGACCTGCCGGGCGAGGGTGGTCGCCGGCGAGGTGTCGATGGCCCGCAACTACGCCCTGGAGCCGGACGAGGTGGCCGCCGGGTACGTGCTCACCTGCCAGGCCAGCCCGGTCACCGACACCCTGGTGGTCGACTACGACGGCTGAGGCGGGTTGTCCCGGATCCGTCTTGGTGCGGACGGACATGGAGCGCCATCGGTGGGTTCGACGCGTTGCGCGGATGACGGAAACCTTGCCGCGCGCGACCGGTACGAGATCGATCACTCTCTATCTTGAGAGTCGGTGGCGCGCCGCTGGTGAACCGGTAGCGGCGCCGATTTCGAGGAGGACCCATGCGTCGAGTTCGGGCTGTCCTGGCGCTCGCCTTCGTCGGCACCGCGTTGCTGGCCGGGGCCGGTGCGCCGGCCCAGGCGGCGGTGCCGGTACACCGGCAGGCGGTGGCCGACAATCCCTCTCCGTACCCGTTCGGCACCTACTACACCCTCTCGGCCTGTCGGTACTTCGGGGACAGCCTCGTCGCGGCCGGCGCCTGGCGTTACTACACCTGCGTCTACGAGTGGCGCAGCGGTGAGCCGCAGGGGTACTACTACCTCACCATGTACAACTGAGATCCCTCGCCACGGCAACCGAGATCACCGTCGGCGGTATTGAAGAATTTCTTCGCCGGCCGTTGCTCCATCGAAGGATCTGTACTACCAAGGTAACCATGACGATGCTCCGTACGCGTCGCACCCGGGTCGGAGTCGCCTCCTGCGCGGCGCTCGGACTGCTGAGCAGCATCCTGCTCACCCCGCCCGCCGTGGCCGCCGCCCCCACCCCGGCCGACGCCGGGGACGGCGCGGTCACCGCGGCCGACCCGTTCCCGGCGTACACCCGGTTCAACGTCCCGGCCGAGGACGGCACCCGGGACCGGACCATCGAGGACGAGTTGGTCCGGCTGGCCGACGGCGTGCCGGCCGGCAGCTACATCCGGGGCATCATGTACAGCTGGAGTTCCCCGGTGGTGGCCGAGGCGCTGGCCCGGGCGGCGGCCCGGGGCGTGGTCGTCCGGATCGTGCTGGACGAGACCGGCGGCGGGGTGAACACCCGGGCCGACAACACCGCGGTACCGCTGCTCAGGTCGGCCAACCTCGACGACCTGGTGATCTGCGGCAAGACCTCGTCGACGGTGGCCGGCTCGACGGCGTGCATCGGCAACAAGAGCAACTCGATCAACCACAACAAGGTCTTCACGTTCTCCACCAGCGGCACCATGAAGCGGGTCGTCTTCGTCAGCTCGCAGAACCTCACCTTCAGCCAGAACAACCTCTTCAACACGGCGCTGGTCGTGCACGAGGACTACGACCTCTACGACCACTTCACCAGGTACTTCAACGACATGCGGGCGCAGCGAAAGAACAACGACTACTTCAACGCCGCCAACGGCTACTACAAGTCGCCGAACACCGCGGTCACCGTCTACCACTCGCCCCGGGCCGACAGCGACACCCTGGCGAACCGGCTGGCCGAGGTGAACGCGTACGCCAGCGGCTGCGCGGTGGACGTGGCGCACGCCCAGTTCACCGACGCCCGCCCGCAGGTCGCCACCCAGCTGCGCCGGATCGGCCGGATGGGCTGCAGGGTCCGGGTGGTGTACGGCTCGATGGGCAGCACCGCGTACGCCACCCTGAACGGCCAGCCGAACGTCTCGCTGAAGAAGTACCACGACGCCGAGGCCAGCAACGTCGACGGCCGGGTGGTGACGGTGCACTCGAAGAACATCATCATCCGGGGCACCTTCGCGGGGGTCGCCGGGCGCAGCGTCGTCTTCACCGGCTCGCACAACATCACCGACCCGGCGCTGACCGACCACGACGAGACCCTGGTGAAGATCGAGCACCCGACGGTCTGGAACGACTTCCACGACAACTTCGAGACCCTCTGGGCCCGCGCCAAGTGCGTCAACCCGGACAACGGCAGCTGCGCCACCTGACTCCCGTCACACTGCTCGGGTGGCGGTCGAGGTGGGCCGGGTCGGCGACGTACCCTCGGGTACGTGACGGTGAGCCGGGAGATCGACAGCATCCTGCAACGTGGCGCGGACGGCGGGCGGATCACGCCCGAGGAGGCGCTGCTGCTCTACACCGACGCGCCGCTGCACCCGCTGGGTGAGGCGGCCGACGCGGTACGGCGGCGGCGCTATCCGGACAACATCGTCACGTACCTGATCGATCGCAACATCAACTACACCAACGTCTGCGTGACCGCGTGCAAGTTCTGTGCCTTCTACCGGGCGCCGAAGCACCGGGAGGGCTGGACGCACCCGACCGAGGAGATCCTGCGCCGCTGTGCCGAGGCGGTCGAGCTGGGCGCGACCCAGGTGATGCTCCAGGGCGGTCACCACCCCGACTACGGCGTGGAGTACTACGAGGAGCTCTTCTCCTCGGTCAAGCGGGCGTACCCGCAGCTCGTCATCCACTCCATCGGGCCGAGCGAGATCCTGCACATGGCGAAGGTCTCCGGGGTCAGCCTGGAGGAGGCGATCAGCCGGATCAAGGCGGCCGGACTGGACTCGATCGCCGGGGCCGGTGCCGAGATGTTGCCGGAGCGGCCGCGCAGGGCGATCGCCCCGTTGAAGGAGTCCGGCGCCCGCTGGCTGGAGGTGATGGAACTCGCACACCGGCAGGGCGTCGAGTCGACCGCGACCATGATGATGGGCACCGGGGAGACCAACGCCGAGCGGATCGAACACATGCGGATGATCCGCGACGTGCAGGACCGCACCCGGGGCTTCCGGTCCTTCATCCCGTGGACGTACCAGCCGGAGAACAACCACCTCAAGGGCCGGACCCAGGCGACCACCCTGGAGTACCTGCGGCTGGTCGCGGTGGCCCGGCTCTTCTTCGACACCGTGCCGCATCTCCAGGCGTCCTGGCTGACCACCGGCAAGGACGCCGGACAGCTCGCCCTGCACATGGGTGTGGACGACCTCGGTTCGATCATGCTGGAGGAGAACGTCATCTCCTCGGCCGGCGCCCGGCACCGCTCCAACCTGCACGAGTTGATCTGGATGATCCGCTCCGCCGGCCGGATCCCCGCCCAGCGGGACACCCTCTACCGGCACCTGGCGGTGCACCACACCCCGGCCGACGACCCGACCGACGACCGGGTGGTGTCGCACTTCTCCTCCATCGCGCTGCCCGGTGGCGGCGCGGGCCGGAGTCTCCCGCTCGTCCGGACCCGCTGAACTACCCTCGTCCATTCGGCCACCGCCGGCTGGGCGAGGGGTCGGTCCTTGGCTCCGATCCGCCGGCAAAACGTCGAGCCTGTCGGATAAATGGCTTGTGACCAGGACATTCTTGGAAGCCGGGCCCGTGCGGGCAGTCATAACGGTTGGATCAAGGGGAGCGCGACCGGGCCCGTCGAACCGATAACGTGCCGGCACACGTACCCGCTGACCGTCGTGGACGGACCGGCCCCCGGGCCGGGACGCGGCGCACCGGGGTCGTCCTCTATCGGTCCATGAGGGCCGTTCATATAACGCACGGCATCGCGGGCGAGGTGGGGAGCCACCTCGCCCGTGGTGTGTTCGGGCTCGGCCGGTCTGGCAGACTCTTCCGGCGTGACCCGTACCCCGTCCGGACGCCGGGCCAGCCTGGACAAGCAGCCGCACGAGGTGGCGGCGATGTTCGACGAGGTGGCGTCCCGGTATGACCTGACCAACACCGTGATCTCGTTCGGGCGGGACCGGCGGTGGCGCCGCGCCACCCTGGCCGCCCTCGAGCTGCGCCCCGGTGACCGGGTGCTCGACGTGGGTGCCGGCACCGGAGTCTCCACCGCCGAGCTGGCCACCTCGGGAGCGGACGCGGTGGGCCTGGATCTCTCCATCGGGATGCTCCAGGCCGGCCGACGGAGCCGCCCCGAGCTGCCGTTGCTGGCCGGCGACGCACTCCGGCTACCGTTCCCGGACGAGACGTTCGACGCGGTCACCATCTCGCTGGCGCTGCGCAACGTGGTGGACACCGAGGCGGCGCTCCGGGAGATGGCCCGGGTCACCCGGCCGGGCGGTCGGCTCGTGGTCTGCGAGTTCAGCACCCCGACCAACCCGGTCTTCCGGACGGTCTACCTCTCCTACCTGATGCGGTCGCTGCCGGCGGTGGCCCGGGCCGTGGCGAGCAACCCGGACGCGTACGTCTACCTGGCCGAGTCGATCCGGGCCTGGCCGGACCAGGCCGGGCTGGCCGACCAGATCGCCCGGTCCGGATGGCGCCGGGTCGCCTGGCGGAACCTGACCGGCGGCATCGTCGCACTGCACCGCGGGGTGCGTCGCTGATTTCCGGTTTCATGCTTCTTTAGTCGGTTTTCATCCATGAAGTAGCTTTCCAGGCCGTAGGCTGCGCCCATGGCGGGGGCAGACCGGCAAGGCGACGGCGACGGGCGGCCGGCCGAGGAGACGCCGGCGGCCGAGGCGCTCGACCCGGCCGATCCGGCGGCCGAGGCGCTCGACCCGGCGGCCGAGGCGGCCGACCTGATCGCGCAGATCCGGGAGCTCGCCGGACCCGACCCGGAGGCGATCCGGACCGTCGTCGCCGACGTACTGGCCGCGCTCGACCGGGTCAGCGGCGGCACGCTGCGGGAGCAACTGCCGTACGGGCACGAACTGAGCCCGGACGACGACCCGGCGCCGACCGGCGGGTATCCGATCGAGCCGCACCCGGTCGAGCCGAACCCGCCGGAGCCGCACCCGGCGCAACCCCAGCCGGGGCAACCGCGGCCGGGCTGGCCCGGTCCGGCCGACCCGCACCCGCCGGCACCCGGCCCGGGGCGGCCGCATCCGGCCGAGCCGCACCCCAGCGACCCGCACCCGGTGCGGCCACGCCCCACCGATCCACACCCGACCGAGCCCGGGCCGGTCACTCCGGGACCGACGAGACGGCGTCCGGCGCAGCGCAGCGGCGAGGACCGCACGTGAGCAGCGGGGCGGGCAGGCGACCCTGAGCAGGGTCGGCTGTGAGCAGATGCACATCCGGGACAGTTCGGCTATTTCGCCGGTGAGGTATGTCCCAACGTGGGCGGGACGAGGGTGTGCGTCCGGGTGGCGGAACGGGTCCGGGCAGGTAGTCAGTACGCCTACCTCGGCAACTTAGGTTCACCTAACCGGTCGCCGGCCTCCTCGCGGCTCTAGACTCCTCCCCGAACGAGGCTTGTGAAGCATTTCACGAGCGATCGGGAGGGGAGGCGCGGATGGCCACGGTCGAGTACGACGCGGACGTCATCGTTGTCGGCGCCGGTCCGGGTGGATCGACAACCGCCTATCACCTGGCCCGACAGGGCCTACGCGTGCTGCTGCTGGAGAAGACGGAGTTCCCCCGGGAGAAGGTCTGCGGTGACGGGCTCACCCCGCGGGCCGTCAAGCAGCTCGTCAAGCTCGGCGTCGACACCTCGCCCGAGGCGGGCTGGCTGCGCAACCGGGGCCTGCGGGTCATCGGCGGCGGCGTACGCCTGGAACTCGACTGGCCCGAACTGGCCAGCTTCCCCAACTACGGACTGGTGCGCACCCGCCTCGACTTCGACGACCTCCTGGCCAAGCGGGCGGTCGAGGCCGGCGCCGAACTGCGTACCGGGGTGAACGTGACCGGCCCGGTGCTCGACGGGAACGGTCGGGTGATCGGGGTCGTCGCCGAGAGCGGCCCGGAGAAGGCTCCGGCCAGCTTCGCCGCCCCGCTGGTGATCGCCGCCGACGGCGTCTCCGGGCGTCTCCCGGTCGCGCTCGGCCTCAACAAGCGGGAGGACCGGCCGATCGGGGTCGCCGTCCGCCGCTACTACCGCTCGCCCGCCAAGCACGACGACAACTACCTGGAGTCGTGGCTGGAACTGCGGAGCAAGGAGCACCCCGACAAGCTGCTCCCCGGGTACGGCTGGATCTTCGGCATGGGAGACGGCCGGGTCAACGTCGGGCTGGGCGCGCTGAACTCCTCGGCTGCGTTCGGCAAGACCAACTACCGCCGGCTGCTGGTCGACTGGCTCGCCGGCACCCCGGCCGAGTGGGGCATGACCGACGAGACCAACGCCGCCGGGCCGATCCTCGGCGCCGCCCTGCCGATGGGCTTCAACCGGGTGCCGCACTACACCAGGGGGCTGCTGCTGGTCGGCGACTCCGGCGGCATGGTCAACCCGTTCAACGGCGAGGGCATCGCGTACGCGATGGAGTCCGGCGAACTCGCCGCCGAGATCGTGGTGCAGGCGCTGGCCCGTCCGGCGGGTGCCGAGCGGGAACGCGCGCTGGCCGGCTACCCCGCCGAGCTGAAGGCCCGGTACGGCGGCTACTACCGGCTCGGCAACGTCTTCGTGAAGATGATCGGCAACCCGCACGTGATGCGGATCGCCACCAAGCACGGCATGCCGCACCCGACCCTGATGCGGTTCGTGCTCAAGCTGCTGGCGAACCTGACCGATCCGCGCGGCGGGGACGCGATGGACCGGGTCATCAACGCGATGACGAAGGTGGCTCCGGCCGTGTGATCAGTCGCCGGGCCCGCGCGCGGGCGACCAGTGGCACCCCCGGGCAGCGTCGCCCGGAGGACCGTGAATAGTGTGAATTTGGAAATTGACCGAGGGCCGGGAAGGACGAGCAGGGGAAAACGATGTCGCTCTCGCCGTACGTACCCATCATCGGGCTGTTCGCCCTCGCCGCGGCGTTTTCGCTGTTCTCCGTCGCCGCGGCGCGCTTCGCCGGCCCTCGGCGCTACAACAGAGCCAAGCTCGAGGCGTACGAGTGCGGCATCGAACCGAGCCCGCAGCCGCCCGGCGGCGGCCGGATGCCGATCAAGTTCTACCTGACGGCGATGCTGTTCATCGTCTTCGACATCGAGATCATCTTCCTGTACCCGTGGGCGGTCAGCTTCGACGCCCTCGGGCTGTTCGGCTTCGTGGAGATGGTGCTGTTCATCGTCGCGGTCTTCGTCGCCTACGCCTACGTCTGGCGGCGCGGCGGCCTGGACTGGGACTGAGGGAGGTCGTCAGATGGGTATCGAGGAGAAGCTCCCGTCCGGGATCCTGCTCACCTCGGTCGAGAAGCTGGTCAACTGGTCCCGGAAGTCGTCGTTCTGGGGCGCGACCTTCGGCCTGGCCTGCTGCGCGATCGAGATGATGGCGGCCGGTGGCGCCCACTACGACCTCGGTCGCTGGGGCATGGAGGTGTTCCGCGCCTCGCCGCGACAGGCGGACCTGATGATCGTCGCCGGCCGGGTGAGCCAGAAGATGGCCCCGGTGCTGCGCCAGATCTACGACCAGATGGCCGAGCCCCGCTGGGTGATCTCGATGGGCGTCTGCGCCAGCAGCGGCGGCATGTTCAACAACTACGCGATCGTGCAGGGTGTCGACCACGTCGTACCGGTCGACATGTACCTGCCCGGCTGCCCGCCCCGGCCGGAGATGCTGATCGACGCGATCCTCAAGCTGCGCGAGAAGATCGGCCACGAGCCGCTCGGCCCGAACGGCCGCAAGATGCTCGAGGCACGCCAGGCGCGCGGCGCCGTACCGCTGGTGGCGCCCGGCGCGATGCCCTCGTCGTACCGCAACGACAAGGCCCGGCGGGCCGAGTGGACCCGGGCGGTCGCCGAGGGGCGCGAGGAGCAGCTCCGGATCGAGAACTGGATGAAGGCACAGAACCACCTGGTCGGCAGCGGAGGTGGCGACCGATGACCGAGCGGAGCGAGCGAACCAGCCGGCTCGGTGCGATTGAGCCTCATGGCGGCCCGGAGCGTAGCGGAGGGACGGCATGACCGAGCCCAACCGGCCCAGCGAGCAGCCGGGCGGCGGCGTGCCGGTGAGCCGGCCGCCAATCGGGGCGACCAGCGGGGCGCCGGCCGAGTACCCGCCGGCCAGCGCGGCCGGGCGCGGCATGTTCGGCGTCCACGGCACCGGCGACACCTCCGGCTTCGGCGGCCTGGTCCGGCAGCGGGTCGCGGTGGTGAGCAGCCCCCGGCCGTACGGCGGCTACTTCGACGAGGTCACCGACGCGCTGGAGGAGGCGTACCCGGGCTTCGCCGACGCGATCGAGAACGTCGTGGTCGACCGGGGCGAGCTGACCCTGCACATCCGCCCGGAGCGGATCGCCGAGGTCTGCCAGGTGCTCCGGGACGACGCCTCGCTCCGCTTCGAGCTCTGTTCCTCGGTCTCCGGGGTCGACTACCTCGGCTCCGACGCCCGCCGGCTACACGTCGTCTACCAGCTCACCTCGATGACCTACCGGCGGCAGATCCGGCTGGAGGTCGCGGTGACCGCCGAGGAGCCCCGGGTGCCGAGCGTCACCTCGGTCTACCCCACGGCTGACTGGCAGGAGCGGGAGACGTACGACATGTTCGGCGTCGTCTTCGACGGCCACCCCGGCATGACCCGGATCCTGATGCCGGACGACTGGGAGGGCCACCCGCAGCGCAAGGACTACCCGCTCGGTGGCGTGCCGGTCGAGTACAAGGGCGCCGAGATTCCACCGCCCGACGAGCGGAGGTCGTACCAATGAGCACCTCGACGAACCCGAGCTACGCCGAGTCCCGGGAGACCACCGAGGGCCGGGTCTTCACCGTCACCGGTGGCGACTGGGACCAGGTGGTCAGCGGGCACGACCCGATCAACGACGAGCGGCTCATCGTCAACATGGGCCCGCAGCACCCGTCGACGCACGGCGTGCTCCGGCTGATCCTGGAGCTGGAGGGCGAGACCGTCCGGGAGGTCCGGGCGGTGGTCGGCTACCTGCACACCGGGATCGAGAAGAACCTCGAGTACCGCAACTGGGTGCAGGGCAGCACGTTCGTCACCCGGATGGACTACCTCTCGCCGCTGTTCAACGAGACGGCGTACAGCCTCGCGGTGGAGAAGCTGCTCGGCATCACCGACGAGGTGACCGAGCGGGCCTCGGTGATCCGGGTGCTGATGATGGAGCTGAACCGGATCTCCTCGCACCTGGTCTGGATCGCCACCACGGCGTTGGAGCTGGGCGCGGTCAACATGATGCTCTACGGCTTCCGCGAGCGCGAGTACGTGCTGGATATCTTCGAGCTGATCACCGGCCTGCGGATGAACCACGCGTACGTCCGGCCGGGCGGGGTCGCCCAGGACGTCCCGGACGAGGCGATCGTCAAGATCCGCGAGTTCCTGAAGATGCTGCCGAAGCGGCTGAAGGAATACGAGGACCTGCTCTCCGGCCAGCCCATCTGGCAGGAGCGGACCAAGGACGTGGCGGTGCTGGACGTCACCGGCTGCGTGGCGCTCGGCGTCACCGGTCCGGTGCTGCGGTCGGCCGGCCTGCCGTGGGACCTCCGCAAGACGATGCCGTACTGCGGGTACGAGAACTACGAGTTCGACGTGCCGACCACCGAGAGTGGTGACGTCTGGGGCCGCTACCTGGTCCGGATGGCCGAGATGCGGGAATCGCTCAAGATCATCGAGCAGGCTCTGGACAAGCTCCGCCCCGGCCCGATCATGGTGGCCGACAAGAAGATCGCCTGGCCCGCGCAGCTCGCCATCGGCGTCGACGGGATGGGCAACTCGCTGGAGCACGTCGCCAAGATCATGGGTCAGTCGATGGAGTCGCTGATCCATCACTTCAAGCTGGTCACCGAGGGCTTCCGGGTGCCTCCGGGCCAGGTCTACGTCGGAATCGAGTCGCCCCGCGGCGAGCTGGGCGTACACGCGGTCTCCGACGGGGGCACCCGGCCGTACCGGGTGCACTACCGCGAGCCCAGCTTCGTCAACCTCCAGGCGCTGCCGGCGATCTCCGAGGGCGGCCTGATCGCGGACGTGATCGCGGGCGGCGCGTCGCTGGACCCGGTGATGGGTGGGTGTGATCGCTAAATGACTCAGTCTCAGTTTGGCAACGCAACGTCCCGGCTCGACGGCCTGGTGACCGGGCCCGGCAGCGAGGTGCCGGCTCAGCGCGACGCCGGGCCGCGCAGCGCCGACCTGCACGCGAAGCTCGACGAGCAGGCGCGGGAGATCGTCGCCCGCTACCCGGCCGACCGGTCCCGCTCGGCGCTGCTGCCGCTGCTGCACCTGGTGCAGTCCGAGGAGGGGTACGTCTCCCCGGCCGGCGTGGAGTTCTGCGCCGACGTACTCGGGTTGACCAAGGCGCAGGTCGGCGCCGTGGCCACCTTCTACACCATGTACAAGCGCCGGCCGACCGGCGACTGGCTGGTCAGCGTCTGCACCAACACCATGTGCAACGTGCTCGGCGGGCAGCGGGTCTACGACACGCTGACCGAGCATCTCGGGGTCGGGCACGACGAGACCACCGCGGACGGCAAGATCACCCTGGAGCACGCCGAGTGCCTCGCGGCCTGCGACTACGGGCCCGTGATGACCGTCAACTACGACTTCTTCGACCGGGTCGACCCGGACTCGGCCGTCGCGGTCGTGAACGAGCTGCGCGCGGGCGGCCGACCGCAGCCCAGCCGGGGCGCCCGGCTCTGCACCCTCAGGGAGATGTCGCTGCAACTGGCCGGCTTCGCCGACCCGCGCGAGGAGGCGGTGGCCGACGGGGTGCCCGGGGACCCGACGCTGGCCGGGCTGCGCCTGGCCCAGCAACACGGCGTCTCGGTGGCCGGCTACGACCCGAACACGCCGATCAAGGGCAGCCAGACCGGTGACAAGCCGGCCCCGGCGACCACCCGGCCGGCCGCAGCCACCGGCAGCACCGCCCCGGACGTGAAGGCGCCGGATGACAAGTCGCCACAGATCCGCACCGCCGAGACCCGCAACCCGGACGCGAAGACCGCCGTCCCGGACGCGCCCGGCACGACGCCGCCGGTCGACGGGGCACCGGCCGGACCGGCCGACGCGAAGGCCGCCGAGGCGGCCGGCGCCGCCGCCAACCAGCCGGCCAGCGACGCCAAGCCGGCCGGCGACGGCGGCACCGACGCCCAGGAGCGCTCGCTGAAGTCGGCGGAGAGCGAGAAGGAGGCTGACAGGTGACCACGACGCCTCGGCGGGAGACGCTGGAGAAGCTGACCCCGGTACTCACCAAGCGCTGGCTGTCGCCGGACGCCTGGCGGCTCGACGTCTACGAGCGGCTGGACGGCTACGCGGCGCTGCGCAAGGCGCTCGCCGCACACCCGGACGACCTGATCCAGCTCGTCAAGGACTCCGGCCTGCGCGGCCGGGGTGGCGCCGGCTTCCCGACCGGGCTCAAGTGGGGCTTCATCCCGCAGGGTGACGGCAAGCCGCACTACCTGGTGGTGAACGCCGACGAGGGCGAGCCGGGCACCTGCAAGGACCTGCCGCTGATGACCCACGACCCGCACTCGCTGGTCGAGGGCGTGATCATCGCCTCGTACGCGATCCGGGCCAACCGCGCCTACATCTACGTCCGGGGCGAGGCGGTGCACGCGGCCCGGCGGCTGCGCAACGCCGTACAGGAGGCGTACCGGGCCGGCTACCTCGGCGAGAACATCCTCGGCACCGGCTTCGACCTGGACCTGGTGGTGCACAGCGGGGCCGGGGCGTACATCTGCGGCGAGGAGACGGCGCTGCTGGACTCGCTGGAGGGGTTCCGGGGCCAGCCCCGGCTGCGCCCGCCGTTCCCGGCGACCCACGGCCTGTACGCCTGCCCGACCGTGGTGAACAACGTCGGCACCATCGCCAGCGTGCCGTACATCGTGTTGGGCGGGGCCGCCTGGTGGAAGAGCATGGGCACGGAGAAGTCCTCCGGGCCGATGATCTACTCCCTCTCCGGCCGGATCAACAACCCCGGGCAGTACGAGGCCGGGCTCGGCATCACGCTGCGGGAGCTGATCGAGCTGGCCGGCGGCATGCAGCCGGGGCACGACCTGCGGTTCTGGACCCCGGGCGGCTCCTCGACCCCGCTGCTCACCGCCGAGCACCTGGACGTGCCGCTGGACTTCGAGGGGGTGGCGGCGGCCGGTTCGATCCTCGGCACCACCGCGACCCAGATCTTCTCCGACCAGGACTGCCCGGTCTACGCCACCTACCGGTGGCTGGAGTTCTATTACCACGAGTCGTGCGGGAAGTGCACGCCGTGCCGGGAGGGCAACTTCTGGATGGTCCGCATCTACCGGCGGATCCTGGCCGGGCAGGGCACCCACGAGGACCTGGACACCCTGCTGGACACCTGCGACAACATCCTCGGCCGCGCGTTCTGCGGTCTCGGTGACGGCGCGACCAGCCCGGTGACCTCCTCGCTGCAGTACTTCAAGCAGGACTACCTCGACTACATCGAGGGCCGGACGGCTCCCAAGCTGTCGGAGAAGACCCTGGTAGGAGCCCATTAAATGACGGACGTTGCGAAGCAGGCCGAGACCGTCACGCTCACCATCGACGGCATCGAGGTGACGGCGCCGAAGGGTGCCCTGCTGATCCGGGTCGCCGAGCAGCTCGGCATCGAGATCCCCCGGTTCTGCGACCACCCGCTGCTCGCCCCGGCCGGCGCCTGCCGGCAGTGCCTGGTCGAGGTGGAGGGGCAGCGCAAGCCGGTCGCCTCCTGCACCCAGGCGGTCGCCGACGGCATGGTGGTACGCACCCAGCTCACCTCGCCGGTCGCCAAGAAGGCACAGGCGGGCATCATGGAGATGCTCCTGATCAACCACCCGCTCGACTGCCCGATGTGCGACAAGGGCGGCGAGTGCCCGCTACAGAACCAGGCGATGTCCACCGGCCGCGCCGACACCCGCTTCTACGAGCACAAGCGGGAGTACGAGAAGCCGATCAACATCTCCAGCCAGGTCCTACTGGACCGGGAGCGCTGCGTACTCTGCCAGCGCTGCACCCGGTTCTCCGACGAGATCGCCGGGGACAAGTTCATCGACCTGATGGGCCGGTCCGCCGCCGAGGAGATCAACGTCTACCGGGACGAGGTCTACGGCGGTGAGGAGGGCGAGGAGGGCGACGTACCGTTCAACTCGTACTTCTCCGGCAACACGGTGCAGATCTGCCCGGTCGGCGCACTGACCGGTGTGCAGTACCGGTTCCGGGCCCGCCCGTTCGACCTGGTCTCCACCCCGAGCGTCTGCGAGCACTGCTCGGCCGGCTGCGCCCAGCGCACCGACCACCGGCGCGGCAAGGTGATGCGCCGGCTGGCCGGCGACGACCCGGCGGTGAACGAGGAGTGGAACTGCGACAAGGGTCGCTGGGGCTTCCGGTACGCCACCGCGAACGAGCGGATCACCACTCCGATGGTGCGGGACGCCAGGACCGGTGAGCTGCGCGAGGCGTCCTGGAGCGAGGCGTTCGCCGTCGCCGCCGACGGGCTGCGCGAGGCGCGGGACGGTGGCTCCGGGGTCGGGGTGCTGACCGGCGGCCGGCTCACCGTCGAGGACGCGTACGCGTACGCCAAGTTCGCCCGGGTGGCGCTGCACAGCAACGACATCGACTTCCGGGCCCGCCCGCTCTCGGCCGAGGAGGCCCAGTTCCTGGCCAGCACGGTGGCCGGGACGACCGAGGTGACCTACGCCGACATCGAGCGGTCGTCGGTCGTGGTGATCGCCGGGCTGGAGCCGGAGGAGGAGTGCCCGATCCTCTTCCTGCGGCTGCGCAAGGCGTACAGCAAGCGCGGGCTGAAGGTGCTCGCGCTGGCCCCGTTCGTGACCCGGGGACTTGCGAAGATCGGCGCGACGGTGCTGACCGCCGCCCCCGGCGACGAGGCGAAGCTGCTCGCCGGGCACGCCTCGGTCGCCGAGGCGCTGCGCCAGCCCGGCGCGGTGCTGCTGGTCGGCGAGCGGCTCGCGACCGTGCCGGGCGGCCTCTCCGCCGCTGCCGAGCTGGCCGAGCGTACCGGCGCCAAGCTGGCCTGGGTGCCCCGGCGAGCCGGGGACCGCGGCGCGGTTGACGCCGGCTGCCTGCCGAACCTGCTGCCCGGCGGGCGTCCGGTGACCGACGCGGCCGGTCGGGCCGAGCTGGCCGGCGCCTGGGACGTGGCCGCCGGGGTCATCCCGAGCCAGCCCGGCCGGGACACCGACGGCATCGTCGCGGCGGCCGCCGAGGGCAGGCTCGGCGCGCTGGTGGTGGCCGGGGTCGACCCGGCCGACCTGGCCGACCCGAGACTCGCCGACGCGGCGCTGGAGAAGGTGCCGTTCCTGGTCAGCCTGGAGCTGCGGCACAACGCGGTGACCCGCCGCGCCGACGTGGTCTTCCCGGTCGCCCCGGTGGTGGAGAAGGCCGGCACCTTCCTCGACTGGGAGGGCCGGCTGCGGACCTTCGAGGCGGTGCTGAGCACCACCGCGATGAACGACGGCCGGGTCCTGGACGCCATCGCCGCCCAGCTCGGCGTGCGACTCGGCACCGCCGACGTGAACAGCGTCCGCCGCGACCTGGGTGCGCTGCCGGCGACCAGGGCCAACCGGGCCGCCGCCCCGGCCGTCGAGCCGGCCGAGCCGGTCCGGCCCGGTCCGGGCGAGGCGGTGCTCGCCACCTGGCACCAGCTCATCGACGCCGGCACCCTGACCGAGGGTGACCCGGCGCTCGGTGGCACCGCCCGGCCGCCGGTGGTCCGGCTCGGCAAGGCCGCCGCCGAGGCGCTGGGAGTGGGCGAGGGCGACGCGGTGACGGTCGGCACCGACCGGGGCGCGCTGACCCTGCCGGCGGCGATCACCGACCTGCCCGACGACGTGGTCTGGCTGCCGACCAACTCGCCCGGCGCGAACGTCCGGCGCGGCCTCGGCGTCACGTCCGGCGCGATCGTCCGGCTCAGCGCCGGCCCGGCCACTCCGGTCGCGGCCGACGCCGCCGGCATGCCGGGCCCGCTGCTGAACAGCGCTGGAGGTGCGCGATGAGCGGCCTTACCTACCTGGCCCAGGATCCGACGCTGCAGGACTTCGGCAAGGATCCGTGGTGGCTGGTCCTGATCAAGATCGTGGCGGCGTTCGCCTTCGCGGTCCTGGCCACGCTGCTCGGGGTCTGGTTCGAGCGCCGGGTGGTGGCCCGGATGGCCCAGCGGCCCGGTCTGAACCAGATCGGTCCGTTCGGTCTGCTGCAGACCCTCGCCGACGGTCTCAAGATGGCCTTCAAGGAGGACATCCTGCCGAAGGGCGCGGACAAGGTCGTCTACTTCTTCGCGCCGACCATCTCGGTGATCTGCGCGGTGACCTCCCTGTCGGTGGTGCCGTTCGGCCCGATGGTGAGCATCTTCGGCGAGCGGACCCCGCTCCAGGTCACCGATGTCTCGGTGGCCGTACTGGTGCTGCTGGCCTGCTCCTCGATGGGCATCTACGGCATCGTGCTCGGCGGCTGGGCCTCCGGGTCGACGTACCCGCTCCTCGGCGGCCTGCGCTCCACCGCCCAGATGATCTCGTACGAGGTGGCGCTGGGTCTGAGCATCGTGGCGGTCTTCATGACCGCCGGCACGATGTCGACCAGCGGCATCGTCAGCGCCCAGGCAGACGGCACCCGGCTGAACCTCTTCGGCGTGGTCGACCTGCCCGCACCGGGCTGGTACGCGATCCTGCTGCTGCCGAGCTTCATCATCTTCTTCATCTCCACCGTCGGTGAGACCAACCGGGCGCCGTTCGACCTGCCCGAGGCGGAGTCGGAGCTGGTCGCCGGCTACATGACCGAATACAGCTCGCTGAAGTTCGCGCTCTTCATGCTCAGCGAGTACGTCGCGATGGTGACGATGTCGGCGGTCACCACGACGCTCTTCCTCGGCGGATGGCGGGCCCCCTGGCCGATCACCCTCTGGGAGGGCGCGAACTCCGGCTGGTGGCCGCTGCTCTGGTTCATGGGCAAGGTCATCGCGCTGGTCTTCGTCTTCGTCTGGCTGCGCGGCACGCTGCCCCGGTTCCGCTACGACCAGTTCATGCGGCTGGGCTGGAAGGTGCTGCTGCCGATCAACCTGGTCTGGATCCTGGTCCTGGCCGGCATCCGCACCCTGCAGAAGCAGGACATCGCCGACTCCCACCGCTACACGATCATCGCGGGTGCGGTGCTGGTCGTCCTGCTGGTGACGTTGCTCTGGCCGAGCAAGACGCGGCCGCCCGAGCGGACCCTCCAGGAGAAGGTCAACCGGCGGCCCGCCGGCAGCTTCCCGCTGCCGCCGATGGATCTCCAGGTGCCGCCGAGCCCCCGGACCAGACGGGCGGTCGCCGAGCGGGAACCCGCCAACGTGGGAGCCGGGCAGCCGGCCGGCGCCGACGGGCCGGGCACCGGCCACGACGAGAAGGAGGTGTGACATGGGCGCGATCACCGGATCGTTCAAGGGTTTCGGGGTCACCTTCTCGCACATGTTCAAGAAGGTCGTCACCACCGACTACCCGTTCAAGCCGCCGGTCTCCGCGCCGCGCTACCACGGGCGGCACATCCTCAACCGGCACCCGGACGGGCTGGAGAAGTGCATCGGCTGCGAGCTGTGCGCCTGGGCCTGCCCGGCCGACGCGATCTACGTCGAGGGCGGCGACAACACCGAGGAGCAGCGCTTCTCCCCGGGCGAGCGGTACGCGAGCACGTACCAGATCAACTATGCCCGGTGCATCTTCTGCGGGCTCTGCATCGAGGCCTGCCCGACCCGTTCGCTGACCATGAGCAACGAGTACGAGCTGGCCCGGGACAACCGGCAGGACCTGATCTTCACCAAGGAGCAGTTGCTGGCGCCGCTGCTGCCGGGGATGGAGCAGCCGCCGCACCCGATGCGGCTCGGTGACACCGAGCAGGACTACTACGTCGGCGCACTGACCAACCCGGGCACCTCGGCCGGCGCGGAGCGGGCGCCCTGGTCCGAGACCGGCACGGTCGACGGCTCCGGTACGACGGGAGAGACGGCGTCATGAGCGAGCGCAGCGAGGAGGGGGCATGACCGGACAAGCGGTGCTCGCCGCGGCCGGCGGGGTGACCGGCGGGGAAGAGGTGGCCTTCTGGGTCCTGGCCCCGCTCGCCCTGATCGGCGCGATCGGCACGGTCTGGGCCCGTAACGCGGTGCACTCCGCGCTCTGGCTGGTGCTGACCATGCTCTGCCTGGGCGTCTTCTACGTGCTCCAGGCCGGGCCGTTCATCGGCATGGTGCAGATCATCGTCTACACCGGCGCGATCATGATGCTCTTCCTCTTCGTGCTGATGCTGGTCGGCCGGGACTCGTCGGACTCGCTGATCGAGACGCTGCGCGGGCAGCGGGTCGCGGCGATCCTGCTCGGCCTCGGCTTCGGCGCCCTGCTCGCCAGCGGTTTGTGGCGGGCGCTCGGCCAGGCGGACGCGGCCGGCCTGGAGCAGGCCAACGCGAACGGCAACGTGCAGGGCATCGCCGCGCTGCTCTTCACCAGGTACGTCTTCGCCTTCGAGGTCACCTCGGCGCTGCTGATCACCGCGGCGGTCGGCGCGATGGTGCTGGCCCACGTCGAGCGGCGTCGCCAGGACCGGATGGACCAGATCGCCACGATGAGGGCGCGGTTCCGCCCCGGCACCTACCCGGGACCGAAGCCCGGCCCCGGTGTGTACGCCACATCGTCCTCGGTCGCCACCCCGGCCCGGCTGCCGGACGGCGTGCTGACCGAGCGGAGCGTTCCGCGGATCCTGCCGCAGCGGGAACTCTCCGCCGAGGAGCGGGCGCTGAAGGGGACGGAGAAATAGGATGTCGAACTTTCTTTCGGTGTCGCCGAACCACTACCTGATCCTCGCCTGCCTGCTCTTCACGGTCGGCGCGGTCGGGGTACTGGTCCGGCGCAACGCGATTGTCCTCTTCATGTGCATCGAGCTGATGCTCAACGCGGCCAACCTCGCGCTGGTCACGTTCAGCCGGATCAACGGCGACCTGAACGGTCAGATCATGGCGTTCTTCGTCATGGTGGTGGCCGCCGCCGAGGTCGTGGTCGGGCTGGCCATCATCATGACGATCTTCCGGACTCGGCGCTCGGCGAGCGTCGACGACGCCAACCTGTTGAAGTACTAAGAGGGGCCCACCAGTGGAACATTCTGTGGAGTACGCCCACGCCACGGGGTTGCTGGGCAGCGTGTGGCTGCTGGTGGCCATCCCGCTGGTCAGCGCGGCGATCCTCCTGCTGCTCGGCCGGCGTGCCGACCGGTGGGGGCACTGGCTCGGCGTGGCCAGCGTCGGCGTCATCTTCGTGCTCGGCCTGAGCTACTTCCTCTCGCTGCGAGGGCTGGAGAACCGCTCGGTCGAGCTGAGCCTCTGGGACTTCATCGCCGTCGGTGACCTGCGCGTCGACTTCGGACTGCTCTTCGACCCGCTGGCCGCGGTCTTCGTACTGCTGATCACCGGTGTGGGTTTCCTGATCCACGTGTACGCGGTCGGCTACATGGCGCACGACGCCGGCCGGCGGAAGTTCTTCGGGTACTTCAACCTGTTCGTCGCGGCGATGCTGCTGCTGGTACTCGGCAACAACTACGTGATGCTCTACGTCGGCTGGGAGGGCGTCGGTCTGGCGTCGTACCTGCTGATCTCGTTCTGGACCGACCGGCCGAGCGCGGCGACCGCCGGCAAGAAGGCGTTCCTGATGAACCGGGTCGGCGACGCCGGCCTGGCCATCGCGATCTTCATCATGTTCGCCACCCTGGGCAGCACCCAGTACGCCGACGTCTTCAACGGCGCCGGAGCGCTCGCCGGCGGCACCGTGCTGGCGATGGGCCTGCTGCTGCTGCTCGGTGCGACCGGCAAGTCCGGCCAGTTCCCGCTCCAGGCGTGGCTGCCGGACGCGATGGAGGGTCCGACCCCGGTCTCCGCGCTGATCCACGCCGCCACGATGGTGACCGCCGGCGTCTACCTGATCGCCCGGTCCAACCCGATCTTCTCGCTCGACCCGACGCTGCAGACCATCGTGGTCAGCGTCGGTGCGCTCACCCTGCTGATGGGCTGCATCATCGGCGCGGCCAAGGACGACATCAAGCGGGTGCTCGCCTGGTCGACGGTGAGCCAGATCGGTTACATGTTCCTCGGCGTCGGGCTCGGTGGCGGTGCGTACGCGCTGGCCATCATCCACCTGCTGGCGCACGGTTTCTTCAAGGCCAACATGTTCCTCGGGGCCGGCTCGGTGATGCACGGCATGTCCGACCAGGTGGACATCCGCCGGTTCGGCGGGCTGGCGAGGTACATGAAGATCACCTGGATCACCTTCGGGCTCGGCTGGCTGGCGATCATCGGCATGTGGCCGTTCTCCGGCTTCTTCACCAAGGAGCCGATCATCGTCGCGGCGTTCGACCGCGGCGACTGGACCTCCTGGCTCTACGGCGGGGCCGCACTGCTCGGCGCCGGGCTGACCGCCTTCTACATGACCCGGCTCTTCGTGCTCACCTTCCACGGCCCGAAGCGCTGGACCGAGGACATTGAGCACCCGCACGAGTCACCGCTGATCATGACGGTACCGCTGATCCTGCTCGGCCTCGGCTCGGTGGTCGCCGGTGGCCTGATGGCGAGCCCGGTCGCCGACTGGCTGACCCCGGTGCTCGGCCACGGCGCGCACCACGATCCGGTGATCCCGCACAACGTGATCAAGGTGCTCTCGATCGTCCTGACCGTGCTCGGCGCCGGCCTGGCCTGGCTGCTGTTCCGCAACGGCACCGCCCTGGTGGAGCAGCCGGCCGGTCCGGTGGTCCGGGCGGCCCGGCGCAACCTCTACACCGACGCGTTCAACGAGACGGTCTTCGAGAAGCCGGGCATCTTCCTCACCCGGGCACTGGTCTTCCTGGACAACCGGGGCATCGACGGGCTGGTCAACGCGCTCGCCGCCGCGGTCGGCGGTGGATCGGGCCGGCTGCGCCGGCTGCAGACCGGCTACGTCCGGTCGTACGCGATGTCCATCATGACCGGCGCGGTGCTGGTGGTGGCGGCGTTCCTGGCCGTCCAACTGGGGTGGTTCGCGTGACCCACCAGAACCCACCGGCCGCGCGCAACCGGCCGGGCGACCCCGACCGGCCGGGCACTGACGACGGAGGTAAGGCCGAATAATGTCCGACTTCCCCTTCCTCTCGGTGCTCACCGTCGCGCCGCTGGTCGGCGCGCTGGTGGTGGTCTTCCTGCCGGCCAGCCGGGGCGAGCTGGCCAAGCGGATCGCGCTCGGCTGGTCGCTGGCCGTGCTGGTGCTCTCCGTCTTCATGTGGGTCGCCTTCGAGGCCGGCGGCGACCGGCTCCAGCTCCGCGAGTCGTACTCGTGGATCCCGCGCTGGGGGGTGAACTTCACCTTCGCCGCCGACGGCATCGCGTTGGTCATGCTGATGCTGATCGCCCTGCTGGTGCCGCTGGTGATCCTCGCCTCCTGGCACGACGCCGAGAAGTCCAAGCGGTCCGTGCCGGTCTACTTCGCGCTGCTGCTCTTCCTCGAGTGCACGATGATCGGCGTCTTCGCCGCCGCCGACATCTTCCTCTTCTACGTGTTCTTCGAGGTCATGCTGGTGCCGATGTACTTCCTGATCGGCAGCTACGGCGGCCACCAGCGGCAGTACGCGGCGGTGAAGTTCTTCCTCTACTCGCTGGTCGGCGGCCTCTTCATGCTGGCCGCGGTGATCGGGCTCTGGGTGGTCGGCGGCAAGACCTTCGACTGGCAGGCGCTGACCCAGGTGGACATCTCCACCGGCACCGAGCGCTGGCTCTTCCTCGGGTTCTTCCTCGCCTTCGCGATCAAGGCGCCGTTCTTCCCGTTCCACACCTGGCTGCCGGACGCCGGTGGCGCCGCACCGGCCGGCGCGGCCGCGCTGCTGGTCGGGGTGCTGGACAAGGTCGGCACCTTCGGCATCCTGCGGTACTGCCTGCCGCTCTTCCCCGAGGCGGCGAAGTGGTTCGCCCCGTGGGCGATCGCGCTGGCGCTGGTCGGCATCCTCTACGCCGCCCTGCTGGCGGTGGGGCAGAACGACCTCAAGCGACTTGTCTCGTACACCTCGATCGCGCACTTCGGGTTCATCGGCGTCGGAATCTTCGCCTTCACCACCCAGGCCGGTACCGGTGCGGTGCTCTACATGGTCAACCACGGCCTCGCCACCGGCCTGCTCTTCCTGGTGGTCGGCATGCTGGTCGCCCGGCGCGGCTCCGCGCTGATCACCGACTTCGGCGGCGCCGGCAAGCTGGTACCACTGCTCGCCGGGGTGTTCCTCTTCGCCGGTCTCGCCTCGCTGGCGCTGCCCGGCACGGCACCGTTCATCTCCGAGTTCCTGGTGCTGATCGGCACCTTCACGGTGAACAAGCCGGTCGCGATCATCGCCACCGTCGGGATCATCCTGGCCGCCGCGTACGCGCTGTGGATGATCCAGCGGACCACCCAGGGCACGCTCAACCCGGCGCTGCCCGGGGTGGCGGCGATGCGGCGGGACCTGTCGGTACGGGAGAAGGTCGTGGTCGCCCCGCTGATCGCGCTACTGCTGCTGCTCGGCTTCTACCCGAAGCCGGTCACCGACGTCATCAACCCCGCCGTCCAGGCCACCATGGAGCAGGACCTCGGCAAGCAGGACCCGGCGCCGACGGTGGGCACCGTCCAGGAGGCACACCGGTGAGCCGGCTGCCAGTCGCGTACGTAAGGAAGGTCCGATAATGGATCTCAAGCTGCCGCCTATCGACTACGCGGCTCTGGCACCGATCCTGGTGCTGTTCGGAGCCTCCGTCGTCGGCGTCCTGGTCGAGGCGTTCGTACCCCGTAAGCGCCGGCACCTGACCCAGCTCGTCCTCGGCCTGCTGGCCCTGACCGGTGCGCTGGTCGCGGTGGTGATGAACGCGCACGACCGGCTGCTCACCGCCGGTGGGGCGGTCGCGGTCGACGGCCCGACGCTCTTCCTCCAGGGCGCGATCCTGGTGCTCGCCGCGATGGCGCTGATGCTGATCGGCGAGCGGTCGGTACAGCGCGGTGGCGCGTTCGTGGCGCACGCCGCGGTGCCGGTCGGGGCACCGGAGGACCAGCGCCAGGCCGCCGAGGAGGGCGGGGCGACCGAGGTCTACCCGCTGACCCTCTTCGCCGTCTCCGGCATGCTGCTCTTCGTCGCCGCGAACGACCTGCTGACGATGTTCATCGCGCTGGAGGCGTTCTCGCTGCCGCTCTACCTGCTCTGCGCGCTGGCCCGGCGCCGGCGGCTGCTGAGCCAGGAGGCCGCGCTGAAGTACTTCCTGCTCGGCTCATACTCCTCGGCCTTCTTCCTCTTCGGCATGGCGCTGGTGTACGGCTTCACCGTCGGGGCCGGCGGCAGCGGTTCCGGCGGCGGGGTCGACTTCGGCACCATCCGGAACGCGGTCACCGACTCGGCCGCCAGCGAGGTGCTGCTCTTCGGTGGGCTCGCGCTGCTCGCCATCGGGCTGCTGTTCAAGATCGCGGCGGCGCCGTTCCACGTCTGGACCCCGGACGTCTACCAGGGCGCCCCGACTCCGATCACCGGGTTCATGGCCGCCTGCACCAAGGTCGCCGCGTTCGGCGGGCTGCTCCGGGTGCTGCACGTCGCGTTCTCCGGGGCGAGCTGGGACTTCACTCCGGTGCTCGGCGCCATCGCGGTTCTGACGATGCTGGTCGGGGCGATCCTCGCGGTCACCCAGACCGACATCAAGCGGCTGCTCGCGTACTCCTCGGTGGCGAACGCCGGCTACCTGCTGGTCGGTGCGATCGTGCTCTCCAAGGACGGGCTGTCCAGCACGATGTTCTACCTCGTCGCGTACGGCTTCACGGTGCTCGCCGCGTTCGGCGTGGTGACCCTGGTCCGGGACGCGGACGGCGAGGCCACCCACCTGTCCCGGTGGGCCGGGCTGGGCCGACGCTCGCCGCTCTACGCGGGGCTGTTCACCCTGCTGCTGCTCGCCTTTGCCGGCATCCCGCTGACCAGCGGCTTCACCAGCAAGTTCGCGGTCTTCGGGGCGGCGCTCGACGCCGGGCAGACCTGGCTGGTGATCGTGGGTGTCGTGACCAGCATGATCCTCGCCTTCCCGTACCTGCGGGTCGTGGTGATGCTCTGGCTCTCCGAGCCGGGCGAGTCCACTCCGACGGTGTCGCTGCCGGGTGGGTTGACCGCGGCGGCGCTGATGATCGGGGCGGTCGCCACGCTGGTCCTCGGGGTCGCCCCGGCACCGCTGCTCGATCTCGCCAACGGCGCCGCCGAATTCGTCCGATGACCGGTCAGCCCCACGCCCCTCCCGAGGTCAACCGCCCCCGGCCAGGGGTAGGCCGGTGGGTGTGGCATGGTTGAAGGCGTGGGGGGAACGGCAGGCGGCATGGCGGCGCTCGGGCTCGACACGATCGGGCTCGAGTTCGTTGATGCCCGCCTGGAGGCATCGGTGGCCGGCGTGCTGGCCAGGGTGGAGGCGGAGCTGCGCGACACCGTCGCCAGCGCCGATCCGATGGTGGACGAGGCCGCGCGGCACCTGGTGGACGCCGGCGGCAAGCGGTTCCGGCCGCTGCTGGTGGCGCTCGGCGCCCAGTTCGGTGATCCGGCGGCCCCGCAGGTCGTGCCGGCCGCGGTGGTGATGGAACTCACCCACCTCGCCACGCTCTACCACGACGACGTGATGGACGAGGCGCCGGTGCGCCGGGGTGCGCCGAGCGCCAACTCCCGGTGGGGCAACTCGGTGGCGATCCTGGTCGGTGACTACCTCTTCGCCCGGGCCGCCGACATCGCCGCCGACCTCGGTACCGAGGCGGTCCGGTTGCAGTCCCGGACGTTCGCCCGGCTGGTGCACGGGCAGATCGCCGAGACCGTCGGCCCGCGCGACGCCGACCCGGTCGCGCACTACCTGGACGTGATAGCCGAGAAGACCGGTTCCCTGATCGCCACCTCGGCCCGGTTCGGCGGGATGTTCGGCGGCGCCCCCGCCCCGTACGTCGAGGCGCTGGCCGGGTACGGCGAAACCATCGGGATCGCCTTCCAGCTCTCCGACGACCTGCTCGACATCGCCTCCGAGTCGGAGCAGTCCGGCAAGACCCCCGGCACCGACCTGCGGGAGGGCGTACCGACACTGCCGGTGCTCTACGCGCTCGGCGCCGACGACGGGGACGCGACCTCGGTACGGCTGCGCGAGATCCTGGCGCTCGGTCCGATCACCGACGACGCGCTGCACGCCGAGGCGCTCGGCCTGCTCCGGGAGTCTCCGGCGATGAAGCGGGCCCGGGAGACGGTCCGCAGTTACGCCGAGGAGGCCCGCTCCCGGCTCGCCCCGCTGCCCGACAGCGCCCCCCGGCAGGCCCTCGAATCGCTCTGCGACTTCATCGCCGACCGCACCGGCTGACGCCGGGTTGCCGCCCGGCTGACCCCGTCCGGTCGTCGTCCTGGTCGGCGGGATCCGGTCGTGCCGGCTGGCCGGGTCCCGGCGCGGCGGCGGCCGGGGCGCCGTGGGTCGCCGGGCGGGAGGCACCACCGCGACCCGGCCTCAGCCCGCGCCGGCGGCGGAGGTCGGCCAGCAGCATCCGCCGGCCGGTCAGCATCAGCCCGGCGGCGAGCAGCATCGCCGCGGCCGCGACCAGCCACATCGCCGGGTACCCGGACTGCTCGGCGAGGGTGCCGAGGCCGAGCGGGCCGAGGCAGCCGCCCGCGTACACCCCGGTCTGGGTGATCGAGGTGGCGGTGGTCGGCGCCTGCGGGTGCAGCCGGACCACGGCGAAGTTGAGCAGCCCGGGCCAGGCCCAGCCCAGGCCGAAGGCGAGTACCACGCCGATCACCAACGGCACCGGGCCGGCCAGGTGCAGCAGTCCCAGCCCGCCGGCACCGACCAGCAGCATCCCGGCGACGGTGTTGAGGTGCCCCCCGGTGCGGCGGTCGGCCAGCGCGCCCATCAGGACCCGGGAGAGCAGGCAGACGGCACCGCCGAGGGTCAGCAGCAGCCCGGCGGCCCCCGGTGAGAGGCCACGGGCCGCCGTCGAGTCGACCAGGAAGGTGCCGAGGGCGTTCGCGGAGCCCGCCGCCAGGGTGCCGGCCACGCCGAGCGCGACCAGCCCCCAGGACGCCCGGCCGCCGTGCCCCCGGGCCCGGCCCGTCACCCGTACCGGACGGTCGGGTACCGCCGGCAGGATGGCCAGCGCCAGTAGGGCGGCGACGACGAACGCCCAGCGCCAGCCGACGGTGAGCGCCACGGCCGGTACGGCGGCACCGGCGAGCAGGGTGCCGGCCGGTACGGCGGCCTGCTTGATGCCGAAGGAGATGCCCTGTCGCTCGGGCGGTACCTGGTGCGCCAGCATGGCGTTGCTGGCCATCTGGCCGAGCGGGTTGGCCACGGCGACCACCGCCAGCAGGACGAGCAGCACCGGGTAGGAGCGGGCCACGGCGGCGACCGCGAGCATGGTGGCGGCGACCAGCAGCAGGCTGGCCCGGGCGGCGGTGGTCGGGCCGTACCGCTCGACGAGGGCGCCGGACGGGACGGAGCCGAGTGCGCTCACCCCGAAGTAGACGGCGACGGCCAGCCCCAGCCGGGCGGGGGAGAAGTCCAGCTCGGCGCCGAGTTGCACGGCGAGGCCGCCGATCAGGAAGACCGGCAGTACGCCGGCGACCGTGATGACGGCGGCGGCGAGCATGGTGCGGGTCGGCGAGGCGTGGGTTGCGGCCTGCGGGGTGTCATCGGTTAGATCGGCCATTTGGGACGAGCCTACGCGAGCCGCCCGTATGAACCGATCGTGTCGATGGACGTACGCACGGTCGCTGTAGATCTGGCATCCTCAATCCGGCCGGGCATTTCGCAGGCGCCCGGTTTTTCATATTCTGTAAGCCCCCGGCGGCGGAGGTGGTTGTGCGCGACCCCTTGGCGGAACCTTCGGACCTGATCCGCAGCGTGTCGCGTGCCTTGCGCGTGCTCGAAGCGGTGGGACGGGCACCGAAGGGCCTGACCGTGAAACAGATTGCCCGGCGTTGCGAGTTGACTGTGGCCACCACGTACCACCTGGTGCGCACGCTCGCCTACGAGGGCTACGTGATCAGGCGCGAAGACGGCACGTACATCGTCGGATTGGAGGTGGCGGACCGGTATCGCGAACTCGTCACCGCCTTCCGTGGGCCCCCGGCGGTCGGTGAGTCGCTGCGCCGGGCCGCCTCGGACACGGGCTACAGCCACTACCTTGGCCGGTTCGTCGGCGGGCAGGTGGCGGTCACCGCGGTGGCCGAGGGCCCCCGGTCGCCGTACCTGGAGGACCTGGTGCCCGGCTTCGACGAGGGCGCCCACGCCACCGCGCTCGGCAAGGCGCTGCTGGCCACCCTCACCCCGGAGCAGCGGTTCCGCTACCTGCGCGAGTACGGCATGCGGCCGTTCACCTCGGCGACCCTGGTCGCCGCCGACGCGTTCGAGGCGGACCTGGCGGCCGGTGACCGGCGCGGGATGCACCTGGAGCTGGGCCAGTTCCGGCACGGCGTCGCGTGCGCGGCGGTGTTGGTCGCCCCGGACAAGGACATGGAGCGGAGGGTGGTGCTCGCCTGCGCGCTGCCGGCCGCAGAGATGATGACCTCGGCCCGGGTGGTCCGGGCGAAGCTGCTCGCGGTGGCCAGGGCCGTCGCCGACGGCCTCGCCTCGGAACCCTGACCGGCCCGCCCGGTCCCCGAACCGGAACGTGGTCTCCTGCTGCCCCTGGAAGGGCAGCAGGAGACCACGGAGCAGGCGATGCTTTCGGTTGAACCGGTCCGGTGGTGGGTGCGTGGTACCGAGAGCCGGGGCCAGCGGGCGGGAGGCGAGACGACATCAGCGAGCAGGACGCCGAACTGTTGCGCGCCATGCACGACGAGCACGGCGACGCGCTGCTCGCGCACGCCCTGCGCCTGACCGGCGGCGACCGGCAGCGGGCCGAGGACCTGGTGCAGGAGACGCTGCTGCGGGCGTGGCGGCATCCGGGGGCGCTCGACCCGGACCGGGGATCGGTGCGGGCCTGGCTCTTCACCACCGCCCGCAACCTCGCCATCGACGCCTGGCGGCGGCGCAGCGCCAGGATCGGCGAGGTGATAACCGCCGAGCTTCCCGAACCGCCGCAGACGAACGACGAGACGGATCGGGCGGTGGAGGCCTGGACGGTGGCGGAGGCGCTGAACCGGCTCTCGCCGTCACACCGTGAGGTGCTGGTGGAGTGCTTCTACCGGGGGCGGTCGGTGACCGAGGCGGCCGCCCGGCTGGGCGTACCGCCGGGCACGGTGAAGTCGCGGACGCACTACGCGCTGCGGTCGCTGCGGCTGATCCTGGCGGAGATGGGGGTGACCGGGTGACGAACTGCGAGTACGCACACGACGACGGAGCGTACGTGCTGGGCGCCCTCTCTCCCGCCGAACGGGCCGGGTACGAGCGGCACCTGACCGGCTGCCCGGCCTGCCGGGAGGCGGTCGCCGAGATCGCCGTCCTGCCGGGACTGCTGGGCCGGCTCGACCCGGCCGGCCTGGCCGAGATCGGCACCCCGCCGAGCACCGCCGAGAGGCTGCCGAAGCTGCTCGACGAGGCCCGGGTCCGCCGGCACCGGGAGAGCCGACGTGGCCGGCTCCGCACCGCTGGGCTGGCCCTGGTAGCCGCGGCGCTGGCCGCCGTGCTCGGGTTCGGGGTCGCCGTACCGGTGGTCGGTGACCGGAACCCCGGCACCGACGTCGAGGTACGGATGGTCGCCATGCAGCCGGTCGGCGGGAACGTACCGGTCACCGCCGAGATCGGCTTCGACGGTACCCGCTGGGGCACCGTGGTCACGATGCGCTGCCAGTACGCGGAGACCAGGGACTACACCAAGGCGTACACGTTCCGGCTGGTGGCGCACGGCCCCAACGGCGAGACGGAGCAGGTCGGCTCCTGGCTCGCCGCGCCCGGCGACGACGCCACCTTCACCGGCGTCACCCGGTTCACCAGGTCCGAGCTGGTCCGCCTCGAACTCCTCCGGTACGACAACACCCCGCTGCTCGCCTACGACGTGCCGTAGCGCGCACCGGTCGGGTCCGGTCGCCGTACGCGCTGTCGACGCCGCCGGGTCGTTGGTCCCGGGACCCGGCCGGGTCTTTGGTCCCGGGCAGTGGTGCACTCGGACCCGGGTGCGGCGGCGCCGTACCGAGGAAAGTAATGGGTGTCAGGACAAGGGTCGACCTCGGAGGTCACGATGACCACCCGCCACTCCATCCGCCCGATCACCACGCCGCTGGAGCGGGCCGACTCGCCCGGCGCGATGTTGACCAAGACCGGTGCCAAGGCACTCGCCGTGCTGCGCGTCTCGACCGGCTTCGTCTTCCTCTGGGCCTTCCTGGACAAGCTCTTCGGCCTCGGCTACTCGACCCCCGGCGAGCGGGCCTGGATCAACGGCGGCTCGCCGACCGAGGGCTTCCTCTCGCACGTCTCGGTGGGGCCGTTCGAGTCGGTCGCGCACAGCATCGCCGGCACCTGGTGGGCCAACGGGCTCTTCATGCTCGGCCTGCTCGGCGTCGGTGTCGCGCTGATCGCGGGCATCGGCATCCGGGTCGCCGCCGCCTCGGGTGCGCTGATGATGGTGCTGATGTGGTTCGCCGAGTTCCCCCTCGCCCAGCACAACAGCGCGGGTGAGCCCACCGGCTCCACCAACCCGTTCATGGACTACCACCTGATCTACGCCGCGGTGCTGGTCGTGCTGGCCGCGACGTATGCCGGACACACCTGGGGACTGGGTCGAGTGTGGGCGCGGCTGCCCTTCGTGCAGCGGCACCGCTGGATGATCTGACCAACCGAGGGTCGCCCCGGCGGTGGCCCACGACTCCCCTCCCGTCTCGCGGACCGTCCCCCACGGTCCGCGAGACTCTTTGTTTACCTGGTCCCGTAGCGCCCGGCTCGCTCTAACCGGCCGGACGCTATCGGATCATGAGGTCGCCGGGGGCTGGTGTGCGGCGGGGCGGTTGACCCGTCCCTCGGTCCAGACCGGCTCGTCGGTCTCCACCACCCGGCCGTCGGCTCCGAACAGCAGGTAGCGGTCGGTGTGTGCGGCGAACCAGCGGTCGTGGGTGACCGTGACGACCGTACCGGCGAAGCCCTCCAGACCGCGTTGCAGCGCATTGGCGCTGGCCAGGTCGAGGTTGTCGGTCGGCTCGTCGAGCAGCAGCAGGGTCGCTCCGGCCATTTCGAGCAGCAGGATCTGCAACCGGGCCTGCTCGCCGCCGGAGAGGCTCTGGAACGGCTGGTCCCAGGCGGGCGCGATCTCGTAACGGGCCAGTGCCGCCATCGCGTCGTTGCGGAGCAGGGCGTGCCCGGTCATCAGGATCTCGGCGGGGGTGCGGCCGTACAGGTCGGGGCGGGCGTGGGTCTGGGCGAACCGCCCGGGTACGACCCGGGCGCCGAGCCGTACCTCACCCCGGTACTGGACGTCGCGGGCGCCGGCCAGCAGCCGGAGGAACTGGGATTTGCCGGAGCCGTTGGAGCCGAGCACGGCGACCCGTTCGCCGTACCAGACCTCCAGGTCGAAGGGGCGCATCAGGCCGGTCAGTTCGAGCTGCTGGCAGATCAGGGCCTGTTTGCCGGTACGCCCGCCGCGCAGCCGGATCCGAACGTTCTGCTCCTTCGGCGGCCGGGTCGGCGGTCCGGCCGACTCGAACCGGGCCAGTCGACTCCGCGCCGCCCGGTACGCCGAGGCGAGCGCGTCGTTGCGGGCGGCGCCCTGCCGGGCGGTGTGCACCAGGCGGCGGAGCCGGGCGTGCTCCTCCGCCCATCGGCGGTGTCGGTCGTCGAGCCGGTCGATCCGGTCCTGTCGGGCCGCCGGATAGCTGGCGAAATCACCGCCGTGCACCCAGACCTGCCGATTCTCGACCGTGACGATCCGGTCGGCCGCCTCGGCGAGCAGTTGCCGGTCGTGCGAGACCAGCAGCACGGTCTTGGTGCTGGCCCGGAGTTGCCGCTCCAGCCACTGCTTGCCCGGTACGTCGAGGTAGTTGTCGGGCTCGTCGAGCAGCAGCAGTTGGTCGGAGCCGCGCAGCAGGGCCTCCAGCACGAGTCGCTTCTGTTCGCCGCCGGAGAGGGTGTTGACGTCCCGCCCGGCGGCCCGCTCGTACGGCAACCCGAGCGCCTCCGTCGTCACCGCGTTCCAGACGACTTCGAGGTCGTAGCCGCCGGCCTCGACGTACTCGGTGACCGCGTGCGCGTAGCGGAGCTGGGTCGACTCGTCGTCGCGCACCCGCAGCGCCCGCTCGGCGCCGGTGAGTTCGGCGGCGGCCCGGCGGATCCGGTCGGGTGCCACCGAGAGCAGCAGGTCGGCGACGCTGCGGTGGTCGCGGATCGTGCCGATGAACTGGCGCATCACGCCGAGCCCGCCGGAGGTGACGATCTCGCCGGCCGTCGGGGTCAGGTCTCCGGCGACCAGCCGGAGCAGAGTGGTCTTGCCGGCGCCGTTCGGTCCGACCAGTGCGGCGGTGACTCCGTCGGCGACCCGGAACGAGACGTCGTGCAGGAGCGGCCGCCCGTCCGGCAGCCGGTGGTGCAGGTGCCTGATCTCGACGTGTGCCACGGCAACCTCCGGCGAAGCTTCTAAAACAATGTTCTAGAGTCTAGGACAATGTTCTAGAGCCGGAACGGTGGACTAGACTCCCGGACATGACAGGTGTCTGGCTGCGGCCTCCCCGCTCCCCGGGCCGCAGTGGGCCGCCGCTGCGCCGGGACCGGATCGTCGCGGCGGCGGTCGAACTGCTCGACCGGGAAGGCGTCGCCGGGCTCACCATGCGTCGGCTGGCCGAACGGCTGGGCGCCGGGTCGACCACGCTCTACTGGCACGTGACCAACAAGGACGACGTACTCGACCTGGCGCTGGACCAGATCTTCGGTGAGGTGGTCCTGCCCGCGTCGCCCAGCGGGGACTGGCGGACCGACGCCGAGACGCTGCTGCTCGGCTGGCGGGCGGCGATGCTCCGGCACCCGTGGTCGGCGGCGCTGGTCGGCCGACCGCTGATCGGGCCGAACGTACTGGCCCGGACCGAGTTCCTCCAGTCCGCACTGCGCCGGGCCGGGCTGGTGGAACCGGACCTGACCGCCGCCACGCACGCGCTGGCCAACTATGTCATCGGCGCCGCCGTCACGCTCTCGTCGTGGCAGCGGCTCGACGATCCCGAGTCGCGGCAGGCCGCCCGGCAGCACCTCGCTGCCCAGCGGGAGCGCTATCCCACCCTGGTCGAGACCGGACACCTGGACGACCGGGACGAGGACGACACCTTCCGGCGCGGGCTGGCCTACCTGCTCGACGGCCTGCCCACCGATCGGTGAACGTCCGCTCGGCACTTTCCGGCCGGTGGTTTCGGGTCAGCGGGCGGCGGTGGCCGCCGCCGGCTCCGGGGTGGCGGCGAGCAGCGCGGCACGGGACCGCCGGACGTTGCGGATCCCGTCCACCGTGAAGACCACCAGAGCCAGCCAGACCAGCGCGAATCCGGCCAGCCTGGCCGGTGGCATCGGCTCGTGGAAGACGAGTACCCCGAAACCGAGCTGAAGGATCGGCGCCAGGTACTGCAACATGCCGAGCGCGGTCAGCGGGAGCCGGTTCGCCGCACCCGCGAACATCAGCAGCGGGGTGGCGGTGGCGGCGCCGGCCAGCATCAGCAGGGCGGTGTGCCCGGCGGAGACCTGACCGAAGCTGGACTCGGAATGCCAGGTGAGCCAGCCCAGGTAGCCGATTGCCGGGAGGGTGAGCGCCGCCGACTCGATGAACATGCCCTCGGCGGCGGGCAGCCCGAGCCGCTTCTTCACCAGGCTGTACCCGCCGAAGCTCGCCGCCAGGGTGAGCGCGAGGTACGGCAGCCGGCCGTAGTCGACGGTCAGCACCGCGACCGCGAGCCCGCCGATGCCGAGCGCGACCCACTGGCCGGCCCGCAGCCGCTCCCGCAGCACGACGACCCCGAGCAGGACGACGACGAGCGGGTTGATGAAGTAGCCCAGCGCGGTCTCGACGACCCGCTCGGAGTTCACGCCATAGATGTAGGTGCCCCAGTTGACGGCGATCAGCGCGGCGGCGAGCCCGATCCCGGCGAGCTTGGCCGGTCGGTGCCGCAGCTCGCGCAGGAAGCCCCAGTTGCGGGCCACCGCGAGCAGCAGCGCGACGAAGATCACCGACCAGACCACCCGGTGGGCCAGGATCTCGATCGGCCCGGCCGGCTCCAGCAGCCGGATGTAGAGCGGGAAGAAACCCCACAGCGTGTACGCGCCGAGGCCGTAGAGGTATCCGCGCCGGGCCTGGCTCATTGCCCCACCGTAAGGGGCGAGACCGGCCTGGAGTCCTTTCCAGTGGGCGGTGTCACCCGTTCGATCCCGTCCCGCCGCCGACGGTGGCGGCGGCACCGGCGCCACCGTCGGCGCCGCTGGCCGCCCGGCCGCCGGCACCGTTCGGGTCGGCCGGCACCGGCCGCAACATCAGTTCCATCCACCGGCCGGGGTTGGCCAGCGGGGCGAAGCCGACCTCGGCGTAGACCCCGTGCGCGTCCAGGGTGGTGAGCAGGATCCGGCGTAGGCCCCGCCGGTCGAGATCCTCCCGCACGGTACGCACGATCCAGCGGCCCAGCCCCCGGCCCCGGGCAGCCGGGTCGACGTAGACGTCGCAGAGCCAGCCGAAGGTGGCCCCGTCGGTCACCACCCGGGCGAACGCCACCTGGCGGCGGTCGTCCGGGGCGTACACCCCGTAGACGGTCGAGCCCTCGATCGCCCGGAGCAGTACGTCACGGGGCCGGCCGAGTGCCCAGTAGGCGTCGGTGGAGAGCCAGTGGTGCACCCGGTCGACATCCACCCGCCCGGGATCGGTGGAGAGTTCGTACCCGTCTTCTCGTGTCACGGTCAGCACACCGCGACGCTATCCCCGACCCGGCCGGCCGCCCCGGACCAATTCCCGACCTGTGGTCGGCGTCGCCCCGGGGCGGAAGGTTCAGTCCCGGTCCATCAGCATGCCGAACAGCCAGGTGACCAGGCTCACGAAGAGGGCGCCGAGTACCGCCGCCGGCCAGAACCCGTCGACCTCGAACGGCAGGCCGAGCCCGCCGGCGATGGCGCTGGTGAGCATGAACAGCAGCGCGTTCACCACCAGCGCGATCAGGCCGAGGGTGAGCAGGTAGAGCCCGCAGCCGAGAGTCTTGATGATCGGTTGGAGGACGCCGTTGACCACCCCGAAGATGATCGCCACCAGGATCAGCGTGCTGACCGCACCGCCGATCGAGTCGGTGTCCAGGGTGATCCCCGGGATGATCAGCGTGGCGAGCCAGAAGGCCAGTGCGGTGCCGGCGAGCCGGACGATAAGACCTTTCAGGAAACCCATGCCCGCAGATAGTGCCATGTGATCGCGGGCGCGACTACCGGGCCGGCGGGCCGATCAGTTGGGCTTCGATCGGGGTGGCCGAGAGCAGTGCCCAGCGCAGCACCCGACGGTTGATCACCCCGACCATGTCGGCCCGGATCCGGGTCAACCAGTCCGCCGAGTCGCCGAGCCCGAGCGCCACGCCGGCAAGCTGGGCCTCGTGCGACCGGAGCGGCTGCAACACCACCAGGTCGGCGCGGGAGACCGCGTCGACGTCGACCGGGGCCAGCTCGTCGCGTACCACCAGGCTGGTCTGCCAGCCCGGCCCCGGCTGCGAGTCGGCGGCGACCGGGCCGACGTCGACCACCACCAGCAGCGGGTGCAGTTGGGTGCCGGGCGGACCGCCGATCGGTCGCCCCGGCGGGATCATCGCGATCGGCGAGCCCGGCCCGCTGGCCCCGCGGACGAACGGCTCCCAGGCACGCGGCCTGGCGGTCTGCACCACGATCCGGGCGCCGAGCGCCATCGCCCGCAGCGCGATGAGTTGCGCGGCGCGTACGCCGCCGATCAGCACCACCCGGGTGGTCTCGGCCCGGAAGAGCCGGGCGACCACCGCCGCGCCGTGCCGGTTGGCGCCGAGCATCAGCCCGGCCAGGCCGATCGGCAGGTCGAGGGCGTCCACAGAGGAGGCGGGCAGCACGGTGGCCGGCGCCGGGGCGGTCGGGCCGGCACCCAGCACCCCCAGCGGCAGCGTGGCGGCGACACCGTCGAGCTGCTCGCCGTCCAGCCGCCGGGCGACGGCGTGCTCGGCGGAGAGCAGCCGGCGCAGCGCCTGGACGGCGGTGCCGAGCGTCTGCGGGCTGTCGGCGGCCAGCCGTACGGTGACGTCCACCCGGATGCTGTCGGTGCCGCCGCCCGCCCACGGGCCGGCGCTCACCGAGACCGTGGTGGCGGTCGCCGGCAGCGCCAGCAACCTGGGCACGAAGCGGCGCCCGGTCTCCGTCCGCAGATCCGGCCAGCGGCGCAGCCGGAAGGTGGTCTGCAACAGCCCGCCCAGGCTGACGCCCTGCCAGTTCTCCCGGGCCGGTTGCGCGCCGTCGTGGTGCACCGTCTCCGCCAGTACGCCGAGCGCGGCGCGTTCGCCGAGCACCCGGGTCGGCACCGGGGCGAGCCGGCGGCGCACCTTGCGTACGGCGCTGGAGAGGGCCCGGCGCAGGTCCTCCTCGGACCAGCCGTCGGCGCGCAGCACCCGGACGGCGAGCAGTGCCCGCTCGTGCCCGAGCAGCCGCCCGTCGGTGAGCTGCCGGTACGACGTCGCGGGAGTGCCGCCGCCCGCGCTCAGCGTCGGCGCCGGAGCGCCGGTCAGCACCAGTTGCACCCGCATCGGCGGGGTCTCCGCACTGGCCGCCGGCAGCAGGCCGGCCGGGGAGAGCAGCGACTGCGGGCTGTCGGCGAGCATCCCGACCTGGTCACCGAGTTCGAGTACGGCGGTCAGGCCGTAGGCGTCGCTGACCATGCAGGCGGCGTCGCCGGCGAGGTCGACCGGCAGCACCACCGCGCCGGGGTTGACCAGGTCCAGCAGGGCCTCCGGGGGTGCGGCCTGCGGGAGCGTGCGCTGCCGGGAGGAGTAGCGCATCCCGATGGCGACCCACTCGAACAGCCAGCGTCGGCGCATCCGGACCCAGGTCAGCAACACCAGGACGATGGCGAGCAGCGCCGCCCCGACGAGCGGCAGCGGGCCCTGGGTGGCGGCGGCGAGCACGAGCGCCAGCGCCACCTGGAGGGCGACGATCTGTCCCGCCCGTACGCCGAACAGGCCGGACCGGGCCGGGGTCGACGATGCCGGCAGCGGAGCCGGTGGCGACCGGTCGATCCGGCTGCTCGGGGTGCCGGTGGGCCGGGTCCGGTTGTCTGCCGCAGTCAGCGTCACCGCGATAGCCTCCCTCCGATGGGTGTCGGCGGTGGGCCCGCCCCCCGCAATTCGCTCAGGGGCCTATCGTATGGGCCGGACCAACCGGAGAGGGGGCCCGCATGCCGTCGCGGCAGGACCAGTTGCATTCCTACCAGTTCATGGTCCAGCGGGTGGTGGGCGCGCTGGTGATGCGGGAGACCGATCCCGCGCAGTCGCCGTTCCGGCGGGCGGCCGGCGCCACCCTGGCCAGTGTGCTGATCGCGCTGATCGGCATCGGCGGTTCGGTGGTCTACGGGGTCTTCGTCGGCGGTGGCGCGACCAAGTGGAAGAACGAGTCGGTGGTGATCGTCGAGAAGGAGTCCGGCGCGCAGTACGTCTACGTCGACAACACCCTGCATCCGGTGCTCAACTACGCATCGGCGCTGCTCATCGTCGGTCAGCCCGCACCGAAGACGGTGTCGGTCTCCCGTAAGTCGCTGGAGGGCCAGCCGCGCGGCGTCACGCTGGGCATCCGCGACCTGCCGGAGTCCCTGGCCCCGAGCAACCGGTTGGTCACCGGCGGCTGGACCATCTGCTCCGAGCCGCGCAAGGGCGCCGGTGCCGCCGGCCAGCCACAGTCGACACTGCTGATCGGCAAGGCGGCCCCGGGCGGCGAGGAGCTGGGCGACGAGGGCCTGCTGGCGGTGCATCCCAACGGCCAGCTCTTCCTGATCTGGCACAACCGCCGGCACCTGATCCAGAATCCCGATCTGGTCATCAGCGCGCTGACCTGGGGCAGCGAACGGCAGATAGCGGTGGCGCCGGCCCTGCTCAACGCCCTGCCCGCCGGGGCGGACCTGGGCGAGATCCGGATTCCCGACGCGGGGGAGCCGTCCGACGCGGTGGACGGCGCGAAGATCGGCGAGGTCTTCCTGGTCGAGCGGCAGGGCGGCGGCGGCCAGTACGCGGTTGCCAAGCGTGACGGCCTCTACAACATCACCCAGTTGCAGGCCAACATCCTGCTGACCTCCGACGCCGCCGGCCAGGGCCCGGCGACCAAACTCTCACAGGGCCAGTACGGCGCGCTGCCGAAGAAGGGCGACCTGGTGCCCGGCAACGATGCGGCGGCACCCGCGACCACGCCGAAGATCGCGGCGGCGGAGGGGGGCGTGGTCTGCGGCGACGTGCCGGACGACCGGGGCGTGCAGGCCATCCGGATCGGCGCAGACATGTCCGGGATCGCCGATCCGCCCGCGACCTCGGCCCAGTCGGCCCGGGGCGGGGCGCTCGCCGACCAGGTGGTGCTGGAGCCCGGCCGGGGTGTGGTGGTCGAGGCCGCCGCCGCGCCCGGTGCCACCGGCGGCGCCATCTCGGTCGTCACCGACCAGGGGCGGCGGCATCCGGTGACCAGTGGCGAGGTGCTGGGCAACCTCGGCTACGGCGCCGCCAAGCGGGTGAGGATGCCGAGTACCCTGGTCACGCTGATTCCGGACGGACCGGCACTGGATCCCGAGAAGGCCCGTGCCCGGGCCGGCACACAATAGGACAGCGGGACGGTGCCCGGATGGGGAAGAATATTCGGTGACCGTCGGTAGCCGCTGGTCCGGTTCGTTGCGGTACGGGTTTGTCCACAGGGGTGACCTCAAGGGGTATCCAAGGCTTGCCCCGGCCCGCTACCGTCGGCTACGGAAGTAATTGCCAGGTTGTGTCCTGCCCCCGAAAGGGACCGGACACGAGCCGGGAAGTCCACAGTGGGCTCCCGGATCGACGACGAGTTAGGGAAGCGGGGTGACTTCGGGGGTGTCCCAGACGCAGGCAGAAGCCGCGGTGATGGAACAAACCGCCACGAAGTTCGAGACGGTGGACCAGTCGCTGCAGAGCATGCTGACGAGCCTCATGGGTGAGCTCGAGGTGCTGCAGAGCGCGTGGCGCGGTGCGGGTGGCCGCTCGTTCGAGCAGGTCAAGCAGCAGTGGGCGCAGAACCAGGAGCAGATCCACCGCGCGCTGCGTGAGACCGCGACTGCGATCCGTACCTCCGGCCAGCAGTACGACGCTTCCGACACCGAGGCGTCGAGCCGGATGAACGCCACCAACGCCGGCGGCATAACGCTGCCGCTCTGATGTGAACCGGGGAGGGAAGATCCGATGAGTGACGGCCTTCTTGTCGTCAATTTTGCCGCGTTGCAGCAGGCTGGCGCGGACATCCAGAAGGCGTTGAACACGCTGGACTCGCAGCTCGACCAGCTGGAGGCGGACGCCGCGCCGCTCGTCAACACCTGGGAGGGTGAGGCGCAGCAGGCGTACTTCCAGCGCCAGACCAAGTGGCGGCAGGGCGCGCAGGAGCTGGCCAACATGCTGCGGTCCATCAAGTCGGCGATGGACGAGTCGGCTACCGACTACCTCAGCACCGAGAAGAAGAACACCGGCCTGTTCCAGTAAGGCCCCGCGTACCACCCAGACTGCCCCGGGCTGCCGCGCCATCGCGCCGCACCCCGGGGCATCTGCTTGGGCGCACCGCTGCTGACCTGGTGGTCAGGATGTCGGGCCCGGCGTTCAGGATTGTCGGGCCCCGAGGTCAGGACGTCGGGCCCGGGGGTCAGGACGTCGGGCCGGCGGGGCGCCAGCCACGGCGCGCTCCCCGCGGGAGTACCACGGCGAGCAGCAGCGCCACCAGCGCGACGGTGCCGGCGAGGCCGGCCACCCACAGCGCCCGCTCCTGGCTCTCCGACCGCCGTTGCGCCTGCGCCACCTCCTCCGGGTCGACCTGATACGGCGGCAGCCCGGCGGCTTCCGGGCGCTGGGCCGGCGCCGCCGTGTCGGTGACCGCCCGGTACGGGTTGAGCATGCCGGCCCCGTAGGCGTGGGGGTCGGAGCCCGGTACCGGGTCGGTGCTGGCGATCAGGCGCTGCGCCACCTGCCGCGCGTTGAGGTCGGGCCGGTACTGCCGGATCAGCGCCGCGGTGGCGGTCACGAACGGGGTGGCGAAACTGGTGCCGTTGTCCAACACGTGCCCGCGCTCCGGCACCGCCACCGCGACGTTGCCACCGGGGGCGACCAGATCCACGTAGTCGCCACGCTGGGAGAACGGGGAGATCACCCCGTCCTCACCGACCGAGCCCACCCCGATCACCCCGTCGTACGACGTCGGGTACGGCCTCGGGTTCTTGTCCGGGTACAGGTTGCCGGCGGCGGCGACGATCACGACGTCCTTCTCCAGGGCGTACTCCACCGCCCGTTTGAGCGCCGCGTTGTCGCTGTAGTACACGACGGAGAGGTTGATCACGTCCGCCCCGTTGTCGACCGCCCAGCGGATCGACTGGGCAAATGTCTCGGCGTTGACGCTCTCTCCCCTCTCTTCGCCCTCGATGACCTTCTTCTCGCTCACCCGTACCGGAAGGATCTTGACCTGCGGCGCCAGTCCCCGGAACGGGGTGCCCTCGCGGGGCGTGGCCGCGATGATGCTGGCCACGCCGGTGCCATGCCGGGCGCAGTCCCGCGTCCCGTCCCGACCCGGATCGAGATAGTCCCGCCCCGGCAGCACCCGTCCCCGCAGTTGGGCATGGGTCTTGTCGACACCGGAGTCGATCACCGCTACCGTCACGCCGGCTCCGGTCGCCAGCGGCGCCAGCCGCTCCGGGGCGTACCGCTGTTGCGCCCACGGCAGGGTGGTGGTGGGCTGTGCCGGTGGGGTGTCGTTGTCACAGCCGGGCAGGGCCCGCTGGGCGGCCGGTGGGGCGAGCGGCGCAGCCGTGGCCGGACCGGCGGCGATCGGCGGGACCACCAGCACGGTGATCGCGCCCATCAGCGTGAGTCGTATTGTCCGGCCGGGCATGGATCGCCTCCGAAATCGGTTCGGTCCGCCAGCGGGCCGGATCGTCATCGGTCCCGCCCTGCCCACCGGATGCTATCGGTGGATCGTCGGCGACGGCATCCACCGCCAGCCAACCATTGTGATCCCGTCCCCACCTTGTAGGTTGTACGCGATGCTTGTGGCCTGTTCGGCGAGAGGGAGGTGGCCGTGACCGAATGGGAGCCGGCCACCGAGACCGAGGCCGCGATGCGGGACGCACTGCGCGCAGGCGACCAGGAACTCTATTTCCGTATTCTCGCCCGTACCGATCTTCTGCTTCCGGTCTCCGCCGAGGCGCTCGCCGGTCGCGCGCCGATGGGCTGGGGCACCTGGACTACCGGCGGTCGGACCCACGTACTCGCATTCACATCCACCGCCGCGCTGCGCGCGTGTCTCGCCGAGAATGCCGGATCGACCCGGCGGGCACCCTACCCCGACCTGGCCGCCGGATGGCCCAATCCGGAGTGGTGGCTCGCGGTGAACCCGGGTTTGCCGATCGAGGGCTACCTGCCCGCCTGGTTCGTCTCCCAACTCTCCCGCGGCGACGTACGGCTGCCCGGCCGCAGCATGGGCGCGCGGGCGCGCCTGGAGCAGGTCGAGCGGACCGCCCGGGCCCGGGCCACGGCCGCCGTGCCGCGCAGGGCACCGGACGGGCCGAGGGCGGAGCCCGAACCAGCCGGTGCGTTCCGGTCGGCACCGGACGGGCGGCCGTTCCGGCCGGCCGACCCGGACGGCCCGGGCTCGGGCTGGCCCGGCACGCTGCGGGACTCCGCCGACCCGTACCGGTCGACGGATTCCGACCGGTACCGGTCGCCGGACGCCGGGCCGTTCCGGTCGACGGACGCCGAGCCGTTCCGGCAGATGCACGCTGACCCGTTGCGGCAGATGCATTCGCACCCGTCGGGACTGCCGTTGCGGTCACCCGGGTCGTCGCGGGAGCCGGTCGAGTCGTCATGGTCGATCGAGGGCGAACGCGAACGGGACCCGGCGATGCCCCCGACCGGCGAGACCACAGCCGTCCCGCCGTCTCCGGAACCGGTCTCAGCCCCGCCGAGCGGTACCCCGGCTACGGTGCCGGTGATCGCGCCGACGCCGGTCCGGGGCGGGTTGGGCGGAGACTTCGGCAGCCAGATCTCGGCGGACACCTCGGCCGGCTGGATGACGCCGGCGGGTCCGGATCAAGCCACCTCGTCGAACACGACGAACGGCAGTTCGGCCGGCGTCGGGGCAGCGGCCGGTCCGGCGTCGTCGATATCCGCACCGCCGTCCGACAGCGGGCCGTCCGGCCCACCGTTCGGCCCGCCACCGGCCTGGCACGGCTCCGCCGACCATCAGACCGGCCCACCCGCTCCCCATCAGGCCGGCCCACCCGCTGCGGAGCCGGCCGGGCCACCCGCTGCGGAGCCGGCCGGCCCACCCGCCGGTCAGCCGCTCGACCCGCCAGCCGAACCGGTCGAGACCGGGACGGCGGAGGAACTGGCGAGCGGGGCCGTTGCCCCGCAGGTGCCGCCGTCGGAGGCTCCGCCGGCAGAGGTATGGAATCCGCCAGGCCCGCGCTCGGAACCGTCACTGTTCACCCCGGTCTCCCGGCATTCGTCCGGCGTGCCGTCGCCCGAACTCGCCGATCCGTCGTCCCAGGCCGGCGCGTCGCCGTTCGGCGCCCCCGACCCGTCGTCTGAGCCCGGCGTGTTGTCGTCCGAACTCGCCGATCCGTCGTCCCAGGCCGGCGTGTTGTCGTCCGGGGCCGCCGATCCGTCGTCTGAGCCCGTCGCGTCGTCGTCCGGGGCGGGCGAGTCGTGGGCCGGCGAGTCGTGGGCCGGCGAGTCGTGGGCCGGCGCGGACGCCGACGGAGCGACGATCGGCTACCAGACGGCCGTCGACCAGCCCGCCGGGCCGGATCCGGCGAGCCCGTTTACCGCCGGAGCGGAACCTGTCGAGGCCGCACCCGCCGAGGTCCGACCCACCGAACAGGTCCGCACCGGTACGGGCCTGAGCCAGTCGCTCGCCGGTTCTCCGTTCACGGCGGAGTCCTTGACGGTGGGCTCGTTCCCCACCGAGCAGTTCGTCCCCGGGGCGGCGCCGACCGAGGCGACCGCGGGCGCGCCGCGGAGTCCGTCGCCGACCGCCGACCCGGCTACGACCGGCCCCGTCGCCGCCGAGCCGCAGACCATCGCCGAGCCGCCGGCCTACGCTGATCGGCCGGCCGTGGCCGAGCCGCCGGCTCATGCCGAGCCGGCTCCCGCTCGCCGGCTCGTGCCGGAGTTCGTGCCGGCCAACGAGGTCGAGCGGAGCCTGCTGGACGCCGCCGGGGACGGCAGTACCGACACCTTCCTCTCCACCCTGCTGCTCGCCAGGGTGCTGTTGCCGGTGGCGTTCAACTCGGCCCCGGGCGCCCGGCCCGGTGACGACGGTTTCGAGTGGCGTACCGAGCTGTTGGACGGCGAGCGCTACGTCGTGGTGTTCACCTCCCCGGAACGGCTCGGCGACCACCTGCCGGAGACCATCGACACGGTCGAGGTCAAGTTTGCCCAGTTGATCCGGCGGTGGCCGGACGACAACTATTCGTTCGCGGTGAACCCGGGCACGCCGGTCGGGGCGAAGCTGCCGGGTGGTCAGATCGTCGCGCTGGCGAACTGGGCCGCCGAGGTGGGCCTCGGCGACGACACCGGCGAGCCGGCGCCGCAGGCTCCGGTCGAGGAGGAGGTGCCCCGGTCGACGTACGCGCCGGATCGGGAGGACCCGGGGCGACCGACGATAATGCAGAAGACCATCGCGCCCAGCCAGCTCTCCTACTATCTCGACCGTGGCTACGACCGGGTGTCGGGCTTCGTGCACCGGGCATCCGAGGTGGCCCATCTGCGTACCCCGGGGAAGCTCCACGCCGCGCTCGGCCTCAACCACCCCGGTTCGCCCTTCGACCGGGACGCCGAGGAGATCTACGTGCTCCGCTGGCCGGCGTACCGGCCAAGCCTCTACCGGATCCCGTACGGCGGGCAGAACGAGGCCGCCATGCGGGCGATGGAAGGCTGGGTGATCGAGCGACCGCCCTTCCGGGGCAACGGGTTCGCGCCGGGCGAGAGCAGCGACGTGGTGGCCGAGTTCAAGGTGGACAGCGTAAGGCTGCCGCACGGTGCACAGCTGTACCGGATCGGGATCGACGGCACCGAGCGGCTGGTGGCGACGCTGGACTGCGACGTACCCGTCTGGCGCCGGGCCGAGGAGGGCTGATGCGCGACGGCTACCTGGCCCAGTGGCGCGGCCGGGAGTACGAAGCCAGCCCGGCCGGTGACGACGTACGCCTCTACCAGGCGGAACCGGGCGAGGGCTTCGAGGAGGTCCGACCCGGGCGGTACGTCCGGGTGGTGGCCGCGGCCGAGGTCGGCGAGCTGGTCTACGTCCGGACCAGGTGCTCGTGGCAGGGCCAGCCGTTCATCGTGCTCGCCCAGCACGACAACTGGCTGCGGGTGGAGTACACCGGCGGACGTTGGCCGGTCGCCGAGGCGATGGGGCTGGAGGCGTTCGACTTCGGGGTCTACCAGGGCTGGGCGCCGGCGGCCGAGGTCACCGACCTGCGTGAGAACCGCGCCTGACCCGCTCGCCGCAGGCCGGGCCGGACCGGCGGTCAGGACTTGGCCCAGCGCAGCACCTCGCCCAGCACCAGGTCGGTCGCCTCGACGTGCGGGAAGTGCCCGACGCCGTCGAGCAGCCGCCACTCGTACGGGGCCACCACGTAGCGGCTGGACCCCTGAGCGGTACGCGGCAGCGACGCCTCGTCCAGCGCGCCGTGCAGTTGCAGGGTCGGGGTGACCATTGGCTTCTGCATCAGTTTGACGAACCGGTAGCCGTGCAGCCGGAGTACCGACCGGAACGCCCACCGGTAGCCCTCCATCGCGCAGAACGCGGCCTGCGGGATCCGCATCGCCTGCCGGCAACGCTCGGCGTACTCGGCGAAGCCGGGGCTGTCGACCCAGCGCGGTCCGCCCCAGCGTTGCAGGAAGTAGCCGACCAGCGCGGCGTCGTCCCGGGTCAGCACGTGCTCGTACCGGGGGATCTGGAACTTCAGCATCGGGGTGGCCGCCGCGAACTGCCCGCGCGGGTCGGCGAAGATCCCGGCGCGCAGCCGCAGCGGATGCGGTGCCGCGAGCACCACCAGCCGGCGGACCAGGCTCGGGTGGAAGGAGGCGGCGGTCCAGCCGATCATGCCGCCGGCGCCCGAGCCGACCAGCACCGCCGAGCGTTCGCCGAGGGCCCGGATCAGTCCGGCCACGTCGGCGGCGAGGGTGTAGCCGTCGTACCCCCGGGGCGGCTTGTCGCTCGCGCCGTAGCCGCGCAGGTCGACCGCGACCGCGCGGTAACCGGCGTTGGCTACCGCCGGCAGCATCTCGTGCCAGGCCCACCAGAACTCGGGAAAGCCGTGCAGGAAGAGCACCAGCGGTCCGCTGCCGGCCTCGACGACGTGGAACCGGCTGCCGTTGGCGCCGACGAAGCGGTGCGTCCACGGACCGTCCACAAGTACGCAGGACTCGTCGACGACCGGCCTGCGGCCGGCACCGTGCTCGCTCATGCCGCCCGACCTTCCAGGGCGGGTCCGGCCGTCCCACCTCTCAAGGCCGGTCCGGCCGATGGAGCCCGCTCGCCGGGGTTTCCCGTCTCGGGACACAGCGCGCCGCGCCCGCCTCGCCGGTCCTCGCTGACCCGGCCGGTTCGCTCCCACATGTCCCCAGCCTAGGGCCACCGGCACGAAACTGATCCGGCGCAACCTACGGATCAGGGGATCGTCCGGGAAGTCCCCGAGCCGGTGGGTGTGCCGGCTGCAAATTCCTGACCGGCAGGTCAGGAACACCGGTGACGTCTACCGGGCGACCGGGCTAGCGTGCTGGAATGACTCCCGCGCGTCGGCTCGACCACTCCGACCTGCCCGTGCCGCTGATCCGGGTGCAGGGCACCCCGACCGAGTGCGGTACGGGGTATGGTGCCGCAGCCCGTGATCTGATCACCGCCAACCTGGAGTTCTACCTGCGCCGGTTCCGTGCGGAGGGTGGATGGGACGAGGCGGCGGTGACCCTCGCCGGGCGGGCCTTCCGGGAGGCCACCCGGCGGCACCATCCCCGGGTCGCCGAGTTGCTGGACGGGGTGGCCGAGGGCGCCGGGGCCCGGGTCGAGCAGATCTACGCGTTGAACGCGCGTACCGAGCTGATCTACGGCCGGCACCGGGACCTCGGCTCCGGCCCGCCGACCGGAGCCGCCGGTGGGCCGCCGGAACGTGCCGGTACGCCGCCGGGACGTGCCGGTACGCCGCCGGGAGGCGCGGGTACCCAGTCGCATGCGGATGCCGGCGGCTGTACCGCGGTCGCCGTGCTCGGTACCCACACCGGCAACGGGCACCTGCTGCTCGGGCAGAACTGGGACTGGCATCCCGACCAGCGGGACGTGATGCTGCTGCTGGCCACCCAGGACGAGCGCGGACTGACCGTGCTGACCCTGACCGAGGCGGGGATGGTCGCCAAGACCGGGCTGAACTCGGCGGGGGTCGGCGTCTGCGTGAACATGCTCGGCTGTGACCGGGACGGACTGCCCGGGCCCGGGGTCGAGCCGGGCGTGCCGTACCACGTGCTGCTGCGGGCGGCCCTGGAGGCGGACTGCCTGGCCGAGGCGGTGAAGGCGGCCTGCCGGGGCACCCGGAACAGCTCGATCAACCTGCTGCTCGGGCAGGCGGCAGAGGTCGGCGGCGAGCTGATCGACCTGGAGCTGGTGCCCGGGGACGTGGGCTGGCTGCACCCGGTGGACGGGTACCTCACGCACGCCAATCACCTGGAGACGGGGCTGCCGGTCTACGACACGATCAAGGACGAGGGCGGTTCGTCGCTGTTCCGGTCGGCCCGGGCCAGGCGGCTACTGGCGGCGAAGGCGGCGGCCGGCAAGATCGGCGAGGACGACCTCGCCGGGCTCTTCCGGGACCACGCGAGCTTTCCACAGAGCATCTGTCGGCACGTCGACGAGCGGATGCCGCCGGCCGAGCGTTCCGAGACGGTCTACTCGGTGCTGCTGGACCTGGACGACCGGCGGCTCGGCATCGCGGCCGGTCCGCCCTGCGCACACCGCTACGGCTGGCTCGACCTGACCGCCCGCCCCGGCGGGTGAGCCTCGGCCGGCTGGCCCAGCGCGGGTGAGCCCGCCGCCTACGCCGATCGGGGACACCCTGAGGCGGAACCGAGCGGGGCCGGAAGCGCGGTATGCGCCTCCGGCCCCGACCGTGGTACGTCAGATCAGCGGATCAGTGAACGTCAGAACATCGGGTCACCGAACGTTCCTCAAGGACTCAGTTGGAGACCTTGATGATCGCCAGGTCCGCGATCAGGTGGTTCTGCAACAGAAGTTCGATCTTGGTGCCGGTACCGGCGACCTTGACCGAGTTCATCGGGTTCTGCGCCGACCAGTACCGGTTCGGGTCCGAGTCGTTGAAGACCGTCACCGGGTTCAACTTCGGCACCGTGGTCGGTACCCCGTTGAGGTGGAACGTCTGCGCCGGCTTGGCGAACCGGCTGAACGTGGCGTCGTAGCCGCCCCGCCGGTTGGTGATGTTGCCGACCCCGGGCACCGTGATCGGACCCGGCCGGACGTCGACCGGCAGGTTCAGGCCGAAGCCCGGGTGCTCGATGGTGTTGTTGTCGCCGTACGCGTAGTTCACGTACCAGATCAGCAGACCCTGGTGGTTCTTGAACCGCTCCACGAAGTCCGGCTTGCTGTTCTGCCAGCCGAAGTTGTACGGACCGGTCTTCAGGGTCTTGTCGTACCCGTAGTAGGTCCGGAACTCCGCGATGTAGAAGTGCCGAGCCAGCTCCGTCTGGGTGCCGGTGAACCGGGTGAAGCCGCGGGCGGTCCACGCCGGGTCGACCGTCTCGGCACCGTCGGTCCAGACCGCCGCACCGTTGACGACCAGCGAGATGTTGTCCAGGAACGGACCTTCGAAGTGCAGGCCGCCGTCGGTCTGGTAGCGGTAGCGGAACTGCACGGTCTGCCCGGCGTACGCGGACAGGTCGTAGGTCAGGTCGATCCACTCGCCGCTCGTCGAGCCGTCGATGCCGGTCTCGCCCGGCTCGATCAGCTCGTTGGGCAGCGGCGTCCAGGTCGAGCCGTCGTTCGTCGACACCTCCGCGTAGAGGAAGTCGTAGTCCTCCTCGATCTCGTACTGGGCCTTCGCCGTGATGGCGGCGGTGCTGGCCCCGGTGAGGTCGAGGGTCCGGGTCAGGGTGCTGTTGAGGTCGTCGGCGCTGCCGCCCCACCACTCGTACTCACCCGCGAACGGGGTGTTGAACTCGGTGGAGACCTCCTGGTCGGGCAGGTTCACCACGATCGCCTGGGCCAGGCCGTCGGTGTCGCCGGCCGCACCCAGGGTGGCGTACGTGGTGCCGCTGTCCCACTCGACGGTGGAGTGGTTCAGCCAGCCCATGTACAGCTTGGACCACGGGTCGAAGTAGCCCGGCGTCGAGCCGATGTCCTGCTTGCCGTGGTTCAGCCACGAGCCGGACGCCATCGTGCTCCAGAAGCCGACGCCGTTGTCGCCGCCCCGGGTGTCGTACAGGTCCGGCAGGCCGAGGTCGTGGCCGTACTCGTGGGCGAAGACGCCCAGACCGCCGTTCTCCGGCTCCGTGGTGTAGTCCCGGATCCAGATACCGGTGTCACCGATCTGCACGCCACCGAGCTTGTTGAAGTCCGGCCCGGCGCTGCCCTGCAGGTCGGGGAAGGCGGCCCAGCGGTGCGACCAGATCGCGTCCGGGCCCTGGGCGCCGCCGCCGGCCTCCTCGCCCTCGCCGGCGTGTACCGCCTGGAAGTGGTCGACGTAGCCGTCGGGCTCGTTGAAGTCGCCGTCACCGTCGTAGTCGTACCGGTCCCAGACGTCGAACTGGGCCAGGTACTGCTGGATCTGCTCGGGGGTCTTGCCCGCGGCGACCTGCGACTCGTACCAGGAGGTCGCGGTGTCCTTGACGAAGTTCCAGTAGCCGTCCCGCTCCGGGATTTCGTTGCTGCCGTAGCGGGCCTCGTTGAACGGGACCTTCACCCAGTCGCTGACGTCGCCGCCGACCGAGTACCGGCCACCCGACTGCTTCAGGTAGAAGTCGGCCATCGACTCCTTGCCCTTGGCGTAGAACAGGTCGAGGTACGACTGGCGGTTGAAGTCCGGCTTCCAGATGGTGCTGTTGTCGTCAGTCGCGCCGCCGTCGTACACCCGGTCGGGCGCGGCGATCTGGTTGTGCAGCGGACCGTCGGTACCGCCGGTCCGCGGATCCTTCTCGTTGCCGAACTCGACCAGGATCGTGAAGATCGGGTCCGTCTTCGGCGGTTGCTGGTACTCGACGAACCGGTCGGCCTTGATCTGGATGACCTTCGAACCGTTCCGGGTCTGCAGTTTGGCTTTACCGGAGAGAAGGGCGGCGATCGCCTCTCGCCGGGCCTGCTGGTGCTGGTCAGCGAGGGGGTCGGGCAGGTTGTCTGCGCGGTGGGCCGCACCCTGGGGTTCCCGGTCCACGGGAGCTGGCGCCGACGGAGCGGCATAGGCCGGCGCGCCGACCGCGCTCGCGGCCAACAGCGCGGCCGTGGCGCCCGCCAGACCCGCTGTGACTCGTCTCCTCAAAGGTCCTCCTCCTTTGTGGAAGTGTTACAGGACAGGCCAGCTCATGGCGGGCACTGTCATCAGGAAGCGTTCACCACCCTTGCAGATCCATCGGAGGCTGTCACGGGTCCGGAACTGCTCGTCCGGGTGATCCGATCTACGTCTAATCAGGGCGAAAGCGTTCTAACGGTCGCCTATTTTCGGGCATCTCAATATCACGATTCGGCCACGACCGGAACCTCGCTAGATCGCTCCAGGTCTGCCGGTGTCCGCGACCCTGCAAGCCTCTGCCGGCCGGCCCTGGAACGACGATGGGCGGACCCGTGTCGGGTCCGCCCATCGCGCGTGATCGTGCGCTCAGTCCTCGCCGGTGTGCTCAGTCCTCGCCGGTGTGCTCAGTCCTCGTCGGACTTGCCGGAACGCATCCCGGACGAGATCAGATCCATCACCGAGGAGTCCTGCAAGGTGGTGACGTCACCCAGGGAACGGTTCTCGGCCACGTCGCGTAGCAGCCGGCGCATAATCTTCCCGGACCGGGTCTTCGGCAGCTCCGGTACCAGCATGATCTGCCGGGGCTTGGCGATCGGGCCGAGCGTCTTCGAGACGTGCTCCCGCAACTCGGCGATGAGCGCCTCGCCCGCATTACCCTCGGCGTCGACGGTGCCGCGCGGGATGGTGAAGGCGACGATCGCCTGCCCGGTGGTCGGGTCGGTCGCGCCGACCACCGCCGCCTCGGCGACCGACGGGTGCGAGACCAGCGCCGACTCCACCTCGGTGGTGGAGATGTTGTGCCCGGACACCAGCATCACGTCGTCGACCCGGCCGAGCAGCCACAGGTCGCCGTCGTCGTCCTTCTTCGCCCCGTCACCGGCGAAGTAGAGGCCCTCGAAGCGGGACCAGTAGGTGTCGATGAACCGCTGGTCGTCGCCCCAGATGGTGCGCAGCATCGCCGGCCACGGCTCGCGCAGCACCAGGAAGCCGCCACCGCCGTTAGGCACCGACTGGCCCCGGTCGTCCACCACGTCGGCGGTGATCCCCGGCAGCGGACGCATCGCGCTGCCCGGCTTGGCCGAGGTCACCCCGGGTAGCGGGGAGATCATGATGGCGCCGGTCTCGGTCTGCCACCAGGTGTCGACGACGGGGCACTCGCCGCGGCCGACGTTCTCCCGGTACCAGATCCACGCCTCCGGGTTGATCGGTTCGCCGACGCTGCCGATCAGGCGCAGCGAGGAGAGGTCGTGCCCCCGGGGAATGTCGTCGCCCCACTTCATCATCGTGCGGATCAGGGTGGGCGCGGTGTAGAGGATCGTCACCCTGTGCTTCTGCACCAACTCCCAGAACCGGCCCTTGTGCGGGGTGTCCGGGGTGCCCTCGTACATGAGCTGGGTGGCACCGTTGGCCAGCGGGCCGTACACGATGTAGGAGTGCCCGGTCACCCAGCCGATGTCGGCGGTGCACCAGTAGACGTCGGTTTCGGGCTTCAGGTCGAAGACCGCGTGGTGGGTGTACGCGGTCTGCGCCAGATAGCCGCCGGAGGTGTGCAGGATGCCCTTCGGCTTCGCCGTCGTACCGCTGGTGTAGAGAATGAACAGCGGATGCTCGGCGTCGAACGCCTCGGCGGTGTGCTCGGTCGAGGCGGTCTCCACCGCCTCGTGCCACCAGAGGTCCTTGTCGTCGTTCCAGGCCACCTCCTGCCCGGTACGCCGGACCACCAGTACGCGCTCGATCGTCGGGCACTTGGCGACCGCCTCGTCGACGGTCGGCTTCAACGCCGACGGCTTGCCCCGGCGGAACCCGCCGTCGGCGGTGATCACGACCTTGGCGCTGGCATCCTGGATCCGGTTGGTCAGCGCGTCGGCGGAGAAACCGCCGAACACCACGCTGTGGGTGGCGCCGATCCGGGCGCAGGCGAGCATCGCGACCGCCGCCTCCGGGATCATCGGCAGGTAGATCGCCACCCGGTCACCGGCGGTGACCCCGAGGTCGGTGAGCGCGTTCGCCGCCTGGCTGGTCATGGCCAGCAGGTCGGCGTAGGTGATGGTGCGGTTGTCGCCGGGCTCGCCCTCCCAGTGGATGGCCACCCGGTCGCCGTGCCCGGCCGCGACGTGCCGGTCCAGGCAGTTGTAGGCGACGTTGAGCCGGCCGCCGACGAACCATTTCGCGAACGGTGGGTTGGACCAGTCGAGGACCTGGTCCCACTCCTTCGACCAGTCCAGCCGGCCCGCCTGGCGCGCCCAGAACGCCAACGGGTCCGCGGCGGCGGAGTCGTAGGTGTCCGCGGTGACGTTGGCGGCGGCGGCAAGGTCGGCCGGCGGCGGGAACTGCCGGGTCTCCTGCAACAGGTTTGCCAGAGTCTCGCTCATGGTGGTGGCTCCTCAGGCGTCGCGTCAGGGTCGTTCGGTAGGAGGTTAATCGGGCCTGGTAGCCGGGGCGAGGGGTGTGCACCACTCGCGCCACCCGACGCGCCGAATGGCCGCGCTACGGCGCTCGCCGGTCGGGTTCGGGTGCTCGGCGCCGGCCCGCCGGGCCGGCAACTACGGTGACAGCATGGCCGCCGACCCGCTCGCCCCGCTGCTGGACCTCGCCGACGTCGCGCCCGCCGTCGACCGGGCGCGCGAGCGGGTCGACCAGGCGTTGCGGCATCGCGCGTTGCGCCGGCACGGCGGCCAGGTCGCGGCCGAGGTCAGCCTCAGGTCCGCGGTGGCCAGCTCCGCCCTGGAGGGGTACGCCCACGAGCGCGAAGCGGTCCGCGCCGGCACCGTGACCGACCCGGTGCTGCAGGGAGCCCTCCGGGTCGCCGGGGCGCTGCCCGGGCTGGTCGACCTGTGGCCGAAGGTCCCCCGTCAGGTGCTCGCCCGGCTGCACACCCTGGCCGCCCGAGGGACGGTGCCGGAGGAGACACTCGGCCGGCCGGCCCCGGAGCCGGGGCCCGCCGCGGCCTCGCCTGCCGTGCCGCACGCACTCGGCGTCCGGCTGGACGGGTTGGCCGGACTGGTCGCCCGTGGGACGTCGGTGTCGCCGGTGGTGCTGGCTGCCGTCGTACACGGGGAGTTGCTGGCGCTGCGGCCCTTCGCCGGACCGTCCGGGGTGGTTGCCCGGGCCGCCGCCCGGCTTACCCTCATCTCCACCGGATTCGACCCGCGCGGCCTGGTCGCGGTCGACCTCGGTCACGCGGAGCGCGAACCGGAGTATGTGGGCGCGGCCGGCGCCTTCGCCACCGGTACGCCGGACGGGCTCCGATCGTGGCTGCGGCACTATGCGACGGCGGTGGAGGTCGGCGCGGAGCGGCTGGCCGAGATCGGCGACGAGGTACTGGCGTAAGGAAGGGCCCTTTCTTATCGCATTCTGTAGATGAAGGGGCCCTTCTTGACACCTTTCAGGCGGTGGTGGCGCGGGTCCGGCGGTGCCGGCCGTACCAGGCGATGCCGATGGCGACCCCGACGCCGACCCCGATGGCCGCCGCCGCCACCGGCACGGCGGGACGCTCCCGGAGCCGGCGACCGAGCGGAATGGGGTGCCGGAACTCCAGCACCGGCCAGCCGTTCTCCACGGCGAGCTTGCGCAGCGCCCGGTCCGGGTTCACCACGCTCGGATGCCCGACACACTCCAGCAGCGGCCGGTCGCTGACCGAGTCGGAGTAGGCGTACGAGGCGGAGAGGTCGTAGCCACGCTTAGTGGCCAGCTCGCTGACCGCGTCGACCTTGCTGGGGCCGGCGGCGTAGAACTCCACCTCGCCGCTGTACCGTCCGTCCACCACGGTCATCCGGGTGGCGATCACGTCGGCGACACCGAGCAGTTCACCAATCGGCCGGACCATCTCCTCGCCGGAGGCGGAGACGAGTACGACGTCCCGGCCGGCCGCCTGGTGCTCCTCGATCAGGGCGGCCGCCTCGGCGTACACGTAGGGGTTGATCAGCTCGTGCAGCGTCTCGGCGACGATCTGCCGGACCTGCTCCACCCGCCAGCCCTTGCACAGGGCCGCCAGATAGTCGCGGGTACGCGCCATCGTCTGCTCGTCGGTGCCGCCCAGCCGGAACATGAGCTGGGCGTACGCGGACTTGACCACGTCGCGGCGTGTGATCAGCCCGTCCCGGTAGAACGGCCGACCGAACGCCAACGCGCTCGACTTGGCGATGACGGTCTTGTCCAGATCGAAGAAAGCGGCGCTTCGGCCCACGGCGCGAAAGTCTAGCTGGATGGTCTATGGTCAGCGGGTGCGCGGGGTCACCTTTGGTGCCTGACGACCGGTTCCCCCCTGATCGGCCGATCAGTCCCAGGGTGATCACGGTCACAGCGCCGGAGCTGACTTTCGCAGGGAGTGGAAGTTAACGCCACTCGACGTATACGGGTCGACTCAGGCATGCTTGTAGTTACGACGAACTTTCATATCCTCTGTGCGCGGCAGACCTCGGCGGTCGCACCCCCCGTGACCGCCGGGCGGGTTCGGCTCGACCCCCCCGGAGCCGAACCCCAGACGACCCCCGTCTCCCCCCGACGGGGGTCGTCGCTTGTCAGGGTGAAGCGCATTCACGCTGGTCATGCCGCCTTGTTCGCGGGTCTGTCGGGCTGCTTCGGAGGCTCCGGAGGATTCGGAGGCTCGAAAGGCAGCGAGTCGTCAGCGAAGGTCCGGCGGACCCGGTCGGCGTAGTCGTCCGGGGTGTGGGTGTATCGGTTGAGCGGGGTCGACGCCTGCTCATGGCCCATCACCCGCGCCTATAGCGTTCTGCGCCACATGAGCCACCGCAGCCCGCTCGGTGGTGAACTCTGCGGACAGGGTTACCCCATTGTTATCCGACCAGTTTGCCTGCCACCGCTGCCGCCCAAGGTTGACGAGGAGTTCGCCGAACGGACGGACGGAGGCACTGCGATGATCCGGCCGAGCAGCCCGGCCCGGATCAGCGAGGGCAGCCAGACCCGGCGCCGGAAGTTCGACCGCCGTAGCGGGCCGCCGTCCCTGGTCTTCTCAGCTACGTCAGGTCACTTTTCCCCAACAGGGGTCGTCGCCTTACCCGGTGAAGGTGTTCGCGCTGGTCCGAGCGGTCCGGGACTCGTCGGCGTCGCGTTCAGTCGTTGTCCGGTCGCGCTTGGCAGCGTTACCCCGCAACCGGTGCCGCATTGACGGGCTTGAGCTTGTCGCGGCCACAGAGGAGGGAGTCCTGGCGTGAGACCGAGATTGTCACGCGGCATCAGCGTACTGCTGCTAACGGCAGCAATGACCCTGTCCGGTACGGCCGCGCCCGTGCGAGCGACCGGCGTCGATTCAATCAAGAAGCTCGGCGACATCGCTTTCCACCTGTTCCTGGAGGCTCGCGGTGGGAACTTGACCGAGCAGCAGATCATCCAGGCGCTACAGCAGTTTGTCACGGCGGTCAGCGAGGCCGAGAACGCGATCATGACGCATCTGGACGCGGTCGCCGCGGCGCCGTGGGTCGGCGCAGCCCGGCACGCGATCCTGGAGGTCCCTACCCTGCCCGAACTCGGCGAGGACCCCTTGCAGGACTATGCGCTTGAGGTCGCGCTGCACGCGCGCCAGGCCAGGAGCGTCTTTGCCGCCGTCAGTTCGGACGCCGAAGCGGACCACCTGGGCTTCGCCATCTCCTCGCTCTACGCGGTCGGGCTCCAGGCGCGGGTCGCGGCAGGGCTTCCCACCACCACGTACCTCCCGGACTACCGGGCGGCGATGCAGGCGATCGTCAACCGGCTGGAGCCGAGCTGTGTCCCGAGCGAGGGCGACATGGACTGGCACCCGTCGATCTACCACGTGGTGTACACGTGCTCGACGCCGCACGGTCGCCGGACCTTCCAGGACTACCAGGTCGATGGATGGTGGCGGGAAGGACCGTGGACCGAGCCGGCGCTCAAGAACGCTGCCGGAGCCGGCACCAGCTGGGTGGTGGCCAGGGACACCCTGCAACGGATGACCGAGGAAGGGATCTGACGATGCTGCCCTGATCAGACCGGACGGCGGGCTATCCGAAGTCGGCGGCGGTTATTCCGTCAGGGTGCCCCGGTGGCCACTGGACCAGCTCGATGCGGTACCCGTCGGGGTCGGTCAGCCACGAGGTCTGCGGCCCGTACGGGCCCGCGGGTTGTTCCACCGGGCCGGGCCAGAGACCGGCCCTGACCAGCCTGTCGACGGTACCGGGCAGATCGTCGACCTGCACGACGAGATGGCTGAACCCGCTGCCGACGTCCACCGGCCCGTCGTCCGGTCGGTGCACCAGTTCGAGGGTGACGACCTCTTCGTCCGGGAACTTGAGGACCGTCAGACTCGCGCCGCCGCCGAGGTCGATCCGACCGACCTGGGTGTACCCGAGCGCGGTGTAGAAGTGAAGCGAGGCGGCGAGGTCCGATACGCGGTACGCCGTGTGGAGGGTCTTCACCAGGCAACCTTACGAGGATCGGGCCACCACGGCTCGACGAGCGCCCGTACCCGTTGATTGAAGGCTCAGCATCAGTCTCCTCCTGCCGGCACTACTCGTGATGCAGCGCGCGGGCCAGGGTCGCCGCGGCCTGTGCGGTGACCGCCTGTGCGGCCTGGGTGCTGGCCAGTGAGTCCAGCATCGCCACGTCGTGGATGCTGCCCTGATAGCGCACCTGGGTCACCGGCACGCCCGCCTGGCGCAGCTTCGTCGCGTACGCCTCGGCCTCGTCGCGCAGTACGTCCGCCTCGTTGGTGGTGATCAGGGTTGGCGGCATGCCTCGGAGCTGCTCCGGGCTGGCCCGCAGCGGGGACGCCATCGGATCGGACCGCTCGGCGCGGTCCGGCAGGTACTGGTCCCAGAACCACATCATCTGCTGCCGCGACAGGTAGCAGCCGGTGCCGAACTCCTGGTAGGACGCGGTGTCGAAATCGGCGTCGGTCACCGGATACAGCAGCACCTGTCGGGCGAAACAGGGCCCGTCGCGTTTCGTGGCGAGCATCGTCACCACCGTTGCCAGGTTGCCGCCGACCGAGTCGCCGGCGATGGCGATCCGGCTGGGGTCCAGACCGTAGTCGTCGCCCTGGCTGGCCAGCCACTGCGCGACCGCGTAGCACTCCTCGATCGCGGCCGGATACCGCGCCTCCGGCGACCGGCTGTACTCCGGGAAGACGATCGCCGAGTTGGACTGCACCGCAAGTTCGCGGATCAGCCGGTCGTGGGTGAGGGAGTCGCCGTAGACCCAGCCCGCGCCGTGGATGTAGAGCACCGCCGGCAGCAGGCCGCCGACCCCGCGCGGTCGCATCATCTCCTGGAGGGCGGAGCGGAGACTGGCGCCCAGCCCTCCGCCCGCGCCGCCGAATCGACCGGCACCCCGGGGCTTGACGATCCGGACCGGTACCTGCCCGGTGGGGCCGCCGGGCACCATGATGTCCTCGATGTCCACCTCTGGGCGGGGAACGCCGCCCGACTGCATCTCGATCAGCTTCGCCCGCCCCTGCTCCGGGGCGAGCTGGAACGGAAACGGCGGATTCGCCGTCATCCGGACCACCTCTGCCGCGGCCGGTTCCAGCACCACCGAGGTCATGCTCACGGACTGCGCCATGACGGCTTCCTCCCCCGATTTTCCCGGCGGCGTCGCACGATGGCGAGCCGCCCGGTCCGGGTACCCCCGCCGGTCCCGAATATGGCGGGTCGACGGGCTGCACCCGGAGAGCCTGGGCCGGCTCGACGGCGTCCGCCCTGCTCCGCGACCGTCCGCCGCGGATCGGACATACCAGATCCATTGACCGCCAACGGCGTTATCCACAACCGGCCCGGTTATCCACAGCGCGGATTTCCGGCGCCCCGGGCGTCGGTTCGGGACGCCAGGGTGTGGCGGTAACCGGACCGCCCGTATGAGTCGGGATCCCACCTCTGGAGGACATGATGCCACCGCGTACCCAGGTCCGCCCCGGACCGCGTCTGCCCCTGGTCGTGACCTCGGACAACGAGCTACTCGACGAGTTGCTGCGGCTCGCGGCCGCCGCTGGCGGCGAGGTCGAGGTGGCCGCCGATCCGGCGGCGGCCCGGTCCCGGTGGGCCGCCGCGCCGATGGTCGTGGTCGGCACCGACCAGGCGCAGGCCTGCCTGCGGGCGAGGATGCCCCGCCGACCCCGGGTGGTCCTGGTCGGCCGGTCCGGGGAGGGGGACGGCGGCTGGCAGGTGGCCGAGTTGCTCGGCGCCGAGCACGTCGCCGTGCTGCCGGCGGCCGAGCCCTGGCTGGTCGACCGGTTCGGCGAGTGCGTCACCGGCCGGGCTGCGGTCGGTGGCCCGGCCCGGATCGTCGCCGTGATCGGTGGGCGCGGTGGGGCTGGCGCGAGCGTACTGGCCGGTGGGCTCGCCATCACAGCGGCCCGGTGTGGTCTGCGTACGCTGCTGGTCGACGCCGACCCGCTCGGCGGCGGTCTCGACCTGGTGCTCGGCTGGGAGCAGTTGGAGGGCCTGCGCTGGCCCGCGCTCACCGAAGCGGACGGTCGGGTCGACGCGCCCGCACTGGTCCGGGCGCTGCCCAGCCGGGGCGACCTGGTGATGCTCTCCTGGGATCGCGGCGACCTGCTGGCGTTGCCGGTGGAGGCGATGGCGGCCACCATGGACGCCGGTCGCCGGGGCCGGGACATCGTCGTCGTCGACCTGCCCCGGCAGCTCGATGATGCGGCGGTGACCGCACTCCAGTCGGCCGATCAGGCGTTCGTACTCGTCCCTGCCGAGTTGCGGGCCACCGCGGCGGCGGCCCGGGTGGTCGCGGCCGCCGGTCTGCACTGCGCCAATCTCTCGATCATCGTGCGCGGCCCGGCCCCGGGCCGGCTCAAGGCCCGCGAGGTCGCCCGGGCGCTGGACCTGCCACTGGTCGGGACGCTGCGACCGGAGCCGGGACTCTGCCGCAACCTGGAACGCGGCGAGGCACCGGCCGCTGCCGGGCGAGGCCCGCTGGCGGCGCTCTGCCAGCGCATCATCACCGACCTCACCGGTGCGGCCGGCGTTCCGGCCGAGGCGCGATGAAGGCCCCGAGCCAGACCACCCGGGCATCCACGACACGGTTGGTCGTCGTCCGTCCTCACGGGTCCGGGGCTCGGGTCGCTCGCACCGGGGCGGTGTGGCCATGAGTCATGATCTCGCCGCCCGGGTCCGGCGCCGGTTCGCCACCGAGGGGACGACGGTGACTCCGGCCGCCGTCGTGGCGGCGGTACGTGCCGAGCCCGGCGCCGCCGTCCTCGGCGACACCACCGTGCTGCGAATGGCCACCCGGGTTCATCACGACCTGGTCGGTGCCGGCCCACTGACGCCACTGCTCGCCGACGACCGGGTCACCGACGTGCTGGTGAACGGCACCGAGGTCTGGGTCGACCGGGGCAGTGGGCTGTCCCCGGTGTCGGTACCGCTCGGTGGCCCCGACGAGGTACGCCGGCTCGCCCAGCGGCTCGCCGCAGCCTGCGGTCGACGGCTGGACGAGGGCAGCCCGTACGTCGACGCGCGGCTGCCGGATGGCACCCGGCTGCACGCCGTACTGCCGCCGGTGGCGACCAGCGGGCCGTACCTGTCGTTGCGTACCTTCCGCCAACGTCCGTTCACCCTCGACGACCTGGTACGCCACGGTGCCCTGCCGCACGCCGCCGCCACGCTGCTCGCGGCGGTGGTCGCCGCCCGGCTCGCCTACCTGGTGGTCGGCGGGACCGGGTCGGGCAAGACGACCCTGCTGAACACGCTGCTCGGTTTGGTGCCACCGACCGAACGGATCGTGCTGGTCGAGGACGCGGCGGAGCTGCGACCGGTGCATCCGCACGTGGTCGGCCTGCAGGCCCGAACCTCCAACGTGGAGGGTGCCGGTTCGGTCGGGCTGAGCGACCTGGTGCGCCAGGCGCTGCGGATGCGCCCCGACCGGCTGGTGGTCGGCGAGTGCCGGGGCGCCGAGGTGGTGGACCTGCTCTCCGCGCTGAACACCGGGCACGACGGCGGGGCGGGCACGCTGCATGCCAACGCACCGGCCGACGTGCCGGCCCGACTGGAGGCACTGGGGCTGCTCGGCGGGCTGCCCCGGTCGGCCCTGCACGCCCAGGTGGCCGCCGCGCTCCAGGTACTGCTCCAGGTCCGCCGCGCTTCGACCGGGCGAGTGCTGGAGGCGGTCTGCCTGCTGTTGCCGGCAGGCCCGGAGCGCCTGGTCACGGTCGTACCGGCCTGGCGAAGGGAGCGGGGTCCCGGTCCGGCCGCTCCAGCCCTGGCCGCGCTGCTCGCCGAGCGGGGAGTGCCGGTGCCGCCGCTGCTGGACGACGGGTCCCGGTCCTGGCCGCAGCCGTCGGCAGGCCGACGGGAGATCACCCGGGGTACGCCGTGACCACCTGGTGGCTGGCCGCCGCCTGTCTGATCGGCGCGGCGATCCTGGTCGGCTGGCCGGCCGGCACTGCTCGGGCGCGGCGCCGGGCGGTGATCGGACGACGGCACGCCATACGGACCGCTGGGCGGGCCGACCCGGGTGACGGGCCGGCGGGATTGCCGGTCTCCTGGTCGATTGCCCTGGACCGGCTACTGGCCTCGGTACCGCCATGGCGGGCCGTGCTCGTCGGTGCCGTGCTGGGTGGCGTCGGGGGCGCCTTCGCCGGTGGTCCGGTCGCGGCGCTCGCTGTCGCCGCCTACACCGGAATCGCGATACGTGCCCTGTTGCGCCGCCGGGTCGGCCGGTCGGCCGAGCGGGCGCACCGTCGCCAACTCGACGCGCTCTGCGGACTCGCCGCCGACCTGCGAGCCGGGCTGCCACCGTCGACCGCCATGCCGTGGCAGGTCATGCCCTCGGCTGTCATGCCGTCGACCGCCACGCCGTCGGGCGTCATGCCAGCGGCCGACGGGTCGGACCGGCTGGCCGGTCTCGCCCGAGCGGCGGTACGCCTCGCCGAGCAGACCGGCGCACCCCTGGCCGACCTGTTGGAGCGGATCGAGGCCGACGCGCGGGCGATGGACCGAGGGCTGGCCGCCGCCGAAGCACAGGCGGCCGGCGCGCGTGCCACCGCCTGGTTGCTGGCGGGTTTGCCGGCCGGCGGCATCGCCCTGGGCTACGGCATCGGGGTCGACCCGATGGCGATTCTGTTGCACACCCCGATCGGCGCGGCCTGCGCGGTCGGCGCCATCGTTCTGCAACTTGCCGGCCTGGCCTGGGCGAGTCGGCTCAGCGGTGCCGGCCACACCGACCGGGCCGGGTCCGTCGTGACCTCGGGGCGCTGACGGCGGTGCGGATCCTGGTGCCGGGAGTTCTGACCGGTCTCGCCCTCTTGCTGGCGCTGGTCCGGGTGCCCGCCCGCCGGTCGTCCCGACGACGGCTTGCCGCACTCGGCCCCGCCGCCGTCGGACTGTCCACCCGAGCCACCCGAGCAGCGGGGCGGGGTCTGCCGAGGTCGGACCGGGGCCGGCCCGGCTGGTCGGGCCGGATCGATTTCGTCCGGCTGGCTGCCGGGTTGGCCGGACTGGCGGCCGGCGTGCTGCTCGGCGGTGTGCTCGGCGTCCTGGTCGGGGTGACGGCGGCGGTCGGTCTCGACCGGTTGCTCCGCCGGCTCGAACCAGCGGCCGTACGACGGCGTCGGCTGCGCGAGTCGGCCGATCTTCCGCTCGCCGCCGACCTGCTCGCGGCGGCACTGCGGGCCGGCGCACCGGTCGACCGGGCGGTCTGTGCGGTCGCGGAGGCACTCGGCGGTCCGCTGGGCGAGCGCCTCACCGAGGTCGGCCGGACCCTCCGGTTCGGCGGCACGTCCGACGAGGCGTGGTCGTGTCTCGGGCCGGTGCCGGGCGCGGAACGGCTGACGTCGGCGGCGGTCCGCTCCTCGGCGAGCGGGGCCGCGCTGGCCGGGGCGTTGACCCGACTCGCCGACGACCTGCGGGCCGACCGGGTGACCGATGCCGAGGCGGCGGCCCGGCGGGCCGGCGTGTTGATCGTGTTGCCGCTCGGCCTGTGTTTCCTGCCCGCCTTCATTCTCGCCGGCCTCGTGCCGGTGATCGTCGCCGTGCTCGGCGACGTGCTGTGACCGATTCGAGAAGGGAACTGAATCAATGCTGCGCAAGTTGATCGCCCGGCTCCGCGGCGACGCCGGGATGAACACCGCCGAGTACGCCGTCGGCACCCTCGCCGCCGTCGCCTTCGCCGGAATCCTGCTGAAGGTACTCACCTCCGGTCGAGTGCAGGCCGCGCTGGCGAGCGTGATCGACCGGGCTCTGTCGTGATCCGGTGCCGGCCGGGCGACCGCGACCGGGGCTCGTTCACCGCCGAGTTGGCGGCCGGCCTGCCGGCGCTGCTGCTTCTGCTGCTCGCCGGGCTCGCCGCCGTAAATGCGGTGATCACGAAGGGACAGTGCGTGGACGCGGCGCGGGAGGCGGCCCTGGCTGCCTCCCGCGGTGCCCCGGGAGTACCGGCCGGTGCCCGCGCCGCACCGCCGGGCGCGGTGGTGTCGGTCTCGGTGGACGGTGACCGGGTGGTGGCCACCGTACGGGCACCGGTGCGGTCGCTCGGGGCGCGGTTGCCCCGGTTGACGGTGAGCGCGGTTGCGGTGGCAGCGGTCGAACCGGGTGCACCGGAGCCGTCGACATGACGCCCGATCGCATGGCCCTCGATCGCATGACACCTGACTGCATCGCGCTCGACCGCACGGCCCTCGACCGCATGACGCCCGACCGCACCGCGACCCGGCTCTGCGACGAGACCCGGCTCTGCGACGAGACCTGGACCTGCGACGCGACCCGGCTCTGCGACGAGACCCGGCTCTGCGACGCGACCCGGGCGTGCGACGAGACACCGCAGCACCGCCCCCCGGCGGGTAAGGCCGGCGGGACCTCGCCCCCGCGCGACGGCGGATCCGAGCGGGGCAGCGCCACCGTGTGGCTGCTCGTCGCGGGCCTGGTACTGGTGGTGTTCAGCCTCGGTGCGGCGGCGATCGCCGCCGCCCGGGTGGCTCGGCATCAGGCCCGGGTCGCGGCGGACCTGGGAGCCCTCGCCGGTGCCGCCCACGCGCTGGACGGACCAGAGCGGGCCTGTTCGCGGGCGGCGGTCATCGCCGCCGCCAACAGCGCCCGGATCATCGGCTGCACGTTCGACGGATTCGATCTCCAGCTCACCGCCGAGGTGACGGTCGAGCCGCTGCCGGGGATGACCAGGGTTGCCCGAGCGACAGCCCGGGCCGGCCCGGTGCGTGGCGAGGCAGGCCAGCCCGGCGGGTATCTCGGCGAGCAACCGGGCCCGGGCGCCGCACGTGCTCGATCACCTCGATCGACTCGGCTGCCGCTGGTGGAGAATCCCTCCGGCACCGCCCTACCGGGTGGCCGGTGGAGTGGGCGGTGGCAGGAGTTGCACGGTGGGGCTGCGGCTGGAGTTCCACGACGCGTCGTACGCGAGGACGTAGATCGTCTCGTAGCCGCCCCGCGGCGTGATCACGGCGGTGTTGGTGCTGACCTTCGCCTCGACCCTGATCTCGTCTATGGCGAACACGTGGTAGACGTGGTATTCGATCACTTCGATGTCGTCCGTCGCCGGTTCCCAGCTGACCAGGTATCCGTCCGAGGTGACAGCGGTGACCACGGGAGCGCCCGGCGGGCTGGGCGGGACGGTGTTGTCACCACTGCGCGGGAAGGACGGCGGCTGCGGGACGGACGCGCGGGCGGAGAACCCCGACATGTTGCCGGCCGCGTCCCGGGCGGTGACCGAGAAGTGGGTCCGCGCCGCGGTCGGCGAGAGCTGAAGGGTCAGCGGGGCGTTGTCCGGGACGATCCGGGCCAGGTACTGCGAGTAGAACTGGTCGCCCTGGTAGACGTAGTACTGCGCCACACCGACGTTGTCCGTCGACGCCGGCCAGGTGATGGTGACCGCGCCGGGTACGACCGACAGCACCTGCGGCTGACCGGGTGCGCTCGGCGGCTGGATGTCCGGCGCCGACGGCTCCACCAGGACGTCGTCGAACCAGCCGGTGGCGTAGCTGGTGGTCAGCCCGATCCGGCCCTGGGCGAACTCGCCGTCGGCGGCGGTGACCGAGGCGGACCCGAGCTGTCCGACCAGCCGGTCACCCCGGAGGGCGAGCCGCAGCGCCTGCCAGCCGCCGATCGCCGCGGTCACCGGTGCGGAGGCGAGCACGGTGCCCCGACCGGCGACGAGTTTGCCCAGTTCGAGCTGGCTGTTCCCGCGCAGGTTCAGGTAGTAGTGGCTGCTGGTGGACTGGACCCGGGCGAGCAGCCCGATCGAGGAGCGGGCGCTGCCCAGCGTGGTCGGCCTCACCTGCACGCTGACGGTGTAGTCGGTCCAGCCGGGATCACCGACCCGGGCGCCAGCGGCGGCGCTGCCGGAACGCTGCCGGAACGCCAGCGTGGTGTCGTCGCCGCCGACCGACCACCGCCCGCCGAGCGTCGACCAGCCGGCGGCGTCGCCATCCTCGAAGTCGTCCTCGAACAAGGGGGCCACTGCCGTCGTTCCGGTGTCCGTCCGGCCCGGCCGGGTGGTGTGGTCGGCCACGGCCAGATCTCCGCCGCCGACCGCAGTCGTGACCACACCGGCATCATCGGTGGCCACGCCGGCATCGTCGGTGGCCAGGCCGGCGACAGGCGAGGACAGGACGGCCACCAGGGCGGCGGTGGTGACCAGTGCCAGGCCGGCGGCGAACGGCGCGAACGGCCGGCGGCCGGGCCGGCGGCGACCGGCAACGGTGCTGACGAGGACGGACACGGCGGCGACCTGCCCTTCGGAACGGGGACCGGCCGGCCTCACAGCCGAGGCGACGCAGGCCGGTGAATGCGGAGCAAGACGGAGCAACACCGGGCGTAGACCGGCCGACGAGATCGGCCGTGATAACTGAACCTTTTTCAGCCTGAACCGCGCGGCGCTCACACACCGCGTCCGACCTTGCGCTCCGACGGACCGCAGGGGGAGGTTGAAAAAGGTTCACTGAGTGTGATGGGACTCAACCCTATGTGCAGTGATCCATGGTCGTCAATGTAATCACGAGGGGCGCGGCTTCGCCCGAATGTGATCGGCCGGCACTCCTGGGACATTTACCGGGGTGGCGGGCCGGGCACAAGCGGCGGGGGCGGGCACCAGCGGCGGGCCCGGCACGCGGATGGTGCGGCGGGATGGCTCAGCGGATGCTGCCCTCGGTGGCCCGGCGCACCACCCAACTGTTCAGCACCTGATGGATGCTGTGCAGCATCTGGTGGATCTGGTCCAGGCGTTCTGCCTGGGCCAGTGCCGCGTACGCCTGTGAGAGCGCGATCTGCTGGTCGACGGTCAGATGTGCCTGGTCGATGGTGTACAGCAGTTCGACGGTCTCGGCGATGGTGTCGGCCACGACGTCCTCCTCAGGCGGATCCGTGGAAGCGCTCCCAGCGTAACTTAACCGGATCCACATAGATCCATGCATGCGAATACCGACTATCCGCGATCAGGTCGCGTCGGGCTCGGCCGTAGCCAGCCTGGCCAGGTTGGACAACACCACGTCGAGGACCCGGACCGCCTCCGACTTGGCCAGCGGGTTGTTGCCGTTGCCGCACTTCGGGGACTGCACGCAGGAGGGGCAGCCGGTCTCGCAGCCGCACTCGGCGATCGCGTCCCGGGTCGCGGTCAGCCACTCCGACGCCGCCCGGTACGCCCGCTCGGCGAAGCCCGCGCCGCCCGGGTGCCCGTCGTAGACGAAGACCGTCGGCGCCTCGGTGTCCGGGTGGTTGGCGGTGGAGAGCCCGCCGATGTCCCAGCGGTCGCAGGTGGCGACCAGCGGCAGCAGCCCGATCGCGGCGTGCTCTGCCGCGTGCAGCGCCCCCGGCACCTCGGCCGCCTCCACCCCGGCCACCGCGAGCGACTCGGGCGAAACCGTGAACCAGACCGCGACCGTACGCAGCTCCCGGGCGGGCAGGTCCAGCGGCAGGGTGGCGAGCACCTCACCGGAGGCGAGCCGGCGGCGCTGGTACGACACCACCTGGCTGGTCACGTCGACCTCGCCCAGGAACATCCCGACCGGCCCGGCGTCCAGATAGGAGCGGACCGAGGCGACGGAGAGCGACGTGACGTCCCGGGGGTGGGTGGACCAGTCCGGCTCCTCGGCGTGCACCAGTGCGCACCCGTCGTCGAGATCGAGGGCGTCGACCACGTACGACACGCCCTGGTGCAGGTAGACCGCGCCGGGGTGGACCTGGAAGTGTGCCGATGCCGGGTCGACGGTGCCGAGCAGCCGGCCGGTCGACGACTCGACCACGTCCACCGGGGTGCCGCCGGTGCCGCGCAGGTCCACCTCCGGCCGTCCGGCGTGCCGCCAGTACCAGCCGGTCGGGCGGTGCCGCAGCGCGCCGGCGGCGACCAGCGCCTCGACCGCCTCCTTCGCCCCGGCGCCGAAGAGTTCCAGGTCGGCCGGGGTCAGCGGGGACTCGGCCGCCGCGCAGGCCAGCTGCGGCCCGAGCACGTACGGGTTGGCCGGGTCGAGCACGGTCGCCTCGACCGGCCGGCCGAACAGCGCCTGCGGATGGTGCACCAGATAGGTGTCCAGCGGGTCGTCCCGGGCCACCAGTACCGCCAGCGCCTCCCCGCCGGAGCGCCCGGCCCGGCCGGCCTGCTGCCAGAGCGAGGCCCGGGTGCCGGGGTAGCCGCAGATCAGCACCGCGTCCAGGCCGACCAGATCGACGCCGAGCTCCAGCGCACTGGTCGAGGCGAGTCCGAGCAGCTCGCCGCCGAGCAGCGCCTGCTCCAGCGAGCGGCGCTCCTCGCGCAGGTAGCCGGAGCGGTAGGCGGCGACCCGGGCCCCGAGCCCGGGCACCGCCTCGTCCAGCCTGCGCCGGGCGGTGGTGGCGATCACCTCGGCCCCGCGCCGGGACCGGACGAAGGCCAGCGTCCGCACCCCGGCCGCGACCGTGTCGCTGAGCAGGTCGGCGGTCTCCCGCAGCGCGGAGCGGCGTACCGGGGCGGCGTCGAACCCGCCGCCCGGCGCAGCCGCCCCGGCGCGGTCGGCCGGGTCCGGGACGTCCGACGGCGAGGACGGCGGCAGCGGCGGCGGCTCCCAGAGCGCGAAGGTCAACCCGCCGCGCGGCGCGGTGTCCTCGGTGACGGCGGTGACCGGCAGCCCGGTCAGCCGCTCGGCCGCCGCGGCCGGGTCGCCGGAGGTCGCCGAGGCCAGCACGAAGACCGGTCCGTCCGGCGCCGGCCGGGGACCACCGGTCCCGCCCCGCTGCCCCGGCACCGATCCGGAGGTACCCGGATAGCGCGCGGCCTGTCGTCGCAGCCGGCGCAGGACGTGCGCCACGTGCGAGCCGAAGACGCCCCGGTAGGTGTGGCACTCGTCGACCACCACGAACGCCAGCCGGCGCAGGAAGGTGGACCACCTCGCGTGTCCGGGGAGGATGCCGTGGTGCAGCATGTCCGGGTTGGTCAGCACGAACCGGGAGTGCGCCCGGATCCAGTCCCGCTCGCCGCGCGGGGTGTCGCCGTCGTAACACGCCGGGCGTACCCCATCCAGGTCGAGCGCGGCGACGGCCCGGAGCTGGTCGGCGGCGAGCGCCTTGGTCGGCGCCAGGTAGAGCACGGTGGCCCGGGGGTCGGTGAGCAGGGTGGCCAGCGCCGGAAGCTGGTACGCGAGCGACTTTCCCGACGCGGTGCCGGTGGCGACCACCACGTGCCGGCCGGCGTGCGCGTGCCCGGCGGCCTCGGCCTGGTGCCGCCACGGCGCGACCACGCCCTGCCCGGCGAGGGCGGCGCGCAGTTCCGCCGGCACCCACTCCGGCCAGTCGACCGCGGTACCCGGGCGGGCCGGTATCCGCTCGACGTGGGTGACCGGGTTGCCGGCCCCGCCGCCCGGTGTGCGGGCGCGCAGCACGGCCAGCAGCTCACCCGCGCCGAAACGACCGGCCGGGCGGGAGTCCCCGCCCCCGGTACCGGCCGATACTGTTGCGGGATACGTCACGCCCTGCACTCTCGCACTCTCGTACGTGCGTCGGAAGGCCGGGTGGGGTCGGTCCGCCCTCGCTGCGTGGGCCGCCCCTCGATGGTTAGATGCCCAGGAGCGTTCCTGGCCGGTCAGAGGAGGACTGATGGATCTGTCGCTGACGACCCGCACCATCGGTGAGTACACGGTGTTGGAGGTCGGCGGCGAGGTCGACGTCTACACCGCCCCGCGGCTGCGCGAACGACTGGTCGAGCTGATCGACGGCGGGGCCCGGGCGATCGTCGTCGACCTGGGTCGGGTGGACTTCCTCGACTCGACCGGCCTCGGCGTGCTGGTGGGGGCGCTCAAGCGGCTGCGTCCCGTCGGCGGGACGTTCGGGCTGATCTGCGACAAGGAGCCGCTGCTCAAGATTTTCCGGATCACCGCCCTGGACCAGGTGTTCCCGATCTATCCGACGCTGGACGCCGCCACGCCGGCCGACTCCTCCGGTGCCGATGCCTGATGTCGACGCGCCGATGCCCGATCTCGACGGTCGACTCGTGATGTCGAGGGTCAGGCTCTCCTTCACCCCGGCCCCGGTCCACGTCCGCACCGCCCGGTTGGTCGGGGTCGCGGTGGCCCGCCGGGCCGGCGTGCCCGAGGAACTGCTCGACGAGGTACGGCTGGCGATCGGTGAGGCCTGCGCCCGCGCCGTCGCCCTGCACCGCCAGTACGGGCTGGGCGAGCTGGTGCAGGTCGAGATGTCGGACGGTCCGGCGTACACGGTCCGGGTGATCGACCGGGCGCCGATCGAGGCCGGGTTGGGATTGGCCGCGCTGCCTCCGGACGAGCTGGCCGACGAGTCGCTGACCGACGAGGCCCTGACGGTCGGTGTCGGGTTTGCCCTGCTCGCGGGCTTTGTCGAGGATCTCCAGGTGCGTCCGGTGGACGAGGGCGTCGGCACCGAGGTCCGGATGGTCTGGCCGCTCGGGCGGTAGTCCGGTCGCTGGTCGGCCTCCGGTCACCGTCCCGACGGCTTCCCCGGCGGCGGCCAGCACCGAGCATTACCAGAACCCCGTGGGCAACACAACGACGAAGATCATCGCGACCAGGCAGGTCCTCTGTGTGACCTCCAACACCACGGACCGCTAGAGTACCCGGGGTTATCCGCAAGTGTGCTGGTCCCGCTCCCGTGGGTGGGGGAGCATCGTCGGTCGTGGGTTGTCACGGGCCGGCGGAACCCTTGCGAATTGTCGCTCCACGCGTGGAGACGTCTGGCCGGTTCGTCCGCCGGCCCGACGCGAGTGTTCGGTACAGGAGGACATAGATGTCCGTAGATATGGCCGCCGACGGTGGCGTGCTGTCCCTCGGCGGTGAGAATCTCTCGTACGTCGTCGTCGCGGCAGTTATCGCCCTGGTGGCGCTCGGCTTTGCCGGTGCGCTGACCAAGGCCGTGCTGTCGAACGGCAAGGGCACCGAGAAGATGCAGGAGATCGCGGGCGCCGTGCAGGAGGGGGCCTCGGCCTACCTGCTCCGGCAGTTCCGCACCCTCGCGATCTTCGTCGTGGTCGCCGTGATCCTGCTCTTCCTGCTGCCGGTGCACGACACCGAGGGCAACGAGACGCTGGTGAAGATCGGCCGCTCGGGCTTCTTCGTGGTCGGTGCCCTGTTCAGCGCGTTCATCGGTGGCGCCGGCATGGCCCTGGCCACCCGGGCCAACCTGCGGGTCGCGGCCGCCGCCCGCGAGCACCAGGGCGGCCGGGAAACGGCGATGCAGATCGCGTTCCGAACCGGTGGCGTCGTCGGCTTCCTCACCGTCGGCCTCGGCCTGGTCGGCGCGGCGGCGGTTGTCCTGATCTACCAGGGCGACGCGCCGACCGTACTGGAGGGCTTCGGTTTCGGTGCCGCGCTGCTCGCCATGTTCATGCGGGTCGGCGGCGGCATCTTCACCAAGGCCGCAGACGTCGGTGCCGACCTGGTCGGCAAGGTCGAGCAGGGCATCCCGGAGGACGACCCGCGCAACGCGGCGACCATCGCCGACAACGTCGGTGACAACGTCGGTGACTGCGCCGGAATGGCGGCCGACCTGTTCGAGTCGTACGCCGTGACCCTGGTCGCCGCGCTGATCCTCGGTCGGGCCGCCTTCGGCGAGCAGGGGCTGGTCTTCCCGCTGATCGTCTCCACCATCGGCGTGCTGATCGCCATTCTCGGGGTCTTCATCACCCGGCTGCGGGCCGGCGACCGCTCCGGGCTCACCGCGATCAACCGGGCGTTCTACGCCTCCGCGGTGGTCTCGGCGATCCTGGTCGCGGTGATGTCCTTCGTCTACCTGCCGGCCACCTGGGCCGAACTGGTAGGTGACGACTGGCGGACCAGGCTCGGCCTCGCCGAGGGCGCGGCCGACCCGATCGACCCGCGGATCCTCGCCATCGGCGCCGTGGTGATCGGCATCGTGCTGGCCGCCGCCATCCAGGCGCTGACCGGCTACTTCACCGAGACCAACCGGCGGCCGGTGCAGGACATCGGCAAGTCGTCGCTGACCGGTCCGGCCACCGTGGTGCTGGCCGGGATCAGCGTCGGCCTGGAGTCGGCGGTCTACTCCGCGCTGCTCATCGCGGCCGGCGTCTTCGGCGCGTTCCTGCTGGGTGGCGGCTCGCTCACGCTCTCGCTCTTCGCGGTGGCACTGGCCGGTACCGGTCTGCTCACCACGGTCGGCGTGATCGTCGCGATGGACACCTTCGGGCCGATCTCCGACAACGCGCAGGGCATCGCCGAGATGTCCGGCGACATCGACGAGCAGGGCGCGCGCACCCTCACCGAGCTGGACGCGGTCGGCAACACCACCAAGGCGATCACCAAGGGCATCGCGATCGCCACGGCGGTACTCGCCGCCACCGCGCTGTTCGGGTCGTACACCGACACGCTCGGCACGTCACTGCGGGACGCCGGCTCCGACCTGTCGATCGACGGGCTGCTCAACGTCGCGAACCCGCGCAACCTGGTGGGTCTGATCATCGGCGCCGCGGTGGTCTTCCTCTTCTCCGGTCTGGCCATCAACGCGGTCTCCCGCTCGGCCGGCGCCGTGGTGATGGAGGTACGCCGGCAGTTCCGCGAGCTGCCCGGGATCATGGATTACAGCCAGCGGCCGGAGTACGGCAAGGTGGTCGACATCTGCACCCGGGACGCGCAGCGCGAGCTGATGACCCCGGGGCTGCTCGCCATCCTGGCGCCGATCGCGGTCGGCTTCGGACTCGGCCCGGGTGCGCTGGCCGCGTACCTGGCCGGTGCGATCGGGGCCGGCACCCTGATGGCGGTCTTCCTGGCCAACTCGGGCGGCGCCTGGGACAACGCCAAGAAGCTGGTCGAGGACGGCGCGTTCGGCGGCAAGGGCTCGGACGCGCACGCGGCCACGGTGATCGGTGACACGGTCGGTGACCCGTTCAAGGACACCGCCGGGCCGGCGATCAACCCGCTGATCAAGGTGATGAACCTGGTCTCCCTGCTGATCGCCCCGGCCGTGGTGGCCTGGAGCGTCGGCGAGGACAAGAACACCGCGCTGCGGATCGCCGTCGCGGTCGTCGCGGCGCTGATCATCGTCGCGGCCGTGCTGTTCAGCAAGCGCAAGCCGGTGGCGATGTCGGACTCCGACCCGGACGACGACGGCGCCGGCAGCGGCAGCTCGGATCAGCGGCCGCAGACGGTCACCGCCTGAGGCGGAGCAGATCCGGACCCGGGTCCGTCGCGCACGCGACGGCCCGGGTCCGGCTTTTCCGGACCGGCGACCACCCCGGTCGGCTCGGATGGTCAGGTGGGTTGGCGGTGACCCGGCGAAACCACCCCCTCGCGAAGCCGGCTCCAACCCGTACGCTGCAACGCATGCGTACCCCCCGCACGGCATCCGCCGGTAGGTTCGTGGCGGCCCTGTGCGCGATCGCCCTCCTCCTCGGGGGCTGCGCCGGGGGACCCACCCCACAGGCCTGGGCCGCCGCGGTCTGCGCGGCACTGGCCCCGTGGCGGGCCGAGATCGGGACGCTGACCCGGAGCACCCAACAGCAGATGACCGCGCAGACCAGTCCGGCGCAGGCCAAGGAGAACCTGGTCCGGCTGCTCAGAGGTGCCGAACGGGCCAGCGAGACCGCCCGGCAGAAGGTGGAGGCGGCCGGCGTACCGGACACCGAGAAGGGTGAGGCGGTCTCCCGCGGCTTCGTCGCGTCGCTGACCGCCGTCCGGGATGCCTACGGCCGGGCCGGCGCGGCGATCGAGGCACTCGGCACCGGACAGGCCAGCGAGTTCTACGACGGCGTCAAGGCCGCCGTCGACACCCTCAACGAGGAGTACGACGCCAGCTCGCTCGACACCAGCGAACTGGACTCGGTGGAGTTGAGACGGGCCTTCGACGAGGTTCCGGAGTGTCGCTGAGGCCCCCTGTCCCGCCCGTACCGGCCGAGTCGCCCGACCCGGCCGGCACGCCATCCGAGCCGCCCGACCCGCCGCCGGAACCGCCTGGCCCACCCGCGGAAACGCCTGGCCCGCCGGTGCGACAGCTCTCGCTGTTCGGGGTGGAGGCCACCGAGCCGTCCGTCGGTGACCTCGCCGGGCTGCTGGCCGGGCCGGGTGAGCTGGTCCGGATGGGTGGTACGGCCCGGATCGCCCTGGTGGTGGACGCCGCCTGGCGGGTGCACGTCCTCGTCGCCGAGCTGGCCCGCCGGGGGCTGACCGCCAGTTGGCTGGGGCGGGTGGCGGAGCAGCACCGGGTGCAGACCTCCTACAGCACCCTGCTCGCTCCGCTGGCCGCCGGTTGGCTGCGCGGCACGGTGAAGCGGCCACCCGGCAACTTCTTCCTGACCGGTCCCCGGCTGCGGCTCTGGGTGGCGGCGGCGGGCACCCCCGAGCCGCTCGGTTTCGTGCTGCGACTCGGCGCCGCCGACGAGGCGTGCCGGGAGCCGGTCGGTGCGGCGCTGGCCGCGATCGGCCTGCCGGCGGTACTGCTCGACCCCGGGGCGGGCGGTCCGGCGTACCGGATCACCGGGCGACGTCGGTTGGCCCGGCTGGCGGAGTTGGTGGGTGACCGCCCACCGACCGCGCCGCCGGGCCAGTGGCCGGGCGCAACATGGTGAGTACCCTCGATGGGGGAACCCGCCGGACCGATCGACCGGTGTCGCATCCCGGACAGCCGGAAGTCAGATTTGTTCGGATAATCCGATTGGCGGCTCGCTGAGTGGGGCATGATCCGTCCGGTTGGTCCCGCACAGATCGCCCATGGGTGTACGGTGTCGCCGTCCGGCATGACCGCCCGTCCCGGCGGTCGCACCCGGTGTCACCGCAGCGTAGCGGTGCTCTTCTCGGGCCGCGCAACCCCCGGGACGGGGAGCGCGTTACGTTGGACGTCTGGCCATCGGGCGGCCGATCCGGCCCCGGCGGCGGGCGCGGACAGGGCGGTCCGCAGGGGGAAGATCGTGATTGAGGTCAGGAGAGACGTGCCGAGCAACGCCAGGAGCACCCGTCTGGTCATCGTCGAGTCACCGGCGAAGGCCAAGACGATCTCGGGCTATCTCGGCCCGGGATACGTCGTCGAGGCCAGCCTGGGTCACGTCCGTGACCTGCCGCGCAACGCCGACGACGTGCCCGCCAAGTACAAGGGCGAGTCGTGGGCCCGGCTCGGCGTGGACGTCGACAACGGGTTCGCCGCCCTCTACGTCGTGTCGCCCGACCGCAGGCAGCAGATCACCAAGCTGAGCCGGCTGGCCAAGGAGGTGGACGAGGTCTTCCTCGCCACCGACGAGGACCGCGAGGGCGAGGCCATCGCCTGGCACCTGGTCGAGACGCTCAAGCCCAAGGTGCCGGTCAAGCGGATGGTCTTCCACGAGATCACCCGGCAGGCCATCCAGGCCGCGGTGGCGAACCCGCGCGAGATCGACCGCGACCTGGTCGACGCCCAGGAGGCCCGCCGGATCCTGGACCGGCTCTACGGCTACGAGGTCTCCCCGGTGCTGTGGCGGAAGGTCCGCTCCGGACTCTCCGCCGGCCGGGTCCAGTCGGTCGCCACCCGGATCGTGGTCGAACGCGAGCGGCAGCGGATGGCGTTCCGCAGCGCCGAGTACTGGGACATCCTGGCCACTCTCGCCGTACGCGGCGCCGCCGACGGGCCACGCAGCTTCTCCGCCACCCTGGTCGCGTACAACGGCGACCGGATCGCCACCGGCAAGGACTTCGAGCCGACCACCGGCCAGGTGAAGCCGGGCGCCGCGGTGATGCATCTCGACGAGGCGGGGGCCCGTGGCCTGGCCGCCCGCCTCGACGGGCGGCCCTTCACCGTGACCCGGGTCGACGAGAAGCCCTACCGGCGCCGCCCGTACGCGCCGTTCATCACCTCCACGTTGCAGCAGGAGGCGGCCCGGAAGCTGCGCTTCTCCTCCCAGCAGACGATGCGCACCGCCCAGCGGCTCTACGAGAACGGCTACATCACCTACATGCGTACCGACTCGGTGAACCTGTCGGAGACGGCCATCGCGGCCGCCCGCCGGCAGATCGCCGAGCTGTACGGCGAGCGGAACGTGCCGCCGGAGCCCCGCCGCTACACCGGCAAGGTGAAGAACGCCCAGGAGGCGCACGAGGCGATCCGCCCCGCCGGGGACCACTTCCGCACCCCGGGTGAGCTGGCCAACGAGCTCTCCGCCGAGGAGTTCCGGCTCTACGAGCTGATCTGGCGGCGGACCATCGCCTCCCAGATGACCGACGCGGTCGGCTCCAGCGTCTCGGTGCGGATCCGGGCGGTCTCCAGCGCGGGCGAGGAGGCCGACTTCGGGGCGACCGGCAAGACCATCACCGAGCCGGGTTTCCTGCGGGCGTACGTGGAGTCGTCCGACGACGAGAACGCCGAGGCCGAGGATGCCGAGCGGCGGCTGCCGAACCTGGTGAAGGACCAGCCGCTGACCGCCGAGGAACTGGCCGCGACCGGGCACCACACCCAGCCGCCGTCCCGCTACACCGAAGCGTCGCTGGTCAAGTCGCTGGAGGAGCTGGGCATCGGCCGGCCCTCGACGTACGCCTCGATCATGGCCACCATCCAGGACCGGGGGTACGTCTTCAAGCGCGGGCAGGCGCTGATCCCGTCCTTCCTGGCCTTCGCCGTGGTCGGCCTGCTGGAGCGGCACTACCCCCGGCTCGTCGACTACAACTTCACCGCCGCGATGGAGAACGAGCTGGACGAGATCGCCGGCGGTGACCATGCGGCGGTGGACTTCCTGACCTCGTTCTACTTCGGCAGCGAGATGGGCGGGGACAAGTCGGTGGCCCGGTCCGGCGGGCTGAAGAAGATGGTCACCGAGAACCTGAGCGAGATCGACGCGCGCAGCGTCAACTCGATCCCGCTCTTCCGGGACGACGAGGGGCGCGACGTCGTGGTCCGGGTCGGCCGGTACGGCCCGTACCTGCAACGGAGCCTGCCCGGCGCGGAGCCGGCGGCCCGGGACACCGGCGACGGCGGCCCGCCCGAGGACGCGGCGGCGAACGGCGACCGGGCACCGATCCCGGAGGGGGTCGCGCCGGACGAGCTGACCCCGGAGAAGGTGCACGAGCTGTTCCTCGGCGGCGGCGGGGAGCGCAAGCTCGGTGAGCACCCGGAGACCGGCGAGCCGATCGTGCTCAAGTCCGGCCGGTTCGGTCCGTACGTCTCCAGCGGTGAGCGCAAGTCGTCGCTGCTGCGCTCCCAGTCGCCGGAGTCGCTGACGATGACGGAGGCGCTGCAACTGCTCACCCTGCCCCGGGTGGTCGGGGTGGCGCAGGACGGTGCCGAGGTCTTGGCCGCGAACGGCCGCTACGGCCCGTACGTGAAGCGCGGTGACGAGTACCGGTCGCTGGAGTCGGAGGAGCAGCTCTTCACGGTCACCCTGGACCAGGCGCTGGCCCTGCTGGCGGCGCCGAAGACCCGGCAGCGCCGGGCGGCGGCCCCGCCGCTGCGGGAGATGGGCACCGATCCGCTGACCGAGAAGCCGTTGGTGATCAAGGACGGCCGGTTCGGGCCGTACGTCACCGACGGCGAAACCAACGCGTCGCTGCGGCGCGGCCAGACTCCGGAGGCGCTGACCCTGGAGGAGGCGTCGGAGATGCTGGCCGAGAAGCGCGCCAAGGGCCCGACACCGCGCAAGCGGGCGGCGAAGAAGACGGCCGCCAAGAAGACGACCGCGAAGAAGGCGAGCGCCAAGGCCACCGGCACCGCCGAGACGCCGGCCAAGAAGGCGGCGGCGAAGAAGACCGCGGCGAAGAAGGCGACCACGAAGAAGGCGACCACGGCGAAGAAGGCTCCCGCGAAGAAGGCCGCCCCGCGCGCGGCCGCCACCGCCGAGTCCACCGACTGACCCGGGTCAGGGCCGGGGGCGGCGGAAGCCGTAGGTCTGGTGTTCGCGGCGGAAGCCGAGCCCGGCGTAGAGCCGCTGTGCCGGCAGGTTGTCCGCGTTGTAGTTGACGGTCACCGTCGCCATCCCGGCCGCCGCCATCCGACGCATCGCGGTCAGCATCACCGCCCGGGCCAGCCCTCGCCGGTGGAAGTCGCGGTGCGTGCCGACCGGCTCGAAGTGGCCGACCCGGTTGCGCCCGTCGAGCCAGTAGACGGCGAAGGCCGCGATCCGCCCGTCCGGGGCCTCGGCGACAACCTCCCGGTCCGGGGAGTAGCCGGGCCCGGTCATCACCGCCGAGCGGTACAGTTCGGCGGTCCAGTCCGCGTCGAACGCCGAGTTGCGGGCCCGGGCGAGCTGGTCGGCGTCGGCCGGCCGGGCGGTGCGCACCAGGAAGCCCTCCGGCGCGACCGGCGCGTCCACCGGGCCGGCGAGTTCCCGGACGGTGACGTCGTCCCAGGTGCGGAAGCGGGTGAAGCCGAGTTCGCTGAGCAGCCGGATCCGGGTGGTGTCGCAGTCGAAGACATCGGTCAGCACGTACGGCTCGTCGACGGCCATCGCCCGACCGGTGGTTTCCGCCGCCGTCCGGAGCATCTCGACCTCGGCGGCGGTGCCGCGCAACGCGGGGGCGGTGAATACGTCGAAGGCGGCACCGAAGCGCAGGTTGATCGCGAGCCCGACGATCTCGTCGCCGTACTCCCAGAGCTGGACCAGCTCACCCACCGGCCGACCTCGGAGGTTCTCGTAGATCCGGTGCGGTACCTCGCCCACGTGGTCGTATCCGCACCGGCCGGCCTCGGCGATCCAGGCGGCGAAGGTCTGCGACAGGCGCGGCAGATCGGCGTCCGAGTAGGGCCGCATCCGCGGCGTCAGGCTCGTCACCAGGCCTGTATACGGCATCGGCCGGCCCGGATCCGAACGATTTCCGGCCGGGCGTCGGGACCGGAACGCTGTCCGGCCGGGCGGTGGGCGGACGTCACGGGCGCTGATTGGGGATCAGGGGCCGAGCACCTGCTCGGTGTAGGAGTTCGCGAAAACCCGGTCCGGGTCGAGCCGGTCCCGCACGGCCAGGAAGTCGGCGAACCGGGGGTACGCCGGGCGCAGCGACTCGGCGTCCCGGTAGTGCAGCTTGCCCCAGTGCGGCCGGCCGCCGAGTCCGGTGGCGATCCGCTCGAACGCCCGGAAGTACGGCTCGGCCGGCATCCCGGCGTACTGGTGGATCGCCACGTACGCCGACTCGCGTCCGTGGCCGTGCGAGAGCCAGATGTCGTCCGGGGCGGTGAACCGGACCTCGACCGGGAAGAGCACCCGGAACGGCAGTTCCTCGATCACCCGGCGCAGCCCGGCCAGCGCCTCCGGCAGGGCGGCCCGGGGCAGGGCGTACTCCATCTCCTGGAAGCGGACCCGGCGCGGGGTGCAGAAGACCCGGTCGGAGCGGGCGGTGTAGCCGCGGGCGGTGAGCGCCCGCGCGGAGACGGCGGAGATGGCCGGTACCAGGGCGGGGACGGTCCGGCCGAGCCGGCAGGCCGCGGCGAAGACGGAGTTGGCCAGGAAGTCGTCGTCCAGCCAGCTCCGGAACGGGTGCAGTGGCCGGTCGTCGACGGGTACCCGGTTGTTGACCTTCACCTGCACCCGGTCGGTGTAGGGGAACCAGTAGAACTCGAAGTGGTCGTTCCCGCCGACCAGTTCGGGCAGCTCGGCGAGGACCTCGGGCAGCGGTGCCGGGCGTTCGTCGGCGCGGAGCACGAAGGCGTCCACGCAGTTCAGGGTCACCTCGGTGATCACACCGAGGGCGCCGAGCCCGACCCGGGCCGCCGCGAAGACGTCGGGGTTCCGGTCGGCGGAGCACTCCAGCAGCTCGCCGGTCCCGGTGACCAGGGTCAGCCCGGCGACGAAGGTGGAGAGGCAGCCGTAGCCGGCGCCGGTGCCGTGGGTGCCGGTGGAGATCGCCCCGGCCAGCGTCTGCGCGTCGATGTCGCCGAGGTTGGCCAGGGCCAGGTCGTGCCCGGCGAGCACCTCGTTCAGCGCGTGCAGGGTGACACCAGCCGGTACCGTGATCAGCCGATGGCCGGGATCGACCCGGACCGCTCCGGTCAGCGCGGTGAGATCGACCCGCTGGTCGTCGGCCCGGGCGATCGCGGTGAACGAGTGGCCGCTGCCGACCGGCTTGATCCGCCGGCCAGCGGCTCGGGCCGCCCGGACCGTGGCGACGATCTCGTCCACGGTCGACGGTCGCAGCGCGTCGCCGTCGACGCGTTGGTTGCCGGCCCAGTTCGACCAGGAGGAGGTGGCTCGGGGTGCTGCGGTACGCCCGCTCATCTGCCCTCCGCTCGCTCTGACCAGGCCGTCGATGGACAAACATGAATTAGGCTCGTATCAAGGTGTGCCAGGGCGAGTAAATCAGGATCGTCACGGCGAGTAAATACCGATATCCGCTCGGCTCGTTAGTCCGGATAGCGTTTCGAAACCGTGACGCCTAGTAACCTTCACCCCGTCGAAAGGGAGTGGCGACGAGTGTCCACGTCAACCGCCACATCCGGTCCACTGCGCCGCGTACCGGTGCAGGGCCGTAGCGTCGCCCGGGTCCAGCGCATGCTCGACGCCTGTGCCGAGATAGTCGACGAGGTCGGCTACGAGGGGCTGACCACGACCCTGCTCGCCGAGCGCGCCGGAGTGGCCATCGGGTCGGTGTACCAGTTCTTCCCGGACAAGCGAGCGATCGTGCAGGCACTGACCCTGCGCAACATGGAGGCGTACCTGGAGCGGCTCAGCGACCGGTTCTCCCGGGGCGACCTGACCTACTGGTGGGACGGGGTCGACGCCGCGATCGACGAGTACATAACGATGCACCGGAGGGTGCCCGGCTTCCGTACCCTGCACTTCGGCGACGTCGTCGACGTGCACCTGCTGGACGAGGACCGGGACAACAACGGTGTCATCGCCGAGCAGTTGGCCCGGGTGCTGGTCGAGCAGTTCGGCACCAGCGACGCGCCCCGGCTGCGCTTCGCGCTGGAGATCGCGGTCGAGGCGGCCGACGCATTGATCAAGCTGGCCTTCCGGCGTGATCCCGAGGGCGACGAGCAGGTGCTGACCGAGGCGACCGCGCTGATCCGGGAGTACCTGCACCGGCACGTCGACGCCGCCCCCTCGGCCGGGTAGCGTCCTTCCGGCACCATCAGCCGCCCTACGACAGGTCCGGTACGCGGCTCACAGGAAGGCCCGGCCCTCGCCGCGATAGGTCGGAACCGTGCCCACGACCCGGTCCGACTCGACCAGGTGCAGCTCCCCGACATGTTCCGCCAGCTCGCCGGCCTTGGCGTGCCGGAACCAGACCCGGTCACCGACCCGCAGTGACGCGGCGACGGCACCGGTCACCGGGGTCTGCACCTCCCCGGCGCCCTCGGTGCCGGTCAGCCGCAGACCCGGCGGCAGCCACGGGGTGGGCAGCCGGGTCCGGTCAGCCGGCCCGGAGGCCACCCAACCACCGCCGAGCAGGGTCACCATCCTGGCGGCGGGACGGCGGACCACCGACAGCGCGAAGAACGCCGCCGGTCGGGGCCGCCAGCTCCGGTAGGCGTCGAACAGCGTCGGCCCGTACAGGCCCGACCCGGCGGTGATCTCGGTTACCGCCGGGTCCGCCGTGGTCAGCGCGACGCTGCCGGTACCGCCGCCGTTGACGAACTCCAGGTCGGCGTGCTCGCGTACCGCCGCCACCGCCGCCGCGCGCCGGTGCAGCAGTTCCCGGTACGACCGGCGTTGCAGCAGCCGGATGGCGGCACCCCGGACGGCCTGCCGGGGCGGTGCGTCACCGAGCCCGGCGATCTGTGCCTCGTAGCCCATCAGGCCGACCAGCCGATAGCCCGGCCGCTGGGCGATCGTGCCGGCCAGCCGGCCGGCCTCGGCGGCCGAGTGCACCGGTGAGCGGCGGGTGCCGACGTGCATCCGTCCGCCGAGGGCGGCGGCCATCGGCCGCCAGGAGGCGTCCAGGTCGAGGCAGAGCCGGATCTCCGCCCGCGTGCCGGCGGCGGCGACCGCGTCGACCAGGTCGAGTTGCGCCGTACTGTCCACCATCAGACAGATCTTGGCGGCCAGTTCCGGGTCGGCGGCAAGCTGAGCCAGCGCCTGCCGGTCGGTGGTCGGGTAGCCGAGCACCGCGTCGTCGGTCACGCCGCTGCGGACCAACCAGATCGCCTCGGCCAGGGTGTACGCCAGCACGCCCGCCCAGCCGGGTCCGGCCAGCGCCCGGCCGAGCAGGGCCCGGCAGCGCAGCGACTTGCTGGCGATCCGCAGCGGCTTCTCCCCGGCCTGGCCGGTCAGGGCGCGGGCGTTGGCGTCGAACGCGTCGAGGTCGACCACGGCAAAGGGTGGTTCGAGATGTGCCGTCGCCCGGTCCAGGCGTCGGCGCAGCTTGTCGCGTTCGGTGGTCATTCGAGCACGCTAACGCTCCCGGCGATAATGCGAAACTCTCTCGCGTACCCCGGTGTGGCGTGCGGGGCACCGGTAGCGGCACCATCGACCCACCGGGAGATCGACGACTCGACCCACCGGGAGCTCCACCACCGCCCCCTAAGCCCCGACTCCGGGGAATGTCGGGGTCGGAGCCGATCCGTACCGCCACTAGAGTGTGCTCGGGGGAGCCCAGCCATGGGCCGGGGCGCGGAGGGGTACGGCCATCGACGACAACGACAGGAGCGCGGAGCGCACAGCGCAGTCGCCGCCGCCCACGTCCACGCCCGTGCCTCCCGCCGCCACCGGTCCGGTCGACCGGACCGGCTACCAGGCGCTCCGCTCGGTCATGCGGATCCGCCCGTTCCGGCGACTCTGGCTGGTGCTCGGCGCCGCCTCGTTCGGTGACTGGCTCGGCCTGCTCGCCACCTCGATCTTCGCCTCCAGCCAGGTCAGCGGGGACACCGCGAAGGGTCTCGCGTTCGGTGCCGTGATCGCGGTCCGGCTGCTTCCGGCGCTGGTGCTCGGCCCGGTCGCCGGAGTGCTCGCCGACCGGTTCGACCGGCGCTACACGATGGTCATCTGCGACCTGCTCCGGTTCGTGCTCTTCGCCTCGATCCCGCTCGCCGCCCTGCTGGACGTCGGCGGTGGCCTGGTGGTCGGCTGGGCCGCCATCGCCACCTTCCTGATCGAGGCGGTCACGCTGATCTGGATCCCGGCCAAGGAGGCCGCGGTACCGAACCTGATCCCCCGGTCCCGGCTGGAGATGGCCAACCAGCTCACCCTGATCACCACGTACGGGGTCACCCCGGTGCTCGCCGCGGTCAGCATCGCCGTACTGGACCGGAGCATCCGGGCGGCCTCCAGCGGTCCGCCGCCCGGCTGGGCCGACCCGACCCAGTTGGCCCTCTACTTCAACTCCCTGAGCCGACTGGCCACCGCGCTGGTGGTCTTCTTCGGCATCCGGGAGATCAGCGGCCGCAGCGGCCGTCGGGAGAGCATCGGAAAGGTCGAACAGAGCGTCCTGCGCCAGTTCGTCGACGGCTGGCGGTTCATCGGCAAGACCCCGCTGGTCCGTGGCCTGGTGCTGGGCATCTTCGGCGCCTTCGCCGGTGGCGGCGTGGTGATCGGTACGGCGAACTTCTTCACCAAGTCGCTGGCCGCCGGCGACGCGGCGTTCTACCTGCTCTTCGGCGCGATCTTCCTCGGCCTGTCGCTCGGGATCGGGCTCGGACCGATGATCGTCCGGGAGATGTCCCGGCGGCGCTGGTTCGGCATGAGCATCGTGCTGGCCAGCGCCTCGGTGCTGGTACTCGCCGGCTCCATCCACCTCTCCATGGCGATCCTCGGCGCGGTGCTGGTCGGCGCGGGCGCCGGGATGGCCTTCCTCTCCGGTACGACGCTGCTCGGCGGGGAGATCGCCGACGAGGTACGCGGCCGGGTCTTCGCCGTGGTGCAGACCGGCACCAGACTCGTGCTGATCCTGGCCATCTCGGTGAGCAGCCTGCTGGTCGGCGTCGGCGGCTCCCGGCAACTGCGCATCGCCGACCTGGGCATCTCGGTCTCCTCCACCCGACTGCTGCTGCTGGTCGCCGGGGCGGCCGGCATCCTCACCGGGATCAAGGCGTTCCGCCAGATGGATGACAAACCCGGCGTACCGGTGCTGTCCGACCTCTGGGGCTCGATCCGGGGACGCCCGCTCTTCCCGGCCGAGCCGTTCGCCTCGGCCGGAGCCTTCGTGGTCTTCGAGGGCGGTGAGGGTGCGGGCAAGTCGACCCAGGTGAACAAGCTGGCCGAGGCGCTGCGCCGGCAGCACCACGAGGTGGTGGTGACCCGGGAGCCGGGTGCCACCGGGGTCGGGGAGCAGATCCGCGGCCTGGTGCTCGGCCGGACCAGTGGCCCGGACGCGCTCGCCCCCCGGGCGGAGGCACTGCTCTACGCCGCCGACCGGGCCCACCACGTCGCCACGGTGGTCCGCCCGGCCCTGGCCCGGGGCGCGGTGGTGGTCAGCGACCGGTACGTCGACTCGTCCCTCGCCTACCAGGGCGCCGGCCGGACCCTGCCGGTCGATGAGGTCTCCTGGCTCTCCTCCTGGGCCACCGGCGGCCTCAAGCCCGACCTGGTGGTGTTGCTCGACATCGAGCCCCGGACCGGCCTGGCCCGGGTGGCCGCCCGGGGCGGTGACCCCGACGTGCTGGAGACCGAGTCGATCGACTTCCACGACCGGGTCCGGTACGCCTTCCTCGACCTCGCCGCCGCCGACCCGAAGCGCTACCTGGTGCTGGACGCCTCCAGACCGGCCGACGAGCTGGCGGCGGCGGTGGCCGAGCGGGTCACCGGAATGCTCGCCGACCCGGACGCGTCCGGCCACCCCGCGCCGGTGAGCCCGCCGGACACTTCGGGCCGACCGGAGTTATCCGGATCCGGATCCGAGCCGCGGGCGCAGCCGGAACGGCAGGTCGAGACGGAGCTCCGGTTGGTGGGCCGGCCGGGCCGGCCGGCCGAGGACGCTGGGCCGGGTCACGCCGGACAGGACGGCGCCGGTGACGCGGCGGACTCCGGCAGTCCGGTGCGGCCGCAGGATGGCTTCGAACTCGAACGGCGGCCCTGATGCCCGAGGTCTTCGCCGACCTGGTGGGCCAGCCCGAGGCGGTCGACCTGCTCCGCCGGGCCGCCGCCGCCGCGGAGACGATCAGGGCCGCCGCCGTCGATGTCGCCAAGACGGTCCAGGTCACCGACGTCGCCGAGACGGTCTCCGCCGAGGCGGTCTCTGCCGGGGTCGCCAAGGCGGTCTCCGCCGATGGCACCGGCGGGGTCGACGCCCCGGCGGGCGGGGCCGACCGAGCCGGCGGTACTCCGGACCCGTCCGGTGCAGGCAGCGCGATGACGCACGCCTGGATCTTCACCGGGCCGCCCGGCTCCGGGCGGTCGGTCGCCGCCCGGGCGTTCGCCGCCGCACTACAGTGCCTCCGGGGCACCGGCTGCGGCGAGTGCACCGGTTGCCACACGACGCTCGCCGGGACGCACGCCGACGTACGGTTCGTGGTGCCGGAAGGGCTCTCCATCGGGGTCGGCGAGATGCGGACCCTGGTGCTCCGGGCGGCCAGCACGCCGAGCGGGGGACGCTGGCAGGTGCTGGTCATCGAGGACGCGGACCGGCTCACCGAGGCGGCCGGCAACGCGTTGCTCAAGGCGATCGAGGAGCCGCCGCCGCGTACCGTCTTCCTGCTCTGCACCCCGTCGACGCACCCGGACGACATCTCGGTGACCATCCGCTCCCGGTGCCGGGTGGTGACGCTGCGCCAGCCGCCGGCCGAGGCGGTCGCGGCCGTACTCCGGGACCGGGACGGCATCGCGCCCGACGTGGCGGCCTGGGCGGCAGCGGCGGCACAGGGACACGTCGGCCGGGCCCGCCGGCTGGCCCGGGACCCGGAGGCGCGCAAGCGGCGCGAGGCCGTGCTGGCCCTGCCGCGCAAGCTGACCGGCGTCGGCGCCTGCTTCGACGCCGCCTCCGCGCTGATCGAGGCGGCCGAGGCCGAGGCGGCGGCAGCGGTGGTCGAGGCCGACGCGGCCGAGCGGGCCGCGCTGGAGACCGCGCTCGGTGCCGGGGGTACCGGCCGGGGCGCGGCGGGCGCGATCCGGGGCGCAGCCGGGCAGCTCAAGGACCTCGAACGCCGGCAGAAATCCCGAGCCACCCGCGCCCAGCGGGACGCGCTGGACCGGGCCCTGGTCGACCTGGCCGGCTTCTACCGGGACGTACTGACCATCTCGCTGCGTGCCCCGGTCGAGCCGGTGCACACCGACGTCGCCGGGACCGCCCGCTCGGCCGCCGGGAAGTGGACCGCCGAGGGCACCCTGCGCCGGCTGGAGGCGGTGCTCGGCTGCCGTACGGCGATCGAGACCAACGTGAAGCCGAGGATCGCCGTCGAGGCGATGATGCTGGCCCTCTGGCGCGGCTGAGCGGCGCTCCGCCAGCGGCTGATTCGCCGGCCGTTGACTCGTCGGCGGCTGATTCGCCGGCCGTTGATTCGCCGGACGCTGGGGGGTTCCGTCCTGATCAGGGAGATCTTGGGACGAAGGGTTCCCTTGGGACGGGCTGCCCGGTACGGTTCGGTGCCGTAACGCAGCGAATGCGGCACGTTCGGTGAGCCGGAAGCGGGAGGACCTGCCGGTGGCGCGGGAGATCGACCAGTCGTGGGTCGAGGAGGCGATCGAGCGCTACCGGCGCATCGAGGCGCTGCAGGCCGAGTTCGACGAGGCGATCCGCCGGGTGCAGGTGACCGTCCGTTCCCCGGACGGGCTGGTCGAGCTGATCGTCACCGCCGACGGGTCGATCGGCGACGTACGGTTCCTGGGCGCGCCGCAGGTGCGTACCGGACCGGACCTGGCCCGGTCGGTCCGGGCCGCCATCGCCGCAGCCGACGACGCCGCCCGGTGGGCCCGGGAGAAGCTGTACACCGAGACGTTCGGCGAGTACCGCCGACTGACGGAGGCATGAGTGGACGGCCTCCGGGACCTGGCCGGCCGGCTCGACGTCACCGGCGGCAGCCTCGCCGACCTCGCCCGCCGGCTGCGGTACGCCGGGCCGGACGAGGCTGCCTTCGGCGCCGACGGGCCGGGGCGACTCGGCGAGATCGGTGGGATCCTGCACCGGCAGTGGTCGGCCGCGCTCGACAACCGGGCCCGGGAACTGCTGGCCACGGCTGAGCGGCTGGCCGACACCGGCACCGCGCTGCGGATCGCCGAGGCGACATACGCCGACAGCGACGCCGCGGCCCACCACCGGCGGCCGGAGGAGGCGTGATGGACGTCCTCGACCAGCTCGCCGAGCCCGCCGTCGCGCTCTCCGGGCGGGTCGACGACATCCTCGCGGTCGCCGGTGCGCCGGACGGGCACCGGATCTGGCCGCTGCTGCGCCGGCTCCGGGTGCTGCCCGGCGACGCCGTGCGGGCGGTGCTCGGGCTGCGGCCCGGGGCGCTGGCCGCCGCCGGTGGGGTTGACGCCGACCTGCGCCGGGCCTACCGCGAGGCCCAGGCGGCGCTCTCCGCCGCCGGCTCGTGGCAGGGCCCGGCCGCCGAGGCGTACGCGGCACACCGCCGTGGACTGGCGGGCCACCTGACCGGCCAGGCGGGCCGGGCCGCCGCCACGACCGCGTACGCCGAAGCGGTGGCCGGGTGGATCGCCGACACCCGGTACGCGCTGGCCCGTACCCTCGCCGACGTGCTCGGCTCGGCGGAGGCGGTGGCCGTGCAGACCGCCCCGGCCGGCGGGTCCAAGCCGGCGCCGTGGGCTGCCGGGCCGGTAGGACTGCCGGTCGGGGCGGCCGCGGCCGAGATCGGCGCCCGGATTCTGGCCACGGTCGACGAGGCGTACGACCGGGCGGAGGAGCTGCCCCGGCACTGGGCGGCGGAGCTGGACCTGCTCGACCACCGCCCCCCGGAGGTCCCCGTCGTACGCCCCGACGGGGGGCGCATCTCCCTCTGACGGCGACGTCGTCGGGCACCGGCGTCGGATCACTCAGCGGAGCTTGTCATACACCCCCCGTACTCTGCCGCCATGCCGAGTGGAGAGCACGAGTCACCGATCGCGCTGGTAAGGCTGGACCCGGGTCTGCTGACCTGGCTGCTGACGAACCTGTTCGACGTCAAGGTGCCGGACTACCACCACGCCCGAGCTCAACCCACCGACGTGCGGGTGCTGGTTCCGCGTACGTACCATGCCGACGGCATGCTGCTGTTCTGCGACGCGACCGACGAGCCGGTGCTCGCGGTGGTGCTGGAGATCCAGCGCGGCTGGGATTCCCGCAAGCGGTGGATGTGGAAGCTCTACGTCGCTCAGCTGGAAGCCGAGTTGAAGGTCAACGCCGCGCTGGTGGTCTACTGCCCCGACCCCACGATCGCCCGTCGGTACCGGGGCATGTTCGAGTTCGAAGGGCTCAGCCTGCCGCTGCGGCCGTTCATCTTCACGCCGCGCGATGTGCCGCTGGTCGTCGACGTGGACCTGGCTCGGGCCAATCCGGCGCTGGCGGTGTTGTCGGCGATCTGCCACGGCACAGCCGCAGACGTGGACGCCGTGTTCCCGGCGCTGGCGGAGGCGCTGCGAGCGCTCGGCCCGAAAAGAGCAATCTTGTACTATGACATAGTCCTGGCAGGGCTGCCGCGAGCGCCCCGTGCCCGTTGGGAGGCTTTCATGAGCACCACCGTCGGCTCCGAGTTCCGTAGTGAGCTGCTGCGCGAGGTTGATGCTCACGGAGAGGCCCGAGGAGAGGCCCGAGGAGAAGGCCGAGCGGTGCTGACCGTGCTCGAGACGCGAGGTGTGCCCGTCTCCGAGGCCGTCCGCGAACAGATCCTCACGTGTACGGACCTGGCCCAACTCGACATCTGGCTGCGCCGCGCCGTCACCGCCGTCACCGCCGAGGATGTCGTCAGCGGATAGATAGTCCGACCGGCCGACGCGGGCACGATACAGCTCGATAACCTCCTGCGGTGAGTGAATACCAGTACTACGAGTTCCTGGCGGTTGACCGGCCGTTGAGCAAGCGGGAGATGGCCGAGGTACGGTCATTCTCGACCCGGGCGACGATCACCCCGACCAGCTTCGTCAACAGCTACAACTGGGGCAACTTCAGCGGTGATCCCCGAGAGCTTGTCGAGGAGTACTACGACGCGTTCCTCTACCTCGCGAATTGGGGCACCCGTCACCTGATGCTTCGGCTGCCCAGCGGTTCGCTCGATCTCACCACCGCCGAACAGTACTGCTGGGGCGGCTCGGCCTCGGTGTGGGCAACAGACGACCACGTCATCCTCGATCTGATCTACGAGAACGACGGGGAGGAGTGGGACTGGGAGGACGATGACGGCGAAGGGCTGCTGGCGTCCATCGTTCCCGCCCGCGCCGAGTTGGCCTCCGGCGACCTACGACTGCTCTATCTGGCCTGGCTACTGAGTGTCGGCCGCGACGATGTCGACGAGGACGACCTGGAGCCGCCCGTGCCGCCGGGTCTGGGCGAGCTTAGCGGGGCGCTGGATTCCCTCGTCGACTTCCTGCGCATCGACCGTGACCTGCTCGCCGCCGCGGCCGAGGCCAGCCCGACCCGGGTCGAACGCCCCGAGTCGTCGGCGGAACTAGCCCGCTGGCTGCGGAAACTGCCGACCGCGAAGAAGGATGACCTGCTGCTGCGCGTCGCCGAGGGCGGTGCGGGCGGCGTACAGGCAAAGTTGCTGCGGGATTTCCGGGCCGCGACATCCGACGATGGCACGGGCGAGGCCGGACGCCGCACCGTGGCCGAACTGTGGGTGGCGTCCGAGGTACGCGGAGCTGAACGGATACTCCAGGCCGAGCGGGACGCGTCGGAGGAGCAGACCCGCCGGGAACGTGCGGCGGCGCTCGCCCGCGAGCGACGCCTCGACGCCCTGGCGGCAGGCGGCTCGGAGCGGGCCTGGCGGCAGGTCGGCGAGCTGATTGCCGCGAAGAAAACCAGCGGGTACGACGCGGCCGTGGCGCTGTTGGAGGATCTGCACGCGCTCAGCGAGCGGGATGGGCGGACCGACGAGTTCGTTCGGCGTCTCGATGCGCTCCGGTTGGAGCACGCGCGGAAGCCGACCTTCGTGCAACGCGTCGACCGAAGCACCCTCCCACTCACCTGAGTCGTCGTCACGGCCGCCCGTCAGTGGTCGTCAGGCGTGGAATCTCGGTCGGCCCGTCCACGCGACTCGGCGGATGGTCGGATCCGTCATAGGGTGAGCCCATGGGCATGCTGTGCGCGGTCAGTTTCAACCGTTACGGCCGCCTCTACTACCTCGATCCGGGCGGGCTGCGGCCGGCGGTCGGCGACCGGGTGCTGGTCCCCACCGACGAGGGGACCGAGGTGGCGGAGTGCGTCTGGGCCGCGCAGTGGGTCTCCGACGACACCAGCGGCTTTCCCCGGCTCGCCGGCCTGGCCAGCGAGGAGGACCTGCGCCGCGACGAGATGCTGCGCAAGCGGAAGGCCGAGGCGAAGGTCGCCGCGAAGCGGCTGATCCGGGAGCACAAGCTCCCGATGAAGGTCGTCGCCGTCGACTGCGTCGTCGAGTCGACGCCGAGCGGCGGGTCGAACGGGTCGCGGATCACCATCTACTTCACCGCGCCGCACCGGGTCGACTTCCGGTCCCTGGTCCGCGACCTGGGTGCCACTCTGCACTGCCGGGTCGAGCTGCGCCAGCTCTCCGCCCGGGACTCGGCCCGGGTACAGGGCGGCATCGGCTCCTGCGGGCGTGACCTCTGCTGCGCCACCTTCCTCACCGACTTCGAGCCGGTGACCATCCGGATGGCCAAGGACCAGGAGTTGCCGCTCAACCCGCTGCGCATCTCCGGCGCCTGCGGCCGACTGATGTGCTGCCTGAAGTACGAGCATCCGCTCTATGCCGACAGCGGCAACTATCCGAGCCCGGGTCAGCGAGTCCAGACGCCGGCCGGCCAGGCGAAGGTCGTGTCCCGGCACGTCCCGAGCGAGACGGTGACGGTCCGACAGCTCTCCGACGGTTCCGTCAGCCGGTGTGCCCTGGCCGACGTCTGCGGACCCCGCCGGGCCTACGACTCGCGCCCCGCGACGACGACCGACTAGCGCCTGGAAACGCAGAGACCCCCGGGGGGAGAGGGCCGGGGGTCTCGCGGGCGGTCACCGCTGCAACGGTTCCCGCCGCCCCGGCACGGCTGGATTGGCGTGCCGGGGCTGGGTGATGAGGCAGGTCGGTCAGCGGCGCCGGGGAACCCAGTGGAGGATCTGGCCGGCGATCAGCGCGGGGTGGGTGTCGGGCATTGCCTGCAGTGCGCGGGTGAGGTGTGTGCCGAGGTACATCATCAGCCCCACCCGGTCGCCTTTGAAGCCGAGCAGCAGGGCCAGCCGGGCCGGTGCGCACGGCCAGGGATCCGAGCAGGTCCGGCAGCGGTACGACCGTGCCGGGGTGTGCCGACCAGCCGGGTAGCGCCGGTGGGCGAGCCGTCGCATGTGCCGGTACCAGCGCTCCTGCGGCCCGATCACGGTTATGTCCGGCCGGCTCGCTCGGCCCGGCGCCGCCGTTCGCCGTAGCGGCCACGGTAGGTCTGGGCGGGTGTCAGAGCGCCGGCCCGGCCGATCTGGTGCCGCGCGCACGGCGAGTCCCAGAACGGGTCGTTGGTGGCTCGGGTCCGAGGGCGGGCCGGCGGCGCCGGGACGATCGGGTCCAAGCGCAGCACGACCTCGGGTACGGGTGACGAGGCCCGCATGCCGGCCCGGTACTCCTCGTCGGTCATCGGCCGGATGTAGGGCGTGAATGGCTTCGGGACCCGTTTCGCGGAATCCGGGCAGATCCAGCGATGGCCGCACCGGCAGTACAGCCAGAGTCGCCGCCAGTCCCGTCGGTGTCGTCGCCGCCTTTCCAGTATCATTTCTGATCACCTCTCCGGGTGCTCGGGGTCAAGGCGCGGGGACGATCGGCACCGAGCTCTCCCATCCACTCGACAGCAGAGATCCAATTCGGATGGATTGCGGATCGCGCCCAGGGCGTAAATCGCTCTCGATGCCCTTCTGTCTGCCGTCCACTCTGTACTGGTGACCCGTGGTGCAGGAAGATGCCTGAGGAGTAGTGGTCGGCGACTGATGAAGAACGAACCCCAGTAGGCCGGAGCAATGGAGTAATAGAGATGAACGATCTTCGGGAACTGATTCGCCGCGAGCGCAACAGACAGAGGCTGACGCAGGATCAGACCGGTGCGGCCGTCAGCATCTCGGCATCCTCCATCGGGGCGTTCGAGACGGGCCGCATGGTGCCGATGCCCGACACCGCAAAGGCGCTGGATGCGCTTTTCGAGACCGGGACCGAGATTCAGGAGTTGTCGGCCAGGGCGCGGGCCGAGGGGGCGGCCCCGTGGCTGCGCTCCTGGACCGACAACGAGCGGCGGGCGACCCTGATCCGCTGGTTCGAGCACTCCCTGATCCCCGGTCTACTCCAGACCAAGGCGTACGCCCACGCGATTCTGGCGGTCGGACCGCACCGGAGGGACAAGCTGGACGAACTGACAGCCGCGCGGCTGGAGCGGCAGACCGCGACGCTCGACCGCGAAGACCCGCCGACGCTCGTGGCGATCATCGGTGAGGCGGCCCTGCGGTACGGCGACCGAGCGCTCATGAAAGAGCAGCTCGAGCACCTGGTCGACGTCGGCGAGCGGCCGAACGTGCACGTCCGGGTACTGCCCATGGCGGCCGGCCTGCACGCCGGCTTGGCCGGCGCCTTCGTCCTCGCCAGTCTGCCCGGGGCCGGAAGCCCTCGCCTCGCCTACCTGGACGACCAACTGCGCGGCCGGACCATCGCGGATGCCGAGGAGGTGGGCGAACTCGACCGGACGTGGGAGAGTTTGAGTGGCCTCGCGCTTCCGTGTGGCCCGTCCCGAGACCTGATCCTGAGGATTATCGATGAGTACAACTGAGCCGACCTGGCGGAAGTCCAGTCGTAGCAGTTCAAACGGCGGCGCGTGCGTCGAGGTGGCCGACGGCCTCCCGGGCCGCGTACTGGTGCGGGACAGCAAGGATCCGGACGGGCCGCTCCTGACCTTCGATGCCGTGCGGTGGCGCGCCTTCGTCAGCCTGGCGAAGCGGCACGCCTGACCGGTCCCGACAGCCGGGTCAGCGGAGTGTGAACGGCGGTTCGGCGAGCCGGAACGGCAGTGGATGGCGTGGCGTCAGCCAGGCGGCGTCCGGGGTACCGTCCGGCTCGGCCTGCCAGCGCCGGCAGATCCGGTCCACCGCGATCGGATAGCCGGTGAGCGTACCGTCGGCGGCGATGTGCAGCCGGAGGAAGCACTTGGCGTCCTCGATGCCCTGCCCGGCGAAGAGTTCGTTGAGGTTGACCCCGAACGAGCCGGCGACCAGCAGGTAGAGCGCGGTGAGCTGGCTGGCGACCAGCCCCGCGATCGGCCCGTAGACCACCGCGGCCGCGACCACCGGCAGCGGCCACGGCCAGGCGTGGAAGAAGAGCTGGAGCCAGAGCCAGGTGCCGGCGGCGGCCAGCCCGATGTGCCCGAAGCCGTGACAGAGCCCGAGGATCCAGTGCCGGGCGTGCCGCTTGCCGCTCGCACTGGGCGGCTTGGCGAAGAAGACCGCACCGACCAGCGTGACGACGAGCATGATCGCCAGCGGGATGCTGAACAACCGCTGGGCCGCCGCCTCGGAGCGCGGGGCGACCACGCCGGCCATGGCCAGCATCAACAGCGTGTGCAGCCCGCCGAGCAGGGTGGCGAAACCCGGGTTACGCAGCGGCAGCCGGCCGAAGATGCCCCAGCCGTACCGCCGGGACCGGGCCGCGTCCGGATAGCGCCCGGCCAGATCGTACGACTGGCTGGTGCTGGCCCGGCGGACCAGGGTGTCCCTCGGCGGCACCTCGATGCGGCCCGGCAGCTTGTGGGTCGGGTAAAGGTAGGCGCCGCCGCCACCGCAGGTGACCAGGGTGCGGTCCGGTCCGGTGTACCGGGCGTAGTGGTGCAGGTCGCCGGAGAGCAGCAGCCGGACCCGGGCGCCGGTCGGCGCGATCACGGTACGGAGGAAATAGTCGATGGTGTCGTACTCGTCGGGCTTGTCGACGGCCTTGACCCAGCTCGGCTCCGGCACGGCGATGATCACCCGTGACTCGGCGGTGAGCCCCTTCGCCGCCTCCTCGAAGTAGCGCAGTTGCGGGTCGTCGAGGTAGACCCCGGACTGCCCGTCCAGCCCGAACAGCCACCAGCCGGCCGGCAGCTCCACGGCGAAGTAGGAGCGGCCCTGCGGGGTGTGCCAGCCGCCGACGTTGTCGTCCCGGGAGCGGACGAAGAGCCGGAGGAACGCGGTGAGGCCGTCGTACCAGTCGTGGTTGCCGGGGACGGCGTAGAGCGCCGGGGGCGGGCCGTCGGCCGGCGGCTGCGGCAGAGCGGCCTGGTAGGGGCCCTTGCACCGGTTCTCGTACGCCTCGCCGCTGGCCGTCGGATAGACCTGGTCGCCACCCATCAGCAGCATCTGGCCGCGCGGCAGCCGGTGCCCGTCGACCTCCAGTTCCGGGCGGGTGAGCAGATAGGCGACCGAGTAGGTGGCGTTGAACCCGTCACCGAGGTCGGCGACGAAGTCCAGCCACAGGTCGCCGTCCGGGCCGACCTGCCGGGTCACCGTGCTGGGCAGCGAGTTCTGCAACTCCCGCTTGTCGAGGTACGCGCCGAAGAGCAGCGCCAGCAGGGTACGCAGCCCGGTGCTGACCAGCAGCAGCGGCGCCAGCCAGGGCACCGGGCGCTGCGGGGTGAAGCCGAGTTCGCTCGGGTCGAGGCTGCCCGGCCGGGGTGGGGCCGCCGGTTGCGCCGGGACCGGCGGCGCCTGGTGATCGGTCATCGATGGCAGCCTAGTCGGGGCGCCCGTCGTGGTACTGTCCGCCCGCTGACCGATCCGGCGCTGGCGCGAGGTTTCGCCAGGTCCGACCGCTTCCGGCCGCCCTGCCCGGGTACCCACCGGGAAACCCCCGAGCCGGGCCGGCGCCCGGTGTCGTACACTTGCCGGCGTTGCCGCCTTAGCTCAGTCGGTCAGAGCGACGCACTCGTAATGCGTAGGTCGACGGTTCGATTCCGTCAGGCGGCTCGGAACAGAAGCCCAGGTCATCGGCCTGGGCTTCGCCGCTTCCGAAGGTCGACAACAGCGCCGCTGGCCCGTCGAGTCCTTGAATGGTCCTTTGACCAGCCATCCGTGATTTTCTTCTAAACTCAGGACTCGGTCAGTATGCCGCGGATCACCTCGGCGGCGTCCCCCTCGATGGGGTCGTTGTCGACGTTGCCCCGGACGGCGTCCACCACGGCCGGGATGTCCCCCGGGGTCACCGCCAGGTCCCGCAGTCGTTCGGTGAGCCCGAGGACCCGCCGGATCTCGGCGACGCCGTGGTGGACGTCCGGTGCGGAGAGCAGGCCGGCGAGCCGCCGGAAACGGCCCGTCGCGAACGGTTCCGCGTGTCGCAGCCAGGCGGGATAGAGCGCGGCGAGGCCACGGCCGTGCGAGACATCCGGCGCCACCGACGCCATCGCGTGCTGGAGCCGGTGCGGTAGGCAGGTGCCGACGGTGGCGACGTTCACGCCACCCAGCAGCGCCGCGAGGCAGCAGCCCTCCCGTACGGCACGGTCGCTCCGCCCGGCCGACAGCGCGGGCAGGTGCTCCGCGAGGAGCAGAATGGCGCGCTCGGCGAGCACCTGGCTCACCGGGTTGGCCGACCGCGCTACGTACCCCTCGATGGCATGGGCCATCGCGTCGAACCCGGCGTCGGCCACCGTCCGGCCGGGAACCGTGGCGACAAGATCCGGATCTATCACCGCGACCGCCGGATACAGATCCTCGCCCCGGATGCCGGCGCGCAGGTTGCGTGCGGTGTCGGTGACGATGGCCCCTCTGCTGATCTCGGAACCGCTGCCGGCGGTGGTCGGAACGGCGACGACCGGCAGGGAGCCTGGTTCGGGATCGAGCGTGCGTCCCACCAAGGGGCCGCTCGCCGCGTGGTTGACCCCGACCGCCACGGCCTTCGCCGCGTCGATGGCGCTGCCGCCCCCGAGTCCGACCACCACGTCACAGGCGTGTCGCCGGACCAGCGCCACCGCCGCGTCGACCTCCTCCGCGTGTGGGTTGGGCCGAACGCCGGCGAACACGGTCGCCCGTACTCCCGCATCCCGCAACAGCCCGGTGACCCGGTCGGTCACACCGTGCCGGCGCATCGCCGCCCGGCCGGTGACGACAAGCGCGTGCCGGCCGTGGTGGCGCGTGAGCTTTCCGACGTCGGCGAGTCGTCCCGCCCCGAACACGATCGTGGTGGGTATCCGTAGCTCGAACACGCGACAGCCTCACAGCGCATAGGCGGCCAGGCCGGTGGACTCCGGCAGACCGGTCAGCAGATTCATGTTCTGGATCGCCGAACCCGCGGCTCCCTTGCCGAGATTGTCGGTCACGGCGACGACCCGGATCACCGCGTGCGTGGCGTCGTAGTCCGTCCCGACATGGCAGAAGTTCGACCCGACGACGTCGGCCAGCCGTGGGTAGAGGTCGTACTCCTTCTCGTTGAGCCCACCGCGGCGCGGCTGGTCGACGACGCGGACGAAGTATTCGCCGTCGGCGCCGCTTCCGTACGTCTTCCGGTACCGGTCGAGTACCGCGTCGCGGTCCAGGTCGTCGCGCCATGCCGTGCCGACGGACAGGCTGGCCGTCAGGAAGGTGCCGCGGACGAAGGGTCCGTAGGCCGTACTCAGGTCCATCGACACTGGTCGCCCGCCGAGGCGCCCCAGCACGGTCTCCAGCTCGGGGGCATGACGATGGCCGTTCAGGCTGTACGACAGCATGGATCCGGCGACCTCCGCGTGCATGAGCCGCGGGTGTGGGGCGGTCCCGCCGCCCGACGTACCGTTGATGGCACTGATCCGGATCAGCGACGACCAGTCGACGAAGGCGGCGCCGAGCAGGGGATACAGCGCCAGCAGTGCGGTGATGACGTAGCAGCCCGGATTCGCGACCAGCCGGGCGGCGGTGATCTCGGCGCGGTTGAGTTCGCTGATCCCGTACGCCGCCTTCGCCAACAGCTCGGGTGCCAGGTGGGGGCGACCGTAGACGCGCGTGTAGACGTCGGGATCGGCGAACCGGAAGTCGGGGCCGAGGTCGACGACGCGGGTACCGGCGGTCAGGAAGCGTGGTGCCATCCGCATGGCCTCCCCAGGGGGCGCGCAGAGGAAGGCCACGTCCGGGCGGGCGTCCAGAGCCTCGTCCGCGGAACGGTAGACGAGCCCGCAGCCGCGCAGGTTCGGGTGCGTCTGGTCGAACGGCAGATCCGAGCGCGACGTCGGCAGGATCTCGCCGACGTAAGGGTGTCCGAGCAGCAGGCGGCAGACCTCGCCGCCGGTGTGGCCGGCGGCCCCGACGACCACCGCGGTGAGACCGGTCGACTCGGCACCGCGCCCAGCTTGTTCGCCTCGGCCGGGAGTGCGACCACCTCGATGACCCGGATCCACCCGCAGGCCGTCACCGGCCATGAACACCTCCCTGTGGTCGGCCGCCGTCACGCAACGCGGTGCGGCACCGGGTTTCCGGCCAGCGCCGCCTCCCCGACGACCGCGCTGCGGGAGACGTTGACGAGAACTGTTGACGGCCGCATCAATGGGCTCTGGTCGCACCCGGCCACAATGGCCACCCACCGACTCGATCAGCGCCTTCTGGGATCATCTGTCCGCGAAATTGATCGAAGCTCGTGACAATCTATCATGGTTGATTTGTCGAGGGGGGGTCGGTAAAGTGCGTCTCAAGCCCGGGGTTATTGATCAAGCCGACCCGAGGGGGTTTCCCATGAACGTCGAGGCGACATCCGGTTTCGGCGCAAAGCTACGGAGTCGGCGTCAACAGATCAAGCTGAACGAACATCATCTCGCCGACCGTCTGGGTATCAACGCCGAGACGGTGCGCGAGTGGGAACAGAGCCATGACCTGCCGGATCTGACCCTGGCCCAGGTGTCCGATATCGCCAAGGCGCTCGACACCAACCCGGCGACACTGGTGCCGGGCCACAGGAGCGATCTCGACAACGGCGTCAAGCTACAGTACGCAGGCGATGCCGACGCGATCACGGGAAAGCGCGGCGGGGCGGAATACTACACGTACCACTGTCTCGTTCGTACCCACACGGCGCCGAACATGGTGCCATTGTTGGTCGACGTGCTGCGGCAGGGCGAGGACGAGTCGCAGTTTAACGCCGGGCACCCAGGGGGTGAGTTTATCTACGTTCTGGAGGGCGATGTCCACATGCGCTGGGGCGACCCGGAGGCGCCCTCCAAGTCCGATCTCCCGCAGGGCTCCAGCATCTACATCGCACCCTTCGTGCCACATGCATTCGTTGCCACCACGCCTACGGCACGGCTATTGGCGGTCAACTTCTGACCTTCCGGGAAACGTCACTCCGTCAGGTTGATCGATTGCTTCCAGTGCGGGCAACTCGAAGATCTCACCGCTGGAGCATCGGTGCCTCACAGGGGTAGTATGACCCGACTGCCGCCAGCAGCCATCAACAGAAGGTAAGGCACGGGCGAGATAAATTTAAGACTGTGGATTCGTGCCGAGGATGTGTCAGATGCCGGAGCAATCTGGGCCCAGTGATGGGATGTGGAGCGTCGACCATCCCGTTCTCGATGCGTTGCGAGAGCGCCGTCGAGCCAGGAGTCAACCGGGTCAACGCGCCGACGATCACAAGATCGGGCTGGCCGTGGAGGGCGGCGGCATGCGCGGGGTGGTCTCCGGGGCCATGCTGGCGGCGCTCGAGGAGTTCGGGTTCGGCTCCGCCTTCGACGCGCTCTACGGTTGTTCGGGTGGCGCGATCAACAGCGCCTATTTCGTCGCCGGCGAGGCGTGGCGGGCGCTTCCGATCTACTTCCAGGATCTTCCCAGCCGGGATTTCCTGCGGCTGGGTCGATTTCTGCGCGGTGGCTCGGCGCTCGATCTTGCCGTGGTCTTCGATGAGATCATGGAGCAGGTCCGGCCACTGCACTACGACCGGGTGCTCAGCTCACCGGTGCCGCTCACCGTGGCACTGACGATGGTCGACACCATTCAGCCGTACGCCGCGACCGACTTCACCACCCGGGAAGATCTCAAGGCGGCGCTCATGAGCACTTCCTGGCGGCCTGTGCTGGTGCGGGGTGCCGGCGTCTACCGGGGAGAGCGGGCGATCGACGGTTCCGTGCTGACCTCGTTGCCATACCGGATGGCGGTCGACGACAACTGCACCCACGTGCTGTCGTTGAGCACCTTCCCGGCCGGTAGCTACCAGGCCCGGCCGTCGCCGTTCATCCGATTGACCGCCCGGCACGTGGAGCGCCTGCGAAAGGGGTTGGGCGCCGCCTACCTGGCGGAGGTCGCGCGCAAGCACAGCGACCTTCAGCGGCTGGCCCGGCTCCGGCACGAGCCCGGCGCGGAGCGACCGTACGTCCTGGACCTCGCGCCGATGGCCGGCCAGCCCACCCTCGCGCGTTGGGAACTGCGGCCGCGTCCGTTGCTCGCCGCCATTACCAGCGCGTACGAGATGGTCTACGCGGCTGTGGAAGGGCTGCCCTCATCGACGATCGGCACCGGCGCCTTCACGGCCCTGCCCCGCTGGACCGTGGTGCGGCCGTAGCCGGCTGGGGGCCTCGGCCGCCCGGCTCCGCGGTCAGGAGCCACTTGCGGATCTCGTCGTGCCGGAACTGGTACGCCGCTCCGTCATGTCGCAGGATCTCCAGGTCACACGCCCGCTCCAGTGCTCCGATCATCCGCAGCGGCCCGCAGCGCGTGATCCACAGCATCAGTCGGACGAGCACGAAGGCCGGCCACGGGGTGAAACAGCACGCCAGGACGAGCCCGATGCTCGCCCCGAGCGCCGCGCCGTTCACCGGTGAGACGTTTGGTGAGTGGGTTGCCGGACCGGCCACGGCCGGGTAGTGGGACGTCAGCACGTAACGGAGCGCCAGCATCGTGCCGAGCGCGGCCACGGTGGGCACCACGAGGTACGCCAGCGCGACGATGCGACCGTAGCTGAGCGTCAGGCTGGGTGTCACGGCGAGTGGTTCCGCAGACGGTTCCGTGATCCACTTGACGTAGCCCCCGGTGAGGCCGACCGCGAATCCGGCGGTCAGTCCGTAACTCAGGCCGATCACGCCGCCGTAGGTCACCGCCTCCTCCAGTCCGCCGGCGAACCAGGACCGGGCCGCCCCGACCAGCCCTCCGCCGACGCCGATGGCCAGTCCGCTCGCGGTGCCGAAGGCAAGGTACGGCAGCAGCCGTCGCTCACGGCGGGCGCGAGAGATGTTGATGAACGAGGGCTGCTTGGGTTGCTCGGTCACCTTCAGCCAGTACGTAAGGGCTCCGGCGAAGACGATCGAGATGCCCATGCCGAACACCGTCGTGACGCCACGGAACAACCCGGCGGACGGCCCATGCGAGATTCCGTCCTGGAGACCCGTCACCGTCGCCGCGGCCATACCGCCCAGCAGCCCCACCTGGAACACTCCCGTCAGGGACCGCTGCATCCGCGGGATCAACGCGGTGGCCACGCCCAGCGCCACACCCAGCTCGACCGCCACGAAGACCGCGTCGAACCAGTCGAGCAGGAAGGCTGACACCGCGAGAACGCCCGAACCGCCGACCACCCCGGTCAGCGCACCCGCGCGCAGACCGGCGAGGCTGCCCCGGGTCAGACCGATCACGATTCCCACCGCCATCCCGACCGCGATACCGCGTTTGAGCCCTTCCGGGAAGCCGATCGTGAGCAGGTAGGTCAGCGTGAGGACGATACCGGCGATGAGCGCCCACTGCCGCGGGCTCAGCCACTGGTACAGCCGCCACCATTCGATCGTCGGCTGATCCGTGCGGCGCAACCTGTCGGCCATGAACCCCAGCCAGCGGGTCCGCGGCCCCCGGCCCGGCGGGGCCGGCCCCCGCGTGTTCGGTCGGTCAAACTTCCACAGCAGGTCGCCGATCAGGGCGCTCCGGATACCTGCCTCGTTCACTCCCGCGACGCTGCGAACGAACTCCTGCGGGTCGAGGATCCCGTCGCTGTAGCGCCGCCGGACCAGCGCCGCGTACAACGGGACGGCCATCACCCGCTGGAGCGGACTGCCGGTCCTGTCCCTCAGCACCTCGAACAGCGGCCGCCACTTCTCGGAACCCAGGGCGGCCCGTAACGCCTCCGATCCCTGCGGCCGCCGGGCCTGCCCGTCGCTGAGCACCACGTTCAATACGGCTCGCACGCGCGACAGCTTCCGCTGGGCCGGGGCCGGACCGGACCGACCGTCCGGATAGGTTTCCGCTCCGTACAGATAGGTGATCGCGTCGTCCACCTGCAGCGGGTGCAGGGTCACCCGGGTTGCCCCGGCGAGCGCCGGGCGACCCGCGGTGACCGCCACGAAGCTGTGGGTGCGGCAGGTGAGCAGTAGTGGCTGGCCCACTGGAAGCGAGCGCTCGATGTCGTCCAGCGCGACCGGACGCGCATGATCGGCTATCTCGTCGAGGCCGTCCAAGACGAAGATGATCCGACGGGTGTCGATGAGCCGACGTGCCGCCTTGGTTCCGTAGACGCCTGAATTCTCAAGGAATGGGTAAAGCTCGAACAGTTTGCGCTCCGCCCACGCGGTGAATGCCTCGTTGTCAGGGCTCCATGACGACAGGCTGAGCATCACCGGAACAGGATCCCGTTCGCGACGGCGGGCGAGGTAGCTGAGTGTGAAGAGCAGCGCGAAGACCGATTTACCCGCGGCACCGTCGCCCAGAACAACGAGTCGGTGCGACGGCGCCCTGTCGAACAGGTCGAGAATGGCCGACTCGTACTCGCTCAGCCGCCGCCACCGCAGTTCGCCGTCCGCCTGCTGCGGGACGACGGCGCCCCGGGGCTCGGTGAGCAGCGTGCCGGTGGTTGACCAGCGGATGTTCGCGGGCTGGGTGTCGCGCAGACCCCGCAGGACCCCCTCCTGCTCCCACTGCACCGATATCGTTTCGGCCAGTTCCCGGACGGCGAGATCAAGCTGGTCGGGGCGGGCCGGCTGGGTACCGGTCCCGAAATTGTTGTTAACGACCCAGAGCAGGGCGGAGGTAAGGGCTACCAGTGCCGCCAGGATGCTGGAAATCTCGTCTGCCCGGCCCGTACCGCCGACCATCCATGATCCAATAAGGATGAGCGCGGCGACGGAAAAGACAATCGCCGCGACACGCCTGACGACCCGCGAGCGTCGCACCAGACAAGTGTGTCAGAGCCGTACCAGCGCGGTCGGTTGCGTGTCGCGGACTTCCACCCGCTATGAATACTCCCAGCGAAACCGAAATCGACTGGAGGGATCTCGCCGCAGTGCGCCGCAGGGTCGTGTGGAGTGCGCCCGGCTTCTCCGACCTGCCACGTCCGCCGGTCGACGGCTCCGCCAGCTACGGATGCCACAGGCGAACGCGACTACGGCCACGTCGACACTCTGCGACCGGCGGCCGATCACGAGCGGCAACTCCGGTCAGCGCTCCATGGTCCGGTAGCGGCGGACGGCGAGCGGGACGAAGACCGCCAGCATCACCACACACCACACGATCGTCGCGGCGACGGGGTACCGCAGCGGCAGAGCCGCGTCCCCATCGGGCACGCCCGGGTTCCCGAACAGCCGGCGGCAGGCCGTCACCAGAGCGCTCGTCGGGTTCCATTCCGTCATCACCCGCAGCCACGTCGGCATCCGGTCGGTCGGCACGAAGGCGTTCGATATCATCGTGACCGGGAAGATGAGCGCGCCGAGGCGGTTCAGGGTCCGCTCCGACACCATGAGGCCGAGCAGGACACCGCCCCAGCTCACCGCATAGCGGAGCAGCAGCAACAGGCCGAAACCCGCCAGCGTCGCCCCGATGCCGTGGTGCGCCCGCCAGCCGACGGCCAGCCCGGCGGCGGCGAGGAAGACGATGCTGAGCGCGCCGAGCAGGATGTCGCCGCCGGTCTGGCCGAACGGCACCGCCGAGCGGGCCATCGGCAGCGACCGGAACCGGTCGACGATGCCCTTGCCCGCGTCCGAGGCGACCTCCGACGCGGTGGCGATGACCCCGGCGAACGCCGCCATGGCAAACAGGCCGGGTATCAGGTACTCGCGGTAGTTTCCCCCGCCGGGAACGGCGATGGCACTGCCGAAGACGTACCCGAACATCACGATCATGATGGCGGGGAAGACGAGCTGCGCGATCAGCACGCCGATCGTGATGTGGCCCAGATTACGCAGCACGATCGTCCAGCCGTCGGCGAGCGTCCACCGGATCCGGTCGACGGCCGTGGCAGGCGGAACCGGCGGCGGTAGCACCAGCGGCGAGCCCGGGTCGACGCTCATGCCACCGTCACCTCCGCCTCGGTCGGCCTCCCGGTCAGCGTCAGGAAGACCTCGTCCAGGGTGGGCCGTCGCAGCGCGATGTCCTCGGCGACGACACCGGCGCGGTCCAGTTCCCGTACCAGTTCGGTCAGCGTCACGGCGCCCTGCCGGGCGGGTACGCTGACCCGCCGCTCGTCCGCGTCGATCTCGGGGTCACCACCGGCGATGGCGGCCAGCACGGAAGCCGCGCCAGCCAGCGCGGCGACGTCCTGGACCACGACGTCGATCCGGCTGCCGACGGCCGCCTTCAGCTCGTCGGGCCCGCCCGAGGCGATGACCCGCCCGGTGTCGATCACCGTGATGTGGTCGGCGAGCCGGTCCGCCTCTTCGAGGTACTGGGTGGTGAGCAGCACGGTCGTGCCGGCGGCGGCGAGATCACGGATGGTGTCCCAGATCTCGCCCCTGCTCCGGGGGTCGAGGCCGGTGGTGGGTTCGTCCATGAACAGCACCGGCGGCGCGACGATGAGGCTCGCCAGCAGGTGCAGCCGGCGCAGCATCCCGCCGGAGTACGTCCCGACGCTGCGGTCGGCGGCATCCGCCAGGTCGTACCGGTCGAGCAGCTCGTCGGCCCGGCGCCGGGCTACCCGGTCGGGCAGGTGGTAGAGGCGCCCGAACATCCGCAGGTTCGCCCGCCCGCTCAGCCTCTCGTCCACCGAGGCGTGTTGGCCGGCGAGCCCGATCCGGTACCGCACCTGGTCGGCGTCGCGGACCACGTCGTAGCCGGCGACGCGGGCCCGCCCCCGATCGGGCCGGGTGAGCGTGGCGAGGATCCGGACCAGTGTGGTCTTGCCCGCGCCGTTGGGCCCCAGCAGACCGTGCACGGTCCCGCTGGGAATCTCCAGATCGACGCCCCGCAACGCTTCGTTGGCGCCAAATCGTTTGTGCAGGTCGGCGCAGCACACCGCAATCTCAGGATCCATCTCGACCTCGCAATCTGGGGACGGCGGCAGGCGGGACCTCGTCGAGCGGGTCGACGTCGCCCACATCGGCGTCGAGCTAGTCGGTGCCCAGGAGCTGCTGGTAGAGCTGCTGTAGCTCGGGGGACGGGTCCAGCCCCAACTCTGCGGCGAGGGTTGTCCGTAGGTGATGGTACGCGTGCAGTGCGTCACTGCGCCGGCCGCTGCGGGCGAGGACCCGGATGAGCTGGCCGTACATCCACTCGTCCAACGGGTGGAGCACGACGAGCGAGCGCAACTCGCCGATCAGCTCGCGGTGCAGCCCGAGCTCGATCTCCGCTTCGATCCGTAGCTGCAGTGCGTTGCGCCGCTGCTCCTGCAGGTCGGTCACGTACGGGTCGAGCCTTGCACCCATCGGCACGTTGGCCAGCGGGCTGCCCGACCACAGCCCCAGGGCGGCGCGCAACCTCGAGGCCGCCTCGTCCAACCGGCGCCCCCGCAGGAAGACCTGCCCCTGCCGGCTCAGCCGCTGGAACTGCTGCAGGTCGACCTGGTCGGGGTGGACGCGCAGCAGGTACCCGGGGTTCTTCGTGACGAGTAGGTCCCCGTCGCCGCTGTCCACCTGCTCGCGGGTCAGGAAGCGCCGAAGCTGGTAGATGTACGTCTGGATGGTGGCTACCGCGCTGCGTGGCGGCCGGTCGCCCCAGAGCAGCCGGACAAGGGTCTCGATATGCACGATCCGGTTGGCGTGGAGTACGAGCAGGGCCAGCACCTGCAGCAGTTTTGGCGCGCTGGGCGTGCACTCGTGCTCGCCACGGAAGACCTCGAGTGGACCGAGCACCTTGAACCGCAGGCCATCCTCGGACCACGGGTGCGTCCAGATTCGGGGTGAGTCGTCGACGGACGGTGCGCAGGCGGCCAACTGGTAATCGTCTACCAAGCCCACGGCTATCTCCCAGTCCCTTGCGGTCAGATGCAGCAGCCACACCGTGCGAGAGCGCCGCCGTAACGGCACGACGGCCTGTCCCGCTGTCATTCGGCTCCCATACCTTCGACCACGTCGCTGGACGATGACTGGACAATGACTGGACGCCGCAGCTCAACGGCTCTGTCCGCTGCTCGTCCGTTCGCTTGCGGCCTGACGGCCAGGACCGTGGGGTATTGCATTCCGTTGCACTGCCCAGGGGTGGCCGGAGTGATCCTCGATTGGTTTTCTGACGTCGTTTGATCCGTCCTTGAATAGACTTCGATCCCTATCCCGTACGGTTTCGCCCATGGACAGGGATGCTTACCATCACGCTGGGGCGTAGTCATGGTGCGGGTACTTGTCGCCGAGGGGGACGCCACCGTCGCCGAGTCGCTCGCGGGCGGGCTGCGGCGCCACGGATTCGACACCCTAACCGTTGACACCGGAAGAGATGCGCTGCGGTCATGTCACCGCGCGGACCTCGTACTGCTGGATCTCGAACTGTCGGACCTCGATGGGCTGGAGGTCTGCCGCGACATCCGCACCGACTGCGATATCCCGATCATCGCGCTGGCTGCCCGGGGTACCGAGCTGGACCGCGTTCTCGGCCTACAGGCCGGCGCCGACGACTATCTCGTCAAGCCGTACGGATTTCGCGAGCTGGTCGCGCGCATCGGGGCGGTCATGCGCCGGGCGCGCCCCGCGCCGCCGGAGCCGCGGCGGATCTCGTACGGGCCACTGCAGATAGACCTCGGCGCCCGCCAGGTCCGGCTCGACGACCGGCTCATCAATGTGACCCGTAAGGAGTTCGACCTCCTCCGTCTGCTGGCCACCCAGCCAGAGACGGTGGTTTCCCGCAAACAGATAATGTCGAAGGTCTGGGATGACGCCTGGGCGAGTTCCAGCCGCACCATCGACACGCACGTGAGCAGCCTGCGCAGCAAGCTCGGTGCCCCTACCTGGATTGTCACTGTCCGCGGAGTCGGCCTGCAGTTCGGCGGAGTCGGCGCCCGTGGCTGAGCCGTCGTGAACACGATGAACGACTCTGTATCGCCATTCTCTGACCATCCGACGGTGAATCTGAGGACACATGGACGCTGATGTAATTGTCGTGGGTGCTGGCCCGGCCGGGCTGATGCTCGCCGGCGAGCTGCGCCTGGCGGGTGTCGCGACCGTCGTCATCGACCGGCTGACGGAGCCCACCGGGGAGTCCCGCGGCCTAGGCTTTACCGCACGCACGATGGAGGTGTTCGACCAGCGAGGGCTGCTGCCCCGATTCGGCGAGATCTCCACCGGGCCGCGCGGCCATTTCGGCGGTTTGCCCGTTGATTTCAGCGTGCTCGACGGCGCCCATTTCGCCGCGCACGGCATACCGCAGGCGCGCACCGAGGCGATCCTCGCGGCCTGGGCCGCGGAGCTGGGTGCGGACGTCCGGCGCGGCTGGGATCTGGTGGGGCTGGAAAGCGAGGAGCACGGCGTCACCGCGCACGTCCGCAGCCCCGCCGGCCCCCGAAAGCTGCGCGCGCGGTACCTGGTCGGCTGCGACGGCGGGCGCAGCACGGTACGCCGGGCGGCCGGGTTCGACTTCCCCGGCACCGCGGCGACCCTGGAGATGTTCCTGGCAGACGTGGCCGGCTGCGAGATACCGCCGCGGCCGATCGGCCAGACGGTGCCGCAGGGCTTCTTCATGGCCGGCCCGGTGGCGGCCGGAGTGGACCGCATCATCATCTGCGAGCGTGGCGCCCCACCGCGGCAGCGCACCGAACCACCGCCGTGGGCCGAGGTCGCGGCCGCATGGCAGCGGCTGACCGGCGAGGACATCAGCGCCGGTACGCCGATCTGGACGAGCGCCTTCGGCGACGCCACCCGGCAGGTCACCGAGTACCGCCGCGGCCGGGTCCTGCTCGCCGGCGACGCCGCGCACATCCATCTGCCCGCCGGCGGCCAGGGGCTGAACGTCAGCGTGCAGGACGCGGTGAACCTGGGCTGGAAGCTCGTCGCCGAGGTGGCCGGGTGGGCGCCCCCCGGGCTCCTGCACAGCTACCACACCGAGCGGCACCCGGTCGGGCAGCGCCTGCTGCTCAACACCCGCGCGCAGGGGCTGATCCTGCTCGGCGGCGAGGCGATGCAGCCGCTGCGTGACGTGCTGACCGAGTTGATCGCCTTCGAGAACGTCAGCCGGCACCTCGCCGGCATGGTGAGTGGGCTGGACATCCGGTACGACGTCGGCCCCGGGGACCACCCGCTGCTCGGCCGCCGGATGCCGCACCAGGACCTGGTCGGCGAGGCCGGAAAGACGAGTACGACGCGGCTCCTGCACCCGGCCCGGGGGGTCCTGCTCGACTTCACCGACGACGACCGGCTGCGCCGTACCGCTGCCGGATGGGCGGACCGGGTCGACGTGGTCACCGCGGCACCGCACGGCGTCGAGGCGACCAGCCAGTTGGCCGGTACGGAGGCGCTCCTGCTCCGCCCCGACGGGCACGTCGCCTGGGCCGCGCCCGGTGGGGGCGAGCTGGAGGCGGCGCTGCGTCGCTGGTTCGGAGTCCCTGGTTCGGAAGGAAGGGCCCGCGATGAGTGAGCCGGCAGAAGTGGTGAGCAGCACGCTGATCGTGGCGAGGATGGCGCCGGAGGTGAGCGGCGAGGTGGCCCGGATATTCGGTCGCTTCGACGAGACCGAGATGCCCTCGCTCATGCGGGTCCGGCGGCGGGAGCTCTTCTCGTACCAGGGCCTGTACTTCCACCTCCAGGACTTCGACGGCGACGGCGGCGCGGCGATCGAGGGGGTCCGGTCCCACCCGCTCTTCGTGGACGTCAGCGCCGCCCTCCGGCCGTTCATCAGCCCGTACGATCCGCAGACCTGGCGCTCCCCGGCCGACGCGATGGCGTCGAGCTTCTACCGCTGGGAAGCCACGTCATGAGGCGGCGGGTCGCGATCACCGGGATCGGTGTGCTGGCGCCCGGCGGCATCGGGACGAAGGCTTTCTGGGATCTGCTGACCGCCGGGCGGACGGCGACCAGGAGGATCTCCTTCTTCGATCCCTCGCCGTTCCGGTCCCAGATCGCAGCCGAGATCGACTTCGACCCGGCGGCGCACGGGCTCAGCCCTCGGGAGATCCGGCGGATGGACCGGGGGGCCCAGCTCGCCGTCGTCGCGGCCCGGGAGGCGACCGCCGACAGCGGCCTGGAACCGGACACCTGCGACCCCGAGCGGACGGGGGTGACGATCGGCAGCGCGGTCGGGGCCACCATGGGCCTCGAAGAGGAGTACCGGGTGGTCAGCGACAGCGGCCGGCTCTGGCTCGTCGACCACAGCTACGCCGTGCGGCACCTGTACGGGTACTTCGTGCCCAGTTCGTTCGCCGTCGAGGTGGCCTGGGCGGTCGGGGCCGAGGGGCCGGTCACGGTGATCTCCACCGGCTGCACCTCCGGCCTCGACGCGGTCGGCCACGCCGTCGAGTTGATCCGCGAGGGCTCCGCCGACGTGATGGTCGCGGGGGCGACGGACGCGCCGATCTCGCCGATCACGGTGGCCTGCTTCGACGCGATCAAGGCGACGTCGCCCCGCAACGACGACCCCGAGCACGCCTCGCGCCCGTTCGACCGGACCCGGGACGGGTTCGTGCTCGGCGAGGGCGCGGCGGTGTTCGTCCTGGAGGAGTGGGGACATGCGCAGCGCCGGGGAGCCCGGATCTACGCGGAGGTCGCCGGCTTCGCCTCGCGGTGCAACGCGTTCCACATGACGGGGTTGCGACCGGACGGCCGGGAGCTGGGGGTGGCCATCGACAGCGCCCTCGCCGAGGCGCGGCTGAACGCCGAGGAGATCGACTACGTCAACGCGCACGGCTCGGGCACCCGGCAGAACGACCGGCACGAGACCGCGGCGTTCAAGCGCAGCCTCGGCGGGCACATCTACCGCACGCCGGTCAGCTCCATCAAGTCGATGGTGGGCCACTCGCTCGGCGCCATCGGCTCCATCGAGATCGCCGCGTCCGTGCTCGCCATCACGCACGATGTGGTGCCGCCGACGGCGAACCTCCACCACGCCGATCCCGAATGCGACCTCGACTACGTACCGCTGCACGCCCGGGAGCGCCGCACCGACACGGTGCTCACGGTGGGCAGCGGGTTCGGTGGGTTCCAGAGCGCCATGGTCCTCACCGGCCCGCTGGTCGACGACGCGAGGAGCGCGGCGTGACCGCGCGGGTGGTGGTCACCGGGCTGGGGGTCACGGCCCCGAACGGGCTCGGCGCGGCCGACTACTGGTCGGCGACGCTGCTCGGCAAGAGCGGGGTCGGCCGCATCACCCGGTTCGACCCGGCCGGCTACCCGGCCCGACTGGCCGGCGAGATCCAGGACTTCGTCGGCGCCGACCACCTGCCGAGCCGGCTGATCCCGCAGACCGACCGGATGACCCAGCTCGCGCTGGTCGCGGCGGACTGGGCGCTGGTCGACGCCGGCGTGGTCCCGGCCGAGCTGCCCGAGTTCAGCGCCGGCGTGGTCACGGCCAGTTCCTCCGGCGGGTTCGAGTTCGGCCAGGGCGAGCTGCAGAACCTGTGGCGCAAGGGCGGCCAGTACGTCAGCGCGTACCAGGCGTTCGCCTGGTTCTACGCGGTCAACTCGGGGCAGGTCTCGATCCGGCACGGGCTGCGCGGGGCCAGCGGCGTCGTGGTAAGCGACCAGGCCGGTGGGCTGGACGCTGTCGCGCACGCCTGCCGGCAGATCCGCCGGGGCAGCGCGCTGGTCGTCGCCGGTGGCATGGACGCGTCCATCTGTCCGTGGGGCTGGGCGGCCCAGCTCGCGAGCGGACGGCTGAGCCGCAGCGACGAGCCGGACCGGGCGTACCTTCCGTTCGACGCCCGCGCCGGTGGGTTCGTGCCGGCCGAGGGCGGCGCCCTGCTGATCCTTGAGGAGGCCGGGGCGGCCCGGGCGCGCGGCGCCCGGACCGTCTACGGCGAGATCGCCGGCTACGGCGCCACCTTCGACCCCCGCCCCGGCCTGGGCCGGGAGCCCGGGCTGCGGCGGGCGATCGAGCTGGCCCTGACCGACGCCGGGCTGGAGCCGGACGGTGTCGATGTCGTGTTCGCCGACGCGGCGGCAGTGCCGGAGCTGGACCGGATCGAGGCTGCGGCGATCACCGCCGTCTTCGGCCCGCGTGGGGTGCCGGTCACCGCACCCAAGACGATGACCGGCCGGCTCTGCTCCGGCGCGGCCGCGCTCGACCTGGCCGCCGCCCTGCTGTCCATCCGGGACGGTCTGATCCCACCCACCCTGAACGTCTCGCCGGCCCCCGAATACCGGCTCGACCTGGTCACGGGGCAGCCGAGACCGGCGGCGCTGCGCACCGCACTCGTGCTGGCCCGCGGGTACGGCGGCTTCAGTTCGGCCATGGTCGTCCGGGCGCCGGCGAGCGCATCCGCAAGCGAGGAGACAACGGAGGACAACAGATGCTCAACCGGACCTTCACCATCGACGACCTGAGGCGGATCCTGCGCGAGGCCGCCGGCCAGGACGAGTGGGTCGACCTCGACGGAGACATCCTCGACACCGGGTTCGACGAGTTGGGCTACGACTCGCTCGCCCTGCTCGAGACCGGTACCCGGGTCGAGCGCGAGTTCGGCATAAAGATCGAGGACGAGGCGCTGACCTCGGCCCGGACGCCCCGCGCGCTGCTCGGGACCGTCAACACCCACCTCGCTTCGGCGAGCGCGAGCTGAGGGCGGGGACATGTCCGAACACGCCATAGTCACGGGCGCCACGAGCGGGATCGGCCTCGCCGTCGCGCGGACCCTCGCCGGGCGGGGTTGCCGGGTGTTCATCTGCGCGCGTACCGCCGAAAGCGTGGCCTCGACCGTCAAGCGGCTCCGCGAGGAAGGGCTCGACGTCGACGGGGTCGCCTGCGACGTGCGGTCCGCTGCCGACGTGCGGGCGTTCGTCCGCGCGGCCGTCGACCGGTACGGGTCGGTCGACATCCTGGTCAACAACGCCGGCCGCAGCGGCGGCGGGGTGACCGCCGACATCGACGACGACCTGTGGCTCGACGTCATCGAGACGAACCTGACGAGCGTGTTCCGGGTGACCCGCGAGGTGCTCAACGCGGGCGGCCTGCGGCACAAGAGCCGTGGCCGGGTGGTCAACATCGCCTCGACGGCCGGTAAGCAGGGCGTCGTACTGGGCGCACCGTATTCGGCCTCGAAGCACGGTGTCGTCGGTTTCACCAAGGCGCTCGGCAACGAGCTGGGCAGGACCGGGATCACGGTCAACGCGGTCTGTCCCGGGTACGTCGAGACCCCGATGGCGCAGCGCGTCCGGCAGGGGTACGCCGCCGCCTGGCAGACCTCCGAGGAGGCGGTGCTGGAGCGGTTCGAGGCGAAGATCCCGCTGGGCCGCTACTCGACGCCGGAGGAGGTTGCCGGCCTCGTCGGCTACCTGGTCTCCGACGCGGCCGCCTCGATCACCGCCCAGGCCATCAACGTCTGCGGCGGGCTGGGCAACTTCTGAGAAGGAGAAGAGCATGTCGCTGCCGGGCAGCACCGAGACGGAGCACGAGATCACCGTGCACGCCCCCGCGGCCACCGTCTACCACCTCATCGCCGAGGTGGCGAACTGGCCGCAGATCTTTCCACCGACCGTCCACGTCGAGCACGTCGAGCGGACCGGTTCGGAGGAGCTGATCCGGATCTGGGCCACGGCCAACGGCACCGCCAAGAGCTGGGTCTCGCGGCGGCGCCTGGACGCGGATCGGCTGTGTGTCGACTTCCGGCAGGAGGTTTCCGCGCCGCCGGTCGCCGCCATGGGGGGCAGCTGGCTCGTCGAGCCGATCTCCGCCGGGGAGTCCCTGGTGCGGCTGCGCCACCACTTCCGGGCCGTCGGGGACGACCCGGACCACCTGGCCTGGATCGACCGGGCGGTGGACCGCAACAGCGGTTCGGAGCTGGCGGCGCTGAAGGCCGCCGCGGAGGCCGGCGCGGAGGCCGGCGACGGGGAGCGGTCGCTGACCTTCGACGACACCGTGCGCATCGACGGCTCGGTCAAGGACGTGTACGACTTCATCAACGACGCGCAGTTGTGGTCGCGGCGGTTGCCGCACGTGGCCCGGGTCTCCGTCCAGGAGGACACCCCGGGGCTGCAACTGCTCGAAATGGACACCCGCACCGCGGACGGGTCCGTGCACAGCACCACGTCCGTCCGGGTGTGCCTGCCACACACCCGCATCGTGTACAAGCAGATCGCTCCGCCCCGGTTGATGACGCTGCACACCGGACACTGGCAGTTCGAGGATCGCGGCGACGCGGTGGAGGTCACCTCCCGGCACACCGTGGTCCTCAACGAGGGGGCCATCGAGGGCGTGCTCGGCCCCGCGGCGACGGTGCGGGACGCGCGGAGCTACGTCCGGCAGGCGCTGGGCACCAACAGTCTGGCCACGCTCCGGCACGCCAAAGAGTACGCCGAGAGCCGGCGCTGATGGCCGACGAGCCGGTACTCGTGGTCGGCGCCGGACCGGTCGGCCTGATGATCGCCGGCGAGCTGGCGCTGGGCGGGGCGGAGGTCGTGGTCTGGGAGCGGCTTCGAGAGCCGACCGGCCAGTCGCGTGCCTCGCACCTGCACGCCCGCACCATGGAGATCTTCGACCAGCGTGGCCTGCTCGCACACCTCGGCGAGCCACCCCGCGACGACCTGGGACACTTCGGCGGGGTACCGCTGGAGCTCGACCGGCTGGCCAGCCACCGGCCCGGCCTGTGGCGGGTCTCCCAGGCACGCACCGAGGCGGTGCTCGGGTCGTGGGCGGCCGCGCTGGGCGCCGACATCCGGCGCGGGTACGAGCTGTCGGAGCTGACCGTGGCGGCCGACCACGTCGAGGCGCGCGGGCACGGGCCGGCCGGCCCGGTCCGGCTCCGGACCCGGTACCTGGTCGGCTGCGACGGCCAGGACAGCACGGTACGGCGGCTCGCCGGGTTCGACGTCGCCGGCCGCGAGCCGACCCGCAAGCTGCTGCGGGCCGACGTGACCGGCATCGACATCCCGCAGCGGCGCCTGCGCCGTTACCCGGCCGGGCTGGTCACCGCCGCCGGCCGGGGCGACGGCGTGACGCGCCTGATGGTGCACGAATCCGGCCGCCCGGCCGCGGGCCAGGGTGCCCCGCCCGGGTACGCCGAGGTCGTCGCCGCGTGGGCCCGGGTCACCGGCGAGGAGATCGGCGCCGGCACGCCGCTGTGGGTGGACACGTTCGACGACGCGAGCCGCCAGGCGACCCGGTACCGGCTCGGACGGGTTCTGCTCGCCGGCGACGCCGCGCACGTCCAACCGCCGGTCGGCGCCCAGGCGGTCAACCTCGGACTGCAGGACGCGGCGAACCTCGGGTGGAAGCTCGCCGCCGAGGCGTGCGGCTGGGCGCCGGCAGGCCTGCTGGACAGCTATCACGACGAGCGGCACCCGGTCGGGCGCCGGGTCCTCGGCGCGATCGAGGCGCAGGCGCTGCTGCTCTTCGGCGGGGCGGACCTGGATCCGCTCCGGGCGGTCCTCGGCGAGCTGCTCGGGTACGCCGACGTGCGGGCGCACCTCGCCGCGATGGTCAGCGGGCTGGATGTGGCGTACGGCCCCGGGCCGCTGGTCGGCCGCCGGGTGCCGCACTGGCCACTGTCGACCCCGGCCGGCCCGACGAGCACCACCGCGCTGCTGCGGACCGGCCGCGGCGTGCTCCTCGACCTCACCGGCGACGCCGCGCACCAGGCTGGCCTCTCCGCCTCCGTCAACGGCTGGCGCGACCGCCTCGACCTGGTGACCGCCCGGCACACCGGCGGACCACCCGACGCGGGCGCCCTGCTGCTGCGCCCGGACGGCCACGTCGCCTGGTCGGGCGCCGGCGGGCCGGGAGTCGTCTCGACCAGTGCCGGCGGGCCGGGAGTCGTCTCGACCAGTGCCGGCGGGTCGGAAGCCGTCTCGATCGACGCCACCGGTCCGGCGGGCCCGGATGGTCTGGATGTCGCGCTGCGCCGCTGGTTCGGCGCGCCCAGCAAGTGATCAGTGCACACCCAACAGGAGGTAGTCGTGGGCAGTCTGACAGGAAAGACCGCGCTGGTCACCGGCGCGAGCCGGGGGATCGGCCGGGCGATCGCCGAGCGGCTCGGTCGCGAGGGCGCACTCGTGGCCGTGCACTACGCCAGCAACACCGAGGCGGCCGAGCACACCGTCAAATCCGTGGTCGCGTCCGGCGGCCGGGCCTTCGCCGTACCGGCGGACTTCGGCACGGCGGGCGCGGTGGACACCCTCTTCGACGGAGTGCGCACCGGGCTGCGGGAGCACACCGGCGCCGCCGAGCTGGACATCCTGGTGAACAACGCCGGCATCATGGGCGGGGTCGCGCCGGAGGAGCTGACGCCGGACACCTTCGACCGGATGATGGCGGTGAACGCCCGGGCGCCGCTCTTCACGGTGCAGCGGGCGCTGCCGATGATGCCCGACGGTGGGCGCATCATCAACATCTCCAGCGCGCTGACCCGGATGGCGTTGCCGCAGGAGGTGGCGTACGCCATGAGCAAGGCCGCCGTGGAGATGATCAGCCTGCACTTCGCCCAGCACCTGGGCTCGCGCGGCATCACCGTGAACACCGTGGCGCCGGGCGTCACCGACAACGGCAGCGAGATGCTGCGCAATCCGGAGGTGCGCGCGGCCCTCGCCGGCACGACCGCGTTCGGACGGATCGGCGAGCCGGCGGACGTCGCCGACGTGGTGGCGTTCCTCGCCTCGTCGGACGGGCGCTGGATCACCGGCGGCTGGCTCGACGCCAGCGGCGGCACGCTGCTCGGCACGAGTGCCAGATGACCCCACCGGTGCGGCCGGCCGCGCCCGTGCGCTGGGGCGCGGGCCGGTCGGTCCTGCTGCTCGTCCTGTCGGGGAACATGCTCCTCGACGCGCTGGAGGTGTCGGTCGCGAGCATCGCGCTGCCGTCCATCGGCGCCGAGCTGGGTCTGCCGGTGCCGGCCCTCCAGTGGACGATCGCCGGGTTCGCGGTCGGGTTCGGCGGTACGCTGCTGGCCGGCGCGTACCTGGCCGCGCGGTTGGGCCGGCGCCGGGTCTATCTCGCCGCGCTGCTCGTCTTCGCCGTCGCGTCGCTGGTGGGCGGTCTCGCGACCGACGGCGCGACCCTGATGGCCACCCGGGTGGTGAAGGGCGTCTGCGCGGCACTCACCGCACCCGCCGGGCTGGCCATCATCGCGAGCACCTTCCCGGAGGGGCCGGAGCGCAACCGGGCGGTCTCCGTCTACGGGCTCTTCGGTGCCAGTGGCTTCACCGCCGGGCTGCTGCTCTCCGGGGTGCTCACCACCGGCCTCGGCTGGCGCTGGACATTCCTGGTACCGGCGCCGGCCGCGCTCGTGCTGTTCGCGTTCGCCCTGCGCGTCGTCCCCGGTTCACCCTCTGCCGGCCCGGGGCGCCTGGCGGTACCGAAAGACGGTCGGCTGCTGCGGGCCATGGTCGGCGCCGCCGCGCTCAACGGCTCGTGCTGGGGCTTCCATCTCGTGGCCACCCTGCACATGCAGCTCCTGCTCGGCTGGAGCCCGCTGCGGACGGGGCTCGCGTTCCTGCCGGCCAGCCTGCTGCTGCTGGTCTCGGTGCCGTACGCGGCCGCCCTGGTGGGCCGGTTCGGCACGGCCCGGCTGATCGCGATCGGCGCGGCCGCGCCGCCGGTCGGTTACGCGCTCTACCGCCCGGCGCGGGCGTCGCCGACGTACCTGACCGAGGTCCTGCCGACGATGCTCCTGGTCGGGGCCGGCTTCGCGCTGGCCTTCTTCGCCCTGCACGTGCAGGCCACGGCCGGGGTCCCGGCCGTGGGGCAGGCGATGGCCGGCGGGCTCTACCAGACATCGGTCCAACTCGGCGGTGCGGCCGTGGTGCTCGGAACCGGCGCGGTCCTCGGCGGCGGCCCGCCGGCAGCGGCGGTCGCGGCACACCATGGTCCGGCGCTGGCACTGGTCACCGCGGTTGGCGTGGCCGGCTTTCTGGTGGCACTGCCGGGCCTGCTACCAGGGCGTCGATCGGCCGTTTGACATCAACATTAGTTGAGATTCTACGGTCGTCAATGTGAGTCAGCCGTTGTCTCACGCCCACGGAAAGGACAGCCATGTCAAAGGATCGTATCCGCGTTGCTGTGATCATCGGCAGCGTCCGCAAGGGCCGCTTCGGTCCGACGGTCGCACGTTGGTTCGTCGAGCAGGCCCGGCAGCGCAACGGTGTCGAGGTCGACGTCATCGACCTTGCCGAGGCCCCGTTGCCGGTCACGATCACGGACGAGCCGGCGCCCGGAGTCGCGGCGGTCCTCGGCGACCTGAGTCCGCGCGTCGAGCAGGCTGACGCGTTCGTCGTGGTGACGCCGGAATACAACCACGGCTATCCGGCCTCGTTGAAATGCATGATCGATTGGCATTTCACCCAGTGGCAGGCAAAGCCGGTCGGGTTCGTTTCCTACGGCGGTCTCGCCGGGGGCGTGCGGGCGGTGGAGCAATTGCGTCAGGTGTTCGCCGAGCTGCACGCGATGACCATTCGCGACATGGTCAGCTTCCACGGCGCGTGGCAGCAGTTCGACAGCGACGGGCGGCCGACGCATCCCGAGGGGTGCAACGCGGCGGCGAAGGTGATGCTCGACCAGCTCGTCTGGTGGGCGGAGGCGCTCCGGGACGCCCGCTACCGGCGCCCGTACCGGGCGTAGGGGTGGAGGCGCCCGTACCGGGCGCGGGGGCCGAGGCGCCCGTACCGGGCGTGGGCGTTGACGACGACAGGCTCGGGCCCGGGAACGGGGACCGGGCGTAGGCACCACGGAAGGCGCGGGGACCGGGATCGGTACCCGGAGCCCTGCTCATGGGAGGTTGTGAAGGCAGATGCGCGTTCTGATGCTGACCACCCCGGTCCCCACGCACCTGACGCCGCTGGTGCCGCTGGCCTGGGCGCTGCGCGCCGCCGGTCACGAACTGCTGGTGGCCGGCCAGCCGGATGTGCTGGAGGCGGCCCGGTGCGCCGGGCTGAACGCGGTGAGCATCGGCACCCGGTTCGACCTGGGGGCCATGCTGCTGGCCGGACTGCCGGACGGCGTGCGCCCGATCGAACTGCGCGGGCGGCCCGCCCCGGAGGTGATGGGGGAGTACGGCCGGGTGTGGATGGTGCACGCCGAACGCATGCTGCCGGATTACCTCCACTTCGCGCGGGGTTTCCGCCCGGACCTGATCCTCGCCGACCCGCTGGAGTACGTCGCACTGATCGTCGGCGGCGTGCTCGGCGTGCCGGTGGTGCAGCACCGCTGGGGCGTCGACCCCATCTCCACGCCGGCCCGGCCCAAGGCCCGGCTCGCCCTTGCGGAGGCGTGCCGGAGCGTGGGACTGGCCGGCCTGCCCGACCCCCACGTACTGCTCGATCCGTGCCCGCCGAGCCTGCAGTTGCCGGGTGTGGAGCCGGCCACCCCGCTCCGGTGCGTGCCGTACAACGGCGGCGGGGCGGTACCGGCCTGGCTGGGGAGCGAACTGGGCGAGGGCAGGCCCGGACCCCGGCGGGTGGCCGTCTCGGTCGGAGGGCTGACCCTCGTCATGCACGGGGTTCCGTTCCTGCGGCGGCTGCTGTGGGCCTTCGACGGGCTCCCCGACGTCGAGGCGGTGGCCACCGTCGACGCCGTCCACCGGGAGGAGATCGGGCCGGTGCCGGGGAACGTCCGGATGATCGATCCCACCCCGCTGAACATGTTCCTTGGCCGCTGTGCGGCCGTCGTACACCACGGCGGCGCCGGGACCTCGATGTCCGCCACCGACGCCGGCCTGCCGCAGCTCGTCCTGCCGCAGATCAGCGACCAGTTCGCGGCCGGCGACCGGCTGGCCGCCCGCGGCGCCGCCATCGCGATCGACGACGCGGCCCGCCAGAACGACCCGGCGGCGCTCCGGGCCGCGCTGGCCGCGCTGCTGGAGGACGACAGCTATGCCAAGGCGGCCCGTGAGCTCGGGCGCGAGATGCGGGACCAGCCCACACCCGCCCGGATCGCCGCCGACCTCGAGCGGCTCGCCCGGAACAGACCGAACAAGGAGGAGTTATGAGGCTGCTGTTCGTGGCAGGTGGCGCACCGGCGACGATCTTCGCCCTGGCACCGCTCGCCACCTCGGCCCGGAACGCGGGTCACCAGGTCTTCATGGCGTCGACCGAGGAGATGGCGCCGTACATCGCCGGGGTCGGCCTGCCGGCGGTCTCCGCCACGCCGCTGACGATCCGGCACTTCATCACGACCGACCGGTCCGGCGCGCCGGTGGAGATACCGAAGGACCCGACGGAGGAGATGCTCTTCACCGGCCGCTGGTTCGGCCGGATGGCGGCCGCCAGCCTGGACCCGCTGCTGGAGCTGGCCCAGCACTGGCGCCCGGACATCGTGGTCGGCGGCACGATGTCCTACGCGGCGCCGCTGCTCGCCGCCCACCTGAAGATCCCGTTCGTCCGGCAGGCGTGGGACGCGACCGAGGCCACCGGAATCGATCCGGGGGCGAACGAGGAACTGCGGCCGGAGCTGGCGGCGGTGGGCCTGGACCGGCTCCCCGAGCCGGATCTCTTCGTGGACATCTGCCCGCCGAGCCTGCGGCCGCCCGGGGCCGGGCCGGCGCAGATGATGCGCTGGGTGCCTGGCAACCGGCAGGCCCTGCTGGAGCCGTGGATGTACACCCGGGGCGAGCGCCGGCGGGTCTGCGTGACGTCCGGCAGTCGGGTGGCCCGCGACCAGAACTTCGACTTCCTGCGCGGCCTGGTGGAGAGCGTCGCCCCGCTCGGCGTAGAGGTCGTCGTCGCCGCGCCGCCGGCCGTCGCCGACGCGCTGCGGCCGGAGCTGGGCGGGATCCGGGCCGGCTGGATTCCACTCGACGTCCTGATCCACACGTGTGACCTGGTGGTGCACCACGCCGGCGGCGTCACCGGGCTCACCGCGATGAACGCCGGCGTACCGCAGGTGTTGATCCCCAAGGGGGCCAATTTCGTCGCCCCGTCGCAGCGGGTGTCCGACTTCGGCGCGGCCGTCACGCTCCTGGCCGGCGAGGACGGCCCGGACCAGGTCGCGGCGGCCTGCCGGGAGATCCTCTCCGACGGCCGGTACGCCGAGCGGGCGCGCGCCCTGTCCCGGGAGATCGCCACGCTGCCGCCACCCACCGACGTGGTCGACGCACTCGTGGCGCTCGTGCCCTGACCGTACGCCCCGGTCGGTGGGCTCGCCCCGCCGACCGGATCGCCCCGAGCACCAAACATCGAAAATCATCAATGCAAATCGAGAGGGGACGATGCGATGCGGGTCCTTTTCGGCGTGTCCAACTGGGCCGGTCACTGGTTCCCGACGGTACCGCTGGCGTGGGCGCTGCGGGCCGCCGGTCACGACGTCCGGGTGGCCTGCCCGCCGGAACAGGCCGACGCGGTCTCCGCGGCCGGGCTCCTGGCGATGCCCTTCCTGGAAGGGCCCGACATGGTGCTCGGGGCGCGGCTGCACAACTACGGCAACGCACTGGCCGGCCGGTGGCGGTTCCCGGAGCCGCCTCCGCACCCGATTACCGGCGAGCGGGTCGCCAGCCTCGACGAGTTCGACCTCGCGGCGTGGCGGGCCGAGAACCGCGACCGCATTGCCGGCGCCGCCCGGCGCAGCACCGACGCGGCGGTGGCCTTCGCGCGCCGGTGGCGGCCCGGGCTCGTGGTGCACGACCTGATGAGCCTGGAGGGTCCGCTGCTCGGGCGGGTACTGGGCGTGCCCGCGCTGCTGCACCTGTGGGGTCTGTTCGGCCCGGACGACCTGGTCGCCGGCCTCTTCCCGCTCGTGCCCGCCGACGACAGCGAGGCGTTCCCCCGGCACGGCGTCGGCACGATGGGGCCGGACGTCTACCGGTACGTCGTCGATCCGAGCCCGCCGTCCGCCGCCCCACCGTTGCGGGCGGAGCGGCTCGGGCTGCGGTACCTGCCGTACAACGGGCCGGGCGCGATGCCGTCGTGGTTGGCGGCCACACCGGACCCCGCACCGGACCCGGTGCGGCGTCGGCGGGTCTGCGTGGTCTGGGGGACCGCGGTCAGCACGATGTTCGGCCCGGCGACGTTCGCGGTGCCGAAGGTGCTGGCCGGTCTCGCCGAACTGGATGTCGACGTGGTCGTGACGGTCATCAGTGCCGACCGGCGGCGGATCGGCCCGGTCGGGCCCCGGGTGCGGCTGCTCGAGCACACACCGCTGCACCTGCTGTTGCCGGACTGCGACCTCGTCGTCCACCACGGCGGCGCGGGCTGCGCGATGACGGCGGCCGCGGCCGGGACCCCGCAGCTCATCCTGCCCAACGGGCTGGACCAGGACACGGTGGCGGCCCGGATGGCGGACGCCGGGGTGGCACGGGTCGTACACAACGCGATCGCGGACGCCGGCGACGTCGCCGCCGCAGCGGCCGACCTGCTGGACAACCCCGACTACCGGGCGGCGGCGGCGCGGCTGCGCGACGAGGTGGCGGCACTCCCGACGCCCGCCGCGCTGGCGTCCACCGCCGAGCACATGGTCGCCGGCACGTCCCTCGTATCCGACTGACCGGCGCCGTGTCGCCGGCCGACGATGAGGACCTTTTCGATGGAGATCGTGGGGAACGGCTTTCTGGCTCGAAGCCTGGCGCCGGTCGCCGGCAAGCACCCGGACACCGTCGTGCTCGCCGCCGGCGTGTCGTGGGTGAACACCACCTCGCGTGCGGACTTCGCCCGGGAGGCGGCGCTGCTGCGGGACGCGGCGCACCGCTGCCGGGCGACGGGTCGGCGGCTGCTGTACTTCTCCACGGCGTCGACGGGGATGTACGGCACCGTGGACGGGCCCGGCACGGAGGATCGGCCGGTGGTCCCGTGCACGCCGTACGGCGTGCACAAGCTCGCCCTTGAGCAGCAGTTGCGCGCTTCCGGCGCCGATTACCTGGTGTTGCGGCTCGGCCACCTCGTCGGGCCGGGCCAGCCGCCGCACCAGTTGGTCCCGGCGCTGATCCGGCAGATGCGCGCGGGGTGCGTGCGGATCCACCGCGGTGCCGCCCGCGACCTGATCGACGCCCGCGACGCGGTCCGGGTCATCGACCGGCTGCTCGCCATGGGGCTGCGCGGGGAGACGGTCAACGTGGCGTCCGGCCAGGCGACACCGGTGGTGGAGATCGCCGACTACCTGGAACAGCGCCTCGGTCTGGCCGCCCGTCGGCTCTACCTCAACGTGGGCATGCACCATCTCATCTCGACGGAAAAGCTGCGCGCCCTGGTGCCGGAGGTGTCGACGTGGTTCGGCGCCGGCTACTACCGGCGGGTCATCGACGCCTACCTCGCGGCATCGGCCGTGATCGGCGCGGGGAACCCCAACGACGACTGATCCTTGCCCACCTGGACGCCCACGGCGCCGCGACCCGATGCACCAGCGGCCCGTTCTCACCAGCGGTCCGTTCTCACCAGCGGCCCGCTCCCATCTGCGGGCACGGCGGACCGCAAAGGAAGGTGGTAAAGAATTGCTGGGATCGGTGCCGAGCGTGTCCGAGGTTGAAGCGGGCCCGATTCGCGTCGACAATGAGCGCGTGGACATGCCGGAGCCGGGCCGAGAGAGGATGGAACTCACAGTTGGGGAACTCTCCGCCCGCAGCGGGGTCGCCGTCTCCGCGCTGCACTTCTACGAGCGGCAGAACCTGATCACCAGTCGCCGCACCTCCGGCAACCAGCGCCGCTACCCGCGCGACACGCTACGCCGGGTCGCGTTGATCCGGATCGCCCAACGGGTGGGGATACCGTTGGCCGAGATCGGGGCCGCGTTGGCCGAACTGCCGGACAACGGCGCGCCGACCCGCCGGGATTGGAAGCGGATGTCCCGGCGGTGGCAGCATGACCTGGACCGGCGGATCCGCCTGCTCCAGCAGCTGCGCGACGACTTCGCCGACTGCGTGGGTTGCGGCTGCATGTCGATCGACCGCTGCCTGCTGGCCAATCCCAACGACACGCTGGGACGCCAGGGTTCCGGCCCGCGTCGTCTGCTCGACGGGTGACTCCCGGCCCGGACCTGGGGCGGCGCCGGGTGGTGATATTCGACGGAGCTGACGCAACCTTGCCGAGATCTGACGTACCGCGCCTTGACCACGCCGACCGTGCGGAAGAAGCTACCAATTAGCTCTCGCGCAATTGTCTCCAGAATCGTCCGTTCCCGCGTGGACACCATAACCCGCTCGCCATTCAGCGTGGATTAACCCAGTCGGTACGGAGCAGAAGGTTTGCTTGAGGCCGGAGGAGCGTGTCATGCGAGTCCTTTTCACCATCATGCCCGCGGTGGCCACGGTGCCGCGCCGGCCACGTCTGATCCGCCTGGGCAGCGTCCACGAGTACAGCCCGGTGCCGATCGGCGCCGCCATCACCGAAGAGCGGCTGCCGGCCCCGAACACCGGCTACGGGCGTTCGAAGCTGGGTGGGACGCGGGCAGTGCTGCGGGCCGTGCGGACCGGTGGGCTGGACGGTCTGGTGCTGCGGATTGCCAACGTCTGCGGTCCGGGCGCACCCCCAGCCAGCCTGTTGGGCAGCGTCGCCGGCCAACTGGCCGGGATCGCCGCGACCGGAGCGGGCGAGCTGCGGCTCGGGCCGCTGTTCGGGCGGCGGGACTTGCATCGCGGCCTGCTCTTCGTCGCCACCGGGAGGTCGATGCGCGTGACGCGGCCGATGCGGTCGTGGCGGCGGCGCGGGCACCGCGATCGCAGGTCGCCGGGGAGGTCGTCAACATCGGTCGGGGCGAGGCGGTCTCGGTACGGCGGCTGGTCCACCGGATGATCGCGCTCAGTGGACCGGCGGTCCGGGTCGTGGCTGCGGACCAGGTGCCCGGCGTGACGGCGGGCGCGGGCGCGCAGTGGCAGCAGGTGGATATCTCGCGAGCACGGCAGCTCCTCGACTGGCTGCCCCGCCGCGCCCTGGACGACTCGCTGTCCGACCAGCTCAGCGTCGCCCGGGCCGACTTCGTCCGGGAGGACGCGGTACTCCAGCTCATCGCCGGTGAACCGCAGCCCGTGAACCGCCAGGACGCAGCGAGCCACCTCTGATGTCGGGCAAAGACGTGCGGGCGCCTACGGTGGCGCAGTCCGTGGCCGCCGGTGTCCTGACGAGCTGGCAGGAGGCCGCCGCCCGCCGATGAGCGCGGACGGCGGTGTGGGCCGCTCGCGGTGGACCCGCCGTCGGCGGCGGGGCGCGAGGATGCCCTCGCCAGGGCGGTCATCCGGTGACGGAAGGAGGTCAGCGATGCCCTCCGGCGGCGACCAGCCGCGCGCGTTCCCACCAGCGCCGGTTGTCGCGGTACCACCTGACGGTCTCGGCCAGCCCGTGCTCGAACGGCACCCGGGGAACGAAGCCCAGCTCGGTGCGGATCTTGGTGGTGTCGACGGCGTACCGCCGGTCATGGCCCGGCCGGTCGGTCACGAACTCCACGCTGGACCAGTCGGCGCCGACGGCGGCGAGCAGTCGCCGGGTCAGCTCCAGGTTGCTCAGCTCGGTGCCGCCGCCGACGTTGTAGGTCTCGCCGGGCACCCCGTGCTCCGCCACCAGCTGCACCGCGGCGCAGTGGTCGTCGACGTGCATCCACTCCCGGACGTTCGTCCCGTCGCCGTAGAGTGGCACCTTCCGCCCGTCGAGGAGGTTCGTGACGAACAGCGGGACCGCCTTCTCGGGGAACTGGTGCGGGCCGTAGTTGTTGCAGCAGCGGGTGATGCAGACCGCCAGGCCGTAGGTGCGGTGGAACGCCCCGACGAGCAGGTCGGCGCCGGCCTTGGACGCCGAGTACGGCGAGTTCGGCAGCAGCGGGCGGGTCTCCGTCCAGCGATCTTCGTCGATGGAGCCGTACACCTCGTCGGTTGACACGTGGACGAACTTCCGCACACCGCAGGCGACCGCCGCGGCGAGCAGGGTCTGCGTGCCGAGCACGTTGGTGGCGACGAAGTCCGCGGCACCGCTGATCGAGCGGTCGACGTGCGACTCGGCGGCGAAGTGCAGCACCGTGTCCACGTCACGCATGACCGCGGCGACCGTGGCCGGGTCGCAGATGTCGCCGTGTACCAGGGTGAGGCGGGGGTCGCCGTGGACCTCGGCGAGGTTTTCCCAGGTGCCGGCGTAGGTCAGCTTGTCGAGCACGATCACCCGTGCCCCGGCGAACCCTGGGTAGGCGCCCTGTAGCAGTCGCCGTACGTAGTGCGACCCGATGAATCCGGCACCGCCGGTGACCAGAACCTGCATGGCCGTCAGCCGACCGGGGTGAGCAGCGGTTGCGGTGCGGCCAGCGCCATGACGTACTGGCCGTAGCAGGACTTCGCCAGCCCCATGCCGAGCCGGTAGCAGGCGTCCCGGTCGATGTACCCCATTCGCAGCGCGATCTCCTCGATGCACCCGATGCGGACACCCTGCCGGTGCTCGATGGTCTGGACGTACTGGCTGGCATTGGTGAGCGAGTCGTGCGTTCCGGTGTCGAGCCAGGCATAGCCCTGGCCGAGGTCGACCAGCCGGGCCCGGCCACGCTCGACGTAGACCCGGTTCACGTCGGTGATCTCCAGTTCGCCGCGTGCGGACGGGCGCAGCCGCCGGGCGATCGCCACGGCCTCGTTGTCGTAGAGGTAGAGCCCGGTGATCGCGCGGTTGGACCGGGCCTCTGTCGGCTTCTCCTCGATCCTGACCAGTCGGCCGTCGGGGTCGGTCTCGGCGACCCCGTAGCGCTCGGGGTCGGGGACCGGATAGCCGAACAGGACGCAGCCGTCGAGTTCGCGGACGCTGCGCCGGAGCAGCGTGGCGAGGTCCGGGCCATGGAAGATGTTGTCGCCGAGGATCAGCGCGACGGAGTCGGTGCCGATGTGGTCCGCGCCGATGAGCAGCGCCTCCGCGATGCCGAGCGGTGCGGCCTGCTCGGCGTAGCCGATCGACAGGCCGAGGGCGCTGCCGTCACCGAACAGCCTGCGGAACCCGGCGAGGTCCGACGGCGCCGAGATGATCAGGATCTCTCGGATGCCGGCCAGCATCAGCACCGACAGCGGGTAGTAGATCATCGGCTTGTCGTGGACCGGAAGAAGCTGTTTCGACACGCTCAGGGTGATCGGATGCAGGCGAGTCCCGTGGCCGCCGGCCAGGATGATTCCCTTCATGTCCGCGAGCGTACGGTGACCCCGTACAAGCCCACTCAAGCTGCGGTAAAGGCTATACCGGGTTGACGCGTACATGACGAAACTTTACTCAGGCCTGACGTAACTCCCATTGACGTTCGCCCCCGCCTCGAAGACGCTTCGATGAGTGCAAAGTTATTGTCCGACCCGGCAACCTTGCGTATAAACGGAGGTCGAGAGTGGGCAGTCTGATGCGGCAGCGGCTCGCGGACAACGCTGTACCTGGGCTTTCGGACGACCGGGCTGGCCGCGCGAAATGGGGCGAGGCCGGGTTTCGCTTCACCGTGCTCGGACCCGTGGAGATTCACTGGAACGGCGCGGACATCGCGCCGACGGCGCCGAAACTGCTGCAGTCGCTGGCGATGGTCGTGCTATGCGCGGGGCGGGTTGTCAACACCGAATCCATTATCCATGAGCTGTGGCCGAACGGCGCGCCGAAGACCGCCCGCACCGCTGTCCAGACCTACATCTGCCAATTGCGCCGAATGTTCGAGAGCAGGGGGCTCGCCGAAGACGGCGACGACGTGCTGGTGACCAAGGCGCCCGGATACATGCTGCGGGTCGACCCGGCGCGGGTCGACGTGTTCCAGTTCCAGCGGCTGCGCCAGATCGGCCGGGAGGCGCTGGACCAGCGCCGCTACGACGCCGCGGCCCGCGCGTTCCGCGCCGCTCTCGCGCTGTGGAGCGGCCCGCCGCTGGCGAACGTGATGTGCGGGCCGCGGCTGTCCGCGTACGCGATCGACCTCCAGGAGCAGCGCCGCAACACGCGGCACCTGCGGATCCAGGCCGAGATCGAGGTCGGGCTGCACCGTGAGCTGATCGGCGAGCTGCGGTCCCTGGTCGCCGCCAACCCGCTGGACGAAGGGCTGCGCGGCCAGTTGATGCGGGTCCTGGACCGCAGTGGCCGGCGCGGCGACGCCCTCGACGCCTACCGCCACCTCCGTGGCGCGCTGAACGAGGAACTCGGCCTTGAGCCCTGCACCGAGCTGCAGCAGCTCCATCACGAACTGCTCTCGGACCACCGGCAGGGATCGGCGGCCTGAGATGACCGGTGAGGTGCGGCTCGCCGTGCTCGGGTGCGCGGACGTGGCCGCCCGCCGGATCCTGCCGGCGGTGGCCAGTGTCCCGGGCGTTCGCCTGATCGCGGTGGCCAGCCGCGACCGCGGCCGGGCGGATGCGTTCGCCGCACGTTTCGGCGGCGAGCCCGTGCACGGGTACCGGTCGCTGCTCGACCGGGACGACGTGGACGCGGTCTACCTGCCGCTGCCGCCCGCGCTGCACGCGGAGTGGATCGCCGAGGCGGTGCACGCCGGAAAGCACGTGCTCGCCGAGAAGCCGCTCACCACCTCCGCGGCGGACACCGCCCGGCTGGCCGAACTCGCGGCCCGGCACGGGGTCGTGCTGATGGAGAACTTCATGTTTCCGTGGCACGGCCAGCACCGGGCCGTGCGCCGGCTCATCGACGAGGGAGCGATCGGCGACCTGCAGTCCTTCGCCGCCACCTTCGCGATCCCGGCCCGCCCGCGCCACGACATCAGGTACCGCGCCGAGTTGGGCGGGGGCGCCCTCCTGGACGTCGCCGGCTATCCGGTCCGCGCCGCGTTGCACTTCCTCGGCGGCGGCTTGGAGGTGCGGGGCGCCGTCCTGCGGCACGACCGGGACCTCGGGGTCGACGTGGGTGGCGCCGCGCTCCTCGCCGCGCCGAGCGGGGTGACCGCCGAGCTGTCCTTCGGGCTGCGCCACGCCTACACCTCGGGGTACCGCTTCACCGGCAGCACCGGTCGGCTCAGCGTGGACCACGTCTTCACCCCGCCGGCCGACCACCGTCCGGTGCTGCGGTTGGTCACCGGGGACGGCGCGGAGGAGCGGACGCTGCCCCCCGACGACCAGTACTCCCGCGCCATCGAGGCGTTCGTCGCCGCGGTCCGCGGCGGCCCCGCACCGGACATCGAGGTGACGGTCGAGCAGGCGAGGTTGATCGACAGAGTCCGTGCGCTGGCGGACGAGGGCAGAGCATCCCGTTGCGGAAGGGCGATCCGGTGACAACAGTCAAGAAACAGATCCTGGACCTGGTGGGTCGGTACCACCGTGAGTCCCCGCCCGGAGAGTTCGTCCCGGGTGTGACACCGCTGCTGACCTCCGGAGCGGTGCTGGACGAGAACGACCGGGTCGCGCTCGTCGAGGCGGCGCTGGACCTGCGCATCGCGGCGGGGCCGCACTCGCGGCGGTTCGAGCGGGAGTTGTCCCGGTACTTCGGGCTCCGCAAGGCGCTGTTGACCAACTCGGGCTCGTCGGCGAACCTGGTCGCGCTGAGCACCCTGACCTCGCCGCAGCTTGAGGAGTATCGTCTACGCCCCGGCGACGAGGTCATCACGGTCGCGGCCGGGTTCCCGACAACGGTGAACCCGATCGCGCAGAACGGACTGGTACCGGTCTTCGTCGACATCGAGCTGGGCACCTACAACGCCACGGCCGAGCGGGTGGCGGCGGCCATCGGGCCGAAGACCCGGGCGGTGATGATGGCCCACGCGCTCGGTAACCCGTTCGCCGTGCGTGAGGTGGCCGCGTTGGCCGAGGAGCACGGGCTGTTCCTCATCGAGGACAACTGCGACGCGGTTGGCTCCACCTACGAGGGCCAGCTCACCGGCACGTTCGGCGACTTCGCCACCGTCAGTTTCTACCCGGCGCACCACATCACGACCGGCGAGGGCGGCTGCGTCCTGACGAACAACCTCGTGCTCGCCCGGCTCGCCGAGTCGATGCGGGACTGGGGCCGGGACTGCTGGTGCGACCCGGGTGAGGACGACCGCTGCCGCAAACGCTTCGACCAGCAGTTCGGCACGCTGCCGAACGGGTACGACCACAAGTACGTCTTCTCCCACGTCGGGTACAACCTGAAGTCGACCGACCTACAGGCCGCCCTCGGGTTGGCGCAGCTTCGCCGGATCGACGAGTTCGTCGAGGCTCGCCGCCGCAACTGGCGCCGGATGCGTGAGGCCCTCGACGGCGTGCCCGGGCTGCTGCTGCCGCAGCCGACGCAGAACGCCGATCCGAGCTGGTTCGGCTTCGTTCTCACGGTACGACCCGACGCCTGCTACACCCGGCGGGACATGGTCGCGTTCCTCGAGTCGCGGCGGATCGCCACCCGCCGGCTGTTCGGCGGCAACCTGACCCGGCATCCGGCCTACGTGGACCGCCCGCACCGCGTCTCCGGCGAGCTGACCAACACCGACGTCGTCACCGAGGACACCTTCTGGGTCGGGGTCTACCCCGGGCTGACCGACGAGATGATCGATTACATCGCCGGGTCCATCGCCGAGTTCGCCTACCGGCACACGCCGGCCGTCGTCCGCTGACGGACGAACCACCATCGAGGGAGGTCGTCGGCCGCGCGCCGCCCGTGACAGCCGCCCTCTCCACCGGTCCGCTGGCCCACTGCGTGTCCGTCCTCCGGAGGTAGTTCGTGATCCACGACCTGTCAGAATTCCACGCCTGGTTCGCCGAGCGGAGCCGACGCAACGCGTACCAGGTGACCCGGGCGCCACTGGATGGGCTGGACGGATGGCAGACGGACCCGGCGACCGGGAACATCGCTCACCGGAGCGGAAAGTTCTTCTCCGTGCAGGGGCTCGCGGTTACCACCGACCACCGGGAGACGTCGTCCTGGTCGCAACCCATCATCCTCCAGCCCGAGATCGGCATCCTCGGTCTCCTCGTCCGGCTGGTCGGCGACACCGTCTACTGCCTGATGCAGGCCAAGATGGAGCCGGGCAACATCAACCTGGTCCAGTTGTCGCCGACGATCCAGGCGACGCGCAGCAACTACACCAGGGTTCACCGGGGCGACAGCGTTCCCTACCTGGAGTACTTCGTCGCGCCCCGGCCCGGCCGGGCGGTGTTCGACGCGTTGCAGTCCGAGCAGGGCACCTGGTTCCTGGACAAGCGGAACCGCAACATGATCGTCGAGGTCGACGGGCCGGTGCCCGCCCGTGAGGACTTCTGCTGGCTCAGCCTTGAGCAGATCGCGGAGTTGCTGAAGGCACCCAACCTCATCAACATGGACGCGCGCACCGTGCTGTCGGGTGCGCCATTCCTGTTTCACGAGGAGGGAGCCCGGCCCGACAGCACGGTTCGCCCCCTGCACTCCCACGAGCACCTGCTGAGCTGGTTCACCGAGGCACGAGCCCGGTACCACCTGGGCCGGAACCTGCTGCCGCTGTCCCGGGTGGCCCGGTGGCGGCGCGTCGACGGCCGGGTCGTGCACGAGGAGGGCCGGCACTTCTCGGTGATGGGCGTGGACGTGCAGGCGAGCAACCGCGAGGTGAGCCGCTGGTCGCAGCCGATGATCGAGCCCTGCGGCCGCGGCGTCGTCGGGTTCCTCGGCCGGCACGTCGGGGAGACGTTCCACGTGCTGGTGCACGCGCGTACCGAGGCCGGCACGCACGACGTGATCGAGATGGCGCCCACCGTGTCCTGCATCCCCGCCAACTACGCCGGGCTGCCCGCCGAGCGCTGGCCGCGCTATCTGACCGAGATCCTCGACGCGCCGCCGTCCCGGCGACTGGTGGACGTGGTGCACTCGGAGGAGGGTGGGCGGTTCTTCCACGCGGAGAGCCGGTACATCGTGGTGGACCTGGGTGAGGACTTCGACCTGGACGTACCGGATGACTTCTGCTGGATGACCGTCGACCAGCTTGTCGGCTTCGTCCGCTACGGCAACTACGTCAACGTCGCCGCACGCTGCCTGCTCACCTGCCTGGCCACCGGGTCGGAGCCGCTGGGCCGGCGGGTCCTGGCCCAACCCGTGGTGGCCCGCCGCTGACGGTCTTCGGCAGCTTGGCTCGATCCCCTCGGGGTGCGCGATGGCGGTTGCCTACCGCACGCAGCGGCATTCAGCACCGAAATAGCGGATGAGCCAGGCACGGAAGGTTTGCGGGCGGACAATTCGGGTACGGCGTCGGTTACAGCGACCGCGGCGCCGGCATTCGCTGAGCCTGGGAGGCGACGATGATGGAGAGCCGAATCAAGGTGCTCGGGCACCCGGTCCATCCGATGCTGGTGATGTTCCCGATCGCCCTGTTCGTGTCCGCCACGATCTTCGACATCATCGACGTGGCCGGCGGCCCTGCCTTCCTCGGCGAGGTGGCGTACTGGAACATTCTGGTCGGCCTGATCGGCGGGTTACTGGCGGCGATGGCCGGCGCGGTGGACCTGCTGGCCATACCGTCCGGGACCCGGGCCAAGCGGGTGGGGGTGGCGCACGCCTCGACCAACCTGGCCGTGGTGCTGCTCTTCGCCGCCGTCTGGGCGGTGCGGTTGGCCGCGGACACCCGGGCGGCCGGCGGCGCCCTGGTCGCGATCGAGGTGGTGGCGGTCGCCGCCGCCGGGCTCGGCGCCTGGCTCGGTGGCGAGCTGGTGGACCGGCTCGGCGTCGGGGTGGATCCGGATGCGGACCTGAACGCGCCGAGTTCGCTGCGCCCCCGGGCCACCGCCGCCGCGGCCGCGGACCGGCCCGAGGAGCGTTGAGCTGGGCGAAGCGGGCCGGCCCGAGGAGTGCCGAACCGGGCGGGAAGGCCCGGACGACGATGGGAGGGAAGGCGGCGGCATGACTGAGCCAGGACGTGGCACCGGGGACCGGGGCTGGGATCCGATCGGCGAGTTGCAGACGCTCCGCGCGGAACTCGGCCGGCTGGTCGGCGGACGGGGCGGGCAACCCGACGTCGAGCTGAGGCCGGTCGACGACGGCTGGACGGTGCAGGCCCGGCTGCCCGGGGTGGCGCCGGAGGAGGTGGCCCTGGAGCTGGACGACCGCGAGCTGTGCATCCGGGCCCGCTCCGAGGCCGAGGTCAACGCGGACCACGGGATGGTCGGCAGCGCGTCGCAGACCCGCGCCTTCGAGCACCGGGTGCACCTACCGGCGCCGGTCGACCCGGACCGGATCGACGCCGTGATGGATCACGGGCTGCTCACGGTCACGCTGCCGAGGGCACCCCGGCCGGGTCGCCGGACCATCACCATCGGCAGCCGACGCCACGACCCGGGCCAGCGCGCCGGGGGTACCGCCGGAGCCGGCGTCCCGCCCGGCACCGTGGACCCGGCCGCCGACCGGGAACTGCACCGGCCGGACACCGCCGCCGGCACCCCGACGTCCGGCTTCACGGGTTGAGCGGGCGGCGGACCCGTACCCGATGATCGGCAAGGTGGGGGACCTCGTCGGTGACGTCGAGCGGATCGCCGTACTCCGGGCCAACGCGCTCGGTGACTTCATCTTCGCGCTGCCGGCGCTCGACGCGTTGCGGGCCGGCTATCCGGACGCCGAGCTGGTGCTGATCGGCGCGCCCTGGCACGAGCGTCTGCTCCGGGACCGTCCCGGCCCGGTCGACCGGGTACTGGTGGTACCGCCCGCGCACGGGATCCGGGTGGCCGGGCCGGGTGAACCGGAGCCGTCGGCCGAGTCGATGCCCGAGTTCCTCGCCGCGGCCCGCCGGGAGCGGTTCGATCTCGCGCTCCAGATGCACGGTGGCGGGGCCAACTCCAACCCGTTGGTCGCCGGGCTCGGTGCCCGGGTGACCGCCGGGCTGCGTACCGAGGACGCGCCGCCGCTGGACCGGTGGCTCCGGTACGTCTACTACCAGCCGGAGGTGGTCCGATACCTGGAGGTCGCCGGCCTGGTCGGCGCCAGCCCTACCGGCCTGTTGCCCCGGCTGGTCGCCACCGAGGCGGACCTGGCCGAGGCGCGTACGGTGCTCGGCGAGCCGGCGGGCCCCCGGATCGCCCTGCATCCCGGTGCCAGCGACCCGCGCCGCCGGTGGCCGCCGGAGCGCTTCGCCGAGGTCGCCGACCACCTCGTCGACGACGGTTACGAGGTGCTGGTGACCGGCACCCCGGGCGAGCGGGAACTCGCCGGGGAGGTGGTGGCGGCGGCCCGCCGGCCGGTCCGCTCGGTGGTCGGCGAACTGTCGCTCGGCGGCCTGATCGGCTGCTACGCCGGCTGCGAGGTGGTGGTCTCCAACGACACCGGGCCGGTGCACGTCGCCGCCGCGCTGGACATCCCGACGGTCGGCATCTTCTGGGTCGGCAACATGATCAACTGCGCGGTGCCGCTGCGCGCCCGGCACCGGCCGATCGCCTCGTGGACCCTCAACTGCCCGACCTGCGGCCAGGACTGCAGCCGGGAGATCTATCCGGCCCGGGGCGGCGGCCCGGCCTGCCCGCACCAGGTCTCGTTCGTCACCGACGTACCGGTGGTGGAGGTGCTGGCGGCGGTGGCCGATCTGACCCGACGGTGACCTCCCAGGCCTCCATGGTCCGCTCGGTCACCGTGGTCGGCGCCTCCAGGTGGTACGCCCCGCTGGGCAGCACGCCGGCTCCGGCGTACCGGGCCAGCACGGCGAGTTGGGCGGCCACGTCCTCGCCCTGGTGCCCCGGGTCGAGCCGGGGCCAGAAGTCGAAGCCGCCCGCCGCGCGCAGCCGGGACCGGTCGTAGAGGACACAGCCGCCGATCCAGGAGACCTTGTATGCCCGCCACTGTCCGGCCGGCAGCCGGCGGGCCTCCGTCACGTGCAGCAGGTTCGCCGCCGAGTGGATCTGCGCCCGGTCCCACTCCGGCGCGCCGGGGCGGAGGCGCTCCGGCTCCGGCCGGCCGTCCCACTCCACGTAGTGCCGGTGGGTCTCCGGCCGGACGTCGCCCAGGTAGGACAGTCCGTGCACCGCGTTGCCGACGAAGCCGCAGTCGAGTTCCCGGATCGCGGTGACCAGCCGGTCGACGGTGCCGGGTTCGAGCCAGACGTCGTCGTCGAGGAAGAGGACGTACCGGGCCGCCGAGGCGTCCAGCAGATAGGCGCGGTGCTCGGCCAGGCCCCGCCGGGGCAGCCGCCGGGTGAGCAGCACCGGGTGTCCCCGGTGCCGGAGTACCCGGACCATCGCCGCAGCCGCCGGTTCGGCCCAGCCCGGCTCTCCGTCGGACTGGTCGCTGACCACCACCCCGAAGCCGTCCGAGCCGGTCCGGTCGGTGGCCTGCCCGTCGACCTCGGCGGGGCGCTGTGCGGCCAGCCCGGCCAGGGTGACCGCGAGTTCGGCGGGTCGGTTCCGGGTCGGCACCAGCACGTCCAGCAGCCGGGGCGTACGGAACTGGGCCGCACTGCCCGGGTCGAGCGGCCGGGTGACCGTCCTGACCCCCGCACCGGCCCGATCGGAGTGTGAACCGGCGTTCACGCCCGGCGACTCGACGCGGCCGCCGTCCCGCCCGTCTGCGGCGATCCGGCCGTCTGCACCGATCCGGCCGTCTGCACCGATCCGGCCGTCTCCGCCGTCCCACCCGTCTGGGGCGATCCGGCCGCCGTCCCAGCCGTCCGCGTCGTCCCGCCCGTCTGCGGCGATCCGGCCGTCTGCGCCGTTCCGCGCCGACGCAGCGTGCTGGTGCGCACCGCCCCACGGGCCGCGTCGCCGTGCGAGCGGATCCGCTCGATCACCGCCGAGGTGGACCGGTCCGGTACGTAGCCGAGGGTGCGGACCTCACCGCCGAGCCGGCGTACCAGGGGTGCCTCCGGGACCATGTCCGGCGGGTAGTCGCCGCCCTTGACGTAGACGTCGGGGCGGATCGCCTCGATCAGCGCGGTGGGCGAGTCCTCCTCGAAGACCACCACGTGGTCCACACAGGAGAGTGCGGCGAGCACCGCCACCCGGTCCTCGACCGGGTTCACCGGCCGGTCCGTGCCCTTGATCCGTCGTACGCTCTCGTCGGAGTTGACCGCCACCACCAGCAGGTCGCCGAGGTCGCGTGCCTGGTCGAGGTAGCGTACGTGCCCCCGGTGCAGTACGTCGAAGCAACCGTTGGTGAAGACGACGGTCCGCCCCTCGGCCCGGTGCCGCTCGACGAGTTCGACCAGCGCGTCCCGGTCGAGCACGATCCGGGCCGGGGCCTCGTCGACCGAGCCCAGCGCGGCGATCAGGTCCTCCCGCAGGCAGACACAGGTGCCGGTGTCCGAGACGGTGGTGGTCGCGGCGAGCTGGGCCAACTGGGCGGCGGTCGGCAGCGGCGCGCCCGCGGCCAGCGCCAGCGTCATCGCGGCCAGGTACGCGTCACCGGCACCGACGGCGTAACTCGCCGGTACCGGAGTCGCGTGGCTGCGCCGGGACCGCCCGTCGGCCCCGCCCACCACGGCACCCTCGGCGTCCAACGTCACCGCCACCACGTCCGCACCGGTGCGTTCCCGCAGCTCGGCGAGGCGGGCCTGGGCGACCAGCGCCCGGCTGACGCCGCCGGCCGCGACGGGACGCCCGGCGGTGGCACTCGACGTCTCGTCACCGGCCACCACGATGTCGTCACCCGAGACCCCGATCTCGTCACTGGTGACCGTGAGGCCGTCCCCGCCGACCGGACCGGCACCGTCGCCGCCACCCGGGGGCGTACCGTCCGGCGCGGCGGAGCCGTCACCGTCCCGGCCACCCTCCTCGGCACCAGCGGCAGCGGCGGCCGGGACGGGCCCGCCGGTGACGGCTGTCGTGCCATCCTCGGCGACGCTGACCCGGATGCCGGCGACCGCCGAAGAGCTGGCCGGGCCGGCGGTGACCGCGTCGTTGAGCAGCCGGGTCGCCTCGGCGAAGCTCGGGGTCACCACGGTCGGGGCGAGCCCGCGCCAGTAGGCCAGATCGTGCGCGTCCAGGGCGACGGTGGCGAAGGAGTCGCGGTGCCGGACCAGCCAGCTTCGTACCGCCTCGGGCAGGGCACCCAGGCCGTAGTCGCAGACCACCAGGGTCGGCGGCTGGCCGTCCCGGTCCGCCCGCAGTTCCTCGGTCGCCCGGGCGAGCGCGTTGAGCATCCGCTGTACGCCCTCCTCGGGCAGCGTCTCGTCGGCGTCGCCCTCGTCCTCCCGGAGCAGGATCTGGTCGGCGGCGAGCAGTCTCCGCTTCACCGGGGTCGGCCGGCCGGGCTGGCTGATGGTCCGGTCCCAGACGCCGGCCCGGTCCAGGCAGTCGTGCAGTTCGTCACCGGCCACGTCCGCGCCGACCGGGGCGACCAGCGCCGCCAGGCCGCCCAGGGCGGTGAGGTTGACGGCGGTGTTCGCCGCGCCGCCGGCCGCGGTCAGCCGGCGGCGCAGGGTCAACACCGGTGCCGGCGCCTCCCGGCAGAGCCGGTCCGACTCGGCGAACCGCCACTCGTCCAGCATGGCGTCGCCGACCACCAGTACGCCCCTGCCGAGCCAGCTCTCCACCACCGAGGCCAACCGGCGCTGTTCCGCTGCGTCTGTCGCCATGTTGCTGCGGGTCCCCGGTGCCCGGCCGGGCAAACCTGGTCCCGGGTACCCCGCCGGGGGTGCGGCGGTGGCCGTACGGCGGGTTTGGCACCGGGCGTACCGGGAACGTCTTTTCCACGGGATGCGACCAAACGGTTCGTCGGAACATTAACCCCCGTTTCCCCCTGGAAAGGAGAACCGAGATGACCGCGACCTTGCAGGGCAAGCGCATCGCTTTCCTGGCCACGGACGGTGTGGAGGAGGTCGAGTACACCCGCCCCCGGGAGGCGGTCGAGGCGGCCGGCGGCCGGGTCGAACTGGTCTCCCTCAAGGGCGGCCGGATCCAGGCCTTCAACCACCTGGACAAGTCCGGGACGTACGACGTCGACGCGACCGTGGCCGAGGCGGACCCGGCGGCCTACGACGGCCTGGTGCTGCCCGGTGGGGTGGCCAACCCGGACGCCCTGCGGACGAACCCGGACGCGGTCCGATTCGTCCGGGCGTTCTTCGACGCCGGCAAGCCGGTCGGGGCGATCTGCCACGCGCCGTGGACGATGATCGACGCCGACGTGGTCAAGGGCCGTACCCTCACCTCCTGGCCCAGCCTGCGCACCGACCTGTCGAACGCGGGCGCGCACTGGGTCGACGAGGAGTGCCATGTCGACAACGGCCTGGTGACCAGCCGCAAGCCGGACGACCTGCCGGCGTTCTGCGCCAAGCTCGTGGAGGAACTCGCCGAGGGCCGGCACTGACACTCTGACCGACCCCTGCGGCACCATCACCGGTCCCGGCCCGGCGGTGAGCCGAGTCCGGGACCGGTGTCACGAGCCGAGTCCGGGACCGGCGTCCCACGGGCCGCGCCCCGGGACCGGCGGTGCGGTCGAGCCGCTCGCGCGTGTCCAGGCAGGCATCTTCTGTGTCATCAGGGGGAGAAGGCACTATGACCACCGCTGCTGAGGACACGCGGCCGGCCCTGACACGCCGCCAGATCCTGCTCCTGATGGGCGGCCTGATGACCGGCATGCTGCTGGCCGCGCTGGATCAGACCATTGTCGGTACGGCGCTGCCGACCATCGTCGGCGAACTCGGCGGGATCAACCACTACTCGTGGGTGGTCACCGCGTACCTGCTGGCGTCGACCGCCTCGACCCCGCTGTACGGCAAGATGGCCGATCTCCTCGGCCGCCGCCCGGTCTTCCTCTTCGCCATCGGGACGTTCCTGGTCGGCTCGCTGGCCGCCGGCTTCGCGCAGGACATGACCCAGCTCATCATCACCCGGGGGGTGCAGGGCCTCGGCGCGGGCGGTCTGATGACCCTCGCCTTCACGATCATCTCCGACGTGGTGACGCCTCGGGAGCGTGGCCGCTACCAGGGGCTGTTCGGCGCGGTGTTCGGGGTCTCCTCGGTGGCCGGTCCGCTGGTCGGCGGCTACTTCGCCGAGCACGACTGGCGCTGGATCTTCTTCCTGAACGTGCCGCTGGCGGTGGTGGCCATCGTCGTCTGCTATCACGTGATGCGGCTGGTCCCGTTCGAGCGCCGGCAGCACGCCATCGACTGGCTCGGCGCCGGCCTGCTGGTGGCCGGGGTGAGTGCGCTGCTGCTCGCGCTGAGCTGGGGCGGCAACGAGTACGCCTGGGGCTCCGGAATGATCATCGGACTCTTCACGGCCGGAGCGGTGCTCGGCGTACTCTTCCTCGTCCAGGAGGCCCGGGTGGCCGAGCCGATCCTGCCGCTGAAACTGTTCCGCCGGTCCACCTTCGCGCTGGCCAACGCCGCCGGCTTCATCCTCGGGCTGGTGATGTTCGGATCGATCATCTTCATCCCGCTCTATCTCCAGATCGTCAAGGGTGCGTCGCCGACCGACAGTGGCCTGCTGATGCTGCCGATGATGGTCGGTGTCATCGTCACCTCGGTACTCTCCGGGCGGGCGATGAGCCAGATCGGCCGGTACAAATGGTTTCCGGTGGCCGGGGCGGTCGTGCTGGTAGCCGGCATGCTGCTCTTCACGCAGTTGCAGGTCGACACCTCGCTCTGGAACGCCTTCGCCTACATGGTGGTCATCGGCGTCGGGCTGGGCCTCTGCATGCAGTCGCTGGTCCTCGCCGTGCAGAACGCGGTCCAGATGCGCGACCTCGGCGCCGCCACCTCGGCCGCCACCTTCTTCCGGTCGCTGGGCGGCTCGTTCGGGGTGGCGATCCTCGGCGCGGTGCTCTCCGCCGGCCTCTCCACCGGGCTGGCCGACCGGCTGCCCGGCGCGTTCGCCCAGCTCCCGCCCGAGCAACGGGCCCAGTTCGCCGGCGCCAGCACGGAATTCTCGGTCAACGAGCCGTCCCGGATCCTGGCGCTGCCGGAGCCGATCCGGGCGGCCGTGCAGGAGTCGTTCGTCGACGCGCTGGACACCGTCTTCCTGGTCGCCGGGCTGGTCGCGCTCCTGGCCGTGGCCGTCACCCTGGCGATGCCGAACCACGAGCTGCGCGGCGCCCCGCCGGCCACCTCCGGCGAGCGGCTCTCCCGGGACCGGAAGGGCGACGCGGCCACCGAGATGGAGGCGAACGCCCAGACGATGATCTGAGGCCTTCCTGATCGGAGAATTGACTGCGCTCCCGTCGCACCCTTCCTATTTCAGGATGACCTATTTCAAGACGACCTGGCCGGTCTGCTCGAACACGGCGAGGTCGTCCAGGGTCTCCGGCACGGTGCCGGAGACCGGCGCGGGCAGCGCCCGGGGCGCGAAGAAGCCGGCGTCGGTGGTCTCGTCGGTGCTGGTGAGCGGTACGCCGGACCAGGCGTCGACCCGGAAGGCGACGACGAAGAGCTGGTACGTGTGGCCGTACATGTTGGTGAAGGTGCGGTCCGGGCCGGTGTACATGGCGAACGGGGTGACCTCGGTGGCGGTCAGGCCGGTCTCCTCCCAGACCTCGCGGACCGCACACTCGGCGATCGACTCGCCGAGTTCCAACGCGCCGGCGGGCAGCGCCCAGTAACCGTTGTCGGAGCGCTCGATCAGCAGCACCCGGTTGGCCTCGTCGCGTACCACGCCCCGGGCGCCGACGAACAGCAGCGTACGGTCACCGGCGAGGGAGCGAAGCTGACCGAGGTACGAATCGGCCCACGGGATACTGCTGCTCATCGGGCTGCCTTCCGGGTGGTCAGGTGTGAGCTGCGACACTAGGTTGTGGTCCATGCGTAGCACGATGATGGACGCGCCCCTGCTGGTTTCCCGCATCCTTGAACACGGCAGCACCGTGCACGGCACCGCCGAGGTGGCCACCTGGCTGGGCGACGGCTCCCGTCGGATGACGTACGCCGAGGTTGGTGCGACCGCCGCCCGGCTCGCGCACGCGCTCCGCGACGACCTCGGGATCACCGGTGACCAGCGGGTGGCGACCTTCATGTGGAACAACGCCGAGCATCTGGTCGCGTACTTCGCGGTGCCGAGCATGGGTGCGGTGCTGCACACACTCAACATCCGTCTCCTTCCCGAGCAGGTCGCCTACATCGCCAACCACGCCGAGGACCGGGTGGTGCTGGTCGACTCGACGCTGATCCCGTTGCTGGCCAAGGCGCTGCCGAAAATGTCCACTGTGCAGCACGTGGTGGTGGTCGGTGGCGGTGACCCGGCGGCGCTGTCGGCAGCCGGGGGCGGGCGGATCGCCGTACACCGGTGGGACGACCTGCTGCGGAACCGGCCGGACCGGTACGACTGGCCCGAGCTGGACGAGCGCGATGCCGCCGCCCTCTGCTACACCTCCGGCACCACCGGCAACCCGAAGGGTGTCGCCTACTCGCACCGGTCGATCTGGCTGCACTCGGTGCAGATCTGCCTGCCGGAGTCGTTCGGGCTCGGCCCGACCACCCGGGAACTCGCCATCGTGCCGATGTTCCACGCGATGTCGTGGGGCATCCCGTACGCAGCCTTCCTCTCCGGGGCGTCCCTGGTGATGCCGGACCGGTACCTCCAGGGTGCGCCGATCGCCGCGATGATCGCCGCCGAGCGACCGACCCTGGCCGGTGCGGTGCCGACGATCTGGACCGACCTGCTCAACTACCTGGACGCCAACGAGGTCGACACCTCCTCGCTGACCGAGGTGATCGTCGGCGGCTCGGCCTGCCCGCCCGCGCTGATGCACGCCTTCGCCGAGCGGCATCGGATCGACGTCATCCACGCCTGGGGGATGACCGAGATGTCACCGCTCGGCTCGGTGGCCCGGACACCGGCCGGGGCGACCGGGGACGAGGCCTGGCGCTACCGCTACACCCAGGGGCGGGTGCCGGCCGGGGTCGCCGCCCGGATCGTCGGCCCGGGCGGCGCGCGGATGCCCGCCGACGGCACGTCCGTCGGCGAGTTGGAGGTCCGCGGCCCGTGGGTGACCGGCCGGTACGTCGGCGACGACGCACCCGACCCGGAGAGGTTCCGGGACGGCTGGCTGCGTACCGGTGACGTCGGCACTCTCTCGGCGGACGGCTTCATCACCCTCACCGACCGGGCCAAGGACGTGATCAAGTCCGGTGGTGAGTGGATCTCGTCGGTCGAGCTGGAGAACGCGCTGATGGCGCATCCGGCGGTGCAGGAGGCGTGCGTGGTCGGCGTACCGGACCCGCGCTGGGACGAGCGTCCACTGGCGACGGTGGTACGGCGGGAGGGCGCCGAGGTGGGCGCCGAGGAGCTGCGGGACTTCCTCGCCGACCGGGTGGCCGGGTGGCAGTTGCCCGAGCGGTGGGCGTTCGTCGACGCCGTACCGAAGACCTCGGTGGGCAAGTTCGACAAGAAGCGGATCCGCGCCGACCACGCCGCCGGTGCCCTGGACGTGATCGAGCTGCCGACCTGACCGGCACGCGTACCCCCACCCACCCGCTACGTATCCTCCCGCCCACCCGGCACGCGTCCCCCCACCCACCCGGTGCGTGTTCTTCCGCTGCCCCTCCAGAGGCAGCAGAAGGACACGCTTCGGCGGCGGCGGTTCTCACGGGCGCCAGCCGGCGGCCAGCAGCGCCGCGCGGAGTTGTCCGGCCACCTCGGCCGGGCGGTCCCGTACCAGCCAGGCGGGGAAGCGGAGTATCCGGATGCCACTGATCCACAGGTCGTTCTGCCGGCGCATGTCCGCCCACCAGTGGCGTACCTCCAGATGCTGTGCCCCGTCGATCTCGACCATCACCTTCCACTCTTCGAAGTAGACGTCGAGATAGCGGCGCCGCCCCCGCGAGTCGGTACGCCGTACCTGCCGGCTGGGCGTCGGCAGGCCCTCCCGCCGGCAGAGTCGGAGCAGGTCCGACTCGGCGACGGACTCGGCCCCGGCGCGCGCGTCGGCGGCCGCCGCCACGATCAGACCGCGTCGACGCAGCCGGGGTAGCCGGGCCAGGGCGCGGTCCAGTTCCGGACCGTCGACCAGCCGCTGCTGGAAACCGGCGGCGATGATGGCCCGGGCCCGCTCGTCGTCCGCGGCCCACTGCGCCGCGTCGAGCAGCGACCGGGCCGGCATCGTGCACGGCGGCTGGCCCAACCGGTGGACGTCGGCGGCGCTCAGATGTCGGGTACGGTGCACCACGACGCCCGGTGGAGGATCGCGGTCCTGCCGATGTGCGGGGATCAGGACGTGCAGCGTCGCGCTGTGGTAGCCGCGCATCCCGAGTACCTCCAGCGCGGAGAGTCCGGCCAGCACGGCTCGTCGTCCGGCGCCCGCTGCCAGTACCGCCGCCCAGCGCCGCTGCTCGCGGGTCACCGGGCCGTCGTGTGCGAGGTAGACGCCCGGGGACATGATCTGCCACCGGCCGGTCGTCAGCCGATGGCGCAGTGCCTTGGCCGACAGCTGCCGCAGCGCCTGCCGCCGGCTCAGTACGTCGTCCTGCAGCCAGCGCAGGTACGTCAGCTCGTCCGCGTCCGGTGGCGGCGGCGGGCGCAGCCCGGGCACTGTCTCGCGCCGCAGCCCCGGGCGCCGTTTCGCCCCGCCCGTCACCACGTCGCCCCGCCGCCTGTCACCACGCTGCCCCGCCCGTCAGCACGTCGCCCCGCCGCCTGTCAGCACGCTGCCCCGCCCGAGCACGCTCGCCCGCCGCCCGTCAGCACGCCCCCCCGCTGCCCCGCCGCATCACGGACCTCCCGCTTCGGCCGGTGGCGGCGGGGGACCCGCCGGCGTTCCTGCACGACGACGCGGTTCAGGAAGCTGGCCCAGCCCGCCATCCGCCGACTATCCCGCCCCAACCCCCCGCTCTCCACCCCCACCCCGCCCCCTGTGGACAACCCGGGTGGGTCCCGGCGGATCGTGTGCTGTTGCTGCCCCCAGAGGGGCAGCGGAAGCCCACGGTCCAACGGATCTGAGCCGTTGCCAACGGGATGTCGTGGCGGGAAGGATGTTGGCCACGTGGAAGGGGCTGGCGATGCGAGCGGTGGCGGTGACGGCACTGGGCGGTCCCGGTGTGCTGCGGGTGGTCGAGCGACCGGACCCGGTCGCCGGCCCCGGCGAGATCCTCGTCCGGGTGCGCGCGGCGGCGGTGCACCCCGCCGATCTGGCCGCCCGGGTCGGGCGGATCCCCGGCGGCCCGGTCGAGCCACCGTTCCTGCTCGGCTGGGACTTCGCCGGTGACGTGGTGGCGGTCGGGGACGGGGTCACCGAACATCGTCCCGGCAGCCAGGTCGCCGGCATGGTGCCGTGGTATCTCACCCGGGGCGCCGTCGGGGCGTACGCCGAGTTCCTGGTCGCCAAGCGGGACTGGCTGGTCGCCGTACCGGACGAGTTGGACGCGGCGGAGGCGGCGACCGTGGGGTTGAACGCGCTGACCGCCCGGCAGGCACTGGAGATGCTGTCGCCAGCATCCGGATCGGCGGTACCGGCCTCCGGGTCGACGATTCTGGTCACCGGCGCCAGCGGCGGGGTTGGCGGGTTCGCCGCACAGTTGGCGGTCCGGGCCGGCCACCGGGTGCTCGCGGTGGCCAGTTCCGACGACGAGGAGTGGGTACGCGGTCTCGGCGTCGCCGAGGTGGTGCCCCGTTCGGCCGATCTGTCCCAGCTTGGACCGGTCCCGGCGGTCTTGGACGCGGTGCCGGTCGGCGCGTCGGCCGCAGCCACGGTCGCCGACGGCGGCAAGCTGGTGACGACCCGGCCGGTCCCGCCGCTGGATCCGCCGCGCGGGGTACGCCAGGAGACGGTCCTGGTCCAGCTCGACCCGCCGATGCTGGCGGAGTTGATGACCGAGGTGGCGACGGGGCGGCTGCGGACCAGGGTCGCGGCCTCGCTACCGCTGGCGGAGGCGGCCCACGCGCACCGGCTGGTGGAGGCGGGACGGCTGCGCGGAAAGATCATCCTCATGCCGTAGACAACCCCGGCGGTGCCGTAGGCGACCCTCGGCGGGTGCCGTAGGTGGACCCCGGCCGGGCGGTAGGCGACCCTCGGCGGGTGCCGTGGGCGACTCTCGGCGGTGCGGTAGGCGGACCCCGGCCGTGCGGTAGGCGGACCCCGGCCGTGCGGTAGGCGACTCTCGGCGGTGCGGTAGGCGGACTCCGGCCGTGCGGTAGGTGACCTTCGGCCGTGCGGTAGGTGACCCCGGCGGTGCCGTGGCGGCGGCCGGTGTGGGTGCCGTGGGCGGCGGCAGGGACGGTCAGGACTCGCTGGTCGTCACGAGCACCTTGCCCACCGCCGAGTCCTGCACGGCGGCGTGCGCCCGGGCCACCTCGTCCAGCGGGTAATAGTGCAGCGGCAGTCCCGCCTCGGTGCCGATCCGGAGTACGCCGGACGACGCGGCGGCGGCGACGTCCGTCACGGCCTGCGCCTTGGCCACCGCCGGCAGGGTGTAGACCAGTACGAACTGCCAGCGGACGTTCGGCACCATCATCGGGCGTACCGGCAGGGTGAGGGCGTCGCCGCCGTCGTCGGCGTACACCGCGACCGCGCCGTTGGCGCCGATCACCTGGCAGTCGATCTCGGCGTTGCTGGCGGCGGCGACCTCGACGATCGCGTCCACCCCGTTCGGCGCGACCTTCCGGACCTCGGCGACCACGTCCTCTTCCCGGTAGTTGATCACGTGCGATGCGCCGGCCGCGACCGCGAGCTGGGCCTTCTCGGCACTGCTGACCGTGGCGATCACGGTGGCGTCGGCCCACCGGGCGAGCTGGATGGCGGCGTTGCCGACCGCGCCCGCCCCGCCCTGGACCAGCACGGTGCGATCGGTGAGCGCGCCGACGTCGAGCCGGTCCGGCATCGTCTCGCCGGCCGTCAGGCAACGGTGCGCCGTCATGAACGGAATGCCGAGGGCCGCGCCGAGGTCGAACGGGGCCGAGCCGAGCCGTACCACCTGGCGGACCGGCACCACGGTGTACTCCGCTGCCGTGCCCCACGGCCGTTGCCAGGCCGCTTCCCAGATCCAGACCCGCTCGCCGGTCAACTTCGCGTCGACACCGGTACCGACCGATTCGACGATCCCGGCGCCGTCCTGGTTCGGAATCTGCCAGCCGTGCCGGGGCGGCGTGCCGGAGCCGTCGCCCTGCCGCGACTTCCAGTCGGTGGGATTGACCCCCGAGACGGCGACCCGAACCAGCACCTCGCCCGGGCCCGGCTCCGGCACCGGCCGCTCCACCACCTTGAGCACGGAGGGATCGCCGGTGCGCTGGTAGACGGCCGCCTTCATCGTCGACCTCTCCGGAGCTGCCACGCCTGACCACCTCTCGTCTCGATCCGCCGGCCCGGCCGCCCCGGTCCGCCGATCCTCGGCGTTGGTGACCTGCCGGCCGACGGGGTTCCGCACGCGATACGTCTGATCACCATCTTGCTGCCCGAACGGGTGGATCGCAGAGCTTTCGTTGCCGGGAACACGCTGCGGGAGCCCGGTCAGGAATCATTCAGGTTTGTCGGGTAGGACTGGTGGGCAAGGGTCCGTCTGTCGAGAGCGCCGGCCCGCCGACCTGGGACGTGGAGACGCCGATGGGAACCTCAGCCGAGCCTGCGGTGCCGGCTGCGTTCGTACCGACGGCAGGTCCGGCGGTGGCGCCGACGGCCGGTCCTGGCGGCGGCTCGTCTTCGGGTGCCGGCTCGTCTTCGGGTGCCGGCTCGTCTTCGGGGGGCGGACCGTTCCCGGGTGGCGGCTCGTCTTCGGGGGGCGGACCGTTTCCGGGTGGCGGATCGTCGAGGGCTCGTGTCGGTGGTCGGGACCGGTACCTGGACCTGTGGCGGGCGGCCGCGCTGGTCCGGGTGGTGACGTACCACGTGCTCGGCTGGGTCTGGCTGACCGTGCTGTTCCCGGCGATGGGGCTGATGTTCGCGCTCGCCGGCTCGTTGATGGCCGGCTCGCTGGACCGTACCGGCCGAGGCGCGGTCGGGCGACGGCTGCGCCGGTTGCTGCCCCCGCTGTGGGGGTTCGGGGTGGTGGCGGTCACGCTGCTGCTGGTCACCGGCTGGCGTACGGCACCGGCCGCGCAACTCGGCTGGGGCGAACTGGTCTGGTGGATCTTCCCGGCCCGTACCCCGCCGGTCGGCGGCCAGTCGTGGGCCTGGGCCTACAACGTGGTGCTCTGGTACATCGTCACCTATCTGTGGCTGGTACTGCTCTCGCCGGCTCTGCTGGCGGCGTTCCGTCGCTGGCCCTGGTACAGCCTGGCGGTGGCGGTGGCGCTGCCGATCGCCTTCCGGCTTGAGATCGTCAACATCGGCGGGTACTTCAACGAGCAGGCCACCAACGTCGGCACGTACCTGGCCTGCTGGCTGCTCGGTTTCGCGCACCACGACGGGCTGCTGCGCCGGATACCCGCCCGGCGGTACGCACTCGCCGTCGGGCTGCTCGCGGTCACCGGGGCAGGTTGGGTACTGGCGGTTGCCTGGTCGACCGGCAGCTACGACCTGAACCGGATCGCGGGTGGCAACACGCTGTGGTCGATGGCGTTCGTCGCGGCGGTGCTCCGGTTCCGGCCGCGCCTCGACTGGCTGGGCCGCATCCGCCTGCTGGACCGCTTGGTCGAGCTGTTGAACGCCCGGGCGGTCACCATCTACCTGTGGCATCTGCCGCTGGGCGTACTGGCCGGGGTGCTGGTCGCACCGCTGGCCGTCTCGGGCTGGGTGCAGACCGTCACCGTCCGGCTGGCCGCCGTCTGGCTGCTGGTGGCCGTGGCGGTGGCAATGTTCGGCTGGATCGAGGATCTGGCCGCTCGGCGCCGGCCGGCGCTGGTCCCGGCCAGGGTCAGCCCGCCCCGACGGGCCACCGCGTCCAGCGTGCCCGCCGGCCTCGATCGGAGCGGGTGGCGGGGTGCTGGCGCGGGTGGCCGGGACACCGCCGGGATACCCGCGGCAGCGGTCGGGGTAGCGCTGTCCGGGCCGAGCCCGGCGCCCGCGCGTCCGGCGGGGTCGGTCCGGGCGGCGCGGCGCTGGCACCGGGCGATGGCCTCGACCGTCGCGGTGCTCGCCGTCGGTCTGGGAGTGATGGCGCTCAACCTGTGGCCCGGGGTGACGACCCGCAGTCAGGTCGGGGCGTCTCCGGCCGAGGTCACCTACCACCTCTCCGACCTGCCGATGCTGCTGGACGGGAGTTCGGAGTGGCCGTCGTCGGCCCCGCCGCCCGACTCGGCGCCCGGGTCGGTCACCGTGCACGGCCAGGTCTATCCGCGTGCGGTGCTCACCGCCGCGCCCAGCCGGGTCCGGGTGCAGCCGCCGGCCGGCTGCGAGCGGCTCCGGGCCGTGATCGACGTCGGCGCCGACGACGTCGAGGTCGCCTTCGCGGTACGCGCGGACGACGTGACCGTCTTCGAGTCCGGCGTACGCAGCCGGGCGGACAGCGCCGAGCAGATCGACGTGGCGATCGCCAGCGCCAGCTTCGTCGACCTGGTGACCAGCAGTCCGTCCGGTGGCGCGGTCGGTGTCTGGGCCGATCCCCAGTTCGTCTGCGCCGGGTAGCCGCCGCCGCGACCCGTGCGGTCCAGGGGTCAGCGGCTGCGGAGTACCACGTCCTTGCTGAGGTCGCCCCAGCCGGTTTCCCTGGCCCGGGCGACGGTGTCGCGCAACTGGGACTCGTCCACCGGCTGCTCCCGGCCGGCCTGTTGCAGGGCGACGGCGAAGTTGGCGCAGAGGTATTTCAGCAGGTCGTCGTCGGCGTGGAGGATCTCACAGATGCCGGCGACCCGTCGGCGGTGCAACAGCCCGGCCATCCCCTCCAGCGCGGCCTGCTCGTGACCCTCGACGTCGATCTTGAACAGCAGTGAGTCGTCGTCGCCGAGGTGGATCCGCTCGTCCAGCCGGAAGCACTCCACCTCGACGCCCCGGTCGTTGTGTACCCGCAGCGACGCGACGCCGGTGTGCTCGTGCAGGTAGAGCCGGGCGATGCTGGACCGGTCGCTGGCGGCGCCCGCGTGCAGCACGGTACCCGGATAGTCGCCCCTGGCCGCCGCGATGGTCTTGCGCAGCCAGGGCAGCACGGCGGGGTTCGGTTCGACGAGATGCAGTTCCCGGAGCCCGTAGTAGCAGGTCGAGAAGGCCACCTCGCCGTAGTTCGCGCCGACGTCGATCGCGACGGTGGGACGGGTCTCGGAGACCAGGCGCCGCCAGGCGGCGACCGCCTTGCGGTCGAGGTTCCCCTTGTAGACGGCGAGTTCGGTGCCTCTGATGTCGGTGTAATCGGCGTGCAGTACGACGCCGATCTCGTTGCGGAAGGCACCTGCCCGGGTGCGGAGGGCGATCCGGTGGGCGGCCCGGCGGACGTGCTGCGCACCGGACTGGTGGAACGCGCGGCGCAGCGTCGATCGAAAAGTTGGCATACCGTTGACCGCTCTCACTGATCGATGGGGTTGTCACACGTCCGATGGACCCGGTCGGCCGGTCGGGGCCCTGCTCCTCGGGCATGTTACGCAGACAATCACCTAGAGCAACAGATCTGATACGCAGCGGAGTGGTACGCGGATTCTGCTCGCGTTTTCCCTGGTGGCAGTGGGGGCACGGCACACTCCCGGCAGACCCGGCGGTACGCCGCACAAACCCCGTTGTCAGGCGCTGTTTCACCGGCCGGGCGGTCCGTCCCCGGTCACCCCCGCCCGGCGCGGCAGTGCGTCGGAGCGGCCTGGCTCACCGGCCCGACCGGTCGGAAAGCTGACAACGGCGGTAGCGGGGCCAGCAGGGGGAGCCGGCGCCGCGGCCGGCACTTCGGCGCTCGGGTGTCGTGGCTGGCGCGACTCGCCGTCGAGGCCGGGCCGAGGTGTCTGCGCTACGCCGTCCGGTCGGGTCCGGTGTCGGACAGGGTCGGCGGCACCGTGTCCTCGGTGAGGTCGGTGACGTGCGGCAGGACCACCGCGGCGAGCTGTTCGGCGTCCGGGTCGAGCGGGTACGACCCGTGCGGGATCGCCACCACCCGCATGCCGGCGGCGGCGGCCGAGCGTACCCCGTTGCTGGAGTCCTCGACGGCGACGCAGCGATCGGCCGGCATGCCGAGGCGCTGTGCGACCGCGAGGTACGCGTCCGGCGCCGGCTTGCCCCGGGCGACCTCCTCGGTGGAGAGCGTCACCCGGAACTGCTCGGCCAGCCCCATCGCGGTCAGCGCCACGTCGATCAGCCGCCGTGGGGACGAGCTGGCCAGCCCGAGCGGCCAGTGCCGGGCGAGCCGGCGGACCACCTCGGGTGCGCCGTCGATGACCGGCAGGTGGCTCCGGTACTCCCGGGCCATCGCGTCGATGACGTCGGTCGCGATCTGTTCCGGGCTGCCGGGTACGCCGAGTTCGCCGAGGTAGCGGGCCCACTCGCCGGTGCTCATCCCCATCAGCCGGCGCTGGGTGTCGGGCTGCCACCGGCCGCCGGATGTGTCGACGTAGCGCCGCCGGACCCGCTCCCAGACCGGTTCGGAGTCCACCAGTACGCCGTCCAGGTCGAAGACCACCGCATCCACCACGGCTCCATCCTGCCCCAGCCGCCCGGCGCCGGCCCGCCGTGGTCGGGATTGAAACGATCGTGGTGATTGGCCCGGCCGGTCAGGGCGGTGCTCGCCGGCACGGCTGTCGGCGGTGCTCGGCAACCGCTGAGCGGGATCCGCCGACGAGACAGAGTCGGACTGGCCGCGAGGATAGCGGCCAGTCCGGCTCTTTTCGCTGGTCGAGTCGGGTATCAGACCAATGTTCCTGACTGGTCACTCAGATTGGGAATGATGACTGGAATTGATGCCGATCATCATCTGAGGGGGCGGACATGGGACGGCGGGCGGTGACGCGGGCTCTGCTGGTGGCCACGCTGGGCGTGACGGGGGCGCTACCACCCGCCCCGCCTGTCGCCGCCGCATCGTCGCCGGCGGCCGGTGCGGCGGCGAGGGCCGATGTCCCCGACACCTGCCCGGACGGCGGCGCCGGCTGCGTGGACGACACGATCGCCCGACTCCGGGACCGGTTCGCCGTGCTCGGGTCGTCCTGCGACCACCACGCCACCTTCGCGCTCGCCTACCTGCGCACCACCCAGGGCTTCAAGTGGGGACGGGACCAGGACGGATACTTCGCCGACAACGCCTGGGTCAACCGGGAGGGCGCGCTCTTCGCCGAGTACTACTACCGGGCGTACGACGACTGGGCCGCCGGGCGGCGCTCCGCCGTACCGGGCGCCTGGCTGGTCGCCCTGGACGCGGCCCGGTCCCGCCGGCTCAGTGGCGCCGGTGACCTGCTGCTCGGGATGAACGCGCACATCAACCGGGACCTGCCGTACGTGCTCGAACGGGTCGGGCTGATCGCACCGGACGGCAGCAGCCGCAAACCCGACCACGACAGGGTCAACGACATCCTGGCCGCGGTGATCGACCCACTGCTCGCCGAACTGATCGCCCGGCTCGACCGGGCCGGCTTCGACACCGGCATCCCCACCAGCGCCGCCCTCGGGCTGCTGGTCGGCTGGCGGGAGCAGGCGTGGCGCAACGCAGTCCGGCTGGCCGATGCGCGTACCCCCTTCGCCCGGACCCTGGTCGAGCTCGACATCGAGTCCGGCGCGGTGGCGATCGCCACCGGCCTCGCCACGCTGACCAGCTACGTCCCGCCGCTGTCCGGGCCGGGACCCCGAGCCGCCTACTGCGCCGAGCGACACGGCAGCGCGCCGCCGGTGGCGTACCCGTTCGGCGTGCCGCCGGCGTACTGAGCCCCCGGTACCGACGCCCGGAAGGGGTGTCCGGTAGCGGGGCTCAGGCGGACTTGCGGGGGGCCTTCTTCGGCGCGGCCTTCTTGGCCGTGCCCGACTTGGTCGCGGCCTTCTTGCCCCCGTCGGCCTTCTTCGCCCCGGTGGACTTCTCCGCGGTCTTCTTGGCCGCCTTCTTCGCGCCGGTGGCCTTCTTCGCCGCCGCCTTCGCGGATTTGGCCGACGAGATCGGGGTCGGCTGGCCGGCTCCGGCCCCGGCCGGCTCCTCGCCCCGGGCGGCCCGGGCCCGGTCCACCGACGCGCGCAGCGCCGCCATCAGGTCGACCGCCGCCGCCGGTGCCTCCTCGACCTCCTCCGGCTGCACCACCTCCCGGCCCTCGACCTTGGCGTCGATCACCTCCTGGAGGGCGGCCCGGTAGTCGTCGGTGAAGATGTCCGGCTCGAACTCGCCGGCCATCGAGTCGATCAGCGAACTCGCCATCGCCAGCTCCGGCGGGCGCACCTTGATGTCCTCGTCGAGGAAGCCGAAGTCGGGGCGGCGGATCTCGTCCGGCCAGAGCATGGTGTTGAGCAGCAGCACGCCCTCCCGGACCCGCAGGGTGGCGAGCTGTTCCCGCTGCCGCAGCGCCACCTTGACGATGGCCACCCGCTCCGAGTCGGTCAGCGCGTCCCGGAGCAACACGTACGGCTTGGCCGCCGCGCCGTCCGGCTCCAGGAAGTACGCCTTGTTGTAGAGGATCGGGTCGACCTGCTCGGCCGGGACGAACTCCAGTACGTCGATCGCGTGCGAGGTGCTCAGCGGCAGGTCGGCGAAGTCTTCGTCGGTGAGGATGACCATCTCGCCGCCGCCGATGTCGTACCCCTTGGCGATGTCGTCGTAGCTGACCTCCTCGCCGTCGATCGAGCAGACCCGCTTGTAACGGATCCGGCCGCCGTCGGTGCGGTGCACCTGGTGGAACCGGATGTCCTTCTCCTCGGTCGCCGAGTAGACCCGTACGCCGATGGAGACCAGCCCGAACGAGACGGCGCCGCGCCAGATAGCCCGCATGATCTCGTACCTTCCCCTCTCCGGGCGGATATTCACCCCGTCGAGTGAAAGTGCCCCCGAGCAGCCGGTACCCCCGCCGTTGCCGGTGCGGACGACCGGTTCGATCCAGGATCGCACCGGATCGAACCGGGCGCGAGCGTTTCGGCGTGGACCTAGAGTGAGGATCGTGCCCGGCACCCCGGTCAAGCCGATGCTCGCGGTTACCGGGGAGCTGCCCGCAGGCCCCGGCTGGGTGCATGAGTTCAAGTGGGACGGGGTGCGGGCGATCGCCGACTTCGTCGGCGGTGAGCTGCGGCTCTACGCCCGCTCCGGGGTGCAGATCACCGCCGCCTATCCGGAGCTGGCCGGGCTGCGGGCGCAGCTCGCCGAACGAGGGCTGGCCGATGCGGTGCTCGACGGCGAGGTGGTGGTGCTGACCGAGTCGGGACAGCCGTCGTTCACCGCGCTCGCCGAGCGGATGCACGTCCGGGAACCGGCCCGGGCCGCCCGGCTGGCGGCGAGCCTGCCGGTGACGTACATGGTCTTCGACCTGCTGCGGCGGGACGGCACGGACCTGACCGGGTGGCCCTACCGCCGTCGCCGGGAGGCGCTGGAGGCGCTCGGCCTGGGCGGTCCGCGCTGGGCGGTGCCGCCGGTCTTCCCGGACGGCCGGGCCACCTACCAGGCGGCCGGCGAGCACGGGCTGGAGGGTGTGGTGTCGAAACGGGCCGACGCGGTCTACCGGGCCGGGCTCCGGTCGCCGGACTGGGTGAAGGTGAAACTGGAGGTCACCGACGACTTCGTGGTCGGCGGTTGGCGGCCCGGCGTACGCCGGATCGGTGGGCTGCTGGTCGGGGTGCCGGCGCCGGACGGCGGGCTCGTCTACCGGGGTCGGGTCGGCGGCGGGATCGGCGCGGCGACCGAGCGGGAACTGCTCGCCGTGCTGGAGCCGCTGCGCGCCGCCGGCTCGCCGTTCGTGACCCCGGTGCCCCGGGAGGATGCCCGGGGGGCGATCTGGGTAACCCCCCAGATCGTGGTGGAGGTGAAGTACGGCCAGCGCACGCCGGACGGCCGGCTGCGGTTCCCCCGGATCCGCCGGCTGCGCACCGACAAGACTGTGGCGGACATCGATGGCGCGTGAGCAGCGGGTACGGGTCGAGGTCGAGGGCCGCAGCCTCGAACTGTCCAACCTGGACAAGGTGCTCTATCCGGCGTCCGGGTTCACCAAGGGTGAGGTGATCGACTACTACACCCGGATCTCGAATGCCCTCCTGCCGCACCTGCGCAACCGGCCGCTGACCCGGATCCGCTACCCGAACGGCGTCGACGGCAACTCCTTCTTCGAGAAGAACGCCCCGGCCGGCACCCCGGACTGGGTACGGCTGGAGACCCTGCCCGCCCCCGGCTCGACAAAGGGCCGGGAGATGCTCGACTACGTCGTCTGCGACGACCTGCCGACCCTGGTCTGGTTGGCCAACCTCGCCGCCCTGGAACTGCACACCCCGCAGTGGCAGGTCGACGCCCACCCGGACCTGATGGTGATGGACCTCGACCCGGGCGCCCCGGCCGGACTGGTCGAGTGCTGCCAGGTGGCGCTGCTGCTCCGGGAACGCCTCGCCGCCGACGGCGTCGCCAGCTATCCGAAGACCTCCGGCAAGAAGGGCATGCAGCTCTGCTGCCCGGTCTCCGGCCGGCAGTCCGCCGACGTCGTCTCCGACTACGCCCGCCGGATCGCCGGGGAACTCGCCCGGGAGGCACCGAAGTCGATCACCGCGCAGATGGCGAAACGGCTCCGCCCCGGCAAGATCTTCATCGACTGGAGCCAGAACAACGCGGCGAAGACGACGGTGGCGCCCTACTCGCTGCGGGCCCAGCCGACGCCGTCGGTCTCCACCCCGTTGACCTGGGCCGAGGTGCAGGCCGCCGCCGACGGGGAGGCCGGCGCCGTCCGCCAGTTCCCCGCCGTCGAGGTGCTGGAGCGGATCGAGGAGTACGGCGACCTGCTGATCGAGCTCCTCGACGGCGGCCCGGAGCTGCCGGTCCGGTGACAGGCAGGGAAGGTTCGTGCTGTTTCAGGGAAAGAGTGCCTTCACCACCGGCGCAAGCCACTCTTTCCCTGAACGAATACGAGTTCCAGGTGTACCCGGCGCGCGTCAACGCCTCGGTGTGTTCCGGCCCGCCTGGGGGGCATGCATGGGGCGCGGGAACGTGTCCCGGAGCGCCGCCGCGTTGGGGGCGGAGGTGGCGGGGGTGATCGGGATGGCGGTCACCGGCCGCGCCTCGGTGCGCAATACCCGCAGTACCCGCACGTCTCCGGCTGCCGTGGTCACCCGCAGTCCGGAAGGGTGGTCCATGGCCGTGAGAACGGCCTCCACCCGCAGGATCTCCGGTCGCTGCGCTCGGTGCAGCAGGCCCGCGACGAAATTGAGGAACTCCACCACGTCGGCCGTCGTTCCGCTACGTGCGGGAGGGGTGAGCACCAGGTAGGTCGTGCCGCCTCCCGCATGCTCTATCCGGATGCCGGGCGTCTCCGTCCCACCGCCGAACGGTACTGCCGTAACGATGTCCGGACACCCGGACGCGTGGATGGTCTCGGCGACGAGCCGCGTCAACTCGGTCTCACTCATGTGCTTTCCGCCTTCCCTGTTTGCTCGGTACCCGGGGGACCGGTTTACCTCCACCCCGGCCCGCGCGACATGGCAGCGAGCCGGACCGGGCTCCGGTCCTCCCGGGACCGTCGACAGACCCCGCTCGATCCCGTCCCCGCCTCACCCTCTGCCTGGTGAGGCCGACCGGGCGGGGCCATACGCCGCACGACGACCGGTGCGCGGTGCAACCCGCCGTGCCGAGTCGGATGCTTTTCCTTCTGCCGATCGCGCCCGAATCGCCGTGCTTGGCATCCATGCTGGACCGCGCGACCGAAGGGCTGGAAGATGGATGACGTTCATGGATGGGTCAGAGTGAGTATCCGCGCGAACGACAGGTGACGATAATCGTGAGTGACCATCAGGATTTGCGGACCAAACTCCGGCAACTGCGGACCGGCCGGAAGCTGTCCCAAGAGAAATTGGCAGCGGCGTTTCACGTGTCGAAGTCGCTGATCCAGCAGTTCGAGAGCGGAAAGCTGACCCCGCAGGACGACACGGCGGAGCGCCTGGACGAGTTCTTCGGTACGGGCGACGAGATCCGCAAGCTCGCCAAGGTCGAGCGCGAGGACCGGCAACCCTGGCTGCGATCGTGGTTCGAGCAGGAGCGCCGCGCGATGCTGATCCGCACCTGGGAGCCGCTGCTGATACCGGGGCTGCTGCAATGCGAGGCGTACATGCGCGAAGTCTTCGCGGCGGTGCCTCGCACCGCAGGGCAGGTTGACGACCTGGTCGCCACCCGCCGCGAGCGGCAGGCGAACACGATCCACCGGGACAACCCCGTCGCGCTCTCCGCCATCATCGGCGAGCTGGCACTGAGCCGTGGCCCGCGCGAAGTCCGCAAACAACAGTGGGGCCACCTGGCGGACGAGAGCCACCGGCCGCACGTCAAGATTCGCATCGTCCCGGCGGAGTGGGAGGGTATCCACGTCGGGCTCTCCGGTCCGTTCAATATCGCGACAATGCCGGATGGCCGGCGGATCGGCCTCCTGGACGACCAGTTGATCGGACACCCGGTGATTGACCGTGGCGACCTGGGTCACCTGGAACTAGCATGGGAGGAGATCGACGCGTTGGCGCTGCCCGTGGTCCAGTCCCGAGACATGATCCTGAGGATGCTCGATGATCACAAATGAACCGCGCTGGCGGACCTCCACCCGCAGCAACGCCACCGGCTCCTGCGTGGAGGTCGCCGACAACCTCCCCGGCCGCGTGCTGGTCCGGGACAGCAAGGACCGGCAGGGACCGGCGCTCACCTTCGGCCCGGCTGCCTGGCGCGCCTTCGTCCGACTGGCCCGCGAGACCGCCTGACGCCGCTCACTTCTGGCGCTATTGATGTTGGCCATCGGCTGATGTTGGCCATCGGCGCCGGGCGCCGTGCCTCTCAGCTGTTGACGGTGAGTCGGATCACGTGCTGCTCGGTGGGATCCTCGCGTTCGGTCGGCGGCGCAGATCGCGAGGATGGTGAGGGCGGTCAGGGCGAGAGGTTGTAGCGGTGCCACGAGTCCCGGCGGCGGATTTGGTGCTTGGTCCAGTCCGACCTGGCGCTTGGCTGTTTGGAACACGTCTTCGACGGTCCAGCGGATCCTGACGACTCGCAGGAGCTGGGAGAGGCTGGTCGGCTGTGGGGTGCAGCAGACGGTGGAAGGTCAGCTCCTCAGCGGTGGCGTGTTGGTCTGATCGATAGGCTGACGGCTGACGACAGATGTCATCGGGGTCGGTGACGTCGTCGAGCCAGGCCCAGGTGTAGGGGCCTGGCTTTCGACCCGGCATCGGTCAAACGGCGTTGCCAGCGCCGTGCCGCCGACAACAACGGTGCGGCTGAGACGGCGTCCCGGGGCAGGTCACCGGTGCCGCGAGCCGACCGATCCGGACGGAGCGCGGCATGGCTGGCCGGCCTTTCTCCGACCGCCTGGAATCCTGAGCAAATGGGTCAGGTCAGAATGCGAACGCCGGACCGGATTCTCTCCGTCCGGCGCCTGTCGATCTCGTTGGCCGCCGGCGCCGTCGTCGCCGTGGCTGTCGCGGTGCTCGGGTTCCCCGAACTGTTTCCGCTGGTCGGCTGGAACGTCGCCGCCGCCACCGTGCTGCTCTGGGTCTGGCGGATCAGTTGGCATCAGGGGGCGGAGGGCACCGAGCGACTCGCCGAGGAGGAGAGTCGGTCACGCTCCACCGACGGCGGGGTGCTGATCGCCGCGGTGGCTAGCCTCGGTGCCGTGGCCTGGGCCCTCGTTCGCTCGTCGAGCGACCAGGACGCGCTCGCGGTGACCCTGGTCATCGTGAGTGTGCTCACGGCGATCCTGTCCTGGGGATTGATGAACACCGTTTTCGCCTTCAAGTACGCGCGCATGTTCTACCTTGAGGACGGCGGGATCGACTTCAAGCAGAGCGAGCTACCGGCCTACAGCGACTTCGCCTATCTGGCGTTCACGGTCGGCATGTCGTTTGCCGTGTCGGAGAGCGAACCGGCCAGTACGCGGGTCCGGAGGACCGCCCTCGGCCATGCGCTGCTGTCCTACCTGTTCGGCACGGTCATCCTCGCCGTGGCCGTGAACCTGGTAACCGGCCTGGGCGAATCCTGATCAGCCAGGCTTCCCGCCGCGAGACCCGGCGGCACGGTCGGCCCACGGAGGCGCGGCCGTTGGTGATATGCGCTCCGTCCCCGCCGCTTGGTGTCAAGCTGATGCGATACCACCGAGTGAGGAGCCGCGAAGGATGGGGACCAGGACCGCAGCGGACGGGATCTCTTGCGCGCAGCGTTGATCGTGCTGGCCGCGGTCGGCACGGCTGTGTTGGTGGACCTGTTGACCGGCGTGCTGGTCCGTCGGTTCGCCCGTGGCCGCTACCAGTGGCTGCTGACCCCACTGCGCCAGGCCTGTCGCCGCCCGACCACGGTGGTGCTGCTGCTCGCGGCGCTGTACTCCGCGCTGCCATCGGCCGGGGACGAGTGGATCCGCGCGGTCCGCCACGGCATCCTGCTGCTGCTGATCGCTAGCGCCGGATGGCTGGTGGTCAAGGCGCTGCACGTCGCCGAGGACGTCGCGTTCAGCCGGCTGCCGGGCGAGACGGTCGCCGACCGCAGAATCCGCCGCGCGCGTACCCAGATCCGCCCGGTACGCCGGCTGACGTCGGCTGTCGTCATAGTGGTGGCGGTCGGTCTGATGCTGGTCACCTTCCGACCCGTACGCTCGTTCGGGCTCACCTTCTTGACCTCGGCCGGCGTGATCGGCGCGGTGATCGGCCTGTCCGCCCGGACCGCGCTCGGCAACGCCTTCGCCGGCATCCAGGTCGCCTTCGCGGACAGTCTGCACGTCGACGACGTGCTGGTGATAGACGGCGAATGGGGCCGGGTCGAGGAGGTGAAGCTGACCAACGTGGTGATCCGGCTCTGGGACGACCGGATGCTCGTCCTGCCCACCACCTACTTCACCGAACACACCTTCCAGAACTGGACGCGGCACGAGACCCGGGTGGTGGGCGAGATCCGCATCCACCTGGATTACACCGCCGACCTGGACGACCTCCGGGAGGTGACCAGACGGCTCGTCGAGTCGTCGCCGCTGTGGGACCGGCACCAGTGGGTGTTGCAGATGGTCGACGCCACCCCGCAGACCGTGATCATCCAGGTCCAGGCCTCCGCCGCAGACGGGCCGAGCGCCTGGGATCTCCGCTGCGACCTGCGCGAGGGACTGATCCACTACCTGCGGAACACCCATCCGCAATGGCTACCCCGCACCCGTGGCGAGTACCAGCCCTGACGCCCGTCCACCCGGCGACTGCGCTCGTTCGACATGTCAGGAAGTTCGCGAGTCCCCTGCCGCTCGCTGCCGAATGGTAGCGCCAAACGCAGCGACGCCTCGCGGCCGTCGCGACCGCCGACGAGTTCCCTCAGGGAGGATCTGAGAAGGGGCGGGCGAGGCGGCGGTGGGCGGTGAGCCAGGCGAAGGTCCGCTCGACCGGCCGTCCATCGGCCGGGCGGACACGTCCCACGAGTCCGGTGCTGCCCAGTGCGTCATCCGCAGGTAGAAGGCGTCGCGAGGGCCAGCTTGGGCGAGCGCGTGTGGATTTGCTGAGCCGGGAGACAGCTCACTCCACGCTGGGCAGTGGCGGGCCGAGCACGTCGTCGGCGTCGACGATCGTGTACGCGTATCCCTGCTCGGCGAGGAAGCGCTGCCGGTGTGCGGCGTACTCCGTGTCGATGGTGTCCCGGGAGACCACCGTGTAGAAGTGTGCCTGCCGGCGGTCCGCCTTCGGCCGGAGCACCCGGCCGAGGCGCTGCGCCTCCTCCTGCCGCGACCCGAAGGTGCCGGAGACCTGGATCGCCACCGCCGCCTCCGGCAGGTCGATGGAGAAGTTGCCGACCTTGGAGATGACCAGGGTGGAGATCTCGCCGGCCCGGAACGCGTCGAAGAGCCGTTCCCGTTCCCTGTTCGTGGTCGAGCCCTGCACGATCGGCGCGTCCAGCGTCTCACCCAGCTCGTGTAGCTGGTCGATGTAGCCGCCGATCACCAGCACCTGGTCGTTCGCGTGCCGCCGCACCAGGGCCTTCACCACCGGCAGCTTGGTCCGGGCGGTCGCCGCCACCCGGTAGCGCTCCTCCGGCTCGGCGACCGCGTACGCCATCCGTTCGGCGTCGGTCAGCGTGACGCGTACCTCGGTGCAGTCCGCCGGGGCGATCCAGCCCTGCGCCTCGATGTCCTTCCACGGCGCGTCGTACCGCTTCGGGCCGATCAGCGAGAAGACGTCGCCCTCCCGGCCGTCCTCCCGGACCAGGGTGGCGGTCAGGCCGAGCCGGCGGCGGGCCTGGAGATCGGCGGTGAACCGGAAGATCGGCGCCGGCAGCAGGTGCACCTCGTCGTAGATCACCAGCCCCCAGTCCCGGGCACCGAACAGGTCCAGGTGGGTGAAGGCGCCGCCGCGCCGCGCGGTCAGCACCTGGTACGTCGCGATGGTGACCGGACGGATCTCCTTGCGCTCCCCCGAGTATTCGCCGATCTCCTCCTCGGTCAGCGAGGTGCGGGCGATCAGCTCCCGCTTCCACTGCCGGCCGGCGACGGTGTTGGTGACCAGGATCAGGGTGGTCGCCTTCGCCTCGGCCATCGCGGCGGCCCCGACCAGGGTCTTGCCGGCCCCGCAGGGCAGCACCACCACGCCCGACCCGCCGGCCCAGAACTGCTGCACCGCCTCCCGCTGGTATGACCGCAGCTCCCAGCCGGGGCGCCCGTCGGTCCCCTCGGTGGCCAGCTCGATCGGGTGCGCCTCGCCGTCCACGTAGCCGGCCAGGTCCTCGGCCGGCCAGCCGAGCTTGAGCAGCGCCTGCTTGAGCCGGCCCCGCTCGGACGGGTGCACGACCACGGTGTCGTCGTCGACCTTCGCGCCGAGCATGCCGGCGAGCTTCTTGCTCTTGGCGACCTCGATCAGCACCAGCCGGTCCACCGCCCGGAGCACCAGGCCGTGGCTGGGATGCGCGACGAGCTGCAACCGGCCGTACCGGTCCATCGTCTCGGCGACGTCGACCAGCAGCGCGTGCGGCACCGGGTAGCGGGAGAACCGCAGCAGCGCGTCGACCACGCCCTCGGCGTCGTGCCCGGCCGCCCGAGCGTTCCACAGGCCCAGCGGGGTCAGCCGGTAGGTGTGCACGTGCTCCGGCGAGCGTTCCAGCTCGGCGAAGGGTGCGATCGCCATCCGGCAGGCCAGCGCGTCCGGGTGGTCGACCTCCAGCAGCAGGGTCTTGTCCGACTGCACGATCAGTGGTCCGCCGCTCACGCTCACGCCCTTCCGTTCCGGTCGGGCGTCCTACGCACCGACCCTCCAGTCTTGCACGATGGATAACGAACCGGAAAAATTCTTCACCGGGCGCAACCGAAGTGGTACTCCCGTGCGTCTAGCTGTCGACGGCTCTGGGGAGGGCAGATGGTTCTGACACGTCTCGGCACCGGTCTGGTCACTCTGGTCGCGGTCACTCTGTTCGGCGCCGGTGCGTGCGCGTTTGATCCGCAGTCGGACCAGTCGGGAGCCGCCGGGGGGCTCGCGCCGGTCGGGGCGGCGGAGGACGCAACGGGGGCGAGCGCGCCGCCCGGGCCGGATCAGGGAAAGGTCACGCCGAGTCCGCGTACCAGCCCGCGCGAGCCGGCGCCGACGACGAGCAAGCCGACGAAGAAACCGACGCGGAAGCCGACCAGGAAGCCGACCCGTACCGCCTCCCCGAAGCCGCCGGGCGGCTGCCCGCAGGGGGAGCGGCAGCGCGAGGTCGAGGGCTACCTGGCCCGGCTGGGCGGGTTCGGCACGGTCACCGTCGACGGTCGGCAGTCGGCCGCCGACTGCGCCGCCATCAAGAGGTTCCAGCGCCGCTACGACATCCGGCCGCCCGAGGGGCGGGCCGGACCGACCACCGCCGACGTGGCCCGCCGGCTGGCCCGCACCGACACCGGCAAGTGCAGGACCGGCAGCGGTACGACCTTCTGCGTCGACCTGACCCTGCAGACCGTCTGGGCGATGCGCGACGGCAAGGTGGTGATGCCGCCCACCGTCACCCGCACCGGCATGTCGGGGTACGCCACGCCGGCCGGCACCTACAAAATCAACTTCCGCAACACGAAGGAGTGGTCCGACCCGTACGAGGTGTGGCTGCCGTACTGGCAGCGCTTCGTCGGCGGGATCGGCTTCCACGAAACCACCACCTACCTGCACAACAAGCCGATCGGCTCGCACGGCTGCGTCAACCTGCTGCCCGTCGACGCCCGCCGGTTGTGGCAGCTCGGCAAGGTGGGCACCAGGGTGCACGTGACGGGTCGCCGGCCGGGCACCTGACGCGACTCCGGTCGGTGGACCTGTCATATCGGCCCGCCAGGTGCGAGTCTGGAGGTTCGGGCAGGCCGCGTGGTGGGAGGTCACAGATGACGGTCGACGGTGAGGTCAGGTCCGAGGCAGATCCCCCGACCGCCCCTGGACCCCTTCCGGCGCCCGTCTCCCGGGCCACCGTGCTGGCGTACGCCACCGTGGCGGTGCTGCTGGCCTGCTGGGTGCTCTTCGGCTGGCTGGTGCAGCAGCAGGGCTTGGTCGACTCGCTCGGCGAAGGGCTCGGCGCCGCCTTCACCCTGCTGCTCATCGTCTCCGTGGTCGGCTCGGTCCGGCAGCACCCCCGCGACTGAGGTGTGAGGAAGGGCCTCCTCTTATCGCTTTCTGTTGTAGAAGGGCCCCTCCTTGCGTTCACTCCTCCAGCACCGCCGCCGTGATCCGGTGCAGGGCGAAGGTGTGCAGCATCTCGGTGCGCTCGTCCTCGGCCCGCAGGTATCCGCCGCCGATCGACACCGGACGGACCAGCCGGGACGCGGTGGCGCCGTGCGCGTCGACGTACCCGACCCAGACCAGCGCCTTGTCCCGGACCGCCTGCTGGAGTACGGCGAGCGCCTGGGTGTGCGCGTGCGCGGTCGGCATCCCCGGCCCGGCTCCACCCGCCCGGCCGGCCCCCCGGACCGTACTCGGCGCCCGGCGGGCCGCCCGGGTCGCGGCGTCACCTCGACGGACCTGCTGCACGACTCCGAGCAGCCTCGGCGTGCTCAGCCTCGGCGTGGCCAGCGGATCGGTGACCCGGTTGGCGACCGAGCCCCGGGCCGGCGCCCGGCGAATCTTCGGCCGGGTCAGCACCGTCGCCCCGGTGGCGTCCTCGGAGACCGGCGCGTACCCGGCCTCCCGCAGCGCGGCGAGCAGCCGCCCCACCAGGTGCGGGGTGGTGAGCACGGTCGGGGCAAGCCGGCGCAGCGACATCGGGCCGAGCCGGCGGTCGGCGAGTACCTCGGTCAGCAGCGCCTCGTCGTCGCTGCGCAGGTACGCCCCGGCCGAGCCGACCCGCAACCCGCCGTGCTTGCGGGCCACGTCGTCGATCAGGTAGGTCAGACCCTGCGGTACCGGTGTGCGGGACCGGCGCTTGAAGAGTTGGTGCAGGTCCTCGGCCGCGTACCCGGCGTCCAGTGCCCGGCGCACACTCGCCCCGGTGACCCGGTGCACACTGGCCCCGCCGGCCGACTCGGGCTCGGCCACCGTCGCGAGTTCGGCGGCGACGCTCGGCTCCGGCGGCCCCGGCACCACCACGGTCAGGTCGGCCTGCACGAGGAAATGGTCGACCGGCGCCGGCAGCAGCGCGTCCAGGGCCCGGACCGCGGCGGAACCGCCCCCGGCCGCGCCGTCCGCGTCCGGGCGTACGCCGAGCGGATCGTCGCCGGGCTCGCCGAGCCGGGTGTCCCCGGCCGCCCACTGCGCCAACAGCAGCCGGCCGTACGTGGTGAGCGCGCCGAGCCCGGTGACACCGAGCAGGGCCGCCTCGGCGATCACCTCCCGCTGCCCGGCCTCCCGGCCGAGGCTGCGCCGGGGCGAGCGCCAGGCGAGCAGGTCGACGACCTCGTCGACGCTGGGTGCGGCGCCCGGTTCGAGATCGGCCAGCACGTCGAGCACGGCACGGCGTACCGCCGGCACCCCGGCCCGCTCCACCTCGGCGGAGAGTACGGCGACCGGCCGGTCCCGCTCGTCGCGCTGGCCGACCAGCCCCACCTGCCGGGTCATGCTGAGCCAGGCCCGGGCCAGGTGCTCCCAGCGGTGGGCCAGCGAGCCCTCCCGCCAGCCCTCGTAGCCGGCGGCCGGCAGCAGCTGCTGGTCCGCTCCGTTCCGGGCGGTGGCCGTACCGGGCAGGTCCAACTCGCCGAGCAGTCCCGCCGCGTACGCCACCTCCAGCAGCAGCGCGGCGGTCGGCTCGTCCAGCCCGGTGGCCCGGGCCAGCCGGCGCAGGTCGCGTACGCCGAGTCCGCCCGAGCGGAGTACCGGGGCGGGTTCGGTGGCGAGCTGTTCGAGTAGCGCCTCGGTGTGCCGTACCGCCTCCATCGCCTGGCCGGCGCCGGCGGAGTCGGCGGCCTTCGGCTCCCTGGCCGCGCCGGCCACCGCCGGCGGGGTCGGCCGGAGCGGACCGAGCGGACCGGAGTCGCGGCGCAGCAGCAGGCCGATCTCCCGGGGCAGTTCGACGGCGGTCGGCTTGCCGGCCAGGGCGCTGGGCTCGGTCACCGGCACCAGCAGGCGGTTGTCGACCAGCCAGGAGACCGGGGCGGCCGCACCCGCGCCGGGCGCGGCGGCGGCCGGCAACGTGCCCACCGGGGGCCCGGTGGCGAGCCGGTCCAGGATCGCCCGGGCCGGCGGCGGCGCGGCCAACAGGGTCCGGCGCAGCCGGGCCGGGTCCGCGACCAGCGCGGCCGCCTCCGGGTCCAGCTCCGCTGCCGGCCTGCCCAGCCCGGCCGGGTACGGCGAGCAGACCTCGTCCACGCCGGGCACGATTCGCAGGGACTCCTGTGGCCCGTAGAGCAGGAAGAGCGCCCGGAGCCGGTCGACGGCCGACCTGGCGGCGGTCCGGTCCGCCCGGCGGTCGGTCCCGGCGGCCAGGGTGAGGACGGCCTCCGTGGAGGTCTCGCCATGATCCGCGTCACGGCTGAGCCGGGCCGCGTCCAGGATCCGCAGGGTGAACTCGTCGAGCCCGTCCAGGGCCCGGGCGACCGAGACCCGGGACTGGGCGCGGACCGCCAGGGCGGACAGATCGGTCGGTACCGGCACGACGAGGTCCGGACGCAGCCGGAACAGGGCGGCCAGCGCCTCGTCGGGCAACGCCCGCAGGTGGTCGGCGAGTGTGGTCATCGTCCTTTCACGCTATCCCGGCCGGGCGTCGCTCGTGTGCGTCGGTCGGCGAGCGGCACCAGGGGTGGTTTCCGACGGCCGTGCGATCATGACGATGTGACTGCCCCAGCCGTCGGGTTCGACCTCGACCTGACCCTGATCGACACCCGGCCCGGGATAGCCGCCGCCTACCGGGCGCTGACCGCCAGCACCGGGGTGTACGTCGACGCCGACGCGGTGGTCTCCCGACTCGGCCCGCTGCTCCGGACCGAACTGCGGAACTGGTTTCCGGCGGAGCGACTGGACGAGGCCGTCGAGATCTACCGGTCGCTCTATTCGGAGTACGCGATCACGATGTCGCCGCCACTGCCCGGCGCGGTCGAGGCGCTGGCCGAGGTCCGGGCGGCGGGTCTGCGGGTGGTGGTGGTCACCGGCAAGTACGGCCCGCTGGCCCGGCTGCACCTGGAACACCTCGGCATGGAGGTCGACGAGCTGGTCGGCGAGCTCTTCGCCGCCGACAAGGCGACCGCGCTGACCACGCACGGCGCGGAACTCTACGTCGGTGACCACATCGCCGACATGGTGGCGGCGCAGACGGCCGGCATCCCGGGACTCGGGGTGACCACCGGTTCGCACGACGGTGACGAGCTGCGGGCGGCCGGCGCCGATCTGGTGGTCGAGGACCTTACCGGATTCCCGCAGGCGCTCCGGCGGCTGATGCGGCTAGCCTTGTGAAGGACAGCAATCTCATCAGGGAGTCGAGGTTTCTCAGGTGCCGACGGGTCGAGTGAAGTGGTACGACGCGGCCAAGGGCTACGGGTTCGTCACCAGTGACGAGGGTGGCGACGTGTTCCTGCCGAAGGGCGCGCTGCCGGCTGGTGTCACCGACCTGAAGGGCGGCCAGCGGGTCGAGTTCGGCGTCGTGGACAGCCGCCGGGGCGCGCAGGCGCTCGGGGTGAAGCTGCTGGACGCGCCACCGTCCATGGCGGAGCTTCGCCGCCGGCCAGCGGAGGAGCTGCACGGCCTGGTCGAAGACATGATCAAGGTGCTGGAGGCGAAGGTCCAGCCGGACCTGCGCCGGGGCCGCTTCCCCGACCGGAAGACCGCGCAGACGGTGGCTCAGCTCGTCCACGCGGTCGCCCGCGAACTGGAGATCTGAGGGGTCAGCCCGGCGGCCGCGGCCCGGCCGAGCAGGGCGTCGACCGCCGCCTGGCCGTCGACGCCCAGCTCGGCGGTGAACTCGTTGACGTAGAGCGCGATGTGCCGGTCGACCACGTCACGCTCCATCTCCTGGGCGTGCGCGAGAACGTACTTCTCGGTACCGGCCGGGTCGGCCCAGGCCCGGCGTACCGAGTCGCGGATCCAGCCGGTCGCCTCGGCCGGGTCGACGGCACCCCTGCGGGCCAGGATCGCGCCGAGCGGGATCGGCAGGCCGGTGTCCGCCTCCCACCACTGCCCGAGGTCGACCAGGGCGGTCAGCCCGTAGCGCGGGTACGTGAACCGGGCCTCGTGGATGACCAGCCCGGCGTCGTACCGACCGGCGGCCACCCCCGGCATGATCTCGTGGAACGGGACCACCTCGATCCGCGCCGGGGGTCGCCGCGCCGCCCAGAGCCGGAACAGCAGGTACGCCGTCGTCCGGTCGCCGGGTACCGCCACGGTCGCGCCGGTCAGGTCGGCGTTTCCGGCCCGATCCTCCCGGGTCAGCACCAGCGGTCCGCAGCCCCGGCCCAACGCCCCGCCGCAGGGCAGCAGATGGTAGTCGTCGAGCAGCCACGGCAGCGCCGCGTAACTCACCTTGACCAGGTCGTACGCCCCGCGTTCGGCGGCGGTGTTGGTGACGTCGACGTCGGCGTAGGTCACGTCGACCGGCGGGGCACCGGGAACCAGCCCGTGCACCAGGGCGTGGAACACGAAGGTGTCGTTGGGGCAGGGGGAGATCGCCAGGGAGAGCGCCACGGGTCCACGCTAACCCCGACCGCTCCGGTCGCCACCCCGGCCCACCCGGGACCGGTTGGCCAGGTCACCTCCGTCGCCGGCCCGGAACACGGGCCCGGCGCCCAATCACCTCAGAGCTTCTGGCCGACCGTGGCGAAGGCGGCGGTCAGGGCCGCGAAGGCGTCGCCGATCCGCCACGCGGCGCGGTCCCGGGGCCCGACCGGGTTGGAGATCGTACGCAGCTCGGCGAAGGGGAGTCCGACGGCGACGGCGGCGGTCGCCACCCCGTACCCCTCCATCGCCTCGGCCACCGCGTCCGGGTGTCGGGCCAGCAGGGCGGCGGTGCTCGCGGCGGTGCCGGTCACCGTGCCGAGGGTGAGAACCGCGCCCGTGACCGCCTGCGGCAGGCCGGCGCGGAGCACGTCCAGCAGGGCCGGGGCGGCGGGCACGACAGTGCTGCCGAAGCCCAGTTCGTCGAGGGTGAGGAACCCGTCCGGCGATTCGGCGCCCAGGTCGGCCGCGACGCTGCGGGTCGCGACCACGATCCCGCCGACCGGGGCCCGGCCGGGAAAGCCGCCGCCGATGCCGGCGCTGAGCACTCCCCGGTACGGCCTCCCGGCCGCCTCGGCCAGCGCGAGTAGCCGGGCGGTCCCGGCGGCGGCCGCGGCCGGGCCGACCCCGACCGGCTCGACGGTGACCGCGTCGGCGACCAGACCGGCCCGCACCGCCTCGGCCTCGGCCGGTACGGCCGTGACCACGAGTATCCCCTCGGCCACTACGTCCCCCGGGTCTCTCGGCGCGAGCCCTCCTCGCCCGGCCCGGAGCCGGGTACCGCGGACGACGGCCGGTAGATGTGGTAGCCGGGGGGCGCGAAGTGCGGGTCCTCACCGCGCTCCGCGGCTGCCCCGGTGGCAGCCTCGTCGACTTCCCGACGGTTGGCGACCGGCGCAGGGGAGGTGGGCGCCGGGTCGTCCCCCGGCCGCCGGTCACCGTCCGGACGGCCGGTCTCCGGTGGTTCGGCGTCGGCCATCGCCCGCCCGGAGAGTCGATGGCCGCGCAGCCGGGTGGCGACGACGAAGGCCCAGACCGTACCGACGGCGGCGAGGCCGGCGAGCAGCCCGACCCCGAGCCGACCGTCCAGCGGTACCAGACCGAGTCCGCCGCCGGCGACGAAGGCCAGCATGAGCACAGTCTCGGAGTGCGCGAATCCGGTCGCCCGGAGCCGCTCCGGGACCCGTTCCTGGATGGAGGCGTCGACGGCCAGTTTCGCGATGCCGCTGACCACGGCGGTGACCAGGCAGAGCAGGGCGACCAGCAGCAGGGAGAACCGGAGGGCGGCCAGCACCCCGACCCCGGCCACCAGCACCAGGCCGGCGGCCTGGAGCGCGACCGGACGGTGGATGCGTAGCCGGGTGCCGAGCGCGGTGGCCAGGAACGTGCCGATGCCGAGACCCGCGCCGACCAGCCCGAGCGCGACCTCCGCGCCGCGCTGGCGGCCGAGGAGTTCGGTGTCCAGGTCACCCGCCTTGATCGCGAAGGCGAGGAAGAGCAGCAGGAAGCCGTAGACGCCGCGCAGGAGGGCGCTGCCGACCAGGGCGCTGATCACCAGCCGGCCACCCGGGCCGCTGCGGCTGAGTGCCCGTTCCCGCCCGTTCCGGCCCGGTCGGAGCGCCTGGAAGGCCCTGGGCACCGTCTCCGGCGGGTCGGAGTCGGCCCGGGGTGGCAGGCGCAACGCGATCACCATCCCGACCAGGAAGATCACCGAGGCGACCCGGAGCGGCCACTGTGGACCGAACCAGAACGCGGCCAGTCCGATCGGCAGGACCACGCCGCCGGCGATCGAGCCGTACACGCTGGCCCGGGCGCCGGCCTGGGAGAGTCCGATCCCCTCCGGCAGCAGCCGGGGCACCGCCGCCGACCGGGCCACCCCGTACGCCCGGGACAGCGCCAGTACGCCGAAGGCGGCCGGATAGAGGCCGAAACCGTGGATGTAGTCCGAGATCAGCCAGGCCAGGAAGGCCCGCCCCAGCATTGTGGCGGCCAGGGCGTAGCGGCGTCCGTGCCGGAAGTGGTCGAGTAGCGGTCCCACCACCGGGGCGAGCAGCGCGAACGGCACCATGGTGACCAACAGATAGAGCGCGACCCTGCTCCGTGCCTCACCGAGCGGGGCGTTGAAGAAGATCGTCCCGGCCAGTCCGATCGTGATCAACGTGTCGCCGGCACACGAGGCGGCGTGCAGGTCGAAGAGCCGGACCATCCCTGTCTCGCCGCCGGCACCCTTCGCGCGTACCTGGGCGACCCGGCGGGTCGTCCAGCGGGCACTGCCGAGCGAACCCCGGAAGAGCAGCCGGACGCCCCGGATCGCCGTACCGACGACACGCCCGGGTACCGATCGCCCGGAGCGGGTGAACAGCGGCATGAGCATCATCCTCGCCCATCCGGTCGACGACCGTCGGATCTGTGCCGAGATATCTCTGCGGTGCGAAGTGCCGGGGGAGTGCCGCCGACCCGTCGTCAAGGATAGGCAAGAATGGGTGGGTGACCAGGAGCACCACGGCCAGAGCCGCCCGCCTCGACCAGGTCTGTGCCAGCGCCGTCGACGTGGCGCGGGAGGGCATCACCGAGGTCGACCCCGCCGACGTCGGCGACCACCAGGGGGCGATCGCCGAGGGCGACCGGCTCGTGACGCATCTCTTCGAGTGTCGGATGGCCGGCTACCAGGGCTGGCAGTGGGCGGTGACGGTGACCCGGGTGCCGCGCAGCCGGCACGTCACGATCTGCGAGACGCTCCTGCTGCCCGGCCCGGACGCGCTGCTCGCGCCGAGCTGGTTGCCGTGGCAGGAGCGGCTCCAGCCGGGCGACCTCGGGGTCGGTGACCTGCTCCCCACCCCGTCCGACGACGAGCGACTCGTTCCCGGCTACCTGCTCTCGGACGATCCGGCGGTGGAGGAGACGGCCTGGGAGCTGGGTCTCGGGCGGCCCCGGGTGATGTCCCGGGAGGGCCGGATCGAGACCGCCCAGCGGTGGTACGACGGCGACCACGGGCCGAGCGCGCCGATCGCGATCGCCGCGCCGCGCGCCGCCCGCTGCGGCACCTGTGGCTTCTATCTCCCGCTGGCCGGCGCGCTGCGCCAGTCCTTCGGGGTCTGCGGAAACTTCTTCGCCCCCGACGACGGCCGGGCGGTCAGCGCCGACCATGGCTGCGGGGCGCACTCCGAGACGCTGGTCGAGTCGGCCGAGACACCGGTCGACGAGCTGCCGACCATCTACGACGACAGCGAGGTCGAGGCGATCGCGGTCAGCCGGGCGCCCGGCTCGGTCGAGGCCGCCGAACCCCCGGAGCCGTACGGGCACGGCTGACCGGGGAACGGTCAACCGTCGGCGCGACGGCGGCGGCGGTTGGCGTCGTGCCGGAGCATCACGGCCAGCCCGGGGAAGCCCAGCAGGAAACCGGCCAGGCAGGTCCAGAGCCAGTGCTCGCGGCCGGTGTCGGCGAGCCAGTCGCCGCCGAAGAGCAGCAGCACCAGCCCGACGGCCGCCCAGATCACCAGCCCGGCCACGGCGAACGGGACCATCGGCGGGTCGAGCGGCTCGATCTGCGGCTCCTCGGGCATCGCTCCAGCGTACGGCCGTACTGCTGGGCGTCGGCAACCGGGAAGCTCTTTGCCGGTCACCGGTGATCTGGGACGATGCCCCGATCAACGACGACCCGATCAACGAGGATCGGGTCAACGACGCCCCGAGCGCACTCGTACACCCTTCGCGAGGACCCGATGCACAAAGTCCCGACGCCGCCGCCCGGCCGGCCGGCCGCCGGTAACGCCTTCGACCGGTACTTCGAGATCACGGCACGTGGCTCGACGGTGAACCGGGAGGTGCGCGGCGGTCTCGCCACGTTCTTCACCATGGCCTACATCGTGGTGCTCAACCCGCTCATCCTGGGCAACGCGGTCGACGGCGACGGCGCCCGGCTGGCCATCCCGGCGCTGGCCGCCGGAACCGCCCTGGTTGCCGGGGTGATGACGATCCTGATGGGTGTGGTCGGCCGGTTCCCGCTGGCGCTGGCCGCCGGGCTGGGTGTCAACGCCCTGGTGGCGCTCGAGATCGCACCGCAGATGACCTGGGCCGACGCGATGGGCCTGGTGGTGATCGAGGGTGTGGTCATCGGCATCCTGGTGCTGACCGGGCTGCGTACCGCCGTGTTCCGGGCGGTGCCGACCCAGCTCAAGACGGCGATCGGGGTGGGCATCGGGCTGTTCCTGACGATCATCGGACTGGTCGACGCCGGGTTCGTCCGGCGGATCCCGGACGCCGCCGGCACCACCGTGCCGGTCGGGCTGGGCATCGGCGGCAAGCTGGTCACCTGGCCGGCGCTGGTCTTCGTACTCGGCCTGCTGGTCACGCTGGTGCTGGTGGTGCGCCGGGTCAGGGGCGCGATCCTGATCGGCATCCTCTCCTCGACCGTGCTGGCGATCGTGGTGGAGGCGGTCGCCAAGGTCGGCCCGTCGCTGGTCGACGGCCGGCCCAACCCGTCGGGCTGGTCACTGAACGTGCCGGCGCTGCCGGAGCGGGTGGTGGACACCCCGGACCTCTCCCTGCTGGGGCACTTCGACCTGCTCGGCTCCTGGCAGCGGGCCGGTGTGCTGGTGGCGTTGATGTTCGTCTTCACCCTGCTGATCACCGACTTCTTCGACACCATGGGCACGATGGTGGCGGTCGGCCAGGAGGGCGGGCTGCTGGACGAGCGGAAGATGCCGCCGCGTACCCGGGAGATCCTGCTGGTGGACTCGATCGCCGCGGCGGCCGGCGGTGCGGCGAGTACGTCGAGCAACACGGCGTACATCGAGAGTGCCGCCGGGGTCGCGGAGGGTGCCCGGACCGGTGCGGCCAACCTGGTCACCGGCGGGTTGTTCCTGCTGGCGATGTTCCTCGCCCCGCTGGTCGTGGTGGTGCCCTTCGAGGCGGCCTCCGTGGCGCTGGTGATCGTCGGGTTCCTGATGATGACCGCGGTGAAGACCATCGACTGGAACGACTACGAGATCGCCATCCCGGCGTTCCTGACCATCGTGCTGATGCCGTTCACCTACTCGATCTCGAACGGCATCGGGGCCGGGGTGATCAGCTTCGTGCTGGTGAAGGTTGCCCGGGGCAGGGCCCGGGAGGTGCACCCCCTGCTCTACGGGGTGGCCGGGCTCTTCGTGGTCTACTTCCTGCGTGGTCCGATCGAGACCCTGCTGTTCTAACCTGTGCCCAACGGCTACCGGGGGTCGCGGCAGCGGGTCGGGCGGGGGCGCCGGTGACAGTGGTCATAATCGGTGGTCGTTAGCCAAGCTCATTAGTTATGCTAACGATCGTGACGGAGTGGACGGTGATGGCGAAGCAGATGCCACCGGCGCAGCTCGCGACGTTACTGCGCGACGCGATCACCAGACTCAACCGACGGGTGCGGCAGACCCGGCCGGTCGGCGACCTCACGGGGACCCAGCTCTCCGCCCTGACCAGCCTGGAGCTGGGCGGCGCGCTGACCCCCCGCGAGCTGGCCGACACCGAACGGGTGCAGCCGCCGACGATGACCAAGATCGTCGCAAAGCTGGAGGAGCGCGGCCTCGTGCAGCGCACCCCCCATCCGACCGACGGTCGACAGGTCATCCTCTCGACCACCGACACCGGCCGCGAGATGCTCGCCCAGTTCGACCGGGCCCGCAGCCGGTGGCTGGCCGTCCGGCTCGCCGAGCTGACCCCGGAGGAACGCGACGCGCTCCAGCGTGCCGCGGAGATCCTGCAGAAGGTGGCGCGCGACTGACCGCCGCAAACCAACGGGTCCGCTTCGTCCGCTAGGACTTCCGGCGCAAGGTCGCCAACCGGAGGTCGGGATCACGCGTACGACCCGAGGAGGCGCACCCCGAGTGCGGGCAAAGCTGAGCACCACGTTCCAGTCCCTGACGATCCGCAACTACCGGCTCTTCGTCACCGGTCAGTTGATCAAGCTGATCGGCGTGTGGATGATGTTCACCACGCAGGACTGGCTCGTCCTGGATCTCTCGAACAACTCGGCCTCCGCGCTCGGCGTGGTGGTCGCGCTGCAGTTCACCCCGGTGCTGCTGCTCACCCTGCTCTCCGGCCGCCTCGCCGACCGGTACGACAAGCGCCTGCTGCTGGTCATCGCCAACGCCACCTGGAGCGTGCTGGCGCTCGGCATGAGCGCGCTGGTGCTCACCGGCGTCGTGCAGCTCTGGCACGTCTTCGTCTTCGCCGCCCTGCTCGGGGTGGCGAACGCGGTCGAGACCCCGGTACGCCAGTCCTTCGTCTCCGAGCTCGTCGGCACCTCGCTGCTGCCCAACGCGCTGGCGCTCTCCTCCGCCACGTTCAACTCCGCCCGGATCGTCGGCCCGGCGGTGGCCGGGGTGGCGATCGCCCTCTTCGACGTCGGCCCGGTCTTCCTGGTCAGTGCGGTCAGCTCGATCGCCCCGGTGATCTGCGTGGTGATGATGCGCGTCGCCGAGCTGCACCGCGAGGAGTTGCCGCCGCTCGCCGAGCGGGCCTCCGCCCGGGTGATCGACGGCCTCCGGTACGTCGCCCGCCGGTCCGACCTGGTGCTGCCGATGGTGCTGATGTCGGTGATGGGGCTGGCGCTGTTCAACTTCCAGCTCACCCTCTCGGCGCTGGCCAAGACCACCTTCCACACCGGGGCCGCCTCGTTCGGCCTGTTCACCACCGCGCTCGCGGTGGGTTCCCTGGTCGGGGCGCTGGCCGGCAGCGGGCGGCGCAGCCGGCCGTCGGTGTGGGTGGTGCTGGGTTCGGCCGTGGCGACCGGCGTCTGCGGCACGCTGGTCGGGCTGGCTCCGGCGTACTGGCTGGTGGTGGCGTTGCTGCCGCTGACCGGGTTCTTCACGGTCTTCTTCGCCCAGGCGTCCAACCAGCGGGTGCAGCTCGGGGTCGACGCGGCGTTCCGGGGCCGGGTGATGGCGCTCTGGGTACTGGTGTTCCTCGGCACCAACCCGGTCGGCGCCCCGATCGTCGGCTGGATCGCCGAGCGCTACGGTGCCGGCGCGAGCATCTGGATCGGCGGCCTGATCTCGCTGGCCACCGCCGGTGCGGCGCTGATCTGGCAGTTGCACCGCACCAATACCCGGCTCCGGCTGCGCATCCTGCCGCTGCCGCGCTTCTACGTGGTGCACCCCGTCGACACCTGAGGCACGCCGCGGAGGTCTGCCGGGCGCCGCGGCGGGTGACGTCGATGCGCGCGGCGCCCTGCGGGCATCGGGCCCCTCTGGTTAGCTGGCCTCATGCTGCGCGTGCGACTTCTGGAGTGCCTGGCCGCCGACCAGGCCCGGCTGCGACAGGTGGCGTCCGCCGATCTGGCCGCCACGGTGCCGAGCTGTCCGGACTGGACCGTCGCCGACCTGGTCCGGCACGTCGCCCTGGTCTACCTGCACAAGGTGGAGTGCATGCGGACCGGCCGGATTCCGTCGTCGTGGCCGCCGGACCTGTCCGGCGAGGAGCCGCTGGCGCTGCTCGACCGGGCCTGTCTCGCGCTGCGCGCCGAGTTCGACAGCCGGGACCCGGCCGCGCTCGCCCCCACCTGGTACGACCCGGACCAGACCGTCGGCTTCTGGCTGCGGCGGATGGCGCAGGAGACGGTCATCCACCGGGTGGACGCGGAGCTGGCGACCGCCCAGCCCGTGACGGAGATCCCCGGTGACCTCGCCGCCGACGGCATCGACGAGGTGCTGCGGCTCTTCCTGGGATACGGCACCCGGCGGTGGCCCGAGGAGTTCACCGACGTTCTCCCCGATCCCGCCGTCCAGGTCCGGGCCACCGCCGGCCCGGCGAGCTGGCTGGTCCGGCTCGGTCCGGAGGGTGCGACGGTCGCGTCCGGCCGAGCGGCGTCCGGCCGGCTCCCGACGCCGCGGTACGCCGCCCCGGACCAGGCACCGGTCATGCGGTCGACAGGTGTCGGCGGCGACCGCTCGGCGGCGACCGCCGACGAGGCGTCCGGGACGGGGGACGAGCCGCCGACCGAGGTCGAGCCGGCGGCGACGGTCAGCGCGAGTGCGGACCGGCTGCTGCTCTGGCTCTGGCGGCGCTCCGCCGCCGACGCCGTCAGCTGGGCTGGCGACCGGGCGGCGGTCGACCGGCTGCGCCTGGCCCTTGCCCCGGCTACCCGATGAATGCTCCTGATTGCAAAACCGGTGGCGGGCCCGGTTGACGCCGGTTAGCGTCGGAGGACATGGCCATCGTGCATGCTTTCGCGCTGCCGCTGGCCCTTCTTGCCGTAGCCTGCCTGCCGGTCGCCGTGGCCGCCCTGATCTGCGCCGACGAGCTGATCGGCAACTTCGTCCGCTGGTCCGTCGACCGCCGGGACAGCCGCCGGTCACGCCAGACGCTGAGCCGCCTAGACCGGGCGTTCGAAGTGGACGTGCCCGCCCGGGAGGTCGAGATCACCGAGTTCGACCAGCCGGGCCATCCGGCGATCGAGCGGATCGCCGCCGACCTGCGCCGGCTGGGCGACCAGCGGCTCGGCCTCGCCGGGCGGTCCCGGCTCTGGCAGGACGCGGTGCTGGAGGCGTACGACGACCGGCTGCGCCTGGCCAGCCGATGCCTGGGTGTGCCGGAACACCTCGCCGATCTCGACGGGATGGACCTGGAGATCGAGCGGGTACGCGTCGAGGGCGAGTTGCAGGCCGCCGGTCTGGTCCTGCCGTCCCCGCACGCCGGGCCGCGCCAGAGCAGCGGTTGAGCCGCCGACCGGCGTCCCGATGCCCGGAGCGGGGTTGAGATGCGGCTCTTCGTGGCCGTCTACCCGCCGCCCGAGGCACTGGACGACATCGTCGCGCAGACCCGCCGGCTCCGGATCGGGGCGGCGGCCGACGCCGGGATCAACGTACGGCTGGCCGCCCGGTCGAACCTGCACGTGACGGTCGCGTTTCTCGGTGAGGTGCCGGACGACCGGCTCCCGGCCGTGGCGGAGGCGCTTTCCCGGGCCGTCGCGCTGTGGCACCACCCACCGGTCCGGCGCCGCCGCTCGGCCGAACGCCGGCCTGCTCCGGTCGAGCGGGTCGGGGAGCCGCAGTGCGCGCGGCAGCGGGCGCCTCGGCTTCAGTTCGGCGGTGGTGGGCGGTTCGGGCGGGGACGGTTCACCGTGCTCTGGGTGGGGCTGCTCGGCGAGGTCGACGCCCTGCGCCGGCTGGCCGCGGCGGTCCGCCGGGAGCTGCGCCGGTCCAAGGTCCCGTTCGACGTCCGACCGCTGCGACCGCACCTGACCCTGGCCCGCCCCGGCGACCGGCTGGACCGGGACAGTCTCGACGAGGACCTGCGCACCCTCGACGGGTACCTCGGACCGTCCTGGCCGGCGACCGAGTTGGTGCTGGTACGCAGCCACCTCGGCCCCCGGCCGACGTACGACCGGCTCGCGACCTGGCCGTTGTAGCGACCCTGTCCGGAGGAGGCCGAGCCGGGCCAGCCCCGGGAGCGAGTGGATCGACAGGCAGGCCCGGCGGGCGGTCAGGACGTTTCGCGGGCGGCGGGGCCGCTGCCGAAAAGGACGTCGTCCCAGCTCGGCAGGCGCTTGCGCGGCTTGCCGGAGGCGTCACCGGACTCGCCGGAGCCGGCCGCGGCGGCGCGGCGCGGCCGGAGCACCGCCAGCGACGGCACCGCCGGGACCTCCTTCGGGGCGTCGGCGTCGTCGTCGAACGCGGAACCGGAGCCGCCGCCGAGCAGCGCGGCGGCACCGCCGGAGACCGGACGCTGTCGGGGCGCGTCCGGCGACGCCATCGACGCGGCCGGGTCGAGGCCGCGACCGGCGGTCGAGCCGAGTGGCCGGTCGAGCCCGGCGAGCAACGCGTCCCGGCCGGCCCGGATCGGATCGCGGCCGGGCCGGGCGTGGTCGCTGGCTGCCGCCGGCAGGCCGTGCCCGCCACGACTCGGCTCCACCCGGGACGGACCGGGCAGGGCGTGGCCGCCGCGTTCCGGCGCGGGCTCCTGGCCGAGCAGCGGTGCGGGGCGCTCGGCGCAGAGGTACTGCGCCATGTCGTCGTGCGGGGTCACCGCCTGGCGGGCCTTGTCGAGATCCCAGATCGCCTGGGCGGTCGCCTTGCCCGAGGGCCAGGTCGCGATGATCCGCCAGGTGCCGTCGTCGCGCCGGTAGGCGTCCCAGGAGATCTTCTCGGTGTCGATCCCGTGCTGGGAGAGCCGGCCGTCGACGATCTCGGCGAGCGGCGCCTGGTTCTCCGCGTTCTTCAGCCGGGTCCGCCGGGCGTGCTGGGCGAGCATCGCCCGCTCCTGGAGCACCGGCCCGGCGTAGCGCAGCACCCGGTCGACCGGAACCCCGGCGATCCGGGCCACGTCCTCGGCGGACTCACCGGAGCGGATCCGGGCCTGGATGTCCCGTGGCGACAGCGAGGGCGCCGGCTCGGTGCCGGAACCGGCCGCGACCAGTGGTGCGCTGCCGGGCTCGCTGTGCAGGACGGTCGCGACCCGCTCGTCGATCGGCAGCGCGAGAAGACGGCCCACCTCGTCGGTGAGCACCATAGCTTGGCCGTCCTCGGAGAGGGCGACGAAGCGTACTGGCCGCATCGCGTTGCCTCCGTCCCGCCTCGCTGGCCCCACGCCACAGGTCAGACACCCGGGCGTCCTCGTCACACGGTACGCTGCTCCGTCACCCGTTGGGGAGAGGCGCGCCCGCATGTCGCGGGTGAGCTGCACGAATTGATCACTCGGGTCGGGCGGCCCGGTCGACCGGCCCGACCCGAGGGACGGTACGGCTCAGAGCCGGTCGACCACGTAGTCGACGCAGGTGGTCAGGGCCTCCACGTCGCTGGGCTCGACGGCCGGGAAGAGCGCGATCCGGAGCTGGTTGCGGCCGAGCTTGCGGTACGGCTCGGTGTCGACGATCCCGTTCGCCCGCAGCGCCTTGGTGATCGCGGTCGCGTCGACACCGTCGGCGAAGTCGACCGTGGCCACCACGTTGGAGCGCAGTGCCGGATCGGTCACGAAGGGTGTCGCCACGGTGGAGCGCTCGGCCCAGCCGTACAGGATGGCGGCGCTCTCGGCGGTGCGCTTGGTCGCCCAGGCGAGTCCGCCCTGCGCGTTCATCCAGTCGGTCTGCTCGGCGGCCATGAAGATCGTCGCCAGTGCCGGAGTGTTGTACGTCTGCTCCAGCCGCGAGTTGTCGATCGCGGTGACCAGGTCGAGGAAGGCCGGGATGTAGCGCCCCGAGGACCTGATCTCGGTGGCCCGGGCCAGCGCGGCCGGCGACATCAGGGCGAGGAAGATCCCGCCGTCGGAGCCGAAGCACTTCTGCGGGGCGAAGTAGTAGACGTCGGTCTCCCGGACGTCCACCTCCAGGCCACCCGCGCCGGACGTCGCGTCGACCAGCAGCAGCGCGTCGTCGTCGGCGCCGGACACCCGGCGGATCGGCACCGCCACACCCGTCGAGGTCTCGTTCTGCGGGGTGGCGTAGACGTCGACGCCGGCCTCGGCGACCAGCGACGGTGCGCTGCCCGGATCGGACTTGCGCACGGTCGGCTCGCCCAGGAACGGCGCGTCCTTCACCGACTTGGCGAACTTGGCGCCGAACTCGCCGAAGCTGGCGAACTGTGCCCGGTCCCGGACCAGCCCGAAGGTGGCCACCTCCCAGAAGGCGGTGGTGCCGCCGTTGCCGAGTACGACCTCGTAGCCCTCGGGCAGGGAGAAGAACTCGGCCATGCCGCGACGCAGCCGGGCGACCTGGTCGCGTACGGTCTTCTGCCGGTGCGAGGTGCCGAGGTACGTCGTGGCGACCTCGGCCAGCGCGGAGACCGCCGCCGGACGCACCTTGGACGGGCCGCAGCCGAACCGGCCGTCAGCGGGTTTGATCTCGTCGGGAATCCGAATGGTCGATACGTCAGCCACGGTTACGAAGATCCTTCCGATGGGCCGAGGCGGCCCGGGAGCCGATGGGCCTGGAGGCCCAGAGCCGATGGGCCTGGGGGCCCGGGAGCCGAGCGGTTGGTCCGGCGACGCTGCCGTTGCCCAATCCTCGCACCTGCGCCGCGCGGTCCGGGGGACGATCCCACGGCGGCGGCTGAGTTCTGCCCCACATCCGCACCGGCCGGTTCGCCCGAAGCGAACGAGGGCTCCCGCCCGGCCGCGCCACGCGCCGGGAGGGAGCCCTTTCCGCAGCTCAGACGTTGTGTCGAACGGCCTCCCAGCCCTCCACCTCGGCGGGCTTGCGCGGCCCCGGGCCGGTGTACCGGGCGGCCGGCCGGACCAGTCGCTTCAGCTTCTTCTGCTCCAGGATGTGCGCGCTCCAGCCGCCCATCCGGGCACAGGTGAACATCGAGGTGAACATGTGCGCCGGTACCTCGGCGAAGTCGAGCACCACGGCCGACCAGAACTCGACGTTGGTGGCCAGTACCCGGTCCGGCTTGCGGGCGTGCAGCTCCGTCAGTGCGGCCTTCTCCAGCGCCTCGGCGATCTCGAAGCGGGGTGCGCCCAGCTCCTTGGCGGTACGCCGGAGCACCCGCGCCCGCGGGTCCTCGGCCCGGTAGATCCGGTGCCCGAAGCCCATCAGCCGCTCGCCCCGGTCGAGTACGCCCTTGACGTACCCCTCGGCGTCGCCGCTGCGCTCCACCGCCTCGATCATGTGCAGTACCCGGGACGGTGCACCGCCGTGCAGCGGGCCGGAGAGCGCGCCGATCCCCGACGAGATGCAGGCGGCGGCGTCGGCACCGGTCGAGGCGACGATCCGGGCGGTGAAGGTGGAGGCGTTCAGGCCGTGTTCGGCGGCGGAGATGAAGTAGGCGTCGACGGCCTTGACGTGTCGCGGGTCGGGCTCGCCGCGCCAGCGTTTCATGAACCGCTCGACGATGGTCTCCGCCTTGTCGATCTCCTTCTGCGGTACCGCAGGCAGGCCGAGCCCGCGCGCCGACTGGGCGACGAAGGAGAGCGCGGTCACCGAGACCCGGGCCAGGTCCTCGCGGGCCTGCTCGTCGGAGATGTCGAGGAACTGGGACAGCCCCCAGTACGGTGCCAGCATCGCCACCGCGGACTGCACGTCGACGCGGATGTCGCCGGAGTGCACCGGCACCGGGAACGGTTCGGCCGGGGGGAGGCCGGGACCGAACCGGCCGTCCACGAGCAGGGCCCAGACGTTGCCGAAGGAGACCTGGCCGATCAGGTCCTCGATGTCGACTCCGCGATAGCGCAGCGACCCCCCTTCCTTGTCGGGCTCGGCGATGGCGGTCTCGAAGGCGATCACGCCTTCCAGCCCCGGTTTGAAGTCGGACATGCGCGCTCCTGGATCGGTCGTCCGTGCATTCAGGGCCCGCCCGGCGGTACCCGGGGCGATCCCTTCGGAACTCAGCGATGTATTCGTGCCATCTTGCCCCTGGGTAACTAACTTTGCGAGAGGTCACGGCTGTGCTACGCGCGACACGGGCGGCGCGGACGCGCTCGCCCCGGGCCGCCCGCCGGCCGACCGGGTCGGCGCGGGTCCCGGCTCACCGACGGACGGACAAGGATGTGACGTGATGCGGGACACACCCCCGGCCGGGCTGCGCCGGGAGTACGGGTCGGCCGACGGGCTCGCCGAGGCGGACCTGGCACCCGACTGGTGGACGCAGTTCCACCGCTGGTTCCTCGACGCGGTCGCGGCCGGGCTCCCCGAGCCGAACGCGATGGTGGTGGCCACCGCCGACGCGCGGGGGCGGCCGAGCAGCCGGACCGTGCTGCTGAAGGGGTACGACGAGCGCGGGTTGGTCTTCTACACCAACTACGAGTCGCGCAAGGGCGTCGAGGCGCGGGTCAACCCGTACGCCAGCCTGCTGCTGCCGTGGTTCCCGATGCAGCGCCAGGTGGTGATCTGCGGCACGATCGGGCCGGTGGACCGGGCCGAGACGGAGGCGTACTTCGACACCCGCCCGCGCGGGTCGCAGCTCGGGGCCTGGGCGAGCCCGCAGTCGGCGGTGCTTCCCGACCGGGCCGGGCTCGACGACCGGTTCCGGGCGGCCGTCGAGCGGTTCCCCGAGGGTGTACCGGTGCCGCCGCCACCGCACTGGGGCGGCCTGCGGGTGGTGCCGACGACGGTGGAGTTCTGGCAGGGCCGGGCCAGCCGGCTGCACGATCGACTGCGCTACCGTCGCACCGGTGCGGACAACTGGATCGTTGAGCGGCTGGCGCCTTGACCGGTGCTGACCCCGGCACCGGTCGGGTCGGCGGTGACCCGACGTCGAACACCGGTTCCCCCGTACCCCCGGACGGGACCGCCGCCCGGACCGCCGCCGGGACCGCGGGTCGGTTCTCCCGGTGGGCGATGGACGTCCGCCCGCTGCGGGTGCCGGCGTACCGGCGGCTCTGGATCGGCAACGGCGTGTCGATGTTCGGGTTCCAGCTCACCGCGGTCGCCGTACCGGTGGAGATGTTCGCGCTGACCCAGAAGTCCCTCTGGGTCGGTCTGCTGGGCATCGCCGGGTTCGTCCCGCTGCTGCTCTTCGGCCTCTGGGGCGGTGCGGTCGCGGACGCGGTGGACCGCCGCAAGCTGCTGCTGGCCAGCTCGGTGCTGATGTGGCTCTCCACCGGTGGCCTGCTGCTCCAGGCGCTCTTCCGGGTCGGCAGCCCGGTCCTGCTGCTGGCGTTGGTCGGGGTGCAGACGACCGCGTTCGCGATAAGTTCACCCGCCCGGCAGGCGATCATCGCCCGGTTGGTCCCCGCCGCCCTGGTGCCGTCCGCGAACACGCTCGGCTACACCACCTCCACCGCCGGTGGCGTACTCGGTCCGCTCGCCGCCGGCCTGGTCTTCTCGGCCGGGCCGGTCGAGGCGGTGCTGCCGGTGGCGTACGGGGTGGACGCACTGCTCTTCACCGTCTCGCTCTGGGCCACCTACCGGCTGCCCCCGATGCCGCCGCTGGACGACGGCGGGTCGCCCCGGCGGGTCGGCCTGGCCAGCGTGGTGGACGGGTTCCGGTACCTGGCCACCACTCCGGTGCTGCTGCTCTCGTTCGCCGTCGACATCATCGCGATGGTGCTGGCGATGCCCCGGGCGCTCTTTCCCGAGGTGGCACAGGAGCGGTTCGGCGGTGGTTCGGCGGTCGGCTGGCTGTTCAGCGCGATCGCGATCGGGTCGGTGCTCGGCGGACTCACCTCGGGCTGGATCAGCCGGGTCCGCCGGCAGGGCCTGGCCCTGGTCTGCGCCGTGGTCGGCTGGGGGGTGGCGATCGCCGTCGCCGGGCTGGCCCGGCAGCTCTGGCTGGCGGTGCTGCTGCTCGCGGTGGCCGGGGCTGCCGACCTGGTCAGCGCGGTGTTCCGGCAGTCGATGTTGCAGGTCTACGCCCCCGACCGGCTGCGCGGCCGGTTGCAGGGCGTGAACATCACGGTGGTGGCCGGTGGACCCCGGCTGGGCGACCTGCGCGCCGGCACCACCGCCGCCGCCTTCGGGGTGGGCTTCGCCTGGGTCGGCGGCGGGGTGGTCGCGGCCGTACTCGCGCTGCTGCTGGGAATCCTCTTCCCGGCGCTGGTGCGCTACCGGGCGCCGCACCCCGACGACGAGGATGCCGGGCCGGTGCGGCGGGAGGCGCGGCCGGGCCAGCCCACCGGTAGCGGGCCGGGCGGCGCGGCGGTCGGTTCCGAGGTGGTCGGTTCCGAGGTGGTCGGTTCCGAGGCGGGGAGCGGCGCGGCGGTCGGTTCCGGGGCGGCCGGTTCCGGGACGGGGAGCGGCGCGGCGTCCGGCCACCCGGGCGCCGCCGCCGGGTAACGGCTATCGTCCCGGCATGGACAACGTCACAACGACGGCCCGGTCGCTCTCCGGTGCACAGTGGACGATTTCTGCCGCCGGCCAGGAGGCCGTGGTGGTCGAGGTCGGTGGGGGGCTGCGGGCGTACCGGGCCAACGGCGTCGACTATCTCGACGGGTACGCGGAGGACGAGCTGCCGCCGGGCAGCGCCGGTCAGGTGCTGGCCCCGTGGCCGAACCGGATCCGCGACGGCCGGTACACCTTCGCCGGCCAGGAGTTGCAGCTTCCGCTGACCGAGCCGCAGCGGCACACCGCGATACACGGCCTGGTCAACTGGCTGCCGTGGCGGCTGGTCGAGCAGTCCCCGGAGGCGGTGGTGGTGAGCTGCGAGATGCCGGCCCAGATCGGCTATCCGTGGCCGCTGTCGCTGCGCGCGCAGTGGCAGATCGGTGCCGACGGGCTGCGGGTACGCCACGAGGCGACCAACGTCGGCACGGTGCCCTGCCCGTTCGGCTTCTCGGTGCACCCTTACCTGCGGCTGCCCGGGGTCGCCGTCGACGACATGCGGCTGCGGTTACCGGGCCGCAGCCGGCTGCTGCTGGACGGCCGGCTGCTGCCGATCGGGGCGGCAAAGGTGACCGGCGGGGAGTACGACTTCACCGAGCCGCGCCGGATCGGGCCGGCCGTGCTCGACCTGGCCTTCGGGGACCTCGACCCGGCACTGATGCACGAGTGGGGGTCCAGCGTCACCCTCTCCGGCCCGGACTCCACGGCGGTGAGCATCTGGGCCGATCGGTCGTTCGGCTGGTGGCAGGTCTTCACCGGGGACACCCTGGTCGGGGAGCGTTACCGGCGGTCGGTCGCGGTGGAGCCGATGACCTGCCCGCCGGACGCGTTCCGCTCCGGGCGGGACGTGATCGTCCTCGAACCGGGGCAGACCTGGCAGGGGAGCTGGGGCATCCGGCCCGGCACCTGACACGACAGGGGGCGGGCGATGGAGTTTTCGACGGTGGTCCGGCGGCGACGGATGGTGCGCAACTACGACCCGGACCGGCCGGTGCCGCCGGAGCTGGTGGATCGGCTGCTGGAGCACGCCGTCCGGGCCCCGTCCGCCGGGTTCGCCCAGGGCTGGGCGTTCCTGGTGCTGACCGAGCCGGCGGACCGCGAGCTGTTCTGGGCGGCGACCACCCCGCCCCGGGCTGAGGTGTCCGGAGGGGGCCCTTCAGCTACCGGGAACGACAAGCGGGGGCCCGTCCGCAACCGGTGGCTGACCGGGATGCGGCGGGCGCCGCTGATCGTCGTACCGTTGGCGAACCGCTCCGCCTACCTCGACCGGTACGCCGAGCCGGACAAGGGGTGGACGGATCGCGACGAGTCCCGCTGGCCGGTGCCGTACTGGTACGTCGACGCCGGGTTCGCCGCCCTGCTGATGCTGTTGACCGCGGTGGACTCCGGGCTCGGGGCGTGCTTCTTCGGCATCCCGCCGGAACGGACCGGGTCGTTCCGGGAGGCGTTCGGGGTGCCGGACACCTTCACCCCGATCGGCGCGCTCAGCATCGGTTATCCGGCGCCGGATCATCGATCATCGTCGTTGCGTCGTGGTCGCCGGCCGCTGGCGCAGGTGGTGCACCGGGGACGGTGGGGCTGACACCGCTACCCACGCTGGTCCACGATGTCACCGGGAGGCAGTAACGAAACTGACATCCGTGGACAAACCACGGGCTAGTCGGAGGTCGTTAGGCTGACGGACGTCATTGGTACGGTGCGGCGCGCGAAACGGGCGGGCCGCCGGAGTAGCGGCAAGGGGTCGGGCCAGCACGGCCATGGGGAGGGGAGCGTGCCGTCGTGATCTTCAAAGCGGTTCGGGACGGGCGTCCCTACCCGGACCACGGGCTCACCTTGAAGCAGTGGGCAGAGATCCCGCCACGCCCGCTGCGCCTCGACCAACTCATCACGACCAAGCGGGAACTCGCACTGGACAAGCTGCTCGCCGAGGACTCCACCTTCTACGGCGACCTCTTCCCGCACGTCGTGCAGTGGGGCGGTGGCCTCTACCTGGAGGACGGACTGCACCGGGCACTGCGCGCCGCACTCCAGCAGCGCAACCAGATCCACGCCCGGGTCCTGGTGCTGCCGGCCTCCTGATCCGGGTGGGCCGCGCTGACTAGGGTGGCGGTCATGACCGAGGCGACCTCCGGGACATCCCCGCTCGACCTGCTCGACCTGGACGGTTCGTTGACCGAGGAGGACCGGCAGATCCGGTCCGTGGTGGAGCGGCTCGTGGCGAGCCGGGTACGCCCGCACGTCGCCGGATGGTACGAGACCGGCCAGGCCCCGGTGCGCGAGTTGGCGGTCGAGTTCGGTCGGGTCGGCCTGCTCGGCATGCACCTGACCGGGTACGGCTGCGCCGGCGCCTCGGCCGTCGCGTACGGGCTGGCCTGCCTGGAGCTGGAGGCCGGCGACTCCGGCGTACGGTCGCTGGTCTCGGTGCAGGGATCGCTGGCCATGTACGCCATCTGGCGGTACGGATCAGCGGAGCAGAAGCAGCACTGGCTGCCCCGGATGGCGACCGGCGAGCTGATCGGCTGCTTCGGGTTGACCGAGCCGGACCACGGCTCCGATCCCGCATCGATGACGACCCGGGCCCGCCGGGACGGCTCCGACTGGGTGCTCACCGGCGGCAAGATGTGGATCACCAATGCGCCGGTCGCCGACCTCGCCGTCGTCTGGGCGCGCACCGACGAGGGGGTGCGCGGCTTCGTCGTACCCATGGCGACGCCCGGGGTGACGGCCCGGGAGATCCGGCACAAGATGTCGCTGCGCGCCTCCTCGACCGGGGAGATCCTGCTCGACGAGGTCCGGTTGCCGGCGGACGCCCTGCTGCCGGAGGCGGCCGGGCTGCGGGCCCCGCTGGGCTGCCTGACCGAGGCGCGGTACGGCATCGTCTGGGGTTCGCTCGGCGCGGCCCGGGACTGCCTGCACGCCGCGCTCGACTACGCCACCGGCCGGGAGCAGTTCGGCCGGCCGATCGCCGGCTTCCAACTCACCCAGGCCAAGCTGGCCGACATGGCGGTCGAGTTGCAGAAGGGCTATCTGCTGGCGCTGCACCTCGGCCGGCTGGCCGACGCCGGGCGGCTGCGACCGGAGCAGGTCAGCGTCGGCAAGCTGAACAACGTCCGGGAGGCGATCGCGATCGCCCGACAGTGCCGGACCATCCTCGGCGCCAACGGCATCAGCGGGGAGTACCCGGTGCTCCGGCACGCCAACAACCTGGAGAGCGTGCTGACCTACGAGGGGACCTCCGAGATCCACCAGTTGGTGATCGGGCAGCGGCTCACCGGGCTCTCCGCGTTCGGCGGCTAGCCCGGCGAGCGCACTGCCGGCCGTGGTCGTCGTGGCGGCGTCCGGGTCAGACCACCTTGCGGGCGGTGCGGAGCGCGGTGGCCAGCGTCTCCAGGGCGGCGGCGCTGCCGGCGTACGAGAACCGGGGCTCGCTGTTCCAGCCGACGACCTGGTTGGCCCTGACCGCCGGGAGCTGCTGCCAGGTGGGCTTGCCGGTCAGGTCCTTCGGCTGCAGCGTGGAGCTGCGGTTGTCCAGCAGCAGCAGGTCGGCCGGGTACTTGTCGGCGTTCTCCCAGCTCAGGCTCTCGAAATAGCCGCCGTCGTCGAGCTTGCCCGGCACGGTGATGTCCACGCCCAGCGACTTGTAGTAGTTGATGTCGGAGTTGACGCCCGGGTTGGAGGCGTAGAACAGATCCTCGGCGGCGGAGCAGGCGAGCACCCGGATCCCGGGGTTGGCGGCGAGGGCCTCCCTGATGCTGACGGCGGCGGCCTCGAACCGGGCCTTGGCCTCGGTGACCTTCGGCGCGTTCAGGTCGGCGCCGAGCGCGGCGGCGAGATCGGCGTGCCGGCCGATCACCTTGTCCAGCGGGGTCCGGGAGGCGACCAGCGCCACGGTCGGCGCCAGCGGGACGATCTGGTCCTTGCTCTCGTCCGGCACGTACCAGAGCGAGTTCTTCTCGTACTCGTGCGTGACCAGCAGTTCGGGCTTGCTCGCGGCGTACGCCTCGATGTTGAACTCGCCCCAGGTGTTGCCGATGACGGTCAGCTCGGCCACCGGCAGGTCGCCGGCCTGTACGTCCGGGCTGCCGTCGGCGCGCTTCGTCGGGCCGAAGACCCCGACGATCTGGTCGGTGACGCCGAAGTCGTAGAGCGCGGCGGCGGTGCCGACGAACGCGACGACCCGGTCGGGCCGGCTCGCGGCGGAGGCGGTCTGGCCCCGGTCGTCGGTGAAGCTCCACGCGCCACCGGCGCCGGTGTCCGTGCCCGGATCGTCGTCCTGCCCGCAGGCTCCGAGCAGGGCGGTGAGGCCGAGGGCGCCGGCCGCGCCGAGCAGGTTCCGGCGGCTGAACTGGCGAGGGTGCGGCATGTCGTGGTGCTCCTTGGCTGGGCGCTGCGCGCAGCGGAACTGTCGGTCCGGGCGGCCTGCGCTCGCCCGGTGGGTAGGTTAGCCTGACCTAAGTTGTGGTTGTCAAGTCGCGGGCATCCGACGGTCGGCGCAGCACGAAGGGCCCGTGACCTCCCGCAGCGCTTCCGGATTAGAGCCGGTGGTCCGGGGGTAGGCCGTCGCGTGGAGGCCGGAGGGATCGCCGCGCACGGGCTGCTGGCCGACGGCCGGAGCGCCGCGTTGGTCGACCGCTCCGGCTCGGTCAACTGGTGGTGCCCGGAGCGGTTCGACGCGCCCTCGGTATTCTGCCGGCTGCTGGACGTCGCCGGTGGGCACTGGTGGATCCGGCCGGCCGGGCGCTTCGAGGTGCGCCGCGAGTACCTGCCGGACACCCTGGTGCTGCGTACGGTGTTCCGGACCGAGCAGGGCGAGGTGTCGCTGACCGACGCACTGCTGCTGGAGCCGGGCGCCCGGGGACACGGGATCGGCTGTCGCTCCCCCGGAGTACTCGTCCGAATCGTGGAGGGGCTCTCCGGGATCGTTCCGATGGTGTTGTCGTACTCGCCCCGGTTCGAGTACGGCCGGCGGATCGCGTACCTGGTGTGGCGGGACGGGCGGCTGGTCGCGACCTCCGGGCCGACGACGTTGACGCTGACCGCCCCGATGCCGCTGGCGGTGCGGGGATCCGAGGCGACGGCCCGGTTCACCGTCGGCGCCGGACAGCGGGACACCTTCGTCCTCGCGTACCGGCCGACCTTCCACGAGGTGGCGTCGCACCAGGTCGACGCCGCCGACCCGCTCGGCGACACGGTCGCGGGCTGGCGGTCCTGGGCCGCCCACCACGACTACCAGGGCCGCTATCCGGAGCTGGTCCGGCGCAACGCCCTGGTGTTGCAGGGGCTCACCTACGCGCCGAGCGGCGCGGTGGTGGCCGCCGCGACCACCTCGCTGCCGGAGGCGCTCGGCGGTGACCGCAACTACGACTACCGGTACGCCTGGCTGCGCGACTTCAGCCTGACCCTGCGGGCACTCTGGGTCGCGGCCTGCCCGACCGAGGCGAACCGGCTCTTCGGCTGGGTCGCCTCGGCCGTCGGCCGGACCGACGGCGAGCCGGTGCCGATCATGTTCGGCGTGGAGGGGGAGCGGGACCTGACCGAGCGCCGGATCGAGACGCTGCGCGGGTACGCGGACAGCAGCCCGGTCTGGGTCGGCAACGAGGCGTGGCGGCAGCGCCAGCTCGACGTGCCGGGTGAGCTGCTGGACGCGGCCTGGCGGTTGCGCGACTATCTCGACCCGATGCGTGCGGAGGTCCGCGACCTGCTGCGCGACCTCGCCGACCAGACGGTGGCGAGGTGGCGGGAGCCGGACGCCGGGATCTGGGAGGCCCGGGACACCGAGCGGCACTACCTGTCGTCCAAGGTGGGGTGCTGGGTGGCGCTGGACCGGGCGATGCGGTTCGGTGACCGGCTGGGCGCCCCGGACGACCTGGCCCGCTGGGCGGCGGCCCGGGAGGAGATCCGGGAGACGGTACTCCGGGACGGCTGGAACGCCGAGGTCGGTGCTTACACTGGCGCCTTCGGCTCGGACCGGCTCGACGCCAGTGCGCTGCTCATGCCCATCGTCGGCTTCCTGCCCGCCACCGACGTCCGGATGCGGGCGACCATCCGGCTGATCGAGGAGCGACTCTCCCGGGGTGGCCTCGTCCGGCGCTGGGCGGGCGATCCGGCGGCGTTCACGATCTGCTCCTTCTGGCTGGTCCAGTGTCTGGTGCTGGCCGGCGAACGGGACCGGGCGGCGGCGATGTTCGAGAACGTGGCGGGCGTCGCCAACGACCTCGGGCTGCTCGCCGAGCAGGTCGACCCGCACACCGGGGAGCAACTCGGGAACTTTCCGCAGGCGTTCTCGCACGTCGGACTGATCGGTGCGGCCTGGGAACTCACCACCGCCCCGGCCGGGGCGGCACCGGCGGAGAGAGGAAGCTGATGTCCCTCTATCCACGCGCGATCGTTCCGATCGACCACATCGAACCCTGTCCCCGGCGCATCCGCGCCCTACTGAACGGCGAGTGGGTCCTCGACACGAACAGCGCCCGGTACGTCTGGGAATGGCAGCACTACCCGCACTACTACATCCCGCTCGCCGACGTCCGCGAGGACCTGCTGGTCGACGAGCACGACGTCCAGCAGTTCAGCGGGGGTGCCGCCCGGCAGTACGGCCTCCAGGTGGGTGACAGCTACCGGCCCGGCTCCGTCCGGGTGCACACCGAGAAGTCGGTCGAGGGGCTGGCCAACATGGTGCGCTTCGAGTGGGACGCCCTGGACACCTGGTTCGAGGAGGACGAGGAGGTCTACGTGCACCCGCGCGACCCGTACACCCGGATCGACGCGCTGCGGTCGACCCGGCGGGTCCGGGTGGAGATCGCCGGGCAGGTCCTGGCCGAGTCGCAGTCGCCGGTGCTGGTCTTCGAGACGGGCGTACCCACCCGTTACTACCTGAACCGCGCCGAGGTGGACCTCGGGCGGCTGATTCCCACCGAGACCGCGACCGTCTGCCCGTACAAGGGTCGGACCAGCAACTACTGGTCGGTCCGGGTCGGCGACACCACACACCAGGACGTGGCCTGGGCGTACGACTTTCCCAGCCAGCTGATCCAGCCGATCGCCGGGATGGTGGCGTTCTTCGACGAGAAGACGGACATCTTCGTCGACGGCGAGAAGATGCCCCGGCCGAACACCCGCTGGGCGGAGTAGGCCCGCTCCGGCCGGCCCGGCCGTGGGAAACCGGACCGGCCGGAGACCGGGTGGTGGTGGGATGGCTGCTGGTGGCGAGGCGGCCGGGAACGGGCACGGGCAGGACCCGTTCCCGACCGACCTCCTAGAAGCCGCGCCTGCCGTTGGAGCCGGAGGCGACGGCGAGTACCTGCTGGAGGCCCTGGTAGGCGGCCTTGGGCTGGAAGTTCTCGTCCAACGGGGTGGCCGAGCCCTGGCCGTCGAAGAAGCCGGGAACCCAGGAGTACTTGTCGGTGAAGCCCCACACGGTGAACATCACGCAGCGCGGGGTGAGCAGGCAGGCCTGGAGCAGGGTGTTGAAGCTACCGACCTGCCCGGCCTCCTTGTAGGTGTCGACCGGCAGGAAGAACCGCACGTCGACCTCGGTGAACGCGGTCTCCAGGCCGAGCTTGTCGAACCGGGCCAGGTTCTGCGGGGCGTCGATCGGCAGCGGGTACTGGAGGTCGAGGTGGCCCTGGAAGCCCATGCCGTGCAGCGGTACCCGCTGCTTGCGGAGCTGCTTGGCCAGCTCGTAGTAGGCGGTGCTCTTCGGGTTGATGTTGTCGATGGCGTAGTCGTTGAGGTAGAGCTTGGCCCGCGGGTCGGCCGCGTGCGCCCAGCGCAGCGCGTCGGCGATGTAGTTCGGGCCGAGGTGCTGGCGGAAGATGGTGTCCCGGAGCACCGGGGCGTCGCCGTCGGTGAACGCCTCGTTGACCACGTCCCAGGCCCGGACCTTGCCCCGGAAGTGCTTCACCACCGTGGTGATGTGGTTGCGCACGATGGTGCGCAGTTCGGCGGAGTCGATCGAGCCGTCTGCGACGCCGTCGGTCAGCCAGGTGGGGGCCTGGCTGTGCCAGAGCAGGGTGTGGCCGTGCACCTTCTGCCCGTTGCGCCGGGCGAACTCGACCAGCTCGTCGGCCGGGCCCCAGTTGTACTGGCCCCGGGTCGGCTCCAGCTCGGCCCACTTCATGACGTTCTCGGCGGTGACCGCGGAGAACTCCCGGGCTGCCCGCTCGCGGTACACGGCGTCGGACTCCAGGGCGGCCATGTCGATCGCGGTACCGACGCCCAGGCCGTGCTTCCTGGCCAGCACCCGCAGCGGCAGGTCCGTGGACGTCCGGCCGGGTCCGTGTGCGTGTGCGGCGGAGTTGCCGCCCTTGGCCTGTGCGACGGCGAGTGGCGCCTGGGCCGGGGCCGCGGTGGCGGTCGACGGCCCGACCGTGTAGATCACACCGACCGCGAGCACGCCGGCCAGAGCTATCCGAAGTTTTCTCATCGAAACAAGGCCTCCAGGATGTGGTTCGTCAGCCGCCGGCCGGGACCGGCGGGGATCGGCGCGCGGCGGACGGATGCACGTCGATCCCTACCGGAACGCCGGTCGGCCCCGGGTTTGCTGCCGAAACAACTGTCAGAGATCCGACACTTTGCAGCGGCGGTTCGATCTTCCTCAAGGGGGCCAGAGATGCTAATTGGACCGGAGGTGGTGCTCAGTCGACCTCCGCCATCGCCGCCACGAACTGCTCCGGGGTCAGTTCCGCCTGGAACAGCCGGCGCAGGTTGTCGAGGAGCGCCGTCGCGGCCGCCGGCTCCAGCGCCTGGTCCCAGGCCAGCCCGTACGACGGAGCCGCGGTGACCAGTTCGTGCACCGCGCTGCCGAACCCGGCGTGCTCGGTTCCCCGCAGCCGGTCGGCCGCGTCGGTCACCGGCGGCACCTCGCCGTCGGCGGCCAGCGCGTCCAGGTAGTCGTCCGAGGCGACGGTCCGGACGAACTCCAGCGCCGCCGACTGCCGGCTGCCGGCGACCACCGAGAAGTAGTGGGTCGGCACCCCGACCAGGTCGGCGGGGTTCCCGACCCCGCCGGCGACCGCCGGGAACGGCACGAAACCCAGCTCGCCCTCGGCGACGAACCTCGGGTTCCGGGCTAGCTGGGTCGGGTACTCCCAGGTCCCCATCAGCTGCATCGCGGCCCGGCCGCGGGCCAGCAGCCCGGGTGCGGCGCCGTCGTCGTAGCCGGTCGTGGCGAAGTCGGTACCGAAGGCGCCCCGCTGCGCGAGTGCCTGCGCCTCGCGCAGCGCCTGGATCACCGCCGGCTTCGACCAGGCGCCGGGGCGGCCGGCGACGATGTCAGCGGTGATGCCCGGGCCGCCGAGCCGCTCGGCGAGGTACATCACCCACATCAGCTCGGTCCAGCCCTGGGCGCCGCCGAGCGCGATCGGGGTGATCTTCCGGGCCTGGAACGTCTCCACCAGGGAGAGCAACTCGGCGTAGCTGCGTGGCGGCCGCACGCCGGCCTCTTCGAAGATGCCCTTGTGGTAGAAGAGCACCACCGGGTGGGTGCCGCCCATCGGGATGCCGTACTGCCGACCGTCCACCATGCCGCCGGCCAGCGCGCTGGGCAGGAACCGGTCGGCGACGGCGGGTTCGTTCCACATCGGGGTCAGGTCGACGAGCAGCCCGTCCCGGGCCAGCCCGGCCAGGGTCGCGCCACCCCAACTGGCGAAGACGTCCGGGCCGTCCGGCGAGCCGATTCCGCTGGCCAGCCTCTCCTTGTACTCCTCGTTGCCGAAGGTGGTCAGATCCACGTCGACCTCGGCGCCGCGGTTGTACCGATTCACCAACCTGCGCAGCGCGGGCTCGGTGCCCGGCTGGGTGATCGCCCAGACCCGGATCGTCCCCTGCGCCGCATCGTCGGCCGTCGGCACCGACGGCACCGCCCGGAGCAGTTGCGCGCCGGTCAGGGTCACGGCCATCACCAGCACCGCCACCGCCAGACTGGCCAACCCGGCCCGCTGCCGACGCCTGCGCCGGTAGCGCCGGCGGATCGCCGCGAGCGCACCGGGAGCGCTCGCCGGCAGGGCATCCTGGGCCTGGGTCAGGGTGACGGCCAGCTCCTCGGCCAGCCGCTGGTCCACCGGACCTTCCTCGTCAACCACGTCCGCTCCGAATCGTCGACTGTGCGGGCGCCAGGTGCGCCCGCAGCACGCGCTTGGCCCTCGCGTACCGGCTGGAAACCGTGCCCGGAGGCTCGTCGCAGATGCCGGCGATCTCGCTGAACGTGTACCGGTACAGCACGTGCAGCACCACGACCGTCCGTTCCGCCTTGCCGAGCTGCTGCAACGCCTGCCACAGCGCGCCGTTGCCCACCGCGGTCGCGGCCGGGTCGTCGGGCCGGTGCTCGATGTCGTCGGTCAGCACCTCCCGGCGCCACCGCCGCCACCGGCTCACGTTGCGGGTCACGATCACCTGTCTCGCGTATGCCTCGGGGTTCTGGCCGGCCTTCGGCCACCGCTGCCAGACCTCGACCACCGCGATCTGGGCCAGGTCGTCCGCCTCGGCCGCGCTGCCGCTGATCAGGTACGCGAACCGCCGCAAAGCGTCCAACCGCGCCCGAGCGAACTCCTCGGCGTCGCTGAACGCACCGTGGGCCATCAGGCTCCTCCTCCGCGTTCCTAACGCCGGCCGCCGTCGATTCGCTGCACCTCGAACCTATCGGTCGAGGTGTTTCAGATCACCCATCGAAGCGGTGGTCTGCCGCTCGGCCAGTTCGACGGCGTTGCGGAACAGCATCGCCACGGTGGTCGGGCCGACCCCGCCGACCCGGGGAGTGATCGCCCCGGCGACCGACGCGCACGACTCGTCGAGGTCGGGCAGCAGCCGCCGTCCCCGGTAGCGGACACCGCCGCCGATCGCGACCGCGCCGGGCCGCAGGTGCTCCGGCCGCACGATTCCGGGTACGCCCACCGCGGCGACCACGATGTCGGCCCGCCGGGTGTGCCGCTCCCAGCCGGGCACCCCACTGTGTACGACGGTCACCGCCGCGTCGGCGGTCGGTCGCTTCCGACCCAGCAGCAGGGAGAGCGGGCGGCCCAGGGTCGTACCGCGACCGAGGATCACCACGTCGCGACCGGCGACCGGGATCTCGTGGAAGGCGAGCAGCGCCTCGATTCCGGCCGGGGTGCACGGCACCGGGCCGGGCAGCCCGGCGGCGAGCCGGCCCAGGTTCTCGGGGTGCAGCCCGTCGACATCCTTGGCCGGGGTGATCGCGAGGACCGCCGCCGGATAGTCGAGGTGGGCCGGGGTGGGGTGCTGGACCAGGATGGCGTGCACCGTCGGGTCCTCGTTGAACTCGCGGATCGCCCGGAGCAGGTCGGCCTGGCTCGCGCTGCCGGGCAGGTGGACGTGGGGTGAGGCGAAGCCGAGGTCGGCGGCGCGCTGCTGCTTCATCCGGATGTAGCCGGCGCTGGCGGAGTCGTCGCCGACCAGGATCGTCGCCAGGCTCGGCGCGACACCGCTGCGGCGCAGTGCGGCGACCCGGACGGTCACGTCGGCGAAGACCGCCTCGGCGACGGGGGCGCCGGGCAGGAGCCGGGCGGTGTGGGTCGCGGCCTCGGTGCGGGTCTCGGACATGGGCACGGGGCTTCCTCTCGACGGGGAAAGCCCCGACACCCAGGCGTACGGCGACGGAGTCGAGTCCGGCGTCCGCTTCCCGGTGGTGCTCCACCCGACGCCAGTCACGGCCGCCGGGGGCAGCGTACCCGCGGGGAGCTCCGAGAACGTGGGTACTCAACGATCATGTGTCAGCCTGGCATGCGGGTCCGCGTCTACATCGACTACTGACAGCTCTGCCGCTCGGCCAGTTCGACGGCGTTGTGGAACAGCATCGCCACGGTGGTCGGGCCGACCCCGCCGACCCGGGGAGTGATCGCCCCGGCGACCGACCCGCACGACTCGTCGGCAGCGGCCGCCGTTCCAGCCGAACGACATCAGGGGTCGGAGGCAGCGCGGGTCAGGTGCGCCTTGCCGCAGGTCGCAACAGCACCAGTCCGGCGACTTGGACGAAGATCTCCCGCTTGTCAATCGCCATGCCGTCCCGGTCGAGCATGTAGCCGGCGATCCAGGCATACCCGTAGTAGGTCGCGCGGAAGTCCACCGCGACGACCCGCATTCTCAACTTCCGTTCTCCCCCGAACTGAACGCTGGCCGCTGCACCGACCCCGATCACGTCCCCGGGCACGGGCGCGCGGTTCATCGGACCCGCACCCAGCGGCCTTCATGCCACCGGTAGTCCTTGACCCGGCTGCGCCGCGCACTCCGGTACCACGCCTCCCCGTACTGACGACACGGCCAGTCGTCCCCGCACCGACAGAACCCTCGGTCGTGGAGATGTGACCACACCGGCCCGTGTCGCCTGCGTGCCCACAGCATGAACTCCCGCAAGCACCAGCGGATCAAGAACACGCCCGGACCTCCCGTCGGTCGGGAGCGCGGTGGCCGGGCCTTCGGGTTGGTCATCCGACCACCGCACCCGGCATCACCGTCCCACGCAAAAGAGCGATCCGCAATATGCGGATTACAAAAATGCGGATCGCATCTTGTGATCAGCACTCAGGTTTTCCGCATGGCAAGATGACGGCATGCGTCAACGCCAGAGCCCTACCGTCAGGCGGCGGCGCCTGGCGCTGACCCTGCGCCAGCTCCGCGAGCGGGCAGGGATCTCGTCATCAGAAGCCGCGAGGCGCGTTGATCACGACGCGAGTTGGCTCAGCCGGATCGAGACAGCCGAGGTCCGCCCACATCCGAACGACGTACGGGCGCTCCTGACGCTGTACGGCGTGGAGGGTGACCAGGCCGAAGCCGTGATCACGGTGGCCCGGCAAGCGAAGCAACGCGGTTGGTGGCAGCGGTACAGCGACGTCTTGCCGGACTGGTTCGCCGCATACGTCGGGATGGAGTCAGAGGCATCCGTCATTCGGACCTACGAGTGCCAGATGGTCCCCGGCCTGCTGCAGACCGAGGAGTATGCGCGGGCAGCATTCCAGGGCGCCCCCGTCCCGATGCAAGACGGCGAGGTGGAACGACAAGTCTCACTACGGATGGAGCGGCAAGCCATTCTGACGGGCGACGATCCACCGATGCTGCGGGTGGTCATCGACGAGGGTGCGGCTCGCCGGATGGTCGGCGGTCCCGAGGTACTGCAACGGCAGCTCAACCGGCTGGTCGAAGACTCGACCCGGAGCAACGTCCACATCCAGTTACTTCCCTACGCGGCCGGAGTGGGCTTCGACGGCAGCTTTGTGATCCTCGACTTCCCGCCGATGCCGGCCCCGTACCCGGACGCGGCCGAAGACCGGATGGTGTACGTCGACACTCTGACCGGAGCGCTGTACCTGGAACAGCCTGGGGAGGTTACGGCGTACGCCGCGGCACACGAGCAACTGCAAGCCCTTGCGCTGGCACCCAAGCCCACGCGAGATACGCTGCGTGCGATTGCGGCAGACCTGAGCACCTAGGAGGGCACGGCATGGCTCGCGTCATTTGGCGCAAGAGCACTAGGTCCGGCTCAAGCGGCAACTGCGTCGAGGTCGCCACAGCGCCCCGTGTGGTCATGGTCCGGGACAGCAAAGACCAGGGCGGCCCGGTGCTGACGTTCACCTCGGCCGCGTGGTGCGCGTTCATCGCCTCCACCGGAACAGTTCCGCAACAGCCTTGATGGTCTGGGCCGGTCCTTGGCGCCGCAGGGGCGGACAGTAGCCTCCTGAGCTGCGTGAACGTCCGGCCGATCCGGGTCGGTAAGGCTCGACTCGCGAGTGTCGCACCGGGGCCGTACCGTTTTCCTCAGATGCTCCTTTGGACAAGGACGGTGAGGGCCGATGTCCCGAGAAGGCGATGTCAACCAGCCCACGCGTGAGTTCCCCGGCTATGCGAAGGGGCAGGCCACGCCGCCCGGCCCGGCCGACCCCTGGGCCGACGGCACGACGCACGACGACACCCGGCCGTTCGACGCGGACGAGGCCCGACCGGAGCAGTCCGACCCGGAGCCGTCGGGCGGCAGCCGGTGGGGCCGTGGCGTGTTCGTCCTGGTCGGCATCATCGGCGTGGTCGCCGTGCTGGTGCTCGGCGTGCAGGTCAGCGGGATCCTGCCGGACTGGCGTAATCCGTTCGCCAAGGAGCAGACCGACCGCAGCCAGCCGCCGCTGCTGAAGTCGATCCAGGACCTCAGCCGGTTCGTCGCGGCGGAGGGCAACTTCGAGGTCGTCGTCGACCTGGAGAACGACCGGAAGTACGTCCCGGACTTCCTCCTCGGCGAGCGGACCCTCTTCGTCGGGGCCGGCACCGTCGACGCGTACGTCGACTTCGGAGCGCTCGGTGACGACGCGGTGGTGGTTTCCGAGGACCGGAAGTCGGTGGAGATCAAGCTGCCGGCACCGCAGCTCGGCGAGGTCAACCTCGACCTGGAGCGGAGCTACATCTTCGCCGAGGATCGCGGCATACTCAACCATCTCGGTGAGGTCTTCGGCGGCGACCCGAACCGGCAGCGGCAGGTCTATCTCAAGGCCGAGCAGAAGATCGGCGAGGCGGCCAAGAGCAGCGGGCTCGGCGAGCGCGCCCAGGAGAACACCCGGAAGATGCTGGACCAGATGCTCCGGTCACTCGGCTACGAGCAGGTGACCGTCACCTACGTCCAGCCGTAGACCGACGGGTGAGGTGCGCGGCCGTGTCGCTGGTCCACCGGCGGATCCGTGCCCCGTGCCGACGCCACCAGAGCCGGCACCAGAGGAGTTGGAAACCGACGACCACGAGGATCGTGGCGAGGGCATCGGCGATCTCCAGCCAGGCGCTGCCGGCGCTCAACGCATGGACAGCCTGCCAGATCAGATGGAGGGCAACCGGCAGACTCACGCCGACGGCGACGCCCAGGCATGCTGCCGTACCGACGACGAGCAGCACGGTGTAGCCGCGCACCGCACGACGCTCGCCGCGTGGCAGCTGCCGGCTCGGATCATCGATCGCCGCCGACCTTCGCCACAGCCTCCCGGCGAGGTACGTCGCGAAAGCGGAACCGTCTGCGTACAGGTTGCGCGAGCGAGTGAGGTCCTGCAGTACGAAATAGAGGTCGGTCCGCATGAATATCAGGAGTTGCGGGGCGAGCAGGAGAACCTCACTCAGCAGGACGATAGCGGAAATCCGGTGCACCGCCGTGGTTGGGTTCGCCACCACTACGACCAGCGTCGCGATCGATGCGATTGAGGCGTCGAGCGCCATACCTGCCAGGTAGACGGTCATCCGTTGCGTTCGATTCGCGGCCCAGATTCCGGTCACATCCGTCTGGGCGACGAGGAAATGGAGGCGTGTACTCAACCGAATCCGGCCCGGAACGCCGACGGCTCGCGCAGCGGCCAGGTGAGCCAACTCGTGAATGAAGATCAACGTCCAGAACAGGATGGCCTGCCCGAGGAGCACCAGGCTGCCGCTGGTGCTCCACACCATCACCTCGGGCGTTGGGAGCAGGTGAGGATGCGTGACCGCCGCGATCAGCCCTGCGGCGATCACGACGCCGACGATGACGCGTATCGCGCGGCCCTGCACCCACCGGGTGTGGGCTGGCCGCAGCCAGGGGAAGGTTGGCCGAATCGGCGGCAACGACGCCACCTCGCGCCCATCGATCGCGGCCACAAACCCTAGTTCGGCAAGCTCGGTGACGAAGTCCGCGACATCGATCTCGCCGAGTCCTTCCGCAACTAGGCGATCCTGACTCACCTCGACGCTGCAACCCTCGCGGAGGAGATCGATGGCGCGCACCCCGACGACGGGTAGGGCCACAAACTCCCCGATGTCGATCCGACCTACGACCCACTCGTCGCCATCGGGCCGGATATGCAGCTCATGGAGCCGTACCGCGGACGATCCCTCGATGATCATCGTGGTCATCCGCAGACGGGGCAGCCAGGTTGCCGGCCAGGGGACCCCGTCATGACCAGATGATCAGGCGCCACCAGGTTGACTCCGTAGACGCAGCCGGTCGGGAGCTCCGGCGCCCCGGTGAGGACCGCAATCACCGCGTGCCCGACGAGATGGCCCGAGATTCCCGCCGAGGCGGCCATCACGCCGGGGCCGCCCAACCCCAGCACGAAGTCCATCGACGCCTCGTCGCGCTCGGCCTGCGCACGTTGCCGTTCGCGCTCGGAGTTCACCAGGCACTCGTAACAGGCTCCGCCGCCGGGCGTGAAAGTACCGACCGTCACCAGCGGTCCGTTGTATCCGGCGCCGACCCAGGGAACGCCGGCAGCGGCGCAGGCACGGTTCGTCCACGCCCGGATCCCGTCGGCGCCCCGGGGCTCATCCGCGCACAGGGCCAGCACATCGCACCCGACCAGCAGCTTTGTCAGATCCTCTGGCGCTGTCACCCGCAACCGCTCGCCGGTCACCGCGATATCCGAGTTGAACCGGCGCAGGCGTTCCACCGCGACGTCGACCTTTGCCCGGCCGACGTCGCTCTCGGTGTACAGCATCTGCCGGTTGAGATTCGACAACTCGACGACGTCAGCGTCGACGCAATGGAGTCGTCCGACCCCGGAAGCCGCCAACGCCCACGCCGCGGTGGCACCGGTCCCGCCCAGGCCGAGTACCAGCACGCTGGCATCGCGCAGCCTCAGTTGAGCCTGCCAGCCATGGGCCTGCTGGCGCAGATCGACCCAGCGGAAGAATGCCTGGCTGCGGCTGTACCTCTCGCGTTCACGGGGGCTCAACGCGTCCGGTACGGCAGCAGCTGCGTCCTCCACGTACCCCGAGGCGATCAGCTGGTCTGTTACCGCCACGGCTTCCTGTGTAGACAGCCAAGGGTGTTGCTCGCACACATAGGCCGCTATCTCGTCCAGGCTACGGGTACCGTCCATAGCCTGCAGCGTGGCCCAGGCCACGCCGTCGGCGTCGGAGATCTCGGCCGCAATCCCGAATACTCCGCCCCCGATCCGGATCCGGCCATCGGCCAGTCGGTACGGCTCGTGCTCAGACTTCACCCGCGGCTTCTGCATGCGCCACCCGCATCCCTAACCGTCGGGCCGACGCCGCACACGTCGGCGCCGGCCCAGCCTTCGACCGGGCAACGGTCAGGCGCTCGCTCCGTTGCAGAGCACGGTCGTCTCGATCTTGTCGAGCTTCCGGATCTCTACCTTCCGCGGCTTGCGCGTCTCGCGCACCGGCACCTTGACTTCGTTCTTGGACATGAGTCTTACCACCTTCTCTCATCTGGTGGACTCGCGAGTACATACATCGTTGTCGACCAAACTGCGTCAGTCAAAGCGGCTGTGACCTGCGGTTTCAAGGATCTGTTCAGGCGGCTCGGTGCGGACACCGGCACTCGTGCCGGCACCGCGCAACGAAGTAGAAATCCACCCGGGCGCCGCGCGTTCCGCGCGCAGCACGGAGGGAATCCCCGTCCTTCAGGGCGGGGAGATCGTCAGGTATCCGGCTCGGAAGTCGACCGTCCCACTGTCAGTGCGTTCCGGCGTAGTAACGGTCCTCGTTCGGCATGATGATCCAGAGCGCCAGGTAGATGACCACCTGCGTGCCGGGAAGCAGCAGCGAGAGGACGAAGAGCAGCCGCATCATTCCGGCGGACATGCCGAAGCGGCGAGCCAGGCCGGCGCAGACACCGGCGATCATGCGGTTGTCCCGGGGGCGGGTGAGCTTGCGGCTCATCGACGTCTCCTCTGCTTCGTTCAGACGGGCGGCTGATTCCACGGTAGGAACGGATGGCTGCGCCGCCCTCGGTCTCCAGACGGATCCAGACACCGCGTACCCGTAGGTACTTACCCGGGCGGGGCCGGCGGACACCTGCGACAGGTCCGAGCAGCGATTCGGCAACCCCTGCTTGCTCGGCTTCAGCGAACTCGGCTCGCAACTAAGCATTCGTCTCAGGCCCGTGCCGCTCGGGTCGGTTGGCTCTTGCAGGCGCTGTGCGGCCTTGGCGGATTCCTCGTAGGAGGGCCGGCCGGAACGCACGGCCACATCCTCGTGGTCATCATGCTCGCGGGGCAGGTTCCAGTACGACGACCGGGATCTGGCGGGTGGTCTTCCGCTCGTAGTCGGCAAAGCCGGGATACGCGGCCTTCTGTGCGCTCCAGATCCGTTCCCGCTCGTCCCCGGCGGCGACTCTGGCGACCAACTCGACCTTTTCCGTACCGATCTCCGCTTGGGCCTGCGGATGCGCGAGCAGATTGTGGTACCAGTCCGGATTGGTGGGCGCACCTCCCTTGGAGGCGAACACGGCGTAGCCATCGTCCACCTTCTGGTACATCATCGGGTTTACCCGAGGCTGGCCGCTCCTGGCGCCGACCGTGTGCAACAGCAGCAGCGGCGCGCCAGCGAACTGACCGCCCACCTGCCCACCGTTGGCGCGAAACTCAGCGATGATCTTGTCGTTCCAGTCACTCATGCCTTCTCCTCGCCCGGCGCGTACCAGATCCGTGAACACGATTCTGGCAGTCCCGGCCGGGGGTGGGACTCCGATGCACATGGCCGCCGGGCTCCGGCCGATGCCGTCGGCGACGGGCCGGGGCGGAGCCGGGTAGGCTCGCGGACCGGCAGCTCAGGGGCGATGCTGGGGAGAGTCCCGGCGACTGCCCGGGGCCAGGGTCGGCAACGGGGCCGACCCGGGAGGGGTTTCGATGATCAGCGCCTTCGACCTGTTCACGGTCGGGATCGGGCCGTCCAGTTCGCACACCGTCGGTCCGATGCGGGCCGCCAGGACCTTCGCGACCGGTCTCAAGGCCGACGGGCTGCTCGCCGGGACGGCCAGGGTCCGCGCCGAGCTTTTCGGCTCGCTCGGCGCCACCGGGCACGGGCACGGCAGCGGGCCGGCCGTCCTGCTCGGGCTGCTCGGGGAGGCGCCGGAGACGGTGGACCCGGACCGGGTCGCCGAGACTGTGGCCGGGATCCGGGCCAGTGGCCGGTTGGGGGTGCTCGGTGCGCACGAGGTGGACTTCGACGCGGACCGGGACCTGGTGCTGCATCGCCGCCGTTCGTTGCCGTTCCATCCGAACGGGATGACCTTCACCGCGTACGACCCGGCGGGTGAACCGGTGCGGGCCCGGACCTACTACTCGGTGGGCGGCGGGTTCGTGGTGGACGAGACGGCGAGCGGCGCGGACCGGATCAAGCCGGACAGCACCCGGGTCCGCTATCCCTTCGGCACCGGAGTCGACCTGCTGGCCCTGACCGCCGAGACCGGGTTGCCGATCAGCGGGATCATGCTCGCCAACGAGCGGTCGTGGCGGAGCGAGTCGGAGATCCGCTCCGGCCTGCTGGAGATCTGGCGGGTGATGCGGGAGTGCGTCGACCGGGGCAGCCGGCGGGCCGGGACGCTGCCGGGCGGGCTGCGGGTCCGGCGCCGCGCCGCCGAGCTGCGGCGGAGCCTGGAGGCCGACCCCGGTTCGACCGACCCGCTGCGGGTGATGGACTGGGTGACGCTCTTCGCGCTCGCGGTCAACGAGGAGAACGCGGCCGGTGGCCGCGTGGTGACCGCCCCGACGAACGGCGCGGCCGGGATCATCCCGGCGGTTCTGCACTACTACACCCGGTTCGTGCCCGGGGCGTCCGACGAGGGCGTACTGCGCTTCCTGCTCGCCGCCGCCGCGATCGGGGTGCTGTTCAAGGAGAACGCCTCGATCTCCGGTGCCGAGGTCGGCTGCCAGGGCGAGGTCGGGTCCGCCTGCTCGATGGCGGCCGCCGGGCTGGCCGAGGCGCTGGGCGGTACGCCGGCCCAGGTCGAGAACGCCGCCGAGATCGGCATGGAACACAATCTCGGGCTGACCTGCGATCCGGTCGGTGGTCTGGTGCAGATTCCGTGCATCGAGCGGAACGCGGTGGCCAGCATCAAGGCGATCACGGCGGCCCGGTTGGCGCTGCGCGGCGACGGGGACCACGCGGTCTCGCTGGACAAGGTGATCAAGACGATGCGGGAGACCGGCGCCGACATGAAGGTCAAGTACAAGGAGACCGCCCGGGGTGGCCTCGCGGTCAACGTCATCGAGTGCTGAGCCCTGGCTGACCCGGTCGGGGAAGCCGGTCGGGTAGCGTTGGCACGTTACCGGGGAGGGGGGGCGCAGCCCGGTCAACCCTCATTTGGGCGATTTTTCCGACTGCTACCCTATGTCGGGCTTTCGGGCCTCGGTGCCGCCGCGGTCCGGGATGCCGCCGTGGGCCGGGATCCGGCCGCGAGCGGTCGGACCATGACGAGCGCGGGAGGCGGCTGTGGCGTCTGGCGTGGTGGCGGTCTGGTCGCACCGCAACACGCTGCGGCTGCTCGTCCGCCGCGACCTGGCCGTGAAATACCAGCAGTCGGTGCTGGGCTACCTCTGGTCGCTGATCGAGCCGCTCGGCATGGGCGTCATCTACTTCTTCGTCTTCGGGGTGCTCTACCGGTCCGCCACCGACCGGCACCTCGGTGACGCCGCCGACTCGTACCCGCTCTTCCTGATCACCGGCATCTTCGCCTGGATGTGGACCAGCGCGGCGATCGGCGAGGCGACCGCCGCGCTCACCGGGCAGGCCCGGTTGATCACCACGATGAACCTGCCCCGCGAGGTCTTCCCGATCGGCCGGGTCGCCGGCCGGTTCGCCGAGTACCTCGCCGGGCTGCCGATCCTGGTCGCGGTCGCGATCGCCTACGCCTCGCTCGACAGGATCGAGTTCGGGGTGTCGCTGCTGGCGCTGCCGCTGGCGGTGCTGATCCAGGCGACCCTGCTGATCGGGGTCGCGCTGCTGCTCTCCTCGCTCAACGTGCTGATGCGGGACATCGAGCGGCTGATGCGGCTGGTCACCCGGGTACTCTTCTATGCCAGCCCGATCATCTACCCGCTGGCCCTGGTCCGGGACTCCTCACTGCCGGACTGGGTCAAGATCGGGTACGAGCTGAACCCGCTGGTCGGGATCTTCCAGCTCCACCACGCGATCTGGTACCCGGACGAGTTCCCCGACGCCCGGCTGCTCGGGGTGGCGGTCGGCGGCAGCCTGCTCGTGCTGCTCGCCGGCTGGTGGGTGTTCCGCCGACTCGAACCCGCGGTCCTGAAGGAGCTGTGATGCCCGGGGCGATGGTGCAGGCGGAGAACCTGGGCATCCGGTTCGTCCGGAACCGGCGGCGCAACCTGCGGCTGCGGGAGATCTTCATCCACCGGGGCGGCCGGCAGCCCGCCGCCGGGGTCTTCTGGCCGCTGCGCAACGTCTCGTTCTCGGTCGCTCCCGGCGACACCGTCGGGATCATCGGCCGCAACGGCACCGGCAAGAGCACCCTGCTCCGGCTGATCGCCGGGGTGCTGATCCCGGACGAGGGACGGATCCGGGTCGGCGGCGCGGTGGCGCCGCTGCTGGAACTCTCCGCCGGCTTCTCCAGCGACCTGACCGGGCGGGAGAACGTCCACCTGGTCGGCTCGCTGCACGGGCTCAGCCCGAGTTTCCTGCGCCGGCACTTCGACGAGATCATCGAGTTCGCCGGGGAACAGATCGCGAAGGCCATCGACACCCCGGTCCGGCACTACTCGTCCGGGATGAAGGTGCGGCTCGGCTTCTCGGTGATCGCCCAGCTCCAGCACCCGGTGCTGCTGATGGACGAGGTTACGGCGGTCGGCGACGCCGACTTCCGGAAAAAGTGCTACGACACCATCGACCGGCTCATCGCCGAGGGCCGTACCGTAATGCTGGTCTCGCACAACGAGAACGATCTCACCCGGTTCTGCAGCCGGGGACTCTACTTCGACGGAGGACGATTGCGGGTGGACGGCACCATAGGCGAGGCTCTTGACGCATACCACGACGTGGTCAGGCCCTGATGCTGGCGATCCTGCTCACCCCCACCCGGCCGGGCGGGCCGCTGACCCGCCCCGACGGCATGCCGCTGGCCGCCCGACTCCGCGAGCAGTTGCGCGCGGCCGGTGCCCGGGACGTCGTCATCACCGACGACCCGGGCCAGGTCGCCGTGCTGGCCGGCACCGCCCGGGAGCCGGTGCTCCTCTGCTCCGGTGACCTGGTCGCGCACACCGCCGTACTCCGGCACCTGGCCACCAGTCCGATGCCCGGCACCGTTGCCCTGGTGCTGCCCGAGCCGGGCGCCGGCCCGGTCGGCGTGGTCGAGGACCGCAACCAGGTCGTCGCCGCCGGGCCCCGGGGGGAGGTCGGCGCCGCTGGGTCGCTGACCGCCGCCCCGACCGGCGCCTCCGGCGGAGCGGTACGCGTCGGCGTCTCCGACCTGCCCGCCCTGGTCGCCGCGGCCCGGGCCGTCGCCGGGGCGCCCGCCGACACGGCCGCGGCCCTCGCCGGGGCGCCCGCCGACACGGCCGCGGCCGTCACCGGCGGCGTCGACCCGGTCCCGCTGCTGGACCGGCTGCTCGCCGCGCTGGCCCGCTCCGAACCGGCCGACACCGGGAACCCGGCGGCCGGTACCGGCATCACGATCTTCGCCCACCGGGTACGCCTGCTCGTCGCCCGCCGGGTGGCCGACCCGACGGCGCTGGCCGAGGCCGAGGCGGCGGTGGCGGCGGTCGACCCGGACCGGGCCGAACTGCGGCTCTCGGTCAAGGAGAAGGACGACTTCTTCACCACCTACTTCGTCAGCACCTGGTCGCCGTGGGTGACCAAGCTCTGTGCCCGGCTCCGGCTCACCCCGACCGGGGTCACCGCGATCTCGGTCGCCTTCGCGCTGGCGGCGGCGGTGCTCTTCGCCGTCGGCGGCCGGCCTGCCCTGGTCGGCGGCGCGATCCTGCTCTACCTCGGCTTCGTACTCGACTGCGTGGACGGGCAGCTGGCCCGGTACACCCGGCACTTCAGCCCGTGGGGCGGCTGGCTGGACACCATCGCCGACCGGGCCAAGGAATACCTGGTCTACGCCGGTCTCGGCATCGGGGTCGAGCGGGCCGGCGGGCCCGGCTGGGCGCTGGCGATCGCGGCGATCACCCTGCAGACGGTCCGGCACATGACCGACACCTGGTACGGCGCGCTGCACGACGAGGCGGCCAGGCGCCCCCGCCCGGCCGGGCAGCCGGCCGGCTCCGGCGGGCTCGGCGACCGGCTCAGCCAGGCGTCGAACCGGGTGCAGGCCGACACCGGCTCGTTGACGTACTGGGCGAAGCGCACCGTGGTCTTCCCGATCGGCGAGCGGTGGGCACTGATCGCGCTGACCGTGGCGATCTTCAGTCCGCTGGTCAGCCTGGTCGCCGTACTGGTCTGGGGCGCTCTGGCGGCCGCGTACACGCTGGCGCTGCGTACCCTGCGGGCCCGGTCGATGCGGGTGTCGGTGCTGACCGGGGTCGACACCACGCTGCACCGCGACGACGGGCCGGCGGTCCGCTGGCTTGCCGCGCTCGGCCGGGCTGCCGGGCTGCCCGGGCCACTGCCGCTCGCCCTGGTCGGGGTGGCGGCCGGTCTGGCCCTGCTCGGTGCCGGCCTGGCCGGTGTCGGCACCGGGCCGGCGCGCTGGCTGGTGCCGCTCGCGGTACTGGTCGGGCTGGTCGCCGGGCTACCGGCGGCGGCACCGCACGGCGGCGCGCTGGACTGGCTGGTGCCGGCCGCGCTGCGGGCCGCCGAGTACCTGCTGGTGATCGGGGCCGGGCTGCTGGTCGACGCGGACGGAATGGTGATCTTCGCGCTGCTCTTCGTCCTGGCGCTGCGGCACTACGACCTCACCGCCCGGCTGGAGAAGCGGGAGCGTGCACCGCTGATGCACGCGCTCGGGCTGGGCTGGGACGGCCGGCTGATCCTGCTCGCCGTCGCCGTACTCGTCGGTCCGGTCGTCGGTCGGGTGGCGCTGGTGTCGCTCGCCGGCTACCTGTCGGTGATTTTCCTGGTGAACGCGCTCCGTGGCTGGGTACCCAGGGACATTCCCGCGCCACGACAGCCGGCCGACGCCGCCGTCGGGTCCGGTGGCCACCCCGCCGCCCCCGACCGGTTCGCGCCCGCCGGGGCGGGGGAGGGGAACGCCGCGGCCCCGGGACGGCCGGACCGGACCGGGACGCCGGAGCGGCGGGAGTGGGACGGATGACGCCGCTTTCGAGGTGACCGGGCACCTGTGCGGGCGGCGCGCGGCGGGAAGGGACGCATGACGCTGCCAGCGGGAGTACGGCGCCGATGGCGCTGATCAGTTTCGTCGTACCGGTCTACCGGGTGCAGGGCTATCTGCGGGAGTGCCTCGACTCGATCCTGGGCCAGCCGGTGCGCGACGTCGAGGCGGTGGTGGTCGACGACTGCTCGCCGGACAGCTGCGGCGAGATCATCGCCGAGTACGCGGCCCGGGACGACCGGGTCCGGGTGGTGAGCCTGGACCGGAACGTCGGGCTGGGCGAGGCCCGCAACATCGGCCTGGACCGGGCCACCGGCGAGTACGTCTGGTTCCTGGACAGCGACGACTGGCTGGCCGACGGCTGCCTGCCGGCGGTGGCCGAACGGCTGCGCCGGGTCGAACCCGAGGTGCTGGTCGTCGACCACGTGCGGGCGTACTGGGACCACCGGACGCTCGGCAGCGGCCTGGACCGGACGGTGCCGGACTCCGGCGACGAGGTGTTCGCCGTGCGGGACCGGCCGGAGGTGCTCGGCGTGCTGCACACCGCCTGGAACAAGGTGGTACGCCGCCGCTTCCTGGTCGAGGTCGACCTGCGCTTCGGCCCCGGCTGGTACGAGGACGTCTCCTTCGGCTATCCGGTGCTCCTCGCCGCGGACCGGATCAGCGTGCTGGACCAGGTCTGCGTCAACTACCGCCAGCGGCGCTCCGGAGCCATCACCCGGACCCGGGACGACCGGCATTTCGAGGTCTTTCCGCACTGGCATCGGGTCTTCGAGCTGATGGCGCGCTGGGGGCCGGCGTACGACGACCTCCGGCCGCTGATCTTCGAGCGGATGGTCTGGCACTACCTGATCGTGCTCGGCAACGGGCGACGGCTCTCCCCGCGGCTGCGCCGGAACTTCTTCGACCAGGTGGTGGCGGACTACCGGCGCTGGCTGCCGCCGGGCGGCTACCGGATGCCGGGCGGGATCGACGGGCTGAAGCACCGGCTGGTGGCCGGCGGACACTGGCGGACATACGCGGTGCTGCGTGCGCTGCACCACTCGCGGCGGGGCGGGGCAGGGCGCCTCGTCCGGCGGGTTCTGCCGGTACTGCCGTCGTGGCGCCCGGCGTCCCGGGCGCGGCAGCCGGTGGGTGCGGACCGGCTGCCGGCGGCACCGTCCGGGCCCGTCCGGCTGCCGGCGGCACTGTCGGAGCCCGTCCGGCTGCCGGCGGCACCGTCGAAGGCGGCCAGGCTGGCCCGCAAGGCGCTGCTCCGGGCGTACTACCACGCGCAGTTGGGGCGGCGGCTCGATCCGGCGCTGGCGCTCTACGCCGCGTACTGGTATCGCGGTTACGCCTGCAATCCGGCGGCGATCCACCGGAAGGCCCGCGAGCTGGCGCCGTGGATCCGGGGCGTCTGGGTGGTACGCCGGGACCGGGTCGCCGGCCTGCCGCCCGGGGTGCCGTACGTGGTGGCCGGCAGCCGGGCCTACTTCCGGGCGCTTGCCCGGGCGAGGTGGCTGGTCAACAACGTGAACTTCCCGGACTACGTGGTCAAGCGGCCCGGCTCGGTGCACGTGCAGACCCACCACGGCACCCCGGTCAAGGTGATGGGGCTGGACCAGCAGCGCTATCCGTACGGCGCGGCCGGGCTGGACTTTCCCGGGCTGCTGCGCCGGATCGACCGCTGGGACTACAGCGTCAGCGCCAACACCTTCTCCACGCAGATGTGGGAGCGGGCCTATCCGGCGGAGTACCGGACCCTGGAGGTCGGCTATCCGCGTAACGACCGGCTGGTGAACGCCGGGCCCGCCGAGGTCGAGGCGGTCCGGCGTGGGCTCGGCATCGAACCCGGCGAGCGGGTGCTGCTGTACGCGCCGACGCATCGGGAGCACCGGCCCGGGTACTCGCCGCCGTTCGATCCCGGTGCGCTGCTGGAGGCGCTCGGTCCGGCGGGCCGGCTGCTGGTCCGGGGCCACTATCTCGACCCGGGCGCCCGGCCCGCCCCGGCGTCGCCGGACGGTCGGGACCGGGTGCGGGACGTGACGGAGCATCCCTCGGTGGAGGATCTCTACCTCGCCGCCGACGTGCTGGTCACCGACTACTCGTCCGCGATGTTCGACTACGCCACGCTGGACCGGCCGATCGTGGTCTACGCACCCGACTGGGCCGAGTACCGGCGCGAGCGCGGGGTCTACCTGGACGTGCTCGCCGAGGCGCCGGGGGCGGCGGTGACGGAGTTCCCCGAACTGCTGGCGGCGTTCCGGACCGACGCGGTGGACGCCCCGCCGGCCGCGCTCGCCCGAAAGCGCTTCCGGGACCGCTTCTGTGCCCTGGACGACGGCCGGGCAGCCGAGCGGGTGGTCCGGCGGGTCTTCCTCGACGAGCCCGACTGAGCGGGGTACCACCGGGATCCGGTCGGTCGAACGGGGCACGACCGAGATCCGGTCAGTCGACCGGGGCGGACCGGCGGCGTACCCGCTGCCGGACCCTCTCGGCGGCGAGGCCGGCGTACCGGCCGGCGACGAATCGGGTGGCCGAGGCGAGCGAGCGGATCCCGCCGACCGGGATCGTCTCCACCCCGGCCAGGGCGGCCCGCCGGGCCCGCTTGTCCGGCCGGACCACCAGCCGGGGCCGGGGGGAGACCCACTTGTTCTCCGGCAGCAGCCGCAGGTCGATCACCCCGAAGTCGTCGCCGCTGACCCAGCGCCGCCCGGCCACCTCGGCGACCACCTCGTCGAGGGCCTCGTCCGGTCGGCGCACCCGGAAGGCACGGCTGAGCGCCGAGGTGCGCCAGAGCGAGAGCCCGTCGTCCGGTGCCGTCGCCCCGATCGGCAGCAGCCGGACCAGGCCGACCTGCCACTGGTCGGCGACCGCCACCAGCCGGCGTACGGTGTCGGCGTCGACCCCCAGGTGCGGTCCGAGTTCCAGCAGGTACGGCGCGGGGTACGCGGTCGTCGGCGGCTGCCCGGCCAGTTCCACCCGGGGTTCGGAGCGGTATGTCGCGGCGAGCAGCCGCAGGTCCAGCAGCGGGTCGACCAGTACCGATCGGCGGTCGTCGGTCAGTTCCGTCCACTGCGCCACCAGCACCACCCGCAGGTCGGTCTGGTCTCCGGCGAGCAGCCGGTCGACGCAGGTGCGGACCATCTCGTACGGCCCGTCGGCCCGGACCACCGCCACCACCAGCGGTACGGCCCAGCTCCGGTGTGCGGCGGGGCGCAGGTAGCGGGGCTGCGGCATCAGGTCGGCCAGGAACGGCCGGTTGTACCGCCGCAGTGCCTCGCCACGGGTCATCATGTGCGACGGCCCGAGGTGCCAGCTCCGGGCCCGGGGTTCGGGGACGAACACCGCGCCCGCCTGGGCCAGCCGGTAACCGAACTCGGTGTCCTCGCCGAGCCGCAGCTCGGGGTTGAGGCCGCCGGTCTCGGTGTAGAGGGCGCGGGCCAGGGCGGCGGTGGCGCCGACGTGTGCCCGGAAGTTCAGGTGGTCACCGCGCCGGAGCTGGTCGGTGTCGTCGATGAGGCGTTCGACGTAGTCGTGCGGCTCGGAGTCGTCGAGCCGGAAGAGCCGATCGGCGGTGCCGGCCGCGCAGCTCTCGGCGACCTGTTCCGGGGTGGGCCAGTCGGCGTCGACGAAGCGCTTGTAGCCGAGGGTGACCGCCTCGTCGCTGACGTGCTGCCAGCGAGCCTGCGCCGCCACGTGCTCCGGGAAGACCACCATGTCGGCGTCGAGCCAGTGCAGGATCTCGCCCTCGCTGTGCTCCGCGCCGACGTGCAGCGCGGCCGACCGGCCCCAGCCGGCCGCGTGGTCGGCGACCCGGAGCAGCCGGCAGTTGTCGGGGCGGATCCGGGGCAGGACCAGCGGCGGGTCGCTGCCGTCGTCGACCACCACCACCTCCAGCAGCCCGGACGGGTACGTCTGCGCGGACAACGCGGCCAGGGTGAGGTCGAGGGCGGGTTGGCAGTCGTGGGCCGGGACGATCAGCGAAACGGACCGGGTCGGCTGCCAGTCGCCCAGCTCGGGTGGGGTGAGCCGACTCCAGTCGTTCCGGAACAACCGGATTGGCGGATGGGCCGTCGCGGCCCGGGGGCGGATGGGCACGCGGCACAGTGTAATCATATGATTGCTCAGAGCTGACAATCGCGCGCCGCGTGGCGGGGGTCGGTCCAAATCGGCTCCGCGCCGACTACCGTGAGTGCCTTCGTGATAGCGACACGTAGCGTGGTGTTGGTGTCGGCCGACGAAGGGATCGGCGTGCCAGGCAGGGACGACCCGGAGAAGTACCTCCGCTGGCGGATCGCCGTCGGCGAACCCCGCGGCCGGCGGCGGTGGCCGCTGGGCACGCTCGGCTCCCGGCTCACCGAGATACCCGGACCGTCGGCGTCGACCCGACTCCCCGACCAGGCCACGCCGGACCGGGCGGCGGCCGACCGGTCCGCCGAGAACCGCGCCGGACCCGCCTGGCAGCGGATGTTCGTCGGCCGGATGGCCGTCACCGCCCGGTCGGTGACCTGGCTGCGACACCTGCTCGACCATCCGGCCGGGCTGGTCCGGGTACGCCGGGTCGCCGTCGTCGTGCAGGACTGGGAGATCCCGCAGCGCGGCTGGTCCGGCCGGCTCGGCCCGGTGCCGCACCTGCTCGCCCAGCGGATCGCGCTGCCCCGGCACGACCGGGGCCGGGCGGCGGTCGAGATCGAGCTGCGCTGGTCCGTACCGCTCCGCTCGGTGCTGGCGGCCGTGCTACCGCTGCTCACCCCGATCCGTCCACTGCCGACCCCGGGCAGCCCGGAGGTGACCGCCCAGGACGTCCTCCCCGGCTGGCTCGGCGCCGGGCCGGGGCTCGCGGTCGTCGCGGGGGAGCTGCCCGGCAACCCGGCCGTCCGGCCGTACGACCTGGTGCTCCGGCCGGACGGCGGCGAGCCGGCGGTGGCCGGGGACATGGCCCGGACGGCGTACCGGGCGCGGCTGACCGTCGACCGGCTCGGCGTGCCGGCGATCGGGGACGGCGACCGGCTCGGCGTGCCGGCGACCGGGAACGGTGGCCGGACCGGGCCGGTACTGCTCGACGCCGAACACGCGGTCCCGGTCGGCCGGTACGGGCCGTTCGGGCCGGACGCGCCCCGGGCCGAACTCACCTTCGCACCCGGGCCGGACGGCGCAAGTTGGCGGATCCGGGGACCGGCCGGGCTGGACTGTCGGGGTCGACTCGACCGGCCGTGGCTGACCGAGCGGGACTGGTCGGCGCTGGCCGGGATCGGGCTGCTCGACTGCGGCCCGATCCCCGGGCTGCGGCCCCGGGCCGAGGCCGCCCTGCTGCTGCACCTCGCGCTGACCGGCGTACTGCTGCGGGCCCCCGGCCTGCCGGTGTCCTGTCGGGCGCAGCTCGCCGACGAGGTGGTCGAACTGCTCCGCGCCCCGCTGCCGGACCATCCGGCCGGCCGGCCCGACCCGCGGGGCGAGCTGGAGTGGGAGGCCCGGGCGGTACGCCAGCGCCGGGCGGTACTGCGCCGGCACGCCCGGGGCTTCGCGCTGCCCAGGCTGGCGGCGGCCACCTTTCCCGGCCTCGGCGGGCTGCCGTCGGTCTCGGTGCTGCTGGTGACCCGCCGGTTGGAGCACGTCCTCGACGCGGTCGCGGCGGTGGCGGCACAGAGCTATCCCGAGCTGGAGATCGTGCTCTGCCTGCACGGCGTCGGCCTGCCGGTCGAGCTGCGCCAGCGGCTGGTCGACTGCGGGCGGCCGGTCGAGGTCGTCGAGGTGCCGGCCGGGCAGAGCTTCGGCGAGGCGATGGTCGCGGCGACCGCCCGGGCCCGGGGCACCCTGGTGACGAAGGTCGACGACGACGACACGTACGGGCCGGAACACGTCTGGGACCTCGTCCTCGCCCGGCACCACTCCGGGGCGACGCTGGTCGGCAAGGCGGCCGAGTTCGTCTACATCGGCGCGCTGGACACCACCGTACGGCGGGACGCCGGGGCCGCGGAGAGCTTCGCCCCGGCCGTCGCCGGCGGCACGATCCTGATCGGCCGGGGCGACCTGGCCGAGGTCGGCGGTTGGCGCCCCGTGCCGAGTTCGGTCGACCGGGGCCTGCTCGATCGGGTCCGCCGGGCGGGTGGGCTGGTCTACCGGACACATCCGCTCGGCTACGTCTACCGCCGCCGGCCGGCCGGGCACACCTGGGATCCCGGACTGGAGTACTTCCTCCGGGACAGCGGCGCGCAGTGGACCGGACTGCCCCGGCACGCCGAATTCGGCAGCTCCGGCACCGATCCGGCGCCGTCGACCCGCCGGTGGAAGTTTCATCAGCGGGGGTTGAATCGAGTCTGGTAACCGTCATGTCACAACGTGAACATGGCACGTTTACCCGATGGGCTTCCGTGATGATCCTCGTCACAGTCATTCCCGGGGCCGGCCATAACGCTGCGGGGAGGTGACGGTGACCACCGTCGCGCTCAAAGACGTCACGAAGGTATTCCCGGATGGGACCGTGGCGGTAGACAACGTGAGTCTCGACGTCAACGACGGCGAGTTCATGGTGTTGCTCGGGCCTTCGGGCTGCGGAAAATCGACAGTACTGCGGATGGTCGCCGGCTTGGAGGACCCGACCACCGGCGCCGTGTTGCTCGACGGTGAACTGGCGAACGACCTGCCGCCGCGGGACCGCGGAATTGCCATGGTCTTCCAGGATTTCGCGCTGTATCCGCACATGTCGGTGGGGGCCAACATTGCCTTCCCGCTCCGGCTCTCCGGTGTCGAGGAAGGGCCGCGTGCCGAGCGGGTGGCCGACGTGGCGAGTGCGCTCGGCATCGCCGACGTACTCGGCCGCAAGCCCAGTCAACTCTCCGGTGGGCAGCGGCAGCGGGTGGCGATGGGTCGGGCCATCGTCCGCCGCCCCGGGCTGTTCCTGATGGACGAGCCGCTCTCCAACCTCGACAGCGGCCTGCGGGCGGAGCTGCGGGCGGAGATCTCCGGACTGGTCCGCGAACTCGGGGTGAGCACCGTCTACGTCACCCACGACCAGGCCGAGGCGCTGACCATGGCCGACCGAGTGGCGATCATGCGCAAGGGCGTCCTGCAGGACGTCGGGACCCCGACCCAGGTGTACGGCCGGCCGGCCACCCTCTACGTCGCCGCGTTCCTGGGCAGCCCCCGGATGAACCTGCTGGAGGCGACCGTCTACGTGCACCTCGACCGGTACGTCGCGCTCAACCTCGGGGAGCAGGCGCTCTACCTGCCCTGGGACGACATCCGGGCCCGGGCGGTGGCGCACTACCACGGCGAGCGGATCGTGGTCGGGATGCGGGCCGAGGCGCTGACCCCGGTGGCTCCGGACACGCCGGGCGACGTGTTGCAGGGGCGCATCCGGTACCTGGAGCACCACGGGCACGAGTCGCTGGCGTTCCTCGACATCGGGGCGACCGCGATCGTCGTCGACGACCTGGGCGGCCCGGTGACCGACGAGCGCCCGGCCGGCGGGGGCCGGGGGCTGCGCCGGCTCGGCCAGGTGATGCAGCGGCTGACCGGGCGCAGCGTCGGCTCCGCGCAGCCGGCCCAGGAGGAGCGCGGCGGCCGGGGCAGCGTGCTCGATCCGGGCCGGCACCACCGCCGCCCGGCCGAGCTGGCGGTACGGCTGGCGCCGTACCCGGCGGTCACCTCGGGCCACCCGATGGCCGTCTCGGTACGGATGGACGCGGTGCACTTCTTCGACGAGCGCGGCGACCGGATCGACGTGGGGTGGCGCTGACCGACCCGCATCCCTTAATGTCTGTCGATTTCCCATCCATGGTTGTCCCCGTTAGGAGAGCCGCTCGTGTCACAGGAACGACCCGGCCTGCTCGTGATCGAGCGGATCCTCCGTGACCGGCAGGGCGTCTGGCAGCAGATCGTCGCCGAGCGCGACCTCAATGCGCTCACCGGCCAGATGCTGGCCAGCTCGGCGATCGCGCTGGCCTGTTACGGCGCCGTGCTCGGTGCTTTCCACAGCGTGTTGATGGCCCTGACCTCGGCGGTGAAGCTGCCGCTGCTGTTCCTGGTCACCCTGGCCATCTGCCTGCCGACGCTGTACCTGTTCAATCTGGTCTTCGGGGCCCGGCTCTCGGTGCGGCAGGCCATCTCGATGGTGATGGTGGCGATCACGGTCACCTCGATGCTGGCCGTGGCGTTCGCGCCGATCAGCCTCTTCTTCCTGATCACCGCACCGGACTACGCCTTCTTCAAGCTGCTCAACGTGGCGATCCTGACCCTGTCGGCCCTGGTCGGGCTGCGTTTCCTGACCGGCGGCATGCAGGTGCTCAACGCACACGGCCTGCTCACCGCCAGCGCCGCCCGGTCGGCCGGCACCGCGACCGCCGCAGCCCGGTCGGCCGGCGCCGCGACCGTCGCGGCGGGCGCCGGGCAGCCGGCGGTGCAGCCGGCCGCCACCACCCAGGGCGGTGCCCGGCCCGGTGCCGAGCCGGTGCCGGTCGCGGTCGGTGCGCTGCCCGGCGAGACGCCGGCTACCACCGCCAACGGGGACGGGCCGGCCGCCCCCGCCCAGCCCGCACCGGCCACCCCCGCCGCGCCTGCGGCCACCGCACCGGCGCCGGCCGACGCGGCGGTTCCCGCTCCCGGCCTGGTCCCGGCTCAGCCGGCGCCGGCGCACCACGTGATGCCGTACGGCCACCGCGCGGCGGACCCGTACCCGATCGGCCGCCCGGGAGTGGCGCAGTTCCCGTCCGACGGTCCCCGCCCGGCCAGCATGACCCTGCTCTACATCTGGATCCTGCTCTTCGGGTTCGTCGGTACCCAGTTGGCCTGGACGCTGCGGCCGTTCTTCGGTGACCCGGCACAGCCGTTCGCGTTCTTCCGCACCATCGACGGCAACTTCTACGCGGAGATTCTGCGTAGCCTGGGCAGCCTCTTCTGAAGCCGCCCCGGGCCTTGCCCGGGCGGAGATCCGCAACCGGCGGCTGGCGATGGGCCCGGTCCGGGCGACCGCCCGGCCGGGCCCGCCCGGCCGCGGAAGCGGGCGCCGAGTTCGAGACCGGCGCCCGCCCCGCGATCCCCATCCCGGTGGTGATCGGCACCGAGGACGGCGTGCCGACCACCGAGATGGCCCTGTACTGGACGCTCAAGCCGCGCTGACCGCCCGGCGCCCCCGGGGACGTGCTTCCCCGAGGCTCTGTCCGGGTCTCCCTGAACCGTCCCTGACTTCCGCCGCCCGGAATGGACGACCGCCCCGATATGAAGGCAGGCTACATGTAGTCATCTGAGTTATGGGGAGGTGTCGGCATGGCCGGCGGGGGATCGCGGCTGTGGCTGCGGGTGCTGCTCGGAGTCTTCTCGGTCGTACTACTGCTCTGCGGGATCGGCACGGCGGTCGGCACCTGGGTCTGGACCCGCAGCGCTGTCGACACCCGTGGCGAGGTGGATTTCGTCAACCGGCTCGCCGTACCGCCGCTGGCGCAGTCGCGGATCGACGACCAGGGACGCCGGGTCTTCGACCTGCGGGCCCAGCCCGGCCAGCGTGACTTCGGCCAGGGCGGCCCGACCCCGACCTGGGGCTTCAACGGCGACTACCTCGGCCCCACCCTGCGGGCCAAGCGCGGCGAGCAGGTGATGGTCAACGTCGTCAACGGGATCGGCCGGCCGACCAGTGTGCACTGGCACGGCATGCACCTGCCGGCGGCGATGGACGGCGGCCCGCACCAGATGGTCCGGCCCGGCGCCACCTGGTCGCCGCGGTGGAAGGTCGACCAGCCCGCCGCCACGCTCTGGTATCACCCGCACCCGCACGGCGAGACCGCCGAGCACGTCTACCGGGGACTGTCCGGGATGTTCATCCTGGACGACGAGCCGTCGGCCGCGCTGGCGCTGCCCCGCCGGTACGGCGTCGACGACATCCCGGTGATCGTGCAGGACCGGCAGTTCACGTCCGACGGGCGATTCGACGACAGCGGTTCGTTCGGCGGCGTCGGCATCCTCGGAGACACACTCCTGGTCAACGGGACCGTCGGGCCGTACCTGGACGTCACCACCGAACGGGTCCGGCTGCGGCTGCTCAACGGCTCCAACGCCCGGACGTACGACTTCGGCTTCGCCGACAACCGCGCGTTCGACCTGATCGGCACCGACGGCGGCCTGCTGGAACGCCCGCACCGGACCGGCCGGATCCGGCTCTCCCCCGGCGAGCGGGCCGAGGTCGTGGTGTCGGTGCGGCCGGCGGAGCGGTTGGTGCTGCGCAGCTACCCGCCGGACCAGGGCGTCGGCTTCCCCGTCGACCGCTTCACCGGCGGCGACGACACCTTCGACGTACTCGAACTGCGGGCCGCCGGCAGCCTCACGCCGGCACCGGAGACGCCGGACCGGCTGGTACCGGTCGAACGGCTCGACCCGGCGTCGGCCGTCGAGACCCGCCGGTTCCAGTTGGCCGGTTTCCAGATCAACGGTCGGTCGATGGACATGGACCGGATCGACTTCGCGGTCACCCGGGACACCACCGAGATCTGGGAAATCAAGAAGTTGGACGGCATCCCGCACAGCTTCCATGTACACGACGTGCAGTTCCAGGTGCTCTCGGTGGACGGTCGGGAGCCGCCGCCGGAGCTTCGCGGCTGGAAGGACACCGTGCTGCTCGCCGCCGGGGACTCGGTGCGCATCATTGCCAGGTTCGCCGACCACGCCGACCCGAACATGCCGTACATGTACCACTGCCACCTGCTGGCACACGAGGACCAGGGGATGATGGGGCAGTTCGTGGTGGTCGAGCCCGGCCAGCGACCGGGACGACCGCCGAGTGGGCACGGCCACGCCCACGGCTGAACCAGCGGGCTCCGCCCGGCGGCACGGTCGTCGGCGGAGCCCGCCCCGGTGCGTCGGCCGGGGGAGCCCGCCCCGCGTGCATCGGCCGGGCGGGAGCCCGCCCCGCGTGCGTCGGCGTGGCCGAACCCGAAAACGTGCCGCACGAGGCCTTCCCGGTTAGGTTGTTAGGCGTGTTGGGCCTACCCGCGCACGTGACCGCCTGCCTCTTCGACCTCGACGGCGTACTGACCCAGACCGCCCGGGTGCACAACGCCGCCTGGGCGGAGACCTTCGACGACTTCCTCCGCCGCTGGGCCGAGGCCACCGGCGAGCCGTTCCGGCCGTACGACCCGGGCGACGACTACAACCGGTACGTCGACGGCCGCCCCCGGGCCGACGGGGTGCGGACGTTCCTCGCCTCCCGGCAGATCACCCTGCCGGAGGGCCAGCCGGACGACCCGCCGACCGTCGACACCGTCAACGGGGTGGGCAACCGCAAGAACGTCATCCTGCTCCAGCGGATCCACGACGACGGGGTGCTGCCGTACCAGGGATCGGTGGCCTACCTGCATGCCGCGCGGGCCGCCGGGCTGCGCCGGGCCGTCGTCTCGGCCAGCGCCAACGCCCGGGACGTGGTCGCGGCGGCCGGGTTCGAACCGCTGGTCGAGGCCCGGGTGGACGGCGTCGTCGCCCGACGGGAAGGGCTGCGCGGCAAGCCCTGGCCGGACACCTTCCTGGCCGGCGCCGCGCTGCTCGGGGTCCGCCCCGACCGGGCCGCGGTCTTCGAGGACGCGCTGGCCGGGGTCGCCGCGGGCCGGGCCGGCAACTTCGGTTTCGTGGTCGGGGTCGACCGGGTGGGCCAGGCCGACGCGCTACGCGAGCACGGCGCCGACATCGTGGTGCGCGACCTGTCCGAACTACTCCCCGAGGCGGATGGCGGCCACCCGGCGGCAGCCGGTCGGGGCGGTGCCGGAACGGCGGGGGCCGGGCCGGAGGTGGTCCGGTGACTGCGAGGAGGCGCCGATGATCCGGGAACGGGCCTATCCCGTCGAGCCCTGGCGGGTCCGGGAGACCCGGCTCGACCTGGACGTACTGGCCCAGTCCGAGTCGGTGTTCGCGCTCTCGAACGGGCACATCGGACTGCGCGGCAACCTGGACGAGGGCGAGCCGCACGGCCTGCCGGGGACGTACCTGAACTCCTTCTACGAGCTGCGGCCGCTGCCGTACGCGGAGGCGGGCTACGGCTTCCCCGAGTCCGGCCAGACGATCGTCAACGTCACCAACGGCAAGCCGATCCGGCTGCTCGTCGACGACGAGCCGTTCGACGTCCGCTACGGCGAACTGCTCAACCACGAGCGGGTGCTCGACCTGCGTGCCGGCACCCTGCAACGGTCGGTCGAGTGGCGCTCTCCGGCCGGGCGTACCGTGCGGATCTGCTCGACCCGGCTGGTCTCGTTCACCCAGCGTTCGGTAGCGGCGATCGAGTACCGGGTGGAGCCGGTGGACGGCCCGATGCGGCTGATCATCCAGTCGGAACTGGTCGCCAACGAGCAGCTTCCGGCGCAGAGCCGGGATCCCCGGGTGGCGGCGGTGCTGGAGTCGCCGTTGCAGTCCGAGGAGCACCTGGTGCACACCGACGGTGCGCTGATGATCCACCGCACCAAGGCGAGCGGACTGCGGGTGGCCGTCTCGATGAGCCACGAGGTGTACGGGCCGGAACGCAAGCTGGTCGGCACCGAGGCGTACGAGGACTGGGCCCGGACCACCGTCACCTCGGTGATCAAGCCGGGTGAGCAGCTCCGCCTGGTCAAGTTCGTCGCGTACGGCTGGTCGAGCCGCCGCTCCCGCCCGGCGCTGCGCGACCAGGTGGCGGCGGCGCTGGCCGGCGCCAAGTTCTCCGGCTGGGACGGGCTCTGCGCCGAGCAGCGCGGCTATCTCGACACCTTCTGGAACGACTCCGACGTGCAGCTCGAGGGTGACCCGGAGGTGCAGCAGGCGGTCCGGTTCGGACTCTTCCACGTGCTCCAGGCCGGCGCCCGCGCCGAACTGCGGCCGATCTCGGCGAAGGGGCTGACCGGGCCGGGGTACGACGGGCACGCGTTCTGGGACAGCGAGATGTTCGTGCTCCCGGTACTGACCTACACCCTGCCGTCGGCCGTCGACTCCGCGCTGCGCTGGCGGCACTCCACCCTGCACCTGGCCCAGGAGCGGGCCCGGACGCTGGGACTGCGCGGCGCCGCGTTCCCGTGGCGGACCATCCGGGGCCAGGAGACCTCGGCGTACTGGCCGGCCGGCACCGCCGGATTCCACATCGCCGCCGGCATCGCCGACGCGGTGCGTCGATACGTGCAGGCGACCGACGACGAGCAGTTCGAACGCGAGGTCGGGCTCGAACTGCTGGTGGAGACCGCGCGACTCTGGCGCTCGCTGGGGCACCACGACCGGCACGGCCGGTTCCACCTCGACGGGGTGACCGGGCCGGACGAGTACACGGCGGTGAAGAACGACAACGTCTACACCAACCTGATGGCCCAGCGGAATCTGCTGGCCGCCGCCGACGCCGCCGCCCGGCATCCCGAGGAGGCGTGGAAGCTCGGCGTCGACGACGAGGAGACGGCCGCCTGGCGGGACGCGGCGCACGACATGCACGTCCCGTACGACCGGGACCTGGGCGTGCACCCGCAGGTGGAGGGCTACACCCGCTTCCAGGAGTGGGACTTCGCCGGCACGCCGCCGGAGCAGTACCCGCTGCTGCTCAACTACCCCTACTTCGACCTCTACCGGAAACAGGTGATCAAGCAGGCCGACCTGGTGCTGGCGATGCACTGGCGCGGCGACGCGTTCACCGACGAGGAGAAGGCGGCCAACTTCACCTACTACGAGCGGCGTACCGTCCGCGACTCGTCGCTGTCGGCGTGCACCCAGGCGGTACTGGCCGCCGAGACCGGGCACCTCGAACTCGCGCACGACTATCTGGGCGAGGCGGCCCTGATGGACCTGCACGACCTGAACCAGAACACCCGGGACGGCGTGCACGTCGCCTCGCTGGGCGGGGCCTGGATCGCCCTGGTGGCCGGCTTCGGCGGGATGCGCGACCACACCCAGACGCTCTCCTTCGCCCCCCGGCTGCCGAGCCGGATCGACCGGCTGGAGTTCTCGCTCCGCTACCGGGGCGTGCACCTGCGGGTCGACGTACGGCGGGACGAGGCGACGTACTCGCTGCGCGACGGCGAGCAGGACGACGCCCTGGAGTTGCTGCACCACGGAGAGAAGGTCCGGATCAGCTGCGAGGAGTCGGCGACCCGGCCCATCCCGCCGGCCCGCCCGACCGGCCCGCAGCCGGCCCAGCCCGCCGGCCGCGCCCCGGCCCGCCGCACCCCGGAGAGCGAGCCGAGCTGACCCGCCCCGGGGGGCGGCGGACCTAGATCAGTGACAGGTGTACGTGGTTGGTGTGGTCGCTGGACGGGTCGCCGTGCGCCCCGCCGTACGACTTCCAGCCGGTCGTCGGCAACCAGATCTGCCGGTACCAGATCACGTACAGCACACCGAGCCGGTCGGCGTTGCGGACGAAGAACGCGGCGAGGTTGTTGCCGTACATCCGGTCGGCACCCTTGGCGGCACCCCGGAAGCCGCCCTTCTCGGCGGAGAAGTCGCAGGCCCGCCCCTTCGGGTGCTCGTACGGGCCGCCGGAGCGGTAGCAGCCGGTGAACCGGGTGAAGCCGGCCCGGCGCGCCTCGGTGTAGGCGTGCAGGGTGCGCGGGGTGACGCAGCCCGTGGTGGTCGGGTCGGGCAGGCTGCACGACTGTGGTGGCCAGGAGCCGTCGGCGGCGCGTGGCGCCGGCCGGGCCACCGGTGACCTGGCGTTGACGAAGCCTCCGGTGGAGGCGCCACCGACCTGGGCCAGCGCCCGCTCGGCGGCCTGCTTCTGCCGCAGCATGATCGTGAGCTGCCGGCGCTCCTCGAGTACCTCGGCGTCCAGCGCCTGCTTCGCCCGGGTGGCCCGCTCCCGGGCCTGGTGCAGTCCGCGCAGCGCGTCGTTGTCCCGCAGGGCCACCGCCTCCAGGCCACGGGCGCGCTCCAGCAGTTCGTCGGCCGAGCCGCTGTGCAGCAGTACCATCACCGGGCCGATCCGGCCGGTCCGGTACGCCGCCCGGGCCACCTGTTCCACCCGGGGGCGCAGCTCCGCGATGCGTGCCTGCACCCGGCGGAGTTCGGCGGCGATCCTCGCCTGCCGAGCCTGGGCGTTGGCCAGCGCGTTCTTTGCCTGTAGGTAGCCTCGGCCGGTCGATTCGAGCAGGTCGCGCAGGAGCGGCGTGTCGCCCTCGTCGCCGAGGATGGCGGGGCTGTCCGCCTCCGCCACGCCGGGCCGGAGCGCCGCCCCGGTGAGCGCGCCGAACGTGGCGAGCAGGGCCAGGGCCAGCGGTAGCCGCCGACGTGTGGATCCCGTCATGCATGTCCCTCCGTCGCCCGCCTACCGAGTTAGCTGACGGGTTCGGGACGGAACAAGTCCCTACCGCGGTTGCGGACTCACCCCACCTACCTGGGTCCCCGGCTCACCCGAGAGTGATTCGGCGGCGGTCACGCCGGCGCGGAGGGGTGCGCCACCGGGCGAGACCGGGGTCAGCGTACCTGATCAACTGGGTCGAACAGGTGGATTTCGGAGTGATCCGGCGTGGAAATTGCCTCGGGGCGTGCCGGGAGGTACGTCGGCGGTGCCGGTGCGACGGACGGGCTGGAAATCGAGGGCGATCTTGGTAGCCTGATCCGCCGCCGGGCCTTCGGCGGCCTCCGTCGCCACCCCAGAGGGGAGTATCCATGCCTCGGCGTCTTCGATCGCTCCTGCTCGGCGTCATCGTCGCGGCCGGCTCGGGCATTCTGCCCGCCACCCCCGCCGCCGCCTCCGTCGCGACCGTCACCAGTGGTGACAGCACCGTGCTCTTCCTGCGGCCGAACCTCGACCCGGTGCCCGACTCGGTCTACGCGACCCCCGACCCCGGCCGGAACGGCGCGCGCTTCCTTCCCTACCAGACCCCCGGGCTCCGGGATCAGATCGCCGACCTGGTCGCGCTCGCCGCCCCCGGCTCCACCGTGTACGGATCGCTCTACACCTTCTCCGACCAGGGAATCACCGACAACCTGCTGGCGGCGCACGCCCGCGGCGTCAGCGTACGGCTCATCGTCGAGGCCTGCACCAGCGGCACCACCGCGTCCTGCGGGGCGCTGTCCAACCAGGTGAACCGACTCGTCACCGAGCTGGGCAGCTACCGTGTCGGCGCGGGCGGATCCTGGACCTGGCAGTGCCGCATCTCCTGCTCGTCCGGCGGGACCGGCATCAACCACAACAAGTTCTGGGTGTTCAGCGAGCTCTCCGACGGGCGTACCGACGTCACCGTGGTCAGTTCGGCGAACCCGACCAAGCCCCAGCAGCAGATGTGGCAGAACCAGGTGCGGGTCGACAACGACCCGGCGCTGGCCAGCGCTTTCCGCAGCTACGTCGGCCGGAAGCTCCAGGTCACCGGAACGGCGAAGTCGTACGAGCGCGGGCACGTCGACGCGGGCAGCACACGGCTCTGGTTCTCGCCACGCGAGTCGCCGAGCGCCAGCGAGAGCGCGACGATCGCGGAGTCGTTCAACCCGCAGAGCAGTCGCTCCGACATCGTTGCCGCCGCCATCGACGACGTGCAGTGCTCGACCGGCAGCTCCGACGACATCATCCGGATGGCCATGTGGGGTTTCCGGGCCGCCCGGCCCGAGGTGATCGACGCGTTGGGTGACAAGCAGGCTGCCGGATGCACCGTCGAGGTGGCCACCGGCGAGCACCAGGACGCGTTGCCCGGCCTGACCGCACGCGGCATCGGTGTCTACGCGATGGATCCCGGCGGATGCCGGCAGTCGTTCTTCACCGTCGAGGCCGGGGTCAACGGCGAGTGCTCCGACGGCAGCATCCACTCCAAGTACCTCCTGGTCCAGGGTGTGTCCCGCAAGGACAACCAGCCGCACCGGTACGTCTACACCGGCACCCAGAACCTCACCAACGGCGCGTTGAAGAAGAACGACGAGACCTTCATGCGCCTGGACAACCCGGAAATCTACGACGGATTCGTCGCCGACTTCAACGCCATCAAGAACGCGGCGGTGACCATCTCTCCGGACCGGTACCCGAACGCCGGGTTCGCGACCGCGAACGCCGTGGCGACCGGTGACCAGTTCACCCCCGCGGTCGCCTCGATCCGCGACTCCGCCGGCCGGAACGTCACCGTGTCCGCGTTCGCCTCCGGCACGGCGAGCGGGCTGAACAACGAGATCCGGCTGGGCCGGTTCGTCGACGGAGTCCGCCGGTCCGAGGTGGTCGTGCGGACCGGAGGCAGCACCAGATGGAACTACCGCACTCCGGATGTGGGCCTCGCCAGCACCGGTGACGCGGTGGTGACCTGGGCCGACGACAGCAACGGCAACGGCGGGTACGAGATCCGCGCCCGCCGGGTCCGCCCGGACGGCACCTTGGGCCCGGTGGTCAACGTGAACTCGATCGCCGACGGTGACCAGAGCGAGCCGTCGATCGCGGTCCTGCCGGACGGGCGGTACGCCGTGACCTGGCAGGACGTTTCGACGGCCGGTGCAAGCTCCATCCGGTACGCCTCGTTCTCGGCGTCCGACGCCCGGCTCTCCCCGCTGACCGGCGGCTACGACGCCCCGGTCCAGGCCGTGCCCGGTGGCACCTACCGCAAGCCGGACGTGGCCGTCACCTCGGCCGGCACGGTGGCCATCGCCTGGGAGGACGACGAGGACGGCAACGGCGGGTACAGCATCCGGGCCAAGACCGGCACCCTGGCGGGCGCCTTCGGCGGCACCGTGGCGGTGCACACCGGATCGCTCTCCGACGGTCAGCAGCGCGATCCGGCGGTGGCCGTCGCGGAGTCCGGCACCTGGTACGTCGCCTGGTACGACGGGCACACCGGCCGGACCGGCTATGACGGCAACCCGCAGTCACAGATCTACGTACGCGGATTCACCGGCTCCACGGCCGCCTTCGCGCCCCGGACCATCAGCGGCCCGATCCACCGGTGGAGTACCGGTGCCAACGGCGCCTACCAGGTCACCACCCAGACTCCGTACCAGTCCGACCGGGTGGGCCGGCAGGCGCGTCCGGACATCGCGGTGGACGGCTCGGGCAACGCCGTGGTCACCTGGCAGGAGAGCGGCCAGGTGACCGGACTGACCAGTGCCAGCAGCGGCACCGAGGTCTGGGCCCGGGGAATCGGTCCGGACGGGGCGAACGGCAACACGTTTCCGGAGAGCCGGCTGAGCGTCTTCACGGCGAACCGCCAGGACCAGCCGGCGATCGGGATGGATCCGACCGGCATGTTCACGGTCGTCTACGCCGATGACTGGGACGGCAACGGCGGTACCCAACTGAAGATCCGGTACGGCCTGCGCAACTGCGCCCAGACCTGCTGACCGTCGGTAGGCCCGGTAGCGACGCGACACCGGGCCGGGCGGTCATCTGCGGCCGCCCGGCCCATCCACCGGGGCCAGCTGAGGTCGTGGTCAGCCGCGTGCCGCCCACACCGGGCTCTCCACGTAGTGGTTGTCGTAGCGGTCCTGGGTCTCGCCGACCTCCTGCCAGGTGGCTTCGCCCTGGTGCACCCGGTCGAGGAGCCGGTAGTAGTCGAACCGGGGCTTGCCAGGGGTGATCACGACGAGGAAGTCGGCGTCCTGACCGGCGGCGGGGGCGAAGGCGTGCGGGGTGTTGGGCGGAACGAAGAGCGTGTCTCCCTTGTTCAGGGTGTGCAGCTCGTCGCCGACGAGCATTTCGAGGGCGCCGTCGAGCACGAAGAACAGCTCGCCGGAGCGGGTGTGCAGGTGCGGTGGTGCGCCGTCGGTGCCGCTCCTGAGCAGGGTGCGGTTGCTGGTCAGGGTGCCGCCGGTGTGCTCGGGGTCGAGTAGCAGGGTGATCACGCTGGTTGGGTCGCTCTCCAGAACCTCGGCTTCGGCTGCGCGTACCAGGGTCATTGTCGGCTCCTTCGTTGCTCGCTGATTCCTGGACACTACGAGTCCAGGATTGGTGTGCGCTAGCGATCATGACCGGCGTCACAGTTTCTGGACATGTAGAGTCCAGAACTATGCGGATGAGTCAGGGCGTCGAATGGGCCCTCCACACGTGCCTCAACCTGAGCTGGCTGGACGACCCGGTGCCGACCGGCACGCTCGCGGCGTTCTACGAGCTACCGCCGGCATACCTGAACAAGCAGCTCCAGGCCCTGGTCCGGGCCGGGATCCTGACCTCGACCTCGGGGCCTCGCGGGGGCTTCCGGTTGGCCCGGGCCCCGGAGGAGGTCTCCCTGCTGGACATCGTCGCCGCGATCGAGGGCCCGGAGGAGCTGTTCCGGTGCGACCAGATCCTCCGCAAGGGGCCGGGGGAGCATGCCGGCGTCGACTATCGGCAGTCCTGCGCGTTCGCCCAGGCGATGCGTGGCGCCGAGCTGGCCTGGCGACGGGAGCTGGCCGGTAAGAGCGTGGCGGACGTCCGGGCCGACGTCGAGCGCGGGCAGCCCGATGCCCCGGCCAACACCCGGGCCAGGATCGCGGAACTGCGCTAGCGGACGATCCCAACGGTACGGGCGCCGGCCGACCCCCGGCGCCGCGATCCGCTGGGTGCCGCCGTGGCGTGGCGGCACCCAGCCGGAGTGTCCGGAGGGAGTCGAACCCCTACCTTCGATCCCCAGTTACGAGCAGGTGACGGTGATGTCGTTGGCAGTCACCGCATCGGGGCGCAGGGGCACAACCTGGACGACCTGGCCGGCGAGGTTGACGGCCCGCACCTCCGACCCCTCGAAGCCATCGGTCCAGTGCCGGAGAACGAGATGCTCGTCGTCGATCCAGGCGATGATCTGGTTCTGCCCGCTCAGCCGGATGGTCCGCTGGGCGGCTCCGGTGTCCGTCGCGACGATCCTGATCGGGGCGTCAGGGAGAGGGTTGTGCAGCGCGATCCGGGTGCCATCGGGGGAGAAGGCGTCCGCCGAGGTCAGTGCGGCGGTCGCCGGCAGGGTGCGCGCCAGCCGCCCGGAGCGGTCGTAGAAGCGGATGCCGGTCACCTGGTCGGCCTGGCTTTCGCCGCCGTCCTGGGTGATGGTGCGTGCGACCTGGTTGCCGCCGTCTGCCCAGACGAAGCCGTGGGCGCCGGTGTTGTCCGCATAGAGGTCCACCTTGGCGAAGGCGCTCTTCAACGTCACAGCGTCGACGATGGCGAAGCCCTGGTCGCCGAGCCGCGGGGCTACGGTGAACAGGATTTCCGTGCCGTCGGGCGACCAACTGCCCGGCCCGGTGTAGCCGTCGATCCAGCGCACAGCGTCCGGGTCGGTCGGGTCGAGGATGCCACTGCGCAGTGGGCTGGTCGGGGTGTCCTGGCCTCCCTGCACCAGCACCCGGGTCCCGTCCGGAGACGGCACCACGCTCTGGTACGGCAGCTCGATGTACGTCCCGGTAGCGTTGCGCAACAGGGATCTCGTCGTGGCGTCCTGCGGGTCGGTTGTGCTGTAGGCACTCACGACCAGCGGACAGCTCGTCGCGCCACCGAACTGCGAGTTGTTCCCGCCGGCCGCCCCCAGGCCGAGGGGGACCGCGGCGGCGACGAGCGCTACGAGGGCGCCGGTGGTCACGGCCATGCGTACGCGGTTTTCGCGCCGGACCCGGCGCACGACGGCGGGTCCGATACCAACCGGCGGCGGTACGGCGCCGAGCCGGTGGAACGCCTCACGCACAGCTCGGTCCAGGTCGGTGCTCATCGTCGGGTCTCCCGTAACTCAAGGCTGTCAAGGTCTGGGCAGAGTGCGCGCAGCCGGCTGAGGGCCCGCGTGGTCTGGCTGCGGACCGTTGAGGGTTTGCAGCCGAGCAGGTGCGCGATCTCGTCGTCGGCAAGATCCTCGAGGTAGCGCAGCACGAGCACCGCACGGTGCTTCGGCGCGAGCTGACGTAGCGCGTCCTGCAATGCCAGGCTCAGATCGATCCGGGCGGTGGCGTCCGGTGCCGTCCGCTGGTCCGGAACACGATCCGTGCTCAGTTCACGGCTGTGTCCCGGCCGCCGCCACCAGCTGACCTGCTGGCGATACATGGCGCGGCGCAGGTACGCCTCCGGCGAGCCCTGGATGCGTTTCCAGTGCCGCAGCGCTTTCGCCAGGACTGTCTGGAGAAGGTCCTCCGCGTGATGGCGGTCCCCGGCCAGGGCCAGGGCCGTACGGAACAGCACGTGAGACCGGGCCTCGACGAACGACACGAATTCGCGCTCGGTCTCAGCGTCCACCTGACCACCGCTTCAGGTGCCGGAGACGCTTCAGGTGCCAGCAAGCGGGGGCGCGTTGTTCAGTCATGCCCAATAGACGCAGCCTGGGCCGCGGCTGCTGCTTGATGATCGTCACCATCCGGGTGGCAGCACCTGGGCGCGCACGCGCGTCTGGATGGGCATGACACTCAAGAAGTCTGTGCTCGCGGTGGCGCTGGCCATGGCGACGGCGCTGGCAGTCGCCGATTCGCCTGCGTCCGGCCTGGCTGCCGGTCCCGAGCGCGCCGTGCTGGCGTCCCAAATGTCCGGGCAGTCCGTCACGCTCATCACCGGGGACCGGGTCATCCTGACCCGTTCGGCGCACGGTCGGGACGCTGTGGCGGTGGACCCCGGTCCGGGCCGGGACAGCTTGCTGTTCCAGCACCACCGAGACGGCGCCGGGCACGTCGTGGTCATCCCCGAGGACGTGCGGGCGCCGCTGGCCGCCGGACGGCTGGACCGGCGCCTGTTCGACGTCACCGCTCTCGCCGAGCAGGGCTTCGACGATGCTCACAGCCGCGACGTCCAGCTGCTGGTCTCCTTTACGGCGGGCAGGTCCGCGCCGGCCGCTGTTCGGACATCCGGGGCCAGGATCAGTCGCGACCTGCCCAGGCTGCGCATGTCGGCGGTGACCGAGCCGAAGCGCAGGGCGGGGGAGTTCTGGCGCACGGTGCGGGGGGCGCAGCCGGACGCGCCAACGCTCGCGCCCGGGGTGGCCAAGGTGTGGCTCAACGCGCGGGTGGCGGCGTCCCTGGACCAGAGCGTGCCGCAGATCGGCGCGCCCGAGGTGTGGCGGGACGGACTCCGTGGTGACGGCGTCACCGTTGCGGTGCTCGACAGCGGCTACGACGCGACCCACCCGGATCTGGTCGGTGCGGTCGACGACGCGCGGGGATTCACGGACGCTGGCGGGCAGGACGTGACCGATCAGACGGGGCACGGCACCCACGTGGCATCCATCATCGCCGGACGCGGCACCGCCTCGGGCGGCCGATACACCGGCACGGCGCCGGGCGCCAAACTGCTGGTGGGCAAGGTGCTCGGCGACGACGGGCACGGGTTCGAGGACTGGATCATCGCCGGCATGCAGTGGGCAGTCGACCGGCACGCCCGGGTCGTGAACATGAGCCTCGGCGGGCCACCGACCGATGGCACCGACCCGCTCAGCGAGGCGATCAACCAGCTCAGTCGCGAATCCGGCACGCTCTTCGTCGTCGCAGCCGGCAACGACGGCACCGCCGGTTCGGTGGGCACGCCCGGCGCCGCCGACGCCGCGTTGACCGTCGGCAGCGTTACCAAGACCGACGACATCAGCGCATTCTCCTCCCAGGGGCCGCGCGTCGGTGACGACGCGGTCAAGCCTGACGTCACCGCACCGGGTAGCGACATCGTGGCTGCGCGCGCGGCCGGCACTCCGGACGGTGACCGCGCGCCGGTCAACGACCACTACGCCCGGCTGTCGGGCACCTCGATGGCGGCACCGCATGTGGCCGGAGCCGCGGCACTGCTGGCCGCGAAACACCCGGACTGGCGGGCCGACCGGCTCAAGACGGCGCTGATGACGACCGCCCGTCCCGCCACCGGCCACTCGGTGTACGCGCAGGGCGCCGGCCGGATCGACGTCGGGGCCGCGGCCCGGCAGCCGATCTCCACCGACGTCGGATCACTCAGCTTTGGCCGGTTCAGCTGGCCCTATTCCGCGCAGCGCTCGGTAACGAAAAAGATCACGTTTCGCAATGACGGATCCGAGCCGGAGACGCTGACGCTCGGCCTCGGCACCCGTGACTCCAGCGGTGCACCTGCCCCGGGAGGCGTGTTCTCGGTTGCTCCCGCATCGTTGACCGTGCCCGCCGGCGGCACTGCCACCGCAGCCGTCACGGTCGACCCGACCGATGCCGCGCCAGGCCTGTTCGGCGGGGCCCTGACCGCTACCTCCGCCGGTGGTCAGGCGGTGCGAATCGTGCTGGGGGCGAGCTTCGAAGTCGAAAGTTACCACCTGACGCTGCGTACCCTGGGCCGGGACGGCCGGCCGACGGACCTGGTCGATCTGGGTGTTCTACCGGCAGACCCTTCGTCGCCGGCCCAGTATCCGTTTCCCGACGCGGACGGACAGGCGGTGTTGCGGCTGCCCAAGGGCGAGTACGCGATCGCCGGTTTCATCGCCACCCCGGCGAACGACGGATCGGCGGCCTCGGCAACGGCGGTGATCCAGCCGAAGTTCGACATCGGTGGGGACACCACCGTCACGCTGGACGCGCGCGCCGGCCAGCCGGTCGAGGTGCGGGTGGCCGGCGAGCCGACCGCCCGGCAGGTGCTGCGCAGCGACGCCATCGCCTACCGGTTGGGCACCACCACCTTCGAGTTCGGCGCCATAACCGGGGGGGATCTGCCGTTCTACGCGGTGGGCGCCCGTGACATCGAGGGCCTGGACTACTACACCTTTGCCACCTGGGCACGCCCTGACCTGACACTCACGGTTTCCGCACCGGAGCAGTTCGCACTCCCCGTCCGGTACGCCGACACCAGCCCTCGGGTGACGGGCGACCGGACCTACCGGGTGGTGGACGCGGTTCTGGGGCGGCCAGAGGACCTCACCAAGGTGGACGTGCGGGGAAAGCTCGTCCTGCTCCGGCTCGACGACAGCATCGCCCCTGCCGAACAGCTCGACGCGGTGGTCCGTGCGGGCGCCACCGCGGCGCTCTATCCACAGTCGGGGATCTTCCCTCTGCCCTTCTTCGAGCCGACCGCAGTGCCGGTGCTCGCCACCAGAGCCTCCTCGTTCTACCGGCTCGCCGCACTCAGCGCAGCCGACCCGGCAACCGTCCAGATTCACGGGTACGCCGAGCGCAGCCCGTACTCGTACCACCTGGCGGCGGTCGAGCACCGCGGCCTGCCCGCCGGAGCGGTCCGGCGCTTCGATCGGACCCGACTGGCCACCGTCGACACCCGGTACCGTGCGCTCGGCGAACCGAGCCAGGGCTCAGCACGGCTCTTCGACTTCCCGCGCGGGTTTCCCGGCTTCGTGAGTGGGCTAACCGTCGACCTGCCGATGCGCCGGCTGAGCTACTACACCCCGGGGGAGTGGTTCGCGCACTTCCACCTGGACGGCGCGGACGCGATCCAGGCCAGCGAACCGGTGACCTACCGGCCCCGGGACTGGTATCACTCGGAGTGGAACGTCCCGGTGATCGGTCCCAAACTCGTGCCCGTCCCGACCGGGACCGGCGCGGACGTGCCGGCCGCGCTCAGGTCGGGAAACACCATCTCGACGGTGGTCAGGGGATACTCCGACGCCACTGCCGGCCGGTACGGGCTGATCGCCTCCGCCTACGACAGCGGCACGCTCCGCCTGAGTCGAAACGGCCAGGAGATCGGCGAACCGGGGAGGACCGATCGCGGCGAGTGGCAGGTGCCCGCAGACACCGCGACGTACCAACTGCGGCTGGACAGCGTCCGCGACTCGCCTGCCTGGCCGCTGTCCACGCGGACCAGCGCCACCTGGACGTTCCGGTCGACGCCCACGGACGGGGCCCTACCGCTGCTGGTGGTGAGTTGCCGGGTCCCGCTCGACGAGTCGAACACGGCGCGGGCGGGTCACCAGGAACCCTTCACCATCTCGGTCGCCCGTCAGCCCATGGCGAAACCGGCCACGATCGACCGGGTACGCGCGTGGTCGTCGCTCGACGAGGGCCGGACCTGGCAAGCGCTCACCGTCTACAAGGCCGCAGACGGGTGGCGGGTCACGCCGCCCTCGGGAGGGCGGTCAGGTGACTACGTGTCGCTGAGGGTCAGCGCCACCGATACGGACGGCAACGCGGTGGACCAGACCACCATCCGCGCCTACCGGCTCAGATAGCACGAACGGATACCATCGAAAAGCCGTTTCTGCACGGCAACCTCGACTCCGCCGGGACTCGGGCAGGGCTGACCTGCCCGAGCGAGGAGATCACTCGGCCATTTGAGGCTGAGCGGGCAGCGGCTCCAGCTACCGGGCTTCGGTGTGCAGCTCCAGGTGCGCGGCGAGGGCGCGAAGGAAGTCCGGGGCGTCGAAGACCGCGCCCGCGGAGGCGACGCCGGTGGTCCTGGTCCGGCCGGTGAGAATGCGGTCGACGGCCTCCACCGCGAGCGGTGCGCTGATCGCGTAGATGTCCTGGCCGGCGGCGACCATCCGGCGTTCCGTGCCGGCGGAGCGGACGAGGACGTCGACGACGAAGGTCTGCGCGGAGCGGCCGCGCTCGTCGACGGCGGTCGGTGTCGGGGCGTCCGGGGCGGACAGGTCGGCGGCCGCCTTGGCGGTCAGGTAGCTGCGCACCTCCGGGATGGCCAGGTGGCTGGGCACGGTGACGATGTCGGCCATCGAGAACTCTCCGATGACCTCCTGGGCACCGAGCGGAGCCGGGAAGGGCCACTCCAGCGTCGGCAGCGCGTCGTCGTGGTACTCCAGCCGCCCGCCGGTGTAGCGGACGCGCCGGCCGCCCCGGCGCTGCCCGGAGACCGTGCCCGAGGCGAGCGTTCCGGCGGTGGGGTGCCAACCGCTCAGGCCGTACGCGACGTGCGCCTCGTCCGCCGCCGTCCAGTCGCCCATCGCGGTGGTGACCAGCAGGTCGCCGAGGCCGCCGTAGAAGGCCATCGCCGGGACCACCACGATGTTCGCGGCACGGGCCCGCTCGGCGAAGTGCGCGAACGTGTCGACGTTCGCCTCGATCTCGGCCGCGACGTCGACGTACGGGATGCCGGCGCGCAGCGCCGCCTCGACCAGCGGGGCGGCGGTGGTGGCGAAGGGTCCGGCGCAGTTGATCACGGCGGCCGCGCCGTCCAGCGCGCGGTCGAGCGAGATCGGATCGTCGACCGACGCCTGCCGCCCGTCCAGCCCCGGTCGGGTCTGCGCCAGTGCCAGCAGCCGGTCCCGGTCGCGCCCGAGGAGCAGCGGGGCGTACCCGCGCTCGCGCAACTCGGCGACCACGAACCGCCCGGTGTGCCCGTACGCGCCGAACACCGCCACCTGCCGACCCGATCCCATTACCGCTCCCACCAGCTCGTAGTGATCCGCTACGAAGATCCTGTCCCCGTCAGCTCACCGGTGCCAGCGTCCGGAACGACGCGACCCGTACAATTTCCGACATGAGTTCTCGCCCGCGCTCCGTCGTGATCGCCGCCACCGACGGGATGCTGCACTTCGAGCTGGCCCTCGCCTACGAGGTGTTCGGTTCCGCCCCGGACGCCCTGCCCGGCCCCTGGTACGACGTCCGGGTATGCGGCACGCACGCCGTCCGGGTCGGCCGGTTCCTGCTGGAGCCGGACTGCGGGCTGGACCGGATGCCGCAGGCCGACACCGTGATCGTCCCGGCCCTGGCGGACGTCGACGAGGAGCCGCCGGCCGACCTGGTCGAGGCGGTACGGGCGGCACACGAGTCGGGCGCCCGGGTGGTCTCGCTCTGCACCGGCGCCTTCGTGCTCGCCGCAGCCGGCCTGCTGGACGGGCTGCGCGCGACCACGCACTGGGCGCACACCGCGCAACTGGCCGCGCGCCACCCCCGGGTCGAGGTCGACCCGGACGTGCTCTACGTCGACAACGGCAGCGTGCTCACCTCCGCCGGCAAGGCCGCCGCGATGGACCTCTGCCTGCACCTGGTCCGCCGCGACCACGGCTCGGCGGTCGCCAACGTGGTCGCCCGGCGCCTGGTCGTGCCGCCGCACCGGGCCGGCGGCCAGGCGCAGTTCGTCACCACCCCGGTGCCCGCCCAGGACGACCATCCGCTGGCCGAACTGCTGCCCTGGACGATGCGGCGGCTGGATCAGCCACTCACCGTGGAGGACCTGGCCCGCCAGGCGAGGATGAGTTCACGCCACCTGGCCCGGCACTTCCACGCGGTGACCGGCACCACCCCGCTGCGATGGCTGCTGACCCAGCGGATCCGCCGCGCGCAGGAGCTGCTGGAGACCACCGACGACAGCGTCGACACGATCGCCTCGGCGGCGGGCATGGGCACGGCGACGACCCTGCGCCGCCACTTCCAGCGCACCATCGGCGTACCGCCGGACACCTACCGGCGTACCTTCCGGACCTGAGGAGCGGCACGCCGCAGAACCGTCGACCCCGGCCGGCGGCGGTCAGCGGTCGCGGGGGTCCTCGGAGTACCGCTCACCGCTGGACGGCATCCCCACCGCGTCGCGGGGCGGCGTCCGGCGCGGGTCGTCCAGCGACCTCGCCTTGGCCGCCTCGTCCGCCCATTCGCTCCGGTCGGGATTCTGCTGCTGCCCCGCCTCGTCGGCGCGGGCCGAGCCGGACTTCGCCTTGCCGGATTTCTGGCGGGCCATGACGTCCCTCACGTTCCTCTGCCGGTCGGCGCGAACGCCGTTCCGGTACCTGGTCGGACGATCCGGCCTTCCCCGACTGGGTACCGGCAAACCCGACCACCGCAGCGGCTACCGGCGCGTGGTTGAGCCCGACGCCGCCGGGTAAGGCGACAAGGGCCGCCCGGTAAGGCGACAAGGGGCGGCGTGGCGGAGAGGGCGGCGTGGCGGCACGACCGACCCGGACCGGAAGGTCGCGCCGGGAAGAGGCATGGGAGGCAGCCGGATGGAGCTCCGGGCCAGCGATACCACGATTCCGGCCGGAGACGTACGACTCAGCGGCGATCTGGTCGTCCCGGCCGAGGCGCGCGGGGTCATCCTGTTCGCACACGGCAGCGGCAGTTCCCGGCACAGCCCGCGCAACCGGATGGTGGCCGAGGCGCTCAACCGGTACGGCCTGGCGACCGTGCTGGTCGACCTGCTGACCCGGGACGAGGAGTCGGTCGACGACCGTACCGCGGCGCTGCGCTTCGACATCGGCCTGCTCACCGGCCGGCTCGTCAGCATCGTCGACTGGCTGTCCACCGGCGAGCCGGCGGGGCGGCTTCCGATCGGGCTCTTCGGGGCGAGTACCGGAGCCGCGGCCGCGCTCTCCACCGCCGCACAACGCCCGGAGCAGGTGTACGCGGTCGTCTCCCGGGGCGGCCGCCCGGACCTGGCCGGCGCCGACCTGCCCCGGGTACGTGCCGACACGTTGCTGCTGGTCGGCGGCCTCGACGACGAGGTGTTGCGGCTCAACGAGCAGGCGTTGGCCGAGCTCGACGCCAGCGCGGAACTGCGGGTGGTGCCCGGCGCCAGCCACCTCTTCTCGGAGCCCGGCACCCTCGACCAGGTGGCCCGGCAGGCGGCGGAGTGGTTCGTCGGCCACCTGCCGGCGTGACAGTACCGTCTAGCGCGCCCCGACCGGGCGGCCGGGACAGTACCGGTCCAGCCGCGCCCCGACCGGGCGGCCCGAGACAGACGTGCATGCGTTCTCCATACTCGAAGGATGACGGCGGCGCCCGGCGACCTGAGCACGACGGACCTCGGCTATCTCAATGGCGGTTCCTGGGGCGCCGTCCGGGCCGCACTGGTGATGCTGCACGGCCGGGGCAGTGTGTCAGCCGCCCGGCCCGGCGCGCTCAGCCGGACCGGCAGCATGCCGGCGTACGCGGAGCCGCTGGAACGGGCCCTCTTCGCCGCGCTGTACGGCTCGATGTCACCGTGCGAGGTGGCCAGCCAGCGCCGGGTCCGGCAGGCCCTGGCCGAGCAGCGGGAGGGGCTGATCGGGCTGGGGCTGCTCCGCCCGGCCTGGCGTCGGCTGCTGGTGCCGGCCACGCTGGTGCTCGTCCTGCCGCTGGTGGTTGCCCGGCTGGTCACGGCCGACCTGCTCGGCGTCGGAGCCGGCCTGCTGGTGGTGCTGGCGTTGGTCGGGATGGCCGGCTGGTTCCTGCCCCGCCTTACCCTTTCCGGCGGGCGTACGCTCCGGGACGCCCGCCGGGAGCATCCGCTGCCGGTCGGCCCGGACGGCGTTGCGGCCGGACGGCACGGCGGACTCGATCCCGGGCTGGCGGTGGCGCTGTACGGTACCGCCGGGCTGCCGCCGGAGATGCGGCAGTTCGCCCGGGACGTCGGACTGCTCGACGGCGGGACGTGGTCCCGGTTCGTCGGCGACTCCACACTGAACCTTTTTCAACCTGAACCGCGCGGCGCTCATGCACCGCCTCCGACCTTGCAGTCCGTCGGACCGCAAGGGGAGGTTGAAAAAGGTTCACTGGACACCTCGTCGATAGCGGCTGGTGGAACCGAGCACGCCTGAGGGGTGGGCGGTCAGCCGAGCCGGCCGGTCAGCCCAGCCGGGGCGCCGGTTGGCCGGGCAGGTCGGAGCGGATGGTGCTGGGCCGCCGTGCCGGCTCGGTGGGGAGCACCGGAAAGCCGTCCGTGCGGTAGCACAGCTCGTCGGAGGTGACGATGCCGACCTCGTGGTCCGGCAGGTCGGCCAGCCAGCGCAGCCCGGCCTGACCCATCGCCACCCCCGCCGTCGCGTACGCGTCGGTGCGGCCGAGGTCCGTACCGACCACGGTGACCGAGGTCAGTTCGGTGGCCGGGGCGCCCCGGTACGGGTCGATCACGTGGAAGCCCCGCTCGTACGTCCCCGAGGTGGCGACCGCGAAGTCGTTGCCGCCGAGCACCCAGCAGATCTTGTCCGCCTGCCAGGGGTGCCGGATGCCGATCCGCCACGGCTCGCCGGGCCGGGGACCGCCCCGGGCCCGGATGTCTCCGCCCGCGTTGATCCAGTGTGCGCGGCAGCCGGCGGCCAGCAGCCGATCCGAGGCCACCTGCACCGACCACCCCTTGACGTAACCGGACGGGTCGAACCGGCCGGTCGCGTACGCGTCGAAGTAGCCGTCGGTCTCCCGCCACAGGTCGGCGCAGGCCTCCACCACCAGCCGCAGGTCGGCGGAGCAGTCCTGGAGGGACAGCTCGCCCCGGTCGAACCGGTTGACCTCGCTGTGCTCCTTGTAGGTGCTGAACCGCTCATCCACCTCGCGGAACCAGTCGAACGTCTGCTCGGCCAGCACCTCCAGGCGCCGGGCCGGCAGCGGATCGGTGAGCTGCACGCTGATCGGCGTACCCATGATCTGTTCGACCCGGCGCAGCCCCGCGGTACCCATCGGACTCAGGCCTTCGCCTTGTCGAGCGCCGACTGGAGCGACGCCTTGTACGCCGCACTGGTCAGGCTCGCCCCGGAGACCGTGTTCACCTTGTTGGCGCTGGTGACGGCGAGCGTCTGCTTGCGTAGCTTCGGGATCGCGCCCTCGTTGATGGTGGCGCTGGTCGGGTCCTCTTCGGGATAGGTCGCGTTGGCGGCGGTGACCTTGCCGCCGGCAACCGTGATGGTCACCTTGACGGCGCCGTAGTCGTAGTTCGCCGCCGCCCCGACGAAGGTGCCGTCCTTCAGGCCGCCCGCCGGTGCCTTGGCGGCCGGCTTCTTGGCCGGCGGCGCGGTGGTCTTCTTCCCGGCCGGAGCCTTGCCGCTCGGCGCCGGGCTGGCGGTGGCGTCGCCGGTCTCCTCCTCCAGCGCCACCTGGGTGCCGGGGTCGTCGGTCGGGGTGCCGAGCTTGGCTCCGATCAGCAGACTGGCGCCGATGGCGGTGCCGAGGACGGCGAAGGCGGCGCGACGCACGGGATGTACCTCCGTTGGGGTGGTGTGCGGGGGATCAGAATTCGAACGGATCGAGGTGGATCTGCCGGCGCGGCACCCTTAGCTTGCGCATCGTCCGCATCGAGACGTCGACCAGCCCGGGCGGTCCGCACAGGTAGATGTCCCGGCGGCGTACGTCCGGCACCAGCTCGCGCATGCCCTTGGCGGTGAAGAGGTGCCGGGGCGCCGGGTCGTCGCGGGAACCGATGACGTACCAGACCTGGGCGTTGCGGGACCGGGCCAGGAAGTCCAGCTCGTCGCGGAAGAGTAGCTCCTCCTCGCTGCGGGAGCGATAGATCACCACCGTCTGCTCGGGCAGGTCCTCCAGCAGCGCCCGGATCGGCGCGATGCCGCTGCCGCCGGCGATGAGCAGCGCGCGGGGCCGGATAGCCCGGTCGGCGGTGAAGACCCCGGACGGCCCCTCGGCGAAGATCCGGGTACCCGGCTCCAGGTACTGCAACGACTCGGTGTGGTCGCCGACCACCTTGACGGTCAGCCGCAGCCACTGCTCGTTCGGCGCGGCCGAGAGCGAGAACGGGTGTGCCTGCCACCAGCAGCCCTTGGTCAGGAACCGCCACCGGAAGTACTGGCCGGCCCGGGCGTCCAGCTCGTCGAGGCGGTTGCCGGAAATGTAGATCGAGACCATCTCGAACGCCTCCGGCACCACGTCCTCGACCCGCAGCCGGTGTCGAAGGTTGAACGCGATCGGGGAGATGATCCGTCCCCAGAGGACACAGGCGATGACGAAGAGGTAGAGCCCGGCCCAGAAGTACTGCCCGAAGCCGGGTTTGGAGAGCTCCTGCCCGGCGGCGAACTGGTGGCCGTAGCTGAACAGCAGCACCAGGTAGGTGCTCAGGTGCAGGTAGTACCAGAGTTCGTAGTTCATCATCCGGCGGATCGCCCGGATGGCCAGCAGCGCGATGCCGACCAGGATGCCGGTGGCGACCGTCGCGCTGATCATGTCCTCGTACGTGCTCAGCAGCGACCAGGTGCCCTCGACGATCGGGGTGTTGGTGAGCTTGCTGTAGCCGACCGCGATCAGCCCGGCGTGCGCCAGGATGGCGAGCAGCAGGAAGGCGCCGAGCTCCCGGTGCCAGATCAGCAGTGAGCGCGCCCCGATCCAGCGCTCCAGCCAGCGCACCCGGCTCATCAGCAGCACCTGGGCGAGCAGCAGGAACCCGCCGACCATGCCGGTGAGCCGACCAGCGGCGATCAGGATGTCGGCGGTGGTCCGGATCGACCCGGCCGGGGTGTTCAGCCACCACAGCTCGACGCTGGTGGCCAGCGCCGACCAGAAGACGATGTGGAAGAAGAGCCGGCCACTGCGGTCGTAGGGCTCGACCTCGGCGGTCTCCCGGTGCCGGGCCGCCTCCGCAGCCCCGCTGATCGGGTTGGGCCGGTGCGCCGGCGCCTCCTCGGCGTACGACCAGGGCTCGCGGTCACGTGTCCGGGTCGACCAGCCACCCTGTGACCGTGCCGGCTCGGCCGTGGCGTAGCGCTCGAACTCGTCGTACGGTTCGCGCTCCCGCCCCCGGGGTGGCCGGTCGTAGGGGTCCTCGGACGGCACCCGGGGAAGCAGGCCGGTCACCCATTCGGTGAGCGGCTCGGCCGTTTCGACATCCCGACGACGAGTCACGAAGAATATGTACCGGTCGGCCTACCGGAAGCCAAGCCCGAGCGGCCCGCTTAGTTCAGTCTTAAGAATCGCTTGGTTGGCGGCTAAGGAAGCGACCGTGCGGTGGCCCGGACGCTCCCCGCTCCGGGCCACCGCACCCCCCGATGTCGGGGCGACGCACAGGATGAATCAGCTCGCCGGGGGCGACGCACAGGATGAATCAGCTCGCCGGGGCGACGCACAGGATGAAGTCGTTGAGCGTGCCGATCGTGCCGTCCTGGTAGAGGTACTGCGTGTAGTCGGTGGACTCGCACGCGGCCTCCTTGATGGTGCCGTTCTTGCGCAGCAGCACCTTGAGCGCGCCCTTGTCGCCGCAGCTCGCCTCCTCGACCTCGGAGGTCACCTTGTCGATGGTGAGGCAGTCGCCCTTCTTGAACTGGTCGAGGTTGCCCTCGATCGAGTCCTCGTCCGGGGACGGCGAGGGCTTGCCCTTCGGCGGGGTCGTCTTGCCGCTCGTCTTCGGGCCCGGGGTCTCGTCGCTGGCGGCCACGTTCGACGGATCGTCGTCACCGGCCCAGAGGTACGCGGCGGTGCTCCCGCCGCAGCAGAGCAGCAGTACGCCGAGGACGACGCCGACGATCAGCGGTGCCTTGCTCTTCTTCGGCGGAACCGGCGTGCCGAACTGTGCCTGCGGTCCGGCCGGCGACGAGGGCGCCGACGGGTACGCGCCCGATGCCGGGTAGTCGGGTGACTGCGGGTAGCCCGCACCACCGCCCGCCGGACTGCCGTACCCGCCGGGCTGGCCGGAGTGGCGAGGGTCGTGGGACGGCTCACCGGGGCCGTAGCCCGGTGGTGGATATGTGGACATCATTGCCTTTCACGGTAGAACTGCATCATGGGGGAGCCGTCCGGACCTGGATGGCCGGGATCGGTTACCGGGGTCGGTGAGTCGGGGTCGGCTACGGTCGGGGCGTCGTCGGTGCACCGGTCGGCGCAACGGCAGGAGGGGCCCGATCCGCCCGCCGGACCTGGCCAGTCTGCCCGACCCGGCCGGAATTCCAGCCGGAATTTCGGCCGGACGGCACGGTACACACCGGATGCAAGGGGTGCCCGGCGCTCGGGCAGGGGTCGGGGACACCTCCCCCGGTACCCGAGCCCCCGACCGCCGGCCCCCGTGACCGACCCGCCCCCCGCGGGCCTCTAGCAGCTTGGGGATGCCCGCCACACAACCGCCACACGATTGCCACACGCCATGCGACGGCGGCGCCGGTACACCGCCACATCCTGGGCAGACACCGTAGTACGGTTTCATGTCCGTGATTTGCCGGCGGTACTCAGGAGACGGCGCGTGAAGTTCGGGGTGCTCGGGCCGCTGCGGGTCTGCACCGATTCCGGCACCGAGGTGGTGCTGCGCAGCCGGCACCAGCGCACCGTGCTGAGCGCGCTGCTGGTCGGTGCCGGCCAGCTCGTCACCGTCGACCGGCTGGTGGAGACGCTCTGGGGTGACCGTCCACCGGCCTCGTACGCCTCCAACCTGCAGACCTACGTCTCCCGGCTCCGCGAGCGCCTGCCCGGGCTGAGCATCGAGCACCGCAGCGACGGCTACCTGCTGCGGGTGCGGACCGACGACGTCGACGTGCTGGTCTTCCGCCGTGAGGTCGCCGACGGCCGGGCGGCGCTGGCGGTCGGCGACCCGGCGCTGGCCGCCGACCGGTTCCGGCGCGGGCTGCGGCAGTGGCGGGGGCGCCCGCTGGCCGACCTGACGGTGCCGACGCTGGAGCCCGAACTCGCGCAGTGGGAACTCGAACGGGTCGGCGCGCAGGAGGACTGCGTCGACGCCGACCTCAGCGCCGACGGCGACCTCGCCACCGTCCTCGCCGAACTGCATCAACTGGTGACCGAGCACCCGATGCGGGAGCGGCCGTACGGCCAGCTGATGGTGGCGCTGAACCGCGCCGGTCGCCGGGCCGACGCGCTGGCCGCGTACCAGCGGGCCCGGGAGATCCTCGTCACCGAGCTGGGTGTCGAGCCGGGGCCCGAACTGCGCCGGTTGCACCAGGCGATCCTGCGCGGCGAGGAGCCGTCGATCGCCCGATCCGGCAACCGGCCGGAGACCGCGCCCCGGTCGCCGTTCCCGGTCTGCCAGTTGCCGCCGGCCCTGGCGGGCTTCGTCGGCCGGGGCGGCAGCATCGAGCGGATCGAGCGGATGCTGACCTCGGCGGCCGGCGGGGTGCCGGTGGTGGCCGTCTCCGGCCAGCCGGGCGTGGGCAAGAGCGCGCTGGCGGTGACGGTGGCGCACCGGATCCGGGAGCGGTTCCCGGACGGGCAGCTCTTCGTACACCTGGCCGGCGCCTCGGCCGCGCCCCGGGACCCGGCCGCGGTCCTGGCCGACCTGCTCCGGATGCTCGGTGTGTCCGGCTCGGCGTTGCCGCAGAACCTCTCCGCGCTGGCCGCCGCCTACCGGGCCCGGCTCGCCGACCGGCGGGTCCTGGTCGTCCTCGACGACGCCGCCACCGCCGCCCAGGTCCGGCCACTGCTTCCGGGTACCCCCGGCAGCGCCGTGCTGACCACCAGCCGGCGTCGGCTCAGCGGTCTGATCGACGCCCGGCACCTGCCGGTGGGCCCGCTCAGCGACGACGAGGCCCGGGAACTGCTGGCCGACGTGGTGGGCCCGGAACGGGTGGCGGAGGAGCCCGGCCAGGCGGCCAGGATCGCCGCCGCCTGCGGCAACCTGCCGCTCGCGGTCCGGATCGCGGGTACCCGGCTCGCCACCCGATCGTGGCCGCTGGCGATCCTCGCCGACCGGCTCGACGACGAGCGGCAGCGCCTCGACGAACTGGCCGCCGGAGACCTCCAGGTCCGGGCCAGCCTGGCGCTGAGCGTGCAGGCGCTCTCCGCGCCGACCCGGGAGGCGTTCGGCCTGCTCGGCTCGCTCGGTCCGGTCAGCTTCGCGGTCTGGGCGGTCGCCGCACTGCTTGAGCGCGCCGACGCCGACCAGGTGCTGGACGAACTGGTCGAGGCGAGCCTGCTGGAGGTGGCCCGGCCGGCCGGCGGTGGCGAACCCCGCTACCGCCTGCACGACCTGCTTCGGGTCTACGCCGAGGAACTCGCCGTGACCGACGACCCTCCACCCGCGACAGCGGGGTGCGCCGCCGGGGTGGTGGAAGCCCCGGCCAGTCCCGTCGCCGTGGCGGCCGGGCAGCCGGGGCGGCGGGCCGAGGCGCTGCGCCGGCTGGTGGCCACGGCCGCCGCGCTCGCCGGCAGCGCCGCCCGCCGGCTGCCCCGGACCCTGACCTGGGCCCGTCTGGCAGAGCCGGCCGAGCGGGTACCCCCGCCGCGAGCCGCCGAGCGGGTCGCCGCCGACCCGCTCGGCTGGTTCACCGCCGAACTCGACTTCCTCACCGGCCTGCTCCGGCTCGCCGTGCGGTGCGGTGCCGAGCGGGCCGGGATCGACCTCGCCGAGCGGCTCGCCCCGTACTGCTGGGTGCACGGGCACTGGACGGAGCTCCAGGCCGTGCAGCGGCTGGCCCGGGAGGCAGCCGAGCGGATCGGCGACGACCGGACCATCGCCCGGGCCGACTTCGTCATCGGGCTGCTCCAACTGGCCCGGGGCGACCTGGCGGGCGCGGCGCAGCGGCTGCGCGACGGCCGGGACCGGTACGAGCGACTCGCCGACCGGCACGGCCTGGCCTGCCTGCTCAGCGACGAGGCGGTGCTCTACGACTACCAGAACCGCGCCGAGGACGCCGCGTCGACCGCCGAGCGGGCGGTGGCGCTGTTTCGGGCCGAGGGGGACCCGCTGGGCGCCCTGCTCGCCGCGCCGGTGCTCTCCGCCGCGTACCGAGGGCTGGGGCGGCTGGACGAGGCGCTGGCGGTGGACGAGGCGGCGGTGGACGAGGCCGGCGAGCTGGGCGCCGCCGAGATCGTCACCGCCCGCTGCCTGAACGCGCTCGCGGTCACCCGGCTGCTCCGCGACGAGCCGGCGCTGGCGTACGCCGCCGCGGAGCGGGCCGTGGCGCTGCTGCGTACGGTCAACGACCGGTACGTGCTGCTGGCCGCCCTGCGCCACCTCGCCTCGGCGGCGATCTGCCTGGGCCGGCGGGCCGAGGCGGTGCACCGGCTCCAGCAGAGTCACGACCTGGCGGTGCAGTTGGGGGACCGCCCCTGGGCCACCGGCCTGGCCCGGGATCTGGCGGTGAGCTGGATCGGCGAGGGGCGGGCCGCGGCGGCGGTCGGCGTGCTGCGCCGCTGCGTACGGACGTTCGAGGAGATGAGCATGCCGTCGGCCCAGGCGGCCACGCTGAACATGCTGGCTCGGGCGTACGACGAGATCGGTGACCGGGACGCGGCCCGGGACGCCCGGTTCTGGGCCGGGATCCTCAGCGATCCCCGAGACACCCGGACCCCGGTGCTGGCCGGCATCGTGCTGCGGCTGGCCGACGCGCCGGGGTTGGTGTCCAGCGGCTCCTGACCCCCCGGCCCCGGGCGCGCCCTTCCTACACCTGGAAACGTCGTACCCGATCGGTAGTTTTGGCAGGTGAACCGTACCGATCGGCTTTATGCCCTGGTGGAGGAGTTGCGCGCGGTCGCACCCCGGCCGCGCAGTGCACGCTGGCTCGCCGACCGATTCGAGGTCGACGCGCGCACGATCAGGCGGGACATCGGCGCCCTACAGGAGTCCGGCGTGCCCATCTATCCCGAGCTGGGCCGGGGCGGCGGCTATGCCCTGGACCGGGCCTACACGCTCCCGCCGGTGAACATCACCCCGCGCGAGGCGATCGCCGTCGCCGTCGCGCTGGGCACGATGGCCGACACCCCGTTCCTCGACGCGGCGCGGTCGGTGCTGCACAAGATCCTCGCGGTGATGCCACCGTCCGGTGTGGAGACGGCAGCCGAGCTCGCCGGCCGGGTCCGGCTGGCGGCGCTGGAACCGGAGCCGGCGGCGCTGCCCGCCCGGCAGGTGCTCCGGACCGCCGGCGACGCGCTGCTCAGCCGCACCGTGCTGGCGATCGAGTACGTCGACCGTAACGGTGCCGCCTCACAGCGGCTGATCGAGCCGGTGGAGCTGCTCGGCGCCGGCCGGCTGTGGTATCTGGTCGGTTGGTGCCGGCTCCGCCAGGAGGTACGCGGCTTCCGGCTGGACCGGATGCGCCGGGCGGCGCCGACCAACGAGACCGCGCCGCCCCGGTCGATCGAGCCCGCCTGGCGGGGCGGGCTCGACGTGCCGGCGACCCCGCTGCGCCTGCCCGGGCGGGCGGATCCGGTGGGAAAAGCGGACAGGATGCTGTCCTGACCAGGGTCGAGAATGGTGGGTGACGAGGCCGGCCCGGCACGCCGACGCGCTCGGCGACCGGGCCGGATCACCGCCCACGGGAGGACTCTCGCGATGACCATCAACACCAACCACAGCTCGGTCCTGGTCCCCGTCGACTCCCGACCGATGCTCTGGCAGAACTGGATGGCGCTGCGCAACGGCGACCGGTCGCTCGTCGAGGAGATCCTCGCACCCACGGTTCTCGCCCACCTGCCGGTGCCCGGCGGGTCGCCGGAGCAGGTCCAGGGCCGTCAGGCGCTGGTCGCCTGGGTCTCCGGCCGGCACGCCGGCTGCCCGGACGCGCGGCTGGCCGTCGAGGTCGGCCCGATCATCGGACCCGACCTGATCGCCGGTCGGTGGAAGCTCACCCGGGACGGCGACGACCCGGACAGCCTCTGTCCACACCGGATCGTCGTGGCCTGCTCCGGGGTCGACATCCTGCGGGTCGACGGCGACCGGATCGTCGAGTACTGGAGCCACGACGACAGCGTCCGGTTGGACCGCTGCCTGACCTACAGCGCCGCGTAGCAACGGCCCGGGAGCGGGGTGGGACGGTTCACCGGTCCTGCACCGCTCCCGGCCCTCCCCACCGGGTCAGGAGGGGTGACAGCTGTTGGCATATCGGTCGTCAGTAGCGTTCAACAGCGAAGCTATGGTCGGGATCGTGAACCTGAGGGATGGGCAGCCGCCACCGGCGTCTCGTACGCGACCGCGCGTCGGCGATACGAGTCCGGGACGTTGCCTGTTTCCACGTACCGGCTCGGCCGTCTGATCAGTGCCGGCGCGGGACGCCGCCCGACCAACTCCGACCTCGGCTCGGTCCGCACCCTGTCACCTCCCTTCCGGGACGTGGCCAGCCTATGCCCGCGCTTCGCCGCCCCGCCCGTCAGCGTGCGGCGGCAGGTCGGGGCGGTGGTGTCGGCGGGCGGAGGACGTCATGCGGAGGCAGGACGGGGCGGGGGCCCGGGGCGTAGAGGCGGGCGTTTGCCGGCCGACCCGCCGGGTAGCCCCGGCCAAGGCGGTGGAAAGGGGAGGACCGTGCGGATCGGCATCGTCGGCACCGGGCACGTCGGTGAGACCCTGGCCCGATTGTTCAACAAGGCGGGCCACGAGCTTGCGGTGTCCAACTCCCGGGGCCCGGACACGCTCAGTGAACTCGCGGACGAACTGGGCGAGCGGGTGCATCCGGCAACCGTGGCGGAAGCGGCCCGGTTCGGTGACCTGGTGGTGGTCTCGGTACCCGTCGGCCGGTACGCCGAACTGCCCGCCGAGCCGATGGCGGGCAAGACGGTGATCGACACCGGGAACTACTACCCGGAGCGCGACGGCCACAATCCGCAGCTCGACCAGAACCGGACCACCTCCAGCGAGCTGCTCCAGCGGTACCTGTCGAAGGCGCACGTGGTGAAGGCGTTCAACACGATGCGCTGGGACCACCTGCGCGAGTACGGCCGGCAGTCCTCGGCGCAGCGCCGTTACGGCATTCCGGTCTCCGGGGACGACGTCAGCGCGAAACGGCAGGTCGCCGACCTGATCGAGCAGATCGGGTACGAGCCGGTGGACGCCGGCCGGCTGGCCGAGGGGCGCCGGCACCAGCCCGGTACCCCGATCTATCTCGCCGACCTGGACGGCGCCGAACTGCACAGCCGGCTCGGCGCACCGTAGCCGCCGGCTCAGCTCTCCGGGCTGCTCCGGCCGGTGTCGCCGGGCGCCGGGCTCGCCTCACCCGCTGGCTCGCCCGCCGGTCCGGCTGCCCCCGCGCCGTCCTTGCCAGCCCGGTCGCCGTCGTCGTTGTCGGTCCGGTCGTCGTCGTTGTCGGTCCGGTCGTCGTCGTTGGTCCGGTTGTCGTCGTTGGTCCGGGCGTGCCGGTCCGCCGCCACCGAGTTGACCACGCTGTAGAGCACCGCGGCGATCGGCACCGCGACGAAGGCGCCCACGATGCCGCCGAGCAGCGTACCGGCGGCGACCACCAGCAGCACCACCACCGGGTGCAGCCGGACCTGCCGCTTCATGATCAGCGGTTCGAGCAGGTTCCCCTCGGTCTGCTGCACGGCGATCACCGCCGCCAGCACCAGCAGCGCGGTGGTCGGTCCCTTCGCGGCCAGCGCGACGAGTACCGCGACCCCGCCGGCCACGGTCGCGCCGATGATCGGCACGAAGCCGCCGAGGAACGTGATCACCGCCAGCGGCAGCGCCAGCGGGACGCGGAGGACCACCAGCGCGATCCCGATGCCGATCGCGTCGATCGCGGCGATCATCATCGTGCCCCGGGTGTACGCGCCCAGCGTGTGCCAGCCGGCCCGACCGGCCGCCGCCGTCCGGGCCCGGGACCCCTGCGCGACCCGGTCCAGCACCCACCGCCACATCGAGCGGCCGTCCTTCAACAGGAAGAACAACAGCACCAGGACCAACAGCAGGCCGCCGATAGCCTCCGCCACGGTGGCCACACCGCTGACCGGGTCCGGTGCCGACCTCTGCACCCCGGAGACCGCCTGCTGGGTCCACTTGTCGACCTGCTGCTCGCTGATCGGCAACGCGCCGGTGAGGAAGTCCCGGGTCCGCTCCAGCCCCTGGTCGAGCTGCTTGATCAGATCGGAGAACTGGTCGGCGGTCAACCGCCAGATCAGCAGTACGGCGCCGCCGAGCAGCCCCAACAACAGCAGTACCGAGGTCAGCGCGGCGAGCGCGGATGGGAAGCGGTGCCGACGCAGTCGGCTGGCCACCGGATCGAGCAGCGCGGCCAGGAACAGGGTGGCCGCGAGTGCGATGCTCAGCGGTGCCAGCCGGGTGGCGATCCGTGCCAGGACGTACGCCCCGGCGGTGATGACGAGCAGGCAGGCGCTGGCCAGCACCGTCCAGCGCACCAACCAGGGGAGACGGTCCAGGAGTTGGCCGGGGCGCCCACCGTACCCGTTCGACCGACCGGCCGCGTTGCCCATGTCCGCCTCCCAGTCGACCCTCGGCGTCCCGGATACCCGCCGGATGCCCGGGCGACACCTACCGCTGTGGGGCGAACTGTTCGGTTCCGACGACGCTGGACACCCGCCTCGCCTCCCCTGGAGAGACGGCCGGGCAGGGTCGAGGCGGCGGGTGCCGGGGGTCGAGGCGGCTCGGGTGCCGAGGCGAGGCGGCCTGGGCGGTGAGCGGCGCCGCCCGGCCTGCCGAAGCGGCGCGGTTCGGCGGTCGGAGTAGTCGGAGGCGGCGCGGTCAGGAGGCGGAGCCCGGCTGCCGCTCCGGCCAGCGGCCAGGTGAGACGACCGGCATCCGGCCCGACGGGTTCCGGGCCGACGGCGGCAGGTTCCGGCCGGGTGTCGGCGAGCCCGCGCCCGGGGTCGACGAGTTGCCGGTCGGCGCGGCGGAACTCCGACTGGCGGTCGGCGCGTTGCGGCGGCGCAGCGAGCGACGGTAGTAGTCGTCCCGGTGCGCGAACTCGACCGGGAGCGATCCGGGCAGGTCGACGCCGCGCCGGGGATCGGCCAGGGCGTCGGCGTGCAGTGCCAGCCCGGCGCGGGTGAGCAGCGCGTCCCACTCCGGCGGGGCCAGCTCCACCATGGCCGGATTGGCGAGCCGGAACCCGGCCACCGCTCGCCGGATCACGGTGGCCAGCCGGCGTACGCTCTGCGGCGAGTCGAGCGGGCCGCCGGAGAGGGCGAGCGCCGGCCGCCCGGTGGCGCGTACCGCGTCGCAGACCACGAGCAGGCGCTCCTCGGTGGCCGCCGATCCGGCGGTGGCCGAACCCGACGTACCCGGACCGATGTCCGGGCCGGTGCCGGGGGAGAGGATGCGCAACCCGGCCGGCCACTGCCAGCGGATCTGCCCGGTCACCACCCGGCTGCCGACCGGCCCGATCCGGCGCCGGTGCCGTGGATCCGCCGGAATCCCCGGCGCCGGTCCGATGTGGCAGTCCACGCAGACGTACGCGAGCCGCCGGTCGGTGACCAGGACCTCGGCGGGCCGGGGCAGCGACCAGGCCAGCTCGTCCGGGCCGGCGCTGGGCGCGAGCAGGTATCCGGCGACGTCGACCCGGTCACGCCACAACACCCGCTCGTCGGTGTCCAGCACCAGCCGACGGTGCCAGTCGAGCCGGGGGAAGTAGGTGTCGTCCTGGTTCGGATCGTCGAAACGATGTGGCCGGATGAAGAACGGGGACGCGTTCTCGGTCATTGGGGAGGGCCTCCCGGGTACGGGACGTCGTACCTCTAAGGCTGGCGGACTTCCGATCCGCTGTCACGACGGTTGTTGGGGGGTCGGACGCTCGGCTGACCCGGGCACGGCCGTTGGGTGACGCACGCTGGATCTATGGCCGTGCGGCGCCGGCAAGTCATGGGACAGGGGCCGGCGGGGCGACCGTGCGGGAGCGGGCGCGCGGCGAGGGGTGACCCGGTCGACTAGTTGCCGATCTCGTCGGCCCGGACGAGGCCGTCCTCGATGGCCCGGGCCAGCAGTGCGGCCTTGGTCGCGGCGGGCCGGCCAGCCCGGGCGTACTTGATCCGGGCCCGGTCCACGTACTGCTTGACCGTGTGCTCGCTGATCTTCATCCGACGCGCCACCGATGCCTTCGACATCGACTGGAACCAGAGCAGCAGCGCCTCGCGTTCCTTGTCCGACAGCACGGGCCGCCCGGTGCGCCGGTCGCCGACGATCGCACCGGCCAGCGCCGGTGGCACGTACGGGCGGTCACTCGCCGCCGCCAGGACGGTCTCGACGCAGTGCTCGCGTCCCTCCTGTTTGGCCAGGAAGGCGACGGCCCCGGCGTCCAGGACGGCCAGGATGGTGTCGGGGTCGCTGTGCTCGGAGTAGACCACCACCCGTCGGCCGGCGCCGCTCAGCTCGGCCACCTTGTCGATCACCATCCGGCCGCGCAGCCGCAGGTCGAGCAGGATCACGTCGGCCGGCGGCTGCTCCGGGGCGAGTACCCGGTCCGGGTCCTCGCCGGTCGCCACCACCACCAGCCGTGGCTCGGTGGCCAGCCACGAGCGGATCCCCTCGATGACCACCGGGTGGTCGTCGACGATCGCGACCGGGATCCGCGATCCCTTCGGGGTCACGCCGCCCGCCACCGGGTCTGCACCCATACCAGTTCCTCGTTCTCCTCGTGGATGTACTCGACCTTGCCGTCCGCGCCGGAGAGGTCGTCGCCGGAACCTCCGATGGTGTCACCGGCGCCGACCGGCTCGGACGTGATCACCGACGTGCCGGGTGTGGTCAGGCTCACCACGACCTCGTCGGGCTGGCCGACCACGGTCAGCCGGGCCCACCGGGTCGCGGCGGCCAACGTCGTGGTCAGCGGTTCGGCGAGCCGCCGGCGGATCTCCACCGGCAGCGGTGGCAACGCGCCGACGGCCACGAAGTCGACCGGCAGGCCGTTGCGCTCCACCACGTCGACGCAGGCGCGCAGTTCGTGCAGCAGCGGATCCGGCACGTCGTCCGACTCGGCGATCAGCCGGCGCAGCCGGGACGCCTCCAGGGCGCAGCGGCGCTGTACCGCCGGATCGGCCGGATCGGCCCGTCCCTGCGCGAGTTCGGTCAGGATGGCCCCGGCGGTCCGGTCCAGCGCGGCGAGCCGGTCCCGGCGGGTCTGGTGCGTCCGGCCGGCGGTGGCCCGCTCGGTCTCGATCGCCGTCCGGGCCGCCGCCGCCTGGGCGGTGGTCCCGGCGAGCGTGCCGAGCAGGTTGATCGCGATCATCATCGCGATGGGCAGTGTCGCGTTGCCGTAGACAGCCATCGCGTACCGGCTCAGGTCCGCCGCTTCGGTACCGCGCAGTGTGAGTACCCCGACCAGGGCTATCGCCGCGCCGACCGCCAGCACCGCGACCAGGGCCGGAATCCGACGTCCCCAGAGCAGGAGCACGACGAACCAGCCGAGGGTCGACCAGCCGAAGTTGACGGCGCCGAAGACCAGCGAGGGTGGTACGCAGGCGAAGACCACCACGTCGACCAGGAGCAGCACCCCGACCAGTGGCCAGGTCGGCGAGGGCGCGCCGCGCAGCAGGTTGACCGCGGCGACCGCGCCGACCGCCCCGAAGACCAGCCAGCCGGCACCGACGACCCAGGGCAGCCGCAGCTGCTGCCAGGCGCCGAGTATCGCCGGCAGGTTGATGGCGAGGTGCCAGCCGAAGGCGATCAGCACGGCCGCGATCCGGGGACCTCGTTCGACGGTGGCGGTGACCGCGCCTGCGGCGCCGCCGGCCAGGTCAGTGGGCATCCGACCACTCCAGCCGGATCCGGGTGCCCCGACCGGGCGCGGACGAGACCTCGGCCCGGCCGCCGACCGTCGCCATCCGGCCGTGCACGGATTCCCGCAGGCCGTACCGGTGTCGGGGGACCGCCTCCGGGTCGAAGCCGGGCCCGTCGTCGACCACCTCGACCGCGACGGTGCCGCCGCTGTGGCACAGCCGCACCGAGGCGCTGGCCCCGGGGGCGTGTCGAAGCACATTGGACAGTGCTTCGCCGGTGCTGTGGGTGACCGCCTCGGCGACCGGAGCCGGCACCTCGCACGGCTCCAGCGCAGCGCTGGCCCGTAGCTCGGGCAGCCGGCCGAGCAGCGCACGCAGCCGCTCGTCGAGGGCGATCAGTCGGACTTCCGCCGCCGGCTCGGGGGCGACCACCGGCTGGTTGCCGGCCAGGCCGGCCAGGGTGCGCAGGTCGGCGGCGGCCCGCTCGCGCAACATCGGCGACCGTGCGGGAACCGCGCCGAGGCCGACCACGGTGAGGGTGGAGAGCACGGTGTCGTGCAGGTCGCGGTTCTGCTGCCGCTCGGCGGCGCGGGCGGCCCGCGCGGTCAGGGCGGCCAGGGCGGTCTGCTGGTACGCGGCGAAGGCGGCGTCGGCGAGCCGGCTGCTGCGCCGGGCCACCCCGGCCAGGGCGGCCGCGCAGCCGGTCTGCACGGTAAGGGTGATCGCGTGCCCGACCGCCTCGGTGTCGTTGCCGGCCAGGTGCACGCCGATCCCGTACGCGACGGCCACCAGCAGCCCGGCCGGGACCGAGCGGGCGGTCGGCAGGATGAACTGGGCGACGATCACCGAGGTGCTGGACTGGATCGCCACCCAGCTCACCTCGCCGGGCAGTACCTCGGCGGCGACCACGTCCCGGACCAGCAGACAGGTGCCGACGGTGAGCAGGATGTCGACGGCCATCGCGGGCGCCGGCCGGCGCCACCGGACCACCATTGCCGCGAAGAGCACCGACCAGGCGGTCAGCAGACCCACCACGCCGACGAGCAGCGGGGTGGAGACCGGCGGGGTGCGCACCGCGAGCGCTGGCACCGCGCAGGCGATCCCGCAGGTGAGCCGGAGCAGGGCCGGAAAGATCGTGTAGACCCAGCCGAGCGCACTGGCGGCCGGCATCTCGGCGCCGGTCGGTGCCGGATCGACCGGTCCGGGAGAGCCGACCGGGACGGAGGCATTCGCGGCGGAGACAGACATGGGGTGCCCGGCCCTCCCGTCGCTCCGCCGCCGCGCGGCAGCACGTCCACACCGGACCGCGCCCCTACGCATCGAAGCCGAAGAATAGCAGAGGCATAACGGCTAATTTGTCCCAGATTGCTCTTGGTGACCGGCCGTCTCCCACCTGCGGGCAGCCGGACCGGCCGTCACGTGACCTGACCATCGAACGGAGGCCACGTGACGGCCGGTCGGGGGTCAGTGTGACAGCCGTACGGGGGTCAGCGCGACCCGTTCCGGAGGTCAACACACGCCCGGCCGGGAGTCTGCGCGCCCCCTTCCGGGGCCACCTCCAGCCCGACCGGGGATCAGGGCCCGCCCTACCGGCCAGTCAGGGCCCGTCGTATCGTCGCCCACCCGGGCCGGGCCCGCCGTGTCTCGGGGTCGGTGTCAGGCGTGATCGTTGGCGGGTGGCACCGCGTTGACCGGCATCCGGTAGATCCACACCGGATAGTCGACGTCGGAGGCGCCGCCGGCCAGCCCAGGAGTGCGGTTGAGCTGGGCCGCCGGGATCCAGAGCTGGCCGGTGCCGTCGAGCCAGAGCGCGTCACCCCAGACCAGCCGGGGGTCCGCGACCAGGGTCTCGATCCGGCGGTCGAGCCCGATGGCCAGGATGCGCCGCCGATCCACGTCACTCAGGTAGATCACGCCGGCCGCGTCGATCGCGGTACCGCCGGTGGTCGGGGTGTCCACCCACGGCTCGACCTGCCGGGCGACGATCTCCGGTGGAATCTCCGGATCGTCGAGGCAGCGTGTCTCGATCCGGTGCAGGGGCCCGGAGGCCGGCTGGTAGTAGAGGTACCGGCCATCCGGCGAGACCTCCAACTGGTCGGCGTGGATCCGCAGCTCCCGGCCGTGCACGTCGCGCAGCATCGCCCCGTCGGCCCGCAGCGGCCGGTGGGCGACGGTGCTGGCATGCCCGTCGAGCACCCGGCGGCACCCTCCGGTCGCCAGGTCCAGCACGATCAGCCCGGGCGCGCCGGCGTCGGTCAGGTAACCCATCCGACCGTTGAACCGGACGTCGTCGACGTAGCTGTTCGGCCGCAGCGCCGGGCCGAGGTCGTAGCTGCGGACCACCGTGCCGGAGTCCGGCTCCACGACGATCAGCCGGGGACCTCCGGGTACGACCGGCAGGCCAATCCCGGGGCTGCCCGAGTCGACGATCCAGAGGTTGCCGTCCGGCCCGATCCGCACCCCGTTCACGTGCACGAAGGTGCCCTCCGGATCGAGGACGTCGCGCACCTCGTTCCAGGCCGCGTCGGGATAGGGCACGACCCGGCCGTCCGAGACCACCTCCCCGACCTGGATCCCGGGGCCGTCCGCCGACGGGAAGCTGACGAAGACCCGTCCGTCGCCGGTGGTGGTCACGCCGGTCCAGACCCGGTCGGCGGCGGCCACCGGCCGCAGCCGGGGATCCTCCTGGATGGTGGGGCGCACGCCGCCGAGCCTATCGCCGGGAAAGCCCCGGAAAGTCCGTTTCGTCGCAGGTCCGCGCTCCCGGTCGCCGTCAGGCCGTCCAACCCGGGCAATGGGGGCGGCTGACACGCCGCTCCGCCTACCGTGGCGTACATGCCGATCCCGCCGCACGTCGCCCGGCTGCGTGCCGCCGTCGGGCCCGCCGAACTGCTACTCCTGCCCAGCGCCTCGGTGCTGCCCGTCGACCCGGTCGGCCGCCTGTTGCTGGTACGCCACCGGGGGCACACCGACGGGTGGGGCCTGGTGGGCGGTGCCGTCGAGCCCGGCGAGTCCCCGGCCGAGGCCGCCGTACGGGAGGCCCGGGAGGAGATCGGTGTCGAGGTGCGGCTGACCCGGCTGCTCGACGTACTGGGCGGGCCGGAGTTCGAGGTGACCTATCCGCACGGTGACCGGGCCGCGTACGTCACCGCGGTCTACCGGGCCGAGATCGTCGCCGGCATCCCGCGTCCAGACGGCGACGAGGTCGGCGAGGTCGGCTGGTTCGACCCCGCGGAACTCGCCGCACTACAGGTCAGCCGGTTCGCCCGCGCGGTGCTCCGGGCCACCGGACACCGGGACGGGGCGGCCGGCCAGTCCCGGCACCAGTAACGGCATTTCTGGCGTTTCGGTTCATCCGCTCGGGCACGATGGCCGGGTGGGGTTCGCCTCGGCCGGAACGCCCGCTCGCCGGCCCGGTGGTGCGGTGCGGTGCGGCGTCCTCGGCTGTCTGCCGGGCAGCCACCCGGGTGGCTCCGCCGCCCGGTCGGCTGCCGGTGCCGGTTGACAGGCGGCCCGGGTGGACCGCGTCATCGACATCCTCACCGCACTCTCCGGCTGGGCTGCGCTGCTGGTGGTCGGCGCGCTCGCCTTCGGCGAGTCCGCCGCCTTCGTCGGGCTGTTCCTGCCCGGGGAAACCGCGCTGCTGCTGGGTGGAGCGCTCGCCGCCACCGGCCGGGTGAGCCTGTCGGCGATGGTCGTGGTCTCCACCGTCGCCGCCATCGCCGGGGACAGCGTCGGATACGAGATCGGTCGCTGGAGCGGACCGCCGCTGCGGCGCAGCCGTCCCGGACGCTGGGTCGGCGAGGAACGCTGGAACCGGGCCGAGGGGTTCGTCGCCCGGCACGGACCGTTGGCGGTGCTGCTGGGGCGGTGGGTCGGGGTACTCCGTACCCTGGTGCCGGCGCTGGCCGGGATGAACCGGATGCCGTACCGCCGGTTCCTGCTCTACAACGCCCTCGGTGGCGCGGCCTGGGCGACCACCGTGGTGATGGTCGGCTATCTGGCCGGCGCCTCCTGGCGGCGGCTCGAGAACCACCTGGGCGAGGCCGGCGCCGGCCTCGCCGCGCTGGTGGTGCTCTGCCTGGCGGCCGGGTGGCTGGTCCGGCGGCGCCGCCGCGCGCGGCGCGGCGCGCGGAGTTGAATCGGGGGCGGGGTGGATCCCCGTCAGTCGGCGTGCGGCCAGGGTGAGACGGCCACCACGACGCCGTACAGCAGGTGGTCGGCGAGGAGCGCCACCCGTTCCCGGGCATCGTGCTGCGGGCGCTCGGCGATGCCGAGCAGCGGCGCGATGCCCGCCTCGAAGACCGCCCAGAAGGCGAAGCCGTACGCCGGGCCGGTCCAGCCCCGCCGGCGCAGCGACCGGGGCAGCAGACCGAAGAGCATCCCGCCGCCGGCACCGTACGCCCAGTGGACCAGCTCGATCACGGCCTGCCTGCGGTCCATCGGTACCCGGCGGAACAGGCCGGGTGCGGTCTGCCGCAGCACATCCTCCGGCGGGGTACGCCGGACCAGCCCGAGGCCGTTGGTCACCTGTCGGAAGCCGGACATCGCCATCGCGGCGAGCACGCCCCGGGTGGCGCCCCGGGTCGCCGCCGCCGAGGTTCCGTGCCGCCGGTGTGGATGGATCACCCTGGCTCCCTTCCCTGCCGGCGAGACGCCGCCGAGGTGTACGCAGCATCGCTGCTACCCCGGGGGAGAGCCGGGAAACCCGAAGCCACCGGAGCAGATGCTGGAGAATCATCTTCACCGCTCGACGCCGAGGTTCACCGCTCGACAGCGAGGCGCACCCCGAGGCCGATGAAGATGCCACCGGTCGCCGCGTCGATCCGGCGCCGTGCGGCGGCCCGTCGGCGTAGCCAGCCGCCGATCCGCCCGGCGAACACTCCGACGGCACCGTCGACCAGGAACTCCAGCCCGATCAGGATGGCGCCGAGGATGGCGAACTGAAGCCAGACCTGCCCGAGCCCCGGGTTGATGAACTGTGGCAGGAACGCGATCGTGAAGGTGACCATCTTCGGGTTGAGCAGGTTCGTCAGCAGCCCGCTCAGGTACGCCTTCCGGCCCGACATCCCACCGGCCTCGGTCGACAGCTCGGCCCGGTTGTCCCGGCGGCGCCGGATCAGCTGCACACCGAGATAGACCAGGTAGACGGCGCCGACGATCCGGACCACCGCGAACGCGGTCGGCGCCGCCGCGAAGAGGGCGGCCAGTCCCGCCGCCGCCACGGCCACGTGGACGGCTTCGCTCGTCGCCACCCCGGCCGTGGCGAGCAGGCCGGCGCGGGAGCCGCCGCGCATCCCGCAGCCGAGCACGAACAGCATGTCCGGCCCGGGCGTGACCATGGCGACGATCGTGGTGAGGGTGAACGCCAGCAGAAGGTGTTGGTCGATCGGCATCCTGCGATCATTTCACCCGGTCCCCGGCTCGGCGGGTCACGGTCGTCCGGATGCCGGCCGGCGGAGCCCCGGACGCACCTCGTCGGCACCTCGGAGCAGACCGTGCCTCCCGCGGAGCCGGAAAGAGCTGGGCCGGTCATCCGGCGGCGCCTATCCTGCGAGTGGCGACGGCCACCGTCAGTCGTCGCCGGTGCCGAAGGAGATCCGATTGTCCACAGTCGAGTCCTGGCCCGGCCACGTGCGCACCGACGAGGCTCTCGTCCGACGCCTGCTCGCGGCCCAGTTTCCGCGGTGGGCGGAACTGCCCATCCGTCGGACCCGGATCTGGGGGACCGACAACGCGATGTACCGGCTCGGCGACGACAAGGTGGTCCGCCTGCCCCGCTTCGCCAGGTGGGCTCCGCAGGTCGACCGGGAGCAGCGCTGGCTGCCCCGACTGGCCCCGCATCTGCCGTTGACCGTCCCCGTTCCGCTCGCGCTTGGGCAGCCGGCCGAGGGCTATCCGTTCCGCTGGTCGGTCTATCCCTGGCTGGACGGCGAGAACCCGCCCCGCGGGGGCGGCGCCGATCCGGACCGGTTGGCACGGGACGTGGCGGAGTTCATCATCGCGCTACGTCGGATCGACCCGACCGACGGTCCGGCGCCGGAGGCCAGCAACGCGTATCGGGGCGTACCCCTCGGGGACAGCCGGCCGTCGGTAGCGGCGGACGACGTGGTCCGGTCCCGGGTCGCGGCCCTGACCGGTCTGGTCGACACCGACGCCCTGACAGCGGTCTGGGAGGCGGCCCTGGCGGCGGTACCGGCCTGGGACGGTCGGGGCGTCTGGATCCACGGAGATCTCGCGTCCGGAAACCTGCTGGCCGTCGACGGCCGGCTCCGTGCCGTCATCGACTTCGGTTGCCTGGGTGTGGGTGATCCGGCCTGTGACCTGATGGTCGCCTGGACGCTGCTGCCGGAGCGCAGCCGTGCCGTGTTCCGGGCCGCGCTATCGGTCGACGACGCCACCTGGGCGCGAGGCCGGGGCTGGGGGATGGCCATGCGGGTGCCCGCACCGAAGGACTTCTCGGCCGCCGACCCGGACCGGTCGGCCTACGCCCAGCGGATCGTGGCCGAGTTCGTCGCCGACCACCGTCGGGAGGTGGCGGCGACCCCACCGCGTCGACTCTGACCGGTGGTGGGGCTGGGCTCGGCGGTGGGCTGGCGGAGACGACGGTGCGGAGGACCACAGTGGTGGTCCTCCGCACCGGTGGTGTGCTGGTGGGTGGGTCAGCTGGCGCTACAGGTGGGTGCCATCCCCGCGCCGCTGCCGGTCCCCTGGAAGCCGAATTCGGTCGACTGGCCGGCGGCTATCCGGCCGTTGTAACTCACGTTGGTGAATGTGACCGCGCCGCTGTTGCCACTGCGGTTCGCATTCCAGGCGTTGGTGACGGTGGCGCCGGATGGCAGGGTCATCCCCACTGACCAGCCGTTGGTACCCGAGGAGCCGGCGGTCACCCGTACCGTTGCCACGAAGCCACCGTTCCAGGAGTTCAGCGACACCGTCGCGGAACAGCCGCCCGGCCCCTGCGTCGGCGGGGTCGTGGGCGGGGTCGTGGGCGGGTTCGTCGGGTTGCTGGTCGGCGGGGTCGTCGGCGGGTTGGTCGGGGTAACGCCGTTGTTCAGCGCGCTGAGCGTCGCGTCGTACGCCGGCTTCTTGTTGCCGTTGCAGTCGAACAGCAGCGGGGTGCCACCGCTACGCCACGAGTCGCAGTCCCGTACGCCCCAGACGGTGATGCCGTTGCAGCGGGAGACGGCGAGGCAGTCGTTGACCACGTTGCGGTAGGTGTTGGCCTGGGTGGTGCCGGAGCCCTCGATGTCCAGCTCGGTGATCTGGACGTCGACGCCGAGCGCGGCGAAGCTGGAGAGCGTGGTGCGGTAGTTGCTGTTGTACGGCGAGCCGCTGTTGAAGTGCGACTGGAAGCCGACGCAGTCGATCGGTACGCCGCGCTGCTTGAAGTCCTGCACCATCCGGTACACCGCCTGGGTCTTGGCCCAGGTCCAGTTGTCGGTGTTGTAGTCGTTGTAGCAGAGCTTCGCGTTCGGGTCCGCCGCGTCGGCGGCCCGGAACGCGGCCTCGATCCAGTCGTTGCCGGTGCGCTGCAGGTTCGAGTCGCGGCGGGCACCGCTGTTACCGTCGTCGAACGCCTCGTTCACCACGTCCCAGGAGTCGATCTTGCCGGCGTAGTAGCTGGCCACCCGGGTGACGTGGTTGAGCATGGCCTGCCGCAGGGAGCTGCCGGACATGTTCCGCATCCACTCCGGCTGCTGTGAGTGCCAGGCCAGGGTGTGGCCCCGGACCTTCCAGCCCCGGCTCAGGGCGTGGTTGACGATCCGGTCGGCGTTGCCGAAGGTGAAGTTGTTCTGCTGCGGCTCGGTCGCGTCGATCTTCATTTCGTTCTCGGCGGTGACGCTGTTGAACTCGCGGTTCAGCACCGTTGTGTAGGTGCTGTCGCTGAGCTTGTTCGCCGCCACGGCCGCGCCGAAGTAGCGGCCGCCCCGCTCTGCCGCCGACGCGCCGAGCGTCGTCGCGGCGCTGGCGGAGCCGGCGAAGGTGAGGGCCGCACCGGCGGCGAGGACGCCGACGGCGAGCGAGACCAGGGCGGCGCGCGGGCCGGGTCTCGCCATCAGACGTCTGGGGTCGGGGACGGTCTTGTCGCTCATGGTCTGTTGCCTCTCGGGTCCGCGAAGGGATGGTGTGGGTGTGTCGTCGATGCGTCCGTCCGCTGCGGTGCCGGCTCGACGGACGGTGTCGCAGGGCGCGCTCAACCTTACGTTGTATCGACAGAACTCGATCTTAGGAGGCTAACGGAAAGATTCCGAAACTTCAATCGCCCCATGCTCCGGTTATATCGAGGTCGGTGCGGATGGGGACAGTTGGCGCCCATCTCGCGAAGGCGCCTGATCTCGGTCTGATCGCTGGTGGGAAGCGTTCGACCACATGGGGCCGGGTCGAGGGCTTCCCTTGGAGTCGAGCACCGAAACTTTCGCTTCCGACAGATCGCCTGCATTGTCTGGCATGAGTGATATCTGTCGATGGCGAGGGATGATGCTGGATCGCGGTGATCCCACCGGGGTGGCGCGTTGATCGGGCTGCCGGGCGGGAGCGTGGTCGGCGGCGGGACTGCGGACCGGCCGAACGTCGGCTCGCTGCCGTCGACCCCGGAGCGACGGCCGGTGCGGGCATTTCGCCGTCCCGTCTGTGGACACCTGCCGACAGTTCAGCTTTCCTTGACAAGAAGAGTTGTCGGTGGCACGCTTGGCCCATGTTCGACATCGCAGTGATCGAGGATTCGGCGGCGGCCGAGGCTTCGCTCGACCCGATCCGGTCCCGGCTGCTGGCCGAGTTGGCTGAGCCGGCGTCCGCCACGATGCTCGCCGCCCGGGTCGGCCTGGCCCGGCAGAAGGTCAACTACCATCTCCGGGCACTCGAACAGCACGGGTTGATCGAGCTGGTCGAGGAGCGCCGCAAGGGCAACGTCACCGAACGGGTGATGCGGGCCACCGCGGCGTCATACGTGATCTCCCCGGTGGCGCTCTCCGCCGTGCGACCCAATCCCAGCCAGCCGCCGGACCGGCTGTCGGCCCGGTGGCTGCTGGCGGTCGCGGCCCGGCTCGTCCAGGACGTGGGTGCGCTGATCACCGGCGCCGACCGGGCCGACAAGCGGGTCGCGACGTTCGCGATCGACGCACAGGTGAGATTCGCCTCGGCGGCCGACCGGGCCGCGTTCGCCGAGGAGTTGGCAGGGACGGTCAGCGCCCTGGTCGGCCGGTACCACGACGAGTCCGCCCCCGGCGGCCGTCCCCATCGCGTCGTGGTCGCGCTGCACCCGCACGTCCCTGACCAGGAGAGCACGGGCGCGACCAGCTAGCCGCGGCGCCCGCCCCAACCGCGGCGCTCGCCGCACAGACACCTCGGCGCGCAGACACCCCGCACCGCCGTAACGACCACCCGCAGGGCCGGTGGGACCGGCCCGTCCATTACGTCAGTGAATTGGAGAGTTCAACCGTGGGACACGAATTCGAACTGCGCAAGGAAGTCGAACTGGCCGCGACGCCGGAGCAGGTCTGGGCGGCGATCGCCACCGGCCCCGGCATCGACTCCTGGTTCATGGGGCACACCGAGGTGGACCCGCGCGAGGGTGGACGGAACACGTTCACCATGGCCGGGCAGACCGAGGAGTCGACGGTGACCGCCTGGGAGCCCGGAAAACGGTTCGCGTACGGCACCGAACCCGGGCCGGACGGCACCTTCATGGCGCTCGAATACCTGATCGAGGGGCGTGACCAGGGCAGCACCGTGCTGCGCCTGGTGCAGAGCGGCGTGCTCGGCGACAACTGGGAGACGGAGTACGAGGCGATGCAGGTCGGCTGGGGCATGTACCTGGCCACCCTGGCCGCGTACGTGCGGCACTTCCCCGGCCGGCACGGCACCCCCGTCGCCGCGTTCCGGCCCGGTGCCGGCGAGCCGGACCAGGTCTGGGCGGCCGTGGCCCGGGCGTTCGGCATCGCCGGCCCGATCACCGAGGGTGCGCCGGCCCGGCTCACCCTCGCCGGCCTGCCGCCGGTCGAGGGAGTCGTCGACATCACCGGCCTGCCCACCTACTTCGGGGTACGCACCGACGACGCGCTCTACCGGTTCCTGCACTCCGGCACCGAGCGGGGCAGCGCGCTGGTCCTCGGCCACCACCTCTTCGACGCGGACGTGGACCAGGCCCGGGTCGAGCGTGCCTGGCAGGCATGGGTCGACCAGCTTCCCACCGGCTGACGTCCAGCGGTTCCGGACGAGCGGGAGACGGCTCGGCGGGGCCCCGGACCGGGGCCCCGCTGGCACCCGCCCCCGAGGCTGGGTCGGGGGCGTACACCGGGGGGAGTACGGGTTTCGACTCCGATCGGCAGACGCGCCAGGGCAGGTCGGCTACCTAGCGTCGAGGCATGACTGAACGTCGTCTGCGCTGGGTCGGGCTGGTCGTGGCACTGACCGGGCTCGCCTTCAACCTCGGCTGGTTCTTCGTCCCGCCGCACGTCTGGCTCGACGATCCCGGTCTGGTACCGATGCCCGAGGCGCTGCTCGGTTGGTGGGTGATCGTCATCGGCGTCGCACTCGTCGCCTGGAGCCTGCGGCCGCGGCGCCGGCGGTGAGCACCCGGCGCAAGGTGCTCGGCTGGCTCGGCGCGGGCACCGGCCTGCTCGTCGTCCCGGCCGCCGGATTCGGCGGCTACCTCTGGGCGCAGTCCGGACGGAGCAATGTCGGCACGCTGTCGTTCCGCAACCGGCTGCCGATCCCGCCGCTGCTGCCGCCGACCGTCGACGCCGACGGACGCAAACGGTTCCGGCTCACCCTCGCCGAGGGCCACACCGAACTGCTCCCCGGCACCAGCACCGCCACCTGGGGTGCCAACGGGCCGATCCTCGGACCGACGCTTCGGGCCCGGCGGGGTGACCGGGTGGCCGTCGACGTGACCAACAACCTGCCCGAGACCACCTCGGTGCACTGGCACGGCATGCAGCTGCCGGCGGTGATGGACGGCGGTCCGCACCAGCCGATCGGACCCGGCCGGACCTGGCAGCCGTACTGGACCATCGAGCAGCGGGCCGCGGCCCTCTGGTACCACCCCCACCTGCACCAGCGCACCGCGGCGCACGTCTACCGGGGTGTCGCCGGCCTGTTCCTGGTCGACGACGACGAAACCGACGCGCTGCCCCTGCCCCGCCGGTACGGCGTCGACGACATCCCGCTGATCCTCCAGGACCGAAAACTGCACGACGACGGCAGGCTCGACGAGTCCGGTCTGGAGTTCGGCGGGTTCTCCATCACCGGCCTGCTCGGCGACCGGATCCTGGTCAACGGCGGCTACGACCCGTACCTGGAGGTCGACGCCGAACTGGTCCGGTTCCGGCTGCTCAACGGCGCCAACGCCCGGGTCTTCGCCGTCGGGTTCGCCGACGACCGCGAATTCTCGCTGGTGGCCACGGACACGGGAATGCGGGACGCGCCGCTGCCGCTGCGCCGGCTGATGCTCTCGCCGGGCGAACGCGCCGAGATCGTTGTGCGGTTCCGGCCGGGCGAGGAGGTACTGCTGCGCGGATTCCCGGCACCGATGGGCGGGAATTGGCTGATCCGGCGAATGGTCGGCGGTGCCGACACCTTCGACCTGCTGAAGATCGTCGCGGTGCCGGCGCTGCGGCCGTCGCCCGCGCTGCCGCCCCGGCTGACCGCCGCGCCGCCGTCGCCCGCGCCGACCCGGGCCGAGCCGCCGTCGCCCGCGCCGACCCGGGCCGAGCCGTACCGGATGACGATGGGGGACTTCCGGTTCGACGGGCGGGTGATGGACCTGACCCGGATCGACCGGGTCGTCCGGGCCGGCTCGGTGGAAACCTGGGAGATCGCCAACACCGGTGGGATCCCGCACAACTTCCACGTGCACGGCGCGGCGTTCCACCTGCTCGATGTCGACGGCCGGCCGCCGGCACCGTACCTGGTGGGGGAGAAGGACACCGTGTACGTACCGCCGGGCGGCCGGGTCCGGCTCGCCGTACGGTTCCTGGCGCACTCGGACGTACGGATGCCGTACATGTTCCACTGCCACCTGCTCGCCCATGAGGACGCCGGAATGATGGGACAATTCCTTACCGTCTCGGCTCGGGACGAAGCCCGGGTGCCGGCCGACCTCGCCGGTGCGCATCCGGGGCACGGGAAGTGAGGTCCGATGCGTTGGCTCGACGCACTGCTCGCGCTGGCCAGCGCCGTCGCCATGACACTGGCGACCGAGGTGGCCGGCGAGCCGTCGAGCCGGGACTCGACGGTCGCCGCGGCCGTCCTCGGGGTCGGGACCGGCGCCCTGCTGCTGTTCCGGCGCCGGTACCCGGTGCTGGTGCTGGTGCTGTCGCTGGTCGCCATCATGGGCTACAACCTGACCGGCCTTCCCGGCGTATCACCGATCTGGCCGCTGCTGGTCCCGCTCTACACGGTCGCCCGGGCGGGCCAGCCGCTGATCGGCGCGGCGGTCGGCGTCTCCACCCTGCTGGTCTCCACCGGCTGGGTGCTGAACGCCGGGGTCGAACCGCTCCGGCTGCTCGACGGGGCGCTCCGAGAGGCCGCGATGCTGGCCCTGGCCCTGGTGGCCGGCACCGCGTTCCGCACCGCCGAGCTGTACGCCCGGGAGGCCGACGCCCGGCTCGCCGCCGAGCAGGCGGAGCAGGCCCGGGAGGGGGCCCGGCTGGTCCTCGCCGAACGGATCAGGATCGCCCGCGAGCTGCACGACGTCACCGCGCACACCGTCGCGGTGGTCGGAATCCAGCTCAACCTGGCGCGGGAACTCGTTGCGCGGGACCCCGACGCCGCACAGGAACTGCTGGACAGCGCCCGAGGAGTCAACCTGGAGGCAATCGACGAGCTGCGTCGAGCGATACACCTGCTGCGCGAGCCAGATGCCGCAACCACGCCGGAACCACGGTCCCCGCCGGACGAGACGCACCTCGGCACGCTGCTCGACCGGGCGGCCGAGGCCGGCCTGACGACGGCGTTCGACCGCGAGGGCGAGCCCCGGCCGCTGCCGCCCACCGTCGGCTTGACCCTGTACCGGATCGCCCAGGAGTCGATCACCAACGTGATTCGGCACGCCAACGCCCGATCGGTCACGCTGATGCTCCGGTACGCCGCCGACGGCGTCGTCCTCGACGTTCGCGACGACGGCGCGGGTGGTGGTTCCGGGGCAGGTGGTGGTTCCGGGGCGGCCGCCGACGGGCACGGGCTGACCGGGATGCGGGAACGGGCGACCGGGCTGGGCGGGACGTTGCACGCCGGCCCGCTGCCCGGGGGCGGGTACGCCGTCCGAGCCTGGCTACCTCGGGCGATCACTGCCGTGGGCGGGACCGTGCGATGACGATCCGGGTGCTGCTCGCCGACGACCAGCCGCTCGTCCGGGCCGGGCTGCGTGGCCTGCTCGGGCTGGACGGCGACATCGAGGTGGTGGCGGAGGCGGGCGACGGCGCGGAGGCACTGCGGCAGGTCCGGCGGGTCCGACCCGACGTCGCACTACTGGACGTTCGCATGCCGGGAGTGGACGGACTGACGGCCACCGGGCGGATCACCACGGATCCGGTCACCGCCGGGGTACGGGTCATCGTGCTCACCACGTACGAGATCGACGAGTACATCTTCACGGCCTTGCGGGCCGGGGCGAGCGGCTTCCTGGCCAAGACCGCAAGCCGGGAGGAGCTGTGTCACGCTGTCCGGGTCGTCGCGGCCGGCGACGCCCTGCTCAGCCCGGGCGTGACCCGCCGGGTGATCGAGGAGTTCGGCCGGCGACCCGGGCCGCCGCAGGGCTCGACGGAGCGGCTCGCCGGGTTGACGGTCCGCGAACGCGAGGTACTGGCGCTGGTGGCGGGCGGGCGCAGCAACGCCGAGATCGGCCGGGTCCTGCAACTGAGCCCATTGACCGCGAAGACCCACGTCAGCCGGATCATCACCAAACTCGGTGCCCGCGACCGCGCCCAGTTGGTGATGCTGGCGTACGAGACGGGGCTGGTCACTCCCGGCGGAGCTGCCGAGTGAATCCCGTCCCCGCCGCCCGACGTGCTGCTCGTCGCCGCCCGAGCGTCGGCCGGCCCGCGCCCCCGGGACCACGCATCGGGCTCGTCTCGGTGCGGGCTGCTGTCATCGGCGTTCGCTGGCGCCGGTGCCGGGGTTGGTGTCCGAGGCGGTGTCGGCTCCGGTCGACGGGGTGCCCCAGAGCCGGTCGGCGGTGCCCTGCTGGACCGCCGCCTCGTACGCGGTGACCTTGCCGGTGATCAGGTCGAGGCAGTCCTGGAGTTCGGCGATCCGCTCCGTAACCCGCTGCCGGTGCGTACGCAGCAGTTCGAGGCGCTCGGCCTCGTTGCCCGGACCGTCGCCGACAAGTTCGGCGAGCCGGCGGATCGTGGCCAGTGGCATTCCGGAGGCTCGGAACTTCGTACAGTTGTGGAGCCACTGCACGTCCCACTGGGTGTAGACGCGGCGCCCGGCGCTGTTGCGGCGTAGCCGGCCGGTCAGCAGCCCTTCCCGCTCGTACAGCCGGAGGGTGTGCACGCTCAGGCCGGTACGCTCGGCCACCTGCCCGATGCTGAAATCCACTGGAGTGTCGAGCATGGCCGGAGCATACGCGTGTTGACCTAGAGCACGGTCTAGCAAATAGCTTCGCCCATGTGACAGTGACAGCAGACAATTCGGATACTGGATGTGCTGGCCGGGGAACCACCCGGGTCGGGGTCGGGGCCGGGGAGACGGTCGAGTTCGGCGCACGGAGTACCGCCGACGAGGTGTTGCGGGGGATCGACCTCGCCGGCAGACTCGCGCTCGTCACCGGCGGCTACTCCGGAGTCGGCCGGGAGACGACGGCGGCGCTCGTCCGGGCCGGTGCCCGGGTGGTGGTACCCGCCCGGCGGCCGGCGGCGGCCCGCACCGCCCTGGCCGGAATCGACGGGGTGGAGGTGGACGACCTCGACCTGGCCGACCTGGACAGCGTACGGGCCTTCGCGGACCGGTTCCTGGCCTCGGGCAGGAACATCGACATCATGATGAACAACGCCGGCATCATGGCCTGCCCGGAGACCCGGGTCGGCCCGGGCTGGGAGGCACAGTTCGGCGTCAACCACCTCGGGCACTACGCGCTGGTCAATCTGCTGTGGCCGGCGATCAGACAGAGCGGGGGAGCCCGGGTCGTGGTCCTCACCTCCCGCGCCCAGCACCCGTCGGCGATCCGCTGGTCCGATCCGCACTTCACCTCCGGATACGACAAGTGGCAGGCGTACGCCCAGTCGAAGCGGGCGAACGTGCTGTTCGCCGACCGGCTCGACACACTCGGCCGGGCGGCGGGAGTGCGGGCGTTCTCCGTGCACCCCGGTCACATCCTCACCCCGCTCCAGCGGCACCTCAGCCGGGCGGAGATGGTCGACGCCGGATGGGTGGACGCGGACGGCAACCTGATCGACACCGAGTTCAAGACGCCGGAGCAGGGCGCGGCGACCCAGGTGTGGGCGGCCACCTCACCCCGGCTCGCCGGCACCGGCGGGCGGTACTGCGAGGACTGTGCGGTGGTCGACCATGAGACGGACGCGGACGGGGCGGCGCGGCTCTGGGCGCTCTCGGCCGAGCTGACCGGTGTCGACGCGTTCAGGATGTCCACCTGATCTTGGTGCTCTCGGAGCTTGCTCCAGAACTCCCTGCGGTACGCTGACAGCCGCCGCCAGCTAGCCTGGATCATGACGCCCTCGTAGCTCAGGGGATAGAGCAACGGTTTCCTAACCTGACGCTCCGCCGGTGTCCGCAGGTCGCTGACCTGCGGCTTTTCTTTTTCTACCTGGTGTATACAGGTCGCAGGAAGGCCTTGCTGCGATCGCTTGCGAAAGATCAGCTACGCGTTGCTCGTTATGCTCCAACAGTGAGCAATGAACCACGGTAGACAGTGCCTCGTAGCCCCCGACCAAGCGGTAGAACCCTTCTGGCCAGTGCCCGCTGGCGCGGCTCGGCGTGCCCACCGATCCACCAACGCAACAGCGCCTTCAGCTAAACAGCTTGTCGGGCATGTGATTCTGGTCTGGTGACTCAGAGTCCTGTCCCCGAGTTCTCGTACCAGCAGTTTAGTTCGTTCGTGCGGCGTTTTAATCAAAAAGCCTTGCTGCAGGCACTCGCGCGGCGATCGCTGCGGGTGCCGTTGCGGCTGTCCCCTGAGGAGCCCGGTGCGCGGATTTTTATGGAGACACCGCCATGGGCGCTGGCCGCCGTCGCGAAGGCGTCCATCCTGCATGGCAACTCGCACCGGCGGAGCGTGCCGCAGGAGCGGGACATTGTGACGGCATGCTGGATGCATGAGAACCTCGTTCCGGAGGAGCTCGATCACTCCCACCTAAACTCGGCCTTCGCGATCATGGCGCGCACCCTCTACGAACAGTTCCCGTACCAGGAGCACGGTCTGGCCGAGCTCGCGCGTCCGGTGGTGTTCTTTGACGACTACGCCGGCAGCAGGCGGCTGAAGGTGATCCCGCCGGAGGCGATTGCTCAGCTTCTCGGTGCCCCGACGGTCACCGCGACGGAGATCGTGGTCATGCTCGCCACCTCGGCGGAACGCAACAGCGGCTTCTTCGATCCGGCCTGGCTCGATCAGCCGCAGTTCACCGAGCTGCTCGCTGTGCTGCCGCGGGACGAGATCCTGGGTGTCATCCGTTCGGTCTTCGGGCAGTCCATGGAGGAGTTCCGCCAGGAGAACACTTCGGCTGAGCAGCGAACACCGTTGCCGCACCTCGACCGCTACGCCTTCGATCCGCTGACCTCACGGCCGTTCGTGCGGCTCTCGGACGGCCGGCTCATCGCGCCGGTCCGCCACCTCATTCCGCGGCGCCTGACGCCACTGGAGCTCTACTACGTAGGAGTCGCCCGATGGGGGACGTCGTTCACGCGTGAGCTGGGTTATCTGCATGAGGACTACGTCGGACGGCAGTTCGCGACCCTCCCGGACGCTCGGGTGTATCCGGAGATCATGTATCGGGAGCGCAGACAGCAGGCAGCGAGTACAGATTGGTTCGTGGTGTTCAACGACCTGGTGCTGCTGGTCGAGACCAAGGCGACGCGCTCCCCGCTGGCAGCCCGCGCTGCCGACGCCACGGTGCAAGAGGCCTACGTCAAGACTTTGGGTGAGGCGTTCGACCAACTCGGCCGGACCCTCGACAAGATCCAGGCTGGTGCGCCCGAGTTCGCGGAGATTCCGACCGACCGGCCGTTCATTGGCATGGTCGCGACGCTCGACCCATGGTACGTCGCCAACAGTCTCGGCCGGACATTCCTGCCCACCCCGGCGCTGCCGACCGTAGTGGCGCCGCTGCGCGACATCGAGCAGTTGATCAGCATCGGGCAGCACCAGTCGGCCTCCTCGATCCTGCAGGAGATCGTGCGGGCTGGCGATGAACGCCAGACCTGGGAGTTGGGCACCGCGTTGCAGCAGTTCCGCGGCGCGGCCGATCGCAACCCGCTGCTGCACGCCGCCTTCGACCGCCTCCCAATCCGTCGGGAGACGCGACCGTGACCACCGCCGGGTCACTGTCGAACTGTCGGGCAGTCTGTCTGCGTTGGGCGGAATGACCGGCTCCAGCCTGCCGGATGGGGTCTGCGGACCGAGGTGGTCGCCGTTCCGGGTCGGTTCGCCAGCACCACCGGGTGTTCGCCATCGTCAACCACGGTGGCGCAAAATGGTGGAGGCCCTGGCCACCTTCCCCACTGCGAAGCGAGCCACATCGTCGCGCCCACCGATTGCTCGACCGCTACGTGCTCAACCAGCACAACAATTTGCGCCAATCCCTCCGATATCGGGTCAGGTCAGTTGACGACTGGCCATTGATGTAGTGAGCATCCCGGAGCCATCAGCCCGACCGTCGGGAGGTATCGCAGCGCTGCCTCAAAAACGATCTAGAAACGATCGGAGTACGCGGCTGCTCGCGGGGAGCGGGATACCTATCGTCGGATGCAGTGACCGACCACACCGGAGGAACCGCATGCTCCTGAGGCTGGCCGAAGTGTTGAGTGAGCCGGAGATTCTGTACTTGACCATGGCCTTCTTCATGGCCGTGGAGGCGTTCGCCGCTTGGGTGATTGTGGATGAGCAGCGGACCCGTCGCCTGGCGCGGCTGATTGGCGCCTGGCGGAACCCCCAGGGCAAGGACGGGCAAGGCCGGTGACGCCTGTCCCGCCGGACACGGTGACCAGGTCGCAGATCGCCGCTGCGGTCTGCGTCACGGAGCAGGCCGTCAGCAACTGGATTAGGCGGTACGCCGACTTTCCCCGCCCGAGCAGCACCGGAAGAACGCACACCTATCCGACGGCCCTCGTAGCGGAGTGGTTCGACCGGCAGCACGGGACGATTTACGGGGACCGGTTCCGCAAGGCGATCCACGGCCATGACACGCGGCATCGGACCAATTCAGCGATTCTGATTGACGCGCAATGGTCGGCGCCACTCGAGGATCTAATGCTTCGCAGCAGCGATGCGTGGCTGTTCGAGCGGCTGGTCCTCACCCTCGTCCACGCGAAGCACGCCCGGGCCACGACCGCCGCGGCATACTTCACGGGACGCATCCGCACCACGTTCAAGGACCCCTGGTGGAGGAATGCCGTAACCGAGATCGACGCCGTACTGTCCGAGCGGCGGCAACCGCCGCACCTGATCTTCGACCACCTGCTCGACCGGTTCGCCAAAGCGCGACACAAGACGCTCGACCAGTACCTTGTGCCCACCGAGATCGCGCAGCTGATGGTGCGGCTGGTCGATCCCCGGCCCGGGAGCCGCGTACACGACCCGTGCTGCGGCACCGCCGGTCTGCTCGTCGCCGCCGCCGAGCACATGTCGCGTGCCAGCACCGAGTTGGCGGTCGTCAGCGGCCGCGCCGCCACCAAACGAACCCGGCACATCGCCACCATGAACCTCGCCGTGCACGGCTACCGAGCCGCCATCACCGACGACACCGCGGCCGGGCTATCGACAGTCGTCGCCGAACCCGAACAGTTCGACACCATCCTGCTCAATCCGCCGTTCAGCCGCGAGCAATGGCAGCCGGCGGACGACGCGCAGTCATGGCCGTACGGCAAGCCGAACCCCCACAACACCGGCCTTGCCTGGCTGCAAGCCGCCGCCCTGTCGCTCGCCCCTGGCGGCCGGGCCGCTGTCATCATGCCGGCCAGCGCCACCGAGGCAAGCAGCACCAGAGACCAGAACGTCCGAGCGGCGATGGTCGAGGCGGGCGTCATCAGGTGCGTAATCCAGCTCCGGGAGCATATGTTCCGGGAGGCGAAGACAGCAGTCAGCATCTGGATGCTGGGTCATCCAGACGACGCACAAAGTGACGTCCTGCTGATCGACGCCAGCGCCGCCACCCGAAGGACCGAGAAGACCCACTGGGCGCTGACTGGAGACGGTATCGAGACGATCGTCGGCGTCTACCGGAATTGGCAGAACGGCGAAGTGCTCACGCCGGCGCGGGCGGGTGTCGACGCCGTCAGCGTCAGCATCCCCGAACTACGCGACAACGACTACGTCCTACAGGTCGACGCAGGCCGGCCTCGTGCCCGGCCGCTGCCGCGAACCGACGGCACCATGGACACGTTGCTCGGCCTCGTGCCGGACGACTGGCAGAACCGCCCCCTCGGCGACTTTTGCGAGGTGCAACCGGGAGTAAGCGGCGAAACCCTTCCCCCTTCGAAGAAGGCCGCCGGAGGTGTCCCAGTCGTCACCGCCACCAACGTCCGTGACGACGAGATCGCCACCGCTCCGAAATTCACCGTGAGCAGTGCCACCGCCGCCGGACTCGACCGGCGGTATCGCATCCATGCGGGTGACGTGCTGCTGGTACGAGTCGGCAAGACCAGCAGAACCGCAGTCGCAGATGACCAGCACAGCGGCTGGCTGGTCGGCAATACGTGCATCCGAGTCCGCGCGAAGGAAGGAATTCGAGCAGAGTATCTGGCCTGGTACCTCACCCATCCCGGCGTCCGGGAGTGGATCGTGGCGAGAACGCTGCCGGGCGTCAAACCGAGCATCAACGCGAAGATCATCAAGTCGATGCCGCTCGTCGTGCCGCCGACGGAGCAGCAGCGGAACCTAGCCGGAACTGTCCCGAAGTTGTGACGAGATTCTGCCAGAGCTGCGACGCTTCCACCGAGCCCATGGGCGCCGCGGCTCTGCTCACCGACGCTGCCGGGCGGGCTCTGCTGGTTGAGCCCATCTACAAGGACTACTGGGAGCTCGTCGGTGGGTGAGTCGATGCCGACGAGTCGCCCTGGCGGGCGGCGGTCCGTGAGGTCAAGGAGGAGTTGGGCAAGTCGATGGTCCCCGGCCGGCTGCTGGTGACCGACTGGGTGCCGCCCCGACCGGAACGCACCGAGGGTGTCATGTTCGTCTACGACGGTGGCGCCCTCGACGAGCTGGGCACCGCTGATATCCAGCTGCCGCCGGACGAGCTGCGCAGCTGGGCGTGGTGCGATCAGGATCAGATTCGGGAACGGATGTCGGCGCTGCTGGCCCGCCGGGTGATCGCCGCGCTGTGCGCCAAGGCCGAGGGCACGATGTTCGACCTGGAGGACGGCTTTCACACGCACTGACATACGCCGGCGACGCGCACCCTTCGTCATGAGGGTGCGCGCTGCCTTGCTGTTCTCGCTGCCTCGTCGTAGCGGTCGGCGGCTGCGGTGCCAGGTCGGATCGCTGCCACCTCGGCGACCGGTCCGGTCAGAAGCGTGCAGCCACCGGAGCGGTAGAGGCTGTCGTGGGTGCCGTCGGCGTACAGCAGCCCGGTCAGGTCGGCGCGGGCCTTGGCGATCGGGTAGGCCCGCTGGATCCCGGCCGCCCCGATTAGCGGTGCCAGGGCGGCGACCGCGCGGACGGCGGTGTCGACGCCGGCGGCCTCGCCAACCCTGGCGGCGAAGTCAGCGTGCGGATGCGAGTCAGCCGCCAGGCGGCTGGTCGGTGACGGTTTCCGGGCCTGTTCGGGGCTGTGCTGGAACTGTCGGAGGTGCCGTCTAGCCTCCCTGAGCAGAACGACCTGGAGGGAGCTGCTGTGTCGGGCCAGCTGGAAGAGGTGCTCAGGCATCGCTACATCTACGTGCCGCGTGGCACCGAAACGGACACGATCCAGCCTGGCAAGCCCTCTCTGCCAGGATCTTGTGAGACACCGGAGAACCGGATTTTCTGAAGTAGGGCGAGACGGGATCATCAACGATCGTGACCTTGAGCATCGCTGACATGGGCATCGGCCTGGGCGAGGATGGGCGGATGAGTTCAGCCTCTTCACCCCGCTCGGATCGGCCGAAGCGTCGGACGTTCACCGCTGAGTACAAGCTGGCGATCGTGGCCGAGTACGACGGCCTGTCCGAGGCCGGCGCGCGGGGTGCGCTGCTGCGCCGGGAGGGGCTGTATCACTCGCACATCATCGAGTGGCGCCGCGCCCGCGACGCGGGAGCCTTGGCGGGGCCGGCGTCCAGGCCGGGCCGGCGGCCGGGCAAGAGCCCGGAGCAGGCGGAGAACGAGCGGCTGCGGCGGGACAACGAACGCCTGCAGGCGGAGCTGGCGCGGACGAAAGCGGCGCTGGACGTGGTGGGAAAAGCACACGCGCTCTTGGGGTTGCTCTCCGAGAGCGCGGAGCCGACACCCGAACGGCGGCGGCGCGGGTGATCGACGACGCGTTCGCCGAACTGGCGCCGTTGACCTCGACCAAGCGAGCCTGCGACCTGCTGGGCAAGTCGCGGGCCACCCACTACCGGCAGGCCAAGCCCGCGGCGGTGAAGGCGCCGCCGGCGCCGCGGCGCAGACCGGCCAACGCACTGTCGGAGGCGGAACAGGCGCAGGTCCTGGCGGTGTTGCGCTCACCCCGTTTCGCCGACAAGGCCCCGGCCCAGATCTGGGCGACCCTGCTCGACGAGGGCACCTACCTGTGCAGCGAGGCGACCATGTACCGGCTGCTGCGCGCCCACGGTGAGGTGCGCGAGCGCCGCCGCCAAGCGGCGCATCCGCCCAGGGTGCGTCCCGAACTGGTCGCCCACGCCCCAAACGAGGTGTGGACCTGGGACATCACCAAACTGCACGGCCCGTACCGGGGCGTCTACTACGACCTGTACGTGATGCTCGACATCTACAGCCGGTACGTCGTCGGCTGGCAGGTCGCGCCACGAGAGTCCGGCGAGTTGGCCGAGGAGTTCATCGCCGACGCGATCGCCCGTATCGGCGCCGCCCCGAAGGCGGTCCACGCCGACCGCGGCACCTCGATGACCTCCAAGCCCGTCGCCGTGCTACTGGCCGACCTCGGCATCGCCCGCAGCCACTCCCGCCCACGAGTATCGAACGACAACCCCTACTCCGAATCGGCGTTCAAGACCCTCAAACACTGCCCGGCGTTCCCGGACCGGTTCGGCTCCATCCACGACGCCCGCGCGTTCTGCCAGGAGTTCTTCACCTACTACAACCACGAACACCGGCACTCCGGCATCGGCCTGCACACCCCGGCATCAGTGCACTTCGGCACTGCCGACCAGGTCCGCCTCCAGCGAGCCGAGGTCCTCAACGCCGCCTACGCGGCCAACCCCAACCGCTTCCCACGGCAGCCCACGCCGCCACCCATCCCCGGCGCTGCCTGGATCAACCAACCACCAGCCGCCACACAAACAATGTGACCAATCCCTGTCTCATTGATCTTGACAGGTTCCGAAGCGGCTCGGCCTTGCTGTAGCGCGCGAGCGCAGCGCCCATCTGACGGTCGTAGCGCCCGACAAGAACTCGGCGACTCACCACCCCGAACTCGCCAAGCTCGACATCGTGACCGAGCGGAGCGGCCACCCACAAGATGGCGGCGTGGTCCTTGCCTGGTGCCCGACCTACAAGGTTATGGAGAAGATCCAGCGCCTGGATCGGAGCGTGGTGGTGCTCGTCGAGTGGATCCCTAGCGAGTTTGACGCTTGGGCGAGGCTTCGTGGCGCGTACAACGTCGTGACTGGCGAGGTCATGGACGCGGGTCTGAGCGCCGAGATCTCCAAGGTGTTGGAGGGCATCGTGTCCGAGGGATACAACGGCTGGACTAAGCCTCGATCCACCGACGCAGTTGTCGTCGAACGCTGGTTGATCATTTCGGTGTTGAGTGACTTTCGGCCGTGTGGAAGCGGCCGACCACGGCGTTCGGCTTGCTCCGGGCTCGGCTGTGGGGGTGGGGCAGGGGTTGTGGCCTGTGGTCGGGCCGCCGGTTTCGGTTGATGTGGCGTGGTCAGCTGGGTGCTGGGTGGACGGCGGTGAACAGGTTGTCGAACCCGGCTTGCCAGGGCCAGTGTTCGGGGAGGTGCAGGTGGACGCGGCGGGCTCGGTGGGCGAGCCGGGCGGCGACGGTGATGATTCGGGTGCGGATGGTGGCGGGCCGGGCGGTCGCGCAGGCGCTGCCGGCGAGGTGTCCGGTGGCACGGGTGAGGTTGTGTGCGATCGCGGCGCAGGTCAGCCAGGCGTCGTTGGCGGCGAACCGACCCGACGGGAGGTGCGCCAGCGGGCCGGCGATCAGGTCGGCGTTGACCTGCTCGATGATGGCGTGGCCGCGGTGTTGGGCCTCGGCTTGGACCAGGGTGAACGGGCTGTCGGTGAGTACCGCGTGATACCGGTAGGTCGGCACCAGTTCTTCCTGGCCGGGGATCTGTGCCGGGTCGTCGCGGCGGATCCGGCGCACGATCAGCCGGGCGGTCACCTGGTGCCGGGTGCCCGCGAAGGCGGTGTAGGTGGTTTCGGCGATCTGCGCGTCGGAGATCCACCGCCCGGCGTTTTCGTCCCAGACGGCCTGCGGGTACTTGATGTCGGCCCACTGCCCTTCGGTGATGCTGTCGCACGCGGTGCGGATCTTCGCGTCGATCCGGGTGGTGACCGAGAACCTGACGTTACGGCGTCGGCATGTGTCGATCACGGTCTTGGCGTAGAACGCCGAGTCCGCTCGCACGACGATCTCCCCTGATGCCCCGCAGGCCCGGGCGGTGGTGATCGTTTCGGCGATCATGCTCGCGGCGCCCCGGGCTGAGCCGGCGTTGCCCGAACGCAGCCGGGTAGCAGCGATCACCGGCGCTGACAGCGGTGTGGAGACGGTGGCGACGAGAGGGTTGTAGCCGCGCAGGTAGACGTTGTAGCCGCCGATCTTCGCGTGGCCGAACCCGATGCCCTGCTTCTGCTTGCCGTAGACCCGCCGCAGCATCGAGTCGATATCCACAAAGGTCAGCACGTCGGCGCCGGCGAGGATCGGCGCCCGCCCGGCCAGGCCGATCAGGGTGCCACGGGCGGCGGCCTGCAGCTGCCGCACGTGTCCGTGCGTGAAGGTGCGTAGGAACGACCCGAGTGTCGACGGGGCGTACACGCTGGTGAACAGCGACCGCATGCCACCGTGTCGGGCGATGTCGAGGTCGTCGATGCTGTCCGCGCCCGCGAGCATCCCGGCCACGATCGTGGCGACCTTCCCCGCAGGATTGGCGCCCTTGTCCGTCGGCAGCCGGACCCGGTCGGTGACCGCGTCGTGCAGACCCGCCTGCTGGGCCAGGCGCATCACCGGAACGAGGCCGGCACACGACACCAGATTCGGATCATCGAACGTCGCGCGCACCACCGGCGCGTCATGGCGTAGTCTCACCTGCGAGGTGCCCTTTCGAGCCAGACGATAGAAGCTTCGCAACTCCTATCCTTCCAGCTCAGAGGGCACCTTCTATCTTCGGGGCACCACCAACCCAGCATTCATCGGTGGATCGAGGCTAAGGGCACCGATGAGCTAGTGACCCTCAGCTTCCTCAAGGATCTCGCAGCAGGTGGTGCCTACGACCGCGAGTTGGTGCTCGCGTACGCCCGACAGTCCAAGTCCGAGCACGCCATCGAGAGGCTTAAGAAGATCCTCGACAAGTTCGAGACGTCGCAGAGGTCGCTGGTGACCACACCGGACTCGGACCACCTGACCAGCCGCGATTGGTAGGTGTACCTCGATGACCTTCACATCGCTCCATCGCTACCTCGGCGATCCGTCCGGTCCGCTCACAGGCGAGATGATCGACCGCGCCGTCGCTCAGGGCCTCCGCGAAACGGACGACCTGGACTGGAAATCCGAGCTGCCGCCGCTCGGCGCGATCCCGAACTCCGACTTCCCCAAGGACGTTGCTGCCATGGCCAACAGCGGTGGCGGCACACTGGTCTTCGGCGTAACCGAAGCACAGAAGACAGCCACCGGACGCAAGGACACGGGCGAGCTGACTGAGGTCTACGAGCGCGGCCTGCGCAGCGCCGCCGTGACAGCGATCAGCCCGCCGGTCTTCGGGCTCGGGGTACTCCAACTCGGCGAACCGGGCAACCAGTGCGTAGTCGTCGTGATCCCATCCAGTGTCGACGGCCCGCACCTGATCTACAAGAAAGAGTACTTCGGTGCGCCCATCCGCAACGACGCAGACACCGTTTGGATGAAGGAGCGTCAGATCGAGACGATGTACCGAGCGCGCTTCGACGAGCGCCGGCGATCCACCGAGGTGCTCGACAAGCTCTACGCCGAGTCGGCCGCCATGCGCTCACCCGACAGCCCCGCCTGGATCGTGGCAGTAGCGCACCCGCGGCTGCCGTCGGCGCTCGCGAACCGGCCAGATCAGACGGCAGCCAGGATGGCGTTCGAGGAGGCGAGCAAGAACGCACTCGTCTACGTCGGACGAGGCAGCCTGCACCCGATTGAGAACGTCGACCGGAACAACCCCCGCCCCGGGCTCCGCCGATGGACGGCTAGACCCATGATCGACGGCGACAGCCAGCGCTGGAGGGAAGCCTGGATCAGCATCCACGACAACGGCTCAGTGAGCCTCGCGGCAGCGGTCGGCGGTCACCGGCGTTCGAGCACCGAGTACAACGATGACCATGTCGTCGAGTCGCGAGACGTCGAGGTGGCGATCGCAGACTTTATGGGCCTGATCCGTGAGGCCAGCGACCGTCTGGGACTCGGTGAGTACGAGGTCAGGGTCGGGTTCGAGTGGAACAAGACCGAGCGGCTCCAGCTCTGGACCACCGACGGGATGAACTTCTCGTACTCGGGCAGCACCATCCCGCTCGCCCAGTACACGCCCATCGAGGTGACGGTACGAGCAGACGCGGAGTCGACAGACTTTTGCCAGCAGGTGTACGACCTGGCGCTTGACTGCTTGAACCAGGGTGGCATCGCCCACGTGCAGACACTGACCTACCCCGGTCTCCGCTCGTCACGGCTTTGATTTTGGGGGCGGCCCAAAGGGGCTGGAACCCCTAACCATCTGATCTGTAGCGTCGCCGTCGCCGCTACGGGAGCGAGCCGACTACCGATCGGCGGCTACCGCACGCCCACCGACTCGCACCAGACCGGAATGATCAACCATTGGAGCCTTTCCAAGCTGATCTTGCAGCCCACGGGTGTTCAACCTTGACCCTCTGTTCGGGCGGGTTCCGAAACCACGAGTCAGTTTCAGGCGGAGCCGAGTGCGCCGTGAGGCGCTGTTGATTCGAGTGGAGGTGAGAGACCTTCACCGCCTGCCCTGTTGCAGCAGGGAGGTGGAGCTGAGGGCAGCCCGACCCGGGTGACGCCGGGGAGGGTGGCAAGCGGCCCTGACAAAGCCAGGTCGTGCCAGTACTGCCAGATGGTGCGGGCCTGGCGAGCGGGACGGAAAGGAGTACGCGAGGAACCGGCGTTTACGTCTCTCAAGCGTGTACCGGCTCGAACCTGGTGGATATGGGCCGGGAGCGGTGCGCACCTGTCCGGATTGTTCGGGTGGGGAACTCCTGGGCTGGGCTTCGGCGACTGGCCGGGAGACCACGGTGAAGTGCTGCGGGGTAGCCGTGGTGATGCCGCAGGGACCGAGTCGGGCTCCTCCTTCGTCAAGCGAATCACAGTGAACACGGGAACCATCCCGGTCCTGCCCACGGCCGCGCGTCCGGTGCGGCCGGTTGGGCTGGGCGCGTCGACCGTCGACCGGTCCGGGGTGGGACGGAGCCGCCGTAGTACTCCGAGCCGGGGAAAGCCCGCGCACATGGGGAAGGGCGGCAGCGGTTTCGAGAAGAGATAGGAGGCTGCAATGCCGCAAGACGCGCCGCCGAATGGCAGCGCACCCGATCAGACGCCCGTTGGGCCGTGGTCGCGGGTAGCGGAGATGCAGGCCAAGCTTCACCGTTGGGCGGCGGCCGATCCCGACCGCAGGTTCGACGACTTGTTCAACTTCGTGTACGACCCGGCGACGCTGATCGTGGCGTTCGACCGGGTCGCGGGTAACCGAGGCGCCAACACTCCCGGCATCGACGGCCTGACGGCCGCTGAGGTCGAGACCGTGGTGGGCGTGCCCGGGTTCCTGGACAACATACGTGGCCAACTCAAGGCCGGTGTATTCCGGCCGCTTCCGGTGCGGGAACGCAAGATCCCGAAACCGGGCGGGTCGGGGAAGGTGCGGAAACTTGGTATCCCCACCATCACCGACCGGGTCGTCCAGGCGGCGCTGAAACTCGTGCTAGAACCCCTCTTCGAGGCGGACTTCATGCCCGTCTCCTACGGGTTCCGGCCGATGCGGCGGGCGCACGACGCGGTCGCCGAGATCCAGCGTTACGGCACCAAGGGATACCAGTGGGTGCTCGACGCTGACATCGAGGCGTGCTTCGACTCGATCTCGCACACGGCCCTGATGGACCGGGTGCGGGCCAGAGTCAAGGACAAGCGCGTGCTCGCGTTGGTGAAGGCGTTCCTCAAGGCCGGGGTTCTCACCGAGACCCGCCGGCACGAGGACAGCTTCACCGGCACGCCGCAGGGAGGAATCCTGTCCCCGTTGCTGGCCAACATCGCCCTGAGCGCGCTCGATGAGCACGCGCACGGGCCATGGTCGGAAGGCGGGATGATGAGCACTCCTAGCCGACGCGCCCGACGCGAGCCAAGGGCCTGCCGAACTGGCGGATCGTCCGCTACGCAGACGATTTCGTCATCCTCGTGCACGGCACCCGCGCCGACGTCGAAACCTTGCACGAAGACATCGCCACCGTGCTCGCTCCGCTGGGTCTGCGGCTGTCTCCAGCCAAGACCCGTATCGTGCACATGAGCGAATCGCTCGACTTCCTGGGGTTCCGCATCCAGTGGCGCCGCAAGCGAGGCACGAGCAAGTGGTACGTCTACACGTTCATCGCCGACCGGCCCATCCGGTCGTTGAAGGACAAGGTCCGTGCCCTGACGAACAGGTTGTCGCAGCAGCCGCCCGGGGACGCGCTGATCCGGCTCAACCAGATCATGCGCGGCTGGGCCAACTGTTCCGCACCGGGTTTGATGGAGACATCGAAACCTGGGAGGAACACTAGCGATGCCGGCACCGAAGAAGTACAGCGATGAGCTGCGTGAGCGTGCTACCCGGTTGGCGGTCGAGGCCCGCCGGGATCCGGCGTCCGCGGTCGGGGCGATCCGGCGGATCGCCGGTCAGCTCGGGGTTCATCCGGAGGCGTTGCGCACGTGGGTGAAGCAGGCCGAGACCGACGCCGGGCAGCGGCCGGGGACCACCAGCGGCGACGCCGAACGCATCGCCGCCCTGGAACGGGAAGTGCGTGAGCTGCGGCGGGCGAACCAGATCCTGAAGTCCGCGGCGAGTTTCTTCGCGGCGGAGCTGGACCGTCCGTCGCGATGAAGGTCGACTTCGTCGACTCCCAGAAGGCCGAACACGGTGTCCAGCCGGTCCTGCGGGCGCTCGAAGACACGCCGGCGCAGATCGCACCGTCGACCTACTACGCCGCCAAGACCCGCCCCGCCAGCGCCCGCTGTCGGCGCGACGAGGAGCTGACCGCGATGATCGAGCAGGTCCACACGGCCAACTACGGCGTCTACGGCGCCCGCAAGATCTGGCACGAGCTGCACCGCCAAGGGGTGCGGGTGGCCCGGTGCACGGTCGAGCGGCTGATGCGTGAGTCCGGGCTGCGTGGGCTGCTGCGCGACAAGTCGCCACGCACGACCCGCCCGGCAGCCGAGACCAGCCGCCCTGCTGACCTGGTCAGACGGGACTTCACCGCAGCCGGGCCGAACCAGCTGTGGGTCGCGGACCTGACCTACGTGCGCACCAGCGTGGGCTGGGTGTACGCCGCGTTCGTCCTCGACGTGCACTCCCGCATGATCGTCGGCTGGCAGGTGTCCACGAGTCTCTACACCGGTCTGGCCCTCGACGCGTTGAAGATGGCGATCTGGCGCCGCGAGAATCAAGGCGCTGACCTGGGCGGACTGGTCCACCACTCCGACCGGGGAGTCCAGTATCGAGCGATCCGCTACACCCAGCGGCTGGCCGAGGCCGGCGCCGTCGCCTCGGTCGGCTCCAAGGGCGACTCCTACGACAACGCCATGGCCGAGGCGTTCAACTCCCTGTACAAGGCCGAACTCGTCCGCAACAAAGGCCCGTGGCGTGGACTCGACGACCTGGAGATGGCCACCGTCGAGTACATCGACTGGTACAACAACCGGCGCCTACACGGCGAGCTCGGGCACGTCCCGCCCGCCGAGCACGAGGCACTACACGCGATGACCCAGCCGGTCACCGCACCCCTGGAAACCAGCTAACCAACTCTCCATCAAACCCGGGGCTTGACAAACTACTTCCGGCACGCAGTCTGCAAACACACCCTCGACGCCCTGGAGAACTTCGTGTGGCACCGGGTGATCCGATGGTGGATGCGACTACACCGCTGGAGGTGGAAAGACGTCCGCCGTCGCCTTATCGGCCGCAACGGCCGGTGGACACGACCAACGGCGGACGGGATCGAACTGTTCAACATCGCATCAGTCCCGATCACTCGGTACCGGTACCGCGGCAGCAAGATCCCCAACCCATGGGCAACACCCAACCACGCCTGACGGCAGAAACCGTGGAGAGCCCGCTGCCGGGAGACCGGCACGGCGGGTTCGGCGAGCGGCCTGGGGAAACGGACCGGGAGCAATCCCGACACCGCGCCCCAGGCCGACTCAACCAGACCGGACGCCGAGGCCGACAGGTCGAGGGATCCGCATCACGGTGGTTGGTCGTCGACCACACCGACTCGTCAGCCTCGTGGTGCTTCGGCCCTAGCCAGTGGAGCGGCGACACCTGCGGGCGCGTCGCATCCCGGGCAGCGGACTCGGCCAATCGGGCGAGGAGATCGTTCTGCCCTTCCCAGCCATACTGTGCTGTGATCGAGAGGTGCGCGATATGGGTGATTCGGCGTTCGAGGGAGTCGAGGCCGAGGCGGTACCTATTGATCCAGAGTCGGCGGAAGCTGACGCCGGTTTTGACTGGTTGGCGAGCACCGGCGCCAGGTTGAGTTGGGTTGAAACCCAGCCGTCAACGGGTCGAAGCGTCGCGATGCTCTCGGACGCCGGCCGACTCGCCGGCTACACCGTGCGGGATCAGAGCGTGGGCAGTTCCCTGCACGCGTACGGCGGGATGCCGTACGTGTTCACGCCCTCGGGAACTCTGGTGGCGGTGAGCGCCACCACTGGCCAGCTCATTGCTCCATTCGGAAGTACCAACGACGAGTTCACGTACGGTGACCTTGCCGGCTGCGACGATCAGGTGCTCGTTGTCCGCGAACATGATCGTGGCGATCAACTCGTCGTCCTTGACCCGACTTCAGGCGAGCTGCGAGTGCTGCTGGCCACGGACGGCTTCGTCGCATCACCCCGCTACCACGACGGCCGCCTGGCGTGGACGCAATGGGCCAACGACGTCATGCCGTGGGACTCCTGCGAGATCTGGGTGGCCGACTACACCCCTGGTCAGGGTCTCCGTGAGTCAAGGCGCGTAGCCGGAGGTCCCGCAGAGTCCGTGGTCCAACCGTGCTGGGACACCGACGGCACCCTGTACTTCATGTCGGATCGCTCAGGCTGGTGGAATCTGTACCGGTGGCGTAACGGTCCCGTGGAAGCAGTGGCACCGATGCCAGCCGAGTGCGCTACGGCGCCCTGGGAGTCCAGCTACGCCAACTTCGTCCTACTGCCAGCAGGACGAATCGCCATGACAGCGCAGTCCGGACCGGAGCAGGAGTTGACGATTGTTGAGCTCGATGGCAGCAGCCGAACCATCCGAGTGCCGTACACATCGATCAAACCCTATTTGACGGCATGTGCTGGCAGGGTCGCCTTGATCGGCGCGTCACCGACACGGGCGCCAGAGATCGCGTTGGTGACGACGGACGGCAGTGACAAGATCGAGGTAGTCAGACGCCCAACTGCTCAGGTCGAAGAGCCTGTAGTGTCGGCTCCCGAACGGCTCCAGGTTACAGCCGACGGGTCCACAACGATCACGGTGCTGTTCCATCCTCCTGCGTCCGCTCCTGGTGCGATACCACCGTTGGTGGTGCGGCCGCACGCCGGCCCGACATATCACAACGAGCTGCGGCTGGATCGTGACGTGCAGTTCTTCACCAGCCGCGGGTTCGCGGTCGCCGAGGTCGATTACCGGGGCAGCACTGGCTATGGCCGAGCGTTCCGCAAGGCACTCGACGGGAACTGGGGCCGCTTCGACGTGGAGGATTGCCGCAACGCCGCCCTGCATCTCATCGCGTCCGGGCGGGTCCGCCCGGACGCGGTCTTCATCGCAGGGGCAAGCGCAGGCGGCTACACCGCTCTCAAAGCGGTGTGTGAGGACGGCCCGTTCGCGCTTGCGGTCGCCCGTTCGGCCATCGTTGATCCGCAGCGGTGGCGGACGACTGCACCGCGGTTTCAACGCCCGCATGCGACGATCCTCGCCTCGGCGACGTCGCCCGTGGTCGCGGAGCAGGTGCGGCGGCCTGTCCTGCTGGTGCACGGGGCCGCCGACCAGGTGGCGCCGGTCGGCGACGCTGATGGGCTGGCGGCAGCCTTGCGGCGACGCGGCCTATTGGCTGACCTGGTGCGGCTCGACGGGGTGGGCCACTATCTGTCGGCATCCGTGCAGCAGATCGCCCTTGATGCAGAGCTAGCCGCTTACCGGACGGTGCTTCTGAAGATGGGGATTGCTATGCCGGCGTAACGAGCGGCTGCAGGGTCGCGCAGGCGTAGTCGGCGACCTCGCGCACCTCAGGCAGATCAGCGTGCGGCTGCAGTTCAGCGAGCATGAGCACGATGCGATGAGTGGTACGAAAAGATGCCAGCCCGGCGGCGTGGTCGATCGCGTGGCGAGCGGTCACGCATGCTTGATCGAGCCGGCCGGCGCGGGTGAGTGCCGCAGCCTGCAGGGCGGTGTCGATGCTGATGCGTCGCGCCCGATCCGGTGGCAGCAGGTGCAGGGCCGTGTTGGTCTCGCGGTATGCGAGTTCGTACAACCCCAGGTCGAAGAAGCAGTGGGCCTTTTCGTCGGCTAAGTCAGCCTCGCCGAAGTAGGTGATCCACTCAGGTTCGTCGCCGGGCCGGCTGCGTGCGAGGTCGGCCTCGACATGCAGCAGTGCGGCGGCACAGGCGGCTTCGTCGCCGAGGCGGGCGTGAGCGCGGGCAAGCACTGTGCGGAGCGCGGCCCGCACGGCGGGTGTGGCGTGTCCCTCCGTTCCCTGAAGGCCGGCGGTTGCCAGTCGTAATGCCTGGCGCGGGTCGCCACAGTGCAATGCCAGGTGGGCCAGACTGACCGCCACGAGGTACCCGCCGTAGAGCCGATTCCCGAACCGCGTCATGAGGTCGAGTGCGTGCAGGTAGTGCCGCTGCGCAAGACCGTCGGCGCCCAGGTCCACCGCCTCGTACCCAGCCAGTTCGAGCATGCCGGTAGCGACGTGCGGCGCCGTGGTGGCGAGGCTTGGCAGCCGCCCGCGCAGCGTTGCCGCCAACACGGGATAGGTGGCGCCGGCGCCGCGTACGTGGTCCTGGCTGCGTAGTTGCTCCAGCGTGGCAGCAGCCCTCGTTACAGCGTCATCCTGAACGGGTGGGCATCGGCCGCTCGACGGCGTGGCGAGCAACCAGTCGAGAACCGGGCGATCCATGGCGGCACTACGGAACACGGTCGACTGCACCTCACCGTTGCGGCCTGACCGCAGCAGTCGTTCTCGCTCGATCACCGGCAGCAGCCGGAGCAGGGAACCACCGCCGTTGAGCACTTGATCGCAGCGCTCAACCAACTCGCGCGACGGTAGCCGCTCGGCGGTCTCGATCCTGCGGACGAGATCGCGGTGGACGAAGATCCGTGCGCCGAGTTCGGCCTGCGACAGACCACACCTGGTCCGCAGGTAGCGGATATGGGCGCCGACGTAGTCGAGCACCGACCGTGTCGGCAACAGCGGCTTCGGAGCCTGTCCCACCTGGATGGCCATTCTCGTGACATCGCGCACAGCGACCGAGCAAGTGCTGATTGTCGCCGATCCTGCCGCCACGCGCAACATTGATGCCCATACCCGCCCGATCTCATCGGGACACCGCCGCCTGGGGGAGATCCACGTCGGCGCTGCGGCTGACCGGTGGCAGCGTCGAAAATGCCATCGTCGCAACGGCGCCTCGGCACGACGTGACCCGCAGCTCCGTACGGCCGGGAAGCGCTCCGCAGGTGGGTGAACCGCCCCTCGCTCACTCAGCACCGTGCCCTCCTCCCTCATCACATCGAGGGTGCGCCACTCCTTGCCGGTCGGCGTCCCGGACAGGCGAGCACGAGTGCCTAACGGCAACACCGTGCCCGACTTCGCCGTGCCGCCGCCGCTGTTCGCTGTGCGGAATAGAGCACCGTTTCACGACGGATCGTGCGGACAAGTCGACTGTCCGCACGTACGGTCTCGACCCCTGCGGTTTGACCAGCGATCGTCGATTAGGTGCGACGTCGGATGCAGGCGTCCAGAGGAGACATACGTCCTGCGTCAGCCGCACGGCGGACGGCTGTCAGAGCTTGACCTGATCTACCGAGTTCAGTTGATGGGGGGACATTCGTGCAACTCGCTGACGACTTCTGGCGTCTCGCCCACGATGACGTCTCCGGAAATCCTCGGCTGAACGGGCGCGGCGCTGGACTCGGCCTGGCAGCGGCTCTGCTGGCCGAGCTGATGTGGATCGGGAAAATCGACGCAGACCGCGGGCAACTCTGGGTGGTGGACAAGGGTCCCCCCAAGGATGTCCTGGCGCATACCGTCCTGGAACAACTCGTTGCCCAGCCGCAGCACACGACCGTGCGAATCTGGCTCGATTTCCTCTCGCGCGACGCCGTAGACCAGGTCGCGCAGCGGTTGTGGCGTGCCGGACACGTCCGGCGGGAGAAGTCTCGGCGGCTGCTTCGCCCGAACGGTGTGCGTTGGGTGCCAGTCGACTGGAACAACGCACACTGGCCCGCCGCCCGACTGTCGATCCAGCTTCGGGAGCAGGCGTCGATGAGCCATGCGAACGCGTTCCTCGCTGGCCTTGCCGCGGCGACTGGTCTGGATGAGGAACTGCTCCGCGACGCTCCGACCTCCAGCCGTCACTACCTACGGCGTCTTACCGGCACCCTGCCGCTACCGCTGCGTGAACTTCTCACGCACACACAGGTCGCACTCGGGGAGGCCATCCTTTCCTACCGCACCTGACGCCTGCCCTCCCGTCTCATCTCTTTCGCCCTCGAAACCGGAGGCTTCTCGATGCCCCTGTCCACTCCGCCGGGTCATACCAGTCCGGTGACGGCCACCCTGGCGGCAAACCGACTCGGCGTGCCCGCCGTGATCTTCTTCGTAATGAGCGCGGCGACCCCGCTCACCGTGGTCGCCGGGGTCATCACCACCGGCTACGCGACCACCGGCCTGACTGGGATTCCCCTTGCCTTTCTCATCATCGGGCTCGTGCTCGGCCTGTTCTCGATCGGTTATGTCACCATGGCCCGGCATGTGGCGAACGCGGGGGCGTTCTACTCCTACGTGGCCCAGGGCATCGGACGCCCGATCGGCGTGGGCGCCGCGTGGGTAGCGCTGCTGGCGTACAACGCCCTGCAGGTTGGCCTGTACGGGGCCATCGGCGCGGCCACCCAGCCGCTGCTGCAGCAATGGCTCGGCATCAACCCGCACTGGTGGACCATTGCCCTGGCCGCATGGGCGATCACTGCCGCGCTCGGAGTACGGAGGATCGATCTCAACGGCCAGGTCCTCGCCGTTCTCCTACTCGCTGAAGTCGCCATCATCATGACCTACAACGTCGGCAGCCTGACCCACCCCGCCCAAGGGCAGCTCACCACCGAGACCCTCGCGCCGAGCAATCTGTTCGGTCCCGGCGTCGGCGCGATCCTCACCCTGGCCGTGCTCGGGTTCATCGGCTTTGAGGCTGCCGTGGTCTTCTCCGAAGAATCCCGCGACCCACGGCGCACCGTGCGGACCGCCACGTACCTGTCCGTAGTTCTGATCGCCGTTCTCTACGCCCTGTCCGCCTGGGCGATGACCGTCGCGACCGGCCCGGACCGGATCGTCGAGGTGGCCCATACCGAACAAACCGAGGTCATCTTCCAGCTTGCCGGAACCCATTTCGGCCACACATTGGTAGACGTCGGACACGTACTGTTCGCCACCAGCATCGTTGCCGCCATGATCTCCTTCCACAACACCACCGCGCGATACATGTTCGCCCTCGGCCGCGAGCGGGTACTACCCGCCGCGCTCGGCCGCGTCTCCCAAGGCAGCTGTGCTCCCCGAACGGCCTCCCTGTGGCAAAGCCTCATCGGCCTGACCGTGATCGTCACCTACGCGGTCGCCGGCTGGGACCCGCTCATCCACCTATTTTTCTGGGCGGGCACCTCCGGGGGACTCGGCGTGCTGTTCCTCATCACCACCACCAGTGTTGCCGTCATCGTCTTCTTCAGCCGACGCCCACACGGTGAACCCATGCGCCGACGCCTCATCGCGCCCACCGTGGCGTCCGTCGCTCTGGCTGCGGTGGTCGTACTCGCCATTGGCAACGTATCCACCCTGCTCGGCGTCCCGGACGGCCACATACTCGCCTGGCTTGTCCCTACCGGCTACCTCGCCGCCGCCGTTCTCGGTACTGCGTGGGGAATTATCCTCCAACGCACCCGCCCCGACGTGTATGCAGCCATCGGTCTCGGCGCCCGCAGCGCCACCCTCCCAACCTCCCGCACTCCTGGCCGCCGCCTGCCCACCTCCGGACAGGGGGTATCTCGGTGAACAGTCTTCCGCGGATTGTGAGAGCCAACTATCGCGAGCGCAACGCTATCGCCGCACTGATTGCCGAAGCGTTCCACTACCTTGACCCCGTCGCCTGGCTTGTTCCCGATTCCGAGCAGCGCAAGACCATCCTCGCCGCGAACTTCCGTATCCTGCTCGAGCATGCCTTCTTCTTCGGCGAGGTCCAGATTCTCGAAGATGGCAGCGGCGTCGCGGTGTGGTTCGACCGATCCAGTCCAATACCCCCACCCGGCGACTACGAACGACGGCTCACCGCCGCCTGCGGCCCGTACACGGAGCGGTTCGCCACGCTCGACAAGCTGTTCGACACCCACCACCCCACCGAGGCGCACCACCACCTGGCGATCCTCGCCGTCACACCCGATAAACAGTGCACGGGACGCGGAACCGCTCTGCTGCAGCATTACCACGCTCGGCTGGACCGCATCGGCATGCCGGCCTATCTCGAAGCAAGCAACAGCGGCAGCCGCGATCTCTACGCCCGACTGGGCTACGTCGGACGAGACGCCTTCCAACTGCCAAATGGCAGTAAGTTCTACCCGATGTGGCGTCCTCCCACCGCATCCAATTGCCCCTGAACGATTTGCCGGTTCACGCCCCAGATCAGTCAGGAAGACGCCCGAAGACCTACCCCGTGCCCACTGCACGGTGACGGCGATCCGTCGCGGTGCGGCGTACGGGGCCGGCCAGCTGCCGACGGAGCCCGGTAGCCGGACCGGCGCCGGGTGGTCGGCGGCGGCATCCCCCCGCCGCCGCCGACCACACCCTCCGCGATCAGCAAACTGACCAGGACGGGAGCGAACGCCATGACCAGTGAGGACACGAGCTGTTCGGCCCGGTTGCGCGGGCCTACGTCGTTGCGACCGCCACCATGCCGTAGCCGACCTGCTGCCTGGGTTGGGAGACGCGCTCGCGCCAACCAGCCATTGATGCACCAGAGAGGTGCGCTTGAGACTTCCCAAGGGGATGACGGTGCCGATCAGGAAATTGTCGACAGACGGGTCAGTCGACCCCAGGGTGTTGAACCAGAGGCGAAGCAGCCCAGTACTGTCCTCTCGGGCGGGTCGAGGACCATGAAGAGAATCGCCGTTGTCGGCTGCGGCGGCAGCGGCAAGTCAACTCTCGCTCGACGCTTGTCCGGCATCCTCAATCTACCTCTGACCCATCTTGATGGGATCTACTACGACGGGCGGTGGAATCCGTTGTCCCAGCAGGAGTTCGTCGCCCAGCAGGAGAGGCTCACCGCTGCCGAGCGGTGGGTAATCGAGGGCAACTACGCCGGCACCCTGCCTATCCGGCTGGCCGCTGCCGACACGGTAATCTTCCTTGACCTGCCCGCTGTGACCTGCCTACGTGGCGTCCTCCAACGGCGTTGGCGTTACCGGGGCGGCCAACACCGGACGGAGGGCGTCTACGACCGGATCACCTGGAACTTCATCCGGTACGTCCTCGGTTACCGCCGGACGATGAGGCCCAGGGTCGGTGACTTGATCCAGGAGCATGGGTCGCACGCACAGCTGATCACGCTCACCAGCCGTCGGCAGGCCAATAAGTTGATCGACCACGTGCGGCGAGCAGAGTGTTGTCGCCAGATGCTGCCTCGGGTGCCAGCCGTGCGGTGGTGTGGATGAGCCGGCAAGGTGTTCGGATGGCGGCCCTTCGGACGCTGGCGGGACTGCGGCCGAGATGGCTTCAGCCTCCCCTGGTCATGGCCCTGCTGCGCCGGTCCAGCGGTGCGACGTTCCGCGGCCGTACCCGGGAGGCTGCGGCCGCCGCCGCTGAGGCGGTCGGAGTGGCACGCCGGTTGCACACGTCGACCGGCGGTCACGGCCTGCTGTATGCGCGGGCGCTGGCCCGCCATGCGGCATGCCAGTACGACCTTGGCGCCTACGAGTCGGCGCTGACCGACATAACCGAGGCGATCGGCCGGTTCGAGCGCTGCGACCCGACCACGTCGCCGCAGTCGAGAGTAGGTCTGGCCGGTGCTCGGGTGATCCTCGCGCTGGTGCTTGAACAGCTTGGCCGAGACGAAGAGGCGCTTTGCGCCGCACAGGCGGGGGTAGCCGATTGGCGCCATCACCTGCCGGGCGAGCCAGTCGATTATCGTGCCGGTCTGGCTCATGCGCTCAATTGCCTTGCCGGTCGCCTGAGCGGGCTGGGCCGCCACGAGGAGGCTGTGGCTGCCGGCTTGGAGGCGGTAAACCTCTACCAGAAGCTCCCGTTCTCCACGCGGGCTCGTCGATCGGTCGAGATCACCAATGCCCGGATCCGGCTCGCCGACGAACTGCGGTTGATCGCCCGGTACGAAGAGGCAATCGAGGTTCTTGAGGGTGCCAGTTCGTGGGCGGAGGCGGCGGCCTGGCTCCATCCCGCCACGTACCGGCCGACACTGGCATGGATGCGTCACGTCGAGGCGCTTGTCGCCGCTGGCCTCGGCTTTCACAGCCGGGCGGCAGACGCGGCTCAAGCTGCGGTCACCCTGTACCGGTGGTTGGCGGACCGGGACGAGGCCACCCACGAGCCACACCTCGCCGCCGCGCTGCGTTGCTGGGCCGACGCCTGTGCGGCCGCAGGCCATCCGGAGGACGCGGTCACGGCGCTGGAGGAAGTCACAGCAATTCGTTCTCGCCTGGCGAGGACCGAGGCTGACGGCCAGGCGGTGGCACTCGCCGGCGACCTGGCTGCATGGTCCGACGGGTTGTGGGCGCTCGGCCAACGCGGCCAGGCCAGCACGGTGGCCAGACGGGCCGTCGATGCGTACCGGCGCATTGTCGAGGAGGAGCCGAGCTACGAATCCGCGCTCGTGTCGGCCCTTACGACGTCTGCGGCCCGGTCGAGGGCGGTTGACCGACTCGAAGATGCGCTCGCCGACGCGCGAGAGGCGGCTACTGTGGCACGGCGGCTTACCGATGATGATCCCGGCACCTTCGCGGTGCTGCTCGCCAACAGCCTCGATTTCCTGGCAACCATTCTGAGCGGGGCCGGCCAGGGGCCAGAGGCGGTGGACATCGCCGAGGAGTGTGTGGCCATCCGCCGCCGGCTGGCCGAGGCCCGGCCGGCCGTGTACCGGGCGGACCTTGGCAACGGTCTCATCCACCTGGGCAACAGGCTGATCGAGACTGACCGCGACGGCGAGGCAATCGCCGCGTACAGGGAGGCCGCCGCGATCCATCGCGACAACGTCACCGACCCCAAACACCGAGCAGCGCTCGCACTCACGCTGGCCAATTTCGCCGTTCCGTTGGCCGCTGAACGTTTGGACGAAGCTCTCGGGCATCTGGACGAAGCCATTGCCATCCGCACCCTACTGGTTGACGAGGACGCCGATGCGAATCGGGAGGGCCTGGCCATTGCGTTACGCCGGCGTGGCACCTATCTGGCCGATGCCGGCCGCGACGACGAGGCGATGCCTGACCTGTACACCGCCACAGATATGTACCGTGCTCTGGCCGCCGTCGACCCCGCTGCCCACAGGGAAGACCTGGCGCTGTGCCTGGGAGTTGTCGCGCTACAGCACGCCCGGCTGGGGCGCCACCGCGAAGCCGCAGAAACGCTGCACCAGCTTCGCGACCTTGTCGAACAGGACGGGACACCGCCGCTACGCGAGTTGTACCTCGAGGCGGTCGCTGAGGCGCGGGAAGATGCCCCATTCGTACTGGGAGACGTCATGACGCCATCACCGGACCAGGCAGCCGCAGTTAACAACCAACAAATCGAGGACGCCGGCCAGGTGTCAACTGAGAGTTCTCCGGTGGTCACCGTCGATGCGGCGACTGCCGAACGTCTCGGCTGGCAGACGCGAGCTGCTGCAGCATCAGCCCGACGCGCCTTTGAGCGTACCGTCGAGACACTGAGCGTGCGCCACCTCGTCGGTGGTGGCGTCGCAGGCCGGATTGACCTCGCTGCCCAATATCTCGCCGAGTGTGCAGAACTACTCAAGGCGCCTCGCCCCGGGCAGCTGGCCGCTGTCAAAGCTGCTGAGATGTCGGGTGTTGCTGTGGCCCTTGCCTTTGCCGTGCATCGGCGCTGGGAGCCCGTAGCCACTGTCCTTGTGCTCATCGTCGGCTACGCGTGTGGGCAACTGCTCGCGACCGCCTTACGGACCGGCCTTGACCGCCTCGACCAGCGCCGCGCAGCGTCGATCGACAACCCAGGGGCGGATACCGATCAGCGTCTCGTCCCGGCTGGCACAATCGCCTCGCTCAAGGCCGATGTGCAACGAGCGCGCGCTGAACTCGCCGCCGCTCGCACTCACCTCGCCCCTGTCACCCAGGCCCTCCCCACGCAGACGAGCACGATCGCGATTCGTCGGCGGCAGCAACGACGACATGCTCGCGCTGCGCGGTTGGCACACGACGCGGAGGCCCTGCTGATCCACGCCGAAAGCCGGCTCGACGAGTACGTGAGCCGACTGTGACGTCGAAGCCGGCGGCGTGACGGACCTGGTCTCGCTGTCGACGTAATCGAACGGTTCGATTGCAAGGCCAGTCTGAAGTAGATTAATCTTTTGACAGTTCTGTTCCACCGGTCGTCACTTGTCCTGACCAGGGTTTGACGTTCGGGGTCCGGCCCTGCCGAATTCTCCAAGGTTAGCCGGTGTTGACTAGGCAATCATCATCAAGCGGGGCAGTGGACTCTTGTGGGCTCTTCGAAGTTGAGCGGGGTTCGCGGGTGGAGGGCCGGCCCCGGATGTGAAGGGCTCGCAGCTCATTGGTGATCATCTGAGTGTCGAGTTCGGATGGTCACAAGTGAAGAGCTGCGAGCATGGTCAACGATACGACCCGGCTGCTGGGGCTGGACGGCCTGGTGGTGGAGCGGGTCGAGTTGGACGCCACCGGTGTCCCGGTGGTGGACCTGTCCACCGGCGATGAACAGGCGCGATGCTGCCCGGAGTGTGGGCAACGGGCGGTCCGGGTGAAGCAGTGGGCCACGACCCGGCCGCGGGACCTGCCGGTGGGTGGCCGTGCGGTGCGGCTGCGCTGGCGCAAACGACGCTGGTACTGCCCGAGCGCGGCCTGTGCCCGTAGGTCGTTCACCGAGCAGGTCGCCCAGGTGCCGGCCCGTTCACGGCTGACCAGCCGGCTGCGGCAAGCGGCCGGGGCGGCGGTCGCCGACGCCGGGCGCACGATCGTGCAGGCCGCCCGGGATCATGGCGTCTCGTGGCCGGTCGTCGCTGCCGCGTTCACCGCCCACGCGAGCAGGGTGTTGCCGGCCGAGCCGGAGCCGGTCACGGTGCTGGGCATCGACGAGGTCCGTCGGGGCAAGCCCCGCTGGAGCCGGGACGAGCAGGCCGGCTCGTGGACCACCACCGCGGATCGGTGGCACGTCGGCTTCTGCGACCTGTCAGGCGGCCAGGGCCTGCTCGCGCAGGTCGAAGGCCGCACCACCGCGGCGGTCACCGGCTGGCTGACCGCTCGCCCACCAGCCTGGCGCGAGCAGGTCACGGCGGTGGCGATCGACATGTGCACCGTGTTCAAGGCCGCCATCCGGCAAGTGCTGCCACACGCGGTGCTGGTCGTCGACCACTTCCACATCGTTCAGCTGGCCAACCGGGCCGTCACCGAGGTCCGCCGCCGGGTCACCCTCACCCAGCGCGGACGCCGCGGCCGCGGCACCGACCCGGAATGGCGGATGCGCAACCGGCTGACTCGATCAGCGGCCCGCATGCCCGGCAAGCACGTCGACCGCCTCGTCGACATCCTCGAAGCCCTCCCGCCGGCGATCGGCACCCCCATCCTGACCGCGTGGAACGCCAAAGAAGAACTACTCGACCTGCTCGCGACCGCCCGCACCCAGCCCAACCGGGAACACGTCCACCGGCTGCTGCACCGCTTCTACACCCGCTGCGCCACCACTGACCTGCCCGAACTCCACCGGCTTGCCAGCACCATCGAGACCTGGTGGCCACAGATCCAGGCGTTCCTGACCACCGGGGTCACCAACGCCGGCTCCGAAGGCACCAACCGTGTGATCAAGACCGTCACCCGCGACGCCTACGGCTTCCGTAACACCGAGAACCAGCGCCTACGCACCCGCACCGCCACCACCCGACGCCACCGCGGACAACCTCAACCCCGCTTACAGTAACTTCGAAGAGCCCTCTTGTGCTGCTCATGCAAAGGTGATCTACCGGGGCGGTTGTGTAGCCACTGACGTCCGTCCCAGTTGACGAAGCGCATTGCGGATGTCGTGAAGCTCGACGATCCGCAGGAACGCGTCGCCCGGCCAGTTGTCACCTCCCGACTGTCGGTGCTCGTGCTCCGGCGTGCCAATGTCCTGAAGGTCGGTGTTAAGTCCCTCGTTTACTGGTATGGCTCACCGGGTGCAGACCGTGGTCGCAGCGCCGCGCATCTTCATCGGCCGCGCAAACACCAGCCCAACAGTGCGACTCTACTCGGCTGATTGAGGGATGAGGTCGTTGACGTTGTAGGTATCCCACCACTTCCGCCTGGATTTGCGGATCTTTCCGTTCACGCGCGCCAGCAGCAGCCAGTTGCCATTCAACACCAAGGCCGCGTCTTCTTTCCGCCCGGCCAGTACCCGCGCGACGACCGCGATCATGTTCCGTGTTCCTTCGTCGGATGTTTCGTTCTTCGCCATGCGGAAGCTGACGTTGAGGTATGTTTCCGGCTCCCACTCCCACTGCGAGTCGTCGTCTTCGGCATCATAGTAGCCATCGCGGCCCGCGTGGATGCTGATCACGTAGCCGCACCGCTCGTGCAGGTCTGCGACAAGCAATCGCGGAGATCGTTGTAGCGGTGGTGCCTCAGTGGCTTCCGGCGCGGCGAGGTCAGCGACCTGCTCCAGTGGGATGTCGCCGGCGAGGGTCAATCGGTATTCGATAGCCATCTTTGGCACCTTCCTTAATCGCGCCGTACGATCTGAATGGTCGCCCCACTTGGTGTGACCGCTGCCACTTCTTTAAGATTCGGTATCGGCCAGTCGTCGAACTGCTTCTGCAGGGTCCCGACGTCCCCGCGCCAGTCTTTGAGGTTCAGTACAACCCGTTGGGTCTGCTGGCTCGTCACCTTATCGCGAACCTCGGTCCAGACGCCACGCACAGCCTTCCCTGGCGAGGGGGAGTAGCAATCGAAGACGTGACCCTCGACCAGATAATCGGGGTCCTTCCGAGGGTCGCCGCGATCACCGGTGCGTTCCCGCGACTCGGCCACCTCAGGCCGAGTCGGGTTCTGGTGTACGCGGTAGCCGCCGGCGGCCAGAATATCGGCACACTCGTTCTCTCGTTCTAACGATCGACGCACATCGGGATCTTCTCGCTCGCGGATCCTCGTTCGTGGACCGGTCGGCGATCCGCCGGTGTGGCCGGTCGGCTGTCTTTCCCAGGCCGAGTCAGCGCGGCCGTCGGTTGTCTGAGGAGGAGCGCCAGGGACGGTGCTCGGGACCGGAGACGGGCTGGCCGGCAAGGCGCCGCCAGCCCCGGTCAGTTTCCCGAGCTGCCCGTCCGGCGAGCATCGGTCACAGCAGACGCGAGCGAGTGTTTGACCGCGCCGGCATGCTGCGCCACCAACAAGAGGATCTCCTTGATGGTTCCAAGCATGGAAAGCAGCGGTCCGGGATCGCCGCCCTGCAGGACTCTGGCGACGAGAGTACGGGCCTCGTCAACGTTGCTCAGCGACGAACCAACTCCGTCGTGCGCGGTGCTCACCCTGTCCGCCGCGCGGTTCAACGCCTCGATCACCTCCGCTGGCGAGGCCTCTTTGGGTACCGCCACGAGAGAGCTGGAAGCATCGTTAACGGCCCCGCCGACGTTGCTCAGGCCAGCCTGGATGTTCCTGATCGCCTCCCGCACCTGAGACATGCCGGCGACGATTCCACTAAATCCGGCAGCCGCCGCCCTCGTTGCCACCTGTTCGGCTTCCTGCCCGGTAGCGGACGCGGTCGACCTGGCGCGGTCGATACCTGCCTGCATCGACCGCAACTGGTTACCGATGGCGTCGGTTTGCGACATGATTCGCAGAGCCCTCCGTCGAAGGGATTAGAGTCACGGCGTCGACCCGCTGCCGGCGCCGTAGCTGGCGGCAACCGCCGCAATACACATGCCGCTGCCATCGTACGAATCCGGGCAACCCCCAAGGACCCGGCCGTACCACGCCAGATGTCCACCACGCACGGCCCTGACATGACAGGGCGTACGGAGCTGACCTCGGCGTTGGAGGCGCTGCAGAGTGGCCGTCCACTCCCGCTGCCGCCCCCTGTTCCCGGCTCACCTCTCAACGATCGCCCTCAAGGCGATCCCAATCGACGATCTTCGTGTGTGCCCGGGACGTGCTCCGGTGCGATGACCAGCAGTGAGTGACGTCGAGAGGTCGTGCCCGCCGGTGGCAGTCAGTCGAGCGGAACCCTGATCACGTGCGGTCGGTGTGCGATCCGCTGGTGGCGGTGCCAGCGCTGACCACCCCGGTAGCTCCCTGCGGTACGCTGACAGCCGCCGCCAGCTAGCCTGGATCATGACGCCCTCGTAGCTCAGGGGATAGAGCAACGGTTTCCTAAACCGTGTGTCGCAGGTTCGAATCCTGCCGGGGGCACATCACAGAACTGCAACAACGTGGCGTGATGGAACGGTCCCTGACCGTAGAAGCCACGTTCCTGCTCGACTAGTCGAGGATGATGGCCCCAGGTGCACACCCTCGGGGCCATCATCCTCTCGTGCGCCTGCGTGGTACCGAAGCCCAGCGGGAGCCAGGGCAGCCGTAGTGTCGCCGGTCGGCCCCGGACCGCTGACTACCTGGCCAGGGACCGCCGCGCCGACGAGGTGCGCGGCTCGCCCCTTCCGAAGATCAGGTCAGGGTCCTTGCCTTCGACCAAGACGGCGTGCCAGCGCAGCAGGACGTCACGTTCGAGCGAGACGAGGACGTGGTCTTCGTCAACGTACTCGTCGGGAAACCCCAGCGTCGAGTCCTCAATCGGGTTCGAGGTCTTCATGACGCAACGGAATCCAACCCGCGACTCGACCGTCACGTAGCCCGACCGGACCTCGGCGACAACAGTTCCCCCGGCCCGGACGCCGGGGACGACCTCCACGGCTTCCCACTTCAGCGTCGCGTAATCGGGGTCCATCACGTGGACCCTCATCTGCTCGACGCGCGGCGGGGACGGCAGTCGCAACTCGTCGGCGAAATGCTTTCCGGCCACCACGCCACCCCCGAAGCGGTACGCGACCTTGTCGCCAACCATGTCCCAGCACTGGCGCTTGACCTCGACGAGGAGACGCTGCTCCAGCGGCGGCTCGGCTCCGCCGCCGGACTGGATGCGACGGAGCGCCTCGGCGTACGGAATGCCCAACTGCCGAGCCAGGCGCTTAGCGAGATAGTCCCTGCTCACGGTTCATCCACTTCCCGATGGACCCCACGCGACCACCGGCTTGTTGGACGTACCGGAGTCACCTCATCTGCGTGACGATCGCCTTGTCCCTCTGTGCCGCATCGCCGAGCGTGGGCCGGCAGACGACAGGAGAAACCGGCAGCGCAGGCCACCGTGCGCACAACAGTACGATGATCAAGCCGCCCTCCGCAAGGTAACTCGCCGGGTGTCGAATCGGCTACGCCCCAGCATGTTGAAGCCGAGCCCTTCGTCCGCCATCGTTGGTCGCCCGGGAGACGTGGCGCCCGCCACGCCGACACGGGCGGCGAGCACCCGGGCCATGATCACTTGGCTGGGCGACGGTCGACGGGTACGTCGTTGTCAGTCCTCGGGCATTTAGCAGATGACGCTGTGCTGAGCGCCGACCGCGCGGCGCCACTCGCGTACCCCGACGCGCCCGTGCGCCACTTCGATGCGCCCTTCGTAAATCGAGGCGTCCACCACGGCCTCGAAGTCGTGCCAGTCAGGCTGCACGCCGCAGTCAGTACACGTGTTCGGGTTGAAGCTCGCGTCGCGTGCGCCGGACGGCCGGGGCCGCCACCGTCGCACCACGAGGGCCTGGCCGGCGCCGCGCAGGATTTCTTCAGCGAGCGCGACGGCGCCCTCCTGGTCGACCTTGACGAACTCCCCGACAGCCGGCCGGTGAACCGGCAGTAGGGCCAAGACCCACAGCATCTGGTGCGCGCAACCTGGGCACGGTCCCACCTTGCCTAGTACGCGCAGCAGCATTCCGGAACTCGGCTTGGTCCCCGGGATCGGCATATCGGCATGGTGCAAGCCCGCTATGACAGCCCCGGCCTTGGCTGGCCCCGCCCGCAGACCCGCGTCCGGTGTGACAACGGTCGTTCGCTGGCCCGCTGCGAGTCATTGAGCTGATCTGCTGTAGCAGCTTGCGATGCGAGGTTGGCCCGAGCTGCGACGGCTAGCTAGTTTCGGCTCCTGGGCTCGACGCCGCAACAAGGAGATGGAAAAATCCGTTTGTGACCCAAGACGTCGACCTTCGCCCCGCGCACCGATTCCGCCGGTCCATCCCGAGAGCCGCAATCAAGGCACTCTACGTTCAGCAAGGTGGCACCTGCACAATCGGGGACTGCCCTTACCCGTCTCGCCTTCCTGACGGTACACCGATACTCGAAGTCGTCTTCATAAATACACTTGCTCCCGGCAGTATCCGCTACGACCCTTCAAAGTCGCTCGAAGCGCTTCATTCGCTCGATAACATGGTCTTGGTGTGCCCAAATCACCATCAATTCTTCGATCGTCTACCCGAGGAGTATTCCGCCGATAAGTTGTTGCTCTTACGTCAACAGCATGTCGAGCGAGTTGCCAACATTCTGGCTTCAAGAAAGGGCGTGCCGGAGCAGCCTGGACGCGTCAACCGGTTCCGGGAAGCGCTGGCAATTTGGGAGCATGAACGCCAAAATAAGCTGGAGGATTTCTGGCAGAGGCTGCTGGCCGATCGCCCGGAGCTACTAATGCCGACCTTGAGTGGCCGACCGTATGTGCTGAACGAGAAGTGCTACGTGGGCGGCAAGGCGATAGATAATCGCAATGGAAAGGTGCCGGACTTCCTTGTTCAATGCCAAGGCAATGCGGTGCTCATCGAGCTCAAGACTCCCACAGCTAGCCTGGTTGGCCCAGAATACCGATCGGGCGTTTATCCACCCTCACCAGAGCTGATAGGCGCCTGTGTTCAGGCGCTCGAATATCGCATGAGCCTAATGAATCACCTGCATTCACTTAGGTTCCATACGCCAGAACTCGCGGCACATAGCCCTTCCGCGATCGTAATCATCGGCGACACTCAGATGTCACCGCTGCTGGAACTGCAACGGCGTTCGTTCGAAATATTCCGAAACGGAATGAAAGATCTGAGTATCATCACCTATGATGAGCTGTTCCTGGGCATCGAGAATCTTGCTGCAATACTCGATCCGGAGGAGATGTCGCAGTAGAGACCACGTGCCTTGGCGTTGTTGTCACACAACGAGCATAGCCTGAGAATAAGTGGTATCGCCCGCTAAAGGAGAAGTCAGGATTGGCCACCATCTTAGACGTGCTTGACAATTACCTCATCGGCCGCCGCGTATCTGCGGTGGATGGTCTGTCCGGTCGTGACTTATGGCGGCTTGGTGAAGAGGTGCAACGGTTCGCCGCAACCTACGATCCGCCGAAGCTGGAGGTGCGGAAGTTCCCGGCCTACCTGGGCGGCTGGCCGTCAGCGAATTTCTTTGTGACAGACCAGAGTCAGCTCGTCTTGTCGTCGCTACTTTATTGTGGTCAGGTAGTGGCAAAAGACCCAATCTCCGACTGGTTTGCGCCGGAGCGGTATCAAAATGAGCACGTGATGGCGAGTCGGCGCGGGTTTGTTGATGACCAGGGGCAGCCCAAATGTGCTGGGCACGCGTCGTTTTTTGGCTCTTGTCATTCCGGCGCTGCAAGAATTGCGCCCCCTTATTGAAACCGGAACGTTGGTCCTGGTCCCGGGGGAAAGCTTCTATGCCCGGCATAGCGTTACCATCAACGAACTGAGGGCCGAACTATTGCAGGGCCTCACCGCGCAGCCAAGTGACATCACTCGCCGCTTTCATCCGGCCGATCTCGCCGTAGACGACCGTGTGCGAGGGTTGTTCGTTTTCGCTGGCGGAGATCCGGAAGATCAGCTTCGCCGTGCGATTGATAGTTCACTTCGATACTTCTCTCGCGAGTGGCTGTTGGCGCAGAGCTATGGTGCTGAGTACATCGCACCATGGGCATACGAGCAGTACCTATGCAAGCGAGGGCTTGACAAGCTACTGGAGGGCAGTGAACACCAGAAGGTCGCGAACGCACTGCTGCACTCCGATCTCCCGATTTTCAAAGGACTAACACCAAGAATCGTCGCCGACGTTCGAAATGATGACACTTTCGCGGACTTTCGCGAGAAGCTCTACGAAGTGTATCGTGCTGTACCCGGATTTGGCCCCGGCGACGATTATGCGCGTCAGCTTGCCCAGACGGAGGAGACTGTCCTTCGCCCCGTACTCGTTAAAGCCGAACGCGAAGCCAACCGCGGTGTATTGCAGCGCATCGGTATTGGGCTTACGGAAAGCGCATTCGCTATCGGTGCTCGATTGCTCTGGGATCAGCACACAGGACAGTTAGGTTGGAACAGTGCCATACGGGAGACGATCGGTGTGTTCGCTGACAAGGTCCGCTTTCAAGGGTCTCGTGATCCATTGACCGCATGGACTAAGCTGTACAAGCATCACCGCAAGGCTTCAGACGAGTTGCGCTGCCTCGTACCACAGGCTGGCTCCGCTTCTGCAACCGATCCTTGGTCGATTGACGGCGAACCCTCTATGAATATAAAGGTCTCTCCTGGTATTGCACTATTTGATGAGATTGACCCTGCGGTACAGGTGCCGAGTGGTTATACCTCCGGCCCTTACCGATCCTGCCCTTGTGGTAGCGGGCTCAAGTGGCGCTTCTGCTGTCAGGGCCTGCGAATGTATACTGCGTGACCCCTGGAAAGGGATTGCAATTTCTGGTCCAGATTGTCAACATTTTGCTTGTGTGCGGCAGGCCGTCCACATGTTGCTTGTGCGGCACCCGAAGATGCCTCTTGGGAAGGCGGTGTTATTGCCAACTCCATCACTCACCGTGACGCTCGCTTGGCGGCAGATCAGTAGACCCGTTTGGTTGCGGCAGCCCTTGGCGGCACTGCCGTGCTTGTCAGGGGCGAGCAGGTCACCCGGACGGTTGCGGTCAGCCTGACGTTCCGTTGGTAGTTCGTCTTGTGATCAGGTAGTCACGCTGGCATGCTGGGCTGGCATTCCGGCAAATCGGTCCGTCGGGTCGCCTCGTTCCGCAATGGAGGCCCGAGGTTCAGCGGACCAGGGATGAGGGTGGCAGCGATCTTGCAGGGCCGCCCGTGAGGATTACAGCGAGTTTCGGCGGGCGGTGATGGGTTGGCACCGAAGTCGGGTGCGTCAGACGGCCCCAACACCCTGCTCAGCGACGCCCGCCGCCGACTTCTGTCCCCAAGCGGTTCAGGCCGACGGATGTCCCGGCAGGAGGTCGCCGAGGCGGTCAACAACTACCTGTGGGACACCTACGGCACGAGAACCAGCATGGACGCCAACCACGTTGGGAAGCTTGAGCGAGGAGAACACCGCTGGCCCAAGCCCACAACCCGGGAGGCATTCCGGGTGGTGCTGAAGGCATCGCGGGACGCCGACCTGGGCTTCTACATCACCCGTGGCCAACGCCATACTGACCCCGTTGCGCACCGGATACTCCCGAGTGAGCCGCTCGCCGCCGGTGATGATCACCCCGGCGAGTCGCTGACCGGCAGGGAGATCACGGACACTGGCGACATGAACCGCCGCGAGTTGCTACGCCTGCTAAGCCTGACAGGTGCGCTGCTGGCCGCGCCCGTCCCTGGCAGCCAGCTCGACTGGGCGCGCATCGAGTCCTCCAGTGACGGGAACAGGCGACTAGACCCAGCGACCCTCGACGAGTACGAGGGACTGAACGCCCAGCTGTGGGCGGCCTTCGGCGCTGCCGAGTCCAAGGCAGCAGTATCACCGCTGGTCAACCGTCAGCTGACGACGCTCACGGCCAACCTACGTCGCTCCCACACGACACCCGTGCACCGCAGGCTCTGCGGGGTCACCGCCGACCTGCTCCAGCTCGCGGGCGAGGTCGCCTTCGACGCGAACGCGTACGGCGAGGCCGCGCACTGCTACACGCTGGCAGCGACCGCCGCCCGAGAAGCCGCTGCCTACGATCTTTGGGCGTGCGCGATGATCCGTCACGCCTTCATCAGCGTCTACGAGCGCGACTTCCGGCACGCCGCACCGATGCTGGACGTGGCCGCCGGCCTGGCCCAGAACGGGGACAGCGCGCTGTCGACCCGGCACTGGGCACGAACCGTGCAGGCGCAGGCTCTCGCGGGCCTTGGCGACCTCAGCGGATGCCGGCGGGCGCTCGACCAAGCCGAAGAGGTCAACCACCTGCCCGGCCAGGTGCACAACGGCGGATGGTTGCGCTTCGACGGCTCCCGTCTCGCCGAGGAACGCGGGGCCTGCTACGTCGAGTTGAGGCGCCCAGACCTGGCCGAGCCGGTGTTGTCCGGTGCTCTGTCGCAAAGCCTCTCCACACGACGACGCGGAACCGTCCTGACAGACCTCGCCTTGGTCGGAGTTCACCGTAGCGACGTACACCAGATCGTGCTCTACGGCAGCGCCGCCCTCGATACTGCCCGCCAAAGCGGCTCCGGCGTGGTCGGCTCCAAACTCAACCGACTACACCACCACTTGCAGCCGTTCCTTGCCGACACTCACGTGCGGCATCTCAACAGCCAGATCAATGCCCTGATAAGGGCAGGGAACTGACACGACCAGAGGGAGGATCAGCGTGCAGGTCGAAGAACCGGGGCGTGTGTTCCGGGAGGCGTGGATCGCGGGAGTCCGTAAGCACTACCCCGGCGAACCGAAACCGGGCTACGTCACGCCCTGGGATGATACGCCCGAATGGGAACGGGACAGTGCCGCCGCAGTCTATGAGCAGGTCCGCCAGTTCATCGAGGCCGCCGACGGCGCAACCGCGAAGCTGACCCGTGAACAGAAAGGACGCTTCGTCGCCCTGTGCTGGATTGCGCAGATCTTCAAACACTTTCCCAACCCGAAGGCTTCCTACGTGGCCGACTGGTCAGACATGCCAGAGTGGCAGCAGGAGACGGACTCGGACATCTTCGAACACATCGAGCAGACGTTGGTCTCGATGCGCTGAGCTGAGAACAAGTCGACAGGAGCGCGCAACTCCCACTTCATGCTCGCATCGGAGTCCGGCTTGTTCCGAGCCGGCGCGAGATTGGCGGGCAGGGCACTACGCCGACCAGCATGAACTGCGCCTGCAAGCGGTGACACCCATGCCGGGCCGAGGCCAGCGCGGCGCGCCCGGCTTCCCGGGCGCGCCGACGAGACCGCAGCTCAGTGTGCGTCAAAATCACCGTCGCGGATGCCGTCAGTGAACGCCGTCCACTCGCCCCGGGTGAACCCCAGCACTGGTCCCGTCCGGTCCTTCGAGTCCCGCATCCCCACGGTGCCGTCGAGCGCGAAGGCGACCTCGACGCAGTTGTCGCCACCGCCGGAGCGGCTGGACTTCCGCCAGTTGGTGAACTTCTCGGGGTACATGGTCATCTCCTGGTGTAGTCGGGCAGTTCCTCCGCCACCCTGGCGAGGAAGTTGAGGCTGTCGGCGGGGCTGAGGGCCGCGGAACGCAGGCGCTCGTACAGGCAGGCGTAGTTGGCAACCTCGTCCGGGTCGGTGAGGACGAGGTCGCTGGTGATGGTGTCGACCGCGACGACCACCGGATCGCTCGGGTCGGGGTATCGGTAGCTGAAGTACGACGACCGAGGTACCACGTTGCCAGCGATTCGCGCCGTCAGCCGTAGTACCCGGATCGTGATCTTCCGCTTCTCGTGACCGACGTTGATCAAGTGGTCAAGCTGCGCGCGGACGACCTCCGGCGGTGCGGCGTGCCGACGGATCGCGAGCTCATCGATAATCACTTCGTAGGTGGGTCCGCCGGGTCTGTCGAGGACCCGTTGCCGGGCAGCTCGGGCTTCCAGTGCTCGCTCCACCGTGAATCTCCGGGGGTAGGCAGCACGATCTGCCACCGCGCGGACCTCGGTGTACGCCGGGATCTGCAACAGGCCCGGCAGCAGGGTGATGTGGTACTCAGCGATGTGCTCCGCACCGGCTTCCAGGTCCGCGTAGAGGGCCTGCCGTGGTCCCATCTCGACGCGGAACTTCTCCCACCAGCCGTTCTCCTGGGACTCGCGAGCGATGGCCATGATCTCTTCCCAGCGCTGCTCGTCAACCCGGAAGTGGTCGAGGATTCGCATGATCTCGTCTTGATCTGGTCGGACTCTCGCGTTCTCCAAACGGCTCAGCTTCTGCTTGGCAATTTTTGTCTCTTTGCAGAGCCGCTCAGCGGAGTAGCCGTGTTCCTCCCGCAGTCGCACGAGTTCGGCAGCGAGCCGGCGACGACGAACATATGGACTGATCACCGACACCTCCGGCGAGAGACACGAATAGCCCGGTGGTCCATCCTGCCTGGAGCCCGGCGACGAGAGCGTAGCGCCTGTTTCGCCGACCACCGCCAGCGCCAATCATGCATTCCGCATAGAAACCCCTGGTCAAGCGCACGGCGACCGGTAAGTCTCCCCCTAACTTTCCCCATTGGCCGGTGTTCCCGGGGCTACGCAAGAACCGCGATCGTGGATGCACCACAAGCGATGTGTCTACGGCTTGTAATGGGGGCACGCGGCGACAGGTTCGCGGCGTAGTCCCGACGATCCGAGGTGCGGGAGGAACGGCATGGACGCCACGAGCGCAACGCTGATAGCCGTTCGGCATACCTAAGGCCCCTGCCCGCTGTCACTGCCGGGGAGGGCGTGGCGGCGGGCAGGCCGAACGTCGCGAGTTCTCCTTGGACGCCGTTCCAGCAAAGGCGGATCGATCCGCCAGCCAACGTGCCGGTAGCTGCGGGGGCTACCTGCCCACCCACCATCCAGTCCCATTGGAGGTTGCCATGAACAGCCTGCTCGCCGTCAGCGACGACCCGTTCGAGCTCGACGTGCAGATCGTCACGGAGGGTCCGGTCGCCGCCGCCCTGCTGGCCGACACGGACGACGGCTGCGACACCGTGAAGGGCAGCGACTGCTGACCGAGCACCCCCGCTGGTTCCGGCAGGCGATCCCCCGATGCCTGCCGGAACCGGCACCCCCACATCCAGCCATGTCCCCGGAGAAGCGCCTCGTGACGGAAGGAGAACGACTCATGTTTCGGTCAGTCGATGCCGCGACGATCCGCATTGCCGCTCACTCATGGCCCGACGGCCCAGCGCCTTGGCCGGAGCGGAGCGACGCCTCCGGTATCGCGGACTGGTTGCACGCAACGTGGCGGAAGGTCGGCCTGGCCGAGGCCGTCTGGGCGGCCAGCCCTGAGTTCGCTGCTCGCGTAGAAGCGGTCCTCGCCACAGGAGGCGCTACTCCGGACCGAGGGTGGCGGATGGCGCTGGCGCTGGCGCGGTACCTGGTCCGTGCGCAGCGGCGGGCGACACCCTTCGGGTTGTTCTCGGGGGTGGCGACCCTGCGGTTCGACACGGTGGCTGCGGTGGTGCCGGCGGGACAGCCGGCGATCCGGGTACGGCCGGACGCGAGTTGGCTCGCGTCCCTGATCGCGCGCCTTGAAGCTGAACCCGACGTACGCCGCCGTCTACCCCTGCAGGCGAACAACCTGGCGCTGGTGAACGGGCCTCGGATCGTCGTGGCACGCCGGCCGCACGCCTCTGCACGTGCGGAGTCGACCTCGGTGAGGAACACCGAAGCGGTACGGATGGCGGTGTCACTCGCCCGCGCCCCCGTGCCGTGGGCTGAGCTGGTCGACACGGTCGCTGCTGCGTTTCCAGACTTCCCATGGGCGTCCGCTGACGCGATGGTTGCCGGCCTGGTGGACCATGGAGTGTTGATCTCCGCTCTCCGACCACCATCGACGTGCACGGACCCGATCAGGCATGTCCTGGACACCCTCAATGCGGTGTTCGACGGTGATCCTGAGGGACAGCGAGCCCTTCGGGTCGAGCTGCGCTCGTTGCATGATCGTCTCGGTGTCACCAGCGCGGGGAGCGCGATATACCTTCGTGGGCTCGCCGACCACATGCGCAACGTGGCACCAGCCACCCAGCCACTCGCGGTGGATCTTCAGCTCGCAGATCAGGTCGCACTGCCGGAGCAGGTCGCCGCCGAGATCGCGGCATCGGTGGAGGTGCTGCGACGGCTGACGCCAGATCCGTCGGGGCGGCCCGAGTGGCGTGCGTACCGTGCCCGGTTCGTCGACCGCTACGGGATGACGGCGGTGGTGCCGCTGGATCGGCTGGTAGATCCGCTCGTCGGGTTGGGCTTCCCCGAACACTTCGGCACTGTGGCCGACGCGCCTGCGGCTCTGCTGTCCGGCCGTGACGAGCGCCTGCTCGCGATGGCTCAGCAGGCGTTGGTCGACGGTGCTCGTGAGGTGGTTCTCGATGACATGGACGTCGAATGGCTCGCCGGCACTGGCGGAGTCGCCGGGCCTGTCAGCCCTCACGTCGACGTCTCGGCAGAGGTCCGTGCGGTCTCGCTGGAGGCGCTGACCCAGGGACGGTTCACGGTCGCGCTGACCGGCATGGGCCGCTCGGCGATGGCTACGAGCGGGCGCTTCCTCGACGGGCTGCCCTACGCCGATCGGGAGTTGATGTGCCGGGAGTTCGCACGCCTTCCAGTCGCGGTGGCCGGGGCCATGCCTGCGCAGCTGAGCTTCCCGCCGCGCAAGCTACACGCCCAGAACGTGCTCAACTCCCGGCAGGTACTCCCGTGGCTGGTCAGCCTGGCCGAGCACCGGCCCGTGGCCGAGAACGTGCTTGGCCTCGACGACCTCGGTGTGACCGCCGGACGCGATCGGCTGGTGCTGGTGTCGATGTCGCGGCGGCGGGTGGTGGAGCCGACAGTGGCGCATGCTGCCGCCGTACACACGATGCCGCTGCTCGGCCGGTTCCTCCTGGAACTGCCACGAGCCACGGATGCCCGGCTGAAACCGTTCGACTGGGGTGCGGCTTCCTGCTTGCCGTTTCGACCCGCGCTGAGGTACGGCCGCGTCCTCCTGGCGGCGGCCCGGTGGCGCGTCGATCCGACGGCCCTGCCCGGTGCGAACGCAGGCGATGGCGAATGGTTGACCGCTTGGGAGGCGCTTCGGACGAGGCTGCGGCTGCCGGCATGGGTGCAGGTCGGAAACGGTGACCAGCGGCTTTGGCTCCACCTCGATCAGTCCATGGATCGTGCCCTGCTGCGTGCCCACCTGGACGCCAGCGTCGGACCGGTAACCGTGGTGGACGCGGCGAGCCCGGAGGACTTCGGTTGGCTCTCAGGCCGCGCCCACGAGATCGTCGTGCCCGTCGCCTCGACGGTTGCGCCCGTTGCCGCGCCGGCTGCGGTTACCGCGCGAGGCGCATGGCCGCCACCCGCTCCCCCCGAGCCGGTCATACCGGGTGCCAGTGACCTGCTATCCGCTTCGGTGGCCGTCGACCCTTCGACGGTGGAGCTGGTCTTGGCCCGAGGGCTGCCCGCGCTGTTCGCCGACTGGCCCGAGCCGCCGCTGTGGTGGTTCGTCCGCATGCGACGCCCCACCCCGCATCTTCGACTACGACTGCACACCGGTGACTACGGCGACGCGGCGGTACGGGTCGGGCGGTGGGTCGCCGGGCTCCGACAGCAGCGCCTTGCCGGCGATTGGAGCCTGGACCCCTACCATCCCGAGTCCGGTCGCTACGGCTGCGGCACCGCGCTGGCAGCGGCCGAGAAGTTGTTCGCCGCCGATTCCACCGCAGCCCTGGCACAGCTGGTAGCGCAGCCCGAGTCTGGGATCAATCGGCAGGCACTGGCCGCACTGAGCATGGTCGATCTGGCCGCCTCGATCCTCGGCAGCCGCACCGACGGATGCGAGTGGCTGGTGGCGCGTCCCGAGCAGACCGGGCAGGCACCGATCCAGCGAGATGTACTGCGTCAAGCGGTCACCCTCGACCCGAGCGAACTTCCCGAGCCCATCCAGCACGCATGGCAAGAACGCTCCAGGGCCGCAAACCGGTACGCCGCCGAACTGTCCGCCGTCGCCGGCCCGGTCACCCCCGCCTCGGTGCTCGCGTCGCTGATGCACCTGCATTTTGTTCGCGCTCTCGGTCCCGACGACGACGCCGAGCAGCTCACGTATCGGTTGGCTCGCCATGTCGCGCTGGCGGCGGTGCGCCGCCGGGTTCGGGCCGTAGGAGCATCTCAATGATTGAAACACCGCTGAGGACACCGTTGCTACGGGCGGCCGAGGCGATGGCCGCATGTATCACCGACACCCTGACCGAGCCGCCGCCCCCGGATTTCGCAGCAGACGACTACGGGCCACGCAGTACCCGCTGGTACGCCCAGTCGCTGTCTCGGGGTGCCGCCGGGGTGGCACTCCTGCATGGGGTGCGAGCGCAGACAGGACACGGTGGGTGTGAACCGGTCCATGCCTGGCTGCGACGGGCGACCGCTGACACGCTGAACAACGGCAGCGGAGCCGGACTCTGGTTCGGCGCACCCGCTGTCACCCACGCGCTGACCATGGCCATGCCGCACGCCCGCCCCGCAGCGCTGGAAGCGCTTGATCATGCCCTCGATGACCTGGTGGAACGCCGTCTGTCCGCTGCCACGGCACGCCTCGCAGCACGTGCCCGGCCCTCGCTGTCGGAGTTCGACCTCGTACGTGGGCTGACCGGCCTGGGAGCCCACCTGCTGCGCCGCACCCCGGACGGACCTCTGCTCCGGCGGGTGCTGGCGTACCTGGTCCAACTCACCGAGCCGGTGCACACCGACGACACCGCAGGCCGACTCGCACCGGGTTGGTGGAGCGCAGACCCCGCCGATCGCGAAGGTTCGGAGCAGGGCGGGCATGCCAACTTTGGCATGGCGCACGGCATCACCGGCCCTTTGGCTCTCCTGGCCCTGGCGATGCGGCAGAACATCCGGGTGCCGGGGCACGCGGAGGCGATCCGCCGAATCTGCACGTGGCTCGACCGCTGGCAGCAGACAAGCCCTGCGGGACCGTGGTGGCCGGAGAAGATCACCGTCGCGGAGTTGCACGCCGGGAAACCCTCGATGAGCGGACCGGCGCGGCCGTCCTGGTGCTATGGCACCCCCGGAGTCGCCCGCGCCCAGCAGCTAGCCGGGATCGCTCTCGACGACGCCGCCCGGCAAGAGGTGGCAGAAGAGGCCCTGACCCGCTGCCTGGCCGATCCCCTCCAACTCGGCCGGATCGTCGATCCGTCGCTGTGCCACGGCTGGGCAGGGCTTGCCGCTACGGCCTGGTACGCCGCCGCCGACGCCCGCACCACCAGCCTCCAGAAACAGCTGCCCCAGATCGTGCGCCTGCTGATCCAGCACGCCACGGACACCACCCCGGCGCGATCCGGCTTGATCACAGGCCCCGCCGGAATCGCCCTCACCCTGCACACCGTCGCGACCGACACCGATGTCCGCTGGGCCACCAGCCTACTGATCAACTAGACGAGGAGCGTCGTGGATCTCGATTCCGAACCCGACACCGAGCCACCAGGCGTGGCACCGGCGAGCCGATGGCGCCAGATCAACCTGACCCTCTCGGACTGGCAGACCGCTGAGGATTTCGCCGCAACGCGGCTCGCCGCTGAGCTCATCGCTGCGGAAGACCACCGGGCGATTACCGCCTTCTGGTTCATCCGTAAGAACGAGACGTGGCGGCTGCGGCTCCTGCCCGGCGACCGGCTCGCCCAGGTCTACGCCCTCCTCGCCTCCATCACCGACGACGACCGCATCCGCGGTATCACCGAGCCCATCTACCGGCCCGAGGCGTACGCCTTCGGCGGGGGCCAGGCAATGACGATCGCCCACACCCTCTTCCACGCTGATAGCCGCCACATCCTCGGCCATCTCGCCACCGCCGGCGGCACCCATCGGCGTGAACTCGGCGTCCTGCTCGCCACTCGCCTCATGCGTGCCGCCGGACTGGAGTTCTCCGAGCAGGGCGACGTCTGGCGGCTTCTCGCCTCCCGCCGGCACCAGCCGAACGCCCCCGCACCGAGCCCACGGCTCATCGCGGCGGTGCAGCGCCTGATCACCGCAGCCGACGACACGGCCGGAAGCCCTCTGGCCGTCACCCCGCGTTGGCCACAAGCCCACGAGCAGGCGGGCGCGGACCTCGGCTTCCTCGACCGGCACGGTGCGCTGACCCGCGACCTACGCGAGGTGCTGACCCACCACCTTCTGTTCCTGTTCAACCGGCTCGGCATCTCCGCCGCAGATGCCTGGCTGCTCGCGATGGCGGCCGTGACCGTCACCTTCCACCACCAGTTCGACACCCCATCCGGCTATCAGCCCACCGCCAAGATCGACAGTAGGGTCAACGCAGTGAACACTTTCCCCACCGCACCGGGACCGTCGAGTGCCGCGACGCTGCGCGAACAGCTCGTCAGCACGCTCGAACAGCGCGAACACATCCGCTCCGCCGCCGTGGCGCACGCGTTCCGTGCGGTCCCCCGCGAGCAGTTCCTCCCCGGCGTCGACCTGGAAACCGTGTACACCCGCCGCCAGATCGTCACCAAACGAGACCCCAGCGGTGCGGCGTTGTCATCAGCGTCGAGCCCCAGCCTCGTCGCGGACATGCTCGAACAACTCGCACCCCAACCCGGCCACCGCGTCCTGGAGATCGGCGCGGCCACCGGCATCAACGCCGCCCTGCTCGCCGAGCTGGCCAGCCCCGGCGGCACGGTCGTCACCATCGAACTCGACCAGGACCTCGCCGCCGGCGCTCGCGCCGGCCTCGACCGCGCCGGCTACGACACCGTCGAGGTGGTCTGCGGCGACGGAGCCTTCGGCGACCCCGACCACGCGCCCTACGACCGGATCATCGTCACCGCCGGAGCCTGGGACATCGCCGCCGCCTGGTGGAAACAACTCGCCGACCACGGCCGCATCGTCGTGCCCCTGCGCGTGCACGAGAGCGGCCTGACCCGATGCTTCGCCTTCGACCGCACCGGCCCCGACCAGTTGGTCAGCACCACGACACCGCTGGTGTGCGGATTCGTTCCCATGCGCGGCAGCACCGAACACACCGATCACCACGTACGCCTCGACGCCGACGTGGTCCTCAAACTCGACGCCACCGACCAGCCCGATCGCGCCGCCCTCGCCAAGGCTCTGAGTCACCCCCGGTTCGAACGCTGGACCGGCATCCAGGTCAGCGACGCCGACCCGATCGGCCACCTCGACCTGTGGCTCCTCGTGCACGCCAACAGACCGTTCGGCCGCCTCGGCGTCGGCGACACCGCCCGCACCAGCGGGCTGGTCACTCCCGCCTACCGGTGGGCCGGTGCCGCCATCTACCACGGCGGCACCATCGCCTACCTCGCCTTTCAGGATGTGGGCAACGGTCACCACGAACTCGGCGCGATCGCTCACGGACCGGATGCCACCACGCTCGCCACCGACCTGACCAACCTGCTCGACCAATGGGACGCCGCAGGCCGCCCCAACCAGCCCACCGTCACCGCCCACCGCGCAGGAATCCGGCCCGCCGGACGCGACGACATCAGCCGATCCGACACCATCCTCACGATCTCCTTCTGACCGCATCCAGGCCGGGGCGGTGCCCTGTCCCGCCCCGGCGCCGCAGGGACGAGCGCAGCTGAGACGTCACGCACGACCTGGACGCACCTCGTTGCCACCATGCGGCCCTTCCGCAGCAGATGAGGACACCATGACTCCGTCTCTTGCCGCCACCATCGCCGCCCGCTTCCCTCTCGTCGCCCGCAAACGACCGCCCGCCAAACCACTGGACGCTCGGGTAGACCGGCTCGTCAGGCTCGCCGAGACCGCACACTGCGAGAGCGATCCGGACAAGGCGTCCATGGTGTTCAACGGGGCGGCCCTCGTCGCCTCCGACTGTGGCGACCGCAACCTTGCCCGCGCCTGGTGCCGCCGCCACGCGAGTCTCTACCTCAACCGGGCCCCGCTGAACGGCTACACGGCCCGCTTCGCTCTCGAACCAGTCGTCAACCTCGCTCGCCTGCGCATTCGTGAAGGCGATGGTGACGGCGCGTACCGCCTACTCACTCATCTGTACGCAGCCATCGTCGGCGGCACTCCAGCTCTTCTCGAGGACCTGGAGATACACCCTCGACAACTTCCCGCTGATCCCGAAGAACTCCACCAGATCATCAGTTGGCTGCGCGGCACACTCCTCTCCGACGGAACCCGTGCCCTAACCCTCGCCGGACGGTGGAACGACGCCGTGAACCATGTACGCCGATACGACGGGATTGGACCGACACTCCTTGATGGACGACAGGTTGCGATCGTCGCCCATCTCCTGCAAGACGAAGGGCCGGCTGCAGCGGCCCTCCTCGCGGCCACCAAGATCGAAACGCCGTGGGAGCAATCGGTGCATCGGCTCCTCAACACCTGGCAGGAGTTGGCCGTGGGGACTGTCGCCGTCGACCACGCTGACCTCATCGATCGAGTGTCAGCCGTACCGCGAACTCCCGGGCTCGCAGTGTTCCGCGTTCGCCTCGGGCTGGCGGCCCTGGACCTCTCGGTGGGCTTGCCAACCGATGTCGTAGACGGCCTGATCAAACAGTTGGTGGCAGATGCTATCCACGACGAGGACGCGAACGCGGCGCGCGACCTCATCAATCACTCGGCTGTCGCGGCCGAACACCAAGGGACGCTACGCCCCTTGATCAAGGCGAGCGGGTTAGACCAGGGCTACCTGCCAGCTACGGCGAGTGATCCACTTTCCGTAGCGCTCGACCTGGCCGGAACCGTGATAGCTGGGCGACGTGATTGAGGTCGGGAAGCAGGACTACATGAACGGAAACAATAGTCTGACTCCACGAGCCACCCGTGTCGGTGACCAGGTCCGGATGCACGGCCACGGGTCGTTGAACGGGGACGGTCTGGCGCTACGGGTAGACGGCACGCAGCTCGGCCCAAGCCCTCGACCGACACTCGTTTGGATGCGCGCCTTGCGCGTTACGCCATCATCGGGGTCGCTATGAGCACGACTTACCTGGCCAGCGTGGCACTGGAGGAGGTCGAACGAGCCCAGGCGGAACTTGAACGCCACCTGACGGTCCGACCGACCGGAGAGTGCGTGACGTGCGGTGAGGTCGAGCCGTGCTCCGGACGCCAAGAGGCCGGCACCACGATTATCAAGTACGGATTTCTGCCGCGCCGTCGACCAGGCGCTTCAGGGGTACGCCGCACCGCGCCAACCACGGTGGGTGCTGCCCCGACCTCGTGGTTCGCGTTGGCGACCGACGGCGACGGTCACGAGCTGACCGGGACGGGATCCGAGGCGTAGGCGCGCACGGCCATCCCGCAGCTCGGTCGCGAACGTGGAGCTCGGGCGAAACACCACCATCCGTGGCTTCTGGAAGCGCGCCGAGCAGGGGCCGTTCTCGGGGGTGAGTCGGCCGGGTTCGGCGGCCACGACGGACGCCGCCAGGCGGGAACTGCCGGTGGCAGATGTGCGGGTAGGAGGGATATCTCTTATCAGTCGGTTCCGGTCCACCGGTCCTCCTCACCCCCGTTGACGTGCTCGTACGACGTGTTCAAGGGGGCGTGTTCACCCGGCTGTTCGTGGTCGTTGTGTTCCTCGTTGGATCACTCGTTAGACCTCTCGTTGGAACCCTCACCCTGAACGGCGAACGTGTTGAGGCCAACCAGCTCGACCGATGCAAGCGGCGGGCGCCAAGGATTCGGGCTTTGTCGCAGCGGTGCGGTCTCGCCGAGCAACCCGCGACGTTCCTTTGTGGCGAGGCCGGTGTGGTCCTAAGAGCGTGTCTCGGGTGGCGGTTGGGCGGCCTGGTCTGGTAGATCGTTTCTACTGTGGACGAGCGGTTGATCCTGCAATGGGTGCCTGACGAGTTGTGGAACCTGGCCGGTCCGTTGATCCCACCACCGCCTCGCCGTCCGCAGGGCGGGGGCACGCCGCCGATCGACGCGAGGGCGGTGTTCGCCGCGATCGTGTACGTGTTGACCACTGGCTGCGCGTGGCGGCACCTGCCACCCGGGTTCGGAGTGTCCAAGGCCACCGCGCACCGCCGGTTCGTCGCCTGGACCCGAGCCGGGCTGTGGCGCAGGCTGCACGTCGCCGCCCTGGACCAGCTCGGCGCGAAGGGGTTGATCGACTGGTCCCGGGCCACCGCCGACGCCGCGTACGTGCGGGCGAAAAGGGGGGCGGTCTGACCGGTCCGAGTCCGGTCGACCGAGGCAAGTCCGGCAGCAAGATCCACGCCCTGTCCGAGCGCGGTGGCCTCCCGCTGTCCATGGGCGTGTCCGCCGCGAACACCCACGACAGCCGCTGCCTGGAGTCTCTCGTTCAGGCCATCCCCGCCGTCAAGTCCCGGCGCGGGCCCCGCCGACGACGCCCCGACAAACTGCACGCCGACAAGGGATACGACTACCCGCACCTGCGCCGCATGCTCCGTGCCCGCGGCATCCGACCCCGCATCGCCCGCCGCGGCATCGAATCCCCCCACCGCCTTGGCCGACACCGATGGGTCATCGAAAGGACCTTCGCATGGCTCACCGGCTACCGCCGGCTGACCATCCGCTACGAACGCGACCCCGGCCTGTACTGCGCATTCATCACCCTCGCCGCCGCCCTGACCTGCCACAACCGCTACCTCAAACTCACCACCTGAGACACGCTCTAAACAGCGGGGCGCAGCCCACCGCGTAGAGCAGCAGACCCGACCCACCACGGCGAGGATCACCATCTGCCGACCCGACGTGCCGATCGTGATCCGATGAAGGCGCCCGGTGGCTGCGGGCATCCGAGCCCTGATCGAGGCCTCCTCACTGTGGAGGGCTTACGGCTGATCACCTCTCCGTGGTGACGAGCGCTGCTGCGGTGGGGACGATCGGACGGGGCGAGCAGGCGGCGGGGACGAAGGCCGTCCGGCGCGGACGGCGGACGGGGACGGTGGGGGTCGTACTGGTTGGTGCGGACGGCCTTGCAGGACGAGGCGCGGACGGGGTCGGCGGACGGGGCGTGTCGGCGCACCGCACCTCATGGCGATCTCGTCCACGGCCCGAGGTGGTCAGCCAGGCCACGCGTTCAAGCAAGAGATGATCTTGTTTAAGTAGGTGGAGATTCTGTGCAACCTGTCACTGATCGCATTGGAGCTTCAGGCCGCTCCCGTGCCGGCGGAAGTCGGCACCTCAGGGGTCTGACCTGTGTGTTCAACCCGTTGAGGATCTTGTTCAACCTGGGCGGCTCGGGGACGCGAGTTGTTCGGCGCGGGGCGCGGTTTCCAATCCGAGGCCCGGATTTGTAATCCCTTAGTGTCAGCGCTCGTCGGCGGACGTGGCTCACACGCCCATGCCGAAGCCCAGTTCCACCGCCCCCGGCGACCGACCCCAACCGGCACCTGCCGAGTTCCTCCTTCCCCCTACCCACGTCCCCCGCACCCCCGATCCGGGCGTACCGGACGGGTACGAACCGTCCGCCCCTGAGCCCGGCGACGGCAGACAACGCAGGGCGTCGGCCCCGCCCGGTCGGGAGTCTCCGGCTCGCGGTGACGGGCAGTCGGCAGAGGTCACGGTCGCCCGCGGTGATGCACCGGAGGTGCGATTCGACGTCACCGTGCTCGACGGCGACGCCGGTCGGCGGCTGGCCATGCTGCAAGCCGAGGTGATCCTCGACGTGCTGACCTGGCTTCACGAGCAGCGGCACCACGCCGAACCCGTCTGACCGGGCGCCCTCCGGGCCACTCGGCGTGCCGTGGCCGGTGTTGCCCTCGGGGCGGTCTTGATCCCTTCACCGAGTTGAGCGGTGATCGACGTCCACGGGCCGACCGGCAACGCCGGCGGTCGGCCCGTGGCCTGACCAGGCACCAACCAACCGCAGGAGGTACGCGCGTCATGTACGCCACTGTCACCCGCGACGACACCGGGCGCATCGTCGTCTACGGCCCCAACCACACGCCGGCCATCGCACCGAACGATGGGGCCGTCACCGTCGCCATCTGCCCATCGGGGGCCGCTGACCGCACTACCGGCACTCTGGCCGAGGCATGAACATCCACCGCGCGACAGTGCTTCCGCGTGTGGCGTTCTACGGCCGGACCGCCGAGGCCAGCGACCTCGCCACGGCGGCCCTCGTGGTCGGCGGTCAGTACCAGCAGTGCGTCTCGGTGCTGCCCGACGGCGCGATCACGGCCGTGTTCTCCGAACTCGGTACCCGGCCTGACGACCGGCGGGCACCCGCCAACCTGTTCCTCGACCACGAGCGGGAGATCAGCCGTGACGATGGTCTGGATGACCTGCTCACCGAGGCGAACCGGCCAGAACGCCGATTCGACTTCGTGATCAGCACCGACCTCCACCGCCTGTCCCGCGACACGGTGACGAGGACCGCGCTCCTGCGCACGCTCGCGGTCGCCGGCATCGAGTTCCTCCACGCCCCCGAGATCCGCGACGGTGACCGGCTGCCGGTCATGCCATGGCGACTGCGCAGCGTCGACTACATCAACGCCCTGACCCAACTCATCACCGAAGGAGGCGACCAGTGACGAGCACCCTGCCCGACTGGCTACGCCCACCCGCCACCACGCCCGTACCCCAGCGCACGATACGGGTCGCGTTCCTCGGGCGTACCTCCACCGACGAGCAGCAGGACCCCACCCTGTCCATCCCCCGGCAATTGACCAACTCCGAACGGGCGCTCCTGCCCAACATGGTCATCGTCGCGTGGTTCTGGGACGTGGAGTCCTCCCGCAAGGAACTCAGCCAGCGGGGCCGAAGCACAGCGTGGCAGAAGTTCAACATCGGCGTCCGCCGCGACGGCGGCCTCGCCGACATGCTCGCCGAGGCCACCTCACCGGATCGCCGCTTCGACGTCGTGATCTGCGAGTCGATCGACCGCATCGCCCGCTGGACCCACCAGGGCACCAAGATCGAGCACGACCTCGAACTCGCCGGGGTGCCCCTGCTGGCCGCCGACGAGCCGATCACGCAGTCGAACAGCCGCAAACGCGCCGCCCAGGTCCTCCTGCGGCGTACCAAGCAGGGCGTGGCCGAGTGGTACATGATCGAGATGCTGGAGAAGTCGTGGGACGGCTTCGAGGAACACACCAGCCAGGGCTGGAACGTCGGCAAGCCCCCGTACGGCTACCTCGCCGAGAAGCACAAACACCCTGTCCCCGGCAAGCGGGCACAGGGCAAGCACAAGACGAAGCTGAAGATCGACCCGGATCGCGGGCCGGTGGTCGAGCAGATCTACGCCTGGCGCATCGACGAGAAGCTGTCCTACCGAGCCATCGCCGACCGGCTCAACACCGACCTCGACCGCTACCCGCCCCCACAACCCGTCGACCCGGCCCGCGCGGTCGGACGATGGACCGGCTCGGCCGTCCGCGAGATCCTCGTCAACCCCAAGTACACCGGCCACATGGTCTGGAACCGACGCTCGACCAAAGACAAACTGCACCCCGGCAAGGTCAACCCCCGTGAACAGTGGGTCGTCTCCCAACAGCCCACCCACCCGGGCATCGTGCCAATAGAGACGTTCCTCGCCGCGCAGAACGTCGGCCGATCGCGGGAACGATCCCGCGCCGACGCCCGCCACGGTTCTCCCAACCGGCACCGCCAGACCAAACGGGTCTACGCGCTTCGTTCCTACGTCTGGTGCGCGCCGTGCCAGCGGCGCATGTTCGGCCGCACCGTCACCCAGTACACCTACTACTCCTGCCAACCCCGAGAGAGGGCCATCCCCGAAGGCCACCCGAACATGATCTCCGTGACCGAAGAGGTGCTGCTCGACTTCGCCGATCGGTTCTTCAACACCTACGTCCTTGGCCCCGACCGAGTCCAACTCGCCACCCGCAGCCTCGACATCACCGCCCAACAAGCCGCCGAGGAACAGCGGCGACAAATCGCGGTACTGCGACGGACTCTGGACGACATCGCCGCTCGCCGCCGTCGCCTCCTACGGGTCATCGAGGAGAACGACGACCCAGACGGCAGCGTGTTCGCGGAGATCGCCGAGCGACGAGCCGAACTCGACCGTGACCGCGAGATCAAGACAGCCGAACTCGCCCACCTCGAAGAAACCATGCCGGCCGACCCCGGCAGCGCCGACATCCTCGCCGACCTTCCCGAGATGGAAATCAAACTCAGCCTGCTACCCACGGACCGTCTCCGTCGCCTCCTGGACGCCTTCGCCGTGCAGATCCACCACGACGTCCGCACCAACCAAGTCTCGTTCCGAACCACCGTCAGCCAACACGCCACCCCACACCTGGCCCGCCTAACCCACGCCACCGTCGCCGGTCCCCGTACCGCCACCGGCCACACCAGCACAGACGACACCGCCCCCGACGACGACGGCGGGGGCGGTGACTATTTGCAGTTCTGTGACATGCCCCGCCGGGGGCACCCCGAAGATCAGCGGAAACGCCCGCCGACCCGCCCAGCCCTCCTATGCCCGATCCCAGCGGGACCGCAGCTCGCAGCGCCAACAGTACGCCGGCACGCTGCCCGCTATATATTCGCCGATATGGCAACAACTATCGAGTTCGTGACTATCGAGGTCACTGATACCGCCGCGGCGGAGGCCTTCCATACCAGGGCCTTCGATGTGGCTGACCGGGTGTTGGTGGGCGCGTCGCAGGCGCCGTCGACCGGCTTCCGGGGGTTCACTTCGTCGCTGGTGGTGTCCCAGCCGGCCACCGTGCGCAGTCTTATCGACATCGCGGCCAGCGCCGGTGCCACGGTGCTGAAGCCGGCGGCGAAGTCGCTCTGGGGCTGCGGCGGCTTAGGTCAGGCACTGGACAAGCGCGCCGCGCTCGTCAAGACCGGCGGCGTCCCGGAAGGCGGCGCCGGATCGCACCGACTCCTGGTCCGCGGAAACGCCGGAGCGTTCACCGACCCGGACGGATTCGTCTGGGAAGCACCGAAGGGCTGAGCCATGACAGACCGCAAGAAGAAGGCCGACGCCGAGCCCAAGCTGCTCTCGGGCGGCAACCCGCAGATCCCCAAGGGCGAGGGGAACGGCCCGGTGCGCGACTACATCGCCGCCATGCCCGACTGGAAACAGGACATCGGGCAGCGCCTGGATGACCTGATCGTCGGCACCGTGCCCGACGTCCACAAGGCCGTGAAGTGGAACCAGCCCTACTACGGCCACAAAGACAAGGGCTGGTTCCTGTCGTTTCGCTGCTACACGCAGTACGTGCAGGTGGCGTTCCTCAAAGGGACCTCGCTCGACCCGATGCCCCCGAAGCCGTCCAAGCACGCCGAGGTGCGTTACGTCGATATCCGCCATGGCGACGTCCTGGACGAGGACCAGCTCCGGTCCTGGATCGAGCAGGCCAGCAACCTTCCCGGCGAGAAAATGTGAGGTGACGGCTCCAACCTCTCATGCACGTGACCCGGCGAACCCGTCTTCTGCACGGGCCTGTTCGTGCCCACCGGCACCCCCGGCGAATGCCGCGTCGTCAGTCTGCCGCGTCGTCGGTCTCGGCTGATCGTTCACCTGGCGCCTGGAGTGTGTGTGACCTTGTCGTCGGGCTTTGACCTGGTGGACGGGGTTGGTGGTAGCGGCCCGGTTATGCCGATGTTGGCTCGCCGCCATGGCCGGCAGCGTCCACCACGGCGAGCAGCGCGGCAGACTGTTCGGTGCGTTGGTACAACACGCGATGCCCGGACCGTCGTCCGGTGACCAGCCCGGCTCGGCGGAGCCGGGCGAGGTGGTAGGAGACGGTTGCCGCGCTGAGGTGGTGACGGGCAGCCAGTTCGCTCGTTGAGCGAGGTGTGTCCAGGTCGTCGAGCAGGGCGGCCCGGCGGATTCCGAGCAGTGCCGATTCAACCGCCGGTGCGTCCGGGGCGGCCCAGACCCGACCTCGCCCCCGCGCCGGATAGCCGAACATTGCCTGGCCGGCTGTTCCGAGCCACAGCGCCGGTCCGGGGAGGAACACCGACGGGACCAGGACCACGGCGGTCGCCGCATCGAGGTTGATGTTGAGCGGACGTCGCATGGTGAACCGCGTACCGTCCCAGTCCAGGAGAGCATGAAGATCGTTGAAGACCGCGCCGAACCCTACCCGACTGGCCACCTCCGCTCGGTGCCGAACGTCCACGTCGAGGATCTGGTGAAGCCCAGGCCAGGAACCGGCCATGATCCGCCGCCAACAGCGCGCCAGCTGCTCGGCGACGCACTCGGCCAGCGTGGATTCTCCGGCCGCGAGCACGTCGGCGACCGCAGGCGACAGCGGAGCGCGGGGGTCATGGCCGGGCCGAGCACCGGTACGGCGCAACACCTCCGGGGAGGGTGCGCCGATCCGAAACGCCATCTGCAGCTGCTGCCGCACCAATTCCGGCGACGTGGTGGAAACCGCCTCGAGTTCCTGCGCCAGCGTGGGGGCGTACTCAGGTGAGACCGGCACCAGGAAATCGGGCACGTACCACGACGAGTGGTTTATCAGTCCGACCAGCACCGCGAGATCGGCGACGTCGGTCAGCGGCCGGGTCGCCGTTACCCACCACTGGGCGTACGGCGTTCGCTCAGGATGGCTCAGCACCTCCAGCCCGTTCGTCAGCTCGGCAAGCCGGGACAGCACGAATCTTGACCTGCCGAGGCCAGCGGCGTCCACCCTCACGCTGATCACAGGCCCAAACACCCCCCGTACTTTCGAAAATCCTCGAATCGTTGGCGCTGTACCATCGCGGGCTGCTCGACTTGCCCGCACCCGATCGACTACCGCTGGTCGGAGCCGAACCCGCCGGCCGAACCGGAACCGTTCGGCGGTCAATTACCCGAGGGAGAGCAGTGAGCAACAGCCGTCACCCGATCGCACGCCGAACATTCCTGCTGGCAGCCACCGCCCTTGGCGTCGGCGCGTCCCAGTTTGGCAGCCAGACCGCCGCGTCGGCGACCAGCACCGTCGCTGGCCTCGGCCACACCACAGCTGGTACCAGGCACGGCCACACCGCGACCGCCATCCGGTCGGTCGGTGGCTTCGACGTCATGGCACTGTACGACGCGGCCGGCTCGTTCTTTACGACCCGGCAGACCGCTTTCCCCACCGCGACACCTGCCGACTGGAAGGCAGCCGCGGACCTGGATCCCGCCGCGTTCGGCCCGAACGACGAGTGGAACCTGGATTTCCGGTGCTACGCGATCCGGCGGCCGGGCGGTCGGGTGATCCTGGTCGACACCGGTGTGGGCCCGGTCGGCAGCCCGGCGTCGAGCTGGGCGCCGGTACCGGGCCACCTGCCAGAGCGGCTTGCTGAGGCAGGTATCGAAGTCAACGACGTCGACATGGTGGTGCTGACGCACGTACATAGCGATCATATCGGTTGGTCGGTTTTGCCGGATGGTACGCCAGTCTTCCCCAATGCCCGGTATGTGCTCCAGCGCAACGAGGTGATGGCTCTGGAAGCCGGCGACCCGGCGCTGCTGAGCTACGTTGTCGAGCCGCTTCGCCGGACCGGGCAACTATGGGAGGTGCGGGGAGCGGCCTCGCTGGTCGGGCGCTCGAACGGACCCGCCGGCCGCGCTGGTACCAGGGTTCGCGTGGTGCCGACCCCGGGACACACACCGGGGCACCAGTCCGTGCTCGTCGAGCACAGCCGACGACAGATTGCGATCACCGGCGACGTTCTGGTGCACGCCGTGCAGTTGGTCAACCCCGACGTCGGCTACCTGTACGAAGACGACCAGGATTCTGCCCGCCGAAGCCGAAAGGCGCTGCTGGCCGAGGCCGGCTCCCGCCGTGCCCTGCTCGCCACCGCGCACCTCAAGCAGCCGTTCGTGCGGGCTGCGCCCCACTGCCACCGGTCGGACAGTGTTGCCCGAGGGACTCGCCGGAACGGCGGCGGCCCGGACTGAGGCACCGCCAGGTCGATTGCGGCCGATTCGGCGCTCCTGGGCGGTGCCTGCTCGGCACCGACAATCGATCCCGGCTGCTCCCGGCGCGGGGAGGACGCCTTCCTCGACCTGCTCACCGGGCCTGACCAGTTCGGGGAACATCCGCTCCGCTTTCTCCGCCGGGGTGCGGAGCATCCTCGGATCTGCGCTGCGGGTCGTCCCGGCCCCACGAGCCGAGCAGCCTGTCGGCCCGCTTCTCAAGGATCCGGAACCCGGTCCGGCGGGCCTCGGTGAGCGCGCGCTGCCCGTACTCGCGGGCCTCGGCCGCCCGGCCGAGGCCGTGCCACGCGGCGGAAAGGCCGAGGAACGCCTCGATCCGCGGAAAGGGGTCGTGGCTGGCGCGGGTCTGTTCGAGAGCCAGCTCGTGGTGCTGCACGGCGTCCCGCTCCTGGCCGAGGTGGTGGTAGACGGCGCCGAGCGTGTTCAAGGCGTCAGCCTCGATCCGGACGTCACCGAGCAGACGGGCCTGAGCAACCGCGGTACGTGCCAGATCCAGCGCCTGCCGGGACTGTCCGTGGTCGCGGTACACCTCGGCGAGGTCGCGCAGGGTGTATGCCTCCGCGCCGCGGTCGCCGGCCTGCCGGTTCAGCGTCAGGGCAAGGCTGAGGTGGTCCAGGGCCTCGTCGAGCCGGCCGGTGGCGTGACAGATCTCGCCGAGGGTGCTGAGAGCCGCGGCCTCGGCCTGGCGTGATTCGGTCTGGCGTGATCCTGCCTGCTCGGCCTGTGATCCTGCCTGCTCGGCCTGGCGTGATCCTGCCTGCTCGGCCTGGCGTGATCCGGCCTGCCGCCGCCGTGCCAGTGCTCGGGTGGCCGACTCGAGAGCCTCGGGAAACCGGGCCAGATACCAGTACGTTCGGGCGAGGTGGTTGAGGGTGAGTGCCTCGCCGTCGAGTGAACCCACCCGGCGGTACAGCGTCAACGCGCGACCGTAGACCTCGGCGGCCTGCTCCAGCTTGCCGGCGTCCCGGTGCACGGTCGCGAGTACGCCGAGGGCGGTGGCCTGCCCCTGCTCCCACCCGCTGCGTTCGGCGAGGGCGAGGGCGGCGGTGCAGTGCGCGATCGCCTCGACGTACCGCCGCTGACGGTGCTCGATGTTGCTCAGGCTGAGCAGCGTGCTGGCCCGGGCCCGCGGGTCGCCGTCGGCCTCGGCGGCGCGCAGCGCGTCCCGGGTGGCGCGGGTCAGGTCGACGGTGTGCATGCGCAGCCAGAAGTAACTGCGCAGCGTGTCGGCCAGCAACCATGCGGTCGACCGGGGTCCGTGTGCGGCGGCGTACGCGATGGCGGCGACCAGGTTGCCCCGCTCGGCGTCGAGCCAGGCCATCGCGGTCGCGGCGTCGTCGAAGGCGGGTGCCGGAACCGCCGCCACCGGTACCGGAAGGCGTAGCCGGTCCGGGTAGAGCAGCCTCGCCGCCGCGTCGGCCCGCTGTAGGTACCGGTCGAACAACCGGCGCAGCGCAGCCTGTCGTACGTCCGCGGTGTCCTCCGTTCGTGAACTCTCCGCGGCGTACTGGAGCAGCAGGTCATGGCTGGTGTATCGGCCCGTCGAATGTTCCGTGAGCAGGTGCGCCGCCGCCAACCGCTCCAGCAGCCGGCCGGCGACGGTCGTCGTCGTCTCGACCAGCGCGGCGGCGGACTCGGGGGTGAGGTCGGGGCCGGGTACCAGTCCGGAGAGCCGGAACAGTCGCCGCAGGTCAGGGGCCAGTGCCCGGTACGACAGGTCGAAGGTGGCCCGCACCCCGGACTGCTCGTCGTCGATCTCCAGTCCCGCCAGGGTGTCGCGGCGCAACTCGGCGACGTGGTCGGCGATCCGGCGCCCTGGCCGGTCGATCACCGCGGCCGCGGCGAGGCGCAGCGCCAGCGGCAGGAACGAACATGCCCGGGCCAACTCGCCGGTGGCGTCGGGCTCGGCGGCCACCCGGTCGGCGCCCAGGATCCGGGCCAGCAACAGGTGCGCCTCGTCGGCACCGAGCACGTCCAGGCTCAACCGGCGGGCACCCTCGCGCGCCACCAGGCCGGAGAGCCGGTCCCGGCTGGTGACCAGCACCAGCGAACCCGCGCCGGCCGGCAGTAGCGGCCGGACCTGCGCGGCGTCCGCCGCGTTGTCCAGCACCACCAGTACCCGGCGGTCGGCCAGCAGCGAACGGTACCGCGCGGCCGCCGACTCCTGCTCCGTCGGTATCTCGTCGGCCGGCACGCCGAGGCTGCGGAGGAACTGGGCGAGCGCCTCGACCGGCAGTACCGGATCGCTTCGCGCGTATCCGCGCAGGTTCGCATACAGTTGGCCGTCCGGGAACCGCTCGGAGACCTGGTGCGCCCAGTGCACGGCGAGGGCCGTCTTGCCCACTCCCGCCGTACCGGCGATCACCGCGACCACCACCGGCGTCCCGTCGCCAGCCACCAGCTCAGCCAGCCATTTGAGCTGGTCCCGACGGCCCGTGAAGCCGAATGCCTCCGCGGGCAACTCCCTCGGCACGGCGGCGGGGGGCGGGGGTGCGCCGGGAGCGACCACCGCCAGGTCCGCCTCGCGGGCCTGCACCTCCCGGGCATGCCGCCACAGCCGGCCGAACTCGTCGACGTCGCCCCCGAGCCGGGTCACGATCTCCTCCACCACTGCCCACCTGGCGAGGCGGGGCAGGCTGAATGCGTCGTGGATGGTGGTCGGGTTGATCCCCCGGGGCCGGCGCTCGCTGCGGCTGGCCCGCTGCAACTCGCGCATGCTCGGCCAGCCTGCCGACGCGTGCAGGTCATGCAGCCGCTGGTAGTAGAGCCGGATCGGCCCGTCCGGCACCAGGGGCATCCTAAGCCGTCCTATCGGTGCCACCCCCACGCACAACCGGAAAGGCGTCCATCGATGTGAGTATCGCAGCTGCCCGACGGGGTGTCAGTCGCGTGGGGACGCGGTCGGCTGACTGTCAGCGACAGTCCTGACGGCCGCGAGCCCTGCCGCCGGCGCCGCAACGCCGCCATCCTCGGAGCACAGCCATCGGGATTCACCGATGGGCGCTAGGAGGAGACAGCGAATGGAACCCAGAACCCCTCTGACCGGTGGTCGCCCGCGTGGGTTGATGATCGCCGGCGCGGCCATGCTCCTCGCCGCACTGCTGGCGGGACCCGCGAGCGCGGCCGCTGCCCCGGACGCGGTGTCGGACGCGGCGTTGACCGGACCCGCCGTCGACCAGGGCCTGCCCGGCGGAGCCGTGGAGACCATCGCCCGGGCCTATCGTGCGGCGCACCCCGAGATGTCGCCGGCGGCGGCACGCAGCGCCGCCGCGCAGCAGACCAGGCGCAGGCAACTGCACAGCAAGGTCATCCAGGACCCGGCGACGTTCGGCGGTGCCTGGTTCGACCCGCCGTCCGGCGTACTGCACGTCGCGACGACGACCAAGGCTGCCGAGGCGGCCACGGCGGCACTCGGCCGTGACCTCGGTGTCCGCGTACAGACCCACCTCGTGAGCCGCAGCTTCGCCGAACTCGAGCGCTCGGCGGAGGCGCTGCGCGCCGGTACCGACGCCCTCGGTCTTGCCGCCGAGGACAACGTGGGCATCGACGTCAAGGCCAACCAGGTGGTGGTCGCCGTACCGGCGCGACAGCTGTCCGCGCTGGGTTCCCTGGCAGCGGGGGACGGAGTGGCACTGGTGGCGCGAAGCACCGTGCGGGACGTGCCGGACGTCTGCACCTCGCGCAGCAACTGCAACGACAGCCTCCGGGCCGGCCTCATTGTCGCGCCGTCGGGGTGCTCGCTGGGCTGGATGGCGCACGACACCCGCACCCCCAACGTGCGGTGGCTGATGAGCGCCGGCCACTGCTCCACCGGCGTCGGGGTCACCTGGTCGACCGGCGGCACGAACATCGGCCCGCTGCGCGGCGCCACGAACAGCGGGCGGGTCGACGTGTCCTTCATCGAGGTGACCAACTCCACCTACGCCAACGACAGCATCGGCCGGATCTACTCCCACAACTCGGCCAACCGTTTCATTCGGATCAACGGCGCCGCGACCTCGATGGCACAGTTCGTGGTGGGCGAGACGGCGTGCCTGGCCGCGAACGCCACCGACCTGACCGGGACGAACCGCTGCGGCGTGATCGGCTCGGTCAGCGACCCCGACCGGCGGGGCATGGTGCGCGTCGACAACGAGGATGCCTGCGGCGGTGACAGCGGTGGCGGATGGTACGAGCTCAACGCCGACGGCACCCGGATCGCGCTCGGCATGCACAGCAGCAGTTCCCAGTCCTGTCACGACGAGTCCGGGCACTCCAACTTCACCCCGCTGCCCGCGATCGGCAGCATCTCGGTGGACGTCTGAACGAGGGCTCGGTCGTAGGGGGTCCGCCGGGGCAGCCCGGCGGACCCCGCCGTCCGTCCGCCGGCCCGGCGGTTACGGCGTACCGGGCTGCGGCCGTACGAGGGCGGCGTGCAACCGGTCGTAGGTGGGGGCGAGTTCGCGGAGTGCGGCTGCCGCCGCCGGGAAGTCCCGGACCACCATCGGATGCTGCATCGAGCCCACCAGCCGGGCCTGGGCCGCGGCGATCTCCGCCGCCTCGACGTATCCGGCCAGCAGCAGGCAGTCCGCGGTGTCGCCGAGCCGTCGCGCGCCGACCCGGATCGCGAAGTAGATCAGGTGTTCCCGCAGCCCGTCGCCGGCACCTGCCTCCACCATCTGGGCGACCCGTTCCGCCGCCTCGCCGTTGCCGAGGCTGCCCGGTGGCATCGTCGACTCGGCCCGCATGCTGAGCCGCCGGATCGCGGTCGGCACGATCGACCGGATCGCGTCGGCGTCGGCGACCTCCGCGACCATCCGAAAGTCGGTACGCATCGTGTACGGGTCGCCGTAGTCGACGGTCTCCGCCCGCCAGGCGGCCAGAAAGTCGTCGACCGGTACCTGAACGTAGGGGTATCCGTGCGGATCGTGCACGAGTACCCGCTGCTCGGTGACGTCGAGGACCACCACGAAGTGGTCGGCGCCGATCGGTCCGGTCAGCTCGGGATGGTGGCGCAGGTGGCCCATCTCCAGCGGACCGACCCAGACCGGGCCCTTCGCGGCCGCGTCGGCGAGCCGGGCGAGGGCCTGGGCCGCGTCGCCGCCCGCACTGACCGTCGAGGTCCAGCCGATCGCCGCCAGTGCCTGGTCGAAACCCAGTTCGGGATTCCAGCCGTACGCGTCGAAGAACACCGTCTTACCGCCGACGAGTTGCATGCCGAACGGTCCACCGGTGGCGACCTCGATGACCGCCGTCGACGGGGCGTGCTCGCCGAGCAACATCGCGAAGGAGTTGGCGTAGCAGTACGGGCCGCTGCCGACATAGGGGGTATGACGCATGGCAGGACCTTCCGTTGGACCGCGACCGGGTATCCGACGTCGAAGAGCACGCCCGTGCCGGGGCGGACCTCGTACGGGTGGCCGACGCGGGTGACACCCGGCCGCCGTCGATCCACGCATCCACCCCGTCGTACGCGCGCAGAACCCGGCGCGGTGCCGGTATACCGTACCGGAATTGCGGCGGACCAGCCGACCGGTGCGGGGCGGGCCGGTCCAGGGCCGCTCCGTCGACGGAGGGATCTGTGATGCGGCTGGCCGTGGGGTGTGCGATGTGGACGCACAAGTCCTGGCAGGGGCGGTTCCTGGCGCATCCGCTGCCGGCCGCCGAGCGGCTGCGCTGCTATGCCGGTTGGTGTGACGCGGTGGAGGGGAACACCACGTTCTACGCGACTCCGACCCGGGAGACCGTGGCGTCTTGGGCACGGCAGACCGACCCCGACTTCCGTTTCGTGATCAAGGTTCCGAAGGCCATCACCCACGAACACCGGCTCACCGGCGTCGACGAGCCGCTGCGGGTCTTCCTGGACGCGGTCGAGCCGCTCGGTCCCCGGGCGCACGCGCTCTGGATCCAGTTGCCGGGATCGTTCGCCCCCGACGACGTCGCCGTGCTCGCTCGCTTCCTGCGCCGGTTGCCGGGCGCGCACCGCTACGCGGTGGAGGTCCGCGACCCTGCCTTCTTCGTCGACCCGCGCGCGACGCGGCTGCTCGAAGGGGTACTCGCCGACGCGGCCGCCGAGTGGATCCCCTTCGACACCACCGCGTTCTTCCAGAATCCTCCGACCAGCGACGCGGAACGGGACGCCTGGACCAAGAAACCCCGGATGCCGCTCCGGACGGTGGCGCTGACCGACCGGCCGATCGTCCGGTACCTCGGTCGCGACGACCCCGCCCGGACCGTCGAGGGCTGGCGGCACTGGGTCGACGTCACCGTCGGCTGGCTGCGCGAGGGTCGCTCGCCGACCGTCTTCGTGCACACTCCGGACAACGCCGACGCGCCGATGCTCGCCCGCCGGTTCCACGACGAGGTGCGGGCCCGGGTACCCGAACTCGACGCGTTGCCGGAGCCGATCCCGGCCGAGCCGCTGACCCTCTTCTGACCCCGGACCCCGGACCCCTGACCCCCGACCCCTGACCCGGGCCCCGGCGCCGCGGCCTGCCGGCCGAGGTGGCGCGGTCAGCGGACCCGGGCCCATTCGCTGGGACCGGCACCGAAAAGTCGCATCGTGTCGCCGGTGCAGACGTACTCGGTCGGCGTCAGCAGCAGCGACAGCGGCACGCTGGCGTTACGGCTGCTGCCCCGGTAGAGCACGATGGTTCCCTTGGCCCGTACGCCGCTGACGTACTCGATGCCGTTGCGGTGGTAGACGTTGGCCGAGGCGGTGCCCCGGGTCCGCTCCCGCCACCGGACTCCTCGGTAGGTCGCGATCTCGTCGGTGGACTTGTTGAAGTTCAGTGTGACCTTGCCGTCCGCCGTATAGGTCTGGATGATTCCGGCACCACCGCTGAACGGCACGGACTGGTTGTCGATCTTCTTCTCCGACTGCATGCCGAGGCTCCGCCAGGTGCCGATCATGCAGCTGTCCACCCCGGCGGCGGACACCGTCGGCGTGCCGGACGGGTGGGGCGACGCGCTGGCGCTGGGCGTCACCGACCCGCCGGCGCTGACCGGGGCGGCACCGGCCGACTCCGTACCCCTGTTCTGGTCGTGGGTCCCGGCGACGGCGACGGCGACCGCCCCCAGGATGCCGGCGACCGCCAGGGCCGCACCCGCGACCTGGACCCGCCGGGACCGGGACAGCGCCACCCACCGGCCGAACCGCCCGCCCGGTGCCCCGCCACCCGCCCCGGCGGTCGCGGGGTCGGCACCCGTCCCGGCCGTCGCGGGCTCGGCCGGCGGCAGCGGTGCCGTCGCCCCGACCGTGGCGGGACCGCCGGAGTCGACCGAAACCCGCAGGCTGCCCTCGGCGACCACCAGTTCCGGCTGTTCCACGACGCTGGGGGCGATGTCCAGCGCCTGGTGCAGCGCGGTCGCGACCGCCGGCATCCGGCTGGACCCGCCGGAGAGGAAGACCGCCGCGACCGCCGACGCGCCGTCATCGAGGCGGCCGAGCAGGGCGCGGGTGGTAGCGACGGTACGCGCGACGACCGGGGCGGCCAGTTCCGCCAACTCCTCCCGGCCCAGCGGCATGTCCACGTCGAAGAGCGGCACGTGCACCAGGGTCGTGGTGCTGCGGGTGAGCATCTCCTTGCCGGCCCGCGCGTTGGTCCAGAGCTGCTGGCTGGCCCGGCGGTCGGAGGTGGTTTCCGGACTGGTCAGCCGGGCCCACAGCGCCTCGTCCCGGCGACCGATCACGGCACCGATCCGCTCCACGATCGCGGCGTCGACGTCGAGCCCGCCGCAGTCGGCGAGCCCCTCGGTCGCCAGCACCTCGAAGCCGTCGGCGTTGCGGCGCACCACGGTCACGTCGAAGGTGCCGGCGCCGAAGTCGTAGACCACGGCGTACCGCCCGACCGGCAGGTCCCGGCCGGCGACATCGACGAAGAAGTTGGCGGCGGCGACCGGCTCGGCGACCAGCCGTACCGTCGGCAACACCCGGTTGGCGGCGGCCAGCAGGGTCGCTCGGCGGTGCGTACCCCAGGCGGCCGGGTAGGTCAGCACCGCCTCGGTGACCGGTTCGCTGGTGATCAGGCGTACCTCGCTGGCCACCCGGCGCAGTGGTGCGGCGAACAGCTCCTCGACCGACATCTCCCGACCGCCGAGCAGGACGGTGCCCTCGTCGACGCAGCGCTTCGGATAGGGCTCGTAGGACTGTGGCAGCGAGAGCGCGGTGTGCAGCGCGTCCCGGCCGACCAGCAGCCGCTCACCGGTGTCGGCGCAGACCGCCGAGCGCAGCAGCGGCGAACCGTCGAAGAGCAGGGGCCTGGGTTCCCGCCCCGGCAGGGCCAGCACCGCGACGGTGTTGTAGGTGCCGAAGTCGATGCCGAGTCTCGCGCCCACGCCACGCACAGCCATCACGGTACGGGAGCGACGTCCTACTGTGGGCACCCGTCCGGCGCTTCCCGATCGGGACATGGGGCGGGCCCGACCGGGAGCCGGCCGGGCCCGCGAGTGCGAGGGTTGGAAACGGTGGTGCGGGTGTCAGGAACGGTCAGGTCAGGTGGTCGGCTGCCCGTCGCCCGAGCCGAGGGCCGGGGTGGTCGGGCTGCCGGAGGTGACGGCGATCCGCCGGGCTCCGCCGGTGTCGTCGGCGTACGCGCCGGTGACCCGGATCTGGAGTACGCCCGCCTCGTACGAGGCGGTGACCGCGTCCGCGGTCAGGTGCGCGGGGAGCCGGAACGCGCGCCGGAACGAGCCGTACCGGACCTCGCGCAGGGTGCGTCCGTCCCGCTCCTCGGCCCGCTCGTCGCGCCGCTCGCCCCGGACGACCAGCCGGCCGGACTCGACCTCCACGGTCACGTCCCGCTCGACGTCGAGCCCGGGCAGTTCGACCCGGACCACCGCGTCGTCACCGTCCCGGACGATCTCGGCCGACGGGGTGAAGGTCGACGGGGTGGAGCCGGTCGACCGGTCGGCCGGCCAGCCGGTGGTGGTGCCGAAGGCGTGGCGGACCAGGGCGTCGAACTCCGCGAACGGGTCCCGCCGGGTCCACAGCGACAGGGTGCTCATGGCTGCTCTCCTCAGGTGCAATCTGGCCGGTCGTCCCGACCGGCACCTAGGACAACTTGAGTCGACCCGACTCAATTCCCGTTCGGGATCATGGTGCTCCCGCCGAGGGGCCACGTCGTGTCGTTCCGACGGCTCACAGCCAGCCGTTGTCGACGGCGATCCGGTACGCCTCCGCCCGGCTGCCGGCCCCGAGTTTGCCGACCACGGCGGCGAGGTGGTTGCGTACCGTGCCCTGCGACAGGGAGGCACGCCGGGCGACCGCCGAGACCGGCGCGTCGGTACCGGCCAGCCGGAGCACCTCCAGTTCGCGCGGTGTCAGCGGGCACTCGGGTGCGGTCAGCGCCTCCGCCGCCAACGTCGGATCGACGTACCGCGCCCCGCCGTGCACCCGCCGGACGACGTCGGCCAGCGCCCCGCCCGGGGCGCCCTTGGCCAGGAAGCCCCGGGCGCCGGTGGCGAGGGCCCGGCGCAGGTGCGCGGGGCGGCCACGACCGGTCAGGATGACCACCGCGCAGGACGGCAGCGCCCTGGCCAGTTCGGCGGCGACGCCCAGCCCGTCCAGCGCCGGCATCTCCAGGTCCACCACCGCGACGTCCGGGCGGTGCGCCAGCGCGGCCTGCACCGCGGCCCGGCCGTCACCGGCCTGCGCCACCACCTCGACGTCGGGCTCCAGGTCGAGCAGGGCGGCGACGGCGACCCGGATCAACTCCTCGTCGTCGGCGAGCAGTACCCGGATCATGCTCGGCCGGCCCGCGCCGGTGCGCCCCCGCTCACCCGTCCCGCCCACCGCCGTCGTCTCCACCGCCGCCTCCCCTCCGTGATCTCGGAACCCGCGGCCCCGACTCGCCCGCCCGACCTGCCGTCTCCTCGGCTGTCCGTCCCGCGGTCCTCTCGGCCGCCCGTCCCGCGGTCGCCTCGTCCGCCCCGCCGGTGACCGGCACGACGGCCTCGACCGTGAAGACGCCGTCGCGGTGCTCGGTCCGGAGCGTCCCGTCGGCGTCGGCCAGCCGGTCGGCGAGGCCGCGCAGTCCCGAGCTGTGCCGGTCCGGCGCGGCCGGCCCCGCCCCGTCGTTGGCGACGGTCAGCCGGAACCGGTCGGCGTCCCGACCGACCTCGATGGTGCACCAGGTGGCCCGGCTGTGCCGCAGCAGGTTGGTACTCGCCTCGCGCAGTACCGGGGCCAGTTGGGCGGCGACCCCGGCCGGTACGTCGCCGGCCGGCTGCTCGACCGTGCACCGTACGCCCGAGGAGCGCAGTACCTCGGCGGTTGCCGTCAGCTGTTCCCGCAGGTCGATCGTGCGGTAGCCGTGGACCGCCTCCCGCACCTCGGCCAGGGCGGAGACGGCCAGCCGCTGCACCTCGGCGGCCTCCCGGCCGGCCCGGTCCGGGTCGATCGGCGTGAGCCGGGCCACGAGTTCGGCCTTGAGCGCGATCACCGAGAGATGGTGTCCGAGCAGGTCGTGCACGTCCCGGGCGAACCGGAGCCGCTCCTGGGTGGCGGCCAGCCGGGCCTGGGCCGCCCGGCCCTGCTCTGCGGCCACCAGCAGATCCCAGAACCAGACCTGGAACCAGCCGATCGCCGCCACGGAGAGTCCGATGCCGCCGGTGATCAGGAGGTGGTCCGACACCTCGCCACCGGTCGACCTGGCCACCGCGACCGTGACCGTGACGGTCGCCGCCACCACCATGGCCGCGGTCCGGCGGCCGAGCAGCAGCGGCGCGGTACCGACGATGGAGGCACCCAGCCAGGCCCAGGTCGGCCAGCCGCCGCCGGCGACCGGACCGACCAGCGGTACGGAGGCGACGGCCGTACCGGCGTACCCGACCAGCGCCCGGCGCCGGGCCGACGTGGTCAGCCAGGGCGTGAGCAGGACGTACAGCGCCACGATCTGGGCGGTGGCGACGGCGATGATGCCGACCGCGCCGAGCACGGTCCACACCGGGTCCGCCTCGCGGGCCAGTCCGATCCCCGGCATCATCAGCGCGGTCAGCAGCGTGCCGACCAGCGCGACCAGGGTGGCGATCCGGGGGCGGCGCAGCCGCGGATCACGTCTGGGCGGGTCGGGAGCGCTCGTCATCCGCCGATGCTATGCGCCGGCCGCCCAGGCTCGGTGCCCGTGGCTCCGCGACCGCGGCGGACGATTCCCGTTTCCTCGGGGTTCACTTGTAGAGAAACGGGTCACGAGGGTTGCGCCGCCGACGGCGCCGCATCAGGCGTCGTACGACGGATAGGACCGAGCCCAAGGCTCGCGGCCAAACCATTTTCCCCCCAGGGTGTGCGGCGGGACCGGGCGCGGGATAGCTAACATCCCCGCGCAAAATATCGCCTCGGATCGTGCCCGGCAACAACCTGGACCGGTTGGCCTCCGGCCGGCTACCCCGACGCGGGCCGCAACGCTCCGGGCTCGGAAGGTACGCCGTGGGAGCGCGTCCATTTGATCATGCTGGACCTCTTGACGATTGTCGCGCCATCGTATTGAGTCAATATCGATCCGAACGGGCAATGCACCCGACGACGGGAAAGGCAGGGGGTGGCATGTCCGTGTCCCGGTTCGCTTTGGCGTGCCCCGGAGGATTTCTCCGGACCAATGGCGATCAAATAGTTGACGGCGACGGACAGTCGGTTATCTGGCGGGGGATTGGCCTCGCCGGTTGGCTCAACTTCGAGAACTGGATGACCGGTTTCCCGGCGTACGAGCAGGGCATGCGGGGCGCCGTGCGGGACGTACTCGGGCCGGAGCGGTCGGCGTTCTTCTTCGACCGCTTCCTGGAGCACTTCTTCACCGCCGACGACGCCCGGTTCATCGCCGGGCTCGGCTGCAACGTGGTCCGGATCCCGGTCAACTACCGACACCTGGAGGACGACCGCCGACCGTTCGAGATCGTGGAGTCCGGATTCCGTCACCTGGACCGGGCGATCGAGCTGCTCGCCGCGTGCGGCGTACGCACCATCATCGACCTGCACGCGCTGCCCGGCTGGCAGAACCAGGACTGGCACAGCGACAACCCCAGCCACGTGGCCCAGTTCTGGCAGCACCCGCACTTCCAGGACCGGGTCGTACACCTCTGGCGGGCGATCGCCGGCCGCTACCGGGACGAGCCGTGGGTGGCCGCGTACAACCCGGTCAACGAACCGGCCGACCCGACCGGGGAGGTGATCGGGCCGTACTCGCGGCGGCTGGTCGAGGCGATCCGCGAGGTCGACCCGGAGCACATCGTGATCCTGGAGGGCAACCGCTACTCCAACGACTTCGACGTGTACGGCGAACCGCTGCCCAACGTGATCTACTCGCACCACGACTACGCGCCGCCCGGTTACGTCCCGGACGGTCGCTACCCGGGTGTGGCGCACCTGACGCACGTCTGGGAGTCGCCGGACGGCATCGGCTACGAACACGGCATCCTGCTGCCGGACCAGTCCCGCGACCAGTACTTCGACGCGAGCGTGCTGGAGCGGACCTACCTCAAGCGCAGCGAGTACATGCTCCGCACCGGCACCCCGGTCTACGTCGGCGAGTTCAACGTCGTCTTCACCGGCGAACCCGAGCGCGACCGGATGCGGCTCGACCTGCTCGCCGACCAGTTCGAGATCTACACCCGGCACCGGGCCAACTGGGCGTTCTGGCCCTACAAGGACATCGGGGTGGCGGCACCGCTGACCGTCGACCCGGAGAGCCCGTGGATGCGCCGGATTCGGCCGGTACTGGAGAAGAAGGCCCGGCTCGGCGTCGACCTGTGGGGCGGCCGGCACGACCAGATCCAGCAGGTGATGCGCCCGCTCAAGGAGCTCTTCGCCCGGGAGTTCCCGGACTACCGGCCGTTTCCGTTCGGCAGCGAGTTCCTGATCGGCCGGCTGGTGCCGCAGATCCTCTTCGCCGAGGCCCTGCTGCCGGAGTTCGGTGAGCTGTTCCGGGGCATGGACGAGGTGGCGATCGACGAGATGATGTCCTCGTTCCGGTTCGACCGGTGCCGGCCGCGCGGGCCGTTGGTCGAGCTGCTGCGCCGGGCCTGCGCCCAGCAAGCGCCGGTGTGAGGCGATGTCGTCGACCACCCCGGTTCCGGCCCTGGCCCGACCCCGCGACCTGTCCGGGCCGACGGCGACTCCGCCGGGTCCCAAGGACGCGCTGCGGGCCGAGCTGATCGACACCTTCGAGCTGCGGATGCGGCGGGGACTGTGGCGGCCCGGCGACACCACGCTGCTGCGGGCACTCGGCGGCGCGCGCCGGATCCTCGCCGTCTGCGACCGGCCCGAGCGGGGCCGCCGGCTGGACGCCTATCTCGGATACTGGCGGGAGCGCGGTGCGCTGGACCGGTACCGGACGGTCGACGCCGGTGACCTCGCCACGCCGGAGAACCCCGATCCGGTACGCGCGGTGGTGCGGGCCGCCCTCGCGGCCGGGCTCGGCCGGCGGGACGCCTTCGTCTCCCTCGCCGGGCCGCCGGCAACCGCCGCCACCGTGCTGGCCGCCGCGATGTACCGCCGGTACGCCCACGCGGTCCGGGTGCACGACGGGCTGTCCTCGTTGCTGGCCTCCCTGCACTGGAGCGCCCGGGTGGTGGCCGGCGAACCGGCGCTCGCCGCCGAGGCGCGGGATCCGGTGTTGCTGGTCGACGTGGACACCCTGCTGGCCGATCCCACTCCGGTGCGTCCCGACGAGGAGTCGGCGATCCGCCACCTCGCCGGCCACGACGACGTACTCGCCGACCAGCTGGACCGGGCGCGCGAGCCGGCCCTGGTCCGGCAGGCGGCGCTGGCCGCGGTGGCCCGGCTGCTGCACCGGCACGGCCCCGGCGACCGCCGGATCTGGCCGGCACCCCCACCGGCAGCCGACGCGCCGCCGATGCCCCCGCCGTCCACCGCCGGGCTGGCCTCCACCGCCGGGCCGGCGTCCCCGGTGTGGGTGGCACCCATGACGGACGGTGCGCGGACGTCGGGCGGAGCGGGGTGGCCGGGGTCGGTGCCGGCGCCGGTACGGGCACACCGGATCCGGAAGCTCGGCTACCGGGTCACCTTCACCGCCCGGGTTCTCGCCCCGGACAATCCGGTGCTCTCCGGATACCTGCCGGCCCATTCCCGGGTGCTGGCGGTGGTCGACGACTACTCGCCGGCGGTCACCGCCGCAGTCCGGGACATGCTCGCCCGGCGCCGCCGGCAGGGGCGGCTCGCCGGCTGCACGGTACTGCCGCTGCGCAGCTCCTCCCGGGGCAAGACCTTCGAGGCGGCCGGGCGGCTGCTGCGCCGGGTACGCCGGCTCGGCCTCGGGCCCGCCGACCGGATCCTGGCGGTCGGCGGCGGGACCGTGCTCGATCTGGTCGGCTACGTCGCCGCCTGCCACTCCGGCGGTACGCCGTACCTGCGCGTGCCGACCACCCTGGTCGGGCTGGTCGACGCGGGGATCGGGCTGAAGGTCGGCGTCGACCTGGACGGCCGGAAGAACCTGCTCGGCGCGTACCATCCGCCGCTGGCCTGCCTCTGCGACGCCGGTTTCCTGCAGACCCTGCCGGAGGTCGAGTTCCGCTGCGGACTGGCCGAGATCGTCAAGATCGCACTGGTCCGGGACGCCCGCCTCTACCACCTGGTCGAGGAGCACCACGCCGTGCTGCGCGACCCCGGTGCCGCGGCGGTGCTCGACGAGGTGCTCCGGCGCGCGGTCGCCGCGATGCTGGTCGAGCTGGAGGAGAACCCCTGGGAGCGGCGGCTGCGCCGGCTCGCCGACTTCGGCCACGAGTTCGGGCACGTGTTGGAGGAGCGGTCCGGCTACCGGCTGCGGCACGGCGAGGCGGTGGCGGTCGGGATGGCGCTCTCCTGCCGGCTGGGCGTTGCCGCGGGGCGGCTGCCGTACGCCGTCGCCGACCGCGCCGAGAGGCTGCTGCGCCGGATCGGGCTGCCGACGTACGACGACTGCTGCGACGCCGACGAGCTGTGGCGGGCACTGCGCACCCACGTACTGCCGCACAAGGGTGGCGAACTGCACCTGGCGGTACCGGTCGGGATCGGGGCCGGCGGGTTCGTCGACTCGATCGACGAGATCGGTCCGGCGGACCTGCACCGGGCCTGGTCGGCGCTGCGCCGCCGGAGGCCCCTCGGCGACCCTCCTGCCGCTGGCGCGCCGGTCCCGCCCGCTGGCGCGCCGATCCCATCCGGCGGCGCGCCGATCCCATCCGCTGGCGCGCCGATCCCGCCCGGCGGAGATGGGCCGGTGGTGTCGGCCCCGGCGTGGAGCGGGCCGTGACCGGACGGACGGAACCGGAGGGGTGGACCCGGGTGCCGGCGCCGCAGGGCGTGGTGGTCGACGTCGGCGGCACCTGGACCCGGCTGGCGCTGGCCGAGGCGGGTCGGCCGGTCGGCGAGGTGGTCCGGTTCGCCACCCCGAACCGGCGGGACCGGCCGGACGTTCCGCTGGCCGCCGTCCGCGACCTCCTGATGGACCGGATCGCCGAGGAGGCCGACCGGCTGCACCGGACCGCCGGACCCGCCGGACGGCGGGAGGTAGGGGTCGCGTTCGGTGCGGTGATCACCGTCGAGGGCGTGGTGCGGGACGCGAGCGTGCTCTGGCAGGCGCGGTCGGCCGGCTACGACGTACGGGCGGCGCTGGGCGCGCGGCTGCCGTGGGCCAGGGTCACGGTGGTCAACGACGTCGCCGCGGCCGCCTGGCACTACCGGCGGCTCGGCCGGTTCGCACTGGTCACCGTCAGCACCGGGGTGGCGGTCAAGGTCTTCGACGACCGACTGCCCGGCACCGCCAAGGTGCTCGTCGACCCGGCCGGGCTCGGCGGGGAGATCGGGCACGTGCCGGTCGAGCCGAGCCGGCTCGACGCGGTGCCCGGCGGGCCGGCCGGAGCCGCCCGGCTCGGTCGGGCCGCCGCAGCCGGGGACCGGTCCGCCCGTGAGCGACTGGCCACACTGGACCTTCCGTGGTGCGACTGCGGTGCGGTGGCCGACCTCTGCGCGTACAGCTCCGGGCCGGCCGTGCTGCGGGCGGCGATCCGGCGGGCCCGGCGGCACCCGGCCGACTTCGCCGCGTCGCTACTGCACCGGCTCGTCGACGGCGACCCGGACCGGATCGACGGGCCGGCGCTCGCCACCGCGGCCCGGACCGGCGACGCGTTCGTCACCGACCTGCTGCGCGCGGCGACCCGGCACCTCGCGGTGGCGCTCCTGCAGGTCTGCGCCCAGCTCGGGCTCTGCCGCGCGGTGGTGGTCGGCGGCTTCGCGCACGGCGTCGGCGCGCCCTGGTTCGCCGCGCTACGCGAGTGGCTGGCGAAGCTCTGCGTCGACGCCGGCTGGTTCTCCGGCTGGACGGCCGCCGAGCGGGACGGGCTGCTGCACGTCCCCGACGACGCGGACCGGGCCACCCTGGCCGGGATGGCCGGCTACCTCGCCGCGCGCCAGGCCGAGATCCGCGAGGTGGTCAAGCCGGTCGGCGAGTCGCGGCTGGTCCTGACCACCGGCACCCGACCGCGCTGCGGCCGCGAGCAGTTGCTGCTCCGCCCCAGGTACGCCGGCCTCTGCGGCACCGACCTGCAGATCCTGCGCGGCGAGCGGGGTCTGGAGCCGGGGGTGCTCGGGCACGAGTGCGTGGCCGAGGTGGTCGAGGTGGGTACGTCGGTCTCCGGGCTCCGCCCCGGTGACCTGGTGACGCTCAACCCGAACCACCCCACCGACGACTACCTCAAGCTCGGCCACAACCTGCCCGGGGTGTTCCGGGACGTCCTCGTCACCGATCTGGGTGCGCTGGCCCAGGGGCAGCTCGTCGGGCTTCCGCCCGGCTGCGGCCCGGAGTGGGTCCTGCTGGAGCCGCTGGCGGCGGTACTGCGGGCGCACCGGGGACTCGCCGGCGACTGGGCCGGCCGGGACGTCCTCGTCGTCGGTGCCGGCGTACTCGGCCTGCTGCACGTGGCGGTCGCCCGCGCCCGTGGCGCCCGTACCGTGACCGTGGCCGCCCGGACCGACCGGCGGCTACGGGCGGCGGTCCAGCGTGGACTGCCGGCCCCGGACGCGGTGCTGCCGCTCGGTCCCGGGCTCGCCGCCGGGGTCCGGTCGGTGACCGCCGGTCGCGGTGCCGAGCTGGCCGTGCTGGCGGTGGCCGGTGACGGCGGGCCGGCGGCGGCCGAACTCACCTGGCCGGCGCTGGCCGACGGGGCCGGCCTGCACCTGTTCGGGGGTTTCCGGCCCGGCCGGCTGCTCCGGGCCGGCGGCGGCACGGCGCTGGACCCGGCGGCGGTACGGGCCGGCGGCGGGCGTCGGGTGGTGGAGAACCCGGCCGGTGGCCGGTGCACCGTGGTCGGCTCCCGGGGCGGTCGGGCCGGCGACTTCACCGCCGCCCGGGACCTGCTCGCCGGAGCGTCACCCGCCGATCCCGCCGATCCCGCCGGGACCGGCGGCGACACCTCCTCGGCCACCCTCGCGGTCGACCTGGCGCCGCTGGTCAGCCACCTCGTCTCGCTGCCCGCGCTGCCGGGTGTGGCGACCGAACTGCTCGACCACGGAACGGTCGCCGGCGGCTGCGCACTGCGGGTCGTGGTCGACCTGCGGCTCGACGGCACCGTGGTGGCTCCGGCGCCGCCGATACCGGCCCGACGGGGTACGCCGTGACCGGGCCGCACCGGGGGGCCGAGCCGAGCGGAGCCGAACTCTGGGCGTACGTGCGGGCCGCTGCCGCTGGCGAGCGGTACGGGCCGGCCGGTACGGTCGCCGCGCTCGCCAGCCTCGCCGGAGTGCCCCGACTCGGCTGGGTACGCCCACCGGCCTGGCCGCGGGTCTCCCGGCTCACCGCCGACCGGGGCGGCGGACGGCTGCTGCGCGGCTGCCGCCGGGCCGTCTTCGCCGGCACCGGCGGCTGGGCCTTCGGGCTGCGGGCGATCTGCGAGGCGGTGCCGGGACAGAGCGCGGTCCGGGTGCTGGACTCCCTGGACCCGGCGACGGTGCAGCGGACCCTGGGCGAGTGGGACGGGCCGGGGGCCGCCGCCGGGTTCGCGGTCAGCGCCTCCGGGCGTACCCGGGAGACCCGGCTGCTGGCAGCCACCCTGGCGCTGGTCCGGCAGCGTACCGGCGGAGCGGCCCCGGCCTGGCTCCGCGAGCGCGACGGGACGCTCTCGGTGAGCGGCGGCCGCGACCAGGTGGCCCTCTACCACGCCCCGCTCTCGGTGCCGGCGCTGCTCACCGCCCGGATGCTGAGCGGGCCGCACTTCGACGCCGCCTACCGGGCGTTCGCCGGGGCGGCACGGACGATCGGCGAGTGGGCCGGCGAGGAGTCGGGCCGGTTCCCGGCCACCGGCCGGCCCCGGGTGCTGTTCCGGCTGCCGCCCGGCGCCGGTCCGGGGCTGCGGCTCTGGACCCTCCAGGCGGCCCGGCAGGGGTGGGGCGGCAAGTCCGAGCGGTTCCGGCCGTGGCCGGACGTGACGGCCGAGCCGTCCTCGGGTGCGCTGGTCGTCGACGTGGCGGCGGGCATCTCCGCGCTGTGCCGGCCCGGCGGACCGGCCGGCGCGGTCGCCGCCGCGATGGCCGCCTGCTACGCGGTCGCCGCCCTGGTGGTGTGTGTCGCGGTACGGCACGGGCTGCGCTTCGCCACCCACGACGCGGTGCAGCGGTACAAGCGGCTGTTGCCGGTGACACCGACCGCGGCCGACCGGCCCGTCGGGAGCCGGGCGGTGGCCGGCGGCGACGAACTCGCCACCGTACTCGCCGGATGGCTGGCCCGGCGGCCCGAACTCACCGCCGTGCACGTCGTCGGCTACGGCGCCGGCCCGGCCGGTGCGGTCCGGGCGGAACGGCTGGCGCAGCGGCTCGGCCGCACCGTCGAGGTGCACGAGGGCAGCGGCTGGAACCACCACTCGTACCAACTGGTCTGGCACACCCGCTCGGTCGGGGTGGCGGTACTGCTCGACCCGGAGCTGCCGGTCGGCACCGGCGATCCGGCCCTGGACGATGCGCTGGCGGCCCAACGGCACACCCTGGACGCGATCGCCGTGGCCACCCACCGTTCGCTCGCCCCACGCAGCCTGCTGCTGCACTGGTCCGGCCCGCCGGGGCGGATCCGATGACGTTCCGGATCGGCATCGTGGGCGCCGGGTTCCTGACCCGCCGGGCGCTGCTGCCGGCGATCGCCGCCGCCGACGACCTGCGGCTGGTCGCCGTACTCGACCCCGACGAGGCGGCGCTGCGGGCGGTGGCCGCCGAGGTGCCGGAGATCTGGGCCGGGACGGACGTCCGCGACTTCCTGCGTACGCCGCTGGACGGGGTGCACGTGGCGACGCCGAACCGACGGCACGCCGAGTACGCCTGCCGGGCGCTGGCCCGGGGCATCCCGACGCTGGTGGAGAAGCCGCTCGCCGACACCGTGGCGGGCGGGCAGTGGATCCTGCGCGCCGCGACCGCCTCCGGCGCACCGGCGATGGTCGGCTACATGTCCCGGTACAACGCGTTCAACCGGGCGGTGGTCGAACTGGTCCGCTCCGGGCGGCTCGGCGCGCCCCGGTCGATCGCCGCCTGCCACCTCGGGCACCGGCTGGGGGACTGGCGTAACCGGCGGGCCGACAGTGGCCTCGGCTGCCTCGGCGACCTGGCGATCTATCCGTTGCTGACCGCGGCCGACGTCTTCGACGCGGCGCCGACCGCCTGCCGGGCCACCGGCTACCCGGCCGGTGACCGGGAGCAGACCGAGATCTTCGTCGAGGCCACCGTGTGGTTCGGCGAGGAGCGGCGGCTCCAGGTCGAGTCGTCCTTCACCGAACCACCGGAGACCGGCGTCTCGCGCTACACCGTCGTCTGCGAGCGGGGCCTGCTGGTGGTCCGGAACTCGTGGGCGATGGACTCCGGCGGCTCGGTGCTGGTCTGCGACGAGCGGGGACGGCGCTGGCTGCGCCCCGAGCCGGTGGATCCGTACCTCGCCCAGTACCGGGCGTTCGCCGCCAGCGCGGCCGGACAGCCGGTACCGGTCGAGGTGGGGGTCGCCCGCGCGCTGCGGGACCTGCGGGTGCTGCACGCACTCGAACGAAGCGTCGCCAACGGCGGAGTGCGGTTGGCATTGACCGGAGGGCAGAACCCATGAAGCTCGTCCTGCACAGCTACACCTTCCGCCGCTACCCCCTGCGGCACGTCTTCGCGGTCGCCGCGCGGTACGGCTGGGACGGCATCGAGCTGGTCCACTTCCACTTCGACCCGGCCCGGGTCGAGACCGAGGTCGCGGACGCGGTGGCGCTCGGCCGGCACTACGGGGTGGGTGTGCACTGTGTCGGCTACACCGGAGATTTCGTCGGCGACGACCCGGCGACCCGGGCCGCCTCGCTGGCCCTGGCCGAGCGCACCGTCGCCGCCGCCGCCCGGCAGGGGATCGAACTGGTCAACGGCTGGTCCGGGACCTTGGAACGGGATCCGGACGACTGGCGGGTCAACGGCAGTGCCCTGGCCCGGGAGGTGCACTACGAGCGGGCCGCCGAGGGTTACCGCCGGCTCGGCGACTACGCGGCCCGGCACGGCGTACGGGTGGGGGTGGAGGTCTATCCCGGCTCGGTGCACGACACGGTGGCCGGTACCGCGAAGCTGCTGGCGATGGTGGACCATCCGGCCGTGGTCGCCACGGCGGACCCCGGCAACGCCTACGTGGTCAGCCTGGCCGACCGGGATCCCGCCGTGCTCGACCAGCTCGCCGGCCGGCTCGGCTACTTCCACCTGAAGAACCTGCACCCGCGTGGCGGGCGGGCGGACTTCAACGTGGACACCGCCGACGGCGTGCTGGACAACTACGCCTGGATCACCAAGGCGGACTCGCTCGGCGTACCGGCGATCTGTGTCGAGTACTGCGGGGACGGTGATCCGCATCCGCCGATCGCCCGGGCCGGCGACTACGTACGCGACTGCCTGGCGCTCCGCGACGACCTCGCCTGCCGGCACGCGGCGGCGGAGGCGGCCGGGGAACTCGTGACCGGCGCGGCGCTGGCCGGTGCGGCGGGGTCCGGTCGGTGAGCGCCGGCTCGCCGACGACCGCCGCCTGGAACGCCCCGGAGGCGACCGCCCGGCCGGTCCGGTGGGGTGTGCTCGGCACCGGCTGGATGGCCGGCCGGTTCGTCGAGGACCTGCGGCGGCTGCCGGACGCCGAGGTGGTCGCGGTCGGTTCGCGTACCGGGGAGGCGGCCGAGCGGTTCGCCACCCGGTACGCGGTCCCGCGCGGGTACGGCAGTTGGGCCGGGCTCGCCGCCGACGATCGGGTCGACGTCGTCTACGTGGCGACGCCGCACGCCAGCCACCACGCGGCCAGCGCGCTCTGCCTGGACGCGGGCCGGGCGGTGCTCTGCGAGAAGCCGTTCACGCTCAACGCCGGGCAGGCCGTCGACCTGGTCACCCGGGCCCGATCCGCCGGCCTCTTCCTGATGGAGGCGATGTGGATGCGCTGCGTACCGGCGATCCGCCGGCTGGTCACCCTGGTCCGGGACGGTGCGGTCGGGGTACCCCGGCTGGTCCAGGCGGACTTCGGCCTGGTGGGGCCGGTCGACCCCGGCCACCGGCTGCGGGACCCGACGCTCGGCGGTGGCGCCCTGCTGGACCTCGGCGTCTATCCGGTGACCCTGGCCCACCTGCTGCTCGGGGCGCCGGACTCGGTCACCGGGCTCGCCACGCTGAGCCGACACGGCGTCGACGAGACCACCGCGCTGGTGCTGGGCTACCCGGACGGGGCGCTGGCCAGCCTCTCCTGTTCGATCGTCGCCGACACGCCGTGGACGGCCACGGTCTGCGGCAGCGGCGGCCGGATCGAGCTGGACCGGGGCTTCTTCCGGCCCGCCCGGCTGACCCTGCGGCAGGGGGACGGCGAGCCGCGGGCCGTCGAGGTGCCGTACCAGGGGGAGGGGTTCGTGCACGAGGCGGTCGAGGTGATGCGCTGCCTGCGGGCCGGGTTGACCGAGAGCCCGCTCGCCACCCTGGCCGACACCGTGGCGGTGCTGCGGATCCTGGACGCCGTACGGGCCCGGACCGGGGTGCGCTATCCGGCCGACGACGACTGGCCGGCGGTGTCGGACGGCCGGTCGACCGGTGCGGACGGCGGTCCGGCCCGGGACGACGCCGGGCCGGCCGGGCTAAGGGAAGACGACCCGGTGGCGCAGGCTGCCGACGATCCGGCCGCAGCGCATCGCGCACCGGGTCACCCAGACGGCCCGGGCCCGCCGGGACCGGAGCAGGTCGGGCAGGTGGCGCAGCAGCCAGCGCCACTCCCGGGCGGCCGGCCGGACCGAGCGGGGTAGCCCGGCGGCGGCGAAGTCCCGGTACAGCCGGGGGTGGCTGAGGCCGTACGAGTAGTACTGCCGGGCCATCTCCCGGAGCCGGCGACGCAGCCGGTAGTGCACCACCGCTTCCGGCAGCGCCCCGACCGGGTACCCGGCGAGCTGCGCCCGCCAGAAGAAGCTCACCTCGTCCGAGCCGTACCGGTAGGCGGGGTCGAAGCCGCCGAGTTCCTCGAAGACGGTCCGGCGCACCCCGCAGTTGGCGCCGAGCGCGTAGGGGAGGAAGTCGAATCCCTCCTGGAGCGAGCCGGCCGGCTTCTCGGGCCGGGTGGCGAGGGACACCTCGTCGTTGAGCAGCCGGCGTTCGACGTGTCCGCCGACGGCGGGAAACTCGGCGAGTCCGCGTACCATCTCGGCCACCCAGCCGGGCGCGACCACGTCGTCCTGGTCGCAGAAGAGCAGCAGTTCTCCCCGGCTCACCCGGCAGCCCTCGTTGCGGGCGTAGCTGGTGCCGGCCCGGTCGACCGCCTTGTGCAGCCGGAGCCCGGGCAGCCGGCTGGCGAAGGCGGCGACCAGTTCCGGCGTACCGTCGGTGGAGCCGTTGTCGACCACGACGAGTTCCCAGCGTCCGGGGTAGGTCTGCCGGGTCAGCGCCGCCAGTTGCGCGCCGATCGTCGCGGCGCCGTTGCGGGTCGGCATGATCACCGACACCAGCCCGGGTACGGTCATCGCCCGGCCCGTCCGGTCGCCGGGAAGCGCAACCGTTCGTCCCCGCCGAGCCAGCGCGACATCGCGGCGGCGAACCGCTGGTGTCCCTCCCGGAGCGGATGGTCCCAGTCGCCGAACGGCACCCGGCCGAAGACCATCTCCCGGAAGGTCTGCTCGGGGCGGGGTGGCAGTGTTCCGAAGACCAGGTCGGCGCGGAGGGCGCGCATCACCGGTACCGCCTCGGCCGGGATCGGGTCGGGCAGGATCTCCCAGGCGAACGCGTACCGGCTCGGCACGCCGAGACCGGTGAGGTGGTGCTCCAGCAGCAGCCAGTCGACGAAGAAGTTGACGGTCTCGCCGGTGGTGTTGAACAGGTGCCGGAGGTACGCCTTCGACGGCCGGTCCCCCTCGGCGGCCTTCCAGTCGGCCACCCGCTGCCAGTGCAGTTCGCCGGGGAGCGCCGGTCGTACCCCGAGGTCGGGTCGGACCGGACCGTCCTCGATCCCGCTGTCGTAGTACTCGTTGCGGCTCAGCGCGGTCCACATGTTGACGAAGAGGATCTGGTCGTACCCGACGCCGTGCGCCGCCCGGATCGACTCCAGGTGCTGCACGGTGGTGCGGACGGCTCGCCGGTTGGAGCCGCCGTCGCAGGCCAGGTTGACCACGCCGATGCCGAGTTCCCGGCCGAGCAGGGCAGGCCAGGCCTCCCGCTCCGGCTCGGCCAGTTCGGCGCCCCGGGCGAAGCTGCAGCCGTTGGCCACGAGCAGCCGGATCGTGCTCATGTGCGCCGACCTCACCCCGTCTGTGCTCCGGGTACAGGGCAGCGTGGGAACGCTCCCATGTGATGACGAAGGTAAATATATCCAGTACCGGCTAGGTGGGCAACGGCGTGCCTGCGACCCGGCAGGGGTTTCGGTCGACCCCTGCGCGCCCCTACCGGGCGGTCCGGGCCCGGACGAACGCCTCGATCCCGTCCAGCACCCGTTGCAGCCCGAACTCGAACGAACGGGCCGGGTCGGCCGGGGCGTTGTGCTCGGCGCCGGCCGCCGCGCCGACCCGGGCCGCCATCGGGTAGCGCTCGGGATCGAAGACCTGCTCCAGCAGGGGTGCGAAGCGCTCCCACCACTCCTGGACGGTCATTCCGGTGCGCTGCCGCACCTGGGCGGCCTCCACGGCGCCGCGTACCGCGCCGTGCACGTAGTCGGCGAGCATGCCGACCAGGAGGTCCATCTCGATGTCGGTCAGGCCGAGTCCGGCGACGGCGCTGAGTTCGCGGTCGTACTTGGCCATCGAGTTGGGGCCGAGCACCGGAAGGCTGGTCGCGACCTGGAGCAGCCAGGGGTGCCGGCGGTAGCGGTCCCAGTTCTCCCGGGCCAGCCGTTCGAGCCGGCTCCGCCAGTCGCCCCGGTCGTCGTCCGGGTCGGCGGCCCGGGCATGGACGGTGTCGAGCATCACGTCGAGCAGCTCGGCCTTGCCCGGCACGTAGGTGTAGAGGGACATCGCGGTGACCCCGAGTTCGTCGGCGACCCGCCGCATGGAGAGGCCGGCCAGCCCCTCGCGGTCGGCGATCCCGATGGCCGCCCGGACTATCCGGTCCACCGTGAGCTTGGGTTTCGGTCCCCGCCGGGGTCGGTCCGGTACGCCCCAGAGCAGCTCCATGCTTCGCTTCGGGTCGCCACTGCCGCTGTACTCCGTCGTCACCTCGTCATTCTCCCGGACTTGAATTCTTTACGGCGTACGCTATAGTTGCCGCCTGACTCTGTACGGTGTACATGATTTGGGGTGGTCATGCACGACAACACACCGGCGATCCGGGCCGAGGGGCTGCGCAAGCGGTACGGCGAGCGGTTCGCCCTGGACGGGCTCGACCTGCACGTCCCGGCCGGCACCGTGCACGGCCTGCTCGGGCCGAACGGCGCCGGCAAGACCACGCTGGTACGCATCCTGACCACCCTGCTCCGGTTCGACGCCGGTCGGGCCGAGGTGGCCGGCCAGGACGTGGCCCGCCGGCCCGACCTGGTCCGCTACCGGATCGGGCTGGTCGGGCAGCACGCGGCCGTGGACGAGGTGCTCTCCGGCCGGCAGAACCTGGCGATGTTCGGGCGGCTCTACCACCTACCCGGTGCGGTCGCCGACCGCCGGGCGGACGAACTGCTGGACCGGTTCGGCCTGGCCGACAGCGGGGACAGGCCCGTCGGCCGGTACTCGGGCGGGATGCGACGCCGGCTCGACCTGGCCGCCGGGCTGATCCTGGCCCCGGAGGTGCTCTTCCTCGACGAACCGACCACCGGGCTCGACCCGCGCGGGCGCAACGAGATGTGGGCGGCGGTACGCGACCTGGCCGGCGCCGGCACGACGGTGCTGCTCACCACCCAGTACCTCGACGAGGCCGACCAACTCGCCGACCGGATCTCGGTGGTCGACGCCGGCCGGATCGTCGCCGACGGTACGCCGGACGAACTGAAGAGCCGGCTCGGCGGCGACCGGATCGACATCGTGCTGCACCGCCTCGCCGACCTGCCGGAGGCGGCGGAACTGCTCGGCCGGATCGCCGACGGGCCGGTCAACCGGGACGACGACGACCGGCGGATCAGCGCCCCGGTGCGGGACCGGATCGGCGCACTCGGCGCGCTGGTGCGCGGGCTCGACGAGCGGGACATCGCGGCCGAGGACATCGCGCTGCGCCGACCGACCCTGGACGAGGTGTTCCTGCACCTCACCGATGGCACCGGCGGCGAAGCCCGCGCCGGTGGTCGGGGCGGGCCGGCCGGCCCGACCGGCGACCTGGCCGACGAGGAGAACCGGGAGGTGGCACGGTGACCACGACGACGACCATGACATTTCCGTCCCCGCCGCGACACGCCGCGCAGCGGCTGCGCTGGGTACTCGCGGACAGTTGGACGATCACCCGCCGGGACCTGGCGCACTGGGTCCGTCAACCGGTGCAGGTCGTCCTCGGGCTGCTGTTTCCGATCATGGTGGTACTGATGTTCGGCTACCTGTTCGGCGGCGGGATGGCGGTGCCCGGCGGTGGCGGCTACCGGGAGTTCCTGATGCCCGGGATGTACGCGATGACCATGCTCTTCGGCATCGAGGCCACCTACGCCGCGGTCGCCACCGACGCCGCCCGGGGAATCACCGACCGGTTTCGGGCGATGCCGATGGCCGGCTCGGCGGTGGTGGTCGGCCGCAGCGTCGCCGACCTGCTGCACGCCGCGCTCGGCCTGGCGGTGATGGTCGGCTGCGGACTGGCGGTCGGCTGGCGGTGGCACGGCGGCGTCGGTGCCGCGCTGGCCGCGTTCGGGCTGCTCCTGCTGCTGCGGTTCGCGGTGCTCTGGGTGGGTATCTACCTCGGCCTGCTGCTGCGTAACCCGGAGGCGCTGGTCGCGTTGCAGGTGCTGGTCTGGCCGGTACTCTTCCTCTCCAACGCTCTGGTCGCCCCCGACACCATGCCGGGCTGGCTGGGCGTCGTGGCCGAGTTGAACCCGCTCTCCGCGACGGTCTCCGCCACCCGGGAGCTCTTCGAGAACCCCGGCTGGGGGGAGAGCTCCCGGCTCGACCGCTACGCCGTGCCACTGGCGCTGGGCTGGCCGATCCTGCTGACCGCGATCTTCCTACCGCTCTCGGTGCGGCTGTACCGGCGACTCGACCGGTAGCCGGCGGCCCGACGGCCGTACGCCCCGCTCGGCCGGGGCGTACGGCCGGGGTTGCGGCGGCCGGTGAGGGGTATCCCAGGACGCCAGCGCGGCGAGAGCGAGCCTGGAAGAGGACATCATGCCCCTGCTACCCGATGAACCCAGCCGACCCGACGCCATCGTGTTGATCCACGGCCTCTGGATGACCTCCCGGAGTTGGGAGCACTGGGCCGACCGGTACCGGGATGCCGGGTTCCAGGTGCTGACGCCAGCCTGGCCCGGCATGGACTCCGACGTCGAGGCATTGCGCCGCGACCCGGCCGCGATCGCCGGGCTGACCTCGGACCAGATCGTCGACCACCACGAGCGGATCATCCGTGAACTGCCCAGCCCGCCGATCATCATGGGACACTCGTTCGGCGGCGCGTTCGCCCAGATGCTGCTGGACCGCGGGCTGGGCGCGGCCGGAGTCGCGATCGACTCGGCGGCGGTCAAGGGAGTCGTCCGGATGCCGCTCTCCTCGCTCAAGGCCAGCCTGCCGGTACTGCGGAACCCGGCGAACCGGCACCGGGCCGTACCGCTGAGTCTGGACGAGTTCCACTACGCCTTCGCCAACACCATGTCCCGGGACGAGGCGGAGCAGGCGTACCAGCGCCACCACGTACCGGCCGCCGGGCACGTGCTCTTCGAGTCGGCGCTGGCGAACCTGAACCCCCGGACCGCGCTGCGGGTGGACTTCGGCAACGAGCGGCGGGCGCCACTGCTGCTGATCGCCGGCGGCGCCGACCACGTGGCGCCACCCTCGGTGACGAAGGCGACCGCCGGACAGTACCGGAAGTCGACCGCGGTCACCGGCTACAAGGAGTTCCCGGGTCGATCGCACTACATCCTGGGGCAGCCCGGCTGGGAGGAGGTCGCCGACTACGCGCTCAACTGGGCCGTGCAGGCGGCGCTGTCCCGCCGACCGCAACCCCACCGGTAGCGGACCCGCGCTCCGGTTCCGCTCGGGCCACCGACCCCGGCGTCGGACGGCGCGGTCGGGTCACGGCGCCAGGCCGCCGACCGCCGGTGCCCAGTGCCGCAACGTGACCACCTCGACCCCGGGCGTCCGGTAGTAGGGGTCGGCGCCGAGAGTCTGCCGCACCGCCGCTTCGTCCGCGTCGAAGAGCAGCAGCGCGCCCGAGTCGTCCGCCCAGGGCCCGGCCGCCACGAGGTCGCCGTCGGCGTGCAGCCGGGCCAGCAGTTCCCGGTGGGCCGGCCGGGCGGCCAGCCGGGCGGCGGGGTCGCCGGTGAAGTGCAGTTCCACAACGATCATGTGCAGGACCATACGTACCCCCGCCGAGCCGTCGCTGTAACCGGGTATACAGCCGATCGGGCCGTTTCGGCGGGCCGCAGTCCCGGTTGGTCGGGAACAATTCGTCAGATGGAACCGACGGACCTGCGCGGGCTGGCCGCCGTACCCGTCTTCGCCGCCCTCGGGCCGGTGCGGCTGCGCCGGCTACTCGACCGCTCGGTGCTCCGGGCCGCCCGCCCCGGCGCGGTGCTGGCGGTACGCGGTCAGCCCGCCGAGCACGTGATCGTGGTGCAGGCGGGCATCCTGACCGGGGTGCACGACACCGCCGACGGAAAGCGGCTGCGGCTCGGTGACTTCGCCGGCCCGTGCGCGGTCGACAAGAGCGCAGTACTGGACGGCGGCGGTTACACCGCTACCTGGCTGGCCGCCACGGTACTGCGCTACCGACTGGTACCGGCCGGCGAACTGCTCCGGCTGATCGACGACGTACCGGCGGTGCGGCGGCACGTACTCAGGCACCTGGCCCAACGGCTGCGCCACCGGCAGGCGGAGCTGGTACGCACCTCGTACGCCGATGCCGGGACCCGGGTGGCGGCCTGGCTGGTCGCCGCGGCCGGCCGGAGCGGGCGCCGGGTGCCGCTGCCCGGGGCGCAGCAGGGGCTGGCGGAGTCGATCGGGATGACCAGGGTGTCGGTCAACCGGGCGCTGCGGACCCTCGCCGAGGCCGGGCTGCTCCGGGTCGAGCCGGGCGCGGTGGTGGTCCTGGCACCCGAACTCCTGGCCGCCCGCGCCGTGCACGGTGACGGCTGACCACCGGCGCCGACGCGGCGGTGACGTGATGCTCGACGGGCCACACACGGGATCTCGACGGCAGCGGCTGCCACGCCGCACCGGTGTTACCCGGCCGAACCGATCGCCACGGCGAGCTTGCCGACGATACCGCTGTTGGTGAAATCGGCGAACGCCTGCGGTACCTCGTCCAGCAGGTAGGTGCGGGCGATCGACGGGCGCAGCCGGTCGGCGGCGGCCTCGGTGGCGATGTGGTCGAGCACGATCCGGTCCGGGATCGCCTCGACCGCCGTGACGTTCAGCGCACGGTCGCCGAGCTGCTCGGAGTCCACCCCCAGGGTGGAGGAGAACCGGCCGCCGGGAGTGACCAGGTCGGCGATCAGCTCCGGATCGCCGGCGAGGTGCACGGCGCTGTCCACCCCGTCCGGGGCGAGCTGCCGGACCTGTGCGGCCAGGTCGCCCCGGTAGTCGACGGTGTGCGCGGCGCCGAGTTCGTGCAGCAGGTCGGCGGCCGGCCCGGACTCGGCGGTGGCGATCACGGTCGCGCCGCGCGCGGCGGCGAGCTGGACGGCGTAGTGCCCGACCCCACCGGTGGCTCCGGAGATCAGCAGCGTCTCGCCGTGTGCCGGGGCGACCGCGTCGACGCTGGCCAGCGCGGCGACGCCGGCCAGACCGAGTACGCCCGCGGAGCGGTAGTCGAGCCCGGCCGGCAGCGGCGCGAGGCCGATGTCCTCCGGTACGACGACGTACTCGCCGAACGACCCGTCGCCGAGCCCGGGCTTGGTCACCACGCCGAAGACCTTCTCGCCGGGCATGAACCCGCTGACCCCCGGCCCGACCTCCGTGACGATGCCGGCGAAGTCCCGGCCGAGCACCACCGGGAACTGGTGCTCGACCTCGCCGTCCAGGAACCCACCGGCGAGTTTCGCGTCGAAGCCGTTCAGGGACGAGCTCTGTACCTCGATCTTCACCTCGCCGTCGCCGGGCGTCGGCTCCGGCATTTCCCGGACCTGCGGCATCGCCCCAAACGACTCAGACATGACGGCACGCATCTACCGGCCCTCCCCGACTACTCCGCCCGATTCGACCCGGCTGCATTCCCGCCGGACTCCGCCGCATGCCTTCCCACCGGGGGGGATAACCGGATTCCGGGTCGGCGAGTCGTGAGGTCTCAGTCGAAGAACCGGGCCAGGTGGCTGGGTTCCGGGCCGGGGTCGTCCGGGCCCAGCGGGGTGAGGTCGGCGAAGATCGACGCACCGTCGCAGCCGGCGTGCAGCGGGTACCACCGGGGCGCACCGGGATGGCGATGGCAGATGTGCTTGATCGTCTGTACGTCCAGCAGGCGTACATGAGTCGGGTCGGCGACCGCGTTGACATGTCCCCACCAGGGGCTCATCACGTGCAGTACGCCGCCGGGCCGGAGCACCCGGTGGCACTCGTCGACCAGGGTCAGGAAGTCGATCAGGTGCTCCAGGATGTGCACCGTGAAGATCACGTCGACCGAGTCGCCGGCCAGCGGCAGCGGGCCGGAGAGGTCCGCCTGGGCGTCCACTCCCGGGGCCACCCGCAGGTCGAGGCCGAGGTTGCCCGGGTACTGCTTGGCGGCGCCGCAGCCGAGATCCATCACCACCGGGTCCCGCCCGGCCACCCGTACCCGGGACCAGACGGCCAGTACGCCGTCGAGCCGGCCGACGAGTCGCCGGACCAGCGCCAGTTCGTCCCGGTGGGCAGCCTCGCCGGTCAGGTGGGCGACACCGCGGTCGAACCGTACCTCCACCGCCGTGCCGCGCAGCCGGTCGTCGTGCGTGACGAGGTCGGCGTACGCCGTGCCGAGGAACTCGTCGATCGCCCGCAACCGTTCCCCGGAGGGCGCCCTGTGCAGTTGCGCGACCATCACCACCTCCCGGCCGGGGCTACCCGGAATGCTCCGGTCTACGCCTCGCCCCGGCGGGTCGGTGGAGTTGGTCGCTTTCCGCCGATTGGCGACTCGCCGCACCGCCCACTCCGACCCGCCCACACCACCCCGGCCCGCCGCCGTCAGCCGGTGCCGGCGCGCCGGCCGGCCCGCCCCAGGCTGCGCAGCCTCGGCCGGGGCGTCGCCGTCCGGAGTACTCGTTTCAGGTGGTACCGGTGCAGTTCCGCACTCCCCTTCATGTTGCCGTCCTCGGTCACCGAGACCAGTTCCCAGCCCTGGGCTCCGGCCCGGTTGAGGTGGGCGAGCGCGGTGTCCCCGTACGGAGAGACGTCGAGCACGGCACCATCCGGGCCATACCAGGTGTAGGCGAGTTCCCAGCCGGTGTCGTCCAACCGGGGCTGGCGCCGCCGCACCAACAGTGCGTACTCCCATCTGAGCATGGCGTAGTTCTTGCCCAGCCGTACGGCGGCAGAAACCGGGCTCGACGGGTCGGTGGGATCCTCGGCGATCAGTGAACCTTTTTCAACCTCCCCTTGCGGTCCGTCGGAGCGCAAGGTCGGACGCGGTGTGTGAGCGCCGCGTGGTTCAGGTTGAAAAAGGTTCAGTGTGGCGCTCATGAGACCTCAGATGCTATCCGCCCGCCCGGCCGCGACCCGGCGCCGGAGTAGCAGACTGATTCCTGTGATGACCACGTTGGCGATCGACTGCGGCGGTGGCGGGATCAAGGCGTCCGTGCTCGACGACGCCGGCACGATGCGTACCCGGCCGCTGCGGGTGCCGACCCCGTACCCGTTGCCGACCGCGCTCTTCGTCAAGACGCTGCTGGATCTCGGCGGCCGGCTGCCGACGGCCGACCGGGTCACCGTCGGGATGCCCGGGATGCTGCGGCACGGCGTCGTGGTGGCCACCCCGCACTACGTCACCCGGGCCGGGCCGCGCACCAGACCGGATCCGGAGTTGGTCGCCGAGTGGTCCGGCTTCGACGTCCGCAGCGCGCTCACCGACGCGTTCGGGCTGCCGACACTGGTGCTCAACGACGCCGAGGTGCACGGCGCCGGGGTGGTCGCCGGGACCGGCCTGGAGCTGGTACTCACCCTCGGCACCGGGCTGGGCTGCGCGCTCTTCGACGGCGGACGGCTCGCCCCGCACCTGGAACTGTCGCAGGCGCCGGTCCGGTGGAGGATGAGCTACGACACCTACATCGGCGAGCACGAGCGGCGCCGGCTCGGCGACGCGTTCTGGTCGCGCCGGGTCCGGGGGGTGGTGGACGGGCTCCGCCCGGTCTTCCTCTGGGACCGGCTCTACCTGGGTGGCGGCAACTCCCGGCTGGTCCGGCCGGAGCAGGTCGCCCGGATGGGTGACGACGTGGTGGTGGTGCCGAACAGCGCCGGCATCCTCGGCGGCGTACGCGCCTGGGAAATGGGCTCCCGGCGGCCCTGACACCAGAGGCGTTATCCGCGCTAGCGCCCCTGGTGTCCGGGTCGGCGGTGCCGGCCGACCGCCGGGTGGTCGACGCGTTACCGCTCGGCCGGGTGCTCCGGGCCCGCCGGTTTCCGTCGTGATCTCGTCGCCCGGAACAGTCGCGGTACTGGCGGTGTTGTGCCAGCGTCGAGGGAAGTAGTCGCGATACGAGGAGGTGGGTCTAGTGGATCTTCTCGCCGAGTACCGGCGGGCGACCCTGTACTTCGAGACCGGGGACCCGTCCGGAGCTGTCAGGTTGCTGGAGCCCATCGTCGAGGCCGAGCCCGACAACGCCTCCGTACGGCAGTTGCTCGCCCGCGCGTACTTCCAGACGGCTCAGCTGGGTCGAGCCGAGGAGCAGCTGCGCACACTGGTGCAGCGCGACCCGAGCGACCACTACGCGCACCATGTGCTGGGCCGCACCCTGGAGCGGGACGGCCGACCGGAGGAGGCTCTCCGCCACCTCCGGATCGCCGCCGCGATGTACGCGGAGAACGACGACTACCGGATCGCACTGGAGCGCGTCGAGAACCGGGTCGGCGGTCGACGGTGACCGCTCCCCGGCGGCTCCGCCTACGATCGGATGTCATGGACGCTGCGCGGCCGGTGACCCACCGATGAAGCTCAAGCTGGACCTGCACGACATCTTCAACCGTGGCCACGACATCGACCGGGCGCTGCGTGGGATCATGGACGAGGCGGTGGCCAAGAAGGCGACCATGGTCGAGATCATTCCGGGCAAGGGGTCGGGGCAGCTGAAGAAGCGGGTGCTGCGGTTCCTCGACCAGAAGGAGATCAAGCAGCTATACCACCGGGTCGAGAAGGATTCCAAGAACTTCGGCCGCCTTTTCGTGCATTTTCGCTGGAAATAGGCCACGCCCGGGCGGAACAGGGAGGTCCCCGGCGGGGAAACCGGGGACCATGGCCAGCTCCCATTGCCTTCCGGAACCAAATTCTCCACTGTGCACACAGTTGACGGGTAGCCGACACATCATCGCCGCGACCGGCCATAGCGACCACTGATCGCGTGGACTACGCTTCCAATCCACGATCAGGTCTGTGCTACGTCAAGGCGCCCCCACCGGATCATTTTCATTCGATCATGGATGTCGGGCGGTCCGCGAGAGGCGGTGCACCAATCGACATGAAATCGATCTTCCGCGTTCGTACCGTTCTCGGGTTTCTCACCGTTGCCCTACTGGTCGTCCAGGCCGTGTTGTTACGGACGGCCGGACAGGTCGCCGATGCCGATCGAATCACCATGATATCGCTGGTCGCGGTGCTGCTCCTGACGACGGGGGTGCTCGTCGTCGCGGTGCTTCGTCCGCAGGCCCTGCTCGCGACCAAGGCGGCGCTTCCGAGCGAGGCGGCACCGGCCGGCCCCGCTCCGGCCACGGCCACGGCCACGGATCCGGGCATCGAGTACGAGTTCGACGTCTTCCTCTCCTCTCCGATGTCGTCGTTGGACGAGGCCAACTACACCGCGCACCGCGACGGCCTGCTCAAACTCGTCCGCAAGATAGAGGAACGGTGCAACTACCGGTGTTACTACGCCGGGCGGAACCGGCCGACCGCGAGCGAGTTCGAGGCCGAGGACGTGGCGTTGCGCAACGACCTCCGGGCGCTGCGGCGCAGCCGATTCTTCCTGATGGTGGTGCCGGAGCAGAGAGTGTCGAGCGTATGGGTGGAGGCCGGGATCGCGCTGGCCATGAGTAAGTCATCCGTCTATCTGGGGCGTACGGACGTCGAGCTGCCGTTCGTACTGAGAGGCGCGGCACGGTCGACCCATCCGGAGATCCCCCGGATCAGGATGTACTCCTATCGGGACATCGACGAGGCGATCAAGCTCATCGAGGTCAACGGCCGAAGCCTGTTCGATCACACCACGTGACCGCCGAGGAATCGAAGCGGGGAGAAGGGAGGACAATTGCGTCACGAGGAAGAGATCGGCCCACTCCTGTCGGGGCGGGGCTTGTCGCTGGCCACCGCCGAATCACTTACCGGTGGCCTGGTCGGCAATCTGGTCACCTCCGTTTCCGGGGCGTCCGGCTACTACCGGGGCGGAATCATCTCCTACGCCACCGAGGCGAAGGAGAAGGTGCTGCACGTGCGTGCCGCGACGTTGGCCGCGCACGGCCCGGTGAGTTGGCAGACCGCGATCGAGATGGCGGTGGGGGTGCGGGACATCTTCGCCGCCTCGATCGGCATCTCCACCACCGGCGTCGCGGGGCCGACCGAGCAGGACGGCCATCCGGTCGGCACCCTGCACATCGGGATCGCGGACCGGGCCGGCGCTGATCACCTGACCCTGCGCGGCCCGGCGGGCAGCCGAGCCGAGGTTCGTGCCTGGGCGGCTCGGGAGGCCCTGGCGTTCCTGGTCGCCCGCCTGAACCGGTGAGCTCCCCGGCGAGGCGGCTCGGCCGGGGGAGCCGGACGTGCGGTTTCGCCGGGCGGCGGGCCCGCCCGGTCCAGGACGGGCCGCGCCCGGCGGCGAGGTCGTGCGGTCAGGCCGGCTGGCTGGTGGTGCTGGTGGGCTGGCGGGGTGCCGCGTTGCTGGTTCCGTTGCTGGAGACCGCCGGTGCGGCGCCGACGCCGAGCACGGTCAACGCGGCCAGCAGCAGCGCGATCCACTCGTTCGAGTCGAGTCCACCGAGGATCACCGTGGCCAGCACCTGGAGCACGCTCAACAGCACGGCGACGGCGGTCTTGGCCCACCGGTACTGCGGAGTCAGTGGCACCAGGTAGACGCCGACGGCGGTGGCGGCGGCGATGGCGATCTGCACCGCCTCGTCCGGCTCGATGCGCTGGTCTCCGGAGACGGCGCCGTAGGCGACCGTGAGTGCCGCCCCGGCGACGGCGGCGAGGGCCTTGCCGTACTTGTGGATCATGTTCATTTTTCTTGCCTTTCCGTGGCCGGCCTACCGGAGACGGATACCGCCGGTTTGTCCTGTCGGGATGATGCGACAGCGGGCGGCGCCTGTCAGTCGGACATCTGCCGTTCTGCGGTCGGATCTCCGGCCGGTGGTGTCGCGGTGCGCTCTCCGGCCGGTACCGGCGGGAAGCGGGTCGCCTTGGGGCGGGCCCGCCTGATCAGGTCAGCTCGCTCAGTGACAGCACCTCGTCGGCGCAACCCCAGGAAAGGGCGAGCCCGGATCCACCGTGGCCGTAGTTGTGGATGAGAACGTTCCCGTCGACGAGGTCACGTTCTATCCGTACGCTCGGCCGGCTCGGCCGTAGCCCGACCAGGATCTGCCGGATCCGGGCGTGCCGGAGGGACGGTTCGACAGCCGAGCAGCGTTCGACGATTGCCGCCGCCCTGACCGGGTCGGGTGTGAGACTGTCCGAGCCGGGGGTCGCGCTGCCGCCGAGTACGACGTGACTGCCGTGCGGCAGGATGTAGGTCATGTCCTCGTGTTCGGCCCAGTCCTGGAAGAACGTCTCTATTCCCGGATTGTCCACGACCACCAGTTGTCCCCTGGTGGGATAGACCTGATCGTCGGGGACCAGATGGCGGGCGCCGAGGCCGGTGCAATTCACGAGCACGGCGGCTCTGCCGGTGAGTTCCTTGAATGAGTTGACCGCGGCGATTTCCATTTCGACGCCGTAGCCGACCAGGCGTCGGGTGAGATGTTCGAGGTACCGGGGCATGTCCACCAGTGGACTGGTGTAACGCCAGCCGCTGACGTAGCCGGGCGGCAGTTGGTCGGCGGGGCAGAGTTCGAAGTCGTTCAGGTTGCGCACGCAGGCCGGCGGCTCAAGCGGAAAGGGTGCCACCTCCAGACCACGGACGAGCCGTACCCCGGACGACGGGTCCTCGGCGATCTTCTCCAGAGTCAGTCGGGTCTGTTCGCTCCAGTGCACGACGCGCTCGTCGGTCAGCTCGTAGGGCCCCCAACTCGCACCGGCGGACGCGGAGGTGGTCTCCCGCGGGGGCCGGGCGGCCAGGATCTGGACCGAGAGTCCCGCCTCGGCGAGCCGGACCGCGGTGGACAGTCCGATGACGCCCGCGCCGATAACCAGAACGTCGGGCCGTCGGGATATCGCCATTAGGCCATATTAACGGAGGTCTTACCCGTCGAGCGGGGGCGCGGTGCCGGATATCCGGTTGCGGGGCCGTCGTTGGGCACCTCGGCATGTCAATGTGGAATCGCCGGCGGCGGCGCCGGGTGGAAATTGCGGTGTCGAATTACGGTCGGTGGCGGAAGTCTCCGACGCCGGGCTGGCCGAATTCGCCAAGACCAGGAGTTTCACTCGCCTCGGATCTCCCGTGACTACGGAAAGTTATGGTAAGGATTCGTGGGGTTGCGGCGGGGCATCGATGCTGGTCCGGTCGCCGCCAGGGCCAGGGGCGCGCCCCGCCTGGCCGGGACGGCGCCTGGCCGGGATGGCGCCGTGTCGGTCGGGTGTCGGGTCGAGCGGGTGTCGGTCGGGCGGGGCACCCGGTCGGCCGATCGGTCGGTCGTGCGGGGTTGCCGAGGTCGGGCTGTCCCGCTTCGGCGGGATTTATCGCCGTCATCCGGCACCGGGCTCTCCGGCGGCCTGTTGACATGCCGGAAAGTCGATGTCAATCTCCCGGTATTCCCGGACTGGGAGCGCTTCCATAGATCTCGGTTCACGTCGTACCACCCCTGCCCGGCGGTGCCGGCCAACCGGTCACCGCGCCCACCGGAAGGAATGACGTGCTCAGACCCCGCTCGCCGCACACCGTTCCACTCGCCGTCGCCACCGTCGCGGCCCTGGCCGCCACCGTGCTGACCACGCCCGTCGCCGCCTCCGCTGCCGAGGATGCGCCGGAGCAGATCGTCAACGGCACCTTCGACAACGGTCACGCCCCCTGGTGGGGCACTGCCAACCTCACCCTCGACTCCAGCACCGGTCAGCTCTGCGCCGACGTCCCCGGCGACACGGTCAACCCCTGGGACGTGATCATCGGCCAGGACAACGTCGCGCTGGTCGCCGGTGAGTCGTACGAGTTCCGCTTCTTCGGCCAGGCCAACCCGAACAGGGTCGGCCGGGCGCTGGTCCAGATGCCCGTCGACCCGTACACCCAGTACCTGTCGGCCAGCCCCGAGCTGAGCGTCTCCGGCAACGAGTACAGCTACACCTTCACCTCCCCGGTCGACCTGCCGAACGCACAGGTCGTCTTCCAACTCGGCGGCAGCGCCGAGCCGTGGACGGTCTGCCTGGACAACGTCTCGCTGACCGGCGGCGCCGAGCCGGACGTATACGTCCCCGACACCGGACCGAGAGTCCGGGTCAACCAGGTCGGCTACCTGCCGAAGGGGCCGAAGAACGCCACGGTGGTCACCGAGGCGACCAGGCCGCTGCCCTACCAGCTCCGCGACGGTGCCGGCCGGCTCGTGAAGCAGGGCCGGACGACGCCGCGCGGCCTGGACCGCTCCTCCGGGCAGAACGTGCACACCATCGACTTCGGGCACTTCACCCGGCCCGGCACCGGCTACACGCTGACCGCCGACGGCGAGACCAGCCGGCCGTTCGACATCGGCGCCGGCTTCTACGAGCGGCTCCGCACCGACGCGTTGAAGTTCTACTACACCCAGCGCAGCGGCATCGAGATCTCCGACGCGCTCCGCCCCGGCTACGGCCGGCCGGCCGGACACGTCGGGGTCGCGCCGAACCAGGGTGACACGGCGGTACCCTGCCAGCCAGGTGTCTGCGACTACACCCTGGACGTCTCCGGCGGCTGGTACGACGCCGGGGACCACGGCAAGTACGTGGTCAACGGCGGCATCTCGGTGCACCAGCTGATGAGTGAGTACGAGCGCTCGATCCGGGCCGGTACCGGTCAGCCGTGGCGGCTCGGCGACCGGACCCTGCACCTGCCGGAGAGCGGCAACCGGGTGCCGGACATCCTCGACGAGGCACGGTGGGAGCAGGAGTTCCTGCTCAGCATGCAGGTACCGGCCGGTAAGCCGCTGGCCGGGATGGCCCACCACAAGATCCACGACGACTCGTGGACCGGGCTGCCGCTGCTGCCGCACCTCGACGACAAGCGGCGGGAGCTGCACCCGCCGTCCACCGCCGCCACGCTCAACCTGGCGGCCACCGCCGCGCAGGCCGCGCGGGTCTTCCGGCCGTACGACCGGAGGTTCGCCGCCCGGAACCTGGCCGCCGCGAAGACCGCCTGGGCCGCCGCCCTGGCCAACCCCGAGCGGTACGCCGACCCGGCCGACGCCAACGGCGGCGGTGCGTACAACGATGCCGACGTCACCGACGAGTTCTACTGGGCCGCCGCCGAGCTGTACCTGACCACCGGGGCGAAGGAGTACCGCGACTTCGTGCTCCGCTCCCCGCACCACACCGGCGACGTCTGGCGGGAGCGGGGGATGGACTGGGGCAACACCGCCGCGCTCGGCCGGTTGCAACTGGCAACGGTGCCGAACAGGCTGCCGGACCGGGCCCGGGTACGCGCCTCGGTCGCCCAGGGCGCCGACCGGTACCTGGCCACGCTGCGGGCACACCCGTACGGCATCCCGTACAACCCGTCGGACAACCTCTTCGACTGGGGCTCCAACAACCTGATCGTCAACAACGCCATCGTGCTGGCCACCGCGTTCGACCTGACCGGCAGGGACCGCTACCGGGACGGGGTGCTGGAGACGATGGACTACATCTTCGGCCGCAACGCCCTGAACCAGTCGTACGTGACCGGCTACGGCGAGGTGGCCTCCCGCAACCAGCACAGCCGCTGGTACGCCCGCCAGCTCAACCCCGACCTGCCCAACCCGCCCCGGGGCACCCTCTCCGGCGGCCCGAACTCGGCCATCCAGGACCCGGTCGCCCAGCAGAAGCTGCGCGGCTGCGCGCCGCAGTTCTGCTACATCGACGACATCGAGTCCTGGGCGACGAACGAGCTGACCATCAACTGGAACTCGCCGCTGTCCTGGATCGCCGCCTTCATCGCCGACCAGGACAACGGGGACGCCCGCAACCACCGGCACTGACCGCCCGTCGAGAGCTGGCGGGGGCGCCCGGAGCACCCGGGCCCCCGCCACCTCGGGCGAAGCCCCCGGCCTGCGGGCATCCGCCGGCCGGGGGCCGCCCCACCGCACCTGGCCCGTTGTGGGTGGGTGGGTTCTCAACCCGGCGAGGCCGGCGCGCGCCGGCCCGACCGGTAGCCGTTCGGGTTCCCCGGCCAGGCCGGTGTGCGGTCGGCGGTGCCGGGACCGACCAGTGCCGCCGCCTCGCCGGTCCGGACCATCCGGTGCCAGCGCAGCCGGCTGCCGAGCAGCGCGGTGACCGTCGACTGGACGACCACCAGGTACATCAACTGCCGGTAGACGAGCTGCTGCAACGGCAGACTCCAGAGCGGACCGAGCCGCTCACCGTCCAGTCGCAGCGCGTACGCCGCGGTCCCCGCCTGGAGCAGCAACAGGCCGAGCCAGGCCAGCACGAGATGGCTCCACGGCAGGAAGAAGAGCCCGTAGAGCGCGAACGCGTCGACGGCCGAACCGGTCAGCGGCAGCAGCACCTGGAACACCGCGAGGTACGGGAGGGCACGTCGCCCCAGCCGCCCGCCCGGACCGCGCTCCACCAGGGCGTGCCGGTGCTTCCACATCGCCTGCATGGTCCCGTAGCACCAGCGGTAGCGCTGCCGCCACAGCTGGCGCAGCGAACCGGGCGCCTCGGTCCAGGCGATGGCCCGCCCCTCGTACGGGACCCGCCAGCCGGCGCGTAGCACGGCCATGGTCAGGTCGGTGTCCTCGGCCAGCGTGTCCCCGGGTACGCCGCCCGCGTCCAGCAGTGCCGCCCGACGGAAGGCGCCGATCGCGCCCGGGATGGTGGGCATGCAGCGCAGCACGTCGTACATCCGGCGGTCGAGGTTGAACCCGATGACGTACTCGAGGTGCTGCCAGCGGCCGAGCAACCGGCGCCGGTTGGCCACCCGGGTGTTGCCGGAGATCGCCCCGACGGAGGGGTCGGCGAAGCCCTGGACGAGCCGGTACACCGTGTCCGACTGGAACACCGTGTCCCCGTCCACCAGCACCAGCAACTCGGTCCGGGCGTGCCGGATGCCGGTGTTCAGCGCGGCCGGCTTGCCGGCGTTGGCCTGCCGGACGACCCGTACCCCGGGCAGGCGCATCCGCTCCACGACCTCGGCCGTGCCGTCGGTGGAGCCGTCGTCGACCACGATCACCTCGATCGCCGGGTAGTCGCTGTTGACCAGGGACCACACCGTCGCGCCGATGTTGGCGGCCTCGTTGTAGGCGGGCACGATCACCGTCACCGGGGCGAAGAACCGGCCAGCCGGCCTGGCCCGGGACCGGGCACGGGTCCGCCGCCGGTGCACCTCCGCGCAGGCCACCTGGACCACCAGCCGGGCCAGGCCGAGCAGCAGCGCCACGGCGAGCAGCCAGCCCATCACGGTGGCCAACCAGCCGGCGCCGGCCTGGGCGTACCGGAGGGCGGTGCCGCGCAGTCGGTCGCCGGTCGAGGCGACGAGCTCCGAACGGGGCGTGCCGAGCCCTTCCGACACGGTACTGAACCGGTAGCCCAGGTCCGTCATCTCCGGTAGCAGCCGGTCGAGCGCGGCAACGGTCTGGGACCGGTCCCCGCCCCCGTCGTGCAGCAGCACGACCGCGCCCGGCTCGTCCGGCACCGGCTTCCGGCCCCGACCTGGCTGCCCGGCCGACCTGCCCTCAGCGGCGGCGACGATGCGGTCGACACCCGGGCGACGCCAGTCGACGGTGTCCCGGTCGGCGAGTACGGCGATGTGGCCGGCCCGGGCCGCCGCCCGCAGCGCGTCGGCGTCGTCCGCGGTCAGGCTGCCCGCCCCGGACGAGTACGGCGGCCGGAAGAGGATCGGGGAGCGCCCGGTGGCCCCGGCGACGGCGCTCCGGGTGAGCTGGAGTTCCAGTTGGCGCCGCCAGTCCGGCAGGGCCGCCAGGTCCGCGTGGGTGAACGTGTGCGATCCCAGCTCGTGGCCCTCGGCGAGGATCCGCCGGACCAGTTCCGGGTGCTCGTTGACCCGGGCGCCGACGACGAAGAACGTGGCGTGCGCCCGGTGCCGTCGTAGCACGTCGAGGATCTCGGGGGTCCACCTCGGGTCCGGGCCGTCGTCGAAGGTCAGTGCGATCGTGCCGGCCGGCATCGAGCGGCTGACCGGGGTGGGACCGTCGAGCCGGAGGATCGGGCCGGCCCGGGTCAGCGCGTCGGGGGCCGGTGCCGGATGAGCCGCGGCCCGTCCGGAGCCGCCTCCGGCGATCGAGACGTAACCGTTGAACGACAGCGCGGCGAGCAGCACCGCGAGGCCGAGCACCAGCAGCAGCCAGTGCGCCCGGGGGTCCCGTCGCGCCACGTGTAGGGCCATCGGTCAGCCGGCCGCTGGCGATCGGCGGGATTTGCCCGGCTTGTCGGTGCCGGCGGCCGGATTGCCCGGCGACGGGTTGCGGCGCAGGTCGCCCTGTCCGGGGCGATCGGTGGTCGCGGGTGTCCCGGACGGCGGTGCCGGGCGGGTGGTCGGGTTCGCCGGGCGGGCCGTCCCGGGCGCTGCCGGTGCGGTCCGGGCCGCCCCACCGGTCGGGGGCGTGGTGGCCGGAGCGTCGGTCCCGGACCGTCCCGTCCCGGCCTCGTCCCGGAGGTGTCCGCCGCCCGCATCCGGCCACCCCGGCACCGAGGCCGACCCGCCGGTCAGCAGCCCGAGCGCGAGCAGTCCGAGGCTGACCAGCAGGCCGGCCCCGAGGCCGAGACCGGCGAGCACGACGACCCGTCGCCGTCGGCCGGTGCGATCCACGAAGACCGGCCGGACCCGGGCCGCCGACCGGTTCGCGATGGTCGGCCGGTCCTGTGGCGCCGACCGGTTCGCGATGGTCGGCCGGTCCTGTGGCGCCGGCCGGCTCGCGATGACGGGCTGGCCGTGGGCGGTCGGCCGGTCACTCGTGGCGCCCGGCTCGCCGGGGTGCCGGATGGTCGGCGGTGAGGGCTCGGCGCGGTGCGGGGCCGCCCGGTTCCCCCGGTGATCGGGGACCTGGGCGGCGTTCCCGCCGCGTGTCGTGCCGAGCCGGCCGCCCAGCGGATCCGGATTCGACGGCGGCGGAACCCGCCCGCCGCGGGGCAGGCGTTCGGCGGCGGGCGGGTCGAGCCGGTAGGCGTTTCGTTTTCTCATCTCGGCTACTACAGCGATGGACCCGCCCTCGGCGTCACAACCCGCGCCGGCCCGGAGATCGGCTCAGAACGGGTACGTCCGGGCCACCGCGACCAGTTCCGAACTGTGCGATCCGACGATCCCGACGCCCGGCGGGCGCGGGCGGAAGCCGGGCAGCCCGGCCAGGCCGTCACTGGCGTCCATCGCCCGCAGCCGTACCGGAGCGTCCCCGGCCGGGCGGAGCCGCAGCTCGATCTCGAACCCCTCGGCCGGCGGTGCGTGGAACACCACCCCGAACGGCTCCCGGTCGGCGGCCGGGCCGTCGTCGCCCCGGACCTCCGGACCGTCGACCCTGACCTGCCGGCCGGCGACCCGGGCCGAGACGACGGTGGCGGTCGCCGGGTCGACGTGCAGCGCGGCGAACCGTACCGGGCGCTGCGGGACGAGCCGGACGCGCAGCGTACGCACCCCGGAGTCGGTGACGTCGGCGATCGGGTCGAGCCGGGGCGGAGGCAGGGCGGCCGGTTCGGCGGGGCCGGCGCGCAGCACCTCGTCGCCGAAGACCGGGAAGGTGTCGCCGACCCGGGTCGGGCCGTCGACATACCGGGCGGTCCAGGGCTGTGGGTCGGTCTCCTCGCTGAGCCAGCGGGCCGTACCGGTGTCGGTGTCCAGTGCGTACATCAGGTGGGTCGGCACCGGGTGCGCGGCGTCGAACCGGTCCACCACCAGGCCGGTCCCGGTGCACGCCACGGCGCCGAGCAGCGCGGCCAGTGCGGGCAGCGCACCGCGCCGCCGGGCCCGGAGCGCGGCGATGCCGCGCTGACCGCCGGCCGCCGGGTGCAGCAGGTCGAGTACGGGCAGCGCGGCCAGCCCGAGCAGCACCGCGAAGAGTGCCCCGACACCGCCCATCGCCATGCCGAGCGCCGGGAAGAGCAGCACGACGGTGGGGAGCAGCACGAGTACCCCGACCGCCGCACCGGCGGTCACCGCGACCACCGGCCACGGGCCGTTCCGGGGTACGGCCAGGGCCGCCAGTCCGGCCAGCACGCCGGCCAGCGCGGGCAGGGTGGTCAGGTACGCGCCGCCGGGGGCCACCGCCGCGAGCAGCACCCCGAGTACGGCCAGCCAGCCCAGCCCGCCGACGGCGAGGGCCGCCGGACCGGTACGCCGACGGGTCAGCGCGTACCAGCCGAACAGCACTGCCGCGGCGAGCGCCACCACGGCCAGCCGATACCAGAATGGACGGTACGGGTCCAGCAGCGTCGCGTAGCCCGGCCGGATCGCGGTGACCCCGGCCCAGAGCAGTTGCGCCCCGAGCGGCGCCAGCACGATCGGCAGCAGCGCCAGTCCGAACCCGGCGGCGAGCCGGGGCCACGAGGCGCGCCCCCGCCGCCGGACGGCCCAGCCGAGTACCCCGACGCCGGCCAGCGCCAGCAGTGCGAGCGGCAGGGTGAGCCAGCCGGGATACCGGGCCAGCCCGCCGGGCAGCGGGAAGTAGGTGGCGTCCCCGGCGGCGTCCAGCCGGGTCAGGTCGATCGCGCCGAACTCCCGGGCCAGCCCGAGCGTGTTCGCCCCGTGCTGTTGCAGGCTGCCCCGGTCGACGTTGGCCGGGGTGTCCAGCGGGGTGTGGTAGAGCGCCGCACCGTCGATGTAGGCGGCGTTCAGCCCGGTGAAGCCGTGGTCGAGGAAGGCGGTGAAGTCGGTGTCGTTGGGCAGCAGTCGGTAGACCTCGACCGCGAACGAGGTACCCGTCGGGTACGGCGCGGCCCGGCCGAAGACCTCCACCAGGCCGGCGTTGCGCAGCGAGGTCTCGAACATGATCACCGGGCCGGTGCTGCCCCGCGCCTCCAGGTTGAGCACCACGCCACCGTCGGCGGCCAGCGGGTGGTCGGCGGCGAACGCCGATGCGCCGCAGAGGCAGGCCTCCTCGGCGTCGGTGAAGACCAGCACGACGTCGTTGCGGGGGCGCTCGCCCACGGTCAGCGCGCGGGCCACCTCCAGCAGTGCCGAGGTGCCGGCCCCGTCGTCGTTGCCGCCCGGCCCGACCTGCACCGAGTCGTAGTGGGCGACCAGAAAGACCCGACCGGTGGGATCGGTGCCGGGGATCCGGGCGACCACGTTGCGGACCCGGGCCAGTGTCGCCCCGCCCGCCCCGCCGCGCAGCTGCCCCGCCTCCTCGGCGACGGTGTCCTGCAGCTCCGGAGTGAGGCCGAGGCCACGCAGCGTGCTCTCCAGGTAGCTCCGTACCCGATCCGCGGCGGGGCTGCCGGCGGCGTGCGGCTCCGCCGCGATCGTCCGGAGATGCCGGTATGCCCGGTCCGCGCTGAACTCGTCGGCCGGTGCGTCGAGACCGGCCGGGCTCGGCGTACCCAGGCCGAGCCCGGTGACCAGGCCGACCGCCGCCAGCGCGGCCAGGGCCGCCAGCGCGGCCGGGAACCGGCATCGGGGCCGGGCCAGCGCCCGCTCGGAAGCGGGCAGCCGGATCGCGGGGGGCCGGTCGGCGGGGGAGCGGTGGTCAGCGGCGGGCACGGGTGCCTCCAGGGGTCGGCAGTGGCTGCCATCATCGCGGGTGGGCGGCTCGCCGGCCGGCCGGGTCAGCTCGCTGGCGACCGGTCGCATAGCGTGATACGCATGTCCACGTACCGAATGACCGATCCCGTCGCCGTACTGCGCGATTTCGTCGCCCGGGTGGCGCCGTACGACCCGGGACCGGATGCCGCGCCGGTCGGCGTCGTCGAGGTCCGTGGCGCCGGGGCGACCGGGACGGTGTCGCTCACCCCGCACCTGGCCCGGGCCCTGGCCGAGGCGCTGGCGGGTTACCGGGACCCGGCCGACCGGGGCAGCTGCGCGGGCTGCGGGAGTCGCCGGCTGGACGAGAACCTGCACTGCCCCGACTGCGACCGGTTGCACGGGGTGCTCGGCCAGGTGATTGCCCACCAAGCCGAACAGGTACGCCTGCGGGACCCGGCCGGTTCGGCGGAAGCCCCGGGGTGAGGTGTGGCACCCCCGGTGACGCCGCGACACCGCGTCGGCGCCACCTGTGTTGTGTGGCAGCGTTGGGTGGTACAGGATCGGCGCGGATCGTCGTGGTGGGTACGGGTCGGAGACGATCGGACGGGGCACCGGGGGCCGGGTGACGGGGTGGCTCGATGGTGGCGGTAGGAACGGAGCGAGGAGGCGTCGTGACCGGATGGGGGGCGGACCGGTGACCGGATCGTCCGTCGTACCCGCACCCGCGTACCCGCACGGCGGGCTCGGGCGGCACGCCAAACTGCCGCCCCGGGAGCGGCTGCGGGTGTTGCTGATCGAGGATGACGACGCCGACGCCTTCCTCGTGGGCGAGCTGCTCGCCGAGACCGGTGACCGCATCGACCTGCTCGTCGCGACCAGTCTGAACGCCGCCCGGGCGCAGATCCGCGGCGTCGACTGCGTACTGCTCGACCTCGGCCTGCCGGACGCGCAGGGGCTGGACGGGCTCCGGCAGGTGCTCGGAATGTCCAGCAACGCCGCCGTCTGTGTGCTGACCGGCCGTTCGGACGAGCACCTCGGCATCGGCGCGGTCGCCGAGGGCGCCCAGGACTACCTGGTCAAGGGGCAGGTCGACGGGGTCCTGCTGGCGCGGTCGCTGCGCTACGCGGTGGAGCGGAAGCGGGCCGACGAGAACACCCGGCGGCTGCGCGAGGTGGAGCTGCGCCAGGCCGAGTCCGCCCGGTTGGAACGCGGCCTGCTGCCCCAGCCGCTGATCGACACCGACCTGGTGCAGGTGCACCCCTTCTATCGGCCGGGTCGGCACGAGGCGCTGATCGGCGGCGACTTCTACGACGTGGTGCAGACCACCCCGGACCGGATCGACGTGATCGTCGGCGACGTCTGCGGGCACGGGGTGGACGAGGCCGCGCTCGGCGTCGAACTCCGGGTCGCCTGGCGGGCCCTGGTACTCGCAGGGGTCCCCGACGAGCAGGTGTTGCCGGCGCTCGAACAGGTACTGATGAGCGAGCGGTCGAAACGGGAGATCTTCGCCACCGTCGCCGCCGTCCGGCTGGACCTGGCCGGCAACCGGGCCACCGTCCGGCTGGCCGGGCATCCGCCTCCGCTGCTGCTCGCCGGGGGGCGGGTGGCCCCGGTGCCGGCGCCGCACGGGCTGCTGCTGGGGGTACGCCCACGGCCGCCGGTGCCGTACGAGCTGAGCTTCGACACCGAGGACTGGTCACTGTTGATGTACACGGACGGGCTCATCGAGGGGCGGATCGGCGACGGCGACGAGCGGCTGGACGTACCGGGGCTGAGCCGGCTGGTGGCCACCCCGGACGCCGGTGGGGTGGGTCTGCCGGAGCTGCCCGGCTGGCTGGTGGAGCAGGCCGAGGAGTACAACGGCGGCCCGCTCGCCGACGACGTGGCGATGTTGCTGGTGAGCCGGGGGGAGGGGCGGTGAGGTCGCCGGTACGGTGGACGCTGCGTCGTCGGGTCGCCGCGCTGTGCGTGATCGTCGGGGTGGTGCTCGGCATGCTGGCGGTCAGCGCCGCGGTCGTCGCCAACAGCAACCGGCAACATCTGAACACCCTGCTCACCAAGACCGGTCCGCTGCGCACCGACGGCCAGGCGCTGCTCAGCGCGCTGGTCGACCAGCAGACCGGGGTACGCGGCTACGCCGTCACCGGCGACGACGCCGATCTCGCGCCGTACCGGGATGGCCTGCGGCGGGAGACAGCGCTGATCGCCTCGATGGACGCGCTCCTGCACGACCAGCCGGAGATCCGTCGTGAGCTGCACACCGTGCGGGATCATGCCCGGCAGTGGCGGGCTGCGGTGGCCGAGCCGGCGATCGAGCTGACGGTGCGGGTTGGGCCGGAGGCGGCGCAGGCGCACATGGCCGCCGAGGCTGTCGACAGCTTCACCGAGCTGCGCGGCGAGATGGAGGCGTTGCAGCAGTCGATCCGGGAGCTGCGCAACAGCGTCGCCGCGAAAGCCCGGGAGACCGGCAACACCCTGGTACTGCTGCTGATCCTGGCCGCGGTCGTGGTGGTGCTGGCCGGGCTGGCCCTGCTGACCTCGCTGAACCGCCTGGTGATCGGTCCGGTCACCACGCTCGCCGGCCAGGTACGGGAGGTTGCCGGCGGGGCCTACCGGCGGGAGATCGAGCAGGTCGGGCCGCCGGAGCTGGCCGCGCTGGCCGGCGACATCGACGGGATGCGTCGCCGGATCGCCGCCGACCTGGACGAGGTGCGCCAGGCCCGGGAGCGGATCGAGTGGGTCAACAGCCAACTGGAGAAGCAGGCCGAGGAACTGGTCCGGTCCAACCGGGACCTGGAGCAGTTCGCCTACGTCGCCTCGCACGACCTCCAGGAGCCGCTGCGCAAGGTGGCCAGCTTCTGCCAGCTCCTGCAACGCCGGTACGCGGGCAAGCTCGACGAGCGCGCCGACCAGTACATCGCGTTCGCGGTCGACGGGGCGCAACGGATGCAGCGGTTGATCAACGACCTGTTGGAGTTCTCCCGGATCGGTCGGCTCACCAGCGGTTTCACCGACGTGGACCTGAACGCGGTGCTGGACGAGGTCGCCGGCCAGACCGAGGCCACCCGGCGGTACGTCGGCGGCGAGCTGACCTGGTCGGACCTGCCGGTCATCCGCGGCGAGGAGACCCTGCTGACCAACCTGCTGGCCAACCTGGTGGGCAACTCGCTCAAGTTCCGCCGGCCGGACGTCGCGCCGAAGGTGCACGTCTCGGCCCGGCGGGTGGACGACGAGTGGGAGATCAGTTGCCAGGACAACGGGATCGGGATAGAGCCCGAGTTCGCCGACAAGATCTTCGTGATCTTCCAGCGGCTGCACGCCAAGGACGCCTACCCGGGTACCGGCATCGGGCTGGCCATCGTCAAGAAGATCGTCGAGTACCACGGCGGCCGGGTCTGGGTGGACCCCGACGCGGTGGCCGAGGGCACGATGATCCGGTTCACCCTGCCGGTACCGCCGGAGTTGCGGGAGTCGATCGAGCCGTCCGGGGCGCCCGGGGCGGAAGGGGCCGAGCCGGCCCTGCCCGCGCCGGCATCCGGCACGCCGGCCGTGGACGAGGCCGACGCCACACCGTCGGGTGAGTCGGCTCAACCGGCCGGTGACATGAAGCAGACTGTCTGACTGATGAGTGGATCGACGAGGAGGGGCCGATGACGGCACCGGCGGACGGCAAGAGCCCGATCGAGGTGCTGCTGGTCGAGGACGACCCGGGTGACGTGCTGATGACGCAGGAAGCGTTCGAGGAGCACAAGCTGCGCAATCGGCTCACCGTGGTCTCCGACGGCGCGGCGGCCCTGGCCTACCTGCGGCAGGAGGGCGAGTATGCCGACGCGGTACCGCCGGACCTGATCCTGCTCGACCTCAACCTGCCCCGCCGGGATGGCCGGGAGGTGCTGGCCGAGATCAAACGGGACGAGCAGCTCTGCCGGATTCCGGTGGTGATACTGACCACCTCGCAGGCCGACGAGGACATTCTGCGCAGCTACCAGCTGCACGCGAACGCGTACGTGACGAAGCCGGTCGACTTCGACCGGTTCATCTCGGTGGTGCGGCAGATCGACGAGTTCTTCGTCAGCGTCGTGAAGCTTCCGCCGCGTGGCTGACCCCGAGTCGCGGCTGGTCGAGCAGGTCGGTGCGCTGCTGCGCCGGGCCGCCGCCGAGGCCATCCTGCCGATGTTCCGGCACCTGGCCGAATCCGACGTCTCGGAGAAGGCCCCGGGCGAGGTGGTGACGGTCGCCGACCACCGGGCCGAGGAGATCATCGCCGCCGGGCTGCGCCGGCTGCGGCCGGAGTCCGAGGTGGTCGGCGAGGAGGGGGTGGCCGCCGATCCGGCGGTCCTGGACCTGCTCGCCGGGCCGGCCGAGGCGTGGCTGGTCGACCCGTTGGACGGTACGGCGAACTTCGCGGCCGGGCGGCAGCCCTTCGCGGTGATGGCGGCGCTGCGGCGGGGCGGGCGTACCGAGGCGGCCTGGATCCTCGACCCGATGGCGGACCGTCTGCTGGTGGCGCGCGCCGGGGAGGGGGCGTACCTGGACGGGAACGCGGTGCGGACGACCGGCGAGTCGATTCCCGCCAGGTCGCTGCGCGGCGTGGTGGCGAGCCGGTTCCTCCCGGTGGAGCTGCGGGAACGGGTGACCGAGGGTGCCGGCCGGATCGGCACGGTGCTACCCGGGCAGCACTGCGCTGGTCAGGAATATGCGGATATTGTGGACAATCGGCAGCAGTTCGCGATCTTCTGGCGGACCCTGCCCTGGGACCACGCGCCCGGAGCGCTGCTGGTCGAGGCGGCCGGCGGGGTGGTCCGGCGGCTCGACGGCAGCCCGTACGACCCGGTCGACGGGCGGGCCGGGCTGCTGGTCGCCGCCAACGAATCGGTCTGGGACACCGTGCACGCGGCCCTGCTCGCCACGCACTGACCAGACTCGCCACGCACTGACCAGACTTGCCACGCACTGACTGGACCAGCCGAGGGCAATCAATCGTCCGATTTGGTCGTCATGCGATGCTTTCATGTGATATTGCGGCGGCCGTGACCGGGCCGACAGCGCGGCCGGCTTCCGGTAGGCTGACCGGCGGTCTCCGCCAGGTGGCGCCGTAAACGGTGCCGGCGGTGGCCGCCGCGAGTAGACCCTCATCGACCTGGACCGCGCGGCGCTCACGCACCGCGTCCGACGGTGCGGTCCGGCTGACCGCCCGGGGCAGGTCGAAGAGGGTCCAATGGTCAAGTGTGGACCCTCCCGGGTCGGCGACCGACGGAAGGAACGGCTTTCGTGCGCACAACGGCCATCGCCCGGCTCTCCCGGCCACGCCGGTTCACGGCGCTGCTCGCCGCCGCCGCGATCCTCGCCGGAGCCCCGGCGGCCCTGGTCGGTACGGCCACCGCTCCGGCGACCGCCGCGCCCAGTTCGCCCGGCGACGAGGGCGGCACCAAGAAGCTCCGGGACGCCCTGGAGTCCGCCTCCAAGGGGCACATCGAGGCGACCGCCAAGCTCAACGCCTCCAAGAAGCGGCAGAGCCAGCTCGGCGCGCAGCTCAAGCAGGTCGAGACCCGGATCGCCACCCTCACCCAGGAGGTGGCGGTGATCGCCGCCGAGTCGTACCGCCGGGGCCGGCTCACCCCGATCTCGGCCCTGCTGAACAGCGCCTCTCCGCAGTCGTTCGTGGAGCGGGCCGCCGGGCTCGAAGTGATCGCCCAGCGCGACGACCGGAAGCTCCGCGAACTCGCCGAGTCGCTGGACCAGGCGACCCGGGCGAAGAACGCGATCGACGCCGAGGTCCGCGAGCAGCAGCGGCAGGTCGAGGTCATCGCCCGGAAGAAGAAGGACGCCGAACGTGCCCTGGCCGCCGTCGGCGGCAACCCCACCGGAGGGCTGATCAGCGCCAACTCGCCGCTGGCCAAGCCCGCGCCGCGCAACTCCGACGGCTCCTGGCCGAAGGAGTCCTGCACCATCGACGACCCGACCACCAACGGGTGCATCACGCCGCGTACCCTGCACGCGCTCAACCAGGCCAAGGCGAACGGTTTCCGGCGACACACCTCCTGCCACCGCAGCGGCGGCGGCGGTGAGCACCCCAAGGGGCGCGCCTGCGACTTCTCGGCCGCGGCCGGCGGGTTCAAGAACGTCGACGCCAGCGGCGGTGACCGGACCTACGGCAACAACGTCGCCGCGTTCTACGTCAAGAACGCCAGCCGGCTCGGGGTGCTCTACGTCATCTGGTACCGGCAGATCTGGATGCCCGGTAACGGGTGGCGGGCGTACAACGGCAACGGCGACCCGGCTTCCGACCACACGAACCACGTTCATCTGTCGATGTTGTAGCCCGGAGCCGGCGGTGGAATGCGTACCATCGCTGCGATGGACTCTTCACCACCTGGGGCGGCGGGCAGCGCCACCGTCGCGGACGAGCAGCCCGGGGCACCGGCCCGGGCCCTGCCGGCCGGCCTGGCCGCCACCCTGGTCTTCGTCGCCAGCGGTGCCGTGCTCGTCCTGGAGACGGCGTCGCTGCGGCTCGTCGGCCCGTACGTCGGGGTCACCCTCCAGGTCACCAGCTCGGTGATCGGGGTGGCGCTGGCCGCGATCGCCTACGGCGCCTGGATCGGCGGGTGGCTCGCCGACCGCCGGGACCCGCGCCGGCTCCTCGCCCCGGCACTGGTGCTCGCCGGCATCTGCACCGCGCTGACCCTGCCGATCGTCCGGTACGCCGGCGAGGTGCTGCGCGGTGGTGCCGCCGTCGGCATCCTGCTGCTCACCGCACTGGCGATCTTCCTGCCGGCGGCCCTGCTCGCCGCGATCACTCCGCTGGTGGTGAAGCTGCAACTCGGTGACCTGCGGCAGACCGGGCAGGTGGTCGGGCGGCTCTCCAGCATCGGCACGCTCGGTGCGATCACCGCGACCCTCGGCACCGGATTCGTCCTGGTCGCCGCCCTGCCGAGCACCGCCATCATTCTCGGCCTGGCGATCCTGCTCGGGGTGACCGGCCTGGCGCTCGCCGGCTACCTGCGCCGGCAGTCCCCGGCCGGGTTGCCGAAGGCGTCCCGGGTCACCGCGGCCGCGGCCGTGCTCGGCCTGGCCGGCGCCTCGCTCTCCGCCGTCGCGCCGAACCCGTGCGACGTGGAGACGGCATACCACTGCGCCTCCGTCGAACCGGACCCGGACAACTCCACCGGCCGGCTGCTGGTGCTCAACTCGGCCTGGCACTCCTACGTGGACCTGGCCGACCCGGGGCACCTGGAGTTCGAGTACACGAAGTGGATCGGGGCGGTCGCGGACGTGATGGCGCCGGTCGGGGCACCGCTTGCGGCCGTACACCTCGGGGGTGGCGGCTTCACCATGCCGCGCTACCTGACCGAAACCCGACCCGGGACCCACAACGAGGTCTACGAGATCGACGGTGAGCTGGTCGAGCTGGGCCGCCGCGAGCTGGACGTGCGGACCGGCCCGCAGCTGCGCGCCCGGGTCGGCGACGCCCGGATGCTGATCGGCGAACGGGCCGCGCGCAGCGCCGACCTGGTGGTCGGGGACGCGTTCGGGCACCTGGTGGTGCCCTGGCACCTGGCCACCCGGGAGATGGCCGCCGAGGTCCGCCGGGTGATCCGTCCCGGCGGCATCTACGCGCAGAACGTCATCGACCATCCGCCGCTGCGCTTCATCCGGTCCGAGGTGGCCACCGTGGCGGCCGAGTTTCCGCACATCGCCCTGGTCGCGCCGCCGGCCGCGCTGGCCGGCTCGCATGGCGCGAACTTCGTGATCCTCGCCTCGGATCGGCCGTTGCCGGTGGAGCGGGTGCGGGAACGCCTGATCACCTCGGCGGACGAGCCGGTCACCGTGCTCTCCGGTGCCGCGCTCGACGAGTTCGTCGACGACGCGATGGTGCTGACCGACGAGTACGCCCCGGTCGACCAGCTCCTCGCCACCGCCTGAGTCGCGCGCCTGAGCCATTCCCGCCTGAGTCGCGCGCGCCTGAGTCATTCCGCTTGAGCCACCCCGCTTGAGCCACCCCGTCTGAGCCACCCCCGCCTTGAGCCGCCGCGCCTCAGGCACCCGTCCGGGCCCTACCCGCCGCGCGTCCCGGAGCGTTCCCGCGGGCGGCCGGAGACCGGACATCCGCCGGCCACCGGGCACGAATCGGCTCCGGCAGGTGTAGTCGGGTGCCGTCCGGGCAAGAGAGATCCTCATGACCGGGTGGGGCAGGTGGAACGGAACACAGCGGCACGGCACGGAGCTGATCGGCGACCGCTACCGGCTGATCGAGGAACTCGGCGAGGGCGGCATGTCGGTGGTCTGGCGTGGCCACGACGAGGTGTTGGGCCGGCCGGTGGCGGTCAAGATGCTCGCCCCGCGGCTGCGCACCGACCGGGTGTTCCGGAACCGGCTCCGGACCGAGGCCCGGGCCGCGGCCCGGCTCTGCCACCCGCACATCACCGCCGTCTACGACTACGGCGAGTCGGTCCGGTACGGCCGGACCGTGCCGTACGTGGTGATGGAGCTGGTCGACGGCGAGTCGCTGGCGGACCGGCTCGACGGCGAGGGGACGCTGCCCTGGTGGGACGGGGTGGTGCTGGGCGCCCAGGTCGCCGCCGCGCTGACCGCCGCGCACGCCCGGGGAGTGGTGCACCGGGACATCACTCCGGGCAACGTCATGCTCACCGAAATGGGTGCGAAGGTCGTCGACTTCGGGATCTCGGCGCTGGTCGGCGAGCGGGAGGGTGACGCCGACAACGGCCTCTACGGCACGCCGGCGTACGTCGCCCCGGAGCGGCTCAACCTCGGCGAGGTCTGTCCGGCCACCGACGTGTACGCCCTCGGCCTGCTGCTCTACCGGGCGTTGACCGGCCGGATGCCGTGGCGGGCGTCGACGCGTACCCAGGCGCTCCGTGCGCACCTGCACGCCGAGCCGGCGCCGATGCCACCGGTACCGGGGCTGCCGGCCGAGGTGGCCGCGGTGATCGCCCGCTGCCTGGCGAAGAAGCCGGAGGAGCGGCCGGAGAGCGCCGAGCTGGCCCGTACCCTGGCCCGGGCGGCCGGGGTGGTGCTACCGGTCGCGGCCGGCTCGGCGCCCGCCGTGCCGCTGCACCGGGCCGACCGGGCCGACCGGGCCGACCGGGCCGACCGGGCCGACCGGGCCGACCGGGCCGACCGGGCCGACCGGGCCGACCGGGCCGACCGGGCCGACCGGGCCGACCGGGCCGACCGGGCCGACCGGGCCGACCTGGACGACCGGGCCGACCTGGACGACCGGGCCGACCGGGCATCGGGGGCGGGGTCACCGAACATCGTCCCGGCAGCCGACCGGGCCGAGCCGGCACCGGCCATACCCCGGCTGGCCGCCCGAGTGCGCTCGGAGACGGCGATGCTGCCCCGGCCGGCGACCGACCCGCTGCCCCCGCCGGCCCGCCCCCGCCGACCGTCGGTGCGGCTCGGCAACCGGGCCCGGGTCGCGGCGGTCGGGGTCGGCCTGCTCGCGCTGGGCGGCGCCGTCTGGGCGGGCAACTCCGGCGGATCGGCGCCGGACGGCGAGGCGACGAACCTGGCGATGGGCGACACCGCCCGGTGCGAGGTCGACTACGTGCTGCGCGCCGACACCGGCCGGTCGTTCGAAGCCGAGATCACGGTCACCAACCTCGGCGCCGTGGCGGTGCGGGACTGGACGCTGCACTTCGCGTTCCCCGGCGAGCAGGTGCTGACCCGGAACCCGTCACCGGCCTCCCGCCAGCAGGGCCGGGACGTGCTGCTCCGGCCGGCCAGCGGCCCGGAGGCTATTCTGCCGGCCGGCGGGGCCGTGCGGTTCGGGCTGGCCGGCAACCATTCCGGCAGCAATCCGCTGCCGGTCGAGTTCCGGCTCGGCGAGACCACCTGTGCGGCCCGGGTCTCCGGTGTGCCGGGCGAGACCGGTGGCACCGCGGCCGGTGACGCGGTCGGGGCGGTGCCACCGGCGCCCGCGCCAGACCGGTCCGCGGGTCGGCCCGACCCCGCTGCCGGCGCGAAGGGCGGCGGCCCGACGGGTGCGGAGCCGAAGGGCGGCGGTCCGAAGGACGCCGGTTCGAAGGGCAAGCGCCCGGGCAAGCAGTCGAAGGGCAAGGGCCCGAAGCCCGACCGCTACTCCTCCGGCGGCTCCGCCACGGGTTCCGGCGATTCTGCCCCGGGTTCCGGCGGCTCCGTCCCGGGTTCTGACGGCTCCGTCCCTGGTTCCGGCGGCGACCCGGGCGCGGGCCCCGGCGGGGCCTGAGCCCGTCCGCACCCGGGTTCGGTTCGCCGGCTGCCTGGCTGCGCCGGCCATCCCCTGGCCGCCACTTGTGGGTTTCCGCCACATAGCACGTGCGTGACGTCACTTCTACCGTGGGCCGACAATGCTTCTCCCACCTTCACCCTCACGTGGAGCGATGATGACGGTCCGGACGACGCGGCGGGTAGCGGTCACCGCTGCCACGCTGCTGGCAGGGGTGCTCGCCGCGACGGCCTGTGGCAGCCCACAGGAGACCGCGAACGGCGGCGGCGACAGCGCCGCCCCGGTCAAGGTCGGCCTGGTCTACTCCCAGTCGGGGGCGCTGGCCAGCTACGGCAAGCAGTACATCGAGGGGTTCCGGGCCGGGCTGGCGTACGCCACGGACGGCACCAACAAGATCGGTGACCGTACGGTCGAGGTGACCGAGGTCGACGACGCGGGTGACCCGGCGAAGGCGGTCTCGGCGGGGAAGGACCTGATCGGCAAGGGCTACAGGATCCTCGCCGGCTCGACCGCCTCCGGCGTCGCCCTCCAGGTCGCGCCGATCGCCGCGCAGAACAGGGTGCTCTTCATCTCCGGTCCGGCCGCCACCGACGGCGCCACCGGGGTCAACAAATACACCTTCCGCTCCGGGCGGCAGTCGTACCAGGACGTGCTGACCGCGAAGTCGTTCATCGGCGACGCGACCGGCAAGAAGGTGGTGGTCTTCGCCCAGGACAGCGCGTTCGGCAAGAGCAACGAGGCGGCCGTCAAGGCGGTCATCGGCGGTGCCGGCGCCACCGTGAGCAGCGTGCTCGCCCCGGCCAGCGCCACCGACTTCACCCCGTTCGCCAGCCAGTTGACGGCGGCCAAGCCGGACCTGCTCTTCGTGGCCTGGGCCGGCACCACCGCCCCGGCGATGTGGCAGACCCTGGACCAGCAGGGCGTACTCGGCTCCACCACCGTGGTGACCGGGCTCGACATCCGAGCGTCCTGGCCCACCTTCGGGACGGCCGGCACCAAGATCTCCTTCCTGTCGCACTTCTTCGACGGCGCCGCCGACAACCCGGCCGCGCAGGCGGCCAAGGCCGCCGTACCCGGCGGGGTGCTGGACCTCTTCCACCCGGACGGCTTCGCCGCGGCGCAGATGATCGTGCGGGCGGTCCAGGAGGGCGGCGACGACGTCGACAAGATGGTCACCGCGCTGGAGGGCTGGAGCTTCGACGGGGTCAAGGGCAAGATGACGGTCCGGGCCGGGGACCACGCGCTGCTCCAGCCGATGTTCCAGGCCAGGCTGAGCGGCACCGGAGACGCGATGACGGCGGAGTCGCAGAAGGTGCTCACCCCGGACGAGACGGCGCCGCCGGCCGTGACGATGAAGGGCTGAGGTGTGCTCGCCACCCGCGACCTGAGCTGGCGGATCGGCGAGGTCGCCATCGTGGACGGCGTCGACCTGGAACTGGCCCCCGGGGAGTTCCTCGGGCTGATCGGCCCCAACGGCGCCGGCAAGACCTCGCTGTTCAACCTGGTCTCCGGGCTGCGCCGGCCGACCGGCGGCCAGGTGCTGCTGGACGGCACCGACGTCGGCGCACTGCCGCCGTACCGGCGGGCCCGGCTCGGGCTGGGGCGGACGTTCCAGGCGTCCTCGGTCTTCGGCTCGCTGAGCGTGCGGGAGAACGTCCGGCTGGCCGTGCAGGCGCACCGGGGCGGCTCGATGCGACTGTGGCGGCGGGCGGCGGCCGATCGGGAGGTGGTCGCCGCCGCCGACGCGGCACTGGACCGGGTCGGCCTGGCACACCGGGCCGACGCGCTGGCCGGCACGCTCGCGCACGGCGAGAAGCGGAAACTGGAGATCGCACTGCTGCTGGCCGGCGAGCCGAGGGTGATGCTGCTCGACGAGCCGATGGCCGGGGTGAGCGCCGAGGACGTACCTGAGCTGGTCGCGGTGATCCGGTCGTTGACCGGCGACAGTGGTCGGGCCGTACTCATGGTGGAACACCACATGGACGTCATCCTCGGGCTCGCCGACCGGATCGCCGTGATGCACCACGGCGCGCTGCTCGCCTGCGACGCTCCGGCGACCGTGATGGCCAACCCGGTAGTGCAGGAGGCGTACCTGGGTGAGGCGCTGTGAGTGAAAATCCCGTCCTCACCGTCGCCGACCTGTCGGTACGGATCGCCGGGCTGCACATCCTGCAGGGCGTCTCGTTCACCGTCGCCCCGCGCGGGGTGACGGTGCTGCTCGGCCGCAACGGGGTCGGCAAGACCACCACACTGCGGGCGATCCTCGGGCTCACCCCGCGCGGCGGCGAGGTACGCGGCACCGTGCGCATCGGTGACCGATCGCTGGCCGGCGAGCCGACCCACCGGCTGGTCCGGGACGGCCTCGGCTACGTCCCCGAGGACCGGTGCGTCTTCGCCGGCCTCACCGTCACCGAGAACCTGCGGCTCGCCGAGCGGCGCGGCGGCGGCACCCCGGCGTACGACCGGGTGTTCGCGCTCTTCCCGGAGCTGAAGCGGCGCGGCCGGCAGCGGGCCGGCTCGCTCTCCGGCGGCCAGCAGCAGATGCTGGCGATCGGCCGGGTGCTGCTGAACGACAACCGGCTGCTGCTGGTCGACGAGCCGACCAAGGGGCTGGCGCCGAAGGTGGTCACCGAGGTGGCCGAGGTGCTGGAGCGGGTCGCGGTCGCCGTGCCGGTGCTGCTGGTCGAGCAGAACCTCGCGGTGGTACGCCGGCTGGCCAGCGACGCGGTGGTGCTCGCCGCCGGCCGGGTCGCCTGGTCCGGTGCCGCCGACGAACTACTGCGGGAGGCGGAGTTGACCAGATCCCTGCTCGGGGTCGGCGTGGCCGGCGAGCCGGCCGGGGTCGAGGTCGCCGGGGAGGTGCCGGCGGGATGAGCACCATCGTGCTGCTGACGCTGACCGGGCTCGGCCTGGCCGCGCTCTACTTCCTGGTCGCCTCCGGACTCTCCCTGGTCTTCGGGCTGGCCGACGTGCTCAACTTCGCGCACGGGCTCTTCCTCTCCGTCGGGGCGTACGCCACCTGGTGGGCGGCGGGGAGCCTGCCCGGCGCCGGCCCGTCCGGGTTCGGGTTCGTCCTCGCGGTCGCGTTCGGGGTCGTCGCCGGTGCGGTGGTGGGGATCGCCGTCGAACTGGTGATGATCCGTCCGCTCTACTCCCGCACCATCGAACAGGTGCTGGTCACCGTCGGGCTCTCGCTGGCCGGGGTGGCGCTGCTCCAGGCCACCTGGGGCGCGGACCCACGCCCGTTCCCGCGCCCGGACTGGACCCAGCGGGTCACCTCGGTCCTCGGCGCCAAGGTGCCGAACTCCGGCATCCTGCTGATCCTCGCCGCCGCGCTGGTGCTGGCCGCGCTGCTCGGATTCCTCCGCTACACCAGGTACGGGCTGGTGATCCGGGCCGGGGTGGAGAACCGGGAGATGGTCACCGCGCTCGGCATCGACGTCCGGAAGGCGTTCACCCTGGTATTCGCGATCGGTGGCGCCGCCGCCGCGCTGGCCGGGGCGCTCGGCGGTGTCTACTTCGGCTCGGTCTCGCCGAGCCAGGGCGGCGCACTGCTGATCTTCGCCTTCATCGTGGTGGTGATCGGCGGGATGGGCTCGGTCGTCGGGTCCGCGTACGCCGCCGTCGCGGTGGGCCTGCTCCAGCAGTTCGTCAACTACTACGGCACCTCCGGGGCCGGGGACATCTGCGTGGTCGCGCTGCTGGCGATCGTGCTGCTGCTCCGTCCGCAGGGCATCGCCGGAAGGGCGGCGACCACATGACCGGGCGGTCCGAGCAGGCCGGCGTGACCGGGTGTTCCGAGCAGGCCGGCGTGACCCGGTTGAAGACGGCGGCGGACAGCCCGCCGGAGGCACCGCCGACCGCCGGATCGGCGGTAGGTCCGGCGGCACCCCGCTGGCGATCGGCCCTGCGGACCTGGTCACCGCTGCTGGTGCTGCTGGTCTTCGCGGTGCTGCCGTACTCGACGCTCTCCGTGCCGGGGGTCTTCGACGGGCCGCTGAACGGACCGGGGACCCTGCAACTGCTCGCCATCTGCCTGGTCTTCGGCGGTCTGGCCGCCGGCTACGACCTGCTCTTCGGCCGGACCGGCATGCTCTCCTTCGGGCACGCGCTCTATTTCGCGGCCGGGGTCTACGGCACCGACATCCTGGTCACCAGGGCCGGGCTGCCGCTGTGGCAGGCGGCGCTGTTGACCCTGGTCGGCGGCACCACCCTGGCCGCGCTGCTCGGTGCGATCGCGCTGCGTACCGCCGGGATCGCGTTCGCCATGGTGACGCTGGCGTTCGCGCAGGTCGGCGCGATCCTGGTGGCCCGGGACTTCGGCGGGCTCACCGGCGGCGAGGAGGGACTGTCGCTGGACGTGTCGGGGCTGCCGGCGATGCTGGTCGGGGTCGGCAACACCGTCAACCTGTACTGGCTGGCGCTGGCGTACCTGGCCGTGGTCGTCTTCGTGGTGCACCGGGTGGCCGGTTCGCCGACCGGCCGGGTACTCGCCGGGCTGCGTGACGACGAGCGGCGGGTCGGGGTCCTCGGGCTCGACCCGTACCGGTTCAAGCTGCTCGCCTTCACCCTGGCCGGTGGGCTCGCCACCGCCGGTGGGGCGATCTACTGCCTACTGGTCGGTGGCGCCTCGCCGCACGTGACCTCCTCCGAGCTGACGCTGTCGCTGCTGGTCATGGTGGTGCTGGGTGGTCCGGGGACCCGCTGGGGCCCGGTGCTCGGCGGCGTGCTCTACATGTACCTGGACCACCGGCTGACCGCGTTCGGCACCTCGTCGGCAGTGGACTCGCTGCCCGGGGTGCTGAGCGCGCCGCTGTCCCAGCCGCTCTTCGTGCTCGGCACGGTCTTCATCCTGGCGGTCTACTTCTTCCCCGGCGGCCTCGCCAGCCTCTCCACCCGGCTCGCCCCCTTCCGCACCCTCCTCCCTACCCGCCGCGACGGTTAGCCCGAGTGGACCGTGTTCTCCTGCTGCCCGCCCGGGGGCAGCAGGAGAACACGAACCGGTCGGCCTGGGGTGGGGGAGGCGGAGGGCGATGAGGGCGCCGGTGGCGACCACGGCCGCGCCGACCAGGACGGCCGGGCCGAGACCGTCCACGAAGGACGTACGGCTGGTGTAGTCGCCGTTGGCGGCGAAGACCGAGGCCAGCGCGGCCACCCCGACGGCCACGCCGAGTTCCCGGATGGTGTTGTTGGTGCCGGAGGCGACGCCACGGGACTCCGCGGGCACGCTGGCCATGGTGACGGTGGTGACCGGCGCGAAGGTCAGGCCCATGCCGACCCCGGCCAGCGTCAGTGGGGCGGCCAGCACCCCGTAGCCGACGTCGGCGGTGCTGACCAGGGCGAGCCAGCCGAGCGCGACGGCCAGCAGCGTCTGCCCGGTGACGATCAGGGTGCGCGCGCCTACCCGGCCGACCAGCAGCCCGGCCAGCGGGGCGACCACCATCGGCGCCATGGTCCACGGCATCGTCCGGATGCCGGCGTCGAGCGGACTGTGCCCCTGCGCCACCTGGAAGAACTGGGCGAGCAGGAAGACGGAGCCGAAGACGCCGACCGAGAAGGTGAACGCCACCACGTTCACCACGCTGAAGCTCCGGGACCGGAAGAGGCGCAGCGGAAGCATCGGTTCCGGGGTCCGGGTCTCCCAGCCGAGGAAGGCGCCGACCAGTACGCCGCCGCCGATCAGGGCGGCCAGCACCCGGCCGGAGGTCCAGCCGTGCTCCTGCCCGTGCACGACCCCCCACACCAGGGCGAGTACGCCGGCCGTGGAGAGGACCAGTCCGACCGGGTCCAGCCGGGACGCCGGACCGTGTGACTCCCGCAGCACGGTCGCGGCGAGCAGCAGGGCGAGCAGCCCGATCGGCACGTTCAGCCAGAAGATCCAGGTCCAGTCGAGGCCCTCGACCACCGCGCCGCCGACCAGCGGGCCGACCGCGACGCCGAGGCCGCTGATCCCGCCCCAGATCCCGATGGCGGCGTCCCGGAGCCGCTCGGGGACGGCGGCGGCGAGCAGGGTGAGCGACAGCGGCATCACGGCCGCGCCGGCCGTGCCCTGGACCGCCCGGGCGGCGGTGAGCATCCAGGGTTCGGTGGCGAGGGCGCAGGCGGCCGAGGCGACGGTGAACAGCGCGATGCCGGCGAGGAAGAGTCGCCGCCGGCCGACCCGGTCGCCGAGCGCGGCGGCGGTGAGCAGCAGCGCGGCGAAGGGCAGCGTGTAGGCGTTGACGAACCATTGCAGGTCGGTCAGGGAGGCGCCGAGTTCGGTCCGGATCACCGGGAGCGCCGTGGTCACCACCAGGTTGTCGAGGGTGACCATGAACATCGGTACGCCGACCGCCGCGAGTACGGCGCCGAGCGGGCGGGCCGCGGGTCCGCCGCGGCGTCCCGGGGCCGGTGGCGCGGCACCGTCGAGGACGGGTGCGCTGGTCATGATCGCTCCTTAGTTGTTATTCACTAATAACTAGGTTTCCCCAAAGTAGCTATCCGCTGATAACATGTCAACATCCGACGTCGAGGAGCGTCCGACCCAGCGGACGGCAGTTAGGGGCGAGAATGGCCAGGACCCGGCTGACCGCTGCCGAACGCGGCGAGCAACTCGCCGCCGCGGCCGTGCAGGCGTTCGCCGTCTCCGGTTACGCCGGCACCTCCACCGACGACGTGGCCCGGCTGGCCGGTGTCTCCCAGCCGTACGTCATTCGGCTCTTCGGCTCCAAGCAACGGCTCTTCATCGCCGCGGTCGAGCACGCCGCCGCCCGGATCGAGCAGGTGTTCCGGGGCGCCGCCGAGCGCTCGCCCGACCTGGAGAGCCTCGGCGAGGCGTACGACGAACTGCTGGCCGAACGGGACCTGCTCGCCGTACTCCTGCACGGCTTCGCGGCCAGCGCCGACCCGGCGATCGGCAGTGCCGTGCGCGACTGCTTCGGCCGGATCTACCGGCTCGTCCGGGAGCTCACCGGGGCGGACACCGTCGAGACCCGGGACTTCCTGGGCATCGGGATGCTGCTCACCGTGCTGGCCGCGATGCAGGTGGTCGGGCCCGGCGCGGTGCCACCCGAACCGTGGATGTCGGAGATCGCCGAGTCGTTCCAGGACGCCTGTGCGGAGCCGGAAACCGGCGGACAGCGCGGCGCCGCCAACCGGTCGTGACCGCCGAGCGGACGGGACGAGCACCTCGGGCGACCGGGGATCACGCCGGTCGGGTCGGGGCGGACGGTGCGGGCCGGCAGCCCTGGTCGGCGGGGTCGTCGGCCGAGCCGCAGCGGAACACCTCGACGGGTTCGGTGTCGACGTCGGTCACCCGGTCCACCCGGACCAGGGAGATCCGCTTCGCCACCGGTTCGCCCGAGTCGGCCGGGAACCTGATCAGGCCGCTCACCCCCGGGTAGCCGTTCTCGGCGTTTTGCCGCAGCACCTCGGTGTGCACCCCGGCCGGGTTGACGGCCCGCGGATTCCACTCCTCGCGCGGGCTGCCGTGCCGCAACCGGGCGGCGAGGCTCTCCACCGCCCGGACCACCATGGTCGCGGCGTCGTAGGCGAGGCTGACCCGTTCACCGACCGGGGCGCTCGGGCCGTCCTCCCGGCAGCGGGGCTGGTCGAGCAGGTCGTCGGCCTGGATCCAGGCGAGGAAACTGCCGCGTACGTCGTCGCGCCGGTCCCGGGCGGTACGCAGCGCGGCGCAGGTGGCCAGGGCCGCCTTCGAGACGTACGTGACCGGAAGGTTGCCCGGCGCGCTGGCCCGCAACCCTGGATTGGCCATGTACCGGTTGACCGAGTCGTCGCCGACCAGGTGCCGGGGCGGGTTCGGGCCGCACTCCTTCAGCGCCCGGAGGAAGCCGTCGAACTCCGACCACCGGCCGGCGAAGACGAGTACGCCGGAATAACCGCACTCCTGGGTCATCCGCTGGCCGGTACGCCACTCCTCGACCCGGTCCAGCCGGTCGCCGAACCGCTGGCGCAGGTCGTCGACCAGGGTGGCGACGTACAGGTCCTCGGTCAGGGAACTGTACTCCCCGGTGGTGTAGTAGACGTGCGCGCCGTCGACCCGGAGCACCTGGCGGGCGTACTCGTCGATCAGCGCGGCCTGGTCCCGGTTCGGCGCGGAGATCTGCAGGTAGAGCTTGGAGTTCTGGTACATCCCGTCCGCGGAGAGGGTCGGGGCCAGCGCCGGCAGGCCGATCCGGTTGAGTTCCCGCAAGGCCGCCGCGGTGCTGGTCCGGCTCTCCACCAGCCCGACCACGCCGAGTACCGTCGGGTCCTCCCGGATCAGCCCTTCGAGCATCGCCACCGCCCGGCCGGCATGCCGCATCTGCGCTCCGGCGTTCGCCACCACCACCCGGAGCAGCGCCGCGCCGTCGGCACCGGCCGACTCGCGCAGCAGCGCGTACTGGGCGGTCGCCATGCCCTCCAGTTCCTCCCGCTCGGAGACGTACGACTCCTCGTCGGCCCGGGTCCGGTTCCCGGTCAGGGTGCCGAGGTAGATCAGGGTGACCAGCGGGCGCCGTCGCGCGCTGCGCTGCCAGACCTGCTCGGCGGCGGCGTTCTGCGCGAAGATCCGGCGCTGCACGGCCCGGAGCCGGTCCTGCCCGGGGTCGCGATTGAAGACGTGCCCGGCCGTGTCGCTGTAGCCGACGCACTCGCCGCCGACCAGCTCCACCGAGACCGACCCGTCGAACGGCCGAGGGTGGCAGTCCAGGCTCCAGCGGGAGTTCACCCACACCCCGGCGACGGCGACCAGCAGCAGGACGAGTGCGGTCGGCAGGAACCGGCGACTCCACCACGGCGGGCCCGGTGGGGCGAAGTTGAGCAGTCCGCCCCTCGGCTCCGAGCCCGCGCTCGGGTCGCCGAGCAGCAGGACGATGAGCCAGGCCGCCGGGCGGCGCAGCCGCCGGGTCTCCGGCAGCACGTCCACCCATTCGTCGTACGCCTCCTCGGCGTCGACCAGGGCGTACGGCTCGGGCAGCTCCGGCGGTGGCTCGGCGCCGGCCGCCACCACCAGCAGCGGGTCGTTGCGGCCGGTTTCGTTGCGGACGTCGTTGATCAGCCGGATCAGGGTGTGCCCCGGATCGCCGACGGCCACGTCGGGCAGCAGCAGCACCGGGTACGCCGTCCGTCGCCAGCTCGACGGCCGCCAGAGCCGCCGCCGGTACGCCTGCCGGAGGTCCTCCAGGAACGCGTGCACGAGCAGCTTGTCCACCTGCTCCGGCTGTTCCCCGTCCCGCCACCCGGCGGTGAGTCGTTCGGCGAACCCGAGGAACGTCACCGACTGCCGTGGCGCCAGGTACTGCTGCCGCATGAACCACCGGTAGTGCGGCCCCAGTAGCGGCACCCGGCCGGAGACCGCCACCCGGAACACGGCGCTCGGGATCGCCCGCCGGACCAGCCAGAACGCGAGCTGGTACGCGGTGTGGAAGAGGTCCCCGTCGCCGTCGCCGCCGCCGGCCGGGTCACTGCCCGGCCGGCTGCCGCGCCGGTCCCGGAGCTGCCGGGCCAGGGCCGGCCGGCGGTCCTCGCCCGCCTCGGCGGCAGACTCCGGTACGGGCTGGTGCAGCAGCCAGTCGGCCAGCGGGTAGTGCCGGAAACGCAGCCGCTCGCCGCCGAACGCCTCCAGCGCGAGCTGCCGGTGCGCCTCCCGCAGCGCGCCGGTGATGTCGGTGGCGGTCGGTTCGCCACCGGGTTCGGGCCGGTCGCCCCGGCCGGTCAGGTCGAGGGTGGCGTGCGGGATCCGCCGCCGCTGACCCCGGCCGAGCACCCGGCGCAGCAGGGCGATCAGGTCCGGCGAGGCCGGCGAGCGGACCAGCCAGATCAGCGGCAACCGCCGGTCTCCCCGGCGTGGCCGGCGCAGCAGCCGGGCCAGCAGGGCGAGGAACTCCGAACCGCCGGACGGCAACCGTTCCCGTTCCGTGGTCGGCTGCCCCTGGGTCGCCACTGGACGCATGTCCGCCTCCGGCCGTTGCTCGGTGTGTTGCACAGATCACCACAGTGTCGCTGGTTCGGACAAGGCCGGACGGGGCCCCGTTCGGTGCCGGCGCGGCCGGTCCGGGCCGGACCCTGGTAGAAAGGCCGGATGGACGGGAACCGGACGCCGGACGAGCCCGGGCCGGGCGGCGCGGAGCACGCGGCGGTGCGCGACCGGGCCGGACCCGGCGGCGCCGAGCAGGCGGCGGTACGCGACCGGGCCGAGGCCGTACTGCGCCGGTTGGCCGGCGAGCACGCCCGGCTCCGGGACGACCAGTGGCGGGCCATCGAGGCGCTGGTGGTGCGGCGCCGCCGGGTGCTCTGCGTGCAGCGGACCGGCTGGGGAAAGTCGGCCGTCTACTTCGTCGCGACCGCGTTGCTGCGGCAGCGGTCCGGCAGGGCAGGGGCCGGGGCCGGGGGTACCGGGCCGACGGTGATCGTCTCGCCGCTGCTGGCACTGATGCGCAACCAGGTGGAGGCGGCCGCCCGGGCGGGAATCCGGGCCCGCACCATCAACTCGGCCAACCTCGACGAGTGGGCCGAGATCGTCGCCGAGATCGAGGCCGGAGCGGTCGACGTCCTGCTGATCAGCCCGGAACGGCTGAACAACCCCGACTTCCGGGACGGCGTACTGCCCCGGCTCGCCGCCACCACCGGACTGCTGGTGGTGGACGAGGCGCACTGCGTCTCCGACTGGGGGCACGACTTCCGCCCCGACTACCGGCGGCTGCGTACCTTCCTTGCCGGGCTGCCGGCCGGCACACCGGTACTGGCCACCACCGCCACCGCGAACAGCCGGGTCACCGACGACGTGGCCGAGCAGCTCGGCGACGCACTGGTGCTGCGCGGGCCGCTGGACCGCGAGTCGCTGCGGCTGGCCGTACTCGACCTGCCGAGCCCGGCGCACCGGCTCGGCTGGCTGGCCGACCAGCTCGACCGGCTGCCCGGCTCGGGGATCATCTACACCCTGACCGTGGCGGCGGCGGGCGAGACCGCCGAGTTCCTGCGCGGCCGGGGGTACCCGGTCGCGTCGTACACCGGGCAGGCCGACGACGCCGACCGCCGCGCCGCCGAGCAGGACCTGCTGGACAACAAGCTGAAGGCCCTGGTTGCCACCTCGGCGCTCGGCATGGGCTTCGACAAGCCGGACCTGGGATTCGTGGTGCACCTGGGCGCACCGCCGTCGCCGATCGCCTACTACCAGCAGGTCGGCCGGGCCGGTCGGGCGGTCGGCACGGCCGAGGTGCTGCTGCTGCCCGGCGCCGAGGACCAGGCCATCTGGCGGTACTTCGCCTCGCTGGCCTTCCCACCCGAGGAGCAGGTCCGGGCGGTCCTCGCCGCGCTGCGTCCGGACCGTCCGCTCTCCACGCCGGCGCTGGAGCCGATCGTCGACCTGCGCCGGACCCGGCTGGAGCTGATGCTCAAGGTGCTCGACGTCGACGGCGCGGTACGCCGGGTCCGGGGCGGCTGGCTCGCCACCGGTGAGCCGTGGCACTACGACGCGGTCCGGCTGCGCCGGGTGGCGCAGGCCCGTGCCGCCGAGCAGCAGGCCATGCGGGAGTACGCCTCGACCGGCGGCTGCCGGATGGAGTTCCTCCGCCGCTGCCTGGACGATCCGGCGGCCACCGCCTGCGGGCGCTGCGACCGGTGCACCGGGGCTCGGTTCGACATCGACGTGTCGGCGCCGGCGCTCGCCGCCGCGCAGGCGTTCCTCGGCCGCCCCGGGGTGGAGATCCCGCCGAAGAAGCTCTGGCCGACCGGGCTGGAGACGGTCGGGGTGCCGTTGCGTGGCAGGATCGGTCCGGCCGAGCAGGCGTATCCGGGGCGGGCCGTCGGGCGCCTCTCCGACCTCGGCTGGGGTGCCCGGCTGCGTGCGTTGACCGGGCCGGAGGCGCCGGACGGGCAGGTGCCGGAGGACGTGGCGGCGGCCGTCGTCGAGGTGCTGAAGGCGTGGGCGCACGGCGACGATCCGTGGCCGGCCAGGCCGGTCGCGGTACTCGCCGTCGGGTCGCGTCGGCGGCCCCGGCTGGTGCACGGGCTGGCCGACCGGATCGCCCGGGTCGGCCGGCTGCCGCTGCTCGGCGAGGTGCCGGCCGGCAACGGTCCGGTTGGCGCCGGACCGCACGACGGGGACGGTCCGGCCGGCGCCGGGGCGGGCGGCAGCGACAGACCGGCCGGCGGCGGACCGCGGGGCAACAGCGCCCAGCGGGTACGCGCGCTGCACGGCGCCTTCGAGCTGCCCGCGCCGCTGGTCGGGGAGTTGGCCGGGCTGACCGGTCCGGTCCTGCTGGTCGATGACCTCGTCGAGTCGGGCTGGACCATGACGGTCGTGTCCCGCCTGCTGCGCCGGGCAGGTGCGCCGGGGGTGCTCCCGTTCGCGCTCGCCGTCGCCGGCTGAGTCGTCCGACCGCGGGCGAGGCTCAGCCGGGTCGGCCGTACCCGGCGATCGGCTGGTAGTCGACCCGGTCGATCCGGATCCGGGTGCCGGTACGCGGCGCGTGGATGATCTTCCCGTCGCCGACGTAGATGGCGACGTGGTGCAGGTCGCGGTAGTAGAAGACCAGGTCACCGGCTTGCCGGGCGGCCCGGCTGATCCGGGTCACCGCCCGGTACTGCCGCGCCGCGTTGTGCGGCAGCCGTACGCCGGCAGCCGCCCAGGCGGCCGAGGTGAGTCCGGAGCAGTCGTACGCGTCCGGACCGTCCCCGGCCCACCGGTACGGCTTGCCGAGCTGGGCGTACGCGAACCGGACGGCCCGACCGGCGGCCCCGGGAACCGCCTCGGGCAGCCGGGGCACCGCCTCGGCGGCCGGCTCGTCGGGTTCGGGCAGTCGGGCGAGGCGGGCCAGCTCGGTCTCGATCGCCAGCTTCCGCGCGGCGAGCTGCCGTTCCTGGCTCCGCTGCCGGGCGACGAGCGCATCGACGGTGCGCCGGGCCTGGGCCAGCCGGTCGAGCGCCTCGGTCAGCGCGGCGATCGTCCGGTGCCGCTCCCGGCTCAGCCGTTCGAGCAGGATCAGCGGGCCCGCCAGGTTCTCCGGGGTGGCGGCGCCGAGCAGGGTGCCCAGCACCCCGAGCGCGCGGGTGTCGCCGGTGCGGTACGCCCGGGCGGCGATCAAACTGACCTCGGTACGGTGCGCCTCGATCGCGCGCTCCAGCGGCCCCATCTCGGCGTGGATCGCCGCGCTGCTGGCCCGGGTCTCCCGCAGCGCCTCCCGCAGGTCGTTGTACTGCTCGACGACGATTTCCAACTGCTCCGCCGCCTGGGCGATCCGCTCGGCCGGGTCGGAGACCGGTGCGGCCCGGCCCGGTACGGGGGCCAGCGACAACGCCACGGTCATCCCGGCGGCGAGGGCTGCGGCGCGACGTGGCAATGCGGTGGTCGGCACGACCTGTCCAACGATCGATGGCCGGCGGAGGCCACGCATCGAGGCTGCTCAGGTTCGTACCGTGACGTTCGTCGCCCTCCGGAGGGCGACGGTGACCGCCGGGTGGCACCGCCGGACCGGGACGGTAGCCTGCGGGTCGTGACCCGTGACCAGCCGGCAGCGCCGGAGACCGGTCGGACCGATCTGGCGGCGGGCGCTGCCCGCCCGCCGGCCGGCCCTGCCCGGGGTCGCCGGCCGGCCGGCCCCGCCGGTTCCGCCGAGTCGGCGGTGCCGGACCGGGGCACCGTACGCCTCGCGCTCACCGTGGCCGGTCTGGTGCTCGCCCTGCTCGCCGGGTTCGGGCTGGGTCGGGCGAACGGCGGCGCCACTCCGGCGGCCGGCGGTGGCACCCAGCCCTCGGCCGGCGCCACCGACCCGGCCGGCGGCCACGTCCATCCGCCGGGGACGGGGCCGCACGAGCACCCCACCGGAGCGTCCGGCGATCCGGCCGACGCGGGCGGGCTGAGCGTGAGTGTGGCCGGCTACACGCTGGTGCCGACCACCACGACCCTTACCGCGGGCCGGGCCGAGGACTTCCGATTCCAGGTACGCGGCCCGGATCGCCAGCCGGTGACCGGGTTCGCGGTGGTGCACGAGAAGCCACTGCACATGATCGTGGTCCGCCGGGATCTCAGCGGCTACCAGCACCTGCATCCGACGATGGCACCCGACGGCACCTGGAGTCTGCCGCTGACCCTGCCGTCGGCCGGCGTGTGGCGGGTGTACGCCGACTTCGCCGTGCTCGACGGCGGCGGCGGGCAGCTGCCGTTGACCCTCGGGGTGGACCTGGCGGTCGCCGGCGACCACGCCCCGCGACCGCTGCCGGCGGCGGCCCGGGAGGCGACGGTCGCCGGGTTCACCGTCACCTACGAGGGCACTCCGCAGGCCGGTGCCAGCCAGCCGATGTTGTTCCGGGTCTTCGCAGGCGGCAACCCGGTCACCGCCCTGGAGCCCTACCTCGGCGCGTACGGGCACCTGGTGGCGTTGCGCGAGGGCGACCTGGGTTACGTGCACGTCCACCCGGAGCCCGAGCTGGTGGGCGGCGCGGTGAAGTTCTGGCTTGCCGCACCGAGTTCCGGGCGGTACCGGATGTATCTCGACTTCCAGGTGGCCGGCGCGGTGCAGACGGCCGAGTTCACCGTGACGGTTGCCTGAGGCCATGGCGGTTGCCTGAGGCCGGGGCGAGTCGGGTCAGCCGGCGCGCCTTACCTGCCGGTGGGCGAGATAGCGCAGCATGTCGCGGATCAGCTTCTTCTCCTCCGGCGGTACGCCGGGGTCGGCGAGCCGGGTCACGATCACCCGGAGGTCGGCGTCCACGGACGACTCGATCCGGTCCCGCCGGGCCGGGCCGGGCTGCTCGCCGTCGGGCAGGCCGAGTGCCCGGAAGGCCACCCCGACCGGCACGTCCAGGGCGGTGCAGAACCCGCGCACCTTCGCCAGCTCGGGATAGTCCTGCCAGTCCCCGGCGAGCCAGCGGAACAGCGTGGATCGGCCCACACCGGTGTGCGCGGCCACGTCGCTGACGGTCCAGCCGCGTTCGCTCTTGGCATCGTCGATGGCCCGCCGGACGAAGCGGGCGAAGGCCGCCTGCGGCGAGTCCTGTGCGGCACCGATGCTCAGCGGAAAACCCTTTCGCCCGGACTTCGGGTGGTCTTCTGAGAGTAGTCCGGAACCCCGTCGGGGAAACCCGACTGATCGCACCCACCCGCCCGTACCATCGGTCGGCCGGCATCGGACCTGACTATCCGATCATCTGAAGAGTTCCGCCGGTACGGCGGATGAACCGCCGGTAGGCGGCCCGGCCGGGGCGTTGTGTGCCGGCCGACGGGGCGGCGTGTTCCGGCCGACCGGGGCGTTGTGTGCCGATCGACGCGGCGTTCTGTGCCGACCGACGCGGGCGTTGTGTGCCGCGACGGCCCGGTTCCGCAGCCGGCTGACGGTCCGGGTCCGCAGCCGGCCGATTCCGGCGCGACCGCGGGTCAGGGCGGGCCGAGCAGGGTCTGCAACCGAGGGGTGAGCCGCCAGTCGCCGATCAGCCCCCGGTAGTCGGCACGCTGCCGGTCGGTCGGCTCGGCGCCGGTGTGCCGCGCCCGGAGCAGCAGGTTGCGCGGGGTGTGCTGCGAGTCGACGAACTCCACCACCTCGACCCGGTAGCCGTGCAACCGGAGCAGCGCCGCCCGCAGCGCGTCGGTGAGTACGTCGGCGAGGCGCTCCCGCAGGATGCCGTGCCGGACCAGCGGGTCGTACGGGTCGGGGGCTGGGTGTGCCCGCAGTTGCGCGGCGAGGTCGTGGTGGCAGCACGGCGCGGCGAGTATCCAGCGGGCCCCCCAGCGCACCGCCCGGGCCAGTGCCTCGTCTGTGGCGGTGTCGCAGGCGTGCAGCGCCAGCACCAGGTCGGGGGCGGGTTCCACCGTCGCCTCCAGGATGGTGCCGGCGACGAAGCGCACCCGGTCGGCGTAGCCGAGCCGCTCGGCGAGCGCGCTGTTGCGGCGCCGCTGGTCCTCGCGTACGTCCACGCCGACCAGGCGCACGTCGATGCCCCGCCCGGCCAGGTAGCGGTACGCCGCGAAGCTGAGGTAGGCGTTGCCGCAGCCGAGGTCGACCACCCGCAGCGGGCCGGTCAGCTCCTCCGGCAGGGTGGCCGCGAGGGCCCGCAGGAACGCGTCGACCTGCCGTCGCTTGGCCGCGCTGCCGCCGATCGCGGCGAACAGCGGATCACCGGGGTCGAGCAGGTGTTCCCGGGCCCGGTCGTGCGGGGTGGCCGGGGCGCCCGCCCGCTGCGCCTCGACCCGGTGCAGCTGCGCCTCGCCCCGCTTGGTCACCCGCAGTTGCAGGGTGGCGGAGGCGGTCTCGACGTGCCAGTTGCCGAACGGCTCGGCCAGCAGCGCGTCGACGGCCGCGTCCGCCTCCGGGCCGGGCACCACGTTTCGGGTGAACGGGCGGGCGCCGTCGTCGGTGACGATCTGGAGCCGGGCACCGGACTTGAGGGCGACCGGGCGCAGCTCGGCGCGTACCACGGTGGGGAGCTGCCCGCGTCGCCGCCCGGCGGCGACGGCGCGGGTCAACCCGGGATCCAGCAGCAGCGCCCGCACCTGTGCGAGCGCTGCGTCGAGCTGTTGCGGCATCTACTCGCCGGTGGCGGCGTCGCTGGCACCGGTGCCCCGCCGACTGCGGCGGCGCCGACGCCGTGGCTTGGCGGATCCGTCGGCGTCGACCTCCACCGCGGCCGGCGCCCCGCCGGCCTCGGTCGGCTCGGTCCGGGTGGCGGCTGCCTCGGCCGCGTCGGGGGAGCCCTGCGGGCCCCCGACGACCTCGCCCGCCCGGCGCCGGCGACGCTGCCGGCGGCGCGGCTCGTCCCCGCCGGTCACCTCGGCCTCCGGGCCGACCGGATCGGCGGTGCCGGCGCTGCGGCCACCGCCGCCGCGCCGGTTGCGCGACCGGCCCGCGCCGCCGTCGCCGCGACCGGGCCCACGCCGGCCACCGACACCCCGGGACCGACCGCCGAGGTCTTCCTCGACCTCGGCGGAGAGCCCGGCCCGGGTCCGCTCGGCGGACGGCAGGGTGCCGGCGACGTCGGCCGGGATGTCCAGGTCGGTGTAGAGGTGCGGGGAGGTGTGGTACGTCTCCGGCGGCTCCGGCATCTCCAGCCCGAGGGTCTTGTCGATGATCCGCCAGCGGGGCATGTCGTCCCAGTCGACGAAGGTCACCGCGACCCCGGTGGCGCCGGCCCGACCGGTACGGCCGATCCGGTGCGTGTAGGTGTCCTGATCCTCCGGGCAGTCGTAGTTCACCACGTGGGTGACCCCGGTGACGTCCAGCCCCCGGGCCGCCACGTCGGTGGCGACCAGGATGTCGATCTTGCCGGCCCGGAACGCCCGCAGCGCCCGCTCCCGGGCGCCCTGACCCAGGTCACCGTGCACGGCGGCGACCGCGAAGCCGCGGAAGTCGAGATCCTCGGCGACCCGGTCGGCCGCCCGCTTGGTACGCGTGAAGATCATTGTCAGTCCGCGCCCGCGCGCCTGCATGATCCGGGCGACGATCTCGATCTTGTTCATCGAGTGGGTGCGGTAGACCAGTTGCTCCGTCTGCGGCGACGGCCCGGTCTCGGCGGTGTGCCCGGCGTGGATGTTCACCGGGTGCCGGAGGAACCGGCGGGAGAGTGCGACGATCGGCTCCGGCATGGTGGCCGAGAAGAGCATCGTCTGCCGGTCCTCCGGCAGCATCGCCAGAATCTTCTCGACGTCCTCCAGGAAGCCCAGGTCGAGCATCCGGTCCGCCTCGTCCAGGACGAGCGCGTGCACCCGGTCCAGCCGGAGTTGCTTCTGCTTGGCCAGGTCGAGCAGCCGTCCGGGCGTACCGACCAGGATCTCGACGCCCTTGCGCAGCGCCTCGACCTGCGGCTCGTACGCCACGCCGCCGTAGATCGGCAGGACCCGTACCCCCCGGGTCCGGCCCGCCGCGGCGAGATCCTTGGCGACCTGGAGTCCCAGCTCACGGGTGGGTACGACGACAAGCGCCTGCGGCAGCCCGTCGCTGCCCTCGTCCGGCGCGAAGACCCGCTCCAGCAGCGGTACGCCGAAGCCGAGGGTCTTGCCGGTGCCGGTCGGTGCCTGGCCGATCAGGTCGGTGCCGCGCATCGCGATCGGCACGGCGTACTCCTGGATGGCGAAGGCCCGGGTGATGCCCACCGCTTCGAGTGCGGCCACGGTCTCCTGACGGGCGCCGAGTTCGGCGAAGGTGGGTGCCTCGGGTCGGACCGGCGCGTCGGCGGCAAGCGCCTGGCCGGCCATGATGTTTTCGATGTGATCGCTCATGTGGTTGTGGGGGTGCCCTCTCGTGGTGCGCCCCGTTCGTCCGTAGGGCGCGATATCGGTATGGCGCGGGCCACACGGTCGACGGCTGAACGCCGAGTAGAAGACCGGGCCGCACACGCGCGCCGCAGGGCAGATTTCGGAATCGGTTGAGGCCTTCCGGTCCTCTGCCTCCTTCGGCAACTGATCCATGCTACCTGAGCCCGGCATACGGCGTCCTCGGTCCAGGGACGCGGCCGTCGCCCGGGGGTCGGTGATGTGACGTACGTCACGCTTCTGGAGGTGGTTGGTTTCCGACAGGTAGGACGGTCGCCGGAAAACCGGGACGAATCTCCGGTCTCCTGCCGTCGGGACCCCGCCCGGGCGCCCGGACGGTAACCTGCGGGCGTGTCCGCCCTCGCAGAGCCCGCCCCGATCACCTCAGCCGCCCTCGCCGAACCGGTCGGTCCCAGCGTCGCCGAACCCGTCGGCCCGACCGTCCCGGGCGCCGTCGTCGACCTGCTCGGGCTGGTCGCCTACGGGGAGCTGGTGGCCTTCGACCGGATGGCCGCCGACGCCCGGCTGGCCCCTGATCTGGCCCGCCGTGCCGTGCTGAGCGAGATGGCCGCTGTCGAGATCACCAACTATCGGCGGCTCGCCGACCGGTTGACCGAACTCGGCGTGCCGCCCGAGGAGGCGATGGCGCCGTTCGTGCCGGCGCTGCAGTCGTACCACGACTCGACCGAGCCGAAGGACTGGCTGGAGGCACTGACCAAGGCGTACGTCGGGGACGCCGTCGCCGACGACTTCTTCCGGGAGATGGCGGCGTTCCTCGCCGACCCCGACCGGCAACTCGTACTCGACGTGCTGCACGGCTCCCGGTACGAGGAGTTCGCCGGTCAGGAGATCCGGCTCGCCATCCAGGCCGACCCGAAGGTCGCGAACCGGCTCTCGATGTGGGCCCGGCGCCTGGTTGGCGAGGGGCTGTCCCAGGCCGGCCGGACCGCCAGCGAGCGGGTGGCGCTGACCGCCCTGATCGCGACCGGCTTCGACGACCAGTCGGGGGTGCAGGTGCTGTTCAAGCGCCTGACCGCCGCGCACACCGCCCGGATGTCGGCCGTCGGACTGAACAACTGAGCCCGGCCGGCTGCCGATGTCCGCAACTGAGCCCGGCCGGCGGCCGGCGTTCCGGCGTCAGCGGGCGACGAAGCCGACCGCCCGGGGCGACGCCTCGGCGATCTCGACGTAGGCCACCTTGCCGACCGGCACGATGACCCGGCGGCCCTTCTCGTCCGTCAGCGACAGCGTGCCGTCGTTGGTGCTGAGGGCGTCGGTCACGATCTGCTCGATCTCGGCCGGCGTCTGCGCGCTCTCCAGGACCAGCTCGCGCGGCGCGTACTGAACGCCGATCTTGACCTCCACGTGGCCTCCTCGTTCGGGGCGAAAGATCCGCCGTCGGAAAGGCTATCCGATCCGCGCCGGTTGCGTTCAGGCTGACTCACCCTGCGCCGGAAAGCTCGTCTCGCCCCGCGACGGAAAGCTCGCCTCACCCTGCGTGGAAAGGCTCGCCTCGCCCTGCAACGGGAAGCTCGCGATCCCGCGCCAGGACAGCCCGGTGAGCAGCGCCTCGGCCTCGGCCTTCGGCACCTGCCGCCCGCCGGCCAGCCAGAACTGGGCCGCGGTCTCGGCCGCGCCGACGAGCCCGGAGGCGAGCAGTTCTGCCCGGGACCGGCTCACGCCGGTGTCCGAGATGATGGTGTCGGTGATGGCGGCGATGCAGCCCTGCTCCACCCGCTCGACCCGCTCGCGTACGGCCGGATCGTTGCGCAGGTCCGACTCGAAGACCAGCCGGAACGCGCCACTGGCATGGTCGACGAAGTCGAAGTACGCCCGCACGGCACCGCTGACCCGCTCCTTGTTGTCGGTGGTCGCCGCCATCGCCTCCCGGACCTTGGCCACGATCGCGTCGCAGTGCGTGTCCAGCAGCGCCAGATAGAGCTCCAGCTTTCCGGGAAAGTGCTGGTAGAGAACTGGCTTGGAGACGCCGGCCCGCTCGGCGATGTCGTCCATCGCGGCCGAGTGGTATCCCTGGGCGACGAACACTTCCTGGGCTGCCGCCAGCAGTTGCTTACGCCGTGCCGAGCGCGGCAGGCGCGTTGGGCGGCCGGCCGTCTGCGCGCCGTTTCCCACCTGGGTCATGGTCACCTCCGCTTCGCCTCGCACGCTGTCGACCTCATTCCGACCGGAGCAGGGACCGTCACTCGACTGCCGAATTAGCCCGCCGCTGTAACTTATCGGCACTGCCACCACACGGTAGCCTCAGCGGGGGCGACCAAGGAGCGCACGGTGGACGAAACAGGGCAACCCGGAGCCCCCACACCGGGAGAGCACGGTAACGGGGCAGGCCCGCAGGGTGACCCGGCCCGTCCGGTCAACGGCTGGGCGGCCGACACAGGCTGGTCCGACGCCGAGACCGGCGTCGATCCGAACGGGCGGCAGTGGCACCAGACGGTCGAGCCGGCGGTGAGCCGCGGCTGGGGTGACCGCGCGGCCTACGGTCCCCGGCCGCTACCGGCGTCACCCGCCATCCCGATCCGGGAGTTCCGGCAGCCGGTCAACGGCGTGCACCTGGGCGAGGCGCCCGAGCCGGAGCGGGGCTGGAGCGGTGGGCCGGGCCAGCCGTACGAGGCGGAGGGGGCCGACCCGGCCGGCCGGGCGGGCGCCGGGCCAGAGCCGCTGGGTGGCGCCGGCCCGGACCATCCGGCCCAGCAGGGACGGCTCCCGCAGGGCGAGCCGGATCTGTCCGGCAGCGCCCGGCACGCCTTCGGGGAGCCCGGTTACGGTGAGCCGGAACGCGCCGGCACGGGCCTGGCCGGGCAACCGCCGCGCTGGGGGGAGCCCGCGTCACCCGCCTATCCGGGACCCACCTCCGCACCGCCGGTCGCGGTCTCGGGGCCGCCCGGCGCCGCGCCGGTACCCCCGGTGGTGACCTCGGGGCCGCCGGCCGCCGTCTCCGGACCGCCCGCCGTGACCTCCGGGCCGCCGTTCGGACCGCCCGGGCAGGGGGCCGGCGCGGCCACACCCGAGTACGCGGCCACACCCGAGTACGCGGCCACACCCGAGTACGCGGCCACACCCGAGTACGCGGCCACACCCGAGTACCTGGTCGCGGCGGACTTCGAGCGTGGTGGCTTCCGACCGCCGTCCGAGCCCGACCATCCGCCGGTGACCGAGATGACCGCGATGATGCCCGCCGTACCCCGGCAGCCGGACCGTTCCTCGACCCCGCCACCCGGCCCCGAACAGGTCGCCCCGGCGGCACCCGGCTGGCGTCCGGCGGAGGCGGACGAGCGCGGGCCGGCGCCGGTCCATCCAGCCGACGCCCGTGGCCAGGAGCCGGCGAGCTGGTCGTCCGGCTGGGCCCCGCCGTGGGCCCCGGCCGGCGCGCCCGCCGACCAGGAGGGCGCCCGACAGCCGGAGAGCCAGCACGCCGCCGAGGCCGTCGCGCAGGTCGAGCCGGCCCACGAACCGGAGACCCCCGGCGGCCGGGAGCAGCAGCACTGGTCCCCGAGCTGGGCCGACCATCCGGCGCAGCGGGTACCCGAGTCCCCGGCCGGGCCGTTCCCCCGGGAGGGCTCCGCCCTGCCGCCGTCGGTCAACCCGGGGTTCGCGGCGAACCCGGCGGCGGCCCGGAGCTTCCCGCCGGCCTCCGAGGCCGCGACCCGGCGGGCCACCGCGAGCGAGCCCACCGGCTACCCCGGCCCGGCCGGCCCAGGGCCGGATGCGCCGGGCTACCTGCCGGGTCCCGGCGGGCTGACCGGTCCGCTCGGGCCGGAACCGTCCCGCTACCTCTCCGGTCCGGCCGGGCTGGCGCCCTCGGGGCCGGGCCCCGAGCCCTCGGGCCCGCCGTCCAGGTCCGGCCCGGGGGTGGAGTCGGCGGCCCATTCGCCGCCCGGCGCCGCCTCCGGTGCCGAATCGTCCGGCTATCCGTCCGGGCCGGCCGGGCCGCCGCCCGGTGCCGAATCCTCCCGCTATTCGCCGGTCGGGCCGGCATCGGGATATCCGTACCGGCGGGAGGCGCTGGCGTTGCCGACCGGCCCGAGCCATCCCGGTGCGCCGTACCGCTATCCGGAGTCGGCCCCGGCGGAGCCCGCGCCCGCCGCCCGGCCGGCAGACCTCGGTGACGTGTTGCCGCAACGCGTCCCGGCCGAGCCAGACGTACCCACCGTGCCGGAGCCACCCGCCGTGGAGCCGCCCGCCGAAACGCCCGAACTGGCCCGGATCGCCACCCATCTGCGTCGGGAGGACGGAGCGGCACAGCTGCACGAGCGACCGGACGGCTTCGACGTCAACGCGATTCTGGACGCGGTTCGGGGAGTCGCCGGGGTGCGCGACGCCTCGCTGCGTACCACCCCGGCCGGTGCGCACAGCCTGCGCCTGGACCTCGCCGACGGTGCCGATCCCGCCGAGGTGAGCCGGCACGTGGCACGGCTGCTACAGGAACGGATGGGGCTGGCCGCCGCCCCGCAGAACCTGCCCGGCACGCCGGCACCGGCCGCGCCCGGCTTCACCGGCACCGCCGCGCCGCCCAGGCCCGGTGCGGCGCAGCCCCGGCACGGGCCACCGGCCGAGCCGGAGCGCCGGGCCGAGCCCTCGCCCGAGGAGACACGTCGCCGGCACCAGGCACCGGGTCACCGGGGTCGGGCCACGGTCGGCGAGCCACCGACGGCGCAGCCCACCGAGCCGGGCCGGAGCGGTTCACCGGCCAGCGCCGGTACCAGCACCGGCGGCACCTTCTACTCCGGCAGCCCGGTCACCACCACCGAGACCGCGCCGTCCCGGCCGCTCAACCCGGGCGCGCCGCCCGGACCCCGGGTGATCATCGACCACGTGCAGGTCAGCACCTTCGGCCTGGACGCCACCGTCGAGGTACGGCTCGCCGCCGGGAAACAGCCGGCGGCCGGGCTGGCCACCGGTCCCGCCGTCGACGGGTACGTACTGCGACTCTGTGCCGTCGCGGCGGCCGCCGCCATCGACGAGCTGCTCAACGCCTCCGCCCGGGTCACCGAGCGGGGCCGGTGCTTCGTCGAGCATGCCGCGGTGGTGCCGTTCGGCAGCTGCGAGGTGGCCACCGTGGTGGTGCTGCTGGTCTGCGACGGCTGGGTCGAGCAGCTCGCCGGCTCGGCGCTGGTCTCCGGCGATCCGCGTCAGGCAGTGGTCCGAGCCACCCTGGCGGCGGTCAACCGCCGGCTTGAGGCGTTGCTCACCTGACCCGTCGCCTCGGCGACCGGAGCGGCGGGGCAAACGGCACGAAGCGGGGCGGAGGCGTCCAGAAGTTGTCTCCGTCCCGCACCGCCCCGGCGACGGGGCAGCGGAACGGTAGGCACACTTGACGGATGAAGCGTGCGCTGCTTGCGGCGGACGAGTCGATCGCTCGGGACGAGGTCCCGCCGCCCTGGCCCGGCCGGGACGTACGGATCGACGGCTCGATCACCCACGTCCGCCAGACCCCGGCTACCCGCCCCGACGCCGAGCCCGCGCTCTACGTGCACGGGCTGGGCGGCTCGGCCCAGAACTGGACGGACCTCGCCGGCCTGCTCGCCGACCGGCTCGACGGGCACGCCATCGACCTGCCCGGCTTCGGGCGGAGCGACCCGGCCCGGAAGTACACCATCCCGGCCTTCGCCGACCGGGTCATCCGGTACCTCGAGCACTCCGGCCGGGGACCGGTGCACCTGCTCGGCAACTCGCTCGGCGGGGCGGTCTCGGTACGCGTCGCGGGGCTCCGCCCCGACCTGGTCCGTACGCTCACCCTGGTCGCACCGGCGATGCCGTTCCTCGACCCGCGCCGGTCTCTCCAGGGTCGGGTACTGCCCCTGCTGGCGGTGCCGGGAGCGGAACGGTTCGCGTCGCGCTGGCTGACCCACCTGCCGCCGGAGGAGATCGCCCGGCAGGTGATGGAGGCGTGTGTCGCCGACACCACCCGGATCTGCGACCAACGCCGGTTGGAGGCGGTCGAGGAGATCCGGATCCGGTACACCGCCGCCCACTATCCGGCGGCCTATCTGCGTACGCTGCGCGGCCTGGTCGGCAGTTTCGTCCGGGCGTACCTGCCCGGGTCCGGCTCGCTGTGGCGGATCGCCGGCCTGGTCACCGCGCCGACGCTGGTGATCGGCGGCGGGCAGGACCGGCTGGTCGACGTCCGGGTGGCCGCGCAGGTGGCCCGGGCGATCCCGGACAGCCGGCTGCTGATGCTGGCCGGCGTCGGGCATGTCCCGCAGATGGAGGTGCCCCGGACGGTTGCCCGGGCGGTGCTGGCGCTGCTGGACGAGACCAGTCAGCTGCCGACCGTTTCCCGCTGACCACCGTCGGCCGAGGCCCGGCTGCCCGCCGTCGGTAGTGGGCCCGGCTGACTGCCACCGGTTCGGGGGCCCGGCTGACCGCCACCGGTTCGGGGGCGGCTGACCGCCGTCGGCCGGTCGGGTCCGGTGGGGGCCGCCGTCCGCCGACCCGGGCGGGTGATCCGGGACGCCCGGTGCAACCGACCGGGTGGGCCAGGCGTACTAAAGAAGCGTGTGGAGACGAGAGCCTTACCAACCCCCGGCACCGGGTGCCCCAGCGCCGTCCTCCGGCTCGCCCGGCCGACGCCGGGCCCGGCGGTTCCGAGCCGGCCGGAGGCTGGTGGTGCTCATGGTGGGCCTGGCCGGCGCGGTCGCGGTGGTCGGGATCCTGGTGCCACCCGCCGACCGGTTGACCGGGGACGAGCAGCCGGCCGCCGCCGAGCCGGCCGTAGCGGCGGCGACCCCGGCCGCCGCGACCGTCGCCCCGACACTCACCCCCACCCCCACCCCGAGTCAGCCGGTGACCCCGGCACTGCGGCTCGCCGGCCCGGTGCCGTCGACCGGGCCGGGTAGCTTCATCTACGCCACCGGCCGGGGCGAGGTGCTGGGCCGGGCCGGGACGGTGCGGCGCTATCGGGTGGCGGTGGAGCGCAACATCGACGAGCACCTCACGGAGTTCACCGCGAAGGTGGACGACTCGCTGGCCGACCCGCGCAGTTGGATCGGCAGCGGGCGGCTGCGGTTGCAGCGGGTGCCGGACAAGGCGGGCCACGACTTCACGGTCTACCTGGTCACCGCCGGTACGGCCCGCCGGATGTGCGCGGCGTCCGGGGTCGACATCCGGGTCGGCGGCAAGCCGTACACCTCGTGTCGGGGCAGCGGCCGGGTGATCATCAACCTGGAGCGCTGGATGCGGTCCGTTCCGCACTACGTGGAGGCGAAGGTGCCGCTGGACCGGTACCGGACGTACGTGGTCAACCACGAGGTCGGGCACGAGTTGGGGCATGGGCACGAGCGCTGTCCCCGCGACGGTCGGGCCGCCCCGGTGATGATGCAGCAGACGCTCTTCCTCGACGGTTGCGTGGCCAACCCGTGGCCGTACCTGTCGGGGAAGCGGTACGTCGGCCCCTCGCTGTGACCGGGGCAGAGCGCTCGGCTGATTCCCCGACCGGCAGTCCTATTCCCGCTCCCGGATTTCGGGCAGGTGTTTCAGCTCATGGCCGGTTCGCGCTCCGGCGAGGAACAATGGGCCGGACATGCCACTGTCAATGCGCTCAGCCGCCCGCTGAGCGAGGATCCGAACCGGGGAGTCCACCGTGTCATTGCCCCCGCTCGTCGAGCCCGCCGCCGAGCTGACCGTTGACGAGATCCGCCGCTACTCACGCCACCTGATCATCCCGGACGTCGGGGTCGAGGGGCAGAAGCGGCTGAAGAACGCCCGGGTGCTCTGCGTCGGCGCCGGCGGCCTCGGCTCGCCCGCCCTGTTGTACCTGGCCGCGGCCGGGGTCGGCACGCTGGGCATCATCGATTTCGACACCGTCGACGAGTCGAACCTGCAACGGCAGATCATCCACGGCGTCTCGGACATCGGCCGGTCGAAGGCCGAGTCCGCCGCGTCGAGCATCCGCGAGATCAACCCGCTGGTACGGGTCGAGATCCACGACACCACCCTGGACCGGGACAACGTGCTGGAGATCTTCGGCCAGTACGACCTGATCGTCGACGGTACGGACAACTTCGCCACCCGCTACATGGTCAACGACGCGGCCGTACTGCTCGGCAAGCCGTACGTCTGGGGGTCGATCTACCGGTTCGACGGGCAGGCGTCGGTGTTCTGGGCCGAGCACGGCCCCTGCTACCGCTGCCTCTACCCGGAGCCGCCGCCGCCCGGCATGGTGCCGTCCTGCGCCGAGGGCGGTGTGCTCGGTGTGCTCTGCGCGTCGGTCGGCGCGATCCAGGTGACCGAGGCGATCAAGCTGCTGACCGGGATCGGCGAGCCGCTGGTCGGCCGGCTGACGGTCTACGACGCGCTGGAGATGTCGTACCGGAAGATCAAGGTCCGCAAGGACCCGAACTGCGCGCTCTGCGGGGAGAACCCGACCGTCACCGAGCTGCTGGCCGACTACGAGGACTTCTGCGGTGGGGTGTCGCCGGAGGCCGAGGAGGCGGTGGCCGACTCCACCATCACGGTCCGGGAGCTGAAGGAGTGGCAGGACGCCGGCAAGGACATCTTCCTGGTCGACGTCCGGGAACCGGCGGAGTACGAGATCGTCCGCATCCCCGGCGCGACGCTGATCCCGAAGGGTGACATCCTCTCCGGCGCCGCCCTGGCCACGTTGCCGCAGGACAGGCAGATCGTGCTGCACTGCAAGTCCGGCGTACGGTCCGCCGAGGCGCTGGCTGCGCTGAAGGCCGCCGGGTTCCGGGACGCGGTGCACGTCCGTGGCGGAGTGCTCTCCTGGATCAAGCAGATCGACCCGTCGCTGCCGGCGTACTGATCCGCACCGGGCCCGGCCCGGTCACCCCGACGCGGGGCAGTTCCCTCCGGAACTGCCCCGCGTCGCGTTGCCGACAGCATCCCTGATGCCTCATGTAGTAGATGTACTATCTTCTCGCACAGTTATTGGACGAGGAGGTGTAGATCTATGACCATGGCCGAGACTCCGGGCCGAATCTCCGAGCCCGTCGGGTCGCCGGTCGAGCAGCCCGTGCTGGACGTCCGTGATCTGCGGATGCGCTACGGCAGCACGGACGTGCTGACCGGCGTCACGTTCACCGCCCGGACCGGCGAGGTGCTGGCGCTGCTCGGCCCCAACGGTGCCGGTAAGACGACCACCATCGAGATCCTGGAGGGGTTCCGGATGCGGTCGGCCGGCGAGGTCACCGTGCTCGGGGTGGACCCGGCGCACGGCGACGAGCGGTGGCGGGCCCGGCTGGGCGTGGTGCTCCAGTCCTGGCGCGACCACGCCAAATGGCGGGTGCGCGAGCTGCTCGCCCACCTCGGCTCGTACTACCGGCCCTACTCGACCGACCGGATCCGCCGCCCGTGGGACGTCGACGAGCTGGTCGACGCCGTCGGGCTCAACGCGCACGCCGGCAAGCGGGTCGGCCAGCTCTCCGGCGGGCAGCGGCGGCGGCTGGACGTCGCGATCGGCATCGTCGGCCGCCCCGAGCTGCTCTTCCTCGACGAGCCCACGGCCGGGTTCGACCCGGAGGCCCGGCGCGAGTTCCACGAACTGGTGCACCGGCTCACCGACCTGGAGCAGACCACGATCCTGCTCACCACGCACGACCTTGACGAGGCCGAGAAGCTGGCCGACCGGATCCTGATCCTGGCCGGCGGCTCGATCGTCGCCGACGGCTCGGCTGACCAGCTCTCCCGGCGGATCTCCGCGGAGGCCGAGGTCAAGTGGAGCCGGGACGGGCAGCGGTTCGTGCACGCCACCACCGACGCCACCAGGTTCGTCCGGGAGCTGTTCCAGCAGTACGGCGACGCCGTCGCCGACCTGGAGGTCCGCCGGGCGAGCCTGGAGGACACCTACATGGCGATGGTCCGCGAGGTCGAGTCCGGCCGGAGCCTCGCCACGCTGCGCGAGTTCGAGGAGGCGGGCCGATGAACCCGATGGTGACGGCGCTGCGGGCCGGGCTGCGTCGCGGCGGGATCGAGGTGCGGCAGAGCCTGGTCAGCGTGCAGGACCTGTGGAACTACTTCTTCCCCAACCTGGTGTTCCTGGTCGTCATGTTCTTCATGCGGGACGCCACGGTGCCCGGCACGAGCTTCTCGCTCGGCGGCCGTACGCTGCCCAGTCTGCTCGGCGGCGGGCTGGCGTTCAGCGCGCTGGTGACGATGATGATGACGCTCACCGTGGAGCGCGAGGACGGCACCCTGCTGCGGGCCAAGGCGATCCCTAACGGCATGCTCGGCTATCTGGTCGGCAAGGTGGTGCAGGTCTCCGGGATGGCGCTGATCAGCTCCGTCATCCTGTTGGTCCCCGGAGTGTTCCTGGTGGACGGCGTGCAACTGCGCGGTCCCGGCGCCTGGCTGACCCTGCTCTGGGTACTCGTCCTCGGCCTGGTCGCCTGCCTGCCGCTCGGCGCGGTCCTCGGCTCGCTCTTCGCCAACCCCCGCAACGTCGGGGTCATCATGTTGCCTATGATGGGCCTCGTCGCGACCTCGGGGATCTTCTATCCGATCACCAACTTCCCGGGCTGGTTGCAGTGGATCGGCCAGGCGTTCCCGGTCTACTGGCTGGGCCTGGGCACCCGGTCGGCACTGCTGCCGCCCGAGCTGGCGGCGGTCGAGATCGGTGGGTCCTGGCGGCACCTGGAGACGTTCGGCATGCTCGCCGGCTGGGTCGTGCTGGGTCTGGTGGTGGCGCCGATCGTGTTGCGCCGGATGGCCCGGCGGGAATCCGGTTCGAGCGTCGCCGCTCGGAAGGAGAAGGCGATGCAGAGGATCGCTTGATGAGCGAGGCGATCTACAACCGCATCGCGGTGCTCCGGGCCGAGCGCGGGATCTCACGCCGGGATCTCGCCGACGCGCTCGGGGTGCACTACCAGACGGTCGGTTACCTGGAACGCGGCGAATACAACCCGAGCCTGCACCTGGCACTTCGGATAGCGCGTTACTTCGAGGTCCCGGTGGAGGTGGTCTTCTCCACCGAGCCCTTCCCCCGGATCGGGGCCGCCGAAAGGGCCTCGGCCTGAGGCCACCGGACGGGCTTCGACCCGAGCCGGCGGCCCGGCACCCGCCGGTCGGCCGGCTCGGACCGGCGGCACCGGGTCGCTCAGACCAGCAGCACCAGGTCGTCGCGGTGCACGACCTCGCGCTCGTAGCCGGGGCCGAGGGCGGCGGCGAGTTCCGTGGTGGAGCGGCCCAGCAGGCCGGGCAACTCCACCGCGTCGTAGTTGACAAGTCCCCGGGCGACCGCCGCCCCGGCGTCGTCCACCAGGTCGACCGGATCTCCGGCGGTGAAGGTGCCGTCGACCGCCGTGATCCCGGCGGGCAGCAGGGACTTGCGCCGGGCCACCACCGCCTGCACCGCGCCGGGGTCGAGGTGCAGCCGCCCCCGGGGGGAGGTGGCGTGGGCCAGCCAGAAGAGCCGGGCCGCCGGGCGTTGGCGTACCCGGTGGAAGAGCGTGCCGACCGGCTCGCCGGCCAGGGCCGCGGGTGCCAGCGGCGCGGCGGTCAGCACCACCGGGATACCGAAGCCGGTGGCGATCCGGGCCGCCTCCACCTTGGTGACCATGCCGCCGGTGCCGACCCCGGCCCGGCCTGCCCGGCCGACCGCCACGTCGGCGAGGTCCTGCTCGTCGCGGACCTCCTCGACGCGTACCGTGCCGGGGCGGGCCGGGTCGCCGGTGTAGAGGGCGTCCACGTCGGAGAGGAGTACCAGCAGGTCGGCGTGGACCAGGGCGGCCACCAGGGCGGCCAGCCGATCGTTGTCGCCGAACCGGATCTCGTCGGTGGCCACGGTGTCGTTCTCGTTGACGATCGGCACCGCGCCCAGATCGAGCAGTTTGCGCAGGGTCCGGTAGGCGTTGCGGTAGTGCGCCCGCCGGGTCACGTCGTCAACGGTGAGCAGCACCTGACCGACCCGACGGCCGTGCCGGGCGAAACCGGCGGAGTAGCGGCCGATCAGCAGGCCCTGCCCGACGCTCGCCGCGGCCTGCTGGGTGGCCAGGTCACGGGGACGGGCGGCCAGCCCGAGCGGGGCCAGGCCGGCGGCGATCGCCCCGGACGAGACCAGGACCAGCTCCCGCCGGTCCGCCGGGCCGACCCGCCTGCGGCCCGCCCCGGTCGGTCGGGCGCCGAGCTCGGCCGGTGGGGCGCCGGCAGGTCCGTCGGCCAGCCAGTTGGCGAGTACGTCGGCCAGCGCGTCGACCCGCGCCACGTCCAGGCCGCCGGCCGCGGTGGTCAGCGAGGACGAGCCGACCTTGACCACGATCCGGCGAGCTGTGGTAACTGCTTCCCGCACCCGCCCATTCTGCGGTGCCCGGATCCGCCCGCCCCGCCGGCCCGCCCGGCACTCCCATATCGTGGCAGGTCATGACGCCGGAGGAGTACGTCGAAGAGGTGCTCGCGCTGGTCGAGCGCATCCCACCGGGCCGGGTGATGTCGTACGGCGCGATCGCCGACCACCTGGCCGAGCGGTCCGGCCGGGCGTCGGCCCGACTGGTCGGATCGATCATGGCGCGGCACGGTGCTGCGGTGCCCTGGTACCGGGTGGTCAACTCGGCCGGCCGGCTGCCGCCGGGACACGAGGCCGAGGCCCGGGCCCGGCTGGCCGCCGAGGGTACCCCGCTGCGCGCCGCCGGGGTCGACATGGCGGCGGCCCACTGGCAACCGGCCGACTGACCGGCGCCCCAGCCGCCCAGCCGCCCAGCCGCCGAGCCGGTGCTGCGGTGCTGCGGTGCTGCGGTCAGCCCACCAGGGAGACCGGCTGGGCGCTGCGGCGCAGGATGCGGTCCTTGTCCGGGCCGCCCGGCACGGTCACCAGCAGGCAACCCGAGCGGGGCGCCACCGAGGCCCGGGAGCCGAGCAGTTGGGCGCTGCGCACCAGCACCGCGGCGAGTTCGGTGTCGCAGATGCGTACCCCGAGAATGGTGGTCCGGACGTGTCGGCCGGCGGCGAGCAGCGCGGCGCGCCAGGCGGCGGCGGCCAGCGCCTGTCGGCGGGCGTGCCGGGGCGCGGACGCGCCGACGGCGGCCGGGTCGAGCAGGGCCGTCCGACCCTGCCGCCAGCCCATCGACAGTACGGCCGGCTGCCCGGGCTCGGTGAGGTGCAGCCGGTGCAGTTCGTAGCGGCGGCGGACCCCGGCGGTGATCCGCTCCGGCCGGGCCGGCATGCCGAGCCGGCTCAGCAGTTCGGCCAGCCGGGTGGCGGCCGCCTCCGAGCTGAACTCGGCCACCATGCCGGCCGGCTGCCGCAGCCCGTCCACCCGGATGCACCGGATCAGGCACGCCGCCTCGAAGGCGTCCGCCAGCGACGCTCGGTCCAGCACGCTGATTCCGCCGGACGGCCGTCGGGGCGGCCGCGTCGAGGCGTACGCTGCGGTGCTCCAGACCATCTCTACCGCCCCCCGTCCTCGCGACGACAACTGCTTCCAACGGTGGCCGTTGGCGCGCCGGGGCGGTAGACATCGGTCGAAGGCTTGAGCAAAATTTGCGCTGAGTGTCGATCATCGCCGGGGTGGTGGGGTGGGCGGGGCACGGTGGCCGCGACGTGCCGGCCGGGGACGGCCCGGTCGGCGGCTCGGCGCGCTCGCCGCGACGCTCGCCGTGGTCACGGTGGCGATGCCGGCCACCGTCGCCTGCACCTCGCCGGCGGCCGAGCCGACCAGACTGCGCATCGCGACCGGCAGCGCCACCGCGGTCTACTACGCCGTCGGTCAGTCACTGGCGACCATCCTCAACCGGGAGTTGCCGGACGTGACGGCGAGCGTGGTGGTGACCGCCGCGTCGGCGGAGAACGTCTCGCTGGTCTCCACCGGCCAGGCCGAACTGGGTTTCACCCAGGCCGACATCCTGGCCGCCGAGCCGGGCCGGAGCGCCGGGCTGAGCGCCGTCGCCCGGGTCTACGACGACCTGCTGCACCTGGTCACGCTGAGCCAGGAGCCGATCCGGCAGTTGACGGACCTGCGCGGCAAGCGGGTGGCGATCGGCGCGCCGGGCTCCGGCACCGCGATCACCGCCGAACGCCTGCTCCGGGTCGCCGAGGTCGACGACAAGCTGGCCGAGACGCTCCGGTTCGGCATCGACGACTCGGTCGCGGCGCTGCGGGCCGGCAAGATCGACGCGTTCTTCTTCTCCGGCGGCCTGCCGGTCAAGGCGGTGGCCGACTTCGCCGCGCAGACCCGGGCCCGTTTCGTCGACCTTGGACAGTGGGTCGAGCCGCTGCGCCAGGTCTACCGCGAGGTGTACGTGCAGCGGGACATCCCCGCCTCGGCGTACGGGTCGGCGCCGGTGACCACTGTGGCGGTACCCAACTATCTGGTGGTGGCCACCAGCATGCCGGAGCAGCTCGTCTACGACGTGACCCGGCTGCTGATGCAGCGCCGGGACGAACTCAGCAGCGCCCACCCGGCCGCCGCCCGCCTGAACCCCCAGTCGGCGATCACCACCACCCCGTTGGCGCTGCATCCGGGTGCCGCCCGCTACTACCAGACGCACAAGCCCTGACCGACCCCCGCTGCGCCGGGCCGGGTCACCCCTCGCCGGATCGGAACCAGACGTCGGCGGTGAGCCCGGTCGGCTCGGCGGGTCGCATGGTGAGGCGACCGCCGGAGGCGTCGACGAGTACGGCCACGATGGTCAGGCCGAGCCCCGCCCCGTCGATGTTCTGGGTGTCCGGCGCCCGCCAGAACCGTTCGGTAGAGGACTCCAGTTGGGCACCGGTCATCCCCGGCCCGTCGTCGGTGACCCGGACCACCACCCCGTCGTCGGCGCGGTGCACCGAGACCTCGACCCGGCCGCCGGAATGGCCGAACTTGACGGCGTTGTCGATCAGCGCGTCCAGCACCTGGTCCACGGCGGTACGCACGGCCCGGGCGGGCACCGGGCCGGTGACCGGGACGAGGGTGAGGGTGATGCCCCGGTGGTTGGCCAGCGGCTGCCAGGCGGCGACCCGGGACCGGACCACCGCCGCCGCGTCGACCACCACCATGGTGTGCTCGGCCCGCTCGGCACGGGCCAGGGTGAGCAGCCCGTCGAGTACCTGGGCGAGCCGGTCGGTCTCCTCCAGCGCCAGCCGGTGCTCGTCTCGGCCGTACCCGTCGGTCAGGCTCGGCCCGAGTTCCTCGACCCGCAGCCGCAGCGCGGTCAGCGGGTTGCGAAGCTGGTGGCTGGCGTGCGCGACGAAGGCCCGCTGCCGTTCCAGGGCGTCGGCGACGGCGTCGGCCATCTCGTTGAAGCTGGTGGCGAGTCGGCGCAGTTCGGGCGGACCCTGCTGGGTGGGTACCCGGGCCAGGCCGTCACCGGCCGCGATGTCGTGGGTCACCACGTCGAGTACGGTCACCGGTCGCAGCACCCAGCCGGCCAGCCGGAACGCCGTCATCACCCCGGCGGAGACGGCGAGCAGCCCGACGGCGGCCAGGGCCGCCCACCAGACGGTGACGGTCCGGCGTACCCGTTCGGTGGCGGAGACGGTGATGACGGCACCGATCACCTCGCCACCGTCGTTGACCGGTACGGCCACCACCAGCGGACCGACCTGCCAGGGCCAGAGCACATCCGGGACGGTCATCTGCCGGCCGGCGAGGGCGCCGAAGATCGCCCGATCGGTCAGCTCGGAGTCCATCCGTGGGCTGGCGGAGGCGACCACCTTCCGCCGTTCCCGGTCGACCACCGCGGCGGTGATCCCGTACAGCTCCTGGTAGCGCTGCAACTCGTCGGTGATCGCGCTGACCGCGCCGGTACGCAGCGCGGGACCGGAGAGCGAGGCGAACCGGTTGGCGTCGGCGAGCCGGTCCGCCCTGATCCGTTCGGTCTCCCGGTTGGCGAGGGTGATCGCCAGCGGGGTCTCCAGGGCGAGCAGGACCAGGATCATGAGCAGCGAGTAACTGAAGACCAGGCGGCGGCGCACGTACGGGCTCCGGTCACTCGGCCCGGAGCCGGTAGCCGACACCACGCACGGTCTGCACCAGGTCGGGGTCGCCGAGCTTGCCGCGCAGCGAGCCGACGTGTACCTCCACGGTGTGCCGGGCGGCGCCGGTGGTCGGCCAGACGTCGAGGACGATCCGCTCGTGCGGCACCACCACGCCCGGCTGCCGGGCGAGCGAGACGAGGACGTCGAACTCCTTGCGGGTCAGCGTGACCCCGGCGCCGCCCACCGTGACCAGCCGGGCGGCGGCGTCGATCCAGATCGGACCGATCTCGATGACCTCGGGTCGCGGGCCGCTGGCCCGGGCCCGGCGCAGCACCGCGACGATCCGGGCCTCCAGTTCGGCCATCGAGAACGGCTTCACCACGTAGTCGTCGGCGCCCATCCGCAGCCCGATCACCCGGTCGCGCTCCTCGCCGCGCGCGGTGACCGCGATGATGCCGAGCTGCGCGCTGCGCTGCCGCAGCGCCCGACACACGTCCACCCCGTCGCCGTCGGGCAGGGTGAGGTCGAGCAGCACCAGGTCACAGGGGGCGGCGGCGAGCGCGGCGGCGGCGGTGCCGGCCCGCTCGACGTCGTACCCGCGCCGGGACAGGGCGGCGGCCATCGCACCGGCCACCCGGGTGTCGTCCTCGACCAACAGGATGCGCATGCCGGCCGCTCCTCGTCTGTCGTACCAGCCGCAGCGATCATCCCGCATCGACGCGGCCGAACACAGCGCGGCGGAACGCCGGAACACTCAAGATTGGCTCAAGGACCGGCTTCACGCCGCTACGTGATCGTCACACGAGGGCTCCAAGGTGGTTGCTGTCCGAGGCCAGCACCCCGGTCAACAGACCCAGGTACACCGTGCCGACGCACGGCGTGTACGTCTCGCGGCACTTCTTCGCCAGCCTGTGGGTGTTCGCACCGACCAACACCCCACGCCCGACGACCACCGGAGGCGCCTGGGCGGTGTAGCACTCCGGACCGGCCCCGGGACAGCGGCCACCGACTGACAGCGGTCAGTACTTGCGCGACGGCTCCGCCGGCCCGGCGCCCGGCACGCTCGCGGGCGGCGCCGGTTGCAGGGCCTCCAGCGCCCGGCTGACGCCCAGGCCGGCGAGGACCGCCAGCGCGAAGACGACCGTCGACAGCCACCGGGGGGCATCCGCGACGAGGATGGTCATCTGCACCAGGCTCAGCAGGACGACCCCCAGCACGGTGCCCGCGAAGCCGCCCCGCCCGCCGGCCACGCTCACGCCGCCGAGCAGGACGGCGCCGGCCACGAACGCCAGCTGGCCGATGTCGGCCGATAGGGTTGTGGCGCCGATCCGGCCGGCGAGCAGGACTCCGGCCGCGCCCGCGATCAGGCTGGAACCGCCCAGGCCGATGACCGCGCCCAGCAGCCGTGCGCCGAACGGCGACGGCGGCTCCCCGGCGACGACACGGTTGCCGCTCAGCGCCCGCCGCACCGCCGGGATCGACCACACCACCGCGCCGCCGATCGACAGCAGGAGAAACAGCACCAGCCACCCGGCCGCGGCACCGTCGGACCGGATCCAACCTTCCCTCGCGAGCCGCTGCGGACCGCCGCTCCCGGTGGCGGCGAGCAGGATGCCCTGCGTCAGCGCCAGCCCGCCCAGCGACACCGCCCACCCGGGCGCCTGCAGCAGCCCGGCGACCAGGCCCATCCCGAGACCGATGAACGCCGCGGCGGCGATCGCGGCGACCGCCGCGACGAGGACCGGGGCGCCGGCGTCGAGCACCTCCGCGTACGTCAGGCCGGCAAGGGCCGCGACGGCGACGACCGCGAGGTTGGGCGTGGCGGTGCGCAGCGACAGCGCGAAAGCGGTCGCCAGCAGGCCGGCGGAGGCGATGTTGAACACCAGCGGCGACACCCGCGACCCGTCTTGGGTGTACCACACCACCGCGGCGACGACGGTCAGCGCCAGCAGCGCCGCCTCCCAGAACAGGTGCGGCCGAAGAAAGCCACCGGAACGGGACGTGACCGGTCCGGCGGGTGCCGACGGTTGTGCAGGCGTGAAAACCACAGCGATTCCTCCCTTGTGCGGAGGCTGACACTAACCCCCAGGTCACCGCGGATGCACGAGCCCGGATACCTAACCTCGGTCTTTCGCTAACTGTTGATCAAGGCCGTGCCGCCCCGTTGTTGATCTCTTCTGGCGGGTCGATCAGCGATGGACATGGTGACGACCCGACGCGGTGGTCGGGTTCCTCCAACGGTTCGCCGGGGCTGGGACGTGTTGTTCAGCAGAGCGGTCTTGGTAGCGCGGTGAGGCGGGCGTACGCGGTGACCAGGTGATCGGCCCAGGGCCAGCGCTCGGCGATGCGGAGCCGGGTGCGGCGGGCTGAGCGGGTCAGCCGGGCTGGCACGTGCAGCAGTCGGTAGCGCAGCTTCTTGGGTTCGGCTCGGGCGAGTTCGCCGTCGAGCAGTCAGTGTTGCGTCCGGGCGAGCAGGTCGATGCCGGTGAGGGCGAGTTCCAGCCAGGCGGTGTTGATGGCGAACACTCGTGACGGGAAGCGGCCGAAGCCGGTGTCTTTACCGGTGCGGATGCGGTCTTCCGCGCGGGCGTGGGCGCGGTGGCGGGCCTCCGCGCCGCGCAACACCTGAGTCGAAAGCGCGCGGCGCAGTGGGATTCCAAAGCGCCCGTTCCTCTCGATCGGCCGTGGCGATGGTCGTCCTCGCGGGCTATGGCGACTCCTGCAAGGGCCAGACCTCGACGACGCCCTGGGCAACCGCGCATGGTGTTTTCGACACCAGCTGGATGGCTTCCTCCATCGTCGCGGCTTCGATGATCGCGAACCCCGCCACCGGGAGTGCAGACGACATGAAGGAGCCGTTCGACACGGTGATGCCAGCGTCGTCGTGGTTCCGCACCTGTGCGGGCTCGCCGGCAATACCCATGTCGACTCCCGCCTCGCGCAGGCGCGCATCATGCGCGTGCGCCTTCTCGCGTACTGCGGCATCAGTGCGGGCGTAACCGTCCTGGTCGCCGTACCCGATCGTCACGAACTTGGCCACAAGCGGACCCCTCCTTTGGTTCGCATCGACTGCGACGCTGTCGACGACGCAGGCGACATGGCGAGCGCAGCACTATGCGCTGTCCTTGATGCCGTAACGCAGGTCGACCACACCGTTGCTGAACCGCCGCTCGTCCAGCAGCTCCAGGTCGACACGCACATCGTCGGGGATGCCCATCCGAGGCCTCCTTACTCTTCAACAACCGCTTGCGCTTTGCAAGCAGTTCGCCGACCGTAGCGTAGACTGCTCTCAGAACGCAACCAGTCGCTGAGGAGGGATTGGAGTGGCCGTCGCATCCCGCTCGGGTTGCCCGATCAACCTGTCGCTTGAGGTCTTCGGCGACAGGTGGAGTTTGCTGATCCTGCGCGACATGATCTTCGGCGGGCAGCGGCACTTCCGCGAGCTGCTCAACGGCTCGCAGGAACGCATAGCCTCCAACATCCTGGCCGCCCGGCTGAAACACCTGGTCGGACTCGGCATGCTCACCAAACACCCCGATCCCGGGCACAAGCAGAAAGCCATCTACAGCCTGACCGAGGCGGCCATCCAGCTCATCCCGGTGATGGCGGCGCTGGGCGGCTGGGGCCGCCGCTGGTTGCCGGTCACCGAGGACCTATCAATCCGGGCGCAGTTGCTGGAAGAAGGCGGCCCGGAACTCCACGAGCGGTTCATGGCCGAGCTCCGCGAAGAACACCTCGGCATCCCCGCCGAGCCGCCCCCCGCCGGCAAGACCGTGCGCGAACGCCTGCACGGGGCCTACCCGGCCGTGACCGATCGGCATCCTGGACCGTCGGCATGACACTCGCTCCCGGCCAGCAATCGGCCCGGCGGCCGCCGTCCTGATCTACCGGTTGCTCTCCTGCTGGCTCGTCGTCCCGGTCGGCGGTATCGCAGCGGCGATGCTCCGTCGTGGCCACAGATTGGCCGGAAACCCGGCGCTCAAGCTCGGGGTGGATCCGGCGGCGGCAGGTCCCGTCCTCGAATCCGCTGGTCATGGCCGTGGCAGGCTGGGCGAACCAGCTGGGGAGGATGTCGGGAGTGGCTCGGGATGATCGAAATCCGTAGCTTCGCGGATACTGACCGCGCCACGTTGCGTGAGCTGTTCGGCCGGGCCGGCGAGGGCTCTCCGTCTTCCTTGTTGTGGGGGCACGAGGAGTCGGAGGCGGCCATGTACCTGGAGCCGTACATGAGCCGGGAACCGGACTCGCTGTTCGTCGCCGTGACGGGTGGCCGTGTCGTCGGCTACCTGGCGGGGTGCCTGGACAGCTCGACCTTCCCCAGCGAAAGGGAGCGCATGGAGAGGGCGATCGCGACGTACAGGCTGGTGTTCCGACCCAGGCCCGCAGCGTTCTTCGCTCGTGGCATGGTCGACATGGCGTCGGCCGCGCTGCGGCGGAGGCCGACCGCAGAGGGCTTCGACGATGCCCGTTGGCCGGCTCACCTGCACATCAACGTGACGCCCCCGGCCCGGGGGACCGGTGCCGCCGACGGCCTGATGACGCGATGGTTCGACCGACTCGTCCAGACCGGCTCGCCCGGGTGCCACCTGCAGACCCTGGCCGAGAACACGCGTGCGGTGCGGTTCTTCGAACGCGCCGGCTTCGCCAGACACGGTCCGACTCCGTTGGTCCCCGGTGCCAGGCAGGGCGGCAGGCACCTCCACCAGCAGACGATGGTCTGGCAGCCGTGACCGGCGGGGCAGCACCGACCTGACCCGGGCGGCCGGTGGCCGGTCGCGTTACGCCGATCGGCCACCGTCGCCCTACGAAAGCGGGAGCACGGCCACACGAAAGCGGGAGCCCGCAGGCAAGATCGAGGCCGATAGCATCCCGGCCCATGGACGCCGTGTCCGGCACTCGCGCCGACCCCTCCGAGTCCCCGGCCGGGGTGATCCTGCCGCGCCGGGTGCACGCCGGGTACGCCCTCGGTTCACTGGCCACCGGCGCCTTCGGCACAGTGCCGGGGCTCGTGCTGCTGCCGTATCTGACCGACACCCTGGGGGTGGCCGCCGGGGTGGCCGCACTGCTGGTGCTGCTGCCGAAGGCCTGGGACGTGCTGGTGAACCCGGTCGCCGGACGGATCTCGGACCGGACCCGGTCCCGCTGGGGCGCCCGCCGGCCGTACCTGCTCGGTGCCGGGCTCGGCCTCGCCGTACTCTTCGCCGCCATCTTCGCGGCGCCGTTCCCGCCCGGCCCGGCCGCCGCCGGGTACGTCGCGCTGGCGTTCCTGTTGACCGCGACCGCGTTCGCCTTCTTCCAGGTGCCGTACGTCGCCATGCCGGCCGAGCTGACCGACGACTACGCCGAGCGGACCCGACTGATGACCTGGCGGGTCGCGGTACTGGCCCTGGCCATCCTGGTCTCCGGCGCACTCGCCCCGATGGTGGTGGGCGCGGGGGGTGACGGGGTGCCCGGGCACCGCTGGTTGGGGCTCTTCGTGGCGGTACTGATCGCGGTCGGTGCGGTCGGCACGTTCCTCGGTACCCGGTCCGCCCCGACCGGGCCGGTGGTGCCGAGCGAGTCGAGCCTGCGGGCCCAGCTCGCGATCGCCGCCGCCAACCGGCCGTTCCGGCTGCTGCTGATCTGCTTCGTGGTCCAGGCGGCTGGGATCGCGACCGTGCTGGCCGGGGTCAACTACTTCGCCGAACACGTCCTACGGGACCCGAAGACCGGGCCGACGCTGCTCTTCGCGTGTTTCGTCGGCCCGGCGCTGCTGGTGATGCCGCTCTGGAGCCGGGCCGGTGCCCGGCTGGGCAAGCCCGGGGCGTTCACCGTGGCGTCGCTGATCTTCGCGGCCGGCGCCCTGACCCTGGTCGCCGCGCCGGTACTGCCGGCCCCGGTGGTCTATCTGGTCGTCGCGGCGATCGGCTGCGGGTACGCCGGCCAGCAGGTCTTCGGGATGGCGATGCTGCCGGACTGCATCGCGTACGACACGGCGCGCACCGGCCGCCGCCAGGCCGGGGTCTTCACCGGGGTGTGGACGGCCGGCGAGACGTTCGGGCTGGCTCTCGGGCCGGGCATCTACGGCCTGGTGCTGCAACTGTCCGGCTACGTCTCCTCGTTGACCGGCCAGGCGGCGGCGCAGCCGGCGAGCGCCCGGGCCGGCGTGCTGATCGGCTTCACCGTGCTGCCCGCCCTGCTGGTCGGGCTAGCCGTCCTGACCATGCGCAACTACGACCTCACCCCGCACCGACTGGCAACTGCCACCACGCAGCCTCCGCACCACCCGGAGGATCGCGCAATATCCGGGAAGTAGTGGCCTCCACGCGCGGTGAAGCCACTATTTCCGGGAACTAGCAGAATCTTGCGGGGTGCCGCGACGACCCCAGGCGGTAGTGAGTCAATGGCTTCCCTTTGGTGATTCCCTGTAGGTGCCGACCGGAGGGATCACCGTGCCACCGCGCTACCGCTACGAGGAAATAGCTGACGACCTGGAGAAGCGGATCGAGGCGGGAGAGTTCCCGCCCGGCTCTCGGCTGCCCAGCCGACGAGAGTTGATCGAGCACTACGGCGTCACCGAGCCGGTCATCGATCGGGCCATGCAGAATCTCCGCGCCAAGGGCATCACGGAGACGCTGACCGGCGTCGGCGTCTACGTGAAGAAGGACTGACCGGGCAGGTGCCACGGCACGGATCCGTGCCGTGGTCTGCGGTTACGACCTGCTCACCAGGGGCGTTGTAGCTGTTACGGTGGCCGCCATGATCGACGCGTTGCCGCCGGTGGGCGTACCCGCGGACAAGGTGCTGGCCGAACTGGGCGAGCTGCGCGCCGCCGACCTGCCGACGCACGGTGGCCGGCTCTTCGCCTACGTCTACGACTCCGCCGTACCCGGGCTGGACGAGTTGGCACACTCGGCGTACGCGCTGGCGGCGCACGTGAACGGGCTGGATCCGACCGCCTTTCCGTCCCTGCTGGCGCTGGAGAACGCACTCGTCGGCGCGGCCGCCCGACTGCTCGGCGCCGGGCCGGGCACGGCGGCGCCGGAGGTCGTGGGCAGTGTCACCGGCGGCGGCACCGAGTCGCTGATCCTGGCCGTCAAGGCGGCCCGGGACGCCCGGCCGGAGGTGACCCGCCCCCGGCTGGTGGTGCCGACCAGCGGGCACGCCGCGTTCGCCAAGGCGGCGCACTACCTCGGGCTCACTCTCGACCAGGTGCCGGTCTCGGCCCGGACGCTCCGCCCGGCGCCCGGGGAGGTCGCCGCCGCGATCGGCCCGGACACCGTACTGGTCGCCTGCTCGGCGCCGTCGTATCCGTACGGGGTGGTGGATCCGGTCGCCGAGATCGCCGAGGTCGCCGCCGCGGCCGGGGTGCGCTGCCACGTGGACGCCTGCTTCGGCGGCTGGACCCTGCCCTATCTGCGCCGGCTCGGTGTGCCGGTGCCGCCGTTCGACTTCCGCCTGCCGGGAGTCACCTCGATCTCGGTGGACCTGCACAAGTACGCGTACGCCCCGAAGGGCGTCTCGGTGCTGCTGCACCGCGATCCGGAGCTGCGCCGGTCGCAGTACTTCGCCTTCGCCGGCTGGCCCGGCTACACGATGGTCAACCCGGTGATCTCGTCCACCCGCTCCGGCGGACCGATCGCCGGGGCGTACGCCACCCTGCGGCACCTCGGTGACGCCGGCTACCTGACCCTGGCCGAGCAGACCCTGGCGGCGGTACGCGGACTGGTCGACGCCGTCCGGGGCGTGCAGGGGCTGCGGCTGGTCGCCGAGCCGGAGTCGACGGTGGTCTGCTTCACCGGCACCGATCCCGGGCTGGACCTGTTCGTCCTCGCCGACGAGCTGACCCGGCGTGGCTGGCACACCCAGCCCCAGCTCTCGTACGCCGGTCTGCCCGCCAACATCCACCTGTCGGTGACCGCCTCCGTGGCGCCCCGGGTGGCGGAGTTCGGCGCGGACCTGCGGGCGGCGGTGGCGGACGCCCGGGCGGCCGGCCCGGTCGAGCTGTCCGCCGAACTGCTGGAGACGCTGCGCACGCTGACCCCGGAGCGACTCACCCCGGAACTCGTCGCCGGGGTGGCCGCCGGGCTGGGCCTGGACCCGGCGGCGGCCGGCCGGCCGCCGGAGCGGATGGCGCCGGTCAACACCGTGCTGGACGCGGCACCGGTCCCGGTCCGGGAGCGGCTGCTGGCCGAGTTCCTCGGCCTGCTCCAGCGCCCCGCGTACTGAGCCGGAGCGGCGGCGAGCCATCGACGAATGTTGCCGTCAGGTATTTACTGTTAACAATCCTACCTTTATCTTGAGGAGACCTTCCGGATGAAGTAAGGAGCCCACGATGCGAAGAACCGTGCTCCTGGCGGTCACGACGGTGGCGACCGTCGTCTCCGCCCTCCTCGTGGCCCCGCAGGCCGCCCAGGCCCACGGCTACATCTCCTCGCCACCGAGCCGGCAGGCGCTCTGCGCCCAGCGGGCGGTGTCGTTCGACTGCGGTCAGATCCAGTGGGAGCCGCAGAGCGTGGAGGGCCCCAAGGGGCTGCGCAACTGCCACGCCAACATCGGGCACTTCGCGGTGCTCAACGACGACAGCCGGCCCTGGCCGGCCACCTCCGTCGGGCAGACGGTGACCTTCAACTGGGTGCTGACCGCCCGGCACGCCACCAGCACCTGGGAGTACTACATCGGCGGCTCCCGGCTCGCCGTCTTCGACGACGGCGGACGGCAGCCCGGCGCCACCGTCTCGCACACCGTCAGCATGGCCGGCCGGAGCGGCCGGCAGAAACTGCTGGCGATCTGGAACATCGCCGACACCGCGAACGCCTTCTACGCCTGCGTCGACCTCCAGATCGGCGGCGGTAGCGGCAACCCCACCCCCACCCCGACCCCGACCCGCACCACCGCCCCGCCCACCCCGCCGGCGACCACCGCACCGCCGGCCGGCGGAACCTGGCAGGCCGGCACGACGTACCAGGTCGGCAGCCAGGTGACCTACGGCGGCGTGACGTACCGCTGCCGTCAGGCGCACACCGCGATCGCCGGTTGGGAACCGCCGAACGTACCGGCGCTCTGGCAGCGCGTCTGACGCCGAGCCCACCGGGACGTACCCGTCGCGGATACGGACCCGTACCCCCTGCGGGTCCGTATCCGCCACAGGTCCGCTCCCGAAGGCGTAGCACCTGGAGACGAGACCATGGACCGCTTCCGCCGTACCCTGATCGTCGCGGTGCTGTCGCTGCTCGGCGGCTGCGCGTCCGCACCGGCCGGGACCGGCGGGCCGGACGCGGCGCCGGCACCCGCGCCGACCGGCTCCACCCCGGCGTCGGCCGCGCCCAGCGGCGCCTTCAACGACACCGACGTGATGTTCCTGCAGATGATGGTGACCTCGCACGGCCAGGGACTTGCCCTGGTCCGGCTCGCGCCCGGCCGCGCGCAGCGGGAGGAGCTGAAGATCCTGGCCGCCGCGATCGACGTCACCCAGGAGGCCGAACAGCGGACCATGCGAACCTGGCTGCGCGGCTGGGGCCGGAGCAGCACGGCGGACCCGCAGGCACACGCGCACGCCGACCACGGCGGGCTGCCGGTGCTCGGGCCGGCGCAGCTCGCGGCGCTCTCCCGCAGCAGCGGGGCGAGGTTCGAGACCGACTTCCTCAACCTGCTGATCGGGCACCAGCACAACGCCGTCGAGCTGGCCCGGATGGAGACGAGGTCCGGCATCCACCCCGAGGTGCGCGAGCTGGCCCGGCGGATCGACCTGTCCCGGACCGCCCAGATCGACCAGATGCTCAAGATGCTGCCGCCGGCTGGCTAGCGGGCCGGACGGTCGGGGCCGGTCCTGTGGTTCACTGTCGGGTGGGCGACGGGAAGGAGGCCGGCCGTGCAGCTACCCGCGGTGCTCGGTGAGCCGATCCGGTTCGTGCTCAACTGGGGTCGGCGCTACTCGCTCTGGGTCTTCAACTTCGGGCTGGCCTGCTGCGCGATCGAGTTCATCGCGACCAGCATGGGCCGGCACGACTTCATCCGGCTCGGCGTGATCCCGTTCGCGCACGGCCCCCGCCAGGCCGACCTGATGGTGGTCTCCGGGACGGTCACCGACAAGATGGCCCCGGCGATCAAGCGGCTCTACGACCAGATGCCCGAACCGAAGTACGTGATCTCGTTCGGCGCCTGCTCCAACTGCGGCGGCCCGTACTGGGACTCCTACTCGGTGACCAAGGGCGTGGACCAGATCATCCCGGTCGACGTCTACGTGCCGGGCTGCCCGCCGCGCCCGGAGGCGCTGCTGCACGGGATCCTGCGATTGCAGGACAAGATCGCCGCCGAGCGGTCCGGCATCGGCGGCGTGGCCCGCCCCGACGAACTCGCCTCGCCGGTCGACCGGGCCGGCTCGTCGAGCATGTCGGGCGGCCGGGTCGGCTCGTCGGGAGGTCGGGCCGGCTCGCCGAACGACCCGGCCGGCTCGCCGGTCGGGCGGAGTGCCGAGTCGCTCACCGCGCCGTCGGTGCCGCCACCGGCCGCGCCGCAGTGACGGGTGGCGGCGAGGCACTAGCCTAGCGATCATGGCTAGTACCATTGATCAACGGGCAGAGTGGCTGGTTGACGTACTGATCGCCGAGTTCGGCGAGTCGATGGTCGGCGACCCGGCCGCGTTCCGGCGCAAGTTCCGGAAGATGGCCGCCTCGCCGTTCGCGTTCTACCGGGGCAGCGCCTCGGTCTTCTACGCCGACCTGGTCGGCGACTTCGCCGACGAGCGGTTCGTCGACGACCGGACCGGCCGGGTCTGGATCCACGGCGACCTGCACGCGGAGAACTTCGGGACCTACATGAACGGCTCCGGGCAGCTCGTCTTCAACGTCAACGACTTCGACGAGGCGTACGTCGGGCCGTTCTCCTGGGACCTGAAGCGTTTCGCGGCCAGCGTCGCCCTGCTCGGGTACGCCAAGGCGCTCTCCGACTCCGCCATCGGCGACCTGGTCACCCGCTTCGCCGCCGCGTACCTGACCGAGCTGCGGGCGATCGCCGACGGCGGCGACGACGCGATCGGCTCGATCCGGCTGGACAACGCCGACGGGGTGCTCCGGCGGGTGCTCCAGCAGGCCCGGCTGCGCACCCGGGTCGACCTACTGGCCCAGCAGACCACCGTCGACCAGTACGAGCGGCGGTTCTCCCTCGGCGAGGGGGTGTACGAGGTGGACCGGGACGTCCGGGCTGGCGTCGTCGCGGCGTTCGAGCGCTATCTGGGTACGCTGCCGTCGGCCACCGCCGACCATCGCCCGGTGGCGGCGCAGATCAAGGACGTGGTGCTGCGCAAGGGAGTGGGAATCGGCTCGGCCGGGCTGCCGTCGTACAACCTGCTGCTGGAGGGGCACACCCAGGCGCTGGAGAACGACGTCGTGATCTACATGAAGCGGGCCCAGGTGCCGGCGGTGGCCCGGTACGTCACCGACGACGGGGTCCGGAGCTACTTCCGGCACCAGGGACACCGGACGGCCGAGTCGCAGCGGGCGTTGCAGGCGCATGCCGACCCGTGGCTGGGCTTCACCGAGCTGGACGGGCACGGCCAACTCGTCGCCGAGGTCTCCCCGTACGCCACCGACCTGGACTGGTCGGACGTGAACGAGCCGGAGGAACTGGCCGGGGTCCTCGACGACCTGGGCCGGGCAGTGGCCCGGATGCACTCGGTCGCCGACGACGAGTCCAGTCACGACCTGGTCGACTTCTCCACAGAGGAGGCGATCGTCGCCGCGATCGCCGCCGACGAGGCCGGGTTCGTCGCGCACCTGGTCGACTTCGCCCATGCGTACGGGACCCGGGCGCGGCAGGACCACCAGATCTTCGTTGACCTGTTCCGCAACAATCGACTACCCGGCCTGTAGCGCCGCTACCCGGCCTGTAGCGCTGCGGCGCGGCCCGGCGACGTCGTCCTATCGAGGGGAGCGCGGCGATGTTCACGAGCCTGACCAACGACGATCCGCGGCAGGTCGGCGGCTACCCGCTGCGGGCCCGGCTCGGGTTCGGCGGCATGGGGCAGGTCTACCTCTCGTTCACCCCCGGCGGGCGCCCGGTGGCGTTGAAGGTCGTTCGGCCGGAGTACGCCGACGACCGCGAGTTCCGGCGGCGTTTCGCCGAAGAGGTCCGCGCGGCGCAGCGGGTGAACGGCGTCTACACCGCCCAGCTCATCGACGCCGCCGACCCGGAGGCCGAGGTCCCCTGGTTGGCCAGCGCGTACGTTCCCGGTCCCACCCTGCACGAGGCGGTACGGGAGCACGGCCCGCTACCGAGCGGCACCGTACGCCCGCTGGTCGCGGCGGTCGCGATGTCGTTGCAGGCCATCCACTCGGCAGGGGTGGTGCACCGGGATCTCGCCCCCCGCAACGTGGTACTCGCCGCCGACGGCCCTCGGGTCATCGACTTCGGTATCGCCCGCGCCATCGACTCCACCCACCTCACCCTCAGTCACACCCCGCTCGGCACGCCCTCGTTCATGGCTCCGGAACAGGCCAACGGCCTGTCCCTGACCCCGGCGGCGGACGTCTTCAGTCTCGGCGCGGTCGCCTACTTCGCGGCCACCGGGCGGACCGCCTTCGGCGACGGCAACTACCTGAGCGTGCTGCGTCGGGTGGTGGAGGCGGAGGCGGACCTGACGGGCTGCCCGGCCGAGCTGCGCGCACTGGTCGTGGCGTGCCTGCGCAAGGAGCCGGCCGACCGGCCGAGCACCGCCGAGGTGGTGGAGGCGTGCGGCGGAACGCCACGATTCGCCACCGGCTGGCTGCCCGCCTCGGTCAGCACCGACATCGCCGCCCGCGGCGCCGCCGTGGCCGCCGTGGCGGCCGGGCCGCCGGTGACCGTGCCCGCGACGTCGGGCGTACCGCCGCAGGCCGGACCGGCGGCGGTGCCAGTCCCGCCGCGCCGGCTCGGCCGGCTGGCCGCGTTCGCCACCGTGCTCGTCCTGCTGGGCGTGGCCGGTGGCATCGCGATCAACTCGTTCCGGGGCAGCGGGGAACCGGTCGGCGAGCAGACCGGACCGGCGAGCGGAGCCAGCCCCACCGGCGGAGCCGCAGGGACCCCGACCCCGACGCCGCCGCCCGGCCCTCCGTCCCCCAGCACGTCCCCAAGCCCCGACCCGGCATCCGAGCCACAGTGGAGCGGGACCGTCCGGATCAACGGCGACGGGGTGGACCTGGACCCGGTGCCGCCGGCCATCACCCCCCACTCCGGCCACCAGGACGAGCTTCGGCTCTCCGCGGCCGGAGCCACCACGCTGAGGGTCGCGAGTTCGGAACCGGGTCTGGCGACCTGGACCGGAGGCGACGTGCCGACGCCCGCCCAGTGCGCGGAGCTGACCTCCACCCAGGGAGTGTCCTCACTCTCCGTCGCCAAGGACGACGTGCTCTGCGTCGCGACCGACGACGGACGCGTGGCGCTGGCCACCATCGTCTCGGTCACCCGCAACTTCACGACGGGACTCACCGCGCGGGTCACGGTCTGGCCCGTACCGGACGGGTCCTGAGCGGGAGCGCCGCCCGGCCGGTCACCCGCCCGGCCGGTCGTCCGGTCAGCTCCGGCTGTCGATGAAGGCCCGGATCTCGCGTACGAGGGGATGCTCGGCACCCAGCGCGGCCCTGGCCCGCGCCGCCAGCCGGACCAGGCGCATCGCGGCGACCGCCTCCTCGCCCAGCCCCGACCTGGCGCGGATCCGGCCGAACTCGGCCGCGAACGTGACCGGATCGTCGACGGGTCCGGTGTTCCGCAGCCGGTGCGCAAGCCCGGTGAAGTGCCGGTCCGCCTCGACGTAGCGGCCCTGCCGGAGCAGCAGCTCACCGTGCCGCAGCTCGGGTGGGTCGGGATCGGGCCGGGTGGTGCCCCCGGACGCAGGCCGGGAAACCCCGGTCGGCGGGCGTACGCCGGTCACCATCGCTCGTTCCCGTGCGAGTTCCCGGGCGGGGTCGATCGTTTCCGCGGCGGCGTCCACGGTCTCCCCGGCCGGATCCGGGATGTCGTGGCCGGCCGGCGCACCCTGACGCTCGGGCCGGTCGACGTCGTGCGCGGCCGGTGCGGAGGCGAGCGCGGCCAGGCCGTCGCGGACCTCACCGGCGGTCGGCCGGGCCGAGGGATTCTTGGCGAGCATGCTGTGGACCAGGCGGGCCAGCTCCGGGGGAGCCTCCGGGCAGCGCACCGTCACCGGCTCCGGCTCGGTGTGCTGGACCCGATGGGCGAACTCGCCGTAGCTGCCGACGGTGCCGAACGGTGGCCCGCCGGTGAGCAGCGCGTGCAGCACCGCCCCGAAGGCGTGCACGTCGGCCGGGGCGCCGGGATCCTCACCCCGGTACTGCTCCGGTGACATGTAGGCGAGCGTGCCCATCTTGACTCCCGGCGCGGTGAGCCGGGGCAGGGACGAGTCGGGGAGTACGGCCAGCCCGAAGTCACAGATCTTGATCGTTCCGTCCCCGTCCAGTACGAGGTTGGGCGGCTTGAGATCGCGGTGCAGTACCGGGGTGGCCGCGCCGTGCAGGCTCGCCAGCGCGTCGGCGACCGGCAGGCCGTAGCGGAGCGTCCGCTGCACCGGCAGATGCCGCCGTTCGCGCAGCAGGCGGGCGAGATCCGGGCCGGCCAGGTGCTCCATCACGACGAAGGCGCGCCCGTCGTGCCAGTCGAAGTCGAAGACCATCACCACGTTCGGGTGCTTGATCCGGGCCAGCACCCTGGCCTCGCGCTCGAACCGGGCGAACTGCTCCGAGTCGAAGGTGGTCGGCAGCAGCTTGACCGCTACGGTCCGGCGCAGGTGCTCGTCGTGTGCGGCGTACACGGCGCCCTGGCCGCCCCGCCCGAGACGCCGGGAGAGTCGGTAACGTCCCTTGAGTCGGATCCCCGCCGTGTTCATCGGGGAACGCCCGGGTTCACCTGCGGCCTGGCCGGTGGAACTCGGTCACCTCGGTCGCCTCCGCCGCCACCTTCGACTGCTGGGCCGGGACGCCCGGCTCGGCGTCGAAGACGTACCTCCGTCCGGAGGCGACCAACTCGACGCCGTCACAGAGCACCACCACCTGACCACGGCGCAGCGTCCAGGTGCGGCCCGGCGGAATCCGTCTCGCCGGGACCTCGCGCGGGGCGGCCTCGGCCCGATCCTCCGGGCTGACCGGGCTGACCGGGCTGTCTGGACGGAGCCAGGTGCCGTTCCGGCTGAGATCGCGGACGCTGATCCTCGATCCGTCCCAGGCCAACTCGACATGCTCCCGGCTGATCCGGCTCAGTGCCGCCTCGTCCAGCATCGGTCCGGTCAGCGCGACACCCGGGCCCGTCGGCGCCCGCCCGACCACCATCGGCGTCCCCGCCACCAGCATGAACCGGAGCTGCGAGACGCCGTCGACCCGGACCTTCAACTGGATCCGGGACGGGGCCGGGCCGAGGTCGGCCATCCGCTCGCGGTGGGTGGGGCAGCGGACGACCGCACCGTCGAACACCGGCGGCGGCTGACCGCCGACCGGATCCGGGCCGAACATCGGGCAGTCCGGTGTCGGGCACCGCCAGAGCCGGGTCAACAACTCGCGCCGGGCACCGGTGCCGGTGCGACGGTCGTACATCCGCGCCTCCACCAGACGGTCCTGCTCCTCCTTGCGGGAGATCTCCCACTCGGCGGGCGTCGGCATGGTGCGCGGCACGATCCCGACCCCGATGCCGCCGGGGCCGGGCAGCTGCCGGAAGAACCGGTCGCGGTTCCCCGGAATCCAGGGGTACGCCCGATAGTCGCCCATGTACCGGTCGTCGCTGATCACCAGGAGCCCGGCGGTGTCCGCGAGCTCGAGAATCCGGTCGTCGGCCCGTGGCCGTACCTCGATGAGGCGTCTGCGGAACCAGCGGTGCAGGGTCGACCGCTCCCGGGCGGTCAACGCGGAATGTCGCAGCAGCGAGCGGTCCGTGACCGCGTACACCGACACCGACCGGTCCCCGGTGTGTGCGACCAGCGCGGTGAGGAGTTCGAGGAAGCGCTGGAGGTTGGCCTCGCGGTCGTCGCAGAGCCGTCGGTCGCGGACGACGTTGGAGAGGTCGACCACGTACTCCGCGTCCCAGGGGTCGAGGGTCAGATGACGCTCCGCCTCCATCCGCCAACGCTATCAGCCGGGCCGCGCACCGGGCCGCGCCCGCGATGCGGGTGCCGTCCGGCTCAGCGTCCGGCCCCGGTTCACCGTCCGGCCCCGGTTCACCGTCCGGACCCGAGTCAGCGTCCGAACTCGAGGACCACCTTGATGTCGTCGGGCTCCGCGTTGTACGCCTCGGCGTACCGCTCGACCGGCACCCGCCGCGTGATCATCCTGGCCAGCCAGTCCCGGTCGGCGGCGGCGAGCGCCTCGGCGGCGAGTTCCCAGTGCCGCCGGTTCGCGTTGACCGTGCCGAAGACCACGTTGTTCTCCAGCACCAGTGCCCGGTTGAGCGCGCCCGCGTCGAAGTCGATCGTCCGGCCGGAGGAGACGCCGGTCAGCGAGACGATGCCGTTCGGTGCCGCCTGGCACATCGCGTCCAGCACCACCGTCGGGGCGCCGGTGCACTCCAGCACGATGTCGAACTCGATGCCCAGCTCGGGAACGGTGCCGGTGTGGAACGTCCCGCCGAGTGCCTCGACCAGTCCGGGCTTCTCGCCACTTGCCGAGCGGTTCAGCACGTGCAACTCGTAGCCGCGCTGCGCGGCGAACAGGGCGGCCAGCAGGCCGATCGGCCCCGCCCCGGTGACCAGTACCCGCTTCGGCTCCCAGGCGGCCCGGGCGCCGATCCGCTCGATGTGCTCCCACGCCTTCGCCAGCACGCTCGTCGGTTCGAGCAGCACGCCCAGCTCGGCCAGCTCCGGGGCGAGGCGTACGGCGAACTCCGGCGAGATCCGCCAGCGGTCCCGGGCGAAGCCCTGTAGGCACTTGATGCCATGTTCGGTGTAGAGGCCGTTGCGGCACATGTCCCACTCGCCGACGGCACAGTTGGAGCAGGGCACCGGATCGGGGTGCCGGACTATCCCGGCGACCAGGTCACCCGGTGAGAACGAGCCGCTCGGATCCTCCAGCACCCGGCCCAGCGACTCGTGCCCGAGCACCAGTTCGGTCGCGCCGGGCGGGGGTTCGCCGTACTCACCGTCGATGATCTCGCGATCGGTGCCGCAGATTCCGACCGCGAGGGCCTCCACCAGCAGGCCGCCCTCGTCGGGGCTCGGCTCTGGGAAGTCCTCGGCCAGCCGCAGCGAATTGGTCCGGCCCGGGGTCACGGTAATCGCACGCACGTGGTCATTCTTCCCCGCCGACCCGCCCGGTACTCCGGATGTCGCCGATTAAGCGGCCCGCGACCCGGCGGTGTGGCCGGAGATGGCCCTAGGATCGCGGACATGACCCCGGAACAGGTCGGTGACCGCTTGGGCACGCTGCTCGCGGAGGCGGAGGTGACCGTCGGGCAGTCCGGCGGCCAGGCGTACGCCCGGGCGACCGTGGACGTGCCGTCCGGCAGCTGGCCGGCGGCGGTCCGGGCGGCCCGGGACGACACCGAGCTGGCCTGCGACTTCTTCGACTGGCTCTCCGCCGTCGACGAGCTGGCCGAGGGGTTCGACGTGGTGGCGCACCTCTGGTCGACCCGGCACCGGCACGGCGTACTGCTGCGGACCCGGGTGCCCCGGGACGCCGCGATCGTCGGGTCCGTGGTGGACGTGTTCCCGGGGGCGGCCTGGCACGAGCGGGAGACGCACGAGATGTTCGGCATCGACTTCGCCGGCCATCCCGGCCTGGTGCCCCTGCTGCTGCCGCCGGAGTTCGAGGGGCATCCGCTGCGCAAGGATTTCGTGCTCGCCTCCCGGGTGGCCAAGGCGTGGCCGGGGGCGAAGGAGCCGGGCGAGTCCGAGGCCGGTACGGCCCGCCGGCAGGCGATGCGCCCACCGGGCGTACCGGCCCCGGGCGAGTGGGGGGTGGCCGCCGCCGCGCCGGTCTCCGCCGCCCCCGCCTCCGGCCCGCCCGGCCGTACCCGCCCGGCCTCTGGTCCGCCGGCTGCCCCGGCCTCCGGTCCGCCCGGCCGTACCCGCCCAGCCTCTGGTCCGCCGGCTGCCCCGGTTTCGGGTCCGCCGGGCGCTCCGGCCTCTGGTCCGCCGGGCGAGCGGCGCCGGGGCGACGGCCCCGCGCCGGCGGTTGGCGACGGCGGCGATGGCGGCGATGGCAGCGATGGCAGCGACGGGGGTGCGTGATGCCGCTCTGGCTGGAGCTGCTGGTCCGGGTCGTCGGGGTGGTCGCGGCGTTCCTGGTCCTGCCGCTGGTCGTCGGGCAGGTCGAGCACAAGGTGATGGCGCACATGCAGGGCCGGCTCGGCCCGATGTACGCGGGCGGCTTCCACGGCTGGGCACAGTTGATCGCCGACGGGGTCAAGTTCGTGCAGAAGGAGGACGTCACCCCGCGCGAGGCGGACCGGGCGGTGTTCCGGCTCGCCCCGATGGTGGCGCTGGTGCCGTACCTGCTGGCCCTGCTGGTGATCCCGCTCGGCCCGAACGACCTGGTCGGGCAGCCGCTGGACATCGGGCTGTTCTTCGTGCTCGCGGTGGTCGGCGTCGGGGTGGTCGCGGTACTGATGTCCGCCTGGGCCTCCGCCAACAAGTACAGCCTGCTCGGCGGGATCCGGGGCGCGGCACAGTTGCTCGGCTACGAGCTGCCGCTGGTGCTCGCGGCGGCGAGCGTGGCGATGGCGGCCGGCACGCTGAGCCTGCCCGGCATCGTCGAGGCGTGGCAGCCCTGGTGGCTGCTCTGGCAGGCCCCGGCGATGGTGGTCTTTTTCGTCGCCGGGCTCGCTGAGATCCGCCGCCCGCCGTTCGACATGCCGATCGCCGACTCCGAACTGGTGTTCGGCTACCTGACGGAGTACACCGGGCTCCGGTTCGCCTTCTTCCTGCTCGCCGAGTACGTCGGCATCGTGGTGATCGCCGCGCTGACCACGGTGCTCTTCCTCGGCGGCTGGCAGGGGCCGTTCGGCGACGACTACCTCGGCTGGCTCTGGACCCTGATCAAGGTGTTCGCGGTCTCGTTCGTGATCATCTGGTTCCGGGTGACGTACCCACGGCTGCGCGAGGACCAGTTGCAGCGGCTCTGCTGGCTGGTGCTGGTCCCGGTGGCGCTCGGCCAGCTGGTGCTGACCGCCGGGGTGAAGCTCGCGATCGCCTGATGGACTCCGGTCATGACGGCCGACCGAGCGACCCGGGGGCCGTGGAGTCGGGCCGTCGTTGCCGCGACGGTCCGACTCCACGACCCCGGGGGCGGCGGCCACCCGTCACGCGGATCAGGGACACCCGGAAGCGGACTGATCGAGAAGCGTCATCGGGTTCTGCCGGCACCATTCCACCGCTATCGCGGCCTTGAAGCACCGGCCCTCCGGACCGGCCCGCTCGCCACACGCCTGACACAATCCGCCGATCATCCGATGCAGCCGGATGGTCTCGACCAGGCGTGCCCAGACAACTTCGTGGGGTAGTGGCGGGCCGCTCGCCGCGACGTCCAGATGACCGCTGAGAACCAGTGCCTCTCGCGCGTCGAGTTCCACCGCCGTCCCCTTCCGCAGTGCTCCTCCGAGCAGTCTGCGGCCGCCCGCGACATCCACCCCACCCTCGATGTCCGTCGTCGGCGGGCGGGATTCGGAACCGCCAGGCGTGGTGGGGCGATCAGAGGTGGCGGGGAGTCAGCCGGCTGATCGGCAGGTTGACCGGCCAGGGCTCACCGGTGTCGACGAACGTGGTCCACCGGCCCGTCTCGACGTAGACCTCCTCGACCGGGTCGAGCCGGTGGGTGTGCACGACCAGCCCGCCATCGGTCTCGATCCGCCAGTGGTAGGGGATCCCGGCCTTGGCGTACAGGGCCGGCTTGAGGATCCGGTCCATCGACTGCGAACCGTCGGAGATGATCTCCACGGCGAGTACCACCTCGTGCGGCTCGTACCTCGCGGTCCGGCGGGCCGCTGCGGCGGCGGTGGTGACCAGCACGTCCGGGATGAAGGATCGCCGTTGGCTGATCCGCACCTCGACGGCCTGGGTGACGTCGTACTCGTCCGGGCAGTCCTCGTCCAGAGCGGCGGCGAGCCGCCAAGCGATGGTCTGGTGTGCCGCGGTGGGGGAGGGCGGCATGATCAGGACTCCGTCGAGAAGCTCGCGGCGGTGGCCGTCGTCGGGCATGGCGTCGAGGTCGTCAGTGGTCCACCCGCCGGTCGGCGGGTACGGATCGTCCAGGGCCGCGGTCATCGGATTCCTTCCGTGGATACTCCGGTCTTCAGGCCGGAGAGGAAACGGAACTCCTGCGGAGCGGGGCGGGGCGGGGATAGCCGATCCGCCGCCAAGGCGGATAGGTGTCTACCCGCGCGGTAGCGCGAGGTTCACCGGCTGGTGCGTTAACGTGTGAGCCGTGTCCAGGACGGTGAAGCGGGCGTTCAGGTACCGCTTCTACCCGACCGAGGCGCAGGCGGCGGAGCTGTCGCGTACGTTCGGATGCGTCCGGAAGGTCTACAACCTGGCCCTGCGGGCCCGTACCGAGGCGTGGGCCCTGCGGCGGGAACGGATCACCTACACCGCCACCAGCGCGTTGCTGACCGGGTGGAAGAAGACCGAGGAACTGGCGTTCCTCAACGAGGTGTCGTCGGTGCCGTTGCAGCAGGCGCTGCGGCACCTGCAAGGCGCGTTCGTCAACTTCTTCGCCAAACGCGCCCGGTACCCGAGCTTCAAGTCGAAGAAGAAGTCGCGGAAGTCGGCGGAGTACACGACCAGCGCGTTCCGCTACCGCAACGGTCGGCTGACCCTGGCCAAGATGACCGAGCCGTTGGACATCGTGTGGTCGCGGCCGTTGCCGCAGGGCGTGTCGCCGTCGACCGTGACGGTGTCGCAGGACGCGGCGGGGCGTTGGTTCGTGTCCCTGCTCTGCGACGATGTGATCGAATCGTCCCCGGCGGTGAACACGGCCGTCGGGGTGGACGCCGGGCTGGACAGTCTGCTCACTTTGAGTACCGGGGAGAAGGTCACCAACCCGCGTCACGAACGCGCCGACCGGTCCGCCCTGGCCCGCGCCCAGCGTCAACTCGCCCGTAAGGAGAAGGGGTCGGTGAACCGGGCCAAGGCCCGGTTGAGGGTGGCCCGAATTTATGCGCGGATCAGCGACCGGCGTCGGGACCACCTGCACAAGTTGACCACTCGACTCGTTCGTGACAACCAAACGATCGTGATCGAGGACCTGACCGTGCGGAACATGGTCAAGAACCACACGCTGGCCCGTGCCATCAGCGACGCGGCCTGGCGGCAGTTCCGCACCATGCTCGAGTACAAAGCCGACTGGCACGGTCGGGACCTGGTCGTCGTCGACCGGTGGTTCCCGTCGTCCAAGCTGTGTTCGACGTGTGGTGTGCTCGCTGATCGGATGCCGCTGGACGTGCGGACGTGGACCTGCCGATGCGGGGCCGTCCACGACCGTGACGTCAACGCGGCCCGCAACATTCTGGCGGAGGGGCTCTCCGTTACGGCCTGTGGAGCCGGGGTAAGACCTCAACGGGCGGGTGCCCGGACGAGGCAGCCGGTGACGAAGCAGGAAAACCCGAGGGCGACCAAGGGAATCCCTGCCCTTTAGGGCGGCGGAAGATGTCAAGACTTCCCTCTCGCGGACGGCGGACTTACGTCACCCGATGCCACCGTACCGCTTCAACTGGCCGGGGGTGGTCGCGCGGGAACCGCCGACACGGCAGGATAAGGCCCATGACCGAGCGCGGCGGAGTGCTGGCATGAGCGTCCCGGGCGAGGGGTTGGCGAAGGGACTGGCCGTCACCCTCAAGACGATGACCCGCCGCTCCCACACCCAGCAGTACCCGGACGTGGCCCCCGAGCTGCCACCGCGCTCCCGGGGCGTGATCGCGCTGCTGGAGGAGAACTGCACGGTCTGCATGCTCTGCGCCCGGGAGTGCCCGGACTGGTGCATCTACATCGACTCGCACAAGGAGGAGGTGTCGGTCCCGGGTGCGGCCCGGTCGCGCCAGCGCAACGTACTGGACCGCTTCGACATCGACTTCTCGCTCTGCATGTACTGCGGCATCTGCGTCGAGGTCTGCCCGTTCGACGCGCTCTACTGGTCGCCCGAGTTCGAGTACGCCGAGTACGACATCCGGGACCTGCTGCACGACAAGGAGCACCTCGGGGAGTGGATGTCGACCGTGCCGCCGCCGCCCGCGCACGACCCGAACGGCGAGCCGGCCAAGGAGGAGGCCGCCGCGCGCAAGGCCGCCGCTCCCGGCGCGGCGGGGGAGCGTTCGGCCGGTCCGGCGGTACGCACCCGCCGCCCGCCCCGCCCCGCGCCGGGCCGGCCCGCTTCCGGGCCGCCGGCCGTTGACCGGCCCGCTTCCGGGTCGCCGGCTGCCGCCGGCCCGCCCGCCGCTGACCGGCCGGCATCCGGGCCACCCGACGTCGACCGTCCCAGCCCCAGCCCCGGACCCGGCTCCCCGGTCGACGAGGAGCCGCCGTGACCGCCGCCGACGTGCTGATGCTGGCCCTCGGTGTGGTGGCGGTCGGGTCCGGCGCACTCGTGGTCTCCACCCGGCACCTGGTCCGGGCCGGGCTCTACCTGGTGGTCTGCCTGGGTGCGGTCGCCGGGCTCTACCTGGTGCTCACCGCCGAACTCGTGGCCTGGGTGCAACTGCTCATCTACGTCGGCGCGGTGGTGGTGCTGCTGCTCTTCGCGGTGATGCTGACCCGGGCGCCGATCGGCGCCGCCGACGACCTCGACCGGCCCGGCTGGCCGGCCGCGCTGATCGGTGGCGGGGCCGGGCTGGGCCTGGCCGCCCTGCTGGTCGACGCGTACCGGTGGTCCAGGGTGGACCTGCCGGAGGCCGGTACGGCCGAACGGATCGGCACCGAGATCTTCCAGTCCTGGGTGCTGCCGTTCGAGGTGCTCTCGGTGCTGCTCCTCTCCGCACTGGTCGGAGCGATCGCGATCAGCGTACGGATTCCGGGGCGGCGCCAGTGAGGCCGGTCATCCCGTACGTCGTCGCCGCCCTCCTCTTCGGGCTGGGCGTGTACGGCGTGCTCCGCCGCCGCAACGCCGTACTGGTGCTGATGGCAGTCGAGCTGATGCTCAACGCCGTCAACCTGCTGCTGGTGACCGCCGACGCCGCCCCGCTGCACAGGGCCCTGGGGCACCCCGCCCCGGGCCCCGAGGGTGCCGCGCCGCTGCCGCTCACCGGGCAGGCGTTCACGCTCTTCGTCATCGTGATCGCCGCCGCCGAGGTGGGGGTGGGGCTGGCGATCGTGCTCCAGCTCTACCGGCTGCGTGGCACGGTCACCATCGACGACGTACGCCTCGACGCGCGCACCCCGGACACCGGGCCGCTGGCCGTCGTCGCGACCCCGGCCCGGACCGGAGCCGCCGGGACGGCGGGATCCGCACCCGGAGAAGCGGGTCCGACGGCGGGATTGGCGCCCGGTGCGGCGGGTCCGACGGCGGGACCGGACCGGTGAGCGCCGTGACGGTGCTCGCCGGGCTGCTGCCGGCCGTACCCTTCGGACTGGCCCTGGTCGGGCTGCTGCTGCCGCAGCGGTCCCGGGCCGGTGCGGCGGCGCTCGGCATCGGTGGTGCGGCGGTGGCGCTGGCGGCGGCGATCGGGCTGGTCGTCGCGCTCGACGGCCGGGGTGCCGAGGCGAGCGCCGACTGGGTCGACTTCGGTGGGTTGTCGGTCACGCTCAGCCTCCGGCTGGACCCGGCCGCCGCCCTGGTCGCGGTCGCGGTGGCGGCGGTGGCGCTGGCGGTGCAGGTCTACTCGGTCGGCTACCTGCACGACGACGACCGGTACGCCCCGTACGCCGCCCAGGTGAGCCTCTTCACCGCCGCGATGCTGCTGGTGGTGGTGGCCGGTGACCTGATCATGCTGCTGGTCGGCTGGGAGGTGATGGGCATCTGCTCGTACCTGCTCATCGGTCACGACCGGCGGCTGCCGGAGGCGCCCGGCGCGGCCGTGAAGGCGTTCCTGGTGACCCGGGTCGGCGACGTCGGCTTCCTGCTCGGCATCGTCGTCCTCGGCGTGCACGCCGGCAGCTTCCGGATCTCCGACGTGCTGGCCCACGACTTCGGCCCCGGCACGCTCACCGCCGCCTGCCTGCTGCTGCTCGCCGGGGTGGCCGGCAAGAGCGCCCAGTTCCCGCTGCACACCTGGCTGCCGGACGCGATGGCCGGCCCGACCCCGATCTCGGCGCTGATCCACGCCGCGACGATGGTGGCGGCCGGAATCTACGTGCTGACCCGGCTCTTCCCGCTCTACGAGCAGGCTCCGGTCGCGCTCGCCGTGCTCGGCGTGATGGCTGCGGTCACCCTGCTGCTCGGCGCGCTCGCCGCCACCGCGCAGGACGACATCAAGCGGGTGCTCGCCTGGTCGACCGTCTCGCAGCTCGGCTACATGGCCGGGGCGCTGGCGGTCGGCTCGCCACCGGCCGCCCTCTTCCACCTGCTCAGCCACGCCGCCTTCAAGGCGCTGCTCTTCCTGGCCGCCGGCGCGGTGATCCACGCCGTCGGCAGCAACCTGATGTCCGCGATGGGTGGGCTGCGCCGGCCGATGCCGGTCACCTTCTGGTGCACCGCGATCGGGCTCGCCGCGCTGGCCGGGGTGCCGCCGCTGGCCGGGTTCTGGAGCAAGGACGGCATCCTGGTCGTCGCCGAGCAGGCGGCCCGGCACCACGCCGGCCCGACCGCCGCCTGGGTCGGCTGGCTGGTCTGGCTCGCCGGGTTGGTCGGGGTCGGGCTGACCGCCTGGTACGCCACCCGGCTGCTGCTGCGCACCTTCTTCGGCGCCTCCCGCGCGCAGACCCATCCGGTCGACACCCCGGCCGCGCATGCCAGCCCGGCGTCGGCGATCGACGCGCCGGCCGGGTCGCCGGCACACACCCCGCCCGGTCCGCCGCACGACCCGCCCGGGCTGCTGCGCTGGCCGGTGGTCCTGCTCGCGGTGCCGAGCGCGGCGCTCGGGCTGGCGGTCCTCGTCACCCCGTTCCGGGACGCGCTGGCGCTGGACGAGACGCACCTGGACAGCTTCGTGGTCATCCCGATGGCGCTGCTGCTGGCCGGCGCCGGGCTCGCCTGGTGGCGCTGGCGGGCCGATCCGGCCGCCGACCCGGCCACCGGACTGGGTCCGCTGCGCCCGGCCTTCGCCCGGGCCTTCTGGCTCGACGAGGCCCAGCACGCCCTGGTCGTACGCCCGGTGCGGGCGCTGGGCCGGCTCATCCGGCGCGGCGACGAAGGGCTGGTGGACGGGGCGGTCGAGGGGACCGGCCGGGGGACCGCCGGACTCGGCGGCGGGATGGAACTGCTGCACCGGGGCGGGATGCCCCGGGCGGTGGTGGCGGTACTCGGCGGCGCGCTGCTGCTCGGGCTCGCCGCCGTACTGACCCTCGGGGGTGTGGCATGAACCTCGGCGGGACGGCGCTGGTCGCCACGCTGGCGGTGCCGGCGGTCGGCGCGGTGGTGCTCGCCCTGCTGCCGGGGCGGTTCGACCGGGCCGCCCGGATCACCGGTACCGCCTTCGCGGCGGTGACCCTGGTGATCGCCGCGCTGCTGACGGTCGGCGCCACCGACACCTGGGCGGTCTACGATCCGTCTCCACCCGGCGCGCCGGTGGGCGCGGCACCGGCCATCTGGCCGTGGCACCGGGTGGACCTGACCTGGGTACCCGGCCTCGACCTGCGCTTCCAGCTCGGAGTCGACGGGGTCTCCTATCCACTGGCGGTGCTGACCGCGCTGCTGACCCTGCTCTGCTGCGCGTACACCTGGTGGCGGGTGCCGGCGCCGGGCCGGGGCCGCAGCCTCGTCGCGCTGCTGCTGGTGGTCGAGGTCGGCATCCTCGGCACCTTCCTCGCCCTCGACCTGGTGCTCTTCTTCCTCTTCTTCGAGGTCGTGCTCCTGCCGATGTACGCGATCATCGCGGTCTGGGGTGGCGAGGACCGGCAGCACGCGGCCCGGAAGTTCGCCCTCTACACCCTCTTCGGCTCGGTACTGCTGCTGGTCGGCGTCTTCACCGTGGTCGCCGCCGCCGGCACCGCAGACCTGACCGTGCTGACCGGCGGCACCGGACTGTCCCGGGGCACCCAGATCGCCGCGTTCGTCCTGCTGGCGATCGCGTTCGCGGTGAAGAGTCCGCTCTGGCCGCTGCACTCCTGGCTGCCGGACGCGCACACCCAGGCACCGACGGTCGGCAGCGTGATCCTGGCCGGCGTACTGCTGAAGATGGGGACGTACGGGCTGATCCGGGTCGCGGTCGGGGTGGCGCCGGAGGGCGCCCGGGCGGCCGCCGGTGTGCTCGGGACCCTCGCGGTGGCGGCGATCATCGTCGGCTCGCTGGTCTGCCTGGCGCAGAGCGAGCTGAAGCGGCTGATCGCCTATTCCAGCGTCGGGCACATGGGGTTCGTGCTGCTCGGCATCGCTACGCTGACCGCCACCGGCATCCAGGCGGCGCTGATCGGCAACATCGCGCACGGCGTCATCACCGGCCTGCTCTTCTTCCTCGCCGGGGCGATCAAGGACCGGGCGCACACCGGGGCGCTGGCAGAGCTGGGCGGGCTGCGCGAGAGTACGCCCCGACTAGCCGGGCTGCTCGGCTTCGCCGCCATCGCCTCGCTCGGGCTGCCCGGCCTGGCCGGATTCTGGGGCGAGGCCTTCGCGGTGGTGGCCGCCTGGCGGGTGGGCGGTCCACTCTGGACCACCCTGGCCGTACTGGCCGCGCTCGGCGGGGCGCTGACCGCGGCGTACCTGCTGCGGCTGCTGCGCCGGGTCACGCACGGGCCGGCCAGCCCCGCCGTGCTGACCCTGACGCCGGGACTGGCTGGTGCCGAGTTGCTCGCCTGGGGGCCGCTGGTGCTGCTGGCGCTGGCCATCGGGCTCGCCCCGACCCTGGTGCTCGGCTTTGCCGAGGTGCCGGTCGGGGCACTACTGGAGGCGATCCGATGAGCCGCGTCCAGCGGGTCGGGCGGGGGGCGTCGTGATCCAGAGCGTGGACAACGTGGCGCTGCTGCCGGCGTACCTGGCGGCCGGCACCGCCGTACTCGTGCTCCTGGCCGACCTGCTGATCGCCCGGCGCGGCGCGACGGTGGCCGTCTTCGCGGCGGGTGCCGCCGCCACCGCGCTCGGCGCGGTGCTGGTCGGTGCCGCCGGGGCCCGACGGACGTTCTGCGCCGGGACCGACTGCTCCTATCTGGCCGGCGGCCGGGCGGCGCTGGTCGGCTGCCTCTTCGCGCTGCTCACCCTCGGGGTGCTGGCACTCTCCGCCCCGCTGCTGCGCTCCGGGCAGGTGCCGCCGGGGGAGTACTGCTTCCTGCTCGCCTGCTCGATGACCGGCGGCGTGGTACTCGGCGCGGCCGGCGACCTGATCACCCTGATCGTCGCCCTGGAGACGCTGACCCTGCCGCTCTACGTGCTGGTCGGGCTCCGGCACCGCAGCGTCGCCGGTGCCGAGGCGGCGCTGACCTTCTTCGTGGTCAGCGTGGTGGCCACCGCGATCACCCTGCTCGGCGCCGCGCTGCTCTACGCGGTCACCGGGGCGGTGCACCTGAGCCGGCTCGACGCGGTCTTCACGGCCGAGGCGAACCGGCCGGTCGCGGTCGGCGGCGGCTTCCCGGAGGGGCCGCCCCTGCTGGGCCTGCCGCTGACCGTGGTCGCGGTGGCGTTGATCGTGCTCGGCCTCGCCTTCAAGGTCGCGGCGGTGCCGTTCCACGCCTGGGCGCCGGCCACCTACGACGGCGCCCCGGTGCCGGTGGCGGCGTACCTGTCGACCGCATCCAAGCTCGGCGGGGTGGTGGCGCTGCTCGCGGTCACCGCGGCCGCCCTGCCGGCCCGGCTGACCGGTCCGCTGTTGGCGGTGGTGGCGGTGTCGACGATGACCGTCGGCAACCTGGTGGCGCTCCGGCAGCGCCGGATGGTCCGGCTGCTGGCCTGGTCGTCGGTGGCGCAGGCGGGCTACATCGTCGCCCCGCTCGGCGCGTTGGCACTGTCGTCGGGGCGGGGTGCGGAGGCGATCGACACGGCGGTGGCCGCCGCGGTCGCGTACACGGTCTTCTTCGTGGTGCTGGAACTGGCCGCGTTCGGTGCGGTGGTGGCGCTGCGGCCGGCGGTCGCCGACGGGGGCGAGATCGCGGACTACCGGGGGGCGGCCCGGCGCCGGCCGTGGGTCGGCGCGGCGTTCGTGCTCGCCCTGGTCGGGCTGGCCGGCCTGCCGCCGGGGCTGGCCGGGCTCTTCGCCAAGGTCACTGTCGTACGGTCCCTGCTGGCCGGTGACGCCGGCTGGCTCGCCGTGGTGGTGGCGCTGAACGCGGTGATCGGGCTCGCCTACTACCTGCGGGTCGCCGCCATCCTCTATGCCCCGGAGCCGGCCGCCGCCCGGGCCGGCGACGCCGCCGCCGCACCGGTCGTACCGGCCGAGCCGGGCGCACCCGCCGTGCCGCCCGGCGCTCCGGTGCCGGCTGCGGAACCGGTCCGGCCAGCCTGGGCGGTTGTCGCCGCGCTGGCCCTGGCCACCGTGATCGCGATCGTCGTCGGCTTCGCCCCGCAACTCGTCCTGGACGTCGCCGGACTGTGAGATTGGCCGCTCCGAGCCGTGGTTGGGGCGCTTTCTCAGGCAACTCACAGTCATATCCGGATTGTTGAGGGGGTAGTCCGGTGTTGGAACGGTCAGTGGGTCCACCGGCCCACGCACCGAAGGAGTTATCGTGCATAGCCATCACAACCGGCTCAAGACAGCCGCGCTACTTGGCCTGCTCACCGCTCTGATCCTCGGCGTCGGTTACTGGTTCGGCGGCAGCGGCGGGTTGGTCATCGCCGTAGTCGTTTCGCTGGCCATGAACGGGGCCAGCTATTTCTGGTCGGACAAGCTCGCGCTGCGCGCCATGCGGGCACAGCCGGTCACCGAGGCCGAATTCCCGGCGCTCTACCAGATGGTCCGCGAGCTGGCGGCCGAGGCGAAGCAGCCGATGCCCCGGCTGTATGTCAGCCCGACCATGCAGCCCAACGCGTTCGCCACCGGACGGAACCCGCAGAACGCCGCGGTCGCCGTGACCCGGGGCATCACGCAGATCCTGGACTACCGGGAGTTGCGGGGCGTCATCGGTCACGAGCTGTCCCACGTCTACAACCGGGACATCCTGATCTCCAGCGTGGCCGCCGGCCTGGCCGGCATCATCACCATGCTGGCCTACTTCGCCTGGTTCCTCCCGCTGGGCGGGGACGACGAGGACTCGCCGAACCCGGCCGTACTGCTGCTGACGCTGATCCTCGGCCCGATCGCGGCCAGCCTGATCCAGCTTGCCATCAGCCGTAACCGGGAGTTCCAGGCGGACGCCTCGGGTGCCGCGCTGACCCGCGACCCGCTGGCGCTGGCCAGCGCGCTACGCAAGATCCACGCTGGCACCAGGGCGCTGCCGCTGCCGGCCGACAACCGGCTGACCAGCACCGCCCACCTCATGATCGACAACCCCTTCAAGGGTGGTGGCATGGCGAACCTCTTCTCCACCCACCCGAAGATGGAGGAGCGGGTGCACCGGCTGGAGCAGATGGCGGGGCTCAACGTCGGCCCGGTCCAGTACCGGCGCGGACGCTGACTCCACCGCCCACCACGACCGACCTGCGCCCGCTCACGCCTCAGGCGAGAGCGGGCGCGGGTTTGCGCTGCCCCGATGGGCCGGAGCCGGACCTATCCACAGGAGTATCTGTTCGACCCCGAGGTGGAGACCGTCTTGCCGTCGCTCAACGTGACGGTGACCGTCCAGGAGACGGACGATCCACCGATGAACTCCCAGCCGTTGGTGTTCGGGATTCTGCGATCGAAGGACCGGCCGCTGAAATTGAGCGTCAACGTGTCGGAGTTGCTCGCCGGCCCGGTCTCGTTGGAACTGTAGGAGACCCGGGCGCTGCGGATGGTCGCCGAGGTGTTGGTCACGCTGCCAGTGATCGCAACGCCCCAGCCCCGGTCGACGCGGGTGCACTCGACCCGGCCGCTGGCCGAGATCCGGGCCTGCGGCGCCGGAGGCTTCGGCGCCGGAGCGGTGGTCTTGGCCGGTGGCTTCCGGCTCGGTGTCCGGGCCGGCTTCGGCGCCGACGCCGGGCGGGCGGGTCGGGGCGGAGCCTTACTGGCCTTCGGCGTCGGGCTCGCCTGCGGCGTCGGGCTCGGCTGCACGGCCGGCGCCGAAGTCGGAGCGGCCGGCAACGGCGAGCCGAGCGCCAGCTCGGGCTCGGTCGGCGCCGCCGCAGGAGGGGCTTTGCCGGACCGGCCGCCGTCGTTCACCGCCAGGCTCACGCCGACCCCGACCAGCACGACCGTGGCCGCCGCCAGCGGCAACAACAGCCGCCTGCCGGCCCGCGGCACGTCGGAGTCCGGGGACTGATCCGGTACGGTGACGGCCGCCGTCCGTCCGGCGGTCGACTGCTTCACCACACCGCCCCGGTCGGCTCCTGCCCGATTGCTGGACGCCCCCTCGACCGCTGCGCCGGGTGTGGTCGTGGCCGGCTCGGCGGGTCGGGCCTTGGCCGGTTCGGCGGGTGTGGTCTTGGCCGGCTCTGCGGGTCGGGCCTTGGCCGGCTCAGCGGGTCGGGACTCGACCGGCTCTGCAGACGAACCGACGGTGACCTCGCCAGCGAGGGAAGGAACACCGACCTCGTCCGGCCCGGGGCCGCTGGCCGGTGCGGCGGCAGGTGTCGCCGCTGGCGGTGCGCCGCGCCGCCGACCGATCCGGGCCAGCTTGCCCAACGTGCCTCGGAAGCCTGGCCCGGCGAGCTTGCCGGAATCACCCGGCTCGATCGTTGGCGTCACCGGGCCGGGTTGTGCGGTCCCTGCGCTACCCGACCCGGTCCGGCGCTTCCCCTCCGGTGCGGGCGCTTTCGTCGCTTCGGACACTCCGACCGAAGCAGCCGGCCCCTCGGCCGCGGCGACAGCCGGCGCCTTCTCTCCGGCTGTTTTGACCGGCGGAGTCTTCGTGACTGGTCTGGCCGGTGGTGCCTGCTCGGCTGTCCTGGGCGGCGGGGACTTCGTTGCTGTTTTGGCCGGCGCCTTCTCGGCGGTTCTGGCTGCCAGCACCTCGCCGACCACTGTCGTCGGTCTGGCAGTTGGGGCCTTCTCAGCCGTTGGGGCCTTCTCAGCGGATGGGGCCTTCTTGGCGGGTGGGGCTTTCTTGGCCGGCGGTGCGGCCTTATCTGCGGGTGCGGCCTCCTTGGCCGGTGACGTCGCCCTATCGGGTTGCGGTGCGGCCTTCTCGGCCGGTCTGGTCGGTTCGGCCGGTCTGGTCGGCTCGGCCGGTCTGGTCGGCTCGGCCGGTCTGGTCGGCTCGGCCGGTCTGGTCGGCTCGGCCGGGGTGGCAGGTGCGGTCGGCTCGGTTGAGCCGGCCTGCCCAGCCGACTTCGCCGGTACGGCCGACTTCGCGGCTCCGGCGGATTTCGCGATCCTGGCCGACCTGGTGGCCCTGGCTGCCTGCGTCGGTCTGGCCGATCTCGCCAGCCTGGCCGACTTCGTGATTCTGACCGCCTTCGCCGGTCTGGTCGGCTCAGAAGGCGCTACCGCTGCAGGTGCTGCGGTCGGCCCGTCGGAGGTACCGGCCGCAGCGGCCGGTTCGGCAGGTACGGCCGGTTCGGACAGGTCAGCGCTCGCCGCCTGCTCCGGTGGCTGCTCGGGCTGAGACACCGCCAGGAGAGCCCCGCAGCCCGGATTGAGGCAGTAGACCGAGTCGTCGTCGTCCGGTTCCCCACAGGCAGGGCAAATGATCACAGGCAACAGATGCTCACCGTTTCAGACGTTCGGGTTCGGCCGGTAGGGCCGTACGCCCAGAGGTCGCCGGATGCTCGGCAGGGCGGCTTGGAATCACGCGCCGTAGGTCACCGCCGACTGCCGTTCCGTCTCCTGCTGTCGCGGCGGCGGCGCCTTCTTCCTGTCCACCGGGCGACCACTGATCGACTGGGGAGCGGCGACGGGTTCCTGGCCGACGACGCGAGGCGCGCCACCGCTTCGTGCGGTACGCCGGGTCTGCCGGCCGGAGAGTGCGCCGCCCTGCCCGGCTCCGGGTGCGACCGGAGGGATCATCGGTGGGACCATCGGGGCACCTCCACCGGCAGGGACGCCGACCGGGGGACGGGCCGCGCCGAGTAGGCCGCCTCCGCCTCCGCCGCCCTCGGCGCCGGCAAGCCGCCCGAGCAGGTCATTCGAGACGGTGGGTACGCCCGCCCCGGCCCGACCCGCGCCGACGCCGCCCGAACCGCCTCCGCCGACGCCGCCCGAAGCGAGGCCGCTGCCACCGAGGCCGCCCGCACCGCGACCACCGGAACCGGCACCGACGGCACCGGGCACGAACGGGACGATCGGCACGCCACCAGGTACGCCCCCGGGTACGCCACCCGGCAGCGTCGGTGGTGGTGCCACATCGGAGCCCGGCGGTCGGCCCGCCGTTGGCGGCTCGCCGAGCTGCGGGACGTCGGTCTGCGGCGCCGTGACCTGCTGCTGGTTCGGCGACTGGTCGGCGTTGTTCTCCTGCGGGCCGGTCTGCGGGCTGCTGTCCTGTCGGGGGTCGGCAACCGGCTCGTTCGTGGGAACGTTCTGGTGCAGCGGTCCCGGCGGATGGTCGACCAGCGGCTGCCCATCTGGACGGGTGGTGCCGTCCGGAGTGCCGGTCGGAGTGCCGTCCGGGGCGCCGGTCGGGGTGCCGTTCGGAAGGCTGGTGCCGGGCGGACCAGGGGTGCCGTTCGGACCCAGGTTCGGGGTGGGCACCGTGCGTTGGACGTCGCGCAGCCCGACGTAGGGCCCGGGAGATGTCCAGGGGGTCAGCCCGCTGATCTCGCCACCGGCCTGGCTGGCCACCGCCCGGGCCAGTTCGTTGTACCGGTTGATGATCTGGCCCTCCAACGCGCCGGACATGTCGTGGAAGGGAATCCGTTCCTTGTCCGCCTGGAGTTGCTCCAACTCCTTCTGACGCTCCGCCCTGAGGCGCTCGAGCTCGGCCTTCGCCCAGCTGACGGCCATGCCGACCAGTTCGATGTGGTCGCCGCGGACCGGAGCCTGGGACCCCCACTGGGTCATCCGCTCGACCGCCTGGTTGGCGCTTTCGGTGAACTCGCTGGCAGCCCGGCTCTTCCAACTTCCGGCGAGGCTCCGGGTCTCGCTGGCCAGCGTCCTTCCGCCGGTGTCGATCGCCGCCCCGATCGCCCGCCAGCGCGCGGCGTGCTCGTTGAGGCTCGCGACGTCGACCGACGCGAAGATGCTCAGGATCTTGTCGAGGTCGTATTGTTCCCAGTTGGTAGCGGCCATGATCGCCCGAGTCCGGTCGTCAGGCTGCCGTGGCGTTCCGCGAAGCGGACCCCGGCTGCTCCGTGGCCTTCATCGCGTCGCGGACGTCCTGCAACGAGAGCCGGGCCTGGTCGTCGCCCCAACCGTACTTGTTGAAACTGACCATCGCGGCGCTGCCGTACGACATCAGGCCGTTCGCCGCGTCGGAGGTGAACCGGTTGGCTTCCATCGTGTCGTCGGTGAGTTTCTTGGTGAACTCCACCATCTCGGCGAACTCCGGAGCCGGCACGGGGAAGCCGGAGTTGCCTGCCTTGAGCACCTCAGTGCTGAACGCGTTCGCCGCGCTCCACATCTTCTCGCCGAAGGACTTCAGGTGCTCCGTTTCGACGTCGAGGTCGAGGCCGGCGGAACCGCCAGCGGCCTCCTGGTTGTCAGTGGCAGCCATCTCTGTCCTCCTCGTCACGGGCACAGCGCGGCGTTGATCAGCGATCCTAATCGGATCACGCAGCGCGCGGCAGACCCGACCGGTCAAACGCGGCAGGCCAATGTGCAGGCCACTTCGCGTGGTCAGTCCACATCGAGCCAGCCGAACTGGACCAGCCGGGCCCCTTCGCGACGGGTGGACAACCAGCCGCGGCCCGGCGGCAGCGGGGTGGGTCGGCGTACCCCGCTGAGCAGCGGACCCTCCACGGGGTCGCAGGACATCAGGATGCCCGGTGACCCGAGGTCCCGGATCCGGGCGAGCACCGGGTCGTAGAAGGCCCGACTCGCACCGCCGCTGCGCCGCGCCACCACCACGTGCAACCCGACCTCCCTCGACTGCGGCAGCAACTCGTGGAGTACGCCCAGCGGGTTCCGGTCTCCGGCCACCAGGTCGTAGTCGTCCACCAGGACGTAGAGCTCCGGGCCGGTCCACCAGTCCCGGGCGCGCAACCGCTCCGGAGTGATCTCCGGACCCGGGAGTCGTTCCCGGAGCGCGCCGGCCGCGTCGCGGAGCAGTTCGGTGGCCTGGTTGACCGAGCTGCCGTAGCCGAGGAGGTGCTCCTCGGGAAGCGCGCCGAGCAGGCCACGCCGGTAGTCGATCGCGATGATCCGGGCCTGCCCGGGCGTCTGCCGGTCGGCGATCGCCCGGCCCAGCATCCGCAGGAACGACGACTTGCCACACTCGACGTCGCCGATCAGGAAGCAGTGCGGGTCGGCGTTCAGGTCCAGGTGGACCGGACCGAGGTCGAGTTCGGCCAGCCCGACCGCGGGTCCCGGCCCGTCGGCCGCGGCGGGCAACAGCTCGTACGGGACCATCGGTGGCAGCAGCCGTACCCGGGGCGCCGGGTCACCGGTCCAGCCATCGCGGATCTTGACGACCAGCTCGGTCAGTGCCGGTGGCAGGTCCGCCACGTCGGAGCCGCCGTCCAGCCGGGGCAGGGCGGCCAGGAACTGGTGCCGGCCGGGTGTGATGCCCCGGCCCGGCGCGTGCACCGGGACGTTCGCCGCCGCCCGTCGGTCGATGCTGGAGTCGGACGGGTCGCCCAGCCGCAGTTCCAGCCTGGTGCCGAAGGCGTCCCGCAGCGCCGACCGGAGGTCCAGCCAGCGTCCGGCCGTCGCGGCGATGTGCACGCCGTACGACAGGCCGCGGCCGGCCAGCGCGATGATCCGTTCGGCCAGGTCCTCGAACTCGTCCCGGACCGTGACCCAGCCGTCCACCACGAGGAAGACGTCGCCGAACCGCTCCTCGGGCAGCTCCCCGGCGGCCCGCATCCGCCGGAAGGTGGCGATCGAGTCGATGCCGCGTTCGGTGAAGAGCTGCTCGCGGGCGGCGACGATCGTCTCCACCTCGGCGATCGTCCGCCGGATCTGGTTGGCGTCCCGCCGGGCCGCGACGCCGCCGACGTGTGGCAGGTCCCGGACGGAGGCGAGTACGCCGCCGCCGAAGTCCAGGCAGTAGATCTGCACCTCGCGGGGGGTGTGGGTGAGAGCGAGGCTGACGATCAGCGTACGGAGCAGGCTGCTCTTGCCCGACTGCGGTGCACCCACCACGGCAACGTGACCGCCGGCGCCGGACAGATCCAGCCGGAGCGGTTCGCGCCGCTGCTCGAACGGGCGATCCACCACGCCGACCAGCACCCGCAACGGCTCCGGTGCCTCGTCGGCCAGCAGTTCGCCGAGGCTCGGTGGGGTGGACAGCGGTGGCAGCCACACCTGGTGGGCCGGCACGCCCCGGCCGGTCAGCCGCCCGGTGAGGATCTCCAGCAGCGTCTCGTCACCGGGCTCGCCCTCGACGCCGTCCGGCTCGACCCCGGCCGACTCGCTCGGGCCGGCCGACCCGTGCATCCCGGCCGACCCGTGCATCCCGGCCGACTCGCTCGGTCCGGTCGACCCGTTCGGGCCGGTCGACTCGTGCGTCCCGGTCGGCGTCCGCGTCCCGGGAGCCCTGTCGAGGTCGTCCGGCGGGACGTATCCGGAGGTGTAGACCTGGACCCGGTCGTCGCCGGAGGCCGGCTCGGTCGCGCCCGCCCGGCGGTACGCGCCCGAGACGTAGGCGGCCCGGAACCGGGCCAGCGCCTCGGTGCCGAACTTCAGGAAACCGTGCCCCGGTGCCCGGGGCAGCTCGTAGGCGTCGTTGACGCCGAGCACCGTCCGGCTCTCCACCGGCGAGAAGGTCCGCAACCCGACCCGGTACGACAGGTGCGTGTCGAGGCCACGCAGCCGGCCCTCCTCCAGCCGCTGGCTGGCCAGCAGCAGGTGAACCCCGAGCGAGCGGCCCAGCCGTCCTATCTGGACGAACATGTCGATGAAGTCCGGCTTGGCGGAGAGCAACTCGCTGAACTCGTCGCAGACCACGACGAGGGTCGGCAGCGGCGCGAGCGGTACGCCGGCCGCCCGGGCGCGCTCGTAGTCCCGCTGCGACACGTAGTTTCCGGAGCGGCGCAGCAGTTCCTGCCGGCGGATCAGCTCGCCGTTGATGGCGTCGGTCATCCGGTCGACCAGCGGCAGCTCGTCGGCGAGGTTCGTGATCACCGCGCTGGTGTGCGGCAGCCGGTCCAGGGTGGCGAAGGTGGCGCCGCCCTTGAAGTCGATCAGCACGAAGTTGAGCGTCTCCGGGGAGTTCTGCACCGCCAGCGCCAGCACCAGGGTGCGGAGCAGCTCCGACTTGCCGGAGCCGGTCGCGCCGATCAGCAGGCCGTGCGGGCCCATCCCGTCCTGGGCGGACTCCTTCAGGTCCAGTTCCACCTTCGCACCGTCCGGCCCGATCCCGATCGGCACCCGCAGCCGCTCGCGGTGCGGCCGGGGCGCCCAGCCGAGCGCGGCGTCGTACTCGTACGGGTCGCCGAGCCCGAGGAGCTCGGCGAGGCCGTGCTCGGCGTTCATCGTCCGGTCCTGCCCACCGCCGCCGGACAGCCGTAGCGGGGCGAGTTGCCGCGCCAGCGACTCCGCGGCGACCAGGCTGAACGCGTCCGCCCGGCCCAGCCGCTGGTTGCCGGCGTAGGTGGTCGCCCGGAGATCCCCGTCGGCGTCGACGTCGAAGACGACGGTGGCCCGGTCCAGGTTGCGCGGCGGCTCGCCGCTGAGGTCGAGCACGGTGGCACCTTCGACGCCGCCGTCGATCAGCAGGTGGTCCGAGCCGGCCGGGTCGCCGTCGTCGATCACGACGAGCAGGTGTGCCCCGTCGAACTGCGCCTCGGCTGCCGTCGGGTCGAACCTCGGCCGGTCCGCGACGATGTCCTCCAGCATCGCCTCCAGCGCGACGACGGAGGGGGCGATCAGGCGTACCGGGCCGAGCGCGTCGGTCGACGTCGGGTGCAGGGTGTGCGGCAGCCATTTCGCCCACTCCCACCGGGCCCGGGCGGAACGGCCGACGCAGGCCGCGACGATCAGGTCCTCCGGGGCGTGCCAGACGGCGGCCTGGGCGATGAGTGCCCGGACCATCGCCCGAACCCGGCGTCGGTCACCACGCAGGTAGACCCGGGCGAACCCGCCGAGGGCGAGCACCGTCGGCAGCTCCGGCACCTGCCGGTACGCCTCGACGAAGCGGTGTACCGCCAACGCGCTCACCGGCTCGGCCTTCTCCGCCGGCACCGGTGGCGGTACGACGAGCGTGGCGGCGAGGTCGCGTGGCCCGAGCCCGATCCGTACCTGGCCGAAGTCGGCGTCGGTGTACCGCCGTTCCCACAGCCGCACGCTGTCCACAAGGGACCAGAGGGCGTCGGGGTCGGGGTGGGCGTAGTACTCGGCGGCCCGCTGCCGTTGGATCGTCTGCCGTACGGCCCGCCGCTGCTGGTTCAGCTGGAACAGGTACTCGCGCCGCTGTGCCTGCATCTCCTGCTTGCTCGCCCCGCCGGCGAAGGAGGTGAACTGCACGGCGACGATGCCGAGCATCGACACGCCGAACAGCGCGCCGGTCAACATCCGGAACGGGTTGTTGCCGCTGCCTCCGGCGAACATCAGTGCGATGGCCGCGGCGCCCGCCAGCATCGGCAGCATGATCAGCAACCGGCTCCACGAGCGCCCGCCCGGAGTGGGTATCTCCGGCACCGGCTCCAGGGCCACCTCGCCCTGCGGATAGGGCGGAGCCAGCCGACGCGCGGGCCGCTTGCGTACTACTGTGCCCATGCAGACGCTCCCACCCGGGCATCGTAGGGGATACGTGTCGCGGCGAGAGTGTCCAGTCCGGATTGTCAAAGGCCGTTGAGGGGCTGCTCATGGCGACGCCGACCACGATCGGTTTCACCCGCATCGTCCTGATGACACCGAAGCGACGCGTGGACATGGCGCTGCCGGACCACCTGCCACTGACGTACCTGCAACCGGCGTTGCTCCGGCACGGTGGGGAGGGGCTGGCCGACGACGGCGTGCCGCGGGGCGGCTGGGTGGTCCGCAAGCTCGACGGGGGTGTGCTGGAGCCAACCCAGTCACTGGCCGGGCTGGGCGTCCGGGACGGCGACGTACTGCTGCTCGCCCCGCGTGACCAGCACTGGCCGGAGCCCGGTTACGACGACCTCGCCGGCGGAGTGGCGGAGACCGCGGCGCGCCACGGCCGCGCGTGGGGTGGCAGCTCGACCTACCGCGCCGGTCTGGTCACCGTCGCCGCGGTCCTCGGCGGCGCGCTGCTGCTGCTCCTGCTGGCCGGCCCGCCCCTGGTCCGCGCGGGTCAGGTGGCGTTGGCGGTCGCCGCGGTGCTGATCGGTGCCGGTGCGGCGGTCGCCCGGTGGCGCCGGGAACCCGGCCTGGCCACCCTGCTCGGCGTGTACGGGATGGTGTACGCGGCGGTGGGCGGCGCGCTGCTGCCCGGCCCCGCCGACCTCGGTGCCGCGCTGCGCGCCTGGCCGCTGCTCGTCGGATCCGCCGGGTTGATGCTGGCCGCCTCCCTCGCCCTGGCCGGGCTCGACGTGCACCGGCCGGTCTTCCACACGGGTCTCACGATCGGGCTGCTCGGTGAGATCTGGGCGCTGGTCGCCACCGAGGTGGGCCCGGTCGCCGCCGCCGCCGGGCTGGCCGGCGGGCTGGTGCTGTTGGCCCCGCTGCTGCCGCGACTGGCCACGGCACACGGTGGCCTGCCGAGCCCGGAGGTGCCCCGGCCGGGGGACGACGTCTCGAAGTTCGCGTCCCTCCCGTCGCTGGCCCGGCTGACCGCGCTGGTCCGGCGGGCGGACGAGTTGCTGACCGGAGTACTGGCCGGAAGCTCCGTGATCCTGCTGCTCTGCGTGGGGGTGCTCGCCAGGGCCGCCGACGTCAGCGCGTCGATCCTGGCCGTGGTGGTGGTACTGGTCTGCGCCCTCCGGATGCGCACGTTCGCGGCGGTGCGGCACCGGGTGCCGGTCGGCTCCACCGCGCTGCTCGGTGCGCTGCTGCTGGTCGGCGCCGGCTGGCTGGCACTGGACACCACGACCCGGGTCGACCTGATCATCCCGGTACTGGCCGGGATGCTCGCGGTCGCGGCCGGTGCGTACGGGGTGGCGGCCGCGGCGGCCCGCCGCCCGCTCCCGCCCAACCTGGGCCGGATCGGCGACATCGTCGAAATCGTCTGCGTGGTCCTCGCCCCCCTGCTCGCCTGCGCGGTGCTGGGTCTGTTCGGCCTCGCTCGAGGACTGTTCGGTTGAACCACACCCACCGGAGGAGGGAAATGTCGGCCAGCGCGGCGATGCCGTCGGCGTCGGGCACGGCAGCGGTGCCGGCAGGTTCGGGCGCGGCAGCGGGGTCGGCGGCATGCTGACCCGTCGCGATCTGATCCACTCTCGACAGTTCCTGCGCGGGCGGCTCACCGCCGCCCTGCTCGCGCAGCATCCCGATCCGCTGGACTGGCCCGGCCGGCGGCTGGCCGGCGCCTCGCTGGCGGCGGTGATGGTCACGGTGATCGCGCTCGCGGCGGTCGGCGTCTACGGCAAGTTCTTTCCCAGTGGCAACAAGCGCTGGCAGGCCTGCGACGCGGTGGTGATCGAGCGGGAGACCGGCACGAAGTACTACTGCCGCCCCGACCTGCGCACCCTGTACCCGGTGGCGAACTACGCCTCGGCGCGGCTGTTGCTGGACCGGCCGAAGGATCCGTACCTGGTCGCCCGGGCCTCGCTGACCTGGCCGAAGGGGCCCCGGGTCGGCATCGTCGGCGCCCCCGACAACCTGCCGGACCCGAAGAAGCTGCGTACCAGCCCGTGGTCGGTCTGCGGGGTGACCGCCCGGGATGCCGTCGGCTATCCGGTGCCACTCAGTTACGTGTACGCGGGATGGCGGCCGGGCGGCGGTGACGAGCTCGGATCGGCCGCGGTTCTGGTGGTGGACCCGAGTGGCGCCCGGCACCTGATCTGGCACGGCCGGCGGCACGCCATCCGGGACGATGCCATCGTCACCGACGCGCTGCGGGTCGCTCCGGCCCAGGCGTACCCGGTGACGCTCGCCTGGCTCGACGTCCTGCCCGCCGGCGCCCCGCTGAGCGCGATCAAGGTCGACAACCGGGGCCGGGAGAGCAGCTGGCGCAAGGGCACCAAGGTGGGCGAGGTACTCGTCGACCCGGCGACCCAGCAGCACTACGTGGTCAAGCCGAACAGCGTCGACCGGGTGACCGAGCTACAGGCTCGGATCCTGTTGGCCGACCCCGGCTATCCGGGCACGCCGGGACCGACGCCGGTCGGCGGCACCCCGTTGACGGTCGACGGGAACCTTCCGACCGGTGGAGCCCTGCCCGCCGAACCCACCCCGAGGGTCGTACCGGTCGGGTCGGGTGCCGGGGTGTGCGTGCGGATCGGTGACGCCGGGGACGGACGCGTCGTCACGGTCGGCGTACCGGTAACCGGGGACGCGGCCGCCGCCGCCCGGCCTCCGGCCACCGCCACCGGGGTGCCGTTGGCCGACCGCGTCGCGGTGGAGCCGGGCCGGGGTGTGGTGGTACTGGCCAAGCCGGCGCCGGGGGCGACCGGAGGTACCTGGTTCCTGGTCACCGATCACGGGATCGCCTATCCCGTACCGGGTCCGGAGGTGCTGGCTCGGCTCGGATACCAGCCGGAGCGGGCGGTCGAGCTGCCCACCGGCCTGCTGGCCCGGGTGCCGCACGGCCCGGTGTTGGAGCCCTCGGCGGCGGTCCGGGCTATCCCGCCGGGAGCGAACCCGGCGGGATAGAAGAAGGCGATCATCCACAGTACCCTGACACCAACTCGTCGGGTCGGCGAGTTCCAGTGGAGGGAGCGGCCGTGGCAGGTGGCACTGAGGAACTGGTACAGAACTACATCGAAGAAATGCGGGAAACCGCTGGCCAGGTGCGGACCCAGGCGACCCTGATCGAAAGCGAGGTCAAGGGCGCGATCCAGTCCGGCACCAGCCGGATGCCCGACGACTGGATGGGCGCCGGCGGTGCCATGTTCGGCGAGGTCAACGTCGGCTACCAGCAGCAGCTCGACCGGATCAAGGTTGCCCTGGACGGGCTTGCCGAGCTGCTGAACCGGGTCGCCGAGAAGCACGAGTTCACCGACTCGCAGATCCGGGCCTCGATGGTCGACCTCGGTGAGGGCATCCCCGGCACCGGCGGGACCGGAGCCGACACGTCCAGCGGTGTCTACGCCGCCCTGCGGGGCTGATTCGAAAGGACTGTCATGCAGATTCGTATGGTCGGCGCGACGATGACCACCGGCGCGGCCGCGTACGGCCAGGCCATGGAGAACATGAACCAGCGGCTCACCTCGATCGAGAAGCACATCGAGTCGCTGATGGCGACCTGGCGCGGCAGTTCGGTGCAGGAGTACGAGATGCTCCGCGCCGAGTGGCGGGACGCCGCACGCGTCCTGGTCGAGATGGGTGGCCAGATCCAGGGAAAGATCAGCGGATCGCACGCGCTCATGTCGGACGCCGAGAGCGAACTCGTCTCGATGATGCGGGCGCACCACATGTAGCAATCGCCATCGGCGGGCCGGGGAGGGGCGGCACCGCGCTGTCCGCTCCCCGGACCAGGCGGGGTTCAGCGCCTGGTCACCCGTCCTCGTGGCGGACCAGCCGGACGAGAGCGTCGTCGACGCTGGAGGCGTACGCCGCGTCGCCGGAACGGTCACGGCGGTGCACCGCGCCCGACTCGTCGACGACCAGCATCCGACCATCACCGGCCGCGATCTGCCACACCCGCATTCCGAGCCGGTCAGCGAGGTCGGGATGGGCCGGCGGGACCCGGTCGTCGGGGGTCGGGGTGAACCGGTACCCGGCGATGGTCAGACCGCCGAAGTCGGCGGCCACCGTACGGGCCACCGGGAAGAGCACGGTCTCGTCGATCCGGTGCCGGCGGCACCAGGTCCGCAGCAGCGCCGAGCCGTCACGTCCCGGTACCCAGCCGGCCATCCGCAGCATCGTACGGACGTCCTCCGGAAACCGTGCCGATCCGGTGTGGTAGGCCAGGTAGAGCCGGATGACGTCGTCGATCGGCAGTGACGGCCAACTGGACCACTGCCCGGTCTCCCGGTCGAGCACACCTCGGGCGGCGCCGACCCGGGGTGGTGGCTGACCGGCGCCACTCCCCGGCGGCAGCGGTCCCGGCGCGGCGGGCGGTCGGTCCCACACCACGTACCCGGCCTCGAACTCGCGGAAGCCGGGATCCTCGGTACCCAGTTCGCGGCGGGCCCACTCCCGGGCCAACCGGTACGCCTCGGCTCGGGCGATCATCCGCCACCCGCCGTACGCCAGCGGGACCGCAGCCACAGCAGCACCAGCACCAGCACCGCCCCGGCGCCGAGCAGTCCCGCCCAGGGTCCGGCCCGGCCCGGCCAGGGCGACTCGGGGCGTTCGGGCTGGCGCAGGTCCATCACCACCTGCGGTACCGGTGTCGGCGAGGCGAGCATCTCGCGCAGCGCGCGGTACGGGTCCACCGCTCCCGGCCCGTTCGCGATCGGGGTCGCCGTGTTCGTCAGCCGGGCGCGGACCTCGTCCACGGTGGCCTTCGGAAGAGCCGACCGGACCAGCGCGGCCGTGGCGCTCACCACGGGGGCGGCGGCGTCGGTCCCGGCCCAGATGATGTGCCCGGCGCGGGGCGCCGCCGCGAGCACCTCGTCGCCGGGCGCCACCAGGTCCATCGTGGAGCGGATGCCGGTGACGTTGCCGGCCTCGTCCAGGGCGCCGACGGCGATGACCCCGGGGTAGGCCGCCGGATACGACGTCGGGCTGGTCCGGGCGTCGCCCGTCGCCGCCACCACCACGACACCCCGGCGCAGCGCGTGCGCGATTGCGGCGCGGAGCCCGGAGTGGTTCTTCGGCACCGCGAGCGAGACGTTGACGACCCGGGCTCCGTGGTCCGCCGCCCACCTGATGCCGTCCGCCAGGTGCACCGGGTCCACGTCCCGGTCGAGGACCGTACGGGCACAGTCACTGACCCGGACGGGCAGGATCCGTACGCCCGGAGCGAGGCCGAGCAGCGCGGTGTTCGGCATCGGCTTGGCGGCGATGATGCTGGCCACCGCCGTGCCGTGCCCGGTGTGGTCGACGGTGGCGCCGGCCCGGTCACGGATCACGTCGTATCCGGCCAGCACCCTGCCGGCGAGCTGCGGATGCGTGACGTTCACCCCGGTGTCGACCACCGCGACGGTGATTCCGGCACCGGTGTGCGGCGCGAGCCGCTCCGCCGCCAGCCAGTGGTGCGACCAGGTCGGTTCGCGGGCGACCGCCGAGGTGGCGTTCGCCGCGGTGGGACAGCGGAGCGAGGTGGCCGGCGCCGCGGCCGCGGGCACCGCCGGAAGGAGAGCCGTGGGCATCGCCGGAAGCACGGCCAGTACGCCGGCCACGGCGGCGATCACGGGATGCCTGACCATGCCTGTGAGGGTAGCGGCTGCTGATCGAGGTCCAGTACCGTTGCGACATGACTGTGGACGGTGAGCAGGTTGCCGAGCTGCGGGCTCGCGCCGAGCGCCTCACCGCCCAGTTCCGTCAGGCCAGTTCGGCGCTTGACGAGATCTCCGCCCGGGTCCGGGCGGTGACGGTGACCGCCACCTCCGCCGACGGTTCGATCACCGCCACGGTCGGCCCGGAGGGCCGGTTGCAGCGGCTCGATCTCGGCCCGGAGGTCCTCGACTACGGCGACCCGCGCCGGTTGGCCGAGGAGATCGAGGCGACGATCGCGGTGGCGGCGGAGGAGGCGCAGCGCCGGGTCTTCGACGCCTGCCGCCCCTACGTGTCGGAGGAGTCGATGGAGGCCTATCGCAACCACGACTTCGACGGGGCGATCAGGCGGATGGTCGAGCGGTTGCCCGAGGAGGGTTCGATCCGATGACGCAGCCCGGCGACGCGGGATACGTGGCACACGTACCGGATCCGGACGGTGCGGTCAGCGCCGCCGGGCGACTCGCCGGGGCGGGTGAACGACTGGGCGCCGCGATGGACAGAGCGGTCGCCGCGCTGAACGGGGTCGGCGACCCGTGGGGCAACGACGAGGTCGGCCAGACGTACCGGGAGGGTTTCGCCGGGGCCGAGGAGTTGAAGGCGGCGCTGAGCCAGGTCGGCAAGTCGGTGACCGGGTTCGGCAACGTCGCTTTGACCAGCGTGGACACTCTCATCGAGACGGACCTGCGGACGAAGAGACTTCTCGGCGGGCATGACGCTCGGTCCGCCTGACTGGGGTGAGCCCTGGCAGCAGGTCTGGGATCTGCTGGTCTGGGTCTCCACGGGTGGCTCGGCCTGGCCGGAGGCGGACGAGGACCGGATCCGGCAACTGGCCCAGGCCTGGCGGGACGCGGGTGCGAGCCTCAACCAGGCGCTCGTCGAGGCGAGCGCCGAGCGGACCGCGCTGGCGGAGGCCTGGGGCGGCCCGTCCGGCCTGACCTTCCAGGCCGAGTTCAGCAAGGTCGTCGACCAGGCGTTGCCGAAGTTCTCCCAACTGGCCCAGCAGGTCGCGCAGGCGGCCGACCAGGCCGCGTTGGATATCGAGTACGAGAAAATCACGGTCCTGATCGCCGTCCTCACCTGTTGCCTGGAGATCTTCGCGATCATCGTGTTGTCGTTCTTCACCTTCGGCGCGGCGCTCGCTGCGGCGGCCGGGCCGATCGGCATCGCCCGGATGGCGATCGCCGCGGCGTTGCGCCTGCTGCTGAGCCGGGCCGCCAGCTCGTTGGGGCGGCTGGCACTGCGCGAGGCGGTGCTCGAAGGGCTCCAGGAGCTGGCGACGGATCTGACCGCGCAGGGGATCCAGGCCGGCATGGGTACCCGGACCGGCTGGGACGCCGAGAGGACGCTCTGGGCGGCCGGGGCCGGTGCCGGGGCGGGCGCGTTGGCCGCCGGGACGGGTCCGCTCGCCAACCTCCTGGGCCGGCGTGCTCCGCACAATCCGCTCGGCTCGGCGATCCGTACCGGGATCGACGGCATCCACGAGGCCGGCGTGGAGACCGTGACGAACGCGACCGTGAACGGGCTGCGTACCGGGGACTGGCGCATCGACACGGACGGCTTCGGCAACTCCGCGATCGCCGAGGGACTACGGGGGCGGATCAGCGAGGGCCGGGACGACGCGCTGGAGCGGCTCGGGCAGCAGGTTCCGGTGCTGCCCACGCCGACGCCGACAGCCGTCCCGGTGGCGCCGACCGGTCTGCCGCCGGGCGCGTTGCCGCCGACCGGGACGACGCCCGGCCCCGCGCCGGAGCGCGATCCCGACGGAACGGGCGCTGGCCCGGTCGGCGGCACGACCCCGCCGGGCGCCTCGGGCCCGGGTCAGTCGAGCGGACCGCCCGGCGCGGGGCAGCCGAGGTCGCCGTCCCCCGGGCAGCCGGGCCCGTCGGGCGCCGACCAGTCGCGGCCATCCGGGCCGGATCAGTCCCGGCCGTCGGACCCGGATCGGCCACGGCCCTCGGAACCGGACCGGTCCCGGCCGTCGGCACCGGATCAGGCCGGCCTGCCGGGCTCGGCGCAGCCGGGCCAGCCGGGCGGGCCCGGCTCGGGTCAGCCCGCGCCGGGGCAGCCGGCCGAGTCCGGGCCGGAGCGACCGGGCGGTTCCGGGCCGGGACGGCCGGATTCCTCCGGTGCCGCGGGAGGTGGGCAGCCCGCCGCCGCGGAGCCGTCGCGACCGCCACCGCCGCCCCCCGATCCGGTCACACCGGCCCGGCCCACCGAGGACCTCGACCAGGGGCGGCCGCACCAGCCGGTCTCGTCGGTTGGCTCGCCGCCGTCCAGCGGCACGGTGTCGTCGGGGCCCGCGCCGACCGGGCCGGGAGCAGCCTCCGGCACACCCACGTCGAGTCCGATCGGTACCGGCCACGGCGGGCTTACCGGCCCGGTCGGCGCGATGCCGCCCGTCGCCACATCCGGTGCGTACCTGCCTCCGGTCGGTGTCGCGCCGGCCGGCGGAAGCCCCACGGGACTCACGGCAGGCTCCGGCACCCCCGGCGCCCAGGTACCCACCTCGGGCAGCCCAGGCTCGCCGACCTCGGGCGGCCCGGCCGGGTCGGGCAGCCCGTCCTCCACCGCTGGCACCCCGAGCGCCGGTACCACCGGATCCGCTGCCGGCCCGGCCACGACGGGACCGGCAGCGACCTCCCCACCCACCGGCCACCCACCCACCGGCCACCCGAGCGGTGGTCCGTCCAGCGGTGGTCCGTCCAGTGGTGGCCCGTCCGGCGGTGGCCCGTCGGGCGGCAGTCCGTCGAGTGGTGGCCCGTCCAGTGGTGGTTCGGCCAGCGGTGGGCAGGGTGGCGCGGGATCGGCGGGCGGACACAGCGGGACCTCGGTGGCGCCGGCCGGACTCGACGGTCGGCCGGTCGGCACGGCCGACCAGGGAAATGCGGGAACCGGGTTCGGGCTGGCCGGGGTGGCCGCCGTGCTGCGCCCGGCCGACCATTCCGGACCTCCGCGTGCCGGCGGGGCGAGCACCGGCGGCCCGACCCGGCCGCGCCCCGGGCCCACCCAGAGCCCGGCTACCGGTGACGAGGACCTCGATCCGGCGTCCGCCTGGGACGAACGGGAGCTGAGCGGCCGGATCCCGGTCGACGAGCAGCGGAGCCCGGTGCTCCACCCGGATCCCCGGCACCCGTCACGCTGGGTCGGCTACCTGAACGACGGTGGCCCGACCCGGCCCGGCCGGGCCACCAACTGCACCGACACGGTCCGTGCGTTCCTCTCCACCTGGTACGGCCGGCCGAGCGTGGCCGGTGCGCTCAACCAGGACCTGTCGCGGGGCGTGGCGGACGGCACCGCCCGGATCCAACGATGGCTCGGCACAGACTTCGTCCAGCAGGGTGCCGGCGCTGCCGGACTCGACGCCGTCGGGTCGCAGCTGCTGATCCAGGGCCACGGCGCGGCGGCGGTGATCATCAGCCAGTGGACGGACGGCGGCTCACACATGTGGGTGGCGGTCAACCACACCGGGACAATCGTCTGGGTCGAGCCGCAGACCGGAATGATCTCCGACGAGACGCCGCTCTACCAGGGACAGACCGACCAGGTGTGGGCGTTGCCGCTGGACGCCCACGGCGAGCCGGTGTCGCCGTACCCGGACGGGGAGCTGGCGGCGCCCACCGATCGGCGGCAGGCGGTGCTGGACAGCCGGTACGCCGACTCGTTGCGTGCGTCGTTGCCCGGCCAGCACGCACCGGCGGAGCCCGGCCGGCAGCCTGGTCCGGGTGGCCAGCCTGGTCCGGGTGGCCAGCCGCGACTGGTCGCGGGTGCCGAGGCGGTCCAGGCGGTGCGGGACAACCTGCGGGCGATCCCGGCCGGCTTCGACCTGACGGGTGAGCGCCGGCACCGCCGGGTCGCCAACGCGCTGCACCCCGAGCCCGGCACGGTCAAGCTTGTCCTGCGCGGCCAGCGTGGCGGGGAGGTGGGCGTCGCCGATGTCCGGATGCTCGGCGCCGACTTCGTCCACGCGCTGGCGGAGCTGGTCCAGTCCGGCGATCTGGACCTCGGCACCGGCCGGGTCGTGCTGGTGGGAAACTACTCCGGGACGGCTCCCCGGGGCCGCCGCCCGCTCGCCGCCATGCTCGCCGAGCGCCTGCTCGACCTCGGTCGGCAACACGAGGTGAGCGGTGCCGACGCGAAGGTCTGGTCCTTCCTGGACGGTACGGTGGTGGTCGCCGAGCCGGATCCCCGCGACTCGAGCCGGCCGAAGCAGCCACCGGACGGAGCGTGGCACACCTTCACCCCGTCCGGCCAGCCGAGCGGCTCGTCCCGCTCCACCCCCCGCCCGACGGCGACACCCACCGGTCCAACGGCCACGACCGGTCCGACGGCCACCACCGGGCAGGTGGCTACCGGCCCGACCACCGCCGCCACCGGCCCGCCCGGCCGGCCGCTGCTGCCGCCGGACCTGCGCGACCACCGCCATCTCAGCGGCGACCTGTCGGGGACCTACCGGACCGACGACCGGCGACTGCACCGGTACGACGACCGGCCCTACACCTACCGCGACGACGAAACCGGCCGGCTGCACCACGAGCGAGACTCCGCCGGCACCTACCGGGACGAGTACAGCTTCGAGCTGAGGTCGGCGCGCACCGGCAAGGTGGTGCGCGATCCGCTCCTCGCGCGGGGTCGGCCAGTCACACACCGGTCCGTCCCCGGTCCGCCGGACCGGACCTACAGCCGTCCGGCCCAGAAGGTGGTGCCGCAGCTGGCGTTGCAGGGAATGCAACTCGAACACCTCCGGCGGGGCAGGCTCGCCGCGCTGATGACCGAACTGGGCATCGCGGACCTGAGCCAGCTCGCCGAGCCGAACGTGACGGCGACCTTTGCCGACCTGGTCGCCCGGCCGACGGGCCGGCCCTCCCCGGCCCGGCTGGCGGAGCTGGCGGCGGCGGTCCGGCAGTACCACCGGCTGGAGTCGGCGGTGCGACAGGCCCGCGCCGAGGCTCCCCAGGCGATGGCCCGGCGGCTTCTCGCCGAGGACTTCCGCATCGACGGCAGCGCCGAGCTGACCGCTGGCCGTACCGGTCCACGCCCGCCGGGCGCGTTCGCGGTGGCCGGGTTCGATCCGGACAGGCAGCGCCTGGTGGTGCTGGAGACCGAGCCGACCAGCGGCAGCCGCCACCTGCTCCAGGACGGCACTCTCGCCGAACGCGGCACCCCGGCCCACATCCGGGACGTGTTGGAGACCAGTCGGGAGCTGCACGAGCACCTGCGGCAACATCCGGAGCTGCTCGACGCGCTGCACCGGTCACTGGTCCGGGGTGAGCTGACCGTGCAGGCGTACCAGGTCGAGGTGGACATACCAGATCATCAGCGGGTCTCGGTCCGGAGGACCCCGCTCGACCTGTCCGGGCTCGACCTGACGGGCGTGGCAGACCGGTTGCCGGCCAGGTCGGCAGCGGTGGACCCCGGACTCGGTGATCGGTTGCAGACGGCCGCCCAGCAGGTCGCCGGCCTGCTGACCGGCGCACCCGGGATCCAGCACGTGGCGGTGCCCGCCCCCCGGGTGGTCGAGATCCGGCCAGAGCAGGGTGCGCCGTACCGGCTGAACCTGCGTACCTCGCCGCGTGACCCGGGCAACGGGAGGTTCGCGCTGCACGTCGGTCCGGATCGGGAGCACGACATCGAGTTCTTCCACGACCAGCTCGACGGCCTGGACCAGACCAGCGTGCAGCGGGTACTGGCCGGGGCGCTCCTGTACGCCCACAACAGGGTGGTCGGGGCCGCTCCGGGAGGCAAGAAGACGGACGTCCTGGCCAACCAGCCGATCTCGGTACGCCGGCCGCGACTGACCGAGCGGGACGCCGCGAATCTCGGCACGTTCGAGGCAATGGCCCTACTCCTGCCGACGACGACCGGAGCCGAACGGTCCGCGCTCCGGGCCGAGATCCGCGACTTCATCGAGCGGTACGGGCTGCGCGAGGGCTTCCCCGGCGGTGACGAGCGGGTCGAGTTGGCGCGGGAACGCCTCTCCGCGTCGGCGTACCGCCTGCTCACCGAGGAACGGGCCTGGGCGCTCGACTCCGATCCGGCCGTGGCGGTCACCCGGAAGGCTCTCTCCGGGGTCCTGTTCGACCCCACCGTGGCCCTGGTCACTCCGGTGCCGAGCGGGCAAGGGGCCGTCTTCCGGGTGCTCCCGGCCGGCTGGGCCAAGCTGGGGCGGGTGGCGTTCACGGTCGAGCTGCGCTCCGACGCCGTCCCGGGCGGGCGGGGGATCGAGATCCGCAACACCGCCGAGGACCGGCACTTCGCCCTGGTGGTCGACCCGTCCCTGATCGACCATTCGGCCGGTGCGGTACCGACCCTGGTACCGACCTGGGCACAGTTCCGTAACCAGCTGCGCGCGGTCCTGCAGACAACAGTCGAGGAACAGGCTGCCCGGCCGCCGGAGGTGTCGCGGCGCTGGCGGGACCGGGGCATCGCCGGTGCCCCCGCCGCCGCCGGCGCGACCACCATGGCTGTCGTCGCCGAATCCCTCGGGGTGCCCGCGTTCGCGGTGAAGGGTGTGGTGGTGGCCGGTGTCGAGATGATCACGCAGGGCGGGGTCAGCCGGCGGAGCAAACTGGGCAAGGCCGACCGGGAGCAGGATCGACGGCTTGCCCTGCGGACCGATCGGACCGGAATCGAGGACGGCGGGCTCCAACGCCTGGTCGATCGTGGTTTCGCCGAGGCCGCCGAACTGGCGACGGGCGCGGTGGGCCGGCCGGACCTACTCGTTCCCGGACCACCCACCCCGGCGCCCGCGCCCCCGCCGTCGTCGTCACCGGCGATCGACGACGACTCCGCCAGGGCGCTCCGTCGCCGGATCCGCGTTGTGATCGAACAGATCGACCATGCTCGCAAGAAGAAGCCGGTCGAGCACCTGCTCCGGGTCGAACACCGCGGCGAGGACCGATACCGGCTGCGGATCAAGGGGGAGGGGAACGACGCTCGGGTACGGGTCGAGGTGGCCGTCACCGGCGATCCGTCCAAGATCGAGGTGAAGTTCGAGGATCCCGCCATCACGTTGCGGGTTCCTCCGGACCTTGCCCGATCCGACCGGGACGCTCTCGAGGAGGCCGTTCGGGCGGCGCTGAAGAAGGTGGCCGAACGCCAGGAGAAGGTGAGCCTGGCCGCGCCCGAGGTGGTCGGTCACCTGGAGAAGGGCGCCACCGCCACCGGCACGGGGGTACTGCCGAGTGTGCCGGTCGGGAACCTGGCCCGGACCCACTTCGGGGAGGTACTCGGCGAGTCGGCCGTCGCCCGGTCGATCGTCCAGGTCTTTGCCGACCGGGCCATTAGCCGACGCGACGAGGTGCTTCGTGACCTGCGTGAACGGCACGACGCCGCCTACAGTACGCGGCTGCCGGGTAAACAGCGGCGGCCGATGGCCAACCAGATCGTGGCGCTGGCCCGCAGCGGCGAATCGATTGCCCAGGCCATCGATTCCGAGCTCGCCGGCAGTGGCCCCGCGGCCACCGGAACCGTCGTCGGGACGACCGGCAGTGGCCCCGCGACCCCCGGTTTCGGCTCCGGGACAACCGGGTTCGGGCCCACGCCGGCCGACACCGAGCGGGCGATCGACGCCGCAGCCCGGGCGATCAACCAGGTCAACCGGCGCCACCGGCACCACTTCGCACGCGACCACGCTGCGGAGCGCGACCCCGACACCCGGGTGTTCCGGTCGGACCGGATCGGGATCAAGCGCGACGTGACGCTCACCCTGACCTTCGGCACCGTGGAAGGCAACCGGCCGGTCGTCCCGGCCGTCCGTCGGCTCAAGCGCGGCCGTTTCGAGTTCACCGTCAACGTCGACGCCGCCCCGGACGAGATTCAGCGGACGATCGAGCACGTCTGCGACAACATTCTCTTCGACCGGGAGCATCCGCTGCCGCCCCGGCGCCGGCTACTGGAGGACTACCTGCCCACCGGAGTCGGGCTGGCCGGCGCGGCGGCAGTCGCCGCGTTGAGTGGACCGCTGTGGGGGCTGATGACCGGTGCCAGCGCCGTGGCGCACCTCGGGCAGCGGTGGAGCGCCCGCTTCCATGCGATGCGGGTGAACGACATCGCGTTGCGGAAGGCGTTCGCCATCGAGGAGGACGACGTGAGCCCGGCGGACCTGCGCCGGTCGCTCGACGAGCAGCGCGCGGCGGTGCAGGGGTTGGAGCAGCGGGTGCGACAGATGGAGGAGCAACTCGCCCAGGATCCCCGTACGGCTGCCGAGGTGGCGACGATGCACGCCCAGTTGGGGGCGGTACCGGAGCCCGACCTGCTCGACAAGGTCGCCCAGAAGGTGGCGAAGGCAGGGCAATGGCCGCGCAACGGCCGTATCGAGCCGGTGGCGGAGGCAGAGCACACCTTCCGATTCCTCTTCCATCGCGAGGGCGTCAGTGGCCGGCCGGAGAGCCTGACCTTCGAACTGGGTACCGGCCGGACCGACGGCGGGACGCTGATGGCGTACCGGGTGAACTCGGACGTCGCACACATGCTGCGGATCGATCCGACCGGCTCACCGGACGAGATCCTGGCGAGTGTGCAGGCCTGGCTGCGCCAGGAGGTCGACCGGATCAGCGCGATCCCGGTGGGGCTGCCGAGCGCGCGGAGCCGGTTGATGAAGTTCGGGACGGACGCCACCGGGCAGACCGTCGGCACCGCCGCGAGCATCGTGGTCGGCGCGACGACCTCCAACCCGGCTGTCACGATCAGCCAGGTGTTGAGCTTCAGCGGGGCGAAGGAGGCCAGCAACATCTCCTTCGACAGCAGTGAGGCCGTGCTGTCCCAAACCCGAGCGGAACTGCGTAAACGCTTCTTCGGCACCGCCCCGGAGGAGCAGTTGGCGGTCTTCACCTTCGACACCGACCACCTGCGGAGGCGGACGGTTTCGATCTTCCACCGGCTGCAACAGCTGGAGCGGATCAGCGAGACGCTGCCCGAGCCGGAACGGCCGGCGCCGTTCCGATCCGGTCCGGTGACCCTCCCGGACCGGCCGGTAGTGTTGGGTGACTGAGATGACCGAGGCACACCCGATGACCGAGGCAGCCGGCCTGCCCGAGGCACGCACCCTGGCCGAGGCGTACGCCTTCGTCGAACTGAGCCTGCCGCCCGGCGAGGAGTGGGTGGACTTCGACCGGTTCACCACCCTGCACCGCTCCGGTGACACCTACCTGCTTCGCTTCGACGGTCCCTACCAGGGCAGGCGGCACACCATCGAGGTGGTCGTACCGGTGCCGGACCCCGACGCGCGGGACGAGTCGCGGCTGTCGTACGGGGAGGGACGGTCGACCCTGATCGACGCCGGCCAGTGGTGCCTGCTGGAGCTTTCCCACGCAGAATTGGCCCGCACCGGGCTGGCCCAGCTCGGCGGCGCGCCACCGGACGACGAGACGTACCGGGCGATCCACGGCGCCTGGGACGCCGCGCGGGCGGCGGCCGACGAGGTGGCGAAGTTCCTGCCGGCACCGCTCGACGGATCAGCACACTCGGCCGACGGCAGAGCGTCGGAGAGCGACGTGGTGCCGGCGACGGCATGCTGGACCACGCTGGGGCAGCGGCTCCGGGGCGACCGGCCGGAGCTGTTCCGCCGGTCCCGGCTCGACGCGGCCCGGGCCGACTACCAGCGCCGGCTGGCCGACTTCGTGACCCGCTACGACCTGCCCGACCCGGTGCCGGACCCGGTGTCGGACCCGCCGGCCGACCCGGTGTCGGACCCGCCGGCGGACCCGCTGACGGAGCCATCCGGGGCGGTGACCCGGCCGGAGGCCGCCGGAGCGGCGCACGGTGTGCCGGCCGAGCCGGCGCCCACGGTGGAGGCGACCGGTCCGGAGCCGGCCGGAGCACCGGCAGCGGAGGCGCCGGTCCGGGTGCGCACCTTCGCCGAGGCGCATCTCTATCTCGATCTGCATCCGTGCGTGTGCGGCTCGGCGCTCTTCCCCCGGGGTCAGCTCGACGTCGTGCGCAGCGACGACGAGGAGGTGCTGGTCCGCTATGCGGGACCCTGCGCCGGGTGTGGCCGGCACCGCGAGTTCGTACTGCGGATGCCCCAGCGACCGGGAGTGCCGCCGGAGTCGCCGTACCAGTTCAGCTATCTGGAGGACGGGCCGTCTGAGGCGATCGACGCCGGACAGTGGCTGGGCGTCGCCGAGGGCTACCAGGTGCTGCTGGACAGCCTCGGCATCCCACCCGGCCCGGACGCCTCGGACGGCCCGGACGCCTCGGACGGCCCGGACGTCCTGGACGGCCCGGAAGGCTTGGACGGCCCGGAAGGCTTGGACGGGCCGGACGGGTCGGAGGCGGACCGGTCCACTCCGGATGGCCGCTCGGACCCGTCGTGGTCGGTGGACCGGGAGGAGATCGAACAGCTCCTCGTCGGCGCCGCGAGCGCACTCGACGAGGCGTTGAGGTTCCTTCCGCCCGACGCCGCCGCCATCGGGACCAGCGCGATCTGGACGGTGGACGGGTGGGAGCAGCACCAACGCCTGCCGGAACAGTTCACCAGGGACTGGCTGACCGCCGAGCGTGACCGGCGCCGACGGCGGCTGGCCGGCTTCCTGGCCCGCTATGGTCGTTGACATGTCGCCGCCCGCGCACCGCTCGGACGCCGGATCGCCCGCCGACTCGGACGCCGGATCGCCCGCCGACTCGGACGCCGGCTCGCCCGCCGACTCGGACGCCGGCTCGCCCGCCGACGACGAGCCGCGGTTCGCCGCCGTCCGGTTCGACCGGGACCGGGCGGGCCGGCCGGTACCGCCTGCGCGGCGGCTGGAGTACGCCGAGCGGGCTGCGGTGGTCGCGTACCTGCGCGAGTCGCCCGTGGTGATGGCGAACTGGGGCTACGATCCGGATCCGCTCGACCCGGAGCACCCCGAGGTGGTGCCGGCGCACCTGCACACCGACGGCCGCTGGGTGTGGCCGGAGTCGCTGGCCTACTTCGCCGAGCGGTACGGCGTGCCGCCCGAGCCGGAACTCCTCGCACACATCGAGGAGCGGCGCTACGAATGGCCGGCCGAGGTGGGCGACGAGATCCTCGACCGGATCGGTCGGCTGCTGCGCGAGGGACGTACGTCCGGATCCGGCTGAGCCCCGCGTGGAGTCGGCGGCGGCCGGGGTCAGGGCGCCTGGATGACCAGGGCGAGGTCTTCCAGGGTGATGAGCTGCAGTTCCTCGGCGTTCGGCACCCGCCGCAACTGCCGCAGCCGCTGGGCCTGTGCCTTCCGCATGCCCTCGAAGAGCTTGCGCGCGTCCCGGGCGTTGCCGAAGTCCTTGTCCTTGCGGACCGTCTGGAAGTGTGACCGGGCCGCGACCGCGACCTCCGGGGCCAGCACGTACTCGTGGTTCTCGGCCATCCTGCTGAGGATCTCGGCGAGTTCGACGGCGCTGTAGTTCTCGAACTCGATGGTCCGGCTGAACCGCGAGGCCAGCCCGGGATTGGCGGCCAGGAAGCCGAGCATCTCGTCGGTGTAGCCGGCGACGATCACCACGATCTCGTGGCGGTGGTCCTCCATCAGTTTGACCAGCGTGTCGATCGCCTCCTGCCCGAAGTCACCGCCGGAGCCGAAGGAGCGGGAGAGGGTGTACGCCTCGTCGATGAAGAGCACGCCGCCCAGCGCCGCCTCGAACGCTGCCGAGGTCTTCTCGGCGGTGTGGCCGAGGTACTGGCCGACCAGGTCCCGGCGGCTGACCTCGCGGAACCCGCCCTTCGGCAGTACGCCGAGCGCGGCGAGGAGCTGACCGTAGATGCGGGCGACCGTGGTCTTGCCGGTGCCGGGCGCCCCCGCGAAAATCAGGTGGTTGCTGCTCGGCGTGACGGAGAGCCCGCCGCTGCGCCGCCACTCGTTGACCTGGATCTCGTCGATGATCGCGCGCACCTCGGCCTTGACCCCGGGCAGGCCCACCAGTTGTTCCAGTTCGCCGGTGAGTTCCTCGATCCGCCGGGGATCGCTGCGGGTCGCCGGGGCCTCGCCCGCGCCGACCGAGCGGGGCAGGCCGCGTTCGCTGGTGGTCACCTGGGCGGTCGCGCCCGGACTGAGCTGGATGCCGGGGGCGGCGGTCCGTTCGGTGTGGCAGTCCTCGATCAGGCCGCCGCAGCCGGGACCGACCGTGATGCCCAGACCCCGCACATCGTGCACCCGGCAGCGCCGCAGCGTCGGTGAACTCTCCTGGGCGACCGCGATGCCCAGCCCGGAACCGGTCACCTCGCAGTTTTCCAGCAGCGGGCGGGCGTAGTCGTAGACGTAGATGCCCCGGTAGCCGCACTCGGCGACCGTACAGTTGCGGATGGTCGGGTCGGCGGAGCGGATGAGCAGGCCGTCCTCGACCACGTTGGTGATCTCGCAGCCGACCGCCGTACCGGCGCAGGTGTCCCAGAGGATGCCCCGTTGCGCGGCGGTGACGCGCACCCGGGTGAACTCGAACTCGCTGCGCGGACCCACCTGGATCGCGACCGCCCGACCGGCGGAGACCTCGGTGTCCACCACCCGGACGGTGCCGCCGAAGACCGCCAGGGCGGGGGCATCGGCGCCGGCGAAGACGAGCTCGCGCAGCTCGACGGTGGCGTCCCGGCACTCCACGACCGGGTCGTCGGCCCGGCGGGCGCGGATGGTCACCGATCCGGGATCACCGGTGACGCCGATGATCACGTTGGCCCGCTCGATGCGCAGGTGCTCCAGGTATTCCCCGGGGGTGACCAGGATGGTGGCGCCGTCCGGTGCCCCGTCGAGTGCGTCCGCGATGGTGGGGTACGCGTCAGACTGGGTGGCCGAGACGAGCAGGGTGTGCGTCATCGCTCCGTAGGGGGATCAGGAACCGGACGGGGGCAGGGACCGGACGGGGGCAGGGACCGGCGGCGGGTCGATGCAGCCGATGTTGACCATATCGCACCGGAACCCGGTCCAGCCCGCACTGCCGGCCGGGTGGGCGTCGGGCCCTGCGGGGGTAGGAGTGACGTGGACGTAATCCGGTTCAGCGGGCCGGGACGTTCGCGTTAGGGTCGGAAGGTCGCCCACTCGTTACACGGTGATCCACTCGTTACACCAATGATCCAAGGAGTCACGCCCGTGACCGCGCTGCGGCAGTACCTGGGAGTGTGGCGCATCCCCGGCGCGCCGATGCTGTTGATCGCCGGCATTGTCGGCCGGCTCGGCATCGGCATGACCCCGCTGGCGCTGTTGCTGGTCGTCCAGCAGGTCACCGGCCGGTACTCTCTGGCCGCCGTGGCCGGCGGGGTGTACGCGCTCGCCGGTGCCGCGCTCAGCCCGGTCGCCGGCCGGATCGCCGACCGGGTCGGGCCGAGCCGGGTGCTGCTGGTCACCGCCGTCGCCCACCCGCTGGCCATGGTCGGGTTGCTGTTGGCCAGCCGCGCCGGCTCGGATGCCCTGGCTCTGATCTTCACCGCGTCGGCGATGGCCGGCGCGACGTACCCGCCGCTGACCGCCGCCATCCGGGGCGCCTGGAACGACCTCACCGACCCCGCCTCCGGCCGGTACGCCCTGCGCAACACCGCACTCGCCGCCGAGACCACGCTCTTCGAGGTGGTCTTCGTGGTCGGCCCGCTGCTGGTCGCCGCCTTCGTGCTGCTGGCCGACGCCGCGGCGGCGCTGCTCGGGGCCGCCGTGGTGACCCTGGTCGGCACCACTGCCGTGGCACTCGGCCCGGTGATGCGCGGCTGGCGACCGCACCCCCGGGACAGCCACGCCAAAGGACTCGGCCCGCTGCGGGTCGGCGGCTTCCCGGCACTGCTGTTCTGCGTCGCCGGCCTCGGCATCGCGTTCGGCGCCGCCGGGGTGGCCGTGCCGGCGTACGCCTCCGCGCACGATCCGGCCAACGCGCAGAGCGTGGGCGGGGTACTGCTGGCGATGTGGGGGACCGGCAGCGCGCTCGGCGGCCTCTGGTTCGGCACCCGCAAGCCGGCCCGGAACGCCGCCCGCCAGTTCGGGCAGCTCCTCGGCCTGCTCGCGGCCACCTTCGCGGTCTTCGCGGTGATGCCGAACCCGATCGCGCTCGGCGTTGCCCTGGTGTTCGGCGGGGCCACCATCGCACCCGCGCTGACCGTGGAGAACACCATGGTCGGCCGGATCTCGCCGGTGAGCATGCTGAACGAGTCGTACACCTGGGTGGTGACCGTGGCGGTCGGAGCGAGCGCGGCCGGCGGCGCGGTGGCCGGGATACTCGCCGACCAGGTCGGCGTACCGTGGGCGTTCATCTTCGCCGGTGTGGGGGTGGCGGCCGCCGCGGTGGTCGCGGCGCTACCCACCGGCTCGATCGCCCGGGCCGAGGCCCAGGCCGAGGTACGCCTGGAGCAGGCGCTCGCCACCGAAAGCTGAGGAAGTTGGGTCCCCAGTAGGCGGTCTCCCATTCCGACATCCCGATGTTCGGCACGTTGAGGTAGGCGCCGTGCACGTAGGGGCGCGGTGCCTGGCTGAACTCCGCGATCCACGCCTGCGCGACCGGGGTGGTGGCGTCGCCGCTGTCTGGCTCTCCACGGGAACCCCAGCCGGCGCCGGGCTCGGAGTAGAAGAGCGCGTCGCGGTGCGGGAACGCCGAGCCGCGGGCGGTTCGCTCGTCTGCGCCCCGTGCCGAAGGCCTGGGTGAAGAAGTTGCTGTCGTCGGACGGTGCGTCTGCCCGAGCGCGGTCACCGCCTCCAACTGGTTGAGGCCGGCGCCGACTGTCGCGATGCGGTTCGCGGTGTCGATCCGGGTCGACTTCAGCTCGCTCACGTCGATCACGATGCCGTTGTCCACGTTGGACCAGCCCTCCAGGCTGTGCCGGCCACTCCCTACCCGCAGCGCGACGTCGTTCTGCCGCGCCCAGGTGAGGGCGTTGACCACATCCCGGGTCTCTCAGCGACGACGATGACCAGCGGATAGCGGGCGAAAAGCTCGTCCCCGCCGAGGCTTTTACCGCCTTCCATCGATCGCGACCTTCCGTTAGCCTGACGCTACCTGCTGTAGCCGTCGGGGAGGGCTCGTGGCCGGGACTGACTTTTTCGCATCCAGAAGATCGGCGGCTGTCTTCAAGCACGGAATCTTGAGTCGGTACCCGGTGGTTTTCGCCTCGAAGACCGGTCGCAGCGTGGAGGGAAACCGGGTTGTCTTCCTGGATGGTTACGCAGGGCGCGGAGAGTATGACGACGGGCAGCCAGGATCGCCGCTGCTCCTGTCGCGGTGTGCAGAGTTCGTGAAGGGCTATCGGAGCGTGCTCGGGTTCTTCGTTGAGCAGAACCCGGACAACTTCGCCAACCTGGAGCGCGTACTCGACGAGAAGGGCGGCGCTGCTGAGCGCATCGTCCGGTTGGGCTCGGTCGACGAGCACCTTCCTGAGGTCCTAAAGCGGGCCCAGGGCGCGTCGCTGTTCGCTTTCCTCGACCCGTTCGGCCCGGCGTTGGACTTCGACGTCCTCAAGGCTGCCCTGCTTGGTCGGCCGTCGTGGCCGCCGACCGAGGTCTTGCTTCACTTCAGCGTGTTGACTGTCGCGCGGATGGGTCGCGCCGTACATGCGGCTCGTTCAAAGCGCGGGGAGCTTTCGCCGGCGGATCAGAAGACGGCGGACCGGCTGGACCGCTTCCTTGGTGGCGACTGGTGGCAAGAACACTTTGCCGGGGTCCGAGACGAAGGTGATGAGCAGCGCGCTACCCAGATCGCCTTGGAGGTGTGCGACACGTACGAGAAGCTCCTCACCACCGGAACGAGATACCGGGCGGTCAAGATGCCGGTTCGGCCCAGGCCCGATCTGCTTCCGAAGTACGTGCTGGCGCTGTTCACGGCCAGCAACGAGGGAGCCTGGCACTTCGCAGACTCGCTGGGTAAGGCGGGCGTGGAGTGGTCGGTGGCGTGGCAGACGGACCTGCTCCGCAAGGGGGAGAAGTACGGGCAAGGCTCGCTCTTCGGCGACGATGAGTTGCCTACCCCCGAGAGCCACAGCAGCAGTCATGGCCCGGAGTGGACGAGGATCATTGCGACAAACCTCGAACGGCTGCTGGATAAGCTGGGCCCTTTCTGCCCTGCCGACCACGTGCCGGAGGTCTACGGCACGACGCTGGGCCAGGCAAGCACGCCTCACGTCCGCGCGGCCGTGAAGCTTCTGAGAGGAACCTCTGTGGCGAACACCGGTAAGGGCGACTTTTGGAAGGAGCAACTGCGGCGTCCATCGGGGCTGTAACCCCTCAGCGTCGGGTGAGCTCTACCCTGTCGGGGAAAGTTCCCGTGCTGCCGGCATCTCGTCCCATGTCCGCCCGTCCAACTCCCGACCGCCGGTCTTCGGCGTTCTGCCGCCCCACTGCTTGAAGAAGAAAGCCGTGCCGCCCGCGACGCACTGGTCCCGTAGGGAACGCACCCAATCAGGGTCGATCGGTCGGCAGCCGGGACCGGACTCACCACCGGCAATCAGCCAGCCGATACCGTCGAGGTTCAGGTCGTCCAACGGGCCGAGGAGTGGCTCGGCCGAGACGAACCGAACGGCCGCGGGAACCCGGCGGAGATCATCGATGCGCTCTGTCTGTTCATCATCCTCGACAGAAACACCCATCCAGACGTTGGCCGACCAGGTGAGTCGGGGGGCGAGCTTCGCGAGCCTCGCGGCCCGCTTTGTGAGTACCTGGTAGGTGTGCTGCGGAGTTGCCGCCATGACCTCGAAGACCTGCTCGACGAAGTCGAAGGGAACCTTCGCATGGAACAGGTCGCTCATCGAGTTGACGAACACGACCCTAGGCTCTCGCCACCGAAGGGGCAGCGTCAGCTCGCTGGGGTGTGTTGCCACCCCGAAGCCCGGTCCCGACGTACGCGGGTCACCGTCCGTCTGATATTTCGCGGACCCCATGGCCTTCAGTCGCTTCGCCAAGGTCAACGCGTAGCAGTGATCGCAGCCACGCGAGATGCGGTCGCAACCGGTTGTCGGGTTCCACGTGGCTTCGGTCCACTCGATAGAGCTCTTGTCTGCCATCACCACACTCCCCGGCCGGTTGGGTCAATTCTCTCGAACGTGCGTACGGATTGAAAGACGTGGAGGCGATCTTTCTTGCCGGATAAGCAACAAGCGCAGCGGTCGCCCGTACTCTCGCTGGACCAACGCGCAGGAGGCAGAGACAGACGCGGCCAGGCCGTCACCAGGCCGCCGCAGGCCGATCGCTGGCGACCAACGATGACTACTGGTGACGACGTCCACCCGGGTGACAAGGCGTTGCCGGCGCGATGACCAGGCCGGCTGGAGCCGCGTTACCGGTAGTTGGTGAACTGGAGGGCGATGCCGAAGTCCTCGCTCTTGAGCAGGGAGATCACGGTCTGGAGGTCGTCCTTCTTCTTGCCGGTCACCCGGAGCTGGTCGCCCTGGATCTGCGCCTGTACGCCCTTCGGCCCCTCGTCGCGGATCTTCTTGCTGATCGCCTTGGCCTTGTCCGAGTCGATGCCCTGGATGATCTTGCAGTCGATCTTGTGGACCTTGCCCGACGGGCGCGCCTCGCCGGCGTCCAGGGACTTGAGCGAGATGTTCCGCTTGACCAGCTTCTCCTTGAAGACATCCAGGGCCGCCTTGACCCGCTCCTCCGTCTCGGCCTGGAGGCTGACCCCCTCCTCGCCCGACCACGAGATGTCGGCGCCGGTGCCCCGGAAGTCGAAGCGGGTGGAGAGCTCCTTCTCGGTCTGCCGGAGGGCGTTGTCGATCTCCTGCCGGTCGACCTTGCTGACGATGTCGAACGACGGGTTGGCTGCCATGATTCCGCTCCTGCTGTGGACGACATGAAGGTGCGCCGGGCCGGCCCGGCGCCGGTACGACAAGCCGACGGTACCCGCTTGCGCGGTGGGCCGGTGCAACAGCTATCCTTGCTTCCGCTGCCGCGTCCCGCGTGGCGGCACGCCCTGGCGGGTTGCCCGAGCGGCCAATGGGAGCGGACTGTAAATCCGTCGCGAAAGCTTCAGAGGTTCGAATCCTCTACCCGCCACCAGGTGCGAGAACGGCCCCTGAACAGCACAAACGCTGTCGGGGGCCTTCTTCGTTCCGTCCCGCCGTGTCTCGCTAGATCTCGCTGGCGCTCGGCGTTCAGGGGCGCATCGGGGGGAAGATCAACGGGGTCGGCGGCTGGGTCTGGGGGAGCCGGGAGCAGGTTTCCCGAGGCGTCTGGGAGTTGCCCGTGAGTGAGTCGGACGAGCTGACGTTGAAGATCATGCGTCACTTGGAGATCGACTGGCAGTACGTCGAGCACGTCGAGCCGTGGGATACCGAGCGGATCGCGCTGGTCCGGTCAGCAGGTCGGAAGGCTGGGCGGCAACTCGGCTGGAGGATCGTCACAATGCAGACGGACCCGGCGAAGCGCGAAGACGTGCGTGTTGTGGTGGCCGTCACCGTGCGCGAGGCTCCGAACGCCGAGGATGCCGCGCGAATGAGTGAGCGGTCGAGGCTACTGATCGACCAGGCGCTCAAGGGCACCGGCTGAGCTGACCGGTCGTACCGTCAGTTTGGAAGATCGTTTCCGGCTGCCCAGGTCTGTCCGTTGTGCCTGGCCGGCGGCGGGTGGCGGTGCCCGCTCCTGCCCGTTGATGACCGTCTACGGCACGGGCTTATGGCACGTGGCTGGCACGCGCTCGGGCCTCCGTACGCGGCTGGCCGACGTCGTACGGCCTCCCGCCCTGGCCTTGGGGCCGTGACGGTTTGCCGTGGCGCCGGTTGCCGCGCACCTGAGCCACGGGCTCCGGTGGCAAGCCGCGCAGCGGCGCGGCAGCGATCGCCCGCCGCTCGGCGGTGGCCCGCCACCTCCGCGATCGTCGCGGCGCCGGCTTGAGTAGTAAGTCACCATCCTAATACGGCAGCCGCCCTTCGTGATCAGAGCTGAAGTTCGAGGTTGAGGCGGCGTGTGTAGTGGCATCGTCGGGCTCGGGCTTGATGCCGGCGTCGCCACTGTGACCAGCGCAGACGATGGGCGAGTTGGGTGATCGGGCGGATGATGCCGGCGTTGATCAGTCGTCGAACCTCGTTGACCGTCAGCTTGATCAACCCAGTGCTGGCCGGATCGTCTTTGGCGGCGTCAGCGGCGCAGATCACCAAGACGGCGAGGGCGGCCAGGGCCAGGGTGGTGAACCGGTGCCAGGAGTCCCAGCGGCGGACCTGGTGCTGGTCCAGACCGATCTGGCCCTTCGCGGCCTGGAAGCTCTCCTCAACGGTCCATCGGATGCCCGCGACGCGGACGAGTTGGGCGAGGGCGGCCCGGCGCGGAGTCCAGCAGCGGTAGAAGGCCAGCTCACCGGTAGTGGTGTTGCGGCGGATCAGCAAGCTGTGGTGGCCGTCATTGTCGGGGTCGGCGTCGGTGGTGACATCGTCGAGCCAGGCCCAGTCGTAGTAGCGGGGGCCTTTCGAGCCGACGCCGGCCGATCGGCGCTGCCAGGCCGAGTCGGGCAGGTCGTCGGCGATGCGGTCGGCGCGAACTCTGGTCTTGCCGCCGTCGAGTGGGACCAGGTGGCTGCGGGACACCGCGAGGACGTAGCCGAGGCGGTGTTCGCGCAGGTGAGCGCGGAACGCGCCGCTATTGCCGTAAGCCTCGTCCGCGGCGGCCCAGCCCGCCGGCACGCCGGCGTCGATCGCGGCGGTGATCATGTCGGCGGCCAGCTCCGACTTGGTAGCGAATTCGATCTCGTCAGGCACGCCAGCAGCTGCGCACCGCTGACGGTCCTCGGTCCACGACGCCGGTAGATACACCCGACGGTCGATCAGCGTGTGCCCGCCCGAGCCGGCGTAGCCCAGGAACACCCCGACCTGGCTGTTCTCGATCCGCCCGGCGGTGCCCGTGTACTGCCGCTGCACCCCGACCGTGTGGGTGCCCTTCTTCAGGTCGCCGGTCTCGTCGACCACCAGGACTGCCTCCGGGGCACCGAACCGGTCGGTGATCAGCTGCCGCAGGTCGTCGCGGACGGCGTCGGCGTCCCACACCGCCCGGTACAGCAGCCGCTGCATCGCGTCCGGCCGGGCGTGACCGGCCCGCTCCGCCAACTGCCAACACGTCTTGATTTCAAGATCAGCCAGCAACCCGGTCACGAACTCCGCCGCTGCACGACGCGGCTCCACCCGCCCGAACCGGCCCGCGAAGCACCCCAGCACGCCGGCCAGCACCCGCTCCCACCGGACGACGGCTACGCTGTGGCACGCGGCCACCGCAAGATCTGATGTTGTGTCCACAACACACAGACGATCACGCGGTGGCCGTCTCGCGTCCACCCCACCCGAGCAGCAAGATCCCAAACGGCGGCTGCCGTACTAATCACCGTGTTAGGGATCGATCTCCCTAAGAAGGATGCGAAAGTCATGCAAGCCGGAATCTCCGAAGACACGTCGCAATTTAGTCGCTCACGGTAGGGGAGACTTTCCCTGCATCTTGCGCAGAAAGCGGTGCCATTTAGCCCGCAGTGGCACAGCGGGCTCAGGAGATGGCTTGAGCCCCATTCTGCGAGCGTTAGCCGCCCAACCGGCACGCTCGGCCGGCGTGTGTGCGCCGTTTTCGGGGTCGTCGTGCACGGCCTCAATGGGCTCGGCGAGATGTCGTCGCCACCACCGACCGCTTGCATCGCGAAAAATTAGCGTCGTGCCGAGCCCCGGCTGTCCAGGGTGGTCCGTGTTGGGCCAAACAAAGTCTACGACGTAGTCGCTCTCGGGATCGACGGTGCCGACGACGACCGAAAATGTTTCGTAGATGCGCCTCTGGCCGGTGTTCACGACCTGCACCTTGACCGGGCCAATAAGTTCCTTGCTGCCATTGCGGATAACGGCGGTCAGCTGTATTACCGGCGTAAGTGCGAGGTGGCGGGCCTTCTCCTCAGGTGATTGGGGCCTCACAATGCTGGCGCCGCCCCCATTTGCCCCAATCTTCGCGTCATTGGGTAGAAGGTCGAATCGAGTGCCAACCTCGTGATGCTGAACGTGGGTCATCTTGGAGTAGACGAGCCGCGCCTGTTCTTCCCGGCGCACCTGGATGCTGCGCCAATAGGAAACGGCAGCAACCATGAAGGCCAGGGACGTTCCGGCAGCCGCGAGCCAGTCAGGCCATGCGCCCGGTGTGATCTTGTCGAAGAAACTGGTCGAGTTGTCGACAACGTTGATGATCGCTGTGGGCGATGGTGTGGGAACGTTGGTCGTCAGGGCTGGGGCTACATCGACCGAGGTCGGCGAAGGTGATATCGCCGCTGTGGGGGACGGGGTTGGTATAGAAGCGAGACGCACGCTGGGAAGTATGACCGCCCTGTTCAACTACTGCAGGTAGCTGACTGCACGGGCGGGATGATCCTGTCTGCGACGTGCCGATCGGGGTAGCCACTGAGGCAGACGAGTCCAAACCTCGGCCTTGGCCGTGGATGCTCCGAGCTCACAGGCAGAGCCGACGCCTCGCCAGGCACCGCAAGGGCAGACCCTTCTCGGGCCGGACCCGGTCGCACAGTCGGTAGGACGGATCGGCCTCAGGTCGGTGGGTCAGACGTCAGGTGGGGTGACTGCACGACGATGAGATTCGTGCTCCCTCAGTGTGGCCGACCGGCCCGGCCGATGCCGGCCGGAGGCCGCCAGCAGGCCGGAGCCGGCCGGCGCGGTCCGCTTGCGGGCCGCCTTGATCTTAAAGAGAACGTCTCGGCAGTGGACATTGTGAGGATCTTCCCCGACGTCTCGCTTACAAGCTCTGTGCGTCGCGTCCGCGCGCGTCCGGGAACGGCCGCAGGCTCGGAGCCTCGTCTATGCCAGCCCTCATCAGCGTGCCGCCGTCCGGCACCGTTGCTGTCGGCGTTGCTGTCGACAGTCGTTCCGCTCCCGACCCACGTCGACCCCCGGTGGGGAAGCTCCCCTCACGCAGGTGGGCCTCCGTGCGCAGCGGCGAGCTGCTCCTCAGGTGGCATTAGCGGTCTCCCGCCGTTCGCTCACCGGCTTCTCATCACCGTCCTGATCCTGGCTGCGCTTCACCAGCCGATCCAACTCCCACACGGCGCGCACCCGGGCAGGCGTCTGCCACCACCGGCCGTCGAGGATCATCGCAATCTGCTTCGACAGGTCATGAATTAGGCGCGCCTTGTCGTGACGGGTACGGGCCGACAGCATGAGCCCCTGCACGGTGCTGATGTACGACATAACCAGCTTCATCGATGGGTCCGGGAAGGTGCCGGCATGCCGGTCCATGGAGTCAGCGAGAGCCTGCGTCTGGTCGCGCAACCGCTCGTATTGGCGCTTCCGCTCGGCGAGCAGGCTGTCCCTCACCTCACCCATGACGTCTTTCGGCATGTCGATGGAGAGGAACACGGCAGGCAGAGCAATACTCGTGATGGCCGCCGACAGCTCCCGCCGGGAGCGGAGCGCTCCGAGGATCCGTTCTTTGCGGGCTTCGAGACGCGGTTTCGCCGCATACTCGACGGCAAGGGTGACCAGGAGCGCGGTCACGGCGGATGTGGCGACGGTGTCCCAATTGATCGACGGCATGTGAGGAGTGTGCCGGCCGGCGGCGCTTCCATGACGGCGACACACCTGCACGAGACCGCTGCTCCCTGCGGTGCGCGGCCAGGGACTCGAACCTCAAACCCCTCCGGCGTGCTGCTGGTCGACTCCAATCGGGTGGATTGGCCGCCTCACCTCGGAGAGTGCCTCCGTGCCTTACAGCGATTGACAGCCCCTGTCGGCGTCAGTTGTGCCCGCGTTGCGCCCGATGATCTTGCCGACGCGCTGGGTACTTGCGGCCCAGGATCGCTACCGGGCACGCTGTCGGCCATGATTCACGAGGACCTGTTGCAGCGGAGGATTGAGGAGCTCCGCGGTCGCGGCACGGCGCACCGGCTGCTAGGCGTCAGGGGTAGTTCGGGCTTCTCAAACAATGTACGGTGACCCGGCTAGCCGACTCGCGAGCCGTGATGGTGGTACCCATGCGTGCACTGGATCCAAAGCTTGTCGCGAAGCTGGACCTGAAGGGAGCTGTTTCCGCCGAGGTAGACGCCATCCGCAACCTAATACCACCAGAGCCATGGGTTGCCGCAGCCAGCGCAAGACCTAGCGACGTTGCATCCTGGGTTCGCGCTCGACTGCTGACGGGCCAGCCGAATGCTTCTAGCCCAATCGTGAGCGTCCGAAAGGCGGGCCATGGCATCCGCCCTGTGCCGATAGTTGGCATAGCAGAGCGGGTTGCCTACCGGGCGCTAACGGCCTATATCCTGTCAGAGCATGAGTTGCCAAATCGCACGCCGGAAGAATACAAGGAGTTTATTCAGGCACCAATCAAGTTCGCCTTCGCGCATCTTGACCGGGGTCGCGTGACCTTTGCTGATAGCCGTGTTGGCCATGTCGTGGAGGCAGACGTTACGGCCTTCTATCAGTACATCGACCACGACGTCTTGCGCCAAGAGTTGCTAATGCAGACTGGAGAGATTGAGGCTACGGAACACTTGGTGGAGCTTCTCGCGGATATAACTGGCAAGCAATTCGGAGTTCCCCAGCTACTAGAACCGTCGGATTGGCTGTCCGAGATATACATTCGGATAGTCGAGCGAGATCTCATCAGGCGAGGCCTTCCTGTTTGGCGCTTCAACGACGACTTTAGGATCGCATGCAGAGACTATCGCTCGGCCCTCAGGAGCCTTGAGGAACTGTCATCCGCTGCCCGGAATGTGGGTCTCGTAATCGGAGACCACAAGACCATAACAAGGACATTCTTCAACTACGTCCTCACGTACACTGGAATGGACATCAACGAAGCGGCTGCAGCCTTCGATCCACAGGATGTGGAGGTTGCGGTTTCGGAATACTTCGATCTCGAACCCGAGGCGTCGGTGGCCTCGGCCGTCGCGACTCTGAGCCGAATCGATGCCGGCCCGCCAACGCCGCCAGCTCGGGTTCGATGGGAAACTCCGACAGGGGCAGGAACACCCGATCCATTTGCGACATCGTCGGACCTAAGCCCTGCACCTGTCCGTATCGATCTGAAGAATTTGCACCGAGAAGACTTCCGCGCACTTCGTGGCGCAATCAACGCACTCGCCCGAAACGGCGATCCCCAAGGCCTGCAATGGCTAAGGCGTCTATTCCAGTTTGCAACACCGCTCACGCCTCAGCTCGTTAATTACTTGATCATTGTCGGCAGGGATTCCCGAGAGGAGGCGGCCCAGCTATGGGACGCACTTAAGGATGAATCAGACAGCGACTGGCAATCCCTTTGGCTTGTGAACGCAGCGCGCGAGATGAACATCTTGGGAGATCAAGTAGAGCGCATTAGATGGGTGGAGGAGCTCGCGAGGGGCCGCCACCAGGAAACCTTACGCGCCGAGGCGTATTTAGCTCTCGCATCCGTCGGCAAAGTGGCTTTCGATGAGCTTGACTTCGCTCTGAGGAATGCACCAGATGCGCTTTCCCCGTGGTATGTGCTTGCAATGAAGCACCTGGAGAGTAGCCCACTTGCTCCTACGGAGCAGGAAATGCAGGCCATCAGGCAGTCGTCCCCGCTATATTCAACTCTTCTTAAACAGTGAGCCAGGTTGTCCATCTTCCCGAATAGAGAGCTAACAGAGGCGGCCCTCAAGCTAATCCACTGGTCGCTGGATGATTTGCGACTTCCGGAAGGAACTGTGGAATCCCGAGGCAGGGTCATTCGCACCTCACTTGGGCCAGTCGCACCAGCCATCGTGCGCCAGCAAGCAACCTTGTTCCGCATCGTAAGCATTGTCGAATCGTACCTTGACACACTCTCACGGGAATTGGTAGCCGACGCCATTCCGCAGCACTTTCCTATGCTTGAGCCACTCCTTGAAGATTTTGATTCTGGCACCACTGCTACATGGTCACGGCGCATCCAGACGTACAACCGCTACCACAAAATCAATCTGAGAAAGCGGGCCGCTTGGCGAGAGTTGGAAGCCGCGATTGACGTCCGGAATTCAATCGCACATGGCCTCGGTCGACTGACAGCAACTCAGGCGGCGAAGAGGAGGACGGTCGAAGCACGACTCAAGAGTATCGAGGTGGTCATAGTGGACCGCGAGCTTCGTTATGACGGCAAGACAATCGAACTGGTCCGCACCGCATGCTCTGATTTTGTTCGCTCCGTAGACGAGCAAGTTCCGTTCCCCTTGGCTGCGTAGCATGCGTCAGGGAAGGACCTGTCTCTCGTTCTATCGCGCACCGGCCTGGCAGGACAGCGATCGTCACGACCGTCTAGGTGTCAGCCCGCCAGGCCGTGCCTGTGCTGTCCTCCTCCATGCTATGGACGGTAGCGGCGTAGGGTGTGGTCGCAGCTCACCTCAGCGGCTCTGCCATCTAGCCCTAAATCCGAGGTTCGTTCATCAGGACGACTTGAACCCATAATCTTCATGCGTCACAAACCGCTTCGGGTCCTGCTTTATCAAATCTGCTACAGCATCCGTAAAGCGGACCACCCGCCGAGCTAGGTAGTCATCAAGATTGGGGTAAGAGACCACGTCGATGCTGAACACTCCGGAAATGTTCTTAGACTTCAACTCTCGAACCATCGTTGCCCACGGAACAATGGTCGGCTCAATCGGCTCCTGCGACGTGTTCAGCGCGAAAATTGGACTGGATGTCACAATCAAGGGGTAGTAGAAGTCAACGCACGCCCACTCGTGGCCTGGCCTGTGCATCACGTAGCTCGTCCGATTCGACTGTGAGCGAATTGAGGTTACTGCTTTCGCCAGCGGATACACTAGAGAGGGGAAGATACCTCTGTTGTCAGCGAGCCAGACCTTCCTCCTGTCCAAGCGCGTCATTTGAGTAGCCAGGAAGCTGCACTCCCAAGGATTTCCTGGGAGCCTGTCAAGGCCAAGGTACTCTCGCGCGGATACTTGATGAATCCTGTAACCACCATTTCCTATAGGCTCGCGACGCACACTGACAGCTGGGAACCTGAAATGATGCTCTGGCCGATCGCGCCCCAATTCGTAGTCAGTAGGGGTTCGGCCAATTAGAACGTACGGCATTGAGCTCTGCTTGCATTCGGCGATCACCCGCACGCCAGAACCAAAGGTCAGGGACTCATCATGGTAGAGGCGCTTGTAGCCAAATACGTCCATCTCTCGTGACGTTCCCGGCTCGTCTGGATCGCCGTATGCCTTCCCAGGCATTGTGTTGGATCCTGCTGCCTGCAAAGCCTTTTCGGTGTCGTGCTCTAGGAGCCATCCTGCATCTCTCACAGCGCCCAGGACCTCTTCGGCCGACGGCATGAGGTAGCTCCCGGAATCTGTTCGCGCTTCCTGGCTCAATTCATACCTTCCGCAATCGATGCCGAACCGACGCCGGACATCCAATGGAGACTATCGTAGTAGCGCTACCCGCCATCCCGTCTGCCGTCCACCCGCCCGCATGGGGAGCGGGCCGCCGCCCGGCCCGCCACGTCAAGCGGACCTTGACGGCTCGTGCGGACGCCGGCGGCTCGGGCGGTGGTCTGCTCGGCTTGTCCTGGTCGATGGCAGGCGGGATGGCTCCGAACTCTCCGTCCTGCCCTGCTCGCCGACCTGCGCGAACTGGCTTTTGTACGGCGTCCAGCCTGACGGGGTCAAGGCAGGCTTGACCCCTGGCCGCTGCACCGGCAAGGTCCACCAGCGCTCGACGCTCGGCTTCACCGGCCGGCGCGTCCTCGTCTCCCGGCAATGGTCCGGCAAGACCCTCGCCGACCACCGAGCCGACAACCGGGCCTGGATCCGCGCCGTCCTCGCTGGCGGCATGGCCGACACCGACCCCACCGACGAGGACCAGGGCGACGCGCACGGCCAGGCGGCCGACGACAACCCCCAGCGGTACCGGTTCGAACTCGCCCGACCCGAAGACCCCGACGTCCTACCCCTCGAACACCGCATCCTCCGAGCCGTCTCGGCCCGCATCCGCTGGCGAACAGACCTCAACACGGCCCGGCAACGGGCCGCCGGCGCCGTTTCGGCAACTAACCACCTGACCCGGCGAGCCGCATGACCAGTAAAGAGAGGAAGTCAGGCTTGGAGCGAAAGTTGCTCACCGTCGCGGCTGTTCTGGCGGAACTCGACGTTCCCCGATCCACCTTCTACAAGTGGCGCAGCCTGGGCATCGGTCCGCGCTCTCTCAAGCTGCCCAACGGAGAGGTGCGCATACGGCGCGCTGACCTCGACACGTGGCTGTGTGAGCGGGAGGAAGCCGCATGAGCAGCTATGACGTCAAGATCCACGACATTGGGAAGCGGAGCGACCGGGGCAAGGCCAAGGGGTATCGCGTCCGGTGGGTCGTTGCCGGCGTCCGTCGAGAGCGCTCCTTCACTACCAAGGCGCTCGCCGATCACTGGCGTTCGGATCTTCTCCGGGCCGTGAAGGATGGGCAGGCGTTTGACGAGGCGACCGGCCTGCCGGAGTCCTCGGTCCGTGAGCAGAAGCAGACGAGCTGGTACGACCACGCCTGCGCGTACATCGACATGAAGTGGCCGAGCCTGGCTGCCAAGTCTCGGCGATCGACGGTTGAGGCCCTGGTTACGTTGACGGTGGCGCTGACCAGCAGCAACAAGGGCAGCCCAGATACCGAGGTGCTTCGGGACGCGCTCTACTCCTGGGCGTTCAACCCGAACAGCCGCAACCTCGATCCGCCGGAACGTATCCGCACGGCGCTGGCCTGGCTCGGAAAGATTTCACAGCCGGTCGCCGACCTGTCGAAGGCTGATGCCGTGCGCGCCGGCCTCAACGCCTGCGCTCGGAAGCTCGACGGCAAGCCAGCGGCGGCCCGCACGGTCCAGCGCAAGCGGGCCACCTTCTACAACGCGCTTCGGTTCGCTGTCGAGCAAGATCTACTCGACTACAACCCGTTGGACAAGATCCAATGGACCGCCCCCGACGTGGCCGAGACCGTTGACCGGCGGGTCGTCGCCAACACGAGCCAGGTGGAGGCGATGTTGGCGGCTCTGCCCGACGTTGTCCGGGACGGTGGCCGGTTCGTCGCTTTCTTCGGCTGCCTGTATTACGCCGGACTGCGGCCGTCGGAGGCGGCCAACCTCCGGCGGGCGGACTGCCATCTTTCGGCAACTAGCTGGGGGCGCCTGGTCCTCGCCGAGACCAACCCGTACGCCGGATCGACCTGGAGCGACACCGAGGACGGGCGCGAGGTGCGTGGCCTCAAGCATCGCGGCCAGGGGGAGACCCGGACCATCCCGGTTCCGCCGGAGCTTGTCGCACTGCTCCGACAGCACATCGAGCGGTACGGGGTTGGCCCGGAGGGCCATCTCTTCCGGGGCGCTCGGGGCGGCGCGCTGGCGTCGTCGACGTATGACCGGGTGTGGAAGGAGGCGCGGAAACGGGTGCTCTCCGTCGAGCAGGTGGCTTCGCCACTGGCTCGGCGGCCGTACGACCTCCGACACGCGGCGGTGTCGCTGTGGTTGAACGGGGGAGTGCCGGCGACCGAGGTCGCTCGGCGGGCGGGTCGCAGCGTGGCGGTCCTCCTCAAGGTCTACGCGAACTGTGTCGACGGTGAGGAGGAGGCCGTGAACGTCAAGATCACGGCGGCCCTGGCGACCAGTCGGGGGCGGGGGCGCATCGGGGGGAAGCCCCGCCGGACGCCCGGCTCCAGGACCGGTAAGGCCCAGGTCAGATGGGTTCAACGGAGGCGCGTCGGCACTCCCCTGTAAATCCGTCGCGAAAGCTACAGAGGTTCGAATCCTCTACCCGCCACCAGGTGCACAAAGAGGCCCCTGACCAGCGCGAACGCCGGTCAGGGGCCGTTTCGTCATGTCCAGCCGTGTCCAATCAAGGCGCCGCGCAAGCCCACCGCGCTCGGCCTGCTGACGACCTCCGGCCGAATCGGCCGGGCTGGCCGGCAACTGATGTGCCGGTATCCTGCGCTTCTTCGAGGCAGGACAGCGCCCTACGCGGAGGAAGCGTGGGATACGAGATTCACATCAGCCGAGCCGAGGAGTACTACGACAGTGAAGAGCACCCCATCGCCCTGGACGAGTGGCTATCGTACGCGGAGAGCAACTCCACGCTCAGGGTAGGCGGATGGCTCAGATCGGGCGAGGACCGCCAGCCCATCTACGAGTACACCTGCGCAGACGGAAGCGTTGTCTCGTTGACCTGGTTCGAAGGCGCCATCGAGATCAAGGGCCATTTCGACGGCGACGCCTACCGAGAGTTTGGAGCTATCGCCGAGGACTTGCAGGCCAATCTTCAAGGCGACCACGGCCAGCGGTGTATTCCCCCACCCGACGGACGTGGGGCTCCGCCCACTCCGCCCGCACCCCGGCCTTTCCCGCGCAGATCAGCGGAAATGAGGTAGGCGGGCCCCCTTGTTCAGGCACTGCGGGGGTTACGTCCGCCTGGCAGGCTCCACTGATTCGGGGACGCGGCCGCATCCTCATCCTGGTGCTGTAGAAGCACCGCGCCCGAGGGGTCGACAAGCAGCACGAGCGCGACCTCGTAGGTGGCCACCACGAGATCATGCCGCGTCCAACCGCTTCCGCAAAAGACCTGGCAGCACCACTACCGATCGAAACGCCACGGCCCACGCCAAACGGGCGGATCCGCTGATGGGTACGCAGCCCGCCAGCGGACCCGCCCGTTCCCCGGTGAAACCGTCGGCAGTTACGAGCAGCAACCCCCAGAGCCAGCTCCAACGGTGGCCGTTGCCTTCCCGTCCTTGCCGCCGTCGGTGTCGCTCGCCTCGCCGCACCTGCAGTCGTCGTCGGCGCCGGGCTGTGCGTCGGCGCTCTTGCCGTACTGGTCGGAGTCGCCCTTGACCACGTACACCTCCCACGGCTCGTCGCCGGGGCCGCGCACCCACACCTTGTCCTGCACGGCGTAGCAGCAGGAGGTGTCGTTCTCGGTGAGGGTGATCAACCCACTTTGGGTGAGCCGGTCGGTTGCGGCCGCGACCTCTGCGCCGTCGAAGACCTCGACGCCGAGGTGGTCCATGACGGTGGGCTGGTCCGGGGCACCTTCGAGCAGGACGAGCTTCAACGGCGGCTCCTCGATGGCGAAGTTGGCGTACCCGGGACGGCGCTTGGCCGGCTCGACCCCGAACAGCTTGGAGTAGAACGCCACCGACCCCTCAAGATCGGAAACGCGCAGCGCGAGTTGGACGCGGGACATCCCGCACCTCCTGTCTAGATGGCTATCTAAACAATAGGTTGCCACGCTGACTAGATGACTGTCAAACTAGACCGGTGTCGAGACAAGAGCTGCCGGTACTCAGCCCGGAAAGCTGCTGCCCGCCGCTGGTCGCCGAGGCCCTGACCGGGGAGGCGGCGGCCGATCTGGCCCGAGGCTTCAAGGCCCTGAGCGATCCGGTACGGCTGCGCCTGCTGTCGCTGATCGCGGCCCGAGCCGGCGGGGAGGTCTGCGTCTGCGAACTGACCGACGCGTTCGACCTGACCGGCCCGACGATCTCGCACCACCTGAAGGTGCTCCGGGAAGCGGGCCTGGTCGACTCCCAGCGTCGAGGCACCTGGGTCTACTACTGGGTGATGCCCGGCCGGCTCGGTGCGCTGTCCCGGCTGCTCGACACGTCGGCGATGACGTCCTGAAGCTCCGGGTGAGCCTGGCCCGGCGTACGGCGTGGGATGGAGTTGCCCGATCGGGACTCAGCCACGGGAGAGGAAGGCTCGGCCCGCCGGAAGACAAAGGCTCGGCCGCCGGGAGAGGACGGCTCAGCCACCGGCGAGGAAAAACTTTGCCGGCGATGTCGAGAACCGGTGACCGGCTCCGTCCCGGCTGTGAACGCGACCAGAATGGGTCGCAACCAGCACCGAGGAGAAACACCATGGCCAAGTACCTGCTGCTCAAGCACTACCGTGGCGCTCCGGCTGCGGTCAACGACGTACCGATGGACCAGTGGACGCCGGAGGAGATCTCGGCGCACATGCAGTACATGAGCGACTTCGCGACCCGGTTGGAGAAGACCGGCGAGTTCGTCGACGGCCAGGCGCTCGCCCCCGAGGGGACGTTCGTCCGATACGATGGTGAGGGCCGGCCGCCGGTCACCGACGGCCCGTTCGCCGAGACCAAGGATCTCATCGCCGGCTGGATGATCATCGACGTCGACAGCTACGAGCGCGCCCTCGAACTGGCCGGGGAGCTGTCGGCCGCACCCGGGGCGGGCGGGAAGCCGATCCACGAGTGGCTCGAGGTGCGTCCGTTCCTGACCGCGCCGCCGACCATCACGGAGTGACCCCTCCCGCCATGGACGACGCACTGCTCCGGAGCCTCACACCGAGCGTGCTCGGGATCCTCGTCCGCCGCGGAGCCGACTTCGCGGCGGCCGAGGATGCCGTCCAGGACGCCCTGGTCGAGGCGGTCCGGGTCTGGCCGGCTGACCCGCCACAGGACCCGAAGGGCTGGCTGATCACGGTGGCGTGGCGCCGGTTCCTCGACGCGACCCGGGCCGACGCGGCCCGCCGCCGCCGTGAGAACCTCCTCGACGAGGAGCCGGCGCCCGGTCCCGTACCCACGGTGGACGACACCCTCCAGCTCTACTTCCTCTGCGCCCACCCGTCGCTTACACCGTCGTCGGCGGTCGCACTCACGCTGCGCGCCGTCGGCGGCCTGACCACCCGCCAGATCGCCCAGGCCTACCTGGTACCCGAGGCGACCATGGCGCAGCGGATCAGCCGGGCCAAGCGCACCGTCTCCGCCGTACGGTTCGACCAGCCCGGCGACGTCGCCACCGTGCTGCGCGTCCTCTACCTGGTCTTCAACGAGGGCTACTCCGGCGACGTCGACCTCGCCGCCGAGGCCATCCGGCTCACCCGGCAACTCGCGGCCGCGATCGACCACCCCGAGGTGGCGGGGCTGCTGGCCTTGATGCTGTTGCACCATTCCCGGCGTGCCACCCGGACCACGCCGGACGGTGCACTGGTGCCGCTCGCCGAGCAGGATCGCAGCCGGTGGGACACCACGCTGATCGCCGAGGGCGTCGAGATCCTCCAGGCGGCCCTCGCCCGCGACCGGCTCGGCGAGTTCCAGGCCCAGGCCGCCATCGCGGCACTGCACGCCGACGCTCCCAAAGCCGAGGAGACCGACTGGGTCCAGATCGTCGAATGGTACGACGAACTCGTGCGCCTGACCGACAGCCCGGTCGTCCGGCTCAACCGCGCGGTGGCCGTCGGTGAGGCCGACGGACCGCGCGCCGGGCTGGCGGCGCTCGCGGCGCTGGACGACGCACTGCCCCGACACACGGCGGTGGCGGCGTACCTGCACGAGCGGGACGGCGACCTCGCGACGGCGGCACGGCTGTACGCCGAGGCGGCCCGGACGGCACCCAACCTCGCCGAGCGTGACCATCTGACGCGGCAGGCCGCCCGAATCAACACGCAACGGTCCCACTCGCACTGACGCCCCACACCGTGACCCCGTAGCGGGCGCGGCGGCGGGTGGGCCTTCGTCGCGTCCCGGCTGTGGAATGATCGCTGACCGTGCGCCCCACGCGTGTCCTACTGACGATCTTCGTCGTCGCCGGCACGCTGTCCGTGCTGGCGACGCTGTTCTCGGCCGACCACGCCGCCGCGCAGTGCGCGCTCGTCGCATCGGCCGCGCTGATCGGGTACGTCGTGTTCGCCGGCCCGACGGTCGCGCGGGTGCGACCGGCGCTGGTCGCCGGCATCGCCCTGCTGGCGATCCCCACCGCCGTGGAACTCTGGTGCAGCCCCGCGCGACCGGCCACCCGCCAGTTGCTCATTCCGATCTACATGCCGCTGGACGGTGGTGCCGCGTCGACCGGCCGGACCACACTTCCACAGCCGATTCTCGACCAGTGGCGGCAGGCACTCGACCAGGAACGGCTGGCCTGCGTGGCACTGCTGCTCGGAGTCCTCTGCCTCGCCGTGGCGGTACTCGCGCTGCCGGTCCGCCAACGGCCGAAGGCCACGGTACCGGCCAGAGTCGTCGCCGTACTCCTGCTCGTGATCGTCGGTGTGGACACCTGGTCCCGGGTCGACGACGACCCGCTGCTCGGCCTGCTCGGGGCTGGCTGGCCGGCGCTGCTGGCCACCCTCGTGGCGGCGGCCGTGCTGGCGCTGTCGGCGTCGCGCGCCGACCGGGCCGGCCTCGTTCCGCTCGGAGTGCTGCTGCTCACGGTCTCGGCGGCCGTCGCCTTCCACGATCTCGTCCGGCGCTGGTCGGCCTGGTGGACCTTTGCCAACCCGGCTGACGGCCTCTTCCTCTCGGCCGGCGTGGCCACGTCACTGGCCGGTCTGGTCGACGTGTCGGCGGCGCTGCTGGCCACGGTGACGCTCGCCGCGCCGGCGCTGCTCGCGGTCGGCGCACTACGCGCCTGCCGAGCCGCCGACCCGACCTAGCCATCCACCGCGTCACCCATCGCGCCATTCACCGCGTCACCCATCGCGCCATTCACCGCGTCACCCATCGCGCCATTCACCGCGTCACCCATCGCGCCATTCACCGCGTCACCCATCGCGCCATTCACCGTGGACCGTCGCGGCACGACGCACCCTCCGCTGATCACCGGGACCCGGCGGGGGCGGCGACGCGGCGCGGGTGTCCTAGCGTGACCGTATGGCCTCCGACCAGATCCCCGAGCTGGTGCTCCTCCTGACCGTGTACGTCGCCCTGTCGGCGGTCACGCTCGCACTGCTCTACTGGGTCGTCCGCTTGGCGGTACGCCACGCGATCGAGGATGCCGACCGCCGCCGCCAGGCGAGCCAGCGCCGCTGACAACCCCCGGCGGTACGGCGACGGGCGGCCGACACCGCCCCGTTCACCACGACAGCCGGGCCACCGCGCCGATTTCCAGGGCGACCCACACCACGCCGTCGGGGTCGACCGCGATCCCGTGCGGCTCCGACCCCGGCGTCGGCAGGTCGTACTCCCGGATCGTGCCGTCGGGGCCGAGCCGCCCGACCCGGTTGGCGCCCCACTCGGTGAACCAGTAGCTCCCGTCCGGTGCGGCGGCGATCGCGTGCGGCCGGGCGGCCCGGTCCGGCAGCGGGATCTCGGTGATCTCCCCGTCCGGGGTGATCCGGCCGAGCTGGCCGGCGGCGATCTCGACGAACCAGACCGCGCCGTCCGCACCGCCCGTGATGCCGACCGGTCCGGCGTCGGCGGTCGGCAGCGGGTGCAGCGTGACCGCGCCGTCGAGTGCGATCCGGCCGACCGCGTTCGCCTGGTGGAGAGTGAACCAGAGTGCCCCGTCGGCACCGGCCGTGATCATCGCTGGGCTGCCACCCGTCTCGGGCAGCGGATGCTCCTCGATCGCACCGTCGGTGCCGATCCGGCCGATCCGGTCGGCGTTCAGCTCGGTGAACCAGAGCGCGCCGTCCGGCCCGGTGGTGATCCCGTACGGGCCGCCGTTCGGCGACGGGATCGGATACGAGGTGACCTCTCCGGAGAGCGACACCCGCCCGATCCGGTGGTCTCGTCGGGTGAACCAGAGTGCGCCGTCCGGTCCCGCCGTGATGACGGAGGGGCCGGTCGATTCGCCGAGCGGATAACGACGAATCTCCCCGGTTGCCGTCATTCGGAGGATTTCCCCGCCATGTACCAGGGTGACCCATGTTGCGCTGTCCGGTCCGATGGTGACGCCGTACGGACCGGCGGTGGAATCGGCTACCGGAAACTCCCGGACCGATGGATGACGGGCGGATGTCATTGGTTTCCTTTCCGCAGAATTGTGACCGGGGCGAGGAGCCGAATCGCAGATCGGCACCGGACGTTTGGGTAATCAACCCGCCAGCTGCCGGACGCGCAGGGGGTCGCGGCAGGCCGGTTCCGGATCGAGTACCCCGGCGGCCATCACCCGGTGCTCACCGCGCCACCGCTCGCGCAGCCGCCGGTCGTGGCTGACCACCAGCACCGCGCCCGGATGATCTGCCAGGGCGGCCTCCAACTCCTCGACCAGCCCCGGTGACAGGTGGTTGGTCGGCTCGTCCAGCAGCAGCAGGTCGGCCGGCTCGCTGACCAGCCGGGCCAGCGCGAGGCGTCGCCGCTGACCGGTGGAGAGCTTCCCGACGGGTACGCCGAGCCGCTCCCGGTCGAACAGCCCCAGCGAGAGCAGTTCGTCGAGGTACTCGGCCGGCGGCCCGGGCCGACCCCGCCCGAAGGCGGTGAGCAGCGGTTCCCCGGGGCATTCCAGCTCGACCTCCTGGGGCAGGTAGCCGATCCGACCCCGCCGGAGGACCCGGCCGGCGTCCGGAGCCAGATCTCCGGCGAGTACCCGCAGCAGAGTGCTCTTCCCGGCCCCGTTCGCCCCGCTGATCAGCAGCCGCGCCCCGCTGTCCAGCGTCAACCGGGTCGCCGCCAGCCGTCCGTCGACGGCCACGCCGTCGGCGTCGAGCAGTACCCCGGTGGTGCCGGCGCCGGGCAGCGTCGGGGTGAACCGCAGCGGCTGCGGTGGTGGCGGTACGGGATGCTCGGTCAGCCGGCGCAGCCGCTGCTCGGCGTTGCGTACCCGGCTGGCGACCGACTGCTGCACCCGGCCGGCGTCCCGGTCGTACGCCATCTTGTTGCGGTCCTTCATCGCCCGGCCCGGTGCGACCTGCCGGGCCGTGGTCGCCGCCGCCTCCCGCAGCCGGCCGACCTCGGTCTGCCAGTCGAGGTGAACCTGGGCCCAGCGCCGCCGGGAGGCCGCCTTCTCGGCGAGGTATCCGGTGTACCCGTCGCCGTACCGGACCAGGGTGTGCCGGTCACCGTCCACTTCGATCAGTGTGCCGGCGACCCGGTCGAGGAAGACCCGGTCGTGCGAGACCAGCACCGTGCTGCCCCGCCGGCTGCGCAGCTGCTCTTCCAGCCAGTTCAGCGAGTCGTCGTCGAGATGGTTGGTCGGCTCGTCGAGCAGCAGCACCTCGGAGCCGGCCGACAGCACCGCGGCCAGGTGCAGCCGGGCCTGTTCACCGCCGGACAGTTCGCCGAGCCGCCGGCTCCGGTCGATCCCGGCCAGGCCGAGCGCGTGCATCGTCCGTTCGACCCGGGCGTCGGCGTCGTACCCGCCGCGCAGTTCGAAGACGGTGGCCAGGTCGCCGTACTCGGTGAGTTGCCGCTGGTCGCCGTCGCCGAGCAGCGGCTCCAACTCCCGCAGCCGCGCCTCGATCCGGCGCAGCTCGGCCAGGGCGTCGTCGATGGCCTGCCGCACGGTCAGGTGTCCGGGCAGCGGCGCGTCCTGCCCGAGATAGCCGAGGCCGCCGGTGGTGACGACGGTCACCTGTCCCTCGTCGGGGCGTTCCCGTCCGGCGAGCAGCCGGAGCAGGGTGGATTTGCCGGAGCCGTTCTCCCCGATGATCGCGGTGCGTTCGTCCGGGGCGATGGCGCAGCTGACCGCGTCGAGCACGGTCCGGTCGGCGTAGCGCTTGGTGACGTTGTGCAGGCTGAGCTGGGTAGGCATGGGAGCGACTCCGGTCGTCGGCGGATCAGCCACCGGTCGGGCGGCGGCTCGGGACGCGGGGAACGCTCACCTGATCATCGGACGGGTACCTACCAAGTCTGACGGGGACTACCTTAAGTCTACTGATGTAGCAGTAAGATAATGCCATGTCCCCGCCGCGAGTGCCAACCGATTCCGCCGCCGGGCCCGTCCGCCGGCCGGGCGGCCGCAGCGCCGAGGTTCGCCGCCGGGTGCTCGACGCGGTCCGGGCCCACCTGGTCGAGTACGGCTACGACGCGCTCGGCATCGACGCCGTGGCGGAACGGTCGGGGGTGCACCGGACCACGGTCTACCGGCGCTGGCGTGACGTCGGTGGACTCCTCGCCGACCTGCTCATGGCGGCCACCGACGACGACTGGCGGCCACCCGACACCGGCACGCTGGAGGGCGATCTGCGCGCCGTCAACTCCGAGGTGTACGCCGCGCTGACCGCCGAGCCCCCGGTCACGATGGCGCTGATCGCCGCGTCGTTCCGATCGGCGCCGGCCGCGGACGCCCTGCGCTCCTTCTGGGCGGACCGGTACGACCGCTGCGCCGTCATCGTCCACCGGGCCGTACGACGCGGCGAGATCCCCGCGGGCAGCGACCCGCACCGGTTGCTCGTCGCCGCCACCGCGCCGCTCTACCACGAACTGGTGCTGCTGCGGTCCGCACCCGGCGGGCAGCTCGGGTCCGAGGCCGCCGGCAGTGCGGTGCTCGCGGCTCGGGCCGGCGCCTTCACCTGAGGCTGTCGGGTCGTGGACGTGCCGGCCCGACGGGTATGAACATCCCGGGGTGGCCGGTCGAATCGTCGGTGACTCTCCGGGGTGGACGCACTCGGTTGCCCCGGACCTGGTGCGCCCGACTCGTCTGGGCTCCGTCCGAAATGGTCATACTCCCGCTATTGAAGCGATTTAGGTGAAATCTACCTACGATGGCGTTTGAGATACCTGAGCGCGTACGTGCGGTGAGTCTTATTGAGCGCTGAGTGAATCATGTCGGTCATTTGCCTGCCTGGCGCTTGCGGCCGGGCGGGGGAGTTCAACCTACCGAACGGTTAGACTTTGCCGATCCCCCGGCTGGTCGCCCTTCCGATGGCTTTGCCGGTTCCTTGGATTGTGGCACCATCATGGAACATCTGGCTTTCACCTCATCATCTCGACGGGAGCAACCAATGCCTGCATGGAGGCTGGGCCGGTTCATAGGCTCTCTTCTTGTGCTCGCCGTGCTTGCCGTCGGCGGGTTCGCCGCAAGCGCCGGCGCGGTCGGTTGGTCAGAGCGGAACGCTGTCGTCGCCTCCGAGTTGTCGGGTGACGAGGCAGAAGTCACCGAACCGGAGGTCACCGACCCAGAGGTCACCGACCCGGAGGGCGACGTGCATGCCTTCGGCTTCGAGTGGGGTTAGAGACTCCCCGTAGCGGAGCGACCTTCCGGGGTTGAGGAGCAACCTCCCGTGGATGGGGAGTGGTATGCCTAGGGGCTCTTCCGCGACGCGTCGGTCCCCCGAGCATGCCTGGCTCGTCACCGGCCCGCTCGGGATCTTCGCCGTCGTCATGACGGTCGCGCTCGGCGTCCTCGACAGGGAACGCACCGGCGAGTGGGCGCTTGCCGTGCTGGTCAGGGAATCCGTTGGCGAGTGGGCACTGGCCGCCCTGGTCCTCGCCCTGGTCCTCGCCTCCGAGATGCCGATGTTCTACATCGTCATCCGGCGCCAGACGATTCCCTTCACCATCACCGAGATTCCGCTGCTCTTCGCGCTCTTCGTGCTGCCGCCGCTGACCGTCGTACTGGTCTTCACCCTGGGCTCGCTGATCGCCCAACTCCGCCGCCGGTTCGCCCAACCGAAGCTCTGGTTCAACGTCGCCAAGGCCGCGGCGGCGAGTTCGCTGGCCAGCCTGGTCGTCCTCGCCCTGCCGGACATGCGCGGGTTCGGGCCGGGGACCTGGGCCATCCTGGCCGCCGCCGTCGGCAGTCACACCCTGATGACCCTGGTCGCCGTGGCGGCGTTGATCGCAGTGATCCATGACGCCTCGGCCGGCTGGGAGATGGTCCGCTCCTCCGGACCGGGCCTGATCACCGCGGCGATCAACGTCGCCGTGGGCCTGGTCATCATGCTCTGCCTCCGTACCACCGGGTGGTCCGCCCTGCTGCTGGTGGCGCTCGCCAGCGCTCTGGCGGTGCTGTACCGGTCCTACTCGCAGTTCTTCCGGCAGCACCGGACGCTGGCCGACGTGTACGAGCTGACCAAGGCGATGAGCGAGCGCGGGCAGGACGGCACGCTGGCCGACTCGCTGCTCGGCCGGGTCCGGGCGATCATGCAGGCCGAAACCGCCACCCTCTGGCTGCCGGCGCAGGGCCGGCATCCGGAGGTACTGCTGACCGCGCGGGTCGAGGAACGCGGGCTGCTCGACATCTCCCGGACCCCGGTCATCGCCCGCCAGCGGGCATGCGAGGAAGGGCGTACGGTGGCCGCCGGCGCTCGGGTGGGCGACGACCGGGAGATCCGGGAGGCGTTGCGCGGTGCGGGCCTCAAGGAGGTGATCGTCACCCCGCTGCGATCCGGTCAGGCGGTCATCGGTTCCCTGGAGGTGGTGAACCGGCTCGGTGACACCGGCCACTTCACCGAGGCCGACCTGCCGGTCTTCGAGACGATCGCGGCGCACGCGGCGGTCGCGCTGGAGAACTCCCGGCTGGTGGACCGGTTGCGGCACGACGCGTACCACGACGCGCTGACCAACCTGCCCAACCGGCGGCGGGTGCGCGGCGCACTGGAGGAGGCGGTCCGGGTCCGCGCCCCGAACGAGGTCGTCGCGGTACTGCTCTTCGACGTTGCCGGCCTGCGCCACGTGAACGAGTCCGTCGGGCACGCGGCCGGTGACCGGGTCCTGGTCGAGGTCGCCACCCGGCTGCGCGCGCTGGCCCCCGCCGCCGCCCTGGTCGGCCGGGTCGGCAGCGACGAGTTCGTGGTGACGCTGCGGATGGAGAGCAGCGACGCCGCACTCGACCTCGCCGCCGAGCTGCGCGATCAGATCCGCGACCGGATGGTCTTCGACGTGCTGGTCCTCGACATCGACACCGTGGTCGGGGTCGCGGTGCATCCGGACCACGGGGACGACCCGGCGACCCTGCTCCAGCGCGCCGATCTCGCGGTGACCAGGGCAAAGTCGGCCCCGGACGGGATCCAGCTGTTCAGCCCCGGGCTGGAGTCCCGGTCGTCGCGCCGGCTCGGCCTCGCCGGCGACCTGCGCCGCGCGCTCGACCACGCCGAGGTGGAGGTCTACTACCAGCCAAAGGTCGCGCTGACCGACCGACGGCTGGTCGGGGTGGAGTGCCTGGCCCGGTGGGTGCACCCGGCGCACGGAACGGTGGCCCCGGAGGACTTCGTGGCGGTGGCCGAGCACACCGGCCAGCTGCCCGAGCTGACCAGGATGGTGCTCGGCGAGGCGCTGCGGCGCAGCCGCGACTGGACCAGCGGCGGCGACAGCCTCGCCGTCTCGGTGAACATCTCGCCGCGTACGCTCGCCGACCAGCAGTTCCCGACCCTGGTGCAGGGGATGCTCGCGGAGTACGGCGTCGCCCCGGAGCTGCTCACGCTGGAGATCAAGGAGGCCGGCGTACTGGACGGCACCGAACGCGCGGTGCCGGGGCTGCGCCGGCTGCGCGACATCGGGGTACGCCTCGCCGTCGACGACTTCGGCACCGGCCACTCCTCGCTCTCCTACCTGCGCCGGCTGCCGGTCAACGAGGTCAAGGTCGACCGCTCGTTCGTGCAGGGGATGGCGACCGATCCGGTGGACCTGGCGATCGTGAACGCGGTGGTGACGCTCTCCCAGCAGTTCGGCCTGGCGGTGGTGGCCGAGGGGGTGGAGAGCGAACTCACCCTGGAGCTGCTCCAGGACATCGGGTGCCAGATCGGGCAGGGCTTCCTGTTCAGCCGTCCGCTGCCGTACGAGCGCCTGGAGGCGTGGTTCGCCGCCCAGACGGAGTCCGACGCCCAGTCCGGCCCATCCGACGTACGGCGGCTGCGGGCGGTGCCCTGAGCCGCACCGCCGACCCGGGACCGATGCCCCGGTATGGTCGCCGGGGATCTGATTTCACCTCGTGCCCGGCGACGTGTACTCTTACCTCTGCGCGCCACCGGGAAAGATCGCGTGCGCGCCCCCTTAGCTCAGTCGGCAGAGCGTCTCCATGGTAAGGAGAAGGTCTACGGTTCGATTCCGTAAGGGGGCTCAGAGGGTTCAGCTGGACCCGCCACGGCGGTGTAGCTCAGATGGCAGAGCAAGCGGCTCATAATCGCTGTGTCGCCGGTTCAAGTCCGGCCACCGCTACTCTCGGGCGCCGGGCCACCCCGGAGACCGAAACGAGGGCGCCGTTGGCGCCCACTTTGCGTGTCCGCGTGGCAGGCGTCTACGCTGGTACGTCGTAGTTCAGTCCGCTAACCAGGAAGGCGCCCCGCCGTGGCCAAGGCGACCGATGTCCGTCCCAAGATCACTTTGGCGTGTGTGGAGTGCAAGGAGCGCAACTACATCACGCGTAAGAACCGCCGCAACGACCCGGACCGCATCGAGCTGAAGAAGTTCTGCCCCCGGGACGGCCGGCACACCGTTCACCGCGAGACCCGCTGACCGCGGCCGACGTCGGTCGGCCCACCAGGCACCCCAGGATCGCCGTTCCGGCCCTGGCGAGCGCGCCCTCCGAGCCCGCTCCCGCCGAGGCCCGGGCGGCGATTTCTGCATCTCCGCGCCCCGCCCCGCTCCGGCCTCCCGCTAGCTCTGTTCCGGCCGCCGGGCGGCGTCCCCGACGGCTCGCCCCGGCCGTGTAGGTTCGGCGGCATGTCCCTGGACCCGTCCTTCGTCGGCCGCAGCTATCCGCCGACTCCGCCCTACCAGGTGGGCCGCGAGAAGATCCGAGAGTTCGCCACGGCGATCGGCGCCGCCGATCCGGCGTACCACGATCCGGACGCGGCCCGGGCGCTCGGGCACGCCGACGTGGTGGCCCCGCCGACCTATCCGTTCACGATCACGATGGCGGCCAACCGGCAGATCGTCGAGGATCCGGAACTCGGTGTCGACTACAGCCGGGTGGTCCACGGTGACCAGCGGTTCCGGTACACCCGACCGGTGGTGGCCGGCGACGAGCTGGTCTGCGTCAACACGATCGAGGAGATCGTCAACCGGGGAGGGCACGGCTTCATGACCACCCGCACCGAGGTGAGCACGACCGCCGGGGAGCCGGTGGTCACCGTCTGGACCAAGCTCGTCGTACGCGGAGAGGGCTGAGATGGATCTTTCACCTCGTACCTTCCGGATCACCCGCGCGGACCTGGTCCGATACGCCGGCGCCTCGGGGGATTTCAACCCCATCCACTGGAGCGACCGGTTCGCCGGCAAGGTCGGGCTGCCCGGGGTGATCGCGCACGGCATGCTCACCATGGCGCTGGTCGGGCGGGCCGTCACCGACTGGGCCGGCTCACCGGACGCGGTGGTGGAGTACAACGTCCGGTTCACCCGGCCGGTCGTGGTGCCGGACGACGACGAGGGCGCCGAGATCGAGGTGAGCGCCACGGTCCGGGGCGAGCCCGAGGACGGACTCACCCGGCTCGACCTGACCGCCACCTGCCAGGGGGAGAAGGTGCTGGCCCAGGCGCGGGCGGTGATCCGCACCCCGGCCTAGCTCCGTGGCGGAGAAGCTCGACGGGGCTCGCTGGACACACCGGTTGGGAAACTCGTGCCTCTACCCGTACACTGGTCCGCCGTGGGGCAAGTGGCCTCTACTCAGGCGTGCGTACCTGAGTGGGTCCGGCTGCCCCCACAGGGGTGTAGCTCAATTGGCAGAGCAGCGGTCTCCAAAACCGCAGGCTGCAGGTTCAAGTCCTGTCACCCCTGCGCCTACGGCCTGACCGGTCCCGGGATCGGCGTCGCCACCACGGTGGCGACCGGCTCGTGTTGGTGGCATCGGCGGGGTCGAGCCGAGGCGGTTCGTCCGCCCGGTCCGCTCCCCGACGGAACCGCCGGCCGCGGGCCGTTCCGGGGACGGTCGTCCGGAGGTTCGGTCGAGGGCGGTCGGCGCCCGCGACGGGACTCCGGATTCCGGCCGGCGTGAAAAGCGCAGCGCGCGCCCACCGGCGTGCGTACCAACCACCCGGCGACGGAGGGCGAAGTGGCCGAGAAGAATCGGCGCGACGAGGACGACAACGACCGTCTCGACGACGAGATGATCGACGACGTTGTCGACGATGACGCCGACGACGAGGCGGACGAGCCGGTCGGGCGTGGTGGCACCGCCATTCGCGAGCGCACCAAGGCCGACTCGGCGGACAGCAGGCCCAAGACCAAGCCAGAGGGTCGGGTCGGAATATTCGGCCGGCTTGCCCGGTTCTTCCGCGAGGTCGTGGCGGAGCTGCGTAAGGTCATCTGGCCGACCCGTAAGGAACTGCTGACCTACACCGCCGTGGTGGTCGTGTTCGTCGCCGTGGTGCTGTCGATCGTGGCCGGGCTGGACTACGCCTTCGCCCGCGGCGTGCTGTGGGTCTTCGGCGGCTCCAGTTGACCACCTGCCCCACCTGATAGTGACGGAAGTGAGCGAGCGTGCCTGAGTACGACGAGACCGCCGAGACCCCGGACGAGCAGTCCGCGGTGGCGACGGCGAGCGGTACCGAGTCGGTCGAGGCCGCCAACGAATCGGAGTTCGCCGCTGGCGAGGCAGCGGACGAGGAGTACGACCCGGTCGCCGAGCTGCGCCAGAAGCTCCGCTACGCGCCCGGTGACTGGTTTGTGGTCCACTCGTACGCCGGTTACGAGAACAAGGTCAAGACGAACCTGGAGACCCGGATCACCAGCCTCGACATGGAGGAGTTCATCTACCAGGTCGAGGTGCCGACCCGGGAAGAGGTCGAGGTCAAGAACGGCAAGCGCCTCCAGGTCCAGAACAAGGTCTTCCCGGGCTACATCCTGGTCCGGATGGAGCTGACCCCGGAGTCGTACTCCTGTGTGCGCAACACCCCCGGGGTGACCGGCTTCGTCGGCGCGACCGACCGGGCCGACCGGCCGGCACCGCTCTCGCTCGACGAGGTGCTCAAGTGGCTCGCCCCGGCGGTGGAGACCGAGACCAAGAAGGCGAAGCCGGAAGTCAAGGTGCTCGACTTCGAGGTCGGCGACTCGGTCACGGTGACCGACGGCGCCTTCGCGTCGCTGCCGGCCACGATCAGCGAGATCAACGCCGACCAGCAGAAGCTCAAGGTCCTGGTGTCGATCTTCGGTCGGGAGACTCCGGTCGAGCTTAACTTCAACCAGGTCGCCAAGATCTGATCGACGGGCGCCCGGGGCTCCCGGCCCGGGCCGACCTCGGCGCGTCGCCCAGCCGGTGCTGCGTTACTCTTGAACGTCGCCCGCGACGCAGGCGCGCTTGACCGTGCGCGCCGACGGACGACGTCAGGTGCAGTTCCTCACGTTTCAAGCCCAGGAAGAGACATGCCTCCGAAGAAGAAGCTCGTCAAGACGTTCACGCTTCAGCTCCCGGCGGGCCAGGCCACCCCGGCGCCGCCGGTCGGCCCGGCGCTGGGCCAGCACGGCGTCAACATCATGGAGTTCTGCAAGTCCTACAACTCGCAGACCGAGTCGCAGCGCGGCGACATCGTGCCGGCCGAGATCAGCGTGTACGAGGACCGGACCTTCACCTTCGTGCTGAAGACCCCGCCGGCCGCCCGACTGCTGATAAAGGCTGCCGGCGTGCAGAAGGGCTCCGGCGTCCCGCACAGCCAGAAGGTCGGCTCGATCAGCCGCGCCCAGTTGCGCGAGATCGCCGAGAAGAAGATGGCCGACCTGAACGCCAACGACGTTGAGCACGCCGAGAAGATCATCGCCGGCACCGCCCGGTCGATGGGCATCACGGTCAAGGAATAGTCCTCCTCCCCACCCCTACCGGCACGATCAGTTCGTGGGAGGGCGGCGGCACGCCCGCGGCCCGCCAGACACCACAGGAGTAATTAGATATGCAGCGCAGCAAGAGCTACCGCAAGGCCGCCGAGGCCATCGACCGGGACAAGCTCTACACCCCGGTCGAGGCCGTACGCCTGGCCAAGGGGAGCAGCACCGTCAAGTTCGACGCCACGGTCGAGGTCGCGATGCGCCTCGGCGTCGACCCCCGTAAGGCCGACCAGATGGTCCGGGGCACGGTCAACCTGCCGCACGGCACCGGCAAGACCGCCCGCGTGATCGTCTTCGCGGCCGGCGCCAAGGCCGACGAGGCGACCGCCGCCGGGGCGGACGTGGTCGGCACCGACGAGCTGGTCGCCCGGATCCAGGAGGGTTGGCTGGACTTCGACGCGGCGATCGCCACGCCCGACCAGATGGCCAAGATCGGTCGGATCGCGCGGATCCTGGGCCCGCGCGGTCTCATGCCGAACCCGAAGACCGGCACGGTGACCATGGACGTCACCAAGGCCGTCTCGGACATCAAGGGTGGCAAGATCACTTTCCGGGTGGACAAGCACTCCAACCTGCACCTGATCATCGGCAAGGCGTCGTTCTCCGAGACCCAGTTGGTCGACAACTACGCCGCGGTGCTCGACGAGGTGCTCCGCTCCAAGCCGTCCGCGGCCAAGGGCAAGTACCTGCGGAAGATCACCCTCACCACCACCATGGGCCCGGGCGTTCCGGTCGACCCGAACGTGGTGAAGAACCTGCGGGAGTCGGCCGAGGCCTGAGCCTCGACCGAACCGGTCGGTCCCGTCCGACGCGGGGCGCCCAGCGAAGTTTCGCGGGCGCCCCGCGTCTGCGTTCCGGGTGCATGACGGGCTTCGGTCGTTTGCCGCCCCATCCACCGGGGCGCCACGGGTCCCACGGGCCGGGCGACGCTGTGGCACTCTGCAACCCGTGCGACTGGAACAGGTCTGGCTGCGGTACGGCGTCCGCGCTCCGTGGGTGCTGCGCGCGGTCGAGGCGGAGATAGCCCCCGGGCAGAGCGCCGTGGTGCTCGGCCGCAACGGTGCGGGCAAGTCGACGCTGCTCCAGGCGGCGGTCGGCGTACTGGATCCGACCCGGGGCGTGGTCCGGGATCGGCCCCGGACGGTCGGCTGGGTGCCGGAGCGGTTCCCGGCGGACCAGCCGTACACGGTCGTCCAGTACCTGACCGGGATGGGCCGGGTCCGAGGACTCTCCGGCGCGGCGGCGGCCCGTACCGCGACCGGCTGGATCGAGCGCCTCGGACTGGCCCCGTACCGCGAGGTCCGGCTGCCGGCGCTCTCCAAGGGCACTGCCCAGAAGGTGGGGCTGGCCCAGGCCCTGCTCTGCCCGCCCGGTCTGCTCGTCCTGGACGAACCGTGGGAGGGGTTGGACGCGGCCACCCGGGAGCTGGTCCCCGAACTCATCGGGGAGGTGCTCGCCGACGGCGGCGCGGTGCTGGTCAGCGACCACCGTGGCGAGACGGTACGGCTGCCGGACGCCGTGCGGTGGACCGTGACCGACGGGACCGTGACCGTACAGCCCCCGGCCGCCGCCGAACAGCGGGTCGACGACACCTCCGCCGGCAGTGCCTCCGCCGGGACTCCGGTCGCCGCCGACCAGACCGTCGCGGGGGCAGGAACCCTGGTGGTGGAGATCGCGGTCTCGACCGCCCGGGCGTTGGAGACGGTCGCCGCGCTGCGCCGCGCCGGCCACCGGGTGCTCGGGGTACGGCGCCCCGCCGAACCGCCAGCCGCTGCCGACGGTGCGGCCACGCCGGCCGGCGAGCCCGACGGGGGCGACGGGCGGTCGGCGGATCCACCGGCTGCCGCGGAGGCCCTGGAAGGTGGGGCGGCATGACCGCGCTGGCCCGGATGCGACTGGCGGGCTTCGTCCGGACCGCCCGAGCGCTGCCACCGCTGATCGCCGGGCTGGTCGCGCTCACCGTGCTGTACGGGGGCGGTGCCGCACAGGCCGCCGAGGCGTACGGTGTCTCCGCCGTGGTGCTCTTCCCGGTCCTGGCCTGGCAGACCAAGCTCCTGCTGGACACCGAGCCGGACACCCAGCGCCGGCTTGCGGTGGTCGCCGCCGGACGCCGCGCGGAACTGGCCGGCGGAGTACTCGCCGCCGGGCTGGCCGGGCTGGCCCTGATTCCGGTCGCGCTGCTGCTGCCCTGGCTGGTAGGCGGGGTGACCGGGCCGGAACGCGACGGCGACCTGCCGCTCGCACTCGGCCTGACGATCGGGCTCTGGGCACACCTGCTGGTCCTGCCGGCGGCCGTCGCCCTGGGCGCGCTGGCCAGCCGGGCGGCCGCCAGCAGCCCGCTGTACGGACTGGCCGCCCTGGTCGGCGGGGTGGTCGGGGTGTACGTGTTCGGACTGAAGGACTCCCTGCTGCCGTGGGTCGCCCCTCCGGTACTCGCCGTCGCCCGGGCCAGCACCGCCGGACCGACCGGTGGTTCGGTGCTGCTGTTGACCGGGCACGCCCTGTTCTGGAGCGCGACGGCACTTGCCGGTTACGCCCTGCTGCGCCGTCGCCGGACGTGATCGGCGCGCGGGGCGGACGTGAGCCGGACCACCTCGGGTGATTTGGTCGTCACGGCCGGCATCCCGTACTCTGATAAGCCGGTCAGGCTAGCTTGGCCGACGTTTTACCCAGAGACCGCTGGTCACCGTGCCCCGGCACGGTCGAAGGTCCCGCTCGACGGGCGGCCCGCGCAGGGAGAGACGGTAGCGTGCCAGGTCGTGTCCACATGACCTTCCCCGCCCCGTGCGCCCTGCGCCGGGGCTTTCTCGTTGTGGCGGAACCTCCGAGCGCACCCGGGCTCCGACCGCGCCCGGACGGCCGGTCGGGCCGTGGCCAGCCTGGAGCAACGAGAGAGGAGGGACATGGCGGACAAGCCGGTTCGGGCCGACAAGGCCACCGCCGTCGCCGAGCTCACCGAATACTTCCGCAACTCGGGAGCCACCGTGCTGACCGAGTACCGCGGGCTGACGGTTTCCCAGCTGACCCAGCTGCGCCGCTCGCTGGGTCGGGACACGACCTACGAGGTGGCGAAGAACACGCTGGCCAAGCGTGCCGCGACGGATGCTGGCATTGCCGGCCTCGACGAGCTGTTCACCGGTCCTACCGCGCTGACCTTCGTCTCCGGCGACGTGGTCGAGGCGGCGAAGGGTCTGCGGGACTTCGCGAAGGCCAACCCGAAGCTCGTCATCAAGGGTGGCGTCTTCGAGGGCCGGGCGATCACCGCGGACGAGGTCAACAAGCTCGCCGACCTTGAGTCCCGTGAGGTGCTGCTGGCCAAGATGGCCGGCGCGATGAAGGGCAGCCTGAGCAAGGCCGCTGCCCTGTTCCAGGCGCCGCTGGCGCAGACCGCCCGCCTGGCGGCTGCCCTGCAGGACAAGCGTGAGAAGGAGGGGCGGGCCTGAGCGGCCAGCCCTCCGGTACCCCGATATTCGTGTAAGAGATTAGGAAAGGACGCCAGACACCATGGCGAAGCTCAGCACCGAAGAGCTGCTCGACGCGTTCAAGGAGATGACGCTGATCGAGCTCTCGGAGTTCGTGAAGCAGTTCGAGACCACCTTCGACGTGACCGCCGCCGCGCCGGTGGCCGTCGCCACCGGTGGCCCGGCGGCCCCGGCTGCCGAGGCCGAGCCGGAGCAGGACGAGTTCGACGTCATCCTGGAGGCGGACGGCGGCAAGAAGATCCAGGTCATCAAGGTCGTGCGCGAGCTGACCGGCCTGGGTCTGAAGGAGGCCAAGGACCTCGTCGAGGCCGCGCCGAAGCCGGTCCTGGAGAAGGCCAACAAGGAGGCCGCCGAAAAGGCCAAGGCCAAGCTGGAGGCCGAGGGCGCGAAGGTCACCCTCAAGTAGTTTCCGCAGTACGTCGCCGAGGGGCCCGTACCCCCCACTCTCCGCTCCGCCGAGCGGGGTGCAGCGGAGGTACGGGCACCGCGGCGGCCCGCGTCGGCCGAGTGACCTGACGCACAGAAGTGTCGCCGACGGGCGGCGATCCGGCGCCGGATCGCCGCCCGTCTCCGTCCGCTGACTGGCTGCGACCGTGGATGATCAGGGCTTTGGCGCCTCGGACGGCTGTCGCCGGCACGTCCGGGCGGTCAGGCTCGGGTGGCGACGCGGGCAAAGACGTCGCCCGACCCGGGCATCAGCCCTTGACGCGACACGAACCGGCAGGCACGCTGACATCAGCAAGACCTTCCGCGCTTGCGACGGCCGACACCTGGGTAAGGGCCAACGGCAGCACCACGAGCCGCCGGTCACTACGAGGCCTAGCGGGATGCGTGCGGGACGTGTGAGCGCGCTCGGCGCGCGCCGACCGACGGTTGGCGACACGTTCTGCAACGCCCTGCCGTGGTGGGCTGGACAGCGGTTAGCCGCTCGGCTACACTGCTAGTTTGCGCTGCCTTCCGACTTGACCCCTGCTCGGAATGTCCAGTTTTGGGCGTTTGGAGTGGGGCCATTGGAGTGCACGCGTGACAGCCGCATCTAGCAGCACCGGTCCTCGGAAGGACGCATCTTGGCAGCTTCCCGCCCTGCGAAGACCAGTCGTACGTCGAGCGCTTTCGCGCCCCGCCGAATCTCCTTCGGCAGGATTACCGAACACCTCGAGGTCCCCAACCTCCTCGCCATCCAGAACGAGTCGTTTGACTGGCTGGTCGGCAACGAGGCTTGGCAGGGCCGGTCGGCCGACGACCCGCACGCTCGATCGGGTCTCGCCGAGATCCTCGACGAGATCAGTCCCATTGAGGACTTCTCCGGCACTATGTCGCTCTCCTTCTCCGCGCCCCGCTTCGACGAGGTCAAGGCCTCGATCGAGGAGTGCAAGGAGAAGGACCTGACCTACTGCGCCCCGCTCTTCGTGACCGCGGAGTTCACCAACAACACCACCGGCGAGATCAAGAGCCAGACGGTGTTCATGGGTGACTTCCCGATGATGACGCCGAAGGGCACCTTCATCATCAACGGCACCGAGCGCGTGGTGGTCAGCCAGCTCGTCCGGTCCCCGGGCGTCTACTTCGACAAGCAGCCGGACAAGACCTCCGACCGCGATCTCTCCAGCGTCAAGGTCATCCCGAGCCGGGGTGCCTGGCTGGAGTTCGACATCGACAAGCGCGACACCGTGGGTGTCCGCATCGACCGTAAGCGCCGGCAGGCCGTCACCGTCCTGCTCAAGGCGATCGGCTGGACCAACGAGCAGATCCGTGAGCGGTTCGGCTGGTCCGAGCTGATGATGACCACCCTGGAGAAGGACCACATCGCCGGGGTGGACGAGGCGCTGCTCGACATCTACCGCAAGCTCCGGCCGGGCGAGCCCCCGACGCGGGAGAACGCCCAGACCCTGCTCGACAACCTCTTCTTCAACCCGAAGCGGTACGACGTCGCCAAGGTCGGCCGATACAAGTTCAACAAGAAGCTCGAGCTCGACGTGCCGATCAACACCGGCACGCTGACCGAGGACGACATCGTCGCCACCGTGGAGTACCTCTGCCGGCTGCACGCCGGTGAGGAGGGCTACGAGGCCGACGACATCGACCACTTCGGCAACCGCCGGCTCCGTACCGTGGGCGAGCTGATCCAGAACCAGGTTCGGGTCGGCCTCTCCCGGATGGAGCGGGTGGTCCGGGAGCGGATGACCACCCAGGACGTCGAGGCGATCACCCCGCAGACCCTGATCAACATCCGTCCGGTGGTGGCGGCGATCAAGGAGTTCTTTGGTACGTCGCAGCTGTCCCAGTTCATGGACCAGACCAACCCGCTGGCGGGGCTCACCCACCGGCGTCGGCTGAGCGCGCTCGGCCCGGGTGGTCTGTCCCGGGAGCGGGCCGGCTTCGAGGTTCGGGACGTGCACCCGTCGCACTACGGCCGGATGTGCCCGATCGAGACGCCGGAAGGCCCGAACATCGGCCTGATCGGTGCCCTGTCGACCTTCGGCCGGGTCAACCCGTTCGGCTTCATCGAGACGCCGTACCGCAAGGTGGTCGAGGGCCGGGTCACCGACCAGATCGACTACCTGACCGCCGACGAGGAGGACCGGTTCGTCAAGGCGCAGGCCAACACCGCGCTGCGCGCGGACGGCACCTTCGCCGAGGACCGGGTCCTGGTCCGCCGGAAGGGTGGTGAGGTCGACTTCGTCGCGCCCACCGCCGTCGACTACATGGACGTGTCGCCGCGCCAGATGGTGTCGGTCGCCACCGCCATGATCCCGTTCCTCGAGCACGACGACGCCAACCGGGCGCTGATGGGCGCGAACATGCAGCGCCAGGCGGTGCCGCTGGTCAAGGCCGAGGCGCCGCTGGTCGGCACCGGCATGGAATACCGGGCCGCGGTCGACGCCGGCGACGTGGTCGTCGCCGAGGTCGGCGGCGTGGTCGAGGACCTGTGTGCCGACTACGTGACGGTGCACCAGGACGACGGCCACCGGCGTACCTACCTGCTGCACAAGTTCCGCCGCTCGAACGCGGGCTCCTGTGTCAACCAGAAGCCGATCGTCTTCGAGGGCGACCGGGTGGAGGCGGGCCAGGTCATCGCGGACGGTCCGTGCACCGACGACGGTGAGATGGCCCTCGGTCGCAACCTGCTGGTCGCCTTCATGCCGTGGGAGGGCCACAACTACGAGGACGCGATCATCCTGTCGCAGCGCCTCGTCCAGCAGGACTCCCTCACCTCGATCCACATCGAGGAGCACGAGGTCGACGCCCGGGACACCAAGCTCGGTCCGGAGGAGATCACCCGGGACATCCCGAACGTCAGCGAGGAGATGCTCGCCGACCTCGACGAGCGCGGCATCATCCGGATCGGCGCCGAGGTCGTCACCGGGGACATCCTGGTCGGCAAGGTCACCCCCAAGGGTGAGACCGAGCTGACCCCGGAGGAGCGGCTGCTCCGGGCGATCTTCGGCGAGAAGGCGCGTGAGGTCCGGGACACCTCGCTGAAGGTGCCGCACGGCGAGACCGGCACGGTCATCGGGGTACGCACCTTCAGCCGGGAGGACGGCGACGAGCTGCCGCCGGGTGTGAACGAGCTGGTCCGGGTCTACGTGGCACAGAAGCGGAAGATCCAGGACGGTGACAAGCTCGCCGGCCGGCACGGCAACAAGGGCGTCATCTCGAAGATCCTGCCCATAGAGGACATGCCCTTCCTCGAGGACGGCACCCCGGTCGACATCGTGCTCAACCCGCTCGGCGTGCCGAGCCGGATGAACATCGGCCAGGTGCTGGAGACCCACCTCGGGTGGGTCGCCAAGACCGGCTGGCAGGTCCAGGGCGACGACGCCGACTGGAAGCGGGCGCTGCGTGCGATCGACGCGGACTCCTCCGAGCCGGACACCAACGTGGCGACGCCGGTCTTCGACGGCGCCACGGAGGCGGAGATCTCCGGTCTGCTCTCGTCGACCCTGCCCAACCGGGACGGCGAGCAGCTGATCGGCGCGAGCGGCAAGGCACGGCTCTTCGACGGACGTTCCGGCGAGCCGCTGCCCGACCCGATCGCGGTCGGCTACATCTACATCCTCAAGCTGAACCACCTGGTCGACGACAAGATCCACGCTCGGTCGACCGGCCCGTACTCGATGATCACGCAGCAGCCGCTGGGTGGTAAGGCGCAGTTCGGTGGCCAGCGGTTCGGCGAGATGGAGTGCTGGGCGATGCAGGCGTACGGCGCCGCGTACGCCCTGCAGGAGCTGCTGACGATCAAGTCGGACGACGTCCTCGGCCGGGTCAAGGTGTACGAGGCGATCGTCAAGGGCGAGAACATTCCCGAACCGGGCATCCCGGAGTCCTTCAAGGTGCTGCTCAAGGAGCTGCAGTCGCTGTGCCTCAACGTGGAGGTGCTCTCCAGCGACGGTGTGGCTCTGGAGATGCGCGAGACCGACGACGAGGTCTTCCGGGCCGCGGAGGAACTCGGCATCGACCTGTCCCGGCGTGAGCCGAGCTCGGTCGAAGAGGTGTGAGGTGCGTGGTGGGTTCGGGGCGGCGCGACCCGCTCCGGCGCGGGTTCCGGGGCGCGATGCAAAGCGGGTGCGCCGGAACTCGCGAGGTCAGGCTTGATCCCTGACCGGGTTACGCCGCCCCGAACCCCCAGCCCCGGTGAGCTAGCAGTGAAACGACACGACACGAGGGACATATAACGTGCTCGACGTCAACTTCTTCGACGAGTTGCGGATTGGCCTGGCCACCGCCGACGACATCCGTCAGTGGTCGCACGGCGAGGTCAAGAAGCCTGAAACGATCAACTACCGCACCCTGAAGCCGGAAAAGGACGGGCTCTTCTGCGAGAAGATCTTCGGTCCGCAGCGGGACTGGGAGTGCTACTGCGGTAAGTACAAGCGGGTGCGGTTCAAGGGCATCATCTGCGAGCGCTGCGGCGTCGAGGTGACCCGTTCCAAGGTGCGCCGGGAGCGGATGGGGCACATCGAGCTGGCCGCGTCGGTGACGCACATCTGGTACTTCAAGGGTGTGCCGAGCCGGCTGGGCTATCTGCTCGACCTGGCCCCGAAGGACCTCGAAAAAATCATCTACTTCGCGTCGTACGTGGTGACCAGCGTCGACGCGGAGGCGCGGCACCGTGACCTCGCCACGGTGGAGAACGAGATCCTGGCCGAGAAGCGGCAGGCCGAGAACAGCCGCGACTCGGAGATCGAGAAGCGGGCCGCCAAGCTCGAGGCCGACCTGGCCGAGCTGGAGGCCGAGGGTGCCAAGGCCGACGTGCGGCGCAAGGTCAAGGAGGGCGGAGAGCGCGAGATGCGCCAGATCCGCGACCGGGCGCAGCGCGAGATCGACCGCCTCGACGAGGTGCTGGACACCTTCCGCAAGCTGGAGCCGAAGCAGTTGGTCACCGACGAGCTGCTCTACCGCGAGCTGCGGGACCGGTTCGGCGAGTACTTCACCGGTGGGATGGGCGCCGAGGCGATCAAGGCACTGGTCCAGAACATGGACCTGGACGCCGAGGCGGAGAACCTCCGCGAGATCATCCGCAGCGGTAAGGGCCAGCGGAAGATCCGGGCGCTCAAGCGGCTCAAGGTCGTGGCGGCGTTCCTGAACACCCGCAACTCGCCGCTCGGCATGGTGCTGGACTGCGTACCGGTGATTCCGCCGGACCTGCGCCCGATGGTGCAGCTCGACGGTGGCCGGTTCGCGACCTCGGACCTGAACGACCTGTACCGCCGCGTGATCAACCGGAACAACCGGCTCAAGCGACTGATCGACCTCGGCGCGCCCGAGATCATCGTCAACAACGAGAAGCGGATGCTCCAGGAGGCCGTGGATGCGCTGTTCGACAACGGCCGGCGTGGACGGCCGGTCACCGGCCCGGGCAACCGGCCGCTGAAGTCGCTGTCGGACATGCTCAAGGGCAAGCAGGGCCGGTTCCGGCAGAACCTGCTGGGCAAGCGGGTCGACTACTCCGGTCGTTCCGTGATCGTGGTCGGTCCGCAGCTCAAGCTGCACCAGTGCGGTCTGCCCAAGGGCATGGCGATCGAGCTGTTCAAGCCGTTCGTGATGAAGCGGCTGGTCGACCTCAACCACGCGCAGAACATCAAGTCCGCGAAGCGGATGGTCGAGCGGCAGCGGCCGGTCGTCTGGGACGTGCTGGAGGAGGTCATCGGCGAGCACCCGGTACTGCTGAACCGGGCGCCGACCCTGCACCGGCTGGGCATCCAGGCGTTCGAGCCGCAGTTGGTCGAGGGCAAGGCGATCCAGATCCACCCGCTGGTCTGCACCGCGTTCAACGCGGACTTCGACGGCGACCAGATGGCGGTGCACGTACCGCTCTCCGCCGAGGCGCAGGCCGAGGCACGGATCCTGATGCTCTCCTCGAACAACATCCTCAAGCCGGCGGACGGCAAGCCGGTCACCATGCCCACCCAGGACATGGTCATCGGTCTCTACCACCTGACCCACCTCACCTCGGGCGAGGCCGGCGAGGGCCGGGTGTTCAGCTCGGACGCCGAGGCGCGGATGGCCTTCGACAACGGTGAGCTGCACCTGCAGGCGCCGGTGAAGATCCGGCTGCGCGGCGTGGTCGAGGTCGACAACGGCCCCGGTACGTCGCCGTGGACCGCGCCGGAGGGCTGGGTCCCGGGTGAGCCGGTGACGGTCGAGACCACGCTGGGGCGGGTGCTGTTCAACGAGACCCTGCCGCCGGGCTACCGGTTCGTCAACTACGAGATCCGCAAGGGGCAGCTCTCCGCGATCGTCAACGATCTCGCCGAGCGGTTCCCGAAGGTGGCTCTGGCCGCGACGCTCGACGGGCTCAAGGAGGCCGGTTTCCACTGGGCAACCTGGTCCGGCGTGACGATCGGCATGGAGGACGTCATCGCGCCGCCGCGCAAGCGGGACATCCTGGAGCGGTACGAGAAGGAAGCCGAGCGGATCGACAAGCAGTACCAGCGGGGTCTGATGACCGCCGAGGAGCGTCGCGGCGAACTCATCGAGATCTGGACCAAGGCGACCAACGAGGTCGCCAAGGAGATGGAGACGGCGCTGCCGCAGGAGAACCCGCTGTGGAAGATGATCAACTCGGGTGCTCGCGGTAACCTGCTCCAGCTCCGTCAGATCGCGGCGATCCGTGGTCTGGTGGCCAACCCGAAGGGTGAGATCATCCCGCGGCCGATCAAGGCCAGCTACCGGGAGGGTCTCTCCGTGCTGGAGTACTTCATCTCCACGCACGGTGCCCGGAAGGGTCTCGCCGACACGGCGCTGCGTACCGCCGACTCGGGTTACCTGACCCGTCGTCTGGTGGACGTCTCGCAGGACGTGATCATCCGCGAGGAGGACTGCGGCACCGACCGCGCCATCCCGATGCAGATCGCGACCCAGCTCGACGGCCGGCTGGTGGCACACGAGCACGTGGAGACCAGCGTGCACGCCCGTACCCTGGCCGACGACATCAAGGGTGCCGACGGCAACCTGGTCGCCGAGCGGGGCGCGGACATCAACACGATCCTGGTCGACAGGATCGTGGCGGCCGGGGTGGACACCGTGCGGGTCCGCAGCGTGCTCACCTGCGAGTCCAAGCTCGGCGTCTGCGGGGCGTGCTACGGCCGCTCGCTGCCGACGGGCAAGACCGTGGACGTCGGCGAGGCGGTCGGGATCATCGCCGCCCAGTCGATCGGTGAGCCGGGCACGCAGCTCACGATGCGTACCTTCCACACCGGTGGTGTGGCGGGTGAGGACATCACCCAGGGTCTGCCCCGGGTCCAGGAGATCTTCGAGGCTCGGATCCCGAAGGGCAAGGCGCCGATTGCCGACACCCCGGGCCGGATCCGGATCGAGGACGGCGAGCGGTCGCGCAAGATCATCGTGGTGCCGGACGACGGCAGCGACGAGATCGTGTACGACAAGATCTCCAAGCGGGTGCCGCTCCAGGCACACGACGGGGATCACGTCGACGTCGGTCAGAAGCTGACCAAGGGCACCATCGACCCGCACGAACTGCTGCGGATCCTCGGCCCGCGGGCGGTCCAGGTCCACCTGACCCAGGAGGTCCAGGAGGTCTACCGGTCGCAGGGTGTGCTCATCCACGACAAGCACATCGAGATCATCATCCGCCAGATGCTCAAGCGGGTGACGGTGATCGACTCCGGCGCGACCGAGTTCCTGCCGGGTGTGCTGGTCGACCGGGCACTGTTCGAGTCGGAGAACCGCCGGCTCGTCTCCGAGGGCGGCGAGCCCGCGGCGGGTCGGCCGGTGCTGATGGGTATCACCAAGGCCTCGTTGGCCACCGACTCGTGGCTGTCGGCGGCGTCCTTCCAGGAGACCACCCGGGTGCTCACGGACGCGGCGATCCACGCCCGGAGCGACTCGCTGATCGGTCTCAAGGAGAACGTCATCATCGGTAAGCTCATCCCGGCCGGTACCGGCATCAGCAAGTACCGCAACATCCGGGTCGAGCCGACCGAGGAGGCGAAGGCCAAGGTCTACTCGATGACCGGTTACCCGGAGACCGACTACGGGTTCGGGCCGGCCAGCGGCCAGGCGGTGCCGCTGGACGACTTCGACTTCGGGTCGTACCGCTGACGCAACACGTGGACGCCCCGCCCGTCGCAGGACGGGCGGGGCGTCGCGCTTTCCCGGCCGGCTGTCCCAGGTTGGGTAGGCTGGCGTGGTGACCGCCATGCCGGCCGCCGGCCCGGCCACCCGCCATCCGCTCGACCCGGATCCGGTGCCCTCCACCAAGTCACGGACGGTTTTCGCCCTCGGCCTGATGGCGCTGCTGACCGGCCCACTGGTCGGGGGCATCGTCCCGGCGACGGTGGCGATGCTGCTCGCGCGGCAGGCCCGCCGGGAGGCGTACGCCTCGGGGGGTTATCTGACCGGCGCGGCCTGGCTGCGCCGCGGCGAGCGGCTGGCCTGGGCCGGAGTCGCGCTGGCCGCGACCGCGGTGGTGGTGGCGACCGTGATCGGCGTGGTCAGGCTGGCCGACGGTTCGGTCGGCCAGGACTTCGCGCCCGGGGTCGACTGACCATAATCCGGGCCGGTGGCGATTGGCCGCGCGGCGGTAACCTGACCTTGGCACGATGTGTCGGACCCGGTCGACGGATCATCCTCGGCCGGTCGATCCCGCCGTGGTTGGCGGCTCGGTGGTTTCCAGGGGGAGTTCCGTGACGGAGGAGGCGCAGCCACCCGGGGTGGAGCGTGCGGCGGACAAGACGCCGGGGGAGGCCGCCGGGACGCCGGGGGAGGCCGCCGGGCACGAGCCTCGCTATCACGAGCCCTCGTACACGTTGCCCACGGCTGCCGTGGGATCGCCGACCGGCGGTCCGGCAGAGCCGACCGGGGCGGCCAGCGAATGGTCCCGCCCCGCGCCCGCTGGATCCGGTGCCGGGCCGGGACCTCACGGCACGGTCTGGTCCGGGCCCCCTACCGCCCCGACATCGGCGCCCCCGCCCGCCGGGCCGATCCCGACCGCGCACCCGTCCCCGACCGCGCACCCGTCCCCGGTGACAGCCGGCGTTGTCGGGTACCCGGTGGCGGAGCCGCTCCGGGCCGCGACGACGGGCGGTGGTGTGCCGATGGCGTACTCCGGGACGACCGGGCTGGCCGGCGGCGGCGCAGCGACCGGGGTGCCGGCGCCGCCCCGGGAGTCGCTGCGGGCACCCAGCCGGGTGGATGCGGTCCCGGGTACGCCGTTCGGTCTGGTGCACCTCGAGGTTGCCCCGGTGACGTCGGGCCCGGCGGTGGCCTCGCTGGTGACCGGGGGCGGATCCGTGCTGGTCGCCTTCACCTCCGGTTGCCTCGGGCTCGCCGGCAGCAGTCCGGCGGACTGGGGTGGCTGGGTGGCGGGCGCCTTCGCGCTGCTCGCCGGGCTGCTCGGCGTGGCCGGAGTGTTGCTCGGCGAACTGGGGCGCCGGCAGACCTCGCCCACCGGCCGGGCGCCCTGGCCCGGTCGCCGCCGGGTCGCGCCCGGGGCGGCACCGGGTCCCACTGCACCGCCGGTCCGGTTCACCGGGAGGGGCCTGGCGATCGCCGGCCTCAGCTGTGCCGGCGCGGGCCTGGCCCTGACGGTGGTCGCGCTGGTCGTGGCGGTGCTGCTGCAACTGGGCTGAGCGCCTCGCGGAGGGTCGGCGGGACGAGTGGCTTGTCGGCTTGCCGGGCCGACGGGCCGAGGGCGGAATCAGCCGGTACACTTGAAAACCGGCAGTGCTTCTCGGGAGCGACGCGGAGATCCGGGCCTGGCCGGAGGTTGGTGGACAACCTCTGGAGTCCTGTTTTGACGTGCCCACTCACGGTAGGTACTCTTTCCTCTCGTGCCCGGGCCTGCCCGGGCAACTCGTGCGTGTGCCCGAGTCCACGTGGTGGCAATCGACACGTGGTGACAATCGAGCAACCCACGACAAAGTCGAAACGAGTCGGCTACGCCCGAGCGGCGTGTCGGCGAGCTGGGAATCCGGCGTCGACGAGTGGCGGCGGGAACCGTGAGCGGGCGACACGCCCGACCGCGGGTGCCGGGACCGTACCGACGCGGCCCTGGTGGGAAGGTAAGAGAGCCGTCCATGAGGACGGCTAAGACACACGGCGCGGTCGCAGAGGGCGGCCGAAGGGAGCGGAAAACCCGGTGCCCACGATCCAGCAGTTGGTCCGCAAGGGCCGCCAGGCGAAGACGAGCAAGACCAAGACGCCGGCGCTGAAGGGGAGTCCTCAGCGGCGCGGCGTGTGCACGCGCGTGTACACCACTACCCCCAAGAAGCCGAACTCCGCGCTGCGCAAGGTCGCTCGGGTGAAGCTCAGCAGCCAGATCGAGGTGACCGCCTACATCCCGGGCGTCGGGCACAACCTCCAGGAGCACTCCCTCGTGCTGGTCCGCGGTGGCCGGGTGAAGGACCTTCCGGGCGTGCGTTACAAGATCGTCCGCGGTTCGCTGGACACCCAGGGTGTCCGCAACCGCAAGCAGGCCCGCAGCCGCTACGGCGCGAAGAAGGAGAAGAGCTGACATGCCGCGTAAGGGCCCTGCTCCGCGCCGGCCGCTGGTCGCGGACCCGGTGTACAACTCCCCGCTGGTCACCCAGCTGGTGAACAAGATCCTGCTCCGCGGCAAGCGCCAGCTCGCCGAGCGCATCGTCTACGAGGCCCTGGAGGGCTGCCGGGAGAAGTCCGGCACCGACCCCGTGGTCACGCTCAAGCGGGCGATGGACAACGTGAAGCCGACCCTGGAGGTCCGCAGCCGCCGGGTAGGTGGCGCCACCTACCAGGTGCCGGTCGAGGTCAAGCCGCAGCGTGCCACCACCCTGGGCCTGCGCTGGCTGGTCACCTACTCCCGGGCCCGCCGGGAGAAGACGATGGTCGAGCGGCTGATGAATGAGCTGCTGGACGCGAGCAACGGTCTTGGCGCCGCCGTGAAGCGGCGTGAGGACACCCACAAGATGGCTGAGTCCAACAAGGCCTTCGCGCACTACCGCTGGTAACGGCCATCCGGGTTCCGGCGCGGTCTGCCGCGCCGGCGCCCGGCACCGGTCGCGATCACACTGACGAGACGACAAGTAGGGATTGAAGTGGCCGCCGCAGACGCGCTCGCCAACGTACGCAACATCGGCATCATGGCGCACATCGATGCCGGTAAGACCACTACCACCGAGCGGATCCTGTTCTACACCGGCATCACCTACAAGATCGGCGAGACCCACGAGGGCGCCGCCGTCATGGACTGGATGGAGCAGGAGCAGGAGCGCGGTATCACCATCACCTCCGCCGCCACGAAGTGCGAGTGGAAGGGCCACACGATCCAGATCATCGACACGCCCGGCCACGTCGACTTCACTGTCGAGGTGGAGCGGTCGCTGCGCGTCCTGGACGGTGCGGTCGCGGTCTACGACGGTGTCGCCGGCGTGGAGCCGCAGACGGAGAACGTCTGGCGCCAGGCCGACAAGTACAACGTCCCGCGGATGTGCTTCGTCAACAAGATGGACCGCACCGGCGCGGACTTCTTCCGCTGCGTGCAGATGATGATCGATCGGCTCAACGCCACGCCGCTGGTCCTGCAGCTGCCGATCGGCGTCGAGTCCGACTTCATCGGCGTGGTGGACCTGATCGGCATGCGCGCCCTCACCTGGCGCGGGGAGACCCAGAAGGGTGAGGACTACGCGATCGAGGAGATCCCGGCAGAGTTGGCGGAGAGCGCCGCCGAATGGCGCGAGAAGCTGCTGGAGACCCTTGCCGACGTCGACGACTCGGTGATGGAGAAGTACCTGGAGGGCGAGGAGATCTCCGCCGAGGACATCCACGCCGCCATCCGGCGTGCGACCGTCGCCGGCAAGGCAAACCCGGTGTTCTGCGGCACCGCGTTCAAGAACAAGGGCATACAGCCCATGCTCGACGCGGTGGTCGCCTACCTGCCGTCGCCGCTGGACATCCCGGCGATAGAGGGTACTGCGACCGACGGCGAGACCCCGATGCAGCGCAAGCCCTCCACGTCGGAGCCGTTCTCCGGTCTCGCCTTCAAGATCCAGACCGACAAGCACCTGGGCAAGCTGACCTACTTCCGGGTCTACTCCGGCGTGGTCGAGTCCGGGTCCCAGGTGGTCAACTCCACCAAGGACCGCAAGGAGCGGGTCGGCAAGATCTACCAGATGCACGCCAACAAGCGGGAGGAGCGCAGCTCCGCCAAGGCTGGCGACATCATCGCGGTGCAGGGTCTGAAGCAGACCACCACCGGCGACACCCTCTGCGACCCGGCCAACCCGGTCATCCTGGAGTCGATGACCTTCCCGGAGCCGGTCATCGAGGTCGCGATCGAGCCGAAGACCAAGGCCGACCAGGAGAAGCTGAGCACCGCCATCCAGCGGCTCGCCGAGGAGGACCCGACCTTCCGGGTGAAGCTCGACGAGGAGACCGGCCAGACGGTCATCTCCGGCATGGGTGAGCTGCACCTGGACATCCTGGTGGACCGGATGCGCCGCGAGTTCAACGTCGAGGCGAACATCGGCAAGCCGCAGGTGGCGTACCGGGAGACCATCCGCCGCAAGGTGGAGAAGATCGAGTACACCCACAAGAAGCAGACCGGTGGTTCGGGGCAGTACGCCCGGGTCATCGTCAGCCTCGAACCGCTGCCGCTGGAGAACGACTCGCCGACGTACGAGTTCGCGAACGCGGTCACCGGTGGGCGGATCCCGAAGGAGTTCATCCCCTCGGTGGACGCCGGTGCCCAGGACGCCATGCAGTACGGCATCCTCGCCGGCTTCCCGCTGGTGGGCCTGAAGCTGACCCTGCTCGACGGTCAGTACCACGAGGTCGACTCCTCGGAAATGGCCTTCAAGATCGCCGGCTCGATGGTGCTCAAGGAGGCGGCCCGCAAGGCCGACCCGGCACTACTCGAACCGATGATGTCCGTCGAGGTCACCACGCCCGAGGAGAACATGGGCGACGTGATCGGCGACCTCAACTCCCGCCGAGGCATCATCCAGGCGATGGAGGAGCGCAGCGGCGCTCGCATCGTCCGGGCTCTGGTGCCGCTGTCGGAGATGTTCGGCTATGTCGGCGACCTGCGGTCGAAGACCCAGGGCCGGGCTAGCTACAGCATGCAGTTCGACTCCTACGCCGAGGTCCCCGCGGGCGTGGCGAAGGAGATCATCGCGAAGGCGACGGGTGAGTGAGCGGAAACGCGCACTGATCCGGGGCCGGGCCGGTGATACCGCGAGCGCGGCGGGCGGGTAATCTCGCCCGCGGCGTCCACGGGCCGGGCTGCTAGACCGGGCCTGAAGGTTTCACCGCCGCAAGACCCACATGACTTCCCGGCCGGGAACCTCGGTCGGAAAGGCTGTCGACAGAGTCCTGAGCGCCGAATGGCGTGCCGGGCGTACGAACCAAGAAGTCCACAGGAGGACACCAGTGGCGAAGGCGAAGTTCGAGCGGACTAAGCCGCACGTCAACATCGGCACCATTGGTCACATCGACCACGGTAAGACGACGCTGACGGCGGCCATCACCAAGGTCCTGCACGACCAGTACCCGGAACTGAACCCGTACACGCCGTTCGATCAGATCGACAACGCGCCGGAGGAGAAGGCGCGGGGTATCACGATCTCGATCTCGCACGTCGAGTACCAGACCGAGGCGCGGCACTACGCACACGTCGACTGCCCCGGTCACGCTGACTACATCAAGAACATGATCACCGGTGCCGCGCAGATGGACGGCGCGATCCTGGTGGTGGCCGCGACCGACGGCCCGATGCCGCAGACCCGCGAGCACGTGCTGCTGGCCCGTCAGGTCGGCGTGCCGTACATCGTCGTGGCGCTGAACAAGAGCGACATGGTGGACGACGAGGAGCTGCTGGAGCTCGTCGAGCTCGAGGTCCGCGAGCTGCTCTCGTCGCAGGAGTACCCCGGCGACGACCTGCCGGTCGTGCGGGTCTCGGCGCTGAAGGCCCTGGAGGGCGACCCGGAGTGGACCGGGCGGCTCCTGGAGCTGATGACCGCGGTCGACACCGCGATCCCGCAGCCCGAGCGCGAGACCGACAAGCCGTTCCTGATGCCGATCGAGGACGTCTTCACGATCACCGGTCGGGGCACCGTGGTCACCGGCCGCGCCGAGCGTGGCGTGCTCAAGCCGAACGAGGAGGTGGAGCTCGTCGGTATCCGCGAGAAGTCGCAGAAGACGGTCTGCACCGGCATCGAAATGTTCCGCAAGCTGCTCGACGAGGCCCGCGCGGGCGAGAACGTCGGCCTGCTGCTCCGGGGCATCAAGCGCGAGGACGTCGAGCGCGGCATGGTGGTCGTCAAGCCCGGCACCACCACCCCGCACACGGAGTTCGAGGCGACCGTCTACATCCTCTCCAAGGAGGAGGGCGGCCGGCACACCCCGTTCTTCCAGAACTACCGTCCGCAGTTCTACTTCCGGACCACGGACGTTACCGGCGTCGTCACGCTGCCCGAGGGCACCGAGATGGTCATGCCGGGTGACAACACCACGATGTCGGTCAAGCTCATCCAGCCGATCGCGATGGAGGAGAACCTCAAGTTCGCGATTCGTGAGGGTGGCCGGACGGTCGGCGCAGGGTTCGTCACGAAGATCGTAAAGTAATTCAGGTAACCCCGATTAGCGTTGCCGTGCGGTAGTACGGCATACTGGTCAGGTTGCGTACCGGCGGGGTGGTTGGCTGCCCAGCAGTCAACCACCCTTGCTGGGCGTCCGGAGGTAGTTGATCTATCTTCGGCGCCCCGATATTTCCCGCACGGGTGGGACCGCCTCGGACTTTCCGGGAGTGGAGTCCGGCCTCGGGGTGCGACACGCCCGACCGCGGGGGTCGGAAAGCACGGGAACTGGGCAGCGCCCGAGCCCGGCATGGAACATCCCGCTCCCCTCCGGGAGAGCGGCTCCGCTGGAGCGGGCGGGACGGACAAGGCGAAGAGAAGGAACAGAGGCCACCATGGCGGGACAGAAGATCCGCATCCGGCTCAAGGCGTACGACCACGAGGTGGTCGACTCCTCGGCGCGCAAGATCGTTGAGACGGTGACGCGTACCGGGGCTCAGGTCGCGGGCCCGGTGCCGCTGCCCACGGAGATCAACCGTTTCTGCGTGATCCGTTCGCCGCACAAGTACAAGGACTCGCGTGAGCACTTCGAGATGCGCACGCACAAGCGTCTGATCGACATCATCGACCCGACCCCCAAGACGGTCGACTCGCTCATGCGCCTCGACCTGCCGGCTGGCGTCGACATCGAGATCAAGCTGTAGGGACCGGACTAATGGACAGGCAAGTGAAGGGCATCCTGGGCGCCAAGCTCGGCATGACCCAGGTCTGGGACAACAACAAGGTTGTCCCGGTGACCGTGGTGCAGGCCGGACCGTGTGTCGTCACCCAGGTCCGCACCGCTGAGAAGGACGGCTACTCCGCGGTCCAGCTGGCGTACGGCGTGGTCGACCCCCGGAAGGTCAAGAAGCCGGTCAGCGGCCACTACGCCAAGGCCAACGTGGCGCCGCGCCGGCACATCGTCGAGTTGCGCACCACCGACGCTTCGGACTACGAGCTGGGCCAGGAGGTCAGCGTCGACGCGTTCCCCGTGGGCACGGCGATCGACGTGACCGGCCGGACCAAGGGCAAGGGCTTCGCCGGTCCGATGAAGCGGCACGGCTTCCACGGTCTGCGCGCCAGTCACGGTGTCGAGCGCAAGCACCGCTCGCCCGGCTCGATCGGCGCCTGCGCGACCCCGGGCCGCGTCTTCAAGGGCACCCGGATGGCCGGCCGGATGGGTGGCGCGCGCTACACCGTGCAGAACCTCACCATCCAGGCGGTGGACCCCGAGAACAACCTGCTGCTGGTCCGCGGCGCCATCCCCGGCCCCAAGGGCGCGCTGGTGCTGGTCCGCTCGGCCGCGAAGGTCTTCGCGAAGAAGGGCGGTGCGGCCCAGTGAGCGCGAGGAGCGAGCGTTTCGAGGCGGCTCACGTGGCACGCGCTCGCGCCGGGATGCGAGTAGAGCTTGCGGGCCCCGCAGCCGCGAACGGAGGACGAGCACAGTGAGCGCGAGGAGTGAGCTTGCGAGCCCCGCAGTCGCGAACGGAGGACGAGCACAGTGACCACCGTTGACGTGCTGACCGTCGAGGGCACCAAGAGCGGCTCCGTCGAGCTGCCCGCCGAGATCTTCGACGTGCAGGCGAACATTCCGCTGATGCACCAGGTCGTGGTCGCTCAGCTCGCCGCCGCGCGGCAGGGCACGCACAAGACCAAGACCCGTGGCGAGGTCGCCGGCGGCGGCAAGAAGCCGTACAAGCAGAAGGGCACCGGTCGGGCCCGGCAGGGTTCGATCCGGGCGCCGCAGTTCGCCGGCGGTGGCGTCGTGCACGGTCCGGTCCCGCGCGACTACAGCCAGCGGACCCCGAAGAAGATGAAGGTCGCCGCGCTGCGGGGCGCCCTCTCGGACCGTGCCCGCGGCGGTCAGGTGCACGTGGTCGAGGCCTTCGTCAGCGGCGACAAGCCGTCGACCAAGGCAGCCCTCGCCACGCTGCGCAAGGCGACCGAGGCCAAGCGGGTGCTGGTGGTGCTCAGCAGCACCGACGAGCTGAACTGGCTCTCGCTGCGCAACGAGCCCAGGGTGCACCTGCTGGAGGCCGGCCAGCTCAACACGTACGACGTGCTGGTGGCCGACGACGTGATCTTCACCAAGGAGGCCCTGGACGAGTTCCTGGGTGTCCGCGGTGGGGCGCAGGGTGAGGAGAGCGACAAGTGAGCACCATCGCCGACCCGCGGGACATCATCTTCGCGCCGGTCGTCTCCGAGAAGAGCTACAGCGAGCTGAACAAGAACTGGTACACCTTCCTGGTGCACCCGGACGCCAACAAGACCGCCATCAAGATCGCGATCCAGCAGATCTTCGACGTGCGCGTCCTGACGGTGAACACCCTCAACCGCGAGGGCAAGCGCAAGCGCACCCGCACCGGGTACGGCAAGCGCAAGAACACCAAGCGGGCGATGGTGAAGCTGGCTGACGGTGACCGTATCGAGGCCTTCGGCGGCCCGGTCAGCTGAGGGGTATAGACAATGGCTATCCGTAAGTACAAGCCGACGACGCCGGGCCGGCGTGGCTCCAGCGTCGCCGACTTCGCCGAGATCACCCGGTCGACCCCGGAAAAGTCGCTGGTGGTCCCGCTGCCGAAGAAGGGCGGACGCAACGCCCACGGCCGGATCACCACGCGGCACCACGGTGGCGGGCACAAGCGGCAGTACCGTCTGATCGACTTCAAGCGGGTCGACAAGGACGGCGTGCCGGCGAAGGTCGCGCACATCGAGTACGACCCGAACCGCACCGCGCGGATCGCGCTGCTGCACTACGCCGACGGCGAGAAGCGGTACATTCTCGCGCCGAAGGACCTGAAGCAGGGCGACCGGGTCGAGTCCGGTCCGGGCGCCGACATCAAGCCGGGCAACAACCTGCCGCTGCGCAACGTTCCGGTCGGTTCCAGCATCCACGCGGTGGAGCTGCGTCCCGGCGGTGGTGCCAAGCTGGCCCGCTCGGCCGGCGTCGGCATCCAGCTGCTGGGCCGGGAGGGCGCGTACGCGACGCTGCGGATGCCCTCCGGTGAGATCCGGCGGGTGGACGTGCGTTGCCGGGCCACCATCGGCGAGATCGGCAACGCCGACCAGTCAAACATCAACTGGGGCAAGGCCGGCCGGATGCGCTGGAAGGGCCGCCGCCCGACCGTCCGTGGTGTGGCGATGAACCCGGTCGACCACCCGCACGGTGGTGGTGAGGGTAAGACCTCCGGTGGTCGTCACCCGGTGAACCCGCAGGGTAAGCCCGAGGGTCGTACCCGGCAGAAGGGCAAGGCGAGCGACCGCCTCATCGTCCGCCGCCGCTACGCCACCCGTAAGCGCGGCTAAGGGAGATAGGTAGACATGCCTCGCAGCCTGAAGAAGGGCCCGTTCATCGACGACCACCTGCTCAAGAAGGTGGAGACGCAGAACGAGAAGGGCTCGAAGAACGTCATCAAGACCTGGTCGCGCCGTTCGACGATCATCCCGGACATGCTCGGGCACACGATCGCCGTGCACGACGGGCGCAAGCACGTCCCGGTGTTCATCACCGAGGCGATGGTCGGGCACAAGCTCGGTGAGTTTGCGCTGACCCGCACGTTCAAGGGTCACGAGAAGGACGACCGGAAGAGCCGCCGGCGCTGAGCGCCGACCACGGATAAAGGATCAAGGGGTTTCAGCGATGCCAGTAAAGGGCGACGCTCCGGTGCTTCCGGGCGCGCGGGCGGTTGCGCGACACGTGCGCATCTCGCCGACCAAGGCGCGCCGGGTGGTCAACCTCGTCCGCGGTCTGCCCGCGAAGGAGGCGCTCACGGTGCTGCAGTTCGCGCCGCAGGCGGCGAGTGAGCAGGTGTACAAGGTGCTCGCGAGCGCGATCGCCAACGCGGAGAACAACGAGCGGCTGGACCCCGACGCGCTGCTCGTCAGCGAGGCGTTCGTGGACGAGGGCCCGACGATGAAGCGGTTCCAGCCGCGCGCGCAGGGCCGGGCGTACCGGATCCGCAAGCGGACCTGTCACATCACCATCGTGGTGGAGTCCGTCGCGCCGTCGGCGCCGGCCGGGCGGGGCGCGGCGAAGAAGGCCGCTCCGGCCAAGGCGACCAAGTCGGCCGAGCCGGCCAAGTCGAACGAGTCGACCGAGCCGGCCAAGGCGACCGAGTCGACCGAGCCGGCGACCGAGGGCGGCCAGACGCAGAGCAAGACGGAGGGTGCCGAGTAATGGGTCAGAAGGTTCACCCGCACGGGTTCCGGCTCGGCATCTCGACCGACTGGAAGTCCCGCTGGTACGCGGACAAGCTCTACAAGGACTACATCGCCGAGGATGTCAAGATCCGGCGGATGATGTCCAAGGGCCTGGAGCGGGCCGGCATCTCCAAGGTCGACATCGAGCGGACCCGGGACCGGGTCCGGGTCGACATCCACACCGCTCGGCCGGGCATCGTCATCGGCCGTAAGGGTGCGGAGGCCGACCGGATCCGTGGCGAGCTGGAGAAGCTGACCGGCAAGCAGGTGCAGCTCAACATCCTCGAGGTGAAGAGCCCGGAGTCGGACGCGCAGCTCGTCGCGCAGGGCGTGGCCGAGCAGCTCTCCAGCCGGGTCAGCTTCCGGCGGGCGATGCGCAAGGCCATGCAGTCCGCGATGAAGAACCCGATCGTGCGGGGCATCCGGGTGCAGGTCTCCGGCCGGCTCGGTGGCGCCGAGATGAGCCGTACCGAGTTCTACCGCGAGGGTCGGGTGCCGCTGCACACGCTGCGGGCCAACATCGAGTACGGCTTCTTCGAGGCCCGGACCACCTTCGGCCGGATCGGCGTGAAGGTCTGGATCTACAAGGGCGACGCCGTACCCGGTCGGGAGGCCCCGGCCGAGACCGGTCCGGCGCGTCCACGCCGTGAGCGTGGCGACCGGCCCGATCGGCCGCGTCGCGGCCGCTCCGGTTCCTCCGGCACCACGCCGGGCGGCACCGACGCGGGCCGGGCGGCAGCCGCGGGGATCTCCGGTCCGCCCGCCGAGGCGACGAACGACAGCGCCGCGCCGGCTACCGCCGCGGCGACTCCGGCGGGTTCCGCCGGAACGGACAGCTCAGCGCAGGAGGGCTGACAGATGCTGATGCCGCGCAAGCCCCCGAAGGGCTTCCGCAAGCCGCACCACCCCGACCGCCACGGCGCGTCGAAGGGCGGCAACCGGGTGGTGTTCGGCGAGTTCGGAATCCAGGCGCTCGAGCCCGCGTACGTGACCAACCGGCAGATCGAGTCGGCCCGTATCGCGATGACCCGGCACATCAAGCGTGGCGGCAAGGTCTGGATCACGGTCTTCCCGGACCAGGCCCTGACCAAGAAGCCGGCCGAGACCCGGATGGGTTCCGGTAAGGGTTCGCCCGAGTGGTGGGTGGCCAACGTGAAGCCGGGGCGGGTGCTCTTCGAGATGTCCTTCCCCAACGAGCAGATCGCGCGAGAGGCGATGCGTCGCGCGATCCACAAGCTCCCGATGAAGTGCCGCATTGTGACGCGCGAAGTGGGTGAAAGCTGATGGCCGCGGGCGTGAAGGCCAGCGAGCTGCGTGAGCTCTCCGAGGAGGAGCTGGTGAGCCGGCTCCGGGAGGCCAAGGCGGAGCTGTTCAACCTCCGCGTCCAGGCGGCGACCGGTCAGCTGGACAACAACCGTCGGCTCCAGGTCATCCGCCGGGAGATCGCCCGGATCTACACGATCATGCGTGAGCGTGAGCTTGGGCTTTCGGCCGCGCCGACTGAGGTGACTGCATCATGAGCGAGCGCAGCGAGCGAATCATCAGGCTCAGTGCGGTGGAGCCTCGTGACTTCACCGAGCGAAGCGAGGGGAAGTCATGAGCGAGGAAACCAGCACTGCGAAGGCGCGGGCCCAGCGCAAGGTCCGGGAGGGCCTCGTGGTCAGCGACAAGATGGAGAAGACCGTGGTCGTCGAGGTCGAGGACCGGGTCAAGCACGCGCTGTACGGCAAGGTCATGCGCCGCACCAGCAAGTTGAAGGCGCACGACGAGCAGAACGCGTGTGGTGTGGGCGACCGGGTGCTGCTCATGGAGACCCGTCCGCTGTCCGCCACCAAGCGGTGGCGGGTTGTGGAGATCCTCGAGAAGGCCAAGTAAGAGCCGTACCGCAGGCTCAGGGTTCCGCCAAGCTCAGCCGGCACGGGACTTCGGTCGACGAAGGCAGGCCGGATGAACCGCCGGCTGAGAACTGGCAGACATAGGAGATAGACGTGATTCAGCAGGAGTCGCGACTGCGCGTCGCCGACAACACGGGCGCCCGGGAGATCCTGTGCATCCGGGTACTCGGTGGCTCCGGTCGGCGCTACGCGGGCATCGGCGACGTCATCGTGGCCACGGTCAAGGACGCCATTCCCGGAGCCGGTGTGAAGAAGGGCGACGTCGTCAAGGCGGTCATCGTCCGCACCGCGAAGGAGAAGCGGCGGCCGGACGGCTCGTACATCCGATTCGACGAGAACGCGGCCGTGATCATCAAGGATGGTGGCGACCCGCGAGGTACCCGTATCTTTGGCCCGGTTGGCCGTGAGCTGCGGGACAAGCGGTTCATGAAGATCATCTCACTCGCGCCGGAGGTGTTGTAACCGTGACCGAGCGCAGCGAGGGAACCAGCAAGCGCAGTAGGTGCAAGCTTCAGGCGCGCGCCGACCGGAGGGAGGCGCGGGCATGAAGGTGAAGAAGGGCGACACGGTCATCGTCATCGCCGGTAAGGACAAGGGTGCCAAGGGCAAGGTCATCGCGGCCTACCCGCGGCAGGACAAGGTCCTGGTCGAGGGCGTGAACCGGGTCAAGAAGCACACCCGCATCCGCACCACCCAGCGCGGTGCGCAGACCGGTGGCATCGTCACGCAGGAGGCCGCGATCCACGTCTCGAACGTGATGGTCGTGGACTCCGACGGCAACCCGACGCGGGTCGGGTACCGGATCGACGAGGGCGGCCAGAAGGTCCGTATCGCGCGTAGCACCGGTAAGGACCTGTGATGACGGCAACCGAGACCAAGACGCTGCCCCGGCTCAAGCAGCGCTACCGCGACGAGGTCGCGGGACAGCTCCGTGAGCAGTTCCAGTACGGCAACCCGATGCAGGTGCCCGGCCTGGTCAAGATCGTCGTCAACATGGGTGTCGGCGAGGCGGCCCGGGACGCGAAGTTGATCGACGGCGCCGTACGCGACCTGGCCACCATCTCCGGCCAGAAGCCGCAGGTCCGCCGGGCCCGCAAGTCCATCGCGCAGTTCAAGCTCCGCGAGGGCATGCCGATCGGTGCCAAGGTGACCCTGCGCGGCGACCGGATGTGGGAGTTCCTGGACCGGCTGCTCTCGATCGCGCTGCCCCGGATCCGGGACTTCCGCGGTCTGGACGGGCGCAAGCTCGACGGACACGGCAACTACACGTTCGGCCTGACCGAGCAGTCGGTGTTCCACGAGATCGACCAGGACCGGATCGACCGCGTGCGGGGCATGGACATCACGGTGGTGACCACCGCCAAGACCGACGACGAGGGCCGGGCACTGCTCAAGCTCCTCGGCTTCCCGTTCAAGGAGAGCTGAGCAGCCGTGACGGATCGAAACAAGGAGAACTGAGGACTGATATGGCGAAGAAGGCGCTGATCCTCAAGGCCGCCGCGAAGCCGAAGTTCTCGGTTCGCGCGTACACCCGCTGCCAGCGTTGCGGGCGGCCGAAGGCGGTCTACCGCAAGTTCGGCCTCTGCCGGGTCTGCATCCGGGAGATGGCGCACCGCGGTGAGCTGCCCGGCGTGTCGAAGGCTTCCTGGTGACCCTGCGCCCCATCCGTGGGTGGCGGAGCGAGGACCGCACCGCCACCCGCTTTGGGCCCAGCCACGTCCCGACCGATATCCGGGGCGAGGATCGCAACGCCGTAGGCCCGGGCCAGTGCCCCGGGAACCCCGGCGAGAAAGGCTGACGAGATCCATGACGATGACCGACCCGATCGCAGACATGCTGACGCGTCTGCGTAACGCCAACCAGGCGTACCACGACCGGGTGACGATGCCCTACTCGAAGATCAAGGCGAACATCGCCGAGGTCCTCAAGTCCGAGGGCTACATCGCGACCTGGTCGGTCGAGGAGCCCGAGGAGGGCGCCGTCGGCAAGCGACTGGTCGTCGAGCTTAAGTACGGCCAGAACCGGGAGCGGAGCCTGGCCGGCATCAAGCGCGTGTCCAAGCCCGGCCTCCGGGTGTACGCCAAGTCGGACGGGCTCCCGCGGGTGCTCGGCGGACTGGGCGTGGCGATCATTTCGACGTCCCAGGGACTGCTGACCGACCGGCAGGCTCGCAAGCGGAGCGTTGGCGGGGAAGTCCTCGCCTTCGTCTGGTAACGGAGGCATGCCGTGAGCGCGAGGAGCGCAGCGAAGCGGAGCCCCGCAGTCGCGAACGAAGGAAACGATCGATAATGTCGCGTATTGGACGTAAGTCGATCCCGGTACCGGCCGGCGTCGAGGTGACCATCGACGGCTCGACCGTCAAGGTCAAGGGGCCGAAGGGCGAGCTGTCGCACACCCTGGCCGCGCCGATCACGGTGGAGCGGGGCGAGGACGGCCAGCTGCACGTCAACCGGCCGAACGACGAGCGCGAGGCCAAGGAGCTGCACGGCCTGAGCCGTACGCTGGTGGCGAACATGATCGTCGGAGTCACCGAGGGCTACCGCAAGACCCTGGAGATCGCCGGCACCGGTTACCGGGTCACCGCCAAGGGCAGCGACCTGGAGTTCGCGCTCGGGTTCTCGCACCCGGTGCAGGTGAAGGCCCCGCCCGGGATCACCTTCACCGTCGAGCGGCCCACCCTGTTCCACGTGGCCGGCATCGACAAGCAGCAGGTCGGCGAGGTGGCCTCGAACATCCGGAAGATCCGTCCGCCGGAGCCGTACAAGGGCAAGGGCGTTAAGTACCAGGGCGAAGTGATTCGCCGCAAGGCCGGAAAGGCGGGCAAGAAGTGACCGCCGGTTCCGGGGCGAAGTCGTCCGCCGGCCGCGAGGTCGGGAGAAAGGCAGGTAAGAAGTGACCGCCACACTGCTCAAGCGTCGCCGCGGGGTCGCCGCCAAGCGCGCCGTCGGGCGGGCGCGTCGGCACTTCCGGGTGCGCAAGACCGTCGTCGGCACCGCCGAGCGGCCGCGACTCGTGGTCACCCGCTCGCTGCGGCACATCACCGCGCAGATCGTGGACGACGGCCGGGGCCACACGCTGGTCTACGCCTCGACCATGGACGACTCGATCCGGGGTACCGAGGGCGACAAGAGCGCCCTGGCCGGCAAGGTCGGCGCGCTCGTCGCCGAGCGGGCCAAGGCGGCCGGGATCTCCAGGGTCGTCTTCGACCGTGGTGGCAACCAGTACGCGGGGCGGATCGCCGCGCTGGCCGACGCGGCCCGCGAAGCCGGGCTCGAGTTCTGACGGCGTTTGATGCGCAATCAGACGAGGATCGTAACTAACCCCGTCACGAGAAGAGAGGAAAGCTGCTGATGCCAGGTCAACAGCGCCGTGGCGGCGGGTCCGGTGGCAACGAGGGTGGTCGCCGCGACAACCGCCGTGAGGGCGGTCGCGGAAACGCGCCCGCCGAGAAGACGCCGCACCTTGAGCGGGTCGTCGCCATCAACCGGGTTGCCAAGGTCGTGAAGGGCGGTCGTCGCTTCAGCTTCACCGCCCTGGTGGTCGTGGGCGACGGCGACGGCACGGTCGGCGTGGGTTACGGAAAGGCCAAGGAGGTGCCCGCGGCGATCGCCAAGGGCGTCGAGGAGGCCAAGAAGCACTTCTTCAAGGTGCCGCGGATCGGTTCCTCGATCCCGCACCCGGTGACCGGTGAGGACGCCGCCGGTGTGGTGCTGCTCAAGCCGGCCAGTGCCGGTACGGGTGTCATCGCCGGTGGGCCGGTCCGAGCGGTTCTGGAGTGCGCGGGCATCCACGACGTGCTCTCCAAGAGCCTCGGCTCGTCGAACCCGATCAACATCGTGCACGCCACGGTGACGGCCCTGAAGGGGCTGGAGTCGCCGGAGGCGATCGCGAAGCGTCGGGGCCTGCCGGTCGAGGACGTCGCCCCGGCCGCCATGCTGGCGGCCCAGGCGGGGGTGACGGCCTGATGGCACGCCTGAAGGTGACCCAGGTCCGGTCCAACATTGGGACCAAGCACAACCAGCGCGAGTCGCTGCGGTCGCTCGGTCTCAAGCGGATCAACGACGTGGTGGTCAAGGAGGACCGCCCCGAGATTCGGGGCATGATCTTCACCGTGAGCCACCTCGTGAAGGTCGAGGAGGTCGAGTAATGACGATCAAGGTCCACCACCTGCGTCCGGCTCCCGGGGCCAAGACCGAGAAGACCCGGGTGGGTCGCGGTGAGGGCTCGAAGGGGAAGACCGCCGGTCGCGGTACCAAGGGCTCCAAGGCCCGGAAGAACATCTCGGCGGCCTTCGAGGGCGGGCAGATGCCCATCCACATGCGGCTGCCGAAGCTGAAGGGCTTCAAGAACAAGTTCAAGGTCGTGTTCCAGGTGGTCAACCTGGACCGGCTCGCCGAGTTGTTCCCGGAGGGCGGCCAGGTCGGTCCGCAGGAGCTGGTCCAGGCCGGCGCCGTCCGCAAGGGGCAGCCGGTGAAGGTTCTCGGTACCGGGGAGCTGGGCGGGGTCGCCCTCCAGGTGTCGGCGCACGCGTTCAGCGCGTCGGCCAAGGAGAAGATCACCGCTGCCGGCGGCTCGGTGACGGAGCTGTAGGACGTCGTGGTCGAGGCGCTCGCCCGTTCAGCGCAACTGGCGGGCGCCCGGCTTACTAACGGGCCAATCCCCCCGTTAACATCGTAAGCGGTGAATGTTCTCCGGGTGGATCTGCCCGAGAGCGCTCCGGACTGTTAGAGTCCGATCCCAGCTATGGGTTCGGGTCGATCGCCCGACAACCACCCCGTCCCGCCATGCACCATCGGCGGCCGCCTCGCGCAGGAGGAAGAAGTTGCTCTCCGCCTTTCTCAGTGCGTTCCGCACGCCTGACCTGCGCAAGAAGCTGCTGTTCACAGTAGGCATCATCGCGGTCTACCGGCTCGGCGCGACGCTGCCCAGCCCGGGCGTCTCCTACGGCAACGTGCAGAAGTGCATCCAGACCATGGAGTCGGGCGAAGGCAACGGTGTCTTCAACCTGCTCAACCTCTTCTCCGGCGGCGCGCTGCTGTCGCTGTCGGTCTTCGCGCTGGGCATCATGCCCTACATCACCGCCTCGATCATCCTGCAGCTGCTCGCCGTCGTCATCCCGCGGCTGGAGCAGCTCCGCAAGGAGGGCCAGGCAGGTCAAGCGAAGATCACGCAGTACACCCGTTACCTGACCCTCGGTCTGGGTGTCCTGCAGGCCTCGGCCTTCGTGGCGCTGGCCCGCTCCGGTCAGCTCTTCAACGGGATGTGCCAGGAGTTCCCGATCATTCCGGAGGGCACCGGCCTGCCGAACTGGCTGACCGTCTCCATCCTGGTGACCACGATGACCGCCGGCACCGGCGTGGTGATGTGGCTCGGCGAGCTGATCACCGACCGGGGCGTCGGCAACGGCATGTCGGTGCTGATCTTCACCTCGATCGCGGCCCGGCTGCCCAGCGAAGGCTGGACCATCAAGAACAACAAGGGCTGGGGGATGTTCGGGCTGGTCCTGGTCCTGGTCCTGGTCGTCATCACCGCGGTCGTCTTCATCGAGCAGGCCCAGCGCCGCATCCCGGTGCAGTACGCCAAGCGCATGATCGGCCGGCGGATGTACGGCGGCACCTCCACCTACATCCCGCTGAAGGTGAACCAGGCGGGTGTGATTCCGGTCATCTTCGCCTCGTCGCTGCTGTACCTACCTTCGCTGCTGCTCCAGTTCTTCGACCAGAACAACCTGAACGACTGGCAGACCTGGGTGCAGAACCACCTGGTGCAGCCGGACAGCCCGACCTACATCAGCGTGTACTTCCTGCTGATCATCTTCTTCACGTACTTCTACGTCTCGATCACGTTCAACCCGACCGAGGTCGCGGACAACATGAAGAAGTACGGCGGGTTCGTCCCCGGCATCCGGCCCGGCAAGCCGACGGCCGACTACCTGGACTTCATCCTGAGCCGGATCACCCTCCCCGGTGCCCTCTACCTGGGTCTGATCTCCATCCTGCCGAACTTCTTCTTCATCTGGCTGGACAGCCAGCAGTACCAGAACTTCCCGTTCGGTGGCGTCGCCGTACTGATCATGGTCGGTGTCGGGCTGGAGACCGTGAAGCAGATCGAGAGCCAGCTCATGCAGCGGAACTACGAAGGGTTCCTGCGGTAGATGCGACTCGTTCTGGTCGGTCCCCCCGGGGCGGGCAAGGGGACCCAGGCCGAGTTCATCGCCGCCCACCTCGCTGTGCCCAAGATTTCGACGGGGGAAATCTTCCGGGCCAACGTCTCGCAGGGCACCCCCCTCGGAGTCGAGGCCAAGCGTTACATGGACGCCGGCAAGCTGGTGCCCGACGAAGTGACCATCAACATGGTCCGGGACCGGCTCGCCAGCCCGGACGCGTCCGAGGGTTTCCTGCTCGACGGATTCCCTCGGACCACCCCGCAGGCGGCGGCGCTGGACAAGCTGCTGGCTGATCTCGGCACCGCGCTGGACCTGGTCATGGAACTGGTCGTCGACGACGACGAGGTGATCCGGCGGCTCTCCGGCCGGCGTACCTGCCGGGGCTGTGCAAAGGTCTGGCACATCGAGTTCGACGCCCCCTCGGTGGCGGGCATCTGTGACCGGTGCGGCGGCGAGCTGTTCCAGCGGGACGACGACAAGGCCGAGACGATCGCCGAGCGGCTGCGCGAGTACGCCAACAAGACCGCACCGCTGATCGACTACTACGGCGCACAGGGCAAGCTCGTCGGCATCGACGCCACCGGGCCGGTGGAGGACGTCACCGTCCGGGCTATCGACGCCCTGCGGTCCTACGGCGGATAGGCTGGGTACCATGCGCCGTCCCCAGCTGGACATCCAGCTGAAGACCCCGGAGCAGATCGAGCTGATGCGCAGGGCCGGGCTCGTCGTCGCGGCGGCCCTGGAGCGGATGCGGGTGGCGGTCGCCCCCGGTGTCTCCACCGCCGACCTCGACGCGATCGCCGAGTCGGTGATTCGGGAGGCTGGCGGCGTCCCCTCGTTCAAGGGCTACCACGGCTATCCGGCGTCGATCTGTTCCTCGGTCAACGAGCAGATCGTGCACGCCATCCCGGCCTCGGCCCAGGTGCTCCGGGACGGTGACCTGATCTCGATCGACTGCGGCGCCATCCTCGACGGCTGGCACGGCGACGCCGCGATCACCGTCGCGGTCGGCGAGGTCCGTCCGGAGCTGCACCGCATGGCCGAGGTCGCCGAGGACGCGATGTGGGCGGGAATCCGGGCCGCGGCGCGCGGCATGCTCAGCGGTCGCGGCCGGCTGACCGACATCTCGTACGCGGTGGAGCGCGCGGTCCGGGCCGGTGGCCGGTACGGCATCGTCGAGGGGTACGGCGGGCACGGCATCGGCACCGAGATGCACCAGGACCCGCACGTGCTCAACCATGGCCGGCCAGGTCGCGGCCCCCGGTTGGTGCCGGGGATGGCGCTGGCGATCGAGCCGATGGTCACCCTGGGCTCCCCCCGGACGGTCGAGCTGGACGATGGCTGGACGGTGATCACCCGCGACGGGTCGATCGCGGCCCACGTCGAGCACACTATGGCGCTGCTGGACGACGGCGTCTGGGTGCTGACCGCGCCGGACGGCGGTCGGGCCCGGCTCGGCGACCTGGTGACCGGCCGAGAACCCGCCCGGTCCTCCTTCGGTTGACGGTCCGCTGCGACCCGGTGATCGACTGTAACCCCGATGGCCCCGGCCGGCTCGGCCCGCCGGCCTCGTTGGGCGGGCTGGCTCCGTAGTGGCATCCTCGTAGCATGGACCGGCGGGACCAGATGCGTGCGGCGGACTCCGATCGCGCGGCCGTGGCCGATCAGCTCCGGCAGGCCCTGAACGAGGGACGGCTCGATCTGGGCGAATACGATGATCGGCTCCAGCGGGCGTACGCGGCCAAGACGTACGGGGACCTCGACGGGCTGCTCACCGACCTGCCGGGTACGGTGCCGGTCGACCAGGCCGGACTGGTGCCGGCCGGTGCCCCGGAGCCGCCGGTGTTCCGTGCCGAACCCGCCGTTCGCTATCCGGGCGCCACCCGGGCCTGGCTGGTCGAGACCTGGGAGGGCTACCTCGGCCTGGTCGGCGTCGTGGTCACCATCTGGGCGGTCACCTCGGCGCTCTCGGCCGACCTGCTCTACTTCTGGCCGGGTTGGGTGGCGGGGCCGCTGGGCGCGATGCTGCTGCTCCGTACCGTCACCGGGTTGGCGAAGGGGGAGCCGCAGCGCTGGGCCGCCGAGCAGGCGGCGAAGCGACAGGCGAAGATCGAGAAGCGAGCCCGGACAGCGGAGCGGAAACGCCGCCTGGACGAGCAGGGCGGCCAGGAGGAACTCGCCTGATATAGTCGCCTTCGTCCGATCCGACGGCCCGGGAGTCCCCGGGTTGGCGCTGGCGTGCGGGCGCGCGTACACTGGCTGATCGGCGCACAGCGTCCACTCCGGCATGCCCACCCGCGCTTCGGTGGGGCCGGAGCCGCGGCTGGCTCGGATGATTCTCCGTCCGGGAAAGGCGTTGTGAGCCGTCCGGAGTAACCGACGTCAGGACAGCGGAGGACATGCCGAAAAAAGACGGAGCCATCGAGATCGAGGGTCGAGTGATCGAGCCACTCCCGAACGCCATGTTCCGGGTGGAACTCGCCAACGGCCACAAGGTGCTGGCTCACATCAGCGGCAAGATGCGGCAGCACTACATCCGCATCCTGCCCGAGGACCGGGTCGTCGTCGAGCTTTCGCCGTACGACCTGACCCGAGGGCGCATCGTCTACCGCTACAAGTGAACGTCGCCGGGCCGGGTGTCGGTCCGGGGTTCGTGAACTGCCTGACGACGGCCGGGTGTCCGTGTCCGTCCTCAAGACTCGACGGCGTCAGCGCGCTGCCGGGCACAGATGGGAAGTAAGGCAACCGTGAAGGTCAAGCCGAGCGTCAAGCGGATCTGCAACAAGTGCCGGGTGATCCGCCGGCACGGCCGGGTCATGGTCATCTGCACCGACCCGCGCCACAAGCAGCGCCAGGGCTGATCGCGACCGCCGGCCGGTGACGTGCCGGCGGCGTCGACGGTGGGTCCGGGCCGCAGATCCCGTACAACAACACAAGCTCGTCCCAGCCGCGAGCGGCGAGATCGCCCAGCGATAGCGCAGTCGTGGCCCACCCCCGGTCGGAGGCCGGGGCCCGCAGGTTTTGGGCAGGCGGGGTGGGGCGGGTCCAGACCTCCGCGAAGTAACCTGAGGAGTACGCCCGCACATGGCACGGCTAGTCGGCGTCGATCTCCCCCGCGAGAAGCGGCTGGAGATCGCGCTCACCTACATTTTCGGGGTCGGTCGGACCCGCGCGGTCGAGACGCTCGCCGCCACCGGCATCTCCCCGGACAAGCGCGCCAAGGACCTCACGGACGAGGAGCTGGTCCAGCTCCGGAACCACATCGAGGCCAACTACAAGGTAGAGGGCGACCTGCGCCGCGAGGTCGCCGCTGACATCCGCCGCAAGGTCGAGATCGGCTGCTACGCGGGCATCCGGCACCGCCGGGGTCTGCCCGTCCGTGGCCAGCGGACCCGTACCAACGCCCGGACCCGGAAGGGCCCGAAGCGGACCGTCGCCGGCAAGAAGAAGCCCGGCAAGAAGTAGGACTCAATCGGAATCCGGGTCGGTGCCCGTCGAGGTAGGCCGGGACTCCAACCCGAACCGAAGAGTTGTCCGGTGACCGGCCGGCCCTGCTCGGCAGGGCCGGGATCCGTTCCGGGAAAGTCAACTAGGAGCGCACAGACTTATGCCACCGAAGGCTCGCGCCGGGGCCGCCGTCAAGAAGGTCCGGCGCAAGGAACGCAAGAACGTCGCCCACGGGCAGGCGCATATCAAGAGCACGTTCAACAACACCATCGTCTCCATCACGGACCCGACCGGTGCCGTCATCTCCTGGGCCTCCGCCGGCCAGGTGGGCTTCAAGGGTTCCCGCAAGTCGACTCCGTTCGCCGCGCAGCTGGCCGCCGAGGCCGCCGCGCGTCGGGCCATGGAGCACGGCATGCGCAAGGTCGACGTGTTCGTCAAGGGCCCCGGCTCCGGCCGGGAGACCGCCATCCGTTCGCTGCAGGCCGTCGGCCTTGAGGTCGGCCAGATCGCCGACGTCACGCCACAGCCGCACAACGGGTGCCGTCCGCCGAAGCGTCGTCGGGTCTGAGAGGTAGACGAAGAACATGGCTCGTTACACCGGTGCCGACTGCCGCCGTTGCCGTCGGGAGAAGATGAAGCTGTTCCTCAAGGGCAGCAAGTGCGATGGCCCGAAGTGCCCGTTCGAGTCCCGGCCGTTCCCGCCCGGGCAGCACGGCCGGGGCCGTACCAAGGAGACGGAGTACCTGATCCAGCTCCGTGAGAAGCAGAAGGCCCGCCGGGTCTACGGCGTGCTGGAGAAGCAGTTCCGGGGGTACTACGAGGAGGCCGTCGCCAAGAGTGGCAAGACCGGCGAGATCCTCCTGCAGATCCTCGAGTCGCGCCTCGACAACGTGGTCTACCGGGCCGGCCTGGCGAAGTCGCGCGACCACGCGCGGCAGCTCGTCAAGCACGGTCACCTGACGGTGAACGGCCGCAAGGTCGACATCCCGTCGTACCGGGTGAAGGAGCACGACATCGTCGAGGTCCGGGCCAAGTCCAAGGAGCTGACGCCGTTCATCGTGGCGCAGGCCGAGGCCGGCTCGAAGACGGTGCCGGCCTGGCTGGAGGCGATCCCCAGCCAGATGAAGGTGCTGGTCCACTCGCTTCCGGCCCGGGGCGTCATCGACACCCAGGTCCAGGAGCAGCTGATCGTCGAGCTCTACTCGAAGTAGCGGTTCCTGGCGTCTCCGCGCCGACTGCCCGGCCTTCCGCCGGCAGCGGCGCGGAGCGCCGGACATGAGTTTGGGCATCAAATAGCGGGTGCCCCGAACGAAAAGGAAACAACATGCTCATCACCCAGCGGCCGACCCTCACCGAGGAGTCGATCAACGAGACCCGGTCCCGGTTCACCATCGAGCCGCTCGAGCCGGGTTTCGGGTACACCCTGGGCAACTCGCTCCGGCGGACCCTGCTCTCCTCCATTCCGGGCGCGGCGGTCACCTCGATCAAGGTCGACGGCGTACTGCACGAGTTCACCACCATCCCGGGGGTCAAGGAGGACGTGGTCGAGCTCGTCATGAACGTGAAGGAGCTCTGCGTCAGCTCCGACCACGACGAGCCGGTCAGCATGTACCTGCGCAAGCAGGGCCCCGGTGACGTCACGGCCGGTGACATCCAGCCCCCGGCCGGTGTCTCCGTGCACAACGCCGACCTCAAGCTCGCCACGCTCAACGGCAAGGGCCGGCTCGACATGGAACTGACCGTCGAGCGGGGCCGCGGCTACGTCACCGCCGCGCAGAACAAGCAGGCCGGTGCCGAGATCGGCCGGATTCCGGTCGACTCGATCTACTCGCCGGTGCTGAAGGTGACGTACCGGGTCGAGGCGACCCGGGTCGAGCAGCGTACCGACTTCGACCGGCTGATCATCGACGTCGAGACCAAGGCCTCGATCGGGCCGCGTACCGCGCTCGCCTCCGCCGGCTCCACGCTGGTCGAGCTCTTCGGGCTGGCCCGGGAGCTGGACGAGAGCGCCGAGGGCATCGACATCGGCCCGTCGCCGCAGGATGCGCAGCTCGCCGCCGACCTGGCGCTGCCGATCGAGGAACTGGACCTCACCGTCCGGTCCTACAACTGCCTCAAGCGCGAGGGCATCAACACGGTTGGCGAGCTCATCGGACGCACCGAGGCCGATCTGCTCGACATCCGGAACTTCGGGCAGAAGTCGATCGACGAGGTCAAGATGAAGCTCGCCGGCATGGGGCTGGGGCTGAAGGACTCGGCGCCCAACTTCGACCCGGCGCACGTCGTCGACTCCTTCGGCGAGGCCGACTACGACACCGACGACTACCGCGAGACCGAGCAGCTTTAGTCCGGGGCTAGCCGGAGATCCGGCCACCCACTGGAGATCCGGCCACCCACTATTGAGGAGCACCAAGAATGCCCACGCCCAGCAAGGGCCCCCGCCTCGGCGGTAGCCCCGCGCACGAGCGGATGATCCTGGCCAACCTGGCCACCGCGCTGTTCGAGCACGGCCGCATCACGACCACCCAGACGAAGGCCAAGCGGCTCCGTCCGCTCGCGGAGCAGCTCATCACCAAGGCCAAGCGGGGAGACCTGGCATCCCGCCGGCGGGTGCTGACCGTCGTACGGGACAAGGACGTGGTCTTCACCCTGTTCGACCAGATCGCTCCCCGGTTCGCCAACCGCAACGGTGGCTACACCCGGATCGTGAAGACCGTCCCGCGCAAGGGGGACAACGCGCCGATGGCCATCATCGAGCTGGTCGAGGAGCTGGTCGAGGCTCCGGCGGCGCCGGCGAAGAAGACCGCCGCCCGCAAGGCGGCGCAGCAGGACAAGGTCGAGGCGCTCGCCCCGGACGAGGAGACCCCGCGTGCCTCGTCATCCGACGGCGACCAGGACGCCGAGTCGCCGGAGTCGCGCTCCGGCGACACCGATGGGGCCCGGGCGGACACCGACGAGGCGGACAACAAGTAGGACCGAGGAACGACGCCGGGCCCGGCATCCCCGCGGGGGTGTCGGGCCGTGGCATGTCTGGAGCTGGCCGTGGAGCGCGAGGTGGATGAGGAGCAGACCCGGGTACGCCTGGACGTCGCCTACGACGGCGGTGACTTCTCCGGATGGGCCGTCCAGCCCGGCCGGCGTACCGTCGCCGGGGTGCTGGTCGAGGCGCTGACCCGGATCGTCGGGCCGGATCGGGTGCGTGGGCTGACCGTGGCGGGGCGCACCGACGCCGGTGTGCACGCCAGCGGGCAGGTCTGCCATCTCGACCTGCCGGGCGCGGTGTGGCGGCAGTGGGCGGAGACGCTGCTGCGCCGGCTCGCCGGGGTGCTGCCACCCGACGTCCGGGTCCGGGCCGTCGCCGAGGTGCCGGCCGAGTTCGACGCCCGGTTCTCGGCCACCTTCCGGCGCTACGAGTACCGGGTCACCGACGCCCCGTACGGTGCCGAGCCGTTGCGCCGGCACGAGGTGCTCGCCTGGCCGCGCCCGCTCGACCTGGCGGCGCTGAACCAGGCCGCCGCCGGGTTGGTCGGCGAGCACGACTTCGCGGCGTACTGCCGGCGCAAGGAGAACGCCACGACGGTGCGGGAACTGACCCGGCTGGACTGGCGGCGGGATCCGGACGGTGTGCTGGTGGCCACGGTGCAGGCCGACGCGTTCTGCCAGTCGATGGTGCGCAGTCTGGTCGGGGCGATGCTGGTGGCCGGGGACGGGCGCCGTCCGGTCGACTGGCCGGGTGGCCTGCTCCGGCGGCGGGAGCGGGCCAGCGAGGTGAGCGTGGCACCGCCGTACGGGTTGACGCTGGTCGCGGTCGGCTACCCCGAGGACCCCGCCGAATACGCCAGCCGGGCGCTGCGTACCCGCCGGCTCCGGATCACCGCCTCGGCCTGAAGGCCGCCGCCGGATCCGGCGCCGTCGCGGCGGTGGCCGGTGGTCAGTGAACCTTTTTCAACCTGAACCGCGCGGCGCTCACACATCGCGTCCGACCTTGCGCTCCGACGGACCGCAAGGGGAGGTTGAAAAAGGTTCAGTCGGACTGCACCGGGTTCGGCGCTCCGGTCGGGGCGGCGACGATCCGCTGGTCGAGCACCTTCCCGCGCAGGTACACCTCGATCATGTCGGAGAGGATCTGTCGGGCGAACAGGTCGTCCTCGCCGATGATCTTGCCGTCGCTCTTGGCGACGACACAGTAGATCAGGAAGTGGCCGCGGACGTGCCAGCCGGCCTGGGCCGAGGCGGCCGTGACGGGCTCGGTGCCGCTGCCGGCGGCGAGGCCCAGGAAACGCCCCTTCCGGCCGTCCACGATCGGCTTGATCTTCTCGCGTGCCGAGGTCGCCCCCGCCTCGTCCGCCAGGTTCACGATCCCGGCGGTCGCGACGTAGAGGCCGGTGGGGGAGCGTACGGTGCCTCGGACGAACTGACTGCACCCCGCGTCCTGCAGCACCACCTCGATCTGGCCGTCGGCGGCGAGCCCGCAGTCCTCTGCCGCCTGGGTCTTGAGCAGCTCGTACGCCGACTGCTCGGGATCGACCAGCACCTGTTTGCCGTCCGGGAAGACCTCCTTGACGGTCAGCGGAGCCGGGTCGGCGGTGCGGGAGCTGATGTCCCGGGGGCTGGCGCCGGCGCCGGTCCCGTCGGCCGCCCGGGAGTCCCGGCCGACCGGGTCGTCGACCATGAAGAAGTAGGAACTGAGCCCGCAGATGCCGAGCAGGAGCAGCACGCCGAGCGAACCGACGACCAACTGCCAGGTCCGCTGGGAACGGCGTAGCGGTGCGTCCGTCTCGCCGGACGTCGACGACACGGTGGCGACCGAGGAGCCGGCGGCGGGCCTGCCCGGGGTGCTCCCCGGAGCCCGAGCCGGCGCCGGAGCGGAACCGGGCGGTGCGACCGCTGCCGGCTTGGGCACCCGCCGCGGCTCCGGCGTACGGGATGGCCCCTGCGTACGCGTCGGAGCGACCGGGGAGCCCTCGGCCACCGGTCCGGTACGCCCACCCGGTGCCGGCGGCCCCGACCTGTCACCGGCCGGTTCCGCCGGGGCCCGGTCATACGGCGGACCCGGACGGGGAACTGCGGCTGATCGTGCTGCGCCGTCCGGACCGAGGCGCGGTCCGGCGGGTGAGCCTGGCGCCCGGTCCAGCGGTGCGGCGCCGGGTGGCGCCGAGCGCGGTCCGGCGGGTGAGCCCGGCGCCCGGTCCCGCCGTGCGGCGCCGGGTGGCGCCGAGCGCGGGCCTGCCGGCGAGCCCGGGACCCGGTCAGATGGCGGGGCGGTGCGGGGTCCGGCGGGTGAGCCGGGCGGGTCGCCGGCGTGCCTGGATCGACGCGGGGGCGGTGGACCGGCCTGCGCCGGGCCACCTGGCCGCAGGTCGGGCCGGGTGCCGGCAACCGGCCCAGGGTCTCCTGGTCGGGGGCGCGGCAGCCCCGTCGGCGTACCCCCGGGGGGTGGCGGACCGGAACGGGGGGAGCCGACGGTACCCGCCCGGTCACCGCGACGGTCCACCGGACCGTCGGCCGGCAGGTCGGCGGACCTGCGCCGTCCGGCGGGCGGCCCGGCGAGGTCGGGACGGCCGGGCCGGAGCGGCTCCCGGTCGGCCGAGGGAGCGCGTCGCTGACGTGGTACCGGTGCAGGGCGTGGCCCGGCGAGCGGGTCCTCCCCGGCGCCCGGTCGGTACGGAACGTCCGGCCCGGGAACGGGGTCGGGCTGGGGACGCGGACGGGACGGGGCCGAACCTGCCCCGGGCCGTCGACCACCGTGGGGACGCTCCGGCGAATCCGTACTCCCGCCCGCGGCCGGGCCCGACGCGGGGCGGGGCGGCCCGAACGAGTCGGCATCGGAGGGGACCGGTCCGACTGGGACACCGCGGCCAGCCGTCCGGGGCGGGCGACCGACCGGACCCGGCCTGCCGCCGGCGCCGGACAGCTCGTCGGAGGGCATCCGGGTGCCGGGAACCGGCCTGCCGCCGGGGGCCATCCGGTCCCGAGGGCCGGGTGGGCCGCCGGTGGCCGGCCGGGCGCCACTCGGGGACGATCGACCGCCGGCCGGGAGTCCGTCCTCGGGGGTGATCAGGTGGCGCCCGCCACCCGCACCGTGGGCCGGCGCAGCCGGGGGCGGACGATCGTGACCGGGACGAGCCGACGACAGCCGGTCGCGAGGCTGGCCGCCGGGCGCGCCGAGTGGGTCGGGGAGCGGCTCGCGTACCGGCGGATAGCCGGCAGCGGCAGCCGCGCCGGGGCCGTCGGGTCCGGGCGCGCCGTGCCGAGCCCGACGGGGTCGACCGGAGGGCTCCACCGGACCCGCGATGCCGTCCGGCGTACGTCCTCGGGGCGCACCCTCCGGGTACCGGCCGGTGGGGCCGTCCGAGTGTCTGCCGGCAGGTCCGGCCGGGTACTGGCCGGGAGGTCCGGCCGGGTACTGGCCGCCGGGCCTGTCCGGGTGCCGGCTGGTCGGTCCGTTCGGGTGTCGGCTCGGTGTGTCGGGCTGCCGGCTGGTCGCTGCGTCCGGGTACCGGCCCGGCACGTCGGAGGGGCCACCGAAGGCGTCCGGAGGGCCGCCGAAGGGGCCGATGGGGCGGTCTGGCGCCGCCGCCGACCGACCTGGACGGTCCGCCGGCCGTGCCGCCCCCTCCTCCGGCCAGCCGTGGGAAGAACGCGGGCCCGGGTTCTCCGGAGTGGACGGACGGAAGCGGGAGGACGCCGGTAGCCCGTCGGTCCGGTCCGGTCCGGAACGCCGCCGGACGGCCCGGCCCGGCGGGGGACCGGCCGCCGGATCCGGCTCGACCGGAGGCTGGTCGGCGGGATCTCGTCGGGAGCGTGGCGATCCACCGCCCGGTCGAGGTCCACGCCCATAAGCCATGTCGCACAGGGTAACGGAAATGCGGATCGGCGCGCCGCCGCCGATGAGTCACACTTGATGAGAGAGTAGGTATTTGCCCGAGCCTGGGCGGGGCCCGGGGATACGGCCAGCGGGCAGAGCGGCCACGCGGTAGGCGACAATGCGTGGCGTGACCGGCGACCACTATTTCAGCACCGAGCCCGCGACCAGCGCCGATCGGCGTACGGTGGCGTTCTCCGTCGAGGGGTACGACTACTCGCTGACCTCTTCGGCCGGAGTCTTCTCCGCCGACCGGCTCGATCCAGGCACGGCAGTACTGCTGCGCAAGGCCGAACTTCCCGGGGCGGAGACCAGCGGAGCCCTGCTCGACCTGGGCTGTGGTTACGGGCCGATCACCTGCGTACTCGCCACCGGGGCGAGTAAGGCCACCGTCTGGGCGGTCGACGTCAACGCCCGGGCGCGTGAACTCACCAGCGAGAACGCGCAGCGGCTCGGCCTGGCCGACCGGGTACGCGTCACCGCGCCGGACGAGGTCCCGGAGGACCTCACCTTCACCCAACTGTGGTCCAACCCGCCGATCCGGATCGGCAAGGCAGAGCTGCACGGCATGCTGCGGCGCTGGCTGCCCCGGTTGGCCCCGGACGGCGTGGCGTGGCTGGTGGTGGCCCGGCATCTCGGTGGTGACTCGCTCCAGCGCTGGCTCGTCGAGGACGGCTGGCGGGTCGAGCGCCACGCCAGCCAGAAGGGTTACCGGGTGCTCCGGGTCACCCGCTGAGCGCGGCCGGCGGGCCGGGCCGGTTCAGCGGGCCGGGACCCGTTCCAGCAGGCCGAAGCCCGGTGTCAGCGGGCCGAAACCCGGTGTCGTCGGGCGGGGTGGTTGGGGCAGGATGCCGACGTGGGTTATGTAGACGTCGCCGGAGTCGGGCACATCCTGCCGGATGGCCGGCAGTTGTTCGCCGACGTCTCCTTCCGGGTGGGCGAGGGCGCCAAGGTCGCCCTGGTCGGGCCGAACGGCGCCGGCAAGACCACCCTGCTGAAGATGGTCGCCGGGGACCTGCCCACCCGGACCGGAACCATCGCCCGCGCCGGCGGGCTGGGCGTGATGCGTCAGTTCATCGGCATGATCGGCGACGAGTCGACGCTGCACGACCTCGTACTCTCGCTCTCGCCACCCGGGGTGCGCGCGGCGGGGGAGCGGCTGGCGGCGGCCGAGGTGGCGCTGCATGCCGCCGAGGTGCGCGGCAAGTTCAGCAGCGCCGCCGGCAAGGCCCAACTGGCGTACGCGGAGGCGCTGACCGCCTGGGGCGAGGCCGGGGGCTACGACGCCGAGGTGCTCTTCGACACCGTCTCCACGATCGTGCTGGAGCTGCCCTGGGAGAAGACCCGCGACCGGCCGGTACGCACCCTCTCCGGCGGGCAGCAGAAGCGGTTCGCCCTGGAGTTGCTGCTGCGCGGCGCCGACGAGGTGCTGCTGCTCGACGAGCCGGACAACTTCCTCGACGTGCCGGGCAAACGCTGGCTGGAGGGGCGGCTGCGGGAGTCGGCGAAGTCGGTGCTCTACGTCTCGCACGACCGGGAGTTGCTGGCCCGCACCGCCGACCGGGTGGTCGCGGTGGAGGGCGGCAGCGCCTGGGTGCACCCGGGTGGTTTCGGCAGTTGGCACGAGGCCCGGCTCGCCCGGCACGACCGGCTGGAGGAGCAGCGCCGCCGCTGGGACGAGGAGCATCAGAAGCTGCGCGAGCTGATGCTGATGTACAAGCAGAAGGCGGCGTACAACGACGGGATGGCCTCCCGCTACCAGGCGGCGCAGACCAGGTTGCGCAAGTTCGAGGAGGCCGGACCACCGCCCGTACCGCCGAAGGACCAGGACATCCGGATGCGACTGACCGGCGGGCGTACCGGCAAGCGGGCGATCGTCTGCGAGCAGGTCGAGCTGGACGACCTCACCTTCCCGTTCGACCTGGAGGTCTGGTACGGCGACCGGGTCGCCGTACTCGGCGCGAACGGCACCGGGAAGTCGCACTTCCTCCGCCTGCTCGCCCGGGGCGGCACCGATCCGGACCCGGCCAACAGCCCGGTAGACGGTGGCCTGGCCCTGGCCCCCGTTCGGCACGGCGGGATGGCCCGGTTGGGTGCCCGGGTCAGGCCGGGCCACTTCTCCCAGACCCACGACCGTCCGGAGCTGCTCGACAAGACCCTGGTCGAGGCGCTCTGGCGGGGTGACGACCACCGGGCCGGGATGGACCGGCACGCCGCGATGAAGGCGCTGAACAGGTACGAGTTGGCCGGCCAGGGGGACCAGCGGTTCGGCACGCTCTCCGGTGGACAGCAGGCGCGGTTCCTTGTGCTGTTGCTTGAACTCTCCGGCGCGACCCTGCTGTTGCTCGACGAGCCGACCGACAACCTGGACCTCGCCTCGGCCGAAGCCCTGGAGGCGGGCCTGCGGGCGTTCGAGGGGACGGTGCTGGCGGTCACCCACGACCGCTGGTTCACCCGCTCGTTCGACCGGTTCCTGCTGTTCCGCGGCGACGGCGAGGTGGTCGAGACGCCGGAACCGGTCTGGGACGTCGCCTGAGCAGGGGCGGTCGAGGCCGCCGTTCGTCTTCCACCGTGGTGCCGCGGTGGCTTTCCGGGTGGCCCGACGACGGGCAGCGTGGCTCTCCGGGGTGATGGCGCTACGCCGAGTATGGTCCGTGTTGTGCTGCCATCCGGAACCGTGAGGTGGCGTCTGGTGCGCAGGACAGCCCAGGCCGCGGTGACCGGGGTCCTGATCGGCGTTGTCGGCTGGTCGGTCGCCAGGCGGTGGGACGAGGTGCCGGCCGTGCTCGGCGAACTGTCCGTACCCGGCGTGCTGCTGGCCGGACTGGCCGCCGTCGCGGGCGGGCTCTGCGGCTGCCTGGCCTGGCGGGCCATCCTGGCGGACTTCGGCGCCGACCTCTCGCTGCGCTGCGCGGCACGGATCTTCTTCGTCGGGCAGTTGGCGAAGTACCTGCCCGGCAAGGTCTGGCCGATCCTGGTCCAGGCCCGGCTCGGCCGGGCGTACGGGGTGCCCGGGCGGGCCTCGGCGGCGGCGTCGTTACTGGCGATGCTGGTCACCCTCGGCACCGGCCTGCTGCTTACCGCGCTCGCCCTGCCGGTGCTGGGCCGGCGGGCCGTCGCGGACTACTGGTGGATCCTGCTGGCGCTCCCACCCGCGCTGCTGCTGCTCTGGCCGGCACTGGTCAACCGGATCCTCGCCGTGCTGCTCCGGCTGGCCCGCCGCGAGCCGATGCCCCGGCCGCTGTCCCTGCGCGGCATCGGCGGGGCCGTGGGCTGGTCACTGGCGACCTGGCTCGGCTACGGTACGCACCTCTGGCTGCTCCTGGCCGACGTCGGCGCGGGCGGCCCGGACCTGCTGTTCGGGGCGATCGGTGCCTTCGCAGGTTCCTGGTCGGTCGGGTTTCTGCTGGCCGTGGCCCCGGCCGGGGTCGGTCCCCGGGAGGTGGCGCTGCCCCTGCTGCTCGGCCCGACCGTCGCCGGGTCGGCCGCGCTGGTCGCCACGGTGCTGTCCCGGCTGCTGCTGACCCTGGTGGACCTGCTCCTGCCGGCCGTCGCGATCTCGCTGCGGTGGTCGGGCCGCCGGCTGGCCCGCCGGGTACCCCGGCAGTCGCCACCCCTCGGACCCCCGGTGCCCGGGCAGTCCCGGCAGGCGGGGTCGACGGATTCCGCGACGCGCCCGTGATGTGACGGAGCGTGCCGAGTGGGGTGCGCGACGTTACGCTGCTGCTCGTGCGCTGGGTGGTGTTCGGCAGCTACGACGTACGGCGACATCCCCGGGTCGGCGTACTCGTCGAAGGGCTGCGGGGAGCCGGCGACGACGTGACCGAGCTGAACGAACCGTTGAACCTGGACACCGCCGCCCGGATAGCCCTGCTCCGGCAGCCGTGGCGGCTTCCGCTGCTCGTCGGCAGGCTGACCCGGTGCTGGGCCCTGCTGGTCGTGCGGGCCCTCCGGCACCGACGAGCCACCGGTGCGGGAGAGGGCGCGGGCGACGCCGTACTGGTCGGTTATCTCGGGCATTTCGACGTACACCTGGCCCGGCTGCTGTTCCGGGGTACCCCGATCGTGCTCGACCACCTCGTGTCGGCCGCCGGCACGGCCCGGGACCGAGGGCTCGGCGACGCCGGCAGCGCCCGGGAACGGCTGATGCGGGCGATCGACGCCGCCGCGCTGCGCCGGGCCGACGTCGTACTGGTGGACACCGCCGAGCACCTCGAAACACTGCCTCCACCGGACCGGGACCGGGGGGTCGTGGTACCGGTCGGAGCCGGCGCGGAGTGGTTCGCCGCCGGAGCCCGTACCGCCCGGCACCGCTGGACCGGCGAACCGGCCGGCGGCGGCCGGCGGCGACTGCGGGTGGTCTTCGTCGGGCTGTTCACCCCGCTGCACGGCACCCGGACCCTGGGCGCCGCGCTGGCCGCGCTCGCCGCCGACGACTCGATCGAGGCGACCGTGGTCGGCACCGGACAGGAACACCCCGCCTGCCGCCGGGCCGCCGCCGGCAACCCGCGCGTCACCTGGTACGACTGGATACCGGCGGGTGAGCTGCCCGCCCTGGTGGCCGGACACCACGTGTCGCTGGGCATCTTCGGCGAGACGGCAAAGGCCGGCCGGGTGGTGCCGACGAAGGTCTACCAGGGCGCCGCCGCCGGCTGCGCCATCGTCACCTCCGACACCGCAGCACAGCGCCGGGCACTCGGCGACGCGGCCGTCTTCGTACCGGCCGGCGACCCGTTCGCACTCGCCACCGCCCTGCGCGAACTGGCCGCGGACCCGGACCGACTCGCCCGGCTGCGGCGGGCCGCACGGCGACGGGCGGTCGAACACTTCTGGCCGGCGGCCGTGGTGACCCCGGTCCGGCACCGGCTCGGCGCCACCGTCCACCCGGACGCTGCCACGCCCGCGCCCCTGGCAGCCCCGTCCGGCGCAACGATGGCGGCCGGCGGCGACCTGACGACCGACCCGGTCTGGTGGGTCGGATGACCGCGTTGCCGGCCGACCCGCCGCTGCCGCCCCGGGCGGCCCTGCGCTGGAACGTCGTACGCCGGATCGTGGCGGAGTGCCGGCCCGGGACCATCCTGGAACTCGGCTGCGGCCTCGGCTCCGTCGGCACCCGGCTGGCCCGGCTGGCAAACTACACCGCGGCCGAGCCCGACCCGCGCAGCTTCCAGACCGCGCACGCCCGGATCACCCCGCTGGGCGGGACGGTGCTGAACGGGGATCACCGGCAGCTTCCCCCGGGCGGCGGCTACGACCTGGTCTGCGCGTTCGAGGTGCTGGAGCACATCGCCGACGACCTGCCGGTGCTGGCGGAGTGGCTGACCCTGGTCAGGCCCGGTGGCCACCTCCTGCTGTCGGTACCCGCCGACCCGGAGCGGTTCGGCGCCTGGGACACCCTGGTCGGGCACTACCGGCGGTACTCGGCCGGACAGTTGCGGCAGCGGCTGCTCGACGCCGGTGCCACCGACGTACGGGTGGTGCACTACGGCTGGCCGCTCGGCTACCTGCTCGACTCCGTACGGAACCGCTGGGCGGGCCGCCGCGCCGATCGACCCGCCGATCGACCACGGGCCGGGCCGGGCTCGACCGGCGGGGAACGCGTCTCGACCGGCGGGCAACGCGTGAATGGCGGGACCGCGGAGGAGCGCACCTCGACCTCGGGGCGGATCCTGCAACCGCGCGGGGCGCTGGCCGGCGAGGCGATCCGGCTGGCCGTCTCACCGTTTCTCGCCCTGCAGCGGATGCGCCCGGACCGCGGGCCGGGACTCGTCGCGCTCGCGACCCGACCGTAGCTGCTCGCCCGCCCGGTCGGCAGTTGCTCGCCCGCCCGGTCGGCAGTTGCTCGCCCGCCCGGTCGGCAGTTGCTCGCCCGCCCGGTCGGCAGTTGCTCGCCCGCCCGGTCGGCAGTTGCTCGCTGGCCAGGCGGGACCGGGTCAGGAGTGCTCGGTCAGGAGCCGACGGCACTGCTGAGCACGGCGACCGGGAAGAGCGCGTAGGGTCCGTCCCGCGCCACGGCGTGCGTGTCGGCCGACTCGGGCAACCACCCGGGTCGCTTGCGCAGGTCGATCAGGACCAGGTCCTCCGGGCGGGTCGGTTCGGTGCGCAGCGTCGTGGCGGTGAGCAGCCGGGGTTTCAGCCGCCAGTAGTAGGCGAGCCAGCGCGGACTCGTCACGCCCGCGCCGGCGACCCAGGCGTACCGCTGGCCCTCCGGAGGTGGGTGCCCGGCCACGAGCCGGCCGGCCCGAGCCGGTTCGTCGACCAGACGGTCCCGCGGCGGGCCGATGACCAGCACCCCGAGGTAGGCCCCGAGCGCTGTACCGACCAGCGCCGCCACCGTCACCCGGACCCGCCGTCGCGCCAGCCACCTCCCGGCCCCGACGAACCGGTCCAGCAGCACGCCCATCCCGACGAGTCCGACCACCAGGACCGGATAGGACCAGTACGAGTGGACGAAGGCACCGTTGCTCAGCCCGAGGATCCAGGTGGCGGTGAATGCGACCGCCATTGCCAGGTAGACCCGGGTACGCCGGTCCAGCAGCCCGACGACCGCACCGATCGGCAGCGCGCCGATGTACCAGACCGGCAGCAGGCCGTACGCGTACTGCCACTGCCGGCGGAGGAACTGTCGCGCGGTGTACCCGCCACCGGTGCTGCGCAGCTCGGCCTGCCCGCCGAGCACGGTCATCCCGGTCACCCCGACGACGAAGACCAGGCTGATCACGACCCCGGCCAGCATGCTTGCTCCGACCAGGACCGTCACCCGGTCGACCCGGCGTGCCGCAAGCAGCCACAGCCCGAGTACGGCGGCGAACCCGACACCGGGCCAGGAGACCAGGGTGGTGAGCAGCGCGGCGACGCAGGCCGCGACCACGAGCCGACGGGCCGGATCGGGTTGGGCACGCAGCCGTACCACCAGGGCGGAGAGGGCCAGGATCGGTCCCAGGTCGAACATCAGCGGGCTGTAGACCCAGTAGAAGGGCGTGGCCACCATCAGGCCGACTGCCAGCAGGGTGGCCGACCAGCGCAGGCCGAGCCCGCGCAGAAGTGCGGCGCCGGCCGGGATGATCAGCAGGGCCAGCAGGTACGCCGGCAGCCACACCTGGTACTCGCCGTCGCCGGGCAGCAGGCCGGTCAGCGCGGTGAGGAGGTTGAACAGCGGGGGGTGGTGCGCGTACGGCGCCGAGGCGTACGGCAGCCAGTCGGCACCGAAGTGCGAGCCGAGAATGCCCTGCTCCTGAAGGTTCCGCAGGTGCAGCGCGTACCGGCCGATGATCCGGCCCAGGTGGTCGTCGCCGAACGGCATACCGAGCAGCGGGAGCCAGGTCAGCGCGACGAGACCGGTGAGCGCGGCGACGCCGGCCCAGCCCTGCCGATCGACCCGGCGTGGATCCCGCCGATCGACCCGGCGCGGGTCTGGACCGGACGGACTGTCGTCGGGCATCGCCGGACGGCCGGCGGGCGGTGCCGGCCCGACCTGGCGAACCCGGGCGACCGAATTCCGGACCCGGGGACCGATGCCCCGGACCCGGAGCAGCGCGGCGGCGGCCGACACCGCGTCGTTCACGAGCGGTTTCCGGGCGGCCAGTCGATTCTGGACCGCACGATGAGGTCGGCGAGCAGCGCCACCGCGCCGACGATCAGGCCGGCACAGAGCAGCAGCACGGTGTTGGTGGCGATCCGGACCGGATGCGCGACCAGGTCGTACACGATCTTTCCGGAGCCGACGGTGAGCAGCAGCAGCGACGGTGGCATCAGCACCTTGAGCGGGTTGAAGTACATCACCATCCGGAGCACCTGCAGGAGGTAGCGGTAGGCGTCCCGGACGAAGTGGAACTTCGACGAGCCCGACCGGCGGGCGTAGGCGATCGGCAGGTAGTGCACGTCGTGCTGGTTGTGCAGGAACGCCATCGTGATGGTGGTGACGCAGGAGAAGCCGGGCGGGAGTAGTCGCAGGTAGGGCAGGGACACGTCCCGGCGGAAGGCCCGTAGCCCGGAGTTGAGGTCGGGGATGCGGGTGCCGGCGAGCCGTTCGGCGATCTTGCGGATGAGCCACTTCGCCGGTACCCGGAGGAGCTTGTGGCTGCCCTGCTCACTGGTGCGGGCGCCGACGACCTGGTCGACGTGCGGGTCCCGGAGCAGCAGCCGGACGAACTCCGGGATCCGCTCGTTCGGGTAGGTCATGTCCGCGTCGGTCCACACCACGATGGTGCCGCGGGCCTGTTCCGTACCGATCCGGCGCGCGGTGCCCGAACCGCCGTTGCGGTGGAACGCCAGCAGCCGGAGCCGGGGGAACCGGGCGGTCGCCTCGCGCAGGATCTCCAACGTGCCGTCGGTGGAGGCGTCGTCGATCGCGAGTAGCTCGTAATGCAGGCCGCTGTCGTCCATTGCCGCGCAGATGCGCTCGATCTCCGCCAGTACGTGCGCCTGTTCGTTGTAGCAGGGGAGTACGACGGTCACCTCTACCGGCGCGTTGCTCTCCCGGCTGACCTGGGCGGGGACGACGGACATCTCCGTGCCAGGCCGGTCGAACCGGCCGTTCACCGCCATGTGAACCCGCCTTTCGACGCCTCGCGCGGCGACCTGGACGGCACGGGGGTTATTGCCACGGTCGCCATTTCCGCGCCCACGATATAGCAGTTTTCGAGGTTCGCGCGCGACGCGCCAGCGTCTCATTCTGTTTTACAGACGCGAATCGTCGTCGAATTGTTTTCCTGAATGGTGGTCCCCTGGCCGGGTGAGCGAACTCCGGTGCGGAGTCCGGGGCGGACCACGGCGGCATAGGGTTGATCTCGTGACTGAGATGACCTATCGCCGGTTGGGCGACTCCGGGCTCGTGGTGTCCGTCGTCGGAGTCGGGTGCAACAACTTCGGCCGCAAGCTCGACGCCGCCGGTACCCGGGCCGTGGTCGACGCGGCCCTCGACGCCGGCATCAACTTCTTCGACACCGCCGACATCTACGGCGAACCGCACGGCGGGTCGGAGGAGCAGCTCGGTGCCGCGCTACGCGGCCGGCGGGACGACGTCGTGCTGGCATCCAAGTTCGGCATGAGCATGTCGGGGATGAACGGACCGGACCACGGCGCCCGGGGCGCCCGGCGCTACGTCGCCCGGGCGGTCGAGGCTTCACTGCGCCGGCTCGGCACCGACCACATCGACCTCTACCAGATGCACGAGCCCGACCCGGGTACGCCGATCGAGGAGACCCTGAACGCGCTCGACGATCTGGTCCGGGCCGGTAAGGTCCGCTACCTCGGCAACTCCAACTTCGCCGGCTGGCAGATCGCCGACGCCGCCTGGACGGCGCGCACCCGCGGCCTGACGCCCTTCATCAGTGCGCAGAACGAGTACAGCCTGCTGAACCGGGGCGTGGAGACCGAGGTCGTGCCGGCCGCCCAGCACTTCGGGCTCGGCCTGCTGCCGTTCTTCCCGCTCGCCGACGGGCTGCTCACCGGCAAGTACAAGCGGGGCGCCCAGCCGCCGTCGGACAGCCGGCTCGCCAGCAGCAGCCCGAGGTACGCCGCCCGGCTGGCCTCCGCCCCGTGGGACACCATCGAGGCGCTGGAGAAGTACGCGGCCGAGCGCGGCCGCTCCCTGCTCGACGTGGCGATCGGCGGCCTGGCCGCCCAGCCGGCGGTGACCTCGGTGATCGCCGGTGCCACCACCCCCGACCAGGTACGCGCCAACGCCAACGCCGGCGGCTGGCAGCCGACCCCGGACGACCTCATCACCCTCCGCACCCTCCTCTGACCCCGAGCGTCCCTCCCGCCGCCGGTCCCAGCGCGTCGACCTGGACACCAGAGGCGTTACCGCGACCGGTTAGCGCATCTGGTGTCCAGGTGACGGGAGGCGTTCCCGCACGGCCTGGGCCACCTGGGCGACGAGCCGGGCGGGATGGCGCAGGACGTCGTCGGCGGTGAAGCGGAGTACCGCCCAGCCGGCGGCGCGGAGATCGTTCAGCCGGGCGACGTCGTGGCGGAAATGTGCCCGCTCGCGGTGGTGGTCACCCTCGTACTCCAGCGCGATTCGCAGCCGGGGATAGGCGAGGTCCACCCGGCCCAGGAATCGTCCGCGACCGTCGTACACGTCGTACTGCGCGGTCGGTACCGGCAGACCGGCGTCGACGAGCAGCAGCCGGAGCCGGGTCTCCATCGGTGACTCGCTGAGCGGTTCCGCCAGGCCGAGCACCTCCCGCAACAGCGGTACCCCGGGCCAGCCGGGGCGCGCGGCGAGGTAGTCGGTGAGGGCGGCGCGCTTCACCAGCCGGCGGTTCAGCAGCGCGTCCACCGCCACCACCGCCTCGGTACGCGGCGGCCGTCGCCCAAGGTCGAACGCGGTACGAAGCGGCGTGGTGACCGGCAGGCCGCCGAACCGGGTCACGTCGCCGGGCGAGAGTTTCGCGAGTGTGTAGCGAACCCGTAGCCGCGGACGTGGCCGGGTGACACCCGGCACCAACACGGTGACCGGGGCGTCCCGGGGGAGCAGATGGACGCCCCACAGGTATGCGGCACTCAACCCGCCGATGGCCGCCCCCGACGGCAGGCTGAGTGCGGCCGCGTCACACCACATCCGATGGTCGTCCTCCCGGTAGCCGTCGCGGTGGACGTAGATGTCGGGGAGAAGCCGGCGCCAGGCCGGACCGCGCAACATGCTCCGGGTGACCAGCCCTTTCGCCACTGCGGCGCGGGCGGAGAACGGCAGGAACGCCAGCTGTGCCGGTACCCGGGGCGGACGAGCCATCGCACCAGCCTGCCGCACCTCCCGCCGCTCCGCTGCCCCGCCCATCAGCCACACTTCACCACCACCACCCACTGCCCGCCCGCTCACCCACGCCCACCCGCTCACCCACGCCCGCCCGCTCACCCACGCCCGCCCGCTCACCCGTGCCGGCCCCGCCCGTGCCGGCCCCGTCCGTGCCGGCCCCGTCCGTGCCGGCCCCGTCCGTGCCGGCCCCGCCCACTCGCGCCCGTCCGCCCAGCCCACCCGCCCACTCGCGCCCGCCTGCCCACTCGCGCCCGCGCCTGCCCGCCCGCGCACCGCCCGCCCCACTGCACGCCGTGGCGGTCATGCGTGGTTGACCTGGACAGCAGAGGCGTTAACCGGTGCGGATAGCGCCTCTGGTGTCCAGGTGAGTGTGGTCGGCCGACAGCATGACCGGGGCGGTACGTGGTCGAGTGTGGACACTGTGTGAATTGTCACGGCTCTTTACGGATCCGTGACCGAGCGCGTACGCTCGCCGACAAGTAACCCACGGGAGCCCGGTGGACCGGGCTGAGAGGGGGGCTGTCGAGCCCCCGACCGTCGAACCTGATCCGGGTAATGCCGGCGCAGGGAGGAGCGTTGCCGTGCCACCGATCGGACGACTTCACCTCATCACCGACACCCGGCCCGGGCGGGACCCGCTCGCGGTGGTCGAGGCGGCCCTCTCGGTCGCCGGCCCCGAACTGGTCGTACAGGTTCGGGTCGCGGACGACACCGACGACCGGGCGGCGTACGAGCTTGCCGTCGAGGTGGCCGGCCGCTGTGCCACCGTCGGGGCGAGCTGCCTGGTCAACGACCGGCTGCATCTCGCGCTCGCGATCGGGGCGACGGGCGGGCACGTCGGCGCCCGGGACCTGCCGGTCGACGCCGCCCGCCGGGTGCTCGGCCCGACCGCCGTGCTCGGCGCGACCGCACGGGACCCGGAGACGGGGGCGGCGGCGGTCGCGGCCGGTGCCAGCTACCTCGGCGTCGGCCCCTGCCACGCCACCTCCACCAAGGACGGGCTGCCCGTGCCGATCGGCCCCGAGGGTGTCCGCCTGGTCGCCTCGGCGGTGCCGGTACCGGTTATCGCGATCGGCGGGATCACCCCGGAGCGGGTGCCCGCGCTTATGGCCGCCGGGGCGTACGGGGTCGCCGTGGTGGGCGCCGTCTCCACCGCCGCCGACCCGGCCCGGGCCACCGCCGCACTCCTCACCAGCCTCGGCGCCGCCCCGCCCCCACCCCACCCGGAACGGGGAACATCGCCGGGGGTCGCACCCCGGCGGAGTTCGTCGTTGTCGGGTCGGGGTGCGGGGGCGCAAGGATGCTAGGCGAGGGCGGGGCATCCGACGTCGCGGTGGTGGGCGGGGGGCCGATCGGGCTCGCCGTCGCCTGGCGGTGCGCCGCCCGGGGCATGCGGGTAAGCGTGTACGACGCGACGCCCGGCTCGGGCGCCTCCGACGTGGCGGCCGGCATGCTCGCCCCGGTCGCCGAAACCTACTTCGGCGAGCGGGTCCTGACCGGACTGCTGGTCGAGTCCGCGGCCCGGTGGCCGGCGTTCGCCGCCGAACTCGCCGAGTACGCCGGGCGGGACCTGGGCTACCGGACCGAGGGGACGCTGACCGTCGCGCTCACCTCCGACGACCTGGCCGAGGCGGAGCGGCTCTGGGCGTACCAGCGGAATCTCGGCCTGCCGGTGACCCCGCTGCGGCCGGCGGAGCTGCGGGACCGCGAACCGCTGCTGGCCACCCGGCTGCGCGGCGGTGCGCTCGCCCCCGGCGACCACCAGGTCGACCCGCGCCGGCTGGTCGCCGCGCTGCGGGTCGCCGTCGAACGCGCCGGGGTGACCATGGTGTCCCGGCCGGTGCGGGACCTCGCGGAGCTGGACGCGACGGCGACGGTCGTCGCGGCCGGCTGCGGTACGGCGGCGCTGACCGGCCTGCCCGTTCGGCCGGTGAAGGGGCAGATCCTGCGGCTGCGCGCGCCCGGCGGCGCGGCACCCGGCTTCCGGCACGTGATCCGGGGTCACGCGGACGGCCGACACGTCTACCTGGTGCCGAGGACCGATGGCGAGGTGGTGGTCGGGGCGACCGTCGAGGAGCGCGCCGACCTCGACGTCACCGCCGGGGCGGTACTCGACCTGCTCCGGTCCGCCACCGAGGTGATCCCGGAACTGGCCGAGTACGAGCTGGTCGAGGCGCGTTCCGGGCTGCGTCCCGGGACGCCGGACAACGCACCGCTGCTCGGCCCGCTGCCCGGCCGGCCCGAACTCGTGGTCGCGGCCGGGCACTTCCGGCACGGCATCGTGCTCACCCCGCTCACCGCCGACCTGGTTGCCGACCTGCTGGCCACCGGAGTGCCCGATCCGGCACTCGCGTCGCTGTCGCCGGCCCGGTTCGGCCAACCGGTGCCGGTCGCGCGGCGGTCGGAATCGGTCGGGGATGCGGTGTCGGTCGGGCGGCGGTCGGAATCGGTCGGGGATGCGGTGTCGGTCGGGCGGCGGTCGGAATCGGTCGGGGATGCGGTGTCGGTCGGGCGGCGGTCGGAATCGGTCGGGGATGCGGTGTCGGGGACGTGGCCGGCGGATGCCCGGCCCGAGCGTCAGGACGCCGAGCGCGGCAGCCGGAACGTGAGCCACACGGAGGCGGTGGAGGGGCCGGGGAACGGCGGGGAGCCGGGGCCGGACGACCCAACGACCAGGGAGGCGAGGACGCGGTGGAGCTGACCGTGAACGGAGTCGAACAGCGGCTGCCCGGCGAGTTGACCGTGGCGGACCTGGTGGAACGGGTCACCAGCGCACACCGGGGCGTGGCGGTCGCGGTGAACGGCGAGGTGGTGCCGCGCGGCGGCTGGCCGGCCCGGCTGCTCCGGGACGGCGACCGGGTCGAGGTGCTGACCGCGGCCCAGGGCGGGTGACCGAGATGTCGTTCGGGCCCTCCGATCCCGAACCCGGGTTCGTGCTCGCCGGTGAGAAGTTCGGCTCCCGGCTGATCCTCGGCACCGGCGGGGCGCCCAGCCCGTACGTCCTGGAGCAGGCGATCCGGGCCAGCGGCACCGAGCTGGTCACCGTCGCGCTGCGCCGGATCGACAGTGACGCCACCATGGGCGGCGGCCTACTGGAGGTGCTCGGTCGGTGTGGCGTACGGCTGCTGCCGAACACCGCGGGATGCCGTACCGCCGCCGAAGCGATCACGGTGGCTCAGCTCGCCCGGGAGGCATTCGAGACCTCGTGGGTCAAGCTGGAGGTGATCGGCGACGAGCGGACCCTGCTGCCGGACACGGTCGAGCTGGTCACCGCCGCCGAGCGGCTGGTCGCCGACGGGTTCACGGTGCTGCCGTACGTCACCGACGACCCGGTGCTGGCCCGCCGGCTGGAAGACCTCGGCTGTGCCGCCGTGATGCCGGCGGGCGCGCCGATCGGCTCCGGGCTGGGCATCAACAACCCACACAACCTGCGGCTGCTGCGGCAGAACGTGGACGTACCGGTGATCCTGGACGCGGGTGTCGGCACCGCCTCCGATGCCGCGCTGGCGATGGAACTGGGCTGTGACGCGGTGATGCTGGCCAGCGCGGTGACCCGGGCGGCCGACCCGGTACGCATGGCCACCGCCATGCGGTTCGCCGTCGAGGCGGGACGGCTGGCCGCCGGTGCGGGACGGATACCACGGCGCTTCCACGCGCTGGCGTCCACCCCGGACGAGGGGCGGCCCGAGCTGTGAGCGCGCCTCGGGGGATCGTGCTGGTCACCGACCGGCGGCAGGCCAGCCGGCCACTCGACGAGGTGGTACGGGCAGCGGTCGACGGCGGTGCCCGCTGGGTTCTGCTGCGGGAACGGGACCTGCCCCGGCCGGAGCGGCTCGAACTGGCCCGGCGACTGCGGGCGATCCTGGCCCCGGTGCACGGCACCCTGCTGGTCGCCGGCCCGGACCCGCTCGGCGGTGACGCGGTGCACCTGCCGGCCGTCGGCCCCTATCCGCCGCCGGGGCTGCCGTTGGTCGGCCGATCCTGCCACGACCTGACCGAGCTCGGTCGGCTCTCCACGGAGGACTACCTGACGCTTTCGCCGGTCTATCCGAGTCCGTCCAAGCCCGGCTACGGGCCGCCGCTCGGACCCGACGGCCTGGCCGGGCTGGTCGGGCGGAGCCGGGTGCCGGTTGTCGCGCTCGGCGGCGTCGGTACGCCCGCCCAGGTCGGTGCGTGCCTGGCGGCGGGCGCGGCCGGGGTGGCGGTGATGGGTGCGGTGATGCGCTCGGACGACCCGGCCGGGCTGGTCCGGCACCTCTGCGCGGCGGCCGAGCCACGAACGGACCACCGGGCAGTACCTGCCGGTTCGGGATGTGCGTCGTGACGCCGCCGGTGGTGGGGACGGACGGCGGCGTCCGGCCTGCCGGTTCCGGGTGTGCGTCGTGACGCCGCCGGTGGTACTGACCGTGGCCGGCTCGGACTCCGGGGCGGGCGCGGGGATTCAGGCCGACCTGAAGGTCTTCGCCGCGCTCGGGGTCTACGGCACGTCGGTGCTCACCGCCGTCACGGCGCAGAACACCCGCGAGGTACGGGCCGTCCTGCAGGTCGCTGCCGACATGGTGGGCGCGCAGCTGCGTACGTTGATCGACGATCTGCCCCCGGTGGCGGTGAAGACCGGAATGCTCGGTGACGTGAAGGTCGCGGACGCGGTGGCCGGGGCAGCGCGGGCCGGCCTGCTGCCCAATCTGGTGGTCGACCCGGTGCTCGTGTCGACCAGCGGAGCCCGGCTCGGCGTTGTCGCAGCGATCGAGCGGCTGCTGCCGTACGCCCTGGTGGCGACGCCGAACCGGGCGGAGGCGGCGGCGATCCTCGGCCGTACGGTCTCCGGTCCCGACGAGATGGCGGAGGCGGCCCGGCAGCTCGCCGCGGGCGGCCCCCGGTATGTGGTGGTGACCGGCGGCGACAGCGACGAGTCGGGGTTGGCGACTGGCGGCGGCGAGGCGTTCGGTGGTGCGGTCGACGCGTTCTGCACCGGTACCGAGGTGCGACTGTTGCGCCGGCCGTGGGTGCCGAGCCGGAACACCCACGGCACCGGCTGTTCGTTCTCGGCCGCGATCGCCGCCCGGCTGGCGCTCGGCGACCAGGTGCCGGACGCGGTGGCCTTCGCCAAGGAGTACGTCACTCGCGCGTTGCTCGGTGCCCGGACCTGGTCGGTGGGGAGCGGTCACGGCCCGCTGGATCACTTCGGTTGGTCCGGCGCGGCATCCGACAGTCTCACCCAGCCCGACAGTCCCACCCAGCCCGACAGGTCCGCCCGGTCTGACAGTCCCACCCAGCCCGACAGGTCCGCCCGGTCTGACAGTTCTGCCTAGTCCGACAGTTCCGGGCTAGTCGCACAGCTCCAACAGACAGAGGAGTCGACGCCATGCCGAGAACCAAGACCACACCCGACCGTTCACGCCTCCCCCTGGCGCAGCCCAGTGGTGTCGCGGGCGGCTCTCGATGAAGGCTCGCCGCAAGGTGTACGTGACGGGGGCGCGTCCGGACGTCCGGGTGCCGTTCGCGGAGGTCGAGCTGACCGGTGACGAACCGCCGGTACGGCTCTACGATACGTCCGGTCCCGGTTCGGACCCTGCCGAGGGGCTGCCTCCGCTGCGCGGGGCGTGGATCGCGGAACGGGGCGACGTGGCTCCGGTACGCGGCGCCGGCACTCCACTGGCCGGTCGGGACGGTGCCCGGCCCACCCAACTGGTCTACGCCCGGTCCGGGGTCGTCACCCCCGAGATGGAGTTCGTGGCGGTCCGGGAGGGCATGCCGGCCGAGGTGGTACGCGAGGAGATCGCCGCCGGCCGGGCCGTGCTGCCGCTCAACGTGAACCATCCGGAGTGCGAGCCGGCGATCATCGGCAAGCGCTTCCTGGTGAAGGTCAACGCCAACATCGGCACCTCGGCGGTCACCTCGTCGGTCGCCGAGGAGGTGGAAAAGCTCAGCTGGGCGACGCGGTGGGGCGCGGACACCGTGATGGACCTCTCCACAGGTAGGCGGATCCACGAGACCCGGGAAGCGATCATCCGCAACTCCCCGGTGCCGATCGGAACCGTCCCGATCTACCAGGCCCTGGAGAAGGTCGGCGGCGACCCGGTGAGACTCTCCTGGGAGGTCTTCCGGGAGACGGTGATCGAGCAGGCCGAGCAGGGCGTCGACTACATGACGGTGCACGCCGGAGTACGCCTCGGCTACGTGCCGCTCGCCGTCGACCGGGTCACCGGGATCGTCTCCCGAGGCGGCTCGATCATGGCGGCCTGGTGCCTCGCACACCATCAGGAGAACTTCCTCTACACGAACTTCGCCGAACTCTGCGAGATCCTCGCCCGGTACGACGTCACGTTCTCGCTCGGCGACGGGCTGCGGCCCGGCTCGATCGCGGACGCGAACGACGAGGCGCAGTTCGCCGAGCTGCGTACCCTCGGGGAGCTGACCTCGGTGGCCTGGGAGCACGGGGTCCAGGTGATGATCGAGGGACCCGGTCACGTGCCGATGCACAAGATCAAGGAGAACGTGGACCTCCAGCAGGAGCTGTGCCACGAGGCGCCTTTCTACACTCTTGGCCCACTGACCACCGACATCGCCCCGGCGTACGACCACATCACGTCGGCGATCGGTGCCGCGATGATCGGCATGTTCGGTACCGCCATGCTCTGCTACGTCACCCCGAAGGAGCACCTGGGACTGCCGGACCGGGACGACGTGAAGGCGGGGGTGATCGCCTACAAGATCGCGGCCCACGCGGCAGACCTGGCCAAGGGGCACCCCGGGGCGCAGGCCTGGGACGACGCGCTGTCGAAGGCGCGGTTCGAGTTCCGCTGGGAGGACCAGTTCAACCTGTCGCTGGACCCGGAGACCGCGCGGGCGTACCACGACGCCACCCTGCCCGCGACGCCCGCCAAGACAGCACACTTCTGCTCAATGTGCGGCCCGAAGTTCTGCTCCATGAAGATCACGCAGGAACTCAAGGAGTACGCGGCGCGAGGCATGCAGGAGAAGTCGACCGAGTTTCTGGCCTCGGGCGGCAGGGTGTACCTGCCGTTGGCCTGAGTGTGGGCCCGGAGGCGTTGCCGAACGGGGTGGCGCCTCCGGCACCGGGGAGCGGATGCTGCCCCCGGCACCGGGGCACTTGGGACGGTCAGTCGGCGTGGTGGCGGCCGGTCGATCGCAGTGACCGTCGTACGCTGCGGTCCAGCCCGAGGCCGTCGGCGGTCGGGTCAGGCTCGCTGAGCCCGCTCACCCAGTCGACGTACTCCTCGTCGCGGGCCGGCACGGGTTCCTCCGTACGGTTCCGCCCTTTCGTCTCCCGCTGCTTCGACTCGCCCTTGTCCTGCTTGGCAGCGCTTTTGTCGGTCTCGACGGCGCCGGTCTGCGCGGGTTCGGTGTTGCCCCGGTTGCGCCGGAAAAGACCGCGACGGATTCGCCCGGTCGGCCGATCCGGTCCTTCGGCCTCTGCGTCGGATCTGCCCTCGGCAGTGCTTCCCAAGCCGGGTTCGGCAGTGCTTTCCGGGGGGCCGGGTTCGGCCGGGGACGCGACACGATCCGTTGTCGCCTCGACGGGTGCATCTCCGGAGACCACCGGAACGGCGGAGATCCGCCCGGTCCGGACCGCCTCCGACCTGCCCGTGCCCGATCTGCCCGCCTTCGCTCCGTCCGTTCCCGAGCCGGCCTGCGCTGGCCGGCTCTGGTCCGGTTCCTCCGGGGTGCCGCCCGGGGGCGACCGGTCCGCACCGGTCCGCCCGACACTGTCCGAGCCGGGGCCGGAACCGCCGGTGCCGATGGTGCCGGGGCTGGAAGTAACGGCGTCGCCGTCCCCGCCAGGCCGCCGTGCGGCCTCGGTCGACGGCTCAGGACGGTCCGGCCGGGGGCGACTGGCCGGCGCGAAGGCGTCCCAGGCGTCGTCGGTGCGGGCGGACGTCGCCGGCTGCGGCGTGGACCATGGCGCCGGTGTGGTGGGCGGTGGCGCTGGCCGCATGGGCGGTGGCGCCGGTGGTGCGGGCGGTGTCTTCGTGGCCGGTGTCTCGGGTGCTGCCGGCGCGGTCGCAGCTGATCGCGCCGGTGTTGTCGGCGCCGTGCTGGTCGGCCAGAAGTCCTCGGTACGCAGTCGACGGGCCCCTGGCCGGCCGGCCGGGAGCTCGGCGTCATCTCCCGTACCGGTGTTCGGCCCGCCGCTGGCCGCGCTGGTCGGTTCGTTGGCCTTCTCACTGGCCGGCTCGACCGGTTCGGAAGCTGGGCTGACCGGTTCGGGGGTTGGGCCGACCGGCGCGGTGGTGCGTCGATGACCGCGCTCGGGCGAGGTCGGGGGCGCGATCGGCGTCGGTGCACCGAACCGCTCGGTGAGCGTCGAGTTCTCGGTCGACGGGCGGGGTGCCGGAATGCCGGCGGTGATGTCGAATGGCCGGTTTTCCGAAGCAGGCGAATGCCCCCGGGACGGTTCCGGCACCCGGTCAGTCCGCCCGCCGGCGGCCGAGCCGGGCGTCCAGGCGGGGGCCGTCGTCTCGGTGACCGGCGCGGTACCGGTCTCGGTGGAGCCCGCCGGAGGTTCGCTGCTCGGCATCTCCAGCCGCCAGGTCCGCTCGGCCGGGATGCCACGGTCGGGCGAGGCCACCGTCGGGATGACCGCGGTCGGCGCGTCGTTGTCGGTCGGCCTCGTGCCACTTTCGGTGGGTTTCGTGTCCCCGCTGGTCGACCTCGTGTCGCGGTCGGCCGGCGTCGTGCCGGTGTCGTCGGCCCCCGCCGGGGCGGCCGTGGTCAGCGGCCAGCGGGCCCAGGTCGCCAGCGCCGAACCCAGTGCACCCGCGCCGACGGCGATCAGCGCTCCCCAGTACGGGGCTGCCTGGTAGGGGTCGGTCGAGTCGCCCCGGCCGGCGACGGCGTACGCCATGGCGAGCGTCAACGGCCCCGCCACTCCGCAGCCGGCGACCACCGGCACCGGCACCGGCAGTTCGCGCCAGCGGGCCAGGGCACCGGTGACCGCGCCCGCGACCAGGGCCAGCGCCGGCATGGTGACGACGGCGAGCCGCTGACTGGCGCCGCTGCCCAGCCAGCTCGGGTCGACGCCGCCGAGCCGTACGGCGGGCAGTGGGTCGGTGGGGCCGAGCGAGGGGAGTACGGAGAGTATGGCGAGGAACCAGAGCGCGCCGGTCACCGCAGCGAGGTTCCAGAGCACCGGACGCTGGCTGAGTGCGGCCAGGGCGGCGACGAATCCGACCCCGGCACCGAGCACGGCGGCCACGCCGGCCAGGGTCACCGGGTCGGCCGCGGCGACCTGGGCCGTCCGGGCGGGCTGCATGGCGAGCGGGGCGACCGCGAGCGCGCCGAGGGCCGCCAGCCCCGAGATGGCCGCCCGGCCGCCGAGCGCGGTGGGCAGGGTGTACCTGCGGGCGAGCCGGTCGGCCAGCAACGCGCCGGCCACGGTCGCGACCATGGCGAACCATCCGACCCAGACGAGCTGGGCGGGCCACTGGTTCGGGGCCGCGCCGAAGTCGCGGTCGAGGCGGACGAGGCCGAGCCCGTACGCGATCCCCAGCTGACCGGCGCCGCTGACGATCCCGACCACGAGTGCGGCGAGCAGCACTCTGCCCCAGGTCCGGTAGGCCATGCCGGGCACGTTACGCACCCCTACCCGTGCCCGCCACCCTGGGCCGGAGGTCGGGCGTAGCCGGCGTATCCGATCAACTACTGAGCGTCGGATCGGCGCTGTTGGTCAGCCCGCATGCCGCCGGTCAGTGCCAGGCCGGGGCCGGGCTGGGGCGGTCGAGCAGGAGTTCGTGCAGCTCCGCGCTGGCCCGTGCGACATCCTCGAAGTGCGCGTTGCGGCCAAGTGAACGGGGGCGGGGGATGTCGATGCCGAGCACCTTGCGGATCTGCCCGGGCCGTGGGCTGAGCACGACGACCCGGTCGGCGAGCAGCACCGCCTCGTCGATCGAGTGCGTCACGAAGAGAATCGTCGCCGAGTGTTCCATGTGGATGCGCTGAAGCTCGACCGACAACTCCTCCCGGGTCAGTGCGTCCAGCGCGGAGAACGGCTCGTCCATCAGCAGCACCTTCGGCTGCTGGATCAGGGCCCGGCACAGCGACACCCGCTGCTGCATGCCGCCGGACAGCTCGTGTGGAAGCCGCTTCTCGAACTCGCTGAGCCCGACCATCGACAGCAGGTCGCGGGCCCGTCCGCGGTGTGCGGCCCTGCTCCAGCCGAAGATCTCGGTGGGCAGCAGCACGTTGTCGAGCACCGACCGCCAGGGCAGCAGTGCCGGACGCTGGAAGACCATGGCGATATCCCGCCGCGGCCGGCTGACGACCTCGTCCGCCACCCGGATCTCGCCCGCGGTAACCGGCAGCAGGCCGGCCACCAGGCGCAGCAGGGTCGACTTGCCGCAGCCGGAGCGGCCCACCACGGCGAGGAACTCGCCCTCGGCGACGTCGAGGTCGATGCCCCGCAGCGCCTCAACGGAACCGGACCGACCACCGAAGGTCCGGGACACTCCGGAGAGTCGGATCATGGCTAGGCCACCCCATTCGGCAGGTAGACAGTGTCGACAGGCTATCCCGGACACCCTCCGGCGGCGAGACCCGTTCCCCGCCGCCGGAAGGTGCGTCGGTCGTTGACTCAGCTGGCCAGCCGCCACCGGCCGCCACGGGCCACCAGCAGGCTCAGCGCCTGGGGCATCAGCCCCGAGTGGTTTTCCGGCGTCATCCGGATCGGACCGGAGAGGCCGTCGGTCTCGGCGGTCTCCAGCAGGCTGCGGATCCGCGGGCGGTCCGGTTCCTCGCTGTCACCGCCGGCCCGAATCGCCGAGTCTACGAGCAGTTGCAGCGCGTCGGCGGCGAACGACGAGTATCCGTAGTATCCGCCGAACCGGGCGGTGTAGTCGCGGAACCACTGCTTGCTCGCCGCCTTGGCCGGGGTGGTCGCGATCACGTCGTCGATCACCATGGTCTGGGTGAAGACCAGGGTGATGTTCTCCGCCGCGCGGCCGCTGTTGCCGATGAAGAGGTCGCCGGCGGCCACCGCGTCGAAGAAGACGTGACCCTGGTAGCCCTCGGCGCGGAGGCTCGCGATCGCCAGGTTGGCCTGGTCGGCGGGGGTCCACACCACGATCGCCTCGGGTTCTTCCGCCACCAGCGCGCCGACCGCCTGGCTGACGTCGGTGTCGGTGACCTTTACCTGCCGCTCCAGCAGAATCGGGATGTCGTTCGCGTCCTCCTCGACGCCGACGAGTTCGTTCTTCAGCGTCGTCGCGCCCTCCGCGCCGTACTTGTCGGCGGTGCGCAGCAGTGCCACCGTTCCGATCCGGCGGGCACGGAGTTCGGCGGCGATGGCGGCGACGTTGTCGCGGGCGTTCGGGCCGAGCTTGAACATGTATTCGCGGTCCGGTCCGGCGGTCACGTCACTGGCCGGCGCGAGCGCGATCGTCGGAACCTGCTTGGTTTTGACAGACTTCGCGGCACCGATGGCGCAGTCGTTGCAGCTGCCCATGATGATGCCGCTGATCGACGGATCGGCGGTGAAATCGCTGATGTTGGCTGCCGAGACGCTCGCGTCGAACTTGTTGTCCTTGACTTCCAGGCGGACCCGGCGGCCGCCCAGCGCGCCGGACTCGTTCAACTGCTCGACCTTGAGTTCCAGGGCCCGCTGGTAGGCCTTACCCACCTGCGGGGCTGCGCCGGACAGCTCCAGGTCGGCACCGATGACGATCTCTCCGGACTCCTTCGCCGGCGCGCCGAACTGGCAGCCGGTCAATGAAGTTGCCAGGATGGCCGACGCGAGCAACGCGGGTATCGCGGAGCGGATGGGCCTCAACTCAGTCCTCCAGGTATCCGGCGCGGGCGGGGGGCTTGCCCGGCCGCCGATCTAGTCGTCCACAATGGATGGGCAACAACATCTGCCGTACGGTTCACGCGAAGCCTTCAAACCCGCAAAACCTTGCCAATGCCGGCCGCCTGGGTCAAGCGCTGGACACCCGGCCGGTTTCGGGATGACGGGTCTCACATAGTGATAAGAGGGGGTACGGGTGCGGGATAACTTTCCAGATACAAGCGACCACTCTAGTGATATATGTGCTGATCAGAGACTTGCTGCCTCATCGATCTCTCGGCTTCGAGGGTAGTCGACGTCCCATGATGGACCTTTGCTGCCCTCCCGTCGCTTCCCAAAGCGGCCTTCTTCTGATGAAATCGCGGCCGTGCCGCGTGCGGCTCGATCCGCTGCAGCAGGCATCGGTCGACGGGTCACGTATTGAAACGACGGAGGCGATGTCGTGAGCACCGGACCTACGACCCTGCCCGCAAAAGGTATGCGGGGGGGCGCTGCACCACGCCGCTGGCTACCCCGGCTACGGGACACCCGGATCCGGTCGAAGCTCGCGCTGCTGCTCGTCGTGCCTGTCGTCGCGGTTCTCGCGCTGGCCACGATCCGGCTGGTCGACATCGGACGGGGCGCCTACGACGCCGGTGTGCTCCGGTCGCTGACCGAACTCTCCAGCGACATCTCGGCGCTCACCCAGGACGTGCACAAGGAGCGGATCGCCGGCGCGCGGCTGCGTGCCAAGTCGCCGGAGACGACGACCGAGACGTTCGACGCGTACGTGCAGCGCACCGATGCCCGGATCGCCGCGTACAACGACCGGCGGGCGCAGCTCAGTGACATCCCCGACTCGGTGGAGACCCGGCTGCGGGTCATCGACGATCGACTGGCCACGCTCAACGGCACCCGGCAGGAGGTGCTGGAACGCCCGCAGATGGCGCCCGGCGAGGTCACCCTCCGGTACGAGGTGATCATCGGCGACCTCGTGGCGTACGGCGAGAACCTCGGTGAGATCTCCGGTGAGAGCGCGGTCGGTGACAGCCTGCGTACCCTCGCCTCGCTCGCCCGGGCCAAGGAGGCGGTGGCCAAGGAGGAGGCGGTGGTCTACACCGCCCTGGCCAGCGGCAACGGGGTGCTGGACCAGGAGCAGTTCGCCGCCTACATCGCCACCCAGACCAGCAGGCAGGAGGCACTGCTCGCCTTCTTCGCCTCCGCGGACACCCGGCAGGCGGCGGTGCTCAACGGTGCCGTCACCGGTGACGCGGTGATCCTCGCGGACAAGGTGGGGCGGGACCTGAACCGGTCCGTCGGGCAGAAGGCGTCGATCAGCGCGAGCGAGGCGGCGATCACGGTCGGCTCGATCAACGACCTGATGCGCTGGGCGGAGACCCTTCTCGAGTCCGACCTGCTCGACCAGGCCGAGGCGGCTCGGGCCGACGTCGTCCAACAGGCGATCATCGAGTCGGTGATCGTGCTGATCACGCTGATCATCGCGCTCGCCCTCGCCGTGGTACTGGCCCGGTCCCTCAACCAGTCGCTGCGCCGGCTCCGTGAGGGCGCGCTCTCGGTGGCCAACCACGACCTGCCGGAGGCGGTCCGCCGGCTGCGGGACGTCGGCACCATCGGTGACGGTGGCGTCGAGGAGATCGTCCGACAGGTCCGGGACCCGATCCGACTCAACCACAAGGACGAGGTGGGCCAGGTCGCGCTCGCCTTCAACGTCGTCCACAAGGAAGCGGTCCGGATCGCGGCCGAGCAGGCCGCCCTGCGGACCAGCGTCTCGGCGATGTTCCTCAGCCTGGCCCGCCGAAGCCAGACCCTGGTGGACCGGATGATCGGTGAACTCGACGCGATCGAGCGCGGCGAGGAGGACCCGAAGCGGCTGGCCCAGCTCTTCGAGCTCGACCACCTGGCCACCCGAATGCGCCGCAACGACGAGAACCTGCTCGTGCTGGCCGGCGCAGACTCGACGGCACCCCGCCGCGACGACGCGCTGCTGATCGACGCGCTGCGGGCCGCGCAGTCCGAGGTGGAGCTCTACAACCGGATCGAGTTCGGCACCGTCGACCCGGACATCTCGGTCGCCGCGCACGCGGTCAACGACGTGGTCCGGCTGGTCGCCGAGCTGCTCGACAACGCGACCCGCTTCTCGCCGCCGCACACCACGGTGGTCGCCGACGCGCGCCGGATCCGCGACTACGTGCTGATCCAGGTGGAGGACCGGGGACTCGGCCTCAGCGAGGAGCAGATGGACGCCCTGAACCGCCGGCTGGCCGAGCCGCCGGCGGTCGACGTGGCGGCCTTCCGGCTGATGGGTCTCGCGGTGGTCGGTCGGCTGGCGCACCGGCACGAGATCCGGGTCGACCTGCGCCGCAACGTCGAGGGCGGTACGGTCGCCCAGGTCACCCTGCCGGCCAGCACGGTGGTACTGCCGAACCCGCGTGGCCGAGACCAGGTCCTCGGCCGGCAGCGGCAGCCGCTCGCGGTCGAGCAGGCACCGGCCGCGAGCCGGCAGTCGACCGGTGCCGCCTGGCAGGAGACCCTCTCTCCGGTCGGCGCGTCGCGTGCCGGCGGCAGCCTGACCGAACAGTGGCGCAGCGCGGCGGGCAACCAGCAGTGGCAGACCGCGGGTGACCAGACCGGTGCGATGCCGGCCGGCACCGGAGCACCGGTCAACAGCCATCTGACGGCGAGCCAGCTGCCGGCCGCGCCCACCCCGGCGTACCAGCAGGGCATGACGCCGACGTACCAGAATCCGGCGTCCACGGCCCCGCCGGCCCACACGGGCCTGGCCGGTTCGACCGGGGTCAGCTCGCCGACCGTGCAGTACCCGACGGTCGCGTCGTCGCTGCCGCAGCGCGGCGCCGCCGGCGCCGGCGCGGCACCGACGCACGCCATGACGCCGGCGGCGGCACCCTCCGGCCTGCCTTCCGGTCCGGTCGCGGGCACCCCGGTCAGCGCCGCATCCGCGGTCGCGCCCCGGGTGGAGGACACCGGCGAAGCACCGATCTTCCGCGAGATGGAGGCGGTCTGGTTCCGTTCGCACGGGTCGGACTCGACCGCGATCTTCACCGTGCCGCCGGACGGCTACCAGTCGCCGCCGGCACCGAGCGGGGCGACCCCCGGCCGGGCCCCGCTGACCGCCCGCACTCCGGGCCGTTCCGCACCGCCGCCGGCCCCCTACGCGCCGCCGGCGCCGCCACCTGCCGCCGCGCCGCCACCGCCGGCCCCCGCGCCGGCCGCCCCGCCGGCGCCGGCCGCGCCGAACGGGAACGGGGGAGCCTGGCGGACGGCGGCCGACGAGGGTTGGGCCCGGGCCAGCCGGGCGGCGGAGCCAGCCAACGCCGGTACGACCCGGTCCGGCCTGCCCAAGCGGGTGCCCCAGGCACAGCTGGTGCCCGGTGGCGTCGAGCCCAAGAGTGCGCGTGAGCGGACCAGGCGTACCCCGGACGAGGTACGTGGTCTGTTGTCGGCCTACCACCGTGGCGTACAGCGCGGCCGGACGGCCGGTTCCGAGCAGAACGGCATGATCCCAACCAAGGAGACCAGCGGATGAACAGGCCAGCAGCGATACAGGACATGGGTTGGCTGCTCAGCAATTTCGCCGACAGTGTCGCCGGCATCGCACACGTCGTCGCGGTCTCGGCGGACGGACTGCTCCTCGCCTCCTCCCGGGACCTGCCGGCGGACCGGGCCGACCAGCTCGCGGCGATCACCTCCGGCGTGGTCAGCCTGACCGACGGCGCCTCCCGGATGTTCAGCGCCGGTGGGGTGCTGCAAACCGTGATCGAGATGGACAGCGGGTACCTCTTCCTGATGTCCATCAGCGACGGCTCCTCGATGGCCGTGCTGGCGGCCCGGAGCTGTGACGTGGGCCAGGTCGGCTACGAGATGGCACTGCTGGTGGAACGGGTCGGCGCCGCGCTGGTGCCATTGCCGCGCGAGGCTGTCTCCCGTCCCTAGCCGGGGAGATCAAGGATGGCAACGGTGCAACCGCGACTCGACGCTGAGGAGGTGACCACGGTATGGAGGGACGACGCGACGACCCGCGTGGCGCGCTCGTCCGACCGTACGCGGTCACCCGCGGCCGTACCGAACCTCGCCAGGACATCGCGCTGGAGGCGGTGCTCGTGGCGAGTCCGGCGGCGGTCGTGGAGTCTCGGTTCGCCGGCCATGACAAGCACCGCATCGCCACGATCTGCGAAGGCCGGGCGCAGTCACTGGCGGAGATCGCCGCGTACACCCGGCTGCCGCTGGGTGTCGCCCGGGTGCTGGTCGCCGACATGGTGGCGGACAGCCTGCTGACGCTGCACAATGCCGCTCCACCGGAGGCGTACGAGGAGCGGATGGAACTGCTTGAGAGGGTGCTAAGTGGACTTCGCAGGCTATGACCCGGCCGGGCCGCGTCGCGGCGGCGGTGGTGGTGGCGGTGGTGGCGGTATCACCTCCGCGAAGATCGTTATTGCCGGCGGGTTCGGCGTCGGCAAGACGACGCTCGTGGGCGCGGTCTCCGAGATCACCCCGCTGACCACCGAGGCGGTGATGACCGCGGCCGGTGTCGGCATCGACGATCCGTCGAAGGTGCCGGGCAAGGAGACCACCACGGTCGCCATGGACTTCGGCCGGATCACGATGGCCCAGGACCTGATCCTCTACCTGTTCGGCACGCCCGGACAGACGCGGTTCTGGTTCATGTGGGACGAGATCATCCGCGGTGCGGTCGGCGCGGCGGTGCTGGTCGACACCCGGCGGATCGCCGACGCCTTCGCACCACTGGACTACTTCGAGAACCGGCACCTGCCGTACGTCGTGGCGTTGAACCGCTTCGACGGCGCGCCGCAGTACGAGCCGGAGGAGGTACGCGAGGCGCTCGCGATCGCCCCGCACGTGCCGCTGGTGATGTGCGACGCCCGACACCGCGAGTCGGTCAAGCATGTGCTGGTGAACGTGGTACAGCACGCGATGGAGACGTTGCGCGCGGAGCACGGTCGGGGGCGGCCCACTCCGGTCGGCTGACTCTCGCGGTTGGGCAGGATTGCCGGGCCGGGGAGGCTCCGCGCTTCGATCCTGCACAACGAGGGGGACGGACATGCCGCAGCACAGTGGCCCCGATGGCGGCTGCGTGGTCGTCATCGGGGGTACCTCCGGCCTCGGCCGGGACCTGGCCGAGCACTACGCGAAGCGAGGGCTCGAGGTCGTCGTGACCGGGCGGGACCCGGCCCGGACCGATCGGGTCGCCGCCGAGATCGGCGGCCGGACGACGGGTGTCGCCGTCGACCTCACCGAGCCCGGGTCGGTCGCCGCCGCGCTCGCCGGGATCGGCGAGGTCAGGCACCTTGTCCTCGCCGCGTTCGTCCGCGACGTCAACAAGGTCTCCGACTACCAGATCGACCGCGCGGTCAGCCTGGTCACGGTCAAGCTGGTCGGCTACACCGAGGTGGCGCACACCCTCCGGAACAGGCTCTCACCGAAGGCTTCCGTGCTGCTCTTCGGCGGCGGTTCCAAGGACCGGCCGTTTCCCGGTTCGGCGACGGTCTCCACGGTGAACGCCGGAGTGGTGGGCCTGGTGAACGTGCTCGCCGCCGAGCTGCGGCCGGTCCGGGTCAACGCGCTGCACCCGGGGATCGTCGCCGACAGCCCGTTCTGGGCCGGGCAGCCGGCCGAGGTGCACGCGACCTACACGGCGCGCACCCTGACGGGCCGGCTCACCACGATGGCGGACGTCACCGACGCCGCCGTCTTCCTGCTGGAGAACCCGGCCGTCAACGCGGTCAACCTCGACCTCAACGGCGGTGCCGGACTGGCCTAACCCTGCGCATGGCGGTGCGGAGCGGGGGTGGCTCAGCCGGAGATCTTCCTGGCCCACGGCACCGCGAGTCGTTCCGCCCCGACCACGGCGTAGAAGAGGCCGATGCCGAGCACCCCGGTCAGGGCGATCGCGGCGAACGCCAGCGGGGTGTCGAACGACTGCTGGGTGCTGTAGATGACCGCTCCCAGACCCTCGTTAAGGGTCTGCAACTCGGCCACCACGGCGCCGATCAGCGAGAGTGTGATGCCGAGCTTCAGCCCCACGAAGACCTGGGGCAGCGCCCACGGCAGCCGTACCTTGAGATAGATCTTCAGCCGGGAGGCGTCCAGCGACCGGGCCAGTTCGTAGAGGTCGGCCGGGGTCGAGGTCAGGCCCGCCATGGTGGCCACCATGATCGGGAAGAAGGCGATCAGGACGACCAGGGTGACCTTGGCCCGCGAGTCGTACCCGATCCAGAGGATCAACAGCGGTACGAGGGAGACCTTCGGCACCGCGTTGAAGGCGACGATCATCGGCAGGGTGGCCTGCTCGATCAGGCGTGAGCCGGTCAGCAGCAACGCCGCGACCACCCCGCCGGCCGCCGCGATGCCGAAGCCGGCGAGCGTCCCCCAGAGCGTCGCCCAGGCCGCCTCGAACAGGTAGGCGGGCTCCCGGTCGAAGGCGTCGACGACCTCCGGCGGGGACGGCAGGAAGAGGGTCTCGACGTCGAAGACGATGGTCACCAGCCACCAGAGCCCGATCGCGACGACGGTGCCGGCGATCGGCAGCACGATCCGGGTGCCGGGGGACAGGTCGCGGCTAACGGTCATCTGATCCGCCCGGAGGGGGTGTCGTGCGATCCACCCGGAGGGGTCCAGACGCGCAACGTGTGCTCTCCTCTGCGTCGCGAAAGGGGACGGCGAGTGGCTGCCCACTCGCCGTCCCAGAGGTGTCACGCCGGCCGGTCAGGACCCGGGCGCGATGGAGAAGTCGATGACCTTCTCCGGGGTGAGACCGCTCGGGATGAGTTCAGCGCCCTGGAGGACGGCGATGGCCCGGGCGGCACGCTGCTCGTCGAGCGCGCCGATGGCGTTGCCCGGGGCCGAGGTGACGTACGGCGTCATGAGCTTGATCTCCGCCGCCGCCCCCTGTTCCTGCACGTTCGGGTTGTTGGCTTTCATGATCTTCGCGGCCTCGTCGGGATTTTCCACCGTGTACCTGAGGCCCTTCAGGGCCGCGTCCCGGAACCGCTTGACGACGTCCGGGTTCGCCTGCGCGTACGTGGCGGTGGTGGTGAGACCGGTGCCGAGCAGGTCACCGAGGTAGTCGGCGACCGGCAGGACCGTCATCTGCTGTTTGGTCACCGTCTCCACGGTGTTCCGGGTGATGACGAAGGTGCTGAGTACGTCGACCTTCTTGCCCACCAGCAGGCTCACCAGGGTCTGCGGGGTCGCCTCGACGAACTGGAGCTTGCTCGCGTCGAAGCCGGCGAGCCTGCCGTACGCCGGGAGCAGACTCCGGGTGATCGAGCCCTGGGCCACCCCGACCCGCTTGCCCTCGAGGTCCTTCGGCTTCGTCACGCCGGAACCGGGCGGGGCGAAGATCGCGACCAGGGTGCTCTGGTGCACCGCGGCGATCACCCGCAGGTCGGTGATCTGGCCCTTTCCGGTCTGAATCATCAACTGCGTGACGTCGCTGTAGGTGAACTGCGCCTTGCCGGAGAGCAGGCCCTGGTTGTTGGTGGCCGGGGCGCCCTTCTGGATGGTGACGTCGATCCCGGCCTCCTCGAAGAAGCCCTTGTCCTTCGCCACCCAGGCGAACGCGTCGTGTCCGCCGGTGCCGAATCCGGTGAGGTAGGTCACCCGGTCCGGGGTCTTGCCGCCGGTGTCGTTTCCGCCGGCGCCATCCGAGTCCGAACCCGAACAGCCGGCGGTGACCAGCAGGCCCGTTGCCAGTGCCACGGCGGCCAGCACGCGTATGCGCCTCGTCATTCCTACCCGTCCTTGAGAGGAGATTTCATTGAGGATGTGAATGGGCTGTCAGGTGCGCTATCGGCCGCGTCCCGATGGCTCCGCGGGCGGGCGGCACAATCGGCGGCCTTTGACGGCCTTCGACGGCCGGATCCGCCATGACCGTAATGCCTCGCTCGGTGTCTCGGGCAGTCCTCCTGACGCGCGTGCGAGCAGGTGCGACGCGACCTGAAATGGGTTCGACCAGGGTGACGAGGCGGCCCACCAGTCCCCTGTGCGCAGTCCCGGAGGAGAGTTCCTACGGCTCTCGGGACGTTGCGGCCTTACATTGCCAACCGCCTGTCGGGCAGTCAAGGGATCAAACCGAGCCGATACCCAAGCGTGAGGCGGCGGTCCTCCGGTCTGACCGAAGAGGATTCCGGCCGGATCGAGAAGGATTCCGGCCGGGTCGAAGAAGATTCAGGTCGGGTTGAAGAAGATCAGGTCGGGTTGAAGAAGATCAGGTCGGGTTGAAGAAGATCAGGTCGGAAAAGGCCAGATCAGAAAAGCTCGGGCCGAGGAGCGGTCAGTCGACCGGCAGCCGGTAACCGCGTTTGACCACGGTCTGCACCACGCCCGGGGTACGTAATCCGGCTCGCAACCGGGCCACCGCCATTTCGACGGCGTGCTCGTCGGCGCCCCTCGGCAGGGTACGCAGCAGGGCGGCCCGGGACATCACCCGGCCGGGCGTACCGGCCAGGGCGCGGAGCACCGCCATCGGGGCGGGGGCCAGCGGTCGCAGCTCACCGTCCAGGATGGCCGCGTGCCCGCGCAGGGTCAGCAGGTGCCCGGCGACCTTGACGCTGACCGCCCGTTGCGGCAGCTCGTCCACGATGATCCGGACCAGGGCGCCGAGCCGGGCCCGACCCGGCGACACCACCGGCACGCCGTGCCGGCGCAGCGGGGCGGCGGTGACCGGCCCGACGCAGGCGGCCAGGACGTCGGAGCGCATCGCGTCCAGCACCGCCTCGGTGTTGGGGCCGGCGGCCCGCAGCAGCGCGCCGACCGCGGGTGCGGAGGTGAAGGTGACCGCGTCCACCAGCCGGCCGGCGATCAGGTCGACCAGCCGGTGCAGCGGGGCCGGGTCGGTCGGCGCCGCCCAGCGATAGACCGGCACCTCGAGTACGCTCGCGCCGGCCGCCTCCAGCGCGGCCGTGCACTCCGGCTGCCGCTCGCCGTGCAACTGCATCGCGATCAACTGGCCGCGTACGCCGCGCTGCCGAAGGTGTTCGATCACCTCGTCACAGCTCTCCGAGGCGGGGGACCACTCGTCGCGCAGACCGGCGGCCCGGATCGCGCCCCGGGCCTTCGGCCCCCGGCTGACGATGTAGGCCCGGGAGAGCACCGCGCGCAGCGGCTCGGCCAGCCCCCAGCCCTCGGCCGCCTCCAGCCAGCCGCGCATCCCGATCCCGGTGTTCGCCATCAGGACGTCGGGCGGGTTGTCCAGGCAGGCCCGGGTCGCCGCGCGCAGCTCGGTGTCGTCGGCGAGTGGCACGATCCGCAGGGCCGGGGCGAGCACCACCCGGGCGCCGCGCCGTTCCAGCAGCGCGGTCAGTTCGTCGCGCCGCCGGTCGGCGGTGACCCCGACCGTGAAGCCGGAGAGTTCGCCGGACATCAGGTGTCCCCGGGCGGCCGGGCCGCCACCTCGACCAGCCCGTCACGGCACCGCACCCGGTAGGTCGGCACCGCCACCCCGGGCAGGTCCAGGCAGTCGCCGGTACGCAGGTCGTACACCTGTTTGTGCAGCGGGGAGGCGACGGTCGGGATCTCGCCGCGGCTGCCGACGATGCCCCGGGCCATCACGTGCGCGCCGGCCACCGGGTCCCGCTGGCCGATCGCGTAGACCCGGCCGTCGTGGGTGCGGAAGACCGCCACCTGCTCGCCGCCGACCAGCGCGGCCACCCCGCGCTCCGGCTCCAGCCGGCGGTACGGGCAGACGACCGTCCAGCGCACCGCCTGGCCGCCCGTACCGGCGACCTCGGTCAACTCGTCGTCGACCGGCGGGCCGTCGCCGATCGTGGTGTGCGAAGTCGTGGTGTGCGTGGTGTGCGTGGTGTGCGAAGTCAACTCGGTACCCCCACGGTCGTCGGCAGGCCGAGCGCCACCGGTCGACGCTCCCCCAGGGCCGGGACGGGCTGTCCCCGTTCCACCTCGAACGTGATCGACGGGTCCGGTACGTCGGGCGCGTTGACGAAGGAGGCGAACCGGCGCAGCCGGTCCGGGTCCGCCAGCGTGTCCCGCCACTCGTCGGAGTACGACCCGACGTGCCGGGCCAGCGCGGCGTCGAGTTCGGCGCAGAGCCCGAGCGAGTCGTCGACGATGACCGCTCGCAGGTGTTCCAGGCCGCCCTCCAGCGCCTCGATCCAGGCGGCCGTCCGCTGTAACCGGTCGGCGGTGCGGATGTAGAACATCAGGAACCGGTCGACGTACCGGACCAGTTCCTCGGTCGACAGGTCCTGGCCGAAGAGTTCGGCGTGCCGGGGCCGGAAGCCGCCGTTGCCGCCGAGGTAGAGGTTCCAGCCGCCCTCGGTGGCGATGATCCCGAAGTCCTTGCTCCGGGCCTCGGCGCACTCCCGGGCGCAGCCGGAGACCGCTGACTTGATCTTGTGCGGTGCGCGGAGTCCCCGGTAGCGCAGCTCCAGGGCGATCGCCAGCCCGACCGAGTCCTGCACCCCGTACCGGCACCAGGTCGAGCCGACGCAGGACTTGACGGTCCGCAGCGCCTTGCCGTAGGCGTGCCCGGACTCGAAACCGGCGTCGACCAGCCGGCGCCAGATCTGCGGCAACTGTTCGACCCGGGCGCCGAAGAGGTCGATCCGCTGCCCGCCGGTGATCTTCGTGTAGAGCTGGAAGTCCCGGGCGACCTCGCCGATCACGATCAGCTTCTCCGGGGTGATCTCGCCGCCCGGGATCCTCGGCACCACCGAGTAGGTCCCGTCCCGCTGGATGTTGGCCAGAAAGTGGTCGTTGGTGTCCTGCAGCGACGCCTGCTCGCCGTCGAGCACGTAGCCGTTCCCGAGCGAGGCGAGGATCGAGGCGACCGCCGGCTTGCAGATGTCGCAGCCCCGGCCCCGGCCGTGCTCGGCGACCAGCCGGGAGAAGGTGCGGATCCCGCGTACCCGGATGATCTCGAAGAGCTCCTGCCGGCTCTGCGCGAAGTGCTCGCAGAGCGCCCGGCTGAGGGGCACCCCGGAGACCGCCAGCAACTGCTTGAGCATCGGTACGCAGGAGCCGCAGCTCGTTCCGGCCCGGGTGCACGCCTTCAGCCCCGGTACGTCCGTGCAGCCCTCGGCGATGGCGTCGACGAGCTGGTCCTTGGTCACCCCGTTGCAGGAGCAGACCTGGGCCGAGCCGGGCAGCGCGGCGATCCCGGCACCGGTCCCGCCGCCGTCGCCGGCCGGGGCGAGCAGGGCCAGCGGCGGGCCGGGCAGCGCGCCGCCCACGCTGGCCCGCAACGCCGGGTACGCCGACACGTCACCGACCAGCACCCCGCCGAGCAGGGTCTTCGCGTCGTCGGAGAGGACCAGCCTGGCGTAGACCCGGGTGGCCGGGTCGGTGAAGGTCACGTCGAGGCAGCCCGGGGTCCGGCCGTGCGCGTCGCCGAACGAGGCGACGTCCACCCCGAGCAGCTTCAGCTTGGTGGAGAGATCGGCGCCGGGAAAGGTCGCCGTGCCACCGACCAGCCGGTCGGCCACCACCTCCGCCATCGCGTAGCCCGGGGCGACCAGGCCGTAGCAGGTGCCGTCGACGGCGGCGCACTCACCGATCGCCCAGATCCGCTCGTCGACGCTTCGGCAGCTCTGGTCGACCCGGATCCCGCCCCGTTCGCCCAGCGGCAGACCGGCGTCCCGGGCCAACTCGTCCCGGGGCCGGATGCCGGCGGCCACCACCACCAGGTCGGTGGGGAGCCAGCTGCCGTCCGAGAGGGTCAGCCCGGCCAACTCGCCGTCCGGGCGGGACCGGATCGCGGTGGTGGCCACCCCGAGCCGGGGCACCACGCCCAACTCCTCGACGTAGCGGCGCAGCATCGCGCCGCCGGCCTCGTCGACCTGCACCGGCATCAGCCGGGGGGCGAACTCGACCACCGAGGTGGACAGGCCGAGCAGCCGCAGCGCGTTCGCCGCTTCCAGGCCGAGCAGCCCACCCCCGATCACCGCTCCGGTGCGCCGGCCCTTGGCGAAGTCGCGGATCGCGGTCAGGTCGTCCAGGGTGCGGTAGACGAAGACCCCGGGCCGCAGCGACGGCGTCGGCCCGGGCGCGTCCGGCCCCCTCGCCACGTAGGCGCCGTCGATCGGCGGCACGAACGGGTACGACCCGGTCGCCAGCACCAGCGCGTCGTACCGGTACTCCCCGCCACCGGTGACCACCCGCCGCCCGGCCCGGTCGAGTTCCACCACCGGCTCACCCAGCCGCAGGTCCACCCCGTCGTCGGGACGGTGCAGGCTCAGCTCGTCGGCGTCCACCCCGTCGAAGAACGCCGAGAGCCGCACCCGGTCGTACGCCGGCCGCCCCTCCTCGGCCAGCACCGTGACCTGCCAGCGGCCCTCGGTGTCCCGGGAGCGCAGCGCCTCGACGAAGCGCTGCCCCACCATGCCGTTGCCGACCACCACAAGTCGCTCACCTTGTGCTCTCATGACGGCACTCCGCTTCGCTCCGTGCCGTCATGAGGCACGCCCGCCCTGAGCTGGCCGATTCGCTCACTTCGTTCGCTCATGCTGCTGTCGCCTCCGCTTCCACCGGGTCGGGAGTGTCGATCGAGGAGAGCCAGCCGAGGATCCCCTCGACGGCGTCCCGGCAACCGCCGCAGCCGGTGGTGGCCCGGGTCGCTGCGACGACGTCGTCCAGGGACCTCGCCCCGGCCCGCCAGCAGCGCACCAGCGCACCCTTGCGCACGGTGTTGCACTGGCAGACCGTGGCCGCGTCCGGCATCAGCGCCGGTGACTCGACCAGCGCCGGACTCGCGCTGTCCCGGCTGCGGCCGAGCAGCAGGGTGCGGCGGTCGACCGGCACCGGCGTACCCCGGTCGAAGAGCTGGATCACCGTGCCGACCGCCGGGTTGTCGCCGAGCATGATCGCCCCGGTGAGCCGTTCGCCGACGATCCGCAGCCGGGCGTAGGTGCCGCGGACCGGGTCGGAGAAGCTGAGTTCCTCGACGTCCGGAGCCGGGCCGGCGGCCGCGTCCCCCATCGCGGCCAGGTCGATGCCGGCGGCCTTGAGCCGGGTGACCGGTGGCTGCGGTCGGTAGCGCGCGCCGGGATCGTGCCCGGCCAGCACCTGGGCCAGCACCCGGGCCTGCTCCCAGGCCGGGGCGACCAGGCCGGTGACCACGCCCGCGTGTTGCGCGCAGTCGCCGATCGCCGAGATGTGCGGGTCGCTGGTGCGCAGCCGGTCGTCGACCACCACGCCCCGGTCCACGGTGAGCCCGGCGGCGCGGGCCAGTGTCACGTCGGGGCGTACCCCGCAGGAGAGCACCAGCAGGTCGGCGTCGAGTACCCGTCCGTCGGAGAGGGTCAGGGCGAGGCCGTCCGACCGGGCGTGCACGGCGCTGGCCGCCACGTCCAGGTGGGTGCTGACACCGAGCCCGGTCAGGGTACGGGCCAGCACCGCGCCGGCCGCCGGATCGAGCTGCCGCTCCATCAGGTGCCCGACCGGGTGCACCACGTGCACGTCGAGCCCTCGGGCGGCCAGCCCCCGGGCCGCCTCCAGCCCCAGCAGCCCACCGCCGAGCACCAGGGCGCGGCGGGCTCCGGCCGCGGCGGCCAGGATGCGCCGGCAGTCGTCCAGGGTGCGGAACACGGCGACCCGGTCCGGCAGCGCCGCCCGGTCCAGCCCGGCCAGCGGCGGGATCAGGGCCCGCCCGCCGGTGGCGAGCACCAGGTGGTCGTACCCGATCAGGTCGCCCTGGCCGGTGGTCACCGTCCGAGCCGCCGGGTCGACAGCGGTGACCTCGACCCCGGGCCGTACGTCGATGCCGTGCCCGGCCGCCTCGGCCAGCCGCACCCCGGACTCGTCCACCTTGCCGGCGAGCAGGCTCGACAACATGATCCGGTTGTACGCCCGGTGCAACTCGGCGCCGAGTACCGTGATCTTCGCGTCGCCGCGCCGGGCGGCCAACTCGGCGGCCAGCCGGGCGCCGGCCATGCCGTACCCGACGATCACGAACCGGTTCCGTGGCCCGTGCGCTTCCACTGCGGTCATGGGGCTGTCACCTCGGTGTTCGCTGACTGGACCCGCTCCACCCGGACCGCGCAGACCTTGAACTCGGGCATCCCGGAGACCGGATCGAGGGCGTCGTTGGTCACCGAGTTGACCCGGGCCGCGCCGGCCCAGTGGAACGGTGCGAAGACGGTGTCCGGTCGGATGGTCGGGGTCAGCCGGGCCGGCGCCCGCATCTCGCCCCGGCGACTGATCACCCGTACCTCGTCGCCGTCGTCCACCCCGAGCCGGGCGGCCAGGTCGGGATGCAGCTCCACGAAGGCGTCCGGGGCGACCCGGCGCAGCGCCTCGACCCGCCGGGTCTGCGCACCGGACTGGTACTGCGTCAGCACCCGTCCGGTGGTGAGGTAGACCGGATAGTCCGGGCAGACCTCCTCGGCGACCGGCCGGTGTTCCACCGGCAGGAACCGGGCCCGCCCGTCCGGGGTCGGGAACCGGTCGGTGAACAGCCGTGGTGTCCCCGGTCCGTCCTGCGCGGGACAGGGCCAGAAGACGCCGTCCTCGGCGTCGATCCGCGCCCAGGTGATCCCGGCGTAGTCGGCGGCACCGCCGGCCGAGGCGCGACGCAGCTCCGCGAAGACCTGTTCGGGTGCGGTCGGGAAGCGGGAGCGTTCCGACCCGGCCGCCCCGTCGACGTGGTCCAGCCGGTCGGCGAGGTCGGCCAGCAGGGCCAGGTCGGTGCGTACGCCCGGCGGTGGCGGCCGGAGCGCGCGGCGGCGCAGCACCCGGCCCTCCAGGTTGGTCATCGTGCCGTCCTCCTCGGCCCACTGCGCGGTCGGCAGCACCACGTCGGCGATCTCGGCCGTCTCGGACAGGACGAAGTCGGCCACCACCAGCAGGTCGAGGTCGCGCAGCCGGCGGGTGACCCGGGCCGCCCGGGGTGCCGAGACGACCGGGTTGGAGCCGAACACCAGCAGCCCTCTCGGGCCGCCGTCGGTGCCGAGCGAGTCGAGCAGCTCGTACGCCGACACACCCGGCCCGGGTAGCAGGTCGGGGTGCACCCCCCAGACACCGGCGACGTGTGCCCGGGCGGCCGGGTCGTCGATGCGGCGGTAGCCGGGCAGCTGGTCGGCCTTCTGCCCGTGTTCGCGGCCGCCCTGGCCGTTGCCCTGCCCGGTGAGGCAGCCGTACCCGGAGCCGGGCCGGCCGGGCAGGCCGAGCGCGAGGGCCAGGTTGACGAAGGCGGTCACCGTGTCCACGCCCTTGGCGTGCTGTTCGGCGCCGCGCGCGGTGAGGATGATCGCCCGGTCGGCGGTGCCGAGCGTCCGGGCCGCGGCCTCCAGGTCGGCGACCGGCACCCCGGAGAGCCGCTCGGCCCGGGCCGGCCAGTACCCGGCGGCCACCCGGCGCACCCGGTCGAACCCGGTGGTCCGGTCGGCCACGTAGTCCTTGTCGACCAGCCCTTCGGCCAGGGCGATGTGCAGCAACGCGTTCGCCACCGCGAGGTCGGTGCCGGGGGTCGGTTGCAGGTGCAGGGTGGCCTGCCGGGCGGTCGCGGTGGCCCGGGGGTCGACCACGATCAGGGTGCCGCCGCGCTGGCGCTGCTCGACCAGGTACCGGACCAGCGGCGGCATCGTCTCGGCGACGTTCGCGCCGACCAGCAGCAGGGTGTCGGCGGTACCGAGGTCGGCCAGCGGGAACGGCAGTCCCCGGTCGATGCCGAAGGCCCGCGTCCCGGCGGCGGCGGCCGAGGACATGCAGAACCGGCCGTTGTAGTCGATGTTCCGGGTGCCGAGCGCGACCCGGGCGAACTTGCCGAGGGCGTACGCCTTCTCGTTGGTCAGTCCACCGCCGCCGAAGACGGCCACCGCGTCCCGGCCGTACCCGGACTGGATCCGGCGGATCCCGGCCACCACCCGGTCCAGTGCCTCCGGCCAACTCGCCGGGTGCAGCGGCCCGCCGGGCCGGTCCCGCAGCAGCGGGGTGGTCAGCCGGTCGGGATGGTCGAGGAGTTCGGCGGCGGTCCAACCCTTCTGGCAGAGCCCACCACGGTTGGTGGGGAACTGCCGGGGCAGCACCTCCACCCGGTCGCCGGTGCGGCGCAGGGTCATCCCGCACTGGAGGGCGCAGTATGGGCAGTGCGTGACCACGTCTTGGGACACATCCTCCGAATGCGTCGCAGTGCGGGCACCGTCTGTCATGTCCGCCAAGCGTGCCGGCACCCGGTTTCACGGTCGGGTCCCGGTTGTTTCGGGCCTGTCAAGAGCCGTTCACACGGACCCCGCGCAACGGGTCGGCTCCGGAGGAGTGGATCTATGATGTGCAAGGCCGTTCCACACCTCAGGAGGCACTCCAGATGGCCGTGGTGTCGCTCTTCGACGCGGTGGCCGGGTCGTACGACGAGTCCCGACGCCGGCTCGTGCCATGCTTCGACGACTTCTACGGCACCGCGGTCGAGGTGGCCGCTCCGCCGCTGCGCCGGGCGCTGGCGTCCGGCCGGGTACCGGCCGCACTCGACCTCGGCGCCGGGACGGGGCTCTTCTCGATCCTGCTCGGCGCCGCCGTACCCGGGGTGCGGAGCACACTGCTCGACGGTGCCCCGGCGATGCTCGCGGTCGCCGAGGGGCACCTGACCCGGCGCGGGGTACCGCACGAGACGGTGGTCGCCGATCTGACCACGCCGCTGCCGGGTGGCCCGTACGACGCGGTGGTCTCCGCGCTCGCCATCCACCACCTGTCGGACGCCGACAAGCGGGACCTCTACCGCCGGGTCCGGCAGGTACTCGTCCCCGGCGGGGTCTTCGTGAACGCCGAACAGGTGGCCGGCAGCACCCCCGACCTGGACTCCCGGTACGACCAGGTGTGGCTGGCCCAGGTCACCGCGCTCGGTGCCACTGAGGCGGAGATCGCCGCGGCCCGGGAGCGGATGCTGCACGACCGCCCGGCGCCGATGCCGGACCAGTGCCGATGGCTGGTCGAGGCCGGTTTCGTCGGGGTGGACTGCTTCTACAAGTCGTGGCGGTTCGCCGTCTTCGGCGGCCGGCGCGAGCTGTGACGGGCAACGCGATACCGCAGAGCATCTGAGCGCCCACGGGGGGCGGGGCGGCAGATCTCACCGTCCGCCGCGGCCCGCCGTGCGCCGACCGTTGCCGCCACGACTTCACGTCCGAACCGCCGGGAAACCCGGTGCTCCTACGTTCGGCCGGCATGACGAGTACTGCCGCCGCGACCGGCCCGACGGCCGACCCGGGTACCGACAGCACGGCCTCCGCCCCGGCACGCGCCGGCATCCTTCCGGCACCGGACGCCACCACCGCGCCCGTGCCCGCCCGCCGGCACCGGCTAGACGACTGGCGTCCGGAGGACCCCGAGTTCTGGCGTACGACCGGAGCCCCGATCGCCCGGCGCAACCTGATCGTCTCGGTTGCCGCCGAGCACGTCGGCTTCTCGGTGTGGAGCCTCTGGTCCGTCCTGGTCCTCTTCCTCGGCCCGCAGTACGGGATCGACCCGGCCGGGAAGTTCCTGCTGACCGCCGTACCGGCGGCGCTGGGCGCGACGCTGCGGCTGCCGTACACCCTGGCGGTGGCCCGGTTCGGCGGGCGGAACTGGACGATCGTCAGCGCGCTGCTGCTGCTGGTGCCGGCGCTGCCGATGGCGATCCTGATCGAGCCCGGGGTGTCGTACGGCACGTTGATGGTGCTGGCCTGCCTGGCCGGGGTCGGCGGCGGCAACTTCGCCTCGTCGATGGCGAACATCAACCTCTTCTACCCGCAGCGACTCAAGGGCTGGGCGCTGGGCCTGAACGCGGGTGGCGGAAACATCGGGGTGGCCGCCGTCCAGCTCGTCGGGCTGGCGGTGCTGGCCACGGCGGGTGCCGCGTACCCGCGCCTGGTGCCGGCGGTCTACCTCCCGCTGATCGTGCTCGCCGCGCTGGCCTCGGCCCGCTACCTGGACAACATCACCGGGATTCGCAACGAGCGGGGGGCGCTCCGGGAGGCTGCCCGGGACCCGCACACCTGGGTGATGTCCGCGCTCTACATCGGCACCTTCGGGTCGTTCATCGGCTTCGGCTTCGCCTTCGGGCAGGTGCTGCTGGTGCAGTTCGGGGACCGGTTCGGCACCCCGCTCGACGCGGCGTACCTGACCTTCCTCGGGCCGCTGGTCGGCTCGCTGGTCCGGCCGGTCGGCGGGTACCTGGCCGACCGGTACGGCGGCGCCCGGGTGACCCTGGCGACCTTCGCCGCGATGGCGGCCGGCGCCGGACTGGTCTACCACGCCTCCCGGGAGCGCTCGCTGACCCTCTACCTGATCGGGTTCGTCGGGCTCTTCGTGCTCTCCGGGCTGGGCAACGGATCGACGTACAAGATGATCCCGGCGATCTTCCGGGCCCGGGCGGCCCGGTCGGTGGCCACCGGCGAGCTGGACCCGGACACCGCGCAGCGCCGGGCGTGGCGGCTTTCCGGCGCCCTGATCGGGATCGCCGGGGCGGTCGGCGCGTTCGGGGGCGTACTGGTCAACATCGCCTTCCGGCAGTCGTTCCTGGCGTACTCCTCGGCCGACGCCGCCTACCTCGCCTTCATCGCCTGGTACGCCCTCTGCCTCGGGCTGACCTGGGCGGTCTATCTCCGTCCGTCCCCCCGCCGCCTCCCCGGCGTATGACCTGCGTGCAGGGAAGGCCCCCGTATATCGTTTTCTGTTGTAGCCGGGGGCCCTTCCCTGCACCCGTTTTGACCGGGGTGTGGGCGACCGGGTATCGTTGCCTGCTGTTGTGTGACACCCAAGTTTTCACGTGACATCCGCGGGCGTGCCTTTCCCGGGTACGCTTGGTCGTTTGCGCGTGCCTGGCGACCGGTGCGCGACCCCAGACCGACGACGAGACAAGGTAGACCTGTGCGTACGTACAGCCCGAAGCCGGGTGAGATCGAGCGTCAGTGGCACGTCATCGACGCGTCAGACGTCGTGCTGGGCCGTCTGGCCTCCCACGTTGCCACGCTGCTGCGGGGCAAGCACAAGCCGACGTTCGCGCCGCACGTCGATACCGGTGACTTCGTCGTCGTCGTGAACGCGGGCAAGGTGGCGCTGACCGGCAACAAGCGGCACACCAAGGTCGCCTACCGGCACTCCGGCTACCCGGGCGGTCTGAAGCAGGTCGGCTACGACGAGCTGCTGACCAAGCGTCCCGACCGGGCGATCGAGCTGGCCGTCAAGGGCATGCTCCCGCACAACAAGCTCGGCCGTAAGCTGATCAAGAAGCTGAAGGTCTACGCCGGTGCCGAGCACCCGCACGCCGCGCAGCAGCCGGTGCCGTTCGAGATCAAGCAGATCGCGCAGTGAGCGCGGGCGAAGGAAACAGCATGACCGACACCATCGCGACCACCGAAGCCCCGGTGCCCGCCCCGGTGGCCCGGGCTCCTCGTGGCGACCGGCCGATCCAGACCGTGGGCCGCCGCAAGGAGGCGATCGTCCGGGTCCGGATCGTCCCCGGCAGCGGCAAGATCACTTGCAACGGTCGTGAGCTGGAGGCGTACTTCCCGAGCAAGGTGCACCAGCAGCTCATCAAGGAGCCGCTGGTCACCGCCGAGAAGGCCGAGGCGTTCGACGTCATCGCCAACCTGCGGGGCGGCGGCACCACCGGCCAGGCCGGCGGGCTGCGGCTGGCCATCGCGCGGGCGCTGATCGCCAACGACCCCGACGACCGCCCCGCGCTGAAGAAGGCCGGCTTCCTCACCCGGGATGCCCGGGAGAAGGAAAGCAAGAAGTACGGCCTCAAGAAGGCGCGCAAGGCGCCCCAGTACTCCAAGCGCTGATCAGCGGCAACACCTTGTACGTCTGACGTACGGCCGGACCCCGCCCCCTTCCGCGACGGCGGTGTCCGGCCGTTTCGTCTTCCACTGGTGCGCTTCCCGGAGGTTCCGCGCATGGGGCGACTGTTCGGCACCGACGGCGTACGCGGACGCGCGAACGCCGACCTCACCCCCGAGTTGTCACTCGCGGTCGCGGTGGCGGCCGCACACACCCTCGCGGAGGCCGACCGGAGCCATCCGCCACTCGCCGTGGTGGGCCGGGACACCCGGGCCAGCGGCGAGATGCTGGAGGCTGCGGTGGTGGCCGGACTGACCAGCGCCGGAGCCAACGTGGTCCGGGTCGGTGTGCTGCCCACGCCGGGGGTGGCGTTCCTGGTGGGCGAGGCGAAGGCATCCTTCGGGGTGATGCTCTCGGCCTCGCACAACCCGATGCCGGACAACGGGATCAAGCTCTTCGCGGCCGGCGGGCACAAGCTCCCCGACGACGTCGAGCTGAGGATCGAGGCCGCCGTCGAGGCGAACGGCACCGCCGGCTGGCAGCGGCCGACCGGCGCCGGCGTCGGCCGGGTACACGACCTGCTCGACGGTGCCGAGCACTACGTACAGCATCTGGTGGGCACGATCCCGCACCGGCTCGACGGGCTGAAGGTCGTCGTCGACTGCGCCAACGGCGCCGCCTCGGAGGTCGCCCCGGTGGCGTACCGGGAGGCCGGTGCCGAGGTGATCGCGATCCACGCCGAGCCGGACGGGCTCAACATCAACGACGGCTGCGGCTCGCAGCACCTCGACGACCTGCGGGCCGCCGTCGCAGAGCACGGTGCCGACCTCGGGATCGCGCACGACGGCGACGCCGACCGGTGCCTGGCGATCGCCGCCGACGGCAGCGAGGTGGACGGCGACCAGATCATGGGGATCCTGGCGCTGGCCATGCGGGAGGCCGGGACGCTGAGCCAGGACACCCTGGTCGCGACCGTGATGAGCAATCTCGGGCTCCGGCTCGCCATGTCCGCCGCCGGCATCCGGCTGGTCGAGACCAAAGTCGGCGACCGGTACGTGCTGGAGGAGCTGCGCGCCTCCGGGCTGGCCCTCGGCGGCGAGCAGAGCGGGCACCTGGTGTTGCCGGCGTACGCGACCACCGGCGACGGGGTCCTCACCGGGCTGCACCTGATGTCCCGGATGGCGGCGACCGGCCGTACCCTCGCCGAGCTGGCCTCGGTGGTGACCAAGCTGCCGCAGGTGCTGATCAACGTGCCGGTCGCGGACCGGACCGTGGGAGCCGGCGCGCCGGGCGTACTCGGCGCGGTGCAGCGGGCCGAGGCCGAGCTGGGCGAGACCGGCCGGGTCCTGCTCCGCCCCTCCGGCACCGAGCCGCTGGTCCGGGTGATGGTCGAGGCGCCCACCCTGGAGCTGGCCCGGGACATCGCGGAGCGGATCGCCGCCGAGGTGCGTACCGCCAGCCCGGTGCCGGCGTAACGGAGGCCCTGGAGCCGGAGGTTCTAGAGCCGGAGCTGGCTGACCCGGGCCAGGGTGTCGTCCGGGCCGTCGCCGCCAATGAGGTCCAGGTCCTCGGTGACCCGGCCGTCCCGGAGCCGGACCAGCCGGTCGCACCGGGCGGCGATGTGCGGTTCGTGGGTGGCCAGCAGGATCGTGACGCCCCGCTCGTCGCGCAACCGGAGCAGCAGGTCGAGGATCTCCCCGCCGGTGGCCGAGTCGAGGTTGCCGGTCGGCTCGTCCGCCAGCAGCAGCGTCGGCCCGCCGATCAGCGCCCGGGCCACCGCGACCCGCTGCTGCTGGCCGCCGGAGAGCTGCGCCGGCAGCGCCCGCTCCCGGCCGCCGAGCCCGACCGCGTCGAGCAGTTCCCGGGCCCGGGCCGTCCGGTCGTAGCCGACCCGGTACGGCAGCACCGGCGCGAGCACGTTGTCCAGCGCGGTCAGGGCGGGCAGCAGATGGTAGCGCTGGAACACGAATCCCACACTTCGGCGGTACCCGGCCAGGGCGCGGCGACCCAGCCGGGTGATCTCCTGCTCGCCGACGACGATCGAGCCGGAGTCGGCCGCCTCGATCGCCCCGACCAGGTGCAGCAGGGTGGACTTTCCGGAGCCGCTCGGCCCGGTCAGTGCCAGCACCGAGCCGGCGGCCACGTCGAGCGACAGCTCGTCCACCGCGACGATCGGGAGTTCTCCGCCGGAGAACCGCTTGGTCAGCGCGGTGATGATGACCGGGACCCCGGTGTCCGGCATGGCTACTCCTCGGCTAGCAGGTGACCGGCGGGACGCCGGCGTAGCAGGGCCGCCGGGACGAGCGCCGCCAGGCAGGCGACCAGCGCTCCGGCGGCGGCGGTGCCGACCCCGGTGAGGACGACTCCGGTGGAGAGCCCGCCGATCAACGCGGCGGAGCCGGCCAGCCCGACCGCCGTACCGGCCACCGCGCCGAGCAGGCCGATCCCGCCTCCCTCGTACGCCGCGAGCCGGGTCAGCGCGGACTCGGACCAGCCGGTGGCGCGCAGTGCGGCCAGCTCGGCCGCCCGATCGCGGATGTTCAGGTACAGCACGTCGGCGACGGCCGCCGCGCCGAGTAGCACGGTGGCGACGGCGGCGACCGTGTCCGCGGTGCGGACGGTCGCCGAGACGGTGTCCCCGAGCAGGCTGCCCAGCACGGTGTCCCGGAAGGCGTGGTTGACCGCGGCGAGCACGGTGGATGCGGCCACCCCGATGCCGAGCGCTCCGGCGCCGAGTAGGGCCCGGCCCGGCACCCGGGTCAGGTTGAGCCAGGCGAGGCCCAGCACCCCGCGTACCCGACGGGTTCGGCGGACCATCGGGACGGCCGGCCGGAGCGCGGCGGCCGGGTGGGAGCGGGCGGCCCGCAGTGCCGGCCCGGCGCCGGCGACGGCCGCGACCAGCAGCGCCACCGGTACGGCGAGCGCGGCCCGCCGCCAGCCGACGTCGACGCCGAGCACCGCGCCGAGTGGGGCGGCGAGGAGCAGCGCCAGCAGCCCGGCGACGAGGCCGATCAGTGCCACCTCGCCGAGGATCGCCGCCCCGATCCGCCGGGCCGGCCAGCCGAGGCAGGCGAGCACCGCCAGCTCGGTCCGGCGGTCCCGGACGGCGGCGGAGACGGCGTTGGCCAGGAAGAGGGCGCAGACGGCGAGGACGAGCAGGAACAGTACGACGCTCTTCCGGTCCACCGCCTGGACGACCACCGATGCCACGCCGATGGAGGACCAGCCCTCGGTCAGGGTGAGTGGGGGCCGGCCGAACGAGCCGGCGGGCAGCTCGACGGTCTGCGGCGCCGGCGACGACCCGAAGGTGACGTCGACATCCAGTCCGGTACGGGCGGCGATCCGCTCGGCGACCAGCCGGACCCGCCGCTCGGCCTCCTCGGTGTAGCCGGAGACCCCGGCGACCCGGACCCGGATCGCGCTGATCGGGGCGACCCGCTGCGGATCGGTACCGCCGTCGAGCAGTTTCGGTACCGCGGCGAGGCTGGTCAGCAGCAGTGGTGGGCTGGACAAGTAGCCGCTGGGGTTGCCGCCCGGCAGCAGCGGCCGGTCGCCGAGTGCGTCCCGGCTGCGTGGGTCGGCCCCGACGGCCGACGGCGGGGCGTAGGTCTCCAGCGGGACCTCGGAGAGCGCGCTGAACGCGGTCAACCGCTCCGGGTCGAACATGCCGACCGGCTGCCAGCCCATTCCGGGACGGGACTGCTGGTCCGGCTGGCCAAGCTGGCGCAGCGGCCGGAACGCGACGTCCCCGCCGAGCCAGGGCGCCGGGTACGTGCCGACCTCGGAGCCTCGGTACACCGCCGGGTCCGGTTCGGTGACCCTGGGGCGCAGGCTGCCGTCGGGCAGCGGCTCGTACCCGATCGGACCGGCCTGGACGACCGGGGAGAGCCAGCCGGGTGCGGTCTTCTCCCGGATCGCGGTCCGGATCTGGTCCTGGTAGCCGCCGGTCGGGTCGGCGGTCGCGGTACCGGCCGGCTCGCCCTCGGCACCGGCCAGCGCGTTGAGGAGTGGGGCCTGCTGGAGGCCGGCGATCGGGTCCGGCCGCAGCCGGGTGAGGTTGGCCCTGACGGTGCCGTCGAGGTAGGGACGGCTGCTGGCCACCACCGGGACGTTCAGGAACTCCGGACCGAAGCGCCGGTCCTGGACCGTCGTGTCGTCCGAGCTCAGCGGTCGGCCCGCCAGCATCGCGCCGGCCAGGCCCACCAGCCGGTCCTCGGCCGGTGGGTCGACGGCGGCGAGCAGGAAAGGAGCGAACCACCGCACCGGCAGCACCAGGCGGTCGCTGACCGTGGCCGGGCCGCCCTGACTGCCGGTGGGAGCGTGCGGCGAGTTCTCGAACCGGCCGTCGGGCAGCAGCCGGGCGACCAGGACTTCGGCGTATTCGGTCTCCGGGGTGACGCGGGACAGCGTCGGCTCCGGGCTCACGTTGCAGATCGGTTCGGTGTGCCCGTCCGGGAAGATCTCCCGGGGGACGATCCACCCGCTCTCGCAGACGTCCATCGGGTATGCCCGGCCGTCGGTGTACGGGGTCAGCTTCGGGAACTCGCCGTCGCGCATGACCGGGTAGGCGAGGGGGTTCCGGGTCAGGTAGACGTAGCGCGGCTTCGCCGCCGTACGGGACAGGCCGCGTTCGGCCAGGAAGGTGAGGTCAGCCTGGATCACCTGCCGTTCGGCGGACCGGTCCACCGCGTCGGTGAGGTCGAGGTCGGCCCACATCTCGTGGAGGGAGTAGCCGAGCATCGCCACCGGAGCCGCGACGTCGACGCCGTCGACCGTGCGCACCCGCTCGTACTGGTCAATGCTGATGCCGCCGAAGAGCCCGGAGAGGTAGTTGGGGCGGACGACACCCCGCTGGGCCTCCAGGTCGGTCTGGGTGCCGTTCGGCCGGACGAGAATGTCGTACGCGGCGCGGGTTTCACGTTGCACCTGGTCGCTCAGGCGCAGTTGGGAGGTGGTGGTGGTGCCGGTCAGTACGACGAATCCGGTGGTCGCGACGAGCACACCGGCCAACAGGGCGAGTGACCGTCCGAGCCGGACCCGCAGCTGCCGCCAGACGAATCGGAGCACCGGCCGCCTCCTTGTCTTCCGCAGGAACACTCTGCGGCATACATTGTGACAATGCAAGAGGCCGCGGGTCCGGCCGGAAGGTGGAACAGGCATGGCCATCCAGCACGCGGTACTCGCGCTGCTCGCCGACGGCCCGAGCTACGGCTACGAGCTGAAGGGTGCCTTCGAGTCGGCGGTCGGTCCACAGTGGGGAAAGCTGAACATCGGGCACCTCTACCAGATCCTCGACCGGCTCGCCCGGGACGGACTGGTCCGGGCCGAACGGCAGGCGCAGCCGGTCAAGCCGGACCGGGTGGTCTACGAGGTCACCCCGGCCGGTCGGGTCGAACTGTCCCGCTGGCTGGCCGAGCCGAGCCCGCGCAGCGGCGGGTTCCGGGACGACTTCTTCCTCAAGGTGACCGCCGCCGCCCGATCCGGCTCGGCGGAGGTGGTGCGGACCGTCCTCGCCAACCAGCGCGGCTACCTGTTACGCGAGCTGCGCAACCTCGGCACGCTGCGCCGGGAGGCGACCGACGTCGTGGTCGGCCTGCTGCTCTCCGCGGCGAGCCGGCACGTCGAGGCCGACCTGGCCTTCCTCGACGACGCCGAGACGGCCCTGCTGGACGGTGCCCGGATACGTGTCCCGGCCGGCCGGGCGACACCGACCCCGCCGGTAGCGGCCGACCCGGCGCGCGACCGTCCGGGGCTGGCCGATTCGGCGCGCGACCGTTCGGGACCGGCGCCGAAGGATCTCGCCGAGGGTGCCTGACCGGCCCGGCGACGCGCGTCGGCCGGCAGCGCGGTGCGGCGTGCCTGCCCCGGGTCGTCAGCCGGTGGCGCTGCGCAGGGTGCGCAGCCGGGTCGCGGCCTCGGCCAGGACCTCGGGGCGCTTGCAGAAGGCGAACCGGACCAGCCGTCGTCCCGCCTCGACCTGGTCGTAGAAGACCTGGGTCGGCACGGCGACCACCCCGCAGCGCTCCGGCAGCGAACGGCAGAACTCCACCCCGTCCCGCCCGCCCAGCGCGGTGATGTCGGCGGTGACGAAATAGGTCCCGTCCGGGACCAGCACCTCGAACCCGGCCTCGACCAGACCGGCGGAGAGCTGGTCCCGCCGGGCCTGGAGGTCGGCCCGGTAATCGTGGTAGTAGCCGTCCGGCAGGGCCAGCGCCACCGCGACCGCCGGTTGCAGCGGCGCGCCGCCCGCGAAGGTGAGGAACTGCTTGACCCGCGTCGTCGCCGCGACGAGTGGGGCCGGCCCACTGGCCCAGCCGATCTTCCAGCCGGTGCAGGAGAACGTCTTGCCCGCCGAGGAGATCCGCAGGGTCCGCTCCCACATGCCCGGCAGGGTGGCCAGCGGGATGTGCGGCGTACCGGCGTCGGTGAAGACCAGGTGCTCGTACACCTCGTCGGTGACCGCGAGGGTGCCGAACTCCTGGCACAACCGCGCGATCAGCGCCAGCTCCTCGGCGTCGAAGACCTTGCCGGTCGGGTTGTGCGGAGAGTTGAGCAGCACCAGCCGGGTCCGTGGCCCGAAGGCGGCACGCAGTTGCGCCGGGTCGAAGGCGTACCGGCCGTCCTCGACCGGGCGGAGCGTGACCGGCCGCCGGACCGCGCCGGCCAGCGCGATCGAGGCGGCGTACGAGTCGTAGTAGGGCTCGAAGCAGACCACCTCGTCGCCGGGCTCGCAGAGTCCGAGGATCGCCGCCGCGATCGCCTCGGTCGCCCCGGCGGTGATCAGCACCTGCCCGTCCGGATCGTAGTCCAGGCCCCAGAACCGGCGCTGGTGTGCGGCGACGGCGGCGCGCAGCGCCGGGACGCCCGGACCGGGTGGGTACTGGTTCTGCCCGCCGTGCAGCGCCGCCACCGCCGCCGCGAGCATCTCGGGTGGCCCATCCGTGTCCGGAAAGCCCTGCCCCAGGTTGACCGCGCCGGTACGCACCGCCAGCGCCGACATCTCCGCGAAGATGGTGGTGCCGAACGGGCGCATCCGGCGGACCAGGGGATCGGAGTCCGTTGTCGTCACCCCGTCACCCTAGAGGGGCGTACGCCATCGGGTCAGATCCCGAAGTCCGAGCAGGTGACGGTCGCGTAGTTGCCGCTGGAGGCCTTGTCCACGGTGACCTCGCCATCGACTGTGATCTTGCAGGAGATGTCGCCGGAGCCACCGCCGGTGCGGATCGCCACCACCGTCTTCAGCTTGTTTTCGGGGATTTTGACCTCCTTCCGCCACGGCAGTTCGACCGAGGAGGAGTGCACCTGCTTGCCGGCACCGTCGATGTAGGAGAGTGCGACCCGGCCCTCTCCGGTCACCTCGTAGACCACCGTCTGGCCGCTGCTGCCCCGGTCGCCCCCGTCCTGCCCGTCCCCGGTGGACGGGCCCGGGGTGGCGTCGAGGCTCGTCTCGACCGAGTCCCGCAACCGGTCCATGAACGACAGCGGGCCGAGGCAGAGGCCGACGCAGGCCAGCAGTACGACCACCACCACGCCCACGATCACGATGATCATGGTCTTGTTGCTCTTCTTCGGCGGTGCCGGCGGGAACGGTCCGCCGGGGTACCCGGGCTGTCCGGGCTGTCCCGGCTGTCCGGGTTGCCCCGGCTGGCCGTATCCGGGGTAGCCGCCGGCGCTGGCCGCCGCGTAGGGGTCGGTCCCGGGAGGGCTGGACTGCGGCGGGTAGACGCCGTAACCGGCGTCCTGCTGGTTCGGCGCCCCGCTGGTGGGGTATGGCGTGGCTGGTGGGCCGGACTGCGGCGGGTACGCCGGGCCGGCACCGTAGGCCGGGGCCGGCGGCTGGCCCGGGTTGGGCTGCTGCGGCTGGGCGTACGGATTCGGCTGCTGCTGGGGTTGGCCGTACCCGGCCGCCTGCGGCGGCTGCCCCCAGGCCGGCTGCCCGTACGGGTTGGCCTGCGGCGGCTGGCCGTACGTGCCGGGTTGGGCCGGCGGCTGGCCGTACCCGCCCGGTTGGGCCGGCGGCTGGCCGTACCCGCCCGGTTGGGCCGGGGGCTGCCCGTAGGTGCCCGGCTGGGGCGGCTGGCCGTAGCCGGGGGGCTGCGGCGGGGCGTACCTGGTCGTCGGGGCGTCGTCCTCCTCCTCGGCCGGGTTGTCCGGGCGGGGCTGCTGTGGCGGGCCGAACTTCGTTGTCGGCGGCTCGTGCTCGGCGGAGGGGTCGTACGGGTTGGGCGGAGGCGGCGAGTCGGTCATCGGGTCTGACTCCAGATATGGCGGACAGCAGGGGGGCGGCGGGCAGGGGAGGCGCCGGAGGAGATGGCAACGAATGCGCCAGTCACGGTACCTCGTCCTCGCTGGCCGCGATGTACCGGTGAAGGGCGGGCGGGCTGGCAGAACGGGTGCTCGCCCGGTTCTCCGGGCGGGCCAGGATACCGAGCAGATTCGGTGATCGAACAGGCACCTTTCGAGCAGGCTAGATGAGCGAACTTAGGTTAGGCTGCGGGCCATGTGCGGAATCGTGGGTTACGCCGGCGCCAGGCCGGCGCTGAGCATCGTGCTGGACGGGTTGCGGCGGCTGGAGTACCGCGGCTACGACTCGGCCGGCGTGGCGGTCGTCTCCGACGGCGAGCTGCTGACCGAGAAGAGGGCCGGCAAGCTGGCCAACCTGGAGAAGGCGCTCGCCGAGCGGCCGGCGACCGACGACGGTGCCGCATTCGGCATCGGCGCCGGGACCACCGGAATCGGGCACACCCGGTGGGCCACCCACGGTGGGCCCACCGACCGCAACGCCCACCCGCACCGGGCCGCCGACGGCCGGGTGGCCGTGATCCACAACGGCATCATCGAGAACTTCGCCAAGCTCCGCGCCGAACTGGAGGCCGACGGCGTCGAGTTCACCAGCGACACCGACACCGAGTGCGCCGCGCATTTGCTCGCCGGTGAGCTCGCCCGGCTGCGCGCCGCAGGCGAGCCCGACGGGCCGGCGCTGCTGGCCACCGCGATGCGGCAGGTCTGCCAGCGGCTGGAGGGGGCGTTCACGCTGCTCGCGGTGGACGCCGCGATCCCCGGCGCGGTGGTCGGGGCCCGACGCAACTCACCGCTGGTGGTCGGGCGCGGGGTCGGGGAGAACTACCTGGCCAGCGACGTCTCGGCGTTCATCGAGCACACCCGGGACGCGGTCGAACTGGGTCAGGACCAGGTCGTACTCATCACCTCGGAGGCCATCGAGATCACCGACTTCACCGGTGCGCCGGCCACCGGCAAGGACTTCCACATCGACTGGGACGCCTCCGCCGCCGAGAAGGGCGGCTACGACTACTTCATGCTGAAGGAGATCGCCGAGCAGCCGCAGGCGATCGCGGACACCCTGCTCGGCCGGCTCAAGGAGACCGGCGAGATCGTGCTGGACGAGGTCCGCCTCTCCGACCAGGACCTGCGGGACGCCGACAAGATCTTCATCGTCGCCTGCGGCACCTCCTACCACGCCGGCATGGTGGCGAAGTACGCCATCGAGCACTGGACCCGGATCCCCTGCGAGGTCGAGCTGGCCAGCGAGTTCCGCTACCGCGACCCGGTCCTCGACCGGTCCACCCTGGTCGTGGCGATCTCCCAGTCCGGCGAGACCATGGACACCCTGATGGCGTTGCGGCACGCCAAGGAGCAGAAGGCCCGGGTGCTGGCGATCTGCAACACCAACGGCTCCACCATCCCCCGCGAGTCCGACGCCGTGCTCTACACGCACGGTGGTCCAGAGGTCGCGGTCGCCTCCACCAAGGCGTTCCTCACCCAGGTGGTGGCCTGCTACCTGATCGGTTTGCACCTGGCCCAGGTGCGCGGCATCAAGTACGCCGACGAGGTGGCCGCGGTGGTGGACCAGCTCCAGGAGATGCCGGAGAAGCTCCGCGAACTGCTCGCCGGCATCGAACCGGTACGGGAACTCGCCCGCGAGCTCAAGACCGCGCCGACGGTGCTCTTCATCGGCCGGCACGTGGGCTTCCCGGTCGCCCTGGAGGGTGCGCTCAAGCTCAAGGAACTCGCCTACATGCACGCCGAGGGGTTCGCGGCGGGCGAGTTGAAGCACGGCCCGATCTCGCTGATCGACCAGGGCACCCCGGTGGTCTGCATCGTGCCGTCCCCGGCCGGTCGGGGCATGCTGCACGACAAGATCGTCTCCAACATCCAGGAGATCCGGGCCCGGGGCGCCCGCACGATCGTGATCGCCGAGCAGGGCGACGAGGCGGTTGCGCCGTACGCGGACCACTTGATCTACGTACCGCGTACCCCGACCCTGCTGGCCCCGCTGGTGACCACGGTGCCGTTGCAGGTGCTCGCCTGCGAGATCGCCGCTGCCCGGGGGCACGACGTCGACCAGCCGCGCAACCTGGCCAAGTCGGTAACCGTGGAGTGAGCCGGCAACGGTGGAGTGGGCCGGCCACGGTGGAGTGTGCGGTGCGGTGCCCGCCGGTAGGGTGAGGCGGTGATCGTCGCGGTCGGCATCGACGTCGTGCTGGTGGATCGGTTCGCCCGGGCGCTCGCCCGCACCCCGCTGCTGGCCGACCGGCTCTTCACGGAGGCGGAACGGGTCACCGTGTCGGGTAATCCGCGTTCGGCCGAGTCGCTCGCCGCCCGGTTCGCCGCGAAGGAGGCGGTGGCCAAGGCGCTGGGCGCCCCGGCCGGGCTGCACTGGCACGACTGCGAGGTGGTCGCCGACCCGGACGGGCGGCCGTGGCTGACGGTCGCCGGCACCGTCGCCGCCGCCGCCACCGAACGCGGGGTACAGCGCTGGCACCTGTCGCTGTCGCACGACGGTGGGATCGCCTCGGCGATGGTGGTGGCGGAGCGATGAGGACCAGGCAGCGAAGGCGGCGCGTGATGCGGACGGCAGCGTGACGAGGGCGGCGCAGCGATGAGGGCGGCAGCGTGACGAGGGCGGCGCAGCGATGAGGGCGGCGTGGCGTGTGGCGGACGTGCGCGCCGCCGAGCGGGCCCTGATGGACACGCTGCCGGCCGGCACCCTGATGCGACGCGCCGCCGGCGGGCTGGCCGGGCACTGCTCCCGGCTGCTCGCCGAGCGCGGCGGCGGGGTCTACGGTGCCCGGGTGCTGCTGCTCGTCGGCTCCGGCGACAACGGTGGCGACACCCTCTTCGCGGGTGCCCGGCTCGCCGGTCGGGGCGCGGCGGTGAGTGCGGTGCTGCTGGCCTCCGGGCGGGTGCACCAGGGCGGCCTCGCCGCGTTCCGGGCGGCCGGCGGGCGGGTGGTGGACGGGCTGCCGGACCGCGCCGACCTGGTGCTGGACGGGATCGTCGGGATCGGTGGCTCGGGCGGGCTGCGCGAGCCGGCGGCCCGGCTGGTGGCCGGACTGCCCGGCCTGACCGGCCGCTCCGGGGACCGGCCGCCGGTGGTGGCGGTGGACGTGCCGAGCGGGGTCGAGGTGGACACCGGCGACGTGCCGCGCTCCGTCGGCCTGCCCAGCACGGTGACCGCCGACCTGACGGTCACCTTCGGCTGCCTGAAGCCCGCCCTGGTGGTCGGGGCGGCCGCACCCCGGGCCGGGCAGGTCGAGCTGGTCGACATCGGGCTCGGCCCGTGGCTGCGGGGTACCGCGGCGGTACGGGTCACCGAGTGGTCGGACGTGTGCGACTGGTGGCCCCGGCTCGGTCCCGAGGAGGAGAAGTACAGCCGGGGCGTGGTGGGGCTGGCCACGGGTTCGGCGACGTACCCGGGTGCGGCGGTGCTCTCGGTCGGTGGCGCGGTCGCCGGACCGACCGGCATGATCCGGTACGCCGGTGGCGCCCGTGCCGAGGTGCTGCGCCGCTATCCGTCGGTGGTCGCCGCCGAACGGGTCAACGACGCCGGCCGGGTGCAGTCCTGGGTCTGCGGCTCCGGGCTCGGCACCGACGCCACCGCCGCCACCGAGCTGCGCTGCGTACTCGCCGCCCCGGTGCCGGTGGTGCTGGACGCGGACGCGCTCACCCTGCTGGTGGACGGCTCGATGGCGGAGCGGCTGCGGGACCGGGACGCGCCGATCGTGGTCACCCCGCACGACCGCGAGTACGCCCGGCTCTGCGGTGAGCCGCCCGGTGGCGACCGGGTGGGGGCCGCGCTGCAACTGGCCACCTGGATGAACGCGGTGGTACTCCTCAAGGGCGACCGGACGGTGATCGCCACCCCGGACGGACGGGCCTTCGCCAACCCGACCGGTACCCCGGCGCTGGCCACCGGCGGCACCGGGGACGTACTCGCCGGGTTGCTCGGCTCGCTGCTCGCCGCCGGCCTGCCGGCGGAGCGGGCGGCGACCGCCGCCGCTTACCTGCACGGTCTGGCCGGCCAGGAGGCGGCCCGGCGCGGCCCGGTGATCGCCGCCGACGTGGTCGCCGCGCTGCGCCCGGTGATCGCCAGGCTGCCCCGGTGACCGCCGGACTGTCCTGGTCACGCCACCCGGGGCACATTCGATCTACTGTTCAGTAGGCTGAACATATGTGGCAGGCCGAGGTACGTGTCGATCTTGACGCGATCCGCGACAACGTCGCCCGACTGCGGTCCGGGACGGGCGCCGAGCTGATGGCCGTGGTCAAGGGCGACGGGTACGGCCACGGCATGCTGCCGGTCGCCGGGGCGGCGCTCGACGCCGGAGCGGACTGGTTGGGCGTCTGCACCCTGGACGAGGCGTTGACGCTGCGCCGGGCCGGGATCACCGCGCCGGTGCTGGCCTGGCTGCTGGCGCCCGGGCTGGCGCTGCACGAGGGGGTTACCGCCGGGATCGACCTGGCCGCCGCCAGTCTCGGCCAGCTCGCCGAGCTGGCCGCCGCCGCCGAGCAGGCCGGCCGACCGGCCCGGGCCCATCTCAAGATCGACACTGGCCTGTCCCGGGGCGGCGCGACCGTCGACGACTGGCCCGAGCTGCTCGACGCGGCGGCGAAGGCCCAGGCCGACGGGCTGATCGAGGTGGTCGGGGTCTGGAGCCACCTGGTCTGCGCCGACGTGCCCACGAACGCCACCACCGACCGGCAACTCGCGGTCTTCGCCGAGGGACTGGCCCTGGCCGAGCGGGCCGGGCTGCGCCCCCGCTACCGGCACCTGGCCAACTCGGCGGGCACGCTGACCCGGCCCGACACCCATTTCGACCTGGTCCGCCCCGGCATCGCCATGTACGGGCTGTCGCCGGTGCCGGGCGAGCGGTTCGGGCTGCGGCCGGCGATGACCGCCCGGGCCCGGGTGACGCTCACCAAGCGGGTACCGGCCGGCACCGGGATCTCCTACGGGCACACCTACCGGACCGAGCGGGAGACGACCCTGGCCGTCGTGCCGCTGGGTTACGCCGACGGGGTGCCCCGGCACGCCTCGAACGTCGGCCCGGTCCAGCTCGCCGGTGCCCGGCGGCGGATCGCCGGTCGGGTCTGCATGGACCAGATCGTGCTGGACTGCGGCGACGACCCGGTCGCCCCGGGCGACGTGGCGACGCTCTTCGGCAGCGGCGCGGACGGCGGACCGACCGCCGACGACTGGGCCGAGGCGGTCGGCACCATCAACTACGAGATCGTCACCCGGTTCGGCGGGGTCCGGGTACCCCGGATCTACGACGGAGCGCGTCGTGAGTGCGAGGAGTGAGCCGGGGTTGCGAGCCCCGCAGTCACGAACTCGGAGCGCGTCGTGAGTGCGAGGAGTGAGCCGGGGTTGCGAGCCCCGCAGTCACGAACTCGGGGCGCGTCGTGAGTGCGAGGAGTGAGCCGGGGTTGCGAGCCCCGCAGTCACGAACTCGGGGCGCGTCGTGAGTGCGAGGAGTGAGCCGGGGTTGCGAGCCCCGCAGTCACGAACTCGGAGCGCGTCGTGAGTGCGAGGAGTGAGCCGGGGTTGCGAGCCCCGCAGTCACGAACTCGGAGCGCGTCGTGAGTGCGAGGAGTGAGCCGGGGTTGCGAGTGTCCCGGCTGCCGGTGCAGCGGCAGCCGTCCGGGCGTACCCAGAACCGGACCGGAATTCTCCGGGTGGCCGGCCTCATCGGCGCGGCGGCCGGGGTCGCGGCGGCCGGCATCGCCGCCGGGGTGGCCGCCGAGCGGGCCGTGGTACGCCGTTCCAAGACCGCACCCGGCGACCGGTACGCGGCGGAGCCGTTCGGGGCGCTGCCCTACGACGAGTCCTGCACCGTCTCCACCCCCGACGGCACCGACATCCATGTGGAACTGGTCGGGCCGCCGGCCGGTCCGGGGCGGCCGACCCTGGTCTTCGTGCACGGCTTCTGCCTGGACATGGGGACCTTCCACTTCCAGCGCAAGATCCTCACCGAGCTGGGCGAGGACCGGATGGTCTTCTACGACCAGCCGGGGCACGGCCGGTCCGGCCGGCTGAAGTCCGGCGAGTACCAGCTTCAGTCGCTCGGCGAGACGCTCCGGTCGGTGATCGACCGGACGGCGCCGACCGGGCCGCTGGTGCTGATCGGGCACTCGATGGGCGGCATGACCGTCATGGCGTTCGCGGAGCGCTATCCGGAGCTGTTCGCCGAGCGGGTGATCGGCACGGTGCTGATGGCCACCTCGGGTGGGCTGGTGGCGGAGACGAAGTTCGGCCTTCCGACGATCGTGGCCCGGGCCGGCGCACCACTGCTGCCGGTGGTCGACAACGCCACCCGGCTGACCGGCAGCATGATCGACCGGGCCCGGCGCGCCTCGGCAAACCTGGCCTGGCTGCTCACCCGCCGGTACGGCTTCGGCACCCCGACCCCGAGCCCGGCGCTGGTCTCCTATGTGGAGAGGATGAACTCGCGGACCTCGACCGAGACGGTGGCCCGCTACCTGCGCACCATCTACACCCATGCCCGCTATCCGGTGCTGGCCGCGCTGCGGAACACGCCGACGCTCGTCATCGTGGGTGAGCGCGACATGATCACTCCGGTCACCCACTCCGAGGAGATCGTCGGATGGCTGCCGGACGCCGAGTACGTCAAGGTGCCCGACAGCGGGCACGTGGTGATGCTGGAACACGCCGACGAGGTCAACACGGCACTGCTGGACTTCCTCGACCGGCTGCCCGGCCGAGGAAGGGACTGAGCTGTCCGGATGAGAGACGCGTTGCACGGTGCCGAACTGGTCCACGAGCTGCCGACGGTGGCGGACACCCACGAGTTCGGGCGGCGGCTCGGCGGGCTGCTCCGCACCGGGGACCTGCTGGTGCTCACCGGCCCGCTGGGCGCCGGCAAGACCGCCCTGGTGCAGGGGATCGCCGCCGGGCTGGGGGTACGCGGCGAGATCACCTCGCCGACGTTCGTCATCGCCCGGGTGCACCGGCCCGATCCGGCCCGAGGTGGCCGGGTGACGCTGGTACACGCGGACGCGTACCGGCTGGGCAGTGCGGTCGACCCCCGGGCCGAGATCGACGATCTCGACCTGGACGCCTCGGTGGACGACGCGGTCACCGTGGTCGAGTGGGGGGAGGGCATGGTCGAGCACCTCGCCGACACGCATCTGCGGGTGCTCATCGACCGGCGGGACGACGACACCCGGCGGATCGAGCTGGTGCCGGTCGGCGGGGACTGGGCCGACAGGCTCGCCGGGCTGCGCTGAGGTTTCCGGCTGTCGTACCGGACTTCTAGAGTGCGGGAAACGTTCGCGGCGCTCGAAAGGTTACCGATGACCCTGGATCTTCCAGCCCTGCTGCCTCCGGCCTGGCGGGTGGCGCTGGACCCGCACCTCGACGCGGCCCAGACCGCCGCGTTGAGCGAGTTCGTCGCCGGCGAATACGCGACCCAGACCGTCTTCCCGCCCCTGGCGGACCTCTTCGCCGCCTACCGGCTCTGCGCGCCCGAGGACTGCCGGGTGCTGATCCTCGGTCAGGACCCGTACCACAAGGCGGGGCAGGCGCACGGGCTCAGCTTCAGCGTCCGGGACGGTGTCTCGGTGCCGCCGTCGCTGCGCAACGTCTTCAAGGAGCTCGCCGACGACCTCGGGGTGCCGGTGTCGCGCAGCGGCAACCTGACCCGCTGGGCGAGCCAGGGCGTGCTGCTGCTCAACGCGGTGCTGACCGTCCGGCAGGCGGCCCCGGGCTCGCACGGCAACAAGGGTTGGGAAGCGTTCACCGACGCCACCATCAAGGCCCTCGACGCCCGCCCGGAGCGGATCGTCTTCCTGCTCTGGGGCGGATACGCGCGCAAGAAGGCCGCGTTGGTCACCAATCCGGCGCACGTGGTGCTGGAGGCCGGCCACCCGAGCCCGATGAACCCGCGTGGGTTCCTCGGCAGTCGCCCCTTCAGCGCCTGCAACAAGGCGCTCGCGGACGCCGGCCGGCCCACCGTCGACTGGGACCTGTCGGTCCGCTGACGGGTGGTGCTCTCAGCGCACCGAGGCTCACCGCCGCCATCGCCCCGGGGCGCGCCCAGCGCCGGGGGACCGTCCGGTTAGGGTGCCTATGTGCTCGTACTCGTGCTGGACTCCTCGACCCCGGCGGTGACCGCCGCGCTGGCGGAGATCACCGCCGACGCGGTCGCGCCGCGCGGCGAGCGCAGCGTCGTCGACGCCCGGGCCCACGGCGAACTGCTCGCGCCGCAGGTCTCCGAGCTGCTCGCCGAGGCCGGTGCCCGCCCGGCCGACCTGGCAGCCGTGGTTGCCGGGGTCGGACCCGGGCCGTTCACCGGGCTGCGGGTCGGCCTGGTCACCGCGGCGAGCATGGGGCAGGCGCTGGGCATCCCCACCTACGGCGTACCCTCGCTCGACGCCATCGGACACGCCGCGACCCACCCGCGGTCCGGGGCGGCGGCTGCGGAGTCGGGGCCGGTGCTGGTGGCCACCGACGCCCGGCGCCGGGAGATCTACTGGGCGGTCTACGACCTGGCCGGCCAACGGCTGGCCGGGCCGGAGGTCGACACCCCGGCCGCCGTCGCCGAGCGGGCCAGGGAGCTGGGTGTCCGGGTCGCGGTCGGCGAGGGGGCCCGCCGGTACGCCGACATCCTCGGGCTGCCACCGGGAGCCGGGCCGCTCTACCCTCCGCCGTACGCCCTGGCGGAGCTGGCGGCCGAGCGGGTCCGGGCCGGCGCCCCCGGTGACCAGCTCACCCCGCTCTATTTGCGCCGGCCGGACGCGGTGGCGGCGGCAGGGCGCAAGCCGGTCCTCCAGTGAACCCTTTTCAACCTGAACCGCGTGGCGCTCAGGCACCGCCTCCGAACCTGCGTTCGGCCGGACCGCACGGGGAGGTGGAAAAGGGTTCAGTGCGGGCGGTGGTCGACGAGGGCATGGCGCACACGGTCAGGCTGGGCCCGTTCCGCTGGTGGCACATCTCCGAGGCGCTGCCGATCGAGGCGGAGCTGTTCGGCGTCGAGCAGTGGTCGGCGGCGATGTTCTGGAACGAACTGGCGAACCGGCACTACTATCTCGCGGCGCTGGACGCCACCGACGCGCTGATCGGGTACGCCGGGCTCGCCGTCGTCCCGCCGGACGAGGCGTGGGTGCAGAACGTGGCCGTGCGGCGGGACGCCCAGCGGACCGGCATCGGCCGGATGCTGCTGGTCGAGCTGCTGGCCGAGGCCACCCGGCGCGGCGTACGCCGGGTACTGCTGGAGGTGGCGGTGGACAACGCTCCGGCCCAGCGGCTCTACGCGGCGTACGGCTTCGAGCCGGTGGGCGTGCGGCGCGGCTACTACCAACCGAGCAACACCGACGCGCTGGTGATGCAGGTCGAGCTGGAGCGGGCGGACAATGGCTGACGAACCACTCATCCTCGGGATCGAGACGTCCTGCGACGAGACCGGCGTCGGTGTCGTACGCGGACACACGCTACTCGCCGACGCGCTGGCGTCCAGTGTGGACGAGCATGCCCGGTTCGGTGGGGTGGTGCCGGAGGTGGCCAGCCGGGCGCACCTTGAGGCGATCGTGCCGACGATGCGCCGCGCGCTGGACGACGCTGGCGTGACCCTGGCCGACATCGACGCGATCGCGGTCACCGCCGGCCCCGGCCTGGCCGGCGCGCTGCTGGTCGGGGTGGCCGCCGCCAAGGGCTACGCGCTGGCCGCCGAGAAGCCGGTGTACGGGGTCAACCACCTGGCCGCGCACGTCGCGGTGGACACCCTCGAACACGGCCCGCTGCCCGAGCCGGCGATCGCACTGCTGGTCTCCGGTGGACACTCCTCGCTGCTGCTGGTGGACGACCTGGCCGCCGGGGTCACCCCACTCGGCGCCACCATCGACGACGCCGCCGGGGAGGCGTTCGACAAGGTGGCCCGGCTGCTCGGGCTGCCGTTCCCGGGCGGTCCGCCGATCGACCGGGAGGCACGCTCCGGCACCCCGGACGCGATCGCCTTCCCGCGCGGGCTGACCGCGCCGAAGGATCTCGCCGCGCACCGGTTCGACTTCTCGTTCTCCGGGCTCAAGACGGCGGTGGCCCGCTGGGTGGAGGCGAAGCAGCGGGCCGGTGAGCCGGTGCCGGTGCCGGATGTGGCCGCCTCGTTCCAGGAGGCGGTCTGCGACGTACTGACCGGCAAGGCGATCGCGGCCTGCCGGGACCGGGGCGTCGAGACACTGGTGCTCGGCGGAGGCGTGGCGGCGAACTCCCGGCTGCGGGCGCTGGCCGAGGAGCGGGCGGCGAAACACGGCATCCGGGTCCGGGTACCCCGGCCCAGGCTCTGCACCGACAACGGCGCGATGGTCGCGGCGCTCGGCTCGCACCTGGTCGCCGCGGGGGTGGCGCCGAGCCGACTGGACCTGCCCGCGGATTCCGCCATGCCGCTCACGATCGTCAGCGTGTAGTGTTCCGGCGGCGTCGAGGGCGGTGGGGAGCGTGATGGCCGACGTGATCGTACGAATGTGGGAGGTACGCGCCGAGCCGGCCGGCTTCGCCGACCTGCTTTCCTGGGTCTGCGACACCGCACTGCCGGAGCTGGAGCACAACCCGCTGCACATCTCCAGTGAGGTCTTCTCCTCCACGGACAACCGGCTGGTGGTCATCTCGAAGTGGCGGGCCAGCCCGGTCTCGCTGCCCGACCCGCCGGCCCGGATGCTTGCCCGCACTCCACACGTCTGGGACTTCACCCAGGTGGATCGCTAACCTACTGTCGTAACACCGACTACCCACAGTGTCGCCCTGATCTGCCATCATGACCGGGTGCTGAGCGGGGTGCATCGATATCGGCTGTCAGTAGGATTCCACGGCAGCCGAGCGATCCGCGTCGTGTTCATGGTGTTGCTCGGCGGCTTGGCCGCCGGCGCGGCGATGTGTGCCGGCGCCCTATTCGGCCTTGTGTGGATAGCCATCCTGGCTCCTGGCGATCCGGATGGCCCCGAGCGGTGGGGTCTGCTGCCGATCGCGCTGGCCACACTGGCTGCCGGGGCGGTCGTCGCCTATACCGCGCTACGGGTCACGAGGGTGATACGCACCGACGCCTGGTTGGAGGGAAGCAGGCTTACGGTACGAGTCATCCGGGATCGGACGGTCGAGCTTTCCCGCGCCACCTCCGTGGCGGTGCGTGTGACCGACAGGCCGCTCATCGGTCCGGTTCGCCGTACCGGTGTGATCGGACCCGCACCAATGGCGGCTGTGCTCGTAGTCATCTCCGAGGGCAGGACCGTGCATCTTCGACTCGCTAACCCGGATGCCATCCAGTTACCACGGGATCAGCTCTTGGCGCTGGCCAGCGCGCTGTCCGTGGCACGTTGTCCAGGCGCTGTGGAGACCGTCACCTGGCTACGTAGATCGGCGGCGGGTGCCGGCACGGGCTGACCCCTTGGTCCGAACGGAAGGTGTGGGGGACTTTGCACAGCGAGTATGGATTCGACGGGTTGCGCCAGCAGGCCGAGCTGATCGGTTGGCGGCTGGACATCGACGGCGTCACGGGTACCGGCACCGATCGGACCGGCGCTGTCCGCGCTCACCTCAATGACGAGGGGCGCGTGTCCCATATGGAGGTCGACCGGTCCTGGTGGCGCGATCTCGGCCCGGATCGGTTGGAGGCGGCGATCCTGGAGGCGACGACTCAGGCGGCCAACGATCGAGTAGCGGCATGGTCGGCGCGGGTAGCCGAGCGAGCAGACGCCGAGGCGTCGCCCGATCGGCCACTGACCGATCGCCGACAGACCGACGTCCGACCCTGGGGCGGCGAAACCGAGCGGCCGACGGAGGGCAGCGACCGGGGCGAAGAGTTGATCCGGATGCTCGAGCTTCTGCGGGTCGCGGCGTCCGAACTGGATGACTACCGCCACCGCGCAGCGGAGGCTGTCAGGCAACCGGTCAGCGGGCGGCGCGAGGGTGATCGGGTCGCCGTGTGGCTGACGGGTGGCCAGGTGACGGCCGTGGAAATCAGCCGGCGGTGGTTGCATCAGCAGCCGACCGGCCGGGCCATCGCCGACGAGGTCGAGTTGGCCTGCTTCGAATCCTACCGACAGCTGGATCTCCAGACTGGGTCCACGTTCGCGGCATTGCCCGCCGTGGCGGAGGTGAGGGAACTCGCCGCCAATCCGGCCGCGCTGTTACGCCGGCTGGGCCTCGGTAGCTAACCGACGGAGGGGTGTGAGGTGCATGGAACAGCATCCAGACGAGGCAGAACTCACGCTGGCGCGCGAGGTTCTCGAACGAGATGCCGCGAGATGGAGGGAAGGAGCAGTGGTCATGGCGACGGCGGCGGGACACGCCGAATCCCTCGACCTGACCGGATTTCACTTCGGTCGCCTGCCGAACGAGGCGGGCATTGGGGCCCGATACGCCGAGTTGCAGGGTTTCCTGACGAGGATTCTGCGGGAAGGGGCTGGGGTGATGGCGGACATGGAATCGACGCTCCGGTTCATAGCGGAAAACTATGGTCGGGCCGACGAGGGGGCCGCTGCGCGGGTCGAGCGTGTGTGGGAGGCCCGATGACTGCGGTCGGGGCAGATTGGTGGGAGCGGGACGCCGAGCGGCTGCTCGGCGAGGTAAATCAGCACATGGAACGGGTTCAACACCTTACCGTCGAACTGGGTGACCGATTGAACGAAGTTCTGGGCCGCCTGCCGCTCGGGGTAGGAGCGGGAGCGATCAAACGGGCTTGGAGCGACTTCCTGGAGCTCAAGGATCGAATTTTCGACGAGATGCAGATGCATCTGGCCGAGCCGGGGTTCCCGTGGGCGCTCTTCCGTGTTGGCGAATACTGGAACGCCAACGTCGGCGCGCCGGTGAGCGAGCTGAGTCAGACGATATCGGCCTACGGCATGAAGGTTCACGGCGATTGGACGGGGTCGGCGGCATCGGCGTACGCGGCATCGGCGGACGCGCAGGCAAGGGCAATCGCGACGATCAAGCCCGTGGCGGAGAAGATCCAAGCCGTGCTGACGGACCTGGGTCATGGCATCCTCGCCTTCTGGCTCGCCCTGGTGGCCGCACTCCTGACGTTCGTGGTCGGGTTGATAGCGGCGATCGGACTGCTTGACAGCCTGATTGGTGCGCCGGCCGCACCGGTTGACGCCATCGGTACCGCTGCCGTCGTGCTCGGGCTGCTCGTCGCAGCTGTCATGGCGCTGCGCGAGTACAGCGAGCGGATCGACAAGTCGATGGTCACGATTCGCCAGGCGCTCAGCGACAACACCGGGATGGTCAAGCGCGGCGACTCGTGGGGGTGGCCCCCGATCGACTACTCCGGCATCTGGTCGTTGGACTGAAGCTGCCGACGGCGGCACCCGCTGCCGTTCCTCAGCGTGGTCGGGCTGGCGCGGGCCGCATAGAGTGTCGGCGTGGTGGTCGACAAAGTACGGGTCGGCGTTGATTTCGGCACGTCGAGCACCGCTGCCGTTCTCGCCGGTCCCGGAGCGCAGAGCCGCTCGCTGTTGTTCGACGGCTCGCCGCTGTTGCCGTCGGCCGTCTTCGCGGATGCCGACGGCCGCCTGCTGACCGGCCGGGACGCGTTGCACTCGGCGCGAACCCAGCCGGAGCGGTTCGAGCCGGCGCCAAAGCGGTGCGTCGACCACGGCACGGTGCTGCTCGGCGAACGGGCCGTACCGGTAGCCGAGATGATCGCTGCCGTACTGCGTCGGGTCGCGGTCGAGGCGGACCAGGTCGCGGGGGAACGGGTCCGCCGGGCGGTGCTGACCCATCCGGTCTCCTGGGGACCGGTCCGCCGGCAGACCCTGCTCGCCGCCGCGTCGACAGTCTTCGCCGAGCCCGCCCTGGTCACCGAGCCTGTCGCGGCGGCCAGCTACTTCCTCACCGTCGCCGGCCGCGAGCTACCGGTCGGCTCCACCGCCATGGTGTACGACCTGGGCGCCGGCACCTTCGACGCCACCGTGGTCCGGCGCGACTCCGACGGTTTCGAGGTGCTCGCGACCGGCGGGTTGAGCGACGTCGGCGGGCTGGACATCGACGCGGCCCTGGTGGCCGCCCTCGGCGAGGTCTACCGGCTCCGGGACGAGGCGGCCTGGTCACGGCTGCTCCAGCCGACCAGTGCCGCCGACCGGCGCGCCTCGCGCGGTTTCTGGGACGACGTACGGGTAGGTAAGGAACTGCTCTCCCGGGCCCCTACCGCACTGTTGCACGTGCCGATCGTCGACGACGAGGCCGTGCTCGGGCGGGAGCAGCTCGACCGGCTCGCCGAGCCGATTCTGGAGCGGACGGTGTCGGTGGCGGCCGAGGTGCTGGCCAGTGCGGGTGTGCCCGCAGCCTCGCTGGCCGGACTCTTCCTGGTCGGCGGGGCGAGCCGGATGCCGCTGGTCGGCACGCTGGTGCATCGGCGGCTCGGGATTCCGCCGGTGCTGGTGGACCAGCCGGAGCTGGTGGTGGCCAGTGGCAGCGTGCACGCACCGCTCACGGCGCGGGTCGAATCACCTGCGGGGCCGGCTCCCGCTCCGAAGGCCCTGTCCGCTACCAAGGTCCTGCCGGCTCCGGAGGCCGAGTCCGGTCCGAGGGCCCTGTCCGCTCCGAGGGCAGCGGCCGGTCCGGGAGGCGGGCCCGCTCGGGGGGACGAACTCGCTCCGGGAGCTGGGGCGGAGCACGTGTCCGTGCCGGAGGCACCGGCGGAACCCGCACCCGCGCCGATGCCTGCCCGGCCGGAGCCCATCGCCGCGCTGCCGCTGGAGCCGGTCGCGGCGCTGCCGCTGGAAGCCGTGGCCGTGGCTCCGCCGGCCGGAGTGACATCCCGGGGCACCGGTGCGCCGCCGGGCCTGCCGCCGCCTGCCTGGACGGCGCGACCGGGGGTCGGGTGGCAACGGTGGCTCAGCCTCGCGATCGGTGTGGTCGTGGTGCTCGCGCTGGTCGGCTACGCGGTCTGGAACATCGTGCCGTCGAATCGGGGGACGGCCGGTGGGCCCGGCACCCCGACGACGAGCGCTGGGCCGCCGACGCCCACGCCGACGCCGGTGGCGCCACCGCAGGCGACGGTGCTGAGGCTGCCGGCGGGTACCCAGGCGCACACCCTGGTGCTGAGCCCGGACGGCAAGCGCCTCGCTGCGATCGACACGTACACCATCAGGTTCTTCACCTTCCCCGACCTGCAACCGGTGGGGAAGCAGCTGACGGTGGGCAAGGAGACCCGCCGGGCGCCCGGCGCGGGGCAGCCGGTCCACCGGGAGGACTTCGAGACGGCGGCGTTCAGTCCGGACGGTCGGATGCTGGCGACGTACGACTCGGGCGTCTTCGGCTACGTCCAGGTCTGGGATGTGGCGAGCGGGCGGCGGATCCGCCGGATCAGCGACAAGTGGTGGGCGTCCTGCCTGGCATTCAGCCCGAAGAACGACCGGTTGGTGGCCTGCGCCGGACCGCACGAGTACGTGCGGCTCTGGAGTGTTTCCGGCTGGCGTCAGCTCGGCCAGGTGCACACCGACAATCCGGCGGCGATCCGGAACGTGGCGTTCAGCCCGGACGGGCGCCTACTGGTCACCGACGGCGGTGCGGGAAACATTCTGTTCTGGGACGTGGCCACCCGGAAACGGCTGAAGCTGAGCCGGGCCAGTGCGTTCCCGTCCGACATGGTGCCGGCCGCCGATCCGGGGGTGGCGATGGCGTTCAGCCCGGACGGCCGGACCCTGGCGACCGGCGGAGTGGACGGCACGGTACGACTGTGGAACGTCAGCACCCGCCAACAGGTCGCCGTGCTCGATGGGCACCACGCCAACGTCGTGCAGGTCGCCTTCGCGCCGGACGGCACGTTGGCCACCAGCGGCAGCGACTGGACCGTTCGACTGTGGGACGTGACCGCCCGCCGGCAGATCGGCTCGGTGGCCTGGAGTGTGCGGCTGGGCGAGAAGGCGGCGGACCTCGCCTTCAGCCCGGACAGCCGTACCGTCTCCCTCTGCGTGGGTGACAGCGTGCTGCGGTGGGACGTCGCGGGCATCCGGGCGTACGCGGAGACCGAACTCACCGCGCCCAGCGGCTCCCCATCGGGGTGACCTGCGGAAAACCCGTGGCGATCGTGGCGATCGGTTCCATACCGTTCTGCGGTGCGCCCGCTACCCGTCCCCGATCCCGGCCGGGCCGATCAACGCTCGGCGACCAGATTCCTCCTCTGGCTCGCCGCGCGCATCTGGCCGACGATCGCCGGGGGCATGACGCTGGCTGTGGTCTCTTTCGTCGGCCAGGCGCTGATCCCGGCCGTCCTGGGCAGGGCGATCGACGCCGGTCTCATCGCCCGGGACGGCGACGCGCTGCTGCGCTGGGGGCTGGCGCTGCTCTCCCTCGGCATCGTGCAGTCGGTCGTCGGGATCGTCCGGCACCGGTACGCCACCTACAACTGGCTGGCCGGGGCGTACCGCACCGTCCAGATCACCGTCGACCACGTCAACCGGCTCGGCGCGACCCTGCCCCGGAGGCTCGCCACCGGTGAGGTGGTCAGCATCGGCACCGCCGACATCAACCAGATCGGCGGGGCGCTCGACATCCTGTCCCGGGGCACCGGCTCGCTCTTCGCGGTGCTCACCATCACCGCGATCCTGCTCGCCACCTCGGTCCCGCTCGGCCTGGTGGTGGTGCTCGGGGTACCGGTGCTGATGGCGGTCGTCGCGGTGCTGATCCGGCCGCTGCACCGGCGCCAGGAGGCGTACCGGGACCAGCAGGCTACCCTGACCACCAGGGCCAGCGACATCGTCGCCGGGCTGCGGGTGCTGCGCGGCATGGGCGGTGAGCCGGTCTTCTCGGCGCGCTACCGGGCCGAGTCGCAGGCGTTGCGCCAGGGCGGCGTACGGGTCGCCCGGGTCGAGGCGCTGTTGGAGGCGACCCAGGTCCTGATGCCCGGCATCTTCCTGGTGCTGGTGACCTGGCTCGGCGCCCGGTTCGCCCTCCGTGGCGAGATCAGCGTCGGGCAACTCGTCTCCTTCTACGGCTACACCGTCTTCCTGATCGGCCCGCTGCGGATGCTGACCGAGGTGATCGACCGGATCACCCGGGGGCACGTCTCGGCCCGTCGGGTCGTGTCGATGCTTGACCTGCGGCCGGAGATCACCGATCCCGAGCACCCCGTCGAACTTCCCGACCGACCTGGTGAACTCGTCGACGTCGAGTCCGGGGTGACGGTCCGGCCCGGCCGGGTGACCGCGCTCGCCGCCACCGCGCCGGAGGACGCGGTCGCCATCGCCGACCGGCTCGGCCGGTACGTCGACAGCGAGGCGACGCTGCACGGCGTACCCCTGCGGAAGCTGGCGCTGGACACGGTCCGGCGCCGGATCCTGCTCGTCGACAACGACGCGCGGCTCTTCTCCGGGCCGCTCCGCGCGGAGCTGGAACCGCCGGGCGGGGCCGACGACGCGACCATCGCGGCGGCATTGGACGCGGCCGGCGCCACCGACATCGTGGCGGCGCTGCCGGGCGGGCTCGCCGGCCGGGTCGCCGAGCGGGGCCGGGAGTTCTCCGGCGGCCAGCAGCAGCGGTTGCGGCTGGCCCGCGCCCTGGTCGCCGACCCGGAGGTCCTGATCCTGGTCGAGCCGACCAGCGCGGTGGACGCGCACACCGAGGCGCGCACGGCCGACCGGCTCGGCCCGGCCCGGCGCGGCCGGACCACCCTGGTCTGCACCACCAGCCCTCTGGTGTTGGACCGGGCCGACCACGTGGTCCTCGTCTCCGACGGCAAGGCGGTGGCCGAGGGCGGGCACCGCGAGCTGCTGGACATCGAGCCGCGTTATGCCGCGCTGGTCAGCCGGGCCGAGGGGGAGTGAGATGAGCGAGCGCAACGCGCTGCCGGTCGCCGACGCGGCGCAGGTGCGACGGTACGCCCGCAGCCTGGTCCGCCGGCATCCCCGCGCACTGGCCGGCGCGATCGGGCTGCACGTGCTGGCCGCGATCACCGGGCTGGCCGCGCCGCGACTCCTCGGCAACCTGGTCGAGGCGATCTCCGAGGGCACCAGCACGGTGACGGTGGACCGGGTGGCGCTGACGATCGCCGGGTTCGTGGTGGCGCAGGCGGTACTGGTCCGGTTCGCCTACTTCGCCTCGGCCCGGCTCGGTGAGCGGGTCCTCGCCGACCTGCGGGAGGAGTTCGTCGACCGGATCCTGGCCATCCCACTGGCCACGGTGGAGCGAGCCGGTACCGGTGACCTGCTGACCCGGAGCAGCCGGGACGTCGCCGCGCTTTCCCGGTCGGTCCGGTTCGCCGTGCCGGAGTCGCTGGTCGCGGTCGTGACGGTCTTCGCGGTGATCGGCGCGGTGCTGCTGACCGATCCGCTGCTGATCCTGCCCGCCCTGGTCGCGGTGCCGGTGCTGGTGCCGGCCACCCGCTGGTACCTGCGCCGGGGCACGCCCGGCTACCTCGCGGAGAACGCCGCATACTCCGACATCACCGACGGGATCAGCGAGACGGTGGAGGGTGCGCGGACCACCGAGGCGCTCCGGCAGCAGGCCCGGCGGCGGGCCCGCACCGACGCCGACATCAGCCGGTCGTACGCGGCCGAGCGGTACACCCTCTACCTGCGTACCGTGTTCTTTCCACTGGCCGAGACCGGCTACCTGCTGCCGGTCGTGGCGACCCTGCTCTGCGGGGGCTGGTTCTACATCGAGGGCTGGGTGACGCTCGGCGAGGTCACCGCCGCCACCCTCTACGCGCAGCAGTTGATGGACCCGGTCGACCGGCTGCTTTCCTGGCTGGACGAGGTACAAGTCGGCGGCGCGTCACTGGCCCGGCTGCTCGGGGTGGCCGGGCGTCCCGGCGAGGGCGAGCGTCCGGGAGCCGCCGAGGGGCCACGAGCCGTCGAGCGTCCAGGAGCCGCCGAGGGTCCGGGAGCCGACCCGGCCGACGAGGGGACCGTGGCGGACCGGCGGCAGGACGGACCGGCGGACCGGCGGCTGGTCGCGGACGACGTGCGGTACGCCTATCAGCCGGGGCGGGACGTGCTGCACGGCGTCAGCCTCGCCCCGGTCCCGGGCGAGCGGCTGGCCATGGTGGGCCCCTCCGGGGCGGGTAAGTCGACCCTCGGCCGGCTACTCGCCGGGATCCACCGGCCGGGGAGCGGCTCGGTCACCGTGGGCGGCGTCCCGCTCGCCGACCTGCCGCTGACCGACCTGCGCGCCGAGGTCGCGCTGGTCACCCAGGAACACCACGTCTTCCTCGGTACGTTGCGCGACAACGTCACCCTGGTCCGGCCGGATGCGACCGACGAGCGGGTACGCGCGGCGCTCGACGCCGTCGACGCGCTGGACTGGGCGGAGCAGCTTCCCGCCGGGCTGGACACCGAGGTCGGCTCAGGCGGCCATCCGCTTTCCCCGGCACAAGCCCAGCAGCTCGCCCTCGCCCGGTTGGTCCTCGCCGACCCGCACACCCTGGTACTCGACGAGGCGACCTCGCTGCTCGATCCCCGGGCGGCCCGGCACCTGGAGCGCTCGCTCGCCGCCGTGCTGCGCGGCCGTACGGTGATCGCGATCGCCCACCGGCTGCATTCCGCGTACGACGCGGACCGGGTGGCGGTGGTGGAGGATGGCCGGATCACCGAGCTGGGCGCGCACGCCGAACTGGTCGCCGCCGGCGGCTCGTACGCCGCACTCTGGCGTTCCTGGCACGGTGACTCCCGGTCCTGACCGCGTCGCGCCCGAGCGATGATCCGCCGGAGGTGCCGACGGGTTCTTGCAAAGAGATCTTTGCAAGGATATCTTTGCCAACATGTCGAGGGATGAAGTTCGGCTCGATCCGACGTCGCTGCGCGGCCTCGCCCACCCCTTGCGGGTCCGGATGCTCAACACGCTGCGCGAACACGGCCCCGCCACCGCCACCCTGCTCGCCGAGCGGCTCGACCAGTCCACCGGCGCCACCAGCTACCACCTGCGGCAACTCGCCCAGTACGGCTTCGTGGTCGAGGAGCCGGGGCGCGGTGTCGGGCGGGAGCGGTGGTGGCGGGCCGCACACCGGAACACCCGCCTCGACAGCGAGGTCGGTCGGGACGCCCAGGCGGACGTGGAGACGTACCTGCGCTCCGTCGCCGCGCTCTACGCCGAGCGGGTCGACCGGTGGTTGAACGAGCTGCCCAACCTGCCGGAGGAGTGGAGGGGCGCGTCCACGCTGAGCAACTGGCGGCTCAGGCTGACCGCGACCGAGGCGCGGGAGTTCTCCGACGCGCTGACCGAGCTGCTCGGTCGGTACCGCCATGACGAGCCCGGCGTGCCCGCACCGGACGACGCCGAGTCGTTCGTGGTTCAGGCACAGTTGCTGCCCTTCGTCCGGCGCGGCGACCGGGCGGCCCCGCAGGATCCTGCGGGGCGGGAGGACCGTCCGGGGCGGGAGGGTCCTGCGGGGCGCGACGACCGGCCAGCGGCGGAGGGGGACTGATGGCCGGCAGCCGTCGACCGCTGGTCGGTCTGCTGGTAGCCGAGGGAGTCTCCCTGGTCGGCAGCCGGATGAGCATGGTGGCGCTGCCCTGGTTCACCCTGGTGGTCACCGGCAGCGCCGCCCGGACCGGCGTCGTGGCGTTCGCCGAGATGCTGCCGTACGTGCTGGCCTGCGCGCTCGGCGGGCCGCTGATCGACCGGGTTGGCGCCCGTCGGACCAGCATCGTCGCCGACCTGGGCAGCGCGGCGACGGTGGGCAGCATCCCGCTGCTGCACCTGGCCGGCATGCTTCCGTTCGGCACGCTCATCGGTCTGGTCGCGGTGGCCGGGCTGCTGCGTGGGCTGGGCGACACCGCCAAGCGGGTGGTCTTCCCGGAGACCGTGACGGTGGCGGGCACCCCGATGACCCGGGCGACCAGCCTGCACGACGGGCTCAGCCGGCTCGCGACACTGCTCGGCGCGCCCCTGGCCGGGCTGCTGATCGCCGTGCTCGACGCCCCGCTCGTGCTGCTGCTGGACGCGGGGACCTTCGTGGTCGGCGCGCTCCTGGTCGCCCTCACCGTGCCGGGACGACTCCGGGCGGTGGAGTCTGCCTCGGCTGCTGCCGCCGGCATCCCGCCCGGGGATGCCGCCGGACCGGTCCGGGAGCGCTATCTGGACGCGCTCCGGTCCGGTCTGCGCTATCTGCGCCACGATCGACTCGTGCACGGCATCCTGCTGATGCTGCTGGTCACCAACCTGGCGGACGCGGCGTACACCTCGGTGCTCACCCCGGTCTGGGCCACCGAGGTGGTCCGGTCTCCGACGGCGCTCGGCCTGCTCACTGCGAGCTTCGCGCTGGGCGCGGTGCTGGGCAACGCGGTATTCACTGTCGTGGCGCACCGGGTGCCGCGGTTCACCGTCTTCGCGGTCGGGTTCCTCCTCGCCGGGGCGCCCCGGTTCGTCGCGCTCGCCGTACTAGACCGGCTCTGGGTGATCTACCTGGTTTCGTTCGCCGCTGGACTCTCCGTGGCCGCGGTCAACCCGATCCTGGGCGCGGTAAGTTTCGAGCGGATTCCGGAGCGGCTCCGGGCCAGGGTGCTCGGGCTCACCCACGCGGCGGCCTGGGCCGGCATTCCGCTCGGCGGACTGCTGGGCGGGCTTGCCGTGCAGGAGCTGCGGCTGCCCGTCGCCTGCCTGGTGTTCGCGGCAGGGTACCTGCTGGTGACGCTGCTGCCGTTCGTGATGCCGGTCTGGCGCGAGCTGGACCACCCACCGACCTCGCCGACCGGTCCCGACCCCGACTCCAATCTCGACCCCGACCCCGACCCCGATTCTGACCTCGATCTCGCCCCCGCCACGCGGGCCATCAGCGCGACCGGGCCGGCGGCCCTGCCGACCAGGTCGACCATGCCGGAACGCGACGCGGCGGGGGTAGCCGGCGGGAAACACCGGCCCGGGGGAGAGCCGCTCAGCGGGTGACCGCCATGAAGGCCACCAGCAGCAGCAGGGTGGTGACGGCGACGGTGAAGACGATCAGCAGCTCCCGCCGGCTGCCGGTGCCGCCGCCCTCGGCCGGCTCGGGGGTGGCCGGCGCCGCCGGCAGGTCCCGGGTGACGACGGCCAGTTCCCCGAGGGTACGCGCGGTGTAGACCGCGCCGACCCGCTCGGAAAACTCATCCAGGCTCAACCGGCCCTGCTCGGTGTGCCGTTGCAGGTCGGCGACCACTCGTTGCCGATCGGAGTCGGAGGCGCGCAGTTGCCCATCCACGCCGGACAGCCTATTCCGCCCGGAGGAGTGAGGAAGGGCCCCCGCGACAACAGAAAGCGAGATGCGGGGCCCCTTCCTCACACCTCGAGCGGGTCGGCGAGCAGGTGCTCGAAGGCCAGTTCGGCGGCGCCGACCAGCGCCGCGTCCTCGCCGAGCTGCGGGGTACGCAGCCGCACCTGCTCGCGCGCGCTGGACAGGGCCAGGGAGTTGAGCCGGCTGCGTACCCGGGCCGCCGCCGCGAGGTAGACGTCCCGGAGGGTGCCGCCGAAGATGACCACCCCGGGGTTGAAGATGTTGACCAGGTTCGCCACCCCGAACCCGAGCCAGTCGCCGACCTGCCGGACCGCCGCCTGGGCGCTCGCGTCACCCCGGGCGGCCGCGTCGACCACCCGCAGGGCCGCCTCCCGGCCCGCGGTGTCGCCCCGGCCGGCCGCGAGCAGCAGGGCGTACTCGCCGATCTCGGTCTCCCAGCAGCCGTACGACCCGCAGTCGCACCGGCTGCCCCCGGGGTTGACCACCATGTGGCCGACCTCCCCGGCGTAGCCGCCCTGCCCGGTCAGCCGGCGCCCGCCGACGATGATCCCGGCGTCGACGCCGACATCCCGGTGCAGGTAGATGACGTCGTCGAAGCCTCGGGCGGCGCCCCGGGCGTGCTCGGCGACCGCACTGGCGTCGGCGGCGTTGCTGACCAGCACCGGGCGCTCCTGCGGCAGCAGTGCACCGAGCGCTTCGGCCAGTCGGTTGTCCAGTTCGTCACCGCCGACCCAGCCGGCGCTCTCCGGCCGGCCCCGCAGCGCGTCGTCCGGACGGCGCAACCGGCCGCAGACCACCACCCCGCTGCCGACGTAGACCGAGCCGTCCGGTACCGCCTGGTGCATCTCCTTGACGAAGCCGGCCAGCAGCGGCACGCTCTCCACCGCAGGCAGCCCGGCGGGCCGCTCGGCCTGCCTGCGGTCCAGCACCACCCCGCCGAGCCCGATCCGGGCGGCCCGCAGCCGGTCCACCTCGATGCTGTACGCGTACGCGAAGACCCGCCCCGACTCGGGCCGGACGACCAGGGACGGCCGTCCGGCCCGCCCGGTCTCCCGGGGCGCCCGTTCGGTGATCAGCCCGGCGGCGGCCAGTTCGGCGGTGAGTGCGCCGATGGTGCTCCGGTTCAACCCGAGCGAGGTGGTCAGCTCCGCCCGGGAGGTGGCGCCGTGGATGTGCACGTACCGCAGCAGCGCGCCGAGATTCTGCCGGCGAATCTCCTCCTGGCTCGGCCCCGCGCGCATCGTGCCCCTTATCGGTTACCAGTCGCTCCGGCCCGACGTCGGGAGAGCGCGTCCACACTGGCCGCGAGCAGCAGCACCAGTCCGGTCACCACGAAGGTGAAGCCGGAACTGCGGCCGAGCAGCCCCATCCCGTTGTCGATGACCGCGATCACGGCGCCGCCGAGTACCGCGTCGACGATCCGGCCCTTGCCACCGAAGAGGCTGGTGCCGCCGATCACCGCCGCGCCGACCGCGTAGAGCAGGACCTTACTGCCCCCGGTGTTGGCGTCGACCGAGGTGGCCCGGCTGGCCGCCACGATGCCGCCGACCGCCGCCATCGCGGAGCAGATCACGAAGACCGAAATGCGGATCCGGTCCACGTTGATGCCGGCCCGCCGCGCCGCCTCCCGGTTGCCGCCGACCGCGTAGACGTGCCGGCCGTACGCGGTGCGTTGCAGTACGAAGGTCAGCACGACCAGCAGGATGACGATGATCGGCACCACGATCGGTACGCCCTTGAGCGAGACGAGCGCGTTGTGGCTGCGCTCCAGGTTCAGCAGGTACACGGCGACGCCGGCGATCGCCGCCAGTGAGCCGATCCGGATCAGCACCACGGCGAGCGGCTCGGTGACCAGCCCGCGCGCGCTGCGGTTGCGGTGCCGCAGCAGTTGCACGACGGCGTAGCCGGCGACGCCGAGCAGGGCCAGCGCCCAGCCGAGCCACGGCGGCATGTTCCGGTTGGCGATCGCCACCAGCACACCGTCCCGGACCGAGACGTTGGTGCCGCCCTTGATCAGCAGCAGCACGATGCCCTGGAAGGCGAGGAACGCGGCGAGGGTGACCACGAAGGACGGGATGCCGACCTTGGCCACCAGGAAGCCGAGTACCAGCCCGATCACCACGCCGGTGACGAGCGCGGCGGCGACCGCGACGTACCAGGGAAAACCCTGCAGGGTGACGAGCTGGGCGAGTACCGCGGCGCAGACCCCGCTGGCGAAGCCGGCGGAGAGGTCGATCTCGCCGAGCAGCAGGACGAAGACCAGCCCCATCGCGATCAGCGTCACCGCCGCGCCCTGGGTGAAGAGGTTGGCGAAGTTCCCCTCGGTCATGAAGTTCGGGCGCAGTGCGGTGAAGACGGCGCAGAGCACGATCACGCCGAGTACGGCCGGCAGCGCGCCCATATCGCCGCCGCGGACCCGGGCCAGGTAGTCCCGGAAGTGGCTGCCGACCGTGGGCACCGGAGCGGCCGGTGCCTCGACCGGTGACACAAGGGTGGTGGGAGGGGCGGCGCTCATTTGTCGACTCCTGCCCTCGTCGTCTCGGTGCTGGCTGGGGTGTCGAGCCTGCCGTTGCCGTTCTCGCCGGTCAGCCCGAGGCCGCCGCTGCGCCCGGCGGTGATCAGTTCGACGACCTGGGCGTGCGTGACGTCGCTGGTCCGCAACTGCGCCACCATCTGACCGAGGTAGAGCATGGCGATCTGGTCGGAGACGGCGAAGACGTCGTTCATGTTGTGCGAGATGAGTACGACGGCGAGACCGTTGTCGGCCAGCCGGCGGACCAGTTCGAGCACCTGGGCGGTCTGCGCCACGCCCAGCGCGGCGGTCGGCTCGTCGAGGATGACGATCCGGCTGTTCCAGAGCACCGCCTTGGCGATCGCCACGGTCTGCCGCTGCCCGCCGGAGAGGCTGGAGACGTGCTGCCGCAGCGATTTCACGGTCCGGACGGAGAGCCCGGCCAGGGTCTCGGCGGCCATCTGCTCCATCGTGGGCTCGTCCAGGACGAGGCCGCTGCGCTTCTCCCGGCCGAGGAACATGTTCTGCACGATGTCGAGGTTGTCGCAGAGCGCGAGGTCCTGGTAGACGACCTCGATGCCGAGCGTGGCGGCGTCCCGGGGGTTGTGGATCTGCACCGGTCGGCCCTCGAAGAAAATCTCGCCGCCGTCGGCCGAGTGGATCCCGGCGACGCATTTGACGAGGGTGGACTTGCCGGCGCCGTTGTCGCCGACGAGCGCGGTCACCTCGCCGGGGTTGACCGACAGGTCGACGTTGCGGAGGACCTGGACGGGACCGAAACTCTTGTCGATCCCGCGCAGCTCCAGCAGGGGTGTCGCGGACACTGGTTGGTCTCCTTTACACGGGTGTCCGGAGGCGGGTGCCGATCGCGGGGTTTCCGATCACGGGTCCGGTCCAGTTCTGTCGGGCGGCGAGGACGCCGCCCGGTACGGATGGTTCCGTACCGGGCGGCGTCCTCGGCGGGCCGGTCGAGCCCGATACCGTGGTCTCGGTCAGCTGACGCCGGCCTCGGCGCAGGCGGCGGCGAAGGCGTCCTTGCAGAGCTCTTCCTTGGTGACGTAGCCGTCGGCGACGACGTCCTTGACGTTGTCCTTGTAGATGGCCTTCGGCTCCAGCAGTACCGCCGGGACGTCCCGGTTGCCCTCCGGATCCCGCACCGTGGTGGGCGCGGACTTCTTCTCGCCCTTGGCCAGCGCGATCGCCAGTTCGGCGGCGGCGTCGGCCTCCTGCTTGACCGCCTTGTAGACGGTCATGCACTGGTCACCGGCGAGGATGTTCTGCAGGCCCTGCACGGTGGCGTCCTGGCCGGTCACCGGGACCTTGCCGTTGAGCTTGTTCCGCTTCAGCACGGAGATGACCGCGTTGCCCAGCCCGTCGTTCGCGGCCAGTACGCCGTCGATCTTGCCGTTCTGCTGCGTCATCATCTGCTCGAAGATGGTGCCGGCCTGGGTGTTGTCCCAGGCGGGCACCCACTGGTCCGGGCCCTTGACGTACTCGCCGGCGTCGTACTTGGGCTGGAGCACGCTGTCGTAGCCGTTCTTGAACAGGGTGGCGTTGTTGTCGGTCTCCGAGCCGTTCAGCTCGGCGATGACCGGCTTCTTGACACCCTTGTCGGTCAGGCACTTGACCAGGCCCTCGCCCTGGAGCTTGCCGACGGCCTCGTTGTCGAAGCTGACGTAGTACTCGGCCGAGCCGCCAAGGGTCAGCCGGTCGTAGTCGATGGTGAGTACGCCCTGGCTCTTGGCCTTGTCCAGCACCGCCTTGCCGGTGCCGGAGTCCAGGTTGACGATCATCAGGACGTTGACGCCCTGGGTGATCATCTGGTCGGCGAAGGTCTGGAACTGCGCCTTGTCGCCCTGGGCGTTCTGGATGATGTAGTCGACGCCGGCGGCCTTGAACGCCTCCTCCAGGTACTTGCGGTCCGCGGTCTCCCAGCGGACCGACGAGGCGCTGTCCGGAAGGATGACGCCGATCTTCGGCTTTGCGTCGGCGCCACCGTCGCCGCCGGACTCGTCACCGCAGGCGGCGAGGCCGCCCGTGGTCAGCAGGCCCACGGCAGCGATGGTGAGGATCCCTCTGCGCATTGCACGGGTCCTTTCGGGGTGGGTGTGGTGTCTCGGTTCCAGCGGTGGTGCGCCGAGCGGGTCGCGGTGTTGCCCGGTGGCCTCCCCCCGTTGGGCTGCCTCGCCAGCGGCTCCGCCGGGTCGCGCTCCGCCGGAGTCTCTGATGGGCTGTGGCGACCGCCCGCATTACTTTTGTTGTGTCCGGCAACGTATTGCGCGAAGACTCTTCAGGGCAAGGTCACCGAGGTCACGAGTTTGTTGTTCCGGGTAACAATTCAGCAACGTGCGGGACATCCCGGGATCGGACAGCGGCGATACGCCGGAAATGATCCTCTCCGGACCACCCGTGCCGACCGCCCCGGTCCCGGCCCGGCCGGGATCGGGGCGCGGCGACCGGCGCGGTGGTGGCGCGGGTGAGCCGGATCAGGTCCGCCGGGGCGAGTTCGAGTCGCAGCCCTCGACGGCCCGTCGAGGCTCCGGAGCCGGCACCGGACGGCAGAGCAGCACCGTCGGGGCGCTGGCGATCCGGGTCAGCACCAGACTGATCGGCTCGCCGCCGGCCAGCCGCAGGTCGCGGCGGAGCCGCTCCGGGTCCAGCGCCGAACCCCGCTTCAGGATCTCCGCCCGCCCGACGTCGAGGTCCCGCAGCCGGGCCCGCAGCCGCTTCAGCGAGAACGGCAGCGACTCGAGCACCTCCAGGCACCGGGCGTACGGGGTGGGCCGGGCGGCGTCGGCGTAGACGTACGCGATCTCGGGGTCGGCGAGGGTGCCGTCGACCGTACCGGCGAACTCGGCGACCAGGTGCGCGCGGACCACCGCCGGGTCCGGGTCGTAGAGGTAGCGCCGGACCGGTCCGACCGGGGCCCGGCGGGTTCCGTCGCCGGTCAGCTCGTGCACCACCGCCCCGGCCAGCAGGGTGGCCCGGCGCGGCGCGGTGGCGAGCGGACCGGACCAGACCGTCGCCTCGACCAGGTCGCCGTCGACGCTTACCCACTCGCCCTCGGCACCCGTCGGCAGCAGCCGGTGCGCGATCCCGGGCGCGACCTTGAAGACCGTCCGGGGGACCCGGTCGGTCAAACCGAGCAGGAAGTTCCAGGGCGGGGAGTAGGCCGCCGGGTCGAAGATCCGCCGGCCGGTGCCGGTGCTGCGCCGGGCCGGGTCGCAGAAGACCGCGTCGACCGGGTCGTCGAGCGCGGTGAGGTCGAACCGGGTCGCGTCACCGACGGTCACGGTGAACCGGTCGGCCACCCCGGCCGCCTCGGCATTGGCGGCGGCCATCGCCGCGGTGACCGGATCGGCCTCCACGCCGTACACCCGGATGCCGGCCCGGGCGGCGGCGAGCGCGTCGGCGCCGAGGCCGCAGCCGAGGTCGACAAGGGTGCGCACCCCGGCGGTGCGCAGCCGGGCGGCCCGGCGGGCCGCGACCCCGGCCCGGGTGGCCTGCTCCAACCCGGCCCGGGTGAAGAACATCCGGGCCGCATCCGGGCCGAACTTGGCGGCCGCCCGGCGCCGCAGCTCGGTCTGGGTCAGCGCGGCGGCGGCCAGCCCGGCGGGCACCCCGGCGCGGCGCAGCGCGGCCGCCGCGGCCAGCGGGTCGCCGTCGGCCAGTTCGGCGGCGGTGGCCAGCGCGGTTCCCCCGTCCGGGGTACGCAGCGCGGCGAGCTGCTCGGAGTCCACCGGAGCATTGTGCCGGCCGGGCCTCCGGCGGGCGTGTCGGGTTGGCACTCTCCTTGACGGAGTGCTAGCCGTCGGCATAACCTGCCGTTAGCACTCTCAAACCGAGGGTGCCAGCTTCCGGGCCGCTGTCCGGGGGCTGAACGCCAGGCGGACCGGCACCCGCGACGACGGACCCGCCCGGTGGCATGTGGCAGATTGACGCTGGTCGGCTCGCCGGCCGGCATAGAAACCAGTACCCCAGGAGGGTATGCCCGTGACTACCGCGACCAAGGTTGCGATCAAGCCGCTCGAGGACCGGATCCTGGTCCAGGCGAACGAGGCTGAGACGACCACGGCGTCGGGCATCGTGATTCCCGACACCGCAAAGGAGAAGCCGCAGGAGGGCACCGTCCTCGCTGTCGGCCCCGGCCGTTTCGACGACGACGGCAACCGGATCCCGGTTGACGTGAAGGTCGGCGACACGGTCATCTACTCGAAGTACGGCGGCACCGAGGTCAAGTACGCCGGCGAGGAGTACCTGGTGCTCTCCGCCCGCGACGTCCTCGCCGTCATCGAGAAGTGATCTGACTGATCCAGTGACGCTGCCCCGGACCGGCCCTGCCGGGCCGGGGCAGCGCTCGTGAAGGGACCCTGTTAACACAATGGCGAAGATTCTGAGCTTCTCGGATGACGCCCGGCACCTGCTGGAGCACGGTGTCAACACGCTCGCGGACACGGTCAAGGTCACTCTCGGCCCACGCGGGCGCAACGTCGTCCTGGACAAGAAGTTCGGTGCCCCGACGATCACCAACGACGGCGTGACCATCGCCAAGGAGATCGAGCTCACCAACCCGTACGAGAACCTCGGCGCGCAGCTGGTCAAGGAGGTGGCGACCAAGACCAACGACATCGCTGGCGACGGGACCACCACCGCCACCGTGCTGGCCCAGGCCATGGTCCGGGAGGGCCTGCGCAACGTGGCGGCCGGGGCCGGACCGGCCGCGCTCAAGCGGGGCATCGACGCGGCGGCCGAGAAGGTCTCCGCGGCCCTGCTGGAGAAGGCCGTCGAGGTGGCCAGCCGGGAGTCGGTCGCCAACGTGGCGACGATCTCGGCCCAGGACGCCACCATCGGCGACCTGATCGCCGAGGCGATGGAGAAGGTCGGCCGGGACGGTGTGATCACCGTCGAGGAGGGCTCGACCCTGGCCACCGAGCTGGAGGTCACCGAGGGCCTCCAGTTCGACAAGGGCTTCATCTCGCCGAACTTCGTCACCGACACCGAGTCGCAGGAGGCGGTGCTCGACGAGCCGTACATCCTGATCACCACCCAGAAGATCTCCTCGATCGAGGAGCTGCTGCCGCTGCTGGAGAAGGTTCTCCAGACCGCGAAGCCGCTGCTGATCATCGCCGAGGACGTGGAGGGGCAGGCGCTCTCCACCCTGGTCGTCAACGCGATCCGCAAGACCGTCAAGGTCTGCGCCGTGAAGGCGCCCGGCTTCGGTGACCGGCGCAAGGCGATGCTCCAGGACATGGCGATCCTCACCGGCGGCGAGGTGGTCGCCCCCGAGCTGGGCTACAAGCTCGACTCGGTCGGCCTGGAGGTGCTCGGCACCGCCCGTCGGGTGGTGGTCGACAAGGAGAACACCACCGTGATCGACGGCCGGGGCCGGGACAACGACGTCGCCGAGCGGATCACGCAGATCCGCAAGGAGATCGAGGCGTCCGACTCCGACTGGGACCGCGAGAAGCTCCAGGAGCGGCTGGCCAAGCTCTCCGGCGGCATCGCGGTGATCAAGGCTGGTGCGGCGACCGAGGTCGAGATGAAGGAGCGCAAGCACCGCATCGAGGACGCCATCGCCGCGACCAAGGCTGCGGTCGAGGAGGGCACCGTGCCGGGCGGCGGCGCCGCACTGGTGCAGATCGTCTCGGCACTCGACGGCGACCTCGGCCTGACCGGTGACGAGAAGGTGGGCGTCTCGATCGTCCGCAAGGCGCTGGTCGAGCCGCTGCGGTGGATCGCCCAGAACGCCGGCCACGACGGCTACGTGGTGGTGCAGAAGGTCGCCGAGCAGGGTTGGGGCAACGGCCTCGACGCCGCCGCAGGCGAGTACAAGGACCTGGCCAAGGCCGGCATCATCGACCCGGTGAAGGTGACCCGCAACGCGGTCACCAACGCGGCGTCGATCGCCGGGCTGCTGCTGACCACCGAGAGCCTGGTCGTGGAGAAGCCGGAGAAGGCCGAGCCGGCCGCCGCCGGCGGGCACGGCCACGGTCACGGGCACGGCCACCAGCACGGTCCGGGCTTCTGAACCGGCTCCGGGCCCGGATCGCGCTGATCCGCACCGCCCGGTCGTGACACCGGGATCCGCGTGAGCGGTCCGGCGTGGAGAAGTCTTCCGCGTCCGGCCCCCGCTCACGCGGATCTTCGTTTCTGGGGTACCGGACCCGCCGGTCACACCACCGGCGAATCCCCTGACCCACCCTTCCCGCACCCGGGTACGGCCCGCGACACTGGTCGGATGAGGATGTTCCCGGATCCGGGCGGTGCCGGGGCGGCGATGGTCGGGGTCGGTCCTGGCCACCTGCCGCGCCGGTTCGGTGCGCTGGCCGGGTTGGCGGCCGCGGCCGTCGCGCTCGGTGCGGCCGAGGTCGTGGCGGTGCTCACCGGCGCGCGCTCGGCACCGCTGGTCGCGGTCGGCGGCGTACTGGTGGACCTGGCGCCCGCACCGCTCAAACAGTTCGCCGTCGACGTCTTCTACGTCTACGACAAGATCGCTCTCCTGGTCGGCACCGCCGTACTGCTGGCCGGGTTCGCCGCCCTGGTCGGGCTGGTCGCGGTCCGCTCGCTGCCCCTCGGGTACGCCGGGATCGCCCTCTTCGGCGCGGTCGGCGTACTGGCGGCGCTGACCCGCCCCGGTGCCGGCCCGGTCGCCGCACTGCCGTCGCTGCTCGGCGCCGTACTGGCGGCCGGCGTGCTCCGGCTCTTCGTCGCCGGCCCGCCCGGCCGGACCCTGACCGCCGCCACGCCGGCAGCGGACCGGACAGGGCCGGTCGCGGCGACCCCGCCTGCCCTGGGCGGCCGTGCTGATCCGGGGCCACCGGCCGGCCCGGCGGGCGGAACGGAGGGGACTCCGCTGCCGCCGTCCGTGTCGGCGTACCCGGACGAGAACGCCCGGCGGCGGTTCCTGACCGGTGTCGGGCTCGCCGTCGGCGCGGCGGCGGTGGGCGGCTTCGGCGGGCGCTGGCTGTCGACCCGGCGGGGTGTCTCGGCCGCCCGCGCGGCGATCGAGCTGCCGGCGCCGACCAGCCCGGCGGTGCCGGTACCGGCGGACGCCGACCTGCGGGTGCCGGGGCTCTCGTCGTACGTGACGCCGAACCGGGACTTCTACCGGATCGACACCGCACTGGTGGTGCCCCGGGTGGACCCGGCGCAGTGGCGGTTGCGGATCCACGGCCGGGTCCGCAACCCGATCACGCTGCGCTACGCCGACCTGCTCGCCCGGCCGATGATCGAACGGCACATCACCCTGGCCTGCGTCTCCAACGAGGTCGGTGGCGACCTGATCGGCAACGCCCGCTGGCTCGGCGTGCCGCTCGGGCCGCTGCTCGCCGAGGCCGGACCGCTGCCCGGGGCGGACCAGGTGGTGGGGCGCTCGGCCGATGGCTGGACCTGCGGCAGCCCGACCGGGCTGCTCACCGACGGCCGGGACGCGATGCTGGCCGTCGGGATGAACGGCGAACCGCTGCCGATCGAGCACGGCTTCCCGGTCCGGGTGGTGGTGCCCGGCCTGTACGGCTACGTCTCGGCCTGCAAGTGGCTGGTGGAACTGGAGTTGACCAGTTTCGCCGACTTCGACGCGTACTGGGTGCCCCGGGGCTGGTCGGCGCAGGGGCCGATCAAGACCCAGTCGCGGATCGACACCCCACGCCGGCGCCGGACGTTGTCGACCGGCCCGGTCACCGTCGCCGGGGTGGCCTGGGCACAGCACGTCGGGATCCGGCAGGTGGAGGTACGCGTCGACGACGGCGACTGGCAGCCGGCGACGCTGGCCGCGACGGTCTCCACCGACACCTGGACGCAGTGGTCCTGGCGCTGGCTCGCCACCCCCGGCGAGCACACCCTCCGAGTACGTGCGACCGACGCCACCGGGGCGGTACAGACCGGCGAATCGCGTCCGGTCGACCCCGACGGCGCCACCGGCTGGCACACCATCACGGTCACGGTGACCTGAGTACCGGCCGGGTCAGGCGGAGCGCTGCGCCGGCACCGTCGACCGGAACGGCCGGCCGAGTCGGGCCTCCAGCCGGGCGATGTCCACCCGGCTCTGTCGGCGGTCGGCCAGGTCCTCCCAGCCGACGGCGAGCAGCCGGAGCCGCTCGGACTCGCTGAAGCCGCCCCACACCCCGTACGGCTCGCGTACGGCGAGGGCGTGGGCGGCGCATTCGGCACGTACCGGGCAGGCACCGCAGACCGCCTTCGCGTTGGCCTCGCGGCGGTTGCGGGACGAACCCCGCTCACCATCCGGGTGGAAGAACTGGGCGCTGTCTCGGCCCCGGCAGGCGCCAAGCCGCTGCCACTCCCACAGATCGACGATGGGTCCAGGCAGTCTGCGTACGTTCGACATCAGCACCCTCCCTCCGCGCGGCACCGCGATGACCTGCTCGGGTCGGAATCCGGGCGGCGGGCCGCGCAGGCGCACCGATCCGACCACGGGTCCCGGTACCCCGGGCGTGGACGACTCACACGTACTTGATCGCGCACTTCTGGCCCCGAAGCCGTTCCCCGGGGCGAATCGTCCAAAAAGTTTGTGGTTCATCCGTGGAAACTCATCATGATCACTCACTGGCGTGGTCTCCTCGTTGCGGAGAGGAGAGCACCGTGCGCACCGTTCTTGTCTGCGTCCGGACCCCGCTCGCGGCCCAGAACGTCGCGGCAGCGGCGGCCCGGCTCGGTTTGGCCGCCGCGGTCCGTACCGCGGTGTCCGACCCCGAGGCCATGCTCCGGCTCGCCGAGCGGCCGGCGGACGTGGTGCTCGCGGACACCGCGCTCACCCGCCCGGACAGCGTCGGCTTCACCCGGCGGGTACTGGCCCGGTCGCCCGGAGCGGCGATCCTGCTGCTCGGCGCCGAGGATCCGGGGGTCGCCGCGGCGACGATCGCGGCCGGCGCCCGCGGGCTGATCCAGGGCAGCGACCACGACCTGGTGAGCGTGGTGGCGAAGGCGATCCTGCTGCTCGGCGGCCGGTCCGGTCGGGGCGGTGCCGCGCTGGCCGGCGGCGCGCTGGCCGGCGGTGGCCAGGCGGGTGGCCCGGCCGGTGCGGGCCGGCCCGGTGACGGTGCCGGCCAGCCGGCGGCCGGCCAGCGGCTGGGCAGCGCGGTGCGGGCGCCGACCGGACCCGGCCGGGAGGGACCGGGCGCGGACGGACCGGGCGCGGGGCGCCCGCCGGGGGACGAGTCGACGGTACGCCGGCGGGACGACCCGCAGCCGCGTACCGGTGCGGGTGAGACGACCGGCGAGCAGCCGACCGGACCGGCGGTGGTACCGGCCCAGCGTGCGGACGACCCGAACGCGCCCACCGACCCGGCGACGGCGCCCGGCGCCGGTCCGGGGTACCCGGCGGAGAAGGCCGGCCCGGGCGGGCCCGGCGCGTCGGGGCAGGAGCCGGCCGGCGCCGAGGGCTCCGGCGGTGCGGCACGCCCGGTCCCGCCCCGCCGCCCGGTGCTGACCGAGCGCGAGATGCAGGTGCTGGTCGGAATGGCGGACGGGAAGAGCAACGCGGAGATCGGCCGGGAGCTCTTCGTCTCCGAGGACACGGTGAAGACCCACGCCCGCCGGTTGTTCCGCAAGCTCGGAGCCCGGGACCGGGCGCACGCGGTGGCGGCCGGGTTCCGCGCCGGCCTGGTGGCCTGACGGGTTCCGCGCCGGCCCGGCGGCCGGAGAGTGCCTGTTCGGCAGACCGGCCGGGCGGTCGGGTCGTTGGGCGGTCGGCCCGGCGGGATCAGCGCGGGGTCTCGGCCTCGCCCTCGCTCTCCTCGGCGGTCTCGGTCAGGGTGTCGTGCACCCCGTCCGCGTAGCCACGGGCGTATTCCCAGGTGACGTAGTGGTCCGGGTCGGGGTCGTAGGCCGGCTCGTGCACCCGGGGCCGGCCGGAGCTGAGCAGGTGCCGCAGGTTGCCCCGGAGCAGGTCCCAGTCGAAATAGTGCGGTTCCCGGCAGTCCTCGCACTCGATCACGAGGCCGCGCACCCCGACCGGACCCAGCAGCGCCTGGTAGATCTCCAGGTCGGCGAGGTCCTCCAGCACGTCCTGTCGCTCGACCTCGCTGAGCGGGTCGAGTTCGGCCTCCTCGCCCGGGTCGTCAAGGCCGGCGGAGGGATCGGCGGGGTCACCGTTGAACGGGTCGATCGGCTCCTCGTGCACCCCTCCACCGTAGTCCCAACACCGCCCGGCGTGGTCACCCCTTGTGGCCTGTACCGCCGCTGTACCCGCGCCCGCGACGCCCGCCCCGCCGGATGGGTACGATGAACCATCGCGCCGTACCCGGGGCGAACCCCGGACACCGCCCTGCCGCCGGGCAACCTGTCCGACCAGCTCAGCGCCGACCGACCCTCGTCGGCGATGGCCGCAGTCGCGTGGGCGATGGCCGCAGCCGCGTCGGCGGTGATCGTTATCGACCGTCACAACAGCAGCAGGGGACACATCGTGGAGAACCGGCCCACCAACGACCTTCCGCTGGCCACCGACGCCGACCAGCTCGCCGGGCACCTGCCCGAACTGCCGGCCGGTTCGGCCCGGGTGGTGCCGCTCGGGCTGACCTTCGACGACGTGCTGCTGCAACCGGGCGAGTCGGAGATCATCCCGAGTCGGGTGAACACCCTGACCCGGCTCAGCCGCAACGTCAACCTCGCCATCCCGCTGGTCTCCAGCCCGATGGACACGGTGACCGAGGCGCGGATGGCGATCGCGATGGCCCGGCAGGGCGGCATCGGCGTACTGCACCGCAACCTCTCGATCGAGGACCAGGCGCTCCAGGTCGACCTGGTGAAGCGCTCCGAGGCGGGCATGGTCACCAACCCGGTCACCTGCGGCCCGGACGACACCCTGCGGGACGTCGACGCGCTCTGCGGGCGTTACCGGATCTCCGGCGTACCGGTGACCGACGCCCAGGGCACCCTGGTCGGCATCGTGACCAACCGGGACATGCGGTTCGTCACCGACGGCGACACCCCGGTCCGCCAGATCATGACCCCGATGCCGCTGATCACCGGGCAGGTCGGGGTCACCAAGGAGGAGGCGCTCGACCTGCTGCGCCGGCACAAGGTCGAGAAGCTGCCGATCGTCGACCCGGACGGGCGGCTGCGCGGCCTGATCACCGTCAAGGACTTCGCCAAGAGCGAGCAGTACCCGCTCGCCACCAAGGACGACGCCGGCCGGCTCCGGGTCGCCGCCGCGGTGGGGGTCGGCGAGGACGCCTACAAGCGGGCCCGGGCGCTGGTCGAGGCCGGGGTGGACGTACTCATCGTGGACACCGCGCACGGGCACCAGCGAGCCGTGCTCGACATGGTCGGCCGGCTCAAGAAGGACACCGCCGCCGACGTGATCGGCGGCAACGTGGCGACCTACGCGGGGGCGAAGGCGCTGGTCGAGGCGGGTGCCGACGCGGTCAAGGTCGGGGTCGGGCCAGGCGCCATCTGCACCACCAGGATAGTCGCCGGGGTGGGCGTACCGCAGATCACCGCGATCATGGAGGCGGCCCGGGCCGCCCGCCCGGCCGGGGTGCCGGTGATCGCCGACGGCGGCATCCAGTACTCGGGCGACATCGCCAAGGCGCTGGTGGCCGGCGGCGACACCGTGATGCTCGGCAGCCTGCTGGCCGGCTCCGAGGAGAGCCCGGGCGAGCTGATGTTCATCAACGGCAAGCAGTTCAAGGCCTACCGGGGGATGGGGTCGCTGGGCGCGATGCAGTCGCGCGGGCAGGCCCGGTCGTACTCCAAGGACCGCTACTTCCAGGACGACGTGGCCAGCGAGGAGAAGCTGGTGCCGGAGGGGGTCGAGGGCCAGGTGCCCTACCGCGGCCCGCTGGCCCGGGTCGCGCACCAGCTCGTCGGCGGGCTGCGGCTGGCGATGGGCTACGTCGGCGCGGAGACCATTCCCGAGCTGCACCGCCGGGGGCAGCTCATCCGGATCACCGCCGCCGGTCTGAAGGAGAGCCACCCGCACGACATCCAGATGACGGTCGAGGCACCGAACTACCACACCCGCTGACGGTCGCGGCCTCCCCGCCACCACCCCCTTCTAACCTGGAGTGACCCATGCGTGACGTGGTCGAGATCGGGCTGGGCAAGACCGCACAGCGCGGCTACCACCTGGACGACATCGCGATCGTGCCGAGCCGGCGTACCCGGGACGTGGACGACGTCTCGACCGCCTGGCAGCTCGACGCGTACCAGTTCGGGATTCCCTGCGTCGGGCGCCCGTCGGACGCGACGATGAGCCCCGAGTCGGCGGTCGCCCTGGGCCGGCTCGGCGGGCTCGGGGTGCTGAACGTCGAGGGCCTGTGGACCCGGTACGAGGACCCGACCAAGGTGCTGGAGGAGCTGTCCCGGCTGGAGGAGGGCTCCGGGGCGACCCGCCGGCTCCAGGAGGTGTACGCCGAGCCGATCCGGCCCGAACTGATCGCCGAACGGGTCCGGCAGATGCGCGAGGGTGGCGGCACGGTCGCCGTCCGGGTCTCCCCGCAGCACACCCTGGCGCTGGCCCCGGTGATCCTGGACGCCGGGGTCGACATCCTGGTCATCCAGGGCACCATCGTCTCGGCCGAGCACGTCTCCACCACCGACGAGCCGCTGAACCTCAAGGAGTTCATCGCCGACCTCGACCTGCCGGTCGTCGCCGGTGGCTGCACCGACTACAAGACGGCGCTGCACCTGATGCGGACCGGTGCGGCCGGGGTGATCGTCGGGCTCGGCGGTGACGAGTGGTCGACCACCGAGTCGGTGCTCGGCATCCGGGTGCCGATGGCCACCGCGATCGCCGACGCGGCGGCGGCCCGGCGGGACTACCTCGACGAGACCGGTGGCCGGTACGTGCACCTGATCGCCGACGGCGACCTGCAGACCTCCGGCGACATCGCCAAGGCGCTCGGCTGCGGCGCCGACGCGGTGATGCTCGGCGAGCCGCTCTCGCTCTGCGCCGAGGCGCCGGCCGGCGGTGCCTGGTGGCATCCGGCGGCCAGCCACCCGAAGCTGCCGCGCGGCGCGTACGGGGTGGCCGACGAGCCGCTCGGCTCGATGGAGAAGCTGCTCTACGGACCGTCCGACGACCCGTTGGGCCAACTGAACCTGTTCGGCGGGCTGCGCCGGGCGATGGCCAAGTGCGGTTACCGGGACCTGAAGGAGTTCCAGAAGGTCGGGCTTGTCCTCGACCGGTGACCATCGCCGCTATCCTCCAGACGTGGTGGTCAGGTCGGGGCGGTCGGCGCTGGCCGGCGTGCTGGTGGCGCTGCTGGTGGCGCTCTCGGCCGGCGGCTGCACCGGTCGCCGGGACGAGTCGGCGCCCGAGGGCTTCCGACCCGGGGCGCCCGGGATCGGTGACCCTTACTTCCCGACCTACGGCAACGGCGGCTACGACGTCGCCAGCTACCGCCTCCAGGTCAGGTACGACCCGGCGACCGACGAGCTGACCGGTGACGCCAGCATCGAGGCGACCGCGACCCAGGATCTGTCCCGGTTCAACCTCGACCTGGCCGGGCTGACCGTCTCGTCGGTCCAGGTCGACGGCACCGACGCCGCGCACGCCCGGACCGGAAACGAGCTGGTGATCACCCCCGTCACCGGCCTCGGCCGAGGTGACCGGTTCGGCGTACGGGTGCGCTACTCCGGCAAGCCGGTCCCGATCACCAACGCCGAGCTGGGTAGCGGTGGGCTGCTGCACACCTCGGACGGTGCGATCGCGCTCGGCCAGCCGGAGTCGGCGAGCACCTGGTTCCCGGTCAACGACCATCCGCTGGACAAGGCGACGTACCAGGTCGAGGCGACCGTGCCGGAGGGGTTGGCGGCGTTGAGCAACGGGGTTCCGGGCGGCAGCAGCACCGACGCCGGCTGGACCACCTGGCGCTGGGCGGAGCTGGCCCCGATGGCCAGCTATCTGGTCACGCTGGTGATCGGGAGTTACCGGGTCAGCACCGGCACGCACGCCGGCAAGCCGCTGGTCACCGCGATCGCGGCGGACCTGCCCGCTGGCGGGCCGGCGGAGCGGTCGCTGGCCCGTACCGGCGAGATCGCCGACTTTCTGGCCACCAGGTTCGGCCCGTACCCGTTCGACGCGTACGGCGGGATCGCGCTCGCCGACAGCCGGATCGGGTACGCGCTGGAGACCCAGTCCCGCCCGGTGTACGGCCCGGCGTTCTTCACCGAGGGCCCGAACCTGGAGGTGGTGGTGCACGAGCTGGCGCACCAGTGGTTCGGCGACAGCGTCTCGATCGAGCGCTGGAGCGACCTCTGGCTCAACGAGGGCTTCGCCAGCTACGCCGAGTGGCTCTGGACCGAACACGACGGCGGGCCGAGCGCGCAGGCCAGGTTCGAGCAGGAGTACGCCCGCACCGACTGGGCGGAGCCGGCGCTGGACCCGGGCCCTTCGGAGATCTTCAGCCGGGCGGTCTACCAGCGCGGCGCGCTGGCCGTGCACGCGCTGCGGCGGACGGTCGGCGACGAGTCGTTCTTCCGGATCCTGAGGAGCTGGGCGGCGGAGAAGCGGGACGGCAACGCGACCACCGACGAGTTGGTGGCGCATGCCGAGCGGGTCGCCGGGAGGCAGTTGCGTCCGCTCTTCGACGCCTGGCTCTCCGGCACCACCGCGCCACCCCTGCCCTGACGCACCATGCGCTGAGGTACGCGGCAATGGTGGCGTGGGACTCGCCGTGACTCAATCGCCGAACACAGCGAGTCCCCACCGTCCCCTGTGCTCAGGCCGCGACGTAGCCGTTGAACACGTGGACTCCGTCGTGGGCACCGCTGGAGTTCGCCCGGTTCGTGTTGAAGTACAGCTTGCCGTCGCTGATTCCCACGCCTTCGATCTCGAACAGCGTGTATGCCGAGGACGTGATCCGGAAGGAGAGGTCGGTGGCTGCGGGCGCCGTTCCCGTCGTCGTCGGCGAGACGTTCCGGTAGACGAGCACGATGCTGCGGTTCTCCTTGGTCAGCGGATAGTAGAGGACCTTCTTGGGCGCGTCGTAGAAGAATCCCTGGTTGGTGAAGGTTCCCAGGTCCGGCACCGTCGCGCCGTTGACGAGGGCGCCGTCGACCTGCAGCTTGAACGCGTTGGTCAGCTCTATGGTCCCGGAGGAGGCGCGCAGCGGGAGACTGCCGTTGTAGATCGTCCGGCCACTCTTGAACATGAACGTGATGGTGGTGCTGGTGACCGAGACCCGGTGGACCCCGGACGGCGTCGCCACTGCCCCGTTGAGACGTAGCTGGTACGACCCGGCGTGGTAGTAGGTGGTGCCCTGGTAACGGAGCCGTACGAGCTGCGCGCCGGTCGCCTTCATGGTGACGACGAACATGTGGTGCTGCCCGTCGATGTCGACGATCGTCATGTCGTTCCCGTGCCCGAGCCACGGGTTGGTCGACGTGTTGTTCGTGCCGTTCGTCATCAGCACCCGCGCACCGGTGGTCTTGTGCACGCGGTAGATGACGGAGGTGTCGTCGTGATTGGTGCGGTTCTTGATGGAGTAGAGGTAGGTGGATCCGGCGACGAAGCCCTGTACGCCGGTGCAGCAGCTCGTGTTGGGCGTGCTGGCTATGGTGGTGTACGTGTTGTAATAGGCAGCTTGAGCCGCATTAGCAGGCAGGATCGCAAAACCTAGAACCATCACGACCAGAGTTGCCAGTCGTTTACCGAATCGCATGCCGTCCTCCCCGTTGTTCGACGACCCGGGGCCGGGTGCCTCGGGATCATCGAGGGCAGGCTATTGGGCGGCGGTAGGGCGGTCAAGGCGACGACGACGCGGTCAGTTCCGCACCACCAGTTTCGGATTGGCCGCCAGGTACGCGTCGGCCCGGCCGGCCCGCAGCTCGGCGATGAACTTCCGGCTGACCGGGGTGAGCTGTTCGCCCCGGTAGCCGCTGCCCCGGCCGACGCCGCTGCCGGGGAGCGCCACCAGGGTCATCGTTTCGGGGCGGAGCCGGCTGAGCGCGTATCCGAAGTCGACGATGTCCGAGCCGCTGCCGCTGGTGAAGGTCAGCGCGTCGCCGAGCGAGCGGACCACCTGGCGTACCCGGTCGGCGTCCCGGGCCAGGTCCTGGCTGAGGATCTTCACCAGCATCGCCTTGATGAGTTGCTGCTGGTGTCGTTGCCGGGTGTAGGCGCCACCGGCCGTGTAGCGCTGCCGGGCGTAGTCCAGCGCCTGCCAGCCGGTCAGTGTCCGGCGACCCTTCTCGTAGACCATCTGCGGCCCGACGTAACCACCACCGCGGAGCGCACGGTGCGTACCGTCCGGTTCCCGGTGCCGGGAGACCACCCGCTGGTCGATGTAGAGCTCCACCCCGCCGAGGGCGTCGACCAGTTCGTCGAAGCCGCCGAAGGTGAGGACCGCGCCCGCGTCGAACCGCTTGATCCCGGTGTACGCGCTCACCGTCGCGGAGAGCAGTTGGAAGCCCTGCGCCGTGTCCGGGCGCTTGTTCCTGCCGGGTACCCGGCTGCCGTAGCTCATCGCGTGGGTCAGTTTGGTGCGTTCGCCGGGGAAGTTCGCCTTGGGAAAGCGGGGGATCTGGACGACCAGGTCGCGGGGGAGCGCGAACAGGTAGGCCCGATCGAGGTCCTTCGTGACGTGCAGGATCAGCACCGCGTCGGCGTGCGGCTCCCAGCCCGGTTTGCTGATCCGGGTGTCGACGCCGACCAGCAGCAGGTTGAGCGGCCCCTTGATGTCGGCACCGGGCTCCGGGGTCGGGCTCGGGGTGGGCGACGGGGTCGGGGTGGTCGGTGCCGGCGTACCGGGCCGGGCCGTCTGCGCCGGAGCGGAGCCGCCCCAGAAGCGGCTGGCCGCGTATGCCGTACCGGCCAGCAGCACCGCGACCGCGACGGTCGCGGCGAGCCAGACCCTCCGGCGCCGCCGCTTCCGGCCGCTTCCGGCCGCCGGCCCGGCGCCGTTCGCGGGTACGCCGGTGGCGTTCTCCCCGTTGTCTGCCACGCGTCCACTTCCCCTCGGCCATGCGGTCTGCCAGGACCGGCCGTACTCCAATAGACGCATCGTCGGCCCGCCGACGTTGCACCGCCGAAAGCGCGGCAGCAGGAATCTTGGCGCAGTTGCGGCCTGGCGCGGTAGCTACCGGTCGGTAATGATGGCCGACATGGGGCGAACCGCCGGGGCTGATCCCACCGACAGCGCAGATCCACCCCCTGACGCCGTCGCCGATGTCAACGCCGTCGCCGATGCCGCCGACGCCGACGCCGATGTCAACGCCGATGCCGTCGCCGATGTCGACGTCGTCGTCATCGGGTCGGGCTTCGGCGGCAGTGTGGCCGCGCTGCGGCTGGTCGAGAAGGGCTACTCGGTCGCCGTCCTGGAGGCGGGACGGCGGTTCGCCGACCACGAGTTGCCGGAGACCTCCTGGCGGGTCCGCAGCTTCCTCTGGGCCCCCGCGCTGCGCTGCTACGGCATCCAGCGGATCACCCTGCTCCGTTCCGCCGGCCGGCGGTTCACCGGGGCACGGGGTGGCGGCACCGCGCCGGCGAAGGTGCTGGTCCTCTCCGGTGCCGGCGTCGGCGGCGGCTCGCTGGTCTACGCCAACACGCTCTACGAGCCGCTGCCCGCGTTCTACACGGATCCACAGTGGATTTCGATCACCGACTGGCGGGCCGAACTCGCCCCCCACTACGACCAGGCGAAGCGGATGCTCGGCGTGACGACGTACCCGAGGGAGACCTCGGCGGACCGGGCGATGCGGGCGGTGGCCGACCGGATGGGGGTCGGGCACACCTTCACCGCCACCCCCGTCGGGGTCTACCTGGGGCGGCCGGGACAGCGGGCGGCCGATCCCTACTTCGGCGGGATCGGGCCGGAACGGACCGGCTGCCTGCACTGCGGGGCCTGCATGACCGGCTGCCGGCACGGTGCCAAGAACAGCCTGGTCAAGAACTACCTCTGGTTGGCCGAGCGGCTCGGCGCGCAGGTCCGCCCGCTGACCACGGTGACCGCGGTCCGGCCGGCACCGTCGGGCGCCGGCTACGAGATCGAGACGGTACGCACCGGAGCCTGGCCCGTCCGGCACCGTCGACGGATCCGGGCCGGTCAGGTGGTCTTCGCGGCCGGCGCGCTGCAGACCCAGCGCCTGCTGCACCGGATGCGCGCCGCCGGCGTGCTGCCGCACCTCTCGTCCCGGCTCGGCGCGCTGACCAGGACGAACTCGGAGGCGATCCTCGGCGCCACGGTGCCGTTGCGGGCCGCCCGGCGCGACGGCGTCGACTTCACCGACGGCGTGGCGATCACCAGCTCGTTCCACCCCGACCCGCAGACCCACGTCGAGCCGGTCCGGTACGGCCACGGTGCCAACCTGATGGGGCTGCTCCAGTCGGCCCTGGTCGACGGCGGCCCGCACCGCGTCCGGCGCTGGCTCGGCACCCTGGCCCGACGGCCCCGGACCTACCTGCCACTGCTCTCGGTCCGGGACTGGTCCCGGCGTACCGTCATCGCGCTGGTGATGCAGTCACTGGACAACTCGCTGACCGTGCACTACCGCCGTGGCCGGCTGGTCACCGTGCCCGGCCACGGGGCCGCGAACCCCACCTGGATCCCGGCCGGCAACCGGGCCGCCCGGCTGCTCGCCGAGCGGATCGGCGGCGTTCCGGGCGGGTCGGTGACCGAACCGTTCGACATGCCGGTCACCGCGCACCTGCTCGGCGGGGCGGTGATCGGGGCCACCGCCGCCGACGGGGTGGTCGACCCGTACCACCGGGTCTTCGGGCACCCGGGACTGCACGTGGTGGACGGGGCGGCGGTATCGGCAAACCTCGGGGTGAACCCGTCGCTGACCATCGCCGCCCAGGCGGAGCGGGCGATCTCGTTCTGGCCCAACCAGGGGGATCCGGACCCCCGGCCCCGGCTCGGCACGGCGTACGCCCGGATCCCGCCCGTCCCGCCGCGCCACCCCGCGGTCCCGGCGGACGCCCCGGCCGCACTCCGCTGGTGAGCCACCCCGTGCGGCGGTTTCCGGGACGGCGGCCGCGCTGAGTAGGCTTCGTACACATGAACACGCCGCGCCCGGTCCTGGTGGTGGACTTCGGAGCCCAGTACGCCCAGCTCATCGCCCGCCGTGTCCGGGAGGCCCGGGTCTACTCCGAGATCGTCCCGCACTCGACGCCGGTGGCCGAGATCCTGGCCAGGGATCCGGCGGCGATCATCCTCTCCGGCGGCCCGGCCAGTGTCTACGCGCCCGGCGCCCCGCAGGTCGACCCGAAGCTCTTCGACGCCGGGGTGCCGGTCTTCGGCATCTGTTACGGCTTCCAGGCGATGGCCCGGGCCCTCGGCGGCACGGTGGCCCGCACCGGCGGCCGGGAGTACGGCGGCACCACCCTGCGGGCCCGGTCCGACGCGACCGCCCTGCTCCGGGATCTTCCGGCCGAGCTGTCGGTCTGGATGAGCCACGGTGACTGCGTGACGGAGGCGCCGGACGGGTTCACCGTGACCGCCGAGTCACCCGGGGCACCGGTGGCGGCCTTCGAGGATCTTGCCGGCCGCCGGGTCGGCACCCAGTTCCACCCCGAGGTGGGGCACACCGAGCATGGCCAGCGGATGCTGGAACGCTTCCTCTACGAGGTGGCGGGGATCGAGCCGACCTGGACCCCGGAGAACATCATCTCGGAGCAGGTCGCCGAGATCCGCGCCCGGGTCGGCGACAGGGAGGTCATCTGCGGCCTCTCCGGCGGGGTCGACTCGGCGGTGGCCGCCGCGCTGGTGCACCGGGCCGTCGGCGACCAGCTCACCTGCGTCTTCGTCGACCACGGCCTGCTCAGGGCCGGCGAGGCCGAGCAGGTCGAGAAGGACTATGTGGCGGCGACCGGGATCCGGCTGAAGGTGGTCGACGCGGCCGACCGGTTCCTCGGCGCGCTCGCCGGGGTCACCGACCCGGAGCAGAAGCGCAAGATCATCGGCCGGGAGTTCATCCGGGTCTTCGAGGCGGCGGCCCGGGAGGTGGCGGCCGGCGGCGACGTCGAGTTCCTGGTGCAGGGCACCCTCTATCCCGACGTGGTGGAGTCCGGTGGCGGCTCCGGTACCGCCAACATCAAGTCGCACCACAACGTCGGCGGTCTGCCGGAGGACCTGAGGTTCTCGCTGGTCGAGCCGTTGCGGACGCTCTTCAAGGACGAGGTACGCCAGCTCGGCGTGGCGCTGGGGCTGCCCGAGGCGATGGTCTGGCGGCACCCGTTCCCCGGCCCGGGGCTGGCGATCCGGATCATCGGGGCGGTGGACCGGCAGCGGCTCGACCTGCTCCGGGCGGCGGACCTGATCGCCCGGGAGGAACTCACCGCCGCCGGTCTCGACCGGGATGTGTGGCAGTTCCCGGTGGTGCTGCTCGCCGACGTACGCAGCGTCGGGGTGCAGGGTGACGGACGCAGTTACGGGCACCCGGTGGTACTCCGGCCGGTGTCGAGCTCCGACGCCATGACGGCGGACTGGTCCCGCCTGCCGTACGACGTCGTCGCCCGGATCTCCACCCGGATCACCAACGAGGTCGCCGAGGTCAACCGGGTGGTGCTCGACGTGACGAGCAAGCCGCCGGGCACCATCGAGTGGGAGTGACCGCGGCTCACCCGGGATGGCGCGGGTTTGACGCGCTCTCGCCGAACGCCTCGGTCGGCCCCTCGGCGCCAGCCTCTCCGTCAGGAGCGGGCGGAGCCGTCGGCGGGGTCGGCGGAGCGGTTGGCGGGGCCGTTGGGGCCGCCGACGAGGTCGGCGGCGTGCCCGGCGTGGTCGGCGGGGCGGGCTGATCGGTCCGCGGGCCGCCCGGCCAGGTCGGTGGCCAGACCGGGCCGGTGCCGGGCGGGTGCGGCCAGGCGGGCGCGTTGGCCGGCTCCTCGGGCATCAGGAACCAGAGCACCGGGTACGCCAGCAGGCCGAGCCCGCCGGTGAAAACCGCCACCGCGGCGAAGACCACCCGGACCAGGGTGGGGTCGACGTTGAAGTAGCGACCGAGGCCGCTGGCCACACCGGCGATCATGCGGTCCGTGGTCGGTCGACGGAGCTGCTTGTACGGAGGTTGGTTGAGTGGTATCTGCGTCATGTCTCCACGGTCCGCCGAGACGGCCGCCGCGTCCTCGGTGACCGCCCGGATAGCGACCCTGACGCTTCCCTGACCGGTGCCACCGGCGCTCATCACGGCCGGCCCAGCAGCCCGATGCCCGGTGAACTGTCAGGAATCCGACTCTTTTTGTGGCCGGGTCGGGCCGTCAAGGGAGAATTCGGCCCTGTGACCCCCGCGCTGGAACCGATCCGCAAGATCGCTGCGTACGCGATTTGCACCGATTCAACCGACCGGGTGCTCCTGGTCCGGGCCTCCTCCCGGTCCGGAACGCCCGGTGTCTGGTCGCTGCCCGGCGGTGCCGTCGACCACGGGGAGGACCCGAACCACACGGTGGTGCGCGAGACCGCCGCCGAGACCGGGCTCTCCGTCTCCGTCGTCGGCCTGCGGGACGTCCTCGCCGACATGAGATCGCTGCCGCACCGCGGTGTGACGATCCACACCGACCGCCTGCTCTACCAGGTCTCCGTGCGCGGTGGCACGCTCTGCGACCGGGTCGGTCAGCCCACCGACCTCGCCCGCTGGCACACCCTGGAAGAGGCGGAGAAGCTGCTGCTGCGGCCGTTCACCGCACGCGCCCTGGGCCTGCCCGGCGGGCCCGTCGACCTGCGGCCGGAGGAGGCGCCGGAGTTCCCGTCCTTCCACGCCGTACCCGGGCCGGACGGGCTGCACCGGGCGCAGCGCTTCGCCGCGTACGCGGTCGCCACCGATCCGGACGGCCGGGTGCTGCTGACCCGGGTTGCCGACGGTTATCCGGGGGCGGGCTGCTGGCATCTGCCCGGCGGCGGAACCGACTACGGGGAGCAGCCGGGCGCGGCACTGATCCGGGAACTGGTCGAGGAGACCGGACAGCGCGGCCGGCTGGTCGAGCTGATCGGGGTGGCGAGCCACCGGGACGCCGCCTCGCTCGGCCCCGAGGGCTATCCGATCGACTGGCACGGTGTTCGCGCCTTCTACCGGGTGGTCGTCGACTCGCCCGCCCCGCCCACCGTGGGTGACGTCGGCGGCTCCACCTCCGAGGCCCGCTGGTTCGGCCGCGAGGAGTTGGAGGCGCTGCCGGTGGACCGGCTCACCGAGGTGACCGCCGAGGCCGTCCACGCGGCCCGGCTCGGCTGACCGCCGCCGGTTCCCGACCCGCCCGTGCCGGCGGTCGCCCCGACCGGCATGATCGGTGCGGCGTGCGGGAAGGTGGCGGCAGTGCGGAGATGGCGGCGGATCGGGGCGTACGGGCTGTGTCGGGACGGCGAGCGGGTGCTGCTCGCCCGCGGGTCCGCGACCGCACGCTTTCCCGGCGTCTGGCAACTGCCCGGCGGCGGCGTCGAGCATGGGGAGCATCCGACGGCGGCGGTGTGCCGTGAGTTCGTCGAGGAGACCGGACTGACCGTCGAGGTGACCGGGGTACGGCTGGTGCTCGCCGACGTCGTCCGGCTGGCCGGCGTCGAAGGGCCGGTGGCCGAGCACACCGACCGGATCGTCTACGACGTCGTACCGACCGGCGGCACGCTCTGCGCCGAGGCGCGCGGGAGCACCGACGAGGTCGCCTGGGTCACCCCGGCGGAGCTGGCCGGGCTGACCCTGATGCCGTTCACCGCCGAACTGCTCGGCCGCCCGGCAGAGCCGCTGCCGGAGAGCACCGTCCCCGTGACGGACGTACCCGTGACCGACGTGCCCGTGACGGACGGCCCCGTGACCGGTGGGTCGGCGCCGACGGAGGGGGCGATGCGTCCGGCAGCGGTCGACCGGTATCAGCGTTTCGCGGCGTACGGGCTGGCCACCGATCCCGCCGGCCGGATCCTGCTGACCCGGATCGCGACCGGGTTCCCCGGAGCCGGCCGGTGGCATCTGCCCGGCGGAGGTACCGACCATGGCGAGCAGCCGGTCAGCGCGCTGCTGCGGGAGCTGGTCGAGGAGACCGGACAGCTCGGCCGGGTGACGGGCCTGCTGCACGTGTCGCACCGGCACAACACCGCCGAGTTCGGCCCCGAGGGCCGGCCGCTGGACTGGCACGGGGTCCGGGTGATCTACCGGGTCGAGGTCGACGCGCCCACCGAGGCGAAGGTGACCGAGGCGGCGGGTGGCTCGACCGAGACGGCCGGCTGGTTCTCTCGGGCGGAGCTGGCGGAGCTGCCGCGTACCGAGGTGGTCGACGCGGCGTTGTCCCGGCTGTAGGGGAGGATCGAGCCGGGACGCAGAACGCGAGAACCCCTCGTGAAACGATGTCCGTGACTGGTTCGGCTAGAGTTGCGGACAGGCCCGAAACCGGGCCACATCCGGGGATAGCTTCCCGGATGAGAGGTCTGAGCACCTCGGGTGGTTTGGGAGAAAGATCCCTCATACAGCTATCGCCAATCCCTGTCGTCTGTGCGATGGTGTAGGCCGCAATTGGTTGCCGGCCAAGGAGTCCCGGCGCCCGATGGCGCTTGGGCGGGTGCCGCCACGGTGGCGGACCAGTAACCCGGTGATGGAGGAATCGTGCCGAGAGCCCCTTGGCGTCGGCGTCGTACGTCGGACAGCCCGCGCCCGGCAGGGCGTCGCTGGGCGGGGCCGCTGCGCCGCAGCGGCACGTTCGCCCGGCAGGTGTTGCTGGTCCGGGTGGGACGCCGGGAGCACGAGCTGGACGCCGCCGGCGCCAGCACACTCATCCGGGCCGACCGCCGCTTCCCCGAGGACTCCGTCCCACTCGACCCGTACGGTGTCGGTCGGCTGACCGCCGCCGAGATCGAGGCCTCCGTCCCGGTGAGTCCGGTCGTCGGTCCCGCCGACCCGGTCGACGCCCCCGGCCCGGCGATGGCGATCCCGCTGCTGCCCGGCGAGCGGAGCATGGCCCGCCGGATCAAGTTCGCCGTGGTCAACGCCTGCACCCTGGCCAGCCTGACGCTCGGGCTGCTCGCCATCTTCCAGGCGATGCAGGGCGATGTGCGGGTCGCGGCGTACTGCCTGATCGCCTGCGTGGCGTTCGACGGCCTCGACGGGGCGCTGGCTCGCAAGATGGGCGTGGCCAGCCCGTTCGGTGCCCAGATGGACTCGCTGGCCGACATGTGCTCGTTCGGCCTGGCCGCCCCGGTGGTGGTCTACGCCTCCCTGGTGGGTTCGGTCTCGACCGCCGCCGCCGGGGTGGCCTGCGCGCTTGTCGCGGCCTGCGCGGCGATCCGGCTCGCCCGGTTCAACGTCTCGCCGAAGGACGGGCGGTTCTTCTGCGGGGTGCCGACCACGATGGCCGCGGCGGTGCTCGCCCTGGCGGTGCTGATCGGGCTGCCGGTCTCCGGCGAGGTGCAGGTGGCCGGCGTGGGCCTGCTCGCCTTCGCGATGGTCTCCAGCTTCCCGTACGCCAAGCTCGCCCGCCTGATCAAGCTGCCGCCGTGGCTCTGGCTGGCCCCGGTGATCGGTGCCCTGATCGACATCCGGCTCACCTTCGCGATTCTGGTGGTCGGTTACCTGGTCAGCGGGCCGTTGCTCTGGTGGCGTCAGCGCCGCACGGCCTGACCCGGCCCACCGCTACCATCCCGCCGCCGTTGGAGAGCCGCGCCCGGAGAACGTCGCCGCCCGAGCGGCTGCGGTGAGCGAGAGTCCGCCGCCGGCGAGCCCGGCGGCGGACGGAAGCCACAGGTCCGGCCCGGCGGCGGACGGAAGCCACAGGTCCGGCCCGGCGGCGGACGGAAGCCACAGGTCCGGCCCGGCGGCGGACGGAAGCCACAGGTCCGGTCAGCGCCAGCGGGCGATCACGGATGATCCGCCGATGACCCGTTCGCCCGGACCGACCACCGGCTCGGCCGCGTCGGCGGGCAGGTAGACGTCGGTACGCGAACCGAACCGGATCAGACCGAACCGCTCGCCCCGGGCCAGCAGCGCCCCGATCGGCGCCCGCTGCACGATCCGCCGGGCGATCAGCCCGGTCCGCTGGGCCACCACCACCGTGCCGTGGTCGGTGTCCAGCACCGTGTACGCGGCCACGTTGTGCTCGGCGTCCGGTTTCATCGCGGCCGCGAAGCCACCGTCCGCGACGAAGTAGTCGACCACCTTGCCGGCCACCGGTGAGCGGTTGACGTGCACGTCCAACACGGAGAGGAAGACGGCGATCCGGAGGAACTCCCCGTCGCCGAAGCGCTCGTCCCGGAGCCGCTGCACCGAGAGCACCTGACCGTCGGCGGCGGCGACCACCGCGGACTCGTCGTCCGGAATGTCCCGCTCCGGGTCGCGGAAGAACGCGGCCACCGGGCCGGCGGCCAGCGCCGGCACCAGCCAGAGCCGGGACTTGGGCCGGGTGACCCGGGTGAGCGCGGCGATCCCCAGCGCGATGCCGGCCGCCGCCACTCCGTTCGAGTCGATGTGCAGCCCGCGGGTCAGCCGAATGCTCGACGTACGATGGGCCGGCGCCAACCGGGCCGCCACCGAGACGTCGGCCGGGGTGAACCGGAGGCGGTGCACGCGGAGCGGGGGCTGGTTGACCAGGACGAGGTCGGCACCGACGCCGAAGAGCGCGCTCTGCCGTTCCAGTTCGCCGACCGCGCCCGCCGCCCGGCCCGGCAGCGCGGGGACCAGCACGCTGAGTACGCCACCGTCGGTCAGGTACTTGGCGAGCCCGTCCAGCGTCGTCCGGGTCTCCTCGGCGCTGCCGGTCAGCGGTTCCGCGGCGATCACCACGTCCGCCGCGTCCGCCTCGGCCAGCGAGTCCGCGACCCGTACGCGTTGGGCGATCCACCGACCGAGGGCCGGAACGTGCTCCCGGAGCTGATCGGCGGCGAGTGTGTCCACCGGCACCACGGTGAGTACGTCGCCGGGCAGCAGCGCGTCGACCGCTGCGGCGAGTACGGACGAGTCGGTGCTGACCCCGACCAGCAGGGTGGTCTTGGGACCGTGGTGCCGGGACATCTCGGTGGTGAGGACGCGGGCGGCGCGCTCGCCGACGCGGACCGGACGGCCTGGACCGGTGGCGCGTACGGCGGGGGACTGGGTCATCTCGGGCGGGCTCCTCGCGAGGTAAGGACGGGCGGCGGCCGATAGCGGCGCGGGCTACGAGGTGGGGCGGTTCCGGCGGCCGGTGCGGACCGGCCGGCAGAGGCGCCAACCTCCGCCGGCCAGTTTAGGCACCGCCTGACCGAGTCGCACTGATCGCGCCGGTGGCTTGTGACGTCACGCCGGCCGCTCGTCGCGCCGGTCCGTCGCGGTGGCCTCCCCGGCCGACGACTGCGGTGGTGGGTGGGCCGGCCCGGCAGCGCCCCCGTCGATTCGCTCGGTCGTGTCCCCGTACAACGGTTCGGCGGCGTCCCGGTCGATCGGTTCCGTGCTGTGCCCGCTGGCGTCCCGGTCGATCGGTTCCGTGCTGTGCCCGCTGGCGTCCCGGTCGATCGGTTCGGTGGTGTCGCGGTCGAACGACTCGGTGTCCCGGTGGAACGACTCGGTGGTGTCGTGGTCGAACAGCTCGGTCGGGTGCCCGTGGGGCGACCCGGCCGGGTTCTGCTCGAAGAGCGAACCGAGGGACGCGTCGGCCGATCCGGTATCGGCGGTCGAGGTGCCGGTCGGTGCGGCCGGGGATCCGGGACCGGCCGCGTCCGGCACCGCCGCCGGCTGCCGCCCGGACCGGTTGGCCCGGAGCGCACCGATCAGGCCCAGCGCGCCGACCCCGATCAGACCCGCGGCCACCAGCCAGCCGATCGCCGGCAGCGTGAGGCGCGTGAGCTGCGCGAACAACCACCAGGCGGTGATGCCTAGGAAGATCAGGGCGAACGTCAGTGACACCCCGTCGGTCCGGTGCGCCTTCATCGGAAGCCGCCCGGAAGGCCCCTGGCATCAGCCACGGGGAGGGAACGGCGGTCGGGCGCGGTGGTTGCTGTCGGCATGGCGTCGACTCCTCCGTGTCGGCGGAACTGTCGGGTGCGGCTGGGGTGCTTGCGGACGTGGACGAGACGGTGCGGTACACCTTCCGGCTGCCGTGACGAAGCGTTAACGAGTCACCTCCGCGCTGGCGGCGTTGACCGTCAGGTCGAGCAGCAGCTTGCCGCCACCGGGACCGTCCTCGCCGAGGTCGGTCACCACCCGTTGACTGCCGTCGAAGTTGCTGTACCTGCGGTCCATGATCAGGGCGTCGCCCGCGTTGACGTCCAGTCGGACGGTCAGGTCGACGGTGGGTGGCAGGATCACCCTCACCTCGCCGAGGCTGACGTCGACGCTCACCCGGGCGTCCCGGTCGATGAAGTCGATCCGGGTCAGGTCGAGCGTGGCGTTGCCCAGCCGGGTCTCGTAGCGGTCGGCCATCACGTCGTAGCTGGCCGGCGTCCAGAACACGTTCTCCTCACCGCGTAGTCGGGTGTAGGACTCGGCGACCGTGGAGATGCCGAGCGCGCAGGCGGCGACCAGCCCGAGGGCGATCAGCCAGCGGGCCCGGCCGAACCAGGCCCCGACCAGCAGCCCGAGGGCGATGGTCACCAGCACGGCGGCGAAGTAGGTGGAGGGCTGCACCGGGATCGCGTTGGTCAGGTCCAGGATCGCGACCAGGCCGATCGCCACGAAGATCAGCGAGAAGGTGGCGGGACCCAGCGCGGACCGTTCACGAGGCCGTTTCGGGGGCTTCGTCTTGGTCGGCGGCGGCGGTGGCGGAACCGGTGCCGGCCGGGTGGCGTACGGACCGTGTGGCGCGAACGGTGCCCGGTAGCCGCCCGGTGGTAGGGGAGGCACCGGGGGTACGGCGGCGGGGTGATGCCCGGTCGGTACGGCCACCGATGGGGAACTGGCCGGCCAGGCGGGGGCCGGCGGTGGGGCCGAGGGGGCCGTCGCGGGTCCGCCCAGGTGGCCCGGTGCGGCGGTCGGCTGTGGCGGGTACCACCCCGGGTGTCCGGGCGCAGCCGGCGGAGGAACCGCCTGACCAGGTCCCGGGTACTGCTGGCCCGGTCCGGGGTACTGCTGGCCCGGTCCGGGGTACTGCTGGCCCGGTCCGGGGTACTGCTGGCCCGGTCCGGGGTACTGCTGGCCCGGTCCGGGGTACTGCTGGCCCGGTCCCGGGTACTGCTGGCCCGGTCCGGGGTGCTGCTGGCCCGGTCCGGGGTGCTGCTGGCCCGGTCCGGGGTACGGCTGCCCCGGTGGCGGCGGCCCGGCATCCGGCTGCCAGTACGGCTGGTTCCGGTTCCGGTCCCGGTTGAGCAGCAGCGCGCCGCCGATCAGCACGGCCGCGCCGAGCAGGACGGCCCGGTAGGTGTCGGTCACGATGAAGCCGAACATCACCGCCGCGACGATGCCGAGCACCAGCACGGTGACCGGGGACATGCTCGACCGGCCCCGGCCGAGCATCGACTCCACCGGCGAGGCGGTGTCCCCCTCGGAGGGGATGATCAGCCAGGCCGCGAGGTATACCAGAAGGCCGATCCCACCGAAGAATCCGAGCACGGCGAGGAGTACCCGCCAGAGGATCGGGTCGCTGTTCGTGGCCCGGCCGAGGGCGGCGCAGACCCCGGCCAGGTAGCGTCCCTCGGTCGGCCGGACGAGTCCGTACCGGTAGGCGAACCCGAACTCCGGCGGCGGCCCGCCGGCTCCCGGTGGCGGCGCTCCGGGCGGCGGTGGCGCGCCGGCTCCGGGTGGCGGTGGCGCGCCGGCTCCGGGTGGCGGTGGCGCGCCGGCTCCGGGTGGCGGTGGCGCGCCGGGTGGCGTTGGCCAGCCGGTACCCGGTGGCGGTGCGTCCTGTGGCGCGGCCCGCTCCGGGCCGGCGGCGCCGGGGTCTGGCGTGCCCAGCGTCCCCTGGCTCGGGCCGGGGTTGTCCGCTGGGTCGGGGCCGCCCGCCGGGCCGGGCGTTCCGCGGGCGGCGGCGGCTTCGTCGGTCATGGTTCGATCCTCCGCCGTCGCCGGTCCGGCCGGCCTCAGGCGACAACCCTGAGCCCACCCTGAGATATCCCACGGGCGAAGTCCGGGGAGTCCCCATGGCTGTCGGGCCGGCCAGCGTGTGACGATCGGAGCGTCGGTGGAACGGGACGTGATGCGGCAGCTCAGCGCACGCCCACCCCACCGCCCGAGACGACGAGGAGATCGAAGATCCGCGCCACGACCGAGCCACCCCGCCTCTACCGGGCCCGCGACCACCGGATGGTCGCCGGCGTGGCCGCCGGGATCGCCCTGCACCTGGGCATCCGGGCGGTGTGGGTACGCGTGGCGTTCCTCCTGCTGCTCGGGTTCAGCGGGCTCGGCCTGCTGCTCTACGCGGCGTTCTGGGCGGTGGTGCCGCCGTTGCCAGGTGGCACCCCGCCCCGGCGCAACGTCTTCCAGCTGCTGCCGTTCGTGGCCATCGGGCTCGCCGTGATCCTGATCGAGGTGCTTGCCTTCAAGTCCGACGGGGTGGCCGGGACCGCGGGCTGGCTGGTCTCGATCATCGCGGTCGGCGCCGGGGTGATCTGGCACCAGTCCGCGCCCGAGCGCCGCTGGCAGTGGGACCGGTCGCTGCCGGTGCCGTGGCTCGGGGCGGTGGTGGCGGAGAGCGACCGCCGGGCCTTCGTGCTGCGGTTCATCGGTGGCGGGATACTGGTCGCGATCGGCCTGATCGGGGTCGTGGCGGTCTACCGCCCGCAGGGCAACTTCGATGCGGTGATCAACGGGGTGATCTTCGCCCTGGTCGCGCTCGCCGGGGTCGGCGTGGTGGCCGCACCGGTGCTCTGGCGGACCTACAACCAGTTGCGGGCCGAGCGGGAGGGGCGGATCCGCGAGCAGGAGCGGGCCGAGCTGGCCGCGATGATCCACGACCAGGTGCTGCATACCCTCGCCCTGATCCAGCGCAACGCGGCAGACGTCAAGACGGTGCAGCGGCTCGCCCGGGGGCAGGAGCGCTCGTTGCGGAGCTGGCTCTACAAGCCGACCGGCTCGCCGACCGAGCGGTTCGCCGCAGCGCTGGAGCAGGCCGCGGCCGAGGTGGAGGACACCTTCGCGATCACCGTGGAGACGGTGGTGGTCGGCGACAGGGAGACCGACGAACGGGTCGGCGCGCTGGTGGCCGCCGCCCGGGAGGCGCTGGTCAACGCGGCCCGGCATGCCAAGGTGCAGACCGTCTCGCTCTATGCCGAGGTCGAGCCGGAGCAGGTGAGCGTCTTCGTCCGCGATCGCGGCGCGGGGTTCGACCCGACTACCGTTGAGGGACACCGGCACGGCGTACGCGGCTCGATCATCGGGCGGATGAAGCGGCACGGCGGGCGGGCGGAGATCCGCAGTACGCCGGGGGACGGCACCGAGGTGAGACTTTTCCTCCCGATTCCTCGGGAGGGCGCGGCACCAGGGAAGGACAGGTAAAGATCATGGTCGAGCCGACGGAGCCGGTGCGGGAGGCGACGCCCGAGCCGCGGCCGCTGCGGGTGTTTCTCGTCGACGATCACGCGATGTTCCGGGCCGGCGTTCGCGCCGAGCTGGGGACGCACGTCGAGGTGGTCGGCGAGGCCAGCACGGTGGCCGAGGCGATCAGCCGGATCGCCGCCACCGAGCCCGATGTGGTGCTGCTCGACGTGCACATGCCGGACGGAGGTGGCCGGGCGGTGCTGGAGGCGGTCCGGCGTACCCGGCCGGAGGTGCGGTTCCTGGCGCTCAGTGTCTCCGACGCCGCCGAGGACGTGATCGGGCTGATCCGGGCCGGTGCCCGGGGATACGTCACCAAGACCATCTCGCCGGACGAGTTGACCGCCGCGATCCGTCGGGTCGCCGACGGTGACGCGGTGTTCAGTCCCCGGCTGGCCGGGTTCGTGCTGGACTCCTTCGCCTCCCGGCCGGACGCGCCGGTCGCCGATCCCGAGCTGGACCAGCTCACCAACCGCGAGCGGGAGGTGCTGCGGCTGCTGGCCCGGGGCTACGCGTACAAGGAGATCGCCAAGGAGCTCTTCATCTCCATCAAGACCGTGGAGACGCACGTCTCGAACGTGCTGCGCAAGCTCCAGATGTCGAACCGCTACGAGCTGTCCCGGTGGGCTGCCGACCGCCGTCTGGTCTGATCGCCGATGCCCGGACCCCGGGCGGAGGTCCGGGCATCGGCGGATCCGCCGGTGTGACATCGCCCGAGCGGTGGGTGTCCGAAGGATGACGACCAGGTACCATACATCGATGGGTTTCGCTACCTTGCTGCCTGTCGGGTTCCCGGGCGCACGACTCCGTATCCTCCAAACGGATGAGCACGGTCGGTATGCGCTTGACATCGGAGAGCGCCTACGGTGGGCGGGAAAGGTCACAGCGAACCGTGTGATCGGTCGCCAAAGCAACCCGTCCCGGTGACGTTTTGCCTGCTCAGGGCCCATGTTCAGAGCGGGTGCCCGTCGGTCTGGGGCATGTCTGAAACATTGCCGGCAACTAACGGGTTGATAACGGCACCTTTCCGCGCTAGGCGGCTCAGTGTCACAGTGTCAGTCACCTCACAGTCCCTCGTGAGCGCCCTGAGGAGGCATCACTCATGCGCGGGCATTTCCCGTTAAAGATGGCGGTCGGAGCGACCGCCATAATGTTGTTGGCGGCAGGCTGCGGTAGTGGCGGCGATGACGAGAGTTCGGCGGCGGACGCCGTGGTCTCGATCGGCATCGGCGAGCCCCAGCACCTGATCCCCTCCAACACGACCGAGTCCAACGGTGCCGAGGTGCTCGCAGCACTCTTCAGCCCGCTGGTGGACTTCGACGCCGACAACAAGCCGTACCTGGTTGCCGCCGAGTCGGTCGAGTCGACCGACAACAAGGTCTGGACGGTCAAGCTGAAGGACGGCTACACCTTCCACAACGGTGAGAAGGTGACCGCCGACAGCTACATCAACGCCTGGAACCACGGCGCCTACGGCCCGAACGGCAACGGCGGCTCCTACTTCTTCGAGCGGATCGAGGGCTACAAGGACCTGCAGTCCGAGGACCCGGACGGCGACGGCCCGAAGAAGGCTCCGGACCCGGCGGCGAAGACCATGTCCGGCCTGAAGAAGGTCGACGACCAGACCTTCACGGTCACGCTGAGCGAGCCTTTCTCCGGCTGGCGCTCGGTCATGGGCTACACCGTCTTCTACCCGCTGCCGAACGCCGCGTTCGCCTCGGAGGGCGTGCTCAAGGAGGAGTACGAGCAGGCTCCGATCGGCAACGGTCCGTTCAAGATGAAGGGCACCTGGCAGCACGACTCGAAGATCGAGGTCGAGCGCTACGACGCCTACCCGGGCGACAAGCCGAAGGTCGGCGGGGTCACCTACAAGATCTACCAGGAGCAGACCGCCCAGTACGCCGACCTGATGGGTGGCGCCCTGGACGTGGTGACCCAGATTCCGATCGAGAACCTGGCCACCGCCCCGGCCGACCTCGGTGACCGCTTCAAGACCGGCCCGAACTCGGTGTTCCAGTTCGTCGGCTTCCCGACCTTCCTCCCGCAGTACTCGAAGGTCGAGGTCCGCAAGGCGATCTCGATGGCGATCAACCGCAAGGAGATCACCGACAACATCTTCCGCGGCGCGCAGAGCCCGGCGGCGGCGTTCGTCTCCCCGGCGGTGGCCGGCTACCGCGAGAACAGCTGCGGCGAGGCCTGCACCTACGACCCGGCCAAGGCCAAGGCGGCCTACGAGGCCGCGGGCGGCCCGAAGCAGATCAAGATCACGTACAACGCTGACGGTGGCCACAAGGCCTGGGTCGACGCGACCTGCAACCAGCTCAAGGCCAACCTGGGCGTCGACTGCGTCGGCGTCGGCGAGCCGAAGTTCGCCGACCTGCTCACCAAGGTCGAGAAGAAGGAAGACGTCGGCCTGATCCGGCTCGGCTGGATCATGGACTACCCGCTGATGGAGAACTACCTCGGCCCGCTGTTCAGCACCAACGGCTCGTCGAACTACTACGGTTACAGCAACCCGGAGTTCGACAACCTGGTCAAGCAGGGTTCGGCCGCGCCGACCGAGGAAGAGGCCATCAAGCTCTGGCAGCAGGCCGAGGACATCCTCGTCCGCGACATGCCGGTGATCCCGCTGCGGTTCGGCCAGAACGTCTACGGCCACTCCGAGCGGGTCAAGAACGTCGAACTTGACAAGTTCCAGAAGGTCGAGCTCCTCAAGATCGAGGCGACGAGCTGACCTGACTGCTCCAGCGACCGGACGGTCCGGTCCCACCCAGCCTGGGTCGGACCGGACCGTCCGTCGCAGCCTCACCGGCCCGGTGACCGGGGACCGGTGAGGCTGCGGTCGCGCTACCGTGCGCATCACGGTCTGCTGCCCAGCAGGCAGTCACCGATGCTCGTCTCTAAGGACTTGAGATATGTTCCGCTACTTCGTGCGGCGCGTGCTGCAAGGGGTCCTGACGTTCTTCGGGGCCACCTTCATCGTGTACGCGCTGATGTTCGCCAACCAGGACGACCCGCTCCAGGCTCTGGTGGGTGAGCGGCCGGTGCCGGAGAACGTCCGGCAGGCGCTCACCGAAAGGTACCATCTGGACGACCCGCTCCTCGTCCAATATGGCCACTACATCCGTGGCCTGCTGACCGGGGACTTCGGCATCTCGCTCACCAACCGGCCGATCAGCGAGATGATGCAGCAGGCCTGGCCGGTCACCATCCGGCTGGCGGTCTACGCGATCATCATCTCGGCCCTGGTCGCCGTCACCGCCGGTGTCATCTCCGGGATCCGCCGTGGCGGGATCTTCGACACCAGCACGCTGATGATCACGCTGGTCCTGCTCTCGCTGCCGATCGTGGTGCTGGCCCCGCTGGCCCAGCTCGTCTTCGGGGTGCAGTTGAAGTGGTTCCCGGCGACAGCCGGCGGCGAACCCGGGTTCTATCAACTCCTCCTGCCGGCGCTCGTGCTGAGCGCTCTGGTGATCGCCACCCAGATCCGGGTGACCCGTGCCGCGGTGGCGGAGAACCTCCGCTCGGACTACGTCCGTACCGCCCGGGCCAAGGGACTGGCGAACCGCCGGGTGATCGGCGTACACGTCTTGCGCAACTCGCTGATCCCGGTCATCACGCTGATCGGTGTCGACCTGGGCAACCTGATGGCCGGAGCGATCGTCACCGAGGGTGTGTTCAACATCCCGGGCGTCGGTTTCAACCTGTTCCGCGGGATCCGGACCGAGGACGGCCCGCTGGTGGTCGGCTTCGTCAGCATCCTGGTGATCGTCTTCCTGGTGGTCAACCTGGTCGTCGATCTGTTGTACGCGGTACTCGACCCGAGGATCCGCTATGAGTGAGCGAAGCGAACGAATCAACCTGCTCGGTGTGTATGTCTCCTCGGGCCGGCGCCGAGCGCAGCGAGGCGGCGGTACGAGTGAGCGAAGCGAACGAATCAACCTGCTCGGTGTGAAGGTGTCCTCGGGGCGGCGCCGGGCCGGCGAGGCGACGGCACGAGTAAGCGAGGCGTCCGATGAGTAACGTGGAATCCGTCACCCAGGCGGAGGTACCCGACGCCGCCGGTGTGCCGGTGTCGTCGGACGGCGGCCCCGAGAAGTCGCGCAGTCTGACCGGAGACGCCTGGGATGACCTGCGGCACAACTGGGTCTTCTGGTTCGCCGCCGTGCTGGTGGTGCTGGTCGTCGTGATGGCGGCTTTCCCGAGCCTGTTCACCTCGGCCAACCCCGAGGCGTGCGCGCTGTCCCGGCAGCACCAGGGCCCGACCGGCTCGGCCATCTTCGGCTACAACTTCCAGGGCTGCGACGTCTACGCCCGGACGGTCTACGGCGCCCGCAACTCGGTGTTGATCGGGCTCCTCGCGACCGCCATCGCCGGAGTGATCGGCCTGCTCGTGGGCATGACGGCCGGCTACTTCGGCGGCTGGATCGACGCCCTGCTGGCCCGGGGCATCGACATCGTGCTGGGCATCCCCAGTCTGCTCGCGGCGATCGTGCTGGCCCGGCGCCTCTCCTCGGACCCGCAGAACTCGGGTTTCTGGGCGGTGGTCGTCACCCTCGGCGTGCTGACCTGGACCACCGGCGCCCGGATCATGCGATCGTCGGTCATCGCGGCCAAGAGCCAGGACTACGTTGCGGCGGCCCGGATGCTCGGTGCCGGCTCCGGCCGGTTGATGTTCCGGCACATCCTGCCGAACGCGGCGGCGCCGTTCGTGGTGGTGCTGACCATCCTGCTCGGCATCAACATCTCCACCGAGGCCACCCTGACCTTCCTCGGCGTCGGTCTGCGGGGCAACGAGATCTCCTGGGGGGTCGACATCTCGACAGCGGCGCCGTACGTCCGGGAGACGGCCACTCCACTGGTCTGGCCGTCGATCTTCCTGGCGATGACCGTGCTGGCGTTCATCATGCTCGGCGACGCGATCCGCGACGCCTTCGACCCGAGGCTGCGGTGAGCTGACCCATGACCGATATCAAGGCAGAGATCGACGTCCTACCCGGGCTGGACTCGTCCGCCCGGCTGCTGGAGGTCGAGAAGCTCCAGGTCGAGTTCCATACCCAGGTCGGGATCGCCCGCGCGATCAACGGGGTGGACCTGCACCTGGATCCCGGCGAGACGCTGGCCATCCTGGGCGAGTCCGGCTGCGGCAAGTCGGTGACCGCCCAGGCGATCATGGGCATCCTGGACTCGCCACCCGGGTTCATCACCGGAGGTGCGATCCGCTACCGCGGTGTCGACCTGCTCAAGCTTCCCGAGGAGCAGCGCCGCAAGGTGCGGGCCAACCACATCGCGATGATCTTCCAGGACGCGCTCTCCGCGCTGAACCCGGTCTTCTCGGTCGGGTTCCAGCTCGGCGAGCTGTTCCGGGTGCATCGTGGAATGTCCCGGCAGGATGCCCGGAAGCGGTCGATCGAACTGCTCGACCTGGTCAAGATCCCGGCCGCCCGGCAGCGGGTCAACGACTATCCGCACCAGTTCTCCGGCGGCATGCGGCAGCGCGTCATGATCGCGATGGCGCTGGCGCTCGACCCGAAGGTGCTGATCGCGGACGAGCCGACCACCGCGCTGGACGTGACGGTGCAGGCCCAGATCATGAACCTCCTCGCCGAGTTGCGGCGGGAACGGAACATGGGGCTGATCCTGATCACCCACGACATGGGTGTGGTCGCCGACGTGGCCGACCGAATCTCGGTGATGTACGCCGGGAAGGTGGTCGAGGAGGCGCCGGTGCTGGATATCTACGCCCGGCCGGCGCACCCGTACACCAAGGCCCTGCTGGAGTCGATTCCGCGGCTGGACCTCAAGGGCCGGCAGCTCAACGTGATCAAGGGCCTGCCGCCCAACCTGACCCGGATTCCGGGCGGCTGCCCGTTCCACCCGCGGTGCGGGTACGCCCGCGACGCGTGCCTGGCCGACCCGCCCCCGCCGCAGTACCAGGTGGATCCGGTCCGGACGGCGCGGTGCCATTTCTGGACGGAGGTGATCGGCAATGAGCCAGCCGTCAAGTGACGAGGTCGTGCTGGAGACCCAAGGGTTGATCAAGCACTTCCCGATCACCCGCGGCATCGTCTTCCAGAAGAAGGTCGGTGCGGTACGCGCGGTGGATGGGATCGACCTGCAGTTGCGTCGGGGCGAGACCCTCGGCGTGGTGGGCGAGTCCGGCTGCGGCAAGTCGACCCTGGCGAAGCTGCTGGTGGGCCTGGAGAAGCCGACCAGCGGTGCGATCAACGTCCGGGGCCAGGACATGACCCGGCTGACCGGCGGTGCGCTGCGGAGGGCCCGGCGCAACATCCAGATGGTGTTGCAGGATCCGTACACCTCGCTGAACCCGCGGATGACCGTCGGCGACATCATCGGCGAACCCTTCGACATCCACCCGGAGGTCGCCCCGGCCGCCGAGCGGAAGCAGCGGGTTCGGGAGCTGCTGGATCTGGTCGGGTTGAACCCGGAGCACATCAACCGGTATCCGCACCAGTTCTCGGGTGGGCAGCGGCAGCGGATCGGGATCGCCCGGGCACTCGCGCTCAAGCCGGAGATCATCGTCTGTGACGAGCCGGTGTCGGCGTTGGACGTGTCGATCCAGGCCCAGGTGATCAACCTGCTGGAAAGCCTCCAGGACGAGTTGGGGCTGTCGTACATCTTCATCGCGCACGACCTGTCGGTGGTGCGGCACATCGCCGACCGGGTCGCCGTGATGTACCTGGGCAAGATCGTGGAGATCGGCGTCGAGGACGAGATCTACGAGCGGCCGACCCACCCGTACACCCAGGCGCTGCTCTCGGCGGTACCGGTGCCGGACCCGACGCTGCGTGGCCAACGGGACCAGATCGTCCTGGAGGGCGACGTGCCCTCGCCGGCCGACCCGCCGTCGGGCTGCCGGTTCCGCACCCGGTGCTGGAAGGCGCAGGAGATCTGCGCCAGCGAGGAGCCGCCGCTGGTGCGGCGGGAGCATTCGGCGCACCCGAGCGCGTGCCATTTCGCCGAGGAGCGGAACGTGGTGCACGCGGTCGAGTAGACCGGTCAGACGCGGTGGTTTGCCTGACCCGGCCGGCCACCGATGCTAGAAGAACGCCTCCTCAGTGCCCGGGGCGCGGGCCGCCATCCATGCGGCCGCGTCCCGGGCTCGCGTCTGTCCAGGCCAGCCTTGACCGACGACGGGCTGCAGGTGGCCGTCCCCGCCGCGACCGGCCGGCGGAGCGGGCCGGCAGGGGAGTACGGCTCAGAGCGGGCCGCGGCCGGCCCGCAGCAGCAGCAGGGCGAGCTGGGTCCCGTCGGCGCCGAGCGCATCCCGGAACCGGTCCAGGATCTCCCGCTCCCGGGAGAGGACGAGCCGGGTGCCCCCGGAGGCCATCCGGGTCCGGCCGACCTGCTGGGAGAGCGCGGCGCGCTCCTGCCAGAGGGCGATCAGCTCACGGTCGATCTCGTCGATCCGGTCCCGCAGCCCGAGGATGTGTTGCGAGGCGTCCGGCGCGCTCGTCCCGGTCTCGGGATCGGCGCCGTTCGCGGGAAGCTCTGCCACCTCTGCCGCCACCTCTGCCGCCATGGGGTCCTCCTTGCCAGCCAGGTCCCCGGTGCCTGCATCCCGACGCGAAAAGGCCCCGGGCTTCAGGAGCCCGGGGCTTTCGTAGGTCATGTTCAGGCGCGACCCACGGCTGCCGGACTCCCGGAGCCGTAGTAAAAGAAGTAGGCCTGCGCCCGATGGATCACGGGTTGAGTATGCCCAGCCACCGGTGTCTTGGCAAGCGGATCGGCGATGCCGGGGAAGGTGACCTTCGGGAACAATCCGGTCGAGGCGGGTAGTGCCCGGCGGAGGCAGAGGTTGTCTCCCCGCCGGCATAGACTCGCCAGGCGATGCATGCTCTCTTCGAACCCCCGCCGCCCTCCGTCCCGCCGTCCCAGGGCACACCCCGGCACCGGCCGTCCGGTCCCGATCCGCAGGCCCTGCTGGCCGGGCTGAACGGGCCACAGCGGGACGCGGTGACCCACTCCGGGGCACCGCTGCTGATCGTCGCCGGTGCCGGCTCGGGCAAGACCCGGGTGCTGACCCACCGGATCGCCTACCTGCTCGCCGCCCGGGACGTGCACCCGGGGCAGATCATCGCGATCACCTTCACCAACAAGGCGGCCGGGGAGATGAAGGACCGGGTCGCCGCGCTGGTCGGGCCGAGAGCCCGGCTGATGTGGGTGTCGACGTTCCACTCCGCCTGCGTACGCATCCTGCGGGCCGAGCACGAGCACGCCGGCCTGAAGTCGACGTTCTCGATCTACGACGCCGACGACTCGCGCCGGCTGATGCAGTTGGTCACCCGGGAACTGGACCTCGACCCGAAGCGCTATCCGGCCCGAGGGCTGACCACGCAGGTCTCGAACCTGAAGAACGAGCTGGTCGACCCGGAGACCTTCGCCGCCCGGGCGAAGGGGCCGAACGAGCGGGCGCTGGCCGAGGCGTACACGCTCTACCAGCGGCGGCTGACCGAGGCGCACGCGCTCGACTTCGACGATCTGATCATGACGACTGTGCACCTGCTCCAGTCGCATCCGCACGTCGCGGAGAGCTACCGCCGCCGGTTCCGGCACGTCCTGGTCGACGAATACCAGGACACCAACGCCGCGCAGTACACGCTGGTCAAGGAGCTGGTCGGCGGCACACCCGGGGTCGAGCCGGCCGAGCTCTGCGTCGTCGGCGACGCCGACCAGTCGATCTACGCGTTCCGCGGCGCCACCATCCGGAACATCCTCGAGTTCGAGCGGGACTTCACCGACGCCCGGACCATCCTGCTCGAACAGAACTACCGCTCCACCCAGACGATCCTCAACGCCGCCAACGCGGTGATCGAGCGCAACAGCTCCCGCAAGCCGAAGCGGCTGTGGAGCGAGGAGGGGGCGGGGGAGCAGATCGTCGGTTACGTCGCCGACACCGAGCACGCCGAGGCGGACTGGGTGGGCAGGGAGATCGACCGGCTCTGTGACGCCGGTGCGGCCCGCCCCGGCGACGTGGCGGTCTTCTACCGCACCAACGCGCAGTCCCGGGTCTTCGAAGAGGTCTTCATCCGGGTCGGGCTCCCCTACAAGGTGGTCGGCGGGGTCCGGTTCTACGAGCGCAAGGAGGTCCGGGACGCCCTGGCCTACCTCCGCGCCGTGGTCAACGACGACGACACGGTGAGCATCCGGCGGATCCTCAACACCCCGCGGCGGGGCATCGGCGACCGGGCCGAGGCCTGTGTGGAGGCACTCGCCACCCGGGACCGGATCTCGTTCGGCGCCGCGCTGCGCCGGGCCGCCGAGGCGCCCGGCATCTCCACCCGGTCGGCCAACGCGATCGCCGAGTTCGTCAGCCTGCTCGACGGGCTGCGGGAGCTGGCCGGCACCGCCCTGCCGGAGGAGGTGCTGGAGGCGGTGCTGACCCGCTCGGGCTACCTCGGCGAGCTGGAGGAGAGCCTCGACCCGCAGGACGCCGGCCGGGTGGAGAACCTCCAGGAACTGGTCAGCGTCGCCCGGGAGTACACCGAACGGGTGGAGGCGCTGGCCGACGAGGGCGGCACCGGTGCCACCCTGGCCGGCTTCCTGGAGCAGGTCGCGCTGGTCGCCGACGCCGACCAGGTGCCGTCGGACGACCCCGACCACCAGGGCGTGGTGACCCTGATGACCCTGCACACCGCCAAGGGGCTGGAGTTCCCGGTGGTCTTCCTGACCGGGCTGGAGGACGGCGTCTTCCCGCACCTGCGGGCGCTGGGCGACAACCGGGAGCTGGAGGAGGAGCGCCGGCTGGCGTACGTCGGGATCACCCGGGCCCGCAAGCGGCTCTACCTGTCCCGGGCGGTGACCCGGTCGGCCTGGGGGCAGCCGTCCTACAACCCGCCGTCCCGGTTCGTCGACGAGTTGCCGGGCGACCTGGTCCGCTGGGAGCGCACCGGGGCCGCCTACACCTCCTGGTCCGGGAGCGGCGGCGGGGTGGGCGGCAGGTCCGGCGCCGAGGAACGGTCCGGCGCCTATCGGGGCGGCGGCTTCTCCGGGGGTACGCCGAAGGCGGCCCAGCTCGCCTCCCGGCTCGGCATCGACGGCAGCCGGCTCAGCACCGCGAGCGAGTTGAAGCAGCCGCCCAAGGTCGCGGTCGGGGACCGGGTCAACCACCAGCGCTACGGTCTCGGCCGGGTGCTGGCGGTCGAGGGACACGGCTCCGCTGCCCGGGCACAGATCGACTTCGGTGACCAGACGCTCTGGCTGGTGCTCCGGCACGCGCCGCTCGACAAGCTCTGAGCGCCGCCGGCTGCCGGCTCAGCAGCCCAGATCCACCCCGCGGGCCCGCATCCACGGTGCCGGGTCGACCTGGTTCCACAGCCCGTCGTGCACCTCGAAGTGCAGGTGTGGGCCGGTGGAGTCACCGGTGGAACCCTCGTACCCGATCACCTGGCCGGGCTTGACCCGCTGCCCGACGCTGACCACGGTCCGACTCTGGTGGGCGTAGTGGGTGAGCCAGCCGTCGCCGTGGTCGACGACCACCGAGATGCCGTACCCGGCGAAGGCCCAGCCGGCGTCGACCACCGTGCCGGCCCCGGCGGCCCGGATCGGGGTCTCGGCCGGCATCGCCAGATCGATGCCGGCGTGCATCGTTCCCCAGCGCATCCCGTAGCAGGACGTGACGGCGGCGGCCGGCATCGGGTGGACCCAGGCGGCCGCCTTCCGGCTCGCGGTCGGGCTGGCCGCCTTCGCGGAGGTGCTGCTCCGGTTCGGCGCCGCGGTCGGCGGTCGGGTGGTCGCGGTGGCGCCCGGCGTGGGTGTCGCGGTCGGCGTCGGGGAGGTCGTCGGGGTGGCGACCGGTTCCCGGGCGGACCGGTCGGCACGCTGCCCGGCGGCGGCCCGGGCCGACTCCTCGGCGGCCACCGACACCCGGTCGGTGGAGCGGTCGCCGCCGACGGCCACCGCCGTCACCGTGCCGGCCACGGCGAGGCCGAGCAGTGCGACGAGCCCGGGTACGAGGTACCGGCTCCGGCCGGCGATCCGGTGCCGGGCGACGCCGGAGCCTCCGGTACGCCGGCTCGGGGCGGGCCCGGCGGCCCGGTCCTCGGTCGTCTCGGGCTGGTTCGGCTCGGTCTCCGGCACGACGGATCCCTTCTGGCTGGGGTACGGACCCGGAGATGGTGGCCGGAGTGGTGCCGCCGGGCTGGCAGCGGGTTGCCGACACCGACGGCGGGCGGACGCCTGCAGCGGCGTTATGCCGGAAATCCACCTGGATGGCGCCGGACACGCACGACTCGGCTGTGCCGTCGATCACATCCGTGGATGTGGCGCAGGAAACTTTGTCGTACGTCGGAGAAAAGAAAACCGCCCGACCGGCATCGATCGGGCGGCAAAGCGGCGTTACGCGTGGTCAGGAGGCGGCCACGCCAGCATATGGGTCGTCCACCTTGAGTTGGATGTCCACTTTCCGGTCCCGGAGGTAGGGGATCGGGTCGGTCGGCTTGCCATTGACATGAAGCTCGAGGTGCAGGTGCGAGCCGTAGGCGTGGCCGGTGTTGCCGACCAGGCCGAGCTGATCGCCGGCCTTGACCTCCTGCCCCTCGCTGACCAGAAGCTTCGACGAGTGCCCGTAGATGGACTCGGTGCCGTCGGCGTGCTGGACGATCACGCAGTAGCCGTACCCGCCGAACCAGCCGGCCTTGGTCACCGTGCCCGCGTGCACCGCGTTGAACGGGGTCCCCTCGGGGGCGGCCAGGTCGATGCCGGCGTGCAGCTTGTTCCACTTCATCCCGTAGGGCGAGGTGAAGCTGTAGTTTTCGAGCGGAAGCAGCCAGACGTCGGGGGCGGCGGCCAGGGTGGAGGCGAGCCCGTCCCCCTGGTCGCTGCGGGACGCGGGCGGCTGCTGGGCGTCGGCGGCCCGCGCGCTCAGGTCCTCGCTGGTGGCGGCGGCCTTCTCCAGGTCCGCCAGCGCGGAGGGGCTGACCGCCTTGGCGTCCGGCAGTGCTCCCGCGCCGAGCGCGACGACGCCGGCTCCGACGAACGCGGTGGTGACGACGGCGGCGTAGCGACTGCGCGGGGGTGTGGGGACGCGACGTCGCCCTCGATAGCGATCGGGCTCAGACGACAGGCGCTGGCGCACGCACACCCTCCGTTGTCGGGTCAGTGTTGCGACCGTGACCGATGTTCGACCATCGGGATGAACTCCGGTTGACCGCGTTGTCGCCCGGTCATGGACCTGATGACAACCGTGGGCCACGGTAACCAACCCCTAGGCGCGCCACAAGTCGCAGCGCCAGATTGCCGGCGCACTGTGCGGTTGTGCGTCATGGAATGCCATATCTCGTAACCTTTTGCGATCGCTCTCGTTAGTAGCGCTCAGTAACTTTCGGGCTAGCAACGTGTCATCGATCCGACTCGTGGCGGAACCTGCGCGGGCGGACCCCTAGGGGTATGGCCCGGGCGACTGCCTGGGCTCGTCACCCGGCTCGTCCCCACCTCGTCACCCGGTCGGCCGTCACCCACCTTGTCGCCCGGTCGGCCGTCACCCACCCTGTCGCCCGGCTCGTTGCCCGGGTGAGTTCCCGGGCAGCCGTCCGCCGGGTTACCGTTCGTTAAGGTAACTCTGGCCGGTGTCCAGGAAAGGTGTTGCGCTGATGAGTTCTCGGATCCGGGTGGTCGTTGCCAAGCCTGGCCTGGATGGGCACGACCGGGGGGCGAAGGTGGTCGCCCGGGCCCTGCGAGATGCCGGTATGGAGGTCATCTACACCGGACTGCACCAGACGCCCGAGCAGATCGTCGAGACGGCGATCCAGGAGGACGCCGACGCGATCGGCCTGTCGGTGCTCTCCGGGGCCCACATGACGCTCTTCCGCCGGGTGCTGGAACTGCTCGCCGAGCGGGACGCGGCCGACCTGGTCGTCTTCGGCGGCGGGATCATCCCGGACGCGGACATCCCCGAACTGGAGCGGCTCGGGGTGGCGAAGATCTTCACCCCGGGCGCCACCACCGGCGCGATCGTGGAGTGGGTCCGGACCAACGTGGGTCAACCGGTCGTCGGCTGATCGCCGGCTGTCCGCCCACCCTCGTCGCCGGACCGTTCGTCGCACCGTAGCCCGGGCGCACCGGAAATGGGGGAGAGGCCGGACGCACCCCTCACACGTCCGGCCTCTCTATGCGCGATGCCCCGCCGCCACCCCTCGACCGACAGGGCATCGGCCGCTTCCGTCATCGCGCCCCCCAGCGCTCCGACATCAGACTCAACGAGGTCCCTTACCCGGGGTTACGCCGACCGGGGAATCTTTTCCCGGCCACGCCCGACCAGTCGGGCCGGGCCAACCGGCGCCCCGCTGCCGCCTTATCCCACCCGGGCGTTCTACTGTCGCGTTATCGCACACGGGACACCTGGCTGTCGCGTTATCGCACACGGGCACCTTGCTGTGCGTTATCGCACATCGAGCACCCACGTGAATGCCGGGCGTGGTCACCTCGCTAGGCTGCGGCCGATGGCCTGTTCGTGCCTACAGCAGGCTCAAACTCATTCACACGCTGGCGGCGGTGCGACGGCGCGCCGCGGAGACGGGACGGGGCGCGCAATCGTGGACCTGTACGAATACCAGGGGCGTGAGCTGTTCGAACGGCACGGGCTGCCCGTGCTGGCCGGCGGCGTCGCGACGACCCCGGAGGAGGCCCGCGCGATCGCCGAGCGCCTCGGCGGCCGGGTGGTCGTCAAGGCTCAGGTCAAGGTCGGCGGCCGGGGCAAGGCAGGCGGCGTCAAGCTCGCCGAGGGGCCGGACGAGGCGGTGGCCCGCTCCACCGACATCCTCGGCATGGACATCAAGGGCCACACGGTCAACAAGGTCATGATCACTGTGACCGCCGACATCGCCGAGGAGTACTACTTCTCCTACCTGCTCGACCGCGCGAACCGCACCTTCCTCTGCATCGCCAGCGTGGCCGGCGGGATGGACATCGAGCAGGTGGCCGCCGAGACGCCGGAGCGGGTCGCGAAGGTCGCCATCGACGCCAACGTCGGGGTCGACGAGGCCAGGGCGCGCGAGATCGTCGAGGCCGCCGGTTTTCCGACCGAGCTGACCGAGCAGATCGTGCCGATCGCCGTACGCCTGTGGCAGGCCTTCGTGGCCGAGGACGCCACCCTGGTCGAGGTAAACCCGCTGGCCCGGACGGTCGACGGCAAGGTGCTCTGCCTCGACGCGAAGGTCTCGCTCGACGAGAACGCCGGCTTCCGGCACCCCGACCACGAGGCGCTGGTCGACCAGGCCGCGGTGGACCCGCTGGAGCAGCGGGCCAAGGAGAAGGACCTCAACTACGTCAAGCTGGACGGCGAGGTCGGCATCATCGGCAACGGCGCCGGCCTGGTGATGTCCACCCTCGACGTGGTGGCGTACGCGGGCGAGCCGCACGGCGTCAAGCCGGCGAACTTCCTCGACATCGGCGGTGGCGCGAGCGCGGCGGTGATGGCGAACGGGCTGGAGATCGTACTCTCCGACCCGTCGGTGCGCAGCGTCTTCGTCAACGTCTTCGGCGGCATCACCGCCTGCGACGAGATCGCCAACGGCATCATCCAGGCGCTGGCCCTGCTCGCCGAGCGCGGCGAGGCGGTCGAGAAGCCCCTCGTCGTACGCCTCGACGGCAACAACGCGGAGGCCGGGCGGGCCATTCTCGACGGCGCCGCGAACCCGCTGGTCCAGCGGGTGGACACCATGGACGGCGCGGCCCAGCGGGCCGCCGAGCTCGCGGCTGCGGGGGTCTGAGATGGCAATCTGGCTGACCAAGGGTTCCAAGGTCGTCGTGCAGGGGATGACCGGCTCCGAGGGGATGAAGCACACCCGGCGGATGCTGGCCGCCGGCACCAACGTGGTGGGTGGGGTCAACCCGCGCAAGGCCGGCCAGAAGGTGGCCTTCGAGGGTGTCAACGACCGGATCGAGCTGCCGGTCTTCGCGAACGTCGCCGAGGCGATGGCGGCCACCGGCGCCGACGTCACGGTCATCTTCGTGCCACCGCAGTTCACCCGGGGCGCCGTGGTCGAGGCGATCGACGCCGGCATCCCGCTCGCCGTGGTGATCACCGAGGGCGTACCGGTGCACGACACCGCGGCGTTCTGGGCGTACAACCTGGCGCAGGGGGAGCGGACCCGGATCGTCGGGCCGAACTGCCCCGGCATCGCCTCGCCGGGTGCCTCCAACGCAGGCATCATCCCGGCCGACATCACCGGAGCGGGCCGGATCGGACTGGTCAGCAAGAGCGGCACCCTGACGTACCAGATGATGTACGAGCTGCGCGACATCGGCTTCTCCACCTGCGTCGGCATCGGCGGCGACCCGATCATCGGCACCACCCACATCGACGCGCTCGCCGCGTTCCAGGCCGACCCGGAGACCGACGCCATCGTGATGATCGGCGAGATCGGCGGCGACGCCGAGGAGCGGGCGGCCGAGTTCATCAAGGCGAACGTCACCAAGCCGGTGGTCGGGTACATCGCCGGCTTCACCGCGCCGCCCGGCAAGACCATGGGACACGCCGGGGCCATCATCTCCGGTTCGGCCGGCACCGCCGACGCGAAGAAGGCCGCGCTGGAGGCGGTCGGGGTCAAGGTCGGCAAGACGCCGAGTGAGACCGCGAGGCTGATGCGGGAGCTGATGTCCGGCAACTGAGCCGTCCACGTCTGCTTCCGGGGTGGTCGGCGAGCGCCGGCCACCCCGGTTGCCGTTGAGCGCCCGGTGTCCGTGGCCCGGTCGCGCCGGCCGAGGTGTGGTGAGGGTGGAGCGGGCGTCGCGGCGCCGACGCGAGGGCGGAGCGGATGTCGTGGTGGCTTCGGCCATCCGTACCGTTGTGTTGTGAACCGGGCCGACCCACTGCCGTGCCAGAGTAGGCGCTGATGCCACCACCCACCGTCCCCGACCGGCCGCGCCGGCCGGACCCGCCGGAGACCGAACCGGTCGAGCCGGCGGCCACCGCCGGAGCCGCCCCGCGACCGGCCGGGCGCCCCGGGCCGGCGGGCGACCGGGAGCGGCGCCGGAGCGCCCCGGCCAGAGACCACCGGGTACCCCGCCCGAGGCCGGGCGCGGCGGTACGTCCCGGCCGGGCTCCGCTGGCGGTCGCGGCGGCGGTGGCCGCCGGCTGGGCCGCCCTGCTCGGCTACCTGCCGGTCGCCGTGGTGCTGGGGGTGGCCCGGTTCGCCGAGGGCAGCGGTGAGACCGTCGACGCCGCCCGGCTGGGCCTGGCCGGATGGCTGCTCGGGCACGGGGTACCGCTACAGACCGATGCCGGGCCGTTCGGCCTGCCGCCGCTCGCCATCGCCATGCTGGCGGCCTGGCGGCTGAACCGGGCAGGTGTGCACGTCAGCCGGGCGGCCCGGGTCCGGGAGCGGCCGACGATGGGCCGAGCCCTCGCCGTCGCGGTGGCGGTCGGCGTCGGGTACGGCGTACTCGGCGGGCTGGCCGCGCTGCTGCTCGGCGGGGACGGCCCGACCGCCGAACCCGTACGGGCCGCGGTGACGCTGGCCGGCTTCGGCATCCTCGCGGCGCTGTTCGGGGCGGCCCGGGCCAGCGGCGTACTGGTGGCGGTGGCCCGGCGTACCCCGCTGATGCTCCGGGACGGGCTGCGTACCGGGATCGTCGCCGCCCTGCTGCTGCTGGGGGCCGGGGCCGGAGTGGCCGGACTGGCGGTGGCCACCGGAGGCGGCGAGGCCGGCGACATGATCGGGGCCTACCGCACCGGCGTGCTGGGCCAGGCGGGCATCACCCTGGTCAGCCTCGGCTACGCGCCGAATGCCGCGGTCTGGGCCGCCAGCTACCTGCTTGGGCCCGGGTTCGCGATCGGCACCGACACGGTGGTCCGGACCTCCGAGGTCTCCATCGGAGCGCTGCCGGCCGTACCCCTGCTGGCCGGACTGCCGCAGGGGCCGCTCGGCGGGGTCGGTGGCGTCGTGCTGGCCGTTCCGGTGCTGGCCGGCATGGCCGCCGGCTGGCTGCTCGCCCGTCGCCGGATGCGCTCCGCCGCGGAGCGGAACGCGGCACCGCCCAGCTGGGCCGCACTGCTCTGCGCGGCGGCGGTCGGCGGCCCGGTCGCCGGGGTGGTACTCGGGGTGGCGGCCCTGCTCTCCGGCGGCCCGCTCGGCGGCGGCCGGCTCGCCGAGGTGGGGCCGGCCTACTGGCAGGTCGGCGCCGGGGCGACCCTCGTCGTGCTGATCGGCACCCTGATCGGCGCCGCCGCGACCCGGGCCGTGGCCCGCGCCGACCGGCGGGCCTGACGCTGGCCGGCGCGGTTTGAGGCTGGCCGGCGGGGCTGGCGCTGCCCGGCGGGGTCGGAGGCTGGCCGGCGGGGTCGGAGGCTGGCCGGCTGGCCGGCGGACTGGCGGCTGGCCGGCGGGCTGGCGTTGGCCGGAACGCGCTTGGGGCGCCCCGGGAAGTCCGGAGCGCCCCAACGCGGTTGTCCCGACTCCGGGCGGCCGCACGGCCGCCCGGCCGGTCGTTACGGCATGTAGGTGAAACCGTTTGCGTTCATCACGACCGCGAGGATCAGGTTGACCACGCCCAGCAGCAGGCCGATGGCACCGCAGATCAGACCGGCCAGGGCCTGGCCACCGTTGCTGGCCTCGCCCCGGCTCACCTTGCCCCGGCCGAGGATGCCGAGCACGACACCGGCGATGCCGGCGAGGATGCCGAGCGCGGCACAGCACGCCGCCGGAATCGAGATGATGCCGACGATCATCGCGACCAGGCCGAGGGTGTTGTTCTGCCCGCCGACCGGTCCATATCCCGGGGTCTGGTAACCGGGTGCCGCACCGTAGGGCTGGCCCGGCATCGGCTGCTGACCGTACGGATCCTGGTACGGCTGCGGTGCGTCCTGGTACTGCGGCTGCCCGTACGGCTGACCCGAGGTCGGTTGCCCGTACGGCTGACCCGAGGTCGGTTGCCCGTACGGCTGGCCCGAGGTGGGCTGCGGCGGCTGCGCGTACGGATCCTGGCGCTGGGCTGCGTTCGGATCCGACGGCTGCTGTCCGTACGGGTCCTGGCCTGGGTTGCCGGGCTGCATGACGGAACTCCTTCGACAGGTCTCTCAGACTAGATGCTCGACGCCGAGTTGGCGCTGATGATGAAGCTGACGACGCAGCAGAGCAGCGAGACCACCCAGAGGCAGATGCCGATGATCAGGGCGAGCTTCGACCACTTGCGGGACTCGGCGGCGGCGGCCTGGGCCGCCGGGTAGTTCCCCTGCTGGAGCAGGGGGTTCACCTTGGAGGCGTTCATGATGGCCGGGATGGCCAACGGCCAGAACAGGAAGATCGCGACGATGGACATCGTCATGTTGTTGTTGATCTCTTGCGGCGGGTGTGAGGGGTAACCGGGTTGCATGTGTGTTGGGCTCCTTGGGCCGGCACTCAGCGCACGTATGAAATTGCGAGGGGCTATCTTCCGGGGCCAGGTCACTGCCCCGAGCGTCCGGCAGCGTACCTAATCAGCGCCACTTTGGTGGCCCGCTCGCCGCCCGACATGCCGATAGTGATCGACACCGCTCTCCCGGCCCGACCCGGCGGGCGGGTTCCTCGACCTGATGGGTGAGGTGCACGGATCGCGCCGCCGGGAGGCCGGCCGGACCTGCCCGGTAGGGTGCTGGGGTGACTGAGCCCGCCTCGGCAGCCCGCATCGTCGTCCTCGTCTCCGGCTCCGGGAGCAATCTCCAGGCCCTGCTCGACGCCGGTGCCGACCCGGCGTACGGCGCCCGGGTGGTCGCGGTCGGCGCCGACCGGGACGGCATCGCCGGGCTCGACCGGGCCGCCGCGGCCGGGGTGCCGACCTTCGTCGACCCGGTGAAGGCGTACCCGACGCGCGAGGACTGGGACCGGGCGCTCACCGCGCACGTCGCCGGGTACGAGCCCGACCTGGTCGTCTCGGCCGGCTTCCTCAAACTGGTCGGTCCGCACTTCCTGGCGGCCTTCGGCGACCGGTACGTCAACACGCACAACTCGCTGCTGCCCGCGTTCCCCGGCATGCACGGCCCGCGCGACGCCCTCGGCTACGGAGTCAAACTCGCCGGGGCCACGCTCTTCTTCGTCGACGCCGGTGTCGACACCGGGCCGATCGTCGCCCAGGTGGCGGTGCCGGTGCTCGACGACGATGACGAGGAGACCCTCACCGAGCGGATCAAGGTGGCCGAGCGGCGGCAGCTCGTCACGCAGGTCGGCCGGTTGCTCCGGGAGGGTTGGACGATCACTGGAAGGAAGGTCACGATCGGAGTGAGCGACACGAGTTCCGGCGCGGACGGCCGGCGGCCGATCAGGCGCGCGCTGGTCAGCGTCTACGACAAGACCGGGCTGGTCGAGCTGGCCCGGGCGCTGCACGGCGCCGGAGTGGAGATCGTCTCCACCGGCAGCACGGCGGCGACCATCGAGGGGGCCGGGGTCCCGGTCACTCCGGTCGACTCGCTGACCGGTTTCCCCGAGGTGCTCGACGGCCGGGTCAAGACGCTGCACCCGAAGGTGCACGCCGGGCTCCTGGCCGACCTGCGGTCGCAGCGGCATGCGGCGCAGCTCGGTGAGCTGGGTATCGCCCCGTTCGACCTGCTGGTGTCGAATCTCTACCCGTTCACCGAGACCGTGGCGTCCGGCGCGGACTTCGACGAGTGCGTCGAGCAGATCGACATCGGCGGGCCGGCGATGGTCCGGGCGGCGGCGAAGAACCACGCCTCGGTCGCGGTGGTGACGTCGGTGTCGGCGTACCCGTCGGTGCTCGCCGCCCTGGCCGACGGCGGCTTCAGCGCAGGGCAGCGCCGGCAGCTCGCGGCCCGGGCCTTCGCCGACATCGCCGAGTACGACGTGGCGGTGGCGAACTGGTTCGCGGTGCGGACCGGGCCGGAGGAGCAGCAGTGGCCGGCCTTCGCCGGTCAGGTGCTGACCGCGCCCACGCCGCTGCGGTACGGCGAGAACCCGCACCAGGCCGCGGTGCTCTACGTCGACCCGGCGTCCCCGCCCGGGCTGGCCCAGGCGGAGCAGTTGCACGGCAAGGAGATGTCGTACAACAACTACGTCGACGCGGACGCGGCCTGGCGGGCGGCGAACGACTTCACCGACCAGCCGGCGGTGGCGGTCATCAAGCACGCCAACCCGTGCGGCATCGCGGTCGGCGCCGACGTGGCCGAGGCGCACCGCCGGGCGCACGCCTGCGATCCGGTCTCCGCGTTCGGCGGGGTGATCGCGGTCAACCGACCGGTCTCGGTCGAGATGGCGCAGCAGGTCGCCGAGGTCTTCACCGAGGTGCTGGTGGCACCCGATTTCGAGCCGGGTGCGGTGGACGTGCTCTCCGGCAAGAAGAACATCCGGTTGCTCCGGGCACCCGCCTTCGCGCCGTACCCGGCCGAGTGGCGCCTGGTCAGCGGCGGCGCGTTGGTGCAGATGGCCGACCGGGTGGACGCGCCCGGTGACGATCCGGCCGGTTGGCGGCTGGTCACCGGCGAGCCCGCCGACGAGTCGACCCTGGCCGATCTCGCCTTCGCCTGGCGGGCCGTCCGGGCGGTGAAGAGCAACGCCATCCTGCTCGCCGCGGACGGTGCGACCGTCGGGGTCGGGATGGGGCAGGTCAACCGGGTCGACTCGGCGCACCTGGCGGTCTCCCGGGCCGGTGCCGAGCGGGCCAGGGGCGCGGTCGCCGCCTCGGACGCGTTCTTCCCGTTCCCGGACGGGCTCCAGGTGCTGATCGACGCCGGGGTCCGGGCGGTCGTCCAGCCCGGCGGCTCGCTGCGCGACGAGGAGGTCGTGGCAGCGGCGAGCGCGGCCGGGATCACGATGTACCTCACCGGGACCCGGCACTTCTTCCACTGAACCTCTTCAACCTGAACCACCTCTCCAACCTGAACCGCGTGGCGCTCACGCACCGCGTCCGACCTTGCGGTCCGGCGGACCGCAAGGAGGGTTGGAAAGGTTTACTGACCGCCTCGCTGAGCGCCGACATGGCTCACGGTCCCTGCCCGGCAACGGGCAGGGACCAGGCGCAGCCGATAGTCCTGAGGAATATTCGCAATCGCTGACTATCGCGGCAGACCGGGTGGCGGAATCGTCTGGAAAGCAGAGTGGACCGCCCTCGCCAGAGGCGCGACCGGCGCCATCGTCCGCACCAGCAGGCCGACCAGAGGCGATGTCCGTCGCGGCCGTAGCAGGCCGGATCAATAGTTCCGAACAGGACGTCCTTTCCTTGCTTTCGCCACTGGAATTAGCTATTAGAACTGTCTAAGGTCGGAAAAGCGGATCGACCGGCCGCTATTCCGTATAACGACTGGTCGACTGTTTCATCATGGATGATTTTCCGTGCCGATTTGAAACAGGGGGACCACATGACCGACACCGGATCTTCGGTGCCACGCCGGCAGCTTGGACGTCACCTGCGGATCGCCCGCGAACAGGCAGGGCTCGGACTGGAGGCCGCCGCCCATGAGTTGGAAGTCTCCCGGACCACCATGTACCGGATTGAGACCGGCGGTGCGGCCGTCCGCAAGGCCGACGTCCTCGCCATGTGCAAGGTCTACGGGGTGTCGGACGAGATGACCGAGGCACTGATCGGCCTGGCCACACAGACAAAGACGAAGGGCTGGTGGCACGCGTACGGCGACGCCATCCCCTCCTGGTTCGAGCTGTACGTCGGCCTGGAGGCAGCCGCTTCCCGCCTCCGCCACTGGGAACCGGCGTCCTTCCCCGGACTCCTCCAAACCCGGGAGTACGCCACGCATCTCCTGCGATCTCACCCCGACCTCCCCGGCCAGGAGGTTGAGCGTCGGGTAGAGGTTCGGATGGAACGCCAACATATCCTCCGCCGGAGGAAGCCCGCGGCGCCGCAGTTGGAGATCATTCTCGATGAGGTGGTGCTGCGCCGCCGGGCACCCGGAATGGCGGGTCAACTCGCGCACCTACACTCGGTGGCGAGCAGCGAGACCGCGACCATCCGTGTAGTGCCACTGACCGTCGAGCCGAACTGGGCCCTCGCCGGCAGCAACTTCGTGATCCTCGACTTTCCGTCGACCGGCCTGCGCACCCCGGAGCCGACCACGATCTACAGCGAGTCGCTGACCGGCGCGATCTATCTGGACCGGCCGACTGAGGTGGCGGCGTACGCTAAGGCATGGAGAGCGCTCGAAGCGTTGGCGCTCGACCCCTCCCGGTCAGCCGACCTGATCGCGATGATCGCCAAGGAGTGCAGCGATGACTAACCTGACCGGCGCCCAGTGGCGCAAGAGCAGCCGGAGCAACGGATCGGGTGGACAGTGCGTCGAGGTCGTCGACAACCTGCCCGGCGTCGTCGGCGTACGCGACAGCAAGGACACGTCCGGCCCCATCCTGATTTTCACCCCAACCGTCTGGCGGCGCTTCGTGACGTCGATTCGATAGCCGAACTGGCCGGAGACGTACGTCGACCGATCTGGTTTCGCGGTGCCTTCGTCCTCTGCGACCGGCAGCCACGCGCCACTAACGTGTGGCTGCCGGTCAACTGATTTTGAGGGTGAGAACGCCGGTCGCGCCGCCGGACCGGCTGGCCCGTACGGTCCAGCAGCCGGCGACCGGGAAGTTCCAGCCGGTGCCCCACTCGTCGCCAGGCCTGGTCCAGCTGCTGCCGCCGTGCCCGATCGGTCCCCAGACCGGTTCGATGGTGGTCCCGCCCGGACCGGTGGCCCGGATGCTGAAGGTGCCGGAGCCGGTCATCCGCCAGACGATCTTCTCTTCCACGCCGCTGCGCAGACTCGGACCGCCGCGTGGAAAGAGCAGTCCCCAGAAGGAGTTCCCGGTGTCCGCGACGCCCTGCACCTCGGGCAGACCGTCGGCCGATCGGGAGGCGGCCGCGCAGCTGGCGGCCGGCTCGGCGGCGGGTCCGGTCGTGGTCACCGGGCCGGTCGGGGACGACAACGCCCCGGCGGTCGGTCCGATGGCATCCGGGCCATCCTCGGCGCAGCCGAGCAGCGGCGTCGCCGAGACCAGCAGGGCCAGCGTCACGAGCAGTCTTCGCACCATGTAGGCGAGAGCCCGGAAACCACTGTGAGGTTCCCGGGCCCTCCGTCCCCGCCGTCCGCACGGCCCGGCCTCGCGTTCGGCGGCCGGTCGGCTCAGGAGACGACGTGCTGCCTGAGTTCGGCGAAGTGGCAGGCCGACGGGTGCGGCTCGACGGCCCGGAGCACGAGCTGTGGCTCCTGGGTGGCGCAGATCTCCTGCGCCTTCCAGCACCGGGTGCGGAACCGGCAGCCCGACGGCGGGTTGGCCGGCGACGGTACGTCGCCGTCGAGCCGGATGACCTCGCGGTGCGCCCGGGCCTTCGGGTCCGGTACCGGCACGGCCGAGAGCAGCGCCTGGGTGTACGGGTGGGTCGGCCGCTCGTAGATCTCGTCCTCGACGCCGATCTCTACGATCTTGCCCAGGTACATCACGGCGACCCGGTCGGCGATGTGCCGCACCACCGACAGGTCGTGCGCGATGAAGATGTACGACAGCCCCAACTCGTCCTGGAGGCTTTCCAGCAGGTTGATCACCTGGGCCTGGATCGACACGTCCAACGCCGACACCGGCTCGTCACAGACGATGATCTCCGGCTTGAGCGCGAGTGCCCGGGCGATCCCGATCCGCTGCCGCTGCCCACCCGAGAACTGGTGCGGATACCGGTTGATGTGCTCCGGGTTCAATCCGACCAGGTCCAGCAGCTCCTGCACCCGCTGCCGGCGGGAGCCGCGCGGTGCCGCGTCCGGGTGGATGTCGAAGGGTTCGCCGATGAGGTCGCCGACGGTCATCCGCGGGTTCAGCGAGGTGTACGGATCCTGCATGACCATCTGCACGTTGCGGCGCATCCGGCGCAGCTCGGCGCCGGAGAGCTTGAACATGTCCCGGCCCTCCAGGATGGCCCGGCCCGAGGTCGGCGTCTCCAGCCGCATCAGCAGCTTGGCCAGGGTCGACTTGCCGCAGCCGGACTCGCCGACGATGCCGAGGGTCTCGCCCCGGTTCAGGTCGAAGCTGACCCCGTCGACCGCCTTGACGGCGCCGATCTGCCGCTTGAACACGATGCCCTGGGTGATCGGGAAGTGCTTGACGACGTTCTCGACCCGCAGCACGGTCTCGCCGCGCGGCTTGCCGGGTGTCGCCGGCCGGGTGCCGCCGGGGTCGAGCGGTGGGCGCGTCTGGTCAGAGTCGGCCATCGAGGACCTCCTGGGCGAAGTGGCAGGCGCTGGTTCGGCCGTCGCCGAGCGACCGGACGGCCGGCACGACGTCGACGCACTCCTGCCGGGCGTACGGGCAGCGCGGGTGGAACGGGCATCCGCTGGGGATGCGCATCAGGTTGGGCGGCAGGCCCCTGATGGTGGTCAGCCGCTGACCCTTGAGGTCGAGCCGGGGGATCGACTCCAGCAGACCCTTGGTGTACGGGTGCCCCGGTGCCTCGTACAGTGAGTGCACGTCGGCGTGTTCGACGATCCGGCCGGCGTACATCACGGCGATCCGGTCGGCCACGTCGGCGACGACCCCGAGGTCGTGGGTGATCAGGATCATCGCCATGTTCAGGTCCCGGCGCAGTTCGCCGAGCAGGTCCATGATCTGGGCCTGCACCGTCACGTCCAGCGCGGTGGTGGGTTCGTCGGCGATCAGTACCGCCGGGTCCAGCGCCAGCGACATCGCGATCATGACCCGCTGCCGCATACCGCCGGAGAACTGGTGTGGGTAGTCGCCGACCCGCTGCCGGGCCGCCGGGATCTTGACCAGTTCCATCAGCTCGATCGCCCGGCGCTTGGCCTGGGCCCGGGACAGTCCCTCACGCAGCCGCAGTACTTCGCCGATCTGCCAGCCGACCGGGAAGACCGGGTTCAGCGCGGAGAGCGCGTCCTGGAAGATCATCGAGATCTGCTTGCCGCGTACCTTCCGGCGCTCCTCCTCGGGGAGCTTCAGCAGGTCGGTACCGCGGTAGCGGATCTGGCCGGCCGGAATGACCGCCGGGGGCATGTCCAGGATGCCCATGATCGCCTGGGCGGTCACCGACTTGCCGGAGCCCGACTCGCCCAGTACCGCGAGGGCCTCCCCGGCGTCCAGGTGGTACGAGACGCCGTTGATCACCTTGGCCACGCCGTCCCGGGTGTGGAACTCGACGAACAGGTTCCGTACCTCGAGCAGGTGCCCGCCGTCGGCACCGGCGTTCTGCCGGCCGGGCAGCGGGTCGCGTTCGTTCGGATGCACCGCCATGTGATCACCGCAGCTTGGGGTCGAAGGCGTCGCGGATCGCGTCGCCGAGCATGATGAAGGCCAGTACGGTCAGCGCCAGGAAGGTCGAGGGCACCACCAGGGGGATCGCCGACTCGCGCATGTGTGCCCGGCCGGCGTCGATGTCGATTCCCCAGGAGATGGTCGGAGCCCGCAGGCCGATGCCGAGGAACGAGAGGGTCGCCTCGGCGGCGATGAACGAGCCGAGCGCGATGGTCAGCACCACGATCACCGGGGCCAGCGAGTTGGGCAGGATGTGCCGCCACATGGTCCGGCCGTTGCCGGCGCCGAGCATTCGGGCCGCCGCCACGTAGTCCTGCTGCTTGGCGCTGATCACCGAGGACCGGATCACCCGGGCGGCGGTGGTCCAGCCGAGGATCGCGAGTACGAAGATCACTGCCATGATCCGGATGTTCGGGTTGTCGCTGCTGATCCGCTTCAGCATCACGATCGCGGCGAGCAGCAGCGGTACGCCGAGGACCACGTCGACGATCCGGGACAGTGCCGCGTCGATCCATCGGCCGAAGTAGCCGGCGAGCATGCCGACGGTGATCGCGATCAGCCCGGTGACCAGCGCCGAGAACGCGCCGACCAGCAGGGACGCCCGGGCGCCGTAGACGGCGCGGGCGTAGGTGTCGCAGCCCTGGAAGTCGTACCCGAAGGGGGCGCCGCCGCCGGGGCCGGCGTGCTGCCGGGCCAGCGTGCAGTCGTGCGGGTCGTTCGTGGTGAACAGGCCGGGGAAGGCCGCCATCGTGGTGACCAGCAGGACCAGTACCAGCGAGATCCAGAAGATCGGGTTGCCGCGCAGGTCGCGCCAGGCGTCGCCGGCCAGGCTGCGCGGCCGGGCCGCAGCGTCGCCCGACCCGGCCCTGCCACCGGACGACCCGGCCGCGGCGACGGTCTCCAACTCACTCATGCCTGTAGGTCCCTCACTCGTACCGGATGCGGGGGTCGAGGACGGCGTAGAGGACGTCCACCACGAGGTTCGACACCAGATAGACCACGACCAGCACGCTGACCAGGCCGACCACCAGGGGGCCGTCCTCGGTCCTGATGCCGCGGAAGAGGTTGAACCCGACGCCCGGGATGTTGAAGACGCCCTCGGTGATGATCGCGCCGCTCATCAGGTTGCCGAGTTCGACGCCGAGGAAGGTGATCACTGGGATCAGCGAGTTCCGCAGCACGTGCACGCTGACGATGCGGCGGGTCGGCAGGCCCTTGGCCTTCGCGGTCCGGACGTAGTCGGAGCGGAGGTTCTCGGCGACCGAGGTCCGGGTCAGCCGCAGCGCGGTGGCCAGCGAGAGGGAGCCGAGCACGATGCCGGGAAGCAGCAGGGCGTGGAAGCTGGGGTCGGCGCCGGCGGTCGGCGGGAAGAGCGGCAGCTTGACGCCGAGGAAGTACTGGGCGAGCGGCGCCAGCACGATGGTGGGGATGCCAAGGACCAGCAGGGTCAGCGCCAGGGTGGCGTTGTCGAAGACGCCGCCCCGGCGGAGCCCGGCGACGACTCCGGCGGTGACCCCGACCAGGATCGCCACCAGCAGCCCGATGACCGCGAGCTTCACGGTGACCGGCCAGGCCTGGGCGAGCATGTCGGTGATCTTCCGGCCGGTGAGCGAGTCGCCGAGGTCGCCGCGGAGCAGGTTGCCGACGTAGTCGAAGTAGCGGTAGAAGAACCCGCCGACCCCGGTCTGGTCGAGGTGGAACTTCTCGGTCAGGTACGCCCGCTGCGCCTCGCTGACCGGGCGCTCCCCGGCGAGTGCCTGGATGGGATCACCCTGTCCGGCGAACATCAGCGCGTACACGATCAGAGTGGTCCCGAAGAAGGCCAGGACCATCTGAAGCAGGCGACGCACGATGTAGCGGAACATCCTTGCCTTCTCCGTGAGGTGAGGTGGCTGGGGCGCGGTGCGCGGGAAGCGGTCCGGTGCGCGGGAAGCGCCGCGCGGTCGGAACGCGGGAAGCGGTCCGGGCCACCCGATTACCGGGTGGCCCGGACCGGCCTGTCGGTCAGCTCAGCTGACGACCTCGATCTTGGTCATGTCGACGACCTGGAAGAGGTCGACCTCGACGTTCTTGACCCGGGACGAGTGCGCGTAGACGTTCTGGCCGAACCGGAGCGGGATCACCGGCATCTCGGCGGCCAGGATCTCTTCGGCCTGCTGGTACTTCTTGACCGCCTCGTCCGCGGTCGCGGCGGCCGTGCCCTCCTGCACCAGGCGGTCGAAGTCGGGGTTGCTGTACCCGTAGTAGTTCGACGAGCCGTTGGTGGTGAACAGCGGGCCGAGGTAGTTCTCCATCGACGGGTAGTCCATCAGCCAGCCCAGCCGGATCAGGCCGACCGGCTGCTTCTTCTCCACCTTGGTCAGCAGGTCGGAGAACTTCGGCTCGGCCGTACCGACGCAGTCGACGCCCAGGTTGGCCTTGAGCTGGTTGCAGGTGGCGTCGACCCAGTCCTTGTGCCCGCCGTCACCGTTGTAGGTGATCTTCAGCTCGGCGGGTCCACCGGCGGCCTGGTAGAGCTCCTTGGCCTTGGCCGGGTTGAACTCGCAGGCCTCGCCGCAGGTGTCGTCGCGGTAGCCGGAGACCACCGGGGAGACGAACGAGCGCGCCGAGATCTGCGACTCCTTGAAGATCGACTTGCTGATCTCGTCCCGGTCGATCGCCATGGAGATCGCCTTGCGCACGTCCGGCCTGCTGAACTCCTCCTGGAACGTGGGGAACGCCACGAACTGGAAGGCCGAGGCGGGGCTCTGCTGGAACCGGTCGCCCAGGTCCGTCGGCGCCGTGCTCAGGCTCTCGGTCGGGACGGTCACGTTCACGTCGAGGTTGTCCGAGAGCACGTCCGCGTACGCCGCGGTGAGCTGCTGGTAGATCCGGAACTCGGCACCGGCGATCTTCGGCTTCTCGCCCGGGTACGCGTCGTAGCGCTCGACCTCGACCTTGGCGTCGTGCTGCCAGGTGCCCTTCATCTTGAAGGGGCCGTTACCGATCGGGGCGTCCTCGAAGTCGTCCTTGATCACTCCGGGTGCCGAGAAGGCGGCCGCCGGCAGCGGGTAGAACGCGGTGTAGCCGAGCACGGTCTTGAACTCGGCGTACGGCTTGGCCAGCGTCACCGTGAAGCTGAGGTCGTCGACCTTCTTCAGCCCGCTCATGGTGGTGGCCTTCGGCTCCGGCGCCTTCTGCGGGCCGTCGCCGTCCGGGTCCACCGACTGGAGGTCGTCGTAGCCGGCGATCTTCTCGAAGAAGTAGCTGTTGCCCTGGCCGTTCGGCGCGTAGGCGCCGTAGTTCCAGGCGTTGATGTAGCTGTCGGAGGTCACCTTCTCGCCGTTGTGGAAGGTGTAGCCGTCCTTCAGCTTGATCGTCCAGGTCACGTTGTCGGTCGAGTCCACGGACTCCGCGGCGACCTCGAACGGCCTGTTCTGCTCGTCGTAGCCGACCAGCGGGGTGAACAGGGCCGAGAGCACCTGGTTACCGCTCGACTCGTTGGTGTTGGTGGGAATCAGGTGCTGCGGTTCCGCGATCTGGATCGAAACCGTCGCATTCGGGTCGCTCTCCCCCGAGTCCCCGCCCCCACCACAGGCCGCGAGGCCGAGGGTCGCGGCAAGGGGGATGGCGGTCCAGGCAGCGAGCCTACGAACCTGCATTGAGCCTCCTCGTCTCCTTACGCTGAGCAGTCGCCACCACACAGAGGTAACGCTGTGCAACGCTCGGCAAAGGTAGGTCGAGGCAGGACGCCTGGCCAAACTAGATGGTTACGGGTCAGTAACACAAGGCCGGGGGAGGACTTGCGGACGTCCACTCTGAGCTGCTATTGCAGCTCCACGGCAGGTGTCGGATGAATTCGGTTTGCCAGCGCAGGAGGGGGCAAACCGGGCGGATGATCGGCATCCGGTCGCGGGCGTCCGACTCAGGAGTTCGTCCGGATTCACCCGGATGGGGTCTTCCATAATGTGGACAACTCCACAAAATCTCACTGAGCGTGACTAACAACACGGTTACTTATAGTAAGAATCTGGTGCCGGCCACGCGGCCGACCGGATGTTGGCCGAGTGACCGATCCCGGTACCGACCGGCCGGGTGCCGGCTCGGCCGGGCGTACCGCGTGAGACGATCTGCCTGTGACGGCCACCCTTCTCGACGGCAAAGCAACCGCGGCACGCATCAAGGACGAACTCCGCGACCGGGTCAAGGCGCTGGCCGAGCGGGGCGTCGTCCCCGGGCTGGGCACGGTGCTGGTCGGCGAGGATCCCGGCTCCCAGGCGTACGTCAACGGCAAGCACCGGGACTGCGCCGAGGTGGGCATCGCCTCGATCCGCCGCGAACTGCCGGCCGACGCCACCCAGGAGCAGGTCGACGCCACGATCGCCGAGCTGAACGCCGACCCGGCCTGCCACGGCTACATCGTGCAGCTCCCGCTCCCGGTCCAGCTGGACACCCAGCGGGTGTTGGAGATGATCGACCCGGACAAGGACGCCGACGGGCTGCACCCGGTCAACCTGGGCCGGCTGGTGCTCGGCTACCCCGGTCCGCTGCCCTGCACCCCGCGCGGCATCGTCGAGCTGCTCCGTCGGCACGACGTACCGCTGCGCGGCGCCGAGGTGGCGGTGGTCGGCCGGGGCAACACGGTCGGTCGGCCGCTCGGGCTGCTGCTGACCCGGCGCAGCGAGAACGCCACCGTGACGCTCTGCCACACCGGCACCCTCGACCTGGCCGCGCACACCCGGGCCGCCGACATCGTGATCGTGGCGGCCGGGGTGCCGGGCCTGCTCACCGCCGACATGGTCCGGCCGGGCGCGGTGGTGGTCGACGTCGGCATCACCCGGGTGCTCGGTGCGGACGGCAAGGGCCGCTACACCGGCGACGTCGGGCCCGAGGTCGCCGAGGTGGCCGGCAAGGTGGTGCCGATGCCCGGCGGAGTCGGCCCGATGACCCGGGCGATGTTGCTGACCAATGTGGTGGAGCGGGCCGAGGCCGGGCTGGAGCCAACCGAGCAGGGCTGACGGGCGCCGGCCCGGGCGGCCTCCGGCGGTGGCGCTCGCCGACGGACGCGGATGTGAGCGACGGCAGGCAATTCCGCCCCTGACCAAAACCGAACACTCCTGACTGATACCGTCCGGAAATAACCAGACGGGTATCAGGGAGTGGGACGACCATGGGCAAAAAGGTCACCGTAGTCGGTGCCGGCTTCTACGGCTCGACGACCGCGCAGCGCCTGGCGGAGTACGACGTCTTCGACACGGTGGTGATCACCGACATCATCGAGGGCAAGCCCGAGGGCATCGCGCTGGACCTCAACCAGTCGCGCCCGGTCGAGGGCTTCGAGACCAAGGTCGTCGGCGTGACGACCGGGAAGGGCGGCGAGGGCTACGAGGCGATCGAGGGCTCCGACGTCGTCGTGATCACCGCCGGGCTGCCCCGCAAGCCGGGCATGAGCCGGATGGACCTGCTGGAGACCAACGCCCGGATCGTCCGCCAGGTCGCCGAGAACGTTGCCAAGTACGCCCCGAACGCCGTCGTCATCGTCGTCTCCAACCCGCTGGACGAGATGACCGCGCTGGCCCAGATCGCCACCCAGTTCCCGCGCAACCGGGTACTCGGCCAGGCCGGCATGCTCGACACCGCCCGGTTCACCAACTTCGTCGCCGAGGCGCTCGGCGTCAAGATCGGCTCGGTCCGTACTCTCACCCTCGGCTCGCACGGCGACACCATGGTGCCGGTGCCGTCCCGCAGCACCGTCGACGGCAAGCCGCTGCGCGACGTGATGCCGGCGGAGCAGATCGAGGAGCTGGTGGTACGCACCCGCAACGGCGGGGCCGAGGTGGTCGCGCTGCTCAAGACCGGTTCGGCGTACTACGCGCCGTCGGCCGCCGCCGCCCGGATGGCCCGGGCCGTGGCGACCGACTCCGGCGAGGTCCTGCCGGTCTGTGCCTGGGTCGACGGGCAGTTCGGCATCTCCGGGGTCTACCTGGGTGTGGAGGCGGAGATCGGCCGGGAGGGCGTACGCCGCGTCGTGGAGACGCCGCTGGACGCCGACGAGATCGCCAGTCTGAAGGCCGCTGCCGAGGCGGTCCGGGCCAAGCAGGCCGACGTCGCCAACATGTGAGTCGGTGAGGAAGGGCCCCCGCTACAGCAGAAGGCGCTGTGCGGGGGCCCTTCCTTACCGTCCTACAGCGGGACGAAGGGCGTACTCAGGTGCGGGGTGCCGAGCGTGGCGGCCGGCCGGGCGGCCAGCTCGGTGAGCAGCCGCTCCCGCGAGCCCCGGGCGGTGACCGGATCGACCTCGTGCGCGTACGGCAGCTCGGGGGCGACCAGTTGCAACGCGTGTACCAGCAGGTCGCCGGTGAGTAGCAGGGTCTGGTCGGCGTACTCGACCAGTACCGACTGGTGCCCGGGGGTGTGCCCGGGGGTGGCCAGTACCCGTACCTCAGGGGCGAGCCGGAGGTCGCCGTCGAGCGCGTCCAGCTGGCCGGTGGCGGTGAGCGGGTCGAGCAGGTAGCCGGTGATCCCGGCCGGGTCGTGCCGGCCAACGGCCGCGATCTCGGCCCGTTGCAGCAGGTAGCGGGCGTTGCCGAAGTACGGCGTACCGGCCGCGCCGGTGACCGCCCAGCCGATGTGGTCGGTGTGCAGGTGGGTGAGTACCACCGTGTCGACCTGCTCCGGCGTGATGCCGGCGGCGGCGAGTTCGGCCGGCAGTCGCCCGGGGGTCGGTGCCCACCTTCGGGCGGGGGCGTCGGCGGGGCCGATGCCGGCGTCGACCAGGATCACCCGGCCGGCCGCCGGACCGTCGTCGAAGCGGAGCGCGAAGCACCGGAACGGCAGCTGCCACTGCCCGTCGGCGGTCACCGCGCCCGGGTCGCGTTCGTCGGCAAGTTGCCAGTGTGCGGCGGTTGCGGTCGGGAATGCCTCGGTACGGGGTTGGAAGAACAACCCCTCGGCGTCCGGTAGCGCGATGACGGTGATCGGACCTACGGAACAGCTGATCATGGCAGGCAGTGTATTGCCTCCCGACGCCATCCAGTACGCTCGTACTGCTAGAGCAGATGACCCGGAGAGGAGCGCCGGCCGATGGCGAAGATCAAGGTTACGAACCCGGTTGTGGAAATCGACGGCGACGAGATGACCCGGATCATCTGGAAGCAGATTCGCGATCAGTTGATCCTGCCGTACCTCGACGTCGACCTGCACTATTACGACCTGTCGATCCAGTACCGCGACGAGACCGACGACCAGGTGACGGTCGACGCGGCGAACGCGATCAAGCAACACGGCGTGGGCGTCAAGTGCGCCACCATCACCCCGGACGAGGCCCGGGTGGAGGAGTTCGGCCTCAAGAAGATGTGGCGTTCGCCGAACGGCACGATCCGGAACATCCTCGGCGGCGTGGTCTTCCGCGAGCCGATCATCATGTCCAACGTCCCCCGGCTGGTACCGGGCTGGACCAAGCCGATCATCATCGGCCGGCACGCGCACGGCGACCAGTACAAGGCGACCGACTTCGTGGTGCCGGGCCCGGGCACGGTGACCATCACCTACACGCCGACCGACGGCGGCGCCCCGATCGAGATGGAGGTGGCGAACTTCCCGGGTGGCGGCGTCACGATGGGGATGTACAACTTCGACGACTCGATCCGGGACTTCGCCCGCGCATCCTTCCGGTACGGGCTCGACCGCGGCTACCCGGTCTACCTCTCCACCAAGAACACCATCCTCAAGGCGTACGACGGCCGGTTCAAGGACCTCTTCGCCGAGGTCTTCGAGGCCGAGTTCGCCGCGGAGTTCGCCGCCGCCGGCATCACCTACGAGCACCGGCTGATCGACGACATGGTCGCCGCCGCGCTGAAGTGGGAGGGTGGCTTCGTCTGGGCCTGTAAGAACTACGACGGTGACGTGCAGTCCGACACCGTGGCGCAGGGCTTCGGCTCGCTGGGCCTGATGACCTCGGTGCTGATGACCCCGGACGGCCGTACTGTCGAGGCCGAGGCGGCGCACGGCACGGTCACCCGGCACTACCGGCAGTGGCAGAAGGGCGAGAAGACCTCGACCAACCCGATCGCGTCGATCTTCGCCTGGACCCGGGGGCTGGCGCACCGGGGCAAGCTGGACGGCACCCCCGAGGTGACCCGGTTCGCCGAGACCCTGGAGCAGGTCTGCGTGCAGACCGTCGAGGGCGGCCAGATGACCAAGGACCTGGCGCTGCTCATCTCCCGGGACGCCCCGTGGCTGACCACCGACGAGTTCATGGCCGCCCTGGACGGCAACCTGGCCCGCAGGCTCGCCGCCTGACCTCACGTGGGCCGGCGCGTGAAGCGACGAACGTCCAAGATCGTCCCTTTTGCGCCGTTACCGCCCAGGGGGTGACGTCGTTGCACAGGGTGGACGTGATGCCAGTCGCGTCCAGGAAGACCGGCCCGGTCACGGCCGCCGCGAGAGGCCCGTACCGGATGGAACGGTCTTCCCGGCTGTTGCGCACAGCCGGCCGTCCCTTCCCTGCGGGGGGCCCTGTCCCGGGCCCCCCGCGCCCTCATCTCCGGTCCGCCAACGAGTTCCGCGCGGTCACTCCTCGACCGAGTACCGCACGGTCACTCCTCGACCGGGGCCAGCGTCACCCGACCGTCCTCGGCCACCTGCCAGCCCGGGTTGTGCGCGACCTCCCAGAGCAGGTCGTTCGGGTCCGAGAAGTAACCGTGGTAGCCGCCGAAGGCGGCGCGCTGCCCGGACTTGACCACCGTCGCCCCGGCGGCGGCCGCCCGGGCCAGTACCCGGTCGACCTCCGCCGGACTCTCGACGTTGTGCGACAGGGTGAAGCCGGTCGGTGCGGGCAGCAGCGGCGTCCCGGCACCGAGGTCGGCGGCGAACGCCTCCGCCTCGAAGAGCCCGAGCACCACCCCCGGGGCCACCTGGAAAAAGAGGATCTCGTCCGGTACGTCCAGGGTCGGCGTCCAGCCCAGCCCGTCGACGTAGAAGTCCCGGGCCCGGTCCAGGTCCCGGGTGGCCACCGTGAGGAAGTGCACGCGCTGCTCCATGACCAGTCATTGTCCGACCCGTCCGGGGCCGGCGGTGCCGGGATCGTCGAGTTGCCCGGAGCGGGCCCGCCGAACCCGGCCCACCGGCCCGGATGGTCCGCGGTCAGTCCCGGCTGTCGGTCCGCGGGCCCTCCTCCGGGCCGCCGCCGGGCGGCTTCGGGCGGTGCCCCGCACAGGCCCGTTCGGCGGACCTGAAGGTTTCCGACTGTGGATCGAGGTCGGGTCCGCCCTCGATCCGGATCCCGCCGTCCGGCTCCGGGTCCGGGAACTTCGGTACGCCGTTCTCCCGCATGCACCGGGAGTACTCCCGGATCCGCTGTTGCGCCTGCGGGTCGAGTTTCGGCGGCTCACCCCCGTTCGGCAGATACTCCTGGCACTTCCGCTGCGCGGCATCCATCTTCGCCCGGTCGGTGCCCTCCGGCGCCCGCAGCCGGACCGCCCCGCCCTCGACCTCCGGATCGGGGAAGTCCGGTATCCCGTTCTCCCGCATGCACTGGCCGAACCGGCGAGCCCGGTCCTCCTCGTCCACCGGTTCCTTCCCACCGCCGCCATCGCTGGCACTGGCGGTGGGACCGCCGGCCGTGGCGATCCCCGGGTCCCGGTCGGTCCCGCCGCATCCGGCCACGCCGACCAGCAGCAGCAGACCGAGCAGCAGACCGGTTCTGGTGCGCATCGTCGTACCACCTCCGTTCCGACCGGCGGTCGCCGGCCGTGCCCAGTAGAGCCGGAGGCACCTTTCCCGGGCGTCACGGAATGCGTTGACACCCGGGTTACCCGACCCCGTGCACCATGGGCGGATGCGGATCCTGGTGGTGGAGGACGAACGGCTGCTCGCCGACACGGTGGCCCAGGGGCTGCGCCGGGACGCCCACGCGGTCGACGTCGTGCACGACGGCGGTGCCGCGCTGGAGCGGGTCGGCGTACACGACTACGACGTGGTGGTGCTCGACCGTGACCTGCCGGTGGTGCACGGCGACGAGGTCTGCCGGGCGATCGTCCGGCACGAGTCCCCGGTCCGGGTACTGATGCTGACCGCCGCCGCCGGAGTCGACGACCGGGTCGGCGGGCTGGCCCTGGGCGCCGACGACTACCTGCCGAAGCCCTTCGCGTTCCGGGAACTGGCCGCCCGGGTGGCCGCACTCGGGCGCCGGTCCCGGTCGGCCGCACCGCCGGTGCTGGAGCGGGCCGGGGTACGCCTCGACCCGCACCGCCGGGAGGTCCACCGGGACGGCCGGTACGTCCCGCTCTCCCGTAAGGAGTTCGCGGTCCTCGCCGAGCTGCTCCGCGCCGACGGTGCCGCGGTCTCCGCCGAGCGGTTGCTGGAGAAGGCCTGGGACGAGCACGCCGACCCGTTCACCCACGCGGTACGGATGGCGATCCTCAAGCTGCGTCGCAAGCTCGGCGACCCGCCGATCGTGCTCACCGAGCCCGGGGTGGGGTACCGGATCCCGTGAGACGTCTCTCGCCGGCCAGGCTGACCATCCGGGCCCGGCTCACCCTGGTCTACGGCGGGCTTTTCCTCCTCGCCGGCCTGCTGCTGCTCGGCGTGACGTACGCCCTGATGTCGCAGCGGCTGCCGGAGAACTCCACCTTCACGGTGAACCGGGTCGGGCCGGCGCCCGGGGAGACGACGCCACCACCGGCGGGGTACGACGGCGACGGCGTCTCGGTACGCGGCGACGACGTCGGGCTGCCGTGGTCGGACGAGATGGAGCAGGTAACCCGGATGGTCGGCCAGGCCCGACAGGACGCCCTGGAGGCGCTGCTCACCCAGGGCGGGATCGCGCTGGTCGTGGTCGGTGCCGCCGCGACCGCGTTCGGTTGGCTGATCGCCGGCCGGCTGCTCCAGCCGCTGCACCGGGTCACCGAGACGGCCCGGCGGATCGCCAGCGCGCCGGACGCCGACCGCGGCCTGCACGAACGGATCGCGTTGACCGGTCCGCCGGACGAGATCAGGGAACTCGCCGACACCTTCGACCTGATGCTGGCCCGGCTGGACGACGCCTTCGACAGCCAGCGGCGGTTCATCGGCAACGCGTCGCACGAGCTGCGTACCCCGCTCACGCTGAACCGGACCCTGCTGGAGGTGATGGTCCCCGGCTCGACCTCGCCCGAGCTGCGCCAGCTCGGCAGTACGCTGCTGGCGGTCAACGCCCGGCACGAACGGCTGATCGACGGGCTCCTGCTGCTGGCCCGATCGGAGCACGAGGTGGCCGAACGCTCCTATGTGGACCTAGCGGACGTGCTGGAGCACGTCGTCACGCAGGTGCCGCCCGGTCCGGTGACCGTGAACACCGAGGCGGCCGAGGCGCCCACCACCGGCAGTTCGGTGCTGCTCGAACGGCTGGTGCAGAACCTGGTCGAGAACGGCGTCCGGCACAACGTCCCCGAGCACGGCTGGGTACGGGTCAACAGCGGTACCGGCCCGGACGGCACCGCGCGGGTACGGGTGGAGAACACCGGGCCGGTGGTGGCGCCGTACGAGATATCGAGCCTGTTCGAGCCATTCCGGCGGCTCGGCGGCGATCGGCTCGCCGGCAACCCGCCCGGGGCCGGGCTGGGACTGTCGATCGTCCGGGCGATCGCCCGGGCACACGGCGGCACGGTGGAGGCCGAACCCCGATCCGGCGGCGGCCTGGTGGTCACCGTCGTCCTGCCCGCCGCCGACTAGGCATCGAGGGCAGCTGCCCCGCCGAGCCACGAACCCGGCTCGGCGGCCCGGGATCTCGGTCGGTAGACCGCCCCGCCATGCTCCCGGTCAGGCCAGTTTCCGGAATTCGGCCAGCCCGCCGTCGAAGAGGAAGTCGGCGGTCTGGGTCAACACGATCGCGATCAGGTCCCGGTGCGGGTCGGTGAACCAGGCGGTGCCGTAGCCGCCGGTCCAGCCGTAGCTGCCGGGGGCCGGGGACGTCTCGTCGGGGGTGACAGCGACCGAGACGCAGTAGCCCCAGCCGTAGCCGTCGAGTATCGGGCCGGCGGTGGCGATCTGCTCCGGCGTCAGGTGGTTGGTGGTGATCAGCTCGACCGACTTCTCCGACAGCAGTCGCCGGCCCTGGTGCACCCCCCTGTGTAGCAGCAGGCGAGCGAAGGCCAGGTAGTCCGGCCCGGTCGAGACCAGCCCGCTCGCGCCGGATGGGAAGGTCGGCGGTGCCGTCCAGGCGCCCGGACCGGAGACGTCCCGCTCGGTCAGGGCGCCGGTCTCCGGATCGGCCGCGCAGAACGCGGCCAACCGGTCGGCGTGCGCGGCGGGCACGGTGAAACCGGTGTCGACCATGCCCAACGGCGCGAAGATCCGGTCCCGGAGGAACTCCGGCAACGGCCGGCCGGCGGCCCGGGCGACCAGCACGCCCAGCACCTCGGCGGCGGTGTCGTACTGCCAGCGTTCGCCCGGGGAGTGCATCAGCGGCAGGGTGCCGAAGCGCCGGATCCACTCGTCCGGGTCGTGCGGGGTGCGCGGATCGGGCGGCCCGATCGCCAGCCCCAGCTCGTCGGTGGCGGTGACGACCGGGTAAGCCGGCTGGAAGGTCGGCTCGAAGAGCAGGCCGTGTCCCATCCGGAAGGTCAGCAGGTCCTCGACGGTGCTCGGGCGTGCCGCCGGGACGGTGTCGTCGAGCGGGCCGTCGAGCCGGCGCAGCACGCCGCGCCCGGCCAGCTCGGGCAGCAGCCGGTCGACCGGCTCGTCCAGCCTCAGCCGACCCTCCTCGACCAGCATCATGGTGGCGACCCCGAGCACCGGCTTGGTCATCGAGGTGATTCGGAAGATGGTGTCGGGGCGCATCGGGGCGGTGCCGTCGACCGACAGCGTGCCGATCGGGTCGATCCGCACCTTATCGCCCCGGGCCAGCACGGTGACCAGGCCGGGCAGGTTGGCCCTGGCGACCCTGGTGGCCATCGCCTCGTGCAGCCGGTCCGGTTCGGGCGAGTCGGTCATGGCGGGGAGCCTACGGCCCGGCACCGACAAACTCGGGTCGGACATACCGGCCTCATCCGGCGTCGCGCAGGAGTTGGGCGGCCCGCTCCGGTGGGATGTCGTTGATGAAGACCCCCATCGCCGACTCCGAGCCGGCCAGGTATTTCAGCTTGTCGGCCGCCCGCCGGATGCTGAACACCTGCAGGTGCAGGTGCGCCAGACCGGAGTCGGCGTGTACCGGCGCCTGGTGCCAGGCCGCGATGTACGGCAGCGGCCGGTCGAAGAGCCGGTCGAACCGGCGCAGCAGGTCCAGGTAGAGCGGGCCGAAGGCGTCCCGCTCGGCGTCGTCCAGCGCCGGGATGTCCGGTACCGGCCGGTGCGGCGCGACGTGCACCTCGAACGGCCAGCGGGCCGCCGCCGGCACGTACGCCGTCCAGTGCTCGTTGGCCAGTACCACCCGCTGCCCGGCGTCCCGCTCGGCGGCGAGTACGTCGGCGTAGAGGTTGCGTCCGCCGGTGCGTTCCGCGTGCCGCCGCGCGGCCGCCAGCATCGCCCGGCCGCGTGGCGGCAGGAACGGGTACGCGTAGATCTGGCCGTGCGGGTGGTGCAGGGTCACCCCGATCTCCACCCCCCGGTTCTCGAAGCAGAAGACCTGCTCCACCCCGGGCAGTCCGGCCAGCGCGGCGGTACGGTCGGCGAGCGCCTCCAGCACGGTACGCACCCGGGCCGGCGCCAGGGTGGCGAACGACGCGGAGTGGTCGGCGGTGAAGCAGACCACCTCGCACCGTCCCGTCCCCGGCCGGACCGCCGTGTACGGGGTGAGCTGGCCGGGCGGGTCACCGGGCCGGTCGCTGAAGGAGGGGAAGCGGTTCTCGAAGACCACCACGTCGTAGTCGTACGCCGGGATCTCGCTGGACCGCTCCGGAGTGGACGGACACAGCGGGCACTGGTCGCTCGGCGGCAGGAAGATCCGGCCCTGCCGGTGCGCGGCGACCGCGACCCACTCGTCGACCAGCGGGTCGTAGCGGAGCTGCGAGGCCGGCGGCGGCAGCGGCAGGTCGCGGCGGTCCGGCCCCTCCCGGACCGCGTCCGGGTGCTCGTCGAAGTAGATCAGCTCGCGCCCGTCGGCCAGTTTGACCGCCATCCGCCTCACGACGTCACCTCGCAGAGCAGTAGTTCCGGCACGTGCGCCCGGAGGATCTCCCGGACCGGTTCGGGCAGGCCGGTGTCGCAGACCAGGGTGTGCGCCTCGCCGAGTTCGGCGAAGGACGAGATCCCCACCGTGGCCCACTTGGTGGAGTCGGCCAGCACCACCAGCCGGTCCGTCGCGGCCAGCAGCGCCCGGTTGGTCTCCGCCTCCAGCAGGTTCGGGGTGCTGAACCCGGCCCGCTCGCTCATCCCGTGCACGCCGAGGAAGACCAGGTCCAGGTGGAGCGAGCGGATGGTGGCCACCGCCACCGGCCCGACCAGCGCGTCGGACGGGGTGCGTTCCCCGCCGGTGAGCACCACGGTCTGGTCCGGCCGGCCGGACCGGTACAGGATCTCGGCGACCGGGATCGAGTTGGTGACCACGGTCAGCGCCGGCACCCCGACCAGCCGGCGGGCGAGTTCGGCGGTGGTCGTACCCGCGGAGAGCGCGACCGCCATCCCGGGGGTGACCAGCCGGGCGGCCTCGGCCGCGATGGCGGCCTTCTCGGCCCGCTGCCGCACCGACTTGGCCGCGAAGCCCGGCTCGTCGGTCGAACCGGGCCGGGCGGTGGTCGCCCCGCCGTGCACCTTGGCCAGCAGGCCGCGTTCGGCCAGCGCCTCCAGGTCGCGCCGGATCGTCATGTCGGAGACGCCGAACTCGCCGGCCAGCTCGGTGACCCGGACCCCGCCGGCCGTGCGGACCCGGTCGAGGATGGCCGCCTGGCGCTGCTGGGCCAGCATCACGCGGTCCCGGCCGGTTCCGGCCGCTGCGCCAGCACCGCGACGCCGTACGGCTCGACCCGGGTCGGCCCGGCCCACCGGACGCCGGTCAGCAGGTCGGTACCGGCCGCGTCGACCTCGGCCGGCCGGTCGGAGCGGTTGAGCAGGAAGAGGTACGACCGGCCGTCCGGATGCCGACGCCGGATCTGCTCCACCCCGGGTACCGCCGGCGCGGCCGCGGCGGCACCGGCGTCGTCCGCGATCCGGGCCAGCAGCCGGCCCAGCGCGGTCTGCTCCAACCGGGTACCGAGATACCAGGCCGCCCCGCCCTCCCCGGCCGAGGGGTCCGCAGCGTGCGCGGCGCCGGCCCGGCGGGTGATCGCCGGACCGCCGGGGACCGGCCCGTTGTCGTACCTGACCAGCACCTCGGCGTCGGGGGCGGCGAGCGCCTCGGTCCAGACCGCCGCCGAGGTGCCGTCGTCGAGGCGTACCGTGCCGCCGGCGGGGAGCGGGAAGAACTCCTCGACCCGGATGCCGAGCAGCTCGGCGAAGGCGCCCGGCAGCGGGGCGGGACGGACCCGGTCGCACTCGTCCACCAGCCCGCTGTACGGGCCGACCACCAGGGTGCCGCCGGAGCGGACGTACCCGGTCAGGTTGCCGATCGCGGCGTCGTCGACCAGGTAGAGCGCCGGCGCGAGTACCAGTTTGTAGCCGGTCAGGTCGGCGCCGGGCGCGGCCAGGTCGGCGGTGATCCCGGCCCGCCAGAGCGCGCTGTGCCAGCGGCGGATTTCGTCGAAGGCGACCATGTCGGTACTCGGCTGGTTCGCCGCCTCCTGGGCCCAGACGGAGGAGTAGTCCAGCAGTACCGCGACCTCCGCCTCGGTGCGGGAGCCCTCGATCTCGGCGAGCGCCCGCAGGTGCCGGCCGAGCTGGACCACCTCGCGCCAGATCTTCGAGTCGGTGCCGGCGTGCGGCAGCATCGCCGAGTGCCACTTCTCCGAACCGGCCCGGCTGGCCCGCCACTGGAAGAAGAGCGCACCCTCCGAGCCCCGGGCGACGTGTGCCAGCGCGTCCCGGACGAGCTGCCCGGCCGGCTTGGCCAGGTTGCGCGGCTGCCAGTTGACCGCGCTGGTGGAGTGCTCCATCAGCAGCCACGGGCCACCGGCCAGCGACCGGCTCAGGTCGGCGGCGAAGGCGATCTGGGCCGGCGGTTCCAGCGGGTGCTCGCCGAGCAGGTAGTGATCGTTGGAGAGCAGCCGGTCCGGGCCGGTCAGCTCCCGACCCCAGGCCCAGTAGTCCAGGTTGACGCAGCTCGCCGTCATCAGGTTGGTGGTGACCGGTACGCCGGGGGAGAGCCGGTGCAGTGCGTCCCGTTCGGCCGTGAAGCAGGCCAGGTGCTCGTCGGAGCTGAACCGCCGGAAGTCCAGCACCTGTGCGGGGTTCGAGGAGGTCGGGGTGGCCCGGGGCGGCTGCACCTGTGCCCAGTCGGTGTAGGTCTGCGACCAGAACGCCGTACCCCAGGCCGCGTTCAGCGCGTCGAGGTCGCCGTACCGCTGCCGCAGCCAGTCGCGGAACGCATCGGCGGAGGTGTCGCAGTAGCAGTGCGCGTTGTGGCAGGCGTACTCGTTGTGCACGTGCCAGGCGGCCAGCGCCGGGTGCGTGGCGTAGCGTCGGGCGAGTTGCTCGGTCAGCGCCAGGGCGGCCCGGCGGTAGACCGGTGAGCTGGCGCAGATCGCCTGCCGGCTGCCGTAGGTCAGCCGCCGCCCGTCCGCGTCCACCGGCAGCGTCTCCGGGTGGGTGTGGGAGAACCATGGCGGCGGGGAGGCGGTGGCGGTGGCCAGGCAGACCCCGATCCCTCCGGCGTGCAGCATGTCCATGATCCGGTCCAGCCGGTCGAAGTCGTACCGCTCGGGGGCCGGTTCGAGCCAGGCCCAGGCGAAGACGCCGACGGTGACCAGGTTGACCCCGGCCTCCCGCATCAGCGCCACGTCCCGCGGCCAGACCTCCTCGGGCCACTGCTCCGGGTTGTAGTCCCCGCCGTAGCTCAGACCCTCGACGTTCGGCACCAGACCGCCCACACCGCCTCCAACGCGCTCGCACGTGATCCAACAGATACGAACACTAGCGCGCGTGGGTGTGCGTGAGGTGTCAGGAGGGGGCCCTTCTGGATCAGAATGCGATGAGAGGGGGCCCTTCCTTACAGTTGTTGGAGGCGGGGCTCGACCCAGCCGGTCTCGGTCAGGTGCGCGAAGAGCAGGTGCACGCACTCCTGCACCGTCAGGTCGGTGGTGTCGAGCACCAGCTCGGCGTCGGTCGGCTCCTCGTACGGGTCGTCGATGCCGGTCATCCCGGTGAGCTGGCCGGCCCGGGCGCGCGCGTACAGGCCCTTGCGGTCCCGCCGCTCGCAGACCTCCAGCGGGGTGGCGACGTGCACCAGTACGAAACCGGCCCCGGCGGCCCGGGCCATCTCCCGGGCGGTCGCCCGCGCCCGGGCGTACGGGGCGATCGGGCAGCAGATGGCGAGGCCCCGGTGCCGGGCGACCTCGGCGGCGACCCAGCCGATCCGGCGTACGTTCAGGTCGCGGTCCGCCCGGCTGAAGCCCAACCCGGCGGAGAGTTCCCGGCGGACCACGTCACCGTCGAGCAGGGTGATCGTGCGGTCCCCGCTCTCCCGCAGCACGTCGGCCAGGCCCCGGGCGATGGTCGACTTGCCCGAGCCGGAGAGCCCGGTGAGGAAGACCACCAGTCCCCGGTGCCGGCGGGGCGGCCGGGCCCGGGTCAGCTCCTTGGCGACCGCCGGCGGGGTGTGCCACTCCGGCAGCGGGAAGCCACGGTCGAGCAGGTCCTCGATCTCCTCCTGCCCCAGCGGCAGTCGCCGGTTACGCGGCGGGATGTCGTCCCGCCACCGCCACTGGCCGTCCCGGTTGTCGTAGGCCAGCTCGCGGGGGACCAGCATGCGCAGCCCGCCACCGGTGAGCATCTCGGTGGTGGAGAGGACGTGGGTCACCCCGTAGGCCCGGGCCACCCGGGCCCGGAGCAGCGCGTCCCAGATGTCGTCGCCGCGCCGGGCGATCGGTACCGCGACGATGGTGGCCGGGGGCATCCGGTCGCGGGCCCCGAATATGCTCCGGACCAGCGCCTCCGGCGGCAGCCCGTCCGGGCCGGTGTTGGCGACCGGCACCAGGATGAGCAGGTGGGCGGCGAGCGTCCGTACCGCGTGGGCGATCTGTGCGAGTTGCGGCCGGTGCAGCGGCCGGTCGGCGATCACCCCGAGCACCCGGCCCGGTGGCAGCAGCTCCCGGACCTCGGCCGGAGACCGGCGGAGCCGCTGGAACGGGCCGTGGCCGCCGTCGCCGATCCGGCGCACCGGGCCGCCGACACCGCACCAGCCCTGGGTGGTCGGCCAGAGGTCGGTGACCTCCAGCAGCGCGGTCGGTGCCCCCTCCGGGTCGGTGAGGACCAGGCCGCGCTCGACCGGATTGTTCAGGTCGATGCCGCTGACCAGGTCGGCCGGGACCTGGAGGGTCACCGGAACCGGCCAGGAGGAGCCGTCGGCGAGCCGGCCGCGCCGGGCCACCGAGCCGAGGTCGGCCCGGCCCATGAAACCGGCGAGCGGGGCGTACGCTCCGGAGAGCAGCAACTCCAGGTCGGCCAGCTCATACGGGCGCGGCGTGTACGCCGGAGCGTCACGCAGCAACTCATCGGGCAGCACCCACCCGTTGCTCATCCGCACTCCCCAACTACCCGGCCAGCCGGCACACAGTTTCGCAGCCGGCCGCCGATCGGTCGAGACCGCCACTCCCGTTTGGACGCCCGGATCGACAGCACCACGCGTCCGGCAGCGCCGGGTTCGGTCTTCGGCTTTCAGGAGGTTACCCAACCCGGCGCCGGGTCGTGCCGAAAGTCCTACCCCGGCCCCTAGGGGAGGCCCGGCTCCGACGCTCGCCGATTCGGGGTAGTTCCAGGGTGGTTTCCGGACCTCCCGGTCGGGCCACCGGCCCTAGGCTGGCAGCGTGACACTGATCGCGACCCAGTCGCTGACCAAGACGTACGGCAATCGGGTGACCGCGTTGTCCGACCTGACGGTCACCGTCGAGCCGGGCATCGTCGGTCTGGTCGGAGCCAACGGTGCGGGCAAGTCGACCTTCATCAAGATCATGCTCGGCCTGTTGGAGCCGACCGGCGGACAGGCCCGGGTGCTCGGCCTCGACCCGATGACGGACGGGCACCAGGTCCGGGCCCGGGTCGGCTACATGCCCGAGCACGACTGCCTGCCGCCGGACCTGTCGGCCGCGGAGTTCGTCACGCACATGGGACGGATGAGCGGGCTGCCCAAGACGACCGCCCGGGAGCGGGCCTCCGAGACGCTGCGGCACGTCGGTCTCTACGAGGAGCGCTACCGCCAGGTCGGCGGCTACTCCACCGGCATGAAACAGCGGGTCAAGCTGGCCCAGGCACTGGTGCACGACCCCGACCTGCTGCTGCTCGACGAGCCGACCAACGGGCTGGACCCGGCCGGCCGCGACGCCATGCTCACCCTGATCGAGCGGATCGGCACCGAGTTCGGCATCTCGGTCCTGGTCTGCTCGCACCTGCTCGGCGAGGTCGAACGGATCTGCGACGCGCTCGTCGCGATCGAGGGCGGCCGGCTGCTCCGCTCCGCACAACTGGCCGACATGACCGCGGTGACCGAGGTGCTCTCGGTCGAGGTGAGCGAGGGCAGCGACGAACTGGCCGCCCGGCTCACCGCCGCCGGCCTCCCGATCCGGCGCGACGGCCGGCTGCTGCTCGTACCGCTGCTCGACGCGGGGACGGTGCCGGTCGGCGCGCAGGCGCGGGACTCGGCACTCGACAAGACGTACGACCTGATCCTGACCGCGGTCGCCGAGCTGGACCTGCCGCTGCACCGGCTCGACCAGCGGCGGCACCGGGTCGTCGAACTCTTCGCCACCGACCCGGCCCGGGTTCCCGAGTCGACCGGTGCCGGCACGGCCCTGGAGGGCGCACGATGACCACGCTCGACGTCCCGCAGACCGACCGCCCGGCCGGGGTCATCCACGACATCGGATACCAGCGGTACGACGGTCCCCGGCTCGGCCGGCGACACCTGCTCGGCGGGCTCTACCTGCACAGCCTGCGTACCGCCTTCGGGCTCGGTCGCACCTTCAAGGCGAAGATCTTCCCGTGGCTGATCGTCGGGGTGGTCGGGGTGGTCGCCGCGGTGCTGATCGCGGTCCGGGCCCAGATCGGCGAGGCGCCGCTGGATTACGCCGAGTTTCCCGAGGCGCTCAGCGTGCTGATCATCTTCTTCTGCGCCATCGTCGCGCCGGAACTCGTCTCCCGGGACCTGCACAGCGGGGTGCTGCCGCTCTACTTCGCCCGCCCGCTGCACCGCTCGGACTACGCGCTGGTCAAGCTGGCCGCGCTGATCTCGGCCACGTTCCTGACGGTCGGCGTGCCGCTGACGGTGATGTTCGCCGGCGCCGCCTTCATGGTCGACGGCATCGGGGCGGTCTGGGACGAGCTCGGTGACTTCCTGCCGGCGCTCGGCTACGTCGCCGTGCACGCGGTCGTCTACTCCGTGCTGGCGCTGCTGGTCGCCTCCCTGGTCCGGCGCCGGGCCGTCGCGGCCGGGGCGATCGTCGGGGCGTTCCTGCTGACCACTCCGGTGGTCGTGGTGCTGTCGGTGCTGCCGTACGAGGCCGCGACCCAGCTCGCCTGGCTGGCCAGTCCGGTCACCCTGGTCGGCGGGATCGGGGACTGGGCGTTCGAGGCGAGCAGTGATTTCGACGTCGACCCGTACGGCCCGCTGTACGGCCTGGTCGGGGTCGCCATGGTCGTCGCCGGAACCCTGCTGCTGCTCGCCCGCTACCGGAAGGTCGCCGCAAAATGAGTGACGTGGAACTGGCCGGGGTCTCCCGCTGGTACGGCAACGTGGTGGCCGTCAACGACGTGTCGATGCGCCTCGGCGCCGGCGTGACCGGGCTGCTCGGGCCGAACGGTGCCGGCAAGACCACCGTGCTGCACATGATGGCCGGGTTCCTGGCCCCCTCGAAGGGCACGGTGACGCTGGACGGCGAACCCACCTGGGGCAACCCGGCGGTCTACCGGCGGCTCGGCCTGGTGACCGAGCGCGAGTCGGTCTACGACTTTCTCAGCGCGTACGAGTTCGCGCTGGCCAGTGCCCGGCTGCACCGGCTGGCCCAGCCGGAGGCGGCGGCCCGGCGGGCGCTCGAACTCGTCGAGCTGACCGACGCGCAGGACCGCCGGATCGGCACGTACTCCAAGGGCATGCGCCAGCGGGCCCGGGTCGCCGCCGCCCTGGTGCACGACCCGGAGGTGCTGCTGCTGGACGAGCCGTTCAACGGCATGGACCCGAGGCAGCGGCTGCACATGATGGAGCTGCTGCACTCGCTCGGCGGGCAGGGCCGGACGATCCTGTTCAGCTCGCACATCCTGGAGGAGGTCGAGCAGGTCTCCGGCACGGTCCAGGTGATCGTCTCGGGCCGGCTGGCCGCCTCCGGCGACTTCCGGACCATCCGCCGGCTGATGACCAACCGGCCGCACGTCTTCGCGGTCCAGTCCAGCGACGACCGGCGGCTGGCGGTGGAGCTGATCGGCCAGCCCTCGGTGAACGGGGTGGACGTGACCCGGGACGGGCTGACCGTCCGGGCCAGCGACTACGGCAGCTTCACCCGGACGCTGCCGAAGATCGCGCTGGCCTCCGGCATCCGGGTCCGCCGGCTGCTGCCGTCGGACGAGTCCCTGGAGAGCGTGTTCTCCTACCTGGTGGAGGCGTAGGGCCGTGAGTGCGAGGAGTGAGCCGGTTTTGCGAGCCCCGCAGTCGCGAACGAAGGAGTGGCCGTGAGCGCGAGGAGTGAGCCGGTTTTGCGAGCCCCGCAGTCGCGAACGAAGGAGTGGCCGTGAGTGCGAGGAGTGAGCCGGTTTTGCGAGCCCCGCAGTCGCGAACGAAGGAGTGACCATGTCGACCGTTGCCTGGATCACCGCCCGTGGCCTCTTCGGCCGTCGCCGGTTCCTGCTGCTCTTCCCGCTGCCGGTCCTGCTCGTCGGGCTCGCCGTACTGGCCCGGTCGGCCGGCGTCGACCCGACCCAGTGGGGCGAACCGATCGTGTACGGGCTGGGACTGGGCGTGCTGTTGCCGGTCACCGCGCTGATCGTCGGTACCGGGGTGCTCGGTTCCGAGATCGACGACGGGACGCTGCTGCACATCCTGACCAAGCCGCTGCCCCGCTGGCAGGTCGTGCTGCCGAAGCTGGCCGTGGCGACCGGGGTCACCGCGCTGACCGTCGCCGTACCCCTCTACGTCGCCGGGGTGCTGGTCGACTCCGTACGCTTCGGGCTCGGGCTGGCCGCCGCGAGCGTGGTCGGCGCGCTGGCGTACTCGGCGTTCTTCCTGGCCCTGAGCCTGCTGACCCGGCGCCCGGTGTTGCTCGGCCTGGTCTACGTGCTGATCTGGGAGGGGCTGCTGAACAGCATCGTCAGCGGTACCCGGGTGCTGTCGGTGCAGCACTACGTGGTGACCCTGACCGACCGGATCGCGCCGACGGCGCTGCTGGACGGGTCGGTGTCGCTGCCGGTGGCGATCGTGATGAGCGCGCTCTTCACGGTCGGCTTCACGATGCTGGCGGTCCGCCGCCTGGGTAGGTTCAGCGTGGCCGGCGAGACGAGCTGACGGCGCCACGGCCCGACGGCGACCCGCCGCCCATCCTCGGCCGATGACGGCCGACCCTCGCGCATCACCGGAGCCGCTGTCCCGACCGGGACAGCGGCTCCCCCCGTGACCGCTCGGTCTTGACATCGACGGCCGTCATGTCGAAAATTTACGCCAGCGCCGCAGGCGGTGAAAATTACCGGCCAAACGCCGCCGGTGTGGGGGCGCGGCGTTCACCGTGGGCGTGCGGCTCACCGCGCTGCCCGCACCGTCGAGTTCATCCGTGATCCAGCTGTCACGCCACCCCCGGTCTCGGCTGTCACATCCACCCGTGGACGGCACCACCCGTCCACATCCCCTGGGAGGAACCCATGCCCGACGCACCCCTCGTACGCAGGCGGGTCCTGCTCGCCGCGGCTGCCGGTCTGGTCGCCGCGCCCCTGCTCGCCAGCCCGGCCCAGGCCGCGACGCCCAAGATCTATCTCGACCCCGGCCACGGCGGCACCGACTCCGGCGCGGTCGGAAACGGCCTCCAGGAGAAGGCGCTGACCCTCGACATCGCGCTGCGCACCCGCACCTATCTGGAGAACAACTGGACCGTCTCGGTCCGCATGTCCCGCACCTCGGACATCACCCGGAGCCTGTCCTGGCGGACCAGCGACGCGAACTCCTGGGGCGCCAACATCTTCGTGAGCATCCACATCAACGCCGGTGGCGGCACCGGCTTCGAGAGCTACGTCTATCCGTCGGCCGGTTCGGCGACCCAGCGCCTCCAGGACTACGTGCACGCGGCGGTGTTGAGCAACGCCCGCGGCGTCGCCTCGGTCACCGACCGTGGCCAGAAGACGGCCAACTTCCACGTGCTGCGCGAGACCGCGATGTCGGCCGTGCTCACCGAGAACCTCTTCATCGACCGGGCCGCCGACGCCAACCTGCTCGGCCAGGCCGCGTTCCGGCAGGCGCTCGCCGTCGGACATGCCCAGGGCATCGCCCGTTACTTCGGGCTGGCCTGACCGGTCCGGCGATCGGGCTAGTTCCGGGAAAGAGTGCCTTCCGGCGTCGGCTGGAGGCACTCTTTCCCGGAAACAGTAGACCTCGTCCGGTTCAGCCGGTGTTGCGCATCCCGGCGGCGATCCCGTTGACGGTGGTGAGCAGGGCCCGCTCCAGCGCCGTACCGTCGCCGGGGGCGCGCCGGCCGCCCGGCGCGGTCGCCATGGCCCGACCGGCGGCGCCGGAGTCGCGGTACTGCCGCAGCAGCGCCACCTGGAGGTGGTGCAGCGGCTCCAGGTAGGTGTCCCGGACGGCGAGGGTGCGTTGCAGCACGGGGGAGTTCTCCAGCAGCGCGGGGGAGGCGGTGATGGCCAGCACCTCCTGCTTGGTCAGCTCGTACTCCGCCTCGATCATGTGGAAGATCGGGTGCAGCGGCTCCGGGACCAGGGTCTCGACGTACCGGCGGGCGATGTTCAGGTCGGTCTTGGAGAGCATCATCTCGACGTTCGACAGGAACGTGCCGAAGAAGTGCCAGGCCCGGTGCATCTCGGCCAGGATGTCGGACATCCCGGCCTCGCGGGCGGCGGCCAGCCCCGAGCCGACTCCGAACCAGCCGGGGACGATCTGCCGGGTCTGGGTCCAGCCGAAGACCCACGGGATGGCCCGCAGCCCGGCCAGCCCGGCACCGGTGTTCGGTCGCTTCGCCGGCCTGGAGCCGATGTTGAGCGCGCCGAGCAGCTCGGTCGGGGTGGAGGCCCAGAAGTACGCCGGCAGGTCCGGATTCTCCACCAGCGACCGGTAGCGCCGGTATGCCGCGCCGGAGACCACGTCCATGGTGGCGTCCCAGCGGTCCAGCGCCTCGGCGGGCTGCCGGGGGGTGGTGTGCAGCAGGGTGCTCTGCAACACCGCCGCCAGGGTGAGCTCCAGGTTCTCCCGGGCCAGCGAGGGCAGGGTGTACTTGTCGGAGATGACCTCGCCCTGCTCGGTCACCTTGATCTCGCCGTCCAGCGTGCCGTACGGCTGGGCGAGGATCGCCTCGTGGGTGGGTCCGCCGCCGCGGCCGACCGTACCGCCCCGGCCGTGGAAGAGCCGCAGCCGTACGTTGTGCCGGGCGGCCACGTCCCGCAGCGCGCGCTGGGCCCGGTGGATGGACCACTGCGAGGTGGTGATCCCGGCCTCCTTGTTGGAGTCGGAGTAGCCGAGCATCACCTCCTGCACGTCGCCCCGGGCCGCCACGATCGCCCGGTACGCCGGCAGCGACAGCATCTCGTCGAGGAGTTCGCCCCCGGCGTCCAGCTCGGCCGGGGTCTCCAGCAGCGGCACGAAGCCGATCCGGGCCCGGCCGGTGTGCACGTCGACCAGCCCGGCCTCCCGGGCCAGCACCACGGCGGCGAGTACGTCGTCCACGCCGAGCGTCATCGAGATCACGTACGACTCGATCACCTCGACGCCGAACCGTTCCTGCACCTCCCGGATGGCGCCGAAGACGTCGAAGGTCTTCCGGGCCGACTCGGTCAGCGGGGTGTCCATGGTGGAGAGAGGACGGCGGCCGGCCAGCTCCTCGGCGAGCAGTTTGGTCCGCTCGTTCCGGCTCAGCGTCGCGTAGTCCGGCACCTCGCCGACCTGGGTGTAGAACTGGGAGACCACCACGTGGTGCGCCTCGGCGTGCTCCCGGATGTCCATCGTCGCCAGGTGCGGGCCGAAGGCGGCGACGGTGCGGATCGCCGAGGCGAGCCGGCCGACCGCGGTGAGCTGGCCGGAGTTGCGGGCCAGCGAGGCGCGCATCAGCTCCAGGTCGGCGAGGAGGTCGGCGGAGCCCCGGTAGTCCCGCCCCGGCACGTGCGCGGTGCCCTGGTTGAGCCGGCGGCGGGTGTTGGCCAGCTTGGCCCGGACACACCGGGCCTTGAGCCGGTAGGGCTCCTCGGCGTTGACCCGGCGGAACCGGGGGGCGACCTCGGGGAGCGCGTCCAGGTCCTTGGCGAGGCTGGCGCTCAGGTCGAGGCTGACCCCGCGCAGCCGGCGGGAGACCGAGATCTCGTTGATCAGTGCCTCCATCGCCGCCTCGGTCGCCTGGATGCCGTGCTCGTACTGGATCAGCAGCACGTCCCGGGTGACCTGCGGGGTGACGAAGGGGTTGCCGTCCCGGTCGCCGCCGATCCAGGTGCCGAAGGTCAGCGGCCGGGCGGTCGGCGCGGTCTCCACGCCCAGCCCGCGCAGCGTGTCGGCGAGGTCGTCGAGGACCTGCGGCGCCGCCTCGGCGTAGAGGTCACGCAGGTAGTAGATGGCGTTGCGGGCCTCGTCGGTCGGGTCCGGCCGGTCGAGTCGCAGCTCGTCGGTCTGCCAGAGCAGGTCGAGCAGTTCGGCCAGCCGCCGGTTGGCCGGGCCCTCGTCACTGGCCCCGTAGAGGATCGCGGCGGCGGCCTCGGCGTCGAGTTCGTCGGCGACGGCGCGCAGCTTGGAGAGGATCGACCGGCGGGCGGCCTCGGTCGGGTGGGCGGTGAAGACCGGCCGGACGGAGAGGCGGCGGGCCACCGAGGCGATCTCCTCGGGAGGCACGCCGCGCTCCCGGATCAGCCGGGCGGCCTGGTCGAGCCAGCCGCCGTGCGCGGCCCGCTGCCGGCGCAGGTCGCGGGAGCGGTGCACCTGTTCGGTGATGTTGGCCAGGTGGAAGTAGGTGGAGAAGGCGCGGGCCAGCTTGGTGCCGGTGGTCACGTCCATCGCGCCGAGCCGCTGGGCGGCCGCCTCCGCGTCGTGCCGGACCAGCGCGCGGACCTCCTCGACCAGGTCGAGCAGGGGTGGGCCCTCCTGGCGGGCGAGGGTCTGGCCGAGGAGCTTGCCGAGCCGGCGGATGTCGGCCCGCAGCGCGGCGTCGGGCCCGTCGTGATCATGCTGGTCGGTCACCGTGCGCTCCTTGATCGAGTACGGAGGACAGCGTTGTCCGACACAGTGGATGCTATCGGCGGCCGGTCGCGGAACGCTAACGAGCCCTGTGCCGTGCTGCCGGCCACGGGTACTGGTAGAGCCTAACCGGCGCCGACAAAACGTACGTTATGTCGAGTCCCGGGCGAAGCCGCCCATGATCGTTAGTTTGCTCACGCTCCTGCCCGCCGTTAGGCGTCGGTGCGCTGGATGCCGTCGAGGAGCAGGCGCAGCCCGAGCCGGTAGGCGTCGGCCATCGCGTCGGGGGTGTCGACGAAGCCGCCCGCCTCCCAGGTGCGGTTCATCGCCGGATAGCGCTCGACGTCGAAGTGCTCCGCCCAGAACGAGTCCCGGTCCGACCACCACTCGTCGGTCGACTGGCCGGTGGCCCGTTCCAGCTGGTCGGTCTCGGCCTGCTGCCGGGCGGCGGCGTCGACGAAGGTGACGATCGCGTCCGCGGCGGCGACCGCCTGCCGGGCCGGCAGGCCGAGGTCGGCGAGGGCGGCCAGCAGGTACTCCTGCTGGGCGAGCAGTCCCGGCCCGAGCGGCGGGCGGACGGTGGAGACCTCCCGGAGCCACGGGTGGCGCTGGTACATCGCCCGGGTCCGCTCCGCGTACAGCTCGATCCGGGCCCGCCAGCCCGCCGGGCCTACGTCGTCCGGGCCGGGCAGGTCGCGTTCGGCCATCACCCCGTCGACCATCAGGTCGATCAGCTCGGCCTTGCCCGGGACGTAGGTGTAGAGGGACATCGTGCCGACGCCCAGTTCCTCGGCGACCCGGGCCATCGACATGGTGGCCAGCCCCTCCCGGTCGGCGAACGCGATAGCGCCCTGCCGGATCTGCCGCACGGTCAGCCGGGGCGGGCGGCCCCGGGTCGGTCTGCCGGTGGTTCCGGTCGTTCCGGGCGACGGCTGGGCGGTCCAGAGCAGCGCCAGGGTCCGGGCCGGATCCCCGCCGCCACTGCGCTCCACCGCCATCGTCGCCTCCGCTCGGGTACGGTCCGGACACCGCTTTCCGTACAATGTACGTGAATAGGCGTACCTTGCGTGAACTGGCGTACCGTCAGCCGTCCAACCGGGCGTACGCGCGAACCGGGAAGCTGGCCATCCCCTCGACCAGTGGCGGCACGGCGGTGAACCGGAACCCCTCCGGGGGGAGCGAGTCCAGCCCGCGCAGGTGTTCCACGATCGGGATGCCGGCGGCGAGCAGGGCGGTGTGCGCCGGCCGGGCGCCGCCGGCGGCCGCGGAGGTGTCGTCGATGTTCACCGAGTCGATGCCGACCAGCGCCGCACCGCCCTCGACCAGCCAGGACGCCCCGTCCCCGGTCAGGTGGGGATGCTCCGGGGCGCCGTAGCCGGGCGAGCCGAACCGGGTGTCCCAGCCGGTGTGCAGCAGCACGGCCCGACCGGCCACCTCGTAGGGGGCCAGCAGCAGCCGGTCGACCGCCCGGACGCCGGGTGGCACCCGCACCACGACACCGGGCAGGTCGGCGAGCCGATCCAGCGGTACGCCGGCCAGGTCGGCCCCGTCGGCGAAGCGGTGCGACGGCGCGTCGACGTACGTCCCGGTGTTGCCGATCATCGTGATCTCACCGATCTGGAACTCGGTGCCGGCGGCGTACCGCTGCCGGGACGCCTCCCGGCTCAGCCACTCGACGATCCGGGGCCCGGGCAGCCCGGGGTAGCTGACCACGCCGTCCCGGATCACGTGGCTCAGCTCGATCAGCCGGGACCGCCGGCCGGGCTCGGCGGCGGTGGCGACCCCGCGCCCGCCCTTGTGCGGCTCGCGGATCAGCTCCTTGCCGGTGATCCGCACCTCGCCGACCATCAGCAGGCCGAGATGCCGGACGAGGAGCGCGGCCAACTCCTCGTCGGTGATCCCGGTGCCCGGGATGTCCAGCCGGAAGCCGTGCACGGTCAGCCCACCGCCGTTGACGAACCGAACCTCCGCGTCGAACCGGACCCGCCACTGCTCCACCATGACCTTCAGTCGATCACGGAACGGCGGTTCCGGCCAAGGGGCCAGGGCGAACGGCAACGGGGGTAGGTCCGGTCGTAGGGACTACGCTGGACCCGACACCCCCCGTCCGCACCGGGCGCGGGGCACTTTCCGCGTGCCCGAATGCAAGTGCGCCCAAAGGCAAGGTTGTGATCTGCGTGCTCACCGGTCTGCTCACCGCCGCGCTCCGCGATCCCGCGCTGGCCCGGGCCCGCTCGCTGGCCCGCACCGGTGGCCCCGACGCCGACGGGCTCGACATCACCGCCCCGCCCACGCTGCGCCCGTTCCTGGTCGCCGCCGTGGCCGCCGACGCGGAGGCGGGCGGCGCCGGGCGGCCGGTGCTCGCCGTGACCGCCACCACCCGGGAGGCCGACGACCTGGCCGCCGCGCTGGGCAGCCTGCTGCCGCCGGAGCGGGTCGTGGTCTATCCGGCCTGGGAGACCCTGCCGCACGAGCGACTCTCGCCCCGGTCCGACACCGTCGGCCGGCGGCTCGGCGTGCTCCGCCGGCTGGCCCACCCCGACCTCGCCGAGCACGCCGGGCCGGTCCGGGTGGTCGTCGCCCCGATCCGCTCGGTGTTGCAGCCACAGCTCAAAGGGCTGGGCGACCTGGAACCGGTCCGGCTGGCCGCCGGTGCCGAGGCCGGGTTGGCCGAGACCGCCCGGCGCCTGACCGACCTCGCGTACGCCCGGGTGGACCTGGTCACCAAGCGCGGGGAGTACGCCGTGCGGGGCGGCATCCTGGACGTCTTCCCGCCCACCGACGAGCACCCGTCCCGGGTCGAGTTCTGGGGCGACGAGGTGGAGGAGATCCGCACCTTCGCCGTCGCCGACCAGCGGACCATCCAGGCGGTACCGGCGCTCTGGGCGCCGCCCTGCCGGGAGCTGCTGCTCACCGGGCCGGTCCGGCACCGCGCCGCCGAGCTGGCGGTCGAGCATCCGGAGCTGGCCGAGATCCTGGACAAGCTCGCCGAGGGGATCCCGGTAGAGGGAATGGAGTCGCTCGCCCCGGCCCTGATCGGCGCGGACTCGCTCGAACTGCTGCTGCACTGCATGCCGGCCGGCAGTCACGTACTGCTCTGCGACCCGGAGCGGATCCGGACCCGGGCGCACGACCTGGTGCGTACCTCGGCGGAGTTCCTGGAGGCGAGCTGGGCCGCGGCGGCCAGCGGTGGCCAGGCCCCGATCGACCTCGGCGCCGCCGCCTTCAAGACCCTGGCGGAGGTACGCGCCACCGCCGCCGCCCTCGGCCAGCCCTGGTGGTCGGCGTCCCCGTTCGGGTTCGGCGCGGCGGCACCCGGCCCGGCCGCCACGGTCGAGCCGTGGGCGGTGGAGCCGGAGCCCGAGGTGACGGTGGTGCCGGACACCGGCGAGTCGCTGGCGCTGCACGCCCAGCCGGTGCCGCTCTACCACGGCGAGACGGCCCGGGTGGTCGACGACCTGTTGCGCTGGGTCGGCGACGGCTGGGGGGTGGCGCTGGTCTTCGAGGGGCACGGGCCGGCGCAGCGCGCCGTCGAGGTGCTCCGGGACGCCGGGCTCGGCGCCGCGCTGACCGAGACCGTGCCGACCCCGCCCGGTGCCGGGGAGCTGGTCGTGGCCTGCGGCGCGCTCAACCACGGCTTCCTGGACGAGCAGGCCCGGTTCGCGGTGGTCACCGGCAACGACATCACCGGTGGCCGGGGTTCGTCGACCCGGGACATGCGCAAGATGCCGAGCCGGCGGCGAAACACCATCGACCCGCTGGAGCTGCGGGCCGGCGACCACGTCGTGCACGAGCAGCACGGCATCGGCCGGTACGTCGAGCTGGTCCAGCGCACCGTCAACGGTGCCGACCGGGAGTACCTGGTCATCGAGTACGCGGCATCCAAGCGCGGCCAGCCCGGCGACCGGCTCTTCGTCCCGACCGACCAGCTCGACCAGCTCTCCCGGTACGTCGGAGGCGAGCAGCCGACCCTGCACCGGATGGGCGGCGCCGAGTGGCAGAAGGCCAAGGCCCGGGCCCGCAAGGCGGTACGGGAGATCGCCGCCCAGCTGGTCCAGCTCTACGCCGCCCGCAAGGCCTCCAAGGGGCACGCGTTCGCCCCGGACACCCCGTGGCAGCGGGAGCTGGAGGACGCCTTCCCGTACACCGAGACGCCGGACCAGCTCGGGGCGATCGAGGAGGTGAAGCGGGACATGGAGCAGCCGACCCCGATGGACCGGCTGATCTGTGGCGACGTCGGGTACGGCAAGACCGAGATCGCGGTCCGGGCCGCGTTCAAGGCGGTGCAGGACGGCAAGCAGGTCGCCGTACTGGTCCCGACCACGCTGCTGGCGCAGCAGCACTACAACACCTTCGCCGAGCGGATGGGGCAGTTTCCGATCTCGATCAGGCAGCTGTCCCGGTTCCAGACGCCGAAGGAGGCCGAGGCGACCCTCGCCGCCGCCGCCGACGGCAGCGCCGACATCGTGATCGGCACCCACCGGCTGCTCCAGTCGGCGACCCGGTTCAAGTCGCTCGGCATGGTGGTGGTGGACGAGGAGCAGCGGTTCGGGGTGGAGCACAAGGAGCACCTGAAGACCCTGCGTACCGCCGTGGACGTGTTGACCATGTCGGCGACGCCGATCCCGCGGACCCTGGAGATGGCGATCACCGGCATCCGGGAGATGTCGACAATCGCCACCCCGCCGGAGGAGCGGCACCCGGTGCTGACCTTCGTCGGGGCGTACGACGACAAGCAGGTCGCGGCGGCGATCCACCGCGAGATGCTCCGCGACGGCCAGGTCTTCTACCTGCACAACCGGGTCGAGTCGATCGACCGGGCGGCCCGGCGGATCCGGGAGCTGGTCCCGGAGGCCCGGGTCGCGGTCGCGCACGGCCAGATGGGCGAGGACGCCCTGGAGAAGGTCATGGTCGGCTTCTGGGAGAAGGAGTACGACGTCCTGGTCTGCACCACGATCGTCGAGTCCGGCATCGACATCCCGAACGCCAACACGCTGATCGTGGAGCGGGCCGACCTGTTGGGGCTGGCCCAGTTGCACCAGATCCGCGGCCGGGTCGGTCGGGGCCGGGAGCGGGCGTACGCCTACTTCCTCTACCCGCCGGAGAAGCCGCTGACCGAGCACGCGCACGAGCGGCTGGCCACCATCGCCCAGCACACCGAGCTGGGCGCCGGCATGTACGTGGCGATGAAGGACCTGGAGATCCGGGGCGCCGGCAACCTGCTCGGCGGCGAGCAGTCCGGGCACATCGAGGGGGTCGGCTTCGACCTCTACGTCCGGATGGTCGGCGAGGCGGTACAGGCGTTCAAGGGCGAGCGGCCGGAGGAGGAGGGCGACATCAAGATCGACCTGCCGGTCGACGCGCACCTGCCGCACGACTACATCGGGGTGGAGCGGCTGCGCCTGGAGATGTACCGCAAGCTCGCCGAGGCCCGGGACGCCGATCGGCTGGCCGAGGTGGTCGCCGAGATGACCGACCGGTACGGCGAGCCGCCCGAGCAGGTGGCGAACCTGGTGGCGGTGGCCCGGTTCCGGCTGCTGGCCCGGGCGTACGGGCTCAGCGACGTCTCGGCCCAGGGCCGGCACCTGCGGTTCTCCCCGCTGCCGCTGCCGGACTCGAAACAGCTCCGCCTCAAGCGCTACCACCCGGACGCGGTCTACAAGTCGGCGACCGACCAGGTCAGCGTGCCGCGGCCGACGACCCGGCGGATCGGCGGCGAGCCGCTGCGCGACCAGGCCCTGCTGGACTGGTGCGCCCAACTCCTCCGCGACGTGCTCGGCGAACCGGCGTCGGCGACGGCGGCCCCGGCGGTGTCAGCGGTGTCGGCGAGGTGAGCGGGGCGGGCGGTTCCGACCCCGTGCCGCGGCCGGCGGGGCTGCGTGAGAGAGTGTCGAGCATGCAGCGTGTCCGTCGTCTGGCTTCGATCGCGGTCATTGCCGTTCTCGGCACCACCGCGCTGTCCGCCTGCCGGTCCGACTCCAGCGTCGCCGTCTACCTCGGGGACAAGCAGATCACCGAGGAGGAGGTGACCTCGGTGCTCGACGATGCCCGGAGCAAGGTGTCACCGAGCGGGCAGCCGGGCGCGACGCCCGAGCCGGGCGCTCCCGAGTCGAAGGCGCCGACCCGGCGCGAGGTGGTCACCACCCTGGTGATGCGGGAGGTCTGCCTCAAGCTCGCCGCCGACAAGGGCTTCAAGCCGTCGGAGCAGGCCCCGATCGAGGAGATCGCCCGGGTGACCGGCCTGCCGGCGGATTCCCGCTACGCGCGGCTCTTCTCCGAGGTGGACGCCTGCCGGGCCGGCATTCCGGTGACCCAGCCGGTCGCGCCGACCCAGGAGGAACTGATGGACGTTGTGGCCCGGGGCCGGGTCGCCGGGGTGATCCCGCCGGACGCCAAGGACGGCGAGGCCGGGCAACAGCTCGACGGTGACGTGCTGCGCCGCGCACTTACCATGCGCAACGCGCTGGTCGAGGCGCTGGAGAGCACCGACGTCACGGTCAACCCGCGCTACCGGCCGCTGGAGTACCCGGTGCTGACCTTCTCGGACAGCAGCCCGGCGGTGGTCGTGCCGATCGGCCAGGCCGGCTCCGACACCGTGATCGATCCCCGCTGAGCGGCGCGGCGACACCCGGCCCGCAGCACCGGCCGTGCCCGATGACCCTGCCGTCGACCAGTCCCACCGCCCGATGACCGGCACACTGCCCGGCCCGGCTGGTCGGATCGTGCTGCTGGTCACCTCGCCCCGGCTACCGGCCGGGCTGCTGACCGCGCCCGCCTGGGACGTCGTACGCGGCTTCCCGGTGCTGGCCGGCGCGGAGAGCGAGTTGAGCGCGGCGGTACGCGCGGCCGGTGCCGAGGTGACCGTCACCCGGTCGCCCGTGCCTGACCTGCTGGCCACGGTCTCCTCGCACGGTACGGCGGTCTGGTTGGCCGGCCCGGCCGGTGACGAGGAGCTGGCCCGGGAGCTGGGGCTGCGGCTGGCCCGCCAACCCGGGCTCGCCGAGCTGGAGCTGATGTACGGCTCCTGGGATCCGCCCGGTGCTCGGCTGCTCGACGTGGTCGCGGTGATGGACCGGCTGGTCTCGCCCGGCGGTGACCCGTGGAAGCAGGCGCAGACCCACGCCTCGCTGGCGCAGTACCTGCTCGAGGAGAGCTACGAGGCGTACGACGCCATCGCAGCGAACGATCTCGTCGCGCTCCGCGAGGAGCTGGGGGACGTGCTGTTGCAGGTGGTGCTGCACGCCCGGCTCGCCGAGAACCTGCCCGAGGACGAGTGCTGGTCGATCGACGACGTGGCCGGCGGCCTGGTGGCGAAGATGGTCCGACGCAACCCGCACGTCTTCGGCGGGGCCGAGGTCGACGACATCGACGAGATCATCGAGAACTGGGAGCGGATCAAGCGGGCCGAGAAGCCCCGGGCCTCGGTGCTGGAGGGCGTCGCGCTCTCCCAGCCGGCGCTGGCACTGGCGGCGAAGGTGCTGCACCGGGTCGACCGGGCCGGGCTGGAGGTGCCGCTGCCGGTGCCCACGGCCGGGGCCGACGAGTCGGCCCGGCTGGGCGCGAGCCTGCTGCACGCGGTGGCCCGGGCCCGGGCGGCGGGCCTGGATGCGGAGTCGGCGCTGCGCCGGGCGACCCTGGACTATGCGGCGACGGTCCGGGCCGCCGAGGGGGACTCCGCCGCGCCGTCCTGAGGTCGTGGCACGGCGCACCGGCGGGACGGCGACCGGGAGACCCGGCCCGGACCGACCGGCGGGCGTTCATCGCGAACCGGTGTGCGATGAGGTGTTGATTGGTCGATCCCGGCCACCGGCAGGCTCGGGATCGCGCGGAGCAGCGCGGTCCCGCCGGGACCTGCCCGCGCCCAGGCCGACGGCGATCCCGACCCCTGCCACCAGCACCCCGACGGTCTGCCCCGGGTCGGGCGGTCGACCGGCCTGGACGGCGGCGGTGAGCAGGGTGGCGACCGGCATCAGCCCGACGAGCACCCCGGCCCGGTCCACCCCGAGCTGGCGCAGCCCGGTGAACCAGGCGAGGAAGGCCACCACGGTCATCATCGCCGCCAGATAGCCGAACGTCGCGGTCTCGGTCGCGGTGGGCGCCCGCCACCGGGCCAGTTCACCCGCCGGGATCGCCGCCGCCAGCAGCAGCGGTACGGCCAGTGCGCAGCTGTACGCCGCGACCCGTACCGGCCCGAGTCGGGGGAGTACGGCGGCGGCGAGCAGCGAGAACGCGATCTCGCCGCCGAACGCACCGAGCGAGGCGAGGATGCCGACCGCGTCGGCCCGGCCGCTGCCCTGGACCAGTGCGGTACCGGCGACCACGATCCCGGCCGCCCCGACCAGCCGGAGCGTCGGTCGCCGGCCGGCGGTGAGCGGGCCGAGCAGGGCGAGCCCGAGCGGTGCGGCGCCGATGAAGGTCCCCACCACGGCCGGGTCGGCGTGCGGCAGCGCGACCAGGATGCAGGCGTTGAACCCGGCCATCCCGGTCAGCGCGAGGGTGGTCAGCACGACCAGCTCCCGCCGGTTCGGCCGGCCGGGCGGGGGCGTGCCGCCGGCCAGCAGTCCGGGAAAGCGGTGGACCAGGGCGAACAGTACGGCGGCGGCCAGCCCGTACCGGGCGGCCTGGCCGGTCAGGTGTGGATAGTCGAGGACCAGTTGACTGAGCGAGACGGAGCTGCCGACCAGCACCATCCCGCCGACGCAGAGCAGCACCGCGACGGGGTTCGAGACCTGCACCGGAGCAACGCTACGGCGTGATTGGTCCATGAGGCAGGGCCAAACCGAGGCGTTGTGACAGGACCATTAGGGTCGGGGCCGCCGGTTCCGGGAGCGGGCTGCCGATATGCCGGCCGACGGGCGGAACGTCGGCCGTCTAGGTTTTCCCCATGCCACCATTTGTCCCGCTCGCCGAACGGATCGTCGACGCGCTCCTGGCGAGCGATCCCGAACTGGCCCTCTCGGTCGGCGTGCACGGTCTCGACGACCGGTTGCCGGACCGCTCCGCCGACGCGGTGGCCGGCCGGGTGGCGATGCTGCGGGACGCCGCGCACGCGCTCTCCGAGGTCGACGCCGAAGAGCTGGACGTTCCGGAACGGGTCGACCACGCCGTACTCACCGCACTGGTCGACCGGGGGATCTTCGAGCTGACCGAGGTGCGGTCGCACGAGTGGAACCCCCTGGTGCACAACCCCGGACCGCTGCTGTACGCGCTGGTCGCCCGCCCGTTCGCCCCGGCCGACGTACGGCTGGGCAGCCTGGCCGGGCGGCTGGCCGCCGTACCGGACGCGCTGGCCACGGCGCGGGCCGTGCTCCGGGACGTGCCCCGGATCCACGCCGAGACCGCCGCCGGGCAGTTCGAGGGCGCGGCGGCCCTGGTCCGGGCCCAGGTGCCGGCACTGCTGGCCGAGGTGCCCGGGTTGCGCGGCACGGTCGAGCCGGTCGCCCGGGCGGCAGCCCGCGAGCTGGCCGGCTTCGCGGACCGGCTCCGCTCCGGGCTGCGCGACGACCCCGGGCCGGGCCGGGACCCCCGGCTGGGGCGGCGGCTCTGGGAGGCCCGGCTCTGGCACACCCTGGACACCGAGCTCGGTGCCCGGCAGGTGCTCGACTCGGCCTGGGCCAACCTGGAGCGGGTCACCGAGCAGATCCGGGCGGCCGCGGTCGAACTGGTCGGCGGCCCGGCCTCGGACGAGACGGTACGCCAGGCGCTGGCCCTGCTCGGCGACGAGCGCCCGGACAACTCCTCGGTGGTGCCGCTGGCCCGGACGACCCTGCAGGAGGCGCGCGACTTCGTCGCCGACACCGACCTGGTGTCGCTGGTCGACGACCCCTGCGTGATCAGGGAGATGCCGGAGCACGACCGGGGGGTCGCGGTCGCCTACTGCGACGCGCCCGGGCCGCTGGAGTCCGCCACGATGCCGACGTACTACTGCATCGCGCCGACCCCGTCGGACTGGTCGGCGGCCCGGGTGGAGTCGTTCTTCCGGGAGTACAACGACCACATGATCCGCAACCTCACCGCCCACGAGGCGGTGCCGGGGCACTTCCTCCAGCTGGCGCACGCCCGGCGCTACCGGGGCAGCAGCCGCGCCAGGGCGCTCGGCCGTTCGGGGACGTTCATCGAGGGCTGGGCGGTCTACGCCGAGGAGGCGATGGTCGCGCGCGGCTTCGGTGGCCTGGCGGTGCGGTTGCAGCAGCTCAAGATGCAGCTACGGATGACGATCAACGCGATCCTGGACCAGTTGACGCACTGCGAGGAGCTCTCCGAGTCCGACGCGCTGGCGCTGATGACCGGGCGGGGCTTCCAGGAGGAGGGCGAGGCGGCCGGCAAGTGGCGCCGTGCCCTGCTCACCTCGACCCAGCTCTCCACCTATTTCGTCGGCTACCACCAGGTCGCCGGGGTCGCCGCGCGCCGGCCGGCCGGGGTGCCGGTACGGCAGTGGCACGACGCGATGCTTGCGCACGGCTCCCCGGCGCCGCGCCACCTGCCCGCGCTGCTCGGCCTGGACGAGTACGACCTCGCCTGACCTCCACCGGAGCCCTCGCCCGACCTCGACTCTCCGCAGGAGCCCCCGCCCGACCTCGACCGGAGCCCTCGCCCGACCTCGACCGGAGTCCTCGTCAGGTGGGCGACTGGCCCGCCTCCGGGCGCCGGTCGACGACCCCGGCACCGGCGGGCAGGTCGAAGGCGCTGCTCTCCACCGCCTCGCGGTAGCGGCTCAGCGCCACCTCGACATCGGTGTCGTCGACCGTGCCGGTGAAGCTGCCCAACGCGCCCTCGTCGGTGATGCACGCGTCGAAGCCGGTCGCCGGGGCGTCGCTGAGCTGGCCCACCTCCACACAGGTGGCGTGCCGGCCGGCGACGGTGGTGTCGTACTGCCGGATCGTCGCGTCCGGGTCGAGCGCGGCGGCGGTGAGCAGGCCGATCACCACCGGCGGGGTGACCAGACCGCGTTTGTTCATGTCCGTGAAGATCGTGATCGACGGCTTGGCGTTCGCCGGTGGAGGCGCGGTCAGGGTGCACGTCGGCTTCTTCGTGCTGGTGTCGCAGGCCGTGGTGGCGTCGGTGGTGACCGTCAGCTTGCCGCCGGGATAGGTGTACGCCGCGCGCAACGGGTCCTGCGACTGCGAGATCGAGGCGCTCCGGCCGCCCGTGAGCTGGTAATCGGCCGAGTAGGTCAACTCGGTGGACCGATCCAGCCGGGCGGCCAGGTCGTTGACCAGGTCAGCTCGCCCGATCACCCGCCCGGCGTCGTCCAGGGCCTGGCACCCGGAGACCGCCAGTACGGAGATGATCGCCCCCGCGAGCACCCGGAGTGAGATCGACACAGCCGGCATGGCCCACAGCCTTCACGATCGGGTCAAGCGCGCGCAAACCGGTTCCCACGTACTGTGAAGGAAATCCGCAAATGTCGCAGTGGTTCGCGGTCGGCGCCGGGGGCGGAGCCAGCGCCCGGCGCCCCGGGCCCGACCGATAGGCTCCCTGCGGAAGCCTGCGCCGCACCGCCGCGACGGGGACGGACCGCCATCGATAGTCGATCCATCGACTATCGATGGATCGACTTCAATTCTTGAGGAGCAGGACAGTGGCCACCATCGAGGGAATCGTCGCCCGGGAGATTCTCGACTCGCGCGGCAACCCGACCGTCGAGGTCGAGGTCGGGCTGGACGACGGTACGGTCGCCCGCGCCGCGGTGCCGTCCGGCGCGTCCACCGGAGCCTTCGAGGCGATCGAGCTGCGCGACGGCGACTCCGACCGCTACAACGGCAAGGGCGTGGAGAAGGCCGTCGCCAACATCGAGGACCGGATCGTCGACCAGCTCATCGGCTACGAGGCCAGCGAGCAGCGGCTGATCGACCAGAAGATGCTCGACATCGACGGCACCGACGACAAGTCCGAGCTGGGCGCCAACGCCATCCTCGGCGTCTCGCTGGCGGTGGCGAAGGCGGCGGCGAACAGCGCCGAGCTGAGCCTCTTCCGCTACCTGGGCGGACCGCACGCGCACCTGCTGCCGGTGCCGATGATGAACATCCTCAACGGTGGCGCGCACGCCGACTCCAACGTCGACGTCCAGGAGTTCATGATCGCCCCGATCGGCGCGCCCTCCTTCCGCGAGGCGCTGCGCTCGGGCGCCGAGGTCTACCACGCGCTCAAGTCGGTGCTGAAGAAGAAGGGCCTGGCCACCGGCCTCGGCGACGAGGGCGGCTTCGCCCCCGACCTGCCGACCAACTCCACCGCGCTCGACCTGATCGCCGAGGCGGTCGAGAAGGCCGGCTACCGGCTCGGCACCGACATCGTCTTCGCGCTCGACGTGGCCGCCACCGAGTTCTTCTCCGACGGGGTCTACACCTTCGAGGGCGGCACCAAGACGGCGGACGAGATGACCGCCTATTACCACAAGCTGGCCGACGAGTACCCGATCGTCTCCATCGAGGACCCGCTCTCCGAGGACGACTGGTCCGGCTGGGCCGGGCTGACCGCCTCGCTCGGCGACCGGATCCAGATCGTCGGCGACGACCTCTTCGTCACCAACCCGCAGCGGATCGCCCGGGGCATCGCGGAGCGGACCGCGAACGCCGTACTGGTAAAGGTGAACCAGATCGGTTCGCTGACCGAGACCTTCGAAGCGGTCGACATGGCGCACCGGGCCGGCTTCAAGTGCATGATGAGCCACCGCTCCGGTGAGACCGAGGACACCACCATCGCCGACCTGGCGGTGGCCACCGGCTGTGGCCAGATCAAGACCGGTGCGCCGGCCCGCTCCGACCGGGTCGCGAAGTACAACCAGCTGCTCCGGATCGAGGAAGAGCTGGCCGACGCGGCGCGGTACGCCGGCACCGGCGCGTTCCCGCGCTACCGTTCGAACTGACGGGTCAGCCTTCGGGGGAGGGGTGCGACGGCGATGACGCAACGCCGTACGCCGAGCGGGCAGGGCCCGGCTCGACGACCGGATCGTGCCGGCCGGTCCGGTACGCCCAGGACCAGCCGTGGCTCGGGTCGGGATCCGGGGTCCCGAGTCGAGCCACGCCAGGGCCAGGCCAGGGCCTCCGGAGCCAGCCGATCCGCCTCGACCCGGTCCTCCGGCACCGGCCGGGCCGCCGACGGCTCCCGCTCGGGCAGCCGGCCCGCGGCGGCCCGCCGGACCGTCGCGGCCCGGGCCGTGAAGCGGACGTACGCCCAGCACCCCCGGCGCTACACCGGTCGGGCGACCGTCCTCGCCGGGGTGCTGGTGGCGCTGGCGCTCGCGTACACCTATCCGGTGCGGGTCTACCTCAACCAGCAGTCCGACATCGCCCGGATCGAGGCGGCCCAGCAGGCGCAGCGGGAACTCATCGGTGACCTGACCGAGGAGGCGGCGCTCTGGGACGACCCGGAGTACGTGAAGATCCAGGCGAGGGAGCGGTTCTTCATGGTGGTGCCCGGAGAGGCGCCGCTGGTGGTGCTCACCGACCACCGGGGGGCCGCCCGGGACGCCGGAGTCGACCCGAAGACGACCGAACGGGCCCCCGAGCCGTGGTACGACACCCTCTGGTCCAGCGTCCAGGCCGCCAACGAGCCGGACAGGGCGGGCCGGTGAGCGGTTCCCCACCGGCCGGCGTACCCGGTGCGGTCGGTCGTGCCGGCGCGGAGCCGGCGGTGGCTGGTCGTGCCGGCGCGGAGCCGGCGGTGGCCGGTCGTGCCGGCGCGGAGCCGGCGGTGGCCGGTGTGCCGGCACCCGTGCGGGAGCCGGCCACCGAGGCGGACCTGGCAGCCGTCGCCGCCCAGCTCGGCCGGACGCCGCGCGGCACCCGGGCGATCGCGCACCGCTGCCCGTGCGGCCAGCCCGACGTGGTGGAGACCACCCCACGGCTCGCCGACGGCACGCCCTTCCCCACCCTCTTCTACCTGACCTGTCCCCGGGCGGTGGCCGGGTGCAGCCGGCTGGAGTCCGCCGGGCTGATGCGTCAGATGCAGGAGCGGCTGGGCACCGACCCTGAGCTGGCCGAGCGCTATCTGGCGGCGCACCGGGACTACCTGGCCCGGCGGGAGGCGATCGGCACCGTGCCGGAGATCGACGGGACCTCGGCCGGCGGCATGCCGGGCCGGGTGAAGTGCCTGCACGTGCACCTCGGGCACGCGCTGGCCGCCGGCCCCGGCGTCAACCCGTTCGGCGACGAGGTGCTGGAGCTGCTCGAACAGTGGTGGGCCGACGGCCCGTGCGTCGAACCGGTGCCCTCGGCCCGCTCGGCGGAGCCGCCCGGATGACCGGCGGCGAAGCGGCGCCGGTCCCGGCCGAGCTGGTCATCCGGCGGGCCCGGACCGCCGACATTCGCGGGATCCGGGAGCTGATCGACACCTACAGCCCGGAGCGGCGGCTGCTCAGCAAGGCCACCGTCACGCTCTACGAGGATGTCCAGGAGTTCTGGGTCGCGGTCGATCCGGCGGACGAAAGGGTGATCGGCTGCGGTGCCCTGCACGTGATGTGGGAGGACCTCGCCGAGATTCGGACGGTGGCGGTGCACCCGGAACACCGGGGGCGCAAGATCGGCCAGCGGATCGTGGCGGAGCTGCTGACCACCGCCCGGGAACTGGGCGTCACCCGGGTCTTCGTACTCACCTTCGAGACCCGGTTCTTCGCCGCCTTCGGTTTCGTCGAGATCGACGGGGCGCCGGTGCCGCAGGTGGTCTACGAGCAGTTGCTCCGCTCCTACGACGAGGGTGTCGCCGAGTTCCTCGGCCTGGAACGGGTCAAGCCGAACACCCTCGGCAACAGCCGGATGCTGCTCAGACTCTGACCACTCCGATCAGGCGTGGACGACTCCGGCGCGGACGCCGTGTCGCCGCGACTGGCGACGACGTAGGGTGAAGGACGACGTAGGGTGAAGATCGTGACGAACCGGGTGGCTGCGATCGACTGCGGCACGAACTCGATCCGGCTGCTCGTGGCCGACCTGCCGGACCCGTCCGCCGGGCCGGAGGCCGAGCTGGCCGAGGTGGTCCGGCGGATGGAGATCGTCCGGCTCGGCCAGGATCTCGACCGGACCGGCCGGCTGTCGGCGGAGGCGCTGGACCGGACCCGGCAGGCGCTGGTCCGGTTCTCCACCCGGATCGAGTCACTGGGTGTGTCCCGGATCCGCATGTGCGCCACCTCCGCCTCCCGGGACGCCTCCAACGCGGGCGAGTTCCGGTCGATGGTGGTGGACACGCTCGGCGTCGAGCCGGAGGTGGTGACCGGCGAGGAGGAGGCCCGGCTCTCCTTCACCGGCGCCGTACGCGGACTCGGCGACGACGTCCGGGGGCCGTACCTGGTGGTCGACATCGGCGGCGGCTCGACCGAGTTCGTCGTCGGCGGGCGGCCGGCCGGTGGCGGTTCGGCAGCGGTGGACGCGGCGGTGTCGGTGGACATCGGCTGCGTCCGGATGACCGAGCGGCACCTGCACGACGATCCGCCGACGCCGGAGCAGTTGGCGGCGGCCGAGGCGGATATCACCGAGGTGGTGGACCGGGCGCTGGCGGCGGTGCCGGGTCGGGCCGCGGCCACCCTGATCGGGCTGGCCGGCTCGGTGACCACGGTCGCCGGGATCGCGCTGGGCCTGCCGGAGTACCGCCCCGACCGGATCCACCACGCCCGTGTCCCGTACGACGACGTGGTGAAGGTGACCGCCGACCTGCTGGCCCGGTCGTCGGCGGAGCGGTTGACCATCCCGGTGATGCACCCGGGCCGGGCCGACGTGATCGGGGCCGGTGCCCTGGTGCTCAGGATCATCATGGAGCGGGCCGGGATGACCTCGGTGATCGCCAGCGAGCGGGACATCCTCGACGGCATCGCATACTCCCTCGTGGAGACCCTGTAACGCTTCGGAACGAGGCTATTTCCCGGAAGTAGTGCCCTTCACCGCTGGCGAGGCCACTCTTTCCCAGAAGTAGGGCGGGCTCTTCGCTTGTCCACAGGGGAGGGGGTTGTGCACAGGGGGTTGGGTGGGGGTCGCGGGGGTGGGTGGGATTGGTCAGCCTGTCGGGATGTCCAGAGCGGCTCGACGCCCGCCGCAGCTGCGCGGGCGCATCTTTCGTGGCTCGCAGGCCGTCGCCCATGGCCGTGCTGTACGGCGTCACGAACCTCACCGAGCAGGACACGCCGGTCGAGGTGGTGGTGCCGTCCAATATCCGGTTCGGTCCGATGGCCGGGCTCCGGGTGCACACCGTGGACCTGGCGCCCGACGACGTCCTCGCCAGACAGGGGATTCCGGTGACGACCCCGAAGCGCACCTGCTGGGACCTGGCACGCTGGGTCGATCTCGTCGAGGCCGTCGCGCTGGTCGACCAGTTTCTCGCCCGCCGGATCGTCACCACCCCGGAACTGCGGGACCATGCCCTGCGCCGCACCGGCGACCGAGGGTGGCGACTCATGCTCCGCGTCGTCGACCTGGTCGATCCCGGTAGCGAGTCCCCGCAGGAGTCCCGGCTCCGGGTCCGGCTGGTTCTCGCCGGAGTACCCCGGCCGGAGACCCAGTACGTCGTCCAGGACCGGCGAGGGTTCGTGGCCCGGGTCGACCTGGCCTGGCCGGACGTCAGGGTCGCGGTCGAGTACGACGGACTCTGGCACAACGACTCGGCACAGTTCCACCGCGACCGGCAGCGACTCAACCGCCTCCTCGGCAGCGACTGGCTGGTCCTGCACGTCACCGCCCAGCGCCTGCGCGACGACTTCGACGGCATCGTCACCGAGCTGCGCGCCGCGCTCCGCCGCCGCAGTCCCACCCGCTGACCGCAAGGTCGACACAACTTCCGGGAAAGAGTGGTTTCCAAGCCGTCGGAAGGCACTCTTTCCCGGAAATAGTGCCCGTCATCAGGGGTTGGGGTAGTGCACGCCGGTGAGTTGTTCCGACAGCGTCCAGAGGTGGGCGGCAGCCGCGTCGTCCAGGGCGCTGGCGGGGAGCCTGGCGAGGGCGGGGCCGCCGCGTAGTTCCGCGAAGCCGTCCGGGCCGTAGTATCCGGCACCCTCGGCGGCCGGGCTGGTCGCGGCATAGACCGCGGGCAGGGCGCCGGCCGGGATCTCCTGCCACACCAGGGGTGCCAGGTAGAGCAGCCGGTTCCGGACCCGGTTGAGCCGCAGCGAGCGCCCGCCGTGGGTCGGCCCGGTCACCTGAAGGTTGGTGATGGTGGCGCCCGGATGCGCCGCGTTGCTGAGGATGCCCCACCCGGCGGCGTCGGTGCGTCGTTGGAGCTCCCGGGCGAAGACCAGCATGGCGAGCTTGGAGAGCCCGTACGCGCGCACCGGCTGGTAGTGGCGCTCACCCTGGAGATTGTCGAAGTCGAACCGCCCGATCCGGCTCATCAGGCTGCTGATCGACACCACCCGGCCGGCACCGGCGGCACGCAGCAGCGGGAGCAGGTGACCGGTCAGGGCGAAGTGTCCGAGATAGTTGGTGGCGAACTGGAGTTCGTACCCGTCCTCGGTGAGCGCCCGGCGGCGCGGCGCCATGATCCCGGCGTTGTTGACCAGGATGTCGACCGGCCGCCCCTGCCCGGTCAGCTCCGCGCCGAGCGCCGCCACGCTGGCCAGCGAGGCCAGGTCGAGATGCTGTAGCCGCAGCGTCGCCTCCGGCACGTCGGTGCGGATCTCGGCGATGGCCCGGTCGCCCTTGGCCTGGTCGCGTACCGCGAGGACCACCTCGGCGCCGGCCCGGGCGAGCCGATGGGTGACGCCGAACCCGATCCCACTGTTCGCCCCGGTCACCACCGCGAGCCTGCCGGTGAGATCCGGTACGTCGATGTCGGGCGTGCGATGCGGCATCCGATCAGTATCGAGGGTGATCCGACGTCCGTGGGGGATCTCGCGGCGCGGGACTGCCGACGGTTACCTCCGATGGCCACTCGGGGCCGGCGGCTGTTCGAGCCGCCACCTCGGCCGGGTCCCGCCCGGGATCAGGCCGGAGCATTGCCTGTCGAACGGTGCGGCCATTCTCCGGCAGTGAGACCATTTCCCAGCAGGAGTACCGACCGTTTCCGGTAGGAGTACCGAACGTTTCCGACAGGAGTTCCGACAGGAGTACGGAACGTGACCGCCCGGCCGGTGCCGTGCGGGATTGTCGGTGGTGGCTGCGAGCATGTGGGCATGGACCGGATCTTGACTCGACAGCAGGCCTCGGACGCGGTCGGTGACCGGGGGTGGCGGTTCCTGCTGGGCACGTTGCAGACGTCGGTCGTGGTCGGGTCGCTGGCCCAGGCGGCCGAGGTGGCCGCGCGGGTGATCGCGGTGTGCGGCAGCGACGCCGACGGGCACCTGCGCGTTGACATCCGGCCCGAGCGGGTCGTCCTCGGTCTGCAGTCGCGGGCCCGGGAGGCGGTGACCGCTCGCGACGTCGACCTCGCGGGTCGGGTCTCCGCCGCCGTTCGCGAGGTCGGGCTGCGGACGGAGCCCGGGATCGCCAGCGGTGCGGTGCGATCCGTCCAGCTTCTGGAGATCGCGATCGACGCGCTGGACATCACGGCGGTGCGGCCGTTCTGGAAAGCGGTGCTGGGCTACACCGACGAGGCCGGTGCCGGTGGCCCGGAGGATGCGGTCGTCGATCCGGTCGGGCAGGGCCCGGCGGTCTGGTTCCAGCAGATGGATCAGCCGCGACCGCAGCGCAATCGCATCCACCTGGATGTCTGCGTCCCGCACGACGAGGCGGCCCGGCGGATCGAGGCCGCGCTGGCCGCCGGCGGTCGGCTCGTCTCCGCGGCCTCGGCTCCCGCTTTCTGGGTCCTCGCCGACGTCGAGGGCAACGAGGTCTGTGTGACGACCTGGCAGGGCCGTGATGCCTAACCGACCCGGAACGCGACGCAGCCGCCCCCGGGCGACCCGGGGTCCTTGCCGACGGGGTCCTTGGCGATGGCGTTGACCAACAGTTCGCCGCACTGTGCGACGGTGCGCAGCTCGTCGTCGGTGAGCCGGTCGAGGACCCGGCGCATCTTCTCGGCACCGGCCGTGACGAACCGGTCGACCAGGTCGCGGCCCTGCCCGCTCAGCGCGATTCGGCGTACCCGGCGGTCGTGCGGGTCTTCGCGGCGGGTGACCAGGCCCTGCCCGACCAGCCGGTCCACCATCCCGGTCATGGTGGCCAGACTCACGCCCAGCGCCGTGCTGAGTTCCTGGCCGGCGATGCTGCCGTGTGCCGAGAGCACCAGCAGCGCCTTGAGCTGCGGCAACGTCAGATGCAGCGTGAACAGCGGGTTCGCCGGGTCGTTGGCGAACAGGTGCTGCATTTCTCGTTGCGTGCCCATGATCTGGGCGATGAGATCGTCCCGGGCACCCATCGGTTCCTCCAGAGCAACGAGACGGCAGCACCGGTCGGCCGCAACGCGGTCGCGCCTCCACGGTGAGCGGAGGCTATCAGGGAAGTACCGGCCCCAGAATACTTCGCTGTGGGCGAACTGTTAGTGTCGGCCGAACTTTATGTCTACGGGGGAAAGGAGCTGGCCGCATGTCCGTGGCCGTCCAACCTGACGCCGGGAGCGACAAGCTCGATCCCGGCGTCCTGAAGGTCGCCGGGGTGGTGGTGCTCGGCGCCATCATGTCCATCCTCGACGTCACCGTCGTCAGCGTCGCGCTCCCCACCTTCCAGCGCGAGTTCGACGCCAGCTACGCCACCGTCGCCTGGACGATGACGGCGTACACCCTGGCCCTGGCCACCGTGATCCCGATCACCGGCTGGGCCGCCGACCGGTTCGGCACCAAGCGCCTCTACCTGATGTCCCTGGTGCTGTTCCTCGGTGGTTCGGCACTGTGCAGCGTGGCCTGGGACATCGGGCCGCTGATCCTCTTCCGGGCTCTACAGGGTCTCGGCGGCGGCATGCTGATGCCGCTCGGTATGACGATCATGACCCGGGCCGCCGGCCCGCAGCGGATCGGCCGGGTGATGGCCGTGCTCGGCGTACCGATGCTGCTCGGTCCGATCGGCGGCCCGATCCTCGGCGGCTGGCTGATCGACGCGGCCTCCTGGCACTGGATCTTCCTGATCAACGTGCCGGTCGGCATCGTCGCCTTCCTCTTCGCGCTGCGGGTGCTGCCCAAGGACGAGCCGCAGCCCTCCGAGTCGTTCGACTTCCTCGGCATGCTGCTGCTCTCGCCGGGTCTCGCGCTGTTCCTCTACGGGGTCTCCTCCATCCCGGAGGCCGGCACCGTGGCCGCCGCCAAGGTGCTGGTCCCGGCGATTATCGGCCTGGTCCTGATCCTCGCGTTCGTCCTCCACGCGCTGCGCAAGCACCACCCGCTGATCGACCTCGGGCTGTTCAAGAACCGCAACCTCACCATCTCGGTCGTCACGATGACCCTGTTCACGGTGGCGTTCATGGGTGCGATGCTGCTGCTGCCCAGCTACTTCCTCCAGGTACGCGGCGAGGACACCCTCAACGCCGGCCTGCTGCTGGCCCCGCAGGGCATCGGCGCGATGCTCACCATGCCGATCGCCGGCCGGCTGACCGACCGGATCGGCCCGGGCAAGCTGGTGCTCGGCGGTATCGTGCTGATCGCGCTCGGGCTCTCCCCGTTCACCCAGATCACCGCCGACAGCTCGTACTGGCTGCTCCTCGGGGGTCTGTTCGTGATGGGCATGGGGATGGGCATGACCATGATGCCGATGATGTCGGCGGCGATGGCCAGCCTCACCCACCAGCAGGTCGCCCGGGGCTCCACGATGATGAACATCGTCCAGCAGACCGCCGGGTCGATCGGCACCGCCGTGATGTCCGTGATCCTCACCAACCGGGTGCTGGAGAGCCAGGCGGCCACCGCGTACAGCGCGGTCACCCAGGGGCAGGTGCCGCGCGAGGCGGTGCCGCCGGAGGTGCTCGCCCAGGGGCAGGCGTCGCTGGCCGACGCCTTCGGCCAGACGTACGTCATCGCACTGGTGTTGATCGTCCTCTGTGTCATCCCGGCGCTGCTGCTGCCGCGCAAGCGGATCGAGCCCACCTCGCCGGAGCAGGCCGAGATGCCCGTCCCGGTCGCCATGCACTGACCCGCACCCCGGAGCACCGCTCCGAGCACCGCGAAGCCCTTCCGCCGGAACCGGCGGGAGGGCTTCGTCGTCCGCGCACCCCCTGAACGGGGGGAAACAGCGTCTTCCACAGGGTTACTTCCGCCTTGTCCGGGTACCCGGGCGGGGAAAGTGGAGGAGAGGATCGATGACGACCACCGCGGACGACGTACGGGCCGGTGCCGCGCCGGCCAGCCTCAGGTTGCCGGGGATCGTGCTCGGGGTGGGGCTCGGCGGATTCGTCGACGGCATCCTGCTGCACCAGATCCTGCAATGGCACCACCTGCTCAGCAGCACCGACACCGACAACATCGGGGTGCGGTACTACGACCCGAAGACCGTGCCCGGGCTGGAGATGAACACGGTGTGGGACGGGATCTTCCACGCCGTGTGCTGGCTGGCGGTGCTGATCGGGCTGGCCATCCTCTACTCCCGGGTCACGCGTGAGCGCCGCCGGGTCTGGACCTCCCGCGTCCTGTGGGGCTGGATCCTGGTCGGCTGGGGCCTGTTCAACCTCGTCGAAGGCATCCTCGACCACCACATCCTCGGCATCCACCACGTCTATCCCGGCCCGGACCAGCTCTGGTGGGACATCGTCTTCCTCGTCCTCGGCGCGCTGCTCGTCGCCGGCGGATGGCTGCTCCAGCGCGGCGGACGTTCCTTCGAGCCCGCGGTACCCGGCGACCGGCGGGCGGACCGGAACGCCTGATGGACCATGACACCCACCACATGCCGGAGCATGGGGCGGGCAGCGGTGCGCTCGGGGTGGTGCTGCCGGCCGTCGCCCTGCTGCTCTGTGCCGGCCTGTACCTCTACCTGGCCCACCGGGCACGGCGGCGCAACCCGGCACGGGGCTGGAGCCGGTGGCGCACTCTCAGCTTCGGCGCCGGGCTGCTCCTGCTGGCGGCCGGGCTGCTGCCGCCGATCGCCTCGCTCGCGCACACCGACTTCCGTGGTCACATGGTCGCGCACCTGCTGGTCGGCATGTACGCCCCGCTCGCCCTGGTGCTCGGTGCCCCGGTCACTCTGCTGCTGCGTACGCTGCCCGCGAGCCACGGCAGGCGGCTGACCGCCGTCCTGCACAGCCGTCCGGCCCGGGTGTTGAGCCATCCGGCGATCGCCTGGCTGCTCTCCACCGGCAGTCTCGTGCCGCTGTACTTCACCCCGCTGTACAACGCCACGGCGAGTCATCCGGCCGGGCACCGGCTGCTGCATCTGCACTTCCTGCTCGCCGGCTGCCTGTTCGCCCATGTCGTCGCGGGGCCCGATCCCGCACCCGCCCGGCCCGGCGTCCGTACCCGTCTGGTCTACCTGGGGTGCGGAATCGCCCTGCACGCCGTCGTCTCGCAACTGATCTACGGCGGCTACTGGGTCCACATCGCCGCCCCCGTCTCCGAGGTGCGAACCGGCGCGGAGCTCATGTACTACGGCGGCGACATCGCCGAACTGCTGCTTGCCGCAGCCCTGGTCGCCACCTGGCGCCCGGTGCGTCGCCCCGCGCCGGCGGGCCGCGCCACCGCCACGCTACTGCCGCGTTGACGGTACTGCGCATTGGACAGTAGTATCGCCGCGTGGACACGACCCAGTTGCTCAAAGGCGTGCTGGATCTCGCGGTCCTGGCCGTGCTGAAGGACGAGGACGGCTACGGCTACGACATCATGCGCCGGCTTCGCACCGCAGGGCTCGAGGAGATCGGCGACGCCTCGGTCTACGGCACGTTGCGCCGGCTCTTCCAGGCCGGCCTGCTCACCACCTACGTGGTGCCCAGCGAATCGGGCCCGCACCGCAAGTACTACGCGCTCAACCCGGCGGGGCGGGACCAGCTCCGCCGCTCCGGTAAGGTCTGGCGTTCCTTCGCCACCACGATGGACACGCTGCTCGACGACGAGGGGATGGCGGCATGACCGGCACCGAGCAGGAGATCGCCCGGTACGTCGGGCAGGTCCGCGAGGCGCTGGCCGACCTGCCGCCGCCGGTCCGCAACGAGCTGCTCGAAGACCTGCCCGAGCACCTGACCGAGGTGGCCGCCGAGGCGGAGGGGTCACTCTACGAGCGGCTCGGCCCGCCCGAGGCGTACGCGATGGAGCTGCGTACCGCCGCCGGGGTCCGCCCGCCGGCCAGCGCCGCCAACCTGGACCAGCGGATCGGCGCGGCGGTCCGCAGGGGCCGGGAGCGGATCCGTGCCGCCGACACCCGGCTCGGCCCGGTCCTCGGCTATGCCCGGCTCAGCGACTTCCTCCGGCTGCTCCGCCCCGCCTGGTGGATCCTGCGCGGCTACCTCGCCGCGATGCTGATCACCGTGCTGCTGACCGGAACCTCGTTCGGACTGCTGCCCCGGCTCGGCGGCAGCAGCCTGGCCGCGCTGCTGCTGCTCGCCGCGACCATCACCGCCTCGGTCTGGCTCGGTCGGCGTACCGACCGGATGGGTCCGCGCCCGAGGTTGGTCCTCAACCTGGGCGCGGTCCTGCTGGTCCTCTTCGGTCTGGCCGGCTTCGCCGAGCTTGACAGCCGGGTCGGCAGTGGCGGCAACACGATGCCCTACGAGCACGTCTACACCGACCAGTACTCCGGAGTGCAGGACGTCTACGTCTACGACAGCCAGGGCCGGCTGCTGGAGGGGGTACGCCTCTTCGACCAGAACGGTGAGCCGATCCGGCTGGGCCACCCGTGGTGTGCGGAGGCGCGGGAACGGATCGTGCCCGGCCCGGACTACGTTGACCCGATCCGGCAGCCGTACCCGTACTGCCCGCAGGGTGCACCGTTCCGGTTCGGACCGACCCCCTCGCCCGCTCCGGAGCCGCCCGCTCCGGAGCCGCCCGCTGCAGAGCCGACGGCTGCAGAGCCGACGGCTTCGGCGGAGCCGTCGGCCACCCCCGGCGGCGCCGCGCCGTCGGTCACCCCGAGCGGCGGGCAGTCGCCGACGCCCACTCCGACCGACTAGACCGCGGAGACCGACTAGGCCGCGAAGACCGAGTAGGCCGCGAACCCGCTCCCCCGGGAGGCGGTCGACGACGTGGCGTACACCTGTGCAACAGGAGGTGTACGCCACGTCGCTGTTGGCTTCCGTCCCCTGTGCCGGGCGTGGCAGGCTACCCGAACACCCGTAATGCAATACCCGGAGCTCCGGACTTTGGGTGGGTAAAACTGTGCGACCAGCCAACGATGACTGACCGACAGGAGGGCCACCGATGGGCGAGATGGTGAGTTACCGGAGTAACGGGGGGACCAGCGAGGGCTACCTGGCGCTGCCGGCGGGCGGCGCGACCGGTCCGGCCGTCATCGTCATCCAGGAGTGGTGGGGACTGGTGCCGCACATCACATCCGTCGCCGACCGGTTCGCCGAAGCCGGCTTCGTGGCGCTCGCCCCCGACCTCTACCACGGCGCCTCCACCACCGAGCCCGACCAGGCCGGCAAGCTGTTGATGGGGCTGGCCATGGACCAGGCGGCCCGGGACATCGCCGGCGCCGCCGACTACCTGGCAGAGCGGCCCGAGGCCGGTGGGGACAAGGTCGGTGCCGTCGGCTTCTGCGCCGGTGGCAGCCTCGCGCTCTGGTCGGCGACGCTCTCCGACCGGATCGTCGCGACCGTGGGCTTCTACCCGGTGCTGCCCTGGGAGCGGATGCGCCCGGAGTGGTCCAACTACACCGGCAAGGCCGCCGTGATCCACTGCTCGGAGGAGGACGGCACCTCGGCCGCCGACGGGGTCAAGGCGGCCCGGCGGGCGATCGAGGCCGCCGGTGGCGAATGCACCGCCCACGACTACCCCGGCACCCGGCACGCGTTCTTCAACGACGACCGGCCCGAGGTCTTCGACCAGCAGGCGGCGTCCAGCGCCTGGGCCCGTACCCTCGAACTCTTCCGGACCCGACTTGGCTGAACCGCGCCGACCCGACCGGGCCAGCCTGCGGTCGCGTACCCCCGGCGACGTGGTCGCCCGCGCACCTCGGGCGGGCGACCTGGCCGAGCTGGACGGCGCCGTCGCCGACTGCTTCGCCTGTCCCCGGCTGGTCGCCTGGCGGGAGGAGGTCGCCGCCGTCCGCCGGGCCGCCTTCCGGCACCAGGAGTACTGGGGTCGCCCGGTCCCCGGCTTCGGCGTCCCGGACGCCCGGATCGCCATCCTCGGGCTGGCGCCCGCCGCGCACGGCGGCAACCGGACCGGGCGGATCTTCACCGGTGACCGCTCCGGCGACGTGCTCTTCGCCGCGCTGCACCGGGCCGGTCTGGCCAACCAGCCGACCAGCGTCGCCGCCGACGACGGCCTCGCGCTGCGACACACCCGGATCGCCGCCGCGGTCCGCTGCGCGCCGCCGGACAACAAGCCCACCCCGGCGGAGCGGGACACCTGCGCACCCTGGCTGCACCGGGAGTTCGACCTGATCAAACCCAGCCTGCGCGTCGTGGTCACGCTCGGCGCGTTCGCCTGGGCGGCGTGGTGGCCGGTGCTCCGCCAGGTGTACGGCGTGCGACCGCCCACCCCGCGACCGACGTTCGGGCATGGGGCACACTGGTCCGGAGGCGAGGCCGTTCCACAGGTGCTCGGCTGTTACCACGTCAGCCAGCAGAACACCTTTACCGGGCGGCTCACACCGACGATGCTGGACGAGGTGTTCACCCGGGCGCGGCGCCTGGCCGGGCTGGACGAGGACGGCTAGACGGCTCAGGGAGGCGGTGCGATGACCGACGGGCACTCCGGTCGTGCCCGCCCGGCACCGCACCCGCCCCGGCCCGGCCTCACCGCTGGTCTGCTCCGGACGCTGTGGCCGCTGGCGGCGGTCGCCGGGCTGCTGGCGCTGGCCGCGCTCGCCGCCGCGCACTCGTCGATCGGATTCACCCGGGTCCAACCGCCGGCCGACATCGTGCCGACGTTCGAACAGCCACTCCCGCCCACCGGCGCGGAGCAGCCGGCCCGCAGCGCCGCACCCGGCCAGCCCGGCGACTACCTTCCGCACTGGGTGCCGTATCTCGGCACCCTGCTCTGCGGCGCCGTGGTGGTGGCGGTGCTGGCCGCGCTGGTCTGGGCGCTGGCCCGGGACCTGCTGCGCCGCCGCCGAGGGCTGGCCCGCCCCGGCGCCCGCAAGCTCCGCAGCGCCGAGCAGACCGCGGAGGAGGTGGTCGCGGCGCTCGACGCCGGCCTGGTCGACCTCTCCGACAGCGACGCCGACCCGCGGCGGGCGGTGATCGCCTGCTGGGTACGGCTGGAGCAGGCCGCCGCCGTGGCCGGGGTGCAACGGCGGCCCGGGGACACCCCGACCGACCTGGTGACCCGGCTGCTCGGCGCCGGCCGGCCGGTCAGCGCCGACGTGCTGGCCGCGTTCGCCGACGTCTACCGCGAGGCCCGGTACGCCACGCACACCGTCGACGAGCGGATGCGGACCCAGGCGCTGACCGCGCTGCGCCGGCTGCGTACCGAACTCACCTCCGGAGGCGACCGGCTGGGCGGGGACGGCGAGCGGGCGACGGCCGAGGGCGGGCAGCGGTGAGCGGCTCCAGCACCAGCATCTTCGACCTGCTCCAGGACGAGGAGGAGCAGCAGCGGCCGACGACCGCCCGCCCGCGCGCCGGCATAGGCGGCTGGCTGCGGCTCGTACTGGCCGCGGCCGGGCTTGCCGCGGCGGTCGTCCTCGGGCTGCGCATGGCCGGGGTCGGTCTCTCCGCCGTCGCCGTCTTCGCCGGCTTCCTCGCCGTGCTGCTGCTGCGCCGGCTCGCCCGGGCCCTCGCCCCGCCACCACCGGTCCCGGTGCGGCTGCGTCGCCCCGCCGACCGGGGCGAGGAGGACGGCAGCTACGACTGGAGCGTCCGGGACGCCCTGGGCAGCTCGGTGCATCGTTGGGAAGCCAAGCTCACCTGGTCGCAGGGGCAGCCGGAGCGGTTCGCCCGGGCGGTGCTGCCGGTGCTGGGCGAACTCGTCGACGAACTGCTCCGGCAGCGGCACGGCGTCACCCGGGCCAGCGACCCGGACCGGGCCCGTGCGCTGCTCGGCGAGCCACTGTGGAACTTTCTCGACACGCCTCCCAAGCGCACCCCGTCGCCGCGCGACCTCGCGGCGATCGTCGCCCAATTGGAGAAGCAATGAAAGAAGCGGACCAGGTCAGCACCCTCGACGTCGGTCGGCTGGCACAGGCCGTACTGGACCAGGTCGGCACGGTGGTGGTGGGCAAGCGCGACGCCCTGGAACTGGTGCTCGCCGGGATCCTGGCCGGCGGGCACGTACTGCTGGAGGACCTGCCGGGGCTCGGCAAGACGCTGACCGCCCGCTCCTTCGCCCAGGCGCTCGGGCTCGACTTCCGGCGGTTGCAGTTCACCCCCGACCTGCTCCCCGCCGATGTCACCGGTTCGTTCCTGTACGACCAGCGGACCGCCGACTTCAGCTTCCGGGCCGGGCCCGTCTTCACCAACCTGCTGCTCGCGGACGAGATCAACCGTACGCCGCCGAAGACCCAGGCGGCGCTGCTGGAGGCGATGCAGGAGAAGCAGGTCTCGGTGGAGGGTGTCACCTACCGGCTGGACCCGCCGTTCCACGTGATCGCCACCGCCAACCCGATCGAGTACGAGGGCACCTATCCGCTGCCGGAGGCGCAGCTCGACCGGTTCCTGCTCCGGGTCTCGTTCGGCTATCCGGGCCACGAGGAGGAGTGGGACGTACTCCGCCGCCGGATGGCCCGCCGCCAGGAGGAGGCGGAGCTGAAACCGGTGGTGAACGCCGAGGTGCTCCGGGCGATGCAGGCGGCCCTGGAGAACGTGGTGGTGGAGGACTCGATCGGCCGATACATCGTCTCGCTGACCGCCGCGACCCGGGAGCACGCCTCGGTACTCGTCGGCGCCTCGCCGCGCGGCTCGCTCGCGCTGCTGCTGCTGGCCCGGGCGATCGCCGCGTTCGCCGGCCGCGACTACGTGATCCCGGAGGACGTCAAGGCGGTGGCGGTGCCGGTGCTGGCGCACCGGATCACACTGCGGCCGGAGATGTGGCTGCGCCGGGTCGATCCGTCATTCGTGGTCAACGAGGTGCTGGAAACCACGCCCGCACCGGCCAGCGGTGCGCTGCCCAGCTACGCGGCCGGGGCGCGCTAGCCGTGAGTTCCTCCGGACCGACCCTGCGACCCGCCGTGCCCGGGCAGCGGGCGGCCGCCCCGGCCACGGCGCCGTCGTCCGGGGAGGCCCCGGCGGACTGGGTCCCGACCCGGGCACTCGGCCGGGCGGTGCTGCTCACCGGGCTCTTCCTGGTGGCCGGCGCGCTGCTCGGCCGGATCGACTTGGTGGTGTTGGCCGCACCGTTCGCGCTCGGCACCGCCTACGCGCTGCGCCGCCGCCCGGTGCTGCCGCCGGAGATCGGGATCGAGGCCGACGACACCAACCTGGTGGAGGGGGGCGCGCTGGTCGGCGGGATCAGCGTCGGCAACCCCGACGACGTCGGCTACGACCTGGTGCTGGTCCGTACCGTGGTCTCGTCCTGGCTGCGGATCGACGAGGTCCGGTTCGCGCCCGACGGGGCCGGCCCGGAGGATTCCGAGGACGCCTCCGACGCCCCGCCCCGGCCCGGCCGGCGGGACGCCACCGACCGCCCCTACGGCTTCACCGTGCCGGCCGGCACCGTCGCCGACCTGGAGCTGCGGGGCGCGACGCTGCGTTGGGGCCGGCACTCGCTCGGGCCGGCGGCGGTGCGGGCGATCGCCTGCGACGGACTGCTGGCCAGCCAGACGGTGCCCAGCGAGGCCCGCCCGGTGCCGGTCTATCCGGTCACCGAGCCGTTCGACGCGGACGAGGCGATGCCCCGGGCCGCCGGCCTGGTCGGCGGGCACCGGTCCCGGCGCCCGGGCGAGGGCGGTGAGCTGGCCGGGGTACGCATCTTCGGGCCGGGTGACCGGCTGCGCCGGATCGACTGGCGGGTCTCGCTGCGGGCCCGGCAACTGCACGTGGCGGCGATGCTCTCCGACCGGGACGCCGAGGTGGTGCTGCTGCTCGACGTGCTGGCCGAGGCCGGCCGGTCCGGCGGGATCCGGGGCAGCGCCTCGGTGCTGGACACCTGCGTCCGGGCCGCCGCCGCGATCGCCGAGCACTACCTGCACCGTGGCGACCGGGTCTCGCTGCTGGAGTACGGCCCGTCGGCCCGTCGACTCCGTCCGGCGACCGGCCGGCGGCAGTACCTGACGCTGCTGGAGTGGTTGCTCGACGTCCGGGTCGAACAGTCCCCGCACGAGCCGTACGACCAGGTCTTCGGCCCGCAACTGCTCTCCTCCAACGCCCTGGTGGTGGTGCTCACCCCGCTGGTGGACCCCCGGTCGGCGGCGATGCTGGCCCGGCTGGCCCGGTCCGGCCGGTTCGTGGTGGCGGTGGACACCCTGCCGCAGGCGGCCGCGCCGCCGAAGCGGGGGCAGTGGACCGAGGTGGCGCACCGGCTCTGGCGGTTGGATCGGGACATCACGATCGGGCAGCTCCGCGAGCACGGGGTGCCGGTGGTGACCTGGGCCGGTGCCGGCAGCCTCGACCTGGTGCTCCGGGACGTCGCCCGGCTCGCCTCCGCACCCCGGCCGGCGCTGCGGTGAGGGCCGGCATGTCGAACGGAGAGCCGCCGTGGTGAGCCGGATCAGGGAGCTCTACGCCGCGATCGCCCGGATCACCCTGGTGCCGCTGCTGGTCCGGGTCGGTGTCTTCGGCTGCGCGCTGCTGACGCTGCTGCTGGCGTACCCGTCCCGGCCGTCCGATCCCCGGCTGCTCGGCCTGCTGGCGGTGGCGGCGCTGGCGCCCGCGGTGGCGCCCCGGCGGAACTGGCCCACCCTGGTGCTGCTGGCCGCGGTCGGCGCCTGGGTGGCGGCCACCGGCTGGTACGACCAGCGGGTGGAGCTGTGGCGGCTGCTCGCCCTGGCCACCTTCCTCTACCTCACCCACACCCTCGCGGCGCTCGCCGCCCTGCTGTCGTACGACGCGGTGGTCGCCCCCGAGGTGCTGGCCCGCTGGGTGGCCAGGGCGCTCGGGGTCGCGCTTGCCTCGGCGGTGCTCTCGATGCCGCTGCTGGCGATGGACGGCCGGTTCGGCGAGCAGAGTTTCGTCGTCGCGCTGCTCGGCGGGCTCGCCCTGGCCGTCTGTGCCGCCGCGCTGCTCGGCTGGCTGTTCCGCCGGAGGTAGCGGCAGTTTTCCCGGCGCGTCCGCCGTGGGTGGCGGCAGTTTTCCCGGCGCGTCCGCCGTGGGTGGCGGCCGGTTTCCCGGCGTTCGGCCAGCCCCGGCGGCACGAGCGGCGCAAACTGGGGTAACCGGGGTCACCTGGCGTCGTCAGTCACAGAAGGGGCATCTGGCCAGCATCCGGAGCCGGGCCGAGGAAGGATAGAGGCGTGAATCCGCAGCGGATCCTTGTGGTGGGCGCCGGTCACGTCGGCCTGTACGCGGCCCTGCGCCTGTCGAAGAAGCTCCGGTCCTGGGAGGCCGAGGTCATCGTCGTCGACCCTCAGCCCCACATGACGTACCAACCCTTCCTGCCCGAGGCGGCGGCCGGCAACATCTCCCCCCGACACGCCGTGGTGCCGCTCCGGCGCGAACTGCGTCGCTGCACCGTCGTCTCCGGCACCGTCACCCGGATCGAGCACGACCGGAAGACCGCCCTGGTGCAGCCGATCATCGGCCCGGCCAGGGAGATCGGCTACGACCACATCGTGGTGGCGCCCGGCTCGGTCTCCCGTACCCTGCCCATTCCCGGGCTGGCCGAGCAGGGCATCGGTTTCAAGACCATCGGTGAGGCGATCTACCTGCGTAACCACGTGCTGGACCGGTTGGACGTGGCGGCGGCCACCACCGACCCGGACGTCCGGCGCTGCGCGCTGACCTTCGTCTTCGTCGGCGGCGGCTACGCCGGCATCGAGGCGTTGGCCGAGATGGAGGACATGGCCCGGGACGCCATGAAGTACTACCCGGAGCTGAAGCCCGACGACATGCGCTGGGTACTCGTCGAGGCGACCCTGCGGGTGCTGCCCGAGGTCGACCGGGACATGGGCGCGTACACGGTCGCGCAGTTGCTGAAGCGGAAGATGGACATCCGGCTGGAAACCCGGCTGGAGTCCTGTGTGGACGGTCTGGTCCGGCTCTCCGACGGGGACAGCTTCCGGGCCGACACCATCGTCTGGACCGCCGGGGTGAGGGCGTCGCCGATGTTGGCCCAGACCGACCTGCCCCGGGACGACCGGGGCCGGGTCACCTGCCTGCCCACCCTCCAGGTGGTCGACGGCGACCGGGTCGTCGACGGGGCGTGGAGCGCCGGTGACTGCGCGGCGGTGCCGGACCTGACCGGCCCGCCCGGAACGTACTGCTCGCCGAGTGCCCAGCACGCGGTGCGGCAGGCGGTCCGGATGGCGGACAACATCCGGGCGGTGATCCGGGGGCGGCAGCCGGTCGAGTACAAGCACAAGCACGCCGGAAGTGTGGCAAGTCTCGGCCTGCACAAGGGTGTCGCCCAGGTCTACGGAATCAAGCTCACGGGGTTGCTGGCCTGGTTCATGCACCGGACGTACCACATGAGCCGGATCCCGTCGCTGAACCGCAAGGTGCGGGTGGTCGTGGACTGGACCCTGGCCTTCGTCCTCCGTCGTGAGGTGGTCGCACTGGGCCAGTTGCACGATCCCCGGGAGGAGTTCGTCGAGGCGAGCACGGCGACTGCCCGGGATGTCCGGCCGCGGAGCGACAGCTTGACCAGGGTCGACCCCCGGGTCTGAGCCCGGCACGTCAGGCTGTGCCCGGCCACGTCCGGGCCGTCGGCCGGGACGGTAACCGGCGGCCGGCCGGCCTCGGGTGGTCGAATGCGCCGGACGTGGATATCCTGTCCCTCCTTGCTGCGTGAGGACGAGGAGTCGACCGTGCCGCCCAATCGCTTCGTCAGCTTCCAGGAGGGAACAATCGCCCCGGTGGTCGTGACCGGGCCCGCTGCCGGTTCCGTCAGGTGAGCGTCGCGGGCGAACTGCGGGCACCCGCGACGCTGGCGGAGGCGACGGTCCTGCAGTCGGCGGTACTCGAAGACCTCCGGTCCGCGGTCAACCACAACCGGTGGCTTCTCGCGCTGTCGGAGCCGTGGCTCGGCGACGACCCCCTCGAGATCGGTTCCGGCCTCGGTGAGGCTGCCGCGATCTGGGCGGCCGACGGCCGCAAGATGACCGCCTCCGAGGCGGACCCGGGGCGGCTGGTGCGGTTGCGGGAGCGGTTCGACGGACATCCCACGGTGCGGGTCCGGGAACTCACCGTACCGATCCGGGAGAGCGCGGACCACTCCGCCGTCATCGCACTCAACGTCCTGGAGCACATCGAGGACGACGTGGCGGCCCTGCGTGACTTCGCCCGGCTTGTCCGGCCGGGCGGACGCATCGTCCTGATCGTGCCGGCCTTCGAGCAGGCGATGAGCAACTTCGACCGGAAGATCGGTCACTTCCGGCGATACCGGGTTCCCACCATGACCGCGACCCTGCGCCGGGCCGGGCTGCGGCCGGTCAAGGTGACGTACGTCAACTCGATCGGGCTGCTCGGCTGGATGCTGCTGGTCAAGGCGCTGAACGGGGAGCCGCGGGAGGGCCTGCCGCTGAAGATCTACGACCGGTGGTGCGTGCCGGTGCTACGCCGGGTGGAGGGGCGGATCCGGGTACCGTTCGGGCAGTCCGTCTTCGCCGTCGCCGAGACCCCGGCGGAGTAGTCGAACGGCTCGGCTCGTGCTTTACCGGCCGCCCACCGTCCGGGGGGCCGGCCGGTGGGCGGGGTCAGAGCGGTGGGCCAGGTCAGAACCGCCAGATCCAGACGTCGGCGGCAGAGGTCGCCGGGCCGTAGAGCATCTCAAGGGTCTGGTGCAGCGCTGACGCCTTCGGCTCCGACTGGGCCAGCACGATGCAGGACGCATCCCAGAACGCCACGTCCCTGGCTGCCTGCGCGCGCTCGGCCTCGGTGACCGCGGGCACCTGGCCGGATGCGGCGACCTTGCTGAGCAGCGCCGAGGTGGGCTGTTTGAACGTGCCCATCGACGCCTTCCCGCCGGCCGCGTACGGGGCGATGAAGAATCCCTCAGGCAACCGGAACTCCGCGTTGGCGGCGGCGGCCCAGCGCATCTTCTCCGGCTCCTTCGGCGTGGGCAGCGGCACCGGCACCAGCACACCGTCGGGTGGTACGCAGTCGCGCCAGTGTCCGGCGCTGATGAAGGTCGGCACCGGCTCGCGGTCGACGGTGGGCAGCGGCGCGGGCACGGTCGGGATCAGCGCGACGGCCACCGCCGCCGGTACGGCGATGCGGATCGCACCGAGCGGGGCGGTGCTGGCCCGGTCCAGCGCCAGCACCAGCAGGGTGGCGATCACCGGTATCAGCACCAGGGCGAACCGCATCGGCAGCGCGCCCTCGATGACCGGCTTGTCCCGCAGCAGCGAGTACGGCGCCCAGATCCCCGTACGGCTGCCGTCCAGCACCACCCGCGGGCCGAGGGAGAGCCAGGCGCAGAGCAGACCGGTGAACATCATCGGGATGACCAGCGGATGCCGCCGCAGCCACCAGGCGAGCGCCACGGTGACCAACAGCAGGGGCAGCCCGAGGAAGGTGTTGTATTCGGCCGGCCCGGTGCTCAACCGGCTCGCCTCGGAGGAGCCGAGCAGGGAGAGCGGAGAGATCGCCGGGTAGCTGGCCAGGTCGGCCGAGAAGTAGTCGGGGCTGAAGATGCCGTTCGGGATGCTCTGCCGACCGTAGAACTGCACCCAGAGCGGGTACGCCAGCACGACGATCGACAGAGCCGCGCTGACCAGGAGAGCCCCGCCGAGACGGGGGAGTACCGGCAATGCGTGGCGGGGTGCCGCGACGGCCCACCCGACGGTGGTCAGCGCGAGTGCCCCGGCGGTCAGGAACAGGACCTCCTCGCCGACGAAGACCTGGGTGCAGACCAGTGCGGCGAGCAGCACCGCCAGGCCGAGTAGCCGGCGGTTGTCCCGTGCCGCACCCTCCGGCCGAGCGGGATCGGCCAGTTGGGCCATCCGCACCACGCACCAGACCAGTGCCGGGACGAGCCACTGCGCCGTCATGTGCGGATGGCTGTTGGACTGGGAGACCATCCCCGGGGCGAATCCGCAGAACGCGGCGCCGACGATCGCCGGGACGCGGCGGGCCCGCAGCGTGCGGGTGTAGAGGAAGTACCAGCCGATCGAGGTGGCCGCCAGGTTGCCGGTGATGAGGACCGCGAACGTGGTGGCCGCACCGAACAGCAGGGTGACCGGCATCAGCAGCAGACCCGGCACGATCATGGTGGCGTTGGCCATCATGTTGAAGCCATCCGGCGCGTTGAGCCTGTCGCTGACCAGGGTGAAATCGCCCAGCAGGATGCGGGTGTCGTTGGCCATGAACCACTCGATGAGGATCTGGTCCTCGGGGTTGAGTGCGAGGGTCCGGGTGTCCGGGTCCAGCCAGAGTCCGTAGCTGAGCCAGCCCGCCGCGAGCACGAAGCACAGACTGACGGCCAGATCCGGATAGCTGCGACGGAGTGCATCCCGCATCCGGGCGGCCCGGGTCCGGGGCGGGTCGGACCCGTACCCGGGGGTGGCCCGGCCGGGGTCGGCGTCCTGGGCCGCACGGGCTGTACTAGTCACGGCCCTGACTCTAGTGCCGATCCCGGAACGGGGTGCGCCGGGCGGGGCTGCACCCGCTACCGTGGCAGGCACCAGGACCGAGGAAGTTCGACGCCTGCCCGGGTGGTGGAAAGGCAGACACGGCCGCCTTAAAAGCGGCTGCCGCAAGGCGTGCGGGTTCGACCCCCGCCCCGGGCACCATCCGTGCTGCCGACCGACCGCCCCCGCGACCGGGTGGCCGGGTGACCTGGATCTCCACAAGGTCGCCGGGGACCATTACCCTGGACAGGGCACGGGCATGGTGCACCGACCTTTCCAGGAGGCTTGACAACGTGAAGACGTCCAATCCGGTGCTGGCCCGACTCGGTCAGGCGGCCGAGCGGGAGCGGGCCGCGGGTTACACCCCGGCCGGCGCATACGGACAGCCCGGCTACGGGCAGCCCTACCCGACGGACGCGGGCTACCCGGCCGCGCCACCCGCCGTGACGCCGATGTCCATCGATGACGTCGTCGTCAAGACGGTCACTCTGCTCGGCATCACCGGGCTCTCCGCCGCGCTGGCCTGGGTGCTCGTGCCGGACAGGGCGATCGGTGCGGCCTGGATCGGGGCCGCCGTCGTCGGGCTGGTGCTCGGCCTGGTGATCTCGTTCAGCCGGATCGCCAATCCCGCGCTGGTCGTCACCTACGCCGTCGTCGAGGGCGTCTTCGTCGGCATGGTCAGCAAGTACTTCGAGACCATCGCCGGCTACGACGGCATCGTCCTCCAGGCGGTGATCGCCACCTTCGGCGTCTTCTTCCTGATGGCGGGGCTCTACAAGGCCAAGGCCATCCGGGCGACGCCGAAGTTCGTCCGGGGCGTGATCGCGGCCATCATGGGCGTCTTCGCGGTCATGCTGATCAACTTCGTGCTGATGCTCTTCGGCGTCAACACCGGGCTGCGCGACGGTGGCCCGATCGCCATCGGGTTCAGCCTGATCTGCATCGTGATCGCCTCGCTCAGCTTCATCCTCAGCTTCCACGAGGTCGAGGAGGGCGTGCGGATGGGCCTGCCGCGCCGCTACTCCTGGACGGCCGCCTTCGGCATCCTGGTCAGCCTGATCTGGCTCTACATCGAGATCCTGCGGCTGTTGAGCTACTTCCAGGGCGACGACTGACCTCGTCCCTGACCGGCGCGCCCGCGCGCCGGCCAATCTCGCGACGCCCGTTCCCGACTTCCGGGGGCGGGCGTCCGTCGTTACCCGGGCCGGTTCGCGGCGAACGAAAATGTCTGCTTTGTTAGCATCGGGCGTGCGAAGTGGAAATCCGGTACTGACCCGGCTGGACGACGCCGCCCGGGTCGAACACCGGGTCCTCGGCGCCGACCCGGCCGTCCGGCCGATGACCGTCGACGACGTGGTGCTGCGGACCGTCGGTCTGCTGCTGCTCACCGGCGCCACCGGCGCGGTCGCCTGGACGTACGTGACCGACGGCTGGGCCGCACCGGCAGCGCTCGGCTCGGCGCTTGCCGGACTGGTACTGGCCCTGGTGATCTCGTTCCGTCGGGTCACCAACCCGGTCCTGGTCGGCGGGTACGCGGTGCTCCAGGGGGTGCTGCTGGGCGTCGCCAGCCGGGGCTTCGAGGCGGTCTATCCCGGCATCGTGGTGCAGGCCGTCGTCGGCACCTTCGGGGTCTTCGCCGGGATGGCGGTGCTCTACGGGCTGGGCGTGCTCCGTGCCACCCCCCGGTTCGCCCGGCTGGTGGTCGGGGCGCTGATCGGGGTGGTGGTGCTGAGCCTGGTCAACCTCGCCGTCTACCTGATCGCCGGCCGGGAGGCACTGGTGGTCTACAGCACCGGCAGCGAGGTCGGCTGGTTGCCGTACGTCTTCGCGCTGGTATGCATCACCGTCGGCGCGCTCACCTTCATCCTCGACTTCGACCTGGTGGAGCGGGGAGTCCGGGACGGCCTGCCGGCCCGGTACGCCTGGTTCTGCGCGTTCGGGATCCTGGTCGGCCTGGTCTTCCTCTACTGGCAGATCCTCCGGCTGCTCAGCTACGTACGGCGCTGAGCCGACCCGTAAGCTCGCCGCGTCAACGCTGCCTCATGGCGGGGATCCGGGGACCCGTGGCCCGGACCGCACCCCGAGCCCGGCCCTGGAAGGAGGTGATCGCAGGTGAACACCGCCGAACCCGCCAGCCCGGCCGAGTCGCTGGTCCACCAGCTCGATCTGCTGGTCCGCCAGGTGGGGCACTGGACCCAGCCGCGCTGGGCGGCACCGAGCCCGTCCGGCGGGCCGATCCCGGCCGACCTGGTGCACCGGCTCGTCCAGCACCTGGCCGACCTGGCCGCAGACGCGGCCGGGGAGTCCCGGCGGCCGGTACCCCGGTTGGAGAACGACCTGGCTCTGCCCGACCAGCTCCGGGTGGTGGTGGCGGACCTGGTGGCCGCGGGCCCGCCGGCGCCGGTGCTGGCCGGCGCGGCCGACGAGGTGGCGACCGCCCGACGGGCGCTCTGATCGTCGACCGCTGCCGCCCTGCCCGCGCCGGCCGTCGCCCTGCCCCGGCTGTCGCCCTGCCCCGGCTGCCGTCCGGTCCGCGCCGGCCGTCGCCCCGCCCTGCCGGGCCGTTGCCGGGCCGGTAGCCGAGTCCGGACCGGTAGCCGAGTCCGGGCCCGGCGGGTGGCTCAGCTCAGCCGCTCCAGCACCATCGCCATGCCCTGGCCGCCACCGACGCACATGGTCTCCAGCCCGACGGTCCGGTCGTGCCAGTCCAGGGCGTTGAGCAGCGTTCCGGTGATCCGGGCGCCGGTCATCCCGAACGGGTGCCCGACCGCGATCGCCCCGCCCATCACGTTGAGCTTCTCCAGCGGGATGTCGAGCTGTCGGTACGACGGGATCACCTGGGCGGCGAACGCCTCGTTGATCTCGACCAGGTCGACGTCGTCGATGGTCATCCCGGCACGTCGCAACGCCTGCCGGGACGCCTCGACCGGACCGAGTCCCATGATCTCCGGAGAGAGCGCGGTCACCCCGGTGGAGACGATCCGGGCCAGCGGGGTGATCTCCAGTTCACGGGCGCGTTCCGCACTCATGATGATCACCGCCGCCGCGCCGTCGTTGAGCGGGCAGCAGTTGCCGGCGGTGATCCGGCCGTCGGGGCGGAAGACCGGCTTCAGGCCGGCCACGCCCTCCAGGGTCACACCCGGGCGGGGTCCGTCGTCGGAGTCGACCCACTCGCCGGACGGCAGGGTGACCGGGGTGATCTCCCGGGCCCAGAAGCCGTCGGCGATGGCCTTCTCCGCGAGGTTCTGGCTGCGTACGCCGAACTCGTCCATGTCGGCCCGGGTCACGTCGTACACCTGGGCGAGGTTCTCGGCGGTCTGGCCCATCGCCAGGTAGATGTCCGGCAGTCCACCGTCGAGCCGGGGGTCGGTCCAGACCGGTGCGCCGGCCTCGCCACGGGCGGCGGAGCGGGCCCGGGCCGCGTCGAACCTCGGGTTCTGCCAGCCGCCGCCGACGAGCGCCTGTGCCTCCGGCGGCAGGGCGTCGGAGTTGCCCCGGACGTACCGGGAGACGCACTCCACCCCGGCCGAGACGAAGACGTCACCCTCGCCGGCCCGGATGGCGTGGAACGCCATCCGGGTGGTCTGCAACGAGGAGGCGCAGTACCGGGTGAGGGTGGCCCCGGGCACCGTGTCCAGGCCGAGCAGCGTGGTCACCACCCGGGCCAGGTTGAAGCCCTGCTCGCCGCCGGGCAGCCCGCACCCGAGATAGAGATCGTCGATCTGGGCCGGGTCGAGCTGCGGGATCTTGTTCAGGGCGGCCTGCACGATGGTCGCGGCCAGGTCGTCCGGGCGCAGCTCGCGCAGGGAACCCTTGTGGGCCCGGCCGATGGGGGAGCGGGCGGTCGCGACGATAACGGCATCGCGGGGGGACGCGGTCGACATGAACCAACGTTAACCCGCTGCGGCTCCGGAGGCACCGGCGGCCGGGTACGGCATCGCCGCGACCAGTTCCCGGACGAACCGGTCGGGATCGTGGTCGAGGAGCTGGTCGCCGGCCGGGCCGAGGAAGGCGACCAGGAAGGCCCGGTAGAAGCAGGCCCCGAGGAAGAGATTGGCCAGTGCGACCGGGTCCGCCGTCGGCGCGATCCGGCCCCGCTCCCGCTCCCGTCGGAGGTAGTCGGCGAGGACGGTGTTCGCGTGCTGTGGGCCGGCGCCGGTCTGCCGGAACAGTTCGCGCTGCCGGTCGAGCAGCACCGGTTCGGCGAAGAGTGCCATGGCGAGCTGTGCCGACTCCTCGTAGACCCGGAGCATCTCGTGGCCGAGCTCGGTCAGCCGGGCCGGAACGCTGCCGCTGCCGGCCTGGTCCGGCAACTGGACCATCAGCCCGATGAACGGGGCGAGTCGGATCCGCAGTACGGCGAGGAAGAGGTCCTCCTTGCCGGTGAAGTGCTTGTAGAGGGTGGCCTCGGAGTAGCCGGCGACTCTGGCGATCTCCTTGGTCGTGGTGTGCGCCAGGCCGCGCTCCCGGATCACCGTGGAGGCGGCGGCCAGGATGCGCTCCCGGGTCGCCTCGCCTCGGCCTCTGCTGGTCATCGCCCTCGTTCCGTCGGTGCTCGCAGGTGGTGGGTCGACTCGCTTGACAGGTGGCGAGTACTCACTACTCTACTGGTAAGTGAACACTTACTTACAGCGGGAGCGACATGAAACTAACGATCTTCGCGGCCAGCGGCGGAATCGGCCGACACCTGCTCCGGCAGGCCGTCGCCGCCGGCCACGACGTGACAGCGGTGGTACGGAGTCCGGCGAGTCTCGTCGGCGAGCCCGCCGGGCCGCGGCTGGTCCGGGCCGACCTGACCGACCCCGATCCGGCCGCGCTGGCCGACGCCGTCGACGGGGCGGACGCCGTGCTGTCCGGCCTCGGCCCCCGGTCGATGGCGGAGAGCGGGGTCGCCTCCCAAGGCACCGGGGAGATCGTCACCGCGATGCGGGCCCGGGGCGTACGTCGGATCGTCGTGGTGAGCGCCGCCCCGCTCTCCACCATCGCCGCTCCGGGTCGCCCGAAACCGCCCCCGGACCCGGGCGAGGCACCCCTGCTGCGGTACCTGCTGAGTCCGATCCTCAAGACCGTTCTTCGAAAGCCCTACGCCGACCTTGCGGTGATGGAGGAACTCCTTCGGAACAGCGATCTGGACTGGACCGTCGTACGGCCGCCCCGGCTCACCGACAAGCCGCTGACCGGCGTCTACCGCACCGCGTACGGGCGGAGCGTGCGGGGCGGGCTCACCGTGCCGCGCGCCGACGTCGCGCACTGCATGCTGCGAGCGCTCGAACAGCCCGAGACGATCCGGCAGGCGGTCGCCGTCGCCACCTGAGTTCACCGGCGGTCCGCAGCCGTTCGGCACCGCCGGCCCGGGCGGATCGGACCACCGCCGGCCCGGGCGGATCGGACCACTGTCGGCCGCCGGAGCGCGCTCGGCGGGCGCGACTACCGCTGCCGGGTCCCGGCGGCGGCCCGGGCCACGGCGGGGAGCAGGGCGTGCGCCCAGACCCGGTAGCCGTCGGCCGAGGGGTGGTAACCGTCGTGGCAGAGCGTTCCGGCGTCGGCCCGGAACACCGCACCCGTCTCGGCGGCGAGGTCCACCACCGTGCCGCCGGCCTCCAGCACGGCGACGGCCTGCGCCCGGGCGGTCTGCCGGCCCAGCCAGCCGGCCACCTGGCGCAGCGGCGGGGCGATGGCCCGGACCGCGCCGAGATCGGGACAGGTGCCGACCACCACCCGGACCCCGGCGCCGCGCAGCCGGCGCACCGCCGCGCCGAGGTACGCCGCCGCCTCGGCCGGCCGGCGCAACCCCATCACGTCGTTCGCGCCGACCAGGATCACCGCGACGTCCGGGCGCTCGCCGAGCAGTGCCCGGGCCACCTGGGTCGCCAGGTCGGTGGAGCGGGAGCCGGAGACACCGACGCTGGAGAGCCGGACCTGGCGCTCACCGACGCCGCCCTGCCCGACGCCGCCCTGCCCGGCCCCTTCCGAGAGCAGCCGGGCGAGTTGGCCGCCGACCGTGTCCTCGGCCCGGTCCACCCCCACCCCCAGCGCGGCCGAGTCGCCGATCAGGACCAGGCGCAGCGGCGGCGTGCCGGCCCGGCCGACCGTGGAGCGCAGCGCCAGGCCCAACTCCGGACGGGCGTACCGCCGGTTGCGGGCCACGAACGCCTCACCGGCCAGGAGCACCATCCCGCCGACCGCACCGGCGAGCAGCGTGACCGCGGCCCCCCGGGCGATCCGGGTCGTCATCCCGTACGTCGCCGTGCCGCTCGTCGCGTCGAGTCCCGTCATGCCCGTTCCTCTACTGTGGAGGTCGTCGCCTCGTCCAGCGGTGCCGGTGTCTCCGGTGGGCCCCCAGTCTCTCCCGTCCGGGGGTGGCCGAACCAGGCCCCACGACGGCGCAGCTGTGCCCACCGCCCGCCCGGGCCGTGCTCGCGACCGCCGACCCGGACACCCCGCACCTCGGTACCGGCATGCCGGGCCGCCTCGTGGGCCGCCGCCGGCAGCGACCGTACGCCCTGGTCGCCGACGAGCGACGGCCGACGCTCGGTACCGGCACCGAGCGCCGCCAGTACGGTCGGCAGCAGGGCGGCCGCCGCGATCGCGTACCCCTCGGCGGAGGGATGGAAGTGGTCCCAGGCGAACATCCGGGTCGGTTCGGCGGCGAACCGGGGACCGAGCAGGTCGCCCAGGGAGACCGTCAGGCCACCGGCCTCGACCACCGCCACGGTCTGCGCGGCGGCGAGTTGCCGGCTCCAGCGCCGGGCCAGCCAGCGCAACGGCGGCTTGATCGGCTGGATCGCGCCGAGGTCGGGACAGGTGCCGACCACCACCTGAGCGCCGGCCGCCCGCAGGTCGCGTACCGCCTCGACGAGATAGCGGACCGCCACCGCGGGTGGGGTGCGGTTGGTCACGTCGTTGCCGCCGATCAGGATCACCGCCACGTCCGGCTGGCGCTCCAGCGCCGCGTCGACCTGCGGGCGCAGCCCCGCGGAGAGGCAGCCGACCACGGCGAACCGGTACAGCCGGACCGGCCGGCGCAACCGGCGGGAGGTGCCGGTGGCGAGTAGCGCCCCGGGCGTCTCCCGGGGCCGGTGCACCCCGTAGCCGGCGGCGGAGGAGTCACCGAGGACCACCATCGTGATCGGCTCGCCCGGGAACTTGGCACCGTAGACGCCGTCGCCGCGCGGCGGTGGGGCCTCGGCGAGTGGGATCACCCGACGGGCCTGCCTGGCCTGCCCGAGCAGCAGCCCGTACCCGGCGGCGGTGGTGAGCGCGGTCAGCCCCACCCCCAGGGCCGTCGCCTTCGCCACCCGCCGGGCGACCGACCAGGTCGGCCGCTCCCGCCCGGCGGACTCCCCGGGCCAGACCACGGGCTGCTGCCACACCGTTCGGTGCCGCCACGCCGATCCGCGCGGCTGCCACCGCGACACCGGGTTCCGCTGCCGCGACCGCTGCCGCCGTATCGATCCGGCCGGACTCATCAAGGCCCCCCGCCTGTCACGCCGTACTCTCGCGACCTTCGAGATTAACCCGGTCACCGGCGCCGCGCTGTCAGCGTTCCGCCTGCACCGGCGGTGGCCGGGATACCCGGCCAGCGCCGGTTCATCGCCGATTTTTCGACGTATCTCCGTCTCCGCCCGAATTTCTCGGCCGGCCGGCATTCCTCGACGAGCGGTCGGTTGCGTTCGGATGCATCATGAATCCAGAGGAGGGTGCCGACATGGCCACCAAGACACTTCGCCGAACCGCCGCCTTCAGGGCGCTGTTCCGGGCACTGACCGCCGGTTCCCGGGGTGGACCGTCGCTGGGCCGGCGGATCGCCGCCCTGCCCCGCATGATCGCCGCCACCGCCCGCGGTGAGTACGACGGCGGGCTGCGGCTCGCCCTGATGACCGCCGCGACCGCGTACGTGCTCTCCCCGGTCGACCTGCTGCCGGAGCTCACCCTGCTGCTCTTCGGTCTGGCCGACGACGCGGTCATGGTGACCTGGCTGGCCGGTGCGGTACTCGCCGAGACCGAGCGCTTCCTCGCCTGGGAAGCCCAGCGGGCCTCCGTCATCCCCGGGCGGGTGGTGCACTGAAGGCCCGCCCGGAAGGGCCCGTCGTCTGCCCGGGCCGGGATCCCCGCCCACGGGCCGGTGCGGCGGCACGTACGCTGGCGGGAGAACCCACCATCCTTCGCCCCGACCGCACGCCACCAGCACCGACCCTGTGCCCGGCCAGTGCCGTTCGGCCGGCGAGCACCGAGAAGGGCACAACGTCGTGCGCTACTACGACAACGTCATCGAGCTGATCGGTGACACCCCGCTGGTCCGACTCAGGCAGGTGACCGCCGGCATCTCGGCGACCGTGCTCGCCAAGGTCGAGTACTTCAACCCGGGCGGTTCGGTCAAGGACCGCATCGCGCTGCGGATGGTCGAGGAGGCCGAGCGGGCCGGGTTGCTCCGGCCCGGCGGCACCATCGTCGAGCCGACCAGTGGAAACACCGGCGTCGGGCTGGCCCTGGTGGCCCAGACGCGCGGCTACCGGTGCGTCTTCGTCTGCCCTGACAAGGTCAGCGAGGACAAGCAGAACGTGCTCCGGGCGTACGGGGCCGAGGTGGTGGTCTGCCCGACGGCGGTCGCCCCGGAGGACCCCCGCTCCTACTACAACGTGTCGGACCGGCTGGCCCGGGAGATCCCGGGCGCGTGGAAGCCCAACCAGTACGCCAACCCGGCGAACCCGCGCTCGCACTACGAGACAACCGGTCCGGAGCTGTGGGAGCAGACCGGCGGCCGGATCACGCACTTCGTGGCCGGGGTCGGCACCGGCGGCACCATCTCCGGCACCGGCCGCTACCTCAAGGAGGCCTCCGGCGGGGCGGTACGGATCATCGGTGCCGACCCGGAGGGCTCGGTCTACTCCGGCGGCACCGGCCGGCCGTACCTGGTCGAGGGGGTCGGCGAGGACTTCTGGCCGGAGACGTACGACCGGGGCATCTGCGACGAGATCGTGAAGATCTCCGACAAGACCTCCTTCGAGCTGACCCGACGCCTCGCCCGCGAGGAGGGACTGCTGGTCGGCGGCTCCTGCGGGATGGCGGTGGCCGCCGCCCTGGAGGTGGCCCGCCAGGCCGGCCCGGACGACGTGGTGGTGGTGCTGCTGCCGGACGGCGGCCGGGGCTACCTCTCCAAGATCTTCGACGACGAGTGGATGGCCCGGTACGGCTTCATGGACACCAGCGCCACCGAGCCGACCGTGGCCGACGCGCTGAACAGCAAGCCGAACGCTATTCCCGAGCTGGTGCACGTGCACCCGACCGAGACGGTCCGGGACGCCGTCGACTACATGCGCGAGTACGCCGTCTCGCAGCTCCCGGTGCTCAAGGCGGAGCCGCCGGTGGTGACCGGCGAGGTCGCCGGCTCGATCGCCGAACGGGACCTGCTCGACGCGCTCTTCACCGGCCAGGCGAAGCTGCACGACACCATCGAGCGGCACATGGGGCCGCCGCTGCCGATGATCGGCGGCGGACAGCCGGTGAGCGAGGCGGTTGGGCTGCTGGAGAAGTCCGACGCCGCGCTGGTGCTGGTCGACGGCAAGCCGAAGGGCGTACTCACCCGGCAGGACCTGCTGGCCCACCTGGGAGCGCACGCGCGCTGAGGTGTCAGGAAGGGTCCCCAAATCTGCGAAAAGCGACAAGAGGGGGCCCTTCTGTTCACGGCAGGGCGCGGGCGTAGCGGATCTGCGGGGTGAGCGCCGCGCCGATGCTGCCGTGCCGCTCGGCGCCGTCCGGCTGCCAGCCGCCCCGGGCGTAGAAGTGCCGGGCGTGCGCGTTGTCGACGAGTACCCAGAGCACGGCGCGACGCCAGCCCTGGGCGCGCAGCTTGGCCAGCGCGTCGACCATCAGGGCCCGGCCCGACCCGCGACCCTGCTCGGCCGGGTCCAGGTGGATCGCGTACAGCTCGCCGACGTCCGCGCCGGCCGAGTCCGGTTCGGCCGGATCGTGCGGCCCGAGATAGGTGAAGCCGACCAGCCGGCCGTCCCGCTCGGCCACCGTCATCAGGTGGGTGTCCCGCTCGTACGCCCAGCGCTCCCGCCAGTACCGGCCCATCATCTCGCCGGTCTCCACGGCCAGCGCCTCCGCCGGGACGATGTTCCGGTAGGCCACCGCCCGCGATCTGTGCTGGAGGTCGCCGATCGCCATCAGGTCGGCGGCTACCGCCGGACGCAGCGTGAGGGTCATGAGGTTGATCGTAATAACGTGACCGATCCGGTCACCTGGGACAGAGCTTGTGGTCCGGTGCCGGTGCTACCCACGTTTCCTGGCGGCTACCCGACGTTTCCTACCGGTGCTACCCGAGGTTTCCTGCCGGATCAGGGCGCCGAAGCAGCCGGCGGCGACGCTGTCGCGCTGACCGGTGCCCGGGGCGGCACCGCCACCCGGGTCAGGTCCTCGGCGACCACCAGGTCACCGTCGAAGTGCTCCCGCGCCTCGGCGGCGAAACGCTCGGCAGCCGGCGGCACCCCGGCCCGGGCCGTCGGCCCGTACCGCTGGGAGAAGTGGGTCAGCACGAGCCGGCGTACCCCGCACTCGGCCGCCACCCGCGCGGCCTGGGCCGCTGTCAGGTGCCCGACCTCGGCGGCGAGCGCGGCGTCCTCGGTCAGGAACGTCGACTCGATCACCAGCAGGTCGGCCCGGTCGGCCAGCTCGAAGACGCCGTCGCAGAGCCCGGTGTCCATCACGAAACCGAACCGCTGACCGGGACGCGGCACGCTCACCTCGGCGAGTGTCACCCGCCGCCCCGGCATGTCGACGTGGCCGGTACGGATCAGTTCGCCGATCGCCGGCCCCCGGATGCCGTACGCGGCCAGCCGGTCGGGCAGCATCCGGCGCTCGTCCGGCTCGACCAGCCGGTAGCCGTACGTCTCGACCGGGTGCCGCAGCCGGCGGGCGAGCAGGGTGCCGGCGGAGGTCTCGAAGGTCTGACCGTCCCGCAGCACCGGCAGTTCGCGCAGCTCGGCGGTCTCGTAGAACGAGCTGGCGTGCCGCAGCCGGGCGAAGAAGTGCGCGTCGCCGCCCGGATAGTGCGCCTCGACCGGCCGGGGTACCCGGTCCAGCGAGAGCCGCTGGACCACGCCGGGCAGGCCCAGGCAGTGGTCGCCGTGGAAGTGTGTGACGCAGATCCGGGTCAGGTCACCGGCCGGGATGCCGGCGAGCATCATCTGCCGCTGGGTGCCCTCGCCGGGGTCGAAGAGGATCACCTCGCGGTCCCAGCGCAGCAGGTACCCGTTGTGGTTGCGGTGCCGGGTCGGCACCTGGCTGGCCGTGCCCAGCACCGCCAGCTCACGTACGGACACGGTGGCCTCTCCGGGGGTACCGGTCGACGGCGGGTCACCGGTCGACGGGAGAAACGGTTGACGGAGAAATGGTCGACCCCCGGGGTTCCGCGTGACGGTGGTCACGCGAAGGCCGGCTGGACTTTGGCCGGCACCCCGGGGGTCGGGTGGCTGTCGTGGATTCGCCGCACCGCTGCCACACGGTCTCGACGACTTGCAACTGCCCGCCTGCGGCGGACACCGAAACTGTCAAGGACAGCGGCTAGCGGACAGCCACCTCACGAGTCCTATCGCTATACAAAGCTCGGACCACCTCCCTTCCCGTGTACGGCCACGCTATCCAGCCGAGTCAGCACCGGCAAGGCTTTTTGACCACACCGCCGGGCCGGCTCGCCCGAGCGTTCTCGTGCCCGGCGGCAACTTCCAAGTGCGCTCAGTTCCGGTCGCCATTTTCTGGAGCCACGCAAACCGGACCATGACGGTCCGGGACGGTTGCCGGGTGATGGGCGGTCTAGTAGCGGCGCCGAGGTAGCCAGGTGAGAACCTGTCGGCTGACCATGGAGGGGTGCAGGTCGGGCAGGGCATCCATCGCGCGCACGAGGTGAGCACCGAGGTACACCACGAGGCCCATCCGGTCCCGGCCGAATCCGGCCACGAGCAACAAGCGGGCTGCAGAGCACGGCCACGGCAGCCGGCACGCCATGCACTGATACCCGGCATCGGGCTGGTGCTCACCGGGCGCGCGTGCCGCCACCGCACGTCGTCGGGCGACGTGCCGGTGCCAACGTTCCTGTGGCCCGATCACGGCTCAGACCCGGGTAGGGTGCCGCGACCGGTGCGCCTGTGCGGGTGGGAGGTTCCCGGCGCGGCCGTTGGCGAGACGGGGCACGGTGCCGGTAAACCGATCGTTGCGCGGAGAGTGGCGGGCCATTGGCGGAGGCCAACCGTCCGGATCGCGCGGCGCGGCCTTCGACTCGCGCTCGATCTTTGCTGAATCCTTGCCAGCACGAACGGCCGCCAGAAACTCTGCGCGGGTGACCGGCAGCACGGGCGCCGGTTGATACGGGCGCGGCACCAGTTCGAACGACTCCGGGCAACGCCAGCGGAACCCGCACCGACAGTAGCGCCACAACCGGCGCCAGTCCCGGCGGTGCACCGGGCGTGGTCTGCGAAACAGTCTCACAGCATCTGCCTCCCGTCGGCGGAATAGGACGGGGACGCGCCATGGTTGCTCGTCCCGACGCCGTCCTCGTAAGCATCTGCGGCCGCGCCGAGCCCTTCGTAGATTAGTGCCAATAGTGTCAGTAAGGCAAGTAGTGCCATGGGTGCGGGTGGGGTCCGAATGGGTAGGCAGGACCATGGCGCCCGTGCCCATCCCGCACACGGCCCGAGAGATCGAGGGCGACCTAACCCGACGCATCGCCGCCGGGGAGTTCCCGCCGGGCTCGCGCCTGCCCACGTATGACGCCCTGGCAGAGGAGTACGGCTCAGCCCGCCGGACCGTCGCCCGCGCCGTGGACGCGCTCAAGGCGCGTGGCACCGTGGTGGGCGTACCCGGCTCTGGCGTCTACGTGGCCGAGTAGCCCCCGACCCGCCGCCTCCCTGCACCGGCGACCGGGGATCGTTGGTCCCCGCTCAGTCGCCAGCCCGCGGCGGACGGGCGCGGCTGGCCGATGGCGTCTCGGCAGTAGAGTGCGGCAATGTCACGGACAGACACAGCAACCCGAGTGATCGCCGCTCCGCCTGATCGTGTCTACGACGCCCTTGTCGATCCGGACGTACTTGCTGTGTGGCTGCCGCCTGACGGAATGAGCGGCAGGTTCGAGCGATTCGAGCCTCGACCCGGCGGGTCGTATCGAATGATCCTGACCTACGCGGACGCTTCGGCGGCACCGGGCAAGGCGACGGCGGACTCCGACATCGTCGAAGCCACGTTCGTCGAACTCGTCCCCGGCGTGCGGGTCGTGCAGGAGGTGAACTTCGGGCCTCGCTTCCTCGCTGGCCAATCTCGCCGCCTACCTGGAGTCTTGACGTCCCGGTCGTGGGTGGCGCCGCTGGAGGTCGGGCTTGGTTGATCAGCGCGACCGGTACGCGTCAGCTCGGTGCTCGATGGCGGTCACCGTCACGACCTGGTTGTCCTCGTCGATCTCGTACAGCACCCGGTAGGTGCCGCGTCGAGCGGACCATGTTCCGGCGTACGGTGGCAAGAGCGGTTGCTTGCCCACCCGATGCGGCTTCTCGCAGAGGCTGGTGGTGACGAACTCGTAGATGGCGGTGGCGATCTTCTCGGGTATGCGTCCGGCCAGGGCACGTGCCGCCGGACCGGTGATGCGCAGTTCGTAGCGGGTGGACGCGGGTGGGCTCACCGGGGTCGTCGCGACCGCTTGGCCAGCAGCGCCGCAAGCTCATCGGCATCAAGCACGTCGCCCGCTTCAATGGCGGACCGGGAATCCGCGAGTTGTCGCATGGCCTCCGGACTGGAGAGCACATCGAGGCTCTCCTCCAGGGCTGCCAGATCATCTGCGGAGATGAGCACGGCGGCGGCGTGGCCGTGCCGAGTGATCTCAATCCGCTCGTGTGTCCTGGTCACCTCATCGATGAGTTCGGAGAGGCGATTCCGGGCCTCAGTGAACGGAAGCACAGTCATGCTCGAAGTATAGCCACATACTGGCGCGAAGTCTGTACAGAACGAGATCGGTTCTTCGGTCCTGGCGGACGGTGTTCTACTGGCCGCCTGGTCCGCCGCGCTGTTGGCGCTGGCACGGATCTGCCGACCCGTGCCAGCGCTGTGCCGGGGTCAGGCAGTCTTGGCCACGCCGACCGGGCAGGTCAGCCCGTTCGGGCCGTGGTTGCAGTAGCCGTTCGGGTTCTTGGTCGGCGCCAGGTACTGCTGGTGGTAGTCCTCGGCGTAGTAGTAGTCGCCCAACTCGGCGATCTCCGTGGTGATCTCGCCGCGCCCGGCCTCCGCCACGATGGGCGCGAACGCGTCCCGGGAGGAGCGGGCGGCAGCCGACTGCTCGTCGGTGGTGGTGTAGATCGTCGACCGGTACTGCGTGCCGACGTCGTTGCCCTGCCGCATCCCCTGGGTCGGGTCGTGGTTCTCCCAGAAGACCTTGAGCAGGTCCGCGTAGTCGATCTTCGAGGGGTCGTAGACCACCTGGACCACCTCGGCGTGCCCGGTCCGGCCCGAGCAGACCTCCTCGTACGTCGGATTCTGGGTGTAACCGCCCGCGTAGCCCGCCGAGGTGGAAATCACCCCGGGCAGCGTCCAGAACAGCCGCTCGGCTCCCCAGAAACAGCCCATCCCGAAGACGGCGACCTGGGCACCTGCTGGCCACGGCCCCCGCAGTGGGGTACCGAGCACCTCGTGCCGGTCGGAAACCGGCATCGCGATCGGCCGGCCGGGCAGGGCCTGGTCGGGGGTGGGCAGCTCGGCATTGATACGCCGTAGGAACACGATGGGACTCCTTTCGTACCTCTGCCGGGTGTAACAAGGCACCCACCCGGATCCTTACCCGCTCCGCTTCGCCCCACCCCGCTCAGCTTCCCCGATCCGTGCCGGGGTCCCCGGCAGTCGGTGGGAGGGCGGCGGTGATGCGGGTGGCGTACCAGGCGGCCTCCTCGTCCGAGGCGTACTTCGTGCGGGGCCAGAAGAAGCCACGCAGCCCGTCGCCCTTGGTCCGGGGTACGACGTGGGTGTGCAGGTGCGGCACGGACTGCGACACCCGGTTGTTCATCGCCACGAACGTCCCACCCGCGCCGAGCCCGGTCTCGACGGCCAGCGCCAGCCGCTGGACCAGCCGGAAGTAGCCCGGCAGCGCGGCTTCCGGAAATTCGCCCAGCGTCTCCACGTGTGCCCGGGGCACCACCAGCAGGTGTCCCTTGAAGACCGGCCGCACGTCGAGGAAGGCCACCCCGTCGGGGCGGTCGGCCACCCGGAACGCCGCCGCACCCGCCACGATCCCGCAGAACACGCACCCTGCCACCAGGGCAGGCTAGCCTTCTGCAGATGAGTCACGGCTTCGAGACACTCGCCATCCACGCCGGCCAGGAGCCGGAGCCCCGCACCGGTGCCGTGGTGCCGCCGATATACCAGACCAGCACCTACGCCCAGGACGCCGTCGGCGCGCCCCGACTCGGCTACGAGTACAGCAGGTCGGGAAACCCGACCCGGGACGCATTGCAGGAGTGCCTGGCCGCGCTGGAGGGCGGTCCGGTCGGGCTGGCCTTCGCCAGCGGGCTGGCCGCCGAGGACGCCCTGCTGCGCACCGTCTGTCGCCCCGGTGACCACGTGGTGATCCCGGACGACGCGTACGGCGGCACGTTCCGGCTCTTCGCCCGGGTCGCCGAGCGCTGGGGGCTGACCTGGACGGCGGCCCGGATCTCCGACGTCGACGCCGTACGGGCGGCGGTCCGCCCCGGCCAGACGAAGGTGATCTGGGTGGAGACCCCCACCAACCCGCTGCTCGGGATCGCCGACATCGCCGGGCTGGCCGGGCTGGCCGGCGACGTCGGCGCGCTGCTCGTGGTCGACAACACGTTCGCCTCGCCCTACCTGCAACAGCCGATCGCGCTCGGCGCCGACGTGGTGGTGCACTCGACGACCAAGTACGTCGGCGGGCACTCCGACGTGGTCGGTGGCGCCCTCGTCGCGGCCAGCGCCGCGCTCGGCGAGGAACTGCGCTACCACCAGAACGCGATGGGCGCGGTGAACGGGCCCTTCGACGCCTGGCTGACCCTGCGCGGGGTCAAGACCCTCGGGGTACGGATGGACCGGCACTGCGACAACGCCGAGCGGATCGCCGACTACCTGAGCGGGCACCGGGCGGTGGCCCAGGTGCTCTACCCGGGCCTGCCGGAACACCCCGGGCACGAGATCGCGGCGAAGCAGATGCGCCGGTTCGGCGGCATGATCTCCTTCCGGGCGGCCGGCGGCGAGGAGCATGCCGTACGGATCTGTGACCGGGCGAAACTCTTCGTGCTCGCCGAGTCGCTGGGCGGGGTCGAGTCGCTGATCGAACATCCGGGTCGGATGACACACGCAAGTGCCGCCGGCTCGCCGCTTGAAGTTCCCGCCGATCTCGTGCGACTGTCTGTCGGCATCGAGACCGCCGACGACCTACTCGCAGACCTGGAGCAGGCGCTCGGCTGACCGCCGTCCGGCCGCCCGGACAGCGGTGCGGACAAGCCGATGGGGAGTTGGCCGTGCAGGACATCACGCCGAACTGGGTGGGCGCGACCGCGAAACAGATCGCCCGGGCCGTCCGCCGAGGTGACGCCTCCGCCACCCAGGTGGTGGCGGATCACCTCGACCACATCGACCGGGCGGACCGGGACCTGTCCGCGTTCCGGGTGATCCGGGCCGGCGAGGCGATCGTCGAGGCGGAGAAGGTCGACGAGCAGGACGACCTGGCGAACCTGCCGCTGGCCGGGGTGCCGGTGGCGGTCAAGGAGAACACCGCCGTCGCGGGGCTGCCGACCTGGAACGGGTCGGCGGCCGCCCGTACCCCGGTTGCCGAGTCCGACCACGAGGTGGTCCGGCGGCTGCGCGGCGCCGGTGCGGTGATCGTCGGGGTGACCCGGATGCCCGAGCTGGGACTCTTCGGCACCACCGACGACGAGACGGCGGTGACCCGCAACCCGTGGGCGCCCGACCGTACCCCGGGCGGCTCCTCCGGCGGCGCGGCGGCGGCGGTCGCCTCCGGGATGGTGCCGATCGCGCACGGCAACGACGGCCTCGGCTCGATCCGCATCCCGGCCGCCTGCTGCGGGCTGGTCGGGCTCAAGCCGGGCCGGGGCGTGGTGCCGTGCCAGCTCGGTGCCACCGACTGGTTCGGCCTCGCCGAGCACGGCATCCTGGCCACCACCGTGGCGGACGCCGCGGTGGGCTTCTCGGTGCTCGCCGGGCGGCGCCCGGACAAGCTGGTACCGCCGGAGCGGCTGCGGGTCGCCGTGTCGCTCCGCTCACCGGTGGCCGGGGTACGCCCGGACCAGCCCAACCGGGACGCGGTGGGCGCCGCCGCCAAGCTGCTGGCGGTGGCCGGACACGACACGGTCTCGGTCGACCCGGTCTACCCCACCTCGCTCGGGCTGCGCGGCATCGCCACCTGGCTGGCGGCGGCGGCCGGCGAGGTCGAGGCGGCCGGCCTGGACCCGGGCACCCTGCAACGACGCAGCCGCCGGCACGCCGCGCTCGGCGGCTGGGCCCAGCGGCGCGGCCTGGTACGCGAGCAGGACCGCACCCGGTGGCGGGAGCGCAGCGTCGCCTTCTTCGGCGATCACTCCGTCGACCTGCTGCTCACCCCGGCCCTGGCCAGCGTGCCGCCGCCGGCCGTCGGCTGGGCCACCCGCTCGTGGCGGTCCAACCTGCTGACCTGCATCCGCTACGCCCCGTACGCCGCGCCCTGGAACATCGCCGGGCTGCCATCGCTGGTCGTACCGGTCGGGCTGCGCCCGGACGGGCTGCCGGTCGGGGTGCAACTGGTCGGCCCGCCTGGCTCGGAGCTGCTGCTGCTCGGTGTGGCCGGGCAGTTCGAGATGTCCGGCCCGTGGCGGCGGCACGCGCCGGACTGGCCCCGGGCGGCGACCCCGGCCGGCTGACCGGTTCGCCCGGACCCCAGGAGCGGTGTCCGGACGAATCGTTATGTCGTAGTGGGAGCTACGAGCGCTCCACGAGTAGCTACTAGTAGTCGTCCTTGCACGCGTGACCAGGGTTGTTGCCGATCGGAACGAACGCCATGGCGTCGAACGCGACCGCGTCGAAGCCGTTGACGATCTCAGTGCCGACGTTGTTGATCTGCACCTGTGCACCACGGCCCAGCTCGTAATTGCCCAGGTAGACCCACTTGTCCTCACCGAGGTTGGCCGGATTGGGATTGGGAACCCCCCCAAGCGCCCAGCCGGCCTCCTCGGCGAGGTTGATCGTGCACGTCGCCTGGGAGAGGACCGCCCCCCTGGTTATCAGGTACTCGGCGCCGTCGTAGTCGGCGCCGTGGCTGGGCACGTGCGCGAGGATGTCGTACCGGTGCCGCTCACCCGGGGCCAGGTCGAGATTCGGAGTCCACGACCCGACGATCCGACGCTTCGGGTTGCTCTGGTTCACGTACGTGTACCAGATGTGCCCCTTGTAACCGGCGCCGATCTGGTGCAGGTCGATATCGGCGAATGGCGCCGTGGGGCCACCGGCCGGTGAACCGCGTCGGATCGTGAACTTGCCGTCGGAGGGGCCCACGTCGCTACAGCCGAGGTTGTACTGCCGGGTGTCGTTCAGCGAGTAGACGACCGACACCCGCTTGTTCGGATTGCGGTTCCCGCCGTTGTTGCCGGTGAAGGTCTCGCAGTTGCGCTCGTAGATGCGCTTGACCCCGGGCTCCGCCGTACCGGAACCGTAGCTCAGCTTTTCCCTGGCGCACTCCTCCATCAGGCAGTTGCCCGAGTTCGCCACCCCGTGCCACCAGCACAGCTCCGAATCGGCTGGGCAGCCGTTGTTCGCCTCCGAACAGTTGTTCACCTCCGAACAGAACTCGTACCGGTCCGGAATCGACAGCACCTGCTCCAGCCCGTGCGGCCCGGTACGCGGCGAGTTCGCGCTGTACTCCGGCTCCGCATATGCATGGGACATCACCGGGAAGCCCTTGAGCTGAGGTGACTCCGCCCAGCCCATGATCCGTTCCGGGTACGCCCAGTCGTTGGGGTGCTCCGCGTCGGCCATCGTCACCCGCAGGAATGGTGACCGGTTGGCGATGTACCGTGGGTTGGCCGGGTTGTTGAACCAGCCGACGCCCCAGCGCCCCTTCTGGAGTTCGCTGTTGCGGTTCGCCCACGGATAGTAGCCGCTGTTGTAGGCCCAGGCCGCGAGGAACCAGTTCTCCACCCAGGTGGGGTCGTTGTTGTTCATGAAACTCTGGTGTTCCGGACGCTCGAGGGCCATCTGGTTCCACTTGTCGATCAGGATGTTCAGGCCAGCGGCGATATTGGCCGCGTAGTCCACCGCGATCGCCCGACGCTGCGTGTCGGTGTAGACCCCGCTGTCCACCTGCATACCGGTGGTCACCTGGCCGATGCCGTACCCGCAGTCGGCCTCGCTGTAATCGATGACGTCGAGGTTGTCCTGGTTCCCGTAGTAGCTGGCGATCAGCGGGTTGCCGGTGTCACCGGGCACGACGTGCCACGACGCCTGGGACAGGTTGGTCTCCTGGGCCAGGATGGCGAGCATGACCTGGGCCGGAACCCGCCCGTTGCCGAGCAGGTGCTCGCGCTCGAACAGCCCCTGCGGCTGGTAGGACGGCAGGCCGGCCTTCAGGTAGTTCGCCGGGCGGGTGACGTTGAGCCGGCCGTGCACCGCCTGGTTGACGGCCCATTCCACCATGTCCGGGCTGGGCTGCAGAGGCTGAACTCTGGGATCGTTGCGTGGCACGGCGCAGGTAGGAGTCTCGACATCGGAGGTGCTCACCCCGAGCGTTTCGGCCCGCGCGGTCGTGCCCGAACTCAACTCGACGTCGAGCTTGGGCGCGATGGTCGTGTCGAGCGTACGGGTGGCCCGTGTACCGGTGGCCGTCGCCCGGACGGCGATGCGCACGTCGCCCGCGTCGGCCGGGTTCGCCGCTTGTAGCGGCTGGCCGACCGACCGCATGCTCTGCTGGGTGACGACCTCCTCAGCGACGAGATGTCCCGCCTCGGACACCGCCCGCACCTGGCGGTCGGCAGGCACGACACCGAGTTCCGGCACGGTGCCGCGCATCTGCGCCTGCCCGACCAGCACGTTGCGGCCACCTCGCTGACCGAAGAGCTGGAGCTTGTCCCAAGGGCCGATCGCGACGGTGGTCAGATTGCCGTCGTGGAACCGCTGGGCGAGCGCCTGCTCACCGTGCACTGTGACCATGTCGATCCCACTGCCCGCGGTGGCCTGGAGACCGAAGGGCTGTCCCGTCGGTCTGGCCAGCCGGGTCGTCTGACCGCGATCGTCTACTCGGACCAGGTGACCACCGAGGATGCCGTAGTCGCCGTCTGGGGCGGGGGCGGGCGTGGTGAGTTGCCCCTTGACCTGGCGGGTTGCGGTCACCCTGCCCGCGGCGGCGTCGACGGTCAGCAGTTCGGTCGACTGGGCGAAGTCGTCGCCGAGAGACCGGGTGAGCAGGGCCCGGTCGCCGGGACCACAGGCAGGGTTGAAGTAGGCGAGTTCGACGCCGGTCGCCACATGGCTCGCCTTGCCGGTGGCGATCTCCACCACGGCAGCCAAGGCCCCGGCGCGAGAGAGCGCCGGTACGTTGGCGGCCTTCTTCGGCGCGAAGACGGCGACCGCGTAGCGCCCGGAGCCGGTGACGCAGACGGCGCCGGTCCACGGCCCGACCAGGATCGAGCTCGATGTCAGGGTGGCGAGGGTGGACCAGCCGAAGGCATCGGACTCCCGGGCCACGTAGAGGTGGTAGCCATCGGTGTCACCGGCGCCGGTGACCAGGACGTCAGTGGACTTCCGCCAGGCCTTGCCCAGCGCCCGCTCCGGCGCGGTGAAGCCGGCCTGCGCACCCGGCTGAGTCGGGTTCGTGGCGGCCGGCTCCGCAGCGGCCGGCGGCACCGAGATATGTGCCGTGACAGCCGACAGGACGGCCACGACCGCGATCCGGCGCCGCCAACTTTTCTTCAGTGAACGCACGATTCCCCCGTAGTCTCACGTCGCGATCTCATCGGCCATGGCAGAGGTTGGGTCAGCGCCATGCGGTGCAGGCGTTGTAGCCCTGGGAAGGGAGGTCCATGTCAGGATCAGTGCCTTTGTGGGTGCCGCAGAACTTGACCGACTGCTGCCAATCGACCATCGGTGTGGTCCAGTTTCCGGGCTGTGACAGCTGGTTGCTGGCGGCCAGATGGTTGACGCCGCCGTACTCCGGCTGTGTCCAGAGCTGACCCCAGACCACCGAGGTCACCTCGGGGGCGTTGAAGTCCCCCCACATCGCCCGGCAGGTCGGGCTGTACCACAGGTCGCCGGACGTCTGCCTCGACACCTCATCGTCGGCGAGTGTGAAGCCCACGATGGCGTAGGCCCCGGTCGTGCAGCCCTCCGCGGCCGCCATCTTGCCGTTGCAGCCCGCACCGGTGCAGGCTGCGGCGGCAGGCGTAGCCGGAACCAGGATCGACAGTCCGACGAGGACTGATGTGATGGACAGGGACAGGGATGTGCGGAATGCCATCACGTTTCCCCCGCGTGAATGCGCCTATAGGACATCGATACTCTTGCAGGCTTCGATTCATAGCGCAATGTTGACCGCCTGGTGACCCAGTGCTAGTTTCGGCCCTGCTGCCGGGCCTCGCCGCAGGGCCACGCGGTCATGGCTTGTGACGACGGGGGATATGTATGACTGGTCAGATCGAGCCCGAAGTGGACGCACGGCCACGGCGATCATGGGGGGGCGGCGGACCGTTGCTCGTCGTGTTGCTCGTGCTGGCCGCCGCGCTCGCCCTCGGCAGCGCCTGGTGGTTCGGTGCCCCGGGGAAGGATCCGGTCGCGGAGGGGCCGGAGCAGATTCCCGCGACCGGGCCGAGCGCATCGACTGTGGAAAGTCCGAGCGCGCCCGAGGGGTCTCGGTCCGCCGCGCCCCGGTCCAGCCCGTCGCTGCCGCCCATCTCCGGGACCAAGGTCGACGCCGTCGCCGCAGGCTGGGCGAAGTGGTGGCACACGCCACCGAAGGCTGTCGCCAGGGGGTACGACACCACGACCGTGCTGCCGGGGACCAATTACAACATCCGGTTCGGGGTCATCAAGAGCACGGCCCGTGGCGGTACCGAGGTGGCCACCGTGTTCTGCATCACCACCGGGCAGCGCATCACCGTCGACCAGCGACTCATCCGGGCGGTGCTGGACTCCTGCCTCGCGCCCGCGCTGCGCGGTGAGGAGAAGGCGATGCTGTCCACCTGGCTCACCGCGCAGGACTACTCTCGCGACGTCTACGCGAATCGGGAACTTCCCCGGTTCAACGCCGAGGTGGTGTCCGCCGGGACCGCCTTCCAGGTACGCCTCTACTCCAGGGGCCGGTCATCGGGCCCGGGTGCCACCTCGACCACGGGTGCACAGCCGGCGGGGTAGTCTCCCGGTCGCGGTCGCGTTAATGCGTCGGTGACCCGCCGCACCCCATGTCCGACCACCCGCGACCGGGTGCGGGGGTCGCGATCCGGGCGGTGCGGGACAGGGCGACCGGGTGAGTTCCGGCACGACCGGGCTGCCGATGCTGGGGCCGCACCGGCCGGATGCGACGATCGGGGGCATGACGGAGCTGGTCGGACTCGCCGAGGTCACCGCCGCCCGCAAACTGCTCGCCGGGGTCACCCGGGTCACCCCGCTGGAGCCGTCCCGACCGCTTTCCGAAGCACTGGGCGGACCGGTCTGGCTCAAGGGCGAGCACGTGCAGCGGGCCGGGTCGTACAAGGTCCGGGGCGCGTACGTGCGGATCGCCCGGCTCTCGGCGGCGGAGCGCGACCGGGGGGTGGTGGCGGCCAGCGCCGGCAACCACGCCCAGGGGGTGGCGCTCGCCGCCGGGCTGCTCGGCGCCGCCGCGACGGTCTTCATGCCGGTGGGCGCGCCGCTGCCGAAGGTGGCGGCCACCAAGAGGTACGGCGCCCGGGTGGAGTTCGTCGGGAACACCGTCGACGAGTCACTCGTCGCGGCGCAGGACTTCGCGAACCGCACCGGAGCGATCTTCATCCACCCGTTCGACCACCGGGACGTGATCGCCGGGCAGGGCACGGTGGCGCTGGAGATCCTGGAGCAGTGCCCGGAGGTGCGGACCCTCGTCGCCGGGGTCGGCGGCGGGGGACTGGTCTCCGGGATCGCGGTGGCGGCCAAGGCGCTCCGTCCGGATATCCGGGTGATCGGGGTGCAGGCCGCCGGTGCCGCCGCCTTCCCCGCCTCGCTGAAGGCCGGCGAGCCGGTACGCCTGCCCGCCTTCGCCACCATCGCCGACGGCATCGCGGTGGGCCGGCCCGGTGAGGTCACCTTCGCCCACGTCAGCAAGCTGGTGGACGAAATCGTGACGGTCTCGGACGAGGACATCTCCCGGGCCCTGCTGATGCTGCTGGAGCGGGGCAAGCAGGTGGTGGAGCCGGCCGGGGCGGCCGGGGTGGCGGCGCTGATGTCCGGTGCGATCGCCGCCGTGGAGCCGCCGGTGGTGGCGGTGCTCTCCGGCGGCAACATCGACCCGCTGCTGATGCTGCGGGTGATCGAGCACGGGCTCGCCTCGGCGGGTCGGTTCCTGCGGATCACCGTGCGCTGCGCGGACCGGCCCGGCCAACTGGCCTCGCTGCTGGGCCTGATCGCCGAGCACCGGGGCAACGTGGTCGACGTGGTGCACCAGCGGCAGAACCCGCACCTGCGGCTCGGCGAGGTCGAGGTGGCGCTCTCGGTGGAGACCCGGGGCGCCGAGCATTCCGACCGGCTGATCAGCGCGCTGCGCGGCTGCGGTTACCAGGTCGACGTCGCCCAGCCGGGCTGAGCCGGCTGGGTCGGACGTCGATTTGCCGGTCGCTCCCTCCGAGGGGTGGCCGGTCGCTCCCACCGGCGGTTGGCCGGTCGCTCCGCCGGTCAGCCGCCGTACGCCTCGAACCGGACCACGGTCACCTTGATCTCCGCGCCGCTGGGCGCCGTGTAGGTGACGGTCTGGCCGGGCCGGGCGCCGAGGATGGACTGGCCGAGCGCCGACTCCGGGCTGTACACGGTCAGGTCGGTGGTCGCGGCGATCTCCCGGGAACCGAGCAGGAAGGTCTCGGTGTCGTCGGCGTCGTCGTCGAAGTGGATCGTGACGACGCAGCCCGGTGCCACCACGTCCGTGGCCGGCGCCTCGCCCACCTGGGCGGTACGGAGCAGTTCCTGCAGTTGTCGGATCCGGGCCTCCTGCTTGCCCTGTTCCTCTCGGGCGGCGTGATAACCGCCGTTCTCCCTGAGGTCACCCTCTTCACGCCGGGCGTTGATCTCCGCGGCGATCGCCGGACGGCCGGCGATCAGCTCGTTGAGCTCCGCCTGCAGCCGGTCATAGGCCTCCTGCGACAGCCACGCGGCTGCCTCGCGGTCGGTCTTGGACACAGACGATCTCCTCGGGTAGTCGTGGACAGGGACGAATTACCAAGTTACCAGTGCGCTATGCACCGGACGCCAGGTCATTTGTCGGCGTACCTGCTGGCCGGATGCTCAGTGAACCTTTTCAACCTGAACCGCGCGGCGCTCATGCACCGCGTCCGACCTTGCAGTCCGGCGGACCGCAAGGGGAGGTTGGAAAAGGTTCAGGCGGCCGGGCGGCAGCGGAGTACCTCGCCGAGGATCGGCCGGGCCGTGGTGGCCAGTCGGTGCCGAATGGTCAGGTGCCGCTGCCCGGGCTCGGCGGTCACCCGTACCTCCTCGCGGGCGACCTCGGCACCGTCCCTGGAGCGGGCCCGGAGCACGCAGGTCGCCGAGCCGCCCTCCGGCACGGTAACCCGGAACTCGAGCATCAGTTGACTGTCGGTGATCTCGGTGTAGGTGATCACCTGGGCGTCGTAGTTCGGGTCCCCGTACTGCCGGTAGAGGCGGTAGGAGACCGCGCCCAGCACCGCCAGCAGGACGACCGCCAGCAGCGCCGAGACCCAGGGCCGGCGGCGCCGGAGCGCGCGGCGGCGGCCGTACCGGCCGGGTGGGAACACCGGGGCGTTCGGTACGGGTGTGGCGGGCGTCTCGGGCACCGGCGGGCATCTCCTGGCACGGTTGTCGGGGGCATCGGCAAGAATGGGTAGGCCCATCCTCTCAGTCGACGACCGGGCCGGGTCTGGCAGGTCGTCCACGACCCACCGGATCCAGCGGTTCTCGGATCCAGCGGTTCTCGGATCCGGCGGTCCTCGGATCGCGGCGGCGGCGGAGGGGTGGGCGCTTGGAGGGGGAAACGGGGGGCCGAGCCCGGCCCGGGCATCACGAGGGAGCACCTGAGTTGGCAGAACAGCTACGTCTGATGGCCGTGCACGCCCATCCCGACGACGAGTCGAGCAAGGGCGCGGCGACCATGGCGAAATACGTCGCCGAAGGCGTGCAGGTCCTTGTCGTCACCTGCACGGGCGGCGAGCGGGGCAGTGTGCTCAACCCGAAGCTGGACCGGCCGGACGTCTGGGCCAACATCGCCGAGATCCGCCGGGCCGAGATGGACGCGGCCCGGGCGATCCTCGGCGTCGAGCAGGCGTGGCTCGGCTTCGTCGACTCGGGGCTGCCGGAGGGCGATCCACTGCCTCCGCTGCCCGAGGGCTGCTTCGCGCTCCAGGACGTCGAGGTCGCGGCGGCGCCGCTGGTGAAGCTGATGCGCGAGTTCCGCCCGCACGTCGTCACCACCTACGACGAGGAGGGCGGCTACCCGCACCCCGACCACATCATGTGCCACCGGGTCAGCGTGGCGGCGTTCGACGCGGCCGGCGACCCGGAGCGCTTTCCAGAGCTGGGCGAGCCGTGGCAGCCGCTGAAGCTCTACTACGACATCGGTTTCTCGAAGGCCAAGATCATGGCGCTGCACGAGGCGATGCTCGCCCACGGCGCGGAGTCGCCGTACGCGCAGTGGTTGGAGCGCTGGGAGGACCGGCCGGACAAGGGCCCGAGGATCACCACCCGGGTCGAGTGCGCCGACTACTTCCCGGTCCGCGACGACGCGCTGCGCGCCCACGCCACCCAGGTCGACCCGGACGGCTTCTGGTTCCATGTGCCGATGGAGCTGCAGCAGCAGGCCTGGCCGACGGAGGACTTCGAGCTGGTCCGCTCGGTGGTCGACAGCCCGCTGCCGGAGTCGGATCTCTTCGCCGGGGTACGGGAGACCGCGCAGGTCCGGTGAGTCGGGTAGGCGTACCGTTAGGGGGTAGGCCGCCACATCGGAGGATTTCCAGTCATGCTTACCGCTGCGCAGGTGCTCGCGGAGAACAACTTCGGTGACACCCGGACCGGCGGCCTGGCCGGACCGATGGGTCTTTTCCTGATCACCGTGCTCGCCATTGCCACGGTCCTGCTCATCCGCAACATGAACGCCCGGTTGCGCCGGCTGCCCGACCGCTTTCCTCAGCAACGAGACGACGAGCCGCCGGCCGCCGAGTCATCGGCGGTCGAGTCGTCGGCGGACGAGCCGGGCGCCGCGAGCACGTCCGCCGACGCCTCGGCGGCCGAGGAATCTGGTGGAAGCGCTCCCAAAGCCCCCCAGCAGGACCGGAACAGTCAGTCCGCGCCATGATTCACGCTAATCCGGCCAGGCGCCCCCTGTTGCGCTCAATCGGATTGGCTTAGCCTTCCGCCGGGGGACCAAAAGTCCCCGCACCGTGCGCGGGAGGGGGCGCCGATGAGAACCAGACCCGACGCCCAGCGCCGGTTGTGGCACGGCCACGTCGCCAGGCGGTCGCCGACGAACGGCGGCGATCCGTGACCTCCGGCCGTCGGTCCGGGCGCATCCTCGCTCTGGTCGGCATCGCGTCGGCACCCCGTCGACTGCGGGTGCTCACCTTCATCGCCCTGCCCGTTGCGATGATCATCGCCGCGGCAGGTCTGCTCATCCCCACCGACCTGTCCACCGACGACCCGCTGCCGGCGCTGGCCCGGTTCGGCATCGCCACCGGTGTGATGGCGCTCGCGCAGCTCTTCAGGCTGCGGCTCCGGGTCGGGTCGGGTCGGGTCAGCGTCACCTGGGGCGAGGCGTCGTTCATCATAGGGCTCTCCCTGGTGCCGCCCGGCTGGCTGCCGGCCGCCGCCCTGCTCGGTGCGGTGCTGGGTTGGACGCTGCTGGCGATCTTCGTGGACCGGCGCTCCGCGCTGGACGTCGTACGCACCGCCGCCGCACTGGGCCTCTCCGTCGCGTGGGCCGTCACGGTCACGCTGGCCGTCGCCGGAGCCCTCGGCACGCCGGTGCCGGGCGTGCTGGGGACGATCCTCGTCACCGACCTGGCGCCGCCGCTGATCGCCGCCCTCGCCGTCGGCGCGCTCGCCTATCTGCTGGCCGCCGCCGGCCTGGTCGGGCTCACCCTGTCGCTGCGGCACGGCGAACGGCTCTGGCCGGCGCTGCTCCGCGCCCTCCAGGGCAAGCTGCTGATGTTCGTCGGCAACGTCTTCGTCGGGCTGGCCGTGGTGGCGGTGGTCGGGTACGACCCGCGCTGGCTGCTCTTCCTGCCGCCGGTGCTCTGGCTGCTCCAGCAGACGTACAGTCAGCGGCTCCGGGCCGACGACGAACGCCGCGCCTGGCGGGCCCTTGCCGAGGCCACCGGCGCGCTCAACCAGCTCGACGAGCACGGTGTCGCGACGGCCGGGGTGGCCGGTCCGCTGGCCCTGTTCGGTGCCGAGTGGGTCGAGGTGGACGTGCGGCGCGGCGACGGCCGCTGGCGGCGTTACCGCGGCGAGCCGGGCCGGCCGGTGTGGCACCGCGACCTGACCGCGGCCGAGCGGGCCCATCCCGGCGAACCGGGCGGGCCGTCGGGGCCGCCCAACGACGCGAAAGGCCGGTTGCCGCTGGCCAGCCGGTTTGGCCTGGACCTGGTGGCCAGCCAGGTCGGCGGCGACCTGTCGGCCGGCAGGGCCGCCGGTCGGGCCGGCACCGGGCAGGGCCCGCCGGTCACCGGGCGGACCGAGCAGGAACTGGTCCGACCGCTGGTGGTCGGCGCCTGCCCGGTCGGTGAGCTGCGGGTCCGGTTGCCCCGCTCCGCCCCGCCCGGCCAGCGGGAGCAGGACGCACTGTCGGCCTTCGGCGACGCGCTGGCGGCGGCGCTGCACGACGCGGCGACGCACCGCCAGCTGCGGTTGGTGACCGCCCAGTCGTCGTACGAGGCGGTGCACGACGCGCTGACCAACCTGATCAACCGGGCGGCGCTGCTCAGCAAGGGCGACGTCGCCCTGCACCAGCTCGCCCACGACCATCCGGTGGCCCTGCTGCTGCTGGACATCAACCACTTCAAAGAGGTCAACGACACGCTCGGGCACGCGGCCGGCGACGAGCTGCTCCAGGTGACGGCGGACCGGCTGGACGCGCTGGTCCGCCCCGGTGAGCTGCTCGGCCGGCTCGGCGGGGACGAGTTCGCGCTGCTGATCCCGTCCCCGGCGGTACTGGCCGAGCCGGCCACCGACCGGTCGCCGATGCCGAACGTGCTGCGCCGGGCCCGCGAGATCGTCGAACTGCTCGCCAACCCGATCGAGGTTGCCGGGGTACGGATGTCGGTCGAGGTCTCCGTCGGGGTGGTGGTGGCCGGCGCGGGTACGGCCGACATGACCGAGCTGCTGCGTCGGGCCGACATCGCGATGTACCAGGCGAAGCAGGGCGGCGGCAGCGTCGCGTCGTACGACAGCGGCCGGGACGCGGCCAGCACCGACAAGCTCGCCCTGCTGGCCGAGCTGCGGGAGGCGCTGGACGTCGACGACCAGCTCGAACTCGCACTCCAGCCGGCGGTCGACCTCTGCACCGGACGGCCGACCGGGGTGGAGGCGCTGATCCGGTGGCGGCACCCGAGGCGGGGCCGGCTCACCCCGGCGGACTTCGTCCGGACCATCGAGGGCAGCGAACTGCTCGGCGCGTTCACCCGATATGTCGTGGACAAGGCGCTCAGCGTCGCCGCGGACTGGGCCCGGCACGGTCTCGACGTACCGATCTCGATCAACCTGTCGGCGCGCAGCCTGCTCGACCCGCGGCTGCCGGCCGAGGTGGCCGAGTCGCTGCGCCGGCACCAGGTGCCGGCACGCCGGCTCGTGTTGGAGATCACCGAGACGGTGGTGATGAGCGAGCTGGAGGTCATCGACGAGGTGCTCTCCGCGCTGCGCGCGATGGGCGTGCAGTTGGCCGTCGACGACTTCGGCACCGGGTTCTCCTCGCTGACCTTCCTGACCCGGATCTCGGTGGACGAACTCAAGGTCGACCGGTCGTTCGTGATGAAGATGGCGGAGTCGCCGGAGGCGGCGGCGATCGTCCGGACCACCGTGGACCTCGGCCGCGAGTTGGGGCTGCGGGTGGTGGCCGAGGGGGTGGAGACCGCCGACCAGCGGGCCGCCCTCGCCGAGCTGGGCTGTACGGCCGCCCAGGGCTACCACTTCTTCCGGCCGATGCCGTCGGACAAGATCGTCGCGGTACTGCGGTCGCTGCTCGACTCCGCACAGGCGCGAATCCTGCCGCTGCGCGCCGACGGCGCCTCCTAGCCGGGCCACGGCGGTCGACGGCGGCGTCCGGCGTCCAACAGCGGACCGCAGCCGTCGATGGGGACTCCGGAGGAGCTTGCCGGCCTGTGCCGGACGCCGAGCGCCGTGCAGGCGCAGCGGATATGGTCGTCGGGTGAATCGACTGGCCGGCGCGACCAGCCCCTACCTACTCCAGCACAAGGACAACCCGGTCGACTGGTGGCCGTGGACCGCCGAGGCGTTCGCCGAGGCGCGCCGCCGGGACGTACCGGTGCTGATCTCGGTCGGCTACGCGGCCTGCCACTGGTGCCACGTGATGGCGCACGAGTCGTTCGAGGACGAGACCGTCGGCAAGCTGGTGAACGACAACTTCGTCGCGATCAAGGTGGACCGGGAGGAGCGCCCGGACGTCGACGCGGTCTACATGACCGCCACCCAGGCGATGACCGGGCAGGGCGGCTGGCCGATGACCGTCTTCGCCACCCCGGACGGCACCCCCTTCTTCTGCGGTACGTACTACCCGAAGGCCAACTTCGTCCGGCTGCTCCAGTCGGTGACACAGGCCTGGACCGACCAGCGCGAGGCGGTGCTCGGCCAGGGCGCGGCCGTGGTCGAGGCGCTGGCCGGCGCCCAGGCCGTCGGCGGGCCGCGCGCCCCGCTCACCGCCGAGACGCTGGACGCCGCCGCCGAGCAGCTCGCCCGGGAGTACGACGAGACCAACGGCGGCTTCGGCGGCGCGCCCAAGTTCCCGCCGCAGATGAACCTGCTCTTCCTGCTCCGCCACCACCAGCGCACCGGCGCGACCCGCGATCTGGAGATCGTCCGGCACACCTGCGAGGCGATGGCCCGGGGTGGCATCTACGACCAGCTCGCCGGCGGCTTCGCCCGGTATTCGGTGGACGGGCACTGGACGGTGCCGCACTTCGAGAAGATGCTCTACGACAACGCGCTGCTGCTGCGGGTCTACACCCAGCTCTGGCGGCTGACCGGGGACCCGCTCGCCGGCCGGATCGCCACCGAGACGGTCGCCTTCCTGCTCGACGACCTGAACACCCCGGCCGGCGGGCTGGCCTCGGCGCTGGACGCCGACACCGAGGGCGTGGAGGGTGCCACCTACGCCTGGACCCCTGCGCAGCTCGTCGAGGCGCTCGGCGACGAGGACGGCCGGTGGGCCGCCGACATCTTCGCGGTCACCGAGGCCGGCTCGTTCGAGCACGGCACCTCGGTGCTCCGGCTGGCCCGGGACATCGACGACGCCGAGCCGAAGATCCAGGAACACTGGCAGCGGGTCCGGACCGCCCTCCGGGAGGTACGCGACCGCCGGCCCCAGCCGGCCCGGGACGACAAGGTCGTGGCGGCCTGGAACGGGCTCGCCGTCACCGCCCTGGTCGAGTACGCCACCCTCACCGCCGACCCGGTCGCCGGGGCGGCGGCGGTGCGGATCGCCGAGGTGCTGGCGGAGCGGCACATCGTCGACGGGCGGCTGCGCCGGGTCTCCCGGGACGGTCGGGTCGGCGAGCCGGCCGGGGTGCTGGAGGACTACGGCTGCGTCGCCGAGGCGTTCTGCGCGGTGCACCAGTTCACCGGGGAGGGACGCTGGCTGGAGCTGGCCGGGCTGCTGCTGGACGTCGCGCTGCAGCGGTTCGGCACCGGGCAGGGCGGCTTCTACGACACCGCCGACGACGCCGAGCAGCTGGTCAGCCGGCCGGCCGACCCGACCGACAACGCCACCCCGTCCGGACTGTCGGCGGTGGCGGCGGCGCTGGTGGCGTACTCGGCGCTGGGCGGGCAGGTGCGCTACCGGGAGGCGGCGGTGGCCGCGCTGGAGACCGTCGCGCCGATCGTCGGCCGGCACGCCCGGTTCACCGGGTACGCGGCCACGGTCGGCGAGGCGCTGCTCTCCGGCCCGTACGAGATCGCGGTGGTCACCGCCGAGCCGGCCGGCGACCCGCTGCTGGCGCTGGCGCACCGGCACGCCCCGCCCGGCGCGGTGGTGGTGGCCGGCGAGCCGGACCGTCCCGGCGTACCGCTGCTGGCCGACCGACCCATGATCGACGGCGTTCCGACCGCCTACGTCTGCCGGGGCTTCGTCTGCGACCGCCCGGTCACCACCGGGGACGCCCTGCTGGCGCAGCTCGGCGTCAGCGGCGGTTAGGCTTGCGCCCGCTATGGATTCCCGCACGGGTCTGCCCGTTGTCGGCATGGTGGGCGGCGGCCAACTGGCCCGGATGACCCACCAGGCCGCGATCGCCCTCGGCCAGTCGCTGCGCGTGCTGGCGCACACTCCCGAGGACGGAGCCGCGCTGGTCGCCGCCGACGTCCGGTACGGCCAGCACACCGACCTCGCCGCGCTGCGCGACTTCGCCGACGGCTGTGACGTGGTCACCTTCGACCACGAGCACGTGCCGACCGGGCACGTCCGGGCGCTCGCCGAGGCCGGGGTGGCCGTCTACCCGCCCGCCGACGCGCTGCTGCACGCCCAGGACAAGCGGGTCATGCGAGAGCGGCTGACCGAGCTGGACGCCCCGGTGCCGCGCTGGCGGCCGGTCACCGAGCCGGGCGACCTGGTCGACTTCGGCGCCGAGCTGGGCTGGCCGGTGATCCTCAAGGCGTCCCGGGGCGGATACGACGGTCGGGGCGTCTGGGTCGTCGCCGACCCGACCGAGGCCGCCGAGCTGGTCGGCACGCTGCGGGCCGCCGGCACCGAGCTGATCGCCGAGGAGCGGGTCGCGCTGCGCCGGGAGCTGGCGGTGCAGGTCGCCCGCTCGCCGTTCGGCCAGGTGGCGGCGTACCCGGTGGTGGAGACCGTGCAGCGGGACGGCATCTGTGTGCAGGTGCTGGCGCCGGCGCCCCGGTTGCCGGAGGAGGTGGCGCTGCGGGCCCAGCAGCTCGCGATCGACCTGGCCACCGCGCTCGGCGTGGTCGGCCTGCTCGCGGTCGAGCTGTTCGAGGTGACCGGCCCGGACGGCGAGCCGGCGCTGGTCGTCAACGAGTTGGCGATGCGGCCGCACAACTCCGGACACTGGACGATCGAGGGTTCCCGGACCTCCCAGTTCGAGCAGCACCTTCGGGCGGTGCTCGACTACCCGATGGGGGACACCGCGCTGACCGCTCCGGTGGTGGTGATGGCGAACGTGCTCGGCGGCCCGGACGGCGGCATCTCGATTGACGAGCGGCTGCACCACCTCTTCGCCGAGGATCCGGGCGCCAAGGTGCACCTCTACGGCAAACAGGTCCGGCCCGGCCGCAAGATCGGGCACGTCACGGTGCTCGGTGACGATCTTGAGAAGGTACGCGCCCGGGCCGTCCGGGCCGCCTGGTGGCTACGGGAGGGGCACGAGTGAGCGAGCGGGGCGCCGACGGCGGCGTGACCGGGTCGGCGCCGCCGGTCGGTTTGATCATGGGCAGCGACTCGGACTGGCCGGTGATGGGTGCGGCGGCCGAGGCGCTGGCCGAGTTCGGTGTCGGTTACGAGGTCGGGGTCGTGTCGGCGCACCGCACCCCGGTCAAAATGATCGAGTACGCCCAGGCCGCCGCCGGCCGGGGCATCCGGGTCATCATCGCGGGTGCGGGCGGGGCCGCCGCGCTGCCCGGCATGGTGGCCTCGGCCACCCCGCTGCCGGTGGTCGGGGTGCCGGTGCCGCTCAAGCACCTCGACGGGCTGGACTCGCTGCTCTCCATCGTCCAGATGCCGGCCGGTGTTCCGGTGGCGACGGTGTCGATCGGCAACGGCCGCAACGCCGGCCTGCTGGCCGTACGCATCCTGGCCGCCTCGGACGGGGCACTCCGGGACCGGATGCTGGCGTACCAGGCCGAACTGGCGGCGCTGGTCGCCCAGAAGGAAGCCACGCTGCGGGCCAGCCTCGGCGCATAGCCGACGGGGGTCGCACCCCGCGCACGGGTGGTCAGCGCATGCCGCGGACCGCTCGGAGGCGCTCCTGGGTGCGGCGCCGGTTCTCGTTGTTGGCCCCGAACGCCAGCAGCAACAGACCGACCGGGATCAGCACCAACCACGGTCCGAAGTCGAACAGGGCGCGCAGCGCGGCCAGCGCGGTGACCACCGCCCCGATGATCACCGGAGCCTGCTGCCGCCGGTTGGATCCCCAGATCAGCGTCGCCACCCCGCCGAGCAGCAGCAACACCTGCCGGAGAGCGCTGTCGTTGTCGAACAGCACGATCACCAGGGTCGGCAGGAACGCCGCGACCAGCGCCGGCCCGTACGCGAGCCAGCTGCTCAGGTCGGCGCGGTGCCGCAGCTCCAGCAGGCCGACCAGGAGGGCCAGGGCGGCGAACGGCAGGGTGTACGCCTCCGGCAGCGCGACGTCGGCGAGCGCCATCAGCAGCCACCAGGCGACGATCTCGCAGCCGACGGCCGACCAGAAGAGCACGCGCCGCTCGACGGTACGGCGGTACGGCCGAACGGCGGCCATCCCGAGTACGGCGCCCCAGGCGGCGAGCAGCGCGGCGATGTGCCGGGGCGAGTCGTAGGCGAGCGCGGCGGCGATGAGCGCGGCGGCGTACCCGGCCCACTCCACAGTGGTCGCCTCGCGTATCGCCTCCGGGCGGCGCAGCCGGGGTAGCATCGCCGCGACCAGCAGCAGCACCGCACCCACCGCGAGTACCCCGAAGGCGGACCAGGCCGGATCGAGCCCGAGCACCAGGCCCGCGGTGAAGACGAAGGTCTGGGCCATCACCGAGGCGAAGAGCCAGCCGAGGATGCGGGCGTTCTGGGTCCGGCCGCCCAGCGCGGCCACGGCACCGACGCCCACCGCCGCGCTCAGGGTGAACAGGGTCAGGTTCCGGGTGGCGAGCGCGCCGGCCAGTCCGGCCCCACCGGCGGCGAGTCCGATGCCGAAGACCAGGATCCGGGTCAGCCGCAGCGAGCGGGCGACCTCGGCGTCCGGCGGGGGCGGGGTCAGGGCCAGGCCGAGCATCGCGAGGGTGAAGACCGCGAGCGCGGCCAGCGTGCCGTTCGGCCAGGCCAGGCCGAGCGAGATCGGGGTGATCAGCAGAGTGATCGCGGCACCGGGCAGCACCACCGGCACCGCCCGGGCCGGCCGGCCGCCGCTGAACCCGGTGGCGGCCAGCCCGGCGGCGATGGTCAGCAGCAGGGCCGCCAGCACGTTGCCGGGGTCCACGGCATCGGGCTGCGGATCGGTGAGCCCGACCGGCGGACCGTTCCAGATCCGGCCGAGCGTCTGGTACGGCTCGACCAGCGCCACCACCAGGGCGGGAGCCAGCGCCGCCACGGCCAGCGCGGTCGGCAGTGCGGCCGCGATCATCGCCCCGACCGCGGGACTGACCGACCAGCGACCGCCCCGGGGCGGCTCGGGCAGCCGGCGGAGCGCGCCACCGAGCATCACCGACCAGCGCCGGATCGGTTCCCGGAGCGGAGTCGGGGCCGGGGTGACCGCCCGGATCAGCTCGGCGAGCACCCCGAGGAGGACGGCCGCGGCGGCGTAGACGCCCCAGGGCAGGTTGGTGAGCAGCGCCGCCACCGAGGTCGCTGTCGCCCCGCCGACGATGCCCATCGTGGCGTACGGCAGGTACTGCGGTACCTGCCGGCGGATCACTCCGACCACCGCGACCCCGAGGCTCGCCCCGGCGAGGGTGGCCAGCACCACCACCTCGGCGGGTGAGCGCAGCGCGGCGGCGAGCGAGGCGAGTGCGCCGCTGAGCGCGAACAGCGCCCCACCGGTGGCGAGCCCGCCGATCTGGGCCGTCTGCGGCGGCATCGACCAGGACTCGGCCTCCTCCGCCGGTCCGGAGAGGGTCCCGACGACCCGGGCGAGGGTGGCGACGACCGCGCCGATCAGCGCGACGATGCCGAGCGCGGCCGCAGTGGTCCACGGTCTGACCAGGCTCGCCCCGACCGCGTGCAGGGTGACCGCCCCGGCGACGGTGGCCCGGGACAGCCCGGCCCGGGGATCGGCGGCGACGACGGAACTCACCCCGTAGACGGTGGCGACGGCCCCGCCGACCACGATCGGGGACCACCAGGGCAGCCCGAACGCCGCCGGGATGCCGATGGTGGCGAGTCCGACGCAGGCCGCGGCGACGTCGTACGCCCAGGGCCGGGGCAGGGCGATCGCGGCGGCACCGGCCAGCAGGAGCAGCGCGACCGGGGCCTGAGCGCCGGTGCCGGTCTCGCTGACGTGCCACTGCGCGAGGTCGGCGGCCCAGAGCCGGCCGGGGGTGGACAGCACCTGGAGGCCGCCGCTCAGCGCACTCCAGCCGGCGAGCAGCGCGACCAGGCCACCGGTCAGCGCGATCCCGAGGATCGGCCCGCGCCGCCACTCGACCGGCATCGCCCGGATCCCGGCGGCCACCACCAGGATGAGGAAGGCGGCGGCGGCGAGTTCGGCGCCGTCGGTGAGGATGCCGGCGATCCGGGCGAGGGTGCCCACCAGGGCCGCGGTGACCGCCGCGGCGGCGATGTCCGAGCCGTCCAGCAGTCGGTCGGCCCGCCGGCCCGAGTCGATCGAGGGGGCCAGCACCAGCAGGATCGCGCTGACCAGCAGCAGCCCGCCGACCAGGGCGTCCGGCAGGGTGGCGCCGGGGGCGCCGAAGGCCGCCGCGGTGACCGCCAGCGCCCCGAGACCGGTGCCGACGGCCAGTGGCACGCTGATCTGCCGCTGAGCCACCTGGGTGACCGCCGCGTAGCAGAGCACCGCGCAGACGGCCAGGAAGCTGGCGGCCAGCACCGGTTGGCTGGCCTCCCGTACCGACAGGACGGTCGGGGTGGGGTCGACGGGTACCGCCGAGGCGACGAAGGCCGCCACCGCACCGGGGAACGCGAATGCCGCCCCGCCGGCCGCCCAGTCGCCGAGCAGGCCGGACCACCGGCCCAGCGGTGCCGTACGGGCGAGCGGGGCGAGTGCGACCAGCGCCCCGCCGACGGCGAGCGCGAAGAGGACGGCGGCGGTCAGTCCGGGCCGGACCACCGAGGCGGCCGCCCCGGCGAGGCCGACCACGGCGGCGGCGACGGCGTGGGTCAGCGCCGCCCGTCGGGTTTCGGCGGTCAGCCCGACCAGTCCGATGCCGATGGCGACCAGCACCGGCGGCCACGGGGCGGCGACCCAGCCGAACCCGAGCGAGGCGGGCGTGGCGAGTGCGGTCAACGCCGCGCCGACCACGGCGAACTCGCGGCGTACCTCGGGCGGCGAGGAGAGCACGGCGGCGATGGTGAGCAGCAGCGCGGTGACGGCGAGCTGCCAGGAGGTGTCGCCGACCTCGGCGGCGAGCTTTCCGGGGTATCCGGCGAGGTCGGCCTCCCAGACCGGCAGGGCGGCCCGGATCGGGGCGAGGGCGGCCCGCAGAGCGCCGCCGGCCACCACGATGCCGATGACGATCAGGGCGGCGGCGGAGGCCAGCTGCGGCCCGCGCCGGGCCGCCTCGGGGACCGCGCGTACGCCGAGTCCGGTCAGCGCGATCACGGCGGCGATCACCACCAGTGCCCGCCCCGGCAGGGCCACCGCGGCGACCCGGCCGGCGGCACCGATCACGGCCAGGGTGAGGATCCCGGCGGCGATATCCGGCAGGGGCGGCCGGCGCAGCGTCAGCGCGCCGACCATGCCGACCCCGGCGGCGAGCAGCAGCGCCAGGCCGGCCCGGGCGGCGGCCGGTACGGTGTCGGCGTTCACCAGCGCGAGGACCGCGCAGACCACGGCGACGGCGAAGGCCAGGCCGTGCAGTGTCCAGACCAGTTCCCGCACCCACGGGGTGTGGACCGCCGACGCCCGTACGCCCGGGGTGCGGACCCGCTTCGCCGACCCGCCCAGGGCCGGATCGGCCTGGACGACCGCGTCCGCCTCCTCGGGGAAGGTCTCCGGCCGCTCCGGGCCGGTCCCGTCGGAAGGGTCCCGGCCGGGATCTGTCGGGTCGCCGCCCACCCGGTCCGGCCGGCCGGCGGGGCGGCCCCTCGGTGCGGCGGGCGGGGCGTCCACCGGCAGCTCGGGCCCGAACCGGAACCGGGCCGGCCAGCCGGTCAGCCGCCCGTCGTCGCCGAAGAGCCGGCCGAGATAGAGGTTCCCGATCGCCACCGCCGCCAGCACCACGGCCCAGCCCGCCGGCCCGGTGACCCAGGCGTACGCGAGCAGCGGCAGGATCGGCTGCACGGCGAGTACGGCGGCGTAGCGGGGGGCGTTCAGGCCGGTCGCCACGGTGTAGCCGGCCGCGACGGCGGCGGTGACCAGGAAGGTCAGCCCGGCGAAGAGGGATCCGGGCAGGCCGCTGTCGCCGAACCGGTCGACGGTCCAGAGCGAGTACCCGGTCAGCGGCACCAGCAGCAGTCCGACCGCCGCGATGGTCTCGGCGGTGGCGCTGAGCCCGCGCCGGGCCACCTGGGGCGGTGCGGCCAGCATCAGCGCGGTGGCCAGCACCAGGATCGCCACCCGGCTGAAGTCGTCCATCGAGCTGAGCGCGACCGCGGCGAAGACCACCGCCGCGATGCCGAGCAGCAGGGCGCCGAGTCCGAGCAGGATGTTCTGCACCTCCCGGCTGGAGGCCTCGGGTCGGGCCTTCCCGCCGTCGTCCCAGGTCGGCCCCGCGTCGGGCGGTGGGGGCGGCGGCGGTGGAGGCGGTGCCATCCGGTCGGTGCCGCCGCCCTTCGGCTGCCGGGGTACCCGGGGTGGTGGTCCGCCCGGGGAGGTGCCGGGCGCGGCGGTCGGTGGGCGCCGGTCGGCCTTGCGCCGGAGCACCCGGCGCGGCTTGGTGTTCTGCTTGCGACGCTGGTCCGCCGCGTGCGACAGGATGTCCCGCTGGAAGAGCGCCGCCTGCATCTGCGAGGCGATCGTCTTCTGCTCCTTGGCTATCGCCGCCTCGCGGATCTTCATCTCGGCGATCGAGCGCTCGATCCGGGCCAGGTCGTCGGCCCACCGGAGCTGTTCGGTCCCGCAGTGCGGGCAGTGCGGCGCCGGCTCGATCTCCCGGCCGCACGAGGAGCACTGGTACGTCGTACTCACGGCACCCCCTCCAGCCGGCGCGCGGGCCGCGTCACGGGCTTCCACCGAAGCATGCCTGCGCGGGGCTTTCGTTGAACAGCCCCCGATCGCGTGCGAGACCCGGCTGAGGAGATCCTAAAAGGCCGGCCGCGGACCTCGGTGGGTCCACGGCCGGCAAGTCGGCGTCGAATTCACGATTGTCGCCGTCCGGTCGGTGCGCTATCGACGGTGCGGCGGTGGTGTGGAGGCGCTACGGCCGGCCCATGCCCCGGTACTCCCAGCCGGCCTGGGTCCAGAGTCCGGAGTCGAGGCAGTTGCGACCGTCCACGACCCGCCGTCCGCCGGCGAGTTCGCCGAGCGCCACCGGGTCGGCGTTGCGGAAGTCGGCCCACTCGGTGAGTACGCAGACCAGGTCGGCCCCGCGCACGGCGTCGTTCATGCTGGCCTCGTAGGTCAGGTCGGGCCGCTCCCGGCGGGCGTTCTCCATCCCCTCCGGGTCGTAGACGTGCACGTCGGCGCCGGCCTTGTGCAGTGCGGCGGCGACGGCGAGCGACGGGGCGTCCCGGACGTCGTCGGAGTTCGGTTTGAAGGTGGCGCCGAGCACCGCGATCCGGGTGCCGGAGAGGTCGGGCCCGGCCGGACCGTACCGGCGGTCGAGCAGCTCGGCGGCGAGCTGGATCACCCGGCTGCGGCGGCGCAGGTTGATCAGGTCGACCTCGTGCAGGAAGCGCAGCGCCTCGCCGGCACCCAGCTCCTGGGCCCGGGCCTGGAACGCCCGGATGTCCTTGGGCAGGCAGCCGCCGCCGAAGCCGACACCGGCCTGGAGGAACCGGTTGCCGATCCGGGGGTCGTAGCCGATCGCCCGGGCGAGCTGGGTGACGTCGCCGCCGGCCACCTCGCAGACCTCGGCCATCGCGTTGATGAAGGAGATCTTGGTGGCCAGGAAGGCGTTCGCGGCGACCTTGACCAGTTCGGCGGTGGCGAAGTCGGTCACCACCAGCGGAACCTCCCGGTCCTCGGTGGCGGCCAGGTCGAAGACGCCCTTGTGCGCGGAGTAGAGCATGCCGTTGGCCCACTCGCTCTTGACGCCGACCACGATCCGGTTGGGCCGGAGCACGTCCTCGACGGCGAAGCCCTCCTGGAGGAACTCGGGGCTCCAGGCGACCTCGACCCCGAGGTCGGCCTCGGCGTGCTTGCCGACGAGCTGCTCGATCCACTCGGCGGTGCCGACCGGGACGGTGGACTTGCCGACGATCAGGGCCTTGCGGGTCAGATGCTGGGAGAGCCCGGTGACGGCGGCCTCGACGTACGACAGGTCGGCGCCCATGCCGTCGGCCCGCTGCGGGGTGCCGACGCAGATGAAGTGCACGTCGCCGAAGGCGGCGGTCTCGGCGATGTCGGTCGAGAACCGGAGCCGGCCGGCGGCCAGGTTGCGCTTGAGCAGCTCGTCCAGGCCGGGCTCGTGGAACGGCACCTCGCCGCCGGCCAGCTTGGCGATCTTCTCGGCGTCGACGTCGAAGCCGATCACCTCGTAGCCGAGTTCGGCGAAACAGATGGCGTACGTCGCGCCCAGATAGCCGGTGCCGAGGAAGGTCAGACGCGGACGGGCGGCGCCGGACGGCGGGGTCACCGCCGGAATCGCCGGCATGGGCTGGGTGCTCGGGTACGGGATCGTCACGCCTGTGTTCTCCGCTCGCAGTGGCGGCGCTTCATTGCGTCGCGGTGGGAGGTCGGCGCCGGAGGAGAGCGCCGATGTCGGACATTGTGGGTCTTGTTCACCTGGTGTCGAGGATGCGTGGTCGGCGAGTCGCCGTCGCGCCGGGACGACAAGCGCTGAGCCTACGCGGATTGCCCATCCCGGTGCACCTTCGGTCGGTATCTTCACAGCCTGCCTGCCGGTCCGGTGCACCGCCGCCCGGGTGCCCACGCTGCCCCTTCTCAGAGCTATTCCCCTGATTTCTGCTGGTAGGCGTGTTTGGTGCGGCTGGGCGAATATCATCCCCAGAAGATCTTGACCGTCGGAAATGCCTGCTCATCGGCCCCGAGCCTCCAGCGTGCGCGGGACCCAGCCGAGGAAGCGGACGGCGAGTTCGGCGGAATCCCGGTTCGGCAGGTCGTGCCGCGCCCGGTGCAGCGCAGTGGCCAAGTAGGTGAAGAGCCCGAGCGGGTTGTCGCGGTACGCGAGCAGCAGCGCGAGCCGGGCCGACTGGCACGGCCAGGGTGCGCCGCAGGTGCGGCACCGGAACGCCGGACGGGTCGGCGTGTGCGCCCGGAACCGGGCATGGGGTCGCCAGATCGGGTCGCCACCCGCCGGGGCGGTCATACTCGTTGGCTCCGACGACTGCGGTCCGGCCGCCCCGGCACCGACTGCCCGGTGCGGCGGTTGGTCATCGATCGACTCGACGCGTTTCCGAGGGCGCGGCCGTTCGTCGGGCGGACGCGACCGGGGTGGGGGACCGGATCGGGCACCGGCGGCGGCATCCGGTACCGACTCGGCTCCGGATGTGGCGGCGGGGCGCCGGTGCCGGCGGACCGCGAGCCGGGCTGGCACCGTGGGCCGGGCCAGCGGCGTCCGCAGGCGCAGAAATACCACAGGAAGTACCACGCACGGCGATGCCGTACTCCTGATCGGTGGCGGCGAGACATTGATCTTTCCTTCCCTCGGGAATGGATGCGGGAAGCGACCGATTGCCGTCAGGCGCCTCCCGCGCAGTTCCGCCCGGCGCCTTTCTGCTGCGAGCGGTTCCGCTGAATCCACCCTGGACTGTGCGGCCCCGGCCCGGAAAGATGCGGGAGGGGTAACTCTCAGTAGTAAGGATTCGACCGAGCGAAGTAAGGACGTGTAGAAATGAGCAACCGACATGACTAGCTCGCTGGCCCGGATAGTGCGGCACTTCCGATCGGCCAAGGGTCTGACGCAGGATCAGGCGGCCAGTGCGATCAAGGTCTCCGGATCGTTGATCGCCGCCTTCGAAACCGATCGCCGCATCCCCAAGCCGGACACCGCACGGCGCCTGGACGGACTCTTCGGCACGGGTGACCTTGTCGAGAGGCTCGCGTCGGACGCCCGCAAGGGCTACGCCCCGGACTGGTTCCGCTCGTTTGATGAGTACGAACGCGAAGCGCTGGCGTTGCGTAAATATGAACCGCTCTACATTCCTGGGCTGCTGCAAACCGAGGCGTACGCCCGGGCGGTGCTGGCGGCCGGCCTACTCGACGCGGAGAAGGCCGAGGAGTTGCTGACCGTCAGGTTTGAGCGGCAGGACGCCATCCTAAATGGACCCCGCCCACCGTTGACGACCTTCGTGATGGACGAGGCAGCACTGCTGCGCGGTGATCCGGGCATTATGAAGGAACAACTTCGACACCTGCTTGACCTGGGGGCGCGCCCTCGGGTCTCGCTGCACGTCGTGCCGCTCGCCGCCGGACTGTATGTCGGGCAGAGCGGTCCATTCACCCTGGCATCGTTGGAAGACGGCACGGACGTGGGATTCATGGAGGACCAGTTGGCCGGCAGGGTGATCACCGATCCCGAGCAGGTGGCCGCGCTGACTCGGGTCTGGGACGGGGTACGCTCGGTGGCACTTCCCCGGAACCTGACCCACGATGCGATCTCGAAGCTGGTGAACGGATATGACCGCTAGCAATGTCGAATGGCGGAAGTCGTCGCGTTCGAACTCCAACGGCGGCGACTGCGTGGAGGTCGCGGGTGAGCTGGCGCCGGGTGTGGTCGGGGTGCGGGACAGCAAGGATCGGCAGGGGCCGGTGCTGACCTTCGGGTCCTCGGCCTGGCGGGCCTTCGTCCGGGGTGTCGCCGCGCGCTGACGATCGGCCTGCCGGGATGACCGGACCGCCGGACGACGACTAGACCGCGACGCTGCGCCGCAGGCGGATGGGCGCGGGACTGCTCTTCACCGATCCGGCCGGTCGGGTGCTGTTGGTCGAGCCGACCGGCCGGGGAGGGCTGTCGGGGCCCGGTTACTGGCGGGTATCGTTCGGATATCCGGGGCGCGGGGCCGCCGGGGACGAGTGCCGGGGAGGGCCGCGGTGACCAGTGAGCCGTCGTTCGACGCATACCTGCTGCCAGAGGAGCACGAGGCGGTCCGGGAAGCCGTCCGGGAGGTCTGCGACGCCAAGGTCGCGCCGAACGCGGCCGAGGCGGACGAGACCGGCGAGTTCCCGAAGGCGTCGTACGAGGCGCTGCGGGCCGCCGACTTCCACGCCCCGCACATCCCCGAGGAGTACGGCGGGGCCGGTGCCGACGCGCTGGCCACCGCGATCGTGATCGAGGAGGTGGCCCGGGCCTGTGCCGCCTCCTCGTTGATCCCGGCCGTGAACAAGCTCGGCACCATGCCGCTGTTGCTGGCCGCCTCCGAGGCACTGAAGCGGCGCTACCTGCCGCCGGTGGCCCGGGGCGAGGCGATGTTCTCGTACTGCCTCTCCGAGCCGGAGGCGGGCAGCGACGCCGCCTCGATGACCACCCGGGCGGTCCGGGACGGCGACCACTACGTGCTCAACGGCGTCAAGCGGTGGATCACCAACGCAGGGGTGTCGGAGTACTACACCGTCTTCGCGGTGACCGATCCGGCGGCCCGCTCGCGGGGCATCTCCGCCTTCGTCGTGGAGAAGTCGGATCCCGGGGTCAGCTTCGGGGCGCCGGAGAAGAAGCTCGGCATCAAGGGTTCGCCGACCCGCGAGGTCTACCTCGACAACGTACGGATCCCGGCGGACCGCATGATCGGCGAACCGGGTACCGGGTTCGGCACCGCGATGCGCACCCTGGACCACACCCGGGTCACCATCGCCGCCCAGGCGCTCGGGATCGCCCAGGGCGCGCTGGACTACGCCAAGGGGTACGTGCGGGAGCGCAAGCAGTTCGGCAAGGCGGTCGCCGAGTTCCAGGGCGTCCAGTTCATGCTCGCCGACATGGGGATGAAGCTGGAGGCGGCCCGGCAGTTGACCTACGCCGCGGCCGGGAAGTCGGAGCGCGGCGACGCCGACCTGACCTACTTCGGTGCCGCCGCGAAGTGCTTCGCCTCGGACGCCGCGATGGAGATCACCACTGACGCGGTGCAGCTGCTCGGCGGGTACGGCTACACCCGGGACTACCCGGTCGAGCGGATGATGCGGGACGCCAAGATCACCCAGATCTACGAGGGCACCAACCAGGTCCAGCGGATCGTGATGGCCCGGCAGCTCCTCAAGGACTGACCCGCGGGTGCCGGCGCGGGCGGCGGGCACGCCGGGGCCGCGCAACGCTGACCGGCGTGGATGGCCTGCGGATAGGATGGCCGGGTGAGTGCGGAGGCGTTCGGCAGGGCCCTGCCCGCCGTCGTCACGCTCGACGACCTGGCGGCCATGAACGCTGCTGACCAGCACGGCCATCGGTATGAGCTGAGCCCCGAGGGAGCCCTGTCGATCATGCCGCCGCCCGATTCCGAGCATGCCGCGATCGCTAGCCGTCTCCTCGTCTGGCTCGCCATGGCGGGCTGGCCGGCGGAGCAGGTGCTACAGGCCACCGGCATCCGGATCCCCGGTCCCGACGGCGACGGCGGCCGGATTCCGGACCTTACGGTCTGGGCCCGGCCGCAGTCACGGAGTGTCTGGCTGAACCTCGCCGACCTGGTTCTCGTGATCGAGATCGTGGCACCCGGTTCGGCGGTTATGGACGAGGTCGTGAAGCGCCGCGAGTACGCGCAGGCGGGAATCCGGCGGTACTGGATGGTCGAGCGGGACGCGGCGCAGACGGTCACGCTGCACGTCCTCGGCCCGGATCGGGCGTACGAGGTGGCGGCGAAGATGCCGCTGGACTGGCTGTTGCAGACCGACCCGGCCGACCACCAGATCGGCGGCTGATCCGTCGGCCGGCTTCGTCAGCGGTTGCCGAGGCGGCGGGTCACCCCGTCCGCATCGTCGTCGTCCGGGCCGCCGGTGAACTGTGTGGTCTCGTCCGGGCCCGCGCTGACCTGGGTGGGTTCGTCCGACCGCCCGCTGAACTGGGTGGTCTCGTCGCCGGCCGGCTGGCCGGACCGGGGTGCCGGGGCCGGCGGCGTCAGCGGGCTGAAGACGGGCGGCGCCGGCGGTGCCGAGGGCGTCTGCTGGGTCGGCCCGGCGGGACCGTAGTTCGGCGGGACGGCGGGGCCGAGGTTCGGCGGCGCGGACTGGGCGTAGCTCGGGGTGACCGAGGGACCGTAGTTCGGCGGGTACCCGGGCGGACCGGGTGGGAACTGACCCGGCGGGAACTGACCCGGCGGGAACTGCCCACCGGGCGGCGTCGCGGGGGTCGACGGGAACTGCTGGCCGGGCGGTGCTGGATAGGGCGGGAAGCCGGGCTGGCCGCTGGAGCCGCCGGGGAGGCGGGCCGCCACGCGGGGCGAACGCCAGCGCTGCGGCACGAAGACGGTGGCGCCGAGCAGCACGGCGATCAGCGTGGCGAAGGCCCCGGCCGGTGCGGTGAGCGCGTATCTGACGCCGAGGAAGGATCGGGGCAGCAGGTCGATCATCGACCCGTAGTCGATCAGGGACCACAGCGCCATGATCATGAAGAACAGGCCGGCGACCGCCGTGCCGATCGGGGACCACCGGGGTAGCAAGAGCGCGGCGAGCAGTCCGGCGACGACCGCGATCACGACGAACCCGAGGATCGTGTCCCCGGTCTCCAACCGGGCCATTCCACTGCTGAACCGGACCAACCCGACCCCGGACAGCACCCAGATGACCGGCGCACTGAGCAGCCCGAATACCAGCGATCCAAGGTGTCGCACCGCAACCTCCTCAGCCAGCCCCTGCCTCACGGCACCGTACTCGCACCGGGCAACCCAGGCTCGCGTGTCGGGCCGGGGCGGGTCGACCGAACGACCCGCCCCGGCGCAGTCAGCTTGTCGGGCTGCCGGCCGCGTCGTCGCGCTTCGCCGTGGTCCGGGGCGGTGCCGACCACGGCGAGCCGCCGTCCCGACGCGGCAGCGGCGGCAGCGGTTCGGTGTCCGGCTCCGGGTAACCCAGGTTCGGCGGCTTGACGTCGCTGTCCGGCGGATTGTTCAGCAGGGACCAGTCGGTCGGGGTCGGCTCCTCCACATGGGATGAGGTCGGCGCGGGAGTGACGGCGGCGGCCGGGCAGGGCCAGCGACGCCAGCGCTGGATGCTGAAGGTGGCCATCAGCAGCAGCACTCCGATCAGGAACGTCGTCCCGTTCTCCAGCACCTGCACCAACGGCAGCGGGTCGTTGAAGACCTCCCAGCTCGCCGGCACCGCGTCCCGCACGGTGAAGGGGTCGACGAACAGCCCGACGTACGGGGCTACCAGCAGCAGGCCGGCGGCGAGTGGACCGGCCGGGGAGAGCCGCAGCGTGCCGAGCAGCCCGAGCAGGATGCCCGCGACTCCGAGGTAGACGGCCCCCTGGATCAGGTTGGCCGTGTTGAAGGTACCGACTTCCACCCAGCGGGTGACGGTGCGGGCGGACCCGTCCTGACCGAGCGCGATCATCGCCCAGGTCAGTGGCGCCGCCACCACTCCGGCGAGGAAGCTCCAGAGATGTCGCATCCGCGCACCGTACCGCCTCGGAGGCCGTCGAGCAGCCTGCCCGGGCGCGTCCGACATCGATCTTGCTGACTGTCACCGTGAGGTGACCGGGGTGACCCGGGTAACCGGCGTCACCATCGGAGGTGGTGGTACGGCCGGTCGCCGTACCGTTGCCGCATGACCGAGCAGTCCTCGTCGCCGCCGGCCGGCAAGCCGACCTCGTACTCCCGGGTGACGCTGAGCCGGATCATGACGGCGGTCGACGTCAACCTCTACGGCACGGTGCACGGCGGCGTGCTGATGAAGTTCGTCGACGACGTGGCCGGGGCGTCGGCGGCCCGGCACTCGGGTGGTACGGCGGTGACCGCCGCGATCGACGAGATCGTCTTCGCCGAGCCGGTCCGGGTCGGTGACCTGGTGCACGCACACGCCCAGGTCAACTGGACCGGGCAGACCTCGATGGAGGTGGGGGTCCGGGTGGTCGCGGAGCGCTGGGACAGCGCCGACGACGCCGCGCTCGTGGTGGCCACCGCCTATCTGGTCTTCGTCGGGGTGGACGTGGCCGGCAACCCCCGCCCGGTCCGTCCGGTGTTGCCCGAGACGCCCGAGGACGAACGCCGGTTCCGCGAGGCGGAGATCCGCCGGGCGCACCGGCTGGCCAAGCGCAAGGCGATCCAGGCGCACCGGGGCGCCGCCGATCCCTCCGTCGCCGGCTGAGCCATCCGGCACCCGCACCCGGCGGTCCATCGACACCCGCACGCGGGGGCGGCCCACCGGCAGCCGCACCCGGCGCGGGCCCACATGAGCCGGGATCGGGACATGTGGGCCGGGCACGCGTACCGGTGCCGGCTTCCGGGCGGAGAATGGCGGGTCGGGGTACGGCAGTATGGCGACCGGGCCCGGCACACCGGCGTGCGGGGCCGTAGGGAGGAGCAGGACCATGGTTGGCGAGGTGCTCTGGACGCCGCCACCGCCCGGCGACGACCGGTCCCGGATCGGCGACTACCTGCGCTGGCTGCGCCGGCACCGGGGCCTGGACTTCGACGACTACGCCGCGCTGTGGCGCTGGTCGGTCACCGACCTCGACGGCTTCTGGCGTTCGATCTGGGACTATTTCGAGGTCCGGGCGTACACCGAGCCGACCGCGACGCTGCGCGACGTCGGCATGCCCGGCACCCGCTGGTTTCCCGGGGCCACCCTCAACTACGCCGAGCACGTACTCCGGATGCCCGGGATGGCCGACGACGAGCCGGCGGTGATCGCGCACAGCCAGACCCGCGCCCCGGTCACGCTGACCGTCGCCGAACTGCGCGAGCAGGTACGCCGGGTCCGGGCCGGACTGGTCCGGCTGGGGATCGGCCCCGGCGACCGGGTGGCGGCGTACGCCCCCAACATTCCCGAGACGTTCGTGCTGATGCTCGCCACCGCCAGCATCGGGGCCGTCTTCTCCTCCTGCGCCCCGGAGTTCGGCACCCGTAGCGTGCTCGACCGCTGGCGGCAGATCGCCCCGACCGTGCTGGTGGCGGTCGACGGCTACCGGTACGGCGACCGGCCCGTCGACCGCCGCGCCGAGTTGGCGACGATCCGGGCCGAGCTGCCGTCGGTCGTACACACGGTGGTGCTGCCCTATCTGGAGCCGGAGGCCGCGCCGCCGGACGCCGCGCTGAGCTGGGCGGATCTGGCGGCCGGGACCGACGAGCCGCTGACCTTCACGGCGGTCCCCTTCGACCACCCGCTCTACGTGCTCTACTCCTCCGGCACCACCGGGCTGCCGAAGCCGATCGTGCACGGGCACGGCGGCATCCTGCTGGAACACCTGAAGATGCTGGCGCTGCACCACGACCTCGGCCCCGGCGACCGGTTCTTCTGGTTCACCACCACCGGCTGGATGATGTGGAACTTCCTGGTCTCAGGGCCGGCGGTGGGGGCGGCGATCGTGCTCTTCGACGGCAACCCGGCGGTCCGGGCCGAGCCGGGCCGCCCGGCCGAGCCCGACCTGGGCACGCTCTGGCGGCTGGCCGCCGAGACCGGCACCACCTACTTCGGCACCTCGGCGCCGTTCCTGCTGGCCTGTCGCAAGGCCGGGCTGCACCCGGCCGGGCTGGCGGACCTCTCCGCCGTGCGCGGGGTCGGTTCGACCGGTGCGCCGCTGCCGGCCGAGGGCTTCCGCTGGGTGTACGACGAGGTCGGCGCCGACCTGCGGCTCGACTCGATCTCCGGCGGCACCGACGTCTGCACCGGGTTCGTCGGCGGCGTCCCACTGCTGCCGGTACGCGCCGGTGAGATCACCTGTCGCTGCCTCGGCGCCCGGGTGGAGGCCCGTTCGGCCGACGGTTCCCCGGTGCTCGACCAGCTCGGCGAGTTGGTGATCACCGCACCGATGCCGAGCATGCCGGTCGGGTTCTGGAACGACCCGGACGGCCGCCGATACCGGGAGGCGTACTTCGACGTCTATCCCGGGGTGTGGCGGCACGGGGACTGGATCACCGTGACCGAGCGGGGCAGTTGTGTGATCACCGGCCGCTCCGACGCCACCCTCAACCGGGGCGGCGTACGCCTGGGCACCGCCGAGTTCTATTCCGTGGTGGAGGGGCTGCCGGAGGTGACGGACTCGCTGGTGGTGCACCTGGAGGACGACGAGGGCGGGGCGGGCGAGCTGCTGCTCTTCGTCGTACTCGCCGAGGGGTCGGAGCTGGGCCCGGAGCTGATCGCCCGGATCAACCGGGAGCTGCGCACCGGGCTCTCACCCCGGCACGTACCGGACGAGATCCACCAGGTCGGCGCGGTGCCGAGGACGCTCTCGGCGAAGAAGCTGGAGGTACCGGTGAAGAAGATCCTCACCGGCGCCGCGGTGGACTCGGCCGCCGCCACCGGCGCGCTGGCCAACCCGGAGTCGCTGGTCGCCTTCGAGCGGCTCGCCCGACAGCGGACCGTCCGGCCCGGGACGGTGTGACGTCGGTTACATCAACCGAACCGTTACCTTCTCCGCCGTCGCCCGGTCGGCCAGCCGGTCCGGGTCGAGGTTTCCGCAGAGCACCGTACTGGCCCCGGCGGCCAGCGGAGCGAGCAGCCAGTCCACCGGGTCCGGGTGCCGGGCCGCGTCGACCAGCACCCGGTCGCCGGCCCCGATCCCCAGCTCGGCGGCGCGCTGGGCCGCCAGGTCAGCCAGTACCGGGTCCTGCGGTCCGGCCGCCGGGTACGGCGTGAAGTGGTCGCCGTGCCCGCGTACCTCCAGCACGTAGTCGGCCCAGCTGGTCGGCAGGTCGCGTACCGGGGCGGCGAGCGGGGCGAGCGCGAGGACGTACCGGTCACCCGCCGGCCAGGCCGTCGCCTCGCCGACCCGGTCGACGGCGGCGAAGAGCACGTCGACCGGCCGCGGATCCGACTCGCCGGGCCGGGCGCCGGCGACGGCGGACCCGACCGACCAGCACCCGAGCAGCACGGCGGCGGTCTGCCAGTGTGGCGGCAGCAGCACCCCGACGGGATCGGCCGGAGCCACCCCGGCCGAGTCGACCAGCAGGTTGGCCGTCTTCGCCACCCAGTTGGCCAGGGTCGCCCCGGAAAGTTCGGTCCGGTCCCCGGACGCGTCGTCGTACCAGGTCAGCAGCGGTCGGGTCGGGTCGGCGGCGATGGCGGCGGCGAACAGCCCGGAAATGTTCTCGGTCATCGCCCGCGACGATACCGACCCGGCGGGCCGGTCACGGCGGGCTCCGGCCCGGGCCGCGGTGCTGGTCCGACCGTCGGGCTCGCACCCACGGTGACGGTCTCGTCGTGAGCTCGTCCGGGTCGCCCGTCGGGTAGTTGTCTGAGTCATCGGAAAGACAGTTGCCCGACGGGTCGCAGTCGACGCGCCGGGGGCGGCGCGGCGTAGGCTTGGCGAAGTGTTGTTCCCTACATCACATTTCAGTCGAGGAGTTGCCCAGTGACCGCCGGTCGCCCGCCCCGCGTGCTCATTGACGCCACCAGCGTCCCCGCTGACCGGGGCGGCGTTGGCAGATACGTCGACGGCCTGCTCGGCGCCCTGGGCAAGGTGATCGGGCCGAACCTGGAACTCGCCGTGGTCGGACTGCGCACCGACGTCGAGCGATACTCTCGGATGCTGCCGGCGGCCGAGGTGATCCCGGCACCGGCGGCGGTGGCGCACCGGCCCGCCCGGCTGGCGTGGGAGCAGACCGGCCTTCCGCTGCTGGCCCAGCAGGTCGGCGCGCACGTGCTGCACGCGCCGTTCTACACCTGTCCGCTCCGGGCCGGCTGTCCGGTGACGGTCACCGTGCACGACGCGACCTTCTTCACCGAGCCGGAGCACTACGACAAGTCGCGCCGAACCTTCTTCCGCAGCGCGATAAAGACCTCGCTGCGCCGGGCCGATCGGGTGATCGTGCCGAGCAAGGCGACCCGGGACGAGCTGATTCGGCTGCTGGACGCCGATCCGACCCGGATCGACGTGGCCTACCACGGGGTCGACCAGGCGGCGTTCCACGCGCCGAGCGACGAGGAGAAGGCCCGGGTGCGTGCCCGGCTCGGCCTGGGTGGGCACAGCTACGTGGCGTTCCTCGGCTCGAAGGAGCCGCGCAAGAACGTGCCGAACCTGATCCGGGGCTGGGTGCTGGCGGTCAAGGACCGGCCGGAGCCGCCCGCCCTGGTGATCGCCGGTGGTCAGGGCCACGACGACGACATCGACCAGGCCGTCGCCGACGTGCCGGCGCACCTGCGGCTGCTCCGCCCCGGCTACCTGCGCTACGCCGACCTGCCGGGCTTCCTCGGCGGTGCGCTGGTCGCCGCCTACCCGTCGTACGGCGAGGGCTTCGGGCTGCCGATCCTGGAGGCGATGGCCTGCGCCGCTCCGGTGCTCACCACCCCGCGTCTGTCGCTGCCGGAGGTGGGCGGCGACGCGGTCGCCTACACCAGCGAGGATCCGCAGCAGATCGCGACCGACCTCGGCGCGCTGCTGGACGACGAGGCGCGGCGGCTCTCGCTGGCCAAGGCGGGCTTCGACCGGGCCAAGGAGTTCACCTGGGAGTCCAGCGCCGAGGTGCACCTGGCGGCCTGGGGCCGAGCCCGCACATGACGGTCCGTGGTGTGCCGGCGGGCGGTGTCGACGCGGCCGTCGTGCCCGGATCCGCCGTGACGGTCAGCGATGTGACGGTGAGTGACGTGGTGGTCTCGGGCGGAATTCGGGTGTTATCAGACGGTGTGTGCGTCCCGCCCCGGACCTCTCGGGCATGATGTGGCGATGTTCTACGCCGTGATTCCGGCCGGCGGCAGTGGCACCCGTCTGTGGCCACTCTCGCGTGCCGGCCGCCCCAAGTTCCTCCTTCCGCTGACCGGCTCGGACGAGTCGCTGCTCCAGGCGACCGTACGCCGGGTGCGCCCACTCGCCGGCCCGGAGAACACCTACGTGGTCACCGGTGCCGCCCACGCGGTCGCGGTGGCCCGGCAACTGTCCGACGTACCGGAGGAGAACGTCCTGGTCGAACCCTCCCGCCGGGACTCGTGCGCGGCGATCGGGCTGGCGGCGGCGATCATCGCGCGTCGGGATCCGGACGCGGTGATGGGCGCCTTCTCCGCCGACCACGTGGTCGGCGACCAGACCCGCTTCCTGGAGGTGCTCGGCGCCGCGATCGCGACCGCGCAGGACGGGCTGATGGTCGCGGTCGGCATCACGCCGACCCACCCCGAGACCGGCTACGGATATCTGGAGTCGGGCGAGCCGATCGGCGATGGTCCGGCCCGGCAGGTCGTCCGGTTCAAGGAGAAACCGGAGTACGACCTCGCGGTCAAGTACGTCGAGTCCGGCCGCTTCTACTGGAACGCCTCGATGTTCGTCTGGCGGGTCGACGTCTTCCTCGGCGAGCTGGCCCGGCAGCGGCCGGAGCTGCACGCCGGGCTGACCGAGATCGCCGCGGCCTGGGGCACCCCGGAGGAGGCGGCGGTGCTGGACCGGGTCTGGCCGGGGCTGTCCAAGATCTCGGTGGACTTCGCCGTGATGGAGGGGGCGGCGGAGCGTGGCCTGGTCGCCACCGTGCCGGCCGACTTCCGCTGGAACGACGTCGGCGACTTCCACACCCTGGGCGAGGCGCTGACCGGCGACGACGACAGCAACGTGGTGCTCCGGGAGGGTCCCGACGGCACGCCCCCGGCCGGCCGGGTCGTGCTCCGGGACACCGAACGCACGGTGGTGGTGACCCAGTCCGACCGGCTGGTGGTGACCCTCGGGGTCCGGGACACCGTGGTGGTCGACATGCCGGACGCGCTCTTCGTCTGCGACCGGTCGAGGGCCCAGGAGGTCAAGGAGATCGTCGCCGCGCTGGAGGCGGAGGAGGCGCACCCGTACCTGTAGCGCTCACCGGGTCGGCGCGACCTCCACGGCGGCGCCGGGCACCGGGTGCGGACGGCTCCGCCGGTAGGCCGCGAGCGCCGGTGCCACCAGTTGGGCGGTGGCGCCGGCCAGCGGCTCGGGAAGCGCGTCCGGCGCGAACCAGCCGAGTTCCACCGACTCGGCGCTGACCCGTTCGACCGCGCCGGCCGGGGCGACCGCGGCGAAGCGTACGTCGTGGTGCAGCGAGTCGCCCTGGCAGGAGACCTGGTGGATGTCGAGGTCGATCGGGGTCGGGTCGAGCCGGAGTCCGGAGATGCCGGACTCCTCGGTCGCCTCCCGCAGCGCCGCCCCGGCCAGTGTCCGGTCGACCGGCTCGCAGTGCCCGCCGAGCTGCACCCAGCGGCGGAACCGGCCGTGCAGGCAGAGCAGCACCCGGCTGCCGGTGGCGTCCAGCACCAGGGCGCTGGCGGTGACGTGGCCGGCCCGGTACGCCCGGGTCAGCGCCGCCGGGCCGCCCTCGTCGAGCAGTCGCAGGGTCCGGTCCAGGGCGTCGGCCGCCTCGGCGGTGGGCGGCTGCCAGCGGGTGAGCAGGGCCAACGTGTCGGCGTAGAGGGCATCAGGCACAGCGCCACCCTAGTGCCAGGCTCGTACCATGATCGGTATGACCTGCCTTTCGCGTACCGTCGAACTGGCGGTCGCCGGCAACGAGGCGAGCGATCTGCTACCGGTACGCGCGCCCGAGGTGCTCGCCGCGTACGCCGCCCGGCGGGGGTTCTGGACCGTACTCGACGAGGGGCCGGTCGAAAACTGCCTGGCCCTGCTGCTGGAGCGGTACGACGGCGGTTGGCTTACCGCGCACGTGCCGATGGACGCCGGTGCCGAGAACGGCCGCACCGAGGACGGCGAGGCGCTGGCCAGGCACGACGGCTGGATCTACGTCTTCGGCTCGCACTTCGGTTCCAAGCGGGGGCCGTTGCGCCCCCGTCGCGCCTTCGTGGCCCGGTTCCGGGAGGCCGAGGCCGCCACTGTGCTGCCCCGGCTGCACGTGGTACGCAACCAGTTCCGGCTGCACCGGGCGGTGAACGACGCGCTGCTGGCCGCCGGGATCGGCGTACTGCCGGCGGGGGAGCAGGTGCGGCACCTCTTCATCGCGGCGACCCGGGCCCGCGGCACCGCCCGGGCGAAAGGCTGGGTCGACCGGCTCACCGACGACGACCTGCCGGTCAACGTGGAGGCGGCGGCCTTCACCCCGGTCGGCACCGTGCTGCTCGGGCTGCGGTTCCCGGTGACCGGCCGGGGCGAGCCGATCTTCGTGGAGCTGGCGGAGGTGGCCGGGATGTTCGACCGGCGGAGCTGGCCCCGGGTCGTCGGGGCGTACGCCCTGACCGGGGTGACCCGGCAAGGCGAGCTGACCGGCTTCCGGGCGCTGTCGGCCCGGGGTGACGGCGGGTACGACGCGGTGGTCGGCTCGATCGACGCGTTGGGTAAGCGCTCGGTGCTGCTCGACGACCACCCGACCGGCGGTGACGTGACCAGCCGGCACGTGCGGTTCCGCTGGCCGGTCGATCCGGCCGGATCCACGGTGGTCGGTGAACCGGTGGCGGACCTCGCTCCGCTGCACAACGTGGAAGGGCTGTCCGAACTGGACGGTGCGTACTATTACGTGACCGACGAGGACCACCGGATCGCGCTGCTGATCGCGTCGGGACGGGAGGGCTGAGTCCGTCGACAGGGGCGGCGTGGAAGCGACAGCCCGGACGGACCCCTCCGCGGACGCCCGTCCGCGAACCCTCGTGGCGACCGTCCGGGTGCCGCGTTCCTCTCCTGCCCCCGGTGTACCGCGGGGCCACCCGGCGTCCAGGACGCCGGTGACCCCGGTATCGGCCTAGTGAGCATGCCCGCCGGCTTCGCCGACCGTCGAGGTATTTCAGCCCATGCTGAAAGACGCTGATGGATGGCCCCCGGTAGAGTGCGACTGGTTGCCGGGCCACCCCATCCGGCGATCCGGGGAGTGCGTGCCATGCTGCGAATCCTCTTCTCCGGCGAGGACATCGCCCGGACCCGGGTCGCCCCGGCCGCCGACCAGGTCTGGGAGTTGGTCCTCAGCCTGCACCTGTTGCAGGGGCGGAGCCGGGTTCCGATGATGGCGGGCTGGCGGCGGGGCGTCTTCGCGAGGCTTCGCCGGGACACCGTACCGGGGCAGTTGCGGCTGCTGCTCGCCCTCAACCCGCCCCGCGGCTACTTCCCCGACTTCCTGACCCCCTACCACAGCACGTACGGCCTGGCGGCGGGGCTGGACGCCGTACGCTCCACTCCGGTCGACTCGCTGGAGCGCGACCTGACCGTACTGGCCGGGGAGAGCCCGCTGCCGCTGCCCAGTACGGCCAGCGCCCTGGCCCGGGGTGACATCGAGGTGCTGGAGCACCTTACCGACTCGATGCGGCTCTACCAGGCGACCGCGATCGAGCCGTACTGGGAGCGGATCCAGGCGGCCGTGGAGGCGGACCGGGCGCGGCGGGCCCGGGCCCTGCTCGACGGCGGGACCGAGGGGCTGCTGGCCAGCCTCCGCCCGGCGATGCGCTGGGACGCGGGGGTACTGGAGGTGCCGGAGTATCCGGCCGACCGGGAACTGCACCTCGACGGGCGTGGTCTGCTGTTGGTGCCGTCGTTCTTCTGCGCCCGCGTCCCGGTGACCCTGCTCGACCCCGAGCTGCCGCCGGTGCTGGTCTATCCCGTGGACCGGTTGGGTGGGCTGACGCCGGCACCGGGCGAGGGCGCCGGGCCGGTGCCGGCGACCGCTGCGGAGGAGAGCCGAACGGCGCTGGCCGCGCTGATCGGCAGGACCCGGGCCCGGGTACTGGAGGTGGTCGGTGACGGCTGCTCGACCGGCGAGGTGGCCCGCCGGCTGAACATCTCGGCGGCGGCCGCGAGCCAACACACCACGGTGTTGCGCAACGCCGGACTGCTGGTGAGCCACCGGGACCGCAACACCGTGCTGCACAGCCTGACCCCACTGGGCCGGGCGATCCTGACCGGCTGACCTTGCTGCCGGTAGGAATGGAGCCCGGTCTGGCCGTATCGCGGATGACTCCGGTCGGGGTGCTCAGCGCCCGGTCCCGGGGCCGCCCGACGCGGCGCTGACCAGCAGGGCCGCTCCGATCTCACCGGCGGGCGCCGGCAGTACGGCGGAGCCGAGGCCCTCGGCGGCGAGCGCGGCCCGCAGCCGGTGCAGGTCGGCGCCGAACCGGATCAGCACCGCGGGATCGCCGCCGGCCGGGCCGGGTGGCGGCCCGTCAAGGCCGGGTGGCGTACCGTCGAGCAGGATGCTGCCGTCGTGGGCGGCGCCCGCCTCGCCGAGCCGGTCGCGTAGCCGCCGTTCGTCGGTGACCGGCGTCCAGACCGTGCCGGACGCGACGGATCCGGCCACCGCGCGCAGCGCCCGGTCGACTGCCGCCCGGTCGACTGCCGTCCGGTCCAGGCCGGTGTCGGCACCGTCTGACGGCGCCGGCACGACGGCCCGGACCACGGCCGGGACGACGGCCGGGACCGGTCCGTCGGCCGTCGACTCGGCCATGGTGGCGGCGGCGCGCAGCCCGTCGGCCCGCGCCTCGGCGGTACCGAGCGCGAACAGGTCGTGCTCGGCGTCCCGGACCAGGGCCGCCGCGCCGAGCCCGTCGTCCGGGTCGGCGGCGCCGAGATAGCCGCGGATCACCGCGACCGGCACCTGGTCACACTTCCCCTTGACCAGCTCACCCGCGCCGGCCAACTCGTCGACCACGGCCATCTGGGTGATGTTGAGCTTGTTGCCGTACGGGTCGACCTCGCCCCGGTGGTCGCGGATCGCCGGCATCCCGGCGACCCCGAGCGCGACGTCGGTGAGGCCGTTGCGCCACGGCCGGCCCATGGTGTCCGAGATGATCACCGCCACGTCGGCGCCGTGCCGCTGGCGGATCGCGGCCCGCAGCGCCCGGGCGGAGGCGTCCGGATCCTTCGGCAGCAGCACCAGCCGGGAGCGGTCCACGTTGGAGGCGTCGATCCCGGCGGAGGCCATCACGAAGCCATGATGGGTCTGGACGATCCGGGTGGTGCCACGCCGGGCCACCGGGCGGGCGGTCTCGCCGGCCAGCACCTCCGCACGGGCCGCCTCCCGCTCCGGCCCGTCGACCGGTACGTCGACCAGCCGGCCCTCCGCCTTGGAAACGATCTTGCTGGTAACCACCAGCACGTCGCCGTCGCGTAGCCAGGGCGCGGCCGTCGCGATCAGATCCGACAGGTCGTCGCCCTCGGTGACGTCGCCGATGCCGAGCACCGGCAGCACCTCAAGTCTCATCCCAGCTCCACGGCGGTCCGGGCCATGGTCGCGGTCGTCGCCTCGTCGGTCATCCAGAGCGGAGCCGCCCGCACGGTCACCCCCTCGATCTCGGTACCGGCGTCGGTCTCGTCCACCAGCCAGGCATCCAGGATGCCACCGGCCGACCGGGCCCCGTAGAGCCCACCCACCCCGGCCGCGGTGCAGGGCACCCCGAGCACCGCCAGGCAGCGGTCGGCCATCCCGCGTACCGGAGCGCCGCCGATGATCGGCGACACCCCGACCACCGGCGCGGAACCGGCGACCAACGCGTCCCGCAGTTCGGGTACGGCGAGCACCGGTGCGATGCTCACCACCGGGTTGCTCGGGGCGAGCAGTACCACGTCGGCTCCGGCCAGCGCGTCGAGCACCCCGACCGCCGGCTTGGCCGCCTCCGCGCCGACGAAGACGAACCGGGAGGTGGGCAGCTCGCCACGGTGGCGTACCCACCACTCCTGGAAGTGGATCGCCCGCTGGGCGTCCGGGGTCTCTCCGTCCGGGTCGCGCACCACCACGTGGGTCTCCAGACGGTCGTCGGTGGCGGGCAGCAGTCGTACCCCGGGCTGCCAGCGGGCGCAGAGCGCCTCGGTGACCGCCGAGAGGGGATAGCCGGCGTTCAGCATGGTGGTCCGGACCAGGTGGGTCGCCACGTCCCGGTCACCGAGGCCGAACCAGGTCGGCTCCGCGCCGTACGCGGCGAGTTCCTCGCGGATGGTCCAGGTCTCGCCGGCCCGGCCCCAACCCCGTTCGCGGTCCGCGCCGCCGCCGAGGGTGTACATGACGCTGTCCAGGTCGGGGCAGATCCTCAGGCCGTGCAGGACGACGTCGTCGCCGACGTTGACCACCGCGGTCACCTCGGCGCCGATCTCACGGGCGTACGCGCGGACGCCGGTGAGGAATCGGGCACCGCCGATGCCCCCGGTCAACACCACGATGCGCATGGCTTCCATCCTCACCCATCGACCGGGGACAGGCGGTAAGCGGGCCGGCCGACTAGGCTCAGGCGACGAGTTCGCCACCGCCTGAGGGGGAGAGTTGACCAGCCAGCCCGGACCCGCGCCGAGCGACGCGCCGCAGGCCAGTTCAGTAACCAAACCGCTGCGCGAGCTGATCGCGTTGGTACTCCTCGGGGCGAACGCCTTCTTCCTGTTCAGTGGCCTGATCGAGCTGTTCTTCGGCGGCTGGGAGGGCTCCGACTTCGGCGACCGCTCGCTGAGTTCCTTCTACGCGTTCGTGGGCCTGGAGCAGGTGGCGCTGCCGGTGCTCGCGGTGCTGCTCGCCACCCACGTCCAGCCGGTGGTCGGGCAGGCTCGGACGATCACCCTGGTGGCACTCGTCGAGTACGCCTTCTCCGTGCTGTTCGGTGGGCTCACCCTGCTCGCCGGGATCTTCGGGCTGCTCGCCGAGACCCAGTTCCGGCAGGCGTTCACCCGGACGCTGGTCTTCGTCGGCGCGTACCTGATCCTGCTGGTGGCGGCCTTCCTGGTCTTCCGGGTGTGGCGGGCGCTCTTCCACGTGTCGAAGCCGAAGCCGCAGCCCGGTCTCTACGGCCAGCCCCAGCCGTACGGCCAGCCCGGCGGTTACCCCCAGCCCGGCACGTACGGCCAGCCCGGCAGCCACGGCCAGCCGGGTGCTCCCTACCAGGGGTACCCGCCGGCCGGTCCGGCCGAGCCGCACGTCTACGGCCAGCCGACCGGCTACGGCCAGCCGACGGGTTACGGCCAGTCGACGGGCTACGGCCAGCCGACCGGCTACCAGCCCGGGTACGCCCCGCCGGTGCCGTCCTCCGCCCCGCCGTCCTCGGCCCCGCCGTCCTCGACGCCACCGTTCTCGGCCCCGCCGTCCTCGGCCCCGCCCGTGCAGTCGTCGGCCCCGCCCGCGACCTCCGTGCCGCCGGCGCCGCGCGCCGAGTCGTCCACCCCCTCGGTCGGTGCGGTCCCGTCGGTCGGCGACACCCCGTCCGGTAGCACGGGGGAGCCGGACGAGGAGGAGAGCGGGCGGACCCAGGTGATACCGCAGCGGCCGGCGGTCGCCGACCGTACCCAGCGGATCAACCCGGCCAGTCAGCAGCCGTCGGCGGGCGCCCAGCCACCGCCGGCCGACCGGGACGACGATCCGACCCAGCCACACTGAGACCGACCGCGGCGGTTGCCGTCCCGGCCGCGCTGGCCCCGGCCGGGACGGCAGCAGAGTTGCCTGGTGACGCCGTGGGCGGCGGTCTGTGACAGTTGCCACGCCGGTTCCGCCGTCGGCGCGGGTCCCGGCGGGCGCGGCCCCACCGGCGTTGCGCCTAGGCTGCACGGGTGGCTGATGGGACTGACCAACCGACGGTCGCGAGTCTGCGCCGGGCGCTGCGCCGGGTGGGCGACGGCCGGGCCCTCGACCAGGACGAGGCGACCGCGCTGCTCGCCGCGCGTGGCGAGTACCTCGACGAACTGCTCGCGACCGCCGGTCGGATCCGGGACGCCGGACTCGCCGACGCCGGCCGGCCCGGCGTCGTCACCTTCTCCAAGAAGGTTTTCGTCCCGCTGACCCGGCTCTGCCGGGACCGCTGCCACTACTGCACCTTCGCCACCGTGCCGCACCGGCTGCCCGCCGCCTACCTGGAGCGGGACGAGGTGCTGGCGATCGCGGCGGCCGGGGCCGCGCAGGGCTGCAAGGAGGCCCTGTTTACCCTCGGCGACCGGCCCGAGGAGCGCTGGCCGCAGGCCCGGCAGTGGCTCACCGAGCGGGGCTTCGACTCGACCCTGGACTACCTGCGGGCCTGTGCGATCGCGGTACTGGAGGAGACCGGCCTGCTACCGCACCTCAACCCTGGTGTGCTCTCCTGGGCCGAGCTGCAACGGCTCAAGCCGGTGGCGCCGAGCATGGGGATGATGCTGGAGACCACCGCCACCCGGCTCTGGTCCTCCCCGGGCGGGCCACACTACGGTTCGCCGGACAAGGAGCCGGCGGTCCGGCTGCGGGTGCTGGCCGACGCCGGCCGGGTCGCCGTCCCGTTCACCACCGGCATCCTGATCGGGATCGGCGAGACACCCGCCGAGCGGGTGGACTCGCTCTTCGCGATTCGGCGCAGTGCCCGGGAGTACGGTCACATCCAGGAAGTGATCGTGCAGAACTTCCGGGCCAAGCCGGACACCGCGATGCGCGGCATGCCCGACGCCGAGCTGCACGAGCTGGCCGCCACCGTGGCGGTGGCCCGGATCCTGCTCGGGCCGGGCGCCCGGATCCAGGCGCCGCCGAACCTGATCGAGGGGGAGTACGACCTGCTGCTGCGGGCCGGCATCGACGACTGGGGCGGTGTGTCGCCGGTGACCCCGGACCATGTCAACCCGGAGCGCCCCTGGCCGCTCCTGGACGAACTGGCGGCGCGTACCGCCGCCGCCGGGTTCACCCTGCGGGAGCGGTTGACCGTCTACCCCGAGTACGTGAGGCGGGCCGACCCGTGGCTTGATCCCCGGCTCGCCGCGCACGTCGCCGCGCTCGCCGACCCGGCGACCGGGCTGGCGGTCGAGTCGGCCCGGCCGGTCGGCCGCGCCTGGCAGGAGCCGGACGACGCCTTCGTACCGGGCGGCCGTACCGACCTGCACTCCACGATCGACACCACCGGCCGGAGCGCCGACCGGCGCGGCGACTTCGACTCCGTCTACGGCGACTGGGCGGCGGTGCAGGCCCGGGTGCCGACTCCCGCGTCCGGCGCGCCCGTTGGCCGCACCGCGTCCGCCGCCGAGGCGGCCACGGCGGCCGATCCCGAACTGCGGGCCGGGCTGCGGCTGGCCGCCGCCGATCCGGCCGCGCTGCTGGAGCCCCGACACGAGGCGGCGGCGCTGGCCCTGTTCGCCGCCGACGGGGCGGCCCTGGACGAGCTGTGCCGGATCGCCGACGACGTACGCCGGGACGCCGTCGGCGACGACGTGACGTACGTGGTGAACCGCAACATCAACTTCTCCAACGTCTGCTACGTGGGCTGCCGGTTCTGCGCGTTCGCCCAGCGGGAGCGGGACGCCGACGCGTACCGGCTCTCGGTGGATCAGGTCGCCGACCGGGCCGAGCAGGCGTGGACGGCCGGCGCCACCGAGGTCTGCATGCAGGGCGGCATCGACCCGAAGCTGCCGGTCACCGCTTACGCCGATCTGGTGCGGGCGATCAAGGCCCGGGTGCCGGGCATGCACGTGCACGCGTACTCGCCGATGGAGATCGTCACCGGGGCGGCCAAGGCCGGGGTGTCGGTGCGGGAGTGGCTGACCGAGTTGCGCGACGCGGGGCTGGACACCATCCCGGGCACCGCCGCGGAGATCCTCGACGACGAGGTGCGCTGGGTGCTCACCAAGGGCAAACTGCCGGCCGCCACCTGGGTCGAGGTGGTCGGCACCGCACACGAGCTGGGCATCCGATCCAGCTCCACGATGATGTACGGCCACGTCGACCACCCCCGGCAGTGGCTGGGCCACTTCCGGGTACTGGCCGGGCTGCAGGACCGGACCGGCGGGTTCACCGAGTTCGTGGCGCTGCCGTTCGTGCACACCAACGCGCCGATCTACCTCGCCGGCATCGCCCGGCCCGGTCCCACCTGGCGGGAGAATCGCGTGGTGCACGCGATGGCCCGGCTGCTGCTGCACGGCCGGATCGGCAACATCCAGTGCTCCTGGGTCAAGCTGGGTGACTCCGGCAGCGCCGAACTGCTCCGGAGCGGCTGCAACGATCTCGGCGGCACGCTGATGGAGGAGACGATCTCCCGGATGGCCGGTTCCGACCACGGCTCGGCGCGTACCGTGGCCCAGCTGACGCGGATCGCGGCCGCCGCCGGCCGGCGGGCCCGGCCCCGGACGACCGTCTACGGGTACGCCGGCTGACCCCCCGCCCGGCCGTCCACTCCGGTGCCTTCGACAGGGCGCGCCGGGCGCGCCACGCCGGATATCCGACGCAACTCGCCGTGCGGGCGTTACCCGCACCGGGTCTGAATCGATAGGGCAGGTGTTGCGAGACCCGATGACTTCACGGTCGTCCGGGCACGCGGTAGGGGTGACTCCACCTAGCAGGTTCGGCTTGACGACGCACGCATAACACACGTGTAATTTCAGTGGGGTCGTTCGTACGGAGCGCATCAAATCGCTACCGGACGGACAAACACGCCTTCCGCGTGGGGGGTTGCGCCGGCTGCCGCGCCGGTGCGCGATAAGGAGGCAACTGGATGGACGGCCGACTCGAGGTGGCCGACCTGCTCGGGAATGCTCCGGAGTGGCAAGAGCGGGCGCTCTGCTCACAGACCGATCCGGAGGCGTTCTTTCCCGAAAAGGGCGGCTCGACCCGCGAGGCGAAGCGGATCTGCTCCCGGTGTGAGGTCAAGGCCGAGTGTCTGGAATACGCACTCGGGCACGACGAACGGTTCGGCATCTGGGGCGGGTTGTCGGAACGCGAACGGCGCAAGTTGAAGCGTCGCGTCGCCTGAGCGGCCGAGCCCGGGTGGTGGGGGCCGCCCGGGTCAGGCCAGCTCGTCGGGGTCGACGCCGAGCAGGTTCGCGACCTGCTCGATGATCACGTCGTGTACCAGGTCGGCGAGATCCTCGCGGTCGATCGCGCGGAACTCCAGCGGACGGCGGTAGAGCACGATCCGGGGCGGCACCTCCTGCCGCCCGGGGCGCCCGGGCAGCAGCCGGGCCAGCGGCACCTCGCCGTCCTCGAGTACGTCCGAGTCGTAGACGTTCAGGTCCGGCGGTACGTCCTCGACCGCGAACTCGACACCGGCCAGCTCCTTGGCGAATCGCCGCTCCAGGGTCTCCACGGTGTCCAGGACCAGGTCGTCGAAGATCTCCGACTTGGTCCGGGCCAGCGGGACGGTGGCCGGAACGAGCCGACCGCGCAGCCCACGCCCGTGCCGGTCCCGGCGCGACCGGCGCCCGGATCCCGGCCGGCGGTTCTCCGGACTGGTCATTCGCACCCCGCTTCACTCATCGTGGACGCCCGCCCACGACGACAGGGTAGACCTGGTCCGATCAAGATCGGCTCGGGGATTCGGTCGTGTCGGACGGGGCCGTCCGGGATGTGATCACCACTACCGGCGTGTCGCAGGCCCAAGCGTGGTGGCGGAGCCGGTAAGGGAGATACCGTGCCGCCGTGAGGTCACCACGGCGTTGCTCCCGCAACGGCTGCCCCCGACAGGCCGTAGCCACGCTGACCTATGTCTACAACGAGTCGACGGCCGTGGTGGGCCCGCTGGCGGCCTTCGCCGAGCCGCACACCTACGACCTGTGCGAGCCGCACGCCCGGAGCCTGACCGCACCTCGCGGCTGGGACGTGGTCCGGCACGAGGGCGAGTTCGAGCCGCCGCCGCCGACCACCGACGATCTGGTGGCGCTCGCCGAGGCGGTACGCGAGGCGGCTCGCCCGGCACCACCCCGCCCGGACGAGATCGAGGGTGATCAGCAGCCCGGCCAGCAGACCGGACGGCGCGGCCACCTCCGGGTCATCCCGCCCAGCTACTGACCCCGGATTCCCCCCGGCCGCCCCCCCGCCACCACCTCACGCGGCCCCACCCGCCCCCGACGTCCCGGCGCCCCACCCGCCCCCGACGTCCCGCCCCCGACGTCCCGGCGCGCCAAGATTCTTGACGACCTGTGGTCAGCTCCACGCCATAGTTCGTCAAGAATCTTGAGCCACCCCGATCCGACCTATCGAAAGGCCGCCCGGCGGACGTTCCCTGGCACACCGGACTGGCCGGGCCGTTCGTGCTGGCCCGGCTCGACGACGACTCGAGTTGGCGGACAACCTGCCCGGCCGGGTGCTGGTGCGGGACAGCAAGGACCGCGACGGTGCCAGGCTGAGCCTCGGCCCGGCTGCGTGGCGCGCGTTCGTCGGGCTGGCCAAGCGCGGCTGACGCGTCGTACCCGCATTCGAAGACCCCGAGCGGCGCGGAGCCGCCGGAAACGCCCCTGTGCCCGGCCGGCGCGGGGGCGATGCCGTGCCCGACGGTGAGCGGCCGAGCGGCATCCCGAGCGGGCGGCCGTGCGGTCGCATGTCAGGATCTTCACCTGATCGGATCTCCCGCGACGCCTCCGGCCAGCGGGCCGACCCACCGCACCCGTCACTGTCGGCACGACCGGAGGAGCCGCCCCATGCCCGACCGCCCGCGCCCACCACACCCGCTGCCCGGGCTGGCCGGACGGAGGCTGCTACCCCGGCGGGCGGTGCTGCGCGGCGTGGCCGGCTCGGCGGCGCTGCTGGCGTCGACCACGCTGGCCGGCTGCGGCACTCCTGGCGTCCGGCAGACCGAGTCGAGCTGCGTCAGCGAGGACCTCTCCGGCACCGAGAAGACGCTGGTCTTCTCCAACTGGCCACAGTATCTGGACGTGGCGGAGGGCGACGAGACGAGGCGGCCGACCCTGGAGGCGTTCGAGCGGCGCTCCGGCATCCAGGTCAGGTACACCGAGGACATCAACGACAACAACGAGTTCTTCGGCAAGATCCGTAACCAGCTCGCGGCCTGCGAGCCGATCGGCCGGGACATCATCGTACTCAGCGACTGGATGGCGGCCCGGGTCATCAACCTCGGCTGGGTGCAGCGGCTCGACGCCGCCCGGCTGCCGAACATCGGCCGCAACCTGCTGACCTCGCTGCGGAACCGCCCCTACGACCCCGACAACGTGCTCGCCATCCCGTGGCAGTCCGGGCTGGCCGGGCTGGCCTACAACGGCCGGGTCACCGGCGAGCTGCGTACCGTCGACGAGCTGCTGAACCGGCCGGACCTGAAGGGCCGGGTGACCGCGCTGGCAGAGATGCGGGACACCATGGGGCTGCTGCTCTGCGCCGGTGGGCACGACCCGGCCAACTTCACCCCGGCCCAGTTCGACGAGGCGCTGGAGAAGCTGCGCCGGGCGGTACGCGACGGCCAGATCCGCCGGTTCACCGGCAACGACTACGCCGCCGAACTGGCCCGGGGTGACATCGCGGCCTGCGTCGCCTGGTCCGGCGACGTCATCCAGCTCGCCGCCTCCGACGCCCGGATCCGGTTCGTCGCCCCGGACTCCGGGGTGATGCTCTACTCCGACAACATGCTGGTGCCGAACCGGGCGACCCACCGGGCCAACGCCGAGGCGCTGATGGACTACTACTACGAGCCGGCGGTGGCGGCCCGGCTCGCCGCGTACGTCAACTACATCTGTCCGGTGCAGGGCGCGCAGGCCGAGATGGAGAAGATCGATCCCGAGCTGGCGACGAACCCGCTGATCTTCCCGGATGCGGCGCTGCTTGCCCGGTCGAGGGTCTTCATGGCCCTGGACGAGGCCCGGGAACGCGAGTACGAGTCGAAGTTTGCGCAGGTCATCGGGGGTTGACGCGGATGGTCGCCGAGGAGCCGTCCGGAGCGCTGCGGCTGGTGGAGCTCAGCAAGCGGTTCGGCGACGTGACCGCGGTGGACCGGCTCGACCTGACCGTGCCGGCCGGCTCGTACTTCGCCCTGCTCGGGCCCTCCGGCTGCGGCAAGACCACCACGCTGCGGATGGTGGCCGGGCTGACCGAGCCGACCGGTGGCCGGATCCTGCTCGACGACGAGGACATCACCCGGCTGCGGCCGTACCGGCGGCCGGTGAACACCGTGTTCCAGAGTTACGCCCTCTTCCCACACCTGGACGTCTTCGCCAATGTCGCGTTCGGACTGCGGCGACGGCGGGTACCGGACGTCGCCGGGCAGGTGCGCCGGATGCTGTCGCTGGTGCAGCTGGACGGGTACGAGCGGCACCGGCCGCACCAGCTCTCCGGTGGGCAGCAGCAGCGGGTGGCGCTGGCCCGTGCCCTGGTCAACCGGCCCCGGGTACTGCTGCTGGACGAGCCGCTCGGTGCGCTCGACCTGTCGTTGCGCCGCCGGATGCAGGGCGAGCTGAGGCGGTTGCGGGCGGAACTCGGCGGCACCTTCGTGCACGTCACGCACGACCAGGAGGAGGCGATGACCCTCGCCGACACGGTGGCGGTGTGCGATGCCGGCCGGATCGAGCAACTCGGCCCGCCGACCGAGCTGTACGAGTTCCCCGCCACCGCCTTCGTGGCCACCTTCCTCGGTCGGTCCAACCTGCTCGCCGGCACCGTACGCGGGCGCAGCGGTGACGACCTGCTGGTCGAGGCGTACGGGCGGCGCTTCTCGGTGCCGTCGGCGCGGGCCAGGGTCGACTCCGGCGCGGTGCTGCTCGGGGTACGGCCGGAGAAGGTGCGCCTGGCCGGCACGGCGGAGCAGGTGCCGGCCGGGCACCAGTGGCTGGACGGCACCGTCGGCGACGTCGGCTACCTCGGGGTCAGCACCGACTACTCGGTGCGGACCGGTGCCGGGGTCGAGCTGTCGGTCTTCGCCGCCGCCGACGGGGAGTCGAGCCGGATCCCGACCGGTGCCCCGGTGGTCGCACACTGGCATCCCCGGCACGCCTTCCTGCTCGACGGCGGCACCTCGGCCTCCGGCGCCGGCACGTCCGACCGTCCGTCACCGGCACCGTCACCGGCACCGTCACCGGCACCGTCACCGGCACCGGCACCGTCAGCGGCAACGTCACCGGCACCGGCATCGGTACCGGCGAGGCGCGAGTGAGGCGGCGCGGCCGGGCGATGCCGTACCTCCTGGTGCTGCCCGGGCTGCTCTGGCTGGTGCTCTTCTTCCTCGCCCCGGCGGTTCAGCTCGCGGCGACCAGCCTCTACGACCCGGCCGGCTCACTGAGCACCGGGTACGCGATGACCTGGTCGTGGCGCAACTATCCGGATGCGCTGGCGGCGTACGGCGGACAGCTCGGCCGCTCGTTCGGGTACGCCGGCCTGGCTACCCTGCTGGCGCTGCTGCTCGGCTACCCACTCGCCTACGTGATCGCGCTGCGCGCCGGTCGCTGGCAGCACCTGCTGCTGGTCTGCGTGGTGGCCCCGATGTTCACCAGCTTCCTGGTCCGGATCCTGGCCTGGAAGACCATCCTCGCCGACGGCGGTGCCGTGGTCGGTCTGCTGCGCGGGGCGCACCTGCTCGCCCCGGACGGCCGGCTGCTCGCCACCCCGGTCGCGGTGGTCACCAGCCTGACCTACTGCTACCTGCCATTCATGGTGCTGCCGCTCTACGCCAGCCTCCAGCGGCTCGATCGCCGGCTGCTGGAGGCGGCCGGCGACCTCTTCGCCCGGCCGGCCCAGGTGTTCCGGCGGGTCACCCTGCCGCTGTCGATGCCCGGGGTGGTGGCCGGCACGCTGCTCACCTTCATCCCGGCCGCCGGCGACTTCATCAGCGCCGAACTGCTCGGCACCCCCAACGAATACATGATCGGCAACGTGATCGACGCGGCCTTCCTGGTCCGGCTGGACTATCCGCAGGGCGCCGCCCTGTCGGTGCTGCTGATGGCGGCGATCCTGGTGCTGGTGGTCGGCTACCTGCGCCGGGCCGGGCGCGCGGAGCTGGGGTAGCGGTGGGCGGGAGGTTCGGCCGGTTCGTCGCCGACCACTGGGTGCTGGCCGTCGCCGCACTGGTGCTCGGCTATCTGCTGCTGCCGGTCGCCGTGGTGGCCGGGCTGTCGTTCAACCGGCCGTCCAGCCGGCTGTCGTACGACTTCGCCGAGTTCACCCTCGACAACTGGCGGGACCCGTGCGCCGGCCCCGGGATGTGCGCGGCGGTGCTGCGCAGCGTACAGATCGGGTTCGTGGCCACGGCGGTCTCCACGGTACTCGGCACGCTGATGGCGTTCGCGCTGGTCCGGTACCGGTTCCGGGGGCGGACCGCGGTCAACGTACTGGTGCTGGCCCCGGTCGCCACCCCGGAGGTGGTGCTCGGCACCTCACTGCTCGCCCTGCTGGTCGCCGCCGGGATACCGCAGGGCTTCTGGACCGTGGCGATCGCGCACGTGATGTTCTGCGTCTCGTTCGTGGTGGTGACCGTCCGGGCTCGGCTGTCCGGAATGGACAGCAGCCTGGAGGAGGCGGCGATGGACCTGTACGCCGGCGAGTGGCAGGCGTTCCGCCGGGTCACCCTGCCGCTGGTGCTGCCCGGCATCCTGGCCGCCGCGCTGCTCGCCTTCTCGCTCTCCTTCGACGACTTCGTGGTCACCAACTTCAACTCCGGCACCACGGTCACCTTTCCGATGTACGTCTGGGGCACCAGCCAGCGCGGCATCCCGCCCCAGGTGAACGTGGTCGGTACCGCGATGTTCGCGGTCGCGCTGCTGATGCTGGCCCTGGCCCGCCTCGGCCGGCGTGGGCCCCGCCACCCGGGTTGACCGTCGAGGACCCCGTCGGGTCGCCGCCCGCGCCGTCCTCGCCGACCCGGGACCGTGCCGGATATCGTCCACGCATGGTTGACCAGGTGCCGCACACGGTGGGGCAGGCGCTGCTCGGCACGGGCCGGGACGCGGACGTCTTCGCGCTCGACGAGGGGCGGGTGCTGCGCCGCTACCGGGACGGTCACGACGCGACCGGCGAGGCCGAGATCATGGGCTATCTGGCCGAGCGGGGATATCCGGTACCCCGGGTAGACCGCGCACTCGGCGCCGACCTGGTGATGGAGCGGGTCGACGGCCCGACCCTGAGTGCGGCCATGGCCGGTGGCGACCTCGACCCGCAGGCCGGGGCGGAGATCCTGGCCGACCTGCACCGGAGACTGCGCGACGTACCGGCCCGACCGGGTGGCGCGCCCGGCACCCGGATCGTGCATCTCGACCTGCACCCGGAGAACATCCTGCTCGGCCGCCGGGGACCGGTCGTCATCGACTGGCGCAACGCCCGGGACGACCAGCCCGACCTGGACGTCGCGATGAGCGCGCTGATCCTCGCCGAGGTGGTGGTCGGTGACATGTTCGGGTTGGGCAGCCTGGCCGGCGTGGGGCTGACCGCGTTCATCGCCCTCGCGCCCGGCGATCCGGTGCGGCTGCTCGAATCCGCGGTGGCGATGCGCCGGAGCAACCCCACGCTGAGCGCGGAGGAGAAGGGCAGGCTCGACGCGGCGGCGGCGCTGGTCCGGTCCGACCACGCCGGATCGGGTCGGGCCGGCTGACGCCTCCGCGGTCCTCGCTCGCGGTCGTGGAACTGCGGTTGCCGGACGCGGTGGTCAGCCGCGTGTCGGTGGGGGCCGTCGGTCGCGGCCGTCAGTTGGGACTGCGCGGCGCGAGCATCGCCGCGACCGGCGTCTTGGCGAACTCGGTGCCGCTGTCGTAGTCGGTGCTCCGGCTGACATCCGCCCAGGCGGTGGCCTCCTGGGAGCGGGACCGCGCCGACTCCTCGGCCAACCGCAGCGCGTCGGAGCCGAGCAGCAGCCGCAGCGGAGGTACGGCGAGCGTCACGAGGTCGGCGATCACCCGGGCGGCCCGTTCCGGGTCGCCGGCCTGCTGACCGTCCATGTCGCGGCGCAGCGCGTGCAGCCGCCCGACGGTCTGCTGGTAGTCCTCGCCCACCTCGGCCATCCGCATCGACGCGCCGCCCCAGTCGGTGCGGAAGGCGCCGGGCTCGATGATGGTGACCCGGATGCCGAATGGCTTCACCTCGTTGTACAGCACCTCGGAGAAGCCCTCGACGGCGAACTTGGCGGTCTGGTACGCGCCCAGCCCCGGCGTGCCGCCGACCCGGCCGCCGATCGAGGAGAACTGGAGGAAGTGTCCCGCGCGACGGGCCCGCAGCACCGGTAGGGCCGCCCGGGTGACGTTGACGACGCCGAACAGGTTCGTCTCGACCTGCGCCCGGAAGTCCTCCTCGGGCATCTCCTCGATCGGCGCGCTGTTGGCGTAGCCGGCGATGTTGGCCACCACGTCCAGTCCGCCGAAGGTCTCCACCGCGGCCTGCACCGCCGCCCGTGCGGCGCCCGGGTCGGTGACGTCGAGGGCGTACGGCCGCACCTGGTCGCCGTACCGGCTGACGAAGTCGGCGAGCTGGTCGGGCTGCCGGGCGGTGGCGAGCAGGTTGTCGCCCCGGTCCAGCACCTCCTGGCTGAGCGCCCGGCCCAGGCCCCGGGAACTTCCGGTGATCAGCCACGTCTTGGCCATGGTGTCGCTTCCCTTCGGCAGGGGCGTCGCAGGCGACGTCCGGGGACGGCTCCCCGGGCTCGACTCTGCTACGCCCGCCGCCATGGGCGCCGGAAAGCGGCCCGTCGCCACCCGTCCGGCTGATCCGCCGGTCCGTTAGGCCAGCGGATCAGCACTCACCGCGTGCCGGGTGCGGGTCGGGGAGCCCGGGCTGCCAGCTCCAGGAGTTCGTCGACGCTCCACTGGTCGTAGACGTGTTCGCCGTGTCGGGAGGCCAACACCCGGCCGTCGGGGGCGATCAGGAAGTCGGCCGGCAGCCCGAACCGCCCGCCGTGCGGCACGGTCGCCGGGGGGCGTTCCCGGCGCCGGACGATCGCCCAGACGCTGCGCAGCACGGCCCGGAGGATCGGCAGCCAGGCGCGCGGGTCGAGTAGGGCGCGGCGGGCCGACTCGACGCCGAACTCCACGTAGAGCCGCTTGTCCGGGTCGGCGATCACCGCGAACGGAAGCTCCGCGACGTGTTCCCGCAGCTCGTCGGCGGGGGAGTGGAAAACGACCACCTCGCGCACGCCGGCCGCGTCGATCTCGCCGTGCCGGACGACGATCGAGCGCAGGTGCAGGTTGCAGACCGGACAGCCGGCGAACCGCCGGAACTGCAGGTGCACCAGACGGTCGGGATCGGGGACCGGAAGCGCCGCGCCGATGACCGGGGTGAGCTCGCGGACGGGGACGACGGAGCCGGGTCCGACCGGCCGGGGTGTGGGCATCGGGCGCTCCCCTCGTAGGCGTACAACGTACTCCTAAAATCGTAGGCGTATGTCGTACGCTGTCAAGTGCCATGCCGCGTCCCCGCTCGCTCACTCCCGACCAGCTCGCCTCGGCCGCCCTGGCCGTGCTCGATCGGGACGGTCTCGCCGGACTGACGATGCGAGCCGTGGCGGCCCAGCTCCGGATGAGCACCATGGGCCTCTACCGGTACGTGACCGACCGCGCCGAGCTGGAGGCGCTCGTCGTCGAGCTGGTGTTCGGCACCGTCGACCCCACCCCGCCGACCGGCCAGGCCGACTGGCGGGACCGGATCCGGATCATGGTGCACCGGGTTCGGCGGGCGGTCGACGCCCATCCGGCGGTGGTGCCGCTGACCGTCGCGCACCGGCACACCTCGGTGAGCCTGCTGCGCTGGTCGGAGACGGTGCTGGGCATCCTGACCGAGGCCGGCCTGGACGGCGGGCGCCGGGTGATCGCCCTGCGCGGCCTGCTCAGTTACCTCGTCGGCGCGATCCAGCTCGAACACCTGGGTGCGCTCGCCGGACCCGGCACCGGGGTGATCGCCGGGCTGCCCCCCGACGAGTTCCCGCACCTCGGCGAGACCGCCCGGTACGCCCGGCGGATCGAACCCGCCGAGGAGTTCGACGGGGGGCTCGACATCGTGCTGCGCGGCCTGGCGGACCCGGTGGCGCCGGCGGACCCGGAGTGAGCCGCACCGGTCAGCCGGGACGAATCGCGCCGCCGGCCGGGGCGAACGGCCGGGTCAGGGTGGACCGCTGGGTCACGTGAAGGGGTCCGGTCAGGGTCAACCCGCCGGGTCAGGGTCAACCGGCCGGGTCAGGTAAGGGTCGCCCGGGCCATCGCGCCCGGCTCGGGGCCCGCCTCGGCGAGCACCCTGCCGTCCTGAGCCCAGATCCTCGACCGTCCCGCGGCGTCCGGGTAGCCGCCACCGGTGGAGCCGGCGAAGCTGGCGATCGCCACCCAGACCCGGTGCGCGGCGGCCACCCGGCGGGCCCGTTCGTCCTGCACACCCCAGTCCGCCGCCGAGTCCAGCACGCCCGCGACGTACCCGTCTATGCCGAGCGCGGCGGTGTCGGCCGCGTGCCGGGGTACCCCGGTGTCCCTGCAGACCGCGAGCCCGAGCCGCCACCCGGCCACCTCGACCACGGCCGGCGCGTCGCCCGGGGCGAAGTGCTCCGGCTCCGCTCCGCCCAGCCACATCTTCCGGTACGCCACCCGGGCGCCGCCGCCGTCGACAGCCAGGACGCCGATGTGCGGTCGTCCGCTTCGGCCGGGCACCGGAGCGCCGACCAGCGCCAGCGAGCCGGTGTCGGCGCAGGCCGCCACGATCGGGCCGAGGCGTGGGTCGTCGGCGTCGACCGGGGCGGCGTCGAACTCGTACCCGGTCAGCGACATCTCGGGAAAGACCACCACCCGGGCCCGGGCCGACCGGACCGCCTCGGCGTGGCCGTGAGCGTTCGCCAGCACGTCGTACGCCAGGCAGCGCGGCTGGGCGACGGCAACGGTCAGCGGCTCTGGCACGCGCCCGATCGTAATCGCGCCGCCCCGCGCCGCCCCGGCTCGTCATGTCACGTCGGGTCACGTCGGGTCTGCGTCGTCCGGGCCGGCCGGGGGTGCAGGGCCGGTCCGGCCCGGACGACGGTGTCGATCAGACCCGGGTGGACCTCGGGGTTTCGGCGCCGACCGGGCTGGCCGGTGCGGGCCGTTCGAGGGCGACCCGGGGCAACCAGCGGTCCAACCAGGACGGCAGCCACCAGGCGCGGGCGCCGAACAGCCGCATCACCGCGGGCAGGATCAGGCAGCGGATGACGAAGCCGTCCACGAAGATCGCGACCGCCAGGCCGAGCCCGAACTGCTGCAGCATCCGGCCCGGGGCGAAGAGGAAGGCACTGAAGACCACGATCATGATGGCGGCGGCGGCCGTCACCACCCGCCCGGTGGTGGCCAGGCCCTCCCGGATCGCGCCCGGCGCGTCGCGGTGCCGCTCCCAGTGCTCGTGCATCCGGGAGACCAGGAAGACCTCGTAGTCCATCGAGAGCCCGAAGACGATCGCGAAGATCAGGACGGGTACGAACGCCTCGACGGGACCGGGCTGGACGCCCAGGTTGCCGTACTGGAAGACGTAGGTGATCACGCCGAGCGCGGTGGCCACACTGAGCAGGTTGAGCACCGCCGCCTTGACCGGGATGAGCAGGGAACGGAAGACGAGCACCAGCAGCAGGGTCGACAGGCCCACCACCACGACCACGAAGAGCGGCAGCCGGTCGGAGATCGCGTCGGCGAAGTCGACCGCCGCCGCCGTACCGCCGCCGATCGAGACCGGTGCGCCGGTGTTCCGCTCCACCGGTGGCAACACCTCGGTACGGAGCCGTTCCACCAGGTCCATCGTGGCCGCGTCCTGCGGGGCGGAGGTGGGGAAGAGCAGCAGGGTGTGCAGTTGCCCGTCCGGTGCCGGGAACGGCGGCGTCACCGAGGCGACCCCGTCGGCGCCGGCCAGTGCGCTGCCCACCTCGGTCGCGGCCGGTTGGCCGCCCTCGACGACCACCACCAGTGGACCGTTCTGCCCCGGGCCGAACCCGGTCGAGATCAGGTCGTACGCCTGCCGACTGGTCGAGGTCGGCGCGTCGCTGCCGGCGTCGGCGAAGCCCAGCCGCATGTCCAGGGCCGGCACCGCGAGCAGCACCAGCAGCGCGGTCGGCAGCAGCAGGGCCAGCCAGGGACGCCGCTGCACGAACCCGGACCAGCGTCGCCACCCCGCGCCCTCGGGCCGCTTCGCCCGCTGGGCGCGGCGGCGGATGGCGCGCTCGACGCGGCCGCCGACGATGGCCAGCAGCGCCGGGAGCAGGGTCAGCGAGGCGAGCATCGTGACCAGTACCGTCAGCGCCACCGCCACGGCCACGCCCTGGAGCGAGCCGAGACCGAGGACGACGAGGCCGAGCAGGGCGATCACCACCGTGCAGGCGGCGAAGAAAACCGTACGGCCGGCGCTGTCCAGGGCGATCCGGGTGGCGGTGGCCCGATCGGCGCCGTGCAGCAGTTCCGACCGGAAGCGGGAGAAGACCAGCAGCGCGTAGTCGATGCCGACGCCGAGCCCGACCAGGGCCATCAGCGGGGCGGTGTAGTCGGCGACCGTCGCCACGTGCGAGGCGAGTGCGACCAGGCTGAGCGTGCTGCCCACCGCGAAGATCGCGATCCCGATCGGCAGCGCGGCGGCGAGCAGGGAACCGAAGAGGATCACCAGGATGACCAGGGCGGCCAGCAGGCCGGCGCCCTCCGCCGCGCCACCCTCGCTCTCCTGGGCGGCCCGGACCGGGTCACCGGCCAGTTCCACCCGTAGCCCGTCCCCGGCCGCCGCCCGGGCGGTCTCGATGACGGCCCGTACGTCCTCGGCCGGCACCTCCTCGCCGGGCCGGTCCAGGGTGACCGTCGCGTACCCGATGGTGCCGTCGGTGGAGACGGCGTGCGGGTCGTCGTACGGGCTGGTCAGCTCTGCCACCGAGGCCAGCTGACGCACCTGGCCGAGCATCGGCTCGACCTGTTGCCGGGCCTCGGCGGTGCCGATCCCGCCCGGGTGGTGCAGGACGATCTGGAGGCTGCCGGCGGTCTGCCGGGAGCCGTGCTCGCGCAGCGTGTCGGTGGCGGCCTGCGACTCGGTGCCGGGCAGGGAGTGGTCGTTGTGGTAGTCGGTCCCGACCGCCTGCGCGGCCACGGCGAGGCCCACCAGGACGACGACCCAGGTCAGCAGGGCGACCCAGCGCCGCCGGTATGCCCAGCCGGCCAGCCGGGCGAAGAAGCCGCCCCTGGTCGGCCCGGCCCGGCCTGTCCGGTCCGGCACCTCACCGTCGGGCCGCTCGGCAGGAGTTGGTTCGGTCGGCATTGTCAGCTCTCCTCGCGTTCTCGGGTCCGGCCGCTGGTCGCCGGGTGCCCCACTTCTCGATAGGTGCTGAATCTACATGTAGGCTACCTACATAAGCGGCGACGGCTTGACCCGAGGCGCCGAAGGGGTGGGAGATGGTGGTACACCCGTAGGGGTCATCCGGTGTGGACGACCAGGGCGGCAGCCGGCTGCGAGCGGGACTCCTCCGCCGGGGTGTTGGGTCAGTGGGAGGTCGTCGCCGCGCGCGCCGTGGCGAGGCAGCGCGCCCCGTTCACCGCCACCAGGAACATCGGCAGCATCAGGACGACGACCGCGATCGGCAACCGGGCCAGTGCCACCGGGCCGGTGACCGGGCTCACGAGCGCGAGCATCAGGCCGATCGTGCTGAAGGCCGCCGCCATGGTGAAGGCGAAGATCCCGGCCAGCCGGATGCGCCGGGGGTTGACGCCGAGTCGGCGTACCCCGGTGCCGAAGGCCCAGACGCCGAGCAGTGCGACGGCCACGGCCAGGGCTCCCAGCCAGCTCACCAGCAGGTCGAGGACGCCGGCCAGCCCGGGCAGCGGGTCCGGTTCGGCCGCCTGCCAGGCGACCAGGTGCCAGATCGGCGGCTGCGCGACGAGGCTGCCGAAGGCCAGCAGCGCCGTCCGCCGACCCTGGGCCAGCGCCAGCTCGGCCTGATACCCGGGGGCGATCTGCGAGACATCACCGAAGTCGTCGATCGCCTGCCGTGCGGCCGTCTCGGGCGGCAGACCGAGATCCGCGTACGCCTCGGTCGCGTCGACCAGGCTGTCCCGGGCCTCCCGGAGCAGACCGCTCTTGACCCGCCGTGGCCCTCGCAGGGCACGGTCGAGTTCGGCGAGGTATCCGTCTATCGCGGCGGCCACGGCTCACTTTCGCTAGGCATCGGTGCCCAGTATGCCGGGCCCGGCCCGTCGGGCGGAACGCACGTGACCCCGAGATTCCCCTGAACCGCGTCCTGAGGCCGGACGCCCGAAGGCCAGTGGACGCCGGACCGTGGAAACGCATGTAGGGATTTTGTGCGCAGTCTACGTAGGCTGCCTGAATCCTCGTCGTTCCCGGAGGTTCTGTTGCGGCAAGCCACCTTGAAAGCAGTGCTGTGCACCGCCCTGGTCGCGTTGCTGAGCCCGTTCCTGCCGGCCCCGTCGGCCAGGGGGGTGTCGGCCGCAGCGGGAGAAAAGTTCGGCATCGTGATGCTTGCCGACAGCCAGAACGCCGTCCGTCAGTTCAAGGGACTCCTCCCGAAGATGACCGGATGGGTGGCCGACAACGCGGTCGCCCGCAACATCCGGTACGTGCTGCACGTCGGCGATGTCGTAGACCGGCATGCCGACATCGGCGAATGGACCGAGGCCCAGACCGCGATGAACCTGCTCGACGGGGAAGTCCCGTATGCGATGGCGGTGGGGAACCACGATGTGGACGGGTTCGGGGTTGACGCGAACAACCGCACGGCGACGAACTTCAACCTGAGGTTCCCGCGTGCGAAGTTCGCCTGCATGCCGTCCTTCGGCGGCTCGCAGTCACCCAGCACCTACGACAACACCTACCATCTGTTCTCGGCCGGCGGCACGGACTGGATGGTCCTAACGCTGAAGTGGGCGCCCGTGGCCGCGGAATTGACATGGGCGGCGCAGCTCGTCGCCGCAAACCCGGGTCGCCAGGTCATCATCGTCACCCACGACTACCTTCTCGGCGACGGGACCCGCTCGGCGGTCGGCCAGCAGGTCTGGAACGCGGTCGCCGGCGTCTACCCGAACGTGGCGATGGTCCTGTCCGGGCACCGCAGCGTCGCCCGCAGATCGTCGGTGGGCCGGAACGGCAACACGGTTCACGAGATCATGGCCGACTACCAGAACCCGTCTCAGCGGAACCCGAACGGCTACCTGCGGGTGTTGGAGTTCGACCCGAGGGCCTCGACCCTCTCGGTGCGGACATACAACCCGGAGACCGGTACCTCATTGACCGACCCGGCGAATCAGTTCACCCTTTCCGGGATCAGCTTCCCGGCGGGCTCGGCGCCCTCAGAGCCGCTGGTGCGCCAGGCGCTGGTACGCGCCTCGGCAACCAGCGCCCACGCCGAGAACGGGGCCGCACGCGCCCTCGACGGGGACTGCCGGACGATGTGGCACAACGAGTTCCAGCCGGCGACCCCCCTTCCGCAGTCGCTGACGCTGGACCTGCAACGGGTCCACGACGTACGCGGGCTCGTATACGCACCGCGTAACGATCACACTCAGAACGGGACGGTGACGGCGTACACGGTCGCGACCAGCCTTGACGGTACGTCGTTCCAGCCGGCGGCGACCGGGACGTGGCCGGACGACCGAACACTCAAGCGCGCTACGTGGCCGGTTACCGAAGCCAGGTACGTGCGACTGACCGCGTCCGCCGGGCATGCCGGGTTCGCGGCCGCGGCTGAACTGCATGTGGTGTACCAACCAGAGTCGCTGGTAGCGCAGGCGCTGATGAAGGCGACGGCGACCAGTGCCAATGCCGAGTACCCCGCGTCGCTGGCAGTCGACGGCAGCCCGGACACGATCTGGCACACCGAGTGGGTACGGCCGGCGCCGCTGCCCCAGTCGATCACGCTGGACCTCGGGTCCAGCCAGCAGGTGCGCGGCCTGGTCTACCAGCCGCGGCTCTGGGCCGCCGACAACCTGAGCCCCAACGGCATCATCACCAGATTCCAGGTGCAGGTCAGCTCGGATGGCGTCACGTTTACGACGGTGGCCACCGGAAGCTGGGCCGATGACCGCACCACGAAAGGCGTCCGGTGGGCCACGTTGCCAGCCAGGTACGTCCGGCTCCAAGCGACGGCAGGCCGCGGCGGCTACGCATCGGCCGCAGAGCTGGACGTGGTGGCTGGCGTCGCCGGGTGAGGATCCTCTGTGCTGGTCAGAGCTTCCTTAGCAAGTGTGCCCCCGGCAGGATTCGAACCTGCGCTCCCGCCTCCGGAGGGCGGTGCTCTATCCCCTGAGCTACGGGGGCTCAGCGACCCAGGAAGAGTAGCAGGCATGGCCGCCCGGGCACGAATCGGTATCCGCCGTGTCGGGCCCGCCTGCCGTGCCAGGGAACGACCCCGCTACCGGCCGCAGCTCGGGAGCGGGTGCAGCACGATCCGGGGCGGGAGCCGGCGGGGCCACTCGGCCCGGGTCCAGGAGCCGTCGACCACGACGTGTACGGCGTCCCCGTCCGCCCCGCTGAGCCGGAGCAGGAAGTCCCGGGAGAGGGCCGGGTCGACGTTCGGGGTGGTGATGAGGAACCGCACCCGGCCGCGTACGGAGACCGCGGAGAGGACGTCGGCGGCGGGTACCACCCCGTGCAGCCGGGTCCGGCCGATCCAGCACAGCTCGGCCCGGTGCTCCTGGGCGGCGCGCACGATCGCCGGGTACTCCCGTTCCACCCACAGTGCCACCGCGTCCACGCAGAGCCCGCAGGCCCGGTCGGTGGGCTGGCGGGGGCCGAGGCCCCAGGCGCGCAGGTAGCCGCCGATCTCGCTGCTGTCGACGGGCAGGCCGTACCGGTCGTGTACGAGGCTGGCGACGCTCTGCCGGGTCCAGAGTTCGTCGTCCAGCCCGAGCTGGTCGGGATAGCACCCGCGCAGCGTCTCGATCAGTTCCAGCTCCTGGTCGCGGCTGAGCGTTCCCGCCTCGCCGGACCGCTGTCCTCGTCGGACGGCCGCGACCGCGCCGTCCCCGCCGATGGTGTGCCGACGGCACCAACTGGTGACCGACCGACGTCCGTCCCGGAGAGCAACCGTCATGTCTAGGACAACGACGGCAGATCCTGACTGGTCACGTTATGTATGGAGAAAACTCGTCAAACCGGGCAAGTGGTCGAAGTCAGGCAATGCGTACTCGAAGAAGAAACGGAACCGGCGGCCGTCCCCGAGGGACGGCCGCCGGACCAGGCGATATGGGATGGACCGGTCAGGGGGTGCCGATCCTGCCCTGGAGGCTCCGGAGAAGCTCGATCTCCTTCTTCTGCCCGGCGACCATGGCCTCGGCCATCTCGGTCACCTGTTCGTCGTCGGAGAGGTCCAGGATGCCGTCGGCCATGTGGATGCCGCCGAGGTGGTGGTCGTACATCAGTTTCAGGAAGAGGGCGTCGAAGTCGCGGCCGGTGGCGGCCCGCAACTCGGCCCGCTGGGCGTCGGTCGCCATCCCGGGCATCAGCCCGTTCTTCAGCGCGCCCGAGCCCTCCGGCATCCAGGCCATCCGGGGCTGGCGACCGGTCGGGCTCAGCCCCCACTCCTTCAACCAAGTCTGCATGATCCCGATCTGGGCCTGCTGGGTCAGGGCGATGTCCGCGGCCAGGGTCCGGATGTCCGCGTCGCTGGTCTTCTCGTGGGCGAGGATCGCCATCTCGACCGCCTGGGCGTGGTGCGACGACATGTCCCGGGCGAACCCGGCCTCGGGCGAGTTGGTCCCGGGATGGAACAGTCCGGGGGCGAGCAGCCCGCCCGCGAACCCGAGCAGCATTCCCAGCAAGATGGCCAGGGCCAGCGCGGCGGTGCCGGCGTTCCGCCTGCCCGAGGGGCGGACCGTCGTCTCATCCTCCGGGGCGGCGGTCGCCACCGCCCCCGAATCGGTGGTCACGCCGATCAACCGCCCGCCGGAGGCATCGGCTGGTCGCCGGGGACGTTGTCCCGTGGCGTCGTACCGGTGGCGGTGATGCCGCCGGAGCAGGCGGCGCCCGGCTCCATGCTGGCGTTCTGCCGCAGCGCCTCGATGAAGTCGTCGATCCGGCCGTCCGTGGGGCTGTCGAGCTTGAGCTGGTAGCCCCAGGCCTGGAGCGAGATCGGCCGGTCGAGGTTCTCCACCGGGCTCATCATCATGAACTCGTTGCCCCGGACCTTGCTGGCCAGCTGCTCCACCTGGTCGGCGGGCAGGTCTGACTTGTAGGTGATCCAGATCGCGCCGTGCTCCAGGCTGTGCACCGCGTGCTCGTTGGCGATCGGGGCGTCGTAGACGTCGCCCATGCAGTTCTGCCAGGCGTTGTTGTGCGAACTGCCGACCGGCGGGTTGACCTTGTAGGTGAGTGGGCCGGCCACGTGGGACTCCTTGCCGGGCAGCGGGTTCACCGCCGACGGGTCGCTCTCCCGGAAGTTCACGATCCCGTCGATCGCGGCCGCCTTGTCCTCCCACTTCTTGCCGTTCTGGACCACCGCGTACGCGCCGTACCCGATGATGCCGGCCGCGACGACGCCGACCAGGACGAAGAGGCTGATGGACCCCCACGAGCGACCCTGGCTGACCTTGACCGGGGCGACCGGACGGCGCTGCTGCGGCTTCTTCCCGCCTCCGCCGTTGCGGCCGGCCGGCACCCGGGCGCCGGAGCCGGACCTGCCGCCGGACTTGGCGGCGGAGCCGGACTTCACAGCGGAGCCCGACTTGGCGGCCGTCCCCGCGGGCTTGGCCCCGGCCCCCTTCTCGCCCTCGGCGGGCTTACCACCGGCCGGCGCCTTCTTGCCGGTGCTGACCACGGACGGACGGCGCTGTTCGCCGCCCGAGGTGCTGATGCTCATGGTCCCTCGTCAGGTCGGTCGGTCAGGGGATGGCGGGCCACACACGCGCAGGGTCGCCACCGAGTGACCGAGTCTACCCCCGCTAGCATGGTTCGGTGACTCCCGCCAATCTCGCCGAGGCCGTTCTCGCCGCCGCCCATGCCGTCTTCGACCGGCGTGGGCTGGATCACTCGGTGCTGCCCGAGTCCGTGACGCTGGAGCGACCCCGGAATCCCGAGCACGGCGACTACGCATCCACCGTCGCGTTGCAGTTGAGCAAGCGGGTCGGGCTGCCGCCCCGGGAGCTGGCCGCCGCCCTCGCCGAGGAGCTGGTCCGGACCCCGGGAGTGAAGTCGGTCGACATCGCCGGGCCCGGCTTCCTCAATCTCCGGCTCGACCCGGCCGCCGCCGGACAGCTCGCCCGGGAGGTGGTCCAGGCCGGTCAGGCGTACGGGCGCAGCGACCGGCTCACCGGGCAGCGGGTCAATCTCGAGTTCGTCTCGGCCAACCCGACCGGCCCGATCCACCTCGGGCACACCCGGTGGGCGGCCGTCGGAGACTCGCTGCGCCGGATCCTCGCCGCCGCGGGCGCCGAGGTGACCAGCGAGCACTACGTCAACGACGCGGGCGCCCAGATCGACCGGTTCGGCCAGTCGCTGTACGCGGCGGCGACGGGCGGGCCGACCCCCGAGGAGGGCTACGCCGGCGAGTACGTCAACGAGATCGCCGAGCGGATCGTCGCCGAGCGCCCCGATCTGCTCGACCTGCCGGCCGAGCAGGCGGTGCCGGTCTTCCGGGACCGGGGCTACCAGCTCATGCTGGACGAGATGCGGGCCAGCCTGGAGCGGTTCGGCGTGCACTTCGACGTCTGGTTCTCCGAGCGCACGCTGCACGACAGCGGTGCCGTCGAGCACGCCCTGGGCCGGCTGCGCGAGCAGGGCCACGTCTACGACGCCGACGGCGCCATCTGGCTGCGCACCACCGACTTCGGGGATGACAAGGACCGGGTACTGATCCGGAGCAACGGCGAGCTGACCTACTTCGCCGCCGACTCGGCGTACTACATCAACAAGCGGGAGCGCGGCTTCGACAAGTGCGTCTACCTGCTCGGCGCCGACCACCACGGCTACGTCAACCGGCTCCGGGCGATCGCGGCCTGTGCCGGGGACGACCCCGACTTCAACATCGAGATCCTGATCGGCCAGCTGGTCAACCTGGTCCGCAACGGCGTGCCGGTCCGGCTCTCCAAGCGGGCCGGCAACATCATCACGCTGGACGAGGTCGTCGACGCGGTCGGCGTGGACGCGGCCCGCTACTCGCTGGCCCGGTCCTCCACCGACTCGCCGCTGACCCTCGACATCGAGGTGATCACCAAGCATTCGAACGACAACCCGGTGCACTACGTGCGGTACGCGCACGCCCGGATCGCGTCGATGCTGCGCCGCGCCGTCGGTCTCGGCATCAGCCGGGGCGAGGACTTCGACCCGGGCCTGCTCAGCCACGAGAAGGAGAACGACCTCCTCAAGTCGCTGGGCGAGTTCCCCGGGGTGGTGGCCACCGCGGCCGAACTGCGGGAACCGCACCGGATCGCCCGCTACCTTGAGGAGCTGGCCGGCTCGTACCACCGGTTCAACGACGCCTGCCAGGTGTTGCCGCTCGGCCGCCAGCCGGTGTCGGAGCAGCTCACCCAGGCCCGGCTCTGGCTGGTCGAGGCGACCCGGATCGTCCTGGCCAACGGGCTGGCGCTGCTCGGCGTCTCGGCGCCGGAACAGATGTGAGTCAGTCTCGGCTTCCGGCCCGACGGGCCGGCCGGTAACACGCGCGTAGCGGAGGGAAACGGAAATGCGCGCTCACGAAGCGGGGGCACTGCACGGCGACCTCGGGGTCCGGGGGCCGGCCTGGCTGCGTACCCCGGAGGACGTCAACGCGCTGGTGCCGCAACTGTGGCCGCGCAACGTCACGCGCGACGCCGACGGCGCCCTCGTGGTCGCCGGCCTCGACGTCCGCGAACTGGCGGCGGAGTTCGGCAGCCCGGCCTACGTGCTCGACGAGGACGACCTGCGGTCCCGCTGCCGGGACTTCCGGGCCGCCTTCCCGGACCAGGACATCTACTACGCCGGCAAGGCTTTCATCTGTCGGGCCGTGGTGCGGGTGATCGCCGAGGAGGGCCTGTTCCTGGACATCTGCTCCGGCGGGGAGCTGGCGGTGGCACTGGCCGCCGGCATGCCGCCGGAGCGGATCGGGTTCCACGGCAACAACAAGTCCCCGGCCGAGCTGGCCCGGGCCGTCGACGCCGGGGTGGGCCGGATCGTCGTCGACTCGTTCCACGAGATCGACCGGCTGACCGCGCTGGCCCGGGACCGGGGCGTCCGCCCGGAGGTGCTGGTCCGGGTCACCGTCGGGGTCGAGGCGCACACCCACGAGTTCATCGCCACCTCGCACGAGGACCAGAAGTTCGGCTTCTCGCTGGCCGGTGGTGCGGCGGCGGCCGCCGCGTTCCGGATCCTCGACGACGACGTGCTCGAACTGCGCGGGCTGCACTCGCACATCGGCTCGCAGATCTTCGACACCAGCGGCTTCGAGGTGGCCGCCCGGCGGATCCTCGGCCTCCAGGCGCAGATCCGGGACGCGCGCGGGGTCGAGCTGCCGGAGCTGGACCTCGGCGGCGGGTTCGGCATCGCGTACACCACCCAGGACGACCCGTCGACGCCGCACGATCTGGCGAAGCGGATCAACAAGATCGTCGACGGGGAGTGCGAGGGGCTGCGGCTCGCGGTACCCCGGCTCTCGATCGAGCCCGGTCGGGCGATCATCGGTCCGGCCGTCCTCACCCTCTACGAGGTCGGCACGGTCAAGGACGTGGACGGGATCCGCACGTACGTCAGCGTCGACGGCGGGATGAGTGACAACATCCGTACCGCGCTGTACGGGGCCTCGTACTCGGCGACGGTCGCCTCCCGGCGGTCCACCGCCGAGCCGATTCTGGCCCGGGTGGTGGGAAAGCATTGCGAAGCCGGGGATGTGGTGGTGAAGGATGAATTCCTGCCCGCTGACGTGCAGCCAGGAGATCTTCTCGCCGTACCCGGAACGGGCGCGTACTGCCGGAGCATGGCCAGCAACTACAATCATGTTCCCCGGCCGCCCGTCGTGGCGGTCCGGGACGGTCGCGCGCGGCTGATCGTCCGGCGGGAGACCGAAGACGATCTGTTGGCACTGGATGTGGGTTGACGCGTCCAGCCGCATCCGACAGTTCCGGCCCACAGAGGAGTTCGACGCCATGCCGACAACCGGCGCCACGCCCGATCGCCCAGCCCTCCCGATGGCGAAAGCCAGGGACCTCGCGGGCGGTTCTTGATGACGAAGCCGGTCCGTCTGGCTCTGCTCGGTTGCGGCACCGTCGGCGCGGAGGTGGTGCGCCTCCTGCACGAACAGGCCGCAGATCTGACCGCGCGGGTCGGTGCGCCACTGGAGATCGCCGGGATCGCGGTTCGCCGGCTCGGCCGGGACCGGGGTGAGCTGCCGGTCGACCCGGCGCTGTTCAGCACCGACGCGCTCGGCCTGGTCAAGCGGGACGACATCGACCTGGTGATCGAGGTCGTCGGCGGGATCGAGCCGGCCCGGAGCTGGCTGACCGAGGCGCTGCGGGCCGGCAAGAGCGTGGTCACCGCCAACAAGGCGCTGCTGGCCGAGGACGGCGGGGTGCTGCACGACGCGGCCGCCGAGGGCGGGGCCGACCTCTACTACGAGGCGGCGGTGGCCGGGGCCATCCCGCTGCTCCGCTCGCTGCGCGAGTCGCTGCACGGTGACTCGATCACCCGGGTCACCGGCATCGTCAACGGCACCACCAACTTCATCCTCTCCGCGATGGACGCCACCGGCGCCGGTTTCACCGAGGCGCTGGACGAGGCGACCGAACTCGGCTACGCGGAGGCCGACCCGACCGCCGACGTGGAGGGCTTCGACGCGGCCGCCAAGGCGGCGATCCTGGCCTCGCTGGCCTTCCACACCCGGGTCACCGCCGCACACGTGTACCGGGAGGGCATCACCGAGGTCACCGCCGCCGACGTGGCCAGTGCCAAGGCGATGGGCTGCACCATCAAGCTGCTCTGCATCGCCTCCCGGGGCCCGGACTCGGCCGGCACCGACTCGGTCAGCGTCCGGGTGCACCCGGCGATGATCCCGGTCAGTCACCCGCTGGCCAGCGTCGGCGACGCCTTCAACGCGGTCTTCGTCGAGGCGGACGCCGCCGGTGAGCTGATGTTCTACGGGCGCGGCGCCGGGGGAGCACCGACCGCCAGCGCCGTACTCGGCGACATCGTCGCGGCGGCCCGCAACCACCTGGCCGGGGTACGCGCACCCAGCGAGTCGGCGTACGCGGCGCTGCCGATCCGGCCGATGGGGGAGGCGGTCACCCGCTACCACATCAGTCTCGACGTGGCCGACCGGCCGGGCGTACTGGCCGCGGTCGCCGGTGTCTTCGCCCGGCACGACGTGTCGATCGCCACCGTGCGGCAGGCTCCCGCCCCGGCCGGGTCGCCGGACGGCACGGCCGGACCGGTGGGCCGGGGCGGCGACGCGATCCTGGTGATCGTCACGCATGCCGCACCGGACGCCGCGCTCACCGCCACCGTCGAGGAGTTGCGCCGGCTCGACATCGTCCGGTCCATCGCCAGCGTGCTCCGCGTGGAGGGCGGCGATCGGTAGCCGGCGGCGACCGTCAGCCAGCTGCCACCCGCTACCGGTAGCCGTGGTGGCGACCCGGTAGCTGGTGGCGACCGGTAATCGCGGTGGCGACCGGCAGTCACGGTGGCGACCGGCAGTCGGCGTACCGCCGGATCGGCCCTGTCCCGCCAGATGGTTAGCCGGTGGTGCGGGTGCGGCGGATCGGCCACCCTGGGTCACCGTGGAGGAGGTGCCCGCCGCCGACGGCCGGGGCGGGGCCGTGACGCGAGGAGAGCGACATGTGGCGGGGCTTGATCGAGGCGTACCGGGACCGGCTGCCGGTCAGCGAGGCCACGCCGGTGATCACCCTCAACGAGGGGAACACTCCGCTGCTGGCCGCTCCGGTGCTCTCCGCCCGGCTCGGCTGTGACGTCTATCTCAAGGTGGAGGGCGCCAACCCGACCGGATCGTTCAAGGACCGGGGCATGACGCTGGCGGTGTCCCGGGCGGTCGAGGCCGGCAACAAGGCGATCATCTGCGCCTCGACCGGCAACACCAGCGCCTCGGCGGCGGCGTACGCGGCCCGGGCCGGGCTCACCTGCGCCGTGCTGGTGCCGCAGGGCAAGATCGCGCTGGGCAAGCTGGCCCAGGCGTTGGTGCACGGCGCCCGGCTGCTCCAGATCAACGGCAACTTCGACGACTGCCTGTCACTCGCCGCCAAGCTGGCCATGGACTACCCGGTGGCCCTGGTGAACTCGGTCAACATCGACCGGCTGCACGGTCAGAAGACCGCCGCGTTCGAGATCGTCTCGGCGCTCGGTGACGCCCCCGACATCCACTGCCTGCCGGTCGGCAACGCCGGCAACATCTCCGCGTACTGGATGGGCTACCTGGAGGAGACCGAGGCCGGCAACGCGACCCGCCGGCCGAAGATGTACGGCTTCCAGGCCTCCGGCGCCGCCCCGATCGTCACCGGTGAGGTGGTCCGCGAACCCTCCACCATCGCCACCGCGATCCGGATCGGCAACCCGGCGAGCTGGACCAAGGCGATCGACGCCCGGGACGCCTCCGGCGGGCTGATCTCGGCGGTGACCGACCGGGAGATCCTGTCGGCGTACCGGCTGCTCGCCCGCGAGGTGGGGGTCTTCGTCGAGCTGGCCAGCGCGGCCAGCGTCGCCGGGCTGCTGCAACAGGCCGCCGAGGGGCGGGTGCCGGCCGGCTCGACCGTGGTCTGCACGGTCACCGGGCACGGGCTCAAGGACCCGGAGTGGGCGATCTCCACCGCCCCGTCGCCGATCACCATCCGCAACGACGTGCCCACCGCGGCCCGCGCCCTCGACCTGGCCTGACCGGCGCTCCCCGAGCGGCGTCTGCGGTCCGCCGTCCGATGCGGTGCCGACCAATCCGCCGCTGCGACGGTCGGATCGAGCCCTCTCGGGACCACCACCGGTGTTCCGCCGGTCCGGCCGGCACGGCGGTTTCGCCGGCCGGCCGGAACTCCGGACCCGTCAGGCGGTCGGATCGATGGTCCGGACCTTGGTGAGCCAGCCGACGCTCGACGGGCCACCGTAGCTGAGACCGTACGCGGTGCCGGTCAACGCGGTGACGACGCTCGTGGTCACCACGGTCCGGCCGTTCTCGTCGATCCGCGTGGAGCGGGTGGGCTCGGTGTTGGGAGTCCAGGTCGCCTGGATGGTGGTCTCGCCGACGTCGTACTCCTCGGTGCACGTCTCCTGCTCCTCGAGGATCCGACAGGTGCGACGGATTTCCTGGTAGGGCAGGCTGGCCGAGACGGTCGCACCGGTCAGCGAGAACGAGAAGCGGCGTACCGGTACGTCGTGCGAGTTCCGGAAGACGTGGTTGCAGACGTACGCGCCGTTCGCCTCCGCGCACTCGTAGTCGGTCCATTCGACGTCGATCGTGGTGCTGCCGTCGCCCCGCTTGGTCACGTCGACAGCCATCGACACCCGGCTCTCGGCGCTCTGGAACAGGGCGTGGGCGTGCTTGGTGATCGTGTCCGCCGAGGCGGGTGCCGGTGGGATCAGGGCCGATGCGCCCACGGCGGCGCCGATGACCAGCAGGGCGCGATGGATACGGGTCACGTTGCTCCTCAGCAGATGGTAGGGAAGGTCACCCTATGCGCCCGGCCCGACATTCTTGTCGGCCGTCGCCCGACTCCGACCGACCGGTGGGGCACGGCCCGCACGGCCGCCCGCTTCGGCTGATCCGCGCGCCCGTAGCGACCCCGACCGGGCCCCGCGTCCCGGTCGGAACGACGGGCTGAGATGGTGCTGAGCAGGGGTTGCGTCCGGGTCGGTCACACCAGCAGGCTGCGCCGAACGCCCCGACACCGGGGCGCTGCTCCGGGTCAGGCAGACTTTCTCCTGCCGACGACCCCGGAACGGGCGCGATCGTACCTGTCGCGCCAACTCGATCACCAGGAGTGAGCCCGCTGATGTCGTTCCTCGCCAGACTCAGTCTCGCCAACCGAGGACTTGTCGCGCTCATCGCGATCGTGGTCACGGGGTTCGGCGTGTACGCCGTACCGTCGCTGAAGCAGCAGCTCCTGCCCTCGCTGGAGTTCCCGGCGGCCTTCATCGTCGCGCCGTTCCCGGGGGCCGGGCCGGAGGTGGTGGAGCAGCAGGTCGCCGAGCCCATCGAGAACAGCATCCAGGGGATCGCCGGGCTGACCAGGGTCACCTCGACATCTCAGGAGGGCAGCGCGCTCCTCCAGGTGGAGTACGAGTTCGGCACCGACCTGGACGACGCGGTCAACAAGATGCAGACCGCCCTGAACCGGCTCTCGCTCCCGGAGAACGTCGAGCCGCAGGTGATCGCCGGCAGCACCGACGACCTGCCGGCGGTGGTGCTGGCGGCGGCCGGCAACGGTGACGAGCGGGCCCTGGCGGACAAGCTCGCCGAAATCGTCGTACCGGAGCTGGAGTCGATCGACGGTGTCCGTACCGTCGAGGTGACCGGCGCCCGCGACGAGCAGGTGGTGATCACCCCCGACCCGGTCAAGCTCGCCGCGTCCGGCGTCGCGCCGACCGCGATCGGCGAGGCGCTGCGGGCCAACGGTGTGACCATCCCGGCCGGGGCGCTGACCGAGGCCGACCAGACCCGGACGGTCCAGGTCGGCGACCAGATCGACTCGGTGGAGGAACTCGCCGGCATCTTCCTGCCCGGCCGGTCCGGCGGCCAGCCGGTCCGGCTCGGCGACGTCGCCACCGTGCAGCAGCAGCTCGCCGCGCCGACCTCGTTCACCCGGACCGACGGCACGGACAGCCTCGGGATCATGGTCACCGCCACCCCGGACGGCAACGCGGTGCGGATCTCGCATGACATCCGGGACCGGCTCGCCGAGCTCTCCGGCGCCTCCGGCGCCACCCTCACCGTCGTCTTCGACCAGGCGCCCTTCGTCGAGAAGTCGATCGAGAGCCTGACCACCGAGGGACTGCTCGGCCTGGTCATGGCGGTACTGGTGATCCTGGTCTTCCTGCTCTCGGTCCGGTCGACCCTGGTCACCGCGGTCTCCATCCCGCTGTCGGTGGTGGTGGCGCTGATCGCGCTCTGGATCGGCGACCACTCGCTCAACCTGCTCACCCTCGGCGCGTTGACCATCGCGGTCGGCCGGGTGGTCGACGACTCGATCGTGGTACTGGAGAACATAAAACGCCATCTCGGGTACGGCGAGAACAAGCGCACCGCGATCCTCGGCGGGGTACGCGAGGTGGCCGGCGCGGTCGTCGCGTCCACGCTCACCACGGTCGCCGTCTTCACCCCGATCGTCCTGGTCGGCGGCTTCGTCGGCCAGCTCTTCGCACCGTTCGCGATCACCGTCACGGTGGCACTGCTCGCCTCCCTGCTGGTGTCGCTGACCATCATCCCGGTGCTGGCCTACTGGTTCCTCCGGCCGGCGAACGGTGGCGGGACCGAGGAGGAGGTCCGGCGGGCGGCCGAGGAGAAGGAGCTACGCAACCCGCTGCAACGCGGGTACCTGCCGGTGATCCGGTTCGCGACCCGGCGGCGCTGGCTCACCGTCGGCCTCGGCCTGGTGGTGCTGCTCGGCACCTTCGGCCTGTCCACCCGCCTGGAGACCAACTTCCTGGACGACTCCGGGCAGGACACCCTGAGCATCAGCCAGGAGTTGCCGGTCGGCAGCAGCCTGGCCGCGACCGACACCGCCGCGAAGCAGGTGGAGCGGGTCATCTCCGGCACCGACGGGGTCGAGTCGTACCAGGTGACCGTGGGCGGGGGCGGCGGCAACCCGTTCGCCGGCGGAGGTGGCGCCAACGAGGCGAGCTTCTCGGTGGCGCTGACCGAGGAGGCCGACGCCGGCCAGGTCGAGGACGCGCTCCGGGCCGAGTTCGACAAGCTGACCGGGGTCGGTGAACTCAGCTTCGGCGGAGCCGGTGGGCCGGGCGGCGGCGCGGTCGACGAGGTTCAGGTGATCGTCCGCGCCGCCGACCAGGAGGTGCTGTCCCGGGCGAGCGAGCGGGCGCGGCAGGCGATGTCGGAGGTCGCGGACGTCACCGACGTACGCAGCAGCCTGGCCGACAGCGCCCCCCGGATCGACGTCACGGTGGACCGGGCCGCCGCGGCCCGGCTCGGGCTCTCCGAGGCGGCCGTCGGGCAACTCGTCGCGCAGCAGTTTAGGGGCAGCCCGCTCGGCCAGGTGTCACTGGACGGTCGGCAGCAGGACGTGGTGCTGCGTACCGGGCAGCCGCCCGCCGGGATCGAGGAGCTCCGGGCCCTGCCGGTGGGTCCGCCCGGCCCGGCCCGCGTGGTGACGCTCGACGACGTCGCGGACGTGACCGAGGTGCAGGGGCCGCTCGCGGTGACCCGGATCGACGGCGAGCGCAGCGTGACGGTCAGCGGTAAGGCGACCGGCTCCAACCTGGGCGCCACCACCACCGCGCTGCGGGAGAAGCTGGACGGGATCGAGGTGCCGGGGGCGACCTTCGAGATCGGCGGCGTCAGCGCCGAGCAGCAGAAGGCCTTCGCCGACCTGGGGCTGGCGGTACTCGCCGCGATCGCGATCGTCTTCGTGATCATGGTTGCCACCTTCGGCAGCCTGGTCCAGCCGCTGATCCTGCTCGTCTCCATCCCGTTCGCGGCGACCGGCGCGATCGGGCTGCTGCTGGCCACCGGCACGCCGCTGGGCGTACCGGCGCTGATCGGTGTGCTGATGCTGGTCGGCATCGTGGTGACCAACGCGATCGTGCTGATGGACCTGATCAACCAGTACCGGGCCAGGGGGATGGGCGTGGTCGAGGCGGTGGTCGAGGGCGGCCGGCGCCGGCTGCGACCGATCCTGATGACCGCGATCGCGACCATCTTCGCCCTGCTGCCGATGGCGCTCGGACTCACCGGCGAGGGCGGGTTCATCTCGCGACCGCTGGCGATCGTGGTGATCGGCGGCCTGATCAGCTCGACGCTGCTCACCCTGGTGCTGGTGCCGACCCTCTACACCATGGTGGAGAACACCAAGGAGCGGATCCGGCGCCGCCGGTCCGGCGCGGGGTCGGCCGGGCCCGACGACGCGGCCGGGTCCGGGGTACCGGCCGGTGAGCCGGTCCCGGCCGGTCCCGGTGCCCGCGCCGCCGGGCCGGCCGGCGGATCGCCCGGCCCGGTGCCGGCCGCGCCATCCGGTGCGCTGATCGACGGTACGGACCAGTTCGAGGTGCTCCGGCTGCCGAAGAGCCGGAGGTCCCCACTGCCGCCGGAGAGCTGACCGGTCCGCCGTCGTCCGCGGCTGCGCGGGACGGCCGGTAGGGTTCCGGTACGTGTCGTCTGCAGTTTCAGTCCTTACCCGGAACCGGGACTTCCGCCGCCTCTTCACCGCCGAACTGGTGGTCTTCGGTGCCGACTGGTTCGTGATGGTGCCGCTGCTGGTGCTGCTACCGGAGCTGACCGGCAGCGGGGTGTGGGGTGCGCTGGTACTCGCCGTCGACAACAGCATCCTCGCCCTGCTGCTGCCGTACGCCGGCACCGTCGCGGACCGGCTGGACCGCAAGCGAATCCTGATCGTGGCGAACCTCACCGCGCTGACCGCGATCGTGCTGCTGCTCGGGGTACGCGGTTCCGGCACCGCCTGGCTGGCGCTGGTGGCGGTCGGCGGGGTGGCGGTGGCCAAGGCGTTCTACTCGCCGGCCGCCTCGGCGGCACTGCCGAACGTCGTCGATCCGGAGGACCTGGCCGCGGCGAACGCGATCGCCGGCTCGGCGTGGGGCACGATGAGTATCGTCGGGGCGTCCCTCGGCGGTGTGCTGACCGCCGCCGTCGGCCCGTACACCTGCTTCTGGGTGGCCCTGGTCGGCCTGGCGGTGGCCGCGGGGCTGACCTGGCTGATCCGCCGCCCCATGCAGCAGCCGCGCGACCACGGCCTGGCTGTGCCTCGGCCGTGGGTGGCGCTCGGCGAGGCGACGCGCTACATCGGGCACCGGCCCCGGGTGCTGGCACTGGTCACCGTGAAGAGCGCGGTCGGACTCGGCAACGGCGTGCTGACGGTCTTTCCGCTGCTGGCCACCGTCTACGGGGTCGGCCCGATCGGCACCGGCCTGCTCTTCGCGGTACGCGGCGCCGGCGCGGTGGTGGGACCGCTGCTGATGCGCCGGGTGCTGAAGCACCGGTCCTGGCTCTTCACCGGACTCGCCCTGTCGATGTCGCTGTACGGGCTCGGCTACCTCGGCGTGTCGGTGACCCGGTGGTTCCCGCTGGTGCTGGTACTCGTCTTCGTCGCGCACCTGGCCGGCGGCAGCAACTGGGTGATGTCCAACTACGCCCTGCAGGCCGAGGTGCCGGACCGGTTGCGGGGCCGGGTCTTCGCCACCGACATGATGCTGGCGACCGTGGCCATCGCGCTCAGCCAGTTCGTGGTGGCCGGGGTGGTGGACCACGTCGACCAGCGGGTGGTGCTGGCCGGTTGCGGCCTGACCACCCTGGTCTACGCGCTCGGCTGGTGGGTCGCCACCCGACGCCTCGCCCCCTCCGCCGACGAGAGTCCCTCCGCCGACGAGAGTCCCACCCCCACCCGGTCCACCCCCATCCCCGCCGATCCACCCCGTGCCGCCTCCTGAGCCCGCGCCGCCTCCTGAGCCCACGCCGCCTCCCGGCGCCGTCCTGGTGGCGCCTCTTTCCGGGAAGGAGTTGCTGCGGCCGGCGCGGTAAGGACTCTTTCCGGGAAGGAGTGGCCGCTTTCGGGAAGGAGTGGCCACGCATCCTTTGGGAGCGACGCGACGACGGTGAGTATTTGGGGCCTGCGGGGGTAGGTGGGGGTATCGACACGGTGACGGGCGTTCGGGTGAGCAACCGCCTCGCGCGGTGGCGCGGCGGTCGGCTGCTGCATCCGCGTGGGATCTCGTTCACCGGCGATGTCGAGCTCTCGGGTCCGCTCGCCGACGGTCTGGCCGGCGGCTCCGGGCGGTACCCGGGGACCGTGCGGCTCTCGCGGGGCACCCCGACTCCGGAGGGCTGGCCGGACCTGCTGGGGCTCGCCGTCCGGCTGCACCTCGCCGGTGGCCCCTTCGATCTGCTCCTGTCCAGTACCGGTCGGCCGCCGCTGCTGCGGCACCTGCCCGTGCCGCGCCGCGACTTCGCCGGGCCGTACGGGAGTCTGCTGGCGTACCGGTTCGACGGGCGTCGGACGTACCTGTTGGCGTGTGCCGACGGTCCCCTCGGGAGTTCCCTCGACGAGGTGGCCGACCTCGCCGCCCGTGCCGGGGCCCGGCTGAACCTGCTGGCAGCCGGGGTACGCGGCCCGTGGCGGACCTTCGGCCACGTCGTCTTCGGCACCCGGCTGCCCGCGGAGACCGACGCCGCGCTCGCCTTCGACCCGGCCGGCCGGCACGGTTCGGAGCTGCGGCCCAGGGGACTGCTCCAGTGGCTGCGGGTCAACAGCTACGCCTCCTCCCAGCGGGCGCGGGGCGCCGCCGAGGACCAGACCCGGCTCTCCTGACCGCAGCTGAGCTCCCCTGGCCTCACCTGAACCCGCTTGGCCTCACCTGAACCTGCCTGACCTCTACCTGAGCCCGCCGGGCTCGACGCGGAGGCGTTGCCCGGATATCCTCGTGATATCACATCGCTAGCAGGGAGATGTCATGGAACGAGCCGCCTTCCGGATCTCGGGGTTCATTCCCACCGCGATCATGCTGGTGCTGGCCGGCATCGGAATCGCGATCGTCATGCCGGCGTTCGGCGGACCGGGCCTGGATTCCCGGATCACCGTGGTCACCGTCGGCTACGCCCTGGTCGGTGCGGTGGTGGCGACCGGATACACCGTGGTCAACCCGAACGAGGCGCAGGTGGTGCAGTTCTTCGGCCGCTACGTGGGGACCATCCGGCAGGCCGGGCTCCAGTGGACCTGGCCGTTGACGGCGCGGCAGAAGGTCACGCTCCGGGTACGTAATTTCGAGACCGCCCGGCTCAAGGTCTCCGACGCCGACGGCAATCCGGTGGAGATCGCCGCCGTCGTGGTGTGGCAGGTGGTCGACACCGCCAAGGCCGCCTTCGCGGTCGACGACCACGTCGAGTACGTCGCCGTGCAGTCCGAGGCGGCCGTCCGGCACCTGGCCACCAGCTACCCGTACGAGGCGCACGACTCGGGCCGGGCCAGCCTGCGGGACAGCGCGGTGGTCAGCGACGAGTTGACCTCCGAGCTGCGCGAACGCGTCGAACTGGCCGGCGTGGAGGTGCTGGAGTCCCGGACCACCCACCTGGCGTACGCCCCGGAGATCGCCCAGGCGATGCTCGCCCGGCAGCAGGCGAGTGCGATCGTGGGTGCCCGGTTCAAGATTGTCGAAGGTGCGGTCGGCATGGTCTCGAACGCCCTGGACCGGCTGCGCGAGGAGCACGTGGTCGAGTTGGACGAGGAACGGAAGGCGCAGATGGTGGCGAACCTGCTGGTCGTGCTCTGCGGTGACCGGGCCGCTCAGCCGGTGGTGAACACCGGCTCCCTCTACGGATAGTGTCGCGCCCTCATGGCGGAACGTAAGAAGCTCCTGCTCCGGCTCGACCCGCAGGTCTACGAGGCGATCGCACGATGGGCCGCGGACGACATCCGCAGCGTCAACGCCCAGATCGAGTACGCCCTCCGACTGGCGCTGCGCTCGGCCGGCCGGACGGTCAGGCCGGCCCGGCGCGGTGTTCCGGCCGGACCGGACGGCTCGGGGTCGGACGGTTCGGGGTCGGACGGCGCGGGGTCGGACGGCGCGGGGTCGGACCCGGCCGGGCCCGGCCCGACCGGGTCGTACAGCTCGGGACCGGACGGCGAGCCGTTGGCGGGAGCGGACCCGGACGGTGCCGGCCCGGACGACCCCGCGCCGGCCTGACCGGTACTCCCCGGGGCGCCGGGACGGTCGACGCCGTCCCAGCGCCGGACCGCGCAACCCGATGCCGGCCACCGGCCGCCTAGCATGAGCCGATGCGGCCGACTTTCGTTTCCGAACCGGTCCGGGTCCGGGTGCCGGCGACCAGCGCCAACCTCGGCCCGGGCTTCGACGCCCTGGGTCTGGCGTTGGCGCTCTACGACGATGTCAGCGCCCGTACGGCGCCGAGCGGCTGCCGGGTCGAGGTGACCGGGGAAGGTGCCGGAGAGCTGCCGGCCGGCGAGGATCATCTCGTGGTCCGGGCCATGCGGGCCGGTTTCGACGCCCTCGGCGTACAGCCGCCGGGACTGGTCGTGGAGTGCGTCAACCGGATCCCCCAGGCGCGCGGCCTGGGATCTTCGTCGGCGGCGATCGTCGCCGGGATCCAACTGGCCCGGGCGCTGGTGGCGGACGGACCGGGCCGACTCGACGACGCGGCGGCGCTGCGCCTGGCGGCCGAGGTGGAAGGACACCCGGACAATGTCGCCCCGTGCCTGCTCGGCGGGTTCACCATCGCCTGGACGGAGGCGGGCGGTCCGGCCCGGGCGGTCCGGTTGCCGGTCGCGCCGCAGGTCCGGGCCACGGTCTTCGTACCCGAGGAGCGCGGGCTGACCGCGTCGGCCCGCGCGGTGCTGCCGGCGACGGTGCCGCACGCCGACGCGGCCCGCAACGCCGGCCGGGCCGCCCTGCTGGTGCACGCCCTGACCACCGATCCGGCGCTGCTCTTCGAGGCGACCGAGGACCGGCTGCACCAGTCCTACCGGGCGGCCGGGATGCCGGGCACCGCCGCCCGGCTGGCCGAGTTGCGTGCGGCTGGTGTGCCGGCTGTGGTCAGTGGGGCGGGCCCGTCGATTCTCGCGTTCACCAGCGAGGACGAGGATTTCGAGGCGGGAATGGGCTGGACCGCGCAAAGGTTGCCGATAGACGTAGCCGGGGCCCGGGTCGATGGGGGTAGACTGGAACACGCCGAGCGGGACCCTGTTGCCGCAGGTCGGAAGAGTTGATTACGCTCTAGACCTAGCACAGCCGCGAAGCAATGCGACTCCTGCGGGTCGGTGCACCCCCGAAGCTTTCGGCGGTCAGCCCGTCTCACCCCTGCCTAGGTCTACGCCGCACCGCAGTTTCCACAGGTCGCCGCAGGCGGCGAGACCTACCCGCCGATGTTGGTGGGTCGGGAAACCAACCGGCTGCTGTGTTACAGACTCCCGTGACGCGTCAAGCGAGACGGGTGTACCGAGGCCGCCCGGCCAGCCAGCACTTCGGGCCAAGGGCAGCCCCGGCCTTATCGAGGGAAGGAATCCATTGAGCGACACCACCGACGTGACGTCGGATGTTTCCAACGTCGCTGGCGAAGCCACCACAGGCGCCACCCGTCGTCGGCGGACCGGCACCGGGCTGTCGGCGATGCTGCTGCCAGAGTTGCAGAGCCTGGCCGCGTCGCTCGGCATCTCCGGTACGGCCCGGATGCGCAAGGGCGAGCTGATCGCCGCCATCTCGGAACGGCAGGCTGGTGCCACCAACACCGCGAGCGGCGGCGCGCCGCGCCCGCGCGCCGAGGTGTCGGCCGCGGCTGCCCCGGCTCGCGAGGAGGTCCGGGCCGAGGTGCGGGACAGCGCCGACCGGCCGGACGGCGAGCGCCGGGCCGCCGAGGCGGTACCCGCCACCGCCGCCGCTGGCGGCGATGGTCGGTCCCGCACGTCGCGTCGGTCCAGCCGGGCCGCCGCCACCGCCGAGGTGGATACCGAGGCGGTGCCGACGGAGCGGACCGAGCGCCCGGAGCAGGCCGAGCGTGGCGACCGGCCGGAGCGCGGTGACCGAGCCGAGCGTGGCGAGCGGGCCGAGCGCGGCGAGCGGGCCGAGCGGGCCGAGCGCGGCGAGCGGGCCGAGCGTGGCGACCGAGGTGACCGAGGTGACCGGGCCGAGCGCGGCGACCGTGGCGAGCGGGCCGAGCGCGGCGAGCGTGGCGACCGGGCCGAGGGTGCCGAGCGGACCGACGGTGGCGAGCGCGGAGACCGCGCGGACCGGGGCGAGTCGCGCAACGGCCGGGATCGCAACGAGCGCGGTGACCGGGGCGAGCGCGGCGAGTCGCGCAACGACCGTGGCCAGCGTTCGGCGGACCGGGACAACGACGGCGACGACGACGGCGAGGGCGGCGGCCGGCGCAGCCGGCGGAGTCGCTTCCGGGACCGCCGTCGGGGCCGCGGCGACCGGGCGGAGAGCGGCGAGGGCGGTGGCGGCCGGGAGCCGCAGGTCAACGAGGACGACGTGCTCGTCCCGGTGGCCGGCATCATCGACGTACTGGACAACTACGCTTTCGTCCGGACCACCGGCTACCTCTCCGGCCCGAACGACGTCTACGTGTCGATGTCCCAGGTCAAGAAATACGGCCTGCGTCGCGGTGACGCGGTCACCGGCGCGGTGCGCGCGGCCCGGGAGGGCGAGCAGCGGCGGGACAAGTACAACCCGCTGGTCCGGCTCGACACCATCAACGGGATGGACCCGGACGAGGCGAAGCGGCGTCCCGAGTTCTACAAGCTGACCCCGCTCTATCCGCAGGAGCGGCTCCGGTTGGAGACCGAGCCGCACATCCTGACCACCCGGGTCATCGACCTGGTGACGCCGATCGGCAAGGGTCAGCGGGCGCTCATCATGTCGCCGCCGAAGGCCGGTAAGACCATGGTGTTGCAGGCGATCGCGAACGCGATCACCCACAACAACCCGGAGTGCCACCTGATGGTCGTGCTCGTCGACGAGCGGCCCGAAGAGGTCACCGACATGCAGCGCTCGGTCAAGGGCGAGGTTGTCGCGGCCACCTTCGACCGCCCGCCGCAGGACCACACCACGGTCGCCGAGCTGGCGATCGAGCGGGCCAAGCGCCTGGTCGAGCTGGGCCACGACGTGGTCGTACTGCTCGACTCGGTGACCCGGCTCGGCCGGTCGTACAACCTGGCGGCACCGGCCAGCGGCCGGATCATGTCCGGCGGTATCGACTCCACCGCGCTCTACCCGCCGAAGCGGTTCCTGGGCGCGGCGCGGAACATCGAGAACGGCGGCTCGCTGACCATCCTCGCCACCGCGCTGGTGGAGACCGGTTCCGTGATGGACACGGTCATCTTCGAGGAGTTCAAGGGCACCGGTAACGCCGAGCTGAAGCTGGACCGGAAGATCGCCGACAAGCGGGTCTTCCCGGCCATCGACATCCACACCTCCGGCACCCGTAAGGAGGAGATCCTGCTGGCCCCGGAGGAGCTGGCGATCACGCACAAGTTGCGCAAGGTGCTGCACTCGCTCGACTCGCAGGCGGCGCTGGATCTGCTGCTGGACCGGCTCAAGCAGTCCCGGACCAACATCGAGTTCCTGATGCAGATCGCGAAGTCGACGCCGGGGGAGTGACACCTCCGGCACCCTGAGCAGTTGGTGGGGCCCGGCCGAACTCGGCCGGGCCCCACCGTGCGTCTCCGGGCCGGTTTCAGCGGAGCAGGACGTCGATCACTCCCGTGTCGCTCTCCGCGCCGTGCCCGTCGGCGAGCCACGGACCGCCGCCGGTTGGTGGAATTTTCCTTCGGTTCAACCCGCAACTATTGAAACTTCTATACGTCGTCCGGTTGACTACCCGGCATGGTGATCCGCCGCCGATCCGCCCGCCTCGCCGGGCTACTGCTCCTGGTGCCGTCCCTCACCCTCGCCAGCCCGGTCCCGGCGTACGCCGAACCGGTGCGCACGGTGTCCCGGCCCGTTCCGGCCGCCGCCACCGCGCCGGAGGAGGCCCCGGCCGCCTCGTCGTACCCGGCACCGTCGTCCGCGCCGGTCCCGGCCGACGCCGCCGACGGGATCGTGACCGACACCCGGACCCGGCCGGTCGCGCCCGGCCTCGACCTGACCTCCTTCGACCGGTACGACGCCAACGGCTGGCTCCGGGCCGACGCGCTCACCGCCGACCTGTCCGGCGGACTCACCGTCGACTACGTCAACTCCGGCGAGGTGGCCCGGGCCGAACCGCTGCGCCGGGCGGTCGACCGGGCCGGTGCGGTGGCCGCGGTGAACGGGGACTTCTTCGACATCAACAACTCCGGCGCGGCCCAGGGGATCGGCATCCAGAGCGGTGAACTGATCCAGTCGCCGGTGGCCGGGCACCACGAGGCGGTCGGGGTGACCGCCGAGGGCGTGGGCCGGGTGGTCCAGGTGCACTTCGACGGCACCGCCACCCTGCCGGGCGGACCGCTGACGCTCACCCAGTTCAACAACATGGTCGCGGCCGGCGGCGTCGGCGTCTTCACCCCGCTCTGGGGGTCGTACCCCCGGACCAGGGCGGTCGAGGGCGCCACCCGGGTCACCGAGGTCACCCTGATCGGCGGCCGGGTCGGCACGGTCACCCCGGCCGCCGGCAGCGGCCCGATCCCGGCCGGTACGACGGTACTGCTCGGCCGGGAGGCCGGCGCCGACGCGCTCGCCGCACTGCGCCCCGGCGACCCGGTCGACCTCCGGTACGCGCCGAAGCCCTCCGACGGCAGCACCCTGCACGCCGCGGTCGGCGGCAACCGGGTACTGGTCCGCGACGGGGTACCGCAGGAGATCGGCGACGTGAACCCCGAACCCCGGACCGCGGTCGGGTTCTCCGCCGACGGCCGTAAGATGATTCTGATCACAGTGGACGGACGGCAGGCGGACAGCCGGGGTGTGACCCTGACCGAACTGGGCCGGATGATGGCCGAACTCGGCGCGCACGACGCACTCAACCTCGACGGTGGCGGCTCCTCGACGCTGCTCGCCCGGGAACCGGGCCAGCCGGCGGTACGGGTCGAGAACAGCCCGTCGGACGGCTCCGAGCGACCGGTGCCGAACGGGCTCGCGCTCTACGCGCCGCAGGGCAGCGGACGGCTGCGGGCGTACTGGGTGAAGACCCTGCTCGACCCGGCGGCCGCGCCGGGCGTCGGGCCGGTGCGCGGCGGGCGCCCGGACCGGGTCTTTCCCGGGCTGACCCGGCGGCTCTCGGCGGCCGGCTACGACGAGACCTACGGCCCGGCGGCCGGCACGCCGCACTGGCGGGCCGAACCGGCGTCCCGGGGCAGCGTCGACCGGACCGGAGTCTTCCGGGCCCGGCGGTCCGGCGAGGTGACCGTCACCGCGTTCCGGGGCCGGGCAAAGGGCGAACTGCCGCTGACCGTGCTCGGCCCGCTGACCCGGATCGACGGCACCGTGGACAAGGTCGGGCTGGCCGGCGCCGGCGGCACCGGCTCGTTCGGAGTGGTCGGCTACGACGCCGAGGGGAACATCGCGCCGATCGAGGCGGCCGACCTGCGCCTGGAGTACGACCGGGACCTGCTGGAGGTCACCCCGGCCGCCGACGGCAGCCTCGCCGTGCGGGCCAAGGTGGACAGTGGGGCCGCCCTGGTCACGGTACGCGTCGGCGCGGCCAGCACCGTGCTGCCGGTGACGGTCGGACTCACCGACGTACCGGTGGCGATGTTCGACGACGCGGCGAGCTGGCGGTTCAGCGCCGCCCGGGCCACCGGCTCGGCGACCCCGGCGCCGGGCCGCACCGGCACCGGCCTGAAGCTGTCGTACGACTTCGGCCAGTCCACCGGCACCCGGGCCGCGTACGCCGACCCGCCCGCGTACATTCCGGTGGCCGGGCAGCCGCAGTCGTTCGGGATGTGGATCCACGCCAGCGGGAACGGCGAGTGGCCCAGCCTGCACCTGCACGACGCGCTCGACCAGCAGCACGTGTTGCGCGGCCCGTACCTGGACTGGACCGGCTGGCGCTACGTCGAGCTGGCCGTACCGGCCGGCGTGGTGTACCCGGTGCGGATCCGGCGGTTCTACGTGGCCGAGACCGACGCGGCGGCGGCGTACACCGGGGAGGTGGTGATCGACGACATCGTCGCCCGGGTACCGGCCGAGGTGGACGTGCCCGCCGAGCCGCTCCGCACCGACCGGGTGGTGCTGACCGACGGCACCGTCGACCGGGCACCCTGGCGCTTCGCGGTGCTCTCCGACGCACAGTTCGTCGCCGCGAACCCGGACAGTGACCTGGTCGCCCAGGCCCGCCGTACGCTGCGCGAGGTGAAGGCGGCCCGGCCGGACTTCCTGGTGATCAACGGGGACTTCGTGGACACCGGCTATCCGGAGGACTTCGCCCTGGCCAAACAGATCCTGGACGAGGAGTTGGGCGGCACGCTGCCGTACCACTACGTGCCGGGCAACCACGAGATCATGGGCGCCCCGATCACGAACTTCCGGTCGGTCTTCGGGCAGACCTACCGGGTCTTCGACCACGCCCCCCGCCGGGGCGGCACCCGGACCCGGTTCGTCACCCTGGACACCTCCACCGGCAGCCTGCGCGGCGGCGGCTTCGGGCAGGTACGCGCGCTGCGTACCGCCCTGGACGGTGCCGCCCGGGACCCGGCGGTCGGCTCGGTGGTGGTGTTGCAGCACCACGCGCCCCGGGACCCGACGCCGGCCCGGGCCAGCCAGCTCGGCGACCGCAAGGAGGCGGCGCTGCTGGAGCGATGGCTCGCCGAGTTCCAGAGCGGGACCGGCAAGGGGGCGCTCTTCGTCGGTGCGCACGTCGGCAGCTTCTCCGCCGACCGGGTCGACGGGGTGCCGTACCTGATCAACGGCAACGCCGGCAAGAACCCCTCCACCGCGCCGCACCTCGGCGGGTTCAGCGGCTGGACGATGTTCGGGGTCGACCCGGTGAGTCCGGCCGAGGCGGCGGCGGCCCGGCGCGACCCGCTGGCCGAGGGGCCGGAGTGGGTGAGCGCGCAGACCCGGGCGCACGTGGACCAGCTCGCCCTGGCCGTCCCGGAGACGCTGCCGGCGGGTTCGGCGGTCGCGGTCACCGCCACGGTGACCCAGCCGGGTGGCCGGCAGGTGCCGGTCGCCGCCCCGCTCTCGGCCGACTGGTCGGGATCGGCGAACCTGCACGTCGGACCGGTACGCGGCGTGCGGCCCTGGCACGCCGCCTGGTTCGACCCGGCGACCGGGCGGCTGACCGCGCTGCGCCCCGGCGCCACGGTCCAACTCGCCGTCACCGTCAACGGGGTGACCACCCGGGCGACCATCCCACTCACCCGCCGCTAGCGCGGCGCACCGGGCGAGCGGCGGACGCGGGTGGCGCTCCCCCCACGCTCACCCCTCCGCACGCTCAGCACGCGGGTGGACCTGGACGCCAGAGGCGCAATTCGGCAGCGATAGCGCATCTGGCGTCCAGGTCAGGGGCGGGTGACCGTCAGCAACGGGCGACCGTCAGCAACGGGCGACCGTCAGCAACGGGTGACCGTCAGCGGCGGGTGGACGTGGGGGCGACGGGCTAGAAGTCGCCCTCGGCGACCTGGAAGACGGTCAGGCCGAGGGCCCGCCACATCTTGACCACCTGCATCCGGTCGTCGAAGACCCCGACGACCCGGTAGCGGTCGCGGATCTCCCGGTCGAAGATCTCCCGCTTGACCACCGAGTCGCGTCGCTGGTCGCCGACGGCCCGCATGTGCAGGGCCAGGTATGGCACCCCGACGTGCTCGGCCAGCCACTGCTCGGTCGGCTCCCGGCAGGACGCGTCCCGCCCGGTGCAGAAGACCACCCCGTAGCCGGCGGCGTGCATGGCCCGGACCGCCGAGATGACGGCGGTGTTGGGCTGGTCCTCGCCGACCCGGGTCATGTCGTACGGGCTGCGCCCCGAGAGCAGCGCCACCGTGCCGTCGATGTCCACCAGGACGATCTCCGGTGCCTCCTCCGACGGCGGGCTGTAGACGGCCGCCGGCCCGCCCGGCTCGGCGGTCGGTACCGGCAGCGGCAGTGCCCGCCCGGCCAGGTAGCGCTCGTGCAGCCGCCGGATCGCCTCCTCGCCGACCCGGTCCTGCTCGGGCCGCTCGGCGTCGCGTCGGACGCACTCGTCCACCGGTACGTCGGTGAAGTCGTGCACCTCGAATGCGGCGCCGAACCGGGCGGCGAGCTGTGCCCAGTCCCGCACCGTCCGGGAGCGCAGGTTGGTGTCGTCGACGCAGACGTCCGCCCCGGCCCGTAGCAGCGCCTCGACCTGGGCCCGCTGCACGGCGGTGACCTGACCCTCGGCCCGCTGGGTGAAGAGCCGCTCGCCGTGCAGCATCCGGCGCAGGTCGTCCCGGTTCACCCGGACCACCCCGGGTTGCAGCTTCCGGGCGAAGGTGGTCTTCCCGGAGGCGGGCAGCCCGCGGGTGACGATCAGTCGGGTCATGTCTCTCCTTGCTCCGCTCGTCGCCATCATGACCCCTGTCGAGCGAGCTTCCGCACGGACCTCGGGACCGGTTCACCCCCGCTGCTGAGGCGTCCAGTCCGCCGACGGCCGGGCCTGCTGCCAGAGCCGCGGGCGGTAGTCGCGGCCGTCGAGGCGCAGGAAGAGGAGGGCGCGCTCCGGGTGCCGGCCGACCCGCTCGGCGAAGTCGCGCCGGGTCCATCCGGCCGGCAGCCCGGCCACGAGCTCACCGTACGCCTGCTCGATCTTCGCGGCCCGGGCCTCGACGGTCGCGGTCAGCTCGGCCCCGACGGAGGAGACCCAACGGTGGAACTCGTCCGGCAGCGCCGCTACCCGGGCCGAGAGGTCCTGCCCGGTGACCAGGTACTCCCAGACGACCCGGGCGTTGAGCCCGAAGGTCAGCCGGTGCAGCAGGAGGTACTCCGGATATTTGATCTTGACCCGCTCGTCGGTGTCCGGCCAGTGCACCACCAGCCCTTCCCGACCGTCCCGGACCGGTGCGGCCAACGCCTCGGCCAGGGTGCGGTAGGGCAGCCGCTCGACCACCGGACCGGGCCAGCCCGGCACCGTCTCCGGGCCGGAACTGCGCCCGGTGGCGATCTCCACGGTGCCGAGCAGCACCAGGTCGTCCAGGCCGTCGTAGTCGAGCACGATCCGGTTCGCCGGATAGACGATCTCGACGAGCACGGTCCGCCCCGGCGGCGGGATGAAGTCGGGGTAGCGGGTCCGGAGCACGGTGGTGGCGTGCCGGGCCTGGTCGGAGGCGAACGAGCCCCGGGTGGCGACCGCGAAGCCGTCGCCGTCCGGGTACAGCACGCCGAGGCTTCCGTCAGCCTTGTCCGTCGTCACTGCCGGTGCGTCCAGCCGGAGCGCCGGCGCCCCGGGCTGGTCGTGGTTGAAGAACTTCGGGTACGGCCGCGCCACGACCCTACCGGTCGACTCGTCCACGATCAGCCCTCGGCAGGCCAACGTCACCGGCGTCCAGTTTCCGGCGTAGGTGCACGCCTCCGTGTAGTTGTAGATCGCCAGCGGGCGTGTCGGATGCCGCTGGACCCGGACATGACCGTCGGCGAGCGCGGCGGCCAGCGCCGCCGGGTCGAGGATGTCGGCGAGCCGGGTGGCCGGAGCGAGCAGGGTGGGATCGGAGGTGGACGTCACCACGGGGTGTGCCTTCCGGGATGGGAATGCGGGAGGGAGGAGTGACGTTATCCGTCACGGAATCAGGTGTGCAGCCCGATTTCGTTGGCGGTCCGCCGCCATGGCACACTGGTCAGTCGGCCACCGGTTCCGGTTCACGCCCGAGTCTGTCACCGCCCCGCGACGCGCGTGTCGCGGCCGACGGACGCCGACGGCGACCCGGCGACCATCCACGAAAGGACCGAGGCGACATGAAGCCCAACATCCACCCCGAGTACGTGAGCACCGAGGTCACCTGCTCGTGCGGCAACACCTTCACGACCCGCAGCACGGCGAAGGGCGGCTCGATCCACGTCGAGACCTGCAGCGCCTGCCACCCGTTCTACACCGGTAAGCAGCGCGTGCTCGACACCGCCGGCCGGGTCGCCAAGTTCCAGCAGAAGTACGCCAAGGTTCAGGCCAAGAAGGCCAAGTAGCCGCGTCGACGGCGCCCGCCTCCGGTTCGTCGCCGGGGGCGGGCGCCGTCGTGCCGTTTCCCGGCCCTTTCCACCACCCGTGTTCGAAAGCAGAGGGAGTACGCGCATGAGCGGCGATCGGCTGGCCGGCCTTCTCGACGAGTACGCGGAGCTGGAGCGGCGGCTCGCCGACCCGACGATCCACGGTGACCAGGCCACCGCCCGCCGGGTGGGTCGCCGGTTCGCCGAGCTGACCCCGCTGTACAAGGCCGCCGGCGAGCTGGAGCAGGCCCGTGCCGACCTCGCCGCCGCCCGCGAACTGGCCGCCGAGGAGCCGTCGTTCACGGCCGAGGCGGAGTCGCTGGCCGCGGCGCTGCCCGCCCTGGAGGCCCGGCTCGCCGAACTGCTCATCCCGCGCGACCCGCATGACGGCAAGGACGTCATCCTGGAGATCAAGGCCGGCGAGGGCGGCGAGGAGTCGGCGCTCTTCGCCGGTGACCTGCTCCGGATGTACCTGCGGTACGCCGAACGGCACGGCTGGACGACCGAGGTGCTCGACGCGCAGGACTCCGACCTGGGCGGAGTGAAGGACGTCTCGCTCGCGGTCAAGGCGAAGGGCGTGCCGGAGGGCGGCAACGGGGTCTGGTCCCGGCTCAAGTGGGAGGGCGGCGTGCACCGGGTGCAGCGGGTGCCGGTGACCGAGTCCCAGGGGCGGATCCACACCAGCGCGGCCGGCGTGCTGGTGCTGCCGGAGGCCGAGGACGTCGACGTCACCATCGACCCGAACGAGCTGCGGATCGACGTGTTCCGGTCGTCCGGGCCGGGCGGGCAGTCGGTGAACACCACCGACTCGGCGGTGCGGATCACCCACCTGCCGACCGGGATCGTGGTCTCCTGCCAGAACGAGAAGTCCCAGTTGCAGAACCGGGAGCAGGCGATGCGGATCCTCCGGGCCCGGCTGCTCGCCAACGCGCAGGAGCAGGCCGACGCCGCCGCCTCGGACGCCCGCCGCTCCCAGGTGCGTACCGTCGACCGGTCCGAGCGGATCCGGACGTACAACTTCCCGCAGAACCGGATCACCGATCACCGGATCGGCTACACGGCGTACAACCTCGACCTGGCCCTCGCCGGAGAGCTGGACGGTGTGCTGGACGCGCTGGCCGAGGCGGACCGCTCGGCCAGGCTGGCTGGCGAGACGGAGCTGGCCCGCCGCTGAGCCCCGCTCGGCCAGGCTGGCCGGCGAGACGGAGCTGGCCCGCCGCTGAGCCCCGCCCGGCTCGCCGGGCGGGCCGCACTCACGGCGTCGTCGCTGTCCTGGCCGGCGGCATCTTCCGGCCGGCGAGCTCGAAGGCGCGGCGCAGCGCGTCCCGCAGCCCGGCGCCCGAGCCGTGCACCTCGGCGAAGCCGACGCTCACCCCGACCGGGGCGTCCGGGACGATCGACTCCCACTCCTCGGCGGCGACCGCCGCACTGATCCGCCGGCCCACCTCGCCCGCCTCGGTCATCCCGGCGCCGGGCAGCACCACCACGAACTCGTCGCCGCCGTACCGGGCCACGAAGTCGCCGCGTCGCATCACCCGGTTGATCACCCCGGCGATCCGTTGCAGGACCAGGTCACCCGAGTGCCGGCCGTGCGAGGCGTTCACCGCCCGGAAGCCGTCGAGGTCGACCACGCCGACCGCCGCCCGCTCGCCCCGGGCGACCATGGCGGCGACGTACCGTTCGAGCCGGCGGCGGTTCGGCAGCCCGGTGAGCGGATCGGTCAGCGCCTCGCCCTCGTGCCGGGCCGCCTCCCGACGCATCTCCTCGTGCTCGATCCGGGCCGCTATGCCGTCCACGTAGACGTCCCGGAGCCGGTCGTTGCGCTGGGTCGCCAGCCGGAACGCGTACCGGTCGGCCCGGTGCGCCGCCGCGTGGTCGCCGAGCCCGGCGTAGGCCAGGCTGGAGAGTCGGGCGTGCTCGGCCGCGCCCAACGTCTCGGCCGAGACGTGCACGGTCTCCAGCCGGGACAGCGCCTCGGCGGGGCGACCGGCGGCGATCGCCAGGCACGCCCCGCCGAGCTGCCGCATGTCCCGGGCCCGCGCACTGTCCCCGCCGTTGCCGAGCAGCCAGTCGGGGTCGAGCTCCGGCACGGCCGGCCGGCCGGCCGTGCCGCCGAGGGCGGCCTGCCGGGCGAGGGCGTACCCGTACGCCGCCCGGCTGCTCGGCCGGACCCGGCCCGCGGTGCCGGCCTCGACGAACCGTTCCAGGTCCGCGCCGACGTCCCGGAGCACCCGCAGGCAGCCGTCGCTGTCCCCGTGGTGGTCCAGCGCCACCGCGTTGCGCAACCGGATGCCGGGCGCGGCGAAGGTCTCCTGGGGTATGCCGACGGCCAGCCCGAGCCGGCGGGCCCGCTCTATCGCGCCCAGGGCGTAGCCGTGGAAGCTGAGGTAGGAGTAGGCCATTGCCAGGTCGTGCCAGCCCCAGGCGGTCTCCCGGTCGGGCTCCTCCACCGAGCCGAGCGCCCGGGCGCCCCGGACCAGGTGGGTGACGCAGCGGTCCAGCGCGCCCTGGTTCTGCGCGGCGAGCGCGGCCAGGGCGTGCAGGTGGCCGTGCAGGTACGGCTCGGGCAGGTCCCGGGCGGCGTCGAAGGCCAACTCCACCGATCGGGTGTACTCCGCGGTCCGGCCCAGGTTGAGGATCGCGGAGAGCCGCTGGAGCAACGCGTCGGCCCGGGAGTACGGGTCGTCGGTGGTGCCGATCACCCGCTCGAAGATCAGACAGGCCTCGGCGGATCGACTGCTCTCCATCAGGGAACGGGCGTGTCTCAACTCCTCGGCCCGGTCACCGACCCGGTCGAGCCAACTCACGCACAACCTCCATCGCTTCGCCAGCCAGCCCCCGTCGGAGTGAAGGAGTCGGCAGGTCGCCCGGAGGCACGGTGCCCTCCGGGGACGCCCGGCCGGTCCGAGCACCCAGTCGTTCCGGGGTGGAAACGCGCCCGCGACGCGATGATTCCCGGCCGACGTCCCATGATTATGTCGTGACGCGTATTCCCCGGCACCCCCCTGCGGCGACAGAGCCGACCCGACCCTCGGTCGCGCTCGCGGCGGCGACGTCCGCGCTGGCCCGGGCCGGTGTCGGCCCGGCCCGCGCCGAGGCGGAACTTCTGCTGGCGTACGTCCTCGGCGTGTCGCGCGGTGCGCTGGCCGTGGCCGGCCCGCTCGGTCCGGAGCAGCGGGACCGGCTGGCGGAGCTGGTCGAGCGACGTACTCGGCACGAGCCGCTGCAGCACCTGCTCGGCTCGGCCGCGTTCCGGTACCTGGAGCTGGCGGTCGGGCCGGGGGTCTTCGTCCCGAGGCCGGAGACCGAGTTGCTTGCCGGCTGGGGAGTCGAGCAGGCCCGGCGGGCCGGTGTCGACCCGGCCGGCGGCGGGCCGGTGGTGGTCGACCTGTGCAGCGGCAGCGGTGCGATCGCGCTCTCGGTCGCCGCCGAGGTGCCCGGGGCCCGGGTGGTCGCGGTCGAGCGGTCCGCCGCGGCACTGGAGTGGCTGCGCCGCAACGCCGCCGAGCGGGCCGGTGCCGGTGACCCGCCGATCGAGGTGGTGGCCGGGGACGTGGCCGACCCGGAACTGCTGGCCGGGTACGTCGGGCGGGTGGACGTGCTGCTCTGCAACCCGCCGTACGTGCCGGACGGCACCCCCGTACCGCCGGACGTGGCCGGACACGACCCGGCGGACGCGGTCTTCGGCGGCCCGGACGGGCTCGCCGTGATCCGGCTGGTGCGGGACCGTGCCGCCCGGCTGCTGCGCCCGGGCGGGGCGTTCGGGGTCGAGCACGACGACACGCACGGTACGGCCGTTCCCGAGCTGCTGCGTGCCGACGGCCGGTTCGTCGGGATCGAGGAGCATCCGGACCTGGTCGGGCGGCCCAGGTTCGCCACCGCCCGCCGCGCCGACGCCCGTTCGTGACCGGCTGGAAGTCCCCGTGCCACGGTGGGCGCTCCGGCGTGGCAGACTGGCTCCCCGTGATGCTCTACGACTGCCGGTCGGTGGCGGACCGGGACCGAGGCATCGCCGCGGCCGTCGAGGCGGTCAAGAACGGCGAGCTGGTCGTGATCCCGACCGACACGGTCTACGGGATCGGCGCGGACGCCTTCACCCCGTACGCGGTCAAGGCGCTGCTCAACGCGAAGGGCCGGGACCGGCAGCATCCGCCGCCGGTGCTGGTCGGCTCCCGGCGGACGCTGGACGGGCTGGTCTTCATGCTGCCGAGCAGCGCCCGGGACCTGGCCGACGCGTTCTGGCCCGGTGCGCTGACCATCGTGGTCGAGCACTCGCCCAGCCTGCAGTGGGACATCGGGGACACCGGCGGCACCGTGGCGGTACGCATGCCGCTGCACCCGGTCGCCCTGGAGGTGCTCCGGGAGACCGGCCCGATGGCCGTCTCGTCGGCGAACAAGACCGGCCAGCCGGCGGCGGTGACCGCCGAGGAGGCGCGCGAGCAGCTCGGCTACGCGGTCCGGGCCTACCTGGAGGCCGGGCCGTGTCCGGAGCCGGTGCCGAGCACCATCGTCGACGCCACCGGTGAGGTGTGCCGGGTGCTGCGCCAGGGCGCGATCCCGCTGGAAAAGCTCCGGGACGTCGTGCCCGACATCCAGGGGGCACCGGACATCCAGGGGCGGGTGTCCTGAGTGCCGCCCTTCACGGTCCTGCACGTCTGCCTGGGCAACATCTGCCGGTCGCCGATGGCGGAGCGGCTGCTCGCGCTGGCCGTACGCGAACGGCTGGCCCGGCGGGGAGCGGCGGACCCGGACGACGTAGACCGCCTGGTGCACAGCCACAGCGCGGGCACCGGCGGCTGGCACGCGGGTGAGGAGATGAACCCGCCGGCCGCCCGGCAGGTGCGGTCCCGGGGCGGTGACGCCGCCGACTTCGGCGCCCGCAAGCTCCGCTCGGAGCACATCGACGCGGCCGACCTGGTGCTGACCGCAACCGCCGACCAGCAGGAGTACGTCGTGGCGCTGCGGCCCGACGCCGCCGACCGCACCTTCGTGCTCGGCGAGTTCGGCCGGCTGCTGCCCACGGTGGACGCGGCGGCCCTGCCCCCGGCCGACGTCGCCGATCCGGACGCGGTGCACGCCCGGGGTACCGCCCTGGTGGCCGCGGTGGCGGCGGCCCGGAGCGGCTCGTCCCCGCTGCCCGGCGACGACCTCGACGACCCGTGGGGCCGGGGCGACCAGTGCTTCAGCCGGGTCGCCGACGAGATCGAGGAGACGGTCGGGCCGCTCGCCGCCGTGCTGCTGCCCTGACCGCACGCCGCCGCCGGAGTCGGTGGCGGGGCCCGCGGATCTCCGCTCGACCGCACCGCCGCGGTCACTCCGACCGTCGTCACTCCGACTTGTGAATCTGAGCCGGTTTGTCGGGAAACGGGTGCGCCGCCCGGAATCAGCCGTCAGGCTGACGTGGTCCCCGAGCCCGGTCGAATCGTCCGGGTCGCGTCGATCGCTGTCCCGCCCGGGAGGTACGCATGCTCCGGCTGCGGCTGAGCCAGCTCTGGACCCTGACCCTGGCCGGCATCCTGGCCGGGACGATCCTGGCCGCGGCCGCGCTGCCGGCCACCGTACTCGCGGCGGTGGGGCTGAAGTCGATCGGCGCCCGCTACGAGGACCTGCCGCAGGACCTGCGTACCCCGCCGACCGCCCAGCGCTCCTATCTGTTCGCCAGCGACGGCCGTACCCCGATCACCTCGTTCTACGACGAGAACCGGACTAACGTGCCGCTGTCCCAGGTGGCCGAGGTGATGCGGCAGGCGACGGTGGCGGCGGAAGACGCCCGGTTCTACTCACACGGCGGCGTCGACCTCAGGGGCGTACTCCGGGCCGTGGTGGCGAACCAGGTCGGTGGCGAGGTACGTCAGGGTGCCTCGACGCTGACCATGCAGTACGTCCGCAACGTACTCAAGAGCGACCCGGGGTTGACCGCCGAGCAGCGCGCCGAGGCGACCGAGACCAGCCCCGGACGCAAGATCCAGGAGATGCGGTACGCGCTCGCGCTGGAGCGCCGGCTCAGCAAGGACGAGATCCTCGGCCGCTACCTCAACATCGCCTACTTCGGTGCCGGGGCGTACGGCGTCGCCGCCGCCAGCCAGCGGTACTTCTCCAAGCCGGCCAGCCAGCTGACGCTGGCCGAGGCCGCCCTGCTGGCCGGGCTGCTCCGCTCGCCGGAGACGGACAGCCCGATCGGCGGGAACGCCGACGCCGCCCTGGCACGCCGGGGTTACGTGCTGGGCCAGATGGCCGAGACCGGGGTGGTCCCCGTCGAGACCGCCACCCGGGCCCAGGCGGAGCCGATCAGGCTGCGCCCCGGTGCCGAGCCGAACGACTGTGCCGGCATCCCGGACGGGCGTTCCGACTGGGGCTTCTTCTGCGACTACTTCCGGCAGTGGTGGAACGCGAACCCGGCGTTCGGGCTCACCGTCGACGAGCGGCAGCGGACGCTGCGCCGGGGCGGCTACCGGATCACCACCTCACTCGACCCGGCGATCCAGGCCACCGCGCTGCGGCAGATCCTGACCGTCTACGACTACTCCGACCGCCGGGCCGCGCCGATGGCCGTGGTGCAGCCGGGCACCGGCCGGGTACTGGCGCTCGCGGTCAACCGGCACTACTCGCTCGACCCCAACCCGCCGGGGCAGCGCAACCATCCGAACACCGTCAACCAGTTGATCGCCGGTGGCGGCGGTATCGACGGCTACCAGGCGGGTTCGACGTTCAAGATTTTCACCCTGCTCGCGGCGCTGGAGCAGGGGATGCCGCTCAGCGCCGGCTACGTGGCGCCGTCCCAGCTGGTGACCAGCTATCCGATCGACGGGCCGCGGGCCTGCGGCGGCTACTGGTGCCCGGCCAACGCCAACCCGGCGTGGATGAACGGCTACCGCACCATGTGGACCGCCTTCGGCCGGTCGGTCAACACCTACTTCGTGGCGCTGCAACAGCGGATCGGTGCGGACCGGGCGGTACGGATGGCCGAGCGGCTCGGCATCGTGTTCCGGGCCGACAGCGACGCCCGGCTGGCCACGTACGGGGCGAAGGGCTGGGGGGCGTTCACCCTCGGCGTCTCCGCCACCACCCCGCTGGACCTGGCGAACGCGTACGCGACGCTGGCGGCCGAGGGAAGGTACTGCAAGCCCTTGCCGGTGCTCTCGATCGTCGACCCCGCCGGTCGGGCGCTGCCCGGCGCCGCGCCGAGCTGCGGGAAGATGCTCCAGGTGGAGGTGGCCCGGGCGGCGACCGACGCGGCCCGTTGCCCGGTCGGCGGTCAGTCGGCGTACGCCCGGTGTGACGGCGGCAGCGCTCCGGAGGTGGCGAGGATCCTCGGTGACCAGCCGGTGGCCGGCAAGACCGGCAGCGCCGAGGGGTACGCCACGGAGACCTTCGTCGGGTTCACCCCGCAGCTCGCCGCGGCGGCCATCGCCGCCAACCCGGACGACCCGAGCGACGCGGTCGGCCAGGCGGTGCAGCGGAAGGTCATCGCCGCGGTCGCCACCACCCTGGCCAGCGCGCTGGCGGGCAAGCCCCGGCGGGACTTCACCCCGCCCGGTCGGGAGATCGCCCTCGGCGACGGCCCGGGTGATCTCGGTCCCGCCCCGGCCGGCCCGGGCCCGGACCCGTTCGCCCCGGCGCCCACTCCGGTCCCGCCGGTGCCCGTTCCGACGCCGCCGGCCCCGGCGCCCACCGCCGTGGTACCCCGACCGACGCTCCCGGCGCCGCCCCGGCCCACGGCCGCCGGGCCACGTCCGGTACGCCCGGTGCCGACCGCACCCGGCCCGGCGGTGGTCGTGCCACCGACCCCGCCCGCACCCCGCTGACCGGCCCTGACTCGCAGGAGCGCGCCGGCAGGTCGTCGGGCGGCACCCCGGGCACCCCCATAGACTCGGACCTGGCCCAATGCCGAGCGTGACGAGAAGGTGCCGGGGTGAGCGAGCTGACCGAACGGGTGGGGCGGCCCGGTGCCGGCGAGCCGGCCTTCTGGGGGCCGGACTTCGACGAGCTGACCGGGACCGACCCGGAGATCGCCGAGGTGCTGCTGGACGAACTCGACCGGCAGCGCGGCGGGTTGCAGTTGATCGCCAGCGAGAACCTGACCTCCCCGGCGGTACTGGCGGCGCTCGGCTCCACCCTGAGCAACAAGTACGCCGAGGGCTATCCCGGCCGGCGCTACTACGGCGGCTGCGCCGAGGTGGACCGGGCCGAGCGGATCGGCATCGACCGGGCCAAGGCGCTGTTCGGGGCCGAGCACGCCAACCTCCAGCCGCACTCCGGGGCGAGCGCCAACCTGGCCGCGTACGCCGCGCTGGTGCAGCCCGGCGACACGGTGCTGGCGATGGACCTGCCGCACGGCGGCCACCTGACCCACGGCAGCCGGGTCAACTTCTCCGGCAAGTGGTTCGCTCCGGTCGGCTACCAGGTGCGCCGGGACACCGAGCTGATCGACTACGACGAGGTGCGGGAGCTGGCCCTGGCGCACCGACCCAAGATGATCATCTGTGGTGCCACCGCCTACCCCCGGCTGATCGACTTCGCCCGGTTCCGCGAGATCGCCGACGAGGTCGGCGCCTATCTGATGGTGGACGCGGCGCACTTCATCGGGCTGGTCGCCGGGCGGGCGATCCCGTCCCCGGTGCCGTACGCCGATGTGGTCTGCGCCACCACGCACAAGGTGCTGCGCGGGCCCCGGGGCGGGATGGTGCTGTGCCGGGCGTCACTCGCCGAGCGGATCGACAAGGCGGTCTTCCCGTTCACCCAGGGCGGGCCGTTGATGCACGCCGTGGCGGCGAAGGCGGTCGCGCTCCGCGAGGCGGCGTCTCCGGCCTTCCAGGCGTACGCTGCCCAGGTGGTTACCAACGCGCAGGTGCTCGCGGCCGCACTCGAAGCGGAGGGGATGCGACCGGTCTCCGGCGGCACCGACACCCATCTCGCCCTGATCGACCTCCGGGAGGTCGGGGTGACCGGCCGCGACGCCGAGGCGCGCTGCGACGCCGCCGCGATCACCCTGAACAAGAACGCCATCCCCTTCGACCCGCAGCGACCGATGACCGCCTCCGGCATCCGGGTCGGCACCCCGAGCGTCACCACCCAGGGCATGGGTGCGGAGGAGATGCGCCGGATCGCCGGGTTCATCGGACGCGCCGTGCGTACCGACCCGGCCGCACCCGGCGGAGCGGAGGCGCTCGCCGGAGTCGCCGCCGAGGTCGCCGATCTGGTGGCCGCCTTTCCCGCCTACCCGACCGCGGGACGGCGGCGGTGACCGCGCGGTCGCCGGGTCAGTGGCACGCGGTCCAGTCCCGGTTGCCGCATCTGCGGGCCACCCTGCTCGCCTCGGCGGCGCTGCTGGTCGTCGCCACGCCGGTCGGTTTCGGCGTGGCCGGCGTCGACGGCGGGGCCGGTGTGGCGGCCGGCGTGACGCTGGCCGTCGTCAGTTACCTGATCTCCGCCTACTCCGTGGCCTGGGCGGACTCGGTCCACCCTCGAATGATCATGTCGGTGGGACTGGTCACCTATGCGGTGAAGATGGTCCTGCTGGGCATGGTGATGGCGGCGATCGCGACCACCGGCTGGTCCGGCCTGCTGCCGATGGGGGCGGGCATCATCGCCGGGGTGGTCGTCTGGACCGCGACCCAGCTGGTCTGGGCACTGCGATCGCCACTACCGTACGCCGGGCCGAGTGGTCGGTAGCGGCATTTTCGGAAGACCTCACCGTGTCGGTGGAACGACAGGTTCCATCCTGGCGGATCGGGAGTAACGTGAGCCGGGGTTGACGCGTCCCGGTCCTTCCCGCACCCGGTCGACGGTGTGCGGGGGTTGACGCGCACCCGCGATTTGCCGGCTGATAGTGTTCCGCACGTCATGGCCGATGACCTCCACCCCCGCAAGCCCGACGAGCCGTCGTCGGAGGGGGTCGCTGGTGCAGTCGTGGGTTACCTGCTCGCCGGGATCGTCGTGTGGGGCTTCCTCGGCTGGCTGGCGGAACGGTGGTTCGGGCTGCCGGAGGGCATTGGGATCGCGACGGGCATGATGGTCGGCGCGGCAGGAGCGATCTACCTGATCATGAAAAGGCTCGGCACCTAGCGCCAACCGGTGCCGGTCTTATCGAGTGCGGAGGATGACACGGTGAGCGGACAAGTGCTCGTCGCTGCGGGACTTCCCTGGCCCCCTGCCGTCGGGGACTTCTTCCCGCCCAACGTGGCGGGCCCCTGGGTCACCAAGTTCACCATCATGGTGTGGCTCGCCGTCGCACTGCTGATCGTCTTCTTCGCGGTCTCCTACCGTAGCCCGAAGCTCGTGCCCAGCAGGATGCAGTGGGTCGCCGATTCCATCTACGGCCTCATGCGGGACAGCGTCGCCCGAGAGCAGATGGGCGAGGTCGGCGTCCGGTTCGCTCCATACCTGACGGTGCTGTTCAGCTTCATCGTGCTGACCAACCTCTTCGGCATCGTGCCCCTGCTGCAGATCTCGCCGAACTCGCACATCGCGTACCCGATCGTGCTCGCCGCCGTCACCTACGTGCTGTACCTCTCCATCGGAGTCCGCAAGCACGGGTTCTTCAAGTACATGAAGATGAGCCTGATTCTGCCGGGCATCCCATGGCCGATGCACATCCTCGTGGTGCCGATCGAGTTCCTCCAGAACTTCATCAACCGACCGGTGACCCTCGCGGTCCGGTTGTTCGCCAACATGTTCGCCGGGCACCTGATCCTGCTGGTCTTCACCGTCGGCGGTTTCGTGCTGCTCGCCTCGGACAACATCTTCATCCAGGCGACGTCGTTCTTCTCCTTCGTGATGGCGATCCTGATGGCCTTCTTCGAGGTGCTGGTCGCACTTCTCCAGGCCTATGTGTTCGTCGTCCTGACGGCCAACTACATGGGGACCGCCCTGGCCGACGAGCACTGACCGGGCGGCGCCGGGCGGCGCCGCACCCAGCTTTCGACAGCGATTGTTCGTACGCGTGAGAGCCACGCGCCTACTAGGAGGAATCCTCGCAATGAGCGTCCTTGCCGAGATCAGTGGCAACATCAACAGCATCGGCTACGGCCTCGCCGCCATCGGCCCGGGTATCGGTGTCGCCATCGTCTTCGCCTCGTACATCCAGTCGAGCGCCCGCCAGCCCGAGTCCGCCGGATTCAACCGGACCTGGCTGGTCCTCGGCTTCGCCCTGGTCGAGGCGCTGGCGCTGTTCGGTCTGGTGCTCGCCTTCGCCCTGCCGTCGGGTAGCTGACCGTCCACCGGCCACCGGGAGGGGTCCAGATGTTGTTCTATGCGGCGGAAGGGCACAGCAGCCCGATCCTGCCCATCTGGCAGGAGCTCGTCGTCGGCACGATCTCCTTCGCGATCCTCTGCTTCGTGCTGCTCAAGTACGTCATGCCGCGCATGGAGGCGATGTACCAGGCGCGGATCGACGCGATCGAGGGTGGCATCAAGCGGGCCGATGCCGCTCAGGCGGAGGCGAAGGCACTGCTGGAGCAGTACCGGGCACAGCTCGCCGAGGCACGGTCCGACGCGGCCCGGATCCGGGACGACGCCCGCGCCGACGCCGAGGGAATCCGCGCCGACGTGCTCGCCAAGGCCCGTGAGGAGTCGGATCGCATCATCGCGGCAGGGCGGGAGTCGCTCGCGGTCGAGCGGCAGGCCATCGTGCAGGAACTGCGGACCGAGGTCGGCACCCTCGCGGTCGACCTGGCCAGCAAGATCGTCGGTGAGTCCCTCGCCGACGAGGCGCGCCGCCGGGGCACGGTGGAGCGCTTCCTGGCCAGCATCGAGGAGACCTCCGTCGGCGGCTCCACGGTCGGGGCGCGCTGATGCAGGCCGCCAGCCGGGAGTCGTACGCCGCCGCACGGCAGCGTCTCGACACGTACGCCGGGGACGCCGAGCCGGCCGGGCTCTCCGCGGTCGGCGACGAGTTGGGCTCGGTCGCCGACCTGCTGCGTCGCGAGCCACGGCTGCGGCGGGCGCTCTCCGACCCGGGTCGGTCCGGCGAGGACCGGGCCGACCTGCTGGGCAACCTGCTCGGCGACAAGGTCGGCACGGACGCCAGGGATCTGCTCGCCGTGCTGGTGACGGGGCGCTGGTCGGCGCCGTCCGAGCTGCTGGAGGCCACCGAACGGCTCGGGGTGGAGGCCCTGCTCGCCAGCGCGGGTCGCGCGGGGGCGCTGGGCGAGGTGGAGGACGAGCTGTTCCGTTTCGGGCAGGTGGTCGCCGCCAACCCGGACCTGAGCAACCTGCTCTCCGACCCGATCGCCCCGGTGGCGCAGCGGGCCGAGTTGACCAGGGCGCTGCTCTCCGGCAAGGCCGGGTCGGTGACCATCCGGTTGGTCCAGGTGGCGCTCGCCGGGTTCGGTGGGCGTTCGTTCTCGGGCGCACTGACCCGGCTGGTCGAGCTGGCCGCCGACCGGCGGGACCGACAGGTGGCGTACGTCACCGTGGCGGCCCCGCTGGCCGAGGAGGACGAGCGCCGGTTGGGGCGCAGGCTCGCCGAACTATACGGTCGAGAGGTCACCGTCAAGCAGACGGTGGATCCGGCCGTGCTGGGCGGGCTGCGCGTCCAGATCGGGTCCGATCTCTACGACGGCACGATCCTGCGCCGCCTCACCGACACCAGAAACGCGCTTGCGCGGCGCTGAAGCAACACCGACCTTTCGCGCAGCGCCGAGAAGACATCCACGCCGTTCCGGTTAACCGGGCCCTGAATAGAGGAAGAAGAGGATGGCCGAGCTGACCATCTCGTCGGAGGAGATCCGCGGTGCTCTGGAGCGCTACGTCTCCTCCTATTCGCCCGACGTCTCCCGTGAGGAGGTCGGCACCGTCGCCGACGCCGGTGACGGCATCGCCCACGTCGAGGGCCTGCCCTCGACCATGACCAACGAGCTGCTGGAGTTCGAGGACGGCACCCTCGGGCTGGCACTCAACCTCGACGTCCGGGAGATCGGCGTCGTGGTGCTCGGCGACTACGGCGGCATCGAGGAGGGTCAGCGGGTCAAGCGGACCGGCCGGGTGCTCTCGGTGCCGGTCGGCGACGCGTTCCTCGGCCGGGTGGTCAACGCGATCGCCCAGCCGATCGACGGCCTCGGCGAGATCACCAACGAGGGCTACCGCGAGCTGGAACTGCAGGCGCCGAACGTGATGGCCCGGCAGAGCGTCAACGAGGCGCTGCAGACCGGCATCAAGGCGATCGACGCGATGACCGCGATCGGCCGGGGCCAGCGGCAGCTGATCATCGGCGACCGGCGGACCGGCAAGACCACCGTCGCGCTGGACGCCATCCTCAACCAACGGGACAACTGGCGCTCCGGCGACCCGAAGCGGCAGGTCCGCTGCATCTACGTGGCGATCGGCCAGAAGGCTTCCACCATCGCCTCGGTGAAGGGCCTGCTGGAGGAGCAGGGCGCGATGGAGTACACCACCATCGTCGCCGCGCCCGCCTCCGAACCGGCCGGCTTCAAGTACATCGCCCCGTACGCCGGCTCGGCCATCGGCCAGCACTGGATGTACGCCGGCAAGCACGTTCTGATCGTCTTCGACGACCTGACCAAGCAGGCCGAGGCGTACCGCGCGGTCTCGCTGCTGCTGCGCCGCCCGCCGGGCCGTGAGGCGTACCCGGGTGACGTCTTCTACCTGCACTCCCGGCTGCTGGAGCGCTGCGCGAAGCTCTCCGACGAGATGGGCGGGGGCTCGATGACCGGTCTGCCGATCATCGAGACCAAGGGCAACGACATCTCCGCGTTCATCCCGACCAACGTCATCTCGATCACCGACGGCCAGATCTTCCTGGAAACCGACCTGTTCAACCAGGGTGTCCGGCCGGCGATCAACGTCGGTACCTCGGTTTCCCGGGTCGGCGGTGCCGCCCAGGTGAAGCCGATGCGGAAGGTCGCCGGCCGGCTCCGGCTGGACCTTGCCCAGTACCGGGAGCTGGAGGCGTTCGCCGCGCTCGCCTCGGACCTGGACAAGGCGTCCCAGGACCAGCTCAGCCGGGGTGCCCGGCTGGTCGAGCTGCTGAAGCAGACCAACTACCAGCCGCTGCCGGTGCACGAGCAGGTGGTCTCGGTCTGGATCGGCACCGAGGGCAAGCTCGACGACATCCCGATCGGCGAGGTCCGGCGCTTCGAGTCCGAGTTCCTGGAGTTCCTCCGCCACCAGTACAAGCCGACGATGCAGTCGATCGCGGACAACAACTGGGACGACGACATCATCAACGCCCTGAACGAGGCCGTCACCCGGTTTAAGCAGATGTTCCTCGGCAAGGAGGACGAGGTGCGAATCAACGAGGCACCCGCCGAGGCGATGGAGGGCGAGCAGGAGCGCGAGACCGTGACCCGGTACCGCGACAGCGCGCCGGCCCAGACCGAGAAGCAGTAGGGCTGACCGGTGGCTGCACAGGTACGCGTTCTTCGTCAACGAATCCGCTCGGCGAAGTCGATGAAGAAGATCACCAAGGCGATGGAGCTCGTCGCGACGAGCCGGCTCGCCAAGGCCCAGGGCCGGGTCGCGGCCTCGCTGCCGTACGCCCAGGCGATCACCGGCGTGCTCACCGCACTGGCATCCAACGCGGCCATCGACCACCCGCTGCTCACCGCCCGGCCGAAGATCCGCCGGGCCGGGGTGCTCGTGGTCACCAGCGACCGCGGCCTGGCCGGCGGTTACACCTCCAACGCGATCAAGGCGGCGGAGTCGCTGATCGCCCGGCTGAAGGACGACGGCAAGCAGCCGGTGCTCTACGTCATCGGCCGCAAGGGCGTCGGCTACTACCGGTTCCGGCAGCGCAAGGTGGAGGCGAGCTGGACGGGCTTCTCCGAGCAGCCGGGTTTCGCCGACGCCAAGCAGGTGGGCGAGACGCTGATCAAGGCGTTCGTCTCCGGCGCGGACGATCTGGAGGGCGGCGACCCGGGGATCGACGGCGTGCTCGGGGTCGACGAGCTGCACATCGTCTTCACCGAGTTCAAATCGTTGATGTCGCAGACTCCGGTGGTCCGGATCCTCGGCCCGATGGAGGTCGAGGAGCGTCCCCGCAGCGAGGCCGCGCCGGGGCTGCTGCCGGAGTACGACTTCGAGCCGGATGCGGACGCACTGCTGGACGCGCTGCTACCGAAGTACATCAACACGCGGATCTACGCGGCGTTGCTCGAGTCGGCGGCCAGCGAGTCGGCGGCCCGTCGTCGGGCGATGAAGAGCGCGACGGACAACGCCGAGGAAATGATCGAAAGTTACACCCGCGAGATGAACTCGGCCCGCCAGGCCGGGATCACCCAGGAGATCAGTGAGATCGTCGGTGGCGCCAACGCGCTGGCCGCGTCGGGAAGTGAAGTGTGATGACTGCTCCTTCAGAGACCAAGACCGCGACGGGCCGCGTGGTCCGGGTCATCGGCCCGGTCGTTGACGCCGAGTTCCCGCGCGATGCCATGCCGGAAATCTTCAACGCCATGCACGTCGACGTGACCCTCTCCGGGGGCACCAAGACTCTGACCCTGGAGGTCGCCCAGCACCTGGGCGACAACATGGTCCGGGCGATCTCGATGCAGCCGACCGACGGCCTGGTCCGGGGCACCGAGGTCCGGGACACCGGCTCGCCGATCACGGTGCCGGTCGGTGACGCGGTCAAGGGCCGGGTTTTCAACACGATCGGCGAGGTGCTCAACCTCAAGGAGGGCGAGACCTTCGAGGCGGCCGACCGGTGGCAGATCCACCGCAAGGCGCCGGCCTTCGCCGACCTGGAGCCGAAGACCGAGATGCTGGAGACCGGCATCAAGGTCATCGACCTGCTCGCCCCGTACGTCAAGGGTGGCAAGATCGGCCTGTTCGGCGGTGCCGGCGTGGGCAAGACGGTGCTGATCCAGGAGATGATCACCCGGGTCGCGAACAACTTCGGTGGTACCTCGGTCTTCGCCGGTGTGGGTGAGCGGACCCGTGAGGGTAACGACCTCATCCACGAGATGACCGAGTCCGGCGTCATCGACAAGACCGCGCTGGTCTACGGCCAGATGGACGAGCCACCGGGCACCCGGCTCCGGGTGGCGCTCTCCGCGCTGACCATGGCGGAGTACTTCCGGGACGTGAACAAGCAGGAAGTGCTGCTCTTCATCGACAACATCTTCCGGTTCACCCAGGCCGGTTCGGAGGTCTCCACCCTGCTCGGTCGGATGCCGAGCGCGGTGGGCTACCAGCCGACGCTGGCGGACGAGATGGGCGAGCTCCAGGAGCGGATCACCTCGGTCCGGGGCCAGGCGATCACCTCGATGCAGGCGATCTACGTGCCGGCGGACGACTACACCGACCCGGCGCCGGCCACCACGTTCGCCCACCTGGACGCCACCACCAACCTGGAGCGGTCGATCTCCGACAAGGGCATCTACCCGGCGGTGGACCCGCTGGCGTCCTCGTCCCGGATTCTCGCGCCGGAGTTCGTCGGTGCCGAGCACTTCGCGGTCGCCTCCGAGGTGAAGCGGATCCTGCAGCGTTACAAGGACCTGCAGGACATCATCGCCATCCTCGGCATCGAGGAGCTGTCGGAGGAGGACAAGCTCACCGTCGGCCGGGCCCGCCGGATCGAGCGGTTCCTCTCCCAGAACACGTACGCGGCCGAGGTCTTCACCGGCATCAAGGGCTCGTACGTGCCGGTCAAGGACACCGTCGAGGCGTTCCGGAAGATCAGCGAGGGTGAGTACGACCACTTCCCCGAGCAGGCCTTCTTCATGTGCGGCGGGCTGGACGACCTGGAGCGCAACGCCCGTGAGCTGATGAAGGAGTAGCTCCGGCGAGTACCCGCACGACAGCCGCACCGGCAGAACGCCGGTGCGGCTGCGTCGTTTTCACCCGCTGTTCTCTTCTTTTGGCGGATTTGGTCGCTCTTTGTCCGGTTCCGATGCTTTGGTTACCCGGCCTCGCCGGGTACCGTCGGATGCGGCCCGCAACCCTCCGCTGACCGGCGACGTTCTGTCCAGTGGGCGATCCGGTGGCGGGTGCTACGAACGGAGTGTCTGGTGGGTGCAGGCGGCAGGGGCGACGGTCGGTCGGGTGACGGGACCCACCGGCGGCACCGGAGCAGGTCGCGGACGCCGCGCTGGGCCCGGGTCTGCACGATGCTCGGTGCCCTGCTGGTGTTCGTCAGCGGTGCCGGGCTGGTCGGCTTCGAGGCGGTGCTCGCCCGCTACGAGGGTGCGGTGCGGGAGGCGGACCTCTTCGGCGACGAGGCAGCCGGCGTGCTGCCGGAGAAGAAGTCGGACATCAAGGGTCCGCTGAACATCCTGCTGGTCGGGATCGACCCGCGGACCCCGGAGTGGGCGCCGCTGGCCGACTCGATCATGGTGCTGCACGTGACCGAGACGCTGGACTCGGCGTACCTCTTCTCGCTGCCCCGGGACCTGCTGGTGGAGATCCCGGCCTTCGCCAAGGCCGACTACGACGGCGGGACGGAGAAGCTGAACGCGGCGATGGCGCACGGCAGCAGGGTGCCCGGCGAGAAGCTGCCGAGCGCGTCCCAGGGCTTCGAACTGCTCTCCAGGACCGTCTCCGAGGTGACCGGAATCCCGCGCTTCGACGCCGGTGCCATCATCAACTTCAACGGCTTCCAGAAGATCGTCGACGCGATGGGCGGCGTCGACATGTACATCGACACGAACGTCAAGTCCGAGCACCGGCAGCCGAACGGCAAGATGCGGAAGCTGAAGCCGGGCGGGGGTGGTTACACCGGACCGCAGGCGGAGTACCGGAAGGGCAACGCGCACCTGTCGGGCTGGCAGGCGCTCGACTACGTACGGCAGCGGTACGGCCTGCCGAACGGTGACTACGACCGGCAGCGGCACCAGCAGCAGTTCGTCCGGGCAATGGCCGACCAGGCGTTGAGCAGGGACGTGGTGACCAACCCGATGAAGCTGGACAGGGTGATCCGGGCGGCCGGCGAGTCGCTGATCTTCAATGGTCGCGGTCACGACCTGGTCGACTTCGCCTTCGCGCTGCGGGGGCTCCGGTCGGACTCGATTCAGATGATCAAGCTGCCCGGTGGCGGGGTCACCCAGGGCGGCTCCTACCGGGGTGAGCGGTTCCAGCCGATCGCGGACGAGTTCTTCGCCGCGATCCGGGCCGGTACCGTCGACAGCTTCGTGATCGGCAACCCGGAGCTGCTGAACAGGGCCAGGTGACCGCCAACGCCGGCGCCGGACCGGGGGCGGGTACGGCGGCCCGGCCGGTACCGGCGCCACCCGCACTCCGGATCCGGGACTAGTCTCTGCAACAGTTCCGCCTCTTCGGCCCGTCCTTATTGACGGGCGCGAGATTCGCAGGCTTGTCGCGGGCGCGAGATTCGCGGGCTTGTCGCGGGCGCGAGATTCGCAGGGCGCAACGGATGGAGACGCAGTGAGCGAGGGTGGCAAGGGCGCTGACCGGTCCACCGGACGCAGGGGTCGGCCGGACGGCGGCGTGGGGCTGGGCGACGACGGCCCGGTGGGCGACCTGTCGGGCGGCGGCGGACGGCGGATCCGGGAGGGGCGGCGCAGGAAGTCCGCCGTACCGACCTGGGCCCGACTCTGCACGATCCTCGGCGCCGTACTGGTGATGCTCAGTGGCGGCGTGCTGGTCGGCCTGGAGGCCGTGCTGGCCCGGTTCGACAGTGCGGTGAACGAGGACGACCTCTTCGGTGACGAGGCCGCGGGGGGAGCGGCGGAGAAGAAGTCGGACATCAAGGGTCCACTGAACATCCTGCTGGTCGGGATCGATCCGCGGAACCCGGAGACGCCGCCGCTGGCCGACTCGATCATGGTGCTGCACGTGACCGAGACGCTGGACTCGGCGTACCTCTTCTCGCTGCCCCGGGACCTGCTGGTCGACATCCCCCGGTTCCCCAAGGCCGACTTCTCGGGGGACCGGACCAAGCTGAACGCCGCGATGGCGTACGGCAGCCGGGTGCCCGGAAAGAAGCTGCCGAACGCGTCACAGGGCTTCGAACTACTCTCCCTGACGGTCTCCAAGGTGACCGGGATCAAGCGGTTCGACGCGGGCGCGATCATCAACTTCGGCGGCTTCCAGAAGATCGTCGACGCGATGGGTGGCGTCACGATGTACATCGACCAGAACGTCAGGTCGGAACACCGCCGCCCGGACGGTACGCACCGGACGTTGAAGCCCGGCGGTGGCGGCTACCTCGGCCCGCAGGCGCAGTACAAGAAGGGCACCCGGCACCTGAAGGGCTGGCAGGCGCTGGACTACGTCCGGCAGCGGTACCAGAAGAACGGGGTCAGCGACGGCGACTACGGCCGGCAGCGGCACCAGCAGCAGTTCGTCCGGGCAATGGCCGACCAGGCGTTGAGCAAGGACGTGGTGACCAACCCGCTCAAGCTGGACAGGGTGATCCAGGCGGCCGGCGATTCGCTGGTCTTCAGCGGCCGTGGACACAAGCTGATCGACTTCGGCTTCGCGTTGCGCAACCTGCGGTCGGACTCGATCCAGATGATCAGGCTTCCGGGCGGCAATATCGGTACCGGCAGCAACTACCGGGGTGAGCGGTTCGAGCCGATCGCGGCGGAGTTCTTCGCCGCCATCCGGGCCGGCACGGTCGACAGCTTCGTGATCAACAACCCGGAGTTGTTGAACAAGCTCAAGTGAGCGGCGCCGGGCCGGAGCCACCCGGCTGGGAGCGGCGGCGGGAGCCGGACTAGACTTCCCACAATCCCGCCGCCGCAGCAAGGAGACAGCGTGGCACAGCTTCAGGTCGAACTCGTCGCCGTCGAGGAAAAGATCTGGACGGGCGAGGCCGAGATGGTCGTCGCACGGACGACCGAGGGCGAACTCGGAGTGCTGCCGGGGCACGCGCCGCTGCTGGGGCAGCTCGCCGAGCCCGGCAAGGTGCGGATCAAGCTGGCCGGCGGCGAGCAGTTGACCTACGAGGTGAACGGCGGCTTCCTGTCGGTGACCGCCTCCGGCGTGACGGTCCTGGCCGAGAGCGCCAGCCCGGTGGCCGAATCCCCGAGCCGCTGACCCGAGACGTCGATGCTGGTCTTGCGTTGGATCGGAATCGGCGTCCTGGTGCTGCTCCTCGTGGTTGCGGCACTCTTCGCCAGACGGGCCCTGATGACCCGTTCCGGCGGGATCATCCGGCTCAGCGTGCGGGTCTCCACGATCCTCGACGGCCGCGGCTGGTCGCCGGGCTTCGCGCGGTTCGCCGAGAACGAACTCCGCTGGTACCGGATGTTCAGCTTCGCGCTCCGGCCGAAGCGGGTGCTCTCCCGGCGTGGCCTCGCGGTGGAGCGCCGGCGGCTGCCCGAGGGTCAGGAACGGCTCATCATGCCCGCCGACTGGGTGATCCTGCGATGTGTGAGCCACCAGGCGCCCGTGGAGATCGCAATGGCGAAGTCCACGGTCACCGGTTTTCTCTCCTGGCTCGAGTCCGCCCCTCCGGGGGCGGTTTCTCATTTGGTCCTGCGCGACTGAGGCGGAGCGGGTTCCGAATGGGCCCGCCCGGAGGACTGGCCGGGTCCGCCGCGATCCTGGATTGCCGGTTGCCGGCCGGGTCCGCCGCGATCCCGGCTGCCGGCCGGGTCCGCCGGACTACTGGACGGCCGGTTGCCGGACCGGTCGCCGGCAGTGGTAGACCACCGCGGGCGGTAGGTTCGCCCAGACGGTCCCGCCGACCACGACCTCCTCGAACAGTTCCCGGAGATTGCGGTGCAGCCGACGGGCCGGTGGCGACCAGCGGGCGTGCTGGTACGCGAAGGTGGTGAAGACCCCGCCGTCGGCGAGCGCGGCGACGACGGCGGTGAGGATCTCCCGTTGCCGCCGCGCGTCGAAGGCCGCCCAGGGCAGGCCGCTGACGATCACCTCGGCCGGCGGCAGGTTCCGTTCGGAGAGCAGTCCGGCCAGCGCTCGGGCGTCGGCCCGGAGCACGACGACCGTCGGATGCGCCCGTGCCAACCGGTCCGCGAAGGTCGGATTGATCTCCACCGCGAGGTGTCGGCCCTGACCGGCCAGCCGGCGCTGGATCACCCGGGTGAAGGCCCCGGTGCCCGGACCCAGCTCGACCACCAGCGGTTGTCCGCACCGGGGGATCGTCGCGGTGATCCGCTCGGCGAGCGGTGTTCCGCTGGGTGCGATGGCGCCGACCGCCCAGGGGTCGCGGGCCAACTGGGCCAGGAACGAGATCATCTCGGTGGGCACGGACCGAAGCTAGGCGAAATGATCAGTCGTCGATGTCATCCGGCCGGTCGGTGTACCGGCCATTCGGAGGATGCGCCGTGACCGGTGGCAGGAGTCGCAGCCAAAGATCCGGCTCCGTATCGTTGCCGGCGTGCGAGCGCGGCGGAGATGGTGGCCAGACGTGCTGATGGCCCTGGTCGGAGCTGCCCTCGGGCTGGCCACCCTGGGCTGGCCCGTGGTGCCGAGTGAGCCGCTGCCGCTGCTGGTGACGGTGGCCGCCGGGCTGACCCTGGTGGCGGTCCGCCGGTGGCCCTGGCCGGTGCTGCTGGTCGAGTGCCTGCTGCTCGGCCTGGCCAACTGGACCGCCCCGCTCGGCGGCAACGTCGCCCAGTTCGCCGCGCTGACCGCGCTCGGGATCATCGCCTACACCGCGAACCGGCCGGCCACCGCGGTGGCGCTGGGGCTGTCGTACCTGGCGTCGCTGGTCCACCTGCTCGGCCCGGACGGCGAAGGGCTGCTTCCCGGGCAGCAGGGGTTCGTCCAGCTGGCCGGCTTCCTCGGGATCTCCGTCGCCCCGGTCGCCCTGGCCCGCTACCTCGGCCGGGTGCGCCGGGTGGCCCAGTCGGCCGAGGAGCGCGCCCGGGAGGTGGAGGCACAGCAGGAGATGCAGACCCGGGCGGCCCGGCTGGCCGAGCGGGCGGCGATCGCCCGGGACCTGCACGACATCGTCGCGCACCACGTGGGAGCGATCGCGTTGCAGGCCGGTGCGGCACAGTACGCGGCCCGGCGTACCGGCCGGGTGGACGACGCCGTGCAGGCCCTCGGGGAGCTGCGGGTCACCGCCGGCCAGGTGCTCGACGAGCTGCGGGCGCTGCTGGAGGTGCTGCGTGACCCGGACGCGATCGTGGCGGGCGGGCCGCCGATCGAGCCCGAGCAGTTGATCATGGATGCGGAGCAGCGGGTCCGGGCGGCCGGGGTCGCGGTCCGGATGAACCTCGCCAGCGACGTCGGCGGGGCACCGCTGGTGGTGCGCACCACCGCCGCCCGGGTGGTGCAGGAGGGGCTGACGAACACGCTCAAGCACGCCGGACCGGGGGCGACCGCCTCGGTGGACATCCGGCCGAACGGCAGCGGCCTGCTGGTCGAGGTGCTCGACACCGGCCCGGAGCAGCCGCGACCCGCGCTGCTGCCGCCCTCCGGGCACGGGCTGGCCGGGATGCGGGAACGGGTCCGGCTGCTCGGCGGCACCCTGCTCGCCGGACCCACCGGCAGCGGTGGCTGGCGGCTCGCCGCGCACCTGCCGATCCGGGAGAAGACGCCGGCGATCTGCGCGAGCACGCCGACCAGGGCGGCCGACGCGGAGCCGACCGGGCGGCCCCGGTGACCGTACGAGTCCTCGTCGTCGACGACCAGGCCCTGGTCCGGGCCGGCGTGACCCTGCTGCTGCGTACCGCCGGCGGCTTCGACATCGTCGGCGAGGCCGGCGACGGACGGGAGGCGGTCCGGCTGGCCGGGCGGCTCCGCCCCGACGTGGTGCTGATGGACCTGCGGATGCCCCGGCTGGACGGCATCGAGGCCACCCGCCGGATCCTCGACCAGCATCCGGCGACCCGGGTGCTGGTGCTGACCACCTTCGCCGACGACGCGAACATCTACGGGGCGCTCGGCGCCGGGGCGATCGGTTACCTGGTCAAGGACGGCGCCCCGGAGGACCTGGTGGACGCGGTCGGCCGGGCCGCCCGGGGGGAGCCGCTGCTCGCGCCGGCCGTGTTGGCCCGGATCGTGCACCGGGCGTTGCAGGCGCACACCGAGGACCTCGAACGCGGCGCGGACAGCCTACGGCCGTCGAGGCACCGGCTGCTCAGCGGCCGGGAACGGGAGGTGCTGGCCCTGGTCGGCGCGGGCCTGTCCAACGCCGAGATCGCCTCCCGAATGCACCTGGGCGTCACCACCGTCAAGACGCACGTCTCGGCGGCCATGGAGAAGCTCGGGCTGCGCAACCGGGTCCAGGCCGCCGTGGTCGCGCACCGGCTCGGGCTGGTCGACGACGACTTCCGGCCGATCGGCCTGGCCGGGCCGGGCCGGGCAGCCGCCGGAGCCGGGGACTGAGCGGGCCGGTCACCGGGCGCGTCACCGCGCGGGCGTGGCGCAGAGTTCCACCTCGAACCCGGACCCGTCGGCCAGGTAGCCGGCGTAGTTCTCCGGCCCGCCGGCGTACGGGTGGCGGTCGGCGAAGAGCAGCGACCAGCCGTACCCGGGGGCCTGCGCGACCAGCCGGTCCACGGCGGCGGGCGGGCCGGCGTGAAAGGCCAGGTGGTTGAGGCCCGGCGCGAGCCGGTCGTGAGGTCCGGCACCCAGATCTCGACGTGGTGCAGGCCGCCAGGCGGGACGGGGGGCCGGTCGGGGGTCAGTCTGTCGGCGGCGTCGCCGGGCCCGGTCGGGTCAGCGCTGGCCACCCGGCACCCATAGCACATCTCCGGCCGGATTTGCGGTTCTCGCCAGGATGAACAGCAGATCCGAGAGACGGTTGAGATACTTTGCCGGGAGAGGGCTGGTTCGATCTGGTTCTGTGCTGACCAGGGCCCATGCCGAGCGCTCGGCCCGCCGGGCGATCGTGCGTGCCACGTGCAGCAGGGCCGCCCCCGGGGTGCCACCGGGCAGGACGAAGGAGTCGAGTTTGGCCAGTCGGGCGTTGTACCGGTCGCACCAGTCCTCAAGGCGCTGTACGTACTCCTCGGTGACCCGCAGCGGCGGGTACGCCGGCTCCGGCTCGACCGGGTTGGCGAGGTCGGCGCCGACGTCGAAGAGGTCGTTCTGGACCGTGCCGAGCACGGCGCGGAGGTCCTCGTCGAGCTGGCCGAGGGCGAGCGCCACGCCGATCGCCGCGTTGCACTCGTCCACGTCGGCGTACGCGCGGATCCGCGGGTCGGTCTTGGCGACCTCTTCGTTGTTGCTCAGCCTGGTCGTGCCGGCGTCGCCGGTCCTGGTGTAGATGCGGGTGAGGTGGACGGCCATGACGAACAGCGTACGGGCGTCGACGGCGGCCACGCCGGCCCGGCCGGAGCCGGCGGCGGTGCAGGGCTGGCCGGACGGCGCCGGGCCGGGTGGCGCCGACGACACTACGATTTGCGACGTGGACGTGATCAGGGTCAGCGGCGGCACCCGGCTGGAGGGCCAGGTGCACGTCGTGGGTGCGAAGAACTCCGCGTTGAAGCTGATGGCGGCGGCGCTGCTCGCCCCGGGGCGGAGTGTGATCACGAACGTACCCCGGATCACCGATATCGCGATCATGGCCGAGGTGCTGCGCCGGCTCGGCTGTGCGGTCACCTTCGGCGACGACGAGGGGGAGGGCACGGCGGACCGGGACGGCGGGCCGCCCCGGTCGTGTTCGGTGACGATCGACGTGCCGACGGATCCGGGCACCGAGGCGGACTACGACCTGGTACGCCGGCTCCGCGCCTCGATCTGCGTGCTCGGCCCGCTGCTGGCCCGGCGCGGGTACGTCCGGGTGGCGCACCCGGGCGGTGACGCCATCGGCTCGCGCGGGCTGGACATGCACGTGGCCGGGCTGGCCCGGATGGGCGCGGAGATCTCCGGTGAGCACGGCTTCGTCATCGCCTCGGCGCCCCGGGGGCTGCACGGCGCGACGATCTGGCTGGACTTCCCCAGCGTGGGCGCCACCGAGAACCTGGTGATGGCGGCGGTACTGGCCAGGGGCGTCACCGAGATCGACAACGCCGCCCGGGAACCGGAGATCGTGGACATCTGCACCATGCTCAGCCAGATGGGTGCCAAGATCGACGGCGCCGGCACCTCCATGCTGCGCATTGAGGGTGTCGCCGAACTGCGGCCGGTCCGGCATGCCACGGTCGGCGACCGGATCGTCGCCGGTACCTGGGCGTACGCGGCGGCGATGACCCGGGGCGACGTCACGGTGACCGGCGTCAGCCCGGACTTCCTGGAGATCGCGCTCGACAAGCTGGTCTCGGCGGGGTGCCTGGTGGAGACCCGGTCCGACGCGTTCCGGGTGCGGTTGGACCGGCGCCCGACGGCGGTGGACGTGGTGACCCTGCCGTTTCCGGGCTTCGCCACCGACCTGCTGCCGATGGCGATCGGGCTGGCCTCGGTGAGCGAGGGGGCCTCGCTGGTCACCGAGAACATTTTCGACGGCCGGTTCATGTTCGTGAACGAGATGGCCCGGCTGGGTGCCGACATCAAGACCGACGGGCACCACGCGGTGGTCCGGGGCCGGGAGCGGCTCTCCAGCGCCCCGGTGCGGGCCACCGACATCCGGGCCGGCGCGGGCCTGGTGATCGCCGGGCTCTGCGCCGACGGGGTGACCGAGGTCTCCCACGTGCACCACGTCGACCGGGGTTATCCGGACTTCATCGCCGACCTGCGGAGCCTGGGGGTCGAGGTGGAACGGGCGACCGCTCCCGAAGAGCCGGCGTTCACGTTGTGACCGGGCGGCGGCCGGCCCGGTCAGCGGGCGGGCCCGGGCGGCGGCCGGCCCGGTCAGGGGTTGGGCCCGGGCTTCCGGGTCGGCTCTTCCGCACCGGGTCCGGTCGTCGCGAGCCGGCGCAGCGCGTCCGCCAGCCGCGCGAGGTCCAGCCCGTCGAGGTGGTCGACGATGTGCCGCCGGACGCTGGCCAGGTGGGTCGGATAGGCCGCTTCGAGCCGGGCCAGTCCGGCGCCGGTGAGCACCGCGTTCCAGCCTCGGGCGTCCTCGGCGCAACGGATCCGCTGGACGAAGCCCTGCTGCTCCAGTCGGGTGACGATCCGGGTCATCCCGCTGAGCGAGAGGTCGCAGGCGGTGGCGAGTTCGTTCATCCGCATCCGGCGGTCGGGCGCCTCGGAGAGGTGCATCAGTGCGGCGTACTCGTTGATCGACAGGCGTTGCTCGCGGGTCAGGTCGGCGTCCAGGGCCCGCGGTACGACGATGATCGCCCGGCCCAGCGCCCGGACGACGGCCTCCTCCGCGTTGTTCAACGGGGGCAACCCGGCTGTCATGGAGGAAACACTAGCACTACAGTTGCTTGACAAAGCAACTAGCAGGAGATCTGCCTGACGCGGCAAGCAGGTGCTTGCGCGGTTTCAGAGGGGAACGACAGCAATGACCAGAATCGGCATCATCCTCGGCAGCACCCGGCCCGGCCGCAACGGCGAGGCCGTGGCCCGCTGGGTGTACGACATCGCCAGCCAGCGCGGCGACGCCGAGTACGAGCTGGTGGACCTGCTCGACTACAAGCTGCCGCACCTGGACGAGGCGCTCCCGGCGAGCATGGGCCAGTACGCCAACCCGCACACCCTGGAGTGGGCTGCCAAGATCGCCTCGTTCGACGGTTTCGTCATCGTGACCCCGGAGTACAACCACTCCACCTCCGGGGCGCTGAAGAACGCGATCGACTTCCTCTTCGCCGAGTGGAACAACAAGGCGGTCGGGTTCGTCAGCTACGGCTCCGTCGGCGGCGCCCGCGCCGTCGAGCACCTGCGCCTGGTCGCCGGTGAACTGATGATGGCCGACGTACGGGCCCAGGTGGCGCTCTCGCTGCACACCGACTTCGAGAACTTCAGCGCCTTCAAGCCCGGCCCGCAGCAGGCGAACGCCCTCGGCGTCGTACTGGACCAGACCGTCGCCTGGAGCACCGCGCTCGCGCCGCTGCGCGCCGGCTGACCCGCCGGCTGACCCCCGGCGGAGACGTGCCGCCGGCCCGAATCGGTTACCGGCGGGTAGCGGCGGCCCGGCCGCCCGTTAGGGTGCTCTGCGAGGACACAATCCAGCCGAAGGAGTACGCACATGGCGGGTCGACTCGCGGTCATCGGGGCCGGTCTGATGGGTTCGGGCATCGCCCAGGTCGCGGCGCGGGCGGGGTGGCAGGTGACCCTGCGCGATCTCGACGACGCCGCCACCCGTCGGGGGCTCTCCGGCATCCGTACGTCGCTGGAGAAGTTCGCGGCCAAGGGGACCATCGGGGCCGACGAGGTCGAGGCGACCCTGGACCGGATCACCCCGACCACCGAGCTGGAGGCGGCGGCCGACGCCGACATCGTGGTCGAGGCGGTCTTCGAGCGGCTGGAGGTCAAGCAGGAGGTGTTCCGGGAGCTGGACCGGATCTGCGCGCCCGGCGCGGTCCTCGCCACCAACACCTCGGCGATCCCGGTCACCCAGATCGCCGCGGCCACCGACCGGCCGGAGTCGGTCGTCGGGACCCACTTCTTCTCCCCGGTGCCGATGATGAAGCTCTGCGAGCTGGTTCGGGGCTACAAGACCAGCGACGAGGCGCTGGCCAGCGCCCGGGCGTTCGCCGAGGAGATCGGCAAGACCTGCGTGGTGGTCAACCGGGACATCGCCGGCTTCGTCACCACCCGACTCATCACGGCCCTGGTGATGGAGGCGGTCAAGCTCGTCGAGTCCGGGGTGATCTCGCCGGAGGACCTGGACACCGCCTGCAAGCTCGGCTTCGGGCACGCGATGGGGCCGTTGGCCACCACCGACCTGACCGGCGCCGACGTGCTGCTGCACGCCACGCGGAACATCTACGCCGACACCGCCGACGAGAAGTTCTTCCCGCCGGAGCTGTTGCAGCGGATGGTCACCGCCGGTGACCTGGGACGGAAGACCGGGAAGGGCTTCTACTCCTACTGACCGGGCGGCGGCCCGGAAAATCCCGGGAGATTTCGGGCCGCTGTCGATTCCGCCGTACCCCGGTTGTCGGTGAGATGGAGGGAGCCGCGAGGCTCGACGTACCGACAGCTACGGAGGGTCGGAATGACCAGGAAGTTCGAGGTCCGCTGGGAGGGCGGGCTCGCCGCGAGCCCGTCGCAGGCGTGGGACGCGATCACCGCGCGCACCGCCGGGTGGCTGTGGAAGATCGAGTACGAGCCACGGCTCGGCGGCACCGAGCGAGGGCTGAGCGATTCCGGCGGCACTGTGACGGCCTGGGAGCCACACCGCCGGTTCGGCACCCGGGCCGGGACCGACGACGAGGTCAACGAACTCGACTACCGGATCGAGCCGGGCCTCGTCGGCTGCCACCTGCGGTTCGTCCACCGTGGGGTCTTCGCCGAGGACTACGCGCGGAACCTCGACGCCTGCCGGCAGCACACCGCGTTCTACTACCACTCGCTCGGCGAGTACCTGCGGCACTTCGCCGGCCGGGACGCGGCGTACGTCTCGGCGGACGGCCCGGAGACGTCCGGGCGGGACGGCTTCGCCACCGTACGCCGGGCGCTGGGCCTGCCACCGGAGGTCTCGGCCGGCGACCGGGTGACCCTGACCCCGGCCGGACTGCCGCCGGTCGAGGGGGTGGTCGACTACGCCACCCCGGTCTTCCTCGGGGTACGCGGCGCCGACGCGCTCTATCGGTTCTACGGCCGGGACGCCTGGGGGTGGCCGGTCGGGGTGGCCCACCACCTGTTCGCCGACGGCGTGGACGAGGCGGCGGAGTCGGCTGCCTGGCAGGGGTGGCTGACCGCCGCCCTGTCCACGCCGGCCCCGTCCAGCCCGGCGGTGCCGACCGGGGCGGTGGCCTGATGCCCCAGTACGCGGTCCTCATCTACGAGCGCGAGACCCCGGGCGGGGTCGCCGACATCCCGCCGGAGGTGATGCGGGCGCACGAGGAGTTGCCCGATCGGATCGCCGAGCTGGGCGGCCGGATCGTCGCCGGGCTGGCGCTGGAGCCCAGCACCACGGCTACCGCGATCCGGGCCGACCTGCTGACCGACGGCCCGTTCATCGAGACCAAGGAGGTGCTGGCCGGGGTGTTCGTGATCGAGGCGCGCGACCTGGACCACGCCCTGGCGATGGCGCGACTGACCCCGGTCGTCGCCGGTGGGGTGGAGGTCCGACCGCTGGTCGGCTTCGACATCCCGGGTGTGACCTGAGCGGGGTAGCGGAAGCCGTCGCCGAGGCGCACCGTCGCGAGTGGGCCTGGGTGCTCGCCGCGACGGTGCGGGTGACCCGGGATCTCGACCTCGCCGAGGAGATGGTGCAGGACGCGTACGTCCAGGCACTGCGGACCTGGCCGCGCGACGGCGTACCCGACCGGCCCGCCGCCTGGTTGACCACGACGGCCCGGCGGGGCGCGCTGAACGCGCTGCGCCGGCGCCGGACGCTCGACGCCAAACTGCCGTTGCTGCTCGAACCGGAGGTGGCCGAGGTGGCAGAGCCGCAGACCATCCCCGACGACCGGCTCCGGCTGATCTTCACCTGCTGTCACCCGGCACTCGCGCTGGAGGCGCGGATCGCGCTCACCCTGCGGCTGGTCTGCGGGCTGCCCACCCCGGACATCGCGCACGCGTTCCTGGTCAGCGAAGCGACCATGGCCGCCCGGCTGACCCGGGCGAAGAAGAAGATCGCGGTCGCCCGCATCCCGTACGCGGTTCCGGCCGCCGCCGAGCTGCCCGGCCGGGTCGACGCGGTGCTCACCGTGCTCCACCTGCTCTTCACCACCGGGCACACCGCGCGGGCCGGCGCGGAGCTGGTTCGGGACGAACTCACCGGCCGGGCGGTCGACCTGGCCCGGATGCTCCGGCTGCTGCTGCCGGCCGACCGGGAGGTCGCGGGGCTGCTGGCCCTGCTGCTGGTGCACCAGGCCCGCCGGGCCACCCGGACCGACCCGGCCGGCCGGCTGCTGCGGATCGAGGAGCAGGACCGGACCGCCTGGCACCGGGAGCTGATCGCCGAGGCGGATCGCCTGGTGGTGACCGCGCTCCGGGCCGGTCCGCCCGGCCGGTTCACCCTGCAGGCGGCGATCGCCGCGCTGCACGCCCAGGCACCGAGCTATCCGGAGACGGACTGGCCGCAGATCCGCACCCTCTACGACGAGCTGCTGCGGATCTGGCCGTCCCCGGTCGTCGCGTTGAACCGCGCGGTGGCGGTCTCGATGGTGGACGGCCCGGCGGCGGCGCTGGTCGAGGTCGAGGCGATCGAGCGGGACGGGCGGCTGGCCGGGTACCGCTATCTGCCGGCCACCAGGGCGGACCTGCTGCGCCGACTCGGCCGGCACGCCGAGGCGGCCGAGGCGTACCGGGCGGCACTGGCGCTGGCCGACAACGCCGCCGAGCGGGAGTTCCTGGCCGATCGGCTGCGTGAGCTGCGGTGATCCGACAGACGCAGGCGGCGAAGGTGACCGCCGTGGCCGGTGAGGCTGTCCGTCCGGTGTGGGCCGAGCCGGGCTGTTACCCGTACCGACAGCGCGGTCCCGTGACGCACCGCGATTTGACAAATTGGTTTGTCTAATCGCAGGATGGTCCGGTGACCAAGGACGTCGACGTGATCCGGGACGGTGAGCGGCTCCGGGGCAATCTCACGCCGCTGCGCCAGCGGCTGCTGGCGGAGTTGCGCGAGCCGGCCTCGGCCGCCGGCCTCGCCGCCCGACTCGGCGAGAGCCGGCAGCGGGTCAACTACCACCTGCGGGAGCTGGAGAAGGGTGGCCTGGTCGAGCTGGTCGAGCTGCGTCAGCGGCGCGGCCGGACCGAGCGGGTGATGCGGACCGCCGCGCACGCGGTGATCGTCGCACCGGCACTGGTCGGTGACCTCGGTCCGACCGGGCAGGACCGGTTCGCCGCGGACACCCTGCTGGCCGCCGCCGCCCGCACCTTCGACGACGTCGCCCGGATGCGCGAGGGCGCGGCCCGGGCCGGGAAACGGCTGGTCACCTTCACCATCGAGGCGGAGATCGGCTTCGATCGGCCGGCGGACATCACCCGGTTCGCCGAGCGGCTCGCGACCCGGGTCGCCGAGCTGGCCGCCGAGTTCGACTCGCCCACCGCCGGTCGTCGCTACCACCTGCTCGTCGGCGGTCATCCCACGTCGACGGCAGACGACCGTCCCACACCGCCGGCTGCGGACCACCGGGCCGGTGAAGCCAGCGAACCAGATCGAACGGAGTGACGAGATGACCGAGCAGGCACAAACGGCCGAGCAGGCCAAGCCGTACCGCGTCGAGGTGCCGATCGACGCCGACCGGGACACCGTGTGGCGGACGGTGACCGATGCCGCACGGATCCGCGAGTGGTTCGGTTGGGACCACGGAGGTGACCTGGACGGCGAGATCCAGTACATCTTCTTCGACCATGCCGAACGCCATGGGCCGGAGCGGATGCTCTTCCCCGACGGCTCGTACCTGGAGCTGGTGGCGGAGGAGCGCCGGACCGCCGTCCGGGCCGTACTGCCGGGGTCGCTCGACGGGACGGACTGGGCCGAGGTCTACGACGGCATGGAGGAGGGCTGGCGGACCTTCCTCGAACAACTCCGCTTCCTGCTGGAGTGCCGGCCGCAGGGCCGCCGCCGGACCATCTACCTGACCGGTACGGCTACCGCTGCCGAGGCGCTGGCGATCGCCGACGCCGCCGGCGGCGCGGGGCGGCCGTGGCACGAGAGCCGTTACCAGCGGATGACCGTGTCGCCGTCCGGGCACCTGCTGGTGGTCGCGGGTCAGGCGCCGCTGGCAAGCACCGAGCCGGCGCCGAGCTCGCTCACCGTCGTCACCTACGGCCTCGACGACGAGGCGTTCGCCGGGCTGCTCGCCGAGTGGACGGCCCGCTGGGACGGCGTGGCCGGGGCCAGGGTGACCACGGTCGCCGGGGAGTCGACGCTTCCCGCGTCGGCCGGAGCCGACCTACACGCCGGCCAGGTACCGGCCTGACGAAGGTTGCCGGTGTCGGCCGACCGGCCCCGGGGTCAGCCGTCGCGGCGGGCGGTCCAGCGGAAGGTGGTCAGGCAGAGCACCAGGCCGACGACGCACCAGAGGGCGAGGACCAGGGCGACCCGGCCGAGTTCGAAGGAGCCGGCCGGCTCCTGGGCGCCGAACGACTCGGGCAGGAAGACCGAGCGCAGCCCCTGGCACATCCACTTCAGCGGGAAGATCGCCGCGACCTGCTGCATCCAGCTCGGCAGCTCGGTGAAGACGAAGAAGACCCCGGAGATGAACTGGAGTACCAGGGCCACCGGGGTGACCGTGGCGGAGGCGCCCCGCCCGGTGCGGGGCAGCGAGGAGAAGGCGATGCCGCAGAGGGTGCAGGCGGTGATGCCGAGGACGGAGATCCAGAACAGGTCGAACCAGCTCCCGGCGGTCTGCGGCAGGGTGAGGTCGAAGAGCAGCACGGCGACGGCGAGCAGCAGTACGGTCTCGGCGACGCCGATCACCGCGACCATTATGATCTTGCCGACGAAGTACACCCACTTCGGCATCGGGGTGCCGCGCAGCCGCTTCAGCACGCCCCGGTCCCGCTCGATCGGGATCTGGATGGCCAGGCTCTGGAAGCCGACCGTCATCAGGCCGGTGGCGATCATGCCGGTCACGAAGTACTGCGTGAACCGGACCCCGCCGCCGATCTCGCCGGTGAAGATCGAGGCGAAGATCAGGATCATCACCACCGGGAAGAGCATGGTGAAGACCACGGACTCGCGGCTGCGCAGGAACTGACGTACCTCCAGCCGGCCCTGTCGCAGGCCGAGCGCGACGGGCCCGACCCGCCGGGCCGGTGCGGACGTCGCCGGCCTGCCGGCGGTCTGCGGTGCGGTGGTCGAGGTGCTCATCGGTGCCCGATCATCTCCAGGTAGACGTCCTCCAGGGTGGGCCGGGTCACGGTCAGCCCCGGCACCTCACCACCGAACCGCGCGGCCAGCTCCGTGACCAGCGCCGTCGGCGTCGCGCTCTCGACGCGCTGCAGCACACCCTCGGGGGTACGCCAGGAGACCGTGGCCAGCGCCTCCGCCCGGTTGCCGAGCCGGGCCGGGGCGGCCACCTCGACCAGCCGTCCACCGCTGATCACCGCGACCCGGTCGGCGAGCGCCTCGGCCTCGTCCAGGTAGTGCGTGGTCAGCACGATGGTGGTGCCGGCGGCGGCCAGGTCCCGGATCAGCTCCCAGAACCCGCGGCGGGCCTCCGGGTCGAAACCGGTGGTCGGCTCGTCCAGGAAGAGCAGTTCGGGCCGGCCGATGATGCCGAGCGCCACGTCCAACCGGCGCTTCTGTCCACCGGAGAGAGTGTGGGTGCGGGACCTCGCCTTGCCGGCCAGCCCGACCCGCTCGATCACCTTGTCTGGATCGTCCGGATCCGGATAGAAGCCGGCGAAGTGCCGCACCACTTCGGCCACCGTGAGGTCGTCGAACTCGCCGGTGCCCTGGAGCACGATGCCGACCCGGGACCGCCACCGCCCGTCCGCCGCGTCCGGATCGACGCCGAGCACGCTGACCTCGCCCGCGTCCCGGCGCCGGTAGCCCTCCAGGATCTCCACCGTCGTGGTCTTGCCCGCACCGTTCGGGCCGAGCAGGGCGAAGACCTCGCCCCGGGCCACCGCCAGGTCGACGCCGTCGACGGCGACCGTCCCGCCGTACGCCTTGCGCAACCCCCGTACGGAGATCGCGAGCTGCTCTGCCATGCGTCAACTATGCGTGACGGACCGTTCGTTCCGGCGACCGGGTCGGCGGCTCACCCGTCGGCCAGCACCTCCGACAGTGGCGCCGGGCGCAGCCCCCGGTCCCGCAGGCCGGCCAGGATGTGCGGCAGCGCCTCGTCGGTCATCGCCGCGTTCTCCTCGGTGACGTGCAGCACGACGATCGAGCCGGGCCGGACCTTCGACAGCACCGCGCGCACGATCGGCCGCCAGGCGGTGGCGAACGGATCCCCGCTGACCACGTCCCCGTCGACCACGGTCAGGCCGAGCGGGGCGAGCGCGGCCAGCGCGGCGGGGTCGTGGCAGAGCCCCGGAAACCGGAAGTACCGGGTCTGCCGGCCACCGTACGGCTCGATCAGCCGGAAGGTCCGGTCCACGTCCTCGGTCATCCGGGCGGCCGGCAGCCGGGGCAACCCGTAGCAGTCCCGGGTGAAGGCCAGGTGCCCGTACGTGTGGTTGGCCAGCTCGAACCGCGGGTTGCCGGCGAGCCGCCGGGTCAGCTCCGGATAGCGCTCGACCCACTTGCCGGTCAGGAAGAACGTCGCCGGGACCCGTTCCCGCTCCAGCAGGTCGACGACGCGCAGGTTGGCGTACGACCTGGCCCGGCCGGCGCGCAGGTTACCGAGCATCGCGTCGGTCATGTCGGCGTCGAAGGTCAACGCCACCAGGTTGCCGGTACGTGGCCCGTGCGCCACCACCGGGGGCCGGGTGCCCGGCCGGGTGGTGCCGGGCCGGTCCGTGCCCATCGGCCGGGAGATGTCGCCGGAACGGGTCGGGGTGCTCGGCCCCACGGTGCCCGGCCGCTGGCCGCCGGGTGTGCCGCCGGTCGCCGCAGTGGTGGCCGGACCCGGATCGGTCCGCGGCCGTGTCGCCGGAGCCGTGCCGTTGCCGACCGCCGCCGTGTCCTCGCGGACCGACGTGGTGCCGTTGCGGACCACGGTCAGCACGAGGACGAGTGCGCCGACCAGCGCGGCGGCGGTGACGGCGACCAGGGACACCCGAAAGATCTTCGCGAGCACCTGGCCGAGGATGCCAGCCGCGACGTGCCCGCGTGGCCCCGGGCGTCAGTACTTTGTCAGGGACCCCTCCCGGGCAGCGGCTCGGGCCGCTCGCCGCTCCGCCCGGCGGCGCCGGCGCCGCCGGACCACCCAGAGCACGACGAGGGGCACGAACAGCAGGAAGAGCAGGACCAGCACCGGCAGTAGGATCGCCGACAGCGAGAAGAACACGCTGGTCGCGTCCTCGGCGGTGCTCGCCACCGGGGCGCCGAAGCCGGCCGTACCGGCGTTGATCACCGGCCGGGCCGCGGCCTTGACCCCGTGTACGCCGAGCGCGATCAGCACCCCGATCACCACCGGCACCCACTGACTGGAGCCGAAGAACTGACCCGGGTCGCTGACCGTGACGGTCTCCGCCCCGGAACCCGCCCCGAAGGCGAGCCCACCGGCGGTCGGCCGGATGACGGTCTGCACCACGTCGTTGACGTGGTCGACCACCGGCACCTTGTCGGCGACCACCTCCACGGTGAGCAACACCACCAGGATGGCCAGTACCCAGCCGTTGGAGATCCATTGCCAGCCGCCGGGCAGGTTCACCACGTCGGTGTACCGGGCGAGCAGCCCCATGGTGAGCAGCGGAATGTACGCGTTGAGACCGGCCGATGCCGCCAGGCCGGTTCCGGTGAGGGCTTCCAGCACGGGTACCAGGATGGCATCGACGCGCCAGGACGGCGCGCCCAGCCGGTACCGACCCCTCGGCTACCCTCGTCGGGTGCGGTTGGTGATTGCGCGGTGCTCCGTGGACTACGTCGGACGACTCTCGGCACACCTGCCGCTGGCGACCCGGCTGCTGATGGTGAAGGCGGACGGGTCGGTCTCGATCCACGCCGACGACCGGGCCTACAAGCCGCTGAACTGGATGAGTCCGCCGTGCCGGCTGGAGGAGGCACCCGGGGTGTGGCGGGTGGTCAACAAGGCCGGCGAGGAGCTGCGGATCACCCTGGAGGAGATCTTCCAGGACACCTCGTACGAGCTGGGTGTCGACCCGGGACTGCGCAAGGACGGCGTGGAGGCGCACCTCCAGGAGCTGCTGGCCGCCAGCCCGACCGAGCTGGGCGAGGGGTTCACGCTCGTCCGCCGGGAGTACATGACCGCGATCGGCCCGGTCGACCTGCTCTGCCGGGACGGGGCCGGGGCGGCCGTCGCGGTCGAGGTGAAGCGGCGCGGCGAGATCGACGGGGTGGAACAGCTCACCCGCTACCTGGAACTGCTCAACCGCGACCCGCTGCTCGCACCGGTCAGCGGGATGTTCGTCGCCCAGGAGATCAAGCCGCAGGCCCGGGTGCTCGCCACCGACCGGGGGATCCGGTGCGTGGTGGTCAACTACGACCGGCTGCGCGGCATCGAACGGGACGAGCTGACGCTCTTCTGATCGATCAGGCCGGTGGGGTCGGCCCGGCGTTCCGGTCACTTCCTGAAGAAAACTTTCAGAACCATCGATTGACTGCGTGGGTTTTCGCCGCAATAATTGTCGTCAATATTGATCAATGTCGTTTCCCTTAACCCCCGAAGGGAGGACCGATCATGGCAGCTGTGACCGGAGAGGTGTCCTGGTTCTGTTGCGGCAGCGCCTGGGGCCCGTGCGCGTCGACCGGCCGGGGCGCCTGCGGCACCTGCACCTCCGGCAACTTCCAACACGCCTGGCCGAACGCCTCGGCCGCCTGCCTCGCGATCACCCGACCCGACGTCTGCGGCACCCCCCTCTCGCGTCGGACCTGCGGGTTCGTGCACTACACCACCAACCTCTGCAACGGGGCCCGGGTCGGCACCTCGATCGCCGACTGCGGGCCGCAGACCGACCTGTTCTGCGGCGAGCGCGCCTGCTGCGGCTCGGCCTGCGGAACCAACCGGATCATCGATCTGACCCCGGCGGCGTACAGCGCGATCGCCAGCCTGTCCACCGGGCTCCGGCCCTGCTCTGTCGACACGGTGTAGGGAGGAGCCACGATGACGACCACGATGGACCGTCGGCGACTGCTCAGCACGGCCGTACTCGGCGGCGCCGGCATCGCCGGAGCCACCGCACTCGGCTCGCTCGCCCCGGAGGCCGCCCTCGCCGCCGAACCGGTGAAGGTCTCACCCGGCGCACCCGACCCGAACTTCGCCGAGGGGCGGGTCACCTCGATCACCGGCAGCGTGGTGCTGCTGGCCGGCTCCGACGGTGCGCTGCACCGGATCCAGGTCACCAACGGCACCAGCATCTGGAAGTTCCAGCCGACCACCTTCGACCGGCTGGAGAAGGGCGACGGCATGTACGTCCGAGGCGTGCGGCTGCCCGACGGCACCCTCGCCGCCGACTCGCTCTGGGCCAACATCGTCAACCTGACCGCGCACATCGTCTCGGTCGGCCGCAACGTGCTGCACCTCGACCACCACGGCAGGCGGCTGATCGGGCACGTCGTGCCCGGCACCACCGCCGCGGTCTACAACGGCACCCCGGCCATCTCCGACGTCTCGCTGCTGCGGGTCGGCGGGCACGTCCAGGTGATCGGCGCCTGGCACCCCGACACCAACGAGATCAGCATCGCCACCGTCTACGCCGCCAACTGAGATGGGGGAAGGGCCCCCGCTACAACAGAAGACGAACGAGCGGGGGCCCTTCCTTACAAGCACGAGAGGAGGGCATCATGCTTCAGTCCATGGCGGCGCTCCAGTCCCTGCTGGTCGGCGTCGTGCTGATCTGGTCGGCCCGGATCAAGCTGGTCGACCGGCGGGCGGCGGAGCAGGCGCGCACCTCGGCGTTCGGCACGCTGCTCGGCGCCGACCGGGCGGTGCCGGCGTACCGGGTGCTCGGCGGGACCGAACTGCTGCTCGGCGTCCTGTTGGTGCTGCCGCCGGCCCCGATCGCCGAGCCGGTGGCGGCCGCCGCGCTGGCCGCCGGCTTCGTCGGCTATCTCGGGTACGCCCGCCGCGTCGCCCCCGGTGCATCGTGCGGCTGCCTGAGCGCCAAGGCCACCCCGGTCACCGGGCGTAGCATCGCCCGGGCCGGCGTGCTGGTGCTGGCCGGCCTCTTCGGCGTGGCGGCCGGCGGCACGTACTGGCTGCCGGCGCTGACCGGGGCCCCGGCCGCGTCGGCCGGGCTGCTGCTGGCCGAGGCGGCGCTGATCGTCGCGCTGTCGCCGGAGTTCGACGCGTACTGGCTGTTGCCGCTGCGCCGGCTCCGGGCCCGGCTCACCCATCCGCTGCGCGGCGGTTCCGGGGTGCCGCTGCTGGCAAGCGTGCAGCAACTCCAGCTCAGTGCCGCGTACCGGCAGGTCGCCGCGCTGCTCACCTCCGACGTACGGGACCACTGGCTGGAGGATTCCTGGCGGATGGTCTGCTACTCGGCCCGCTACCAGGGCCGGTCGGCGACGGCGGTTTTCGCCGTGCCGGCCGTCGAGGTGGCACCGGACCGGGTCCGGGTCGCCCTGGTGGACGACTCGACCGGAGCAACCCTGGTCAGCCTGGCCGACCCGGCGTACGCGAGCTGAGCCGAGCCCGCAAGGCGGCGGCCACGGCCGGCTCGCGGGTCACCCGCCGGTACGGACCGCGATCAACGACTTGATCAGCCCGGCCAGCCGTTCGGCCCGGATCCGGGAGTGCGGGAAGTAGTGCCGCATCTGGGAGCGGTCCACCAGCTCGGTCCAGAGCACCTGCTGGATCGCCGTCTCCCGGCAGTCCGGCCGGGTGTGCGCCAGCGGCCAGCGGCGGGCCAGCGCGATCCGCAGCCGGATCGGGGTGAACTGCATTCCCGGGGCGATCCAGTGCGGCTCGATCGGGAAGTACCGGTAGGGGGTCTGCACCCAGTGCGCGTCGGCGAGCGCGTGCACCGTCTCGGCGAACCGCAGCCGGCGCTCGTGCCCGCCGACGTGCTCCAGCACCGAGTTGGAGAAGACCAGGTCGTAGCGGCGGTTGGCGATGTGCCGGGGCAGTGCGCAGGCGTCGGCCCGGTCCACCTCCGCCCAGTCCGGTACGTCGGCCGGGGACTCCTCAAGGTTGATCACGTGTACGTGTTTCGGGCGGACCCGCGCCTGTGCCCAGGTGCCCACCCGTCCGCCGAGGTCGACGACGGACATCTGGGCCAGGTCCGGGAAGGTCTCCGCGAGCCATCCGGCCCGGCGCGCCCGACGCCGGGCGCCCCAGGAGGTATCGCTGTCGACCAGGCGGAATCGCAACGCGTGCAGCCCCATTGGGCGAACGGTACCGACGCGGGAGACGGCCAGGGATGTCTTAGTCGCCCTTTTGTCCCTACGATCGGTTAGACTGAAGTCACCGTCCGTACATAATTTTCGCGGCCTTGACGATGCGCTGCACCTGGGCGGGAGTCCGCTCGAAGGTCATCGCCGGCAGCAGCGAGGGTCCCCGCCGTTTGGTCACCGCCTTGCTGCGGGCGAACTCGCGCAGTCCGTCGGCGCCATGGATCCGGCCGAACCCGGAATCGCCGATTCCGCCGAACGGGAGTGTCGGCATCCCGACGAAGGACAAAGTGGAGTTGATCGCCGTCATCCCGGAGTGCATCCGGTCGGCGATCTCGGCGGCACGGCGCCGGCCGAAGACGGCGCCGCCGAGGCCGTACCGGACGGCGTTGGCGCGGCGCAACGCCTCCTCGGCGTCGGTCACCCTGCTGATGGTGAGGGTCGGCCCGAAGGTCTCCTCGCGGACCGCGTCGGCGTCCTCGGGTACGTCGACCAGGATCGTCGGGTGCACGTACGGCGGTTGCACCGCCTCCGGCCCGCCGAGCACGGCCCGGCCGCCCCGGTCGATGGCGTCCTCGATGTGCCGGCGGATCGTGGCGATCTGGCCGGGCATGGTGATCGGGCCGAGGTCGGTGCCGTCGGGACCGACGGTGAGCCGGCCGGCCTTCGCCACCACCCGGTCGACGAAGGCCTCGTAGACGGGTGCGGTCACGTAGGCGCGTTCGATGCCGATGCAGGTCTGGCCGGCGTTGGTGAGGGCGCCCCAGACGCAGGCCTCGGCGGCGGCGTCCAGGTCGGCGTCGTCGTCGACGATCACGGCGTCCTTGCCGCCCGCCTCGACGACCAGCGGGGTGAGCGTCTCGGCGCAGGCCGCCATCACCAGTTTGCCGGTACGGGTGGAGCCGGTGAACGCGATCTTGTCCACGCCGGATCGGCAGAGCGCGGCGCCCACGTCACCGAGGCCGTGTACCGCCTGTAGCACCGGCTGCTCGGGGACGACCTCGGCGAAGGTGTCGACCAGCCACTGCCCGACGGCCGGGGTGTACTCGCTGGGCTTGAGCACCACCGCGTTGCCGGCGGCGAGCGCGTAGCCGAAGGCGCCCAGCGGGGTCAGCACCGGATAGTTCCACGGCGCGATCACCCCGACCACGCCGTACGGTCGGTATTCCAGCCGGGCGGAGAACTCGGCGACCACCAGTCGGGAGCGCATCCGGCGGGGCCCGAGCACCCGCTTGGCGTTCCGGGCCGCCCAGTCGAGGTGGTCGACTGCGCTGACCGCCTCGACCACGGCGTCGGCGACCGGCTTGCCGGTCTCCCGGTGCGACAGTTCGGCGAGTTCGGTGATCCGGTTTGCCAGCAGCGCCCGCCAGCGCAGCAACCGGCCCCGCCGGCCGGCGAAGCCGAGCCCGGCCCACCACTGCCCGGCCTCCCGGGCCCGCGCGACGGCCCGGCCCACGCCCTCGGCGTCGGCGACCGGGAACCGCCCCGCCGGCTCCCCGGTGGCCGGGTTGGTGGAGACCAGTTCGCCGTCTGCGATTCCGGGCACGCCGGGAGCGTTCACGGTCGTCATGGCGGAAGTCTAGACCCGAGGATTACCCACGGGTAGGTATACGGATCGCCGGGGTCCGATCTCCTCTCGGCCGAATCGGCGAGCCCTGATCCGCTCCCTGGTCAGCGCGGTTCGGACCGCCAGGACGTGGAACCGGGCCGGGGTGGGTGGGAAGCTGGTCCGGGGGCCGACGTTGCCGCGTCGGTGGGGGGCGAAGCCGGATGGAGAAATCCATGTCCGACCAACTTGATCTGTTGCCGATACTGACCGTGAGCAGTGGGCCACTGCGGGGCGCCAGCTTCCGGCTGCGTCCCGGAGTGCGCCGGATCGGTCGGGAGGACGGCGCCGACGTGCTGCTGGACGATCCCAAGGTCAGCCGCTGGCACGCCACCGTCGAACTCACCGTCGGCCGGGTGCTGCTGACCGACACCGGTTCCACGAACGGGACCTGGCTCAACGGCGAACGGCTCCGCGGGCACGCCGAGCTGCGGGACGGCGACCGGATCCGGCTCGGCAACCTGGAGCTGCGGTTCTTCGACCCGGGCGCCGCCGCCACGGACCGGTTGGGGACGTACCGCCGGCACCTGGCGCCGCCGCCCGCGGACCCGGCGGCGCCGGCCGGTGTGCTCGCCGCGCCGACCCAGTTGATCGGTACGCCCGCCCGGCGGTCCCGGCGGGCGCTGTTGGTGATCGGTGGCTGTGTCGCCCTCGCCAGCGGAATGGCCTGGGCGTACCTCGCCTTCCACTGACCTCGCCTCCTGCCGGCAGGCGCGACGCCCGAGGTAGCGAGGGCGGCACCGGTCCGAGGCGACCGGGTGGCCCGTGGCAGACTCGCCGGAGATGACCTGGCGGCCGCCGCGCCGGCCGCCCGGGACGGAGCGGAGGCCAGGGGTGGCAGGCGAGACAACGGGTGCCGACAGCACCATTCGTACCGTCGGGGTCGTCGGGCTCGGCACGATGGGCGCCGGAATCGCGGAGGTCTTCGCCCGCGGCGGTCTCCGGGTGATCGCCGTCGAGATCACCGCCGAGGCCCTCGAACGCGGCCGGGACACCCTCGTCCACTCCACCGACCGGGCGGTGCAGCGGGGGCGGCTGAGCGCCGCCGACCGGGACGCGCTGCGCGGCCGGATCACCTTCGCCGTCGGCCTGCCCGCGCTGGCCGAGGTGGACCTGGTGGTCGAGGCGGTGCCCGAGCGGCTCGACCTCAAGCGGCGACTCTTCGCCGACCTGGACCGGATCTGCCGGCCGGCCGCGATCCTGGCCAGCAACACCTCCTCGCTGAGCGTCACCGAGATCGCCGCCGCCTCCGGCCGGCCGGACCGGGTGGTCGGGATGCACTTCTTCAACCCCGCGCCGGTGATGAAGCTGGTCGAGGTGGTCCGGACCGTGACCACCTCGACCGGGGTGGTCGAGGCGGTGCAGGCGCTCTGCGCCCGGCTGGGCAAGGTCGGCGTGACCATCGGCGACCGGGCCGGGTTCATCGCCAACGCCCTGCTCTTCGGCTACCTCAACCAGGCGGTCGCGATGGTCGAGTCGCGGTACGCCGGCCGCGAGGAGATCGACGACGCGATGCGACTCGGCTGCGGGCTGCCGATGGGGCCGCTGGCGCTGCTCGACCTGATCGGGCTGGACACGGCGTACGAGATCCTGGACACCATGTACCGGCGGGGCGGCCGGGACCGCCGGCACGCCCCGGTGCCGCTGCTGCGCCAGATGGTCACGGCGGGACAGCTCGGCCGCAAGTCCGGCCAGGGTTTCTACCGGTACGAGCGGCCCGGTTCGGCCATCGTGGTGCCCGACGGGCAGACCTCGGCGGCAGCGCCGCTGGACGGCGCCCGACCGGTGCGCAGCGTCGGCGTGGTCGGTACGGGTGACGCCGTCACCGGGCTCGGCGATCTCTTCGGCGAGGCCGGCTACGACGTGGTGGTGGTGTCCCGGGACGCCGGGCAGACCGGCGGGCTGGCCGGGCTGGCCGACGTCGACCTGGTGGTGGAGGCGGTGGCCGAGGAGCTGTCGGTCAAGCGGGACCTCTTCGCCGAGCTGGCCGAGGTATGCAAGCCGGAGACCCTGCTCGCCACCACCACCGGAACGCTGCCGGTGATCGACATCGCGATGGCCGCCCGGCGCCCGGCCCAGGTGGTCGGGCTGCACCTGCCCGCCCCGACCCGGGCCGGGGCGGTGGTGGAGATCGTGCGGACCGTCCGCTCCTCGCCGGAGGCGGTCGCCACCGCCCGGGCGGTCTGCGCCGCGCTGGGCCGGACCGGAGTGGTCTGCGGGGACCGGGCCGGCTTCGTGGTGCGGGCGCTGCTCTTCCCGTACCTGAACGACGCGGTGCGGATGCTGGAGGCGTCGTACGCGACGGTGGACGACATCGATCACGCGATGACGCTCGGCTGCGGCTATCCGTCTGGGCCGTTCGAGATGCTCGACACGATCGGCCCGGAGCTGGCGCTGCGGGTCCAGCGGTCGCTGTACCGGGAATCCCGGGAACCGGGGCTCGCCCCGGCGCCCCTGCTGGAGCAGTTGGTCACCGCCGGCCGGCGGTTCCGCGAGGAGGCCGCCGGCCGAGGCGTCACCGGCTGAGCCGCGGGCCCGTCAGCGGATGATCGCGGCGGCTGGTCAGCGGATGAACCGGAGGCTGACGGCGGCGTTGCTGGTCCGGCCGAAGTCCGTGAGCCGGTAGACGAACCGGTCGGAGGTGGCCCGCTGCTGCGGGTACGGCCGGTAGATGACCGTCCGGGCGGTGGTGACCTGCACGGTCCCGTGTGCCGGCGGAGTGACGATGGTGAGCCGGGTGCGGCCGGTGACGAAGTCGTTGGCGAGTACCTCGATCCCGGTCGCCCGTGCCGCGCTGACCCGTGGATTGTCCCGGATCGCCGTCGGGGCCGGGACGAAGGTGCCGGTGCCGGTGCCGATGAAGGCGCTCTGCACCCCGGTCATGTCGCTGGTGGTGACCACGTCGAGGGTGCCGTCGCCGTTCACGTCCGCCACCGCCACCGTCCAGAGGTCGTCACCGTCGGCGTCGCCGTGCAGGTTCACCACCGTGCCGTTGTCGAGCACCACCACGACACCGGTGAAGTAGGCACCGCACCCCTCGGCGTAGGCGATCGTCACGTCCATCGCCCCGTCGGCGTCGAAGTCGGCGAGGTGGAACTGCGGCCGGCCGGAGCAGTACCGGACCGGGCCGGGGACCAGCCTTCCGGTGCCGGTGTTGAGGTAGGTGGTGAAGCCCTCGCCCTGGTCGGTCCATTCGTAGACGTCCTGCCGGCCGTCGCCGTTGAAGTCGGCCGTGCCGATGTAGCTGGGCTGGTCGATGGTGTCGAAACCGGCCGAGACCGCGAAGTTGTCCAGCACCAGCAGGGTGCCGCTGACCGACGGCGGTGGGCCGGCGAACCAGGTGACCGCGAGTTCGTCCGCGGCGTCGCCGTCGAGGTTGAGCCCCACCCCCATGTCCGGGCAGTACTCCGCCGACGGCAGGAACGGATAGGAGTGTGCCGGCCCGTAGCCGCCGGCGGCGAGGCCGAGTTCGACCCGGACCGCGCAACTCGACGTGCCGGTCACCACGCCGAGGATGTTGCGGTCCGGGCGGCCGTCGCCGTTCACGTCCGCGATGATCGGTTCGTCCTGCCAGCCGGCCCGGGCCGGTCCAACGGCCAGGCCGATGACGGTGGTGGCCGCCACGACGGCGACGATGGCGGTGCGTCGACCCCACATGAGCGCCTCCTCGGCGGCTGGCCAGCCGCCGAGGAGGCGGACTGGTTCCCATGTGGAGACTAGTTGCACTCATCGTTATCACTCATGTGCTGACAGCAACCCGACATTCCGTTTGAAAGGGTCGATTCGGGGTAGCCGGGGCTCGACTTCGGGCGTGGCGTGGCGATCCACCTCGCGGTCTGACTCGGCGCCCCGCTTCGGAGGGTGTTCCGGCGGCTCAGTCGATGATCTTGAGGCTGACCGTGGCGTTGCTGGTCCTGCCGTCCTCGCTGAGCCGGTAGACGAACCTGTCACTCCGGCCGTGTACCGGGTTCGGGGTGTAGATGACGGTCCCGTCGGTGGTGACCTTCACCGTGCCGTACCGGGGCGGCGTCCAGATACTGACCTTGGCCCGGTTGCTGGCGTAGTCGTTGGCGACCACCCGGATGCCGGTCGCCTTGTTTCCGGGGACCGTCGGGTAGTCCCGGATCGCGACGGGCGATCTGACGAAGTCGCCGTTGCCGAGACCGATGAAGGTCGTCGTCTCGTCGGTCAGCTCGTTGTGTGTGATCACGTCGACCAGGCCGTCGCTGTTGGCGTCGCCGGTCTCCACCGTCCAGCTCGCGAAGCCCTCCACGTCGGTGTGCAGGTGGAGTTGGCTGCTGTCGTCCCGGACCACCACCACGCCGCTGAAATAGTCGGCGCAACCCTCGATGTACGCGATCACCACGTCCATCGCGTCGTCGCGGTCGAAGTCGGCGAGCCGGTGGGTGAGCGGACCGGAACAGTGCCGTACCGGGCCCGGCACCAGGGTTCCGAGTCCGGTGGCGAGGTAGGTGGCGAAGCCCTCGCCCTGGTCGGTCCACTCGTAGACGTCCTGTCGGCCGTCCCCGTCGAAGTCGGCCGTGCCGATGAAGCTGGGCTGGAAGATGGTGTCGAAACCGGCCGAGACCGCGAAGTCGTCCAGCACCAGCAGTGTGTTGTCGACCGTCGTCGGCGGGCCGGCGGACCAGGTCAGCGCGAGCTCGGCCGCCGGGTCGGCGTCGAGGTCGAGCCCTACCTCCATGTCCGGACAGTTCGGCTCGTCCGCCGGCAGGGTCAGGAACACGTACGTCTGCGGCGTGCCGAAGTCACCTCCGGGCAGCCCCAGGCTGACCGCCAGGTGGCAGCGGGTCCCGGTGGGCCCGACGGCGAGACCGAGCACCACCCGGTCCGGCCGGCCGTCTCCGTTCACGTCGGCGACGATGGCCTCTCCCGGGCCGCCGGCGGTGGCGTCCGGTGATCCCGCACCCGCCCAGACGGCTGTCGCGGCGGTTACCAGCGTGGTGGCAGTGGCGATCCGCCTGCTCCTCATGGCGGCCCTCCTCAGGTTCGCGGACCCGTCGGGAGCCGAGCTATCCGGTGAACCGCAGGTACACCACCGCGCTGCTCCGTCGGTCGTCCTCGGTGAGTTGGTACGTGAACCGGTCGGTAACGCCGTGGTTCGCCCGAGGTGTGTAGATGATCCGGCCACCGCTGATCACCCGGGCGGTGCCGTACCGGGGCGGATTCGTGATGGTGACCCGCACCTGGCTGGTCGCCTGGTCGTTGTCGAGCACGTAGATCGTCACGGCCTTGGTGCCGGTGAGCGTGACGGAGTCGGTGTTCGCCTTCGGCGCCCGGACGAACCGGCCGCCCGCGATACCGATGAAGTGTTCGACCACACCGGTGAGCCGGGACTCGGTGCGGATGTCCGGTATCTGGTCGCCGTTGGCGTCGACCACCCGGGTGATCCAGGTCTCCACGCCGATCGGGTCGCGCTGGAGCTCCTGGGGCGTGCCGTCGTCGAGCACCACCGCGACCCCGCTGATCGGCGTCGGCGACATGCAGCGCTCGGTGTAGCTGTTGACCATGTCGGTCGCACCGTCGAGGTCGAAGTCCGTCAGCTCGTAATCGAGCGGACGCGCGCACCAGCCCGCCGGTCCCTGGGTCAGTGTTCCGTTGCCCAGGTTCAGGTACGTCTCGATGCCCTGGCCCTGGTCGGTGACCGAGTACACGTCCTCCCGCCCGTCCCCGTTGAAGTCGGCGGTGCCGAGGTAGTACGGCGCGAAGATCGCCGAGACGAGCCCGAACGACGGCTGGAACGAGGTGTCCAGCACCATCAGGTTGTACGGCACGGTCGGTGGCGGGCCCGGATACCAGGCCACCACCAGTTCCTCGGTCCGGTCCGCGTCCAGGTCGACGGCGACGCCCAGCTCGGGACAGCGGGTGCCCATGCCGGTGCCGCCGGGCCGGAGGTAGACGAAGGCCACCGGCAGCCGGTACTCGCCGGAGGCGGTGCCGTACTCCACGATCACCGAGCAGAGGTCGGGCCGCACCAGGCCCAGCGTGACCCGGTCGGTGAAGCCGTCCCCGTTGACGTCGCCGAGAACCTGGTCGCCGCGGCCGGCGGCCCAGACCGGCGCCGGGGCCGATCCGGCGACGCCGCCGATCGCGATCATGATCCCGATTACCAACGACATGGCGGTACGTCTGCGCCACATGGCGCCTCCCAGCTACCTCGAAGTGTGCGCGCCGGCGCGGTTTGGGATGCGGCAGTGGACGCTGGCCGGGGCGTGTCCGTCCGGCTCGCCCGCCCGGTGGCGGCGACCGGGGTTCACCACGGCGGCTGGGCGGTCGGGAGTGGCCTCCGCAACGCCCGGGTCGCCGACCGCGAGCACGGCGATCGCCGCACCTGGGCGTCTGCTCCACATAGTGCTCCCCCTATGTAGTGCTTTAGCGGGTCCTTCGGACCAACCCACATTTGGGACGCTAGACCGATTCTGGTGGTATTGACCGATGCTGACCGTGATCTGACAGCGGGCTTGCGGCATGTCGTCGCGGACGGGCCGGGCGCTGACGTCCGGGCCACGCAGCGCACCGGGCTGACCCGACCGGTCCGGTCGGGCGGGATCGACGGTGAAAGCGGCTCAGCGGGGCTCGTCCGGCGGGAAGATGACGGTGACCACCGCGGTGCTTCTCCGGTCATGCCGCTGGAGCTGATAGGTGAACCGGTCGGTACGCCCGTGCTGCGGGTGCGGCCGGTAGAGGACCCGCCGGTCGGTCAGCACCTGCGTGGTGCCGTACCTCGGCGGGACCGTGACCACGACCCGGGTCTGCAGGGCCGCGTAGTCGTTGGCCAGTACGTCGATCGCCAGCGGCTTCACGCTGGTCAACCCGACGCGGTCGGTGTTCGCGTCGGGGCCCCTGACCAGGGTGCCGGTTTCGCTGCCGAAGTAGTACTCGACCGTCCCGGTGCTCAGGTTCTGGGTTCTGATGTCGGCGAGGCGGTCTCCGCTCATCTCGCTGACCTGCGTCCGCCAGCTCTGTGCACCGGTGGGGTCGAGCTGGAGTTGTTGGACCTCGCCGGTGGCCAGCAGTACCACCACGCCGCTGCTGCCGTCCGCGCAGGCGTCGGTGTACGCCACGATGCTGTCCATCCGCTGGTCCAGGTTCAGGTCGGCGTGCTGGACCGTCGGCGTGTCCGTCGAGCACCAGTTCGCGAGGCCGGGGCTGACGACGCCGTCGATCACCTGGCTGGTGTAGTAGCCGCCCGGGCCGATGCTCCAGGGCGAGGCGACGCCGTCGCCGCCGAAGTCGGCGGTGCCGAGATGGCGCGGGGTGGCCTGCGGCGAGGTGTACGTGGTGATCGACCGGAAGTTGTGGTCGATGACGAGCCGGTTGTAGCTGAGACCGGGCGGCACGGCGACGCTCCAGGCGAGCCAGAGCTCCTTGAACTGGTCGTCGTCGGCGTCGAAGGCGGTGCCGATGTCCGGGCAGTCGGTGCCGATGGGGCCGCCGGGCCGTTCGTAGGTGTGCGCGATCGGCGGCAGGTAGACCCCGGGTGCGGAGCCGTGCTGGATGACCAGCGAGCAGAGGTTGGGATGGATGGCTCCCAGGACCGCCCGGTCCTGGACGCCGTCGTTGTTGAAGTCCGCCAGGATCGGCTCACCTGGCGCGGCCGCCCGGGCGGCCGGTGCGGTGCCGCCGGCCACGGCCACCGTTGCCAACACGATCGACGTGCCGATGCGCCTGCCCCACATGACGCCCTCCTCGTGCCGAAGTTCCGGATTGACCGCCGAGAGGATGTTCAGGAAGGTTAACCCCATTTTGCGAAGCCATTACGATTGCCGACCGTGATCTGACAGTTACTTCCTGTCAGATGGGTGCGATCGGCCGCGCCCTCGGTCGCCTTGATCGGTTCGACGGCAGGCTGCGTACCCTGGAAGACGTGAGCCCGCGTCGGAACCGCCCACGGCCAGCGGAGACCCCGCCGCTGGACCGCACCCGGCTGGAGCGCGGGGTCGGCTCGGTGCAGACCTGGCGGGACGGCGAGTGGCAGGTACGCAACATCCCTGGCAGCGCGGCGACCAAGACGTACCGCTGTCCCGGCTGCGTCCAGGAGATCCGACCCGGGGTGGCCCACCTGGTGGCCTGGCCGGCCGACGGGCAGGGCGACCTCACCGACCGGCGGCACTGGCACACCGGCTGCTGGCGCGCCCGGGACCGGCGCGGCCCGGGTGTGGAACGCTCGCGCAGCGCCCCCCGGTACGGGTGACCGGCGCCCGATCCGAGGGATCTTCGTCACGCTGTCCCGGGTTCGGTGCCCGGTACCGCCGGAGCGGGTAAGACTGATCCCTGTGAGTACAGCCATCCGCGCCGCAAGCATCCTGCCCGCCCGCCGGGAGGAGATCGAGCTGCACACCGCCGACGGCCTGCGGCTGGTCGGCGAGCTGGCCCTCCCCGCCGACCGCGAGCCGGTCGCCACCCTGGTCTGCCTGCACCCGCTCCCCACGCACGGCGGGATGATGGACAGTCACGTGTTCCGTAAGGCCGCCTGGCGGCTGCCGGCCCTGGCCGACCTCGCGGTACTGCGTTTCAACACCCGGGGCACCAGCAGCGTACGCGGCACCAGTGAGGGGACCTTCGACGGCGGTGACGCCGAGCGGTACGACGTCGCGGCCGCGATCGAGTACGCCGAGTTCGCCGACCTGCCGGAGATCTGGTTGCTGGGCTGGTCGTTCGGGACCGACCTGACCCTGCGGCACGGCTGCGACCCGGTGATCGCCGGTGCGATCCTGCTCTCTCCGCCGCTGCGCAGCAGCACCGACGCCGACCTGGCGCAGTGGGCGAGGGCCGGCAAGCCGCTGACCGCGCTGGTCCCGGAGTTCGACGACTACCTGCGCCCGGAGGAGGCCCGTCGACGCTTCGCGGTCGTGCCCCAGGCCGAGGTGATCGGCGTGCCGGGAGCCAAGCACCTCTGGGTCGGCGACGCCGAGACCGTCCTCGACGAGGTGGTCCGGCGGGTGAACCCGGCGGTACCGGTACCGCTGCCGTCGCGGTGGGACGGGCCGATGGAGACCGGTGACGCCAGCGCGTACGCCGACCGGACGGTGGCGGCCTTCGCCGACCTGCCGACGCCGGACGAGCAGTGGGGCTGAGCGGGCTCTCCGCGTTGCTGCCTGGGCGGATCGAGCCGTGTCCGAGCGGGCTCAGCCGTCGGTGTCGGGAGTGCCGCGCGGCGCGGGTGGTACCGGTTCGGTGACCTCGACCGGGGGCAGGCCGGCCGCCGATGGCCAACCGGTCAGCCAGGTCCGGCGCTGCCGCCACACCTCGCGCCAGTAGCCGGCCCGACCGGTCAGCCGGGCCGCGGTCGCCCGGGCGGCGATGCCGATCCGCAGCAGCGTCCGGCCCAGCGCCGCCCGGGCGGGCGACCAGCGCAGCCGCTGGAAGGTGACCTGGCCGCGCAGCAGCATCACCCGCTTGCCCGCGCTGGTCGAGGCGGCCCCGCCGACGTGCAGCACCCGGGCCGCCGGTACCAGCACCGGGCGGGCGCCGATCTCGGCCGCCCGCAGGCATAGGTCGAGATCCTCGCAGTACATGAAGTAGTCCGGGGTGAAGCCGCCCAACTGGTCGAAGAGGGACCGCCGGACCAGCAGCAGGCAGCCGGAGGCGGCCGGCACCCGGACCGGCGCGGAGCGGTCCAGCCAGGGCAGCGCCTCCCGGTTGAAGAGCCGGGACCGGGGGAACAGCTTCGACAGTCCGGTGGCGAAGCAGGTCAGCGTCCAGAGCGAGGGCGGGCCGAAGACCGAGTGGCCGTCGTCGCTGCCGTCCGCCCCGAGGGTGCGGCCTACGTAGATGCCGTGTCCGGGCCGGGCCCGGGTGAACGCCAGCAGCTCCCCGATGAGGTTGCCGACCGGTTCGGTGTCCGGGTTCAGCAGCAGCAGCCAGTCGCCCCGGGCCCGGGACGCGCCGACGTTGACCGCCCGGCCGAAGCCGACGTTGCGGGCCAGCCGGACCACCCGGGCCTCCGGGAAGGCCGCCGCGACCGCCGCCGCCGACCCGTCCGTCGAGGCGTTGTCGACCACGAGCACCTCGTACGGCTCATCCGGGCAGGCGGTGCGCAGCGTGGCGAGCGCGGTCAGGATCAACTCGCGGGTCTGGTAGGAGACCACGACGACGCTCACCGCCGGCGTCACGGTGCCGCTCCGGTGACGCCGCCGGCCGCCGAAGGGCTCCGGCTGGACTCGTCGCGCCCCCACCCGTTCCGGACCGCCGGGCGCCGGGCCGCCACCGCGGCCAGCACGGTCAACCCGACGTAGCAGAGACCGGCCGGCAGCAGCCACGGCCGGGGCAGCACCACGTCGACCAGCCAGGAGGTACGGCGGGCCCGGCGTACCCGGCCGTCGGCGGCGCGCAGGCTGGCGTTGCCGGCCCGGACCCGGCCGAGCCGGCGCAGCAGGTCGGCGGTGCGCCGCGGGGTGGCCACCACGGTCGCCACCCCGGCGACCTCCCGCTTCTCCGCCTCGGTGAACTGTCCGTCCAGGAAGAGGTCGTCCGCGACCACGTCGGGAAAGCGGTCGAACCGGGCCCAGCCGGCCGCCGACAGCGCGATCGCACCCCGGCCGAAGAGCGCGTTCCGGTACGCCGGATGCCGTCCGTTGATCGCGTAGTAGGCGCGTACCAGCAGGGGCCGCCCGACGGTGTCCAGCCGGCGGCGCGGCGCGGCGGCCAGGGTCCCCGGTACGGCGACCGCCGCGGCCAACGCGCGGGCCCCGGCGGTGTCGAGTGCGATGTCGGCGTCGAGGTAGATCCGGGGGAAGCCGTGCACCGCCTCGTCCCCGGCGTTCAGCGCGGCCGGCTTGCCCGGCTCGGGCAGCTCCCGCACCACGACCCCGGGCACCGAGCGGGCCACCGCCGCCGTGGCGTCGGTGCAGCCGTTCGCCACCACGACCACCTCGAACTCGCCCGGCTCGGCGTCGGCGAGCAGGGTCCGTAGGTTCCGGCCGAGCACCGCCGCCTCGTCGTGTGCGGCCACGACCACCGTGGTCACCACGGCGCCCGCCCGGTCAGCGCGAGGCGGATCCTCCGGGTGGCGTTGCGTCGGCGCAGCCGCCAGCCCTGGTATTCCCGCAGGTCGAGCGGGGCGGCCTGGACCACCCGGGCCGAGTGGCGCATCTGCTGCGTCCACTCGGCCACCGTCGTCACCCCGGTACGCCGGGCCGACAGCGGCCGGCGGGCCAGAAAGTCGGCGTCGGTGCGGTAGATGGTGTGTGGGCTGCGCGGATCGTCCATGTGGTCCTCGGGCAGGAACGGGTGGTACCAGCCGTTCAGCCAGCCGAGCCGGGCGGCCCGCAGGCACCAGGCGGTGAAGGTCTCGCCGCCGGCCAGCGGGCCGACCTGGTCCAGCGTCTCGCGCTTCATCAGATAGCCGCTGCCCTGCACCCAGTGGTTGCGGAACAGTCGGTGCCCGTTCGGATAATCGGCCAGCTTCGTCGCCACCAGCGCCTCGTCGACGTCCTCCGGTGGGAAGCGCCAGGTGCCGATCACGCCGAACCCCGGCACGTCCCGGTGCGCCCTGCGCAGGACGGTCAGCCAGTCGGGATCGGGCAGGCAGTCGTCGTCCACCTTGCTCAGGTACGAGCCGGTCGCCCCGGCCCAGAGCCAGTTGGTGGGCTCGGTCAGCCCGGCGTTGACCGGGCTGCACCGGAAGCGGTGCACCCGGGGGTGGTGCCGGAGTTCCTCGACCGCCTCCAGGGTCGGCCGGTCGGTGCCGTTGTGCCAGAGCCACACCCGGGCGTCCGCCGGGCAGGTGTCGAGCAGGTGCGGCAGCGACAGCCGGACGTACTCCGGCCGGTCGTACGTGATCATGAGGATGTCGATCCCACCGTCGCCGGTCATCCGATCGCCTGCCTCCGCTCGGGTTCCCGGAGCTGGCCGCGGCTCACGCCCCGCTCCGTCATGCCTGCGTCGTCGCCGGCACCGGTCCGGCCCCGTCGGGCTGCCGGCCCGGACGGCCCGACTCGATCCGGTTGGTGCGTTCCGCCCTGGTCAGCCGCCACATCGCCCCGGTCAGGCCGAGCAGTACGTGCACCGTGATGAAGAACGTCGTGAAGTACATCGAGTCAAAGGTGAACCCGGACACGCCGGCCACCCCGATCGCCACCGCCAGCACCGCGGCCAGGTCGCGGTCCCGTTCGGTACGGGCGAACCGGCGTACCCGGCCGGCGACCACCACTCCGGAGAGGAAGAAGACGGCGAGCCCGACCACCCCGATGATGCCGCCCTGCACCAGGGTGGTCAGCCACTGGTTGTCCAGCAGTTGGTAGAGCTCCGGCAGGAAGGTGCCGACCCCCCGTCCCAGCCAGGGCCGTTCCTGGATGAACGGGGTCACGTAGTCGTAGTCCTCCACCCGGGCCTGCACGCTGGGATCGCTCTCCCCGGCGAGCAGCAGGGACTTGATCGCGGCCAGCAGGCCGGGCCGGGCGACCTGGATCAGGGCGGTCAGGAAGGCGCCGACCACCAGCACGTTGAAGGTGGTACGCAGCGGCCAGACCAGGACGAAGAGCAGGATCGCGGCGCCGAGGGCGAGTACGCCGGTGCGGGAGAGCGAGATCGGGATGACGGCGGCCTGGAGCATCGCCAGCGCGCCGTAGATCTGCCGGTCCCGCCGGGTCGACGAGAACCGGGCGAAGTGGATCGCCACCACCAGGCCGATCACCATCAGCACGCTGAACTCGATGTAGTGCCCGGCGGTGCCGGCGACCCGGACCAGCCCGTCGCCGCCCCGATCGCGGAACCCGACCACCTCCTTGTGGAAGGTGAGCAGCGGCGGCAGCTTCAGGTACGTGGTCAGGTCGATCCGGGTCACGAACTGCACCAGCGCGACGAGCGCCATGAAGGTGGCACCCCAGCAGAACCAGCGCAGCACCTTGTCGACGCGCTCCCGGGTCAGCACCCCGTCGGCGACCGCGAGCAGGATCCCGGCCCCGGCGAGCGCCATCAGCAGGGTCCGCTCGGCGCCGTTCGCCTCCAGCACCGGCATCCCGCGGCCCTGCCCGGCGACGTAGGAGAGGAAGAGGGTGACCAGGTAGATCGCGATCGCCCAGCGCATCGGCTGCTGGCCCCGGGTGACCAGGCTGGGGTGCAGCCGGCTCAGCGCCCACCAGACCAGCAGGCCGAACCCGACCATCAGTCCCGGCTTGCCCAGGTCGCTCAGCGGCGGGAAGACCAGCCGGAAGGGAAGCAGGTAGGCGAGCATGACCGACGCGATCACCGCTGCGGTGGCGTCCGGGAAGTGGTGTACGGCGGGGGTGATGCCGTCGTACACGGTGTCGGACCGCCGCGCGGATAAGTAGGTCGGCACGTCGCTCGTCTCGTCCGTGCGCCGTCAGCCGGCGCTCGTGGGCTTCCCGCGGATCATCGGTTCGGATCGTCCACGACGTGCCGGGCAGGGGCGGTGAGCAGGACCGTCTCCTCGCCGCCGGGCGCGGTCGGTGAGCTGGGGCGGCGGTCGTCGACCGGATGCGCCGGGGTCCGGTCGTCGGGGTCGGGCGCGGCGCGCCGGGAGAGGGACTGGGTCGGCTCGCGGCCGGGACCGGGGGCGAGCGGCGCGGCCCGGGTCACCGGAGCCGGCGAGACCGGCGCCGGTCGCGGCGGGCTGACGACCGCCTGGCCGGCGTTCCAGGCCACCGGGGTACGCGCATCCCGGCGCTGGCCGAGCCGGGCGCTCGCCCGGCGCCGGGCCACCGCGTCGCAGACCACGGCACCGACGGCGGCCAGCAGGAGGCCGATCGCGGTGATCACGACCTGTGCCCGCAGCACGTTGGAGCGGGACTGCACGATGTTCAGCCCGGGATCCAGCACCTCGGTGGTGATCTGCTCGCCCGGGTTGGGCTGGTACGGCGCCTGCTGCCCGGCGACCTCGTCGTGGATCAGCCGGGTCACCGCCTCGACGGTCTTCCGTGCGCTGTCGTGGCTCGCCGCCGTCACCGCCACGGTCAGGATCGAGCTGCGGTTCACCAGTCCGACCTCGTAGTCGGGGTCGCCACCGGCGGCCGCGATCCTGGTCCGGGCGTCGTGCGCCGAGGTGGAGATCTGCACGGCCTGGGCCATCGCGTTCTCACCGATGCGCAGCCACGGGTTGCCCGGCCGGGGTGTCGCGTCCGGGGCCGGGGCCGCCGTCGCGGTGGTCGGTGGCACGAGCAGGATCGCGACCTCGGTCTTGTACTCGGGCTGGATCGCCAGTCCGAACGCGAGTGCCGCGCCGAGCGTCACGACGACGATCGGAGCCGAGACGTACCACCGCCGAAACATGAGCTTCAGCAGGTCGAGAAGGTCCATCGGGCGGCCCTTTCGAAAGGCGCGGAAGTGCGTGCGGGTGGTCAGATCGGCAGACGCGCGGCATCGGCCCCGTTACCGTGTGAAACCTCGTTGTAGTCGCTGGGTGACCCGCGGAGCAATCGATCCCACAGTCGGATGTACGACTTCACCTGGTGGTCCCAGGCGAGTTCATCGACGAACCGCTGCCTTCCGGTGGCACTCATCGCGGCTCGGGCGCGTTCGTCGCTGAGAAGCTGGTCGATGGCCTTGGCGAATTCGTCCGGGCTGCCGGTCTCCACGTAGCTCGCGGCCGCCTCGGCGGTACGTCGGGTCTCCAACATGTCGACCGCGACCACCGGTACGCCCCGGGCGACGTACTCCACCGTCTTGGCCATCGTGTACATCTGCGCCATCCGGCTCGGCCGGTCCGGCTGGATGGCGACCGAGGCGGAGCAGAGCAGCGCGTCGACCTCGTCGGCCTCCAGCCAGCCGGTGAACCGCACGATGTCGTCCACCCCGCGCTCGGTGGCCAGCCGGCGCAGCTCCGGCATGCTCTCGCCGTCCCCGGCGACCACCAGTTCCCAGTCGTCGGTGCCGCGCAGCCCGGCCAGCCGCTCGGCGGCCAGCACGGTGGCCTCGACGTTGTCCTGCGGGTTGATCACGCCGACGTAGACGATCTTCTGCCGGTGATCGTCGGTCGTCGGGCCGTCGCCGTGTCGCACCTCCGCCAGCGCCGGCCCGTTGCGCACCACCACCACCTTCTCCGGCGGGCAGCCGCCCCGGCGCAGCGCCAGTTCCCGGAACGACTCGTTGGTGGCGACCACGGCGGTGGCGGTACGCCAGGAGAGCCGTTCGAAGAGTCGGAGCATCCACAGCACGCTCGGCCGGGGTTGGCCCGCCTTGCACTCGTAGAGTTCCGGGCTCAGGTCGTGGTGGTCGAAGACGAAGGGGCGCCCGAGGGCCCGCATCAGGAGCCCGACCAGCCAGAAGACGTCCGGCGGGTTGCACGCCTGGACGGCGTCGACCCGGGTCCGCAGCATCAGCCCGAGCAGCCGGGTGGCGACGGCGATCAGCGCCCAGGCGAACTCGGCGGCGAAGGAGAGCACTCCCTTGCCCGCCAGTGGTTGGGGGAACGAGTGGATCCTGGTGGCGGTGGTGCCGGGTAGCACCGTGAGCCGTCGCGGTCCCCGTGGGCAGATCACCGACGCCCGGTAGCCGGCCGCCTCCAGCGCCTGGCACTCCCGGATCACCCGACGGTCCCGCTCGGCTGGCAGATTTACCACCACGATGACCACGTGGGGGCGTTGATCAGCCATCTCTAACTCCCATCCGCGCAGCTCGGACGACGTTTTCGATGGAAGGTCGCGGTGTATGCGAATTCGCCGCGACCCGAAATGAGCCTGCTCCCGGACTGTCCCGCCACCCGCCCGGTGCCTACCAAGACATTGCTCTACCGGCCCGGTCCGGGCAAGGACCGTGGATTGGCGGATGTGTCGAGTTACTTACAAGGTCACGACCGATCGTACGATTGTTCCTTCACTCGCTCATCCGCGTACCGGGGATGAAACACCAGTTCAGGAGCTGGTCAGCAGCAGTTCGGCGGCATCGGACGCGAATCGTCGGGGAAGCGGGGTTTCAATGATCTTCGTCCTGATTCGCGATTAGACGCAGCCGGGTGGCGGGTGTGGCGCCGGAAACTACTCTGTGCCGGCAAAGGTGAGCGCGGTTCAGAGTCGGTCGGAACTGTCGCTCGCCGGGTGGGGAGGACGTTGCGTCATGCGGTTGCGGCAGGGCTTGCGCCTGGGACTGGTATTGGCACTGCTGGCGAGCGTCCTGACGCCGCTGCGCGGAACCGCGGCGGCGGCGGTGACGCTGCCGACCGGGTTCCAGGAGCAGGTGGTGTTCAGCGGGCTGCTCCAGCCGACGAACATCGAGTTCGCCCCGGACGGGCGGATCTTCGTCGCCGAGAAGGGCGGCCGGATCAAGGTCTACGAGGACCTCGCCGACACCACCCCGACCGTCTTCGCCGACCTCTCCACCAACGTGCACAACCAGTGGGACCGCGGCCTGCTCGGGCTGGCCCTGCCGGCCGACTTCCCGGCGAACCCGTGGGTCTACGTGCTCTACACCTACGACGCGCCCCCCGGACAGACCGCTCCGGTGTGGAACGACACCTGCGGCGACGCCAACGACGGCCGCTGCGTGGTCACCGGCCGGCTCTCCCGGCTGCGGGCCAGCGGCGACGTGATGACCGGTGCCGAGCAGGTGCTGATCTCCGACTGGTGCCAGCAGTACCCCAGCCACTCCGTCGGGGACCTGCGGTTCGGTGCCGACGGCATGCTCTATGCCACGGCCGGCGACGGGGCCAGTTTCAGCGCCACCGACTACGGTCAGTTGGGCAACCCGGCCAACCCGTGCGGCGATCCGCCCGGCGGCACCATGCGGCCGCCGACCGCCGAGGGCGGGGCGCTGCGTGCCCAGGACGTCCGCAGCGGCGCCGACCCGACCGGCCTGGACGGCGCGGTGCTGCGGCTCGACCCGGCGACCGGTGCGGCGGCGCCGGGCAACCCGGCGATCGGCGCCGCCGACCCGAACACCCGGCGGATCGTCGGGCACGGCACCCGTAACCCGTTCCGGTTCACCATCCGCCCGGGTACCAACGAGATCTGGCTCGGCGACGTCGGCTGGCGTACCTGGGAGGAGATCGACCGGATCGTCGACCCGACGGCGCGGGTCACCAACTTCGGCTGGCCCTGCTACGAGGGCGCCGCCCGGATGGCCAGCTACGACAATGCCAACCTGAACCTCTGCGAGACGCTGTACAGCGGGGCCGGGCAGACCGCGCCGTACTACACCTACAACCACGCCTCGGCAGTGGTGCCGGGGGAGAACTGCGGTTCCGGCGGGGACGCCGTCTCCGGGCTCGCGTTCTATCCGGGCAGCGGCGGCAGCTACCCGGCGGCGTACGCGGGGGCGCTCTTCTTCGCCGACTACTCGCGCGGCTGCATCTGGGCGATGCGCCCGAGCACTCCCGGCGGGCTGCCCGACCCGACCAACATCCAGGCGTTCGGCCAGGCCGCCGCCGGCCCGGCCGACCTGGCGATCGGCCCGGGCGGTGAGCTCTACTACGCCGACCTGACCGGCGGCACCGTACGCCGGATCCGGTACTTCCCGGGCAACCAGCCGCCAACCGCGGTGATCCACGCGACCCCGACCAGCGGCCCCACCCCGCTCGACGTGACCTTCGACGGCACCGCCTCGACCGACCCGGACCCGGCCGACGCCGGCCGGCTCAGCTACCGGTGGGACTTCACCAGCGACGGTACGGTCGACGCCACCACACCGACCGCCACCTTCCGCTATCCGACCGCCGGCAGCCACACCGCGACGCTGACCGTCACCGACACCCTCGGCGCCTCGGCGAGCAGCACCGTGGAGATCCAGCCCGGCAACGCCGCCCCGACCGCCCTGCTGGACAGCCCGACGGTCGGCACCACCTGGCAGGTCGGCGACACACTGAGCTTCGCCGGTCGGGGCACCGACCCGCAGCAGGGCACCCTGCCGGCCTCCGCGCTGCACTGGCGGCTGCGGATGGAGCACTGCGAGTCGGTCGGCAACTGCCACACCCACCACCTCCAGGAGTGGGCCGGGGTGGCGTCCGGCTCCTTCGTCGCGCCGGACCACGAGTACCCGTCCTACCTGGAGTTGGAGTTGACCGCCACCGACGGGCAGGGCCTGTCGAACACGGTGGTACGCCGGCTCGATCCCCGGACCGTCGACCTCACCCTCGCCAGCAACCCGCCCGGGCTCCAACTGACGGTCGGCGCGATCACCGGGATGACCCCGTTCACCCGTACCGTGATCGTCGGCTCGACCAACACGATCAGCGCGCCGAGCCCGCAGACGGCCGGTGGCACGGCGTACTCCTTCACCGGCTGGTCCGACAACGGGGCGGCGACCCACGTCGTGACCGCACCGGCGACGGCGGCCACCTACACGGCGACGTACGCCGGTGCGGTCGGCTGCGGCGCCGTGCCCGGTTACACCTGCCGCACCGAGACCGGCCGGCCCTGGCGCGCGGCGGAGACCACCGTGTTGTCGCTGGCCGGCGACGACGCGGTGACCCAGGTGGCGCTGCCGTTCGCGGTGCCGTTCTTCGGACAGCGGCACAGCACCGCATGGGTCTCCTCGAACGGGTTCGTCTCCTTCACCGACCCGGGCGGGTCGCAGCCGACCAACACGGCGCTGCCGGCGGCCGCGGCGCCGAACGCGGTGCTCTACCCGTTCTGGGACGACCTCTGGGTCCGGGCGGACTCCAGCGTCCGGACCGCGGTGACGGGTACCGCGCCGGACCGCCGGTTCGTGGTGGAGTGGCGCAACAGCGGCATGTACGGCTCCACCTCGGCCCGGATCAGCTTCGAGGTGGTGATCGCGGAGGACGGTGAGATCGTCTTCAACTACCGGGACCTGAACACCAGCGGGCGGGAGCGGGGCGACTCGGCGACGGTCGGCATCGAGAACGGGACCGGTACGGTCGCGCTGTCGTACTCGGTTAACCAGCCGGTCCTGACGAACGACACCTCCGTGGTCTTCCGCCCGGACGGAACGCAACCGCCGGCAGCCGTCAGGGGCGAGCGCCGCCGCTCGCCGATTCCGGGCCGCTATTACGGGTAGCCGCCGTGCAAACGGCTGACCAGGGAAGCCGATCGACCGTTAAGGAATGTTCAGTCAGCTAACCGCCCTGGTCAAGCTCGCGACAGTCGATCCCGCTACGGAGGGTGATCCTGGAGCGCGCGGTCGTCGATCCCTTCGGCGGCGCCGTGGAGGGAGGGCCGCCATGTCCGGTGCGGTACGGCGATTCTGGGCACTGAGCCTGGCACTCGGGCTGGGTGTACCGGTCGTGGTCGGGCTGCCTCCGTCCGGACCCGCACCCGCGGCGGCGCTCCCGGCCGGCTTCACCCAGCAGGTGGTCCACACCGGCCTGACCCGCCCCACCAAGCTGGTCTTCGCGCCGGACGGCCGGGTCTTCGTCGCGGAGAAGAGCGGCATCGTCAAGGTCTTCGACAGCCTGGCGGACAACACCGCCACCGTCTTCGCCGATCTGCGCCCAAAGGTCTACGACTACGAGGACCTCGGCCTGATCGGCCTGGCCCTGGCCCCGAACTTCCCCACCGACCCGTACGTCTACCTCAGCTACACCTACGACGGCGTGGCCGGCGGCAGCGCACCGACCTACCACGACACCTGCCGGGTGATCGGGACCTGCCGGGCCAGCGCCCGGGTCTCCCGGCTCCGGGCCAGCGGTGACGTGTCGACCGGCGCCGAGCAGGTGCTGCTGCACGACTGGTGCCACCAGATCGAGAGCCACTCGATCGGCGACCTCGCGTTCGGCCCGGACGGCGCGCTCTACGTGGCCGGCGGCGACGGGGCGTCGGCGACCTTCACCGACTACGGGCAGGCGGGTACCCCGTCGAACCCGTGCGGCGACCCGCCCGGCCCGGCCGGTGCCGCGATGACGCCCCCGGGCGCCGAGGGCGGTGCCCTGCGCTCCCAGGACATCCGTACCCCGGCCGACCCGACGGGGCTCTCCGGCACGCTGATCCGGATCTCGCCCTCCACCGGGGCGGCGCTGCCGGACAACCCACTGGCGGCGAGCAGCGACCCGAACAACCGGCGCATCGTCGCGTACGGGCTGCGCAACCCGTACCGCTGGACGTTCCGGCCGGGCAGCAACGAGATCTGGCTCGGCGACGTCGGCTGGCGTACCTGGGAGGAGCTCAATCGGGTGGTCGACCCGGCGGTCGGGCCGGTCCGCAACTACGGCTGGCCGTGCTACGAGGGAAACGCCCCGCAGGGTGGCTACAACGCGGCGAACCTGTCGCTCTGCGAGACCCTCTACACCCAGCCCGCCGGCACGGTCATCCCGCCCTACTACACCTACCAGCACAGCCAGCAGGTCGCGGTCGGCGACGGCTGCCGGACCGGCGGCTCCTCCCCGGCCGGAGTGGCCTTCTACCCGACCAGCGGCGGCGGCTACCCGGCGGCGTACGCCGGGGCGCTCTTCTTCGCCGACTACTCCCGGGGCTGCGTCTGGGCGATGCGGAGCGGCGCCGACGGGCTGCCCGACCCGGGCCGGATCGTGCCGTTCGCGATCGCGCCCGGCGTGGTGGACCTGCGGATCGGCCCGGAGAACGACCTCTACTACGTCGACCTGCTCGGCGGCACCGTGCGCCGGTTCCACCACAGCACCGGCAACCGTCCGCCGCACGCCGTCGCCGAGGCGACCCCGACCAGCGGACGGGCCCCGCTGACGGTTTCCTTCGACGCCGTCGGTTCGACCGACCCGGACCCGGGCGACATCCTGGAATACCAGTGGGACTTCACCGGCGACGGCACCGTGGACGCGACCGGGCTGAACGCGACCCACCGGTACCCCTCGGTCGGCACCTACACCGCCCGGCTGCGGGTGGTCGACTTCGCCGGGCTCAGCGACACCGCGACGGTACAGGTCAGGGTCGGCACCAGCGCCCCGGTGCCGGTGATCGACCAACCGACCGCGGCGCTGCGCTGGGCGACCGGCCAGACGGTCACGTTCAGCGGCGGGGCCACCGATCCGGAGCAGGGCCGGCTGCCGGCCTCGGCGCTGCGTTGGACGCTTGTCAACATGCACTGCAGCACGCCGGAGAACTGCCACAGCCATCCGGTCCGCGAGGTGACCGGGGTGGCCACCGGCACGTTCCTCGCCCCGGACCACGAGTACCCGTCCTATCTGGAGCTGACGCTGACCGCCACCGACAGCGGTGGGCTGACCGGCAGCACCACGCTGCGGCTGGACCCGAGGACCGTGCAGCTCAAGCTCGCCACCCGCCCCGCCGGGCTGCGGGTCAACCTCAACGGGCGGAGCCTCACCACCCCGAACGCCGTACAGGTGATCGTCGGCTCGACCAACACGGTCAGCGCGCCCGGACCGCAGCGGCTCGGGCCGGCGACGTACACCTTCCAGAGCTGGGCGGACGGGGGCGCCGCGACCCACGTGATCACGGCGCCGGCCGCCACCACGGCGAGCTACACCGCCAGCTACGACGGCGCACCGGGTAGCTGCGCGGACGGCTTCGGCTACACGTGTACGACGCAGCCCGGCCGGGCGTACCTGCCGGCCGGCCCCGGCGAGCTGCCGTTGGCCGGGGACAACGACACCGCGTCCGTGGCGCTGCCGTTCCCGTTCCCGTACTACGGGCAGAACCACTCCAGGGCGTGGGTGGACGTCAACGGTGTACTGTCCTTCGTGGATCCACGCGGCTCCTGGCCGGCGAACCGGGCGCTGCCGCACGCCACGACACCGAACGCCGCGCTCTACCCGTTCTGGGACGACCTGGTGATGCACCCGGAGTCCCGGGTCCGGACCGCCGTACTCGGCGCCGCGCCGGACCGGCAGTTCGTGGTCGAGTGGAAGGACGTGGGACTCTCCGGCGCGCCTTCCGCCCGGATCAGCTTCCAGGTGGTGCTCTCCGAATGGGGCCAGATCGTCTTCAACTACACCGCGTTGAACGCCGGACGGGAGCTGGGCAACTCGGCAACCATCGGCATCGAGAACCCCACCGGCACCGACGCGGCCCAGTACTCGGTGAACCAACTGGTGCTGGCGAACGGCAGGGCGATCATCTTCACCCCACCGGCCTCGGTCCCGGGGACGGCCCGAGTTCCCTGCTCGGAGCTCCGTCGGGTGTCGTGTAACGCGCTGCAGGTGCCGTAGTCGACTCCGCCGGTGACGTCAGTCCTGCCACGACGTCGGGGGTGGGCGAAGGGTGCCACCGGCTGGAGGGGTCGGTCAGCGGGCGATGCTGGCGGTCTTGACTCCGGCGACGAAGGCGGACCAGGCGTACGGCGCGAAGGCGAGGACCGGCCCGGTCCGGTCCTTGGTATCGCGTACGGCGACGACGTCGGCCAGGTTGTCGGCGACCTCGACGCATTCGCCACCGTTGTCCCCACTGCGAGTGCTCTTGCGCCACTGGGCGCCGGTCACGTCAACCATGATGGACCTCCCCAACGATTTTCTCGATCATGTGCCTCGATTGTCCCTCATCCAAGGCGAGTGCGGTCAGCCCGGCCCAGACGGTTTCGTAGGCTGCCAGTTCGCTTGGCCGGTCGAGATAGAGCGCCCCGGTCAGCGACTCGCAATAGACGATGGGCGGCTCCGGAGTGTTCCGGTTGCCGGGTGGGAAGTTGAGCATGACGAACGTGCCGGCGACGGCGCCGTAGTGCAGCCCGGCTGCCAGCGGTAGCACCCGGATCGAGACGTTGGGTCGAGCACCTACATCCAGCAGATGGCGAAGCTGGCCAGCCATCGTCTGGCGGCTGCCCACGATCCGCAGCAAAGCCGCCTCGTGAATGATCAGTTCGAGCCCGGGCGCAGACGGCAACCGTCGGGTCAGTAGCGACTGTCGTTGCAGCCGAACCTCGACCAGCCTGTCTCGCTCCTCATCGCTCATTGTTGACCGGTGCTGGTAGACCGCCAGTGCGTAGTCCCTGGTCTGGAGCATGCCCGGCACCATCGCGTCATAGAAGAACCGGAGTCTGCCGGCTGCACTCCAGGGCCTCGGCCGCCGCGTCAAGGGTCACCCCGGCCTCGGTGCGGAGCTGCTTGAGCGTTCGGCCGAGCTGGCGGCGTGGCACGGTCGAACCCATGTCCTCGGTCATTTGATCACTCCCCGCGTTCGATTCTGCAACATCCTGCCGCCTCCGATGAAACGTCTATCTGTTGACCATAGGTAAGTCAATAGACGATGGGTGGTTTCTCCCGATAGTTCGCTTGCCATTCACGCGTCACACGCTACAAGATGGCCTTCGAGAGGTGACCGTCCAAACAGTTCTCGACTGGGTCGCCGCGCTGATCAACAATCCTCGGCGAAAGGATGATGCTGCGTGCGCGCAAATGTCTGTCGTATTCTTTCGCCCTACGCCACCGGCCTGATCGCGATCGGCGAACCGACGGCTCGTGGCAGACCGGGCGGGGACCGGTTGACCCGTGATCAACTCAAGGCGCTGTGGCTGCACCGCGCGGTCGCGGGACGTCTGGTCAGCGACCCCGACGGAGTGTTGGCGAAGGCGGCGGCGAACCTCGAACGGCTACGTTCGGTACACCCGGACGGGATGGCGGCGAAGTGGCTCGAACGCTGGAGCGCAGTCCTCGACGCCGGGGTGGAGTCAGTCTTGACGGTCTTGACCTCGACGCGCCCTGACGATGTCGAGTTGCGGCAGAACTCACCGTTCGCCGGAGTCCTGCCCGAGTCCGAGCGTCGAGCCGTGCTGGCGGCGTTCGCGCAGAGCTGGTGCGAGCAGCCTGCTGTCCGACGGTGCTCAGGATCCGGCGCCGGTGCCGGTGGCGCCGCTTCCGGCGGCCCGGCGGCGGGGGAGTCGGGTCAGCACCAGCCGGCGTAGCCGGGCGTCGGTGGCCCAGAGCAGTACGCCGGCGACCAGCCCGGCCGCCCCGCCCAGCACCAGCAACTCGACCACCGGCCCGGCCTCCAGACCGGCCCGGGCCGCCGCCAGCGGCACCAGGACGGCGGCCGCCGCGGCCAGGATCGCCGGCACCGTCGGGGCGAGGAACGCCGCGACCGACGCCCCCGCGGCCCGGCGCACGGTGACCCAGACCGCCAGGGCGGTCACCACGACCTGCATGCCGACCCCGGCCAGTGCCACCGCCGTCGCCTCGGCCACGTCGCCGTACCCGGTGAAGAGGGTGCCGACGGCGGCCAGCGTCGCCACCCCGAGCACGCCCCGGGTCCAGAGGATCGCGGCGAGCTTGCCCGGCTGGCCGATCGCCTGGAGTGCCGGGCCGAGCAGTACCCCGTACACGTTGACGGCGCCGAAGAGGCAGAGTAGCCGCAGCGGCACCTCGGTGCCGGCCCACTGCGGACCCAGGAGCGTGACCAGCGGATGCGCCGCCGCCGCGAGTATGCCGAGCACCGGCAGCCCGGCCAGCGCACCGAGGTGCTGGAGCTGGTTGAGCTGCGCGGCCAGCGCCGCCCGGTCCCGCTGTAGCCGGGACAGTGACGGCAGCGCCACCTGCTGGAGCGACCGGACCGTGACGTCGACCAGCATGTCCGGCAGCCGGGCCGCCAACCGGTAGATCCCGGTCGCCACCGGCCCGAAGAACAGCCCGGTGAAGAGGACGTCGGCCTTGGAGCTGAGCATCAGGCCCAGCCCGGCGTTGGCCGAGTGGGCGGAGAAGACCAGCAGGTCCCGGATGCCGGCCAGCCGGGGCCGGCGGCTCGGCCGCCACGGGCAGACCCACCAGAGCACCACCAGGCCGACCGCCGCGTTCACCAACTGCTGCGCCACCAGGGCCCAGATGCCCGCGCCGGCCAGCGCCAGCACCACCCCGGCGGCGCCGCTGAGCAGCGAGGCGAGCAGGGTACGGATGGCGACCGCCCGGAACCGCAGTTCCCGGCGCAACACCGCCTCGGGCACGATCGACAGCCCCTGCAACAGCACCAGCGGGGAGAGTGCGACGCAGATCGCGGTCAGCTCCGGAGCCCGGTTGGCCAGCGCCCACAGCGGACTCACCGCGGCGGCGAGCCCACCGATCACCACCCCGGCCAGTATCAGCACCACGAACGCGCCGTCCAGGTGCTCCGGCGTGAGTCTGTCCCGCTGCACGATCGCGGAGACCAGCCCCTGCTGGATCAGCGTCTGCGCCACCGTGATGTAGACGGTGGCCATCGCCACCAGGCCGAACTCGCTCGGGCCGAGCAGCCGGGCCAGCAGGAAGGTGACCAGGATCGACGAGCCGATCCGGCCGGCGGTGAGCACGTACGACCAGCCGATCGCCGAGCGCAGCCGGCCACCGCCGCCCGTCGACGGCGGACCCGGGTCGGTTGCCGGGATGCGTGCTGGCTGCTCCGGAGCCGTCCGGGCGGGCTGGACCGCGGGCACCCTAGGCGCTTCCCTTCGCCGTGCTGGCACGCCGCCGGATCAGCCGACCCAGCCAGACCGTGATCCGGCGGCGCAGCAGGCCGAGTCGGACCCGGACCCGGCGGGCCCACCAGGTGGCCAGGAACGCCACCGCCGAACTGAGCCGGGTGCCGAGCGGCTCGGAACCGGTGGAGAGGGTCCGCAGCGTCTCGGCGAGCATCCGCAGCCTCGGCGCCCGGACCCGCCTGCCGCTCTGGGCATACCAGGCCAGTGCCGAGGCCGGGGTGGCGTCCTTGGCCTGCCGGGTGGAGGCGCCGTGCATCCGGCGCAGGAAGAGCGGCTCGGCCACCTCGTGGATCTCGCCGAGCCGGGCCACCTCGGCGATCAGCGTGTAGTCGGAGGAGAGGAACGGGCGGATCATGCCGGTCCGGCGCAGCGCCGACATCCGGAACACCCCGAAGTGCGCGTGACAGAGGTTGATGTTCTTCGCCACCCGGGCCACCCGGCGCCACGCCCGCCGGTCGCGCAGGTCCAGCCGGTCGGCGTACGGGCCGATGACCTCGCCGGCCTCGTCGATCAGTACGGTGCGCGGATAGGCGAGTACGGCGTGCGGCCCGGCCGCGTCCAGCGCCGCCACGCAGGTGCGCAGGTACGCCGGCAGGCAGACGTCGTCGTACGCCACCCACTTGAACAGCTCACCCCGGGCCAACTCGACCACCCGGGCGTAGTTGACGTGCCCGCCGAAGTTGCGCGGGTTGCGGTAGAGCCGGATCCGGGGGTCCCGCGCGGCGTAACGCTGGCAGATCTCCCAGGTCCGGTCGGTGGAGGCGTTGTCGCTGATGATGATCTCGAAGTCGGGGTAGTCCTGGGCGAGCAGGGCGTCGAGGCAGCCTTCGAGGTAGCGCTCCGCGTTGTAGAGGGGTACGCCCAGACTCACCCGCGGTGCTGGCTCCATCGTCTCCTCCGCTCAGGCGACCAGCAGCTCGGCGTGCACGCCGAGCCGGCGTAGCGCGGCGTCGATCTCGTCCCGGTAGGCCGGGTTGGTGATGATCACCGAGCGGGTGCCGGAGCCGGCGAGGGTGGCCGGATCCCGCACCTGATGCCCGGTCACCGGCAGGTAGCGGCCCCACTTCCGCGGGTTGACGTCCACCACGGCGGCGAGCCGGCGATCCGGGTCGGCCAGGTGGAGGAACTGCACCCCGCGCGAGCCGGCTCCCCAGAGCACCGGTCGGTCACCGGCGGAGGCCAGCCGGTCGATGGTGCCCCGCCAGTGCTCCCGAACGGCTGCGTGTCGGTCGGCGAAACCGGCGATCGAGGCGAGCTGCCGGTCCCGGTCGGCCACTCCCGGCGACTCGGTTCCGGGCAGCGCCGTACCGGTCACCGGCGCTGTGGCGTTCACCGAGATCTCGACGTACCGGAACATGCCGGAGAAGAGCCGCCCGGTGGCGACCACCCGCCAGCCGGCCCGCTCGACGATCCGGCAGAGTGAGTACCCGTCGAAGTAGGAGACGTGTGGGTAGATCACCTCCCAGCCGGCGGTGCCCAGGTCGTAGCCGGCGTCCGGCACCTCCAGGTAGCCGTGGACCGGCCGGTCACCGGCCAGCTCGCGGAGCCGGACCAGGAAGGCGTACGGGTCGTCCAGGTGCTCGAACCAGTGCCGGGAGGTGACCAGGTCGAACGCGGGGGTGTCGCCGTCGAGTGGGGCGTGACCCCGCACGAGGGTCGCGCCGGACGGGTCCGGGCCGGGCGGGCCGGCGTACATCGCGTCGTAGCCGATGCCCCGGCAACCGGCCACCTGGCACAGCTCGCGCAGGAACTCGCCCTGCCCGCAGCCGACGTCCAGCACCGTGCCGCCGCGCAGCGGGAACCGCCCGGCGAGGTGCGTGACCAGTTCCGCCGAGAAGACGCCGAAGGCGGGCGAGTGGTGCAGGTTGGTGTCCATGGTGGTGTCATAGACCAGAACGGCCGGGTCGAAGGCGAGGTTGCGGACGTACCCGCAGTCCGGGCAGTAGCCCAGCCACATCCGGCCGAGCGGGCTGGCCAGCGCCTCCGCCCGGCTGGCCCAGTGCACCCCGCAGTAGACCGGGATCTCGCCCAGGTCGGCGAAGGGCACCAGGTCGTGCCGGCCGCAGGCCGTGCACCGGTGCACCAACTGCCTGCCGCCGGAGCCGCCGGCAGCGGTCACGGCGTTCTCCAGCGCAGCTCGGCGTCGAGCCGGCCCGCTTCGGTGAGCGCCCGGATCCGGTGCAGCCGCTGGTGCCGCTCGCCCCGGAACGCCCCGATGGTCAGCCCGTACCGCTGGTACGCCTCGACCAGCTCCTCGATCCCCTTGCGCACCGTCCAGCGGGGGCGGAACCCGGGCACCTCGGCCGCGACCAGGTCACAGCTGACCCGGTAGTTGCGGGTGTCCGCCGAGGCACCCCCGGCGAAGGTCACCCGCGATCCCGGCACCACCTCGGCGACGAGTTCGGCGACGTCCCGGATCAGGTAGTTCTCGGCGCTGACCCCGATGTTGTAGGCCCGGCCGTGCACCACCGCCCGGTCCGCCTCCAGCAGGGCCAGGAAGGCCGCGCAGATGTCCTCGGCGTGCACCAGCGGCCGCCAGGCCGAGCCGTCGGAGAGCAGCCGTACCTCGCCGGTGAGCAGGGCGTGCGCGGTGAGGTCGTTGACCACCAGGTCGCCGCGGAGCCGGGGGGCGAAGCCGTACGCGGTGGCGTTGCGCAGGAACACCGGGGAGAAGTCGTCGTCGGCGAGGGCCGCGAGGTCCCGCTCGGCCCGGACCTTCGACGCGCCGTACGGGGTGACCGGGGCGAAGCCCGCGGTCTCGTCCAGCGGCCGGTCGTCGGTGCCCGCACCGTAGAGGCTGCACGAGGAGGAGAAGAGGAAGCGGGTCACCCCGGCCGCCCTGGCCGCCCCGGCCAGCCGCACCGTGGCCCGATGGTTGATCTCGTAGGTCAGTTCGGGGTCGAGGTTGCCGATCGGGTCGTTGCAGAGCGCGGCGAGGTGGCAGACCGCGTCGAAACCGGCGAGATGCTCCGGCCGGACGTCCCGCAGGTCCATCGGGAGGGAGGGTACGGCCGCCGGTGCCGGGCCGAGCAGGCAGTCGGAGTAGTAGTCGGTGTCCAGGCCGGTCACGTCGTGCCCGGCGGCGCTCAGCATCGGGGTGAGTACGCCGCCGAGGTAACCATGGTGGCCGGTCACGAGAACACGCACGGCAGAGCTCCCGTCGTCGCCCGGATGAGAAGGCGAGTTTATGGGTGCCCCCCTGGCCGACCCGGCTATTGTCGGACTTTTTACTCAACCGCTCCCGCCGCGCCGGAGTGCTGGTTAGCGTGGCGCGCAGGCGGGCGGGCGCCGCGCCGGTATTTGCGATCATATCGGGGTGGGTGGGCATGACCGATGCCAAATGTCGGCTGTGTGCGGCGGTATTGACCGAAACGTTTGTCGACCTGGGCATGTCGCCGCTCTGCGAGAGTTATCTCAGCGCGGATAGGCTCGATTCGGCCGAGATCTTCTACCCACTCCACGTCCGAATCTGTTCGAACTGTCTGCTCGTGCAACTTCCGGCGTACGTATCCGGAGAGGAAATCTTCTCCGACTATGCCTATTTCTCGTCGTACTCCGACTCCTGGGTGGCACACGCCAAGCGGTACGCCGACACGATGACCGAGACGCTCGGGCTCGGGCCGGAGAGCCTGGTGACCGAGGTGGCGAGCAACGACGGATATCTGCTCCAGCACTTCGTCGCCCGGGGCGTACCGGTGCTCGGGGTGGAACCGGCCGGCAACGTCGCCGAGGTGGCCCGGCAGCGGGGAGTCCGGACCGAGGTGCGGTTCCTGGGTGCCGAAACCGGCGTCGAGCTGGCGGAGCGCTACGGCCGGGCCGACCTGGTCGCCGCCAACAACGTCTACGCGCACGTGCCCGACCTGATCGGCTTCACCGCCGGGCTGGCCGCGCTGGTCAAGCCGACCGGGCTGGTCACCTGCGAGGTCCCGCACCTGCTGCGGCTGATCGAGCGCCGGCAGTACGACACCATCTACCACGAGCACTATCAGTACCTCACGCTGCGTACCGCGATGCGCGCGCTGGCCACCGCCGGCCTGATCGTGATCGACGTGGACGAGTTGTCGTCGCACGGCGGCTCGCTGCGGGTGCACGCCCGACCGGCCGCGGCGGCGGGGGAGCCGTCCGGCAACGTCAAGTCGGTGCTGGACGCCGAGACCGAGGCCGGCCTGCACACCGTCGCCGGGCACCTCGGCTTCGCCGACGCCGTCTTCGACATCAAGCGGGAACTGCTCGACTTCCTGCTCACCGTCCGGGCACAGGGGCTGCGGGTGGTCGGCTACGGGGCACCGGGCAAGGGCAACACCCTGCTCAACCACTGCGGCATCCGCGCCGACCTGCTGGAGTACACCGTGGACCGCAGCCCGCACAAGCAGGGGAAGTTCCTGCCCGGCACGCACATCCCGATCCACCCGCCGGAGCGGATCGCCGAGGACCGTCCCGACTACGTACTCGTGCTGCCCTGGAATCTGCGCACCGAGATCTCCGCGCAGCTCGCCTACGTACGCCACTGGGGTGGCCGGCTCGTCTTCCCGATTCCCGCCCTGGAGGTGCTGTGATGCGGGTCGTCCTCTTCTGCGGCGGCCTGGGGATGCGGATGCGCGAGGACGCCGCCTCGGCACCGAAGCCGATGGCGATGATCGGGGACCGCCCGCTGCTCTGGCACGTGATGCGCTACTACGCCCACTTCGGGCACACCGACTTCATCCTCTGCCTCGGCTACGGCGCCGCCGCCGTCAAGGAGTACTTCCTGCGGTACGACGAGACGCTCTCCAACGACTTCAGCCTCTCCATGGACGGCCGGGACGTACGGCTGCACTCGGCCGACATCACCGACTGGAACATCACCTTCATCGACACCGGCCTCGGGACCTGCATCGGCGAGCGGCTGATGCGGGTCCGCAGGTACGTCGAGGACGAGCCGATGTTCCTGGCCAACTACGCGGACACCCTGACCGACGCGCCGCTGCCGGAGATGGTCGACCGGTTCCGGCACTCCGACGCGGTGGCCAGCCTGCTCGCCGTACCGGTGCAGTCGACCCACCACGTCATCGACATCGCCCCCGGCGACCAGGTCACCCGGGTACGCCCGATCCGCGAGCTGATGCAGTGGGAGAACGGCGGCTACTTCATCCTGCGCCGGGAGATCTTCGACGTGCTCCGCGAGGGGGAGGACCTGGTGCCGCACGGCTTCGACCGGCTGCTGCCGGAGCGGCGGCTGATCGCCCAGCGCTACACCGGGTTCTGGCGGGCCGCCGACACCTTCAAGGACCGGGCCGAGCTGGAGCAGCTCTACCAGTCGGCCCGCTGCCCCTGGATGCTCTGGGACGCCAATCGCAACCAGGGCCGCCGGCCGGCGACCCTGGAGCCGGTGCTCGCCGGTGTCGCCGGCAGCGCCCGGGTCTGGGACTGACCCGGTTGATGATGCCGTTGCGCCTCTCCGCGGCCCGCTCGGTGGTGCTGCTCGGGGCACACCCGGACGACATCGAGATCGGCGCCGGCGGGCTGCTGCTCGCCCTCGGCGACGTACCCGGGCTCCGGGTGCACTACGTGCTGCTCACCGGAACCCCCGTCCGGCAGGCGGAGGCGCGGGCCGCGGCCGGGGCCTTCCTGCCCGGCGCCCGGCTCAGTTTCGCCCTGCACGACCTGCCGGACGGCCGGGTGCCGGCCCGGTGGGGCGAGGCGAAGGAGATCGTGAACGCCGCCGCCGCGACCCTGGACGCCGACCTGGTGCTGGCGCCCGGCCCGGACGACGCGCACCAGGATCACCACACACTCGCCGCCCTGGTGCCCACGTCGTTTCGGGACGCCACGGTGTTGTACTACGAGATCCCCAAGTGGGACGGCGACCTGGGCCGGCGCAACGTCTACCTGCCACTGACGCAGGAGCGGGTGCGCCGCAAGGTGGAGCTCCTGCACGCGAGCTATCCGTCGCAGAAGGGCCGGGACTGGTGGGACGACGAGGTGTTCCTCGGACTGGCCCGGCTGCGGGGGATGGAGTGCCGGTCCCGGTACGCCGAGGCGTACCGGTGCGAGAAGGCGGTGATCGAGCAGTGACCGAGCTGACCGAGACGACCGGGGCGGGTGCCCGGACCAGAGCCGTGTCGGCCTGCCTGTTCGGGGTGCCCGGCGCACACCTGAACCTGGGGGTCGGGGCGCTGCGGGCGGCCACCCTGAGCGGGCTGCTGGCCCGGGAGCCGGGCGCCGACGTCACCGTCTTCGACGACGGGTGGGGGCAGCGCGCCGGGCACACCTTCGTGGCCGGCCGGTCGGTGCCGATCTCACTGGCCGGTGCCCGGCACTCGCGCCGCTACCACCGGCCGGAGTCCTACCTCAACATGCGGATCAGCGCGGCGCTGGGCGGGCTCGGCAACGCCGGGCTGGCCCGGATCGACGCCGCCGACGTGGTGCTCGACGTCAGCGGCGGGGACAGCTTCAGCGACATCTACGGCGAGCACCGGTTCCGCACCGTGGCCTGGCCGAAGCGGTTGGCCCTGCTGCGGCGCCGCCCGCTGGTGCTGCTGCCGCAGACGTACGGGCCGTTCCGGTCGGCGCGGCTGCGGGCCGAGGCGGCGGCACTGGTCCGGGGCGCGCGGACGGCCTGGGCCCGGGATCCGGAGAGCTTCGCCGCCCTGGCCGACCTGCTCGGCCCGGACCTGGACCCGCGGCGGCACCGGGAGGGCGTGGACGTGGCCTTCGGGCTGGAGCCGAGGGTGCCGGACGAACCGGCGTACCAGCGGTTGGCCGGATGGTTCGAGGCGGACCCGGGGCCGGTGGCCGGGATCAACGTGAGCGGGCTGATGTCCCGGCCGGAGGGCCGGGTCCGGTTCGGGCTCGCCGGGGACACCTCGCGGGTCGCCAACCGGCTCTGCGAGCGGCTGCTGGACCAGTCGGACACCCGGGTGATCATCGTCCCGCACGTGCTGACCCCGAACGGGTCCGACGACGACCGGGTGGCCAGCGAGCGGCTCTACGCCGCGCTCGCCCCCCGGTACGGCGACCGGGTGGCGCTCGCCCCGTCCGGCCTGGACCCGCACCAGAGCAAGTGGGTGATCGCGCACACCAGTTGGTTCTGCGGGATGCGGATGCACTCGACGATCGCGGCACTCTCCTCGGGGGTGCCGGCGGCGGTGCTGGCGTACAGCGACAAGGCGGGGGGTGTCTTCGCCAGCGTCGGGCAGCGCCAGCACGTCGCCGACGCCCGGCGGCTGCCCGACGACGCACTGCTCGACGCGCTCTGGGCCTCCTGGACCACCCGGGCCGAGACCGCCGCCGAGCTGGCGGTACGCACCCCGGCGGCGGTCGCCCGGGCGTCCGCCCAGATGGACGAGTTCGTCGCGCTGGCCCGGGCCGAGCGGGACCGTCGAGCCCCGGCGGGGGTGCGCTGATGCCCCGGCCCCGCACGGTGCACGACGTCGCGTCCGGCAGGCTCTGCACCGGGTGCGGGGTCTGCGCCTACCTGGCTCCGGACGAGGTGCGGATGGTCGACGTGCTCGACCACGGCCGGCGCCCGTTACCGATCACGCCGGTCGGGGCAGCGGGCCGGAGCGCGGCAGCGGGCAGCGGCACGGCGGCGGGCACGGGCGCGGCGGCGGGCAGCGGCGCGGCGGCGGCGCTGGACTGCTGCCCGGGGGTGCGGTTGGCGCACGACAGCAGCCGGTCGGTGCCGGGCGAGATCCCCGAGCTGCGTCCGGCCTGGGGGCCGGTCCGGGCGATCTGGGAAGGGTACGCCGCCGATCCGGCGATCCGGTACGCCGGCTCCAGCGGCGGGGTGGCGACCGCGCTGGCCGGACACTGCCTGACCGGCGAGGGGATGGCCGGGGTGCTGCACATCGGCGCCCGGGCCGACGTGCCCTATCTGAACGAGACCAGGCTGTCCCGTACCCCCGCCGAACTGCTCGCCAACGCCGGCTCCCGGTACGCCCCGGCCAGCCCCTGCGACCGGCTGGACCTGGTCGAGTCGGCCGAGGCGCCGTGCGTCTTCGTCGGCAAGCCCTGCGACGTGGCTGCGGTCCGGATGGCCCGGCAGGTCCGGCCCGAGTTGGACCGCAGGCTCGGGCTGACCATCGCGATCTTCTGCGCCGGCACCCCGACCACCAGGGGCACCCTGGAGATGCTGGACCGGCTCGGGGTGACCGACCCGACCCGGCTGGCGTCGGTGCACTACCGGGGGGCGGGGTGGCCCGGTTCGGCCCGGGCCCGGCTCACCGACGACCCGCCGGACGAGCGGCGCGAGCTGAGCTACGCCGAGTCCTGGGGCGACATCCTGCAGAAGCACCGGCAGTGGCGCTGCTACCTCTGCGCCGACCACACCGGCGAGTTCGCCGACGTGGCGGTCGGCGACCCGTGGTACAGGCCGACCGGCGACGACCCGGGCCAGTCCCTGGTGCTGGCCCGCACCGAGCGCGGCGTACGACTGGTCGAGGCCGCCATCGCCGCCGGGGCGCTGGTGCTGACCCCGGTGACCGTCGACATCCTGCCCGCCTCGCAGCCGAACCTGCTCCGGGCCCGGGGCGCGGTCTGGGGGCGGATCGGCACGCTCCGGGCCGCCGGCCTGATGACGCCCCGGCTGCGCAACCTGCCGATGGCCGGGATCTGGTGGCGGCACCTGTCGACTGTCGAGAAGCTCCGCTCCACCCTCGGCACACTGCGCCGGATCGGTCGTAAGCGACTCCGTGAGCCGGCCGTGCTCACCCCGTACCAACCCAGGTGAGGAAGGGCCCCTTCCTATCGTTTTCGGTAGATGCGAGGGCCCTTGCTAACGGGTCAGACCACCGGCTGACCGTTGTCGAAGTAGACGTTGGTGGGGCGTTCCCAGGTGACTCCGGGGCGGTTCCAGCCGGAGACCACCCCGTAGCGGTAGTCGCGGCCGTACTTGTTGTTCCGGAACAGGATGTTGGAGCCGACCAGCCGGGGACTGATCCCGATCGAGTAGTTGCCGCCGTTGCAGTAGTTGTCCTCGAAGGTCAGGTTCGTCAGCGACGGGGCGGTCTCCGAGCCGATGGTGAGGCAGGAGTTGAACGGGTCCCGGGTCACCGGGTTGTACGACAGCAGCGTGTTGTGCCGGACGATGATGTTGTTGCCGCCGGTGCTCTGCAGGATGTCGTTGTGCGAGCCGGCGACCCGGGCCAGGCTGTGCAGGTACGAGTCGAAGATCCGGGTGTTGCTGGCCAGCCGGGGTCCGTCGATCATGTTGTAGACGTTCCCCCGGCGTAGCGTGTAGTCGGCGCAACAGATCGAGGCCGAGTTCGTCGCCATGCCGTTGATCTCGACGTCCTCGATCAGCAGGTTCGTCGTCCCGGCCAAGGTCCGGATCGAGTACGTGGGGCTGTTGCAGGTGATCCTGGACTTCAGAATCTTGACGTTGGCGGCGGCGACGGTGACGCAGCCGACGATGTTCAGGCCGGTCACCACCTGACCAGCCTTGCGCAGGCTGAGCGCGCCGGAGCTGCGCAGTGCCGTCCCGGCGGGCACCCCGGTGTTGCCCGGCCCGGGCCAGTACGTGATCGGGGTGGGCGGCGCGCTGGCCGGCGCGTACGGCGGCCGCTCCGCCATCGCCCGGGAGTCCGGGTCCGGTGGCGGGATCGGCGCGGTCGGGCTGCTCGGCACCGGGGCGCGGTAGGGCTTGCCGTCCTGCGACGACTCGACGATGGTGGCCGGGTTGTCGTCGGTATGCCGGAACGCCTCGCGGCAGCCCTTGACCCGGACGCGTAGCGCCGAGTATCCGCCCGGCACCACACCGTCGGTCCTGGCAGAGGCGCACCGGATCTCGGTGTCCTCGATCAGGGTGCCGAGCACCCCGGACCGGATCACGATGGCGGCGGCGCCGCCGGTGCGCACCTTCACCCGCCGGATCGTGATGTTGTCGGCCGCCACCTCGATCGGGCGGTTGACCGTCTGTCCGTAGAGGACGCTCGCGGGCTGGTCGAGCACCATCGGCGTGGCCCGGACCGGCTGCCCCGCAACGTTGAGCAGGAGATAGCCGCTGGCGGCGAGGAGTGCGGCCGTGACACCGAAGGTTCCGACGATGGTGGCGCGGCGCCGCCTGCGGTGCGGATCGCGGACGAGACTCGCTGGCTCGATCGGAGGTCCGGCGTTGCTGTCGGTCACGGCTACCCCCCACGGGCGCGTTGCACACGGGCAGGGGCCACCGCTCGTGCGCGACGAGGCGCCCACCGCCATTGGGCCGGTCCGCGCCGACACCCCCGGGTCGACACGATCGCGCGATCGGGACACCTTCCCAGCTCAGGAGGGGCGTAGTTCCGATCTCTTCGATCCACTGGCCATGAATGAATACTACAAGCTGTGGCGAAGAGGTTACTATTCTCGATTCAGACGGATTACGGACAGAAGGTCGCGGATGATCGCTCCGCGTGTCTGGCCGCCCTGCCGGTTACGGGTAGAGTCTCGGTACCTCCGGAATGTGATCTCCCGACGGGCCGGGCGACCGCCCCCCGTATCCCGGTGGCTCAGCATCCCGCGAGGTCAGACCACCGTCGACGGCTGCACAGGAGATGACAGTAAGCATGGCTCGACCGCAAGGGCAGGGTGCTGTTCGTCAACGGCGAGACGCAGGCTGGCAGGACACCCGTGAGGGCGACCGCCTGGTCCAGCAGCAACTCCACAGGACGCTCTGGACCAAGTTCAAAATCCGCGACAACGACGTGTACGAGCGCGCGCTCGGGTACATCCGCGAGTACTACTGATTACTCAGCCTCATCCTCCGGCCGTCGCCACCGCCACCAGGTGCTTGCCCACAAGCTCTTGCGCCTGCTCAATCTCGCCCACACCCTCTTCAAAACGCGCGGGCGCCTGCCGATACGCCTTGACGGCGCCATTGAGCCTTTTCCAACCTGATCTTGCAGGTCGGCGCGGTCGGGAGGGGCGTTGATCGATGAGGGCGAGGCTCCAGGTAGGACAGCAAATCGACCACAACCCGATGCCCCGACCAGGAGCCTCGCCATGCTGTCCCACCCTGCCACGATTCCGTTGTCCAACCGGACCCTGAACCACCTCGCCGAACGAATCTGCGGCCACCGCCAGCAGCGCAACTCCCGGTGGAGGCGACTGACCCCGGGCCGCCAGGCACTGCTCGCCCTGACCCACGTGCGCAACGGCGACGCCTACACCCGCCTCGCCGCCGGCTTCCAGATCGGGATCGCGACCGCGTGGGCTCTTCAAGAAGCGATCGCCCTGCTGAGCGCTACCGCCGACGACCTGCACACTGCAATGCAGCGCATCCGGCACCTGGCCTATGCGATCCTGGACGGCACGCTGATCCCGATCGACCGGGTCGCCGACCAGAGGCCGTACTACTCCGGCAAGCAAGAACGCCACGGCGTGAACGTGCAGGTCGTCGCGGACGCGGTTGGGCGTGTCGTCTGGGCCTCGGCCGCGCTGCCCGGTTCGACACGTGGCCTGACCGCCGCCCGCACCCGAGGCATCATCGACGCCTTGACCAGCGCCGACGTGATGACCTTCGCGGACAAGGGCTACCAGGGCGCCCGCGGCAGCGTGCGCACCCCGTTCAAGCGACGACGCTGCCGACCGAGGCTGTCACGCCGGCAGAAGGCGATCCACCAGGTCCACGCGAAGATCCGCGCCCGCGGCGAAAGAGCCATCGCCACGCTCAAGACCTGGAAAATCCTGACCAAGCTGCGCTGCTGCCCACGCCGCGCCACCGCGATCGTGCAAGCCATCCTCGTCCTGCACCACGTCGAAGCCGACCGCAGAAGGAAAAGGCTGATCAAGACAACTTGAGCGAGTTGAGCGATACATTCGGCAATCTCTATCTTTAGATACATCGACCGATTGACTCAAAGTGCTTCTCACGTTACGTTCGGTGCTCGTCACGTCATTGTCACCACGGGAGGAATGACCTTGATCAGGAGTATGCGTGCATCGAGCTTGGCTATCGCCCTGGCCGTCGCCTTGCTGTCGACCGGAGCGAGCGCCGTAGCCTCTCCACCGGCATCGGACCCGTCGCGGGCCGCGGCTCGGCCAGGGCTGGCGCCCGCCGGTGCGGGGGGCACGTACCTCGACGAGGAGGGCAACGTCCTGTCGATGCGGGGGCAGGACGTCGACCTGGTAGCAGGCAGTGCCCTGCTCCTTGGCTGCACACCGGGCAACGGAGCTGACAATCCGCACTACACGGCGCCTGACGTCTCGGGTCATGGAACCTACGTCAAGGGAACGTGCACCAACAACACGGCTAACGTCTACAACTGCTTGTACGAGTGGTACACCGACGGCACCTGGCGGCGGAAGTCGTGTTCGAGCACGGTGACGGTGACGGCCGGCGGCGGGGCTGGGAACAGGTCCAACGCTCGGCATGTCTGTCACTCGACCAGCCAATTCATCTCGTGGCGCAATCACGAGGACGTCGACGTCATCGGCGAGATCGACGACAGCAACCAACCCTACAGGCAGGCCGAGGTCTACTGCGTAGTGAACTAGCCGTAGCGTTTACGGTGGGCCATAGAGGCCTCCGGTAGGTATGGGCGTCAGCACCTCACACCTCGCCGGGGGTCTCTCCATGGATCAAGCCGACACGCCGTCAAAGACGCTCATGGCCACTACAACTAGCGGTCTATTATTCCGACGATGACACTGCAGCCCACTGACGAGCTCTCTGCTGCGGCGTGGCTGTATGCGACCGATGTCGGCCCGACGCGGTTGATCACGTTCGGGCCGGCCTCGTTCCCCGCGTACGCACGCCTTCGCTACCTGCCCGATCCGGTCCTTCCGGATATGCGCGAGTCGGACGTGCGGCTGCCATCTCGCCGATCCACTGAGATCGACATGGCCCGAACAGCGTTGGAGGCCCTCGCCGACTACAGCTCCTCCACGCGCGACTGCTATGTCTGCGTGTGGGAGGGTGGCGCGACGTTCCGGAATCCTGCACTGACTGGCGGACCCATGCTGGACCTTCCGCACCGGCGATACGTCCTGTTCACCGGTACCCTGGACGACTTGATGGGGTGGAGCGACTTGTTCGACTCCGAAGTTTACTCAGCGCCGGCATTCGTCTGGCCGGCGGATCATGCGTGGTGTTTCGCCAGCGACGTCGACCCTCATTGGGCCGGCATCGGAGCCGACCGTGGGGTTATCGACCGCCTCGTCGCGGACAGGAACCTCGACGTGGTGCATGCGGACCCGGAAGAGCGGCAGCCGACGTACTACTGACAGCCACTTTCATCGTGCGTAGCGGTTGGCTTCGACGTGGTACAGGACGAGGATGGCTTGGACGATCGCGGTGGCTCGGTGTGGGCAGCAGCGCAGCTTGATCAGGATCTTCCAGGTCTTGAGGGGTGGCGATCGCGCGTTCGCCGCGGGCGCGGATCCTCGCGTGAGCCCGGTTCACGGCCTTCTGCCTGCGTGACAGATTTGGCCGGAAGCGGCGCCGCTTGAACGGGGTGCGCACGCTGCCGTGGGCGCCCTGGTAGCCCTTGTCGGCGAAGGTCATCGCGTTCGCGTTGCTCAGCGCGTCGATGATGCCGTGGGTTCGGGCTGCGGTCAGGTCATGGACTGAGCCGGGTAGCGCCGGCGAAGCCCAGATGAGGCGGCCGGCGGCATCGGCGATGACCTGCACGTTCATGCCGTGGTGCTTGTGTTTCCCGGAGTAGTACGGCTTCTGGTCGGCGACCCGGTCAATCGGGATCAGGGTGCCGTCCAGGATCGCGTACGCCAGTCGGCGGATCCGGTCCATGGCGGTGGCCAGGTCATCTGCGGCCGCCGCGAGAAGGGCTATCGCTTCCTGCACGTATCGCCATGCGGTGCTCACGCCCACGGCGAACCCGGCAGCGAGGCGGGTGTAGGTATCACCGTTACGCAGGTGAGCCAGGGCGAGCAGTGCCTGCCGTCCCGCGTCGAGGCGCCGCCACCTGGATCGGCGCTGGTTGCGGTGGCTACGGATGCGGTCGGCCAGGTGGTTCAAGGTCCGGCTGGACAACGAGATCGTGGACGGGTAAGACAGCACAGGCGAGGCTCCCGGTCGGGGCATCGGGTCACAGATTTGCTGTCTTACCTGGAGCCTCGCCCTCATCGATCACCGGGCTACGCACACCGCCCCTGTGCTGCCAGATCAGGTTGGAAAAGGCTCATTGAGCAGGTTGTTGCCCTGACCTCGGCTGACCTTCTGGACGTGAGTCTGGGCTTGGTTCACGAAATCGATGACCGCTGCGATGCCCCGGTCCACCTGTTCGAGCGTCTGTAGCGCCGTGGCTAGTTCCGCCAGCGCTGTACCGATCGGGCTGGTACCGTGCCCGGCGGTGAACCGGTCGAGTCCGGTGTTCATGGCGCGGCCGACGAGTCCGCCGAGCTTCATACCGGCGTAGGCGGCGCCGACCGCGATCAGAGGAGCGGGGCGGTGGCCGACGGCGTCGGCGGCAGCAGTGGCCGCGACGGCTATCCCGGCCCCGGCCAGCTTGCCGACTCTCTCACTCAGGTTCTTGATCCCGTCCCGCGCACTCTCCAGGGCAGTATCCCGCAACGCACCCGCTGCTGCGGTGAGCGCTCCGGCCGCCTTCTCCCGAGCGCCAGGGACCCGTGCGTCCTTCGTTCGTCCTCGGCCTTGTTTGCTTAGTCCGAACATTGATTATCGTGCCGGTTGGAGGAACGCGCAGCCGGAGGCAACGAGCATGGGAATGACCTTGGCCGTGTCAAGCGCCAGTTCACCACTGGTCATCGGATCGATGTCCTCTCCGCTGGCGCGCTGCTCGTCCGCGAACTGCGTGGCGATGACGCAGGCTTCCCAGAGTGATCCGACGGTCGATGAATATGCCCACAAGTTGTAGACCGTGTAGTTGACCTTGACGAGAGCCTGTCCGTTGTGGCCGATGAGTCGGCGGTCGGGTTCGTCGGGGGTGTTGCCCATGCCTTCAGCGAGGGGGTGGAGCGTGATTCGCCGGAAGGGCTTCTCAAGATCTCTCTCCGGGTCGTACTCGATGAGGAGACCTCGGTCGATGAGCCATCGACGACGGGACCAGGGTTGACAGGGCCGTTGCCGGCGAGCAGTACATCCAGTTGCAGGCTGTCGCGGTTGACTTCCAGCCGGGCGTGGCGTTCGGGGTCCAGGAAGGCTCGTCCCCATACCTGGAACTCCTCGTCAGTCAGTTCTTCAGAGTCGTTGCCGAGACGGACTTCCCAGAACTCCGGTTTCGGGTCTGGTGGAGTGACGTATCGGAAGGACGGGCCGAGGTTGAGGCCGACGGGCACGATGACGGTGGGCATGGGGCCTTCCAGGGCTTCGAGGTTAGATGGCGGCGCTGTACTTCTCGGTCTGATCGATGGCGGCTCGGATGAGACCGGCGCCCTCGCCGAACTTCTGCTTGGCTGCACCGAGCTTGCTGATGGCGCCCAAGACGGCGGGCTGCTGCGTGCCGGCGGCGAGAGCCTGGAGCGCGGTGATGGTCTTGTCGATCTCGGCGTTGACGCTATTGAGCTGCGCGAGCGCCTTCTCGGCCTCGCCTCTGCTCCGAGCGAGGCCGGCTTTGATCTCACCGATGCTCGACACTGGATCATCCTCCCCAGGAACCAGGTGCGCCGGACGCGCCACGGGCGGGCGTCAACGGCTCAGGGTGATCAGCTATCGGTGGACATCGACCACGTCGAGGCGCTTAGTGATCAGTTGGCTACGAACTGGCGCTGGCGAGGTGCCGCCTGACGTGACTACGTCTCGTCGGCGTCGTCGCGTTGGTGTGGCCGGTACTCCCTGATCCACGCGGCGACCTCTGTGCGGCTCCAGACCCGTACACGACCGGATGCGACGACGGCGACTGGCGCCGGGAAGGTCTTGTAGTTCGTGACCTCGGTGGCCCGGGTGCGGGAGACGCCGCCCAGCATCTCCTGGATCTCCGCCAGCGCCACCAGGTCCATGTGTACAGGCTATGAACGTGAACCGGGCGCATGTGCACCTACTGCAAGGTACACCCGGTTAAGGTTGACCCGGTGCACCTGCACGGGGATACTGGCCGTGCCGCTATCGGGGACACGGTGGTGGGCTCGCCAGAGGTGGAAGGGCTCAAAGACGCCTGGCGACTGATATCGCCCAGCCGCAGCTGCACAACGACTGGCAGAAAGGGACAACTGCATGAGGTGGGCCGGATGACGTCGATCGGGGACGTGCACGAGGACGAGGCGGAGCAGCGGGCGCGGGCGGTACGCGAGGCGGCCCGGTCGGTCGAGTACGGCATCGAGGAGCTGCGGCAGGCGTACTCCCGGCTGGTTCTGAACCTCAGCCGGGCGCGGGCGGTGACGGCCGGATCGACCCATCCGCTGCCGGCGCGGGCGCTGCGGCACTGGACCGCCGCCCTGGAGTTGACCGACCGGGCCCAGCAGTGGCTGGCCTGCGGGGCGACTGAGCTGCGCCAGATGCCCCGGGCGGTGCCGACCGGCCTCGCCAAAGAAGTGGTCACCGCCCTCGGCGCGGCTGCCGACGGGGTACGCGTCAGCACCGCCGGCCTGATAGAGCTGCGGCAACGGATCGACACCTGCACCGCCGAACCGACGCGCGGAGCCCTGTCGGCCGCCGCGCTGACGGACCTCCGGCGGGGAGCCGGGGTCCTCGATGAGCTGACCGCGCGGATGCAGCAGGGCAGCGTAGCCCTCTCCGGGTACGCGATCAGGGTTTCCGGGCTGGACCCGAAGCCCGACCGGACCGCGCGGGCCGTCGCCCTCGCGCAGGCGACCTGGTATCCACCCGACAGCGTCGGCCTCGGCGCCCGGCTGGCGGGTCGGCTGGTGGGCGCGGCCGGTCACCGGCCGCATGACCCGCCGGTCCCGGCGCACCTGCGGGTGCCGTTGCGGCGCCGGATCGCCTGGCACGCGGGGCGCGGCTACTGGGCCTCCGGCGGGCTGCGGCTGTTCCGCCCGCACACCGACGCCGCCTTCTTCGACGACTGCCTGCGGAGCATGCTCCTGCTCACCCAGGGCAATCCCATCTGGTACGCCGACCGCCTCGACCTGTACCGCCGGGCGCAGGTCCTCGACGGCTACGCCGACGCGCTGGCCGCAGCCGTGGTCGTCGCCGTCGATCGGCGGCTGACCCCCGGCCGGGACCGCCGGACGGTACGGCGGCTCGCCGCCCGGATGCACAGCCGCTACAGCGGCGGGACTGGGGAAGTGCCGCCCGAGGTCGTTGCCGAGCTGATCCGAGCCGCGCTCGGCGAGGCGCCCCCGCCAGTGGCCGACCCGGTCCGACTGACCGTCCTCCAGACCCTGCTGCTGGTGGACCTGCTCGGCGACGAACGCCTCACCCGTTGCGGCCGGACGGCGTTCCGGGCCGAGGCGGTCGACGTCGCCCTGACCGCCGGTCCGGCCCGGCTGACGGTCGAGCCCACCGACCGGGACCGCAACTGCGATGGCTGACCATCCCGGACCGGACGACCGGCCGCCGCCGGATCCACCCCAGGACGTGTACGCGCTGCTGCGCGCCTTCGCCGCCGAACGCGACGAGCTGTATCGCGCGATCGGCGCGGCCCGGGGCGAGGCGGACCGGCTCCGGGCGACGCTACGGCGCTGGCAGGCCCAGCACCGTCACTGCTTCCGACGCGGCCCGGCCAACCGGGGCCGCTGGGACGGCGTGCCCTGGTGAGTTGGCCACGCTTCGGTCGAGTATCCCGGAGAGCCAACCCCGGATCGGGTGCGGCGGCCGGGATCAGCGGTGTTGCTGCCGGGGGAGCACCACCTCGCGGAGCAGCAGTTGGATGGCGGCCACCGCGGGGATCGCCACCAGGGCGCCGATCACCCCGAACAGGGCCACCCCGAGCAGCGCCGCGACGATCGCCGCCAGGTCGTTGACCTGCACCGAGCGGCGCATCACCCGGGGGTAGACGAGGTAGTTCTCCAGTTGCTGGTAGACCAGGAAGAAGACCACGCAGGTGATCCCGGTCGGCACGTCGGTGGCGAAGCCGACCAGGCTGGCCACCACCGCGCCGATGGTCGCGCCGATCTGCGGGATGAGGTCGCAGATCGCCACCACCACGGCAAGCGCGAACGGGTACGCCAGGCCGACGATGACGGCGAAGACGAACGTGCTCACCCCGGCCAGCAGGGCGATCGCCAGCGCACCCACCATGTACGCGCCGACCTTGGCGAGGATCTCGTCGCCGATCAGTCGTACCCGGTCCCGCCGGGTCGCCGGGACCAGGCCGTAGCCGAGGGCGCGGAGCCGATCGAAGGTGGCCATGAAGTAGATGGTCAGCACGATCACGGTGACGACGTTGAAGACCGCGCCGAAGATGAACCCGGCGGCCCCGAAGACCCCGCCCAGGGCCCGGGTGAGGTTCTCGGTGGTGACCGCCGACTCGATTTTGCCTGCCAGGTCGTACTGCTCGATCAGGTCGTTGACGGTGCTGTTGCGGCGCAGTTGCGTGACGTAGTCGGGCACCTGCCCGATCAGCTCGCCGGTCTGGCTGACGATCGGCGGGACCAGCGCGTACACCGCACCGGTGATGATCGCGAGCAGGGTCAGGGTCACCGCCGCCACGGCGAGGCCACGGGGCAGTCCCCAGGACCGCAGCCGGACCACCGCCGGGTGCAGGCCGATCGCCAGGAAGAGCGCGATGAAGACCAGCACCAGTACCGAGCCCGCGTTGCGGACCGCGAGGAACAGCGCGTACGCGAGCAGCACGCCCAGCCCGCCAGTGAGTCCGACCAGGAACGGGCTGAGCCGCAGAGGCTGACCGGGCCGACCGAACCGGCCACCGGCGGCCGAGGACTCCCCCGTGTGGACATCGGCATCAGGGTCGGTGCCGGGATCGGGGCCGGTGTCGGGGTGGGCAGGTGCCAAGTCCTCGTGGGTCTCGGCGGCGTCGACCGGACCGGACGGTCGGGGCACGTTCCCCGGGGCGTCGCCGTCGCGCCGCTCGTCCTGCACCGATGGCTGTTCGCTGTCCACCCTGACCTCCCCCGACGCCTCGTCTGGGCGAAGGTTAACGGCCCCGGGCAATGCCCGTGACGGGACCGACCGGCCGGCTGCCACTAGTCCGAGTCGACCGTGACCTTGTTCGACTTGGTGCCCTGGTCCTCGACCTTCGGCTTGCCGCTGCGCTTGCCGGAGTCGCCGGTGCTGGTGATCCGGGTCGGCATCGGCTCCCGGCCACCGGTGCCGGGCACCGCGGCGACGGTCGGCTCCCCGTCGATGCCGCCGCCGTCGGCTCCGGCGGTCACCGGCTCGGTCACCCGGTTCGCGGACTTCCCGCCGTCCGCCGATCCGGCCTGCTGGTCGGCGGCGACCTGCTCGGCGGCGGCCTCGACGATCTGCTGCATGTCCGCCTCGGCCAGCGCCAGCTGCTGCTCGGCATGCTGGGCCGACTGCTCCGTACCGGTCAGCCGGTCCCGCTCACCGGCGAGCTGGTCCCGTGCGGCGGCGAGCTGCCGCTGGATCCGGTCGGACTCCTGGCGGGAGGCGACCGTCTCCTGGCGGATGTCGGCGAGCGCCTGCTGTGCCTCGGCGAGCTCCTGCATCACCTCGGCCAGCTGCTGCCGGCCGGCTGCCGCCTCCTGCTGGGTACCGGCCAGGTGCTGCTGCGTGGTGGCCAGGTGCTGCTGGGCGGTCGCCATGTACTCCTCGAACTGGCGCCGGGACGTGGCGGCCTGCTCGTCGGCCTGCCGCTGCAACTCGGCGAGGCGCTCCTCGGCCTCCCGCCGGACCTCGACGGCGTGCTCGTCGGCCTCCCGGCGCACCCGTTCGGCGTACTCGTCGGCCTCCTGGCGGACCCGGTCGGCGCCGCCCTCGATCTCCGCCCGGCGGGTCTCGTACGACTCCTCCAGCTCCGAGCGCCGCTGCTCCACCTGCTGCTCCAGCTCGGCCTGCCGTTCCTGGAACTGCTGTTCCAGCTCCGACCTGCGCTGGTCGAACTCGCGGTCGGCCCCGGCCCGGTAGGCGGCGAGTTCCTCCTCCAGCGCGGCCCGGCCGGCGGAGAGTTCCTGCTCGGCCGCGCTCCGCAGGGCGGCAATCTCCGCCTCCGCGGCGGTACGGCGCCGGTTCACCTCCTGCTCGACACCGGACCGCCAGGCGCCCAGCTCCTGCTGCGTCTCCGCCCGTACCTTCTGGGCGTAGTCCTCGACGTCGGCCCGGGACTTGCGGACGTACTCGGCGGTCTCCTCGTTGATCCGGGCCGCCTCCTGCTGGGCCTTGGCGTGCGCCGCCTGCCCGGCCTCGCGGAGCTGGGTGGCCTCGTGCTTGGCCTTCGCGTGCAGCCCCTGGCCGGCCTCGCGCAGCCGCGCCGCCTCCTGCTTGGCGATCTCGATCATGCGGTCGGCCTCCTGGCTCGCCGCGTCGGTCAGCCGCTGCGCCTCCTGCTGGGCCTGGAGGTGCGCCGCCTGCCCGGCCTCGCGCAGCCGGGTCGCCTCCTGCTGCGCGGCGTCACGCAGCCGGTTGGCCTCGTGCTGGGCCGCGTGCCGCAGCCGCGCCGACTCCTGGCGGGCCCGCTCGACGACCTGCTGGCTCTCCCGCTCGGTCCGCTCGGTCAGCTCCCGGGCCTGCTGGTTGGTCAGCTCGGTGAGCCGGTTCGCCTCCTGCTCGGCGGTGTCCCGGAGCTCCTTCGCCTCCTGTACGGCCTTGGCGTGCGCCGCCTGGCTCGCCTCGCGCAGCCGGTTCGCCTCCTCGGCGGCCCGGTTGCGCAGCTCGGAACCCTCCTGCTTGGCCTTCTCGAAGGCGGCCTGCGCGGCCTCGCGGAGCCGGGTGGCCTCCTCGGCGGCGGCGGTGACGGCGGCGTCCGCCTCCGCCCGGCGGGCCGTGTTGACCTTCTCCTCCTCGGCGCGGCGGGCGGCGAGCGCGAGTTCGAAGTCGCGCAGCGCGTCGGCGGCCTGCGCTCGGGCGTCCTCGAGCACCTGTTCCGCCTCGGCCCGGCGGGCCTCGATCTCCTGGAGGGTGTCCCGGTGGATGATCTCGGCCTGCTCCTCGGCGAGCGCCAGGATCTGTTCGACCACCGGACCGAGGTGCCGGAACGACGCCCGGTCGACCATGCCGACCTGCCGGCGTACCGCCGCGAGGTCGCGTTGCAGCACCTCGACCTGGCCGGCCAGGTTGTGGATCTGGGTGTACGCGTGCTCACGCTGGGCGGCCAGGGTGGCGATGTCGTTCTCGGCGCGAGCGACGTACCGGTCCACCTGCCCCTTGTCGTAGCCCCGAAAGGCCGGCTCGAAGCTCGGCTCCGTAGCCACGTCTCCGTTCAGGGCAAACAGTTCCTCGCCGTGCGACATGCTCCCATCCTCACACGAGGTGGCCGGTTCTGCGGCGATACCCGGCGGGGCTGATGGGACGAAGCTCACCGGTCATGACATTGGCCGATCTATCGACTCGTACGCCGCGCACCACTCGGGGCCGTACCGGAAATTCCGGTACGGCCCCGGCCGTGCTGCTGCCCCGCAGTTCGACCCGCGATCCGCCCTCGGGGGTCAGTTCGTGGCTTCGGCGGGAACCCGCTCCTCCGACTCGGCCTTCTCGGCGGTGGCCGCCGCCGGCGTCGTCGGCGCCGCCTCCGGCTTGGCGGCTGCCCCACCGACGCCCGGCACGATGCCGGCCAGGCCGGAGAGCATCTGCCCGAGCTGCGAGGTGACGGCGTCCTTCTGCCGGGTGAGGTCCTCGACCTCGCGGCGGGCCGCCTGCGTGGTCAGGTCGGCCTCGGTACGCGCCTCGGTGAGCAGGCGGTGTGCCTCGGCACGGGCCTCGTTGAGGGTCTTGTCGGCGAGCGCCTTCGCCTTGTCGATGGTTTCGTTGGCGTTCCGCTCCGACTCCACCCGGCGGGCCTCGGCGCGCTGCTCGATCTCCTTGGCACGGTCCTGCGCGGCCCGGGCCCGCTGCTCGGCCTCGGCGACCAGCTTCTGGGTCTGGGCGACCTGGGCGGCGTGCCGCTCGGACTCCTCGCGCTCGGCCTTCTCGCGGCGCTCGGCGAGCTGGAGTTCCAGCGCCTGGAGGTCCTTGTCGCGCTTGTCCCGGGCGTCGGTGAGCAGCTTGGTCGCCTCGGCGCGCTTTTCCTCGGCCTCCCGGGCCGCCTTGGCGCGCTGCTGGGTGATCTCCCGCTCGGCGGTCGCCCGGAGGGTGGCGACCTCCCGCTCGACGGTGGACTTCAGCTCGGCCACCTCGTGCGCGGTCACCGTGCGGAGCTGCTTGGTCTCCCGCTCGGCGTCGGCGCGCAGGGTGTCCGCCTCCCGGCGGGCCTGCACCCGGACCTCGGCGGCCTCCCGCTCGGCGGCGGTGCGGACGCTGCCCGCCTCCCGCTCGGCGGAGGCCTTCATCGCGGCGGCCTCGGCGCGGGCCTTGTCGGTGATCTCCCGGGCCTCCAGCCGGGCGGCCGAGAGGATGCCCTCCGACTCGCGCTTGGCCTCGCCGCGGTGGTCGTTCGCCTGCTCCTCGGCGAGGCGCAGGATCTGCTCTACCCGGGTGCCCAGGCCGGAGAGGGTGGGGCGGTTGTTCTCCTCGAGCTGCTTGTTGGTGTCGGTGAGCTTCTGCTCGACCGACGCGAGCCGCTGCTCGGCCTGGCGGAGTCGGCGCTGTGCGTCGTTCATCCGCTGCTCGGCCTCGGCACGGGCCTGCTCGGACTGGTTCAGAGCGGCGTTCAACCGGCCCAGGTGGCTGTTGACCTGCTCACGGTCGTAGCCGCGCAGGGCAACCGTGAAGTCTGGCTGCGAGTTCGCGTTGTCGAAGAACGCGAGAGGGGAGGACTGCTGCTGGGGCATTGGGACATACTTGCAGACTTACCGGGGTGCTTCGCAAGGGCCGAGCCGTACTATCGCGCCCAGTTCACAAGGTCAACTCAACCCGCCGTACGGCGATTCTCTTTGCCGGATCTACTGTGCTCGGAGGACCTCCGGACGAGTGCCGTCGATGCCGGTTCCGAAACCCCTCGGGCGGACGGGCTCCGGGGTGGTCGTCGTGCCGTCGGCCGGGGGTAGCCGTCCTGCCATCGGCCGGGTGGTCACCGTCCGGCCAGCCGGGCGACGATCGGGGCGGCGGCGTCGAGATTGCCGCCGAGGTGCAGATAACTGATCCCGTACCGGTCGCGGAGCGCGAGGAGCTTGTCGACGCACTCGTCCACGCTGCCGTGCAGCACCGACGGCGAGCCGGCCAGCGCGGCCGGGTCGACGAGCCGGGCGTGACTGGAGGATGCGCGGTGCTCGACTCCCCGGTGCACCACCCGTACGTCGAACATCCGGGACTGGAACTCCAGCACGGCCGGATCCCGCCCGGCCGCCGTCGCCGCGTCCCGGGCCCAGGCCACCTTCCGGGCGAAGCGCTCCGGACTCATCTCGGCGACCGCGGCCAGCGGGTCGACGTCCGGGGCGAGCCGCGGGTTGATCCCGACGATGTCGGCGCACCGGCCGGCCAGTTCGAGGATTTGCCGGCTGCCGCCGCCGACCAGTAGCGGGGGATGCGGACGCTGCACCGGCTCCGGCAGCCCGAGCAGCCCGGTGATCCGGTAGTGCCGGCCGGTGAAGTCGACCGGCTCGTCGCCGAAGAGCCGGAGCAGGATCTCGACGGACTCGGCCAGCCGGGCGACCCGTACCGCCGGGGGGTCGAACGGCAGCCCGGCGGCGTCGTGGTCGTCGCGCAGCCACCCGGCGCCGAGGCCGATCTCCACCCGGCCGCCGGAGAAGACGTCGAGGTTGGCCAGCGCCTTGTGCAGGAGTACCGGATGCCGGAAGTCGTTGCAGAAGACCATGCCCAGCACCCGGAGCCGGCTGGTCGCCTCGGCGGCCACCGTCATCGCCACCAGCGGATCCATCGCCCAGCCGCCGGTGAAGTGGTCGGAGACCGAGACGGAGTGGAAGCCCAGATCCTCGATCCGGCGGATCTCGTCGCGCCACCGCGCCGCCGGCCGGTCCAGTCCGGGCATCGCGGCGGTGAACCGGAACGGGCGTACCCCGGCGGGACCGGACCCGGCCGGGGTGGCGGACGACCCGGTGCGCGGCGCCGGGCTCGCCGGGGTGGTGGACGACCCGGTGCGCGGCGCCGGGCTCGCCGGGGTGGCGGCGGGCGCGGCGGGATGCGCGGGCGGCATCGCCCGACTCTATGTGCCGGCGGGCAGCACACCCGGCGTTCCGCCCGGGTACCCGAGGTGAAGTCGGATTGTCGACACCGGTCCCGGCCCGACCGGACGGCGCATTCCGGGCCGCCGTCCGGCGGCCTACCGTGACCGCTGCGCGACCCGGCGTGACCCGCCGGGCGCCGGACCTACCGGGAGCTACCGCAGGAGGCCGCCGTGACGGTGCTGCACTTCGACTCGCCGATCTCCGACGACGAGCGCCGGGAACGGCTCTTCGCCGGGGATTTGTTCGTCTACTCGCCGACGCCGCACTCGATGGCGCTGGTCGCGTTCGCCCGGCAGATGACCGAGACCGCGTTCGCGCCGCACTTCCCGCCGGAGGCGCAGCACCACCTGGCCGCCCCGGACTACGTCTCGGTGCTGGCCGAGCTGAAACCCGGCTTCATCAACCACCCGCGCAGCGCCGACCTGGTCCGGGGACTCCTGACGGACCTCGGTGCCGACCCGGCGCGGACCTACTTCGACGTACCCCGGCTGCGCTCGATGACCAGCGAATACCTGAACGCCGGGCTGACGCTGCAGTTCGAGCCGCACCGGGACACCTGGTTCTCCGCGCCGATGTGCCAGCTCAACTTCTGGATTCCGGTGTACGAGCTGACCGAGACGAACGTGATGGCCTTCCACCCGAGATACTTCGACACCGGAGTCCGGAACAGTTCCCGGGACTACAACTACGCGCAGTGGGTGGCACACGGCAGGAGCGCCGCCGCCGCCCAGGTGCACGCCGAGACCCGCCGGCAGCCGGAGTTGGAGCAGGAGCTGGAGCGGGAGCCCGACCTGCGGGTGATCACACCGCCCGGCGGGGTGCTGGTCTTCTCCGGTGCCCAGTTGCACACGACCGTGCCGAACACCTCCGGCCGGACCAGGTTCTCCATCGACTTCCGGGCGGTCAACCTGGGTGACGTCCGGACCCGGGCCGGCGCCCGCAACGTCGACTCGGAGTGCACCGGTACCACCCTCGGCGACTTCCGTCGGGCCACCGACCTCGCGCCGATGCCGCCCGAGCTGGTCGAGTCGTACGACAGCGTGCCGGCCTGACGTGTCAGGGAGGGCCCGGCTACAACCGGAAGCGATAAGAGGTGGACCCTTTCCTACGCGGGTTCGACGAGTTCCACCAGTACGCCGCCGGCGTCGCGGGGGTGCACGAAGTTGACCCGGGAGCCGGCGGTACCGCGTTTCGACGTCTCGTAGAGCACCCGTACACCCCGGTCGCGCAGGGCCGCGCAGGCGGCGTCGACGTCGGCGACCCGGTACGCGACCTGCTGCACGCCCGGCCCGCTGCGGTCCAGGAACTTGGCGATCGTGGAGTCCGGGGTCAGCGGCGCCAGCAGTTGCACGCAGCCGCCGTCCGGTGCCGGGCCGACCTGGAGCATCGCCTCCCGGACCCCCTGCTCGGGGTTGGTCTCGGTGTGCACGCAGCGCATCCCGAAGACCCGCTGGTAGAACTCGATCGCGGTGTCGAGGTCGGCCACCGCCACCCCGACGTGATCGATGCCGAGCAGGCCGATGCCTGTGAGATAGTCGGCAGCGGGGGTGTCCCGGTTGTCGTCGTCCACCAGGCTAGTCTGACCTAACCGACGTTAAGGCGCTCCGCCAGGTCCCCCGGAGGCGACAGTTCCCATGGCATCCGTGATCGTCAACGGCGCCCGTACCCCGATGGGTCGGCTGCTCGGCAACCTCAAGGACTTCTCGGCGACCAGGCTCGGTGGCATCGCCATCCGGGCCGCCCTGGAACGTTCCGGGGTCTCCGCCGACCAGGTGCAGTACGTGATCATGGGGCAGGTGCTCCAGGCCGGCGCCGGACAGATCCCGGCCCGGCAGGCGGCGGTGGAGGCGGGCGTGCCGATGTCCGTACCGGCGCTGACCATCAACAAGGTCTGCCTCTCCGGCCTGGACGCGATCGCCCTGGCCGACCAGCTCATCCGGGCGGGCGAGTTCGACATCGTGGTGGCCGGCGGCATGGAGTCGATGACCAACGCCCCGCACCTGCTGCTCGGTCAGCGGGCCGGCTACAAGTACGGCGACGTGACCGTGAAGGACCACATGGCGCTGGACGGGCTCACCGACCCGTGGGACTGCTGCGCGATGGGCGAGTCCACCGAGCGGCACAACGCACGGCACGGGATCAGCCGGGCCGACCAGGACGCCTTCGCCGCCGCCAGCCACCAGCGGGCCGCCGCGGCGCAGAAGAACGGCGCCTTCGCCGAGGAGATCGTTCCGGTGTCGGTGCCGCAGCGCAAGGGCGACCCGCTGGTGATCGACGAGGACGAGGGCGTACGCCCGGACACCACCGCCGAGTCGCTGGCCCGGCTGCGCCCGGCGTTCACCCCGGACGGGACGATCACCGCGGGTAGCTCCTCGCCGATCTCCGACGGTGCCTGCGCGGTGGTGGTGATGAGCAGGGCCAAGGCGGAGGAACTGGGGCTGACCTGGCTGGCCGAGATCGGCCCGCACGGCAACGTGGCCGGCCCGGACAACTCGCTGCACTCGCAGCCGGCGAACGCCATCGAGCACGCGCTGCGCAAGGCGGGGCTCGGCGTCGGCGACCTCGACCTGATCGAAATCAACGAGGCGTTCGCGCAGGTGGGCATCAAGTCGATCCGGGATCTCGGCGTCTCGGACGAGATCGTCAACGTCAACGGCGGCGCCATCGCGCTGGGCCACCCGATCGGGATGTCCGGGGCCCGGCTGGTGCTCACCCTGGCGATGGAACTGCGCCGCCGGGGTGGCGGTACCGGCGCGGCCGCGCTCTGCGGCGGCGGTGGCCAGGGCGATGCGCTGATCGTGCACGTGCCGGGACAGGCCGGCGGGCGGGAGTGACCGCGGCGTCGGCCGCCAACCGGTCCGTGCGGCGCAGCCGGGACGTGCCGATGTTGGTCGACCGGGCCCGCCGGGGCGATGCCCGGGCGGTGGCCCGGCTGATCACCCTGGTCGAGTCCGGTGACGAACTGCTGCCGCAGGTCGCGGCGGCGCTCGCGCCACACACCGGGCGGGCCCAGGTGATCGGGCTGACCGGTTCGCCCGGGGTGGGGAAGTCGACCACCACCAACGAGCTGGTCCGGGCGCTGCGGGCCCGGGACCATCGGGTCGGGGTGCTCGCGGTGGACCCGTCCAGCCCGTTCACCGGCGGGGCGATCCTCGGCGACCGGGTCCGGATGCAGGACCACGCCACCGACCCCGGCGTCTACATCCGGTCCATGTCCAGCCGGGGACACCTGGGCGGGCTGGCGGCGGCCACCCCGCAGGCGGTCCGGGTGCTGGAGGGGGCCGGCTGCGACGTCGTACTGGTGGAGACCGTCGGGGTCGGCCAGGCCGAGGTCGACGTCGCCTCGCTGGCCGACACCACCCTGGTGCTGCTGGCGCCGGGGATGGGTGACGCGATCCAGGCGGTCAAGGCCGGCATCCTGGAGATCGCCGACGTCTTCGTGGTGAACAAGGCCGACCGGGACGGTGCCGACGCCACCGTGCGGGACATCAACGGCATGATCGCGCTGGGCGAGCGTGGCCCCGGTCAGTGGCGACCGCGCGTGGTGCGCGCGGTGGCGGCCCGGGGCGAGGGGATCGACGACGTGGTCACGGCGGTGGAGAAGCACCGCGGCTGGCTGGTCGAGCACGGCGAGCTGCGCCGTCGCCGCCAGGCCCGGGCCGCCGCCGAGGTCGAGGCGATCGCGCTCGGCACCCTCCGGGACCGGATCGGCTCGCTCCGCGCGGGTACGTCGCTGGCGGCGCTCGCCGACCGGGTGGCCGACGGCGCACTCGACCCGTACGCGGCAGCCGGCGAACTGCTCGATCAGCTCGGCCGAGTCACCGGCTGAACCCCGCGGGTCCGGTACCTTCCGTGCGCCGCGCCACCCCTCCGGGCCTCCCGGCCGGACTCGACAGAGCCGAGAATGTGTCAGTTCCGTCGTCGGTTCGCCGGCGGCGGATAGGCTCCGTCAACGCCGACGGCGCCGTGCAGGCCGTCGAGACCAGGGGAGAGAGAATGACCGAGCTTCAGAACGATTCCGGCCAGGCTCCGGTGACCGCACCGGCGGCGGCGCCGAGGGGTGGCACCGAAGTGTCCGAAGAGGTCGTCGAGAAGATCGCCGGTACGGCGGCCCGCTCGGTGCCCGGTGTCGCCGATCTCGGTGGCGATGTCGCCCGGTTCTTCAACAGCGTGCTGGACAGGGTCGGTCTGGACGAGGTGGGTGACGCCGGGCGGGGCGTCTCGGCCGAGGTGAAGGGGACCAGCGCGACCATCAGGATCGTGCTGGTGATCGAGGCCGGGCACGTCGTACAGGAGGTGACCGAGGCGGTCCGGGCCAAGGTCATCGAGGCGGTGGAGAAGTACGGCCTGACGGTCGCCGAGGTGAACGTCAAGGTCGACGACATCGAACTGAACAGCCCGCCGGCCCCCGGGGCCTGATCTGGCCGGTGGACGTCCGCCCCGGCCCCTGATCTGGCCCGTGCGCGCCCGCCCCGGCCCCGAACCACCGCGATCGCCGCGATTACACCGCGTCGCGCGAGCCGTTGCCCGCGTGCTGCAGATCACCGTGATCAGGGATCTTCCGCCCGGTAGGCACCCGCCCCGGTGCCGGAAGGTCCCTTGATCGCGGGACATTCCGGCCTTGATCGCGGGCTACCTTAGCGATCGTTCAGGGTCCCCTCTACACTCGGGCTCAGTCGAGGAGCGCGAGGAGGCCCCCACCGATGAACGCCGAGGAGATCGCCGCCGGTCGAGCCCGCTGGCAGGCCCGGTACGACGCGGCACGCAAGCGGGAGGCGGACTTCACCACCCTCTCCGGGATGCCCGTCGACCCGGTCTACGGCCCGCCGGAGGGGAGCGCCGACCCCCGGTTCGCCCGGATCGGCTGGCCGGGCGAGTATCCGTACACCCGGGGGTTGTATCCGACCGGCTACCGGGGACGGACCTGGACGATCCGGCAGTTCGCCGGCTTCGGCAACGCCCGGCAGACCAACGAGCGCTACCGGATGATCCTCGGCGCGGGCGGCGGCGGGCTCTCCGTCGCCTTCGACATGCCGACCCTGATGGGCCGGGACTCCGACGACCCGCAGGCGCTCGGCGAGGTCGGGCACTGCGGCGTCGCCATCGACTCGGCCGCCGACATGGAGGTGCTCTTCGACGGCATCGACCTGGCCGCCGTCACCACCTCGATGACCATCTCCGGGCCGGCGGTGCCGGTCTTCTGCATGTACCTGGTCGCCGCCGAGCGGCAGGGCGCCGACCTCTCCACCCTGGACGGCACCCTGCAGACCGACATCTTCAAGGAGTACATCGCGCAGAAGGAGTGGCTCTTCGACCCCGAGCCGCACCTGCGACTGATCGGCGACCTGATGGAGTACTGCGCCGGGGAGATCCCCCGCTACAAGCCGCTGTCGGTCTCCGGCTACCACATCCGGGAGGCCGGCTCGACCGCCGCGCAGGAGCTGGCGTACACCCTGGCGGACGGGTTCGGCTATGTGGAGCTGGGCCTTTCCCGGGGCCTGGACGTCAACCGCTTCGCGCCGGGGCTGAGCTTCTTCTTCGACTCGCACGTCGACTTCTTCGAGGAGATCGCCAAGTTCCGGGCCGCCCGCCGGATCTGGGCCCGCTGGCTGCGCGAGGTGTACGGCGCCACCGACGAGCGGGCCCTCTGGCTGCGCTTCCACACCCAGACCGCCGGTGTCTCGCTGACCGCGCAGCAGCCGGTCAACAACGTGGTGCGGACCGCCGTCGAGGCGCTGGCCGCGGTGCTCGGCGGTACCAACTCGCTGCACACCAACGCGCTGGACGAGACCCTGGCGCTGCCCAGCGACTCGTCCGCGGAGATCGCGCTGCGCACCCAGCAGGTGCTGATGGAGGAGACCGGGGTCACCAACGTGGCCGACCCGCTCGGCGGCTCCTGGTACGTCGAGGCGCTGACCGACAGGATCGAGGCGGAGGCGGAGGAGATCTTCGCCCGGATCCGGCAGCTCGGCGGTGACGGCCCGCACCAGATCGGCCCGATGACCTCCGGCATCCTGCGCGGCATCGAGGACGGCTGGTTCACCGGCCAGATCGCCGAGGCGGCCTTCGCCTACCAGCAGGCACTGGAGAAGGGCGACAAGAAGATCGTCGGAGTCAACTGCCACACCGGCACGGTCGCCAAGGAGTTGGAGATCCTGCGCGTCTCGCACGAGGTGGAGGTGGAGCAGCGGCGGGTGCTCGCCGACCGCAAGGCCGGCCGGGACGCGGCGGCGGTCACCGAGGCGCTGGCCCGGATGGTCGAGGTCGCCCGGACCGGCGAGAACCTGATCCCGCCGATGCTGGCCGCCGTACGCGCCGAGGCCACCCTCGGGGAGATCTGCGACGCGCTCCGCGCCGAGTGGGGCGTCTACCGCGAGCCGGCCCGGTTCTGATCGCGGGCCGACTTCTGAGCGCGGGCCGACTCGCGGGGCCGGCAACTGTCGGGCACCGGCGGTTGGTCGGGGTTCGCGACGTCGCGTGCGAGACTAGGGAACCATGAGCGACCCACGGATCACCTCGTCGATCTTCACCCGCGGCGCGGTCGACCTCGGCGCACTGCGCGCCGCACAGACCCCCGCGAAGCCGGCGGCGCCAGCGACCCCGTCGGCCGGTCCCGGCGTCCCCGGCGGGATGCCGCCGAGCGCACCTCCCGGGGGCGGGGGCGGAGTCGCGGTGATCGACGTCACCGAAGCCACGTTCCAGTCCGAGGTGCTGGAACGCTCCCTCACCACCCCGGTGGTGGTCGACTTCTGGGCCGAGTGGTGCGAGCCATGCAAGCAGCTCTCCCCGGTGCTGGAACGGCTGGCCGTCGAGGGCGGCGGCGCCTGGATCCTGGCCAAGGTCGACGTCGACGCCAACCCGCGGCTCGCGCAGATGTTCCGGATCCAGAGCATCCCGATGGTCTACGCGGTGGTCGGCGGCCAGCCGGTCGACGCCTTCGCCGGAGTGGTGCCCGAAGCACAGCTGCGGCAGTGGATCGGCGCGGTAGCCAAGGCCGGCGGGGTCTCGGTGGAGGCGCCGGAGGATCCCCGGCTCGGCGAGGCCGACGAGGCGCTGATCAGCGGTGACCTGGACGCCGCCGAGCGGGCGTACAAGAAGATTCTCTCGGAAACTCCGGCGGACACGGCGGCCGAGGCCGGTCTGGCGCACGTCGCGCTGGCCCGCCGGGTCAGCGGGGCGGATCCGGCGGCGGCGCTGGCCGCGGCCGAGGCGAGCCCCGACGACGTACCGGCGCAGCTGCTCGCCGCCGACGTCGAGGTGCTCAGCGGTCAGGCCGAGCAGGCGTACGCCCGGCTGGTCGAACTGGTCCGTCGGACGGCCGGCGATGACCGGGAGGCGGCCCGGCAGCACCTGGTGTCCCTGTTCACCATCGCCGGTCCGGACGATCCTGCGGTGGCCAGCGCCCGGAGGGCCCTTTCGCGTGCGCTCTTCTAGACAATAGGCAGTACGAGCAGCGCGCATGCCGGCCTGGCAGCCGCGATACCGGACGGGAGCACAGTATGCGCCGGATCGCCGTCCTGGACGCCCCGTCCAACCTGGGCCTGCGTCCGCCGACTCCCACCTCGGTGCCGGGCTGCACCAAGGCGCCGGGCGCGCTGCGTGACCACGACCTGATCGCCCGGCTCGCGGCCCGGGACGCCGGCTGCCTCACCCCGCCCCGGTACGACCCGGGCGACTGGCGTCCCGGGGACGGGGTGTGCCACGCCGGCTCGATCGCGCACTACTCGATGGAGCTGGCCGAGCGGATCGGCGGCATCATCGACCAGGGTGAGTTCCCGCTGGTGCTCGGCGGGGACTGCTCGATCCTGCTCGGCTCGGCGCTCGCCATGCACCGGCTCGGCGAGGCGGTCGGCGGACGGATCGGGCTGGTCTTCGTCGACGGCCACTCCGACTTCCGGCACCCCGGCAACGCCTCCTACGTCGGCGCGGCGGCCGGCGAGGGCCTGGCCCTGGTCACCGGGCGGGGCCAGGCAGACCTGGCGGCGATCGAGGGTCGCCGGCCGTACTTCCGGGACATCGACGTGGTGGTGCTCGGTATCCGCGCCCACGACGAGTACCGGCTCGACCTCCAGGCGGCCGGCATCGTCACCCGGCCGGTGCCGGAGCTGCGGGTCGAGGGGGCGGCCCGGACCGCCCAGTGGGCGCACGACCAGTTGACCGACTGCGCCGGCTACTGGGTTCACATCGACGTCGACGTGCTCGACCCGGCGGTGATGCCGGCGGTGGACGCGCCCGACCCGGGCGGGATCGCCTTCGCCGAGCTGGAGCTGCTGCTGGCCGGGTTGGTCGACACCCCGCACTGCCTTGGGGTGGAGGTCACCGTCTTCGACCCGGACTACGACCCGGACGGGGTCTACGCGGCCGAGATCGTCGACACCCTGGTCGCGGGCCTGGCCCCGGTCTCCGCCCCCGAGGCGGTCCCGCCCCGGTTGCCCCCGAGCCGGCCGGTCGACCCGGAGAGCGGCCCGACGGTCCCGGGGCCTCGAACGGTCCCGCCCGCCATGCCGCCGGCACCGGCCCGGCAGCCGTCGGCACCGACTCGGCCCTCGACGGAACAGGCCCGGCAGTCGTCGGAGCCGCCGATCGGTGGGGCGGACGAGCCGGCGGCCAACGGTGCCCAGGTCCGGGTGCCCGAGCTGGCCGCCCACTGGTCGGAGCCGGTCGGCCCACCCGTCTCGGCCGGACCGGGGCGACTCCGTCGCACCCCGCCAGCGCCGGCCGAGGAACCGGTCGACGATGCTGCGCAGCCCGTCCGCGCCACCGACGGCGAGCGTGGGGCGTCGACGGCGGCGCAGACCCGGAACTCCGAGCCGGGGGCGGCGGAGATCGCCTGAGCCGTCGTCGCGCCCTCCAGACCGGCGCTCGGCGAGCCCACCGGCCTGGTCGACAAAGCTTGCCGGCCAGCCCAAGCCGCCAGGTCAGCGCGGCGGGTCCGGGCTGGGTGGTCCGAGTGCGGCGACCGCGTGGCGCAGGGTGGTTCATATCGGCCGCCGCCGTACCCGGCGGGTGCACGGGATGTCGTGGTCGGCCCGCAGTCCGCAGCGCCGGCCGTCGGGCAGGAGCCGATCACAGAAGACTGGTGTACGCCCGGCGTCGCCGTCTCCGAAAGGGTGGTCTCCTGCACGTCGACACAGAGGAAGGCCAGCGCCCGGGCGGCGGTCCGGGCCAGGACACGCGCCCGGGACCAGGTCGGTCGTGACGATCGGCAGGTGGATGACGTACCGGCCGTCTCCGCCGGGCTGCGGTCCAGTTCGGCGTAGACGCAGCTCCGAGGGCCACATCGGCCGGTACGACGCGGAGCGGTAGACGCCGCCGGGCGGGGGCATCCGGTCGGGTGTACGTGATGGTGCCAGGATGCGCCGAAGGAGTTGCCGCACGTCGCTACGCCCCTTCTCCTGATGTGTCCTGTCGCCGGAGATCTCCTGGAGGGCCAGCCGCTCAACGCCGACCAGTGAGGCCGATCCACACTGCCGGCCAGGTCGAACGACGTTTCGTCGCGCCTCAACCGGGCATGCTCGGCACCTCCGGCAGCTATAGGCAACTAGTCAACCCGGGGTAGGCAAGCTATCAACCCCTCAAGTCGGATGGTGCGCCGAATGCACGTCATGGCGCTCGCAGAAGTGGCCGACTACCTCGGAGTCAGTCGCCAGCGCGCAGCGGTCGAGACGAAAACAGATCTTGAATGGCCAGGTTCGTCCGATGTAGCCCCTTGGAGCACGACCAGACAGGCCCGGCACCCCTGGGGGCAAGGCATTCTCATGATTCTTGTTGATGTGTGGTTCGCCCTCGGCCATAAGTCACCAAGGATCTTGACGACTGTTCTATACCGTGGGCGGTTCGAGTCGCGCTCCGGCAGGGCAAAGGCCACGCTGGGCGTCGGGCAAGGTCGCTATCCACAGCTACCGCGTGTGGAGGCTCCTGCCGTGCAGCGCGCACAGCTTGCGGCCGAGGAGGGTGTCGATACCCGCACATTGCTCTTCGGTCCACGTCGCGTATTGCTCGGCCGTGACCTGCTCATACATCCAGGCCGGCGCGACCATCTCGACAGTCATACACGCCTCCTGGATCGTGACCGGCTAGCCACCTCAAGATGCCGCTGGCTCCGGCGACAACCAGGTCTCCTGGCCCGTTGATCTGCCACGATTTGATCAGCTCATGCGCGGACTGACGCCGGCTGCGGATTTGACAGGGCGGGCTAGTGTCACTAGCTTTCTAGCTATTGTGACTAGCAAACTGTCGGATCGACGAGGAGCATCCCTCGGGCGGTGCGATGCGTAGGGCCGGGCTCTCGACGGCGGCCGTGGTCGACGCGGCGCTCGCCGTCATCGACGAGCAGGGCGTCGAGGCGCTCACCCTGGCGGCCGTCGCCGCACGCACCCGGGTCGCCCCGCCCTCGCTCTACAAGCACGTCGCCGGCCTCGCCGAGCTGCGCACCCTGGTGGGCATCCGGGTGATCACCGAGCTGACCGACCGGTCCGTGGCGGCCGTACTGGGCCGCAGTGGCGACGAGGCGGTGGCGGCGCTGCTGCGTACTTACCGCGAGTACGTCCGGGAACACCCGGCCCGGTATGCGGCGATGCCGCCCGATCCGCTGCACGAGCCGGCGATGGTCGAGGCCGGCACCCGGATGTTGCAGGTCTTCCTCGCCACGCTGCGCGGGTACGGGCTGACCGACTCGGCGGCGATCCACGCCACCCGGTGCGGCCGGGCCATCGCGCACGGGTTCTCCTCGCTGGAGGCCAGCGGCGGCTTCGGGCTTCCGGAGGACCTGGACCAGACCTACGAGCAACTCATCGCGATGTTCGTGGCCAGTCTGCCGCGCCGGTGACTTTCGGCTGATCACAGCGTAGGCCGGGGCAGCGGGGCCGGCCGGATTCCGGTAAGGTGCGCGGACGCTGTGCACTTCCTGAGAATCTTGTGCACTTCCTGAGAATGTCCTGAAAGGAACAAATCATGTCCACAACCGCCGCCGGTCCGGCCGTCGGGCAGAAGTCCTGGATCGCCGCGCTGCTGCTCTGCCTCTTCCTCGGCACCATCGGCGTGCACCGGTTCTACGTCGGCAAGGTCGGCACCGGCATCCTGATGCTCCTGACCTTCGGCGCGTTCGGCATCTGGACCCTGATCGACCTGATCATGATCGCGGTCGGCAAGTTCACCGACAAGCAGGGCCAGGCGCTCGCCCGCTGAGGCGACCCGCACCCCGGTGGCCGGGGCGGTCCGGGGAGAACTCCCCGTCGACCGTCCCGGCCGACGCGTATCCGGGCCGCCCGGCCGCACTCAGCGGAGGCCGCGGAGGAACCTCTCGGCGATCGGCACGGCGGTGGCCGTACTCGATCCGCCCTTCTCGACGAAGACCGCGAACGCGATGTCCCCCTGCCAGCCCACGAACCAGGCGTGGGTGTGCGCCGGGTTGTTGTCGTACTCGGCGGTGCCGGTCTTGCCGTACACCGGGTCGCCCGGCACGTCGGCCAGCGCGCTGCCGGTCCCCTTGGTGACCACCTCCCGCATCATCGTGCGGAGCGGCTCGACCGAGCCGGCCTTCAGTTGCGGGGCGGGTGGGGCGGCCTCACCGGGCGCCGGCTCCAGCACCAGCTTCGGCTGTTGCCACTGGCCACGGGCGACCCCGGCGGTCGCCGCCGCCATCGCCACCGGACTGACCACCGTGGTGCCCTGGCCGAACGAGGCGGCCGCCCGTTCGGCCGCCGAGCCGCCGGCCGACACCTTCCCGGTGAACGCGTCGATCCCGAGCTTCCAGTCGGCCTCCAGGCCCAGGCTCCGGCCGGCGTTGGCCAGCCCGTCCGGTCCCAGTTTCGGAGCCAACGCGGCGAACGCCGTGTTGCAGGACTTCGCGAAGTCGGTCCGGAACGGGACCGTGCCGAGGGCGAAGTTGTCGGAGTTCTTGAACGAGCGCCCGTCCACGGTGAACGTCTTCGGACAGGCGACCGGCCCGTCCAGGGTGACCGCCCCGGCGTCGAGCAGGCCGAGCGCGCTGACCATCTTGAAGGTCGAGCCCGGCGGGACCTGGGCGGTGAAGGCGAGGTTCTCGGCGCTGGCGCCGTTCGCCACGGCCAGTACCGCGCCGTCGCTGATCCGTACCGCGACCAGGGCGGTCCGCTGCCGGGACCCGCGTACCGCGTCGTCGGCGGCGTTCTGCGTCGCCACGTCGAGGGTGGTCTTCACCGCAACGCCGGCCTGCGGCTCGTGCCGGAACACCTCGGTGCCGGTCGGGGTGACCGAACCGTCCGGGCGCTTGCTGGCGATGATGACGCTCAGCCCGACCCCGCCGCGCAACTGCTTGTCGTAGCGGCCCTGGAGGCCACCGTGCCCGACCAGGTCACCTTCGGTGAAGAGGCCCGGGTTGGCCGTCATGTCGTCGGCCTGCACCGGGTCGACCGAGCCGAGTAGGGCCCGGGCGAAATCCCTGGTCGGCGCGAGATCCCGGGTGTCCTCGCGGAACTTCGTCCCCGGCAGGTGGTAGATGCGCGGTTTGATCTGGAGGTACGCATCCCGGCGCAGCGTCACGACGTCGACGAAGGCGTCCGGCTTCGCCTCCCGCATCCGGCCGGGCAGGTCGGTCAGGTCGACCGGTGGGACGATCGGCGGTCGGATCGCCCTGAACGCCGCGTCGAGCTTTCGCACCAGTCCGGGTACGTCGGTGACCTCGCCGGGCTGCACGCCGACCAGTACCACCGGCCGGGGCGCCACGATGGGCTTGCCGGCCCCGTCGGTGACCGCCGCCCGTTTCGCGGGAAGCCGGCGTACCGCCAACTCGTCCCCACGGGTGAGGCGCGGCTCGACGACCTTCGGTTCCCAGATCACCTGCCACTCGTCGTCGCCGCCACGCTTGAGATGGATCTCCGACGGGTACGTCCAGTGGGTGTCCCCGGGCAGTGTCCAGTCCACCCGTACCGTCGCGGTCGCGGTGTCTTCGGTGATCTTCGTCTCGCCCTCCCGGCGGAGCTTCGGTGGCGTCCTGGCCAGCTCACCGGAGAGCTGCTTGATCTCCTCGGTCACCTCGTTGGCCGCTAGCCGCTCGCCCGCCGGGTTGCGGAATCCGACCTCGTTCAGGTCGCCACTCAGCCAACCGGCCAGGAAGGCGTCGACCGTGCGGTCGGGGCCGTCGGAGTCCGAGCAGCCGGCCAGGGCTCCCGCGGCGAGCAGCACGCTGGTCAGCGCGGCTACCGCCCCTTTGCGGGTGGTTTGCCGGAAAAGGGGGTGTTGGAGGGGTTTGCGAGAGCGCATGCCGCGGTTACCTTCCAGGTCGGCGCACCGCCGGGGGTCGGTCCGGCGGCAGCCTGACGGTAGTACGCAATGCCTACTCGGAGTTGCCCCGGTGCGGCGCGCGAGAGCCCGACCACGTCCGCTTCTGACCGCCTCGACGCGCTCCTATGCAGGTCAGAGCGGGTGGGCTGCCCGGTGTGCGGGCGGGGCGCGGCTCCGCGAGGCGGATCGGGTGAAGGCTGAGCGTGCGTGGGTACTCCCATCCGGCCGCCGGTCCACCGGCAGAGGGGCTTATCGGTAGGGCCTAGTCTGGGCGGAGAGTGACCCACGGCGTGGTGGGTCGAGGGGAGTGGCACGATGGACCGGCGTCCGGCTATCACACCGGAACCCGTTCTTCGGCCGGCGGATGCCAGCCGAGGCGACAGCTATGACGCGGCGATCGACGACGACGGGGTGGGCTCTCGACTCACCACCGGCGCGACCGGCGTACCAGGAGCCAGTATCGACACCCTCTACGATCTCGGACTGCCCCCGGAGGCCCTCGCCGACGACGTCGAGGACGCGGATCTGGACGAGTCGGTACCCAACGCCGAGCGGCTGGTGGCCCAGGCGGTGGCGCTGGCCGGTGACGACCACGACGCGGCGACGCTCGTCGACCGGTTCTGGCGGTTCGCCCCGGACGAGGAGCTGATCGGCTTCACCCCGGCGGAGATGCTCGCCGCCGCCAAGGCGCACCGGGAGCTGGCCCAGCAGCGCGTGCCGGGCGAACTCAAGCTGCGGATCCACGAGCCCGACGAGGACCAGCAGCGAACCGTCATCGAGATAGTCACCGACGACATGCCGTTCCTGGTGGATTCCACCACGGCGCTGCTGACCGGGCACCACCTCGACGTGCACATGCTGGTCCACCCGTTGGTGGTGGTCCGGCGCGAGCCGCTCGGCAGGTTGACCGAGGTCGCCGCCGACGTCGAGCCGGACGACGCGATCGACGGCGACATCGTCGAGAGCTGGATGCGGATCGAGATCGACCCGGTACGCGGCGCCGCCGACCGGGACCGGTTGCGCGCCGAGTTGCAGCGGGTCCTCACCGACGTGCGGGAGGCGGTGGAGGACTGGCCCAAGATGCGCCAGCGCGCGCTCTCGCTCGCCGACGAGCTGGCCGCCGCACGGACCTCGGAGAACCGCCCACCCGTACCGGAGAAGGACATCACCGACTCGGTGGAACTGCTCCGCTGGCTGGCGCACGATCACTTCACCTTCCTCGGCTACCGGGAGTACCGGCTGACCGAGACCGAAGACAGGCCCGGGAGCGCGAGGAGTGAGCTTGCGAGCCCCGCAGTCGCGACCGAAGACAGGCAGAGCCCGGCGCTGGAGGCGATCCTCGGCACCGGGCTGGGCATCCTGCGTCAGGACTCGACCACGCCCCGGGCACTGAGCTCGATGACCCCCGAGGCACACCAGAAGGTGCGGGAGAAACGCCTGCTGATCATCACCAAGGCGAACTCCCGGGCCACGGTGCACCGGTCGGCCTATCTGGACTACATCGGCTTCAAGGTCTTTGACGAGCGCGGCGAGGTGGTGGGGGAGCGCCGCTTCCTCGGCCTGCTCGCCACGGCCGCGTACCGGACCAGCGTCCGCGAGCTGCCGGTGATCCGGCGCAAGGTCGCCGAGGTGCTGGACCGGTCCGGGCTCAGCCCGCGCAGCCACTCCGGCAAGGACCTGTTGCAGATCCTGGAGACCTATCCCCGGGACGAGCTCTTCCAGATCAAGACCGACGACCTCTACCACGCCGTCGTCGGGGTGCTGCGGATGGCGGGCCGTCGCCAGCTGCGGGTCTTCCTGCGCCGCGACGGGTACGGTCGGTTCATCTCCTGCCTGATCTACCTGCCCCGGGACCGGTTCACCACGCAGAACCGGCTGCGGATGCAGGAGATCCTGCTTCGCGAGCTGAACGGGATCGGGGTCGACTACACCACCCGGGTCACCGAGTCGATGCTGGCCCGGGTGCACTTCATAGTCCGGACCGATCCGGCCAGCCCGCCCGGCGAGGTGGACGCGGACCTGCTCGCCGAGGAACTCGCCGACGCGACCCGGCTCTGGGACGACGACTACCGGCTGGTGCTGGAGCGCAAGCTCGGCGACGAGCAGGCCAAGTGGCTCTTCACCCGGTACGCCGACGCGTTCCCGGAGGGCTACAAGGACGGGCACACCCCGTACGAGGCGATGAAGGACCTCGCCAAGCTGGAGCTGCTGGAAGAGCCCGGCCAGCTCGAGATGCACATGTTCCGCAAGCAGCAGCCGGTCCGGCCGGGCGGGACGACCCCGGCCACCGCGGTCGAGGACGTCCGGTTCAAGGTCTACCGGTACGGCGAGCCGATGGTGCTCTCCGCCGTCCTTCCGGTGCTGCACTCCCTCGGCGTACGGGTGGTCGACGAGCACCCGTACGAGGTGGACCGGATCGACGGCCGGATATACCTGTACGACTTCGGCCTGGAGCTGCCGGACGGTGCCCGGGAGCTGGCCGAGGTACGGCCACACGTGGAGAACGCGTTCTCCGCCACCTGGCGGGGCGAGGCCGAGGTCGACGGCTTCAACGAACTGGTGCTGCGCGGCGGGCTCACCTGGCGGCAGGTGGTGGTGCTGCGGGCGTACGCCAAGTACCTGCGGCAGGCCGGCACGGTCTTCTCGCAGGACTACATGGAGGCCACCTTCATCGCGTACCCGCAGATCGCCGCGCTGCTGGTGGAGCTCTTCGAGGTGCGGTTCTCGCCGACGCTGGGGCTCGGCTCCGAGGAGCGCAGCCTGCGGAGCAAGGAGCTGCTCACCTCGATAAACCAGCAGCTCGACGAGGTGAGCAGCCTGGACCAGGACCGGATCCTGCGGTCGTACCTGACACTGATCCAGGCGACCCTGCGGACCAGCTTCTACCAGCGGCGCACCGACGGGCGGCCCAAGCCGTACGTGGCGTTCAAGCTCGACCCGCAGATGGTGCCGGACCTGCCGGAGCCCCGGCCGAAGTACGAGATCTTCGTCTACTCGCCGCGCTTCGAGGGCGTACACCTGCGGTTCGGGCCGGTGGCCCGGGGCGGTCTGCGCTGGTCGGACCGGCGGGAGGACTTCCGGACCGAGGTGCTCGGCCTGGTCAAGGCGCAGATGGTGAAGAACGCCGTGATCGTGCCGGTGGGCGCGAAGGGCGGCTTCGTGCTCAAGCAGAAGCCCGGTGACCGGGACGAGGCGGTCGCCTGCTACCAGGGGTTCATCTCGGCCATGCTGGACGTGACCGACAATCTGGTCGGCGGGCAGGTCGTGCCGCCGGCCGACGTGGTCCGGCACGACGGCGACGACCCCTACCTGGTGGTGGCGGCGGACAAGGGCACCGCCAGCTTCTCCGACATCGCCAACGAGATCTCGGTACGCAACGGCTTCTGGCTGGCCGACGCGTTCGCCTCCGGCGGCTCCGCCGGCTACGACCACAAGAAGATGGGGATTACCGCCCGGGGTGCCTGGGAGTCGGTGAAGCGGCACTTCCGGGACATGGGGATCGACACCCAGACCCAGGACTTCACCGTGGTCGGTGTCGGCGACATGTCCGGGGACGTCTTCGGCAACGGGATGCTGCTCTCCCAGCACATCAAGCTGGTGGCCGCCTTCGACCACCGGCACGTCTTCCTGGACCCGGACCCCGACCCGGCCGCCTCCTATGTGGAGCGTCGCCGGCTCTTCGACACGCCCCGCTCCTCCTGGGCGGACTACAACGCGGAGCTGATCAGCGCCGGTGGCGGGGTCTACCCGCGGACCGCGAAGTCGATTCCGATCAGCCCGCAGGTCCGCGCGGTGCTCGGCCTCGGCGACGGCGTCGAGTCGATGTCACCGCAGGAGCTGATGAAGGCGATCCTCTGCGCCCCGGTCGACCTGTTCTGGAACGGCGGGATCGGCACCTACGTCAAGGCGTCGTCGGAGTCGAACGCGCAGGTCGGGGACAAGTCCAACGACGCGATCCGGGTGGACGGCCGGGACCTGCGCACCCGGGTGGTCGGCGAGGGCGGCAACCTGGGCTTCACCCAGGTCGGCCGGATCGAGTACGCCCTGGCCGGTGGCCGGATCTTCACCGACTTCATCGACAACGCGGCCGGGGTGAACACCTCGGACCACGAGGTCAACATCAAGATCCTGCTCGGTTCGGCGGTGGCCGACGGCGAGCTGAGCGTGCCGGACCGGGACGCACTGCTGGCCGGGATGACCGACGAGATCGCCCAGCTGGTGCTCCGGGACAACTACGACCAGGCCCGGGCGATCGGCAGCGCGCTGGCCCAGGCGCCGTCGCTGCTGCCGGTGCACCGACGGATGATCTCGGATCTGGAACGGGCCGGGCACCTCAACCGGGCGTTGGAGGCGCTGCCGCCGGACGAGGAGCTGGCCGGCCGCACCGACATCGGGCTGACGGCGCCGGAGTTCGCGGTGCTGCTGGCGTACGCCAAGATCGTGCTGGAGCGGGAGATCCTGGCCGACCGGGTGCCGGACGAGGAGTGGACCGGCGAGGTACTCACCGGCTACTTCCCGACCCCGCTGCGCGAGCGGTACGCCGACCGGATGCCGGAACACCGGCTGCACCGGGACATCGTCACCACCGTACTGGTCAACGAGGTGGTGAACCGGGGTGGCATCTCGTTCATCTACCGGGTGGTGGAGGAGACCGGCGCGACCCCGGCCGACGTGATCCGGGCGTACGTGGTGGTCCGCGAGGTGTTCGGGCTGCGGCAGGTCTGGGCCGACATCGAGGCGCTGGACAACCGGGTGCCGACCGAGGTGCAGACCTCGGTCTACCTGGACACCCGGCGGCTGCTCGACCGGGCCGTCCGGTGGCTGGTGACCAACCGCCGGTCACCTATCGACGTGCCGGCCGAGACGGCCCGGCTGCGCGACGGGGTCTCCCGGCTCCTGCCCGAACTCGGCACCCTGTTCTACGGCAGCGAGCGCGAGGCGTTGGAGGCGCACGTCGCGACGAGCGTCGAGCGCGGGCTGCCCCGGGACCTGGCCGAGCGTGCCACCCGGCTGATGTACAGCTTCGGCCTGCTCGACGTGGTGGAGACGGCGAGGGTGACCGGGCGGGACGTCGGCGAGGTGGCGGCGGTCTACTTCGTGCTCTCCGACCGGTTCCGGGTCGACTCGCTGCTGTCGAAGATCTCGCTGCTGCCTCGGGAGGACCGCTGGCAGACGCTGGCCCGGATGGCCCTGCGCTACGACCTCTACGCCGCGCTGGCCGCACTCACCGCCGAGGTGCTCGGCGGGACCTCCGCCGACCTGTCGCCGGACGAGCGGGTGCAGGAGTGGGAGCGGTCGAATTCGATCTCGATCGGTCGTACCCGCAAGGCGATGGGGGAGTTCGACGAGTCCCGGGCCGACCTGGCCGCGCTCTCCGTACTGCTGCGGCAGATCCGTACCCTCGTCCGGACCTCCGCGGCCGGCTGACCGACCTGCGCGGCCGGCCGCGAGCACCGCGCGGCGGCGGCGTGCCGGGTCCTGCTCCGCTGGCCCGGCGGGCCGCCGCACCGGCCGCCGCCGCGACCCGGGTCCCGACTCAGGGGATCCGGGTCGCGGAGACGATCACGTTGTTGCGGTAGCTGCGTTTCTTGCGGTCGAAGGTGCCACCGCAGGTCACCACCTGGAGCCGCGCCGTGTCCGCCGGCCCGTAGACCAGTTCGGACGGGAACGACGTCTTCGGGTACGACTTCACCGCGTCCACCGTGAACCGGACGACCTTGCCGTCCTTGCGGGTGACCTCGATCCGGTCGCCGCGCTTCAGAGCGCCGAGCCGGAAGAAGACCGCCGGCCCCATCGCGGCCGAGTCGACGTGCCCGACCACCACCGCGTTGCCCACCTCGCCGGGGCTGGCCCCGGCGTTGTACCAGCCGGCCAGCTGGGCCTGCTTGAGCGGCGGCACCTGCACGGTCCCGTCGTCGTTCACCCCGAGCGAGATGATCTTCGCGTTCACCTTGATCTTCGGAATGGTGATCCTGACCGGCTCCGAGCGCGGCAGCTCCACCGGCTGGGCCGGCACGTCGGCCCGACCGCCCGGCTGGCCGTACGGGCTGCCCGGGGCCGGCGACGACGACGGCGGTGCCTCCGGTCTCCACTCCGGCTGCGGCGGTGCCTCGCCGGCCTCGGTCTCGGCCGGCTGCGGCGGCTGCGCGGGCGCCGGCCGCAGACCGGCGGTGAGCAGGGCGGTTCCGCCGAGTGCGAGCAGGACGACCAGGACGACGCCGGCGGCACGCCACGGTTGCCCGTGCCGGCCGCCGGTGCGCCTGGTCGAGCCGTCAGGCCGCTGAACCATCGGTACGACGCCGGCGGATCATCAGGAAGCCACCGAGCGCGGCCGCTCCCAGCAGGCCGGCCCCGGCTGCCGTCCGACCCTGGTCGGTGCTGGTGGCACCGCCGTCACCACCGGCTACGGGGCCCCGGGGCAGCACCACGATCTTGCCCGTGGCGTCGCACGCCCCCCAGGCCCGGTAGTGCCCGGGCTTGGTCTTGTGCGGCACCTTGGCCCAGGCCCAGTAGACGGCCTCGTCGCCGTACGCGGCCTGGCCGCCCTGGCCGCCGTCGCCCTGCTCGTCGTCGCTCTCCGCGTTCGCGTCGGCGGGCGGCGGTTGCGGCTGACCCCCGTCGGTCGGCGGCGTGTCGTCCCCGGGCTGGCTGCCCTGCGGCAGTCCCGGCTGTCCGTCCTCCGGCGGGAGCGGTGGCTGGCCGTCGTCCGGCGGGAGCGGTGGCTGTGCACCGTCCGGTGGGAGCGGCGGCTGGCCGTCGCCGTCCGGCTGGTCGCCGTCCGCGGGTGGGCGGGGCCGCTCCGGTACTCGGACACCGTCCTCCGCTAAGGGCTTGAGCCAGAGCTTGCCGGTGACCTTCGACGAGACCCAGGCCCGCTCCACCGGGTGGTCGCACTTCAGGATGATCTTGAATTTGTGGCCCGGCTTCACCCCCTTCGGCACGGTGTGGATGTGCCCCTCGCGCTCCCACCCGTTCGGGGCGTCGTCCGCCAGAGCGGTCCCGGGCGCGCAGATCAGCAGAGACGCCGCACCGATACCGGCGCCGGCCAACACCTTCCCCAGCAACTTCCTACTCATGACTCGTAGTCACTCCTTCCCCGTTGGTTGCTCGGCGACCAGCCGAGCCAGGACCGACGCTAACCAGTTTGTGAGCGGATGTCGTGATTATGCGTGTTCTTTCGGAAAGCTCGCTTCTGGGTGGTAGAGGGGTCCTCGCATCTGTGGTGTCCGGTTCGCCGACCGGTTCGCCCAACGCACAGAGGGGGACAGCGGTACGCCGCTGTCCCCCTGGCCCGTGCCGGGCGCCGTCGCCGCTACCCGGCGAGCCGGGCGAAGGCGATGATGTTGTCCGGATAGGAGCCGGCCAACTCGTCGAAGTCCCCGCCGCAGGTCACCAGGCGCAACCCCGGCTCGTCGGTCGGGCCGTAGACGAGGTCGGTGGGAAAGGCGGTCTTCGGGTACGACTTCACGCCGTCCACCACGAAGGTGGCCAGACGGCCGTCCCTGCGGATCACCTCGACGCGGTCCCCGGGCAGCAGGGCGCCGAGCCGGAAGAAGACGGCCGGTCCGACCTTCTGCGAGTCGACGTGGCCGACGATCACGGCATTGCCGGCCTCGCCCGGACTCGGACCAGGTGCGTACCAGCCGGCCAGCTCCGCCTTGGCCAGCGGTGGCACCTGCACCATGCCGGTCGGGGTGAGCCCCACGGGCATGACGGTCGCGTCCACGCCGATCTTCGGAATCGTGACCTTGATCGGTTCCGACCTGGTCAGCACCCGTGCGGTCACGGGCGCGGGCGAGGCGTCACCCCCGTTCTCCGGAGCCGCCGGGGATGCCGGTGCGGTCCGGAGGTCCGTCCCGGCCGCCGCGTCGCGGGCCGCCCGGTCCGGGTAGTCCGGGGCGGCACCGGCGCTCGGCTGCGGCGGCGAGGTCGGATCCGGCGCGTTCAGGGCGGCCCCGATCAGGCCGGCCCCCAGCAGGGCCAGCAGGGCGACGAGTACGGTGCCGGCAACCCGCCACGGTCTCCCGTGCTGGCCGCCGGCACCGCTCGCCGTCGTGTCAGACGGCTGACTCATCGGTACGGCGCTGCCGCATCAGCACCAGTCCGCCGAGTCCGGCCAACCCGAGCATCCCGACCCCGGCGACCGCGAGGTTGTCGCTGTTTCCGGAGGTCGGCCCGCCGTCACCCCCGTCGACCCAGCCCTTCGGCAGGATGATCAGCTTGCCCTCGCCGCAGGAGCCCTTGAGGTCGTACGACCCCGGCTTGGCGTCCCAGGGGATCGTGACGCTGGCCCGGTACTCGTGGCCGGCCTTCTTCTCCTCGGCGCCGCCGTGCCAGTCCGACTTGGCCTCTTCCTCGGCTTCCCAGCCGTCCTTGCTCTGCTCGGCTTCCCAGCCGTCCTTGCTCTGCTCGGCTTCCCAGCCGTCCTTGCTCTGCCCGGCCCGTTCCCAGCCGTGCCTGGAGTCCTCGGCCTTCCCACTCTCCGTCCAGCCGTGCCCACCGTCGTCCAGCGCCATCCCGCCGGTGCCGCCCGGTGCCGGTTGTCCGTCCGGTGGCTGCTGACCCTCGGCGGGCTGCTGCTGGGGCTGACCACTCGCCGAGGGGGCCGGTGCCGGCACCCCGTCGGCCGACGGACCGGGTGCCGCCGGTGCCTGCTCGGCGGTCGACGGAGCGGATTCGGCCCGGGGCGCCCCGTTCTCCGCCGGGGCCGCCCCGTGCTTCTTTTCCTTGTAGCGGCGGTACTCCTGGTACTCCTGGTACTCCTTGTACCGGAGGTACTCCTGGTACTCACTCTCCTTCTTGTAGTCCTCCCCGCCGCTGTAGTCCTCGCCGTCCTGGTAGGCGTCCCCGCCACCGTTCTCCTTGCCGCCGTTCTCCCCGGAACCCTTCTCCGCGCCGCCGGAGTACTCGGGCTTCGTGTCGGTCTTGTGGCCGTCCCGGTGCTTCTCGGGGGCCAGGTCCACCTTTCCGGTGACCTTCGACCACAACCAGGCGTGCTCCTGCGCGTCGGGGCAGACCTCGACGAGTTCGACCTTCTGCCCGGGCTTCGCCGCGTGCGGCTTCGCGAAGACCTTCCCGGAGCTGTCGTTGTGGTACCCCTCCGGGTGGTAGCCGCCGTCCGCCAGGGCGGCCGCAGGGGAGAAAGCGAGTAGGGAGGCGCCGCCGAGGGCGGCTCCTGCGATCATCTTGCCGAGGAACTTCTTGGACATGACTTTCGTCATCCTTCCCTCTTGCCTCAGCTCGTCGGCAGACGAGCCATGACCGAGATTAGCGAATTCGCGAGCTTTCATCGGATTTTCTCGTCTTTTCCACGAACGGGTGGAGAAGGCGTCCGGCGGCCGGAACGGGCGCCGAGCGGCTGGTTGCGCCGTGATCGAGCCGATCCGGGGGATCGGGGGCGGTCGTCCGGTTCGTGCCCGCCCGGTCCGGTGAGCCCCGGACGCCCTCCGCCGAGGGCTCGCTCCAACGTGGACACATCGAGGAACCTGATCGTCGTTCGATGTCGAGCGACCGGTCCCGGACATGGGTTTCCGTACCGCGACCGGGCCGGGTTCGCGCGGTAGGCTCCGGTCCGAGGTGGTCCACTGTGCCCGGCTCTGGCCACGCCGCCGCAGGTCGTGGCGGTCCCTGCCGGCGGCCGGCGCGAGCAGGGAATCGTCAGCCATCAGTATCGGGGTGTTGTGGTGGAAGCGCTCCCATGCAAGAATTCATCCACTGTGCCGGGGGAGCCACACCGCGCAGCAGGCGTCGAGGGCAACCGGTTCACCGGACGGCGTCGTCGCACCACGGCCGCTGACCGCGGCCGGCACCACCACCAGTTGCGCCCGTCCGGGTCGGGCATACCGCAGTCCCCCATGGCGTACCACGGACGTAATCCACACCTGACGCGACGTCCGCGTGACCGCCGCGCCGGTTCCGCCTGACGTGACCGGCTGGCTCAAGGAGATCAGTGGCATGAATTTACGGAGTAGATTGTCCATTCGGCAGAAAGCCGTCGCGGTGGCCGGTGCGAGCGCTTTGGTCGCCGCCGGTCTGGTCACCATCCCGGCGTCGGTGGCGCAGGCGGCCCCCGGGTGCAGCGTCACCTACAGTGCCAACCAGTGGCAGGGTGGTTTCAGCGCCAACATCACCATCCGGAACGTCGGTGACGCGATCAACGGCTGGACCCTCCGCTTCACCTTCCCGGACAGCAGCCAGCGGGTGACTCAGGGCTGGTCGGCCAACTGGACCCAGTCCGGCAGCCAGGTGACGGCCACGAACATGTCCTGGAACGGCAACCTGGCCACCGGCGCGTCCACCGGCATCGGGTTCAACGGTTCCTGGAGCGGCAGCAACCCGGCACCGACGTCCTTCAGCATCAACGGGACGACCTGCAACGGCACCGCGCCGACCACGCCGCCGACCAGTGGACCGACGGGCAACCCGACCAACCCGCCGACCACGCCGCCGACCACCGGACCGACCGGCAACCCCGGCCCCGGCCGAGTGGACAACCCGTACGCCGGCGCCCAGGGCTACGTGAACCCGGAGTGGAAGGCCAAGGCGGAGAGCGTCTCCGGCGGCAGCCGGATCTCCAACAACCCGACCGGTGTCTGGCTCGACCGGATCGCCGCGATCACCGGCACCCCGGACAGCAGCTCCAACGGCCCGATGGGCCTGCGGGACCACCTGGACGAGGCGCTGGCGCAGAACGCCGGCTACATCCAGATCGTCATCTACAACCTGCCGGGCCGGGACTGCGCGGCGCTGGCCTCGAACGGTGAACTCGCGGCGGACGAGCTGCCCAAGTACAAGACCGAGTACATCGACCCGATCGCCGCGATCATGTCGGATTCGGCCTACCGGAACCTGCGGATCATCGCGATCATCGAGATCGACTCGCTGCCGAACCTGGTCACCAACGTGGCGCCGCGGGAGACCGCGACCGACAACTGCAACACGATGAAGGCCAACGGCAACTACGTCAAGGGTGTCGGCTACGCCCTGGCCAAGCTCGGCGCGATCCCGAACGTCTACAACTACATCGACGCCGGCCACCACGGCTGGATCGGGTGGGACGACAACTTCCGGCCCTCCGCGCAGATCTTCGCCGAGGCCGCCCGCGCCGAGGGCAGCACCGTGGCCAACGTGCACGGCTTCATCGCCAACACCGCCAACTACTCGGCCACCGTCGAGCCGTACCTCAACGTGACCGAGCAGAACCGGCTGTCGAAGTGGATCGACTACAACCGGTACGTGGACGAGCAGCGCTTCGCCCAGGCCCTCCGGACCGAGCTGATCTCGCAGGGCTTCTCCAGCAGCATCGGCATGCTGATCGACACCTCGCGTAACGGTTGGGGCGGCTCGGCCCGGCCCACCGGCCCGGTCACCTCGGGCACCGTCGACGAGCAGGTCGACGGCTCCCGCATCGACCGCCGGATCCACCTCGGCAACTGGTGCAACCAGAGCGGTGCCGGTCTGGGTGAGCGGCCGCGGGCCAACCCGGCGACCGGGATCGACGCGTACGTCTGGATCAAGCCCCCGGGCGAGTCGGACGGCTCCAGCACCGCGATCGACAACGACGAGGGCAAGGGCTTCGACCGGATGTGCGACCCGACCTACGGCGGCAACCCGCGGAACAACAACAACATGAGCGGCGCGCTTTCCGGTGCCCCGATCTCGGGTGCCTGGTTCCCGGCGCAGCTCACCGAGCTGATGCAGAACGCCTACCCGGCGCTCTGATCGGCTGGTAGCAACTGGCCCAGCAGGGCAGCACCACCACCGGCGGTCCCCGTCCGGCGCGTTCAACGCACCGGACGGGGACCGCCCCCGGTTCCGTTCCGGTGGTACCCCGATCAGGGCACCGTCTTCTCCACCGTGGCCGCGCTGCCCTCCCGGTCCAGCTCCTCGCCGGCCCGCCGCACGTTCTCCGGCGTCGGGTCGCGGCCCTGCGCCACCGCCAGGTCCTCCGGGTCCCACGGCTGCTCGGCACCGGTACGCGTCTCACCGGCACCGCCCGCGCCCTGCCCGTACGCATCGCCGAGCAGGTTCTCGGTGGGCGGGAAGTCGCCGGGAACGTCCTCCGGGTCCACGAAGTCCGGATTCTCCGCACCCCGGCCACCGTCGGCGGCGAGCTGCGGTACGGCGACGTCGTCCTCGATCGCGGCAGCCACCTCCGGGCTTTCCTCCAACGGCCGGTTGCGGGTCGGATCGCGCTCCGTCATGCTTGCTGCCCTCCTGTCCGGATGCGACTAGTCCTCCGATTCGGCTACCCCGGACGACCCGCGCCATGCCTCTCCGCGCCCGCCCCGACCCACCGGCCCACGCCGCACCGGCCCGCACCGGGTGCCGGACGGCCGACGGCTCCCCGGCGCCCACCGGGTCGGGGCGTCGGGGAGCCGTCGGGCCGGTTACCGGCCGAGTAGGCGGTCCAGGAAGTCCCGGTGCCGGCGGACCACCATCCGCAACCGCTCGGTGTCGGTACCGTCCTCGTTCTGCCAGCCGCCGAGTTCGTCACTCTGCCGGGTCAGGGCGGCGGTGACCGCCTCCACGGACTCCCGTACCAGCCGGTGGGCCTGCTCGGTGGCGCCCGGCGGATCGTCGACGAACCGGAGCTGCACATCCCGCCAGCGGTCCCGGAAGCCCTGCACCGCCTCCTGGTCGAGGAGCGCGACGATCGGCTCGGCCGGCTCGGCACCGGGCGGCAGCCCACCGTCCGCCGTCCCGCCACCATCCGTCGTGGTGGTCGCGTCGTCGCTGGCGGTCGCGTCGTCCGTAGTGAACTCGTCGTCCGTTGTGGCCGGCTCGTTCCGGTCGCCGGCCGGCGTCGGCGAGCGGGTCTCCCCGGCCAGCGCGTCGGTGTCGCCCGTGCTGGCCGCGTCCCCGTTCACCGGATGCGCCACCCCGACCGCCGAGCCCTCCGGCAAGGTCCGGCCGGATGGGTCCACCGGCCGAACCGGCTCGTCGCCGTCGGCCGGTACGCCGGCCCGGGTGGCATCGCCGACCCCGTCGATCCGGTCGTCGGCCGGGCCGTCCCCGGAGCGGACCGTGTCTTCGCTGCGCGGGTCGCGGTGACTGCCGGCCAGTGCCGAGGCGGCCACCGCGCCGCCGACGGTGCTGGCACCGAAGGCGGTGGGCAGCGGCGCCGGCTCGTGGAACTCCGGTGTGTCCGAGCGCTGGCGGGCATCGCTCCGGGCCTCGTCGGCGCCGTCCGCTTCGGCGGTGGCGTAGACCGTGCCGGTGTTTCCGGCGGCCTCGCCGGTCGGCCCGTCGCTGCCGGCCCGGCCGGCGTCGGCCAGGTCACCCCGGTCACCGGTGCTTTCGGTGACGCCGTCGAGGTCACCTCGGTCGCCAGCGCTCCCGGTGGCGCCGTCGAGGTCTCCGGTGCGGTCCGTCGACGAGCGCTCGGCGAAGCGGTCGTCGTCCAGTGCCCCGTCCTCGGAGCGGGTCACGTCGGCGTCGGAGCGGGTCACGTCGGCGTCGTCGTTGTCGATCTGCTGTTCCTGTTGACGCATGGCAGGGTGCCTCCTCACCGGCTCGGTACGTCCTGCGGGGTGTCCGGACGGGTCTCGTCCGAGGACTGGCGTACGGGGTCCTCACCGAGCAGGTCGGCGAAGAGCGCGCGGTAGTGCACGACGGCCTGGCGGAGCTGCTCGGTGCTGGCCTCGCCACGCTCGTTGCGCAGTTGGATTTCGTGCGCGTCCCGGTAGTGGGTCAGGGTGCGGGCGTGCTCGACGGAGAGGCGGGCGAGCTGGTCGTCGTACTCGCCGATCGGATAGCCGCGCTCGGCGATCAGCCGGGTGACCAGTTCGTCCGCCGCACCCACCGCCTCGGCGGGGGAGTCGACGAACCGGGCCTGGATCTCCTCCCAGTCGGCCGCGTACTGCCGGCGCGAGTCGGCGGAGAGCGGAGTGAGCGTCAGCTCGGCGTGCCGGCGTTCCCGCTCCCGGAGTTCGTGCTCGGCTGCGGACCGGCTCTGCTGCTCGGCGACCACCCGGTCGTACTCCGGGCCGAACCGGCTGCGCAGGGCGCGGCGGCGGCTTACCACCCAGATGGCCGGTACGGCTGCGGCGACGACGAGGACCACAAGGACGATGAGGACGACTTCTATGGGCGACATGGTTCCTCCTTCGTCTCCTGGTATTCCCGCTGCACCCTGATCGCCAATCCAGATCTGGCACACACTTTCCTGCCCGCTGACGGGAACCGGCGCGGAGCGTAAGGAACCGGTCGTAGGGTGTCCGATTGGGAAAATCGGCCGGAACAACTGGTGCGGGGAGACGCGCCGCCCCGACGGGGTGAGGCGGTCAGCTACGTCCTCAGGCCGCCGCGGCCACCTCGGGACCGGCGCGGCGAGGTCGGCGGGGCCGGAGTGGGATGTACGACATAACTTGACTCATTCCAGAAAACGCGGTTGGCTGGTCTGGTGCCGGGCGGAGCCGCACCGGCCACGACCGGCCCATGACCGGCCAGTACGGCCGGTTCCGGCGACCGGCACCCGGCAGGCCCGGCCCGAGGCGGGCACTGCTCGGCGACGAACTCCACCCGGCCGCGGTGGATCACCCGGTGATCGGGTCGCAGGTCGTCGCCCTCCGTTGGACTGGGCGGAACATCCGCTTTCCGAGCGGGATCAGGATCACGTCCCGGCATTGCCCGACTGCCAGGAAGAGCATGGACAGGAGGAGACCGATGAGCGATCCCCAGGTGAAGAAGCCGACGCTCACGACCCGACAGGGTCACCCCGTACACAACAACCAGCAGCAGCGGACGGTGGGCTCGCGCGGCCCGGCCACGCTGGAGAACTACCACTTTCTGGAGAAGATCAGCCACTTCGACCGGGAGCGCATCCCGGAGCGGGTGGTGCACGCGCGCGGCTTCGTCGCGCACGGCGAGTTCGAGGCGTACGGGACGATCGGCGACGAGCCGGCGTCGACGTACACCCGGGCCAAGCTCTTCCAGAGCAGGGGGAAGAAGACCCCGGTCTCGATCCGGTTCTCCACAGTGATCGGTGGCCGGGACTCCTCCGAGGCGACCCGCGACCCGCGCGGCTTCGCGGTCAAGTTCCGCACCGACGACGGCAACTGGGACCTGGTCGGCAACAACCTGCCGGTCTTCTTCATCCGGGACGCGATCAAGTTTCCGGACGTGATCCACGCCCTGAAGCCGGACCCCGTCACCTTCCGGCAGGAGCCGAACCGGATCTTCGACTTCATGTCCAACGCGCCCGAGTCGATGCACATGCTGACCTGGCTGTTCAGCCCGCGCGGCATCCCGGCCAACTACCGGACCCAGGACGGCTTCGGGGTGAACACCTACCGGATGGTCAACGCGGCCGGCGAGGGCGTACTGGTCAAGTACCACTGGAAGTCGCAGCAGGGCATCGAGTCGCTGACCGAGGAGCAGGCCGCGGCCATCCAGGCGACCGAGCTGGGGCACGCGTCCAAGGACCTCTACGAGGCGATCGAGCGCGGCGAGTACCCGAGGTGGGAGCTGAACGTCCAGATCATGAGCGACGACGAGCACCCGGAGCTGGACTTCGACCCGCTCGACGACACCAAGACCTGGCCGGAGGACGTCTTCCCGCTGCGCCCGGTCGGGATGATGACCCTGAACCGCAACGTCAGCAACTTCCACAACGAGAACGAGCAGATCGCGTTCGGCACCGGTGTGCTGGTCGACGGGCTGGACTTCAGCGACGACAAGATGCTGGTCGGTCGGACCTTCTCCTACTCCGACACCCAGCGGTACCGGGTGGGTCCGAACTACCTCCAGTTGCCGGTCAACGCGCCCCGGCAGGACGTCCAGGTCAACACCAACCAGGATGGCGGGCAGATGGCGTACGGGGTGGACAACCGGGGCGGCAACCCGCACATCAACTACGAGCCCTCCTCCGCCGCGGGGCTGGCCGAGGCCGACGGGTCGTACCGGGAGTACCGGCCGCACGTCTCCGGGCGGGTGATGCGGGCTCCGATCGAGCGGGAGAACAACTACGCCCAGGCGGGCGAGCGGTTCCGCACCATGCCGGCGTGGGAGCGGGACGACCTGGTGAAAAACATGATCAATCAGCTCGGCCAGTGCGACAAGCACATCCAGGAGCAGATGGTCCGGCACCTGCACCAGTGCGACGAGGCGTACGGGCGACGGGTCGCCGAGGGGCTGGGGCTGGCGGCGGGCGCCTGATCCGGCGTCCCCCGGAAAAGAGCCCGGTTCCCGGCAGAACGAGCCCGGCTCCCGGCAGTCGGACGGGGCGTCCCTCGGCGTGAGCGCGCCGAGGGACGCCCCGTCCCGTTCTCCGGCGAGCCCACCGACCGCTTAGACTGCCGGCATGACGCACCGACATTAATTCCCCGCCGGAGGCCGGCCCGGACCGCGCTGCCGGGGCCCGCCCGGGACGTTCGTGACCCGATTCCGAGTCCGATTCGTCCCCGTGGGAAGGCCTCATGCCCGTCACCTCGTCGTCCGCGCCGGCAGCTCGTGCGCGGCGGTTGATCACCACCTTCTACCTGTACGCATTCCTGGACGACTTCGTCCTGCTCTACCCGGTGTACGCGCTGCTGTTCACCGACACCGGGCTTTCGGTCGCGCAGATCTCCTCGCTCTTCGTCATCTGGTCGCTGACCGGGATCGTCCTTGAGGTCCCGTCGGGGGTCTGGGCCGACGCCGTCTCCCGGCGTCTGCTGCTCGCCGGTGGCCCGCTGCTCGGCGCGGTCGGCTTCGGGCTCTGGGTCGCGGCACCCTCCTACTGGGTCTTCGCGCTCGGCTTCGTGCTCTGGGGCGCGCGGGGTGCCCTCCAGTCCGGCGCCTCCGAGGCCCTGCTCTACGACGAACTCGACCGGCTCGGTCTGGCCGACCGCTACGGCCGGGTGATCGGACGGGCCAGCACCGTGAGCCTGCTCGGCGCGCTGCTGGCGATCGCGGTCGCAAGTCCGGTCTTCGCGGTCGGCGGTTACCCCGCGGTCGGGGTCGCCAGCGTACTGGCCAGCCTGCTCTGTGCGGCGGTGGGGCTGGCACTGCCGGAACACCGGGCACCGGCACCGCCCGCCGCCCCGTCCGCCGACCCCGTCCCGGAGGGAGGGGGCGTCGTCGCGTCGGGCGGTGGGACCCGAGTGCCGTCCGGGGATCTCGTCCAGCTCGCCCCGGCGCCGGTGGTCGAGGCGGGGGCATCTGGTCCGCTCGCGATCCTGCGCGGGGCGTTGGCCGAGGCCCGGCACAGCCGGACGGTACGCCGGGCGCTGCTGATCCTGCCGGCGATGCTCGGCATCTGGGGCGGGCTGGAGGAGTACGTGCCGTTGCTGGCCGGTGAGGTCGCCCCGGCCGCCGACGTGCCGCTGCTGGTGTTGCTGGTCTGGGCCGGGGTGATGCTCGGCGGCCTGCTCACCCCGTTCGGGCAGCGGCTGCCGGCGCGGTGGTTCGCCGTGGTGGTGGGGGCGGCCTCGATCACCCTGGCCCTGGGTGCGCTGACCGGCCGGCCGGCGGGCTTCGTACTGGTGGCGGCAGCGTTCTGCGCCCTGCAGATGGCAAGCCTGGTGGCCGACGTACGCCTCCAGGAGAGCATCGCCGGACCGGCCAGGGCCACCGTGACGTCGTTGGCCGGACTCGGCACCGAACTGGTCACCATCGCGGTGTACGGCGGGTACGCCCTCGCCTCGACGGTTGCCGGGCACGGCGTGGTCTTCGGGCTGCTCGCCCTGCCCTACCTGGTGCTGGCGATCGGGTTGGGCCGGACCACGGCGGAGCGGGACCGGCGGCGGACGGCCCGCGGACGCCGGTGACGGCCGTCGCGGAGGGGGATGCCGGCAGAAACGGTCGGTGGGGTGGGCCGGTCGGCGCTCCGGCCCACCCCGGCGAGCAGGGTCGGAGCCATTTGAGAAAGATAGTTGTCAATTTAATTGTCGGATTGGATCAACTGGAAGCCTCTCGTCCGGTAGTGCACACGGCGCCGATTACGTATCCTGCCGAAGGCACGCGCGCCCGTGACCCTCGACTCTGTCCGGAGCCGCGGGCCGCCGGTGCGGGTGTCGCCCCTGACATATCCCCTTCCGGCGAGGTCTGATGGAAACCCAGAACTGGCCGATCCGCTCGAAGATCGTCGCGCTGGTCGCCGTGCCGATCGTCGCGTTGTCGGCGCTCTGGATCTTCGCGACCACGCTCACCGTCGGGCCCGCGTCGAAGCTACTCGCCGCCCAGACCCTGCTCGACGAGGTGGGGCGGCCCGGTGCGGTGCTCGTGGTGGAGTTGCAGCAGGAGCGCCGCCTCTCGGTGCGACACCTGGTCGACCCGAGCGTCCGCGCCGCCCTCGCCGACCAGCGGACCCGGACCGACCAGGCAATTGCCGAGTTCCGCCGCCGGACCACCGACGCAGACCTGCGGGACACCACCGGTGCGCTGATCGACGCCCGGATCGACCAGCTGCTCACCGCGATCGACGCACTGCGGTCCGGACGCGTCTTCATCGACCGGCGCACCGTCGACGCCAGTGGTGCGCTCGGCCTCTACAGCGGAATCATCGACGCCGCGTTCCGGACGTTCTCCGCGCTGAACACGCTGCCGGACGACGCCCTCGCCCGGGAGGCCCGGAGCCTGACCGAACTCGGCCGGGCCCGCGAGGTCGGGGCCCAGGCCGACGCGCTGCTCGCCGGTGCGTTCAGCGCCGGGCGCTTCGGGGCGGGCGAGCACGCCCAGTTCGTCCAGATCGTCGGCACCCAGCGATTCCTCTACGCGTCGACCACGGCGGAGCTGCCGGACGCCGACCGGATGGCGTACCAGGAGCTCACCGAGGGGGACGCATACGTCCGGCTGCGCCGGATGGAGGACGACCTGATCAGCCGTGGCGGCGGCAGCACGCTGCCGGTCGACGCCCGGGCGTGGCAGAACAGCTACGAGGCGGTCCAGCGGGAACTGCGCGACTTCGAGCTGAGGGGCGCGGAATCGCTCACCGAGCGGAGCCGACCGGTGGCCGTCGGCATCCTGCTCCGGTTGGGTCTCGCCGGCCTGCTCGGCTTCGTCGCCGTACTCCTCTCGGCGGTCATCGCGCTGCGGATCGGCCGGTCCCTGGTGCGGCGGCTGACCAGCCTGCGCGCCGACGCACTGAACATGGCGGACGAACGGCTGCCGGATGTCGTCGGACGGCTGCGCAGGGGCGAGGAGGTGGACGTCGAGGCCGAGGCGCCGCCGCTCGACTACGGACAGGACGAGATCGGCCAGCTCGGCCACGCGTTCAGCGAGGTGCAGCGTACCGCCATCGCGTCGGCGATCGACGAGGCCGCGCTGCGCCGCGGTCTGCGGGACGTCTTCCTCAACATCGCCCGGCGCAGCCAGACCCTGCTGCACCGCCAGCTCGCGCTGCTTGACCGGATGGAGCGGCGGGCGACCCAGCCGGACGAGTTGGAGGACCTCTTCCGGCTCGACCACATGGCGACCCGGATGCGGCGGCACGCCGAGGACCTGGTCGTGCTCGCCGGATCCGCGCCGGGCCGGGGCTGGCGCAACCCGGTCTCCATGGTGGACGTGATCCGGGGGGCGATCTCCGAGGTCGAGGACTACGCCCGAGTCGACCTGGCCACCGTGGCGCCGGCCGCCACCGCCGGCCGGGCGGTCGGTGACGTCATCCACCTGCTCGCCGAGCTGATCGAGAACGCCACCTCGTTCTCCCCGCCGCACACCCGGGTGCAGGTCACCGGGCACGTGGTCTCCAACGGGTACGCGATCGAGATCGAGGATCGGGGCCTGGGCATGACCGCCGAGGCGATCGAGCAGGCCAACCGCCGGCTCGCCGACCCACCGGACTTCGACCCGGCGAACAGCGCCCGGCTCGGGCTCTTCGTGGTCGCTCTGCTCGGCGCCAGGCACGGCGTACGGGTCCAGTTGCTGTCCTCTCCGTACGGCGGAGTGACGGCGGTCACGCTGATCCCCAGTGATCTCGTGGTACCCGACACCTCCACCTCGACGCGCGACCGCGGTGCCGGGTCCGGCGCGAAGTCGGACGGTACGCCCCGGAGCACCGGTCCCGGCCCGATCGCCGGTGATGCGGACGGCTCGGATCCGACTCGACCGCCGGCCCGCTCCGACCGGCCCGGGCTAGACCTCACGAACGGTGACGAGCCGGCCGCGAAGCCCGGCTCGACCACCGGGCTCGGTCCCCGGCGCAAGGCGGGCGCCGCCCTGGCCGCCCTGGTCAGCGCCAACGACCCGGATGCACCGCAGTCGCCTCCGGCTGCGGGGAGTCACCCGGATGCACCGCAATCACCGCCGGCTGCGGGGAGTCGCCCGGGGACAGCGCAATCGTTCCCGACCGCGTCGGCTGGCACGCCTCCGGCGACCGTGCCCCGAGTCGGCGCCGCCGGCACGCCTCCGGCGACCGCCGCCCCGGCGGAAGCCGCCAGCCCGGTTACGCCCGCCAGCCGGCCGCGACCGGCAATGGACGACGACACCGTGGTCCTCCCGGCGGTTCCGGCCGACGCCGGCCCGGTACCTCCGACTCCCGGCCCGGTACCTCCGACTCCCGGCCCGGTACCCCCGACTCCCGGCCCGGTACCCCCGACTTCCGGCCCGGTCGACGCCGGTCCGGTACGCCCGACCGCCGGCCCGGTGGGCGCGGACGGCCTGCCCCGGCGGGTTCGGCAGACGAGTCTCGCCCCGCAACTGCGCGCCGGACCGGTGACCGGCCCGGACCGGTCCGCCGGCTCCGCTGCCGCTGCCGGCTCCGCTGCCGCGGGCCCTGTTGACGCGGCGGGCGCTACCGCCGACGTCGGGTCGGACGAGCCGCAGCCGCGTACCCCGGAGCAGGTCCGGGCGGTGATGGCCGCGTTGCAGTCCGGTACGGCGCGGGGGCGGCGGGACGCCGAGGAGCTGACGCCGCCCGGCGCCGCCGATGCCACCTCCCGGGTCGCCGATCCGGGTGTAACGAATTCTGAAGGGGACGGGTGAGTGGTGCACACGACGAAGCCGGGCGCGGATCTCGGTTGGCTGCTCGACGATCTCGTGGAGCGCGTACCCTCCGCGCAGCAGGCCGTGCTGCTCTCCGCGGACGGCCTACTGATGGCCGCGTCGCGGGACCTGGGCCGGGAGGCAGCCGAACACATGGCGGCGATGGCGGCCGGCTTCCAGAGCCTGGCGAAGGGAGCCAGCCGGCACTTCCAGGCGGGACCGGTCCGGCAGACCGTGATCGAGATGGAGTCCGCCTTCCTCTTCGTCACCGCCGCCGGTCAGGGTGCCTGCCTCGCCGTACTGGCCAGTGCCGCGTCGGACATCGGCGTCATCGCGTACGAGATGGCGATGCTGGTGACCCGGGTGGGGCAGAACCTGTCCGCGTCGAACCGATCACCGCGGGCGCCGGCAGATGCGCAGTGAGGCACCGGGCCCGCACCACGACTGGTTGGACGACGACGCCGGGCCGGTGGTCCGGCCGTACACGGTGACCGGTGGCCGGGTCCAACCGTCGGCGGGCCGGTTCGACCTGGTCGCGTTCGTGGTCGCCGGGCCACCGGAGGAGGACCGCGACGGCGTTCCTCAGCTGCAGCCGGAACAGCGGGCGATCATCGCCCGGGCGCAGCGACCGATCACCGTCGCCGATCTCGCCGCCGACCTCAACCTACCGGTGGGGGTGATCCGGGTGCTCCTCGGCGACCTGCTCAGCAGCGGCCGGATCTCGATGTACGACCCGCCCACCTCACGCCAGTTCCCCGACGACGACATCCTCAAGGCGGTGGTCGATGGACTCCGAGCTCTCTGACCAGCCGACGGCGAAGCGGCGGGTCCCGCTCGCCCTGAAGATCCTGATCGCCGGTGGCTTCGGGGTCGGCAAGACGACCCTGGTGGGCGCGGTGAGCGAGATCCGTCCCTTGCAGACCGAGGAGGTGCTCACCGACGCCGGGGCCGGCACCGACGATCTGTCCGGGGTGGAGGGGAAGCAGACCACCACCGTCGCGATGGACTTCGGCCGGATCACGATCAACTCCGATCTCCAGGTCTATCTCTTCGGTACCCCGGGGCAGGACCGGTTCTGGTTCCTCTGGGACGAGCTGGCGTTCGGCGCGCTCGGTGCGGTGGTGCTCGCCGACACCCGTCGACTCGCCGACTGCTTCCCGTCGGTCGACTACTTCGAACGCCGGGGCATCCCGTTCGTGGTCGGGGTCAACTGCTTCGACGGTGCCAAGCGGTTCGGCGCCGAGGCGGTGCGCGGCGCGCTCGACCTGGATCCGGACGTGCCGGTCGTACTCTGCGACGCGCGCAGCCGGCAGTCCGGCAAGGTCGTGCTGGTTGCCCTGGTGGAGCACGTCGCCGCCCGCCGCGCCGAGCGAGTCTCGGCGAACTGACCCGGGTCCCGGCGACTGACCGCCGGCCGGTCGGTCGTTCCGGCCGGCGGTCAGTCGCCTGGGCTGGTCTGTTGCCTGGGCTGGTCGGTCGCCTGGGCTGGTCGGTGTTGTCTCGGCTGGTCGGTTGCCCGGGCCGGTCGGTGTTGTCTCGGCTGGTCGGCCGATCCGTCGACCGGCCGGGGATCAGCCGGCGACCAGCAGCACGTCCAACCGGCGGGGTCCGTGCACACCCTCCACCCGGTCGAGTTCGATGTCGCTGGTCGCCGACGGCCCGGAGATCAGGGTGAGCGGCCGGGTCGGGTCGGCGAGCCGGGCGAGCGCCTCCGGCACCCCGTCGACCACCTGCGCGGCCCGGACCACGCAGAGATGGTGGTCGGGTACCAGGCTGAGCAGCCGGCGCCCCTGGTCCGGACCGCCGTCCAGCAGCAGCGTGCCGGTCTGTGCGATCGCCACCGCGCAGCCGGTGACCACCGCCACGCCCGGCGCGTCGAGGTCGGCCACCGTCAGCGGGTCCGGGTCGCCGTCCCGGCGGATCCGGCCGAGGTACGTCGAGAGCCACCGCGCCGGCGCCTGCCCGGGTACGACCACGGTCGACACCTCGCCCAGTAACTGGGCGAGCGCCTCTGGCAGTTCCCGCGCCCCGCAGCGGCGTACCGTGGCCCGGTAGTCCACCAGCCGGTCGACCAGCAGGTCGATCAGTTCCCCGCTCGCCGGTTCGGCCGGCCCGGTGCCGGGCGGCGGTGCGGTGCGGTAGTCCCGGGACACCGGCACCGGCCCGCTGGGCCGGGCGGCCCGGATCCGGGCCAGGATCTCCGCCCGGGCCGAACCCGGCACCGTCCCCCGGGCCGGGCTAGGCACGGTCATCACCGCTCCTTCCGCCGCTCGTCCGATCCCGCCCCGCCCACCAGTCCCGGAACGTCTCCTTCGCCGGCAGCGGGGCGTCCCGGCTCGCGGTCCAGGCCGAGAGCGGCCAGGGCAGTCGGCGTACCTGTCCGCGACTCCCGCTGACCAGGCGCAGCGGGGCGGCGCCGCGTCGGGCTGCCCGCAGCGCTGCCGCATACCGACGGCGGTCCCGCATCGCCCAGGACAGCGCCCGCATCGCCGTGCGCTCCGCCGACGGCCGGCCCCGGCGCGCGTCCACGCCACGCTGGCGCAGGTGCACCAGTACCTCGGGGATGTCGATCCGGACCGGGCAGGCGTCGAAGCAGGCGCCGCAGAGCGTCGAGGCGTACGGCAGGGTGCGGTTCGCGCCCGAGTCCGGGCCGGTCATCTGCGGCGAGAGGATCGCGCCGATCGGGCCCGGGTAGACCGACCCGTACGCGTGCCCGCCGACCCGCTCGTAGACCGGGCAGACGTTCAGGCAGGCGGAGCAGCGGATGCAGCGCAGCGCCTGCCGGCCCACCGGGTCGGCCAGGGTTCGGGTGCGCCCGTTGTCGACCAGCACGATGTGCAGCGTGGCCGGCCCGTCTCCCGGGGTGACCCCGGTCCAGAGCGAGGTGTACGGGTTCATCCGCTCGCCGGTAGAGGAGCGGGGCAGCAGTTGCAGGAAGACCTCCAGGTCGCGGAAGGTCGGCAGCAGCTTCTCCACCCCCACCACGGAGATCAGCGTCTCGGGCAGGGTCAGGCACATCCGGCCGTTGCCCTCGGACTCCACCACCGCCAGGGTTCCGGTCTCGGCGACCGCGAAGTTCGCGCCGGAGATCGCCACCCGGGCGCTGAGGAACTTCGCCCGCAGGTGCCGGCGGGCCGCGTCGGCGAGCGCGGGCGGGTCGTCGGTGAGCGCGTCGAGATCGACCCCGGGCATCCGGCTGGCGAAGATGTCCCGGATCTGCCGCCGGTTGTAGTGGATCGCCGGTACCAGGATGTGTGACGGGGTGTCGTCGGCGAGCTGCACGATGAGCTCGGCCAGGTCGGTCTCGACCGCCGCGATGCCGGCCTCGGCGAGCGCCTCGTTGAGCCCGATCTCCTGGGTGACCATCGACTTGACCTTGACTACCTCTGTGCTGCCGGTCCGCCGGACCAGTTCGGTGACGACGGCGCACGCCTCGGCCGAGTTCCGGGCCCAGTGCACGGTGGCCCCGGCGGCGGTGGCGGCGGCCTCGAACTGTTCCAGTAGCTCCGGCAGGCGGGCCAGGACGTCGTCCTTGATCGCCGCGCCGGAGCGGCGCAGCGCCTCCCAGTCCGGTACCTCGTCGACGACCCGGAGCCGCTTGTCCCGGATGGTGTGGGTGGCCCGGCGCAGGTTGGCCCGGAGTTGCCCGTCGGCCAGTTCACGCCGGGCCGCCGTCGGAAACGGCAGCGGCGCGACGATGTTCCCGGTACCCGCGCTCATGTGTGCTCCAGGATTTCGGCGTAGTGGATGGCGCGGGGTGTTTCCGGCTCCGTCCCGGTGCGCCGGGACAGGCCGCCACCGATGTGCGCCAGGCAGGAGTTGTCCGCCGCCGCCACGTACGCCGCCCCGGTATCGCGTACCGCCGTGCACTTGTCGGCCAGCATCGCGGCGGAGACGTCGGCGTTCTTCACCGCGAACGTGCCGCCGAAGCCACAGCATTCCTCGGCGCCGGGCAGCGTCACCAGGTCCAGCCCGCGTACCGCGCGCAGCAGCCGGAGCGGACGGTCACCGAGCCGCAGCATCCGCAGGCCGTGACACGTGGGGTGGTAGGTCACCCGGTGCGGGAAGGCGGCGCCGACGTCGGTCACCCCGAGCACGTCGACCAGCAGCTCGGAGAGTTCGTGCACCCGGGGCGCGAGGTCGGCGACCGCCGCCGCCAGGCCGGGGTCCGGGGCGGCGAGCCGGGGGTACGACTCCCGCACCATCGCCACGCACGAGCCGGAGGGGGCCACCACGGCGTCGTACCGGCCGAAGGTGTCGACGAAGCCTCGCACCAGCGGCAGTGCCTCGGCCCGGTATCCGCTGTTGGCGTGCATCTGCCCGCAGCAGGACTGCTCGACCGGAAACTCGACGGTGTGGCCGAGCCGCTCCAGTATGCGTACCACGGCCCGGCCGGTGCCCGGGTACACCAGGTCGTTGACGCAGGTCACGAAGAGGGCTATCCGCATCGGGTTCCTTCGAAGAACGGCAGGTGCCGGTCGGCGGCGGCGAGCAGGTGGTCGCGGATGGCGGCGCCGGCGGCGTCCGGGTCGCCGGCGCCGATCGCGTCGACGATCCGCAGGTGCTCCCGGGTGCTGGTCCCGTGGTGCGCGGCGGGGAAGTGCAGCCGGAACAGGTGCAGGTGGGCGCGGAGCCGGACCACGGCCGAGTGCAGCATCCGGTTGCCGGAGCGTTCGGCGAGCAGGTGGTGGAAGCGGGCGTCCTGGGCGGTGAAGGCGGCGATCGCGGCGAAACCCTCGGTCCCGGGCGTCGGGTCGGGCAGCTCGGCCTCGCGGCGGAGCTCGGCGAGTTCTCCGGCGAGCCCGGCCGGCGCCTCCGCCGGGGCAACCGTCGACGCCTGGGCATCCCCCTCGGTGGCCCCCTCGGTGGACCTGGCCCGGTGCGGGTCGCGGTGGCCGTCGCAGGTGGGTCGCCCGGCGAACCGTTGCGCCACCCGCCGGGCCGAGGCGGTCTCCAGGATCAGCCGCATCTCCACCAGTTCGTCGAACTCGGTCCGGGTGAGCAGTGGCGCGGCGGTGTAGCCGGCGAGCGGCCGTTTCCGGACCAGCCCGTCGGACTCCAGCCGGGCCAGGGCCTCGCGGACCGGGGTCGGCGACACCTCAAGCCGGCGGGCCAGCCCGTCGATGTTGATCCGCTCGCCCGGGGCCACGGCGTGGTCCATCACAAGGGCCCGCACCGACTCGTACACGTCGTCGGCGAGGGTGGTCCGGCGAGCCGGCCGGAGCAGTCCGTGCACAATCGAAGATCCTATAGGGTTCGCCTCCCGGCCGGAAGATCGCCCACCCGACCTCTGCGCGGGGAGCGTGGCGCCGAGGTCGGCGAGGGGAACGTGCCGCCCGGCCGGACGTGGTTTGCCGGGACGGGGCGGGGCCGGCTCTGGTTGGATCGTGCCGGAGCGGCTCGTCCGAGGGCGGTCGGCCGGGAACGGGAGCTGATATGTCGGGCGGCGCGGAAATCGTCTACATCGGCTGTTACACGGCGCAGGGCGGGGGCAGGGGCACCGGCATCGTGGCCGCCCGCCGGGACGCCGGGACCGGCCGGCTCGACCTGCTCGGCGTGGTGGCGGGTACGCCGTCGCCGTCGTTCCTGGCCCGGCATCCCCGGCTGCCCGTGCTCTACGCGGTCAACGAGCTGCCGGAGGGTACGGTCAGCGCCTGGACGATCCACCCCGACGGCGCGCTGAGCCCGCTCGGGGTCCGGTCGACAGGTGGCGCCGAGCCGTGCCACCTCGCCGCCGACCCGGCCGGGGAGTTCCTCTTCGTGGCGAACTACGGCAGCGGCAGTGTCGCCGTACTCCCGTTGGACCCGACCGGGGCGCCGGGTGACCGGACCGACCTGCTCAGGCACGACGGACACGGTCCCGTGCCGGACCGGCAGGCCGGACCACACGCGCACATGGTCTCGCCGGACCCGGCCGGCACCGGGCTGCTCGCGGTCGACCTCGGCGTCGACTCGATCTACCGGTACGACCGGGACCCGGACGGCCGCCTGCGCACCGTCGCCCGGGTCGCGACCCGTCCGGGCACCGGCCCCCGGCACCTGGCCCGGCACCCGGACGGCCGTCGCTGTTTCCTCGCCGGCGAGCTGGACGCCTCCGTCACCGCGTACGCCCTCGACGGCGCCGGCCGGCTGGTCGAGCGGGGTCGGGTCCAGGCCAGCCGGCGGCCGGGGCACGTCCAGCCCTCGGAGATCGCGGTCGGGCCGGACGGCCGGTTCCTCTACCTGGCGAACCGGGGTGTCGGCACGGTCACGGTCTTCGCGCTCGACGACGAGTCGCCCCGATACCTGGCGGAGGTCTCCGGGATCGGTGACTGGCCCCGGCACCTGGCGTTGCTCGGCGGGCATCTCTACGTCGCGCAGGAGCGGGCCGACGCGGTGGCGGTCTTCCGGGTCGATCCCGGTTCGGGGATCCCGGCGGGTCCGCCCGACCGGGTAGCGGTGCCGAGTCCGACGTGCGTGCTCGGCGATCCCTCCTTAATTTTTGGATAAATCTGCATAAGATCTTTTTGGCTGCCGCTGGACCGATGGCGCCCCGTTGGGCGGTATTGTTGACGTTCCGAGGCCGAGCGGTTACCTAAGGTGAATCTTCCTCGGAAAGTCTTTGCCGCCTCGGTAACATTCGGCCTTTCGCCCCTGGCACCACCTGGCAGAAGCCCTCAAGATGGTCACGTGCCTGGCCGCCATCGCATGCGTAGACCTATCCGAGGGGCGGGCGCCATCGCCAGCGCGATGGTGCTCGTCCTCGTCGTGGTTGGAGGGTGGTTCGGCTATCAGCGGTGGGCGGGCCCCGACTGCTCGGGTGAGCTGAAGCTGACCGTCGCCGCGGCGCCGGAGATCGCTCCGGCCGTCGAGCAGGCCGCGGCCGACCTGGTCGCCGCCGAAACCGCGGTGGACGGCCTCTGCCTCGCCGTCGAGGTCACCGCCAGTCAGTCCGTGGACGTCGCCGCCGCCGTCGCCGGGCAGCACGGTGTGTCGCTCTCCGGGGTCGGGCAGGCCAGCGGCAACACCGTACTGCCCAACGTCTGGCTGCCCGACTCCTCCACCTGGCTGCTGCGGCTGCGGCAGCAGGCTCCCGCGTTCGCGCCGCAGAACAACACCTCGGTGGCCCGCAGCCCGGTGGTGGTGGCCATGCCGGAGCCGCTCGCCACCACGATCGGCTGGCCGGAGAAGAAGCTGGGCTGGAAGGACCTGCTCGGCAAGATCACCACCGGTACCCAGCTCAAGACCGGTCTCGTCGAGCCGAGCCGGGACGCGGCCGGGCTGGCCGGACTGGTCTCGCTGGCCACCGCCGCCCAGTCCGCCGGTGGGGCCCGGGCCGAGCAGACGACCACGGCCGCCCTGCGGGCCCTGGCCACCGGTGTCTCGGCGGTCCGCGAGGAGTTGATCGCCCGGTTCCCCAAGGCGCCCGACCAGACGTCCCTTGCCCGCGGGCTGGGTGCCGCGGCCCTCTCCGAAGAGGACGTCATCGAGTACAACGCGACGGAGCCGCCGGTGCCGCTCGCCGCCCTCTACCTGGAACCCGCACCGATCTCGCTCGACTACCCGTACGCGGTGATGCCCGGCATCGAGCCGGCCAGGACCGGTGCGGCGGAGAAGCTCTTCGCCGCCCTCGACTCCGGGGCCTTCCGCCGCCAGCTGGCCGCGCAGGGGCTCCGGGCCCCGGACGGCACCTGGGCGGACGGCTTCGTGCCGCCCCGGGGCGCGCCCAGTCCGGCGGGCACCCAGCCGACGCCGACCACCGAGGCAGCCAACCCCGGCGGCACCGCCGGCGGCGGGGACGGTGCGACGATCGAGCGGGTGCTCTCCAGTTGGGCCGTCGCCACCCAGTCCGGCCGGATGCTGGCGATCATCGACATCTCCGGCTCGATGTTCGCGCGGGTGCCGACCGCCAACAACGCGACCCGGATGCAGGTGACCCTGGAGGCGGCCAGGCGGGGCCTGGCGCTCTTCGACGACAACTGGGCACTCGGCCTGTGGGTCTTCTCCACGGAGCTGGACGGTTCCCGTGACTACCGCTCTCTGGTGCCGATCGGCCCGATGTCCGCCCAGCGGGAGCGGCTGGAGAGCCGACTCGCCGGCATCACCCCGAAGCGGGGCGGCGACACCGGGCTCTACGACACGATCCTGGCCGGCTACAAGGCCGTGCAGGACGACTGGCAGCCCGGCCGGGTGAACTCGGTGGTCATGCTCACCGACGGCAAGAACGAGGACGCCAACGGGATCAGCCAGTCGCAACTGCTCGCCGAGCTGAAGCGGCTCAACGACCCCGACCGGCCGATCCAGGTGATCATCATCGGCATCAGTGCCGAGGTCAGCAAGGCCGAACTGGACTCCATCCCCAAGGTGACCGGCGGGGCCGCCTTCGTCACCGAGGACCCGGCGAAGATCGGCGACATCTTCCTCCAGGCGATCGCCAGCCGGCCGACCGCTCCGCGCTGACCCGCCCCGGCCGCGCCGACCCGCGACCCCGCTCGGCCACGCCCGCCGTACCGGCCATCCGTGCCGGTACGGCGGGCGCCGTACCTTCCGGTCGCCGCGGTACGTGAGCAGCCTGATCGCGGCGACGCAAACAAGTGACGGTAATCCGTCGGAAACTCTCGGTGATGCCCCCGGTAGGTGAAGATGTCGAAGTGCCTCCGGGTCGCTCCGCCAAGGCAGCGGGCGGCTGATCGGGTGCCCCCTGGAGCGAGGGAGGGCCGGTGACGTCGGCGACTTTGCTGAGCCCCATCACGATGCCTCCGGAGCCGAGCTCGGGGGCATCCGCTTCGTCGTCCCGGGCGCGCCAGCGCGGCTACATCCGCGCACTGCTCCTGCTCGACACCGTCATCCTGGTGCTGGCGGTGATCGGCGGATACCTCGCGCGGTTCGGCGGGGACGAGGCGAGCGGCTCCGACATCCCGTACGTGATCGTCGGCCCGGCCCTGGTGGTCGCCTGGCTGGTCTCGCTGAAGGCACTGCGCTGCTACGACCACCGGGTGCTCGGCTACGGCGCCGACGAGTACCGCCGGGTGACCTCGGCCAGCCTGCGGCTCGCCGGTGGAGTCGCGATCGCCGGCTATCTCGCCGACGTCGGAGTCTCCCGGGGATTCCTCGGCATCTCGTTCGCGGTCGGGACGGTCGGGCTGGTGGTCGCCCGGTTCGCCGCCCGGAAACGACTGCACCGGTCCCGGTCCCGGGGGGCCGGCTGGTCCCGCCGGGTGCTGGCGGTCGGCGACACCGCGCACGTACTGGAACTGGTGCACACACTGCGCCGCGAGCCGTACGCCGGCTACCAGGTGGTCGGCGCGTGCATCCCGGACGCGCTGCTCGCGCCGGTGCCGCAGCGCCTCGGCGACGTACCCGTGCTCGGCTCGTTCCGGACGATCGTCGACGCCGCCGGGGCGATCAACGCCGACACGGTCGCGGTGACCGCCTCCAACGAGCTGACCGCGACCCGGCTGCGCCGGCTCGGCTGGCAGTTGGAGGGCACCGGGATCGACCTGGTGCTCGCCCCGGCGCTGACCGACGTCGCCGGGCCGCGGATCCACACCCAGCCGGTCGCCGGACTGCCCCTCATCCACGTCGAGGCGCCCGAGTTCCGGGGCGCCCGGAAGATCGTCAAGGCGTTCGTCGACCGGGCCCTGGCCGCCACGGCGCTCGCGTTCGCACTGCCGCTGCTCGCCCTCATCGCGCTCGCCATCAAGCTGGACAGTCGGGGGCCGGTGATCTTCCGGCAGATCCGGGTCGGCCAGGGCGGCCGAAAGTTCGGGGTGTACAAGTTCCGGACCATGGTGGTGAACGCCGACGCCCTGCTGGCCGAGCTGGCCGCGAAGAACGAGACCGACGGCCTGATGTTCAAGATGCGGGTGGACCCCCGGGTCACCCGGGTCGGCCGGATACTCCGCAAGTGGTCCCTCGACGAGCTGCCGCAGCTCGCCAACGTGCTGTTCGGGCACATGAGCCTGGTCGGGCCGCGTCCGCCGCTGCCGTCCGAGGTGGCCCGCTACGACGGTGACGTCGCCCGCCGGCTGCTGGTGAAGCCGGGCATGACCGGCCTCTGGCAGATCAGCGGCCGATCCGACCTCAGCTGGGAGGACGGCATCCGACTCGACCTCTACTACGTGGAGAACTGGTCGCTCGCCGCCGACCTCACCATCCTGTGGAAGACCTTCGGCGCGGTGGTCCGGACCCGGGGGGCGTACTGACCCCGGGTCCGAGAAGCCTGCCGCCGGGCGGCGGCACGGGTCAGCTCCCGTACCAGTCCAGGCAGACCACCACGGCGTCGTCGACCGGGTCATTGCCGACGAACGCCCGCAGGTCGCCGAGGAGCGACCGTACCGCCTCTAGTGGCGCCATCGACCTGGTCCGCCGGACGGACCGGTAGAGCGCGGTGTCGCCGTACCGGCCGGTGGGGGAACTCGCGTCGAGGACGCCGTCGCTGACCACGAAGAGCCGGTCCCGGGGCGACAGTTGGAAGTTCTGCGACTGGTAGATGGTGCCGTCGAACATGCCGAGCGGGAACTGGTCGTCCAGCCGCTGCTCGATCACCTCACCCGCCCGCAGTACGAGCAGCCGGGGTGAGCCGGCGTCCACCGCCGTCACCACCCCGCTGTGCAGGTCCAGCTCCAGCAGCAGCGCCGAGAGGTGCTGGATGCCCTGGTGGTAGGCGTAGATCGCCTGGTCGGCCAGGGCGGCCTGGTCGGCGAGATCGAGACCGGCCCGGCGGGCGTTGCGCAGCGCGTTGGTGCCCAGGCAGGTGAGCATCGCCGCACTCACCCCCTCACCCATGCCGTTGACCGTGGAGAGCCAGAGCCGCTGGCCGTCGTCGGCCCAGTCGAAGCTGTCGCCGCGCACCGCGTACGCCGGTTCGAGCTGACCGGCGAGGCTGAACGAGGGACGGATCCGGCTCCGGCCGGGGAGCAGCTCCCACTGCATCTCGGCGGCCAGGGTGAGCCGGCGGGTCCGGGCGCCGACCGTGTACCTGTCGGTGCCCGGCCGCACCGTGACCAGTTCGTGTGCCAGCGCCGTCGCCGCCTGCGCCAGCTCGTCGCGCCGGTCCGGGTCCTCGGGCGCCGGGGTGAGCCGGAGTACCCCGAGTCGCTCGCCGCGCATCGAGACCGGGAGGTGGAGGGCGCCGTCCTGGAGTACCTCGGTCTGGTGGTCGAAGCAACGCCAGGCGGGGGTGCCGGCCCCGACGACCGGGTCGCCACCGTGCAGCGGCACCAGGACGGCCAGTCGGTAGTCGACCTGGAACAGCTCGGTCCCCACCGTCCCGTAAACCCTGGTCAGCTCCGCGCCGAGCCGCTCGACGACGAGATCCGCGGGTGCCTCGGCCAGGATCCGGCGCAGCTCGACCAACCGGCCGGTCATCCGTGGCCCGCCGCTCGGACGGGCGTACCGGGGTGGCGGTCCGGACGGGCGGTGTGGCCCCGCACCGGTGCGGCCGGCGGTGTGGCGGCGGTAGGGTCAGGATCACCATGGCTGAATCCGGCGGTCCTGGCGGACCGGATCCGACCCTCGCCACCGCGGTGGACACCGCCGCGGCGGCGCTGCTGTCGGTCTGGGACGCCGCCCGGGAGCAGACGAGCGGGCGGCTGTCCAGCTCTCAGCTGCGGGCCCTGATGGTGGTCGAGCAGTTCGACGGGATCAACCTGCGGGGCCTGGCCGGGATCCTCGGCATGCTGCTCTCCTCGGCGAGCCGGCTCTGCGACCGGCTCGTCGCGGCCGGGCTGCTCGAACGTGAACCGGGCCGGGCGGATCGTCGGGAGATCTCGCTGCATCTGACCACGGTCGGGCAGAAGCTGCTCGTCGAGATCCGCGCCGATCGTCGGGCACGGCTGGCCGAGACGCTCGCCGGGATGAGCCCCGCGGGCCGGCAGGCGCTGCTGCGTGGGCTCGTCGAGTTCGACCGGGCGTTCCGGGCCAACGTCGAGCCGACCGAACGGTCGGCCTGAGCCGGCCGTCGGCCGTTCGTCGCGGCGGTCCGGACGTCGGGCGGCGGTGTCCGCCGCCCGTCCGCCGGATCGTCGAGGTGTGCGCATCGGCGCTGGCACTCCTGTCGGCACAACGTCCATTGAACCTTTTTCAACCTCCCCCTGCGGTCCGAGGGACTGCAGGGCCGGACGCGGTGCATGAGCGCCGCGCGGTTCAGGTTGAAAGAGGTCCATTGGTTGATGATCGGAATAGTTGTTCGAGGGCAACAATAGCGATCGGTCGCGCGGCCTCGCTGTCGCGGTCTTCCCGGTTGTCGCCGACGACTCCATGATGCCCGCCGGGTGACGGTCCGTAGGGCGGACCGGCACCGACGGCTACCGGCCGGGCCGGCCGAGCCACCGGGCGGGGTGCTCCAGCACCGTGCGGACGACCGAACCGGCGGCGCCCAGCGCGGCGGCGTCCCCGCCGAGCAGTGCGGCCCGGACGGTCACCGGCGACCAGGCGGCGGTCAGCACCCGGCGGCGGATCTCGGCCTCCACCGTCGGGGCCAGCCAGCGGGCCAGCGGCGCGTAGACGCCGCCGAGCACCACCGTGTCCACGTCCAGCAGGTTGATCACCCCGGCGACGGCGACCCCGAGCGCGGTCGCGGCGTCGACCAGTGCCCGATGCGCGGTCGCGTCGTCCCGGGCCGCCGCCTCGACCAGCCGGGCGACCGCCGCGCCCGGAGTCGGGACCGCCGGCCGGCCCCGGCCGGCCCTGGCGGTGGTCGGGCCGGTGTCGACGGCGGGCGGCACGGCCAGGCGAGCGGCGGCCAGGATGGCTTCCTGCCCGGCGTACTGCTCCAGGCAGCCGCGGCCGCCGCACCGGCAGGGCCGGCCCTCCGGGTGTACGGGCACATGGCCGAGCTCGCCGCTCCACCCCCGGGCACCCCGGAACAGGGCACCGTGCAGCACGATCCCGGCGCCGATGCCGACCTCGCCGGAGATGTAGATGAAGTTGCCCGAGTCGGGCGGGCCGGCGTGCAGTTCGCCGAGTGCGGCGAGGTTGGCCTCGTTGTCCACCCCCAACCCGCACCCGTCGAGCACCGGATGCCCGCCGAGCAGCGCCGGCACGTCCACGTCCCGCCAGCCGAGGTTCGGCGCGAGCCGGACCAGCCCGGTGGCGGTGACCAGGCCGGGCACCGCGAGCGCCGTACCGGCCAGTGCCAGGTCCTGCCGGTCCGCCTCGGCTCCGGCCTCGGTGATCAGGTCGCCGACCAGCGCCATCGCCTCGGCGGGGGGTACCGGCCGGAGGTCGACCCGGTGCACCGCGCGGTGCCGTACCGCCCCGGTGAGGTCGACCAGGACGGCGGCCAGGTAGTCGACGTTGATCTCCAGCCCGAGTCCGACCGGGCCGTGCCCGGCGAGCGTGAGCCCGACCGCGGGCCGGCCGGCGCCGGACCGGGGAGCCGGGGCGACCTCGGTGAGCAGCCGTCCGGTGATCAGGTCGTCGACCAGTGCGGAGACGGTGGCCCGGGTCAGGCCGGTGGCGGTGGCCAGGTCGGCCCGGGACGGCGGGCGTGCGGCGGTGGCGATCTGCCGCAGTACCAGGGCCAGGTTGTGCTCGCGCAGGCTGGCCTGGCGGACGGCGGTCACCGCCGAGCCGACCGGCACCGCCGCAGGTTGCGTCACGGTATTGACAATGCCACAGCGCAGCCAAATAATTCAACCGATAAACAAATCGGCCCGGGTTGCCGGGGCGTCAACCCGGGGTCAACCACCCGCGCCCCTCACCTCAACGTCGAGTCGGTTCCACTGGAGGTCAGTCATGGCACCCCAACCAACCCCCGCCGACAAGTTCTCCTTCGGCCTCTGGACGGTGGGCTGGCAGGCCCGGGATCCGTTCGGTGACGCCACCCGGGAGGCCCTGGACCCGGTCGAGGCGGTCAACCGGCTCGCCGAGCTGGGCGCGTACGGGATCACCTTCCACGACGACGACCTGGTCCCGTTCGGCTCCGACGACGCCGCCCGGGAGCAGCACATCGCCCGGTTCCGCAAGGCGCTGGAGGCGACCGGGGTCGTGGTGCCGATGGTCACCACCAACCTCTTCACCCACCCGGTCTTCAAGGACGGCGGCTTCACCAGCAACGACCGCGACGTACGCCGGTACGCGCTGCGCAAGGTGCTGCGCAACCTCGACCTCGCGGCCGAGCTGGGCGCGCAGACCTTCGTGATGTGGGGCGGCCGGGAAGGCGCGGAGTACGACGCCGCCAAGGACATCCGGGCGGCGCTGGACCGCTACCGCGAGGCGGTCAACCTGCTCGCCCAGTACGTCATCGACCGGGGCTACGGGCTGAAGTTCGCGATCGAGCCGAAGCCGAACGAGCCGCGCGGCGACATCCTGCTGCCGACGGTCGGGCACGCGCTCGCCTTCATCAACGAGCTGGAGCACCCGGAACTGGTCGGGTTGAATCCCGAGGTCGGGCACGAACAGATGGCCGGGCTCAACTTCATGCACGGGATCGCGCAGGCACTCTGGGCCGGCAAGCTCTTCCACATCGACCTGAACGGGCAGCGGGGGATCAAGTACGACCAGGACCTGGTCTTCGGCCACGGCGACCTGCTGAACGCGTTCGCCCTGGTGGACCTGCTGGAGAACGGCGGGCCGGAGGGCGGACCCGCCTACACCGGTCCCCGGCACTTCGACTACAAGCCGTCCCGGACCGAGGACTACACCGGGGTGTGGGCGTCGGCGGCGGCGAACATGCGGACGTACCTGCTGCTCAAGGAGCGGGCGGCGGCGTTCCGGGCCGACCCGGAGGTGCAGGAGGCGCTGGCCGCCAGCAAGGTGGGTGAGCTGTCGACGCCGACGTTGAACCCGGGGGAGACCTACTCGGACCTGCTGGCGGACCGGAGTGCGTTCGAGGACCTCGACGTGGACGCGGTCGCGGCCCGCGGGTTCGGGTTCGTGCGGTTGAACCAGCTCGCGGTGGAGCACCTGCTCGGGGCTCGCTGAGCCTCCTGGCTCGCTGGCCTGGTCGGGGCGCGCGGTCAGAGCGCGCTCCGACCTCTCCGAGCCGTCCTGTGACAACCGTCGGTGAAGCCCAGAAGGAGGGCGTGAGATGGCGCTCGTTGCCGGGGTCGACTCGTCGACCCAGTCGTGCAAGGTGGTGATCCGGGACGTCGAGACCGGTGCCCTGGTCCGCAGTGGCCGGGCGGCGCATCCGGACGGGACCGAGGTCGATCCCCGGGCCTGGTGGGACGCATTGCAGCAGGCGATCACCGAGGCGGGTGGGCTCGACGACGTGGCGGCGGTCGCCGTCGCCGGGCAGCAGCACGGGATGGTCTGCCTCGACGAGGCGGGTGAGGTCGTCCGGCCCGCGCTGCTCTGGAACGACACCCGGTCGGCGGGGGCGGCGAACGACCTGATCGAGGAGTCGGGTGGCGGCGAGGTCGGGCGGCGGACCTGGGCCGAGGCGGTCGGCAGCGTGCCGGTGGCGAGCTTCACCATCACCAAGCTGCGCTGGCTGGCCCGGCACGAGCCGGAGAACGCGGCGCGGGTGGCGGCGGTCTGCCTGCCGCACGACTGGCTGACCTGGCGGCTCGGTGGTGCGGCCGGGCTGGACGCGCTGCGTACCGACCGCGGGGACGCGAGCGGGACCGGATACTGGTCACCGGCGACCGGCGAGTACCGGCTGGACCTGCTGGAGCAGGCGTTCGGCCGGACCCTGGAGGTGCCGACTGTGCTCGGGCCGGCGGAGGTGGCCGGGCAGTTGGCCGGCGGTGCGGCCCTGGGGCCGGGGACCGGGGACAACGCGGCCGCCGCGCTGGGGGTCGGCGCGGTCGCCGGGGATGTGGTCGTCTCGATCGGTACCTCGGGGACGGTGTTCAGCGTCGCGGACACTCCGGCGGCGGACTCGTCGGGCACGGTGGCCGGGTTCGCGGACGCGACCGGGCGGTTCCTGCCGCTGGTCTGCACCCTCAACGCGGCCCGGGTGCTGGACGCGGCGGCGGCGATGCTGGGCGTCAGCCTGGACGAGCTGGCCAAGCTGGCGTTGGGCACACCGGCCGGCGCGGACGGGCTGGTGGCGGTCCCCTACCTGGAGGGCGAGCGGACGCCGAACCGGCCGCTGGCGACCGGGGCGGTGCACGGGCTGACCCTGCGGACGTCGACGCCGGGGCACCTGGCCCGGGCGGCCGTGGAGGGCATGCTCTGTGCGCTGGCGGACGGGCTGGACGCGCTGCTCGCCGAGGGGGCGAAGGCGAACCGGATCATCCTGGTAGGCGGCGGGGCCCGCTCCGAGGCGGTACGCCGGATCGCGCCGCAGGTCTTCGGGTGCCCGGTGCTGGTGCCCGAGCCGGGCGAGTACGTCGCGGACGGCGCGGCCCGGCAGGCCGCCTGGGTCGTCCAGGGCGGCGCCGAGCCACCCGCCTGGTCGGCCGGCGAGTCCCAGGAGTACGTCACCGCCGGCGTCCCGGCCATCCGTGAGCAGTACGCCCGGGCCCGTGACCTGATCCTGGACCGGCCGGCGGGTTAGCGACCACGTCCGTCCCCGATCCACGGTCCTATGGGCATCCACGATTGCCTATAGGACCGTGGATCGATGTTTGACACACTTCCTCTGGTCGGACTTCCGGCCCGACCAGGTGTGCGAGCGTGAGGGGACCGTGGATGGACGCGCCGACGACCGGCGAGGTGCGGGCGGAGTCGGGGGAGCCGGCGGACCCCGCGGAGCCCGCGGACGAGCCCCGGGAGCCGCCGGGGCGGACGGACGAGCCCCGGGAGCCGCCGGGGCGGACGGACGACCCCCGGGAGCCGCCGGGGCGGACCGAGTCGGCTGGCGTCGCGGAGAAGCGGTCGTGGCGTGCGGTCGCGGCGGTGCTGGAGTGGGGCCTGCTCTGGGCCGGAATGCTGCTGTTGGCGGTCTATCCCCGCCCGCCGATGATGGGCGACGGCCTGGCCCGCTACCAGGCCTTGCTCCAGTTGCTGGAGCAACGGCAGGTACCGGAGACGCCGTACTCGATGATCGGCCCGCTGTTCGCGGCTCCGCTGTGGGTCGTCGGCCGGTGGTACGACAACCCGCAGCCGATACTGGCGCAGTACAACGTGCTGCTCTTCGGGCTCGGGCTGGTCGCCCTGCACCTGCTGCTGCGCGACCGGACCGACCGCCGGTTGCTCCGCCGCTTCCTGCTGGTGCTGGTCGCCGGGAGCATGGCCGCCGTGCACGTGCAGGACTTCTACGGCGAGATGTTCACCGCGACGACCGTCGGGGTCGGGTTGCTCGCCGCCACACTGCCCGGGACGGGACGGTCGACCCGGCTCGTCGGCTGGCTCGCGGTGGTGCTCGGGGTCGCCAACACGCCCGCCTCGGTGGCGGCGCTCGGTCTCGTCGCCGGGCTGCTCTGCTTCCGGGAACGGCGCTGGCGCTACCTGCTGGTGCCGCTGGCGGCCGGGATGCTGATCGCCGGTGAGGCGTGGCTGCGCTTCGGCGACCCGCTGCACCGGGCGTACGCGGGCACCGGCGGCGGCCGGACCGTGATGCCGTACTCGGGGGAGACGGGTTTCTCCTATCCGCTGCTGCTCGGGGTGGTGGCGATCCTCTTCTCGTTCGGCAAAGGGCTGCTCTGGTTCACGCCCGGGCTGTTCCTGCCGGCCCGGCGGTGGTTGGCGGACCGGGCCGGTCGCGGCGTGGCCGGGGTCTGGCTGCTCTGGGTGGTCTTCGTGGCCGGCCTGGTACTGGTCTACGCCCCGTGGTGGGCCTGGTACGGCGGGCTGTACTGGGGGCCGAGGTTCTTCCTGATCGCCGTCCTGCCGGCCAGCCTGGCACTCGCGGTACGGCTGGGGGCGGCCCAGGCCGGCCCCTGGGCGAACCTGGCCACCCTCGCCGCAGTGCTGCTCTCGGTCTGGGGGGCCGCGAGCAGCCTGCTCTACGGGCAGCTCTGGCCCTGGACCTGCTACGACAACAACTACTACCTGGAAGCGCTCTGCCACTTCACCCCGGAGTTCAGTCCGCTGTGGTACCCGCTGGTGGTGGAACCGGCCCTGACCGGGTTGCAGCGGATCGCCCTCACCGGCTACGCCGTCGTGCTGCTCTGGCTGACCGCGCCGCTGGTCGGCCGGATCGTCCGGCAGGCGGGTACGGCGGTCCGGGGCGGTTGGTCGCGGTGGTCGCCGTGGGGTTGGCGCTGGTAGCCGCCGGCGAGATCCGCCGCCCCCGACAGCCCGGCCCACCCCTGCCGGCGCGGCCGGACACAGGGAACAGACACGGTGGGTAGTCGGATCGCCGCGAGGTGTGTAACTTCCTTACGGGCGGGTGGAACTGTCCGAGGAGGCCACTGATGGAGGAAGCCGAACGCGTCCGGCGGGCGGCGGTGTGCCGGGACGCATTCGAGTTGTTGCTGACCGGCGAGCCGGAGTCGGCCGCCGCACAGCTCAAGGGGCTCACCGAGGCGGCACCCGGCGCCCCGTACCGGACCGAGGCGGCGTTCCTCCTCGCGCTGGCGAAGGCGGTGCCGTACACGCACCGGCAACTGGCCGGTGGCGTGGACGCGCTGCGGATCGCCGCCGAGGCCGAGCATCCGGTCTACACCCCTGCGGCGAAACTGTTGCTCGCCGGGCACGCCACCCGGGTCGAGGACCACGAGCTGGCGAACCGGCTCTGGAACCAGCTCGCCGGGCCGTACCGGCTCGGGTACAGCGGGGTGGCGTGGTTCCACATCGCACTCGACCACGAGCGGGCCGGCGAGCTCGACCGGGCCCGCGACGCCATGGCCAAGGCGCGGGCCACCAGCGATCCGCAGTACGCCCCGAAGGCGATGAGCTGGATGATCACCTACTACAACGACCGGGGCCGGCACGACCGGGTACAGGCGCTGGCCGAGATCGCGTTCGACTTCCCGGACGATCCACTGGGGCTGGACCGGTACATGCAGCGGAACCACCAGGCGGTGCTCGGCCGGCAGAAGCTGCTCGACCTGGCCAAGCCGGCCGGGGTACTGGCCGGTGCCCAGATGCTCGCCCAGGCCAACGGGATCGAACACGATCCGCTGCCGGTGGCGCTCGCCGGCGATCTCCAGTGTCAGCCCACCCCGATGGCCGGGGTCGACCTGCCGTGGTTCGAGCCGTACCTGCGGCACCAGCCCGGCACCGAGGCGCTCTACACCGCGGCGCACCAGGCGCTCGCGTACGCCGACTACGTCTGCACCCAGGCCGCCATCCAGTACCTCGAACGGAACAACGGGCCGGCGAACGCTTTCCGCAACATGGTGCAGTACCCCACCCGGTTCCCCTGGGGACAGGTGATGCACGAGAGCATCCGGCAGCGCCTGCTCAACGTGCTGCACGCGCCCGACCACTTCATCCCGACCGACTGGGCGACGGTGCACGACCAGGACTGACCGCCATCGTCGGGTCTGGTGGCGCCTGTGGCGCTATTGCTGGTGCGGACACCGATGGATCTGCCCCGACTCGGATCCCTGCGTGTGCTCCTACTGCCCCCAACGGGGCAGTAGGAGCACACGATCGGCGGGTGCCAACACCACACCTCGCCGAGGGTGCGTCCCTGACAGGTCCCGAGTTCCGCCGGGCGGTCCGGGCTGCCACGATTGACGCCAGGATCGCCCGGGAAGCAATGGCCGGGCAGCACGTCCCCACGGACACCTACGCCTGCCGAGAATGCGAACACGACTGGCCCTGCGCCCCGGCCCGCCTAGCACTGCTGATCGACTTCGACGGCGATCGGGTAGGCCTGATGATGTACCTCGCCGCACACCTCGCCCGCGCCCTGGAATCGCTGCCCGACCGACATCCCGCGCTGATCGTCGCGCAGATCATCTACTGGGTGCCCCGGCGCCGTTGGCGCCGGTTCCGCATTCCCCGAAACGTCGGCACCGGCCTCCGCTTCCCGCGCATCACCCGGGACCGGCACCGACACGGAAGCACCCCGGGGCCACCGTCCCTCCCTATGGAGTGGCCCAGGGGTGCGACCCGGGTAGGGTGCCGGAGTTGGTCGCCACCGGAGCCGCCGGGGCTCGACCGGCAGCGGCAGCTTCGCCCGGAACAGTCGTGGCGTTTCGGCAGGCCAGCCCGGTACGACGATTCGCCGGTCCCGCGAATGGGTAGCAGCACCCCGACAGCCAACATCCCCCACGAGGAGGCGTGTCATGGGTATCGGCACCAGCATCTTCCTGATCGCGCTCGGCGCGATCCTCACCTTCGCGCTGAATATCAGCGTCGGCGGCCTGGACCTGGACGTGGTCGGCTGGATCCTGATGGCGGCCGGCGTGCTGGGTCTGATCATGACCACGGTGATCTGGAACAACCGGCGCCGCTCGGTCGTGACCACCACCGAGCCGACCGAGTATCGCCAGGTCAACACCACCGAGCCGACCGAGTATCGCCGGGTCGAGGAGCGGCGCGACGTGCTGCCGCCCCGGTGACGACGGCCCGGCGCTGTCGCCGAGGACGGTGGTGGTGGCGCCCGGGTCCGCCGCGATCTGCCGGACCGCGACGTCGGCGCGGGGTCGTCACGGCGACGGAACGGCAACGGGCCGGCTGGGGCGCGGGATCGGTGGCTGGGGGGCACCGGGCGCACCCCACACCCCAGCCGGCTACTCGAATAGCGTCGCCGGCCCGGTACGCGTCACAGCGCCCGGGGCCGGTACGCGGCGCAGCCGCCCAGGGCCGGTACACGTCACAGCGTCGGGGAACAGCCTTCGTGGCCGGTCGACGGCGTCCGGCACGGCGACCTGAAGGGCCCTGCGCGCGGGTCACCGTCCGTCGACGGTCCCGGCGGCCTGCGCGTCGGTACGCGTTCTCGCGGTCGATGGCCGGCGGGCCACCGGCCGGGCACCCGGGCGCGCCAGATGCGTCGGAGCGCGCCAACTGCGGATGAGCAGCGCGAGCCGTTTCGGGCGATCCTGGTCACTCAGCACCCAGCAGGTGGCGCCCACCACCATCGCGGTGGCCGCGAGGAGCGCGAGCAGCCCCGGCCAGTCCAGCAACGACAGGGTGGTGACCAGCCCGCCGCCGGCCACGACCGCGCCCGCCCGGCGCGCTGGCACGGCTAGTCCGCCTCGGTGCGCGACTGTCGCAGCGCGCGCCGGAGCGCGAACATCGACAGCAGCAGGCGGGTGGCGTAACCGAGCTGGTGCAGTCCGGTCAGCCGGCTCAGTTCGGCCCGGAACTCCTCCTGGTAGCGAGGGCGTTCCCGGGCCGGCAGGGCCTGCACGACGAGGCCGATCAGCCGGACCGCGGTGACGCCGGTGCGGGCGGCGATCCGGCGGCGAATCCCGCCGGCCGCCGGCGGCGGAATCGGGACGGCCACGTTGGCCGCCATCGGCCGCGCGACCTTGAGGGCCGCGTTGCCGAGCCGCCACCCCCGCAGGTAGGTGCTGGTGTTCCGGGCGATCGCCGAGGCTTCCCGGACGGCCGGCACGAGGGGCCGGTCCGCCCACGGCGCGTAGGGGCCGGGGTCGAGGCCCGGCACCCGGCGCGGCAGCGGCCAGTCCGAACTCACACGCCGGGCCGGCGGCCCCGGGTCGCGCCCGCCGGCCGCGCGCAGGCCGGCCAGGACCCGCAGCACCACCTCGTCGGCGGGGTCGGCGTGGCGCGGGGCGTTACCGACCGTGACCTCGTGCGCCTCCGCGGGCTGCCCGGGCCCGGTCACGGCTGCCCTTCGGCGAGCCCCGGCCGGAGCGCACCGAACTTGGCGACGCGCGCGTCGGCCTGGGCCAGGGCCCGGCGGGCCGCAACGGCTCCGTCCGAGGTGAGCGAGTAGTAGCGGCGGCGTGGGCGACCGACCTCGTGCGGGTCCAGATCCTCCCAGCGGGATTGCAGCCAGCCGAGGCTCTCCAGCCGGGCCAGGATGGGATGGATGGTGCCGCTGGCGAGCCCGGCGGCGGCGCAGAGCTCCAGCCCGTAGAACTCGCGGGACGGGTACTCCAGCAGGGTGCGCAGCACCGCCTGGGTGGGCAGCGTCATCCGGGGAGCAGGCATGCTCGTACTCTACCAAGCCCTAGCTAGAGTTCAACCTACCCGTCGGCACCGCGATCCGGGTCGACCGGTCGGCCCGGCACCCCGCGCGACCGTCACCTCGGCGTTACCTGATCCTGGTTGAGTGCCGGACATGCCGATCGGTGACCAGCGAGCCGCCCGAGGTGGGGGCCCGGTCCACCGGTTCTACAGCGTGGCGGTCTTCGTCGTGCTCGCCTCGCTGGACAACGTGGCGATCGGGCTGGTGCCGCCGCTCTACGGCTCCATCGCCCCGGCGCTCGACGTCGGCGTCGGCGCGATCGGCGCGGTCACCGCGACGAGTTTCCTGGTCAGCGCGGTGGCCGCGGTCGGCTGGGCGTACGTCGGGGACCGGGCCAACCGCAAGCCGCTGCTCATGGTCGGCACGCTGATCTGGGCCGCCGGTACGGCCGGCAGCGCGGTCGCCCCCACCTACCTGGCGTTCTTCGGTGCGCAACTGCTGGCCGCGATCGGGCTCGGCGCGGTCGGTTCGGTCGGCTTCTCCGTGGTCACCGACCTGGTCAGCCCGCGCCGCCGGGGAGTGGTGCTCAGCTTCTGGGGACTGTCCCAGGGCATCGGTACCCTGGCCGGCACCCTGGTCGGCGGCGTGCTCGGCGCGCAGGACTGGCGTCGCCCGTTCCTGCTGCTCAGCGTCGCCGGCCTGGTGGCGACGGTGGCCTACCTGCTCACCTACGACATCCGGCGCGGCCAGAGCGAGCCGGAGCTGACCGGCGCGCTGGCGGTCGGCGGGGACTACGACTACCAGATCAGCCGGGCCGACCTGCCGGGCATCCTGCACCGCCGGACGAACCGGTGGCTGGTGTTGCAGGGCCTCACCGCGCAGGTGGCGTTCGGCTCGCTCGTCTGGCTGCCGGTGCTGTTCCGGGAGCGGGCCGAGGCACAGGGCTACTCGTCGGCGACCGCGACCGTCGTGGGCAGCATCTTCGCCGTACTGTTCCAGCTCGGCGGGGTGCTATCGATCGTCGGCGGACTGGTCGGCGACGCCGCGCAACGGCGTACTCCCCGGGGGAGGGCGCTGGTCGCGGCGATCGGTGTGCTGGCGGCGGTGCCGTTCTACGCGGTGCTCTTCTTCGTGCCGATCCGGATCGACGTGCCCGACGGCGCCGGCGCCGGCGCGGTGGCCGCGGCCGTGCTCGGCAGCGTCCTCACCGAGCCGACGGTCGGGTTCAGCCTGCTCACCGCCCTGCTCGCGCTCGGCCTCACCTCGGCCAACTCGCCGAACTGGTTCGCGCTGATCGCCGACGTCAACCCGCCGGAACACCGGGGTACGGTCTACAGCCTCGGCAACCTGGTCAACGGGGTGGGCCGGGCGGCCGGCAACGGCCTGATCGGGGTGGCCGCCTCGGCGCTGCGTGCGGCCTTCCCGCCACCGCTGAACTTCGCGGTCGGGCTCGCCGCCTTCCAACTCTTCTTCCTGCCCACCGGGCTCATGTACTGGCTCGCCTCGCGCAGCGCCCCCGGGGACATCCGCCGGGTGCACGAGCTGCTCACCGCCCGGGCCGAGGAGGTCGCTCCGGCCGGCCTGACGGTGGGGAAGGGCCCCCACACAACAGAAAGCGATAAGAAGGGGCCCTTCCATTGAACCTTTTTCAACCTCCCCTTGCGGTCCGTCGGAGCGCAAGGTCGGACGCGGTGTGTGAGCGCCGCGTGGTTCAGGTTGACAAAGGTTCGTTCACCGGAGCCAGACCGTGACGTCGGTCGGCACCCGCCCGTCGGCGTCGAGCGGACCGCTGGCGTGCACCAGCTCGGCACCCGCCGGCAACTCGACCGGGTCGGCCCCGAAGTTGGTCAACACCCGCAGCTCCCCGTTGCGGAAGTAGAGCACGTCGTCCGGGCTCGACAGCCAGTACACGGTGCCGGACCCGAGCCGCAGGTCCCGGCGCAGCCGCAGGCTGGTGCGGTACAGCTCGTACGTCGAGCCGACCACCCCGCGCTGCCGGTCCAGGGCGTACTCGGCCCAGAGCGGCGGCTGCGGCAACCAACTCGCGTCCCCCGGCCCGAAGCCGTACGACGGGGCGTCCGCCTGCCACGGGATCGGCACCCGGCAGCCGTCCCGGCCCCGCTCGGTGTGACCGCTCCGCTGGAAGGTCGGGTCCTGCCGGGCCTCGTCCGGCAGCGTGGTGTGCTCCGGCAGTCCGAGCTCCTCTCCCTGGTAGAGGTAGGCAGAGCCGGGCAGCGAGAGCATCAGCAGGGTGGCCGCCCGGGCCCGGCGCAGCCCGACGACGGCGTCCGGCTGCGGGTCGTCGACGCCGATGCCCCGGGGCCGGCGGGTGCCGACCGGCAGCCCGAGCCGGCTGGCGTGCCGCAGCACGTCGTGGTTGGAGAGCACCCAGGTGGTGGGGGCACCGACCGCCTCGCTCGCGGCGAGCGAGCGGGTGATCACCGCGTACTGGACCGGAGCGGTCCAGGCCGCCTCCAGGTACTCGAAGTTGAACGCCTGGTGCATCTCGTCCGGCCGGACGTACCGGGCCAGCCGCTCGGCCGACTGCACCCACGCCTCGGCGACCAGGATCCGCTCGCCCGGGTACCCGTCCAGCACCCGGCGCCACTCCCGGTAGATCTCGTGCACGCCGTCCTGGTCCCACATCGGCGGGCGCGGCCCCTCGGTGCCCTCACCGCTGGTCGGCTCCACCGGCGGATGCGCGTCGGCCAGCTCGAGCTGCTTGACCAGCCCGTTCGCCACGTCCACCCGGAATCCGTCCACCCCTCGGTCCAGCCAGTACCGCAGGATGTCGAGGAACTCGGCGCGCACCTCGGGGAGGTCCCAGTTGAGGTCCGGCTGGCCGGGGTCGAAGAGGTGCAGGTACCACTGCCCGGCGCTGCCGTCCGGCTCGGTGACCCGGGTCCAGGCCGGGCCGCCGAAGACGCTGCGCCAGTCGTTCGGTGGTTCGGTGCCGCCGGGGCCGAGACCGTCCCGGAAGACGTAGCGCTGCCGCTGCGGGCTGCCCGGCCCGGCGGCCAGCGCGGCGGTGAACCACGGGTGCGCCGAGGAGGTGTGGTTGGGCACGAGGTCGACGATGAACCTCAGGCCACGGGCGTGCGTTTCGGCGATCAGCCGGTCGAGGTCGGCCAGCGTGCCGAAGAGCGGGTCCACGCCACGGTAGTCGGCCACGTCGTATCCGGCGTCCGCCTGGGGGGACGGGTAGAACGGCGAGAGCCAGACCGCGTCCACGCCCAACTCGACCAGGTGGTCCAGCCGGGCGGTGATTCCGGGCAGGTCGCCGACGCCGTCGCCGTCGGAGTCGGCGAACGAGCGCGGATAGATCTGGTAGATGACCGCGTGCCGCCACCACGGTCCGACCTCGGTCGGCAGGTTGCCCGGGAGCGGCTCGACGGCGGCGGTGGAGGACATCGCCTCGGTGCTGTTCAGGGTGCTCTCCCATCGGTCGAGGTGTGGTGTCTGCCACGTGTCGAAGTCACTTTTCCCGGGGCGGGCCGGTCGAATCGCGTACGACGAGCCGGGTGGGCAGGATCACCGGCTCGGGTTCCTCTCCGGTCCGGGACAGACCGGCCAGCGGACCCAGCAGCGTACCGGCGGCGAGCCGGCCCTGCTCGGTCGCGGGCTGGGCCACGGTGGTCAGGCCGAACGCGCCGGCCAGGGTGTGGTCGTCGACGCCGATCACGCTGACCTGCTGCGGCACCCGTACCCCGGCGGCCCGCAGCGTGTTCAGCACGGCCATCGCCATCTCGTCACAGCTCGCGAAGATCGCCGTCGGCAGCTCGCCCCGGGCGATCAGTTGCTCGGCGGCCGACCGGCCACCGTCGGCGTCCGCCGGAGCCGCGATGCCGAGCCGGGGGTCGGGGTCGATCCCGGCGGCACCGAGGGCCTCCCGGTAGCCGCGGTGCCGCTGTAGGTGGGCCGGGTGGACGAGTTCGTCGGGGTCTCCCCAGACGCAGGCGATCCGCCGGTGCCCGAGGCTCAGCAGGTGCTCGGTGGCGGCCCGGCCGGCCGCCTGGTCGTCGATCCGGATGCTCGGCCACCCTGGCACCGCCGCCCCGGAGCTGACCGTGACCCCGGGCAGCGCCAGGTTGGCGATCGTGACCAGGTCGGCGGTGGGCAACGGCGTCGCGACCAGCATCGCCGCGTCCACCCGGTTGGGCAGGTTGGACTTGTGCAGCAGGCGCGTCCGGGCCCGCTCCCGGCCGCCGATGGTGTAGAGCAGCAGGTCGTAGCCGGCGGCGTGCAGGACCTCCTCGGCGGCCTCCACCACGGCACCGACGAACCAGGGGGTGATCCGGGGGACGATCACGGCGACGGTGCCGGTCTTGCCGCCGGCCAGCCGGGATGCGCTGGGCGACACGGTGTAGTCGAGTTGCTCGGCGGCGAGCAGTACCCGGATCCGGGTCGCCTCGGAGACCGTCGGCAGTCCGCGCAGCGCCCGCGAGACGGTGGCGGTGGAGACCCCGGCCAGCCGGGCCACGTCGTCGATGGTGGTCACGGTGACATCCTGATCCGGCCGTGCCGCCGGCCACGGCTGCTCCGGCCCGGGACCCGGCCGCCGGGCGGTGCGCCGCCCGACGGCCGTCGGCCCGCGAGGGCGGTCAGCCCTTGACGCCGCCAGCGAGCAGGCCACGCACGAAGTAGCGCTGGAGAGACAGGAACACGATCAGGGGTACGACGATCGAGACGAACGCGCCGGAGGTGAGCCGCTGCCACTCGTTGGCCCGGGTACCGGCCAACTCGGCGAGGCGTACGGTCAGCGGTGCGGTCTCGCTGCCGCCACCGGCGAAGATCAGTGCGACCAGCAGGTCGTTCCAGACCCAGAGGAACTGGAAGATGCCGAACGCCGCCAGCGCCGGCAGGATCAGCGGCAGCACGATGGAACGGAAGATCTTCGGATGGGTGGCGCCGTCCACCCGGGCCGCCTCCATCAGGTCCTTCGGGAGCTGCGAGATGAAGTTGTGCAGCAGGAAGACGGCGATCGGCAGGGCGAAGCAGGTGTGTGCGAACCAGACCTGGAGGAACTTCTCCTCGTCGTCGAGGTTCCACGCCGGCATCAGCTCGACGCTGCCCAGGCTGACCCCCTCGGAGAAGAAGCTGAGCAGCGGGACCAGCGCCATCTGCAACGGCACGATCTGCAACGCGAAGATGCCGATGTAGATCCAGTCCCGTCCCTTGAAGTTGATCCAGGCCAGCGCGTACGCGGCCAGCGCGGCGAAGGCGAGCGGGAAGAGCACCGACGGGATCGTGATCACCAGCGAGTTGACGAAGTAGCCGGCGAGCTGCCCGGAGATCGCCGACCGGCCGAAGAGCACCTGCTGGTAGTTCTCCAGGGTGAACTGCGGGTTGGTGAAGGCGGTCCACCAGCCGGTGCTCTTGATCTCGTCCTCGGGCCGGAACGACGAGACGAACAACCCGAAGGTGGGCACCGTCCAGAGCACCGCGATCAGGATCGAGGCGGCGGTGGCGTACGGACTGTTGAGCCGGCGGCGGATCCGGCCGACCCGGGTGGCCGGCGGTGCCGCCGCGGACTGCGTATCGGCCAGCGCGGGAGGAGTGGTGGTGGTCATCTCAAACCTCCCGCTGCTTGCGCAGGTTGCGGATCTGGTAGATCACGATCGGGATCACCAGGACGAAGAGGACGACGGCCAGCGCCGACCCCTGGCCGGTCTGACCGAACCGGAACGCCTGGTTGTACATCTCGTTGGCGATCACGCCGGTGTCGAAGTTGCCGTTGGTGGTGGTGCGGACGATGTCGAAGACCTTGAGCGTGGCGATCGAGACCGTGACCACCACGACGATCAGGGCCGACCGGATGCTCGGCAGGGTGATCTGCCAGAACATCTGCCAGGGGTTCACCCCGTCCAGCCGGGCCGCCTCGACGACGTCGTTCGGGATCGCCTTGATCGCGGCCGAGAGCACCACCATCGCGAAGCCGGCCTGGATCCAGATCATGATCACGATCAGCAGCAGGGTGTTCAGCGGTGGGTCGTTGAGCCACTGCCGGGGCTCGCCGCCGAACATCACCCAGACCTGGTTGAGTAGGCCGATCTGGTCGTACTCGGCGGAGCGGTAGGCGTAGACGAACTTCCAGATGATGCTCGCGCCGACGAACGAGATCGCCATCGGCATGAAGATCAGTGCCTTGGCCACCGCCTCGAACCGGGCCCGGTCGACCAGGACGGCGTAGACCAGCCCGACGGTGGTGGCCACCAGCGGGACCAGGACCACCCAGATCAGGGTGTTGGTGAGGATGCCGAAGATCTCGTCCTGGGCGAACATCCACCGGTAGTTGGCCAGCCCGACCCAGTTGTCGCTGCGGCCGTCCATGAAGGACAGCACGGTGGTGCGGACGGCCGGTACGACCAGGCCGATCGCGAGCAGTGCCAGGGTGGGCAGCAGGAAGAAGAGCGCGAGCCCGCCCTCCGGGCGGTTCACCACCGAGCGGCGGCGCGGTCGGGGACCGCCGGCGGTCGCCGGGCCCTGCGCCGAGGCCGCGACCAGCGCCGCCTCGCGGCGCCGGGCGAACCAGTTGGGTACGACGTCGAGCAGCACGAGCAGTCCGCCGACCACGACCGCGAAGGCGATCAGGCCGTAGAGCAGCATGAGCAGCTTTGGTGCCTCGTCGGCGAAATCCATCAGCGCCTCCAACGCCACGACGGTCGGATAGCCGACGGTCCGGCTCGCAACGGAGCGAGCCGGACCGTCGGGGTTGTCACTTCGGCCAGGAGCCTTCGACGTAGTCGAGGGTGCTCTTGGTGTCCTTGCCGTTGACCCAGTCGATCATGCCCTTCCAGAGGGTGCCGGCACCGACCGCGGCGGGCATCAGGTCGGAGCCGTCGAACCGGAAGACCGCGCTCTTGTCGAGCAGGACCTCCATCGACAGCTTGTCGACCGCCTGCTCGACCTTGCTCACGTCGAGCTTGTTGTTCGGCGAGATCCAGTTGCCGAGCCCGGCCCGCGAGTTGGCGTACTCGCCGGTCATCAGGTACTGCCGGACGGCCTGTACCGCCGGGCCGTCGGTGAAGGCCACGGTGAACTCGCCACCACCGAGTACCGGCTTGCCCTTGGCCGGGTCGACCGCCGGGAAGTAGAAGGCGTAGATGTCGCCGTCCGGGCCGATCTTGGTGCCCTCGGGCAGGTAGTTGGCGTAGAAGTTCGCCTGCCGGTGCATCGAGCACTGGCCCTGGAGGATCGGCAGGCCGCCCTCCTGGAACGGGGTGGTGGTGAGGCTCTTCACGTCACCGTAGCCGCCGTTGACGTACTTGGGGTTCTTGAGGACCTGGCCGGCCTGCTCGACCGCCTGCACCACCCGCGGGTCGTTGAACGGGATGGCGTGGGTGGTCCACTGGTCGTAGACCTCCGGCGGCTGCGTACGCAGCATCAGGTCCTCGATCCAGTCGGTCGCCGGCCATCCGGTGGCGTCGCCCGACTCCAGCCCGACGCACCACGGCTTCTGGTCCGTCGCCGCGATCTTGTCGCTGAGCTCCATCAGCTGCTGCCAGGTGGTCGGCACCTGGTAGCCCTTCTCGGCGAACGCCTTGGGCGAGTACCAGACGAAGGACTTCACGTTCGCGCCGAGCGGCGTGCCGTAGAGCTGCCCGCCGACGGTGGCGTACTTGAGCCAGTCGGCTGGGTAGTTCGCCTCGGCCAGGCTCTTCTGCTCCGCCGTCATCGGCTTGAGCTTGTTCGCCTCGGCGAACCGGGCGAGCAGCCCGGGCTGCGGGATGAAGGCCAGGTCGGGCGGGTTGCCGCCGTCCACCTGGACCTGGAGCTGGGCCTCGAACTCGCCGCTGCCGTCGTACTTGATCTCGATGCCGGTGCAGTCCTCGAACTGCTTCCACGACTGCCGCAGCAGGTCGGCCTCGGCGTCCCGGATCGACGCGTAGATGGAAACGCTCTCGCCGTCGTGCCCCTGGTAGGCCGAGTACGGCGCGCACTCGGCGGAGTCGGGGTCGAGCCCGCTGTCACTGTCGCCGGAACAGGCGGTGGCGCCAAGTGCCAAGGCCAACACACTGGCGATCGCGAAGGCCTGGCGTGGTCTGGACTGGACCGCCATGCCGTCCTCCTTTCGTGCCGGCGTGCCGGTTGCCTGTGTGGGCAACCGGGCCGGCCTGTGGGCGTCACCACATGTAAGCGCTTGCAGCCATGATCGTCCAGCCCCGTGGAGCCACGAGGCCGTAACGATTCGGAAACCCGGTACCGGCCCGCCGGGCGGCGAGGGCCGGTTACTCGGCCGCCGGCACCGCCGGGACGGCCCCGGGCTCGTCGAGGATCGCGGCGAAGCGCTGCTCGGCGAGGTCGAGCTGGCCGAGGATGTGCGCCCGCGCCTCGGCGCCCAGCGGGGTGTCCGGCCGGGTGATCAGGTCACGGAAGAGCGGCACCAGGGGGCGGTACTTCCGCGCCGAGCGGTGCACCTTCTCGCCCGTGGTGTGGATGATCCCCACGCCGTTGTCGGTGAAGTCGGACACCTTGATCACCCGGGCCCACGGTTCCCGGTCCAGGCTCCTCGCCAGGTGCGCGTGGTACTGCTCGTCCCGGTCGCGGGCCGGGTCGTACTCCGGATTGGTGACCGCCGCGACCAGCCGGGCGATCCGGGGGTTGAACCGCCGGGCCACCTCCGCCAGCGCCGCCCGGGTGGCCGCCGGCCCGGCCGTGCCGGCGGGCAGGCCGGCGAGTTCCGCCGGATGGTCCTCCACCGCGTCGTGCAGCAGCGCCGCCACGATCACGTCGACGTCGGTCACGGAGTAGTAGCAGATGATCCGGATGGCCACCCGGAGCAGGTGATTGAGGTATGGCTCGCGTACCCGGCGGTCGTCGCGGTGCAGCGTGCCGGCGAGGTCCAGCGCCGCCGCCAGCCGGGCCCGCTCGGCCGGGGCGAAGTGCTCCGCCTCCAGCCGGAACCGGTCCCGCAGGCCGGCCTCGCCGTAGACCTCGGTCACGGCGTGCAGCGGCATGCTTCTCAGGTACGTCGGCGAGGCCATGTCGTCCAGGTATACCGGATCGGCCCGGCCGGTACGCCCGTCCGGCGCCGGGTTCCACTCTTCCGCTGGCTGAAGTTTTCTGCCACGCTCAATCCATAGATAGAAAACTTTCACCACCATGGAGGTCATCGTGCGCTTCCGCCTGTCCACCTCCCTCGGTGCCGGCCTGCTGCTGGCCGCCGCCGTGCTGGTGGCGGCCCCGCCGGCCGCCGCCGCACCCACCTTCAAGGTGCCGTTCCGATGCGGCCAGTCCTGGTCGGGGCAGACCCGGACCAACCACAGCCCGGCGTACGCCGTCGACTTCAACCGGACCGACGACCAGGGCGACCCGGTGGTGGCCAGCGCACCCGGCACCGTCGACGTCGTCGCCAATCTCGGCGACACCAGCTACGGGAAGTACGTCCGGATCAACCACGGTGCCGGTTACACGACCTACTACGCCCACCTGAGCAGCTTCAACACCGCCGTCGGACGGAGCGTCGGCTACGGGACCGTGATCGGGTACGTCGGCTCCACCGGTGGCTCCACCGGCCCGCACCTGCACTACGAGCAGCGCCTCAACGGCTCCGACATCCAGGTGCGGTTCAACGGCGCGTTGGCGCTCTACTGGGGCACCCGCACCTACACCAGCGACAACGGCTGCTCCGGCGGCGCTGGCTCCGGCACGGTGAACACCGCGGGCAGCCCGCTGACCGTCCGCTCCGGCCCGGGCACCGGCTACTCCGCGGTCGGCACGGTCGCCGACGGCGCCCGGGTCACCATCCAGTGCCAGACCACGGGTACGACGGTGACCGGCACCTACGGCACCAGCAACATCTGGGACCGGATCGGGGCCGGCCGATTCGTCTCCGACGCGTACGTCCTGACCGGCTACGACGGCTTCATCCCGGGCGTACCGCGCTGCTGAATGCCGGGCGTACCACCACGCTGCCGGGCATCGGCCGTCGGTAGCCCGGACAGACAGATGGCCGGGGCACCGTGCCCGGGGCATCCAGGGGGAGGATGAACGCCCCGGGCATGGTGGCCCCGGCTTGCCTGTTGGGGGTTCTCACTTGCCTGTTGGGAACTCTCAGTAGGGACAGGGATTCTTCAGCGACCCGAAGCCGGCGCTGCGCCAACGTCGGCCACGCGTCAATTGAAGAGGCTGACGCCGCCAGGACCGACCAGCAGTCCGACGACGATGAGCACGATGCCCCAGAGGAGCTGCCGCCGGAACAGTGCCAGCACACCGGCGACCACCAGTACAACCGCGAGGATCCAGAGCAGTAGTTCCATGACTCAGGAACTACCCCCGGCAGTGAGCGCGGAAACCTTGCCCGCAGTGGCCCCGGCGTACGGCGGGTGCAGGTGGAACACACTGTACGCCTGCTTGATCACCGGGTGCGCGACGTTACGGACCCGCACCCCGCCCGGGGTGGTGCCCCGCTCGCTGCCGGCGTGCGCGTGCCCGTGCAGGGCCAGTTCGGTCGGCGCCGAGTCGATGGCCTGACCGAGCAGGTACGAGCCGAGGAACGGATAGATCTCCAGCGGCTCCCCGGCCAGCGTGTCGGGTACCGGCGCGTAGTGGGTCAGCGCCACCCGCACGTCGCAGTCCATCTCGCGCAACGCCTCGCCGAGCTGCTCGGCGATGTCGCTGGTGGTCCGGACGAAGGACTTCATCTCGGGTTCGCCGAACTCGCTTGCGCACCGGCCGGCGAAGCCGCCGCCGAAGCCCTTCGCACCGGCGATCCCGAGTCGCACCCCGGAGCACTCCAGCACCACGTTGGTGCCCTCCAGCACCAGGATGCCGGCGTCCTCCAGTATCCGGATCACCGCCGGCACCTCGTCGCAGTGGTGGTCGTGGTTGCCGAGCACCGCGACCACCGGTACGCCGAGGTTGCCGAACTCGGTCGCCACGCAGCGGGCCTCGGACTCGGTGCCGTGCCTGGTCAGGTCACCGGCCAGCAGCAGGACGTCGGCGCGCTCGGGCAACTGCTCCAGGGCCGGCCGGAACCGGCCGACCACGTCCTGGTCCAGGTGCACGTCGCCGACTGCCGCGATCCGGATCACCATGTCGTCGCCTCCCTCACCGGAGTTCCTCCACCTCGGTCGGTGCCTGGACACGGATCAGTCCGATGTCGACCGTCACCGGTACCTCGGGAAAGTGCTCCAGCACCAGCCGGAGGATCTCCTCGCGTCGCTGCGCGCTCGCCACCTCGCCGCAGAGCACCACGGCGTGGCCCCGGCGGGTCACCGTGATGCCCTGCTCGGCGATCTCGCTCCGCTCGGTGAGCAGGCGCTGGATCGCCGCTTCCAGATAGTCGTCGGGCGGTTCGGCACCACCCGGGCCGTGCTGGTTCATGTCGCCACCTCGCTGCGCTCGTCCATACCGGTCATCACCCTCTCCGCCGCGCCCGAGGAGTAGCGCGGCTGCTCACCGGTCGGCGCGTAGGGCACCACGTCCAGCCGGTCAAGCAGCACCAGGAACGCCTCCGCGTACGGGGAGTGCACCGTCTCCTTGCGTACCCGCTCCCAGTCGATCTGTTCCCGGAGCGAGCGGGCCAGCGGCAGGCCGCGGGCGAAGTCGCAGTAGTGCTGCGAGAAGCTCAGCAGCTTGTGCACCATCAGGTGGGTCGCCGACAGCACCGGCATGTGGATGGCGTCGACCGGGCGTACCACGGTGTCCCGGAAGGTCTCGTCGGTGACCGGGGTCTCGATCGGCCGGTGGATCAGATCGACCATCCGGTCGTTGTCCCAGACCTTGACCAGCCAGTCCTCCGGCGGGCGCTCGGCGGTGAAGCCGGCCTCGACGAGCGCCTCCAGGGCGCGTTCGACGTCCTGCTCCCGGATGAGGAAGTCGACGTCGTGGTCGCTGGAGTGGCCGCCGTGCGCGTACACCGCGAAGCTGCCGCCCAGCGCGAAGGGGATCTCGGACTGCTTGAGGACGGCGGCGACCCGCTTGAGGGTGGCAAGAAGGGTCTCGTCGCCGTTGTGATCCATCGGGTCTCCCAGGTCGGTGGCGAGCGGGCATCTGGTCAATGTGGTGGAGATTTACCGGTACCCGGCACTTCGTTCCTTCACACCTGGTCGGGATCCGGCGGTGCCGGCCCGGGGCCCGGAACCGGACGCACCGGCACGGAGCGCGGGTGCCGGCCACGCCCGGGACGCGCCGGCCGGAACGGCGCGTCCCGGGCGGGTCGGGGCAGCGGCGGGTGCGTTTGGCCGGCGTGGGGGGCTGCGCGCGCCGAGTACCGTTGCTGAGCGTGGCCCGAACTCTGTTCCAGCGGCGGCACGGGGGACGACTGCGGGCCGTGGCCCTGGTCGGAATCGACGGCTCGGGCAAGACCACCCAGGCACACCGGCTGGCGGACGCGTTGACCGCAGCCGGCATCCCGGCGACGTACTGGCAGAACGCCGGCGGACGGCGGTGGTTCGGCCGACTCGCCCGCACACTTGGCCGGCGGGACGCCCAGCGCCTGCTGGGGCGGGACGGGATGCTGCTGGCCGAGTCGGCACTGCGCTGGCTGGCCATCGCGCGGGCGCTGATCCGTTCCCGGCTCCGCCGCCGGGTCGCCGTGATGGACCGCTACTCGGTCTGCCAGTACGCCAGCATCCGCGCGCACGGTGGAGGGCGCCGCTGGGAGAGCATCGCCCGGCTGCTGTACCGGGTCTTCCCGCCGCCGGACGTCACCCTGCTGCTAGCGGTGGACCCCGGTGAGGCGTACCGGCGGATCGAGGCGCGGGGCACCGACCACGAGAACATCACGTACCTGACCGCCGGGGCGACGGCGTACCGCTCGCTGCCGGAGTTCGCCGGATTCGTGGTGGTGGACGCCAACCGTTCTCCGGACGAGGTGACCCGGGCGATCCGGGCCGCTGTCCGGGGCTGGCTGCCACCGGACGCCGCGCCCGCCGATCCCGCGCCCGCCGATCCCGCGCCCGCCGATCCCGCGCCCGCCGATCCCGCGCCCGCCGATCCCGCGCCCGCCGATCCCGCGCCCGCCGATCCCGCGCCCGCCGATCCCGCGCCCGCCGATCCCGCGCCCGCCGATCCCGCGCCCGCCGGCACCGCGCCGGCAGACGCCGCGCCCGCCGGCGCCGCGTCGGCTCCGGCAGCCCTGACTCCGGCCCCGGCACCCGCCCCGGCTGCATCGAAGGTGGATGCGCCGGATCCCACCACCCGGTCGTCCGGGCCGGACGAGGCGGAGCCGGCCCGGGCCGGATCGCTCAGGCCCGGCCGTACACCGGTATCGTCGCACCGCTGGTCGGCGCCGACTCGTCGCTGGCCAGGAAACGGATCACCCCGGCGATCTCCGCCGGGTCCACCCAGCGCGAGTGGTCCGCGTTGGGTTGCGCCGCCCGGTTGGCCGGCGTGTCGATGACGCTCGGCAACACCGTGTTGCACCGCACGCCCGACTGCCGGTATTCCACGGCGACCGCCGAGGAGAAGGCGATCACCGCCGCCTTCCCGGTGACGTAGCCGGCGGCGCCGGGAAACGGCGCGACCGCCGCACGGGAGGAGACGCAGACCACCGACCCGCCGCCGGCCGCCAGCAGGTAGGGCAGGGCGGCCCGGGTGACCAGGTGGGTCGGGCGCAGGTTGCGGACGATCATCTGGTCGAAGTCGGCTACCGGCGTCTCGTGCACCAGTCCGCCGGCCGCGAACCCGCCGGCCAGGTTCACCACCGCCCGCAGCGGCGCCCCGGCGTCACCGCCGGCCGCCTCGACCGCTGCCGCCACCTGTTCGGGGTCGGTCAGGTCCGCCGGTACCCGGAGCGGCCCGGCGCCCCTCCCGCCGGTGGCGGTGGCCGGCTCCGTCCCGCCGGTGGCGGTGGCCAGCTCCGTCCCGCCGGTGGCCGGCTCGGTCCCGCCGTGCGGCCGGACCGGTACGACCACCCGCCACCCGGCGGCGACGAACGCGGCGGTGACCGCCCCGCCGAGCCCGCCCGCCCCGCCGCTGATGAACACAGTGCGATCTGCCATGCCCGCAACGCTATCGGCAACACCGGGCGCGTCCGGCGGCACCGCCGAGGAGCCGCGCCGGACGATCCACTCGGGGGCGGGCGATCCGATCTGGACGTCGGCGAACCGGGGCCCGGGACCGCACCGGTTCCGGTTCGCCGTCCGGCCGGACCCGGACCCTGACGTACGCTGAATGCGGCCCGATGGTCGTCCGGCGCCGGTTTCCGCCGTTTCCGGCCTGTCGCCGGAGTGCTTCGGTAGCCTATCGATGGATGACTATTCACCCGGACGCCGTCCGGCGTTGCGGGCTCGGTGACCCTGCCAGGACGAAGGTGTGGGGGGAATGGCACGCTCGGCTGGGCTGACCGGCCGCAGTTTCCCACCGGTTGGGCGTACTTTCGCAGGTGTAGCGCGTCACGGTTGACGCTCACGCCTTCGTGAAAGTAAGTTTCATCCGTGGTGAAGACTGCGAAGGTTTCTGCGAGTCACGAGACGGGTGGGCTGATTGTCCATATCAGCGGCCTGCTCCCGTCCCTGTCGCCCGCCGAACAACGGGTTGCCAGGCTCGTGGTCGCGGATCCCGCGGACGCCGCCCGTCGCACCATCACAGACCTGGCGACCGCCGCCGAGACCTCCGAGGCCACTGTCATCCGGTTCTGCCGGTCGGTCGGCATGGACGGCTACCCGCAACTGCGGATCCGGCTCGCCGCCGAGGCGGCCCGCCGGGTGGAGCCGCCGGACGCCCGGGTCGTCGGCGGTGACATCCCGCCCGGCGCCGACCTGGCCCAGATCATCGCGACCATCGCCTTCAGCGACGCCCGAGCGGTCGAGGAGACCGCGGAGCAGCTCGACGCGGCCGTCTGCGAGCAGGTGGTCGAGGCGATCAACGGTGCCGGTCGGGTCGACATCTACGGCGCCGCGGCGAGCGGGTTCGTCGCCTCCGACTTCCAGCAGAAACTGCACCGGATCGGCCGGACCGCGTTCTACTTCCCCGACGTGCACACCGCGCTCACCTCGGCGGCCCTGCTCGGCAAGGGGGACGTCGCGATGGGGATCTCGCACACCGGCACCACGCTGGACGCGATCGAGGTGCTGGAGCAGGCGCGGGCCCGGGGGGCGACCACGGTCGCGCTGACCAACTTCCCCCGGTCGCCGATCACCGACGTCGCGGACTACGTGCTCACCACGGCTGCCCGGGAGACGACGTACCGGTCGGGCGCGATGGCGAGCCGGCTCGCCCAGTTGACGGTGGTCGACTGCCTCTTCGTGGGGGTCGCCGCGCGTAACCGGGCCAGAGCAAAGAAGGCACTAGAGGTCACCGCCGAAGCGGTACGGCCGCACCGGGTCAAGGGGAGACGGGCATGAGAAGCGGGCGGGCCGGCCGGTCCGGCGCGACGGTGTCGCGGAGCGGCACCGTACGCGGCGAGGCGGCGGGGGTATGAGTCACGGGCTCGGCGGTGGTCGAGGTGCGGGGGGGCGGACATGACGGCCGGACGGGTCGAGCCCGGTGCGCTACCCGCCACCACCCCGCGTCAGGATCCCGACGCGGGGTCCTCTTACCCGCCGACCGAGCCGGGTCACCGGTCGGAGGACGGCGGTCGGCCCGGAGAACCCGGGCCGACGGCAGGCCTGGCCGGGGGACGGGAACGGGAGCCGCGCGCGGTGGTCCGGGTCAGTTCCCCGACCGAGTTGCGCAATCCGCGCAGTCTCGACCTGGACCTGATGTCCGTCCGGGACGTGCTGAAGGTGATCAACGAGGACGACCGGCGGGTACCGGCGGCGGTGTCGAAGGTGCTGGACGAGATCGCGGTGGCGGTCGAGTTGGCCGTGACGGCGCTGCGGGCCGGCCGGCGGGTGCACTACTTCGGCGCGGGTACCTCGGGCCGGCTCGGCGTGCTCGACGCCGCCGAACTGGCGCCCACCTTCAACGCCCCGGACCGTTGGTTCTGCGCCCACCTGGCGGGTGGGCCGGACGCGATGTGGCGGGCCGTGGAGGATGCCGAGGACGACGAGGACGGCGGGGCCGAGGAGGCGCGCGGCTGCGTACACCCCGGAGATCTCGTGGTCGGTCTGGCCGCCAGCGGGCGTACCCCGTACGTGCTCGGGGCCCTGCGCGCGGCGACCGACCTGGGTGCGGACACCGTGCTGGTCTGTGCCGATCCGGGCGCCAGGGCGGCCCGGTCGGTGACGGTGTTCATCGGGGTGGAGACCGGCCCGGAGGTGATCACCGGCTCGACGCGGATGAAGGCCGCGACCGCCCAGAAACTGGTGCTGAACGGGTTTTCCACCGCCGTGATGGTGCGGTTGGGGCGGGTCTACTCAAACCTGATGATCGACATGGTCGCCACCAACGCGAAACTGCGGGGACGAATGATCTCGATCCTCGTGGAGGCGACGGACTGTCCCGAGGAGGTTGCGCAGCGTGCGCTTACCGAGGCTGAGGGCGACCTGAAGGCCGCCCTGGTGGCACTGCTGTCCGGTGCGGCCGTCGCCGACGCCCGGGCCGCGTTGGACCGCTCGGCCAACCAGGTACGCGGCGCGATCGCCCTGCTGACCGGCTGACGCCCGGTATTCCGGTATCCCACCGTCCCATCCGTCCCGCCTCGGCCCTGTCCGGCCCGGCGGGCGGATGTGGTGCGGGGAGCGTCGGAGACCGGACGTACCGGCGCGGGACTATCTCCGGGCTCCGGATTGTTGCGCAGACGGAGGGGTAACCCTTCGGTGGCGGATGAACCGGCCGGCCGCGCCGTGCGTATATATCGAAGCGTGACGAGGATCGCAGCAACCTGGTGACGTAGATCGCTGTGCGTCGTTGTATGACGATGATCCGATAGTTGGTGCAGAGCCGTCGCAAGGCCCCGTAGCTGCGGTATCGCCGGCTCCGACAGACCCTGATCGGGACGACTGACAGCAAACGTCGATCGGGCTTTCAGCAACTACTCAGGCGTTCGTGACACTTTCGACTCACCAGATGGAATCCCTGACGCGTCTCAACTGTTGTGTAGGTGTCAGCACCGCGGGGCACAGCGGAAGTTACGGGGAGGGCTGATGAACGTGGGGATGGCAGGAGCAGAAACCCGGGCCACCGGGAGGAACGACGAGGGGACCGTGGGGAACGTGGAGAAGAAGATCGTGATGCGAACCGACGAGGTCGCCGAGGAGCGCGACCTGGTCGGCGTGTACCTGCACGAGATCTCCCGCACACCGCTGCTCGACGCCGCCGCCGAGGTCGACCTCTCCAAGGCCATCGAGGCTGGCCTCTACGCTGAGCACCTGATCGACCAGGGGAAGCTCCCGGTCGGCGTCAGCCTCGCGGAGATGGAGCGGCTGGTGGTCGAGGGGGAGCGGGCGAAGGACCTCTTCATCCGGGCCAACCTCCGGCTGGTCGTCTCCATCGCCCGCCGGTACGTCCGCTCCGGGATGCCCATGCTGGACCTGATCCAGGAGGGCAACACCGGCCTGGTCCGGGCGGTCGAGAAGTTCGACTACGAGCGGGGCTACAAGTTCTCGACGTACGCGACCTGGTGGATCCGCCAGGCGATCAGCCGGGCGATCGCCCAGCAGGAACGCACCGTACGGCTCCCCGTGCACCTGGTCGAGGACGTCAACCGGATGCGCAACGTGGCCCGCCAGCTCACCCGTGAGCTGGGCACCGACCCGGAGCCGGAGCAGATCGCGGCGGCGCTGGGCGTGCCGGTGGAGCGGGTGCACGAGCTGGTCCGCTGGTCGCAGGACACCGTCTCGCTGGACACTCCGGTCGGCGACGACGGGGACACCAACCTCGGCGACCTCGTCGCGGACAGCGACGCTCCGTCGCCGGAGGAGATCGTGCTGACCGGCCTGGAGCGGCAGCGCATCGAGGGCCTGTTGAACCACCTCGACGACCGGTCGGCCGGGATCATGCGGGCCCGGTACGGCCTGGAGGACGGCCGCGAGCACTCGCTGACCGAGGTCGCGTCCCGCTTCTCGCTCTCCCGGGAGCGGATCCGGCAGCTGGAGATCCAGGCGTTGGGGCGGCTGCGCGAGCTGGCCCGGGCCGAGGGACTCCAGGCGGCCTGAGCGACCGGCCCGGCACGCGGCGGTCGGGGACCTCGACGAACGGTCGGAGACTTCGACGAATCGGTGAGCGGCCGGCGTCCCCACGGGGGCGCCGGCCGCTCACCGTCGTACCCGGGATTCCGGGGTGTCTGCGGAGCGCCGTACCACCGACAACCACTAGGGTGATCGGCATCACGACAGTGAGTTCCGCTCGCGTCGGAAGGTGCTGTCGGCAGACGGTGGCGCCCAGAGCCGACGGGAGCAATCCGGGGAGGACTCCGTGCCGATCAGTCCGACCGCCCGGCGTCGCCGGCTCGGCATCGAGCTGCGCCGCCTGCGCGAGCGGGAACAGCTCACCCTGCTTCAGGTCGCACAGCGGATGAAGTGCTCCGACGCGAAGATCTCCCGGATCGAGGCGGGCAAGCACTCCACCCGGACCCGCGACGTCCTGGCCCTGCTCGACATCTACCGGGTGGCAGACGAGCGTACCCGCGAGGTGCTGGCGACCCTGGCCAAGCAGTCGACCCAGCGCGGCTGGTGGGTCACCTACGGCGGGGCGATCCCGGACTGGTTCGAGGTGTACGTCGGCCTGGAGTCCGAGGCGACCGAGATCCGCACCGTGGAGACCCATCTGGTGCCCGGCCTGCTGCAGACCGAGGCGTACGCCGCCGCGCTGATCCGGGCCACCCAGCCGCTCGCGCCGGCCGAGGAACTGACCCGCCAGGTGGAGCTGCGGCTGGCCCGGCAACGTCGGCTGCACGAGCACGACCCGATGCGGCTGCGGGTGGTGCTCGGCGAGGCGGTACTGCGCTGCCGGGTCGGCGACGCGGCGGTCATGCGTGACCAGCTCGGGCACCTGGCGGTGCTGGCCGAACGCTCCCACGTGGAGCTGCGGGTGGTCCAGTTCAGCAGTCCGGCGTACACCGCGTTCGGCCGGCCGTTCGCGATCCTCGGCTTTCCGGAGCCCACCGATCCGGGTCTGGTCTACACCGAACACCGGACCGGTGCGCTCTACATCGACGAGCCGGCCCAGATCGCCTCCTTCGCGCTTGCCTTCGACCACCTGGTTGCGGCAGCGTTGTCGCGGAAAGAATCGGCGCGGCTGCTCAGGGAGACGGCGGCCTTCTGGACGTGAGGGAGGGCCGGAGCGGATGTGGCCGGACGAAAGCATGCTGACCTGGCAAAAGAGCAGCCGATCCGGGGGCGAGGGCGGCAACTGCGTCGAGGTGGCCCGGCTCGGCACCGGCGTCGCCGTACGTGACTCGAAGGACACGGCCGGTCCGGTACTCCGGTTCCCGCCGACCGCCTGGGGGGCCTTCCTCACCGGTCTCGCCCAAACCGCGCCGGAGGACCGCAGACGTGCTTGACCGTGCCAGATAGCGTCTGTCTCGTCGTGCGACTAGTGGAGGCGCAGTGTCCAATATGACCGGATGGGTTCTCACGCAGGGCGTGTTTCAGCTACCCGTCCTGCTGGTGCTGGTGGTCGGTCTCGTCCTGGTGGCAGTCCGTCGCGATCAGCTCTCCCGCCTGGCCAAAGGACTCGCCGTCGCGGGTTGCAGCGTGCTTCTGATCGGAATCGTGGCAGATACGGCGTGGCTGGCGTCGATCCCCACGTTGCTGGCCGGTGATCCCTCTCCGACGGAGTTCGACATGATCAGGGCGGGCGTCAGCATTGTGCTGACCATCTGTCATACCCTCGGGCTGGGACTCCTGATCGGCGGCGTACTGGCCGGCGGCCTCCAGCACCGGTCACGGCAGGTCAACCTCTCGTAGGTCGTTCCGGTCCCCGCAGCGGGCTCAGCCGTCGAAACGGGCGACCAGGTCGCCGATCCGCGCCGACGGGGTAGCGTCGCAGAGCTGGTCCACCGCCGTCATCACCAGCGGGCTGTCCACTCCGGAGATCCCCTTGGCCAGCCCGATCTGCCGGATCGCCGCGACCCGTTCCTCGGGCGGGGCCTGCTGGTACTCCTCGCAGGTCGAGTCGGCGGTCAGCCCGCCGGCGTCGCCGAGCCCGTCGAGCACCGCGCGGACGACCAGGCCGCCCACCACCAGCAGCACGACGACCGCCCCGAGCGCGATCCAGGGACCGTAGCGGCGCGGCCGTCGCGCACCGCCCGATCCCGGTACGGCGTCCGCCGCCACCCCGGCCGGCTCCCGGGCCGCTGCGGCGCTGGCCGTCCGATCCGCCGGTACCGGCCCGGTGGGGGCGGACGGCAGGGCTTCGACGGCGGCGGCCAGCTCGGCCGCGTACCCCTGATCCTCGGTCGCGGCGGTGCTCAACAGGCGTTTGACCAGCGAGTTGTTTCGGGGTTCCCGGAGCAGGTCGGCCAGCGCATCCAACTCGTCGAGGGTGCGTAGCCGCCCCGCCACCAGGTCGTAGAGTCGGCGGACCGGTCCCGGGTCACCGGTCGAGGCGATCCCGGGCAGGTGCGGTGCGAGGCGGTCGAGCACCACAGCGGCGAGGTTCCTGGCCTCCGACGGAGTCACCCCGGCAGGTTAGCGCCCGGCCGGGACGGCACGGCCCCCGGCGTGCCCGGCCGACGGGGGGCGTACGGGTCGGGAAAGGCGATCGCGCGCCGGACCGACCGGTCCGGCGCGCGATCGACCCGGGTCCGACTAGCGGACGCGTCCGTAGCCGTACGGGCTCATCATGTCGACGCTGGCCAGCTTGACGGTCTCGCCGACCCGTGGTGCGTGGATCACCTTGCCGCTGCCGACGAAGAGGGCGACGTGGCCGAGTCCACTGTAGAAGACGAGGTCGCCCGGTTTCAGCTCGCCACGGCTGATGTGTGCCACCTTGTCCCACTGCATCGCCGCGTTGTGCGGCAGTGACTTGCCGGCGGCCCGCCAGGCGGCCAGGGTCAGTCCGGAACAGTCGTAGCCGTTCGGGCCCTCTGCCGCCCAGACGTACGGTTTGCCGATGGCGTCGTAGGCGTACCGGACAGCCACGCCGGCCTTGCCGGAGACCGCCGGGACGCGCCCGGTGTACCTGCTGCCGGACGACGTCGCCGATCCGTACGCCTCGCGGCGCATCTCGTAGAGCTTGGCCAGCTCTCCCTCGATCCGCTTCTTGCCGGCGGCCAGTTGCTTCGCCTGCGCGGTCTGCCGGGCCAGCGTGGCGTCGAGCCGGGCCTTCTCCTCGATGTACTGGCGCTGTGTCGCGTCGAACCCGGCGATCTGCCGCTCCCGCTCCCGGGCCAACTGCTCCAGTGCACCGAGCCGGCTCACCAGGCTGCTGCCGTCGCCCCGGTTCAGCAGGGCGCTCGCCGTGCTCAAGCCACCGAGCTTGTACGCCCGGTTGGCGAGCTCGGCCACCTCGGCCCGGCTCTGGTCCGCCTGCTGCCGCAGCGGTTCGATCCGGGCGCTCAGCGTGGCCGCGGCGGCCTTGCTCTCCTTGATCTCCTCGTTGAGCTTGTTGTACGACTCGACGACCTTCTCCAGTTCGGCGGAGGCCTTGTTGATCCGCTGCGTGAGCTCGCTGACCGACGGTTCGGCCCGGGCCACCGACATCGGGGCGAGTAGCGCCGCCGACAGTCCGGCCACGACGAGGGTACGCAGCAGGATCCGCACCGAAGACAACGTGTGCAGAACCCTTCCTGGTTGCGCCACCGCGAGCGCTCTGTGTGGCGGCTTTCGCCACCGTGAGCGCCGTGTGCGGCGGCCTTACGCCACCGCGAGCGCTGTGCGGCGGCACCGGACCCGGCGCCACCCGGAGGATGACTGACGACCGGCCCAGCCGGTTCAACGTAGCCTGGCTCCGGCATTACCGACAGTGGCCGGTGCACGAGATGCGGCAGTCATGAGCGATAACCCGAATGTCGTGATCACGAACGGTACCGATCCCTGCTCCAGACGTGATAGCGGCTGGTCGGGAAGGCGTTCTCCGGCCACCTCGGCTCGTCGCCCGATAGGTCGGTCTTGGCGGATGGCGGCTCGGCCTGAGTAGGGGCAAATCATCACTCAACCGGGCAGAGGGCTACGGGTAGCTCGGCTGCCGCCTGGAAATCTGCCAGGTGGCTGTCTGCGTACCTTCCACTTGCTGGTGTGCCCTTCGCACAATGAATGCAAGGAGCCGAAGGCTCTCCGGGGTCCGGCACGGCAGGTACCCGGCGGGTCTGACACAGAGCAGGTACTCGGCGTAGTCGCCAACAGGGGGCGAGGTCGCGTGCGACGAACCAGCCGTAGGTCCGGACCGTCACGCGCGCCGCAGATCGCCCGCAGGACGATCGGCACCCGGCTGCCACCAGATGCCGATCTTCAGGAACCTTCCAGGCCAGCCCGCCTCAGGAGCCGTTGGAGGCAAGAATGGAGCCTACTCGCCCTCCCGTCCCCCTGCCAGACGCGTCATTTGAGGTATCTGGACTCTCCCGTCACCGCCCCGTCGACCTCTACCGGCAACCCGGCGTACGGATCACCAGCGAGGTGTTCATCGTCGCCGGTCGCAGGTTCTCGATCTCCGAACTCACCCACCTACAGACCGCTCGGGGGCCGCACGACCGGCTGACGCTGCGCGCGGTGATGGTCACCGCCGCGGTGCTGGTCGGCATCGGAGTCGCACTGGGCTACACCGGTGACCTCTACCGGCTCCCCGCCGCCACGTACGCCGGGCTCGGGCTCGCCGCCTTCGTGCCGGTCGGACTCGCCCTGGTGGGCCACCGGTGGCGGCCACCGGCGTACGAGCTGTGGGGGCGGTACCGGGGGGAGACGGTGCTGCTGTTCAGCTCCGACCACGAGCGGCAGTTCGGCCAGGTGACCCGGGCGCTGATCCGGGCCCGGGAGGCCGCCCGGCTGGGTGGGTTGGCGTTCCCGCCGGCCTCGGACACCCCGTACGAGCCGATGTCCTAGACGAGTGGGCCCACGGCGTGGTCCCGCCGGACCCTCGACCGGTCCGGCGGTGCCACCCGGGCGCCGGCCACCCGTCCGGCCCCGCTCAGAGGGCCGGCACGGGAGTGGTCAGCCGGCCAGGCCGGTACTTGGGTGGTCAGCCGGCCAGGCCGGCACCTGGGTGGTCAGCCGGCCAGGCCGGCGACGATCTCCGAGATCCGGCGCAGCGAGTCGGCAGGGGTCAGGGCCGCCTCGCGGAGCCCCATGAAGGTCCGCAGGTGCGCGGTCACCGCCTCGGGCTCGTCGAGTACGTCCTCGAGGCCGGTGCTCTCCAGATAGACGACGTCGGCGTCCTCCCCGGCGAAGCGCAGGATCACGAACTGCCCGAGCGGGGTGTAGACGGTGGAGGTGAACGGCAGCACCTGGACGGTGATCCGGCCCGAGTCGGCGAGGTCGACCAGATGCAGGAGCTGTTCGCGGATGACCGCCGGACCGCCGGTCTGCCGGTGCAGCGCAGCCTCGTCGAATACCACGACAATGTTCGGCGGCTCGGCGCGGGCGAGCATTTCCTGCTGGCGGCGCAACCGTAACGCGACCGAGGCCCGCGCCTCCTCGGGATCGTCCAGTTTGGGAATTGCCGTCCGGAGGACCGCCTGCGCGTACGCCTCTGTCTGGAGCAGTCCCGGCATGCCGACGGACTGGTAGAAATAGAGTTCCGAGGACTCCGCCTCCAGCCCGATATACGAGTAATAAGCGGGTGGCAGTGCGTCACGATATTGTGACCACCAGGTGCGCTGCCGGGACACCCGGGCCAGTTGCACCAGTTCGGCGACCTGTTCCGGATCGCGCACCTGATAGTAATTGAGCAACGCCTTGACGTCGTTGGTGGAAATCGAGACGTATCCGGCCTCTATGCGGATCAGCTTGGACAGCGACCAGTCCATCGCGGCGGCCACCTGCTCCTGGGTGAACCCGGCGGCTTCCCGGGCCCGCCGGATCGCCGAGCGGAGCTTGCGGCGACCCACGGTCGGGCCGTACGCCGTAGTCATCGGGAACGCTCCCTTCAAACGGCTCCCCGGCGGCCGAGCGAGGGGTTCGATGCCAGACTGAGGGGTCGGTGCCAGACTTTTGTGCAGGCTACACGGGAGCGCTGTCTTCCACCAGCGTCCCTGCTTGCCGCGACGACACCATCACGGATGGTGTCCATTGTCGACGCCGACATCATAATCGCGATATTCCGGAGTGTGCGGAATGCGGAGGCTACGGGTAGCCTCTGTCCGTTGTCGCGGTATCTGCCGCAACAGTATTAGTGCCGGGAGGGCGCATGTCACAGACTGGTTCCGCCGAGCGCGTGTGGCGGAAGAGCACTCGATGCGAATCGCAGCATTGTGTCGAGGTGGCTCAGGTCGGAGGCGGTGCCGCCGTCCGCGACTCGGTCGATCCGGGGCAGTCGCTGGTGTTCGGCGCGGGTGCCTGGCGGGCATTCCTGGACGGGCTCCGCAACGCCTGAAAGCTGACCCGGGGACGTGATTCATTCACGTTCCGGCCCGTCGGCGCCGCTGGAGCATGGTGCATGACCTCGCGTACGGCGAGACATAGAGATGAACGAACCACCAATGATCGAATAGGGGGTGGCTCGCGAACGGCGAGCCGCCCCGGGCGCAGCCGCTCAGCCGGCCACCGGCTCCGGCTGGCTCAACTGCCGGGTGACGGCCCGCTCGGCGAAGAACGAGACGAACGGGATCGTCCCGGCGAGCATGACCAACACCATCCGGCCCAGCGGCCAGCGCGCCCGGCGACCCAGGTCGAAGGTGACCAGCAGGTACACCATGTAGAGGAAGCCGTGCGCCGGGCCGATCGTCTCGACGACCACCGGGTCCTGCCAGAGGTACTTGAGCGGCATGCCCACCACGACGAGCGCGATCAACACGACGCCGACGACGTAAGCGACCACACGGTAGCGGGTCAGGGCTGCGCCCACGGTTCATCCTTCCTGCTGCCGGCCGAGGCCGGGATAGTCGGCGGGCCGGGCGCCCGGATTGGCGTTCAGCCACGCGAGGTAGTGGTTGTACTCGGTCAGCTCCGGGTCCTCCGGGCCGTCGGCGGCCAGCCGGGGCCGGGTGCTGCTGGTGCGCACCGGTCGGCGTACCCCCGGGGTCGCCGGCCGGGCCGGCGGATCGGCCGGCTCGGCGGCGGCCGGCCGGCCACCGCGCAGCGTGTGGCGCGCCTCCCGCACCCACAGGAAGACGACGAAGCCGGCGAAGATCGGCCACTCGAAGGCGTACGCCCAGCTCAGGGTGTTGCCGGCCAGGGCCCGGCTGATCTGCCACCAGCCGAGGGCGAGGAAGCCGACGACCACCGCGACGGTGAGCACGTGGCGCACGATCCACGCCGGTGTGCACAGCCGCCTCATGCCCCCGAGCGTACCGGGCGGGTCGGTCCCGTCTCCGACGCGGCGTCGTAGTGTCGCCCGGGCGGTGGGGCGGTCGGGGTTTGGCGGTACCCGGTTTGGGCAACCGTCTAGTCGTCCACCCAAACGAGCTATCGGGGGCGACGATGTCCGAATCAGTACGGCACGACGAGTTCTCCCCGGCCGGGTCGCCGATCGACGCCAGCCCAGAACAGCGGATCGGCCAGTGGGACGGTGACCCGGTCCAGCGTGGCGGCACGGCAAGCGACTTCGTGGCCGCCGAGGAGGAGAACCTCGGCATCGACCCGGTCGAGCTGAGCGACGAGGACCTGTTCCGGGAGATGCACAGCCTGCACCGGACCAGGCTGGACACGCTGCGGCACGCCGCCGACACCGCGCTCGGCCACCACCTGCGGCGGACCGCCGAACTGGAGACCGAGTACCTGACCCGGCACCCGGGCCGGGAGGTCGACCCGAGCCGTTTACGGGACGGCGCGTGGTGACGGCCCGCGCCGAGCGGGGCATCTCGGCCCCACCGGAGGTGGTCTTCAACACCGCCACGGATCCGGACCGGGTCGCGGCCTGGCTTCCCGCCCCACTGCGCGAGAACGGCGCGCCGGACCCGGAACTCTCCGTCGCCGGCCTGTGGGCCCGCTGGCACAGCGCCGACCCCCCGGACTGGTCGGTCCGGTTGCGGGTGTCGCCGGTCGCCGCCGGGGGTGCCACCGTACAGCTCGAACTGGAGGCCGACCCGTCGCAGCGGCGGCTGGCGGAGCTGGCCGACGAGATGCTGGTCAGCCTCGCCCGGGAGGTCGACGACAACCTCACCCCGGGATGAGCGCAACGGCGCCCGGGGACGGACGACAGACGGCAGCGGCGGACGGCGGAATCGGCACTGGCGAACGGCGGAACCGGCAGCAGCGAACGGCGGACGGAAACGCGGAACGAGGCGGGATGAACGTGCGGGACAGGGTGGCGCGACTTCGGCAGGCGTACGCTCCCGACGAGCACCGGCCGCTCGGCGGCTATCTGGCGGCGATGGGCACCTACGCCGGGGTGGCGCTGGCGCTGGCCGCCGCGGCGAAGACGACGGGGCGGCGGGTGCCGGACCGGCCGAGCGCCTCCGACGTCGTACTGCTGTCGGTGGCAACGCACAAGCTCAGCCGGCTGCTCTCCAAGGACGCCATAACCAGTCCGCTGCGCGCGCCGTTCACCCGCTACGACCGGCCGATCGGCAGCGGCGAGGTGATGGAGCAGGTACGCGACCAGGGCAGCTCGGCCCGGCACGCCGTCGGCGAACTGCTCAGCTGCCCGTTCTGCCTGGCGGTCTGGGTCGCCACCGGGCTGACCGGCGGCCTGGTGCTCGCCCCCCGGTTGACCCGGCTGGTGGCGACGGCCCTCACCGCCGTGGCCGCCTCCGACTTCCTCCAGATGGGTTATGCCGTCGCGCAGCGGGCCGCCTCCCGTCCGTAGCGCCGCGACGGTGTCGGAGGGGTCCAGGTGGTCACCGCGCCGGGCCGGGTTGTGACACCATTTCGGCTGGTCGGGGCGGTGAAGTCAGCCGATGGCGGACCTGGGCGGGTCAGCGCTGCATGCCGGACCAGCCGCGAGGGGACTCCGGCTCCCGCTCGGTGTCCGTATCGGTGATGATGTCCTCGGCCACCGCCGTCTTGTCGTGTTCGTTGCTGAAGTCCGGATCGTCCTGCGGGGTGGTTTCACCGGGTGGCTGCCCGAGCGGAGGTAGCGGCTTCCGTCCGGGCCTGTCGTCGTCGGTCATCGATATCCCTCCTCGCCGTCCGGGTAGGTGGCGTGACGGGGCGCTCGCCGTACCCGGCGGGTCAGCCCGGTGTGCCGCCGAGCAGGTCGGCGACCTCGTCGACCGCGTACTCGCCCTCGGGCAGTGCGTTGATCCTGGTCAACAGTTCCGCGGGCACCTCGGCGGCAACCGCCCGGCGCTGGATCTCCGACTGCGTGACCCGCTCCTGGCCCGAATAGAGGTCGTCGAGCAGGGCGTCGAGTTCCGGCGCGGTCGAGGCGGCACGGGCGGGCTGGTCGGTCACGTCGGATCGGCTACCCCGGTTCGATCCGGCCAAACACCCCGCATCTCCCGCCCGGGCCGGTGGAGCGGGCAGTGAGGTGCGTCACGGCAGAGGACGGAACACCGGACCCGGAACCGAGGTTGACTATGACTGTCGGTGTGTCCAGTGTCCCCGGGCCTCACCCTATTGCCCTCGCGGAATACCGTCCGGCTGGAGCCGCGTCGTGCCACTCGCCGAGAGGCGACCTGCACACCGACGCCCGCGCCGCCCATGGCCCCGCCATGGGCGGCGTACTCATTCTCGGGTCTCCGTCCGGTGGCGGCGTCAGCCGCGCCGCCCGGGACGACCGGGCGGGCTGGGGACTCCGCTGCCGCCCTCGGTCGTGGACCGGCCGGCGCCGGGACCGTTCGCTCCGTCGCCGGGACCGTTCGTCGAGGGCCGGCCGTCGCTGATCCGGAGCATCACCACACCGCCGGAGACGGTACGGCCGTCCGGATCGGTGCCGGCGACGGTACCCGCGGCGCAGTTCGAGGCCACCCGGTTCGGGTCGACCTCGACCCTGAACCCGGCGCTGCGCAGCGTCGCGGTGGCGTCGTCGACGGAGCGGCAGTTGACCGAGGGCACCGACCGCTGGTCCCCGTACACCAGTTTCTCGTCCGGCCGGGGGAAGTCCTGCTTCGGCTTCCCCTTCATGGCGTCGGCGAGCGTCTCGTAGACGGCCGGGTTCACGATGTCGTGGTCCATCCTGGCGGTGGTCTCCGGCCAGTCCGGGTTGGCCATGATGCCGGCCACCGAGAGCGTGGTGGTCATGGCCACCAGCGAGGCGGTCCGGTCGCTGTCCGTGGTGCCGGTCTTGCCCGCCACCGGGTGGCCCACCACCCGGCGCGCGTCCGCCTCGGTCGCGCCACGGCACCTGCCGTACGCGGACTGGTCGCCGACCGGGCACCGGGCCGCGTCGACGGCCGCTCGGGCCACCGCCGGGTCCACCGCCCGGTCGCAGCGCGGGTTGGCGATGTCGAGCGCCCTGCCGGTGCGGTCCCTGACCTCCTGTACCGGGATCGACTCGCAGTGCTTGCCGTCCGCGGCCAGCGTCGCGTACGCGTTGGCCAGATCCAGCGGGGTGGTCGCCGAGACACCGAGGGTGAACGAGCCCCAGCCGTCGGCCCGGACCGGGTCCTTGGCCATCGCCGCCTCGCCCGGCTCCCGGAACCGGATGCCGAGCCGCTGTGCCGCGTCGACGACCTCGGCCGCCCCGACCCGCTCCTCCAGCGGTACGAAGTAGGTGTTGACGGAGCGACCGAACGCGCTCCACATGTCGTGCACGCCGGCCATGCTCCGGTTGTCGTTGCTCGGGCACCACCGCTCGGTGCCGGCGCAGGCGGACTCGCTGCCGGCCTTCGCCGAGTACTTCGACGGGTAGCGGTGCGGGGCGTTGTAGGTGTGGCTCAGCGGGTAGCCCTGCTCCAGCGCGGCCACCAGGGTGAAGATCTTGAAGGTCGATCCGCCCTGGTACCCGGCGACGCCACCGCCACCGGTCAGCAGCGGGTTGGTGGTACGCGGATAGGTGGCCCGCATCCCCGCGTCCGCCTGCCTCGGGTTGCTGGATATCGGGTTCTTCGGCTTCACCGGGTCGTCCAGCCCGAACGTACGGTTGGTGGCAAGCGCCCGCACCCGGCCGGTGCCCGGCTCGACGGCCGCCACCATCAGGGCGTCCTTCCGTCCGGTGGGCAGGTACTGCTGGACGTTCTTGTACGCCGCCTTCTGCACCGTCGGGTCCAGGGTGGTGACGATCCGGTACCCGCCGCCCTTGAGCCGCCGCTCCCGGTCGTACGCGGTCTCGCCGAACGCCTCCTGATCCATCCACCAGCGGTAGAAGTAGTCGCAGAAGAAGCCCCAGTCGTTGTGCACCGAGCCGGTGCAGCCGTTGGCCGGCCGCTGCCCCTTGACCTTGAGCGGGGTGTCCAGCGCCGCCTGCTTCTCCGCCTCGGTGATCGCGCCGATCTCCGCCATCTGCCCGATCACCCAGTTGCGGCGCTGCACCGTCCGGTCGTGACCGGGGCCGTCGACGTCCAGCGCGTCGTAGTAGCTCGGCGACTTGACCAGGCCGGCGAGCATCGCCGCCTCCGGCACGGTCAGGTCCTTCGGTTCCTTGCCGAAGTAGAACCGGCTCGCCGCGGCCACCCCGTACGTGCCGTGGCCGAAGGGCGCCATGTTGAGGTAGCGCTCCAGGATCTGGTCCTTGCTCAGCCTGTTCTCCAGTGCCACCGCCAGGCGCATCTCGCGCAGCTTCCGGGCGTTGGTGTCCTCGGTCGCCGCCACCACGACGTTCGGGTCGGTAGCGCCGTAGGTGATCGACATCCGGACGAGCTGCATGGTCAGCGTCGAGGCACCCTGCCGGGAGTTGCCGGTGAAGTTCGAGACCAGGGCACGCAGGAAGCCCCGCACGTCGATCCCGTTGTGCCGGTAGAACGAGTGGTCCTCGGCGCCGATCATCGCGTTCCGCATCGCCGGGGAGATCTCGGCCAGCGCGACGTCGTGGCGGTTCTCGTCGTAGAACGTCGCCATCAGCGTCTTGTTGTCGGCGGCGAAGACCCGGGTCGCCTCCGGCACCTGTGGCACGGTCAGCTCGGTGGGCAGGTCCTGGAACGAGTCGGCGCCGGCCTTGGCCGCGAGCCCGGACATGGCCACCGCCGGGAACGCCGCCCCGGCGACCACGACTCCGGCGAGCAGGGCACAGGTGAGCAGCGTGGCGGCCTTGGTAAGGCTGCGTCGGCGGAGTTTCGGCATGATCGCGTTGAACCTCTGGGGCTGGGCGGGCAGGTCGCGGGCGGGGCGGCCGGCGCGAGCACAACCGTACGCGCGCCTTTCGCCCTATTGATCCAGACGCGGCGCCGAACCGCACGGTTGCGTAACGGTGGAAAGCCCAAGTGACTGCTACGTCACACCCGTCAGGTCGGCGGCGGCCCCGAGCGGCCGCCGCCGATCCGGACAGTCAGCCCAGGGCGGTACCCGCCGGTGCCGCCACCCGCCGTCCCCGGACCGCCGCCGCCAGATCCGCCAGCACCTCCTCGGTCTCCGGCCAGCCGAGGCAGGCGTCGGTGATCGACTGCCCGTACTCCAGCGGCCGGGTCGGGTCCAGGTCCTGCCGGCCGGGTACCAGGAACGACTCCAGCATCACCCCGACGATGCCGCGCTGGCCGTCGGCCATCTGCCGGGCCACGTCGGCGACCACCACCGGCTGCCGGCGGTGGTCCTTGCCGCTGTTGTCGTGACTCGCGTCGATCACCAGCCGCTCGGGCAGCCCGGCCGCCCGGAGCAGCGCCAGCGACGCCGCCACCGACTCGGCGTCGTAGTTGGGCTCGCCCCGGCCGCCGCGCAGCACCAGGTGGCAGTCCGCGTTCCCCCGGGTGTGCATGATCGCCGGAGCGCCGGAGACGTCGATGCCGGGGAAGACGTGTGGCACCCCGGCGGCCCGGATCGCGTCGACCGCCGTAGCCACGCTGCCGTCCGGGCGGTTCTTCATCCCGATCGGCATGGAGAGGCCGGACGAGAGCTGACGGTGCACCTGGCTCTCCACCGTACGGGCCCCGATGGCGCCCCAGGCCACCGTGTCGGCGATGTACTGCGGGGTGATCGGGTCCAGGAACTCGCAGCCGACCGGCAGCCCCAGCCGGAGTACGTCCAGCAGCAGCGCGCGGGCGGCCCGCAGCCCGGTGTTCACGTCACCGGAACCGTCCAGTCCGGGATCGTTGATCAGGCCCTTCCAGCCGACGGTCGAGCGGGGCTTCTCGAAGTAGACCCGCATCACCACCAGCAGGTCCTCGGCGTGCCGGGCCGCCGCCACCCGCAGCCGGCGCGCGTAGTCCAGGGCCGCCACCGGATCGTGCACCGAGCATGGCCCGACCACGACAAGCAGCCGATCGTCCTCGCGGTCGAGGACCTGGGCGACCGATCGTCGGCCGTCCAGCACGGCGCTGGCCAGCGGCTCGTCCAGGGGAAGTTCGTGGTGCAGCAGCGCCGGGGTGGTCAGCGGCACGATCCGGTCGATGCGCTGGTCGCTGACCCGACCCATTCCGGTGGTGGTCATCGTCGAGACTCCCTCTCTGCCGACCGCCACCCCGGGGCCGGCGCCCGGGAGCCGAGCCGGCTGGTCACATGGAAAAAGCAGGGACGATGTCCCTGCTTCAGCCGGCTCTGCTGGATCTTGGTGACGTCAGGTCATGGCTGAGTCACCGGCTCCCGAGCCGGCTGACTAAACCATCGATACGACCGCGTCACGCAGCGAACCATACCCGATCCCGGACCGGACCGGTCCCTACCGTCCATTTGCTGGTACCAACGGCGTACGCCGGGGCGCACCGGACCGGATGACCCAGGTCAGCGGCCCGGGGGTTGCGGGTGGGTCAGCGGCCCGGGTTGCGGGCGGCGATCGCGGTGTTCAGCGCGGTGGCGAAGCCGGTCCAGGCCAGGTAGGGCAGGAGCGCCGCCCCGGCCACCCGGTCCGCCCGCCAGGCCCGGTGCAGCAGGGCGGCGTTGGCGGCGTTCAGCAGGATCAACTCGGCCAGGGCGAGCCGTGGCCGGCGAGCCCGGAAGAAGAGCGCGGTCCAGCCGGCGTTCAGGGCAAGATCGATCGCGTACGCGCGCCGGAAAGCGCTGCGTTGTGCGGCGGTGGTACTGGCGTCGAGAGCGCGGGCGGCGGCGAACGCGATCGAGGCGTAGAGCGGGGTCCAGACGGCGGGGAACGCCGCCGGAGGCGGCTGCCAGGCAGGCTTGTCCAGCGACCGGTACCAGGCGGAACGGGCATCGGTGGCGAGCGAGCCGGCAGCGGCGGCGAGCGCGGTGGCCAGCCCGGTCTTGGCGAGAGTCGAACCGTTCATCCCGGTCTGGTACCCGGTCGGACGCCGGTCATCCCCCGACGGCGTGCCCGGTGTGCCGCCGGAGCGGGCCGGGAGAGTGGGCTGCGGGGGTCAGCGGGTCGCGGACTGCTTCGCGAAGTCGACGAAGGCTCGCCAGGGGGCGGGAGCGAACGTCAGCGTGCCACCCTCGCGGTCCTTGGTGTCCCGGACGAGCACGACGCCAACCAGGTTGTCGGCGACCTCCACGCAGGCGCCACCCGACCCGTTGCTCCGGCGGGACTTGCGCCACTTCGCACCGGACTGGTCACTCATCACCCATCTCCTTGGCGATCATCGCTATCAGGTCGGCCGACCGAGATATATCGAGTGCCACCTCTTCGAGCGACCTCCATGCCTTAGCGTACGCCGCAACTTCCGCCGGCTTGTCGAGGTAGAGGGCGCCGGTGAGTAGCTCGCTGTAGACCGTGGTGGGCTCGGGAGTCCTGATGCCGAGCGTGGGGAACTCGAGGACGATGAACTGCCCACCCGTCAGGGCGAAGGTCGGGGCTGCGGATCGCGGAACGACCTGAATACTCGCCACTCCGTTCGTCACCTGGTCGTGGAGGTGGGCGAGCTGTCGCACCATGCCCGGGGCCTCCCGACGCAGCACCCCCTCGTCGACGATGACCTCCAGGCGTGGCGGCTCCGGGTTCCTGCGGGTCAGGATCTTCTGGCGCTCCATCCGAACTTCGACCAGCCGGCCGACCTCGCGGGGTGAGATGTCCGGATGTGACCGCAGGAGGTGTTCGGCGTACTCCCTGGTCTGGAGCAGGCCGGGGATTGTGGCGGGTTCCCAGTGCCGGAGTCGGGAGGCTGCCGCTTCCAGGCCGACGTACAGCTCGAACCAGGCCGGCAGGGTGTCGCCGTAGGCATGCCACCACCCCTTCGCCTTGGTCTCGGCGGCGAGTTTCTTCAGTACCTCGGTCATCTCACCCGGGGTGCCGTAGAGCCGGCACATCGCCTCGACGTCCCGTGCCTTGACGGCGGTCTGCCCGCCCTCGACCCGGTACATCGTGGAGCGCGACCATTCGAGCTCGGTGCCGGCGGCCTCCAGCGTGAGCCCGGCCTGCTCGCGAGCCTGCCTCAGGATTCGGCCGAGTTGCCTGCGCGGTATCGACGACCCCGCGTCCGTCATCGCCGGACCTCCTGTCTCAATGTGACGCAATCAGTTGATCGATTCTGGGACTGTTTCCAGCGGATTGTGAAAAAGGGACGACTAGCGACGGATGCATCAGCTTAGACCGTTGCGTGTCCCTTGTGGGGGCACCGAGAGTGGCAGCAGCAGGACCGCTCGGTGACCGCCACGCGCCCGGGTGGAACTCGCCTCGGGAGCCGGTCTCGGCCTCTCCCACCGAGATCGGCTCCCACCGACCACCCGAGGAGGTATGCGATGAGGAGACTCCACCGGTTGCTGATCGACTTCCTGGTCGGCCCAGGGGCGCCGCATCGGCGGGACTGGCGTCGCCTCTGGCGCTACTGCCGGTGCGGGTTCCGCTGGCGCTGCCCGGACTCGATCGAACCGGTCCCGATGCCGTACGCGCCGAGGGTGCCGCCGCTCACCCCGGCCGCGTACCGGATGGCAGTGCGCGCCTCGGCGCCGGTGGTCGACACGGGGGACAGCCCACCGCCACCGGCTCGGCCCCGCGCCAGGAACGCGCGAGATCCACTGTGGCACTCACCCTCGGGACGACACGAGATCGGCCGGGTCGGTGCGCGCACGCCCGGTCAGGCCGCGCGGGTACGTCGAGCCGAGGAAGCCCGACCGGCGCTGCCATGATCGGCCGTGAAGAGCGTTGGCGGCGGCACGTACCGGTGCATCCCTCGTACCGGTGCCGGGCCTGCGGCCTCGACTGGCCGTGCCAGGACGCGCGGCTGGCGCTGCTTACCGGCTTCCGAGGCGATCGGGTGGGCCTGATGGTGTACCTCGGCAGCCACCTTGCCCGCGCCCTGCGAGAGCTGCCCGACGTACACCCCGCGCTGCTCGCCGGCCGGTTCCTGCACTGGGTGCCGCGCCGCCGTTGAATGACCTGCCTCATCACCCGATGCCTGCCCCGAGCTGTCGACGTCCCCGTGGTCATGGCAGCTCGGGGCAGGCACCAGCGGTACCCGCAGAGCGAGGCGAGGATCCCCCGACCAGGGGGCGTGACAGGCGTCAATTGAGCCAGTCAAGCACCTCGTCAGTGGTGACGACCTTGCCGAACCGCGGCAGGACCACCGTCAGAGCGTGGTCATGCTCCGCGGCCGTCATACCGCTCATCGCGTCGGCCACGAAGATGACCTCGAACCCGTGATCGGACGCAGCGCGCGCAGTCGACTCCACGCCCATCGTCGTGGCAAGGCCGGTCATGACCACCGAGTGCACGCCGCGCTTCCACAGTTGGTCGGCCAAGCCTGTGCCATAGAACGCGCCAATGGTCTGCTTCACGACAATGATGTCGCCGGGCTGCGGCTCCAGTGCCGGGACGAATCCACTACCTGGTGGCTGCTCGGCAACGCCCGGCCGATCCACCCGGACCAGCACCACGGTGCCGCCTGCTCGGCGGAACGCTGTCACCAGGCGGATTGCCCGGGCCACCACGTCGGCCCCCTTGTGGGGACCCATGTCCTGCTCGACGATACGTGGCATCAGGTCCACAACGATCAACGCGGTGCGTCCGGCGGGGAATGGCTTGGTGAGGAGTGAAGGCATCCTGCGACCCTAATACTCGGTAGGCGCGTTATTACCGCCACCAACAGCAGCCTGCCACAGTAAATTGCGCACTTGTTCGGCAGTTACATCAGGACATCCTTGCCTGAGCGGTCAGCCAATCGTGCAGCGTCATGGCCAGTTGCACGGGCTGGTCGAGCTGCACCAGATGACCTGCTCCGTCGATCAGCTTGAGTTGGGCGCCAGGGATGAGCTCTGCCAGCCGGTGAGCGCGGTCGACGGGGATCCACCTGTCGTTCCCGCCCCACGCCACCAGCACCGGCAGGTCGAGACGTGGATAGAGCCCTTGAATCTCGTCGGTGTACGCCTGATCCGCCTGGGCGATCTGTCGATAGAACGCGGCTTGCCCCTCGGCATCGAGCCAGGGCGACACGAGAGCCTCCATCTGCCCGGGCGTGAGGCCGACGTGACTGGCTCCTGCGATGTAGGCCCGAAGCGCCCCCTCGTGCACGGCGCTGGGAAGCGCGCGGAAAACCTCTGTCTGCTCGCGCACAAGCCGGAAGAAGTCCGACCCCCACGGCGCCAGCGCCACCACGTCGACCAGCGCCAACGACGCGAACGCAGAACCATGCAGGAGTAGCGCCCTCAGCGCGACAGCACCGCCGTAGTCATGGGCGACGACGTGTGGCGACCGCAGATCCCAATGCGCGACAAGGTCGGCCAGAAGCTCACCTTGGACGTCCAGTGACACCCGGTGATGTGCAGACTTCGAGGACTGTCCATAACCGGGCATGTCCCAGAGATGAACCCGGAACCGGTCGCTCAGCGCCTCGGCGTAGGGGGTCCACAACCCGGAGGACCATGGAGTCCCATGGCAGAAAACGACATCGGGGCCGGAACCCGTCCGGCACCACCGAACTTCGCGTCCACGCCACTCGAACTTTTCCGTCAGTTCCATCAGGCCAACACTGCCAGACTGCAGCCGTGCTCGGCCCGGTCAGTCCCGGACGCCTAGCGGCAGGCAACGATGGGATCGGCTCTCGGCCAACGCTCGACGTCATCTCCTGCCCGCAGGTATGCCGCGTCTGGATCCGACGGTGAGAGCCAGAGCTGAAGGTCGCCGTTGCGATATCCGGTGTCCCGGGCATCATCAGGCAGGTCGGTGGCGATCGCAAGCTTGTCGTGAATCCCATATCCGATGACCCCGTTTGGGTCGCGGATGAACTGGCGGATCTCGGCGGTCGACTGGGAGACGGTGCCCAGCGGCCACCCGAGGTGCATCATCACAGCGCTCTGCCAATCGCAGTGATCCGGCCCGGCGATGCTGTTCAACTCCCGCCCGTCGACCAGACGGCCTGCCTTGGTCCACGTCGAGCCCGGGTGGGGCTGCGGAGGGGAGAAGTAGTCCGCGACCGACCCCAGCGATGATGACGTGTCGTCACGTTCACTTACAGCGGGTGCGGGCGGGCGGACATCGCGTTGACCCGCGGGGCGGGTGAGGCTGCAGGCAGAAAGGAGCACCAGACTCAGGCCGGCAACGAGGAGACGCGCCATTCCACTGAGACGGCTCGTCGGCGGCACGGGTTCCACCCGGCGGGACGTGACCATCCTGTTGTCGTCTGCCAGTTAATCTGAGGCATCTCGGCCGCCTTCCGGGTCGGGGATGACCTGGCAGGCATTGGCGATCTCTCCGTCGCGGACAAGTCCTTCAATGGCTTCGATCATCGTGGTGATGCCGGGCCGGGGTGTGATCACGAGGTCTGTCGCGTTAGAAGTATCGGCCTCCGGCGGCTTCGCCGTCTGTTCCCATCGGTGTAGCACGGCCTTGATGGCGTCGAGGGTCATGAGGGTCGCGCAGTAGGTCGGGCCGCCGGTGACGGTGACGTATATGTCCTGGTCCTGGAGTTGCTCCAGGTCGTCGCCCAGGATCGCCGGGAAACGGGCGACGAACCGGTCGTGCTCGATGACCAGGAAGGGCGGTCGATGGTGTGGCGCAGCTCCGACACCGATTGGCTATCGTCCGACCTTTGACGGCCCCGCCGGTCTCAGCATCTCCATCACGGCAGCACCCGGTCTGCACAGGTGGTCGTTACCGTTTCGGGATGCCTTTGACCTTTCCGTCCCACCCGGCCGCCGTGTTGCCGCTGAAGCTGTGGCGGCCGCGCTGGTTCGATGGTGTCGCGCTGGTTGTCGGATCGATGGCGCCAGACCTGGCGTATCTGTTCGACGGTTCCGGACTGCCGGTGTGGCCGTTCTCCCACCAACTGCCGGGACTCGTGGGGTGGTGCCTGCCAGTCACGCTGATCGGGACCTGGCTGATCCGTCGTGCGGCGCCGGTCCTCGCGAGCCACCTTCCGGCCGGCGGCCCGCTCGCCCTTCCCGACTACGGCTCGCTCGGGCAGGGTCGACATCGGTGGCCGATCACCATGTACTCGGCGCTGCTCGGCGCCGCCAGCCACCTCGTCCTGGACCGGGTCGAGGTCGGTCTTCCCACGACCGAGTACGTCATGCACGTACTCGGCGGCGCCGGATCGCTGGCCATCGCCGTGCAGATCGGCAGGGGGCGGCTGCTGCGCCAATGCCACGGCGAGCCACCGCCGCGGCGGCCGAGGCCCGTCCTGTTCTGGGCCGCCGCTGGCGGCGTCACACTGCCGTTGGCAGCGGTGACCCCCTTCCTGCCAGCGGCGTCACTCGCGCACACCACCGGGGTACGCCTGCTGTGCGCGGTCGGTGCCGGCCTACTCGTCGCGTCGCTGGCAGTCGCGGCGAGCCGTGGCCATCTGGTCCCCCGATCGCCGCAGAGATGACCGATGACCTGGAAGAAGGGGACGAGGTCGTAACGGCTGGCGTCCCGCCGCAGTGAACACGTCGTCCTCCCGGCTGGGTGCGATGTCCTCGCCGCCGGGGAGATGAGGTGCGGTTGGCCGGACCCGACAGCGGAGCCGGGCCGTGTGACCCGGCTCCCTTGCTGATCAGTACGGGCGGAGCGATGTGAAGAACTGCCTGAGTTCGTTGGCGAGCAGGGCCGCCGATCTGGGCCTGGTAATGCGGCAGTGCGTTGAGTTCGGCTTCCCGAGCCCGCCAGTTGAACCCGTCGACCCAGTAGGACACCAGGTGTCGCAGGTAGTCGGGGTCGGTGCCGGCCTGCCACGGCTGGTCACCGCTGTGTTCCGCACCGGGTTTGATGGAGACATCGAAACCTGGGAGGAACACTAGCGATGCCGGCACCGAAGAAGTACAGCGATGAGCTGCGTGAGCGTGCTACCCGGTTGGCGGTCGAGGCCCGCCGGGATCCGGCGTCCGCGGTCGGGGCGATCCGGCGGATCGCCGGTCAGCTCGGGGTTCATCCGGAGGCGTTGCGCACGTGGGTGAAGCAGGCCGAGACCGACGCCGGGCAGCGGCCGGGGACCACCAGCGGCGACGCCGAACGCATCGCCGCCCTGGAACGGGAAGTGCGTGAGCTGCGGCGGGCGAACCAGATCCTGAAGTCCGCGGCGAGTTTCTTCGCGGCGGAGCTGGACCGTCCGTCGCGATGAAGGTCGACTTCGTCGACTCCCAGAAGGCCGAACACGGTGTCCAGCCGGTCCTGCGGGCGCTCGAAGACACGCCGGCGCAGATCGCACCGTCGACCTACTACGCCGCCAAGACCCGCCCCGCCAGCGCCCGCTGTCGGCGCGACGAGGAGCTGACCGCGATGATCGAGCAGGTCCACACGGCCAACTACGGCGTCTACGGCGCCCGCAAGATCTGGCACGAGCTGCACCGCCAAGGGGTGCGGGTGGCCCGGTGCACGGTCGAGCGGCTGATGCGTGAGTCCGGGCTGCGTGGGCTGCTGCGCGACAAGTCGCCACGCACGACCCGCCCGGCAGCCGAGACCAGCCGCCCTGCTGACCTGGTCAGACGGGACTTCACCGCAGCCGGGCCGAACCAGCTGTGGGTCGCGGACCTGACCTACGTGCGCACCAGCGTGGGCTGGGTGTACGCCGCGTTCGTCCTCGACGTGCACTCCCGCATGATCGTCGGCTGGCAGGTGTCCACGAGTCTCTACACCGGTCTGGCCCTCGACGCGTTGAAGATGGCGATCTGGCGCCGCGAGAATCAAGGCGCTGACCTGGGCGGACTGGTCCACCACTCCGACCGGGGAGTCCAGTATCGAGCGATCCGCTACACCCAGCGGCTGGCCGAGGCCGGCGCCGTCGCCTCGGTCGGCTCCAAGGGCGACTCCTACGACAACGCCATGGCCGAGGCGTTCAACTCCCTGTACAAGGCCGAACTCGTCCGCAACAAAGGCCCGTGGCGTGGACTCGACGACCTGGAGATGGCCACCGTCGAGTACATCGACTGGTACAACAACCGGCGCCTACACGGCGAGCTCGGGCACGTCCCGCCCGCCGAGCACGAGGCACTACACGCGATGACCCAGCCGGTCACCGCACCCCTGGAAACCAGCTAACCAACTCTCCATCAAACCCGGGGCTTGACACTGCGGTCAGTGAAGCGGGTACGGGTCAGTCGGGCTCGCAGGTCGTCGAGTACCTCGTCGGATACGTCGATACGGAACGGGGAGAAGGTCATTGTTCCTCCGGTTAGGAGGGCGCTCCCCGACGCGAGATCAGCAAACAGGGATAGCCGGGTGGAGCGCCCAGACGTGACGTTGGGTGTTCACCGGGCTCACCTCCCCTCATCGCTGACGCGGGTCACCTTACCCACCGCTGCGAGCCGCCAGGCGCGCGAGTTCCGAGTGCTCGGGCTACCCACGAGCGGAGTTCCAGGCGTGCTCGAATGCGTCTGGTGTGATGAGGAACGGGCTCCAGTCTTCTTCCGGATCATCCAGGCTCGCCTGCCCGAGGCCGCCGTACTGGTCTGACTCATGTCCGGGCCCGTAGTAGATCCACTCATCCGCGGACCTGTCGCAGACCACGCGCTTCCGCTGTCCAGCATGTCACTATCCGTAGTCGAGTGTCTGGGTACAGCCATGGTCTGGGTACGGCAGCGGCAGTCGAGCGGTCAGCCGGCGTAGCGGGGCTCGCCGAGCCGGTGGCGGAATTCCGCGTGAGCGGTCTGGAAGACGTCGTTGAGCCGCGCGAGCTCGGACTCGGTCGGCTCCCGCCGCAGCCCGACATCGATCTTGAAGTCGCCGTCCACGATCGCCACATCGAGGCGGTCGAGCAGGTCCGCGGGAAGTCTGGTGATGACGAAGTCGCGGAACGCATCGGCGATCGTGCCCGCCATGTCGCCACACCCGCAGGTGCGGCCATCCAGCACCGCGCCGAGGTGACTGCGGCCGACGATCGCGTCCGGGTGTACGGGATCCAGGACGGCCAGGCCCTCCTCCAGGACCGTGCGGGCCTCCGACAGCCGCGCCTCATGCTGGAGGAACAGACCGAGCGCGACGCAGGCCCGCCCGACCATGTCGTAGTCGGTGCCGCGGCGCGCCTGCCGCACCGCCTCGGTCAGCCGTTGCTCCGCCAGGTCCACCCGGCCGGCCTCCTTCAGCGCGAGGCCCCAGTTGCGCAGGACCTGACTCAGTAGCTCCGGGCGACCGATGCGCTCCGCTCTCGCGTGCGCCGACCCGTACGTGCGCAGCGCCGCCTCGGCGTCGCCGGCGTCGTCCTGGGCCATCGCCAATCCGAGCGCTGCCATCAGCGCTTCCTCCTCCCGGCCCTGCCGGTCGTATGAGGCGAGCACCCGCTCGATCGCATCAACCCGCCCGGCCTGGTCACCGAGATCACGGCCGAGGTTCGCCAGCGCGGACAAGGCGTTGAGCGTCGCCTGGTGGTCGATGCCGAGCCGCTCCTCCAAAGCGGCGACCAGGGAGGTGAGCAGGGACTTGGATGCCGGATCGTCGTGGTCCACCATCTGGGTGACGGATCGTCCGACCTGCTCGACGATCCCGTCCGGCAGTTGGTGCAGTCCCACGAACAGCGGATCCGGGCTCCCCTCGGCATGCACGATCGCTGCTCGCAGCGCCAACGCGGAGGCCACCCGCTCGTGCCCGTCGCGCCACAGGTTGGCCACCGCCTCCTCGACGACCTGCCGGGCCTCCGCCACCTCGCCACGCTGCCGCAGCAGGTCCGCCAGCGGTTCGAGACCGAACGCGTAGCCGGCGTGCTCGCGACCGTAGAAGGCGAGCCGCTCCTGAACGCCCTGGCGCAACTCCGCCTCGGCGTCATCGAGCCGCCCCGCCATGCGCAGCGCCAAGCCCAGATTGAGCCGGTAGGTCAACTGGTCCTTGCGGGACTCGTGATCGCGCGGAGTCGCGGAGACGGCGTCGCGGTAGCACTCGATCGCGCGGTCGAGTTGATCGGTGTTGAGCAGCACATTGCCGAGGTCGCACTGGGCCGAGGCCCACTCCGGGCTGCCGTGCCCGTGCTTGTCCGTGGCGGCCTGCAACTCGCGCGTCATGAGGTTCTCGGCGTCGCCCATTCGGCCCTCCCGCAAGAGCGCGAAGGCCACCTCGACCGGGGTGGGGGGTGTCGTCACGAGCCGCAAGCTTAGAACCCCCCACCGACACACGCGCACTCCCGGGAACACCCCGAGCGGGCGATAAGCCCGGGCGCGTTGATGACCACGCCGGGATAATGACCGACGTGGAGGAAGTCAAGGTCGTCGTCGCCCATGACGAGCGGGCGACCCTGCGGGTCGGTGACGTCTTCCTGAAGATCGACGCTGATCAGACACGCACCGACGTCGAGGTCGAGGCGATGGCTCTGGCGCCGGTCCCGACTCCGCAGGTCCTCTGGCGTCGGCCACCCGTGCTCGCGCTGGCCGCCGTTCCGGGTACGGCACTGGGCATCCTCGGCGAGCCCTCACCCGCGTCGTCGGCGGCGTGGGCCGCGGCGGGTGCGGTCGCGCGGACGCTGCACGACGCGCCCCTGCCACCATGGCCCGGTCGGCGCCTCGACGAGCTCGCAGCGCGCCTCGACAGCGAATGCGAATGGCTCGTCACCAATGGTGTCCTTCCCGCGGACGTGGTCACCCGTAACCGCCAGGTTGCCGAGGCCGCGCTCCGGCCGTGGAAACCCGTCTTCGTGCACGGAGACCTGCAGATCACCCACGTCTTCGTCGACGGCGACACCGTCACCGGCGTGATCGACTGGTCCGAGGCGGCCCAGGGCGACGCCCTCTACGACCTCGCCGTGCTGACGCTCGGACACGAGGAGCGCCTTGACGATGTGGTCGTTGGCTACGGCACCGATGTCGACCTCGACGTGATCCGCGGGTGGTGGTCGTGGCGAAGCCTGGTGGCGGCCCGCTGGCTGGTCGGACACGGCTTCGACCCGTCGCTGCCCGGCGGTGAGTTCGACGTGTTGAGGGCACGGATGTGAGGCTGCACGAACCCGACGGCCACCAAATGTGACCCCGGGGGGCGGCAGTTGGACATGTGCCGTCGCCACCGTGCTCCGTGCGTCGCCACCGTGCTCCGTGCGTCGCCACCGTGCACCGTGCGTGGCCCTTACGAGGCAACCCCGCACGATGGCGCCCGGGACGGCCCCTGCACGGCCTCCGTGCGGCCGGGAGCGGAACCGGACACAGTGGCCGGCGTCCCGACCCCGCCGGGGACCCGTCCCGGCGGGGTTGTCCACGTCGGGGCGGGTCGATCGGATAGCGTCGTGACCATGCCCGAGACCGGTTATCCCTGGCCGATCGAAACCACCCGGCTGGACAACGGCCTGCGCGTGGTGGTCAGCGAGGATCGCAGCGCCCCCGTAGTCGCGGTCAACCTCTGGTACGACGTCGGCTCCCGGCACGAACCCGACGGCCAGACCGGTTTCGCCCACCTGTTCGAACACCTGATGTTCGAGGGTTCGGTCAACGTGGCCAAGACCGAGCACATGCAGTTGGTGCAGGGCTCCGGCGGCTCGCTGAACGCGACCACCAACCCGGACCGGACAAACTACTTCGAGACGCTGCCGTCGGAGCACCTGGCGCTCGCGCTCTGGCTGGAGGCGGACCGGATGGGCGGCCTGGTGCCGGCCCTGACCCAGGAGACCCTGGACAACCAGCGCGAGGTGGTGAAGAACGAGCGGCGGCAGCGCTACGAGAACGTCCCGTACGGGGACGCCTGGCTGCGCCTGCTGCCCCTGCTCTATCCGCCCGGGCACCCGTACCACCACGCCACGATCGGCTCGATGGCCGACCTGAACGCCGCCGACCTGGCCACCTTCCAGGCATTCCACACCACCTACTACGCGCCGAACAACGCGGTGCTCACGGTGGCCGGGGACACCTCGGCCGACGAGGTCTTCGCGCTGGCCGAGCGCTACTTCGGCAGGCTCGTCCCGCAGTTCGACATCCCGCCGGCCCCGGACGGCACGATGGTGCCGGCCACCGGGACACCGGTCCGGGAGACCGTCACCGCGGACGTGCCCGCGCCGAGGGTCTACCTGGCGCACCGGACCCACCCGTTCGGCGGCCCCGGCTACGACACGGTGACCGTGCTGGCGACGCTGCTCGGCAGCGGGCGGGGCAGTCGGCTCTACCAGCGGCTCGCCGACGGGGCCCGGCTCGCCCAGCCGGACAGCGTCGGCGCGTTCGGCGTCGACCTGGCGTACGCGCCGGCACCGCTGATCGTCACCGCCACCGCCCGGGACGGGGTGACCGGGCCCGAGTTGGAGGCGGGACTCGTCGAGGTGCTCGACGGGCTGGCCGACGGGGTGACCGAGGCCGAGCTCGACCGGGCCAAGGCACTGCTCACCACCGGCTGGTGGCGGCAGCTCGCCAGCGTGGACGGCCGGGCCGACATCCTCGGCCGGCACGCCACCCAGCTCGGCGACCCGGCCCGGGCGGCCGACCGGCTGCCGGGCTGGCTCTCGGTCACCACGGAGCAGGTCAGCGGGCTCGCCGCCGAGTTGCTCCGGCCCGAGGACCGGGCGACCCTGACCTATCTGCCGGAGACCCAGGAAGAGGCGTGATGACCGAGCCGGGCCCCATTCTGATCACGGAGCGGCCGCCGACCGGGGCGGCCCGGCCGTACACCTTCCCGACGGTGGTCCGCCAGACGGTGGCCGGCGGCAGCGTCGTCGCCGCCCACCTGCCGGGGCACCACCTCGCCGTCGCGGTGCTGCTGCTCGACGGCGGCGCCGGGCGCGAGCCGCTGGGCCGGGAGGGGCTCTCCGGGGTACTCGCGAAGGCGCTGGAGGAGGGGACGACCCGGCGCGACTCCACGGCGTACGCGCTGGCGCTGGAGGGGCTCGGCACCGAGCTGACCATCGCCACCGACTGGGACGCCTTCCAGGTCAGCGTGCAGGTTCCGGTGCAGCGGCTGCCGGCCGCGGTGGAACTGCTGGCCGAGGCGGTCCGTAGCCCGCGCCTCGACCCTGCGGACATCACCCGGGTACGCGACGACGAGGTCACCGCGCTGCGGATGTACTGGGCGAACCCGGGACCACGGGCCGACGCCACGCTCCGGGCCGACCTGTTCGGCGCCGACCAGCGGCCCGGCCGCCCGATGGACGGCGATCCCGACTCGGTCGCCGCCGTCACCGTCGACGACGTGACGTCGTTCCACGCCGCCTGGCTGACCCGGTTCGGCACCCTGCTGGTCGTCGGTGACCTCGACCGGATCGACCTGGACGTGCTCGGCGCCGCCGCGTTCGCCGGTGCCGACGGCGCGGTGGAGCCGGCCGGACCGCCGCTGGGCGTGCCGGTCCGCGACGAGCGGCGGATCATCCTGGTCGACCGCCCCGGTTCGGTCCAGTCCACGCTGCGGCTCGGGCACGCCGCACCGCACCGGGCCCACCCCGACTACGTCCCGATGGCGCTGGCCGCCACGGTGCTCGGCGGTGCCTTCACCTCCCGGCTGAACCACCTGATCCGGGAGGTACGCGGCTACACGTACGGGATCAGGGCCGAGTTCGGCCACTCGCGGCGGTTCGGTCGGTTCGTGGTCAGCTCCGGGGTGCAGACCGCGGTGACCGCGCCGGCCCTGGTGGACGCGGTGGGCGAGATCACCCGTACCCGGGACGCCGGGGTGACCGAGCCGGAGCTGGCCGTCGCCCGGGCCTGGCGGGCCGGGCAGCTCTCGGTGGAGTTGCAGACGCCCCGGGCCATCGCCAGCGCGCTCGCCACGCTGGTCGTGCACGACCTGCCGGACGATTACCACGCGACCCTGCGCGAGCGGCTGCTGTCGACCGCCGAGCCGGCGGTGTCGGCGGCGGCCGCGACGCACCTGCACCCGCAGGGGCTGACCCTGGTGATCGAGGGCGACGCGGCGGTGATCCGGGACGAGTTGGTCGCCAGCGGGCTCGGTGAGGTGAGCGACGCCACCGGCTGACGCTCCGGCGTCCGGTCGTCCGGCACCGGGGGCCCCCGAAACCGGACCGCATGCTGGGCGGTGCGCTGATCGGCCTGCCGGGCCGCCCGAGCGGCTGGGTAGCCTCCCGGTATGAGGATCGGCATTGTGGGGGCCACCGGGCAGGTCGGTGGCGTGATGCGGCGAGTGCTCGCCGAACGCCAGTTTCCGGTGGACGAGCTGCGGCTGTTCGCCTCGGCCCGGTCGGCGGGGCGGACCGTGGCCTGGCGGGACGGTGAGGTCACCGTCGAGGACGCGGAGACCGCCGACTACGCCGGACTGGACATCGTGCTCTTCTCGGCCGGAAAGGGCACGAGCAAGGCGCTCGCTGCCCGGGTCGCCGCCGCCGGCGCCGTGGTGATCGACAACTCCTCGGCCTGGCGGATGGATCCCGAGGTGCCCCTGGTGGTCGCCGAGGTCAACCCGCACGCCGCCGCCGTACGCCCCCGGGGCATCATCGCCAACCCCAACTGCACCACGATGGCGGCGATGCCGGTGCTGCGCCCGCTGCACGCCGAGGCCGGACTGGTCAGCCTGGTCGTGACGACCTACCAGGCGGTCTCCGGCTCCGGCCTGGCCGGGGTCGCCGAGCTGGACGAGCAGGTCCGCAAGGTCGCCGACGGCGCCACCGCGCTCGCCTTCGACGGCCGGGCCGTCGAGTTCCCGGCCCCCCGGCAGTACGCCGAGCCGATCGCCTTCAACGTGCTGCCGGTGGCCGGCTCGATCGTCGACGACGGGTCGGCGGAGACCGACGAGGAGCAGAAGCTCCGCAACGAGAGCCGCAAGATCCTGGAGATTCCCGAGCTGAGGGTCTCCGGCACCTGCGTCCGGGTGCCGGTGTTCACCGGGCACTCCCTGCAGGTCAACGCCAGGTTCGCTCGGCCGCTTAGCCCGGAGCGGGCCCGTGAGCTGCTGGCCGGGGCTCCCGGGGTGGCGCTGGCGGACGTACCGACCCCGCTGCTGGCGGCCGGGCAGGACCCGACGTACGTCGGCCGGTTCCGGGCCGACGAGACCGTCGCGCACGGGCTGGCGTTCTTCTGCGCCAGCGACAACCTGCGCAAGGGTGCGGCGCTGAACGCGGTACAGATCGCCGAGCTGGTGGCCGGCGAGTCGCGCCCGCGGTAGCGGTCGAGCGCGGTCGAATCTGCCGACTCCCTCCCTGCGGCGTTACGTCGAGGTCTGCCCGGGTAGACCGGATCGGCCACATGGAGAGGGGTGCAGGATGACGACCGTCGGAGAGTTCATGACGACCCGCCTGGTGACCATGGACGGCGGCGACACGCTCACCGCTGCCGCCCAGGAGATGCGGGACAGTGCCATCGGCGACGTGATCGTGACCAACGACGACAAAGTCGTAGGTATCGTCACCGACCGCGACATCACGGTACGCGGGGTTGCCGAAGGGTTGAACCCGTCGAGCGCCACGCTGAACCAGATCCTTACCCAGGACGTGGTGACCGTGACGCAGTACGACGACGCGGTCGCCGCCGCGGACCTGATGCGGACGTACGGCGTACGACGGTTGCCGGTGGTCGAGGACGGCCGGCTGATCGGACTGGTCTCCCTCGGCGACCTCGCGGTGGAGCGGGAGCCGCAGTCCGTGCTCGCCGACATCAGCGCCGACGAACCGAACAACTGAGACCTGCCCGACGGGCCCGGGCGACAACGGCGTCCCCGGGCCCGCCGGACAGCGGCCAGGTCTCCCCGGTCGGTTGATCCCCTCAGCGTCCGCCGACGGTTGGTCCCGGGCGCCCAGGGGACGGTCCGGAGACGGTGACGCGCCCAGGGGACGGTCCGGAGGGCGGTGACGGACAGGCGAGGGAGGTGCAGGGCGATGGATCCGACCACCGAGTTCTTCGAAGGACTCAACTACCGTCCGCCGGATCCGCTGCTGCGCGAGATCCGGGGAACGATCCGCTTCGAGATCGAGTCGGATATCGACGTCGACACCTGGTTGCTGGTGCTCAGCGCCGGCAGCGTCTCCGCCACCGAGTCGGACCGGCCGGCGGACTGCACGGTCCGGACCGACCGGGAGTTCTTCAACCGGGTCGCCGCGGGCGAGGCGAACGTGTTCGCGGCGCTGCTGCGCAACAGGGTCACCGTGGAGGGAAACCTCTTCCTGTACAGCTACCTGCTGCACCTGGTGCCCGGACCGCCCGGCGCGCACGAACCTCGCCAATGGGCGCGGCGGCGGGGGCAGCGGAGATGAAACCACTGGTCAGCATCCTCGATGGCAACACCTTCGTGGTCAGCGACAACCGGGGCGACATCGACCCCTCGCCGACCTTTCCCACCGGGTTCTTCTCGTTCGACACCCGGTTCCTGTCGAAGTGGGAGCTGACCGTCGACGGAAACCGGCTCAGCGTGCTCTCCGTCGACGACCTCCAGTACTTCGAGTCGCAGTTCTTCCTGGTCCCGGGCGAGCCGACGCACTACGTGGACGCCAAGCTGTCGATCATCCGGCACCGGACGATCGGCGGCAGCTTCGTCGAGGATCTGACCGTCCTCAACCACCAGGACCAGGCGGTCGAACTGACGGTCCGGTTGAACGTGGCGAGCGACTTCGCCGACCTGTTCGAGATCAAGGATATGCAGGGGAAGGCCGGCGAGACCATCGCGCTGGTCGAGGACGATCGGCTGCGACTCTGCTACCACCGGGAGACCTACCGACGCGAGACGGTCATCACCTCGAGCGCACCCGCCGAGTTCGACCCCGACGGGCTGACCTTCGCGCTGCGGATCGAAGCGCACCAGCAATGGCATACCCGACTGTGTGTGCAGGCCAACGTCGAGGGGGCCGGCGGCCGGGACATCCGGCTCAGCATCCAGCGGCACCGCAGCCGGTCCCCCGAGGAACTGCGGCAAGACCTGCAAGGGTGGCTGGACCGGGCGCCGAAGCTCAGCAGCGACAGCGATGCGCTGACCGGGACGTACCGGCGCAGCCTGGTCGACCTGGCCGCGCTCCGGTACGTGCCGCTGACCTCCGGTGCCCCGCTGCCCGCCGCCGGCCTGCCCTGGTTCATGACGATGTTCGGCCGGGACGGCCTGATCACCTGCCTGCAGACCCTGCCGTTCACCCCGGAACTCACCCCGCCGGCGCTGCGCTACCTGGCGATGACCCAGGGGGTGAGCCTGGACGACTTCCGGGACCGGGAGCCGGGGAAGATCCTGCACGAGGTCCGGTACGGCGAGTCGACCGCGTTCGAGGAGCAGCCACACTCGCCCTACTACGGCTCGGCCGACTCGACCCCGCTCTTCGTGATCCTGCTCGACGAGTACGAACGGTGGACCGGGGACACCAAGCTGGTCGAGTCGTTGGAGTACGAGGCCCGGGCGGCGCTGAACTGGATCGACCGGTACGGGGACCTGATGGGCAACGGCTACGTCTGGTACGAACGGCGGAACCTGCGCAACGGCCTGGAGAACCAGTGCTGGAAGGACTCCTGGGACGGCATCTCGTACTCCGACGGCCGGTTGCCCGCGTTTCCCCGGGCCACCTGCGAGCTACAGGGCTACGCGTACGACGCCAAGATTCGGGGCGCCCGCCTCGCCCGGCTGGTCTGGAAGGACCTGGTCTACGCCGAGCAGCTGGAGCGGGAGGCGGCGGACCTGAAGCAGCGGTTCAACCGGGACTTCTGGGTCGCCGACGGCGAGTACTACGCGCTGGCCCTGGACATCGAGGGCAGCCAGGTGGACGCCCTCTCCTCCAACATGGGGCACCTGCTCTGGAGCGGGATCGTCGACGAGGACCGGGCCGCGAAGGTGGCCGAGCACCTGCTCGGGCCCCGGCTCTTCTCCGGTTGGGGTGTGCGCACCCTGGCCGAGGGGGAGGGCCGGTACAACCCGATCGGCTACCACGTCGGCACGGTCTGGCCGTTCGACAACTCGCTGATCGCCTGGGGGCTGCGCCGGTACGGCTTCCGGTGCGAGGCGGGCCGGATCGCCGAGGCGATGATCGACGCGGCACGGTTCTTCGACGGCCGGCTCCCGGAGGCGTTCGCCGGCTACGACCGGGCGCTGACGAAGTATCCGGTGCAGTACCCGACAGCGTGCAGCCCGCAGGCCTGGTCGACCGGTACGCCGATGCTGATGATCAGAACCCTGCTGGGGCTTGAGCCGCACGGCGAGCACCTGGTCGTGGACCCGGCCCTGCCGGAGCGGATGGGCCGGATGGAACTGCTGGACATCCCGGGGCGGTGGGGCCTGATCGACGCCTTCGGCCGGGGCCGCCCGGAGCACACGGCGAACCTGACGGATTGACCGGGCGGCACGGCCTCCGTCGATGTGCGGGGGTGCCACGGCACCCGCAGGGGTGCGGAATGCCGGACGAATCGGGGAGGAGGCATCATCCGATGGCGGATCCGACCGTCGAGTTCTTCAACCGGATCGAGGAGAGCGGACCGGGCCTGCTGCCGACCAGGGCCCGGGGAACACTCCGGTTCGACATCGACCGGGGCGACGAGGTCGATCACTGGTTCGTCGCGATCAATCGCGGGAACGTGCTGGTGTCGCGCGAGTGGCGGGAGGCGGACTGCGTGGTCACCACCGACAAGGATCTGTTCGACAAGCTCGCCACCGGCGAGGCGCAGGTGCTCGCCGCGTACAACCGGAACGACCTGACCGTGCAGGGGAGCCTGCCGCTGCTGCTGACGTTCCGCCGCGCCTTCCCCTCGCCGCCGGGGACCCGGGATCCCCGGGAGCGGATCCGGGAGCGGTTCGCAGGCGGCCGGGCCGGAAGGAATGGGGAGAGCTGGTCGTGAACGAGCTGGTCAGCATCTTGGATGGCAACACGTTCATGGTCAGCGACTCCGCCGGTGACGTGGATTCGTCCCCGACCGTGCCGTCCGGGCTCTTCGCCTGGGACACCCGGTTCCTCTCCACGTGGGCGCTGACCGTCGACGGCGAGCGGCTGCACGAACTCTCCGTCGACGACCTCCAGTACTACGAGTGCCGGTTCTTCGTGGTGCCCGGCGAGCCGACCCACTACGTGGACGCGAAGACCTCGGTGATCCGGCACCGGACGCTCGCCGATGGGCTGTCGGAGGAGTTGACCGTGCTCAACCACCGGGACGAAGCGGTGGTGCTGACGCTGCGGATGGAGATCGACTGCGACTTCGCGGACCTGTTCGACGCCCGGGAGGCCCGGGCCCTGCCCGGTCGGTCGGAGAAGTTCGTCGAGGAGGGCGCGCTTCGGCTGCGTCACGAGCGTGGCCGGCACGTCGCCGAGACGATCGTCACCAGCAGCCTGCCGGCCGCGGTCGACCCCGGGGGCATGACCTTCCAGATCGAACTCGGCGCCGACCAGGCCTGGTCGACGACGCTCCGGGCGATCGGCACCATCCGGGGTGCCGGCGGCCGGGACGTCCGGGAGAACCTGAGCGGCTACCGGAAGAGGCGGCCGGAGAAGGAGCGTGAGCTGGCGGAGTGGATGGCCGGGGCCCCGAAGCTCACCTGTGACTGCGGGATGCTGGCGCACACCTACCGGCGCAGCCTGACCGACCTCGCCGCGTTGCAGTACGCCGGGCTGACCGGCCAGGGGAAGCTGCTGGCGGCCGGACTGCCCTGGTACATGTCGCTGTTCGGCCGGCACAGCCTGATCACCGGCTACCAGTCGCTGCCGTACCTACCGCAGATCGCCCGCAGCGCGCTGTCGGTGCTCGCGCTGCTCCAGGGCGGCCGGGTGGACGACTTCCGGGACGAGGAGCCGGGCAAGATCCTGCACGAGGTCCGGTACGGCGAGCCGGGCGGCTTCGAGGACAGCCCGTTCACCACCTACTACGGCGCGGCGGACTGCACACCGCTGTTTGTGGTCCTGCTCGACGAGTACGAACGGTGGACCGGGGATGCCGAGACGGTGCGGCTGCTGGAGTACGAGGCCCGGTCGGCGCTGGACTGGGTCGACACGTATGGCAACCTGATGGACGACGGCTACATCTGGTACGAGCGCCGCAGCCCCGGCGGGCTGGAGAACCAGGGCTGGAAGGACTCCTGGAACGCCATCGTCTACGCCGACGGCCGGCTGCCCGGCAGGCCCCGGGCCACCTGCGAGCTACAGGGCTACGCGTACGACGCGAAGGTCCGGGCTGCCCGGCTGGCCCGCGTGATCTGGAACGACCCGGCGTACGCGGACCGGTTGGAGCGGGAGGCGGCCGACCTGCGCATCCGGTTCAACCGGGACTTCTGGATCGCAGACCGGGGCTACTACGCGTTGGCGCTCGACGCCGAGGGCGGCCAGGTCGACGCACTCGCCTCCAACATGGGGCACCTGCTCTGGAGCGGCATCGTGGACGAGTCCCGGGCCGCGCAGGTGGCCGACCACCTGCTCAGCCGGCCGCTCTTCTCCGGCTGGGGCATCCGGACGCTCGCCTACGACCAGGCCGGGTACAACCCGGTCGGCTACCACACCGGCGCGATCTGGCCGTCGGACAACTCCCTCATCGCCCTGGGGCTGCGCCGGTACGGCTTCGCCGACGAGGCGGCCCGGCTGGCGGTGACGATGATCGAGGCGTCCCAGTACTTCGACGGCCGGATGCCGGAGGCCTTCGCCGGCTACGACCGGCGATTCACCCGGTATCCGGTGCAGTACCCCCGGGCGTGCAGCCCGCACAGCTCGTCGGCGGGCGCCCCGCTGGCGCTGCTCCGTACCCTGCTCGGCCTGCGTCCGCACCAGGACCACCTGACGATCGACCCGGCGATCCCGGAGCGGCTCGGCCGGATCGAGCTGATCGACATTCCTGGTCGGTGGGGCCTGATCGACGCGTTCGGTCGGGGCCGGGTGCCGCTGAAACCCGACTGAGCCGCCCGGACGGCCGTTGGAGGTCCGGCCGCCCAGGGCTATTCGAAGCTCAGGTGCCGGCGCTGGCGCAGCCGGATGCCGGAGGCGGTCGCCACCAGCGTGGTCAGCGTCAGGGTCAGCACGACACCGTGCACCAGGCCGCGGGCCAGGTAACCGCTGTCGGTGTGGTCGATCGCGTACGTGCCGATCTCGCGGCTGAACCAGAACGGCAGCGCCCGGGCGGCGGTGTCGGCCGGATCCAGCACCATCTGGAGCCCGACCACGATCAGCAGCACCAGGGTGCCCTCCAGCTCACGGGGGAGGATCGCGCTCAGTGCCAGCCCGAACGGGACGGCGGTGGCCACCGTCAACGCCATGATCAGCGCGATGGCGCCGTACCGGACGTCGTCCTGGTCGAAGCGGACCAGCAGGAAGTACGGCACCGACAGCGCGGCGCCGACCGTCCAGAGCGCGAGCAGCCGGCCGAGATGCAGGTGGTGCGCCCGGTAGCCGGAGAGTCGCAGCCGGGGCTCGATGCCCCGGGCGGCACTGCCGGCGAAGAGCGCGGCGGTGCTGAGCGCCCAGCTCAGTCCGAGACAGACGAACCGGATCGACTGGCCGGCGTGATCGTCCCGGCGACTGGCGTAGAAGGCCAGCGGAAACACCAGCAGGATCAGCAGCACGCCCCGGCGGCGCACCACCTCGCGCAGCGCCAGCTCCGCCACCGTCCAGATCTTGGTCATGCCGACATCTCCCGGGCCGGGGTCAGGTCGAGCACGGTGTCGACCCGGTCGAGTTGGTTGAGCAGGTGGGTCACCACGACGATCGCCCGCCCGTCCGTGCGCCACCGCCAGAGCTGCTGCCAGAAGTCCAGATAGGTGCCCCGGTCGAAGCCCTGGTACGGCTCGTCGAGCAGCAGCACGTCCGGTTCGCCGAGCGCGGCCATCACCAGGTTGAGCTTCTGCCGGGTACCCCCGGAGAGGTGCCGGGCCTGGGTCCGGCCGGCGGGCTCCCAGTCCAGTGCGGCGGCATGCGCCCGACCGGCGGCCCGGGACTGCGCCCGGTTCAGCCCGCGTCCGGCCCCGACCAGCACGAAGTGCTCCTCGGGATGGAGGAAGTCGGCGGTACCGCCGGACTGCGGACAGTAGCCGAGGGTGCCGTGCACCCGGACCCGGCCGGAGTCCGGGCTGAGCAGGCCGGCGCAGATCCGCAGGAAGGTGCTCTTGCCGGCGCCGTTCGCCCCCACCACGGCGGCGATCTCACCGGCCCGCACCGTCAGGTCGACGCCGGCCAGCACCGGGCGCCGGCGGTAGCGCTTGGTGATGTCGCGCACCTCCAGCCGGACCGGGCCGGCGGTCTGCGGCGCCCGCGCCGGCGCGTCCACCCGGGCCGTCCCGACGCCGGCGGTGTGCCGCGGTGCGCCGACGCTTTCGGCGACCGCCGACGCGTACGTCGACGGCGGGCCGAAGACCTGCAACGGCGACTCGCCGCTGTCCCGCAGGTGCGTGGCGGACTCGGCGACCACGTGCCGGGCGAGGTCCGGATCGAGGCCGTGCCGGTGCAGCTCAGCGGCGAGCGCCCGGAGCCATCCGTCGGAGTTCACCGTGTCTGCACCTCCCGCAGGACCGTCTCCACCCCTCGGGCGAAGGCGTCCCAGTCGACGGCGGTCCGGCGTAGTGTGTCGGCGCCGGCCGGAGTGATCCGGTAGTACTTGCGGGCCGGGCCGGAGTCGCCCTCCCGCCACTGCGCGCTCACCAGGCCGGTCCGTTGCAGCCGGAGCAGCACCGGATAGAGGGTGCCACCCTGGATCGGGCCGATGCCGCTCGCGTCGAGCGACTGGGCCAACTCGTATCCGTAGGACTCCCGACGGTGCAGCAGGGCGAGAACGCACAGGTCGAGCACCCCGCGTAACCACTGGCCACGGCGCTCCTGATCCACGGCGAAGAAGGTAGCACAGCCAGCTAGCTGGCGCAGCAACCTAGTGCCCCGACGGTGTGCGCCCGAGGTTCGAGGCCGGGTGAACGGGGAGGATGATCATGCATATCGAGTGCGGTCAGCCGGGCAGGTGGGCGTCGAGGAAGGCCGCGACGACGGCACGGACGTCGGGCCGGTGCAGCGGCAGGCCGTGACCGCCGTGCGTGACCAGGGAGTGCACCGGATGACCGGCCCGGAGCAGCGCCGAGGTCAACGCGATCGTCTGGCCGACCGGTACGGCGTCGTCCGCGACACCGTGCGCCAGCAGCACCGGTACCCGGTTGCCGACGTGGTGCAGCGGAACCGCGTCCCGCGTCGTCGGGTCCCCGGCCGTGGGCTGGTGGCCCAGCAGCGCAGCCCAGGGGTTGTCACCACGGCGGGCCTGCGGCCACTCCTCGTCCAGCGGATCGACCGGCGGCCATAACGCGAGTACGCCGTCCACGTCGTCCGGCTCGGCGACGCCGCGCAGCCCGAGGTGCAGCGCCAGGTGGCCGCCGGCCGAGTCGCCGGCCACCAGGAACGGAAGCCCGGCCGCGCGGGCCCGGGCCAGTGGCTCCCGCGCCGCCGCCCGTACGTCGGCGAGCTGCGCCGGCCACCTGGCTTCCGAGCTCAGCCGGTAGCGGCCCTGCACCACCGCCAGCCCGTGCCCGGCCAGCGCCGCGCCGTCCTCGTCCGACCAGCCGCGCCAGCCGCCACCCGGCAGCCACAGCACGATTCCCCGCTCCGTCATGGGCCAAGCATGGTCGCTGGCGTCCCCGTCGGGCCAGCCGGGAATGCCGACTCCGCTGACGGCGTAACCGCGCGGATCCGCGCACGACGGTGAGCGGGACCCCCTCCGGCGTGACCGGCACCGCTCCGGCTCGCCGAGCGGTTTCGGATGACCCGAGGTAATTTGGGTTCCGTGCTCTCCGTCGCGTTGGTCCGCCCCGTGTGGTGGATCGCGTGCCGGTCGCTGCGGTTCGTGACCGCCCTGGTGTTGATGGGCCTGCTGCTCGGCGCCCCCGGAGCCCGGTCCGGCCTTACCGATCCGGCCTTTGCGGCCACCGGGTCGTCCAGCGTCGGACAGTCGCCCAGCGTCGGGCACTCGACTGTGGAGGATGAGCGACCCTCGACGTCGGTCGAGGGCGCCGCCGCGACCGACGAGCGACCGGTGCCGACCGGCTCGGTGCCGACGGTGCTGGTCCGGGCCGGCCTGTTGGGCAGAGAGCCGGTTCGGCCGGCGCTCGGATCGGCGGCCGGGGTGTGGCCGGCCGGTGACGCGTACGCCCGGGTGGTCGGGCCGCGCGCACCCCCGCTGGGCTGAGGACCGCTCGCGCCCGACCGCGTCCGGTCCGGTCCCGCCGACTCCTCGTCCGCATCGTCCACCCCGTGAGGTGCCGTCATGGAAAATGTTCTGTTCGACTTCCTGATCGAGGTGACCCAGGCCAGTACCCTCTGGCTCGTCCTGCTCGGGCTCGTGCTGGCCGCGGGCATCTGGCTCGTCGTGCGTCCACAGGGCGACCCGACCGACCGCCGGGCCGACGACGCCGGCTACGACGTGGCGGTCAAGGACGCCGAGGGACGCCGGGAACGGCTGGCGGCCCGGGCGGCGGAGCTGCACCGGTACGCCGAGGAGGTGGCGGTCGCCGCCGAGCGGTCGGCCGTGACCGCCCAGCGGCGTCGGGACGAGTGGCTGGCGGCGCAGGAGGCGGTCGAGGCGGCCTGGCAGGCGTACGAGGTGGCGGACGCGGCAGCCCGGCGGGTCGGTGCCGCCGCCGTACTGCCCGAGCCCCGCACCCCGCGTACCCCGGCCGAGTACGCCGACCGCGAGCGCTTCCTGCACCGCGCCGTGATGGCGGCCTGCACCCGGAAGGAGCTGACGGTGCTGCAACTGAGCGACGCGCTGGCCAACCGGAACGGCTGGGACCCGCGACGGCATCCGGCCGAGCAGGAGATCGTGTTGCGTCGGGTGGCCCGGGACAGCCTGCGGGCCGCCTATCTGGCGGCGGAGGAGCGGGAGCGGACCGCGTGGCGGGACGCCGAGGTCGCCGCCGCGGCGGCCCGCAGCCTCCGCGACGAGGCGTTCGCCGCCGCCGGCCGGACGGCTGCGCTCCGGCGCTGGTTGCCGTCCCCGGTCGCCGCCGCACCGCGCGGGTCGGCGAGCGAGCAGCCCCGGCCGCAGGGTACGGCCCGACGGTGGCGCGCGGCCCGGGCCGGCTGACCCCGGCGGCCCGACGGCGGGCGAGGTCTGACCGATCGCCGTCGACGGGTCAACTTCGGCCGGTCAGATAGGCCAGCACCGCGAGTACCCGGCGGTTGGTGTCCTCGGTCGGCGGCAGGTCGAGCTTGGCCAGGATGTTGCCGACGTGCTTGCCGACGGCCGCCTCCGAGACCACCAGCAGCCGGGCGATCGCCACGTTCGAGCGTCCCTCGGCGACCAGCGCCAGCACCTCCCGCTCCCGGGCGGAGAGCCGGGCCAGCGGGTCGCGCCGCCGGCGCAGCAGCTGGCGGACCACCTCCGGGTCGACGACCGTGCCACCGGCCACCACCTGGCGGAGTGCCCCGACGAACTCCGCCACGTCGACCACCCGGTCCTTGAGCAGGTAGCCGACGCCGCGACCGCCGTCGGAGTCGAGCAGGTCGGCGGCGTAGCTCTGTTCGACGTACTGGCTCAGCGCCACCACCGTCAGTCCCGGGTGGGCGCGGCGCAGCCGTACCGCCGCCCGCAGCCCTTCGTCGGTGAAGTCCGGCGGCATCCTGATGTCGGTCAGCACCAGATCCGGGGCGTACGCCTCGACCGCCGAGGCGAGCGCCTCCGCGTCACCGACCGCGGCGACCACGTCGAAGCCGAACCGGCCGAGCAGCCCGGCCAGCCCCTCCCGGAGCAGTACGCCGTCCTCGGCGAGGACCACCCGGATCAGGTCTCGTTGTTCGGGCCGCACGGCAACTCCACACGCAACAGGGTCGGCCCGCCGGGCGGGCTGGACAGCAGCATTCTTCCGTCGACTCCGGCCACCCGGTCGGCCAACCCGGTCAACCCGCTGCCCAGCCCCGGATCGGCGCCGCCCCGGCCGTCGTCAGCGACCTCGACCGTCAGCCGGTCGTCCCGCAGCCGCAGTGAGACGGTCGCCGCCGTCGCTCCGCTGTGCTTGGCGACGTTGGTCAGCGCCTCGGCGACGACGAAGTACGCCGTCCCCTCCACCGGGTTCGGCAGCCGGCCCGGCAGCTCCACCTCGACGGTCACCCGGACCGCCGAGGAATCGGCGAGGTCGCGTATCGCCGCCGGCAGGCCGCGATCGGTGAGCACCTTGGGGTGGATGTTCCGGATCAGTTCCCGCAACTCGGTCATGAAGAGCTTGGCCTGCTCGTGCGCGTCGGCGACCGCCGCCGCCCCGGGGGTTCCGGGCGGGATCTCCAGCCGGGCCAACCCGAGTTGCAGGGTGAGGCTGACCAGCCGCTGCTGGGCCCCGTCGTGCAGGTCGCGTTCGATCCGGCGCCGCTCGGCCTCGAAGGCGTCCACCAACCGGGCCCGGGACCGGGCCACCTCGACCAGTTCGGTACGCAGCCGTTCCTGCGTACCGGCGCCGAGCAGTGCCCGGGTCAGCGCGCCCTGCCCGGCGGCCAGCAGCGCCAGCGGGTACGGCGACACGGCCAGCAGCACCACCCCGAGCAGCGCGTGCGGCGCCGCCTGCCCGGCGGTCTCGACCTCGGCCCACCCGATCGTGACCGGGCCGTCGTCGATCCGCACCAGCAGCGGGCTGGCGATCAGCGTCCCGACCAGGAGCAGCAGCGCCGAAGCGGTCGCCGAGAGCAGCAGCCCGACCGTACCGAGCAGGACGGCGTGCAGCAGGGCCAGCCAGGTGGCCGGCTCGGCGTACCGGGTTCGCAGCCAGGACCACGGATCGGGTACCGGGGGAGGGCGGTGTCCGGAGCGGACCGGCCGGGGGTCGACCAGGCGCAGCCGAAGTCGCTCGACCTCGGCCAGCGGCAGCGCGACCAGCGGCCCGAGCCCGGCGACCAGGACCGCGCCGAGCGAGAGCAGCAGCGCCACGGTGCCGAGCGGAAGTTCGGTGATCCCGGCGCCCCGGCTCAGCAGGTAGAGCCAGGGCAGGCCGAGCAGCCCGAGTGGGACGGCGGCGGCGAGCGCCACCGGCGGGGTGCTGAGCAGGTACGCCAGCGCCCGCCACGGCCAGCGGGTCACCGGGAATCGGCGCCGGGTCACCGATTCCAGCAGCGTACGAGGGCTCGACGACACGTCACCACGCTAGTGCGCAGACCGGGGCCGGCCCAGGCGGCTGGCAGTAGTCACCGGGTATGCCCAGCCCCACCCCGAATCCGGTGCCTGCTGCCCGTGCCGGCGAGCCCGTCCCGGTGGTCTGCTCGACGGGTCGATGCGACGGACCCGTGCCGGGTCCGGGTCCGGACGGGGAAGTGGGGACGAGGACGTGTTCGAACTGTGCGACATCGTGAAGGTCTACCGGGGCGGTCACCGGGCGGTCGACGGCGTGACGCTGCGGCTCGGCGCCGGGGTGCTGGGCCTGCTCGGACCGAACGGGGCCGGCAAGTCCTCGCTGATCCGGATCGCCGCCACGGTCACCCGGCCGACCAGCGGGCAGCTCCGCTTCGGCGGCGCCGACGTGCTGGCCCGGCCGGACGTGCTGCGCCGGGTGCTCGGCTATCTTCCGCAGGATTTCGGGGTCTATCCGCACCTGACCGCCCGGGAGTTCCTGGGGTGCCTCGCCGCGGCCAAGGGGCTGCCGGCGCGGACCGCGCGGGTCCGGATCGACGAGCTGCTGGAGCTGGTCAATCTGACCGGTGCCGGCAAGCGCCCGCTGGGCGGGTTCTCCGGCGGGATGCTGCGCCGGGTCGGTATCGCGCAGACCCTGCTGGCGGATCCTCGGGTACTGGTGGTGGACGAGCCGACCGCCGGGCTGGACCCCGAGGAGCGGCTCCGGTTCCGCAACCTGCTCGGCGAGCTGGCGGCCGACCGGGTGGTGGTGCTCTCCACGCACATCGTCTCGGACGTCGAGTCGGTGGCCGGGGAGATCGCCATCGTCGCGCAGGGGCGGATCCGCCGCCGGGGTACCCCGGCAGAGCTGCTCCGGTCTGCCGAGGGCCGGGTGTGGGAACTGCTGGCCGACCCGGCCGACGTACCCCGGCTCCAGGCCGGACATCTGGTCAGCCGGCTCGTCCGGACTCCGGCCGGGGTCCGGGTCCGGCTGATCTCGACGCGGCAGCCCGGCCCGGCTGCCAGCAGGGTCCCACCCGACCTGGAGGACGTCTATCTGGACGCGATCCACCAGCCGGCCCGGTCGGTCCCGTGGTCGGTGCCGCGATGACCGCCAGCGGGACCAGGGCACCGCGCACCGCACCGACTCCACTTCGCGCTGGCGCCGCGGCCCTGCGCGCGCCGGTCGCGATCGCCGTCGCGGACTTCCGGGAGCGGGCACGCCGCCCGGCGTACGCGGTGGTGCTGGCCGCGGCGGTCGGCCTGGGCTACCTGGCGGTGCCGGACCTGGACGGCCGCTGGGTGGTCGTCAACGCCGGGATGTACCGAGGGGTCTACAACAGCGCCTATGTGGGCACCGTGACCGCGCTCGCCGGAGCACTCTGGCTGACCGTCGCCGGCTTCTACGTGATCCGTGGGGCGCTCGTCCGGGACCAGCGCACCGGAGTGGGGGAGCTGCTCGCCACCACCCCGCTGTCCCGGCCCGGCTACCTCCTCGGCAAGTTCCTCAGCAACCTGCTGGTGCTGGGGTCGATGCTCGGCGTTCTGGCCGGTACGGCCGTGCTGATGCAGATCGCCCGGGGCGAGGACGGGGCGGTTGATCCGGTCGCGTTGCTGCTGCCGTTCGGCCTGTTGGCCCTGCCGGTGCTGGCGGTGACCGCCGCGGTCGCGGTGCTCTTCGAAACCGTCCGGCCGCTGCGGGCCGGATTCGGCAACATCGTCTGGTTCTTCCTGGCGCTGGTCGGGGCGATCGTGGGACAGGGGCCGGACGCTCCACTGGGTGGACTCGGCGTGCCCGAGGTGGCCCTTTCGGTCCGGGACGGACTGGTCGACGCAGGGCTGCGACCGGATGGCGAGTTCAGCCTGGGCCTGATGTACCTCGACTCTCCACTGCGGACCTTCGAGTGGTCCGGGCTCGCCCCGGATGCCGGCTTCGTCGGTCAGCGGATGCTGCTCGCCCTGGTCGCGGTCGGGATCGCGGTACTGCCGGCGCTCTGGTTCAACCGGTTCGATCCGGCCCGTACCGGCCGGCGCCGGCCCTCCGCCCCGCCCGCCCCCGGGCCGTCCCCGTCCGCCCCTGGGCCGTCCCCGTCCGCCCCTGGGCCGTCCCCGTTCGGCTCTGGGCCGTCCCCGTCCGCCCCCGGGCCGTTCCCGTCCGGCTCCGCGGGCGCGTCGACGCCGGCAGGTCCGCGGTTCGTCGACGCCGCGCCCTCCTGGTTACGGTCCGTCGACCGGTCGGGCATTCCATCGGTACGTCCCGCCGGGCGCCGCCCGGTTGACGGACTGGGCCGGTTGCTCAGGGGCGAGTTGCGGGTACTGGCGCGTTCCGCGTCCCGCTGGTGGTGGCTGGGGGTGGGACTGCTCGCGGTGGGCGGTGCCGTGGTGCCGGTTTCGGCCGTACCGGCGGCGGTCCTGCCGCTGGCCTGGATCTGGCCGGTGTTGCTCTGGTCCCGGTTGGGCACCCAGAGCCACGAGTACGGCCTGACCGGGCTGCTCGGCGCCTATCCGGGGCCGCGGCGTCGGATGCTGGCCGAGTGGATCGCCGGGGTGGCCCTCGCCGGGATGACCGGACTGGTCCCGTTGCTCCGGATGCTGCTGGCGCAGGACGTGCCGGGCGTGGCCGCCGGTGTCGCCGGTGCGCTCTTCGTCCCGTCGCTCGCGCTCGCAGCGGGGGTGGTGAGCCGGACCCACCGGCTCTTCCAGGTCGGCTACCTCGCACTCTGGTATTCGGCGTGCAACGGCATCGCCGCGCTGGACTTCATGGGCGCGGTACGTCTCGACGGCCGTCCGGCCGGACCGGGCCCGCTGCTGGTGGCCGGCTGCGCACTCGCGCTGCTCGCCCTCGCCTTCCTGGTCGGCGCCCTCCGACACGCCCGCCGGTAGCGGACCGTCGGCACAGCCGGCGGTGGGGTCGGTAGCAGAGGCGTCAGCTCAGCCGGTGCAGCCCGGGGGCAACGTCACCCGATACGTCAAGACAGGCTTGACGACAATCGTGTGTCAAGGATACCTTGACGGTATGGATCAATTCGTGGAAGCCGCGCTGACCGTCGATGTCGCTCCCGCCGCCGTGGCCGCCGCCAATGCCGCCGTCAACGAGGCGAGCCGGCAGGCCGATCTACTGATCGGTGGCCGGCCGGTGCCGGGCAGCCCGGAGTGGGCGGCCGAGCAGGAGGGGACGGCCGGGCGACAGCGCGAGATCGCGTCGCAGTTGCTGCACTTCCGGATCGTCCTCGCCTCGGGTGTCGACCCGTTCGCCAGCGTCGTCGGCCTGCGTCGCTGGGGGGTGACCTGGGAGCTGATCGCCCGGGCGGCGGGGGTCACCCGACAGGCGGCGCACGAGCGCTGGGGTCGGCGGGTGCTGGAGGTGCTGGACCCGTACCGGACCGGGCAGCTGGGCGGGCCGGTCGCCGACGACGAGGCCGACCTGCGAGAGCAACGGGGGTAGCAGATAACCCCATAGGGGTTATAGTCGGGTCAGTTCGCCACGCCGACCCGAGGAGCCCCGCGATGCCGAAGATCAACGTCTACCTCCCGGACGAGCTGGCCGAGGCGGTGCGGGTCGCCGGGATTCCGGTCTCGGCGGTCTGCCAGCGGGCGCTCGAACAGGCGGTGCGCCGGGTGACCGCGATCCGGGAGGCCGCCCTCGGCGACCTCGACGACGCCGATCTGGCCACCCGGCTGCCGAACTTCACCCCCCGGGCCCGCGCCGCGGTGCTGCTCGCGGTCGACAGGTCCCGGGAGGACGGCTCCGCAGCGGTCGGCAGCGGGCACCTGCTCGCCGGGATCCTGGCCGAAGGAACAAACCTGGCCCTGCACGTGCTGCGGGCGGAGGAGATCGATCCGGACCGGGTGTTCCAGGGCCTCGCCGGTCGGCCGGCGACCGAGCCGGGCGGCGATCCGGACGACAGCCTGCACTTCAGCGGCCCGGCGGCGAACGCCCTGGAGCTGGCCGTCACCGAGGCGACCGCGTTCGGCCACAACTACGTCGGCTGCGAGCACCTGCTGCTGGGCCTGATCGCCGAGCCCGACGGGGAGGGCGGGCAGCTGCTCCGGTCACTCGGTGCCGAACTGCGGCTGACCCGCCGGGCGGTGGCGGCGGCCCTGGCCGGCTACGTCCACCTGCGGGCCCAGACCCCGCCGCCGGACCGGGCAGGCGCCGTCGGACCGTCACCCGAGGTCGCCGCGCTGCTGGCCGCCGCGGTACGCCGGGAACTCCAGCCGATCGTCGCCCGGCTCGAACGGCTGGAGAAGCGGGTCGGCGGAACCGATGCCGACGCCGAGTGATCCGGTGGCCGAGATGCGCAGGATGGTGCCGGCGCTCGTCGCGATGCTGACGTTCCTGCTGGTGCTGGCGCTTCCGTTGCTGACCGACCTGCCGTAGCACCTGCCCGGACCGAAGGGATCAGACGTGGCCAGCCGGATACTGCTGCTCGCGACGAAGGACACCATCGCCTACTCGACCAGCCGGGGACGGGAGGGCGTCGCGTCCGGTGCGGAGCTGCTCGGCACGATTCCGCCGGAGCTGCTCGCCGCCGAGGTGGTGGTCGAGGACGTCCTTGCCGAGCCGGGCTGGGACACCACGCCGGGCACGATGCTCGGTCTGGCCCGCCGGGCCCGGGCCGCCATCCTGGCCGACGGGTTCGACGGGGTCGTGGTCAGCCACGGCACCGACACCCTGGAGGAGACCGCCTACCTCGCCGACCTGCTGGCCGGCCCGGCCGCCCGACGCGGCGCGATCGTCTTCACCGGCGCGCAGCGGCAGCTCGACGAGCTCTCCACCGACGGCCCACGCAACCTGGCGTCGTCCATCGCCGCCGCGGCGGATCCGCTGCTGCGCGGGGTCGGCGCCGTGGTCTGCGTCGACGACGAACTGCACGCCGCCCGCTGGGTGAGCATGGTCGACGCCACCACCGTGCGGGCCTTCTCCTCGGCACCCTTCGCGCCGCTCGGGCGGGTCGTCGGGAAGCGGGTCGAGCTGGTCGGCCCGGCGCCACACCGGCCGCCCGGGGCGCACGGCGAACCGGAGACGGACGTGGCGCTGCTGAGGACGTACCCGGGAATGGAATCCGGGCTGCTCACCACCGTGGTGGACGCGGGTGCCCGGGGCGTCGTACTGGAGGGGACCGGGCCGGGCAACGTCCCGGCGAGCCTGTTCGCGGCGATCGCCGAGCTGACCGACTGGGACGTCCCGGTGGTGGTCGCTTCCCGGTGCCGTACCCGGACGGTCGACCTGGCCGACCTGCCGCCGCCGGCCGGGCTGGCCGCCCGGGTCGGCGTGATCGGGGCTCGGGGCCTGCCCGCCGGCAAGGCGCGGGTCGCGCTGATGGTGGCCCTCGGCGGCGACGGCGACGGCGGCGGGGTGGCGGCGGCCCGGGACTGGTTCGACCGGCTGGGCTCGGCGCCCGACCGCTGACGCGCTGGCGGGACGGGCCGAGCCGCCGAACCGGGACGGTGTCGATCGTCGATGTTCGCGTAGGCTGCGGCGGTGACCGGCACCGATCCGCAGGCGGCCCGCAGCGGGCGTGGCAGGGTGCTCACCGTTGCCAAGATCGCCCGGTTGGCCGGGGTCTCCGCACCGACGGTGTCCCGGGTCATCAACGGGCAGACGGGGGTGGCGCTGGAGACCCGGAAGCGGGTCGAGGCGATCCTGCGGGAGCACGGTTACCGCAGGCCGGGCGGGTCGGCGTCGGTGGCGATCGTGGAGTTGGTCTTCCACGCCCTGGAGAGCCTGTGGGCACTGGAGATCATCCGAGGGGTCGAGAAGGTGGCCCGGGAGCACGACCTCGCCGTCGTACTCACCGAGATGCAGGGCCGGCTGACTCCGGGCCGGGCCTGGACCGAGCAGGTCCTGACCCGGCGGCCGATCGGCGTGATCGCGGTCTTCTCCGAGCTGACCGTCGCGCAGCAGTCGCAGTTGGCCACCCGGTCGATTCCGCTCGTCGTGCTGGATCCGACCGGGGAGCCGCTGCACCAGACCCCGTCGGTCGGGGCGACGAACTGGAACGGCGGGCTGGCCGCCACCCGGCACCTGCTGGATCTCGGGCACCGCCGAATCGCGATGTTGAGCGGGCCGCCGGAGTGGCCGTGCTGCCGGGCCCGGCTCGACGGCTACCGGGCGGCGATGGACGCGGCCGGGGTACCGGTGGATCCCGACCTGGTGCGGATCAGCACCCTGTACGTCGAGGGTGGCCTGACCGACGGCCGGGAGTTGCTGTCGCTGCCCGACCCGCCCACCGCGATCTTCACCGCCAACGACCTCCAGGCGCTCGGGGTCTACGAGGCGGCCCGGCGGGTCGGAGTGCGCATCCCGGACGAGCTGAGCGTCATCGGCTTCGACGACCTCCCCTTCACCCGCTGGTCCGGGCCGCCGATGACGACGATCCGCCAGCCGCTGGAGCAGATGGGAATGACCGCCGCCCGGATGATCATCGATCTCGCGGCGGGCCAGTCCCTGGACCAGCACCGGATCGAGCTGGCCACCGATCTCGTCGTACGGGAGAGCACCGCCCCGCCGGCCCGCCGCTGAGCGGCACCGGCCGCGATATCGGCGTCCTCCGGCACGACCACCGCGTGCGGCCAGGCGCGGGTGCGGAAGCCCGCGCCTGGCCGGAGATACCGCCTACCGGTTGGCTGTCCAGCGCGCCTGTTCAGCGTCTGCCAGTTGGCTGTCCAGCGCGCATATCGGCTGGCTGTCCAGGGTGCCTACCGGCGGGCTATACGGCGAACAGTCCCCAGTAGGCGCCCCACGGTACGAAGATCGCCGCCCCGGTCAGTGCCAGGCCGATGGCCTTCCTGCTGGTTGCCTGCTGGCGGTCACGCCACCAGGCGACCGCTGTCAGGACGGCGGCGGTGACGACCGCGACGGCGAGCAGTTGGAGGAGGAGAAAGGGCGCTGGCCGGCCGGCCACGACCGGTCCGATCGTGAGCGCGCCGGTGGCGGTCAGGTAACCGAGATACAGCACGGACCCGACGACCGTAACCGGGCCAAGGACCGCCAGGACCCTTGCCGGCTTCCGCACTGGCGAACTGTCCCTGCGTCCGCGGATCCGACGCACGATCCCGGCCACCGGATAGGCGACGAAAGCACCGAGCATCGCGAGCAGCGCGCCGAGTTGCACGGGGAGCGACTCGTACCAGGCAAGCGTGGGCAGCACGGCGCTGCGGAAGCGTTGCGGCGGGGCCGGGTCGGCGCTTGCCGCGGGTGGTTTCGGCGAGAGGCCGGTTATCCAGGACGCGACGAGTTCGACATAGCCCGGGGCGAAGTCGTCGGCCTGGCCGAAACCGGTCGTCGAGTGCCGGAGTTCGTGGTCGGCGTTCGCCACGACCCGGATGGTGTAGGAGCGGTTACCGCCACGCTCCAGCGCCGTACGGAAGATGTCTACGCTCTCGCCGGGCGCCGTTGACCGGTCGTGCTCGCCGAAGACCGCGAGAACGGGCTGGCGTACCCGGATCAGCATCGGCACCGGGTCGTAGTCGGCGGCGCCGAACATCCCCGCCGCGACCAGTACCCGGGTGAACCGAACCCCGAGTGGACGCAGCAGCGATGGCCTGACACCGGCGTGGTCCAGTTGGGTGATGTTGCTCCATGCCTGGGTGCGTGCCGGTGGCAGTCCGCTGGCGCCAACGGTGACCACGAATGCGACCTCCGGCGACCGGCTCGCGGCGAGCGGCGCGACCCATCCACCCTCGCTGCGGCCGAGCAGACCCACCCGGTGTGGATCGATGCCGGGCCAGGATCGCAGCGCCCGCACCGCGGCGAGTGCGTCGTCGGCCAGTGCCGGAAAGGAACGGTCGGTCAGCGAGTACCCGTCGGTCCGCTTGTCGTAGACGAGGGTGGTGATGCCGGCGGCGGCGAGGGCACGTGCCTCTGGCTCGTAGTGGCTGCGTTCGCGCGGCCCCGCGTCATGGACGATGACCACGGCGGGGGTCGGGCCGCTGGCGACCGCCGGTGTGAACACCGTGCCGGGCAGTTCGCGCGGTCCGCTCCGGATGGTGACCGGGGCGGCGGTGACGCCGCCCGAACGGGTCGGTGCCGCGGGCGTTGCCGCCGGCAGGGTGACTGGTAGAAGCATCAGGGCTGCGGTGACCGCCCAGACCCGGTTGCGGAATGCGGGCAGCCGGCTTGCTGTGGACATGGGGATGGTGTTCTCCTGTTCCCGGAGAGAGTGCGTGCTGGTGGAAGCACGCCGCCACGCGGCGTGCGCGGTGCGCCTTTCCCTTCCTGGGCTGTCGACTGCACTCGACAGCCCAGGACTCTCCGTCAGTCGACGACGGTAAGAACGCGTTCGATCTTGTCGAGGCGGGCGCGTAGTTCGACGATCTCGCGGGTGATCTCGTCGAGGCGACGGCCGCTGTCCTCCTGAACGGCGATGGCGCGGGCGCTGAGCCCGCGGTACTCGTCCTCCCGGGCCAGCTTGGCGCGGGCGCGCGCGGTCGCGAACGCCTGCCAGATGAGCACCACGCCAAGGAGCGTGAGCAGGCCCAGGATTCCGAGGAGCACGATTTCCTGGTCCATTACCGGCCCGCCTCCGGCGACCGGTCGTCCGCATCACCCTCGTCACCCATCGTCAGCGTCTGCACCGCGGTTGCGATGGTCTCCGGTGTCAGCCGCACCAGAAATGGCTCGACCTCATAGAACTTCATCGCCTTTCCCTCCTTGGATAGCTCGAGAGACGCCGAGACCAGCCCGGCGGCCTCCAACCGCCGCAGGTGAACTTGCAGCAGCGCTCGGCTGATGTTGAGTTCGCGAGCGAGTTGGCTGACGTAGTTGCGGTGACGGCTCAGCGCCGCCACGACCCGTAGCCGATGTGGATTGGCCAGCGTGGCCAGCACTCGGACCAACTCATCCCCGGGATGTTCCATCACGCGCCACATCCTTCTTTCACCTGCCAACAAAGTCTTGCACGTGCCAGCGGTGAGCGTCAACAGGAAAGCCGGACGGACCGGGGTGGTAGGTGTGGACGGTGCGCGACCTCGTTCGTTGCGAAATCATGTGTCTCAATGTCTTGTGCGGTGAAACATTCCCATCGATACTTTGGGATGTTTCAGGTGGCAGGACGTCCCGGATCGCCCGTCCGTGACCGCGCCTCGCCGGGTCGAGAGGGGACCAGGATGCGACGACTCGTACGCGCGCTCGCCGTCGCGACCGGCGCGATGCTGTTGACCGCGGGACTGGTGAGCCTGACCGTGGCCACACCGGCCTCGGCGGCGGCGCTGACCGAGGTGACCAACTTCGGGACCAACCCCAGCAACCTGCGGATGCACCTCTACGTCCCGGACCGGCTGGCGGCGCGTCCCGCGATCGTGGTCGCCGTGCACTACTGCACCGGGACCGGCCCCGCGTTCTACTCCGGAACCCAGTTCGCCTCGCTGGCCGACCGGTACGGCTACATCGTCATCTACCCCTCGGCGACCCGCAGCGGCCAGTGTTTCGACGTCTACTCCCCGCAGGCGCTGCGCCGCGACGGCGGCAGCGATCCCGTCTCGATCGTGTCGATGGTCCGGTACGTGCAACAGCGCTACAACACCGGCCAGGTCTTCGCCACCGGCACCTCCTCCGGCGCCATGATGACCAACGTGCTGCTCGGCAACTATCCGGACGTCTTCAGCGCCGGAGCGGCGTTCGCCGGTGTACCGCACAGCTGCTTCGCCACCACCGGCGGCTCGACCTGGAACAGCGAGTGCGCCAACGGCCAGATCATCCGTACCGCACAACAGTGGGGCGACCTGGTCCGGGCCGCGTACCCCGGCTACACCGGCGCCCGACCCCGGATGCAGTTGTGGCACGGCACCAACGACGAGACGCTGCGCTACCCGAACTTCGGTGAAGAGATCAAGCAGTGGACCAACGTGCACGGGCTGAGCCAGACCCCGACCTTCACCGACACGCCGCAGTCAGGCCACACCCGTACCCGGTACGGCGGCAGCGGTCCGATGGCGCCGGTCGAGGCGATCAGCATGCAGGGCGTCTCGCACAACCTGCCGGTGAACGCGGCCGAGGCGATTCGGTTCTTCGGGCTGGACAGCACCAGCACGCCGACCGCGACGCCGACCGCGACGCCGACCGTCACGCCGACCGTCACGCCGACCGCCACGCCGACCGTCACGCCGACGGCCGTCCCGACCACCACGCCGCCACCGTCCGGCGGGTGCGCGGTCAGCTACGTGGTGAACGCCTGGAACTCCGGGCTGACCGCGCAGATCACCATCACCAACCGGGGCAGCTCCGCGATCAACGGCTGGACGCTCTCCTTCACCCTGCCGGCCGGCCAGACCATTACCTCGGGCTGGAACGCGTCCTACAGTCCGACCAGTGGTGCGGTGACCGCCCGCAACGTCAGCTACAACGGCACCATCGCGCCGAACGCGTCGGTCGGGATCGGCTTCCAGGCCACCCACACCGGCAACAACGGTAGGCCGGCCTCGATCAGCCTCAACGGGACGGCCTGCACGCTGAGCTGACCGGGTTCGTACCCGATCCGCCACCAGTCGTTATCGAAGCGCGACGGGCCGCGCGAGGGAGGGGCGGGTTGCCGGCGGGGATCATCCGCCGGCAACCCGCCGGCCCGGCTCCGGGGCACGGTCGGGCGCGCGGCGGCGCCGGACCGGAAGCCGCGCGGTGGCGCCGGACCGGATGGTCGGCGCCGCACCTACTCGGACTCGGCGGCGCGGCGGGCGCGGGCCCGGCGCCTGCCCTCGTGCATCGCCTGCACCCGGGCGATCGGGATGGTGTGCCCCTCGGCGACCAAGTCGGCGGGGAGCCGCTGCGGCCCGGGCATCCGCTCGGTCCACGGATCGCCCCCGGCGAGCAGGCCGGGCACGGTACGCAGGGTGAAGTCCGCCGGGGTGACCCGGTCCAGGTCCTCCCACGGCACCGGAAACGACACCGGCACCCCCGGACGGAGCCGGGGACTGTACGCCGAGACCACGGTCGCGCCACCGGACCGGGTCGAGTCGACGAAGACCCGGCCGCCCCGGTCCTCCCGGATGAAGGCGGTGGTCGCCAGCGCGGAATCCAGCCGTTCCGCCCGGGCGGCCAGCGCCCGGGTCGCGGCGGCCACGTCCTCGATCGGCGCTTCCGGGTCGACAGGTACGAAGACGTGCAGCCCCTTCGCCCCGCTGGTCTTCACCACGCCGGACAGCCCCGCCTCGGCGAGTGCCTGCCGGACCAGGTGAGCGGCGTTCACGACCAGCGCGAACGTGTCGGGGCCCGGTGGGTCGAGGTCCAGCACCAGGTGGGTGGCGCGGTCCCGCCGCCCGGCCGTGACCAGGGTGGGGTGGTACTCCACGGCCCGCTGGTTGCCGAACCAGAGCAGGGTGCGCCGGTCGTTGCAGAGGGCGTACGACACCTCGCGGCGGGACGCCTCCGCCCAGAGCGTCACCGTCGAGATCCACGCCGGGGTGTAGCGCGGCACGTTCTTCTGCATGAACGGCGGCTGGCCCCGGAGCACCCGGATCACCGAGAGCGGCCGGTCCCGCAACTGGCCGATCAGCGGGTCCCGCACCTCGTCGAGGTAGTCCACCAGGTCCCGCTTGGTCGCGTCCGCCCCGTCGAACAGGGGCTGGTCGAGGTTGGTCAGGGAGACCCCGTCGCGCACCTCGTCGGCTTTGCCCGTCATCGACCCACTCTCCCGGGATGCCACCGCACGGTCAACGCTGCCGGGCCGGCCCGGTCGCGTCATGCCGGGAGCGTAGCCGGGCCCTCCGACGAGGGCCGGTCCGCGAACTCGTGGTACATGATGTGCAGTCCGACCCGACCCAGGACCGGGTGGGCGAAGGCGCCCGGCACCGTGCCCACCACGTCGAACCCGTGCCGCCGGTAGAGCGCGACGGCCCGCTCGTTGGACTCGGCGACGGCGTTGAACTGCATCCCGGCGTACCCGTGCCGCCTCGCCCAGTCCAGGGCGTACCGGAACAGCGCCGTCCCCACGCCCCGCCCCCGGGCGTCGGCGGCGACCATGAAGCTGGCGGTCGAGACGTGTCCGCCCGGGCCGGCCCGGTTCGGCCCCATCTTGGCCGTACCGAGCAGCCGGTCGTCCTCGACGGCCACCACGGTCAGCCCCGGCGGCGACTCGATCCAGGTGTCGTACGCCTGCTCCGCGGTCATCCGAGGGTCGTAGGTGAACGTCTCCCCGGCCCGCACGACGTCCCGGACGATCGCCCACACCGGGGGCCAGTCGGACTCGGTGAACTCGCGGATCTGCACGCCGCGACGCTAGTGCGCCGGCCACCGGTGGACAACCGGGATACCACCGGGGCGGTGCGCGGCCCGCGGCCGGCAGGACCGCTCCTCGGCGGCCCGGCCGGTGCCGCTGACCAATCGGCAGGTGCCGTGTGGCGAGAACTAGAGTCTCGCCACACGGCACTCCTGCGGGTTGTTAACGGAGGTTGAAGGCGCGTTTGGTGGTCTGCTCGATGCGGTTACCGTCGGCATCCCACGCTTCGACCTTCAGGCTGACCGCTCCGCTGGTCCCCGAAAGCGCCGGGTAGACGGCGGTGGCCAGGTAGTCGCCGTCGCCGTGGCGGCGCAGCGCGGCGGGTGCCCAGTGTGCGCCGTCGTCGGTGCTGTACCACAGTTTCAGCCCGGCGATCCGCGGCATCCGGACCGCCGCCGCCGGATGGTAGGCCGTCACCCGGAAGGTGTGCCTGCCCGCGGCGACCGTGTTGTCGGCCGCCAGGCTCCCGCCCAGGTCGTACCCGACCAGTACGAAGGGCTCCTGCCGGCACGTTCCAGTCTGGAATGTGCTGCGCAGGCGACAACCATGGCCCTGCGGGATGGTGTCGCGGGTCGGCCGCTGCGAGGTGAAGGTCCACGTGACGTCGGTGCGCGCGGAGCGCCCGGTGAGCCGGTAGGTGTTCTTCTCCGGCGGCAGCGTGTAGGTCATGCTCGGAATTCCCGGGTTCCGCGGGATCTCCTCATCACCGTTGTACAGGTGGAACTCCCATTTCAGGATGTGTTCTTCGGCCGTTGACGGATAGCTCGCCCGCTGCCCTTCCGCCCACATCGAGAAGAGGGTGTCGAGACGATCGTCGGTACGGCAGAAGGTACACGACACATCGATGCCACGCGACGCGATCGGGTCGGACGTGAAGAACCGCTCGGTGGCATGGGACAGGCGCCGAGCCCCCGGCGTGACCGGTGTGGTGAACCACCGCTCGGTCCGCCGTACGGGCCGGTCGAACACCTCGATCTTCTCGTGGCCGCCCAGATTGCGCGCTCCAGTTTCGCTTGCTTCGTACTGAATGAAGTTGCGTTTGTGCACGATGCGGTCGGACACCGGGCCGACGTACACCCGGAGGTTCGTCGCGGCGTCCTCGGGAAGCCTGACTATGTCGGTCCCGCCCATTCCCTTGGTGCTGTCGCGCAGCGCCGTGCTGTCCACGAAACCGTAGCTCCGGGATCCGGTCGAATGCGGCAGCATGTCGATCCGGGCGAGCTGGCCATCGGTGTAGCGGTACCGCAGGGACGACGGGATCCGCCCCTCCTCATACGGCGCGAGCGTGTATATGTAGGAGGTCTGCGGGGTGCCGGACAGTCGCAGCGTGACCGCGCCGCGGGTGAGCTGCTTGCGCAGCCATGCGCCTTCGGCGGTGGAGATTGCCACATGGGCGATGTTGACCGGCTTTGGGGGCTGGAAATTTGGCTGCGCGATCTCCATCGGGATACGGCAGCCCATGCCGGTGGGCGGGAAGGCGACGATCGCGGCGGCTCCCGCCTCGCGGACGGCGATGATGTCGTCGATCGGCAGTCCGCACCCCCGTGACTCCATCAGGGCAAGCTTGCCGTGCAGGTCCATTCCGACCACCTCGTCGGGCAGGCCGTGCCGGACGTCGACCAGCGGAAGGTCGCGGGTTCCGGTGACCGGGACGTAGCCCGGGCTCTGCCTTCCCTGGATGTCACCGAAGCTGGCCAGAGTTGTGGGGTGCAGCGTTCGTCGCTGATGTCCCAGGACGTTCAGCTCGACCTTGGCCGTGCCGAGGATCCAGTGGGTACCGAAGTGGAACCGGCCCTTGGTGACCCGCGGCGTCGGCGTCGCGCCGAGCCGCACCCAGGCATCCCGGAACATGTCCAGAGGCATGCTCAGCGAGTATCTGGCACCGTCCTGTGTCGTCCGTTGCAGCACCAGGTCAGGTGCGCTGTCCAGCGGCTTGCTCTCCCGCGGGGTGCGGAACTCGACCTGCTTCACCTTCCGGGCGTCGAGGGTGATCGTGGTGTCGCCCCGGACGGTGAACTGCGGGTTGGTCAGGTAGCCGTAGTTCTGCAGCGAGTCATCGTCGACCCAGCCGACGATCTCCGAGACGCTGTAGGTCCCCTCCGGCACCAAGGCATTGATTACGCCGACCTCCGGCGTGTAGGCCTGGACGATGCCGCCCTTACCGCCCTTCGTCACATCGATGATGTCGATCGCGAGCGGATAGGCGAGGTTGCCGTCGCGGTCGAGGGTCCGGACGCTGAGCGTTGCCATCGGCGGCGAGCGGACCAGCCCGACCGGGATGGTCACCCGGGTCCCGGACGCCTCGTCGGTGGCCACGACCGTTCCGCTGTAGTTCCCGCGTGCCAGGTCGTTCGCGTCCAGGGTGACCGTCGCGGACGCGGTGCCGCCCGCCGGGACGGTGACGGTCGTGTCCCCCCTCAGCGCGCCGGAGACCATCTCACCACCGGGGGCGTGCAGCGTCGTGGCGACGGTGAGCGTGACCGGCTTGTCGGAGCCGTTGGCGTACGTGACCTGCTTGTCGATCGGTAGGGTCTGCCCAGTGATCGGCACCAGGCCGAAGTCGAGGTTCGGCGTGGTGGCGACGACCTGCTGCCGGTCGGCGCGGGCCACGTCCAACCGCCCCGCGCCCTGCTGGTAGACGGTCAGGCCGACGTCCTTGGCGGTGCTCATCAACGCCGACTTGAGCCGCGCGGCCGTCCAGTCCGGGTGGGTCTGGGCGAGGATCGCCGCCGCTCCCGCCACGTGCGGAGTGGCCATCGAGGTGCCCTCCAGTTGGGTATAGACGCCATCGACGATCGGACCCGGCGCAGTGCCGGCCGCCCGGGCCGCGACGATGCCCGCACCAGGGGCAGCGATGTCCGGCTTGAGCATCCCGTCCAGCCGGGGACCCTGGCTGGAGAACCAGGCGAGCTGGTCGCTCTTGTCGGTCGCCCCGACGGTCAGCGCCGCCTTCGCCGTTCCGGGCGTCGCGATGGTCTCCGGCTGTCCGCTGTTGCCGGCGGCGATGACGAACAGGGCGCCGGTCTCGGCGGTGAGCTGGTTCACCGACTGGGTCACGATGTCGGTGCCGTCGGTGACCGGCCCGCCGAGGCTCATGGACACGATCCTGGCGTGGTGTGCGGCCCACTCCATCCCGGCCATGATCCAGGAGAAGTCGCCGTAGCCGGTGTCGTCGAGCACCTTGCCGACCAGCAGCCGTGCCCCCGGAGCCACCCCCTTACGGCGACCGTCCGAGGCGGCGCCGGAACCGACGATGGTGGAGGCCACATGGGTGCCGTGGCCGTGTCCATCCTTGACGGAGGTCACCCCGGGCACGAACGACTTCGAGGCGGCGACCTTGTCCCGCAGGTCGGGATGGGTGTCGTCGATGCCGGTGTCCAGCACCGCGACATCCACGCCACGGCCGTCGTGACCGGCCGCCCACGCCTGCGGCGCACCGACCAGCGGCACGCTCTCATCGAGGTTGACCTTGACCTTGCGGTCCAGCCACACCTTCGCCAGCCCGGCGTCGAGCGTGGCCCTGGACCCCCGAACGCTGCTCCAGAACGTGCCCGCCTGGGCCTTCGACACCTTCAACGCCGCGCCGTGCACGCTGGGCAGGTCGACGGACGGGGTGCTGGCCGGAAGCGCGTCCGCCGCCTTCGCTGCCGCCGCGAACCCGCGGACCCGCGGGTACTGGACGATCACCGGCACCTGACCGGACTGGTTGTCCGCGTAGCCGTTCGCGGCCAGATACTCCACGTTGAACAGTTCGCGGTCCAGGCGCCCGGTCAACACGTCCAGCGCCGCGTCGGACGGGATCACGTACACCCCGTCGGGCCCTCGCTTGACCGCCAGCACCGGCCGCTCACCATCCTGGCGTACCGACGGCTCGGTGGTGATGTCGAAGTCGCCGCTGTCGTTGGCGGTGAGTGTGACCTTGTCACCGGTCACCAAGGTGATCGTGTGCGACCCGTTCACGCTCGGCAACGCCACGGACTGCGCGGAGGCGGACTGCGCGGAGGCGGTCTGTGCGGAGGCGGGGGTCGCCGCGTTGGCGTTCGGTACCGACGCGAAGGACGCCAGGATCACGGCCAGGGACGTGACCAGGCTGGCAGTGAAACGCAGCCGAACTGACGTACCGGTGGGGGTGGCGACCGATCGCCGTAGGCGCGGTCTTGGTTTGCGATACAAGGTGTCTCCTATCCATCGCACGTACCGAGGAGGCGGTTCTGCCTACAGGGGTTGGTACTCGTCGTCCGGGTCGGTCCCGGGTGACGTCTCGGGAGATGGCCGCAGATCCGCAGCCGGAGACTCCGCCGCGGGTGGCGGGGCGCCTTCCGGGAAGCCGTCGGTAGACTCTTGGGTCGTTGGAGTCGGCTCGCGATCTTCCATCGCCGCAGTCTCCGCCCGTCCCGGTGGTACGCACGATTGGTCGGATGAGGGATTAATCTCGACGCGGCGATTTACTCGTCGGCGCCGGTTGCCGTGTCTCCGGAGAGCAGGCCCAGTTCCACGGCCTGTACGGCCACCGCGGTGCGGGACGAGACCCGTAGCTTCCGCATGACTGACTTGAGATGGCTCGCCACGGTCTGCACGGAGATCACGAGATCGTCGGCGATCTGCCGGTTGGTCCTACCCACGAGCAGCAGCCGCACCACGTCCAACTCGCGCGGCGACAGCCGATCTCCGTAGCTGGGCCGGCCGCCGCGCGCGGATCGGGGCACGGACACGCCGAGATCGCGTAGCCGGCGCCGAACCCGGTCGGCGTCGCGACGGGCACCCAGCGCGGAGAACCCGTCCAGCACCTCGGCGAGGTCCGCCCGCCCGCGGTCGCCCGCGTCAATCGCCGCGCCACGCTCGGACGTGCGAAGCGCGTCGTACGGTTGCGGCAGCGACCGCCAGATGCCGGCGGCCCGCCGGTAGAGGGCCGCCGCCCGCTGCCGGTCGCCACGCCCCTCGGCGACCGCCGCGCGGGCTTGGGCTATGGCCGCCCGTGCGGTCGGGATGTCGCGCCCGCGCATGCCGGTGGCGAAGTCGCGGACCAGATCCGCCGCCGCGTCGACCCGTCCCGCAGAGACCAGGGCGTCGACGTGAACCGGCACCACGGACGCGCCCCACAGCCAGATCCCGGTGGCGGCGACGACCCGTACCGGATCCTCGGTGACGGACAGCGCCCCGTCGACGTCGCCGTCGGCCAACCGCATCGTGGCGATCACCGCGGCGGTCTCCACGTAGAGTTCCGCCGTCCCGTGCCGACGGCACTGGTCGAGCACTCCGGTGAGATCAGGCGAGCCCGGGGCTGCGGTTGCCGCGCGGACCATATTGAGGACCAGGTGCGCCTCGGCCCACGTGCCTCGGGTGGGATCGTCGCCGCGGGCCACCGCCCTGGCCCGGCCGGCCAGGCCGGTCCATTCGCCGACGAACCAGTCCAGGTGCACCTGGGTGGCGAGCACCGCGTCCCGTACTGCCAGCAGGTCGTGTCGCTCGGCGAGCATGAGGGCGATGGCCAGATGGCGGCGGGCCAGGCCGTAGCGGCCCCAGCGCATGGCGGAATCGCCGACGTTCAGGTGGCCGAGAGTCACGTGGCGGCGCATCGTCGAATCGGGAACGTCCTGCGGAATCCTCGCGGCCTCGACCCACCCCGACTCCTCACCCATTCTCAGCAGCGCGGTCGCCCGGTTGACGACGAGGTTGAGCCGGTCTGCCGGGGACCACCCGGAGTCGCACGCGGCGGCCGAGCGCCGCAGCCAGTCCAGGTTCGCGGCCCTGGTCCCGGCGACCAGCTCCGGCCGGCCCAGCAAACCCATCGCCCGTGCCGCCTCGACCGATCCGGGTGGTAGCTCGGCAAGTGACCGTTCGGCCTCGTCCCGGGCCGGGACGATCTCACCCGCCATCCACAGGACCCGGGCGAGGTGCAGCCGGGTCGCACCGCGTTCGCGGATGGGCAGGCGACCATCGTCCATGGCCCGCCGCAGCGCCCGTACCAGGATGTCCATCCGAGCGGGACCGGCGAACCACGTGAACGGCATCTTGGCCACCAGCCGCGCCACGGCGTTCGCGGGCAGATCAGGACTGTCGAGCAGTTGGTACAGCAGGGTCGTCGCCCCGGCCTCGTCGGCGGAGCCGAGCGCCAGGTCTGCGGCCAGCTCGGCATACCGGAGCCAGAAGGCGATGTCGCCGGCCGCCCGGTAGTGGTGGGCGAGGCGGGCCAGCGGTGCCGCCCTGCCCTGCTGGAGGAGCGCGGCCGCGCGGTGGTGCAGCGTACGTCGCTCGGAGGGCGGGATCGTGTCGTACACCGCCTGCGCCGCAAGCGGGTGCCGTACCGAGAAGTTGCCGCGCTCGTCCTGCTGGAGCAGGCCGCTCTGGTTCGCCTCGGATATGCCCTGGTCCGCGTCGTCCGTTCCCAGACCGCTGACCGCGGCGAGCATCGCCCCGTCCGACGCGTCGACGAGTACGGCTGCGGCGTGCAACACCGCCTGGGCTGGGGCACCGAGCCGCGCGGCCCGTTCGAGCACGGCGTCGCGCACCGTCGCGGGTATGTCGATCCGGTCCAGCCGGCGCCGCGCCCAGCCCTCATCGCGATGAATCAGGTCGGCGCGGGCGTGCAGTAGTCGCATCACCTCTTCGACAGCGAGTGGGATCCCTGCGGTGTGCCGGTGCAGGAACTCCGCGAACTCGGTGGAGACGGTCTCGCCCGCCAGCATGGACGACATCAGCCGGGCGGTGTGTGCGACGTCGAGGCCACGGAGCGGGATACGCAGCCGGGTGGTCCCGGCCGGCCGCCGCGAGGAGATCTGTACCACCGGCGTGTTCGCGGGTAGGTCCTCCGGCCGGTAGGTGACGAGCAGCCCCGGGCGGGAGCCGGACCAGGCATCCGGACGCGCGGCGAGGAACAGCAGGAACTCCGCGGTGGCCTCGTCCGCCCAGTGCACGTCCTCCACGACCAGTACCGAGATGCGCAGCCGGTCCAGCAGCTCCACCAGCGCCCGGAACATCCGGTGTCGCGCTGCCCGGGCGTCATCGAGCGGCTCCGGCGGTGGTGGCAGCTGCGCTGCCCATTCCGGGAAGAAGGGGCGCAGCGTCCCGGCCAGCGGACTCAGCCCGAGACCCGCCACCGTCTTCGTCACGTGCCGCACCCCGTCCAGCACCGGACCGAGCGTGTGCGGCTCGCGGAACGGCGGACAGACCGCGACCAGAACCAGGCGCGCCCGCATCGCCGGCAGGGCCAGAAACTCCAGTACCAGCCGGCTCTTACCGATCCCGGCCTCTCCCTCGACCAGGACCAGGGCCGCTGGTTGCGCCATCGCCTCCGCCAGCGCGCTCAGCTCCCCGGCGCGACCCACGAGGGCCGGCGGGGTCAACTGGGGGAATCCATCGGTCAGGTGGCCGCGTATACCGGCCGCACCCGGCATGGCAGGCTCCTCGGTGCAGTCAGACAGATGATCTTATTCTCTATGCCGGGGCCCTGTTGTCTACCGGCGCGAGCCGTCCGATCCCCGGCCAGCAGCGCAATCTCTCTCGCCGCGTCCTGGCCGGTCTCTCGTCGCGTCCTGGCCGGCCGGAACAGAATCCCGCCGTACGTCCGAATCCCCACAGATGGAGCATCCCGGACCTGGGGGTCCGGGGTTCAGGGTTCGTACTCTGTCTGGATCGGCGCGCCCGGCAGGATTCGAACCTGCGACCAACTGCTTAGAAGGCAGCTGCTCTATCCGCTGAGCTACGGGCGCGGGACGTGGTCGTGTGCCCCAGCAGGCTACCGCTGCCGGGACGAGCCTCGGCGAGGACGTGACGATCTGGCCTGCACATACTAGGTTTCGAAGCGTGCAGTTGACGAGCACAATGTTTTTGCCGCTGCTGGTGTCGACCGAAGACGCCAGGTACGGCGAGAACCACCTGCTCGAAGACTTCACCCAGGACCTCGACGTCGGCTACTCGTTCGGGCCGCCGTACGGCGGCCGCCTCGTCACCTGGGACGACCTGGACGAGCTTGAGATCAGCCAGGCCGAGCTGCGGCAGGTGGCCGTCGACAATCTCTACCGGCTGCTGCCCCGGTTGCGGATCGACGGCCAGCCGCCCGCGCCGATGCTCTCGTTCGGCGGGTTGGAATCCACCGTGCTGCTCGCCGCCGAGGTCTGGGAGGATCTGGAGCGGTCCGTGCCGGGCGAGCTGGTCGTCGGCGTACCGGCCCGGGACGTGGTGATTGTCACCGGTACGGCTTCCCGGCCGGGCATCGAGAAGGTGCGGCGGGCCGTGGACCGGGTCTTCTTCGCCGGCGACCAGAATCTGCTCAGCCGTGAGCTGCTGGTGTGGCGCGAGGGCGGGTGGTCGACGTATCGGACGACGCCGGAGCCCGAGCCGCGGGCGGATCGGTGGGAGGAGCCGGGGCGCCGGCGAGGCGCGGCTCCGCAACCGGAGCCCGAGCCGGAGCGGTGGCGGGGTGCCCCGGAGCCGGAGCCTGAGCCGGAGCGCTGGCGGAGCGCGCCCCCGGAGCCTGAGCCGGGACGGTGGCGGAGCGCGCCCCCGGAGCCGGAGCGCTGGCAGGGAACTCCCCGAATTGAGGAGCCCGACCGCTCGGGTCCCCGGCGGTGGCGTGGCGACGCGCGGCCGGAACCGGAGCCGGCGCCCGAGCCGGAGCGCCGGCGGGACGACCCCCGGCCGGCGTCAGGGGCAGGCCGGGCCCGCTGGCATGACAGCCCCCGTCCCGAGCCTGAGCCGGAAGCCGAGCCTGAGCCGGGTCGGTGGCGGGGCGCGTCGGGCTCGGAACCGGGTCCGTACCGCCTGCCTCGACAGCGGTCGGGTGACGGGGGGACGACGGACTGGCCGGAGCGGCCGCCGGTGCGGGGATCGAAGCGACGTAAGCCGAGGCCCAGCGGGCCAACTCGGTGAACACCTGCTGCGATACGGCCGGCCCGGAGAGGGCGCGGTCGCGCAGGGCAATACCAGATCACTTCTTGATCAGGGCTTTTTCCACAGGGCACCCGGTTGTCCACAGGCGAGCCGACAGCGGTGGCTGCCTGACGGGTACGGCGGCGACGCTATCGGTCGAGTCGGCTCGGACGGGAACAACCGGAGCCCTGTGGAGGGACGATGTTCGATACCTATGTAACGATTGTCGGTAATGTGCTGACCGCACCGGAATGGCGGCGTACCACGCAGAGCGGCACCCTGGTGGCCAACTTCAAGGTGGCCTCGACCGCTCGTCGCCTGGACCGGGAGAGCGGGCGCTGGGTCGACGGCAACAGCCTGCGCGTCAGGGTGAACTGTTGGCGGAAGTTGGCGGAGGGCGTCGCCTCCTCGGTGATGGTCGGCGACCCGGTTGTCGTGGTCGGCCGGCTCTACACGCGGGACTGGACCGACGACGCGGGCAACCACCGGACCATGTACGAGTTGGAGGCGGTGGCGGTCGGCCACGACCTCTCCCGGGGGAGGGGACGGTTCGCCCGCAACCGGCCGTCGACGGCGACATCCTCGATGGAGGAGGCCGAGGCGGAGGCCCGGGTACACGGCGAGACCACCGAGTCGGTGCCGTCCGAGGAGGCACCGGTACTGCCCGACGAGCGCCCGTTCGACGACGACGGCGAATACCGGGGTCTGCCGGTACCGCCGGGTCAGGGCTTCGATCCGGTGCACCCGCCGGCCGACACCTTCGACGGCCGGATCGAGCTTGACGGGCTGCCCGACGGTGACGTGACCGACCCGGACGAGACGACCACTTCGTTGACCGGCAGCTCCTACGGCCCGCCGGGCGGTGGTGGGGGAGAGCGGAACGACATCGACGGGGTCGACGTCGGGGAGGACGAGATCGAGCCCGACGGCAACGGTGGGGACGCGCAGAGCCAGGAGTTCCGCGACGAGAACGACGCCGGTACCGCAGACCTCGGCAAGATCGGCGGCGCCGGGCGAAACCGCCGTGGCCGTGGCCGGCTGCCGGTGTCCGTCTGAACGCTTCCGGCCGCTAAGCCTGCTGGCCGGAAGGGGTGCAACCCGGACCTGCCCGGTCCGACTGTCCGGCTCGGATAGGTGGTCGGACAGTCGGTCGCCCGGATCGACGCGGTGGTCGCCTCCGCACCGCCTATCCGGGGAGCCGAGGGTGGGGAGGTCGGTCGCGGCACTGGCCGATCTCCCCACCCGAGCCGTCGGGCCGGGTTGCACCGCGCGGGCAGCCACGGGCGCAGATCGGGTACGTCCCCTCCTGGTCTTCGGGCTATGCCCCGGCCGGCGCGCGGCTGTCAAAGTCCTCCGATTGCTGGCCGTTCCGGGGTGCCGGCACCGTCCCGGTCGCCTGGTCCGGCGCCTCCGGGGCAGGGTCATCATCCGCCTGCTCGGGCTGCCGCTGACGTACGACCGTCCGCGCTTGTATGCGGCGTACGCCAGCGGGTGGCGGTGTGGTTCGAGGTCGGCGTCGAGGATTGAGGAGCCGCATCATCGGTGTCTCGACGAAGCGGAAGAGCAGCCAGGCGGCAGCCAAGCTCACCAGCAGCATGGCGATGGCGACGGCCGGGCCCTGCCAGCCGGGGAACCCGCCGCTGTGCCCGGCGAAACGGAAGATGGCTTTGATCAGGAAGACATGGACCAGATAGAACGCGAACGACACCTCGCCGAGCCAGACCAGTGGCCGGGACCGCCACGGCGACCAGCGGCCGGTGGTGTCCGCCCGGGCCGCGCTCGCGATCACCAGTACGTAGCCGAAGGCCAGCACGGTGGTCCAGAGCTCGGCGCGGATCCACTCCATCGACGCGACCCAGATCACGACGAAGAGGCCGGTGGAGACGAACAGACCCGGTCCTCGCCACTTTCCCCGCAGCATGAGTTCGGCGGCGGCCACACCCATCCAGAACTCGAAGGAGCGAACGACCGGGAAGATCTGGGTGAACCACCAGCGGACGGTCTCCGGCAGCAGTTGCTGGCCCGGCCACATCGCCATGATGAGCAGCGGCATGGCGATGACGACGGCGTAGAGCTGCCACGCGCGCATCCGGCGGATCAGCGGGAGGGCGAACGGCAGCGAGAGATAGAAGAACATCTCGCAGGCGAGCGACCAACTGACGTTGTTGATGCTGTAGAAGTAGCCGTCTACCGGAATCCACGCCTGGACCAGGAACAGGTTGGCCACTGCCGCCTTCAGGTTGACGGCGTCGGACCAGTACCAGGCGAGTGCGAGGACCACGGCCCAGGTGACGAGGTGGTTCGGGTAGATCTTCGCCGCTCGGCGTCGCCAGAAGGCGCGCTTGGTGTCACCGGGCCGGGCGGACCAGACCAGTACGAAGCCGCTGAGGATGAAGAAGAACTGCACGCCGGAGAGACCGAGCGTGAAGACCCAGTCGACGACCTGGCGATATCCGGGTTCAGCGACGATCTGCATCGTGCCGACGTGAAAACCGAAAACCAGCATCGCGGCGACCCACCGCAGTCCGGTCAGGGACGGCAGCCGGTGCAGCGCACCTCCGGTCCCACCGCCGGATCCGTTCGCTGCTCTGCCGGCGGCGGTCGACGGGTCGGGTGCATCCTCGGTGACGGTCGTCACACTGACCATCGCGCCTCCTCGATGCGCACATCGATGGCCAGCACTTACGCCTCCCGTTGGCCGGATCGTGCCGAGATGTTCGGACCTGTGGTCGCTCCCGGCTGGATACCCCCGCTGCCGCGGGTCCGTCCGCGACCCTATCCGGTGCCGAGGCGGCCCGCGGTCGGCGCGTGCCCAACGAAAGCGACGTGGGACAGCCCTCCACCGCCCGGATGCTGGGCGGCGATGCCGGATCGAGGGAGCTGTGGGCCGTCGTGCGCTGGCCGTGAGGTGTCGACCGGACCTGGTGACGACCCGGACTAGGCTCCGCAGCGGGGGAGGTGGTGGCCGTGCGCCCAGTAGGCCGGTCCTCGGGAGAGCCAGATAGCCGGTTGTCCGGAGAGCCAGATAGCCGGTTGTCCGGAGGGCCAGACAGCGGATTGTCCGGGAGGCGCGGCGGACCGCGTCCCGGCCGGACGCGCCGGACCGGCAGTCGGAGCGGAGCGCCGGGGTGGCTGGGCAGCGGCACGGCGAACGCGGCGGGGCTGGCCGCCGGCTACGCGCTCGACGCGCTCCTCGGGGATCCCCGGCGAGGCCATCCGGTCGCCGGGTTCGGGCAGTTCGCGAGCGCGCTCGAACGGCGGATGTACCAGCCTCGACGTGCCTCGGGTGCCGGGTTCGCGGCGCTGGCCGTCGGCGTACCTGTGGCTCTCGGTGGGGCGGCGGCGGTCGCCACGCGGCATCGGCCGCTGGCCCGCGCGGCGCTGGTCGCGGCCGCCACCTGGATGGTGCTCGGGGGACGGACGCTACGGCGGGAAGCCACGCTCATGAGCCAGGCCCTTCGCCGGGCGGACCTGCCGGCGGCACGGCAACGCCTCGGCCACCTCTGCGGGCGGGACCCGGCCGCGCTGGACGAGCCCGAACTCGCCCGCGCCACCGTCGAGTCGGTGGCGGAGAACACCTCCGACGCGGTGGTCGCCCCGCTGGTCTGGGGCGCGGTGGCAGGGTTACCCGGACTCCTGGGCTATCGGGCGGCGAACACCCTGGACGCGATGGTCGGTCACCGCGCGGAGCGGTACGCCCGGTTCGGCACCGCCGCCGCCCGCCTCGACGACCTGCTCAACCTGGTGCCCTCCCGGCTGACCGGGCTGCTCACCATCGCCGCCGCCCCGCTGGTCCGGGGCGACCGGACGCGTGCCTGGCAGGTGTGGCGGCGGGACCGGGCGGACCATCCCAGTCCGAACGCCGGACAGTGTGAGGCGGCGATGGCCGGCGCGCTCGGCGTCCGGCTGGGCGGCCGTAACGTCTACTTCGGGCGTTCCGAGGTCCGGCCGTTCCTCGGCGACGGCCCCCGGCCGGAGCGGCGGCACATCGAACGGGCCGCCCGGCTCTCCGGAGCGGTCGGGCTCGCCGCGCTGGGCGTGGCCGTGGCGTACGCGGCCACGAGCCGGCCGCGTCGGGGCGCGGGCGGTTGGCTCGCCCGCCGGTGGGCAGCCGGATGAGCCCGGTGAGCGGCGGGCTGCTGGTCGCCGGTACCACCTCGGACGCCGGCAAGAGCGTGCTCACCGCCGGCATCTGCCGCTGGCTGCACCGCCAGGGGGTGAGCGTGGCGCCCTTCAAGGCGCAGAACATGTCGAACAACTCGGCGGTGGTGGTCGGGCCGGACGGGCGGGGCGGCGAGATCGGTCGGGCCCAGGCCATGCAGGCCGCCGCCTGCGGCGTGCCGCCGGACCTGCGGTTCAACCCGGTACTGCTGAAACCCGGAAGCGACCGGTCGAGCCAGGTCGTGCTGCTCGGCCGGGCGGTCGACACCATCACGGCCGGCAACTTCCGCGCCCTGCGTCCCCGATTGGCCACGGCCGCCTTCGAAGCCCTCGCCGAACTGCGCGCCGAATACGACGTCGTGGTCTGCGAGGGGGCGGGCAGCCCGACCGAGATCAACCTGCGGGACGCCGACTACGCCAACATGGGGCTGGCCCGGCACGCCCGGCTGCCGACAATCGTGGTCGGCGACATCGACCGGGGCGGTGTCTTCGCGTCGATGTTCGGCACGCTGGCCCTGTTGGACGCCGCCGACCAGGAGCTCGTGGCCGGTTTCGTGGTCAACAAGTTCCGCGGTGACCTGGACCTGCTCCGTCCCGGGCTCGACATGCTGACCGAACTCACCGGGCGATCGACGTACGGGGTGCTGCCCTGGCACGTCGACCTGTGGCTCGACGCCGAGGACTCGCTCGCCTACGGGCGGGTGCTCGGCCGGCCGGCACCGCCGAAGGGTGGCGAGTGGCTGGACGTGGCGGTGATCCGGCTGCCCCGGGTCTCCAACGCCACCGACGTGGAGGCCCTGGCCACCGAGCCGGGAGTACGGGTCCGGCTGACCGTCGAGCCGGCCGAGGTGGCCGCCGCCGATCTCGTCGTACTGCCCGGTACGAAGTCGACGGTGGACGACCTGGACTGGCTGCGCCGTACCGGCCTGGCTGACGTGGTGCAGGCGCACGCGGCAGCCGGGCGGCCCCTGCTCGGCATCTGCGGCGGCTACCAGATGCTCGCCCGGCACATACACGACGAGGTGGAGAGCGGGCGAGGGCGGGTCGCCGGCCTCGGCCTGCTACCGGTCGAGATCACCTTCGGCGCCGCCAAGACCGTGACCCGTTCGATGGGGACGGCGTTCGGGTCGGTCCCGGTCCAGGGCTACGAAATCCACCACGGGTACGTCTCCGGTGCCGACCCGGCACCGCCACCACTGATCCACCACCCGGATGGCCGGCCGGAGGGCGCGGCGGTCGGTCACCTGTTCGGCACCCACTGGCACGGCGCCTTCACCTCGGACCCGTTCCGGCGCCGCTTCCTCACCGAGGTGGCCAGACTTGCTGGCCGGCACCGCTTCCAGGTCGCCCCGGACACGTCGTTCGCCGCCGCCCGGGAACGCACCCTGGACCTCCTCGGCGACCTGGTGCAGGAGCACCTCGACACCACCGCGCTGTGGCGGCTCGTCGAACAGGGACCGCCGGCCGGGCTGCCGTTCGTCCCGCCGGGCGCACCTCCGGCACACCCGACGACCACCCAGCGCGTCGCGGCGGAACAGGCCCCTGCGCCGACGTGAACGGGGTGACCCTTCGGGCGTCGACCCGGCCGGGTCACCTCCGCACAGTCGGCCGGGCGGGGTGACCCTTCGGGCGTCCGCCGGGCGGGGTCACCTCCGCGCGCGTCACCTCCGCGCGTCACCTCCGCACGTCAGCCGGGTGGTCGGCACAGGGCAGTCCCGCCCGCCGCCAGGCATCGAAGCCGCCGATCAGGTCCGTCGCCCGCCACAGTCCCAGGGCTCGGAGACTGGCCGCCGCCAGGCTGGAACTGTAGCCCTGCCGGCAGACGACCACGATCTCGATGTCATAGCCGACCGCCTCCGGGATCCGGGACCCGCTGGCCGGATCGAGCCGCCACTCCAGCACGGTCCGGTCGATCACCAATGCCCCCGGCAACTCGCCCTGCTCCGCCCGCTGCGGATCGGTACGGGTGTCCACCAGCAGCGCCCCGCGCCGCACCGCCGCGAGAGTTTCCAGCGGTGTCAGACGGCGTACTCCGGCGCGGGCGCGCGCCAGCAGCACCGCCACACCCCGATCCTGGTCCGACACCGGATCATTGTCCGCCTGCCCAGGTCACCGACGGGTAGGGTCGGCCGGATGTCACCCGTCGTGGAGCCGTACGCCGACCTGGCGGAGCGGATCCTGGGGCGGCCGGCCCGGCTGGGGCGTACCCGACTGGTCGCGGTCGACGGGCCGAGCGGAGCCGGCAAGACGGTCTTCGCCGGCCGGCTGGCGGCCGCGTTCGAGGTCGCCACGCCGGTGGTGCACACCGACGACCTGCTCGACGGCTGGGCGGACCAGTTCACCTTCTGGCCCCGGCTGGAGGAGTGGATCCTCGCCCCGCTGCGCAGCGGTCGGTCAGCGCGGTACCGCCGGTACGACTGGACCCGGGACCGCTTCGGGCCGGACTGGACGGCGGTGCCGCCCGCCCCGGTGGTGATCGTCGAAGGAGTCTCCAGCGCCCGTGCCGCCATCGCCGCCGAACTCAGCCTCGCCGTCTTCGTGACCGCACCGGTGGACCTGTGCCGGGACCGTACCCTCGCCCGGGACGGCGCTGCGCTGGCATCCCGGCTGGCGGTCTGGCGTCGCGGCGAGCGTGCGCACTTCGCCGCCGACCGCACCGTCGAGCGAGCCGACCTGGTGGTGGACGGCGCCACCGGCTCGGTGCGGGACGGCACCGCCTTCGTCCGGGTCCGGTGACGGACTGACCCTGGTCCGCTTATGGACGTATCCGCATCGCTGGGGCACGATCGGCAGGACAGGGCCGACGCGCGGCGGGCGGGGGGACACCATGACGGCAGACGGTACGGGTGGCACTCCGGCCCGGCGACGGGTGGTACTGCGCGGAATCAGCTCCCGGGCCTGGGAGCATCCGGCCGACCGTGGTGCGCTGACCGCACTGCGCGAACTACGCGGCTTCGACGACGTGGTCAAGGCCTTCTTCGGGATGTGGAACGAGCGCGGCTTCCGGCTCTCCTACCTGGCCTCCGCGATCCGGGTCGACCACCGGCAGTACTCCCGGGTGTACCGGCTCTACGCCGAGGCGGGTGCCGCGCTGGACGTGGCCGAGCTGCCCGAACTCTTCGTGACCCAGTCGCCCTGGCTGTCCGGTGAGGCGATCGGTCTCGACCGGCCGTTCATCGTGATCACCTCTGCCGCCGTCAACCAACTCGACGACGACGAGCTCCGCTTCCTGCTCGGCCACGAACTGGGCCACGTGGGCAGCGGGCACGCCGTCTACAAGACAATCCTCACCATCCTGACCCGGTGGGCGGCAAACCTGAGCTGGCTGCCGGTCGGTGCGCTCGCCCTCCGGGCGATCATCGCCGCGATGCTGGAGTGGTGGCGCAAGGCGGAGCTGTCGGGCGACCGGGCCGGACTGCTCGCCGGCCAGGACCCGGCGGCGGCGCTGCGGGTACTGATGAAGCTGGCCGGCGGTGGCGACCTGAGCCAGATCGACACGGCCGCATTCCTGGAGCAGGCCGCCGAGTACGAGGGTGGCGGTGACCTCCGGGACAGCCTGCACAAGATCCGGATGACCGCCTGGAGTACCCATCCGGTGCCGGTGGCCCGGGCGGCGGACCTGCGCAGGTGGGTCGACTCCGGCGCGTACGCCCGGTTGCTCGGCGGCGACTATCCGCGCCGGGACGATGACGGTCTGACCTCGGTGTCCGCCGAGATCAAGGCTGCGGCGGAGGCGTACCGGGAGGCCTTCGGACGATCCCAGGATCCGCTTGTCGGCCTGCTGCGCCGGCTCGGCGACGGCGCCAGTGACCTTGGCGAGTGGGCCGGCGGCAGCGCGGGTCGGGCCCGTTCCTGGGCGAACGCGGCGGGTGAGGCCGCCGCTCGGGCGGCCGGTCGTACCCGCCGGAACGACAAGCCGGGCACGACCGGCTCCACCGGCCCGGCACCCGGGACCGACGGAGAGGCACCGGAACCGCCGACCGGGCAACCCCGGTAGCACTCCGCCCGCCGACAGCCTGGACGAGCGTCCACCGGGGTTCGGATGATCACGCGTCGTCCGGGGTTCGGATGATCACGCGGCGCGGCGCGGCATACGATCTTCGGCATGACCACGACTATCCGCACCGAGTCCGAACTTCGTGCCGCGATCGATCGCGAGCTGCCGGGCGTACGGGCCGACCTGGAGCGGCTGGTCCGGATCCCCGGGATCGCCTTCGACGGCTTCGACCACTCCCAGCTCGAGCGTTCCGCCGAGGCGGTCGCCGAACTGCTGCGCGGCTGCTCTCTCGACGTGCGGGTGGTCCGGTCCGGCGGCCAGCCGGCGGTGATCGGCCGGCGTCCCGCGCCGCCCGGCGCACCGACCGTGATGCTGTACGCGCATCACGACGTGCAGCCGGTCGGCGACCTGAGCCTCTGGCAGAGTGACCCGTTCGAGCCGGTGGAGCGGGACGGCCGGCTCTACGGACGGGGCGCCGCCGACGACAAGGCCGGCGTGCTGGCCCACGTCGCCGCGTTGCGGGCCTTCGGTGACGCGCTCCCGGTCGGCGTGGTGCTCTTCGTCGAGGGTGAGGAGGAGTACGGCTCCGACTCGCTGGAGCGGCTTCTCACCGAGCACCGGGACGAGATCGCCGCCGACGTGATCGTGATCGCGGACTCCGGCAACTGGGACATCGGCGTACCGGCGTTGACGACATCGCTGCGCGGCATCGTCAACTGCTTCGTGGAGGTCCGCACCCTCTCCCAGGCGGTGCACAGCGGCATGTTCGGCGGGGCGGTACCGGACGCGCTGACCACGCTCTGCCAACTCCTCGCCACCCTGCACGACCCAGCCGGAGACGTGGCGGTCCAGGGGCTGGTCAGCACGGCGGGTGCCACCGTCGACTATCCGGAGGATCGGCTGCGTGCCGAGGCCGGGATGCTCGACGGGGTCTCGTTCATCGGCACCGGCCGGCTGACCGACCGGTTCTGGAACAAGCCGGCGATCTCGGTGATCGGGCTGGACGCCCCGCCGACCGCGGAGGCGCCGAACGCCCTGGTCCCGTCGGCGAAGGCCAAGTTGAGCGTCCGGCTCGCCCCGGGTGACCAGGCCGCGAAGGCGTACGCGGCGTTGACCGAGCACCTGCGCCGGCACGCCCCGCACGGGGCGAGCGTCACCGTGACCCTGGAACACGACGGCGAGCCGTGCGTGATCGACGCCTCCGGCCCGATGTACGACGCGGCCCGCGCCGCCTTCCGGACCGCCTGGGACGGCGTCGAGCCGGTGGACATGGGGATCGGGGGCTCCATCCCGTTCATCGAGACGTTCCGCCGGATCTTCCCGGAGGCCGCGATCCTGGTGACCGGTGTGGAGGACCCGTACGCGCGGGCACACGGGCCGAACGAGAGCCTGCACCTGGGGGAGTTCGCCAGGGTCTGCCTGGCCGAGGCGCTGCTGCTGGTCAAGGTCGCCGAGGCGGCCGGCGCCCGCTGAGCCATCCGCGGCCGCCCAGCGGACCCGGCGGTTCACGGATCGAGCGGGTCCATCCGGGGGATCGGCCGACGAGTCGTTCCGATCCCCCGGACGGGCCCGGCGGCTTTCCGGCGCCCGGACCGGTTACTCGGCGGGCGGGGGTGCCGTCGACCGGCGCCGCCGGCCCACCAGCAGCAGCACCGCGCCGAGCAGCAGGGCAGCGGCGCCGACGGCGGCGATGGGGCCGGTCCGGACCCCGGTGATCGGGAGCCCGTCGTCGCCACCGTCCGCGCCGCCACCGCCGCCCGGCTTGTTGATCAGGAGCTGGGCGGTGTTGCTCTTCGGTCCCGTCTCCGTCGACGGTCCGAGGGCCCGGATCGTGATCGTGCCGTCGGTACCCGGTGTCGACTTGATCTTCAGGCGTACCGCCGACGACACGACGCCCTCGCCGGAGGCGGTCGCCAGCCACTGGCTCTCGGTGCCGCAGTCGACCTCGGTCAGCTCGGCGACCGGCTCACCCTGCTCGTCCCGGAACGCGCACCACTGGCTCGGCAACAGGACGGTGCCGCTCGGCGCGACGATCCGCCACGCGGCACCGCCGTCCGACGGACCGTGGTTGGTGATGCGGTACGGCACCTCCACGGTGTCGCCGACGGAGCCGGTGACCGGCGTCGCGCGTACCTCGAGGTCGTGGCTGTTGGGCTTGGTCCAGATGCCGAACTCGGCGACGTGCGGCTCGGCCGCGGGGGTCAGCTGGGCCGGGTCGCCGCCACCGGTCGGGGCCTGCCGGCCCGGTGTGGTCGGCTGTCCGGTGTCGCCGGGCTGTTCCGGCGTTCCGGGCTCGACCCGGGACCGCTGCTCCGCCCCGGCCGCCCTGGCCCGCAGCTCGGCGACCTTGGCGGCCAGCGACCGGCCGTCCGGCGTCGCTGCCCGGGGCCGGGTCTGCGGGAGCGGCTGATCCGGTACGCCGGCCTCGAACCGGCCGCTCGCCTCGGCGGGCCCCGGGAGGTTCTTGCCGAAGACGACGTTGAACGCCGCGTCCCCGGAGACCGGATCGGAGAAGGCGACTCCGCTGCCGGGTTCCAGGATCAGGTGCATCTGGCAGGTCACCCGCCGGGGGCCGTAGACGTAGCCCGCCGGTGGCTCGCCGGGGAGGTCGTCATCGTAGACGCACTCGGTGTACCGCTCGACGAATGTTGCCCCGAGCGGGAGGGTGATCGTCAGGCGGAAGCCGGGCAGGGTGCTCTTCCCGAGGTTGAACACCCTGGCGTCCAGGCCTCGGCGGTCGCCGCCGCCGACCCGCTGCTCGGCGCTACCGAGGTCGCCGACCTCGGCGACCAGGCCCGAGCCGGTGGCCCGGATGCTCACCGGAAGCTCGTACGTCGCCGAGACCGCACCGTCGGGCCCCTGGCCCGAGACGCTGACCTGGACGAACCCCGCCGGACCCGGCCGGGCGTCCGGGGCACTGCGCAGCCTGATCGGCTCGATCAGCCGGCGCTGTCCCGGCGCCAGGTCGTCGTGCCGGCACGTCGCCGTCTTGTGGGACTGTTGGCAGTCCTCGCCGCCGGGCGGGACCGAGAGGATGACGTCGTCGCTGGTGTGCTCGGCGTTGTAGACCGCGCCCACCTCGGTGGCCGGCGCGTCCCCGGTGTTGTGCAGGTGGAAGCCGAGGGTGCTGCCGGTGGTGTCGATCGTCGCCTCGGTGGCGCTGGAGATCTGCAACCGTGGCTGCGCCGCGGCGTACGCCGGGGTGGGGGCGGCGGTGAGGGCGAGCGCCGCGAACACCGCGGCGGCGGCCGCGCCGACCCGCTTGCCTGGGCGGAGGATGCCGTTCGTCATGACTCTCCGGGGGGTCTCGCCGGAGCCCGGGTCCGGAGACCGGACCGCGTCTGGCTGGAGGGGAGTGTGGACAGAGGACGGGTGTCCGTAGTCGAAGATAGTCCACCTGTCCACGAGGGGATGTTCGCGGGAAGAAAACGGAGAAAGCGCCCGGCGGGAGTTTCGAGGCGGTAAGGTTTCGAACATGAGTACGAACGAGGCGATCGCGCGGCTCGACGCCGCGGTCAGTGCGCTGCGGGACGTCGACGTCTCCGCGTGGTCCGAGGATGCGCTCCGGGACCAGCTCGGCGAGCTTTCCACAGTTCTCTGTGCGCTCGACGCCGCTCTCGCCCGGGTGGCCGACAGCGTGCGTGCCCGTGGCCTACGCATTGAGGAACCTGCCTCGGTCTGACCGTCCCTGCCCAGCTCAGCCGGGGGACGATGGCGGGCCGGCCGGAATGATGTCGGTGCTGGCTGCCAGGATGGAGCCGTGCGCTTCGTTGATCTGGCAGCCACCTCCGCGGCCGTCGCCGCCACCTCGGGCCGGCGGGCCAAGGTCGAGCTGCTCGCCGAGGCGCTGCGCAACCTCGCGCCGGAGGAACTCGTCGCCGGTTCGGGTTACCTGGCCGGCGAGCTGCGTCAGCGGCAGACCGGGGTCGGCTACGCCAGCCTGCGTGAGCTGCCGCCGCCGGCCGAGCATCCGACCCTGACGGTGGCCGGCGTCGACGCGGCGATAGCCGAGCTGGCCGAGGTGCGGGGACCGGGCTCACAGCAGCGTCGGCGTCAGCTGTTGGCAGCCCTCTTCGGCGCCGCCACCGTCGACGAGCGGCGGCTGCTGCTCGGCCTGTTCAGCGGGGAGCTGCGGCAGGGCGCCCAGGCGGGCCTGCTGGCCGAGGCGATCGCCCGGGCGGCCGAGGTGCCGCTACCGACGGTGCGCCGGGCACTGCTGCTCGCCGGTGACCTGAAGGCGGTCGCGGCGGCCGCGCTCACCGGCGGCTCGGGCGCACTGACCGGGTTCGCGCTGCAGGTCGGCCGCCCGCTCGCACCGATGCTGGCGCAGAGCGCGGGGTCGGTCGAGGAGGCGCTGACCGCCGTCGGGCTGCCGGCGGTGGTCGACGTGAAGCTCGATGGCATCCGCATCCAGGTGCACCGCTCCGGCGACGACATCTCGGTCTTCACCCGCAGCCTCGACGAGATCACCTCGCGGGTTCCCGAGGTGGTGGCGGCGGTGCGCTCCCTGCCAGCCCGCGAGCTGGTGCTGGACGGCGAGGCGATCGCCCTCGATGCCTCCGGCCGACCCCGGCCCTTCCAGGAGACCGCCAGCCGGGCGGCGACCAGGGGAGCCCGCCGGGCAGTCCGCGACGAGGCCCGCCGCGAGCCGGGCGACCTGGCAGCGGTTGGCGGCGGGCCGGACGAGGTGGCAGCGGTCGGCGGCGGGCCGGACGAGGTGGCAGCGGTCGGCGTGGACGACGCCGACACGGCGGGCGGGACACGGAGCTTCGGCGCGGCGCCGGTCGCACCGTCGACGGCAGGGTCGGCGTGGTCGGTGGGGTCGGTGGACATCTCCGAGGTGCCCCGGATCGGCACCTCCGGCACGGCACCCGCCGAGATCCCCGGCCCGGACCGTCCGGCGACCGTCGCCCCTGCCGTGATCGCGGCGGCGAACACCAGCGGTGGGGTCGTGCTGACGCCGTACTTCTTCGACATCCTCCACCTGGACGGCGTCGACCTGCTCGACGCGCCGGGACACGAGCGCTGGGCCGCGCTGTCCCGCACCGTCTCGCCGGCACAACTCGTCGAGCGGATCACCGTCGACACCGTCGAGCAGGCGTCGACGGCCTTCGCCGCCGCTGTCGACGCCGGGCACGAAGGCATCGTGGTCAAGGCGCCGCAGGCGGCGTACGACGCGGGTCGCCGTGGTGCCGCCTGGGTCAAGGTCAAGCCGAGGCACACCCTCGACCTCGTGGTGCTTGCCGTCGAGTGGGGCAGTGGCCGGCGCAAGGGTTGGCTGTCGAACCTGCACCTCGGCGCCCGTGATCCCGAGACCGGCGGCTTCGTGATGCTCGGCAAGACCTTCAAGGGGTTGACCGACGAGTTGCTGCGCTGGCAGACCGAGCGGTTCCAGGAGTTGGCGGTGGAGCGCGGCGACTGGGTGGTCCGGGTGCGTCCCGAACAGGTCGTGGAGATCGCCTTCGACGGGGTGCAGAGCAGCCCGCGCTATCCGGGCGGCGTGGCGCTGCGCTTCGCCCGCGTACTGCGGTACCGCGACGACAAGAGCGCGGCGGAAGCGGACACCATCGACACCGTACGAGCCATCCACGAGGGTCGGCGTCCCTGACCGGCCGCCGTCGCGGTCACCCCCCGGCTGGGCACGGGGGCCTGACCGTCCGGCATCGACCGGAAGTCAGATCGCGGCCAGCGACCGCGCGTAGTTGACCTGCTGGTGGATCTGCTGGACCTGGAACTGTTCGGTGACCGGGATCCGGGCGACGTATTGCCGGAGGCCGTTGGTCACCGTCACCTGCACGGTTCCACGGTGGACGGTCTCCTTGACGAGCAGGAACAGCAGGCTGAACACGGTCAGTACGCAGAAGCCGACCACCGCAACCACGATCGCCCAGGTCGGCGTCTTCTGCTCGCTCTGCCAGTAGTCCGCGACGTGCCACTGCGAACCGGCGAGTGGAAGGTCGCCACTCGGGGTGCGTACCGTCGACGGGGTGACCGCGATCTCGCCGATCTGCGCGACCACCGGCTCCGGCGAGCCCGGGGCGGTGGGTGGTGGATAGCCGGGCGAGACCGAGGCGTCGGTCGGCCACGGGCGGTTGGTCGGCCATGGATCGGTTGGTGGTGGCGGAGGTACGTCCGGCGCTCCGCTCGGGTCCACACTCATTGCGGCTCCTCCCCAATGCCACACCGCCGGTTTCGCAGACCCTAACCCGGATCGTGGCCGCCGCCACCGTGAGGTGCAGGCGGTGCGTCGATGACCGCAGCCCGACCGGGGTCGGACGGGCAGGCGGTGGCGAGCGCGACCGGGCTCAGCCGCCCGGGGTGGCCGGAGCCGGCTGATCCAGCCGATCCTGGCCGAGCCGGTCCCGGTCGCCGTCCAATAGGTCACCGCGCGCCTCCCGGCGGGCCGCCCAGCAGAAGCCGACCAGGGCCATCGCCGCGAACAGCCACCACTGCACGACGTAGCCGCCGTTCTGCCAGTCGTTCTCGTGCCGGATCGGTATCGCCGAGAAGGCCGGGTCGGCGGCCGGAGTCTGCTCGTCCAACAGCAGATAAGCCGAGTAGACCGGATACGGCAGCTCCCGGGCCAGCGCCGGTACGGCGATCCGCCGGGTCTCGATCCGGCCGTCCCGCCGGGTGACGGCGTCCGGCTTGCTCTCCGACAGGTGAACCCGGCCCACCACCGTCACCTCGCCGGACGGGACCGCCGGGACCTCGGGCCGGGCCAGCGCGCCGCCGCCCTCGGCCGGCGGAATCCAGCCCCGGTCCACCAGGACGGCGCTGCCGTCAGCCAGCCGCAGCGGGGTGAGCACCTCGAAGCCGACCCTGCTCGCCACGGTACGGCTGCGGATCATGATTACGTTCGTGCTGTCGTACCGCCCGGTCACGGTGACCCGGGTCCACGCCGCGCCGGCCGGCGTCGCCGGACCGACCGTGCCCGCCGGGCCGTCCGGCCGGGGCAGCACGTGATGCACCGGCACCGGTGCCAGCGTCGCGGTCTCGTCGATTCGCTCGTTGATCGCGGCCCGCTCCTGGTAGCGGCTCAGCTGCCAGTTGCCGAGCAGCACCATCACGGCGGCCGCGGCCAGGGTCAGCGCGAGGATGCCCAGCCAGCGGGGCGTGAGCAGGAACCGGTACACAGCACGAGGCTACCCGGGCGGCTGCCCCGGTTTGCCAGGTGGCCGGCTCGGCGGGCCGGCGCGGCGCCCGGTGCCGGGTATCCTCACGCGCGTCGGTTCGATCGACGGGTCGGGCCGGGCCGTCCCTCGCACCACCACCGTCCGTACCAGAACCGCCCGCACCGGGGGCGGTGACCGCGCCCCGAGGAGCCGACCATGATCGACGCGCCGCGCGTAGTGGTGAGCGCACCGTCGTCCGGACACGGCAAGACCGCGATCGCGGTCGGCCTGCTCGCCGCGCTCGCCGCCCGAGGACTGGACGCCGCCGGGTTCAAGGTTGGTCCCGATCACACCGACGCCGCCTACCTCGGGCTCGCCGCCGGACACCCCGGCCGCAACCTCGACCCCCGGCTGGTCGGCCCGCAGCGGATCGCCCCGCTCTTCGCGCACGGCTCCGCCGATGCCGAGATCGCGGTGGTGGAGGGCACGATGGGGCTCTTCGACAGCCTGGCCGGCCGGCCCGAGATCGACTCGACCGCCGCGATCGCCACCAGCCTGCGGGCCCCGGTGGTGCTGGTCGTCGACGTGGGCTCGATGGGCCAGTCGGTCGCCGCGCTGGCGCACGGCTTCCGGGCGTACGACGAGATGCTCTGGCTCGGCGGCGTGATCCTGAACCGGGTCGCCTCGGACCGGCACGAGCAACTGCTGCGCGACGCGCTGGACGACATCGGCGTACCCGTCTTCGGGGCGTTGCGCCGACGGGACCTGCCCGCCGTCCTGCCGTCCCGGCAGCACGGCGTGGTGCCGGTGATGCAGCGCGCCGTGGAGGCGTACCGGGGGGTGCGCCGGCTCGGAGAGGCGATCGCCGGAGTCGTCGACCTCGACCGGCTGCTGACGCTGGCCCGCTCGGCGCCCCGGGTGCCGGTGACCGCCTGGTCGGCCGCGGATGCGCTCGCCGAGCTGGGACCGGTCGGCGACCCGCCGACCACGGGTACGGGTACCGTGGTGGCGCTGGCCGGCGGGCCGACCCTGTCGTACTCGTACGCCGAGACCGCCGAACTGCTGGCGGCGGCCGGCGCCGAGGTGGTCGCCTTCGATCCGCTCCGCGACGAGACCCTGCCGGCGCAGACCGGTGCGCTGGTGATCGGCGGCGCGCTTCCCGAGACGTACGCCGAGGAGCTGTCGGCGAACCGCCGGCTCTGCATCGCGGTCGCGGAACTTGCCCGTACCGGCCGCCCGGTGATCGCCGAGGGGGCCGGGCTGCTCTGGCTGTCCCGGGAGTTCGACGGGCGCCCGATGTGTGGAGTGCTGGACGCCACCGGGGTGAGCCTGGACCGGACCGTGGTCGGGTACCGCGAGGCGACGGCCCGGGCGGACACCCCGGTCGCCCGGCTCGGCGCCCGGCTGGTCGGCTACAAGCAGCATCGCGGGGTACTGACCCCACGGGCCGGGCAGACCCCGGCGTGGAGCTGGGGCGGTGGCCCGCCGGAGGGCTTCGTCTGGCGTCGGGTGCACGCCTCCCAGTTGACGCTGCACTGGGCGAGCAGTCCGGTGATCGCCAGTCGCCTGGTCGCCGCTGCCACGTCGGCCGGTACCCCGTCCGGCCCGGCGCCCACGTCGCCGACGGTTCCGGTCGCGCCGGCTGCCGCCGCGCCGTCGGCGGGGGCGGTGGGCCCGGCCGCGCCGGTGTCGCCAGGATCGGTCGGATCGTCGGCTCCGGTCTCCCCGTCGGCTCCGGTCTCCCCGTCGGCTCCGGTCTCCCCGTCGAGCCCGGTCGGGCCGGCTGCTCCGGTGCCACCGGCGGCCCCGGGTTCGCCGTCGGCTCCGGTTTCGCCGCCGGCTCCGGTCGGGCCGGCTGTTTCGGTCTCGCCACCGGCTCCGGTCTCGCCCTCGGGCGCTGGCCAGTCTGCCGTTCCGGTCTCGCCCTCGGGTGCTGGTCGGCCTGCCGTTCCGGTCGGCCCGGACGCAACCGGTCCACGGCAGCCAACTGCCGGCCCCGCGTCCGGTCGCCCTGCCCCGTCTGGTGGTGCTGCCCCGTCTGGTGGTGCTGTCCCGTCTGGTGGTGCTGTCCCGTCTGGTGGTGCTGCGTCACGTGGTGGTGCTGCGTCCTCCGGTGGCGGTGTGCTCCCTGGTGGCGCTGGGCCGACTGACGGCGGTCCGATCCGGCCGGGTGCCGGCTCGCGGGCCGTCCCCGCGCCGAGGGCCGCCGGCTCCGACACCGAGTCGCCGGTGGAGGCTGCCGGACCGGGCGGAACGGTCGGGTCCGAGCCGGCGACCGGCGCCGTGCCGAACAGTCCGGCGGCTGGACCGGTGGCGTGATCTGGATCGGTGGCGCATGATCCGGATCGGTGGCGAGCGGCCTGGGTCTGGCCGATGGGACACCGTCGAGAGGCGGTCGGGCGACGAGTGGGGTGAGCCGGCGGTATGAGCGGAGAGGTGGCAGTGCGCCGCTTTCCGACCCTGACCGTGTCGACGCCTCGGGTGTACGTACGCCCGCTGAGAGGGTCGGACGCGAAGGCGGTCTCGGCGATCTTCGCCGACAAGCAGACTCAACGCTGGCTGCCGTTCCAGCGGGAACTCGGGGAGATCGACGCCGACGCCTGGTGCACCGAGATGGCCCAGGAGCGGCGGGACAGTGGTAATGGCGACCACTACGGCGTGATCCGGCGCGAGGACGAGCGGCTGGTGGGCTGCCTGTGGACCAAGCGCACCGACTGGGGCGGCCGGGTCACCGAGGTGTCGTACGCGATCGCGCCGGAGGCGCGGGGCTTCGGCATGGCGGCGGAGGCGGTCGACGCGATAGCCGTCGCGTTGATCCTGGAGCACGGCTTCCAGCGGCTCGAACTGCGGGTGGCGCCCGGCAACACCGCGTCTCGGCGGGTCGCGGAGAAGGCCGGTTTCACCTACGAGGGGCTGCTGCGCAACGCCGGGTACGTGCACAGCGGCCGGGTCGACCTGGAGGTCTGGTCCCTGGTCGCCGCCGACCTGCACTCACCCGGAACCTGACGGCGACCCGGTCGGTTCCCAGCACGAGGATCCCGCGCCGTCGCAGCCACCCCCGGGGCACCCGGCCGGCGGGACCGCCTGTGGCGGGCTCGGCGAGGACCGGCCCGGTCAGCCGGTGAGTTCGTCCGAGGGCGGGTTGAACTGGCGTACCGGCTGGTCCTTCAGTGCGTCTTTCAGGAATCCGGCGACGGTGTCGATGGGTTTGTTCGCCGGGCCCGAGCCGACCGGGTTCATCGGGCTGTCCGGGTCGGAGAGGAAGCTCGCGGCGGCCAGTTCAGGGGTGTAACCCACGAACCAGGCGGCCCGGTCGCTGTCGGTGGTACCGGTCTTGCCGGCAACCGGCCGACCGACGATGCCCCGGACCCGGTCGGCGGTCGACCAGCCGCCGCAGGACCCCCGGGCCGGGGTGTCCCCGGTCGGGCACCGGGCGGCGTCGGTGGCGGCGCGGGCCGCGTCGGCGCTGACCTCCTGGCTGCACCTCGGCAGCGCGATCTCCAGATCCATCCCGGCGCCGGTCCGGTACGTCGCCGGCATGCCGTCCGGCCCGACGATCGAGGTGACCGGCAGCGCCTCGCAGAACCGTCCCTCGGCGGCGACCGTGGCGTACGCGTTGGCCATCTCCAGCGGGGTGACGTCGGAAACCCCGAGGGTGAACGAGCCCCACTTGTTCGCCTGGATCGGCGACGCCTGCCGCTTGTCGATGTCGGTACGCCACTGCAGGCCCAACCGTTCGGCGAGCCGGACCACGTTCTCGGCACCAACCTTCTGCTCCAACCAGACGAAATACGTGTTGACCGACTTGCCGAAGCCGGACCACATGGTCTGGTGCCCGCTCATCGCGCCGCTGGCGTTCGACGGGCACCAGTAGCCGCCGCAGTCCGTCGGGCCACCGCTGCCGTCCGGGTAGATCGACACGAACCGGTGCGGTGAGTTGAACGCCGTACTGAGCGGAAGTCCGGCGTCCAGCGCGGCGAGCATGGTGAACATCTTGAACGTCGATCCCGCCTGGTAGCCGGGGAGATCTCCGCCGCCGAGCAGCGGGACCACGGTGTTCGGGTAGTTGCCCTTCATCCGGTTGCGCCGGCTCGGGTCGGAGTGTGGGCCGTTCTCGCTCTGGTCCAGCGAATAGTTCCGGTTCACCGCCATCGACCTGACGTACCCGGTGCCGGGTTCGACCGCGACCAGGCCGTGACCGAACGGGCTGTTGTTGGAGATCGCGGACTGCACCTGGTCGTCGGCGATCTCCTGCATCTTCGGGTCCAGGCTGGTGATGATGGTGTAACCGCCCCGGCGCAGCTTGTCCAGGCGTTCGAGCGAGTTGCTGCCGAACGCTGGCTGCGCCGCCCACCAGGCCTTCAGGTAGTCGCAGAAGAATCCCCAGCCGTTGTGCTCCTCCGGCACCGAGATGCAGTCGTTCGGCGGGTTGCTGAGGCGCAGCTGGATCGGTTCGGCCTTCGCCGCCGCCGTGTCCTGTGGAGACAGGTAGCCCATCGCCTGCATCCGGTCGAGTACGTAGTTGCGCCGGTCCGTGGCGGCCTTTCGGTCCGAGCTGGCCGGGTCGTACGTGGTCGGCGCCTTGACCAGCCCGGCTAGGGTGGCCGCCTCGACCGGAGTGAGGTCCTTCGGGAGCTTCGAGAAGAAGATCTCCGATGCCGAGTAGATGCCGTATGCCCGATGGCCGAAGTAGGCCGCGTTGAGGTAGCGCTCCAGGATCTGCGACTTCGAGACCTCCTTCTCCAGGTCGAGGGCGAGTCGCATCTCCCGGAGCTTGCGCAGCGGCGTCTGCTCCGTGGCCTGCCGGGCCTCCATCGGGGTTGTCGCGCTGTCCCGCAGGGCCATCCGGACGTACTGCATGGTCAGCGTCGAGGCGCCCTGGGACACCCCACCGGCCTGCTGGTTGGCGACGAAGGCCCGGAGCACGCCCTTGGGGTCGACTCCGTTGTGCTCGTAGAACCGGGAGTCCTCCGAGGCCACGATCGCCTGCTGGATGTACGGCGACATCTGGGAGAGCGGCACGTACCGCCGGTGTTCCTCGTAGAAGGTGGTGATCAGGGTCGTCCCGTCGGCGGCGTAGACGTAGCTGGTCTGTGCGGGCGCCGCGGCGAGCAGGTCGGCGGGGGTCTTCTCCACCAGGTCGGCACCGGCCTTGGCGGCCAGGCCGCCGACCGCGACGAACGGGAACAACGCCGCCGCGACGACCACACCGGCGATGAGTCCGGCACGGAGCAGGGGTACGAGTCGACCAGGGGCAGGGCGGGTGGTGGGGTCCGTCACGCCTCCAAGCTATGATGAATCCCGGTAAAACATGATAAAGATTCGCGGATATCCGAGCCTTCTGCCCGGTCGCTTCGGTTACCCCCGATCCGCTCCGCGACGCCCGCTGGCCGCCGCGACCGGCCGCCCGGCAGGATCATGCCCATGCACCGGCCAGCACCCGCACCGAAACCCGCCGAGCCCGATCTCGGTCACCACGGCGACGTCGAGCTGGCTCCGGGGCTGGTGGATCTCGCGGTCAACGTCCAGCGGCATCCGATGCCGGCCTGGTTGCGGGAGCCGATCGTCGCCTCGCTGGAGGCGCTGACCGCCTACCCCGATCCAGCCCCGGCCCGGGCCGCCGTCGCCGCCCGGCATCGCCGGCCGGTCGACGAGGTGCTGCTGACCGCCGGGGCGGCAGAGGCGTTCGTGCTGCTCGCCCAGGCACTCCGGGCCGCGCGTCGGCCGGTCGTCGTGCATCCCCAGTTCACCGAGCCCGAGGCGGCGCTGCGGGCGGCCGGGCACCGGGTCGAGCGGGTACTGCTGCCGGCGGAGAGCGGCTTCCGGCTGGACCCCGGACGGGTACCGGCCGACGCCGACCTGGTCTTCGTCGGCAACCCGACCAACCCCACCTCGGTACTCCACCCGGCGGGCGTACTGGCCGGACTGGCCCGCCCCGGCCGGGTGCTGGTCGTCGACGAGGCCTTCGCCGACTCCACCATCCGCGCCGATGCCGATGCCGATGCTGGCACCGGGGCGGGCGGTGGAGCCGGGGCCGCCGGGGACGTCGCCGAACCCGAGTCGCTGGCGGCCCGGCGTGACCTACCGGGGCTGGTCGTGGTGCGGAGCCTCACCAAGACCTGGGGACTGGCCGGACTCCGCATCGGCTACCTGCTCGCTCCGGCCGAGCTGGTCGAGCGGCTGGCGGCGGTGCAACCGCTCTGGGCGGTCTCCACCCCGGCGCTCGCCGCGGCGGCGGCCTGCGCCACGCCCGCTGCGGTGGAGGCGGAGCGCCGGCTCGCCGCCCGGCTCGCCGCCCGGCGGGCGTACCTGGTCCGGCGCCTCGGCGAGCTGCCCCTGGTACGCGTCGCGGGCACCCCGGCCAGCGCGTTCGTCCTGGTGCACCTGCCCGGGGCGGCGCGGGTACGGCTGGCCCTGCGTGACCGGGGCTTCGCGGTACGGCGCGGGGACACCTTCCCGGGGCTCGGCCCCGACTGGCTCCGGCTCGCGGTACGGGACACTGCCACCACCGACCTCTTCGTGGCCGCGCTGGCCGGAATCCTGGAGGCATGATGTTGGACGCCACCCTGGCCGAGATCGGTCCACTCGACGAGCCGGCCATGGCCGCGGCTCGGGACCTGAACGCCAGACTGACCAAGCCGGCCGGTTCGCTGGGCGCCCTGGAGGAACTCTCGGTACGCCTGGCCGGGCTCGCCGGTGCCTGTCCACCACCGCTGCCCGAGCCTGCCGCGGTGGCGATCTTCGCCGCCGACCACGGCGTGCACGCCCAGGGGGTGACCCCGTGGCCGCAGGAGGTCACCGCACAGATGGTGGCCAACTTTCTCGCCGGCGGTGCGGTGGTGAACGCCTTCGCCGGGCAGTCCGGCGCCGCGGTCATCGTGGTCGACGTCGGGGTGGCCACCCCGGTGGCGCAGGTACCGGTGCCGGCGCAGCGGCCGGGCCGCTCGACTCCCCGGCTGGTCGACGCGAAGGTGCGGGCCGGCAGCCGGGACATGAGTGTCCAGCCCGCCCTGACCCGGGACGAGGCACGCAGTGCGGTCGAGACCGGCATCCGGGTGGCGTACGACCTGGTCGACACCGGTGCGGGGATCCTGGTCACCGGTGACATGGGGATCGGCAACACCACGGCTGCCGCCGCGCTGATCGCCGCCTTCGCCGGGATGGACCCGGCCGAGGCCACCGGACGGGGCACCGGGGTCGACGATCCGACGTACGCCCGCAAGGTGGCCGTGGTGCGGGCGGCGCTGGCCCGGCACGTACCCGATCCGGCCGATCCGCTCGGGGCGCTGGCCTCGGTCGGCGGGCTGGAGCACGCGGCGCTGGCGGGCTTTGTCCTGGGCGGCGCCGCGCGGCGTGTCCCGGTGCTGCTGGACGGGGTGAGCGCGGTCGCCGCCGCGCTCGCGGCGGCCGCCTTCGCCCCGGACGCGGTCGGCGCGATGGTAGCCGGGCACCGCTCGGCCGAGCCGGGCGCGAGCGCCGGCTTGGACCGGCTGGGCCTGCTGCCGATAATCGACCTGGGCCTACGGCTCGGCGAGGGCACCGGCGCCCTGCTTGCCTATCCGGTGGTCGCCAGTGCGGTGCGGGTTCTGCACGAGGTGGCCACGTTCGACGCGGCGGGAGTGTCGGAAAATTAACGCTTCCCTATGGCTGGAAGCCGGGGGATTTCTGGCTCAGACCGCACGAGCCCACCGCCCTGGAAGGAGGTGATCGCGTGTCTCACGTCGTCGGCGCCAGCACGGTCACGCTCTGCCGTGGCGAGGATCGTCCTCGCGGCGTTCCGGTCGCGGCAGGCGGTGTGCCCGCAGGTGTCGCACCGGAAGACTCTGACATCCAGCCCGAGGCGGTGCTTGGCTCTCGTACCGCACTGCGAGCAGGTCATCGTGGTGTAGGCGGGCGGTACCAGCACCACCTTCCGGCCCGCCCGCATGCCACGCTCGACCAGTTCCCGCTTCGCCGCCCCGATCGCCGCGTCGGCGGCCTTGCGGGCCATCTGGGATCTGGTGAGGAATGTGGGTGTGAAGTCCTCGACGGCGATCGTGGCGTGGTTGTCGATGACCTTCTTGGCCCAGATGCGGGCGTCGTGGGTGTTCTGCCGGGCCGCCTTCTTCGCCAGCTTCGCCGCCTGCCGTTTGGCGCGCAGGTAGCCGTTCGACGGTGGAGCGCCCTTCGGCCTGCGACGCCGGGCCATCCGGCGCTGCGCCTTGGCCAGTTCGGCGGCGCAGCGTTTGCGGTGGCCGAGGTACGGCAGGTCGTAGGCGGCATCTGTCGTGGTTGCGGTCGTCGTGACACCCCAGTCCACACCGATCCCACCCGCAACGTCAGGCGCCGATGCGGCCTCGCGGCGGACAACGAAGGACGCGTACCAGTGCCCGAGGCAGTCCTGGTAGACCCGGACACTGGTCGGAGCGGACGGCAACTCGCGGGACCAGACGACCGGAATCCTGACGCCGCCGGGCAGCCGCAGTCGACGGTCGCGGATCGAGAACCCGCGCACCGTGTATTCGAGGCTGGGCAGCGTGTCCTTCAACCGCTTGACTGCCGGGCGACCTCGCCCCTTCACCGTGAAGGAGTGTTGAAGGGCAAGAGCGTAGGTACGCAACGTCTGCTGCTGGGCGACTTGAGAGCCTTCCCGCAGCCACGACGAGCCGGCCCGCGCTTCGGTCAGCAGTTTAGACAGCTTGCCGAAGGTGGGTTTACGGCCGGTCTTGTACTGGTGGACGGCCTCGTTCCACAACCAGCGACACCGCCCCCACTCCGCCAACAGCACGGCCTCTGCGGTCACGCCGGGGCGCAACCGGTAGGTGTACCGCACCGTCTCCTCCACAACTGGAAGCATCCCAGCCGCATCCGACAGTTTCGCCCAGCCGCCAGGAGCCGATGCCATGCCGACCACGCCTGACCACCCTCTCCTCCCCATGGCTGAAGCCAGGGCTTGCTCGGGCGGCTTCCGATGATCATGTATCCACTTGCGCTGCGGCTCGCCGGCCGGCGTGTGCTGGTGGTCGGTGGCGGGGCGGTGGCGACCCGGCGGGTGCCGGCGCTGCTCGACGCGCAGGCCCGGGTGGTGGTGGTCGCCCCCGCGCTGACCCCGGCGCTGCGGGCACACGTCGACGCGGGCCGGTTGGAGTGGGTCGCTCGGGAGTTCGCACCGGCCGACCTCGACGGGGCCTGGCTGGTACAGGTGGCGATCGACGATCCGGCTGCCGCCGAGGCGGTCAGCGCGGCCGCGCTCGACCGGCGGATCTTCTGCGTACGCGCCGACGACCGGGACGCCGCGACCGCCTGGACCCCGGCGGTCACCCGGTACGGCCCGGTCACCGTCGCGGTGCTCGGCGGGGGCAACCCGCGCCGGGCGGTGGCGGTCCGGGACGCGATCCGAGAAAAACTGGTCAGCGGAACCCTCAGCGTCGGCGGCGAGCCGGACGAGGCCGTTGCCGGCGGCAGCGGCGTGCCGGCGGGGCGGGCCGGCGGCGACGGGTCGGAGCCGACCACCACCGCCCCTCCGGCAGTGGCCGGCCCGGTCGGCCGGGTCGCACTGGTCGGCGCTGGCCCCGGCGACCCCGAACTGATCACGGTTCGTGGCCGGCGGCTGCTCGCCGAGGCCGACGTCGTGGTCGCCGACCGCCTGGTCCCCGGATTGCTCCTCGACGAGCTGCGGCCCGATGTCGAGCTGGTGGACGCCACCAAGATCCCGCACGGTCCGGCCGCCACCCAGGAGGAGATCAACCGGGTACTGGTGCAGCGGGCCCTGGCCGGTGCCCGGGTGGTACGCCTCAAGGGCGGTGACCCGTACGTCTTCGGCCGGGGCGGCGAGGAGGTGCTGGCGTGTGCCGCGGCCGGGGTACCGGTGACGGTGGTTCCCGGGGTGACGAGTTCGGTCGCCGCCCCGGCGGCGGCGGGTGTCCCGGTGACCCACCGAGGTGTGGCGCACGAGTTCACCGTCGTCTCCGGGCACCTCCCGCCGGGACATCCCGACTCCCTCGTCGACTGGTCGGCGCTGGCCCGGCTCCGGGGCACCCTGGTCGTGCTGATGGGGCTGAGGAACCTGCCGGCGATCGCCGCCGCTCTGCAAGCGCACGGCCGGCCGCCGGAAACTCCGGCCGCCGTGGTGCAGGAGGGCACGACCGACGGTCAGCGGGTACTCCGGTCGACGCTGGACGCGGTCGCGGCCGAGACGCACGCGGCTGGCTTCCGCGCCCCGGCGGTGGTGGTCTTCGGCGAGGTGGCGACGACACTGGCCGGAGTTCCGGCCGGAACCGGAACCGGAACCTCCGCAGCCCCGGTCGCCTGACGCGTCCCGGTCGCCTTCAGGCACTGGTTGAAGTATCTTTACATATCGATTCCGCTGGGCGAAACTTATCGCCATCACTGGATGCCGGGCGCGACCTGCGTGCGGCCGGGGCGGTGCGCCGACGTGCGGCGGGTCGCCCCGGCCGGTCGGCGCTGGGTGCGTGCCACCATCAGCACTCCGCCGGGCCGGCCGACGATAGGAGTGCTGGCGATGGCACGAGGTGGGACGGGCGCGCGGCGACTGCTGCTGACGGGCCTGCTGGCCCTGCTCACGACCGTCGGCTCCGGCGCGGTGGCCGGTGCGGCGCGGCCGCCGGCCGTCGGTGTGTCGACGGCGGGTGCCCGATCTGCGGCCGGCGGAGCGAACGGCGTCCGGAGCGCCGCCGCCGACTGCCCGGTGGGGGAGAACCCGAAGCGACAGCTCCGAGGAGCCTGGATCGCCTCCGTCTCCAACATCAACTGGCCGTCCCGAGCCGGGCTCACCGCCGCCGCGCAGCAGGCCGAGCTGCGCAACCTGCTCGACCAGGCCGCCGCCCTGCGGCTCAACGCGGTGTTCCTGCAGATCCGACCGGCCGCTGACGCGTTCTGGCCGTCGCCGTACGAGCCGTGGTCGCAGTATCTGACCGGGAGCCAGGGCGGGAATCCCGGCTACGACCCGCTGGCCTTCGCGGTCGCCGAGGCACACGCCCGCAACCTGGAACTGCACGGCTGGTTCAACCCGTACCGGGTGAGCACCCAGGGCGATCCGACGAGGCTGGCCGCCGGACATCCGGCCCGAACCAACCCGAGTTGGGTGGAGCGTTACGACGGCAAGCTCTACTACAACCCTGGCGTGCCGGCCGCCCGGCGGCACACCGTCAACGCGATCATGGACGCGGTGACCCGGTACGACCTGGACGGGGTGCACTTCGACGACTACTTCTACCCGTACCCGGTGAGCGGGCAGACCTTCCCGGACGCCGCCGAGTACGCCGCGTACGGGGCGGGCCGGTCGCTCGCCGACTGGCGGCGGTCCAACGTCGACACCCTGGTGCAGGAGGTGGGTACCCGGATCCGGCAGGTCAAGCCGCACGTCAGGTACGGCATCTCGCCGTTCGGCATCTGGCGCAACGCCGGGACCGATCCGCTCGGCTCGGCCACCACCGGCCTGCAGTCCTACGACGCCATCTACGCCGACAGTCGCAGGTGGGTGAAGCAGGGCTGGATCGACTACGTGGCACCGCAGCTCTACTGGACGATCGGCTTCGCCGCCGCCGACTACGACGTTCTGGTGCCCTGGTGGTCCGAGGTCGTCGCCGGCACCGACGTGCAGCTCTACGTCGGGCAGGCGGCGTACCGGATCGGGGAGTGGGGTGATCCGGAGGAGATGCCGGACCATCTGGTACGCAACCGGAGCCACCGGGTCTCCGGCGACATCTACTATTCGATCGAGCAACTGCTGGCGAACCCGCTGGGCTTCACCGACCGACTGCGGACCGACTTCTACCGCTATCCGGCGCTGGTGCCGGTGAACACCCGGCTCGGTGGGACGGCGCCCGGCCCGGTCCGGTCACCGGCCGCCCGTCGGGTCGGCACCGGGGTGGAGCTGACCTGGTCGGCCCCGTCCGGCGGCACGGCGCCGGCCTACTACGCGATCTACCGCGCCGACGCCGCCGGCTGCGGAATCGACGCTCCGCGTAACCTGCTCCGGCTCCAGCGAGCCGGCTCCGGCACCCAGCGCTTCACCGACACCGCTCCGCCCCCGGTCGGCGACCCGGCCTACCTGATCACCGCCGTCTCCCGCCTGCACCACGAGAGCCAGCCCGCCGCCGCCGGAACCTCCGCGCCGGTCGGCTGACGCTGGTCGCCTGCTGTAGTGGCCTCACGGAGGCCGTGAGGCCACCACAGCACTCAAGCGGCGGTGTCACCGAAGAAGCACGATGTCACCCGGCCGCGCGATCGTCACGCCTTGACCATGTCGTCCAGCAGGAGGGCGCAGCGGATCAGGCCGAGGTGGCTGTAGGCCTGCGGGTGGTTGCCCAGGCCGCGCTCGGAGATCGGGTCGTACTGCTCGGGGAGCAGCCCGGTCGGACCCGCCGTGTCCACCATCTGGCTGAACAGCTCCTCGGCGTCGGAGCGTCGACCGGTACGCAGGTACGCCTCGATCAGCCAGGCGGTGCAGATGTGGAAACCGCCCTCCCGGCCCGGCAGCCCGTCGTCCCACCGGTAGCGGTAGACGACCGGGCCGCTGCGCAGGTCTGCCTCGACCTTGAGCACGGTGGCCAGGAACCGGGGGTCGTCGTCGGGGAGCAGGCCGGACAGGCCGATCCAGAGCGAGGAGGCGTCCATCTCCTCGTCCCCGTACGCCACCGTGTAGGCACCTGCCCCGGCGTGCCAACCGAACTCCAGCACGTTGTGCCCGATCCGGTCGCGCAGTTCGACCCACTCCTGCCGGTCGCCGTCGCCGTGCCGCCGCACCACGTGCAGCGCCCGGTCCACCGTCATCCAGCACATCACCTTGGAGTAGACGTGGTGCCGGGGAGGCAGCCGGGCCTCCCAGAGCCCGTGGTCGGGTTCGTGCCAGCGCCGGGCGACCGCCTCGACCATGTTCTCCAGCACCCGCCACTCGGTGTCGTGCACCGCGCCGCGCAGGTCGGCGACGGCCGCCAGCAGGTCGGCGATCGGCCCGAAGACGTCGAGCTGGAGCTGGTGGTTGGCGAGGTTGCCGACCCGGACCGGCCGGGAGCCGGCGTACCCGGGCAGGGTGTCGATGACCGCCTCGGCGCCCAGCTCGTAGCCGTCCACCGTGTAGAGCGGGTGCAGCCGCTCCGGGTGCCCGCCGGTGCGCTCGACGCAGCCGTCGACCCAGCGCAGGAAGCCCTCGGCCTCGTTCAGCGAGCCGAGGTCGACAAGCGCCCGGGCGGTCATCGCGGCGTCCCGGAGCCAGCAGTACCGGTAGTCCCAGTTGCGTACCCCGCCCAGTTCCTCGGGGAGCGAGGTGGTCGCGGCGGCCAGGATGGAGCCGCTGGCCTCGTGCACCAGGCCGCGTAGGGTCAGCGCGCTGCGCCCGACCATGTCCCGGGCCGAGGTGGGGAGCCGCAGTCCGGCGACCCAGTCCCGCCATGGCTGCTCGGCCATCGCCTGCCGCTCGTGCACCGGCACCCGGTGGTGGTCCAGGTTGTGCGAGCCGAACCGCAGCTCGCAGCTGATCGAGCCGCCGGCGGCGGCCAGATCGACCACGGCCCGGGCGGTCTCGTAGCCGCCGTCGCTCGCGATCTCCCACTCGACCCCGGGGGAGTAGAGCGCGATCGGCTCGTTGGAGCCGAGCACCAGGAGTCCGTCGCCGAGCGGCTGGAGCTGGACGGCGACCTGGCCGAACTCGGGGCGGGGGGCGAACTCCAGCCGGGCCCGGCCGGCGCCGGTGAGCACCCGGACCAGGGTCGAGTCGCCACTGATCACGGCCGATCCGGCCGGCACGCCGCCGGTGGACGGCCGGTCCAGCCAGTCGGTGACGGTCAGCCCGGACCAGCGGGTCTCCACCGTCATGGTGCCCGTCCGGTAGCGCTGGCCGAGCGGCAGGCCGCCGCGTTCCGGCGCGACGCTGAAGTAGCCGGCCGGGTTGCCGCCGACCAGGTCGGCGAAGATCGCCGGGGAGTCGGGCTTGGGGTGGCAGAGCCAGGTCAGGCTCGCCTCCGGGGTGACGAGTGCGACGGTACGCCCGTTGGCCAGCATCGAGTGCCGCTCGATCGGTACGGCGCGCTCGCCGAAGAGCCAGTTGCGGCGTACCTCCAGCAGCAGCCCGAGCACCCGGGCGGCGTCGACCGGCTCGTCGATCCGGTACGCGGCCCGGGTCTCGCCCGGACCGATCTTGATGCCGACGTCCGGCCCCTGCAGCTTGGCGAAGGCGTTCTCGTCGGTGACGTCGTCGCCGAGGAACAGCGCCGCGCTCGCCGAGAGCTGGGTACGGAGCTGTTCGAGCGCGGTGCCCTTGTCGGTGGGAATCACCGACAGCTCGATCACCTCCTTGCCCCGGGTCACGGTGACGTCGGCCCAGATGGCGGGGCCGGCGTCCACCGCCGCGACGACCTCGGCGGCCACCTCGGGGTCGGCGCCCCGGGTGTGTACCGCGATGCTGGCCGGCTTGGTCTCCAGGCGTACCCGGGCCCTGCCGGCGACGATCTGGCGCAGCTCGTTGCGGAGCCGGGTGCGTACCTCGATCAGCTCGGGGGAGAGCCGCTCGACGAAACCGATATCGAACTCGGAGCCGTGGCTCCCGACCAGATGCACCTCGCTGGGTAGCCGGGAGAGGGTGGCCAGGTCACGCAGGGCCCGCCCGGAGACCACGGCGACGGTGGTCTGCGGCAGCGCGGCCAGCGCGCGTACGGCGGCGACCGACTCGGGCAGCGGCACGGCCTTGGTCGGGTCCTCCACGATCGGCGCGAGCGTGCCGTCGTAGTCGCAGGCGACCAGGAGCTGTGGTACCCGGGCGATCCGGCCGATCGCGGACCGCAGTTCGGGGTCGATCACGTCGAGGGTGCGGGGACCCCCGTCGAGCAGGGAGCCGGACTTCACTCGTCCTCCGTCTCGGGTACGCCCAACTCGTTGAGGAAGGAACGGGCCCAGTGCCCGACGTCGTGGGTACGCAGGTGGCGCTGCATGATGCGCATGCGGCGCCGGGCCTCGACCTTGTCGACGTGGACCGCGCGCAGCAGCGCGTCCTTGACACCGTCCGGGTCGTGCGGGTTACAGAGGAATGCCTGGCGCAGCTCGGTGGCGGCGCCGGCAAACTCACTGAGCACGAGGGCGCCGCCCGAGTCGGCGCGCGTTGCTACGTACTCCTTGGCCACCAGATTCATTCCGTCTCGCAGCGGGGTCACCATCATCACGTCGGCCGCGCAGTAGAGCGCGGCCAGTTCACTGCGACTGTACGACTGATGGAGGTAATGGACTGCCGGTACACCGACACGGCCGAATTCGCCATTAATTCGACCAACTTCACGTTCCACCTTGACCCGGAGTGCCTGGTAGTGCTCCACCCGTTCCCGACTTGGCGTAGCAACTTGCACCATAACCGCGTCGGGAACTGTCAACTTTCCGTCAGACAGCAACTCGCGGAACGCCTTGAGCCGAAGTTCGATCCCCTTGGTGTAGTCGAGCCGGTCCACCCCGAGGATCACCGTCTTCGGGTCGCCCAGCTCGGTACGGATCTGCTTCGCCCGGGCCTGCACCGTCGGGTCGACGGCCATCCGCTCCATCTCGGCGACGTCGATCGAGATGGGGAAGGCGCCCGCCTTGACCTGCCGGCCGTCCACCTGGATCATCTGGCCCTGGTAGCGGAGGCCGAGCAGGTGCCGGGCCAGCCGGACGAAGTTCTGCGCCGCCAGCCGCTGCTGGAAGCCGACCAGGTCGGCGCCGAGCAGCCCGCGCAGCACCTCGGCGCGCAGCGGCATCTGCATGAAGAGTTCGATGGGCGGGAACGGAATGTGCAGGAAGAAGCCGATCCGCAGGTCGGGCCGGAGTTCGCGGAGCATCGCCGGCACCAGTTGGAGCTGGTAGTCCTGCACCCAGACCGTCGCGCCCTCGGCGGCCACCTCGGCGGCGGCCTCGGCGAACCGGGCGTTCACCAGCCGGTACGCCTCGCGCCAGCGCCGCTTGTAGGCCGGAGTCTCCACCGCGTCGTGGTAGAGCGGCCAGATCGTGGCGTTGGACTGGCCCTCGTAGTAGCGTTCGAGCTCCTCCGCGCTCAGCGGCACCGGGTGCAGCCGGATCCCCTCCAGGTCGAACGGCTCCGGCGCGGCGCCGACCCCGCCGGCCCAGCCGACCCAGGTGCCCTGGTGCTGGGCGAGCACCGGATGCAGGGCGGTGACCAGTCCTCCCGGGCTGCGACGCCACTGGCGTCCCTCGGGTGTGGTCACCTCGTCGACCGGCAGGCGATTCGCAACGACCACGAACGAGCTACGTACGGTCACAATCAGTGCACCTCCGGTGATGACGGCTGGTCCACCGCTGAGCGTACTGAGCGTAGCTGCGGTGCCTAACCCCCAGTGCCACAGTTACTGCCCAACGAGACGGGGTGGAGAAACACAAGGTGATCATGGCCACCCGCTCCGCCGGCCCGGCGCAGCCGCCAACGGCGGCTCCGGCGGCGGCTCGGGCGCAGCCTTGACGGCGGCTCCGGCGGCGGCGCCGGGGCAGCCTTCGGCGGCTGCGGTGAGGGCTGCGGTCGGGCCCGGCGGAGGGTGATGTGGGCGGGCCGGGCCGGACCTGTCAGGATTGAGGATGGCGCTCTCCGCCGCACCGCGTGGCCGGCGTGACCCGACACCGCGGTCCACAGCAAGCCCGACGTCGTGCTCGGTCGAAAACACGGCAGCCGGGGACATCACATCCGTGGGAGGTAGGCCGCACCGTGGCCCAGTACATCTACGTCCTGGAGAAGGCGCGCAAGGCGCACGGCGACAAGGTCGTGCTGGACAACGTGACGCTGAGCTTCCTGCCGGGGGCCAAGATCGGTGTGGTCGGTCCCAACGGCGCCGGCAAGTCCAGCCTGCTCAAGATCATGGCGGGCCTGGACCGGCCGAGCAACGGCGAGGCCCGGCTGATGCCCGGCTACACCGTCGGGCTGCTCGCCCAGGAGCCGCCGCTGAACGACGCGAAGACCGTGCTCGGCAACATCGAGGAGGCGGTGGCGGAGACCAAGGCCAAGCTGGAGCGGTTCAACAAGATCGCCGAGCAGATGGCCACCGACTACTCCGACGAGCTGATGGCCGAGATGGGGCAGCTCCAGGAGGAGCTGGACCACGCCGACGCCTGGGACATCGACTCCAAGCTCGAACTGGCGATGGACGCGCTGCGCTGTCCGCCGCCGGACGCCGAGGTCACCCAGCTCTCCGGTGGCGAGCGGCGCCGGGTCGCGCTCTGCAAGCTGCTGCTGGAGGCGCCCGACCTGCTGCTGCTGGACGAGCCGACCAACCACCTGGACGCGGAGAGCGTGCAGTGGTTGGAGCAGCACCTCGCCAAGTACGCCGGCACGGTCATGGCGATCACGCACGACCGGTACTTCCTCGACAACGTCGCCGGCTGGATCCTCGAACTCGACCGGGGCCGGGCCGTCGGCTACGAGGGCAACTACTCCACCTACCTGGAGAAGAAGGCGGCCCGGCTGGCCGTCGAGGGCCGCCGCGACGCCAAGATGAAGAAGCGGCTGAGCGAGGAACTGGAGTGGGTCCGGTCCAACGCCAAGGCCCGGCAGACCAAGTCCAGGGCCCGGCTGGACCGCTACGAGGAGATGGCGAACGAGGCCGAGAAGACCCGGAAGCTGGACTTCGAGGAGATCCAGATCCCGCCGGGCCCTCGGCTGGGCAACACCGTGATCGAGGTGCAGGGGCTGCGCAAGGCGTTCGGCGAGCGGGTGCTGATTGACGATCTGAGCTTCTCGCTGCCCCGCAACGGCATCGTCGGCATCATCGGCCCGAACGGCGTCGGCAAGACCACCCTGTTCAAGACGATCGTCGGGCTGGAACAGCCGACGGCCGGCTCGGTCAAGATCGGTGACACGGTCAAGCTGTCGTACGTCGACCAGAACCGGGAGGGGCTGGCCGGCGACAAGACCGTCTGGGAGGTCGTCTCGGACGGGCTGGACCACCTGATGGTGGGCAAGGTCGAGATGCCGTCCCGGGCGTACGTGGCGGCCTTCGGGTTCAAGGGTCCGGACCAGCAGAAGCCGACCAAGGTGCTCTCCGGCGGCGAGCGCAACCGGCTCAACCTGGCACTGACCCTCAAGATCGGTGGCAACGTCATCCTGCTCGACGAGCCCACCAACGACCTCGACGTGGAGACCCTCTCCTCGCTGGAGAACGCGCTGCTGGAGTTCCCCGGCTGCGCCGTGGTCATCTCGCACGACCGGATGTTCCTGGACCGGGTGGCGACGCACATCCTGGCCTGGGAGGGCGACGACGAGGACCCGTCGAAGTGGTTCTGGTTCGAGGGCAACTTCGAGGCGTACGAGAAGAACAAGATCGACCGGCTCGGCGCGGAGGCAGCCCGACCGCACCGGGTCACCTACCGCAAGCTCACCCGTGACTAGTCCGGTGCGGGCCCGGCCGGAACAGGCGGCGCGGGTGGACGGGCGGCGGTTCGGCTACGACTGCGCACTGCGCTGGTCCGACCTTGACGCGTACGGGCACGTCAACAACGCCCGCTTCCTCACCCTGTACGAGGAGGCCCGGGTGGCGCTGATGTTCGCCGGCGGCCGCGCCTGGGGCGTGGGCTCGTTCGCCGACGGCGTGGTGATCTACCGGCACGAGATCGACTACCTGCGTCCGGTCGGGTACACGCTCGACCGGGCCGCCGCCGAGTGCGCCCCGACGGTACACATCGAGATGTGGGTCGAGGATCTGCGGCAGTCCCGGTTCACCATCGCCTACGAGCTGTTCGACGGTCCGGTGCTGGCCAGCCGGGCCCGGTCGGTGCTGGTGCCGTTCGACCTCGACCAGCAGCGGCCGCGCCGGCTGACCGACTCCGAACAGGAGTTCCTGCGGCGGTACCTGATCGAGCCGGAGACCCGGGACAAGCCAGCGTAGGGAGCGAGTCGGTGCCGGCGGTGGAGAACGCTTCGGATGGTGCGGCAGTGGCGGCCGGGAACGGACACGGGCTCTCCGGCCTGCCGGACGCCGGTGCCTTTCTGGCCCGGTTGACCCGGCTCGACCCGGGTGCGGTGGTCCGGCTCCGGTCCGGGTCGCCCGGCGGGGCGGCCGGTGGTCCGGACCGGACAGTGCTCTGGGCACGGCTGCCCTGGGACGTGCTGGTCGGCCGGGTGGTCGCCGGGGCCGGTCCCGGCGACGCCACGGTCTCCGCCGCCGAGCTGCTGGCCGAACTCGGCCGCGGTGGTGCGGCGCTGCCCCGACGCCGGGACGCCGACTGGCGCTGGCCGGTGCCGGGTGGGCCCGGGACGGTGGTGGAGACGATCGCCGGTGCCGAACTGCGCCGGATCGCGGTCGCGGCCGCGCAGACCCTGCGCGGGGCCGCCGCCGAGGGCGTCGCCGGGCGGGCGGTGGGTCAGCGCGCGGTCCGGGACGCCCTGCTCGACCATGTCGCGGTGGTGGTGACCGGACCGCCGTCGACCACCGATCCGATGCCCGCCCCCGGCGCCGTTCCGGCTTCCGGCCCAACCGGCGCCGATCCGGTGCCGGTACCCGGCACCGTCGGTGCCGGTCCGGCTTCCGGCGGCGGCCGGATCGAGATCTCTCAACGGCTCGTCCAGGCCATCGTCCGGATGGGCTTTCTCGGCTCCTCCGGCTCCGCCGGGCAGGACGCCGTACAGGTCCGGATCATGGGACGTTGGGTTGGCTTGGCCGCACCATTCGGAGTGGCATGGTCACAGAAAGTCAGTCAGCTTGCGATAAAACCGGCGCGTGATCACCCGAACGGCTGATGAGGCATGGTCCATCCGTCCTGGGGCTGTAGTTGGGGGGGTGCTTCAAGCCGGCTGTACGGGTACCGTCGGGCCTCGGATCCAACGCAACGTAGGCACGTGGATCCGCTGGGGAGTGAGGTGCGCAAGCGATGCCGTGGTGGTCATGGCGCCCCGGCCACGCCGGTGGCGGCGAGCCGGAAACTCGAAGCAGGATCCCGTCGGACGGCGCAGTCCGAGTCGGGCCGCCAGCCCCCCGGGAGCCGGAACACGACTCCCGACCGGAACCCGATGCCCGGCCGGGGGACCGGGCTTCGATCAGGGAGATCCCCCCGGTGATCGCGCCGGTGACGCTACGCCGGGTCGGTGACGCGCTGGACCTGCTCGACGTGCGCTACCTCGCCGACGGCGACGGCAGCCTGCTGGCCATGTGGGAGCGGCACGCCGTGCTGTTCGCCCTGGAGGGGCCGGACGACGAGATTCTCGTGATGCGGGCCCGTCCACACTCCACCGTGCCGCCGGACTGGGCCGACCGGGCCTACCGGGTGGTCAACGAGTGGAACCACACCCGCCGGTTCTGTAAGGCGTACGTCGGTGACCCCACCGAGCGCGGCCAACTGCCGATCTACGCCGAGTTGCAGGTGCCGTTGAGCGCCGGCGCGCACGATGCCCTGCTCGTCGAGATGCTGGACTGCGGCGCCGCGGTGGCGACCACCTTCGTCGACTGGCTGCACGACGAGGGCGCGCTGCTCTAGGCGCGACCGGCTGCCGGGGCCGACGCTCAGTGCGCAGCCCCCGGCGTCTCGTCCATTGTGTTGACCATGAAGTAGGCGGCCCGTTCGAGGTACTGCCACAGGGTCGCGTCCTGCTCCGGCGACAACTCCAGCCGGTCCATCGCCCGCCGCATGTGTCGCAGCCAGGCGTCCCGCTCGACCGGCCCGACCCGGTACGGCGCGTGCCGCATCCGCAGCCGGGGGTGCCCCCGCTGCGCGGAGTAGGTGTTCGGGCCACCCCAGTACTGGATCAGAAAGAGCCTCAGTCGATCCGCCGCCGGGCCGAGGTCCTCCTCCGGGTACATCGGCCGGAGCACCGGGTCGGTGGCGACACCCGCGTAGAACTCGTCGACCAGTCGCCGGAAGGCGGGCTCGCCACCGATCTCCTCGTAGAAGGTCGGTGACGGGCGGGTCTGCTCTCGCTCACCTGCGGGATTCACCGCTCCATCCTGCCATCCGGTTCGGCGATCGACCGCAGCCGGAGCCGTCCCCCGGGTGCGGGGTGCCTCACACCGTGCCGACCGCCGCCCTGGCGCGGGGCACAGACGGCCCCGAGCTGCCCGCCTCCGCCTCGGACGGCCCCGAGAGGCCCAGAAGATGCCCGCTGCGCCTCAGACAGCCCCGATGCCCGCCTCCGAGGAGGGCGGCCGGGGATTGGGCGGGGACGTACGCCCCGGCCGGGCCGGGGCCGACTCGGCCGCGGCCTCCCGCTCGGCGGAACGGCGCTGGGCCGCCGTGATCGCCGCGTCGAACCGCTCGGACCGCGGCCAGTGCAGTGCCAGCAGCAGCATCAGCAGCACTCCGGCGGCGCTCCACAGCCCCACCACCCCGGGAATGGTGAACCGCTCGGCCAGCAGGCCGGTGGCGAGCACCGCGACGCCCTGCACCACCTGTACGCCGGTGTTCATCACGCCGTTGGCCCGGGCCCGGTAGCCGTGCGGCAGAGCGAGCACGAACAGTCCGTTCGTCACCGGCAGCAGCCCGGCGACCGCGAAGCCCGAGACCGCGGCCAGCAGCGCGACCACCGCCGGCGGTGGGTTGAGGAGCGCGGGCACCAGGGCCAGCGGGGCGAGTACCGCGAACGGTCGCACCAGGGCGCGGCGCAGGTCCGGCCGGACGGCCCGGCCGACCAGCAGGCCACCGACGATGAAACCGGCCGGTGCGGCGACCATGATCAGCGCCTGGGTGGCGCTCCGCTCGGCGCCCGTGCCCGCGAACTCGGTGGCCCAGGCCGCGGCCAACCCCTCCGGGACGATCGCGAAGAGCATCGCGCAGAACACCATGATCGCGATGGCCCGCAGCACCGGGGTGCCGAATACCAGGGCGAACCCGGCGCCGGTCTCCCGGAGCAGGTGCCGCCGGCCGTGCTCGGGCGGCACGGCGGGCCGGTGCCGGACGCCGAACCAGAGGATCGACGCGGAGACCCCGAACGCGGCGGCGTTGAGGAGCAGGGCCAGGGCCGGACTGTAGAGCGCGATGCCGGCCCCGACGGCATAGCCGAGGACCTGTGCCGCCTGGCTCGCGCTGCCGTGCAGGGAGAGCGCGACGACCAGCCGGTCCCCGGTGAGCAGGAGCGGGAGCATCGCGGACCGGGCCGCCTGGCTGGGCGGATTTGCCAGGGTCGCCGCGAAGAGCAGGGCCAGGATCACCGGCGTGTCCAGCCCGTCGATCGCGATGGCCGCGTACAGCGGCAGCCGGATCAGGTCGCAGATCACCATGACGGTCCGGTACGGGTACCGGTCGGCGAGGGTGGTCAGCAGTGGGCCACCGACCAGCCACGGCAGGTAACTGGTGGCGAAGGCGGCCGCGGAGAGGGCGACAGACTGGCTCTGCTGGTAGACCAGCAGCGTGACGGCGGCCTTGGCGAGATAGTCCCCGGTCCAGGTCAGTACGGTGGCCGCGAAGACCGCCCGGTATTCACGCTGGGCGAACACTTCCCGAAAGGTTGCCTGCCGCTCAGGAGTGTGTGTCTCTTCGGACACCGGTGGGCCTCCATCGTTCTCGACCGCTGACCAAATGTGATGGGGCTGCCGGGAACGTTAGACGTTCGGATCAGCAAGGTCTTCATTACGCTCCGGGAGGGAGCTAGTTCTGGATTCTGCCCGATCGTATGACGACTGGCTAGGGTAAACGGATAGATCGTCGCATCTCCGACTGGTCGAACGGACGATACCGGACCGCCCACACGGTACGCGACCCCTGACAGCCGGCTCTCTGGCCGGACCATCCGGTACGCCCACGACACCGTCCGGCGTAGGTGGCCCAGCACCGTTCCGGGTAGCCGGCCCGGCTGTGCCGGCCTAGCCGGCCGGGTTGTGCCGCTGGCGGGTCAGGTCGCTCCACCCTGGCCGGTCTCGCCGTCGCCCGGCGGGGTCGACGGCCGGGGGAACATCCTGGTCGCCGCGATGCCGGCGGTGATGCCCGAGTTCTCCAACGCCTCGGCCAGCCGGCGGCGCAGTTCCCGGGCGATTGCGAACTGCCCCTCGGCGGTCGTCTTGGCGACCGTCCGGATCACCGAACCGTCCACGGTGATCTGCTCGACCCCGACGACCTCGGGCGGCTCCACCAGTTCCGGTGCGAAGTCCGGGTCGACCGCGACCGAGGCGGCGGCGGTCCGCAGTACCGCCGTGGCCTCCTCGGTACGGGCGAAGCCGATCGGCATGTCCACCACGACCATCGCCCAGCCCTGGCTCTTGTTGCCGACCCGGATGATCTCGCCGTTGCGGATGTACCAGACGACTCCTCGGGCGTCCCGGACGGTGGTGATCCGCAGACCGACCGCCTCGACCACCCCGGTCGCCTCGCCGAGGTCCACCGTGTCCCCGACCCCGTACTGGTCCTCCAGCAGCATGAAGAGCCCGCTCAGCAGATCCTTGACCAGCGTCTGGGCGCCGAAGCCGAGGGCCAGGCCGGCGATGCCGGCACTGGCCAGCAACGGGGCCAGGTCGAAGCTGAGTTCGCTGAGGATCTGTAGCGCGGCGATCGCGAAGACCACCGCGGTGGTCGCGCTGCGCAGTACCGAGCCGATCGCCTCGGCCCGCTGCCGGCGCCGTTCGGGTACGACGGCCTGTGGGTCCCCCGCGGCACTGGGCGTACGCTCCCGCAGCGGCCGGAGCACCGTCGGGATCCGGCTCTCCGAGGTGCTTCGTACCAGCCGGTTGATGGTCCGGTGCAGCAGGAACCGCAGCAGGACCGCCACCAGCAGGATCAGCAGGATCGTGGCCGGCTTGATCAGGAAGAGGTTGCTCCCCTCGGCGAACCACGCCGACCTGGTCACCCGGTAGACCTGATCGCAGAGCGGGTTGTCCAGGCAGCTCGGCGTGGGGTCCGGCGTCCCGGGGGCCGGCGTCTCGGCCAGCGGCATTCCGAGCACGGCGGCGGTGATCAGCGTCGCGGGGTTCACGAGTGCCTTCGTACCGTACCGGCGTCCGCCCGTCTCGGCCGACCCGCCGGCCGGTGGCCGACGGCGCTCGCGTCGTGGGGCGCGCCCGCGCCGACGTCCGGCGGGGTGGGGGACGGAACCGGTCATCCTGCCACGGGACGTGAAAGCTTTCTGCGGGACCCCGGATTAGTGCGTGCAATCGCGCCAGCTATCGGGGACTATTGGCGCACGGACGCCGGTGATCTGCCGGCGTCGGCCGTGGTCATGGCGGCCGGTCGTCGCGTACTGCTCGGCCGGTCACCGGGGCGGGGCCGGCACCGGGCGGGCGAGGGAGCGGACCGGAAACAACCGAGAGGGTGAGCGCGATGCCTGACATACGACCCACGGCGGGCTCCGGAGCGTTGGTGCTCAATGCGACCTATGAGCCGCTGTGTGTCGTTTCAGTGCGTCGAGCCGCCATTCTGGTTCTCTCCGCCAAAGCCGTCTGCGTGGCAGACGGGGACGGGATCCTGCACAGTGCCCGCAACTCCCTGCCGGTGCCGTCGGTCGTCCGGCTGACCCGGTTCGTCCGGGTGCCGTACCGGACCCACGTCGGGCTCTCCCGCCGGGCGATCTTCGCCCGCGACAACTGGCGCTGTGTCTACTGCCGAGGCCCGGCCGAGACCATCGACCACGTCTTCCCGCGCAGCCGGGGCGGCCGGCACGCCTGGGAGAACGTCGTCGCGGCCTGCGCCCGGTGCAACCACACCAAGGGTGACAAGACCCCGGCCGAGCTGGGCTGGCGGCTGCACTCGCTGCCGACCGCGCCGAAGGGCATCGCGTGGCGGGTGCTGGGGCACCGGGCACCGGACCCACGCTGGGCGGACTGGCTGGACCTGTGCGAGGCCGAGGCGGCCTGAGAGCGCCCGTCCCCGGTCACGCCCCGGCGGGCGGAGACTCAGGTGTGCCGGGCCGAGACCAGGGACGCGAACACGATGACATTGTCGGAGTATCCGGTGGAGCCGCCGACCCAGCGACCGCCGCAGGTGATCAGCCGGAGTGACGGCCGGCTGAAGTCGCCGTAGACCTGGTCCACCGGCAGATCGGACTTGTTGAACCGCCTGACGGAGTTGACCTCGAAGACCGCCACCGACCGGTCCTCCCGATCGATCTCGATCTTGGCGCCGGGGCGCAGCCCGGCCAGGTCGTGGAAGACGGCCGGTCCGGTCCGGGTGTCGACGTGGCCGACGATCACCGACGGCCCGTACTGACCCGGGGTCGGGCTCTGGCGGTACCAGCCGGCCTCCTCCCGGCGGTCCGACGCCGGCACCTCGATGGTGCCGTCCGGTGCCACCCCGACCGGGTGCACCGGCGCGGTCAGATCGAGCGACCGGATGCCGATCTCCACCGGCGGGCTCGACTCCAGCACCGGAAACTTGCGGGGCGGTGCCGGTGCGCCGAACGGCAGCCCGCTGGGCAGCAGGACCATCCCGGTGACGCTCTGCACCCCGAAGAGGGTGACGAGCAGGCCCAGCAGCAGGGTGATCACGGGTACCGGGCCGGGCCGGCGGGCCCAGCGGCGTCGGCCCACCCACCGGGGCGACCGGGGCGGCGCGGTGTCCAGGGTGCCGGGCGGGGTGCCGTCGACCGGATCCGGGCTGGTGATGCTCGCCGCGGTGGCCTGCCGGGCGAGCCGGGCCGTGCGGTGTCGCCACCGCGCGGTACGCGCCCACCAACGGCCGGTCCGGCCCCGCCACGTGCCGTCGCCCGTGGAGAAGCGGAACATGCCGGCCCGCGGGTCAACTACCCGGTTCGGTACGCCGCCGCCGGCCGGCCACCCCGAACCCGAGCGCCAGCACGACGATGCCGAGACCACCGGCGATCATCAGCGTCCCGCCCGGTCCGCCCGCCGTACCGCCACCGCCGGTGGCCGGTCCCTGGCTGCCCTGACTCATGTTCACCACGGTCAGCGTGGTGGTGGCGTTGTTGCCGTTCTGCTCGCAGGCCAGGTTCACCGCGTACGCCCCGGGGGCCTTGCTGCCCGGGATCGTCACCGACCCGGTCAGGAAGCCGTTGTCGGGGCGCACGATCACCCGGCCGAACGCGTCCGAGTGCACCGTGGCCTGCTGGTTGTTCGCGCCGTCGCAACTCGCCCGGATGTTGACCCGGGTACCCGCCTGGGCGGTGTTCGGGGTGACCTCGACGAACGTGTTCGGTCCGGCCCGTACCGCGCTCACGTTTCCGAACAGTGGCCCGGGAACCAGGGTGGCGACGGTGACGCCGGCGGCGATCGTACGGCCGACGACCTTGGCAGTGAGCATGACTTCCCTCCCCGGCGGTGCAACCCCTCGGCCGGGCACCCGTCGCGTCGGGCGCGGGTCGGGTGCGCGGCCACCGTCCCGGGACGTCTTCCCACCGACCGGGCGCACACACGCTCCCGGGCGGCTGAGAACAGACGGTCGCCCTGGTCAACCTCCTGACGCGGGCGGAACCGGGAGTACCGGGTGCCAGTCCAGCGGACTGGAGAGCACCATCGTGCTCGACGGCTGGCCGTACGGGGCGAGACGGTCGATCACCCGCTCGAACGTCTCGATCGACTCGGCCGCCACCTTGAGCATCGAGCAGGCGTCCCCGGTGATCCGGTGTATCTCCAGGATCTCCGGCCAGTCCGGCACCTCCGGGTCCCGGAGGATGCATCGGGCTCCGTAACAGGACATCCGGATCATCGCGACCACGTTCCGGCCGGCCCGGGCCAGGTCGACGTGTGCGTGGTACCCGGTCACCACACCGGATTCCTCCAGCCGGCGGACCCGTTCGGCGACGGCCGGTGGCGAGAGGTGGACCCGGCGGGAGAGTTCGCTGAAGGAGAGCCGGGCATCCGCCTGGAGTTCCCGCAGCAGTGCCCAGTCCATCTCGTCCATCATCGTCTGCTCACTCTCGCCTGACCTGACCCCGTACTCCGGATCGACCTTTCAAACGTTAAGCCAATCCGCCGGCCAACCACACAAGCGCTGGACTTGAGCCCCTATCGCCGTTGGTCCGGCATTCCGTCCGCGGCGTCGGCGGCGAGATCATGACGGTAGCGGGCCACGGAACGCAGTGCGGGCCAACCCGAACCCGGCAGCGGGCCACGAAGAATCCGGCAGCGGGCCACGAACCCGGCAGCGGGCACGGAACGGAGGCGACGGTGGAGAGCATCCAGCGGCAGCGGCGACCTGGTCGACCCCGGGTACGTCCGGTGAACGCGGCGCAGCGGGCGGCCCGGGCGGCGGCGAACGGCGGCGAGCCGACCCTGGAACCGGTCGGACGTACGCCGTACGACGAGTACGTGCACGCCAGTACGCTGCATCGCCTCCAGCAGCCGCTGAGCCGGGATCCCGGCGAGATGTCGTTCCTGATGGTCAGCCAGATCATGGAGCTGTACTTCGGGCTGACCTGCTTCGAGTTGCGCGAGGCGCGGCAGCGGCTGCGCGCCGACGACCTGTGGGGCGCGCTCGCCCCGCTGCACCGGGCCGCCCTGCACCTGGAGGGGCTGAACGGGGCCTGGCGGGGACTGCGCTGGATGACCCCTGCCGACTTCAACCGGTTCCGCAACCTGCTCGGCGAGGGCTCCGGGTTCCAGTCCGCGATGTACCGGCAGCTGGAGTTCCTGCTCGGGTTGAAGTCCGCCAGCATGGTCCGGCCGTTCCATCGGCAGCCGAAGGTCCACGCGGAACTTGTCGAGACGCTCCGAGCGCCGAGTGTCTGGGACGAGGTGGCCGCCCTGCTGGCCCGCCGGGGCTTCGACCTGCCGGCCGCGCTGTCGCATCGGGACTTCTCCGCCGAGGCCGAGCCGAGCGCCGAGCTGACCGCCGCCTGGGTGGAGATCTACGCCGACACCGGCCCGGACAACCACCTGCGGCAGCTGGGCGAGACGCTGGTGGAGATCGCCGAACAGTTCGACGACTGGCGGCACCAGCACCTGAAGGCGGTACGCCGAACCATGGGTGCCAAGGTCGGTACCGGCGGGTCGGCGGGCGCGGCCTGGCTGCGCCGGAGCATGGCCCGGGAGGTCTTCCCCGAGCTGTGGGCTGCCCGGACGGAGATGTAGTGCCGGCGGCTACCGTTCCGTTCCGAGGGCGAGCGAACGAGGACCCGAGGGCGAGTGAACGAGGTCTGAGGGCGAGCGAACGAGGACCCGAGGGCGGGCGACAGAGGCCCCGAGGGCGGGCGACAGAGGAGTTGACGAGCGGATGACCACCCCGGAGCAGGAGGAGGCGGCCCGGCGCCGCGACGAGGCCGACCCGGGTCACCGGCACCTCTTCCACGTCCCTCCGGCCGAGGGCGGCCGGTACGCCGAGGCCGCCTACCTGGTCGGCAACTCGCTCGGGCTGCAACCCCGGGCCGCCCGCGCCGACCTGGAGGCCGAGCTGGAGACCTGGGCCCGGCTCGGCGTCTCCGGCCACTTCGCCGGCGACCGGCCCTGGGTGCCGTCGTACCGCGCGCTCACCGGGCCGAGCGCGTCGCTGGTCGGCGCGCTGCCGGCCGAGACCGTGGTGATGAACTCGCTCACGGTCAACCTGCACCTGCTGATGGTCTCCTTCTACCGGCCGGAGGCCGGCCGGGACCGGATCCTGATCGAGGACGGCGCCTTCCCGTCCGACAGCTACGCGGTGCGCAGCCAGGCCCGGCACCACGGGCTGGACCCGGACGAGACCGTCGTCCGGCTGCGCCCCCGCCCCGGCGAGGAGAACCTGCGTACCGAGGACGTGGTCGACCACCTCGACCGCGAGGGGCACCGGGTCGCGCTGGTGCTGCTCGGCGGGGTCAACTACCTGACCGGGGAGCTGATGGACATCCCGGAGATCACCCGGGCCGGGCACCGGGCCGGCGCCCTGGTCGGCTGGGACCTCGCGCACGCGGTCGGCAACGTGCCGCTGGCGCTGCACGACTGGGACGTGGACTTCGCCGCCTGGTGCACCTACAAGTACCTGAACTCGGGGCCGGGGGCGCTGGCCGGGGCATTCGTGCATGAGCGGCACCTCGGCGACCCGGCGATGGACCGGTTCGAGGGCTGGTGGGGCACTGACGAGGCGACCCGGTTCGAGATGGCCCCGGTCTCCAGGCCGCCGGCCACCGTGGAGGCGTGGCTGATCTCCAACCCGCCGGTGCTGGCGATGGCGCCGATGCGCAGCGCCCTGGCCATCTTCGAACAGGTCGGGATGCCCGCGCTGCGGGCCCGCAGCGAGCGGTTGACCGGCTACCTCGAAGGACTGCTCGACCAGATCACTCCCGGGCGGCCGCTTGCCGTGCTCACCCCGCGCGAGCCGGCCCGGCGCGGCTGCCAGCTCTCCGTCCGGATCGGCCGGGGCGGGGCCGCCGCGCTGACCGGGCGGCTGTCCCGGGAGTACGGGGTGCTCGTCGACGACCGGGAGCCGGACGTGATCCGGCTGGCCCCGGTCCCGCTGTACTCGACGTACCACGACTGCTGGCGGGCGGCCGAGGCGCTGGCCCGGCTCGTCGACGAGGCATGATCCGGACCGCCGACCGGGCGTCCCCGCCAGGGCTTGGGGGCGGGCGGGCGCCGGCCGGTTACGGCCGGGATCGGCACCCCGAGATCTGCTGGGTGGCGGTTTCCGATACCGTGAACGACGACCGGATCGGTCAGGTGGACGCTTTCGTCACCCACTCCGACCGGGCACGATGATCCCGTTTTCGCCTGGGGGCGTTGAGGTTGTCTGTTTCCGACACGTTGCTGGTCTTCGTTGGCATCCCGGCCGCCGCGATACTTCTGATCACGGTGTTGGCCGGGGCCGGCCGGAGCGGCCGGCACGCCCGGCGTTACCGCCCGGGGCGGCCCTTCGAGTTCACGCCGGTCTGGTTCCTCTCCTCGCCCGAGCACCTGACCGAGTCCGCCCGGGCCGCGCTGCCGGCCGGTGCGGAGACCCGGGCGTTGACCAGCGGGGAGATCGAGACCATCGGCGCGCCGAAGCGCGCCGGCGTGACAGGGGGCGCAAGTGACCGCTGGTAAGAGCGTGTCGACGGCCGAGCGGCCCGGGGCCGGGGACGGGCCGGCGGGCAGCACCGCCCGGCCGAACGTGCTCGACGGGCCGTTCACCACCCGCCAGCTCCTCCGGATCGACGAGGCGCTGCGGATCGCCGACGAGTCCACCGGGCTGGTCTTCACCGTCTACGTCGGTCCGCTGACCGAGCCGGTACGCGAGGATGCGCAGCGGCTGCACCTGGAGCTGGTAGAGCCGGCCCGCGCCGTACTGCTCGCGCTCTCGCCGAACCAGCGGGTGCTGGAGATCGTCACCGGGGCCGAGGCACGCAAGCGGATCCCGGACCGGGACGCCAAGCTCGCCGCGCTCTCCATGGTGGCCGCCTTCGGCGGCGGCGACCTCGCCGGCGGCATTGTCAGCGGCCTGGACCAGCTCGCCAGCCGGGCCCGCAGCTCCGCCTGACGCCGCAGCCGTCCGGCCCGCCCTTCGCCCGCCCCGGGGCGTCCGCCGGGGGTCGGCATCGACGCGCGGGCCCGGCTGGACGCCGACGACGTCCGGGCCGGCTCGGCGGCCGGTCAGGCCAACCAGGTGCCGATCCGCCAGTACGACTCGATGCGGTGCCCGTCCGCGGGCAGGGTGCGCAGATCGTCCTCGGTCCACCCCTGCTCGGGCGGATGCCACTCGTAGCGCGGTTGGGCCATCGAATCCACCTCCATCGGGAAGCCTAACGGCCCGGACCGGCCGGCCACCGCCCCGCACCGCCTGGTGCGGTCGGTTCGGCGGGCGGCCCGTCCGGCGGTGAGGTCAGGCCGGTGACGCCGCGTCCCTGGCCCGGGCCCCCAGCGCCCGCACCACGCCGTCCCGCCCCTCGGCGACCAGCCGGCGCAGCGGCGCCGGATGCCCCGGCTCGGCCAGCCAGGCATCGGTCAGCCGGACGGTCTCGTCGGTGATCTGGTACGCCGGATAGGCGAGCATGACGAACTCCTGCGCCGGCTCGCTGTCCCGGCTCTTCCATACCTGGCCGACGACCTGGAAGAACCGCTCGGCGTACGGGGCGGTCAGCTCGACCTGCGCCGGGTGCTGGAAGCCCTGCAGCAGCGCCCGGTGCCGCCAGTTCGGCAGTGCCTCGTCCCCGGTCAGGGTGCGCCACACCGCCTGCTTGTTCTCGGCGGTGGGCAGCAGCGCGTGGGCGAGCGCTGCCTCCCGCTCGCCGCTCGACGTCCGGTCCGCGGCCAGCTCGGCGTCGATGTCGGCCGGTCCCGCCGCGCCACCCGCGACCAGGGCACGCAGCACCGACCAGCGCAGTTCGGTGTCGACGGTCAGCCCGTCCGGCACCTCCGCACCGTCCAGCCAACCCCGGAGCACGGCCAACTCCTCGTCGCTGCGGGCCGCCGAGGTGTAGGTCCGGGCCCAGGTCAGTTGCAGGCCGCTACCCGGCTCGGCGGCGCGCACCGCAGTCGCCGCGGTACGGGCGAACCGCGCCCAGCCGGTCGGCGCCCACTCCGGCGTGGCGTACGAGGTGAGCGTGGCGGAGACCTGCCGCAGTGTCGCGGTGACCAGGTTGATGTCGGTCTCGGCGGGCAGCCCGGCCAGGGCCAGCGCCACGTAGTCCCGGGCGGCCAGTTCGGCGTCCCGGACCATGTCCCAGGCGGCGGCCCAGCACAGGCCACGGGCCAGCGAGGACTCGAACGCGGCGATGTGCCGCACCACCGTCGCCATCGACCGCTCGTCCAGCCGCAGCTTGGCATAGGTCAGGTCGTCGTCGTTGAGCAGCAGCACGTCCGGTGCCGCCACTCCGGTGAGCTGGGGCAGCTCGGTACGCTCGCCAGCGACGTCGACCTCGATCCGGTCCCGCCGGACCAGTCGGTCGCCCCGCAGGTCGTAGAGGCCGATCCCGATCCGGTGGGTACGCAGCGTCGGGTGCTCGTTCGCCGCCTCCTGCCGGACCACCACCGACTCGTACCTGCCGTCCGGGCCGATCGACACCTCCGGGCGGAGCGTGTTGACCTGCGAGGTCTCCAGCCACTCCGCGGCGAACTTGCGCAGTTCCCGCCCGGAGGCCGCCTCCAACTCGGTCAGCAGGTCGTCGAAGGTGGCGTTGCTCCAGGCGTACCTGCCGAAGTAGCTGCGCAGGCCCTCCAGGAACGGCGCCTCGCCGACGTACGCCACCAGCTGCTTGAGCACGCTGGCGCCCTTGGCGTACGTGATGCCGTCGAAGTTGACCTCGACGGCCTCCAGGTCCGGCATCTCGCAGTAGACCGGGTGGGTGGAGGAGAGCTGGTCCTGCCGGTAGCCCCAGTTCTTCCGGACGGAGAGGAAGGTCGTCCAGGCGTCGCCGAACCGGGTGGCGTTGGTGTTGGCCCAGTGGCTGGCCCACTCGGCGAACGACTCGTTCAGCCACAGGTCGTTCCACCAGCGCATGGTGACCAGGTTGCCGAACCACATGTGGGCCAGCTCGTGCAGGATCGTGTTGGCCCGCTGCTCGTACTCGAAGTCGGTCTCCTGGGAGCGGAACAGGTAGTGCGCCTCGGCGTGCGTGACACAGCCGAAGTTCTCCATCGCGCCGGCGTTGAAGTCCGGCACCCACACCTGGTCGTACTTGGGCAGCGGGTAACGGACGCCGAACTGCCGCTGGAAGAAGTCGAAGCCCTGGGTGGTGATCAGGTGCAGGTCCGTCGCGTCGAGGTACCGCGCCATGCTGGTCCGGCAGAAGTATCCGAGGTCGACGCCGTCGTGGGTGAACCGCACCTCGTGGTAGGGGCCGGCGCAGAGCGCGGTGATGTAGGTGCTCATCCGGACCGACTCGGCGAACCGGACCGTCTTGGTCTCCGCGTCCGCCGGCTCCTCGCCGCTCACCGGCATGTTGGAGACGACCCGCCAGTGTGCCGGCACGGTCGCGTGCCAGGTGAAGACGCTCTTCAGGTCCGGCTGGTCGAAGCAGGCGAAGACCCGCTGGGCGTCGGCGGTCTCGAACTGGCTGTAGAGATAGGTCTCGCCGTCCACCGGATCGACGCTGCGGTGCATCCCCTGCCCGCTGGAGGAGTAGAGGAAGTCGGCGTCGACGACCAGGGTGTTCTCGGCGGACAGGCCGGTCAGGATGAGCCCGTCCTCGGCCGACCACCCGGAGAGGTCGACCGGGGAGCCGTTCAGCGTCGCGGACCGTACCGAATCCGCCGCCACCTCGATGAAGGTGCTGGCGCCCGGCTCGGCGCACCGGAACCGGACCTCCGTCGTCGAGCGGAAGGTGCGGGTTTGGGCGCCCCGCCCCGCAGACGACAGGTCCAGGCGGATGTCATAGCCGGTGACGTCCAGTAGACGACCCCGCTCCGTCGCCTCGACCTGGGTCAGGTTGCGCACTCCTGGCACGTGAATCTCCATCCGGTCTGCCCGCTGACTGTCCCCGTCGACAGCGTCGAGCCATCCCCACGGCTCGACGTTGAGTGTTTCATGCCGGCGGAAACGCCACCGGTGCTCCAGGTCACGGTCTCATCCCGCTGTCGGCGGGGGGTCTGCGGGGTGAAGATCTGTAACGGTGTCGCCGATTCCGGCCTCCCAGACGACGAAGGGAGTCGCGCCGTGTCCGAGCGCGCGTCCGTTGACATGTTCTTCGACCCGATCTGCCCCTGGGCCTGGATCACCTCCCGCTGGCTGCTGGAGGTGGAGAAGGTCAGGCCGGTCGACATCCGGTTCCGGGTGATGAGCCTTTCGGTGCTCAACGAGGGCCGGGACGACCTTCCCGAGGAGTACCGGGAAGGGCTGAAGACCGCCTGGGGCCCGGTGCGGATCTGCATCGCGGTCGAGCAGCGGCACGGTGCCGAGGCGGTCGGCAGGCTCTACACCGCGCTCGGCAACCGGATCCACCTCGGTCGGGAGGACCGGGGACCGGAGCTGTACCGGGCGGCGCTGGCCGAGGTCGGGCTGGACCCGGCGCTGGCCGAGGCCGCCGACTCGACCGGGTACGACGAGGCGCTGCGGGCCAGCCACGACGCCGGGATGATGCCGGTCGGCCAGGACGTCGGCACACCGGTGATCCACGCTCCCGGCCCGGTGCCGGGCCAGACCGTCGCGTTCTTCGGTCCGGTGATCACGCCCGCCCCTCGGGGGGAGGCGGCCGGCCGGCTCTGGGACGGCGTACTCCTGGTCGCCGGCACCCCCGGTTTCTACGAGCTGAAGCGGACCCGTACCGAGGCGCCGAGCTTCGACTGAATCCTCTGCAACCCGGTGCACTGATCGCCCGGGGCGGGCGACCCGGCCGGTACGCCACCGGCCGGGTCGCCGCCCACGGGGTGGAAACCGCCGGGGTGTCCGTACGCCGGGTCCGGCACCGCCGGTAGCGTTCCCGCACATGACGGTCGTGCATCCGATCCGCCGCGCCTGGGTCACCACCGGCGGCACCGGCGCCCAGAACTACGACGAGTTCGCCGACGACGCCGAGATCACGGCGATCATCCGGGACAACCCCGCCAGCGCACTCGCGATCGAGATGCCGCACCGGGCGCCGGAGAGCCTCGGGCGGTCCTTCACCGACGCGCTGCCCGCCGCGGTGGCCCGGTTGGCGCAGGCCCGGGCCGACGGCAGCTACACCCCGGCCGAGCAGGTCGTGGTGCTCTACCGGATCACCGCGCCCGGTGAGGCGCCCGGTTACGGGATGTTCGCCATGGTCGACACCGACCAGATCTCCACCAGCGCGGACGAGCCCGGACTGGTGATCCGGAACGAGGACGTCTTCATCGCCAAGGTGCGCGAGCGGGTGGCGCTGGCCGAGGCGACCGGTCATCTCCTCTCGCCGGTACTGCTGCTCCAGACCGGTAACCGGGCCGCCGGCGAGGGTGCCGGCGGGCCGGGGCGGGAGACCGGCGAGGCGCTGCACCGGGCGTTGGCCGAGGCCACCGACGAGGCCGGTCCGCCCGCCGCGACCGACACCGACCAGGCCGGGCGTACGCACGCCATCTGGCTGCTCGGGCCGGGGGCCGGCCAGGACGAGCTGCTGGCGCTGGCCGGCGCCGGTGAGCTGGTCGTCGCGGACGGAAACCACCGCAGCCTGGCCGCGCAGATCGGTGAGCTGCCCCGGTTCCTCGCGGTGATCACCACACCCGCCTCGGTGGCGATCCAGCCGTACAACCGGCTGGTCAGCGAGCTGACCAGTACCCCGGACGAGCTGCTCGACCGGCTGCGCGCCGCCGGCGCCGGGGTCGAGCCGGTGGCCGGTCCGGCGGCGGTGCCGGACTCCGGCGGCACGATCCAGCTCTACACTGCCGGCGCGACCTACGCGGTCACGCTTCCCACCGGTCAGGGCGGTGGGGTGGAGAACCTGGACCATGCGCTCGTCGAGCGGGTGCTGCTGCGGGAGGCGCTCGGGCTGGACCCGGGTGACAAGCGGATCACGTACGTCGGTGGGGACTACCCGGCGCGGTGGCTGGTCGGCGAGGTCGACGCGGGCCGGGCGGAGTTGGCGATCCTGATCGCTCCGGTGACCGTGCGGGACTTCGTCGCGGTCAACCTGGCCCGGCAGAAGATGCCCCGGAAGAGCACCTGGTTCACCCCGAAGGCCCGCGCCGGCCTGGTGCTGGCCGAACTCGGCCGGAACACGACGGAGGCGCACCGGGGCTGACGGCGCGGCCGGGCCGCCGGCCGATGTCTCCGGCCGGCGTCTCCAACCGGTGTCTCCGGCCAATCGGACGGGTCTCGGGCCGCGACCACTCCTGTGATCTGTTCGGCTGTCGCCGTGCCTGCCGGCGGGTGGCCGCGTCGGGCTGACAGACTGCGCGGTATGCGCGTCTATCTGGGATCCGACCATGCCGGCTACGAACTCAAGGTGCACCTGGCCAACCATCTGGCCAAGCAGGACTACGAACTGGTGGACGTCGGGCCGTTCCTCTTCGACCCGGACGACGACTATCCGGCGTTCTGCCTGCACGCCGGGGCCCGGGTGGTGGCCGACGCGGGCAGCCTGGGCGTGGTGATCGGTGGCTCGGGCAACGGCGAGCAGATCGCCGCCAACAAGGTGGCCGGAATACGGGCGGCGCTCGCCTGGAGCGTCGAGATCGCCCAGCTCGCCAGGGAGCACAACGACGCGAACGTGGTCGCGATCGGTGCCCGCCAGCACACCCTGGACGAGGCGACCGCGATCGTGGAGGCGTTCCTCACCACGCCGTTCTCCGGCAACGAGCGGCACGCGCGGCGGATCAGGCAGGTCGCCGAGTACGAGCGCTCCGGTGCGCTGCCGGCGCTGCCGGCGTCGTAGCCGCCGACCCCGCCGGTCAGCGGCCGCCGCGCGGCAGCTCCTCCCGAGGTACCCAGTTGCGTCGGACCAGCACCAGCCGTTCGGCCGCCTCGGCCAGATCGGCCTCGGTGGGCCGGGCCGCGTCCCGGGCCCGCATCGCCGCCCCGACGCTCACCTGGGAGGCGCCCGAGCCGATCAGCCCGCGCAGGCCGCGTTCCGCGTCCCGGTCGTCTCCGCCGCCCGGCGCGGCTCCCGGCCCGGTGCCCGGGTCGCCGCCGCGCTGGCTCTCCCCGGGTGGACCGCCGCTGCCGCTCGCCGGGTCATGGCGCAGTCTCCGCCGTCGGCGCTCCGGGTCGGTCATGCCTCGACACTACCGGTCGATGGCCTGCCGGTCCTGACTCAGAAGATTCCGAGGCCGGCGGGCGCTCGGTGCCAGCCGAACGCGGCGGAGGTCCGGGCCAGGGCGCCGGGACGGATCTCCCGGACCCGCCCGGCGGCGGCCAGCGCGGCGAGGGAGGGGCCGCCGAGGTAGGCGGTGGCGAGATCGCGTACGTCGCAGGCGAGATCGGCCGGGTCGTCGGTCCGGCCACACCGGGCGGTGCCGGCCGCGGCGGTCAACCGCCACCGTCCCGCGTTCTCCGGCAGCAGCGGGTCGGTGACCTCCAGTACGACGTCGACGTCGGTGGCGTATCCGCGGGCCGTCAGCGCCGCCGGCAGGTCCACGATCCGGACCCAGAGCCCGTGGTCGAGCCGGGCACCGAGCTGGCGTACCTCGTCGGCCAGGTGCTGCACCGGCTCGTCGGTGGCGGCGAAGTCGTACCGCACGTTCCGGGTCAGGTCGATGCCGACCAGGAACCGCCACAGCGCCGCGTAGGCCGCTGGGTCGGCGGCCACCAGCTCGTCGAGAAGTACGCTGCACCGTGGCCCCCGGTCGTCCTGTCCGGGCCGGACCCGCCACAGGGCGTAGCCGACCGGCCCGTCCGCCGTCTCGGCGAGTATGACCTGCCGGGCCGTCGCGCCGGACCGCTGGGCGGGGTTGTCGATCAACAGGTACCGCCACCACGGGTCGGTCCGGCTGGACCAGCCCGGCCGGTCCCGGCGGAGCCGGTCCCAGAGGGCGGCGAGCGCGGGTCGCAGCGCGACCGGGTCGCCGGTGCGCAGCGTTGTCCTCGGTCCGGTCCCGTCCGGCTCGGCCAGGCGCAGCCCGGCGGTCTGCACGTCCAGGCGCCACCGTTGCGCCGCCTGGCCGTAGCCGAACCGGGGATAGATCTGCCCCTCGCTGGCCCAGAGCACCGCGATCGGCTCCCGGCCGGCAGCCCGGACGTCCCGCAGCTGTCGGCGCATCAGCCGGCTGAGCAGACCCTGCCGGCGATGGGTGGCCGCCACCGCGACCCTGGTCACGTGCGCGGCAGGTACGACCGCACCCGGCACGGTCAGCTCCCGGGTGAACGCCGCCGCGTGCGCCACCACGGCGTCCCCGGAGCGGATCAGCAGCGACCGTTCCGGTTCGGTGAGGGCCTGGCCCGCCTCCGCCTCGTCCTCGTCCGGCAGTGCGTGGTAGGCGGCGTACAGCAGGGTGGCGATGGCGGCCCAGTCGGCCGGGGCGCCGACCTCGATCGGTGGCTCTGATCCGAGCGTCGTGGCGGTCATCGATCCTGTCTAACCGATCCACGCCGGCTCGGCGAGGTGTTTACCGGCTGGTTACCCTCGGAACTGGGGACGGGTTCGGGCCCGACCCGATGGGGAGGACAGGACAGATGGCAGACCAGACGCAGCCGTGGGCCGAGCGGACCGTCGAGATGCCGCCCGGTGCGGAGGGACCGGGGATGCCGCCGGGGACCGAGGGATTCCGGCGGGGTGTGGCGCAGGTCGGGGTGCCGCGGCCGCGTACCGAGCCGGAGGCGCCGCACGAGCCGACCGGCACCGGGTGGCCGGTGATGGAGCAGGAGCGGCAGCAGCTTCCGCCCGGCTACCACTGGCGCCAGCTGCGCATCGGACGGCACTGGAGCATGATGGGCGGCCTCTTCGCCTTCGTCTGCTGGGGAATCTGGGCGATCTCGTCGCGGGGCGACCTGACCAGTCCGGTGGTCACCTTCGTGCTGACCCTCTTCGTCGCGGTCGGCCTCTTCGCGCTGGCCCGGTTGGTCGGCCGGGTGGTCTGGGAGCGTCAGCTCGGCCGGATCCGCCGCAGTGCCCGGGGCGCGCACCTGGTCACCGGGATCTTCCTGGCCGGGGTCGGGGTGGCGTACCTGCGCCAGACCGGGTGGGTGGTCGACCTGTGGAACTGGGTGGCCGGGCTCGGGTGACAAATCACAATTTGGTCACTCGATAGTTACTGAGCGCGTGGCGTCCGATTACTCGGCGCTACTATTCGGTCTCCGTCCTCCACTGGAGGTTGTGCACGGTGACCCTGCTCAGCGTGATAGTCCCGGTCTACCAGGTGCGGGCGTACCTGGCGGACTGCCTGGACTCCATTCTCGACCCGTCCTTTCCCGACCTCGAACTGGTGGCGGTGGACGACGGCTCCAGCGACGGCAGCGCGGCGATCCTGGCCCGGTACGCCGAACGCGACCCCCGGCTGGTGGTGGTCACCCTGGACCGCAACCAGGGGCTCGGGACGGCCCGCAACACCGGCCTGTCCCGGGCCACCGGCGAGTACGTGTGGTTCGTCGACGGCGACGACTGGCTGCCGGAGGGGAGCCTGCGGGCCGTCGCCGAGCGGCTGACCCGGACCCGGCCGGACCTGCTGATCACCGCCTACACCCGGTACTACCCGAACGGCGGGACCCGGCACCTGTCGCTCTCCCAGGTCGGTGCCGGGAAGCCGGTGCCGGAGACGTTCACCCTCCGGGAGCGCCCCGGGCTGCTGTCGGTGCTGCACATCACCTGCAACAAGGTGATCCGGCGCCGGTTCCTCCTCGACCTGGGCCTTGGGTTCGAGCCCGGCTGGTACGAGGACGTCTCGTTCAGCTTCCCGCTGATGCTCGCCGCGCGGCGGATCACCCTGCTGGACCGCTGCTGTTACGCCTACCGGCAGCGCCCGGAGGGCGCGATCACCGCGACGGTCAGCGAACGGCACTTCGAGGTCTTCGCGCACTGGGACCGGGTGTTGGCCGGCCTGGACGCCGACCCGGCGGTGTCGGCCGAACTGCGTCACCTGATCTTCCAGCGGATGATCTGGCACCTGTTGCAGGTGCTCGGCCATCCCCGGCGGGTGCCGCCGGGCCGCCGCCGCGAGTTCTTCGCCGAGATCGTCACCCGGTACCGGGCCCACCTGCCACCGGCGGGCTACCAGCCGCCGGGCGGTGCCGCCGGACTCAAGCACCGGCTGGTCGGTCGCGGTGCGTACGGGCTGTTCACCGCGCTCCAGGCCGCGCGGCGGGCGCACGTCGGCGTGGTGACCCGGGTCCGGCACCCGCGCTCCGGAGCGCGGCCGGCGGTCGGCACCGCCGCCTCGGCCCCGCCGCCGGTGCCCGGCAGTCGTGCCGAGGCGGTACCCGGCGAGGTGACCGATCGGGTGGGCTGACTGTGGGCTGAGCACGGCGGCGCCGGATCAGCCGTGCTCGCCGAGCGGGCCGACCCGCCAGCCCCGGCGGAGGCACTCCTCAAGCAGGTACGGCAGCGCGGCGAGGCTGGCCTGCCAGGAGCCCGGCGCCGAGGTGCAGTCGGAGTCGTGCAGCAGTACGGTGCCGCCGCCGGACAGCCCGGCGCGCAGCGTGTCGAGTACCGAGGTGCGGGTCGCCGACCGGGTCCAGTCCCGCCCCCAGCAGGTCCAGAGCACCGGGGTCAGGCCCAGCCGGCGGGCGGCCATCAGGGCGGCGGTGCTGAGCACCCCGTACGGCGGGCGGAAGTACCGGGGCGTCCGCCCGGTCACCGCGCCGATCAGCTCCCGGGTGCGGGCCAGGTCGCGGTAGGTCGCGTGCGGGCCGCGGAGCAGCAGGTTCCGGTGCGCCCAGCCGTGCACCGCCACCTCGTGCCCGGCGGCGGCGAGGTCCAGGCCGAGTTCGGGTGCGCGGGCCAGCATCGACCCGAGCAGGAAGAACGTCGCCCGGGTCCGGTGTGCGGCCAGGGTCTCGACGAAGAGCGGGGTGGAGGCCGGGTCCGGGCCGTCGTCGAAGGTCAGCGCGACGTGGCCCGGAGAGCCACGTCCGCTCAGCCGGGGAAAGAACCTCAGCCGTACCCCGGGCAGCACGGTCAGCGCCGGTACCACCTGGGCGGCCAGCGCGGCACCGACGGTCGTCGCCGGTACCGCGCGTCCGCGCACTCGTTCCTCCACCCGCCGCACCATCGCGGACGCGGATACCCGCGCGGCCGGTCTTCATCCTCATCCGCCACGGGTGGCCCGGCCAGTCCGGCCCGGGTCTTCCGGGGGCCGACCGAGTTTGCGGGGGCGCCGATCGGGTAGCCGGCGCGCGGCGCTCCGGGGAGATGCGGCGCTCCGGGGAGGTCCGGGGGTGCAGGCGAGTTCGACACGCCGTGCCGGACACGTAGTCCGCCGTGCCGCGTGTCGCGGCACCGGGTTGTGGTGACCGTGGGTCTGCTCTCGGCCGGCACCGTGGCCGGTGGCCGTGCGGCACAACACCCTGGCGCCCATGGTGACCGGAGAATCACCGACTGACCAACCTGGACACGTTTCCGCACGTCGAGCGGGTGGGAACGCGCTTGGTAAATAGCCGACAGCAGCAAGTCGATAATGGCGGACAAAGCATGCTCTTCGATGCGTCCGAAGCGCAGTGATTACTGATAGTCGTTGCCCGACAACGCCTTTGGCCATGATTGGGTCTTGCCATTCGAGAAGCGAAACCGGGTATGCTGTCTGCCGTTCATAGCCGCCGGATGCCGCGTGGCGCCGGCGCTGATCGCCGCCTAATCGCCACACGGCGAGCCGGGGACCCACGCACCCCTGGGGTGAATCCGCGACAGCGGTAGGGACCACTTCCATCCCGAACCCGTCAGCTAACCCGGTCGGCGGCCGACGGAAGGGATACATGTGAGGGCACCCCTACGCCGAACACTGGCGACTGCCCTGGCACTGCTCACCGCCGCAGCACTGGTCATGGTCCCCTCGGAGGCGTCGGCGGCGCCAGCGCCGAAGCCGGCTCCTGAGGAGGAGGCCGACTCACCGGTACTCGGAGAGGTGCTCGCCAGCGCAGGCAAGCGGCTCGCCGAGGCGAAGGCCGAGCGCGTCAAGTCCCAGCGGCGGCAGCAGCAACTCGGCACCCAGTTGAAGCAGGCGGAAGCCCGCCTCGCGGCACTCACGCCGGAGGCGAGCGAGATCGCGGCCGAGTCGTACCGCAGCGGCAAGCTCAGCGCGATATCGATGCTGCTGACCAACAACTCGTCCGACCCCTCGGCCAGCTCGTTCATGGAGCGGGCGTCCGCGCTCAACGAGTTGAACATGTTCAACAACAGCAAGATCCGCGCGCTCAACCAGGCGCGGGACGAGGTCGGTGCGGCCAAGAAGGCGATCGACGAGGAGGTCGCCAAGCAGGCCGCGCAAGAGAAAATCATCAAGAAGCAGCAGTCGGACGCGGCGAAGGCGCTCGCCCTGGTGGGTGGCAACTCGCGCCCCGACAAGGGGCTGGTGGCGGCCACCTCGCCGGTGGCCAGGCCGGGGCCCGGGATGGCGGACGGCTTCCCGGGGCTGCCCTGCAACAAGAACGACCCGACCACCAGCGGCTGCGTCACCGCCCGGACTCTGCACATGTACAACGAGGTGCGCCGGGCGGGCTTCAAGAGGTTCGTCGGCTGCTACCGGCCCGGCGGGCCGTTCGAGCACCCGAAGGGCCGCGCCTGCGACTGGTCGCTGCGCAACTCCGGCTTCAGCCGGGCCGCCAACGACGACCAGATGAAGTACGGCAACGACCTGGCCGCGTTCCTGATCCGCAACGCGGACCGGCTCGGCATCCTCTACGTGATCTGGTACAAGGAAATCTGGTTCCCGGACCGGGGCTGGAGTTCCTACAGCGGTCCGAGCGACCACACCGACCACGTGCACGTCTCGATGCTGTAGCCCGAGCAGCAGAACAGCCCGCGCAGCACAACGCCACCGCCCCGCCACCTGGCCGCCAGGTCGCGGGGCGGTCGCGTTGTGCGGACAGGTGCCGCGCCGACTGGCATCATCGGCGGATGGTCACCATCGAAGTCGTCCGTGGCGACATCATCCGGGAACGCGTGGACGCGATCGTCACCGCCGCCAACGAGTCGCTGCTGGGTGGTGGCGGTGTGGACGGTGCCATCCACCGCGCGGCCGGTCCCCGGCTCGCCGAGGCGGGCGGGGCGCTCGCACCCTGCCCACCCGGCGAGGCGGTGGCGACCCCGGCGTTCGACCTCGACCCGCCGGTCCGCAACGTCATCCACACCGTCGGTCCGGTCTGGGCGGGCGGCGGATTCGGCGAGGCCGAGGTGCTGGCCTCCTGCTATCGCCGCTGCTTGGCGGTCGCCGACGAGGTGGGTGCGCGCAGCGTGGCCTTTCCGGCGATCGCCACCGGGGTCTACGGCTTTCCTGCCGACCGGGCGGCCCGGATCGCGGTCGATACGCTCCGGTCCACGCCGTCGGCGGTCGAGTCGATCCGGCTGGTCGCCTTCGACGAGCAGACCCGCACGCTGCTGCGGGCGGCACTCGACGGGACCGGCCCGGCCGGGCCGGCAGCCTGACCGTCCGAGCCCGGGCCGGAACCCCAGACACCGGGCGACCGGTTCGCCGGTGGGCGGCACACCGCCCCGGCGGCTCAGCTGGGCCCGAGGTCGGCACCTCCTTCACGCTCTCCGTCTCCCTCGACGGCGGCACCACCTGGCAACCCGTGCGGGTCGACCGCTCCGGCGACGGGACGTACCAGGCCCAGTTGCCGCAACCAGACGCCGGCCAGTCGGTCTCGCTGAAGGTCGCGGCCCACGGTGACGCGGGCAGCGGCGTCGAGCAGACCATCGTCGACGCGTACCGGGCCGGATAGCCCCCGGCCGCCGCCGACGTGCCGGTGTCTCGGCATGTCGGCGGCATCCCTGCGGCCCGCGGATCACGGATCCGGCCCGGTTTGCCGGGCCATCCCGTCGTAGCCGAGGTACGCACCCCGCTGGGCGAGTTCCACGTGCAGCCCGGGCCCGGGTTACGCGATCCGGGTGCGCCAACACCACCCCCCCCAGACGAGCGGAGGCGCCCTTTTCGGACTCGGTGTCGGCGGTGATGGGTGGAAGGCGAGGGCGTTGCAGCCGTAGTTTCAGGCTGCGGGCGGTAAGGCGTGGGCGATCTTGCGTGACTCAGCTGTCGGGCCGGCTGCGAAATTGGGCGGTACCCGTCGGGCCGCGACGTGGCAACCAGATCGGCGATAGGGCGCCACCTCACGAGATTCAGCCTCATTTACAGAATGGGTAGATCGGCGCCGAGATTGCGGAGCCGGTCGGGTTGGACGTACAGCGCCGCCCGGACGGCGGCGAAGGAAACGCCTGGCGCGCGTCTGGTCCGTTCGACGTCCCGGACGATCCGACTGATCATCGCCAGCCGGACCTTGGCCTCGGTCAGCCGTGACTGTAGGTGGCACAGGGCCTGCTGGCAGGAGGCAAGCTCGACTTTCAGTCGCTCGTTCTGTTGTTCCAGCGTCAACGGTGGTGGCGGGTCGGAGCTGTACGGATCCAGTCGCACGGGCTTGCCCTCCTCGGCAGGTAGGCGGGGCGGGGGCTGCCGCCGGGCGCCGGAGGATTGGAAGAGGACCGGCGGCAGCTCCCGTTTCAGCGCCCCGCCCGACCGCTCGCGATGGCCACCCGGACGAGGGCTCGCCCGATCGTCTCGCGGGTGCTGTCTCCTGCGCAAGTGTACAGGCCAACATGTCAGGCGAATCTACCGGAGCAGATCGGGTAGGCCGAGCTGGTGAGTACGGTCGCGCCCATGGCCAAGCTGCCCGGTCCGCTCGTCGGACCTGCGGAGATTCAGGCGATGCTGGGTGTTGGCCGGTCGCGGGCGCGGCAGATCATCAATCAGCGAAATTTCCCAGAGCCGTACCAGACACTCATCGGCGGGTCCGTCTGGGTCCGTGCCGAGGTCGAGGATTGGATCAGGAAGCACCGCCGGCCTCGACCACCAGTCAGCGACGACGAGGACGAGCCGGGCTGAGGAAACGGACCCGATGACCGGTTCCAGCGGCCACAGGACCGCCTCGGGTATCAGAGACTCTCGGGCAGCCAACGGCCGACTCCGGCCGGCTCGCCCGCCCGGCTGCGGGTCTCGGCGAGCAGGCGGAGGGCTAGGACCGTGATCCAGGCCCAATTGACGGCGATCATCACTCGTTGGATCAGGCCGGCCGACGGATGGTCGGTCTCCCACGCCGTACCGAAGGTGACGAACAGGGCCAGTCCGGCGAGTCCGGTCAGGAGGTCGTACCCGACCCAGGCCCGACCGGTCGGGCGGCCGGCGGAGCGGCGGGCCAGGACGAAGCACGCCACCGGCACCGACGCGAACACCACGATGCCGAGGTTGTCGTGCAGTACGCCCGGCAGGCTGGTGGCGATCCCGTCCGGCGGGGCAGCGGGCGGATAGCCCCGGGCCGGGTCCATCACGAAGACGCCGGAGAGCAGCAGCCCGAGCCCGAGCGCGCCAACGGCCAGCGGCCCCCAGAGGTCGGCGCGGCCCGGACGCAGCGCGCGGCGCAGCCCGACCGCGAAGCCGAGTAGCAGCAGCCCGATCAGTACGAAGTTGGTGATCTGGATCCAGCCGCGCGGGCCGAGACTCAGCGCGCTCACCGGGTGGTACGTCGGGTCGTAGCCGGCCCGGGTGGCACCGTCGACCAGGAACACCAGGATAAAGAGCGGTGGACCGACCGCTCCACCGCAGAGCAGGAACCGGGTCAGCCGACGCGGTGACATGTTTCCTCCATGGGTGACGCATCCGGCGCCGAGGGGCGGCCCCGGGACCGGTGGGGTCTGCTGCGGTCCCGTCCTTGGACGTTGCGGTACGGACCCGGCCCGGCGCTGCTGCCGGTCGGCCATCGGTTCTGGTCGGCTGGCCAGGGCTGTTGGCCGGTTGACCAGCCCTTCGGTGGAACCGGCCGTTTGTAGGCTCGGTGTATGGAGCTGGCCCGACGCCTTCGGTGGCCCGGTCGAGGCTGGGCCGGCACCGCCGTGCCATCCGGGTCCGCCCCCACCGGACCCGGCGGTACGGGCCGGCGCCGGCGCACCATCCGGGACTGGCTCGTGGATCTCGTGCTCTTCGGCCTGGCGATGCTCGTGTGGGCGTGGACCTGGCGCAGCGTACCGCTGCACTACGTCGACACGATCCCCGGCTGGATGCTCACGATCGACCCGTGGGTCGGTGCCGTCGGCTGCCTGGCCCTGTGGTGGCGGCGGCGTTTCCCGATCCTCCTCGGCGTCGCGATGGTGCTGGTGGTGGCGCTGGCGGCCACCGGGCTCGGCGCGGCCCTGGTGATGGTGCTCACCGTCGCGGTGCACCGCAACTGGCTGCCGGCGGCCCTGCTCGCCGTGCTGCACCTGGTGCCCTCGCTGGCGTTCGGATACGAGAACCCGCCGCCCGGCGTCACCCGGTGGGCGTACCTGACGATGGTTCTGCTGATGTACCTGGTGCCGCTCGGCTGGGGGATCGCGGTTCGGGCCCGTCGGCAACTCATCGCCAACCTGCGGCGCGAGGTCGACCGGGAGCGTGCCGAACAGCGGCGCCGGCTGGCCGGGGCCCGCCGGGCCGAACGGGAGCGGATCGCCCGGGAGATGCACGACGTACTGGCGCACCGGATTTCGCTGATCTCGGTGCACGCGGGCGCGTTGGCGTACCGGACGGCGCAGTCCGACGCCGGTGCCGGGGCGCCGTTGGGCGCGACGGAGCTGGGCGGGGCGATCGAGGTGATCCGGGACAACGCCCGACAGGCCCTGGTCGAGCTGGGCGACGTGCTCGCCGTACTGCGGCCGGAGCGGGGTGACCGGGACGGCGGCGGGCCGCACCCGGACTCCGGTACGGACGACCGGTCGGCGCCGCAGCCGAGGCTGGCCGACATCCTCCGACTGGTCCAGGAGGCGCAGGCGGCCGGTCAGCGGGTGGCGTTCGAGATGGTCTGCCCGCCCGGTGCGGCCGAGTCGCTACGGCCGGCGGTGCAGCGTACGGTCTACCGCACGGTCCAGGAGGGTCTGACGAACGCCCGGAAACACGCCGGCCAGACCGAGGTGACGGTACGGGTGGAGGTCGATCCCGCCAGCGGCATCGCCGCCACGATCACCAACCCGCTGCCGTCCCCGCGTACGGCGGCCGATCTCCCCGGGGCAGGCGCCGGGCTGACCGGGCTCGCCGAGCGGCTGGCCCTGGACGGCGGGACCATCGAGCACGGTGTGGTCGGCGCGACGTTCCGGCTCGCCACCCGGCTACCCTGGCCGGCATGACTCCGGGTGACGCGATCCGGGTACTCCTGGTCGACGACGACGCGCTGGTCCGGACCGGTCTGCGGCTGATGCTCGGCGGGGCGCCGGACATCGAGGTCGTCGGCGAGGCGGCGGACGGTGCCGACGTCGCCGACGCGGTGACCCGGCTGCGCCCGGACGTGGTGCTGATGGACGTCCGGATGCCGCTGCTGGACGGGATCGCGGCGACCCGGGCGATCACCGCCCGGTCGGGGCAGCGTCCGGAGGTCATCGTGCTGACCACCTTCGACGCCGACGCGACGATCCTCGACGCGCTCCGCAACGGCGCGGCCGGGTTCCTGGTCAAGCACACCCCGCCGGAGCAGATCGTCGACGCGGTGCGCCGGGCCGCCACCGGTGAGCCGGTGCTCTCCCCGACGGTCGCCCGTACCCTGATCGACCACGTCGCGGGCTCCGTCCCGCACCGCCGACCCGACCAGCGCCGCGAACTGGCCCGGGAGCGGTTCGGGCTGCTCTCCGAACGGGAACGGGCGGTCGCCGTCGCGGTGGCGGAGGGGCTGTCGAACAGCGAGATCGCCGACCGGCTGTTCCTGTCCGTCGGCACGGTCAAGGCGTACGTCTCCAGCGCGCTGGCCAAGCTCGACCTCGACAACCGGATTCAGCTCGCGCTGCTCGCCCACGACGCGGCCGACGAGTAGCGGTACCCGTCCGAGCGCTGGCCTGCGCCGGTTCTGTTTGATGCGGGACCTCTTCGGCAAGATCGCCAGCGGGCAGCAGGTCGGCGAGCCGGAGATCGCGGCGGCGCTGGAGAAGGCTCAGCAGGAGATGGGCACCGGTGGTTGACCCGCCCCGGCTCGACGGCCGGGACGCCGCTGGAGTGACCGGGTGGCGGATAACCGGGCTGTGCGCGGAGTCTCGGTTAAGTACACTCGTGACCAGCCCAGCGCGATCTTGGCCTGTCCGTGGCCGGACGCGTGCGACGACGAGTGAGGGGAGCCGGCCGTGCGCTACCGCACCGCTGTCGTCATTCCCCAGTCGCTGCACCGGGTGATTCTGGCGTCTTCCTGACATCCGGTGCCGGCCCGCGCGGCCGCACCGGAGTTCCGTGACGCATCCCTGAGCCGTTCGCCGACCCTCACCGCCGCCGCCGTGACCATCGCTGTGGCCGTGGCTGTCGTGGCTGCCGTCGCAGTCGCCGTGGCTGTCCTGTCGCCGAGGTCGGCCGCCGGTTGCCGCTGTCAGTTGCCGCTGTCGGCTGCTGCTGACGGGCTGGCCGCTGACGGCTGCCGCTGGCGCGGCTGGCTCGGGGAGATCCGCCTGGCCGGGTACCGGCCGGGCGCGTCCGGAGGAATCGCGCCGTCAGAGTCGACAGACCACCCAGAGAGGCCATCGGCCGTGCGTACCGAGCTGCACCGTACCGTTTCCCACTCCCTGTTCCGGCTGCGTAACCTGGGCATCCTCGCCCACGTCGACGCCGGCAAGACCACCACCACCGAGCGGATCCTCTACGCCACCGGAGCCACCTACAAGCGCGGCGAGGTGCACGCCGGGACGACCGTCACCGACTTCGACGCCCAGGAGCGTCGCCGCGGCATCACGATCTTCGCCGCCGCGGTGAGCTGCGAGTGGGCCGGACACCGGATCAACCTGATCGACACCCCGGGACACGTCGACTTCGCCGACGAGGTGGAGCGGGCCCTGCGGGTGCTCGACGGCGCGATCGCGGTCTTCGACGGTGTCGCCGGAGTCGAGCCGCAGAGCGAGTCGGTGTGGCGGCAGGCCGACCGGCACGGCGTACCCCGGATCGCCTTCGTCAACAAGCTGGACCGGGCCGGCGCCGACCTGGACGCGGCGGTCCGGTCGATCCGCGACCGGCTCCGGACCACCCCGCTGGTGGTGCAGTTGCCGATCGGCCGGGAGGAGGGCTTCACCGGCCTGGTGGACCTGGTCACCATGCGCTCGCTGGTCTGGGCCGACGGCGCCGAGCGTCCCGTCGAGGGGCCGGTACCGGACGAGATGTGCGGGGAGGCGGAGCGGCGCCGCCGAGCGCTCGTCGAGACGGTCGCCGAGCGGCATCCGGCCGCGCTGGAGGAGTACTGCGAACGGTCGACGCTGTCCGCCGAGTCGCTTCGGAGCGTGCTGCGGGACCTGACCCGTACCGGGGACGGCCTGGTGGTGCTCTGCGGCTCTGCGTACCGGAACCGGGGGATCGAGCCGCTGCTCGACGCGGTCGTCGACTACCTGCCGTCGCCGCTGGACGTTCCGGCGGTGCGCGGCAGCACCCCCGGCGGCGAGCCACGGGAGCGGCCCGCCGACCCGGCGGGGCCGTTCACCGCCCTGGTGTTCAAGGTCAACTCGACCGGCACGGGTCGGCTGAGTTACCTGCGAATCTACGCGGGCACCGTCGAGAAGGGAGGCGTGGTGCGGGACGCCGGAACCGGGCGTACCGAGCGGATCAGCCGGATCCTGCGGGTCCAGGCCGATCGGCACACCGAGGTGGACCGGGCGGTGGCCGGCGACATCGTCGCGGTGGTCGGGCTGAAGTCGGCGCGGGTCGGCGCGACCCTCTGCGCCACCGAGGCGCCGCTGCTGCTCGAACCGCCGACCGCCGCCGCCCCGGTGGTCTCGGTCGCAGTCGAGGCGCGCCGGAGCGCCGACGCCGGACGGTTGGCCTCGGCACTCGCCCGGCTGGTCGAGGAGGATCCGTCGCTGGCCGTCCGGACCGACCCGGAGACCGGCCAGACCGTGCTCTCCGGGATGGGTGAACTTCACCTGGAGGTGGCGGTGGAGAAGATCCGTCAGGACCGTGGTCTGGAGGTGGTCGTCGGCCGGCCGCAGGTGGCGTACCGGGAGACCGTCCTGCGTGGCGTCTCCGGACTGGTGTACCGGCACGTCAAGCAGGACGGCGGCGCGGGCCAGTGGGCGCACGTCGTGCTCGACGTGACACCCCTGGACGCCGACCCGACGACTGGCGGTGGCGAGGTACCGGAGTTCGAGTTCGCCTCGACGGTCGTCGGTGGCCGGGTCCCGAAGGAGTACGTCCGGGCGGTCGAGGCCGGCTGCCGGGACGCGCTCGCCGACGGGCCCTTCGGCGGCCACCCGGTGATCGGGCTGCGGGTCACCCTGACCGACGGTGCCACCCACGTCAAGGACTCCTCGGAGCTGGCGTTCCGTACCGCCGGCCGGCTCGCGCTGCGCGCGGCGCTGGCCGCCAGCGAGGTGGTCCTGTTGGAACCGGTGGTCGAGGTGACGGTGACCGTTCCGGAGGACGCCGTCGGTGCGGTGCTGGGCGACCTGGCGGCCCGGCGCGGCCGGGTCGCCGGCTCGACCACCCGGGCCGGCACCGTGGTGGTCACCGCGACCGTGCCGCTGGCCGAACTGTTCGGCTACGCCACCCGGCTGCGCAGCCGGAGCCAGGGGCGGGGCACGTTCAGCACCCGGGCGGCCGGCTACCAGCCGGTGCCCGGCGCGGTCGCCGACGCGGTGCCGCGACGCTGACCGGAGCCCAGCGTCCGGAGGAAGGCGGGTGGGGAGCCGATCCGGAGCCGGCGCTGGCCGCCGGTCAGCCCAGCCGGGAGAAGACTCCGATGCCGTTCGGCACCGGCCGTTCCGCGCCGCCGGACGGGTGGTTCCGAACCTCGACGGCGGGCTCGGTCACGGTCCGGGTGACCAGGGTGGTGGACCCGCCGCCGTCGAGGTTGACCGCGCTGGCGGCGCCCAGCTCACGCAGGGTCAGCGCCAGGTCGAGGATGGTCAGGCCGGGGCCGGCGCCGTCCACGGCCAGCAGGTAGAGGCGACGACCGTCCGCGCTGACCCCGGCGGCGGTACGGATGGCGGCGGTCCGTCCGTCCAGCCCAGCCAGCGGCTCGCCGTCCCGGAGGATCGGGAACCCGCCGACCGCGAACCGGAACGGCATCCGGGTGTCCGGCACCAGGTCGTAGTCGACGCGTACCCGGTCGCCGACCTCGAACTGGCGCAGCGTCTCGGCGCCCTGCTCCCGGCCGACCAGCACCACGGTGTCCCGGGCGATCGCCCCGGCACCCGGCTCCGTGCCGGTCCGGACCACCCGGCCGTGCCGGACGCTCAGCTCGTACGTGTCGATGCTGCACGGCGCGGCGCGATTGGTGTCGGTGCCGCAGGTGGACCGCTTACGGGAGACGGTGCCCCAGTCGCTGTCGAAGACCCCGACCCCGCCCATCGGCAGGGCGTACTGGTTGAAGCCGGTGACCGGAAAACGTTCCCGGCCGGCCGAGAAGGTGCCGGTCAGGCCGACCCGCGCGAGCCGGCCGACCCGGTCCACCCCGACCCCGAGGACGTCGGAGGTGGCGGTACCCGGTGGCAGCCCGGGGCCGAACCGCTGCCCGTTCGGTACGGCCGCCTTCAGGTCGTTCCCGCCGGAAATCGCCGGGCCGACCGCTGATCCGGTCACCTCGACCCCGGGCTGGGCGTTGCTGATGTTGAAGAAGTCGCCGTTCACCGCGGCGATCGCCCGTCGTTCGTCGGCCTGCTCGGAGATCGGTTCCCGGGCCGTGACCGCACCCGCCGTGATCAGGTCGACCGTGACCAGCGGGTTGCGTAGATCCACCTCGACGAGATGGAGCGGCACCTCGACTCCGGCGGTCGGCCGGGTGAACTCCCGGTAGGTCACCCCGGGTGCGAGGATGCCCGGCACCGTCGAGATCGTCGGCGCGGTACCGGCGGACGGATGCGCGACGGCCGGGGTGGCGCCGGCGACCAGGGCCAGCGTGAGGCCGACAGCCGACGAGGCAAGCAGCTTACGGGCTCGGTGGGAGCGGTCGGATCTGAACAATGTCGGTGCCTTCCGAATCGGGACAGCGAAACACCGATCACACTTCCGGGTGCGGCGACCAAGGTCAACAAGACATCGACGGGCCGCGGGCGGGTGGGGAGTTGCCGAGTCTCACGGTGTGCAGAAGGTGTGCAGGTCGCTGCGACCCTTACCTAGCCGTGTGGTTGATGGCACCAGAAGGCTGAAAAGGGCGCTGCGGGCGACACCTGGGCGTCCCTCCATCGACCAGCTGTTCGACCTGCCGAGTGGAGCGTGACCCTCATGCGTACCCGCTACATCGCCATGGTGACCGCAGCCGTGATGGTGGCCCCGATGGTCGCTGTGATACCTCCGTCGCGCTCCGAGGCGACCGAGGTGTCGCTGGCCCGGGAACCGTCGGTGCCGGGCAGGTCCGTGACGGCGCCGAAACCCGCCCCGGGGCTCGACGACAAGCTGGCGCTACGCTCCACGCCCAGGGTCTCGTGGCCGTCCGTCGGGGCGGCGGAGGTCTCCCTGGGCACCGGTCCGGTCAAGGCGGGCAGCCTCCCGGTCTCGGTGTCCGGGGGCGCCAAGGCGCCCGGCCGGGTCGCCGTGGAGATGCTGCCGCGCCAGGAGGATCGGCTGCCGCTGCGGGTGAGACGCACCGATGCGGTGGCGGCCAGCGGTCAGGTCGGACTGGAGGTGGACTACTCCGGCTTCGCCAACGCGTACGGCGGTGACTGGGCGGTCCGGCTGCGCCTGGTGTCCCTACCGGAATGTGCGTTGTCCACTCCGGAGCGCACCGAATGTGCCGCCACGCCGATCCCCACTCGCAACAACGGCTCGGGTCGGCTCACCGGTACCGTGACGGTGCCCGCTGGCCGGGCCGGCGCACTGTACGCGGTGATGGCGGGCGCGTCGTCCGGCGCCGGTTCCTACGCGGCGTCGACGCTGTCCCCGTCCTCGACGTGGTCGGTGGGCACCTCGTCGGGCGACTTCTCCTGGGAGTACCCGATGGACGCGCCGCCCGGGTTGGGTGGGCCGGAGCCGCAGATGAGCCTGACCTACTCCAGCGGCAACGTGGACGGCCGCGGGTCGTCGACCAACAACCAGCCGTCCTGGGTGGGTGAGGGGTTCGAGTTCGATCCGGGCGGCTACATCGAGCGGCGGTACAAGTCCTGCGCCGACGACACCTCCGGCGGCAACAACAGCGGCCGCAAGACCGGCGACCTGTGCTGGGCCTCGGACAGCTCGACCACCGCGCCGAAGAGCGCCGGTAACGCGTACGTGGTGATGAACGGTCGCGGGGGCGAACTGGTCCGCGACGACGCGACCGGGACGTGGAAGCCCCGCCTCGACGACGGGTCGAAGGTGGAGCTGCTGACCGGCGGCGACAACGACGACAACGACGGCGAGTACTGGCGGATCACCAGCCGGAGCGGCACCCAGTACTACTTCGGCAAGCACAAGCTGACAACCGGCTGGACGAGCGGGGACCCGGTCACCAACTCGGTGTGGACGGTTCCGGTGTACGGCAACCACGCCGGCGAGCCGTGCCGGAAGTCGACGTTCGACGCCTCGGTCTGCGAGGCGCAGGCGTGGCGGTGGAACCTGGACTACGTCGTCGACCGGCACGGCAACACGATGAGCCTGTTCTACGAGAAGGAGACGAACTACTACGCCCGCAACAACACGGCGACCAAGGTGTCATCCTACGTGCGCGGTGGCTACCTCAAGCGGATCGACTACGGGCAGCGGGACGGTGAGGTCTACACGACGCCGGCCGTCGGCCGGGTGGAGTTCACCACGGCCGGCCGGTGCATCCCCGGCACGACGTGCACGTCGGCGCAGCCGGCCAACTGGCCGGACGTGCCGTGGAACCAGGCGTGCACGAGCAAGACGAACTGCAACAACAAGTTCACTCCGACGTTCTGGACCCAGAACCGGCTGAAGACGGTCACCACGAAGGTGTGGAACGGCTCGGCGTACCAGCCGGTGGACTCGTGGGAGTTGACGCACTCGTACCCGAACCCCGGGGACGGCACCCGGGCCGGAATGTGGCTGGCGTCGATCCGCAACACGGGCCACGTGGGTGACGAGCTGACCTTGCCGGAGATCAGCTTCGACGGGGTGCCGATGCACAACCGGGTGGACGGCAACGACTACGTCCCGCCGATGAACTGGATGCGGATGAGGAAGATCAGCCTCGACTCGGGCGGCGAGATCACCGTGGAGTACACGCCGCAGGAGTGCGTCGCGCCGTCGAACCTGCCGACGCCGGACGACAACGACAAACGCTGCCATCCCGTGCGCTGGACCCCCGAGGGCGAAACCAAGGATCGGGAGGACTGGTTCAACAAGTACGTCGTGACCCAGGTGACCGAGGCGGATCGCACGACCGGCCTGCTGCCGGCGGTGACCCGGATCGAGTATCCGGGTAAGCCGGCGTGGCGTTACGACGACAGGGACGGCATGGTCGGTGACAAGTACAAGACCTGGTCGCAGTGGCGCGGCTACGACCGGGTCCGCATGCACAAGGGCAGTCCGGGCGGTGTCCAGAGCGTCACCGAGTCGCTGTACTTCCGCGGCATGGACGGCGACCGGACCGCCGCCGGTGACACGAAGCACGTGCTGGTACAGGGCATTCCGGACGCCGACCCGCTCGCCGGCACGGCACGGGAGATCGTCACCTACGGCGCCGGTAACGCGGTGCAGGAAAAGGAGACCGTCGACCCGTGGTTGTCCGCGCCGACCGCGACGCGCAGCCGCAGCTGGGGCACGACCCGGTCGTACCAGCTGGAGGAGTCCGCGGTACGGCAGAGCAAGGCCACCGGTGCCGGCCAGTGGCAGACCAACGGGGCGGAGCACATCTACAGCGACGACGGACTGCTGACCCAGGTCACCGACCTCAGCGACGTGGACGATCCGGACGACGACACCTGCACCCGCTACTGGTACGCGTCGAACGAGTCCGCGTGGATCATCGACGCGCCGTACCGGATCCAGACCGTCACCGTCGGTTGCGACAAGACCCCCACGTACCCGGATCACGCCATGGTCGACATCCGCTACTACTACGACGGCAACAACACCACCCTCGGCGCCGTTCCGACCCGTGGCGTCCTGACCAAGGTGGAGGAGCTGTCCGGCTACTCCGGCGACGTGCCACGATATGTCACCGTCGTGCAGGCCCGGTACGACGTACACGGCCGGGTGACCGAGACGATCGACGCCAAGGGCGCCCGCTCGACGGTCGCGTACACCCCCGCCACCAGCGGACCGCTCACCCAGGTCAAGGCCACCAACGCGCTCGGGCACGTGAGTACGACCACGTTAGAGCCCGCCTGGGGGCTGGAAAGATCCACCGTGGACGCAAACGGGCGCCGGACCGAGATGAGGTACGACCCGCACGGGCGGCTGGCCAAGCTCTGGCTTCCCGGCCGGGACCCGACGCAGAGCCCCAGTGCGGAGTACAGCTACCTGGTGCGCCGCGACGGGGCCAACGTGGTCACCACCAGGACGCTGCTGCCGGACGGCGGTTACGACACCGAGTACGAGCTCTACGACGGGCTGATGCGGCCCCGCCAGACCCAGGCACCGGCGCCCGGCGGAGGCCGGCTCGTCTCCGACACCGTCTACGACTCACGGGGCCTGCTGGTCAAGGAGAACGGCCCCTACTACAACGACGCTCCACCCGGGCCGACCGTGCTCATAGCCGACGAGGACCGGGTGCCGGCGCAGATCGTGACGGTGTACGACGAGAGCGAGCGACCGAGGGAGGTCATCTTCCGTATCGAGGGGGTGGAGCGGTGGCGGACCACGCACACCTTCACCCACAACCGGCACGACACCGATCCGTTGGACGGGGATACCCCGACCACCGAGCTCTACGACGCGGAGGGCCGGCTGGTCGAGCTGCGTCAGTACCATGGCAATGCCCCGACCGGCCCGTACGACGCGACGAAGTACACCTACAACCGGCGCGGGCAGCTGCAAGCCGTCACCGACCCGGCCGGGAACGTGTGGCGGTACTCCTACGACCTGCGGGGCTTCATGACCCGGGCCGAGGAGCCGGACCGGGGCGTGACCGAGTACACCTACGACGACGCCGGGGAACTGCTCACTGAGAAGGACGCGCGCGAACTGAAGCTGGCGCACACCTACGACCTCCTCGGCCGGCGGACCGGAACGCACGACGGATCACCGAGCGGGCCCAAGCGGATCGGCTGGACCTACGACACGCCGGTCAACGGCAAGCCGGCCCTCGGCTACCAGACCTCCGCCAGCAGGTACGTCGACGGCAACGAGTACACGACGTCGCTGGCTGATCTGGATGCCGCCGGGCGGGTGACCGCCACCCGCTACACCATTCCGCGCAACGAGCAGGGCCTCGCCGGCAGCTACGAGTTCACCAGCACGTTCAAGGTGAACGGCGACGTGGCGACGGCCAGCCTACCGGCGGTTGGCGGGCTGCCGGAGGAGAGTCTCGCCATCGGCTACGACCGCTTGGGTCTGCCGGTGACCCTCAGCGGAGCGGACACCTACGTCACGGGCACCGCCTACACCCAGTTCGGTGAGGTGCGCGAGCTGAGGCTGTCGGCCGGCGGCAAGGCGGTGAAGCTCGGGTACGGGTACGAGTACGGCACCCACCGGCTCTCCCGTGCGGTGGTCGAGCGGGACACCGCACCAGGGGTGATCGCCGACGTGGCGTTCAAGTATGACCAGGCCGGTAACGTCACGTCGATCGCCGAGCGGGCGCCCGGCGCCGAGGAGACCCAGTGCTTCCGGTACGACTACCTGCGCCGGGCCACCGAGGCGTGGACACCGGGCTCCGGCGACTGTGCGGCGGCGCCGACCGCCGCCGGGCTGGGCGGCCCGGCGCCGTACTGGCACTCGTGGGCCCTGGACAAGACCGGCAACCGTACGTCGGAAACCCGCACCAACCCGAACGGCACCAAGACCACGAGCGCCTACACCTACCCGGCGACGGGACAGCCGAAGCCGCACGCGGTCAGCAAGGTGACCACCACCGGCCCGGACGGCAGCCAGCTGGTCGAGGACTTCGGCTACGACGCGGCCGGGAACATGACCACCCGGAAGAAGGGCACCGCCCAGCAGGCCATCAGCTGGGACCCGGAAGGCAACATCGCCAGCATCACCAAGAACGGCGTCACCACCAGCTTCCTCTACGACGCCGGAGGCAACCGGCTCATCCGCCGCGACTCCAACGGCACCACCCTCTACCTCGGCGAGACCGAGCTGCATCTGGCCCCGAACGGCACGGTGACCGGCACCCGCTACTACAACTTCAACGGCCGCACCGTCGCCGTACGCACCTCCGCCGACGACAAGCTGCACTGGCTGGCGATGGACCACCACGGCACGCCGGAGATCGCCATCGACGCCGCCAGCCAGGAGGTGAAGCGGCGCCGGTTCACCCCGTACGGCGAGGCCCGTGGTGCCACGCCGGCCGGCTGGCCCGGTCAGAAGAGCTTCGTCGGTGGCACCGCGGACCCGGACACCGGGCTGGTCCATCTCGGGGCCCGCGACTACGACCCGTCCCTGGGCCGGTTCATCTCCGTCGACCCGATCGTCGACCTGTCCGATCCGCAGCAACTCAACAGCTACGCCTACGCCAACAACAACCCGGCGACGTACGCCGACCCCGACGGTGAGCGATGGGTCATCTCCACCCGCATGGTGAAGAAGATGAGGGTGAAGATGGTCGTCGAGTACCGCTGGGAGAGGGTCTGGCGCTGGGTGCGGAAAACCTATGAGGTGATCAAGAAGATCCCGCCACTCGGACAGATCGTGAAGAGCATCGAGCGCCTCGTGCTCATTTCCTATCAGGTTCTCCGCATCGTCTTCAAGTTCGTCAAAGAGTGGATCACCGTGGCCGTGAAGAGCGCGAGGTGGGTCGCGGACAAGGTGGTGAAGATCGCGGCCCGGGCCGCGAAACTGCCCAGAAAGTCCACCAAGAACAGGAAAAAGGAGAAGAAATGGAACGAGGGCGGGGATAACGGGAATAGTCGGAAGAAGAGCGCCAAGCGGCCGAAGAAGAGCCGCCCGGAGCCCAAGAAGTCCCCGCACATCCGCCGCGATCCGCAGCGGAGAACCAATCCCGGGCACCCGCAGCGCAACATCATCGACAACATCCTCCGGGGTGCCGGGCGAACGGCCGTAGGTGTGGCCACGATAGCCGGCGGCACGGCGGTGGTCGGTGCCGTCTCCGGCGCCGCGAGTGTCGGCTCGGCCGCCGGCGCCGGCGGCATTGGCGCGGCGGCCGGTTCTGCCGAAAAACTGGTGTCGCTGAGCAAGGGCAACATCAGCGTCATCATGAACCGAACAGTGAACGGCGACGTCTACGGCAACGTGACCCTGATCAACGCCACCGTCAATGGCAACGTTTACGGAAACCTGCACCAAATCGGCGGTTCAGTCACCAACGGAAACGTCGCGGGTCATCTGGTCCAGACCGGCGGCACCCTGACAGGCAACGTGCGAGGCACCGTGGTCCAAGCCAGGCGAATCTTCGGCGAGATCAGGTGGTAAGGCCTATCCCGGATCGCTGAGCGATGCCGGAGGTGAAGCAGACGGGGGCTGACCGTTGAGTGGCGACGGGGGCTGATCGCTGAGTAGCCCGGGGGAATCCCACCCCGGGCTACCACAGCGTTCTCCCTTATGCGGACTCAGCCGTTTGGTTACCAGGTCGGGGGTTACCCGGCGTCGCCGGGCCAGGCCGGCCCCGGACCGCCGGGGCCGGCCGCGCCCCAGCCGGGGGCCGGCGGTACGTCGGCCGGATCCGTGACGGCCATGGTCAGCCGTACCCGGACACCGTCGGTGCCGCTGCGCACCTCGATCGAGTCCGCGAGCTGGTGGGCCAGCCAGAGCCCCATCCCGCCACCGGCGGACGGCCGGGGACGGCTGGCGGGGATGGCCGGCACCGGGTCGCCGAAGCCGCTCCCGTGGTCCCGGACCTCACAGACCAGGTGCCGCCGCCGCCAGAACCGCAGCTCTCCTCGGCCGCCGCCGTGCCGGACCGCGTTGGTCATCGCCTCGTTGACCGCCGTCACGAAGTCGTCCAGCCGATCCCCGCCCAGGCCGGCTCCGAGAAGGCACTCGGTCAGCGCCCGCCGTACGTCGGCCACCTGCTCCGCGTCGAAGTCCGCCTCGAGCAACAGGGGTCCATACTGTGTCTCCGTCCGTTGATCGTCCAACGGACCGTCCGTCATGGCGCCTCCAAGGTCACCGAACCCGTCAGGGGTACAGCGCGGACCGTACCCACCGGTGGCCGAGCCAATCAAAAAGACGACCGGGTTTCGAGCTTCCGATGCGGGCTCGACACCGCCGCTGCGGGAGGCGCAGGTCGTCAGCTGCTGATCGCAGAGTACAGAGCGTAGACGACCTGTCGACCGCTGACGTCGCCGTGCGAGCGGATGAACCTGTCCGCTTTCAGGTTGAACACCCGACCCGGCCGGAACTGGTAGCCGCCGCCCACCTCCAGCAGATCGACGCAGGGCTGGACCACCTCGGGTGTCTTCAGCGCCCCGTTTCGACCGATTCCGCCGTACGGGTCGTTGGCGTCGCCCAGCCCGGCGCCGGCCTGCCGGGCGAGCCGGGACGCCGCCGCGTACGCCAGGCCGACCGCCCGGTCGTTGACGGTGTGCGTGACCAACATCGGTCCGGTCATCTGCCGATCGGCCAGTAGCGACCGGAACAGCCCGTTCTCGCCCCGACCGTTGAAGTTCACCGCGAAGGCGTGGTGGCTGAACGCGCCCTGCAGCAGAGTGCAGGAGTGCAGCCGGGGGTGCCGCACCGCGGCGGCGGCCAGCGCCCGGGCGCCGAACGAGTGACCGGCCAGGTGCAGCCGTACGCCCGACGCGGATGCCCGGGCCAGCTCGGACAGCAGCGTGGCGATGCCGCCGGAGCCGACCTTCCCGGCCCGGTCCTTCATCGTGTAGTAGGTGGTCACGTTCAACACCCCGCGCGCCTTGGCCAGCACGCTGTCCAGGTCGAAGCCGAAGCCGGCCGCGCCGCCGGTCCGCTCCGGTCGCCCGAAGTCGACCTCGGGGCCGCCAACCGCCTCGAAGACCGTCTCCGCGTCTCCGTGCAGCAGCGCCGCCGGCGGCGGATCCTCGTCCACCCCCACAGCGCCGGAGAACGGCTCGGCCGGCCCGGGTGGGATCTGCTCCCGCAGGGCGTCGAGGAAGCGCTGCCGGGCCTCGGCCGAGTCCGCGAGCCTCGGCACCAGCCGGGTCAGCAGGGCTGCCCGGGCCGGGTCCTCGACCCGGGTCGCGATGGCCCCGATCAGCGCGACCGCCTCGTCGCCGACCGCGACCCCGCCGCCGGCCACCTCGTCCTCGTCCGACCAGCGGATCGACGGCCAGAGCGCGCCGACCACGGCCAGGGTCCGGGACTCCGCCCCGGGTACCGCCGGGCGCACCGCCGCCAGGTTGTCGGTGAGCCGCTGGTAGAGGCGGCGGGCCTGCGGGATGTCGTTGTTCCAGCCGTGGCAGAGCACGAGTACGTCGGTGGCGCCGCAGGCGGCGACCAGTTCCACCGCGGCCCGCCGCTGGTTGTTGTCGTGGATCGCACCGGTGGACCGGATCTCCACCTCGGCGTACGGGAACTGCATCTGCACCTCATCCGGGAGCGAGTGGTCAGACCGACTGGAGGGCCCGCATCGCGTCGACGAGCCCGCGACCCTGGAACGAAGGGTCCCGACCGAGGTCGGTGGCGGAGTCGAGCAGCGCCCGCTTGACCCGGTGCGGGCGGCCGATGAACTCCTGGTGCACCGACATGAACGCGGCCGCCACGCCCGAGACGTGCGGTGCCGCCATCGAGGTACCGGAGTTCTCCACGTAGGTCGCGCCGGGCACGCTGCTGAGCGCCTGCTCCAGCAGTCGGCCGGCACCGGCGCTGATCACCCGCTCGCCGGGCGCCACCAGGTCCGGCTTGGCCCGACCGTCCCCGGTGGGGCCCTTGGAGGAGAAGTAGGAGACGCCGGAGGCGTGCGGCCGGCAGGAGGTGGCGCCGACCGTGATCGCCAGTTCGGCGTTGCCCGGGTCGTTGATGGTCAGGTCGAACGCCGTACGCATCCGCCGGCCACCGGCGTCGATGACGTAGCCGTACCCGGTGTTGCCGGCCGCCGCCACCACGACCACGCCGGACTGTACCAGCCGGTCGACCTCCCGGCAGATCGGGCTGAGACCGGTGGCGAACCAGGTCGGGTCGAACGGATAGCCCACCGACAGGTTGACCCCGTGCACCAGGAGCTCCCGGCCGTAGTCGTTGAGTTCCTGGATGTACTCCAGCGCGGCCAGCACCGCCGCCATGTCGCCGGAGCCGTCGTCCCGGAGGATCTTGCAGGAGAGCAGCCGGCAACGCGGCGCCATCCCGCTGACCGCGCGCAGGTGCATCCGCTCGGTACGCAGGTCCCCCACGTCCGGCTGGTAGAAGGCGGCGGCGGTCAGCGGACTCTCGTTCTCGCCGACGATCTGCTCACCGGCCAGGATCCCGGCCACGTGCGTGCCGTGCCCGGCCAGGTCCCTCGTCGCCTCGGCGTCGCTGTCCCCGATGAACGAGCGGTGCGCCAGCGGCGGGGTCAGCGCCAGGTTGCCGTGCCGATGGAAGTGCGCGTGCCCCTCGTCGATGCCGGAGTCGAGCACCGCCCAGACGATGTCCTGGCCGTACGCGTTGAAGGCGCGGTGCGCCGCCTGGCACTTGGTGGTCACCACGGAGCGGTGGATGAGCGGCTGGACCTCGAAGTTGGGCCAGATCCGGTGGATCGCCGACCGTGGGGCGGGCCCGGCGCCGACCGTCGACGCCGACGGCTCCTCGGGGGCCTGGCCGGAGCCTGGGTCCTGCTCCGCCATTCCGGCCTCCGCCTGCTCCTGGGCGACCTCCTCGGCCTCCTCGGCGTCGGCGGCCACCAGGGCGCGGATCTGTGCGGCGGTCAGGGCGCTGCTGACGTACGAGCCGATCGGCCAGACCGGCGTCTCGACACCGGCGACCTCCCGGATCAGCTCCCGGATCCGGGCCTGCGCCCCGCGCACCCCGCCCAGATGGCGGGTACGCAGCTCGATCACCACGCCGATCGGCTCCTCGCCCGAGGACCGCATCCGCTCCTGCAACGGTCGGGCGATGACCGAGTCGGTGACCAGGTTGGGCGAGGTGGGCACCGGCGACAGTGGGCTGGCCCGGTCGCCGCCGTCGGCGTTCCGTTCGGTCGAGCCGAACTCGGCGGGCAGCGGCTCCGCCGGGCGGCCAGGGTCGACGCTGTCGGAGTCCATCGATTCCTCCCGTGAATTCCAGACCATCCTTGCGCACGGATGGCCGGAGGAAAGCGGCGGACGTGGATCTGACAGTGCTGGTCGGGCTGATCCTGACGGCGCTGACCCTGGTGAGCCGAGCGAGGGTGACTCCGGCCGGCCAGGCTGAGGCGGCCGTCGAGGAGGTGCTAGCGATGGCGCCTCCGACCCCCGAGGAGACCGGGGAGGCCGCGTACCTGGCGGACCTGTCCGCCGACGACTCCACCCAGTTCATCCCCCGGGTCACCTGACCCACTGAGCACACGCCAGAAGACGAAGACGCCCCGGACCCATGGTTTACCCATGGGCCGGGGCTTTTCGTCGTTTCAGGGCTGTGTACGGCCGGTCCGTCAGCCGTGCGACTTCGCCAGGGTGACGAAGGCTCGCCAACTCTCCGGGGCGAACGCCAGCGTTCCGCCGTCCCGGTCCTTGGTGTCCCGGACGAGTACCCGGCCGGGAAGGTTGTCGGCAACCTCTACGCAGTTTGAGTCTCCACCGGAACGCGTGGACTTCCGCCAGGCTGGGGCGTCACTTGTGTTCATTCAGTAGCTCCAAGATTAGGTCTCTGCTCTGGTCGGCCGCCATCGCCAGGCCGTTGATCGCCTCCCACGATAGCTCTAACTCCCCGACATCCCGTGCCGAGGTTGCCACCTTGCCCTGTAGCTGGTCATCCAGGTATGAGACTCGCCGGCCGTCGGCCAGGGTCGCTATCGAGATCGGACCGCCTAGGCCAGCGTGCAGCCCTCCGAGGGCATCCGGGAGCACACGCACCGTCACGGTTGGCTTGTGTCCGATGTCGGCGAGGTACCCGAGCTGATCTTTCATCACGTCGCGCGAACCGCGACGAAGCGCGAATTCCGCGATGATGCACGAGATCGTCACCGGCGGATCACGGTCCAGGACGGTCGCTTGCCGGGCCAGCCGATCCGCGACTAGATCCTCTACCCTCCCCGCGTTCGAGGGGACGGCCGCGAACATCTCTCGCATATACGCTTCGCGCTGTAGCGGCGCCGGAATCACAAGCGGTTGCCAAGATCGCAGTAGGATTGCCCGGCGCTCGTTCTCGACCCACGGGCGCAGCCATGGGCGCAAGTCTTCGTGCGCAGTCCGCGCCAGCCCTTGAAGCTCGTTGCCGGTGCCGAACACCTCGTCAAGGCGCTGCGCTGTGCCTTCCTGCGGTATCAGCTTCCCCGACTCGAAAGCCTGAACGGTCGCCTTCGCCACGCCGACGGCAGCGGCCAGCCGTTCCTGAGACAGCTTCCGTCCAGTGCGCAGCTCCCGAAGGCGGGCCGGAAGCGACGCCGGTTGGTCATTCACGATTATCACCCCGGGTGGTCAAACGGGCGGCCCGCCATCATCGGACAGTCACCCCGCTCATCTTCCGTCACCGCGCCGTCACAGTCCAGGGTGGATGTCGACGGAGGGTACGTGGCTCGCAACCCGGACCCACCCAGACGCCTCGGGGCGGGTTCCCCTTCTGCCCCGTTGGGTGGGCCCCCTCCGTCAACGGGGGCGGTGCTGGAACTGGAGCCATGGCGCCGCCCCTCCCCTTGTCTGCCAGAACGGGAGGGCAACACATGAGACGGATACGTAATGCGCACCGCCGGGCCTGGTGGCGACTCTGGCTGTACTGCCGATGCGGCTTCCGCTGGCGCTGTCCGGACTCGATCGAGCTGGTGCTCCGGCCGTACGCCCCGGAGGTGGGGCCGATCGGCCGGCACGCCTTCCGGCGGGCGGTCCGGACCGCTACGACCGAGGCGAAGATCGCCCGGGAGTCCCGGGCCTGGATGGACCCGGTACCGGTGCCGAACCCCCCGCCCCCACCCCCGCCACCCCGACCCACACCCCCACGCCCGAACAGCCGACACGACGGATGGAACGGCCCCACCCGGGAGTGGCCTACGTGGCAGTACGGGCGGCCCGGTCACCTCACCCCGGCCGGGGAGGAGCGCGCCCGGCACAACGAACACGAACGGGTCTGACCGGTGATCGGGCCGTGGGAGCGCTGGGCACGGGCCGCGCGGCGACGCGCGGCGGCGGAAGCGGCCAAGGCGCCCGGGCAACACCTTCCCGGGGACCGGTACGCCTGCCGGGAGTGCGAGCACGATTGGCCCTGCTCGGACGCGCGGCGGGCACTGCTGGTCGGCTTCGGGGGTGACCGGGTGGGGCTCATGGTGTACCTCGCTGCACACCTGGCGAACGCCCTGGAGGCGTTGCCCGATCGACACCCCGCGATGATCGTCGGCCAGATCCTCTACTGGGTTCCCCGGCGCCACTGAGCGTCCCGTGGGCCGGCGGCTCGGCCCCGGTTCGTCGTCAACCCGCTCACTTCCCCCACGACGACGGCCGGGGCCGGGCGCGCTGGTCGAACGGTCCGCCTCGGATCGCTCGACTTCCCTCCCCTCACGGATTGGAGTCCCCGTGATCAGTCCAACCTCAGTCGCGCGGAGAGTCGCGGCGCTCGGCGCCCTGGTTCTGGCGCTCCCGCTCGGCGCTGTGGTGGTCGCACCACCGGCACACGCAACCAACTTCGGGTCGATCTGCGACACAGGGTCAACGACCGCTTGCGTCAGCGTCGCCAACAACATCTATCACGTGATCAACTGGATTGGCGATGAAGACATCAATGGGATGCAGTCGTCCCACGGGTGGGCGCGCGACAACCAGTACAACCCGACTGACCTGGTTGCCTACACCGACGGCTCCGACAGCTACCCGGATGTACTCGTTCAGGATGAGCCCTATGGCGTCAACGGGTGGTATGCGCGCGTCGATTGTCCGACCAACAACACGGGGACGGGCGGGTCGCATCCGAACCGGTGGTGTCGAGGGCAGACGCTCAAGTACAACGCGTCGTACGCAACCTATTTCAGCGCCGAGGCGAACCGGCGCGCAACCGCATGTCACGAGATCGGGCACACGGTCGGGCTCCGGCACGCAACCGACACGACCAGTTGCATGAACAACGTGGGTAGCTACCCGGAGACGTTGAACGCGCACGACCGGGCGCACATCAACGGCCACTACTGATCCCCCGAAATCGTCCCGCCCGGCCGGGAGCCGGCCGGCGAGATGGCGCGTCGAATCATGTAGGTACGTCAGGGAAAGGGTCAATTCATGAAGACGTTACGGATTGGGGGCCTGGTGGCACTCGTGAGCGCGGTCGCGGTGGTCGCGCCGCTGGCGGCGTGCGCCAAGGAAGCGGGTCAACCGAGCCGGGCGACGGTCGCAGACTCGGCGGCGACAGCGGAGGGTGCGGTCCTGGACGCGTACGACCGGAAGGCGGAAGCGTTCTACGGCTCGTTCCGGTTTGAAGGGCTCTTCGTCGAGCACTACCGGACCCTGGCTCAGGGCGTACGGGCGGCGTCCGTGGTAGTCGTCGGCACCGTTCTTCGGGTGACGGAGACGCGCGTGCTTCGCACCGAGGGGGGAGATCATCCGTACATCGGCGTAGTCATCCGGCCAACCGTGTTGGCTGGCACGCTGGCGCCGCAGTTCGCCGACGAACTGACGGTGGAGTTCGATGGGGTGACGCTGGCTGACCTGAAAGGGGCAATGCCGGTCGGCCACCAGGCGGTATGGGTGCTGCGAAAGAAGAGTGACCCGGCGCCCGGCCAGGGCACGGACGAGGCGACCCCGGAGGAAGCCGACTACTTCCGGGTGGTGAATCCGCAAGGGCTCTTCATCCAAGGGGCGGAATCGGTCGCAACCCCGCTGGCCGAGACGCTTCCGGGAGCGTCCGACATGGCCACCGAGGCGCGGGGGTACGCCCGGTTGAGTGATCTGGTCTCGGCGGTGCGTGGCGTCGCCTAGTCGAACCGAATACGAAAGCACCCCGGGTCGCCAGCAACGGCGGTCCGGGGTGCGTCGTTTACACGGGCTGGGCTACCCGGTGGCGCTTCGGACCACCACCCCCCCAAACGGTGTCCTTGCTGATGCCCATCTGTTCGGCGATCCCCCGGAGACTCATCCCGGCGGCCCGCAGCTCGACAATCCGCGCGTTCCGCTCCGGCTCGGTCGGACCGCTACCGCCCGGTGGCGGCGCCGCATCACCGCTCTACCGGCCCTTCCCCGCCCCACACCCCGTATTCCTCTCCGGCCTCCCGGGCGTACTCCCGGCACCGCGTCTTGATCGGGCAGTCCGCACACAGAGAGCGAGCCGCTCCGGTCGGCGGGGCCGGGCCGGGCGGGCTATCCGGTACCGGCGCCGAACGGCGCGCTGGCCAGCGGCACCCGTACCGGCTGGCGCCCGTTGAACCGGAAGCGCAGCAGTTCGGCCGCGTTGACGACCGCGTCACCGAGGTCGGCACCGCGCCGCGCGGCCACCCAGTCGACCAGGGCGACCGGATCGCGCAGCGGCGCGGTGAAGTGCACCAGGGTGGCGTACCAGATGTCCCGGGCGAAGTCGGCCTCGAACCAGGCGTCCTCGCCGAGTTCGACGGCGAGCCGGGCGGCGCACGCCGGATCCGGTGGCAGCACCACCGACAGCCCCCACCGGCCACCGTCGACCGGCGGGGAGTCGCAGTGGTTCGTACCGGCCAGCAGCGCGGCGCGACCCCGCGCGAAGAGCCGGTCGAAGGCGGCGCCGTAGCCGACCTCCGGCGTGCCGACCTTCCGCCCCGGGCTAGCCCTGTGCACCGAAGAGCCGTCGGAGCAGGTCTGCCTGTCGGGGAAACTGGAAACCGGCTCCACCCTCGTGCCCGTTGTACGGCCACACCGTGATCTCCTTCTCCGTGCCCCCGTAGTGGTTGAACGCGGCGTAGACCGTCGACGGCGGGCAGACCGCGTCCATCAGGGCGACGGAGAAGAGCGCCGGGGCGGTGGCCCGGCTGGCGAAGTTGACCCCGTCGAAGTAGCTGAGAGTGTGGAAGACCCGCTCGACGTCGTGCCGGTGGGTCCGCAGGTACGTCACCAACTCCTGGTACGGCGAGGCGTCGGTGATCTCGGTGGCCCGCCGGTAGTGGCAGAGGAACGGTACGTTCGGCATCACCGCCGCGAGCCCGTCGACCAGGCCGGAGACGGCGATGCTGATCCCACCACCCTGGCTGGTGCCGGCCACCACCACCCGCTCGGGATCGACCCGGGGGTGCTCCCGGGCGGTCTCCACGGCCCGGACCGCGTCGGTGAAGAGCCGGCGGTAGTAGTACGACGACGGATCGCCGAGCCCGCGAGTCATGAAGCCGGGAGTCTGCGGCAGGCCGACCGGGTCCGGGTCCGGGGTGTCGCCGACCAGGTAACCGTTGCTGCCCTGGCCCCGGGTGTCCATCACCAGGTGGGCGTAGCCGGCGGCGCTCCAGGCGAGCCACTCGTGCGGCAGTCCGCGCCCGCCGCCGTACCCGATGTACTCCACGACGCAGGGCAGCCGGCCGGTACGGTGCCGGGGGAGCAGGAACCACCCGCGTACGGGCTGGCCGGCGAAACCGGAGAAGGTGACGTCGTAAACCTCCACGGTGGAGAGATTCGCGTCGTACGGCTCGAACTTCGCCGGCGTGCCGACCTCGCGGGCCTGGGCGAGCGTGTTGGCCCAGAAGGCGTCGAAGTCGGCCGGTTCATCGCGCTCCGGCCGGTAGTCGCGCAACCGATCCAGTGGCCAGTCGACAAGCATGCCCGTCTCCTCTCGTCGTCGCGGGCTGGAGGGTGCAGCCCGGCGAGCGGCCCCGGCCGCGAGCCGGGGGTCCCGAAGCCGGAGGGTAGCGCCCGGACCGGTGGCCCCGACGTGCCGGTGGCGCACGTCCCGGTTCGCCGCTCAGTCGGCGAGTGGCAGCTCGATGGTGTGCGCGGTGTGGTGGGCCTTCGTCTGCAGGTATCGGGCGTTGGCGGGGGAGAGGTGCACCCCGGTGGGAACCCGTTCGGTGACCTGCACGCCGAGCCGGCCGAGTTGCTCTGCCTTGTCGGGGTTGTTGCTCAGCAGTGCGATCCGGTCGGCGCCGAGCGTACGGAGCATCTGCGCGGCGACGGTGTAGTCCCGCTCGTCCTCGCCATGCCCGAGTGCCAGGTTGGCCTCGTAGGTGTCCAGCCCCACGTCCTGCAGCGCGTACGCGTCGAGCTTCGCGTACAGCCCGATGCCCCGGCCCTCCTGCCGCAGGTAGAGCAGGAAGCCACCGCGGTCGCTGATCCGCTGGACCGCCTCGCGCAGTTGCGGGCCGCAGTCGCACCGCTGGCTGCCGAACACGTCGCCGGTCATGCACTCGCTGTGCGGCCGCACCAGGGGTGCCGGCATGCCGTCGGCGGACCGGCCGAGCCTGTCCCGCCAGTCGCCCAGGCCGAGGGCGAGGTGCTCCCGGCCGTCCACCAGCCCGTCGAAGGTGAAGACGCGCGCGGTCGCGGTGTAGCCGTCGGCGAAGCGGAGCGGTACGGTCACCTGCCGGCGTACGGTGGCGGCCGGAACCGGCCCCGGCGCGGCCAGCGTTTCCGGCGCGGCCAGCGTTTCGGGTGCTTCGGCGGTGGTTACCTGGGGCGGTGTGTGCGGCATCAGTTCTCCCTCTTGGAGTCGGGTGCGTACGCCCTGAAGATCTAGAGTGCCTCTCTCGGGGGTCTGCCCGCCCGCGCGCAGACAGAGCGTGGAGGCTGGTACCCGACGCGGGGTCATCCGACGCGGGCCGGTCGGCGCCGGGGCGAGGCCGGCGGGGACGGGCGCCGACGATGCGGAAGACTGACCCACCGCGTGGGCTGTTCATCGACGGAGAGGTGCGACAAGTGGGCGACCGGCCGTACGTACTGCTCAGCTGCGGCATGTCAATCGACGGCTACCTGGACAACGCCAGCGGTACCCGGCTGCTGCTCTCCAACGACGCCGATTTCGACCGGGTCGACGCGGTACGAGCCGAGTGCGACGCGATCCTGGTCGGCGCCGGTACGGTCCGGCAGGACAATCCGCGCCTGCTGGTCCGGTCGCCGCAGCGCAGGGCCGAGCGGGTGGCCCGGGGGCTGCGACCCACCCCGGTGAAGGTGACCGTGACCGGCCGAGCCGACCTGGACCCGACCGCCCGGTTCTTCGTCACCGGCGAGATCGACAAGCTCGTCTACTGCGCGAGCGCCAGCCTGGACGAGGCCCGCAAGCGTCTCGGCGAGGTGGCGACCGTGGTGGACAGCGGCGATCCCGTCGACCTCGAACTGGTACTGGCCGACCTGCACGCCCGGGGCGTGGCTCGGTTGATGGTCGAGGGTGGCGGGACGATACACACCCAGTTCCTCACCGCCGGCCTCGCCGACGAGTTGCAGTTGGTGATCGCACCGTTCTTCGTCGGTGACTCCCGGGCGCCGCGTTTCGTCAACGATGGCCGGTTTCCGTGGGGACCGGACCGCCGGGCGGAGCTGGCCGAGGTCTGCCAGATCGGCGACGTGGTGCTGTTGCGCTACGCCCTCTCGGAACGGTTCGCCGAGACGTGATCGAGGCATACCCGCCGGGTCGGCCGGGGCGGGGAAGGGCGGGCGGCGGGTCCCGCCGCCGCTCACGCGACCGCTCGGGGTAGCCGGAGCCGGGGCGTCGCCGACGCGACGGCCGCCCCGGTGACAGAGGTCCCGGTGACGGAGGTCCCGGTGGCGGAGGTCCCGGTGGCGGAGGTCCCGGTGGCGGAGGTCCCGGTGGCGTGGAGCCCGCCGACCCAGCGGGCGACCAGCACCGCGGCTCCGGGCAGGCTGGCGACGAAGGCGAGTACCCCGTACACCACGGCGACGGTGAGGCCGAGCGAGGCGCCCAGCCCGGCAGCCCCGAACGCCCAGGCGGTGACGCCCTCCCGGGGCCCCCAGCCGCCGACGTTCAGCGGCAACGCCATCGCGATCAGGGCCAGCAGCATCAGGGGTAGGAGCCGGGTGAGTGGCGCCGACGAACCGGCGGCCCGGGCCGCGACGACGAACGTGCCGAGGTGCCCGGCGAGCACCACGGCGGACGAGAGCGCGACCCCGGGCCAACTGTTCCGGGCGAGCAGCCCGAGCCGTACGTCGGAGACGCCCGTCCGGTACGCCCGAACCCACCGCGAGGCCCCGGGTCGGGCCGAACCCCGGTCCTCGCCGCCGGACGCCGAGTCCGGGGCGCCGGCCGGGACGGAACGGCCCCGCCGGAGGTGCCGGTCGAGCCGCCGTCGCGACCGCAGGACGAGCCAGCCGGCGACAGCGAGTACCAGGGCCGTGCCCAGGACGACGGCCACCAGCCGCCCGGTCGGGCCGGCTGCTGCCGGCAGCGGGACGGGAGCGGCGAGCAGCAGCGCCAGCGCCCCGACGGTGACCAGCACGACCTGCCCGGCGCAGCGTTCCAGCACCACGGCCCGGACGCCCCGGCCCACGTCCTGCACATCCCTGCCGTGCCGGACCGCCCGGTGCACGTCCCCGAGCACGCCACCCGGCAGGGCCGCGTTGAGGAAGAGCCCCCGGTAGTAGTCGGCGACCGCCCGGCCCAGCGGCAGCCGGATGCCGAGGCCCCGGGCGACCAGGCACCAGCGCCAGGCGCTGAACACCGTGGTCAGCAACCCGATCCCGAGCGCGGCGAGCAGGGTGCCGACATCGATCACCCGCAGCCCGTCCAGGAACGCTCCGGTGCCGAGCCGCCACACCAGGAAGCCGAGGATGGCGGCACCGCCGAGCAGCCGCGCCCAGGCCCAGAAGGTACGCCTCACGACGCCGCCCGGTCCGCCGGAACTCTCCGCCGTGCCGTCCTCGCCCCGCACATCCGCCAGCCTCCCTCGATCGGTCCTCGCCAGTTATACGAGGCAACCGGGGCTGCGGTTCATCCGCCGCCGAGCCGGGTCGGTACGCGTGCATCAGGACGTGGCGAGCAGGTCGGCGTGCCCGACGACCACCCGCAGCCGACCGGCGGTCGCGGCGGCGAGTCGACGCTCCAGGTAGCCGGCGGCCGGGACGGCCAGCTCCGGCCGCTGCTCGACGGCGGCGGCGACCCAGCCGCGCAGCCACCGCGCGGTCAGGTCCGCCTCCGCCGGGCCGAGCCGCCACGGGCTGGGCCGGACCCGTACCTCCGCGCCACACCGGCGGAACGCCTCGGCGGTCGCCTGCACGGCGTCCGGGCCGAGCAGCTGCTGGGCACCGGTACCGCGCCGCTGGTGGGCGTTGAACGCGGCGGCGATCTCGGCGTCGAGCGGGTCGGCCGGGGAGAACTCCACCTCGCCCAGCACGGACAGGGTCAGCAGCGCCGGAGAGCCGGCGTCCACACATGCCGTGACGAGCCGCTCCACCTCGGCGAGGGTGAGCAGGTCGAGCAGGGCGGACGCGGTGACCAGCGACGCCCCGGCGAGGTCGTCGGCGGTCAGCCGGGTGAGGTCGCACTCCCGGGTCCGTACGCTGACCGGGGAGCCGTCGGCGGCGGTCCGCGGGAGGTGGTCCCGGGCGTGGTCGAGCAGCCCGGGCTCGCGGTCGTAGAGCATCCAGTGCTGCGGACCGGGCAGCTGGCCGGCGAGCCAGCGCCCCATCGAACCGCTGCCGCAGCCGAGGTCCCGGATCACCACCGGATTGGCGTCGGGCAGCAGGTTGCGCAGCGGTTCGACCAGTTCAGCCGCCCGGGCGCGGGCGTCGGCCGGCTCCCGCAGGCCGAGCCAGGCCAGGCTGTACGGCGAATCGTCGTCCCCGTCCTCCGGTTGCCCGGTCTGCGCGCCGTGCTCGGTCATGCCCTCTCCTCGCCGTCCCAGCCCGGTCGGAAAGACCTGGCGTGCTCAGTCATGTCGTCCCCCGCCGACCGGGCCAGCGCGGCCAGCACCTCGCCGAGGCGGGCGGCGGTGACCTCCCAGCCGGGCAGGTCGGCCCGGCGCTGCCGGGCGGCGGTCCGGAGCCGATGCCGCAGGTCCGGCTCGTCGAACCAGCGGCGCAGCGCCCCGGCCAGCGCCGCCGGGTCGCCGGGCGGCACCAACAGCCCGGGCACGATTCCGTCCGGCGTCCGCCCGATTGCCTCCGGTAGCCCGTCCACCGCGCTGCCCAGCACCGGGATGCCCCGGGCCAGCGCCTCGGTGACGACCATGCCGTACGGCTCGGCCCGGGACGCCAGCACCAGCAGGTCGGCGGTGGCGTAGTCGGCGGCCAGTTCGGCGCCGGTACGCGGACCGAGGAACCGTACCCGGTCGGTCAGCCCGGCCGCCTCGGCGAGGCGGCGCACCCGGTCGACATGCCCCCGATCGCGGTCGACGGGGCCGACACAGCGGCAGGTCCACGCCCGGTCCGGGATCGTGGCCAGCGCCTCGACCAGTACGTCGTGGCCCTTGCGGGGGATGACCGAGGCGACACTGAGCAGGCCCGTGGCGCCATCCGTACCCTCGGCCAGCGGTGCGGCCGCGACCCCGGGCGGCACGACGTGCACCCGCGCGGCGGGCAGGCCGTGCCGTTCCACCAGCGCCCGCCCGGTTCCGGCGCTGGTCGCGACGATCACCGGCACCGCCCGCAGCGTCTGCCGTTCCAGGTCGTCGAGCCGGGCCGCCACCTCGGGCGGCAGCCCGGTCTCGTCGCCGAGCGGCAGGTGCACCAGCACCGCCAGCCGGAGTCGGCCGGCGGCCGGACCGACGACCTCGGGTACGCCGCAGGCCACCAGCCCGTCCAGCAGCACCACCGCCCCGTCCGGTACGCCGGCGAGCGCGGCGGCCAGCGCGATCCGCTCGGCCTCGGCCGGCCGGGGCCAGCTCCCCGGCACGGGAAGTTCGCGCACCTGCCAGCCGAGCCCGCGAAGCCCGGTGACGACCCGGCGGTCGTAGCGGTTACCGCCGCTCGGGGTGCCCGGATCGTCGATGTCCCCGGGCAGCACCACGTACGCCGTCCCGGCGCGCACCGGGCCGCCCGCGTCACCGGATCCACCCGCCGGGCCGGGAGCCGGTCCGGTCAAAGCGTCCGCTCGTAGCTGGCCCAGGCGATGTGCGACTCGTGCAGGGTGACGGTCAGTCCGGTCAGTCCGCGCGCCCCGGCACCGAGCGATCCCGCGTGCACCCGCTCGGCCAGCCGGTCGGCGATGATCCGGGCGAGCGCCTCGGTCGAGGTGTTGATCCCGGCCAGCGACGGCTCGTCGTCCAGGTTGCGGTAGTTGAGTTCGCCCAGCACCTCGGCCAACTGTCCGGAGGCCAGTCCGATGTCCACGACGAGGTTGTCGGCGTCGAGTTCCGGCCGGCGGAACGTGGCGTCCACCACGTAGGTCGCCCCGTGCAGCTTCTGGGCCGGGCCGAAGACCTCGCCCCGGAAGCTGTGCGCGATCATGATGTGGTCACGGACGGTGATGCTGAACAAGGATTCTCCTCCTGGTGTCTCCGGCTCCAAATGGGTGGTCGCGGCTACTGGTCGATGGCCGGGCCACCGTAGTCGACCCGGTGGCACAGGGCGGGCAGTTCGCCGCTGACCAGCCGGGGGAGTACCTCCGGCAACTCCTCGAAGTCGCAGGCGCCGGTCAGCAGGGCGTCGAACGCCGGGTCGGCGAGCAGTTCCAGGGCCAGGGCGAGCCGGTCGGCGAAGGTTCGCCGCCCGCGCACGTTCGGTGACACCGTCCCCACCTGGCTGCTCCGTACCGTCAGCCGTCGGGAATGGAAGTTCTCGCCGAGCGGCACACTGACCGGGCGGTCGCCGTACCAGCTCAGTTCGACCACGGTGCCCTCCGGGGCGAGCAGTTCCAGTGACCGGGTGAGCCCGGCCGAGGTGGCGCTGGCGTGCACCACCAGGTCTCGGTCGCCGGCCGCCTCGGCGGGTGACGCGAAGTCGACGCCGAACGCGGCGGCGACGCCCGCCCGGGTGGGGTCGGCGTCGACCAGTTGCACCCGGGCGCCGGGAAACCGGGCGAGGACCCCGGCCACGGCGCTGCCGACCATCCCGGCCCCGACGACGGTGATCCGGTCGCCGACCAGGGGCGCGGCGTCCCAGAGCGCGTTCACCGCGGTCTCCACGGTGCCGGCGAGCACCGCCCGGGCCGCCGGCACCCCGTCCGGTACGACGGTGACCGCCGACGCCGGCACGACGTACCGGGTCTGGTGCGGGTAGAGGCAGAAGACGGTACGGCCGGCCAGGTGCTCCGGCCCCGACTCGACCAGCCCGACGTTGAGGTAGCCGTACTTCACCGGGGCGGGGAAGTCGCCGTCCTGGAACGGGGCGCGCATCGTCGCGTACTGGTTCGGTGGCACCTTGCCGGCGAAGACCAGCGTCTCGGTCCCCCGGCTCAGGCCGGAGTGGAGGGTGCGGACCAGTACCTCGTCGGCACCGGGCGGCGCCAGCGGAACCGGCCGGATCTCACCCCGGCCGGGTGCGGCAAGCCAGAAGGCCCGGGCACGCACTGTCATCGACCCCTTTCCCAGCGCGATGAACCGAACGCGGACGTTTTCCGTTTCCACGGGGGTGGGCAGCGGCAACGATACGCGGCGTGCTGATCGTGCCAAACCGTAACGGAGGAACGTTGACTGTCAGTGATCATCCGATCGCAACATCCCTGGTCCGGCTGCGTCCCTCGTGGCATCGGACCCGATCGGCGCCGCTCGACGGCGGCCGTCCCGTACCGGTCGACACGTCGACGGAGGTGGACGGGCCGACGGTGGGGCTGGCCGTCCAGTTCGTCCTGCTGGCGGCGCTCTCCGCGACGGTCGGGCTGGGTCCCGCCGGCTGGCTGGCCGGATCGGCGTACGCGGTGGTCAGCTGGCTGCTGCTCGTCCGGGGCATGCGTCGGTCCGGCGCCCGGACGCTCGGCGCGGCCAACCAGGTCACCCTGGCCCGGGCCAGCCTGGTCGGCGGGGTGACCGCGCTGGTGGCTACCTCCTTCTGGGCACCGGCTCCGGTCGGGCTGCTGGTCGCCGTGGCGAGCGTGGCACTGGCGCTGGACTGGGTGGACGGTCAGGTCGCCCGGCGCACCGGCACCACCTCCGCGCTCGGCGCCCGGTTCGACATGGAGGTCGACGCCTTCCTCATCCTGGTACTGAGCGCGTACCTCGCCCGATCCCTCGGCGGCTGGGTACTGGCGATCGGCGTCCTCCGGTACGTCTTCGTCGCGGCCGCCTGGGCGCTCCCCTGGCTCAGAGCGGCCCTGCCGCACCGGTTCTCCCGGAAGACCGTCGCCGCGATGCAGGGGATCGTGCTGGCGGTGGCGAGTTCCGGCCTGCTGCCCGGACCACTGGCGTACGCCTCGGTCGGGCTGGCACTGGCGCTGCTGTGCTGGTCCTTCGCCCGGGATGTCGGCTGGCTGTGGCGGGCCCGCCATCGGGACCCGGTATCGGCCGGCTCGCGCTGAACCCGTGCCAGCCGATCCTCGTCGGGCTCCAGCATGCCCGCCGCTGGTTCCCGTTCCTCGCGCTCCCCGCCCGGTCAGCGGGAGCGGCCGGTCAGCGGGAGCGGCCGGTCAGCGGGAGCGGCCCGTCAGGGGAGCGGCCCGTCAGGGGAGCGGCCGGTCAGCGGAAGCGTTCGATCGTCACCGGGATCAGCCCCGCCATCCTGGCCGCCGTGGTCAGCTCGCGCAGCGGCGGGCCGACGACGTCGCCGCGACTGCCGGCCAGATCGGCCGTCAGGTCCAGGCACCAGGCGGCACCGAGCCGGCGCAGTTCCCAGGTGAAGACGTCGACGCCGATCCGGCGCCGAGCGGTGCCGACGACTCCGGTCAGGGCACCGGCGGCGCCGTCACCAGACATCATCCGCCCGTCACCGGGCGACATCCGCCAGGTGTCGAGCAGTCCGGCCAGGCCGTCCGGGTCGCGCCAGGCGGTGAAGAGGACCCGGTAGACCCGGGTCTCGGTGAAGCCGGCGGTGGCCCGGCCGGCGCTCAACCGCAGCGGTGCCGAGGCGGGCAGCAGGATGCCGGCGTCGAAGTATCCGCGCAGTACCTCCTCGGCCGGCAGTTCGCCACCGCCGAGATGGCGGTAGGCGAACTCGACCTCCTGCCGGGTGGCGCCGACGACCCGGTCGCGAAGGGCGGCGTCGGTACGTATGCCCCGGCTGAACGCCGAGGCGCCCCTCCAGCGGGAGCCGCCCGCCGTCCAGCCCGTGCTGTCGAGCCGGACCGCCGAACAGTCCCCGCTCAGAGCGAACTCCTCGACGAGGATCGCCGCCGGGCCCGCGACGTCCCGGTTGTCCGGGCGAACCAGGTAGTAGTCCAGATCCGACCCGGCCGGGAGTGCCCTTGCCGGCCCTGGCTGGGAGGCGGCACCGGGCGGCTGCCGGGCCGCACCGTCCGGTCCCGCGGACAACGTCGACATGTCCTGCATTCTCGGCCGGGGATCCGTGCCGAGGGCTGCGGCTCGCCCGAACCGTCGCCGGGATGTTCCGGCGGGTCACCTCGCCCGGTGTCGCCGCACGTCGCCGGGATCGCCGGCACCGGCAGCTCGGCACCGGTCCCACAGGCCAACGACTCAGCGGACCTCGGGGACGGTCGGCTCCTGTTCGTCGTAGCGGCCGAGGGTACGTTGCCAGGCAGCCTGCCAGCGGCCGTCGGCGATGATCCGCCGCAGGGTGTCGGTGAGCCAGTCCCGGAACGGCTCGTCACCTCGGCGCAGGCCGATTCCGTGCGGCTGCGGGTCGAACCCCGGGCCCGCCAGCCGGAACCGGGTGTCGCCGTCGGCGACGAGGCCCGCCAGGGCCGACCCGTCGCCGGTGATCGCGTCGAGCTCGCCGGAGGCGAGCGCCTCCGCGCACTTCTGGTAGCTCGCCCGCGACACCAGCGTCGACGACCGGCCGTCGAGGTGCGCTTCGAGCCGCCCGCCGTGCGGGGTGCCGCTGACGGTGCAGACCTGGGCGCCGACGGTCAGTAGCGCCTCCGGGCCGGTGATCACGGTGTCGTCGGCGCGCACCAGCAGTCGCTGCCCCGGCAGGTGGTACGGTCCGGCGAACGCGACCCGCCGGGCGCGTGCCTCGGTGATGGTGTAGGTGGCGATGACCAGGTCGACCGCGCCCTGCTCAAGGAGATCCTCCCGGCCGGTCAACGAAACCTCCGTCCACCGCACATCGGCGGGGTCGAGGCCGAGCTCGGCGGCGATCAACCGGCCGATCTCCACGTCGAATCCCGTCATCGTCCCGTCGGGTTCGCGGTGACCGGTGCCGGGCAGGTCGAACCTGCTTCCGATCGTCATCCGCCCCGCCGCCTGCAACCGTTGCATGGTGGTGCCGTCGGCGAATCTCGACGTCGCCCCCACGCTCGGGGTGGGGTCGGCGGCCCCACCGCCGGGCCGGTCCCATGGGCGCAGCACCACGGCGACGGCCAGCAGGACCAGCACGAGTACCCCGGCGAGCTGGAGTCGACCGCTCACCCGGGGCACCGCCGACCGCCCGGCCGCCTTGGGGTCGGGCGGCGGTGACGACCGAGCGCCGGGTGGCGTTGGTGCCAGAGTGCCAGGTGGAGGTGACGACCGAGCGCCGGGTGGCGTTGGTGCCAGAGTGCCAGGTGGAGGTGACGGCGGAGTGCCGGGTGGCGTTGGCGCCGGAGCGCCAGGTGGAGGTGACGGCGGAGTGCCGGGTGGCGTTGCTGGCGGAGTGCTGGGTGGCGTTGGTGGCGTTGGTGGGGCCGGCGCGGGCTGCAGCATGTCGTCCGGCGATACCGCCAGGGCCCCCTCGGCCACCACGAGTTCCGGCTGCTCGGTGACGACCGGCGCCACCCCGAGGACCCGGTGCAGCAGGGTGGCGGCCAGCGGGATCCGGCTGGCGCCGCCGACCAGGACGACCGTGGCCGGTCCCGCCCCGGGGCCGGCCGAACGGATCGCCGCCACTGTCACCTCGACGGTGCGGTCCAGCACCGCCCGGGCCAGTCGGTCGAACTCCTCCCGGCCGACCGGCACCGACTCGTCGAAGAGTGGGACGTGCAGGTAACCGACCGAGGTTCGGCTCAGGCTCTCCTTCGCCCGGCGTGCCTCGTCCCACAGGGTCAGCGCGGCACGGCGGTCGGCGTCGTCGTCCGGTGCGGTCAGCCGCCGCCACCGGTCCGGATCGCGGTCCGCCAGCAGCCGACCGACGTACCCGACCAGCGCCGCGTCGAGATCCAGCCCGCCGGTCTGCGGCAGGCCGTCGGTGGCCAGCACGGTGAAGCCGCCGGTCGCGGTCCGCCGGACCACGGTCGCGTCGAAGGTACCGGCGCCGAGGTCGTAGACGGCGACGTGACCGCCGGTCGGCACGGTCAGTTCGCCGGCCCCCACCAGGTAGCTCGCGGCGGCGACCGGCTCGGCGGCGAGCCGGGGCTCGGGCAGGCCGGCCTCGACGGCGGCGGCCACCAGCAGGGCCCGCCGGGTTGTCCCCCAGGTGGCGGGCACGGTGAGCAGTACGGATCCGGGCCCGTCCGGCCCCGCGACCCGGCCGGCCTCGTCGGCCACCCGGGCCAGCGTGGCGACCACCAGTGAGGTGACGGAGACCTCCCGGTCGCCGAGCCAGAGCATGCCCTCGCCGATGCGCCGCTTCGGGTACGGCTCGAAGCCCTGCGGTCGCCGCCGGGCGGCGCTGATGGCGTCCTGACCGGACAGAATCGTGCCGCCGTCATCCACACAGGTGGCCGAGGCGAGCAGTGGCGAACCGTCGAACAGCAGCGGACGGGTACGCCCGTCCGGCCAGCGCAACACGGCCGCAGTGTGCGAGGTGCCGTAGTCGACACTCAGCCGGAAATCACCGTCCGCCACCCCGGCAGCCTAGTCGGCCCTCGACGCCCGGAACATCGACGCCCCGGAACGTCGGCGTCCGACACCGGTCCCGTCCGGACGCCGACCCGCCGAGCAGGGCGGCACCGCCGCTCTCCGCCTGCACGACGGTGAATCCGGCCCGGGTGAAGACGGCTGCCTGTCCGGCCCCGCCCGGGTGAAGACGGCTGGCTGTCCGGCCCGGACCGGGCGGGAGGTCGGCCTAGACTTGCCGGGCAACCGGAGGAGAGTCGCCGTGACCCTGACCAGTGACCGCCCGGCGCCGGCCGGCGAGGGCCCACCCTGCCGACAACAGGGGTCAACAGAGTCGCGGCCCGCCGAGGGCCGGCCCGAGACTCCTTTCCTGCTGGTCGACCCGGAGCGGGTGCGCCGGAACATCGCCCGGCTCCGATCCCGGCTGGCCCGGTCGGGTACCCCGCTGCGCCCGCACGTCAAGACGGCGAAGTCGCTGGCCGTCGCCCGGCTGCTCTTCGACGGCGAGCCGGGCCCGATCACCGTCTCGACGCTGCGCGAGGCGGAGGTCTTCGCCGCACACGGCTACACCGACATCCTGTACGCGGTCGGGCTCGCCCCGCAGAAGCTGGATCGGGTGGTGGCGCTGCGTCGCGCCGGGGTGGACCTCCAGGTGCTGATCGACAGCGTCGCCCAGGCCGAGGCGGTGGCCGCCGTCTCGACCCGGACCGGGGTCTCCGTCCCGGCGCTGATCGAGATCGACTGCGACGGGCACCGGGGCGGGCTGCGCCCGGACGACCCGGCGGCGGTGCGGATCGCCGGGACGCTGGAGCGGGGCGGTGCCGAGGCCCGGGGGGTACTGCTGCACGCGGGCGGGTCGTACCACTGCCGGTCCCGGGAGGAACTGGTCGCCGCGGCGGAGAACGAGCGGGCCAGCGCGGTCCGGGCCGTCGAGCTGCTCCGGGCCGCCGGCTTCGCCGTGCCGGTGGTCAGCGTCGGCTCGACCCCGACCGCGCACTCCGCGGCGGACCTCACCGGGGTGACCGAGGTCCGGGCCGGCAACTTCGTCTTCTTCGACCTGGTGATGGCCGGGATCGGCGTCTGCACCGTCGACGACCTGGCGATGTCCGTGGTCGTCACGGTCATCGGGCACCAGCCGGAGCGGGGCTGGATCGTCACCGACGGCGGCTGGATGGCCACCTCACGCGACCGGGGGACGTCGGTGCAGCCCGTCGACCAGGGTTACGGCCTGGTCGCCCGGCTCGACGGGCCGCACTATCCGGATCTGCTGATGACCGACGCCAGCCAGGAACACGGCATCCTGACCGTCCGGCCGGGCAGCCACGGCACCCTGCCCGATCTTCCGGTCGGCACCCGGGTGCGGATCCTGCCGATCCACGCCTGCGCGACCGCCGCCCAGCACGACGAGTACCTGGTGCTGGACCCGGCCACCGGTGCCGCCACGGAGATCTGGCCCCGGCTGCGCGGCTGGTAGGGGCCCGGCGGTCGGGCCCGGTCCTCCGAGTCAGTCGAGAAGGGCGAGCACGATGACGCCGATCCCCAGCGGCACGTCCAGCAGCAGGCAGAACTCGGCCAGCGATCGGGGCACCACCTCGTTGCGTCGATAGTGGACAAGGTCCCACACGCCATGACCGGTCAGCAGCATGCCGGCGAGGACCAAGCCGGCGCGCGGCGCCACCGCGAGCGTGCCGACGGCGAGACCGCCGTACCCGATCAGTGCCGCGACCTGTGCGGTGAACGCCGGTCGGGGCGCCCGGTTGAACAGGCCGACGACGACCAGGGCGAGTGCGGCGATGCCGATGCCCGCCCACCAGGCCAGGCCGGTGATCTTGCTGATCGTCACCACCACGCTGGCTCCGGGAACCGCCGCCCAGGCGACCCACGGCCGGTCGAACGCGGCCGCGCCGAGGTAGCACAGTGTGGCCACACAGACCACGATGGCCACCGTCTCGTGACCCGCGCCGAGCACGAGCTGCGGTACGGCGACCGCCAGGCCGAGCAGGCTCGGCCAGCGGTGCAGGAGAGCCGGCCAGCGCGGCACGCCGGCCCGGGCGGTACCTACCGACGGGAGATTCATCGGCTGGCCTCCTCGCTACCGGGGCGCACGTCGGTCGCCCCGCTCGATCGGGACGGCCCGGTCGCGGCCCCGTCTGCCGCCGAGTGTGGCGGTCGGCGGCTTCGGTTCGGCTTCACGCCAATGACCTGCGGTTTCATCGTCACCGAAGAGTTGCCGAAACCTCGCCGGCCACCGTTGTCGGCAGTTACCCGGGCCGACCGACGACCCGGAAAGAGAGGGGAACAGGGCAATGACTCGCATGAACCGCTGGTTCGCCCCGGCCGGTGCCGCCATGATCGTGGTGGCCGCCCAGGTCGGGGTCCAGTTTGCCGGTGCCGGCCCGGCCGCGGCGGTGACCGGCATCGAGAAGGTGACGTCTCCGCTGTCGGCGATCGACTCGCAGCAGACCCACACCGCCCGGGCCGAGTGTCCGGCCGGCAAGTGGGTGATCGGCGGCGGGGGCTGGGCCTTCGCGGTGGCCGCCGCGGACAGCGCCAAGGTGACGCTGGTGCAGCTCTTTCCGGAGCACCGCACCGACGGAGCCCCGGACAGCTTCGTGGTGACCGGCTCGGAGACCACGGCCGCGATGACCGGCGACTGGTGGGTGCAGGCGTACGCGATCTGCGCCAGCCGGTCCGGACTCTCCGGCTACCAGGTGGTGGGTACCCGGACCTCGGCGACCTCGTCCCCGGTCGAGTTGGAGGCGCGGGCGGAGTGCGGCAGCAAGCGGGCCATCGGCGGCGGTGCCCGGATCGTCAACCCGGGGCGGGACGTGGCACTCCAGGTGTCCCGGGCCTCGGCCAGCGGTGACATCTTCCGGGCCACCGCCCACGAGGACGCGAACGGCTACTCCGGTAACTGGACCGTCGACGCGTACGCGGTCTGCCTGAACCGGCCGGCCGGCTACCAGGTGGTCATGACCGCCTCGGCGCAGAGCGACTCGGAGTCGGAGAAGATCGCCTTCGCGCGCTGCCCGAACGGTACCCGGGTGCACGGTGCGGGTGCGGCGATCTCCGACACCGCGCCCGGTGGGGTCTCGCTCCAGGTGGTCTACCCGGCCAACGCACTCGACGATGTCCAGGCGTTCGCGGTGGAGAACACTCCGGTCAGTCAGGACTGGGACTTCATCGTCAGCCAGGCGATCTGCGCCTCCTGACGGGTTCGGGACGGCCGGTCGGCAGCCACGGGCGCCGACCGGCCGTCGTCAGCTTCCCGGGTACCGGCCCGAGGCGGCGGCATCCGGGCGTGCGGCGGCATCCGGGCGTGCAGCGGTACGCGGGCGTGCGGCGGTACCCGCCGGGAGCATGCTGCCGATCCGGCCGTCCTGCCGCGCCGCGAGCAGGTGCCGGCGTACCCGGTCGGCGTCCGGGTGGCCCATCTCGTCGTGCAGCACCAGCGCCCGTTCCCACGCCTGCACGGCGGCACTGATTTCGCCGCCGCCGTGCAGCGCCTCGCCGAGGCAGGTCAGCGTCTCCGCGGCGCCGCCCCGGTCACCGACCTCGGCGAAGAGGTCGAGCGCGCGCCGGCAGCCGGCGACCGCGGCCGGGTACGCCCCGGCGGCGCATTCGAGATATCCGAGAGTCTGCCAGTTCGTCGCCGTACCGTGCCGGTTGCCGATCTCCTCGTTGAGCCGGAGCGCCTGCCGGCACAGCTCCCGGGCCTGGTCGTACTCGCCGAGCCGGGTGAGCATGCAGGCGATGTTGTTCATCGCCCGGGCCTGCCCGGTCAGGTGACCGATCTCGCGGTAGAGGTCGAGCGAGCGCCGGTCGTGGTGCAGCGCCGCCCGGTCCCGACCCTGCTGTTCGAGGATCCGCGCGAGGTTCACCCGCGTCTGCGCATGGTTGGCGCGGTCGCCGACGGCGACGAAGAGCCGCGCCGCCTCGACGAGGTGAGCCCGGGCCTGGTCGAGGCGGCCGAGCTGGGTCTGCGCCCGGCCGAGATTCCGGTGTACGTGCGCCTGCGCCGCCTCGTCGCCGACCCGGCCCGCCGCCTCCAGCGCGGTACGCTGCACGGCCACCTGGTCGTGCCAGTACCCGCTCAGGTTGAAGAAGCTGGTCAGGCTCCAGGCCAGCTCCCAGCAGTGCCGGTCGAACCCGTTCCGGGCCGCCCAGTCGACCAGGGTGTGCAGGGTCCGGTGTTCGGCCCGCAGCCACGCCCCCGCGCCGGCCCGGTCGGCGAAGGACTCGGGTTCGGCGCCCGGGGCCGGCTCGGCCAGCACGATCGGGTCGCGGTGTGGATACAGCAGCCGGTCGGCCGCGTACGCGGTGTGCAGGTAGTGGTCGAGTAGCCGGGTCGCCGCCGTACGCCGGTCGGTGGCCGCCTCCTCGGCCTCGGCCCGTTCGGCGGCGTACGCCCGCAGCAGGTCGTGTCCGGCGTACCGCCCCGGCGACCGTTCGTCGAGCAGGTGCGCCTGGGCCAGCTCGGTGAGCAGCCGGCGTACCGCCGCCACCGGCAGGCCGGCGAGGCTGGCCACGGCCGGCGCGGTCAGATCCGCCCCGGGATGCAGCCCGACCAGCCGGAACAGCCGAGCGGCGGCGGGGTGCAGTGCCCGGTACGACCAGGAGAAGACGGCCCGGACGTTCGCCGCCGGTTCGCCACCGTCGAACGGGTCGAGGCTGCAGTCGGCGGTGCGCAACTCGGCGGCCAGATCGGCGAGACGGAAGTGCCGGTACGCGGCGGCGCGGGCAGCCACCACGGCCAGCGCCAACGGCAACCGCGCGCACCGGGCCGCGATCTCGGCCACGGCGGCCGGCTCGTCGGCCACCCGGTCGGCGCCGAGGCGCCGGGCCAGGAAGCGTCGGGCCTCGGCAGGCCGGAACAGGTCGACGGTGACCGGCCGCGCGCCGTCGATCGCGACCAGGCCGGCCAGCCGGTTCCGGCTGGTCACCACGGTGGCGCAGCCGGGGGCGCCGGGCAGCAGCGGGCGGACCTGCCCGGCGTCGTGGGCGTTGTCGAGGACGACCAGCATTCGCCGGCCGGCGACCAGGCTGCGGTAGAGCGCGGCCTGCGCGGCGAGCCCCACCGGTATCCGCCGGGCGCCGACGCCGAACGCGTCGAGGAATCCGCGCACCGCCTCCGCCGGGTCGACCAGCACACCGTCCTGGTCGAAGCCGCGCAGGTTGACGTAGAGCTGCCCGTCGGGAAAGTGGTCGGCGTTGCGGTGTGCCCAGTGCAGCGCGAGCGCGCTCTTGCCCACTCCGGCGGAGCCGGAGACCACGGCGGTGGCGCCGACGCCGGAGGCCGGGTCGACGAGCGCGTCCAGCTCGGTCAGCTCGTACTCCCGCGCGGTGAACGCGGCCGGCGGTGCCGGCAGTTGCCGGGGCAGCGACGGCGACGGGCTCGCGGCGTCGTCCAGCGGCGGGCACGCGGCGCTCCCCGGCGGCGGCGGACTCTGCGGGGCCGGCGGACCCGGCGGACTCTGCGGACCCGGCGGACTCTGCGGGGCCGGCGGACTCTGCGGACCCGGCGGAGCCTGCGGGGCGGGCGGAGCCTGCGGGGCCGGCGCCGGAGGGCCGTCCAGCGCCGGGTCGCCGGTCAGGATCCGCCGGTACAGCCGTTGCAGTGCCGGTGCCGGATCCATGCCCAGCTCCTCGGCGAGCCGGGACCGGACGTCCTGGTAGTGCCGGAGCGCGTCGGCCTGCCGGCCGCAGCGGTACAGCGCGGTCATCACCTGCCCGGCGATCCGCTCGTCGAACGGGTACGCGGCGGCCCGCCCCGTCAGCTCGCCGAGGAGTTCGGCGTGCCGGCCGGCGACCAGGGCGAGATCGGTCAGATCGAGTTCGGCGCCCAGTCGTTCGGCCGCGAGTGCGGTACGGATCCCGGCCAGCCAGGGCGTGTCGAGGCTGCCGAAGGGCTCGCCACGGCACAGCGACAACGCCTCTTCGAGCAGCGCGGCCGGGGTCGCCCCGTCGTGGGGCGGACCGCCGCCCTGACCGCCTGGGCCGTTCCGACTGTCCCGATCGCCGGGGGCGCCGGGTCGGGCGGCGGACCGGGCCCGGGCGAGCAGCCGGTGGAAGCGGTGCAGATCGACCGCCTCCGGATCGACCTTCAGCAGGTACCCGTCGGACCGGCGGACGATCGTGGCCCCGCCGCCCGCGCCGAGCAGCCCACGCAGCCGGGACACATACCCGGAGAGGGCGTTGCGGGCGTGCCGCGGGCGCTCCTCGCCCCACACCCGGTCCAGCAGCCGGTCCACCGGCACCACCCGGTTGGCGTCGACCAGCAGCGCCGCCAGCACGCACCGCTGCCGCGCGTGGCCGAGATCGACCGGCCGGCCGTCGACCCGGGCCCGCACCTCACCGAAGAGCACCAGCTCCACTGCCATCGCCGGCCGCACCCCCTGACCCGGGTCACCGACGGTGACCCGGTTGTCAGCAGGATGCCGCACCGCGCGGCACCGGGCAGCCTATTTCACGACTGCCGTACGCCCGGACAGACCGCCGTAGGCCCGGACAGATGCGCTACGCCCGGACAGATGCGCTACGCCCGGCTCAGCGCAACTGGGCCAGCGGCAGGGGGCCACGGGTCTTCACCGTGCGGATCGCGAAGGTGCTGCGGGCGTCCACGATCCCGGGGATGGCGAGGATCTGGTCGATCAGCAGCCGCTCGTACGCGGCCAGGTTGGCCACCGCCGCCTCGACCAGGAAGTCGGCGGAGCCGGAGATGACGTGACAGGCGACGACCTCGGGGATGCCGGTCAGCACCGACTCGATCCGGGCCGCGGTCTCCCGGGAGTGCTGACCCACCTTCAGTTCGACGAATACCGTCAGGTCCAGCCCCAGCCGGGTCCGGTCGAGCTCGGCCCGGTAGCCGGCGATCAGCCCGTCCTGTTCGAGGGCGCGTACCCGACGCAGGCAGGCCGACGGCGACAGCGCCACCGCCTCGGCGAGGTCGACATTGGGGATCCGCCCGTCGTTCTGGAGGCGGTCCAGGATCGCCCGGTCGGTGGAGTCGTAGACAGCCATCCGCACATGCTGTCGCAGTACCAGCCACTGACGCAACGATGTTGCACAACAGCCCGCTGATCCGCGCATATTTGCCATCGCGTGCCGCGGCTGCGCTGCCAGACTTTCGTCATGACCAGCCTGACCAGCCGGCGGGAGCCCGCCGTACCCGACATCGGCGTGCCGCGGGGCGCCGCGCTCTACGTCGGGGCGCTGCTCGGACCGGGCCTGCTGCTCCTGCCCGGCCTGGCCGTGACCCGGGCCGGACCGGCGTCGATCCTGGCCTGGGCCGGCCTGCTGGTCGTGTCGGGCCTGTTCGCCATCGTCTTCGCCGCCCTCGGCGTGCGTTACCCGTCGGCCGGCGGGGTCCGGGCGTACGCCGAGGCGGGCCTCGGACCCCGGGTAGGCCGCGCGGTCGCCTGGTGTTTCCTCGCCGGGGTGGTGACCGGCGCGCCGATCGTCTGCGTCACCTGCGGCAACTACGTCGCCGACCTGCTCGGTGGCGACCTCCGGCTCGCCTCCGCCAGCGCCGCCGTCCTGCTGCTCGGCACCCTCGCCGTGGCGCTGCGCGGCGTGCGTACCTCGGCAACCGTGCAGTTCGGCCTGGTCCTGCTGCTCGTCGTGATCGTCGTCGGTGCGGTCACCGGAGCCGCCCCGGCCAGCAGCGCCGCGAACTGGACGCCGTTCGCGCCGCACGGCTGGCTGGCGATCGGTCCGGCGGCCGCCACCCTGATGCTGGCCTTCGTCGGCTGGGAGGCGATCGCGCCGCTGACCCACCGGTTCGCCCGGCCGCGCCAGCAGCTCCCGGTGGTCATCGGCATCGCCTTCGGCACCACCACGGTGATCTACCTGGCGCTGGGGACGGTCACCGTGGCCGCGCTCGGGCCCCAGGCGAGCACGTCGGTGCCGCTGGCCGCACTGCTCACTCTCGCGGTCGGCCCGGCCGGCCGGACCATCGCCGCCGTCGGCGCGGGCGTGCTCACCGTCGGCGCCGTCCTCGCGTACCTCTCCGGCGCCGCCAGCCTGGCACGCTCGCTGACCTCCGGCGCGCGGATCGGGCCGACCAGCGCCCGGCTCGGGTCGGTCGGCTCCCGGCTCGGGTCGGTCGGCTCCCGGCTCGGAAACGTCGCACGGCGCCCGGCGGTGGCCTCGGACGTCATGCCGCCGTGGCTGCTCGCCGCCCTCCTCGGCTCGGGGGTCGTGCTGATCGGACTGCTCGGTACCGGTCGGGTCGGGCTGGCCGCCCTGGTCAACGTGCCGACCACGTTCTTCCTGGTGGTCTACCTCGGCTGTACCGCCGCCGCCTGCCGGGTGCTGCCCGGGCCGCTGCGGGTGGTCGCCGCCGTCGCGTTGGTCGCGGTCGTCGCGATGCTCGTCTTCAGCGGGTACGCCCTGGTTCCCGCCGCCTGCGTCACCGCGTTCGCCCTGCTCGCCCGGCGAGGGAGCGCCGCCCGAGGTGACCGCGTCGCGTCGCGGGTGCCCGTCGGCGGGGCGGGGATGCGCAGGTCGGATACTGGACCACATGTCTGACCTGGCGCTGCCGATCCGTACCGAGCGACTGCTGCTCCGCCAGTACCGGGCCGACGACGTGGCGGCGCTGCACGCCTACTACAGCGATCCGGTCGTGGCCCGCTACATCCCGTGGGAGCCCTGGTCGCGGGAGTTCGCGGCCGAGATGGTCGGCAGGCGGATCCACTACACGGCGATCACCGGGGTCGACTCCCGGCTGGCGCTGGTGGTGGAGCACAACGGCGAGGTGGTCGGCGACGTGATTCTGTGGCCGGCCGACGAGACGCTGTCCCGGGGCGAGATGGGCTGGGCCTTCCACCCGGCGGTCTCCGGCCGGGGCTACGCCACCGAGGCGGTACGGGCACTCCTCGGCGTCGCCTTCGGACACTGTCGGATGCACCGGGTGATCGCGCAGCTCAACCCGTTGAACGAGGCGTCGGCGCGGCTGTGCGAGCGGGTGGGCATGGTCAAGGAGGCGCACCTGCGCCGGGACTACTGGACGAAGGGCGTCTGGACGGACAACGTTATCTACGGACTGCTCGCCGAGCAGTGGCCGGACCGGTAGCCGGGGTTGCCACGCTCGGCGCCGTGGCCGGCTGGCAGCGGAGCCCGGCCGGCCGGCGTGGATCAGGCCCAGGCCGTGAAGAGGGCCGAGCGCCCGACGAGGTTGATCTCGTACCGCTCGAAGTGCGCGCTGAACGCCGCGTGCAGACCCGCCAGGTCGTCCTGTCGATTGCTCCAGATGCCGCGCCGGTTCCACGAGTTGACGAGGATCCGTCCGAGTGGGTTGTGCCGGATTCCCTTGACCAGCACCGTCGAGCCGAACAGCACCGCTCCCGGACGCATCAGCGCCCTGACGTTCGCCAGGGCCGCGGCCTTGTCGGTGAGCGTGCCGGGCAGGCAGTGCAACAGGCAGTTCATTCCGACCGAGCCGAAGCTGCGGGCCGGTAGCGGGATGGGTTCGAGCACATTGGCCTGCTGGGTACGGATCTGGTAGCGGGACAGCCGACGCTCCGCCGCGGCCAGCGAGTTCGAGTTCATGTCGAGCACCGTGATCCGCGGCTGCGGCTCGGGAAACCGGCACCGGTCGAGGAAGTAGCCGGTGCCGACCCCGATGTCGAGGTGGTCCGCCGAGGCGTGCTCGTCGTAGAGGGCGAGGATCCGGCTGCTCGGGCAGCGCCAGGCGAGGGGCTGGGCGATCCGGAGTACTCCGGTGTCGTAGATGGCGAGAATGCGCTCGCTGTAGACCGCCTGCCCGGGACCCGCGTCCAGACTCCGGTCGGCCGGGGAGTCGGTCGTCATCGGTGATCTCCGCTCGTCGTCGCGACCAGACAGCGCGGCCCGGCGACCGGGCAGCGCAGGCTCGGTGACCAGGAAGCGCGGCCCGTCACGCTAGCCGCGTCCGCCGGAGCACGCCATCCCCGGTTTCCAGGGATGGGCCGGGCCGGGCGACCGCCGCTAACATCCGGCCGACCGGTGGCGGAACAGCCGCCGACCGCGCGGTCGACTCGCGAAGGAGTCAGTACTGGATGACCGAGATCCCGTCCGAGGTTGCCTGGACGACCGCCCCGGGGGTGCTGGAAGGCGCACGGACCCTGGAGCTGAGTCCCGAGCAGTGTGACCTCGACTACTGGCTCGGCGCTGTCGCCGGCGGCAGCCTGCGAGGACTGGTGCACGGCCACGCCCCGGACGCCGCGATACCGGACTTCATGCGCCGGCCCGGCCCGCTGCGGGACGCCGTGGTCGAGGAGTTCGCCTTCCAGGCGATCGCCGAGGAGAAGGCGACCCGGGCCATCGCCGCCCTGGTGCCGCTGACCCCCGACATCGCCTGCATGGAGTTCTACGCCACCCAGCTCCTCGACGAGGCCCGGCACGCCCGCACCTACCGTGGCCACCTGCTCGAACTCGGCATACCGGAAGCCGAACTGCCGACCCTGATGGAGAAGGTGGCCGGCCAGGACGCGCGGAAGGTGCTCTTTCCGCTGGAGACGTTCGGCCTCGGGGTGCTCGCCAAGGGCGACTTCTACGGCGGTGTCGTGGTCCTCACCGTGCTGGTCGAGGGTGTCATCGCACCCACGACGGAGCTGAGCGAGCGCAAGTGGCAGGTCCTGGACCCGGCCGCCGCGCAGATCCAGCGCGGCGCGGGAATCGACGAGATCCGGCACCTGACGGTCGGGAGCACGATCGTACGGCGCTACGTGGCCGAGCAGCCGCAGCAGAAGGATCGGCTGGTCGAGCTCATCGTCCGTGGTCGGGAGATGTGGCAGCGGCTCCCGCTGACCAAGATGCTGGAACGGCACGAGGCGCTGTTCCAGGAGGGCATGCTCGACCGGGCCGACGTGATCGGCGACTACGAGATCTGGCCCGGGCGGCGCCTCCTGGACACCACCCCCGACGAGCGCATCGACGCGGCGCTGCGCTGGTCGAAGGAGACCCAGGACGTCCGGCTGACCTACATGGGACTGACAGAGGCGATATGACCGACTACGCCGACCCGGACCTGTTCAATCCGTTCAGCCCGGAGTTCCACGCCGACCCGTACCCCTCGTACGCCCGGCTGCGTACCGAAGCGCCGGTGTTCCGTACTCCGTTCGGGCCGTGGGTGGTGAGCCGGCACGCCGACATCGCGGAGATAGTCCGCGATCCCCGGTGGGGCCACGGCACCCGGGACGACGTGACCCAGGCCCTCGCCGAGCGGGGCGAGGCAGTCGGGTTCGACCTCGACCTGTCGCTGCAGTCGTTCCTCACCATGGACCCGCCGGACCACACCCGGCTCCGCGGCCTGGTGAACAGGGCGTTCTCCCCGAGGTTGGTCTCCCGGCTGGAGCCGCTGATCCGTACCGTGACCGAGCGGCTGCTCGACGACGCTCTGGCGGCCGGCGAGGTCGACCTGATCGACGCGTACGCCTACCCGCTGCCGCTGGCGGTCATCTGCGAACTGCTCGGCGTACCGGTCGACGACCAGAAGGACTTCCGGGAGTGGTCGCTGGCGCTGGCCCGGGGCACCGAGCCGCGGATGCTGCTGTCGCCGGACGTACTCGACCGGTTCGAGTGGGCCGACCGGGAGTTCTCCGGCTATCTGCGGGAACTGATCGCCGCGCGGCGCCGCGAGCCGACCGACGACCTGCTGGGTCGACTCGTCTCCCTGGCCGGGCAGGGCCACCAGCTGACCGAGCGGGAACTCACGCTGACCTGCATGCTCCTGCTCGTCGCGGGGCACGAGACCACGGCCGCGATGATCGGCAACGCCACGCTCGCCCTGCTGGGCAACCCGGACCAGCTCACCCTGGCCCGGACCCGGCCGACCCTCACCCGGACCGCCGTGGACGAACTGCTGCGGTACGACGCGTCGGTGCAGATCACCCGGCGGACCGCGTTGACCGACGGCCTGGTGGTGGGCGGCCAGTCGATCCACCGTGGCGAGTCGGCGATCCTGCTGCTCGGCGCGGCCAACCGCGATCCGGAGATGTTCGTCGACCCGGACCGGCTGGACCTGACCCGCGAGTCGGCGGGCAACCACCTGTCCTTCAGCGCCGGCATCCACTTCTGCCTGGGCGCGGCACTGGCCCGGCTCGAACTGCAGATCGCGGTGGCCGCACTTCTCCGCCGGGCGCCGGCGCTGCGGCTCGCCGGCGAGGTGCGGTGGCGGGGAACCCTGATGATCCGTGGGATGGACCGGATGCCGGTACGGCTCGTCGACTGACGACCCCGCGCGTCCCGGGTACCACCACGCCCCCCACGCCCGGCCTTTTCGGTGGGCGTGGGGGTCAGGCCACCGGGTTCGCCTCGACGGCGAACCGCACCGAGTCGGGGCCGAACAGACCCCGCAGAATCGTCTGCATCGACTCGGTGAGGACCCGGGTCGCGACCGGATCGATGATCGGGGCGAGGCTGGCGACGCCGAAGTCGAACTCTGCCTGGAAGAGCAGCCGGACAACGTCCCGGTCGGGCTTCAGACTCCACTCGCCGCGGAACACGTCGAACTCGCCCTCGGTCTGTTCGAACCAGATCCGAAGGGCGTCGCGGTCGAACCGGTCGACCTCCCGCCAGCGCAGGATGCCGTTACGGAACAGCACGCTCCAGGTGCTCGCGACCGAGCCGTCCGGCTCGGGCGGGTCGACCTCGACCGAGCGCACCGTGTCCACCAGTTCCGGGTACCGGGCGAAGTCGGCGACGGTGTCGTAGACCTGTTCGACCCGGTGCCCGGTGATCTGGGCGTCGACGATGACCAGCGGCATGGCACTCCTCCGAGTGTCGATGGAACGGCGGTGGTGACGGTGGGTGACCGGCTGGCATAGACATCGCTGGCATCGACGATCCGGGGACGGTCAGCCGGGGAACCGCGCGGCCAGCGTGTCGAACGCGGTGTCGAAGGCGGCCAGCAGCCGATCGACCTCGCTGGCGGTCAGGGTCACCGGCGGGGTGAGCCGGAGCACCGCCGAGTTGTTCAGGGAATGGTTGACCAGGATTCCCGCGTCGAAGAGCTCCATCAGCAACTCGCCGGCGAGACCGGAGTCGCGCATCTCGACCCCGATCAGCAGGCCGACCCCGCGTACCTCGCGTACCAGGTGGGGACAGCGGGTGGCGGAGTGCCGCAGGCGCTCGACGAGCAGCGAGCCGAGCCGGCCGGCGGTACCGACGGCGTCCTCGGCCTGGATCGCCTCCACCGCCGCCCGGGCGGCCGCCATCGCGACCGGGGCGGCGGAGAAGGTCGAGGTGTGCAGGAACGGGTCCTTGGAGAACGGCCTGAGCGCCGCCCGGGTCGCCACCGCCGCCGCCACCGGGATGACGCCGCCGGAGAGCGCCTTGCCGACCAGCATGACGTCGGGGGTGATGCCGTCGGCGTCCACACCCCACCACCGACCGAGCCGGCCCAGCCCGGTGAGGATCTCGTCGACCACCAGGAAGCACCCGTGCCGCCGACAGACCTCCGCCACCTCGGCCAGGTATCCGGAGGGTGGCACGATCACCCCGGCCTCGCCCTGCACCGGTTCCACCACGAAGCAGGACGGGACGCCGTCGGCGAGTACCCCCGCCAACGCCTCGGCGTCGCCGTAGGGGATCTGCACGACGTCGGGGAGCAGCGGCTGGAAGGGCTTCTGGTAGAGGTCCCGGGCGGTGAGGCTGAGCGCCCCCATCGTCTTGCCGTGGTAGCCGTCGACGGTGGTGACCAGCCGCCGCTTGCCGTGGGCCCGGGCGAGCTTGATCGCCGTCTCGGTCGCCTCGGCACCGGAACCGGTGAAGTGCACCTGGGACAGGCCGGGCGGGCAGACCTCGACCAGGGTACGGGCCGCCTCGGCGGCGACCGGGTCCAGCACGACCCGGGTGGAGAGGGGATGCCGTCGGACCTGCGCCACCACGGCCTCGGTCACGTGCGGGTGCGTCGCGCCGAGCAGGAAGACCCCGTACCCGGCGCAGTTCAGGAACTCCCGGCCGTCCCGGGTACGCAGCCGGGAGGCGTGCGAGGATTCCTCCAGGTGCCCGCCGAACATCTCCGCGAGCGCGGCCCGCCCCTCGCTGAGGTGGCTCCGCACGACGCCGAGCACATCGAGGTCGGTCGAGGTCATCGGCTCTCCGCCTTCATCAGCCGGTTGTCACCGGTCGTCCGTCATCTCTCCGGCTCGTCATCTCTTCGGCTCGTCAGTCGACCGTCAGGGTCCCGCCGGCGAAGTAGCCGTCGAGTGACCGACCGACGGATCCCCGCGACGGCGGATGGAACGCGAGGGCCTGACATGCGGCGGCCAGGTAGGCCACATCGGGGCCGGAGACGAAGGCGATCCCGCCGAGCAGTTCCACGGTCTGGCTCACGGCGCGCCCGATCGCGCCCTGCGCGGCGTACCGGGCGACCAGCGCGTCCGCGAGGACGTCCTGCCCCGTGTCCCCGGCGTCGACGTCGGCGGCCACCCGGTCGACGGCCAGCGCCGCCCCCACCAGATCGGTGACGATCTGGGCCCGCAGCTCCGGAGTCCCCCGGGTGGCGGTCAGCCGCTCCACGAGCCCCGCCGCGGCGCCGAGGTAGGCAGCGGTGATCAGCAGACTGAACCAGATCAGTCCCACCGTCTGGAGATCGTCGTCGGGCGGCGCGTCCGGATCGACCGCCATCCGCACCATGAGTTCGTCCTCCACCGGCACCTCGGTCAGGACAAGCTCGTCGCTCTCCGCGCCGGTGAGTACCCCGCTCGCCCAGAACGGCCGTACCGTGATCCCCGGGCTGTGCGCGGTGATCAGCGCGACACCCAGCCGCGGCGCCTCCGCATCCTCGTGCAACAGCACGCTGGTGGTGAAGATGTCCGCCGACCGGGACAGGCTGCAGGGCTTCTTGCTGCCGGTGACGAGCCAGCGCTTGCCGTCGCGTTCCGCCCGCATCGTCGGCGACAGGATGCCCTGCGCGGTACGCCCCTCGGCGAAGGCACTGGCGACGAGCAGCCGGTCCCGGGCGACCGCGTCCAGGAGCATCCACTCGAACCCCTCGCTGCGGCTGCTGAGGGCGACCAGGCTGGCGACGGAGAAGTTGTGCATGGTCGCGGCGACCGCCAGGGAGGGCGACCTGGAACCGATCGCCCGGGTACACCGCACCGCCTCGCGCGCGGTGGCCCCGGTGCCGCCGTGCTCGACGGGGACCAGCAACCCGGGACCGCGGGCGAGCCGGAACGCGGCGAGCCCGGGGCTCTCCGGACGCTCGAGTTCGGTCAGCGGGTGCCGGCCGAGTGCGGCGTCCAAACCCGGGAGCAGGCGGTCGAGGATGGCCCGATCGGCGGCCAGGAGCCTCATGCCCCCGCCTCCACGAAGCCGCCGGGACGGACCGCGTCGACGGGGACGCCGCCGGCCTGCGGTGCGGCGGCGGATTGCCGCAGGTGGGTGAAGACACTGTCCCGGGGGCGTACCTCGGTGGCGATGCTGATGCCCTGGAGATGGCTCGACCGGATCATCGGCAGGTTGCACTCGCCGAACGGGCCGCCGGTCAGGCCGGTGCCCCCGTGCGTGGGCAGCCCCGGCACGAACCCGAGATGCGAGTCGTTCACCTTCAACAGTCCGCCGTTCACCACCCGCTCGCAGAACTGGTCGATCCGGTCCGGGTCCTCGCTCCACAGTGAGTTGCGCAGCCCGTACGTGTTGCGGTTGAGGAAACCCACCGCCCGGTCGAACATCGCGTCGTCAGGCTCGGCGGCGTCGATCGCGCCGTCGTCGAGAACCACGATCGGCAACAGTGGATAGAAGGTCTCCGCCTGCACCGCCCGCAGCTCCCGGGCCCGGTCCAGGCCGTCCACCCGGATCACGGTGGGTTGCAGGAACAACCCCGTCGGGCTGGGTACGCCGTCCTGGTCCATCCGCTCACCACCGGCCACCAGTTCGGCGCCGGCCTTCCGCGCCTCGTCGAGGACGGTGAAGAACTCGCCCGTCCGGAGGACCGGAGTGAGTAGTACGTCCGGCTCCTCCGGCAGCCCCGGCCGGATCTCCGGCAGCCACTTGCGGAGCCGGTCGAGGAGTTCGTTCGCGACCGCCGGATGCACCAGGGCGTACTTGGGAACCATGCAGATCTGCGCCGACCCGTAGAAGCACTCGGTCAGCGCGCGGGCCGCCGACTCCAGGTCGGCGTCCTTCCACACCAGGACCCCGTCGTTGCCGGCGAGTTCCAGGATCGGCTTCTTGCCACGCTCGACGCATCGCTTGCCGAACTCGATTCCCCGGTTGCTGTCCCCGATGAACATCACGTCGTCCACGTCGGGACTGTCGAGCCACTGTTCCAGAACCGGCTTCGGCTCCGCACAGATCAGATTGAGCGTGCCGGGCGGGGCGCCGAACCGGTCCAGTGCCGGGGCGACGATCTCCCGCCAGAACCAGGCGACCCCCAGCGGCGAGCTTCGGGGAGCCTTCACCACGACGCTGTTGCCGGCGATCAGGGCCGGCATCCCGAGGACGGAGTTCGACGCCGACGCGTTCCGGGGCGGATGTACGCAGAGGACGCCGTCCGGCTTCCGTACCAGCCGAACCTCACGCTGGCCGACCCGCCGGGTTCGTACCATCAGCTCCGCGCTGACCTGTAGGGACTCCGGACTGCTCCCCTCAAGGACACCGGCCACCTCCCACTCGGCGAGTCGCCGGGGATGGCCCTCCGCCACCAGGATGTCCACGAATTCGGTCGCCCGGGCCCGCAGGTCGTCGTGGATCGCGGCGCCGAAGGCGAGCCGTTCCGCGAAGGGGACCCGCGCCCAGATCGGCTGCGCGCGACGCGCGGCGGCCAGGGCGGGCAGGCACTGCTCGGGCGAGGCGTACGCGACCCGACCCACCACGCGGGCGTCGTCCGGATCCGCCTCCCCGCCACGATCCAGTGAGCGCTTGAGGGTGAGCGCGCTGAAGGCGTCGGTCAACAGCGCACTGGCCCGGATCGTGTGGATCCAGCGGCCAGTTGACACGTCGTTGCCGTCGATGTACAAGGAGTAGCTGCGCACATTGTCCTCGCTGAATCACGACACGCCTTCGGCGGGCACGAACACCAGGTCACGCTCTTTCGGGTGGTGCCCGGAACGCTGGTGCCCACCCGGGTTCCAACCCACGAGAGGTTACGGTCGGATCGAGGCCGGGCCCATCCCCAGAAGTTTGGGATGTCATCGACACCTCTGCTCCGTCCCGCCCCGGTGCGCGGCCCGCTGCCAGCCCTCCGCCGACCCCCGCCGCTCGAGTCGCTCCGGGCACCCGCGCTCGACCCGTTCCGAGTACCCACGGTCGCCCCGCTCCGAGTACCCGCTTCGGAAGACCATGCGCACGAGTTCCCGGCGGCTCTGCACGCCCACCTTCGCGAAGTTGGCCTTGAGGTGGTCCTGCACCGTGTGCACGGAGATCCCGAGATCGTCCGCGATCTCCGCGTTCGTCATACCGCGCAGCACGCACATCGCCACCGCGAGCTGCCGGTCGGTCAGCCCGCGCGTGCGCAACACCAGCGGTGCGACGTCCATCGGCGACGCCGGTTCGAACGAGACGACAACCCGGGACCACGCCCCGGCCGAGGCGAGCCGCCGCCCGGTCAGTACCAGCCAACCACCGTCCGGGTCACGCAGCAGGGCGCGCCGGCTCTCCCGCGCACCCGGCGCGCGCAGGCTCGCCGCCATCGTCGCGACGGGCACCGGCAGTGCCAGCCCGACCTCCGACTGGTACGACGCAAGCTGCGCGAACAGCCCCTCCGCCGCCGGAGAGGCCTCCTCGACCAGTCCGCCCACACCGATCAGCGCCACCCCGGACGGGCGCTCGGCAACGACCCGCGTCGACGTGCGCAGCAGGGTGGTCCGCAAGTCCCGGACGAGTTCGGGTAGGGCCGAACGAACCAGTCCCGCCTCGACCGGCGAGAAGTCGGGCAGCTCCGGGCCACGCAGCAGGGTGAGGAACCCCCAGCGCAGGCCCTGGTCGACCAGGGCCGCCCGCAACTCGTGCCGCACGCCGCTCGGCCGCAACACCCACCGGTACCGGTTGCTGCTGACCAGCTTCCCGGCCGTCGCCGCCGAGAGGACGCCGACCGGATCCGACTGGACGCCGAGCCACGCCACCCGGTTGACGTCCGGGGCGACGTACTCGGTCTCCAGATACGTCTCCGGCGGTACCGGTGGGCGACGGTTCTGCACCGCTGTGATCAGGCCCGTCAACGGGTCGGTGAGGCCGACACAGATCTCGTCGTACGGCACCGTGTGCCGGAACAGCGCCCGTACGCGATCCGCCAACCACGCGACGTCGAGATCTGGATCGTCGCTGCTGACACCGAGTCGGTCCGCACCGACCCCGACGGAGAGCCCCAGGCACCCCTGGACGGCCGTCGGCCTCCTCCCACCCATGCCCAAACCTCCAGCGGTCCGCGACCCGGCTCGTCCGGACAGGTGCCGAGCCGGCGGGGGCAGCGTAGGAAGGAGTGAGCACATAAAGCGCATAGGTGGTGACGTGCCGAAACTCGTCCAACCCTGGGTGACCTGGGCGCCGACGCGCCTATCCCGGGGTCGGTGAGACCCAGAACTCCCAGATCGAGAAGCCCCACCGGGTGGCCCGCAGCCGGCCGTGCATCCGGACGAACCGGAAGGCGCCGGCGCCGGTGACCTCGTGGATGTCGGCGTCGGCGGTCGGCTTGCCGCGTACCTCGCGCACCAATGTCCAGTCGGTCCCGTCCGGCGAGACCAGCAGGTCGTAGTCGCGCGCGTACGCGTCCTGCCAGTGCAACTCGACCCGGCCCGCGATGATCGGGCGGGCCAGCTCGACCTGGATCCACTCGTCGTCGGTGTAGGCCGCGGCCCACCGGCTGGACATGGAGCCGTCGACGGCGAGCGATGCGGCGTAGTCGGCGGAGAACTGGCTGGAGGCGGTGGCGCCGAGCACGAACGAGCCCGCCGTGGTGGCCATGGCCTGCGGCGATGCCCGGAAACTGCCGACGTTGCCGGCGGCGTCGATGCCGACGACGCGGTAGTGCCAGACCTGACTGTCCGGGCCGAGGCCGCCGTGCACGTACCGGCTGACCGGCGCCTCGACGACGAGCTCGGCATCATCGGCGGTGAAGTGGCGGCGCCGCGAGCCGTAGACGATGTAGTGGTCCACGATCCGACCGCCGGCCGGCGGGGCCCAGTCCAGTACGACGCTCTGGCGGGCCGGACCCTCCTGCGGGGTGGCGGTGAGGTGGCGTACGGGCCGCAGCGGCCCGCGGTAGTCGACGCCGGCGGTGAGCGGGTGGCTGGTCATCGCTGCAATTCCTCTCGTCACGCGGGCACGGCACCCGGCCGGCCATCCTCGATCACGTAGCTGGCGCGGGTGGAGATCGGCGCCCCGGGGGTGAGTACCTGCGGCAACACTTTGAACTCCGACGTCCACCGCTGGGCGTCGAGCCTGCAGGACACGTAGCCGCGCTGGATGTTGTAGAACTTCACGTGCGGATTGACGATCAGCCCGGCCCGGCCGAGGTTGTCGATGTCGGTACCGTTGCCACCGGAGCTGATCGACGTGCCGACCAGTTCCGAGGCGATCGTCGCGGAGTCCGGGTCGGCGTAGTCGGCCTTGATGTCGGCCACCAGGTTGCGGTGCCAGTCGCCGGTCAGCACCACCGGGTTGCGCACACCCCGCTCGACGATGCCGCCGAAGATCCGGTCCCGGGAGGCGACGTAGCCGTCCCAGCTGTCCATCCCGAACCCTTCCCAGCCGTCGTGCGGCAGGTTCGGATCGGTCTCCGAGCCGTGGTCGAACTGCGCGACCCGGATCTGCTGGGCCAGGACGTTCCACCGCGAGCGCGACGCCGCCAGACCGTGCAGCAGCCACCGTTCCTGCTCGGCCCCGGTGAGGGTACGGGCCGGGTCGAGGCGCTCGTCGGTCTCGGCGTTCGCGATCGGGGAGCGGTACTGCCGGGTGTCGAGCATGTTGAACTCGGCCAGGTCGCCGTAGGTGAACCGGCGGTACAGCCGCATGTCGGGGCCGGTCGGCAGCGCGCTGCTGCGGATCGGCAGATGCTCGTAGTACGCCCGGAACGCCGCCGCGCGCCGCTCCAGGAACTCCGGACGGGTCGGCGTCAGGGTGTTGCCCTCGGGCACGTCGTCGGCCCAGTTGTTCTCGACCTCGTGGTCGTCGAGAGTCACCAGCCACGGGAACGCCGCGTGCGCCGCCTGGAGGTCGGGATCGCTCTTGTACAACGCGTACTGGGTCCGGTACCGCTTCAGGCTCACGGTCTCGGTGGCGAAGTACGCCGGAACCGGGGTGTTCCGGTTTCCGCCGGTGGCCGGGATACCGTACTCGTAGATGTAGTCGCCGAGGTGGATGACGAGGTCCAGATCCTCGGCCGCCATGTGCTGGTAGGCGGTGTAGAAGCCGTCCGGCCACGCCTGGCAGGAGGCGAAGGCCAGGCGCAGCTTCTCCACACGGGCATGGACAGCGGGCGCCGTCCTCGTCCGGCCGACGGGGCTTTCGTTCGGGCCGGCGGCGAAGCGGTAGAAGTACTCGCGTCCGGGCTGTAGGCCGTACACCTCGGCGTGCACCGAGTGCGCCAGTTCCGGCGTCGCCTCGACGCTGCCGCGCCGGACGACGTGCCGGAACCGCTCGTCGGCGGCGACCTCCCAGCGCACCCGAACCGGTCGGCGCGGCATGCCGCCATGGCCGTCCTCGGCCAGCGGGTCGGGGGCCAACCGGGTCCACAGCACGACGCTGCCCGGCAGCGGGTCGCCGGAGGCCACACCGAGGCTGAACGGATCTGCCGTGAACGACGGGGCCGCGTACGCCCGACCGGACGAGATCGCGCCCGTCCCGAGCATGATCGAGGCCGCGCTCACGCCGCCTAGCTGCAGTAGTCGCCGCCGGTCGAGTCGGTTACCACTCTCTGTCACTGGTCTCCTCCGTCTCAGCACAGTCGACGTGTGATCGGACGGAGATTGTCAGCAATGTGTTAACTCAGTACAGCGACAGCGGGACCGGACGGCGAACATTGATCACTTCGTTATCCGACCCGGGCGGGAGAGTCGTGGAGCCAGCGACGGAAATCGAACCCGCACCGTCGGTCTGGAAGATCGTCTCCGGCTTGCCGTGCTGTCGGCTTTCCGCGCGCCCGAGTCACGGTGATGCCGGTGCTGACCGTGCGACGGTGAGTGGCGGTGTGTGACGGAGGAGGTGAGCTGTGATGTCGAGCAACCCCGAGCGGGTGCCCGAGTGGCCGGCGGCTGAGATTGGGTTCCTGCGAGCCGTTCACAGGTGGGCGGACCAGAGCGCGCCGGAGCAGGCCAGCGGGCTCGTCGCCGCACTCGGCGCTGGCGGGCAGGTGCGTGGATATCCGTTGCCTGAAACGTGACCGTTGCGGCTTGGCCTGCAGGCTCACGTGTGCGGGTCGTTAAGGACGTTCCTTGCGGTGGGCCGTGGAGACGGGAGTTCCTTGGGGCCATCGATAACGTCGGGTCGCCAGAGCTCGTCCGTCATGCGGACGATCCGTCGAGGGTCTGCCGGCGCATCGGGGAGTGCAGGATCGGCACCCACACCAGCGCGAGTGTGACACAGGCGACCCAGGTGGCGGTGCGTGGGCCGGAGAGATTACCGACGAATGCCGCGGCTGCCGCGCCGAGGGTGAGCGCACCGCTGAAGATCACCCGCAGGGTGCCGTTGACGCGTCCGAGTAGCCGTGGCGGCGTGACGTGCTGGCGGAACGACATCAGAACCACGCTGTCGAAGCCGACCTTGAAGATGACGAGTGCCCAGGCGAGCGCGGCGGCCGGTCCGGGAACGGCCTGACCGACGAGCGGTAGCACGAACGAGACCGGGGCGATCACCAGCCCGATCACGAGCACCGAGCGGCCGGCGCCGAGAAGCCTTGACAATCGCTCACCGTAAAGCGCTCCGAGCAGGCCGCCAGTCCCGCCAGCACCGAGGAAGAGACCTAGCTGGCTCTCCGACCAGCGCAGTTCCTCAACCAGGATGAGCGGCAGCATCGCGACGGTACCCGCCACTGCGAAGTTCACCAGCGCTCCGGCGACGGCGATCGCGCGCAGGGTCTGGTTGTGCCGGACGAACGACAGGCCCTCGCGCACCTCGGCCGCGAGCGAGCGTCGTACGACCTCGCCCCGGCGTGGCTCCGGCCGCTGGATGCGTCGGATCCACAGCGCCGACCAGAGGTAGCCGAGTGCCGTCGCGATCAGCACCGCCGAGGCTGTGGAGAGGCCGACCAGCCAGCCGGCCACCGCGGGGCCGCCGACCAACGCCGCCTGCTCCACGATGCCGAGCCGGCCATTCGCGGCGACCAGGCGCCGGCCGCCGCCGACAAGGTCCGGCAGGTAGCTCTGCGTCGCGACGTCGAAGAAGACGGTCGCGACGCCGTTGAGGAACACCACCAGCCAGAGCTGGGTCATGGTCAGGGCGGAGCAGGCGGCAGCGATCGGTACCGAGCCGATCAGCGCGAACCGGGCCAGATCCATGGCGATCATGACCGGGCGGCGGGCGACGCGGTCGAGCCATGCGCCCGCCGGCAATCCGAGTATTAGGAAGGGAGCGGTGCCGGCAGCGGCCAGTGCACCCGCGGCGCCCGGACCAGCGCCGAGGGACGTGATCGCGGCGAGCGGGACGGCCACCTTGGCGATGTTGAAGCCCCACTTCGCCGCCAGGGCGGCGACGAGGTAGCGGGTGAAGTCGCGGGGCAAGGTCCGAGTGTCGGACTCACGACGGGGGGCGTGCTGGATCGGCATGCCCGAACCCTCGGTGTCGGCCGCCCGCGCGTACCAATGATTCGGACTACGATGAATCCTCGTGAGGCCGGCCTGATGCTGCGAATGTCGTTGTCCCTGGCCGACCTCGCCAGTGTCAGATTCGCGATCTCCCCCGCCTGGGAGGTCGTCGCGAGCCTGCGGGTCCTGCGCGATCCCGGCGCGCACGCCGTGCACCTGCCATGGGTGAACCGGCACCGGACCGCGGTGCTGGCCGCACCCGGGCTGCGTCAGCTGCACGACCTGGTGATCGCGCCGGAACGGAAGCTGCCGGGCTTCCTCGCGCCCGCGCCGCACTCGCCCGTGGCCGAGCCCGAGGCGGAGTTCGCGGCCGTGCGCAAGACACCGGCGGCGGTCGTACACGAGGAACTCGCGGCGGTGTACGGCGACCGGCTGCCGGCCTCGCTGTCAGACCTGCGTCGCGCGCCGCGTCGGACCCTTCCCGTGATCGTGGAACAGATGTGGACCTACTGGAACCTCGCGCTGGCGCCGTATTGGGGGCGGATGCGCGGCATCCTGGAGGGCGACGTGATGTTCCGGGCACGGCGACTCGCCGACGCAGGCCCGAATCGGATGTTCTCCGAACTCGATCCCATGGTTTCGTGGTCGGACGACGTCCTGTCGGTGAACCGGCCCCACCTGGATCTGCACTACGAACTCGGCGGCCGTGGCCTGGTGCTCGTGCCGTCGCTGTTCGCCTGGCCGAACGTCTTCGTCAAGGCGTCCGAGTCCTGGGCTCCGGTCCTGCGGTATCCCGCTCGGGGTGTGGGCTCGATGTGGATCGATGACCCACCCGCGCCGGACCTCGCCCCGGTCCTCGGCCAGGCTCGGGCGACCCTGCTGGCCGAGCTGTCGACCCCGTCGACGACGACGTCGCTGGCTCGCCGTACCGGACTGGCCCCGAGCGGAGTCTCGGCTCACCTCTCGCGGCTCGCGGCTGCGGGCCTGGTCACCCGGCAGCGGGCCGGTCGACTGGTCTTCTACGTACGCACCACGCGGGGCGACGCACTCCTGGACTAGGAGTTGCGGGGTCATGACGTTGACGACACGAGATCCTGACAAGCTGGGCACTCGCGAATCATGGGGTGGGAACAGCCAGAACGTGAACTGCAACGCCGGCTCGTCGCCGTCGACGGTCGCGGCTACGACGCCGGCAAGAAGATCAATGGCCGCAAGCGATTCATCGTCACCGACACTCTGGGTCTGCGGCCGACTCCTGCCAGGCTCAGGTCCGACATCGTCGTGCACGACAGCGGCCCGCCCGACGACGCACCCGCGCCGGCGGCAACCGGCCTGAGCGCCGTTCTTAACAGTCGTCTCAGGTTCGCTCGCTATGAAGTAGGCACCGCCGGGCGACGCCGGTCTCGGCCTCGCCGGCACGGCCGATCGCGCCGCACTCTATGTCGGCACGGTCAGCGCCGGCCCCGCACCAGACGGCGACTGGACCGTACACGCGACCCCGAAAGGCAGCCATTCATGATCTCTGTGCTCGTGGCGGACGCCCTGCCGCTGCAGCGCTTCGGGTTCCGCATGCTGCTGGAGAGCACCCCCGACACCGAGATCGTCGGCGAGGCTGAGAACGGCGCCGAGGCCGTTCGGCGGACCAGCGAGCTGCATCCCGACGTGGTGCTGATGGACATCCGCATGCCGGGCGTCGACGGGATCGAGGCCACCCGGCGCATCGTCGCGGCCGGTGGACGTTCCCGGATCCTGGTGCTGACGACGTTCGACGTGGACCGGTACGCGCTCGCCGCGCTGCGGGCCGGGGCAAGCGGTTTCCTGCTGAAGGACACCCGCCCGGAGGAGCTGCTCGCCGGCATCCGGGCCGTCGCCGCTGGGGACGCGGTGATCGCGCCGCCGCTGACTCGGCGGCTGCTCGACGCGTTCGCCGACCGGCTCGACGATGACCTCTGCGGGCCGGTGTGGGAGGACCCCCGGCTGGACTCCCTGACCGACCGCGAGCGCGAGATCCTCGTCGCCATCGGCCATGGCCTGACCAACGGCGAGATCGCGCAACGGTTCACGCTGTCGGAGTCGACAGTGAAGACCCACGTCGGGCGGGTCCTCGCCAAGATCGGCGCACGGGACCGGATCCAGGCCGTCATCCTTGCCTACGACATGAGACTCACCCGGCCGATTTAGCGCTTCATCTCGCGCGTCAGTCAGGGCGCGACCGTAGTTCCCAGCCGCACCGCTCCGGGCCGATCCGCTCCGCGTGATCTACCGCTCCGCTGCCGGGGCCGCGTGCAGCCGCCCACGTCACCGCCCGTCCGACCGCCACGACGCCCGCACGCGGGTGAGTTCAGTGCGAAACGTGTGTGAGCTCAGAGCTGTTTTTCAGCTTTGTTGACCTCGGTGAGCTCACACACGTTCGGCGCTTCGTCAGGACTTGCGGGGGGAGACCGTCATGATGCCAATGCACATCTCGTCGCTGGTGCCGTCGCCCCACACCACGTAGCGCGGTGGCAGCTTGCTCAGCTGCGGCAGCCGTTTGCGCAGCCCCGCGTCGTGCGTACACGTCACCCGCAGCGTGTCCCCCGGACCGATCTCCACCGGCGACGGCAGCGGCATCAGCCGCTGGTTGTCGAAGTCGAACTGCGGCACGTCCAGCACGACCTCGGCGTTCGGCGTGCCCGGGTTGAGTTCGACCTTTATGGCCCGCCCGAGCATGTGCATGTGGCCGAAACCGGCGTACAGGGTCATCGGCGCCTCCACCTCGTGGTCGCAGGTCTGGGTGTCACCGGGCTTCGGCGCGCCGCCCTGGTTGCATTCCTCCACCTGACGGTCTGCCATCTCGCCGACCTCCGGCCCGAACCGCTTCGTCACGTCCGCGATTGAGGTCGCCCGGTCACAGAGCGGACCCGATTCGTCGGCGGCGCAGGGCAGGTCGGTCGGCGCGTCGAGCGACCACGTCTCGAGTTCCCGGGTCTGCGGCGTGCCGTCCGTCAGCCGCAGCCGCACCGCCGAGCGGTCCGACCCGGCCGGCGTGCCGTCGGTCGCGAGCAGGTTGTAGTGGATCTGGAGGATGAGCAGGCTGCCCGGCTCCAGCTTGTGGCCGGCGTCCTGGGTGAGCAGCGTCTCGGTGGCGCCCGGCGCCCAGGTGTCCACCCACGCCGCGTCTCCGTCCTCTACCTCGGCGCCGGCCACGCCGGTTCCGCCGAAACACTGCCAGCCGGGGCCGGGGGTCTTCGCGTCCTGCTTGCGCACCGCGGCGGCGCCGCCCGGCGGCACCGCGTACACGATGGCGTGGTGTGCGATGGCGACGTTCTCCGGTGCGAATTGGGTCCCGGTCAGGAACGCCGTCTCGGTCAGGCCCGGATCGATCATCTGGCACCGGTACTCGTCCGTGCCGCCCTCCGGCGGCGTGGGCGTGTAGGCCTCGGCCATCCTCAGGTCCAGGAACCGCTCGCCGGCGCGCAGCGGCTGCGGTGGAGCCGACGACCCGCCCGCGTGCGCGCTGTGCGAGCCTGCCGCAGCGGGCGCCGCACTGTCGTCGGCGTCCGACCCGCAGGCGGCGACAGCGAACGCCGTCGCCAGCGCCATGGTGGCCGCCCCGAATCTCCACAGTGGGCTATCAGGTTTCGTCATAACCTGAACGCTAGGCCCGATTCCGTCCTGTTTCGTCGTACTGCGGTCGTCATCCTCGGCGGGAGGTGGCACCACGGTACTGCTCTCCGGAGCGCCGTTCGACACCCGCACGAGAATCAACGCCCGTCGCAACTGCGCCCGAAGTCACGCCCACGAAAGTCCATCGGCGATGGACGGAAGCCAAACTCCCAGCTCAGAACCGACTGCTACGCCTGCCTGACCGCGCGGGTCGACGCGCTGTTCGAGCTCACCGACGCGATGCTCTGTACCGATGGGCCGGTACGAACCCTGGTCGGGTTGTCGTTGCCCCCGAGCACCGGCGCGGGTACGGCGCGTCGTACGACGCGCTGAACAACAAGCGCTGGATCGAGGTCGAACCAGGCCCAGCTGAACCCGGACTGGCCGTACTCGTTCATCGCGCCCTGGAACCGGGCCGGACCTCATGGACCGCGATCCTCGACGCCGTGCGGCTCGGCGGCAAAGGGCGCCACCGCGCTGGTGCGTGCGCTGGGCACCTGGGTCGGCCAACCGGCCTGAGCGCCGTTCTAACGGTCGTCTCAGGTTCGCTCGGTAGGAAGTCGGCATCAGATAAGCGATGTAACCCGTATGTAGGAGGCTAGTGATGGCAGTCAACGCAGCGCCGTCCGGGGAAGCGTCGACCGGTCGGTTGGCAGCGCGGTGGGTGCCGTGGCTGGTGATCGGGTTGTGGGTGGCGCTGGCGGCGGTCATGGTGCCGCTGAGCGGGAAGTTGAGCTCGGTCACCACCGACAGAGCCGTGGACACCCTGCCGGCCAGCGCCGAGTCCACCAAGGTGGCGGTCCTGGAGGACAGTCTGCCCGGCGGTGAGGACAACACGTTCGTTTTCGTGTACCACCGCGCCGGCGGGATGACCGACGCCGACCGCGCGACGGTCGAGCGCCACTACAACACCCTTGCCAAGCGGTACCCGCCGACGGCGACGGCGGCAGCCGGCGAGGACGACGAGGGCTCACCGACGAGACCCTCCATCGACGGCAAGGCGATGATGTTCACCCTCGATGTGGACACGACCTACGGCGGACCGGAGGCCATCGTCGGCCCGTTGCGTGAGGCCGCGAAGGACCGCCCCGCCGGGCTGGAACTCGAAGTGACCGGCCCGGCCGCGGTCGACGGCGACATGGACGCCGTCTTCGACGGCATCGACCTGCAGGTTTTCCTCACCACCGTCGTCGTCGTCACGCTCCTGCTCATTCTCACCTACCGCAGCCCGGTGTTGTGGTTGATCCCGCTGGTGGTCGTGGGCGCGGCCGCACTGACTGCGATGGCGACCGTCTACCTGCTCGTCAAGGGCTTCGGCATCGTGGTCAACGACCAGAACTCGGCGCTGCTGACGATCCTGGTGTTCGGCGTCGGCACGGACTACGCGCTGTTGCTCATCGCCCGGTACCGGGAGGCACTGCACCACCACGAGAACGTCCGGGTTGCGATGGTCCACGCGCTACGCAGCGCGGCGCCGGCCATCGTCGCATCCGCGGCCACCGTGGTCGCCGGCCTGCTCTGCCTGCTCGTCGCGGACCTGAACAGCACCAGCGGGTTGGGCCCGATCGGTGCGGCCGGCATCCTGTGCGCGCTGATCGCCATGCTGACGCTGTTCCCGGCGGTGCTCGTGGTGCTCGGCAGGCGGATCTTCTGGCCGGCCATCCCGCGGTTCAGCACGGTAGTGGAGGAGAAGCCGGGGCTGTGGGGACGGCTCGGCACCGCCATCAGCCGTCGCCGGTGGGTGGCGACGCTCAGCTCGCTCGGAATTATGGGTGTTCTCGCCATCGGGCTGGCGGGCAACACCGGCGCCCTGCGGGAGCAGGACCAGTTCCTGTCCGCGCCGGAGTCGGTCACCGGCTTCACCGTCCTCCGCCAGCACTTCCCGGAGCTCGGCGGCCAGCCGATGACGATCTTCACGCGGCCGGCCTACCAGGAGCGGGTGCTCGACATCGTCAAGGGCACCCGCGGTGTGGCTGAGGCCATCCCGGGCCAGACCAGCGGTGGCTGGGCCGACATCTCCGTGTTCCCGACAGACGCGCCGGACTCCGCCGCGGAGTACGAAACGATCAAGCGGGTGCGCACCGCCGTGCACGCGGTGAGCGGGGCGGAGGCGATCGTCGGCGGGCCGAGCGCGGAGAACCTCGACACCGAGGTGACCACCAGCCGCGACGAGAAGTTGGTGATCCCGCTGGTGCTCGTCGTCGTCCTGGTCGTCCTCGGGCTGCTGCTGCGCGCGATCGTGGCCCCGCTGGTCCTGATGGCCACCGTGGTCGTCTCGTTCGCGGCAGCCTTTGGCGGCAGCGTGTTCGTCTTCGACACGATCCTCGGGTTCAAGGGTGTCGACTCTTCGGTGCCGCTGCTGGCATTCCTGTTCCTGGTGGCGCTCGGCGTCGACTACAACATCTTCCTGGCCAGCCGGGCCCGGGAGGAGACCGTGCGTCTCGGCACCAGAGAGGGCATCCTAAAGGCCCTCTCCGCCACCGGTGGCGTCATCACCTCGGCAGGCCTGGTCCTGGCGGCCACGTTCGCGGTCCTCACCACACTTCCGCTGGTGATGCTGATCGAGGTCGGGTTCCTGGTCGCCTTCGGCGTACTGCTCGACGCCCTGCTGGTGCGGTCGGTCCTGGTGCCCGCCCTCACCCTGCTGATCGGCCGGCGGATGTGGTGGCCGAGCCGGCTGTCCCGACCGGTGGAGCCGCCGGACGGTCAACGGCCGCTCGCGGACGATGAGGAACTCGCGCTGCAACGGTGAGCGCGGCGGCACGGACGAGATCCGGGACGGGGACCCAGGCCCGTCCCGGATCTTTTCATGGGCCCGGCACTCGCCGCCCTTCGGTCCTGCGCCGTGCGGCCGGGGCCGGGGCCGGCGCACCACGGTGTCCTGTCCCGACGGTGAACCGCGCGGGGCCATGCCCGAGGGCCGCCGTCCCTTTGTCCTGCGCCACGCCGCCGGGGCAGGTCAGCGCACCGCGGTGTCCTCCCCGGCGGTGAGCCGCGCGATCGGGGCGGGCGGGGCCGCGGCCGGAAGGTCGACCCGCAGCAGCGCGCCACCGCGTGCGGACCGGGCGACGGTGACCCGGCCGCCGTGGGCGTCGACGACCCGCTGCACGATCGACAGCCCCAGACCGGATCCCGGCAACGCCCGGGCGCTGTCGGCACGGTAGAACCGGTCGAACACCCGCGGCACGTCGGCGGCGTCGATGCCCGGCCCGGCGTCGTCGACGTCGAGCACCGCCGACGCGCCCTCGGCACGGAGCCGGACCTGGACCGGCTGGTCCGGAGGGGACCATTTGCGGGCGTTGTCGATGAGGTTGAGCACCGCCCGCTGGAGCGCAGCGGGCCGCCCGCTCATCCACACGGAGGTCACGTCGAGCGCGACCTCGATGTCGGGCACGCGGGAACGCGCCCGGGTCGCGGCGGCCACCACCACGTCGGCGAGGTCGAGCAGCTCGGTGCTCTCGTCGCTGACGTCACCGCGCGCCAGGTCGGTCAGCTCGGCGGCAAGGGTGCTCAACTCGGCCACCTGGGCGCCGAGATCGTTGAGCAGCCGGGTCCGGCTCTCCGCCGGCAGTGCGCTGTCCAGGGTGCCGCGCCGATCGAGCCGGATCAACAGCTCGACGTTGAGGCGCAGGCTGGTGAGCGGGGTCTTGAGCTCGTGGGCGGCGTCCTCGGCGAGCAACCGCTGGGCCCGCCGGGAGTCCCGAAGCGCGGCGAGCATGTCGTTGATCGACAGGATCAGCCGCCGGATCTCCCCACCGCCCTCATCCGGGATGTCGGCGTCGAGATCCCGGGTCTGCGCGACACGTACCGCGGCGGCGGTCAGCCGGTCGATCGGTGCCAGCCCGGCCCGCGCCACGGTCCGCCCGACAAGGGCGCCGCCGACCACACAGAGCAGCCCGATCAGCAGCATGCCAAACCCGAACTGGTTGATCGGGCTGTCGTCGGTGACGCGGGCCAGCTGGACCGCGCCGTCGCCCGCCCGCAGCGTGTAGATGACGTAGCCGTCGTCATCGCTGTCGTTCGACTCCATCAGGTCGGCCAACGCGCCCTGCGCCACGCGCCCGGCGTCCTCGCTGACCGGAGGCAGCGCGGGTTGGCCGACCGGCGTCCGGGTCGAGCCGTCGGGCAGGATGACCCGCACCAGCCGACCGGATCCGGGATACGGCGGTAGCTGGACCTGCGCCAGACCGGCGCGCTCCGCGTCCGTCGCCAGGACGCGGGAGTCGGCGCGCAGCTGATCCTCGACGGTGTCCCGCAGCTCCCAGTCCAGTAGCTCGCTGGCCACCTGAAAGGCCACGAACACGCAGACCGCGATGGCCGTCGCCGCGATCACCGTCAGCCTGGTCCGCAGGGACCGCCGGCGCCACCATCGGGTCAGCCGGCGCGGTTCCCGGCCGGCGGGCCTGCTCACGGAGGAGTCTCCCGCAACGTGTACCCCAAGCCGCGCAGCGTGTAGATCAATCGCGGCTCACCCTCGGCCTCCATCTTGCGGCGCAGGTAGCTCACATACACCTGGAGGTTGTTGGCGGTCGTGCTCATGTCGAAGCCCCAGATCGCCTCGAACAGCGCGTCACGGGTCAACACCCGGGTCGCGTTGCGCATCAGGACCTGCAGCAGGGAGAACTCGGTCCGGGTCAGGTGCAGCGGCCGCCCACCCCGCCACGCCTCGAACCCGTCGGGATCCAGCCGGACGTCGGCGAACGTCAGGAGCTGCGACTCGTCGTCGCCCGGCGCGCGGCGGCGCAGCAGAGCCCGGACCCGGGCCAGCAACTCCTCGGTGGCGAACGGCTTGGGTAGATAGTCGTCGGCGCCCGCGTCCAGCCCGGCGACCCGGTCGGAGACCTGGTCACGGGCGGTCAGCATGAGCACCGGCAGATCCCGACCCGCCGCCCGCAACCGCCGGCAGGTCTCCAACCCGCCGAGGCGGGGCATCATCACGTCGAGGATCAGCAGATCCAGCTTGTCACCGCCGGCCCCACCGACCCCGTCGAGCACCGCGAGACCGTTGGCGACGGTGCTGGTGTCGTAACCCTCGACCTGGAGCACCCGCTCCAGCGACTCACGGATGGCCGCCTCGTCATCCGCGATCATGATCCGCACGCCGGCCCGCCCCTCTCCAGTCGATGCTTTTCCGCTCATCCTGCCCGATCAACCTGAGGCCAGGATTAGAACGTGTTGAGAGGGTGGTGATCAGGTCCAGTTGAACGTTCGGCGGGTCGGCCGGCGGGCCGGTTTCGCCGCGGGTGATCCGGCGGGCCATACCCGCGATCGCCACCCACCGCATGATCTTCGGCGTACAGGTTGGCCCGGCCAGTCAGGTACGCGTGAACGTTCGTCGGCTGTGGCGCCGGCTGCGTATCGACACCGTCCTGCGGCCGCTGGTCGGCTCGACCCGCCGCGAGGTCGACGTCGAACGGGTTCTGTTCGCGCTGGTCGCGAACCGGGCGCTGACGCCGTCGAGCAAACTGGCCGGCGCCGACTGGGTCTGCCAGGACGTGCACCTGCCCGGCCTTGCGCACGTCACCAACGACGCCTGCTACCGGGCGATGGACCAGCTCATCGAGGTCGAACCCGCGTTGACCCGCGGTGTCTACGACCAGATTGCCGACCTGCTCAACCTGCAAGTCGACCTGCTGTTCTTCGACACCACCAGCACCTACTTCGAACTCGACGAGGCCGACGACCTCGTCTGGCGTGACGACAAGGGCGAACCGGTCGACGCCGACGATCCCGCAGCAGCCAAGCAGGCCGGGTTCCGCACCCATGGCAAGAGCAGGGACTCCCCCGCGACGACCTGCCCCAGGTGGTGGTCGCGATGGCCGTTACCCGCCCCGGCATCCCCGTGCGCGTGTGGTGCTGGCCCGGCAACACCGGCGACTCCGCCCTGATCCGGCAGGTCAAGACCGACATGCGCGAATGGAGCCTGGCCCGCATCGTCTGGGTTGATCCACCCGCAGACACCTCAGGATCAGATCTACAGGCACGATGGACTCGTCGAGGACAGCTGGCAGCTCTACCGCCGCTACGCCACGCTGCTGTTGCTGCACTCCATCGGCTACCACGGTGAATACATCGAGCCAGTTCGAAACACCGGATGGGTGGGCAACACCGTGCCAGTCCCATGGGCAGCGCCACCCCGATCCCCACACCAGCGATGCCGCCAGCGAAGTGCACCGTCCGACGGTCAAACCGGCGGACGGCAAGGTAACCGCGATCCAAGTGGGGAGTGCCTCTGAAGCCGTGTCAGGTCTGCTAAGAAATCCGGTCCGCCGCGCCGAGGTAGCTGCGGACGGCGGTCGTCAAGGCCGTGAGGGTTGTGTGGGTGAGCTGGCCGGCCGGTCCGGCGACTGATGCGGGGTCGAGGGCGCGTACCCGGGAGAGATCAATGACAGCGGCGGTCGGCCAGTCCTGCCGGCTCAGCGGCACGAGGAACGCGGGGGCGAGGTCGGGTGCGGTTCGTTCGCGAAGCGGGGCCACGAGACCGTGGGTCGGATTGTATCGATCCGCCGTGACGACGACGACTCGCAGCCGGTGGCTGCCCACCAGGTACTGCAGAATGCTTCCCCGCCTCACCCGGCGGACCAAGACTCGTCATGGTGGACGGCGAACGCGTCCAAGGCTGCTCGCTCACCCTCGTCGGCCTCGGCGTCCCATCGCCGATACGCCTCCAGCGCCGCAGCCTCCAGGTACTCGGCCAAGGCTGCATTGACGGTCGCGGACATCGTGGCCCCGGGCGTGCGCTGGACATGGGCGGTGAGCATTCGATCGACCTCGGGGCGCATCGATAGGGTGCGTTTGATCGCCTGCGTCATACCACCGGAGCCTACCACTCGACAGTGGTAGTGCCGCACCTGGGCACCCTGAATCGTCAACCAGCAACTCCCAGGAGCGCAGCGTAATCGCGAGACAGGCCCTGGTGGACGCGCGGCTCGCCACGAAGCCCTGCAACCACGATTGACGAGGAGCAGACCATCGACAACTCCGACACGACCACCTTATGGCGGCCTACCGGGCAGGCCGAACTTGACCTCGTAGGCGGCATCGGGGTGGCGGGCATGGCCACCACGCCTGCCGGACCAGCCGATCTTCTACCTCGTGCTCAATCGCTGGTACGCGACGAAGATCGCCCGCGAGTGGAACGTCCCCGCTGAAGGTGTCGGTTACGTAACCCGGTTCGATGTCCAGCGCTCGTACTTGGACCGTTACGAGGTTCACCAGGCCGGTGGCCGCGACGTGCTGGAGTACTGGATCCCCGCCGAGGAGCTTGCCGACCTCAACGCCCACCTTGTCGGCGCGATCACCGAGGGCGCCGAGTACCGCGGCTCAGTGAACGACCAGGAATTCTTCGATGCCGACAAGGCATTGGGCCGACCTCTGCCTGTCGATTGGCGAGCCTACCTCCAAGGTGAGTCGTGGTTCCGGCGAGGCTGGGTGACCCGCGAGACCTACGTTTGGCTCAATTCGCCACGCGAGATGATCGAGCTGCATGACGCATGGGGCGAAGCCACCGATGCGCACCCCGGCATCGCGATCATCGGCGGTGACGGCTCCCGTGAACAACTCGTGCTCGACCTGCGCATCGACCCTGCACCGGTGCTGCTGGTCGACATCACAAGCAGTGGATGGGAAAGCGCAATCCGGCAAGCGGACGATGTCAGCCAGCTCATCGACCGCATCGAGGCGGGCACCTTCGAGTTCGAGGCGGAGTAACCGGTCCACGCCCTGCTGCCACAACGACGCCTACTCCGCTGCCGAAACCGCCCGCCGGAGCGGGGGAGAACGTCGCACTGTTCTCGGCACGTCCGTGTACCGATTCGTCCAAGATGTCATGACCGAGGGTAGCGCTTCTTTGTGGCGTGCTTTTGTGTGTGGTAAAGCGGACGGGATCGGCCTGGTGCTAATCCGGCATGGCAGCATCGTCGGGTGACCGAAACGACGGACTGGCACGACTGGCATTCGCCGTACGCCGACGACACCTCAGCATTGTCACGGAGACTGCGGCTCGTGCAGCGCCACATCGGAGACTGGCTGGACGGCCGGAGTCCTGGTTGCGGGTCGAGCCGCGAAGCGGCGCGGCAGCGATTGCCCGGCCCACGATGGCGGCCAACCACCCACGCAATCGTCACGGCTCTCCGGGTGCTTCGTCCGGTACGTTGTTGCCGTGCGGCGGGAAACCCTGGTGGCCCTGTTGGGTGGTGCGGGCGAGGCGTACGAGGCGTGTCGGGCAGCACTTGGCGCCGGTGCCGGGTTCGACATCGCCGCCGGGCTCGTCCCAGCGAGCCAACTGGCAGCGACATACGGCGTTCGGGACAAGATCACCCGCGATGCTGGGATACCTACGCTTGGCTTCGCGGAAGCTGTCGAGCATCTGCGCGGTGCGGGACACCAGGCGTTACGCCTCGGCGGAGTGCGGGTCGATAATCCGCCGTACTACTTTCAGCTCTTCCTGTCGGCTGATGCCTCGTCCGTGGTGGCGTGCATCGGAGTGGACCAACAGCACCAGGTCCGCAGCAGAGCCGAGTAGGCCCCGCCCGTCTCAACTCGATTCCAGCAGGAGGCGTCATGCACCCGCCACAGTGGGTGGCTATGAGTGACAAACCCTTGGCCCGCAGAGTCCTACAGCGCCTACCGTCGGTCCATGGGGCACCGACGTGACCGACTCCGGCGAGGGATAGGGCCGTTCATGAAGGCGTACGGTCGGGTTGCTGCCGGCAACGGCAGTGATCCGAACGATCGCCACTACAGCCGTAAGCTAGAGCGCGTCTGAGGAGCTGATGCACCGGATGGGCCACGCCAGCATGCGGGCCGCGCTCATCTACCAGCACGCCACCAGCGAGCGTGACCGGGAGATCGCCGCTGGCATGGATCGCCGGATCGCCAAGGGCCAACCGAAGCCCAAGAAGTCACCCAGGGCCACCCGGGAGCAGGCAGCGAAGAAGGCGACCCGGAAGGCCACCCCGGACGGCGCGGCGCGCGCTACTGGCACGCGAATGGCCCGCAAGATCGACAAGGGCTGGAAACGAATCGGCCCAGGCGAGGCGATCATGCCGCTGCCCTGGGCCGGAGGGTGTGGAGCGGGCGACGGGAATCGAACCCGCACCGTCAGTTTGGAAGACTGAAGCTCTGCCATTGAGCTACGCCCGCGCTCGCCCCGATCATCTCGGGACGCGACGCATAGCCTAACCGGTCGCCCCGCTCCGCCGACACCGGCATACCGCCGGCTGGCGCCACCCCACCCCACCCAGCCACCCGCCACCGGGCACTCTCCACCCCACCACCCGCCAGGCGGACGGGTCCGGGACGGGAAGCGCCGGCACCCCGCGTACACCTGGATCAAGCTGGATCGGGGCGACACGGCGGCCCGGCACGGAGACCGGGCGGGCGTGACCCCGACCGGACCGCATACACTCTTCACCGCCACGGGGTGTGGCGCAGCTTGGTAGCGCACTCGCTTTGGGAGCGAGGGGCCGTGGGTTCAAATCCCGCCACCCCGACTGTCGCCCGCGGCTGCGGCTGCGGGGGGAGCCTCGGCTGCGGGGTGAGCCTTGCCACCCCGCGCCGTCAGACGCCTCCGCCGGCTCGCCTACACTCGATGGGCTGAATACCGGCCCAGAATAAAGATCGAGATCCGTCAAGGAGTACGCCTGTGAAGAGCACCGTCGAGACTCTGAGCCCGACGCGCGTGCGGCTCGCCATCGAGGTGCCGTTCGTCGAGCTCGAGCCGAGCCTCAAGAAGGCGTACCGGGAGATCGCCTCGCAGGTCAACGTCCCGGGTTTCCGGCGCGGCAAGGTGCCGGCGGCGGTGATCGACCAGCGGGTCGGCCGCGGCGCGGTGCTCAACGAGGCCGTCCAGGAGGCCATTCCGGAGAACATTCTCGCCGCGGTCCGCGAGCACGACGTCAAGACGCTGGGCCGGCCCGAGGTCGAGATTACCGAGTTCAACGACGGTGACGCGCTGAAGTTCACCGCCGAGGTCGATGTCCGCCCCGAGATTTCGCTGCCCGACCTCTCCACGGTCGAGGTGACCGTCGACGAGCTTCAGATCGACGAGGACGAGATCGAGGCCCAGGTCGCCAGTCTGCGGGAGCGGTTCGCCACGCTGAAGACGGTCGAGCGGGCCGCCCAGGAGGGCGACTACGTGCAGATCGACCTGGCGGCGACCGTCGACGGCGAGGAGGTGCCGGGCGGCTCGGCCACCAACATCTCGCACGAGGTCGGCAGCAAGCAGCTCCTGCCAGGGCTGGACGAGGTACTGGTCGGCCTCTCGGCCGGTGAGGCGACCAACTTCCAGACCCAGCTCGTCGGCGGCGACTTCGCCGGGCGGGACGCCGACGTCGCCGTGACGGTCCGCACCGTCAAGGAGAAGGAACTGCCGCCGCTCGACGACGATTTTGCCCAGCTCGCCAGCGAGTTTGACACCCTCGACGAGCTGCGGGGCGACATCCGCGAGCGGGTCAGCCGGTCGAAGAAGATCGAGCAGATCTACGCCGCTCGGGACCGCGCCTTGGAGCAGATCGTGGCGGCCGCCGACGTGCCGGCCCCGGAGGGGGTCGTGCGCGAGGAGGTCGAGCACCGCAAGCAGGCCATGGTCGACCAGCTGGAGCGGATCGGCGCCTCCCTGGAGGAATATCTCACCTCCGAGGAGAAGACCGAGGAGCAGATCGACGCCGAGCTGAAGGACGCGGCCACCGAGGGGGTCAAGATCCAGCTTCTGCTGGACACCCTGGCCGACGCCGAGCAGGTGCAGGTCTCCGACGACGAGTTCGGGCACGAGATCGTGCACCGGGCGCAGCGCGCCGGGATGGCTCCCCAGCAGTACTACGACCAGCTCGTCCGCTCCGGTGCGGCCGGCGCGGTCTTCGGCGACGTCCGGCGGGGCAAGGCCCTGGCCATGGTGATGGAGCGGATCAAGATCACTGACTCGGCCGGCAACCCGATCAGCATGGAAGAGCTGCGCGCCGCGAGTGGCGAGGAGCACGACCACGAGCACGACCACGAGCACTGAGCCGCGCGGGGTCGTGACCGCCGGGTCCCGACGCCACGCTCCGGGCCCGACCGGCCGAAACCCCATCGAGTACGCCCCGGGCGGTCAGCGCGCCGCCGCCAGCCGCGCTGCGGCCAGCCGCGCTGCGGCCAGGGACCAACTGCGCTGTGAGCGAACAGTGCCCGGACCGGGACGTTACGACCCCGGTCAGCGGTTAATGTCGGGCGTAAGACGCACGGAGAGCGAAGGGCTGCCATGACTGGTTCAGACTTCTCAGCTATGCCCCTGCGGGTGACCGAAGCCCGCAGTGCGGACGCACTTGGTGGCAACCTCGACGACTCGGTCTACAACCGGCTGCTCAAGGAGCGGATCATCTTCCTTGGCAGCGAGGTGACCGACCAGGTCGCCAACCGCATCTGCGCACAGCTGCTGCTACTCGCCGCGGAGGACCCCGGCCGCGACATCAACCTGTGGATCAACTCGCCGGGTGGCTCGGTCTACTCCGGCATGGCGATCTACGACACGATGCAGTTCATCGACAACGACGTCTCCACGGTCGCGATGGGCATGGCCGCCTCGATGGGCCAGCTCCTGCTCTGCGCCGGCACCAAGGGCAAGCGCTACGCCCTGCCGCATGCGCGGATCATGATGCATCAGCCGTCCGGCGGCATGGGCGGGACGGCCTCCGACATCGCCATCCAGGCCGAGCAGATGCTCTACACCAAGCGGATGTTCCAGGAGCGGGTGGCCTTCCACACCGGCCAGGAGCAGGCCCAGATCGAGGCCGACTCGGACCGGGACCGCTGGTTCACCGCCACCGAGGCCAAGGACTACGGCTTCATCGACAAGGTGATCACCGGAGCCGCGCAGGTTCCGGAAGGCGCCGGGACCCTGAGCTGAGGAGCGGAAAGATGACCGACCCGACCCTGCTTGCCGGTGGCGGCTTCCAGCCCGTGCACAACCGGTACGTCCTGCCCTCCTTCGTCGAGCGCACCTCGTACGGCGTCAAGGAGTCGAACCCCTACAACAAGCTCTTCGAGGACCGGATCATCTTCCTCGGCGTGCAGGTGGACGACGCGTCGGCCAACGACGTGATGGCTCAGCTGCTGACGCTGGAGGGCACCGACCCGGACCGCGACATCATCATGTACATCAACTCGCCCGGTGGCTCGTTCACGGCCATGACGGCGATCTACGACACGATGCAGTACGTCCGGCCGGACATCCAGACCGTCTGCCTCGGGCAGGCGGCCAGCGCGGCCGCCGTACTCCTCGCCGCCGGTACGCCCGGCAAGCGCATGGCGCTGCCGAACTCCCGGATCATCATCCACCAGCCGGCCACCGAGGGCGGCTACGGGCAGGGCTCGGACATCGAGATCCAGGCCCGGGAGATCCTCCGGATGCGTACCCAGCTCGAGGAGATGCTTTCCCGACACTCCAACCAGCCGATTGAACGAGTCCGTCGTGATATCGACCGTGACAAGTTCATGACCGCGGAGGAGTCCCGTGAGTACGGTCTGGTCGACACGATCCTGACCAGCCGAAAGAAGGGCCTGCTCGCGGCGAACGCCTCGAGCTGATCATTCTGGTCAGAGGCCGGCCGTCCGGTTGTCCGGTGGCCGGCCTCTGACACACCCCGCTTTGGGGGTCGGAGAAACCCCGCGCAGCGGGTAACGTCGGTTCTGCACCGCCCATGGCCGGTCGGGACCGGCCGGTGAAGAAGACCGACGGGCGTACCGTCCGCAGGCCAGTGTCTCTGCTAGGACAGGCTGGCCGATGAGCGCAGGGAGAACGTAGGTGGCACGGATCGGCGACGGTGGCGACCTACTGAAGTGCTCCTTCTGCGGCAAGTCGCAGAAGCAGGTCAAGAAGCTCATCGCAGGCCCCGGGGTCTATATCTGCGACGAGTGCATCGACCTCTGCAACGAGATCATCGAGGAGGAGCTGGCCGAGTCTGGCGAGGTGAAGTGGGAAGAGCTTCCCAAGCCGATGGAGATCTGCCAGTTCCTCGACCAGTACGTCGTGGGCCAGGACCAGGCGAAGAAGGCCCTCGCGGTAGCGGTCTACAACCACTACAAGCGGATCCAGGCCGAGGGCGCCGGCGGGCCCGGTTCCGCCGACGGGGTGGAGCTGTCGAAGTCCAACATCCTGCTGATCGGTCCCACCGGGTGCGGAAAGACACACCTGGCCCAGACTCTCGCCCGGATGCTGAACGTGCCGTTCGCGATCGCCGACGCGACCGCGCTGACCGAGGCCGGCTACGTCGGCGAGGACGTCGAGAACATCCTGCTGAAGCTGATCCAGGCCGCCGACTACGACATCAAGCGGGCCGAGACCGGGATCATCTACATCGACGAGGTCGACAAGATCGCCCGCAAGTCGGAGAACCCGTCGATCACCAGGGACGTCTCCGGTGAGGGTGTGCAGCAGGCGCTGCTCAAGATCCTGGAAGGCACGGTGGCCAACGTGCCGCCGCAGGGTGGCCGGAAACACCCGCACCAGGAGTTCATTCAGATCGACACCACCAACGTGCTGTTCATCTGCGGTGGTGCCTTCGCCGGGCTGGACCAGATCATCGAGGCCCGTACCGGCCAGGGCGGGCTCGGCTTCGGTGCCCACCTCCGTTCGGTCTCCGAGCGCTCGACCGACGACATCTTCGGTCGGGTCATGCCGGAGGACATGCTCAAGTTCGGTCTGATTCCCGAGTTCATCGGCCGGCTCCCGGTGATCACCAACGTCCGGAGCCTCAACCGCGAGGCGCTGGTCAGGATCCTGACCGAGCCACGCAACGCGCTCGTCCGGCAGTACCAGCGCCTCTTCGAGCTCGACGGTGTGGAGCTGGAGTTCGAGCCGGCGGCGTTGGAGGCGATCGCCGATCAGGCCATGCTGCGCGGCACCGGTGCCCGGGGCCTGCGCGCCATCCTCGAAGAGGTCCTGCTCTCGGTGATGTACGAGGTGCCCAGCAACCCGAATGCGGCCCGCGTCCTGATCACCCGGGGTGTGGTGCTGGAGAACGTCAACCCGACGATCGTTCCGCGCGAGTTCACCGGCCGCCGCGCCCGTCGCGAGCGCGAGGAGCGCTCGGCCTGACCGCCCCGCGCCCGCCCGGGTAAGCCTGGTCACCCGGAGACCACGGCCGTAGGCTCTCCGCATGCGCGTCGCAGTCTGCCAGCTCAACGCCCGCGACGACCGGAAGGCCAACCTGGCCGCCGCCGGCGAGCTGCTCGCCCGGGCCGCGGCCGCCGGAGCGGACCTGGCGATCCTTCCGGAGTACGTCGACTACCTCGGCCCGTCCCGTGGACTGCCGCCACCTGAGCCGGTCGACGGCGAGTTCGCCGCGTTCTTCGCCGAGCTGGCCCGGCGGCACGGGATGTGGGTGCATGCCGGTTCGTTCCACGAGACGGGGCCGGATCCGGAGCACACCTACAACACCTCGCTGATCTTCGACCGTTCCGGTGCGCTCGCCGCGACGTACCGCAAGATCCACCTCTACGACGTGGAGATCCCGGGGCGGGTCTCGTACCTCGAATCCAAGACCGTCGCCGCCGGTTCCGCGCCGGTCACCGTCACGGTCGACGGCGTACGCGTCGGCCTGTCGATCTGCTACGACCTGCGCTTTCCCGAGTTGTACCGGCAGTTGGCCGTCGGTGGGCAGGCTCAACTGCTGGTGGTGCCCGCCGCCTTCATGCTGCACACCGGCCGGGACCACTGGGAGGTCCTGTTGCGCGCCCGGGCGATCGAGAACCAGTGCTACGTGGCGGCGGCGGGACAGATCGGTGACCACGATCCAGGTCGCACCTGCTTCGGTCGCAGCATGGTGATCGACCCCTGGGGGACCGTACTCGGTCAGGCGCCGGACACGGTCGGGATCGTCGTCGCCGACCTCGACCTCGACCGGCTGCACGACATCCGAACCGAGCTGCCCAGCCTGGCCAACCGCCGCCTCTGACGGCACCCGTCACGTCATCAGGACGGCACCCGTCACGTCAGGACGGCGTCCGTCTCGTCGCGGCAGCGTGCGGTCACATCGGAACGGCGACCGACCGCGGCGGTCCGGCGACGCCGGAGGGAACAGGGATCGGCTATTGCAGCAGCATGCCGACGACGGCCAGGCCGATGATCGCGGTGGCCGTCACCAGCAGTCCGGTGGTCATCCGGGATCGGCCGCGACGCGCCAGCCGGTGTATCGAGGCGACCACGGCCAGCAGCACGAGACCGCCGATCACGAGCTGCCAGAACGGCAGCAGGAGCGCGGTGATGCTGTCCTGCGCGACGGTGATCTGTGTGGAGCTCGCGAACGCGGCCATGGTTGCCACTCTGACACGCTTGCCCAGGTATGACACGGACTAGCGCGGCACGGTCCGGTCACAGCGGTACAGGAAGGAGGAGTACGTCGATTTGCGCCCAGCGGTCCAGCGGCGTACCTTTCTCTCTGCACGCGGCGCCCCGGACGACGAGGCCGGGCCGCGAGCACCTCGGTCTTCCGACGGCGGTCTCCCGAAGGGGTGCCTGCCGGACGGAGGCGGAGGCCGGGTGGTGCGCTCGACCGGAGATGTTTCAGGTTGAGAATGCGGGACCAACCGAGTAGAGTGTCTGAGGCCGGCAGGAGCCGGGCAGATGAGCCGCGAGCGGCCATCGGCCGGTCTGCGGGCTTCCCTCGACAGCAACGAGCACCGTTCTTCGGTGGGCGTCAGTACGAGGATTCTTCAGATTCGCAGATCGAGTCAGAAGTTGGGGCTTGACACTGCGGGCCTGGACGGGTAGGTTAGGCAAGTTGCCCCGAGGCCGTTCCCCGAGTTGGGGTTCGTGTTTTGGTGTGTGGTTGTTCTTTGAGAACTCAACAGGGTGCTTGATAAGCCAGTGCCAAGTTTTGTTTGGCAGCAAGTGTTTTTTGTTGCCGGGGTTTGGATTTTCCGTTTGGTTTTTGTTGGAGAGTTTGATCCTGGCTCAGGACGAACGCTGGCGGCGTGCTTAACACATGCAAGTCGAGCGGAAAGGCCCTTCGGGGTACTCGAGCGGCGAACGGGTGAGTAACACGTGAGTAACCTGCCTCAGGCTTTGGGATAACCCTCGGAAACGGGGGCTAATACCGGATATGACCTGTCTCCGCATGGGGGTGGGTGGAAAGTTTTTCGGCTTGGGATGGGCTCGCGGCCTATCAGCTTGTTGGTGGGGTGATGGCCTACCAAGGCGATGACGGGTAGCCGGCCTGAGAGGGCGACCGGCCACACTGGGACTGAGACACGGCCCAGACTCCTACGGGAGGCAGCAGTGGGGAATATTGCACAATGGGCGGAAGCCTGATGCAGCGACGCCGCGTGAGGGATGACGGCCTTCGGGTTGTAAACCTCTTTCAGCAGGGACGAAGCGTTTGTGACGGTACCTGCAGAAGAAGCGCCGGCCAACTACGTGCCAGCAGCCGCGGTAAGACGTAGGGCGCGAGCGTTGTCCGGATTTATTGGGCGTAAAGAGCTCGTAGGCGGCTTGTCGCGTCGACTGTGAAAACCCACGGCTCAACTGTGGGCTTGCAGCCGATACGGGCAGGCTAGAGTTCGGTAGGGGAGACTGGAATTCCTGGTGTAGCGGTGAAATGCGCAGATATCAGGAGGAACACCGGTGGCGAAGGCGGGTCTCTGGGCCGATACTGACGCTGAGGAGCGAAAGCGTGGGGAGCGAACAGGATTAGATACCCTGGTAGTCCACGCTGTAAACGTTGGGCGCTAGGTGTGGGGGGCCTCTCCGGTTCTCTGTGCCGCAGCTAACGCATTAAGCGCCCCGCCTGGGGAGTACGGCCGCAAGGCTAAAACTCAAAGGAATTGACGGGGGCCCGCACAAGCGGCGGAGCATGCGGATTAATTCGATGCAACGCGAAGAACCTTACCTGGGTTTGACATGGCCGCAAAACCTGCAGAGATGTGGGGTCCTTCGGGGGCGGTCACAGGTGGTGCATGGCTGTCGTCAGCTCGTGTCGTGAGATGTTGGGTTAAGTCCCGCAACGAGCGCAACCCTTGTTCGATGTTGCCAGCACGTTATGGTGGGGACTCATCGAAGACTGCCGGGGTCAACTCGGAGGAAGGTGGGGATGACGTCAAGTCATCATGCCCCTTATGTCCAGGGCTTCACGCATGCTACAATGGCCGGTACAATGGGCTGCGATACCGTGAGGTGGAGCGAATCCCAAAAAGCCGGTCTCAGTTCGGATCGGGGTCTGCAACTCGACCCCGTGAAGTCGGAGTCGCTAGTAATCGCAGATCAGCAACGCTGCGGTGAATACGTTCCCGGGCCTTGTACACACCGCCCGTCACGTCACGAAAGTCGGCAACACCCGAAGCCCATGGCCTAACCCGTGAGGGGGGGAGTGGTCGAAGGTGGGGCTGGCGATTGGGACGAAGTCGTAACAAGGTAGCCGTACCGGAAGGTGCGGCTGGATCACCTCCTTTCTAAGGAGCGCCTCCTGGCGAAGGTCGGGTAGGAGCCCGTGTCATCCGTTTGTGTGGTGGCGGGGTGCTCGATTGGCGGAGACACTGGTGAGTTCACGGCTGGCAGCGGCCAACTTTCGGCGAGTACGGCCCCCTGTGTGGGGGTGTGGAAGGTCGGGTTGGTGCGGCTGGTGGTGGGTGTAGAGCATCCTGTTGGGTCCTGAGGGAACAACCTGTGGGTTGTTGTCTCTGCCAGGCACGCTTGGCCTCGCATACCGGGTTCTGCCTCTTTTGTGGGGGGTGGGGTTGCTGGTGTGGGGTGTGGGTGGTGGGTTGGTCGTTTGTTGAGAATTGCACAGTGGACGCGAGCATCTTTGTGGTCAAGTTGTCAAGGGCGGACGGTGGATGCCTTGGCACCAGGAGCCGATGAAGGACGTGGGAGGCCGCGATAGGCCTGGGGGAGCTGTCAACCGAGCTGTGATCCCAGGGTGTCCGAATGGGGTAACCTGGCACCAGTCATGTGGTGTCACCTGCACCTGAATTCATAGGGTGTGTGGAGGGAACGCGGGGAAGTGAAACATCTCAGTACCCGTAGGAAGAGAAAACAATAGTGATTCCGTGAGTAGTGGCGAGCGAAAGCGGATTGAGGCTAAACCGGTTGCGTGTGATACCTGTCAGGGGTTGCGTGGTCGGGGTTGTGGGACCTCATGACACGAGCTGACACTCGTGTGGGGAGTGATAAAGCCAGGTGTTAGCTGAATGGTGTGGAAAAGCCAACCGTAGGCGGTGATAGTCCGGTAGGTGAAAGCATCTGGTCTTCCTTGTGGGTGTTCCCGAGTAGCGGCGGACTCCTGAAATCTGCCGTGAATCTGCCAGGACCACCTGGTAAGCCTAAATACTTCCTGGTGACCGATAGCGGACGAGTACCGTGAGGGAATGGTGAAAAGTACCCCGGGAGGGGAGTGAAATAGTACCTGAAACCGTTCGCCTACAATCCGTCGGAGCCTCTTTTTGGGGTGACGGCGTGCCTTTTGAAGAATGAGCCTGCGAGTTAGTGGCATGTGGCGAGGTTAACCTGTGTGGGGTAGCCGTAGCGAAAGCGAGTCTGAATAGGGCGTGTAGTCGCGTGTTCTAGACCCGAAGCGGGGTGATCTAGCCATGGGCAGGCTGAAGCGTGGGTAAGACCGCGTGGAGGGCCGAACCCACCAACGTTGAAAAGTTGGGGGATGACCTGTGGTTAGGGGTGAAAGGCCAATCAAACTCCGTGATAGCTGGTTCTCCCCGAAATGCATTTAGGTGCAGCGTCGTGTGTTTCTTGCCGGAGGTAGAGCACTGGATGGTCTAGGGGCCCTACAAGGTTACTGAAATCAGCTAAACTCCGAATGCCGGTAAGTGAGAGCGCGGCAGTGAGACTGCGGGGGATAAGCTTCGTAGTCGAGAGGGAAACAGCCCAGATCGCCAGCTAAGGCCCCTAAGCGTGTGCTAAGTGGAAAAGGATGTGGGGTCGCATAGACAACCAGGAGGTTGGCTTAGAAGCAGCCATCCTTTAAAGAGTGCGTAATAGCTCACTGGTCAAGTGGTTCCGCGCCGACAATGTAGCGGGGCTCAAGTACACCGCCGAAGCTGTGGCATTCACATATTGACTTCGCGATGGTCTTTGGATTGTCGTGCAGGTGTGTGGGTGGGTAGGGGAGCGTCGTGCCGGGGGTGAAGCAGCCGAGTGATCGAGTTGTGGACGCGGCACGAGTGAGAATGCAGGCATGAGTAGCGAAAGAAGGGTGAGAAACCCTTCCGCCGGATGACCAAGGGTTCCAGGGCCAGGTTAATCCGCCCTGGGTGAGTCGGGGCCTAAGGCGAGGCCGAGAGGCGTAGTCGATGGATAACGGGTTGATATTCCCGTACCCGTGTAGGAGCGCCCGTGATGAACCTCGTTGTGCTAACCACCCGAACCTGCCAAGACCTTCGGGTTGAGGTGGGGGAGCGTGGGAACCTGGCGGGTAGTAGTCAAGCGATGGGGTGACGCAGGAAGGTAGCTGAGCCCGGCCGGTGGTTGTGCCGGGGTAAGCGTGTAGCCCGTGCCATAGGTAAATCCGTGGTGCGTGTGGGTGAGACGTGATGCCGAGCCGATTCAGGTGAAGTCAGTGATCCTATGCTGCCGAGAAAAGCCTCTAGCGAGTTCCGAGCGGCCCGTACCCTAAACCGACACAGGTGGTCAGGTAGAGAATACCGAGGCGATCGGGTGAACTGTGGTTAAGGAACTCGGCAAATTGCCCCCGTAACTTAGGGAGAAGGGGGGCCGGACACGTGAAGCAACACGCTTGTGGAGCGTGGTATGGCCGCAGAGAGCAGGGGGAAGCGACTGTTTACTAAAAACACAGGTCCATGCGAAGAAGTAATTCGATGTATATGGACTGACGCCTGCCCGGTGCTGGAACGTTAAGGGGACCGGTTAGCTCCTTTCGGGGGGCGAAGCTGAGAACTTAAGCGCCAGTAAACGGCGGTGGTAACTATAACCATCCTAAGGTAGCGAAATTCCTTGTCGGGTAAGTTCCGACCTGCACGAATGGCGTAACGACTTCCCCACTGTCTCAACCACAGGCCCGGCGAAATTGCAGTACGAGTAAAGATGCTCGTTACGCGCGGCAGGACGGAAAGACCCCGGGACCTTTACTATAGCTTGACATTGGTGCTTGAATTAGCTTGTGTAGGATAGGTGGGAGCCGGTGAAGCCTATACGCCAGTATGGGTGGAGGCAATCTTGAAATACCACTCTGGTTGGTTCGGGTATCTAACTTCGGGCCCTTATCGGGTTCAGGGACAGTGTCTGGTGGGTAGTTTAACTGGGGCGGTTGCCTCCTAAATGGTAACGGAGGCGCCCAAAGGTTCCCTCAGCCTGGTTGGCAATCAGGTGTTGAGTGTAAGTGTATAAGGGAGCTTGACTGTGAGACTGACGGGTCGAGCAGGGACGAAAGTCGGGACTAGTGATCCGGCACTTGCGTGTGGAAGCGGTGTCGCTCAACGGATAAAAGGTACCCCGGGGATAACAGGCTGATCTTCCCCAAGAGTCCATATCGACGGGATGGTTTGGCACCTCGATGTCGGCTCGTCGCATCCTGGGGCTGTAGCAGGTCCCAAGGGTTGGGCTGTTCGCCCATTAAAGCGGTACGCGAGCTGGGTTTAGAACGTCGTGAGACAGTTCGGTCCCTATCCGCCGTGCGCGTAGGATACTTGAGAAGGGCTGTCCCTAGTACGAGAGGACCGGGACGGACGAACCTCTGGTGTGCCAGTTGTCCCGCCAGGGGCACGGCTGGTTGGCTACGTTCGGGAGGGATAACCGCTGAAAGCATCTAAGCGGGAAGCCTGCTTCAAGATGAGGTATCCCACCCCTATTAGGGGGTAAGGCTCCCAGTGAGACGACTGGGTTGATAGGCCGGAGATGTAAGCCAGGTAACTGGTTCAGTTGACCGGTACTAATAAGCCGAGGACTTGACTACAAAGCTGCTACGCGTCCACTGTGTGATTCACAGCAAACGAACAACAAGAGTTGGTTTCCCCGCGTGTGTGGGTCGGGGGTTGTTGTTTGTGTTGTTGATAGGGTTACGGCGGTTATGGCGGAAGGGAAACGCCCGGTTACATTCCGAACCCGGAAGCTAAGCCTTCCAGCGCTGATGGTACTGCACTCGGGAGGGTGTGGGAGAGTAAGACACCGCCGGACATCTTAGTTTGCAGGGCCACCCCGGTCGGGGTGGCCCTGCACTGCGTGATGCGGCGATCTCGCCATGAGGAAGGATGTACCCCGTGAGTGCAGGAGCGCATGGCGGAGACCGCCCGCGCCGTCGAGACGACCATCCGGACCGCCGTAGCGGCGGTCGGGATGATTCCCCGCGTCGAGACGCGCGTCCGCCCTATCGCGGGGACCGCGATTCGCCTGGCGCATCCGGAGACCGGGGAGGCTATCCGGCTGGGAGTCGTCGGACCGAGGGCCGGGGAAGCGACCGCCGTGACCGCGCAGCTCCTCGTGAGGGTGAGCGCCGCGACCGTCCGGCTGCCCGCGACGGGGCCGGCTACCGGGACGGCCGCCCTGGCGGCTACCGGTCCGGTGGTGAAGAGCGACGCGGCGGCGGCTTCCGAGACGGGCAACGCGGCGGCGGCTTCCGGGGCGACCGGGATGCCCGAGGTGACCGCGGCTTCCGGGGCGACCGTACCGGTGGTGCTGGCCGGTTCGGCGCCGACGGTCGGCGGTCCGGTGGTTACCGGGGCTCCCGTGGTGACGACGTCGGTGGCGGCGGATACCGCGACTCCGGCCGGCGGGACGGCGACGCCGGCTTCCGGCCCGGTGGTGGCTACCGGGGTGGCGACGGGCGCCGGGACGACGACTTCGGCTCGGGGCGCACGGCCGGACGCCAGGACAACCGTCCGGCCGGCACGGGCCCGCGTGATGGCACCGACAGGGACGGTGGCTACCGCGAGCGGGGGTACCAGTCCGGAGGACGGGACGACTCCAGCCGCGGTGACCGTCGCCCCCGTACCGACTACCCCTCGCGGGGCGGTGACTTCCGAGACGACCGGCGGGGCGACCGTGACCCGCGTGGTGGCCGTCCCCGAGACGAGGGCCGGCGCGGCGAGTCCCGAGGTGCCGGCGGCGGCTACCGGGGTTACTCCGGTGGTGACGATCGGCGCGGTGGTGGCTACCAGGGTCGGGGCGGTGGCTCCGGTGGTGACGATCGGCGTGGTGGCTACCGGGGCGAGAGCGGTGGCTTCCGGGGCGGCTCCCGGCCCGGCTTCCGTGACGACCGACGCGGTGGTGGCGATGGCCGTGGCGCCGGCTACCGCGACGACCGGCGGGGCGACGACCGACGGGGCGGTGGCGACGCGCGTGGCGCCGGCTACCGCGACGACCGGCGGGACGGTGGTTACCGGGGCGAGAGTGGCTACCGGGGACGCTCGGACCGGGGGTCCGGCGGTGAAGGCGGACGCGGCGGTGACCACCGTGGCGGACCGTCGGGCGGCGCGGACCAGCGTGGCGCCGGGCGGCGCTTCGGCGACGACGCGGGTCGTCGTGGGTTCGACGGCCGAGGCCGGGAAGGCAGCTTCCGAGGTTCGGACCGGGACGGTGCGCGTGATGGCGACCGTGGCGGTTTCCGCAGGTCGGACCGGGACGGCCGGGGCGCTGCCCGGGAGGGCTTCCGGCCGGCTGGTGCCGACCGTGGCCGTGCCGACGAGGGCCGGCGTGACCGGAAACCTCGGCAGGGGACCGGCCCGTCGGGCCGGAACGGAACCGGTGGGGACGACGCTGGCTACACCCGCTCCGGCGGCCAGGATCGACGTGACCGCTCCGACCGCCCGGGTGCTGCCGGGGACGTTGCCGGCCCTACCCTGCCGGAGGAGATCGTTGCCACGGATCTCGACAGTGCGGTACGAGCGGAGCTTCTCTCGCTGGCCAAGCCGGTCGCGGATACGGTCGCGCGGCATCTCGTCGCGACCGGAGTGCTGATCGACGAGGACCCGGGCCTGGCTCTGGAGCACGCGCTTGCCGCGCGGCGGCTGGCTGCCCGGATCGCACCCGTGCGGGAGGCGGTAGGGCTGGCGGCGTACCGGGCGGGTGAGTGGCAGACCGCCATCGCCGAACTCCGGACGTACCACCGGATGAGCGGGCGGCAGACCCACCTGGCGGTGATCGCTGACTGTGAGCGGGCGCTCGGGCGTCCGGAGCGCGCGATCGACCTCTACCGGGGCGCCGACCGCGAGTCGCTGGATGCGGCCGGGGCGGTGGAGTTGTTGATCGTGGCGGCCGGGGCCCGTAGCGACATGGGCCAGGGCGACGCGGCAGTGGCGATGCTCCAGGTGCGTGAACTGACCGCCGCGCAGGCCGAGCCGTGGACGGCCCGGCTGCGTTACGCGTACGCCGACGCGCTGCTCGCGGTGGACCGGGCGGAGGAGGCGCGGGAGTGGTTCGCCAGGGCGGCCGAGGTGGACGAGTTCGGTGAGACCGACGCCGCCGAGCGGCTGCTGGAGATCGACGGCGTCGTGCTGGAAAGCGACGAGGACGAGGACGACGCCGAGGGCGAGGCCGATAACGAGGTCGGGGACGACGCGGCCGGGGTCGAGGAGGCTCGACCGGTCGGCGATGCGGAGCCGATCGACTCGGAGTTGACCGACGCGGAGCCGGTCGATGTGGAGCTGAACGACGGGGACGCGCCGACACCGGGGGCCGAGACGGCCCTGGCGCCCGCCGATCCTGAGCCGAGCGAGCCGAGCTCGGACACCGGAGAGGACGCGGAGGTGGCTGAGGCTGACCGCACGGTGCCTCCGGTGCGTGGCGCGGAATCGTGAGCCACTCCTCGCCGGGCGGCCGGCTGGTCGACGCGTACGAACTGGTGATCTTCGATCTGGACGGTGTGGTCTATCTCGTCGACCGGCCGATCGTGACGGCGGTCGCCGCGGTCGGCCGGCTGCACGCCGAGGGCAAGCCGCTGGCGTACGCGACGAACAACGCCTCCCGGCGCGCCGACGAGGTCGCCGCGCTGCTCACCGGGATGGGGCTCACCGTGCGGCCGCAGGAGGTGCTCACCTCGGCGGCCGCCGCGGCGGAGTTGCTGGCCCACCGGTTTCCGCCGGACTCTCCGGTGCTGGTGGTCGGGGCAGAGGCACTCCGGACCGAGGTACGTGACGTCGGGTTGCGTCCCGTCTCCCGGCTGGAGGACGCGCCGGTGGCGGTGGTGCAGGGCTACGGGCCGGAGGTCGGCTGGGCGGAGCTCGCCGAGGCGGCCCTGGCGATACGGGCCGGCGCGGACTGGTTCGTGACCAACACGGACCGGACACTGCCGACCGCCCGTGGTCCGGTGCCCGGAAACGGCTCACTGGTCGCGGCGGTGCGTACCGCGCTCGCCCGCGACCCCGACGTGGTGGTCGGCAAGCCGGAGCCGGCGCTGTTCACCGCCGCCGCCCGGCGGTTCGGTGCGGCCCGCCCGCTGGTGGTCGGCGACCGTCTGGACACCGACATCGAGGGCGCGGTCCGGGCCGGGATGGAAAGTCTGCTGGTACTCACCGGGGTGTCGGCGCCGGTCGACCTGCTGCGCGCGGCGCCGTCGGCCCGGCCGGACTTCGTGGCGAGCGACCTGGGCGGCCTCTTCGACCCGGCCCGGGTCGCCCGGCTGAGCGCCGATCCCGCCGAAGGGGCCGGCGCCGGCTGGCAGGTGGTCGACGGCGGTCCGACGGTTCTCACCGGGGAGGGTACGAGGATGGCCGCACTGGCCGCGCTCTGTGCGGCGAGTTGGTCGGGAGTGCCGGTCGATGCCCTGGAGCCGGGATCCGAAGCGGCCCGGAAGACTCTCGAGGAACTTGGCCTGCTGCCCTGACCGCGAGTGACATCGGCGGGACGGCGTGGACGGGCCAGCTGTGGTCAGAGCATCTGCGGTCAGAGCATCTTGCGGAGCTTGAGCAGATCGAACGGGTTGGCGTTGATCGACATCTGCCGGGAGGCGAGGGCCTTCGGCACGTCCAGCTCGCCTCGGACGAGGCGGATCAGGTCGTCACTGGTGGTGCTCAGCGCGATCTTCGCCTGCGGGTCGTCCCCGTCAGCCAGCTCGACCAGGCGTCCACCGGTCAGCCGGCCGTGGAACGCCGTACCCAGGTCGGTGATCCGGCAGGCCAGGGTGCGGTCGAGATCGACCTGCTTGCGTACCTTGTCGGCGTTGGCGTCCATCCGGGCCGCCAAATCGTGCAACGCCTGCCGGCACTCGTCCACGGTCGCCATCGTCGTGCCCCCTCGCATCACGCCACGCCCGTCCCCGGGCACCGTACCGCACTGGGCGGACCGGGGCGCCCGGTAGCGTGACAACCTGAACAGTCGGCACCCGCGAAAGGACCGAGGTATGCAGGACGCGTGGCGGGCCTACCTTGAGCTGGCCCTTGGGCTGACGGAAGCGTCGAAGAAGCGTGCGCAGGCCGCCGCCAGGAAGCTGGTCGGATCCAGCGGAGCCACGGCCGCTCAACTGCAGACCATGGCCGAGGAGCTGGTTTCCACCGGGATGGCCAACCGGGAGGCGCTGATCCGGATCATCCGGGTCGAGATCGACCGCACCCTCGCGGCCCTCGGGCTGGCCAGCGCGGACGAGGTCACGGCGCTGACCGACCGGGTCGCCCGGTTGGAGCGGGAACTCTCTGCCGCCCGGGCGGGGGCGCCGGGTGGCGCCGTCGGTGCGGCGGCGACGGAAGCGGGCGAGGGACGACCACCGGGTCGGGATGCGCCGGCCGGAAGTGACAGGCCAGCCAAGAAGACCGTGGCGAAGAAGGCGGTCGCCAAGAAGACGGTGGCGAAGAAGGCGGTCGCCAAGAAGGCCGTGGCGAAGAAGGCCGTGGCGAACCAGCCGACGGCGAAGAAGACCGTGGCGAGGAAGGCGGACGCGAGCAAGGCGGTGGCCGTGAAGAAGTCGGTTCCGGGCAGGGCCGTGGCCAAGCGGACGGCGCCGCCGGGCGGCGATGCGGCATGATCTCCACTGGAGACCGGGTCCGCCGGGTTGAGGGGCAGTGCGGAGGAGCGGCATGAGTCAGGTACCCCTACCGGGGTCGTTCCGGCCGGCTCCGCCCGTTCCCGGAACGGCCCGTCCGGCTCCCGGCCCGGCGTCGGCGGGCGAGCGGAGCAATGCCACTGGCCCGGACGGCGACGGTTCGGGTCACCCCGCCGTGGACGCGGTACTTCGGGCGATGGCGAACGCCGCGAACCTGCCGCCTGCCGACCAGATCGCCCAGTACGAGGCGGCGCACCAGACCCTGCGGGAAACCCTCGCCACCATCGACCAGGCGTGAGCCCAGCCCCCCTCGGAGAACTGCGATGGCACGTCGTACCCGGCTCGACGCCGAACTCGTCCGCCGTGGGATGGCCCGGTCCCGGGAACAGGCAGCGGCGCTGGTCGAGGCCGGGCGGGTGCAGGTCCGCGGGGTACGGGCGCAGAAGGTGGCCGCGATGGTGGACCCGGCGGATCCGGTTCGGGTGCTCGGCGAGGACCCGAGTACGGAGTACGTCTCCCGGGGCGGCCACAAACTGGCCGGCGCGCTCGCGGCGTTCGCCCCGGACGGGCTGGACGTCACCGGCCGGCGCTGCCTGGACGCGGGAGCGTCGACCGGTGGTTTCACCGACGTGCTGCTCCGGGCCGGCGCCGCCGAGGTGGTGGCGGTGGACGTCGGCTACGGCCAGCTGGCCTGGACAATCCGGTCCGACCAGCGGGTCCGGGTATTCGAGCGCACGAATGTGCGTACCCTGACGCCCGACACCATCGGCGGCACGGTGACCCTCACCGTCGCGGACCTGTCGTTCATCTCGCTCCGCCTGGTACTGCCGGCGCTTGCCGGCTGCACCACCCCGGACGGTGACCTGGTGCTGATGGTCAAGCCGCAGTTCGAGGTGGGAAGGGAACGGGTGGGCAGCGGTGGGGTGGTACGCGATCCGCAGCTACGGGTCGAGGCGGTGCGCACGGTGACCGACGCGGCGGCCGGACTCGGTCTCGGCCTGGCCGGTGTGGTGGCGAGCCCGCTACCGGGGCCGAGCGGCAATGTGGAGTTCTTCGTCTGGCTGCGCGCCGACGCGCCACCGCCGGACGAGGCGCTGGTGGCAGCGGTGGTGACGGCCGGGCCGGCGGTGGCGCGGGAGGGAGTCCGATGACCCGGACGGCGCTGTTGGTCACGCACACCGGACGGCGGCGGAGCACCGAGCATGCCCGTACGGTCGCTGCGGACCTGATCCAGGCCGGCTTCGAGGTCCGGGTGGTGGCCGAGGAGGCCGACGACCTGGACCTGCCCGGGGTGACCCCGGTGAGCCTGCTCGGCGCGGCCGAGGGCGCCGAGATCGTCCTCGCGCTCGGCGGCGACGGTACCTTCCTGCGCGCCGCCGATCTGGCCCGGCCGGCGAAGGCACCGCTGCTCGGTATCAACCTCGGAAAGGTCGGCTTCCTCGCCGAGGCCGAGATCGACGACCTGGATCAGGCGGTCCGGGACATCGTGGACCGGAACTACACAGTGGACGAGCGGCTCACCCTCGACACCCGGGCCGAGTTCGAGGGCGGTCCGGTGATCGATTCGTGGGCGCTCAACGAGGTGAGCGTGGAGAAGGGCGAGCGGGCCCAGATGCTGGAGCTGCTCGTCGACGTCGACGACCGGCCACTGTCCCGGTACGGCTGCGACGGTGTGGTCTGTGCGACGCCGACCGGCTCCACCGCGTACGCGTTCTCGGCCGGTGGCCCGGTGGTCTGGCCGGAGGTGGAGGCGCTGCTGCTGGTGCCGATCAGCGCGCACGCGCTGTTCAGCCGGCCGATCGTTACCGCGCCGACGGCGAGCTTCACCATCACGGTGGACCCGTTCACCACCCTGGCGGTGCTCTGCTGCGACGGTCGCCGGGTCTACGACCTGCCGCCCGGGGCCAGGGTGACGGTGCAGCGGGGTGCGCTGCCGGTGCGAATCGTCCGGCTGCGCACCCGGCATTTCACCGACCGGCTGGTGGCGAAGTTCGGCCTGCCGGTGCACGGCTGGCGGGGCAACCGCCGCTGACCACGGCGGGGTGCCAGCGGCACCGGACAGCACCGCGATCCACAGGCCGCTACCGTGGCCGGACAGTCGCCCGACCCGCCGATGCCCGCCGGCCGGCAACAGGGCGATCCGCCGGTGCCCGCCGGCCGGCAACAGGGCGATCCGCCGGTGCCCGCCGGCCGGCAACGGGGCGATCCGCGGGCCGACGTATGCCGGACGGACGGGCGGGCCGCGGGCCCGATACCGCTCGGGTACGTGTGCCGGGTGGTCAAGTGTCGGGGACCGCTACTACTGTCGGTGCCTGTGCTGGAAGAGCTGCGCATCACCGGACTGGGTGTCATCGAGGACACCACACTGCCGCTGACTCGCGGCATGAACGTCATCACGGGCGAGACCGGCGCCGGAAAGACGATGGTGGTGACCGGTCTCGGCCTGCTCTTCGGCGGGCGGGCCGACGCCGGCCGGGTGCGGGCCGATCCCGGCCGGGCCGTGGTGGAGGGGCGGCTGCGGCTGACCGGCGCCACCGCGACGGCGGTGCACGCCCGGGTGGTGGACGCCGGCGGTGAGCCGGACGAGGACGGCTCGGTGCTGCTCAGCCGTGCGGTCACCGTGGAGGGGCGGTCACGGGCGCACGTGGCCGGTCGCAGCATGCCGGTGTCGATGCTGGCCGAGGTGGGCGAGCAGGTGCTGGCCGTGCACGGCCAGTCGGACCAGCTCCGGCTGCTCCGGCCTGCGGAGCAGCGGGCCGCGCTTGACCGGTTCGGCGGGTCGGAGCACGAGAAGCTGTTGGAGAGCCTGCGCGAGTCGTACACCCGGTGGCGGCGGGTCTCCGACGACCTGGCCGACCGGCGGCGCAACGCGCGGGAGCGCAACCAGGAGGCCGACCTGCTGCGGCTGGGTCTCGACGAGATCACCCGGGTCGACCCGCAGCCGGGTGAGGACGAGGAGCTCAAGGCCGAGGCGCAGCGGCTGGAGCACGCGGAGGGGCTGCGGACCGCCGCGCAGACCGCCCAGCTCTGCGTGGCGGGCGCCGCCGAGCCGACCGACGAGATGGCCGACGTGACCACCCTGCTCGGACACGCCCGCCGGACGCTGGAGGCACAGGCCGGGGTGGACCGGACCCTCGGTGACCTGTCGGGGCGGCTGGAGGAGGTCGCCACGCTGGTCGGCGACATCGCGGCCGAGCTGTCCGGCTACCTCGCCGCGCTGGACGCCGACCCGGCCCGGTTGCAGGTCATCTACGAGCGCCGGGCCGCGCTGCGCGGGCTGACCCGCAAGTACGCCGACGATGTCGACGGGGTGATCGCCTGGGCGGACCGGGCTCGGAGCCGACTGTCGGAGCTGGACACCTCCGATGAACTCCTCGACGAGCTGGATCGGGAGCGGCAGCGGTTGGCGGGCGAGGTGGCCGAGTTGGCCGGCCGGCTCTCGGCGGCCCGGCGCGAGGCGGCCACCCGCTTCGCCGAGCAGGTGACCGTCGAGCTGGCCGGGCTGGCAATGCCGCACGCCCGGATCGAGGTGGCGGTGTTGCCCCGGCCGGCCGGCAAGGCCGAGCCGACCCTCACCGTCGACGGGGCCGAGGTCGGGGTCGGCCCGGACGGGGCGGACGAGGTCGAACTGCGGCTGCTGGCCCATCCGGGCGCCCCGGCGCTACCGCTGCAGCGCGGTGCCTCCGGCGGCGAGCTGTCCCGGGTGATGCTCGCCATCGAGGTGGTCTTCGCCGGCTCCGGCGGCCCGCCCACGCTGGTCTTCGACGAGGTCGACGCCGGGGTCGGCGGGCAGGCGGCGGTGGAGATCGGTCGCCGGTTGGCCCGGTTGGCCCGCAGCCACCAGGTGCTGGTGGTGACCCACCTGCCGCAGGTGGCCGCGTTCGCCGACCGGCACCTGGTGGTGGCCAAGGACACCGGCGGTGCGGTGACAACCAGCGGGGTTCGGGTGGTGGAGGACACCGAACGGGCCCGGGAGCTGGCCCGGATGCTCGCCGGTTTGCCGGACTCCGATCTGGGTATCGCGCATGCGGAGGAACTTCTGGCGGTGGCTGCCCGGGAACGTCGCTCCTGAGGCCCCGGCACCGCGTACGCGACGGAGCGTGAAACTTTCGGTCACGTACCGTGGTACCGAATCGAATGATGTGATGCCGACCACATCCGACCGGGCATGAATATGGTTCCCTTGGGGTGGCGGCCCTGCTCAGGCATGTCGCGACAGAAAGCTCTGCCCCACATGCCAGGATGGTTGGGATGCGTTTACCCACGTTGCGCCGGGCCCGGAGCGCCGAACCGGGCAAAGTCGTCGGCACCGCGCGGCTGGATCGCCGGACGAAGCGCCTGGTCAGCCGGCTTCGTCCGGGCGACGTCGCGGTGATCGACCATGTCGACCTGGACCGGGTCGCGGCCGACTCGCTGGTCGCGGTCGGCGTCGCCGCGGTGCTCAACGCCAAGCCGTCGGTCTCCGGCCGCTATCCGAACCTCGGGCCGGAAGTGCTGATCAAAGCCGGGATCCCGCTCCTCGACGACCTCGGCGAGGGCATCTTCCAGCAGATCCGGGAGGGTGACACGGTCCGGATCGACGGCAACACCGTGCTGCTCGGCGAGGAACCGGTCGGGCACGGCAGCCGGCAGGACGCCGAATCGGTGGCCAAGGCGATGGCCGACGCCCGGGAAGGGCTGTCGGTGCAGTTGGAGGCGTTCGCCGCCAACACCATGGAATACCTCAAGCAGGAACGGGAGCTGCTGCTCGACGGGGTCGGCGTGCCGGATGTCGAGACCCCGATCCGGGGCCGGCACTGCCTGATCGTGGTCCGGGGCTACGACTACAAGGCCGACCTGGACGTGCTGCGCCCGTACATCCGGGAGTTCAAGCCGGTGCTGATCGGCGTGGACGGCGGCGCGGACGCGCTGGTGGAGGCGGGTTACACGCCAGATCTGATCATCGGCGACATGGACTCGGTCACCGACGACGTACTGCGGTGCGGCGCCGAGGTGATCGTGCACGCGTACCCGGACGGCCGGGCGCCGGGACTGGCCCGGGTGAACGGCCTCGGCGTGACCGCGCAGACCTTCCCGGCCGCGGCCACCAGCGAGGACCTGGCGATGCTGCTCGCCGACGGCAAGGGCGCGTCGCTGATCGTCGCGGTCGGCACCCACGCCACCCTGGTCGAGTTCCTGGACAAGGGGCGGGGCGGGATGGCCTCCACCTTCCTGACCCGGCTCAAGGTCGGCGGCAAGCTGGTCGACGCCAAGGGGGTCAGCCGGCTCTACCGGCAGAGCATCTCCGGGTCGTCGCTGTTGCTGCTGGTGCTCTCGGCGTTGGCCGCGATGGCATCGGCGGTCGCCGTCTCCACCGTCGGTAAGGCTTACCTCGGGGTCGCCGCCGAGTGGTGGGACAATGTCGTATTCCAGCTCGGACAGCTCTTCTAGTCAGTGCTGGTCTCCTCCCGGCCCCGAGTGACGATCAAGAGGCTCTTGTCGTGATCAATTTCCGGTACCACGTGGTCTCGCTGACCGCGGTGTTCCTCGCCCTGGCGATCGGCCTGGTCGTGGGTACCGCCGCGCTGAACGGTCCGGTGGCCGACTCGCTCAAGGACCAGGTCAACGCGCTGGGCAAGAAGAACGAGCAGCTGCGCGAGTCGGTGAACAGCCTGGAAACCGAGGTCCAGCGTGAGGAGGACTTCGTCCGGGAGGCGGCGCCGCACATGCTCAAGGGCACCCTCGCCGGCCGGCGCGTCCTGCTCCTGGTGCTGCCGAGCGGGCAGGACCAGGTCGAGGGGATCGTCGAGATGCTCCGGCTGGCCGGTGCCTCGGTCACCGGGCAGATCGACGTGCAGGAGAAGTTCGTCGACCCGGACAACAGCGTCCTGCTACTGGGCGTCGCGGCCAGGGCGGTCAGGCCCACCGTCCCGGACGTCGGGCTGCCCAGCGGTGAGGGGGTGGAGAAGTCCAGCGCCCTGCTGGCCAGCGCCCTGCTGGACCGCCCCGAGGGCGGCTCGCCGGTGACCGAGGCCGACCGGCGTTCCGTGCTGGACGACTACAGCGAGGAGGGCTACCTCAACGTGCCGGAGAAAATCACTGGTCCCGCCGAGGCGGTCGTGGTGGTCAGCGGGCAGCCGTACGTGGACCGGGATGCGGCCCGCAAGGACCGGGCGGTGGTCCAGCTCGCCGAGCAGTTCGACAAGGCCGGGGCGATCGTGGTCGCCGGCAACGGCAGCAGCGGCGGCAACCTGGTCGCCGAGGTACGTCGGGACCCCGCGCTCTCCAAGACCATTTCCACCGTCGACAACACCAACACCGTGGCCGGGCAGGTGGTCACCGCGCTGGCGCTGGGCCGGCAGACAACCCAGAAACAGGCCGGCGCGTACGGCGTCGGCGCGGGTGCCGACTCGCTGCTGCCGGAAATGCCGGAGTGACCGCCCGGTCAAGGAGCGCCGGGGCCCGGGCGCTCGGTGTCGGCGCACTGCTCGCCGGTGCCGCCCTGCGTGGCGTGCTCGCCGGCCCCTGGGCGGCCGGGCTGCGCCGTACCAACTTTCGGGGGCGCACCGTCACCCTCGCCGCCGGCCCGGCGCTCGCCGCGGGAGCGGCCGTGGGTGCCGCCGCCGGCGCGCCGAGCCGCCCGGCCGGGGCCGCCGCCCTGGTCGCCGGCCTCTCCTGCGGGACCGTCGGGCTCTATGACGACGTGGTCGGTGCCCGGCCGGAGCAGAAGACCGCCAAGGGCTTCGCCGGGCACCTCGCCGCGCTCCGCCAGGGGCGGGTGACCAGCGGCGTCGTCAAGATCGCCGGGGTCGGTGCAGCCGGGCTGGCCGCCGCGGCCCTGCTCGCCGCCGACCCGGCGGTCCGGTCCCATCCAGGCCGCCGCCGCGCCGGGACCGCCGGCGGACTCGTCGACCTGCTGCTCGGCGCGGGCGTCATCGCCGGTACCGCGAACCTGGTCAACCTGCTCGACCTGCGGCCGGGACGGGCACTCAAGTCCGGCGTGCTGCTCGGCGCGCCACTGCTGCCCGGCCCGACCGGTGGGCTCGCCGCCGGGCCGGTCGGTGCGGCCGCCGCGCTGCTCCCGGCCGACCTCGACGAACGCGTCATGCTCGGCGACAGCGGGGCGAACGCCCTCGGCGCGCTGCTCGGGGTCGCGCTCGCCGCCCGTACCGGGCCGGTGGGGCGGGCCGGGGCACTCGCCCTGATCACCGCGCTCACCGCCGCCAGCGAGAAGGTCAGCTTCACCCGGGTGATTCAGAACACCCCGGGGTTGCGCGAGCTGGACGCCCTGGGCCGGCGACACTCCTGAGGTGAACAGGCCGGCACCCCTGGTCGGCGCCGGGCGGGTGGCCGGGGCCGCAACGCTGATCGCCGTACTCACCGTGGTCAGTCGACTGGTCGGGTTCGGGCGTACCGGAGTCTTCACCTGGGTGATGGGCGACTCCAGCGACCTCGGCGGCATGTACGTGGTGGCGAACAGCGTCCCGAACATCGTCTTCGAGATCGTCGCCGGTGGGGCGCTGGCGAGCCTCGTCGTCCCGCTGCTGGCCGGCGCGGTCGTGGCCGGTGACCGGGCGGCGGTCGCCGCGACCACCGGGGCGCTGCTCACCTGGACGGTGAGCCTGCTGGTGCCGCTCGCGGTCGCGGTGGCGCTGCTCGCCGAACCGATCGTCGGGCTGATCTCGGACCACCGCAGCGCCGCCGAGATCGCAGCCGGCGCCCGGATGCTCCGGGTCTTCGCCCCACAACTGCCGCTGTACGGCATCGGCATCGTGCTGACCGGGGTGCTCCAGTCGTACCGGCGGTTCGCCTGGCCGGTGCTCGCCCCGCTGCTCTCCAGCGTGACGGTGATCGGGGTCTACCTGGCGTTCGCGGCCGTCGAGGGGGTGCACCCCACCATCGCCCGGGTCGGGTGGGACGGCGAGCTCATCCTCTCCCTCGGCACCACCCTCGGCGTGGTGGTGCTCTCGCTGTCGCTGCTCCTCCCGGTGCGCCGGCTCCAGCTGCGGCCCCGGCTCGGGTACCGGTTCCCCACCGACGTCCGGGGCAGGATCGGCGGGCTCGCCCTGGCCGGCGCGGTGACGGTGATCGGCCAGCAGGTCGCCCTGGTGGTCAGCCTCCGCCAGCTCAGCGGCGGACCGACCGGTGCGGAGATCGTGTTCAACCTCGCCCAGACGGTGTACCTGCTGCCCTGGGCGGTACTCGCCGTGCCGCTCGCGGTCGCGGCGTACCCGAACCTGTCCGCCGCGCACGCCACCGGCGACGAGTCGGGATACCGCAGGACGCTCGCCCCGACAGCCCGCCGGGTGCTGCTGTTCAGCTGCCTCGGCGCGGCGGCGCTGATCGGTACCGCCGAACCGGTGGCCCGGTTCTTCTGGCCGGAGAGCGGGCCCTCCGAGGTGGCCGCCATCGCCGGGTTCGCACCGGGCCTGCTCGGCTACGGTCTCTTCGCCGTGCTCACCCGGGCCCTGTACGCGCGCGGCGCCACCCGGCCGGCGGCGATCGCCACCCTGGCCGGCTGGCTCGTCGTCCCCTTCGCCGCGGTGGGCTTCTCCGCCGCCTTCCCGGTTGACTATCGGGTGTTCGCGGTCGCGGTGGCGAACTCGGTCGGCATGCTGGCGTTGGGCGTCCTGCTGGTCGTCGCGGTCCGGCGCAGCGCCGGCCCGGCGGCGTTGACCGGAATTACCAGGTCAGCACTGGTCGGCCTGCTCGCTGCGGCGGCCGGGGCGGTGGTCGGGGTGGTCTGCGCGTACCGGCTGCCCGGCCTCGGGGTTGGCACCCCGGCGCGAGTCGACGCACTCGTGCAGGGCATGCTGTCCGGAGTCGCCGTGGCCGCGGCTTTCGTCGCGGTCGCCTATCCGCTGGACCGGCACGACGTCCGGCCGCTGCTGGCGACGCTGCGCGGACGGCTGCGCGGCGCGCTGGCGCTGGCCCGCCCGGGCAGGTCGACGACCGGGCAGCGGCGGGGCGGGGCGGAGACGAAACGCGCGGAGCGGCCGGACGCGGCCGACCCGGGCGAGGACGACGGGAAGGAGCGGGTGTCGCGGTGAGCGAGCGGGGTGGGCCGGCTCGACCGGGGGACCGCGCCGAACCGGACGTGTCGGGCCTGACGGCCAGCGCCGGGCGTACCGAGCCGGACGTGTCGGGCCTGACGGCCAGCGCCGGGCGTACCGAGCCGGATATGTCGGGCCCGACGGCCAGCGCCGGGCGTACCGGTGCGGTCGTCCTGGTGCTCGCCTCCAGCACCGGTGGGGTCGGCCAACACGTCCGCTCGCTCGCCGGAGGGCTGGCCGGCGCCGGAATGGCGGTCACCGTCTGCGGTCCGGCCGCGACCCAGGAGCAGTTCGACTTCACCGCCGCCGGAGCCCGGTTCGTTCCGGTGGAGATCCCGGCCAACCCCACCCCGGCCGACGCGCGGGCGGTCTCGGCGCTACGCCGGGCGCTGGCCGGACCGGTCGACGTGGTGCACGCGCACGGCCTGCGGGCCGGCCTGGTGGCGGTGCTCGCCCGCCCCGCCGCCCCGGTCGTGGTGACCTGGCACAACGCGGTGCTCGCCGGCGGACTGCGCGGGCGGCTCTCCCGGCTGGTGGAGCGGATCGTCGCAAGGCGGGCCCGGGTCTGTCTCGGCGCCTCCGCCGACCTCGTGGAGCGGGCCGCCGCCCTCGGCGCCCGGGACGCCCGGCTCGCCCCGGTGGCCGCGCCCACCCTGCCGGCGCCCGGGCGCAGCCGCTCGGCGGTACGGGCCGAGTTCGGTGTCGCCCCGGACCAGCCGCTGATCCTGTCGGTCGGTCGGCTGCACCCGCAGAAGCGGTACGACGTACTGGTCGACGCCGCCGCCCGGTGGCGGGAACTGGATCCGCCGCCGGTGGTGGTGATCGCCGGCAGTGGTCCGAGCTACCTGCCGCTGGCCGCTCGGATCTCCGCCGCCCGGGCCCCGGTGACGCTGCTCGGGCACCGCACCGACGTGGCCGACCTGCTGGCCGGGGCTGATCTGGCCGTGGTGACCAGCGACTGGGAGGCGCGGCAGCTCTTCGCCCAGGAGGCGTTGCGGGCCGGCGTTCCGCTGGTGGCGACCGCTGTCGGCGGGGTGCCGGAGCTGGTGGGCGAGGCGGCGGTACTGGTTCCGCCCGACGACGTGGTCGCGGTCGACGAGGCGGTGCGGGCCCTGTTCGACGATCCCACCCGCCGGGCCGAACTGGCTCGGCTGGCGACCCTGCGGGCGGCCCAGTGGCCGACCGAGGAGGAGACCGTCGCCGCCGTCGCCACCATCTACGCCGAGATCGGGGCGCTCCGGCCCACCTCCGGCGGCCCGGAGAACCCGGTGCCGGTTCCCGTCGACCCAGGGCCGGCCGGACCCGGCCCGGCGCCGGAGGAGTCCGACCGGCCCGGTGGGGGTCCGCCACCCTCCGTCGGCCGGTCGCCCTCCACCGGCCGGGGGACCGGCTCGTCGGCGGGGCGCGGCTGATGCTGCGCCGGCTGGTACCCGTACTGCTGACCGCCGCGGTGGTGGCCCTCGGCGTGGCCGCGCTCGTCGTCCGGCCGGCCACCCGCACTCCGGAGCAGACCGTCGACTACGTGCTGCTGGCCGGGGTGCCCGGGCTGCGCTGGGACGACGTCGATCCGCAGACCACCCCGACGCTGTGGCGGATGGCCGAACACGGTGCCATCGGCTCGTTGTCGGTCCGGTCGGCCCGGCAGCCGACCTGTCCCGTCGACGGGTGGCAGACCCTCGGCGCGGGCAACTACGCAGCCTGGGATGGCAGCATCGTCACCGGGCAGTGCCCGCCGATCAGCGTCACCGTCGAACAGCCCGGAGGGGCCAGCGCCAACCTGCCGGACCAGCGGACCACGGTGATTCACAACCGGGACAAGCTCCCCTGGGGCGCCATGCCGGGTGCGCTGGCCGAATCGGTCCGCTGTACCAACGCGGTCGGCCCGGGGGGCGCGGTCGCCGCCGCCCGGCCGTTCGGCCGGGTCGACCGGTACGCCGCGGAACTGCCGCCCGACCCGGCCCAGTGGCTCGCCGACTGCGTACTCAGCATCATCGACCTCGGCACCGTCAGCGGCGACGACCCCGCCGTCCGGGCCGCCGCCGCCCGTCGCGCCGATGCCACGCTGGCCCGGGTACTGGCCGCCCGGCCCGAACGGTCCCTGGTGCTGGTGGCCGGGGTCGCCGACACCGACCATTCGTCCCGGCTGCACGTCGCGGTCGCGGACGGCCCGGGTTGGGGACGTGGCTGGCTGACCTCCCGCAGCACCGGCCGGGACGGCTACCTGCAGCTCGTCGACCTGGCACCCACGGCGCTGGCCGCGTTGGGCCGGCCGGCGCCGAAGCGACTCTTCATCGGTCAGCCGGCGGCGGTGGTCGAAGGCCGTCCGGCGGACCTGCCCACGGCTATCGCGGCCCCCGCCGACGCCGACCGCGAGGCCCGGGCCCAGCAACGGGTCGCCAAGTGGTTCTTCCTGCTGTTGGCCGGGCTGCAGTGCCTGCTGGCGGTGGCCGTACTGCCGCTGCTGCGCCGGGCGCGGCGCGACCCCCGCCCGTCCGGCCCCGCCCCGGTGCCCCGGCGGGTGGTAGCGGCGGTCGAGGTACTGCTCATCGCTGCCGCCCTGGCGATTCCGGCGGCGCTGGTCGCGGATGCCGTCCCGTGGTGGCGGGGCGAGCACGCCGGCGTCTATTTCGGCCTGGTCACGGCGGTGGTGCTCGGCCTGGCCACCGCCGCGGTGCGGCTCGCCCGGGCATATCAGCGCACCCTCTGGCCGCTGGGCAGCGTGGCGGCGCTGGCCGCGCTGGTCGTCGGTGCGGACGTGATCACCGGGGCACGCCTGCAACTCAACGGCGTGACCGGGTACTCGGCCCTGGAGGGCGGCCGGTACGCCGGCCTCGGCGTCGTCGGGCTCGGGGTCTTCATCGCCGGCAGCCTGCTCTCGGCGGCATGGCTGGCCCAGCGGGTACGCCGCAGTTGGCGGCCGGCCGTGGTGGTACTGGTCGGCGTGCTCGGGGTGATCGTGGTCGGCAGCCCGTACCTGGGCGACGACGCGGTGGGCGCGGTCGCGCTGACCGCCGGGGTGAGCATTGCCGCCGCGATCAGTACAGGCGGCTGGCTCAGCCTGGGTCGGCTCGCCTGGGCCACCATCGCAGGCCTGGCGGTGACCGTCGGGTTCGCCGTGATGGACCTGCGGCAGCCGCTCGACCAGCGGGGCAGCCTCGGCCGGTTCCTCACCGCGGTCGGCGACGGTACCAGCGGGCTGACCGTGCACCGCTCCGGTGCGGCGAACCTGGCCGCCCTGGCCGGCAGCCCGCTCACCGTCCTCGCGCTGGTCGGTGCGGTTCTGGTGTGGTTCGCCCTGCTCCGTCCCTGGGGTGGGCTCAAGCGGCTGTTCGGGATCTATCCCGCCATGCGCGGCGGAATGGCCGGTATTACCGTCGCCGCGCTGATCGCCGGCCTGCTCGGCGGGTCCGCCCTCAACGTGGCGGGTGCGGCGGCGGCACTGGCCGTGCCGATGGCCGCCCTGGCCGCGCTCCGGGTCCTCGACCACGCCACCGACCGGACCATGCCGCCGACCGGACCCGGCCCGGCCGACCCGTCCGGCCCGGCTGACCCGGCTAGCCCGGCGGACCCGGCTAGCCCGGCGGACCCGGCTAGCCCGGCGGACCCGGCAGGCCCGGATGCCCCGTCCGACTCGGATGCCCCGTCCGACTCGGCCCCGGCGACCGGCTCTGCCCCGGGCCGCGCGAAACCCGGGCCGGCGCAGGCGTCGGCCGAGGTACCGGCCGGCTGACCGGCACCGGACCTGCGGTGCGGACGGGTGCCCCCGGCAGCCCCGGCCGGCCTGGTGTTACCGTGGAATCCCGTGGATCACGTGGATCACCTCGGTGGTCCGACACCGGTTCGCACGACCGCGACAGACGACCACGGGAGCAGGCCTTGGCCCCTTCAGTACGGACGACCAGGCATATTTTCGTCACCGGGGGGGTTGCCTCCTCACTCGGTAAGGGCCTGACCGCCTCCAGCCTCGGAAACCTCCTCACGGCGCGAGGCCTTCGGGTCGTGATGCAGAAGCTCGACCCCTACCTGAACGTCGACCCCGGCACCATGAACCCGTTCCAGCACGGTGAGGTCTTCGTCACCGACGACGGCGCCGAGACCGACCTCGACGTCGGGCACTACGAGCGGTTCCTCGACCGCGCGCTATCCGGAAAGGCGAACGTCACCACCGGGCAGATCTACTCGGACGTGATCGCCAAGGAGCGCCGCGGCGAGTACCTCGGGGACACCGTGCAGGTGATCCCGCACATCACCAACGAGATAAAGGCCCGGATCCTGGCCATGGCCGACCCGGACGACGACGGCCGCACCCCGGACGTGGCGATCACCGAGGTCGGCGGCACGGTCGGTGACATCGAGTCGCTGCCGTTCCTGGAGGCGATCCGTCAGGTCCGGCACGACCTGGGCCGGGACAACTGCTTCTACCTGCATGTCTCGCTGGTGCCGTACCTGGCGCCGTCGGGGGAGCTGAAGACCAAGCCCACCCAGCACTCGGTCGCCGCGCTGCGCAGCATCGGTATCCAGCCGGACGCCATCGTCTGCCGCTCGGACCGGGAGATCCCGGACAAGCTCAAGCACAAGCTGTCGCTCTACTGCGACGTCGACCGGGAGGCGGTGATCGCCGCACCGGACGCGCCGAGCATCTACGACATCCCGAAGGTGCTCCACCAGGAGGGCCTGGACGCGTACGTGGTGCGCCGGCTCGGGCTGTCGTTCCGGGACGTCGCCTGGCAGAGCTGGGACGACCTGCTGGAGCGGGTACACCACCCGCGGCACATCGTCCGGGTCGCGCTGGTCGGCAAGTACGTCGACCTGCCCGACGCGTACCTGTCGGTGAGCGAGGCGATCCGGGCCGCCGGCTTCGGTCACCGGGCCCGGGTGGAGCTGCACTGGGTGCCGAGCGACGAGTGCGTCACCGCCTCCGGCGCGGCGGCCGCGCTGGCCGGTGTCGACGGCATCGTCATTCCCGGCGGGTTCGGGGTACGCGGCATCGAGGGAAAGATCGGCGCCGCCCGGTACGCCCGGGAGAACGGCATCCCGATCCTCGGTCTCTGCCTCGGCCTCCAGTGCATGACCATCGAGGTGGCCCGGAACCTGGCCGGGCTGGACGGCGCGAACTCGCTGGAGTTCGACTCCAAGGCCCGGCATCCGGTGATCGCCACCATGGCCGACCAGGAGGACATCGTCGCCGGCCGGGGCGACCTGGGCGGCACCATGCGGCTTGGCGCGTACCCGGCGCGGCTCGCCGAGGGCTCGCTGGTCGCGCAGGCGTACGGCGAAACCGAGGTCAGCGAGCGGCACCGGCACCGGTACGAGGTGAACAACGCCTACCGGGACGCGCTGACCAAGGCGGGTCTGCACATCTCCGGTACCTCCCCGGACGGCCGGTTGGTCGAGTTCGTCGAACTGGAGCGGTCGCTGCACCCGTTCTTCGTGGCGACCCAGGCACATCCGGAGCTGAAGAGCCGGCCGACCCGGCCGCACCCGTTGTTCGCCGCGTTCGTCGGTGCGGTCGTCGCCTACTCGTCGGCGGACCAGCTTCCGGTGGATCTGGCGCCGGCCGACGGCGCCGCCGCCACGCTGGTCGCGGAGCGGTCCGAGCTGACGGACCTCGCCGAGCCGGAGAAGGGCGCCGGACGCAACGGGCAGAGCCGGGCCGCGAGGGCCCGCTCGTCGTCGTGACCCCGGGTCGGCACGGTGGCGCGTGAGGGGTGGAGAGGCGGCGGTGCGGGCGTGAACGGTCGGGCCGACGGGCACGGCTACGAGGTACGCGAGCGGCGGGAACGGTTCCGGGGCAAGGTCTTCTCGGTGGTCACCGACCAGGTCGCGATGCCGGGCGGCCGGGTGGTGCCCCGGGACTACGTCCGGCACGTCGGGGCGGTCGGAGTGCTCGCCCTCGACGAGCGGGGAAGGGCGGTACTGATCCGGCAGTACCGCCACCCGCTGCGCCGGGTGATCTGGGAACTGCCCGCCGGGTTGACCGACGTCGCGGGTGAGGCGCTGCCGGCGGGTGCGCTGCGGGAGCTGGCCGAGGAGGTCGATCTGGTCGCCGGCCGGCTCGACCTGCTGGTGGACGTGCACACGTCACCGGGGTACTCGGACGAGCTGATCCGGATCTTCCTGGCCCGGGACCTCTCCGAGGTGCCGCCGGAGCAACGGCACGAGCGGCACGACGAGGAGGCCGGCCTGGCGGTGACCCGGGTCGACCTGGACGAGGCGGTCTCGATGGTCCTGGCCGGTGAGATCACCAACGTCGCCTGTGTCGCCGGGGTGCTCGCGGCGGCCCGCTCCCGGGATCGGGGCTGGGCAGGGCTCCGCCCCGCCGATTCACCCCTGCCCTGACCACGCGCACCGCCGACGATCCGCGGCTTCGACCGATTCGCGGGATCCCCGTGGCTGACATATCGTCAAAGTTCGCGGTTACCGCCTGTCACAATGCTGGCTGCCGCGGCGCCACTCCGGTCCTAGACTTCCGCGGGCGGGACGGTGGACCGCGGTGGCAACGGAGCCACCGCGCGTCGCGCGGCCGGGGCCGGTTACCCCGGAGGGAGGTGTCGGAATCGTGAAGGTCGGAATTCCGCGCGAGGTCAAGAACCGCGAGTACCGGGTGGCAATCACCCCAGCCGGAGTGCACGAGTTCGTCCGAGCCGGCCACGAGGTGTATGTGGAAAGCGGCGCCGGAACCGGCTCGTCCATCACCGACGCCGAGTTCGCCGCCGCCGGGGCCACCATCCTCGGTGCCGCCGACGAGGTGTGGGGAGTCGCCGAACTGGTCCTGAAGGTCAAGGAGCCGGTCGCCGAGGAGTACCACCGGATGCGCGAGGGACAGGTGCTCTTCACCTACCTGCACCTGGCCGCCTCCAAGGAGTGCACCGACGCGCTGCTCGACCGGTCGGTGACCGGGATCGCGTACGAGACCGTCGAGCTGCCCGACCGGTCGCTGCCGCTGCTCGCCCCGATGTCCGAGGTCGCCGGGCGGCTCGCCCCGCAGGTGGGGGCGTACCACCTGATGCGCTCCGGCGGCGGGCGCGGCGTGCTGATGGGCGGCGTCTCCGGGGTGTACGCCGCCAAGACCGTGGTGATCGGAGCCGGTGTCTCCGGCCGGAACGCCGCCGCGATCGCGCTCGGCCTGCAGGCCGAGGTGCTGCTGCTGGACCGCGCGGTCGGCCAACTCCGCCAGGCCGACGCCATCTACCGGGGTCACCTGCAGACGGTGGCGTCGAACACCTACGAGATCGAGCGGGCGGTCCTCGACGCCGACCTGGTGATCGGCGCGGTACTGGTGCCCGGTGCCAAGGCACCGACGTTGATCAGCAACGAGCTGGTCTCCCGGATGAAGCCGGGCAGCGTGCTGGTGGACATCTCGATCGACCAGGGCGGCTGCTTCGAGGACTCCCGGCCGACCACCCACGACGACCCGGTCTACCCGGTGCACGAATCGCTGTTCTACTGCGTGGCGAACATGCCCGGCGCGGTGCCGCACACCAGCACGTACGCGCTGACCAACGTCACCCTGCCGTACGCCCTCGAACTGGCCAACCACGGCTGGCAGGAGGCGCTGCGTCGCGACCCGGCGCTCGCGCTCGGGCTGAACACCCACGCCGGCCAGGTCACCTACGGCCCGGTCGCCGAGGCGCACGGGATGGGCGTGCTACCGCTGGCGGACGTCCTCGGGTGAGCGTGCGGAGTGAGCCGGGTTTGCGAGCACCGCAGTCGCGAACAGAGGTGTACCAGTGAGGGGAGGCCCCGGGACGAGTCGCCCGGCAACCGCGCCGAAGGTCGCCGGTGACCCGGGCCGTCCGGGCGCCGGCCCGACCGTGCCGCCGCAGCCGGCCGGTGACGGACCCGAACCGTCACCGGCACTGCGCCGCGCCGTGCGCACCTACCTCGACCACCTCACCGTCGAGCGCGGGCTGTCCCGGAACACGCTCAGCTCGTACCGCCGGGACCTGGACCGGTATCTGGCGTCGCTCGCCGCCGGCGGCGTCGATGACCTGGCGGCGGTCGGGCCGGCCGAGGTCGCCGCGCACGTGGCCCGGCTGCGGGCCGGGGCGGACGGGCACCCGCCGCTGGCGGCGGCGTCGGCGGCCCGGGCCGCCAGCGCGGTCCGCGGCCTGCACCGGTTCGCGGTCCGGGAGGGACTGGTCGGCCAGGACCCGAGCCGGGACGTACGCCCGCCGGTCCCGCCCCGTCGGCTGCCCCGGGCGCTGGAGGTCAGCGAGGTGGTCCGGCTGCTGGAGAGCGCCGGGGCGGTCGACGCCACCGGGCCCCGGGTCGCGCTGTCGCTGCGGGACCGGGCCCTGCTGGAGTTCCTCTACGGCACCGGCGCGCGGATCTCCGAGGCGGTCGGCGCGGCGGTCGACGACCTCGACCTGACCGACGGGTCGGTGCTGCTGCACGGCAAGGGGGGTCGGACCCGACTGGTTCCGGTCGGCGGATACGCCGCCGAGGCGGTGCGGGCCTACCTGGTGCGGGGCCGGCCGACGCTGGCCGCCGCCGGTAGGGGCGGGCCGGCGGTCTTCCTCAACGCCCGCGGTGGGCCGCTGTCCCGGCAGAGTGCCTGGACCATCCTGCGCCGCGCTGCCGCCCGGGCCGGGTTGCCGGTGGACGGTCCGCGCGCGGTCTCCCCGCACACGCTGCGGCACTCGTACGCCACCCACCTGCTCGACGGCGGTGCCGACGTACGGGTGGTGCAGGAACTGCTCGGGCACGCCTCGGTCACCACCACCCAGGTGTACACCTTGGTCACCGTGGACCGGCTCCGGGAGGTGTACGCCACCGCGCACCCCCGGGCGCGGGGCTGACCCGGGCGATCCCGGTCGCACCACCGACGGGGTACTGTCGGGCGGCGGGTGCGATTCCGGCCGGGTGGTGGCGGTCGGCGGCCGGCTCGACACGCCGAGACGGTGCCCACTACGGTGCTGCGACGTGGCGTAGAGTCGGGATCTGGCGAGGCCTCGTGAGGCGGCAATCGAGGTTCGCGGCGGCGCCGCACAGGACACCGTTCGGCTCCGACGCCGGGCAGTCGTCGGGAGGGGGCGTACGAGGACATGGCTGGAAACGGCGACCGTGCCGAGGCGTGGACCTCGACCTTGCGCGAGCAGCAGTCCGCCCTGGACCTCGGTGCCGAGTTGGGTCCAGCCGACCCGGCCGCGTACACGATGCGCAAGCCGATCCCGGAACCGATGCCCACCGACCGGCACGGGCCGGCCCGGATCATCGCGATGGCCAACCAGAAGGGCGGGGTGGGCAAGACCACCACGACGATCAACCTCGGCGCCGCACTGGCCGAGTACGGTCGCCGCGTGCTCCTGGTCGACTTCGACCCGCAGGGTGCGCTCTCGGTCGGTCTGGGCGTCAACCCGCACAACCTCGACCTGTCGGTCTACAACCTGCTGATGCAGGACGACGTCACCGCCGAGGATGTGCTGATCAAGACGGATGTCGCCGGGCTGCACCTGCTGCCGGCCAACATCGACCTCTCGGCCGCCGAGATCCAGCTCGTCAACGAGGTCGCCCGGGAGATGGCCCTGGCCCGGGTGCTGAGGTCGATCCGCAAGGAATACGACTACGTCCTGATCGACTGCCAGCCGTCCCTGGGCCTGCTCGCCATCAACGCCCTGACCGTGGCCGACGGCGTACTGATCCCGCTGGAGTGCGAGTTCTTCAGCCTGCGTGGTGTCGCGCTGTTGCTGGACACCATCGACAAGGTCCGCGAACGGCTCAACTTCGACCTGGAGCTGGAAGGCATCCTCGCCACCATGTACGACAGCCGCACCACACACTGCCGTCAGGTGCTCCAGCGGGTGGTGGAGGCGTTCGGCGACAAGGTGTACCAGACCGTGATCACCAAGACGGTCAAGTTCCCCGAGTCCACGGTCGCCGGTGCGCCGATCACCACGCTGGATCCGGCCTCCTCCGGAGCCCGCAACTACCGCCAGCTCGCCCGAGAGGTGATCGCCGCGCAGGCCGAGCGGTAACCAGGTGGACGGTTCCGACCGGCGGCGGCCGGCGGTGGTGCGTTCCGGTTGTCCCGGCCCGGGTCGGCGCCCGCCTTGTCCAGGATCATCTCGTGCGAGACGGCACCGGAGCGGCGCTGATGGCTGACGGTCCGGAACCGGTGGACTACGGTCGTCGGGTGAGTTCCCCGCCCACCTCCCCGGCCCTGTCGGATCCATCGCGGTCCGTACCGGATCCGCTGCAGTCGGCACCCGGCGACACCCAGGCTGACGCTCAGTTCGGCGCTCAGGCCGGCCCCGAGGTCGTGGCCGAGGCCGGCCCCGAGGTCGTGGCCGAGGCGGCGGGTGGCTTCACCGTACGGCTGGCGAACTTCACCGGCCCGTTCGATCTGCTGCTACAGCTCATCGGCAAGCACAAGCTCGATGTGACCGAGGTCGCCCTGCACCGGGTCACCGACGAGTTCATCGCGTACATCCGGGCGATGGGGGACGACTGGGACCTGGACGAGGCGAGCGAGTTCCTCGTCGTCGCGGCCACCCTGCTCGATCTCAAGGCCGCCCGGCTGCTGCCGGCCGCCCAGGTCGAGGACGAGGAGGACCTGGCCCTGCTGGAGGCCCGGGACCTGCTCTTCGCCCGGCTGTTGCAGTACAAGGCGTACAAGGAGGCCGCCGGGCACATCGCCGAGCTGGAGACCATCGGCTCCCGTCGCTACCCTCGGGCCGTCGCACTGGAACCGCGGTACGCCGAGGCGCTGCCGGACCTGGTACTCGGGATCGGCCCGGACCGGCTCGCCGCGTTGGCGGTCCGGGCGATGACTCCGAAGAAGGCACCCGTGGTCTCCATCGACCACGTGCACATGGTCCGGGTGAGTGTCCGGGAACACGCGGCGCTACTGCGCGACCGGCTTCGCCGGGCCGGGATCGCCACCTTCCGAGTACTCTGCGCCGACTGCGAGTCCACTCTTGAGGTGGTCGCCCGGTTCCTGGCCCTGCTGGAGCTGTACCGGGAGGGGCTGGTCGGCTTCGCCCAGGTGGAGGCGCTCGGCGAGCTGACCGTACGGTGGACCGGTCCCGAGGACGGCGGCGCCGAACTCGACATCGACGAGTACGCGGGCGCGCCGGCACCACCGGAGCGGCCCGCTGGCGACGACGGACCGGCGGCGGTACCGGTGGAGAGTGACGACACCGGACCGGACCCGATCGACCCGGCCGGGGCGCCGACGGAGCCGGCCGGGATGCCGACGGAGCCGGCCGGGATGCCGACGGAGCCGGCCGGAATGGCGACGGAGCCGGCCGGAATGGTGACCGGGGACGAGACGCAGGAGGAAGCGCGGTGACCAGCGAAAAACGACCCGACTCGCTGGCCGAGCAGGCGGCGGCCTGGGTGCCACCGTGGGAACGGTCAGCAGGAGGCCGTTCGCCGCAGCGCTCCGCCGAGTCCGCCGAGCCCGCGGAGTCCGCTGAGGTTGCCGGGCCGGCCGAGTCCGCTGAGTTTGTGGGGCCGGCCGAGTCCGCCGAGAGGGCTGAAATCGCCGAGTCGGCCGAGTCGGCCGAGTCGGCAGAGTCGGGTGCCGGGGCGGTCTCGGCCGAGGACATGGCGGTCGCCGAGCAGCCGGGCGCGACGGCGGACGCCGAGGAACGCGGTGCGGAGCCAACCGAGGTGGTGGGCGTACCCGAGGATGCCGGTCCGGACGCGGGGGGTGGGCCGGCGGCGGCGCGGGTGCCCGACGGCGCCGGCCGGTCCGCCGGGGCGCTGGCGCTGATCGACGACGACGAGCTGCGCGGCGCCCTGGAGGCCATCCTGCTCGTGGTGGACGAGCCGGTAACCGAGATCCTGCTGGCGCAGGTGCTGGAGCAGCCGACCGAGCGGGTCTCGGCGATGCTGGAGCGACTGTCCGCCGGTTACACCTCGGCCGGGCACGGCTTCGAGTTACGGCGGGCGGCGGGTGGCTGGCGGCTCTACACCCGACCGGAGTACGCCGCCTATGTCGAGCGGTTCGTGCTGGACGGGCAGTCCGTCCGGCTGACCCAGGCGGCGTTGGAGACGCTCGCCGTGGTCGCCTACAAGCAACCGGTGACCCGGTCCCGGATTTCGGCCATCCGGGGTGTCAACTGTGACGGGGTGATCCGTACCCTGGTCACTCGCGGCCTGGTGGAGGAGTGCGGCACCGAACCGGAGAGCGGAGCGTTCCTGTACCGGACGACAACGCTGTTCCTGGAGAAACTCGGGCTGGACTCCGTCGCCCAGCTGCCGCCGCTGGCCCCGTTCCTGCCCGACGACGTGGAAGAGATAGCCGATGCCCCGCGATGACAGTTCCGATGCCCCCGCCGCGGAGCGCCTGCAGAAGGTGCTCGCCGCGGCCGGCGTCGGCTCCCGGCGTGCCTGCGAGGACCTGATCTTCCGGCGCCGGGTCACCGTCGACGGACGGGTCGCGCAACTCGGCGACAAGGTCGACCCGGCCACCGCCGTCATCCACGTCGACGGTGAGCGGCTGGTCACCGACACCCGGCTTGCCTACCTGGCGATGAACAAGCCACGTGGCGTGGTCTCGACGATGGCGGACGAGAAGGGTCGCACCGCGCTGGCAGACTTCCTCGGCCGGGTGGAGCAGCGCGTCTACCACGTCGGGCGGCTCGACGCCGACAGCGAGGGACTGTTGCTGCTGACCAACGACGGCACGCTGGCGCACCGGCTGATGCACCCGTCGTACGGGGTGCCGAAGACCTATCTGTGCGAGGTGGCGGGGCCGCTGTCCCGCACCGCCGGCCGTCGGCTGAAGGCCGGTGTGGAGCTGTCCGACGGCATGGCCCGGGTCGACGAATTCCGCTTGGTGGACACGCTGGGACGTACGGCCCAGGTGGAGTTGACCCTGCACGAGGGGCGCAAGCACATCGTCAGGCGGCTGTTGGAGGAGGTCGGGCACCCGGTGTCCCGGCTCATCCGTACCGCCATCGGTCCGATCCGGCTCGGCGACCTGCGGCCCGGGCGTACCCGCCGGTTGACCAATGCCGAGATCGCCGCCCTCTTCAAGGCGGTCGGTGACTGACCCGGGCCTCCTGGGTTTCCGTGGTTGGCCGTTCTCGCGCGGTTGCTGCGCTGGTGGTTGCCGGGGGCCGGTCCACCCGTCGGCGGTGGCGGCGGCGAGCGGCGGTGCTGGGTGTGTGGCTGGCCGCCGGCCTCAGGTGTCGGGCGCGGGCCGGTCCGGGGGACGGGGCATGATGGACGGCGACAGGTGGCGGCGCCGCCCCGGCCGGCTGCCCGGGTGAACTCGGCAGTACCGGGCATATCGCCCAGTGATCGGTGGAGGAGGAGACGGTGGCGGAGAAGGTACGGACCGGGCGATGTGTGGTTGCCGTGGATGGCCCCTCCGGTTCGGGGAAGTCGACCGTCTCCCGCCGGCTGGCGGGCGCACTCGACGCCCGCTACCTCGACACCGGGGCGATGTACCGGGCCGTCACCTGGGCGGTGCTGCGCTCCGGGGTCGACCCGCAGGACGCCGAGGCAGTGGCCAAGGTGGCGGGGGAGACCGACCTGAAGATCGGGGTGGACCCGCAGGCGCCGAGCGTGACCGCCGACGGCATCGCAGTTGACCGCGAGATCCGGAGCCCGGAGGTGACGGCTGCGGTCTCGGCGGTGTCGGCCGTGCCGGCGGTACGGGAACTGCTCGTCGCGCAACAGCGGGAGATGATCGACGCCGCCGGCCGGATCGTGGTGGAGGGCCGGGACATCGGCTCGGTGGTGGCACCCGACGCCGACCTCAAGGTGTACCTGACCGCCTCGGCCGACGCGCGGGCGCGACGGCGCAGCGCGGAGAACGCCGCCGACCTGGCCGCCACCGCCGCCGACCTGGCCCGGCGGGACCGGCTCGACTCCACCCGGACCGCGGACCCGCTGCGGCAGGCTCCGGACGCGGTGGTGCTGGACACCACCGCGCTGGGTATCGACGAGGTGGTCACGCGGCTGCGAGCCCTGCTCATCGAGCGGCGGCCGGGCCGGTGACCCGGTCGATCGGCGGAGCCGGTGCGGTAGTGGACAACCGGGCTGACACCCGGCGGAACGATGCCACCGGGATCTTCCGTGGTGGTGCAATTGAGGAGGCGGCGTGAACGCGGGGGACGGCTGGGTCGAGCTGCGGGAGCCGGATATCGTCGACGAGGCCGAGCCGACCGGCCCGGTGCCGGTGGTGGCCGTGGTCGGGCGACCCAACGTCGGTAAGTCGACGCTGGTCAACCGGATCATCGGTCGCCGGCAGGCGGTGGTGGAGGACACTCCCGGGGTGACCCGGGACCGGGTGCCGTACGACGCGCAGTGGTCGGGACGACAGTTCACCGTGGTCGACACCGGCGGCTGGGAGCCGGACGCGAGGGATCGGGCCGCCGCCATCGCCGCGCAGGCCGAGAATGCCGTCGCCACGGCCGACGTGGTGCTGTTCGTGGTCGATGCCACGGTCGGGGCGACCGACGTCGACGAGGCCGCCGTACGCATGCTCCGGCGCAGCGCCAAGCCGGTGCTGCTGGTCGCGAACAAGGCCGACAACACGGCCGTGGAGATCGAGGCGACCTCGTTGTGGTCGCTCGGTCTGGGCGAGCCGCGGCCGGTCTCCGCGCTGCACGGCCGGGGCTCCGGTGACCTGCTCGACGCGATCCTTGAGGCTTTGCCGGACGCGCCGCCGGTCACCGAGGCGGGCCCGCGCGGGCCACGCCGGGTGGCCCTGGTCGGCCGCCCCAACGTCGGAAAGTCCAGCCTGCTCAACCGGCTCGCCAAGGAGGAGCGGGCGGTGGTCGACGCGGTCGCCGGCACCACGGTCGACCCGGTCGACAGCCTGGTGGAGATCGGCGGCGAGGTGTGGCAACTGGTGGACACCGCCGGGCTGCGCAAGCGGGTCGGCAAGGCCAGCGGCACGGAGTACTACGCGAGCCTGCGTACCGCCGCCGCGATCGAGGCGGCCGAGGTGGCGGTGGTGCTGCTCGACGCCAGTGAGCCGATCAGCGAGCAGGACCAGCGGATCCTCAGCACGGTCACCGAGACCGGCCGAGCCCTGGTGATCGCGTTCAACAAGTGGGACCTGGTCGACGCGGACCGCCGCTACTACCTGGACAAGGAGATCGAGCGGGAGCTGCGTCGGATTCCCTGGGCGATCCGGATCAACGTCTCGGCCAAGACCGGGCGGGCGGTGGACAAGCTCGCGCCGGCGCTGCGTACCGCGCTGGCCAGCTGGGAGACCCGGGTTCCGACCGGGCAGCTGAACCAGTGGCTCACCGCGCTGGTGCAGGCGACCCCGCACCCTGTGCGGGGAGGCCGGGCACCTCGGGTGCTCTTCGCCACCCAGGCCGGCACCTGTCCTCCCCGGTTCGTGCTCTTCACCACCGGCCCGTTGGACGCCGGCTACCAGCGCTTCGTCGAACGCAAGCTCCGCGAGGAGTTCGGCTTCGCGGGCAGTCCGGTGGAGGTGTCGGTACGCCCCCGCAAGAAGGTCGGTGCCGGCGGGCGGGGCAGGCCGCACGGCTGAGTCCGCCGCCAGCCCACGGTCAGCACACCTCGTTCAGCGCCGCTGCCCCACGACGAGCGGACCCCGGGACAATGACCTATCTTCCTAGGATGATGTAGGGGTGGTGATCGGGTGTGCGCCCCGGTGCCGCCGGGCCGGTTCGGACGAGGGGGACGGTGGGCCGTTGCGCGTCCGAAAGGGTCCTGCGCTACGCTGTACCGGCTGACGCACGGGGCGCCGGGCGGGAGCGGGACGTGGCGCAGTTTGGTAGCGCACTTGACTGGGGGTCAAGGGGTCGTCGGTTCGAATCCGGCCGTCCCGACGCAGGTAGACAGGGGTATTTCGCGATCATGCGATCCCCCTTTGGGGGCCACTCGGGGACCGTCGCCCCGCCAGATGCAGAGTCAGCGCCGCCCCAGCGGCCGTAATGGACTCTCGGTTCGGGTGCAGGTAGCGCTGTGTCGTGGTCAATGAGCCGTGACCCGCGATCTTCCGCAGGACGTGTACCGGTACGCCGGCATCGGCCATCCAGGTCAGACCGGTGTGCCGCAGGTCATGACGGCGTAGGTACTCGTAGCCGAGGGAACTGACCACCTCGTCCCAGTGGGTCGCGTCCCGCAGCACCGCCGTACTGATACGACCGCCACGAGGGCCGACGAACAGCCGGGCGTCGTCACTCGCCGCCGTGTCGAGTCTCGCCGCCACCATCGGTCGCAGCTCCTCGATGATGGGTACCTGTCGGGCGCGCTTGCCCTTGGTGCCCTTGTCGACCAGGCCGCCCGGTCCGGTGGTGGTCTGCCGGCGGACGGTCCAAATCCACGAATCCCGGTCGATGTCCAGCTTGCGCACGCCGGACACCTCGCCGATCCGGGCCGCCGTACCGGCCGCGAACGTGACGACGTCGCCCCAGCCGGGGTAGTGGCCGTGCGAGCGCTCGACCAGTGCCGCCGCGAGGGTGGTCGGACCAGTGCGGCCAGGCTGTTCTTGACCGTCGAGCGACCGCAGCCGTCGGCGATCCAGCCATGCACGGCCCGGTCCGCCGCGCCGTTGGTGATCATCCGCAGCGGCAGATGGCCCAGGGTCGGCACGACACGCTTGCGCCACCCCGCCAAGTACGGATCGAGGGTCTTGCCCTCAAGGCCCCGCATCGCCAGGCGCATCACCGAGTCGCCGTACTCTGTCAGGCGCATTGTCGCCGCGTTCGGGTCGACGCCGCCACGGGCCGCCCGCTGCATCGCGTCGAGCCAGGCTTGCGCCTGCTCCGGATCACCGAACGCGTGGGACTTGGAGCGGCGCCGCCCCGATGCCGGGTCGATCCAGCGGACCCGGGCACGGTACGGTTCGGCCGCCCCGGGCGCTCCTCCACGTCAACCGACAGGCTCACGCCGAGCGGAGGCGTGAACGCGTTCACCGGTCCACCCGGTCCGGGTCGGTCCTGTGCCGATCCAGCCAGGCGCGGACGTCGTCCGGGTCGTACTTGACGACCCGGGCCGACAGCCGGATGAACGGCGGACCCTGGACAGGCGAGCTGTTCATGAGCGTGGCCACCGTGAAAGCCCACATTTCCCGCATATTCACCAAACTCGATCTCGATAACCGTACCCAGGTCGCCCTGCTCGCCCACGACGCCGGCCTCACCGGCTGACACCGGAAGCCTTCTGGCCCCTGCCCGCACCCGGCGTGGGCGGGCTAGCCGACCCGTTGGCCGAGCCGGCCAACCCCTCACCGCCAGACAGCTCAGGCGGGGGCCATCGACCACTTGCTATTGCCCAACTTCCGCACATCGGCTACTTGTTTCATTGACCTGCGACCGTGGCCCGGCCAGGCTTCGGTCGAGGCGCCCGGGCTGTCGCTCTCATTTCGGCTGCCCACGCTGTCGTGTGGCTCTCATCTGGCCTGCGCGGCCCGGGCGTCGCCCCAGGGCGGGGAGAGGCTCAAGAGCGCCTCTGTGTGTCAACCCGTACCGGTGGCGAGTTTGTGTTGATCTTTGATGAGGTGTCGGTAGAGGACGTTGGCGAGGCGTCGTTTGAGTGCGCGGCGGGCTTCGGCGGGTGTTTTCCCTTGGCTGAGTTTGCGCTGGTAGTAGACGCGGCCGGGGCCTTCGTCGCGGGCTTGGACGAGCGCGATGGTGTGCAGGGCGGTGTTGAGTTGCCGGTTGCCGGTGGGGTTGAGCCGGTGGCGGCGCCGTTCGCCGCTGGATGCCTCGAGTGGCGAGGTGCCGGCGTAGCTGGCGAAGTTATCGGCGCTCGGGAATCGGCTGATGTCGCCGACGTGGCCAAGGATCTTCGCGGCGATGATGTGCCCGACACCGCGGATCTCGGTGATGGTGGATTGCGTCTCGTTCAGGACCTGCCGGATCTGGGCCTGGTTGGCGTGCAGGCGCCGGTCCAGGTGGCGTAGGTCCGTGATCATTTCCCGTGCCAGGTCGCGGCGGCAGCTGTCGGTGGCGGTGAGAGGCCGGATGTTGCGCAGCAGCGCGGTGGCCTTATCCGCGGTGAGGTCCAGCGCCGCGCCGCCGGGGAGCAAATCACGCAGCAGCACGTGAAGCCGGTTGAGTAGTCGGACGCGTTCGCGAGCCAGGTCGTCGCGGCGTTCGGAGAGCAACCGCAGCCGGGTGTGATGGTCCTCGGCGACGACCTGACGCAACCGCTGGTGCCGCATTGCGGCGTGAGCGACGCTGGCGGCGTCCGCGGCGTCGGTCTTGCGGGTGCCGCCCGTGTCCAGCAGCCGCGCTCGAGCGGCCAGGGTGGCTGGGACGTCGACGACGTGTTCGCCGGCGGCGGCCAGCAGTTGCGCGATACCCCGCCCCAGCCCAGCGGCGCCTTCGACAGCAAAACGGCGCTGCGGCCAGCGGGCGACCCAGTCGGTCAGCGTCTTGTATGCGGCGGCGTTGACGGTGATCCGCCTGGTCGCCAGCAGGTGACCGGTCTCGTCGAGGGCGACAGCGGTCAAGGAGGACTTGTGTGGGTCGATGCCGATCGTGATCACGGGAAGCTGGGTTCCTTCCGCCAAAGCGAACGAGGATCACCGTGGCGGGCAGCCTGACTTGCGGAAATTCGGTGAGCACGCCTCTGTTGAGCCACGCCACGGCCGGGCGCCGGCCAGCGGCGGCACGCTCTTGAAGAGCCAACCCGAGGGCGGCAAGGGGTTTGCGAGCCAGTGCCGACCGACGCCCTGACGCTACGGGCTGCAGACCCCAGCGCCTGACTCCAGTAGACAAGTCAGGGGTTTGCTCGGCTCGAAGTAGCGTTGCCCTCCCGGCTCGACAACCCAGGTGGATCGAGCATCGGAGGACGCGGTGAGTGGCACGTCAGATCGTGTGGTCATCGGGATGGACCCGCACAAGCGCTCGGCAACGATCGAGGTCATGGCCGGCGACGAGACCATCGTCGGCGGCGGCCGGTTCGACACCGACCGCGACGGCTACACGGCGATGAGAAAGTACGCCAACCAATGGCCGAACCGGGTCTGGGCGATCGAGGGCTGTCAGGGCATCGGACGGCACATCGCCAACCGGTTGTTGGCCGACGGTGAGCAGGTCGTCGACGTTCCGCCGAAGCTGTCGGCCAGGGCGCGGGTGTTCGCCACCGGTCAGGGCCGCAAGACCGACGCCACCGACGCCCACTCCATCGCCCTGGTCGGCACCCGCATGGCCGGGCTCCGCCCGCTGGTCAACGACGAACAGCTCGCCCTGCTGCGGATCCTGGTCGACCGGCGCCGCTCCTTGGGCGAGGACCACACCCGGATGGTGTCCCAGCTGCACCAACTGCTCCTCGAACTCATCCCGGGTGGGGCGAAGAAGAGCCTGTCCGCCGCCCAAGCCAAAGCGTTGCTGGCCACGGTCCGGCCCCGAGACACGGTCGGCAAGGCCCGACGGCGGGCCGCCGCGGAGCTGATCGGCGACCTCGAACGGATCTACCGACGCACGAAGGACGCCGACAAGGAACCGAAGGAGCTTGTCGCTTCTACTGGAACCACGTTGATGGACCTGCATGGCATCGGACCGTCCGGCGCTGCCCGGCTGCTGGTCGAGGTCGGCGGCATCACCCGGTTCCCGAACCGGGCCCACTTCGCCTCCTGGAACGGCACCGCCCCCATCGACGCGTCTTCCGGCGAGCAGGTACACCACCGGCTCTCCCGCGCCGGGAACCGGCAGATCAACCGGGTACTGCACATCATGGCCACCGTCCAGCTGCGTAACCCGACCGAGGGTCGCGCCTACTTCGATCGGAAGAAGGCCGCCGGCAAGACGTCGATGGAAGCGATGCGAGCGCTGAAGCGACGCCTGTCCGACATCGTCTACCGACGCATGATCGACGACGCCACGACCACGGTGACGGGCCCGGGAGGACAACGGGGAACGACTACTGACTCCAGCGTGACCAGCTCACATCCCCAGGCCAGCTCTTCGGAGAAGTCACTTCCCGGACCCGCCACCAGTCAGCCTAGAACACCGCTCCCGACCAGCGCTTGACAGAGAGGGGTGCCAGATCCGGTAGTTGACGACGGCGACCGATGAGCATGTTCGTAACGGAAAGTAGCCGCCAGAAGTCTGGCTGGCGCCACCATCGAGGGTGACGCCGATCGCGGCGCAGAACGGCGGGTTCGCGACCTGCCCGTCCCGGACCTTCACGATGATGGCGTCGATGAACACCGCCGCGTAGACCTCGTCAAGGGGCCGGTGGGACCAGTCGGTCATCTCCTCGACCACCTTGTCGGTGATCCGGGAGATCGTCTCCCTGCTCACCGACGCGCCGTAGATCTCCGCGAAGTGAGCCGAGATCTCCCCGGTCGTCAAACCTTTCGCATACAGCGACAACATGACCTCGTCCACACCGGTCAACCGGCGCTGCCGCTTCCGCACAATCTGGGGCTCGAACGTGCCGGCCCGATCCCGCGGCACGTCGATCTGAACGGGTCCGCTGGCGTCGGTCAGTACCGTCTTCGCCCGGCTGCCGTTACGGACGTTGCCCGACCCGACACCGGCTGGATCATGTTTCTCGTAGCCGAGGTGCCCGGTCATCTCCTCGTTGAGCGCGGCTCCAGGACCGTCTTGGTCAACTGCTTCAGCAGCCCGTCCGGGCCGGTCAACGACAGGCCCTGCTCCTTGGCCAACCGGACCAGCTCGGCGGCGGCCTTCGCCTCCGCCGACGGCTCAGCCTTCGCCTTCCTCGGGGTCACATCGTTCAGTGTCGCGGTCATCACGGCACCCTCCTCACCAGGCACAACGCCCGGTGTGTCAGGCCGGAAACACCGTTCGACCCACAGACCCGACCGCGCGGGGGGATGCGGCGGCGTGGCGGCGCGCGAGCAGGTCGCGGTGCCAGCGCAGGATTGTGTCGGGGCGTACCAGCAGCCGCAGGTCGTGCGGCGTTGGCCCTGGCAGCGGTGCGGCAGCGCCGCCAGTAGCGCCCGAGGAGCCGGTTCGGATCGGATCTTCTGCCCGCCGAGGTGACGTTGCAGCACCGCGAGCTGGTGCCGCAACGCCAGGACTTCCGCATCCTTGTCGCGGTCGCTGCGCGGCGGCAGTCGCAGCAGCGCGAACATGTTCGTGACGCCAGGTAGGCCAGTCGAAACAGCACGAGGCGGTATCATCGCAGTCGCCGATAATGATGGACACGGGCTACTGCCTCGAACAGGCCAAGATCTGTCGGCTGATCCGAAAGCTCCCCTGACCAGCGCGGATGGATTAATCGGCAAGCACAGCCCTGCTTCAGCTCGCCGGGCGGCTCGGGTTCCGTTGCGAGGAAGGGCGCATCTCTGTGGAGACGACTGGATGCCGTCGGATAGCACCGCCGAGGAGAGGAAGCCCGCCATGTCCGACGGACGACGCTGGTTCAAGCGGTTCCGGCGCCCGGCGCCAGGCGCCAGGCGCCACGATACTGCTCTGCCTGCACCACGCCGGTGGCAACGCGGCCACGTTCCGCCAGTGGCCACAGCTGCTGCCGCCGTCAATCGATCCGGTCGCCGTGCAACTGCCCGGTCGCGCCGACCGCTTCGCCGAGCCGCGCTACCACGAGATGGACAAGCTGGTGGACGACCTCGTCGCGGCGGTCGAGCCACTGCTGGACCAGCAGCCGGTCGCGTTCTTCGGCGCCAGCATGGGCGCACGGGTCGGCTGGTCGCTCGCGCACGCCCTCCGCGAGCGCGCGATGCCGATGCCGCGGGCGCTGTACGTCTCCGCGAGCGTGGCGCCGAGCCTGGACCGCCAGATCCGCGGCTGGAACGGCCCGGACGAGGGTCTGGTGCGGTACATGCGGGAGATGGGCGGCACTCCGTCCCAACTCTTCGAGGACCAGGGGCTGCTGGGCGAGATGGTCGCGACGCTGCGGGCCGATCTGACCGTGCTCAGCACCCACACTTATCAGCCGGGTGTGCTCCTCGACATCCCGATCACCGCCTTCGCCGGAGCGGCCGACGAGGAATCGCCGGCGCGCCGGATGGAGCCGTGGGGCGCGGAGACGACCGGGCCGTTCGTCCTGAACGTCCTCGACGGCGGACATTTCTTCGGCTCGGACGCGGTGCGGCAGATGATCGAAATGATCGTGGCAGGCATGCGGAGAGCCGGCGGGGACTGACGCCGGGCGTCAGCCTGGGACGGCGCCCGCCGGGCTCTTGACGAGCTCGCGGATCCCGGCGTCCAGTGGCACCGTGGCCTGCCAGCCCAGCTTGGTTCGGGCGGCCGACACGTCCAGGCACACCCGCCCCACCTCGCCGCTGATCGCCGCGACGTGCACGGGCTTGGCCGGGGCGTTCAGCGCCTCGCACACGGCCTGCAGGGCGGCCAGCACGCTCGTCTCCCGCCCCGAGCCGATGTTGAGCACGACCGGCGCAGCCGTCGTCACCGTCAGCCGGAAGGCCTCCGCGACGTCGTGGACGTGGACGAAATCGCGCGTCTGCCGGCCGTCGCCTATCACCTGCTGCGCCTCGCCCGCGGCCACGGCCCGGGCGAACACGGTGAGCACACCGGGCCCTGGGCTGCCGTCGAGGTGGCGGCCGTACACGTTGCCCAGTCGGAGGATGGAGACCGGCAGCCCGGTCAACGCGCCGTACACGCCGGCGTACGACTCGGTGGTCGCCTTGCTGAGCCCGTACGGGCTGATCGGCCGGGGCCGCACCCGCTCGCTGGTCGGCGCGGCGGCCCCGGCCTGCTCGCCGTACACGGCGCCCCCGCTCGAGGCCAGGACCACGCGGCACTGCCCGGAACGGGCTGCCGCGTCCAGCATGGTGACCGTGCCGAGCACGTTGGCCCGCGCGTCCCGCACTGGGTCCTGCACCGACGCGATCACGCGCGGCTGGGCCGCGAGGTGGATGAGGACGTCAGGCGACCAGCGCCGCACCGCGCGGGCGGCCTCGTCGGTGGCGGCGTCGGTCACGAAGACGTTCTCCTCGCGCAGGCCCAGGCGGGCCAGCTCGGTGAGCGTGACCAGCCGGCCGCTCGACAGGTCGTCGAGCACCGCGACCTCGAAGCCCTCGCCGAGCAGCACCCGCGCGACATGGCCGCCGATGAACCCCGTGGCGCCGGTGACCAGGACCCTCATCGACGGGTCCCGGTGAGGCCGGCCGGCTCCGTCGGCACGGGCGCGCCCATGTGCGGCAGGCGGACCAGTTCCTCCGCCCCCGACAGCAGGTGGCGGGCGACGTCCTTGCCCATGCGCACCGCGTGGTCCATGTTGCCGTGCTCGTACATCCACACGCCGAACCGGCCGCGCGAGTAGATCTGGTGGCTCTCCAGGTATCCCAGGATCGTCGCGACGGCCTCGGTGCGGTCCAGGGTGGGTATCGGATAGGCCAGCGGCACCCGGCGAACGAACGTGGATACCACGCTGTTCCCGTCGGGCAGCAGCCCGGAGCGGACGAGCCCGCGAATCGTGTCCCGGGTGGCGTCGCCGGCGTCCGGCCACGGGGCGCCAGCCGGCTGTGCGATCTCGGCCATGAACGAGACGTGACCGTCGTGCGGCTCGGGCAGGTTCCGTGCCGAGCACAACCCGATGTTGGTGATCCGGTAGAACGGGTACACCTGCTCGGGGAAGTACAGCCAGTGCCAGTTGGTCTGCACGGTGCCCGTGGCGCCCACGCCGACCACGAGAACCTGGTTGTGCCGCAGCGCCCGGGCCGCGTCCCGCACCTCGGCCGGGCAGTCGGTCAGCGCGGCGACCAGAGCAGTCAGCGGGATCGTGGAGATCAGCTGGTGGAAGCCGAGGCGATCACCGTTGCCGAGGGTCAGCGTGTGCGCGTGCGGATTCACCTGGGTCACCGTGCGCCCGTACCGGACGTCGGGCAGTTGATCGGCCAGCCGGCGGAACGGCTCGCCGATGCCGCCGCTGCCCGGATAGCTGAACGTGCTGTTGGGCCCCCAGCCGGGCACCACCCTTCCGTGCACCAGGTTGGCGAGCGCGGTGCGCCAGTTTACGGTGGCCACGCGCTCGGCGATCCAGTCCGCGGACATCTCGGTGCAGGGAACCGTCCACACCTTGGCGTTGTAGGGACGCATGAACCGGTCGGCGATCCCGGGCCCGAAGTTCGTCATGATCCAGTCGTCGAACGTCCGGACCGCCTGCCGGGGCCGCTCGATGAGGTCCACCATGCACTCCACGGCCTCGTCCGTCGGCAGCATCGCGAGATTGTGTTGGAACGGATAGGGCACCCAGCGGTCCCCGTACACGACGTAGGAAGAGCGCTCGTGCCGCAGCACGTCGTCGCCCATCATGTCGTCGAGCAGATCGTCGAAGTCGCCGAACGGACTGAAGGCCACGTGCGCGCCCAGATCCCAGATGAAGCCGCGATCGTCCGCGAACGACGAGGCGAGCCCGCCGGCCGACTCTTCGCGCTCCACGACGATCGGCGTACCGCCGCCGCGGCACAGCTCGCGTGCGGCCGCCAGGCCGCAGGGGCCGGCACCGAGGATTACGTGTTCGCCTGCCATGGGGTTGGTGGATGCCATCGCCTTCCTCCGTTGAGGCAGTGGACCGAGCCGTCTACATCGGACAAAGGGCCACGTCGACCGATCACCAGAGCACCACGACGCGGGACGGCGCACAACAGTTGAGCGCGGAGTGCACCGGTGGCCCGGGTGCGGAGCTTGTCGCGCCGTGACCGTGGCTGGAATCGTCGCGGCCATGCCCGTCATCGTCGTTCGTGACCTGGTCAAGCGGTACCACCGGAGCAAGCGGATCACCGGGCGCTGGGGCGCCCTGCGCACTCTGCTCACTCGCCAGCACGAGGTGGTGTGCGCCGTCGACGGCATCGGCTTCGACATCGAACCCGGCGAGATGGTGGCCTACCTGGGCCCCAACGGCGCCGGGAAGTCGACGACGGTGAAGCTGCTCTGTGGGATCCTGACGCCGACCTCCGGCACCGTCGTGGTGGCCGGCGCCCGCCCGTGGTTCGACCGGGTGCGCAACGCCCGGCAGATCGGCGTGGTCTTCGGCCAGCGCTCGCAGCTGTGGTGGGACCTGCCGTTGCGCGATTCGCTGGAGCTGGTGGGCCGTCTCTACGAAGTGCACCCGGCCCGGTACCGGGAGAACCTGCGCCGGTTCACCGAGCTGCTGCAGATGTCCGCCTTCCTGGACACGCCCGTGCGCCAGCTGTCCCTCGGCCAGCGGATGCGCGGCGAGCTCGCCGCCGCGATGATGCACGAGCCGCGCATCCTGTACCTGGACGAGCCGACCATCGGGCTCGACGTGCTGGCGCGCGACCGGATCCGGACGTTCATCCGCGAGCTGAACCGCGACCGCGGCGTGACGGTCATCCTCACCACGCACGACCTCACGGACGTAGAGCGCCTGTGCCACCGGCTCCTGCTGATCGACAACGGCCGCCTGCTGCACGACGGTGATCTCGCCTCGCTGAAGGCGGCCTTCCCCGCCTACCGACAGCTGGTGGTGCGGATGCCCGAGTGCACCCGGGCCCCGGACCTGGCGGGCGTCGAGGTCTCGCCGCGCGGTGACGGCAACTGGGTCCTGCGGTTCGATCCGGCCGCGGTGAACGTGGCCGAGCTCGTCGGCACGGTGCTCAGCCGGTATCCGGTCACGGACCTGTCGATCCTCGAGCCCAGCCTGGAGGACGTCGTGCACCGGCTGTACGGGTCGGCAAGCCCGGACGTGCGTCCCGCCGGCGAGACGCAACCCGCGTGACAGGTGTTTCGTGCGGTTCCGGCCCCACGCGACAATGGTGACGCCTCTCGGCCATTTCGCCACCGCCCAGTCCCCACCGACCAGCTCAGTTGGGAGTGCTGTGCTTGGTGTCCGCATGCCGAGCGCCGTGCGCCGGTACCGATGCATGATGGCGATTCAGGCCCGCACCTCGCTGGTGTATCGCGCCAACTACCTGATGAACGTGGTCGCGGTGATTTTTCAGGTGTACCTGTTGCGGATCCTCTGGACCGCCGTCTATCAGGGCCGTCCCGAGGTCGCCGGGGTCAGCCTCGGCATGATGATCACGTACGCCACCTTCGCCAACGTGCAGACCTGGGTCACCTCTCCCTGGGAGTTCTCGCTGATACCGCCGCGCGTGCGGGAGGGTCAGATCGCCGGGGACCTCACCCGGCCGATGAGCTTCACCACGCAGATCCATGCGCGCCAGGTCGGCCGGGCGCTCGCCACCGCCCCGTTCGTGGTCGCGACGCTGCCGCTGGCCGTGCTGGTCGGCGGAGGACGGGCGCCGGCGAGCCTCGCGGCGGCGCTCGGCTACGTGCTGAGCATGGTGCTGGCCTATCTCGTCAGCGCCATGCTCTCCGTGCTGGTCGGCATGATCGCGTTCTGGACGATGGAGACGACCGGCATCTTCGTCATCTACCGCGTCGTCTTCATGTTCTTCTCCGGTGCGATCGTTCCGCTGTGGTTCATGCCGGACGGGCTGCGCCTGGTCGCCGAGGCGCTGCCGTTCCAGGCGGTGACGTACGTTCCGCTGGCCATCTACCTCGGCCACGCCGCCACCGCCGACGTGCCGCGCCTCCTCGCCCTGCAGGCGCTCTGGGTCGTCCTGCTGTGGCTCGGCGGGCGGCTGCTCTGGTCGCGGGCGGTGCACCGGGTCGTCATTCAGGGTGGTTGATCCCCAGGAGGTGCCGATGTCTCCGGTACGCGCGTGGTGGTTGCTGACGCGAGCCGCGGTCCGGGCGCAGGCCCAGTACCGGGTCAACGTCGTCGTCACCGTCCTGGCCGGCGCCGTCTACCAGGGCGTCGGGCTCGCGTCCATCGCGGTGGTGCTCCACCAGTTCGGTGACCTGGGCACGTGGAGCGTCGCCGAGGTGACGTTCCTGTACGCGCTCCGGCTCACCGCGCACGGCGTGTGGGTGGCGCCGTTCAACCAGCTGCTCTCGATCGACGAGATCGTGCGTGAGGGGCACTTCGACCGCTTCCTGGTACGGCCGGGCAACCCGTTGCTGTACTTCCTGACCTACCGGGTGTCGCTGATGCCGACCGGCGACCTGCTCGGCGGCCTGGTGCTGCTGGCCGTCGCGTCGGCGGTCGCGCCGATCGACTGGTCGGTGGCCGCCGTCGCGTATGTCGTGCTCGCCGTGCTCGGCGGCGCCTGCCTGGAGCTCGGCATCCAGCTCGGGCTGGCCGCGCTGACCTTCCGCACACTCTCGACGCAGGCGCTGCGGTCGACCATCGACACCGTCTTCAACACCTTCGGCGGGTACCCGATGCACATCTTCTCGGGCACGGCGCAGTTCGTGTCGACTTTCGTGCTGCCGCTCGCGTTCGTGGCCTATCTGCCGGGCACGGTGCTGATGAACCGAACCGGCGAACTGCGCGTGCCCGGATGGCTCGCGGCCGGCTCGCCGGTGGTCGGCTGTCTGCTGCTCGTGGGCGCGTACGCGATCTGGGTCCGGGAGCTTCGGCGGTACCAGAGCAGCGGACACTGAGGGATCAGCCGCGGCCGCCGCGCAGCGGCCGCAGCAGGTCGGACATCCGGGTGGTGGCTTCCAGGTTCTCCGCGCTCTCCAGTGGGATCCGGAATACCCGGCGGTTCAGCGTGAGCGCGACCTGGACGCCGACGAGCGCGGGGAACGCCCCGATTGTCCTCGCCAGCAGCCGGAACGGCAGCGGGCCGGGCAGCTCGGGCCGGATGTCCCGGGCCAGAGCGAGATACGTGCGCGCCTTGCCGTAGCGGTGCTCCGCGATGCACACCCGGGCGGCGATCCAGACCAGGAAGTTGACCGCGAACTCCTCGATGGCCCCGTCCATCCGGTCGTGGGTGCGGGCGACCTCGAGCATCTTCAGCACCGAGATGAAGTACTGCTCGTTGTCGAATCGCATCTGCTGGGTGGCCCGCTCGCCCGGGTGGTTGCGGTAGATTACCCCGATCATCTCGAGCGGTGCGGCCTTCGCGCCGGCCAGCGCGTGCCGGGCGGACAGCTCGATGTCCTCCATACAGCGTAGGTTCTCGTCCCAGGTGCCGAACCGGTCCAGCGTCGACCGGCGGTACAGCGGCTGGGACGTCTCCAGGGACGGCACACCGGTGCCGGGCAGGACCAGTGAGTAGACCCAGTCGTTCATGCCCTCGACGCTGCGTTTCAGCTCGTCCTCGGGAAACTCCGGCTCGTGGGTGAACTCGTACTCATCGGGGTAGTGCAGGGCGGTGAAGACGAGGTCGAGGCCGGGCTCGGCGCGAAACTTCTCCAGCGACCGCTCGATCTTCGTCGGCATGAGGACGTTGTCGGCGTCCAGGAACTGGATGAACTCGCCATGTGCCCGGCCCAGTGCCACGTTGCGGGCGTGACAGGCTCCGCCGTTGGGAATGGTCGTGACGTCGATCCGGTCGCCGAATTCCGCCAGTACGGCCAGGCTGTCGTCGGTCGAGCCGTCGTCGACCACGATCACTTCGATGTTCGGGTGGGTCTGGTGCAGCGCGCTGTTCACGGCGTGGCGCACCCACCTGCCGGCGTTGTAGCAGGGCACGATGACGCTCACCAACGGAGTGTCGACGGACATGCTCGCCTCCATGCGCGGGGAGATTCCTGATCGTGGGAATGTGCGGGCCGCCCCGGGATGGCCGGGGCGGCCTGGTGCTTCGGCCGGCTCAGCGATGCGGCGCGAACGCTGCGATGCCGTTCGGGGTGCCGAGGCCGGTCGGCCCGTCCCACCCGCGAACCGCCGTGCAGAGCCGGGTCTCGGCGCAGCTGCCGGTGCTACCCCTCACCACGTCGAAGAGGCCGGCCCGCGCCTGGTACGGGTAGCTGTTGGCGGTTCCGGCGTGGCCGGCCGCCCCGGCAAGTGCGTAGACGCCCGCGATGAAGGGCGCGCCGGCACTCGTGCCGCCGTCGGTACCCCAGCCGGTGTCGCCGTATGTCTGATAGACCGCCACGCCCGCGTCCGGGTCGCCGATCGCCGCCACGTCGGCGGTGGCCCGGCTTGCGCACGGTGTGCGTCCATGCTGGAACGACGGACGGGCCAGGTACGCCGAGCAGCCGCTGCCACTGCCCGGCCAGGCGATCTCCGTCCAGCCGCGCGGCGTGGGCGAGCGTGCCAGGGTGGTGCCACCGACGGCGGTGACCCAGGGCGAGGATGCCGGGTAGACGGGGCCGGCGGCGTAGCCGCTGTCGCCGCTGGCCGCGGTGAACACGACCCCGGGATGGTCGAACACCGGCCCGTCGATCACCGCCTCGAGCGGTTCCTCGGCGGTGCCCCAGCTCATCGACACGTAACGCGCGCCCAGCCCGACTGCGGTACCGACCGCCGTGAGCAGGTTCATCGACGCGTCGTCGGCCTCGACGAGCAGAATGCGGCAGGTGGCGCACGCGGCGGAGACCATGGCGAGGTCGAGCGAGATCTCGCCGGCCCAGCCCGCGTCGGCGGCCGGGAGCGGAGCCGGCATGCCCTGCTGGTTGACCTTGCGGAAGCAGCCGTTCGCCGAGGTGCAGGGCGGCAGGCCGAAGGTCGCGCGGTAGACCGCGAGGTCGGACTCGGCGTTCGGGTTGTCGTAGGCGGCGACGATCGCGACCGTCGCGTGGGTCGACGAGCGCGGCAGCCGGTATGCCGAGCGCAGGTCGGCCGGGCCGAAGCCGGCCGGCTTGCCGCCGGAACTCGGCGTTGCCGACGCGGTGCGCCGGTGGCCGAAGCAGCGGAAATCGGTGGGGTCGGCGGGTGTCGCGCAGCCCAGCCGGCCGTCGCTCGTTGCGGCGCCGGTGGGAACCGCGACGGCTGCGGCCTCCGCGGCCGCCGGCATCACGGCGGCCGTGGCCGCCAGCATCGCGGTCACCGAGCCGAGCACCACCGCGCTCCGCAGAGATCTGTGCACGTGGTCTCCTTCGTCGGGCGATGCGATCCAGTGCATCGATTGAGTGTGTCGGCGCGTTTCGGGCAGGCGCAACAGCCGGCAGAACGGCCGTGCCGGCGCCTGTCTCGCCGGCGAGACACCGGTGCTCCGGCCGCGTTCATCGCCCTTGTCGCCCCGCTCAGGCGGTCGGTAGAAAGGCAGCATCCCCCCGAATCCGCCATCAGAGGAGAGCCTGATGAGCACGACGCTGGACGTGGTTTGCCCAGGGTGCGATGGCAAGGTCTCGGTTCGGTCGACGGTCATGGTCACCGAGATCGTCGAGTGTGGAGAGTGTCGCGGCGAGCTGGAGGTGGTGGCCACCGCGCCGGTGGTGCTCGCCCTGGCGCCGGAGGTGGAGGAGGACTGGGGCGAGTAGCGGCGGCTGGTCGGAGAGTGGATGTCATGTCCAGACTTGCCATGCTCGGCGGTGAGCCGGCGGTGCCGGCCGGCACGCCGGCGCCCGAGTGGCCGGTGGTGACCAATGCCGAGCGCGCGGCGGTGGCCGAGGTGCTGCGCTCCGGCCTGTTCACCGGCGTCGCCGCCGGGGAACAGGAGATACCGGCTTTGGAACGGGAGTGGGCCGGCCGGGTCGGCACAGCGCACTGCCTCGCCGTGGCCAACGGCACCGTGGCGCTGTCCCTCGCGCTCTGCGCGGCCGGTGTGGCGGCGGGCGACGAGGTCATCGTCCCGGCCCTCAGCTTCGTCGGCAGCGCTCTCGCGGTGGCGCACCTAGGCGCCGTGCCGGTCTTCGCCGACATCGACCCGGTCACCTTCAACCTCGCACCGCACGCGCTGGCGGCGGCGCGGTCGGCGAGAACCGCCGCCGTGCTGCCCGTGCACCTGCACGGCCTGCCCGCCGAGATGGACGAGATCTGTGCGTTCGCCCGGCGGCACGGCCTGGCCGTGGTGGAGGATGCCGCACAGTCGCACGGCGTCGCCTACCGCGGCCGGGTGACCGGCTCGATCGGCACGCTTGGAGCGTTCAGCCTCAACGCCTCCAAGAACCTGCCGACGTGTGGCGAGGGCGGCCTCGTCACCACCGACGACGACGAGCTGGCGGCGCAGGTCGGCCGGATGCGGCAGTTCGGCGAGGACATCCCGGCCCGCGGCGAGCGGCCCTACCTCTCCCGGAGCATCGGATGGAACGCCAAGCTCGGCGCGATCCAGGCCGCGTTCACCCGCCGTCAGCTCGCCCGGCTCGACGAGGCGAGCCGGGCGCGCGACCGCGCCGTCCGGCCGTTCCTGGACCGGGTGGCGGCGCTGCCGGGCTTCACCGTGCCGGTCTGCCCCGAGGATCGTGAGCACGGATGGCACATCCTGCGGTTCCGGGTGCGTGCCGAGGCGTTCGGCCTTCCCGGCGAGTACGCGCCGGCGTTGCGGCCCGCGGCGACCCGGGTGTTGCGCGGCGAAGGCGTGCCGGTCTCGCGGTACCAGTCCGTGCCGCTGCCCGAGCAGCCGGTCTTCCGCGACGGCGGGGTCGCGCATCGGGCCACGGACGTGAGCGTGTGCCGGGCGGTCGTGGACGACTCGTTCGTCATCCAGCGCGCCCAGCTCAATCCCGGCACGGGCGCGCTGCTGCGGCGGTTCGCCGACGCGTTCGAGAAGCTGTGGGCCAACCGCGACGTGCTTGTGGCGATGGCCCGCTCGTCGCGGACGGACGCGCCGGTCCCGTCGCTCGCGCACACCGACCCGCTCGGGCACTGAGACCAACGAGGAGAGGGAGCCGGAATGATCGCGGCCGCCGGGAAAATACTGCTGCTGTGGAGCGTGCCGCGGGCTCGCTCGACGGCCTTCTTCAGGATGATGATCCAGCGTGGTGACGTCGTCGCGGTCCACGAGCCGTTCTCCACCCTCGCCGAGCACGGCGCCGCGGAGGTCGCCGGGCGCAGGGTTTGCACCGAGCAAGCGGTGATCGACGCCCTGACCGCGCTGCCGCCGCATCGGCGGGTGTTCGTCAAGGACACCACCGACGAGGAGTACCCGGTGGTGCTGGCCGATCCGGAATTCCTCCGGTCGCGGGCGCACAGCGCGTTTCTCGTCCGGGACCCGGCCGAGACCATTCCGTCGTACTACGCGGTGAATCCGCGGGTGCGCCGCGACCAGATCGGCTTCGATCACCTGGAGCGGCTCTTCCTGCGGGTGCGGGAGCTGACCGGCCGTACGCCGCTGGTGATCGACGCCGCCGACCTGGTGGCCGACCCAAGCGGCACGGCCGCACGCTATTGTGCGGACGCCGGCATCGCGTTCGTACCCGCGGCGATGTCCTGGGCCGCGGGCGACCGGCCGGAATGGCGCGCCACCGGGCGGTGGCACCTCGACGTCGCGCGCACCACCGGGTTCGAGAACCGGTCGCCGCGCCACGGGGTAGCGCTGGACGACGTCCCCCACCTACGGGCTTACCTCGACCACCACACACCGGTCTACCGGCGGCTGCGCCGGCACTGCCCGACCGGGCCGATCGCGACGGCGGGCCGGCCGTGACCGGTGACGACGTCGCCGGCGGACCCCGCGTCGGCCTGCTCGCGGCCCGGATCCGGGCCGAGGAGCGGGACATCCTGACCGCGCTGCGCCGTCGCGGTATCGAGGCCGCGCCCGTCGATGCCGCCGCGCTCTACTTCCCGATCGACGGCGTACCCGCCCCGTGGTCGCTCGTGCTGAACCGGGAGATCAGCCTGACCCGGGCGGTGTACGCGGCCCGCTGCCTCGAGGCCTGGGGAATCCTCGTGGTGAACACTGCGGCCACCGCCGCGACCTGCGGCGACAAGTGGCTCACCTCGCTCGCCCTGGACGAGCGGAGCCTGCCCACGGCCCGCACGGCGCTCGCCCTCACGCCGGCGGCCGCGCTGGCGGCCCTGGACGAGATCGGCTACCCGGCGGTGATCAAGCCGCTGGTCGGGTCCTGGGGCCGGCTGGTCAGCCTGCTGCCGGACCGCGCTACCGCTGTCACGGTGCTGGACTACGTGGCCGCCCTGCCAGCGCCGCTGGCCCGGCTGGTCTACGTGCAGCAGTTCATCGCCGACGCGAAACGGGACCTGCGTGTGGTCGTGGTCGGCGACCAGGCGCTCGGGGTGACCTGGCGGCAGGCGCAGGGCTGGCGGGCCAACGTGGCGACCGGCGCCACGAGCGTGCGCTGCGCCCTCACCAGCGACGTGGCCGAGCTCTCCGTCGCGGCTGCGGAGGCGGTCGGCGCCGAGATCGCCGGCGTCGACCTGATCGAGGACGCCGCCGGCGAGCTGCGAATCATCGAGGTGAACCACCGCGTGGAGTTCGCCGGCTTCCAGGCCGCGCACGCCGACCGGGTGAACGTAGCCGAGTGCATCGCCGACCACCTGATGCGGCAGGTCGGGGCGTGATCCGGGCCACGGTCGTCGGTGCGGCCGGCTACATCGGCGGCGAGCTGCTGCGGCTGCTGCTCGGGCACCCGGACGTCGACGTCACCGCAGCCGTGTCGGCCGGCTCGGCCGGCCGGCGGGTGGACGGAGTGCACCCCAACCTGCGCGGCGTGACCGACCTGATCTTCGCCGGTGCGGCCGACCCGGACCGCTGCGAGGTTCTGTTCGGCGCGTGGGGTCATCGCCGTGCCATGCGGGAGCTGCCGGCCCTGCTCCGCGCGGGCACCACGGCGATCGACCTGTCCGGGGACTTCCGCCTCGCCGATCCGCTGCAGTACGCCCACTACTACGGGGAGCCGCAGCTGCGTCCGGACCTGCTCGCCGAATTCGTCACCGGGCTGCCCGAGACGCACCGCAAGCAGCTGGTCGACGCCGCCCGAATCAGCGTGCCGGGATGCATGGCGACCGCCGGGATCCTCGCGCTCCATCCGGTGCTGCGGGCCGGCCTGGTCGCCGGTGAGGTCTGGGTCGACGCCCGCACCGGATCGAGCGGCTCGGGCCGGCTGCCGAGCGAGGCCAATGTGCACGCCGAGCGTTCCGGGGCGATCCGGGTCGTCGCGCCGTTCGGGCACCGGCACGAGGCGGAGATCGAGCAGGCGATCGGCTGCCCGGTGCGGATGACGGTGACCGGGGTCGAGGCGGTGCGCGGGGTTCAGGTGGTGTGCCGGGCCGCGCTGGTCGACGGCGTCGACCTGCAAGCCGTGCGAGCCGCGTACCGCACCCGTTACGCCGACGAGCCGTTCGTCCGGGTGGTGGCCGAGCGGCGGGGGCTGTACCGGCTCCCGGAGCCGAAGCTGCTGACCGGTTCCAACTTCTGCGACGTCGGCTTCGCCGTCGACGAGCCGCGGCGTACCGGAATGTTCGTCGCGGCCCTGGACAACCTGGTCAAGGGCGGCGCCGGCAACGCGGTGCAGTGCATGAACATCCGCTTCGGGCTGCCGGAGAGGCGTGGGCTGGAGTTCACCGGTCTGCATCCGAACTGAGGGAGGGCCATGCCGGACATCGTGGTGGTCAAGTGCGCCGGTAACGGCACGGCGGACGTGGCCGCGATCTGTGCCGACGTCGGCGCCCTGACCGGGGCCGGCCGGCGGGTGGTGCTCGTGCACGGCGGATCCGTCGACATCGCCGGGCTGGCGGGCCGGCTCGGGGTGCCGCAGCGGCAACTGCTGGCGCCGGACGGGTCGGTCGGCCGGTACACGGACGCGGCCACCCTGGAAGTGACCGTGCTCGCCCTGGCCGGGGCGGCGAAGCCACGCCTGCTGGTGGGCCTCCTGCGCGCGGGTGTGCCGGCGGTGGGCCTGACCGGCCTCGACGCGGGCCTGCTGCGGGCCCGGCGGGTGGCGGCGCATCGGGCAATCCTGGACGGACGGAGAGTCGTGGTGCGCGACGACCACGCCGGCCGGCTGGTCGGTGCCCGGCCCGAGTTGCTCACGCATCTGGTGCACGCCGGTTATGTGCCGGTGGTGTCGCCGCCGGCCCTGGGCGAGGACGGCCAGCCGCTGAACGTCAACGCCGACCGGGCCGCCGCGGCCATCGCGGTGGCCTTGCGGGCCAGTGCCCTGGTGCTGCTCACCGGCGCGCCCGGGGTGCTCGCCGACGCGGCCGACGAGAGCACGCTGCGCCGCGTCGTACCGGTCGGCGCGGGCCCGCCGCCGCCGGGCGCGACCGACGGGATGGCGGTGAAGCTGCTGGCCGCCCGCTCGGCGGTCGAGGCGGGGATCCCGTCGGTGCAGATAGCCGACGCCCGCGTCCCGGCGCCGGTCACCGCAGCCCTCGCCGGCGCCGGCAGCCGGATCGTGCCGGTGCTGTTCGCGGCGGCGCGGTGAGCGCCATGGATCCCGTCGGGCTGCTGCGCCGGATGGTGGAGACGCCCTCGCCCTCGGGCGGCGAGCGCGGCCTCGCCCGGCTCCTGGTCGCTGAGATGACCGCGCGTCGCTACCAGGCGCGGGTGGACGCGGCCGGCAACGCGGTCGGCGAGATCGGGCCGCCAGGCGGCCCGACGGTGATGCTCGTCGGCCACCTCGACACCGAGGGCGCCACCCTTCCGGTGGCGGTGCGCGACGGCCGGCTGTACGGGCGCGGCTCGGTCGACGCCAAGGGTGCGCTCGCCGCCATGGTCTGCGCGGCCGCGGCGAGCCGGTTTCCGGGCCGCCTGGTGGTGGCCGGCGCCGTCGAGGAGGAGGTGCCCAGCTCCCGTGGGGCACACCATCTCGGGCGGACCTACCCGGCGCCGGACGCGCTGTTGATCGGCGAGCCCAGCGGCTGGTCCTCGGTGGTGCTCGGCTACAAGGGGCGGACGGACTTCCACTACCGGGTGCGGTGCGCGCCCGGCCATTCCACCCGGCCCACCCCGCGGGCGGCCGAGCTCACCGCGGCGGCGTGGCGGACCTTCCAGGACGCGGTTGGCCCCCGGCTCAGCCACGCCGCCTTCGACCTGCCGGGCACCAGGCTGCACGAGATCCGCGGCGATCTCGACGCCGCCGAGGCGGTGTTCAGCGTGCGCAGCCCGCTCGGCTTCGACCCGGACGACCTGCTCGCCGTGCTCCGCGACCGGCTGCCCGAGGGAGAGATCACGCTGGTGAGTTCGGTGCCGGCGTGCCGGGTCGGCCGCCGCGACCCGGTGGTACGCGCCCTGAGCGGCGCCATCGGCGGGCAGGGCACACGGCCGACGCTGAAGGTCAAGACGGCCACCTCTGACATGAACACGCTCGCCGGCTACTGGTCGGTGCCGATGGCCTGCTACGGGCCGGGCGACAGCCGGCTGGATCACAGTGGCGACGAGCATCTACCGCTGGACGACTATCTGCGTGCCATCGCGGTGCTCATCAATGCGCTCGACCGGCTCGGCGAGCGGCTGGCCGCGGGACACCGGCCGTGACCGCCGCGACGGACTTCGCCGCCGCCGCCCTGCGGGTGCGGCGGCGAATCGTGGCGATGTGCGCGTCGCCGTCCGGCGGCCATCTGGGCGGCTCGATGTCGCTCGTCGAGATCCTGCTCGTCCTGTACCGCGAAGTCATGCTGGTCGACCCGGCGCGGCCCGGCGGACCGGACCGGGACGTGTTGCTGCTCAGCAAGGGCCACGGGGCGATCGGACTGTACGCGGTGCTCGTCGAGTGCGGGTTCCTGCCCGAGGCGCTGGTGGATTCGTACGGGCTGCCCGGAAGCCGGCTGACGGCGCATCCGCCCCCCGGCGTGCCCGGCATCGAGGCGCCCACCGGTGCGCTCGGCCACGGCCTGCCGCTGGGCGTGGGCGTCGCGCTCGGCCTGCGGCTGACCGGCTCGGCCCGCCGCTGCTTCGTGATCCTGGGCGACGGGGAGCTGCAGGAGGGCTCGGTGTGGGAGGCGGCCATGGCCGCCGGCGGCTACGGCCTGGACCGGCTGACCGCCGTGGTCGACCGCAACGGCCTGCAAATCACCGGAGCTACCGAGTCGGTCGTGGGTCTGGAACCGCTGGCCGGCAAGTGGGAGAGCTTCGGCTGGCGGGTGGTCACGGCGGACGGGCACGATCCGGCGAGCCTGCGCGCGGTGCTGGGCTCCACCGCGCCGGGCCGGCCCACCGTGGTGCTTGCCGCCACGATCAAGGGAAAGGGCCTGCCCTACGTGGAGAACAAGGTGCACAGCCACTTCGCGCGGCTGGGTGGGGCGCAGCTGCGACGCGCCATGTCCACGCTCGACCTGGCGGAACCGCGGGATCCGTCGTGACCGCCGCTGCCGGCGGCCGGACGGCCCGAGAGGCGTGCGCACACCAGCTGGCCGACCTGATGCGCGCCGACGACCGGGTGGTCTGTCTCGACAGTGACACGGGGGCCTTCGCCCGGGTGGACTTCGGCCCGGCCGCGGCGCGTTACCTCAACCTCGGCATAGCCGAGCAGAACATGATGGGGGTGGCCGCGGGGCTGGCCCGCACCGGGCTGATCCCGTTCGTGCACACCATGGCCACGTTCGCGGCGACCCGCGCCCTGGAGGCGGTGAAGGTGGACCTCGCGTACGCCGGCCTGCCGGTGCACATCGTGGCCTCCCACGCCGGCCTGTCCGCGGCGTCGCTGGGTCCCACTCACCACGCGCTGGAGGACGTGGCGATCATGCGCATGCTGCCGGGCATGCGTGTAGCGGTGCCGGCCGACACGGACGCCGCGCTCGCCCTGCTGCGCCGGGCGCCGGCCCTTGACGGCCCGAGCTATCTGCGGCTCGGGCGCGACGCCACCCCGCCACTGCCCGGCGGGAAGGGGCCGGTGCGCTGGGGGAGCTGCCGGGTGCTGCGCCCGCTCGGCGGCGAGGTGCTCATCGTCGCGTGCGGCCCGCGGCCGGTGTGTGCGGCCCTCGCGGCGGCCGACACGCTGGCGGCGGCCGGCGCCGGAGTGACCGTGCTCGACATGCACACGGTCAAGCCGCTGGACACCGCGACCCTGAGCCGGGCGGCGCGGGCGGCCAGGGTAGTGGTGACGGTCGAGGAGCATTGGATGAGCGGTGGTCTGGGCTCGGCGGTGGCCGAGTGGCTGAGCGCGACCGACCCGCGGCCGGTGCGCCGGATCGGCGCACCGGACCGGTTCTTCACCCTGATCGGCGACCACGCACACCTGCTGGAGCAGGCCGGCATCACGGCGGAGGCGGTGGTCGCCGCGGCCCGGTCCACCCTGGTGACGTCAGACCGGTAGCCGCGCTGCGGCCTGCGCACGCAGCGCGGCCGGGGTGCCGTAGCGGATCGTCTCCACGGCCGCCCGGCGGTAATACCGGGCCACCGGTGCGGCGAGCGTGTAGCCGTACGCGCCGTGCAGTTGAACCCCCTCCGCGGTCACGTCCCGGGCGAGCTCCGACACCAGGGCGAGGGCGGCCGCGCTCCCGGCGGCCCCGCCCGCGTCGTGCGTGACCGCCAGGGCGCGCACCAGACGGCCCGCAGCGTGCAGGCGGGTCGCCAGGGCCGCGAGCCGGAACGACACGTGCTGGAACGTCGCCACGGGACGACCGAACTGGCGGCGGCCCTTGGCGTACCGCAGGGTCAGCTCGAACGCGTGCCCCGCCAGGCCCAGCAGGTACCCGCTCTGCCGCAGGTACAGGCGGTCGAGCAGGCGCCAGTACGCCGGCGACCCGGCCGCACACACCACGTTCTGCTGGGGCACCGCCGCGTCGGCGAAGCCGACTTCGGCAATCCGGAGTTCCCCGCGCGAGACGATCTTTACGCCGTCCGCGTCCCGGTCGACCACCACCAGCGCCGGCCCGGCCGGCGCCGAGGCGAGCACCAGCAGCCGGTCGGCCTGCTCAGCGCCGACGACGGGCCCGGCGTCACCGGTCAGCCGGCCGTCGGCCAGCGCCGGCCGGTGGTGGCCGACGGCCGGCGGCGCGACCGCCACCGTCCGGGTCAGGTCGCCCGCCGCCGGCCCGTCCTGCTCCGCGACGGCGAGCGTGGGCGCCAGCGGTCCGGCGATCAGCAGCCGGCCCAGCTCGTGCATCAGCACCACGGAGTCGGCCAGTCCCGCGGCGGAGCCACCGGCGGCCCGGGGCAGGGTCAGGCCCGCCGTGCCACTGTCGACCAGTGCCCGCCAGACCTCGTCCGGTCCGGGGCTGCCGTCCACCGGCTCGGTACGGATGGGATCGTCACCGGCGGCCAGCAGGGGGCCGGGGAAGGTGGCCTCCACGAAGCGCCGCAGCCTCCGGCGCAGCCGGGCGTCAGGGTCGTCGAGCGGTTCGGCGGCCGCATCGGGAATCTGTACCCGCAGGTGGCCGCCCGCGATCGCGTACAGCATGATCTCGGAGGTGCCCGCGGAGAGGGTGAGGCCGGGCGCCTCGCCCAGCAACGAACCGGCGTCCGGCAGGCCCACGTCGAGGGCGAGCCGAGCCAACGGCCGGCCGACCTCGGTGTTGTACCACTTGGACATGGCCGCGCCTACGCCGTCGAGGCGCCCCTGCGCCTGCTTGCCGATCATCTCCCAGGCCAGCTCCCCGCCGGCCGAGACCTCGCTCTCGAGCGCGGCGAGCGCCTGCGCCACGGCCGGGTCGGAGCCCGCGCCGCCGGTCCGGGCATGCGCAGCGATGTCGTCGAGCCAGCGGCGCACCTTGAGGTGAGCCTCCAGGCCGGTGCGCTCCATCGACAGCGCCTCGTTGAGCAACGGCCAGCCCTCGCCGACCGTGCCGATCACGTTGTCGGCGGGCACCTCGACGCCGTCCAGCGTCACCCGGCTGAACGGGTTTGCCGAGAGGCACGGCGTGGTGCGCACGGTCACGCCGGACGCGTCCAGCGGCATCCAGAACAGCGTGATCCCGTCGTGCGGCGCGTCCGCAGGGCCCGCGGTGCGCGCCGCGACCACGCCGTACCCGGCGTGCTCGGTCGCCTGGCTGTACACCTTGGTTCCGGAGAGCCGGAAGCCGCCCGGTACCTCCTCGGCCCGGCAGCTCAGCGACGCGAGGTCGGACCCGGTCGACGGCTCGCTGTACAGCGTGCACGAGGTGAGCTCGCCGCGAGCCAGGCGCGGTAGGAACGCCTCGCGCACGACCTCGCCGGCGGCCGCCAGCAGTAGGTTGCCCACATAGCAGATGGACACCACGAACAGCAGGTCGGGCACGCCGTGGCGGACCAGCTCGCGGTGCACCAGCGCCGCCTCGACGGGGCCCCGGCCGGCGCCGCCGTACCGCACCGGCCAACCCGCGGCGAGCCAGCCCCGCCGGCCCAGCAGCCGGTGCACAAGATGCAGCGGCTCCCCGGCGCCCGGGCCGGCGACCGCGGCCGCCGCGACCGCCGCAGCCATCTCCGAAGTGGCGAAGAACTCGCGCAGCTCGTGCTCGAAGACCCGCTGCTCGTCGCGCAGAGCGATCACAGCGCCTCCTCGGACACCAGACGCTCCACCTCGTCGTCGTCCAGCGCCGCCAGCCTTTCGAGGAGCAGGTTTTCGATGTGGTCGCCGATCCGTGCGACGGTGCGCAGCTCGAAGAGCTGCTCGATGGTCAGCGGAACGTCGAAGGTCTCCCGGATCCGCGTGGTGAGCTGCGTCGCGAGCAACGAGTGGCCGCCCAGCGTGAGGAACTCGTCGTGCAGCCCGATCGGCTGCTCGCCGAGCATCTCGGTCCAGAGGCCGAGCAGCACCCGTTCCACGTCGGTGGCGGCGGGATCGCCGTCCGGGCCGGCGGGCGCCTGTGCCGGCGCCCGGGTGGGCGCCTCGCTGCCGGCGGCGCGGTAGCCGCCGAGGCCGGGGCCCCCGTCGATCCACAGCCGGCGGCGCTGGAACGGATAGCCGGGCAGCGGCACCCGCCGGCGCCCGGGGCCGTCGTGGTATGCGGACCAGTCGATGTCGACACCGGCGGCCCAGAGTCCGCCGGCCGCGTCGGGCACGGCCGCACCGGCGAGCCCGCCGGGACCGGTGGCCGGCAGGGTGCTGATCAGCACCGGCCGGTCCGTCCCGCCCGACACGACCGCCGGGCCGGCCAGCCCGGATCCGGGCCCCACCTCCAGCAGCACCCGCGGACCGCCGGCCAGCAGATTCCGTACGCCGTCGGCGAAGCGCACCGTGCCGCGCAGGTGGGCGGCCCAGTACTGAGGGCTGGTCGCCTCGTCGGCCGTGATCCAGCGGCCGGTCACGTTGGACAGGTAGGGGATCCGCGGCGCGTTCCGCCGCACGCCCGCCACCACCGCCTCGAACTCGGCCAGCACCGGATCGAGCAGCCAGGAGTGGAACGCGTGCGAGACGAACAGGCGCCGGGCCGGGACACCCCGGGCGGCCGCCTGCCCTTCGACGGCCGTGATCGCTTCGCTCGTTCCGGAAAGCACGGTGAGGCGGGGTCCGTTGATCGCCGCCACCGAAACCTCGGCGGCGACGCCGGGCCGGCCGATGCCGTCGATCAGCTCGGCCAGCTCGTCCTCGGAGCAGCCGGTGCTCAGCATCGCGGCGGCCGGCACACCGCTCACCAGCCGGCCGCGAGCGGTGACCACCGCCAGGGCGTCCTCCAGCGAGAAGACGCCGGCCACGCAGGCGGCGACGTATTCACCGACGCTGTGGCCGATCATCGCCGCCGGCCGTACGCCCCAGGCCGCCCAGAGCTCGGTCAGCGCGAACTCGACGACGAAGAGCGCGGGCTGGGCGAGCGCGGTGTCGCGCAGGTCCGGCGCGCCCGGGTCGTCCAGCAGCGCCATGCGCAGGCCGGTGCCGAGCGCGGCCGGGACGAATCGCAGGCAGCGATCGACCGCGGCCCGGAAGACCGGCTCCTCGCGGTACAGCACTGCGGCCATGCCCCGGCGCTGGGAACCCTGGCCGGGGAAGAGGAAAGCCACCTCCTGACCGCCAGCGGTGCCGTCGCCCGCGGACGGCCGGGCCTTGAGCGCGGCGCACAGCTCGGCCGCGTCCGCACCGCTCACCGCCCGCCGGTAGCGGTGCACCCGGCGGCCCACCTGGGTGGTGTAGGCGACGTCGGCAAGCGGCGCCCCCGGCTCCTCGCTCAGGTGGCGGGCGAGCACGGCGCTCAGCTCGGTCAGGGCCGCCGGGCTCGTCGCCGACAGGGTCAGCACGTGCCGGGTGCGGCCGGGGACGTGTGGCGGCGGCGCGGGCGGCTCCTGCAGGATCACGTGGGCGTTCGTGCCGCCCATGCCGAACGAGCTGACCCCGGCCCGGCGCGGGCCGTCGCCGGCCGGCCAGTCGCGAACGGCGGAGTTCACCACGAAGCCGGCCTCGCTCAGCCGGCTGCGTGGGTTCGGCGCCCGGAAGTGCAGCGTCGGCGGCAGCACGCCGTGCCGCAGCGCCAGGGCCGTCTTGATGACGCCGACGACACCGGCCGCCACGTCCAGGTGGCCGACGTTCGACTTCACCGAGCCGACGATGCAGCTCGCGGACGTCTCGTCCCGGCCGAGGGCCTCGGCCAGGGCCGCCACCTCGATCGGGTCGCCGAGCCCGGTGCCCGTGCCGTGCGCCTCGACGTACCCGATGCTGTGCGGGCTGACGCCGGCCGCGTCCACGGCTTCGGCGACCACCTCGGCCTGGCCCTGTGCGCTCGGCGCCGTGTACCCGGCCTTCCGGCCGCCGTCGTTGTTCACCGCCGAGCCGAGGATCAGCGCGTGCACGGTGTCCCCGTCGGCGAGCGCGTCGGCCAGGCGCCTGAGAACCACGATTCCGGCGCCGTTGCCGGGCACGGTGCCGGCGGCCGCGGCGTCCAGCGGCCGGCAGTGCCCGTCCGGCGACATGATGCCCTGCTCCTCGAACCGGTATCCGGCCACCTGCGGCAGGCTGAGCGTGACCCCGCCGGCGAGGGCCAGGTCGCACTGACGGGAGAGCAGCGAGTCCACGGCGAGGTGCACGGCGACCAGCGAGGTGGAGCAGGCGGTCTGCACGGTCACGGCCGGACCGCGCAGGTTGAGCTTGTGCGCCACCCGGGTGGTCAGATGGTCCTTGTCGTTGGCGAGCAGCAGGCGGTACCCGCCGACGGTGCGCACCAGCTCGGGGTGCGCCAGCAGGCCCAGCAGGTACATGCTGATCGCCGAGCCGCCGAACACGCCGATGTGGCCGTCGTACCGCTCGGGGTCGTACCCGGCGTCCTCGAGCGCGTGCCAGGCACATTCCAGGAACAGCCGTTGCTGCGGGTCGAGGATCTCCGCGTCCCGCACGCTGTACCCGAAGAACTCCGCGTCGAACAGCTCGACATCCTCGACGACGGCGCGGGCGGGCACGTACGCCGGGTCGGCGTACTCCTGCTCGGGCACTCCCGCCGCGGCGAGCTGCTCGGGGGTGAAGAAGGTGACGCTCTCGACGCCGTCGCACAGGTTGCGCCAGAGCTGCGCGACCGAGGAGGCGCCCGGGAACCGACCGGCCATGCCCACTATCGCGACGGCGGTCTCCGGTACCGGTATGTCGTCGGCGCCGGGAAATGGTGTCATGGTTCGCGCCCTTCGCTCATCGTGCCGCCGGTCGGCAGCCCGGCGACCGCGCGCCCCGCCCGGGCGGCCCGGCGCTCGGCTCCCCGGTCGCGGGCCCGGCCCAGCGCGGCCGCTCCCGCCGGTTCACGATCGAGCAGGCCGGCCAGGGTGCGCACAGTCGGGTGTTGGAAGATGCTGATGACCTCGACGGGCAGCGCCTCCGCCCGCATCCGCTGGTGCAGGTGCAGCGCGAGCACCGAGTGGCCGCCCAGATCGAAGAAGTTGTCGTCGATGCCGATTCGGGAGGCGCCGAGCAGCTCCGCGAAGATCGCCGCGAGGACGCGCTCGGCCGGCGTGCGCGGGGCGACGTACGGCTCGGTCCGCACCGTCTCCGCGCCGGGCGGCGGCGGCAAAGCCCGGCGGTCCGTCTTGCCGCTGGTGGTCAGCGGAACGGCGGGGATCGCCACGAACGCCGACGGCACCATGTAGGCGGGAAGACGCCGGCGCAGGAAGTCGCGCAGTTCGCCGGCCGGGGGTGCGGCGACGCCGGCGGCCACCACGTATCCGATGAGCCTCTCGCCGCCGGCCGGGTCGGGCCCGGCGACGACGACCGCCTCGGCGACCTGGGAGTGTTCGCGCATCGCCGACTCCACCTCGCCGGGTTCCACCCGGTGCCCGCGGATCTTCACCTGGAAGTCGGTCCGGCCGAGGTATTCCAGGTCCCCGTCGGCCAGCCGGCGCACCACGTCCCCCGTGCGGTAGCCGCGGCGGTCGCCACCGAGCGGGTCGACGACGAACCGCTCGGCGGTCAGCTCCGGCCGGTTCAGGTAGCCCCGGGTCAGCGAGGGTCCGCCGATCACGAGTTCCCCCGGCACGCCGGGTGGCACCGGCCGCAGCCGGTGGTCGACCACGAGGACTCCCGCCCCGGGCAGGGGCCTGCCGATGCGGCTGCGGGCGATGCCCGTGTCGGCCGCGGTGAGGTCGCGCCAGGTCGTCCACACGGTGGCCTCCGTCGGGCCGTACGCGTTGACGACCCGCGGCACTTCGTCGCCGTACCGGGAGAACCAGCCGGCCAACCGCCCGAACTCCAGCCGTTCCCCGCCGAGGACGACCATGCGGAGGGCGTCCAGTGCGGCGCCGTCCGCGCGGGCGTCGGCGTCGGCGTCGGCGAGACCGTAGAACGCGGTCGGTGTCTGGCAGAGGACGGTCACCCGCTGCTCGGCCAGGAGCCGGCGCAACTCCTCGGGGGAGCGGCTCACCTCCCGCGGCACGATCACCAGCGTGCCGCCGTGCAGCAGCGCGCCGAACAGCTCCCAGACGGACACGTCGAAGGTGTAGGAGTGGAACATCGTCCATACGTCACCGGGGCCGAACCGGACCCGTTCGCGGACGGCGCGAAACAGCCCGATCACGTTGCGATGCTCGATCGGCACGCCCTTGGGCCGGCCCGTCGAACCCGAGGTGTAGATGACGTAGGCCAGGTCCCCGGGTTCGGCCGGCTCGGTGGCGTCACCGTCGCCGGCCGGCTCGGTGGTGTCGCCGTCGCCGGCCGGCTCGGTGGTGTCGCCGTCGACGGCCAGGATCACGGTGCCGTCGTGGTGCGGCGCCGCGTCCGGCACCCGCCGGACGAGCAGGACCACGGGGCTCGTCTCCGCCAGGATGTAGTGCAGCCGCTCCGGCGGTTCGCCGGGATCGACCGGAACGTAGGCGCCGCCGGCGGTCAGCACGCCGAGAATGCCGGTCACCAGCTCCAGGCCGCGCTCGAGTTGCAGGGCGACCAGCGTGCCGCGGCGCACGCCGTGCCGCCGCAACCGGGCGGCCAGGGCGTCCACCCGCGACTTGAGCTCACCGTAGGTGACCCGGCGTGCGCCGTCGACGACCGCCGGCGCCCCGGGTGTGCGTGCGGCCTGGGCGGCGAAGGCATCGTGCAGGCAGGCGACCGGCCCCGGGGCGGCCGTAGGCGGGTACCAGTCCGCCTCGATCGCCGCCCGTTGCCCGGGATCGAGCAGGTCGAGGTCCCATATCGTACGGTCGGGGTCCGCCACGGCGCCGGCCAGCAGCGACCGGTAGTGGCCGGCCAGCCGGGCGGCGGTCGCCGGGTCGAAGACGTCCGCGTTGAACTCGAGCTGGCACTCCAGCGCGTCGCCCACCTCGACGACGCCGAGCGTCAGGTCGAACTTGGCGGTGCCGGTCAACCCGGACAGCGCGGTAACCGTGACGCCCGGCAGGTCCGGGCTGGCGAACGGGGTGTTGTGCAGCACGAACATCGCTTGGAACAGGGGATTGCGCAGGACCTCGCGGTCGGTGCCGACTGCCTCGACCACCTTCTCGAACGGCACGTCGCCATGCTGCAGCCCGGCGGCCACCACCTCGCGCACCCGCCTTAGCAGCTGCCGGAACGTGGGCTCGCCGGCCAGCGACGTGCGGAGCGCGATCGTGTTCATGAGCAGGCCGACGAGGCGCTCGGTGGCCGCGGACTCCCGGTTGGCCACCGGCGTGCCGACGACGACGTCCTCCTGGCCGCCGAGGCGGGACAACAGCGTGGCGTAGGCACCGAGCAGCACCATGAAGAGGGTGGCCCGTTCCCGGCGGGCCAGCTGCCGCAGGGCTGCTGCCAGCGGAGGCGGCACGGTGAACACATGCTCACCGCCGGCGTACGTCGGCACGGCCGGATGGTCACGATCGGTCGGCAGTTGCAGCGCGCCGGGTGCGCCGCGCAGGTGCTCGGCCCAGTACCGGAGCCCTTCGGCGAACCGTTCCTCCGGCGGCCGGGCTCGCTGCTCGTGCGCGTAGTCGCTGTACCGCAACGGCAGCGCCGGCAGCGCCGGAGCCACACCGGTGGCCTCGGCGACGTAGTGCGCGAGCATCTCGTCCAGCAGGATCCGCAGCGACCAGCCGTCGGTGACGATGTGGTGCATCACCAGCGCCAGGATGTGCCGCTCGGCGTCCAGACGGGCCAGGTATGCGCGCATCAGCGGTGCGACCGTGAGGTCGAAGGGGCGCTCGGCGCGGGTCCGCACCGCGGTGAGCGCGGCCTCCTCCCGGGCGGACGCGCCGGGCTGCGGGAACGACTGGGTCTCCAGCGGCACGGTGACGTCGTCCGTCACCACCTGCACCGGCCGCCCGTCGCGGCAGCGGATCGCGGTCCGCAGCGCCTCGTGCCGGCGAACCACCGCAGCGAGTGCGCGCTCGAGCCGGCCGGCGTCCAGTGGCCCGTCCAACCGTACGGCGAACACCTCGTAGTACGCGCCGCGCCCGGGATACATCTGCTCCAGCAGCCAGAGCCGCTCCTGGGGGTACGTGAGCGGCGCCGGGTCCCGGTGCCGGACCGGGGCAGCCGCCCGATCCGCGCCGGGCCGCAGCCGGGCTCGCAGCAGCTCCTCGGCGAGCGCGCGCCGGGACGTAACCTCCGGCGCCGGGTCGGCCGGCATCAGGCGAGTCCTGCGGCCCAGGCCGGGCTCTGCGCCCGGACGTGCGTCCGGGCCGCCTCGATGTCCAGCGACTGCTGCCGGTCGGCGTCCAGGAACGGGACGACCGACCGGAACTCGTCGTAGACCCGCTGGGAGGCCGGACCCAGCCGCAGCTCCTTGTTGAGGTCCACGGCCTGCGCAGCGGTGATCAGCTCGATGCCGAGCACGTACTCGCAGTTGTCGAGGATCTGCATGAGCTTGTACGCGCTGGTGCCGCCCATGCTGACGTGGTCCTCCTGCAGCTGGCAGGTGGGAATGGTGTCGACGCTGGCCGGGGTGCACAGCACCTTGTTTTCGTTGACCAGGGCGGCCGAGGTGTACTGCGGGATCATCAGGCCCGAGTCCAGTCCCGGTACCGGAACCAGGTAGTCCGGCAGGTTGTGCTGACCGGACAGCAGCTGGTAGGTGCGCCGCTCGGAGATGTTGGCGAGCTCGCTCATCGCGATGGCGAGGAAGTCCAGCGCGAACGCCGTGGACTCGCCGTGCAGGTTGCCGCCGAGGATCACGCGGTCGTGCTCGGGGAAGAACAGCGGGTTGTCCGAGACGCTGTTGCATTCCCGCTCGACGATGGTGCGGGCGAAGCCGTACGTCTGCCGCACCGCGCCGTGCACCTGCGGCACGCAGCGGAACGAGTACGGGTCCTCCTTGGCGACGTTGCTGCCCGGCAGGGTGAAGTGGTTGCTGCCCTCGACCATGGTGCGCAGGTTCGCCGCCACCACGCCGCGCTCGGGGTGCCGCGAGGTCTCGTGCAGGATCCTTTCGTAGAACGTCTCGGCGCAGCTGAACGCCTGGAGGCTCAAGGCCGCCACGACGTCGGCGGTGCGGACGAGCCGGCCGGCGCGCACGACGCAGTCAGCGGCGATGGCGTTGATGTACTGCACGCCGTTGGTCAGCGCCAGTCCCTCCTTGGGGCGCAGAGTGATCGGCTTCCAGCCGAGCTCGGCGAGCACCGGCGCCGCGTCGACGAGCTCGCCGTCGCGGTACACCCGGCCCAGACCGATGACGGGCAGCGCCAGGTGGGCCAGGGGTGCAAGGTCGCCGCTGGCGCCGACCGAGCCCTTCCGCGGGATCGCGGGGATGACGCCGGCGTTCCAGAGGTCGAGCAGCCGCCCCACCACGTCAAGCGAGATGCCGCAGTAGCCGGCCCGGAAGGTCAGCAGCTTGACCAGCATGGCCAGGCGGGAGATCCGCTCGGGCACCACCTCGCCGATGCCGCAGGCGTGCGACACCAGGTGCTTGTGCTGCAACGCCGACATGGCCGACGGGTCGATGCGAGTCTCGCAGAGGGAGCCGAAGCCGGTGTTGACGCCGTAGATGTGCCGGTCCTGGAACTGGATCTTCTCGATGTACCGAGCGCCCTCGGCGATCTTCTCGGCCACGTCCGCGCCGAGCGCGAGCCGCGGCCGGGCCGTGGCGATCTCGTGCAGGTCCTCCAGGGTGTGGTCGGCGAACGTGATCTCAACTGTCTCGGTCGTCATGGCTCCCCTGGTTCTCGGTCGAGGGCTGGTGCTGACGAACGAGCGTGGAAAGCTCGTCGGCAGTCATACGGTCGAGCTCGCGCTCGATGGCGGCGAGTTGCTCGTCGTAGTCGATATCGCCGGCGGCGGCCTGCACGGCGGCTGCGGCTCCCGCCACGGTGGGCGCGTCCAGCAGCGCCTGCAGCCCGAGGTCGAGGCCGAGCTCGTCGCGTACCCGGTTGACCAGGCGGGCCGCCTGCAGCGAGTTGCCGCCGATGTCGAAGAAGTCGTCGTGCGCGCCGACCCGCTCGACTTCGAGCACCTCGGCGACCAGCGCCGCCAGGGTTCGTTCCAGGAACGTGCGGGGGGCGACGTGGCCGGCCGGCGCCGGCCGGGTGGGCGGCGCCGGCAAGGCGCCCCGGTCGATCTTTCCGCTGACCGTACGGGGCAGCGCCGCCAGCACGATCACCTCGGCCGGCACGAGGTGTGCCGGGACGCTGTGCCGCAGGTGGTCGCGGAGGTCCGGCACTGGCGACCCGTCGACCGTCGTCACGTACGCGACGAGCCGCTGCCCGGCGCCGGCCGTACGCACCGCGGCGGCGCACTCGCGCACCTGCGGGTGGCCGACGGCCGAGGCCTCGACCTCCTCCAGCTCGAGGCGGATGCCGTTGATCTTGACCTGGTTGTCCAGCCGCCCGGCGAACTCCAGAAGTGGCGCGCCGCCGCGCAGGCGGCCCAGGTCGCCGGTCCGGTACATGACGCCCGGGCGATCCGGCAGCGGGCTCGGCACGAACCGGCGGGCGCTCTCTCGCGCGTCGCGATGGTAACCGTCGGCCAGGTACGGGCTGAAGATGCAGATCTCGCCGACCGTGCCCGGCCGGCAGGGCACGCCGGTCTCGTCGAGCAACACCAGGTGCCGCCCGGGGATCGGACGGCCGATCGGCACCACGGCATCCGGCGGTCCGGCCGCCGTCGCCGGCACCACGTGGAAGGTAGCGGCCACGACCTCGGTGGGTCCGTACACGTTGACCAGCCGGACGTCATCGCCGAGGCAGCCCCGTACCCGATCGACCCGCTCCGTGTGCAGCGCCTCGCCGACGAACATGACGGTGCGCAGCTCCGGCAGGCCGGCGGCGCCGGCCGCGGCGAGGATCTCGTCGAAGAGCCGCGGGATGACCTGGAGCAGCTGAACCCGGTCGTTGCTCAGCCAGGCGGACAGGAGCGCCGGGTCGGCGGTGGCGCCGGGCGGCCGCAGGCAGAGCGTGGCGCCGTGGCAGAGCGCCCCGAAGATCTCGCAGTAGGCGACGTCGAAGGTGAGCGAGGCGAGCTGACCCACCCGCAGTCCCGGTCCGATCTCGAACGCCTCGCTCTGCCAGGCCACGAACTGCGCCAGGTCCCGGTGGCGGTGCGGGATCCCCTTGGGACGCCCGGTGGAGCCCGAGGTGTACGCGACATAGGCCGGCGTCTCCGGGTCGATCGGTCGTTGCGCCGGGCGGTCCGCCCGGCCGGTACGGATCAGCTCATCGAGCACCAGGACCGGGACCGGGCCGGTGCGGCGCTCCGGGTCGTCGACGATCAGCAGGGCGGGCGCCAGGTCGGCCAGGATCTCGGCGTGCCGGGCCGGAGGCTGGCGCGGGTCCAGGCAGGCGAATGCCGCGCCGGCCTTGAGAATGCCGAGTAGCGCGGCGATGGCCGCCGGGTGGTTGTCCGCGATCAGGGCCACCGGCGCGCCGGCGGGCACGCCGTGGGCCACCAGGGCGTCGGCGATCCGGTCGCTCGACGTGTCCAGCTCGCCGTAGCTGACCCGCCGATCGTGGTGAACCAGGGCGTCCCGCTCGGGCTGCGCTGCGGCCCACCGGCGGAACCGTGCCACCAGGGTGGCATCGGGTCCCGGGCCGGCATGACCGGTCAGGCCGTCGAGGACCGCCGGCAGTGTGGGCCCGGCCGCCGAGGGTGCCCGGCGAAGCCACCGCGAGACCGGGGTGTCGGGCGACCGGCCGGCCCGCCGTAGCACGTCGAGCAGGTCGGCGGCGAACGCTTCGACGGTCTCCGGGCGGAACAGGTCGCGGTCGTAGACCAGCATCGCATCCATGCCGTCCGCCGTGGGCGTGAGGAACAGCGACAGGTCGTTCTGCGCGGTTTCCGGATCGAGGCGCACGGGCCGCTGCCGCAGGCCGGCGCCGAGGTCCAGCGCCGCGGCGGGCGTGTTCTGCAGGGCGAGTGCGACGCGGAACGGCGCCGCCGCCGGCCCGCGGCGGGCGCTGAGCCGCTCGGCGACGTACTGCAGCGGCGGGTCGGCGTGCGCGAACGCGTCGCCGGTAACGGCTCGGCCGCGCACCAGCAGCTGCCGGAACGTGGGGTCACCGGAGACGTCGCCGCGAAGCACGACCACATTGAGGAACGGACCGATCAACCGTTCGGCCGTGGCGTCCGGCCGTCCGGCGACGGGCGCGCCCACGACGACGTCGGTGCGGCCGGTGCGGTGGCTCAGCACCGCCTGCAGGGCGGCCAGGCAAGTCACGAACGCGGTGGTGGACTCCTGGTCGGCGACCGTGCGAAGCCGTGCGAGGTCGTCCGCGGCCACCCGGAAGCGGTGCGTTCCGCCGCGGAACCGGAGCCGGGCCGGCCGCGCCAGGTCCGGCGGCAGCGTAACCGGCTCGGTGTCGGCGAGCCCGACCAGCGCCCCACTCCAGTAGGCGAGGTCGCCGGCGAAGCCGTCCGACGCCAGCCGTTCGCGCTGCGCCGCGGCGTAGTCGCGGTACTGGCGATCGATCGGCGGCAGCTCGGGATCTGTGCCGGTGGCATGCGCCCGGTAAAGGGCGCCGAACTCGGCCAGGAACACGCCGAACGACCATCCGTCGAAGATCGCGTGATGCGTCACCAGCACCAGGCGATGCCGCGCCGGGGCATCCGGACCGGCGGCTTTCAACAGCGCGGTCCGCACCATCGGCCCGGCCTCGTAGCCGAACGGCGCGGTCGCCAGCGTCCGGGTGGCCGCATCGAGGTCGTCGGTCGGGCAGTCGGAGACGGCCAGTTCCGGGCCCGTCTGCTCGACCGCGCCGAGGCACAGCGTGCCGTCGCGCACCACGAAGCGGGTGCGAAGGATCTCGTGCCGCCGGGCGATGGTGTGCACGGCGTGCTCGACGGCCGCGACGTTTAGGTCGCCGTCGATGTCGGCGGCGAACGCGAGATTGTGGACGGCGGTGCCCGGCAGCAGCTGGTCGATGTACCAGAAGCGTTCTTGTGCCAATCCCGCAGGAATGATGCCGCGTGGCGCGGTGGAGGGTCGCACCGGAAAGTCACCTCCCGGTCGTTTGTCGGCGCTAGTCTAGCGATTCCCGGCGGGCCGGAAAGACATTGTCCGGCGGCACTCACGTGCCGTCCCGCCGGCGTTGTCCCGCCGGCGGGACAACGCCGGGTGCAGGACTCTCAAGTGCTCTTGACGGGTTCGCGGAACTTGCCGAGACTCGTATCACCGTCATTTCCACGACTCTCGAAGATGAATCGGGACATCCATGGAAAACGTCATTCAGGCAGCCGGTTTCTGTGCCGTTCCCATTGATTTGACGGCCTATTTCAACAATACCGGCGCCACCACCCAGGACCGTCTCGCCGACGGCCGGCTCAACGTCTGGAGAAACTCGTTCCCCGCCGAGGAGCTGCCCGACGGGACGGAGCTGTTCCGGCGTACTCAGGTGCCGTTCAGGTTTCCGCGCACCGGACCGGGCCGTCTCGACAACGTGGTCTGCGCCGGACAGCGCATCGACCTGCCGCCCGGCCGATGGGACTGGATCTACCTGCTCGCCTGTTCGGAACGGCGGGCTGAGGACGTCGTCCACCTGCACTACCGCGACGGCGTGGCGGACCAGGAGTGGCTGCGGGTGTCCGACTTCTGGCCCGCCTCGCCGCCGCACTTCGGCGAGATCGAGGCGATCACCTGCCGCCGGATCCACTTTCCCCGGCACGTGCAGGCGGGAATCGGACCGCGCATCTGGCAACAGCGCCTGGCCGTCTCGCGCCAGCAGGAGCTGGCATACCTGCGTCTGCCACACAACATCGCGATCCACGTCTTCGCGATGACGCTCGCCGCCAACGGATGGAACTAGCCGATGAAGGTGCTGTTGAAGGACGTCCCGTTCTGGTTCCACGACCTCGGCAACTGCCTGCACGACTGCTTCGGCACGCTGCTGCTGCGCCAGGGCTTCGACCCGGTGGAGGCGCTCGGCGCGGGATGGGAGTTCCACCACGACCCGGCGCGGGTGAGTGGCGAGGAGTACTACCACCCGGCGCCCCGGCCGACCCTGGGGGAGAACCTCTTCCCGTTCCATCCGGTGCGGGCGCGGTGGCAGGAGCCGGCGGACGCGCAGGAGGCCTGGGCCGGCATCCGGGCGTCCATCCAGGACGGCCGTCCGGTGCTCGCCGCGGTGGACAACTTCTACATGCCCATCCGGCCGGCGTTCGGTGACGTGCACGCCGCGCATCTGGTCGTGGTGTGGGGCTTCGACGACGAGGCACGGGAGGTCTACCTGCTGGAGGCCACACCGCCGCTGTTCACCGGGCCCCTCGCGCTTGACGACTTCCTGCGCGCCCGGGGCTCGGCGAACGAGGCCCGGCCCAACACCAGGGACTACTTTTTCGCCGGCCACCGGATCCGGCACCGCTGGATCGACGTCGAGTTCACCGGAACGGCGCCGAAGGCCACCGCGGCCTGGGTGGGCGGGGTCGTGGCGCACAACGTCCGTGGCTGGCTGGAGCCCGGCGACCCGCGCCGCGGTGGGCTGGCGGGCCTGCGCCACTGGCTGGCCGACGTGGCTGGGCGGGACGACCGGGCCGGCGCACTGGCGGAGCTGTACGGCGTCGGCTGGGCGGCGCAGGGAGCGGCGGCACTGCACGCGGACTTCCTGCGGGTGACGGGGAACCGGTTGCGCTGCGATGCGCTGGTGCATGCCGGGCGACAGGTCGACCGGCTGGCCCACCAGTGGACCGGGCTGCGCATCTTCGGCGCGCACAGTTCCACCACCGGCGACAACTACGCCGCGGAGCTGAGCCGCCGGACCCGCCTGCTGCTCGCCGACCACGAGGACGTGCTGGACCGGCTCACCGCCGCAATCCGCCGGCTCGACGAGCCGCCGGGCGATCCGCGCCCGTTGACCGCCGCCGGCGCGCGGCCGCTGGGCGCGTCGTGACCGGCGACAGCCGCCCGCTGATCGACGCCCTGCTACGGCGTGCGGAGCGCGAGCCGGCGAGGGTGGGATACCGCGACCTCGACACCGCCACCGGGGCGCTGCGCGATCTCACCTATGCCGACGCGGCCACCCGCGTGGCGGAGGTCGCCGCGCGGCTGCGTGAGTCCTGGGCGCCCGGTCAACGGGTGGCGCTCGCCATTCCGGGCGGCCTCGACTACCTGGTGAATTTCCTCGGCATTCTGGCGGCGGGACTGGTGGCCGTGCCGCTGCCGCCCCGGGGCGGTCGGCCGCTGCAGACGGCCGAGCTGGCCGACCACCCGATCGTGCGCGACGCCGGCGCCGTGGCCGCGTTCGGGCCGGACGGCCTGGCCGGCCTGGCCCGGCCGACCGAAGCGGGCACCGAGCCCGCCGGGTCGGAACTCGCCGTGCTGCAGTACACCTCGGGCTCGACCGGGGTCCCCAAGGGCGTCATGGTGACCCACGCGAACCTTGCGCACAACACCGCCGCCATCACCGACGGAATGACGCTCACGCCGGCGGACCGGGCCCTGGTCTGGCTGCCGCCCTACCACGACATGGGTCTGGTCGGCGGCATGCTGTCGCCCCTGTGGTCGGGCATGTCGATGACCCTGATGCCGGCCGAGGCGTTCGTCCGTCGGCCACTGGCCTGGCTGCGGCTGGTCAGCGAGGGCCGGGTGACGGTGTCCGGCGGCCCGAACTTCGCGTTCGACCTGTGCGTCGAGCGCATCCCGGCCGACGAGCGGGCCGCCCTCGACCTCTCGGCGTGGGCTGTCGCGTTCACCGGTGCGGAACCGGTCCGGGCCGGTACGCTGCGCCGGTTCGCCGAGGCGTTCGCGGTCGCCGGCTTCCGGCCCGAGGCGTTCTACCCCTGCTACGGCATGGCCGAGGCGACCCTCATCGTCAGCGGCGGCGCGCGCCTCGGCGGCCTGCGTTTCCGGGCGGACGACGCGCCCGATGTGCCGGAGCGGGTGTCCAACGGCTCGGTGCTGGGCGGCCAGACGCTCACTGTGCTCGACCCGGAGACCGGCGTCCCGGCCGACCCCGGCGAGACCGGCGAGCTGGTCCTGCGGGGTCCGAGCGTGACCGCCGGCTACTGGCGGCGGCCCGCCGAGACCGCCGCCGTGTATCGGACGGACGGGCTGCGGACCGGCGACATCGGCCGGATCGTCAACGGCGAGGTGTTCATCACCGGCAGGCTCAAGGACATCGTCGTGGTGCGAGGCCGCAACATCCACGCGGAGGACGTCGAGGAGATCCTGCGCGGCGTCGATCCGGTGCTGTGCGGGTCCGCGGCCGCTGCGTTCGCGGTCGAGCCGGCCGACGGGTCGGCGGGGGAGCAGTTGGTCGCCGCGATAGAGGCTCCGGCCCGCGGTGTGGAGCTGCCGGCCGATTTCTTCTCGCGGGCGCGGGCCGCGATCCTCGCGGCCACCGAGGCGAGCCCGGCGGCGCTGCTGCTGGTTCGCCGGGGCGGTCTCCCGCGGACTACCAGCGGCAAGGTCCGCAGGTCCGTCGCCCGGGACCGGTACCGGCGCAAGGAGCTTCCGGTACTGCACGAGGACCGGCCCGCCGGCGGAACCTTCGAGGCATCCGCCGACGCGCCCGAGGGGCTCGCCGGGATCGTGGCCGACCTGTGTGCCCGGGTCGCGGCCGTGGGCGGGGTCGCGGAGCCGCGCGGCGACGTCTCCCTGCTCGAACTCGGCCTCGACTCGCTCGCGCTCCTGCAGCTTCAGGGCGACATCGCCACCCACTGGGGTGTCGAGGTGCTGGTGGCCGACCTCATGGCCGCGCCGTCGGTTATCGCACTGGCCACGCTGATCGCCGAAGGGCAGGGCGGGGCGGCCGCGACGGGCACCGCCAGCGGCGGCGCGATGGCCGAGGCCAACGGGGACGGCATCCGCTACCTCGAGCGGTACCACGCCGGCACCACGATGCACGTGCTCGGCCGCGCGTTCCGGCTCGGCGGCGACGTGGATCCGGACGCCTTGGAGCAGACGCTGCGCCTGCTGTTCGACCGGCATCCCGCCCTGCGCGCCACGACCGCCGGAGCGGCCGGCGAGCCGCCGCCGTCACCGGTGCTGAGACGTATCGACCTGCGCGGGCGCCGGGCCGAAGCGGTCGACGCGGCGGTCCACCAGGTCACCAACGCCCCCTTCGACCCGGCCGCCGCAGGGCTGTTGCGTGCCGCGCTCGTCGAGACCGACGCCGGCCGGATTCTCGCCGTCGCGGTGCACCACGCGGCGGTGGACCTCTGGTCGGCCGCGCTGCTGCTCGCCGAGTTCGCCGAGATCTACCGCGCGCTGCGCTCCGGTGCCGAGCCGGTGCTGCCCGAGCCGGGCCGGCTGCCCGGTCCGGGCGACGTCGAGGCGTGGGAGCGGCTGCGCGAATGGTGGGCCGCTGCCTTCCACGGCTACGAGGCCGGGCACGCCACCCTCCCGGCGGACTACCCGGCGAGCGGAATGTCGGCCGAGCACGTCGGCGTCGTCCGACGTACGGCCGGCGACCTGCCGGGCGACGCGCTCGCCGCCGCGGCCACGAGGCTGGGCACCACCGCGTACACCGTGCTGGTCGCCGCGCTGGCCGCGCAGCTGGCGCGCTATGCCGGCGGCGGTGACGTCGTGCTCGGCACGCCGGTCGCGGGCCGGGGGACACCGGCCCTGCGCGGCGTGGTCGGCTTCCTGGCGAACTCCGTGCCGTTGCGCCTCGACGGGGCGGCGGGCAGCCTTGCCGAGCTGGTGCGCCGTGCGCACCGGGCGGTGACCGCCGCCCTCGACCACCAGGCGCTGCCGTTCGCCGAGATCGTGGAGGCTGCGGGCGCCTCCCGCCGGGACGGGCGGAACCCGCTTTTCGACGTGCTGTTCGTCTACCACCGCCCGCCCGCCTTCGCCCCGGCGGGCACCGTGGGCCTCGCCCTCGGCCTGCCCGGCGTGCTGCTCGACCTGGGCGGCCTGCGGGCCGAGACGCTGCCGTTGCCGTCGACGGGCAGCGCGGTCGAACTCACAGTGGAGGTCGGGGAAACCGAGGCGGGCACCGTCGTGGCGCTGCGGTACGACGCCGACCGGTTCGACGAGGCGACGGCCGCGGCGATGCTCGACGAGTACGTCGCCACGCTCCGGAGCGCCTTGGCCGACCCGTCTGCGCCGGTGACCGGAGCGCGCGCCGGCACCGAGCCGCTGCCGGCCGCCGGGCCCTTCCGTGACGTGCTGGACCGCATCCGGGAGCACTCCCGATCGGACGCGGTCGCCGTGCGGCAGGGACCGTCGGCGCTCACCTACCGTGGGCTCTGGCGGCAGGCCACCGGTCTTGCCGCCCGCCTTGCCGCGCGCGGGGTGGGTCCCGAGGTCTGCGTCGGCGTGGCCGTGCCGCGCACGCCGCAGCTGCTCGTCGCGCTGCTCGGCATCCTGCGGGCCGGTGGCGCGTACTGCCCCGTCGACCTCACGCTGCCGCCCGCCCGGCTGGACGCGATCCGGCGTGACGCGCGCCTCGCACTCGCCCTCGCCACCCGGGCCACCGTGGGCCAGGTGCCGGCCGGCTGGCCCGTGCTGCTGCTCGACGACGGCGACGCCGCGGGCGGCGGGTCCCCGGCCGGGTCGGCCCCGCACCCCGAGCAACTGGCCCACGTGCTGTTCACCTCCGGGTCGACGGGCCGGCCAAAGAGCGTCGCGATGACCCGGCGCAACCTCGCCGCGTTCATCGGCTGGGGTGTGCGGGCATACCCGGCCGGCCAGCTCGCCGGCGTCCTGGCCGGCACCCCGCTCACGTTCGACCTCTCCGTATTCGAGCTCCTCGTCACGGTGGCGGCGGGCGGCACCGTGATCATCGCGGAGGATGCCCTGCAACTATCGCGCCTGCCCGAGCGGGAACACGTGACCCTGCTCAACACGGTGCCCTCCATCGCCGCCCAGCTGGTCGCCGACGGCCTGCCGGCGGGCGTCGGCGCGGTGAACCTGGCGGGCGAGCCGCTGCCCGCCGCCCTGGTCCGCGACCTGGCACACGCCGATGTCGGCCGGATCGTCAACCTGTACGGCCCGACCGAGGCCACCACCTACGCCACCGTCGCCGAACAGGACCCGGCCGATCGCCGGCTGGTCACCATCGGCACCGGTCTGCCCGCGGTCGGCGCCCGGGTGCGGGCGGCCGGCGGCCGGGCGGCCGGCACGGGCGAGCCCGGCGAGCTGTATCTCGGCGGCGCCCAGGTGGCTCGTGGCTACCTGGCCGACGCCGCTGCGACCGCCGACCGGTTCGGCCCCGACCCGGCCGGCGCGCCGGGCACCCGCGCCTATCGCACCGGCGACCTGGTCCGCCGGCGGCACGACGGTCACCTGATCTATCTCGGCCGCGGTGACCGGCAGGTCAAGGTGCGCGGGGTGCGGATCGAGCTCGACGAGATCGAGGCGGTTCTCGGCGCCCATCCCAGCGTGCGCGAGGCCGCCGTCGTCGTGCACCGGGCCGGCGAGCCGGATGCCGCGCTGGCCGCGTACGTCGTCGGCGACGCCGACGCCGCCGTACTGCGCGCCCACGTGGCCGCTGCGCTGCCGGCGGCCATGGTGCCGGTTCGGTGGCTGGCGCTGGACGCGCTGCCCCGCAACGCCCGCGGCAAGCTCGACCGGGAAGCGCTGGCCCGGGTTCCGGTGCCGGCGGAGCACGTTCCGGCGCGGCGGACTCCCCGCACGCCGACCGAGCGGACCGTCGCCGAGATCTGGGCCAACCTGCTCGGCGTCACCGACCCGGACCCGGACGCGGACTTCTTCATGACGGGTGGGCACTCCCTGCTCGCGATGCGGCTGCTGACCGCCGTCGAGGAACGGACGGCGGTGCGCCTTCCGCTGGGCCGGTTGCTGGACCAACCGACCATCGCCGGGCTGGCCGCGCGACTGGACGAGGCGGGCGCGTCGCCGGTCGCCCCCGCACCGGCCACGGACGACGCTTTCTACCCGCTGTCGCCGACCCAGGAGCGGCTGTGCCTGTTGCAGGCGCTGGCTCCCGACAGCCCGGCCTACCACATCGCCGGGCAGGTGCGCCTGCGCGGGCCGCTCGACCCCGGTCGGCTGGAGCGGGCGCTGCGGGCGGTCGTCGACCGGCACGACGGCCTGCGGGTGCGGTTGGAGACCCGGGAGGGGAACCTCAGGCAGCGGGTCGGTCCGGCGGCGCCGGTGCACCTTCCCGTCGAGGAGGCGAACGAGGCGGATATCCCCCGGCTGGCGGCGGAGGCGGCGACCGCCCCGTTCGACCTGACGGCCGCGTCGCCGTGGCGGGCACGGCTGCTGCGCGCGCCCACCGGCGACCACCACCTGATCTTCGTGGCGCACCATGCGATCTGCGACGGCTGGTCGCTCGATCTGCTCGCCCGCGACCTGGGCCGGGCGTACGCCACGGACCGTCCGCTGCCGCCGGCCGGCTCGAGCGTCGCCATCGCGGCGGGGCAGCACGCCGAATCGACCGCACGCGGCAAAGCCGGGGCTGAGCTGGACTGGTGGCGGGACCGGCTGGCCGGTCTGCCCGAGCTTGCGCTGCCCACCGACCGCCCCCGGCCGGCGGTCGCGTCCCGTCGCGCCGCAACCGTGCGCCGTACCCTGGCGGGTGAAGCGCTCGCCGGGCTCGACGCATTGTGCACCGAGACCGGCGCGACCCGTTCCATGGCGGTGACCGTGCTGGTGAGCGCGGTGCTCGGCCGGCGCGCCGGCCAGCACCGTTTCGGCCTCGGCGTCGCCGTGGCCGGCCGCGGGGCGAGCGGCGCCGCCGAGGTGTTCGGCGCCCTGGTGAACACCGTCGTCTTCCGGGCCGATCTGACCGACATGCCGTCGCTGCGCGCCATGCTCACCCGCACCAGGGCCGAGCTGTTCGAGGCGATCGCGCACGATGACGTCCCGTTCGCCGAGGTCGTCCAGGCCACCGGGGCCGGTCACCCGGCCCTGGCCAACCCGCTGTTCCAGGTGATGCTCGGCGAGCAGCCGGCCACCGCCGAGTTCTGGCTGGACGGCGTGCGCGCCGAGGTCACGCCGATACCGACCGGTGTCGCGAAGTTCGATCTCAGCGTGCTGATCGGCGCTGCGGCCCGGCCCGGCCCGCTGGAGGTCGCCTTCGAATACGACGCGGACCTCTTCGATGCGTCCACCATGGACCGCCTCGCCGACCAGCTGCTCCGGCTCTGCGCCGCCGGGGTCGCCGCCCCGGACGTTCCGCTGGAGCGCCTCGACCTGATGGACGCGGCCGACCGCGCGCTGCTGGCCGGCTGGTGCGACGGCGGTGAGGTGCCCGATCTCGGCTCGCCCTGGCTGCACGGGGCGATTCTGACGGGGGCGTCCCGCCACCCCGATCGGATCGCGGTCGCGGCGCCCGAGGAATCGCTCAGCTACGGGGCGCTGGAGCGCCGGGTGCGCCGGTTGGCGGCCGGGCTGCGCAGCCTCGGGGTGGGCGTCGAGGACCGAGTGGCCATCTGCCACCGGCGCACCGTCGACCTGCCGGTCGCCATGCTCGGCGTTCTCGCCGCCGGGGCCGCCTACCTGCCGCTTCGCGACAGCGACCCGGCTGAACGCCGCGCCGAGATGCTCGCCGACGCCGGCGCCCGGCTGCTGCTCACCGACGCCGACACGGCGACCTGGCTCGACGCCTACGACGTGCCGGTGGTGACGATCGACGACGCGGTGGCCGCGGCGGGCCGCACCTGTCTGGCGCTCGACGATCCCGCCCTGCTCAGCGTCGACCAGCTGGCGTACGTGCTGTACACGTCGGGCTCCACCGGCCGGCCGAAGGGCGTCGGGGTGACCCACCGCGGGGCGCTCGCCAGGATCGCGTGGGGCCGGCAGGCGTTCGGCGCGGACGAGATGGCCGGCGTCCTCGGCGCAACCTCGCTCGTCTTCGACCTGTCGTTGTTCGAGCTGTTCGCCCCGCTGACGGCCGGTGGCACCGTGGTTCTGGCCGAGTCGGTGCTCGAGCTGCCCACGTTGCCGGACCGGGACAGGGTGACTCTGGTGACGACGGTGCCGTCCGCGATGGCCGCACTGCTCGACATCGACGGGTGGCCCGGCGGGGTACGCAGCGTGGCCCTCGGCGGCGAGCCGCTCTCCGCGCCGCTGGCCCGGCGCGTCTGGACCCGCGGGCCGGGACGGGTCATCAACCTGTACGGCACGACCGAGGACAGCTTCTGCTCGACCTGGACGGAGCTCGACCGCGAGGTGTCCGTGGTGACCGCCGGCTATCCGCTGCCCGGCTCACGCATCGTGGTGCTCGCCCGTGACCTCGTACCCGTGCCGCCGGACGTCGTCGGCGAGATCGTGTCCCCCGGCGTCGGAGTGTCCCGGGGATACCTGGGCCGGCCCGGCCTCACCGCCTCGGTCTTCGTCCCCGACCCGGCGGGCCGGCCGGGAGAACGCCAGTACCGCACCGGGGACCGGGGCCGGTGGACGCCGTACGGGCTGGACGTGCTGGGGCGGCTGGACCAGCAGGTCAAGATCCGTGGACATCGGGTGGAGCCGGGCGAGATCGAGTCCGCCCTGCTGGCCGTGCCCGGGATCGCCGAGGCGGTCGTCCATGTGACCGGGCACGGCGACGCACCCGACCGGCGGCTCGTGGCGTACCTGCGATGGCGGCCCGGGGAGGCCGACCCGGACACCGGCGCCCTCCGCGCGGCCCTGCGCCGCCGGTTGCCGGAATACATGGTGCCGGCCGCGTTCGTCACGCTGGATGCGTTCCCACGGACGGCGAGCGGCAAGGTGGACCGCGTCGGGCTCGCAGCGGTGCCGGTGCCCGAGGTGATCCCGGATGCCGGCGAGCCACCGCACGGTGCGACGGAGACAGCGGTGGCCCAGGTGTGGCAGGACCTGATCGGCGTGCATCCGATCGCCCGCCACGACCGGTTCTTCGAGCTCGGCGGCGACTCGCTGCTCGCGGCGAGAATGACCAGAAGGCTCAGCGAGCGGTACGGCGTCGACCTCTCGCTGCGCCTCATCTTCGACGACGACCGGCTGCTGTCGTTCGCGGCCGCGGTGCATCGCGCCACTGCCGGTTCACCGTCCGCCTGACCGGCATGCACGAAGCGGCGCCCCGGCCGATGCGGCCGGGGCGCCGTCGTGCGTCGCGGATCAGGCAGCCTGCAGACTTCCCCGCCCGGCGAGCGTACCGACGTCGACCAGCGCCCGGCAGGTGGCCGCCCGGAAATCGAGCGTCAGTGTGCCGACGAGGGTGACGGTGCCGGTGCCGGCCGCGAAGTCCGCCGCGGACGCGTCGGTCTCCGGAGTGAGCCGCACGCCCAGCTCGGTGCCGCCGTTCGTGCCGGAGAACCGCAGGTGTACGTATCGGGCGTCGATCGCGTCGCGCAGGCGGGCCGGGTCGGCCCGCGGCCGGAGCACCACCTCCACCGGGTGCTCGCCCGCGGAGAGCCGGTCGAGCAGGTCCGGCCCGTCGTCGGCGGGCTCCCCGGCGGGCAGCGCCGGCGCCGCGGCCATGGCCCGGCGCAGGCTCAGCGGCCGCATGTCGGTCCAAACCTGCTCGATGTGGGCCAGGCAGGCGTCCTTGCCGCCGGCGAACCCGACCTGATGCCAGCCGTCCGGCAGCGGGCGCTGCTCGGGCCAGATCGAGTGCTGCTCCTCGTCGTTGCGCACGACCTGGTAGGACTCGTGCTCCACCTGCTCGTCCATCGCTTCCTCCTCGGATGCCGCTGTGCATACGCGCGGCGGACGGACCGGCAGCCGGTGACGATCAGTCGCGCACGCAGAACTCGTTGCCTTCCGGATCGGCCAGCAACGTCCAGACGTCGAACTCGCTGATCACCGACGCGCCAAGGCCGACCAGGCGGGCCACCTCGGCCGCCCGGTCGTCGGCCCGCAGGTCGACGTGAACCCGGTTCTTCGTGGTCTTCTTCTCCGGAACGAGCTGGAACCAGAAGCGCGGGCGCACTCCCGGGTCCGACTCCACCAGCACGCTCGGATCGTCCTCGGGGTCGTCGATGCCGTTCTCCCGCAGTCGCTTCAGCTCGGCCTCGTCGTACGGGGCCACCCGGTACCCGTCCAGGGCGGCGGCCCAGAAGCGGGCCTGCGCGGCAGGGTGTTCGCAGTCGACGACGACATCGTGCAGTTCTGCCATGCGGCGAGTCTTTCATGTGGACAGCTCCGGCACGACGGCTCGCGCGGCGCCGTGCAGCTCCGCGATACCGGTACGCGGATCGCGGGCGAGCGCGCTGAGCACCGTGCCGTACCGGTCGGCCAGCTCCACCGCGGTGGCGGCCGGGTAGGCGTCCGTCGCATGGCTCACCGTGCCGTGCAAACCGTCCGGCCGCCGCTCCATGGCGAGCGTCAGGTCGAAGTCCGCATACGCCGTGTCCAGCTCTACCGGTGTCAGGTCGATGCCGGGCGCGGGCCGCAACCGGGTCGCCTCGGTCAGCAGATCGAAGGTGATCCCGAACGGGAGGCGGGCGCCGTCCGGGTCGAGGGCAAGGCACAACGCCTCGGCCGGGACCTCCTGGTGGGCGTACGCCTCGACCACTCGCTCGCGTACCTGGTCGAGCACGTCGCGAAGGCTGACGAGCCCGGTCAGCCGGATCCGCAGCGGCATGGTGCTGACGAAGTTGCCGACGAGTCCCGCCGTGCCGGGCCGGACCCGGTTGGCGAGGGGCACGCCGACCACCACGTCCTGCTCACCGGTCATCGCCGAGAGGGTCACGACGAAGGCGGTGAACGTGAGCACGAACATCGACGCGCCGGTCTCGCGCTGCACGCCGTCCAGCGCGGCGGTCACCTTCTCGTCGACGGCGAACCGGTGTGTCGCGCCGGGCCGGGGGGCGGCGGCCGGCGTCGCGGTTTCGCGCCCGGGCAGCGCCAGGGGAGCGGGCGCACCGGCCAGAACGCCGGTCCAGTACGCCAGGGACTCGGCGTTCGCCGGCTCGTCCGCCTGCCCGTAAGCGCAATGCCGGTACTGGATCGGCAGCGCGGCAGGTGGCTCGTCCACCGCGACCGCGTCGGCGAAGGACAGCAGCTCGTGCGCGAGCACGGCACGGGACCAGCCGTCCCACAGCAGCGGGTGCACGGTGACCACGATCAGCTGGTCGTAGGGGGCCAGGCGGAGCAGCCGCAGCCGCACCAGTGGGCCGTGCCGCAGATCGAAGATGTGTGCGACCTCCGCCGCGAATGCCTCGGCGACGGCGCTCCAGCCGGCGTCCGACAGATCCACCTCGGCGACGTCGGGGGGAAGGTCGGCGTGCACCACGCCGACCGGCTCCGGTCCGTCGGTGTCGAACGTGGTGCGCAGCGTCTCGTGCCGGGCCACCACCTGGCGTACGGCCCCGGTCACCGCCTCGGGATCGACGAAGCCGCGCAGCCGGGCAGCCATCGGCTTGTTGTAGCGCCCCGCCGTGCGCCACCACCACCGCTGCTGTGCGGTGAGCGGAACCCGTTCGCCGTCGGCCAGGTCCCGCGCCGGCGCCGTAGGGTCCGCCGGCACCAGATCGGCGAGGTGGCCGGCGAGCGCGGCCACGGTCGGGGTCGCGAACAGCGTACGCAACGGGATCTCCACGCCGAGCGTCTCGACGATGCGCGACTGCAGGTGCGCGAGCTGCAGCGAGTTGCCGCCGAGCTGGAAGAAGCTCTCGTTCACGTCGATGTCCCGAGTGCCCAGGACGACCCCGAAGACTTGCTCCAGCAGGGTGCGTTCCAGGTCGGTGCGCGGCGGCGTGTGCGGCCGGTCGGCCGGTGCGGCCAGCTTGTCCGGGTCGGGCAGGGCCGCCCGGTCCACCTTGCCGCTGGGCATCAGCGGCAGCTCGTCGACCGGCACGATGAGCCTGGGTTCCATGTAGCTGGGCAGGCGCCGGCGTAGCCAGTCGCGCAGCTCGTCCGGCCCTGCCGGCTCGCCGGCTTCCGGCTGGGCGTACGCCACCAGGTGCTTGGACTCGGCCGGCGTCTCGCGGACCACGACCACGGCCCGGGACACCGCGGGGTGCTGCTCAAGCACGGCCTCGATCTCGCCGACCTCGATGCGCAGGCCGCGGATCTTCACCTGTCGGTCGGCCCGGCCGACGAACTCGAGGATCCCGTCCGCCCGGTGCCGCGCCAGGTCGCCGGTGCGATACAGGCGTGCGCCGGGCGTGCCGCCGTAACCGTCCGGGACGAAGCGGTCGGCGGTCAGGCCGGGCCGGTTCAGGTAACCGCGGGCCAGACCCGTTCCGCCGATGTACAGCTCGCCCGGCACGCCGACCGGCACCGGACGCAGCCCCTGGTCGAGCAGGTGAACCTGATGGTTCGGCATGGGACGACCGATCGGCGGCATCCGCTCGTACGGCTGGTCGAGCTCCATCAGCGTCATCATCACGGTCGCCTCGGTCGGCCCGTACCCGTTGATGAGCCGCCGTCCCGGTTGCTGCCATCGGGTGGCCAGCGGGCCGCCGAAGGCCTCGCAGCCGATGAACTGGATGCGTAGCGACGGCATCGCGGCCGGGTCGAGCATGTGCAGGACGGCCGGTGGAATGTCGGCGACGGTGACCTGCTCGCGCCGGGTCAGCCCGGTGAGCGCCGCCGGATCGAGCACCGTCTCGCCGTCTGGGACGACCAGCCGGGCGCCGGAACAGAGTGCGCCGAAGATCTCCAGCACGGACACGTCGAAGCACACCGTGGCGAACTGCAGCACGGCATCGCCGTCGACCGTGCCGATCTCGTCCAGCGTCGAACGGATCATGTTCGCCACCGCGCGATGCGAGATCATCACGCCCTTCGGGCGCCCGGTCGAGCCCGAGGTGTAGATGACGTAGGCGAGGTTGTCCAGCCCGGCCGGACCGCCGGCGGGCGCGACCGGCACGGCCGGCAGCGGCTGCTCGGGCACCTCGTCCAGCAGGATCGCCGGCGGGCCCGACCGGGGCAGGAGGCCGGCGTTCCCGGTGGTGCTCACCACCAGCGGCACGGCGGCGTCCCGCAGCATGTACTCGATGCGCTCGGCGGGATGGGCGGGATCCAGCGGCAGGTACGCCGCTCCGGCCTTGAGGATGCCGAGGATGCCGAGCGGCAGCAGCACCGACCGCTGCACGCAGAGCCCGATCAGCACGTCCGGGCCGGCACCGGCCCGGTGCAGCCGCGCGGCCAGCCGCTCCGCGCGCGCGTTCAGCTCCCGGTAGGTCAGCTGGCCGTCCGGGGCGGTCACCGCGATCGCGTCGGGCCGGGTGGCCGCCCATCGCTCGATGGTGCGGTGCAACGGCTCCAGGTCGTGGTCGGCGGCGGTGTCGTTCCACTGCCGGGTCAACAGGTCCAGCTGCGCCTCGTCCAACAGAGGCAGGTCGGCGATCGCCGTGTCCGGCGCCGCCGCGATACCGGCCAGGAGCGTGCCGAGGTGCGCGGACATCCGGTCGCAGGTCTGCGGGTCGAACAGGTCGGCGTCGAACTGGATGCGCCCGACCAGCTCGCCCTCGAATTCCCGCAGGTCGACCGTGATGTCGAACTTCGCCACGCCGTTGTCCAGCTCGATCGGGCTGAGCCGGAAGGAGCCGAACGTCAGGTCGGCCGGCGGGCTGTTCTGCAGCGCGACCATCACCTGGAACAGCGGGTTGCGGCTGCTGTCCCGGTCGGGCTGCAGCTCCTCCACGAGGCGCTCGAAGGGCAACTCCTGATGGTGGTACGCGCCCAGCGCCACCTGCCGGACCCGGCCCAGCAGCCGGCGGAACGTGGGGTTGCCGTCCAGGTCGCAGCGCAGCACCAGGGTATTGACGAAGCAGCCGATCAGGCGTTCGGTCTGAGACTGGGTGCGATTGGCCACCGGCGAGCCGACGACGATGTCGGTCTGCCCGCTGTAGCGGGCCAGCAACACGTCCACCGCGGCGAGCACGACCATGAACAGCGTCGCGTCCGCCTCGCGGGCGAGCGCCTTCAGCCGCCCGGTGACGCCGGCCGGCACCCGTACCGTCCGGGTGTCGGAGATCAGGCGCTGAACGGCCGGCCGGGGACGGTCGGTGGGCAGGTCCAGCGCGCGAGGCGCGTCCTCGAGCCGATCGCGCCAGTAGCCGAGCAGCCGGTCGAGGTGCTCACCCGTCAGCCGTTGCCGTTGCCACACCGCATAATCGGCGTACTGGATGGGCAACGCGGGAAGATCCGGACTCCGGCCGTCGGCCAGCGCCCGGTACACCGCGGCGATCTCCCGGATCAGGACGTCGTCCGACCAGCCGTCGGAGATGGTGTGGTGCATCAGGTGCAGCAGAATGTGCTCGTCGTCCGCCACCCGAAAGAGCCGGGTGCGAAACAGCGGGCCGGTGGCCAGGTCGAAGGACTCGCCGCGCTGGGCGCGGGCCAGCCGCAGCGCCTCGGCGGCCGGGTCGGGCACCGCGCGCAGGTCGACCGCGTCCACGACGATCGGCACGTTGGGCAGCACGACCTGCACCGGTTCGCCGTCGACCAGCTCTATCCGGCTGCGCATCACCTCGTGACGGGCGGCGACGGCGGCCAGGCTCCGCTCGAAGAGCGTCACGTCGAGCGGCCCGCGGAGCCGGGCGACCAGCGGGATCGTGTTGTACGCATGACCGGCGCCGAGCAACCGGTCCAGGATCCAGAGCCGCTCCTGAGAGAAGGACAGCGGGGCGGGCCCGGTGCCGCGGCGGCGGGGCACCACCACCTCCGTCGCGGAGCGGCCCTGCGTCCAGCGCCGAAGCAGCGCGGCTCGGGCCGGGCTCAAGCCGGCACGCATCTGCGGTACGCCGGCCGTGTCGTCGATCGTGTCGGGCAAAGCACACCTCCGGGCCTGATCTTTGGGCGGGCGCGCTCCTGTCTCGCTGGCGAGACATGGCTGGCGACACATGGATTGCCGTCGTGGCGCACCGGCCGCCCGGCGCCAAGTTCACGCGCTTGCGGGCTCCTCGCCGGCGTCGGAATCGTCGGCGGCGAGCGTCTGGGTGGCGGCCGTGTCCAGGGCGTCGAGGATCCACGCCTCGAATTCGATGCGGGACTGGTCGGCCGCTGCCCGCCAGCGCCGGAACCGCTCGCCCGGAACGTACAGCCGCGGCAGCACCGCGTTGCTCGGCGTCGACGGCAGCTCGCCGGCGCGGCTCACCCGGATCTGCCGGCGCAGCTGGTTGCGCGACCAGCCGTGCTCCTCCGCCTGGTCCAGCCACTGGTCCTGCTCGGGCTGGGGCAGCGAGGCCGCCTCCGCGTGGTGCTGGAAGCTGAGCGACGGACGCCTGCGCTCGATGCTGAACCGCCGGGCCACCCACGCGTAGTTCCGCAGCGTCTGGTAGTCGAGGTTGGCGAGCTGAATGACGTGCAGGTAGCGGTCGGCATACCGGTTCTTGCCGTAGACCAGCCAGTCGCCGAGGCACCACGCGGACGAGTCGACGATCCGGGACAGCTGCTGTCCGGCGGCTTTCCAGCCGTCAAATGTCGTGTCCGACGGAATCTCGAGGCCCACCCGAGTCACGAGTATCTGTCGCCGATGCAGCTGTGGAATGGCCTTTGCCTCGGGCGCGGTGTCGTCGGCTCTCATTCTGGCTGAGCCATTGAGGCGGGCTGCGTTTGTCAACTTCACGTTGGACACGGAGACCCCCGGTGATGACGTTGGTGTTTCTGCATTGGGGTTAATCGATCCCCTAGAGAGATCGACTTCACTCGAAGAATAGCAGCATCCAAACGGCGCGTCAACCGGCCGTATGCGGTCTGTGATAGCGCGCTCACATATCTGAGATTCGCCAATGAGTAAAGTTAATCGTTGCAGTCGCCGCGCCGCGCACGCGAGGACTCGACAGGCGCATGCCGGCGCGTCACCATGGAACTACGCAGGCCCGACCCGGTCGCTTTCCATAGTGCGGTCACCGACCGCGTGTGCCGTTATGAGGGATGCCGATCGCCGACCCGTGACAGAATTCGTTGTTTCAACCGGTGGAGTGGACGTGAAGAATGGCCGTAGTGCAGATTCCAGGCCCGCGCCCCATGATGTTGCCGCGCCAGCAATGGTCGTTCCTGCGCCGTCCCCTGCGGTCTCTCGAACGGGCACACCGCGATTATGGCGACCTCGTGGCGCTGCCGCTCAACGGCCGCCGGGTGATCGCGGTGTTCGGCCCGGACGAGGTCGAGGCGGTCCACAGGGCCCTCGGCGGAGGGGTCGAGATTACCGGCGCCGCCGGCGTCGAAATGCAACCGCGCGACGACATCCAGGGCCGCGGGCCGCTCAACTCGACGGGGGAGGAGCATGCGCGGTACCGTCGCATCTGTCACCGCGCCCTCGGCCAGCACTCCCTTGCCTCCTATGTCACGATCGCGATCGACGAGACCCAGCGGCTGGTCGACACCTGGCGGCCCGGCACCCGGCTCGACCTGCTGCCGGAGATCACGGCGCTCACCCGCCGCATCTTCAAGACGTACATGTTCGGTGTGGACATCGCGGCCGCCGCACCGGAGGTCGACGCTGCGGTCGACACCTACATCGACGTCCTGGAGTCGACTCCCCAGCGCATCGCCACCACCTACCTGCCGTTTCCGGTGCCGGGGCTCGCGCGGCGTGCCGAGCTGCAGGCCGGCCGAGCGGCGATCGACGCCCGGATCACCGCGATCGCGACCGGCCGGGTCCAGCCGACTCGCTACTCGCTGGCTCAGGCGGTGCTGGCGGAGGTCGAGAATGCGGGCCTGTCCCCGGAGCCTGCGCTGGTCCGCGACTTCGTGCTGCAACTGCACTTCGCGGGCCTGACCTCGCTGGCGTCGGCGATGGTGTGGGCGCTGCTGCTGCTCTCTCTCAATCCCGGGCCGGCCCGCGAACTGGTCGACGAGCTAAACGCAACGCTCGACGGCCGGATACCTCGCCCCGAGGACGCCCGCCGCCTGCCGTACCTGGAGGCGGTGCTCAACGAGGCGATGCGGCTGTATCCGGCGGCGGCCTGGGAGTTCAAGGGGACCATCAGCCCGCTCGAGGTCGGTGGTCATCTACTGCCGGTCGGCGCGCCTCTGCTCCTGGTGCCCTGGGTGACGCAGCGCAGCGTCCGGTCGTTCGAGGACCCGCTCGAGTTCCGCCCGCGGCGCTTCCTCAGCGGGTCGGCCTACCGGCCCGGCGCCTTCCAGCCCTGGGGCACCGGCGAGCGGTCCTGCATCGGCAAGTCGCTGGCACGGCACGCGTTCCGGTCCGTGGTCGGCGGCATAGTCCAGCGCTTCCGGCTCGACCTCGTCGCCGGCCAGCGCATCGAGCCGAATCCCGGGCTGCTCGGCAACCGTCTGTTGCCGTCTCCTGGAGTCGAGGTCACGGTCGCCGTCCAAAACGGGGAAACCTGGCGCTCGGTCGCACCGACCTCGGGGTCGGTCGCTGCGAATGCTGCGGGGGCTCGTCGAGCCGATCGAGGGAAAGGGAGCTGATCGAGGCCGCCGGGTGGCTAGCGGGCCGGGTGGTCTCCTAGCCGGTATTCCGGGGCTGCCCCGAACCGACTTGCCAAGCTTTCCACCTTTGTAGTCTGCGGCGCTGACATCACAAAGGCGAATCTGATCCCAGCTTACAGGCTGCGCAGGAGCGTGGGAATTTGCAGAGTGCCAGAAAAAGCACCTCCAGCGGCTTGAGCGACGAAGACGTGACGAGATCTGGCGCCGCGAGAGATTGGCTCGCGATGGATACCTGCCCAACGCCGGTCCGGGTCGGGGGACTGCGTAGGATTTCGACACACTCCCTCGAATCCGGCCGTCCCGACAGGCAGAAAGCCCTGACCAGCAGAAACGCTGGTCAGGGCTACCAGACGGTAACGAGACCTCTTACGAAGCGAGCCTTGGACGCGCATCGGTTGGCCCGCGCTGCGGATCAGGGCTCGGACGCCACGGTGAGCTTTGCGAGGTCGGGGGCATAGACGGTCATCCAGTGCGGATGCAGCCGGTAGTAGACAACGTCGTTGTCCCAGTCGAAGAGGTCGTCGCCGTAAAAGTTCTTAAGGTACGCAAGCACGTCCGGCCAGTCCGCGGCCCGATCGCCATGCTGGGGGTTGAGGATCTCCACCTTACCGTGCGTGAAGACGCCGAGGTCCTCACCGCGCAAATGTGCGGCGCTGGCGGCGGGCCGCGCCGCGAGGTGGCGCGCCTTGGCCGCGTCGCGCGCCGTGCCGAAGTACCACTTGCCTCGCAGGAAGTGCCCGTCCACACCGCTGATCCGCGGCTCACCCTTCGCCGTAACGCTGGACAGAGCGAGGGTGCACATGCCGGTGAGGACCTGGGTGAGCTGCTCCGCGTTCAGTGTGCGCGCGGTGTTGATGATCGAGCGGAGGTGGGAGGTGGAGCGGGCGAGGGAGGCGTCAAGGAGGGCCTGGAGCTTTTCGAAATCTTCTGGAGTTTCGTGCATGGAGGTCCTGTCTTTCCGTATCTGTCCGTGCCGCCCGGTCCGCGCCTAGTACCGGCGCCGACCGATGAAACTATGCTCCACCCAAAACCTGACACCTTGCGTCATATTTCTTATGCTGGCTCGCGGACGCCGGTGGGCCGCACGACAGCCGGCGCGAGTCTGCACGTCGCGCAGGCTGACGTCGGCGTCGAGCATGGTGGTGGCGAAGCTACAGGTAGCGCTGCTACGCACCCTCTGACAGTCTCTACGAGCGCTGGTCGGCTTGCGTGGTGCTTCTCGGTCAGCAGCCGCATAGCCGCGTAGAACGGCTCCTTGCTGGTCAGTTCCTCCAGGCTCACGAGCTCTTCTTTCTGCCGGGCCGGGGCGGTCCGATCAGGGCCGGGCGCGATGCTGGCCGGCCAGTTCGGAGGTGGTCGTGCCGCAGCGTGGACACCAACCGGACTTGACCTTGAAGGCGAAAAGGCCGACGAGGAAGCCGAGCAGTGTGCAGCCGACCACCGTGCAGAACAGACGCAGCAGCATCGCGACCTCCTGAGTGCAGGGATGCCGGGCAGCTGGTTGCCGCCAGACGTTCTGCCCGGCATCCCGGTTGCGGGCCATCCGCCCGAGGGGCGGAGGTGGCCACGACGCGCCCCAGCGGGGGAAGGTGCGCGGGCTGGAGCGCCATGCACGAACGCAAGGCTTGCGAGTGGACGTTCTGTTCATATCGCGCCGCTTTTCCATTGCCTTGCAAACGCAAGCCACATGAGACTGGAGAGGAGCGAAGGAGCGTGAACGTGGCGGCCCGAAAACAACCGCCGACCGTCAGACTGCGCCGACTGGCGGCGGAAATCCGCGCACTGCGACACGGCGCCGGCCTCACCCGGGAAGACGTCGCCGAACGGACCCACATGAATCCCGCCACCCTTTGGCGGCTCGAAACCGCGCGGGCCCGACCCCAGCGCCGAACCCTGCTCGGGCTGCTCGACGTCTACGGCGTCACCGATCCGGAGCGCCGGCTCGAAATGGTCGCACTCGCCAAGGACGCCGGGCAGTTGGGATGGTTGCAGGCGTACGAGGACCAGTTGCCCGACGAGTACAGCACCTACATCTCGTTCGAGTCCGAGGCCCAGTCGGTCCGCAACTACGAGTCGCTCTTCGTCCCCGGCCTGCTCCAGACCGAGGCGTACGCCCGAGCCGTCACCGCCGGACTGTTGCCGAACGGAACGGAGGAGGAGGTCGAAAGGCGAGTCGAGGCGCGACTCAGGCGCCAGGAGACGATCAGCAAGGCCGAGCCGCTCAAAGTGTGGGCGATCCTCGACGAGAGCGTCCTGCACCGCAAGGTAGGCGGTGCGGAAGTGATGCGCGACCAGTTGCAACACCTTGCCAAGCTCACCAAGCTGCCCAACATCACCGTGCAGGTCCTGCCTTACGAGGTCGGCGCGCACCCGGGCATGTACGGCGCATTCGCGATCATGAGTTTTCCGGATCCGGCGGATTCGGATCTGGTCTACATCGAGAACCGCGTCAACGCCCTGTTCCTTGAACGTGACGCCGACATCGCCAGCTACACGGACCTCTTCGAACACCTACGCGCGGCAGCGCTCAATCCGGCGGCTTCGATCCGCTTGATCGCCCGTGCCGCCGAGCGGGATTGACGGAAGGAGGTGAAGAAGATGTACGACTCTGACCTGACCGATGCCGTCTGGCGTACGAGCATTCGTTCGGGTGCGAACGGCAACTGCGTCGAGGTTGCCGACAACCTGGGCGCCGTCGTCGCGGTCCGGGACAGCAAGGACCGGTCCGGGCCGGTGCTCGCGTTCCGTCCGGCCGCCTGGGCGACCTTCACGGCGTCGCTGAAGCACGGGACGCCGGCGGCGTGACGCGTGCCAGCGCAGCGCTCGGCGGCCCCGCCGGAGCCGTAGGCGGGGCCGCCGTCCGCGTGCCGGGGTAGCCACTTTCTTGTGCGTACTTGTCGGCCGGAGCGCGCCGGGCGAGCCTGGGTGTGGGCGGTCGAACGGGCCGCCGGATCCGGATCGAGAGGAGGTCGACGGTCTGTTTCAGGAGGCCGACCGGGCGGCGGCGAGCTTCTCCAGGCGGCGGTGCCCCCAGTCGGAGAGCGGCGCCACCGCCTCGGCCAGGTCACGGCCGAACGGGGTCAGCGAATAGACGGTCTTCAACGGCAACACATCGTGCACCTCCCGGTGCACCAGCCCGTCGCTCTCCATCTCGCGTAGCGCCTGGGTCAGCACCTTCTCGGTGAGGCCCGGCAGCCGTCGGCGTAGCTCGGCGGGGCGGTGCGGGCCGGATTCCAGCAGCCAGAGCAGCGAAGTCTTCCACTTGCCGTCGATCACGGCGATCGCGGCGGTCACCCCGCAGACGTTCAGATCCCGGGCTCGGCTGCGTGTCATTGCGTCCTCTTTACCCCAGTTTGCACAAGTTCAGGAGTACCGCTATGTCCTCGCACCCCGAACAGTCCGCTGTCACGGTACTCGGTCTCGGACCGATGGGCCGGGCCCTGGCCGGCGCCTTCCTGGACGCCGGCCTGTCCACCACGGTCTGGAACCGGACCCCGGGCCGGGAAACCGCCCTGGTCGAGCGGGGCGCGGTCGCCGCAGGCTCGGCGGCGGAGGCGGTCGCCGCGAGCGGGTTGACCGTGGTCTGCGTGGTGAACAACGACGCGGTGGAGACCATCCTTAGGGCCGGTGCCGTCGCGGACGCGCTCGAGAGTCGCACGGTGGCGAACCTCAGCGCGGACACACCTGACCGGGCACGGGACGTCGCGGCCTGGGCGGCCGAGCGCGGCATCGACTACCTGGACGGCGCGATCATGACGCCGACCACGACCATCGGCACCCCGGACGGGGTCTTCATCCACAGTGGTCCGAGCGACCTCTACCGGCGGCACCGGCCCGTGCTGGAGAGGCTGGGCGGCACCCACACCCACGTCGGCGAGGAGATCGGCCGAGCGGCGGCGTACGACCTCGCCCTGCTCGACATCTTCTGGACCTCGATGGCGGGCTGGGCCCACGCACTCGCGGTGGCCCGGGCGGAGGGAATCACCGCGCGGGAACTGGCGCCCTTCGCCATGGGCATCGGTGAGATACTGCCGCCGATCTTCGAGCAGACGGCGGCGGAGGTCGAGGACGGCAGCTACTCCGGCGCGGACAACCCGATCACCTCGGCGGCCTCGACCATGTCACACGTCGTGCACGCCGCCGAGGCGCACGGGATCGACGCGAGCGTGATGCGGGCGGTCGAGGGGCTCACTCGCCGGGTGATCGGGCTCGGCCACGGCGCGGACGGCTTCCTGAGGGTGGCCGAACTGCTCGGTCGCCGCTGAGTCGTATGTCGAAGTCGGCGCCCGGGTCCGAACTGGCGTGCGGGTCTGCCGGGTGGGAGGTCGTGCTACGGCGAGGTCTCCGGTGGAGGTTCAGCGAGCAGAACCGGGACCGGCGATCTTGTGCACACCTGGCGGTGATGGAGCCGCTCGACCTGGCAGGCCAGCGTCGATTCGCGGCACACCCTTACCCGCCGGCCTGGACCCGGGTGTTCTGGAAGGCCGCGATGAGCCAGCCGTCGGGGCCTTTGGTGGCCACGAAGGTCTGGATCGAGTCCTCACCCATGGGAACGATCTTGCCCCTGGTGTGGAAGATCGCGACATCGGCGGAGAGGAAGCGCAGGTCGACGATCCGCGCTTCGACCTTGCTGTTCTTCAGCACGCTGTCGAACGCGGGCTGAAGCAGGTCGACGATCGCCTGCCGGCCCGCTGCATGGATGCCGCGAAAGTCGATCAGATCGGCGTCGGCGGTGTGGTACGAGGCGTACGCGGTGGCGTCGCCCCGCGCCCACGCCTCGTTGATCTTGTCGAGCAGTCCTCGAACCTCGGTCTCGTCGGCTCCGGTCACCGCCCCCGTACCGGCACTCGCTGGGGGTGGCACCGACCTGTCGCGGTCTCGGTCGTTGTCCGAGCCACACGCCGCCAACCCGGCCACGGCAATGACCGCGACCGACGCGACGACGAACTGACCGAACCGGAAGCCTCGCACGTGCACGACTCTCCACCTCCATTGACAAGTAGCGACGGCTCCTGCCGTCCGCGAACCAGTCAACCGGGTCGCTGCTGCAAGCAGCAAGTTCTCACAGCAGCTATCCGGGGTAGATCAGGGTGCTCCCTTACCGCTCTCCGGGGGCCCGTCAGAGGGTGGTCGCAGGACCCGGCGCCCCCGAGTGGCATGCTGCCGGCCCCCGGCGCGCAGATTGACGGTCTCGGCCCGGGCGTCCCGACGCCCCTGCCGCAGGAACTCGAGCAGGAACCGCAACTCGGCGTCGGAGTACTGGCCGATCTGCCGCTGCCAGCGAACGTTCAGCCGCTCGTAGTACTCCGCGACCTGCCCGACCCGCTCCGGAACCACATGGATCACGACCCGCCGACGGTCCGCCGGATCAGGCTCCCGCCGCACATATCCGCCGCGTTCGAGCCGGTCCACGAGGCGGGTCACCGCACTCGTGGTCATGCCCATCAGCTCGGCCAGCTGTCTGACCCCGGCCGGTCCGGTCTCCAACAGTGCGGCCAGCCCGTGCACGTCGGAAACCGACATGTCGAGCTGATGGGCGACCGCGACCTGAAATCTCACCGCGGCGGAGATGTAGCGCGGCATCTCCTCCACCAACCCACCGATCAGCTCATCCCGGCCCTCCACCATCCACCCCTTCCGACTCCGGCCGTGCGGCCATCGTCTCGACCGTAACGATCAAAGGACGGACGACCAGCACAGCCCGGCGTACCAGCGGAAGTGTCGCGCACGCCGATGGCACGACGTAGCCGGAAGTCGACCCGTGCGCCGGGTGACGGCGCTCAGGTCCGATCGGATCGTCGGCCACTGAGTGGACGGTCCGGCCTCAGCGCAGTACGGCGTACGCGAGCGGTACCGGGGTCGGTTGGCCGGGCCAGGTGCCGGTCAGCGCGGCGGCGGTCGGCATGGCACCGTTCAGCCCGCCGTCTCCGCTTCCGGGGCGGCGGACGACGGCGAGTTCCACGGCGTCCGTGACGATGGTCGTCGGTTCGTCCTCGACCACCCGGCGGACCACGCGTACCGGCGGCAGGACGCTGTCCGGGGTGCCGCTGCCGGTCACGGTCATGCTCGGCTCGCGGACATCGCGTACGCCGTCGACCTCGAAGAACTCCTCCGCCTGGCCGCCGTCGGTGACGATCGCGGCGGCCAGCGCGCTGGCGTAGACCGGGTCGCCGCAGGCGTCGTACACCCAGCGGCGGCCGAGCACCGAGTGCTCGGCCGTGCCGATCAGCCACTCGTCGCCGCCGGGCAGGGGTGCGTCGCGGTAGGTGAGTGGGACCTGGTGTACCGGCCCGTCACCGGACCTGACCAGCATCGTCTCGATCCCGACCGCTCCGTCCGGGTCGTCGAGCCGGAAGCTCGCGACCCGGACGACGTCGGCGGGGGCCGGGCCCCGGTACCATCGCCGGCCGGGCAGCCAGTCCGCCAGGAGTTCGAGTTTGCCGGGATGCAGTGTGGCCCGGTGCAGCAGCGCCATGCCCAAGATCGTAGCGGGCGCCCTCGACGGGTACCCGCTCTGCACGCGCCCGGACGCCCGGGGTCTCAGCGGCGGCGGCGCACCCCGGCACACGGCCGCCGGATAGCCGGGTTACCGCGTCCGGCGCGGACGGTGGCAGCATGGCAGGGACCCCGGATCCGCTCCGGCCGCCGGGCCGTCCACTCGTCGTCTGGGGGAGACGAATGTCGACCATCGCCAATCCGTTCGGGACCGCCGCCGATCTGCACCGGGTCCTCGCCGAGCTGCGCCGGGACAGCCCGGTCGTGCAGATCACCCTGCCGACCGGTGCCACCGCCTGGGTCGTCACCCGCTACGAGGACGCCCAGCGGGCGCTGAGCGACCCACGGCTGGCGAAGGCGACCTCGGCCGGCGGGTTCACCTACCGCGGGATGCTCCCCGACGATGTGGCCCGGGCGGTGGGCCGGCACATGCTGGCGCTGAACCCACCCGACCACACCCGGCTGCGGCGGCTGGTCTCCGGTGCGTTCACCACGCGCCGGGTGGCCGCGCTGCGCCCCAGGATCGAGGAGCTGGCCGAAGAGTTGCTCGACGGCATCGTCGACGCCGAAGAGGTGGACCTGATCGACAGCTTCGCCTTCCCGCTGCCGATCCAGGTGATCTGCGAGCTGCTCGGGGTGCCGGCCGAGGACCAGGCCGACTTCCGCCGTTGGACGGATGCGATCGTCACCGGCCCGATGAACCCCGCCGGACTGCCGCCCGCGTTGACCGCGATCGTCGGCTACATCCGTACGCTCCTGGCGGCCAAGCGCGCCCGGCCGGCCGACGATCTGCTCTCCGCGCTGATCGCGGTGCACGAGCAGGGGGACCGGCTCACCGACGACGAACTCGTCTCGATGGTCTACCTCTTCCTGATCGCCGGGCACGAGACCACCGTCAACCTGATCGGCAACGGCATGCTCCTGCTGTTGGCCGAGCCGAAGCACTGGGCCCGGGTGGTGGCCGAGCCGGAGCTGCTGCCCGGCATCATCGACGAGGTGCTTCGCTACGAGGGCCCGGTGCAGAACGCCTCGTTCCGGACCGCGATGGAGCCGGTCGAGCTGGGCGGCCGGACCATTCCGGAGGGCGCGTCGGTGCTGGTGGCCCTGCTGTCGGCGAACCGGGACCCGGACCGGTTCGCCGAGCCGGACCGGCTGGACCTGGACCGCCCGCCGACGCCCAACCTCGCCTTCGGGCACGGCATCCACTACTGCCTCGGCGCACCGCTGGCCCGGCTGGAGGGGCAGATCGCCTTCGGCGCGCTGGCCCGCCGGTTTCCCGGGATGCGCCTGGCGGTGCCGCCGGAGGAGATCGGCTGGCGGTCCAGCCTGCTGCTCCGTGGCCTGTCGGCGCTGCCGGTCCAGCCGCGCGGCTGACCCGCCGGCACCCGGTGCGCAGCGACGGGACAGCTCGGACGGCACCCCGGACGGAGCGACGGGACAGCTCGGACGGCACCCGGGACGGAGCGACGGGACAGCTCGGACGGCACCCGGGACGGAGCCAAACTCAGAGGACCTGGGAGAGGAACTGCCCGAGCCGAGCGCTGCGCGGGTCCTCGAAGACCTGCGCGGGCGGGCCGGCCTCGACCACCCGGCCCCGGTCGAGGAAGACGACCTGGTCGGCGACCTGCCGGGCGAAGCTCATCTCGTGGGTGACCACCAGCATCGTCATGCCCTGGCCGGCCAGGTCCGCCATCAGCGAGAGCACGCCCTTAACGAGTTCGGGGTCGAGCGCCGAGGTCGCCTCGTCGAAGAGCATCACCCGGGGTGACATCGCCAGCGCGCGGGCGATGGCCACCCGCTGCTGCTGTCCGCCGGAGAGCCGGCCGGGTCGGACGTCCGCCTTGTGCCGCAGCCCGACCAGGTCGAGCTGGCGCAGCGCCAGCTCGGTGGCCTCGTCCCGGGAGAGCTTCCTGAGCTGCCGGAGCGCGAGCGTGACGTTGCGCAGCACCGTCATGTGCGGAAACAGGTTGAACTGCTGGAAGACCATGCCGATCCGCTGGCGCAGCGCGTCCGGGTCCTGGTCGAGCACGCTCACGCCGTCCAGCAGTACGTCGCCCCGGTCCGGCTCCAGCAGCCGGTTGACGACCCGCAGCAGGGTGGACTTCCCGGAGCCGGACGGGCCGATCACGCAGGCGGTCTCGCCCCGGCCGACCTGCAGGTCGATGCCGCGCAGCACCTGGTTGCGGCCGAACGCAAGATGGACGTCCCGGGTCGCGACGCTGACCGACTCGTATCCGGGGCCTGCCCCGTCCGGCCGGGCCGACACCGTCGGAGTGACAGACTCAGGCATGCTGGGTTCCCCTCCCACCCGCCGGTAGCGCGGTCTCGCCGGCCAGCGCCACCGGATCGTCCTCGTCGGGTTCCGGGCCGCCGGCCCGGCCGTCCCGCAGCCGCCGGTCGACCCAGTTGACCAGGTGGGTCAGCGGCACGGTGATGGCCAGATAGAACAGCCCGGCGAGCAGCAGCGCCGACTCGTTGCCGGTGTTCGCGGCGTGGTCCTGGCCGATCCGGAACAGTTCCCGCTGGCTGGCCACCAGGCCGAGGAAGTAGACCAGGCTGGAGTCCTTGATCAGTGCGATGAGCTGGTTGACCCAGGCCGGCAGGACCCGGCGTACGCCCTGCGGGATGATCACCAGGCGCATGGCGGCGCTGTGCGACAGGCCCAGGGCCCGGGTCGCCTCCAGTTGGCTGGCCTCCACGCTCTGGATGCCGGACCGGAAGATCTCCCCGATGTACGCCGACGCGATCAGCGACAGCGCCAGGATGCCCAGCGGATACGGGTTGGGGCCCCACCAGGCGAGCCCGAGGGGCGCCAGCCCGACCCCGATCAGCAGGATGGTGACGGCGGCCGGGAGTCCCCGGAACACGTCGGTGTAGACCCGGGCCGGCCAGCGCAGCCACCGGCTCCGGGACAGCCCGGCCATCGCGAGCAGCATGCCGAGCAGCGTCCCCACGATGGCGGAGAGCAGCGCCAGCAGCAGCGTGTTGGGCAGCCCGACCGTGAGCATCTCGGGCAGCGCCTCGCGCATCGACTCCCAGTCGAAGAAAATCTCCCACAGCGTCGCCAGGGTCTCCATCGCCTCGCCTGTCTCGGATCCGGTAGGCGTCGGCCGGCCGCGCGGGGCGGCCGGCCGACGGCTGTCTGCGGTGCTGGCCCGGTCAGCTCGCCGGGGTGGCCGCCGGGCTCGTCGCAGCGGCGTTGACCGGCGGGTACGTCACCGTGCCGCTGCCCGGCTTGAAGCCCTCCGGCACCGGCCGCCCGGGGTAGTACTGCTGCTGGAGACGGGTCCAGGTGCCGTCCTCGATCACCTGGTCGAGTGCGGAGTTCAGCGCCTCGCGCAGCGCGTTGGCGCCCTTGGCCACCGCGAACGCGGTCGGTTCCGAGCCGAGCTGCTTCTCGGCCAGTACGACCTTGCCGCCACTCTCCTGCGCGGACTTCTCACCGATCTCGGCGGGCGCGATCCAGGCGTCGGCGGTCTTCGCCTTGAGCAGGTTGAGCGCGCCGTTGTAGTCGGGTACCCGGACGGGGTCCAGACCCTCCTTGGTGGCGTAGTCGTCCTGCACGGTGCCCTGCACCACGACCACCCGCTTGCCCTTCAGCTCGGTGAAGCTCTTGATCGGCGACCCGGCCGGTACGTCGAGGCCGAAGTAGCTGAAGTCGTACCCGTTGGTGAAGTCGACGGTCTTCTTCCGCGCGTCGGTGATGGTGATCGACGACGAGCCGACGTCGAACTTGTGGGTGTTGACCTGGGCGAGCAGCGCGGAGAACTCGGTACCGACGAACTCGACCTTGAGGCCGAGCTTGCCGGCGACGGCGGTCATCAGGTCGTTGTCGAAGCCGGTGAACCTGCCGTCCCTCAGATAGACGTTCGGCGGGGCGTCGGTCAGGGTGCCGACCCGCAGGGTGCCGGGTTGCAGCAGGTCGTACGGGTTGTCGGCGGCGTCGGCGGAGGAGGAGCCGCCGCAGGCGGCGACCACGCCGAGCAGCGCGACGGCGGCTACCCCGGAGAGGAGGCGGGTGGCGAGGGTATTGATACGCATTGTGCTGAAACTCCAGTAAATATCCGGCGACGACGGGCCGACGACTGTCCCGACCGGCCCAACCGGTCCCGGACAGTACGGCGACTGCGTCGCTCAGGGGGTGTTGACGGGGTGGTCGGATTACCGCCGACCGGCGGTCGCGATCAGGCCGAGGGCTGGCAGGGCGTCGCGATCAGTCCGAGGCCCGACAGAGCATGGTGCTGGTCCGGCAGAGGTCGACGTGTCGACGCCAGCGGTGCCAGGTGACATGGAGCCGGCTGAGCCGGCTCGTCCGCCCGGCTCGGATGTTGCGCACTGCGAAACCTCCATCGCTCCTGGCGGTAGCACCCGCACCCGCATTGGGGGGTTGCTGCGACGTCGACGAGCCAGGTCTCTCGGTCGCTCTGGATGGTCGGTGATCAGCCTAGCCAACCCAGGCCCCGACATTCCAACTGGTCAGGGCCGGAATGGCTGTGTTACTCGCCACCCGCCGGGCGGTGCGACCGGCGCGACTCAGCCGGCCTCGGCGACGTCCATCGCCCGGTAGATCCGCTGCTCCGAGATCGGGTACGGCGTACCGAGGGCCTGGGCGAAGACGTTCACCCGGAGTTCCTCGATCATCCAGCGGATCTGCCGTACCGCGTCGTCGCCCCGGCGGGCCGGCGGCAGCGCGTCGACCATCTCCCGGTACTCCTGCTGCACCTGGGCGATCCGGGCCTGCTGGTCGCGGTCCCGTTGCGGGTTCTGCGGCAGCCGATCGAGGCGGCGCTCGATCGCGGTCAGATAGCGCGGCAGGTCGGCGAGCCGGGCGTAACCGGTCTCGGTGACGAAACCCCGGTGCACCAGCCCGGAGAGCTGGGCCCGGATGTCGGCCAGCGCCGCCACCATGGTCAGGTTGTTGGTCCGGGCCAGCCGCTGCTCGACCGCGTACGCGGCGGCGAGCACCCGGCGTACCCGGTCGACGACCTCGAAGGTGGTGTCGACCAACTCCGCCCGGACCCGGTCCCGCAGCGCGGCGAAACCCTCGGCGTCCCAGGCCGGCCCACCGGCCTCGGCGAGCAGCTTGTCCACCGCCGCGTCGGCGGCGTCGTCGAGCAGGTCCTGCACGTTGCGGTGCGGATTGCGGCTCAGCGCCAGCTTCGCCTCGTTGGAGAGCCGGCCCGAGACGAACTTCTGCGGCGAGCCGAGGGTCAGCCGGAGCAGCCGTCGGGTACCGGCCCACATCTGCCGGCCCTGCTCGGCCGCGGTCTCGAAGACCCGTACTCCGACGCTGTCGCCCTCGTCGACCAGGGCCGGATAGGCGGTCACCGGGTAGCCGGCCCGGTCCTGCTCGTTCGAGCGCGGCAGCGTGCCGATGCTCCACTCCCGCAGCCCGGAACGCTCGACGTCCGGCGCGGCCGCGGCCACCATCCGGCGTACCTGGGTGGTGAGCTGCCGTTGCAGTGCCGGCAGGTCCTTGCCCTCGGCGACGGTCTGCCGCTCCTCGCCGACCACTCGGAAGGTGGGGCGCAGGTGCGCCGGCAACCGGTCGAGGTCCCAGGCGTCCCGGGGCACGGTCACCCCGGTCATCCGGCGCAGTTGGTGGGTCAGCGCGTCCAGCAGCGGCTCCCGACCGGGGGTGATCGAGGCCAGCGCCGCCCGGGCATAGTCGGGCACCGGGACGAAGTTGCGGCGTACGGCCTTCGGCAGCGACCGGATCAGCGCCACCACCAGCTCCTCGCGCAGCCCCGGCACCTGCCAGTCGAAGCTCTCCGGGTCGACCTGGTTGAGCATCGGCAGCGGGATGTCCACCGTCACCCCGTCGGTCTCCGCCCCCGGCTCGAACCGGTACGTCAGCGGCAGCGCCACCCCCTCCGAGTGCCACTCGTCGGGATAGTCGGCCGCGTCGACGCCGCCCCGTCCCTCGTTGACAAGCATCTGCCGGTCGAAGGTGAGCAGGTCGGGCCGGTCCCGGCGGGTCTTCTTCCACCAGGCGTCGAAGTGCCGGCCGGAGACCACCTCGGCGGGGATCCGCTGGTCGTAGAAGGCGTACAGCGTCTCGTCGTCGACCAGGATGTCCCGGCGGCGGGCCCGGTGCTCCAACTCCTCGACCTCGTCGAGCAGGGCCCGGTTGTCGGCGAAGAACCGGTGGTGGGTCTGCCAGTCGCCCTCCACCAGTGCGTGCCGGATGAACAGTTCCCGGCTCAGCGTCGGGTCGATCCGGCCGAAGTTGACCTTCCGGCCGCTGACCAGCGGGATGCCGTAGAGGGTGACCTTCTCGAAGGCCATCACCGCGGCCTGCTTCTTCTCCCAGTGCGGCTCGCTGTAGCTTCGCTTGACCAGATGTTGGGCGAGCGCCTCCACCCAGTCCGGCTCGATCCGGGCGGCGACCCGGCCCCAGAGCCGGGACGTCTCGACCAGTTCGGCGGCCATCACCCAACGCGGCGGCTTGCGGAACAGCGCCGAGCCCGGGAAGAGGGCGAACTTCGCCCCGCGAGCCCCGAGGTACTCGTTCTTCTGCGTTTCCTTCAGCCCGACGTGCGAGAGCAGCCCGGCGAGCAGCGACTGGTGGATCCGGTCCGTGTCGATGCTCTCCGCGGTCGCGCCGTCGGCCACCTCGGTCGGGGTACCCGGATCGGGTCGGCCGGCGCGGGCGGTCCCGTCGGCCGCCGGCCCGCCGCCGCGCCGACCCCGACCCGCACGGCCGTCGGCCGGGCGTTCGCCGGTGCTCCGGAGCACCTGGCGGAGCTGAGCGTGGATGTCCTGCCACTCCCGGACCCGCAGGTAGTTGAGGTACTCGGCCTTGCACATCCGGCGGAATCCGCTGGAGGACAGCGCCCGCTGCTGCTCCTGGAGGTATCGCCAGAGGTTGAGCAGGGCGGCGAAATCCGACTCCTTGTCGGTGAACCGGGCGTGCGCCTGGTCGGCCTGGGCCTGCCGGTCGGCGGGCCGCTCCCGGGGATCCTGGATGGAGAGGGCGGCGGCGATCACCGACACCTCGGTGGCACAGCCGTTGCGCTCGCCCTCCAGCACCATCCGAGCCAGCCGGGGGTCGACCGGGAGCTGCGCCAGCCGGCGGCCCAGCGGGGTGAGGCGATGCCCGGTCTGCTCGCCGGTCTCCTCCAGCGCGCCCAGCTCGCGCAGCAGGTTGACCCCGTCGGCGATGTTGCGCTTGTCCGGCGGGTCGATGAACGGGAAGGCGGCGATGTCGCCGAGCCCGATCGCGGTCATCTGGAGGATGACCGAGGCGAGGTTGGTGCGCAGGATCTCCGGATCGGTGAACTCCGACCGGGACAGGAAGTCCGGCTCGTCGTAGAGCCGGATGCAGATCCCGTCCGAGGTACGCCCGCAGCGCCCCTTGCGCTGGTTCGCCGATGCCTGGGAGACCGGTTCGATCGGCAGCCGCTGCACCTTGAGCCGGTGGCTGTAGCGCGAGATCCTGGCCGTGCCGGGATCGACCACGTACTTGACGCCGGGCACCGTGAGCGAGGTCTCGGCGACGTTGGTGGCCAGCACGACCCGGCGGCCCCGGTGCGGCTGGAAGACCCGGTGCTGTTCGGCGGTGGAGAGCCGGGCGTACAGCGGCAGGATCTCGGTGTCCCGCAGGGCCGGGCGATTCTGCACCAGTTTGCCGAGCGCGTCGGCGGTGTCCCGGATCTCCCGTTCTCCGCTGAGGAAGACCAGGATGTCCCCGGGGCCCTCGGCGGCCAGCTCCTGCACCGCGTCGCCGATCGCCTGGATCTGGTCCCGTACGGTCTCCCCGTCGTCGTCCGGGTCCTCGCCGTCGGCCAGCTCGACCAGCGGCCGGTACCGGGTCTGGACTGGATAGGTCCGGCCGGAGACCTCCAGCACCGGCGCCGGCTGGTCGCCGGAGGCGAAGTGCCGGGCGAACCGTTCCGGGTCGATGGTCGCCGAGGTGATGATCACCTTGAGGTCGGGCCGGCGGGGCAGCAGCTGCCGGAGGTAACCGAGGATGAAGTCGATGTTGAGGCTGCGCTCGTGCGCCTCGTCGATGATCAGCGTGTCGTACTGCCGCAGCATCCGGTCCTGCTGGAGTTCGGCGAGCAGGATGCCGTCGGTCATCAGCTTGACCAGCGTGCCGTCCCCGACCTGGTCGGTGAAGCGGACCTTGTAGCCCACCACCCCGCCCAGTTCGGTGCCGAGTTCGTCGGCGATCCGGTCCGCCACGGTACGTGCGGCCAGCCGGCGCGGCTGGGTGTGCCCGATCAGCCCCCGGACGCCCCGACCCAGCTCCAGACAGATCTTCGGCAGCTGGGTGGTCTTGCCGGAGCCGGTCTCACCGGCCACGATCACCACCTGGTGGTCCCGGATCGCGGCGAGCAGGTCGTCCCTACGGTCGCTGACCGGCAGCCCGGCCGGATAGGTGATCACCGGTACGGCGGCCCGGCGGTGGGCGAGTCGCTGCTCCGCCGTGTCGATCTCAGCGGCGATCTCGGCGGTCGCCGCCTGCCGCCGCCCGAGATCACGGATCTTGGCCAGCCCGTCCACCCGGCGCTGGAGCCGGCGCTGGTCGCGGAACATCAACTCCGGCAGCCGGCGTCGGAGCGCGGGGAGGTCGGCGGCGGGTACGGCAGGGGCGGGCGGTGGCGTCTGCATGTCGTCGCCAAGGATAGGCAGGCCCGGGCGGTGACCGCCCGCGAGTTACCGACCTTCCGGCGCGGGGTGCCCCGGCGATCGGTCCCTATATGGCGGACCGCCCGTCGCCATATAGGAGAAATATAGTCGCGGCTCACACACTCGGGACAGTACCGCGATCCGATGGTGCCGCCAGACGGCGGAGGCGGCAAACGGTATCGGGCGATGAGGCGCACGGCGCCACCAGCCAGAGCTAGCCATCGAGACATTAACTCTTCCGAGCCGTTTCTGGAGGCGACATGACCAGCACGACCCCGACCAGCACCGACATCGACCGCGAGCAGGTCAAGGAGATCGTCTGCGAGATTCTGGAAATCGACGCCGACGAGGTTACCGAGACCAGTCTCTTCAAAGAGGACCACGGTGCGGACTCACTGCTCGCGATCGAAATTCTCGCGGCGCTGGAGCGGAATCTGCACGTCACGATCGACCAGGCGGAACTGAGCCGAATGGTGAATCTGCAGGGCGTTTACGCCGTCGTCGGCGAGGCGGCGAACGCCTGAGCACGCCGCGCGGACGGCGAAGTCGGGTCGGAAGACTACAGGTGAGTGAGGCGCGATGATGAGCGTTCTGCCAGGCGATGCTCGATCGCCCCGCCGGGTGGTCGTCACCGGGCTCGGCGTGGTGACCAGCATCGGAATCGGGGTCGAGGAGTTTCTCGCCGGGCTGCGGGCCGGTCGGAGCGGGGTCAAGCCGATCACCGCGTTCGACACGACCGGGTTCGCGCACGCCAACGGGTGCGAGATCACCGACTTCGACCCGGCCCGCTGGCTGCATCACGTCGACCCGGCGCAGCTCGGCCGGGCGAGCCAGCTCTCGGCCGCCGCCGCCGGCATGGCGGTCGCGGACGCGGGCATCTCCGTCGACGCGCTGCGGTCCCGCCGCGCGCTGGTGTCGGTGGGGACCACCGACGGTGAGTCCCACGACCTCGACCAACTGGTCGGGGTCCAGGTCGACCGGGGCGCCGAGCACTTCGACCCGGTCGTAACGCGTCGGGTCCCCGCCGGTCGCCTCTCCTCCAGCATCGTCGCCGAACTCGGGCTGACCGACGTCGAGGCGGTGACGATCCCGACCGCCTGCGCGGCCGGCAACTACGCGGTCGGGTACGGCTTCGACGCGATCCGCGGTGGCGACGTGGAGGTGGCGCTCTGCGGTGGCGCCGACGCGTTGTGCCGGAAGACCTTCACCGGCTTCTACCGGCTCGGCACCATCGCCCCGGAGGCGTGCCAGCCGTTCGACCGCAACCGCAAGGGCATCCTCACCGGTGAGGGCGCCGGCATCCTGCTGATGGAGAGCCTCGACTCGGCGCGGGCCCGGGGCGCGCGGATCTACGCGGAGGTGCTCGGCTACGGGCTCAACTGCGACGCGTACCACCCGGTCGCGCCGGACCAGAACAGCATCGCCCGCTGCATCGAGCTGGCCCACCGCAACGCCGGGGTGAAGCCCGGCGACATCGACTTCATCTCCGCGCACGGCACCGGGACCAAGGCGAACGACGTGACCGAGGCCGGCGCCATCCGGCAGGTCTTCGGGCAGCGCCCGCCGCGCACCGTCTCGATCAAGGGGATGATCGGGCACACCATGGGTGCGGCGAGCGCCCTGGCCTCGGCCGCCTGCGCCCTGGCCATCACCCACAGGTTCATCCCGCCGACCATCAACCACGTCGAGACCGACCCCGAGTGTGGGCTCGACTGCGTGCCGAACGTGGCTCGGGACGCCGACCTGCGGGTGGTGCAGAACAACGCACTCGCCTTCGGCGGCAACAACGCGGTGCTGATCCTCGGCCGGTACGACGAGGTGGGGACGGCATGACCGCGCTGGTGGTGGGGATGGGCACGGTGGCCAGCATCGGCGGCAACACCGTCGAGTTCTTCGACTCGCTCTGCGCCGGCTACAGCGGGCTGGCCGAACTGCGCGGCTTCGACCGCAGCCGGTACCGGGCGCAGCACGCGTACGAGATCGACGACCGGCCGGGGCCCGGCTGTGACGAAACCCTGCGGGCCAGCCGGTGGCTGGAGCAGGCGGTAGCCGCCGCGCTGGCCGACGCCGGGCTCGACGACGACCTCGGCGACATCCCGGTGCTGATCGGCACCACGCTGCGCGAACTGCGCTCGGTCGAGCTGAGCTGGCGCGACGGTGTGCCGTTCGACGTGCGCGACCTGCACTTCGGCACCGCACTGCGGAAGAGGCTCGGCGCCACCAACACGCACACGGTGGCCAACGCCTGCTCGGCCTCGCTCTACACCCTCGGGCTCGGCACGGACCTGCTGGAGCTCGGTGCCGCCGAGACCGTGGTGGTGGCCGGGGTCGACACCATCACCGAGAGCACCTACGGGCTGCTGGACCGCTGCTACCCGGAGGCGCCCGAGCGGGTGCGGCCGTTCGACCGGGACCGCCGGGGAATGCTCCAGGGCGAGGGCGCGGTCGCCGTGGTGCTGCGCCGGGAGGCGGACGGGCCCGGCGCCGGACACCGGCACGCCCGGGTCCGGGGCGTGGCGATGAACTGCGACGCCTACCACCCGTCGGCGCCGGACGCCAAGAGCATCGCGCTGGTCACCCGGGAGGCGCACCGGCGGGCCGGGGTGGAGCCGGCCGACGTCGACCTGCTGATGCTGCACGGCACCGGTACGGCGCTGAACGACGAGGCCGAGGCGCAGGCCGTCCGGGAGGTCTTCTCCGGGGTGGCGCCCACCCCGTACATGACCGCGATCAAGTCGATGACCGGGCACACGGCCGGCGCCTCCGGGCTGCACAGCCTGGTGGTCGCGGTCGAGACGCTGCGCTCCGGGGTGATACCGCCGATCCTCGGCCTGGACAACCCGATCGACGAGGTCGACGGCTTCCGACTGGTACGCGAGCACGCCGAGCTGGCCACCCTGCGGGTCGCCCAGGTGGACTCGTTCGGCTTCGGCGGGCTGAACGCCGTCGCGATCGTGGAGAAGGTGTCCTGATGGCTCCGGCCGACGTGGTGGTCAGCGGGGTGGGCGTGGCGGTCTCCGGAATCGCCGGCCCCGACGACCTGCTCCGGCGTGCTCCGGCCGGCGGCGACTCCGACGACCCTGCGCGCCGGCTGACCGGCAAGGGGCTGCGCTACAAGGACCGGGCCACCCGGCTCGCGCTCTGTGCCGGCCGGGACGCGCTGGCCGACGCCGGACTCCTCGGTGACCCGGGCCTGACCGTGCCCGGTGAGACCGTCGGCGTGGTGGTCAGCTCCAACTATGGCAACGTCGACACGATCTGCGACACGGTCTCGACCATCGCCGCGGAGACGTACGTCGGGCTGAGCCCGATGGCGCTACCGGCCACCGCCAGCAACGTGATCGCGTCCTGGCTGGCGATCTGGTTCCGGCTGCGCGGTGCCAACCTGACCATGTGCAACGGGTCGACCTCCGGGCTGGACGCGGTCAACTGGGGGCGGCTGCTGGTGCGGGCCGGCCGGGTGGACCGGGTGCTGGTGGTCGGGGTCGAGCCGGCGAACGACCCGGTCCGCCACCTGGTCAGCGGCGGGCGCTCCAACCGCGAGGACGATCCCCGGCTCTTCGACGGCGCCGCCGCGCTGGTGCTGGAGTCGGCGGCGGCGGTGCGGGACCGGGGCGTCGAGGCGCTCGCCGAACTCGGCCCGTACGCCCGCAAGGCGGACCAGCCGGCGGCGGTGGCGGCGATCCGGCGTACCGACCCGCGACCGGTGGACATGTGGTTCGGGGCCGGAGCGGGCGGCCCGGCCGGGATGACCGAGCGGACCAGCCACGACCTGACCGCCTACCACGGGCACTGCTCCGGCGCGCTCGGCGTGCTCCAGTGCGTCGCCGGCACCGCCTGGCTGAACGGGCACGACCGGGGTGCCGTACTGGCCAGCGCCGACGGCGACGGCTCGGACGCGGCGGCCGCGCTGCTGCTCACCGCGGGTGGAGGCCGGTGATGAGCACCTACGCGCCGTCGAGGACGGACGCCGGGCATGATCTCGGGGTCCGGGCTGACCGGGCGGTACCGCGCGGTGTCGGGGTACCGGTGCGGTGCCGGCGGTCCGGTGCCGGCACCCGGCCGGTGCGTACCCTGCTGCTGCACGGCCTCGGCAGCAGCCGGGCCATCTGGGACCGCTTCGAGTCGCGGGCGCCGGAGTGGCTGGAGCTGTGGGACGTCGAGCTGCCGTGGGCGAGCGTCGGCGACAACGGCTGGAGCCACCGGGCCGACGCCACCGGCGCGGTGGCGCAGGCGCTGGCCGGGGTGGACGGTGGCGCCGACCTGGTGGTGGCGCACTCGTTCGCCGCGAACACCCTGCTGGAGCTGCTCGCCCCGACCGGCGCGGAGACGGCGCCGGAGAGCGTCCGGCCGGCGATGGCCCCGGCGGCCACGGCGGGAGTGCCGCTGCCCCGGGCGGTGGTGCTGGTCTCGCCCTTCTACCGGCCGGCCGCCGCCGACTTCGACTGGGCGGCGATCGACTTCTACCTCAACGACTTCCACCGGATCCTCGAGGAGGGGATCCGGGTCAGCGCCCCGGCCGGGCTGCCCGCCGAGGTACGCGCCGCGATGGGCGAGCGGGTCCGGGAGCGGATCGGCCCGTACGGCTGGATGCGTTTCTTCGACGCGTACCTGCGTACCCCGTTCCTGCCCGTCGCCGACCTGCCGCTGCCGCTGCTGGTGGTCTCCGGCGACGGCGACTTCGCGGCCCGGCCCGGCGACGGTCGGGCGCTGGCCGACGCCGCACCCGCCGGCCGGTACGCGCTGCTTCCCGGCTGCGGCCACTTCCCGATGGCGGAGCACCCCGACCGGTTCGCCGCCCTGGTGGCGGACTTCGCCCTCCCGCTGTCGCCCCCCGACACACACCCGGAACCGATCCTCGACACACACCTGGAGCGCACGTGAACTCGACGACCCTGGCACCCCGTCCCGTCTCCGAACCGGCCGGGGACGGAGTGACCCGTGTGGAGCTGCGGCCCCGGTACGAGGGGTCCAACATCTGCACCTGGATCGGCTTCAAGCACGTCAACTACCTGGTCGAGGAGGCCGTCCTCGACCACCTGCGGCAGCGCGGCTTCGCGCCCGGCGGGCTGTACGAGCGGCACGGCCTCTGCGTCGACATCGTCGACATCGACAGCCGGATCACCCACGCCTTCCACATCGACGACGTGGCGACGGCCGAGGTCCGGCCGCTGCCCGGGGACGCGCTCGCCTTCGCGGTGGAGATCTCGGTCGACGGCACCCCGCCGATCAAGGCGGTCAGCGCGAAGGTCCGGGTGGAGCTGCGCATCGACCCGCACGGGCACCCGGCACAGCAGGTGCCGGCCGAGCTGGCCCCGTACGCGGTGTCGCGGCTGGGTCAGTCGCCGGTCAAGGTGACCCGGCCGGCCGCCGCCGGCCCGGCGCCCGAGGGCGACCTGCTGGCCGGACTCACCGCCGGCCGCAACGCGTACGCCTGGAAGTGGCGGATCCCGTACTTCTACTGCCACTTCACCGAGCGGATGCAGATGTCCGGCTACCTGCGGCAGATGGAGGAGGTCGTCGACCTCTTCCTGGCCGACCGGGGCGTCTCGATCAAGCGGCTGCTGGACGAGCAGGACTGGATCCCGGTGGTGCCGCATTCCCGGATCACCATCCTCGACGAGGCGCGGATGGAGGAGGACCTCTACACGGTCTTCACCGTCGAGAACGTCTTCAAGCGGCTCACCTACACCTCGCGGATGGACTGCTACGTCCTCCGCGACGGCATCCTGGTGCCGACCGCGACGGGGAGGATCACCCACGGGTACGCGGTGATCGAGAACCGTCGTGACTGGAGCCTGGTGGACTTCGACGACCGTCTCGCCGGCGCGCTGGAAGGTGCGCCGGCTGCCCCGAGTACGCGTCGATGACCGGCGTCGCCATCACCGGCCTCGGTGTCGTCACGTGCCACGGCAGTGGTACGCGCGCCCTCTGGGACGCGATGATGGCGGCACCGGTTACCGACCCGGGTCCGGTGCCGGACCCGTACGCGAACATGGACGTGCCGGCGGTGCAGTGCGTCGCCGACGCCGACCTGCCGGCGCAGTCGCAGGCGCTGGCCCGGACCTCCCGGCTGGCGCTGACCGCGGTCGACGAGGCCATCGCCGACGCCGGCCTGCCGCTGGGCGGGCCGGCGTCGGCGGGGTCCCGGACCGGCCTGGCCCTGGGCACCTGCATGGGTGACGCGAGTCTGCACGAGCAGTGGCGGGCGGACGGTGGCAAGCCGGCCGCCCGGTTCACCTCGGCGCTCGGCGTCGCCTCGGAGATCGCCGACCGGCTCGGGCCGCTGAGCGTCGCGACCACGATCAGCAACGCCTGCGCGGCCGGCGGCTTCGCCCTCGGGGCCGCGGCCGACCTGGTCCGGTCCGGCGAGGCGGACGTGGTGCTGGCGGTCGGGGCGGACGCGTACAGCCGGGTGATGCTGGCCTGCTTCAACCGGATGGGGGCGGTGGACCCGGTCCGGTGCCGCCCGTTCGACCTGCACCGCCGGGGTACGTCGTTCGGCGAGGCCGCCGGCGCCCTGGTGGTGGAGTCGGCGGAGCACGCCCGGGTCAGGGGCGCGACGGTGCACGCCACGCTGTCCGGCTCCGGCTGGACCTGCGACGCCCACCACCTGACCGCACCGGAGCCGGCGGGCACCCAGATCATCCGGGCGATGCGGGCGGCGCTGGATTCCGGCGGTGCCGACCAACGGATCGGCTGCGTCCTGCCGCACGGCACCGGTACCCAGCTCAACGACGTGGTGGAGGGCCGGGCCCTGAACGACGTGCTCGGTCCCGACGTGCCGCTCTACAGCCTCAAGGCGCTGATCGGGCACACCGGCGGCGCGGCGGCCTCGGTCGCCGCGGTGGCGGCGGCGCTGATCCTGCGGCACCGGACCGTGCCGCCCAACGTGCCGATCGCCGAGCAGGACCCGGAGTGCCGGGTCTGGCTGCCGCAGGGCGTGACCACCCCGCTCGACGTCGACCGGGTCATGGTCAACGGCTACGCCTTCGGCGGCAACAACGTGTCTCTGGTGCTGGCGGGGGCCGGCGGATGAGCCGGATCGGGACCGGGGTCGGAGTCGCCGGCCACGCGCCGGCTCCGGTGCCGTCGGTCGGCCGGGTGCCGGGCCGGATGCCGCCGGCCGGCCAGGTCGTGGTCACCGGGATCGGCGTCTGCGCACCGCCGGTGGACCGGCCGGCGACCGGTGCCTGGTTCGACGTCCGCACCCGGCTCGGCCGGCGCGGCTACAAGTACCTGCCGGCCGCCTGCCAGTACCTGCTGGTGGCCGGGCGGGACGCCCTCGACGACGCCGGTGGCTGCCTCGACGGCGCCGGTGAGGAGTTCCGGGGTGTGGTGATCGGCACCAACAACGGGGTGGCGGCACTGCACGACGAGCAGGACCGCACCGTGATCGCCGAGCATGCCGGCGAGCTGAGCCCGGTCACCGCGCCGTTCGGGGCGGTCAACGTGCTGACCAGCCGGCTGTCGATGGAGCACGGCTTCACCGGGATCAGCCTGACCCTGACCTCGCCGCTGGTCGCCGGCCTGGAGTCGATGCAGGTCGGCGCGCGGGCGTTCGCGGCCGGCCGGGTCAACCTGCTGCTCGCCGGGGCGATGGAGCAGGCGGTGCCGGCGCCGGAGGCGGCCGCGCCGGAGGAGGGCGCGGTGGTGCTGTTGCTGGAGCCGCCGGAGCGGGCGGAGGCGCGGGGCGTCACCGGCTACGGCCGGTGCGCGGTCCGGACCCTGCTGCTGCCGCCGCGCGGGCTCGGCTCCGGTGCGGTCCGGGAGCGGGCCGCGGCGGTGGTCCGGGAGGCGGCGCGTGACCTCGGCGCCGACCAGGTCCCGGTGTACGCGCTGCTCGACGACTCGCCGGTCAGCGAGCTGGTGGCCGGTGCGGTACCGGCCGCCGTCGGCCCGGTGCGGGATGCCGGCCCGCCCGCCGCCGGCAGCCTCACCCCGATGCTCCGGCTGGCCGACCGGCTGCGCGCCGCCGACGGGGACAGCCTGCTGGTCACGGCGGCCGGCACCGGAAACGTGGCGATGGTCCGGATCTGGCGGACGGCCGGATCGACGAATAGGAGCGCGGGATGCTGATTCCCCTGGAAGGCACATGGAGTCTGCTGCTGGGCGCGTCCAGCGGCATGGGGCGGGCGACCGCGCTGGCGCTGGCCCGGGAGGGCGGCAACGTCATCGGCGTGCACCTGGACATGGGCGAGCGGGCCGAGGCGGCCAAGGCGCTCGAAGCGGAGCTGCGCGGGTACGGCGTACAGGCGCACTTCTTCAACGTCAACGCGTCCAGCCGGTCGGCCCGGGCCCAACTGCTGCCCACCATCACCGAGCTGACCGGGGCGCGCGGGCTGCACGTCGTACTGCACTCGCTGGCGTTCGGTTCGCTGCTGCCGTACCTGCCGCGTGCCGGCTGGGACAGGACGTTGGGCCAACGGCACCTGGAGATGACCGTCGACGTGATGGCGCACAGCCTCGTCTACTGGGTGCAGGAGCTGATGGCGGCGAAGCTGCTGCACCGGGGCGCGAAGGTGTACGCGATGACCAGCTCCGGCGCCACCTCGGTGATGCCGAGCTACGGCGCGGTGTCGGCGGCCAAGTGTGCCCTGGAGTCGCACGTCCGGCAGCTCGCCTGCGAACTCGCCCGGTACGGCGTCGCCGTGAACGCCCTCTGCGCCGGGGTGACCGTGACGCCGGCCCTGGAGCGGATCCCGGAGCACTCGCAGTTCGTCGCCCAGGCCAGCGCCACCAACCCGCACGGCCGGCTCACCCGGCCCGAGGACGTCGCCGAGGCGATCCTGCTGCTGTCCCGCACCGACTCGTCCTGGATCACCGGCAACACGATCGGGGTCGACGGGGCCGAGAACATCGCCGGAATTCCGGCCTGGAGTCCCCGGCACGCCGAGGCCGCCGAACCGGACCCGGCGAAGGCGGCAGCCGAGCCGAACGCGACGCCTGACGCGGCACCCGAGCCGAACGCGGCACCCGAGCCGGACGGGACGCCGGTCGCGACGTCGGCCGCGGTCTGAGGGGAGAAGAGACAGATGAGCGTCACCACCACCATCGCCGCGGACGAGCTGGTGCTCTCCGGCTGGTCGGCCGCGTCGGCGTTCGGGCTCGGCGCCGACCGGTTCACCGCCGGCCTGCGGGCCGGGACCGGTGCGGTGACCGCGCTGGACCCGGACGCCTGGCCCGGGCCGTACGACCGGGCCGGGCTGATCCCCGGCTTCGACGTCGCCGAGGTGCTCGGCAAGAAGGGCACCCGGTCGATGGACCGGGCCACCGGGATCGCGGTCGCCACCGTCGGGATGCTGCTCGACCGGTACGGCCGGGAGCGGCTCGGCGAGCCGGAGCGGCTCGGCCTGGTGCTGGGCACCAACTCGGGCAGCGTGCGGAGCATCATGGACTTCACCCGGGAGTCGCTGACCGGGGCGAAGCCGTTCCACGTCGACCCGGCGCGCTTCCCGAACACGGTGATGAACCGCGCCGCCGGGCAGAGCGCGATCTGGTACGGGCTGAAGGGCCCGAACACCACCATCGCGGGCGGCTCCCTGACCGGCCTGCTGGCGCTGAACTACGCCGTACGGCTGCACCGGTGCGGCCACAGCGAGCCGGTGCTCTGCGGTGCGGTCGAGGAGTACTCGGTGCCGCGCGGCTGGCTGGAGTGGCACGCCCGGTCCTCCGACGGCGTCGCCCCGGCCGGCGGCGCGACCCCGCTCGGCGAGGGTTGTGCGATCTTCCTGCTGGAGTCGTACTCCAGCGCGGTCCGGCAGCAGCGTCAACCGCTGGCGGCGGTCCGGGGTTCCCGGTTCCTCGCCTTCGCCGACCCGTCGGGGGCCCGGCCGGCGTTGGCCCGCGCCGTCGCCGAGGTGCTCGCCGGAGCCGGCCTGAGCCCGGCCGACGTCACCGTGCTGGCCGCCTCGGACAGCGGCGACGGGTTCGGCGCGCAGGAGGAGGCGGCCCTGGCCGACGTGCTCGGTGCGGCCCGGCCGACCCGGGTGCACTGCCGGGCCCTGCTCGGCGACACCTCGGCGGCGTCGTCCGCGTTCCAGCTCGCCGGTGCGCTCGGCGAGTTGGCCGACCGTCCCGACGGCGTCGCACTCGTCACCGGGGTGGACCGGGACGGCCAGGTCGGCGCCACCCTGCTCGGCTCGGTGGGCTGACCGGTGGAACCATCCACACTGGAGCGGATCAACGGGCTGCCGGACGGCGTCTGGCGGCCGTGCCCGCGCTGCGCGGCGCTGCTGCACCGGGACCGGCTGGCCCGGGCCCTGCACACCTGTCCCGAGTGCGGCCACCACCTGCCGCTGGGCGCCGACGACCGGATCGCGCTGCTGGTCGACCCGGACAGCTTCGTCGAGCACGACGCCGACCTCGCCGCCGCCGATCCGCTGGAGTTCACCGACCGGATGCCGTACCCGCAGCGGCTGGAGCGGGCCCGGGCGAAGACCGGTCGGGCCGACGGCGCGGTGCTGGGGCTGGCGACCATCGGCGGGCACCGGGTCGCCCTGGTCGTGCTCGACTTCGCCTTCCTCGGCGGCAGCATGGGCTCGGCGGTCGGCGAGAAGGTCGCCCGGGCCGCCGAGACCGCGCTGGACCACGGGGTGCCGCTGGTCGCGGTCAGCGCCTCCGGCGGCGCCCGGATGCAGGAGGGCGTCCTCTCCCTGTTGCAGATGGCCAAGACCGCCGCCGCGATCCGGCTGCTCCGGGACGCCGGGGTGCCCTACCTCAGCGTGCTCACCGATCCGGTCTACGGCGGGGTGGCCGCCTCCTTCGCCAGTCTCGGTGACGTGATCGTCGCCGAGGAGGGGACCCGGGCGGGTTTCGCCGGTCCCCGGGTGATCGAGCAGACGATCCGGCAGCCGCTGCCGGCGGGCTTCCAGACCGCGCGCTTCCTGCACGAGCACGGCCACGTCGACCTGGTGGTACGCCGGGCGGAGCTGCCCGGGGTGCTGGCCCGGCTGATCGGCTTCTGCGCGGCGGCCGGAACCGCCGCCGGCCCGGTGCCGGTTGCCGGGCCGCGGCCGTCCCGTACCCCCGGGCACGAGGACCGGCCCGAGCGCTCGGTGGACGCCTGGACGGCGGTGCGCCGGGCCCGGGCCGCGGACCGGCCGACGGTGCGGCAGCACCTCGACCGGATCTTCGACGACTTCGTCGAGCTGCACGGCGACCGCTGGGAGCGGGACGACTCGGCGATCGTCGGCGGGCTGGCTCGGCTGGACGGCAGCCCGGTGGTGGTGGTCGGGACCGCCAAGGGGCGGGACACCAGGGAGAACGTGGCGAACAACTTCGGCATGCCGCATCCGGCCGGCTACCGCAAGGTGATGCGGCTGTTCGAGCTGGCGCAGCGCTGGGGCGTACCGGTGGTGACCCTGGTGGACACCCCGGGGGCCTACCCGGGGTTGGCGGCCGAGGAGGGCAACCAGAGCGGTGCGATCGCCGAGACCCTGGCCCTGGCGGCGGGGCTGCGTACCCCGGTGGTCGCGGTGATCACCGGGGAGGGCGGCAGTGGTGGCGCGCTGGCGCTGGCGGTCGCGGACCGGCTGCTGATTCAGGAGAACGGCGTCTTCTCGGTGATCAGTCCGGAGGGCTGCGCCGCGATCCTCTTCGGCGACGCCGGGCAGGCCCCGGTGGCCGCCCGCGCGCTGCGGCTGCGCGCCGAGGACCTCGGCCGGCTCGGTGTGGTCGACGAGATCCTGCCGGAGCCACCCGGTGACCCGGAGCGGGCCGCCGGACTCGTCGCCGGGGCGGTGAGCCGGCTGCTGGGTCAGCTTGCCGGGGTGCCGGTCGAGGAACTGCTGGCCGCCCGCTACCGCCGGCTGCGCGGATACGGCGTGCTGGCCCGGGACGGCGGCACCGCCCGGGACGGCGGCGACACCATCCGGGACGGCGGCGGCACCGGCAGCCCGGCGGCGGAACCATGGAGGGAAGGCGCGCATGTCTGAGACGAGCAACGGTGTCCGGTCGACGAACGGCGGTCCGCCGGTCCGGGTCGACGGGGCGGTGCCGGTGCCGGAGAGCACGTTGCGCAGCGCGGTACGGGCCGCCGCCGAGGTGGCCGAGCTGGTCCGCGACCCGGCCATCCGGCGGGTCCGGGTGAGCGTGGCCGACGTCCGGATCGAGGTCGAGGCAGCCGAGGGCGGCCGGGAGCGGGTCGTCACCGCCGAGCAGGCGTCGGCTCCGGTCGTGCTGGCGTCGGTGCCCGGCGTGCCGGCCCAGGCGACCGGGACGGCGCCGAGCGCCCTACCCGGCGCGGCCGTGGCGGCGGTACCGGATGCGACCGCCGTCGCCGCGCCGGTGGGCACCGTGCCGGTGACCGCGCCGCTGATGGGGGTCTTCTACCGCCGTCCCGGCCCGGACCAGCCGCCCTTCGCCGAGATCGGCGAGCGCGTCGAGGCCGGCGACCAGGTCGCGATCGTCGAGGCGATGAAGATGATGAACCCGGTCCTCGCCGACCGGGGCGGGATCGTCCGGGCCGTCCACGTCAGCGACGGCGAGGTCGTCGAGTACGAGCAGCCGCTGCTCAGCATCGAGCCGGGCTGAGGCGGGCGGACATGGTCAACCGGGTACTCATCTGCAACCGGGGCGAGATCGCCGTCCGGATCATCCGCGCCTGCCGGGACCTCGGTCTGGAAACCGTGCAGGTCTACTCCTCCGCCGACCGGGACAGCCTGGCGGTGCAGCTCGCCGACCAGTCCGTGCGGATCGGGCCGGCGCCGGTCGCCCGCAGCTACACCAACATCCCGGCCATCCTCTACGCCGCCGCCAAGTCCGGCGCCGACGCGGTGCACCCGGGCTGCGGCTTCCTCTCCGAGGACCCGGTCTTCGCCGCCTCCTGCCGGGGCGTCGGGCTCACCTTCGTCGGCCCGGCCGCCGAGCACATCGCGCTGATGGGCGACAAGGTGGCGGCCCGGGCGGCGATGCGGGCCGCCGGGGTGCCGGTACTGCCCGGCTCGGACGGCACCGTCGACTCCCTCGGCGACGCGGTCACGGTCTCCGACGAGATCGAGTTCCCGCTGATCATCAAGTCGGTGGCCGGTGGCGGCGGCCGGGGCATCGCGGTGGTGCACCGGCCCGAGGACCTGCCGCTGGCGTACGAGTCGACCCGGGCCGCCGCACGCACCCTCTTCGCCGACGACCGGGTCTACCTGGAGCGGTACCTGCCGGCCGCCCGGCACATCGAGGTGCAGGTGCTGGCCGACGGGCACGGCACCGTGCTGCACCTCGGCGAGCGGGACTGCTCGGTGCAGCGCCGGCACCAGAAGCTGGTCGAGGAGTCACCCTCCCCGGCGCTGGACCCGCGGCTGCGGGAGCGGCTCTGCGCGGCGGCGGTGGCCGGGGCCCGGGACATCGGCTACGTCAGCGCCGGCACCTTCGAGTTCCTGGTCGCGCCGGACGGGGCGGCGTACTTCATGGAGATGAACACCCGGCTCCAGGTCGAGCACCCGATCACCGAGGTACGCACCGGGATCGACATCGTCGGCTGGATGATCCGGATCGCCGCCGGGGAACGGCTGGACCTGAGCCAGTCCGACGTCCGGTTCGAGGGGCACTCGATCGAGGCGCGGATCAACGCCGAGGACGTCGACCGGGACTGGGCCGGCTCGACCGGCCGGCTGTACGGGCTGCGGATGCCGGCCGGCCCCGGCGTACGGGTGGACAGCCACCTCTACGACGGCTATGTCGTACCGCCGTTCTACGACTCGCTGCTGGCCAAGATCGTCACGTACGGCGCCACCCGGGAGGAGGCGCTGCGCCGGCTGGACCGGGCGCTGGCCGAGTACCGGTCGGCGGGGGTGACCACGAACGTCGACTTCCACCGCCGGCTGCTGCGCCATCCCGGCTTCCGGGCCGGCGACTACCAACTCGGCGTCGTCGAGTCCGTGCTCGCCGAGTCCGTGCTCGCCGAGTCCGTGCCTGCCGAGCCAACCCCGGGCGACGACGCCCACGCCGAAGCACCACGAGGTACCCACCGAAAGGACGGAAAGTCATGTCTGACCAGCTCACCACGGGGCTCGACAAGGAAGACCTCCGGCGGCTCATCGCCGACACCATCGACGTCGACCTGGCCGAGGTCACCGACGACGCCCACTTCGTCAACGACCTGGAGGTGGACTCCCTGATGGCCCTGGAGATCACCGTCCGGCTGGAGAAGCGGTACGGCGTCAAGATGGAGGAGAGCGAGCTGGTCGCGGTCAGCACGCTCGACAGCACCTACCAACTCCTCGACGGCAAGCTGCGGGCCCGGTCGTGACGCTGCGCTGCGCACCCCTGGCCGACCAGGTCGAGCTGGTCGAGGCCGACGAGACCTCCGCGGTGGCGACCGCCAAGGTGGATCCCGGTGACCCGGTCTTCGCCGGCCACTTCCCGGGCTTTCCGCTGCTGCCCGGCGTGTACCTGGTCGAACTGGTCGGTCAGACCGTCCGGGCCGCGCTGCGCGGCAGCTACCGGCCGGAACTGGCCGCCATGGACCGGTGCCGGTTCCTCAGCCCGGTCGCCCCCGGCGACGAACTCCGGATCGAGGTGGCGTTCACCTTCACCGGCCCGGAGCTGCGCTGCACGGCCACCGTCAACACCGACCGGGGGCGGGCCGCCGAGCTGCGGCTGCGGTACCGCCCGGAGGAGGACTGATGTTCGGCGTCGCCGAGATCCGGAAGGTGGTGCCGCACCGGTACCCGATCCTGCTGCTGGACCGGGTGGTCGAGCTGGTGCCGGGGGAGCGGCTGACCGCGGTGAAGGCGGTGAGCTGCACCGAGTCGTGTTACCAGTGGCTCGGTGACGAGTCCGCCGACCGCGACTACGCGTACCCGGCGACGCTGATCGTCGAGTCCTGGGCACAGGCGGGCGTGTTGCTGGCCACCTGGGAGAAGCCCAACCCGGACGTCCTGGTCGGGATGGTCGGGCTGGCCGGCGCGATCAACAACGTCAGCTTCGGTGCACCGGTGTATCCGGGTGACGTCCTGGAACACCGGGTCCGGCTGGTCAAGCTCGTCGGTGACACGGTGATCCTGGAGGGCGAGACCGTGGTCGGCGACCGGACGGTGCTCCAGGTCGGGCAGTTCGTCGAGGCGCAGCGCCCGGTCAGCGCGCTGCGCCCGGCGCAGCCGGCCGCGGTGGCCGGGGGTGTGAGATGAGTGAGAACGGACGGCGCGTCGCGCTGGTCAGCGGCGGGTCCCGGGGCATCGGCCGGGCCGTGGTGGCCCGGCTGGCCGCCGACGGCTTCGACGTGGCCTTCTGCTACCAGGCCAACGCGGAGGCGGCGGAACTGTCGGCCAAGGCCGCCCGGTCCGCCGGGGCCCGGGTGCTGACCCGGCAGGTCGACGTGGTGGATCTGGCCCAGGTACGCGACTTCGTCGCCGCCACCGAGGACGAGCTGGGCCCGATCGAGGCGGTGGTGACCGTCGCCGGGGTGACCCGGGACCGGCCGCTGGTGCTGATGGGCGAGGACGAGTGGCACGGCGTACTCCGGACCAACCTCGACGGCACCTTCACGGTGTGCCGGTCGGCGGTCTTCGCGATGATGAAGCGGAAGCGTGGATCGGTGGTGACGCTCTCCTCGGTGGCCGGGGTCGCCGGCAACGCCGGGCAGACCAACTACTCGGCCTCCAAGGCCGGGATCATCGGCTTCACCAGGGCGCTGGCCAAGGAGATGGGCCGGTACGGCATCCGGGCCAACGCCGTCGCACCGGGCTTCATCGAGACCGACATGACCTCGGGGCTGCCCCCGGCGGTCGCCAAGGAGATGCTGGGCCGGATCCCGCTGGGCCGGTTCGGCCGGGCGGAGGAGGCCGCCGACCTCGTCGGCTTCCTCGTCTCGGACCGGGCCTCCTACGTCACCGGCCAGGTCTTCCAAGTCGACGGCGGCATCGCGCTGTAGCGCGTACCGCCCCTGCCCCGAGGAGTTTCCATGGCGGTGCGCCGCACCCCACGGTTCTACTTCAGCCTGCGCAGCCCGTACTCCTGGCTCGCCTACCGGGACCTGCACCAGCGGCATCCGGAGCTTCCGTCCGAGCTGGAGTGGGTGCCGTTCTGGGAGCCGGACGAGCACAGTTCGCGGCTGCTCGCCGAGGCCGGCGGCGAATTCGTCTACACCCCGATGTCCCGGGCGAAGCACCTCTACGTGCTCGCCGACGTCCGGCGGCTCACCGCGCAGCGCGGGCTGACGTTGCGCTGGCCGGTCGACCGGGAGCCGGTCTGGGAGATCCCGCACCTGGGCTACCTGGTGGCGGCGCGGCACGGTGCCGGGGCGGCGTACCTGGAGCGGGCGTACCGGGCCAGGTGGGACGAGGGGCGCGACATCTGCGACCGGGCCACGGTCGCCGGGATCGCCGCCGAGCTGGGGCTCGATCCGGCCGGGGTGTCCGGGGCGGCGGACGATCCCGAGGTACGCCGCCAGGGCGTCGCCGCACTGCTCGACATCTACCGCGACGGCGTGTTCGGGGTGCCGTTCTTCGTGCACGGCCACGACCGGTACTGGGGGGTGGACCGGCTGGACGCCTTCGCCGCCTCGGTCACCGCGAAGCGTGTCGCCGCCACGAAACCGTCGAGCGGCGCGCCGGTGGGCCCGGCGCGGGTGCCGGGGAACGGGACGGCTCCGGAACCGGTGCTCGCGGGTGCGCCGGGCCGGACCGACGAGGGACACGCCGGCGGTTGCGGCTGACCGGCCGACGGCCCGGGGCGCAGCCCGCCGATATAGCCCGAATATGGACGTCGATCGTACGGTCTGCCACGGAAACGCCGATGGCGCGGTGGATGCCGTACCGGAGAAGCCGGGGAAGTGAACGTGTCCAAGGGAAGCATCGTCGAGGCGGTCCGGCGCAACGTCGCCCGATCGCCAGGGCGGCAGGCGGTGGTGTTCTGCCGTGGTGCGGGGGACCGGTTCGTCGAAACGTCCCTGACGTACGCCGAACTCGACCGGGCGGCCCGGTCGACGGCGGCCTGGCTGGGCCGGCGGTGCCGGCCGGGCGACCGGGCGCTGCTGCTCTATCCGACCGGGCTGGAGTTCGTGGCCGGCTTCCTGGGCTGCCTCTACGCCGGAGTGATCCCGGTGCCGGTGCCGCTGCCGGCGAACTACCGGCACCACGCCGACCGGACCAGCGCGATCGCCCGGAACGCGGACGTGGCGGTGGTGCTGACCGGTCCGGAGAACCTGCGGGCGGTCGACGACTGGATGCTCCAGGAGGGGCTGGACCACTTGGCGTTCGCGGCGACCGACCTCGACGCCCCGGGCGCGGTCGCCGACGCGACGGACCCGGGCCCCGGCGCAGACGCGGCGGACCCGGGCGGGCCGGCGGCGGTCGCCGGGTGGCTGCCCTATCCGGCCCGCCCCGACGACATCGCGTTCCTCCAGTACACCTCCGGGTCGACCAGCGACCCGAAGGGCGTGATGGTCACCCACGGCAACGTGCTGCACAACATCGGTTCGGTGCACCGCACGCTCGGCTGGACCGACCAGACCCGGTTCTGCTCCTGGTTGCCGCTCTACCACGACATGGGCCTGATCGCGATGCTGATCGCGCCGCTGCTGCTCGGCAGCACGGCGGTGCTGATCCGGCCCAACGACTTCCTCAAACGGCCGCACCTGTGGCTGGAGGCTATCGACCGGTACGGCGCCGAGGTGGCCTGCGCGCCGAACTTCGCGTACGACCTCTGCGCCCGGCTGCTCAGCGACGAGCAGGTCGCCGGGCTGGACCTGTCCCGCTGGCGGTACGCCTGCAACGGCGCCGAGCCGGTCGACCCGGCCACCCTGGAGCGGTTCGCCGCCCGGTTCGCCCCGGCCGGATTCCGCTACGAGTCGTTCCTGCCGACGTACGGGCTGGCCGAGGCGACGCTCTGTGTCACCGGAGCCCGCCCGACCGGCCGCCCCGTCACCGCACACGTCGACCCCGACGCGCTGGCCCGGGACGTCTTCGCCCCGCTGCCGGCCCCGGCCGGGCTGGCCCTGGTCGGCAGCGGCCGGGTCAACGGGCTGGACGTGCGGATCATCGACCCCGGCACCTCCACCGTGCTGCCGGACGGCCGGGTCGGCGAGGTGTGGATCCGGGGCGGCAGCGTGACCCGGGGCTACTGGGGGGACCCGGAGGCGACCCGGCGGGCCTTCGGCGCGGTGACCGCGGACGGCGACGGCGGCTTCCTGCGCACCGGTGACCTCGGCGTCTTCGACGACGGCGAACTGTACGTCACCGGCCGGATCAAGGAAATGATGATCGTGCACGGCCGCAATCTCTACCCGCACGACCTGGAACGCGAGGTCCGGGAGGTGGCCGAGGCATTCGCCGGGCTGCCCTGCGCGGTCTTCTCGGTGCCGGCGCCCCGGGAGGAGATCGTGGTCGTCCAGGAGCTGCGCACCCGGAGCCGGGACGCCGTCGAGATCGCCGGGCTGGCCGGTGCGGTCAAGTCGACGCTGAGCCGGATCCTCGGGCTCCGGGTGGCGAACGTCGTGTTCGTCCGGGTCGGCCAGGTCCGGCGCACCACCAGCGGGAAGATCCAGCGCACCATGATGCGGGAACTCTTCGTCTCCGGCGTGCTGGACGCGACGTACGAGGATCTCGATCCGGAGGTCCGGCAGCGCTACCGGGCCGCCCGCGCCGGGCTGCCGGTGCCGGCCGGGCGGGGGTGAGCGGGATGCGCTATCCCGCCTTCGCGCTCGCCGAACACCTCGACCACGGCCTCGGCGACCCGCACGACCCGGGCCGGGCGGCGTCGTTCGCCCGCTGTGTCGCGCTGGACGCCCGGGAGGAGTTCCCGGCCCAGATCTGTGCCGAGCTGGACCGGCTCGGGCTACCCCGCTGGTACGTGCCGGCCGAGTACGGCGGCGAACTGCGCAGCTACGAGGAACTGCTGCACGCGGTGCGGATCCTGGCCCGCCGGGACCTGACCGTCGCGATCGGACACGGCAAGACCTACCTCGGTGCGGTCTCCGCCTGGGTCGGCGCCACCCCGGAGCAGGCCCGCCGGGTCGGTGCCGAGGTGCTCGCCGGCAGCGTCATCTCGCTGGCGCTGACCGAGCGGGAGCACGGCAGCGACCTGCTCGCCGGTGAGGTGTCGGCGGTGCCGACCGGCGCCGGCTACCGGATCGACGGGGAGAAGTGGCTGATCAACAACGCCAGCCGGGGGGATCTGGTCTGCGTACTGGCCCGGACCGAGCCGGCCGGCGGCACCCGGGGTTTCAGCCTGCTGCTGGTCGACAAGCGACGGCTCGCCGCCGGCACGTTCCGCTGCCTGCCGAAGGAGCGCACCCACGGGGTACGCGGCGCGGACATCAGCGGGATCGCGTTCACCGGCGCCGAGGTGCCGGCCGAGGCGCTGCTCGGCAAAGCCGGAGCCGGCCCGGAGATCGTGCTGAAGAGTGTCCAGCTCACCCGGACGATGTGCGCGGCGATGTCGCTCGGCCTGGCCGACCAGGCGCTGCGGCTGGTCCTCGACTTCGCCACCGGGCACCGGCTCTACGACCGGGCACTCGTCGACCTGCCGCACGCCCACCGCACCCTCACCGAGGCGTACGTCGACCTGCTGATCGGCGAGGCCACCAGCGTGCTGACCGCGCGCGGCATCCACGCCACCCCCGGCGAGCTGAGCGTCACCTCGGCGGTCGCCAAGTACCTGGTGCCGACGATGATGGACCGGACCATCCCGCGACTCGGCCAGGTGCTCGGGGCCCGGGCCCTGCTCACCGCCGACCACGCCGACGGGCTGTTCCAGAAGATCGAGCGCGACCACCGGATCGTCGGGATCTTCGACGGCAACACCCTGGTCAACCTGAACACCCTGGTCAACCAGTTCCCGGGCCTGGTTCGCGGCTACCGGCGGGGCGTGGTCGATCCGGGGCTGGCCGACACGGTCGAACTGGCCCGGCCGCTGCCCGACTTCGACCGGAGCCGGCTCGCGCTGCTGTCCCGGAGCGGGTGCAGCGTGGTGCAGCAGCTGCCGGCCGCCGTCGCCGAGGTGCGGGAACTGGTCGACGCCGGCATCGCCCCGTCGGCCCTGGCCGCCCAGGCCGAGACGCTGGCCGGGCTGGTCGACGGGCTGCACGAGCGGATGGCCGCCTACCGGCCGCAACCCCGGCGGGTCCCGGCCAAGGCGTTCGGGATGGCCGGCGAGTACGCGCTCGCCTTCGCCGCCGCCGCCTGCCTGCAACTGTGGCTGCGCAACCGGCACTGGCTCGCCGACGGCCCGACCGCACCGCTCTGGGCGGACGCCCGCTGGCTGCGTGCCTGCCTGCACCGGCTGATCGGGCAGCTCCGGCCGGCCACCGCGACCGGTCCCGGACCGGACGACGGCGCCGACTACGACCGGCTGCTGCCGGACCTGCGTGCCCAGCACCGCGAGGGCCGGCTCTTCTCCCTGCTCCCGGCCCGGCTCGCCGAGGCGGGCAGGCCGGCATCCGAACCTGCGGCCCGGCCCGCCGGGACGGCCACCCAACCCTCCGAGGTGCTCCGATGAGTGTCGACGCCGCCCTGCCCGGTGCCGCCCCGGCCCGCACCGCCGAGCCGGACCTGGAGACGTACCTCGGCGATCCGCACGACCCGGCGAACCCGGTCGGCTATCCGGCGGTGCTCGCCGCCGACGAGCGCGGCGAACTGCTCGCCGAGGGCGAGCGGGCGCTCGACGGGTACGGGCTGAACGCCGAGTTCGTGCCCCGGGCCCTCGGCGGCCGGTTCGACCGGGCCGACCGGCTGGCCCAGGTGATGCGCGCGGTGTTCCGCCGGGACACCACCCTCGGGGTCGGCTACGGGGTCACCACCTTCATCGCCGCCACCCCGGTCTGGACCAGCGGCACCGCCCAGCAGCGGCGCTGGATGGCCGACCTGCTGCTGCGGCACGGCAAGGCGTCGGCCGGCTACAACGAGCTGGCGCACGGCACCGACTTCGGCCGGGCCCGGCTGCGCGCCCGGCCCGCCGGGGACCACTTCGTGGTGACCGGTCGCAAGGAGATGGTCGGCAACCTGGGCCGGGCGGACGCGGTGACCCTCTTCGCCCGCACCGACGACCGGCCGGGCAGTCGCAGCCACTCGCACCTGCTGCTGGACATGGCCGCGCTGCCGGCGGAGCACCTGCGGCGGCTGCGCCGCCACCGGACCGCGGGTGTCCGCGGGGTGCTGCTCGGCGGGCTGGAGTTCACCGACTGCCCGGTGCCGGCCGACGCGGCCGTCGGCGACCTCGGCGCCGCGATGGAGACGGTGCTGCGGGCGTTCCAGGTGACCCGGGGCGTACTGCCCGGGATGGCGGTCGGGATCGTCGACACCCAGCTGCGTACGGTGCTGCGGTTCGCCCTCGACCGCCGGCTGTACGGGCTGCCGGTGGCCGAACTGCCGCACGCCCGGACCACCCTGGTCGACGGCTTCCTGGACCTGCTGATCAGCGACTGCCTGGCCACCGTGGTCGCCCGGGCGCTGCACCTGCTGCCGGAGCAGACCAGCGTGTACAGCGCCGCGGTGAAGTACCTGGTGCCGAAGCTGTTGCAGGAGGCGGCACACCGGCTCTCGGTGGTGCTGGGCGCCCGGTCCTACCTGCGGGACGGCCCGTACGGAATCTTCCAGAAGAACCTGCGGGACCTGCTCGCCGCGACGCTCACCCACGCCAGCGCGGCGGTCTGCCAGGCGACGATCATCCCGCAGCTGCCCCGGCTGGCCCAGCAGGGCTGGCGCTCGTCCCCGCCACCGCCGCCGGCACTGTTCCGGCTCACCGGTCCGCTGCCGCCGCTGGACTTCGGCGCGCTCGGGCTCTCCGCCCGGGGGGTGGACAGTCTGACCGCCACGCTCCGGGGCTACCTCGCCGAACCCGGTGCCGACCCGGTCGTCGGCCGGCTCTGCCGGCTCTTCACCGCCGAACTCGACCGGCTCGCCGAGATCTGCGCCGACCTGCCACCCCGGGACCGTACGGTGATCGCCGGCCGGCGCAGCTTCGAGCTGACCGACCGGTACGCCACCGTGCTGGCCGCCGCCTCCTGCCTCGGGGTGTGGCGGCACAACCAGGACGACCCGTTCCTGCGGGACACCCCGTGGCTGCTCGCCGCGCTGTCCCGGCTCGCCGGACGGCTGGGCGTCGACCCGGGCGCGGCACCGGACGGGCTGGAGCGGCACCTCTTCGTCGAACTGCTGACACGTCACCAGGACAACCGCGGCTTCGATCTCGTCAACCGGCACCTGGCCGGCTGACCGCCCGCGTCCGTACGCCAAAGGAGTGCACCATGTCCGGAACCATCCAGGACACGTCCGTCGACGCCATCCGTAGCTGGCTGGTCGGCCGGATCGCGTTCTACCTGCAACGGCCGGCCGAGGAGATCGACGCCGACGCGCCGCTGGTCGAGATCGGCCTCGACTCGGTGTACGCGATGACCCTGAGCGGGGACGTGGAGGAGCGGTTCGACATCGAGGTGGAGCCGACGATGGCCTGGGACCACCCGACCGTGAACGCTCTCGCCGGCTACCTGCACGGCGTGCTGGGGTCCCGAGGTTAACGCTTCCCCACGGTTGGAAGCCGGGGGATTTCTGGCTCGGACCGCACGAGGCCACCGTCCCGGGAGGAGGTGATCGCATGTCTTACGTCGTCGGCACCAGCACGGTTACGCTCTGCCGTGGCGAGGATCGTCCTCGCGGCGTTCCGGTCGCGGCAGGCGGTGTGTCCGCAGGTGTCGCACCGGAAGACTCTGACACCCAGCCCGAGGCGGTGCTTGGCTCTCGTACCGCACTGCGAGCAGGTCATCGTGGTGTAGGCGGGCGGTACCAGCACCACCTTCCGGCCCGCCCGCATGCCACGGTCGACCAGTTCCCGCTTTGCCGCACCGATCGCCGCGTCAGCGGCCTTGCGGGCCATCCGAGACTTGGTGAGGAACGCTGGTGTGAAGTCCTCGACGGCGATGGTGGCGTGGTTGTCGACGATCTTCTTCGCCCAGATGCGGACGTCGTGGGTATTCTGCCGGGCTGCCTTCTTCGCCAGCTTCGCCGCCTGGCGTTTGGCCCGCAGGTAGCCGTTCGACGGTGGGATGCCCTTCACCCGCTGGCGGCGAGCCATCCGACGTTGCGCCTTGGCGAGTTCGGCGGCGCACCGTTTCCGGTGGCCGAGGTATGGCAGGTCGTAGGCCGCATCCGTCGTGGTCGCGGTCGTGGCGACACCCCAGTCGACACCGATCGCACCCTCGGCATCTGGGGCGGGTATGGTCGTCCGGCGGACGACGAAGGAGGCGTACCAGTACCCGAGCGTGTCCTGGTAGACGCGGACGCTGGTCGGATCGGACGGCAGTTCGCGGGACCAGACGACGGGCATGGTGACGCCGCCGGGCAGCCGCAACCGGCGGTCGCGGATCGAGAACCCACGCGTGGTGTATTCCAGGCTGGGCAGCGTGTCCTTCAGTCGTTTGACCCTCGGCCGACCGCATCCCTTCACCTTGAAGGAGTGCTGGAGGGCGAGGGCGTAGCTGCGCAGCGTCTGCTGTTGGGCGACCTGGGACCCGTCGCGGAGCCACGACGAGCGGGCCCGTGCCTCGGTCAGCAGCTTCGACAGCCTACAGAGGGTGGGTTTGCGGCCGGTTCTGTACTGGTGGACGGCCTCGTTCCACAACCAGCGGCACCGCCCCCACTCGGCCAACAGCGCGGCCTGCGCGGCCGCGCCGGGGCGCAACCGGTAGGTGTACCGCACCGTCTCTTCCACACCCGCAACCATGCCAGCCGCATCCGACAGTTCCGCCCACGCAGAGGAGTGGACGCCATGCCGACAACCAACACTACGTCTGACCGTCCTTTCTTTCCCATGGCTAAAGCCAGCGGTTTCTCAGGCGGCTGCTGATGACAGTGCAGTCGGCCGGGTCAGGGCAGCCGCCGGCCGGGCCGGACGGTTCGCCGCCCGGTCCCGGCCAGCCGCTCTCGGTCGGGCAGCAGGCGCTCTGGTTCCTCTACCAGCTCGCGCCGGAGAGTCCGGCGTACAACATCACGCTCGCGGTCCGGGTCCGGTCCGCGCTGGACGAGACGGCGCTGGCCCGGGCGGTCGACGCGCTGGTGGCCCGGCATCCGGTGCTCGGGGCGGCCTTCGCCGAGGTCGACGGGGTGCCCCGGCAGTTCGTCCCGCCGGCCGGCGTCGATCGGGCGGGCGGCTCCCGGCTGGAGGTCCGGGAGGTGCCGGGCCGTTCCGACGAGGCACTGCTCGGGCTGGCCCGGTCGGTCGGCGAGGTGCCGTTCCGGCTCGGTGCCGGTGACGTGTTCCGGGTGGTGCTGCTGCGCCGCTCCGCCGAGGACGCCGCCCTGGTGCTGGTCACCCACCACATCGTCAGCGACGCCACCTCGCAGTGGCTGCTGCTGCGCGACCTGCTCGCCGGCTACCGGGGGATCGCGGCCGGTGGCGCGCCGGACTGGGCACCGCTGACCGCAGGCTACCTGGACCATGTCGAGGCGGAGCGGGTACTGCTCGACTCGCCCCGGCGGGACCGGCTGGAACGGTACTGGCGGAACCGCTGCACCGGGGTGGCGGCCGGGGCGATCCCGGTCGACCGGCCCCGACCGGATCGGCAGACCTTCGACGGGGCGACCTACCACCTGCGGCTCCCGGACGAACTCGCGGCCCGGGTCAGGGCGGCGGCCACGGCGGCCGGAGTGACCCCGTTCGCCTTCCTACTCGGGGTCTTCCAGGCCACCCTGTACCGGTACGGCGGCCAGGACGACTTCGCGCTCGGCTGCCCGGTCGCGACCCGGTACGGCGCGGGGCTGCGGGACGTGGTCGGGTATCTGGTCAACACGCTGGTGCTGCGCGCGTCGTTCGCGCCCGGGGCGACCTTCGGCGACGCGGTGGCGGCGGCACATCGGGAACTGCTCTCCGGGCTGGCCCACGTCGGCTACCCGTTCCCGCTGCTGGACCGGATGCTCGGGGCGGGCCGGGGCGGCAGCCGGTCGCCGCTGTTCCGGATCGCCTTCACGATGGTGGCGGCGGACCGGCTCGACCCGCCGCTGCCGATGGTGCCGGAGGGCGCCGCCGTCGGCCCGGAGATCGAGTACTCCGGGCTGCGGCTGGCGGCGTTCGACGTACCGCAACTGGAGGGGCAGTTCGACCTCAACGTGGAGCTGCGCCAGGCGGAGAATTCACTCACCGGTGCCTTCCGGTACAACACGGATCTGTTCGACGGTGCGACCATAGAGCGGCTCACCGGGCACTACCGCCGGCTGCTGGAGGCGGCCACCGCCGACCCGACGCGCCGGATCGACCGGGTCTCCCTTGTCGACAGCGCAGAACTGGAACAGCTGCTCGCGTTGGGTACCGGCGGGGTCTCGCCCGGACGGTGAGGCCCGGGAACCGCCCGAAACCCGGGATACCTCAGGGTCGCCGGTCCGGGAGTTCTCAGGGTGGTATCTCATGTGTCGATCTAACAATCAGTGATTGGATGCTCGCTATGGAGCAGGCTGTGCGGCTGGAGTCGCTGAGTAAGACGTACGGTTCGGGTCAGAACGCGGTGACCGCCCTGCGAGACGTGTCGCTCGACCTCCGGGCCGGAAGCTTTACCGCGATCATGGGGCCGTCCGGCTCGGGCAAGTCGACCCTGCTGCAGTGCGCGGCGGGTCTGGACCGGCCGACCGGCGGTCGGGTGCTGATCGGCGACACCGACCTGACCGGGCTGAGCGAGACCGCGCTGACCCTGCTCCGGCGCGACCGGATCGGCTTCGTCTTCCAGGCGTTCAACCTGCTGCCGTCGCTGACCGCCGAGCAGAACGTGGCACTGCCGGTGCGGCTGGCCGGCCGCAGGCCGAGCCGGTCCGAGGTGGCGGAGGTTCTCGCCGAGGTGGGGCTCGGCAACCGGGGCGGGCACCGGCCGGCCCAGCTCTCCGGCGGCCAGCAGCAGCGGGTCGCGATCGCCCGCGCCCTGGTGACCAAGCCGGCGGTGCTCTTCGCCGACGAGCCGACCGGTGCGCTGGACACCAGCACCAGCCGGGAGGTGCTGGCGCTGCTGCGCGGCCTGGTCGACCGGCACGGGCAGACCATCGTGATGGTGACGCACGACCCGGTGACCGCCGCCCGGGCGGACCGGGTGGTCTTCCTCGCCGACGGGGTGCTCGCCGGTGAGCTGGTCAACCCGACGGCGGAGGCGATCGCCGCCCGGATGACCCGGATGGAGGTCGGCGCGTGCTGAGCATCGCGTTGCAGACGCTGCGGGTGCGCTGGGCCGCGTTCGTCGGAACCTTCGTCGCGCTCACCCTGGGCGCCGGCATGATCGCCGCGATGGGGCTGGAGATCGGCGCCACCCTGGGGCTGCCCGAACGGGCGCCGCAGCGGTTCGCCGCCGCCCCGGTGGTGGTCGCCGCGCTCGACCCGCAGTGGGATCCGGCCCGGCACGACCCGGGCAGCCGCTCCTTGATCCAGGCCCGAGGCATCTCCGACGCGCTCGCCGCCGAGGTCGGCGCGCTGGGCCGCACGGTACCGGTCCGCTCCTTCTACGCCCAACTCGCCGGCGGCCCCGACGACCAGGTCGGGCACGGCTGGGCCAGCGCCGAGTTCGCCCCGTACGCCCTGGCCGCCGGCCGGCCGCCGCAGTCGGACAGCGAGGTCGTGGTGCCGAGCGGCGGTGCCGGCCCGGGCGAGCGGGTCAGCGTCTTCACCACCGGCGGGCCGCGCGACTACACCGTCGCCGGGGTGACGGCGCCGGCCGATTTCGAGTCCGCGGTCTTCTTCACCGAGGCGGAGGCGGCCCGGCTCTCGCCCCGGGTCGAGGCGCTGGTCTCCTACGGGGCGCCGGAGGCGGTCCGGCAGGCGGTCGGCGGGGACGCCGAGGTGCTCACCGGGGATCGGCGCAGCGTGCTGGACCCGAGCTACAACGCCGACCGGGAGGCGATCGACAACACCCAGACGCTGCTGCCGATCACCGCCGTGGTCGCCGGCTTCGTCTCGATCTTCCTGGTCGCCTCGACCTTCGCCTTCGCGGTCGCCCAGCGGCGTCGGGAGATCGCCCTGCTCCGCACGGTCGGTGCCACCCCCCGGCAGGTACGCCGGATGGTGCTGGCCGAGGCGTTCGTGGTCGGCTTCGCCTCCGCGGTCGCCGGCTGCGCCCTCGGGCTGGGCGCCGCGCCGCTGCTGGCCGGCTGGATGGTCGACCTGGGGCTCGCCCCGCCGTGGTTCACCGTGGAGTTCTCCACCGGGCCGGCGGTCTGGGTGCCGCTGCTGATCGCCTTCTGCACCGGCCTGGGCGTGGCGCTGGCCGGGGTCTGGGCGGCGTCCCGCCGGGCCGGCGACGTACGCCCGATCGAGGCGCTGCGGGACGCCGCCGTCGACTCCCGGACCATGACCTCCGGCCGGTGGCTGTACGGGCTGCTCGCGCTCGCCTTCGGGCTGGTCACCATCGGCTGGGTGGCGGCGGTGAACCCGGGGATGGTGATGGCGCCGACCCGGTACATCGGGGTGCTGATGTTCCCGATCCTCGCCTTCGCGCTGCTCGCCCCGGTGGTGGTGAAGCCGATCGCCCGGCTGATCACCTGGCCGCTCGGCCGGCTCGGCGGCGCCGCCGGGATGCTGGTCCGGGAAAGCGCGCTGACCTCGGTGCGGCGCACCGCGGCCACCGCGGCGCCGGTGCTGCTCACCGTCGGGCTCTCCATCTCGCTGCTCGGCGCGGCCGCGACCATCGACCGGGCCAAGGACAGCGGCCGGCGCAACCAGGTCACCGCCGACTTCGTGGTGACCCCGGACGGCACGCCCGGGGTCAACGAGGCGGTCACCGAGCGGGTCCGGGCGATCCCCGGCGTCGACGTCGTCGCCGCCCTGCCGACCATGGTCTATGCCCGGGACGACGCCCGGCTCGCCGACTACGAGGCGCTGGCCGTCGACCCGGCGGCACTGGCCAGCACCCTGACCCTGCCGGTGGACGAGGGCAACCCGGCCGACCTGCGCGACGACACCATCATCGTCAACGACGACTGGGGGGTCGGGGTCGGCGAGACCGTCGAGGTCTTCATGGCCGACGGCAGCACGGTGCCGCTGCGGGTGGTGGCGGTCCTCGACACCACCTCCGGCAGCAACGACGTCGCCTACCTGAGCACGAGGTACGCCGGCACCGCCCGGTACGCCTTCACCGGGCTGGCCCGCCGGGTCTACGTCTCCCTGCGCGAGGGCACCGACCAGGCGACCGTCCGGGCCGCCCTGGCGAGCGCCACCGCCGGACTGGGCGCCCGGGCGATCCCGGCGCAGGAGTGGCTCGGCGAGGAGAGCCGCGAGAACAGTCAGGCCAGCACGCTGGGCATGCTGCTGGTGCTCGGCATCGCGATCGTCTTCTGCTTCATCGCCATCGTCAACACGCTGGTGATGGCGACCTCGGATCGGCTCCGGGACCTGGCGATCCTGCGGCTGGCCGGGGCCACCCCACGGCAGGTGCTCCGGGTCTTCGCCGCCGAGTCGCTGCTGGTGGCCGGCGTCGGGGTGCTGCTCGCGGTCGGGGCCTCGGCGGTGAACCTGGCCGGGCTGCGGCTCGCCCTGGGGCAGCTGGTCGGGGCCACCCCGGTCAGCGTGCCGTGGGGCACGGTGGCACTGATCACTGTGGTCAGTGCCGTGCTGGCCGTACTCGGCGCGGTGGTGCCGGTCCGGCTGGCGAACCGGACCGGCGCGGTCGAGCTGGCCGGCGTACGCGAATAGCCGTTCACATCGGACTGCGTCCGGGCTCCGCCACCCGATTTCCGGGTGGTCGGAGCCCGGTTCGTTGTGAAGATAGTTTCGATATGGGGCTGGTATAGCCGCGGGTCGCAGGATGTCAAGGAGCCGAGAAAGCAGGCCGGCGCCAACCGTGGGAACGGCACCTGGCGGTGACGTTTCCCGGGAACGTACCTGACCCGCGAAGGGAAAGCCGTGCCAATGGAAGGTTCACCGCATGCGCTGAAGGGGATCCTCGCGGCCGTCGGGAACACGCCTCTGGTGGAACTCGAACGCCTGGTACCCGATGCACGAATCAGGGTGTTCGCGAAGCTGGAGCGGTTCAATCCCGGCGGCAGCGTCAAGGATCGGACCGCACTGAGCATGCTGTTGGAGAAAATCCGCAGCGGCGAGCTCCAGCCGGGCCGGTCGGTGGTGGTCGAATCCAGCTCGGGAAATCTGGCGGTCGGGCTCGCCCAGATCTGCCGGTATTTCGGACTCCGGTTCGTCTGCGTGGTGGACGCCAAGACGACCGAACAGAACATCGCGATACTGCGGGCGTACCACGCCTCGGTCGAGGTGGTGAGCCGGCCCGACCCGGACAGCGGCGAGTACCTGCCGGTGCGGGTACGCCGGGTCCGCGAACTCGTGTCGAACACCCCGCACGCGTTCTGGCCCAACCAGTACGCGAACCCGCTCAACCCGATCGCGCACCGGCAGACCATGGGCGAGATAGTCGAGGCGCTCGACGGTGCCGTCGACTACCTGTTCTGCGCGGTCAGTTCCTGCGGCACCCTGCGCGGCTGTGCGGACTACGTCCGGCAGCACGGGCTGACCACGAAGATCGTCGCGGTCGACGCCGTCGGCAGCATGATCTTCGACGGGCAGCAGCCGATCGAGCGGCTGCTGCCCGGGCACGGCGCGTCGCTGCGGCCGGGACTCTTCGACCCGGACGCCGCCGACGAGGTCATCCACGTGACCGATCTCGAGTGCGTCGCCGCCTGCCGCCGGCTCACCGCCCGGGAGGCGATCCTGGCCGGCGGTTCCTCCGGGGCTACCGTCGCCGCCCTGGATCGGCGCGGCCCGAGCATTCCCGAGGATGCGACCTGCGTACTCATCTTCCCCGACGGTGGCGACCGCTACCTCGACACGATCTATTCCGACGACTGGGTCCGGAACCGCTTCGGTGAGGTTTCGCACCTCTGGAAGGAAGCCGCCGGTGGTGATCAGGCCTGATGCTGATCCTTCGACATGACGACGTGCAACAGATCCTGGCCAAGCGCGAACTCGCGCTGATCGAGCTGGCCGGCGAGGCGTACCGGTTGCACGACGAGGGCGCCACCGCGGTGCCGCACTCGATATTCCTCCGCTTCCCGGAGCAGGCCCGCAACCGGATCATCGGGCTGCCCGCGTACGTCGGCGGGAAGTCGCCGGCCGCCGGGATGAAGTGGATCGCCTCCTGGCCGGGGAACATCACCCGCGGGCTGGCCCGGGCCAGCGCCTCGATCGTGATCAACGACCTGGAGACCGGGCAGCCGACAGCGCTGCTGGAAGGCTCGGTGATCTCGGCGAAGCGGACCGCTGCCAGCGCCGCACTCGCCGCCCGCCTGCTGGTCCGCGAGCCCGGCCCCGGCGGGGTGACGCTGATCGGCTGTGGCGTGATCAACCTGGAGGTGCTGCGCTTCCTGCTCGCCGCCCTGCCCACGCTGAGCGAGGTGACCCTCTTCGACAGCGACTGCGGGCGGGCCGCCGCGTTCGCCCGGCAGTGCGCGGACCTCTCGCCGACCCTGCACGTGACGCTCGCCGCCGACGCCGGCCGGGCCGTCGCCGCGCACGACCTGGTCTCGATCGCCACCACGGCGGCCGAACCGCACCTCGACCTCGGCCCGGCCCGACCCGGAACCCTCGTGCTGCACGTCTCGCTGCGCGACCTGACCCCGGCGACGATCCTGGCCAGCCAGAACGTGGTCGACGACGCCGACCACGTGTGCCGGGAACGGACCTCGCTGCACCTGACCGAGTTGCAGGTGGGGCACCGGGACTTCATCGACGCGCCGATCGGCCAGATCCTGCGCGGCACCGGCGGCTTCCGCCGCGATCCCGACCGGACGGTCGTCTACTCGCCGTTCGGCCTCGGCGCCCTGGACATCACGCTCGCGGAGTTCGTCCGGGCCGCCGCCGTCGAGCGGGGCCTCGGCATCCGCGTCGACAACTTCCTGCCCGCTTCGAGCGGTACCGCGGGTCCCGGATGATCCGGTGCCAGCCCGCACCCACCCGGCCGGCCCGCCACCGGCGCGCTCCGGGCGGCACCGCGAATCCCAGGCGCTCCGGCCGCCGGCCGGAGCCTCGACCAACAAGGAGTTCCGATGGCTGACGAGCAGACCGACGACCGGGTGTACCGGGTGGTCCGCAACGACGAGGAGCAGTACTCGATCTGGCCCGCCGACCGGGATCTGCCGGCGGGCTGGCACGCCGAGGGCACCGAGGGCCCGCGTGCCGACTGCCTCGCCCGGATCGGCGAGGTCTGGACCGACATGCGACCGCTGAGCCTGCGCCAGCGGATGGCGGCGGCACAGAGCTGACCGCCCCCGCGACGAGGTGAGGAGCACGTATGAACCCCGATCGAAGCCGGACTGACCTGGTCGGCGACTCCAGCGGGCCGGCCGGCGTGGCCGGGTCCGCCAACATCCTGCCGGCGCTGGTCGCCCGCCAGGTGGCGGCCACGCCCGACGCGGTCGCCGTACTGGCCGGCGACGTCGAGGTGACGTACGCCGAACTCGACCGCCGGGCGAACCGGCTGGCCCGGTACCTGCGCGACCTCGGTGCCGGCGCCGACACGCTGGTCGGGGTCTGCCTGCCCCGCGGCGTGGACCTGGTCGTCGCGCTGCTCGGCGTCTGGAAGGCCGGTGCCGGTTACCTGCCGCTGAGCCCGGACCACCCGCGGGACTGGGCGACGTGGGTGCTGACCGACACCGGCGCCGGGATCGTGCTCACCGGATCGGCCCATGCCGACCTGGTGGCCGGCACCGGTGCCCGGGTGGTCCGCCTCGACGACATCTCGGCCGAACTCGCCGAGCTGGCCGACGAGGCGCCGACGAACCCGGCGACCGGGGACCACCTCGGCTACGCGATCTACACCTCCGGATCCACCGGCCGGCCCAAGGGCGTCATGATCAGCCACGCGGCGATCGCCAACCGGGTCGACTGGGCGGTCCGGCAGCACGGACTCGGCCCGGCCGACCGGGTGTTGCAGAAGACCGCGCTGACCTTCGACGCGGCCTGCTGGGAGTTCTTCGCCCCGCTGGTCAGTGGCGGTGCGGTGGTGCTCGCCCCGGTCGGCGCCGAACACGACCCCGCGGCGCTGGTCCGGGCGATCCGCGGGTACGGCGTCACCGTCCTCCAGGGTGTGCCGTCGGTACTCCGGCTCGTCGCCGACGACCCCGGCTGGCGGGACTGCACCTCGCTGCGGCTGCTCTTCTCGGCCGGCGAGCCGCTGCACGCCGAGCTGTGCCGGCGGCTCACCGACGGGCTCAAGGTCACCCTCTGGAACACGTACGGGCCGACCGAGTGCGCCATCGACGTGACCGCGCACCCGTACGACCCGGCGCTGCCGACCGGCCCGGTGCCGATCGGCCGACCGCTGGCCAACCTGCGGGTGCTGGTGCTGGACCCGAACGGTGACCCGGTGCCGGTCGGGGTCGCCGGTGAACTGCACGCCGGCGGGGTCGGGGTGGCCCGGGGCTACCTCGGCCGGCCGGACCTGACCGCCGAGAAGTTCGTCCCCGACCCGTACGGGCCGGCCGGGTCCCGGCTGTACCGCACCGGCGACCTGGTCCGGTGGCGGGCCGACGCCACCCTGGAGTACATCGGGCGGCTCGACCACCAGGTGAAGGTCAACGGCGTCCGGATCGAGCCCGGCGAGGTCGAGTCCGCGCTGGTCGCCCACCCCGACGTCAGCGCCGCGGTGGTGCTGGCGGTGCAGAGCGCCGACGGTGGCAAGCGGCTCGTCGGGTACGTCACCGGCGAGCGGGTGCCGGCCGCCGACCGGCTGCGTGCCTTCCTCCGGGACCGGCTGCCCGACCCGATGATCCCGGCCGCCTTCGTGGCCATGCCGGAGTTCCCGCTGAACGGCAGCGGCAAGGTGGACCGGGCCGCGCTGCCGGTGCCGGACCCCGCCGCCGAGGACGGCCGCCCGCCCTACGTGGCGCCGCGAACCGCCGCCGAGCGACTGGTCGCCCGCTCCTGGGCGGAACTGCTCAAGGTGGACCGGGTCGGCGCGCACGACGACTTCTTCTCGCTCGGCGGCTCCTCGCTGCTGCTCACCCGGCTGGCCAACCAGCTTCGGGCGGCCTCCGGCAGCAAGGTCGCGCTGCGCGGCCTCTTCGCCGCGCCCACCGTGGAACAGCAGGCGAAGCTGATCGCGGTGCCCGAAGACGACGGCCCGCCGATCGTCCAGGTCGGCCGGACCGGGCCGCTGCCGCTCTCCTTCGGGCAGCGCCGGCTCTGGTTCCTGGACCGGCTGGAGCCGGGCAACACCGAGTGGGTCGCCCCGCTCTTCGTCCGGCTCGGCCCGGAGGTCGAGCAGAGCACGGTCCGGCGGGCGCTGGACGCGCTGACCGGACGGCACGCGATCCTCCGCACCCGGTACGTCGAGGACGGCGGCGAGCCCCGCCAGGTGGTCGACCCGCCGGGCCCGGTCGAGCTGCGGGTCGTCGAGGCCGCCGCGGCCGACCTGGAGACGGTGTTCCGGGCCGAGTTCGAGCGCGGCTTCGACCTGGCCACCGGCCCGGTCTGGCGGGCGCTGCTGGTCCGCTTCCCGGGTACGCCGACGCCGACCCCGCCGACCTCGGTGCGGATCCCGGCCACCGCCGGGCGGGTCCCGGCGGGCGAGTCGGTGCTGCTGCTCACCCTGCACCACATCGCCTGCGACGGCTGGTCGTCGGTGGTGCTTGAGCGGGAGCTGCGGGAACTCTGCGCGGCGGCGGTAGCCGGTCGCGCCCCGGAACTGCCGGAGCTGCCGATCCAGTACCCCGACTTCGCCAGCTGGCAGCAGGGCTGGCTGACCGAGGAGGTGCTGGCGGCGGAGCTGGCGTACTGGCGGAGGACCCTGGACGGGCTCGGGCCGCTGGACCTGCCGACCGACCGGCCCCGACCGGCCCGGCGCGACCCACGGGGCGCGCTCGCCCCGTTCACCATCCCGCCCGCGCTGGCCGGCGCGATCCGCGACCTCGGCCGGCGGTACGGCGCCTCCCCGTACATGACGATGCTGACCGCGTTCAGCACGCTGCTCGCCCGGTACGCCGGACGCTGGGACGTCGCCGTCGGTACTCCGGTTGCCGGCCGGAACCGGCCCGAGCTGGAGGACATGGTCGGGTTCTTCCTCAACTCGCTGGTGCTGCGGCCGAAGCTGACCGCGGGGATGCGGTTCGGCGAGGCGCTGGAGGCGACCCGGGAGGTCTGCCGGGCGGCCTTCGCACACCAGACGCTGCCGTTCGAGCGGCTCGTCGACGACCTCCAGCCGGATCGGGACATGTCCCGGACCCCGCTGTTCCAGGTCGCGTTCGACCTGCACGACGAGGGGCTCACCGGCGGCGCGGTCCAGGCGGACGACCTGGCCGCGTTCACCGAGGCGTGGCAGATCGCCAAGACCGACCTGACGCTCTTCGTCCGGGTACAGGCCGACGGCACGATGCTCGGCGCGCTGGAGTACGCGACCGCGCTCTTCGACCGCGGCACCGTGGACCGCATGGGCGGGCACCTGGTCCGGCTGCTCCGGGCGGTCACCACGGACCCGGAGCTGCGGCTCGGCGCGGTGGACTTCCTCGGCCCGGTCGACGAGCTGGTCGGCACCGGACGGACCGACCCGTTCCGCACCGGCAACCCGGACCGCTGCCTGCACCAGGTCTTCGAGGACCGGGTGCTGCTCGACCCGGACGCGGTGGCGGTGACCTTCGAGGGTGTTTCGTTGACGTACGCCGAGGTGAACGCCCGGGCGAACCGGCTGGCGCACCGGCTGCGTGCCGGCGGGGTCCGGGCCGGCTCGCTGGTCGGAGTCTGCCTGGAACGGGGCATCGAACTCGTCCCGACGCTGATCGGGGTGCTGAAGTCCGGGGCGGCGTACCTGCCGTTGGATCCGGCGCAGCCGGCGGACCGGCTGGGCCTCATGGTCGGCGACGCGGGCGCGTCGGTGATGGTGACGCAGGCGTCGCTGGTCGGGACGGTCGCCGGCTTCTTCGACGGCGAGCGGGTGGTGCTCGACCAGGAGGATCTGTCGGAGCAGCCGGTGCGGAACCCCACGCCGGTCTCGCACCCCGAGGACCTGATCTACGTGATCTACACGTCGGGGTCGACGGGCCGGCCGAAGGGGGTCTGCCTGACCCATGCCAACGTGCTGCGGCTGTTGCGCACCACCCACCCGCAGTACGCCTTCTCCGCCGACGACGTGTGGACGCTGTTCCACTCGTACGCCTTCGACGTCTCGGTCTGGGAACTCTGGGGTGCCCTGGCCTACGGCGGTCGGCTGGTGGTGGTGCCGCGCGAGGTGACCCGGCTGCCGGACGAGTTCCTGGAGCTGCTGGTCGCCGAGCGGGTGACGGTGCTCAACCAGACCCCGTCGGCGTTCCGCAGCCTGGTCGGGTTCGCCCGGGACGACGATTCCCGGCTGGACCGGCTGTCGCTGCGCGCCGTGGTCTTCGCCGGCGAGAAGTTGGAGATGGCCGAGCTGGCCCCCTGGATGGCCCGGTTCGGTGACCGACCGGCATTGATCAACATGTACGGGATCACCGAGACGACGGTGCACTCCACCTACCACCGGGTACGCCCGCAGGACATCACCGGCGCCGGCAATCCGGTCGGCTATCCGCTGAGCGATACCCGGATCTATCTGCTGGACGGCTACGGCAACCTGGTCCCGGTCGGGGTGCCCGGTGAGATCCACGTCGGTGGTCCGGGCGTGGCCCGGGGCTACCTGAACCGGCCTGAGCTGACGGCGCAGCGGTTCGTGCCGGATCCGTTCGCGGCCGAGCCCGGGGCCAGGATGTACCGCAGTGGTGACCTGGCCCGGCGCCGGCCCGACGGTGGGCTGGACTTCCTGGGCCGGATCGACCACCAGGTGCAGATCCGCGGCTACCGGGTCGAACTCGGCGAGATCGAGAGCGTGCTCGCCGCACACCCCGGCATCCGGAACGCGGTCGTGCTGACCGACGAGCCGGAGCCGGGCCAGCCGAGGGTCGTCGCCTACTACGTACCCGACGCCGACCACCCACCGCTCGTCCCCGACCTGGTCGGCTACTGCGGCAGCCGGCTGCCCGACTACATGGTGCCGGGCGTCTTCGTGCCGCTGGAGAAGATCCCGCTGACCGCCAACGGCAAGCTCGACCGCCGCGCGCTGCCCCGCCCGGCCCGGACGGTCGCCGAGGTCGACACGGCGGGCTACGTCGCGCCGCAGGGCCCGGTCGAGGAGCGGATCGCCGAGATCTGGGCCGAACTGCTCGACGTCGACGCCGGTACCCAGACGAACTTCTTCACCGTCGGCGGCCACTCGATCCTCGCGGTCCGGCTGGCCTCCCGGATCCAGCAGGAGTTCGAGATCGACCTTCCGGTCCGGACCGTCTTCGAGCGGCCCACGATCGCGCGGATCGCCGAGGCGGTCGAGGAGCGGATCCGCGCCGAGATCGACGAGCTATCCGATTCCGACCTGCTGGCCGGTCTGGCGTTGCTGAAGGAGCAAAAGGGATGAGCACGGGCGAGGGCACGATCGAACGCGGTGTCGAGGCGGCCCGGGAGGAACTGCTGCGGGCCCGGCTCGCCGGGCGGCTGCGCGGCGGTCGCCGCGCGGCGCTGACCCGGGTGGACCGGACCGGCCCGCTGCCGCTCTCCTTCGGGCAGCAGCAGATGTGGTTCCTGAGCCGGCTGGACCCGGGCAGCTGGGAGTACCTGGTGCCGCTCGCGCTGCGACTGCGCGGCCGGCTCGACCCGGCCGCACTGCGCCGGGCGCTGACCGAACTGGTCGGCCGGCACGAGATCCTGCGCACCCGCTACGCGCTGGTCGCCGGCGAGCCGACCCAGGTGATCGACCCGGCCGGTCCGGTACCGCTGGCGGTGTCGGACCTGACCGATCTGCCCGAGGCGGAGCGGGAGCGCCGGGGCTTCGAGCGGGCCGCCCAGGAGCCGGCGATTCCGTTCGACCTGGCCACCCAGTGGCCGGTCCGGGCCCGGCTGATCCGGCTGGCCGACGACGACCACCTGCTGGTCGTGGTCTTCCACCACATCGCCTGCGACGCCTGGTCGGTCGGGGTCTTCGCCGAGGAACTCAGCGAGCTGTACGCGGCCGCGCTCACCGGCCGCCCCAGCACCCTCGCCCCGCTGCCCGTGCAGTACGCCGACTACGCCGCCTGGGAGCGGAACCGCTCGGCGGCGGAACACCAGCGGCACCTGGACTACTGGCGGCAGCAGCTCGCCGGGGTGCCGCCGCTGGACCTGCCGGCGGACCGCCCCCGCCCGGCGACCCGGGACTGGGCCGGTGCGGTGGTCGAGGTGGAGCTGCCGGCCGGACTCGGCGGGCAGCTGCGCGACCTCGCCCGCCGGCACGACGCGACCCTGTTCATGGTGCTGCTCACCGGCTACCAGGCACTGCTGTCCAGGTACACCGGCGGCACCGACATCCCGGTCGGCACGGTGGTCTCCGGACGCAACCGGCCCGAGCTTTCCAAGCTGATCGGGTACGGCATCAACAGCCTGGTGATGCGGGCCCGCTGGGACTCCGACATCACCTTCGGTGAGCTGCTGTCGGCCAACCGGCAGACCGTGCTGGCCGCCTTCGACCACCAGGAGGTGCCGTTCGGGCAGCTCGTCGACGAGCTCCAGCCGGAGCGGGACATGTCCCGTACCCCGCTGTTCCAGGTCGCCTTCACCATGCACGAGGCGGGTGCCGGCGGGTACGCGATGCCGGGGCTGGCGGTCGCCCCGCTGGACGCGCTCTCCCAGGTCTCCCGCTTCGACGTGACGCTGCAGATCCAGGAGGCGGCCGACGGCGGGCTGCGCGCCCACCTGGAGTACGCGACCGCGCTCTTCGACGGTGCCACGATGCGGCGGATGGGCGGGCACCTGGTCCGGCTGCTCCAGGCCGTCGTCGCCGACCCGGATCGGTCGCTCTGCACGGTCGAGCTGCTGGACGAGGCAGAGCGGGCCGAGGTCACCGGGGTCGCCGACCCGTTCCGGATCGACCCGGTGCCGCCGACCCGGACCGTGCACCAGGCCTTCGAGGAGCGGGTGGCCGCCGCGCCGGACGCGGTGGCGGTGACCTTCGAGGGTGTCTCGTTGTCGTACGCCGAGGTGAACGCCCGGGCGAACCGACTCGCGCACCGGCTCCGCGCGCTCGGCGTGGGACCGGAGTCCCTGGTCGGGGTCTGCCTGGAGCGGGGCATCGACCTGGTGCCGACCCTGCTCGGGGTGCTGAAGGCCGGGGCCGCCTACCTGCCGTTGGACCCGGCGCAGCCGGTGGACCGGCTGGGCTTCATGGTCGGCGACGCGGGCGCGTCGGTGATCGTGACGCAGTCGTCCCTGGCCGCTACGGTCGCCGGCTTCTCCGCCGGTGCCGTGGTGAACCTGGACGAGGAGGACCTGTCCGGGCAGTCGGCGGAGAACCCCGTTCCGGTCTCCGGCCCGGAGAACCTGATCTACGTGATCTACACGTCGGGGTCGACGGGCCGGCCGAAGGGGGTCTGCCTGACCCACGCCAACGTGCTCCGACTGCTGACCGTCGGCGAGACCCACTACCGGTTCTCCGCCGACGACGTCTGGCCGCTGTTCCACTCGTACGCCTTCGACGTCTCGGTCTGGGAACTCTGGGGTGCCCTGCTCTACGGCGGTCGGCTGGTGGTGGTGCCGCGCGAGGTGACCCGGCTGCCGGACGAGTTCCTGGAGCTGCTGGTCGCCGAGCGGGTGACGGTGCTCAACCAGACCCCGTCGGCGTTCCGCAGCCTGGTCGGGTATGCCCGCAACGACGATCCCCGGCTCGCCGCCCTGGAACTGCGGGCCGTGGTCTTCGCCGGCGAGAAGTTGGAGATGGCCGAGCTGGCCCCCTGGATGGCCCGGTTCGGTGACCGACCGGCATTGATCAACATGTACGGGATCACCGAGACGACGGTGCACTCCACCTACCACCGGGTACGCCCGCAGGACATCACCGGCGCCGGCAATCCGGTCGGCTATCCGCTGAGCGATACCCGGATCTATCTGCTGGACGGCTACGGCAACCTGGTCCCGGTCGGGGTGCCCGGTGAGATCCACGTCGGTGGTCCGGGCGTGGCCCGGGGCTACCTGAACCGGCCTGAGCTGACGGCGCAGCGGTTCGTGCCGGATCCGTTCGCGGCCGAGCCCGGGGCCAGGATGTACCGCAGTGGTGACCTGGCCCGGCGCCGGCCCGACGGTGGGCTGGACTTCCTGGGCCGGATCGACCACCAGGTGCAGATCCGCGGCTACCGGGTCGAACTCGGCGAGATCGAGAGCGTGCTGGCCGCACACCCCGGCGTCCGGGACGCGGTGGTGGTGGTCCGGGAGGACATCCCCGGCGACCAGCGACTGGTCGGCTACCTGGTGGCCGAGGGCGACCAGGTGCCGAACCCAACCGAACTACGCGAGTTCCTCGCCCGCGGCCTGCCGGAGTACATGGTGCCGGCGGCGTTCGTGCCGCTGGAGAAGATCCCGCTGACCGCCAACGGCAAGCTCGACCGCCGCGCGCTGCCCGCACCGGACCGCGCCGCGCTCTCCGGAGAGCAGGTCTACGTCGCCCCGCGTACCCCGGTGGAGGAGCGGGTAGCGGCGATCTGGCGGGACGTGCTCGGGGTCGAGCGGGTCGGCGTGCACGACAGCTTCTTCGACCTCGGCGGTCACTCGATCCGGGCGGTCGCCCTGGTTGGCGAGCTGCGGGCGATCGGGCTGGACGTCTCCGTCCGGGACGTCTTCGCGCACCGCACCGTCGCCGAACTCTGCGGGATCCTCGACGGCCGGTCGACGCCGGCTGAGCAGGAGCGCCCGGTGGCACCATTCGAGCTGATCTCCGCCGAGGACCGGGCGAAGGTGCCGGCCGGGGCGAGCGACGCGTACCCGCTGTCCCGGGTCCAGGCCGGCATGGTCGTGGAGATGCTCTCCGACGGGGAGCTGCACGCGTACCACAACGTGACCTCGTTCCGAATCCGGGACGAGCGGCCGTTCGCGCTGGACGCGCTCCGCGAGGCGGCCCGGATCGTGGTGGCCCGGCACGAGGTGCTGCGGACCGCGATCGACCTGACCACGTACTCGGTGCCGATGCAGGTGGTGTACCCGACCGCCGAGATGCCGGTCGGCGAGCGGGACCTGCGGCACCTGGACGCCGCCGAACTGGACCGGTCGCTGCGGGAGTTCACCGCCGTGGAGCGGGCCGACGTCTTCGACCTGACCCAGCCGGCCCTGATGCGGCTGCACGCGCACGTCTGCGACGACAAGACCTGGTGGCTGTCGGTCACCGAGTGCCACGCGATCATCGAGGGCTGGAGCCACCACTCGCTGCTGATGGAGGTGCTGGACCTCTACCGGGAGATCCGGGACGGTGGCACCCCGGCGGAGGTCGAGGCCCCGCCGGTGCGGTTCGCCGACTTCATCGCCGCCGAGCTGCGCTCGCTGGCCTCGGCGGAGGACCGGGACTACTGGCGGGACATCGTCGGCCGGTACGCCCGGTTCTCCCTGCCGACCGGCTGGGGCGACGAGAACGCACCGCGCGAGTCGCTGATGCTCGGGGTGCCGTTCCACGACCTGGAGTCCGACCTGCGCAAGCTGGCCAGCCGGGCGAAGGCGTCGCTGAAGACGGTGCTGCTCGCCGCGCACCTGAAGGTGATGAGCCAGCTCAGCGCCGAGGAGTCGTTCCTGACCGGCCTGGTGCTGCACGGCCGGCCCGAGGTGGTCGGCGCCGACCGGGTCTACGGGATGTACCTGAACAGCCTGCCGTTCGGCTACGACCGGGGTGCCCGGACCTGGCTGGAGCTGGTGACGCGGACGTACGCCCGGGAGATGGAGATCTGGCCCCGCCGCCGGTTCCCGATGCCGGAGATCCAGCGCGAGTTCGGTGACGGCCAGCGGCTGATGGACGTCCGGTTCAGCTACCACGACTTCGACCAGGTCGACCGGGATCTCGTCGACTACATGGCCAGCATCGACGACAGCCCGACCGAGTTCCCGCTCGCCGTGGCGGTCCGGCTCGGCTACGTGACGATGGCGGTCAACCCCCGGGTGCTGAGCCGGGCCAACGGCGACCGGATGGGAGCCATGTACCGGGCCGTGCTGGAGGCGATGGCGGCGGACCCGGAGGGTGACGCCCGGGGCACCTTCCTCGCCGACGAGGAGCGGCAGCGGCTGGTGGTCGAGTGGAACCGCACCACCGCCGAGCCGGCCGGACCGGCCGTACCGGAGCGGTTCGGCGCGCAGGTCTCGGCCACCCCGCACGCGGTGGCGGTGGAGTACGCCGGCCGGCAGCTCAGCTTTGCCGAGCTGGACGCCCGGGCGAACCGGCTCTCCCGGCACCTGCGCGCCTGCGGCGTGGTGCCGGAGTCGGTCGTCGGGGTGCTGCTGGACCGGGGTCCGGACCTGGTCGCCAGCCTCCTGGCGGTCTGGAAGGCCGGCGGCGCGTACGTCCCGCTCGACCCGGCCCATCCGGCCGACCGGCTCGCCGACATGCTGGCCGATGCCGGTGCCCGGGTGGTGGTGACCGGCGCCGGCTACGCCGACCGGTTCCCCGACGTCCCGGTGCGGGTCCTGGTCGACAAGGACGCGCCGGCCATCGCGGGACAGCCCGCGACCCCGCTCGCGGTCCCGACCGACCTGGACCGTTTGGCGTACGTGATTTTCACGTCGGGGTCGACGGGTCGGCCGAAGGGTGTGGCGGTGTCGCATCGTGGGTTGGTCAACCATGTGTCGTGGGCGGCGCGGGAGTTGGTTGGTCGTGGTGTGGGTGGTTCGGCGTTGTTCTCGTCGGTGGCGTTCGATCTGGTGGTGCCGAATGTGTGGGCGCCGTTGGTGTCGGGTCAGCGGGTGTGGTTGGCGGGTGCGGATCTGGATATGGCGGATCTGGGTCGGGAGTTGGTGGCGGCGGGTCCGTTCAGTTTCCTGAAGCTGACCCCCGGCCACCTGGAGGTGCTCGCGCACCAGCTCGCACCGGGCCAGGCCAGTGGGCTCGCCGCCGTCACGGTGGTGGCCGGCGAGGCGTTCACCCGGCAGACGCTGGAACGCTGGTGCGAGTGCGCCCCCGACGCGGAGTTGGTCAACGAGTACGGGCCGACGGAGGCGTCGGTTGGCACCTGTGTCCACCCGGTTCGGGACGCGCGGACCGCTGATGTGGTGCCGATCGGTCGGCCGTTGCCGGGGATGGCGATGTACGTCCTTGATGCTGACCTGTCGCCGGTTCCGGTGGGTGTGTTGGGTGAGTTGTTCGTCGGTGGGGTGGGGGTTGCTCGGGGTTATGTGAATCGTCCGGAGTTGACGGCGGAGCGGTTCGTGCCTGATCCGTTCGGTTCTGTTCCGGGTGCCCGGCTTTATCGCACGGGTGATCTGGTGCGGGTGTTGGCGTCGGGCGATGTGGAGTTCGTGGGTCGGGTTGACGATCAGGTGAAGGTGCACGGGTATCGGATCGAGTTGGGTGAGGTCCGGTCGGTGTTGCTGGAGCACGACGCGGTTCGCGATGCGGTGGTGGTCGCGGTGGGTGCGGCGTCGGACAAGCGTCTGGTGGCGTACTGCGTGCCCGTTTCGTCGGGTGGGCTGGATGTGGCCGGGTTGACGGCGCATGTGGCGGCTCGGTTGCCGGAGTACATGGTGCCGGCGGGGTTCGTGTCGTTGGATGCGTTGCCGTTGAACGCGAACGGGAAGGTGGATCGGCGGGCGTTGCCGGATCCGGATTCTGCCGCGGTGGATGCGGGTTCGGTGTTTGTGGGTCCGCGTACGCCGGTGGAGGAGCGGATCGCTGCGGTGTGGCGGGAGGTGCTGGGCCTGGATCGGGTGGGGGTGACGGAGAGTTTCTTCGATCTGGGTGGGCATTCGATTCGTGCGGTGGCGTTGGTGGGGAGGTTGCGGGCGGCGGGGTTCGAGGTGGCGGTCCGGGACGTGTTCCAGTACCGCACGGTCGCCGAACTCGCCGAGAAGCTCGCCGGTCCGGCGCCGGAGGCGGCCGTCGAGGGTACGACCGTCGACGGGCCGACCGTGGCGCCGTTCGCGCTGGTGTCCACGGAGGACCGGGCGAAGCTGCCGGCCGGGGTGGTCGACGCGTATCCGCTGTCGCAGGTGCAACTCGGCATGGTCGTCGAGATGCTGGCCGACAGCGACCTGCACGCCTACCACAACGTCACCTCGTTCCGGCTGCGCACCGAGCGGCCGTTCGGCCTGGCGGCGCTGCGCGAGGCGGCCCGGATCGTGGTCGAGCGGCACGAACTGCTGCGAACCTCGTTCGACCTGACCACGTACTCGGTGCCGATGCAGCTCGTGCACGACACCGCCGAGATCCCGATCGGCGTACGCGACATCCGGCAGCTCGACGCCGCCGGGCGGCAGCAGGCGATCCGGGAGTTCACCACGGCGGAACGGGCCGAGCTGTTCGACCTCGGGGTGGCTCCGCTGCTGCGGTTCACCGTGCACGAGGAGAGCGACGAGGCGTGGTGGATGTCCGTCACGGTCTCCCACCCGATCACCGAGGGATGGAGCCACCGGGCGATGCTGACCGAGCTGTTGGAGCTCTACCAGCAGCTCCAGGCCGGCGAGCAGCCCGCACCCGCGACCCGGCCAGCGGTCCGGTACGCGGACTTCGTCGCCGCCGAACTGGACTCGCTCTCCTCGACCGAGGACCGCGACTACTGGCGCGGGATCGTCGACGGCTACACCCGACTGTCGCTGCCGACCGGCTGGGCTGGTGATCCGGCGACACCCCGGGAGCCGTACTCGGTCACCGTGCCGGTCCGGGACCTGGCGCCGGAGCTGCGGGCACTGGCCACGGCGACGCGTACGTCGTTGAAGGCGGTGCTGCACGCCGCGCACCTGAAGGTGATGAGCCAGCTCACCGACGAGCCGGTCTTCTACACCGGCCTGGTGTGCAGCGCGCGGCCCGAGGTCGACGGCGCCGACCGGGTCTACGGCATGTACCTCAACACGCTGCCCTTCGCCCACCGGCGCGGCGCGGCGACCTGGGGCGAGCTGGTCCGGCAGGTCTTCGACCGCGAGGTCGAACTCTGGCCGCACCGGCGCTACCCGATGCCGGCGATCCAGCGCGAGCTGGCCGACGGGCAGCGCCTGCTCGACGTGCGGTTCAGCTACCAGGACTTCGACGCGGTCGACACCGAGCTGGTCGACGTGGAGTCCGGTCTCGGCGAGGGGGCCACCGAGTTCGGTCTGGCCGTCGCCGCGATGACCGGCAGCCTGGTACTGACCGCCGACACGCACGTGCTGAGCCGGCCGGACGCGACCCGGCTCGGCGCGATGTACCGGGCGGTGCTGGCGGCGATGGCGGCGAGTGGTGCCGACGGCGACGCCCGGGACAACCACCTGCCGGCGGACGAGCGGGAGCGGCTGCTCGGCGAGTACGCCGTCAACCCCACCGCGGCACCGACCCGTACCGTGCCGGAGCTGGTGGCCGACGTGGTGGCCGCGCACCCGGACCGGACCGCGGTGGCACTCGGCGAACTGGAACTCGACTACGCGGAGCTGGATGCCCGGGCGAACCGGCTGGCCCGGCACCTGCGGTCCCGGGGCGTGGGGCCGGAGTCCCTGGTCGGGGTGCTGCTGGACCGGGGTCCGGACCTGATCGCCACCTTCCTGGCGGTCTGGAAGACCGGTGGCGCGTACGTGCCGCTGGACCCCTCCTTCCCGGCCGACCGGGTGAACACGATGCTCGCCGACGCCGGTGCCCGGGTGGTGGTCACCCGGTCCCGGCACGCGGACCGCTTCGACCCGGCCCTGGACTGCGTCCTCGTCGACACCGAGCGCCTGGAGATCGGCAACCGTCCGGCGACTCCGATCGCCGAACCCGCCGACCTGGACCGTTTGGCGTACGTGATTTTCACGTCGGGGTCGACGGGTCGGCCGAAGGGTGTGGCGGTGTCGCATCGTGGGTTGGTCAACCATGTGTCGTGGGCGGCGCGGGAGTTGGTTGGTCGTGGTGTGGGTGGTTCGGCGTTGTTCTCGTCGGTGGCGTTCGATCTGGTGGTGCCGAATGTGTGGGCGCCGTTGGTGTCGGGTCAGCGGGTGTGGTTGGCGGGTGCGGATCTGGATATGGCGGATCTGGGTCGGGAGTTGGTGGCGGCGGGTCCGTTCAGTTTCCTGAAGCTGACCCCCGGCCACCTGGAGATCCTCGGCCAGCAGGCCGAGCCGGCCCAGCTCGCCGCACTGGCCGAGGTCGTGGTGGTGGCCGGCGAGGCCCTGCCCGGCCCGGTCGCCGAGAACTGGCGCCGGTTCCTCGGCGACGGCCGCCTGGTCAACGAGTACGGGCCGACGGAGGCGTCGGTCGGTACCTGCGTCCACCCCGTCACCGGCACGCCCGGCTCGGACGTGGTGCCGATCGGTCGTCCGCTGCCCGGCATGGCGATGTACGTGCTGGACGCCGATCTGTCGCCGGTCCCGCTGGGTGTGGTGGGTGAGTTGTATGTCGGCGGCGTTGGTGTGGCTCGGGGTTATCTGAATCGTCCGGAGTTGACGGCGGAGCGGTTCGTGCCTGATCCGTTCGGTTCTGTTCCGGGTGCCCGGCTTTATCGCACGGGTGATCTGGTGCGGGTGTTGGCGTCGGGCGATGTGGAGTTCGTGGGTCGGGTTGACGATCAGGTGAAGGTGCACGGGTATCGGATCGAGTTGGGTGAGGTCCGGTCGGTGTTGCTGGAGCACGACGCGGTTCGCGATGCGGTGGTGGTCGCGGTGGGTGCGGCGTCGGACAAGCGTCTGGTGGCGTACTGCGTGCCCGTTTCGTCGGGTGGGCTGGATGTGGCCGGGTTGACGGCGCATGTGGCGGCTCGGTTGCCGGAGTACATGGTGCCGGCGGGGTTCGTGTCGTTGGATGCGTTGCCGTTGAACGCGAACGGGAAGGTGGATCGGCGGGCGTTGCCGGATCCGGATTCTGCCGCGGTGGATGCGGGTTCGGTGTTTGTGGGTCCGCGTACGCCGGTGGAGGAGCGGATCGCTGCGGTGTGGCGGGAGGTGCTGGGCCTGGATCGGGTGGGGGTGACGGAGAGTTTCTTCGATCTGGGTGGGCATTCGATTCGTGCGGTGGCGTTGGTGGGGAGGTTGCGGGCGGCGGGGTTCGAGGTGGCGGTCCGGGACGTGTTCCAGTACCGCACGGTCGCCGAACTCGCCGAGAAGCTCGCCGGCCAGTCGGTCACCGATCAGCCGGCCGAGGCCGGTCCGGTGGCGCCCTTCGCGCTGATCTCCGCCGAGGACCGGGCGCAGCTGCCGGCCGGGGTGGTCGACGCCTACCCGCTGTCGCAGGTGCAACTCGGCATGGTCGTCGAGATGCTCGGCGGGGTGGGCGGTAACCGCTACCACAACACCAGCTTCTTCCGGATCCGGGACGAGCGGCCCTTCCAGCCGGAGGCGCTGCGCGAGGCGGCCCGGTTCGTGGTCGAGCGGCACGAACTGCTGCGGACCTCGTTCGACCTGGACACGTACTCGGTGCCGATGCAGCTCGTGCACGACACCGCCGAGATGCCGGTCGAGGTGTGCGACGTCCGGCACCTGGACGACCCGGGCCGGGAGCGGGCCCTGCACGACCTGATCGCCCGGGAGCGGTCGAGCCTGTTCGACCTGGCCAGCCCGCCGCTCCTCCGGATGGCCGGGTTCGTGGAGGGCGACGACGCCTGGCGGCTTGGTTTCACCCAGTGCCACGCGGTCACCGAGGGCTGGAGCCAGCAGTCGCTGCTGATGGAGGTGCTCGACCTCTACCGGCAGCTTGCCGCCGGCGAGACCCCCGAGCCGGTCGCCGCACCCGAGGTCCGGTACGCGGACTTCATCGCGGCCGAACTCGACTCGCTGGGGTCGGCGGTGGATCGCGACTACTGGCAGGGGATCGTCACCCGGCACGCCCGGTTCACCCTGCCCGCCGGTTGGGGCGGTGCCGCCGACGACGCCAGCAGCTTCCGGATCCCGGTCGGCTTCCCGGACCTGGAGCCCGGGCTGCGCGCGCTGGCGACGGCGACCCGTACGTCGATGAAGGCGGTGCTGCACGCCGCACACCTGAAGGTGCTCAGCCAGCTCACCGACGAGCCGGCGTTCTTCGCCGGGCTGGTGTGCAGCGCCCGACCCGAGATCGACGGCGCCGACAAGGTCTACGGGATGTACCTCAACACGCTGCCGTTCGCGCACGACCGGATGGCCGGCACCTGGGGTGACCTGGTCCGGCAGGTCTTCGACCGCGAGGTCGAACTCTGGCCGCACCGGCGCTACCCGATGCCGGCGATCCAACGCCAGGTCGGCGGCCGGCAGCTCATCGAGGTGATGTTCAGCTATCAGGACTTCCACCAGGTCGACACGGATCTCGTCGACGTGCGGGCCGGCGCGGGCGACGCCGCCAACGAGTTCGCGCTCGCGGTGTCGACCGGTCCGGGGCACCTGATGCTGCGGGTCCGGCGCTCCGCACTGACCCTGGAGAACGCCGAGCGGGTGGTGGCGATGTACCGGGCGGTGCTGGAGTCGATGGCCGCCGGTGCCGACGGTGACGCCCGGGCGACGTACGTGCCGGCGGGGGAGCTGGAGACGGTGTTGACCGACTGGAACGACACGGCCGTGGAGTGGTGAGCAGGATGAGTCGATCGGTGCACCACGTAATCGAGGCACAGGCCGCGGCCACCCCGAAGTCGGTGGCGGTGGTCCAGGGTGGCGAGCGGGTCCGGTACGCCGAACTCGACGCGCTGGCGAACCGGTACGCCCGGCACCTGCGGGCGGCCGGGGTCGGGCCGGAGGCGGTGGTCGGGGTGCTGTTGCCCCGGGAGCCGTCGCTGCTGGCCTGGCTGCTGGCGGTCTGGAAGACGGGCGCCGCCTACGTGCCGCTGGACCCGGACCTGCCGCCGGAACGGCTCGGCTACATGCTGGAAACCGCCGGGGCGGAGCTGGTGGTGAGCGAGTCACGGCTGGTCGGCCGGCTGGACGGGGTCTACTCCGGCCGGCACGTCCTCGCCGGCCGGGACTCCGACGTGATCGAGTCCCGGCCGGCGGAACCGGTGTCCCGCCGTGACGACCAGCACCAACTGGCGTACATCATCTTCACCTCCGGTTCGACGGGCCGGCCCAAGGGCGTACAGGTCTCGCACCGCGCGCTGCTGAACCTGCTCTTCTCGATGCGGCGGCTGCTCGACGCCGGCAGCGATGACGTCTGGCTCGCCGCGACCTCGCTCTCCTTCGACATATCCGGGCTGGAGCTGTACCTTCCGCTGGTCACCGGCGGCCGGCTGGTGCTGGCCGACGACGACGAGGTGGGGGACAGCGGCGAACTGCTCGGCCTGCTGGACCGCTTTCCGGTGACCCACGTCCAGGCGACGCCGTCCGGCTGGAAGCTGCTGCTGGACGCCGGATTCGCGGAGCGGCCGGTGGTCGGGCTGGTCGGCGGCGAGGCGCTGCCGCCGGCGCTCGCCGGTGAACTGCGCGGCCGGGTGAAGCGACTCGTCAACGTCTACGGTCCGACCGAGACGGCCATCTGGTCGACCACCTGGGAGGTGCCCGGCGACGTCGAGGTGGTGCCGATCGGCCGACCCATCGCCAACACCCGGACCTACGTGCTGGACCGGGATCTCCAGCCGGTCGCGCTCGGCGTCGTCGGCGAACTGTACATCGCCGGTGACGGCGTCGCCCGGGGGTACGTCAACCGCCCGGAGTTGACCGCCGAGAAGTTCCTGCCGGAGCCGTTCGGCAGGGCAGCCGGGAGCCGGATGTACCGCACCGGCGACCTGGTCCGGTACGGGCCGGACGGCAACCTGGAGTTCCTGGGCCGGGCGGACCACCAGGTGAAGATCCGGGGGCACCGGATCGAGCTGCCCGAGATCGAGGAGCGGCTGCTCGCCCATCCGAGCGTCCGCAACGGTGTGGTGGTGGCCCGGGAGGACACCGGCGGCGAGAAGTGGCTCGCCGGCTACGTCGTACCGGTGGACGGCCGGCCGATCGAGCCGACCGAGCTGCGGGAGTTCCTGGCCGCGGCGCTGCCCGGCTACATGGTGCCGGCCGCGTTCGTCTCCCTGGACGCGCTGCCGCTGAACTCGGCCGGCAAGGTGGACCGGCGGGCCCTTCCGGCGCCGGAGCGGACCTCGTTCGGCGGGGAGCGGGAGTTCGTGGCGCCGCGCACCGAGACCGAGCGGCGGATCGCCCGGGTCTGTGTCGAGGTGCTCGGCATCGACCGGGTGGGTGTGCACGACAGGTTCTTCGACCTGGGCGCCGACTCGATGCGGATCGTGCAACTCGTCACCGCCGCCCGGAAGGCCGGACTCCCGGTCTCGTTGCGGATGTTGTACCAGCACGGCACGGTCGCCGAGCTGGCCGTCGCCCTCGGCGCGCCGGCCCCGGCCAGTGTCCTGGTCGAACCGACCCAGCTTCTCCCCGTCGTCGAGCCCGGGAAGGCCGAGGGCGGTCCGTCGCCGCTGCCCATCATGTCCGCACACCACGTGCCAGGGGCGAGTGTCGCGCTGGTCCGGGCCGGCCAGGTCGCCAAGGTACGCGGCTACGGCGTACTGGTCGCCGGCGGAGCCGAGCCGGTCACCCCGGAGACCCCGTTCCAGGTCGCCTCGATCAGCAAGCACGTTACCGCGCTCGGGGTACTCCGGCTGGTCCGCGAGGGGCGGCTGGAGCTGGACGTCGACGTGAACCGGTATCTGACCTCGTGGCGGGTGCCGGACGGACCCGGGCCGGTCACCGTACGGCACCTGCTGGCGAACGTCTCCGGCCTCTCCACCAGCCCGAACACCGGGTACGCCCCGACCGAGCCGGCACCGTCCCTGCTCGACGTGCTGTACGGCCGCCCGCCCGCGACATCCGAGCCGGTCCGGCCCGACCTGGCCCCGGGGGAGTCGTTCCGGAAGACCAACAGCCACTACGCGGTGTTGCAACAGGTGCTGGTCGACCTGACCGGGGAACCTTTCCCGGAGCTGATCGACCGGCTCGTCCTCGCACCGCTGGGCATGACCGGCAGCAGCTTCGACCCGGCGTTCCCGGCCGACCCGGCCCGACGGGTCGCGCTCGGGCACGACGCGCACGGGGTACCCGTACCCGGTGGCTGGCGTAACCGCCCGGCGCTGGCCGCCGGGGGTCTCTGGACGACCGCCGCGGACCTGGCCCGGGTGCTGGTCGAGATCCACCGCGCGCACCGGGGCGGCGGTGAGCTGCTCACCCCGGGGCTCGCCGCCGAACTGGTGGCAGTCGCCTCGCCGGGCAGCTTCTACGGTCTCGGCACGGTCGTCGACGACACCGCGCCGGACCTGGAGTTCGGCCATCCGGGCGAGACGGTCGGCTACCGGGCGATGACCCTGGGCCGGCTCCGGGCCGGCGACGGCTTCGTGGTGCTGACCAACTCCGAGTCCGGCAAGGCGGTGCAGTCGTTCGTCGCCACCGAGCTGGCCGGCTGGGCCGAGCGGCCCGGCGGTGCAGAGCCGACCGGTTACGCCGCGGTCGGCGACGGCGAGACCATCCGGGTCGGGGAGCCGGCCGGCCGTCCCGGCCTCGCCGCCGACCGGGCCGGGGACGTGCCGCCGGCCGGCGGCACGGTGCGGGAGGAGGCGCGGGCGGTGCGGCATCTGATTTCGATCAACGACCTGACCGACGAGGACCTGCGGTCCATCGTCGCCCGGGGGGTACGGTTCCGGTCCGGGCGGGCCCGGCGGGAGCGGCCGCTCGACGGCGACGTGGTCGGCGTCTACTTCAGGAAGACCTCGACCAGGACCCGGACCGCGTTCTCCAGCGGTGCGCTGCGGCTCGGGGCGCAGATCGTCGCGTACGGGCCGGACGATCTCCAGCTCAACACCGGCGAGACGTACGCCGACACCGGTCGGGTGATGTCCCGGATGCTCGACGCGCTGGTGGCCCGGACCTCGGGCGACCCGGCGGAGCTGCGCCAGCTGGCTGGCCAGGACCGGATGTCGGTGGTCAACGCGATGACCGCCGACGAGCACCCGACCCAGGCGCTGACCGACCTGACCACGATGCTCGACCACTTCGGTCGGATCGACGGGCTGCGGGTGCTCTACGTCGGGGAGGGCAACAACAGCGCCGCCGCGCTCGCCCTGGCCCTGACCCGGTACGCCGGCACCCACCTGGAGCTGCGGACGCCACCCGGCTACGGGTTGACCGAGGAGATCAGGTCGACCGCCACCGCTCAGGCGGCCCGGGGTACCGCGACGATCTGCGAGCGGCACGACATGGCCGAGCTGCCCGCCGGGTTCGACGTCATCTACACCACCCGGTGGCAGACGACCGGCACCAGCAAACCCGACCCGAACTGGCGGGAGATCTTCGCCCCGTTCCAGGTCGGCACCGGGCTCTGGGCCGGCAGTCCGGACGCGGTCTTCATGCACGACCTTCCGGCGCACCGTGGCGAGGAGGTCACCGCCGAGGTGCTGGACGGGCCGGCGAGCATCGCCTTCGAGCAGGCGGAGAACAAGCTGCACAGCGCGATGGCGGTACTGGAGTGGTGCCGTCGTGGTCCGGTCGGCGAACCGCCAGGGACCGGCTCGTGAGCCTCGTGGAGGAGCCCGCCCCGCCATCCGGCGGGGCGGTGCCGCGCGGTGCGCCGTCGGCGCCGTCCACCGCCTCGTCGGCGCCGCCCGGTGTGGCGGTGCCGTCCGATCCCGGCGGGCCGCCCGCGGATCCCGGCGGGCCGCCCGTGCCGAGCGTCCCGCTGCGCCGTAACCGGGACTTCCTGCTGCTCTGGACCGGGGCGGCCGGCACCCTGATCGGGGCGCGGATCACCTCGATCGCGTACCCGATGCTGGTGCTCTGGTACACCGGCTCGGCCGGCAACGCGGGCCTGGTCGGTGCCGCCGCGCTGCTGCCGCACCTGCTCGTGCAGTTGCCGGCGGGCGCGTTCGTGGACCGCTGGGACCGGCGCCGGATGATGATCCTCTGTGACCTGGGTTGTCTCGTCGCCACCGGCAGCGTCGCGGTGGCGGTGCTGTTCGATCGGGTCTGGGTGCCCCAGCTCATGGTCGTGGCGTTCGTGCAGACCAGCCTGACCGTCTTCTACCAGCTTGCCGAGCGGGCCGCCGTCCGGCACCTGGTCCCGGCCGATCAGTTGCCGGCCGCGCTGACCCAGAACGAGACCCGTGGCCGGGCGGCGGTGCTGATCGGCCAGCCGCTGGGCGGCCTCCTCTTCACCGCTGCCAGGTGGGCGCCGTTCCTGTTCACCACGGTCGCCCACCTCGGTTCGCTGTTGGCGTTGCTGCTGATCCGGCGACCCTTCCAGCAGACCCGGCCGGCGGGCCGCGGTACGCTGCGCGCCGACATCGCCGAGGGCGTTGCCTGGCTCTGGCAGCAGCGCTTCCTGCGTACCGTGCTGGGTTACGTCGCGGTCAGCAACGCCGTCTTCCAGGCGCTGACCCTGACCCTGATGGTCACCATCCGCAACGGTGGCGGTTCGGCCGCGCTGGTCGGTGCGGTGATCGGAGCCAGCGGGGTGGGCGGGATGCTCGGCGCGCTGAGCGGGATGTGGTGGATGCGCCGGGCCACCCTGCGGACCCTGGTGGTGGGCGGGCTGGCGGCCTGGGCGCTGACGGTGCCGCTGATGGCGTTCACCACCGATCCGGTCAGCCTGGCGGTGATCTTCGCCGTCAACAGCTACGTCGGCGGTCTGTTCAACGTGGTCGGCGGGGTCTACATGGTACGGATCACCCCGGACCCGATGATGGGCCGGATCGGCGCCGTCGCCACGCTGCTCGCCTCGGGGGCGAACTTCCTCGGCGCGCTGGCCGGCGGGGTGCTGCTGGGCGGTGCCGGGGTCCGGGCGACGGTGCTGGGTCTGAGCGCGGTGATGGCCTCGCTGGTGCTTCTCGCCCTGGTCAGTCCGGCGGTGCGGGGCATCGTCAAGTCCCCGGACAACGCTCGGCTCGTCCGCCGGCTCGGCCGGCACGCCGCGCCGGGCCGCAACGACATCGTCCGGCCGGCAGCCGACTGGTCCGGGAGCGGTGGAGCCGGCGTCGAGCGGTCTGATGGCCGCAGTATCGAGAAAGTATAGATCTTGCCCTCATCCTTGGACTGGATGACGGCTGTGTCACCGACGCATTACCTTCCGATTCCCGCTACCGGTCTCCACCTTCGCGGGAGTCCCCTCGAAGGGAGAGTCCGATGGAAGGTCACCAGACCTGGAGACCGATGGAGATCGACCCGGCGGCCGCCGGGGTCGAGGCGAGCCCGCAGGGGCTGGTCGACTACCTTTCGACCTCGCCGGACCTGGCAGAGCTGCTGACCGCGGAGAAGGCGCTGGTCTTCCGGGGCTTCCAGGTGACGGAGGAGACGCTCGACCCGGTCATGGACCGGTTGCTGCCCAACCGCCTGGCGTACGTGCACGGCAACTCGCCGCGCACCAAGGTGGGGAAGAACGTCTACACCTCCACCGAGTACCCGCCCGAGTTCACCATCTCGATGCACAACGAGCTGTCGTACGCGCACCAGTGGCCGTCCCGGCTGATGTTCTTCTGCCACACGGCCGCGGAGACCGGCGGCGCCACTCCGGTGGTCGACGGTGTCCGGTGGCTGGAGTCCCTGGACCCGGAGGTACGCGCCGCGTACGCCGGCGGGGTGCGCTACACCCAGAACCTGCACGACGGCTTCGGCCTCGGCAAGAGCTGGCAGGACACCTTCGAGACCGCCGACCGGGACGAGGTCGAGGCGTTCCTGAGCAGCACCGAGGCGAGCTGGGAGTGGAAGCCCGACGGCGGGCTGCGGGTCACCCAGGACCGCCCGTCCACCACCCGGCACCCGGTGACCGGGACCGAGGTGTGGTTCAACCAGTCGGACCAGTGGCACCCGGCGGCGCTCGGTGACGAGACCGCGAAGTCGCTGGCCGAGGTGCTCCCGCCCGACGAGTTGCCGCAGTCGGTCACCTTTGCCGACGGCACCCCGATCCCGGACGAGTACGTCATCCAGGTCCGCGACCGTGGGCTGGAGAGCGCCGTCGACGTCGACTGGCGGCAGGGCGACGTGCTCTTGATCGACAACGTACTGGTCGGCCACGGCCGGCGCCCGTTCACCGGACGGCGTCGGGTCCTGGTGGCGATGTCCGACTGATCCTTTCCCGACCTGAACCGCGGGCTCGTCCAGACGAAGGACTCCGACCATGACTCTCTCCACCACTGACACCGGAACAATGCCGCACCTGGTCACCCGCGAGTCGGCCGGCGCCGAGATCGGGGAGCTGATCCGGGCCGAGCGCGCCGGCCTGCGGAGGATTCTCAACGAGCGGGGTGCGCTGCTGCTGCGCGGCTTCTCCGTCGGCGGCGTCGACGGCTTCGACGCGGTGGTACGCGCGCTCTCCGGCCCGCCGCTGACCTATTCGGAGCGCTCCTCGCCGCGTAGCACCATCAAGGGCCAGGTCTACACCTCGACCGACTATCCGCCGGAAGAGGAGATCTTCCTGCACAACGAGAACTCCTATCAGGCGGTGTGGCCGCTCACCCTCTACTTCTACTGCCGCCAGGCGCCGGCCACCCGGGGCGCGACCCCGCTGGCCGACATCCGCAAGGTGTATCGGGCGATCGACCCGACCATCCGGGAGGAGTTCGTCCGGCGGGGCTGGATGGTGGTGCGCAACTTCCACGGCTCGTTCGGCACATCCTGGCAGCAGATCTTCAACACCGACGACCGGGTGGCCGTCGCCGAGTACTGCGCCGGCAACGGGATCGAGACCGAGTGGCGGGACGGCGGCGGGCTGCGGACCCGGGCGGTCCGCAAGCCGGTGCACACACATCCGGTCAGTGGCGAGACGGTGTGGTTCAACCACGCGACGTTCTTCCACGTGACGACGTTGCCGAAGGACGTCCGGGAGGGGGTCCTGGAGATGTTCGACGAGGAGGACCTGCCGACGAACACCTACTACGGCGACGGGGCGCGGATCCCGGACGACGTCATCGCCCACCTGCGCGACTGCTACCGGGCCGCGACCGTACGGTTCGACTGGCAGTACGACGACGTGCTGGTGGTGGACAACATGCTCGCGGCGCACGGTCGCGAGCCGTTCACCGGCCCTCGGCAGATCGCGGTCGCGATGGCGGAGCCGTCGAACGCCTGACCAAGTAGCCGAAACGGTTGACTCAGTTAGCCGAAACGGTTGACCCGGCGAGTCGAAACGTCTGACCCAACAAGCGGAGCCCGCCTCCGGCAGCCCCATGGCCGCCCGGGCGGGCTTCTCGCGTGGCGCGTCCGCTATTTCCCGACTCCGCCGCAGGGCCCGTTCCGGCCATGGATCGCCCGGTTACGGACGAGAATGTGAAACTGTCTTGTCTTATAGATACGCGACCGTATCCCCGCGACGCCCGCCTATGTTGTCTGCTTCGACAAAGAAGTGGAAGTGTCCCGACCGAACCGGGCCAATTGCCCTGGTGAGCGGGACATTGCGGCAACGTGGAACGAGGTTACTTTTCGGTAGTAAAGACCGGGCCTGATAAGTGGCAGGATGTTTTCCAGATGCTTCGCGCAAAGTTCTTATCGGTGTCTCCAACCTGACTTGATTGAATATGCGTGCACCGATATCGTAGGCGGAACCGTCCGTGAGCGTTTGGGGAGATCTGGCGTCCGCGGTCGTGGCCCCCGGAGCCTGTCGCTCATTGGGTGGTCCGCCGTGGTTGGCCACGCTTCCCGTAGCCAACATTTTGGGGGGAAATGCGGGTGGGAATCGTGGGTTTGGTGGAGCGGGTCGCCCGACGCGCCGACCAGGATCCGGACCGGGAGGCTGTTGTCCTCCTCCGCTGGGGCGAACGTGAGGAGCATTCGGAATCTTTGTGTTACGGCGAGCTGGACCGGGCAGCCCGGGAGTTGGCCGGCCGCCTGCGGGACCGGTGCCGTCCGGGTGATCGGGCACTGCTGCTCTATCCGACCGGCCTCGAGTTCGTCAAAAGCATCCTGGGCTGCATGTACGCCGGGATCGTGCCGGTGCCGGCCCCGCTGCCCAACGGGGACAAGCACCACCTCATGCGGGCCACCGGGATAGCGCTGGACTCCGATCCGCGCATCGTGTTGACCGACAGCGCGAGCCTGGTCACCGTCTCGGACTGGATGAGTCAGGACGGGCTGGACCGGCTGCTGTGTACCGCCACCGACATCGCCGGGCCGGCCGCCCCGGGTGCGTGGGACGGCCCTACACACATCAGTCCGGGCGGGCTCGCGCTGCTGCGCTACACCACGGGCTCCACGAGCGATCCGAAAGGCGTAATGATCAGCCATGGCAACCTGACGCACAACTTCGAGATATTACGGGACGCTTTTTCCCTGACGCCCGAGGACCGTTCCCTTGGGTGGCTGCCATTGCACGACGGTGCCGGCCTGATCGAAATGCTGCTCGAACCGCTCTATCGCGGTGCCACCACCGTGCTCATGGCGGCCGACGATTTCTTTACTGATCCGGTCCGCTGGTTGAAAGCTATTGACAAATACGATGTACGGCTCAGTTCCGCACCCGGCTTCGCGTACCGGTTGTGTGCGCGGGAGGTGACCGACGAGCAGGTCAGGGGCGTGGACCTGACCCGCTGGGAGCACGCCTGCGTCGGCGGCGCCGACCCGATCGAACCCGAGCCCCTGATCGAATTCGCCGACCGGTTCGCGCCGGCCGGCTTCCGTCGCGAGGCGGTCCGGGTGGGCTATCACATCGCCGAGTCGACACTGTTCGTGTCCGGTACCCGCCCCGGTCGTCCGCTCGCATTGGAAAGGTTCGATCCGAGCCGGTTGGAACAGAACATTCTGTTGCCGGCGGCGGCCGATGCGGCCACGGCGAGATCGCTCGTCAGCAGTGGCACGGTGAACGGTCTCGACGTCAGGATCGTCGACCCGGACACCGCCGCCGTGCTACCCGACGGGCGACTCGGCGAGATCTGGATCCGGGGCCGGAGCGTGGCCCGCGGCTACTGGCGGCGGGCGGTGGAGAGCGACCGGGTCTTCGGGGCGACCACCGCCGACGGCGAGGGCGGTTACCTGCGCACGGGTGATCTCGGGGTCTGGGCCGGTGCCGAGCTCTACGTGCTGGGTCGGATGCGGGAGATGCTCGTCATCGGCGGGCGGAGCCTCTACCCGCACGACATGGAGAAGGCGGTACGCATCTCCGACACCCGCTTCGCCGACCTGACCGGTACGGTCTTCGCGGTGCCGTCGCCCCGGCAGGAGATCGTCGTCCTGCACGAGGTCCAGGCGGAGCCGGTCGACCCGGCCACGCTGTCGTCACTGGCCCGCGCCGTCAAGGACTGGCTCAGCCGATGCTTCGGGGTGCGGGTGGCCAACGTGGCCTTCCTGCGCCCCGGCAAGGTCCGCAAGTCGCCCGGTGGCAAGGTGCAGCGGGCGCTGATGCGGGAGCTGTTCATGGCCGACGCCCTCGACCCGGTCTACGAGGACCTGGACATCGAGACGCGGCGCCGCTACCGCGCCGTCGGCCGGCCGCTCGCGGTGGGCCACGGCAAGGACTTCCGATGAGCCGCGGCGGGCGGCTTGCGTCCGTTCGCGACTGCGGGGCTCCGCTGCGCTACGCTCCTCGCGCTCACCGGAGGTCCTGATGTTCGGAACCCCGCCGACTCCGGCGCCGCCCGATCCCACCGACCCGGAGCTGGCCGACCATTCCCGGTCGAGGGGGATGGAATTCCGGATCCTCGGCTCGGTCGAGGTGGTCGACTCGACCGGCGTGGTCGAGCTCAGCGCGTCCAAGGTGCGCACCGTGCTCGCCGTACTGCTGCTGGCGCGGGGGCGGGTGGTCTCCGACTCGCGACTCGCCGTCGTGCTCTGGGGGGACGACCCGCCGGTCACCGCCGCCGCGCAGATCCAGACGTACGTCTCCCGGCTGCGCGCCAAGCTCGCCCCGGACGCCGAGATCGTCCGGCAGCGCCCCGGTTACGTACTTCGGGTCGCGCCCGAGCGGTTCGACCTGGTGCGTTTCGAGCAACTCGCGGCGCGCGGCCGGGACGCTCTCGCCGAGAGTCGGCCGGCCGACGCCGCCGCGGCGCTGCGCGGCGCCCTCGCGCTCTGGCGCGGTCCCGCCCTCGCCGGGGTGACCGAGTTCCTCAGCGACGCGGAGCGGCCCCGCCTGGAGGAGGCGCGGCTGGCCGTGCTCGGCGACCGGATCGACGCCGAACTGGCGCTCGGCCAGCACGGGCGGCTGGTCGTCGAACTGACCGGACTGGTCGCCGTGGAACCGCTGCGCGAGCAGTTGCGCAGCCAGCTCATGCTGACGCTCTACCGCTGCGGTCGGCAGGCCGACGCGCTGGCCAGCTACCAGGACTACCGGCACCTGCTGGCCGAGGAACTCGGCATCGATCCGGGACGCGAACTACAGGACCTGCACAAGTCCATCCTGGCCGCCGAGCCGTCGCTCACCCTGCCGGCATCCGAGGCCCGGGTGGTCGTCCGGCACACCCCGGCCGAGCCGCTGCCGGCCCGGCTCCCTCCGGATGTCGCCGACTTCACCGGCCGCGACCGGGAGGCCGCCCAGGTGGTCGCGCTGCTGCGGACCCGGGCGGACAACGGCGGGCGGCGGCTCGCCTGCGTCATCGGCGGGATGGCCGGGCTGGGCAAGACGGCCCTGGCGATCCACGTCGGCCACCTGCTGCGGTCGTCGTACCCGGACGGGCAGATCTATCTCGACCTGCGCGGTGCCGGACCGCAGCCGGCGGACCCCGCCGATCTGCTCGGCACCATCCTGCGGGCGCTCGGCACCGAGGCGTCCGAGGTCCCGCCGTCGATGGCGGAACGGATCCAGCTCTACCAGAGCCGGCTGGCCGGGCGCCGGGTGCTGGTGCTGCTCGACAACGCCGCCAGCGAGCAGCAGGTGCGCCCGCTGCTGCCGGAGAGCCCGACCTGCGCGGCGATGGTGACCAGCCGGGCCCGGCTGGCGGCGCTGGAGGGCGTACCCCTGATCGACCTGGACGTCCTCGAACACCAGCAGGCGCTGGAGCTGCTCTCCAAGATCGTCGGTGCCGCCCGGGTGGCAGCCGAGCCGGAGGCCGCGGTACGCATCGTCGAACTCTGCGGCCACCTGCCGCTCGGGGTACGCATCGCGGGTGCCCGGCTCACCGCGAAGCCGCACTGGCGGCTCGCCCGGCTCGCCGACCGGCTCTCCAGTCAGCGCCGCCGGCTCGACGAACTCCGGATCGGCGACCTGGAGGTCCGGGCCAGCGTGGCGCTGAGCCTGCAGGGCCTGGGCGAGCCGGCCCGGCGCGCCTTCCGGCTGCTGGCCCTGTTGGACGCGCCCCGGTTCGCCATCTGGACCGCCGCGGTGCTGCTCGACGTCACCCTCGCCACCGCGCGGGAACTGCTGGAACAACTGGTCGACGCCCGACTGCTCGACGTCACCCAGGTCGACGGTTCGAGCCAGGCCCGGTACTTCTTCCACGACCTGGTCCGGGCACTCGCCCTGGAGCAGGCCGCCGACGAGGAGACGGCCGACGAGCGGTACGCGGCGCTGGACCGGACGTTCGGCAGCCGGTCAGGACCGGGTACGAAGGAGAACGGGTGACCGTCCGGCTCCGCCAGAGCACACTCCAGCACGGGAAAGGGCTGCACCGGTGAGCACGTACGGCAGGGTCACGAACGCCTGGTTCCTCCGCTTCGGAGCCGCACCCCGGGCCACGGTCCGGCTGGTCTGCTTTCCACACGCGGGCGGCGGGGCGGCCGGATACCGGCGCTTCGCGGAACTCGTCCCCGACCCGATCGAGGTGGTCGCGGTCCAGTATCCCGGCCGGCAGAACCGGTACGGCGAGCCGGTCATCGAGGAGATGACGGTACTGGTCGACGAGATCGTCGCGGCGGTCGAGCGGGAACTGACCGGGCCGGTGGTCTTCTTCGGGCACAGCATGGGTGCCGTGGTCGCCTTCGAGGTGGCCCGCCGGCTACGGAACAGCGACTCGTTGACGGTTCGCCGACTCTTCGCGTCGGCCGGTCCGGCGCCGTCGGCCCGGCGGTCGATCGGGGTGCACCTGCGCGACGACGACGGGGTGCTCGCCTACCTCCGGGAACTCGGCGGCGCCGGCGTGGAACTGCTGGAACTCGACGAGATTCGGCAGTTGACCCTGCCGATGGTCCGGAGCGACCTGCGGCTGATCGAGACCTATCAGTATGCGGCCGGTGAGCCGCTGAACTGTCCGGTCACCGCGATCGTCGGGGACCGGGACCACACCTTCACCACCGCCGACGCGCGTCGCTGGGTGGTGCACACCAGCGCCGGGCTCGACGTGCATTCGCTGCCCGGCGGGCACTTCTATCTCGACGACCAGGCCGACCGGCTCGTCCCGCTGCTGGTCGAGCGGATCCTGCCCCGGTAGGGCCGGGCAGGAACCGGCTCGCTCCGGGGGGCGCGGTCATCGCGTCACAGGACCGGTCGAACGCGATCGGCGAGCGGTCACCGCTCCTCGCCACCGGGGCCACCGTCGCCGTCGTCCCGGGGGAGGTAGCGCCGCACCCGGATGCCGTGGCCGTGTGCGCGGATGCCGTCTGCGGCGGCGATGGCGGCGACGGGATCGGTGAGGAAGTCGAGCGCGACCGCGGTGTCACCCTCGATGCGGCTGCGCATCCGCTCCAGACCCTCGGGGGTGCTGGACGCCACCGCATCCAGCTTGGCCAGCGCCGCCGCCCGGAGCCGGTAGTCGTTCTCCACCTCGACGACGACCTCGGACACCACCACGTAGCGCTGGGTCCGGGTGGAAGCGCCGAGATCGCGGTCCATCTCTTCCTTCACGGTCCCGAGCATAGTCGTACCTTTCATGCGCAGAAACCCTCATTGATCCCTCGTCAAGCGAGTTTATTTACTTACGGGCTTCCAGCGCGGTTTAGGGGTCTTCCTGTATGGACTTGGAGTGATATTTCGACTACCCTGCGGGAGGTTGTCACCGGCAGTATCGACCGGCAGGCTGGTCGGATGCGGGACGTCGTGGTGCTCGGCGCAGGGGTGGTCGGTCTGACCACCGCGATACGGCTGGCCGAGGCCGGTGCCCGGGTGGCGGTGCTGAGCGCCGACGAGCCCGCCGACACCGTCTCCCGGGTCGCCGCCGCGGTCTGGTACCCGACCCGGACCAGTGGCGATTCCCGGGTGCTGGGCTGGGCGCGGCGCACCTTCGAGGTGCTCGCCGGACAGGCCCGGCAGGCGGTGCCGGGGGTGGTGATGCGACCGACCCGGATGCTGCTGCGCGAGCCGGTCACCGGGGATCCGTGGTGGGCCCCGGCGGTGCCCGACTTCCGGGCCGTCGCACCCCCGCCCGGGTACGCCGGACAGTGGCGGTTCACCGTGCCGACCGTCGAGATGGGCCCGTACCTGGAGTGGCTGGTCGACCGGCTCGCCCGGCGGGACGTGCCGGTGCGCCGGTACCGGGTGGACCGGCTCGCCGACGTGCCCGGGATCGCCACCGAGGCGTTGCCGTCGGCGCGGCGGGCACCGCTGGTGGTCAACGCGACCGGGCTGGCCGCCGGGAAACTCGCCGACGATCCGGCCGTGCACCCGATCCGGGGCCGGATCGTGCTGGTCGGCAACCCCGGCCTGACCGCCTCGGTACGCGACGAGCAGAACCCGGCCGGCATCACCTACGTACACCCGCGCAGCCGGGACGTGGTGCTGGGTGGCACCTTCGAGCCGTACCGGACGGAGACCGGACCGGACGACGAGGTCGGGGCGGCGATCCTGGCCCGATGCGTCGCACTGGTCCCGGAGCTGGCCGGAGCGCCGGTGCTCGGGCAGCTCGCCGGGCTGCGGCCCGGCCGGCTCGGCGGAGCCCGGCTGGCCGAGGACGCCTCCGGGCTGGCCGGACCGGCCCGGCTGATCCACAACTACGGGCACGGCGGGGCCGGCGTCACCCTGGGTTGGGGTTGCGCCGACGAGGTGGTGGCGCTGGCCGTCGGCTAGCGGCCCGGGACGGTGTGCGGCTACCGGGTGGTGGTCGCGGAGACCCCGCCCCGGGCGATGGTGCGGGCCATCAGCTCACGCAGCGGCTCCGGGCGGCCCAGGTGGTATCCCTGGCCCCGGTCGACGCCGAGTCCGCGCAGCACCGGCACCAGCTCGGGCCGGTCGATGTGCTCGGCGACCGTCCGCATTCCGAGCCCGTGCGCGGCCCTGACCACCGCGTCGATCAGAATCGGGTCGGAACCGCCGTGGTCCGCCTGCCGGACGAACTCGCCCGCGATCTTCACGGCGGTGAACGGCAGGTGCTTGAGGTAGACGAAGGAGCCGTACCCGGCACCGAAGTCGTCCAGGCTGAACCGGCAGCCGGCCGAGGTGAGCGTCGAGGCCAGCCGGCGGGCCGCGGCCAGGTTGGCGATGGCGGTGGTCTCGGTGATCTCCAGCCCGAGCTGGGTCGCCGGTACGCCGACGGCGGCCAGGGTGCCGACCACCCAGTCCCCGAAGCTCGGGTCCTCCAGTGAACGGCTGGAGATGTTCACGTCCAGCCGCAGCTCCACCCCGGCGGCCCGGGCCGAGGCGAGTGCGCGGGTGGCCGTCTCCACCACCCAGCGGTCCAGCTCGTAAATCATGTCACCGCTCTCCAACGCCGGCAGGAAGTCGCCCGGGCCGATCTGCCGGTGCTGGTCGTCGCGAACCCGCATCAGCAGCTCGTAGCTGCGTACCCGGTCGTCGCCGAGGTCGATGATCGGCTGGGCGTCGAGCTGCAGCTGGCCGGTGTCCAGCGCACGCCGTACCCGGGAGACGAGGTCGACCCGCTGGGCGGCCAGCCGCTGCTGCTCCGGGGCGAAGAGTCGGGCCCGGTTGCGGCCCTCGCCCTTGGCCTGGTACAGCGCCAGGTCGGCGTGGGCGAGCAACAGCGCGTCGTCGTCGGCGGCGTCCAGCGGGGCGGCGCCGATGCTCAACGTGACCCGCAGCGGCTCGCCGCGCACCGCCAGCGGGGTACGGGCGACCAGGTCGCAGAGCCCGGCCCCGACCGCGAGTGCCCGGTCGGCGTCGCAGCAGGGCAGCAGGACGGCGAACTCGTCCCCGCCGAGCCGGCCGAGTACCGCCTCGGCGGGCAGGTGGTCGGGGAGCAGCCGGGCCAGCAGCCGGAGCACCTCGTCGCCGATGGCGTGCCCGCGCAGGTCGTTGATGTCCTTGAAGTTGTCGATGTCGATCAGGAGCAGTGCGGCCGGCGCCGCGTCGCCGCCGGTCAGCTCGCTCATCCGGGCGGTCAGGGCCCGCCGGTTCGGCAGCCCGGTCAGCGGGTCGTGTTCGGCCAGGTACGCCAGCTCGTCCTGGACCTGCCGGATCTCGGTGATGTCGTGTGCGGTGCCGAGCATCCGCAGCGGTCGGCCGGACTCGTCGGTGAAGACCTCGCCGTAGCACTCCAGGACGCGCATCTGGCGGCTGTTCGCCAGGTACATCCGATGGGTGTAGGTGAACGAGTTTGCCTCCCGGATCGCCTGCTCCAGCGTCGCCTCGATCACTCCGAGGTCGTCCGGATGCACCATCGTCCGGTAGGTCGGGTAGTCGAGCGCGGTCTCCGGGTCCAGCCCGATCATGGCCTTCAGGGTGGGTGACCAGACCACCTGGTCGGTGGGGAGGTGCCACTCCCAGGTGCCGACCCGGGCCAGCTGCTCGATGTGGGACAGCCGCCAGGCGTAGTCGTCGGCACGGCGCCGGTCGGCGCGCTGCTCGGTGACGTCGGCCAGCTCGTACACCAACCGGCCGTCCGGCTCCGCGGCGGCGCGCGGCAGCGACGGCAGCCGTCGGCACGTCACCCGCAGGTGCCGGACCGCGCCGTCGGCGGTCAGGCAGCGCAGCTCGACCGGCGGCCCGTCCGGGGTGGCCGTGCCGAACGGCAGCGAGCCGATGTCCGCGCCGATCAGCTGGCCGAGTCGCTGCGCCGCCCGGTTGTACCAGGTCACCTCGCCGGTCTCGGCGGTGGTCAGCAGGGCAGTGGAGGTGGTGTCGAGCACCGCGGCGGGCACACTGGACGGCAGCGCGGGCACTGGGCCTCCCGTAGAGATCGACCGGATCGGGTGCAGCGGACGCGGGACGCGGACGGTCGGCCGTGACGGCGCACTGAGTGTACGGAGGCCGGAGCCGCACGGCCAGCGTCCCTACGCCGACAGTCGTCGATCTTGCCGGTCCCCGGCGCGGTCACCGGTCCCCGGGCACGGTCAGGGGGATCCGGAGGCGTCCCGGCGGACGATCGCCACGGCCACCCGGCAGAACTCGTCCATGTCCGGGGTGAATCCGTCGGCGATGTCGGGATGCAGCCCCGCCCGGGTCTCGTCGAGCAGCCGCCGACAGACCTCCTCGACCGGTTCACCGGCGTAGTCGGCCCGGACCCGGTCGGTCGCCGCGCGCAGCGCGGAGCTGAGCTGTTCCTCCAGGGGCCCCCGCAGGTGCTGCCGCGCCGGGTCGAGCCCGGTCGGGTCGAGCGTGACGTATGGCTCCGACATGGCCGCTCCTCTCGTCGCCGGTGCCGTTGCCCGTCGGTCCCCGTCACCCGTCGGTCACCGACGCGTACCCAGCGCCCGGTGGCGGCCAAACCGGATCCGGCGCACCGGTGCCGACGTCTTCCCCGCCGGCGACCCGCTCACACCACCGGGGGCAGGCTGGTCACCCGCACCAGGTACGACATCTCCTCGGCCGGCTCCTCCCGGTACGAGACCCGCTGGATCTGCCGGTCGTCCACGTAGAGCGCGACGTCGGCGAGCACCCCGAGGTGGGCGAGGCCGATGTCGGCGGCCCGCTTCTTGTCCTGGAGCACGGCGCCGATCCCGCCGATCAGGGTCGCCGCGTCGGAGGTTCGGCGGCCCGGCGGGCAACGCAGGACGATCTCCAGGGCGACCGGCTCGGTCAACGCGGTCCAGCCGCTGCGCTGCGCCGCGGCGCAGGCGGCCTGGAGCAGCGTACGGACCCGGGCGGCCTGCCGATGCCCGGCCGCGAAGATCGAAAGTGCCTCGGTCTTGACCGGTGGTGGCCCGCTGACCTCGAAGGACAGCGTCAGTTCCCGGGTGTTCCGCACGGCGGCACCTCCTCTTGCAGACGATCCCGGGCGAAGGATCGTGGGGACGGGGCGCGTTTCGCCTGTCGGAGCCGGCCGTGCCCAAGGGCCGGACCTAGACGCGTCGTCGGCGACGTGGCCAACTCTTCAGGCGGGTCGGCGTGCTCTTCAGGCGTGTCGGCGTGGCCAACTCCCCCAGACGGGTCGGCATCGACTTCCCCAGACGGGTCGGCATCGACGGCGACCTGCTGGCGCCGGAGGTAGCACCCACGGTAGCGGAGGCGTCGGCCAGCGGGAATACGACAGTGGACCGGAATCGGCTCCGCGGGCGGCTCGACGGCCGTCGGCGCCGAGCGCTGTCGATGTTTCGGCCGCTGGGTCGCGGGGCAGAGGGGGTACTCGACACCTACGCCCGGTCCGGTGGTTCGCTGCGGCTGGTGGCGGGGTGCTTTTCGCCGTGTGCCGGGACGGCTCCGCCCCGGCCGTCGTGGAGAGGGAGGACGGCGCGATGAGCGGTCACCAGGCGCGCGACAGGCGGTCGGTGGGCTGCCACCGGTGGACATGGTCGGCGGAGGCCGATGTCGGCGGAACGGCCGGGCGGGCAGCGGGGTGTGGCGATGACTGAGCCCGAGCGGGTCGGCCCGGGCCGAGGCCGCCGGTTCCGGCTCGCGGCCGCGCTGACGATGCTGACGTTGCTGGGCCCCCTCGCCGCCTGCGGCTCCGGTGACGACGGCGGCATCCCGACGATCAACCTCTACTACACCACCGAACAGAACATCCAGAAGGTGGTCGACGACTGCAACGCCCAGGCGGGCGGACGGTACCGGATCGCGTACCGGGTGCTGCCCCGGGCCGCCGACGATCAGCGGGTGCAGCTGGTCCGGCGGCTGGCCGCCGAGGACTCGGGCATGGACATCCTGGGCCTGGACGTCACCTGGACCCAGGAGTTCGCCAGTGCGGGCTGGCTGCTGGAGTGGACCGGTGAGCGCCGGGCCGAGGCCGAGCGCGGCACCCTGGCCGGTCCGCTGGAGACCGCCCGGTACGAGGGCAGGCTCTACGCCGCTCCGAAGAACACCAACGTGCAGCTCCTCTGGTACCGCTCCGACCTGGTGCCGGAGCCGCCGAAGACCTGGGACGAGATGATCCGGATGGCCCAGGAGCTGCGGGGACAGGGCAAGCCGTACCGGGTGATCACGATGGGCGCCCAGTACGAGGGGCTCGTCGTCCTCTACAACACCCTGGTGGCCAGCGCCGGTGGCCAGATCATCAACGACGACGGCAGCAAGGCGGTCTTCGACGACGGTGCCGTCCGGGCGCTGGAGGTGCTGCGGAACTTCGCCACCGCCGGGATCACCACCTCCTCGTTCTCGAACACGATCGAGGACCAGGCGCGGCTCGACTTCCAGTCCGGGGCCGGCGCCTTCCAACTCAACTGGCCGTTCGTCTATCCGGCCATGCAGGAGGCGGATCCGGAGCTGGCGAAGAAGGTCAAGTGGGCCCGCTATCCGGGCGTGGACCCGCAGATGCCGAGCAAGGTGACGATCGGCGGGTTCAACCTGGGAGTCAGCCGGTACACCCGGCATCCCGACGAGTCCTTCGACGCCGCGGCCTGCCTGCGCAACGCCGAACACCAGAAGTTCTCCGCGATCAACGACGGGGTACCGCCGACGATCGAGAGCGTCTACGCCGAGCCGGAGATGGCCGAGGCGTACCCGATGCGGGACACCATCCTCGAGGAGCTGAAGGATCCGGCGACCCGGCCGCGCAGCCCGGCGTACCAGAACATCTCGACGGTGCTGTCGGCGATGCTCTCCCCGCCGTCGTCGATCGAACCGGAGGAGACCGCGGACCGGATGCGCGAGGCGACGCAGGACGCGCTCGACTCCAAGGGGGTGCTGCCGTGAGCACCGAGACCGAGACCTCGACCCCGGTGGACCGGGCCGGCACGGTGCCGGCGCCCCGGCGCGGCCGGACCGGTCGGACGGCGCGCAGCGAGGGGAAGCGGGCCGAGCGCAGGCTGGGCTGGCTGCTCTGCGCCCCGGCCGCGCTGGTGATGCTGGCGGTGACCGCCTATCCGATCCTCTACTCCGTCTGGTTGTCGTTGCAGCGCTTCGACCTCAAGTTTCCGGAGGAGCGGGAGTTCATCGGCCTGACCAACTACGTCACCGTACTGACCAACGACTACTGGTGGACCGCGTTCGGGGTGACGATGCTGATCACCGTCGTGACGGTCGCCGTCGAACTCGTGCTGGGCATGGGACTGGCCGTCGTGATGCACCGGACCATCGTCGGGCGCGGCCTGGTCCGCACCTCGGCGCTGATCCCGTACGGCATCGTCACGGTGGTCGCGGCCTTCTCCTGGCGGTACGCCTGGACCCCCGGCACCGGATACCTGGCCAACCTCTTCGGTGAGGGGGCGCCGCTGACCGAACGGGCCAGCGCGCTGGCGATCATCATGCTGGCGGAGATCTGGAAGACCACCCCGTTCATGGCGTTGCTGCTGATGGCGGGTCTGGCGCTGGTGCCGGAGGACCTGCTCAAGGCGGCTTCGATGGACGGCGCCACCGCCTGGCAGCGGTTCACCAAGGTCATGTTGCCGGTGATGAAGCCGGCGATCCTGGTGGCGTTGCTGTTCCGCACCCTGGATGCGTTCCGGGTCTTCGACAACATCTTCGTCCTGACGGGTGGGTCGAACGAGACCTCGTCGGTGTCGATGCTCGCCTACAACAACCTGATGCGCGGGCTCAACCTCGGGATCGGGTCGACCATGTCGGTACTGATCTTCCTGGCCGTGGCGATCATCGCGTTCGTCTTCGTGAAACTGTTCGGCACCGCTGCCCCGGGCAGCCCGGACGAGGGAAGCCGCCGGTGAGCGCGAGGAGCGCAGCGAAGCGGAGCCCCGCAGTCGCGATCGGAAGGAGGCGCTGGGTGAGCGCGAGGAGCGCAGCGAAGCGGAGCCCCGCAGTCGCGATCGGAAGGAGGCGCTAATGGCTGCTATCGACACCACGGCCACGGCGAAGTGGCGGTGGGGGCTGCTGGACCTCGTGGTGGTGGTCTTCGCGCTGGTCCCGGTGCTGTGGATCGCCTCGCTGTCGTTCAAGACCACCGGCACGCTCACCGACGGGAACTTCATCCCCCGGGAGTGGACCCTGGACAACTACCGCACGATCTTCTCCACCAACCAGTTCGTCCGGGCCCTGGGCAACTCCATCGGGATCGCCCTGATCGCCACCGCCGTCGCGGTGGTGCTCGGCACCATGGCCGCGTACGCGGTGGCCCGGCTGGACTTTCCGGGTAAGCGGGCCCTGGTCGGGGTCTCCCTGCTGATCGCGATGTTTCCGCAGGTCTCGCTGGTCTCGCCGCTGTTCGAGATCGAGCGGTCGCTCGGGCTCTTCGACACCTGGCCGGGGCTGATCCTGCCGTACATCACCTTCTCGTTGCCGCTGGCCATCTACACGCTCTCGGCGTTCTTCAAGCAGATCCCGTGGGATCTGGAGAAGGCCGCCAAGATGGACGGCGCCACCTCGGGGCAGGCGTTCCGCCGGGTGATCGCGCCGCTGGCCGCGCCCGGGGTCTTCACCACCGCGATCCTGGTCTTCATCTTCTGCTGGAACGACTTCCTCTTCGCGATCTCGCTGACCTCCACCGAGCGGTCCCGCACGGTACCGGTGGCGCTGTCGTTCTTCACCGGGGAGTCGCAGTTCGAGGATCCGACCGGGGCGATCTGCGCCGCCGCCGTGGTGATCACGGTTCCGATCATTCTGTTCGTGCTGTTCTTCCAGCGTCGCATCGTGTCGGGCCTGACGTCCGGCGCCGTCAAGGGGTGAGGTCGCAGTGGCTGACATCGTGCTGGACAAGGTGAGCAAGAGGTTCCCGGACGGGACCGTCGCGGTCCGGGACGTCGACCTGGAGATCGCCGACGGCGAGTTCGTGATCCTGGTCGGCCCTTCGGGCTGCGGGAAGTCGACCACCCTGAACATGATCGCCGGGCTGGAGGACATCAGCTCCGGCGAGCTGCGCATCGACGGTGAGCGGGTCAACGACAAGGCGCCCCGGGACCGGGACATCGCGATGGTCTTCCAGTCGTACGCCCTGTATCCGAACATGACAGTCCGGGAGAACATGGCGTTCCCGCTCCGGCTCGCCAAGCTGGACAGGGCGACCATCGAGCAGAAGGTGGCCGAGGCGGCGAAGGTGCTGGAGCTGACCCCGCTGCTGGACCGCAAGCCGGCGAACCTCTCCGGTGGGCAGCGCCAGCGGGTGGCGATGGGCCGGGCGATCGTGCGCAATCCGAAGGCGTTCCTGATGGACGAGCCGCTTTCCAACCTCGACGCCAAGCTGCGGGTGCAGATGCGTACCGTGGTGTCCCGGTTGCAGAAGCAGCTCGGCACCACGACGGTGTACGTCACGCACGACCAGACCGAGGCGATGACCCTCGGCGACCGCGTCGTGATCATGCGGGGCGGCGCGGTGCAGCAGGTCGGCCCGCCCCAGGAGCTGTACGACCAGCCGGCCAACCTCTTCGTGGCCGGGTTCATCGGCTCGCCGTCGATGAACTTCCTGCACGCCGCGGTCGAGGACGGCAGGCTTCGTACGGCGATCGGCGACGTACCCGTCGGCGACCGGCTGCGGCGCGAGTTGGCGGCCGAGGACGCACCCCGGGAGCTGATCCTCGGCATCCGTCCGGAGCACTTCGAGGACGCGGCCCTGGTCGACGAGCAGACCCGGGAGCGGGGGATGGAGTTCGAGGCGCCGGTCGAGATCGTCGAGTCGATGGGCTCCGACAAGTACGTCTATCTGACGGTCGAGGGCGAGCGGGCCAGCGCGGCAGAGCTGGAGGAGCTCGCCGCCGACGTGGGCGCCGACGGGTTCGGCGGCGGTGGGACGAACCTGGTGACCCGACTGTCGGCGGAGTCCGCGGTCACCGAGGGGCGGAACCAGCGGATCTGGTTCAACCTGGAGAAGATCCACCTGTTCGACCCGTCGAACGGCCGCAACCTCACCCTGCACGACGGCAGGGCCGCCGGAACGCTCGCCTCCTGAGCCGGCAAGCGCGGTCGCGGGGACCCGGCGGCTCGGACGACAGGGGAAGGGGCCGACGACCAGGGACGGAACGGTCCGTGACCAGCCACTTCAGCACGTAGCGTAGCCGTGTGGATGCGGAGCGCGTGCCGCGGTTCGGTGCCGGGACCGCCGCATGATCGCGGCGATCGGGCTGGCGGTCGGCTCCGCCGTCTGTTTCGCCTTCGGGGCCGCCCTACAGCAGCGCGCCGCGCGACGGGAACCGCAACACGGTACGGCCGACCCACGGTTGCTGATCCGGCTGCTGCGTCGCCGGAGTTGGCTGCTCGGCAAGCTCCCCGACCTGACCGGTACGCTCCTGCAGGCGCTCGCCCTCCGGTTCGGGCCGCTGACCCTGATCCAGCCCCTGCTGATCACCGCGATGTTCCTGGCGATCCCGCTGGAGGCGGCCCTCGACCACCGCCGGCCGCATCCCCGGGACATCACCGCGGTCGCCGTCTGTGTCCTGGGGCTCACGGCCTTCCTCGGTGCGGCCCGACCTCGGGCGGGAGTGGCCCAGCCCTCCATGATGGGCTGGCTCGGAGTCGCGCTGATCGGCAGCGCCCTGGTCGGGATCTGTCTGCTCCTCGCCCACCGGGCCACCGGCGCCCTCCGGGGAACGCTGCTCGGGATCGCCAGCGGGCTGCTCTACGCCGGCACCGCGTCGCTGTTGAAGACCGTCGCCGAGCGGGTCGCTCACGACCCGCTCTCGACATTGGTCGACTGGCACCTGTACGCGCTGGCGGTGGTCGGGTTCGCCTCGGTGGCGCTGAACCAGAACGCCTTTCAGAACGGCCCACTGGCCGCGCCGCTCACCTCGATCACCCTGGTGGATCCGGTTGCCAGCATCGTCATCGGGGTGACCGCGTTCCACGAGACGCTCTCGGTCGGCGGACTCCGGCTCCTGGTCGAGGTGCCCGCCGTGCTGGCGATGGGCTTCGGGATCTGGCTGGCCAGTACCCGGTCCACCGGCCGGGAAGGTTACGAGGGCGGCTGAGCGGCCGGGGCTCGGGTCCCGGCCGGCGCAGATCCTGCCGGAGTCACCACCCGGCGGGGCTCAGGTCCCGGCGGGGCTCACCTCCCGGCAGGGCTCAGGTTCCGGCCGGGCTCGGGGCGCGGTGGGGATCGCGCCACATCGGTTGCAGTGCCGGGCCCCCGTCGGGCAGCCGGATCGGTTCGCCCTCGGGCCGGAAGCCGTGCCGCTCGTAGAGCGCACGGTTGCGCGGTGAACTCGCCTCCAGATAGCAGCCGATCCCGTCGGCGTCGGCCCGGACGAGGTGGTGCCGCAGCATCGCGCCGCCGAGCCCTCGACCGCGCAGTGCGGGCAGCACCGCCATCTGCTGGAGGTACCAGTGTGGTTCCCGATCGGGGTGGCGGGCCGCGATCAGCTCGCCGACCAGGGCCATCCGGGGCGCGTACCGGCCGTAGGCCCGGGCGAGGAAGGCGGCCTGCCGCTCGTCCCGCCCCGGGTCGGCGGTGGTCGGGGCTTCGCTTTGGCCGGCGGCACGCCACTCCCATACCGACAGGCCACCGATCCCGGACGACTCGTCGCCGGCCAGCAGTATCTCGCCGGCCTCCAGCGCGCCGCCGACCCAGTCGGAGGCGAGGTCGACCCACGCCTGCGCACACGCCTGGCGGGCCCGCTCGTCCGGCAGCACCCAGTCCAGCACCGCCTCGTCCTCGCCGGCCCGGCCCACCATGGCGGCGATCGTCGGGGCGTCGGCCAATTCGGCCCGGCGTACCGTGATCGTCTCGGTCATCGTCACCTCGTCAAGCTCGCGGATGGGGTCGGTACAGTGTACGCGAACCTGCGTACGTTGTAGCGGAGTGAGGGCGGGAGCGGATGGAAGGCGACGGTGACGATGCCGGGACCGGCGCGGGGCTGAGCCTGGACCGCATCGTGCGGGTGGCGGTCGGGCTCGCCGACGCGTACGGTCTGGCGACCCTCTCGATGCGGCGGGTCGCCGCCGCCCTGGACGCCGGGGTGATGTCGCTCTACCGGTACGTGCCGGGCAAGGCCGAACTGGTCGACCTGATGGTGGAGAGCGTCTTCGGCGAGATCGACTATCCGGAGCCGGGCCCGGCCGGCTGGCGGGCCAGGATCGAGCTCCACGCCCGCCTCGAGTGGGCGATGTACCAGCGGCATCAGTGGGTGTTGCCGATCGTGGCCGGCACCGGGCGGCCGCCGCTGGGCTCGAACGTGCTGGCCAGCGTGGAGTGGGTACTGGGCGCCGTCGACGGCTTCGGGCTGGAGCCGGCGACGATGCTCCAGGTCTACCTCACCGTCAGTGACTACGTGCAGGGCGCTGCCCGGTACGTACAGGCCGAGGCCGAGGAGGAGCGGCGGACCGGGGTGAGCAGCGAGCAGTGGTGGGCGGCCGAGACGCCCACGCTGACCCGGTTGCTCGGCACCGGGCGGTTTCCGCGGCTGTCCCGGCTGATCGGGCAGGTCGGTGCCGCCCCGGGGACCGTACGGCAGGACTTCGAGTTCGGCCTGGCCCGGGTGCTCGACGGCATCGCCGTCTTCCTGACCGGCGAGCCGATCCCGGCCGGCGAGCCGAGCCCGGCGGACGAGCCCGGCGGATCACGAACCGAAGAGACAACCAGGTTTGGAAAAGTAACCACCGCCTCCGACCGGCGCGTCCCGGCGGCCACCTCGGCGGCAATGGATCTGCTCGGCCGGCGCTGGACTCTCGACCTGCTGCACGTCCTCGGCCACGGGGAGGCACGGTTCCGTGATCTGGTGGAGGCCCTGCCCGGCGTCTCCAGGCGGGTGCTCACCGAGCGGCTGCGTGAACTCGCCGACGAGGGGCTGCTGCGCCGCCGGGTGGACCCCGGGCCACCGACCCGGATCAGCTACGCGCTCACCGAACGCGGCACCGGACTCCGCGAGGTGCTGACCGGCCTCGACAGCTGGGCCGGGCAGCACGGCCGGCTCGGTCTCCGCTCACCCGGGCCCGGGCGGCACGGCCGGCACGGTGCCGGCTGACTCCGGCGGTACTCGGCCGTTCCGCGCCTCCACCGGCCGCAGGTACGGCCCGGCAGCCGCTGACCCTGGTGGCGATCAGGCGGGCAGCTCGATTCGTACCGTGGTCCCGGCTCCGGCCGGCGTACCGGGACCGATCGTCAACACCCCGGACGCCTGCTCCACCCGGGCCCGCATCGCGGTCAGCCCATAACCGCCGGCGGCCGGATCGGCGCCGGAGGTCGCGGTCAGGCCACGACCGTCGTCGGTAACGGTCAGCACCGCCCGGTCCGGCTGGAAGGCGAGCCGTACCGAGACGGTCCGGGCGTCGGCGTGCTTGCGGACGTTGGTCAGCGACTCCTGGGCGGCCCGCAGCAGTACCACCTCGGTCGCCGTGGCCAAGCCGACGGGGCTGCCCGTGCACCGGAAGTCGGCGGCGATACCGACCTCGGCGGTGAACCGGGCGACCAGCCGGGCGAGTGCGTCGGTCAGGGACGAGCCGGCCAGCGCCGCCGGGGTCAGGGCCGCGATCAACTCGCGGGTCTCGGCGAGGTTCTCCCGGGCCGTACGCGCGGCGAGCGCCAGGTGCCGGCGCGCCCGCTCCGGATCGCCGTCGATGTCGTCGTCGGCCGCCTGCACCAGCAGGACGACACTGGTCAGGCCCTGTGCGATGGTGTCGTGGATCTCGCCGGCCAGCCGTTGTCGCTCGGCCAGGGTGCCCGCCTCGTGCGACAGCCGGGCCACCTCGGACCGGGACCGGTCCAACTCGCGGATCAGCCGGGCCCGCTCCTGGCTCTGCGCGACCACCCGCCGGCTCCAGGTGCCCAGGACCGCGGAGAGCACCACGCCCAGCCCCGCGACCGGCAGCGGGCCGCTCACCACCTGCGCAGGTTCGAAGCCCCTGGCCAGCAGTACCGTGAGATGCACCGAGGTGAACACGACCACCATGACCGTGGCCGGCAGCGCGGCGGCCACCATGAACGCCTGCGGGCAGAGCGCGAACAGGACGAACGACGCCGCGCCGTCGAGCAGCACCGCGGGTACGTAGAGCGCCAGGGCACCGGCGAGATAGGCGTACCCGCGCCAGTCCTCGATCTCGTCGCGCATCAGGCGGCGGCCGAAACCGAGGTACCAGCCGGTCAGCCCGGCCAGCGGCAGCAACACCGCGAGCCGCCCCGGTAGCGGATCCGGGCCGTTGACCACCAGGAAGCCGGCGACCCCGAGCATGACCAGCCCGAAGTAGAGGTCCCAGAACCCGTAGCGGCCGGCCCAGGTGTCCGGCTCGGCCCGACCCCCCACGGCGGTCTCCGCCGCGGCGGCGTCGGTCGCCCGGGTCGACGAGACGTGGCCGGACATCGCAGCAGACCTCCAACGCACCGGACCCGGGGGAGGCGGCGCACCGGGGGTCGGCGGACCGGCCCCGAGCCGGTTCCGCCCATGGTCGCACGCCCTTTCCGACCGGACGGCGCAGGTCGACCCGTGCCCCGAGCGGCTGGCGCACAGGTCGACCGGGGCCCCGGCTGGGTGGCACGCAGGTCCACCGGCGCCCCGGCCGGGTGGCACGCAGGTCGACCGGGGCCCCCGAGCGGCTGGCACACGTGGACCGGTGGCCCGGACGAGGGCTCTCAACCCGCCCGGACCACCGGCTTGCGAATGCCTACCCGGGATACCGGGGAGTATGCGCCGTGGCCGGGGTCGGAAGCAGCCGGCCCAGCATGCCGGTCAGCACCGCAATCCCGTCCCGGCTCAGTACGGACTCGGGGTGGAACTGCACCCCGGCGTACGTCGGCCCGCGCAGTGCGTGCACCGCACCGTCGACCGGGTCCCGGGCCAGCCCCACCGGCCCGTACGCGGTGTCGAGCCGGTCGGCGTCGGCCAGCGCCGTGTAGCTGGAGTAGAAGCCGACCCGGGCGACGGTGTCGAAGAGCGTGACGTCCCGGCACACCCCCTGGTAGGGGCTGGCGCGCCGGTGCAGGGTCAGGCCGAGCCGGGCGGCCAGCATCTGGTGGCCGAGGCAGACGCCGAGGGTCGGCGACCCGGCGTCGAGCAGCCGGCCGACCAGGCCGCGTAGGGCGACCATCTTCGGGTCGGTCGGGTGTCCGGGGTCGCCCGGCCCGGGGCCCAGCACCGTGAGGTCGGTGGTGGCCGGATCGAACCCGCCCGCCCTGGTGACCTCGGCCCAGGGGCGTACCGCCACGGCCAGCCCGAGCGCCCGCAGCTGGTGGGCGAGCATGCCGGTGAAGGTGTCCTCGGCGTCGACGACCAGCACCCGCAGGCCGCCGAACTCCGGCCGTGCCGTGGCACCCGGCGTCCGCTGTTCCAGCCAGAACGGGGCGAGCCCGATGTTGCGGGCCGCCAGCGCCGCCCGTACCGCCGGGTCGTCGGCGAGCCGGACCTCCGCGGCCGGCGCGGGGTCGGTGACCGGCTCCGCCGGGCCCGTGGTCGTGCTGGAGCCCGTGGTCGTGCTGGAGCCCGTGGTCGTGCTGGAGCCCGTGGTCGCGCCGGCCCGGTCGGCGGGACCGGCCGGCCCCGGTCGCAGCCCCAGCGCGGTCAACACGCCAGCCGCCTTGGCGTGCGTCTCGGCCACCTCGGCGGCGGCGGTGGAGTGCCGCACCAGCGTCGCGCCGACCGGCACCCGCAGCTCGGCACCGGGCGAGATCTCGGCGGTACGGATCAGGATCGGCGCGTCCAGGGTCTGCCGCCCGGCCTCGTCGAAGCCGAGCAGCGCCAGTACGCCCGCGTAGTAGCCCCGGCCGCGCCGCTCGTGCCTGGCGATGACCCGGCAGGCGTTCTCCATCGGGCTGCCGGTGACGGTCGGCGCGAACATCGTCTCCCGGAGCACCTCCCGGACGTCGTGCGAGCCGCGCCCGGCGAGCAGGTACTCGGTGTGGGTCAGATGCGCCATCTCCTTGAGGTACGGCCCGATCACCTGGCCGCCCTGCTCGGCGACGGTCGCCATCATCTTCAGTTCCTCGTCGAGCACCATGTACAGCTCGTCGATCTCCTTCTGGTCGGCGAGGAACCGCAGCAGCTCCGCCCGGTCCGCCGGCCGGCCCGGGTGGCGCAGGGTGCCGCTGATCGGGTTCATCATGACCAGGCCGTCCTCGACGCTGACGTGCCGTTCCGGCGAGGCGCCGACCAGGATCCGGCCGCCGGTGTGCACCAGGAACGTCCAGTACGCGCCGCGTTCTCCGGTGAGCAGCCGGCGCAGCGCGGCCAGCGCCGCCGGCAGCGGGGGACCGGCCAGGGTGCCGAGGTAGCAACGGTGGATCACGAAGTTCGCCCCCTCGCCCCGGCCGATCTCGTCGCGCAGCACCCGGGCGACGATCTCCGCGTACTCCGGGTCGGCGATGTCGAAGCCGGCGTCCCGGACCGGTACCGGCACCTCGGGCAGGACCGCCACCGCGTCGGCCAGCGGGGCCCGCTCGGGTTCGTCGAGTACCAGGCACTCCAGCGGGGCGCCGTCGTCGACACAGGCGAAGCCACGCTCGCCGATTTGCCGGTACGGCACCACGGCGAGGGTGCGCGGCCCGGCCGGCCCGGCCGGTAGGGGGATGTCGGCGAGTCGGTCGACGGTGCGCGGCACGCCGGTGAAGATCTCCAGATCGGCGGCGCCGTCCCGGCGTAGCAGGGCGAACGGGCCGGGGTCGGCCCCACTCGCGATGGTGTGCAGCAGATGGTTCAGCAGGGTCATCGGTCGTCCCTCACAGCCGGGGGCCGTTCCAGGCGGTGGCCGGGAGTGGCGTGGGGGAACCCTTGGCGGCCGCCGCGTGGGGCGGCCGCGTGGAAGATCGCTACGCGCGGAGGTCGGCCGCCGGGATGGCGGGCCACCAGGAGTTGAGTCGCGCGAGCACGGGCCGAGTCTAGGTCAGCGCCGGTCGGGCCGGCACCCCTTCGGCAGACCTGTCCACCAGGTGGGCGGCCGGGACGAGAGCACCCCGTCCGGCCGGTAGCCGGCGACCTTGCCCTGGTCGGTAGCCGGGAACCGGTACGGTTTCGGTCGATGAGGATTCTCGCTCTCGACCTGGGTACGTCGTCGGTGCGCGGCCTGGTGCTGGACGGGGCTGCCCGGCCGATGCCCGGTGCGCTGGCCCGGCGACCGGTCGAGATCCTGATCGGCGGCGACGGCCAGGCCAGCCTTGACGGCCCGGCCTACCTCGGCGCCCTCGTCGAGTGCCTGGACGAGCTGGCGGCGGCGCGCCACCTCGACGGTGTCGAGCTCGTCGTCGCCTCGGCGCAGTGGCACTCGGTGGTCCCGCTGGACGCCTCCGGCGATCCGCTCGGCCCGGTGCTGACCTGGTTGGATACTCGCCCCAGCGCACCGGCGGGGATCGCCGGACCGGTGGATCCGGCCGACTACCACCGGCGTACCGGCACCTGGTGGCACCGGTTCTACTGGTCGGTCCGGCTGCCCTGGCTCCGCCAGCGGTGCGGCGCGGCCAGGGTCCGCTTCGCCGGCCTGGTCGAGTACGTCTGCGGCGCGCTCCTCGACGAGACGGTCATGTCCATCTCCCAGGCCTCCGGCACCGGCCTGCTCGACCTGCGCACCCTGGACTGGGATCCGGAGGCGTCCGAGCTGGCCGGGGTACGCCCGGGCGAGTTGCCGACGCTGGCACCGCTGGCCTGGCACGGCCGGCTCCGTTCCGAGTACGCCCGGCGTTGGCCGGCGCTGCGGGCCGCCCGTTGGGCGCCGCCCAGCGGCGACGGCGCCGCCTCGAACGTGGGCTGCGGCTGCTACGACAGCCGGCGCGCGGCGGTCACCGTCGGCACGTCGGCGGCGGTGCGGCTGGTCCAGCGGGTTCCGGCGGGTGTCGAGCTGCCGCCGCTGCCGGAGCAGCTCTGGCGCTACCGGGTGGACCACGAGCACGTGGTGACCGGTACCGCCTTCTCCGGCGGCGGCAACCTCTACGCGTGGGCCCGCCGGGAGATGAGGCTGCCCGAGGGACCGGCGCTCGACCGGGCGCTGGCCCGGCTGCCGCCCGGTGACGGCGTACCGGCCGATCCCCGGCTGGGCGGCGACCGGCCACCCGGGCTCGGCCCGGCCGGCTCCGGCGCGCTGGCCGGGCTCGGTTTCAACACCACCGCGGTGGACATCCTGGCCGGACTGATGGGTGCGCTCTGCCTCCAGGTGGCGCAGGTGGTCACGATGATCGAGTCTACCCTGGACAAATCGGTCCAGGTCGTACTCGGCGGCGGGGCCGTCGCCGCGTCCGGGTGGTGGCGGCGTTCATTTTCGGTCGCGCTGGCCCCGCGGGAGGTACGTCACGTCCGCAACCCGGAGATCGGTGCGGTCGGCGCTGCTCTGGTGGCGATCGGTCGACTCGACGGTGCGTCCGGACTTGAGCGCATCGTCCGGACGGATGAGGACGAGTCGGCGACAGCGACAAGATCTGATCACCCGCAGTATCCTTCGTGAGCTGTACCGCCCCCCTGATCATTGACAGCAGGCCGGGGCTGAATTGGAATAGCTCCGCTCCTTGGCGCGCCCCTGCATCGAGGACGGTAGGAGGCATGGTGGCTGTTGCCCCGGACCCGTCACATGGCGCCGTCTCGCGTCACCGCCGACGCCGTCTCGATGTCCGGGTGGTGCCGCATCGCCGCAGGTCCGCGTTCCGAGTGCGGGACTGGCGGATGCGTACCAAGCTGGGCGCCGTCCTCGTGGTCCCGTCGGTCGCGTTCCTGGTGCTCGCCGGGGCGCAGACCAGTGCCCTGGTCAGCCAGGCCGACCTGCTCGACGAGTTCGCCGACCAGGTGACGGTCGGCCGCGAGATCACCGCGCTGGTGCACGAGCTGCAGCGCGAGCGGGACCAGACCGCGGGCGAGCTGGCGGCGCTGGGCACCGGCGCGCGGCCGCTGGTCGAGCCGGGCCGCCCGCTGCCGGCGCTGGAGGCGGTCTACCCGGTCGCCGACCGGGCCATCGACCGGTTCCGGGCGGCGGCGGCGCCGCTGGCCAGGGGCGAGGCCTCGTGGCGGATCTCCTACGACCGGGTCGACAACGCACTCGGTCGGCTGCCGGAGGTCCGGGCCTCGGTGCCGGCGGCCGGCTTCAACCCCGATCCGGTACTGGCCGAGTACGACCGGGCCATCGAGGTGCTGCTGGTGCTGCTGGCCGAGCCGTCGCCGGGTGCGGATCGCGCCGACCTGACCGACGCGGTACTGCGATACGTCGAGTTCGCCCAGGTCAAGGAGATCAACTCGCGGATCCGGGGAGAGCTCTACGCCGCCGCCCGGGCCGGCCGGTACGACCAGAACGACCTGGTCAAGCTGGCAGACCTGCGGGCGCAGCAGCTCACCGGCCTGGCCGGGTTCCGGCGCTCGGCCACCGACCGACAGATAGAACGGTACGAGCGGGCCGCGGCTGACCCGGACTTCGTGGCCGCGGTCCGGTTGGAGGAGACGACCTTCTCCGCCGGCGAGCGCACCGCCGCGGTGCTGGAACCCGGCTCCTGGTGGACGATCAGCCAGCAGCGCCAGGAGCTGCTCCGGCAGGTCCAGGCGGGTGCGGTGGACGACGCGGTGGCGCTGGCGGACTCCCGCAGCGCGGCGCAGTTACGTCGGACGCTGCTCACCGCGGGCGGCGTGCTGGGCGTACTGCTGGCCGCCCTGTTCACCTCGATCGCGATCGGCCGCTCGGTCGCCCGCTCGCTGCGGATGCTGCGCGGTCAGGCGCTGCGGGTGGCGCAGGTCGAGTTGCCGGAGACCCTGGAACGGCTGCGTACGGTCGATCCGGTCGCCGCCGAGTTCGACGTGCCGCCGGCCGACGTCCGGTCGATGGACGAGATCGGCGAGGTGGCCGAGGCGTTCGTGGCGGTGCACCGCAGCGCGGTGACGGTGGCGCTGGAACAGGCGATCATGCGACGACACGTCAACGCCATGTTCGTCAACCTGGCCCGACGCAGCCAGGTGCTGGTCGAGCGGCAGTTGGAGCTGCTCGACGGGCTGGAGCAGGACGAGAGCGACCCGGACCAGCTGGAGAACCTGTTCAAACTGGACCACCTCGCCGCGCGCATGCGGCGTAACGACGACAGCCTGCTGGTACTGGCCGGCAGCGAGGCCACCCGGCGGTGGAACCGCCCGGTGCTGCTCGGCACGGTGCTGCTGGCCGCGGTTGCCGAGATCGAGCAGTACCAGCGGATCCGGCACAACGTCGCCGACGAGCTGTACGTCGTCGGGCACGCCGTCGCCGACCTGGTGCACCTGCTGGCCGAGTTGCTGGAGAACGCCTCGGCGTTCTCCCGTCCGGACACCGTGGTCCAGGTCGACGCTGCCAGGCAGCCGGACGGCAGCGTCCTGGTGCAGGTGGTGGACCAGGGCCTCGGGATGAGTCCGGCCGCGCTGGAGGGGGCTAACCAGATGCTCGCGGTGCCGCCGGCCGCGGACGTTGCCGCGTCGGAGCGGATGGGTCTGTTCGTGGTCAGCCACCTGGCCGCCCGGCAGGGAATCCGGGTGCGGTTGCGGAGCAGCGGGCAGGGCGGCCTGGTGGCGGCGGTCCGGCTGCCGGCGAACCTGCTCGCCCCGGCGCCGACCGCGGATCCGTCGGCCGTTCCGGAACGGCGGATGCTCGAGATGGTCGCGGGTGCGGTGACCGGACCGAACGGGACGCGTCCGCCGCAGGGCCGGCCGGCGCCGGGGGAGGGCGGCGGCGTCGACGCCGGGCAGCTTCGCCGGCCGGGTCGCCGGGAGACGCCGACCCGGGCCGAGGACGTGCTCGGGATGGCCGGCGGTGCCGGTTCCGCGCCGGCCAGTACCTGGTGGTCGCGGCAGGGCAGGGCGAACATGGCGCCGCCGGCCGCGGCCGGCGGGCCGACCGGGGCGCTGGCCACCGGGAACGCCCCACCGGCGGTGCCGGTGACCGGCGGGACCAACGCCAACGGGCTGCCGATCCGGGTGCCGATGGCCCAACTGCGGGTGAAGGCGGAGTCGGCCCGCCCCAGGCCGCCGGTCCAGCGTGAGGCGCCCGATCCGGAGCAGGTGGGCGGCATGCTCTCCCGGTACTACGGTGGGCTGCGGCGGGCCGAGGCAGAGGACACGATGGTCATACCCATGGCGCCGGCCGGCGCGCGCACCGAAGAGGAGAAGTATTGAGCACGCTCAGTCAAGAGGCACGGGATCTGAACTGGCTGGTGAGCGGGTTCACGGAGCGGGTGCCGGGGGTGGCGCACGCCATCGTGGTCTCCGCCGACGGGTTGCTGGTGGCGGTCTCCGAGCACCTGCCCCGGGACCACGCCGACAAGCTCGCCGCGGTCACCTCCGGATTGTCCAGCATTACGACCGGGGCAGCGGAGATGTTCGACGGCGACATCGTCAAGCAGACGGTGGTCGAGATGGGGCGGGGCTACTTCCTGGTGATGCAGATCCGGGACGGTTCGATTCTGGCCACCCTCGCGGCCAACGACGCCGACATCGGCGTGGTGGGCTACGAGATGGCGAAGCTGGCGAAGGCGGCGGGTGAGATGTTGACTCCGGCGCTGCGGGCGGAGCTCCAGCAGGCACTGCCCCGCTGACCGGTGGTCCCGGTCAGCGGGGCGACGGTGTGCCAGCCGCCGGGTCGCCTCGATCCCGTCCGGCGCTGCTGCCGTCCTGTGCCGATCCGGCCTTGTCCCTCCTAAGCCGATCCCACCTTGTCGAGCCGGCTCAGCTGCGCGTCGAGCCGCCCGGCGAGCCTCTGTTCGTACTCGTCCCGTTCCGGTCCGTCCCAGCCCCGGGTGGCGCCTTCGATGCACATGATGAGATAGAGATAGATCGTGTACAGGGTGAGCCGGCGCCGCGCGGTGGGGGTCAGTTCGATTCGGCCGTGTCCGGCGGAGGCGTAGCCGGCGAGGATTTCCGGTTCGTCGTCCAGTTCACGGAAGAGCGTCATCGAGACCAGTTCGGCCAGCGGGTCGCCGAAGAAGGCCCGTTCGCCGTCGATCAGGCCGGTCACCCGGACCGTGCCGGCGGGATCGGCGGCGACGAAGACGTTGCCGTCCCAGAGGTCGAAGTGGACCAGTGCGGGCCGGCGTACCTCATCGAGGACGTCGGCGTGCCGCCGTAGCAGCTCGCCGATCCGGTCGGGCGGGGCGGGGAGCGCACTGCCCAGCCGGAGTGCGTCGGCGAGGATGTCGTCGACCATCGCGCCGAAGGCACCCCGCCAGGTCGGCTGCCAACTCCGGCTGCCACGCAGCGGATAGCCGTACGACGGGCCGGTGACGGTGTGCAGCCCGGCCGCGTACGCGGCGATCTCACCGCGTACGGTGCTGAGCTGCGCCGGGGTCAGCTCGTCCCGGATGCCGTTCAGGTCCCTGCCGGCCACGCGGCTGAGGAAGACGAAGTCGGTGCCGATCAGGTCCCGGTGGAAGTCGGCGTGCACGACCTCGGGTACGACGGGCACCACCCGGGCGGCCCGGCGGTAGAAGTCGACCTCGGTGCGCATCAGGTCGACCTCGTGGCTGAGCAGCTTCAGCTCGGGTGGCGGGGCGACCTTGAGCACCAGTTCGGTGCCTTCGCCGAGGGTGATCGCGTACACCGCGTTGTAGGTGCCGCCGGTCAGTTCCTGCCAGTCGGTGATCCCGGTCCGGTCACCGAAGCCGCGCCGGACCAGCGACCGGAGTTCGGCCTCGGTGATGTGCCTTCTTGTCGAGCTGTAATTCCCCATGCAACCCCTTCGACGGTGGTACGGTCGGGCCGGCTCGGGGTCAGACCGTGTTCTCGGCGACCACTCGCCGGTACCAGTGCGCGCTGCGCTTGGGGATCCGGCGCTGGGTGGGGAAGTCGACGTAGACCAGCCCCCATCGCTGCTCGTAGCCCTCGTTCCATTCGAAGTTGTCCATCAGCGACCAGACGTGGTAGCTCTCCAGCGGTACGCCGTCGCCGATGGCCCGGTGTGCGGCCGCCAGGTGGTCGCGGAGGAAGGCGATCCGGCCGATGTCGTCCACCGTGCCGTCCGCGGCGAGCCGGTCCGGGGTGGGCAGGCCGTTCTCGGTGACGGTGAGCGGCACGTCGCCGTAGTCCCGGGTCACCCGGGTGAGGATGTCGTACATCCCCTCGGGGAAGATCTGCTGCCAGCTCGCCTCGGAGGTCGCCCACCGGCGGACCGTACCGCCGTCGGCGGTGATGTAGAGCGGCGTGTAGTACTGCACCGCGAGCAGGTCCACCGGGGACGAGATGATCGCCAGGTCGCCGTCCCGGATGCCTCGGACCATCCGGCTGTCCGGGCCCAGGTCGGCCAGGACGTCGCCCGGGTAGGCGCCCCGGAAGATGGAGTCCAGGTAGAGCCGGTTCTCGTAACCGTCGTAGAGCCGGGTCGCGTCGGCGACCCCGGGGGCGTCGTCGGCCGGGTAGCAGGGGTGCAGGTTCAGCGCGGGGCCGATCCGGCTGTCGCTGCCGGTGGCGCGCAGCGCGCGTACCGCCAGGCCGTGCGCGAGTTGCAGGTGGTGCGCGACCAGGTAGGCCGCGTCCGGGTCGCGCAGCCCGGGGGCGTGGTGCCCCTGCAGGTAGCCGTTCTGCACCACCGTCTTGGGCTCGTTGATGGTCAGCCAGACCGGCACGCTGGTGCCGAGCGCCTCGAAGATCGCCTCGGCGTAGTCGGCGAAGCGGTAGGCGACGTCCCGGGACTCCCAGCCGCCGACGTCCTGCAGCGACTGCGGCAGGTCCCAGTGGAAGAGGGTGGCCATCGGGGCGATGCCCCGGTCGTGCAGGCCGTCGACCAGGCGCCGGTAGAAGTCGAGTCCGCGCTGGTTGGGCGCGCCGGTGCCGTCGGCCTGGATCCGCGGCCAGGAGATCGAGAACCGGTACGTCCGCAGTCCCAGTTCCTTCATCAGGTCCAGGTCCTCGACGTACCGGTGGTAGTGGTCGGCAGCGACGTCGCCGGTGTCCCCGCCCCGGACCCGTCCCGGGGTGTGGCTGAACGTGTCCCAGACGGACTCGCCCCGTCCGTCGTCCTTGGCCGCCCCCTCGATCTGGTATGCCGAGGTGGCCGCGCCCCACCCGAAGCCGTCCGGAAAGCGGAGTCCGAGCTGCGCGTCCGGCGCCGTACGTCGCTCGTCGTCGGCCTCGGGGTCGGCGTCGCAGCCGGTCGCCACCGCGCCGGCGGCTGCTGCCGCCGCCGTGCTCGTCGACAGGCGGCCGGCCGGCACGGCACTGGCGGACAACGCGGCGCGGCGTAGCAGATGCCGCCGAGTCAGTACGGACATGCTGTGTCTCCTCGTGAGTGGGGCCCTCCGCAGTACTCCGGGAGCGCTCCCACACAAGAGCGTAGCGATCTACCGGGCGATTGCGTATGGGATGTTCGGGTGGCAATGGCGGGTCTGGGCCTCGTCCATTGCCCGTCCCCACGTGCACCATGACCACGGCGACCGTTCGTCGCGTCGCGACGAGGCCGGTCGCCGTCCAAGGTGCCGATGACGCAGCCGATCGACCGGTTCGGCGTCGGGACGCTGTACCGATGACCGATATTCCCGTCGTTGGCGGGGGGTTAGTGTGGGGACGGGGAGGGCAACCCCCGTCCCCAGCATGAGTTACAAACACGCACGAGCGGAATTGGCGTCCAGGTCGTGCGTGCCGCGCGGGAGCCGGGCCACGCGAGTGGCTCTGGTTCCACCTCCTTCCGACGTTGGTGAGCTGGCTGACGGCGGAGTCCGGGCTGGCCCGCCCTCAGCCCTCTGGCTGAGCGGTCGGCGGCTACGTAACATGTCCGTAGCTCGCCCATCGGGGAGCGATCGACCCGGCGGACCGGGTCCTCGCACCTCCGTGGTGGTGCGATCCAAGCTACTTACACCGTCATCGATGGAAGCGCTCCCATCGACGTTGGTTGGACTGTAGCCCGCGTCACGGGTTTGTGAAAGACCCAAAATAAGATCGAAACATCAGGCCAACGTCGACGAAACCCCGCCGTGCTGTGGGGATCGACGCTATGCCCAGGTCAGCGGGCTCTTCTGGTCGTCCCTAGTGGAGCTGAACCGCCTCCACTTGCTGCGGGAGCGCTCCCATGCAACACTGTCGAACTATCGCGGTAGGGAGCCACCAGCCGACGCGAACGTGGGCCGCCAGGGCATCCGAGTCTCTCGGTAACGGCGTCCCTGCACCGCTCGGAGCCGCCACGTCCGGCGTCTCCTCCGGCGTCCGCCGACCCCGGTCCGGGACGGGTTGATCACCACCATTCCGGCGCCCACCCCACCACGCGCATCGCCCCCGCACCACGCGCACAGGAGGCGCCCCAGCCGCGGCATGACCGCGGCCCGGTCCGCGAGGAGAAGTCACGACATGAAGTTGAGGTTAGGAAGACGCCGACTGGCGATGGCCGCCGCCGGCATATTGGTGGTCGGAGGTGTTGCCGTCATCCCCGGCACCGCCTACGCGGCACCCGGCTGCGACGTCACCTATACCGCCAACAGCTGGGGCTCCGGATTCAGCGCGTCCATCACCATCAGGAACGTCGGCGACCCGATGACCAGCTGGAGCCTAGGATTCACGTTCCCGGGCAACCAGCGCATCACCCAGGGCTGGTCGGCGAACTGGACCCAGTCCGGCGCGAACGTGACCGCGACGAACATGTCCTGGAACGGCAACCTGGCCACCGGCGCCTCCACCAGCATCGGGTTCAACGGCTCCTACTCCGGGACGAACGCCAACCCGACCGCGTTCACCATCAACGGCAACCCCTGCAACGGCGCCCAGAACACCGCGCCGACCGTCGACATCACCAGCCCGGCCAACGGCGCGACCTTCACCGCACCGGCCAACGTCACCGTCACGGCGACCGCCACCGACGCCGAGGGACCGGTCGAGCGCGTCGAGTTCTACCGCAACGGCCTGCTGGTCGGCACCGACACCAGCGCGCCGTACAGCTACACCAACAGCGCGCTGCCGGCCGGGTCGTACACCGCGCAGGCCCGGGCGTACGACAGCGCCGGACTGAGCGGCATCGACGAGGTGGCCTTCACCGTCGGCGGCACCAGCCAGGCGAGCGTGGTGGTCCCGGCGACCCTCACGGTGCCCGAGGGCGGCAACGCCGCGCTGAACGTCAGGCTCAGCGCCGCGCCGACCAGCAACGTCACCGTCAACCTGAGCAAGACCGGCGACGCGGACGTGACGCTCGGCGCCAGCACCGCGACGATCACCCCGTCGAACTGGAACACCGGGGTCAACGTCCAGGTCAACGCCGCACAGGACGCCGACGACACCAACGACACGGCGACCATCACCGCCAGCGCCAGCGGGCGCACCCCCGGCACCACCCAGGTGACCGTCACCGACGACGAGGGTGGCGGACCGGCCGGCGAGTACGGTGAGGAGTTCCTGGAGCTGTACAACAAGATCAAGGCGCCGGCGAACGGCTACTTCAGCCCCGAGGGCGTGCCGTACCACTCGGTGGAGACGCTGCTGGTCGAGGCCCCGGACCACGGTCACGAGACCACTTCCGAGGCGTTCAGCTACTGGCTCTTCCTGGAGGCCATGTACGGCCGGACCACCGGCGAGTGGGGACCGTTCAACGACGCCTGGGAGGTCATGGACCGGTACATCATCCCGTCCGAGACCCAGTCGAACTACAACGCCAGCGACCCGGCGGACTACGCCCCGGAGGCGAACCGGCCCGACCTCTATCCGCAGCAGGGCGGCAAGCTCGACTCCAGCGTCAAGGTGGGCCAGGACCCGCTCGCCGCCGAGCTGCAGTCCACCTACAACAGCGGCCGGGTGTACGGCATGCACTGGCTGCTCGACGTGGACAACGTCTACGGCTACGGCAAGTGCGGCGACGGCACCACCAAGCCGGCGTACATCAACACCTACCAGCGGGGCCCGCAGGAGTCGGTCTTCGAGACCGTCCCGCACCCCTCCTGCGAGACGTTCACGCACGGCGGCCCGAACGGCTACCTGCCGATCTTCATCGGTGACTCGTCCTACGCCCAGCAGTGGCGCTACACCAACGCTCCCGACGCCGACGCGCGCGCCGTCCAGGCCGCGTACTGGGCGCTGAAGTGGGCCAAGGAGCAGGGTGCCGAGGGTCAGATCTCGGCCACCATCGCCAACGCCGCCAAGATGGGTGACTACCTGCGCTACGCGATGTACGACAAGTACTTCAAGCAGCCCGGGTGCGCCTCGCCGTCCTGCGCGGCCGGCACCGGCAAGAACAGCGCCGCGTACCTGCTCTCCTGGTACTACGCCTGGGGCGGCTCGCAGGGTGGCAGCAGCAGCTGGTCGTGGCGGATCGGTTCCAGCCACAACCACGGCGGCTACCAGAACCCGTTCGCCGCGTACGCCCTCTCCACGGTCTCCGAGCTGACCCCGCGGTCGCCGACCGCGCGGACCGACTGGGCCACCAGCCTCACTCGGCAGATCGACTTCTACACCTGGCTCCAGTCGGCCGACGGCGCCATCGCCGGTGGCGCGACCAACAGCTGGAACGGCGACTACAGCGCCCGCCCGTCCGGGGTGCCGACCTTCTACGGCATGGTGTACGACGTCAAGCCGGTCTACCACGACCCGCCGTCGAACCAGTGGTTCGGCTTCCAGGCGTGGAGCATGGAGCGGGTCGCGGAGTACTACCACGAGAGTGGTGACACCCGGGCCAAGGCGCTGCTCGACAAGTGGGTCAACTGGGCGCTCGAGCACACCACGGTGAGCGGCGCGAACTACGAGATCCCGTCGACGCTGAGCTGGAGCGGTCAGCCGGGTGGCAGCTGGACCTCCGGTACCACCTCGGTGAACAACAGCAACCTGCGGGTCTCGGTGGTCGACTACACCCAGGACGTCGGCGTCGCGGGTGCCTACGCCCGTACGCTGGTCTACTACGGTGCGAAGGCCAACCACCAGCCGTCCAAGGACATGGCGAAGGCCCTGCTCGACGCCGTGTTGCAGCACAAGGACGACCTGGGCGTCTCGGTGACGGAGACCAAGGCGGACTACAACCGCTTCGACGACACCTACAACTCCAGCACCGGCCAGGGCCTCTACGTCCCGTCCGGCTTCACCGGCACCATGCCGAACGGTGACCCGATCAACTCCAACTCCACCTTCCTGAGCATCCGCTCGTTCCTCGAGGACGACCCGGACTGGGACAAGGTGGAGTCGTACCTGAACGGCGGCCCGGTGCCGACGTTCAACTACCACCGCTTCTGGGCGCAGATCGACGTGGCGATGGCGCTGCACGACTACGACCGGCTGATCGGCTGATCCCGGTCACCAGACGGGCCTGATTCCCACGGTCAGGCCAACCGTGGCGGGCCCGGCCGGATTGGCCAACGCAGCGATCCGGCCGGCCCGCCACTCCCGTTCCACTCCGGACGGCGCGAGGACGCGCACCACTGCCCGGGCGGGCGGCACCAACCGGTGCCGCCCGCCCGGACTCGCCTCCGGCCGGCCCGGGACCGGCATGCTCCGCCGGCCGTCCTGGCGGAGACCTTCATGGCGGGACTGGACAAAGACACTGAGTTTCCAGTCAGTACGGGGTGCCGCGTACGGCGTGACGGAGTATCCTTCCCTCAGTGGGAGGGGCCGCTTCCCCCGTGGCGGCCCCTCCCGCTTCTTGTCATCTCGCCCTGTTCCCGACCGGCACCGGACGGTGCGGTGTCGGCTATGCCGGGAGCGTCCGATACGGTGTCCGGCGTGCGTCGCCAAAGCGGCATCCTGACAGCGTCCTGGCTGGTCATGTGGACCGCGCTACAGATACTCGCGTTTGTCGTGCTCTGGCGGTTCGCCGTCGGCACCGAACACGGCCAGGTGCTGGACACCATCGCACTCACCGGCACCTCGGTCGGACAGCACCGGATCGAGGGCATCGTCGGCGGCGTGTTGAACGCCGTCTCCCTGCTGTCCCTGCTGGTCGCGACCGCGGTCATCGGCTTCATCGCGCTGATCCGGGTCCGGATCACCCTGGCGGTGGTGACCGTGCTGCTGATCCTGGGCGCCAATCTCACCACCCAGGCGCTGAAGGTCCTCATCGAGCGGCCCGACTTCAACGTCGACGAGGCCCGGGACGCGGCCGGCAACAGCCTGCCCAGTGGACACACCACCGTCGCCGCCTCGGTGGCGATCGCGCTGGTCATGGTGCTGCCGCCCCGGGTGCGCGGCTGGGCCGCGCTGGTCGGCGCCGGGTACGCCGCCGCGACCGGTGTCGGTACCCTCTCGGCCGGCTGGCACCGGCCCAGCGATGCCGTGGCGGCCCTTCTGGTGGTCGGCGCCTGGGCGTCCGCGGCCAGCCTGACGCTGCTGCTGACCCAGCGCGAGACCGCACAGGTCGCGGCCGTGGACGGCAACCGGCGGGCCAGCGCGGTGCTGGCCATCGTCGGCCTGGCTCTGCTGCTGGTTGCCGCGGTCGCCCTCGGCTGGACCGATGGCGTGCGGTCCACGCCGATCACCGAGTTCGGCCGGCGCCAGCTCCTGGTCGCGTACGGCGGCAGCGCGGCGGGGATCGCCGGTACCGCAGCCCTGGTGACCGCCCTGGTACTGGTCACCCTGCATCGAGTGGTGCCCCGAGATACCGGCCGAGGTGGCAAGGGGCCGGCGGACTAGGGACCGGCCGGCACCTCGACACCGAGGGCGGCGAGCTCCTGTCGGCCCTCGGCGGCGCGCTCCGGCAACAGCAGGAGCGTGGTGGCCCGTTCGAACCGGGCGCCGATCCGCTCCCACCCCGCCACGGCGGCGGTGAGGGCCGCGCTGTCGCCGTCATGGCGCCCCCGGGCGCGAGCGGTGCAGGCGGCGGCCCAGGCGCTCTCGTGCCGTTCGGCGGCCGACAGCAGCTCCGGCGCGTCGGGCAGCCCGGCGAGGACGGCCAGTTCGGCGCCGGCCGCCCGGGAGTAGGGCGGGGACCAGCTGCGGACCCCGTTGAACGCCAGGCGGACGATTGCGGCGGCGTCCCCGACCCGCCCGGTGTGCACGGCGAGCCGCGCATCGACCATCGTCAGGAACGTGGAGTGCGCGGGCAGCTCCCCGATGACCTCGATCGCGCGGGAACGCCACAAGGCGTACCCGTCGTCGTCGCCGCGTAGCCCGTGCACGAGGGCGACGGCGGCCATCGGCGGTGACATCGTGCCGGTGCGGGGACGGCCGGCCCGCTGCCAGCCGTCCCACGCGGTGCCCGCCATCCGCAGCGCCTCGTCGAAGCGCCCGCTGAGCACCAGCGGGGTGATCAGGAGGGCGGCCGAGTAGTAGGAGCCACCCGCGAGGTCGTCGTCGACGGTCCGCTGCCCGATCGACAGGGCGGCCGGCAGGTCGCCGACGCCGAGGGCGGCCAGGTGGGCCATCCGGTACGTGTCGACGATCTCCGGGGCGGCGGTCGGGTCGTGCCGGGGCATCGCCGGCAGCAGGGCCAACCGTTCCTCCGTCACCCGGCGCACCTCTCCGCCACGCCCCGCCACGATGCCGGCGGTGGCCACCGCATCCAGGGCCGCGCTGATCAGCACCGGATCGCCGGTGGCCCGGGCGGCTGCCGCGGCGGCGTCGGCGAGCGCCGGGTCCGCCTCGTACCTGTCGGAGGTCGCGGCCCAGGCCGCGGCCTCGGCGAGCCGGGCCGACACCACGGCGTCGCTGGCCCCGTCCGCCGCCGACGTCGCCTCGTCGAGGAGATCACGCAGGCGCTGGTACGGAACGGCGAAGCCTGCCGGATGCCTCCGGGCGGTGGTGACCGCCTGCGCCAGCGCGATGGCCCTGGCCCCGTGATCCCCGGCCGCGCGGGCCCGCTCCGCCGCCGCGAGCAGCAGGTCGAACGGGCGCTGGCCGTCGTCGCCGAGCGCGTGCGAAACGGCGGCGGCGGCGTAGAGGTCCGCCGCGGCCGTGCCCGGTGCCGGGGCCCGCTCGGCGGCGGCCCGGTAGTGGCCGAGAGATTCCGCCAGGAACCGTCGGCTGTAGGCGAGGTGAGCCAGGGCTCGGGCCAGCCGGTGCGGCAGCTCGGCCCGGCCTTCGGGAGCGGCGGCGAGGGCGGCTCTCAGGTCGTCGGCGACCGCGTCGAACTCTTCGTACCATTCGTCGCCGTCCAGTCTCGTCTCCAGCCCGGTGGCGACATCGGTCGCCCAGCGCAGATGCCGGTCCTGGATCTCCGGTCGCTCGCCCGACCCGTCCAGCTGCTCGGTGGCGAACGCGCGCACCGTCTGCAGCAGCCGCCACCGGGCCGTACCCTCCCGGCGGTGCACGGTGACCAGGCTCTTGTCCGCCAGCCGGCCGAGCACGTCGGCAACCGCGCCTCGGGTGCTCCCGACCGGGCTCACCGCGACGACGGCGTCGAGGTCGAACGCCCCGGCGAAGGCGGCGAGCCGCCGGAACAGCACACGTTCCTCCTCGTCGAGCAGGTCGTGGCTCCAGCCGATGACCGCGCGCAGCGAGCGGTGCCGCTCGTCCACACCCCTGCCGCCGGCCACCAGCCGCAGGTGGTCGTCGAGCGCGGCCAGCAACCCGTCCTCGCCCAGGGTGGCACTGCGGGCCGCAGCCAGCTCGATCGCCAGCGGCATGCCGTCCAGCCGCCGGCACAGATCGGCGACCACCGCCGGGTCCGCCGCGAACCCGGAATCCGCGGCGGTGGCGCGGTCGACGAAGAGTCGCTCGGCGTCGGACCCCAGCGGCAGCGGGCCGAGCGGTACGGCACGCTCGCCCGGTACGCCGAGTCGCTCCCTGCTGGTGGCGAGGATGCGGGTACCGGGGCAGCCGGCCAGCACCCGTTCCGCGAACGGCGCCACCACGTCGATCACGTGCTCGCAGTTGTCCAACACCAGCAGCGACCGGCCCTCGCCGAGCCGCTCCACCACGGCGTCCTCCAGCGACTGTTGCGGACGCTCGCTGACGCCGAGCGCCGCGGCGACCGCCTGCGCGACGTACCCGCCCCGGGCCGGGACGAGATCGACGAATGCGCCACCGGAGGGGAAGGACGGCCCGGCCGCCTCGGCGAGCTGGCCCGCCAGTCGCGTCTTGCCCACCCCGCCGGGTCCCACCAGGGTCACCAGGCGCGCGTCGCGCAGCGTCTCCAGCAGGTGCTCGTGTTCGACGCTCCTGCCGATGAAGGCGGTGAGCGCCGGTTGCAGTCCGGCCAGCCGCCCCGGTACCGGCGCACCCGCCTGCGCCTGCACGGCGATCTCGGCGAGCGCCCTGCGATCGGCGACGCCGTACTTGCGCAGCAGCGCGGAGACGTGACTCTCCACGGTCCGTACCGAGATGTGGAGCCTGCCGGCGATGTCAGCGTTGGACAGGCGCGCGCCGAGCATGACGAGTACCTCGATCTCGCGCTTCGACGCTCCGACGGGATACGCGACGGTCATCGCACCATCATGCCGGACCCCCGGATCAGTACCGAGCGGCCGAATCCGTGCTGGAATGCGTGGTCGCCACGGATGCCCGCGCCGTCCCCGTGCCGGAGGCTCTATCTCAGGTCACCGAAAACACACACGGGAGGCACAACATGGGACGCATCGTTCTGTCCATCTTCACGACCGCCGACGGAATCGTCGACGAGCCGCAGCGGTTCACCTTCCAGTTCGTCAGCGAGGACTCCATGCAGACCGGGCTGGAGCAGCTCCGGGCCGCCGACGCCCTGCTGCTCGGCCGGGTCACCTACCAGGGGTTCGCCGCCGCATGGCCGAACATGACCGACGAGGCGGGTTTCGCCGACAAGATGAACAACATGCCCAAGTACGTCGTTTCGACGACGCTGGACCGGGCCGAGTGGAACAACACCACCGTGATCAGCGAGAACGTCGCCGAGACGATCGCCAAGCTGAAGGTCGAGGTGGACGGCGACATCCTGATCTACGGCAGCGTCGGACTGGTCAGGTGGCTGCTGCGCAACGACCTCCTCGACGAACTGCGCCTGGTCACCTACCCCGTCGTGCTCGGCGGTGGGGTGCGGCTCTTCGAAGAGTCGGACGAGCCGATGGTCCTGCGGTTGGTCGGCGTGCAGACGTTCGAGTCGGGTGTGGTCGTGTCGACCTACACCCCCAGCCAGGACCAGCTGGTCGGGTCGGTGCAGGACCCCGAGGCCACCGCCTGAACCGGGGCAGGTCGTCGGTAACCGGGGTTCCGGCGGCAGGCCGGGTGCGGTCTACGCACCCGGCCTGCCGCCGTCGAGGGCAGGGCGGGGCTACTGCTCGCGGTACGCAGGTTCGAGGCGGCAGCCGTCTGCTCAGGACCGGGCCCGTATCCGTAGCTGCGCGAGCACGACGGGGTCGATCCTGGCCGGCACCAGCCGCTCCTCCAGGTTCTCCACTCCGGCCCAGTCGGCGAGCCGATCCTCCAGCGTCGCGCCGTCGTCCGGGTGGCCCACCCTGGCGAGCAGCCGCGACACCTCCTCGGCGAGGTCACCGGTCAGGTCGAGCAGCGTCTCCGGATCGGGGCGGTCGAAGAGAATCCGGTGCAGGTCCAGCAGCCGCGCCAGCTCGGTCACCGGATCGGGATGGTCGTCCACCCGCAGGTCCACGACCACGTCGCCGGTGCCGCCGTACCCACCGCCACGGCCGACCACCAGCAGGGCGGCGCTCTGCCGGCCACGCCGGTCACCACCGGCCAGGTCCCCGGCCCGGAGCGCGCCGAGCAGCCGGTCCGGAAAGCGCAGGTCGGCGCCGCCGAGCCAGGCGTCCCGCATCTCCTCGACGACCTGTGGGCCGACCAGGATGTTGCCCTGGATCGCCCAGCGGGCACCGGCCTGCCCGCCGGCCCAGTCGTGGCAGCCGGCGCCGGTGTAGGTGGCGGCCGTGCCGTCCGCATCGACGATCCCGAGCTGGCGCTGCGGACGGCCGGCGTCGGCGGCGACCAACCCGGCCAGCGCGTCGGCCGCGGCCAGGCCGGTACGGAGGAACGCCAGTCCCTGTGGCCGGTAGGCCAGGTTGGCGTGCGCCTGGGTGGCCAGCGCGCCCACCTCGGCCTCGGCGGCCGGCACCATGGCACCGACACCGAGGAACTTGCTGGCGACCGCGACCCCGTGCAGCCGGCCGTCGTCGGAGCGTGCCACGATCGAGAAGGTCACCCGGCAGAGGCTACAAGATCGGGGCGCCCGGTTGCCGGGGCCGCGGCGAGCGGGCACCATCGACCGGTGACCACACGCTGGGGAATGACCGTGCCGCTGGGCGGCGTACCGCTCGACGGTCACGACGCGGTCTACGACGCGCTCGCCGAGGCCGGGTTCACCGACCTGTGGTCCGCAGAGGTGGCCGGCACCGACGCGTTCACCCCGCTGGCGCTCGCCGCAGCCTGGCAGCCGTCGCTGCGGTTGGGCACCGCCGTCGCCCCGGTCTTCACCCGGGGACCCGGCCTGCTGGCGATGAGCGCGGCGGCACTGGCCGAGGCCGCCCCCGGCCGGTTCTCGCTCGGCATCGGCGCCTCGTCACCGGTGCTGGTGCAGGACTGGAACGCGACCCGGTTCGCCGAACCGTTCCGGCGCAGCCGCGACGTACTGAGCTTCCTGCGGGCGGCGCTGCGGGGCGAGACGGTCGACGAGGTCTACGACACCTTCACCGTGCGGCGGTTCCGGTTGGAGCGGCCGCCGGCCGTACCGCCGCCGATCCTGCTGGCGGCGCTGCGTCCCCGGATGCTGCGGCTGGCCGCCGCCGAGGCGGACGGGACGATCCTCAACTGGCTGGCCGACGACGACGTACCGAAGGTGATCGCCACGCTGGGCGAGCGCCGTCCCGGCTTCGAGGTGGCCGCCCGGATCTTCGTCTGCCCGACCGAGGACGCCGGGTACGCCCGGAAGCTGGCCCGCCGGCTGATCACCACCTACCTGACCGTTCCGGCGTACGCGGATTTCCACCGCTGGCTCGGCCGGGAGGCGGTGCTCGCTCCGATGTGGCGGGCCTGGGCGGCCGGTGACCGTCGGGGTGCCGCCGAGCTGGTCCCGGACGAGCTGGTCGACGAACTGGTCGTGCACGGCAGCCCGGAGACGTGCCGGACGCGGATCGAGCGCTACGTGGCAGCCGGGGTCGACGTTCCGGTGCTGGCCCTGCTGCCCACCCCGGAGGTCACGGCCGGCGGCGCCGCCGCGCTGACCACCCTGCTCGCGCAGCTCGGCCCGGCGACGACGCCCTCGGGCTGACCACCCGGACCGCCCGCTCGGCATCGTTGCTCCTCGGTGGCGTCACCGTGGTGGCCGGTAGCGTGGCGCCGCACGTCCGCAAGGGCTGGTCAACGCCGCCAGCGGAGCGGGCCGGGATGCAGCGACCAGAGCAGCCGGCGCCACCACGGCCGGTCGGCGCGGAGTTCCGCCGCGTACGCCACCGCCAGTTCACCGGCCCGCCGAGCCTGGTCGTCGGTGGCGTTGCCGGGCGCGAACGCGGCCAGGTTGACCAGCGCGGCCAGGTCGTCGACGGCCGGCGCCGCCGGGCGGAGCGCTCCGGGGCGGACCGGCTGCTCGGGAACGCCGTCGGGCGCCCGCCCCGCCTCCGCCGCTCGGCGCAGGGTGGACCTGGCGTGCTCGGCGACCTCGGTGGCCGCCAGATGATCCGGCACCGGCCGCCCGGCCAGCCGCAACGCGTCGGTCACCTCCCGCCAGGCTCCGGCGATCCGCTGGGCCGGCGGCCCCTCGGTGAGTCGGCGGCGACGCATGCCCCGGCGCATGCCGACGATCAGGGTGGCCAGCCCGGCGAGCAGGAGCAGCAGCCCGCCGATACCGCCGCCGACCAGGACCGGGGTGCCGAGGCCACCCCGGTCCGGCGCCGCCTGCGGGCCGAGCGTGCCGCTCGGGGTGGCCGCCGGAGTCTGCGACGCCTCGTCCGGCGGCGGCGTGGGATCCTCCGGCTCCGGCTTGAAGTCCCGCTCCACCGGCTTTGGTCGGGTGTTCGGCTTCGGCAACGGGTCGAACGCCACCCAGCCGAGGCCGTCGAAGAGCACCTCGGGCCAGGCGAGGGCGTCCGCGCCGCGCACCGGTCCGGTGCCGGTCGGCGACCGGAAACCGACCACCACCCGGGTGGGCAGCCCGATCATCCGGCCGAGTACCGCGAAGGAGGCGGCGAACTGCTCCGAGGTGCCCCGCTGCCCACCGCCGTTGCCCGGACCGAAGAGGAAGAAGTTGAGGTTGGGATAGGCGTGCCCGCTCGGCGCGTCGGCTACCACCCGGTAGTGCTCGGCGAGGAACCTCTCGATCGCGTCGGCCCGGGCGTACGGCGCGCCGTTCTCCTCGGCGAGATGGGCGGCTAGCTGCTGCATCTGTTCCGGCGCACCCGGCTCGACCCTGAGGAACCGGGCCACCTCGTCGCCGGCCGGCACGCCGGCCGAGGGCAGCAGGCTGTAGTCGGGGCTCTCCTGTCGGGAGGTGACCGAGTAGGTCAGCCCGGCCGTCAGCCCCTCCGGCCGGATCAGCGTCCCACTCTCCTGGTCGTACGCGACCCGGGCGCCGGTCACCTCACGCGGGGTGGGTACCGCAGGCAGCAACTTGCCGGTCAGTCCGTCGATGGTGATCTGCTGCACCACCTGCCTCACCCGGCTGTCGGGCAGCGGCTCCGGCTCGGGCAGCACCCGTCCCGCGTTCCGGTACGTCGCGCCGACCCGCCAGGTCACCCCGTCGTAGTCGCCGAGCACGGCGAGCCGGATCCGCTGGCCGGGTCCCGGACCCTCCTCCTCGGCCGGCTCCGCGCCGTCGCCGGCCGGGGTCGGCGTGGCGGTGCTGGCCGCCGGCGGGCCGCCCGCGACGGTGGCCACGTCGAGCAGCTTCTGGTCCGGGTTCAGCGCCCAGCCGGAGATCCGGATCAGCGGATTCTCGTCGAGGCTGTCCACCTGCGGCGGTTGGACGTAGCGGCGCGGGTCGACCGGGGTGGTGCCGACCTGCCGGGCCACGACGGGCGCCACCAGCACGGTGAGGCCGAGCACCACCACCACGCCCAGTGCGGTACTGGCCAGGGTGCGGGCCCGCAGCGCGGCCCTGACCCCCGGACCCAGCTCAGCGGCCGGATCGGGGTCGCGGCGGTGCTCCGGCGGAGCCGGCGGTGCGCCGGCAGCCAGGGCCAGCGCACCGGCGGCGGCGAACGCCACGGTCAGCCAGGGTGTCGAGTCGGCGTTCGGGCCCACGACGTAGAGCGCGCCCGCGTACAGGGCAGCCGGGGCGGTCAGGCCGAGCAGCACCCGGTCGGCCCGGATCCCGACCTCGGCACCGGCCAGCCCGGCCAGCCAGGCCGCGACCAGCGGCACGATCACGGTGTCCGGCGTCGGCTCGACCGGGATCAGCGCGGTGAGCAGCCGGGGGATGCCGTTGCGGGCGGCGTCGGCCGCCACCTCGCCGAGCGAGCCGGGCAGGTCGGCCCGCTGGGCGGTGAACCGGACCGCGGCGGCCGTGTAGCCGAACAGGGCCAGCACCGAGAGCGGGGCGACCAGCCAGGACGGCAGGCGCCGGGCGGCCAGGCTGACCCCGACCGAGCCGACCGCCGCGCCGAGGACGAGCCGGCTGAGCAGCGGGTCGGCGTACACCCCGCCGAGGACGGCACCGGCCAGGCCGATCATCGCCACCAGGGCCAGCGGCACCGGCAGCGTCCGGAGGAATCTCACCACCGGCGGACCCCGTCCCACTCGGCCGCGAACTCCGCACCGTCGGCCGCGTCGATCACGACCAGTCCGGACGTGCCGGCGGGGCTCTGCCCGCCAGCGCCGAACACTCCGGCCACCACCGACGGGTACCCCGGGCGGAGCGCGCCGACGTAGCCGAGGTCGGCGGCGGCGCCCGGACCGGTGAGGAAGACCAGGGTGTCGCCGAGCCGTTCCTGCCGCAGCCGCAGCGTGGTGGTGCGCAGCGGGTCGCCCTCGGTGCCCTGCGGTCCCCGCACCAGGTCGGCGGCGGCGAGCCGGTCCAGGAACTCCCCGGAGCCGTCGAAGTCCGCGACCAGCAGCAGCGTCACCGGCAGGTCCTCGCGGCGGGCGGCGACCACCACCGAGGCCGCCGCCTCGCAGGCCGACTCGAACGTCTCGGCGATCCCGTCGACCCGCCCCGGATGGGCACCGGCCCGGTTGTCCAGCAGTACGACGATCCGGGGCAGGCTGGTGTCCATCTGCTCCTTGACCATCAACTCGCCGACCTTTGCGCTGCTTCGCCAGTGCACCCGGCGCAGCTCGTCACCGACGACGTACTCCCGGAGCGAGTCGAAGGTGATCGACCCCTGCGGCACCTTGTCGATCCGGCCGTCCATGCTCCGTGCGACGCCGGCCGGCACCGCCGCCAGCGGGTGGATCCGGGGATGTACCCAGACCTGCGCGGTCTCGCCGTGCGAGCGGGCGACGGTGATCAGTCCGAACGCGTCTCGCCCGGTGACCCGCAGCGGGCCGACGTCGATCACGCCGCGCCGGAAGGTGGGGACCGGATAGCTGACCGTGGTGTCCCGACCCGGACGCAGCCGGAGCAGCGGCACCGGCACCGCGCGGTCGCCGCAGCGGTCCTCGGCGATCAGGTTGGCCGAGCGGAGCCGGGCGCTGTTGCGGACCGTCAGCGTCATGCTCGCCGGCTCGCCCCGACCCACCCGGTCCGGGTCGGCGACCCGGCTGACGTCGAGTCGGGGGCGCCAGGCGGCGTTGCCGGCGGCGCAGGCGACCGCGATGGCGGCGGTGGTGCCGAGCAGGGCGAGTTCGGGGTAGCCGAACCGGAAACCGGTGACGAGGAGGATGGCGGCGCCGACGAGGAGGCCGACGCCGCGGGAGGTGACCGTCATGACGCCGGGCTCAGGTGCCGGCCGAGGCGAGCTGGCCCGACGGGAGCGGCACCGGCACCGACGCGACCGCCTCGTGCAGCACCTCGGTCGCGGTGACGCCCCGGACCTGGGCGTCGGGGGAGAGCAGGATCCGGTGTGCGAAGACCGGCTCGGTGAGCGTCTTGAGGTCTTCGGGAAGGATCCAGCCCCGCCCGTCGATCAGGGCGTACGCGCAGGCCGCCCGGGTCAGCGCGATCACACCCCGGGGGCTGACCCCGACCCGGACCTGCGGGTGGGTGCGGGTCGCCGCCGCCAGCCGGACCGCGTACGCGTAGAGCGGATCGGCGATGTGCACCCGCTGGGCCATCCGGACCATCTCGCCGACGGTGGCGGTGTCGGTGACCGGCTCCAGCGCCTCCGGCGAGCGCATCGGGGCACCGCGGAGCACCTCGATCTCGACCGCCTCGTCGGGGTAGCCGACGGAGAGCTTCACCAGGAACCGGTCGAGCTGCGCCTCGGGCAGCCGGTAGGTGCCGTCCATCTCGACCGGGTTCTGGGTGGCGACCACCAGGAACGGCCGGGGGACCGGGTGCCGGACCCCGTCCACGGTGACGTTGCGCTCCTCCATCACCTCCAGCAGCGCCGACTGGGTCTTCGGGGAGGCCCGGTTGATCTCGTCGGCGATGACGATGTTCGCGAAGACCGGGCCGGGGTGGAACTCGAAGGCCCGGCTGGCCTGGTTGAAGATGGTCACCCCGGAGACGTCGGCGGGGAGCAGGTCCGGCGTGAACTGGATCCGCCGCCACTGGCCGTGCACGGTCGCCGCGATCGCCCGGGCCAGGGTGGTCTTGCCCACCCCGGGCACGTCCTCCAGCAGGACGTGCCCCTGGGCGAAGAGCGCGGTGAGCGCCAGCCGGACCACGTGCGGCTTACCCAGCACCACCGAGCTGATGTTGTCGGCGATCCGGGCGGCCAGGTTGGCGAAGCCCTGTACATGGTGCGGGGTAAGCGGCTCGTGGTTGTTCACGTCGTGGTGCTCCCTGTTACCGGAGGTGCTCCCTGCTACCGACGCGGTCAGCAGGTCGGCAGGATGTTGATATTGTCGCCCCCCTCGAGGTCGAGCCAGGCGAACGGGATGTAGTTCTTGCCCTCGTACTTGACCTGGACCCACCAGGTGCTCTTCTTGTTGTCGTTGTAGATCCAGGCGTCGATCTCCTGGCCGGACTTCTTGCAGTACGCCTCCAACCGGGTGCCCGGCCTCGCCCAGCCGACCTGCTGGTCGTTGTTCTGCCGGGTCCCCGAGAAGATCTCGTTGCCATTGCGGCCCGGGCCGTCCGAGTCGCAGTAGGTCCGCTGGTCCCCGTCGGGTCCGTTCTTGCAGGTGGCGATGCCGTAGACAGCGGCGGTCGACTTGCTGACCTTGTCGGTGCCGTTGCCGGCCGCATTGGTCGCCGTCACCGTGAGGTCGTAGGACGTGCTGGGAGTCAGCCCGGTGACCCGGATGCTGGAGCAGTTGCCGTTGACCTTGGCCCGGCCGGCCGGCGTCACCGAACAACTCGCCTTCCCACCGCCGTCGTCCACGGTGAAGTCGACCGTGACCGAGGTGGCGTCGGCGGAGGTCCCGGTGATGGTGACCCGGGGCGCCGCGACCGTCCTGGCCGTGTCGGTCGCGGTGGCACCGGGGCCGGCCTCGTTGACCGCCTGCACCCGGACGGTGACGGTCGCCCCGTCACCCAGCCCTCCCACGGTGGCCTGGGTGTCGGTCACCTCGCTCTTCTTCCCGCCCGCGTCGACCAGGTATTTCGTGATCGGACGGCCGTTGTCGGCCGGCGGGCTCCAGGTCATCGAGACGGTGCCGGGTGAGCCGGCAACCGTCTTGGCCTGGAGGTTGACCGGCGCGGCCGGGGTGCTGAACGGGACGACGGTGTTGCTGGCCGGCGAGGCGGCCGAGCCGGCGCCCTTCTCGTTGATCGAGACCACGGTGAAGGCGTACTGGTTGCCGTAGTCGAGTTCGCCGGCCGGGATCACCAGCTCGGTCTTGGTCGACTCGCCGACCGGTGCGTTGGCGCCGGCCGAGATGGCGGTCACGGCGTACTTGTTGATCTTGTAGCCCTGGCCGTTGGCGGCCGGCCACCTGACCACGACCGTGCCGTCCGGCCGCTCCTCGGCGGTGACGCTGGCCGGCGGATCCGGCACCTCGGAGGTCGGCACCACCGGGTTGCTCCTCTTCGCCGGACCGGCGCCCTTGGCGTTCACCGCGTGCACCGAGAACCGGTAGGTCTCGCCGTTGGTCAGGCCGGTCACCTCCAGCGAGCGCTGGTTGGCGCCCACCTCGAAGGTCCGGCCGGCGCCCTGCACCACGTACCGGGTGATGGCAGCACCGTTGGCCGCGGCGGGTCGCCAGCTCACCCGGGCCTGGGCATTGCCGGCGGCGGCGGTCACCGACTTCGGCGCGCTCGGCTTGCTGATCACCGGCTTCGGCGGCGGCGGAGGCGGCGGCGGGTTCGGCGGCGGGTCACCACCGAGCACGTCGTTGGCGTACTTGTCGACCTCCTTGACCTGGTGCTTGTCGTCGATGACCCGGGCGACGGCGGAGTTCGGGGCGTTGATGAAGAGGTGGTTCTCCCGGACCTCCAGCTCCAGCGGGCCGTTGGCGCCCGGGATCTCGATCTTTTCCAGCAGCTTGCCGGTGGGATCGAACGAGTAGACGGTGCCGGTGTCCTCGTCGGCGCAGTAGAACCGGTCCGCCCAGGCGACGGCGGGGCTCAGCCGGGTGCCGGCGCCCGGCACCCTGAACTGCTGCCCCACGGTGCCGTTGTCGGCCACCACGATGTTGCGGTCGTCCAGCACCGTCACCGGCACCCGGAGGCCGGTGGTCCGGGGCGGCATCGCGCCCGGGCCGGTGAGCGGCAGTTTGACCGGTTGCTTGTCCCCGCCGCGCAGTGTGGTCAACGTGTTGGTGGTCCGGTCGAGCACCGCCACGCCGTCGTCCAGAGTGGAGATCGTCAGGTCGTGGCTCGGGTCGGCGACCGCGTCGTTGAAGACCTGCTCCGGGCTGACACTGCCGCCCGTGCCGCCGCTGTCGGACGCCGGGAGCTTGGCGGCGGTGATGGCGGAGACGGTCCCCTCGCTGGGCACCGCGACCCAGAGCCGCCCGGTGCCGTCGAACTCGCCGCCGGTGATGCCGGGCGGGTAGTGGATCTGCTCGCCGACCGGGGTCAGCGACCGGGGGTCGAGTTGGCGCACGATCCCCTGCACCGCGTCGACGACGAACGCCGCGTCCTCGTGCAGGGCCACGTTGACCCCGATCCCGGCGGTGGTACTGGTGGTCGCGATGATCTGCAGGGTGGCCAGGTCCAGCGAGCTGACCTGGCCGGTGTTCAGGTCGCGCAGGATCAGCAACCGGTCGGTCTGCACCACCTGCATCCGATGGTTGCGGCCCTGCGGGATCTGGACCCGGGTGTCGACCCGACCGGTGACGCCGTTGACCCGGGCCACCTCGCTCCTGGCTGTGCTCCACAGCCAGGAACTGGCATCGAAGCTGGCCACGGCGTTGTCGGCGGCGCCGAGCCCGAGCACGGTCAGCCCCATCGCGGCGGCCAGGGCGGCCACGGTGGCGATGGTGACCAGTCCGCCCCGGATCCGGGTGCGGCGGCGGGCCGGCGGCGCACCGGGCGCCACGCCGGCGGGGTCGGCCCCGCCGGTGCCGTCACTGCCTGTCAAGCCGTTGCCTGTGGTGACCACAGTCGGCCGCCTCCCCACCCGTGGGCGGTCGTGTCCGACCGCCGTCGTCAGCGAATCTTTCCCGAAACCGCGTGCCATCATAGGGCCCTGGCTTTGCCCGCGGGTACCTGGAGCGTGCCCTTGTGGACGGAGGCGGCGCGAATTGTGGATAAGCTCCGTCGCCCGTCACCGTCTCCGCAGGTCAGCGTGGTAAGAACGGTTGTCGAATTGTGATCAGGGCGGCGTCGCCCCGGTGCCGTCGCGCTTCGTGCAGGCAAGATCGGATGGGGCGAATTCATTGGTCGAATAGACGGCGAGCACCGAGAAGCAGTAATCGAGCTTGGGGTTCAGCGCGTTCACCTTGTAGGTGGTCTCGCCGGCACTGAGAGTAATCATCGGTTTGGTCTGCTGGCCGGCGCGGCCGCCGGCGACGACGAACGGCACGGTTCCGCCGCTCGGGTCGGTCCAGGTGACGGTGATCGCGGTGCCCTCGTCGAGCAGCTTCACGTCGGTCGGTGGCTCACCGGCGACGATCGGCTCGCCGCGCTCGTCGGTCGGCCCCGGGCCGGGTGAACCGCTCCTGTCGACCACCACCGTGACCACCACCACGATCGCGGCGACCACCGCTGCGGTGGCGGCGATCGCGGCGGCCACCGTCGAACCGCGACCGCGGCTCGGCTCGGGCGCCGGTGCGGCCGGGACGGCAGCCGGGGGTGGAGCGCTTACCGGGTACGGCTCGGACCGGGCAGCCGACTGCGCCGAGTACGGCGGGTACGTCGCCGGCATCTGCTCGGCGTACGGCGAGGTTGCCGGCTCGGCCGGATGTCCTGACCCCGGTCCGGCCGGATGTCCCGACACCGGTCCGGCCGGATGTCCCGACACCGGTCCGGCGGCTGGTGCGTAGGTCGGTGAGGTGGCGGCCGGCTGGAACGATCCACCGCCGGCCGGTTGGGCCGGTGGTGCGGACATCGGCGACGGAGGCGGGGGCGGGACCGGGTTCGGCCCGGCGGGTGGCGGCGGGACCGGGTTCGGCCCGGCCGGTGGCGGCGGGACCGCGGCCGGCCCGGCGGGTGGCGCGGAGAGTGCCGTGGCCGCGCCGGCCGCCTCCCCGAGGTAGTCCCGGGCCGCCCGGACCTGCCAGTGGTCGTCGCCGAGCACACCCGGCCCGAGCGAGGCGACCCGGCCGAAGTTGCGGCGTGCCTCGTGCCGGTTGCCCAGTTCCTCGGCGACGGCGCCGAGCTCGAAGCTGAGCGACAGCATCAGGGGGTCGGCTTCGCCCCACCGGCGTTGACCATCGAGCAGCGCCTCCTCGAGCAGCCGCCGGGCGGCCGCCGGGTCGTCGGCCTCCCGGTGCCACCGTGCCAGCACCCCGACGGTGGCCAGCACTTCCGGATGGTCCTTGCCGTAGGCCGGGCGGGCCGCGTCGAGCGCCTGGGTGAGCAGCCGTCGGGCACCCGGATCGTCACCGCCGTCGCGTAGCGCCCGGGCGCGGCCCTGCACGGCGGCAAGTTGTGGTGGCTGAGACACGCCCGCCATGCTGCCTCCTGGACCGGGTACCGCGCCAGCCGGGCCGCGGTTCCACCGCGCCGTTCCGGCGTTGTGCCGGACCGCGTTCCGCGCACTGCAAGCCACTGGCCAGGGTGGATCGGGTCACCCACGGATCTGCCCGAGCTTTCGGGATCGAGCCCTACGTTCCGATGGGGGCCGGCGGTCGACGCCGGCCCCCATCGGACGGCTCGCGGGTCAGCGGCTCTGCAACGCGTCCAGCCCGACCGCCATCGCGATGACCAGTCGGCGGTCGAGCTGCGGCAGGTGGATGTCGACCACGTACCGGTCGCGCAGACCCCACTTCTTCACCACCGAGAACGCCGGCTGGCCGCCGATGGTGAAGTCGAAGTGGTACGGCAACCAGGACAGCGAGTCGACGAACCGGCGCAGCAGCGCGACCGGCAGACTGCGCTCCTGGCCGGTGGCCTGCCCGAGCCCCGGCTGCTCGACGTGCCAGGTGGAGCGGAGCAGCGATGCCTTGAAGTCCTTGCGGAACAGCCCGATGGGGGTACCGGCGGCGTCGGTCACGTCGTACGTCGCACCGAGGTCCATCACCTGACGGGCCTTGAAGCCGAGCACCGGCTGCTGCTTGGTGTCGTCCGCGTAGAGGGTCACCTGCTCCTTGAAGGCGAGCCGCTTCTGCTGGGCGAAGGCCAGCAGCTCGCCCTCTGAGCCGTCCGGGTTGACCGCGTGTACCTCGTACTGGTTGACCATGAACCGAATCCGCTGCCGGACGTGGAACTGGCGCTGGGACTGGAGCACATCGAGCTGCATGGGGGTTTCCTTTTCTTGGGGGCGTCCGGCTTCTGGGGCGTCGGCGGTGGGGCCGGCGTGCCGGCCACCTGCTGTGCAGGCGCAGCCTCGGAGTGTGGCACAGCCGGGGGAGTTCGCGCCGCCCGGTCCGGAGGCTGGCGCGCCGACGCTGCCGACCGGTCGCACCACCGATCCCGACGAACGGATCCGGACCGGCCGCGAACGTCGCCCGATCGGCGACCATCGGGCTGGTGGTTGGCATCGACGGACGCCGGACGGGCTGCTTGGATGGGGCATCGGTGCGATCCCCACCGGCGATGATGCCGAGATGACGGAGCAGGGCATGACCCGAGAGGACCGTTGGGACTTCTTCATCGAGTACGCGCCTGCGGACCGCGCCGCCGCGGAGGAACTGTACGACCTGCTCAGTCCCCCCTTCCGGGTGTTTCTCGACCACCGGAGCCTGCCGCCCGGCGACGACCGGGGCGATCGGCTGCCGGCCGCCCGGCGCGGCGCGGCGATCACCCTGATGCTGATCTCCGACGCTACGGACCGCGCCTACCACCAGCGGGAGGAGGTAGCCGAGGCCGTCGAGCTGTCCCGCCGGGAGAACGGAGCGCACCGGGTCGTGCCCATCCTGCTGAACGGGTCCGCCGGGAACGGTCACCTTCCCTTCGGCCTGCGGCTCGGGCAGGCACTCCCGGTCACCGCCGCGGGCGGGCTGCCGGAGGTCGCCGGGCGGCTGCGGGAGACCTTCCGACACCGTCTTGCGATGCCGGCCGACGAGCTTCTGCGCCGGTACGAGGAGCGGACGGTGGTCGAGCGGGCCGTCCGGCTGGTACCCCGGGACGGCTTCGACCCCGCCGGGCAGCTCGGCCTCGGCACCCGCAAGTACGTCTTCGTCGGGGACCACGACGAGCAGCGGCACCGCACCCTGCGGCAGATCCTCGCCAACCTCTGGATCGGAGACGCCTTCGAGCAGGTCGAAAACTCGAACGGCCCCTGGCTGGCCCTCACCTTCGAGCTGGGTGAGCGCAACCGCCGCAGGATGGACCTGCTGCCGGCCACCTGGAAGGCGGCCTTCCGGATCCTCTCCGATCCGGCCCGCGCGGCGTGCTTCGCGGCGACCGACGAGGAACGGGCGCTGCTCGGCCGCCCACCCCGGAACTACTACTCCGGCGACCAGCAGGCGTGGTATGCGAGCTGCACCATCCGGCAGCGCAGGTACACCCCGTGGGGCCCGGACTACTTCATCCGGGAGGTGCTCGGGATCAGCTGGCTCTGCTTCACGGGTACCGGGATCACCCAGGGGACCGGGCAGTCGACAGGGCTGCCGTCGAGGGTCTTCTTCGTCCGGAACCTGCCGCTGCGCGGCATCGACTACCAGGTCCAGGACCTGGGCGTACCCGACGACGACATCGTGTTGGACTAGCCCGACCGGGGATTGGAAGTCGCCCGGGCGGGTACCCGGCGGATCTCCTACGACGGAGGTTGGCAGATGTCGGAGCGGCACACGGTACTGCGCTCGATGCACGATCTCGGCCTGGCTGCCTGGTTCGGCGGCGCGCTGATGGGTGCGATCGGGGTCAACGGCGCGGCGGCGAAGGTGAGCGATTCGAGACAGCGGTTGGGGGTCGCCTCGGCCGGCTGGGCCAGATGGACCCCGGTGAACGCGGCGGCGATCGGCACCCATGTCGCCGGTGCCGCCGGTGAGCTGATCACCGAGAGCCCGCGGATGTTGGTCCAGGCCGGGGTGGGCCGGATGAGCGCGGTCAAGACCGGGCTGACGGTGGCGGCGCTGGCGGCGACCGGCTACAGCCGGATGCTCGGGATGCAGTTGGAGAAGAGCAGCGAGGCGCCGGTGGTGGCGACGACGGCTCCGGAGAACGGCACGCCGCCGGGTGTCGCGGCCCGGCAGCGGCAGCTGCGGGTGTTGCAGTGGGTGATCCCGGCCCTGACCGGCGGGTTGATCGTGGTCACCGCGCTCGCCGGCGAGCAGCAGAAGCCCGGCCAGGTGATCCAGGGCGTGCTGCACCGGATGGGTGGGATCGCGCACCGGACCAGGAGCATGCGGGGGATGGCCGGCAAACAGATGCGTGGGATGGCCGGCAAGCGAATGCGCGGCATGACGGGCAAGGGCATGGGCATGGGCCTGGGCGGGATGGTGGCCAGGGGCGTGCGCGAGATGGGCGGCCGGGGCGACCGGAGCATGCCGGGCATGGCCATCAGGGGCGTACGGGAGGCGGCGACCCGGGCGGTGCCGGGGATGGTCGGGGTGCGGGTGGCCCGGACGGCGGCCCGGAAGCTCCGCCACTGACCGGCTGCCGCGGCGGGAGCCGGTCCGAACGGACCGGTCAGCGCGGGCGCCCGCCCGGTCCCACCTGCGGGACCGTGCGTTCCGTACTGCGGGAAGCCGCCCGCGGCACCGGGCACGGGAGTGGGCGCCATCCGCGACTACACCCGCCTCCGTGGCCACCGCCCGCCGGCGGCGCCGGCGCCGTGTCCGAGCCCGTCGCCCGGTCCGTCCGGCGCTTCGGAGCTGCGGTAACGGCCCCGGGAGCCGGGAAGGGGGCGCGCCGGGATTCCCGGCGCCATGGTGTCAATGGACTGATGACCGCTTATAGTTCTGCCCGATCTCCTCTGGCATGGGCGGCTGTCGACGCGGTTACCTCGGACCAGGATCACCCCATGTCCTGGAGGTTCGCAGGTGCCGGTCACATCGCCATCGGAGCCGACGGCCGTACCGCGACCGGCGGCGGCGCACACCGTCGCCGCGCTGGTTGGTCGGGACGCCGAGCTGGCCCGGATGGTCGCGCTGCTCGACGAGGACCGGACACGGCCCCGGTTCCTGGTGCTGGACGGCGAACCGGGCATCGGCAAGAGTCGACTCGTGGCCGAACTGGCACAGCTGGCCGCTGACCGTGGTCGTACCGTGCTGCTCGGTCGGGCGACCGAGTTCGAGCACTCCCTCCCGTACGGCGTGCTGCTGGACGCGCTGGCCGGCGTACCCGATCATCGGGCCGACCTGCACGCGGCGCTCGACACTCTCGCGGTGCACGACCCCGGCGGGCCGGGGCCGGCCACCGCGGCGGTCGACCGGCACCGGCGGCACCGCCGGTTGCGCGGCCTGGTCACCGCCGCCGCCCGCCCCGCCGGAGCGCTGCTGGTCTTCGACGACGTGCAGTGGGCCGACGACGCCTCCGTCGAGTTTCTCGGCTACCTGCTGCGGCATCCGCCGGACGCCCGGATCACGGTGGTGCTCGCGTTCCGGTCCGCGCAGTGCCCGCCCAGACTGGCCGAGGAACTCGCCCACCTGGCGCCGCTGCCCGATCGGCTCCGGCTCGCCCCGCTGACCGGCGCCGACGTGCACCAGTTGCTGCCCGCCGAGCCGCCGTCCCGGCGTCGGCTGCTGCACCAGGTCAGCGGCGGCAACCCGCTCTACCTGGAGCTGCTGGCCGGCACCTCGACGCAGGTCCTCGCCGCGCTGCGCCGCGGCGACTTCCCCGACGAGCCGGTGACCGACGCCCTGCACGGTGCGATGGCGATCGAGATCCGTGGGCTGGACCCGACCGAACGGCTCGTGCTCCAGGCGACCGCCGTGGTCGGCCCCGGCCTCGACATCGGCGCCGTCGCCGCCGCGGCCGGGATCGATTCGCACCGCACCACCGCCGCGCTCGACGCGCTGGTGGCCCGGAACCTGCTCCGCCAGGTCGGCGCGGAGCTGGACTTCCGGCACTCGCTGGTGCGGGCGGTGGCGTACTGGCTCGCCGGTCCGGCCTGGCGGCTGGCCGCCCACCGCCGCGCCGCCGCCCACCTGGAACGCGGCGGCGCCCCGCTGACGCTGCGGGCCCACCACCTGGCGAGGGCGATCCAGCCGGGCGACGAGGCCGCCGCCGAGGTCATCGCCATGGCCGCGATCACCACCATGGGTACGGCGCCGAGCACCAGCGCCGGCTGGCTGCGCGTCGCACTGTCGGCGCTGCCGGACGGCACCGGTCGGGCCGATCGCCGGTCCGAGCTGCGGCTGCTGTTCGCCAAGGCGCTCGGGGTGACCGGCCAGTTCGACGAGGCGCGGACCGTGCTGCACGATCTCGTCGCGGTAGCCGGCCCGCACCGGCACGCGGCGGTCGAGCAGCTCGCCGTGCTGGAGCGGCTCGCCGGCCGGCTCGACGTCGCCAGCGCGTTGCTCAGCAGCGAACTGGAACGGCTCGGCGGCACCGGCACCCCGCAGGCGATGCTGCGGCTCGAACTCGCGGTGACGGAGATGCTGGCCGGTCGCTGGCGAACCGGGGCCAGGCACGCCGGCAGGACGATGGACCGGGCGCGGCAGGGCGGTCATCGGGGGGTCGAGGCCGCCGCCAGCACCGTGCTGGCGGCCTGCGCGGTCGCCCGGGAACCACTGGCCACCGCCCGGCTGCGGGTCTCCTACGCCGCCCGGCTGGTCGACGCCCTCGGCGACGTCGCGCTCCGGGACGAACTCGGCGCGATCGCGCTGCTCGGCTGGATCGAGGCGATGCTGGACCGGGTCGACGACGGGCTGGCGCACGCGGAGCGGGGCATCGAGGTGGGGCTCCGGTACGGGCGGATCCACGTGCATCCACTGCTCTACGCCGCCCGGAGTGTGCTCTACGGCACCGTGGGCCGGGTCGACGACGCGCTACGGGACGCCGAGGAGGCGGAGGAGATCGCCCGGTGGCAGGGGAGCGCCGAGGCGGCGACGCTGGCGGCGGCGGTACGGCTCCGGCCGCTGCTCTGGCTCGCCGGACCGGATGCGGTACGCCCGGCCCTGGACCGGCTGCGGGGCAGCGCCGCCCCACGGTCCACGCTGTACCGGGCGGTGGTGCGGATGCACCTGGCCGAGGCGAGCGCGGCCGTCGGCGACGACGCCGGCTGCCAGGAGCTGCTGGCCGACACGGAGACGTACCGCTGCCTCGGGCCGGCCGAGGCGGGCGTGCTCGTCGTACGGGCGCTCTCCGCCGCCGCCCTCGCTGGGGGGCCCGGACCGGTGCGAGACGGGCCGGGGGGCGTACCACCGCCGGCCCGGCGTTGGCTCATCCGGGCCGCCGACGCCGCCGGCGACCTGCCCGGTCGACTCGGGCTGGTCGGTATGGCCGGTGCGACCCTGGCCCTGACCTACGGCGATCCGGGTGACGCCGTCACGGAGGCGGCACCGGCGATCGGTCGGCTCGGCGCGGCCGGCATGCCGGTGACGGAGGGCCAGGCCCGGATGGTGCTCGCCGAGGGGCTGACGGCGACCGGGGACCCGCGGTCGGCCCGTGAGCAGCTCGGCCGGGCCAAGCGGCTCTTCACGGCCAGCGGGGCACGCTGGCTGGCCGGGCGGGCGGACCGGGCCCAGCGCCAGCTGGCCGCGCGGCTGTCCCGGCGTGCCGTGCCGGCCGACCGGCCCGGGGCGGTGTCGGATCCGGCGCATCCGTTGGCGCTGCTGACCGCCCGGGAGCGGGAGGTCGCCGAGCTGACGGTCACCGGTGCCACGTCCCGGGCGATCGCCAGGCAACTCCAGATCAGCCCACGTACGGTCGACGCGCACCTGATGCGGATCTACCGGAAGCTCGGGGTGACCTCGCGTACCGCGCTGGTCGGCCTGCTGGCCCGGGGATGAGGTAATCGAAAAGATTCTGCCCCGTGTCGTGTCCGGGCGCGCGCCGATCGTCTAATTACAGGAGGGCAGACAGCCCAGCCGCGGAGGAGGGGACGCCATGCCGGACGAGGACAGCAAGCGAGCGGCACACCGAGCACTGGTGGATCGCATCCTGAGTGGCGAGGGCAGGGCCACGGCAGAGCAGCGGGCCCGCGCGTTCGGCAACGAGGGCCTGTCCCCGCCGTTGGACACACTGATCGACAAGGTCGTCGCGACGCCGACGCAGCTCACCGAGGCGGACCTCGCCGCGGCAAGGGCGTCGGGCTTCAGCGAGGACCAGCTTTTCGAGCTGGTCATCTGCGCTGTGGTCGGCCAGTCCACCCGGCTGTACGACGCGGGACTGGCGGCTCTGGCCGAGGCAACCGTCGACGGGAGGGCCGAATAATGCGCCTCGACATCCTCAACCGCGGCTACCACCCCGGGAGCAAACTGCTGTTCGCGCTCATCCGGCTCTTCTCCGGGCACCCGGTTCCGGACGCGGCGAAGCTGGTCTTCTACCGGCCCGACTTCTACGGCGCCCGGGCAAAGGTGTTCATTCACGAGGCGATGCGCGGGCCGTCCGCCTGGACGGTGGCCGACCGGGAGCTGATGGCGGCCTACGTGTCCAAGGTGCACGAGTCGGCGTTCTGCATAGCCGCGCACACCGCGACCGCTCGGCAGGCATACCAGGACGGGCCGCTGGTGGCGGCGGTGCTGGCCGACGTGGAATCGGCCCCCGTGCCGGAACCGCTGCGGGCAACGCTGCGGATGCTGGGCAAGCTGACCGCCGAGGGAAAGCTCGGTGCCGAGGACGTCCGGGAGGTGCTTTCCGCCGGCGTCTCACGCCAGCAGGTCAAGGACGCGCTGGCGGTCTGTGTCGCGTTCAACACGACCGCCCGGCTCGCCGACGCCTTCGGCTTCGAGGTACTCAGTCCCGAGGGCTTCGAGGCAGGGGCCAGGTACCTGCTCAAGCGGGGCTATCGATAGCTCAAGCGGGGCTATCGATAGCGCGGGCGGTGCCGGTGTTCTCCGCGACGACCCGGAAGGCCTCGCTGAGCAGCCGGGCCAGGCCCTGGGTCAGCACCCCGCTCTCGTGCCCGGGCTGCTGCCCGGGGGAGGCCGGGGCATCGGCCGGGTACAGCTGCGCCAACCGGCCCTCGGCCGCCGGCACGAGTTCGTCGGCGACCGGGCGAAGCCGGTCCAGCACCTCGGCGAGCAGCCGCAGCGAGGCCAGCACCGGCACGCCGGCCTGGTGCAGGGCGAGTGCGGGTTGCACGGCCCGGGGGCGAGCCGTGGTGACCGCGCCCTCCTCGGCGCGCACCAGCACGCCGTGCCGGGCGAGGCTGTGCAGCAGGGCGGGGTGCTCGACGGCCAGCCGGTTCAGCGCGTCCGTCAGCGGTTCGGCCGGTGGCGGAGTCAGGTGGCGTACCCCGAGCATCGCCTCGATGGCGACCAGGTTGAAACCCTGCCGCTGCAACGACTTGATGTTCTCCAGCCGGCGTACGTGGCCGGCGCCGTAGTAGGCGGTCCGGCCGTACCGGGCGGGCGGCGCGAGCAGGCCGCGGGCCTGGTGCGCCCGGATGTTGCGCGGCGACATCCCGACCAGCCGGGCGAGGTTGTCGATGGTGTACCGCGGGGGCGCCGGTGCCGGACCGGCGTCGCCGCCGAGCTGGGACACGGTAACCGTCACGGCCGCTCTCCTCACGTCCTGGGGCGATTCGAACGTACCGACGCGACCCGGTGTGGGGTATCAGTGAAATTACTGCCGTCATGGCCGGAAGGTGAGCGCTCCGCAGCTGGTCGGGCCGGCCATGCACCGCGGCGGATCGGTTCAGGCGTTGTCGAGCACGAACGCCCGGATGAGCTCGGCGCACTCGGCCGGGTGCGTCTCCAGCAGGAAGTGCCCGCCGTCGTAGATGTGCGCGTCCAGGTGATCGAGGGCGCGGTGGTAGGCGAGGACCTCGGCGACGTCGAAGTACGGGTCGCGGCGTCCCCACAGCACGAGGGCCGGCGGCTGGTGAGCCCGGTGGTACTCGGCGATCTCCTCGAACCGGGCGACGTGGTTGGCGTAGTCGGTGAAGAGCGCGAACTGCGCCTCGACGTTGCCGGGGCGGCTCATGCGCTCCCAGTCGAGGTGCCATGACTCCGGCGGGTGCAGCACCCGCAGGTACTCGGGCAGCCCGGCGCGGTACTGGTCACGGGTGCCGGCGAAGTGCAGCCAGTCCGGAAGCTCGGCGCGCCTGTCGTCGGTCGGGTCGGCCCAGTACGCCCTGGCGGTGTCCCACTGCTCGCCGAGGCCCGTCCTCCACCGGGCCATCAACGACGGCACCTGGGTGCGGCTGAAGGCGTGCGAGCGCGGTTACTGCCGCTGGACGTTCTACGATGCCTCCCGTAACCGCTCTGGACGCTGGTGCTCCATGGCGGTGTGCGGCAGCCGGGAGAAGAGCCAGCGGGCCTACCGCCGCGGGCGTATCCCGGGGAGGTGATCGCGGACCGGAGGGGAGGACCAGGCGAGAAAGTGGTCGCGGACGAGGCGCGGATCACCTCGCCGACCTCCCGGCGGCGGTGAAAGGTGCACGACCTGCTGTTCGACCGACAGGATCGGCTGCGCATGGAGGACCTGGTCGGATGACGCCGGTGAGCTCGGCCTCGACCAGGTGCGCCGCGAGGAGCTGCCGGAACGCCTCACGAGGCAGGCGACCTCCTACCCATGCCTTCCACGACGAACATCCTCCTCGAGGGCTCGCCGCGCCCTGATCTGCGATGTCCGAGAAACGGGTCAGATCCAACGGCGAGCTGGCCCGCGTACTCGCGCAGCAGGTCCGGCATCCAGTAGCTGTCGACACCCAGGCGGGTGACCAGGTGCCCGTCCACGAGCCGGCACAGTGCGGTCTGCACGTACCCGACCGTCTCGGCCAGGGCGGCGGCCGCGACCGACGCGGTGACCACAGCCGTGGGAAGCGTCCCGAGTAGCCGGAAGACCCGCTTCGAGGCGTTGTCCAAGCGGTGGTAGGAAGGAGCGAAGGATGCCTCGAGCCCGGCCTCCGGGTCGCCGTGTACGGCCAGCGCGGTGAGTCGCCCGTTGGCGCGCATCCGGGCGACGAGGTCGGCGAGCGGAGTCCTCGTGCCGGGGCCCAGCCCGATGGCCGCGATCCGTAACGCCAGCGGCAACCTGTCACACAGCTCGGTCAGCACGCCGGCCGCCTCCGGTTCGGCCGCGACAGCCCGCTCACCGACGGTCTGCGACAGCAGCTGGACCGCGTGCGGTTGCTCCAGCGGTGGTACCTCGATCATCCGGCCACCGTCGTGCACGGCGAGTCCGACGAGGCTGTCCCGACTGGTGACCACCGTGCAGGTACCCGGTCCGCCGGGGCGCAGCAGCCGCACCTGCTCGGCCGAGACCGCACCGTCCAGCAGCAGGAGGACTCGCCGGCCCGCGACCACCGACCGGAACAGGCTGGCGGCCTGCCGCTCGTCCGTGGGTACCCGGCCGGCCGGCACGCCGAGTGCGACGAGCAGTTGGACGAGCGCGGCCCGCGTCGGCACGGCGGCGCACTGGCCGTGGCCACGGAGGTCGAGGTGGAACTGACCGTCCGGAAATCGGCGGCTGACCCGGTGTGCCCACTGCACCGCCAGCGCTGTCTTGCCCACGCCGGGCGCGCCGGAGACGATGATCAGCCCGGGGCCGGGACCGGTGATCGCGGTGTCCATCTCGACGATCTGGTGTCGCCGGCCAACCAGGTTGGCGACCGCGGGCGGAAGCTGGCGCGGCAGTACCGGCTCGGCGGAGATCGTGGCGGTGCTGGCGCCGTGTATTTTGGCGCCGCCCGGCGGACGCTGGTGCCGGGTGCCGGCCGACATCGCGATCCGCGTCCTTGTCTCCAGCCACGCGGCCACCTCCGCGTCGGTGCCGCCGCAGGCCCGGATGTATGTCGTGACCAGGTCGCGACTGGGCAATGTAGACCGATGCAGCATCGTGGCGACCGTACTCGGCGGCAGCGAGCGGGCACCCTGCCGTGCCTGACGGGCCAACTGCCGGTACGACAGACCGGCCGCCTCTCGACGCCGCCGAAGCAGCAGCACATACTCGGCACTGTCCTGGGCGGCGTCTGGATCGACGTACGTCACCGGATGCTCATCCCCCTCTGCGACCGCCACCGGGCCGGGCTGTTCGGGGTGTACCTTCCGACAGCTCGGCGAAGGTGCCGTGCGGCGGGGAGATCGTCTACCCCGAACCGTTGTCGCCGACGCTCTCGGACGAGCGCTCAGGTCGTTCAGGCCGTTCGGTCGGCCTACCCGCCTTCTGCGTATGTCCCACCCATTCGTCAAGTTTCATCGATGGTCGTACACGCCTGGTCTACGCCTCATACACAGGCCGAGCCCGTCCGAGATCGTCCTGGAAGTGGCCGGCCATGCCGCCGGACGACGACCGGCGGTGCCGCCGCCGGCGGGGACTCGCGGCGCGCACCGGCTAGCCGCGGTGCTCGTGGCCGGCGTCGAGGGCTGCTGTGTGCTCCGTGCTCGCCATGGTCCGGACCCAGGTCAAACCCAGCTCGTCGGCGATCGCGATCGCTTCCTCGGCGTAGCTGGCCGCCCTGTCCGTGGCGCCGAGCAGCCGCGAGGCGCGGGCCAGGGCGATCAGGGCCTGTGCCTCGCCCGGTCGGTGGCGGATCCGACGCGCGCGTTCAACGGCGCGGGTCAGCAGGTCCGCAGCATGATCCAGGCGACCGAGATCGATATGGATCAGGCCCAACCGCTGGAGCGCCCCGGCCGCGGCATAGTCGTCGCCGGTCTCGTCGTACCAGGCCAGGGCCTTCTCGACGAACCGGATAGCTTCGTCGTGCCGGCCGAGCTGGTGGTACGCCCGGCCCAGGGATTTGAGCGCGTACACCTCGCCGACCACAGCACCGATCTGGTGGGCCACCGTCGACTGCTGCTCCAGATGCACGACCGCCTCCTCAGGGCGGTCCTGAAGCAGGTAGGTGAGCGCGAGGTTACCCAGCGCCCGCTGCTCGCCGAAGCGGTCACCGAGCTTCCGGCAGATGGACAGCTCCGCCGCAATGTGTGCCTCGGCCTTCTCCGGGCGCCCGACCATCATGAACGCGCCACCGATGCTGCCGTTGGCGTACGCCTCCGAACGCCGGTCACCCACCTTCCTCGCCATGCCGATGGCTTGCTCGTCCAGTTCGATCATGTCGCGGGGGTAGCCCTCCACGCAGAAGAACCAGTGCAGCGCCAGTGCCAGCCCGATGCCGAGCCGAACGTGCTCGTCCGGGCCATGCCACGACTGACGGGCCGCCGCCAGCAGGTTCACCCGTTCCGCCTCCAGCCACCGGTGAGCCTCGTCCGGGGCGGTGAACGGCTTCGGCATCACGGACACGTCCGGCACCGGATACTGCGTGCGGTTCGAGTACAACAGTCGGGTCGCGTCGCGGGCGGTGGCGAGGTAGTAGCCGAGTAGCCTGCTGATCACGGCGGTGGCTTCACCCTCTGGGACGGTACTGGCGGCCAGTTCCCGGGCGAACAGCCGGACCAGATCGTGCACCTGGTAGCGGTCGGACTCGACCGTCTCCACCAGATGGGCGTCCAGCAGGCGTTCGATGACCCGGTCCGCCTCGGCCGGCGTTGTGTCGAGCAGGGCCGCCGCCATGTGGGAATCGATGTCGGTTACCGCTACCAGGCCGATCAGGCACAGCGTGCGGGCGGCCGCACGGTCGCCCGGATCGTCGCTTCGCCGCAGGGCCGCGTAGCTCACCCCAAGGCTGCTGCGCACCGCGAGGTCACCGGAGGCCAGTTCGGTGAGCCGGTGCTGCTCGTCGGTGAGGCGGTCCACCAGGTCCCGGACGGTCCAGGCCGGCCTGGTCTTGAGCCGGGAGGCGGCCACGTGCAGCCCGAGCGGCATCCGGTCGCACAGCTCGACGAGTCGCGCGGTGGCCGGCGGGTCGGCCGCCGTCCGGGCATCGCCGATCAGGCGTTCGAGCATCGCCCGCGATGCGTCCGGGTCGAGCGGGCCGAGACCCACGTGGGTGGCGCCTTCAAGGGCGGTCAGACCGGCCCGGCTGGTGACGAGCACGGCGGTGCGGGACGTGCCCGGCAGCAGCGGACGCACCTGACCCGCCGTCGCGGCGTTGTCCAACAGGACCACCATCCGTCGAGCGGCCACCAGGGTGCGGTAGAGGGCTGCCGCCTCCTCGATGTCGTGCGGCACCTCCGCCGCGGGAACCCCCAGCGCTCGGAGGAACCGGCCCAGGCCCTCGCCGGGACAGAGCGGCTCGACGCCCGGCGTCGCCCCACGGAGATTCACATACAGCTGCCCGTCTGGGAAGCACCTGGACCAGAGGTCGACGGCATGGACGGCCAGCGCCGACTTGCCCACGCCAGGAGGGCCGTGGATGATCACCACGGGACCATGTCCGGTTCCGTCGCCCGGGTCGAGCATCCCTCCCAGCATGGCCAGCTCGCCCGCCCGGCCAACGAATGTGGAGACATCCAGCGGTAGCTGCCGCGGTGTCAGGCCGTCACGCAACGATGCCACCGTGGCGACGCCACCGGACGGTGCCAGTGTCGGATCGGATCGCAGAATCCGGCCCTGCAACGTCCGCAGTGGCTGACTCGGCTCCACCCCGATCTCCTCGACCAGGCGCCTCCGTAGCCGCTGATACGCGGCGAGCGCGTCAGCCTGCCGCCCGTCACGGTAGAGCGCCAGCATCAGTTGCTCCCACAACCGCTCCCGCAACGGATGCTGAACGATCCAGCCCTGAAGCTCCGCGATCGCCTCGGTATGCCGGCCCAGCCCGAGACGGGCGTCGAAAAGTTCCTCCACCGCGGCGAGCCGCTGTTCTTCCAGGCGCTGCGCCGTGGCGACGAGCAGGCCGCTCGTGTGGGGAATGCCTTCGAACGCCGCGCCGCGCCACAATCCCAGTGCCTGTTCGAGCCGTCTGACCACCAGCTTGAGATCCCCGAGCCGGCGCGCATCGGCGCCGTCGGCGATCAGCCGACCGAACGTCAGCACGTCCAGGCACTCCGGCGACACCCGGATCATGTACCCGCGCGAATCCGTGCTGATCAGTGCGGTCGCCGGGTCGGCCTGCGTCAGCAGCCGGCGCAGCGACCACACGTACGTACGCAGATTCGACGAGGCCGACTCCGGCAGGTCCGCCCCCCACAGGTCATTCACCAGACTGTCCGCCGAAACCGAGGTGTTGGCCCTGACCAGGAGAAGGGCCAGCAGGAGGCGGAGCTTCGGCCGGCCGATCGGTATCTCGTCGTCGGCAGCGGTGGAGACCCGCAGCGGTCCAAGTAGACGGAAGTGCATCCGATGCTCCCAGCGATCGAATACCGGGCTGCTGGCAACTCTTCGGGGTCATCCGTACGGAGGCGGGGCGCGCGGGATTGCCCGGTTCGGGTGCGGCTGAATCTCCACGCCTCGCCCTCCCACACCGGGTACGTCGTCAATTTCCATCAATACCCTACGAGGGCACGACCGGATCCGTGTGCTCTCGGGTGCCGGACCGACCCGACGTTTTCGGCATCCGATCGGGACGCGGGGCCCGCGTCGCCCTCCGACGGGCGAGCGGCGGCCTTCGGCAGTGGCGCCGCAGCCGTCAGTGATCGGTGAGGCTGATTCGCGGCGGCGTAGCTCACCTGCTCCTCGGCAGGGGTACACCGGTTGGGCCGGGATATCGGGAACGCGTCACCCCGCGACCGATGCCAACGGGCGTTCGCGCACTGACGGCCGGAGGGGCGCTGGCCCGTGTCAGACCGCGAGCACCGCAGCGGCGCGGCGGTCCAGTTCACCGTGGTCCACCTTGCCGTTCGGCAGCAACGGCAACGTCGACACGGCCTCGAACCGGACCGGCAGCGCGGCGGCCGGCAGTCGGGTGAGCATGAACGCCCGGATCCCAGCGGTGTCCCGGGCCGCCCCCGGCACCACGAACCCGACAACCCGGGGCTGTGCACCTGCGGTCGTCACCCCCACCGCCGCGGCGACCACCCCAGGGGCCTCGGCAAGCGCCTGTTCGATCTCCATCCGTTCCACCCGCACGCCACCGAGCTTGAGCTGGTCGTCGAAACGACCATGAAAGGTCAGCGACCCGTCACGGCCGACGGCGACGAGGTCCCCGGTGCGGTAGAGCCACTCGTCGCCGACCCGGCGGAATGGCGAGTTGTCCGGATCAGCGTCCGGTGAGGCCGGCCGGGCGACCCCCGGCCCGCCGACGTACAACTCGCCGACCTCGCCGGTCGGTGTCGGCGCGCCGGCGGGGTCCCGCACGTACAGTCGGGCACCCGGTATCGGGACACCGATCGGCACGGACAGCCCGGTGGCGTCGGCCGAGCCGCAGGCGTGCACGGTGCACCAGACGGTGCACTCGGTCGGTCCGTACTCGTTGTAGAGCCGTGTTCGGGGCAACGCCGCCAGATGCTCACCCACCAACGCGGGTGGGCAGGGCTCCCCGGCGACGATCGCCGTCGACAGGGAGCCCAGCTCCGCGGCGAGACCTCCGCGCAGTGCCGCCCGGTACAGGCCGGGCACCATGAGCAGGTGGGACGGGGGCCAGCGTCGGGCCGCACGGCGGACGGCGACCAGGTCTGCGGGACGACTGGCCGGAATGACCAGGTGCCCGCCAGCCGCCAGCGTCCAGTAGATCCCCGCGACCGAGCTGTCGAAGGAGATCGACGAACAGAGCAGGAACACCCGGACGGGGTCCCGGTAGTAGGCCAACCGTGCGGCCGTGGAGTACGCCAGCGCTGCCGCCGGCACGGTCACCCCCTTCGGCACTCCGGTGGAACCGCTCGTGAAACAGGTGTAGGCGGCCTCGGCACGGGGGGCCGGCGGGGCTGGACACACCGTTGTGCCGGGCGCCGGACCCGAGTCCGTCGCGGGCGGCGTGACCCGCTCCATCTCCAACCGGGGCAGCCCGTCCAGGGCGAGCGGAAGTCCCGGCTCGACCACCGCCAACCGGGCTCCGGAGGCCGCAGCGATCAGCCGCTGGCGGGCTACCGGGAAGGCCGCGTCGACGGCGACGTACCGGACACCCGCCCGTAGCGCGCCGAGCATGCCGACCACCGCCCAACGGGACATCAACGCGTGGACGACCACGCAGTCCCCGGCCTTGACCCCATGCTCGTACAGCGCCCGAGCGACGGCGGCGGACCGGTCGGCCAATTCGCGGTAGGTCAGGCCCGCCTCCTGGTCACTCACCGCTGCGGCGTCGGCATCGAACCACGGCTCGAGCAGATCGAGGATGTGTGGCGGGGCCGTCACCGCCGCCCCGACCAGTTGTGGTTTCCAGTCACTCACCGGTCGCCTGCCAGCCGGTCGAGCCGGCGCAGGTAGCCGTCGACGCGCTCCGCCACCCAGCTCGCGTCGACCAGCATCGGGTCGTAGCCGACGTGTCCGGTGACCGGGCCCGCCCCGACGAGGCGCCACAGCAGCGCGGTCGGGAGCAGCGGCATCGTCAACGGGACGGCGTCCAGTGGTGTCAGCCCAACGGCCGGTTCGTCCACCAGCGGACGCAGCGGTGGCGGCGGTACGTACTGGAAGAACGGCAGCATCCGGTCCCGGCTGGTCAGCGCGGTGGCGAGTTCCGGCGTCTCCCGCAGCACCGGCATCAGAGGGATGTCGTTGACGTACGCCTCCCGGCAGGTGGCATCGACCCGGCGCAGCAGCTCCTCCCCGTCGGGGCGGTCGGAGAGGTCCAGACGCATCGACAGCATGTTGAACAGGCATCCCACCGTGTCCCGCTCCGCCGGGGTGCGTCCGGCGGTGAGTACCGGCACCATCGCCGTACCATCGGTGTCTGCGAAGAATTCGGCGACGAATGCGGTGAGCAGCAGGGTGAACGGCGTGGTTCGCCGACGCCGGGCGGCGCCCGCGACGCATCGCCAGAGATTCTCGTCTACGGCGAACGTCGCCGTGGCCGTCCCCTCCGTGGGCGGCTGACCGGAGGTTTCCGACCGCCGCCGGGTGCCGGCGGGTGATACCGGCAGGCCCAGCTCTGTGACCCCGCGCAGGCGGTCACGCCAGTACGGGACCAGCCGGCGGATTCGCGCCTGCCACTGTGCGGAGTGGTCGTCGTCGGCGATGTCGACGTACTGCATGACGGCGACGTCCAACGGGCCGAGCCCGCGGATCCGGTGGGTGTAGGCCGCGACCAGGTCGCGGGCGAGCACCGGCAACGACCACTCGTCGACCGCGACCCGGTGGGCGACGAGCACCAGCACGGCGTCGCGTTCCGAGTACCGCCCCAGGTAGGCCCACAATCGTGGCACCTCGTCGATCGGATGCTCCAGCCGATCGACCGACGCCACGAAACCCTGCGGCGGGTCGTCGGGGTGGAGATCCGTCACCGTCAGCGTGACCGGCTCCGGGGCCCGCACCTGCTGGTACCGCGCAGCGCCGTCAGCGACGACGACCGTCCGCAGCGCGCCGTGCCGGGCAACGACATCGCCGAGTGCGGTGTGCAGTACCGCGATGTCCACCGGGCCGGTGACCCGGTGGGCCGCCGCCAGCACCGACCGGGGGCCGCGTATCCGCCCCGGGCTCCAGCGCTCCAACTCGTCGAGGAGTTCCTGGGCATAGGTCAGGGGTGATCCGGACACTCTGGTCACGATCATCGTTCGTCCCTCCGACGAGGCTGCCCGCGCAGGGGAAGCCGCTGGTAACCGCTGAGAAAGGTCGACCGCACACGCACGGGTTCGCCGTCCGGTGTCAGCGACTCGAAGGTGGCGAACAGCTCGGCGAAGAACAGCCGCAGCGCCAGCCGGGCCAGGTGCGAACCGATGCAGTAGTGCCGGCCGGTCCCGAACGCGAGGTGCCGGTTGGGTGTGCGCCGCACGTCGAACCGGTCCGGCTGGGAGAACACCGCCGGATCACGGTTCGCCGATCCCAACCAGGCGACGACGGCCTCTCCGGCGGCGACGGTCACTCCGGACAGTTCGACCGGGTGGCGGGCCACCCGCATGAAGTGGCTGGCCGGCGACGCCCAGCGCAACGCCTCCTCGACGCCGCTGTTGAGCAGGTCGGGGCGGCGTGCCCAGTGGGCGTACCGGTCGGTGCCGGCGAGGTGCGCGAGAGCCGCCGTCGGCACGTGCGGAAGTGTGACGCTGGCGCCCAACAGCAGGCTGTAACAGTTGGACACCACCGCTCCACGTCCCAACCGCTGACCGTCGACATCCATCCTGAGCAGCAGGCTCACCAGATCGTCGCCGCCCTGGCGAGCCCGCTTACGGGCGAGGTCCGAGAAATAGCCGAAGAGTGCACGGTGGCCACGTCGCAGCGTCGCCTCGGCTCCTTCGGGGAGCTGGTAGGCCGGATCGTCCTCGGCGGTGCACATGGCGGCCAGCCGGGCCAGCTCAGGCCAGTCCGCGGTGGGCACCCCGAGCAGTGGCCCCAGCACCGTCAGCGGCAGCCCGGCGAGCATCGTCACGGCATCGAACGGCCCACCTGCGGCGTGGTCGGCGAGCAGCAACCGGACTCCGGCCCGCACCTCCCGTTCGTAGTTGCGGGCGGAGGAGAGACCCATGGCCCGCTGCACCGGCAGCCGCATCCGGCCGTGCCGGGGCGGATCGGTGGCCGCCATCTGTTGTCCGGCGGCGGGATCGCGGCGGCCCAGCAGGTTGAGCAGGGTGCCGCGCTCGGAGGTGAAGCGGGCGTGGTCGGCGAGCACCCGGCACACGTCGGCGTACCTGGTCACCGACCAGAAGCCGTCCGCCGTGCCGGCGTCGGCCACGGATTGCCAGTGCACCGGCCGGTGCCGGCGGAGCCGATCCCAGACCTCGTAACGCCGGTCGCTGGCCAGCAGCATCGGGTCGGCGAGGTCGATCCGCGACAGGTCTCCCAGGTCCGGATAGGCCGAGCCGGACAGAGCGGAGCCACCAGCCGCGGGCGTGCTCACTCTTCGCCCACCGGGGACACCGGTAGCCCTGCGCCGACGGTGGACGGGACCGGTGGGTCGCCGATGGTGGAGATCGGTGCCGGCACCTCCGCCCGGGACGGCGGCAGGAGTTCCCGTACGGCGTCGGCCAGCTCGGCGACGGTGGGGGCGATGAACAGGGTGGCAATGTCCGCCTCGACCCCGAGTGCCTGGTCGATGTCCAGTTGCAGTTCGGCGGCGAGCAGGGAGTCCCCGCCGAGCTGGAAGAAGTCATCGTGGCGGCCGATCGGCCATACGGTGAGCCGGGCACCCCAGAGCTGCGCCAGCCGGTGCTCCAGCTCGTCCTCCGGTGGGACGTACGGCGACGACATGCCCAGCTGGTCACGGGACACGGCGGTGGTCAAGGGCACCTCCAGGGAAGAGTCCGGTCCGCCAGGCGACCAGGGCCGCGGCGCCGGCGGTGACCTCGACATGCAAACCCGCTCGCCGTCGGGGGCGCCAGGGGTGCGGGTGTTCGCCCTCGTACGGAACAGTTCTGAACGTATCCGCGCAGCTGATGGTCGTGTCTTCTGGCCCGGACCGTGGTGGAGTACCTGCGCCGGCCTCGGCCGGCACAGGGGGAGGCGCAACCGTGGGCAGGGGATCGTCGGAGGGCTTCTGATGTCACATGTTCGAACGATCTCCGTGTCCGGGGCCGTCACCGGTACTGCCCCGCTGACCTGGGGGCAGCGGGCGATCCTGCGGTCGATGGAGTGGGTGGGTGACGACGTCGGCTACTTCAACATGGGCTACCGGGTGGCGGTACCGACCGGGACCGACGTCGACGACGTCGTTGCCGCGCTGCGGACGGTGCTGGTGCGCCACGCTGCGCTGCGTACCCGGTTCGTCGAGACAGCCGGCGAGATGCGTCAGGTCGTGGACGGCGCGGGTGCGATCTGCCTCGAGGTGCACGAGGTGTCCGCGGACAAGGTCGCCCCCACGGTGCGGGACCTGCACGAGCAGCGCCGGTCGATCGAGCTCTGGCCGGAGCGCGACTGGCCACTGCGGGCATACCTGGTGACGGCTTCCGGCGGTTCCTCGGTGCTGCTGCTGGTGCTCAGCCATCACGCGGTGGACGGCGCCGGAGCACTGCTGCTCGTCGCCGAACTCGAGCGACTGCTCGGCGGCGGGTTGCAGGACGTCACCGAGGAGCCGGCGAGCCTTCTGGACATCGCGGCGGAGGAGGCCACGACCCCGCTGCTGCGGCGTCACGCACGCGCGCTGGAATACTGGCGACTCGCCCTGACCGACGCGCCGACGACGCTTTTCGACTACCCTGCCCACCCCGCCGCGCAGCCGAGGTTCCAGGCGCTGATGATGGCATCGCAGGCCGTGACCCTGGCCGCCGACGAGATCGCCGCGCGCCGACGGGTCACGAACTCGACCGTCCTGTGCGCGGCCGCGGCCTGCGTGCTGGGCCAGGTGACCGGCCATACCGATCTCGCCATGCAGATCATCGTCAACAACCGGTTCGACACCAGACGGCGCGGCGTCGTCGGCACGTTCGCCCAGGACGGGCTGCTCCGGGTGGATCTTACCGGACGGTCCTTCGACGAGGCGGTCACCGCGACGCTGGGCGGGATGCTCAGGGCGTACCAGTCCGGGTACTACGAGCCGCACGCGATTCGCCGGCTCCGCGCCGACCTGGCCCGGGAGCGTGGCGCGGAGATCGACATCAGCGCCTACTTCAACGACGTCCGGCCGGCCGACCTCCGGCCCGCGACGGGGCCGAACGTGACCGAAGAGCAACTTGCCGCGCTCACCAGCGAGACCACCATCGTCGAGGCGGGAGGGTGGCCACGGGTGGACGCGACATACTTCGTCACGACGGGCGTACAGGGCTCGGCCACCACCGTCGCGCTGCTCGCCGACACCACATTCGTGCCGCTTCCCGACATGCGGCTGGCGTTGTCCGGAATGGAGCGTCTGCTGGTACGTGCCGCCACCGCCCAGGTGTCCGCGGCCGACATCGGCACGGTCACCGGCGTGCGGGCGGTACGGACCCGCCGGTGACCAGCCGCTGCCGGGCCCCCTCCCGGTGTGCACGGACCCGCCGGTGACCGCCGACCCCGGCCGCTCACCCGTAGACCCGGGCCTGCAGACGGAACAGTTCGGCGTAGAGCCCGTCGCGCGACATGAGCTGCCCATGGTCGCCGAGTTCGACCACGTGTCCACGGTCCAAGACGATGATCAGATCCGCCTCGCGCACCGTCGAGAGGCGGTGCGACACGAAGAGGGTCACCGCACCGGCCTCCTTCCGGGCCTGGCGCGCCGCGCTGTGGAACCGCTGGAACAGGGCGTGTTCCGCTGGCGCGTCCAGGGCGGCCGCCGGTTCGTCGAGTGCCACCAGCAGGGGGCGCGGTCGCATGAACGCGCGGGACAACCCGAGCCGTTGCCACTGCCCGCCGGACAGCTCCGCTCCGTCGCCGAAGTCTCGGCCGAGTAGTCCGTCCAGACCGCCGGGCACCCGCCGGGTCACCGACTCGGCGTCGGCGGCGGTGATGGCGGCGGTGATGGCGGTGTCGTCGCCGACCGACGGGAGATGGCCGACGCCGACGTTCTCCCGCAAGGTCAGCTGTAGCCGGGCGAAGTCCTGGAAGAGGGTCGACATTCGCGACCGCCACTGCTCGGCGGCGGCGCCGGTCAGCTCGACGTCGTCGACGAGCAGTCGGCCCGCGCTCGGTTGGTAGAACCCGCAGAGCAGCTTGACCAGAGTGGACTTGCCCGCGCCGTTCTCGCCCACGACGGCGACGGTCGCACCGGCCGGGATCGTGAGGGTGACGTCGCGCAGCGCCGGCCGGGCGTCCTCGGTGTAGCGCACGGTGACGCCGACCAGCCGGACTCCGCTGACCAGACGGTCGGGCAGGACGCCACCGGGCGGCACCCGCCCCGGCGCGGACGGTCGAGCTCCGGTGGTGTCACGGGCGGCCGGCCGCCGCACGGTCCGTTGGGGCACGATCGGCACGGTCGACGGCGAGGCGGCTGCCGCGCGGCGACGCAACAGGTCCAGGCGTCGCACCGTGTGGCCGGCCGCCTGCAACGTTCCCAGAAGGCCCAGCGCACCGGCGACCTGCGTGGAGATCTGCATCGCCAGGGTGACCAGCAGCACGACGTCGCCGATGCTGGCCTCTCCGCGCCCCGCCCGCTGCACGACCAGCAACAGGGTGCCGCCGTACACGCAACCGAAGGTCACCTGCCCGAGAGCGCGCAGTCCCGCCGCCGCGTGGTGCGCGCGGGCCAGCACGGCGGTCGTGGACGACCAGTCCGCATCCTGCCGTGCCATCAGGAACCTGGCGGCTCCGGTGAGCCGGATCTCCTTCACGGCGTCCGCGGAAGCCGCGAGATCCATCAGGTGGACGGTGGTCCGGATACGCCCCGTCTGGCCGCTGCGAGCCCGGTCGACCAGATCCTGGGCATACCGGGACAACAGCACCGGCGGCACCGCCGCCGCCGGCAGCAGCGCAAGCCAGGGATCCACGAGCGCGAGAACAGCGGTCGTCACGGCCAACTGCACCGCGATGCCGAGCAACTGGAGTACGGCCTCCAGGGCTGGCCTCGTCTGGTTGACGTCTTGGCGTACGAGGGTGAGCGCGTCGACGAACCGGGGATCGTCGAAGTGTCGCAGCCCGGGCCCACCGTGGGCGATGTCGAGCAGCTCCCGGTCGATCGCCGCCTCCTGCCGTTCGCCCAGCTCGTGATGGTAGAGGTGGGCGAAGTGGCCCATCATCAGCTCGCACACCAGCAGGGCGGCCAGTCCGACGGCGAGCCAGACCGCCGTACGCGCTGCTCCGGCGATCGCCGCGTCGGTCAGCTCCTTGAGCAACACGCCGATGAAGGGTGTGGCCAGATAACCCAGCAGCATCAGGGTGCCGGCTACGGCCAGGCGGGTCGGGTCGGTTCGAACCGCGAGGGCGAGCAGGTAGCGGATCGCGCGCAGCGGCCCGGTCACCGGTCCACCTCCGCCGTGCCCTGGCCGGCAGTCGCACCAGCGGACCGGCGAAGGTCTGCGGAGATATCGGCAGCGGCGGGGGCGAGGTCGACGAAGCGCCGCGCCTGCATGGCGAACATCTCCGCGTACCGGCCGCCGGACGCGACGAGGCTGTCGTGGTCGCCGTACTCCACCACCCGTCCCTGCTCCAGGACCGCGATGTGGTCGGCTCGGCGGACCGTCGAGAAGCGGTGCGAGATCACCAGGCTGGTGAGGCCGGCGGTGGTCTTCAGGAAGCGATCGAAGAATTCGGCTTCGGCCCGGACGTCGAGGTGCGCGGTCGGCTCGTCGAGCACCAGGATCGAGGCGCCGGCCCGCACCGCGAACAGCGCTCGGGCCAGGGCGACCCGCTGCCACTGGCCGCCGGACAGGTCCCGGCCGCCGTCCTGGTGCGAGTGCAGCGGGGTCGCCAGGCCCGCCGGCAGCTCGTCGAGGGCGTCCAGCACGCCCACCCGACGCGCTGCGTCGCGTACCGCCGGGAGGTCGTCGATGCGCATGGGCGCACCGAGTCCGATGTTCTCCGCCGCGGTGAGCTCGTACCGGATGAAGTTCTGGAAGATGACCGCGAGCTGCCTACGCCAGCTGTCGCCGTCCAGGTCACGCAGATCCCGGCCGTCGACGGTGACCGCGCCCTGGTCCGGATGGTAGAAGCCGGCCAGGAGCTTGACCAGCGTCGTCTTGCCGGCGCCGTTGAGCCCGACCACGGCGGTGGAGCGACCGGCCGGCAGGGTGACGTCGAGTCCGGAGAAGACCGGGCTGCCGCCGGGATAGCCGAAATGGACGCCCTGGAACCGGATCTCACGGTGCGGGGCGGTCGCCACGGCCCGGGCGACCGTACCGGCGGTCTCGGCCGGCTCACCGGGACCGGCAACCGGGTCGATCCCCGCCGCCTCCTGCGAGGCTCGCTCCACTCGTGCCTCGAGCTCGGTGAGCGCACGGTACGCCTGGACCCCGAACTGGGTCTGCACGTCCGACTCCGGGAAGAAGACACCGAACCTGATCGGGATGAGCACCGCCTGCGCGGCGATGGCGAGCTCGAGCACCGTGAGGGCGCCGCCCGCGCCCGCCTGCGCCAGATGGACGAGGGCGTACGTCGCACCAGCCAGGCCGGCCGCCGCGTAGCCGAGAAACGGTGTGGCCAACAGCCGCCGGCGTCCCGCCCACAGCGGACGCAGGTAGTCCTCGCTGGCCTTCCGGTGCCGCTCGCCGAGCCACCCGCGCAGGCCCAACACCCGAATCTCCTTTGCTGCCTCCGGCCCAGCCGCGAGACGGCGCAGGTACAGCACCCGGCGCCGGGCAGCGGCCAGGCCGTCCCACAGCGCCGCGAACCTGCCCAGCGAGCCGCGCTGCCCGAAGCGGACGATCAGCGCGCTCGCCCCGACCGCCGTCGCCGCCGGGCCACCGAGGACGACGGCGACGAGTGCGACCGCACCGACGAGCTGGCTGTAGCGGGCCACCAGCGCCAACGCGCCGGCTACCGCCCGCCCCGGCGTCGGCAGGTTGCCGTCGAATGCCGCTCGGATGTCCGCCAGCCTGTCGAGCGTCGACGGATCTTCCAGGGCGGAGATCGGTGCTCCCCGGAACGATCCGGCGAGCAGCCGTTGGATACAGCGCCCGTCGACGCGGCGGGTGATCACCTCACCCAGCGCCGGCTGGAACGGCGCCAGAATCTGTTGGACGAGGAAACAGCCGAAGGCCGCGGCCAGCAGCGGCAGCTCGTCACCGCCCGAGGCGAGCCGGTCCAGCATGGCGCTCATTCCGACCAGGAAGCCCAACGGCAGCACGCCGATCGCAACGTTGAGCAGCACGGCGACCACGGCGGGCGGACCCGCGTACCGCAGCAGCCTGGCGACTGCCGACCATCGTTGGTGACTCCGCAACGATCCACCCACATTCCAGCAGACATGACGACAGCGACGACGACAGAGATGACGACGCGGAAAGCTTCACAGCTTTCGTATCGGGATAGCCGACCGTCGCTGTTCGGGCCTGTTCGGAACTGTTCGGACCGGCGCCGTCGACGGGCTGGATCGGTTCCACACCGACGTCAACCATCCTGACCAGCCTGCCGGCACCGTCCGGGGGTCGGGCGGGCGGCAGGTCGACCAGGACGACGGTGGCACGCCGGCCACGGTCCGGCCACCGCGGAACACGGGCACGGTCGCCTTCCGGCCACCCGACCCGCTACGGCCGGCGGGTGTTCACCGGCAACACCGGCTGGCCCGCCGGCCAGGTCTTCCGAACTGTGGGTCTATCCGAGCCGGCGCCCCGATCAGGTCCGGGCCAGCGGCGTCTCGACCAGGTGCTCGGCGAGGAACCAGGCCTGCAGTTCACCGGTCCGGAGCACGCTGGACACCAGCAGGTCGTTGCTGCCGTCGTCGCCCAGCTCGGCCACCCGTCGGGCTGCGTCGCGGACGTCGATCAGGATGATCTCGTGCGCCTCGAGCAGCCGGGAGAGCATCACCGGCACCTGCTCGGCGCCGTCGGGCGACCGGGGGATCCGGGTGATCTCGGCAACGTGCCTCGGGTCGCCGACCGCCACCCCGCCGAGCGTCTGTACCCGTTCGGCGATCATGTCGATCAACGCCAACTGCTCGCCGGCGTGCTTGTCGAGCAGCAGGTGGAGTTGGTAGAAGGTCGGCCCGCGCATCAACCAGTGGTGCTTCTTGTAGAGCGCGTACAGGATCTGGCTGTCGGCCAAGACCCGGTTGAGCCGCTGGCAGGAGTACATCCGGGCGTCCGAGGAGAGCCCGAGGGGGAACTGCCGAACGGTGCCGAACTCCTGGATCCGCCCGTCGTGCTGGTGCAGCCACGGTTGGCTGCCCATGGTGTGACTCGGACCGCTCATCGCGCGCCCCTTCCGACCGGCGACGGTGCTAGGAGACAGGCGCCTACCCGGCCGTCGTGGCGACAAACCAGGAAAGCTGGCCCAGGTCAGGCCCGACCGGACGGTCTTCGGTCCGTTACCCGGCGGGTGACCGTCGGGCTCGCGCGGCCTAGACTCTCGGGTGTGGGTACGGGCATGATCAACCCTCGTGCGGTCGTGCCGTACGGTCATGTCTGCTGGTCCTACGACGATCCGGCGGCATTCGAGCGCCGGGCCCGGCGGTTCCTCGCCGATGGTCTCGCCGCCGGTGAGCGGGTCTGGTACGTGGCGCCGGGGCCACCGGAGCCGGTCGTCGAGCGGCTGGCCGGGCTGGTCGGGTTCACCGAGGCGCTACGCCGGGGCGCCGCCCTGGTGCCGGGGCTCGACTCGACGTATCCGGGCGGCGTCATCGAGCCCGTTGAGCAGGTCCGGCGCTTCACGGCCGCGACCGAGGAGGCCCTCGCCGCCGGTTACACCGGACTGCGGGTGGTGGCAGACGTCACACCACTGGTGCGCACTCCGGCCCAACTCAGGGCGTTTGCCCGTTATGAACATGCCATCGACCGGTACATGCGACTGCGGCCCCTCGCCGGCATGTGCGGCTACCATCGGGCCGCGCTGGGCGACCGGACCATCGCCGAGCTGGCTTGCCTGCACCCGGTGAGCAACGTTCCCGACGTCCTGTTCCGGCTCTACGCCTGCCACCCCGGGGACGGCGCGGCGGCGCTGGCGGGGGAGCTGGACACCCTCAACCACGAAATGTTCGCCACGGCGCTGGAGCACGCCGACCTGAGCCCGGTCGGCGGTGAGCTGGTGATGCGGGCCGGCGACCTGCGGTTCATCGACCACAACTGCCTGACCCGGCTGCACGACTACGCCGGAGTCCGGGACGCCACCGCCGTACTGCGGACTCCGTGGACCGCCGCCGCCCGTCTGGTCGAGTTGCTCGGGCTCTCCGGAGTCCGGGTCGAGGCGGCGCGATGAGGACGGGCGCCGGGGCCGGGCACGAGGGCTACTACCACGAGGCCGTGCCCTACCGCTCCGACGAGGAGCTGCTCGCCGTCGTACTGCCGTTCCTGCTCGGCGGCGTCTCGGCCGGGGAACCGACGGTGGTCGCCGTCGGCGAGCGGACGGCGACGCTGGTCCGGGCCGCGCTGCCCGCCGGCTCGGGGGTCACCTTCCTGCCCGGCGGTGACCTCTACGCCCGCCCGGCCGTCGCGATCCGCTCCTACCAGCGGATGCTGGCCGGATACCTCGCCGAGGGCGCCCGGCAGATCCGGATCGTCGGCGAGGTGCCGCCGGCCGCGCTCGGGGTGACCTGGGACTGGTGGGCCCGCTACGAATCGGCGATCAATCACGCGTACGACAGCTTTCCGCTCTGGAGCATGTGCGCGTACGACACCCGGATCACCCCGTCCGCGGTGCTCCGGGACGTGCTGCGTACCCACCCGCGGGTGGTCACGGCGGACGGCCGTCGCCCGAGCGAGACGTACACCGAGCCGAAGGCGTACCTGTCGGAGGAGCGGTCGCCGGTGCCGGATCCGCTCCAGCGGACGCCGCCGCTCGTCGAACTCGTCGATCCGTCACCCACCCGGGCCCGGCAGGCGATCCACCAGGTCGACTCCGGACTGCTCCCGACCGACGAACTCGAGGACCTGGTCGTCGCCGTCAGCGAGGTGGTGACCAACGCGCTGCGGCACGGCCGCCCGCCGGTCCGGTTCCGGCTCTGGGTCGGCGCGGATCGGGTGGTCGTCGCGGTCAGCGACGAGGGGGGCGGTCCGACGGACCCGTTCGCCGGGCTGCTGCCGACGGCCGACGGCGGTGCGGGCGGGCTCGGTCTGTGGATCACCTACCAGTCGTGCAACCACGTGGCGCTGCACCGTGGCCAGGGCGCCTTCACTCTCCGGCTCACCGCCGGAAACCCGCACTTCACCGACTGAGGCCAGGCCCGTCCCGACCGTGACCGGAGGATGCCGATGCGGATCCGGGTGATGGAGCCGGCCGACGCCGCCGCCGTACTGGCGATCTACCAGGCCGGGCTGGACACCGGCCAGGCCAGCTTCGAGACCGCCGCGCCGACCTGGCCGGCGTTCGACGCCGGGCGGCTCGCCGCGCACCGGCTGGTCGCGGTGGACGACGAGGGTACGGTGCGCGGCTGGGCGGCGGTCAGTGCGGTCTCCAGCCGGGCCGTCTACGCCGGAGTGGTCGAACACTCCGTCTACGTCGATCCCGCCGCCCAGGGCAGGGGCGTGGCGCGGGCCCTGCTGGACGCGTTGATCGCCTCGACCGAGGCGGCCGGGATCTGGACGATCCAGTCCGGGGTGTTTCCGGAGAACGTCGCCAGCCTGACCCTGCACGAGCGGGTCGGCTTCCGGGTCGTCGGCGTACGGGAGCGGGTCGGGCGGCACCACGGCAAGTGGCGGGACGTGGTGCTGCTGGAGCGGCGCAGTACCGCGGTCGGTTGACGCTGCGCGGTGGCCGCCGACCGTGCCCGCGCGTCGGCCGGACGCCTGTCGCGCGATATTGCATACGGTATCCACAGAGACGTATGGTGGAGGTCCAGTCGGCGCGAGTGGAGGTGGGATCACCGTGGCCAGTCCGGACCCCTCGGTGACGGATCGGGTGCGCGCGCTGGTCGCGGCGCATCGTGGTGATCGTGGTGCGCTGTTGCCGATCCTGCACCGGATCCAGGCCGAGTTCGGCTACGTCGACCCCGACGTCGTGCCGGTCCTGGCCAGCGAGCTGAACATCTCCCGCGCCGACGTGCACGGGGTGGTCACCTTCTACACCGACTTCCGGGCCGAGCCGGCCGGGCGGACGGTGCTGAAGCTCTGCCGGGCCGAGGCCTGCCAGTCGGTCGGCGCCGAACAACTCGTCGGGTACGCGGAGCGGACCCTGGGCGTCAAGATCGGACAGACCACATCGGATGGTTCGGTCACCCTGGAGCAGGTGTTCTGCCTGGGCAACTGCGCGCTCGGCCCGGCCGGACAGATCGACGAGCGGGTGCACGGGCGACTCACCCCGGCCCTGCTGGACGCCCTGCTGACGAAGGCGGTGCAGGCATGACGGCCCCGGTGACGGTCTACGTACCCCGTGACTCGGCCGCCGTCTCGGTCGGCGCCGACCTGGTCGCCGCCGAGATCGAGCGGGCCGCGGCCGAGGCCGGCCGGGTGGTCCGGGTGGTCCGGAACGGATCGCACGGCATGCTCTGGCTGGAGCCGCTGGTCGAGGTGGTCACCGAGCGCGGCCGGATCGGGTACGGGCCGGTCGAGCCGGAGGCGGTCGCCGACCTCGTCGACGCCGGACTGCTCGACGGCGCCGACCACGAGCTGTGCCAGGGCGTCGTCGCCGAGCTGCCCTGGCTGCGCGACCAGACCCGGCTCTGCTTCGCCCGGGTCGGCGTCACCGACCCGCTCAGTCCGTCCGACTACCTCGCACACGGCGGTCTCGCCGGGCTGCGCCGCGCCCTGGAAATGAGCCCGGCCGAGGTGGTCGCCCAGGTCACCGAGTCCGGACTGCGCGGCCGGGGCGGCGCCGGCTTCCCGGCCGGAATCAAGTGGAAGACGGTCCTGGACACCCCCGGCGAGCTGAAGTTCGTCTGCTGCAACGCCGACGAGGGCGACAGCGGCACCTTCGCCGACCGGATGCTGATGGAGGGCGATCCGTTCACCCTGATCGAGGGGATGACCATCGCCGCGCACGCGGTCGGCGCCACCGAGGGCTACCTATACATCCGCTCCGAGTATCCCGACGCGGTACGGACGATGGGGCAGGCGATCGGGGTCGCCAGGGAACACGGCTGGCTCGGCGGCGACATCCTCGGCACCGGGCTCCGCTTCGACCTGCACGTCCGGGTCGGCGCGGGCGCCTACATCTGCGGCGAGGAAACCGCGATGCTGGAGAGCCTGGAGGGCAAGCGCGGCATGGTCCGGGCCAAGCCGCCGATTCCGGCGATCACCGGTCTGTTCGGCAGGCCGACCGTGGTGAACAACGTGCTCACCCTGGCCTCGGTGCCGACCATCCTCGCCGACGGTGCGGCGGCGTACCAGGCGCTCGGGGTGGAGCGGTCCCGGGGCACCCAGGTCTTCCAACTGGCCGGCAACGTCGCCCGGGGCGGCATCTTCGAGACCGCCTTCGGGATGACGCTGGGCGAGCTGATCCACAGCTACGGCGGCGGTACCCGCACCGGCCGGCCGGTCCGCGCGGTCCAGGTCGGCGGCCCTCTCGGGGCGTACCTGCCGGCGACCGGCCTGGACCTGCCGATGGAGTACGAGGCCTTCGCCTCGGCCGGCGCGATGCTCGGCCACGGTGGCATCGTGGTCTTCGACGACAGCGTCGACATGGCGGCGATGGCGAGATTCGCCATGGAGTTCTGCGCCGAGGAGTCCTGCGGCAAGTGCACCCCCTGCCGGGTCGGCGCGGTCCGGGGCGTCGAGGTGATCGACAGGATCACCGCCGGCCAGGACCCGGACGGAAACCTGGCCCTGCTGGGTGATCTATGCGAGCTGATGACCGAGGGGTCGCTCTGCGCGATGGGCGGCCTGACACCGATGCCGGTACGCAGCGCACTGCTGCACTTCCCGGACGACTTCACCGCCGGGGGGGAGCGGTCCGCCGGCCGATACGAGGAGGCCACACCGTCATGAGTCTGCTGAAGGAACCAGACCTCGGCACCCCCGCCCGGCCCGGCCCGGCGACCGTCACCGTGACCGTCGACGGCCATCCCGTCGCGGTTCCCGAGGGCACCTCGGTGATGCGGGCGGCGGCGCTGACCGGGATCGACATTCCGAAGCTCTGCGCCACCGACAGCCTGGAGGCGTTCGGCTCCTGCCGGCTCTGCCTGGTGGAGATCGACGGCCGTCGCGGCACTCCGGCCTCCTGCACCACCCCGGTCACCGAGGGCATGAGCGTACGCACCGAGTCGCCGAAGCTGGCGAAGCTCCGGCAGGGCGTGATGGAGCTGTACATCTCCGACCACCCGCTGGACTGCCTCACCTGTTCGGCCAATGGCGACTGCGAGTTGCAGGACATGTCCGGAGTGGTCGGGCTGCGCCAGGTCCGGTACGGCCAGGACGGCGCCAACCACCTCGACGAGAAGACCGACTCCAGCAACCCGTACTTCGACTTCGAGGCGTCCAAGTGCATCGCCTGCTCCCGCTGCGTGCGGGCCTGCGGTGAGGTGCAGGGGACGTTCGCGCTGACCATCGCCGGACGCGGCTTCGACTCCAAGGTGTCGGCCGGCGGCACCGACTTCATGAGCTCCGAGTGCGTTTCCTGCGGCGCCTGTGTGCAGGCCTGCCCGACCGCCACCCTCCAGGAGAAGACGGTGGTGCAGCTCGGCATGCCGACCCGGACCGTCGTCACCACCTGCGCCTACTGCGGTGTCGGCTGCTCCTTCAAGGCCGAGTTGCGCGGTGCCGAGCTGGTCCGGATGGTGCCCTACAAGGACGGCGGGGCGAACGAGGGGCACTCCTGCGTCAAGGGCCGGTTCGCGTTCGGCTACGCCAGCCACCCGGACCGGATCCTCACCCCGATGCTCCGGGAGAGCATCACCGACGAGTGGCGACCGGTCGACTGGGAGACCGCGATCTCCTACACGGCGGGGCGGCTCAAGGAGATCCAGGCCCGGCACGGGGTCGGGGCGATCGGCGGCATCACCTCCTCGCGTACCACCAACGAGGAGGTCTACGTGGTGCAGAAGATGATCCGGGCCGCGTTCGGCAACAACAACGTGGACACCTGCGCCCGGGTCTGCCACTCGCCGACCGGGTACGGACTGAAGCAGACCTTCGGCACCTCGGCCGGTACCCAGGACTTCCGCTCGGTGGCCGAGGCCGACGTGATCATGGTGATCGGTGCGAACCCGACCGACGCACACCCGGTCTTCGCCTCCCGGATGAAGCGCCGGATCCGCGAGGGCGCCAGGCTGATCGTCATCGACCCGCGCCGGATCGACCTGGTCCGGTCGCCGCACGTCGAGGCGACCCACCACCTCCAGCTCGCCCCCGGCACCAACGTGGCGGTGGTGAACGCGATGGCCCACGTGGTGCTCACCGAAGGGCTGGTGGACCGGGCCTTCGTCGACGAGCGCTGCGAGGACTTCGACGGCTGGGCCGAGTTCATCGCCCGGCCGGAGAACAGCCCGGAGGCGGTCGAGGACCTCACCGGGGTACCGGCCGAGGAACTCCGGGCGGCGGCCCGGCTCTACGCCACCGGCGGCAACGGTGCCATCTACTACGGGCTCGGCGTGACCGAGCACAGCCAGGGCTCGACCATGGTGATGGGGATGGCGAACCTGGCGATGGCGACCGGCAACATCGGCCGGGACGGCGTCGGGGTCAACCCGCTGCGCGGGCAGAACAACGTGCAGGGCTCCTGCGACATGGGGTCGTTCCCGCACGAGCTGCCCGGCTACCGGCACATCTCCGACGACGTCGTCCGGGGCGTCTTCGAGAACATGTGGGGACGCGAGCTGCTGGCCGAACCGGGGCTGCGGATCCCGAACATGTTCGACGCGGCGATCGACGGCAGCTTCCGGGCGCTCTTCGTGCAGGGCGAGGACATCGCGCAGTCCGACCCGAACATCACGCACGTGCATGCCGCGCTGGAGGCACTGGAACTGCTCGTGGTGCAGGACCTGTTCCTCAACGAGACGGCGAAGTTCGCCCACGTGTTCCTGCCCGGCACCTCCTTCCTGGAGAAGGACGGCACCTTCACCAACGCCGAACGCCGGATCAACCGGGTTCGGCCGGTGATGCCCCCGAAGACGGGCAAGCACGAGTGGGAGATCGTCGCCGAGATCGCCGAGGCGATGGGCTATCCGATGCGGTACGACCACCCGAGCCAGATCATGGACGAGATCGCCGCGCTCACCCCGACCTTCGCCGGGGTCTCCTTCGACAAGCTGGACAAGCTGGGCAGCGTGCAGTGGCCTTGCAACGACGGCGCGCCGGAGGGCACTCCGATCATGCACATGGACGGCTTCGTCCGGGGCCGGGGCCGGTTCGTGCAGACCCCGTTCGTGCCGACCCGGGAACGGAGCACCCGGAAGTTCCCGCTGATCCTGACCACCGGGCGGATCCTCAGCCAGTACAACGTGGGGGCGCAGACCCGGCGGACCAGTAACGTGGCGTGGCACCCGGAGGACGTACTCGAGATCCACCCGCACGACGCGGAGGTCCGGGGCATCAACGACGGTGACGAGGTCACCCTCGCCAGCCGGGTCGGTGCCACCTCGCTGCGCGCGGTCCTGACCGACCGGGTGCCGGTGGGGGTGGTCTACACGACCTTCCACCATCCGGTGACCGGGGCGAACGTGGTCACCACGGAGAACTCCGACTGGGCGACGAACTGTCCGGAGTACAAGGTGACGGCGGTGCAGGTCGGCCTGAAGAGTCCGTCGGCACCGGCCGGGGCTGCCGAGGCGGAGACCCGGCTGCCGGCGATGGCGGACTGAGATGTCGGCCAACACCACCTCGGCACAGGTCAGGCTCGCCAACGAGATCGCCGTGCACTTCCGGCACCAGCCGCCGGGCGAGGCGGCGGCGGCGATCGCCGCACACATTCGGGCGTTCTGGGATCCCCGGATGCGGGCCGACCTGCTGCGCCGGGCGGAGACCGAACCGGACGCGCTCGATCCGCTCGCCCTGGCCGCCGCCCGGTCGCTCGATAGCTGACGGCCTCGTTCCAGCCGCGCGTTGACCCGGCTGAATCCGGTCAGAGCGCCTTGCGTACGGTGATCAAGGTCCGTGGTCCGCTGCCCGGGCGGAGGGGACACGACCGATGAGCGCAGAGTTCGTCCGGGACGCGGCGATGACCGCCGTCATCCTTGGCTTCTTCGCCTCCTCCTGGTTCGGGTGGGCCCAGGACAAGCCGCCGCCGCGCTGGCCGAGGTGGCTCGGCATCGGGTCCGGTGGGTCGATGCTGATTGCGGCCGCCGGCGGCCTGCTCGCCTGGCGGCACTGGACCGACGGCACCGCTTTCGACGCGGACACCAGTAAGGCGTTCGGGGTGGTCGTCGGCATCGAGTTCGGCGCCGCCGGCCTCGGCGCGGTGGCCCTGGCGCTGGTCCGGCACAGGGAGCTGATCCCCGCCTGGGTCGCACTCGTCGTCGGGTTGCACCTCTTTCCGGTGGCGGTGCTGATGAACTATCCGCTCGTCCACCTACCGGCGGTCCTGGTGACCGTGGTGGCGCTGGTTGCCGTACCGGTGGCGCGGGCCCGGTCACTGCCGGTGAGTGCGGTGACCGGTGTCGGGTCCGGCGGCGCCCTGCTGGTCACTGCGCTGATTTCCCTGGCCAGCGCCCTGCTCTGGTCCTGAACCAGTTCGCTGGTGCCGGTCCGGGCCGGGTGGTGCCGCCCACTCCGCGAGGTAGACCGTGTTGGTCGCCTCGCGGTCCTGTAGGTGGTTGTGGAAACGCACCACCTGCGCCACCGGCCTCGTGAAGACCTCGGCGAGGGTGCGGGTGAACTCCTCGTCCGGCGGGTCGTTCGACCAGAGCGCGAAGGCGCCGCCCGGCAGCAGGTGGTCGGTGAGCCGGCGCAGGCCCTCGCGGCGGTAGAACGCCGCGTGGCTCGGATGCAGGACCTGCCGTGGCGTGTGGTCGACGTCCAGGAGGACGGCGTCGAACCGCCGGCCCGGTGCGTCGGGATCGAATCCGGCCCCGTTGGCCATGGCGAAGAAGTCGCCGCAGACCAGCCGGGTGCGCGGGTCGGCAGTCAACTCGGCGGCGTGCGGCAACAACCCTTCCCGGTGCCACTCGATCACCGCGCCGAGCCTCTCCACCACGGTCAGCGACCGCACCCGGGGATCGGCCAGCGCCGCGCGTGCGGTGTAGCCGAGCCCGAGTCCGCCGACCACCACGTCGAGGCCGGTGCCGGAGACCCGCGCCAGACCGAGCCGGGCGAGTTCGATCTCGGCCACCGGAAACAGGCTGGACATCAGGAACTCGTCGCCGAGTTTTACCTCGTAGACGTCGATCCGCAGGGAGGGCTCCAGCCTCCGCCGGAGACTGATCGTGCCGATGGGCGTGTCGCGCCGGTCGATTTCCTCGAAGCGCGCGCTCAACCCGGGCCCACCCCTCCACCTCGTCCGCTTGGGCGGGATCGTATCGCCCGGCTCGGACGTCCATGCCGGGCGGGGCCACTCCGGGTGTACGGCGATCACCTTGCACCTCGATCGGCTGCTGCGGCCGGGACTGGTGTACACTCACTTCCATACTGCATACAGAATTCTGTAGGTAATCAAGTCTCGTCCAGCCGCTCGGGAGGACCCGTGCCCGCCCACCACCTCCGCTACGACGTGAACTGCTCGGTCCTCTTCACCGAACTGCCCCTGCTGGAACGGCCGGCGGCGGCCAAGGCGGCCGGATTCGACGCCGTCGAGTCCTGGTGGCCGTTCACCGAGGCGGTGCCCCGGGCCTCCGAAGTGGAGGCGTTCCTCGCCGCCCTCCACGACGCCGACGTCCGACTGGTGGGGCTGAACTTCTTCGCCGGGGACCTGCCCGGCGGTGATCGGGGAGTGGTCTCCTGGCCGGCCCGGTCCGCCGAGTTCCGGGAGAACGTCGAACTGGTCGCGATGATCGGCGCCGCCACCGGCTGCCGGTCGTTCAACGCCCTCTACGGCAACCGGATCGCCGACCTGCACCCGAGCACGCAGGAGGAGACGGCAGTGGCCAATCTGGCCTTCGCCGCCGCCGCGGTGGCCCGGATCGGCGGCACGGTGCTCGTCGAGGCGGTCAGCGGCCCGCAGCCCTACCCGCTGCGTACCGCCGCCGACGTGGTCGCGGTACTCGACCAGCTGCTGGTCGAACGCGACATCCGCAACGTGGCCCTCCTCGCCGACCTCTACCACCTCACCGTCAACGGCGACGACGTGCCCAAGGTGCTCGCCGAGTACGCCGACCGGATCGGGCACGTGCAGATCGCCGACGCGCCCGGCCGGCACGAGCCCGGCACCGGTGAGATCGACCTCGACGGCCAGCTCGACCAGCTCGAACGGGCCGGCTACCGGGGCTGGGTCGGCCTGGAATACCTGCCCAGCGGACCGAGCGCGGACAGCTTCGAGTGGCTGCCCCGGCACCGCCGGGGCGGCGGTGCCGACCAGACCAACGAAGGGGAGCGCTGAGATGACCAGCATCGGTTTCATCGGCCTCGGCATCATGGGCGGTCCGATGGCCGTCAACCTGATCAAGGCCGGTCACGACGTCGTCGGCTACGACGTCAGCCCGGCCCGCAACGCCGCCTTGGACCAGGCCGGTGGCAAGGTCGCCGCCGGCATCGGCGAGCTGGTGCGGCAGGTCGACGTGGTGATCACGATGGTCCGCGACTCGGCCGACGTCGAGTCGGTCGCCCTGGGCGACTCCGGCATCCTGGCCAACGCCCGCCCCGGCCAGCTCTACGTCGACATGAGCAGCATCTCGCCGGGCACCTCCCGGCAGGTAGCCGAGGCCGCCCGGACCCTCTCCGTGCGGGTGCTGGACGCCCCGGTCAGCGGCGGCGAGGCGGGCGCGATCGGGGGCACCCTCTCCATCATGGTCGGTGGCGAGCCGGCGGACTTCGCCGCCGCCCGGCCGATCCTGGAGGTGCTGGGCGGTACCGTCGTGCACGTCGGTCCGGTCGGCGCCGGCCAGACCGTGAAGGCGGCCAACCAGCTCATCGTGGCCGGCACCATCGAGCTGGTCGCCGAGGCGATCGTCTTCCTCGAGGCGTACGGTGTGGACACCGAGGCGGCGGTCAGGGTGCTGGCCGGCGGCCTGGCCGGCAACCGCATCCTGGACCGTAAGGCGGCCGGGATGCTGGCCCGGCAGTTCCAGCCGGGCTTCCGGATCGACCTGCACCACAAGGACATGGGGATCGTCACCTCGGCTGCCCGGGAGGCCGGGGTGGTGATCCCGCTCGGTGCGACGGTCGCCCAGCTCATCGCCGCGCTCAAGGCACAGGGCGACGGCGGCCTCGACCACAGCGCGCTGCTCAAACTGGTCCAGCAGCTCTCCGGCCGGTCCGCCGGCTGACCACGTCGCGCCGATGGGGCACGTCCTACTGGCACCGGACAAGTTCAAGGGCTCGCTGACCGCCGCCGAGGTCGTCCACCATCTGTCCGCCGGGCTACGCCGGGCCGCACCCGGCATCGAGGTACGCGGCTTCCCGGTCGCCGACGGCGGTGACGGCACCCTCGACGCGGCGGTCTCGGCCGGCTTCCACCGGATCCCGGTCTCCGTCGCCGGCCCGACCGGCACATCGGTGGAAACCGCGTTCGGGTACGCCGACGGCGTGGCCGTGGTCGAGCTGGCGGACGCCTGCGGGCTGCGCCGGCTGCCGGCCGGGGTACCCGATCCGCTGCACGCGAGCAGTCGTGGTGCCGGCGAGGCGATCCGGGCGGCGCTGGAGTACGGGTGTGCCGAGGTGGTACTCGGGCTGGGCGGCAGCGCAAGTACCGACGGCGGGGCGGGGCTGGTCGGCGCGCTCGGCGTACGCCTGCTGGACGAACGCGGCGCGGAGTTGCCGGACGGCGGTGCGGCGCTGCGCCGCCTGCACCGGGTGGACCTGACCGGGCTGCATCCGGCGGTCCGGCGTACCCGGTTCGTGGTGGCCGGAGACGTGGACAACCCGCTGCTCGGCCCGACCGGTGCCGCCGCCGTGTACGGCCCGCAGAAGGGGGCGTCCACCGACGACGTCGCGGTACTGGAGGCGGGTCTGACCCGCTGGGCCGATCTGGTCGAGCCGGCGATCCGGGCGGCGGGTCCGCCCTGCGCCACCCCGGGCCCCCGGGTCAGGGACCGGGCCGGTGCGGGCGCGGCCGGCGGGGTCGGGTTCGCCGCGCTCGGCTTCCTCGGTGCGCGGTTCCGGCCCGGCATCGAACTGCTGCTCGACCTGCTGGGCTTTCCCGAGGCGGTGGCCGGCGCCGACCTGGTGGTCACCGGGGAAGGATCGCTGGACGCGCAGAGCCTGCACGGCAAGGCGCCGGTCGGGGTGGCCGGGGCTGCCGCCCGGGCCGGCGTGCCCACCGTGGCCGTCGCCGGCCAGGTCAGCGTCGGCCCGGAGGAACTGCGGGACGCCGGCATTCAGGCGGTCTACCCGCTGACCTCGGTCGAACCGGACCCGGCGGCCTGCCTGCACCGCGCCGCCGAGCTGGTCGAAAAGGTCGCGGAGCTGCTCGCCGCCGACTGGCTGGAACCGTCCGGGCAGGTCCGGCGGCGCTGACCCGGGTCGCCACCCCGGGGCGGCCAGGCGGGCTGCTCACGCTCCGGTGGACGTCGCCTGAACTGGGTAGACGCGACACAGACACGATTACGGTCAGTCAGTGGGACCGCCGAGGTCGCTGCTTCCGCCCTCCGCGGTGAACCACACGATCACCGAGAGCAGGACAGCGAACAGGCCGAAGCAGGCACCAACCAAGACGGACGGCTTGCCCAGGGCCGCCGCGACACTGAGTGCGCCGCCACCTACAGCAAAGATGCCGGTGAACTGCACCCGCTCGCGCCACCCCTGGTGTTCGGCCACATACGACCAGACGGTCGCGGCGACGATGCCGCAGCCGAGAACGATTCCGCCGGCCACGGTCTCAAAGACGCCCCCGATTATGAAGCCGATAACGGCACCAGCGGCGACGGCCGAAGCAATCCCTTTCGTCACGGCCACAAAGCACAGCGTATCGATGCCTGTCCAGTTGCTTGTTCTCCCGCGGGCCGCCGGAGACGGGCCGCCGGAGACGGGCCGCCGGCTCAGGCCGTGGCGGCGACCACCGGCCGGAACGGGACCGGAGCCGGCGAGGTCAGCGCGGTCTCGGCGGCCGGCAGCGCAAGCAACTCGACCTCCGCGCCGGCCCAGCCGGGCGGGACGACCGCGAGCGCGTCCGCCCCTGCGGCGCCCCAGAGCGAACCGGGGCGGTCGTGCCCGACCGGAATCGCCGCCGACCCGTCCCGGGCCACCGGCACCAACCGGGTGTCCCGGTCGTGCGGTGCTACCGGACCGGCCAGCGTCGCGGTCAGGTTCGCCGGTTCGGTACGCCCGGCGAGCCGGCCGAGCAGCGGGGAGAGCAGGGTCAGCGCGGCGACCAGGGCCGCGTACGGGTTGCCGGGCAGCCCGACCACGAACCGGCCGTCCGGCAGGCCGGCCAGGAGTTGGGGGTGGCCCGGCCGGCAGGCGACGCCGCGTACCGGTACCTCGGCGGCGAGCGTGTCCAGGGCCCGGCGCAGGTGGTCGGCGGCGCCGGCCGAGGTTGCTCCACAGACCACCAGCACGTCGGCGTCGGAGCGCAGCAACGCGGCGACCAGCGCCGAGGCGTCGTCGGCGATCCGGGTGGACCAGGCCAGCTCGGCTCCGGCGGCCCGGATCAGTCCCGGCAGCATCGGCCCGATCGCGTCCCGGACCTGTCCGGCCGTCGGGATGCCGGCGGTGCGCAGCTCCGCTCCGGTCAGCACGATGCCGACCCGGGGGTGCCGGTGCACGGTCAGGGTGTCGTGGCCGAGGCTGGCGGCCAGGCCGAGCACGACCGGGTTGACCACCGTGCCGGCGGGCAGCACCTCCTGACCCACCGGACAGTCCTCGCCCCTGCGGCGTACGTGCCGGCCCCGCTCGATCTCGCCGTGGACGGTCCGGTCCGTTCGGGTCGCCCGCTCGTACGGCAGTACGGCGTCGGCGCCGGCCGGCACCACGGCACCGGTGCCGATCTCGGCGGCGTCCCCGGCGGTCAGCGGTGCCGGTATGCCCGGATCGCCGGCCAGTACCCGTCCGGTGAGCCGCCACGGGCCGGGTCCCGCCACCGCGTATCCGTCCATCGCGGCGCAGTGGTACGCCGGCAGCGGGGCCAGCGCGACCAGCGGCACCGCCAGGGCGGAGCCGACCGCCTCGGACAGGGCCCGTTGGACGGTGCCGAGTGGCCGGGCGATCTCCCGGGCGCACCGCCGCGCCTCGTGCCAGGCGACGGCGCTCATCGCGCGGCGTCCCGGATCGGTGGCCTCAGCCCGCTCATGCCGCTCTCCTCGCCGCGTCGCCGACGTGATGACCTCGGGGGAACCCGACCGGTCGATCCGTTCGCCCGCAGATCGACCTGGACAGCCGCCCCTCGGTGGTAGAGAATAGTGCACTCACCATACAGTATACAGTGGCCAGTTGGAGGCATCAGATGACGGACTCCAGCAACGACACGGCGGTGCGCGAGATCAGCGACCTCTACGGCCGCCGCTACCGGATCGGCGAGAGCGACCGGGCCCTGCTGGGCCGGTCCCGGGCGTGGATGCTGCTGCTGCCCTGGGCCGCGATGCTGGCGATCAGCCTCTTCCAGTACGGCTACGGCGCCGCGCTGCCCACCCTGATCGAGGCGAACGGCTGGAGCCTGTGGCAGGCGTTCGCCGTACTCGCACTCTGGGTGATCTGCCAGGCGGGCAGTTCACCACTGGCCGGGTGGTGGTACCGGCGACTCGGCCGCCGGCTGGCCGTACCGATGCTCGTCGGCGCCGCCTGCTGCCTCACCGCACTGCTCACCCTGGCGCACCGGGCCGACCTCGCCACCGTGTTGCTCGGCTACTCGGTGCTCGGCGGCATCGGCGCCGGACTCGTCTACCTGACCTGCATCGCCTGCGTCACCGAGTGGTTCCCGGAGCGGATCGCTGGCCGGGTGGCGGTGGTCGGCGCCGCGTTCGGCTACGGGTCGATCCCATTCGTCGTGCTCGCCGGTTACGGCCTGGACGCCGGCAACCGGACGACGATGCTGACCGGGACCGCCGTCGCCGTCTTCGCGGTGGTGACCGCCTGCGGCGTGCTGATGCGCAAGCCGCCCCGCAACTGGTGGCCGGCGCAGATCGACCCGCAGCGCTGGGCCGTCGACCGGCGGATCAACCGCAGCATCCCGCACAACCGCCCCGCCGCCCGCCCCTACCCGCCCCGCGCGGCGGTACGCAGCGGAATGCTGCCGCTGATGTTCGTGGTGGTGGTACTCACCGCGACGATGGCGCTGTTCGACATCGCGTACCTGGCCGGCGCCGCGTACACCCAGGGGTTGCCGGCGCTGACCCTGGTGGCCGGGATCGGCGCGCTGGCCGCGTCGAACGGCATCGGCCGGGCGGTGACCAGCTCGCTCTCCGACCGGATCGGCCGGCGCGGCACCCTCGGCCTCTCCCTGCTGGTCGGCGGGATTGCCCAGTTCGGCCTGCTCGCGGCGGCGGCCAACGACAACCACCCGGCCGCCGTGGCGGGCTTCGCCGCGCTGGCCGGCGCGGGCACCGGAGCCGGCTACTCGCTGCTGGTCAGCCTGGTCCGGGACTGGTTCGGTGACGCCGCCACGGTGCCGAACTACGGCATCGTCTACACCGGCAAGGCGCTCGGCGGACTGCTCGGCATCGTGCTGGCCGGGCTGGTGGTGACCACCCCGGATTCGGTGGTGCCGTTTTTGGTGGCCGGTTCGCTGGGGCTGTTCGGTGCGGCGCTGACCCGCTGGATGCGCCAGCCCGGACTGGCGATGGTCCGGCTGCCGTCGCCGCTGCCCGCAGATCGGCTCTAGTGCGGACGGAGGCTGGTCGGCCCTACCGTGGAACGGGCCGACCGGCCGGGTGAGACCGAGCGAGGACGGTGGTGGGGCGGAATGGGACGGGTGACGAGCCGACGCCGGCTGGTCCGGATCGTCGACGGCGTGGTCAGCGAGCCGGTGGACACGCTGGCAGCGGAGGAGCCGATGGAGATCCGGGTGAACGGGCGTTCCCTGGTGGTGACCATGCGGACCCCGGGGGACGACTTCGACCTGGCGGCCGGCTTTCTGGTCAGCGAGGGCGTGGTGCGCGGCGCCGCTGAGATCGCCGGCATCCGCTACTGCGCGGGTGCCACCGCCGACGGGGCCAACACCTACAACGTGGTCGACGTGGTGCTGGCGGCCGGAGTGGCGCCACCGGACCCGTCGCTGGAGCGAAACTTCTACACCACCTCGTCCTGCGGACTCTGCGGCAAGGCCAGCCTGGACGCGGTGCGGACCAGCGCGGCCTGGTCGGTGGCCGACGACCCGGTGCGGCTCGACCCCGATGTGCTCAGCGCGCTGCCCGACGCCCTGCGGGCCGCGCAGCGGGTCTTCGACCGCACCGGCGGGCTACACGCCGCGGCGCTCTTCTCCGCCGACGGCCGGCTGCACTGCCTGCGCGAGGACGTCGGCCGGCACAACGCGGTGGACAAGGTCGTCGGTTGGGCGCTGCGCGACGGGCGGGTACCGCTGCGCGGCACCGTGTTGATGGTCAGCGGACGGGCCTCGTTCGAGCTGGTGCAGAAGGCGGTGATGGCCGGCGTCCCGGCGCTGGCCGCGGTCTCCGCGCCCTCCTCGCTCGCCGCCGACCTGGCCTCGGAGGCCGGGCTGACCCTGGTCGGCTTCCTCCGGGGCAGCTCGATGAACGTCTACGCCGGAGCGCACCGGCTGACCGAGCGGCCCCCGGCGACCCTGTCCGCCTGACAGTTCGGGGCGGGAGGTGCGCGGTCCGGACGGTGGTGTCGGACACCGTCCGGACCGGCGCCGCCGACGCGGATCAGCGCGCCAGCAACGTCTCGCGCATCAGGGCGGCGGTCTCGGACGGCGTCCGGCCGACCCGGACCCCGACCGCCTCCAGTGCATCCTGCTTGGCCAGCGCCGTACCGGACGACCCGGAGACGATCGCCCCGGCGTGCCCCATCGTCTTCCCCTCCGGGGCGGTGAACCCGGCGACGTAGCCGACCACCGGCTTGCTGACGTACTCGGCGATATACGCCGCCGCACGCTCCTCCGCGTCCCCGCCGATCTCGCCGATCATCACGATCGCCTCGGTCTCCGGATCGTCCTCGAAGGCCTGGAGGCAGTCGATGTGCGTGGTGCCGACGATCGGGTCGCCGCCGATTCCGACACAGGTGGAGAAGCCGAAGTCGCGCAGCTCGTACATCATCTGGTAGGTCAGGGTGCCGCTCTTGCTGACCAGGCCGATCGGGCCCCGCTTGGTGATGTCGGCCGGGATGATGCCGGCGTTGGACTGACCGGGACTGATCAGCCCGGGACAGTTCGGTCCGATGATCCGGGTGCGGTTGCCGGCGGCCCGGGTGTAGGCCCAGAACTCGACGGTGTCGTGCACCGGGATGCCCTCGGTGAGCACCACGGCCAGGCCGAGGCGAGCGTCGACCGCCTCCAGCACGGCCGCCTTGGCGAACCGCGGTGGTACGAAGACCACGCTGACGTCGGCACCGGTCGCCCGGACCGCTTCGGCGCAGCCGTCGTAGACCGGGATGCCGTCGACGTCCCGGCCGCCCTTGCCCGGGGTGACCCCGGCGACGATGTTGGTGCCGGCGGCGAGCATCCGACGGGTGTGCCGGGTCCCCTCGGTGCCGGTGATGCCCTGGACCAGCACCCTGCTCTTCTCGGTGAGGAAGATTGCCATGGTTGTCACGCCCCCCTGCCGGCGAGTTCGGCGGCGAGCCGCGCCGCCCCGTCCATCGTGTCCACCAGCCGTACGCCCGGAAGCGCGGCCTCGGTGAGGATCCGCCGCCCCTGTGCGGCGTTGTTGCCGTCGAGGCGGACGACCAGCGGTTTGCTGATCGCCTCACCCCGGGCGGCGAGCAGCCCGACCGCCGCGACGATGCCGTCGGCGACCGCGTCGCAGGCGGTGATCCCGCCGAAGACGTTGACGAGGACGCTGCGCACGTCGGGATCGCCGAGGACGATCTCCAGACCGTTCGCCATCACCTCGGCCGAGGCGCCGCCGCCGATGTCGAGGAAGTTGGCCGGCCTCACCCCGCCGTACTCCGCACCGGCGTAGGCGACCACGTCCAGGGTGCTCATCACCAGTCCGGCGCCGTTTCCGATCACTCCGACGGCGCCGTCCAGCTTGACGTAGTTGAGGTCCCTCTCGGCGGCCCTGGCCTCCAGCGGGTCGGTGGCGCCGATGTCGACGTACCGCAGGTGCCCGGGCTGGCGGAACCGGGCGTTGTCGTCCAGCGTCACCTTGCCGTCCAGGGCCCGTACGCTGCCGTCGGTCAGTCGGGCCAGTGGATTGATCTCGACCAGGGTGGCGTCCTCCGACCGGAAGACGTGCCAGAGCCGGACGAGCACCCGGGCCACCTCCTCGCGTACCCCGTCGGGCAGCCCGGCGTCGGTGGCCAGCCGGCGCGCGCCGGGCAGGTCGAACCCGTCGGCCGGGTCCACCCAGGCCCGGGCCAGCGCCTCCGGGTTCTCCGCCGCCACCTGCTCGATCTCGACGCCGCCCTGCGCGCAGGCGAGGGCCAGGAACGACCGGTTGGACCGGTCGAGCAGGAACGACACGTAGTACTCGTCGGCGATGTCGCCGGCCTCGGTGACCAGCACCCGGTGCACGGTGTGGCCCCTGATGCCCATCCCGAGGATCCGGCTGGCCGCGTCCCGGGCCGCGTCTGGCCCGTCGGCCAGTTTCACCCCGCCGGCCTTGCCCCGGCCGCCGGTCTTGACCTGTGCCTTGACCACCACGCGTCCGCCGATCTCGGCGGCGGCCGCGTGGGCCTCGTCGGGCGTACCGGCCACGCGGTTGCGGCTGACCGGTACGCCGTGCGTGGCGAAGAGTTCCTGTGCCTGGTGCTCCAACAGGTCCACCGGGCCTCCCTTCTTCTCGACCTTCGGTGGGTTGGCTCCGACCGCCCGTGGGCGGGTCCCGGACGGGCGGTCGGAGAGCCGGGGGAGTGCGGATCGGACCGGAGGTAAGGGTCGGACCGGGATGGGGTGCGGGCAGCGGAAGCGGGTTCTGACCCGCACCGACGCACGGGGGTCGCACCGCCGGGACCTCAACGACTTCGGCGGAAAACGTCCCGCTACCCCCTAGACACTCCGCTGTTACATGCGCCACGATATTGCCTACCCCATACGGTATGCAATCCCGGGCAGGGGTGGATCGAACAGGTCCACGGCAACCGCGACGGCAGGCAACCGAGGCATCAGCTCGACGGCCGGCAGTGCACGGCGGGGCGCGCACAGGAGGTTGGCATGGGTAAGGCACTGGAGGGCGTACGGGTCCTCGACATGACGCACGTACAGTCCGGCCCCTCGTCCACGCAGATCCTGGCGTGGCTGGGCGCGGACGTGATCAAGTTGGAGGCGCCGGGCCAGGGTGACATCACCCGTACCCAGCTGCGCGACATCCCGAACGTGGACAGCCTCTACTTCACGATGCTCAACGGCAACAAGCGCAGCATCACCCTGAACATGAAGCACGAGCGGGGCAGGGAGGTCTTCACCCGGTTGGTGTCCGGCGTGGACATCCTGGTGGAGAACTTCGGCCCCGGGGTGGTGGAGCGGTTCGGCTTCCCCTGGGAACGGCTCCAGGAAATCAACCCCGGCCTGGTCTACGCCTCCATCAAGGGCTTCGGGCCGGGCCGCTACGCCAACTTCAAGGCGTACGAGGTGATCGCCCAGGCGATGGGCGGGGCGATGAGCACCACCGGCTTCGAGGACGGGCCGCCGACCGCCACCGGAGCGCAGATCGGCGACTCCGGCACCGGCATCCACCTGGTCGCCGGCATCCTGGCCGCGCTCTACCAGCGCACCCGCACCGGGCGGGGGCAGCGGGTGCAGGTCGCCATGCAGGACGCGGTGCTCAACCTCTGCCGGGTCAAGCTGCGAGACCAGCAGCGGCTGGCGCACGGCCCGCTGGGGGAGTACCCGAACGAGACCTTCGGCGACGAGGTGCCCCGCTCCGGCAACGCCTCCGGCGGCGGCCAGCCCGGCTGGGCGGTGCGGTGCGCCCCCGGCGGACCGAACGACTACATCTACGTGATCATCCAGCCGGTGGGCTGGAAGCCGCTCTGCGAGCTGATCGGCAAGCCCGAGCTGGCCGACGACCCCGCCTGGAACACCCCGCAGGTGCGCCTGAACAAGCTCGACAAGGCGTTCGCGCTGATCGAGGAGTGGACCGAGCGGCACACCAAGCAGGAGGTCATGGAGCGGCTCAACGCGTACAACATCCCGTGCGGGCCGATCCTGTCGACCAGGGAGCTGATCGAGGACGAGACCCTCGCCCAGCTCGGCTCGGTGGTCGAGGTCGCGCATCCCGCGCGGGGGGCGTACAAGACGGTCGGCAACCCGATCAAGCTCTCCGACTCGCACGTCGAGGTGGAGCGCTCGCCGCTGCTCGGCGAGCACACTCGCCAGGTCCTCGGCGAGTTGGGCTACTCCGAGGACCAGGTCGGCGAGCTGCGCGCCGCCGGCGCGGTCTGAATGGCCGGACGTCATCCGACGGCGTCCGGCACCGCATCCGCGACCACCGTCCGAGCCGAACCGCACGTTCCCCGGTCCGCCGGCACCGCCGGCACCGGCGTTCCCCGAAGGAGACGACGTCATGCCATCCAACGACAGCAGCTACGACCGCGAGGCCGTGCGGCGGGTGCTGGACCAGGCCGCCGCCCAGGGCCGGAGTTCGCTGACCGCTCCCGAGGGGCGGCTGGTGGTCGAGGCGTACGGGATCGCCACCCCGGGTGAGGGCCTGGCCGGTAGCGCCGAGGAGGCGGTCGCGCTGGCCGAGCGGATCGGCCTGCCGGTGGTGCTGAAGATCGTCTCGCCGGACATCCTGCACAAGACCGAGGCCGGCGGCGTGCTGGTGGGCCTGCGCACCGCCGAGGAGGTGGCCGCGGGGTACGACACCATCCTCGCCAACGCCCGGGCGTACCGGGCGGATGCCGAGATCGTCGGGGTGCAGGTGCAGCGGCAGCTCGACGCCGGCCACGAGGTCATCGTCGGTACGGTCACCGACCCCACCTTCGGCAAGGTGGTCGCGTTCGGGCTCGGCGGCGTACTCGTCGAGGTGCTCAAGGACGTGACGTTCCGGCTCGCTCCGACCGACACCGACACCGCGCTGTCGATGATCGACGGGATCGCCTCGGCCGAGATCCTGCGCGGGGTACGCGGCGCCGAGCCGGCCAACCGTGCGGTGCTGGCCGACCTGATCGTCCGACTGTCGCACCTGGTCACCGACTTCCCGGAACTGGCCGAGGTGGATCTCAACCCGGTGCTGGCCACCGCCGCCGGTGCGACCGCGGTGGACGTGCGGATCCTGGTCGACCCGGCCGCGGCGGTGCGGCCGGAGCGCTTCACCGACGAGGAGATCCTGGCCAGCATGACCCGGATCATGCGGCCGGCCTCGGTCGCGGTGATCGGCGCCTCCGCCGAGGCCGGCAAGATCGGGAACTCGGTGATGAAGAACCTGGTCAACGGCGGCTACCAGGGCGAGATCTACCCGATCAACCCGAAGGCCAGCGAAATCGAAGACCGCAAGGCGTTCCGGAGCATCTCCGACGTGCCCGGCCCGGTCGACGTGGCGGTCTTCGCCATCCCGGCGAAGTTCGTGCCGCAGGCGCTGGCCGAGGTCGGCGCCAAGGGGGTCGCCGGGGCGATCCTGATCCCGTCCGGGTTCGGCGAGACCGGCAACCACGAGTTGCAGGCCGAGGTGGTCAGGGTCGCCCGCGAACACGGCGTACGCATCCTCGGGCCGAACATCTACGGCTACTACTACACCCCGGAGAACCTCTCGGCGACGTTCTGCACCCCGTACGACGTCAAGGGCGGGGTGGCGCTCTCCTCGCAGAGCGGCGGCATCGGGATGGCCATTCTCGGCTTCAGCCGGGCCGCCCGGATGGGGGTCTCCGCGATCGTCGGCGTCGGCAACAAGGCCGACATCGACGAGGACGACCTGCTGACCTTCTTCGAGAGCGACCCGAACACCCAGCTCATCGCCATGCACCTGGAAGACCTCAAGGACGGCCGGTCGTTCGCCGACACCGCCCGCCGGGTCTCCAGGACCAAGCCGGTGGTGGTGCTCAAGGCGGGCCGCACCGACCAGGGCGCCAGGGCGGCCAGCTCGCACACCGGGGCGCTGGCCGGCAACGACATGGTCTACGACGACATCCTGCGCTCCAACGGCGTGATCCGGGCCCCGGGCCTGAACGACCTGCTGGAGTACGCCCGGGGCATCCCACTGCTGCCCACCCCGCGGGGCGAGAACGTCGTCATCATCACCGGTGCCGGCGGCTCCGGGGTGCTGCTCTCGGACGCCTGCGTGGACAACAAGCTCACCCTGATGGAGATCCCACCGGACCTCGACGAGGCGTTCCGCAGGTTCATCCCGCCGTTCGGCGCGGCCGGCAACCCGGTGGACATCACCGGCGGTGAGCCGCCGTCGACCTACCGCAACACCATCGCCCTGGGACTGTCCGACCCCCGTATCCACTCGCTGATCCTCGGCTACTGGCACACCATCGTCACCCCGCCGATGGTCTTCGCCGAGCTGGTCGTCGACGTGGTCGAGGAGTTCCGGGCCAAGGGCGTCCACAAGCCGGTGGTCGCCTCGCTCGCCGGCGACGTCGAGGTCGAGGAGGCCAGCGAGTACCTGTACCGGCACCGGATCGTCGCCTACCCGTACACCACGGAGAAGCCGGTCGCGGTGCTCGGCGCCAAGTACCGGTGGGCACGTTCCGCCGGTCTGCTGGGCGGCCAACCGGACGGCCGCTGAGCAATGCACGGTTCCACCCGACCGGTCAGTTGGAGGGGCCACTAAGCGACACGGCGACCCGCTCCGCGGCCAAGGGTCAACGGACACAAGCGTCGGAACCGGCCCGTCCTCCGGCTCCGTACGACGTCACAGTCCCCAGGAGGTCCAGCGTGGACGCTTCGAACAGCCCTTATCCAACCCAGCCGACCAGTACCACCCCGGCGGCCGGCACCGCCGCGATGCCCGAGCAGCCTGGCGGTGTCCCGGCGGCACCCCCCGCCGAGGAGCGCGTGTGGCGGGCCGGACGGCTCGAACCGATGCCGATCCGGGAACTGCCCAAGGCTCCGCCCTCGATCCACCTCCTCGGCCCGACCGTGTTCCTCGTCGCGCTCGGCGTGGGCATGGGCGAGTCGTACATGTGGCCCCGACTGGTCCTGATCTTCGGGCCGGAGATCCGGTGGCTCTTCCTGATCGGTGTCACCCTGCAGGCCTTCGTGATGCTGGAGATGGCCCGGTACGCGATGGCGACCGGAGAGAGCATCTTCTTCGGGGCCGCCCGGGTCTTCAAACCACTGATGTGGTTCTTCTTCAGCGTGGCGATCCTGGTCTACATCTGGCCCGGACACCTCTCGACCGGCGCCGCCGCCTTCGAGGAGGTGACCGGCATACCCTGGACGGTCAGCGCCTGTGTCGGGCTGATCCTGGTCGGCGTGGTGTTCAGTCTGGCCAAGGTGATCTACCCGCTGCTGGAGAGCCTGCTCGGCCTGCTGATCGGCGTACTGGTGATCGGCACCTCGGTGGTCGCCTCGATCGTCGGGCAGTGGAGCGACGTCACCTCCACGCTCGGCGGCATGTTCCACTTCGGCTACCTGCCGGACGAGGCGATGTCGGCGGCATGGTTCCCGGTCATCGTCGGGGCGATCGCCTTCGCCGGCCCGTCCGGGATGCAGCAGATGTGGTACACACTGCACCTGCGGGACTCCGGTGCCGGCATGGGCGCGCACATCCCGAAGATCCGTGGCCTGCGGCACGCGGGCGAGCAGGAGGAGATGCCGTCCCGCGGCTTCATGTTCGACACCGACAGCCCGGAGGAGATGAGGAAGTGGAAGGGCTGGAGACGCTGGGTCACCTTCGACGCCCTGCTGCTCTTCTGGGGCGTCACGATGCTGGTCACCATCTCGTTCACGGTGCTGGCCCAGACCGCCGTCCGGGAGAACCCGGGCGTCGGGGACGTGATCCGCGACGGGGAGCGGGAGGCGGCGCTGACCGCGATGGCCGACGCGTTCGCCGCGGCCGGGGCGCCGGTGCTGCACGGGGTCTTCCTCGGCTTCATCGCGCTGATCGGCCTCAACGCCACGCTCGGCCTCTTCGACTCGTTCTCCCGGGGCCAGGCGGACATGACCTACCACTTCGTGCCCGGGGCCAAGCGGTTCAGCATGTCGAAGCTGTACGCCGGGTTCCTCTGGGGCGTCATCACGTTCGGCATCCTGATCCTGAACTTCGGGCCGGCGGACGGCCCGGGCGCGATCCTCGACGTGCTGGCCTTCCTCTCCACCTTCGCGATGGGCGCGTACTGTGTCGTGCTGCTGTTGGTGAACAACCGCATGTTGCCGAAGCCGATCCGGCCGGGCATCGTGCAGAACGCGGTGATCGGGTTCGGCGCGCTGTTCTATCTCGGGATGCTCGTCTACAGCCTGCTCCGGTTCGGCGTGGTCATATGAGCCGGCCGGCCGCGGGACACGAACGGAACGGGGAGATGGCATGACCGGCGACAAAGTACGCCACCTCGGTGAGCTCGCCCTGCCGGGAGCCGGCATCGGTGCGACCGCCGGGGTGGCGGCCGTCGGGCTCGCCCTGCTCGCCGGCCAACCGATCGGCTGGGCGGTGGCCACCGGCGTGGGGCTCGGCCTGCCGCTGGTACTGCTCGGCGGCGGCTTCGCGCTGCTGACGGGTGCCGGCGTGGTGTCGCCGGGCGTCTTCGCTCCCGCGGCGCTCTACTGGTTCATCGGATTTCCGGTGGCCCGGGTGGTCCACGAGATGCTGGTCGGCCTGATGGTCGTCGGTCGGCCGGCACTGCCGCCGGACCTGCCCGGCTTCCTCGCCTACCAGGCGATCGTCAGTCTCGGCTTCGCGATCGGCTTCAGCTGGCTGCACGAGCGGATCGCGCCGGGCTGGCTGCGCCGGATCCGGCACCGCAACCCGGCCGCCGACCGGCTGTACACCTTCTACCTCCGGCATGCCGAGGCACAGTGGAAGGCCCGGGAGAGCCGTCGGCGGGCCCGGGCCGCCGCTCGGGCTGCCGGTCGATCCACCGTGTTCCGAGCCAAGGGAGAGTTATGAACCTGCCGGTCTGGGTATGGGCCGTGACGATCGTCGGTTTCCTCGTGATGATCGCCTTCGACTTCTACCTGGTCGCCCGCAATCCGCGCGAGCCGAGCTTCCGGGAGTGCGTCGCCTGGGTGTGCTTCTACGTGCTGGCCGCGGTCGCCTTCGGGTTCGTCCTGACGGCGACGGTCGGGGGCGGCTACGGCGGTCAGTTCTTCGCCGGCTGGATCACCGAGTACTCGCTCAGCGTCGACAACCTGTTCGTCTTCATCATCATCATGAGCCGGTTCGCGGTGCCGTTGCAGTACCGGCAGAAGGTGCTGCTCATCGGCATCGTACTGGCGCTGCTGATGCGGGGTGCCTTCATCGCGGCCGGCGCGCAGGCGATCACCCGGTTCGACTGGCTGTTCTACCTCTTCGGCGCCTTCCTGATCTACACCGCCGTCAAGCTGGTGGGGCCGCAGCAGGAGGACGAGTTCTCCGAGAACCTGGCGCTGCGTACGGCGAAGCGGATCCTGCCGACCACCGGGTCGTACCGGGGTTCCTCGGTGCTGGCCCGGGTGGACGGCCGGCTGATGGTGACCCCGATGCTGATCGTCATGGTCGCCATCGGCACCACCGACCTGCTGTTCGCGCTGGACTCCATTCCGGCGATCTTCGGGCTGACCCAGGAGCCGTACCTGGTCTTCACCGCCAACACGTTCGCGTTGATGGGGCTGCGGCAGCTCTACTTCCTGATCGGCGGCCTGCTGGACCGGCTGGTGTACCTCAGCAAGGGCCTGGCGTTCATCCTGGCCTTCATCGGGGTCAAGCTCGTGCTGGAGGCGCTGCACCACGATGGGATCGGTTGGGCGCCGGAGGTGCCGATCATGGTCTCGCTCGGGGTCATCCTGGGCACGTTGCTGGTCACCACCGTCGCCAGCCTGGCGAAGTCCCGCCGGGACCGGTTCGAACGGCCGTCCGCCGCCACGGAGGGGGCGGGGGTCGGGACCCCCGCTGCCCACGAGACCGTGACGGCGGACCGGGACGGGGCCTGACCGGTCGTCAGATCTTGATCAGGTCTTCGTCCCCGGCGGTGCCGCGGAGGAAGCGCTCGATCTCCTCGTCGCTCGGCCGGGCGGCCCGGCGTTGGTTCTCCAGTGCGGCCGCCAGGCCGAGCCCGAGGCGGCGACCGTCGGCCGGGAACGCGGCCGGCAGGGCCAGCCGGTCGGAGAGGCGGGTCAGGGAACGTGAGAACGTTCGCCAGGTGGTCATGACAGCATCACTCCTGCTTGTCGGTCTTCCCGGGAAACGACGCTTCCCGGGACCGTGCGCACCATTCCGGACGGCGTGAATCCGTCCGGGACGGTGGTCCGGCAGGACACCCGGGTGTGCCTGGTGGGGCCGGGCGCACCCGGGTCGCCGGATCTTCCGCCGGCACGCCTCGTCGCGTGGCGGCCGGATCTGTGTCTGTCGCCGGCTCGATGACCGGCGGGGGTCGCCCGCCGTGCCCGTGCGGGGCCGCCACCTCGCGGCCCGGACCGTGGCGTGAACTGTAGGTCGGGCCTCCTGTGTGGAGCTACCCGGTGTCGCGCCACCACAAACCCTCGTGCTCGTCTCCGGCGACAGGTCCTGTTCGACGCTTCCAGGATACCGCCTTCGGTATACAAAAAACGATCTAGTGACCAAAGCCACCCGCATCACCCGACCGGGCCCACGACTACCAGGCTGGCGCCCGTGCGGGGCCAGCGTGCCCGGAAAACGTCCCCGTCACCCCTAGACACTCCGCTGTCACATGGTCCACGATTATTGCCTACCCCATACGGTATGCAGTCTTTGGGGCACGGGAAGGACACGGCTTCCCGTCGTACGACGATGATGGAGGATTCTGATCATGACCATCGCTTCCCTCGGGGAGTCAGAAGCCAGCGGCCTCGTGAGTGCGCAGAAGCTGACCGACGGGATCCATCTGGTCGTCGACGCGCTCAAGCTCAACGAGATCGACTCCATCTACGGCGTGGTCGGCATCCCGATCACCGACCTGGCCCGCCTGGCGCAGGCGTCCGGCATCCGCTTCATCGGATTCCGGCACGAGAGCGCCGCCGGGCACGCGGCGGCGGCGGCCGGCTTCCTGACGAAGAAGCCGGGAATCTGCCTCACGGTCTCCGCCCCGGGGTTCCTCAACGGGCTGGTAGCCCTGGCCAACGCCACGGTGAACTGCTTCCCCATGGTGCAGATCTCCGGCTCCAGCGAGCGGCACCTCGTCGACCTGCAACGGGGTGACTACGAGGAGATGGACCAGTTGGCGGCGGCTCGACAGTTCGCCAAAGCGGCATACCGCGTACAGCGGGCCGAAGACATCGGCCGCGGCGTGGCCCGCGCGATCCGCACCGCCGTGTCCGGGCGACCGGGAGGGGTCTACCTCGACATCCCGGCCGCGGTCCTCGGCGAGGTCATCGACGCGGAGCTGGGCGCGGCGTCACTGTGGCGGGTCGTCGACCCGGCCCCGCGCCAGGTGCCCGAACCCGCGGCCCTGGACCGGGCGATCGAACTGCTCGCGAGCGCACGGCGGCCGCTGGTCGTGCTCGGCAAGGGTGCCGCGTACGCGCAGGCGGACGACCAGATCCGGCGGTTCGTCGAGCTCACCGGTCTGCCCTACCTGCCCATGTCGATGGCGAAGGGCCTGCTGCCCGACGACCACCCGCAGTCGGTGGCCAGCGCCAGATCACTGGCCCTCCGGCGGGCCGACGTGGTGATGCTCGTCGGTGCGCGCCTGAACTGGCTGCTCGGACACGGCGACGCGCCACAGTGGAACGCCGACGCCAGGTTCATCCAGGTGGACATCGCCAGTACCGAACTGGACAGCAACCAGCCCATCGCGGCACCGCTCGTCGGCGATGTCGGTTCGGTGATGCAGGCGCTGATCGACCGGACCGGACCCGGCCGGATCGTGGTCCCGGCCCAGTGGCGGGACGAACTCGCGGCCCGCTCCGCCGAGAACGTCGGCAAGATGGCCAAGCGCCTGCAGGCCGCCGAGACGGCACATCCGATGAAGTTCCTCGGCGCCCTACAGGCCATCCGCGACGTCCTGCGGGAGAACCCGCGGACGTATCTGGTCAACGAGGGCGCGAACGCGCTGGACCTGGCGCGTAACACCATCGGCATGCCGGTGCCGCGTCACCGCCTCGACAGCGGCACCTGGGGGGTGATGGGCATCGGTCTGGGGTACGCGATCGCCGCCGCCGTCGAGACCGGGGACCCGGTCGTCGCCATCGAGGGCGACAGCGCGTTCGGGTTCAGCGGCATGGAGATGGAGACGATCTGCCGCTACAACCTGCCCGTCGTCACCGTCGTGCTGAACAACAGCGGCGTCTACCGTGGCGACGAGGGGTCGTCGTCCGGGGACCCGGCACCGACCGCGCTCAGCGCCCGGCACGACCTCATGATCGCCGCATTCGGCGGCCGGGGCTACCGGGCGACGACGCCGACGGAGGTCGCCGTCGCCCTGCGCGAGGCCCTGGCGCTGGGCAGACCCGCGCTGATCGACTGCGTCATCGACCCCGCCGACGGAACCGAGAGCGGCAACATCTCCCACCTCAACCCCAAGGGCATCACGGTGCAGCGGTGAGGCCCGGCGCTACCTCCTCCGGACACGCGGAGCCGAGCCCGCATCGACCGGACGAGGACGACAGCGGACCCGACGAGGACGACAGCGGCTACCGGGACGGGTTCTCCAGCCGGGCCAGCCGCCGGTTGAGATAGCGCTGTTCGGGCAGGCTCGCGGTCAACCGCGCCGCCAGCCGGTACTCGTCCGCGGCGCCGGTCGGATCACCGTCGAGTTCCAGCAGGTGCGCGCGTACCGCGTACAGCCGGTGGTGCCGGCGCATGGCGGGGTCGGTGCGCAACGGGTCGAGCATGGCCAGACCGACCGCTGGTGAGTGGGCCATGGCGGCGGCGACGGCGTGGTTCAGTGTGACGGTCGGGCCGGGAGCGGTCCGCCCCAACATGTCGTAGAGGACACTGATCTGCAACCAGTCGGTGTGCTCGTAGCTGCCGGCCTCGGCGTGCACCGCGGCGATCGCGGCCTGGAGCTGGTACCTGCCCACGTGCCCGCGGGGCAGGGTCGTCTCGAGTAGCGCGACACCCTCGTCGATCATGTCCCGCCGCCAGCGTGAGCGGTCCTGCTCCGCCAGCGGTACGAGATCGCCGGCGGCGTCGGTCCGGGCGGGTGACCGCGCGTGGGTGAGCAGCATCAGCGCGAGGGCGCCGGAGACCTCGGCATGGTCGGGCAGTGCCGCGTGTACCTGGCGGGTGAGCCGGATCGCCTCCTCGGCGAGTGAGGCGTCGAGCAGGGTCTCGCCGGAGGTCCGGGCGTAGCCCTCGGTGAAGACCAGGTGGCACACGTCGAGAACCGCGGCGACCCGGGCCGGTAGCTCGGGCGGTGACGGCATCTCGAACCGTGCGCCCGCCTGCCGCAGTGCCGTGCGGGCCCGGCTGAGTCGTTGGGTCATGGTACGGGCCGGTACGAGGTAGGCGGCGGCGATCTGCTCCACGTTCAGCCCGGCCACCGCGCGCAGGCTGAGGGCCACCTGTGACGGCCTGCTCAGCACGGGATGGCAGCAGAGGAAGAGCAGCCGGAGCGTGTCGTCGACCTCCGGGTGCGGCACCTCGTCGGCGGCCGGCGCGATGGCAGGATCGTTCCCCTGGCGGGCGGCGTCCAGCGCCTCGCGGCGGCTCCGGGCGGAGTCCGCCCGAAACCTGTCGATCAGGCGCCGCGACGCGACCCGGATCAGCCAGGCCCGTGGATCGTCCGGTAGCCCGCCGGCGGACCACTGGGCGGCGGCGGCCTCCGCGGCATCCTGGACCGCGTCCTCGCAGTCGGCCAGGTCGCCGTACCGGCGCAGGAGCGCGCCGAGGACGTGCGGCGCCTCCCGGCGCCACACGTCCGCCAGCGTCGGCAGTCCGGTTCCGGCCGGACGGCTACTGGTCGTCGCCACCGGGCCACATCAGGGGCCGCAGTTCCACCGTTTCCCCGGGGCCGGAGAACTTCACGGCGACCTCCTCGGCGCGGGACCGGCTCTCCACGTCGATGAGGAAGAAGCCCGCCAGATGCTCCTTCGCCTCCGAGTACGGACCGTCGGTGGCCAGCGGCGCACCGTCCTGCCAGCGGTAGAGCCGCGCCGCCGACGGTGCGCCCAGCGCCTCGCCGCTGATCAGCTCGCCATTGGCCTGTAGCTCGGTCAGCACCTGCTCGAAGTCGGCGTTCAGCCGCTTGCGCAGGTCCTCGGGCAGCTCCTGGTGGGCGGCGAGGTAGTCGCCGGTCGGGTGTCCCCACGGTTGGGGATTCGAGTGGATCAGGATCAGGTACTTCATCGGATTCACCTCCGGGTCGCGCGACGGGGCGGTTCCGTCGCTCGACTGGAACGTCGGTGCGGCCCCGCCGATGTCGACACCGCGCGGTCACGATTTCCGGGACGGCAGCCGGGCATCAGGGAGGATCAGCCCAGGGTTTCCCGCTCGGCGGCCTCCCTGCGGCGCTGGTGGTAGCTCTCCCGGGTGCGCTCGGTGTGCTTGCGCATCAGCTCGCCGGCCCGGCGGCCGTTGCGGCTGGCGATCACCTCGATCAGCTCCGCGTGCTCGTCCCAGGCCTCCCGGCCCCGTGACCGGGCGATCGGGGCGTAGTACCACCGCACCCGCCGGTCGACCATCGCGATCAGTTCGGCCAGGACCTTGTTGCCGGACATCTCGACAACGTACGCGTGCAGCGCCGCGTTCGCGGCGACCAGCTCCACCTGGTCGTCGTCCTGCAGCGCCTTCTCGCCGGCCTCCTGTAGCTCGCGGAGCCGTTCCACCTGCTCCGCGGTGGCCTGCCGGGCGGCCAGCCGGGCCGACTCCGACTCCAGCAGGGTACGGGTGGCGAGGAGCTGGTCCGCCTCCTCCTCGGTCGGCACGTGCACGAACGCGCCGAGTGCCGGGCGCAGGTCCACCCAGCCCTCGCTCTGCAGCCGTTGCAGCGCCTCCCGGACCGGCTGCCGGCTGACGCCGAGCTGGGCCGCGAGCTCGTTCTCGACCAGGTGCTCGCCGGGGCGCAGCTCGCGATTGATGATCATCTCCGCGATCACGTCGTAGACCGCCTGCCGCAGCGGCGCGGGCCGTTCCAGGGGCTGGCGCGCCACCCGTGGCTCGCGGCGGGCCGCGGTGAGTCGTCGCCGCCCACTACTGGCGCCGGCAGGCGAGGCCGAGCCCCCCCATTCGGTCATGGACTACCTCCGGCTGCGAAGAAACCGATCGGACGTTCGTTGGCTATAGCATACAGTCGTCCAGATGCAATCGTCGTTGCCATCCCGGCGCGGCAGGTCGCCATCCCGGAGGCGGCAAAGGCCACGGCGGTCAGCCGGAATCACCGCCAGCGATGGTACGGGTCGACCGTGCGCGCGTCGGCGGGGTGGGCGACGTCGCCCACCCCGCCGGTCGGGCCGCGAGATCCACTATTCGGTTTCCGGCACCGGCTCGAACTCGTGCACCTGGGCGATGGAGAGCCCGTGCGCGGTGTTCGCCTCGCGTTCGACCATCACCTCGACCAGTACCGGACGGCTGGTCCGCCGGGCCTCCTTGCTGGCCCAGGCGAGGGCGTCGGCGATCTCGTCGGGGTGCCGCACCCGGCGCCCGGTGCAGCCGTACGCCTCCATGATCTTGACGTTGTCCGTGCCGTACTCGTCGTAGTGGATGTCCACCTCGTAGTTCATCTCGTAGCCGATCTCGGCCTGCCGGATCAGTCCGAGATACTCGTTGTTCAACATCACCAGTACGAAGGGGATGTTGTACTGCGCGGCGACCGCGAGCTCCTCGACCAGGAACTGGAACGAGTAGTCCCCGACCACCCCGACCACCTCGGCGTCGGGTCTGGCGGATTTCACCCCGATCGCCGCCGGGATCTCCCAACCCAGCGGACCGGCCTGACCGCAGACCTGGTAGTGCCGGGGCTTGAACACCCGCTGGAACTGTCCGGACCAGATCTGGTAGAGACCGATCGCGGTGACGAAGTAGGTGTCCGGGCCGAAGAACTCGTTGAGCTCCCGGAAGACCCGGGGCGCCTTCACCGGTACGGCGTCGAAGTCGTCCCGGCGGCGCAGTGTCGCGCGCAGCCTGCGGACCAGCGAGACCCATTCACCCCGGTCCCGCCGTACCCCCCGACGCCGGACGGCGTCGAGCAGCGCGGCGAGGAACGCCCCGGTGTCCGAGACCACCCCGAGGTCCGGCCCGAAAACCTTGCCGAGCTGGGTCGGCTCGATGTCGACGTGGATGAATTTCCGGTTGCCCCGGTAGGTCGGGAGGTCCCCGGTGTGTCGGTCGCCGAACCGGGCGCCGAGCGCGAGCACCAGATCGGACTCCAGGAAGGACGCGTTGCCGAAGCGCTGGGTGGTCTGGATGCCGGTCATCCCGGCGAAGAGATCGTGGTCCTCCGGGATCGCGCCCTTGCCCATCAGGGTGACCTGGACCGGGATGTCCAGCGTCTCGGCGACCTCCCGGAGCAGGTCGGTGGCCTCGCCGATGATCACTCCGCCACCGGCCAGGATCAGTGGCCGCTCGGCGGCGAGCAGCATGTCCAGCGCCCGCTCGACCCGGGGCAGGTGCGGCTCGACCCGGGCCACCGGAAGTGGGGCGTCGATCGAGGCGTCCCACTCGATCTCCTGCCGTGCCACGTCGATCGGCAGGTCGACCAGGACCGGCCCGGGCCGTCCGGAGCGGGCGATCCGGAACGCCTCCCGGAAGATCCAGGGCGCCTGGGCGGCCTCCTTCACCTGCACCGCCCACTTCGTCACCGGCTTGGCGATCTCGACGATGTCGACCGCCTGGAACGCCTCCTGGTGCAGCTTGGTGGTCGGCGCCTGGCCGGTGATGCAGACCATCGGGATGGAGTCCGCCTGTGCGGTGTAGAGACCGGTGATCATGTTGGTGCCGGCCGGGCCGGAGGTGCCGATCGCGACCCCGACCCGGCCGTTGGTCCGGGCCCAGCCGTCCGCCATGTGCGTGGCACCCTCCTCGTGCCGGACGATCAGGTGCCGGATGTCGCTGCGCCGCAGCGCCGCGTAGAGCGGCAGGATCGCGGCACCCGGGCAGCCGAACGCGATGTCCACGCCCTCCGAGGCGAGCACCGAGACGACCGCGTCCATGCAGGGGATCCTGGTCATGGGTTCAGACCTCCGGGTAGTGGGCGTGGGTGGGGAAGTTGCCGTACCGGCGCTCGCCGGGCGGGCCCTCGGTCACCGCGTGCACCAGCAGGGCGCCGCCGACGAAGTCGCCCCGCCAGGAGGCGCCCCGGCCGCCGAAGACCTCCTGCCGGTCACCCCGGGAGCGGGGCCGGTTGACACCGATCTTGAACGCCCGCAGCTCGCCGCCCAGCCGCTGCGCGGTCGCGTCGTCGTCACAGGCCAGCGAGGCGACCAGCGCCCCGTTGCTGGCGTTCATCCCGGCCAGCAGTTCGGCCTCGGTGTCGACCAGCACGATCGTGTCGACCGGCCCGAACGGTTCGGCGTGGAACAGCGGCGAGGAGGGCGGCGGAGCGAGGATCGCCACCGGGGCCAGGTACGCCGACCGGTCCTGGCCGGGCAGGAACCGACCGTCGTCCAGCGACCCACGGTGCAGCGGTATGCCGCCCTTGGCGATCGCCGCCTCGACGACGTCGGTCAGCTCCTTGGCCTTGAGGTCGTTGATCAGGGGACCGAAGTCGAGGTCGGGGAAGCCGTCCTGTCCCGGCTCGACCGCGAGCGGATGTCCGAACCGGACGTCCCGGACCGCCGGCAGGTACGCGGCGAGGAACCGGTCGAAGAGCGAGCGCTGTACGACGTACCGGGGGTAGGCGGTGCAGCGCTGCTTGGCGTACTCGAAGGACCTGCGGACGTTGCCGGCGAGGGCGTCCCAGTGGCTGAACTCCCAGACGCCCCAGCAGTTCAGCCCCTCCTGCTCCAGCACGTGCCGCTTGCTGGAGTTGAGCAGGCCGGCGGCGACCTGGCTGCCGGCGGAGCGGCCCCCGACGAAGAAGACGCAGGCGATCTCGGGCGAGTCCACCAGCACCGGGGAGAGTTCGGCACCGCCGCCGCTGACCAGCGTGATCGGCAGGTCGTGCCGGGCGGCGAGGGCGATGGCCAGGGTCAGGCAGCTCACCCCGCCATCGGTGGGCGCCTTGGCCACCACCGCATTGCCGGCGAGCACCTGCACCAGTACCGAGTGCATGATGACGCTCATCGGGTAGTTCCAGCTTGAGATGTTGCTGATCGGCCCGGGCAGCGGGGAGCGGCCGGCGAGCATGGAGTCGATCTCCTCGACGTACCACCGCACCCCGTCGAGGCAGCGGTCGACGTCCGCGGTGGCCAGCCGCCACGGTTTGCCGATCTCCCAGACCAGCAGCAGCGCCAACAGGTCGCGGTGTGCCGCGAGGGCGTCGAGCGTCGCGCTGACCCGGGCCCTGCGCTCGGCCAGCGGCCGGGTCGACCAGCCGCGGTGGGTGTCGGCGGCGGCCCGGACCGCCTCGGCGGTGGTGGCCGCGGTCAGCCGGGGCGGGCCGGCGATCGGGGTGCCGTCGACCGGTGAGGTGGCCGGGACCGGGTCGCCGTCGGCACGCCACCGCCCGCCCCAGTAGTTGCGGACGCGGTCGTCGGCGAAGGCCTCGGGTGCGGTCTCGCGGCAGCGGGCGAAGACGTCCTCCCAGGCGGTGCCTGGCTTGCGGATCAGGGTCACGGGAGCCTCCAGGGCCTCGGGTGTCCTGCGGATTGGCGAGATCGCCGGGCCGGGACGGGTCGATGGATCGGTGGGTCCCGCCGATGGTCGACCGGCACCGGACGGTCAGGCGGTCGTCATGCTGGGGCCGGCGCCGGCCGGGCCACGGTCTTGGCCAGCAGCTCGGTCGCGGCGTAGATGGTGCGCAGCGTGGGTGCCGGCGCACCGGTGATGTCGGCGATCTCCACCACGGCGGCGACGATCGCGTCGAGTTCCATCTCCTTGCCCGCCTCGAGGTCCTGCAACATCGAGGTCTTGTGGTGGCCGACTCGCCGGGCGCCCTCGACGCGCTTGCCGATCGAGATCTCCGGCGTACTGCCGACCCGGCTGGCGATGTCGAGTGTCTCCGTCATCATCTGCTCGACCACCCGGCGGGTGCCGGGGCTCTCGCAGATCTCCGCCATGGTGGCCCTGGTCAGGGCGCTGATCGGGTTCAGTGACACGTTCCCCATCAACTTGATCCAGATGTCGTCGCGCAGTCGCGGCTCGACCGGACACTTCAGTCCGCCGGCCACCATCGCGTCGCTGAACCGCTGACACCGCTGCGAGACCGTGCCGTCCGGCTCACCGATGGAGAACCGGGTCCCCTCCAGGTGCCGGATCACCCCGGGCGACTCGATCACGGTGGCCGGGTAGACAACGCAGCCGATCGCCCGCTCCGGAGCCATCACCGCCGAGGTCGCCCCGCCCGGATCGACGGCCTCGATCCGCTGCCCCTCGTACGGCCCCGCGAGCTTGTGGAAATACCACCACGGGATGCCGTTCTGCCCGGCGACGAGCGCGGTCTCCGGGCCGAGCAGCGGTTCCAGTAGCGGCCCCACCGAGGGGTAGGAGTGCGCCTTGAGGCCGAGGAACACGTAGTCCACCGGCCCGATTTCGTGCGGGTCGTCGGTGGCGTGCGGGTGCGCCGCGAAGTCGCCCCGGGGACTGTGCACCCGTACCCCCTTCGCCCGCAGCGCGGCCAGGTGTGCACCGCGGGCGATCAACTGGACATCCACCCCGGCCCGGCACAGGGACGCACCGACGTACGCGCCGATGGCGCCGGCTCCGAGCACTGCAACTCGCACGTGCTGCTCCCTTCTCGTACGACGTCCGCCCGGCGCCCAGCGACGCGACAGCGGCGCGGCCCCGTATGCGTTATCCTGACTACAGTATGCAATCTGAGTTCAGGCTGACAAGCCTGCCGGTCGGGGCAGGAGCGGACGCGCTACCGCAGGGTCGAGCCGGTGACCGTCGGGTTGCGGGCGCCGAGGAAGAAGATCCCCGGGAAGCCCCGGGTCTCGAAGCCGTCGCTGGGATTGCGCCGCAACGTCGAACCCTCGATCCGCATCGTCCCGGTCCGGTCGTTGCTGACGAAGAAGACCGCTCCGCCGCCCTCGTTGGCCCGGTTGTCCTGCACCACGCTGCCGGCGATCGTCACCGTGAACCGGTTGCCGTCGGCGTAGATGGCACCGCCGCTGCCACCGCCGGGCGTACCGCTCCGGGCCGGGTTGGCACCCCGGCCGACCGCCCGGTTGTGGCTCAGCACGCTGTTGAGCACCACCCAGGAGACACCGATGCTGCTCAGCGCGCCGCCGTTGGCGCAGCTGCCGCCCTGCCCGGCGGCGCCACCGAAGGTGCTGTTCACCACGTACACCGGAAGCCCCTTGTGCTGGCTGAGCACCCGGATCGCCGCGCCGCCGAGATCCGGACCGGTCCGGTCGCACCGGTTGCGGACGAACCGTGAGTTGACCACCTTGAACCGCCCGCCCCGGACGAAGATCGCCCCGCCACCGCCGCCCTCGGCCTTCTCGCCGGTGGAGTTGCCGTCGGCGAAGGTCAGGTTCTGCACGGTGAGCTGCGGGTGGTCCTGGTCCTGGCAGTGCGAGGTGGTCCAGCCCTGCGCCCGATCGCAGGTGTTCATGTAGAGGATCCGGCGCTTGCCGCCGCCGCTGAGCGTGACCTTGCCGCCGCCGTCGAGCACGATCCGGGGACCGGTCGAGTTCCGGATCTTCGCGGTCGCCCGCATCGTGATGGTGACCGGGGCGGGGCCGCAGGAGAAGGTGATGATCCCGCCCTTGGCGACCGCCGCGACCACCGCCTCGGAGGTGCAGCTCGCCGGCGTTCCGGTGCCGATCACCCGGGTCGGCCTGGCCGTGTCCACCGCGCGGGCCTCGGCCGGGACGGCGGCCCGGCCCTTCGGGTTGCCCGGCCGGGGCAGCGCCGGCACCGGCCTGGTGGAGGCGGACGGCCTGGCGGTGGGTGACGGAGTGGCCGGAGCCGACGGCGACGGCGTCGCGGCACCGGTATCGGCGACCGCTGGAGCCGATTGCGGGGCGGTGGACCGGTCGTCCGCCGCCGAGCCGCAAGCGGTCAGGCCGATCGCGGTCGCCAGTACGGTCGCGATCAGCCCGGGGATGGTCCTGGTACGCACCGGCAGATCCTAGGTGTGGACGCTCGGATCGGCCGAGGCCAGCCGGCCGGCTTAAGGAACTCTTCAGACCGGCGGGCCGGTGCGGACGCTCACGGAATCCGGGCGACCGCCCCGTACATGCAGATGTCGTCCGGCTCGGGTGGGGTGCTGCCGGGCGCCGGCCGCCAGTTCCCGATCGGCACGACCCCCGGGTCGACCAGGTCCAGGCCGGTGAAGAACCGGCTGAACTCGTCCCGGCTGCGGGGCCGGCTCAGTCCGCCGGTGGCGGCGTTCGCCTCCTCCAGCTTCGCGACAACCTCCGCCGGTACGCCGTCGTAGGTGCCGTGTGACATCACCAGGTAACTGCCGGACGGCAGCGCGCCGACGAGCCGGGCCACGACGCCGTACGGGTCCTCGAAGTCGCGTACGAAGTGCAGGATCGCGACCAGCGTCAACCCGACCGGCTGCCGCAGGTCGAGGGTGTCGTGCAGATCCGGGGCCTCCAGGATCGACGCCGGATCGCGCAGGTCCCGTTCGATGTAGGCGCTCCGGCCCTCCGGGGAGGAGCTGAGCAGGGCCCTGGCGTGTGCCATCACCAGCGGATCGTTGTCCACATAGACGACCCGGGACTCGGGTGCGATCCGCTGGGCTACCTCGTGGGTGTTGTCGGCGGTCGGCAGCCCGGTGCCGATGTCGAGGAACTGCCGGATGCCGACCTCCCCGGTCAGGAACCCCACCGTGCGTTGCAGGAACCTGCGGTTCTCCTGGGCGGCGCGTTTGACCGTCGGGAAGACGGCGGCCACCTGGTCGCCGGAGATCCGGTCGGCGGCGAAGTTGTCCTTGCCACCCAGCCAGTAGTTGTAGCGGCGGGCGGGATGCGCCAGGGTCGTGTCCACCTTGCCCGCCGGGCTGGTCGGGTCGCTCACGGCACCTCCGAGGAGTCGGTTCCACCGGTCCGGTCGGTGCGGCGGCCGAGGGGTCGCCCGGAACCGGACGTGATGCCGGGGTGCGGCACCGCACCGATTATGGTTCACGGCGCCCGTCCCGTCGATCTTGTCCCCGTTCCTGTCCGGAACGACCGGACCGCGGACCCCTGCCCGGAACGACTGGACCGCAGGTCACCGTCAGGCGGTCAGGAAGCCGTACCGGGCGGCGTGCTCGGGGTCGGCGGGGTCGATCTGCCGGATCCCCTCGTCGGCGAGGCGCTTGTTGACCTCGTCGAGGTGGTCGCGCACCAACCGCGCCTCCTCCTCGGTGACCCGGCCCCGGTGCGGTTTGCCGGCGTGCTCCAGAGTGGCGTAGTCGATCCGTTCCCGGCTCGCCCTGGCCGGGCGTACCCGTTCGGCGGTCCGCAGCAGCTGGGCCATGGGCACGTCGGTGGCGAGGGCGTCGAACTCGCTGGCGGTGAGCACCACCCGGCGGGGCGCCTCCCCGGGCCGGCCATCGTGGATCTCCACGACCGCGACGTCGAGCGCCGCGTCGTCGATGCTCTCGACCTCGGTCGGCTCGGCCTCCAACCGCACCGGCCCGGCGACCAGGTCGGGGTGGTCCAGCACCACGATCCGGACCACCTCGTCGGCGGACCGGACCACCTTGCCACTGAAGTCGGAGACGTGAACCGTCCGTTTACCCATGCCTGTGCCATCTCCTGTCCCGCGAGGCCGCCCGACGCCAGCTCCTCGGCGGGCGACGGCCAGAACAGAAATTACCCGACAGGTGTGCGAAACCGCCCGGTGGGGCTGGGCGTGTTCCGGACATCGCGCGGCCGGGTCCGGGGTGCCGCGTCGTTGGCGGGTGCCTCCGGGTGGGAATATCCGTACCTAGTACGTTGTACAATGTAAGGAGTTAGTTCGATTCCCAGGGAGCCGCTCGTGAAGATCACCTCATCCGCCGTCTCGCTGAACGTGGCCGACGTCGCCGCCTCCAGCAGTTTCCTCGTCACGCACTTCGGATTCCACGAGACCATGGCCGCCGACGGCTTCGCCTCGCTGACCAGGGAAGACGCCGGGATGAACGTCGTCTTCCTGCGCCAGGGCCTACCGTCACTGCCGGCGGACCAGCGCGACGACCACGCCCGCGGCCTGATCCTGGCCTTCGTGGTCGAGGACCTGGAGGGCGAACTCGCCCGCCTCCAGGCCGAGGGCGTCACCATCACCATGCCGCTCACCGCCGAGGAATGGGGCGAGCGGGCCTTCCAGGTACGCGACCCCAACGGCGTCATCGTCCAGTTGGTCGACTGGAACGGGCCCGGACAGTGAGTCCCGGGCACCGTTGCCTCGCCGTCCGGGTGGTGGCTCGGTAGACCCGGTGAAGCAGTGATGGCCGCCTCCGGAAACCGCCGTTGGTCCGATAGGCACATCAACCGGCGCTGATCTAAGTTCGACGTCAGGTGGCCGCCGCACCCGAAAACACCCGGCGGCGGTGGCGGTGGACGGACGGCGGGGGGCGCTCGTGCGGATTCAGCTGCTCGGTCCGGTTCGGGCCTGGCGCGACGGTGAACCGCTCGACCTGGGACCGGCGGCCCGACGGGTGGTGCTGGGCCTGCTGGCACTGGCCGGGGGCAAGCCGCTGCAACGCGCCGAACTCATGCGCGGGCTCTGGTACGACCGGGAGCCGCCCAGCAGCGCGGCGAACGTCATCCAGACCCACGTCAAGCACCTGCGCCGGCTGCTCGAACCGGAACGGCGCCCCCGGGACCGGGGAACCGTGCTGCGGCTGGTCGGCGACGGCTACGCGCTGCACCTGCCGGACGCCGGGCTGGACGTCACGCAGTTCCGCCAGCGGGTCGACGCGGCCGCGACCGCGCAGCGGCGGGGGCAACTCGACGCGGCGGCGGAACTGCTCGGCGAGGCGCTGGCGCTGTGGCACGGCCCAGCGCTCGCCGACATACCCACCCTGGCGAGCCACCCGAAGGTGGTCGCGCTGGCCGGCGAGCGGCAGGCGGCACTCGGCCGGTACGGCGAGGTGATGATCGCCGCCGGTCGGGCCGCCGAGGGGTTGCCGATCCTGGCGGAGGCGGCAATCGCCGCGCCGCTGGACGAGGCGGCACACGCCCGGCTGATCCGGGCGTACCACGTGGCGGGACGGCGCGGGCAGGCATTCGCCGCGTACCACGAGGTGCGCCGGCGGCTTGCCGAGGACCTGGGCGTGGCGCCCGGGCCGGCGCTGGCGGCCGCGCACGCCGCGCTGCTGCGGGACGAGAAACAGCCGGCCCGTCCGGCCCGCCCGGTGATGCCTCCGGTGGGGGTGGCCCGGAACGCGTCGAAGCCGGCGCAGCTTCCGGCGGACCTGGCGGAGTTCACCGGCCGGACGGGCGAGTTGACCCGGCTCGACGGCCTGCTGGACCGGGCGACCCGGCCGCCCGGACCGGCCGCGACCGTCATCGCCGTGGTCTCCGGCACCGCCGGTGTCGGCAAGACCACCCTGGCGGTGCACTGGGCACACCAGGCGGCACACCGTTTCCCCGACGGCCAGCTCTACGTCAACCTGCGTGGCTTCGACCCGGCCGGCCCGGCGGTGGACCCGGCCGAGGCGGTGCGGCAGTTCCTCGACGCGCTCGCGGTGCCGGCCGAGCGGATCCCGACCGACCCCGATGCGCAGGCGGCGCTCTACCGCAGCCAGATGTTCCACCGGCGGATGCTGGTGCTGCTGGACAACGCCCGGGACGCCGCCCAGCTTCGCCCACTGCTGCCCGGCGGGCCCGGCTGCCTGGTCCTGGTCACCAGCCGGGCCCGGTTGACGGACCTGGTCGCCATCGAGGGCGCCACACCGGTACCGGTCGAGCCGCTGCCCGCCCGGGAGGCCCGCGAACTGCTCCTGCGGCGGATCGGCGATCACCGGGCCGGCGAGGAACCGCAGGCGGTGGTCGATATCCTGGCCCGGTGTGCCGGGCTGCCGCTGGCGTTGGCGATCGTGGCCGCCCAGGTCGCCACCAGCCGGAACCTCTCCCTGGCCGATCTGGCCGGCCAGTTGCGCCGGGGCGCCAGCCGGCTCGACGCGCTGAGCACCGGCGATCCGACCACCGACCTGCGAGCGGTCTTCTCCTGGTCGTACCGGTCGCTCAGTCCGGCCGCCGCGCGACTGTTCCGACTGCTCGGCCTGCACCCCGGGCCGGACCTCTCGGCCGCCGCGGCGGCCAGTCTCGCCGGTCGGCCGCTGGCCGAAGTGCGGGAGGCACTGGCCGAGCTGACCCGGTCGAACCTGCTCGGGCAGCGCGCCGTCGGCCGGTACGCCCCGCACGACCTGCTGCGAGCCTACGCGGCCGAGGTGGCCGAGCAGGTCGACTCGGCGCGGCGGCGTCGATCCGCCGTCGACCGGCTGCTCGACCACTACCTGCACAGCGGGAACGCCGCCGACGCCAAGCTGCGGACCGAGCCGAGTCCGCTTCCGCTCGGCCGGCTCCGCCCCGGGGTCACCCCGGAGTGTCCCGTCGACGACCAGGGGGCACTCGACTGGTTCGCCGCCGAACGCCTCGTGTTGCTGGCCCTTCTCGTACACGTCGCCGGCAGTGGACGCGACGTGCAGACATGGCAGCTGGCCTGGATCCTGGCCACCTATCTGGACCGCCGCGGCCACTGGTACGACCTCGTCGGCACCCAGCGTGCGGCGGTGGCCGCCGCGCGCCGGCTCGCCGAGCCGGCGGCCCAGGCCGTCGCGTACCGGTTCCTCGCCCGGGCCTACACCCGGCTGGGCCGGCTCGACGACGCGGACACCCAGCTGCGCAACGCCCTGGAGCTGTACGACCACTGCGGTGACCAGGCCGGGCAGGGGCACACGCACCTGAACCTGTCGCTGATGTGGGAGCGGCGGGGCCGGCTTCCCGAGGCGCTCGACCACGCCCGGAGGGCGCTCGGGCTGCTCCATGACGCCGGCAGTCGGCTCGGGGTGGCGCGGGCGCGCAACGCGGTCGGCTGGTACCACACCCTGCTGGAGGACCACTCCTCGGCACTGGCCTACTGCGAGCAGGCCCTCCTCGAACTCCAGGAACTCGACGACCGCAACGGGCAGGCCAACACCTGGGAGAGTCTGGGCCGGGCGCACCACCATCTCGGCCACCGGGCCCGGTCGCTGCGCTGCTACGACCAGGCCCTGCGGCTCTACCGGGCGATCGGCGACCGCCACCTGGAGGGCATCACCCTGTCGCACCTCGGTGACACCCACCACGCGTTCGGGGACCCGCGAGCCGCCGGGGACGTCTGGCGGGAGGCGTTGGCGGTGCTCGGCGACGTCGACCACATCGAGGCGGGCAAGGTGCGTGCCAAGCTCGCCGCGCTCGACCGGCCGGGCCAGGTGGTCGGCACCGGGGTCGGCGCCGACGGCTCCGCGTCACCCCAGTGGTGAGCGACGCCCGGCAGTGGTTTCCGGTGCCGCCGGTCGGGTAGGGAACTCCGGCTCTGCCACCCGCGCCCCAGCGCGTCCGTGGCCAGCGCGGCGCCGGGCGTACCCGTCCGGGCAGGATACGGGCAAGGAGGACCGGTGGTGTCGAAGGAGTACCGCAAGGACCCGGAGGTCGTTTCCCGGCTGTCCCCGCAGCAGTACCACGTGACCCAAGAGTCCGGCACGGAACCGCCGTTCCGGAACGAGTACTGGGACAGCGAGGAACCGGGCATCTACGTCGACGTCGTCTCCGGCGAGCCGCTGTTCGCCTCGGTCGACAAGTTCGACAGCGGTACCGGGTGGCCGAGCTTCACCGCGTCGATCGAACCCGCGAACGTGGTGCAGGTCGACGACTCGACCCTCGGGATGGTGCGTACCGAGGTGCGGTCGGCGCACGGGGACAGCCACCTCGGCCACCTCTTCGACGACGGTCCACGGGAGCGGGGCGGGCTGCGGTACTGCATGAACTCCGCCGCGCTGCGCTTCGTACCCCTGGCCGACCTGGAGCGCGAGGGATATGGCGAGTACCGCCGGCTCTTCGACGGTGCTGACGGGGGCTGACCGTCGCCGGTGACGTCAGCGCGCCGGGTCGATCCGCCAGAGTTGCGCGGGGTGCGTCGGTGACGGGCGCTATCGACCCCGGCCCGACGGCCGGCGGCGGGCCCGCCAGATGGCGAATCCGGCGGCCACCACCAGGACCAGCAGGGTCAGCGTCACCGCGCCGACGAACCGGCCGGTCACGTCCCGGCTCGACTCCGCCGCCCGGTCCCGGTCGAGTCGGGTGTCCTGTGTGGCCGGCCCGGCGCTGGTGCCCGGCGAGGAGGACTGTTTCGGCTCCCGGTCCGGGATCGGATAGCGCAGCAGCACCGGGTCGGCGGCGGATTCGGTCTCCGCCTTCTCCGAGAGCGTCAGCAGCGCCGTCCCGTCCGGGTCGTACGTGATCGCCTCGCCCTGCGGCTCGTCGGGCAGCGGTACGACCCGGGGCGTCCCCTCGGTGACGGCGCGGACCACGTCGCCGTCGGTGACGTCGAACTCCAGGGCGTCGGCGTAGGTGCGCAGCACCACCCGGGTGCCGTCCGGGGCGACCGCGCCGCCGGTGACGAGCAGCCGTCCGAAGATCGAGAAGGGGTTGCTGGTGGTGCTCCTCGGCAGGGTGACCTCGCCGACCCTGCGCAGCGGGGTGGTCTGCCCGGCCCGCAGCTCCCGGACCGGGGCGTAGAGGCCGGGCGTGCCGGAGTCCTTGGTGACGATGATCGGGGTGCCGTCGGCGGAGAGCAGCAGCGCCTCCGCGTCGTGCGCGCCGTCCGGGTAACTGACCCGGTACAGCACGGGCGACCGGGCACCCGGGGCCAGTTTCCAAAACGCGACGGTCTCGCGTACCCGGTTGTTGTCGCCGACGTCACCGATCCAGATGGTGCCGTCCGGCGCCCGGACCAGGTCCTCGGTGTCCCGGGGGCGGGACGGGTAGCGGACGGTGCGGGTGACCGCGCAGTCCCGGTCGAGGAAGAAGATCCGCCGCCGGCTTTCCAGGTCGGAGCTGTCGTTGACCACCACGTAGCCGTCGTCGGTGGCGGCCAGCCCGGAGATCTCCACCAGCCGCTCGTCGTCGACGGTGCAGACCGGGGTGCCGGCGGCGGCGCGGGCAGCGGCCGCCACCTGCCCGGCGGCCGGTCGGGCTGCCGCGCCGCCGGCCGGGAGGACCAGCACCGCGGCGGCCACCAGGGTCGTCAGGCGCCGCATCCGGCAAGTGTGGCACGGGGTTTCACGTTTCGAGCCGGGACCCGACGGGGTCAGCCCATCGCGGGACCGTCACCCGTCAGGTCACCTCCTGTGGTACCGGAAGGGCGTCCCCAGGAGGTACCGGAGGCGGGTCTTCCCGAGGCACCGGTGACCGGCCGGTGCCGGCGGTGTGGTCGGGTTCGGCGTCGGGCCCCGCCTCGCGGACGAAGTCGACGACCCGGCGTACGACCTCGGGGTCGGCCAGGATGCGGCCGTGCCCGAGCCCGGCGGTGCGGTACAGCCGGCCCGGCCAGGCGGCGGCCATGGTGACCCCGTCGGTCGGGCTCACCTCGCGGTCGTCGCGGTCCTGCACCACCAGCAGCGGCGGCAGTTGCCCGGCACCCCGGGCGCGGGCCCCTAGGTCGAAGTCGGCGATCGGCCGGCCGACCAGCGACTCCATCGCCGCGATGAGCCGGTCGCCGACCGCCGGGCCGATACCGAGAGTCCGCCGGAACGCCCCGATGTGGGGGAGAGGGTCGGCGAGCGGGGCGATCATCACCAGTCGACGCACCGGCAGCCCGTCGAGGACGGCGAGCCCGGCCGCGCTGGCGCCGAGCGAGTGGGCGATCACGGCGTGCGCAGGGCCGTGGGCGCGGACGACCGCCGTCAGCGCGTCGGCGAACTCGCTGAGCGTGGCCCGGTGCGGGCCGAGCACGCCCGGTCCGGAGCGGCCGTGACTGAGCGCGTCCCAGGCGACCACCCGGTAGCCGGCGGCCACCAGCGTGGGGACGAAGCCGTGCAGCTGGGTGGCGGAACCGCCCCAGCCGTGCGCCAGGTAGACGAAGGGGCCACTGCCCCAGGCCCGGCTGGTGACCGTACCGCCGTTGACGGCGACGGTGCGGGGGGCGCCGTCGTGCGGGCCGGTGAAGGTGGCGGCGCCGGTCCCGGCCGGCACCGTGCGGGCGGTGGGGGTGCGCCGGCGGGGCGGGGTGCACCAGAGCCGGAGCGCGAGCCGGCCGCCGGCCTCCGGCGCCAGGTGTTCCAGGGTACGGAAGGCGGCCCGCATCCCGGTGATGATGACCCAGCGAAAGGAACGAACGATCGTGCTTTTCTTGCGTCGGACGTAGGTGCCGGTCACGATGACTCCTCGGGTCGGGGTGCGGTCAGCCGGACTTCGGCCGGGCGGCGTCCAGCAGGGCCTCGAAGGACTGCCGGGCCCAGGTGTCGGTGCGCGGGTCGTTCAGCAGGCGCCGCGAGTGGAAGGCGCCGAGCATGACGCTGTGCAGGTCGTGGGCGAACCGCTCGGGGTCGGCGGCCTCGTCGAACTGGCCCTCGGCGATCCCGGTGCGGAAGATCTGCGCGATGACGTCGGAAAGGTCGCGGTGGTCGGCGACCAACTGGTCCCGGACCGGACCGGGCTGGTCGTCGAACTCGGTCGAGGCCGAGACGAAGAGGCAGGCGGCGGCGACGTTGACGCTCTCCAGCCAGTTGTCGAAGAGCGCCCGCATCCGGGCCTCGCCCCGGGGGGCGCGTAGCGCCGGGCGGACCACCTCGGCGACGAAGGCGTCCCGGGCGTAGCCGAGCACCTGCAGATGCAGCGCCTCCTTCGAGCGGAAGTGCGCGAACAGGCCGCTCTTGGACATGTCGAGCCGGGCGGCGAGCGAGCCGATCGTGAGGCCGCCGAGACCGAGCCGGCTGGCGACCTCGGTCGCCTCCGCCAGCACCGCCTGCCGGGTGGCCGCACCCTTGCTCACCCGGAATTGATAGCACGATCGTTCGTTTCCTGCAAAGCCTGCATCCGTACGTCATCCCGGTGAGGCGCGGCGAAACGCGGGTCGTAAGGTTAGGCGAACCTAATTCGAGAGGTACGGGGAAAGCACGTGACGACGGTACCGGCCGAGGCGCCCAGGACCGCAGCCCGACCGGACCGCCGGGCCGGCCGGCGGGTCACGGTCACCGCCGCGGTGGCCGTACTGCTGGCGTTGGCCGTACTGGCGAGTCTCGCGCTCGGCAGCAAGCCGCTCGCCCCCGGCCAGGTGTGGCTCGCGCTGGTCGCACCCGACGGCGGCGAGGCGAGCACCATCGTCCGGGAGCTGCGGGTGCCGCGTACCCTGCTCGGGCTCGTCGTCGGGCCGGCCCTGGCGCTGGCCGGGGTGCTGCTCCAGGCACTGACCCGCAACCCGCTGGCCGAGCCGCGGATCCTCGGGGTCAGCGCCGGCGCATCCCTCGGTGTGGTGCTCGCGATCGCGGTCTTCGGGGTCGGGACGCTGGCCGGGTACGTCTGGTTCGGTGTCGTCGGTGCCCTCCTCGCCGGCCTGCTCGTCTTCGGCATCGCCAACCGGGTCCGTGAGGGTGCCAGCCCGGTGACCCTGGCGCTGGTCGGCGTCGCCCTGGACGCGAGCCTCGGTGCGACGGTCATCGCCCTGCTCACCGTCGACGCCCGCACCTTCGAGGAGTACCGGTTCTGGGTGGTCGGCGGCCTGACCGGCCGGGACGTCGGCGTTGCCGGCCAGGTCGTACCCTTCGTGCTGGTCGGCCTCCTGCTGGCCGGGTTCGCCGCCCGAGGCCTGGACGCGCTCGCCCTCGGTGACGACGTCGCCCGCGGGCTGGGGCACCGGATCGGGCTGGTCCGGCTCGCCGGGGGAGTGGGCGCGGTGCTGCTCATCGGGGCGGCGGTCGCGGCGGCCGGACCGATCGCGTTCATCGGGCTCGCCGTGCCGCACCTGGCCCGCGCCCTGGTCGGCGCCGACCACCGCTGGACCCTCGGGCTGGCGGCGCTGCTCGGGCCGGCCCTGCTGCTCGCCGCCGACGTCATCGGCCGGCTCGTCGCGCCGCCCGGCGAGGTGCCGGCCGGCATCGTCACCGCGCTGCTCGGGGCACCCCTGCTGGTGCTGCTGATCCGCCGGGCCCGGGTGGTGACCGCGTGACCGGCCGGAGCGAGGTGATCCCGGCGATGCCGGTGGGACGTACCCTGGTCCGGCTCGGCCCCACCCGGGTGGTCGTCCGGCACCGGCCGTTGCTGGTCGGCGGGGCACTCGCCCTGCTGCTCGCCGCCGCCGTGGTGCTGGCGCTCTCCCTCGGCACCCCGTACGTCGCCCCGCAGGACGTGCTCCGCTCGCTCACCGGCGCCGGTACCCGGTACGACCTCGTCGTCCTCGAGCTGCGGCTGCCCCGGGTGGTCCTCGCGGTGGCGGTCGGGGCGGTCTTCGGCATCGCCGGCACGCTGATCCAGACCGTCGCCCGCAACCCGCTGGCCAGTCCCGACGTCATCGGGGTCAGCCAGGGCGCCGGACTCGCCGCCACCGTGGCGCTGACCGCCGGGGCGAGCGCGGTGCTGATCGCCCCGGCCGCGCTCGCCGGTGGCCTCCTCGCGGCGGTCGCGGTGCTGCTGCTCGGCCTGCGGCACGGACTGGCCGCGCAGCGGTTCGTGCTGGCCGGTGTCGCCGTCGCGGTGGCGCTGCGGGCGCTGACCGAGGTGGTGATGCTCTCGGCGGACCCGATCGACGGGATCCGGGCCCAGATCTGGCTGGTCGGCACGCTTGCCGGCAAGGGCTGGCGGGAGACGGCGTACCTCGGGGCGACCCTGCTGCTGTTGTTGCCGGTGCTGCTCTGGGCCGGCTGGGCGCTGAACGGCAGCGCGTTGGACGACGACACCGCCCGGGGCATCGGGTTGCGCCCGGTCGCCCGCCGGGTCGGCCTGGCCACCGCCGGGGTGCTGGCCGCCGCGATGGTCACCGCGCAGGTCGGCGCGGTGGACTTCGTGGCCCTCGCCGCCCCGCAGATGGCCCGGCGGCTGGTCCGGGCCGAGCGGCCGCCACTGTTCTGCGCCGCCCTGGTCGGTGCGCTGCTGGTGGTCCTCGCCGACCTCGCCGGCCGCCGGCTCTTCGCACCCACCCAGCTTCCGGCCGGGGTACTGACCGCGGCCCTCGGCGGTCCGTACCTGATCTATCTGCTGCTCCGCGCCCGACGGAAGGTCTCCTAGATGCTCTCCACCCGCGATCTCGCGGTCGGCTACGAGGACCGGTCGGTCATCGACGGCCTCGACCTGGACCTGCCGTCCGACGCGTTCACCGTCATCGTCGGGCCGAACGCCTGCGGCAAGTCGACCCTGCTGCGGACCATGGCCCGGCTGCTCGCCCCGCGCCGGGGCACGGTGCTGCTGGACGGGGCGGCGATCCGGGACCTGCCGACCCGGGCGGTCGCCCGCCGGCTGGGCGTACTCCCGCAGAGCCCGCTGGTGCCCGAGGGGGTGACCGTGGCCGACCTGGTCGGGCGGGGGCGGCAGCCGTACCAGCGGTGGTGGCGGCAGTGGTCCCCGGAGGACGAGGTCGCGGTCCGCGAGGCGATGGTGCTGGCCGACGTCGCGGCGCTGGCGCAGCGGCCCGTCGACACCCTCTCCGGCGGGCAGCGGCAGCGGGTCTGGATCGCCATGACGCTGGCCCAGGACACCGAGGCGCTCCTGCTCGACGAGCCGACCACCTTCCTCGACCTGGCCCACCAGGTGGAGGTGCTCGACCTGCTGCACCGGTTGCGTACCGAACGCGGCCGGACCGTCGTCGCCGTCCTGCACGACCTCAACCTGGCCGCCCGGTACGCCGACCACCTGGTCGCGATGCGCGACGGCGCGGTGGTGGCCACCGGGCCGCCCCGGCAGATTCTCACCGCGGACCTGGTCCGCGACGTCTTCGGGCTCGACTGCGTCGTCGTGCCCTGCCCGGTGACCGGGGCGCCACTGGTCGTCCCCGCCCTGGGCACGCTCTCCCTGGAGAAAGGTTCCCCATGCGCCGCACAGTCATGACGATGCTCACCGTCGCCGCCCTCGGCGCCGGCCTGGCCGGCTGCACCAGCAGCGACCCCGTGGTCGGGGCGGAGGCCGGGGGCGAGACCCGGACCGTCACCCACGCGATGGGCAGCACCGAGGTACCGGCACAGCCGAAGCGGGTCGTCGTACTCGACACCGACAAGGTCGACACCGCCCTCTCGCTCGGTGTCGTACCGGTGGGCGCCGCCCTGGCCGGTGAGATGGCCGGTTGGCCGTCGTACTTCGGCGCGGAGCGGGTCGCCGGGATCAAGCGGGTGGGCCTGCTCACCGAGCCGGACCTGGAGGCGATCACCGCGCTCCAGCCGGACCTCATCCTGGGCAGCAAGTTCCGCCAGGAGAAGTTCTACGACGAGTTGTCCGCGATCGCCCCGACCGTCTTCACCGAGCGTGTCGGCATCACCTGGAAGGAGAACTTCCTCCTCGACGGGCAGGCGCTCGGCAAGGAGCAGGAGGCCAGGGAGCTGCTGGCCGGCTACGAGAAGCGGGCCGAGGAGCTGGGCGCCAGGCTCGGCAACGCCGCCGCCCGGAGGATCTCGATCGTCCGGTTCCGCCCCACCGAGATCCGGGTCTACGGTCCGGAGTCCTTCTCCGGGCTGGTGCTCGGTGACGTCGGGCTGGGCCGGCCGGAGCGGCAACTGCTGGCGAACAAGGAGGACAGGCGGTTCGACAAGGTGAGCCCGGAGCGGATCTCCGAGGTCGACGGCGACATCATCTTCGTCACCGCGTTCGGTGAGAAGGCCGCGGCCGAGCAGGCCAGGGTGACCGGCGGCAGCCTCTGGAAGAACCTCACGGCGGTCAAGGCCGGCCGGGCGTACGTGGTCGCCGACGAGACCTGGATGACCGGGATCGGGGTCACCGCTGCCGGCAAGATCCTTGACGACCTGGAGAAGTACGTCCCGGTGGCGTGACCGGTCCGCCGTTTGGTGGCGTGGACCCGGGTACGGCACCTGGTGCGGGACGGGGCCCGGCCCCGACCGTGACCGGTCGCCCGACGGGTGCGGCCAGCGCCGCTTACCGGGCCCGGTCAGCGGCGCCACCAGCTCACCCGGACTCACCGGCCGGGACACCCGTGGCGGCGGCGGGATGGCGGTGGCCAGGGCGCACTGCGGCGACACCCCGCGCGGGCCGGGTTCTCCGCCCCTACCGCCCGCCCGGCCGCCGCGATCCCGCCGCCGTCCCGTCGGGGCCGCTGCGGAAGACTCGTTCAGGCACGGGTCACGCCGCGGATCGCGTTGCGAACCGCGGCGACGACCGCGACGGGCGGACCGAGCAGCAGGTTCGCGGTGGCCGACTCCACCCCGGGGTGTGGCCGGGTCGGAGCGACCGCCTCGGCGGCCCGGACCGCCGCGGCGAGCGCCACCAACCGGTGCGCGGGGTGGGCCGCCCGTGGCGTTTCGCGTCGCCGTCGCTCGATGCGACCGTGCGAAACAGCTCCTCGATCCGCGCGTGCTGGGCGAGCAGCAGGTCGATGACGTCCACTCCGTCGGTACCGCCGTCCGTCCGGCCGGCGCTCACCGGTCACGCTCCGCGCGCAGCGACTCCACCGGATGCGGACCCTCGGTCTCGATCCGGTACTCCGCGCCGAAGCGTTCCCGGTGCATGTCGATCACCCGCTCGCTGGGCGGCTCCGCCCCGCCGTGGATCTGCTCCTGGAGCTTCTCGAATCGTTCGTGCGCCTCGCGCACGTAGCCCGCACCCAGTGTGGTCAGGTCGATCTGCGTGTCCAGCAGGTGCCGCAGAAACTCCTTGTTCGGCTCGAAGGTCACCGGGGTGGGGAGTTCCGCCGGCAGTACCTCGGCCGGGTCCCGGCCGTCGAAGCGACGCATCAGGTCACAGGCGAGCCGCAACTGCGCCAGCTCCATGTTCAGGTGCAGTTCCCAGATCGCCCTGATCCTCGGGTCCGGCTCCTGGGTCATGAAGGAGTGGTAGAGGTACACCTCGTTGTACTCGTGCGTGACCAGCCGCTCCCACCAGGTTTCGCCCGGATCCACCAGCGACTCGTAGTGGGTCACGTGCTCCTGTTCGATCATGCCGATCTCGACGTAGAGCTGCCGGGCGATCGGCTCCATGTACTGCGGTCCGACGTTCATGTAGAAGTTCATCGTCTGTTGCTCGGCCGACATGACGGTGAGGGCGTGTAGCCGGGACAGCGGGTCGACGGTGTGCCGGTCGTACGGATCGCGGACGTTGTCGTACGGGTGCCGGTGGTGGGCCTTGGTCGGCCGCCCGGGCATCACCTCGGTCAGGCCGTCCACCACCTTCTCCGCCTTGCGCCGTTCGACCATCTCGAACAGGTTGGCGTACCGGTACAGGTGGTCGAAGTCCTCCAGCACCCCGAACTGGTACGCCTGCTTCAGGTACGGGTCGGGTTCCAATCCGGGCGACCCAGGCGGTCAGGTCGACCGCCACCTGCTCGTAGGCGATGGTGGTCTCCAGCGTGCTGGCGATCGGCGGCAGCAGCCAGTTGACGACCTTCTGCTGCTGCGCCTCGATGTACCGCGTGTACGCCAGCTGCCGCTTCACCTCCGGATCCGGGCAGGTACGGGCGAGATGGTGGCTGAACATGATGGACTCGATCTCGATGCCGTTCATGACGATGACCCGACACCGGGTGTACGGGTCCGTGGCGTCCGGGTCCAGCGGCTCGACGTCCAGTTCGCGCCAGTTCCTGAGCTGTCGGTCCAGAGGGATTCCCGGTTCAATCAGGGGATTGAAGGTCATGAGTGCCTCACCTCGGGTCGGTTGAGCCCTCAGTACCCCGCGCGAACGCCCTGAACCCACCCCGGACGGATGAAAGGCGTCAATCTGACCTTCCTTCGCGGACCGGTCGCTGTGGATTCGATGCGGGAACCGTACGCCGGTGGTCCTCGCCCTACGCCACCGACCGCGAGCCTTCGGCGTTCGGACCCGGGCCGGGGTCGACGGCGACCGCCGCGGCGCTACGACCGGGACCGGACGGCTCGGGGATGCTGGGCGGATCGAGGCCGAGCAGTCCGGTCACCCCGGTGAGTTCGAACACCCGCCGTACGAAGGGACGAGGGGCGACGGCAATGAGCCGGCAGCCGATCCGATCGGCCTCGGCGTGGCTGAGCAGCAGCGCCCTGATACCGGAGGAGTCGCAGAAGGTCACTTGGGAAAGGTCGACGGTCACCCGACGGAACCGGTGACGCAGCGCGCGGTGCAGCGTCTCGTGCAGCGCGTCGGCGTTGTCCATGTCCAGCGCACCGACGAGCCGGACGATCAGGGTCTGGTCGGGGCCGGGGTCGAGTTCGATGGCGAACGCCGGCTCGCCGGCTGTTTCGGAAAAGGCGTGACTATTCACCTGAGTATCCATTCAATTTGGTGATCGGCTGAGGCCGCCGAGACTGACCTCGATCGACTGTCCGTGCGGTGCCGCTGTACCGATGGCGGTCGAGAATCGCCCAGCGTGGCGTGCCGGCTGTGCCCCCGCAGGCGTCGGCACTGCGTCGGTGCACCGGAGCCGACCAGCGGGCCTACTGTCGGCGATGTTGGTTGCGGCTGATGGCGACGGGCGGGTCACCCGGCGGGTCGGCTCGGGCCGGACCAGGAGCGTCGCGCGGCGATCTCCGGCCTCGGTCCTGTCGACACGCTGCCTCCCGGTCGGACGGTCGATCGATGATCCGTCGTCGTGTCGTCACCGTTCGCATCGGTGGCGACGCTGGGCGCATGTCTGACCCGGTGACACGATGCTACCCCTGATCGGCCGGGACGGCGCGGCGAGACCGGGGCGGTGTCCGCCTGCGGCGGCGGGGTACCGCCGAGTCGACGACCCTGATCCCCCGCCGGACCGCTGCGCGCCCGGCGGGGATGGACGGACATCCGGACGCCTGCCGGGCAGACTTGCCGGTGATGACCGATGCACCGGGAGAGGGCGGCATGTGGAACAACGAGGCGGAACTCCCCGCGGCGCGGCGCCTGGTGGACGCCTGGCAGGTCTCGTTCGCCGACCGTGTGGAGCGGGCCGATGAGCTGTCCCGCCGGCTCGCCGCGATCCGGGTGAGCACGCGGGACGCCGACGGGCTGGTCGAGGTGACGCTCAACTCGTCCGGAACGCTCGTCGACCTCTGGCTGGACGAGCGGACCCGGCAGCGGCCGGCCGCCGAGGTGGCCGCAGGGATTATGGACACCCTCCGTGCCGCCCGGACGGAACTACCGCACCGGGTGACCCGGGCGACGGCGGACTGCTCGCGGCGGGCGGCACCCCGCGACCCCGGAGAGGATGTTGGGGACACTGGTACCCGCCCCGTGATCACCCCTCGACCGACGGAGACTGGTATGGACCTGGACCAGCCGATGAACCCGTACACCGGCACGCCGACCGGCCACCCGGTGCCGCACACCGGTACCGACGCCCTGGACGCGGTCTGCCGGCTGGCCGCCGCCGCGGCCGAGAGGTACGCGGCGCTGCCGTTGGCCACCCGCGCGGAGCTGCTCCGCCGGATCGGCGCCGCGCTGGAGGGCTCCCGGGACGAGATCGTCGCGCTCGGCGACGCCGAGACGGGGCTCGGCACGGCCCGGCTGCACAGCGAGCTGACCCGGACCCGGGTGCAGCTGGAGATGTTCGCCGACGCCGTGACGGAAGGGTCGTTCCTGGAGGTGGTGATCGACCTGCCCGACCCGGACGCGCTGCCGGCACCCCGACCGGACCTGCGCCGGATGCTGGTTCCGGTCGGTCCGGTCGCGGTCTACGCGGCGTCGAACTTCCCGCTCGCCTTCTCGGTGCCCGGCGGCGACACGGCGAGCGCGCTGGCCGCCGGCTGCCCGGTGGTGGTGAAGGCGCACCCCGGCCACCCGGGGCTCTCCGACCTGTGCGGCGCGCTGATCACCAACGCCCTCGCCGAGGGCGGCGCCCCGGTCGGCACGTTCGCGGTGGTCCGGGGGATGGCGGCGGGCCAGGCCCTGATCACCCATCCGGCGATCGCGGCCGGCGCCTTCACCGGCTCCGCCTCCGGCGGTCGGGCGCTGGCGGACCTCGCCGCCGGCCGGACCGACCCGATCCCCTTCTACGGCGAACTCGGCTCGCTGAACCCGACCGTGGTCACCCCGGCCGCGCTCGCCGCCCGGGGCAACACGATCGCCGAGGCGTTCGTCGGCTCGGTCACCCTCGGCACGGGCCAGTTCTGCACCAAGCCCGGTCTGCTCTTCCTGCCGGCGGGGCACCAGCTGGACGGGGTACTCGGCAAGGCGGTCGCCGCCGCGTCGCTCGGCCCGCTGCTCAACTCCCGGATCCGGGACGCGTACCGGGAGGGGGCGGCCGCGCTGGCCGGAGTGCCCGGGGTACGGACGGTGGTTCCGCCCGGCCAGGTCGACCAGTCCGGTTACCGGGCCGCCGCGCAACTGCTGGCGGTCTCGGCAGGTGACCTCGTCCGGCACGCCGACCGGCTGCTCGCGGAGTGCTTCGGTCCGGCAGCCCTGCTGGTCGAGTACGCCGACGAGGCGGAACTGCTGGCCGCGCTGGCCGTCGTCCCGGGTGCGCTGACCGCCACCGTGCACGGCGAGGGCGCCGACGATCCGGTGGCGGCCCGGGTGGTGGAGCTGGCGGCCCGGCGTGCCGGCCGGGTGATCTGGAACGGCTGGCCGACCGGGGTGGCGGTGACCTGGGCGATGCAGCACGGCGGGCCGTGGCCGGCGACCACCGGCTCGCTGCACACCTCGGTCGGGGTCACCGCGCTGCGCCGGTTCCTGCGTCCCGTCGCCTACCAGGGCATGCCCGACGAGTTGCTGCCGGCGGCGCTGCGGGCGAGCAACCCGCTCGGGCTGCCGCGCCGGGTCAACGGGGAACTGCTGACCTGACCTCTGCGGGTGGTGCCGGCCGGGTCCTGGCCGGCACCACCCGCCATCCGCTCCGCTGATCGATCCGGAGCTGATCGATCCGGAGCCGACCCGCCGGGCACCGCTCGTCGGCGTCTGGGTCGACGCCGCCGGTCAGGTGGCGCGCACGCGGCTGCCCGGCACCGCTGCCCGCCAGCTGGTCTCCCGTACCCGGGAGAAGTACGCGGCCAGGAGGAAGACCGCGAAGATGGCCAGGTTGAGGATCCACCGGGGGTCGTCGACCTGCAGGGCCGCCGCCAGCTGCTCGCGTTCCGCCTCGGTCAGCGCTGTCGTCGAGCGCTCCGTCTCGGCGAAGTCCAGCCGGGAGGAGGCGAAGACCAGGTAGGTCCAGATCCGGTGTACGAGGTACAGCGCCGCGGCGGCGACGATCAGGATCCGCCGTAGTCCCGGGCGCCAGCCCAGGACCAGGAGCATCGGAACCACGACCAGTTCCGTCGGGACGTTCGCCATGATCGCGACCGGGATGCTCGGCAGGAACATCAGGACCAGGGTCTCTCCGGTCAGGGTGGGGCTGTCCAGGGCGGCACCGAGCAGCAGGAGCCCGGCCGCACCGCCGAAGGCGAACAGGGCCATCGCGACGACACCGAGGGCGACCAGGCCGTCCTCGAACCACGCGCTCAGCGTCGCCCGGTTCCGGAGCCAGCCGGTGAGCAGGCTGATCGCCAGCCCCCAACCGACCGCGACGAGCAGCGCGACCGGAACCGGGAGAAACTCGGCCAGGGACAGTCCCTCGACGACGGCGACGAACGCCACGGCGAGCGAGAGCGGCAGCAGTAGTGGACGTGGCCAGCCACGGCTGGTCTGTGCGTCGTGGGGCATGGCGATCGCAGGCTCCTTCTCTTCCGGTCTGCTGCGCAGCTGCGATCGCCTCGACGAGTCGCGGTGCCAGCGGGATCGAACGCAGGGGCCCGACGCTAGGCAGCCGGCGGCGCGGCCGGCGTCTGCCGAACGGCCATGCCGGGGTTTAGCGGGGGGTTTATTTCTCGTCGCGGACCCGGTCGAGCAGGCCCGCCTGGTGCGCGTGCGTGACCGCCTGGAGCCGGCTGGCGGCCCCGAGCTTCCGGAAGATGTGGTTGAGGTGCGCCTTGACGGTGCCCTGGGCGACGTACAGGGCATTGGCGATCTCGCGGTTGGAGCGCCCTGCCGCCAACTGCGCCAGCACCTGCAGTTCCCGCCCGCTGAGCGGCTCCAGCGGCAGCCCGGCCGCCGCGGTGCCGGTCTCCGGCCCGGCGGGGCGGGCCGATCCGGTGCCGTCGGGCTGCGGCGGCCGGGCGTCCGACCGGGACCTCGCAGCGGGGCCGGTGCCGGCCGGGGGCCGGACCGCCTCGACGCCCGGCTCATCCGCCTCGGCGCCGGGCCCTGGTGCGGCCGGGACGGCGCGTACGGCGGCCAGCGCGATCAGCGGAACCAGCAGGCCGAACGGAAGTATCAGCCACCAGTGCCGGGCGCCGCGTTCGACCAGGGCGAACGAGAACCCGACGATGACCATGGCCCAGACGTAGCAGCCGGTGAGGACGGCGGTCACGCGTACGGCCCGCCGACCCCGTGGCGTCCGGAGCCATCGGACGATCCGCTCAGCCGCGTGCTCCCGCCGGGCCCGTCCGGTCAGCTCGACCACGGAGGGTCACCCCCTTCTCGTTGTGCCGTCGCTCGGGACACCGCCACCCGCGAGCCGACCGGGGCGGCCGGGCGACGGCGTGCCGATGTCGAACGGCGCCCGCCGCACCATCATGCCGACCCCGGTGTTGGCGCGGGCTGCCCGCCGCCACCCGACAATGCCGGCGGGGCCCGCTCTCTCGCAGTTGGTGACATTTGTCAAGTTTGTGGTGATTAGACTTTGTTACAGCTTCATCACGAACGTCTTGATGCCCCGCCCCGGCGATCCCGGACCAGGAAGGCCGACCGTGCTGATCATCGCGCAGACCCGAGCCGCGCAGACCCGAGCCGCGCTGCCCGACGGCGACGTACGAACCTGGTCGGTGCTCTCCGGCGACGGCCAGTGGGCCGCGGAACACTACTTCCGGATCGTCACCGGCGAGCGCCTCGACGACCGGCGGATCCTGCTGGTGCACCGGCCGCGCCGGCTGCGCGGTCGACGCCCGCACGTCCAGTTCGACGGCTGCTCGGTCTGGCGGCTCACGCCGGCGGCACTGCTGCCCTTCGGCCGGAGTCTGCCGCCGGTACGCCGGATGAACCGGTGGTTCGCCGCCGTCACGGTGCGGCGCTGGTTGCGCGACCGGCCCGGGGTCCGGGTGCTGCATCTCGACGAGACCAGCCGCTATCTGGTCGGCCGGATCGACGAGGACGAGGTCCTTCCCCCACCGGTCATCCGGTTACCGGACCGCCCGCCCCGCTGACCGGCGCGGGCCCCGGGACTACCACCCCCGGGGCCCGCGCCGGATCCGCTGCCGATCAGCCGGTCGCCCGGTCGGTACGGCGTCGTCGGGTCAGCAGCAACAGGACGATCCCGAGACCCGTCAGCGCGGCGCTGATCCCGACCAGCGAGACCACCGAATCGCCGGTGACCGGCAACGGCGCCCCGGCGTACCGGAAGGGCAGCGTGTTGGAGACGCCGGCCGGGGTGCCGACGGTGATCGCGGCGTCGCCGGCCGGGCAGGCCGGGGTGCGGAACGTCAGGGAGCCCCCGTTCGCGGCGACCGTCACGGCGCTCGCCGGGATGGTACGGCCACAGATCGTCACCGTCGTCTGCCCCGGTACGAAGCCGCTGCCGCCGACGGTCACGACCCTTCCGCCCGAGGTGGGCCCCTGGTCCGGGTCGACCGTCTCGATCACGGGTACCACGGCCCGGTAGGTGAAGCCGTCGTCGGCGACCGCATCCGCACCGGGCAACTGCACGGTGACGTCGACGGTGCCCGGTGTGCCGGGCGGGGTGGTGACGGTGAGCGAGGTGCCGCTCGGGTCGACCACCAGATCGGTGCCGGGCTCGCCGCCGAAGTCGACACCGGTCGCCCCGGTGAGGCCGGTTCCGGTGATCGTCACCCGGGTTCCGCCGGTGCTCGGCCCGGCCGGCGGGGAGACCGAGGTGATCGTCGGTGCCACGTAGCTGAAGGTTCCGTCCTCGGCGGTACCGGCCGGGAAGGTCACGGCGACCTCGGCCGGCCCGGCGGCGTTCGGCGGGGTGACGACGGTGATCGTCGTTCCGGCCGGGTTGACCGTGAAGTCGGTGCCCGGCACGCCGTCGAGGGTCACCCCGGTGGCGCCGGTGAAGCCGGTGCCGGTGATGGTGACGGTGGTGCCGCCGCTGGTGGGGCCGGAGGTGGGGTCGAGGCCGGTCACTACGGCGCCGCTGCCGTCGGCGAGGTAGGTGTAGTCGAGTGGGGTGGCGGAGCCGCCGGGGGTGGTGACGATGACGGTGGCTGGGCCGATCGGGTTGGCTGGGGTGACGGCGGTCAGTGAGGTGCCGCCGGGTGCGACGGTGACGTTGGTGGCGGGTACGCCGTCGAAGGTGACGGTGGTGTCGCCGGGGACGAAGCCGGTGCCGGTGATGGTGACGGTCTGCCCGCCGGACTGCGGACCCGAGTCCGGATCGATGGCGGACGCGGTGGGCGGTGCGGGTGCCGGCGGGCGTTCGCAGGTTGCCCGCGCCACGATCACGGTGCCGACCGGGATGGCCACCGGCAGTCCGGCCACGGTTCCGGTCAGGGTGAGCGTGGCCAGGATGGCGGTCGCCGCCGCACCGGCCGCCGTGGTGGTCTCGGTGCGCGTCAACGTCACGTCGAGGCTGGCACCGAGCAGTCCGGGTACGGTGACGTCGGCGCTGCCCTGCACCGCCGGGCCGTTCGCCGTCAGGACGACGGTGGTGCCGAAGAGCGAGACGTCGGCGAGTGTGGTCTCGGCGGTCTGCGCGCCGACCAGCGGACAGGTGGCGGTGGCGGTCACTTCGCCGGCGTCGAGGACGTCGATGCCGAGCACCGTCAGATTCAGACCGTTGACGCTGGAGAACGCGGAGGAGGCGGTGGCGCCACGGGTCGCGGTGACCTCCTCGACGGTGCCGTCCGCGGTCACCCCGATCGCACCCGCCAGTGAGATGTCCACCAGGGTGGAGGTGTCGGTGCCACCACCGGCCGGCGCGGTCGCGCTGCCGATCGTGGCGTCCGCGTCGACGACCACGACGCCGGCCACGTCGGCGGAGAGGTCGACCACCACCCCTTGGGCGGCGGCGGAGCCGGGCTGGGCCAGGGCCGGTGCCGGCAGGTGCAGTACGGCGTCGGCGGCGAGCAGCGCCACCGCCAGCGTGGACAGTCTTCTCCGTATGGACGTCACGTTTCCCCCGTGGAGCTCAGGTGCTGGTACCGAGCGGCGGTCGGCAGCCAGCCATCCCCGCCCCTTCCACCAAGAAACGAGACATAAGCGGACGGGTTACGCAAATCGGGACGCCGTCGGCGGCGGTCAGAGCTTTCGTTACACCGAGGCGGCGGTCAGAGCTTTCGTTTGGCCGGCGGTGTGCCGGGTAGGCCGACGGCGGGTGGGCCGGCGGGGCCGCATGTCGTAGGCCGGCGGTGCCGTGCGGCAACCCCGCTGTCGTCGGCACGCGTTCCACCCGCCGGGAGGCCGAGATGACCGTCGCGATGCCCGCGATCAGACTGCCGTCGGGCCAGACGATGCCGGTACTCGGCCAGGGAACGTGGTACCTGGGGGAGAACCCCGGGCAGCGGCAGGACGAGATCACCGCGCTGCGTGCCGGGCTGGACCTCGGGATGAGGTTGATCGACACCGCCGAGATGTACGGCAGCGGGTCCGCGGAGGAACTGGTCGGTGCGGCGATCGCCGGGCGCCGCGACGAGGTGTTCCTGGTCGACAAGGTGTTGCCGGCGAACGCCAGCCGGCAGGGCACGGTACGGGCGTGTCGCCGAAGCCTGCGCCGGCTCGGGACCGACCACATCGATCTCTACCTGCTGCACTGGCGCGGCACCCATCCTCTGCCGGAGACGATCGAGGCGTTCGACGAGCTGGTGGCGGCGGGCGAGATCGGGCAGTGGGGAGTGAGCAACTTCGACCTGTCGGACATGGTGGACCTGATGGAGGCCGGTGGCGAGTCCTGCGCGGCCAACCAGATCCTCTACAACCTGACCCGACGAGGTCCGGAGTACGACCTGCTGCCGTGGCTGGGTGCGCACGGCATCCCGGCGATGGCGTACGCACCGATCGAGCAGGGCCGGTTGCTCGGCAACGACCAGCTCTCGGAGATCGCCGGCCGGCACCGGGTGACACCGGCGCAGGTGGCGCTGGCCTGGGTGCTGCGGCAGGATCCGGTCGCCGCCATTCCCCGGTCGTCGGATCCGGCGCACACCCGGGAGAACGCCGGGGCGCTCGACCTGCGGCTCGGCGACGAGGACCTGGTCGTACTCGACGCGGTCTTCCCGCCGCCGAGCGGCCCGCAGCCGCTGGAGATGCTCTAGTCCCCGGCACCGACCGCCCGGGCCGGTGCCACCCGGGGCTGGCGCGGGCCTGCGCCGCTCAGCGCTTCCACTGGGCGGAGCCGGCGTCCCATTCGGTGTACGTGTACGGGTTGTCCCGCACCTTGGTCTCCGGGACGTCCGGGTTCATGCCCTTCGCCCAGGCGTCCCGACCCATCGACCCGATCAGGTACTCGACGGTCCGCTCCACCTCGCGCCGGGCCCGGCCGAGGTCGACGCCGACCAGCCGGTGCTGGTGCTTGACCAGCCGGCCGTCGATCAGGACGGTGTGCACGTCACCGCGCTGCGCCTGGAAGGCCACGTGGCCGTACGGGTTGAGGATCGGGAACATCACCGGCGAGTCGTCGTTCTTGATCAGTACGACGTCCGCCTTCTTGCCCGGTTCCAGGCTGCCCACCCTGTCGTCCAGGCCGAGCGCGCGGCTGCCGCCCCGGGTGGCCCACTCGACCACCTGCTCGGCGCGCAGGTGGCAGTGCGTGACGGTGTCCTGCCGGCCGTGCGCCTCCAGGTGCTCCCGGGAGCGGTCCGCGCCCAGTGTGGTGCGCATGGCGGTGAAGAGGTCACCGCTCCACCAGACGCTGGTGTCCATCGAGAGCGAGACCGGGATGCCGTGGTGGCGCAGTTGCCAGGTGGGCGGGTAGCCCTGGCCGGCGCTCTGCTCGCTCTCGGTGGAGACCGAGACCGAACCGCCGGTGGCGGCGATCCGGTTGTACGAGTCCCGGGTCAGGGTGGCCGCGTGCACGTAGACGGTGGCCGGGGTCATGAAGCCGTTCTCGTGCATCAGCCGGATGCCGTCGTCGTTGGTGGCGCCCCAGACGCCGGCGTGGGTGGTGACCGGTACGCCGAGGTCACGGGCGACCTCGAAGGCGGCCCGCTCCGGGAAGGCGGGGTCGCCGGTGACGTCGAAGGCCATCTGGAAGCCGAGCCTGTCGCCCTTGCCGGCGATGCGCCGCTCGACGAAGTCGCGGAACTCCGGGCGGGTCGCCCACTCCCACGGCCCCTGCTGGATGTTCCCGTAGGCGAGGACGAAGCGGCCGGGCACCGCCTCCAGGGCGTCGACGGCGGCGTCCGCGTGCTGCGGGGTCTGTAGTCCGTGCGACCAGTCGACCGTGGTGGTGACCCCGGCGTCGATCGCCTCGATGGCGGCGAGCAGGTTGCCGGCGTAGATGTCCTCGGGCCGGAACAGCTTGCCGGATTCCAGGTAGTACCAGACGAAGTACTGGGTCAGGGTCCAGTCGGCGCCGTAGCCGCGCATCGCGGTCTGCCACATGTGCCGGTGGGTGTCGATCATTCCGGGCAGCACGATGCCGCCGCTGGCGTCGATCTCCAGCGCGCCGTCCGGGGCGGTCAACCCGACCCCCACCTCGGCGATGCGGTCGCCGACCACCAGCACGTCGCCGCCGGTCAGCACGGTGTGTGCGTCGTCCATCGTCAGTACCAGCCCGTTGTGCAGCAGCACCGGGCGGTCGGGCTCGGTCGTGGCCATCGCCAACTCCTATCGACGGAGCGATCTACGCGGACGATCGTCCGTATAGCGGGCGCGAGCAGGTGGCGCAATTATTGTCCCGGTGTTTCACGCCTGTCAACGAGTAGTGCTCGGCCGGATGCATCCGGGATTGAGCGGCGGCTACGGCCCGCGCCCGATGGAGGGCGGCTATCCCAGGCGTGGTCGGCCCCGGCGCGACCGATCAACAGTTGACAGGTGTGTCGGGCGCGAACAGACTGTCGGCGACGGACAAACGTCCGCGAGACGGACGGAGGCGGGAGCATGGCGGATCAGCCGGGTACCGGTGGCACACCGGGACCGCTGGCCGGACTGGTGGTGGCCGACTTCTCCCGGATCCTCGCCGGGCCGTACGCCACGATGCTGTTGGCGGACCTCGGCGCCGACGTGATCAAGGTGGAGGGGCCGGCCGGGGACGACACCCGGACCTGGATGCCACCGGTCCGGGACGGGGTGGCCACCTACTACCTGGGCATCAATCGGAACAAGCGTTCCATCGCGCTGGACCTGCGGTCACCGGAGGACCTCACCGTGGCCCGCGCCCTCGCCGCGCGCGCCGACGTGATGATCGAGAACTTCAAGCCCGGCGGCATGCGGCGGTTCGGGCTCGACTACGAGTCGGTGGCGGCGGAGAACCCGGGCATCGTCTACGCCTCGATCAGCGGCTTCGGCACCGGCGCCGGCGCCGCGCTGCCCGGCTACGACCTGATGGTGCAGGCGATCTCCGGGCTGATGAGCCTCACCGGCGACCCGGACGGCTCGCCGTACCGGGCAGGGATCTCGGTCTTCGACGTGATGGCCGGGATGCACGCGAACATCGGCATCCTGGCCGCGCTGCACCACCGCACGGCCAGCGGCCGGGGCCAGCACGTCGAGGTCAACCTGCTCTCCTCGGCCCTGTCCGGGCTGGTCAACCACAGCAGCGGGTACGTGGCCGGCGGGGTGGTGCCGTACCGGATGGGCAACGCGCACCCCAGCCTCTTCCCGTACGAGCCGCTGCCAACCTCCGACGGCGAACTGATCGTCATCGCCGGCAACGACGGCCAGTTCCGCAAGCTCTGCGAGGTCCTCGGCCTGCCGGAACTCGTCGACGACCCACGGTTCGGGCGCAACCAGGACCGCACCGCCAACCGTGAGGAGCTGCGCCCGCTGCTGGTCGAACGGCTGCGCACCCGGACCAGGGACGAGTGGTTCACCGACCTGATCGCCGCCGGGGTGGCGTGCGCGCCGATCAACACCATCGACCGGGGAGTGGCCTTCGCCGAGCGGCTCGGCCTCGACCCGGTGGTGACGGTGGGCGACGGCGACGGCGCGGTGCCGATGGTGCGCAACCCGATCACCTTCTCCACCACCCATCCCCGGTACGACCTGCCCCCACCGGGGCTCGACGAACACGGCGAGGAGATCCGCGCGTGGCTGACCCAGAACTGACCTTTCCCACCTCGATCGGCACCTCCGACGCCGACACCATCCACCTGCTCGGTCACGACCTGGCCGCCGACCTGATCGGCCAGGTGGGCTTCGGCGAACTCGCCTTCTGGCTGGTCGCCGGGCGCCGCCCCACCCCGGCCCAGGTACGCGTCTTCGAGGCGGTACTCGTCGCGCTCGCCGACCACGGCTTCACCCCGACGGCGATCGCCGCCCGGGTGACGTACCAGAGCGCCCCCGAGGCGTTGCAGGGGGCGCTCGCCGCCGGCCTGCTCGGTGGCGGCTCCCGGTTCCTCGGCGTCACCGAGGACAGCGGCCGGTTCCTCGCCGACACGTTGGCCGAGGTGACCGAGGTACCGACCGACGACGCCGGCTGGGACGAGCTGGCCCTCGGCGCCGTCACCCGGGCCCGGGCCGAGCGCCGGCTGGTGCCCGGACTGGGGCATCCGGTGCACAGGGTGCGGGATCCGCGTACCCCGGTGCTGATCGCGCTCGCCGAGCGGGAGGGCCTGCGCGGCCCCCACCTGCGGCTTTTCGAGGCGATCGGCCGGGTCCACCCGCAGGTGCTCGGCCGTACCCTGCCGTTGAACGGTGCCGGCGTCTGCGGTGCCGCCCTGGCCGACCTCGACCTGCCGCCGGAGCTGCTGCGCGGCTTCGCGCTGCTGGCCCGGGCCGCCGGACTCCTCGGCCACCTGGCCGAGGAGCGCCGTACCGGCCTCGGGATGGAGATCTACCGCACCGTCGACCGCAACGCCCGCTACACACCCCCCGAACCCGTCTGAAAGGAGTCGCGATGGCCACCATCGCCGCGGTGATCGCCTCCACCCACCATCCGTTCTACTACCGGGCCAGCACGGCACAGGGCGAGGACCGGCCGCCCTTCGCGGACGAGTGGGTTCGCAAGATCCTGGACTTCCGGGAGACCCTGACCCGGGCCAACCCCGACGTGCTGGTGATGGTCGGCTCGGACCACTTTCACCAGCTGTGGCTGGACAACATGCCGCAGTTCCTGGTCGGCAAGGCCCCGTTCTACGACGGGAACTGGTACAACGAGGAACGCGAGTTCGGCCTGCCCCGGATGCTGCTGCGGGGCCAGGAGGACCTCTCGGCCCACCTGCTGCGCGAGGGCCTGGACGCCGGCTTCGACCTGGCGTTCAGCAACGAGCTGCGGATCGACCACAGCATCACCTGCCCGATCATCACGCTGCGTCCCGAGGCGGACCTGCCGATCGTGCCGATCTACACCAACATCTTCGCGCCGCCGCTGCCGCAGCCGAAGCGGTTCGTGCAGCTCGGCCAGACCATCCGGGAACTGGTCGAGTCGTGGCCGAGCCACCTGCGGGTGGCGATCATCGGCACCGGCCACCTGTCGCTGGAACTCGGCGGCCCCCGCCAGTTCGGCCCGCACGGGCCGGATCCCGAGTTCGACCGGAAGGCGGTGGAGTGGATCGCCACCGGTGACCTGGAGCGCTGCCTGGCCGAGGTGACCCTGGAGAGCCTGCACACGCCGGGCAACGCCACCCACGGCTTCATGGACTTCATGCTGATGATGGGGGTGGCCGGGGCGGGCGCCAGGGCGGACCACGTCGACACCCTCGACCTGTTCCACACCATGGAGGCCTACTTCACCTGGTATCCGAACGGCGTACCGACCGGAAGCGAGGTGCGGCGGTGAGCAAGTACCTGCTGAACAAGTTCCTCTACACCGTGGACCGGGATCCGGAGCTGGTCGAGCGCTACCGTGACGACCCGCGCGGGATGGTCACCTGGTGGGAGGCGGAGCGCGCCAACGCGGTGCTGAACTGCCACACCGGCGAGGCGAGCACCTGGCTGCGGTTCTCCGACGCCGAGCGGGAGGCGCTGGTCGACCACGACTACGTCAAACTCTTCGAGCTGGGCGCACACCCGTTCCTGACGCTGACCCTGTTCATCGCGATGTTCGAGCGGGACCACCCCGAACCGCTCGGCTTCCAGAAGCACTACGCGGCCCGGCTGGCGCACTTCTCGCTGCCGTACCCGGACATCGCCACCTGACCACGGCGGCACCCCCCGCACCGGCGGTCACGGCACCGCCGGTGCGAAGTCCTGCCGAGGGCTCAGGGTCGGGCGGCGACGACCGTCTCCACCACACCGCCCATCTCGATCTGCGGCCGGGACTGCCAGCGGGCCCAGTCCGCGCTGATCGCGCTGGCCGCCCGGATGAGCTGGGGAAGGTGCTGCTCGACCAGGGTCTTGACGCTGGTCTCGGCCGAGTTGACGGTGACGTTCATCGCGGCCCGTACCATGCCCTGGCCGTCCCGGATCGGCACCGCCACCGAGCGGATGCCCGGGGCCAACTCGTCGTCGGCGAGCGCCCAGCCCCGGGCCCGGACCTCCCGGAGCATGGCGTCCAGCGCGGTCCGTCCATGCCGGACCTTCGGCTGCACCCCGGAGCGGCTGGGCTGGGCCAGCGCCGTGTTGAGCGCGCCCGGGTCCAGCGCGGCGAGCAGAACCTTGCCCTGTGACGTCACGCTGGCCGGAAAGCGGGTGCCGATCTGCACCCGCAGCGCGATTATCTTCGGCACCGCGACCCGGGCCATGTAGACGATGTCCGAGCCGTCGAGCTGGGCCATCGAGCTGGATTCCCCGGTGGCGGCGACCAGGTCCTGCATGTGCGGGCGGGCGATGTCCCACAGCGAGAGCGCGCCGACGTAGGCCATCCCGAGTTCCAGCACCCGGGGAGTGAGTTCGTAGCTGCCGGCGTCGGCCCGGACGTAGCCGAGTTCTTCCAGGGTGAGCAGGAAGCGCCGGGCGGTGGGCCGGGCGAGCCCGGCCGCGGCGGCGACCTCGCTGAGGCTCAGCCGGGGTTGGTCGGCGTGGAAGACGGTGATCACCTTGAGCCCTCGGGCCAGGGCCTCGATGAAGTCCGGTCCTTCGCCGCGCTGTGCCATCGTCCGCCTCGCTCCGTCGTCGCCGTGTCGGTACCCGCCACCCGGCTTCCGCCGGGACGGAAGTCGGGCGTCCATCAGTTCACCACGGGCCCACCCGGGGTGCCGGACGGCGCACTGCCGGGGCGTCCCGGACGGTGTCCCGCCGGCGACGTCCGGGCGGGCCCGCCCCCGGCTCGGCCGGGCGGCGTCCGTCCCGGCACGTCCGGCCGGTGGTCGAAGTGGATCGGGTACGGAATTGTGCCGCCGACCCGACCTCTGACCGTCAAGCGAACACCAGTCCGCGCTCAGACGCAATTGTTTCCAGCCTGAGTCTTGACATCTAACAGGTGGCAGCGGAGATTGTGATGTGCGTCGCGTCCGTGTAGCGGACGCTCGTCCGCAGAAGAGGTCGCGCAGGGCTCAGCCTCGGAGGAGAGAGTTATGGCGCCATCGGCGGTGGTTCCGCGTCCCGCGTCCACCCACAGCACCAACCCCACCCGGCGGTCGGCCGAGAGCCGGCCAGGCACCACCGGCCAGACCGGCGGACCGGGCTCGGCAGGTGCGGCATGAGCCTCGGCCTGCTACTGCTCCGGCTCCTCCTCGCGGCGCTGCTCTTCGGCCACGCCAGCCAGAAGCTGTTCGGCTGGTTCCGTGGCCAGGGCCCCGCCGGCACCGGCAGCACCTTCCACACCTGGGGCTTCCGGCCCGGTCGGGCCATGGCGCTGCTGGCCGGAACGGCCGAACTCCTCGGCGCGGCACTGATCGCGCTGGGCCTGGCCACCCCGCTCGGCGCGAGCGTCGTGCTCGGCACGATGATCGTGGCCGCCTCCGTCAACGTCCCCAACGGGCTCTGGGCGCACCTCGGCGGCTACGAGGTCGCCTTCGTCTACGGCGCGCTCGCCATCGTGCTGGCGTACACCGGACCCGGCGCCTGGTCGCTGGATCACCTGATCGGGCTCGACGGGTTCGCCGGCTACGGCTGGGGCACCCTGGCCCTGGCCGTCGGGCTGCTCGGCAGCGTACCCCCACTGCTGCGCCGCCGGCGCGCCCTCGCCGCCGGCGACTGACCGGCCCCGGGGCGCCGGCCCGGCACCGCCGGGAGCCGTACCCGCCCCCGGGCCCCCGCGACAGCGACCCACTCCCGACAGCGACGAAAGGTATCCGACAGATGCGTAAGCGTTCCCTTGCCGCCGTCGCCACCGCACTGGCGCTCGGCGTGGCCGCCGCCGGCTGCGGCAACGGCTCCGGTTCCGGCTCCGACAACGACGACCCGATCGTGGTCGGCTCGACCCTCTCCCTCACCGGCGCCTTCGCGGCGACCGGGCAGATACACAAACTCGCCGGCGAGACCTTCGTCGAGCGGCTGAACGCCGCCGGTGGGCTTCTTGGCCGCCAGGTCGAGTGGAAGGTGGTCGACGACCAGTCCGACCAGTCCAAGGTCAGCCAGCTCTACGAGCGGCTGATCAGCCAGGACCGGGTGGACCTGATCATCGGCCCGTACGCCACCCCGAACATCCTCTCCGCGATGGCGGTCGCCCAGCGGCACGGGTACGTGATGCCCCAGCACACCGCCGTGCTGGCACCACAGCTGACCTACGAGTGCCAGTTCCCGGCCTGGTCGATCGGGCCCACCCCGAACCAGTTCATCCCGACCCAGCTCTTCGACGCGCTCGCCGCCCAACCCGACCCGCCGAAGTCGGTCGCGGTGCTGACCAGCCAGAGCGGCTCGGCCGCCTTCGTCTCCGACGGCTACGGCGAGGACAAGACCGGCGCGCTGAGCATCGCCCGGGAGCGGGGCATCGACGTCGTGGTCGACGTGCACTACCCGCCGACGACCACCGACTGGGCGCCGATCGCCACCCAGGTACGCGACGCCGACCCCGATCTCGTGATCAACAACGGTCTCGGGGTGGACGCGGTCAACCTCCTCCAGGCGATGGCCCAGCTCAACTACGAGCCGAAGCGGATGTTCAGCCTCTTCCCGGCACCCGGACCGCTGCTCGACCTCGGCGAGGTGGCCGAGGGGGTGCTGTCGGTGTCGATGTTCGAGCCGAACAAGCCGACCCTGGAGCGGCTCGGGGCGCCGGCCACCGAGATCGTGGACGACTTCACCGCCCGGGCCAAGGCGGCAGGGCTGCCGTACACGGTCTTCGAGACCCAGGCCGCCGCCTCCTGGAACGCCTGGGAGATCCTGGCCGCCGGGGTGAAGGAGAGCGGCGGGACCGACCAGAAGAAGATGTGCGACACCCTGCACGAGAAGGGCGCGGACACGACCTTCAGCGGCCACCTCAGCTTCGACCCGAAGGTGCAGAACTTCTGGCCGACCACCCAGGCCATCAAGCAGATCCAGCAGGGCGACTGGGTCACCGTCTGGCCGGCCGACCGGGCCGCCGCGCCGTTCGCCCCCGCCCGCTCGTGACCGCCCGCCCGTGACCGCGCGTCCGGGCCCGGCCCCAGACCCGGGCCCGGACGCGCCCACCGACCCGACCGATCCACTCCCCGGCCCGACAGCGCTGTCGCCGGTGGACGACATCACCAAGTGAAACCGCCCGACCGACCAGAAGCCGAGGCGACCCCCGTATGAACGTCATCCAGGCCACGCTCAGCGGAGCGCTGATCGGTGGCCTCTACGCCCTGATGGCCACCGGCCTCTCCGTCACCTGGGGGGTGCTGCGCGTCATCAACCTGGCCCACTTCGGACTGATTCTGATCGGCGCGTACCTCACGTTCCAGATCACCGTCTCGTGGCGGCTCGACCCGCTGCTGTCTCTGGTGGTGACGGTGCCGGCGCTCTTCGTGGCCGGCGCCGCGATCCAGTGGCTCTTCGACCGGCTGCGGTTGAGCGAGTTCAACTCGCTGCTGGTCAGCTTCGGGCTGCTGAGCATCACGATCCAGGTGGTCAGCAACATCTGGAGCGCCGACTTCCAGCGGATGCCGGCCGAGGTCAACCCGTACGCCACCGGCTCGGTCACGCTCGGCCGGCTGGTCTTCCCGATCACCACCCTGATGGCGTTCGGCCTCGCCCTGCTGGTGGTGGCCGCCGCACACCTGGTGCTGCGGCGTACCTTCGCCGGCCGGGCGATGCGGGCGATGGCCCAGGACCGGGCCGTCGCCGGTGCCTTCGGCGTCGACCACCGGCGGCTCAGCGTGCTGCTCGGCGGGGTGGTGGGTGCGACCGCAGCCCTCGCCGGGATGGTCTTCGCGCTGGCCAACGCGCTCACCCCGGAGACCGCGTACGAGTGGTTCGGCACCGTCTTCGCGGTGGTGATCCTCGGCGGGATCGGCGAGGTGGTCGGCACCTTCGCCTCCGGGATCCTGGTCGGGGTGCTCTCCGGCGTCGTCGCCGCGGTCTGGTCACCGGCGACCGCGCCGTTCGTGCTCTTCTCCGCGATCATCCTCGCCCTGCTGCTGCGCCCGCAGGGACTCTTCGCCACCACCGGAGGTGTCCGATGATGCGCCGGGGCGGGGTGGGACTGCTCGGGGCGTTCCTGGCGCTGGCCGCGCTCGGCGCCTTCGCCGACCAGCTCGGGATAGCCTCGTTCCATCTGGTGCTGCTCGGCTCGATCTGCTTCTGGATCGCCCAGGCGACGAGCTGGAACATCCTCTCCGGCTACAGCGGCTACTTCAGCTTCGGCCAGGCCGCGTACGTCGGGGTCGGCGCCTACAGCACCGCGGTGCTCGCCGGCCGGCACGGCGTCGACTTCTTCCTCACCCTGCCGGTGGCGGCGGTACTCTCCGGACTGCTCGCCCTCGGCATCGGCGCCGTGGCGTTCCGGCTCGGCTCGCTGCGCGGCGAGATCTTCGCGCTGCTGACCCTCGCCGTGCCGTTCATCCTGGCCGCGTTCGCCCGGATCAACCGGTCGGTCGACGGTGGACAGGGCGCCACCGTCCCGGTGCCCGAACTGCCGGCCGGGATCGGCTCGTTCCAGCAGTTCCAGTTCCTGCTGGCACTGCTGATCGCCACCGCAGCGGTCGCCGTCGCGTACGTCGTCCAGCACACCCGGCCCGGCGCCGCGCTGGCCGCGATCCGCGACGCCGAGGACGTGGCCGAGGTGACCGGGGTGGCGACGTTCCGGTACAAGATGCTGGCGATGCTGCTCAGCGGGGTACTCGGCGGCGTCGCCGGCAGCGTCTACGCGCTGCAGATCGGCTTCGTCACCGTCGAGAGCGTCTTCGGGCTGACCATCCCGCTCTTCGTCATCGTGATGGGAGTGCTGGGCGGGCGGCGACACTGGCTCGGACCGGTGATCGGCGCGGTACTGATCGTCACCTTGCAGGACCGGCTCTCGTCGTACGGGCTGGACGCGTACAACCTGATCATTCTCGGCGGCGTCCTCGCCCTGCTGGTCGCGCTCGCCCCCGACGGCCTGTACGCGCGGCTCCGGGCCCGGCCGCTGGTCGCGGCCGGCACCCTGGTGGTGGTGACCGGCGGCCTCGCGGTGCTGCGATTCTGGGGCGAACTGCTGGACTGGCTGGTCGTCGGGATGCTCGCCGCCAGCCTGGCCGCGATCGTGCTCGGCACGCCTCAGATCGCGGCCCGGCTCGGCCTGCGTCCGACCGGCGGCAGCGTGCCGAGCAGCAGTGCGGCAAGCGGTGACGGCGCGGCCGGCGGTGATAGTGCGCCCGACGGCGACGGCGTGGCCGAACCGGTGTCGGACCAGGTCACTGTCGCCGATGCTCTCGCCGGGGCCGTTGCGGGTGACGGTGCTGTCGGTGTCGGTGACGGTGATGGCGGTCGGTCGGTACCGGATCTGAGCGGCGGCAAGGTGCTGGTCGAGTGCCGCCAGGTGGCCCGGTACTTCGGTGGGGTGCACGCGCTGGAGGACGTGAGCGTGCAGATCCGGGAGGGCGAACTCGTCGGTCTCGTCGGACCGAACGGGTCCGGCAAGACGACCCTGGTCAACCTGCTCTCCGGGGCGATCCGGCCGACCCGGGGCACCATCCTGCTGGACGGGCAGGACATCACCCGGCTGCCTCCGCACCGGATCGCGCACGTCGGGATGGCGAGGACCTACCAGATCCCCCGACCGTTCGACTCGATGACCGTCCGGGACAACGTGGCGATGGCGATCATGTTCGGGCGTACGCCAACCTCGTTGCAGCGGGCCCGGCCGATGGCGGAACGCCACCTGCGTACGGTCGCGCTGGAACACCTCGCGGACGCGTACCCCGGCAGCCTCAACCTGCACCAGCGGCAACTGCTGGAGATGGCCCGGGCGATCGCCGCCAACCCCCGGGTGCTGCTGCTGGACGAGGCACTGGCCGGGCTCAACCCGGCCGAGGTCGACAACGCCGTCCGGGTGGTCCGGCGGATCCACGACAGCGGCATCACCATCGTCATCGTCGAGCACCTGCTGCGGGTGCTCAACCAGCTCGCCACCCGGCTGGTGGTGCTCGACCGGGGCACCTGCCTGGCCGACGGTGACCCGCAGACCGTGCTGAACGATCCGGCCGTGGTCCGCGCCTACCTGGGGAGGCAAGCTCATGTCTGAACCGTTGTTGCGGGTCCACGACCTCGACGTGCGCTACGGCGACGCCCAGGCGCTCTGGGACGTCGCGTTGGAGGTGCAGGAGGGGGAGACGGTCTGCGTCGTCGGCCCGAACGGTGCGGGCAAGTCGACACTGGTGAACGCCATCGCCGGGCTGCATCCGGCGTACCGTGGCAAAATCACCGTCGGCGGCGCCGACGTCACCCGGCTGCGCGGCCACCGCGTCTGCGGGCACGGCGTGGCGGTGGTCCCGGAGGGGCGGCGGATCTTTCCCCGGATGACCGTGCTGGACAACCTGGTGCTCGGCGCCTATCGACGGGGTGCCCGCCGGGAACACCGGGACACCCTGACCGAGGTCTACGCGCTCTTCCCCAGGCTGAGCGAACGTGCAGGTCAGCTCGCCGGCAGTCTGAGTGGGGGAGAGCAGCAGATGCTGGCGATCGGGCGGGCGCTGATGGCCCGGCCGCGCCTGCTGCTGCTCGACGAGCCGTCGCTGGGGCTCGCACCGGTCCGGGTCGACGAGGTCTACGACGCGATCGTCCAGATCAACGCGACCGGGGTGAGCGTGGTCGTGGTGGAGCAGGACGTGCAGCGGGCGCTCGCGGTGGCGGGCCGGGCGTACCTGCTCGGTGAGGGTCGGGTGGTGTTGACCGGGCCGGCGGACGAACTGCGCGACAGCCCCGAGGTGCGGCGCAGCGTGTTGGGGTTGTGAGCCGCCGGTCCGGAGCACCGGAGGGGGTCGGCTGTGCGGGTTCGCTGGCGGTCGACGGTGGGACTGGCGGTCGACGGTGGGAATTGGGCCCGCCCCGGACCGGGGGAGAGACGGTCCGGGGCGGGCGTGGGTGATGAGACGGGTCAGTGGCGGCGGGGGAGCCAGCCCAGAAGTTGTGCCGTGATCAGCGCGGGGTGCGTGTCGGGGAGTTGGCACAGGGCGCGGGCGAGATGCGTGCCGAGGTAGACCATCAGGCCGATCCGGTCACCGTGGTAGGCGGTCAACAGCGCCAGGCGGGCGGGCCGGCAGGGCCACGGAGAGGCGCAGGCGCGGCAGGCGTACGACCTGGTCGGGTTGTGGCCGTCTCGGGCGTACTTGCGCCGCACGTGCCGTAGCCAGCGCTCCTGCGGGCCGATCACCGGTCACACCCGTTCACCGCGCCGGGCGTGCTGCTCCTGAGGTTGGCGGCTGCGCGCTTCCGCGCGGCGATTCCTCGGCTGCGGGCTGGTGGATGGGTCCTGGGCGGGGCGGCGGTTGGTCGTTCGTGACCGGGCCGGTGGGGGAGCGGGGTCCGGCGTCAGAGCGCGGATTTCGGACCGCTCGGTCTCGGTGAAGTCGACGGGCGGCGTCGCGCGGCTGGCGGCTTGGTGCTGCTGGCGGGTCAGCGGCGGCACGGGTGAGGGCTGGTAAGGCATCGGCACCAGGTCGACCGAGTCCGGACAGCGCCAGTGAAAACCACACCGGCAGTACCGCCAGAGGCGTCGCCAGTCGCGGCGATGGTACGCCTTGGCTTTACGGCTGAGCGTCATGGGTGTCTCCCATCTGCGAAGTAGAGGCCGGAGAACTCGGTCTCGGTGAGTCGCTCAAATCCACTTTGCTTACTGTTGTGCTTCAAACACACTCCGTTGCAAGATGGACCCGGGACGTTCCGGACGTTCAAATGGGAGTTCGTGATGAACCGGACCTTTTTGGAAGCGATGACGGAGTCAGGCGAGACTCCGGAGAGTCTGGCGGAGCAAGTCGGCGTCGACCCGAAAACTGCTGCCCGGTGGGTGACTCCCGGACGCGTGCCGCAGACGCGACACAGGGCGAAGATCGCTGGGCTTGTGGGCCGGGACGTCGCAGAGCTCTGGCCGGACGTCCTAAAGCGGCGCGATCCCGTATGGTTTCGGCCGTGGGCCGACACGGAGCACGAGGCGGTGTCGCTCCGCTGGTATGAGCCGGCGTGGGTGCCTGGCGTTCTCCAGACCGAGGCGTACGCGCGGGCGACACTGGCGGGCGAGATGCTGACGGCTGAGGATGTCGACCGCCTGGTGACCGCGCGCCTACGGCGGCAGGCCATCCTGACCAGGGAGCGTCCGCCGCTGCTCGTGACGGTCCTGGATGAGGCTGTCATCCAGCGACTCTGCGCGAGTCCGCCCCGACTCTGCGCAGAGCAACTGGAGCGAATGATTGAGCTCGCTGCACTGCCGAACGTCGAGCTCCACGTTGTGCCGGCCAGCACCGGCCTCTACCCGGGACTCGGCGGCCAGTTCATCATTGCCGAGCTAAGCGATGGCGTGCGCGCCGGGTACGCCGACAGCCAGGTGGCGGCGCACATCGTGGAGGGAGTCGAGGACGTTGCTACGCTGGCGGGTAGATGGGAGCGGATTCGCAGTTTCGCCCTCCCAAGCTCTGCCTCACTGGCACTGATGAAGAAGGCAGCCCACCATGGATGACCTGGCCGGCGCCCACTGGCGCAAGAGCACCCGCAGCGGCAACAACGGCGGCGCCTGCGTAGAGGTCGCCGACAACCTTCCAGGCCGAGTGCTGATCCGAGACAGTAAGGACCGCGACGGTGCCGCCCTTACCTTCGACCCGGGCGCCTGGCGCTCGTTCGTCGAGGACGTTTCCCGGCGTCCGTAGCAGACGCATGCAGGCGCGCTGGATGCATTAGGTGTTGGAGAAACGATCTTGCGAACCAAAGTGAAGAAAAACGACCCATTTGATCTCTAGAGCAGCAGGTCAGGAAGCCTGCTCCCCGCGCACGCGGGGGTGATCCCCCTCAGACAGCGCCAGCACCGCCGGGGTCGCCCTGCTCCCCGCGCACGCGGGGGTGATCCGTAGCGTCCACGTGTTCCGGCTTAGGACGTGATCTGCTCCCCGCGCACGCGGGGGTGATCCCACATCCGCGCTCGTTACCGCGTGCCGGCCCGGCTGCTCCCCGCGCACGCGGGGGTGATCCCATGTGGCGCCGGATCGATAAGGCCGAGCACGCCTGCTCCCCGCGAACGCGGGGGTGATCCGCAAGCTGCCTCGCAGCGTCGGCAGCTCGGTAACTGCTCCCCGCGCACGCGGGGGTGATCCGGAGTACCGAACCATCGCGCGTCGAGTGGTGAGCTGCTCCCCGCGCACGCGGGGGTGATCCCTGTCCGGGACATGGCGTGGGACGGGGACATGTCTGCTCCCCGCGCACGCGGGGGTGATCCGACGATCCCGAGTGTCGGGGAGCCGGTGAACTGCTGCTCCCCGCGCGCGCGGGGGTGATCCGCTGGGGCAGGGACTCGGCAAGTTCGCGTCCATCTGCTCCCCGCGCACGCGGGGGTGATCCCCAGGCGTCCGCCACCCACTGGCGGGCCGCCGGCTGCTCCCCGCGCACGCGGGGGTGATCCCACGGCCGTCGCGCGCAGGAACTCGGGGCCCGGCTGCTTTCCGCGCACGCGGGGGTGATCCCTCGAGGCCGAGGAGCGGGACCTGCGGGAGACCCTGCTCCCCGCGCACGCGGGGGTGATCCGGTTCCGGCCCTCGATCGCGCGCAGGTTCGCGTCTGCTCCCCGCGCACGCGGGGGTGATCCCTACTCCTACGAGGACGGCGGGATCATCGGCGCCTGCTCCCCGCGCACGCGGGGGTGATCCCCGCCGGACCGCCTGCAAGTTCGCGGGCGCGTACTGCTCCCCGCGCACGCGGGGGTGATCCGTGGGTCCGGTCCAGCTGGACGCGGCCGAGCGTCTGCTCCCCGCGCACGCGGGGTGATCCCTTCCTGCCGCAGTACAAACGGCACCTGGGCCACTGCTCCCCGCGCACGCGGGGGTGATCCCGTGTTACCGGACGGCTTGGTCCGGACCACCTTCTGCTCCCCGTGCACGCGGGGGTGATCCTTTCCGCGCCGAGGTTAATGAACGGTGGCCAAACTGCTCCCCGCGCACGCGGGGGTGATCCCACGCCGATCTGGATCAAGGTCGACCCGGGAACCTGCTCCCCGCGCACGCGGGGGTGATCCGACGGTCACGATCCGCACCGACGGCGGCCAGGTCTGCTCCCCGCGCACGCGGGGGTGATCCCAGCGCAGGGCCGACGGCCTCAAGCGCCACACTCTGCTCCCCGCGCACGCGGGGGTGATCCGGGGCCTGCCACACCAGGCGCAACCGGAGAAGACTGCTCCCCGTGCACGCGGGGGTGATCCCTCCGCCTTCGCCCGGATGAACGCCGGGCTCGGCTGCTCCCGCGCACGCGGGGGTGATCCCGCGCGGGAGATCGCGGAGCCGCCGGCCTCAGCCTGCTCCCCGCGCACGCGGGGGTGATCCCATGGCCGGTTTGGAGCGCGGCCCACCTCCGCCCTGCTCCCCGCGCACGCGGGGGTGATCCCGTCGCTTGGGACCGGCTCGGCCGCGTGCTGGCCTGCTCCCCGCGCACGCGGGGGTGATCCGATGCATGACCTCGGGGAGTACGAGCGGCTACGCTGCTCCCCTCGCACGCGGGGGTGATCCCGCCACCACGGCGAAGGTCAGTGCGACCAGTTCCTGCTCCCCGCGCACGCGGGGGTGATCCGAATTGAACCCGCAACTGGACGCCCTCGGGAAGCTGCTCCCCGCGCACGCGGGGGTGATCCGTAGGCGGCGAGCACGTCGGCGACCTCCCGGCCCTGCTCGCCGCGCACGCGGGGGTGATCCCGCGAGGCGGACCTTGCACACGGCGGTGCCGGACTGCTCCCCGCGCACGCGGGGGTGATCCCGGCCCGCCAAGTCCCGGATACATCCCGACACTCTGGGGTGACCCCACCATCTCCAATGCTGGGTTGATCCGGGCCTGCTCCCCGCGCGCACGCTGGGGTGATCCAGGCGGCATCCCCGTACGCTACCTCTGGTGAGGGCTGCTCACCCTCGGGGGTGAATCGTTCGTGCAGCCGTCGTTCACCGGTCGGTGCTGCGTACCGCGTACGCAGGGCCCCTACCTCCCCGGTGCTCCCGAGGGGTCCGCTTTTCGCGTACGCAGCAGTGGTCTGCTGTGGACTTCCGAAAGGACTCACTGTGGAGGGCTTGATGGTGACGGTAATGCGAGGGCGCCGCCGCTGGCGGCAGCCCGCTCCAGCATCATCCGAAACTCGACGAGCTGGCGGAACGCATCACCGTACGCCCGCTGCTGCTCCAGCGGCATCACGGGGATCGCCAGCCGCCTGATGTCGATGCGCAGGGCGCCGTTGGCGGTGCTGGAGGCACGGCCGGCGACTCGTACGTTGTCCGTCCGCGAGACGACACCGGCGACGAACCACGGATCGAAGCGGGTCGTGTCGACGCGTACGAGTTGGGTGCCGGGACCGAGTTCGGCGCCGACCTGTTCCGGGGTGGCGACTCGGGCGTTGATCCTGTGCCCGATGGACGGGACGAGGATGTCGCCCGGCCGTACTCGCGTCTCCGACTCCTCGCGCTCGGTGCGGGGGGCCGAGCCGGTGGCCGGGCCCCCGGAGAGGATGTCGGCGGCGGTCAGCACGGTGCCGCTGGCTGATCGGCTGCGGGATGGGGCGCGCAGCACGGTGATGCTGCCGGATCAGATCGGCAATGTCGGCGTGCGGGGCTTCGCGTAGCGGTGCTGTCTGCGTCTCCCCGACCGGGGGCAGGGTGTGTCGCACCTGGTCGAGAAGGCGGACGAACTCGTCGATCCGGGCGATGGTCTGGGCCGGGCTGGTGGCAAGCCCGGCGGCCTGTGGTAGGTGGCGTTGCGGCGTCACGTCGACCTGGCCGTCGAGCAGGTCGATGGCGGGCACGGCGCGGTGGACACCGGGTAGTTCGGTGTAGTGATCGGACAGGTAGGCCGCCCAGGAGGCGCCCACGATGTCGGTGAGTGGCTGATGCTCGGATGCGCTCGTCGTGTCGACCATGAGGACCTCTCCGGCGCGCGGCTGCTGGGCCTCGTGCTGGGTGAGTACCCAGACGTGCAGTCCGATTCCGGTCGGCGGCATGAGGCCGGCGGGGAGAGCGACGACCGCGCGCAGGACTCCGTGCCGAATCAGTTCGGCGCGGATCCGGCGGCCCGCGGGGCGTGACGCGGCGGCGGGTGGCATGAGTACCACGGCGGTGCCGGTGGGGGAGAGGTGGGACAGCGCGTGCTGCACCCAGGCGAGTTCGGGTTCGGTTCGCGGCGGCAGACCGTAGGTCCAGCGTGGATCGTAGGCGAGGCGGTCGTGGCCCCAGTCGTGGATGCCGAACGGAAAGTTCGCCACGACCACGTCGGCCCGCAGTCCGGGTAGGGCGTCGGCGAGCAGGCTGTCACCCACGTGTACCACGGGGGGCTCGACGTCGTGGCCGGCGTGCCGGGCACGCAGGTGTACGAACCACAGCCGCAGCAGGGTGATCAGGGCGTACTGGGAGTTGATTTCCTGGGCGTAGCAGCGGAGGGTCGTGCCGTCCGCCAGGGCGCGGTCGGCGGCCATCCGCAGAATTGAGCCGGTGCCGCAGGTGAAGTCGAAGATTCGGGCTCCGGAGCCGGCGAGCGCGAGCATCACTTCGGCAACGCTGCTCGGTGTGCCGGCGAGGCCGGACAGCGACTGGGCCGAGGTCACGTACTGGCCGTGCAGATACTCGAAGGCCGCCTCGGCGCCCTGTTCGGCGCCGAGCTGGTCGACCGTGCGCAACACGGTGGTGAGCTGCCCGTCCCACTGCTTCGGCAGCCGGTCTCCGACCTGGGTTGCCAGGCCGGGGTCGAGGGCCCGCAGCCGGGTGACGAGCTGTTTCGGGGTGGGCAGGCTGGCGTCGGCCGGGGTGATCCGTTGTTGGATAGAAGGTGGGCGAGGCGAAGTGCCTGCTCCCCGCGCACGCGGGCGGTGATCCGCTGCCTCCCTTGTGCTTGGGGAGCAGCTTTCCTCGATAGCCGGTCGTCCGGGCTGCCTCCTACATCACGCGGTCAAGCAGCTCTGCGGGGAGCCAAGCTGATCAACCCACACCCGTATGCCTTCCCGTGGCCAATGCCTTGTTGGACAGCAGTGCGGAAGGCTTCGGTGTCGGTGACCACTAGGTGTCCTTCGAACCGCACCGGGGCGAGAGTGATCGGGCCTTTCTCCCCGTGCCGACGTTGTCCCGATGCCGTAAGGCACGGTGAGGGGGACACGTCGGGATGACCGCTCTGGGTGGCGGGCACCACGAAGCCATGTTGGCTGCCCTTCCGGATCAGCCACTCGATCTGTTCTTCGGGCTTGTGGCGGGCAATCCTCATGCCGCGCGGACGCTTGCCGCCCTCGGGCGGTGGCCGGTCGCGGTCCGCAGGGCGTACGACAGTGCGGGTGGGGTTGCCGACGAGGCGGAAAGCGAAGGTCCGCCCGGGACTGATCGCGTCGAGCAGTGGTTGTAGGCTACGTACCTCGGCTGACTGGGTAAGGTAGTCCGCCGGAAGCCGGCTCCAGTCGGGCTTGGAACTGCTCTGCACGTACTGCACGAACCCCCGGTGGACGCTGTCGAGCCGCCAGAGTACAGACTGTGACTGCCGCGCGGGAGTGTCATTGGGCAGGTCCGGGTACCCACACATCACCGTTCGGTGCATCTGCCGAAGGTCGGCGTGATCGCGTCGGAAGTCCCGCGAGTAGACATTGATCGTGAGTTTGCTCAGGTACACGTCGATTCCTTCGTGGAGATCATCTCATCCGTGAGTGGGACCGAGCCGGTCTGGACGGCTCGGGCGGCGTACCGCCGGTCCTCGGGCTTGAATGAGAGTGGAACGTCCAGCCGTACTTCGGCCCCCGGATCGCGTGAGTCGCATTCGACCACGGTGCGTAGCGGAGTCCGGTCGGCGTGCCGGCGCTCCGCTTCGCGGACCTCGGTTCGATCCTCGAGCCACGGATGGGTGGCCAGCACGGCCTCCATGGGCTGCGAAGTCAGGCCGATTCCGCTGACGAACTGCTCGTCGTTGGCGTTGCGCATCAGCGGTCGGGCGGGCGGGAACGCACGGCGGCCCAGGAAGAGCGGCCAGACCGGTGCCCGAAGCGCTGCCTCGATCCGGTCGAGGGGTGCGTCCTCATCGCCCTCGAGCACCACCAGGAACACCGCGTCAGCGAGGTAATAGCGGTGGCTGAGTGCGGTTCGGTGCCCCCCACCTGAGGTCGTGGGCACGTTCAGGGTGACGTGGTAGTCGCGCTCAAGGATGCCTTCGCGGTCTACTCTCGTGCCCATCCGCAGCTGACTGAGTTCGGCGATGGCATCGGTGTCGTCGCGGGAGGTCCCGAGTGCTGCTGCGACCAGGCCGATGACCCCAGACTTGCTGGGTTCTCGACCGGTGTCGCGGATGCTGCCCCGAGATCTGGAACCCCAGGATTGCATTGGCGCGTCGAGACATAGCGCGAGGGAGCGGATGGCCATGCGCTCAGGCCTTCGTGGCGGCCAGGACCCGCGACACCAACTCGTGCCGGCTGGGTGCGATCTCACCCTCCGCGAGACCGTCCAACTCGGCGGTGACGGAGGCGGCGACGACTGCACGGAGCCCGTCCTCCCCGTAGAAGCGGCGTATGCGGTTGAAGTGACCGAGCAGGGCGCGGGTGGAAGCGACCATGAGGTCACTGTCGGAGACCGGCTTGAGGAAGGCGTTCGCCAGGTTCCAGGCGCCGGAGTCACGAACTACGACCAGGAGCGTCTCGGGCGGCGTCAGGGCGGCTGTGGAATTCTGCTTGCCGCTGGGTACCGCGTCGATGAACGCGTTCAACCACGCCCGGGTGGCGCGTGCCATCAGGTCGGTGTCCCCACGGAGGTTCTGGCTTAGTTGGTCGAGATGCAGGTTGGCGTACCGGTAGTAGCAGGCGGCGTTGAAGTCGACCGTGCCGATCATGTCGGCGCCGGACTCGTCAGAGGGCTGGAGGTCGTCCACAGCCGTGAAGTAGTCGTACTCGTTGACCACCGCGTGGGTCGAGATGGCATGCGCGACCTGGGACGCCGCATTGACGTTGAAGTCCTTGTTGTCGGCGATCATGCGCCCGAAGAGCGCCACGTCGACGACACGACTGGCGTCGAGAATCCGTGCTGCTGCCTCCAGCGTCGTCTTGTCCGGCTTGACCTTGCTCTTCTTCTCGTCGGTCGTGTCGTCCTTCGAGGCGTCAGCCTTCTTTTTCGCTGCCGCGTTGGCCCGGGCCGCCGCATCGGCGGCTAGGCGACCCCAGTCCCGCTCGCAGTAGTCGGCGAGAAGATCCACAGCGTCGTTTCCGACGAAGAGCAGGTATTCGGTGAGGGTGGATCGGCGCTTGTCGAGCCCTAGACCGAGGGCCAACAGCGCCGATGAGGCGACGCCGACGGCCTCATCAAGGTTGCGGCCGCGTTCTCCGAGCAGGGTTGCGGTCTTGGCCACGAGCCGCTTGGTGCGGATTCCGGTCTCGCTGGCCTCGAGCCCGTGGCGCTGGAAGAGCAGCCGTGCGGAGCGCTTCAGTGACTGGCTCGAGATCCGACCCCGCAACTGGCCGCCGAAGGTGGCGGTCTTGGGCTGGCCGACGTCGTCACGGTTGAGGTTGCTGACCGGGAAGGACTGCAGCAGGTGCAACTCGATGATCACTAGTTCTCCTGGTTAGGCGTCGACCGGCTCCGCAGGGGCATCTGCGGTCGGTTCTGGTTCGATGGGGAGAGTCTGGCTGGGCTTGGGCCGACGCTTCGGCCTGTGGTAATCCCGCGCCCAGCTCAGCCTGACGCGGTGGGTCTCTTCGCGGGGTTCCTGCATCTCAATCAGGTCGGTGAGCAGGCGAAGGTAGTCGATGGCGACTTCGGCGGAGCGGAGGAGCTGGATGGCCTGTCGCAGGTAGTGCGGCATCGCCGCCACGTCGACCGACAGCAGTTGAGTGAAGCGACGTGCGGCTGAGGGACGCTTCTCGACGAGTTCCTGCATCGCAGCACCGAGGCTCCGTCCTCGGACGGTGTTGGCGTGCGGATGCAGAGCGAACAGTCCTGCAACCAGGAGCCAGAGATCTTGTTCGCGGAGCGGTGGCTCGTGCGGGAAGACCACATCGTAGGCTTCGACTTGTTGCTGCTGACCGGCGAAAGACCGACGAAGTCGCGCCAGTGTCTGGCGAGCTTCCCCAGATCGCTGCGGGTTGGTCGAGGTTACGGCGTAGTGCAACCCGTAGAGGTGGCGGACGAAGGCCTCCCGCCGCTGGATAACCGTCAGATTGGAGTCCACGTGTTGTCTCCTAGTCCACGAGGCCGGCGAGGTGTCCGCGATACGCCCTGATTTCGGCGTCGAGCTGGTCGATGAACCGCCCGTAGCATTCGCCGGCGACCTCGAGGTTGCGGCCCTGCCGAGGTGAGCCTTCGGCCCATCGGGCTGCAGCCTGACTTGCGATCTGTCGTACGGCACTGGCCCAGGATTGTGTGGCTCGGGCCAGGGTGGTGCCCGTCTCAAGTCCGAGGGCGATTGCTTCCAGGAAGGTGTCAAAGGGCCGGGACAAACGCGTCCAGTACGCGAGGTCGAGGCTGGACGAGGCTAATACGGCAGCCGCCGTTTGGGATCTTGCTGCTCGGGTGGGGTGGACGCGAGACGGCCACCGCGTGATCGTCTGTGTGTTGTGGACACAACATCAGATCTTGCGGTGGCCGCGTGCCACAGCGTAGCCGTCGTCCGGTGGGAGCGGGTGCTGGCCGGCGTGCTGGGGTGCTTCGCGGGCCGGTTCGGGCGGGTGGAGCCGCGTCGTGCAGCGGCGGAGTTCGTGACCGGGTTGCTGGCTGATCTTGAAATCAAGACGTGTTGGCAGTTGGCGGAGCGGGCCGGTCACGCCCGGCCGGACGCGATGCAGCGGCTGCTGTACCGGGCGGTGTGGGACGCCGACGCTGTCCGCGACGACCTGCGGCAGCTGATCACCGACCGGTTCGGTGCCCCGGAGGCAGTCCTGGTGGTCGACGAGACCGGCGACCTGAAGAAGGGCACCCACACGGTCGGGGTGCAGCGGCAGTACACGGGCACCGCCGGGCGGATCGAGAACAGCCAGGTCGGGGTGTTCCTGGGCTACGCCGGCTCGGGCGGGCACACGCTGATCGACCGTCGGGTGTATCTACCGGCGTCGTGGACCGAGGACCGTCAGCGGTGCGCAGCTGCTGGCGTGCCTGACGAGATCGAATTCGCTACCAAGTCGGAGCTGGCCGCCGACATGATCACCGCCGCGATCGACGCCGGCGTGCCGGCGGGCTGGGCCGCCGCGGACGAGGCTTACGGCAATAGCGGCGCGTTCCGCGCTCACCTGCGCGAACACCGCCTCGGCTACGTCCTCGCGGTGTCCCGCAGCCACCTGGTCCCACTCGACGGCGGCAAGACCAGAGTTCGCGCCGACCGCATCGCCGACGACCTGCCCGACTCGGCCTGGCAGCGCCGATCGGCCGGCGTCGGCTCGAAAGGCCCCCGCTACTACGACTGGGCCTGGCTCGACGATGTCACCACCGACGCCGACCCCGACGATGACGGCCACCACAGCTTGCTGATCCGCCGCAACACCACTACCGGTGAGCTGGCCTTCTACCGCTGCTGGACTCCGCGCCGGGCCGCCCTCGCCCAACTCGTCCGCGTCGCGGGCATCCGATGGACCGTTGAGGAGAGCTTCCAGGCCGCGAAGGGCCAGATCGGTCTGGACCAGCACCAGGTCCGCCGCTGGGACTCCTGGCACCGGTTCACCACCCTGGCCCTGGCCGCCCTCGCCGTCTTGGTGATCTGCGCCGCTGACGCCGCCAAAGACGATCCGGCCAGCACTGGGTTGATCAAGCTGACGGTCAACGAGGTTCGACGACTGATCAACGCCGGCATCATCCGCCCGATCACCCAACTCGCCCATCGTCTGCGCTGGTCACAGTGGCGACGCCGGCATCAAGCCCGAGCCCGACGATGCCACTACACACGCCGCCTCAACCTCGAACTTCAGCTCTGATCACGAAGGGCGGCTGCCGTACTAAGGCGCGGAACTGAGCCCGATGGTCGCGCTCCATCTGGGTCAACGCGCTTCCCACAAGGTTGGCCAGCTCGATAGTCCGTCCGATGACCGGACCGGCGACCTTGAAGTCGGCCCGCAGCAGGGCGACCGGTGCCGAGACCGTTTCCTCCAGCGCCTGCTGGATGACCGAGCCCTTGCTGTCGAGCTGCTGGCCGAAGACTCGAAGGGTGTAGACGGCATCTGGAGCGAGGTATCCCCGCGTTGCCATGGTCGCAACATTGTCGAGGGTCTGCGGTCGCTGCCAGTGCCGCTCCTCGCCGCCGATCGGAGCAAGCAGAAGCTCCTGGCTGAACCGCCAAACACCGCGGTGCTCCTGAAGACGGACCGGATACCACGGCCCGTACGTCGGCTTGCCAGCCTTGCCCTTCGCGCCGCGTCCTCGACTCGTTCGGACCCGCCGGTGAGCCGCCATCCATTCGTTGTCCTGCGGGTCACCGGAGAGCCGGGTTCCCGGCGTGATGACGACCCGCTCCACCGTCGCGGCTCCGTCGTATTGACGAGGCACTAGCCAGACACGTCGGCTGGGCCAGGTCAGCAGGTCGGTCCACCCCTGAGGGTGTCGCTTGTCCGGCTCGGGCCGGGGCGGATCGGCCTCCCAGACGGGTCGGTCGCCGGCGCCGGTGTTGCGCGGCATCTCCTCGTCCGGAAGGTAGGGCAGGAGGTTGAGCAACAACGTCTCCTTGAGGTTGCTGCCCTCCACCAGGACCATGCCCATGCCGTTGGCCGGCGCAGCCTGCGATGACTTGTCTTTGGCGTACGGCGTCTTCATTCCGCCCGGGTCGTACGCCTGAAGGGTGACCAGCCAACGTGCCGCCTCGGCGGGTGATAGACGTACCTCGTCGGCGGCTGTCGTGTGGTCGAACAACGTGGTGTTGTTACCGACGGCCAGATGCGGCACCAGCTTCGCCGCACTGGACGAGGTCACCTGGGCCACAGCGGGACACTGGAAGAACGGGCGCTCGCTGTCGAACAACTCGAACCAACGGGACTGGAAGTGCGGCGCCTCATCTCCTCGTGCTTCCGTAGGATCAGGCAATTGCTCGGCTTGCCACAGGTCGCCCCAGGCATCGTCGCTCGCCGGCCCGTAGACACGGTGCATCAGGGCCAAGACCAGCCGGTGCAGCGCGGCCGTCATCGGTGGCGTGTGCCCGAGGATCCGCCGGATCAGATGGGCCTTCGTCAACAGGGTGACCAGATCCACTTCGTCGGGACGATCGCCGGCCGCGCCCGTGCTGTCCAGCCAGACGACCGGAAGCCAGGGCTCCTCGGCCAGGTTGAAACGCATGCTTCATCCGTCCTGATCTTGATCAATGCCGCCATCGGCCGCCGGGTCGACAACTCGAAGGCCGGTAGCGTCGGAGTAACGCACCGACAGGCCAGCAGCGACCCCGTGTCCGTCCCGGACTACCACTGGCCGCGAATCGGCCAACCAGGGCGACGCGGCGAAGAGTGCTGGGGTCGGGATCGCCCGGAGGGAATTCCGGATCAGCGAGGAACATCCTTCTCCCGGGGCGAGCCGCACCGTGGCATCCATGAGCTCAGACAGGAGCTCGGGTACCGGAGGCCCCTCGGCGTCCAGATCTACGGGAATGGTCCCCGTCACCGGGAGTATGTGACCATCGATGGCGCGCAGTACCACGACGTCGACCCAATCGTCGACGGGATGGCTGCCCGGGAAGTCATCCATCACGTCGACCGCGCCCGTCCGGCTTCCGGGTTTGACCCGTGTGCCTCCGATGTTTCGTCAGCTCCAAGAGAGCACCTGGTTTGGTTGGCGGTGGCAGGTAGAGCGCCATCGCGAGTTTTCGCTCAGCCTCCCTGGCCGCATCGAGCTTGCTCTGTGCCATGTGCCATCGCGCTTTCCACGTTGGCGGGAAGGAGATCGTCTCGGGATCTGAGTACACGGCGTCGACCAGCCGGGGCACATCGTCGGGCATGCGTAGACAACGCCGTTCACGCAGCAGCGCCCAGGTGCGTAGGAGGAGCATGTCCTGGTAGACCGAGAGGGTGTATCTGGGCCAATCCGGCCCGGACGTCTTGTCGGTCACTCCGGTCACGACGAGTATGGGCGGGGCTAGCGGGTCAGTCGTTCTGAAGCGATGTAACCGCCCCGCCCGCTGGATCAGGCTGTCCACCGGAGCGAGGTCGGTAGCCATCGAATCAAAGTCGAGGTCCAGACTCTGCTCGAGAACTTGGGTGCCAACGACGATGTATCCCGATCGAGGGGCTCGCTGCCCGCCCCTACCGACGATCTGCCGCAGCTCCAGTTCCAGACCGGCGCGTGGTCCTGCCGCCAGCTGGCCCGTTAGAGAGACGATTCGCGGACGGTCGCGCTCGGGCAGCCCAGCCACTATCGCTTCCAACAAGGCCACGGTCTGATCGACACGGCGAACAAGATTGTGGATCACCGCGACAGCCCGCCCCTTGCTTGCCTCCTTCAAGGCCCAGCCAGCGAGCTCGTCGTCAGGTAGGTGCATCAGCTCGACTTCGCGGGCGGCGTTGGTGCCCGATGCCTCGGCCCGGACGACATCCGGAGTCCCGGTCCCATCGAGCCAGATGGCATGTGGGTAGGTCAGCGGCGGCAGGTCGAGCTCAACCTGGTTGGGACGGCTATGCCGAGCACCGGAATACCAGGCACGCAGCAACTCCTCCCGGCGACGCCGGGGGAGGGTCGCGGACAGCAGGATCACCGGTACGCCAAGCCAACCCAGCCATTGCAGCAACCGATCCAGGATCGTAGACATGTAGACCTGGTAGCCGTGCACCTCGTCCAGAATGAGCACCCTGTTGGAAAGCCCGACCAGAGGCACTGGCGCCCAGGGGGAGCGGATCCCGCCCTGCAGAACCCGATCGACGGTGCCCACAGCGAGTGGGGCGAGGAGGGCCCGCAGCCGGGTGAACCATTCGCGGACTGCCTGGTCCTGGCTACCGGTTGGATCGTCAGTGCCGACGTTCTCCGGGCTGACCGCCTCAGCACGTACGGCTCGCGCCCGGCGATCGGCCAGGTAATCGCCAGCCGTGCCATGCAGGAGTCTGATCGGCAGAGCCTGGTCCAGCCTCTTCACCAGGTCTTCTACCTCATCGAACATCTGATTGCTGGTTGCTCGCGTCGGCATCGCGATGAAGAAGCCGGCCAGCCGGAGCTGGTGGATCAGGCTGATGGCCGACTGCAGTGCGGTCCTCGTCTTGCCGTCGCCGGTAGGAGCCTCGATGACGAGGATGCCCGGCCGAGACTTGGCGCGGACCCTGTCCTCGACCGCCCACTGCAGCGGCCGAGGCTGCTGGCCGAACAGGTGCTGGAAGCTGAGGTCCTCCCCGGTCGCCCACTCCGACCATCCGAGCCGGTCTACGACCTGCTCGACCGCACGGTTGCGGGAGAGCTGGATGTAGGCCTGCATATCGACACCGCTGCCTGCGTGCGTCGCCTTGCTGATAGAACCGGAAGCGATCCAGTCGCTCACTGTCGTGAGTCCGGCCAGTGCGACCGCGCCGCCCGTCCCGAGCGCCACCTCCGACCAGGGAACGGTACGGGGATCAGGTAGCCCGAGCAGTGACGAAGTACGGCAGAACAACTCTTCGATCCACCCCGCCCACCGCTGCCCACCGTGATCGAAGACGGCCGGCTCGACATCACGGAGGACCTGATCGGAGAAGAAGGCGCCGTGGTGACCGCCGAGAACCTGGGCCAGCGTGTGGGCAGTGTTCGGCTCCGCGCCCCATCCGAGGAGCAAGCGACGGATGTGAAGTGCGGTCAGGACGCCGTGGAAAGTGTCCGTACGCCTGGCGCCGCTCCGCAGGCGGCTCAACCTCTCCGTCTCCTGAACCGCCTCGGGCGGCAACAGTCTTGCCGCTACGTCCGCGCGCAGCGCCTGAAACGCGGGTGACAGCTTCCCCAGATCATGCAGGCCGCACAGCAGGGCGGTCCACTGAGCCGGGCTGCCGCCGAGCGGCTTGAAGGCTGCGTCAAGTTCTCGTCTGCATGCCGAGCTCAATAGCCGCTCGTAGAGCAGCTCCGCGACGACGGCGGTGTCGATGGTGTGGCAGATCAAGGGGTGCGGGATGGTCTCCTCGCCCTGCTTTGCGGCACCAGCCTTTCCCCAGAAGACCCTGAGGTCGATCTCTTCAGGATGCGACACCACACCTGCCACTCCGTCTTGCTCGCTTCCCGCAGTAGTCGAACGCGGGGGACCAGCAAGCTGTCCTCGCGCTCCGTGATTGTCCGCAGGCGGTCGAGAATCTCCGGTTGCGTAGGCCTGCCCAAGGTACTTGTCGGAAAGGTGACATACTGGGCTGGTCCTCGGCGAGAAGCTGGGGGTGCCCCATGCCTCGCGGACATCTGCGAGCCGTTAGATCATTTCCCCGCGGCTGGACCAGCCCGGGCAGATCCTGCGGGACTTCCAGACGGCCCGCAGCCTCGACGGTCGCCAGAGCGCACCGCTGACCTACCGTTTCTACCTCTCCGACGCGGCGTTTCTCGGCGCGGTCGGCGGCGACCGGGAACTGCTGGACGGCCTGGCGGAGGCGCTGAACCGACCCCGATTCCCGCTCTACCTCGGGCGCCGGTCGTGCCCGCCGGTCGGGCCGATCAGCCTCGGTGTGCACGACGAAACCCTCGATGACGCGCTGAGAGACTGGCCGTGGATCGCCTCCGAGTGGCACTGCAGGCGGGCGTCCCGCGAGGTTCTGCTGGAGGTCATCCGGGACGCCCGTCCGGGCGAGCCGGTCACCGAGACCGTGCCCGACGAGCCGGTCAGCTTCGACCCGGCGCACCGGCAGCACATCTGGCGATCCGTGCTGCGCCAGCACGTACCGGTCACGAACGACCTCGCCGAGCGGGCCGGTGTCGCCGAGCACGACCCGTTGAGCCTGCTGGGAGGCTGAGCATGTTCCTGACCCGATTCCAGATCAACCCGGCCCGGCGCAACGCCCGGAAGCTGCTCTCCTCGCCACACGCCATGCACGCGGCGGTCCGCGCGGCGTTCCGCGAAGCCGAGGACTACGAGCGCGCCGGCACCCGTACGCTGTGGCGGCTCGACACCCGGGCCACCGCCACCGTCCACCTCTACATCGTCAGCCCTGGCCGCCCCGATCTCACCCACCTGGTCGAGCAGGTCGGCTGGCCAACGGCCGAAGGTGAGCCATGGGTGACCCGTGACTACGACGGGCTGCTCGGCTCGCTGCATCCCGGACAGCAGTGGGCATTCCGGCTCACCGCCAACCCGACCCACAGCGGGCGCAAGACCGCCGACGCCAAGGAGACACAGCGCTTCGGCCACCTGCGCGAACCCGAGCAGCTCGGATGGCTGGCCAGCCGGGCCGACCGGCACGGCTTCGCCCTGGCGACCCAGCACGACGGCCGGCCCAATCTGCGGCTGCACCGGCGCCACACGCAGACGTTCAAGCGCGGCCTGGGCACCGTCACCCTCACCACGGCGACCTATGACGGCATCCTCCAGGTCACCGATGCGTGCGCCTTCCGCCGGGCGTTGACCAGCGGAATCGGGCATGCCAAGGCGTACGGCTGCGGCCTGCTCACCCTCGCGCCCGCCCAAACCGCCCGGTGAAGATCCCCGGTGTCCCACCGGCGGAACTGGCGGACCTCAACCGTGCCCAGGACCGGCTCAGCTTTCTCTACCTCGAACGCTGCGTCATCCACCGCGACAGCAACGCGATCACCGCCACCGACGACAAGGGAGTGGCCCACATCCCGGCCGCCACCCTCGGCGTCCTGATGCTCGGACCCGGGACCAGCATCACCCAACAGGCGATGATGCTTCTCGCCGACAACGGTGCCACTGCGGTCTGGGTCGGCGAGCAGGGCGTCCGCTACTACGCGCACGGACGCCCGCTCGCCCGATCCAGCCGGTTGCTCGTGGCCCAGGCCGCTGCGGTCTCGCAGCGCGACCGGCGGCTGCGGGTGGCCCGAGAGATGTATCGGATGCGCTTTCCGGGTGAGGACACCAGCGCCCTCACCATGCAGCAACTGCGGGGCAAGGAAGGGGCCCGGGTACGCCGCTGCTACCGCGAGCACGCCAAGCGCACCGGCGTGACCTGGAACAACCGGGAGTACGACCCGGACGACTTCGGTGGCAGCGACCCCGTCAACCAGGCGCTTTCCGCCGCGCACGCCTGCCTGTACGGCATCGTGCACGCCGTCATCGTCGCCATCGGCGCCTCACCCGGCCTCGGCTTCGTGCATACCGGCCACGATCGATCCTTTGTCTACGACATCGCCGACCTCTACAAGGCTGACATCACCATCCCAGTCGCCTTCGACATCGCCGCCAGCGGCTCCACCGACGTCGGCGGCGACACCCGTCGTGCCGTCCGGGACCGAGCCCATGGCGGTGCCCTCCTCGACCGCTGCGTACGCGACATCCGGACACTGCTGCTCGGCCCCGCTCCCGCCGGACCGATCGACGAGCAGTGGCTCGGCGAGGAGCCGGAAGGCGGCACCGTACGCCTGTGGGACGAGGAGGGCTACGAACTCGCCGGCGGACGGAACTACAGCGACGAGGTGGACTTCTGATGACCGTCATCATCCTCACCGCCTGCCCCGAAGGGCTGCGCGGCCACCTGACGCAATGGCTGCTGGAGATCTCCGCCGGGGTTTACGTGGGACACGTCAACAGCCGGATCCGACACCGGCTCTGGGCCAAGGTCGTCGAGATGGCGGGACCTGGCCGAGCGCTGCTCGTCTATCAACATCCGGGGGAGCAACGGTTGTGTTTCGAGGTACACGACCACCACTGGAAGCCGGTCGACTTCGACGGGATCACCCTGATCCGCAGACCGACGGAGCGAAGCACGTACAACCCTGCTCTGCCAAGAGGCTGGAGCAAGGCGTCGAAGCGCCGTCGGTTCGGACGGCGGGGCCCAGCGGGCAGGGACACCACGGCGGCCAGCCCAAGACAAAGTGAAGAAAAAACCGAGAGTTGATCTACGGAGCCCCAGGTCAAGAAGCCTGCTCCCCGCGCACGCGGGGGTGATCCCCTCTGGCGCCGATACTGGAAGATCGGTGGTGGCTGCTCCCCGCGCACGCGGGGGTGATCCGGCGCCGACAAGCAGCTTCACGACGCCTGTGATCTGCTCCCCGCGCACGCGGGGGTGATCCGTACCCCGGCTGGCGGACCCGGGGCCGGGACACCTGCTCCCCGCGCACGCGGGGGTGATCCGGCGGCTAAGCTCGGCGGCCCGGCAGACGAGATCTGCTCCCCGCGCACGCGGGGGTGATCCGGCGGCTAAGCTCGGCGGCCCGGCAGACGAGATCTGCTCCCCGCGCACGCGGGGGTGATCCCTTGGCTGGGAAGGCGCGAAACAGCACCGGGACTGCTCCCCGCGCACGCGGGGGTGATCCTCTGGCCCGGGAGTCTGTCCGGGCGCAGAACGACTGCTCCCCGCGCACGCGGGGGTGATCCCCCGCCGAGCCCGGGCGGCGCGGCGACGCACCGCTGCTCCCCGCGCACGCAGGGGTGATCCCGGGTCGGTGCCGATCTACGACTCGGACGAGCCCTGCTCCCCGCGCACGCGGGGGTGATCCGGGCGCGCTGCTCGTCGGCACCGGCCCCGGTGTCTGCTCCCCGCGCACGCGGGGGTGATCCGATGGCGCCGGCCGACGCGTGCCGGAAAGCGACCTGCTCCCCGCGCACGCGGGGGTGATCCGCCTTCGCGCTGCATCAGCGCCGGGATGACGAGCTGCTCCCCGCGCACGCGGGGGTGATCCCCTGCTCGGCCGTTCCCGGCCGGAGTACGAGTCCTGCTCCCCGCGCACGCGGGGGTGATCCCGCGGCGTGGCTTGCCGATGGCGTCGATTACCTCTGCTCCCCGCGCACGCGGGGGTGATCCTCTAGAGGAACTGAAAGCCGGGATGCCCGGGTATCTGCTCCCCGCGCACGCGGGGATGATCCCAGGGTCGACCGGTGGACGTCGAGCGCCTCGGCCTGCTCCCCGCGCACGCGGGGGTGATCCCGACATGACCGCGTACCGGATCATCAACCGGGTCTGCTCCCCGCGCACGCGGGGGGTGATCCGTGCTCGACCCCACGCACGAAGCAGTCCCGCACCTGCTCCCCGCGCACGCGGGGGTGATCCCGGTGGCGGGCAGAACCGGGTGGCGGCCGGGATCTGCTCCCCGCGCACGCGGGGGTGATCCCGCCCCCGTTCCGACGGCGCGATCCAGGTACGGGTGTGGCGAATCCTGGCGGGGCCGACCTGTCCGCTCGCATAGGTACAGCCTGTCCGTTGCGGGCGACCGGTCAGGTCGGCTGAACGGGCCGCCGCGCGGCCCATGCCGAAAGGGTCCGGAACCCGCGTGTCTCGCTCGGATGCACGCTTCTGCTCGATATGCAGGTAATCGTCGAGCCTGGACGAACTCAGCTCATTGCGGACTTCCACCGCAGACGGGACACATCCCAGGGGCCGCACTTCTCGGACAAGAAGGATTGATTTCACCCTGGCAGATCGGGGGTAGAGAGTTGAGTCATCCGCATGCTTCAATAAACATGTATCGTCCCCTTCGGAAGGCGACGGCCATGCGATATCGTGGATCAGTTCGTTGTCGCTTCGATTTCGCTGATGACCACCGTTCCTACTGGAACACTCGGATCGGCGACCGAGCGCGCAAGCGGGTGAACCCGGCCGAGCGCACGGGAAGAAGCACCGAACCCCGTGACCCACGCGACGCGGGCCACCTGCGATTCGCAGCCTCCACCGACGATCTGCACAGGTCAGGGCTCCAGTAGTCGATCCGGCAACGACTTCGGGTAAGCGACGGCCTGGAACCTGGTCGGCCAGAGGGACCTTATCCGACGCCAGGGCCGACGGTCAGCTCCGTTTACGTGCTGGATCTGCTGCGGTTCAGGACACCTGGACCGATTCGTAGATGCGAAGTATTTAATCAATGGCCAGGTCGCCCTGACCATGCCCGCGAACCCGAATGGGGATTTGCAGATGGCCAACCTGCGGGGTTACCTGGACTCTCTGAGTGCCACGAATCAGGTGCTGATACCGGCGGATATCGACACGGTGCTGCGGTCGGTGGATCAGGTGACGGTCCGACCAGGGACACCGATCACCCTCGACGGCCGGATCGTGGCCAACCCGGCGCTGCCCGGTTTCCTCAGTTTCACCCTCGCCACCGGCCGCCCCGTCGTGGTGACCGTGGTAGGAAACCAGAACAACTGGAGCGTGGACATCGCCCTGCTGGGCACGGCGGACCCGCTGTTCTATCTCCCGACCACGCCGGCGCTCCTGCCCGCGGAGCCGCGTTCGGGCGGCACGGGCGCGGGCCGGCAGGAGTGGCTGGAGCCGGTGGCCGGACGGCTGCGGGTGGACGGCGAGCTGGTCGTACGGGTGACGGGCATCGCGGGGCAGGCAGCGCGGATGCGGTTACTGCCCAAGGGCTTGAGCGAAGACGAACTGATCACGGTACGACTCGACCCGCCGGCGATGCTGTTCGGCACCACCGGCGTCGGCATGTCCTTCACCGGCGGCGTCATTCTGATCGACGACAACCCGACCATGTCCCCACCCGGCCAGGATCCGGCGTGGCGCGGCCTGTCGATTCCGGGGCTGAGCCTGTATGTGCCGCGGGGCGTTCCGCTCGGCGGCGGCACCAAGGTCACCGCCAGCCTGTCGATGACCAGCCCGGCCGGGGTGGATGCGACGGCAACCGTACGGCTGCCGTCGGCCGATGGCCGTCCCGAGCTGACCGCCACCGTGGAGTGGCGGGACCCGGCCGCGACCCGGCTCGGCGATCTGATCCCTACGCTCGTCGACATCGTGGCGGTGCTGCCGATCGACGGCATGACCGTGCCCGCCGTGGGCGAGGAGCTGACCGTCGGCGGCGGTGCCCCGACCCGGATCCGGGTCCGCTACAGCCGCGATCCCCGGCAGAACCCGGTCGTCGTCGGGTTCACCGCGGCCCTCGAAGCCGACGGTGACCAGGGGCTGATCTCCGTACGCGCCACCCCGCAGTCGTCCGTGGCGCCCAAGGCGGTCGTCACCGCCGCGGCACTGGCCACCGCGGTCATGGCCGATGCGCCGAAGCCGCCACCACGACCCGGTGACGACGGCAGCGGCGCGCTGGTGCACGACCTGCTCGTCGCCGCACTCGGACTCAGCACCGTGCTCACCCAGCAGGGTCAGGTCGTCGTGCACGGCGTGACCATCGGCTACTCCACGGCCTCGGTATTCGACTTCACCGTCGACTACAGCGCCGACATCGTGGTCAAGCCGCTCACCGTCGGCGGCGGCAATGGGTTCGGGGTGAGCATGGACCCGGCCCGGCCGATGCGGGTGCGCTTCCACGGGGTGCGGCTGCGGGTCGACATGAACGCCACCGGGCTGGACCGCTACACCCTCGACTACCGTTCGTCGCGGGTGGATGTCGAGGACCCGGGTGGGTGGCAGGTCGAGCACCTCGGGTCGCTGTTCGACGTGCTGGGCACCCGGTCGGGCAAGGGCTCGACGTGGTTCGAGGTGGATCTGGCCTTCGCGCTGGACCTCGGACCGGTACGGGTCGAGGGCGCCACCATCCGGGCCACCGTGCATGGCGGCTCGCTCGACGTCACCCTGCGCGGGCTGGCGGTGACGCTTGCCTTCCCAGGCGCGGGTGGTGGTCTGGACGTCATCGAGGGGAGGGGCCAGCTCAAGATCCTGTCAGATGCCGCGACCGGCCGCCCGATCACCGACATCCGGTTGGCCGCGAGCATCCCGCCGCTCAACCTCGCCGCCGACGCGTACCTGATGACCGCCGACCACGGCTCCGACGGCAACCAGATCCTGGTCGTGTTCGCCATCGACCTGCCCGGACCGGTGCCCCTGGGACCGACCGGCCTCGGTGTGTTCGGCTTCATGGGTGTCTTCGGCGCCAACACGGCGATCGCGCTGCCACCCGGCGACGACATGGTCGCCCAGCAGTTGTCCTGGGATCCGCGCCGCAGCGGTCACACCCGGTTCGATCCGGGCAGCACGACCCTGGGCATCGGCGCCGTGCTGGGCACCGTACCCGACCTGGGATTCACCTTCTCCGCCCGGGCGATGTTCGCGTTGAGCGTGCCCGATGTGGCGATCAACGCCAGTCTCAAGGGAAGCCTGTTCGCCCCGAGGGCACAGCTCAGTGAGGTCGGCTCCCCGCCGGGCGGAGACCTGATCAACTACCTGGGCGTGCTGGCGTACGGCGACGACGGGCTCACCATGGGGCTGCGCGGCAGTTACCGCGTACCGGTGCTGTTCGAGCTGACCGTGCCCATCGGTGCGCATTTCCCCAAGCGCGGCAAGAACTGGTTCCTGCGGGTCGGCGGCGACGACAAGCACGGTCGGGGCGCCCCGGTGCTGCTGACGATCCTGCCGGACATCCTCGACGAGCACGCCTGGGCGTTTCTCATGATCGACGGCGCCGGCCTGCCCGACCTGTTCGAGGATGGCCGTGGCCTCGACGGCTTCGCCGTCGGAATGGGCGCCAGCTGGCACCGGAACCTGCGGTTCGGTCCGCTGGGCCTGGAGATGTCCGCGTCACTCGTCGCCGGGATCGGGACCATGCCGTACCCCGACGAGCGGGGGCAGTCCCCGATCATCGCCGCCGAGGGCCGGCTGGCCGGCTCCCTCGACCTCGGGCCGGTGTCGGTCGCCGCGAGTACGACCCTGAGGGTGCAGGTCGGGCCGGGCGTCCGCTACCTGGTCGACTTCCACGTCTGCGGCGAGGTCGATCTGTGCTTCTTCTCCATCGGCGGCTGCGTGGACTTCCACCTCGGCGACGAGCCCGGCCCGCCGCCGGTCCCGATGGTCAGCCCGCTGACCGGGGTCGCGTTGATGGACCGCAACGGTCGTACGGTCGCCGCGGCGGCCACCAACCCCGACGACGCGCCGGTGGTGTGGCCGGACGTGGTACCGACGTTGGCCTTCACCGTCGGCCCGCCATCCGAGACGTACTCCATCGGTCCGTTCCGGATCGTCGACACGTTCTCCGGCAGCGGTGAGGTCGGCACCGCCGACCTGCGGTACCGGTACCTGCTGAGGCAGTTGTCCATGGTCAGCGTCACGGACGACGGCGAGGTGCCGGTGCCGAACAACCCGGACGCCACCTGGTGGATCCCGGCCGTGGACCAGAGGTCGCCCAACCCGCTGACCACCGCGCGGCATCTCAGCCTGCTCTCCACCGACCCGGTTCCGTGGATCCAGACCCTGGCCGACGGCGGTGAGAACCTGCCGGAGGACCCGCTGATTCCGCTGCGCGACCTGTGCGGGCCGGCGGTTCTCGCCCAGGCCGGATGGCTGCTCGGCACCGATGCCAAAGGCACCGCGGTCGGCTGGGAGATACCGCCGGAGGCGTTGCCCGCCAACCGATTTCGCTCGCGGCTTTCGGCGCGGGTGGCGGTCACCCTGGACGACGAGCCGCTGAGGGCGTCCTGGTTCGCCTCGCGCGGGCTGCCCGCCCCGATGCACTCCGGCGGCCCTCGGCAGATTTCCGGGGGCGTGTCCACACCGGACCGGGTCTTTTCCGGAGGGCTGGTCCTGCCACACCCACTTCAGGGCGAGTGGCGGCAGGTGACCGGTGCGCCGATGCTCGCACTCGCACAGTTCACCTTCGACGGTGAGATCTCCCAGCCCCGGCTCTGGCTCAGGGTGCGGGCGACCGCGACGGAGGACACGATCCGGGTGTTCTCGTTGAACTCCAGCATCGAGTGGACCCGTGTGCAGACCCTCAACCCGAGCCCCAGCCACCGGGTCTACTGCTACACCCCGCCGTCGAACCTGACCGATACCGGCTTCCGGCTGTTCTACTACGCCCGCAGCCGGGTCGAGGTGCTGGGCGTACGCGGGATCACCTCCGCGGCGCAGAACGCGGCGAACGTCGTCGACGCGGGCCGGTGGCAGGCGGCCACCGCGGGCACCGTAGCGTCCTGGCGGTCGCTGGACGACGACACCAACCTGTTGTTGCCCGACACCCTCTACAAAATCACCAACACGATCGTGGTGCACGCTCCTGGGGAGCCTGAGCCGACGGTCCTGCCGAGCACGGACTACTACTTCCGGACCGCACCGGAAACCGGTACGAAGACGGCGTCGCCACAGTTCGCGGCGAGCGTCTTCGCGCCGATTTTCCGGGCCGTCGACCGGTTCGACCCGAGCTACCTCGAGCGATACCTGCTGGGTTACGTGCCCGGCGACGGCACCCGGTTCTGGTACCACGACGACCCGGTCGCGGCGAGCTTCAGCCGCAACCACATCACCGCACTGGCCCGCCGCTACGAGTACGACACGCTGCTCCGGCTGCGCCGTACCGACACCCCGCCCGAGGCGGCTGCACCGCCCGACCCGGTCACCGCGCGGCTGGTCGCGCTGATCGGGGCCTGGCAACTCGCCCGGGCCGACCAGCGGCTACACGCGCTCGCGTTGGCATCGAGCGGGGCGTGCCGGCGCCCGGCTGTCGGGGCATCGCTCGTGCCCGAGGTGCCGCTGGAGCCGCGCGCGACCTACGACCTGGCCGTCTGGTTCCGCAAGCGCGGACAGCTCAGCGGTGGCGTTGGCCTGCCCGGCGTGGTGTTCACGACCTCCCGCTACGCCTCCCCTCTCGAACAGTTCGCCGACCTGGGCCTCGTGGGCACCGGAACCCCCGGCATGGCGGGTGACCTGGCCGTGGCGGCACCCACGACACTGCCGCCGCCCGGCACCGGCGACGGCCTGCTCGCCCGCGTACTGCGCGATCTCGGTCTCGATTTGCGCCCGGCGCCCCGGGCCAGGACGAGCGCGCTGTGGATCCGCAGTGGCTCCGGTTGGCTGCTCTCCGGGGTGCTGCTGGAGTCGCCGGAGCCGCTGGAGCGGCTGGACATGGGCCGGGAACCCGGTGCCGACGGGGACGCCCCGCCACGGGTCCGGCTGTTGTCGTTGAGCGCCCCGAACGCCTTCGGCCAGGTGTGGCGGGACAGTTCCGGGTGTCGGGTGCTGCTGCGTACGGTCTCGCCCGCGGTGCCCAGCTACGGACTGCGGCTGGCAATCGAGGAGAACCGGCCCCTCGCCACCGGTGGCACCAGCACGGTGACCACGTACCTGACCGGCTCCTGCAACACCACACCCCGCTTCGCCGAGGAGATTTGATGTCGGACAAGGGATTCTCGCGTCGAAGCCTGCTCGGCGGGGCGGTGGCCAGCGGTGTGGTGTCGGTGGTGCCCGGGAGCCCTGCCGCTGCCCAGCGGCCGGACATCGAGGCCACGGCCGCCGGCCGGTCGACGGCGGCGCCGGCGCAGCTGCTGCGCGCGTCGGCGATCACCACGGCGGGCGACCCCTGGCTGCCCGACGGCACGCACCTGCGGGTCAACCTCGCGCCACGCCTGGGATTCCCGCTGCATCCACTCACCGCGTTCCGCATCGACGTCGTGCCGGTCTACACCCGACCGGACAAGCTCGAATCGTCGACGACCCACGTCTGGCTGAACGCCGACCTGTCCGTCGCCGCCACCGGCGGCGGGATCCGGCACACCAGTGCCAGTGACACGCACTACCTGGTGATCCACGGATGGCAGTGGACGTTCCGGGCGGTCCGATGCTGCTTCGTCCGGCTGCTCACCCAGTCGGGCAGCGCCTTCCGGGTCGAGGTGCTGGACCCGGCGACCGAGCTGCCGGACGCCGATCCCAGGGTGCTGGCCAGCCGCGGCGCGGCGCCGTACGAATTCGGCGGCACCGACATCACCCTGCTGCGGGTCAGCGGTGCGGGCGCGATCGACCTGGTCGAGATCGTCAGCACCGAGTCGCCGTACATCGCGATCGATCCCGCTCGGGCGGTCTCCTTCGGCCTGCCGCGCGGCGCCGGTCCCTGGTACGTGCCCGACCCGACCACCGATCCGGCAACCGCGGCCCGGATCCGGGTGGAGCAGGGCGCGGCCAAGCGGATGGGCCCACCGGATCGCCCCGACGGCACGGTGACCGCGCTGACCCCGGCCGACGAGGTGAACCGGGTGCAGGCCCTGTCCAGCGCACCGTCGGGTCTCGACTACTGGCTGGAGCGGTGTTTCACCGACCCGGCGACACCGCCGGTGGACACCGCCGTCAGCCTCGCCGGTGGCCCGGTCCCCGCCGCCTCCGGTGCGATCTCCCCGCTCTCCGCCCTGCTCGCCTCGGCGGTCGACCCGGCAATCGCCCGGCACCTCGGACTGGCTACCCGGGTGGACCCGCCGACCGGTTCGGCGGTGTGCACCCTGTGGATGGTCGCCGGACTGTGGCTGCTGCCGCTGGACCGGTCATCCGACGGCGGCACGCTACGCTCGCTGATCACCGGCTTCCCACCACCGGCCACCGTCGTGTCCGCACTGTACGACCGGTATCCCGGCCTGTCGGCGCTGGTCGCCGAGCGGCTGGCCCAGCTGCGGGCGGCCCATCCCGCCGACGGCTGGACCGCGGTACCGCTGATGGTGCCGGCCGTCGCGGCCAAGGCCACGCCGGACCGGCCCGCTCCGCCCCGTACGCTCGCCCTGCCGCAGAGCACCTGGCGGGTGACCACCGGCCAGCGGCTCTGGACCCAACGGATTCCACTGGTGGGGCCGGCGGCCGGTGGCATGCTCGGCCTCGCCAGGCTGACCCCAAGCCCGGTCTCGCTACACGACACGATCCGGGTCGGATCAGTGAACCGGGCGCGTGCCGTGGTCGCCCACTGGGACAGGTACAACAACGATGCGGGCTCGGTCACCGACCTCGCGGTGCCCGGCCAGTCCGCGTCCTGGGGGCTGTGGCGGGCCGACGAGTTCGGTCGGTGGAGCGACCGGGCGGTGGTCAGCGGGCAGGCGCCACCCACGGCCGGGCCGCCCACACCCACCGTGGAGGCCGAGTTCCAACCCGCTGCCCGGGACGGCGGGCTCCAGCCACGGTCGCCCGGGACACTGCGGATCCGGATCGGCGTGCCCGGTCGCACCCTGCCGGGCCGGTTGCCCTCCCGGGACGTGATCGGCCCCGGCGGGGCGCCGGTGACGCTCGCGCTGCTGACGGTGGATGGCGTGGAACAGCCCGCGGTACCGGTACCGGCGGGCGCGTCATCGGTCGTGGCGACCGTCGCGGTACGCGAGTTCGGCGTCGGCGAGACGGCGGCGATCCCCGTGCTCGCCAGTCTGGTGGACGCGGCCGGTCAGACCTCCGAACCCGCCCAGGTCGAGCGTACGGTGCACGACCCCCGGGCCTACGCCCCGCTGCACGTCGCACCGACCCTGCTGTTCGCCACCGAGCAGGACCCGATGGGCGACAGCGAGGTCGGCCTCGAGTGGAGTGGCGGCGCGTGGGGATACCGGGTGTACCTGGGCGACGAACGCAGGCTGGGCGGCACGGGCAGCGGACAGCGGTGCGGACGGGCGGCCGAGGTCTGGGCGCGGTCGGGCGAACTGACCGACCGCCGCCGGTTCAGCCTGGTCACACCGAAACCACTGCGGGCCGCGCCGGACGGCGTGGTGCGCTTTCGCCACCGACTGCCCGGGTCGCTGCGCAACGTACAGTTCGTCCGGGTGGTGCCGGTGACCAGTGCCGGTGTCGAAACCGCCTTCGAGACCTGCGGACTGACGCCGGTCGCGGTGCCCGTACCGGACCGGCCGCCGGCGCCGGTCGTGCGGGTACGACCGCGCACGGACGGCCGGGTGGACGTCACCATCACCGTGACCGGGCTCCGCGACGACCTGCTCGCCGGGCTCACCGAGCCGCCACAGGCCCGGCTGCGCCGTGGTCGCCTCGCCAACAGCGACCCCGAGTACGTCCCCGTCGTGCAGACCGGGATCTCGCTCACCCGTGACGCCGACGGGGCCTGGTCGGCCACCGTCGTCGACGGCCCGGCCACGGGCTTTCCCGGTTACGTCCGGCTGACCTGGCTGGCCGAGGTGCGGTACCCGGCCGAACCGCACCTGCCCGTGGGCACCCTGCCCGCCGACAGTCAGATCCATCTGATCGGGGGCGGTCATCCGGGCCCACAGGTGTCCGGCTGGGGCCCGGTCTCCCCGCCCGCGAGCACACTGCTCACCCCCGAAACCCCGCTCGTGCCCCGGGCCACGGTCCGGTGGGGCACGTACAACGAGATCGCCGTGACCAATACGCCGATTTCCCACCGGCACGCGATCGCGCCACACCGACTCGAGGTCCACCGAATCTACCCGCCCGGGTCGTACCCGAGCGTCGCCCTGCCCCCGGTACCGATCACCGGCACGACGACCGTGGTACGCGACACCGCCATCAGCCCTCGCCCGCTCAGATACGCGGTGGTGATCATCGACCCGATCAGCCGGTCCACACCCCCCGTATACGTTCAGTGAACCTTCTTCAGCCTGGACCGCGCGGCGCTCATGCACCGCGTCCGACCTTGCGGTCCGTCGGACCGCAAGGGGAGGTTGAAAAAGGTTCAGTAACCAGCTCGCCGGCCGGGCGTGGTCGGCGACGCCATGCGGAGCCGGCAGCGTGTGCGTGACCTGGCCGCCGGCCCGCTGCACCGCCGTGTCGGGCGTGTCCTGGAGCATTCAGGACCGGTCGGCTGGGCGGTCAGACACGAGCTCTACGAGATCGCTGCTTCCGTCAAGGAACTGCGGCTGCCTTCTCGGCCTTGAACAGGCATCATGGGGTCCATGACCGCCTATTGGATCAACACGTTCACCGCTATCCATGATGAGGCCAGGCTTGCGCGCTACGTTGAGTTGGCCGGTCCGGCGATGCGGGCGGCAGGCGGGGCGTTCCTCGCCCGCGGCAACCCAGTGCACGTGTTGGAGGGATCCGCCGCTCTGCGCACAACGGTCATCCGCTTCGATAGCGCAGATGCCGCCGTCGCGGCCTACCGCAGCCCGGCATACCAGGAGGCGCTCGCGGCGCTCGGCGACGGCGCCGAACGCGACATTCGCATTCTGGATGGGGTAGAGGACTGACCTGCTTCAAGAGCTGCTCGACGTTCGTCAGAGGCCGCTGCGCGAGCTTGGCGCCGGCGGCTCGGTGCGTGCTTGGCTGGGCGGGGACGTTGTCAGTCGACGTCGGTGACGTGTTGTTGCCCGCTGCGTTGGATGCGCCGGCGGCGCGCTCAACGCCTGGCGTCGGGCCGCCGAGACACTGGCCGGCTCCGGGATCGCGCACGACGCGGCCGTCGTCGCGGCGCTGAGGGCCGGCCTGCCGGCATGACTCCGGGCCCGCCGTGCGGCGGGGCCCGGAGACAGCGAAACTACAGGGACTGGAGTACGGGCAGAACAGCGATCGCCACGCCCCGGCTGGTTATGTTGGAGGCGCGGGTCGAAACGGCCGGGACGTCGGCCGGAGGGCCGTTGAAGGGATAGGCGGCGTAGAACCGGTATCCGCGACCGCCCGGACCGTCCGGGTGGCCGACACCCTGCTCCCCGCGCACGCGGGGCTCGGGCGAAGTGGGTCTGCGCCCGTGATTACTCCTCGCGGTCCGGCACGTTGCCTATCGTCGTTTCGGATTGAGCGGTGTTGGCGAGCATTTGGTGGAGTCGGGTTCGGAGTCGGGTCGAGCCTGGGATCAGTGCGGTTTGTCGGATGGCTTCCTGCGTGTCGGTGTGCGCCTGCGCGGTGTCGCCGAGCAGGTATCGGGCGTGGGCAAGGTCGATGTGGCTGTGGGCGCGTTCGCGGCGCTGGTGGAGACGGTAGGTGGTGAGTGCGGCGAGGGCTTCGGTTCCGGCGTGGTTGGCGAGGTCGTCGGCGTGCCCGGAATGGACGGTCGCCAGGTGTAGGTAGGTGGTGGCCGCTTCGCGGCGTAGGTCGGCGTCGCTCGGATGGAGGGTGTGATGGTGTGGCGGGTCGTCGTCGGATTCGATGTGGAGGTTCGCGGCGAGGTCGAGCATGCCGCGTACTTCGCTGAGTCTGTTGGTGGGTTCGGCGGCGAGGATGTGTGCTTTGAGGTTCCAGAGCATGGCTCTGGTCCGGGTGTGTTGCCCGGGCAGGATGCTGATGGCGTGGTCGACCAGTCGTAGGGCGGCCTGGGGATGGTCGAGGGTGTGGAGGTGACGGGCCATGTCGGCGAAGATGACCACTGCGGTGAGGGGTGCGTGGTGGTGGGTGGATTCACGGGCGGCATGGAGTCCGTAGGTGAAGTAGTGCTGTGCTGGTCCGTCGAGGCCGGCGTCGTGGGACATGCGGCCGACCGCTGCGGCGAGCGTGGCGATCGCCGCGAGGAGCCGGTTGCCGGTGGTGGTGTCGTAGGTGGCCTGGTGGAGTAGGTCGACGGCGGTTTTGAGGTGTCCGATCGCCGCGTCGCGGGCCAGCGCCCCGCCAAACTCCTGGTCGTACTCGGCCAGTCGGATCGTTGCGGCTTCGACCGCATCGACGGCCGACGCGTCGATGCGGTCGGTGCGGTCGGTGCGGTGGTTGTCGGGGACGGGTAGTCCGATGGTGTCGGCCTCGTGCCAGCGAATGGTCGCGTCGGCGTACGCGGGTCCGGCGACGACGGGTACCAGGCTGGTCAGGGTGGAGGTGGTGCAGAGGATGTCGCGGCGCACGAGGGTTGCGAGTTCTTGCAGGGTGCGTGTGGCGACGATTGGGTGATGGTGGGCGGGGAGTGGTGGGTTGCCGTTGCGGGTGTGGGGCCAGATGAGCGGTGGCGTTATGTCGGCGCCCCAGGCGGTGGCGAGGACTTCGGCGAGGAGGTCGGGTTGGTCGCTGTCGCGACCTTGGAGCCAGCGTTTGACGCATTTGTGGTCGTAGCCGAGGTCGAGGCCGTACTTCTTTCGTCCGAGGTCGTTTATCGCGGTGGCGACGTGCGTCATGGTGGTGTACCCCGATCCGTTGATCAGAACGGCGAGTACCTGGTTGGTCACGTCTGCCGGCAAGAACATCAGTAAGCTTCTCCATCACGTCACGAGCACGGACAGGACAAGGGCAAGGGGTGACGGCTGCGCGGCTGCCAGCTACGGCCATCCGACCGGCGCGGCCGAGAGGTGGTCCTGCGAATAGGCGACGTGAGTGCTGCTGAGCGGCGCATCCATCAGACCAACGACGAGCTGTTCAGCCGGACCGCCGCTGCACTGGTCCGGCGCTGACTCGAGGTCGGCCGCCGCGGTCACACGTCGGTTTGCCAGCTCGGCCCAGTCGACCGCCGGGACGGTATCCGCGTCGGCCCGCTTGGCAACGTACGGTGCCGTCACGGTGTCGACACTGGTTCCCCGCGCATCCGTGGGACAGTAGGTCGCCAACACCGCCAGTGCCGACGACTGCTCCACCCTCCCGGGGCGCCAGGAACCACCACGGTAAACCCAGACACGATCACCCGGTCCGTAGGCACTCGCTGTAGGAATCTCGGTATCAGGGCGCTCGTCCGGTCGGACGGTGGGTCGTGGCATCATCTCGATCACCTTCCGCTCTGTTTCATAGTCGTTGCCGGATGGACTGACGGTCGTATCAAGGGCTTGGATACCTCGGCGCCATGAGTGGTGACACCAAGATCAGTTTCTGTGGGCGTGGTCGCCGGTCCAGGGTTCGGCAACGGTCGTGTTTTGTCAAGCCCCGGGTTTGATGGAGAGTTGGTTAGCTGGTTTCCAGGGGTGCGGTGACCGGCTGGGTCATCGCGTGTAGTGCCTCGTGCTCGGCGGGCGGGACGTGCCCGAGCTCGCCGTGTAGGCGCCGGTTGTTGTACCAGTCGATGTACTCGACGGTGGCCATCTCCAGGTCGTCGAGTCCACGCCACGGGCCTTTGTTGCGGACGAGTTCGGCCTTGTACAGGGAGTTGAACGCCTCGGCCATGGCGTTGTCGTAGGAGTCGCCCTTGGAGCCGACCGAGGCGACGGCGCCGGCCTCGGCCAGCCGCTGGGTGTAGCGGATCGCTCGATACTGGACTCCCCGGTCGGAGTGGTGGACCAGTCCGCCCAGGTCAGCGCCTTGATTCTCGCGGCGCCAGATCGCCATCTTCAACGCGTCGAGGGCCAGACCGGTGTAGAGACTCGTGGACACCTGCCAGCCGACGATCATGCGGGAGTGCACGTCGAGGACGAACGCGGCGTACACCCAGCCCACGCTGGTGCGCACGTAGGTCAGGTCCGCGACCCACAGCTGGTTCGGCCCGGCTGCGGTGAAGTCCCGTCTGACCAGGTCAGCAGGGCGGCTGGTCTCGGCTGCCGGGCGGGTCGTGCGTGGCGACTTGTCGCGCAGCAGCCCACGCAGCCCGGACTCACGCATCAGCCGCTCGACCGTGCACCGGGCCACCCGCACCCCTTGGCGGTGCAGCTCGTGCCAGATCTTGCGGGCGCCGTAGACGCCGTAGTTGGCCGTGTGGACCTGCTCGATCATCGCGGTCAGCTCCTCGTCGCGCCGACAGCGGGCGCTGGCGGGGCGGGTCTTGGCGGCGTAGTAGGTCGACGGTGCGATCTGCGCCGGCGTGTCTTCGAGCGCCCGCAGGACCGGCTGGACACCGTGTTCGGCCTTCTGGGAGTCGACGAAGTCGACCTTCATCGCGACGGACGGTCCAGCTCCGCCGCGAAGAAACTCGCCGCGGACTTCAGGATCTGGTTCGCCCGCCGCAGCTCACGCACTTCCCGTTCCAGGGCGGCGATGCGTTCGGCGTCGCCGCTGGTGGTCCCCGGCCGCTGCCCGGCGTCGGTCTCGGCCTGCTTCACCCACGTGCGCAACGCCTCCGGATGAACCCCGAGCTGACCGGCGATCCGCCGGATCGCCCCGACCGCGGACGCCGGATCCCGGCGGGCCTCGACCGCCAACCGGGTAGCACGCTCACGCAGCTCATCGCTGTACTTCTTCGGTGCCGGCATCGCTAGTGTTCCTCCCAGGTTTCGATGTCTCCATCAAACCCGGTGCGGAACATTTTGACGTCAGAGTCTTGCGGTGCGTCGTGCGCAATCGAAAGCGCGCCGGAGGGTCGCAGTCAGGACATTGAGCGGACGTTTGTCGACTCGTCTCGTCTCCGTCTGGCCCGATGCCCTACCGTGGACTGCGTGGTAACGGCCCTGCACCCCACTCTGCTTAGTCGCCTCGTACGAGAGGGGCGCTGGACGATAGAGGAAACGTGTGCCGCGTTCGAGCGAACCGCCCGTGAGCTGGGCGAAGACGTAACCCTCTCCATCCGGCAGCTTCGCCGCTGGATGGACGGCAAGGTCGGCCGGCCGCGCCAAGCAGCGCAACGAGTCGCCGAGGCGTTCTGGGGATACCCGTTTGAGACGTTGGTAGGTCCGGTGGAAGCCATGTCGCAGGCACTGGCGGCACCGGCTCAGGACCGCCTACTGTCAAGGAGCGTGTCTCACCTGACGCGAGGCGATCTCGAGGATAGTGTTGTGGACCGACGGGCATTCTTTTCGGCTTCTCTGGCTGTCGGCGCAGGTGCCGCCTTCCCCGCCAGCCTGCTGGCTTCAGGCTACGGTGCCATGACCGCAGGGGACTGGCTCGCCGTCGCCTTCGAGTACGGCCATGCCTACCCGACGAGATCGAAGTCCCAGTTGCTCGTGGAGCTTGGCCATGATCTCGCAGCGTTGCTGCGTGTTATTGAATCGGCGCCGGATGGGCCACGACGAGCGGATCTGTGCGAGGCCGCTGGACGTCTCGCTGGCATCCTGGGCATGGCGTGCACTGATGCTGGGCACCCCCGCGAAGCCCGACACGCCTGGCTGCTCGGAAGGCGTTACGCGCACGCTAGCGGCTCGGCTGAGCTTTGTCTATGGACGCGGGGGCAGGAGGCAATCGCGGGGTTCTATGCGAGTCGACCTCCGGCCGTCATTCTTTCGCTCACCGATGAAGCGCTTGCCACGATCGAAGGTGGTGAAGGTGGCAACCGCAGCGTGGGGCATGGACTTTTGCTCGCTGCCAGAGCGCAGGCACTGGCCCTGCTGGGAGACAAGCTCGGTGCCATCAAGTGTTTGGATGCCATGGCAATGACAAGATCAACGAGCACGGACGCTGCACCGGTCTTTTCGTGGGGCGATCGGCACGTCCTTCATAGCCGTTCTTTTGTCTACTCGACTGCGGGCCCATTGAATGAGGCGGAACGAGCGCAGGATCTAGCGGTACAAGCATATCGACCCGACCAGACTCTTGGTCGAGCCCAGGTCGAGATGCACCGTGCTCTGTCGATTATCCGATGCGGCGATGTTCGGGCAGGCGTGGACCATGCCGCTGATGTCGTGCAGATGAACGCGCCCGGTCGTTACCTGTTGGCAATCGCTGACTATGTCTTGACGAGCGTTAGGGCCGAGGACCGACGACTGCCGGCGGTTCGGCAGTACGCGGAAATATTAACGAATGTCCGCGCGGGTGCGCCGTGAGTGACGGTTTTGCCTTGGAGCGCATCGACGGTCCGGCCTTCCTGGCCACGCTCGACGAGGTAACCGCGCTCTACGTGGCCGTACACGGCGAGGGACCGCAGGGAGACTCGCCGCTGTACGCTCGCGAAACGTTCCTCAAGCGAACCAACCGGCAGGCGGTGCGGCCCGGGTTCGCCGCGACGCTCGCCAGGCGTGGCGCTACTGACGAGTTGGCGGGCTTCGCCTTCGGACTGCCCTTTCCGCCCGGCGTCTGGTGGGCCTCGCACCGGCGTGATGATCCTCCGGCCGAAGTGCTTGAAGCGTCGAAGTTTGCCGTGATCGAACTGAACGTCGCTGGTGCTTTTCGGGGGCGAGGGCTGGCGCGGCGACTTCTCGACCTCCTGCTGGCCGGCCGGCCAGAGCCTTTCGCCATACTCACCACCACGCCGGAGTCGCCCGCCCGATCCATGTACGTCCGCTGGGGTTGGAAGCAGATAGGAACTGCCCAGCACACGCCTGAAGCCCCGTGCATGGACCAGCTCGTGCTCCCGCTTCGGGGATAGCGATAGCAGCTGCGTGCCGATCTCGGCACTGGTTCGTGCGTCCACACCGGTCGGGCGCTGGAGCCGCTCTCGGATGCTTCCGATCTGCCTTTGCCTTCACGTGTGAGATCGACCGCACAGCCGAGGCATAGCAACCCACCTCCTCAGCACGCGAGCACGACCATCCGCGCGACGGAAGCCAGGACTTTGACGTAGCCGTTCCCGCCGCGTACCTCCCTGGGCGCCCCTTCGTACCGCCGGCTCCGCCTTTCCCGGGATCTTCTACGTGCATTTCCGGTCGGGTTTTGTTGTGGGCGGCATCCGGCCGCCGGCGATTTCCGGCGATCCACGTCGATCATGCATGTCGGTCCGGTGCTTCCCTACCTTGCCGCCGAGCGGGACAGCCATCTCGGCTCGCATCCATTGCATTGGGAGGTTCCAGATAATGCTCACGATAGCGCTGGCTCCGAAGCGCTCGGCCGAGCAGCATCGTTGGCCGGGCTTTCGGACTTCCCGCCGGCCCGCCGTCATCAGCCGCCGGACGGCCCTCAGCCGCGCCGCCCTGGTCGCCGGTGCCGGTGTCGTCTCCGGTGGCACGCTGATGTCGGCGGCGTGCGGCAGCTCGGACCGTGCGGGCCGGTCCAACAAGGACAGAGTGCGTTTCGTGACGACCCTGGGAACGCAGGGGCGGGACGCGTACGGGTTTGTCGCGAGGGACAAGGGCTTCTTCGCCGAGGCAGGTATCGAGGTGGATATCCAGCCTGGTCAGGCCGGCGACTACAACCATCGGATGATCCGCTCGGGACGAGCCCAGGTCACCATCGTGGACGCGGCCGGGGCCCTGGTCCGCTACGGCAGCGGTCGTGACACGAGCTTCCAGATCCTGGCGGCGATCCACCAGCAGACGCTGCTCTCCATCGTGTCCCTGGAGGCGTCGGGCATCACGAACGCCCACGCCTTGCAGGGGCGCACCCTGGCGACGGTGAAGGGGGCAGCGCCGGAGATTCTCTTTCCCGCCTATGCCCGACTCGCGGAGATCGACGCGACGAAGGTCAGCTGGCAGTACGGGTCGGCGCCCCAGCTGAATTCCTATCTGGCTGCCGGCCGGGTCGACGGGATCGGCATCTATCTGGTCGGACAGCCTGGTGTAGCCGCTGCCGCAAAGCGGTCCGTGTCGGCGCTGCCCTACAGCGAGTACCTACGCGACCTCTTCGGCGGTGTGGTGGTCGCGCAGAAGGAGACCATCGCGGACAATCCCGACCTGCTGCGGCGGTTCGTCCAGGCACTGCTCCGAGGAGCCGAGTACGCGGTGGAGCATCCGGACGAGGCGGGCCGGATCCTGGCGGAGGCGGTCAAGGGGCAGGACGTGCGCCTGGCCGCCGAGGAACTCCGGCTCATGCGCCCCTACGTGATCCCGGCCTCCGGCGCTCCGGTCGGGACCATGGAGGAGGAGCGGGTGGTGCGGAGCGTGGCGCTCCTGCAGTCGGTCGGCCTGCTGCCCGGCGGGGCGAATCCGGAGCTGCCCCGGCAGGTGGTCAACGTCAACATCGCGGGGAGCCTCCGGTGAGCGTGGCACCCGAGATCGGCGCCGAGCCCTATCCGATGAGCAACGCCGATCCGCACTCGCCGGACCATCACGCCGCGCTCGCCGACCTCCTGGATCCGGTCACCACCGCCCGGCTGGCCGAGCTGGGTGACTGGACCGGCGCCACCTGTCTGGAGGTCGGAGCCGGCGGCGGCAGTCTCGCCCGGTGGCTCGCCGGCCGGGTCGGCGACGACGGCCGGGTCCTCGCCACCGACACGGACCTCGACCGGCTCCCGCATCACCGGCGTCTGCTCTGCGTCCGGCACGACCTACGCAGCGGCGATCCACTGCCGGGCGGTCCGAAAGATCTGACCGTGGCCAGGCTCGTCCTGAGCCACCTGCCAGAGCGGGAGGCGATCCTGCACCGCCTGGTGGCGGACCTCGTGCCCGGCGGGACCCTGGTGGTCGCGGACTGGGCAAGCCTGCGTACCCGGGACGAGGTCGTCGTGGCCGCGCCGAGCGCGGCGGCCGCCGAGGCGTACGCGGCCTACCAGCAGACGGTGGGCAGGAAGGTCTTCGAGGCGGCCGGTACCGACCGCAACTGGGCCCGCCGCGTGCATCCGCTGATGCTGGCCGCCGGACTGGTGGATGTGCGCACGACCGTCAGCGCCGAGTACTGGACCGGCGGCAGCGCCGGCGCCCGGTTCGTCGGCGCCGTCCTGCGGCAGGTCCGGCCTCGCCTGCTGGCCGCAGGCATGACCCGTGGGCAGCTCGACGCCGTGCTCGACCTGCTCGACGACCCGGGCCTGGTGATCCACGGTCACCCGCTCTACATCACCAGCGGTCGGCGCCCCTGCTGAGGCCGGCCCTTGGGCGGGCGTCGTCTCTCACCCCCCGGAGAGCGGCGCCCGCCCCGCCGAGCGCCGCTCTCACACACAGTCCGTCAACGCCTGGGGGCACCCATGAGACTGAAAGCCGTCGTCGCGCTGGTCAGGGGGCCGGTCGCAGGACGGGGCAGACGCGTCCTCGGCCGTATCCTGCCGGGCCTCGCGGCAGCGGGACTGGTCGGCTGTTGGTGGCTGGCGTCCGTACTCTTCTCGATCGATCCGTTCTTCCTGCCGTCGCCACCGGATATCGTGCGTGCGTTCGTCGCCGCTCCCGGCTACCTGCTTCAGGAGACGGCCGCCACGGCTGCGGTCACGCTCGCCGGCTTCGGCCTGGCGACGGCCGTGGGGCTTGTCGTCGCCGCCGTCATCGCCACATCCCGGCTGGTCGAGCGGGCGGTCCTGCCGATCCTCGTCGCCCTGCACTCCGTGCCCAAGATCGCCATAGCGCCGTTGCTGGTGGTCTGGCTGGGCTTCGGGCCGCGACCGAAGATCGCGCTGGTCCTGGCGGTCGCCTTCTTTCCGATCATGCTGGCGGCGGTGGCCGGCCTGACCTCGACACCACGCGAGCTGGCCGACCTCGCCCGCTCTCTCTCCGCCTCCCGCTGGCAGACGTTCGTGAAGATCCGCCTGCCATGGGCGTTGCCACAGGTCCTTGTCGGGCTCAAGACCGGCGGCACCCTCGCTGTCATCGGCGCGGTCGTCGCTGAGCTGTCCAGCTCCAGCAGCGGACTCGGCGCCGTCATCCTCACCGCCGGCACGACAGCCGACACCCCGCGCGCGTTCGCCGCCGTCACGCTGCTCGCGCTGCTGAGCAGCGCTCTCTTCGGCGGTCTCGTCGCCGTCGAACGGTTGGCGCTGCGCTGGGCGGCGGAGACGACCACGTGAGCCCGCCGGTCCCGGCACCCGCGCCGGAGATCTCCGTTACCGCGACACCGACCAGGGAAAGGAGTACGGCCGGAATGGGCGTTCTGCGTGTGCGCCGACGTCGGATGTTGGAGTCGGCGGTGTGGTACTACCGGCATTCGGCGGTCAACCGCTGGATCACCGTGCTGGCCGTTCACCCGCAGGGCGAACCTGCCTACTTCCTCACCGTGCGGACCATCGCGAACCGCGGCCGGACCGGCGGCTCGCGGGTGTACTACGAGGAGCTGCTCGCTCCATCAGCAGGGGAGCGCCGTGGGCTGCACCCGGATGTGCGGCAGGTGGTCGACCGCATCGGGGAATGGGAGGTCCTCCGGATCGCCCGGGCAGGGGTGCTCGGCTGGGTCGACGCCCGGGAGGCACTGCGCCCGGAGACTGACTGGCACATCCACCCCGTCTCGATGTCCGACGCAGTCGACCTTACCGGGCCCAGCTGGATCGACCGGTACGTCCGCCAAGCCCTGCGTCGGCTGGACTGGGCGGACGGCAGCCGTCGCGGTCCGCGCCTGCACCAGCTGCGTGTGGCTACCGCCGCGCGGCGCGAGGCCCGGCGTGGCCGGACCGAGCGGCTCGGCGCCCACCCCTCCCTGCTGGTCCGGCGGGCCACCGCTGCTCTCGACGCGCTGCGCCACGACGACGGGCACGGGGTCCTGCTCTGCGCCCCGGAGGTGCTGCCCCGCGTCGCGGCCGGGCTCGCCGACATCGGCTTCACCCGCCAGGGCAGCGAGTGGCTTCCCGTCGGCCAGTTACCTCATCGCGGGGCTGCGGCCGCGCAACTCCTGCTCGGCTGCGGTCCGCGCCACCCGGCCTCGCTACCACCGCACCGCTGATGGAAGAGCCCATTCCAGTGCCTGACAGCTCGCGGGCTGCGGCGACCTCACCACGACGCGGAAGAAACAGTGTAATGGCGCAGGTGCCGCACTGGGCGGCCCGCATCGTCACCCAACACCTTGCCGAGCGGTACGTGTTCGACCGGTGGACGCTCGAGGAGATTGCCAGGTCGGTGGATTGCTCGGCCAGCCACCTCCACCGGGTGATGGTGGAGGCGGGGATACCGCGTCGAAACCGGGGTGAGCGGCCCAGGTCGGGCCCGGTTCCGGCCGATCGGATCGCCTGGCCGGGCGGCGCCACCGCAGCCGAACCGCCGCCGGGCTGGACCTGGACGAACTCTCTGGGCAGCGTGCCCGACTGGGCGGCCCGCATCGTCACTCGCCACCTGGTCGACCGATACCTTGTCGACGGGTGCACGATCCCCGAGATCGCCAACTCGACCGGATGCACCCAGGTGCACATCCGTCGGGTGCTGGTCGAGGCTGGGATCCCCCGCCGCAGACCGGGCCAGCGGTTCTCGACGACCGCCCTGGCCCCGCGTGCCGACCGTCTCGATGACGGCGCGCGGCGGTCGGGACGGCCGGCGGAAGCGTACTCGCTGGCGGACCTGCCGGACTGGGCGGCGACCATCGTCATCCGCTACCTCACCGACCGGTACCTGGATGACGAGTGGTCGGTCGCGGAAATCGCCCGGTCGATCAGGTGCCCGCATGACCGGATCAACAACCTACTGGCAGAGCTGGGGATATCGCAGCGCCGGGGCCTATCCGGTCCTACCGGTGCTGTCCCGGGCGAACAGGTGGCATCCGGCGACGGGGCGGAGACGGGCCCGGCTCGGGAGGCGGACGAGGTGTTCGCGCAACAGGCCGACCGTGCGGTGATGGCGATCGCGCGGACGAGGCAGATGACCCCGCTGCCCTCCTGGGCCGCCCGGATCGTCACCCGCTACCTGGTGGACCGCTACCTCGTCGACTGGTGGTCGATCATGGAAATCGCCACGACGATCGGCTGTTCGCACGGCCATGTCCACCACCTCCTGGTCGCGCTGGAGATTCCCCGCCGCAAGCAGGGGCGCCGGCCACGCGTACGCGACATCCCGACCGACGAGCAGATCGTCGCCCGTTACGAGGCGGGCGAGTCGATTGGCTGGATCGCCTACCGCACCGGCATGTCACGTGGCTACGTCCGAGACCGTCTCCTGGCTGCCCGGGTGCGTATGCGTCCCGGCCCGGTCCGGCGACAGGCCGCCATCCCCGACGAACAGATCGTCGCGCGCTACCGCGCCGGGGAGACGATATCCGCGCTCGCCGCAGCCGGTGGAGTGTCTGGCGTCTACGTCGGAGATCGGCTGCGACAGGCCGGAATCCACCTGCGCCCAGCCGGGCCACAGCGATCGAAGGCCAGACCGTAGCCATGGACGGCAAGGGAGTGACCGTGCAGGGAATCATGGGGCACGTCGGAGTGGCGTTGTTCAATTTCGAGGGCGGTGGGCTGCTGGCCGACGGCGGCTTCGACTTCGACCGGCTCCGTCGCGCTTTCGCACACCTCGACAAGGCGCCAACGCTAATAGCGATCAACGAGGCGAAGGAGTGGGCGCGTGACGGCAACCTCGGACTGCTTGCCGCCACTGATGCCCTCGCCCAGCAACTTGACCGCCCGTACGTCGGGCAACTCGGCTGGCGGGAGCGCGGACCCATCGAACCGGCCCTACTCTACGACCCGACGGCGTTGACCCTCACCAGCTGGTACAGCGACACCGGCTATCCGACCCATGACGACAAACGCGGGCTGGCCCATTTCCGCGTCCGGGCCACCGGTGTCGAATTCGGTGTCCTCATCGAGCACTGGGATCCCCGCTCCGGCGTGACCCGGCTACGCCAGGCCGCCCGAATCGACCGGTACGGCAGATACCGGCTACCGATGCTCGTGTTGGGGGACCTTAACGAGACTGCCTCCGGGCCCTCGTATCCGAAGCGGAACTGGGAGCTGGCGGACTACCGCGCCCGGAGCCAGAAGGCCCGCCAACGCGCCGACCGCATCTGGGTCGATCAGACGGAGGCCGTCGACCATCTCATCGGCGCATGGTCCGACGACCACGGCGAACGGATCGGCGGCTGCGGCTTCCACGCCGCGCCTGACCTCGCCTGGCATAGCGGCACATCCCACCATCAGGCATACCGGCCCACCACCAACTGCGCCGACGAGGAGGGCGACGGACAACTGATCGACTTCATTCTCACCACCGTCGCAGAGTCGCTCGTGCCGATGACGTACCGGGTGCATCCGCCGCCCAGGGACAACCCGACCGAGTTCCCGTCCGATCATCGCCTGGTCACGGCCAATTTTGACTTCGCGATCGGCGCCCGGGCCGGTGGTCGGGATTCTAGGATCAGCAGCCGGTCGGAGGCGTAGGGGCGAGGGGATCTGCCCGCCTGCTGCCCGGTCATGTCCGCACCTGGCGGCAGAGCGGCGCGCGATGATCGGTCTGTGCAGACGACAGAACGCCCGTCAGCCCTGCTGACGGTAGGTCACGGGCCGTTGCCTCGTGCCGCGCTGGGCGACTTGCTGACCGGTGCCGGCGTTGAGCTGGTCGTCGACGTACGCCGCTTCCCCGGCAGCCGCACCAATCCCGATGTACAGCGGGACGCGTTGGCGCACTGGCTGCCGGAGCTGGGGATCGACTATCGGTGGGAGGAGCGGCTCGGCGGCCGGCGGCATCGTCCGGCCGACGCACCCGAGCAGGACACCTGGTGGACCGTGCCGGCGTTCCGTGCCTACGCGGCACACACCCGTACGCCGGAGTTCCGGGCGGCCCTGGATCTTGTGCTTGACCGGGCGGCGGAGTGCACGGTCGCGGTGATGTGCAGCGAGAGCGTGTGGTGGCGTTGCCACCGCCGCCTGATCGCCGATGTCACGGTGCTGAGCCGCGCCGTGCCCGCGCGGCACCTCATGCCGGACGGGCGGTTGAGCCCGCACCGCGTGGCGGACGGCGCCAGGTTGCGTCCGGACGGATTGGTCGAGTGGACCGGTGCGTGACGGACGTGCCGGCTGGTCGAGGCCGCACACAACAACCCGTCGGCACCTGCCACCGGGGCCTGCCGCCCTGCCGTGGGTATCCGCAGGGCGGCGCGCAGCGTGGCTACGACCGCCCGGTTGCCGGCGAGGCCGTGCGTCCCGCCGTACCGTCCTGAGCGTCTGGGTGGTCGTCCGTCGCCGGTAGCGGCGAACCCTCCGGCCGGCCCGGCGGCACCGGCCGGGCACCCCGGTACGCGAGCCAGCCCATCGCCACGAACCAGGCGTGCAGCTCCAGGATCCCGAGCCGCTGCACGAGTCCGGCGACGCCCTGTTCGGCGCCGTCCGCCGTCGGCTGGAACGTCGCGAAGAAGGCGACGAGCAGGATCAGGGTCAGCGGGCTGCCGAGCAGCAGCCAGGTACCGAACCGCCGCCAGCCGGGGACGCCCCGGAGGTACCGTCCGGCGACCAGGAAGCCGGCGACCGGTGTGCCGATGGCGAGGACGAAGCCGAGGGTGTGCGGCATCATCGCCTCCAGGTTGAAGATCCCGCAGACGGCCTGCCCGATCCCGCTACAGGCCAGCAGCGCTATCGACCAGCGGCGCAGGGTGGGCCGGTCGGCCGGAAGGGTGCGGAACACCCCGACCACCCCGGCGACCAGGACCAGCCCACAGACGACGAAGGCGGTGTTCATGTACGGCGCCGTCACGCCCATCCCGAGCCCGCTGATCGGCTGGCTGATCGGCGAGTAGTCGGTGAACCGGTGGTCGAAGAGGGTGTATCCCGGGCTGACGGCGCCGAGGACGAGCCAGGCGAGGGTGAACAGCACGGGTCCGACGACGGCGCCGAGCGCGAGCCGTCGGGCGAGGGAATCCGGAACAGGGGAGTGAGGGGTCGTAGTCATAGAATGACTATACATTTTATGGCTAGGTGCGCGGTACCGGTTAGGCTCGGCAGGTGTCCGCACCGCGCCGTTCCGTACTCGCGCTGGCCGTGCTCTCGATGCTCACCGAGGAGCCGATGCACGCGTACCGGATGCAGCAGTTGATCAAGGAGCGGCGCAAGGACGACGTGGTCAACGTCAGCCAGCGCAACAGCGTCTACCAGACGACCCAGCGGCTGGCCCGGGACGGGCTGGTGGCCGTCGCCGCGACCGAACGCGCCGAGAACCGGCCGGAGCGCACGACGTACCGGATCACGGATGCCGGCCTGGCCACCCTGGCCGACTGGCTCCGCACGATGCTCGCCACCCCGGCGGCGGAGTATCCCGAGTTCCCGGCCGCGCTGTCGTTTCTACCGAACCTCTCGCCGACGGACGCGGTCGAGGCGCTGACGTTGCGGGTGACCCGGCTGGAGGAGCGGCTCGCCGCCCTGGACCGGGAGATCGCCGAGGTCGCCAGGTTCCTGCCCCGGCTCTTCGTGGTCGAGGCGGAGTACCAGCGCCAGGTCATCGACGCGGAACTGCGCTACGTGCGCGGTCTCGTGGCCGACCTGCGGGCGGAGCGGATCACCTGGCCGTTCGCCGACGGCGCACCCGGGCGCTTCGGCTGAGGCTGCGCGGGTGTACCGGCTGCGCGGGCGTACCGGCTCCGCGGGCGTACCGCTTCACGACTGCCGGCGACCCCACTGTCCATGGTGGATCACCTCGTCGCGGCTACGGCGGCGTCCGGCGATGCCAGGACTCTGCGGCGGCAGGTCGTCGGCCCGGTAGCCGACGCAGATGCCACCGATCGGCGAGTACTCGTCGGGGATGCCGAACTCGGCCTTGAACGCGGCCGTGTGCGCCGGGACGTCCACCACGGGGACGTCGGGACCGAGTGGTCGGTCGGCATAGTGGCGTACCATCCGGCGGCGGCGGATCACCTCGGCGAACTCCATGCCGTAGATCCTGCCACCGCCGCTGCCGGACCCGTCAGGCCGAGTTGACCTGCGTGGAGTGCGGAGACGGCGGGCCCGAGGTCTGCGGGCGCTCCCGAAGCGCCAGTCGGCGGGCCAGGATCGTGGCACCGGCGAGCGTCGCCAACACGATGGCGACCTCCACGAACAAGACCCCTGGCGCCGTGCTGTAGTCGGTCGACGAGGCGAACCCCATGGTGACCGGCGTGGCGACGATGCCGGCCACCGGGAGCAGCAGGGCCATCAGCCGGGCCGTCCTCCTGATCTCCGGCACATCGTGCAGCCAGAGCCGGACCGTGGTGACCGCACCCGCGACCACGACGGCGGCCGGCACGCCGTAGAAGACGGCGACGGCGAGCTGGACCGGTATCGTGATCGAGCGGGGGATGTCAAACGCGTGCACGAATACCGGGTACAGCCCGGCCAGCACGCCGTAGCCGAGCAGGCTGCCGAGCACCGCACCGATCAACGCGGTGCCGAGCAGCCGTCCGTAGTACCGGCGCACCCGGCGGACACCGGCCTCGTCGGCGAGCCGCCGGGCGAAACCGGTCACGTCGCCCCCGAGCAACTGCACCGGATCGCCGCCATCCGCGGCTGCGGCCTCCAGGTCGAGGCGCAGATCGCCGGCGAGTGTCGCCCGATCGGCCCGGACGACCCCGTGAGCCCGCCAGGCCCGCTCGGCCTCGGCCAGAACGCTGTTGATGGTGTTCACGGTCAACTCCTGCTGGGGTCGTGGTCGGGTGCGTCGAGGAGGGCGCCGACACTGTCGGCGAACTGGTTCCACTGCTTCTGCCAGGCATCCAGGTGCGCCCGGCCGAGGTCGGTCAGCGCGTAGACCTTCCGGGGCGGGCCGCTCGGGCTCGCCTGCTGCTCGTCGGCGACGAGGCCGAGGCGACGCATCCGGGTCAGCAGCGGATAGATGGTGCCGTAGCTGATCACGCCGAACTCGGCCGTCTCCATGCGGCGCACCAGCTCGTAGCCGTGGGCCGGTTGGCGGGCCAGGAGTGCCAGCAGGCACATGTCCAGCACGCCGCGCAGCAGTTGGGTGTGCCGGTCGTTTTCCTCGTTCGGCTGGTGCTCCGCCGCTATCATGCGGAACATAATAGCAAGCTATTTGGTCGACCGATATACCGAAGGCGAATTCGTCTTCCGCTACCGTCGGCGCGTGCCCGTTCCCCGTCTCGCCGCGCCCGCCCGGGGCGCCGTGCCCGCGCTTGCCGCACTCGCCGTCCTCGACGTCCTGTACGCGATCGTCGCCCTCGCCGCGTACGAGCGCCGGATCGGCGTGGTGACCCACGACGGGTCCGGCACGGTGGAGATGATCGACAGTTTGCTCGGGCTTGACGAACTCCGTACCGCAACGGCCTGGCTGGTGCTGCTCGCGCTCCTCGTCGCCGTCGCCACCACCGCCAACTGGGCGGTCCGGCTCCGGCGCGCCGGACTGCCCACGGCACCAACGGCACCGGTGACCGGGTGGTGGATCAGCACCGTGCTCGCCGTGCCCGCAAACATCGGCGCGGCGCTGTGGTACCGCTCCGCCACCGCACAGGGCGGCGAGTACATGCGCACCGTCGAGGCCACGAGCAACCTGCTGGTGGTTGCCGCCTGTGCGGCGGTCGTGACAGCCGCGGTCCTCGGGATCCGGGTCGTCCGACGTACCGAAGTGGATCGGCTGCTCACCGCCGCCGACGACGCGTTGACGGCCGGCGAGGCGCAGCCGCCGACCCGAGCTGGCAGCTGAGCTGCCGGTCGCGCCCCCGGGGCAACGTGGGCGGCGAGCCCGTGCCGGGAGTACCGCTCCGGCCGGCGGAGCTGCCGGCTATGCTGCACGCGTCAACGAGACGGGAGGACGGCTGTGAGAACCTCCCGATCATGACCGGATCGTTGCTGCCCCGGATCGCCGTGCTCGGCGCCGGACACGTCGGCCCGGTGATCGCCCGGGTCGCGCTCGCCGCCGGTTATCCGGTGAACATCGCCGCCTCCGGCGACCCGGAGGAGATCGCACTCATCACCCGGATCCTGGTGCCGGGCGCCGAACCACGCTGGGCCGCCGACGCCGTACGCGACGCCGACCTCGTGGTGCTGGCGATCCCGCTGCGCCGGTTTCCGGACTTCGACCCTGGACTGGTCGCCGGCAAGCTGGTCGTCGACCCGATGAACTACTGGCCGCCGACCGACGGCGTACAGGAGATGTTCGAGGACCCCCGGTACGGCAGCAGCGAGATCGTGGCCCGCCGGCTCGACCGGTCGACGGTGGTGAAGACCTTCAACCACGCCGGCTACCACCAGATCGAGGAGGAGCGCCGGCCGGTGGGCGACCCGGACCGGCGCGCGCTCGGCGTGGCCGGCGACGACAGGACCGCGACCGATCTGGTGGCCGAGCTCGTCGAGCGGATCGGCTACGACGCCGTACGGCTGGACAGCCTCCGCGCGGGGCGGCTGCTCGAACCCGGCGGACCCGTCTTCGGCGCATCGCTGCGCCGGGCCGAGTTCGAGCGGGCCGTCCGCGGCGTGCTGCGGTAGGCCGACCCGGGACGGCCCGGCTGTGATCCGGGACGGCCGCAGCGAAGCGCCGGAAACTATCCCACGTGTTTCCGCGACCACCCGGCGGTGGCGAACACCCCGATGGTCACCCTGTCGAGCCGGTCCCGGTCGCCGATCACCTCGATGGTGCGGATCCGGCCCGCCTCGACGCTGAGGCGAAGCACGACCATCAGCCGGCCGCGCGGAGCGATCACGATTCCCGGGCCACCGTCGACCCAGGCGGGGCCGCCCGTCCGGGCCCGGGCGGCGAAGTGCCGGGTCTCCTCAGCCACCGCTCGCGCCCCGCGCAGTTCGGTCGGCATTCCGGCGGGCAGCAGTACCGGATCGGCCCGGCGTACGACGTCGGGTGCCAGCAGTTCGAGCAGGGTTGCCAGGTCACCGCCCCGGGACGCGGCGAGGAACGCCGCGACGAGCGGGAGGTGCCGGGCGGCGAGCCGTTGCTCCCGGGGAGCCGGACCGTGCACCCGGTCCCGGGCCCGGCTCGCCAGCTTCTTCGCCGCCACCGGCGAGCGGTCCAGCACCCGGCCGACCTCCTCGAAGGGTACCGAGAAGAGGTCGTGCAACACGAAGGCGACCCGTTGCGCCGGTGAGAGCCGATCCAGCACCACCAGCAGCGCCAGCCCCACCGACTCGGCGAGCAGCACCTCCTCCTCGGCGGTCCGTGCCGGGGCGGGCACCGGGGCCGCGCCCGGTGCCGGGAACTCAGGGTCGGGGAGGGCGAGCTCGGCCCGGCGGCGTCGGGCCCGCAGCATGTCCAGGCACTCCCGGGCGGTGACGGTGGTCAGCCAGCCGGTCAGGTTCCGGACCTCAGCCAGGTCGGTCCGGCTGGCCTTCAGCCACGCCTGCTGTACGGCGTCCTCCGCGTCGGGCAGCGAGCCGAGCAGGCGGTACGCGACCGCCCCCAGGTGCTGCCGGTCGCGAGCGAACCGGTCGGCGAGGAATTCATCGGTGCTCACGGGTCACCTTCTCCAGGTGTCAGACGTCATGGGGGGTGACCTACCCGAGACGACCGTATCCGTCAGAGACGAGGAGACCGACGCTGTGAGAGTACCGATGGCGCCCCGCATCATCCGCCCGGGCCGGTCCGCCGGGGGCGTGGCATGCTGACCGCGTACGTCGTGGTGGCCGTCCTGACCATGGTGGCCTGCGCCTGGAGCGCCGCCGCCGACCTGGCCCGGGTCCAGTTCGTGCTCGCCAACTGCGCCGAGGTCGGTGTGCCGCAGTCCTGGCTGCCGCCGCTCGCCGCCCTCAAGGCCGCCGGAGTGGCCGGGCTGCTGCTCGGCCTGCTCGGGGTGCCGGTGGTCGGGCTCGCCGCCGCGACCGGCCTGGTGCTGTTCTTCGTCGGGGCGGTGACCGCGCACCTGCGGGCCCGGGTATTCCACAACATGGGCTACGCCGGCGGTTTCCTGGCCCTCACCATCGCCTGTCTGGTCCTGGATGTCGCCGTCGAGGGGTGACCAGGCCTGCCTCCGGGACCGGGTGCGAGCGGCGCGGCGCGGCCGACGAAGCTGGCCGGACAGCCTTGACAAGGCTGCGACGGATACAGAATTCTCAGTGGATTGTATCGTTTCAGCCCGGTCGTAGTTCGTCCCACCCGGAGGATCGGGTCGTACCCACATTGGAGACCCATGACATTTCGAAGCAGGCGAGGCCGGCCGATCGCCGTACTGTCCCGGGCCCTCGTCGCGGGCCTCTCGGTGACCGCGTTGCTGGTCGGCGGTCCGACGGCCGTCTCCGCCCAGCCGGGCGGCGCCGGTAAGCACGGACCCCGCCTCGAACGTCTCGACCGCGGACTCGTCGCGGTCGCCACCCCCGACGGGGTGTTCCTCAGCTGGCGGCTGCTCGGCACCGAGGCGACCGGACGGAGCCGTACCGGCCTGACCGGAGCCGACTTCGCCGTCTACCGCAACGGGCGGCGGATCGCCACCGTCACCGACAGCACCAACTATCTCGACCGGGCCGGCAGCGCCACCGCCGCCTACCAGGTCGCGCCGGTGCTCCGGGGCCGGACCGGCGCCCGGGGCGCACCGGTGACGGCGTGGGCCGACGGCCATTACGACCTGCCGCTGCGCCGGCCGGCCGACGGGGTGACCCCGACCGGTGAGGCGTACACCTACTCGGCCTCCGACCTCAGCGTCGGCGACGTCGACGGCGACGGGCAGTACGAGTACGTCGTCAAGTGGGACCCGTCGAACTCCAAGGACGTCTCCCAGGTCGGCTACACCGGCGAGGTGTACCTCGACACCTACGAACTCGACGGCACCCTGCTGCACCGCGTCTCGCTCGGCGTCAACATCCGCGCCGGGGCACACTACACGCAGTTCCTGGTCTACGACTTCGACGGCGACAACCGCGCCGAGATGATGCTCAAGACCGCCCCCGGCACCAAGGTCACCCGGTACGACCGGCGCGGCCGGGTCGTCTCCGAGCGGTACGTCACGATGCCCCGCGAGGACGTCCGGGCCGGCTACGCGCACACCGACGACTACCGGCTGAGCCCGGAGGGATACCGGCAGAAGCTCGTCGACCTCTTCCTCGGCTGGCACCGGCACCCGGAGGTGCGGGCCGGACGCTGGCCGGCAACCCTGGAGCAGGCCTTCGGCATCGCCCCGGCGTACACGTACCCGCTGTCCAGGACCGACGCCGAGGCACTGGTCGACCACTTCGTCGACGTCTACGCCCCGGCCCGCAGCACCCGCAACGCGCTGCGGGCGTTCCAGGGCTTCATCGTGGACGGGCCGGAGTACCTGACCGTCTTCGACGGGGCGACCGGCCGCGAGTTGCAGACCATCCGGTACAAGCCCGGCCGGCACGACGACGGGCTGATGTGGGGCGACTACGCGATGAGCCGGATCGAGCCGGGCAACCGGGTGGACCGGTTCCTCGCCGGAGTGGCCTACCTGGACGGCCGGCACCCGTCGGCGATCTTCGCCCGGGGCTACTACACCCGCGCCACCCTGGTCGCCTACCGCTGGGACGGCCGGCGGCTGCGCGAGAACTGGTACGTCGACAGTGGCTGGGTGCCGATGACCAACCCGTTCAACGACAGCCCGCACGGCCGGGAGGGCACCGACCCGGAGTACGGCACCCTGACCACCCAGGGCGCGCACTCGCTCAGCGTCGCCGACGTGGACGCCGACGGGAAGCAGGAGATCGTCTACGGTGGCGCCACCATCGACCACGACGGCAGCCTGCTGTACAGCTCGTACGGCATCCTGCCGCCCGGCAGCGCCGACCCGGGCGCCCGGGCGAAGGTCGGGCACGGCGACGCGATGCACGTCACCGACATCGACCCGAACCGTCCGGGGCTGGAGATCTTCATGGTGCACGAGGGTGCGACCGGGGCGCCGTACGGCTACGCGCTGCGGGACGCCGCGACCGGTGAGGTGATCTACGGCGGTTACACCGGTCGGGACACCGGCCGGGGCATGGTCGGCGACGTCGTGCCGGCCGAGCCGGGGTTGGAGACCTGGGCGACGGTGGTCGGCGGCCAGCCGGACGGGCCCGGCCTGCGTACCGCCGACGGCGACCTGCTCGGCACCGTGATCCCGGGCACCAACCAGAGCATCCGGTGGGCGGCCGACATGACCACCCAGATCGTCGACGGCGCCGGGGAGGTGACACCGACCATCGAGGACTGGCAACGCGGCCGGCTGCTCACCGCCGACGGCACCCGGACCAACAACGGCACCAAGGGCAACCCGGGCCTGGTCGCGGACGTCCTCGGCGACTGGCGGGAGGAGATGCTGGTCCGCACGGTGGACAGCTCCGCGATCCGGATCTACCTGAGCACCGAGCTGACCGACCGCAAGCTCTACACCCTGATGCACGATCCGCAGTACCGGGTCGAGGTGGCCCGGCAACAGACGACCTACAACCAACCGTCGTACCCGAGCTTCTATCTCGGCTCGGACATCGACTGGTCCCGGGTGCCGCTACCGGGCCGCTGACCGTCGCCGACGGCCCGGCGCCGCATCCCGGCGCCGGGCCGTCGCGGGCGGCGGTGCCACCTCGGCCGACCCCCCGGGGAGCCGAGCGCGGCTCAGTCCGGCTCCGGCAGCAGCCCCTGCGCGCGCAGTTGCTGGCAGTGCAGCTCCGGCGGCGGCTCCGGATCCCAGTCCGAGGGCCGGGGACCCTCCGGGCCGTCCGGGCCGACCCGGACGAACCGCTCGACCCGGGTCACCCGGCAGCGGACGCCCCGGATCTCGAACTCGTCCGTGCGGGGCGCCTCGAACTCCGACAGCGCCCGGCTGTAGGCGGCCCTGATCTCCTCCAACGAGGCGTCCTCGCCCGGAATGATGTCGCTGAATCGGAAGGCGGCCGAGTCGCGGGCGGCCTGCGGCGTCGGGTACGTGTCGCACGTTCGCGGCCGCCAGGCCCGGTCGACGTACTCACCGATGGTGAAGCCGACCGGCAACAGCACCACGTTCGGGTGGCTGGCCAGTGCCCGGCGGGAGTCGGCCCGTACCTCGTCGGGGACGATCCCGGCCCGGTAGAACGCGGGGACCATCTCGATCCGCAGCAGGCCGTCGGCGAGGCCGGTGGTCGCGGCTGGGTCGATCACGAAGCCCTCCTCCGCGGGTCGGGTATCCCGGGTCCCGCCCGGCGGGTGCGGATCGGGGTCCGTCGGCCGGGGCGGTTCGGGCCCGTCCGGCCCCATCCGGATGAAGGGCTGGGCGCGGATGATCCGGTAGCGGCGGCCATGCACGGTGAGGTCGTCGACCACCTCCCAGTCGAGCAGCCGGATCGCCGCCCGGTACTCCCGCCGCTCGGCCGCGTGCGCGGCGGTGTCCGGGGCCGCGCCGAGCAACCGGCGGAAGTGCGAGCCGAGACCGTCCCGGGCTCCCTGCGGCTGGTCAGCGCCGAGGTTGTGCAGGCACCACCGGCCGGCCACCTCCTCGACGTAACCGAAGACCGGCGCCCCCCACATCAGCTTCGGATAGGCGTGCGACCGGCGTCGGGCGTCGTCCTCGGCGACCGCCGACACCGGATCGTCCCGCCGCGCGATCCGGATCAGCAGATGGTCGGGCACCTGCCTACCGTGATGACTCATGCGCGCAGTGTGCCCCAGGCCTCGGGTGACGCGCAGTACTCCACGCTCGTACAGTTGGGCCGACCTGGGTACAGATTGCCAACCGTGCGGGCCGGTCAGCCCTGCGGCGTCAGGCCCCCAGGATCTCCACCGCCGCCCGCCGCAGCGAGTCGCCCCGGCCGCCGTCCGCGGTGAGCAGGCTGGCGACGACGGCCTCGGCGGTGCCGTCCGCGAGCACCCCTTCGACGTTGCGGTGGAACTTCTCCGCCACCTCCCGGTCGGTCAGCGGATCGTCCGGATTTCCCCGGGCGTTGCGGACCCGGGCCGTACTCGACGACCCGTCCCGCCAGCGCACCGTGACGGCGGTCGGCCGTTGCAGGGGCAGGGCCGCGGTGAACGCCGGATCCTCCCGAACCCGGACGAGCCCCGCCAGGGTCCGGACCTGCGCCCGACCGAGCCGCTCCGGCAGGAACGAGCCGGCGACCAGCTCACCGTCCAGGGCGAGCGTGCCCAGGCTGACCGGCAGCGAGAACCTCGCGTGCAGGTCCGAGCGGACCTCGGTGCCGGCCAGCGACGCCGCGAACGCGAACGTGTCGACCTCGATCGCGGCCAGCCCGCCCCGGCCGGAGACCGGATCGGGCACCCCGGCCACCGCCGACCGCCAGGCGTCGAGCGCGGGATGGATCCACCGCGCGCAGGCGTACGGCTTGAGATAGCTGTCGACGAGCCGCCACCTGGTGCCGAGTTCGCCGGTCAGCTCGGCGGGGGAGAGGTCGGTGCAGACCGCCGCGTCCAGCAGGGCGGTGACCAGCGCGGCGCTGGCGGCCGCGCCGTCCGCGGCCCGGCCGGCCGCGGCCGCACCGTGATAGGCACCGAGCCCGGTCCACAGGTTGCGGACCGTCCCGCCCCGCATCGGCACGGCCAGGGTCGCGGCCAGCGGCACGGACGCGGCGAGCCGGATCGCCGCCGAGGTCGCGTCCGGATCCAGCCCGCGCAGCAGCGCGGCGGCCAGCGCGGCGGCCACCGGACCGTGGATACCGTGCGGGTGCAGCCCGGGGCGCAGGGTGGTAGCCACCCCGAACCGCATCCCGACCTCGTTGGCCAGCAGGAACACCTCCAGCAGCCGGCGGTCGGGCAGGTCTCCGGTCGCGGCGGCGTGCAGCAGGATCGGCAGCGAGTGCGGCGCCGGATGGGCGGTCGGCACCGGCGGCAGTCGATGGCCCTGCGGGTGGAACGAGCCGCCCGAGTCGGCGTCGAGCCAGGTGGCCGCCGTACCGAGGGTCACCAGGCGGGCGTACGGCAGGTCGTCCGGGCCGGTCGGTTCGGCGGCCCGCAGCGCCCGCCCGAGCGCCCGTACCGGTGGATACCGCAGGCCGCCGGCCAGCGCACCCACGGTGTCCAGCAGCAGGCGGCGGGCCGTACGGACCACCTCCGGCGGGGCGTCACCGATCCGGGTGCCATGCACGAACTCACTGATCCGGTCCGTGTCGACGGAATCGTCCACGGTCACTCCTCCGATTCCGCGGAGAGGTTGCGGCCGCGCCGATCCGGGCGATGCCGGACCGCTGGCCCGGCGGCCGGGTCGGCGGCCGGTCCCGTCCGGACGGCGGGGTCGATGGCCAGTCCCGCCCGGACGGCGGTGGCCAGCTCGTCGAGCCGCTCGACGACGCCGGTCAGGGCGCCGGCCAGTACGACGCCGTCGACCCCGAGCCCGCGCACGGCGGCGAGCTGGCCGGCGATCCGCCGCTCGTCGCCGGTGAGCAGGAACCGGTCCCGCACCAACCGCTCCGTCTCGGGGCTGCGTCCGGCACCGCCCCGGGCCGCCGGGGTGCCGTGCCGGCGGTAGTCGTGCGCGGCGGCCACCGCCTCGACCCGCGGAAGCAGCTCGGCCGGCAGGTCGTACCAGTCGGGGGCACGGACCAGCCGTGACGCGCAGGAGCCGAGCACCGGTCGGCCGGCCGCGTCCGCCTCGGCGGCGGTCCGGGTGAGTACCGCGCGCAGGAACACCCAGATCTCGGCCTCCGGGCGCTCGGCCCGGACCAGCCGGACCGCCTTGCCGAGAACCGCAGGGTCGGCGCCGACGTCGACCAGGACACCACCGAGCCGCGCCGCGGTGGCCCGGATCGTCCGGGGCCCGGAGGCCGCGCCCAGCAACCGCAGTTCCGGGGCGCGGTCGTCGAGCAGCTCCCGCAACCGGTCGAGGGATTCCCGGTGGGTGCGCAGCGAGGGCACGGCCAGCCCCTCGTTCCGGACCGAGCTCTCGCCCCGGCCGACCACGGCCAGCAGCCGGCCCGGATGGTGCGCGGCGAGCGTGCCGAGCGCACCGGCCACGGTGGCCGGATGACGCAGGCCGAGGCTGAGCACGCAGGGTCCGGCCAGCCGTGCCCCGGTGTTGGCGAGGATCCGGCCGGTCTCCAGCAGGCAGTCCGGGAACAACCGTGGGCTGTCGGCCAGGGTCACCCCGTCGAGCCCGGCCCCGAGCGCCGCGCCGGCCAGGTCGAGCGGGTCCGCCTCACCCCAGGGACGGGCGAGGTTGAGCACGACCTGCGGGGCCGGCCCGGCGGCTCCGAGGTGGCCCTCGGGCCGTCCGCCCGTTGCCGCGGTGGTCGCCGGTTCCGGAACGCCGTGACCGAGGTCCGCCGTCATCCGAGTGCCTCCGTCAGGGTCCGCACCGGCACCTCGGCCGGGGCGCGGCCGAGCAGGGCCCGGATCCGCGCCTCGACCGGGGTGCGGCCGGCCGACACCCCGGCCGGCGTATCGACCGGGACGGCCGGGGCGTGGGCCGGTGCCCGTGGCGCAGCCGGCGCCGGCGGGATACCCGCACCCGTCACCAGGGCCAGGGTGTCGGCGAGAGCGCCGTCGTAGCCGCGCAGCCCGGCGTTCCAGGCGGCGACGGCGAGCCAGCCGGCGGCGAGGGCGTGCCCGGCCCACGCGCCGGTGACGGCGGCGGTCCCGGTGCCGGCGGTCGGTGGGGTGAGCATCATCAGACCACCGGAGATGTCGAGCACCTCCGGCAGGTCGTCCCGGGGCACCCCGGCGAGCAGACCGGCGCAGGCGGCGGCCGCCACGGCGTCGGTGGTCGGTCGGGCCACCGGGGCGGCGGGCAGCCACCGGTCGAGCGCGTCCGCGACGGCGGTCCCCGCCCGGACGGCCCGGACCAGCGCCGCCGCGTCCCGGCCCCGGTCGGAGCCGGCGACGAGTCCGACCAGGGTCAGCGCGGCCTCCCGCCCCACCAGCATTCGTCGGCACCGGTCCCCGTTCCAGAGCAGCCCCGGGTGGGCACCGGCCCGCACCCCGGCGCCGAGCAGCGGCAGGTCGCCACCGGGTACCGCGATCCGGGCGGCCCAGCCGGCGAGGTCGCCCTCCGGCCGGCGGCCCGCGGCGTCGGCGAGCCGACCGAGGGCGTCGCGTACCGGATCCCAGCCATCCGCCGCCGGCTCGTCGTAGGCGGCGAGGGCGACCTCGGCGAGCCGGTCGGCCCGTGTGCCGGGCGGCGTCACGGCCGGCCCTGGCCGGCCGCGGCCAGGCTCTCCCGGGTCACCTCCGTGCTCTCGGTCACCAGGTAGAACTTGAACGCCGTCCGGCCCGCCGGCCCGCGCTCGACCGGGATCGGATGCTCCTCGAACCAGCGCAGGTACCGCTGGTACGCCTCCTCGTCGGCGAAGTGCATCTCGGCGATCCGGTAGAAGGTGTAGCCGACCGGTACGTCGGCGGCGCCGCCGGAGGTCTGCTGGACCGGCCGCAGCACCCGGTTGAAGACGATCCGGTCCAGGTGCGGGTTTGCCAGCAGGTCGGGCGCGTGCACCTCGAAGAGCCAGCGTTCGTACTCCTCGGGGCTCACCCCGTCCTCGATCTCGTACCCGAGAATGGTCTTGATCATCAGCCTTCACTCCCTACCGATCGACCGTCCAGGTGAACGACTGCGCGCCCACGCCGAAGCCCTCCAACCGGATCCGGACCGGATGGATGACGACCCCGGCCAGCTCCTCGACCACCTCGGCGTCGGTGCGCTGCGGCGCCCGGGTGTGGCCGCGCCCGCGCTGCCGGTCCAGTTCGCGCCGGTAGCGGTCGACCGTCCACTCCGGAGGCATGAACTCCGCGCTGCCCCGCACCGAGACCAGCCGGGGCGGCAGCAGGCCGAGGTCGAAGACGTGCGGTCGCTCGTTTGTCGCGCCCGGCGCGGCGGCCCCGACCCAGCTCACCAGCGTGTGCGGGTTCCGGCGCCACTGGCCCAGCCTGCGGTGGCCGCGTCGCTGTACCAGGCTGACCGACCAGTCGTCGCCGAGGAACGCGGTCATCGTCCGGGTCACCGGGAAGCCCTGCCGGTCGATCGTGGTCACCTGGGCGAACCCGGCCTCGTCGCGTACGAAGTCCAGGGCCGCCCGCCGGACCCGGTCGGGTACGCCGTCGCCACCGGTTCCGGGCCGCATCACCGGCTCCCGCCCGACGCCTCGGCGGCCCGGCGGAACCGGAACCCCAGCTCCCCGGCCGTCCCGCCGGTGGCCAGCGCGTCGACCGCGCCGAGCAGCGCGTCGGCCCGCCCCGGAAACCGGTGTGCCAGCAGCCGCCGGGCCTTGCCCCGCAGCTCGGCGCGGCTGAACCCGCGGTCGGCGTCCCCGCGCGGCCGGTCCGCCCGGCCGAGCAGTTCCGTCCCGTCGGTCAGCAGCACCCGGACCCGGGCCGGCCGCCCGGCGGGATAGCCCTGGTCCAGCTCCGGGTCGTGCACCACCCGGACCCGCGCCGCCAGCTCGGTCACGGCGGCGGAGCGTACCGTCCCGGTGGTCATCGTGGTTTCGTCGAGCCTCCCGGTGACCAGGGCGACGGCGACCGAGGTCGGTACGCTGAACCGGGCCGCGAGGTCGTGCGCGGCGACCTGGTCGAAGGCCGCCGCGGCGGCGAAGACCCGCACCTGCACCTCGCGGATGTCGGCGGCCCGCACCCGGCCACCACCCGGCCGGCCGGTCCGCAGGATGTCCGCCACCGCGTCGTTGACGCCATGCAGGTGTGCGCAGCTCGGGTGGGCCTTGAGATAGCCGTCCAGCACCTCGTGCCGGCGCCAGCCGGGTTCCCGGCCCCCGGTCCCGTCGGCCAGGGGGTCGCGCTGCCAGTCACGGGCGGCCACCGCCGCCAGGTGCCGGTCCAGCGCACCCGGCTCCGGCTCCAGCCCGGCGACCGCGGCACCACCCAGGCTCGCCCCGAGCTGGATCGAGGCGCCGAGGAAGCCGTGCCCGCCGGTACGGCCGGCGAAGATGGTCGCGGCGTCGCCGAGCAGTACCGCCGAGGCGGCGAGTTCGATCGCCCGACGGGCTGCGGCCGGGTCGCCGGGGGCCAGCAGCCGGGCCACCGCCGCCGCGACACCGACCTGCCCCCAGGTGCCGATGTCGTGTACGCCGTCCGGCGTGCCGCCCATCGCCCGGCCCACCCGGACCCCGACCTCGTAGCCGGCCAGTACCGCCGAGAGCAGTTCGGTGCCGGCGCGGTCGCGCTCCTCGGCGAGGGCCAGCGCCGCCGGCACGACGTGCGAGGCCGGATGGCCCCGGGCCGGCCGGTGACCGTCCTGCAACTGGTCCGCCGCCACGGCGCAGCCGTTGAGGAACTGGGCGCTCGCGGCCGGCCAGCCGCGCGCCGTGCCGACCACCGTCGCCAACCCCTGCGGCGTGCTGCCGGCCAGGCCGTCGACAAGTGACCGGAGTTCGGTCCGTCCGCTGCCCAGCGCGGCGACGGCGAGGGTGTCGGCGACCAAGTCGAGCACCCGGTCGCGCACCCGGGGCGGTGCGGCCGACCAGTCCGTGGTCGCGGCGGCCCGGGCGAGTGCCTCGACGGTCACGGCCGCCCCACCCGGACGTCGTGCCGGCCCCGGGCCGAGCCGGCCCCGGGCCGAGCCGGCCCCGGTCATCCCCGGACCCGATCCAGCAACGTGCCGACCTCGGGCGCCGAACCGAGGTCGAGTACCGCCTCGGCGATGGCGTCGACGGCCGCCCCGTCGAGCACCCGGTCGGCGTTGAACCGGAACTTGGCGGCGAGTTCCGCCGAGCGCAGCGGGTTGCCGGGACCGCCCCGGTTGGCGTCGACCCGCACCTCGTGCCGGGTCCCGTCCCGCATCCGTACCCGCAGTACCGCCGGGAACTGCCGGGGGAAGATCTCGTCGCACCGCTCGTCGGGCACGCAGCGTACCCGGGCGGCCAGCGCGAGGCGACGCGCGTCTGCCGCGGCGGCGTCGGTGAAGTCCTCGTGCCCGAGGCCGAGCCCGCCGCCGCCGAGCAGCGCCGCCGCCACCGTGTACGGGCCACTGAACGCCGCGTGGTAGCCGGACTGCGGCCGGGCCTTCTCCTCCGGCGGCTCGGCGATCGTCCGGAGCACCGGCGTCGGCACCCCCAACTCGATCTCGTCGATCTGGTCGGGATCGACACCCCGGGCCCGCAGTTCGCGTGCCGCGTCGATGCCGGCGTGGGTGAAGTGGTTGCAGGGGTACGGCTTGAAGAAGATGCCAGGCAGCTCCCAGTGCTCGCCGAGCCGGTCGACGACCGCGTCGATGTCGGCGCGTTCGCCGCAGAAGGCGGGCAGGAAACCGAACCGCCCCTCGATCACGGTCGGCGGGCCGGTGAGTCCGTGCCGGGCGAGGTCGGCCGCGACCACCCCGGCGTGCGCGGCCCAGCCACAGTGCACCCGCTTCACGGTGCCGCCGGTGCGGTTCGCCTCAAGCAGGCCGGAGCCCATGCTGGCGGCGATCCCGGCGGCGTGCGCGATCCCGGCCGCGTCGAGGCCGCCGACCATCGCGGCGGCCACCGCGGCCCCGACGGCACCGCAGATGGAGGTGGCGTGCTGGCCCCGCTCGAAGAACTCCGAGTTGCCGAGTTCGCGGTCGTAGCCGCCCATGCCGAGCCGGACGGCGACCTCGATGCCGACCCCGGCCGCGTCCAGCAGTGCGGCGCCGTTCGCCCCGCGCGCCTCGGCCACGGCGAGCGCGGCCGGGATGACCGGGGCCGACGGGTGCAGCACCGACGGCAGGTGGGTGTCGTCGAAGTCGAGCGAGTGCGCGAGGGTGCCGTTGACCAGGGCGGCGGAGGCCGCCGGCACCCGCAGTCCGGTGCCGATCGCGACCGCTTCCCCGGTGCCGCCCCAGCCGCGTACCACGGCGGTGACCGCCCGGGCCGGGGGTTCCGCGGTGGCGGCGAGGCTGTTGCCGATCAGGTCGAGCACCCGGCGGGCGACGTCCTGCCGCAGCGGCGCCGGCAGCCCGTCCCGGGCGACGTCGGCGGCGAGCCCGGCAAGGGCCTGCACGACGGTGCGTCCACCCGGGACGGTGCCGCTGTGCTTGTTGGGCGCGCTGTGCTTGTTGGGCGCGCTGTGCTTGTTGGGCGCGCTGTGCTCGCTGGGCGCGCTTCGCGCGTGGCGCTCGGTCATGCCGACACCGCCGCGAACGGGCGGACGGGCGAGCCGGTGCCGCCGACGATCCGCAGTGGAGCCATCACGAAGACGAAATCGCGCAGTCCGTCCGCCGAGGCCGCCTCAAGGTTGAGGTGCTCGATGATGTGGATGCCGGCCTCGACCAGCAGTATCCGGTGCGCGGGCAGCAGGCTGTGCCCGAGTCCCGGCCGGATCTGCTCGTAGGCGGTGGTGTCCGCGCCGGTCGCCGCGACGCCGAGCCCGGCCAGCCACTCCGCGGCCTCCGGGGTCGCACCGGGGACCCCGTCCTGCTGGCCCAGGTAGGTCGGCGCGTCGTCGAAGTGCCGGGCCCAGCCGGTGCGGATCAGCACCACGTCGCCCCGTCCCACCTGGACGTTCGCCCGGTCGGCGGCGGCACGCAGGTCGGCGGGGGTGACCCCGTAACCGGCCGGCAGGTGCGGTACGCCGTGCGTGGCCGCGACGTCCAGCAGGACGCCACGGGTCAGCAGCGCCGGGATGTGCTCCGCGCCGAGCGCCGAGAACCGGCCGCCGGTCTGCGCCGCCGCCGCGTCGACTCCGCCGTACAGCAGGCCGTCGTGGCTGACGTGCGACAGGGCGTCCACGTGGGTACCGACGTGGCCGCCGGTGACGATGATCTCGTTGGACGCGGAGCCGCCGTCGGGGCGTACCAGGTCGCCGTGCCGGCGGATCAGGCTCATCCGGAAGCCGGGGTGGTTGGGTGAGCACGGCATGCCCGTGAAGTGGGGGTGGCCGAGTTCGACGAGGCGTACCCCCGCGGTCACTGCCGCGAGCAGCCCGTCGCCGCTCGTCCCGCCCGACGTCCGGACCTGCTGCTGCTCGGTGGTCAACGCGTTCCTCCTGCTGGTTGTTCGGGTGGTGCGGGCAGTGCGGGGCCGGGTTCCCGGGCCAGGTCGAGGACGACGCGGGCGCGCGCGACGACCGCCGGGTCGACGAAGCGGCCGGCGGCGTCCAGCACCGCCACCTCGCCCCGGGTCCGGGCCTGCGCCGCGGCGCGCAGCACCGCCTGCGCCGCTTCGACCTGCTCGGCGGTCGGGGTGTAGACCTCGTGCACTGCCGGGATCTGCCGGGGGTGCAGCACGGACCGCCCCACGAAGCCGGCGTCCCGGCCCTGCTCGCTGCTGGCCCGCAACCCGGCCAGGTCGGCCACGTCGGTGAAGACACTCTGCACCGGTGACGGCAGGCCGGCCGAGCGCGCGGCCACCACGACCCAGCCCCGGGCCCAGGCGAGTCCGGCGGCCGACGGCACGCGCAGGTCCGCGGCGAGGTCCGCCTCGCCGAGGCCCAACCCGGCCACCCCGGGGTGCGCGGCGGCGAGGTCGACGGCCCGGGCAAGTCCGGTGGCGGTCTCCAGCAGTAGTTGCAGCGGCAGGCCGGTCCGGTCGGCGACCTCGCGGACGAGTTGCGGGTCCTCGCTCCGGGGCAGCCGGAGTCCGTGCAGCGCGGTCCCGCTGACCGCGTCGAGGTCGGCCTCGCCCCAGGGGCCGGCGGGGTCGTTGACCCGTACCCAGAGCTGTGGGCCGGCCGGGTCCGCCGGGCGGTCCGCCGCGACCCGGACCGCGTTGTCGCGGGCCGCCGCCTTCTGCTCCGGCGGTACGGCGTCCTCGAGGTCGATCACCACCGCGTCGGCTCCGGCGGCCAGGGCCTTGGCCACCCGGTCGGCGCGGTGCCCGGGCACGTAGAGCCAGGACCGGAGTACGCCGGTCACAGCCGTACCCCCGGCTCGGGCGGCAGCCCGCCGGACCAGCCGAGGGCCCGCGAGATCGCGTCCGCGGCCTTGATCAGCAGGGGTACGAAACGCTCCCGTGCCGCCGCGTCGACCCGGGCGGCCGGGCCGCAGACCGAGATCGCGCCCAGCACGGTGCCGTCGATGTCGAACACCGGCGCGGCCACCGAACCGGCGCCCTCCTGTCGTTCGCCGTCCGAACCGGCGAAGCCGAGCCGCCGGATCTCGGCCAGTCGCTGCCGGAGCACCTCGGTGTCGGTCACCGTGCGGTCGGTCAGCGACGGCAGGCCGGCGGCCAGTATCTCGTCCCGTTCCGCCGGTGGCAGGAACGCCAGGATGCAGGTGCTGGAGCTGCCGGCGTGCAGTGGGAACCGCCGTCCCACCTCGACGGTCATCTTGATCTCCCGGGTGCACTCGACCTGGTCGAGGTAGACCCGACCACTGTGGACCCGCGCCGAGACGGTGGTGGTCTCCCCGGTCGCGAGCTGCAGCTCGCGCAGGTACGGCATGGCGACGGTGCGCAGCGGCGACTCGCGCAGCGCCCGCGCGCCGAGCGCGGCGGCGGCCGGACCGAGCTGGTAGCCCCGGCTGGCCGGATCGCTGACCAGCAGGCGCCGGTCCACCAGCGTCTGCAGGATCCGGTGCACCACGGCCTTGGACAGGTCGAGGCTGCGGGCGATGGCGCTGACACCCAGCGAGTCGGGCCCGTCGGTGAACAGCAGTAGGACGTCGGCCACCCGGGTGGCCGTCTCCGTGCCCTGGCTCTCCGCCACGTCCATTCCCTTCTGCGGGCGGGTCGCCGTAGGTCGTGAACCTCGCCCATCACCGCGTTCCCGTAAGCGGAACGCAATTCCAACAGCATCCCGGCGACCGGGTCAAGCCCTCTCATTGCGATCGTGCTGCGGTTGACGAAGATTTTCCCTGGACTCTTGACCCGCTGAACAGGCGGTGTCAGCATCAGGCCTCATGCGTCGTTCCGTGCGGCGGAACACATCCACCCCCCAGGAGCTGACATGAGGAAGACCTGGACCACAGGGCTCGCCCTGGCCTTGCCACTGGCGCTCGCCGCCTGTGGCGGGTCCGCCCCGGCCGGTACGGACCGGGCGGACGGCGGGCAGTCGGGCGGCACGATAAAGATCGGTTCCCTGCACCCGCTCAGCGGCGCCGCCGCCGCGGACGGGCAGCAGATGGACAACGGCGCCAAGCTGGCGGTGGAGGCCATCAACAACGCCGGTGGGATCAAGTCGCAGGGCGGGGCGAAGCTCGAACTGCTCAGCGCCGACACCCAGGGCAAGCCGGAGGTCGGCCAGAGCGAGGCGCAGCGGCTCATCCAGGCCGGCGCCGTGGGGCTGGTCGGCACCTACCAGAGCGCGGTCACCGCGAACGTCTCCACCGTGGCCGAGCGGAACAAGGTGCCGCTGGTCATCGACGTCTCCAGCGCCGACTCGATCCTGGCGCAGGGCTACAAGTTCACCTTCCGGGTCCAGCCCAGTTCCACGGTGCTGGGCACCCACGGGGCGCAGTTCCTCGACGAGGTCTCCAAGGCCGCGGGCCGCCAGGCCAAGCAGGTCGCGATCTTCCACGAGCAGGGCCCGTTCGGCAGCGCGATCCGGGACGCCTTCAAGGCCGAGGCGGAGAAGCGCGGGATGAAGATCGGGCCGGTGATCTCCTACGACTCGGCCAGCGTCTCCGACCTGACCACCCAGATGACCACGGTCAAGGCGTCCGGCGCCGACGTGCTGATGGTCTCCGGCTACTACCGGGACGGCGTGCTGGTCGCCCAGGCGGCCGACACCGTCAAGCCCGGCCTGGACGCCGTGTTCGGCGTCGCCAACGGCGCCTTCGACCTGCCGCAGTTCCCCAAGGAGGTGGGCGCGGCCGGCGAGGGGTACTTCGACGCCAACTACCACCCCGACATGACCAAGCCGGAGACCCAGGCGCTGGCCAAGCTCTACCAGGAGCGGTACGGCGACGAGATCCGGACCGGCGCCGTGCTGGCGTACGACGCGGTACGGGTCATCGCGGACGCTCTCGAGCGGGCCGGCTCCGCCGAGCCGGAGAAGGTGCGCGACGCCATCGCCACGGTCGAACTCGACACGCTGATCGCCGGCGACGGTCCGATCAAGTTCGGTCCGACCGGCGAGAACGAGAACGCGACGCCGATCCTCATGCAGGTGCGCGACGGAAAGGTCAAGCAGGTGTTCCCGGCCGACAAGGCGGAGACCGCCCCGGTCTACCCGGCCGGCCGATGACCCAGACACCCGACCGGGCCCACGCGGTCGCCGGCAACGGCGGCGGCGTGGTGTCCGGGGACCTCGACGACGAACTGGAACCGGGCGGGGAGCCCGCCCCGCGGGCGCCCCTGCTCCGCCGGGTGCCGTGGCTGCGCGTCGCGATCGTCGTCGGCCTGGTGGTCGCCGGGATCGCCCTCGCCTACCTGAGGTCGGGCAGCGGTGTGGTGGTCATGCAGGCGGTCGCCACCGGCGTCCTCATCGGCGGGGTGTACGGACTGGTCGCGATGGGCCTGACGCTGATCTTCGGGGTTCTCGACATCGTGAACTTCGCGCACGGCAGCTTCCTGGCCCTGGCGCTGTTCCTGACCTTCTGGCTGGTGAACGGCCACGGCGTGCACCCGTACCTCGCACTGGCGGTGAGCGTACCGGCGATGTTCCTGCTCGGGATGCTGGTGCAGCGCGGAGTCCTCTCCGGGGCGATGGGCAAGCCGCTGGAGAACCAGCTCCTGATCACCCTCGGCCTCTCGTTGATCATCGAGAACGCGCTGCTGCTCTTCTTCGGCGCGAACCCCCGTTCGGTGGCGCTGCCGGGCGACCGCGGAGTGCCGATCCTCGGCGCGGTGGCGGATCTGTCCCGGGTGCTCGCCTTCGTCGGCGCGCTGCTCCTGGCGGGCCTGCTCTTCCTGCTGTTGCAGCGGACCCGGCTCGGCACGGCGATCCGGGCGGTCGCCGCGAACGACGTCGGCGCGCAACTCGCCGGGATCGACACCCGGCTCATCTACGCGGTCACCTTCGCGATCGGCACCGCCTGTGCCGGTGCGGCCGGGACCCTGGTCGCACCGCTGGTCACCATCGAGCCGACCACCGGGGCGCTGTTCAACATCATCGCCTTCGTGGTGGTGGTGCTCGGCGGGATGGGCAACGTGGTCGGCGCCCTGCTGGGCGGGCTGATCGTCGGTCTCGCGGAGCAGCTCGGCGGCCTCTACCTGCCGGGCCAGTCACCGCTGCTCTCCGTCTTCATCGTCTTCGTGCTGGTGCTGTTCCTGCGCCCACAGGGGCTGTTCAGGAGGGCCGCGTGACCACGACCACGACCAGAGAACCGGCGGCCGGTCGGGTGTTGCCCCGGCAGCCCTGGAACCGGCACCTGATCGCCATCGGGATCCTCGGCGCGGTGCTGGTGCCGCTGCCGCTGCTGCTGCCGCCGGCCCAGTCCGCGGTCGCGGTCCGGGTGCTCATCTTCGCGCTGATGAGCATCGGCTGGAACATCATGAGCGGCTTCGGCGGGATGTTCAGTTTCGGTCACGCGGCGTACTTCGGCATCGGTGCCTACGTCAGCGCCTGGCTGCTGGTGGAGCGGGGCGTGTCGCCCTGGCTCGGCATGGCCGCCGGCATGCTGGTGGCGGCCGGCTTCGCCACCCTGATCGGCTTCCTCGCGCTGCGCTACCGGCTCCGGGGCGCCTACTTCGCGCTGGCGACCTTCGCCTTTGCCGAGATGCTGCGGCTCTGGGCGATCAACAGCGACCTCGTCAACCGGGCCGTCGGCTACCACGTGCCACTGCGGCCCGAGTCGTCCTGGTGGTACCTGCAGTTCGAGCCGGGATCGGCAAACTACTTCTGGATCGCGCTCGCCCTGACCGTGGCCGCGATGGCGGCCAGCGTGCTCTTCCTGCGCTCCCGGGCCGGCCAGTTCAGCAAGGCAGCCCGGGACGACGAGGACGCCGCCGCCGCGATCGGCATCCCGGTGATGCGCTACAAGCTGTACACCATGGCGCTCTCCGCCGCCGTCACCTCGGTGGCCGGCGCCTTCTACGTGCAGTACTTCCTCTTCGTCGACCCCGACCTGGCGTTCGGATCGAGCGTGTCGATCCAGGCGATCCTGCCGGCCGTGATCGGTGGCGTGGCCACGGTCTGGGGACCGGTGATCGGCGCCGCGGTGCTGGGGCCGCTCAACGACATCACCGCGACGATCCTGCGGAACCCGCCACCCGCGCTGGAGTTCCTCCAGGGCCGGGGCGGACTGGACGTGGTCGTCTACGGCGCGCTCCTGATCCTGATCGTGCTGCTCCTGCCGCAGGGGATCTACGGCGCACTGCGCGGAAGGTGGTCGCGACGATGACGCTGCTCCGGGTAGAGGGGCTGGCCAAGTCCTTCAAGGGTCTGCGCGCGGTCGACGACGTCAACTTCGAGGTCGCCGAGGGGGCCATCCTCGGCGTCATCGGGCCGAACGGCGCCGGCAAGACCACCATGTTCAACCTGGTCGCCGGGGCGATCCGACCGGACGCCGGCCGGGTGCACCTGGCCGGCCGGGACATCACCGGCCACCCGCCGCACCGGATCAGCGCGGCCGGGATGACCCGGACCTTCCAGCTGATGCGTCCGTTCTACTCGATGACCGTGCTGGAGAACGTCACGGTCGCCGTACTGGCCGGCGGTGCCGCGCGGCGGACCGCCCGGACCGCCGCGGCGGAGGTGGTGGAACGGGTCGGGCTCGGCCGGTGGCGGGACGCCCCCACCGAAGGACTGCCGACGGCCGCGCTGAAACGGCTCGAACTGGCCCGGGCGCTGGCCAGCCGGCCCCGGGTGCTGCTGCTCGACGAGGTGCTGGCCGGCCTCGTCCCCGCCGAGCGGGCCCCGGTGATGGACCTGCTGGAGGAGTTGCGTACCGAGCAGGGCGTCACCCTCGTCTTCGTCGAGCACATCATGGCGGCCGTGATGCGGCTCTCCGACTCGGTGCTGGTCCTGGACCTGGGCCGGGTACTCACCTCCGGCGCACCGGAAGAGGTGACCCGGGACCCCCGGGTCATCGAGGCGTACCTCGGGGAGGACCCCAATGCTGAAACTTGAGGGTGTCAGCGCCGGTTACCACAGCCTGCGGATCCTCCACGAACTCGACCTGCACGTGGAGGAGGGGGAAATCGTCGCCGTCGTCGGCGCGAACGGCGCCGGGAAGACGACGACCCTCAAGACCATCTCCGGGCTGCTGCGGCCGAGCAGCGGCGTGATCACCTTCGGCGGCCAGCGGATCGACGGGGTACGCCCCAGCGAACTGGTCCGGCGGGGACTCGTGCACGTGCCCGAGGGGCGGGCGCTGTTCGGCCCGCTCAGCGTGGAGGAGAACCTGCGGATGGGCGGCTGGACCCGGGGGCGGCGGCCGCTCGACGAGCCGATGCGGGAGGTGTTCGACCTCTTCCCCATCCTCGCCGAGCGGCGGCGCCAGGTCGCCGAGACGCTCAGCGGTGGCCAACAGCAGATGCTGGCGATCGGGCGCTCGCTGATGGCCGGTCCCCGGCTGCTCCTGCTGGACGAGCCGTCCACCGGGCTCTCCCCGAAGCTCACCTGGGCGGTGCTGGACGCGATCCGGACCATCCGGGACCGTGGTGTCGCCGTACTCCTGGTGGAGCAGAACGCGGCGCACGCGCTGAACCTGGCCGACCGGGCGTACGTGCTGGAGAGCGGCAGCGTCGTCCTTTCCGGATCCGGTCCGGAGCTGGCCCGGGACGACCGGGTCCGGGCCGCGTACCTCGGGTTGTGAGCGCCGTGACGGATCCCCTGGCAGGTCCGCCGCTCCGGCTGGCGACGATCGAGGCGGTACGCCGGCTCGGCGACTGGGCCGCCGGACTGCGCTGGTCCGACGTGCCGGCGCGGGTGCGCGAGCGGCTCGAACTGGTACTGCTGGATTCGCTCGGGGTGACCGTGGTCGGCGCGCGGCAGCCCGAGCAGCGGGCGCTGGTCGCGGCCTGGCATCCGGCGCCCGGCCCCGCGCCGCTGTTCGGCGCCGGGCACTGCACCACCGTCGAGGCCGCGGCCTGGCTCAACGCGACCGCGCTGGTCCGGCTCGAACTCGACGAGGGTCACAAGTACGCGAAGGGCCATCCGGCCGCGCACGGGCTGCCGGCGGTGCTCGCCCTGGCGGCGGAGCTCGGCCGCCCCGGCACCGAGACGATGGCGGCGCTGCTGGTCGGGTACGAGGTCGCGGCCCGGTTCGGCCGGGCGACCGGGCTGCGGCCGGGGGCGCACCCGCACGGGAGCTGGGGCGTCGCCGGTGCCGCCGCCGGCTGCGCCCGGCTGCTGGGCCTGCCCGGCGACGGGGTCGCGGCGGCGATCGACGCGGGCGCCGGGCTGCCGGTCGCGGGTCACTTCTCCAGCGCCCTGGACGGCAACCCGGTCCGGGACGCCTGGATGGCCTCGGCCAACCTCTCCGGGCTGGCAGCCGCCCGGATGGCCCGGGCCGGCCTGGCCCACAACACCGGCACCCCGGCCGGCTCGCTCGGCGAACTGCTCGGCAGCTTCGCGCCGGACGTACTCACCGCCGAGCTGGGTGAGCGCTGGGACGTGACGCTCGGCTACTTCAAGCGGCACGCCTCCTGCTCCTTCACCCACCCGGCGGCCGACGCCGCGCTGCTGATCCGGCCCGAGCTGTCCCGACCAGAGGAGGTCGAGGAGATACTGGTCGAAACCCACTCGCTCGCCGCCGGGTTGGACCGGACGAGCTGGGACCACCGGCTCGGCGCGCTCTTCTCGACCCCGTTCGTGGTCGCCGCCGCCCTGCTGCACGGCGAGGTCGGGCCAGACGTCTCGGCCGACGACCGGCGGGACGACCCCCGGCTCCGGGCCCTGGCCGGCAGGGTGGTGGTGCGGCGCGCCGCCGACCTGGACGCCCGGCTACCCGCCGAGCGGGCCGCCCGGGTCACCGTCCGGGCCGGCGGCGTCACCCGGGTCGTGGAGGTGCCCAACCCGGTCGGCGACAGCGCCCACCACCCGATGGCCGAGGACGACGTGCTCGCCCTGCTCGGCCGGCTGCTGGACGCCGGCACCGTGCACCGGGTGCACGAGGTCGCCGCCGCCCTGGCCGGTGGCGCCGACGTCGCCGTGCCGCTGCGACGCCTGGCCGGGACCTGACACCCGGCCGCCACCACCGTCGAGACAAGGAGGAGGAGCCGTGCGCATCTACGCCGTGACCCCGATTTCCGTCGGCCCGGCCGAGCTGGCCCGCCGGCAGGCGCGGTACGACGCGCTCTGCCCGCCCGGCGTCCAGGTCGAGCTGCACGACCTCGGGCCGCGCGCCCCGCGTGCCCTGGACACCGACGAGCAGGTCCGGCAGAGCGAGGCGCTGGTGATCGAGGCGCTGACCGCGGCGCCGGACGGCTTCGACGCGCTGCTGCCGGACTGCGTACTCGATCCGGGTGTGGCGCAGCTGGCCGGGAAGCTGCCGGTGCCGGTACTCGGGCTGCTGCGGATCAGTCTCGGCTGGACGGTGCTGACCGGTCGCAGCACCGGGGCGGTGGCCCGGAACCGGGCGATCGCGGCCGAGATCGTGGCCCGGTCCGAGGCGTACGGCTGGACGTCGTCGCTGTGCGGGGTGGAGGTGCTCGACCTCGACGTGCGGGCGATCGCGGACGCCGGGCGCTGGGCGGTGGCGCTGGAGGGTGCGGTGCGGCGGCTGACCGCAGCGGGCGCGCGTACCGTCGTCAACGGCTGCTCCGCGGTCGAGCTGCCGCCGGCCGGTCCGACGGCCCCGGTCCGGCTGGTGGACCCGACCGCGCTGGCGCTGCGCCTGATCGCCGCCGGAGAGCTGCGGTGAGCGGGCAGGGGCCCGACCTCGTCGTCGCCGGTGCCGGCGGCGGGCTGGTCGGCGCGCTCCGTGCGGCCCAGCTCGGGCTCGACGTGCTGGTGGTGGAGGCGACCGAGCACTACCGGCGGGGCAACAACACCTCGATGTCCACCGCGATGATTCCCGGCGCCGGGTCACGCTGGCAGCGGGCCGCCGGCCTGTACGACTCGGCGGACCTCTTCGTCGCCGACGTGCTCCGCAAGACCCGCGGCGAGGCCGACCCCCGGCTGGCCAGGGCACTCGCCGAGGTCAGCGCGCCGCTGGTCGAGTGGCTGGCCGACGACACCGGGCTGGCGCTGGAGCTGGTCACCGACTTCCACTACCCGGGCCACTCGGTCGACCGCTGCCACACGGTGCCCGGCCGGCACGGCACCGTACTCCTGGACCACCTCGTCGAGCGGGTGACCGGGTCGCCCCGGATCGACCTGCTGGTCCCGGCGCGACTGGTGGACGTGCGGCTCGACGCTGCCGGCGCGGTCTCCGGGGTCGTCGTGCAGCGACCCGACGGTTCCCGGGAGGAGATCGACACCCGAGCGGTGCTGCTGGCGACGAACGGCTACGGCGCGGACCGGGCGCTGGTGGCCGAGCACGCCCCCGAGATCGCCGCGGCCGTCTACCACGGCAGCGAGGCGTCCCGGGGGGACGCGCTGCGCATCGGCACCGCGCTCGGCGCTGCCACTGCCTTCCTGGACGCCTACCAGGGGCACGCGGCGCTGGCGCAGCGCTCCGCCACCCTGGTCGGCTGGGCCACCGTGATGCACGGCGGGTTCCTGCTGGACAGCACCGGCCACCGGTTCGGCGACGAGACGACCGGCTACTCCGAGTACGCCGCCGCGCTCGCCGCCCGGCCCGGGGCCACCGGCTGGCTGATCCTGGACCGGCGGATCGCGGACGCCTGCCTGGCCTTCACCGACTTCCGGCAGACCGTCGAGTCGGGCGTCCTGGTCAGCGCCGACGACCCGGCCGCGCTCGCCGAGGTGACCGGACTGCCGATCGCGGCGGTGGCGGCCGAGCTGGCCGGGGCGGCGGCGGTCGCCCGGGGCGAGGCCGTCGACCGGTTCGGCCGGGCCAGCTTCGAGGCCCCGCTGGCACCGCCGTATCTGGCGGTACGGGTGGTGCCCGCGCTCTTCCACACCCAGGGCGGGCTGGTGGTCGACGAGCATGCCCGGGTGCTCCGGCCGGACGGCTCGGCGATCCCCGGGCTGTACGCCTCGGGCGGCGCCGCCGCCGGCATCTCCGGGCACGGCGCCGCCGGATATCTGGCCGGGAACGGCCTGCTGCCCGCACTCGGGCTCGCCTACCTGGCTGCGGACCACGCCGCCGGCACCGCCGGCCCGGCCCCGGCCGACCCGCACCGACCGATCGACGAAGGAATCCGATGAAGCAGCTCGAAACCCTGGTCAAGAACGTCACCGTGGTCCGGCCCGAGGACGGCACCGCACCCGACGGCGAGTCACTCGACCTCGGCATCGCGGACGGCAGGTTCGTCCGGGTGGAGCGGGACATCCCGGTTGGCGAGGCGCAGACCGTGGTCGACGGTCGCGGCCTGCTCGCCTTTCCCGGTGCGGTCGACGCGCACCAGCACTGGGGGATCTACAACCCACTGGCCGCCGACGCCGAGACGGAGAGCCGGGCGAGCGCGCAGGGCGGGGTCACCACCGGGCTGACCTACATGCGGACCGGCCAGTACTACCTCAACCGCGGCGGGCCGTACGCGGAGTTCTTCCCGCAGGTGCTGGCGGCCGCGCAGGGCCGGTCGTACATCGACTACAGCTTCCACCTGGCGCCGATGATGCGGCAGCACATCGACGAGATCCCGTCGATCATCGAGGACTTCGGGGTCACCTCGTTCAAGATCTTCATGTTCTACGGGAGCCACGGCCTGCACGGTCGCTCGTCGGACCAGAGTTCCTTCCTGATGATCCCGCCGGGGGAGCGCTACGACCTGGCCCACTTCGAGTTCGTGATGCGCGGGGTCCAGGCGGCCCGGGAGAAGCTGACCGAGGCGGCGCCGCACGTCTCCCTCTCTTTGCACTGCGAGACGGCCGAGATCATGACGGCCTACACCAGGCTGGTGGAGCAGGACCCGTCGTTGACCGGGCTCGCCGCCTACAGCGCGTCCCGGCCGCCACACTCCGAGGGGCTCGCGGTGACGATCGCGGCCTTCCTCGCCGACGAGACCGGGCTGCCGAACATCAACCTGCTGCACCTGTCGTCCCGCAAGGCGCTGCGGGCGGCGATGCGGATGGCGGCGACGTTCCCGCACGTCGACTTCCGCCGCGAGGTCACCATCGGTCACCTGCTGGCCAGCGTCGACACCGCGCACGGGCTGGGCGGGAAGGTCAACCCGCCGCTGCGGCCCCGGGAGGACGTCGAGGCGCTCTGGGAGTACCTGCTCGACGGCAGCGTCGACTGGGTGGTCAGCGACCACGCCTGCTGCAGGGACGAACAAAAGTTCGGTACCCCCCGGGACGACGTCTTCGCCGCGAAGTCGGGCTTCGGCGGTGCGGAGTACCTGCTGCCCGGGCTGGTCAGCGAGGGGCGGCGGCGCGGCCTGTCGTACCAGCGGATCGCCCGGTTGACGGCGTGGAACCCGGCGCAGCGCTACGGCCTGCTCGGCAAGGGCACCATCGCGCCCGGCTACGACGCCGACTTCTGCCTGGTCGACACCGGGTCGACCTGGACGGTGCACGCCGGTGACTCCGAGTCGACCCAGGAGTACACCCCGTTCGAGGGCTTCGAGTTGGGTGCCCGGGTGACCGACACCTGGGTACGCGGCCAGCAGGTGCTGGACCGGGGCAACGTGGTCGGCACCCCCCGGGGCCGGTACGTCCGCCGGCCGTCCGCCCGATGACCGCCCCGGAGCCGACCGTGCCGCCCGCCGCCGCACGGTCGGGAGCGGTGCAGCCGGGGCGGGCGCAGGCGCAACCCGACGGGGGCGGCCCGCTCGCCGGGCTGCGGGTGCTGGACGCCTCGACGATCCTGGCCGGTCCCCTGGTGGCGCAGATCCTCGGTGACTACGGGGCCGAGGTGATCAAGATCGAGCACCCGGTACGCGGTGACGGCATGCGGGGACACGGTCTCGACAAGGACGGCCAGCCGCTGTGGTGGAAGATGATCGGCCGCAACAAGCGGACCCTCGCGCTCTACCTCGGCACCGAGGAGGGCGCGGGGATCTTCCGGCGACTGGCCCGGACGGCGGACGTCGTGATCGAGAACTTCCGGCCCGGCACGTTCGAGCGGTGGGGTCTCGGCTACGACGTGCTCGCCGAGGACAATCCCGGGCTGATCATGTTGCGGGTGACCGGCTTCGGGCAGTCCGGCCCGTACGCCAGCCGGCCCGCCTTCGGCACCCTCGTCGAGTCGATGAGCGGGTTCGCGCAGCTGACCGGCGAGCCGGACGGGCCACCGACGCTGCCCGCGTTCGGACTGGCCGACTCGATCGCCGGGATGGCCGGCGCCGCAGCCGTGTCGATGGCGCTCTACCAGCGCGGCCGGGACGGCCGGGGGCAGGAGATCGACCTCGACCTGCTCAGCCCGATCATGACCGCCGTCGGTCCGGGCGTGATCTACGCCGACCAGCTCGGCATCGACCAGCGGCGCACCGGAAACCGGTCCGTCAACAACGCGCCGCGGAACACGTACCGGACGGCGGACGGGCACTGGGTGGCGATCTCGACCAGCGCGGACACGATCGCGGCCCGGGTGCTGCGGCTGGTGGGCCATCCGGAGGTGGTCGACGAGCCCTGGTTCGGCACGGGTCGGCAGCGTGCGCAGCACGCCGACCTGCTGGACGGCTATGTCGGGCAGTGGATCGGCCAGCGCTCCCGCGACGAGGTGCTGCGGGCGTTCGAGGAGGCCGGTGCCGCGGTGGCCCCGGTCTACCGGCCCAGCGAACTGCTCGACGATCCGCAGGTGAATGCGCTGGATCTGATCACCACTGTCGACGACCCCGACCTCGGTCCGATCCGGATGCAGAACGTGCTGTGGCGGATGGGGCGCACGCCGGGCCGGATCCGGTTCACCGGTCGAGGACTGGGCCAGGACACCGAGCGGATTCTCGGCGACGAACTGGGGCTGGGCGCCGAGGAGATCGCCGGACTCCGGGAACGCGGTGTCATCAGATAGCCGCTCTCCGGCGACCGGCGCGGGGGACGGTCCGGCACCGGCACGATGGGTCCGGGTCCGGGAAGGCCACCACGGGTCCCCGGGTCCAGGAAGGCCACGACGGGTTCCCAGGTCCGGGAAGGTCTAGAGTTCCGCCGTGAAGCGCACCTCCCGGGACATCCGGATCGGCAACCGGTTCGACGTGCTACGACGGATCATCGGCGCGCCGATGGTGTCGCGGCAGCAGATCGCCCGCGACACCGGGCTCAGCCTCGCCACCGCGGCCAACCTGATCGGCGAACTGCTGGAGCTGGGCCTGCTGGTCGAGGTCGGCTACCAGGACTCCGGTGGCGGCCGGCCCCGGGGAGTGGTCTCGGTCAACCCGGCCGGCGGCGCGCTGGTCGGCATCGACGTGGCCGAGACGTACGTGCACGTCGACCTCTTCGACGCCGGGCTCGGCGTGCTGGCCAGCGTCGAGGAGGAACTGCACCCGACGGAGAACCGGCCCGAGCAGGTGGTGTCGCACATCGCCTCGGCGGTCCGGGCGGGGTTCGCCTCCGCCGGAGTCGACCCGGAGCGGGTGCTCGGGGTCGGGGTCAGCGTGCCCGGCCAGGTCGACCGCGAGGGCGGGGTCTCGGTGTACGCCCCGAACTGGGACTGGCGCGACGTACCGCTGCGCGGCCTGCTCGCCGGCTCGCTCGACCTGCCGCTCTACCTGGACAACCCGCTGCGCGCATGCGTGGTCGCCGAGCTGTGGTTCGGGGCCGGCCGGGGGCGCGACGACGTGGTGGTGGTCAACCTCGGCACCGGTGTCGGCGCCGGGCTCGCCTTCGGCGGGGCGCTCTACCGGGGCGCCACCAACAGCGCGGGGGAGTGGGGGCACACCAGGCTGGTGGTCGACGGGCGGCTCTGTCACTGCGGCAGTCGCGGCTGCGTCGAGACGTACGTCGGCGCGCCCGGCATCATGCAGACATTGCGTGACCTGGCGCCGAACAGCCCACTCCTGCATCCGGAGGACCAGACCTCGACCATCGAGGCGCTTGCCGCCGGGGTGGCCGCCGGAGATCCGGTGGCCGCCAAGGTGGTCACCGAGACCGCCCGCTATCTCGGCGTCGCGGTCGCCGACCTGGTCAACCTGGTCAACCCGGAAGTGATCGTGCTCAGTAGCTGGGTCGCCGCCCGGCTCGGCGAGGCACTGCTCTCCGAGGTACGCGCGGTGGTGGCCCAGCACGCGCTGAGCCGGCCGTTGGCGGCGACCGAGATCACGCTGTGCCGGATTCCCGGCAACCCGGTCAGTCTCGGCGCGGCCACCTTCGCCCTGGAACGGTTCCTCGCCGGCATCGGCACCACCGCCGGAGGTCTCATCAGCCACCCGAAGAACCCCTGACGCCGACGTACCGGAGTCCGGTCAGTCGGTGCGGAGCACGGCGAAGCCGCCCGGTGGGAGCCGGACGCCGTCCGGCACCGGGTCGGCGCCGCCGAGCACCCGGCCGTCGACGGTCACCTCGACCGGGGCGTCGGTGTCGTTGGCCAGGAAGGTGTAACGGCGCCCGTCGGGGTGTCGGCGCTGGACCGCCTCCACCCCGGGTGGCGGCGCGGCCAGCACCGGCAGCACGCCGCCCCCGGTGCACAGCCGGGTGAGCAGCCGCCCGAGGTCGGCGTCGGCGAGGTGGGTACCGAGGTAGTAGGCGGTGCCCCGGCCGTGCCGCCGCCGGGTCAGCGCCGGCCCGCCGGCCAGCGGCCCGCCCGCGTACGTCAGCAGCACCTCCGCCGCCTCCGCGGGTCCGTCCGGGGCGGCGCCCCGCCGGTCGATCGTGGCCAGTTCCGTCCAGACCCGACCGGAGGTGCCGTCGTCGAGCGGCACGCGCTGGCCGGCGTCGAGTGGGAAGAACTCCTCGACCCGCACGCCGAGCAGTTCGGCCCAGGCGCCGTACCCGCCGAGCCGGATCCGGTCGACCTCGTCGACCACCCCGGCGTACGGGCCGACCAGCGCGGTGCCGCCGTCGGTGACGTACCGGACCAGGTTCTCCGCGTCGGCGTCGCTGACCAGGTACAGCGCCGGGACCAGCACCAGCCGGTAGCGGCCGAGATCGTCGCCGGGTCGGGCGAAGTCGCAGGTGACGGTGGCGGTACGCAGCACCCGGTGCCACTGCTCGATCAGCGCCACCGGCTCGGCGTCCACGCTGGGCTGGCTGGGGTGCCGCTGCGCCCAGATGCTGGACCAGTCGAGCAGGATGGCGACGTCGGCGACCACCTCACTGCCGGCGACCTCGGCCAGAGCGTCCAGTTCGGCGCCGAGCGCGACCACCTCACGCCACACCTTGGTGTCGGTGCCGGCGTGCGGCACCATGCCGGAGTGCCACTTCTCGGCCCCGGAGCGGGAGGCTCGCCACTGGAAGTAGAGCACCGAGTCGGCACCCCGGGCGACGTGTGCCAGCGAGTCCCGGCGCAGCCGTCCGGGCGGCTTGGCGAGGTTGCGCGGCTGCCAGTTGACGGCGCTGGTGGCGTGCTCCATCAACGCCCACGGCCGTCCGCCGGCCAGTGACCGGGCCAGGTCGGCGATGAACGCGAGGTCGGCGTACGGGTCGGCGCGGTCGGCGCTCAGGTAGTGGTCCATGGCGACCAGGTCGACCTCGCCGGCCCAGGCCCAGAAATCCACACTCCAGCGGTCGACCAGGAAGTTCGTCGTCACCGGCACACCCGGGCTGAGCCGGCGCAGCACGTCGCGTTCGGCGCGGTAGCAGGCCAGCAGTTCGGTGGAGGAGAAGCGGTGGAAGTCGAGCTGCTGGGTGGGGTTGGTGAAGCTCGGGGTCTGCCGGGGCGGCAGGATCTGTGCCCAGTCGGTGTAGCGCTGCGACCAGAACGCCGTGCCCCAGGCGGTGTTCAGCGCGTCCAGCGTGGCGTAACGGTCGCGCAGCCAGTTCCGGAACGCCTCGGCCGAGGTGTCGCACCAGCAGCGGGCGACGTGGCAGCCGTACTCGTTGTTGACGTGCCACATGGCCAGTGCCGGGTGGCCGGCGTAGCGGGTGGCGAGCCGCTCCACCAGGGCCACCGCCGCCGACCGGTACGCCGGTGAGCTGGGGCAGAACGCCTGCCGGCTGCCGTACCAGAGCCGGCTGCCGTCCGGGCCGACCGGTAGCGACTCCGGGTGGGCGTGGCTGAACCACGGCGGTGGGGCGGCGGTGGCGGTGGCCAGGTCGGCGGCGATGCCGTGCCGGGCGAGGAGGTCGAGCAGCCGATCGAGCCAGTCGAAGTCGTAGTGGCCGGGCGCGGTCTCCAGCATCGCCCAGGCGAAGACGCCGACGGTGACGAGGTCGACCCGGGCCTGTTTCATCAGCCGGACGTCGGAGGCCCAGACCTGTTCCGGCCACTGCTCGGCGTTGTAGTCGCCACCGAAGGCGAGGCCGGGCACGGCCGGGAGATCAAGGGCCATGTCCAGATCGTCGGACCTGGACGAGGCAGGCGTCAACCACTCAAACAGGCTTATTCTTTGTCCTTGACGAAGTATTCGCCGAACCCTAGGCTACGGCTCACCCCAGCGACGCCATCCACCAACTCCGATGCACACGGCCACGGTCAGCGCGTGAGAAGGAAGGCGCACCATGAGCGGTTCCACTCCCGGCCTGTCCCGCCGGCGCCTTCTCGGCGGTTCGCTGCTGGTCGTCGGCGGCGCCGTACTGCCCGGCTGCCAGTCCGACCCGATCGGCGGCGGCTCCGGGTCGGCCAAGGTGACCCTCAACCACTGGTACCACGAGTACGGCGAGCAGGGCACCCGGGAGGCCGCGCTGCGCTACGCCGCCGACTACACCAAGCAGAACCCGGACGTCGCGGTCAAGGTGACCTGGGTGCCGGGCGACTACAAGACCAAGTGGCAGTCGTCGGTGCTCACCCCGGAGGGCCCCGACGTGTACGAGATCAACGAGGTCACTCCGGACATGGTGGCGCAGCGGCAGGTCACCGCCCTCGACGACATCCTCGGCTCGGTCAGGGCGGAACTCAACCCGCACGCGCTCAGCCCGCTGACCCACGGCGGCACGGCGTACGGCGTACCGATGATCATCGACGTGATGCTGCTCTACTACCGGAAGAGCCTGCTCGCCGACGCCGGCGTCGCGGTACCGACCACCCTCACCGAGCTGGTCGGCGCGGCCAGGGCGCTCACCAGGGGCAAGACCAAGGGCATCTTCGTCGGCAACGACGGACTCGCCGGGATGCGCGGGGTGCTGCCCTTCTCGGTCGGCCAGGCCGTGCTCACCGACCGGAAGGTCAGCTACGCCACCCCGGAGATCGCCGACGCCTTCGCCGTCGCCCGCCGGATGTTCACCGAGAAGTCGATGCTGCTCGGCTACGCCACCGAGTGGTACGACCCGAGCGCCCTGATCACCGGCGCCACCGCGATCGCCTGGGGCGGGCTGTGGGCGCTGCCGCGGATCAGCAGGGAACTCGGCGACGACTTCGACCTCGTCCCGTGGCCCGCGCACGGACCCACCGGCAAGCCGGTGGTGATTCTCGGCGGCTGGTCCCAGGTGGTCAACGGCAAGAGCAAGCACGTCGACGAGGCGAAGAAGTACGTGCGGTGGCTCTGGCTCCAGAACAACGAGGTGCAGCAGGACTGGGCGCTGAGCTACGGCTTCCACGTGCCGCCCCGGGCCGGGTTGGCCGCGCAGGCCGAGCCGTTGCAGACCGGGGCGGCGAAGAAGGCGGTCGACCTGCTCAACCAGCACGGCACCCGGACCACCGCGCTCTGGGCGCCGACGGTCAGCAAGCCGTACGACGACGCGGCCTCCGACATCATCCGCAAGAACGCCGACCCGCTGGCGACGCTCACCGCCGCGGCGGGCCGGTCCCAGGAGGCGCTCGACAAGCTGCCCACGGTCTGAGGCCGGCGTGTCCGTGCGTACCGGTGCGCGGCAGGCCGACGCCGGGACCGTCCGGCCGGCGCCCGGGTCGGCCCGACGCCGTCGGGTGGACTGGTCGGCCCGGCGGGCCTTCGCCCTGCTGACCGCGCCGCTGCTGGTCGGGCTGCTGGTCTTCAAGTACGTCGCGATGGGCTGGGGCCTGCTGCTCAGCTTCAGCGACGCCCGGGGCACCATCGCGCTCGGCGACTGGGCGGGGCTGGCGAACTACCGTACCCTCTTCGGCGATCCGCGGTTCCGCGAATCGCTGTCGATGATCGTGGTCTTCACCCTGGTGATCGTGCCGCTGACCTTCGCGATCGCGCTCGGGCTGGCCGTACTGGTCAACCGGCTGCGCCGGGGGCGGGCGCTGTTCCGGACCACCTTCTTCCTGCCGGCCGCCGTCTCCTACGTGGTCGCCTCGCTGATCTGGAAGATGAGCCTGTTCAGCGGCGTACCGTCCAGCGCCGCCAACTCGCTCGCCGCGCTCTTCGGTCAGGAGCCGACCGCGTGGATCGCCACCGTGGATCCGCCGCTGTACTGGGTGGTGCTGGTCACCGTCCGGCTCTGGTTGCAGGTCGGCCTCTACATGATCCTGTTCCTGGCCGGGATGCAGGAGATCCCCGCCGAGCTGTACGAGGCGGCCCGGGTCGACGGCGCGGCGGGCCAGTGGCGGCTGTTCCGGCACATCACCTTCCCGCTGCTGCGCAACACCTCGGTCGCGGTGACGCTGCTGCTGGTGATCGCGGCGTTCCAGGCGTTCGACGAGTTCTACAACCTGCTCAGCACCGGCCTGGCCGGCGCACCCGGTCCGGACGGCCGGCCACCGCTGGTCTACCTCTACGACGTGTCGCTGGTGCAGCAGGACTACGGCCTGGGCTCGGCCGGCGCGTTCGTGGTCACCCTGCTGATCGTGCTGGTGACGCTGGTCCAGGGCCGGCTGGTCGGATTCGGTCGGAGGGACGGGGATTGAGCGACGAACGCCTTCCGCGACGCCGGACCGCCCGGTCGGCCCGCGGGACCGGACGGGCCCGGATCGGTAGCTACCTGGCGGCCGTCGTCATCGCGGTGCCGTTCCTGCTCCCGTTCTACCTGCTGCTGCGCAACTCGTTGATGACGCAGGCCGAACTCGGCGCCCTGGAGTGGCGCTGGTGGCCGGAACGGATCGACCTGACCGGCTTCGCCGACGCGTTCGACAACGGCACCGCGCCACTGGGCCGGGCACTGCTCAACTCGGCGTTGGTCGCGGTCGTCTCGGCCCCGGTCTCCACGCTGTTCGCCTCGATGGCCGGGTACGCGGTCGCCCGGATCCGGGTCGCCGCGGCACGACCGGTCTTCCTGCTGGTCGTCGCGACCATGATGGTGCCCGGCGCGGCCACCTTCGTGCCGACCTTCGTGGTGGTCGGTTCGCTGGGCGGGGTGAACACCCTGTGGGGACTGATCGTGCCCGGGCTGTTCAACGCGCTCGCGGTACTCCTCTTCCGCGGCTTCTACCTGCGTTTCCCGCAGGAGATCGAGGACGCCGGCCGGATCGACGGCCTCGGTCACCTCGGGGTCTACCTGCGGCTCGCGCTACCCAACTCGGCGGGCCTGCTCGCCGCGCTCGGCGTACTCTCCTTCATCGAGCACTGGAACTCGTTCCTCTGGCCGCTGGTGGTCGGTCAGGACCCGGCGCTCTGGACCGTGCAGGTGGCGATGTCCACCAACCTGACCGCACAGGCGATCAACCTGCCGGCGCTCTTCGCCAGCGCGGTCGTCTCGGTCGTGCCACTGGCCCTGGTCTTCCTGGTCGCCCAGCGCTGGATCGTGCGCGGGATCCTGGCGACCGGGATCAAGGGCTGAGCCGCACCCCGTCGGGCGGCGCGTCGGCCGGCCCGTCGGGTGGCCCGTCGGGCGCGGGCCCGCTACCGCGGTCCGTCCGTGGCCGGTCCGTCCGGTGTCGGTTCGTCCGGCGCCGGTCCGTCCAGGGGCAGTGCCGCCAGGGTCAGTTCGTCGCGTTCCCCGTCCGGCCAGCGCAGCCGCACCACGCCGGAGGGGCCGACCGTGACCTCGGGCAGGCCGGGCGGGGCCGCCCCGGTCAGCAGCACCGCCGCCGCGTACACCTCGGCGGGGCGTACCGGGCCGGCGCTGCGCACCATCGGCACCGCGGAGTGCCCGCCGAAGGCGTTCGAACCGGCCCGTTCGACGACCCGGGCGACGGCCAGCCCGCGCAGCCCGCGTACCGTCGAGATCAGACCGTCCGGCCGGCGGGCGGTGGCGACGCCCTCCCGCACCAGCACCTCCGGCGGCGTCGACCCGGCCAGCGCGTAACCGCCGATCCGCAGCGTCCACGGGCCCCCGCCCTCCGGCAGCGCCCCGACCCGGGCCAGCCGGATCTCGACCGCTCCGCGCAGCACCGACGCGGTGTACAACCACGGGCCGGTCCGGAACGCCGGCTGGCGCGGCGGCCAGACCCGAGCCGGGGCCGGCCCGACCGGCCAGTGCGTCCGGTACGCCGAACTGCCGGTTCGGCCGCGTACCCCGAATGGCCGCAGCGGGCGGCGGTGCGCCGGCTCACCGGCCGGGTCGAGCAGCGTGACGCAGTTGTCCAGCACCGAGCCGTCGTACTCCGGCCCGGCGTGCGTGGCGTACGCGTACCGCGAGTAGCCCGGCTCCTCGGTGCCGAGCGTCTCGTCGGCGGCATGGTCGGTGCCGTGGTTCACCACCCGCATCACCCGGTCGGCGGTGGTGCCGGAGAACAGCCAGCCGGGCGCCGGCAGGGCGAACGCCACGTCGCGTTCCTCGACCACCAGCGCCCGTTCCCGCTCCGTCCACACCGGATGATCGGCCGGCAGCACCAGTCCGGCGAAGCCCTTGCTCGACCAGTACGGCGAGCCGGGCCCGGTGTACGGCTGCCGGATCGCCGGGAACGCGCCGTACCAGCCGATCGGCTGGAGCCCGTCCGACCGTCCCGGACCGATGTCGGGGCGCTCCGCGGACCGTCCCGGCCCGTTGTCGGGCTGCTCCGCGGACCGTCCCGGATCGCTGTCGGGCCGCTTTGCGGTTCCGGTCCGGCTCCGGCCGTCGGACGCGGGGTCGGGCTGGAAGTGTCGCAACACGCCGCTGGCGAGCCGGCGGGTGCGGCCGGGCGGCAGCGGCGTGGCGTCGAAGACCGCGCCGGCCCAGACCGGGGCGAGGGCCGCGTACCGGTAGGTCAACGACCGCCCCTGGTGCAGGGGCGCGCCGTCCGGGGCGTACAGGTGCTGCGCGCCGGTCAGGTAGGCGTGCAGCCGCTCCCGGTACCGGGCCCACAGCTCGGGCCCGGCGTACTCGCCGGAGATCCGGCAGTACCACAGGGGGTAGAAGTTCATCGCCCAGCCGGCGTACCAGTCGAAGTTGCGGCCGGTGCCGGCCCCCTCCAACCCGTCGGTGTACCAGCCGTCACCGCGGTACCACCGCTCCATCCCGGCGATGTTCCGGTCGATCTCCTCGGCCGACCACGGTCCGCCGACCGACCGGAGGAACGCCTCGACCACGTTCTGGAACCACCACCAGTTGCAGGCCGGATACGGCTGGCCGATCACCTCGGCGAGCCAGCCCACCAACCGGTCCCGGACAGGGTCGTCGAGGGCGTCCCAGATGACGTGCCGGGACTCGTGCAGGGCCAGCGCGATCGACGCCGCCTCCACCTTCGCCTGGTCCACCTCGGTCACCCGGGGCCACCGCTCCGGCGAGTCCGGATCGACTCCGGCGGCGAGACCCTCGGCGTACCACTGGGCCAGCCCGCCGTCGTCGCCGTGCGCGAGCCGGAAGCCGGCGGCCAGGAACGTCCGGGCGAACCCCTCCAGCCCGTCACTGCGCCGCCCCGAGCTGCTCGCCGGTCCCGGCAACTCGATCAGCGCGTGCCCAGGGGAGGCGTACGGCCGCACGGCCGCGAGCATCCGGTCGACCGTCCACTCCCAGTGCGCCCGGCTCCACCCGGTGTACGGCGACAGCCGGCGGTTCTCGGCCGGGGGCGGCGGCCCGGTGCGGGACCCGGATCGGGCGGCGCTCATCGGGCGGGCTCGGCCGGCGCGCCCCGGCGACGACCATCCTGGCGACGGGCTTCCCGGAGACGGTTGTGGGCTCCCGGGACGGGGTGGGTGGGAAGGACGGGGACCATCTCCCGGAGACTATCGGCCGGACGCGACCCGACCGACCGGAGTGCCAGGGGCCGAGCCCAGGTTCGATCGTGGGGATCGTCATCACTTCGATGTCCGGGAATGTGTGACCGCCCGCCAGACCGTCCCGGAATGGCGGGCGGTCCTGGACGCCGTTTAGGATCTCGACCACGTCGGTGCTGGTCCAGTGGGTTACTGGGGGTGTCGTTGGGTTGCGGACTCGGCGTTCCGTTCGTCGCCGCCGAACCACGGGTCCGCGCGGCGGTGCTGGGCAGGGAGGTCCCGGCCTTCGAACTCGACAGCACGCTGCGGTTCTTCGCCCGGCACCTCGGCTGATACCGCCGCATGCTGTCCGCGACGCTCCGATCGGGATCCGTTCTCGATCGGCGCGTCCAGCGCACACAGACAGGAAGGAACCTGGTCGATGATCATCCGCGAGTGCCGCGAGGACGACCTCGCCCTGCTTGAGCACCACAAACCCTCGCCCGGGCAGACCCGTGACCATGAGGCACGCTTCCGTCGCCAGCAACAGGGGTCGAGTACGTTCCTGACCGCCTGGTTCGACGAGGTCCCAGTCGGATCCGGGGAGATCCGCTGGCACGGATGCGCGGCTGCCGAGGTGCAGGCACGATACCCCGACTGCCCGGAGCTCAACGGTCTGGCCGTCTGGCCCCCGCAGCGACAGTCCCACGGCATTGGCACCGCCATCATCCATGCAGCCGAAGCCCTCGCCGCTCGCCGCGGCTACCGCCACCTCGGCCTGGGCGTCGATGACCAGAACCTCCGCGCGGCCGCGCTCTACCTCCGGCTCGGCTACCAGGAAACCGACTGCCACTACCTCGACCGCTACCACCACATCGACAGCCACGGCACCCGCCGCGACATCGCCGATCCCTGCCGGTTCCTGATCAAACCGCTCCAGAAGGCGCCAAGCCAATGACGAACGTCAACATCCGCGTGGCCGCCCGGAACACGGATATCGGGCCGGAACTCATCGGTCGGCGGGCCGGATTCCGTCCGGCTGCCCGAAGAGGGTGACCAGTCGATCGGCGTCGAGAAACGTGGTGACCCCGGCCACCAACCCGTCGACCACGTCGAGCAGGACCAGGCCGAACGGCAGGTACCCGCCGCCGGGGCCCGGCCGCAGCTGCCAGAACGCCGGCGAGCCGTTCGCCGCGACCGGGACGAGGCGGGCACCCGCGCACGACGCCTCCGGGTCCAGCAGTGCCAACCGGATCCGGTCCCGGCCCCGCAACCAGAACCGGAACGGCGGCATCGACATCGTCGCGTCCTCGTGCAGCAGCGCCACCAGCGCCTCGACGTCGTGGCGCTCGAACGCGTCGCAGTAGCGGGCGAGCAGGTCCCGCTGGGTCCGGTCGGCCGGCCGGAACGGTTCGCCCGGGACCCGGACGACCGTCCGCACCGTCGCCCGGGCCCGCTGCAACGCGCTGGTCACCGACGCGACCGTGCTCTCCAGCAACTGGGCGACCTCCTCGGCTCGCCAGCACAGCACGTCGCGCAGGATCAGCACCGCCCGCTGCCGGGGCGGCAGGTGCTGCAACGCGGCGACGAAGGCGAGCCGGATCGTCTCCCGGCGTACCGCCAGCTCCGCCGGATCGCCCTGCGTCGACAACACGGCACCGTCCGGGACCGGCTGGACGAAGCTCCGTTCCGGTTCCGGCGCGCCGATCCCCGGCCCCTCGGCGGCCGGGCCGAGGTCCATGGCCAGTGCCCGGCGCTGTGGGCTGCGGAGCATGTCGAGGCAGACGTTCGTCGCGATGCGGTAGAGCCAGGTGCGCAGCGAGCCGCGCCGCTCGTCGTACCGGTCGAACGACCGCCAGGCTCGGACCAGCGTCTCCTGGACCGCGTCCTCGGCCTCGAATCCGGAGCCGAGCATCCGGTAGCAGTAACCGGTCAGCTCTGTCCGGAACGTCTCCAACCGGTACGCCTGAGCGGGCGGCTGGGGGGTCTCCACGGTCGTCTCCACCACCCGTCCGACCATACCCAGCCGGCTGGGCCACGAGCACCCGGACGGTCGGGACCGATGAGTTACCGGTGCCCGCGCCGTATCCCTGGCAGGGCCCGCCGTAGGTCGGTGCGGCCGGAGAGGTGAAAATCGATGAACAAGGATCAGGTGTGGGCCGAGGTGCGGGCGGAGCGGCGGGAAATGCTGCAGGTGCTCGCCGGGCTCCGCCCCGAGCAGTGGGACTCGGCGACGCTCTGCGCCGGCTGGCGGGTGCGCGAGGTCGTCGCACACACCACGCTGCCGTTCCGGACGTCGTTCGGGCGTACGATGGTGGATCTGCTCGGGGCCCGGGGAAACGTCGACCGGATGGCCGACCGGTGCGCCCGGCGTGACGCCGCCGAACTTCCCGCCGAGCGCCTGCTCGGCGCGTTGCGGGACAACATCGCGCACCGCTGGACACCACCGGGCGGTGGCGCGCACGGCGCACTGTCGCACGATGTGATACACGGCCTCGACATCACCGTGGGACTCGGGCTGGACCGTCGGGTGCCGCCGGAACGGGTCGGCGTCGTACTGTCCGGGATGCGCCCGAGGAACGTCGCCTACTTCGGGGTGGACCTCTCCGGGGTCGCCCTGCACGCCACCGATCTCGACTGGAGCTACGGCACCGGTACTCCGCTCCGGGGACTCGCCCAGGATCTGCTGCTCGTGATCTGCGGGCGGCGGCTGCCGCCGGGGCGGCTCGACGGCGTGCCGGCGGCCCGGTTCTCCGGGCACCCCGCGCCGCGCTGACCGCCGATCGGCCGCCGCGCCGGCCGGGCCACGAACGGCGAATTGGCCCGGCCGGTCGCCCGACGACCGTCGGTAGCATCGGGCCGCCCATCGGCGTGCGGAACCGCCGCCGACACCACCCCGACCAGGGAGGAACCCGTGCGCGACGCCTTCGCCGAGCTGTCCACCCCGCTGGTGGCCGACGCCTGCGTCCGCCTCGGTGTGCCGCTGCGGGCCGCCCCGCCCGGCATCGCCGCGGTCGTACCCGGGCACCGGCTCGCCGGACGCGTCCTGCCGGCCCGGCACTACGGCAGCGTGGACGTGTTCCTGGAGGCGCTGGGCACCGCCGACCGGGGCGACGTGCTGGTCGTCGACAACGGCGGGCGGGTGGACGAGGCGTGCGTCGGGGACCTGGTGGTGCTGGAGGCCCGGGCGGCCGGGCTGGCCGGTCTGGTGATCTGGGGACTGCACCGCGACACACCGGAACTGGTGGAGATCGGGCTGCCCGTCTTCAGCTACGGCAGTTTTCCACCCGGCCCGGTACGGCTGGACGAACCCGAGCCGGCGGCGCTGCTCAGCGCCCGGTTCGGTGCGCACTCCGTCGGGGCGGCGGACGTCGTCCTCGCCGACGACGACGGGGTGCTGTTCGTCCCCGCCGACCGGGCCGAGGAGGTGCTGGGGACCGCGCACCAGATCCGCCGGACCGAACGCGACCAGGCCGACCGGATCCGGGCCGGGCAGTCCCTGCGCGAGCAGACCCGTTTCGCCGACTATCTCGTGCGGCGGGCCGCCGATCCGGCGTACAGCTTCCGCCGACACCTGCGCCGGATCGGCGGCGCCATCGAGGAGTAGGCCCTCGGCGGATCAGGTCGTCACGGGTGGTCGGGTCGGACCGGCGGGTCCGCGGAGCCGGCCGCCTCGGGCACCCGAGCGCCCGGTAGAGAGCGGCGGAGGAACTCCGGTGCGTCTCGGCCCGCTCACCGTCACCGACCGCCTGGTAGGCCCGAGCCAGCCCGGCGTGCGCCCGGGCCTGCTCGAACGCGTCCCCGATCTCGGTGGCCAGGCCGAGCGCGGTGCGGTGCTGCGCGCGGGCCGGGCCGGGCCGACCCAGCAGGTGCAGCACCTCACCGAGGCTGTTTGTCGACGATGCTTCGCCGGCCCGCTCGCCGACCCGGCGCAGCAACGTCAGGGCCTGCTCCACCAGGTCCAGCGCCGCCCGGTGGTCGCCCTGCCGCAGCCGGACCCGGCCGAGACCGTCCAGCGCGAGCGCCTTGCCGGCCTGGTCGCCGACGGCCTCGAACAGGGCGAGCGCCCGTCGGTGCCGACCGGCGGCGGTGAGCAGCCGTCCGGCGCGCAGGTGCAGGTCACCGAGGCTGGTCAGCGCGTACGCCTCGCCGGTCGCGTCCGCGATCCGCCGGCAGAGCACGGCGGCGGTCCGCAGGCGTACCCCGGCCTCGCGGTAGTTGCCCTGCCGCAGCAGTACGTGCCCGAGGTTGCCACCGGCCCGCGCCTCACCCGCCGGGTCACCGGCCCGCCGGCAGAGCGGCAGCGCCGCCCGCAGCGCCTCGGCGGCCTCGTCGTACCGGCCCTGGCGCTGCTGCACGTGGCCGAGGTTGCCCAGCGCCCGTGCCTCACCGGCGCTGTCGCCGGCTTCCCTGCTCAGCACCACCGCCTCGCGTAGCCGGGCGATCGACGGGGCGTACCGGCCCTGCTGGGCGTACATCACGGCGAGCCCGGTCAGCAGGTGTGCCTCGGTGACCCGGTCGCCGGAGTGGCGGACCGTGGCCAGGGCGTGCGTGTGCATCCGTTCGGCCTCGGCGACGTAGCCGCCGCTCTCCAGATAGCGCAGCAGGGTCAGGGTCAGCCGTACCGCGTGTGCCGAGCGGCCGCGTTCGGCGGCCCGGACCGCCGTGGCCACCAACGTCGGGCGTTCGGCGTCCAACCACTCCCGGGCCGCCTGCGGGTCCGGCATTGGCGGCGGCGGGACCGGCGGCAGGTCGACCGGTGCGCGGCGGTGCCGCTCCGCCGGGTAGAGCGTGTCGATCGCCGCCGTCGCGGCCGCCAGTTCGTAGTCGAAGAGCCGGTCGACGGCGGCGTCGGCGGCCGAGGCCGGCTCGTCGGCCGCGCAGCGTTCGGCCGCGTAGGCCCGGAGCAGGTCGTGGAAGGTGTACCGGTGGCTGCCGGCCGGTTGCACGAGGTTCACCCGGGCGAGCGTGTCGAGCAGGTGTCGGGCCGGCTCCGGTCCGGTGCCGAAGAGCGCCGCCGCGGCGTACCGGTCGACGTCCGGGCCGGGATGCGCCCCCAGCATCCGGAAGGCGCGCGCGGCGGCGGCCGGCAGTTGCTGGTACGACCAGGACAGCACGGCCCGTACGCCGGTGCGCGGGTCACCGCCGGCGTCGAGTAGCCGGAGCCGGTGCTGCTGGTCGGCCAGCTCGGCGACGAGTACCGCCAGCGGTGCGGTCTGCCGGGTGAGCACGAGTTCGGCGGCGACCCGCAGAGCCAGCGGCAGGTGGGCGCAGTGCCGGGCGAGCGCGGCGGCGGCGGTCGGCTCGCGGGCGACCCGGTCGCCGAGGGTGCGCCAGAGCAGTTCGACCGAGTCCGCGCTGGAGAGCAGCCCGAGTTCGATCCGTTCGGCACCGTCCCGGGCGACCAGCCCGGCGAGGGTGTCCCGGCTGGTGACCAGCGTGGCGCAGGAGCCGCCGCCGGGCAGCAGCGGGCGGGCCTGCGCCACCGACGCCGCGTTGTCGAGCACGATCAGCATCCGCCGGCCGTCCAGTGCGCTGCGGTACCGGGCCGCGCACTCGTCGAGTTCGAACGGCACCTCGGTGCCGGGCACCCCCAGCGCGCGGAGGAAGCCGGCCAGCGCCTCCTGCGGCGGCATCGGCCGGTCGACGTCGTAGCCGCGCAGGTTGACGTAGAGCTGCCCGTCCGGGAACAGGTGCCGGGCGTGGTGCCCCCAGCGCAGTGCGAGCGCGGTCTTGCCGACGCCGGCGGTACCGGCGAGCACGACGACCGGGACCGGTCCCGGGTCCGCCCGGCCGTCCCGCCCGGACCGCGTCAGCAGCCTGTCCAGCCTGTCGAGTTCGGCGGTCCGGCCGCTGAATCGAGCGACGTCGGCGGGCAGTTGCGCGGGTACGGCCGGTCCGGTGTCGCGGCCGGAGCCCGCGCCGGCAGCCGCGGCCGGTGTCGCGGTGCGGGGCACGGCGGCCCGCAGCGCGTTCCGGTAGGCGGTGGCGAGTTCGGCCCCCGGTTCGACCCCCAGCTCCTCGACGAGGCGCTCGCGCGCCTTCCGGTAGGCCGTGACGGCCCGGTCCCGGCGCCCGAGCGCGTGGTAGGCCCGGATCAGCAGTGCCTGGGTGGTCTCGTCGAGCGGGTTGCCGGCGGCCGCCTCCTCCAGCGCCGGCAGCACCTCGGCGGCCCGGCCGATCGTGATCATGACCTCGCCGTACCGGCGGACCACCTCCCGGCGTTCCTCGGCCAACGCGACGACCCTCGGATGGTTGGCGAGGGAGGGAACGTCGGCCAGTGGCCCGGCGCGCCACAGCGCCAGCGCCCGCTGCCAGAGCCGGACCGAACCGGGCAGGTCGGTGCGGCGGTGCGCCTCGGCCGCCGCACCGGCGAGTTCCCGGAACACGCACAGGTCGAGGTTGCGGGCCGGTACGCCGATGGCGTACCCGTCGCCGACCCGGGGCAGGACGGCACTGGCGGTGTGCGTACGCCGGCCCGGTTCGAGTAGTCGACGGAGGTTCTTGACGTGTGTCTGGATCACGTTGATGGCGGTAGGTGGCGGCCGGCTGTCGTCCCAGAGCGCGTCCATGATCTCGGCCCGGCGCAGCGGCCGGCCGGCGGCCAGCGCCAACAGGCCGAGCACGGCCCGTTGACCGGGGGCGGAGAAGGCGATCTGGTGCTCTCCGCGCCAGGCTCGTACCGAGCCGAGGATCTCCAGCCGTACGGTGTCGGCGCCCCCGTCACCGGAGCTCCGGAAAGCGCTGACGCCGTTTGCGCTATCGCGGGCTACGACCATGCCGCCGCCATGCCTAACAGGGCCGCCCGCATGCCTAACAGGGTGGCGTGCGGGTCAAACCGAGGCAAGAGGGGACGGTCACGTCCTAGCCGCGGCCGGGGCTGACCAGGCCGGTCTCGTAGGCGACGACGACGGCCTGCACGCGGTCGCGGAGCCCGAGTTTGCCGAGGATGCGGGCGACATGGGTCTTGACGGTCGCCTCGGACAGGTGGAGGTGGGCGGCGAGTTCGGCATTGCTCAGCCCCTGGGCCAGCAGCCGCAGCACCTCGAGTTCGCGTGGCGTCAGCGCGGACAGGTCGCGGTGCGGTGCGGCGGGGTCGGCGCTACGCCGGGCGAACCGTTCGACGAGCCGCCGGGTGATGGCCGGGGCCAGCAGCGCGTCGCCGGAGCGCACCATCCGGACGGCGGCGACCAGATGTTCGGGGGTGACGTCCTTGAGCAGGAAGCCGCTGGCGCCGGCGGAGAGCGCCGCGTAGACGTAGTGGTCGAGATCGAAGGTGGTCAGGATGATCACGCGCGGGTCGCCGGTGCCGCCGGTGAGGATCCGCCGGGTGGCTTCCAGACCGTCCATCTCCGGCATCCGGACATCCATCAGGACGACGTCCGGCAGGGTTCGCCGGACCGCGTCGACGGCCTCGGCACCGTTCGTCACCTCGGCGACCACGTCGATGCCGTCGGCGGTGAGGATCATCCGGAAGCCGGTACGGACCAGTGCCTGGTCGTCCGCCACCACCACCCGCAGCGGTGCGGTCATGGCGCCTCCAGGGGGATCCACGCGGCGACCCGGTAGCCGCCGCTGAGACGTCGCCCGGCCTGCAGGGTGCCGCCGTAGACCGCCAGCCGCTCGCGCAGGCCGATCAGGCCGCGCCCGTTGCCGGTACCGGCGGAGGCGCCGGGAGTGCCACCGGTGTCGGTGGCCTCGACCCGTAGCTCGTCGGTGCCGTACTCCAGCAGGACCGTCGCGGTCGCGCCGGTGGCGTGCTTGACAGTGTTGGTCAGCGCCTCCTGCACCACCCGGTAGGCGGTGAGTTCGATTCCCGGCAGCAGCGGACGGGGCTGACCGGTCACGGTCAGCTCGACCGGTGTCCCGGTGTCGCGCACCCGTTGCACCAGCGCTTGCAGCCGGTCGAGGCCCGGCTGCGGCGTCAGGCCGTCCGTGGCGGCCGGGTCACCGCCGTCGCTGTCCGTGGTGAGCAGCCCCATGACGTGACGCAGTTCGGCCATCGCGGCCCGACCGCCGGCCTCGACCGAGAGCAGCGCCTGCTGGGCCTGGTCCGGGCTGGTCGGCATCACCTTGCGGGCGGCTCCGGCCTGGATGACCATGACGCTCACGTTGTGCGTCACCACGTCGTGCAGTTCGCGGGCGATCCGGGCACGTTCGTGCTCGGCGGCGCGGCGCAGCGCCTCCGCCTGCTCGTGCTCCATCCTGGCCAGCCGGGCACGGTCCTCGTCGGCACGCCGCTGCCACTGGCGCAGCCCGTTCGCGGCGAGGACGATCGGCACCAGGATCAGGAACGGGACGGCGTTGTCCGGGACGGTGGGCACCGCCGGCTCCCGGATCTGGGTGTAGAGGAACGCGGCCAGGGGCAGGCTCGCCAGCGCCGGCAGCCGGTACGGGCTGTACACCGCGGCGGTGTAGGCGGCGATGACGCAGGCGTAGAAGGAGACCCGCAACGCGGCGTTGTAGTCGCTGACCAGCGGGGCCGTGCCGAGGACGAACCAGAGCACCGCGAGCGGATAGCGGCGGCGGAACACCAGCGGCAGTACCACCAGGAGGAGCACCACGACCGTCTGGCCGAGCTCGTAGTCCTCGATCGGCAGGAACGGTTCGAGCCTCGCCGGACCCGGGTCCGGCTCCGGGCCGAACCCTGGGGGCAGGCCCGGAGCGGGCGGTGGAACCGGGGCCGGCGGCGGGACCGGGTCGTACGGACCCCGGAAATCGAACTCGAACTCCGGGGGCCGGTGTTCTCCGTCCTGGCCGTCGCCCTCCACGATCGCGGCGAGCAGCAACGCCAGCGCCAGGATCACGTCGAAGACCCGGCCGCGCCAGGAGAGCGTCGGCAGCGGGCCCGACGGACGCAACAGCAGCCTGAGCCGGGCCCGGAGCCGGTCTGCCAGCGCGCCGTTCACCACCGGGCCATTCTCGCCCACCGCCCCCGGCCGGCGGCATCCACCGCGTTGACCACCCGGCATACCCCCGTCGACTACGCCGCAGGGATGACGTCGACCCGTCTCATCCCGGGTCGGTACCGGATTTGGCTCCGGTGGCCGACGCCCACCGGCCCGGCCCGGACCTAGCTTCGAGCGGCTGGCCGGAAAGTGCCTGGAGGGCTGACCGGAACGTGCCTGGAGATCGAGGCGCCAGAGGTGCCCGAGTGGAAGGAGAGCCGCCATGAGCGCGCCGCTGATCGAGTTGAACGACGTGAGTCGTAGGTACGACGAGGGGCCACCGGCGCTGGACGCTGTCTCGCTGGGGATCGCCGCCGGGGAGTCGGTCGCGATCCTGGGGCCGTCCGGCAGCGGCAAGTCCACGCTGCTGAACCTGGTCGCCGGCCTGGACCGGCCGAGCGCCGGGACGGTGACGGTGGCCGGGGTGCGCGTGGACAGGTTGGGCGAGGCCGCGTCGGCCCGCTACCGACGGGCGAAGATCGGAATGGTCTTCCAGTTCTTCAACCTCCTGGACGACCTGACCGTCGTCGACAACGTCATGCTGCCGGCGCAGCTGGCCGGGACGGCCCGTGGGGTCGCCCGGAGTCGCGCCATGGACCTGCTCGGCCTGCTCGGCGTCGACCGGCACGCCGCCGCCTACCCGGGCCGGCTCTCCGGCGGTGAGCGGCAGCGCGTCGCGGTGGCCCGGGCCATGGTCAACCGGCCGGCACTGCTGCTCGCCGACGAACCGACCGGCGCGCTGGACACCGCCTCCGGCGAGGAGGTCCGGCACCTGCTCAACACCCTGCACGCCGAGGGCCAGACCATCGTCCTGGTCACCCACGACCTGGCCCTGGCGCAGTCGTGCGCGACCCGTACCGTCCAGCTCGTCGACGGTCGGATCGCCGCCGACCGCACGGCGGAGCCGGTCCGATGAGTGCACTGGGCGGGGTGGTCCGGTCCGGGGTGGGCCGTCGCCGGGTGCAGACGCTGGTGGTCGCGCTGGTGGTGATGATCGCGGTGACCGCCGGGGTACTCGGCGGTTCGCTGATGGTGGCCTCCTCCGCCCCCTTCGACCGGGCCTTCGACCAGCAGCACGGCGCGCACCTGACCGCGCAGTTCGACGGGTCCAAGGTCACCGCGGCGCAACTGTCGGCGTCCGCGGGGGCCGGCGGGGTCGCGGCGGCGAACGGCCCGTTCCCGACCGCGACGATCACCCCGATCGTCGATCAGGGCCCGCCGGCCGAGCCGATCACGGTGGTCGGGCGGGCCGATCCGGGTGGACCGGTCGACGCCGTCACGGTGACCGAGGGACGGTGGGCGAGCGGCGCTGGGGAGATCGTGCTTCAGGTCGACCACCGGCGCCCGGCGAGTCTCCAACCACAGGTGGGCGACGCGCTGCCGCTGTCGGAGCCGGCCGGCGGACCGACCCTGACGGTGGTCGGGCTGGCCCGGTCGGTCAGCGGGACCGCCGGTGGCTGGGTGGTCCCGGAACAGGTCGCGGCGTTGACCGCCCCGGGCGCGGCGCCGGGGTACCAGATGCTCTACCGGCTCGCCGCGAGCGACACCGCCGCACAGATCGACTCCGCTCGGGACACGATCGAGGCGAGCGTGCCGGCGGGCGCGTTGGCCGGAGCGCGGTCCTGGCTCACCACCAGGGCAAACAGTGCTGGCAGCACGTTGCTGTTCGGGCCGTTCCTCATCGCCTTCGGGGTGCTGGGCGTACTCATGGCGGTCCTGATCATCGGCAACGTCATCGCCGGGGCGGTCGGCACCGGAACACACCGGATCGGCATCCTCAAGGCCCTCGGGTTCACCCCGCACCAGGTGGTTCGGGCGTACACGGTGCAGGCGCTGGTCCCAGCCGTGGTCGGCGCCCTGCTCGGCGTCCTGGCCGGCAACCTCCTGACCGTTCTGGTCCTGACCCAGACCAACGAGGTCTACGGCACGACGGACACCGGGGTCACCGGCTGGGTGAACCTCCTGGCGCTGGTCGGGGCGCTGGCCGTGGTCACCGCCACCGCCTGGGTGGCGGCGTCCCGGGCCGGGCGGCTGCGCACCGTCGACGTGCTCGCGGTCGGCCGCACCCCCGGCCCGAACCAGGGCCAGTGGGCCGCGCGGCTGGCCGCGCGGCTCCCGCTGCCCCGACCCGTGACCCTCGGTCTGGCCCAGCCGTTCGCCCGGGCGCTCCGGTCGGCCACCATCGTCGCGGCGATCGCGTTCGGCGCCGCCGCCGCGACCTTCGCCGTCGGCCTGGGCGCCTCACTGAACGAGGTGCAGGCCACGGAGAGCCATGGCGACGTCGTCATCCACCCGGGCTCACCGATGTCCGGGCCGCCACCCGAGGAGGCCCCGACGGGCCCGCGGCGGGTCGAGTGGGAGCCGCCGCCACCGCCGGACCCGGTGGTGGTGGTCCGGGCGATCACCGCACAGCCTGGGACCAGCGGATACAGCGGCGTCGCGTACACCGAGCTGACCACCCCCGGACTCACCACTCCGCTGGACATCCTCGCCTTGACCGGCGACGGCTCCGCGTACGGCTACCAGATGATCTCCGGCAGATGGTTCAGCCAACCCGGGGAGATCGTGGTTGCCCGACCGTTCCTGACCGCCACCGGCACCCGGGTCGGCGACAGCGTCGTCCTGGTCGACCACGGCACCCGGATCAACGCGCACATCGTCGGTGAGGTCTTCAACATCGAGTCCAGGGGGATGCAGGTCCTCACCGCCGCCGAGACACTCGCGGCCAGCCAACCTGACCTGCGGCCCCTGGAGTACCACATCACCCTTAGCCCGGGCACCGACCCGGCCGGCTATGTCACGGCGCTGAACGCCGCGCTGGCGTCGGTGGACGCCACCGCGGAGGTCGCCGAACAGGAGGCGGACGAGATCCTCCTGATCATCAACGCGCTGACCGGCCTGCTCACCCTGATGCTGGTCACCGTGGCCGCGCTGGGCGTACTCAACATGGTGGTCCTGGAGACCCGGGAACGCGTCCACGATCTCGGGGTGCACAAGGCCCTGGGGATGACCCCGCGGCAGACCATCACGATGGTCATCTCCTCGGTCGTCGTCACCGGCCTGATCGGTGGTGCCATCGGCGTGCCCGTCGGCGTCATCATGCAGCGGGTGACGGTCGCCGAGATGGGCCATGCCGCGGGGTTCAACCTGCCCGCCTCGGTGATCGACATCTACCACCCCGCCGAGTTGGCGCTCTTCGGTCTCGGCGGGCTGTTGATCGCCGTGCTCGGCGCGCTCCTTCCGGCCGGCTGGGCCGCCCGCACCCGCACCGCCACAGCACTGCGTACCGAATAGACACCGCGTACCGAAGAGGCCGGAATCTGCGCCCGGAAAGCCCGGCAGCGGCACCCGACGCCGTGGCGAAGGGTCCCGGCGCGGCTGCCGGGGTGCTGCCCGCGACCTGACCGCGGCGAGCGCCCCGGCGGCCGGCGGCAGCGCTAGCGGCGGAACCCGGGTGGCTCCGACCGGCCCAGGTCCGCGGATTCCAGCTTCTTACGCAGGTCGTCGGCGTCGGGGTGGCCGATCTCCTCCAACAGGAGGAAGGCCTGCTGCCAGGCGTCGCGGGCCGCGTCGATGTCACCCGTCGCGTGGTGGACGTCGGCCAGGCAGGTGAGGCTGGCCGCCTGGGGATGCCGGTCGTCGATGGAGCGGAAGAGCGCGACAGCGCGCTGGTAGCAGGCGATCGCCTCCCGGTGCTGACCGAGCCGGTGGTGTGCGAAGCCGAGGGAATCCCACGCGTGGGCCTGCCCGTTGCGGTGATCGTGCTCTTCCAGCGGCCCGAGTGCCTCCCGGGATGAGACGAGGCTCTGCTGGTAGTCCCCGAGGAGAGCCTGGAAGTAGGCCAGATTGCCGAGGTGCAGGGCATGCCCGATCGGATCGCCGAGGCCGCGGTACAGGTCCATGGCCCGCCGGGTGTGCCTCAGACCGTCGAGGTGACGGCCCTCCCGTTCGTAGCTGAGGCTGAGCGCCCCGTGGATGCCGGCCTGACCGCGCTGGTCACCGACGGCGCCCGCCAGCCGGAGGGCGTCCTGGAGATGGGCGTGGGAGTCCGGGTAACGGCCCAGGTGCCGGTAGGTGACACCGAGAATGGTGTGCGGGTTGACCTGTAGCGCCGGGTCGCCGAGACGCTCGGCCGCGGCGAGCGCCGTCTGCTGGATCTGCAGCTGGGCATGCCAGTGGCAGCGGCGCTCCAGGAGGTCTCGCAGCGCCCAGGCGAGCTGCCAGCTGTGCGTGTCGTACCCGGCGTTGGCGGCCTCGGCGATCGCGGCGAGCAGTACCGGTCGCTCGTCGGTGAACCACCGCAACGCGTCGTCGTAGCTGGCCAGCGGCACGGGTGTGACGCCCGACTGTGCCGGGGCGATGTCGATCGGCTTCAGGTACGAGTTGAGCAGCTGCGCCGCCGCGACGGCGGTGTGTACGTAGTGGTCGAAGGTCCGGTGTCGGGCGGCACGTCGCTCCGGCTCGGTGTCGACGTCCTGGGCAAGTTCGGTGGCGTACGCCCGGAGCAGGTCGTGGCAGGTGTACCGGCCGGGCTGGCCTTCGGTGAGCAGGTGTGCGGCGTCCAGTTCGGTCAGCAGGCGGCGGACCTGCGACAGCGGCACGCCGGCGAGGCTGGCGGCTGCGCCGCGGCTGATGTCGGGCCCGGGGTGCAGCCCGAACATCCGGAACAGCCGGGCCGCCGAGGGGCTCAACGCCTGGTACGACCAGGAGAACACCGCCCGCACGTCCGTGGCGGAGTCCGGACCGGCCAGCGCGTCCAACCGGCTGCGCGCGTCGGCGAGTTCGTCCGCGAACACCGCCAACCGGAATCCGGGCCGGGCGGCGGCGCGGGCCGCCACGATCGCGAGCGCGAGCGGCAGCCCGGCACACGCCCTGACGATCTCGTCGACGGCGTCCGGCTCGGCCGCTACCCGCTCGGCCCCGAGCCGGCCGACCAGCAGGCCCCGGGCCTCGGCGGCGTCGAGCACGTCCAGCCGGATCGGCCGTGCGCCCTCGGTGGCGACCAGGCCGGCGAGCTGGTTGCGGCTGGTCACCAGCACCATGGTGGGGGGCGAACCGGGCAGCAGTGGCCGCACCTGGTCGGCGTCGCGGGCGTTGTCGAGCACTACCAGCATCCGGCGACCCGCCAGCCGGCTACGGTACAGCCCGGTCTGCGCCTCGACGCTGGTCGGAATGCGCTGCGGCGGTACCTGGAGGAGTTCCAGCAGCGCCCGCAGCGCCTCCGGCGGGCTCATCGCCTGGCCGGCCGGGTTGAAGCCGCGCAGATTCAGATACAGCTGTCCGTCGGGAAACCGGTCGCGTATCCGGTGTGCCCAGTGCACCGCCAGGGTGGTCTTGCCGATCCCCGCGCTGCCGCCGATCGCGGTTATCACCACAGTGGATGCTGGGGCGCCGGCCGGGCCGAGCAGTGCGTCGAGCTGGAGGAGCGGTGCCGCCCGCCCGGCGAAGCCGGCGATGTCGGCCGGCAACTGCGCCGGCACGGCGACAACCGGTGCGGCCGGAGTCTCCGGCTGCTCCGGGGCGCCGGTCTGCGGGTCCACGACCGCCGGGCACTCCCGCTGGTCGGTCGGCTCCGGCCGCTGCGGAACCGCGTCCGCGACCGGTGCCGGCGGCGCATCCGCGGCCGGCGGTACGTCAAGCTGTGGGTCCTGCCGGAGTATCCGCTGGTGCAGGTCGCGCAGCGCCGGTCCCGGATCGCTGCCGAACTCGTCAGCCAACCGCTCGCGCAGCAGGCGGTAGCCGGCCAGCGCGTCGGTCTGCCTGCCGCACCGGTAGAACGCGAGCATCAACTGTCCGGCCAGCCGCTCGTCCAGCGGGTGCCGGCCCGCCGCGACCGACAACTCCGGCAGCAGCCGGGCATGGTCGCCCCGGCGCAGCGACAGATCGTTGCGGTCCAGCATGGCCGCGAGCCGCTCCGCCTCCAGCGCCACCGCCACCCCGCGCAGCCAGTCGTTGTCCAGGTCCGCGAACGGGACGTCCCGCCAGAGCGCGAGCGCGTCGCGCCACAGGGCCTCGGCGCGCTCGTCGTCCGCCTCCTGCCTCGCCCGCGCCGCCAGGGCTCGGAACTGGTGCAGGTCCACCGCCGACTCGTCGATCGCCAGCCGGTAGCTGCGGGCCTGCCGAGTCAGCGTCGGCCCGCCCGCCTCGGTGAGCACGCTGCGGAGCCGCGAGAGATATGTGTGCAGGATCTGCCGGGCCCGTTCCGGGGCCGCCGAACCCCACACCCGGTCCACCAGGTGGTCGACCGAGACCGTCGAGGTCCGCTCCGCCAGCAGCACCGCCAGCACCGTGCGCTGGCGCGCCGGTCCGAGCGGTACCGGTCCGCGCTCGTTGTGCGCCGCCATCGGCCCCAACACCCGAAACCGCATCACCGTCCACCCACTCCCCCCGGATCGGCAGCCAGGATAGGACATCTCCGCAGGCGTACGACGGACTGTGTTGATCAGGCGGCGCCACTGTTGAGCCGCGATTGAAGCGCGCTTCAAGCCGGCTTCAACTGGCCGCGCCTAGCGTGTGGAGGTCCGGCGGCCTCGGTTGTCGGGCTCATGCCTGCGTGTCCGTCGGTTTGTGAGGTAACCCCCTTGTCTACCTCGTCGTTGACCCGAACCCCCATACGTGCCCGTACCCGTGTCCGATCCTGGCTCGCCGTCGCGGTAGCGGTGGGGCTGATGCCGGCCGGGATCGTGGTCGCCCCGCCGCAGGTCCAGGCGCAGGCGCGAGCCCAGGCGCAGGTCCAGGCGGAGCCGCCCGATGAGGAGCTTCCGCCCGTGGAGTGTCCGGAGTTCGACGGTGCCCCGGCCGCCGAGGACGAGTTCACCGCGTACCGGTACGCGCTGGCCTGCGGCGTCAACGTGGAGGTGCTGGGGCTGCGCGACGTCGACCGGCAGGTGTTCGCCACCCCGGCGGGCGTGCTGGACGCACAGATCGCCGTGGAGCCGTACCGGGTGCGCGATGACGCCGGAGAATGGGTGGACATCGATCCGACGTTCGCCGTACGTCCGGACGGGTCGGCCGCCTCGACCGCGACGGTGATCGACATTGTCGTGGGGGCCGGGGGTGGTGACACCTTCGTGACCGCCGTCGACCCCGATGGCGGGTCCCTCTCGCTGAAGTGGCCGGGTGGTGTGCTGCCGACTCCGGTGTTGAACGGCCCGGTGGCGACCTATCCGGAGCTGCTGCCCGGCGTCGACCTGGCGGTTCAGGCGGAGTCCGTCGGGTTCTCCTGGGTGCTGGTGGTCAAGACCGCCGAGGCGGCGGCCTCGCCGGCGCTGGCGGAGATCGTGATCGGGGTCGACACCGTCGGCCTGAACGTGGTCGAGGACGCCGAGACCGGCCGGATCGACGTGGTCGACGACACCGGTGCGGTGATCTTCGAGGCCGGTCAGGGGATCATGTGGGACTCCTCGGTCGCCGGTGGTGACGGGAGTGCCGCCGCGACCGCACCGCGCACCGCGGTGGCCGGTGAGCCGCCGGCCGATCCGGGACGGATCGGCGACGTCGAGGTCGAGGTGACCGCCCCGGGCATCGAGCTGATCCCGGACCCGGAGATGCTGGCCGACGAGACCGTGACGTACCCGATCTACATCGACCCACCGTTCACCTCCACCCGCAAGGCGTGGGCCAACGTGTACGCCGGGGCCCGCGGCCGCGGCTGGACCGGCGACTCCAGTTGGCCGCGGGCCGGTGGGATGCGGGTGGGTTACAACACCTGGAGCAACTGCGGCAACGGGTGCGGGCTGTGGCGCTCGGTGATCAAGTTGGACATCGGGAAGCTGAACGGCAGGTACATCGCCTCGGCCAGCGTGAAGGCCCTGCAGACCCACACCGGCGGCTGCGGGTCGTACGGGCTCCAGTTGTGGCGGACCGAGGCGATCTCCAACGGTGTGTCGTGGAACGGCGTGACATGGCTGTACGGCAGCCAGTTGCAGACCGAGAGCGTGCCGTCGTCGAACACCACCGGCGGCTGCGGGTCGGACAACTCGCACGAGTGGGTGTCCTTCGACGGCGCGAACGTCAAGCGCCGGGTGCAGTCGGCGGCCGACCAGCGCTACGACACGATCTCGTTCGGGCTGCGATCGTCGAGTGAGGACGACCGGAACGCCTGGCGGCGGATCCGGACCAGCTCGGTGGCGTTGCACGTCACGTACTACATCTACCCGCCGCAGCCGGACATGCGGAAGCTGAACGGCGAGCCGTGCCGGACCAGCCTGTCCCGGGCGCAGTGGGTGACATCCCGGCACCCGACCATGTCGGTGCGGGCCCGCTCGTACGAGTCGGAGTCGGTCTACGTGCGGCTGCGGATCCGCGAGCGGGGCGCGGACAGCAACTACTTCTGGTATCGCACGCCCGACCCGGTCGGCTCGCATGCCACGGTCAACCGCCGGGTGACCACGTCGCTGCCGGACGGGGAGTACACCTGGCAGGCCCGGGCCGACGCCCGGCAGACCTCGGCGGTCAACTCCGGCTACACCGATCCCTGCTACTTCAAGGTGGACGCCACCAAGCCGAGCGTGCCGACCGTGACCGCGCCGGAGGGCCCGTACACCGAGGGCCAGAACGTGCGGCTCGGCGTCTCGGCGAGCGATCCGATCGTCAACGGCGTGCACTCGGGACTGAAGCGGTACGAGTACTCGTGGAACACGCCGACCTTCGACCGTTCGGTGCCGCCGACCGAGTCGACCACCATCACCCGGGCCGACGCGGAGCCCGGCCGGCACGTGCTCTACGTCCGCTCCGTGGACAACGCGGGGAACACGTCGAACGAGCGGACGTACACCTTCTTCGTCGGCCGCGACATCCCGGCCACCGCGATGGGGGCCTGGCGGCTCGGTGGTGACCTGGTCGACGACTCCGGCAACGGTGCCGCCCTGACCATGTCGACCGGGACCGGCCCGGCGTTCGGGCCCGATCGCGGCGATCCGGACAATGTGCTGCTGAACCTGGACGGGAGTACCTGCCTGACCACCACCCCCACGGTCCGGACCGACGCCGCGTTCTCGGTGTCGCTGAACGTCCGACTGGACGCCGCCAGCGGCTACGCGAAGCTGCTCACCCAGGGCAACGAGAACCACTCGGCCTACCAGATCCAGCACAACGCCACCACCAACATGTGGTCCTTCTCGCTGCTGACGTCGCCCGGCACGGACGCCGAGTGGCGCAGCGTGAGCGCGGTGAGCCCGGTCGCCCGGGGCCAGTGGTTGCGGATCGCCGGCACCTACGATCCGGACGCCGGGGTGCAGCGGCTCTTCTTCGACGGTGCCCTGGTCGCCGAGCAGTCGGTCGACTTCGAGCCGTGGAACGGCATGGACACCTTCGGGCTGGGCTGCCTGCGGGGCGCCTCCGGCTCGCACGGCCACTTCTTCACCGGCGCCGTCGACAACGTCGCGGTGTGGCAGGGGCTGCTGTCGAGCTACGCCCTGCGATTGAACGACCCGCTGCCGCTCGGTGAGATCGCCCGGTGGGAGATGCGGCACGACGGTACCGACTCGAGCGGGTTCGGCCGCGACCTGCTGCTGCCGGACTCCGCCGCACACGACTTCGACCCGTTCCACCGTCCGGACGGGGCGCTGGTGCTCGACGGCCAGTCCTGTGCGGCCACCCAGGCTCCGGTGGCCCCGTCCGACACGGCGTTCGGGATCAGCGCATGGGTCAAACCGGTCCGGGTCACCGGTGGCTACCAGGTGCTCTTCTCGCAACTCGACACTGACGGCGACGGGTTCGTCGTGGTGGTCGACAAGGACGGTCTCCTCCAGGCCGGTCCGCCCGCCGCGTTCGGGTTGCCGGGGGCGGGGGGCACCGCCAGCGGCTCCGCCGGGCAGGCACCGGCCCGTCTCGTGCCGCCCGGCCAGGACGTGAAGGTCCGGGAGGGCTGGCAACGGATCTCGGTCCAGTACGGCGGCGGCGCCAGCTGGCAGGTGGTCATCGACGGGACGTCCAGCGGCACCCGGTCGGAGGGGGATCCGGGTGCTGCCGGTGCGCCGTTGCTCGTGGGCTGCGCCGATTACGGTCAGGGGCACCAACACCACTTCCAGGGCATGCTGCACGACGTGCGGGTCTGGCGCGGCGACCGGACCTTCAACCTCGACGACCCGTGGCCGGCCCCGCCCTCGGAGTTGCAGGGCCGCTGGCGGCTGATGGGCCACGGCTCCGACACCTCCGGCCACGGCCGCGATGTCAGCTTTGAGGGGGACACCCGGTTCAACGACGGCTGGTCGTGCGACCCGGACAGCGCGCTCGAGCTGACCGGTGCCGGGCAGGCCGCCACCGCGGGTCCGGTCGTGGCCACCGACGATTCGTTCACGGTCTCGGCGTGGGTGCGGATCGACCGGCTGGACGCCGATCTGACGATCGTGTCGGCGGCCGGCCAGCAGGCGACGGCCTTCCGGCTGAGATACAGCCAGAGCCTGCAGAAGTTCGGCTTCGTCATGATGAGCGGGGACGTGGCGAGCCCGTCCTGGCTGACCGCCTACGGTGGCCCGACGCCCGAGCCGGACACCTGGTACCACCTGGCCGGCGTCTACGACCTGCACTCCGACGCGATGCGGCTGTACGTCAGCGGCGAGCAGGTCGCCAGCCGGTCCGGACCCGAGAGCCCGTGGAACGCAACGGGACCCCTGCTGCTCGGCGCGGCCGGCACCGCGGACGGCGGGCGCGGACAACGGCTGCACGGCGCGGTCGACGACGTGGTCGTCTGGCAGGGCAGGGTTCCCGATCACATCATCGGCCAGATCTCGGCCGCACCGGTGCCGAAGTGCTGACGGTCCCGAAGTGCTGACGAGAACTCCAAAGGCACCGGTGACGGCTTCCCCGCTGCCGGTGACGACTCCTCAGGTGCTGACGACGACGATGAGGCGGAGCATGGACATGTACCGCAGATCACTTGCCGGATCAGTTGCCGCCACGCTGGTCGCGGTGCTGCTGGCGCCGGCGCCGGCGGCCGCCTGGGCGGAGACCTTCCCGCGTGGTCCGCAGCCGTTCGACTCCACCCCGGTGCAGCCGGTGGCCGGGGCCGGCTCGGCGTTCCGGGACGCGGCACCGAACTGGAGCGGCGGCCCGACCGATCCGGCGGGCGCGTCCGGCAGCGGCGACTGGACGGCCACCGACCTGTCGCATGCCGGTTCGTGGACGCACGGCGGAGCCTCCGGGGCGTTCAGCTACGCGTACGGTCTGCGGGTGCCGCCGGCGGTCGGGCCGACGCCGGGGCTGAGCCTGGCGTACTCCTCGGCGTCGCACGACGGGCGGACGTCCGGAACGAACAACCAGGCGTCCTGGATCGGCGACGGCTGGAGCTATTCGCCGGGCTTCGTCGAACGGACCTACGTGGCCTGCGCGGCGGAGTCCGAGGAGGACGGCAACCAGGGTGACGACCTGACCGGCGACCTGTGCTGGAAGGACGACTCACCGGCGGTCACCCTGGCGCTGAACGGTGTCAACACCTCCCTGGTGCGCGACGACGACACCGGGACCTGGCGGATGGCCTCCGACTCCAACTGGCGGATCCAGCATCTGGGCGCTCCGGCGACTCGGGACGGCGCCTCCACCGAGCGCTGGGTGGTGACCACCACCGACGGCACCCGGCACTACTTCGCGTCGGAGTCGTCGAGCCGGCTGACCGTGCCGGTCTTCGGCAACCATTCGGGGGAGCGGTGCCACCGGTCCGGTGATTTCGCGGGCTCGCGCTGCGACCAGGCGTACCGGTGGCTGCTGGACAGGAGCGTCGACGTGCACGGCAACCTGATCCGCTACACCTACGGCACCGCGAGCGGCCGCTACGGGCCGGCGATGTCGGAGGATTCGACCGCCGGCTACGACCGGGAGTCGTGGCTGCGGCGGATCGAGTACGGCCTGCGGGACGGTTCGAGCGCCGGACCGACCGCAAAGATCGAGTTCACCGTCTCGGACCGATGCCTGGCGGACTGCCGCGACGGCGACGGCGACCCGGACGAGGACAACTGGCCGGACACCCCCTGGGACCTGCACTGCGAATCGAGCACGGACTGCGACACCCACTCGCCGACGTTCTTCTCCAGCAAGCGGCTGACCGAGGTGGCCAGCTACGTGGCCGACGGGTCCGGGTTCCGCAAGGTGGACTCGTGGGCGTTGACGCACGAGTTCAAGGACTACGGCGACACCGAGCAGGTCGTGCTCTGGCTGGCCGCCGTGCGGCACACCGGGCACGTGGGCGGCACCGAGCGGATGCCGGCGGTGGAGTTCGGCGGCACCTTCTACGAGAACCGCGTCGACCTCGGCGAGGCGTGGCCGTCGATCTGGCGGCCGAGGCTCACCTCGATCAAGAACGAGACCGGCGGCGTGACCACCATCAACTACTCGGAGCCGGGCTGCGGTCCGGGGAACGTGCCGGCCGACCACCACCAGAACGCCCGGCGGTGCTATCCGGTGAAGTACACCCCGGAAGGGCTGGCCGACCCGGTCGACGCGTACTTCCACAAGTACGTCGTGCGGTCGATCGCCGAGTCGGACGCGACCGGCGGCGGTGACACGGTCTGGACGTTCTACGACTACGCCACCGACGGCGGCGGCACGGCCGCGCTCTGGGCGTGGAACGACGCGGAGTTCGTCGACGACGACGATCGGGACTGGAACCAGTGGCGCGGGTACGCGCAGGTGACCACCCGCACCGGCGACCCCGCCGACCCGGGGGCGCAGACCCGGTCCCGTACCCGCTACTTCCGCGGCCTCGACGGGGACAAGCAGAAGAGCGGCACCCGTTCGGTGAGCGTGACGGACTCGCAGGGCCAGACCGCCGCCGACCACCGGGCGCTGGCCGGGATGGTCTGGGAGACCGCCTCGTACGACGGCACCACCATCATCGAGTCCTCGACCACCCGATACTGGCACTCCAGAACCGCCGTGCGCAGCTACGACGGCGGCAAGCTGGAGGCCTTCCTGGCCGGGGCCTCCCGCATCGACACCCGGACCAGGCTGTCCCCGAACTCCTGGCGGCACACCCGGACCGAGAACAACTACGACGCCCTCGGCCGGGTGGTGGCCGTCGACGACAGCGGCGACCTGTCGGTCAGCGGCGACGAGCGCTGCCTGCGGACCACCTACACCGACAACACCACCAGCTGGCTGCTCGGGACGGTGGCGTCGGTTGAGGCAGTCTCGGTGGGTTGCTCGGCGACGCCCAGCCGGCCGGCGGACCTGCTCGGTGCCGCCCGCGCCTACTACGACGGGCACACCTCGCACACCGCCGCGCCCACCCGTGGGCTGATCACCCGGGCCGAGGCGGTGGAGGACTGGAAGAGCGGCGCTCCGGTGTACGCCACGATCGGCGAGTCGACCTACGACGCGCTCGGGCGGCCGCTGGTCGAAACCGACGCCCTGGGCAACACCACCACGACCGCGTACACCCCGGCCGGCGCCGGACCGGTCACCCGGAGCACGGTCACCAACGCCGCCGGTCACGTCACCACCAGCCACCTGGAGCCGGCGTGGGGCTCCATCGTCCGCACCGTCGCGCCGAACTCCAGGTCCACGACGGTCCGGTACGACCCGTTGGGCCGGGCGAGGGCGGTGTGGACCCCGGGCCGGGACCCGGCCTCCGACCCGGCAAGCAAGCTGTTCAGCTACGACGTCTCGCAGACCGCACCGACCGCGGTGACCACGAAGACCATGATCCAGGACGAGTCGTACCTGACCGAGATCACCCTGTACGACTCGCTGCTGCGTGACCGTCAGGTCCAGGCCCAGACCTACGGTGGGCGGCTCATCTCGCAGACCGTCTACGACTCCTACGGACGGGTGCGGTACGAGTCCGACCCGGTCTTCAACAACCAGTCCGGGCCCACCGGCGACCTGGTCTGGATCACCCGACCGAACGACGTGGCGCGGACCGAGTACCGGTACGACAACGCGGGGCGGGTCACCGACGAGATCTTCGTGGTCAAGGACGAGGAGCGGTGGCGCACCAGCTACCGCTACGGCGGGCACGACGAGCACTGGATGACCACCACCATCGTGCCCGAGGGCAGCACCTCGACCGCGTCCCTGACCGACGCCCAGGGCCGTACCGTGGAACTGCGGCAGTACCGGGACCGGGCGGCCACCGGCGCCTTCGACGCCACCACCTACCGCTACAACGCCGCCGGGGCGCTGGAGCGGGTCACCGACCCCGCCGGCAACAGCTGGCAGACCGAGTACGACCTGCGCGGCCGTCCCACGGTGCTGCGCGACCCGGACACCGGCACCAACACCAAGACCTACAACACCGCCGGGCAGGTCACCTCGACCGTCGACGGCAACGGCACCCTGCTCTCCTACGTCTACGACAGGCTGGGCCGGCCGACCCAGGTGTGGGAGGGCGCGGTCGACGCGGGGCAGTTGCTGATCGAGCGTGCCTACGACGGGGCGGCCGGCGGTATCGGCCACCCGCACACCGCCACGCACTGGGTCGACGGTCAGGCGTGGCGCACGGAGATCCGCAAGTACTCCGTCGACGGTCAGCCGCAGCAGGTGTACAGCCACCTGCCGGCGGCGGCCGGGGCACTGGCCGGGACGTACTGGGAGTCGTACACCTATTATCCGGATGGCTCGTTGCTGAGCTCGCAGGCGGTCGCCGCCGGTGGGCTGGCCACCGAGACCATGATCTCCCACTACGACTCGATGGGGCAGCCGGTCCGGGTCACCTCCAACGGTGACGACTTCGGCGAGGGCCACGTCTATGTCGACGAGGCGGTCTATTCGCCCTACGGTCAACTGCTGCAACGCCGGCTCGGCGACCCCGACGACGTGGGCGGCACCTCCGGGCAGGCGTGGCAGACCTGGATCTACGAGGAGGGGACGGGCCGGGTCGCCCGGTTCTACTTCGACAAGGACACCGTCGGCGACCACACCGGCACCAACTACGGGATCGCCGCGCTGTCGTACCGGTACGACGACGCCGGCAACATCCTGTCGATCACGGACGAGCCGGTGCACACCGCCGACGACCTGGACCCGGAGACGCAGTGCTTCCGGTACGACCACCTGCGCCGGTTGACCGAGGCGTGGGCGCAGGCCGGGACCGGAGGCTGTGCGGCAACGCCGAGTGGTGGTGTGGTCGGCGGGCCGGGGGCGTACTGGTCCTCCTACGCCTACGACCTCACCGGCAACCGCGTCGCCGAGACCAGGTGGAGCCCGACCGGGCGGGCCGAGCACCGGTACTCGTATCCGGCGGCGGGCCAGGACGACCCGCACGCGGTGACGTCGGTCGCCAGCGACGCCGACGCCGCGGCGGACACGGCGTTCCGCTACGACGCCGCCGGACACACCACCGCGATCGACCGGGGTGGCGAGGTCGACACGCTGACCTGGACCCCGACCGGACGCGTGCGGACCGTCGAGAACGGTGACGGCACCACCAGGTTCGTCGACGACGCCGACGGCAGCCGGATCCTGCGGATCGACCCGGACGGCGACATGACGGCCTGGGTCGCGGGCTACGAGCTCACCTACTCCGCCACGACCGACACCGTGACGGCCACCCGGTACTACCGGCACGGCGACAGCGTCGTCGGGATGCGGGTCGGTGCCGGCGACATCCAGTGGCTGGCCAGCGATCACCACGGCACCAACCAGTGGATCGTCAACGGCGACACGCTGACGGCGACGGTGCGCCGCTTCGACCCGTTCGGCAACCCCCGCTCGACCAGTTCGTCGAGCTGGCCCGACCAGCGCGGCTTCATCGGCGGGATCGACAACGCCGGCGTGGGGCTGACCACGATCGGCGCCCGGGAGTACGACCCGGTCATCGGCCGGTTCATCTCGGTCGACCCGGTCGCCGACTACACCAATCCACAGCAGCTCAACGGTTACGCCTACGCGTCGAACAACCCGGTGGGCAAGGCCGACCCGTCCGGGCTGTACGAGACCGAGTGCTCGCCGGGCGGCCCGGGCTGCGACGGTAGCGGCCGGAGCACCGACGGGCGTGGTGGCGGTCGCGGTGGTGGCGGCGGTGGCGGCGGTGGCGGTGGCGGTGGCGGCGGTGGCGGTGGCGGCTGTGGGGTGAGCGGGAGCTGCCAGGGGGACGATTCGGCGTTCAGCCAGAACTACAACGACGCGATGCTGCTGATGGACTGCGTGCACGTGCCCGACGGCGGGCACTGCGAGACGATGCAGTCGCAGTACACGACCCTGACCGACCAGGGCATCATCATGGTCGACCTGTACATCGCCGCAGAGTGGTTCGGGCCGGCGTTCCTGGAGGGCCACGGCAACGGCCGGGGTCACGACGTGGAGCCGTACGCCGAAAGCAAGATCAAGGTCCTCTGGGACACGTCCAGCGGTCAGATCACCACGGTCGTCTGGCCGACCTGCGTGGGTGACGACTGCACCGACGCCGTCGACCTGTGCTACGACTGCGGCAACGCCAACGAGGTGGCGATCTACGGCTGGGACGAATACCCCTCGACCGGACCTCCGCGGCCCTGGAACCAGAAGGAGCCGTCGCCCGACTGGACCGGAATCACCTTCGAGGTCGATGCCGTGAACTCGGTGCTGCCCTGGGGCCCGTCGATCGACCGGACGATCAGTGTCGGATTCGACGGCGCGGCCCCCCGGGTCCGGGACATGGGCGACAACTTCCCGTCGCTCACGGTCGTGCAGTACGTCCGCAACGGGGACACCAACACCCTTGCGACGATGGACGAGTACCACTCGCTCCTGGGAATCGTGTGGCTGTCGAACAGTCACCATTCCTACTGGTGGGAAGATGGGGAGTTCACCATCATCGACGAGTAGCGACCAGCGCCCACCAGGTTCCGCCCCCCGCGTCGGCCGCGAGCGGGCGGTGGGCGGGACCGGGCCGACCTAGACTGCCGGGATGACCGAACTCTGGACACCCTCGGACGCTGGTGTGCTGCGGCTGCCGTCGGGTCGGCTGGTGCGAGGTCGCGGCCTGCGCCGGGCACTCCCGTCAGGGCCGATGCCGACGTTCGGGGTCTACCTGCTGGGTCGCCCACCGGCCCAGACCCCGTGGCCGGGCCGCTGGGTGCGCTGGCCGGACTTCTGGCTGCCCCGCGACCACGCCGATTTCCGAGCCGCCCTCCGGCTGGCCTGGGAGCGGGCGGCCGACGAACGGGTCGAGTTCGCCTGCGGTGGTGGCAAGGGCCGGACCGGCACGGCGCTGGCCTGCCTCGCCGTGCTCGACGGCGTCCCGGCCGGGCAGGCGGTCGCCTTCGTCCGCGAGCACTACGCCAGGGGTGCGGTGGAGACGCCGTGGCAGCGCCGCTACGTCGCCCGGTTCACCCCGGTACCGGCATGACCGGACCGGCTCGCCCGCCGGGCGGTCGTCCCCTGCCGGCCCGGGGACGGCCGCGCCGACCGCAGCGAACCACGTTCCGGGGCGACCGACCGCGCGTGTCCCACCCGCCGCGTCCGGTCCGTCGGCACCCTCCGGTTCGTCGTTCAGCCGACCAGCAGCGGCAGCAGGGTGAGCGAGTTGACCGCGGTGTGCAGGGCGAGGATGGCCCAGACGTTGCGGTGGCGAGCCCACAGGTAGCCGGCGAGGACGCCGAATCCTCCATTCCAGGCGAGCATCACCGCGACCATCTCCCACAGCGGACCGTCCCCGATCCGGTGCACGTGCATGGCGGCGAAGAGCAGCGAGGTGACGACGATCGCCGGCCAGCGCCCGTACAGCGCCTCCAGGCGGGTCTGCAGCAGCACCCGGTAGAAGATCTCCTCGGCGAGGCTCGCGGTGACGAAGGTCAACAGGGTGGCGGCGAGCAGGTAGATCCGGTCGTACTGGCGGTAGCCCGACATGTCCTGGCTGCCCGCGAGCGGGCTGTAGTAGAGCAGGTACGCCCAGCCGAGCAGGGCGGGTAGCGGGCCGAGCCAGTACCACCGGGTCGGGATCGCCCGCCGGTGCGCCCGGCCGCCCCGCCAGTCAATCGGCCACCGGCGCAGCACCAGCGCGGCGCCGCCGAAGAAGAGGGCCAGTTTGACCGGCCCGTACCAGATGCCGGGGTCGACCACCAGGATCCCAGCCGGCAGTAGCAGGGCGATCACCACCAGCCCGGCGGCCTGCCGGCCGAGTGCCGGCCGGTCGGCGGTCCCGACGACCGGCATGGCGGGCAGCCGGAGCGGGACGAGCCGGACCAGCAAGAGCCCGACCAGGGCGGCGGCGACGATCCCGACCAGTGGCTTGGGCGGGGCCTCGGAATCGGCCGAGGTACGCACCTCCGCCCCGCCGAACACCGCCAACGCCACCGGAGCGGCGATCAACAGGGCCACGCCGACGCCGGTCCAGATCCGTCTCCGCATAGCTGCCAGCGTGTCGTCCGACACCCGGTTTCTCGTCGCCCGCCGCGACGATCCGCCGGTACATCCTTCGGTCGACGGTGCCGGTCCGGTGGGGCACCCGAGGTCGTCCGGCGCCGAGCCGGCACCATTCTGATCGCGGTGGCCGCCGCGCTTCCTCGGCGGCGGTTCGTCCGGGCCGAGGCGTTGCCGGGCGGGCTACGCTGGTTCGCCGGGCGCCAGCCCTGCCTCCCGATCGTCGAGACGTCGCGCGGCCCGCTCACCGGCACCGCGATCGGCGACCTCACCCGCACCGCGATCGGCGACCTCACGCGCACCGCGATCGGCGACCTCACGCGCACCGCGATCGGCGACCTCACCCGCACCGCGATCGGCGACCTCACCGGCACCGCGATCGGCGACAGCGGCCTGGTCGCCGTGCTCTGCTGCGTCGGCACCGCCCTGGCCGGTCACCTCCGGGTCCGGGCCGCGTACCACCGAGCCTCCGTACGCCGACACCCCGCACGAGGCCAGTACGCCGGTCTCGAACAGCTCTCCGTCCTCCGGCCGTCGCCGCCGGAGGACGGAGACCCACGAGCAGGTCACCAGGCCCGTGCCGGACGGACTGGAGAGTGCCACCCGGAGCAGCCGGAGCGTGAGTGGGCCCGCCGGGTGGTGCACCATCAGCAGCGGTTCGGCCGCCAGCGCGACGGTGAGTCCCGCGTACCGGCGCTGGACCTGAAGCGACTCCACGCCCGCGAAGACCACCTCGACGTGCTCGGACGGATCGCGGCCCGAGCGGCTGGTCAGCACCAGCCGGGAGTGGGCGGCGTCGTACGACCGGAGCCGGAACGTGCCGGTGCCGCTCCACGGCAGGCTCGGGTTCAGCCCTGCCGCGGTCGAACCGTTCATCCGGACATCCACCTCGTTCGGTCCCGAAAGTGTCGGAGGCGTCGACGACAATAGCGCGGATTCCGGCCCCGGTGACCGAGGCCGGTAGGGGCCCGAGCGGCACCGAGGTCCGGGGGGCCGGGCCGTGGCATCATCGAGCGGTCGTGACACGAGGGGGACGGGGCAGTGGACGGCGCCACGGGGGAGAGCGGACCGGGCTGGCTGCGGGGGCCGCTGCGCCCATTCCGCAGCGGTCAGTACCAGTTGCTGGCCGGTGCGCTGACCATGTCGCTGTTCGCCGCCGGTGTCTGGATGATCGCCGTCGTCTGGCAGGTCATCGCGCTGGGCGGCGGGCCCGGACAGCTGTCGTTCGTCTCCGCCGCGATGGCGGCCGGCATGGTGTCCACCGCGCTGTTCGGCGGGGTCCTGGCCGACCGGGTCCCGCAGCGCCGGATCCTGCTCGTGGTGGCCGGGGTGCGGACCGTCGCCATCGGCCTGGTCGCGGCGCTGTCCCTGACCGACCGGCTGCACGTGTGGCAGCTCGGCGCGGTGGCGTTGCTGATCGGTGTCGGGAACGGCTTCCACTTCCCGGCGTACTCGGCGCTGCTGCCGTCGATCCTGCCGGCCGAGGACCTGATGGCCGCCAACGGGGTCGAGGGGATGCTGCGGCCGACGATCATGCAGGCCGCCGGTCCGGCGCTGGCCAGCGTGCTGATCGCCGCTCGGTCGCCGGGGGCGGCTCTGCTCGCGGTGGTCATGCTGGAGGTCGCCGGTGTGCTGTGCCTGCTGGCCCTGCGACCGGTGCCGTTGCGGCACGACCGGGCGCCGTCTGCGGCCCATCCGGTTCGATCCACCCTGATCGACCTGCGCGACGGCTTCCGCTACATGGGCCGCACGCCGTGGCTGCTCGCCACCCTGCTCTACGCGTCGGTCCTCATCTTGCTGATCATGGGACCGATCGAGGTGCTGATCCCGTTCGTCATCAAGGATCGTGCCGGTGGCGGCCCCGGTGATCACGCTCTGGTGATGGCGGCCTTCGGCATCGGTGGCGCCATCGGGTCGCTGGGGATGGCCTCGTTCCGGATGCCCCGGCGCTACCTGACCGTCATGAACCTCTTCTGGGGCGTGGGCTGCCTGCCGCTGGTCGCGGTCGGTCTCGCCGGCCAGGTCTGGCTGATCGCGGTGGCGGTGTTCGTCGTCGGGATCTGCTTCTCCGCCCCCATGGTCATCTGGGGCACGCTGCTCCAGCGACGGGTGCCCGCGCACATGCTGGGTCGGGTCTCCAGTCTCGACTTCTTCGTCTCACTGGTCTTCATGCCGCTGTCGATGGCGATCGCCGGACCGGTCAGCGCCGGTGTCGGACTTGGTGCGACCTTCGCGCTTGCCGGACTCTTGCCACCCGCGCTGGCCGTACTGGCGATCGCGTTGGCCCGGATGCCCCAGGACGAGCTGGCGCATCCGCTCGACCTGCCGGTGGAGCCGGCCGGCGCGGCGGGGGAGCCGGCCGGGCCGCCCGGCCCCGTCACTCCGGAACGGGTCGGCAGCGCCTGATCCGTCCCGCGCCGCCTCTCGCCCGGACCGGGCCACGGTCGCGGCGGCTCGCCTGGCAAAGTCGCGGAAGTCCCGGGCTGGCGACCGAGCGCCCGCCGCACCCCGTCGGCCAGCTGGGCGTTGCGCCCGTCCAGCACCTCCCCGAAGAGATACGTCAGCAGCGCCGGCTGGCGGCTGGCGCTCGCCGCCGACCTGCTCGTGGAACCGGCCGCCATGCCTGCGCGGTCGGCCGTCAGCAGTCGTCGAGCTGGGCGAACGGGTCGTGGCCGAGCAGTTCGAGGCAGGCGTCCCGGACGTCGATCCGGATCGACTCGCCGCGCGCGGCGTGCGCCCGGAGGTACTCGAACAGCGGCATCAACCGGCGGATCTCGGCGGCGGAGACGACGGCCACCAGCGGGGCGAGGTCGGCTCCCCGGTCGACCTCGATGCCGACGACGCTGGTAGCGGGGATCGTCGAGAACCGGAACGGGCCGAGCCGGTCCACGGTCACCGTGGGCGTACCGGTGCCGCGGTCGGCGCCCGCCGCCCGCAGCGCAAGGATCCGTTCGAGCTGGTACTGCGCCAGCTCCCGGAGCGTCGTCGACTTCTCCGGGTCGTCCCGGATCGCCCGTAGCCGGCGCTCGACGTCATCGAGGTCGGCCGAACCGTCGTCTTCTGGCGAGCCACGCATCACCGAAGGTTATCGATCCGCCCGGTGCCGATGTCGCACATGGCGTGCGAAGGCGTTCACCCCGCGCCATCCGCCGGGCCGGGCGCGGTGCCGCGCCGGAACCGCTCGCTCCACTCCCGGAGCTGGTCGACCAGCTCCGCGGGGGAGAGCACCTCGAACTCCGCACCGAGGCTGCCAAGCGCCATGATCGGCCAGTCCAGCGTGTCGGCGGTCATCACCATCCGGCAGCGCCGCTCGTCGACGTACTCGAGGCTGGCCCAGCGGCCCAACCGCGACTCGGCGGTGGCCAGCGGCGCGTGCAACAGCACCTCGACCCGGTACGGCGCGGGCAGGTTCTCGATCCCGGTCCGGACGAACGTGGCGGGATCCTCGGCGGGCAGTTGCCGGGGGTGGAACCGGGCCCCGGTGCCGACCGGATCGTGCAGCCGGTCGAGCCGGAAGCTGCGCCAGTCGTGCCGGGTCAGGTCGTAGCCGACCAGGTACCACCGGCGGCCGAGCGAAACCAGCCGGTACGGCTCGACGAGCCGCTCGGTCCGCTGCCCGTCCCGGGCGGTGTAGCGGAACCGCAGCCGTTCGGCGTCCCGGCACGCCTGGGCGACGGTGGTGAGGATCGTCGCCTGCACGGTCGGCCCGGCACCGTCGCCCCAGAACGCCGGCACGGTCATCGCGTGCAGCGCGTCGACCCGGCGCCGCAGCCGGGGCGGCATCACCTGAACGACCTTGGTGAACGCGCGGATCGACGACTCCTGGATGCCGGCGACCGCACCGTGCGCGGCCGCCTGCAATCCGACGGCGAGCGCGACCGCCTCCTCGTCGTCGACCACCAGCGGCGGCAGCGCCGCTCCGGGGGCGAGCTGGTAGCCGCCGTCGACGCCGCGGTGCGCCTCGACCGGGTAGCCCAGTTCGCGCAGCCGGTCGACGTCCCGGCGGAGGGTGCGGACCGAGACGCCGAGCCGGTCGGCCAGTTCGGTGCCGGGCCAGTAGCGATGGGTCTGCAACAGCGAGAGCAGGCGGAGGGTCCGGGAGCTGGTGTTCGCCATGCCGGCAAGTCTGCCTGACATTCAGGCCAGAAACTGACCGCTGCACCCCTACGGAACCGTGGTCCGGGCGTGCGGCGGCGGATCGGCCGACCCGGCTGTCGGCGGTTCCGATCCGGCCGCCAGCGGGTTCCGATCCGGCTGCCAGCGGTTCCGTCCCGACGACCGGAAAATGTCGCCGCATCCCTTTATCTTCTCGGGGCATCGAACGAGAGAGGCGGGATCGTGGGAACGATCGAAGTCGGGTGGGAGCGGCGCAGCGTGGCCCGGGTGCTACCTGCGGTGCAGCCGCGCAAACTGGCGAAGGTCCCCTTCGTCGAGCTGGCGGACGGGCGATTGCAGGGTGTCGTGTCGAGCGGTTCGGATGCCGAACGGGTCTACGTCTCGTCGATCTCCGCCGGCAGCCACGCCTTCAACTGCAGCACCAACAACAACCGTCCGTGCGGCGGGTTGCGCGGCGCGCCCTGCAAGCACCTGCACGCCCTGCTGGACGAGGCCGTCCTGCAGTACGGCGTCGAGCGGGTCGCCGGCTACCTGCGGATCGACGTGGCCGACGGGAGCTCCTCCGGCGCCGGTCTGGCCGCCCGGTTGACCGGTGTGCACGAGCCGACCTCGGCGGCGGTGGTCTTCAGCCGCTTCCTGCGACACCTGTCCTACCTGGAGGTGCCGGGCAGCACCGAGCCACTGCCCGAGCTGCACTGGTTTCCGGCGACGAGGGCGGTCGACTGATGCTCGCCACCCAACTGGCCGGGCTCGACGACGCCGACCCCGGGATCGAGGAGGCCCTCGGTCTGGTCGGCGGCTTCGACCACGGCCTCACCCACGGCCTCGCCCGGCTGGGTGAGCAGCCCCGGGCGGCGCTGACCGCGCTGGCCGACGCCCTCGCGGTGACGCCACTGCGCGACCGAATGCGCGAGGCCGTGGAGAAGGTGGTCGCGGGGTCCCTCGCCGACGAGCACCTGACCGCGCTGGCCGGCGGACGGTGGGCCCTGCTGGGCGCGGTCCACGACGGGCTGCTCGCCCGGCTGGACACCGCGCTCGGCCGGTCCCGGGCGAGCTGGGAGGCGGCCGCGCCGGCAGGTCCCGCGCCGTCGCCGTCGGGGCACGTGCTGGCCGGCTGCCGGTCGTGGCTGCGCGAGCTGGCCATCGCGGGCTGGCGGGGAGTCGACCACGACCTGGTCGCCGCCTCGGCGCAGACCCTCGACGCGGTGCTGGCCGTGCCGTCGCTGCGCCGGCTGGCGGTACTCCTCGACGGTCTCGCCGCCGAGCTGCGCGGATGCGCGCCGGTGGCGACGATGGACCGACTCCCGACCCGACGCTGGGCCGACCTGTGGACCCGGGGCCTGCTGCTGGCCCAACCCGGGAGCCTGCCGGGCGGCCCGACCGCCGCCGCGGTCTCCGGACGGCTGCTACCGCTCGGCGCCGACGTGCACGAGCACGGCACCGCGGTCCAGGTGCAGGTGCACGCCGTGCTCGAACCGGCCGGTGGCGCGCCGCCGCGGCTGGTCCGGACCAGCGTCTCGGCCCCGAAGGTGGAGACCATCGTCGGCCCGGCGGTCTGGCGACTGCTCGCCGACCACCCGGTGCTGCTCGGCGCGCTTGCCCGGCGGCACGCCATGGAGATCACCGACCTGTCGCTGCTGCCCGGCGGTGATCTGATCTGGCGGGACGAGCGGGCCCGGCCGGCCGAGCCGGCCGACCCGTTCGCCACCGCCCGGCTGCGGCTGCCCGAGGCGATCGCCCCGGCCGTCCCGCCGCTGGACCGCCATCCGGTACGCATCGCCGAGCCGGTCCTCCTGGAGGACTACTCGGTCACCACCGGCGACGGGGGCGGACTCGCCCTGGAACTCGGTGGGCGGTCCCTTCCGGTGGACGTGTCCCGGCTGCCGGCCTGCGCGCCGCTGACCCCGGAGCTGGTGGCCAGGTCGTCGACCTGTCTGGGCCTGCTCCGCTGGGACGCCGGCGGTTGGCGGCTGCAACCGCTCGCCGTACGGCACACGGTGAAACGCGCGACGGCGGAGGCGCACACCGGAGACTGGGCGCTCGGCCCGACGGATCCCAAGGTGGTCAAGGCCGAGGCGAGGTCCGGGGACGCGGTGGCCGTACTCCGCGAGCGGGCGGGACGGTTGCTGCGCCGATGAACCAGCACAGTGCAGAGTCGCCCGACCCGACCCGCGCGCACGAGAACCGGCGGCAGGTGCTCTACTGGCGCCTGTTGGCCCGCCTGTTCGACGGGGACGAGCAGCCGGCGCTGGAGTCGGCCAGTGTGGCGATCGTCGACGACCTCGGACTGCCGGCGGCGCTGCTGGATCCGGCGGTCTCGGTGGACACCATCGTGCAGCGCTTTCCCGAGCTCGCCGCCGATCTGCGGGACCTGATGGCGGGGCCGTCCGGCGAGGAGGCTCCCTCCGGCGATCCCGCCCCGGCAGGGCGGGTCGGCGCCGCCGAGGTGCGCCGGGCCGCCCTGGTGTCGAAGCTGCTGCTCAACGTCTTCGCGACCGGCTCGGGCAACGTCACCGCCACCCAGCTGGCCCGCTGGCAGTCCGACGCCGGCTGGTTCGAGCAGGCGCTCGGGCTGGATCCGGGGCAGCTGCGCGGCGGCCGGCCCGGCGGGTCGGGGGTGGGGACCGAGCCCGGCAACGGGGAGCTGGCAGGTGTCCTCGCCGGGATCGAGGGCGACCTGGTGCGTCGGATGCAGCTGCGCGAGGTGCTCGGCAACAGCGCCCTGGCCAGCAAGTTGACCCCGAGCATGTCACTGATCGAGCAACTGCTGCGGGACAAGCACAACCTGTCGGGCGTGGCGCTGGCCAACGCCAAGGCGCTGATCCGGCGCTTCGTCGACGAGGTCGCCGAGGTACTGCGAACCCAGGTGCAGCAGACGACCGTCGGGACCATCGACCGTTCGGTGCCGCCGAAGCGGGTCTTCCGCAACCTGGACCTGGAACGGACCATCTGGAAGAACCTCACCAACTGGAGCCCGGAGGACCAGCGGCTCTACGTCGACCGGCTCTACTATCGGCACACCGCCCGGCGGACCACCCCGGCCCGGCTGATCGTGGTGGTCGACCAGTCCGGGTCGATGGTGGACGCGATGGTGAACTGCACCATCCTGGCCTCCATCTTCGCCGGGCTGCCCAAGGTCGACGTGCACCTGGTGGCGTACGACACCCGGGCGCTGGATCTGACGCCGTGGGTGCACGACCCGTTCGAGGTGCTGCTGCGTACCAGGCTGGGTGGTGGGACGGACGGCACCGCCGCCCTCACCCTGGTGCGGCCGAAGATCGCCGAGCCGCGCAACACCGTACTGGTGTGGATCTCGGACTACTACGAGGCGAATCCGCAGGGCGTCTTCGACGGTCTGGCGGCGGCGCACCGCAGCGGGGTGCGGGTGATCCCGGTCGGCTCGGTCAGCAGCGGCGGCCAGCAGAGCGTCAACCCGTGGTTCCGGCAGCGTTTCAAGGATCTCGGTGCGCCGGTCCTCTCCGGCCACATCCGCAAGCTCGTCTTCGAACTCAAGAACTTCCTCAGCTAGGAGACCCACCGAATGACCGACATGTTGCGTGCCCCCGCCGAGGTGAAGTACGCCGAGGAACTCGACTGGCTGGAGTCGGTCGACGACGGCCCGAAGCCGTTCTCCTGGCGACTCAGCCCGCGGATGGTCCGGCTCTTCGTGCTCGGCTCCGAGCGGGCCGACGGCCTCGACCGGGAGATCTCGCAGAAGTGGTTCGGCGACCGCAGCTTCGTCGAGCGCAGCATCGTGACCCTGGCGTCGGACCGGGGCCTGCTGCTGATCGGCGACCCCGGCACCGGCAAGAGCTGGCTCGCCGAACTGCTCGCCGCGGCGATCTGCCGCAACTCGACGCTGGTGGTGCAGGGCACCGCCGGCACCACCGAGGACCACATCAAATACTCCTGGAACGTCTCGATGGTGATCGCCCGGGGCCAGTCCCGGGAGTCGATGATCCCGTCGCCGATCATGACGGCGATGGAGCAGGGGGTGATCGGGCGGTTCGAGGAGCTGACCCGGTCGACCAGCGACGTGCAGGACGCGCTGATCTCCATCCTCTCCGAGAAGTACGTCTCCATCCCGGAACTCGACGACGACAACATTGTCTTCGCCCAGCCCGGTTTCTCGATCATCGCCACCGCCAACAGCCGGGACCGGGGCGTGAACGACCTCTCCTCGGCACTCAAGCGACGGTTCAACTTCGTCCGCATCCCCGTCGTGACGAACAAGCGCAGCGAGGCGGAGATCGTCCGGTTCCGTACCACCGAACTGCTGCGCCGGCACCGGATCGAGCTGGACGTGCCGCCGACGCTGCTGGACATCCTGTTGCAGAGTTTCGCGGACCTGCGGGCGGCGGCGGCCTCGGCCGGCAGCGACGACCAGAGGCTGGAGTCGGCGCTCTCCACCGCCGAACAGATCGGTGTGCTGGAGGACGCGATCCTGCACAGTCATTTCTTCGGCGACCGTACGCTGCGGGCGGCCACCCTGGCCGGCTCGCTGGTCGGCTCACTGGCCCGGCGCACCCCGGAGGACCTGGCGATCCTCAACAAGTACTGGCACGGCGTCGTCGAGCCCCGCAGCAAGTCCGACGGCGGCCCGTGGCCGGAGTTCCTCGAAGGCGGTCGTGAGGCGATCGCGACGCTGTCATGAGTGCGAGCGTCTCCGTTCCCCGCGCCGAGGCTCCGGGGCGGCCGGCGGGCACCTTCGCCCCGCTGCGTGCGCAGCTCGAGGCGGCCGCGGCCGCGTTCGCCGGTGGTCCCGACGCGCTGGCCGACATCCTCACCGGCATCGTCGACGACGTCGACCGGGCGCTGGGGGAGGAGCTGGAGATCTTCCCGGTCTGCCACCACTCGCCCGCCTCCGCGCTGGCGATGGCCCGCCGGCTGCGGGAGAAGCAGCCCGCCGTCATCTACCTGGAACTCTGCGAGGACCTGCGACCGCTGCTGGAGGAGCTGCGCAACTGCCGACTGCCGGTGGCCCTGCAGGCGTTCGCCTCCGACCTCGACGGCTTCCCGCCGGCCTGGGCGCCGCTCAACATCGTCGCCCCGATCAGCGAGGCGTCGGCGGAATACCAGGCCATCGCGTACGCGCTCGACACCCCGGGCGTGGAGTTGGTCCTGGTGGACCGGTCGACGGACCACGTATTCCAGTGGACGCCCACCGGGTCGGCCGATCCGGCGGCCGGCGACCGGCCGGAGTCCGGCGACACCGACGCCGCCCCGGACGAGGGCGGTGGGCAGTCGGCGGCGGAGCCGGCAGAGGACGCGGCGGAGGAGGCGGCCCTGCACGGTGAGGCGGTCGGGATCGGCATCGGCGACCTGCGGCCCCGGTTCACCGAACTCCGGTCCCACCTGCTGCACCACGGCAGGGTGCGGCACTGGTCCGAGTGGTGGGACCAGTACGTGGAACAGCCGCTCGCCGACGCCGACTACGACACGTACCGGCAGGTCATGGTGCTGATCGGCAGCCTGTTCCGGCGCCTGCGTCCACCCGCCGACCCCGGGCACGACGACCGTGACTGCGACCGCGAACGCTACATGTGGACCCGGATGCGCCAGCACCTGGCGGCCACCGGCGTCGACCGGTCGCGCTGCCTGTACGTCTGCGGCGCCTTCCACGCCGCCAGCCCGGTCGGGGAGTTCGGCACCGCGCCCGGCACGCCCGACTGGGAGATCAGCCCGCGCACCGGGACCCGTTGGCTGTACGGGCTGATCCCGTCCAGCCACTCCGCGATCGAGCGGCAGTTCGGCCTCGCCGCCGGGTCGGTGTCGATCGCCCAGGCCGCCTGGGTGAAGGCGGTCGGCCGGGGCGGCGTCACGCCGTACCGGCTGGCCGGAGCGCCGGCGGGCGGCAAGCGGGGCCGGGCGAGGAAGCGGCCGGTGGCAACGGCGGCGCCCGCGCCGGTCACCGACCGGCTCTCCGGGTTCCTGTCCCGGCCGCCGGTGCTCGACGACGTCGACGAGGCGGAACTGCTCGGCTGGTGCGTCGACATCGTGCGGCTGGCCCGACGCAACGGCTACCTTGCCAGCACCGCCGACGCGATCGCGGTCTTCGAGACCTCGATCCTGCTGGCCGGGATCCGCAACCGGGCCCGGCCCACGCCGTACGACTTCGCCGATGCGGCGGTGACCTGCATCGAGAAGGACGTCGTCCCCGGTCGACGGGACGTACGCCGGCTCTGCGAGATCCTGCTCGGCGGTGACCGGATCGGCCAGGTGGGGTACGACGCCCTGCCGCCGCTGGCCCGGGACGTCTTCGACCGGCTCGCGCCGCTGGGGCTCGCCCTGGAGAACCGCACCATCCAGCGGGCCCTGCTGGACCTGACCACCGACCCCGAGCTGGCGTCCTGCTCGGACCTGCTCTGGGTGCTGCACCGCCTGCTGCCCGACGGAATCGTCCGGCCGATCATGGGGGAGCGGCGGCTCGGTGAGCGCTCCATCCAGGAGAGCTGGGATCTCGCCCTCGGTCGGCACCAGCGCGTGGTGATCGAGCTGGGCTACGAGGGCATCACCGTCGAGCAGGTGCTGGAGAAGCGGTTGCGCGGCTGCGTCTGGGCACCGGACGCGACCGCGGCGGTTGCCCTGGCGGCGGTGGAGGACGCGATCCCGTTCCTACCCAGCCGGCGGTTCGTCGACGAACTCGGTGGGCGGGCCGTCGAACTGCTCTCCGCCGAGGGCACTGTCGACGACGCGCCCGAGGTGCTGCGCCGGGTCCGCCGGCTGCTGGCGCACTACCGGAACACCGAGCCGGAGCTGCCGGCGTGGTGCGGGTCCTTCGTCACGACCGGGTACGCGCACTACTGCACCCTGCTGCCGACCGCGTTCACGGACGACGAGACCGGCGTACGGCAGGTCGGGGCGATGCTCGGCTTCCTCTTCTCCATGGAGAGTCTCGCGCTCTCCCTCGGCTGCGACCGTGCCCAACTGGAGCTGGCGGTACAGCAGTCGCACCCGGAGGCCCCGGCGAAGGTGGCGCTGCTCTGGGCGGCCCAGACCCACCTTGGACTGCTGACGGTGGCGCAGCTCCGGTCACGCTGTGCGGAACTGTTGACGAACCCGCTCGTCGTGCCGGCGTTCCCGCACTATCTCGGTGGCTTCGTCCAGGCGCTGGAGCCGGTGCCGTCGCTGGCCCCGTTCGTCGTGGAGGTGATCTCCGAGGCGTTCGCCCGGCTCCCCGACCCGGTGTTGCTGCCCTGGCTGCCCAAGCTGATCACGACGTTGCGGCAGCAGGCGCCGGACCTCGTGCCGTTGCTGGTCCGGGAGGCGGGCCGGACGTTTCCGGGCGTTCTCGCCGTGCTCGACACCTGGATACCGCCGTGGACGCCGGAGGTGGCCGCGCCCGGCGCGGCGCCGGCCGCTGTGGAGGCTGGCACACCGGCGTCGTCGTGCGGGCCCGTGCTCGGGTTGCTACGTGACCATCCGAGCACCTGCGACGCCGTTGCCGAGCTGCTCGGCTGTGCCGGCGGCTGGCAGCCGGCCGGGTCGCCCACGGGCGAGCCACGGTCGAGCGGACCGGCGTCGCTGCTGCGCGCGCATCCGGCGACCGCGTCCGCCGTCGCGGATCTACTCGCCGGAACGCCCGGCTGCTGGTGAACCCGAACCGTCCGCATCGGCGCTGCTCACATCGGCGGTGGGGAGAGCGGTGCCGGTCGCCGGACGCCACCGTGGTCGGACGTCGACGGTTCTCGACAAGTGAACGATGCTCGTGACATCGTCGGTGTCCGCCACCATCGGGGCTGCGGGGCTCCCGGGGAGGAGACGGAGAGATGATGTCGGTGCTCAGCTTCCTCGCTCGCCGTCGGGGTACCGCCGATGGCACCGTCCGGGCCGGCCGACTGAGCCGTTCCACCCCGCTCGCCGGAGCCGGCGACAGGTGGATGCGGCCCCGCATCCGGGGCGGCATCGCCGGCGGGGTCGCGCTGGCCGTCGTCCTCACCGTCGGTTCGGCGCCGCCGGCCGCCGCCTCGAACGGCGCCGCCGGGCAGCGGCTCGACATCGAGGTCCTCTCCAGCCGGCCGGACCAGGTCAGCGGTGGCGACGCGCTGGTCCGGGTCACCTTCGACAGCCGGATCGACCCCCGCTCGGTCCGGGTCACCCGCAACGGCACCGACGTGACCGGCGCACTCACCGTCGACGGTCGGTCGCTGCGCGGGGTGGTCGACGGGCTCCGGGACGGCGCCAACCTGCTCCGGGCGACCGCCCGGCGGGCCCGTACCGCGACGCTGGCCGTCCGCAACCATCCGGCCGCCGGACCGATCTTCTCCGGGCCACGGCAGTATCCGTTCCTCTGCCGCACCGAACAGAACGGTCTCGGTGCTCCGCTGGTGGACAACCAGGCCGGGCAGGGCATGCGGGTACGCGGTCCGGACGGTGCGATCGTGGGCTGGAGCCGGGACTGTGCCGCCCCGACCGTCACCGACCGGCTCTACCGGGCCACCGACGGCACGTTCAAGCCGATGCCGACGGACGGCACCCGACCGGCCGACCTGCTCACCACCCGCACCCTGGACGGTCGGACCGTCGACTACGTGGTACGCCGGGAGCGCGGCACGATCAACCGGTTCGTCTACTCGATCGCGGTGCTGGAGGGGAACTGGAACCGGCGGGTCGTCTACCGGTTCGACGGCGGGGTGGCGATCGGGCACGACCAGGGTCGGCTGCCCGGTGGACATCTCTACCACGAGGCACTCTCGCTCGGCTACGCCGTCCTCTACTCCACCGGCACCCGCACCGCCACCCACTACAACCTGGTGCTCGGCGGCGAGACCGCGCTGATGGTGAAGGAACACTTCGTCGAGGAGTACGGCGTCCCGCTCTACACCGTCGGGGTCGGTGGCTCCGGCGGCGGCATCCAGCAGTACATCTACGGGCAGAACCACGGCAACCGGCTGCTCGACGCGGCGATACCGCAGTACTCGTATCCGGACATGGCGACCCAGACGATCCACGTCGGCGACTGCGAGCTGCTCGAGTACTACATGGACGTCACCGATCGGGCGAACCCGAAGTGGCGGGACTGGGAGAACCGGACCTGGCTGATCGGCATGAACGCCAGCGCCACGGTGCCGAACCCGTACCTCGGCGGTGCACCCGGGTCCACCGAGTGCGTCGAGGGTTGGCGCGGCCTGACCCCGCTGGCGCTGAACCCGCGCTGGTTCCCCGGTGACCCGCTCTGGGCCCGGATGGACCCGCCCGGGGTGGCGGAGACGGTGCAGTGGTCGCACTGGGGCGACCTGGTCAACGTCTACGGCACCGGCCCGGACGGGTACGCCCGGTCCACCTGGGACAACGTCGGCGTGCAGTACGGACTCTCGGCGCTGACCTCGGGCCGGATCACCCCGGCCGAGTTCCTCGACCTGAACGCCCGGGTCGGTTCCTGGAAGCCGCAGTCGGAGATGGTGCCGGAGGGCTGCCCGTTCACCCCGGCGGCCTGCGCCGATCCGGCCCAGTTCGACCCCTGGTCGTCTCGGAACATGCGACTGTCGCCGGACGGCGGCCGGACCCCGGCGCCGCGTACCACCGGTGACCGGCGGGCGATCCGGGCCGCGCACGAGTCGGGGATCGTCTTCACCGGCGACATCGACATCCCGATCATCGACTGGCGGCACTACCTCGAAGAGCAGTTGGACATGCACAACTCGCACCAGTCGTTCGCGTCCCGGCAGCGGATGCGCGACCATGACCGGGACGCCGGCAACCAGGTCATCTGGTTCACCGACGCCCGGCCGGCCGAGGCGTTCGACCAGACCCCGGAGGCGCTGGCGGTGATCGACGACTGGATGGCCAACCTGCGTAGCCGGCCGTGGCGGGGCGTCCGGGGCAACAGGCCGGCGCTGGCCGTGGACCGCTGCTTCAGCACCGCCGGTACGGAGATCGCCCGGGGCGACCACGTCTGGGACGGCATCCTCGACAACCGACCCGACGGCGCCTGCACCCGGCGGTTCCCGCTCTACGGCACGTCCCGGACCGTCGCCGGTGGTCCGATCGAGGGCGGCGTCTACGCCTGCGATCGGCAGCCGGTCCGGGCGGCGATCGCCCGGGGTCTCTACGGATCGTGGCGTCCGACCGACGCCGAGCGGCGGCGCCTCGAACAGATCTTCCCGACCGGGGTCTGCGACTACCGCTGACCCACCCCGACCAGCGCGCGGCGGGTGCCGGGCAGGCCGGTCCGGAATCGGATGCCCGCGCGCCGGTCCTCAAAGGGCAATCTCGGATCACGATGCCGAACCGTTCGAACTGCACGCGATTGTCGGCAATCTAACCGATTGACACTGTCGCCCGGTTGGGCCCGTTTCCGGGACGCCCTTCTCCGGTTGGACGTACGGATGTCCAAGACCCCGTCTCCTGGTCGGCGGCTGCGGCCAGCCAGGTGATCGGGTGTGCCCGGAGGGAGTGATGACCATGCGCGGAGCGGCGGGCGCGGACGAGCATCTGATTTTCGAGCGGCGAGAGTCCGCGGTGCGGAGCTACTGTCGCCGATTCGACCGCGTGTTCGACACCGCGGAGGGAAGCGTGGTGCGCGACGTCACCGGTCGCGAGTACCTCGACTTCGTCGCCGGTGCGGGTTCGCTGAACTACGGGCACAACGACCCCGACATGCGCGATGCCCTGATCAGGCATCTGGAACAGCGGGGGATGTCGCACTGCCTCGACCTGTCCAGCTCGACCAAGAGCGCGTTTCTCGCCGCGTTCGAGTCGATCGTGCTGCTGCCCCGGGAGTTGGACTACCGGGTGCAGTTCACCGGGCCGACCGGAGCGAACGCCGTCGAGGCGGCACTCAAGCTGGTCCGCAAGGTGACCGGCCGGACCAACGTCGTCGCCTTCACCAATGCCTTCCACGGCGTCTCACTGGGCGCGCTGGCGGCGACCGGGAACCGGCACCACCGGATCGGGCCGCAGCTTCCGCTGCCCGGGGTGACCCGGATGCCGTACGACGGTTACCAGGGGCCCGGCGTGGACACCGCCGACCTGCTGGAGCGGATGCTGCGGGACCCGTCCAGCGGAATGGACGCACCGGCGGCGATCCTGCTGGAGACCGTGCAGGGCGAGGGCGGCCTGAACGTCGCCTCGGCCGGCTGGCTGCGGCGGATCGCCGAGCTGGCCCGGGACAGCGGCGCGCTGCTGGTGGTCGACGACGTGCAGGCGGGCTGCGGGCGTACCGGCACGTTCTTCAGCTTCGAGCCGTACGGCATCGTCCCGGACCTGGTCGTACTCTCGAAGTCGATCTCTGGGGCCGGCCTGCCGATGGCGCTGCTGCTGATCCGCCCCGAGTACGACGTCTGGCAGCCCGGCGAGCACAACGGGACGTTCCGCGGCAACGCGCACGCCTTCGTCACCGCCCGGGTGGCGCTGACGAAGTTCTGGACCGGAACCGGATTCACCGCCGAGGTGGCGCGCCGCGCCGACCTGCTCGCGCGGCGGCTGGCGGAGGTGGCCGACGTCGTGCCGGGGGCGGTGGTGAAGGGGCGCGGGATGATGTGCGGCGTCGACGTCGGCTCGGGGGAGCTCGCCTCGGCCATCAGCCTGCGCTGCTTCGCCGACGGCCTGATGCTGGAGACCGCCGGCCCGTACGACGAGGTGGTCAAGGTGCTGGCGCCGCTCACCACTCCCGACGAGCTGCTCGACGCCGGCCTCGACATCCTGCTGGCGGCGGCTCGGGCGGTGCAGGCCGGGCCGGACGTCGGGCCGGAGCGGGACCGTCGCGACTCTTCCGGCCTGGTCCCCGCGTGACCGGGCCGGCTCCGGCGACAACGGATGCCGGGAGCACCGTCGCGCCCCGCACCCCGACCCGGGCCGGCACCGGACTGGTGCTGACCGCGCCGGGAGCGGACAACCGGCCTCGCTGGCGACCCGGTGAGCGCCTGCACCACCTGTTCGAGGAGCGCTGTGATCGCTTCGCCGCCGAGGGTGATCCCGGGCACCTGGCCGTGGACGACGGCGAGCGCCGGATCACCTTCGCCGAGCTGGATGCCCGGGCGAACCAGTTCGCCCGGCTGCTGTCGGCCCGCGGCGTGCTGCCGGGCGACCGGGTCGGGCTGCTTCTCGACCGGTCCGCCTTCGCCTATCTGGCCATGCTGGCGGTGTCCAAGATCCACGCGGTGTACGTTCCGGTCGACGCCAACATCCCGGCGGACCGGATCCGCTTCGTGGTCGCCGACGCGCGGGTCAGCACCATCGTCACGCTCTCGGCGCTGGCCGACCGCCTCGACGGCGTCGCCGGCACGGTGATCCGGATCGACACCGAACCGGACCTCGACCGGTATCCGAGTCACCGGATCGGTCCGGACGAACTCGGGCCGGCCCCGGACGAACTCTGCTACCTCATCTACACCTCCGGCAGCACGGGCCGGCCCAAGGGCGTCGCCATCAACCAGGCGAACATCTGCAACTTCGTCCGGGTGGCCGTGGAGTGCTACGGACTGCGCCCGGACGACCGCGTCTACCAGGGGATGACGATCGCCTTCGACTTCTCGGTCGAGGAGATCTGGGTGCCGCTGGTCTCCGGCGCGACGCTGGTGCCGAGTACCGCCCCCGGGGCACTGGTCGGCAGCGACCTGGCCGGCTTCCTCGCCCGGCACCGGGTCAGCGCGCTCTGCTGCGTGCCGACCCTGCTGGCCACGATCGAGGAGGAGTTGCCGGAGCTGCGGTTCGTGCTGGTCTCCGGGGAGGCGTGTCCGGCACGTCTGGTGGACCGGTGGCACCGGCCGGGGCGTACGTTGCTGAACGTCTACGGTCCGACCGAGGCGTCGGTCACCGCCACCTGGACCCGGTTGGAGCCGGACCGGGCGGTGACGATCGGGGTGCCGCTGCCGACGTACTCGGCGGTGGTCCTGGACCCCGATCACCGGATTCTGCCGGCCGGCGAGACCGGAGAGATCGGCCTTGCCGGAATCGGCCTCTCCCCGGGGTACGTCAACCGACCCGACCTGACCGCCCGGGCCTTCGTGCCGGACCCGGTCGGGATCCCGCACAACCCCTCGGGCCGGATCTACCGGACCGGGGACCTCGGTCGGATCACCGCCGACGGGCAGCTCGAGTATCTGGGCCGGATCGACAGCCAGGTCAAGGTGCGCGGGTACCGCATCGAGTTGACCGAGATCGAGTCGGTGCTGCTGCGGCTGCCGGAGGTGGCCCAGGCGGCGGTGACCACGTACCACCCGGAGTCCGGTGTCGTCGAACTCGTCGCGTTCTACACCCGGCGGGCCGGTGCGCCGGGGCTGGACTCCGCGGTGGCGCTGGCCGCGCTGCGGAGCCGACTGCCCGGCTACATGGTCCCGGCCTATCTCGAGGAGTTGCCGGAGCTGCCGACGCTGCCCAGCGACAAGGTGGACCGCAAGCGCCTGCCGGCACCGTCCGGGGCGCGGGTGCTGCCGACGACGCCGGTCGTCGACCCGGTCGGGTCCACCGAGTCCGCCCTCGCGCAACTCCTCGCCGACCTGCTACGGGTGGACCGGGTGTCGGTCCGGGACGACTTCTTCACCGACCTGGGCGGCGACTCGCTGGTGATGTCCCGGTACTGCACCCGGCTGCGCGAACAGCTGCGTGCCGACGTCTCGATCAAGGACGTGTACCTGCATCCGACGGTGCGTGCCCTGGCCACCGTCGTCGGGGCGGAGCCTCCGCAGGCGCCACCGGAACCGCCGCCACCGGCGCACCGGGTACCCAGCGACATCGAGTGGTACGGCTGCGCGGTGTTCCAGACCCTTTTCGGCCTGGGGTATCTGGTCCTGCTCGCCGCCGTGGCGCTCGCCGGATACGACTGGATCGCCGGCGGAGCCGGCGCGGTCGACGTCGCCTGCCGGTCGGTCAGCTTCGGGGTCGCCTGGTTCGCGGTGCTGGCGCTGCTGCCGGTGGCGCTGAAGTGGCTGCTGGTCGGGCGGTGGCGGGCCGAGACGTTTCCCATCTGGGGCCTGCGTTACCTCCGGTTCTGGGTCGTGAAGCGGATGATCCGGGCCAACCCGCTGGTGCTCTTCGCCGGGTCGCCGGTCTACAACCTCTACCTGCGGGCGCTGGGCGCGAAGATCGGCCCGGGCGCCCTGCTGCTGTCCCGGTCGGTGCCGGTCTGCACCGACCTGATCGAGATCGGCGCGGGATCGGTCGTCGGCAGGGGCGCGAGCTTCCTCGGCTACCGAGCCGAGGCCGGCTGGATCACCACCGGTCCGGTCCGGCTCGGCCGGGACGTACACGTCGGCGAGGGCTGCGTGCTCGACCTCGACACGGTACTCGGCGACGGCGCGCAGCTCGGGCACGCATCGTCGCCGCGTGCCGGGCAGGTCGTACCGGCCGGGGCGAACTTCCACGGCTCACCGGCGGTGCCCGGCGGGAGCGGCAACCCGGCGCCGGAACCCCGGCACTGCTCGACGATGCGTCGGCGCGTCTACGGTGCCGGCCAACTCCTCGGCCGGGTGGTCCTCGACACCCAGTTGCTGGTCGTGCTCGCCGCACTGGCCTTCGTGCTCGACATCAGCACGGTCTCCGGGTCGCTGCTGTTCTTCGTCGGCGGCGTCGTGCTCGGCGCGCTGCTGGTGCTCGCCGTGCCCCGGCTGGCGAACCTCTTCCTGGCCGCCGGCCGGATCTATCCGCTCTACGGTTGGCGGTGGATCTGCTACCAGACCGTCTCCCGGTTCAGCAACGTCGGGTTCTTCAACAACCTCTTCGGAGACAGCTCGTACATCGTCGGCTATCTGCGGGCGATCGGCTGGCGATTGCGGCAGGTACGGCAGACCGGCTCGAACTTCGGCTGCGGGCAGCGGCACGACACGCCGTTCCTCTGCGAGGTGCGCGGCGGGGTGCTGGTCTCCGACGGTCTCTCCATGGGCAACGCCCGGTACTCCCGTACCTCCTTCACGCTGTCCCGGGTCACCATCGGCGCGGAGAACTTCCTCGGGAACCGGATCATCTTCCCCGCCGGGGCCCGGGTCGGCGACAACTGCCTGCTGGCGACGAAGGTGATGGTGCCGATCGACGGTCCGGCCCGGTCCGACGTCGGCCTGCTGGGCTCACCGCCATTCGAGATCCCCCGGTCGGTACGCCGGGACGCCGGCTTCGACGACCTGAAGACCGGGGACGAGTTCCGCCGCCGGCTGTCCCGGAAGAACCGCTCGAACCTGTGCACCATGGGCTGGTACCTGCTGAACAGCTGGCTGCCGTTCTACCTCGCGGTGCAGGTCGTGCTGCGGGTCGAGGGGATCCACGACGACGCCCGGCCGAACCTGTTCACGTTCAGCGCCGGGATGCTGCTCGCCTCGCTGCTGATCATCGGCTACTCCGCGCTGATGGACTGGATCTGCCTCGGTTTCCGCCGGCTGCGCCCGCTGTGCTGTTCGATCTACGACCCCCGGTACTGGCGGCACGAGCGGTACTGGAAGCTCGCCGGGGTCGGGCACCTCGGCCTGTTCAACGGCACCCCGCTCAAGCCCCTACTCCTGCGCCTGCACGGCGTACGGGTCGGCCGGCGGGTCTTCGACGACGGCTGCGGAATGCCGGAACGGACCCTGGTGCGGATCGGCGACCACTGCACCCTGAGCGAGGGTTCGTCGCTGCACTCGCACTCGCTGGAGGACGGGACCTTCAAGATGGACCGCATCCGGCTCGGGCGTGGCTGTTCGGTCGGCACCGGCGCGCTCGTGCACTACGGGGTCGAGGTGGCCGACGGGGTGGTGGTGGCACCCGACTCGTTCGTGATGAAGGGGAGCAGCCTACCGGCCGGCACGGTCTGGCGGGGCAACCCGGCGCACCAGGTGTCGAGGCCGGTCGCCGCCCCGACCTGTGGTCGGCCGCCGGAACAGCCGGGACGCCGGCCGCCGGAACAGCCGGGACGCCGGCCGCCGGAAGAGCCGGGACGTCGGCCGGCGGAACAGCCGGGACGTCGGCCGGCGGGGTAGCCGGGACGCCGGGCCGGCCACGGTGGACCTCCACCGTGGCCGGCCCGGGTTCCGGTCCAGGTCAGAGTGCGTTGACAGTCGATACCTAACCGCTAAGCTCTAACCGTTAGGTATCGGCCGTAGCGGGTCCCAGCCAGGGGGCGCCGGCACACCTTCAGGGGAGGGGCGACCCATGACCGAGCACGCCGTCCGGCTCGCCGGAAGCACCGCGCCGCCGGACGCACCCGCAGGAACCGCGACTGCCGACGGCGGGCGGGTGAGGCTGGCGCCGGTCGCCTGGCGACCGCTCGGCGTCGTCGCCGGGCTGGTCGCCGCGCTCCTGCTGGCCACCAACGGCGGCTACGGCTACCACCGCGACGAGCTCTACTTCCTGATGCTCCGCCCCGACTGGGGCTACCGGGACCAGCCGCCGCTCACCCCGGCGATCGCCCGGCTGGCCGACGCGCTCTCCGGCGGTTCGCTCTGGGGCCTGCGGGTGCCGGCCACCCTCTGCGTGCTGGCGGCGCTGCTGCTGGCCGCCCTGCTCGCCCGGGAACTCGGCGGCGGCGCGCTCGCGCAGACCCTGGCGGCGTTCGGCCTGGGCACCGGGGCGACCACGCTGATCTTCGGACACGTGCTGCTGACCGCCGGCTTCGACCTGGTGGTCTGGCTCGGCATCGTCCTCTGCGCCGCCCGGGCATTGCTACGCGACCAGCCGCGCTGGTGGCTCGCTGCCGGAGCGGTGCTCGGGATCGGTCTCTACAACAAGCTGCTCGTGGCGCTGCTGCTGGTCGGGCTCGGCGCCGGGCTGCTGGCGGTGGGACCGCGCCGGGTCCTGGTCGGTCGCTGGCTCTGGGCGGGCGTCGCGCTCGCCCTGGTGGTCGGCGCGCCCAACCTGATCTACCAGCTCACCCACGAGCTGCCCCAGGCCGAGATGGCCGGCGCGCTCGCCGAGGACCGGGGCGCCGAGTCGCGGAGCACCTTCGTGCCCTTCCAGTTTCTGCTGATCGGGCCACCGCTGGCGGCGGTCTGGATCGCCGGACTGGTCGGGCTGCTGCGTCGCCCGCGGTGGCGACCGGTACGCGCGCTCGCGGTGGCGTACCTGGTGGTCTGCGTGCTGGCGTTGGTCTCCGGCGGGCAGCACTACTACTCGTACGGGCTGCTCGGGGTGCTCTTCGCCGCCGGCTGCGTGGTGCTGGCCGACTGGTTGGGGCGGGGACGACGGCGGCTCCGCACGACCCTGGTCGGCACGGCGTACCTGGTCAACGCGCTGACCAGCGCGGTGGTCGCCCTGCCGCTGCTCCCGGTCGAGGTGCTCGGCGACACGCCGGTGCCCGGGATCAACATCACCGCCGCCGACTCGGTCGGCTGGCCCCGCTACGTCGACCAGGTGGTCCGGGCGTACGACGAACTCCCCTCCACCGACCGGGCCGCGGCGGTCGTGGTGACCGCAAACTACGGCGAGGCCGGCGCGCTCACCCGACTCGGCGCCGACCGGCTGCCGCCAATCTACAGTGGACACAACGAGCTGGGCTACTACGGCCCGCCGCCGGAGTCGGCGACGGTGCTGGTCGGCGTCGGGCTGGGTGAGGTGGGCGAACTCAGCCGCCACTTCGGTGCGTGCCGGCTCGCCGGCCGCCTCGACAACGGAGTCGGGGTCGACAACGAGGAGCAGGGCGTGCCGATCGTGGTGTGCCAGGATCGCCGGCAGACCTGGGCCGAGTTGTGGCCCCGGATCCGGCACTTCGACTGACGTCCCAGGGGGCGCCGTCCGGGCCGTCCCCATCCCGATCGCCACTGTCATGCGCGCCTGAACCGGACGTCCCGGCCGGATCGGGCGACATCGGCGATGGGCGGCCGTCCGATACCTCTTCCGGGCCGGTCCAACCTTCAGCGCCGGTTCAAAAGATCACCGAGGCGACCCAGCCCCGGCCCACCCTCCTTCAGCCTTCCGATCACGTCCGACCGATCCGGTCCGTCGCCCGCATCGTCGTTGCGGCTTCTGGCGCTGCGGTGAGCGCCCACGGGAGATACCTGCCGGTCGGCGGCATGTCTGGCGGGTGGGCGGGAACGGCACACGCACCGGCACGGGGCACACCGGCAGGGGGCACCCGGGCCGGCCCGGCGGGACGAACCGGCAGCGAGGGTGGTGGGGAATGAGCGCGAAGAGACGACCGGTGGAGCAGGACCCGGGCGGTCAGATCCAGCCGGACGACGCGGACGGCGCACAGGCGGCCCTGGACGGGCCGGATCGTGGCCCGGAATCGGTGCGGCCGTGGGGCACCACCGGCGGCACGGCGGACCGGGACGCTCCGTGGGGCGCGGCCGAGGACTCGCCGATGGACGAGGGGAGTGAGGAAACCGGCCTGCCGCCCGCCCGTCGCGGCGAACGGCGGGCCGACGCGCAGCCGCCCCGACCGTGGCCGCAGGACGCCGGCAGACACGGGTTCGGCACGGTCGAGCCGACCCGTGCCCCGGAGGCGGGGCCCGGGGGTGCCCCGGACCCCGCGCCGAGGCGCCGGTTATTCCCCGACGACACCGCGCTCGACGATCTTCGCAACAACCCGTTGTGGGAGGAGACCGGCATGCACTCCGAAGGCGTCAGCCGGCACGAGTAGCTACCGCCGCCCACCTGCGTCACCGGTATCCGGAGCATCGCCGTGCACCTCGGTGGCCCGGGTCAGCCGGTTCGGGTCAGCCGGCTTCGCCGACGGTGAGGATGATGTTGCCGTACTTGCCACGGTCCAGGTGGCGGTGCGCCTGCGCGATCCGCTCCAGTGGGTAGCGCTCCGCGATGACCGGCCGGAGCGTGCCCGCCTCCGCCAACTCCCGGACGAGCAGCAGGTCGCGGGCCTTGTCCGCGGCCTTGCGCAGCCCGGTGAACGCGACGACCGCCTTCTTCCCGCCGAACGCCGCCGTCCACGGCATCTGGACCAGCAGGCCCGGCGACGGCACCGGGCTGAGATAGCGGCCGGCCGGGTTGAGCACCCGGCGGCAGCGCCCGAACGAACTGGTGCCGGCCACGTCGAAGACGACGTCGTACGTCTGCCCGGTGCGGGTGAAGTCCTCCCGGGTGTAGTCGAGGACTTCGTCGGCGCCGAGGTCGCGTACCAGGTCGAGGTGGGGGGTGCTGCACACCCCGGTGACCCGGGCGCCGAAGTGCCTGCCGAGTTGCACGGCCGCGCTTCCGACAGCTCCGGAGGCGCCGTTGACCAGGAGGGTGTGGCCGGGGCGCAGTCCGGCCCGGTCGCGCAGGAACGCCAGCGCGGTCCCGTCGATCAGGGCGACCGCCTCGGCGAAGTCGAGGTTGGCCGGCTTGGGCCCGAGGGCGCCGTCCTGACGGACGCGGACGTACTCGGCGTGCGCGCCGAAGTCCGGCCCGGTGATCCCGGCGACCTCCTCACCGACCCGAAACCGGGTCACGCCCGCCCCGACCGCCTCGACCACACCGGCGAACTCGGAGCCGAGCACCGTCCACCTCGGTCGCCGGAGCCCGAAGAAGAGTCGGGCGTAGCCCGGCGAGCCGCGCCGGGCGGTGCCGTCGGTCACGCCGACCGTGGCGGCGCAGACCCGGACGATCACGTCCTGGTCGCCGGGAACGGGTGTCGGGACCTCCTCGACCCGGACGACGTCCGGAGGACCGTACCTCCGGTACACGGCTGCTTTCATCGCTGCTCACCTTCGGGGTCGGGGTACTGGAAAACGTCGTCGAGCGGTACCGCGAAGACGCGGGCGATCTGGAACGCCATCTCCAGCGAGGGTGAGTAGCGGCCCTGCTCGATCGCGATGATGGTCTGGCGGGTCACCCCGATCCGCTCGGCGAGCTGGGCCTGCGTCATCTCGCCGGCGGCGAACCGCAGAGCGCGGATCGAGTTGGTGACCCTGGTCGGCTTGACCACGGCTACATGCCCCTGCGGTAGGCGCGGAGCTTGACCACCGAGGTGACCACGGAGGCGGCGACGAAGCCGAGGTAGAGCACGTTGGCGATCCAGAAGTGCTCGGCCTCGAACAGTGCCAGGCCGAGCGCCACGAGAGCGGCGGTCATCAGCAGCCGCTGCCCGACGCGGTCACCGAGCCAATGAATCTCCCTGTCCCGGACGTCGCCGGAGTGGCTGTCACTTGGCCGGGCGATCTCGACCGCGATGCGGGCCACGATCGACGCCAGGATCGAGACGCCGATCGCCAACAGCAGGGCCGGCACGTAGCTGACTCCGGACACGGGTGTGCCGACCAGCCGGCCGAGCACGGTCCCGAGATAGCCGAGGTAGACGGTTACCCCGACCACCAGAGCGACCCAGGTGCCCTTCTCCTCGTACGACATGGCGCCGCCTACGGTAGGTAAAGAATGTTTGACATCCGGAAGCGTAAAGAACTGCGGACATCATGTCAAGTTTTCTAGACATCGCGGTGCGGCGGGGGTTGGGGCCAGGGAGCAACGGCGAGGGCAGGAAGGGAGCGGGGACCGCCCCTGGTCGTGCCAGCCGGCGACTTTGGTTCATGTGGATTCGCCCAAGGGCCGTTTCGGCAGCGGCGCCCAACCGCGACCGTGGACGGCATGGGAAAGACACCGCCCGGCCAGCCCGAGACGGGTCGGTGACGGGCCGCCGGACGCGGCGGCAGGCCCGGCCCGAGAAGTGCGGAAGACCCGAGACCAGCGAAGGTGCGGAGCCCGGTGCCAAAGAACTGCGGAGCCCGAGACCCGGGAAAGTGCGGTGCCCGAGCGGCAGGGAAGGCGAGCGTCGAGGATCCGCTGATGCCTGACGACCAGGGCGGTCCCGCCGGTGTCCCGGCGACACTCGCCGGCCCGGCGATCGTACCCGGTAGCGCTCGGGTCGAGCCCGCGAAGCTGTCCCGGTGGCGCCGGGTCGGGCCGGTCGTCGCCCTCTGGCTGCTCGCACCCTGGGCCGCGGAGTGCGCGTGGGGCGGCTTCACCGTCGAGGACTACCCGCTGGTGCTGATCTTCCTGGGGCCACTTTACGGCTCGGCCGTCCTGCTCATCCGGGAGACCGCCCGGCGTACCGGTGGTGGTTGGCCGGCGATCGTCCTGCTCGGCGCGGCGTTCGGGATGATCCAGGCCGGGCTGGTCGATCAGTCGCTGTTCAACGACGCCTTCCTGGACGACACCGAGTTCGCCGAGGCAGCCGCCGCCACGAGGGCGACGACGGTTCCGGGGCTCGGATTCAGCGCCCAGAACGCGCTCGGGTACATCGGTGGCCACATAGTACTGAGCGTCTGCGTTCCGATCGTGATCGTCGAATCGTTCGTCCGTCCGGTCCGGCGTGCCGAGCCGTGGCTGGGTCGGTTCGGTCTACTGCTGGCCGTCGCCCTCTACCTGCTCGGCAGCCTGTTGGACTTCTCCGACGACGGCGGCCGAAAGGGCTTCCTGGCCAGCCCGCTCCAGTTGTCGTTCGCGGCGTTGACGGCGCTCGCCCTGGTGGGCGCCGCGCTGCTGCCCAGGTGGCGGCGCGGACGGCGGCCGGGCGGGGCCGGTGCTCCCCCGCGACCGGTCGCCCCCGCCCTGGTCGGCGTCGCGGGGAGCGTCGACGCCCGCTCCGGCGCGCCTGCCGATGCGACCAGCGGCCGAGCGCCGCATCCGCTCTGGGCGGGGCTGGTGGTGTGCGGCGCCCGGCTCGCCGTCGACCTGGTGCCGAACTGGCTCGGGGTCGCGATCGGGGCGCTGGTCAGTGCCCTCGCCGCCGTGCTGGTGGTGCGCTGGTCCCGGCGTACCGGCTGGGGACAGCGGCACGTGCTGGCAGCCTGGGGGGCCGGGCTGGTGGTGGCGGCGGTCGGGGCGTACCTGGCGCCGAGTTACACCGGCGCGTCACCGACTCAGGCGCTGGTTGCCGACCTGACGGTCACCGTGCTCACGTTGGCGCTGCTCGGCGGGGCATTCGGGCGGCTGCGCGCGGAACGGTCCGGCTGATCGGCGTCGGGGGTCCGCGCGCCGACCACCACCGCCGCATGGCGGCGGCGACCCCGCGCGGTCCCCGGCTTCACGGGTACGTTTCAGCGGGGTAGCGGCCGGTTGGTGTAGACCGTGATGCCCTCACCGGTGCCGTGGCGGATCCAGCCCACGGCGTCGTAGAAGGCGGTGGTGCCGGGGACCTGCGGGACGGTCAGCAGCCACGCCGGCCGGTCACAGGCCACCGTTGCCAGCAGCCGTCGGCCGAGCCCGCCCCGTCGGGCCGCCGGATGTACGGCCAGCTCCGCGACCTCCAGCCAGCCGGAGAGTGTCTCGACGGCCGGTCCGAGCAGGCGGCGTACCTGCCCGTAGGCGCGGTCGACGGGGAACGGGGCCGGGGTGGTCAGCCCGAGCGCGAAGCCGGGGACCGATCCGTCGTGGCGGCCACCGGATCCGGCGGTCCGGACCTCGTCGGCCGGGACGCCGTCGGCCAGGACGGCGACGAAGCCCGGCGCCCCGGCCCAGCCGGTCAGCAGCTCGCCGAATCGGGCGGCCCGTTCGGGAGAGTCGTTCCACGGCGGCGCGCAGAACACCGCCGCGTACGTTTCGACCAGCCGGTCGTGCAGGGCCAGCGCCTCCGGCCCGGTGAGCCGCCGCAACCCGGGTACGCCGGTCCGCCCCGGCCCGGTCCTGGCGTCGGCGCCTCCTCCGGGCGGCCGCACGGCATCTCCTCGGCCGATCAGCTCAGGTGCGGCGTGACGGCGGTCCCGGTCCGAGGCGTCCACGATCCGGCAGCCTACCCGGCACGGCGTCCGGGTAGGACCGGCGCGGGACCGTCTCGCGGGTCTCGCTCAGCGCGGTGTGCGCGGCAGACGGGCGTAGACGTCGCCGGACCGGCCGATCGGGCGGAACCGGTCGAGCAGGCCGGTCAGGTCGGCGGCGTCGAGCCACCGTGCGCTGGCGAACCGCATCGTCTCCACGGGCGAGTAGTTGTAGCGGTACCCGTCGGCCGAGGCGCCGAGCCGGTCCACGATGTCGAGTGCGGTGAGTGCGGCGTCGTGGGCCGACGGAAGGTACTCGAACGACAGTGCGGACACCGGTCGGCTCAGCCCGGCGAGGACCTCCGCCTCGAAGCCCTCGACGTCGATCTTGCAGAACGCCGGTACGCCGTGCGCCGCGATGAGGTCGTCGAGGGTCGTCACCTTCACCTCCACCGCACGATCCCAGCGCACCTGTTGGAAGCTACGGTCCGTCGTCACCGAACGGATCCACTCGGCCGACATCGTCGACACCGTCGGGGTGGCGGTGGAAAGCGCCATCGTCGCCCGGCCCGGACGAGCGCCGAGCGCCGCCGGCACGATCGTGACGCCCGGGTCGCCGCGGAACGCCCAGCGCAGGACGCGCTGGCAGTCCGGCTGCGGCTCGACGGCGACGACCCGTACGCCCAGCCGCCGCCAGATGCGTACCCGGCCACCGACGTGCGCTCCGACGTCGAATCCGATGTCTCCCGGCCGCAGGAACTCTCCGTAGAGACGCGCGGCCCGGCGCTGGGTCGCGGGCCGGCAGTGGTAGAGCAACAGGGACCGGGCGATACCTCTGGCCCGGGTGAACATGTTCTCAACGTAACAGCGGTGCTGGCCGCACGCCGGGCAACGGAGGCGGCGCCCGGGTCCAAACGGGGCGCGGGCGCGGTCCCGAGTGCCTGCCGGGACGCGCCGTCGCGGGGCGATCGGGGCGGTGGCCGTGGAGTCGGTAGGGTGGGAGCCGGTGTGCCGGGAAGTCTGGTCGGCGGTTCTTTCGTCGACCCCACCGGAGGCACCTGATGGGCACACCCGGCAGCCGCGTGCCGAGCCTGTTCGACCGGGGCAGTTGGCCCGAGGCCCGCCGGGTCGGCGACATCCTGCGCACCGAGACCGTCGGCGGGGTTCTGCTGCTGGTCGCCGCCGTACTCGCACTGGTCTGGTCGAACTCGCCATGGTCCGCGGCGTACCGGTCGCTCGCCGAGGTCAGGCTCGGTCCGGCCGCCCTGCACCTGGATCTGTCCCTGGCGACCTGGGCGGCCGACGGCCTGCTGGCGATCTTCTTCTTCGTCGCCGGACTGGAGCTCAAGCGCGAGTTCGTCGCCGGGGACCTGCGGGAACCCCGCCGGGCGATGCTGCCGGTCGCCGCCGCCCTGGGTGGGATGACGGTGCCGGCCCTGATCTACATGGCGTTCAACCTGCGTAGCGGGGGCGGGGCGCTCGCCGGTTGGGCGATCCCGACCGCCACCGACATCGCCTTCGCCCTCGCCGTGCTCGGAGTGATCAACACCCACCTGCCGGTGACGATGCGGACGTTCCTGCTGACCCTCGCCGTCGTCGACGACCTGCTGGCAATCGTGATCATCGCGGTCTTCTACACCAGCGCGCTGCACCTCGGCTGGCTGCTGCTCGCGCTGGTGCCGCTGGCACTGTTCGGGCTGCTCGTCCAGCGACGGGTGCGGTCCTGGTGGCTGCTGCTGCCGCTGGCGGCGGTGGCCTGGGCGCTGGTGCACGCCTCCGGGGTGCACGCCACGGTCGCCGGGGTGGCGCTCGCGTTCACCGTGCCGGTGTCGCGGAGCCGACCCGGGCCCGGCCCGGGGTTGGCCGAACACTTCGAGCACCGATTCCGCCCCCTGTCCGCCGGGTTCGCGGTGCCGGTCTTCGCGTTCTTCGCCGCCGGGGTGTCGGTCGTCGGCGCGGGTGGTCTGGGTGCCGCCCTCGCCGACTCGGTCGCCGTCGGGGTGGTGGTCGGGCTGGTCGTGGGCAAGGCCGTCGGGGTCCTCGGCGCGACCTGGCTGGTGCAGCGGTTCACCCGGGCCCGCCTCGCCGAAGGGCTCGGCTGGTGGGACGTGTTCGGGTTGGCGCTGCTGGCCGGGATCGGTTTCACTGTCTCACTGCTGATCGGCGAACTGGCGTTCGGCCCCGGCAGCGAGCGCGACGACCACACCAAGATCGGCGTACTGTTCGGCTCGATGGTCTCGGCACTGCTGGCCGCGGTCGTACTGCGGGCCCGTAACCGGCACTACCGGCGGCTGCGTGCGATCGAAGAGCGCGACAGCGACGCCGACGGGGTGCCGGACGTCTACGAGGAAGCGGACCGGGCCGCCCGGGAATGACCGCTGGGCGGGGCGGGCTACGGCAGGTCCGGCGCGAGCGCGGCGGCCAGCCGGTCGAGCCAGGGCACCGGATCGGCGCCGGCCGGCGGGTGCCCGGCCGACAGGGCCGACCAGTCGACCGCCCAGCCCCGGACGGCGGCCGGTCGCAGCAGGTCCGGGTCGGGGACCCGGTGCAGCACCGTACGGAGCAGTCGGGGCGGCAGGCGTACGTCGGGGAGTTCGGCGAGCAGCACCGCGTCGTAGAGGTCCTTGCCGTCCGAGACTCCGGTGGTCGCCTGGTCGGTGCCGAGCCACCGGAGTTTCCAGGCCAGTGAGAGCTCCGGCGTCGCCGCCCACACCACCGTCGGCGGGGCGGTCCCGTCCTGCCGGGGCACGGCGAGCAGTCGGGGCGGCTCGGGCAGCCGATCGTCGTACGCGAAATCGAGCTGGACCGTGCCGGAGAGCGCGTCGCCGGCCCGCCAGGGCACGACGAGCCGGCTCCCGCCACCGCCCTCCCCGGCGTCGTCCTGGTATCCGGAACCGTACGCGTAGCCCCAGGTGCTGGCCTCGGTGATCGCGTCCGGGTCGACCCGGAGGTCGGCGGCGACCGCCGGATCGCGCTGCAGCAGCTCGACGACGTCCCGGTGCGGGCTCGGCAGCAGCGCGGTCTCCGCGCCCGACACCCAGTGCAGTCCCTCCGGTGGCAGCCGTGCTGGCAGCCCGCCGGTGTCGAAGTCCTCGAACATCCACGGTTCGTCCCGGGGCACCCCGTGCACCGCCTCGGGCCAGAGCCGGACCGGGCCGAGATGGTCGACGTAGGGGTGCGGATGCAGGTTGTCGAGGGGGACCGGTGCGCCCGGCCGGACCACCCAGTCGAGGTCGCCCGGCTCGCGTGCCCGGTCACCGACCCAGGACCGCATGGTCATGCTGCCGCGCAGCACCAGGGCGTCGCCGCAGGGCGCCGCCGCGACCAGCGCGAGTATGTGGTCGAGCACGGCACGCCGGACCGCCCGCACCTCGGGCAGCCCGGGTCCGCCCCCCGTCGGGCTGTGCACGCCGGGCAGGCTACCGGGCCGGTACGACGGCGCCTGTCCCGTCCCGCCTGCGCCTGTCCCGGGCCGCCTGCGCCTGTCCCGTCCCGCCGGCTGTGTCCCGGGCCGGTCCGGGCGGGTGGCCCCGGGTCAGCCGGGGTGCCGGCCCTGTTCGGTCTGGTCCCGAAGCCGGTGGTCGAGGGCGTCGAGGTCCGGTACGAACCAGACGTGGCCGCCCCTGTTCGACTCCTGCACCAGGGCGCGCAGTGCCGAGCTGGCCGCGAGGTGCGCCGAGATGTCACCGACCACCACCAGCCGCAGCCGGTAGTTGACGAACTTCTGCATCACCTCACCGGCGAAGCGGGTGCCGAGGGAGAAGAAGCTCGGGTCGAACCGGCTCGCCGGCACCGCCACCGCCGTGGCACCGAGGAACGCCGCACCGATCAGGTCCAGCGCGTCCTGCTCGGTGGTGATCGGTGGGCCGGCCGGATCGCAGACCAGTACCGGCGTTCCGGCCCGTTCCTGGATGTCGTCAGGCATCCGGCACCTCCTCGCCGAGCAGCCCGTTGTCGCCGTGCAGTACGGCGTCGAGCAGGTGCAGCAGCTCTGCGGTGGCCGCGGCGTCACCGAGTATCACGATCTTCATGCGGCCTCGTTCCTCGTCGTGGACGGTCTGCACCCGCAGCGGACGTCCGGGGTCGTGGTTGGTGTTCACACCGGCCAGCAGGAGAGTGCCGAGCCGGTCGGCGCCGGACCGGTCGATGCCGTCGACCTGCACGATGCTCGACACCTCCACCGCGGCGGGGGCGCCGGGCCGGCCCGGGGCCGGACTGCCGGTCAGCGCGTCGAGGTCGGCCCGGGCGATCCGGTACTGCTTACCGATCCGTACCGCCCGGAGCCGACCCGAGCGGATGTAGCCGCGCACGGTCCGCACGTGCAGGCCGAGCCGGTCGGCCACCTGCTCGACCGAGTACATTTCGTTACCCATCGGGACCTACTCTACCCACAACGGGGAAGAATAGGGAAGTTTGCTACCAGTCGATCGACCGCGTTCGCTGGCGGGCAGGAACGGGCCTGCTTGACGGCCCCGGCCGGAAAGCGCTATAAACCAGGTGGTTATAGAACCAGGAGGTTACGAAAGGTGAATGCGGAGCTGCTCGACGCGACCTTCGCGGCCCTGGCCGACCCGACCCGGCGGGCCATCCTCGCTCGGCTCGCCACCGGCGAGGCCAGCGTCACCGAGCTGGCGGCGCCGTTCGCGATGAGCCAGCCCGCCGTCTCCAAACACCTCAAGGTGCTGGAACGGGCGGGGCTCGTCACCCGGGGCAGGGACGCGCAACGCCGGCCGTGCCGGTTGGAGGCCAGGCCGCTGAAGGCCGCCCTGGACTGGCTGGAGAACTATCGCGACTACTGGGCGGAGAGCTACCGGCGGCTCGACGGACTGCTCGCCGAACTCCAGGCCGAGGACGGCGAGGGGCGGACCCGGTGACGGGCGGGGACCGGGAGCTGACCGTCACCACCCCGACGGACCGGGAAATCGTGCTGAGCCGGGCCTTCGACGCCCCGGCCGGACTCGTCTTCGACGCGCTCACCCGCCCCGACCTGCTCCGCCGTTGGTTCGGCGCCCGAGGCTGGCAGCTCGTCGACTGCCGGATCGACCTGCGGGTCGGCGGCGCCTGGCGGTTCGTCTCCCGGGGCCCGGGCGACGAGGAGATGGCGCACGGCGGGATCTACCAGGTCATCGAGCCGGCCCGACGGCTGGTCTACACCGAGAGGTACGACAACCAGTCGTACCCGGGCGACACCCTGATCAGCCACCGCCTCGCCGAACGGGCCGGCGTGACCACCCTGACCAGCACGATCCGGTACGCCACCCCGGCGGGTCGGGACCGGGTGCTCCGCTATCCGATGCGGCGTGGCGTGACCGAGGGTTACCACCGGCTCGACGACCTGCTCGCGGAGCTGGTCGACGCCCGCTGACCGCCCAGCCGTCGCGGTGCCCCGACATCGTTCCGGCGCCGGCCGCAGACCGGGGCCAGCAAACACAGAGACCGAATGCAGACCAACGCAGCGACCGATGCAGACCAGCACAGAGAGGCATTCGCCATGAACTGGACCCTGGAAGTGGTGGTGGTCCCCGTCTCCGACGTGGACCGGGCCAAGACCTTCTACGCCGACCAGCTCGGCTTCCACGTCGACCACGACACCCGGGCCGGCGAGGATGTGCGCATCGTCCAGCTGACCCCGCCGGGCTCGGGCTGCTCGATCGTGATCGGCACCGGAGTCGTACCGGACATGCCGCCGCCCGGGTCGCTGCGCGGCCTGCAACTCGTCGTCGCCGACCTGGCCAGGGCGCGCGCCCAGCTCGTCGAGCGGGGTGTCGAGGTCAGCGAGATCCAGGTGCTCGGCGAGAATCCGCGGCCCGTCCCGGAGCCGCTGGACAACGTCGGCTTCGTCTTCTTCAGCGACCCGGACGGCAACGGCTGGGCGGTGCAGCAGATCTCGTCGCGTGGCTAGCCGCCGAGCCAGCCCCGGGTTCTTCTCCGGTCCCTGATCGCGCAGCGGCTCACACCGGACCCTCCGGACCCGGGCCGCCGCCCCGCCGCAGCCGGGAACGGACCAGGTCGGCGTCCGGGTGGTGAAGGTCGTCGAGGATCTCCACCGCCTCCCGCCAACTGCGGCGGGCCTCCGCCAACCCGCCGTCGGAACAGCACGCGTCACCGAGCCGGATCAGCGTGTCGGCGGTGGCGGGGCGGTTGCCGAGCCGGCGGAACAGATCCAGGGCCCGGCGGTAGCAGGCGATCGCCTCGGCGAGCTGCCCGAGGTGCCGGTGGGCGTACCCGAGACTGTTCCAGGTGTGCGCCTCGGCGGGCCGGTCGCCCTGGTCCTGCTGCTCGGCCAGGGCCAGCCGGCAGGAGGTGATGGCCGCCTCGTACTCGCCGAGTTGGGCCCGGCACCACCCCACCGAACTGAGCGCCCGGGCGGGTCCGATCCGGTGTCCCGCCGTCCGGAACAGCTCCAGCGCCTGCTCGGCGTGCCGCAGCGAGTCCCGGTACCGGGACTGCTGCTCCGCGACCAGGGCCAGGTTGTGGTGCACCTGCGCCTGGCCGACCGGATCGTCCAGCTCCGCGAAGAGCGCGAGGGCCTGCCGCAGGTGGGCGTGCCCGTCGTCGTGCCGGCCGAGCCGCAGGTAGGCGATGCCGAGGTAGCGCAGCGCGTACGCCTCGTCGGGTCGGTCACCGAGCCGGCGTACCTCCGCCAGCGCGCTCTCCAGCACGGCCACCAGGTCGGGCCAGTGGCCGTGCTCGTCGAGGAAGGGCGCGAAGGTCCAGGCGAGGGTCCAGGCGTGCGGGAAGTCCGGCTGCGGTCTCCCAGAGAGCAGGGCGAGCAGTACCGGCTGCTCGGTGCCGAACCAGGCACGTGCCTGTGCGGAGTCGTCGAACGTCTCGACGGTCACCCCCGGCTCGACCGGACCGGTGGTGATCTCGTCCCGGTGCGGGTGGGTCAGCCGGGCGGCGGCGTACGCGGTGTGCAGGTAGTGGTCGAAGAGCCGGCGTACCGCCCGCTGCCGCTCCGGCGCGGGCTCCCGGTCGTTCGCCAGTTCGCCCGCGTAGGCCCGGAGCAGGTCGTGGCAGCCGTACCGGCCCGGGGAGCGTTCGACCAGCATGCTCGCCCGGACCAGCTCGGCCAGGGCCGTGTGGGCCTGCGCGATCGGCACCCCGAGCAGGCTGGCCGCGGCGGCGACACCGATCTCCGGCCCGGGATGCAGCCCGAACAGCCGGAACAGGCGGGCCGCTGCCGCCTCCAGCGTCCGGTAGGAGCCGGCGAAGACCGCCCGCACGTCCGTCCCCGCACCGCCGTCGCCGAACCCGTCGAGCCGGCCGTCCGGGCGGCGCAGTTCCCGGGCGAGTGTCCGAAGCGGAAGCCCGGGACGGGCGACGCTCCGGGCGGCCACGAGGGCGAGCGCGAGCGGGAGCCGCGCGCACCGGGCGATGATCTCGTCGACCGAGTCCGGCTCGGCGGACACCCGGTCCGCACCGATCCGGACGGCCAACAGGTGCCGGGCCTCGGTGACCGGCGGCAGGTCGAGGGCGAGCGGCTCGGCACCGACCGCGGCCACCGGGCCGGACAGCCGGTTACGGCTGGTCACGATCACACCGCAGCCGGGGGAGTCGGGCAGCAGGGGCTGGACCTGCGCGGTGTCCGCGGCGTTGTCCAGCAGCACGAGCATCCGCCGGCCGGCGACCAGGCCCCGGTACAGCGCCACCTGCTCGGCCAGCTCCGCCGGCATCCGCTGCGGTGGCACCCCGAGCGCGCCGAGGAAGCCACGGATCGCCTGCTCCGGGCGTGGCGGCGTCGAGTCGGCCGGCTCGACGCCGCGCAGGTCGACGTAGAGCTGGCCGTCGGGGAAGCTGGCGGCACGACGGTGCGCCCACCGCACCGCCAGGGCGGTCTTGCCGACCCCCGCGGTTCCGAAGATCAGCGCGACCGACCGTCCCGGCGGAGGGTCACCGGCCGGCAGCAGGATGGCGTCGAGCCGGTCGAGTTCGGCATTCCGGCCGACGAAGACCGGCAGGTTCGGCGGCAGCTGCGCCGGCACCACCGACTGGGCCGGGGTGTCCGCACGGTGGCCGGCCCGGGTCGGACCGACGATCCGAAAATCCATCATCGTGATCAGATGATCCTCCCAGAGGCGACCGACCCGGCTGTGACGAGCCGCACATTCGCCGCCGATCCGTGAACCCGGGCGGGTCGGCCGGCTACCCAGGACGGGATGGATGACGTCGACCGCGGGCTGCTGCACCGGGTGGCCGCCGGTGACCAGCGGGCCTTCGAGGAGCTGTACGACCGGCACGGCCGGCCGCTGCTGGCGTACGCCGAAGGGCTGCTCGGAGACCGTGGTCGGGCCGAGGAGGCGCTCCAGGACACCCTCCTGGCCACCTGGCGGGGCGCCGGTTCGTTCGAGGGGCGGTCCACGGTGCGTACCTGGCTGTTCGGCATCTGCCGCCGGCAGGCCCTGGGCCGGATGACCGGACACCGCCCGGTCCCGCTGCCGATGGAGGCCGCCGCCGAGGTGCCGACCGGGGAGCCCGGCCCCGAGGCGGTCGCGCTGGCCCGGGCCGACGCCCGGGCGGTGGCCGCCGCGCTGGCCGAGCTGGCACCGGCGTACCGGGAGGTGCTGGACCTGGCGTTCGGGGCCGGACTCGCGCACGCCGAGATCGCCGAGGTGCTCGGCATTCCGCTCGGCACCGTGAAGAGTCGACTGTTCCACGCCCGGGCCGGGCTCGCCCGGGCGCTGCCCGACGCCGCCGCGGTCGGGATCTCCGGACGGGAGGCGGGACGATGACCCACCCGAGCGAGCTGCTGGCGGACTTCGCCGCCGGCACCCTGCCGGACGACCGGGCCGGCCGGGTGGCCCGGCACGTCGCGGAGTGCCCCGGCTGTGCGACCGAACTGACCGCGTGGCGGCGGGTGGCCGACGCCGTCGGTGACCGGGTCGCGGCGGTCGCCGTACCGTCGCCGGGGTTGCTCGCCGGGGTGCTGGCCCGGCTGGCGCCGGCCCGGGCCGCCGCGCCGGGCGTACCCCGGTATGCGGCACCGCTCGGCGGCGCCGCCGCGCGCCGGGCGGTGCGGATCCTGGCCGCCCAGCGACGCCTGGTCGACCGGCGGGTCTGGCTGGTCGCCGCCGTGGTGCTGGCGGTCGGCACCGCCGTCGCCGGCTGGGCGCCGCCGGGAACCTCCGAGCAGGTCCTGGCCGTCGTGGTGCCCCTGGTCGCCGCGCTGGGTGTCGCCGGGGCCTGCGGCGGCGGCGCCGATCCGGCCGGCGAGCTGGTCGCGGCGAGCCCCACCGGGGTACGCGCGGTGCTGCTGGCCCGGCTCACCCTGGTGCTCGGTGCGATCCTCGGCGCCGCCTCGGTCGCCTCGCTCGGCCTGGCCTGGTCCGACGCCGGGGCGCCGCTGGTGCTCTTCGCCGCCTGGCTCGGGCCGATGGCGCTGCTCTCGGCGGTCAGCTTCGCGCTGTCGGTGCTCTGGCGACCGGCGGTCGGGATCGCGGTCGCCATGGTCCTCTGGGTGCTCCGGGTGCTGGCCGGCTCCAGCGCCCTGGACGGCGCGGTGGATCGGCTGGTCGAGCCGCTGTGGCGGACCAGCGGACCGCTGCTGCTGGTCGCGGCGCTGCTGACGACCGGCACCGTCGTACTCCTGCCCTACCTGCCGGCCGGGCTCGGACGCCGCGCCTACGGCCGGTGACCGGCGCCGGAATGTGGCCCGGGTCACCTGGCGTACCGGTGAACCCCGGCGGCCCGGCGCCCCACCCAGTGGTGTGATGGCCCAATATTCCTGGCCCGTTCCCCTGCGTCGGGCCGGCTCCCGCCAGCTGTGGCGGTACGAGGCGCGGCGCGCCGGCTGGGCGGCCGGCGTCGCGCCACCGGCGGCGCTGCTGGGCGCGGTGGCGATGGCCCTGCTCGCCGGCAACGGCGGGGCCGGGCGGCGGCAGATCGGCAACCTGTTGCTCGCCGGCCCGGAAGCCCTGCTGCCACTGGCGGTGGCGATGACCGCGGTGACCATGGTGGCCAGGGACGGCTGCCGGGAGCTGCAACTCGCCCTCCCGACCCGGTACGCCCACACGCTCGGCCGCCGGCTCGGCGTGCTGGCGCTGGCCGCCGCGCTCGCCGCGCTGGTCTACTCGGCCGGACTCGGGCTGTCCGGCTGGTGGACCGGGCCGGACCCGCTCGCCTCGCCGCTGGTCTGGGCGCCGCCGACGATCTGGCTCGCCGCCGTGGCGGTGCTGCTGGCCGTCCTCAGCCGCAGCGTCGTACTGGCCACCAGCGGGATCGCCGGGCTGTGGCTCTGCGAGCAGATCCTCGCCGATGCGCTGGTCGGGCACGACTGGACCCGCCCACTTTTCCTGTTCACCACCTCCCGGGTGGGCACCGGGGAGGGCTGGCTGACGAACCGGCTGGTGCTGACCCTCACCGGGCTGCTGCTCGCCGGAGCGGTCGCGCTGCTGCTGCGCCAGCCCCATCTGCTGTTGTCCGAGGAGGAGGAGTGAGCGGCATGTCGGAACTGCTCGCGGTCGGCCGGTACGAGTTCCGGATGCAGGCCCGCAAGCGGTCGCTGTGGCTGACGATGCTGATCCTGGCGACGGTGATCGCGTTGTTCCAGGGCCCGGCCGGGCCCCGCTACCTGCCGGCGGACGCCACGGCCCCGGAGGTGATGGCCGGCTGGGCGCTGCTGTTCGGCATCGTGCTGCCGCTCGGCTTCGGCATGGTGCTGGCGGACCGGCTGGTCCGGGACCGCCGGCTCGGCACCGCCGCGCTGCTGGAGAGCCTGCCGGTCCGGCCGGGTCTGCTGCTGGCCGGGAAGTACCTCGGCGGGCTCGCCGCCACCGCGCTGCCGGTGCTGCTGCTGATGGTGGTCGCCGGAGGCTACGAGGCGGTGCACCGGGCCGACCCCCTGATGCTCGGCTGGGCGGTACTCGCGTTCGCCGTGGTCATGCTGCCCGGACTGGCCTTCGTCGCCGGCTTCGCCCTGACCTGCCCGCTGGCGATCTCCGCGCCGCTGTTCCGGGTGTTCTTCGTCGGCTACTGGTTCTGGGGCAACATGCTCACCCCGGACCTCATGCCCACGCTGACCGGCACGCTGCTCACCCCGATCGGCGACTATCCGGCCAGCTGGCTCTCGGGCGGGCTGGCGCTCTTCGCCGGCACGCCAGGCTGGCTCTCCTTCCTGCGTCCCGAGCCGGGCGCCGGCAGCGCGCTGCTCAGCATCGCGCTACTCGTCCTGTTCGGCCTGCTGCCGCTGCTGGTCGCGAACACCGTCCTGTCCCGTCGCCGGCACGCCGCCTGACGCGTCCCGCCTGTCGAAAGGTTCACCTCGCATGGACATCCAGACCACCGGCCTGACCCGCCGGTTCGGCAGGGTCACCGCGCTGCACTCGGTCGACCTGGCCATCCCGGGCGGCATGTACGGGCTGCTCGGCGCGAACGGCGCCGGCAAGACCACCCTGATGCGGATCCTGGCCGGGGTGCTGCCGCCCAGTGGCGGGCAGGTACGGGTCGGCGGGCACGACCTGACCACCGGGGCCGGTCGGCTGGCGGTGCAGCGCCGGCTCGGTTACCTGCCGCAGGATCTCGGTTTCTATCCCGACCTGTCTCCCCGGGAGTTCCTGGACTACGTCGGGCTGCTCAAGGGGCTCGACGACACCCGGGCCCGGCGCCGGCAGGTGGACGAGCTGCTGGAGCTGGTGGCGTTGACCGAGGTGGCCGGCCGGCGGATGAAGGGCTTCTCCGGCGGGATGCGGCGACGGGTCGGCATCGCGCAGGCGTTGCTGGGCGACCCTGCCCTGATCGTGGTCGACGAGCCGACCGCCGGGCTGGACCCCGAGGAGCGGGTACGGTTCCGGACCCTGCTGGCCGGGCTGGCCGGGGGCCGTACGGTGCTGCTGAGTACGCACATCGTGGAGGACGTGGCGCAGACCTGCCAGCACGCGGCGGTGATGGCGGGCGGCCGGGTGGTCTACACCGGGATGGTCACCGACCTGGTCCGGATCGGCGAGGGCGCCACCTGGGAGGTGGTGTCGGCCGTCGGGGCACCGCCGCCGTCGGGCGTGGTGGTCTCGGCGATCAGCCGGACCGACGGCACCCACTACCGGGTGGTCAGCCCGACCCGGCCGAGCCCGGACGCTGTGCCGGTGGCACCGTCGCTTGAGGACGGGTACGTCACACTGATGCAGCGTTCTGCCGGGCTGTCATCGACAGGGTTGAAGGCCTCCCACTGATGGAATACCGGCTCGCCTTGGTCTAGGTTGTGGCGTACCGGAGGGGGCAGGAGGAGTGTGAAACGGATCGGACGCCATCTCCTGGCCGCCGTGCTGATCATCGCGCTAGCGGCGGTATCTGTACCCGGCATTCGACAATCGTCGAGATGTTGCCATCGATAACCCGCCGGACCAGATGCGGATTGGTGTGGCCGTCCCCGCGCGCGACACGGGGGCGCGAAGGGTTGTCTACGGCGAGGGGGTACCCGACGCGGTTGTCAAGAACGGGGCTGGGCCAGCCCTGTGGGCGCTCGGATGAGGGCTGGCCGCTTGGCTGCTGGTAGGAAAGCTTTGCCGTCGGTCTCGGCGGTCGAGGCTCGATACGATGATGCCGGGCGGTGACCTGCCCCTTCTTGATACCGCAACGACGAGCTTGGGACATCCATCATCGCATTGGCCGGTCGATCATAGCGTATGCAGATAGCGTGCCGTTCCGTCGGCGACGGCAGCGAGCGCCTGCTCAAGGCGTCTCCAAACGTATGGTCTGAGTATCGTCGCCGCATGTGTCAAAGAGTAGAACCGAAATGCTCTGATCTCCGGATCTGCTGCACGGAGTGGACGGATCTGTCGGGCATCGAGTATGCCGCCGTCGAAGACGAACATGAGGCTGTCATCCCAGGGGCCGTGCGGTGCAACCCAGTCGACCACCAGCATCGGCCCGAGCGAGAGTTCGAGACCCAACTCTTCACGCAGTTCACGCTCAGCGGCCTGGCGCGGCGGTTCGTTGTGTTCGACCATGCCCCCGGGAAGGTCCCAGTCTGGCTTGTAGCTTGGATCCACCAGCAGGACCTCGCCCCGGTCGTTCCGGATGAGGGCATCGGCGCCGACACGCTTGCGGGCCTGCCGGGCGTTGCCTTCGGCGAGGTACTCGTGCCAAGCCGCGCGGTCGCGTTCGTAGAGCGGCGGTTCGTTGCTGGTCATAGTGGTGGATGGGCTGCTGGGGGCTCATGCAGGGCACCGGTTGCCGAGATCCACTCCCGGTCAACCACAGCCTGGTCTACCCGCTCGATCACCTCGGGGACTTCGCCGTATTGCTCCGAGTAGGACCTCAGCAGCAACGCGACATGCTTGAGTTGGTCGACGAGTACGGCGGAGCCGAGACTTGTGGTGTATGCCAGCACCTCGCGGATCAGAGCGCACGCCTCCTCCGGACGGCTCTGGCCGAGAAGCGCGGTAGCCAGCGTGAGTTGGGCGAAGGCTCGACTACGTACCCGACCGGCTTCGCGGCCCGCGAGGGCCTGGTCCACGTGCCTGGCCACCTCGGCAAGGTCGCCTATCCGGAGGAAGCACCAGGCTGCCTCGGCGGCGAGTGACGCCTCGTCGAATGGGCTGAGCCACTGCGAGGAGAAGGCACGTTCGCGCTGGAAAGCCGACTGAGCAGCCGTGATCGCCGCAACCGCCTCGACCGGGCGTCCGCTTGCAGCCAATCCGCAGCCGCGTACCGCATGCAGCCGAGCCTCAAGCGGCCCATGGGGAGGTCCGCTCCAAAGACGTCCTAACCCTGCCTCGGCATGCGCCACCGCATCGCTCGCATTGCCGTGCCGTCGGGCGAAGTGGCTGAGGCTCGCGCAGACTTGGGCAGCCAGTTGGGTATCGCCGCTGACGGCAGCGGCGGCACCGGCCTGGGACAGATGTCGATAAGCCATCCTCCTGGCGCCGCTTTCCATTGCCATCCAGCCGGCCATCTCAGCGAGGCAGGCCACCGGTGCTGCTGCGGAGGGCGTCTCTGGGCTGACACCGGTGGACGGCGGCATGCGCGGATACCGGGCGAGATGGGTTGCGACGGTGGCGTACAGATGGGCGCCGCCGAGCTGTCGATCAGCTTGACGGAGCGCGTACATGAAGGGGAGCGCGATACGGTCAGGTCGGGGCTGCTCTGCCAGCGGCTGCCCAACACTGGGCAGCGCGAACCACAGCATCTCGGCGGGCATGCCGAGGAGGAGCGCCCAGTCGACCAGTCGATCGAGGTCGCGCAACCCTGGCCCGTTCTCCAAGCGGCTGAGCTGGGCTTGCGTCTGGCTCATCCATCCGGCCACGAGATCCTGAGACAGCGGCCGTGGTCCATGGTGGGGATGATGTCGGTACGCCCTGATCACGTGGCCGATATGACGCTCAGCAAAGGCGTCCCGCAATTCTCTGGTCTGCCAGAACTCCGGCGGCAACGATGGCGGCGCGAAGAGGGAGCTGCGGGCATGGCCGCTGCATCGCCCACAGGCTCTCGTGCGGTTGTCTCTCGCCAACCGGGCACCACACCTGGCGCAGGCTGGCGGGGATGTGCGGGACATGTCAGAACTCCCACGAGGTGCCGGTTGAGCATCGGGCAGATGCCGACGAGGTTATCGAACCAATGCGCTTTGCGTATATATCCCGCCAACGTTGCGTCATTCCGAGGAGACGTATTCCCGTACACGATCCACCCACGGCCCGGGGCGGGTGCTGTGGCCAACGGTTTCCGCCATGCCGGCGTGGCGGACTGCCGACCCCGCCCGCCTCGGTGCCGATCCAGTCGACAGGTGCGGACGACGTCGGGAGGGCACGGGTGTGGTGGTGTGCGGGAGCCGCCCGGAGGGCGGGGTGGGGTGGTGGTGCGGTTGCGGCGCCGGTGGGCGTACCCGATCGGGCTGGCGGTGGTCGGCGGTGAGCGCGGTGTATCCGAGGCTGACCTCGACGGAGATCCGGTCGGTCCGGTTCGGGAGGGGGCCGTGGCGACGCGGGTTGGACCCGGACGAGGTGTACCGGTTCCTGGCCCGGTTGGCCGACGAGGTGGACCTGTTGCGGCGCGACGTCCGGGTCGCTCGCGCGGACGCTGACCGGGTCAAGGCGGCGCTGCGGAGTTGGCAGACCCGGAACGCCCGGCTGGCCGACGGCCGGTGGTGGGGTGATCAGCGGTGACGGATCGACCGGTTGGGCGGCCGTCTGCGGCGGCCGAGGTCTCCGACGAGATGGCGGCGCACTTCCGGGAGACGATGTTGATCCACGCCGACGACCCCGACCTCGGGATCTGCGTGCGGTGTGGACGGAGCCGGTGCGACGAGTGGCGGTGGGCCTACGAGCGGCTGGTTCTGGCCGGTCGGCTCGCCGACCTGCCGAGATCCGCCAGGCCGGGCGATGGTGGTGCGTCCTCGGGTGATGCGGGAGCCGCCGGGTGATGATGGCGGTGGTGTGGGGGCAGGGCAGGTGGGAGGCGGTGGGCAGCGTCGCCGAGTTGGACGCCCTGCTGGGTGGCCTGGCGGCGTTGATGCCCGAGCCGCAGGTGGTCGGGATGTATACGCCGAGGTTCCTGGAGCCGGGCTTCCGGCCGGGTACGCCGTCGACCCTGCCGTCGTTGCAGCTCGGACTCGGGCATCCGGTGCGGGGATTCCTCTACTGGACCGGGCCGACCGGCAGTCTGGGCTACGAGCCGGAGTTGCCCCCGTGGCCGGTCGGGGTCGAACGGATCGAGTTCGACTACGGCGGCGAACCGATCGCCTGCGGTCCGAAGCTGGCCTGCGTGACACCGGGCGCCGTCCGCGACGCGGCTTTGGAGTACGCGGTCACCGGCGTTCGCCCGACCCGGGTCCGCTGGCGTGACAGTTAGGGACCAGAGGTTGCCGCGCCTATCCGTGAACTCTCTTACCTCCGCCTCGCGCCGCCGTCCGGTTGCGTCGCCGAACGGCGTCCGCGACGATCAGCAGACCGGGGACGGCCCCGAGTAGCCAGATCGTGGCCGACGGCCAGTGGATCAACCCGCCGACCGCCCCGCGGATCGGCGGCAGCTCCCCGACCGTGTAGGACGCCTGCGGGTCCGAGGCACTGCAGGACAGCGCGTAGGTGCCGGGTTCGGGAACGTCGAACGAGGCGACCCAGGCGTACGACGCGGCGTCCCCGCCGTAGTTCCCGGGTGGAATCGCGACTAGCTCCGCCGACCGACCGGTCAGCCCGGCCCCGGTGACCCGGCAATCGGGATCCTCCGGTGCGAAGCCCACCGCGAAGATCGCGTACCGACCCGACGCCGGCAACGACAGCGTCCCCGGCTCGCCGGCGGAGTCGGCGTACGGTCCCACTCCGCCGTAGGCTGTCGGGTCGAACGACGCGGTGCTGCCCTCGGCGCCCAACCGGATGGTCACCGGTGCGAGGAGAACACCCAGTATCGCGACGGCTGCGCCGATCAGGTAGCCGTGCCGGTCGGAGAGCCGGCCGCGACGCGTGCGGCCCAGCCCGATCGGGTAACCGATCGCCGCGCCGCCGGCCGCCAACGCGATGCCCAGGACCGCCACACCCCACCAGTCGACGGTGCCGGCCAACGGGATGACCCACCGGTAGACGGCCATCGACACGGCCAGAAACGCCGCGCTGAGCAGCGTGGCCACGGCGACGGCCACCAGGAGCCCGGAGCCGCTGCGCTGCCGGCCGGTGCGCCGGGTCCAGCGCGCCGCCACCGTGCCGGCGAGTGCCGGAAGGGCTGCCAGGCTCCACCACAGCGCCGTCGACACCCGCTGGTCCTCTTCCCACCGGTGGGTAGCGTCGAAGAACAGCAGCGGGGCGGGTACGGTCACCGCGATCCACACCGCGAGCCCGATCGGACCGGGAGATGCTCGCTCCAACGCTCGCCAGACCGACGTGCCCATGCACCGATCATGGACGTCGAAACCGCCGCCCGCCACCTCCCGTCGTCGACATCGATGGTCGGAGCTCATTGCTGGCGATGGAGCCGTCTGGGACGATACCGAGGCGTCGAGGCATCGTCATACCACGTCCCGGCCCGATTGGAGCGCGATGGCGAGTGGCAGTTCCTTGCTGGCTGCGGCGTTGACGCTTACGACCCTGGCGGGTTGCGCCGGCACCGAAGCGAGGGTGTGCCCTCTGATCGCCGTCCGACAGGGGATCGGCATCACCGTCGACGAGGCGGTCGCGGAGCGGGTGACCGCCGGGGAGCTGGCAGTGTGCTGGAGCGGCTCCTGCCGAACACACACCGTCGTCCTGGAGCCGAGCACCCGGGTCGTCGACGAGGACTGCACCGGGAGCGGCTCTGACGATGTCTGTGCCGCACATGCCGAGCCCACCGGCGAGAAATCCGGCTTCGTCGACCTCCCCGACATGCCGTCCGACCCGGTCGAGGTGACCGTGCGGCTGACCGATCCGGCGGGCAGCCGGATCGTCAACCAGCGGCTGACGCTCGATCCGACGCTGGTCGACGGTCCCGGCGAGTGCGGCGGGGCCGGGGAGCAGGGCCGGATCGCGGTCGACGCCGAGGGAACGGCACGCGCGGTCCGCTAGAAGCGTTCCGGTGCCGCCGGACGAACTTCAGCGCCGTCGGACGAACCAGTGGTTGCCCCTGCTCGTTATGCTGCCGGCAAATAGCAAGATCACCTTGGGTTCCGGTCGGGGACCAGCAGAGGAGTTGCGGTAATGCCAGGGCTGTTTGTCTGCGCTCTCGTCGTCTTCGCGGGCGCGGTCCTCGCCGCCATGTACAGCATGTTCGCGCCGAGCGGCACACGGGGCCGCGTCCTGGGCGGCGCCGCCGGTGCGGCACTACTCGGAGTCGCGCTCACGGTCGGCTCGGCGGCGAACTCGGTACCGGTGCGGAACGTGGGCATCGTCACCTCGTTCAACAAGCCCACCGGTGAGGTCACCGGCAGTGGGCTGAACTGGGTCGCCCCGTGGGAGAAGGTCGGTGAGTGGGACGCGAGCCGGCAGAAGTACGACCACATCGGCGCCGACGACGCCGTTCCGGTCCGGACCGGGACCCTGGCGAACGCCGGGGTCGAGCTGCTCATCGAGTGGCAGGTGCGGTCGGAGAACGCCCCTCGGCAGTTCATGGACTACAAGGGGGACTTCGAGGCGTTCCGGGGCCAGCGCGTCGGTGTCCAGCTCGACGGCGCGGTCAACGACGCCTTCGCCACCTACAACCCGTTGGCGAACATCGACGCGAAGACCGGAAACCTCAACGTCGACCTGCGGCCCTTCGCGGAGAAGGTGCAGGCTTCGGCCCAGGATCGCCTCGGTGAGGACATCGAGATCCTGTCCGTGACCATCATCCGGGTCAACCACGACGAGAAGACCGAAGCCAACATCAAGGTGTTCCAGGACAAGCTGGCCCAGGGACGGAACCTCGACCAGGACCTGATCAACGCGGAGAAGCAGAAGGCCATCACCGAGAAGAACGCGGAGGTGGACAAGATCAGCCGTTGCCTGGAAATCGCGGAAAAGAACGGGAGCAACCCCGGGCTGTGCATCAACCCGGGAATCGTGACCGGCGCGAAGTAGCCTGCGGCGCGAGTAGCCCGCGGCGCGAAGTAGCCCGCGGCGCGAGTGGGCCAGGGCGATCCCGACCTGACGGCGCGACTCGCGGCGGCCGGCAACAGTGTCAGCCGCCGTCGGGCCGCAGCGCCCCACCGGAGGATGGCCGGGAGGATTTGCCGGTCAGGGGGTTGCCGCCGTACTTTCCTGCCCATGGATCGGTTTCGTCTGCTACCCCTTGTTCTCTCCCTCGCACTCGTCACGGGGTGCGGCCTTCTGCCAACCAAGAACGGTGGTGAGCCGGAGGTCGAAGGGCCGCACCGGGTCCCGGCGAAGGAGGCCTTCTCCGACGGTGGCGACAAGGGGACTCCGGAGACGGTCTCCCACCACTGGGTCGGGCTCAGCAAGGTCTGGGAGGTGCCACAGCTCGACGAGGTTCCGCACCGGTACGGCCTGGTCTCCGACGGCACCCGGTTCGTCGGGCTACGTAAGGAGATCGACGGCTCGGGCGAGGCGGAGTTGACCGGCTACGACGGTGCGAGCGGCAAGAAGCTTTGGCGGCAACAGCTACCGTGGGCCGCGGTCGCGACACCCGTGGCGTCCGGGGAAACGGTGGTCGTGCCGCTCGGGGAGGAGCACGAGACACTCAAGACCCCGGTGGAGTTCGTCGCCCTGGACACCACGACCGGGCAGGAGCGGTGGCGCGCCAAGGTGAGCCACCGGGCGTTCATGGGCAATCATGTCAGCAGCCGGCCCGCCCCGGAGCCGGGAGCGATCCTGGACGGGGTCTTCTACTACGCCGACGGGGCGAAGCTGATCGGCCGCGACCTTGTCACCGGGAAGGTTCGCTACCAGCGGACCAGCAAGTCGCACTACGCTCTGGTGGGCCCTCGCGCGGCGCGCGACCACCTCGTGGTCCTCGTCCGGCCCGACCCGTTGAAGGATACCGAGGGCATCAATACCAGAGTGCGGAGCGTCGCCGTGCTGAGCAAGGCGCTCAAGCCGGTGCACCAGTTCGACTTCCCGGAGGGCGAGGCACCCGACGAGATGGTCACCAGCGGCGACATCGTGGTCGTCACCAGCCACGGTGAACCGGGCCGGATGTGGGGCCTCGACGCGCGTACCGGCAAGAACCTCTGGGACCAGCCGCTGCCCAGAAAGATCCGCCTCGGCCTGCCGGTCGGAGGGGTGCTGTCGCTGGTCGACGAGGAGTATCGCTTCATCGGCCACGACATGCTCACCGGCGAGCAGCTCTGGACGTTGGCCACCCGCAAGGGCGACAACCAGTCGCTCCGGGGGCGGATGGTGGGCGTCGCCGACGGCACGTTGTTCGGGCTCGGCCACGGCGTGGAGATCGTCGACACGGCTTCCGGGAAGGTGATTTTCGGGCACCAGTTCACGCCGAGGGGCGGCGGCCTGGTCGTGGCGGCCGGGGGCCGCATCGTGATCTACAACCATGACGGGTTCATGGGCTTCGAGTGAGCGGCTCGGCGAGGCGGTACGGCGACGGCCCGGGCTCCGCCAGTTCCACACGGGCTGGACAGTAGGGTCTTCCCCCGTCCTGTTGGGTGGATAGCAAGATTTTTTGGCACGTCGAACGTCCCTAGCGTTGTCGGCGACGTCGTACGGCGGGGCACCGACCGTACGAAGAGACGCCAGCAACAGCAGGACGGGAGCATGCGCCAGATGATTGAACACCGCCGCAGAGATCTACTCCGCGCCACCGCGATCACCGCCGTTGCCGCCGGGACGGCCGCCCATCAGCTTCACCGGCCGGCGCCCGCCGTCGCCGGAAGGGCCGTCGACGGCTGCCCGGCGCCGTTCGGCCCGGTCGCGGTGGGCCCGGACGACCCGCGTTACCCGGATCTGGTCCGCCGGGGCAACCGCCGTTTCGTCGGCACCCCGGACCAGGTCCGGGTGGTCGGCTCGACCGAACAGGTCCGGGCCGCGGTCCAGGCCGGGGTGCGGGCCGGCCAACGGATCGCGGTACGCAGCGGCGGGCACTGCTTCGAGGACTTCGTCGACAATCCGCAGGTCCAGATGATCATTGACCTCTCCGGCATGACCGGTGTCCACTACGACCCGCTCCGGGCGGCGTTCGTGGTCGAGGCGGGCGCCACCCTGGGCGAGGTGTACCGCCGGCTCTACCTCGGCTGGGGCGTGACCCTGCCCGGCGGGTCGTGCCCGGGAGTGGGCGCCGGCGGGCATGTCGCCGGCGGCGGGTACGGTCCGCTGTCCCGGCTGCACGGCCTGGTCGTCGATCACCTCTACGCGGTCGAGGTCGTAACCGTGGACCGGACCGGGACGGCCCGGACGGTGGTCGCCAGCCGCGAGCCGGACGACCCCAATCGGGAGATGTGGTGGGCGCACACCGGTGGCGGTGGCGGAAACTTCGGCATCGTCACCCGGTACTGGTTCCGCTCGCCCGGAGCGACCGGCGACGACCCGAGCCGGCTGCTGCCCCGACCGCCCGCGTCCGTGCTGACCTTCACGGTGCAGTGGCCGTGGCAGGGCATGGACGAGCGGGGGTTCGCCAGACTGGCCCGCAACTTCGGCGACTGGTGCACCCGGCACCGCGCCGCGGGTGCGCCCTCGGCCCGGCTCTACGCCGAACTGTTGCTGTCCCGGCGACCGGCCGGCAACCACACGCTGGTCGGTCAGGTGGCCGGCGGCGCCGACGGCACCCGGCTGCTGGACGAGCACATCGCCGCGCTGGGCGCGGATGTCGGCGTGGCGCCGGTGCGCACCCAGGAGGTCCTGCCGTGGCTCACCTCGGCGCTGCGGGGCAACGGCGACGACGGCAAGCAGTGGCGGCTCAAGACGAAGGCGGGATACCTGCGGCGGGGCCTCACCGACCGGCAGATCGCCGCCGCGTACCACCACCTGACCCGCACCGACTACGCCAACCCGGCCGGGTCGCTGAGCCTCAACACCTACGGCGGGCAGATCAACGCGGTACCGTCGGCGGCGACCGCCACCGTGCAGCGCGACTCGGTGATCAAGCTGTTCTACCTCGCCGGCTGGGCCGACCCGGCCGAGGACGCCCGGCACCTGGGGTGGATCCGCGAGTTCTACCGTGACATGTACCCGGACACCGGCGGAGTGCCGGTGTCCGGCGACGTCAACGACGGCTCCTACATCAACTATCCGGACGTCGATCTCGCCGACCCGGCCTGGAACACCTCCGGCGTGCCGTGGTACTCGCTGTACTACGGGGCCAACTATCCGCGGCTGCGCCGGGTGAAGGCACGCTGGGATCCCCGCAACGTGTTCCGGCACGGTCTCTCCGTCCAACCCGGCTGACTCCGGCTGGCCCTCGCACGTGCCGCACAGTGCCGCGCGGCGCCGTGCGGCCCCGGGCGTACACGGGACAGCACATCCGGCGTATACAGCGGATTTTCCGGCCGATCACCCGCCGTCGGCGGACCGATGTGTCGCTTAGCATCGCCGGTAGTCGATCTCGGGTCCGATGTGGGCAGCCGCCCGCATCGGACCCGTCTCGGCGCGAGGGAGGAGACAGGCAGTGACACACCTGATACGGCCGGCGGGCCGGTGGAGGACGCGCGGGATGCTGGCCGGGACGGTCGCGGCGCTCGCCGTGGGGATGGCGGCGGCGATGGCGCCGCCGGCGTCCGCGAAGCCGGTCCCGGCAGACGAGGGCGTGATCCGGCACGCCGGTGGGGCGACGGCGGTGCCGGACAGCTACATCGTCGCGTTCCGGGACACCGCCGTCGCCGCGCGCGCGGTGGGCGACCGGGCCGGCACGCTGGCCGGCCGGGTTGGCGGCAAGGTCGCCCGCACCTACCGGCACGCGGTGCGCGGATTCGAGTTCACCGGCTCCGCCGAGATGGCCCGGCGGGTCGCGGCCGACCCGTCGGTGGCGTACGTGGAGCAGAACCACCGGGTGCGCAAGACCGACACCCAGTCGCCGACACCCTCCTGGGGGCTGGACCGGATCGACCAGCGACCGCTGGCCCTGGACAACAGCTACACCTATCCGACGACCGCCTCCGGCGTCCGGGTGTACATCGTGGACAGCGGCATCCGGTTTTCGCACAGTACCTTCGGCGGGCGGGCGGTCTCCGGCTACGACGCCATCGACGGCGGGACGGCCGACGACTGCGACGGCCACGGCACCCACGTGGCCGGCACCGCCGGTGGCCGTGAGTACGGGGTGGCCAAGGGCGTGACCCTGGTCGCGGTGCGGGTGCTGGACTGTACGGGCAGCGGCACGTACGGGCAGGTCATCGCCGGCATCGACTGGGTGACCGGTGACCACGACCCGGGCGAGCTGGCGGTGGCGAACATGAGCCTGGGCGGGCCGACGTCGAGCACCATCGACACGGCGGTGGAGAACGCGGTCGCCGACGGGGTGAGTTTCGCGGTTGCGGCGGGCAACGAGGAGGGCGACGCCTGTGACAGCTCCCCGGCCAGCGCCCCGAACGCGATCACGGTGGCGGCGACCGGCGGTGACGAGGAGGGCATCGGGCGCAACGACGAGCGGGCGTCGTTCACCAACTGGGGCAGCTGCGTCGACATCTTCGCGCCGGGGGTGGCGATCACCTCCTCGACGATCGACAGCAACACCTCCAGTGACACGTGGAACGGCACCTCGATGGCGTCGCCGCACGTGGCCGGCGCCGCCGCGCTGGTGCTGGCCCAGAACCCGACCTTCACCCCGCGACAGGTGCGGGACCACCTGGTCGGCAACGGCACCACCGGTGCGGTGATCAACCCGGGGCCGGGCTCGCCGAACGTCCTGCTGCACGTCGAGAACGCCGCGCCGGCGGAGCACGACTTCAGCGTCTCGGTCTCGCCGGCCGCCGGTTCGACGCCGCCGGGCGGCTCGCTCACCGCGACGGTGAACACGACGGTGACGGCCGGTGACCCCCAGCCGGTGACGTTGACCGCGAGCGGGCTACCGGCGGGTGCGACGGCCTCGTTCGCGCCGGCCTCGATCACCTCGGGCGGGTCGTCGACGCTGACGATCAACGTGGCCGGGTCGACTCCACCGGGCAGCTACTCGGTGACGGTCACCGGCACCGGCACCGAGGCCACCCGGGCGGCGACGTACGCGCTGACCGTGCAGGGGCCGCCGGGCTGTTCGGGATCCAACGACACCGCCACGCCGATCCCGGACGCGTCCAGTGTGGAGAGCACGATCACGATCTCCGGGTGTTCCGCCGTACCGTCGACGACCAGCGCCGTCGAGGTGCACATCGTGCACACCTACCGGGGTGACCTGGTGGTGAGCCTGGTCGCGCCGGACGGCAGCGCGTACGTGCTGCACGACCGGACCGGCGGTGACGCGGCGAACCTCGACCAGACGTTCGCTGTCGACCTATCCGGTGAGGCGGCGAACGGGACCTGGCGGCTGCGGGTGCAGGACGCCGCCGCGCTCGACGTCGGCTACCTCAGCTCGTGGCGCCTCGACCTGGGCGGCGGTGGTGGCGGCAGCCCCGGAACCTGCTCCGGCAGCAACCCCACCGACCTGACCATCCCGGACGCGTCGACCGCGGAGAGCACGATCACGGTCTCCGGCTGCGCCGGCAACGCCTCCGCCTCCAGCACCGTCGAGGTACGCATCGTGCACACCTACCGGGGTGACCTGGTGGTGAGCCTGGTCGCGCCGGACGGCAGCGCGTACGTGCTGCACAACCGGACCGGCGGTGACGCCGACAACCTGAACCAGGTCTACCGGGTGGACCTCTCCGGCGAGACGGCGAACGGCACGTGGCGGCTGCGGGTGCAGGACGTCGCCTATCTCGACACCGGTTACCTCGACTCGTGGTCGCTGGACCTGGCCGGCGGTAACTCGCCGACGGTCTGTTACGGCAGCAACAACACGGACGTGCCCATCACCAGCCTCTCCACCGTGCAGAGCACGATCACCCTGTCGGGGTGCTCTGGCAACGCGTCGGCGACCAGCGAGGTCGAGGTGCACATCGTGCACACCTGGATCGGTGACCTGGTGGTGAGCCTGGTCGCGCCGGACGGCAGCGCGTACGTGCTGCACAACCGGACCGGCGAGGCCGCCCAGAACATCGACCGCACCTATCAGGTGAACCTGTCCGGGGAGGGCCGCAACGGCGCCTGGCGGCTGCGGGTGCAGGACGCGGAGCTCGGGGACAGCGGCTACATCGACGGGTGGTCGCTGACGCTCTGACCCGATCCACCTGACCGACCTGACCGACCCGACCCGTGACCCCGGTGCGCCCCGTGCGCGCCGGGGTCACCGCCGTCCGCTCTCCCACTCCAGCCCGTAGGCGGACGGCCCGGCTCCCGCGACCGCCCCGGCCGGTATGCGTCGCGATGTGCGCTCCGCTGGACGGGCGCTGCATAGCGTTGCAGGTGTCGATGTCTTGCGAAGCTGGAGGACGGGCATGAGACGTACCCGGGTGATGGTCGCGGCCCTGACGGCGGTCGTGGCGGCCCCTCTGGTCGTACCTGCCGGAAGTGTCGCCGCGGCGGCCCGGCCCCCCGTCGACCAGCTGGCGGGCGCAGCGGCCCGGCCGGCGGTCGAGCGGATGGCGTCGGTACCGGTCGCGGCGGTTCCGGTCCGTCCGGCCGGGCCCGACCCGGCCACCATGGCCGATTCGCGGGAGCCGGTCGCGGTGCGCTGGCCGGCGGCCGGGGTCGCCGAGGTGGCACCGCCGACCCCGCTGACCGGCCGGTCCGCCGCCCAGGAGCCACGCCGGGCCCGGGCCGGCGAACTGCCGGTCCGGGTGGGCGCGCCGGCGGCGGGCGCGGGGCCGGAGCGGGTACGCGTGCAGGTGCTGGACCAGGCGGCGGCCCGGGGGATCAACCTCACCGGCGTACTGCTGAGGTTGCGCCGCGCCGACGGGGTGACCGCACCGGGCCGGGCCACCGTGGAGGTCGACTACTCGGGCTTCGCAGCCGCGGCCGGCGGCAGCTTCGGCACCCGCCTGCGCCTGCTCCGGCTGCCGGACTGCGTGACCGCACCGGCGGCCAGGGCGGCCGACTGCAAGGGTGCCGCCACCCCCGTACCGGGGCGCAACGAGGCCGCCGCCCGGCGGCTCGTCGCCGAGGTCGAGGTGCCCGGCGCCACCGACGCGGTCTACGCGGTCACGGCGGCGGCAGCCGGCAGTACCGGTTCGTTCGCCGCGACCAAGCTGGCACCGTCGGCGACCTGGCAGGTCGGGCTCCAGTCCGGTGACTTCTCCTGGAACTACCCGCTGGCGGCGCCCAAGGTGCCCGGTCCGACACCGGAACTCGCGATCAACTATTCGGCGTCCAGCGTGGACGGCCGGGCCGGCTCCTCGAACAACCAGCCGTCCTGGATCGGCGAGGGCTTCGACCTGGCCACCGGCTACATCGAACGCTCCTACCGGACCTGCCGGGACGACACCGGCGGCTCGGTCGACGCCTCCGACCTGTGCTGGGTCTCCGACAACGCGACCGCCGCCTTCCCCGGCGTCGGCGGTGCCCTGGTCCGGGACGACGTCACCGGCACCTGGCGGGCGCAGAACGACAGCGGCTGGAAGATCGAAAAGCTGACCGGTGCGAACAACGGTGACGACGACGGCGAGTACTGGCGGCTCAGCTCACCCGACGGCACCCGGTACTACTTCGGACTGAACCGGCCGACCGGCTGGGAGTCGGGGCGACCCGAGACCAACTCGACCCAGACCGCGCCGGTCTTCGGCAACCACGCGGGCGAACCGTGCCGGACGTCGAGCGCCGCCACCTCCTGGTGCCACCAGGCCTACCGGTGGAACCTCGACTACGTGGTCGACCGCAACGGCGACGCGATGTCGTACTGGTACCAGCGGGAGACCAACAGCTACGGGCGGTACAACGGCATGCCCTACTTCGGGGAGACCACCAGCTACGTCCGGAGCGCCTACCTGAGCCGGATCGACTACGGGCAGCGGGACGGCACGGTCTACTCCACCACGCCGGGCGCCCGGGTGGTCTTCACCGCGGCCGACCGGTGCCGCAACGCCGGATCGAGCTGCACCTCCAGCTCCGCCAACTGGTCGAACTGGCCCGACGTGCCGTGGGACCAGCAGTGTCAGGGTTCCTGCACCTACTACTGGACGCCGACGTTCTGGACCAGCAAGCGGCTCGGCGCGGTCACCACCCAGGTCCTGGTCGACGGCGCGCTGCGTGACGTCGACTCGTGGACGTTGCGCCAGTCGTACCCGGACCCGTATCCGGCCGACGAACCGTGGGGCGAGGAGAACGACGCCTCCCGGTCGCTGTGGCTGGCCGGCATCACCCGGACCGGGCACTCCGGTGGCACGGTCGCACTGCCCGAGGTGACGTTCAGCGGTGTGTCGATGAAGAACCGGCACAACGGCAACTCGGACTTCCCGTCGCTGTACAAGTGGCGGGTCAACCGGATCAACACCGAGACCGGCGGTCAGATCCAGGTCTCGTACTCGGCGGTGCAGTGCGGCGTCGAGCCGTACCTCGCCCCGGACCAGAACGTGAGCCGGTGCTATCCGAACGGGCGGCTGCCCAGCCCGTACGCCGGACCGGACGTCTTCTACAAGTACGTGGTGACCCAGGTCGCCGAGGCGGACCTGGTCGGTGGCGGTCCGACCCGCCTGACCCAGTACGAGTACGTCGGCGGCGCGGCCTGGCACTACGACGACTCGGAGGCGACCCCGACGAACCGGCGGGACTGGAACCACTGGCGCGGCTACCAGAAGGTGCGGGTGCGCACCGGCAACTCCTCGGCCGGCGTGCAGGGCCTCACCGAGCACCTGTTCCTGCGCGGCATGGACGACGACCGGCTCTCCGGCGGCGGGCGGCGCGACGTGCAGGTCACCGACTCGACCGGGAAGCAGTTGGAGGACCACCCCCGGCTCAGCGGCTTCACCCGGGAGACGACGGTCTTCGACGGCGTCGGCGGGCCGATGGTGACCAGTACGATCAACGACCCGTACCTGACCGCGCCGCTGGCCACCCGGGCCCGGACCGGCAACGACCCGTTGCAGGCGCACCAGCTCGACGTCGCGGTGGTCCGCAAGCGGGCGGCGCTGGCCGGCGGCGGCGTCCGGGTCGCCGAGGAGCACCGCAGCTTCGACGCGCAGGGGCGGATCCGGCAGGTGAACGACCTCGGTGACATCGCCGACAGCACCGACGACCGGTGTACCCAGACCAGCTACGCGACCAGCCCGGACCGGCACCTGACGAACCTGCCGTCCCGGGTGCTGAAACTGAGCCGGTCCTGCGACTCCATCCCCCGGTACCCGGCCGACCTGATCTCCGACGAGCGGCTCTACTACGACGGTGCCGCGACGACCGGCACGATCCCGGCCGCCGGCCACACCACCCGGCACGACAAGACCGCCTCCTGGGGTGCCACCGGACAGTCGTTCGTGACCAACGTCCGGGCGAGCTACGACAGTCACGGCCGGGCGGTGCAGACCGTCGACTCGGACGGCAACCGGTCGACCACCACCTTCACGCCGGCCACCGGCGGGCCGGTGACCCGGCTCGTCCGGACCAACCCGCTCGGGCAGAGCGAGACCACCTTCCTCGACCCGGCCCGCGCCCAGCCGGTCGCCCAGGTCGACGCGGGCGGGCGGCGCACCGAGGCCAGCTACGACCCGCTGGGGCGGCTGAGCTGCGTGTGGGAGCCGGGCCGGCCGCGTACCTCCTGCGCCACCGCCAGCCGGCGGCACACGTACCAGGTCAGTGCCGGCGGGCCGAGCGTGGTCAGCACCGCCACGCTGCGCGGCGACGGCGGTTACACCACCAGCTACGTGCTGCTGGACGGGCTGCTGCGGGAGCGGCAGACCCAGGACCCGTCGCCGTCCGGGGGCCGGATCGTCACCGACGTCCTCTACGACTCGCAGGGCCGGGTGGTCCGGAAGAACGCTCCCTACTACCACTCGTCCCCGCCGACCGGCACCCTCGCCACCGCGGCGGAGGAGTCCGTACCGGCGGCGACGACCTACGAGTACGACGGCGCGGGCCGGCCGACGGTGGAGGCGCTGCGCTCGTACGGGGTGGAGAAGTGGCGCACCACGACGACGTACGGCGGTGACCGGGTCTCGATCGACCCGCCGGACGGGGAGACGGCGACGACCCGGATCCTCGACGTGGAGGGGAAGACGGTGGAGCTGCGCCAGTACGCGGGCGGGGCGCCGAGCGGGGCGTACGACGCCACCCGCTACACCTACACCCGGGCCGGGCAGCTCTCCTCGGTGACCGACCCGGCCGGCAACGTCTGGCGGTACGGCTACGACCTGCGGGGCAGGAAGATCAGCACCGAGGATCCGGACGCCGGCACCACCAGCTACGTGTACGACGATGACGACCGGCTGGTCTCCACCGTCGACGGGCGCGGCCAGACCGTCGCGTACGACTACGACGCTGCCGGACGCAAGATCGGGGCGTACGCGGGCAGCCTCGACGGGACCCGGCTGGCGTCGTGGAGCTACGACACCGCACCGGGCGGGGTGGGCCTGCCGGCGAGCAGCACCCGCTACGTGAACGGGCAGGCGTACACCACCGAGGTGCTCGGCTACGACCAGGCGGGTCGGCCGACCGGCACCGCCGTGACCATCCCGGCGGCGGAGAACGAGCTGGCCGGGCGCTACGAGAACCGGCTCACCTACAACGACGTCGGCCAGGTCGCCACGGTGCGGATGCCGTTCGTGGCCGGGCGGAGCAGCCTCGGCGGGCTGCCGGACGAGACGCTGACCTTCGGCTACACCCCGCTCGGGCTCTCCTCGACCCTGACCGGACTGGCCGGCTACGTCACCGCCGCCCGTTACACCGAGCTGGCGGAGCCGCTGGAGCAGACGTCCGGCGTCGCCGGAACGCGGGTGTGGCAGACGTTCAGCTACGACCCGGCGACCCGGCGGGTGGTGCGGGCCCAGCTGACCCGGGAGACGGCGAGCCAGGCTTCGGTCGCCGACCGGCGCTACGACTACGACCCGGCCGGCAACCTGCGCTCGGTCACCGATACCCCGGCGGGCGGGGTGGCGGACACCCAGTGCTTCCGCTACGACCATCTGCGCCGGCTGGTCGCGGCCTGGACGCCGACCGGCGGCTGTGCCGCCGCGCCGAGCGTGGCCGCGCTGGGCGGCCCGGCACCCTACTGGCACGACTACACCTACGACGTGGCCGGGAACCGGCTCTCCGAGGTGCGGCACGCGGCCGGCGGCGACAGCGTGGCCAGCTACACCTATCCGGCCGCCGGCACCGCGCAGCCGCACACGGTACGCACGGTGAACCGGACCGGCCGGGGTGGCCCGGGTACGGACTCCTACTCCTACGACGCCGTCGGCAACACCACCGCCCGGCCGGGGCAGGTGTTGAGCTGGGACGCCGAGGGGCACCTGGCCAGCGTGACCGCCGGCAACGCGGTGACCAGCTTCGTCTACGACGCCGACGGCAACCGGCTGCTCCGCCGCGACCCGGGCGGCGCCACGCTCTACCTGGACGGGATGGAGCTGCGCCTCGACTCGGCAACGGATGCGGTCACCGGCACCCGGTCGTACCGGTTCGGAGGCGAGCCGGTCGCCGTGCGTACCCCGGCCGGGTTGGCCTGGGTCGCCACCGACCTGCACGGCACCGCGGAGCTGGCGGTCGACGCGACCTCACTGGCCGTGACCGTCCGCCGGCACCTGCCGTTCGGGGAGTCGCGCGGCGCGATCCCGGCGGCCTGGCCGGACGAGCGGGGCTTCGTCGGCGGGCAGCGCGACCCGTCGGTCGGGCTGACCCATCTCGGGGCGCGCGAGTACGACCCGGCGATCGGCCGGTTCATCTCCGCCGATCCGGTCACGGACGTGGAGGACCCGCAGCAGCTCCAGGGCTACGCGTATGCGGAGAACAACCCGACCTCGTTCAGCGACCCGGACGGGCGCAAGACGCAGAAGGAGCAACAGAAGCAGCTCAAGGCCGAGCTGAAGAAGGTGATGAAGCACGCGTTCCGCGACCCGGACGCGCTGCACGACATCCTGACCAAGCTGGTCAACCTGCTCAAGAAGGACCCGGACAGCAAGGAGGTCCGCGCCGAACTCAACAGGATCGCGTCGATCGTCAACGCCGAGGTCGACGACATCTACAAGGAGCTCGGCGCGAAATCGCTGAGCAGCCAGGCCAAGGAGGGGCTGAAGGCCCGGATCGAAACGCTGGCGAACTTCGTCACCGCGCTCGGTGAGCTGGTGCAGACGGTGCTCGGCAAGGAGTTCTCCAACTGGCGGGCCCGGCAGAACCTCGGCGTCAGCCTCACCGCCCGAGGTGAGGCGGGCGCGGCCGGTGCGTCCTGCTCCCGGGCGAACGGGGGACTCTGGGTCTGCGGCGGTGCGAAGTGGACGTTCAAGGCTCGGGAGTACACCCACGGCAACGTCTTCCTGACCAGGCGACCGACAAAGGACGTGCTCAAGGACAAGCTGCTGTTGGCGCACGAGGTCCGGCACGCCACCCAGTGGGCACTGTTCGGTCCGGTCTGGTTCGCGGCCCTCTACACCAAGATGGACAACCTCTCGAAGCGGGCGTACCAGGTCTTCGGCCCGCGCAAGCACGGTAAGCAACAGTGCGCCAACCCCGGTGCCTGCTACAACCCGTTCGAAATGGACGCCAACCTGTTCAACGGCGGGTACTACAGGTGACGGGTTCGGTAACCCGTCTGCGGACCGGCCCCGGGGGCGTGGCCGTGGCCGAGCTTGCCACGGACAGTCTCGGCCTCGGGCCGGCCCAGCCGGTCGAAGATGGTCAACGCCGCCCGCCAGGCCAGGCGGGCGGCGGGCACCGCACCAGCGGCGTACTGCGCGTCGCCGAGCCGGTGCAGGGACTCCGCCTCCTGGGTCCACCGGCCGAGTTCCCGGCACAGCTCGACCGCCTGGCGCAGATAGCCGATCGCCGACGTGTGGTCGCCGAGGAGGTGGTGGGCGTAGCCGAGGCTGTCCAGGGCGCTCGCCTCGCCGCCCCGGTTGCCGTTCTTCCGGTGCAGCAGCAGGGCCTGTTCGCAGTGGTCGATCGCCTCCCGGTAGCGGCCGAGGAGCGCCTGGCACCAGCCGACCGAGTTGAGGGCGCTGGCCTGGCCGTCCAGGTGACCCACCTGCTGGAAGAGCCGCAGCGCCCGCAGGTCGCTGCGGAGCGCACTCTCCGGGTCGGCCTGCCGTTCGGCCAGCCAGCCCAGGCTGCGATGGGTGAACGCCTCGCCGACGGTGTCGCCGAGTTCGCCGAAGAGGTCCAGCGCGCGCCGGTACGCCGCCCGCGCGTTGTCGTGGCGCCGCAACCGCACGTACGCGGCACCGAGGATCCGGTGGGCGTGTGCCTGGGCGGACCGGTCACCGAGGCGGTCGAGCGCCGGCATCACCCGGCCGAAGGTGGTCAGCCAGTCGTCCCAGTGGCCCCGATGGTCGAAGAAGTTCACCAGGGTCCAGGCGAGCTGCCAGGCGGGTGCGTCGAATCCGGTGTCGACCGCCCGGGCGACCACCTCCAGCAGTACGGCGTGCTCGGCGGCGAACCAGGCCAGCGCCGAGTGCTGGTCGGCGAAGTGCTCGGCGACCACCCCTGCCCGGGGCGGCGGGATGGCGATCGGGTCCCGCTGCGGCCAGATCAGTCGGTCGGCGGCGCGGGCCGTCTGCAGGTAGTGGTCGAGCAGCCGGCGTTCGGCGGCCTGACGTCCGTCCTCCGGGTCGTCGCCGGCCAGCTCGACGGCGTACGCCCGTAACAGGTCGTGGCAGGCGTACCGCCCGGGGATCACCTCGGCGACCAGGTGGGCGGCGGCCAACTCGGCGAGGACCGGACGGAGCCGGGCGGCCGGCTCGGCGGCGAGGCTGGCCGCCGCCGGCACGGTGATACCGGCACCGGGCGCCAGTGCGAGCAGCCGGAACAGTCGCGCCGCCGCCGGGCTGAGGGCCTGGTAGGACCAGGAGAAGACGGTACGGATGTTGGTGGTCGGGCTGGTCGTCCGGAACCCGTCCAGGCCCTGGTCGGCCCGGCGTAGCTCGGCGGCGAAGGATTCGAGCGGGAAGCGCGGGTTCCGGGCCGCCCGGCCGGCCACGATCGCCAGTGCCAGCGGGAGCCGGCCGCACCGGCTGACGATCTCCGCCACCGCCTCGGGTTCGTCGGCGACCCGCGCGTCCCCGAGCCGGCGGGCCAGCAACTGCCGGGCCTCCGTCTCGGAGAGCAGATCCAGCCCGACCGGATGCGCGCCGTCGGTGGCGACCAGGTCGGCGAGTTGATTGCGACTGGTGACGAGTACGGCGCAGCCCGGCGACCCGACCAGCAGCGGGCGTACCTGGTCGGCGTCGCGGGCGTTGTCCAGCACCACCAGCACCCGTCGGCCGGCCAGCCTCGCCCGGTAGAGACCGGCCTGGGCCGCCTCGGTGACCGGGAACTGCTGCTGCGGTACGCCGAGCGCGTCGAGGAAGCCGCGGATCGCCTCACCGGGGCCGAGTAGCGGGCCGGTCCGGTCGAAGCCGCGCAGGTTGACGTACAACTGGCCGTCGGGGAACCGGTCCGCCACCGCGTGCCCGGCCTGGACCACCAGGCAGGACTTGCCCACTCCGGGCGGCCCGGTGATGGCTATGGTCTCGGCCCGGTCGGTCAGCTCGGCGAGCCGCCGCCGGATCTCGTCCAGCTCCGCCTCGCGCCCGACGAACCGTGCCGGAGCCGGCGGCAGCAGATGCGGCGCGACCGGTCCGGTGGCGGTCGGCCCACCGGTCCCCGACCTCGCCCCCGACCCCGCCGCTGTTCCGGTGTCGGTGCCGGTGTCGGTGGCGGCCGTGCCGGAGTGGGCCGTGCCGGAGTGGACCGTGCCGGTCACGGGCCGGGTGGTGGCGGCCGGTGGCTGGGCGGCGGCGACGCCTACCGGTCCGGCCGTCGCGGCGCCGGTGGCCGCGCCCGGCGGCGGGTTGGCCAGCGGGAGGTCACGGCGCAGGATCCGGCGCTGCAACAGCTGGAGATCGGGGGCGTCGATGCCGCGCTTGCGCAGCAGCAGCAGACCGGCCCGGCAGAGCTGGGCAGCCTCGTCGACCCGTTGCTCGGCGTAGAGGGCGACGGCGAGCAGTTGGCGTAGCCCCTCGTCGTAGGGCTCCTCCGCCACCGCGCCGGAGAGCGCGATGATCACCTCGCCGTACCGGCCGAGCGAGGCGAGCGCCTCGGCGTGGGCGAGCCGGGCCGAGCGGTGCAGTGCGGTGAGCCGGGCGACCTCCTTCAGCGCGAACGGGCGATGGGCCACGTCGGCGAAGGCCGGTCCACGCCAGAGCCCCAGCGCGTCGTGCAGTACCGCGACGGCCCGGCCGGTCTGTTCGACGTCACCTGCCCGCAGCAGTTGGCGGGCGAGCGTGTACTCCTGCGCGAACAGGTATGCGTCGATCTGCTCCAGAGCCAGGTCAAGGCGGTAGCCCCGGCCCGACGGGCTGCCGGCGCCGCTGATGATGTCGGCGGCACCGGGGGAGTCCGGCTGCAGCGCCCGGCGCACGTGCGACACGTGACTGCGCAGCGTGGCCGGTGCGCCGGGCGGGACCGCGTCACCCCAGAGCAGTTCCACCATCCGGTGCGCCGGCACCGACGTACCCCGGTTGAGCAGCAGGATCGACAGCACCTCGACCTGCCGTGGCCCCAGCCGGACCGGGACGCCGTCGCGGAGCACCCGCACCGGGCCCAGCACCGAGACCATAAGCATTCCGACCTCGCATTTCGACGCTTTCGCGGCCACGACGCTGGATTCGTTGATGTTACCCGGGGCCTCTCCACGTCTCTTCCACGCTCCCTCCACAGCGGAGGTGTGATCCTGAGCGGGACGTTGCGGTGCGACGGTGGGGGAGGGAGCGGTCGCGATGGAGCTCGCGGTCGGGCTGTTGGGGCCATTGGACATCCGTCAGGACGGGGAGGCGGTCGCGGCCCCGGTCGGCAACCGGCGCCGGATCCTCGCCCTGATGCTGCTCGACGGCGGCACTGTGTCGCGCACCAGGTTGGCGGCCGAGTTGTGGGGGCGGGATGCGCCGCGGTCGGCCCCGGCCAACCTGCGCACGTACCTGTCCGGGCTGCGGGCGTGGCTGGCCGACCGCGCCGACCTGGTACGCGAGGGCGCCGGATGGCGGCTCGTCCCGCCGTCCCGGGTACGGCTCACCGTCGACGTGACCAGCTTCCAGGCCGAGCTGGCGCAGGGGCGCCGGGCGGCCCGGTGCGGTGATCTGGTGGCAGCGGGCGGGCACCTGCGCCACGCCCTCGGGTACTGGCGGGGCGCGCCGTTGCAGGACGTGCCGCAGGGAGGCCCGTTGGGCGCCCGAGCCGCCGTACTGGAAGCCGAACGGTTCGCCGCCACCGAGGAGTACGCGAGCGTGCTGGTCAAGCTCGGGGAGTACGAGGCGGCTCGGGCGATGCTGCACGAGTTCCTCGGCGACCATCCGCACCGGGAGCGCGCCTGGGGGCAGCTCATGGTGGCCTGTTACCGCAGTGGTGACCTGGCGGGGGCGCTCGCCGCGTACCGGAGCGCACGGGTCGCGCTGATCACCGGGTACGGGATGGAGCCGGGCGCCGAACTGGCCGCGCTGCATCGCGCGATCCTGCAACGCAGGCTTCCCGTCGGCGCGAACCGCGCGGCCGGGTACGCCTCGGACGACCCGCCGAACCGCCATCCGTCCCGGCAGGTGGTGCGGCGGCGGGCAGCGGCCGGATCCCGGAACCCCGGGCCCGGGTAGTCGGGCTGTCACGCGTCACCCCGCCGACTGTCGTACGCCCGTGGTACGAACCGGGCCGGAAATTCGCGCGGGAGGGGACCGAGCATGGACGTACGCGACGCGGCCAGACGATGGGCGACGGCCTGGGCCGAGGGCTGGCCGGTGAAGGACGTCGAGAGGATCGTCGCTCTCCAGGCCGAGGACGCCGACCACTGGGCGTCGATGTTCCGTCCCTACCGGGGGCGGGCGGGATTGCGCAGCTACGTCCAGGAGTGCTTCGACGAGGAGACCCGGCCGGCCGAGGTCTGGTTCGGCGAGCCACAGGTCGACGGCGAGCTGGCGGCCGTGGAGTACTGGGCGGTGACCTACCCGAACGACGAGCCGCTCACCATTTCCGGCTGCACGTTGCTGCGCTTCGACGAGGAGGGCCTGGTTGCCGAGGCCCGCGACTACTCGCATGTCAAGCCGGGGCGCCTGCTGCCGCCCGGTGGACTGTTCGGGTGAGGAAAGGCTCAGCAAGAGATTCACTTTCCTGGATGTGTCCAGTAGGATCATCGCGGGAGCCACCGAGCCAGCGCGGGCGGCACAGTCGTCCGCCCGCGCCTGTCGAATTCGTCATCTTGGTCGGCGCGTGTTTCCCCGCGGGCCAGGGCATCCCGTCGAGTGACGCATGTGTCGGCGGAATGCTGGAGCACTTATGAGAGCCTCACGAACAGCCCGCCGTCTGATCTACGCCGCGGTCGCGATCCTCGCCACCGGGCTCACGATGGTCGCGGTCAACCAGGCCGGTCCGGCCTCGGCGCACGGGTCGGTCACCAATCCGCCGTCGCGGAACTACGGATGCTGGGAGCGCTGGGGTGACGACCACCTCAACCCCAACATGGCGCAGACCGACCCGATGTGCGCCCAGGCCTGGCAGGCCAACCCGAACACGATGTGGAACTGGAACGGCCTGTTCCGCGAGAATGTCGGCGGCAACCACCAGGCCGCCGTCCCGGATGGACAGCTCTGCAGCGGTGGCCGTACCCAGGGCGGGCTGTACGCCTCCCTCGACGCGGTCGGGGCGTGGGTCGCGAAGCCGATGCCGAACAACTTCACGCTGACGCTGACCGACGGGGCCCGGCACGGTGCCGACTACCTGCTGATCTACATCACCAAGCAGGGCTTCGACCCGACCACCCAGCCGCTCACCTGGGGCAGCCTGGACCTGGTGCTGCGTACCGGCAGCTACCCGACCACCGGGCTGTACGAGGCCCAGGTGAACGCGGGCAACCGCACCGGGCGGCACGTCGTCTACACCATCTGGCAGGCGAGCCACCTCGACCAGCCGTACTACCTGTGCAGTGACGTCATCTTCGGCGGTGGCGGCAACCCGACCACCCCGCCCCCGAGCACCCCGCCGCCGAGCACTCCGCCGCCGAGCACCCCGCCGCCGACCACTCCGCCGCCGACCGGCGGTGGTGGCTGCACCGCGACCTACACGAAGACGAGCGAGTGGACCGGCGGCTTCGGCGCCCAGGTCACCGTGCGGGCCGGCAACGCCGCGATCTCCGGGTGGACGGTGAGCTGGAACTGGCCCAACAGCCAGAGCATCACCAGTTCCTGGAACGCGTCGATAAGCTCGAACGGTTCGTCGGTGACCGCCTCGAACGTCGGTCACAACGGCGCGTTGAGTGCCAACGGCTCCACCAGCTTCGGGTTCAACGGATCCTGGAGCGGCACGAACACCTCACCGACGCTGACCTGTACGGCCAGGTAGCACCGGCTCCGACGACGGGGATGGCGCCGGCCGGCGCCATCCCCGTCCGGCTCGTCGCCGGCTCGCCCCCGCCGGCATCCTCCTCCGGGCGACCGGGCCGGACGACGGCGCCCCCGGACCACAACCGTCAGCAGGTCATCTCGTCGCACATCCGCCACAGCCGGTCGGCATTCTCCGGGTCGATCGCGTAGGCGGCGACGGAGGAGGCGAGTTCGGCCTCGTCCGTCGGCGAGACGGTGACCGGCCGCGCCTCGGCGCAGTCGTAGAAGTAGCGGCCGGTGACGTTCTCCAGCAGCGGTGAGGTGGCCAGCAGGACCGAGGTGGCCGCTCCCTGCTGCGGGCTCTTCTGCAGCTCGACGGAGACCCCCAGATCACCGCCGATGTACTGCTGCAGGCCGGTGGCGATCGCACCGGGGTTGAGGGCGTTGGCGGTTATCCCCCGGTCGGCCCAGCGGCTGGCGGCACCGACCGCGAAGAGCGCCACGGCGGTCTTGGACTGCCCGTACGCCAGTTGCGGGTGGTATGGCCGGGAGACGTAGTGGATGTCGTCGAAGACGACGGGGGAGAGGTGGTGGGCGCTCGAACTGACCGACACGATGCGGGCGCCTTCAGCCCGGGCCAGAGCGTCGCGCAACCCGACGGCGAGCAGGTGGTGGCCGAGGTGGTTGACGGCGAACTGCTCCTCCCAGCCCTGCGTGGTCCGGTGCAGTTCGGGCAGCGCCATGACACCGGCGTTGTTGACCAGGATGTGCAGGGGCCCCTCCCAGCCGTCGACGAAGCTCCGGATGGACGAGACGTCGGTCAGTTCGAGGCGGGCGACGCGGATGCCGGCGTTTCCGGTCGACGAGACGGCACCGGCGGCCGCCTGGGCGGCGGCGTCGTCCCGGGCGGTCACCGTCACCTGCGCTCCGGCGCTGGCCAGCGCCCGCGCCGTCTCCAGACCGATGCCGGAGACGCCTCCGGTGACGATGGCCCGGCGCCCGGACAGGTCGATCCCGGCGATGACCTCCGCGGCGGTGGAGTGCCGCCCGAACGGTGTGACGATCCCTGCCATGATCCGTCTTTCGGTTGGTTCGGTCCCGGGAGGCCCCGCCGAGCAACCGTCCGTGCCTGCCGCAGCACCCGCGCCCGGTGCTGCGCGGCAGGCCGCCACGATCCGCGAGGTAGTGCCGGTTCCGGTCGCCGCCACTCGTCGCTCCCATGATCGTCTGCCCCTACCGGCGTTCGCATTCCCGGCGGACACCACTTCAAGCGCTGTCGACGACCTCGACTGGCACACCGCGGCCAGCCGGGTGGATCGGACCGAATCACGGCTGCGGGCGATATGTGCCTGACCAGACAGCTATGTGAGGTTCTGCTCCCTATCGTGGCTTCTATGGTGGCCGGCTTGCCTGGTGGCCGGCAGCGTGCCCAGGCGGCGGGGGTGGTGTCGCAGGCCGCCACTCGTCGTGGCCCCGCCGAGGGCCCGGACCGGTGGTGATGCGAGCCGGAACAGGTTGCGCAGGGCCGCGCCGGAGGGGTCCCGTCTCGTTGGGTGAATGCCGGAGGTACCGGCGGTGGCGGCCCAGTGTCCACTTGGCGCCATGTCGCCTCTGCGGCACCCCAGGTTGATGACCAGGGAAATGCTCCGGCCACAGACTCCGACTGTCGCCGTTGACGGCGTCTTCGTCAGAAGTCGAAGGAGACCCGCCATGCCAGCTCCGCTGCGCCGTACCGCTGCCGTACTGGCCGTCGTACTCGCGCTCACCGCCGCCGGGCCGCCACCGGCGACAGCCGGGCCGTCGTCCGGGTTACCCCGGGCGACCGCGCCGCTGGCCGCGCCCGGTCCGGCCGCCGCCTCGCGGATCACCCTGATCACCGGCGACGTCGTCGAAGTTTCGCCGGCCGGCGCCGGCCGGTATGCCGCCGCGGTCCGCCCGGCGGCCGGCCGGGAACGGATCACCTTCCACACGCTCGAGGTGGACGGCGGGCTGCGCGTGCTGCCCAGCGACGTCGTGCCGTACGTCTCGGCGGGCACCCTCGACGCGGACCTCTTCGACGTGCAGGAGTTGATCGCCGACGGGTACGCGGACAGCGTTGCGTCGAGCCTGCCGCTGATCGTCCGCTACCAGAACCCGGCGGCCGGTACCGCCCGGGCCCTCGCCGGTACGACCGACGCCCGCCCGCTGGAGAGCATCGGCGGCGCCGCGCTGGCGGCCGGGAAGGACTCGCTGGCCGGCTTCTGGCAGGCGGTCCGCCCCACCGACCCAGCCGGCCCGGCGCGCTCGGCCGCCGCACCCGCGCTGGGCGGCGGGATCAGCCAGATCTGGCTGGACGGCCGGGTCCGTCCGGTGCTCGAACGCAGCGTCGCCCAGATCGGCGCACCGGCCGCCTGGCAGGCGGGCCTGGACGGTGCCGGGGTGACGGTGGCGGTGCTGGACACCGGGGTGGACCAGACCCATCCGGACCTGATCGGGCGGGTGACCCGGGCGAAGAACTTCAGCGACAGCCCGGAGGCCACCGACCGGCACGGACACGGTACGCACGTCGCGGCGACCGTGGCCGGCACCGGCGCCGGATCCGGCGGCAGCCGCCGGGGCGTGGCGCCCGGCGCGAACCTGCTCGCCGGAAAGGTGCTCGACGACAACGGCAGCGGCTACGACTCCTGGATCATCGCCGGGATGGAGTGGGCCGCCGAGCAGGGCGCGGCGGTGGTCAACCTGAGCCTCGGCGGCGGCCCGACCGACGGCACGGACCCGCTCAGCCAGGCGCTGAACCGGATCACCGCCGACACCGGCACCCTCTTCGTGGTGGCCGCCGGCAACGACGGCGCGGACTACAGCGTCGGTACGCCCGGCGCGGCCACCTCCGCGCTGACCGTCGGCGCGGTGGACCGGGACGAGTCGCTCGCCGACTTCTCCAGCCGGGGCCCACGACTCGGCGACGAAGGGCTGAAGCCGGAGATCACCGCCCCCGGGGTGGGTATCGTGGCCGCCCGTGCCGCCGGTACCACCATGGGCACCCCGGTCGACGACCGGTACACCGCCGCCTCCGGCACCTCGATGGCGACCCCGCACGTTGCCGGCGCGGCCGCGCTGCTGGCGCAGGCACATCCGGACTGGTCGGCGACGCGGTTGAAGGACGCCCTGGTCAGCACCGCCCGGAGCAACCCGGAGCTGTCGGTGTTCGAGCAGGGCACCGGCCGGGTGGACGTGGCCCGGGCGGTCGGCCAGCGGGTGTACGCCAGCGGCCAGCTCGACTTCGGCCTGCACACCGACCCGGACGACAGCGTGACCGCCCGGGCGGGTGCGGCGGCGCCACTGCACAAGGTCGTCACCTACACCAACGACGGACCGGCGCCGGTCACCCTCTCCCTCGCCGTCGAGCTGGAGAACGTCGCCACCGAGGAACCGGAGACCGACGCCGTGACGACCGGTTCGCCGACGGTGACCGTGCCCGCCCGGGGTTCGGTGGACGTACCGGTCAGCGTGGACCTGGCGAAACTCGACCGGGGGCTCTTCGGCGGCTCGATCACCGCGACCGGTCCGGGCGGGGTGTCCACCAGCACGGCGGTGGGGATCACCCTGGACGGTCCCCGGCACACGGTCACCCTTCGCGCGCTCGGCCGGGCCGGCCAGCCGGTGTCGGTACCGGTGATCGCGCTGATGGGCGACAGCTACCGGTGGGACGTTCTGGACTTCCTGTGGGAGGGGGAGTCCAAGAGCTTCGAGGTCGGCGAGGGCACGTACCTGCTGCACGCGCTGATCGAGGACGGCGGCGTACTCGACGAGCAGGCAACCCTGATCACCGATCCGGAACTGCGCGTCGACCGGGACATGGAGGTGCTGCTCGACGCCCGCCGGGGTACCCCGATCCGGATCGAGACGCCCAGGCCGGCCGAGCAGCAGACGGTGCTCAGCTACTACTCGCACCGGGTGACCGGCACCGGTCGGCAGATCAGCCACGGCACCATGCACTTCAGCACGATCCAGCAGGTCAACGTCACCCCGACGGAGAGGCTCACCAGCGGCCAGTACGAGTTCTCGTCGCGGTGGCAGCTCGTCGCGCCGATGGTGCGCGTCGAGGTGCCCGGGGTCGCCGGTCCGATGGACGTCAACCTGACCGGCCAGTCCCCGGCGTACCACGGCACCCGCCGGTTCCCGCTGGTCTACGCCGGCCGGGGTACCCCGGCGGAGCTGGCGGCGGCGAAGGTGCGCGGCGCGGCGGTACTCATCGAGTCGGCCGACGAACCGGGCGGAGCGGACGCCCCGAGCGAGAGCGAGCTGACCGCGGCGGCGGCCCGGGCCGGCGCCGCGGTGACCCTGATGGTGCGTCCGGCGGACTGGTCGGCGTGGACCGTGTGGCGGCCGACCGGCGACCGGGAGCCGATTCCGATGCTGGCGGTGGCGAACGACGACGGCCAGCGGCTCATCGCCAGGGCACAGCGGGGCCGGGCGACGCTGGCCCTGACCCTCACCACCTCCAGCCCTTATCTGTACGACGTGATGCACGTGGAGCGGAACCGGATCCCGGATCGGATCGTCTACCGGATGACCCCGGCCAACTCGACACGGATCACCACTCGGTACGCCGACAACGGTGGATTCCCCTGGGCAAAGGAGCAGCGGTTCGGATGGCGCCCCTGGCAGACATATGCATGGAACGACACGTCCCGGTTCGTGGCCACCCCGAAGGAGCGCGAGGAGTGGGTGACCGCCGGCGACTCGATCTGGCAACACCGGGTGAGCCACGAGTGGCCGTGGAACGACTTCGGCGCGCTGCAGAGCGGGATGATCGAGCCGCCCACCAGTTACCGTGCCCGTAGGGCCGAGCAGACCTGGCTCGCTCCGGTGGTCCGCCCGGCCTCGCCGCGGGGTACCCCGGCGCTGGTCTCCACCCGCACCGGCAACACGCTCGCGCTGCGGATACCCGAGTTCGTCGACGCCGAGGGCCACTACACGATCGGCGAGGCGACCCGGGTGGACGCCACGCTGTGGCGCGACGGGAAGCTGCTGGCGGAGCTGGCCGACGCCCGGCGGAACGTGCCCACCACCGGCCCCGAGGCCGACTACCGGCTGGCCCTGACCACCGAGCGCGACAGCGAGGAGTGGATCTGGGGGACCCGTACCGAGACGGTCTGGCAGTTCCGTTCCGGCCGGCGTTCCGGCGACCAGGCCCGGCCGCTGCCGCTGCTGCAGGTCGACTACGCCGCGCCGGTGGACCTGACCGGTCGGGCCACCGGCCGGCAGCACACCGTCGGGTTGACCGTCCGGCACCAGGACGGCCACGCCGCCGCGAAGGGAACCAGGGTGACCGCCGAGGTTTCCTTCGACGAAGGTGCCACCTGGCGGCCGGTCCGGGTGACCGGGCACGGCAACGCCTACCGGGCGAGCGTCCCGGCCGCAGAGGGCACGGTGTCGCTGCGGGTCCGGGCGACCGACCGGTCCGGCAGCGCGGTCACCCAGACCGTGATCCGGGCGTACGGGCTGCGCTGAGCGGCTCCCGGGCGGGACGGCGCAGCCGCGCCCTCCCGCCCGGACCGGCGCCCGATCGGGCCGTCCCGGCCCGCGCGGCCGGCCTCGCCGATCAGAGCCAGCCCCGGCGGGCCGCCTGGAACGCCAGACCGGTGCGGGTGTCGACCGAGGCCAGCGCCATCAACCGCTCCAGTCGACGCTGTACGGTCCGCCGGCTGACGCCGAGCTGCGAGGCGATCGACTTGTCCGGGAAGCCGGCCACGAACAGCGACAGCAGGAACCGCTCGCCGTCGTCCAGCGCGTCGTCGGGGGGCGCGTCGCGGAGCCCCCGGTCGGCGTCCCAGCGGATCGGGGTCGCCCGGTCCCAGTGGCTCTCGAAGAGCGCCAGCAGCGCGTCCAGCAGCTCACTGCGCCGGATCAGCGCGGCGGTGGGTTCCCCGATGTCGCGCTCGTCGTCCGGCACCAGCGGGCAGATCGCGGTCGAGCGGTCGGCGATGGCGATCCGCACCGGCAACGTCGGCAGGGTCCGGGCCTCCTCCCCGGCACGAACACTCTCCGCGATGCTCTCCAGCTCGCCGGGTGCCTCCAGCAGGGCCCGCTCGTAGATCGCCCGGTAGCGCACACCCCGAGCCAGCGCCCCGGACTCCTCGGCGTTCTCGAAGCCCGACATTGCCAGCGGATTGGCCCGGCAGAACCAGAGGATCTCCTCGCGGGCCGAGTCCTGCAGGTCACGCAGTCGATCCCGTAACACCCCGGCGCCGACCACCACCTCCACCAGATGGTCGGCGTTGCGGCGCCGGGCGCTGGTCCGGTACTCCTCGGTCAGCGCGGCCACCGCCTGCCGGGCGCGCTCCAGCGCCTCCTGCCGGCGCAGCAGGGTATCGCCCAGGGCGACGTCCGGCGGCAGCGGCTCGAAGGCCGGGTCCGGACCGGGGCGTGCCACGGCCAGCCCCTTGCTCCGCAGGACCTCCAACACCTCGCGGGCCTCGTCGACCGGCAACTCGGCCAGCCGGGCGATCTCGGCGGGTCGGGCCGAGGAGAGGCGCAGCAGCAGCCGGTACGCCTGCTCCTCCTGCGGTCGCAGCAGCCCGGTGTCGTCGAACATGCCCGCCTTCCCCGCTCCCCGTCGGCTGTGAAGACACCGGCGGACCCGGGCCGCCGGGTCAGCCTCGCAACTGGTGCGTGATCGTAGGATCGGTGATCTGGGCGTCCTTCGCCAGCATCAGCGCCTTGCTGAGGATGACGGCGAGCACCCGGTCGCCCTCGAACGGCAGGAAGACGTCGCCGGTCGAGGAGCCGGCCGTCTGCTTCGGCACGATGCAGAGGTACTGGTCGTTCGGGCTCATCAGGATGTTGCCCGAGCCGAGATGGATCTTGTAGCTGCGCAGGTCGCCCCGGACCACGAGGAAACGACCCTCGACCTTCGCCCGCTCGGCGATGGCCAGCCGGGGGACGAGGCGTTCGAGCATCTCCCGGCGGGTCTGCGCGGTGCCGCTGAGCTCACCGAAGCTGTACGACGCCCAGTACTCGCGGAACCGTCCTCCGGGACCGCCGTCCTGCCAGGTCGGGTCGTTGCCGACGCTGGCGACCCCGACGAACAGGTCCACGTCGCGCAGTACCTCGCTCAGCACCAGCGGCGGAATCTCGGCCAGCGGCAGCGGGTCGGTCGGGCGCGCGTCCTGGGATGTCCACTGCTCGTAGCCGCCGCCACCGGCGTGCGCGTAGTGCCGGGGCGCGTCGATCGGATAGAACCGGACCTGGTCGGTGGCGATCCGCAGATACGCCCCCGATTCGGTGGTGTCGGCCTCCCACTCGTCGCCGATGCCCTCGATCCAGAACTCCGCGCGCAGTCCCCACTGCGGCAGCTCGCGGACAGCCGGCTCGTACGCGTCGTCGACCATCATCCGCAGCTTGTTGCGCCACCCGCGAGCGGCGGTCAGGGCGTGGAACTGGTGCTGGCGCAGGACATGTGCGGCGTACCGGTTGGAGTAGACCCGGGTCTTCTCCTCGGCCGCGGTCAGCAGGTAGACCTCGCGGTGCGCCTGCTTGAACGGCTGGGTCACCCGGCGCTGCTCCAGCCAGGCGCGCCAAACGAGCACCTCGGCCACCTCGCGGCCGATCGGGTGCCACAGCCGGACCGTCTCGCCGGCCACGATCTCCTTGCCCTCGTCGGTGCGCAGAGCCCCGTCGGCATAGCCGCAGGGCACGTCGTCGACGAGCCAGATCAGCCGGCGGGCCAGCGTACCGACCAGCGGGTGGTCCAGGTAGCGGGTGCGCCAGGCGTCGAACGGCCAGACCCGCTGGGCGAGGAACTGGCGGTCGAGTCGTTCCGCCTGCGCCGACAGCATCTTCTCGACGTCCTTGACGGCGGCCCTGAACCCGGCGAGTTGCTCGGGGTGACCCGACCGGACCGAGGCGGGGACGGATCTGACGACCTTCCCGGTGCTGTTGCGCCAGGTTACGGTCACCGTTGCGGAGGTGGCGTCCAGGGTCGCCGACGCGTCGCCGAAGTGTTCGACCCGCCTGCCCACCTCGGTCAGCCCGTACGCCGGTACGGCGAGTTCCTCGACCTCGTCCCGGCTCAGACCCAGCGCCGCCGCCCGGGTGTCGAGGGCCGCGTTCAGCTCCTTGAGCGTGCCCTTGTAGGTGACCCGGGCGGCGAGCCGGGCGATCTGGGCCAGCGCTTCCTCGGTCGGGATGCGGGACAGCGCGTACACGGCGGCGTTGGCGGTCTTGGGGTTGCGTGGGCCGAGCCCGGCGACCTTGCGCAGTGCCGTCTCGACGATCGCACCGAGGATCCGGGGGCTCTCGGGGTGCGCGGGCAGGAAGGAGAGCATCCAGACGAGCCCGCGCAGTGGTGTCGTGTTGAACTGGTCGAACGCCTCGTTGACGTCGTACTCCCACTGCGTCCGGTTCAGACGGAGGGTGCGCGGGCGCCCGACCAGCGCGAGCCAGCTCCGTAGCCGGTCACCCGGCTCGGTCAGCTCGTCGAGCAGCCCGCGGGCGGTCGCCTCCCACTTCCGCGCCGGTTTGGCGCTCGTCGCGGTCGCCGCGTGCCGGAGCAGCTCGTGCCAGCGACCCGCCTCGTCCGGGTCGAGCGACGCGATGTCGGCGAGGGCGCGGTCGGCCCACGCCTCGCCCGGATTGATTGCCGGCGCGTCGAGCCTGTCCGGCAACGGCGTGAGTGCTCCGGCCGAGCCCCAGTAGCCGTGCACGACCGTACGGCGCATCATGGCGACGACCTCCGGTGGCAGCGGCCGGCCGGCGTCGAGCAGGAGTTCGGCCATCAGCCGCTGTTGCTCGCCGCTGAAGTAGCTGGTGTGCCGGGCGGCGAAGGCCAGCGCGACGGCGGCCGAATCCGGTGTCATGGTCGTGCTGAATCGCTGGACCAGGTTCGCCAGCAGTTCGTTGGTGACCCGGCGTTGCTCGGGCTCGGTGACCTGGCAACAGCGCTCAAGGATCGCCATCAGCAGCTCGGGCTGACGCTCCGGTGCGACCAGGCCGAGCGCGGCGGTCACCGGCCGGGTCTGCTGACCCCACTGGCCCGGGTGGCGGGCGGTGTAGGCCATCGTCTCGTCGACGAGGCCCTCGACGTCGCCGCGCCGGGCCAGCTCGGCCATCCGCTCGCCGGGTTCGGAGTGGGGCATCGGCGTCGGCATCATCCACCGACCAGCGGCACGAGCTTGAGGAAGGTGATCCGGGTGCCCCGGCTCAGCTCGACGACCGCGTCCAGCTCGTCGACCTGCCGGTCGTCGACGAGGAGGATGAAACCGTTGCGGGAGAACGCCTCCAGCGCCCGCTCGGCCTGCTCCTGCGGGTCGATCCGCCGCGGCTGCCGCAGCTTGAAACCGTTGAGCGTCCGCTCGGCCTCGGTCGGCTGCACCAGCCCCCGGAAGAGGTCGCCACCCTTCGCGTTGTGCTCGGCGACCTCCTGGAAGACACGGCGGCGTATCACCTCCCGCACCGGCAGGCGCTCCTCGAAGATCTCCAGGTGCCACTCGGTGCTGCGCTCGCCCGCGGTCGTCTCGTCGACGAAACTCACTATCGCCATGGCGTCGCAGTCTAGGGTGGCGCTCCGACAGGAAGTCCGTTGAGCGCCGGCCGGTGCTCGCGTGCGGTTCGTAGGGTCGTCAGGTGTGGATAGCGCCGGGATGGACGTCGCGGGAGGCGGGGATCACGACTCGGTGCGGGTCCATTGCTGGTTGGTGCCGCTGCCGCAGGTGTACTGGGTGATGTCGGTGCCGTCGCCGGTGCCGCCGCTGACCACGTCGAGGCACTTGCCGCTGTGCCGGGCCCGGAGCTGGTGGTAACCGCTGGTGGCGACCCACTGCCACTGCTGGTTGGTGCCGCCGCCGCAGGTGTACTGGATGATGTTCGCCCCGTCGGCGGTCGACCCGGAGGCGACGTCGAGACACTTGCCGCTGTTCTGGTTGACGATCCGGAAGTAGCCGCCGCCCGCGTCCTGGAACTCCCACTTCTGGTTTCCGCCACCGTTCCAGCCGTACTGCTTGACCTCCGCGTTGTTGGCGGTGGAGTTGCCCACCACGTCCATGACCCTGCCGCTGTGCCGGGCGGTGATCCGGTAGTAGGGCGGCGACTGTCCCGTGATGGTGCCGGTGGCGGTGTCGATGGTGATCGACGGGTACCAGGCGAGGCTCATGCTGGTGCTGGACGGGAAGGTGATCGGCAGCCAGACGTACTGGGAGTCGTTGACCGGGCCACCCCAGGCGCCGGCCCAGCGGTCGCCCATGTAGAGGTAGCTGGTGGTGGCACTGCCCTGGATCGGGAGCACGAAGGTCGGCTGGGATCGGAAGGTGGTCGAGTCGCCGACGTTGGTCCAGCCGCTCCACGGGCCGGAGATGCTGGACGCGGTGGCGTACCTGGCCTGGTTCGGGTTCCATCCGGTCGCCGCCGAGGTGAGCAGGAAGTAGGTACCGCCCCGCTTGAACATCGCGGGCGCCTCGCGGTGGGCGCCGTCCCAGAAGTTGCCGACCAGGGTGGAGACGTTGAGGAAGTCCGCCGTGAGCCGGTAGATGTGCAGGTCGTAGTTCTCGTCGGCGGCCGAGATCATGTACGCGGTGCCGTTGTCGTTGTACAGCGTGATGTCCCGGGACATGTGCTGTCCGAGCGGCCGGAAGCTGCCGTGGTAGGTGTAGTTGCCGTCCACGGTGCCGGAGGAGGCGACGGCGGCCCGGGCCTCGCTGTAGTTGGACCCGTTCTCCTTGTGCATCCACATCACGTACCGGCCGGTGCTGGCGTTGTAGATGACCTTCGGCCGTTCGATGTTGGCGACCTGCAACTCGGACGCGGACGACTGGGTGAGGACGTTGTTGCGGAACTCCCAGTCCCGCAGGTTGGTGGAGCGGTAGACGGAGACCGCACGGAAGGTGTTGTCCGCGTTGCGGTTCTCGCCGAACCAGTAGTAGTAGTTGTCGACCTTGAGTACACCGCCGCCGTGTGCCTGTAGCAGGTTGCCGCCGGTGTCTCTGAACTGTGTGCCGTTAGTGATGGTGACCGGCGCCGCCTGCGCGGGAGCGCCCGTTCCCGCCACCGCCGTCCCGATCGTGGCCGCGGCGACGACGAGCGACAGCCCGAGTGGGAGGAACCGCCTGTTCCTTCGCACGTTCGTGTCCTTCCTGTTCGGCTCGTTGCTGGCCCGGCAACGCCTGGGGGATCGAGCGTGCACCGGCATGCCACATTCCTAGTCGATTTATCCAAGGACATCAATAAATCGAGCCTCCCCCCGCCGGGTCGGCCGCCCGGTTTCGCCCCGCCCGAGCGGGGGAACGAGGTGGGCATGGATCCGCACCAGCCGGCCGTGCCCGGCATGCCGACCGAGCCGCTGCCGATCGCCCAGGTCAACCCCGGAATGTCGGTGCTGGACGCCGCCGGGGAAGCCGTCGGGACGGTGACCGCCGTGCAGCAGCCCGGCACCGACGTACACCCGGACGCTCCGCCCGGCCAGGCGGAACGCCTGATGTCCACCGGATACCTGCGGATCGACGTCGATGGCCTGGCGACCTCCGACGCCTACGCCGGGGGCGACCAGGTAGCCGACGTGTCGGAGGGCGACCCGGGCGTGGTGACCCTCACGGTGCCGCATACCGAACTGACCCGCGCCACCTGACCGGCGCGGTATCGCCGGGTGGTCCGGGCGCTGATCTGGCTGTTTGACCGCCACCAGCGCGCATGTCCTGTCAGGGTGACGGGTAGGGAACCGGAAATCGGGAGCACGAGGACTCGTCGGACGGATTGCCATGGTAGACAGCGCGGACACCGGGCGGGTCGACCGGATCGCCCACCCGTGGGGCGGTCGCACCCCGTACGGGCCGGGGGAGCCGTGGCCGGTCCGGGTGGACACGTTCCTGGCCGCCGGGGTACCTCCGGACGAGGTCGACGAGTGGATCCAGGCCGCGTCGATCCTGCACTCCAACGGTGACGGCCTGGACATCGCCGTCAAGGGCGGCCGGATCGTCGGGGTCCGGGGCCGGGCCGTGGACCGGGTCAACCGGGGGCGCCTGGACCCCAAGGACCTCTACGGGTGGCAGGCCAACCGCGCCTCCGACCGGCTGACCCGACCGCTGGTCCGGCGCGGCGGCCGGCTGGTGGAGACCGACTGGGACACCGCGATGGGTCTGGTGGTCGACCGGACCCGCGAACTCCTGGCCGAGCAGGGGGCGAGCGCGATCGGTTTCTACACCAGCGGCCAGCTCTTCCTGGAGGAGTACTACACCCTCGCGCTGATCGCGCACGGCGGAATCGGCACCAACCACATCGACGGGAACACCCGGCTCTGCACCGCGACGGCGGCGGAGGCGCTGAAGGAGTCCTTCGGCTGCGACGGGCAGCCCGGGTCGTACACCGACATCGACCACGCCGACGTGATCGCGCTGTACGGCCACAACATGGCCGAGACCCAGACGGTGCTCTGGGCCCGGGTCCTGGACCGGCTCGCCGGCCCGAATCCGCCGGCGGTGGTCTGCGTCGACCCGCGCGAGACGCCGGTGGCCCGGGCCGCCACAGTGCACCTGGCACCCCTGCCGAGCACCAACGTGATGCTGATGAACGCCCTGCTGCACGAGATCATCGCGCAGGGGTGGGTGGACGAGGCGTACGTCTCGGCGCACGCGGTCGGCTTCGAGGAACTGCGCCAGCGGGTGGCCGAGTATCCGCCGGAGCGGGCGGCGCGGGCCTGCGACGTATCGGTGGAGAAGATCCGGGAGGCGGCCCGGCTGATCGGCACCGCCCGGCGGCTGCTCTCCACCGTGCTCCAGGGCTTCTACCAGTCACACCAGGCCACCGCCGCCGCCGTCCAGGTCAACAACATCCACATCGTCCGGGGCATGCTGGGCCGGCCCGGCTGCGGCCTGTTGCAGATGAACGGCCAGCCGAGCGCGGAGAACACCCGGGAGTGCGGTGCGGACGGGGACCTGCCGGCGTTCCGGAACTGGTCGAACGAGGAGCACGTCAAGGAACTCGCCCGGATCTGGAACATCGACCCGATGCGGATCCCGCACTACTCGGCGCCGACCAACCTGATGCAGATGATGCGGTACGCCGAGGAGGGCTCGCTCCGCTTCCTCTGGGTGAGCTGCACCAACCCGGCGGTCTCGCTGCCGGAACTCGCCCGGATCCGGGGCATCCTCCGCCAGGAGCGGCTCTTCCTGGTGGTGCAGGACATCTTCTGCTCCGAGACCGCGCAGTTGGCCGACGTGGTCCTGCCGGCCGCGACCTGGGGGGAGAAGACCGGGACGTTCACCAACGCCGACCGGACGGTGCACCTGTCGGAGAAGGCGGTGGACCCGCCCGGCGAGGCCCGGTCCGACCTCGACATATTCGTCGACTACGCCCGCCGGCTGGACCTGCGGGACGCCGACGGGCAGCCGCTGGTGAAGTGGACCGACCCCGAGGGGGCGTTCGAGGCGTGGCAGGAGTGCAGCGCCGGCCGGCCCTGCGACTACACCGGGCTGAGCTATTCGAAGCTGCGCGGCGGCAGCGGCATCCAGTGGCCGTGCAACGCCGAGCACCCGGACGGCACGGAACGCATCTACGCCGACGGGCGGTTCTGGGCCGCTCCCGACTACTGCGAGAGTTTCGGTCGGGACCTGGTGACCGGGGCTCCGCTGGAGCCGACCGAGTATCGGGCGATGAACCCGTCGGGCAAGGCGATCATCAAGGCGGCCGAGTACCTGCCCCCGCACGAGATGCCGAGCGAGGAGTACCGGTTCCAGTTGATCACCGGTCGTACCCTGTACCACTTCCACACCCGGACCAAGACGGGTCGGGCACCGCAGTTGCAGGCGGCCGCCCCGGAGGTCTGGGTGGAGATGGCGCCCGGCGACGCGGCCGATCGCGGGTTCGCCGAGGGTGACCTGTTGGAGGTCGCCACCCCACGGGGCCGGGTACGGGCGCGGTTGCGAGTCAGCGGCATCCGGCCCGGAGTGCTCTTCCTGCCGTTCCACTACGGCTATTGGGACACGCCGGACGGGTCGGCACCACCGGAGCGCGAACCGGGCCGGGCGGCCAACGAGCTGACGATCACCGACTGGGACCCGGTGTCGAAGCAGCCGCTGTTCAAGTCGGCGGTCGCCCGGGTGACCCGCCTGGAGTCCGGCGACGGTGCACCGGCGGCCGCGCCGACGACCACCGGTTCCCGACCGGTGGCGGCGAGAGTCCCGGACACGGCCGGTGGCGCCGACGCGCTGGCCGACGAACGGGTGACGGCCGCGGCACCGGTGCGGAGGGCGGGCCCGGCGGGCGGAGGGGGCCGATGAACAAGATCGACATGGTCATTCGGGAACTGCACCGGTCGGAGCGGAAGCTCGCCGTCGACCTGCTGCGCATGTCGGACCGGCACAGCGCCGACCACGAGATCCACTACGTCGGACGGGACCTGTCCCGCTGGTCACAGCAGCACGTGACCGAACTCGCCCGGGTCGGCCGCGACTACGACCTGGACCTCGACGAGGGTGTCAAGGACGACTCCGGTCTGCTCGCGACGATCGAGCAGAAGGCCTCCGAACTGGTCGGGCGACACCGCGCCCCCGGGCTGCTCCTCCTCGCCGACCTGCGTCACCTCTACCGGGACGCCTCCGGCGTGTCGCTGGACTGGGAGATCCTGGCCCAGACCGCCCAGGCCGCCCGGGACCGGGAACTGCTCGCGCTCGCCAAGGGCTGCCATCCACAGACGCTTCGACAGGCCCGCTGGGCGAACGCGAAACTCAAGGAGACCTCGGCGCAGGTCATGCTGAGCTGATGGGCGACCGTGCCCGGGCACGTGGAGGTCGACCGGAGCACCCTCCGCCTCCGCGCCAACGTCCGATCTGCCCGATCCCTGCTTGATCACCTCGATTCGGGAAGTGCGGTGAAGGCCGCGGCTTGCCCGCGCGGACGGTGTCGGCCCGGCGGCCGGGGCTTGTGCGAACAATGTGCCTGTTTCATGCGGGTGGCTGCGAGGATGCTGTCGCTGGCGAGCGTGGTGGGCCGGTCGACAAGTGTTCGGGTTGGTCGAGTGGGGGTGACGTCCGTGCCGCGTGGAGTCCTGAAAGCGTTGGTCGCGTTGGCTGTGGTGGTGGCGCCGAGTTTGGTCGTGCTGCCAGCCCATCCGAGTGTGGTGGCGGTGGACGACGCGGTGATCCGGGCAGTCACCTGGAACATGTGCGGCTGGAAGATACAGGATGCCTGCCGCTATCCGAGCATTGCCGCCAAGGCGGCGGAGACCAAGAAGGTGATGGATCTGCGCGACGCCAACGTGGTGCTGCTGCAGGAAGCGTGCCAGGCACACGTCGCGGAACTCGCACGGTTGCTCGGTCCGGAGTGGACGTTGCACGCGACGCCGTACATGCGTTGGGTCGACGACTCGACCAGTCGGCCGATCTGGTGTGGCGACGACCATCCCGGCAGCGCCGCCGCCGAGGCGTACGGATCGGTGAACGTCGTGGTGGGCATCAAGGAGGCCGGGATCCCGGCCAGTGCCAAGACGGTGGAATACCTGCCCGGTTTCCTTGGGGCCGGGCGGTGGCGCCATCCGCTGCTTTGCCTGACGTCGGTCTCGGTTGCTGTCCGGGCGTGTACCACGCACATGACCTGGCCGAAGGAGTGGAACTCGACCGATTCGCAGTATGAGGAGCAAAACATCCGTCGTGCCCAGGCCGCGCGGATCGTGGAGGTTCTGGGCCAGGACCCGCTCGCCGTGATAGGTGGGGACTTCAACGCGGGGCCGCCGGATGGCCCGGTCCATCCGCTTCCCGAGCTTGCGGTGATGTACGCGTCGTTCCGGGAGTGTGACCAGGCGGTGTACGGCGACCAACGCGCAGGGCGGGCGACGAACGGCGGCTACCGGCTCGATTACATCTTCGGCAAGGGCACTTGGACGTCCTGCCACGTTGAGCCGAAACCCTATCGGGACGACCCGAACGGCAGGCGATACATGTCCGACCACCAGGCCGTAGCCGGCGAACTGGTGCGCGTCCCCGAGTGAGCCGGTCCCTCGTCCCCGGCTGCTGGCGTCGGGCGCGCCGCGACGTACTGCCGTGCCGGCGGCCCGGGCGCCGCGTCCGCTCAGCCGGCGGCCGACGGAAGTTCCCGGACCACCGCGACCGGGCAGTGGGCGTGATGCAGCAGTTGCTGGCTGATCGAGCCGAGCAGCAGCCCGCCGAAGCCGCCGCGCCCTCGGGAGCCCACGACCACCAGTTGGGCGTCCCGGCTCGCCTCGACCATGACCTGGCCGGCCGGACCGGAGATCACCTCGGCGACCACCTCGACCCGCGGATAGCGGCTCCGCGCGTCGGTCAGCAACTCGTCGAGTTCGATCCGCTCGGCGGTGGCCTGGTCCTCCGGCCCGTAGCCCGGGGGCTGCCAGCGCGGCGCGACCGGCGTCCAGGCCCGGACGACCCGTAGCACGCTGCCCCGGGCCGAGGCCTGCGCGAAGGCGTACTCGAGGGCCAGCAGCGCACACGTGGAGCCGTCCACGCCGACGACGACCGGGCCCTCCGGCCGCTCCTGCTCGCCCCGGACCACGACGACCGGGCAGTGCGCGTGCGCCGACACGGTGACGCTGGTGGACCCGAGGAGCAGACCCGCGAAGCCGCCGAGACCACGACTGCCCAAGACCAGCAGGCTGGCCTCGTGCGAGTGCTCCCGGAGCAGGATCGCCGCCGAACCGTCCAGGACGGTGCTGGTCACCACCACCTGCGGGTGCGTCTGGAACGCCTCGAGTATCACGGCGTCGAGCATCTTCTGCGCGTCCTCCCGGGCGCCCTGGTCCGGCCAGGTCGTCGCCATCGGGGCGACCGTGCTGGCCACGGTCGGCCACTCGAACGCGAAGAGCAGCCTCAGCTGCGCGCCGGTGCGGGCTGCCTCGTCCAGCGCCCACTGGAGGGCGGCCTTCGCGCCCTCGGACCCGTCATATCCGACGATGATGGGGTGTGCCTTCATGATCTCCTCCAACTGGGCTTCCTGAACCGAACGTAACGGCGCGGGGGCCGTCCGGTGTAGGGCCGATGGTCAGCCCCGTGAGTGACCCTTTACCCGTGCCGGCCGGCCGCACCACCTGGGGGATGCAGGGTCACCCGCCTTCGGCGACCGGGCCGTTCGGCCCTGTACAAGTCGGGCCGGGTGGCGTGCCATAGAGGGGTGGGCCGGCCTGATCCGGCGAACCCGGGCAGTTCCGGTGGGTGCGCCGTGTCGTACCGGCGACGCCGGGGAAGGAGAGGGCCATGAAGAAATGGACGATACGGGACGTCATGACCACCGATGTCGTGGCGGTACCCGAGGACGCCAGTTACCGAACCGTCGTCGACCTCCTCGCCGAACGCCGGATCAGCGCGGTGCCGGTGCTCGACGCGACCGAAAGGGTGGTCGGGGTGGTCTCCGAGGCCGATCTGCTCTACAAGGTCGAGTTCGCCGGTACCGCCGCCGAGCATCGCCGCTTCCCCAACCGCCGGCGGCCCGAGCGGGAGAAGGGCGAGGGTAGGACCGCGCGGGAGTTGATGAGCGCGCCGGCGGTGACCACCGGACCGGACACCCCGCTGCCCGCCGCCGCCCGGCTGATGGCCGAGAAGGGCGTCAAGCGGCTTCCGGTCGTCGCCGACGACGGCACCCTGGTCGGGATCGTCTCCCGCGCCGACGTGCTGAAGGTGCACCTGCGCCCCGACCCGGAGCTTCGGCGCGACATCGAGGACGAGGTACTGCGGCGGACGCTGTGGCTGGAACCGTACGAGGTGCAGGTAGAGGTCGACAGCGGAGTCGTCACGCTGCGGGGCAACCTCGACCGGCGCACCCTGGCCGAGCTGACGGTCCGGATGGTCGGCGCCGTGCCGGGCGTGGTCGCGGTTCACGACCACCTCAGCTTCGACCTGGACGATGCCGAGCTGGCCCGGTCCCGGTGGGGTCGGTCCCACCCGTTCAGCACCACGGACCCCTCGACCTGAAGGCGGCGTGTCCGGAAGCGACCACCTGCGCGGGTGCCTGGACCTCGTCTCGGGTACCGAGCCTGACGACACCGGTACGGCAGATTGGGGAGAGTCATGACAAGCATCCGTGACCTGCTGGCCGGGCAGCCGTTCGTCGACGGTCTGGCCCCGGCCTGGCTCGACCGGCTCAGCGCGTACGCCCACCCGGTGTACCGCAACCCCGGTTACCGGCTCTTCGCGGCCGGGCGCCCGGCGACGCGCTTCTGGCTGCTGCGCACCGGGCGGGTGTCGCTGGACCTGCCGACGCCGGGCCGGGGCGACGTGGCCATCGAGACCGTGGGCGCCGGCGACCTGCTGGGCTGGTCCTGGCTGTTCCCGCCCCAGCGGTGGCAGTTCGGGGCGGTGGCGGTCGAGCCGGTCCGGGCCGTCGAGTTCGACGCCTCCGGCGTGCGGCACCTGATGGAGGATGACACCGCGCTCGGGTACGAGCTGACCCGCCGGTTCATGGCCGTCATGCTGGACCGGCTCCAGGCCACCCGTACCCGCCTGCTCGATCTCTACGGCTACCCGGAGTGCCGCGCCTCGTAAGCCTGCCCGCGCGGGCCGCGGAGGGCCGGTCGGGTCAGCCGGCGGCGACCTCGATGGTCTGCGCGGCCGGCAGCCGAGGAGTGTGCGGTGGGCCGGCCGTCGCCGGATCGGCGGTGCCGAGCCGCACCACCAGGTACGGGTGACCCAGGTTGCTGACCACCGCCCGCAGCACCTGCCGGGTGCTGGGCAGCTCGATGACGGAGCTGAACGGCAGCACCGTGACACCGAGTTCGGTCGCGCTCAACCAGCCGGCCGAGAGCGCCATACCGGCGCGGAGCCAGTCGGCCGGCTGGTCACCCGGGCCGTACAGGATCGCGTACCTGGCCGCGCGGTCGTGTCCCGGGCCGACCGCGAGGGTTCCGGCCCGCACGAAGTCGCGGCCCGGGACGGTGGTCTGCGGTGGCTGGGCGGGGACCACATGGTCCGGGATGCCGGTGCCCTCCGGCCGGTCGCCGCCGCGCCAGTAGGTCAGCTCGGTGCGCTGCTCCTCGTCCTCGGTCTCCACCCGGTCGGCGTGCGACGCGGCGGCGGCCAGTTCGAGGACCTGATCGGGGGTGAGGACGTGCCACCGGATGCCCTCGGCCGTCACCGCCCGGCCGATCGCGGCGATCGCCTCCGGGCTGGCCGGGGTGTCGCTGACCGGCCGGCGATCGGTGTGCCGCAGCCGCACCGACTGGAACCGGCGCATCGCCTCCGGGTCCACCCCGATGTGTCCGGCCGGCCTCACCCGGGCCAGGTGGTCGGGATCGGCCGGGTCGGGCAGGTGGGTCACCGCCACCGACCAGCCCTGCGCGGCGAGCGCCACCACCGCGTGGTGCAGGGCGGCCCCGCAACTCACGGTCAGCAGCCGGCCCTCCGGGTCGGCGGCCCGGAGTTGACGGTCCCGGACCGCGTACAGGTCCAGCGCGTCGGCGGTGACCCGCCAGCGCCAGGGTTGCGTGTTGTGCACGGACGGTGCGTACCCGGCAGCGCTCGCGGCCTCGGCAAGGACCGCCGTGCCGGGACGTGCGGCATCGGTCATTGATCTTTTCCTCCTGCCCTCATCCTCCACCACGGCGGACCGGGACGCGCGGCCACCATCGCGGCGAGCCGGATCGTGGTGTCAGGTCACCACCACCTCCGCCAGCTCGGATGCGGACCGTGGCGCGGGCTCGGTTTCGGAATTCGCCGTCGGGCCGGGCTGTCGGTGCGACATCATGACCGGAGCAGACCTTGGTCGCGGTGCCGGAGCAGGACCGCCGAGGGTGATTGCGAGGTGGCCGGGTGCGGAACGTGACCGCGGCTCCGCCGCTCGCCGGTCTCCGGCCGTCGGGCCTGGCCGAGGTGGTGTGGGACAACGCCCGGCAGGATCCGGAGGCCGTGCAGTTCGTGCGTCCGGATCCGGACCCTCGGGCGTGGCCGGCGCGGCGCGCAGGGCGCGGCGGGGCCGTCCCGGTCTCCTGCCGCCAGTTCCGGGACGAGGTGCAGGGGCTCGCGCGAGGGTTCGTCGCGGCCGGGATCGGATCCGGCGACCGGGTCGCCTTGATGAGCCGTACCCGTTACGAGTGGACGCTGGTCGACTACGCGCTCTGGTCGATCGGGGCGATCACCGTCCCCGTCTACGAGACCTCCAGCCCGGAGCAGCTCGGATGGATACTGTCCGACTCCGGCGCGGTGGGATGTGTCGTGGAGACCGCCGAGCATGCCGCGATGCTCGCCGGCCTCCGCCCCGACCTGCCGGCGTTGCGGCAGACCTGGCGGATCGACTCCGGTGACCTGATCGAGCTGGCCGCGCACGGCCGCGCCGTCGACGAGGCGGAGGTGGAGTCACGTCGGCGGGCGGTCACCGCCGCGGATGTGGCGACGATCGTCTATACCAGTGGCACCACCGGACGGCCGAAGGGATGCGTGCTGACACACGGCAACATCTCCTGCGACGTCGCCGCCGCGACCGCGGTGCTGTCGCAGCTGCTGCATTCCGGCGCGACGACCGTGCTGTTCCTGCCGCTCGCCCACGCGTTCCCCCGGCTGATCCAGGTCGGCATGGTGCACAACCGGGCCACCCTGGTGCACGGCACCGAGAGCGCCGGAGTGCTCGATCAACTGCGCCGGTACCGTCCGACGTTCATTCTCGCGGTGCCCCGGGTGTTCGAGAAGATGTACACCCGGGCCCGACAGGCGGCCGACGACACCCACCGCGGGTGGTTGTTCGGCGCGGCGGAGATCGTCGCCGTCCGGTACAGCCGCGCGGTGCAGACCCGGCGCGGCGGCCCGGGACCGCTGCTGCGGCTGGCCCGCCTCGGGTTCGACGTCCTGGTGTACCGCAGGCTGCGCGCCACCCTCGGCGGGCGCTGCCGGATGGCGATCGTCGGCGGCGCCCCGCTCGGCGAGAGGCTCGCCCACTTCTTCCGGGGCGCCGGCGTGGCCGTGCTGGAGGGGTACGGGTTGACCGAGACGTCGCCCGCGCTGACGGTGAACCTTCCGTCGGCGACCCGGATCGGCACGGTGGGACGCCCGCTGCCCGGCGTGGAGATCCGGATTGCCGACGACGGTGAGGTGCTCGCCCGCGGCGAGGTGGTGTTCCACGGCTACTGGAACAACCGCGACGCGACCCGCGACACCTTCACCGACGGCTGGCTCCGTACCGGGGACCTCGGCAGCGTCGACGACGACGGCTACCTGAGCATCACCGGACGCAAGAAGGAGATCATCGTCACCGCCACCGGGAAGAACCTCGCGCCCGAACCCGTGGAGGAGCGGGTCCGGGACCACCCTCTGGTCAGCCAGTGCATGCTCGTCGGCAACGGCCGTCCCTATGTCGCCGCGCTCGTCACCATCGACCCGCAGGCATGGCTGCGGTGGCGGGGCGCGCACGGTCGACCCGACGGTTCCGTGGCCGAGCTGCGGGACGACCCGAATCTCCGGCGCGAGATCCAGGTCGCGGTCGACCGGGCCAACGAGACGGTGTCGAGGGCGGAACGGGTGAAGAGCTTCCGTATCCTGCCCCGGGAGTTCACCGAACCCGACGGCGAACTGACCCCCACCCTCAAGATCAAACGCGACGTGGTGGAGGGCCACCACGCGGCAGAGATCGAGGCGCTGTACCGCGGCCACTGACCCGTTGAACCTTCCGCGTCGGGTTCCAGGTCGGATTTCAACCTTCCGCGTCGGGTTCCAGGTCGGAAGGGCTGCTCCGCGACATCTCGGTGAACGCGGCCTGCAGCGCGGCCACGAACGGGCCCGCGGTGTGGGCCAGCGTCTCGTCCAGCAGGATTCCCACGTTCGTGGTGTCACCCCAGCGCAGCACGCCGACGCCGATCGGCACGCCGTCGGCTAGTGCGACGACCGGCGTGACGGCGCGGACGGGTGCACCGGCCAGCCGGTGCGGATGCGGCGAGCGCTGGCTCAGGTAGGAGACGATCACGTTGAGGAAGCGGTGGTTGTAGACCCGGCGGGCCAGAGCGCCGTGGATCGGTGCCGGCAGCACACCCATTGCCCTCATCACGAGGATGGCGGCGAGTGGTTGCCCGCTGGTCACGCTGCTCCGCAACCGATCACGTACCTCGGCCAGACGCCGGAGCGGCGGCAGCGGCTCGACCGGCAGGTCGAGGGCGATCGCCCCGGTCCAGTTTCCGTGGGTCCGCGAGCGGTCCCGGGGGTCCAGGGAGACCGCGAACATGGCGCGCAGGCCGCTGGTGGCCGCGGGTGGGAGATAGATGTTCCCGAGCGCCTCGGCCACCAGCGCGCACATCAGCTCGCTGATGTGCGCGCCGCTGCGTCGCGCCACCCGACGCAGTTCGTCACTGGGCAGCGTGGTCGAGACGAAGACCCGACCCGGGGTGCGGAGCGGGCGGTTGACGGGGGTGCGGGGGGCCCGCCCGGCCACCGCCAGCCGGGCGAGTCCGCGCATCGTGCCGAGGGTGCGCCGGGTGCCGCTCCTGGCCGCCTCGGCAAGTGCCTTCCCACGGGGCCGGACGGCGGGTCGGCGCGCCGGCCCGGGAGGTTTGCCATGGCCGTTCGGTTCGGGGGGCGGATCGAACAGGCGCTGTACGGTACCGATCACGGACAGGCCGTCGCCGAGGCTGTGGTGCACCTTCACCGCGAGCCGGGTACGGCCGCCGGCCAGGCCGGTGACCAGCAGCACCTGCCACAACGGTCGGTGCATCGGCAGTGGCTGCGACCAGAAGAGGTCGATCGCCGAGTCGGCGGCGCTCTCCGCGGAGCCGGACGGCAGGTGATGCTCGTCGACGTGGTCCGCGGGATCGACCCAGGGGTCGACGACCCAGCCGGGCCGCCGCCACCGGCCGCGCCCGGACAGCCGGCGACGAAGTGTGGTGATCGCGGGCAACCTCCGGGCCAGCAGGTCGACGATCTCGTCGCGTTCGACGGGACGACCGTCCGGCAACGGGCCGAGTTCGAGCACCGCGCCGATCTGCTGGGCGACCGTCGGGGACTGGACGTGCAGGAAGAAGGCGTCCTGGGCGCGTAGCGGCCAGCTCGGGGCACGCCGGGGTCGGCGCCGCCGTGGGTCCGTGGCGCCTGGGCGGCCTTCGGGGTGGGCGCCGGTGGCGGGTGCCGTCAGCACCGCCGGCACCGACGCCGGCACGCTGGACACCGACGCCGGCACGCTGGGCATCGACGCCGGCACGGCCGAGATCGGCTCGGGCAGGGCGGGCACCGACATCGGGGTGGGCGCGGGCGGGGCCGGGACCGGCGGCGGAGCCGGGGTCGAGGCGGCCAGGGCGAGCAGGCCGAACTCGGCCAGGCACGCATCGCCGTCGTTCAGGTAGGGGCGCGGGGAGGCTCCGCGCGCCGCCGCCAGCCGTACCCGGCGCAGCAGGTCAGGCAGGTCATGGGAGGTATCGGTCAGCCCGCAGGCCGTCATCAGGGCGGCGTTCGCGGCACCGTGCGCGGCGATCGGGCGGTACATCAGCATCGGGGTACCGGTCGCCCACGCCTCCAGCGCGGTGGCGCCGCCGGCGTTGGTCACCAACAGGTCAGCGGCGCGTAGCAGGGCGGGCATGTCGTCGACCCAACCGAGCACCCTGAGCCGGTCCGCCGGTGCCCCCAGCCGGGTGAGCCGGTCGGCGAGCTGCCGGTTGTGCCCGCAGACCACGACCACCTGCACCGGGCCGGCGAGCGTGGCCAGCCCCCGGACCGCCTCCTCGACCGCCCCGAATCCGAACGAACCGCAGGCGACCACGACGACGTACCGGGAGGTGTCCAGCCCGAACAGCTCCCGGGCGGCGGCCCGGTCACCGGGGTGGAAGCGTTTGAGCACCGGCGGCGGGCAGACGGCGATCGGCGCCCCGGGTGCGGCGGCGTCCGCCAGCGGTACGGCCTGCGGGTGCACCACCAGGTTCAGGTCGAGCTGCGGATAGACCCAGAACGGGTGCGGGGCGAAATCCGACACCCAGGCCCCGATCGGCACCCCGAGCCCGCGGTGCCGACGCAGCCAGGCCAGACCGGCGCTGCCCAGCGGGTACGTGGAGATGACGAGGTCGGGGTCGAACGCCTCGATCCGGGGGCCGAGCCGACGCCCCGCCCAGGCTCCGGTGAACGCCTTCGACGCCCGGGCCAGCCAGGGGTACCGCCACAGGGAGCGGAAGAAGAACTCGTACAGCCAGGGGGTCAGCTCGACGTTGGTGACGTAGACGCGGCGGAAGGCCGCACCCACGCCGGGCCCCATCACGTCAAGGGTGTCCAGCCACCGCACCGTGCTGCCCGGCCACAAATCCAGGATCCGCTCCTGCAGCGCCCGGCCGGTCGCGTCGTGCCCACCGCCGATGTCGGCCGAGACCACCAGCACCCGACGCGGGGTCGCCGCCGTGACGGGTGGGTGCGGGGGCGGGTCCGGCGGTTCACGGCTGACCACACGACGGAGCGCGCTGCCACCTCCATCAGTCATGCCGTCTCCTCGTCGAGCGGCCCTTGGCCGACCGGGCCCGGTTCGGGTCAGCGGCGCGGATCGCCCGGCGCGCGCCGGGGTCTCCGTCGTCCATGTTCAGATTGTCACGGCGGGGCCGGATGGGTCTGCCAGACCGGGTTGAGCGAGAAAACCAGGCTCGGCGCCTGCCAGGCGGCACCGGCGGCGCGCAGCGCCCGGTACCCGCCGTCCCCACCCGGGCCGGGTGGGGTGCCGTGGAGAAACGCGACAAGGAGCCGCTGGGTCCTCGCCCTGCCGTAGTCCATGGCGTGCCGTTCGGGAACGATGACGACCGGGATCCGCGGCTCGGGGCCCGGCGGGTTCGTGAGGGCGTCGAGCAGGGGCAGGAACGCGATCATCCGTACGCCGGCCACCGGATCGAGCATCCGGTTGCGGTACCGGGGCGCCTCGTCCAGCAGTGACCGGGCGAAGGGGGTGTCGCTGCCGAGGTCCGAGCCGCCGGTCCTGGTGACCACCGCGAAGATGATCCGCAGCTGCCAGCCGGTCGCGATGCCCCACCCGGTGCGCGCCCCCGCCGCCGGATAGTAGACGCGGGCGGGTTGCGGAAGCGGGCTCAGCAGGGCGACGGCGTCGACGTCGGGATGCGGGTCGTCGTCCAGGTAGGCGCGTACCACCAGGGTTCCCTGGCTGTGTGCGAGCAGCGCCACCGGCCGTCCGGTCCGCCGACGTACCTCGATCACCTGGGCGGCGAGGAGTCGCGCGCTGCGGGTGAGCGCCTGGTGCGTGTCGGCGGGTGAATAGGGCAGTGGCCGACCCTCCCGGTCGAGCCCCGCGTAGGAGAACCGGTGCAGCGGCAGCGACGGCCGGCCCGCCGGGTCGGGGAGGTGGCCGGTCGTGCCGTCGTACCGGGAGTCGTAGCCGCCGACGTAGAGCAGCGCCTGTTCCGGCGCGAGGTCGCCGTCCCGCTGCACCAGCGCCGGCGGGGGACGCGCCGCGGCACCCGAGCCGGACCGGGCCAGCAGCCCGCTGCCGGCGAGGGCGAGCAGCAGTACCACGACGACCGCCGGTACCGTCGGCAGCCGCGGCAGCCGCGATCGGCCCAGTACCGCGCTGGCGACGAGCGCCCGCCACAGCGGTGCGTTGACCGCGCCGGCCGCGGCGGCCAACGGCACGGCCGCCCAGCCGGGGCCGAGGCCGACGACCATGGCCCCCACGGTGAGCGCACCGAAGGTGGCCGCAGCCCAGAGCACCGCCCCCGGGGGCGGTAGCCCCCGCCACCACGCTCCGGTCATCGGTCCCCGCTGCAGCACCATGGCCAGGACGAACAGCGCGAGCACCGTGCCGACCGAGAACCAGGACAGCGCGGTGGCGCCGGCCGCCACGGCGATCGCCGTCCACGGCGCGAGCGCGACCGCGGTCGCCGCGGTGACGGCCAGACCGGTACGCGCCAGCCGGCGTACGGGTGGACGGGGCCGCTGCGGGGGCCACGCGACGACCACGAGCGCGACCGTGAACAGCGTCCGGACCACGATCGCGGCGAGCAGCGCGAGGGTGAAGGAGAGCCAGGAGTCGTGGTAGACGAAGACCCAGCGCAGATCGTGGAAGACCCCGAACGGGTTGGCCGCGCCGGCCTGCGGGGCCATCCCGAGCGCGGACCGGTTCGCGGTCCAGCCGAGCACCGCCGCCTCGATCGCGGCGGGGCCGGCCGTCAGAGCGAGCAGCAGCGGCACCCGCCCCCGCGGCCCGCGCCGTCCGACGCCGCTCGCCTCGGCCACCCGCTCACGTCCGTTCCGCCACGCTTCTGCCCCGCCCACGCCTCGCCGGCGAGCCGGCTACCCGCGACCGGGGCGGGTAAACCGGTGCGACCGGTGCCGCTCCGGCGAAGGTTTGTCGGCGGTCCGCCGGGGAACGCCTCCGGCGGTCCGCCCCGGCGCCGGGTGGGCCCGACCACTCGCCGGCCTGTCGGCCGGCCCGGACCGTGGCGCGGATGCCGGAGCGGACACCGCGGAGCATGGCCGGACACCGGACCATGGCGCGGACACCTGGCCGAGGAGTTGCGATGCCCGGACCTACCCGTCGGTGAACCAGGACACGCAGCTGGCGCTCGGCACGGCGCTCGCGGTGGCCGCCGCCGCCGCGTTCGGCACGTCGTCGGTTCTCCAGTACCGGGCGAACCAGGGTGTACCGCAGGAGCGGGTGGCTCAACCGAAGCTGCTGTGGCGGCTGTGGCACCGGCGCAACTGGCGGTGGTCGATTCCACTGGCGGTGGTGGCCTTCGTGCTCCAGGCAGCGGCACTCGCTCTCGTACCGCTGATCCTGGTGCAGTCGGTCCTGGTGACCGGCCTGCTCTGGTACGTCCTCCTGCTCGCCGCCCTGGAGCACCACCGCCCGGACGGACCCATCCTGCTGGAGTCGTTCCTCTGTCTCGCCGGCCTCTCCGCGTTTCTGCTGATCGCCGCGCCCACCGGGAGCCGCAGCCCGGGGCTGGACGCGATGGGCGACGGTGTCTGGTTAGCCGTCGGACTCGTCGGCATCGTCGCCGGCTGCCTGCTGCTCGCCGCCCGGCTGGGCCGCCGGTTCCGGCCACTCCCGCTGGCGGTCGCCGCCGGCACCTGCTACGGCGTCACCGCCGGCCTGATCAGCAGCCTGGCGCACGCCTTCGGCGACGGGCCCGTCGCCGTGCTGGGGCACTGGCAGACGTACGGCATCGTGGTGCTCGGCCCGATCGGCGTCCTGCTGAGCCAGAACGCGTACCAGGCCGGGCCGCTCGGCGCGCCGGCGCTGGCGACGTTCACCGTCACCGATCCCCTGGTCTCCATGGCGGTCGGACTGCTCTGGCTGGACGAGCGGATCCGGACCGACGCGTGGAGCCTGTTCGGCGAACTCGCCGCGCTCGGCGGACTCATCGTCGGCGTGTTCCTGCTCGCCCGACGTGCCCCGACGGCGAACGATCGCGCTGCCCGGGGGTCGCCGAAGGCGGCCGACGCCCCGGGTTCGCCGAAGGCGGCCGACGCCCCGGGTTCGCCGAAGCCCGCCGACGCCGGGCCGGGGAAGAATCCCGGCGCACCGGGCGGAGACGCCACCGGCGACTAGGTCCGGGCGTGCCGTTTCCGGACGTCGGGGCTCACCCGACCGCCGCCGCCGTCGCCGCACCCCGGCCGGTCCGGCCCAGACGCGACTCGATGGCCTCGATGACCCGGGGCCGCAGCTCCACCGCCCGGATGACGGCGTCCACGGAGCCGACCTCGACCGCGCGCCGAATGTCGTGCACGCGGTCGAACTCCGCCGCAACCTCGCCGAGCTTCTCGGCCCGCACCGAGGCGCGGAACTCGTCGAGTTCGGCGGTCAACGCGGCGCGGTCGGCGCCGGAGGCGGCCGCGACCCGGGACTCCAGGTCCCGCACCCGCGGGTCGGCCGCGGTGCGTGCGTCGACGTCGCCGGTGAACACCACGGCAGCGGCCGGAGCGCCGCCGAGCACCGAGGCGAACGAGCCTTCCAGGGCCAGCACGGTCATGTTGGGGTTCAGCGCCTTCGAGAACACCACGAAGGCCCCACCGTGATACCGCGAGATCACGCAGAACACGATGGGTCCGCGGAAGTTGACGATGGCACGGCCGATCTCGGCGCCGTACTCCAGTTGCAGCTTCCGCATCGACTCGGGCGATCCGTCGAAGCCCGACAGGTTGGCCAGTACCACCAGCGGCCGGTTACCGCTGGCCGCGTTGATCGCCCGCGCGGCCTTCTTCGACGACGCCGGGAAGAGCGTGCCGGCGGTGTAGGCGTCCGGACCGTCGGTGGGCGGGAAGCCGCGCCGTGCGACCGTCCGGGACTCGATGCCGAGCAGGCACACAGGGATGCCGCCGAGATGCACGTCCTGCACCACCGAGGTCTCCGCGTCGGCCATACCCGCCCAGCGTTCCAGCACCGGGTGGTCCTGGTCGGCCAGCGCCCGCATCACGCTCCGGATGTCGAACGGCTTCTTGCGATCCGGATTGATCGTCGCGGAGAAGATCTCGCCCACCGTGCTGAAGTCGCTGCCCGGGATGGCGTGCGGGAAGTCGGAGATGTCCCGGTCGATGGGGTCGGTGGTGATGCCGCGTCGCGGTGCCTCCTCGCCCGGTGCGACGTACGTGTGCGCGTAGTGCGACATCAGCACGTCCCGCGCGGCGGTCAGGTTCGGAGCCCAGTACTGCGCCTGCCCGTTCGGGCCCATCACCCGGTCGTAGCCGCCGATGCCGAAGTTGTCCTCGGCGGAGACGCCGCCGGAGAAGTCGAGCGCCTGCTTGCCGGTGAGCACCATCGCCGAGTCGGGCGTCATCACCAGGATGCCCTTGGTGTGCATGAGCATCGTCGCCTCGGCGTTCCAGTACGGCTGCGCACCGACGTTGATGCCCGTGACCACGATGTTGATCTCGCCGCCGTGCTGGGTGAACTCGACGATCCGCTTGAGCGCGGCCGCCACCCAGTCCATGTTCTCGGTCCCCGACGTCATCGAGATCCGGGCGCCGGAGGAGAGCGTGTACCACTCCACCGGCACCCGCATCCGCTCGGCCAGGTCCAACGCGGCGATCACCCGGCGGCATTCGGGCTCCGAGAGCGCACCCAGTGACTTGGTGGGGTCGCCGAGCAGTACGACCCGGGTGACGCCCTGCGGGTGCCGGGCGGTCGGTGTGCTGACCACTCCGGCGACGATCGCGGCGGTGTTGCGGCCCTTCGGCCGGTCGACCGGCACGAGCGCGTGGTCGCCGTCGAGGTCGTACTCGACGAAGTCGCCGAGCAGGCCGGTGAGCTCGTACGGGTACACCGTGTTGCGGCTGCTCGCCCGCAGCACCTTCAGCCGGTAGTCGTCGAGCGGCTCGACCGGGTCGGTCGGCGGCTCGCCGACGGTCAGTTCGGCGCCGCCGGTGGCGTCGAAGGAGATCCGCACGGCGATCTTGGTCAGCTCGCCGCTCCTGCGGTCGCGCTGCCGCGCGATGAACAGGATCTCCTCCAGCCCGGCTCCCGCGGTCGTCGGGCGCACCCGCCCGGCGATCATCTCCATTTCCGCCCGGGTCAGTTCGCTCGGCGGCCAGACGTAAATCACGATCCGGTTGGTGTTGAAGCGCGTCTTCGACGGCCGCCGCGACTGGGCGCGGCGGATCGAGTCCAGACAGGCGGCGACGGTGCCCTCGGTCGTCGGCAGCGAGACCAGCCGGCCGTCCTGCTCGCGCAACTCGGTCAGGTCGCGCACCTGCGCGAACGCCACGAGGCGCTGGTCGGACGGGTTCTCCCGGGCCACGCACCGGAAGAGGTAGACCTCCTCGTCCAACGACGGCAGCCGGGTCAGGTCGAACCTGTGCAGCCGCTCCAACTGCATCCGCTGCGCGATGTACGGGTGCAGGCCGCGGATCAGCCGCTCCTCGGCCATCCCGCTGCCCGTCGGGCGGAACGTGAAGTGGTGGTGCATCACCGCTCCGTGCCGGCCCGCGACGGTGGTGGTGAGCCGGCGGACCTGGGGCGGCAGCGGGTTCGCGGCGATGACCTCCAGCAGTCCGGCCGCCATCGCGTCGAAGTCCTCCGGCTGGTTCTCCCAGCCGAGGTAGAGGTCGGCGTCGACGGAGTCCTCGTCGCTGGCCATCTCGGCGAGCCCGCGCAGTGCCCCGTCCAGCGCGTCGAAGCGGACCGCGGCGGAGACCAGACTCGAGTCCGCCCGTTGGGCGACCACGAAGGTGCAGCCCGCGACCTGCCGGGTGGCGACGCCGGTGAGCCCCTTGTTGCCGTAGTACCGCCGGGTCAGCACCTCCAGCATGACCGCGTTGTCGGGGTGGTCGCGGAGGAGTCGCTGGCCGAGCAGCCGGACCAGGGGCTCGGTGCTGCGCACCATCTCGGCGATCCGCTCGGCGCGGTCCGGCGAGTCGGGCCGCGCGTCGAGGTGACGCAGGTGTTTGCGGACCCGGGCGTACACCAGGGCACGGTTGCGCCGGAGCAGCGGCTGGGCGAACCAGGCGAACACCACGCCGCGGGCGAGGTCGGCGACGGCCGGGAAGCGGACCTGGGTGGCGGCCACCAGCCGTTCCAGCGCCAGACCGGCCGGCTCGCGCAGGGTCTCGTCCGGCGGAGGCTCCCGCAGCCACGCCCGGAGCAGTGCCGCGACGACCGTGGCGTCGGCGGCAGCGCGTTGCTGGGCGAGGAAGATCCGGAACACGGCCGCTTCGAGTGCGGGGGAGCGCTCCAGATCGGTGACGCCGTAGTGTCCGAGCGCCCGGGCGAGCTTGGCCTGGAAGCCGGTCGGCAGTCCGGCCCGCTCGACGTCGAGGCTCTGCAGATAGGTGTGGAAGTACTCGCGGGCGCTGTGCACATGGGCCTCGCCGCCGCCGTCCTCGCCGGTGGGCCGGTTGCGGCTCAGCTCGGCGAGGTTGGCGAAGACGTCGACGAGGTCGAGTTCCTCGGCCAGCGGCCGTTGGCCCTCCGCGATCGTCGCCTGCCGCGTGACGAGGTAGTCGTCGAGTACCCGGCGGTCGTCGTGCGGGTCGACGTCGAAGCCGAGCAGCAGGCCGCGCAGGTCCTCCTGGCCGCGTCGGGTACGTCGCCGGACCGGGATCTCCGCTGGCGCGGCCGGCAGATCCAGCTCGACGGTGGTGGCGGCCGGGGTGTCGACGGCCCCGTCACCGAGCGGTTCCAGCCGCAGCAGCGGTGCGCCGGCCTGCACCTGGCTGCCGACCGAGACGGCGCATTCCTTCAGCCGTGCCTTGAACGGCGCTCGCAGCACCGTCTCCATCTTCATCGCTTCCAGCACCAGCACCGGCGCGCCCGCCTCGACCTCGGCGCCGAGCGGCAGCGGCGTGGCGACGACCAGCGCGGGCATGGGGGAGCGGAGCACACCGCCCTCGTCCCGGCTGACCCGGTGCGTCACACCGTCCACCTCGACCAGGTGGGTCGGTCCGTGTGTCCCGGTGAGCAGGCGGTACCGGGCGCCGTTGACGACGATCTGTCCGCTGTGCCGGTCGAAGCGATCGAGTTCGACGTCGGCGGTGCGGACCTCGTCGCCCAGCTCGATGCCGACCCGGAACCGGTGCGGGCTGATCCGCGCCACGCGTAGCCGGTAGCCCACCCCGCGCAGCTTGAGGTCCAACGGTCGGCCGCTGGAGTGCTGCACCTGGGGGCGTCCGCCGGAGGCCGTCGCGAGCAGCCGCCGCCGCTCGACGCGTTCCTCCTCCTCGTACGTCTCGATCGCGGCCGCCGCCAGCGCCACGGCGGAGTGTCGGTGCGCGACCAGCCTTCCGGTACTCCGGACCCGGTCGATCCAGCCGGTGTCCGCGCTCGCGTCGATCACCTCGGGCTGGTCGAGCAGGTCGAGCACGAAGCTCTTGTTCGTCGCGCCACCCTCGATGATCACCGTCGTCTCCGCAAGCGCACGCCGCAGCCTGCCCAGCGCCTCGTCGCGGTCCCGGCCGTAGGCGATGATCTTCGCAATCATCGAGTCGAAGTCGGCCGGGATGGTGTCGCCCTCGCTGACGCCGGTGTCCACCCGGATGCCCGGCCCGGCGGGCAGATCCAGCCGCACGATCCGGCCCGGCGACGGCGCGAAGTCACGATCCGGGTCCTCGGCGTTCAGTCGGGCCTCGATGGCGTGCCCGCGCTCCACCGGCGGCGTGCCGTCGAGGCGTCCGCCCAGGGCCACGTGCAGCTGCGCCTTGACCAGGTCGAACCCGGTGGTCGCCTCGGTGATCGGATGCTCGACCTGCAGCCGGGTGTTGACCTCGAGGAAGGCGAACATCCGGTCGCCGGGGTGGTAGAGGAACTCGACGGTTGCCGCGCCCCGGTAACCGACCGCGACGGCCAGCCGCTCGGCCGAGGACTTCAGCTCGGCGGCCTGCGCCGGGCTGAGTACCGGCGACGCCGACTCCTCGACCACCTTCTGGTTGCGCCGCTGCACCGAACAGTCGCGTACGCCGAGCGCCCATGCGGTGCCCTGACCGTCGGCGATCACCTGGACCTCGACATGCCGGGCACCGGTGACCAGGCGCTCCAGGAACACGACCCCGCTGCCGAACGCCCGCGCCGCCTCCTGGCGGGTCCGCTCGAAAGCGTCGGCGAGTTCGGAATCGTTCGTGATCACCCGGATGCCGCGCCCGCCGCCGCCGGCGGTCGCCTTCAGCATCAGCGGGTAGCCGATCTCGGTTGCCGCCGCCAGAGCGGCGTCCAGGGTCTCGACCGCACCGCGACTCCACGGGGCGACCGGCACCCCGACCTCCTCGGCGATCAGCTTGGCGCCGATCTTGTCGCCCAGTTGGCGCATGGCGTCCGGGCTCGGCCCGACGAAGGTGACACCGAGCTTCTCGCACAGCTCCGCGAACGCCGGATCCTCGGCGACGAAGCCCCAACCGACCCATGCGGCGTCGGCGCCCGACCGCAGGAGCGCGCGCTCCAGCGCCGCCATGTCGAGGTACGGACGCTGGGACGCGGGGCCGAGGTAGTGGCCGAAGTCGGCCTCACGTACGAACGTGGCGGTGCGGTCGACGTCGGTGTAGAGGGCGACGGTCTCGATCCGCTTCCCGGTCTCCGCAGCCAACTCTCGGACCGCGTGGATGAGCCGCATCGCGGCCTCACCACGGTTGACGATGGCGATACGGCTGAACACCCGACCGACCCCTCTGGTAGACCCACCACGACGTCGCCGCGGGACGGCTTCCCCCGACAGTGATCACCCTTCTGCCTGGGGCCGGATGGCGCCATGTTGTACGCGCCGAACAGTACGCGGCCCGGTTTGTAGGAACCCGACAAACCCTTTTGGCTGTCCTCGCTCCTGATGCGGCCGGCCGGGGCTACCCGGGTGCGGGCGGTGTCACGCCCCGGTCTCGTGGTGCGGGGTGCTGACCGGCTTGGACTCCGGTGACCCGTGCTGGCGTAGGAAGATGCTGAGCACGATCAGTGTGCCGACGGCGAGGAATTCGCTCTGCCAGTTCTGCATCGACTGGAACCAGAATTCGCTGCTGCGGAGGAACTCCCATGCCGAGATCGGCGGCGCTCCGGTTGCCAACGCCTGTTGTTCGTTGTATTCGGCGGTGCCACCGAGCAGGTGCAGAACGAACGAGGCACCGAACAGCAGGAAGAGCGCGATGGCGAGGCTGTTGCGGTACAGCGCCAGCAGCAGGCCACCGGTACGTACCGGCCAGGGGGAGTTGGACTTCGCCCTGGTCGGGTTGTCACCTGGCCGGTCGTGGTCCGGATCGGGCCTGGACTCGGCCGAGCCGCGCTGGACGAGATAGACCGTGAGCAGCACGTACGCACCCATCTGGAGGAACTCCGACTCCCAGTTCTCGAACACCGCCTCGGCGAAGTGTCCCGTACCGAGGTAGTCGAGAAAGCCCTCCGGGCGCACCCCGGCCTGGACCAGTTCGTCGTTGCGGGTCTGCCAGCCGAAGAGGCTCTGCAGCGCGAGGAAGAGCAGGAACGCGGCGAACATCGTCACGGCCAGTCCGTTGTCGCGCAGCCAGCGCCGGGTCCGGGTGGCGGGCTTCGGACCCGAGGCGCGACGCCCTCGGGGCCGCCCTGTGGTGACCGTCTGCTGTCCCATACCGGGATCTCCTCTCCCGGAGGTGCCGTTCCCCGGGTCAGGGAATCCCTCCTGCCAGGGCGTTGCTTCCCTGGGCAGGTTCGCAGAAAACCTGGTCACGGCGTGTCGCGAGCGGAGATCAGTGCTGGTGAATGGGTGGCTGCCGCGGTGGTCGGTCCGGGTGTGGAGACGCCGCTGGCCGGGTCCCCGGTGGTGGGGACCCGGCCAGCGGGTTGGTGTTGGGTGGTGTGTCAGCTGTTGGTCCAGGCGTCGGCGACGAGGTCGGCGGCCTGGTCCTCCCACTGCGCGTAGGCGTCGGGGTACGCCGAGACCTGTACCTTCTGCGCGGCGACGGTCAGCGGCAGGTTCTGCCAGCCGTCGATCTGCTTCAGTCCGGTGAGGAACGCGGTGGTGGAGTACTCGGGGTCGGTGATCTGTTCCACCGAGCCCCAGCCCGAGGACGGGCGCTGCTGGAACAGGCCCTGCGAGTCGTGGTCGTTACGGGCACCCAGGTGACCCAGGTTCTCCAGCTTCGACTCCTGCAGGCTGGTACCGACCGCGATCACCGCGGCCCGTTCGTCCAGGCCGGCCTTCTTGGTGGCCTTCACGATCGCCCTGACGTTGTCGGACTGCTCACCCGACAGCGGGATCCTCGACTGCTTGCCCTGCACACCGTGCGGTACCAGCTTGTCCCGCGACGGCTTACGATCCTTACTCTTGCGGTCCTTGTCCCGCTTGTCGTGCTTGAGGATGTCCTTGCCACCCTTGTCGTCCTTGTCGGCCAGGACCGACTGCGACACCGGGGAGCCGACATGCTCGGCAGCGGCCTGCGCGGCGACGGCCGGGCCGGCGACGGTACCGCCGACGAAGGCCAGACCAGCCACACCCAGGGCGGTCCTACGGATCAGGGAGGTCTGCTCGATGGCCGGGAGCCATCGGCTGAACATGGTGGTGTTCATGATGGTCTTCCTTCCAATCGGGGATGAACACCCCACCGGGGGGATGGGGTGTCATTGGAGAAACCTGTCCCGAGACGCCACAGGTCTCCAGGGACAAGCGAGGAACGCCCGAACACCTGCCCGGGGGGTGCCGGTACTCGGGCGAACACAGTATGTAACGACCGGTGGCCCGGGATCATTCCCCGGCGCCTGGCCACCAGTGCAGGTCACGGCTGGTGGTACTCGGTCGCACGGGTGGTGTAACGACTGCCGGCCTGCCGACATTCCACCGACCACCCAGTCGATCATCGAACCACCCAGGCTCGGGTGGAATGGTCCAGTACCACACACCAAGGCCCGGATGCCCGCATCACACCAACCGGGCGCCGTGGCCCGACCACGAGGCAACAGCCGGGAGCCGCAGCGCGTACCCGATGTGCCCGGGTGTCCGCAGTGGTGGCCATCGGTCGTCACGGGGGAGTGCCCGCGCGGATCCGGGGGTAGAAGCCCGGACATGGCAGCAGCGGTGGTGAGCTGTGCGGTTGCGCCGATCTGATCTGGGCGCGCCAGGTTACGGCCGCCGGCGGCGGGGGCGCGGAGTGACCTTTCTCGACCGCGAAGGGCGGACGATCACCGATCCGGCCCAGCGGAGCCGGCTGCGTGGCCTTGCCATCCCGCCAGCCTGGCGGGACGTCTGGATCTCGCCCGACCCGCGGGGTCACATCCAGGCCACCGGCATCGACGAGGCCGGGCGCAAGCAGTACCTCTACCACCCGGTATGGCGGGAACGCCGGGACCGCGAGAAGTTCGCGCATGTCGTCGACGTCGCCGGGCATCTCGGCCAGTTGCGTAAGCAGATCGATCACGATCTGCGCGAGCGCGGCCTGACCCGGTCACGGGTGCTGGCCACCATCGTCCGCCTGCTGGACCTGGGAATGTTCCGAATAGGCGGCGACCAGTACGCGGCCGGGGAGGTGCCATCGTTCGGCGTCGCCACGCTGCGCCCGGAGCACGTCCGGGCAGCCGCCGGCTGTGTGGTGCTGGAGTTCCCCGCCAAGGGCGGCGTCGCGCAGAGCCGGCGGCTGACCGACCCTGACGTCTGCCAGGTACTGCGAGATCTGAGGCGGCGGCGCCGGGGGCGGGACCGGTTGTTCGGTTACTGGCAACGGCGGCGCTGGTGGGACGTACGCGCCGAGGAGGTCAACGACTATCTCCGCGAGGCGGGCGGAACCGACATGACGGCGAAGGACTTCCGCACCTGGCATGCGACCGTGCTCGCGGCCACCCGGCTGGCCACGGCCGGGCCACGGAACTCGGAAGCGAAACGGCGGCGGGTCGTCGCCGGGGTGATGCGGGAGGTGGCCGATCTTCTCGGCAACACTCCGGCGGTTGCCCGGGCCTCGTACGTCGACCCCCGCCTTCTCGACCTCTACCGGGACGGCCGGCTAGCACCGTTGGCTGGAACCTCCGGCGCAGCGGCCGAGCAGGCCGTTCTCGGCCTGCTCGGCCGGCTGATCGCGACCCACTCGGCGAGTGACCAGAGGTCCGTCGAGCCGTTCGGCACGTCCGGCCAGTCGTTCGGCGCGTCCGGCGGGTGAGTCGTTCGGCACGTCCGGCCGGTCGCCGGCAGGGTGCCTGGAGCGCGCCGGCCCCGGTCAGCGGCGGCGCACCTCGCCCATCGTCTCCTGGCTCTGCCCCCGCAGGTCCTCCGCAGACGAGCGCGCCTGCTCCCGCATCTCGCCCGCGTGCTGGCCGGCGCGGGAGCGGACCGCTTCGGCAGCCTGCTGGGCCGGTTCCCGAAGGTTCTGCTGCGTCTGCCGGGCCATACCACTGGCCTGCTGCTTGAGCTGGTCGGAATGCTCGGCGATCTCGTCCCGGACCCGGCCGACCATCCGCCGCTCCGCCGGACTGGCCGGCAGCAGCGCGGAGGCGAGTACGCCGAGCCCGAACGCGACAAGGCCCGCCGCGAGCGGATGCCCCTCCGGCAACTGCCGGGTCTGCTGACCCAGCTCCTGCGCCCGATGGCCGGCCGAGGAGATCTGCGCCTGCGACATTTCACGGGCCCGCGACATGCCACCGCGTGCCTGGTGGGCACCTTCCCGCACATGGGACATCGCACCGCCGACGTCCTGCCGGGCGTTCTCGGCGCTGCCCATCACCGTCTCCCGCGCCCGCTGCCAGGCGTGCCGGGCCCGGCCAACCTGGTGCTGAGCCGCGTTGCGCGGGTTCATCCGGTCGCTGAGCGCGTTCAGGTTCTCACCCAGACGGTCCTGGGTACGGTCGGCGTCGGCCCGGATCGAGCCTGGGTCCGTACTCATCCTTGTCCCCCCGATCGATGCTGTGTCCGGTCACGCATGGCGGCAGGCATCCGCCGAATCGACTCGGACGTCTGCGGCAGCGGCCGGAGGCTGCGTGCCTGACGCCTGGCCACCCCGACGAGAGCGGCGGCGATCACCGCCCACACTCCGGCCACGACCAGCGCCGCCCAGCCCTGGTCCATCACGTTCGACAAGCCCCACCACAGGGCGTACGACAGGAACAGCAGCACCATCAGCGCGCCGAGCGCGGCGCCGCCGAACATCCCGGCGACCTTGCCCGCGGTGCGCATCTCCTGCCGCAGTTCCACTTTCGCCAGCTGGATCTCCTGGCGAACCAGGGTCGACGTGTCGCGGGTGACGGCGCCGAGGAGTTCGCCGATCGAGGCGCGGGCGGGGTCCTGCTCGCGGTCCGCGCCGAGCCCACCCGCCGAGACGCTCACCGCCGTACCCCGCTGGTCCGTCCGCCACCGCCACCGGGCCCGCCGCGCTGCCCCGCCTCCGTCTCCGGAATCGGGTGGCCGTGCGGTTGCCCGGTCTGCCCCGGCTGACCACCGATCCCGGAGGGCTGCCCGAGCATGTCTCCCGGCCGGACACCCGGTTCCGTGCGCCCTCCGTCCGGGTGTGGACCGGACGTGCCGCCCTGCAGGGTGTCCCGGGTCCGGGTCAGTCGTCCCGCGATCACGCCCGCGACCGCGGCTCCGGCGAGGAAGATCCCGGGGTTACGGCGGGCGTAGTTGCGCACGTCGTTGAGTACCATCCCGGGTTCGCGCTGGTCGAGCCAGTGCGCCGCCTGCTGGACGCGTTCGGCCGCGTGCCGGACCAGGTCCGTGCCGACGCCCGGGTGGTCGCTGCGCTCAGACATCGCCCGCAACTCGTCGCCGAGGGCCCGCAACCCGGAGGCGGCGCGCTGCTGCTGAGCACCCGCCTGTTCCTTGAGCTGTCCCGAGGCCTGCCCCATCAGATTCTGGGCCTGCCGTCCCGCCTCGGCCGCGATATCCCGTCCCCGGTCGGTCGCGCTGTGTGCCAGACCGCTACCGGCCTGTGTCAATCGCTGTCCGGTCTCCGTGGCGCCCTGCCGGGCAACCTGGGTCTTCGACCGGTGACCGTCACCAGACGGGTCAGTGATCCTGTCCTGTGTCATCTCCGCCCCCAGCTTCGCCCGCGGTGTCGACGGCCGGTTACCCCGCTGACCGGGCGTTATACCGACACGGCGGATCGTCCTGCCCTTTCTCGCCCCGAGGTCGTCCGAGCTCGGGCCCGGTTCGCTGCGCTCAGTGGAATCTGACCCGTTCGTACCGGCTTGGCGGGTTTGGCCGCTCCGTCGGCGGAAGTCCGGGATCTCAGTCCTCGGCGGAGCCGGGCCTGGCTCGGCGTTGATGACCGGGGCGTCGACGGGGTGGCCCGTCGCGGTGACCCGGTCGTACGGCCTACTGGACGCCGGCGGGCGTCGCCCGGTCGGCCTGGACGGGCTCGACAGTGACACCCAGCGCCCCGACGTCACGGGCGGCGCGGACGATACGGTCGTCCTCGGCATGTCGCCATCAGTTGCCGGCCCCGTCCGCGGGCGGCAGCGGCGTTGTCGCGGGTCCGTGCAGCACCGCACCGTCGACGTCGAAACGGGAACCGTGACAGGGACAGTCCCAGGTCTTCTCGGCATCGTTGAACGCGACGACGCAGCCCAGGTGGGTACAGGTCGCCGAGACCGAATGCAGGTCGCCGGAGTCGTCGCGGTACACCGCGCACCGCCGCCCGCCCATCCGGATCACGGCTCCGTCCCCGGGTGCGAGCTGCTCGGGGGAGTCGGCGTAGGTGGCCGGTCGCAGCCGGTCCCGGACGAACCGCCGGGCGACGTTGACCGCGGCCCTGGCCAGCGGTACCGCCTCGACCAGGGGATGCAGGCGACGTGGGTCGTAGAGCCTGCTCCAGGGCGGCGGGGCCGTGCCGTCGATGAGCGCGGTCAGCAGGCGCCCGGCCAGGACTCCGTTGGTCATGCCCCAGGCGTTGAAGCCGGTGGCGACGTAGACGTGCGAGGCACCCGGATGCAGCAGACCGATGTAGGGGACCCGGTCGGTGCTGGTGTTGTCCTGGGCCGCCCAGTGGTACGCCAGCGAGTCGACCGGGAAGTGGTTCCTGGTCCAGGAAACGAGTTTGTCCAGGCGCTCGCCCACCCCGGGAGTGCCCGGTTGGAACGACTCGCCCGTCACGATGAGTAGCCGACGCCGGTTGCCGTACGGGGCGGTACGGATCGAACGGGTGTTCTCCTCCGGCGTGACGTACATGCCGGCCGGATCGTCGCCGGCGTCTATGACGGCGGCGACGACAAGCTCCCGGTGCGGTACCAGCCGGGTGAACAGGCCGGCCCGGTCGAAGATCGGGTAGTGGGTAGCGACCACCACGTCCCTGGCCGTCACCGTGGCACCGCTCTCGGTCTGGAGCCGGCACGGCTCGCCCTCGGTAAGGTCGACGACGCGGGTACGTTCGAAGATCCGTCCGCCCCGGTCGACGAGGTCGGCGGCGAGCGCGAGCAGGTACCGGCGGGGATGGAACTGGGCCTGCTGCTCGACCCGGACGGCGGCACCGATCGGGTAGGGCAGTCCGGACTCGGTGACCAGCGACGCGGGAAGGCCGGCGAGGCGCGCCGCCTGGACCTCGGCCTCGATCTGATCGCGCTTCTCCGTTGGCAGGTACGTGTAGGCGGGGAGCCGCTCCAGGTCACAGTCGATCCCGAGCTCGGCGACTGTCGCGGCGACGTGCTCGATGGCGTCAAGCTGCGATTCGCCGTACCAGCGGGCGGCCTGCTCGTCGAGTTTCGACCGCAGGTGGGCGTAGACGAGACCGTGCTGGGCGGTCAGTTTCGCGGTCGTGTAACCGGTGACTCCGGCGGCGATCCGGTCGGCTTCGAGGAGCGCGACCGACGCTCCGGTCCGAGCCAACTCCCAGGCCGTGCTGAGGCCCGCGATACCGCCGCCGATCACTGCCACGTCGACCTCGACGTCGTCGGCCAGGCCGCCGAACGATGTCGCCGCGGTCGAATCCATCCAGTACGACTCCGCCGAGCCCGATCCACTCGCCATGCCGTCGCTATACCCGCGCCCGCTGGCGGCCACGCCCATGCTGCACGCCGAGCCGCCCATGCTGGCCGCCGCCCATGCTGCACGCGGACCGCCCATGCTGGACGCGGACCGCCCATGCTGCACGCCGAGCCGCCCATGCTGCACGCCGAGCCGGGGCCGGTGTCCCGGCCTGAGCGGCGGGGCGTTCTCGGCGGCGGGCGGGAGAGGTCGGGCTCGGCAAACGCCCGGTACCGGGTGGCGTCCGGCCGGCCGCCGGCCGTCCCTGACCGGCCGCCTTACCCGGCGGCCCGGTCCAGGCCCTTCTCGCGGATCTCCCAGGTGGGGGAGTGGGGGGTCGGGGTCGTACGGCCGGTTCGGGCCCGTGGTATCGACGCTGTCGGCTGCCGGCGCCCGCTGGCCGGCCCGGTCTCGACGCTCACGCCTCGCCGCCGATCAGCGGATCGCGTACCGGCCGGGGTGCGAGTTCCGCCATCCGGTTCCGCAGTGCGGCGGCGTCGAGCGCGGGTCTGCCGCCGGGGTGCCCGACGGTGGCTCCGGCGGCGGCCACCGCGTACCTGGCCGCGTCCGGCGGCGGATCGCCCCGCAGCAGCGCCACGGTGAGCGCGGCGGTCAGCGCGTCGCCCGCACCGGTGGTGTCCACGACCCTCTCCTCGGAGAGCGGCACCAGCAGATGTCCGCTGCCCCAGCGTCGGTCGTCCCAGACGAAGAGGTTTCCCGCCCGCCCGAGGCCGAGCACGACCAGACCCGGGCCGGCCCGGAGGAGTTGCTCGGCGGCGGTGCGGACCCGTTCCGGGTCGTCGGCACGGACGCCGGTCAGCAACTCGGTCTCCCGGTCGTCCGCCCGCAGCACCTCGGCGGCCGCCAGCAGCGGCTGCCGGTGCTCGTCGTCGGCGGGTGCGCCGTCGAGCACGAGCAGCCGCCCGGCCTCCCGGGCGAGCCGTGCCGCCGCCAGCGCCGCCGGTGGTGGCTGCTGGAGCTGCACCAGTACGGCGTCGGCGTCGAAGGCCGACCCGGACTCCGTCACGTCGGCCTCGGTCAGCAGCATGTCGTCGGGGAGGTGTTGCAGGTAGCGCCAGCCTCCCTTGGCGTCCAGCGCCTCCACGATCAGTCCGGTGCACCTGCCGACCCGGCGGCGTACCCGGGACACGTCGATCCCGTCCCGGCGTGCCTGTGCCAACAGCTCCTCGCCGGCCAGGTCGTCGCCGGCCACGGCGAGCAGGACCGGGCGGGCGCCGAGCTGGGCCAGCGCGACCGCCTGGTTGGCGCCCTTGCCGCCGAGCATCTCGCGACGGCGCCGGACGTCGGCGGCGCCACCGACCGGCGGCATCCGGTCGACCACGAGCACGAGGTCGCGGGCAAGCTGTCCGACCACCAGGACCTGCGGGATAGCGTTCACGACCCGCAGCTACCCAGAACCGGCTCGCGCTACGCGAGCCGGGCGAGCCGGCACAGCGCGCGGTGCCCGACCGGGGCGCCGGTTCAGCCGCCGTCGGTCATCATCGTGAGCAGGCCGGTCAGCTCCAGCACCCGGCGAACGTTCGGCTGGCAGTTCACCACGTTCAGTCCGGCGTCCTGTTTGAGCGCGCGGTTGTAGGCGTGCACGAGGGTGGCGATGCCGCTGGAGTCCAGGAAGGTGACGCCGGCAAGGTCGACCGTGAGCCTGTCCGGCTTCTGGTCCAGTACCTCGTCCAGACAGTCTCGGAGGTTGTCCGCGGTGCTCATGTCGACCTCACCGTCGGCGGCCACCCGGATGTCGGTGCCATTGCCCACCACCGTCAGGGACAGGACGGCGGCGGCGGAACCGAGATCGGGAGACAACTCCCACCTTCCGTCTGTCATCGCATCATAATGACACCTGTTGCCGGCCGCGGGGCGGCAGGTCGGCGCCGCGATGTCAGTACGGGAGTGCGAAGCACGGCTGGTCGGGTAAATGCGCGGAATGTCCGAGCCTGAGATCGCCGACTACGGTCTACTGTCCGACTGTGCGTCGGCGGCGCTGGTCAGCCGGGACGGCTCCATCGACTGGTGGTGCCCGAGCCGGTTCGACGCGCCGTCGGTCTTCGGACGCCTGCTGGATCCGGACGCCGGGCACTGGTCCCTCCGCCCGGTGGCCGGGGCGGGCCGCCGGACGGAGCGGGCCTACCTCGACGGTTCGCTGGTGCTGCGGACCGTGCACCACACCGGCGGTGGCAGCGTGGCGGTGACCGAAGGGCTGGTGGCCGAGCCCGGGGCTCGGGCGCACGACCTCGGCCGGGAGTCTCCGATGGTGCTGGTCCGCATCGTCGAGGGACTCGGCGGCACGGTACGGATGGCCTGTGAGTACGTTCCCCGGCCGGAGTACGGGCTGATCGTGCCGTACCTGCACTGCGGTGACGGCGAGGTGCTCACCATCGCCGGCCCGGTGGCCCTGACCCTGCGCGGCCCGGTCCCGCTGGACTGTGCGTACGGCCGGGCGTACGGCGAGTTCGACATCGCCGCCGGTCAGGTCGTCGCCTTCGACCTGGCGGTCGCGCCGGCCTACGGCCCGCCGCCGCAGCATCTGGACCCGGTACCGGCGCTCCAGGAAACGGTGCAGACCTGGCGCTCGGGGCAGGAACTGCACCGGTACGACGGCCGCTACGCCGACCTCGTCCGGCACCACGCGTTGATCATGCAGGGCCTGACCTACCGGCCCAGCGGAGCGGTGGTCGCCGCCGTCACCACGTCGTTGCCGGAGCGGCTCGGCGGCACCGACAACTACGACTACCGGTACGCCTGGCTGCGGGACTTCTTCCTGACCATGCGGGCGCTCTGGGTCACCACCTGCCCCGAGGAGACCGGCCGGCTCTTCGAGTGGGCCGCCCGCTCCGCGGGGCGTAGCGGTGACGGACCGGTGCCGATCATCTACGGGGTGACCGGCGAGCGGAACATGTCCGAGTATTCCCTGGACCACCTGCGTGGGTACGCCGGCAGCCGGCCGGTCCGGATCGGCAACGACGCCTGGCGGCAGCGGCAGCAGGACGTGCCCGGCGAGGTGCTGCTCTGCGCACACCTGCTCCGCGACCAGTTGGGCGAGATGTCCGAGGAGCTCCAGGCGCTGCTGATCGGCCTGGCCGAACAGGCCACACACTGGCGGGAACCGGACGCCGGCATGTGGGAGGAACGCGACTCCGTCCGGCACTACCTCGCCTCGAAGGCGCTCTGCTGGGGCGCGCTGGACAGCGCGGTGCGGCTCGCACCGATGCTCGGCCCGCGCGCCGACCCTCGGCGGTGGGCCGCCGTCCGTGACGAGATCCAGGCCACGGTACTCCGCGACGGCTGGGACGAGCGGGTCGGCGCCTACACCGGGGCGATCGGCTCGGCGGAGTTGGACGCCTCGGTCCTGGTGCTGCCCGCCTCCGGCATCGTGTCGGCGGCCGACCCGAGGATGAGGGCCACGGTCGAGGCGATCGCGACCAGGCTGACGACCAACGGCCTGGTCCGACGCTGGCCGGACGATCCGGCCGGCTTCGTGGCCTGCACGTTCTGGTTGGTCGAATGCCTGGCGATGGCCGGCGAGACCGAGCGCGCCGCCGCGCTGTTCGAACGCACCGCCGCCCGCGCGAACGACCTCGGCCTGTTCGCCGAACAGATCGACCCCCGCACCGGCGCGCACCTCGGCAACACCCCACTGGCGCTCTCCCACGTCGGGCTCATCGGCGCCGCGTGGCGACTCACCAGGCCCACCTTCGTCTAGATCCTCGCTGGGTGAGCCCGGGATCACGCCCTGACCCGTGCTGAGCCCGCCGGAGGAGTTCGAGGATCACCGGCAACTGTGGGACGGGTCGAGCCCGGCCGGACCGTCCGGCGGGGTCGACCGGCGGGCGGCGAAGAGCACGGCGAAGCCGTCGAGCAGGCAGTGCAGGCCGAACTCGAAGGTGTCGTCCCAGCCGGCGTCGAACGCGTCCTCGGCGAGGGCGGCCATCGCCGGGTAGTTGCCCGACGCCATGGCCCGCTCCAGCACCGGATAGTGCTGGCTCCAGAACTCCTCGTCGCTGACTCCGCTCTCCTCGGCTGCGGCGTCGTAGAGGATCCGGCGCCGGGCGTAGCCGCTGACGAAGCCGTCGAGAGTGATCATGACGCCGATCCGTTCCTGGCTGGTGAGGCCGAGGCCGGTCAGCGCGGCGACGACGATCTCGGCTCCGGCGAGGCTGTTCGGTCCCATGACCGGGCGGGTCCAGTTGACCTGGAGTAGCCAGGGGTGTGCCAGGTGTAGCCGGTACGAGTCGCGGGCCACCGCCGTCAGCAGCTCCCGCCAGCCCTTCTCCGCGGCCTGGAGCGCCTCGTCGCCCGGCCCGCTGACCCTGTCCAGCATCAGCGCGACGAGTTCGGCCTTGCCGGGGACGTATCGGTACAGCGTCATCGCACCGACCCCGAGCTCGCCGGCCACTCGCCGCATGGAGATGGCGGCGGTGCCGTCCCGGTCGGCGACGGCGATCGCCGCGTCGACGATCCCGTCCAGGGTCAGGGTCGGTTTCGGTCCACGGGCGGGGCGCTCGCTGCCGCCCCAGAGCAGGTCGATGCTGCGCCGCAACTGCTCCGTGGGGCTGAGCTCGCTCGTCATGGTGCCGTCATCCTACAAGTCGGTTGTGATCTGGGTACGCCGTACGCTAATCTTCGTACGCCGTACCCAGTAGAGAGGGTTTCCCTTGCCCACTTCCCACCATGTCGTCATCACCGAGGGCCTACAGAAGAGATACCGCGACACCCAGGCACTGGCCGGGCTGGACCTCGCCGTGCCGCGCGGTCTGGTCTACGGACTGCTCGGCCCCAACGGTGCCGGCAAGACCACCGCCGTTCGCATCCTGTGCACCCTGCTCCGGCCGGACGGCGGCCGGGCCGAGGTCGCCGGCTACGACGTCCGGACCCAGCCCCGCCTGGTACGCCGGCGCATCGGCCTGACCGGGCAGAACACCGCGGTCGACGACAACATCAGCGCCCGGCAGAACCTGGTGATGTTCGGCCGCCTGTTCCACATCGGTGCGGTCGCGGCCCGGCAGCGGGCCCAGGAGTTGCTGGACCAGTTCGGTCTCGCCCAGGCGGCGGAGAAGACTCCGAAGAAGTTCTCGGGCGGGATGCGCCGCCGGCTCGACCTCGCCTCCAGCATGATCCTCGCCCCCGACGTGCTCTTCCTCGACGAGCCCACCACCGGACTGGACCCGGCCGGACGGCGCGAGGTGTGGCAGGCGGTGGGAGACCTGGCCTCACGCGGCACCACGGTCGTGCTCACCACCCACTATCTCGACGAAGCCGACCGGCTGTGTGACCGGATCGGGGTGATCGATCACGGCCGCAACGTCGTCGAGGACACCCCGGACGGGTTGAAGCGCCGGATCGGCAACGAACGGCTCGAAATCGTCGCGGTCGAATCGGCCGACCTGCCGGCGATCCGCGCGCTCGCGCACCGGGTCGCCGCCGCCGGGCGTACGGCCACGGTGGACGAGAGCGTGCTGGCGGTCAGCGTACCGGTGGCCGACGGCGTGGCGGCGCTGACCGAGGTCGCCGCGGAACTGCGCCGGGGGGAGATCACCGTGGCCGACCTGGGGGTGCGCCGCCCCACCCTGGACGAGGCATTCCTGCACCTGACCGACGAACGCCGGGGTGCCGACGCACCCGCCGGTGAGACCCGCCCGACCGTGCGACTGGAGGCCAGCCGATGACGACGATCCCCCTCGCGCCGGAGACCACCGACACCCTCGCCAGCCGGATCAGGTGGGCGGTCGTCGACTGCTGGACGATCCTGCTCCAGGAGATGGTGCACCTCGTCCGGCAGCCCTCCACCTTCGCCTGGCAGCTCGGCTTCCCGATCGTCATGGTGCTGATGTTCGTCTACGTCTTCGGCAGTGCCATGGACGTCTCGGGGCAGGGCGCCGGCGCCGGCTACCTGGAGTTCGCCATGCCCGGCCTCTTCGCCATGACCATGGCCTTCGGCTTCATGAACACCGCGTTCGCGGTAGCCATGATCAAGGAGCGCGGCTTCATCGACCGCTTCCGCTCCATGCCGATGGCCTCGTCGGCGGTGGTCACCGGGCGGGGCCTGGCCGACGTCATCCACGCCACCGTGGACCTGGTCATCCTGGTCGTGATCGCGCTGGTGCTCGGCTGGCGCCCCGGCGGCAGCCTCGCCGACACGTTGACCGCCTTCGCGCTGCTGCTCTGGCTGCGTACGGCCCTGATCTTCGTCGGAATCCAGCTCGGGTTGATGCTGAAGAACACCGAGGCGGCAGGGAACCTGTTCGCGCTCGCCTTCCCGTTCGGCATGGTCTCGTCGGTCTTCGCGCCGCCACACCTGATGCCCGGCTGGCTCGGCGCGGTCGCGGCCTGGAATCCGGTCTCCTCCACCGCCGGAGCGATCCGGGACCTGTTCCAGTCTCCCGCCGTGGCCAGCGGCTACTGGATCGAGGAGCACGCCGTCACCGCCGCCGTGCTCTGGCCGGCGGTGATCACCGCGATCTTCCTGCCCCTGGCGGTACGCCAGTACCAGCGCCTCAGCCGCTGACCGGGACACGTCCACCGCGCCCGGGCCGGCATACCGGCGGGACACCGGGCCCCGGGATCGTCCCCCGGCGGCGGCTCCGCCGACCCGGGCCCGGGTATTCTCGGCCGGACCCCTGACATCCAGCGTCCCGGCGAACGTTCATGAACACCGAATCAACGACCATTTCCGGCCATCGCACGGCCAGCACGCCGTGAGGGCGGAGCGGGGCCGGTGGCGACGACGGCCAGCGTCGCAGGACATCCCCGCCCGCGCCGACCCGACCGGCGGTAGCGCAGCGTCCGGCGGCAGCGCAGCGTCCGGCGGCGGCAGGAGGATCGGCGGGACCGAACGCGGGTTGCGCCGGCTGGGCCGGCGGTACGCCCTCGTCGTACGCAGCGCGACGATGGTCTGTGCCGGCACCGCCGCCCTCTTCCAGGCGGTCCCGGAGCGGCGCGCGCTGGTCGGCGGCGTGGTCGCCGCAATCTGCGCCTGGAGTGTGCTATACGCCCGTGCCGGGTCCCGTCGCTGGCTGCTGCCGGTGGACACCCTGCTGATCGTGCTGCTGTGCCTGACGCAGCGCTGGACGGTGGCGCCGGACGCGCTGGTCGACAGCACCAACTGGGTCCTCGCGGTCGTTGTGGTCACCGCCGTGACGCACCAGTGGCTCACGACCGCCACCTACGGTGCGCTGCTGGCCACGGTGATCGTGACGGCGCACCTGGCGGGTAACGTCCTCGCGGCGCCCGGCGCCTGGTCCGAGTCCGTACCGCTCGGACTCTGGACCCTCGTGGAGGCCGGCCTGTCCCGGGTGCTGTTCCTGATGGTCCGGACCGGTGCCCGCCAGGCTGACCGGGCCGTCGCGGAACGGGAACGGGCCCGGCGCGAGGCGGCGGTGGCTGCCGCCCGGTGGGCCGATGAACGGGAGCACCTCGCGGTGCTGCACGACACCGCGGCCAGCACCCTGCTCGCGGTCGGTGCCCGGATGGTCGACGGCACCGAGCCCTGGCTCGCCGCACAGGCCGGCCGCGACCTGGCTGGCCTGGCCGCCGGCCCGGACCTCGCCGACACCAGCACCGACCTGGTGCGGGCGCTGCGCCAGGTGGCCCGGAACGCGCCCGTCGCGGTGGCGCTCCGGGCGCCACCGGAGCTCCTGCTGCCGACGGACCGCGCCGGAGCGATAGGTGCCGCCGTCGGGGAGGCGCTGACGAACGTGGCCCGGCACGCCGGAGTCGGGACGGCGGAACTGCTCGTGCACCGTTCTGCTGGCCAGACCGTGGTGGAGGTCGTCGACCAGGGTCGGGGCTTCGCACCGGACCGGGTGCCCAGGCATCGGCGCGGGCTGGCGTACTCCATCCAGGAGCGACTGGACCGGGTCGACGGTCGGGCGAGGGTGACCTCGACCCCCGGCGGGGGTACCCGGGTCCGGCTGGAGGTGCCCGATGACTGAGCCGATGCCACGGCTTCCGGTGGGCAGGCTCCTGCACGGGCTGCGCCTGGCCCTGCTCGCCATCACGGTCACCGGGCTCTTCGGCTTCGCCCTGCCGCTGCTGCTGGCTCACCCGGAGACCTACCACAGCGTGGGGCAGCAGGTCCTCGCGTTCGGCCTGCTGACCGCGGTCGCCGTGGTGGCCGGGGTGCCCGTCGTCCGGGACCGGCCGCTGGGCCGGATTCGTTGGCTGATGGTGGCGGCCGTGGTCGGGGCGGCGGCGCTGGCCACCACCGGGATACCCGCCGACGCGCTGATGTCGGAGGAGGAGTGGTCCTACGGCATGATCGGCTGGTTCGGGCTGCTCCTACTGGTCGATCACAGTCTCGCGGCGGCGGCGGCGTTTCTCGGCGCGTACACCGCCGCGAGCTTCGCCCAGCTCGCCCTGGTCGGGCAGGGACACGAGATCGTCGACCTGGTCGTGGTGACCGTGAACGTGCTCGGCTGCCAGCTTCCGGTGCTGGCCTGCGCGGCGGCGCTACCCGGGCTGGTGGCGACCGTCTCCGACGCCGCAGCCGACGCCGAGCGGGTACGCACCGCCGAGGCCGTCGCGGAACACCTGCACCTCGACCGCCGGTCTCGCTACGCCACCCTCGCCACCACCTGCGTGCCGCTCCTGGCCGACCTGAGCACCGGCTCCGCGGACCTCTCCGACGAGCGGGTGCGCCGCCGGTACGCCGTGGCCGCGGCCCGACTGCGCCGACTACTGGCGGAGCACGACGAGGTGGTCGATCCTCTCCTGCACGAGCTACGCGCCTGTCTCGACCTGGCCGACCGCACCGGGGTGGCGGTCTACCTCGGCACCTGCGGCGAGTGGCCGACCCCACCCCTGCCGGCACGGCGGGCGTTGACCGAGCCGGCGTTGCGGATCATCGCGACCGCCACCGCCGAGGTCCGGGTCACGCTGCTCGGTTTCCCCGGCGGCGTGACGGTGAGCGTCGTCGCCGACGCTAAGCTCGACGGGCTGGCCGGCGCCGCTCCGGAGGCCACCACCAGCGGCATCGGCGCCGACAGGGGCGCGAACGGCGACGGCACCGCGGGCACCGACGGAGTGACCGTCACCCGGCTCGTCGACGGATCGAAGGTGTGGATAGAGGCCACATGGCAAGCGGGAGACTGACCACGGCCGTGGTCATCGACGACCACCCGGCGATCGTCACCGGCATCCGCGCCTGGTGCGCCGCGGCAGACCCGCCGATCGAGGTTCTCGACTCCGGTGCGACCCCGGCGGTGGCCTGGACCGATCCCGGCCTCTCCGCCGACGTCGTCGTCTTCGACCTGCTGCTCAACCGGGACGTCCCCGCCTACCGCGACCTGCGGCGACTTGTCGACGCAGGCCGTTCCGTGATCGTTTACACCATGCGGGAGGACCGGGACACCATCCTCACCTGCCTCGATCTCGGCGCGCACGCCTGCCTGACCAAGTCCGAGGGCCCGAACCACCTGGTCCGGGCCATCCACACCGCGAGCCGGAACATGCCGTATACCCCGCCCGTGATGGCCCGCGCGATCAGCACCGACAACCGGCCGGACCGACCCCGGCTCACCCCCCGCGAGACCGACGTACTGGTCAACTGGTTCGCCTGCGAGTCCAAGGAGATGGTGGCGCGCAAGCTCAACCTCTCCGTTCGCACCGTGAACAGCTACATCGACCGGGTCCGGATCAGGTACGCCAACGCCGGACGTCCGGCCTCGACGAAGGCCGCGCTGGTCGCCCGGGCCATTCAGGACGGCCTGGTCGGGCTCGAGGAGTTGTGACAAGCCGACCTCCGAAACCGGGGCTGATCCGGCTTGTGGGGCGAATGACCGTCACGGCGGTCCGGGATCGCGTCCTAGCGTCCAGCGGGGTAGCGGGCAGGAGCGGAGAACGGGATGGTCGGGAAGTGGTCCGGCGGAGTCGGAGCGGTTCCGCTCGGGTGCGGAGGCCGCCCCGGGCGTAGTTGTCGCCGGAACCGGAGGCGGGGACGGAGGATGCACAGTGGATAAGCCGCTGCTACCGAACCTGCGGGACCCGGTCCTGGAGCGGATGCTGCGCGAGAACCTGGCGGAGCAGGCTCGTGACGACTCCGACCCGCTGGCCCGGGACATGGCCCGCGACGTGCTGGCGGGCAACATCACGCTCTACCAGGCGGTGGGGTCGAGCGTCTACGGCGAGGTCTTCGCCCAGCGGGCCTACGAGCACACGAACTGGTGGCACGCGCTGTCCGACGAGGATCGGGAGCGGCTGCGTGTCGAGGGCAGGGAGGCCATGGCAGCGGCCCGGGAGGAGGAGCAGGGATGACGGTAAAGGTGAAGACCGCCGACCTGCGCGGGTACGTTGCCCTGCTCAACCGGAACGCCGCACACAACGACAAGATCCTGGCGTACCTGCGCCAGTGGTGCGGCGCGGAGATGCAGGCGATCGACTCGGAGGGGCTGCTGGCCAAGGCGCTGAACTTCCACGACCGCATCTACGCCGACGCCGAGAACCTGATCAACCAGCTTGGCCAGGCGTTGCGGGGTTCGGCGGCGGAGTTGAGCAAGGCCGCGAAGCTCTACGACGGCAGCGACGAGGCGGCCAAGGAGCGCTTCGAGCGCCAGTTCAGCAACCCGACCGCCCGGGAGGGCTGGGAGGCGAGCCACTCCGGCTTCGCCGACTACATGAACCCGCTCGACCTGCTGGTCGGGACGCCCGCCTACGAGCAGTTCTCCGATCCCACCAAGATCCTCGACAAGATCGGCGATGCGGTCAGCATCTCCGGAACGGTGCTGAACTTCATCCAGGAGGCGACCGGCGTCAACCCGCTGGACCGGGCGGGCCGGTTCTTCGCCGGCGACTGGGAGGCCTACAGCAGGGCCGCCGGGGCCTGGCGGGTCATCGGCGAGGCCTTGGAGCGGATCGGCAAGAACATCGACCGGGGACTCGCCTCGCTGGACCGCAACTGGGACGGCGGGGCGAGCGAGGCGGCGTACGCGCAGTTCCAGGCGCTCGCCAACGTTTTCAAGGACATGTTGTCGCGGTTCACGAAGGTCCATCAGACGTACGAGGAGTTCGCCGAGTTCGCGATGTACGCCGCCTCGCTGGTGGTCGACACCATCAAGATGGCCATCGACACCGCGCTGATCATCATCGCCCGGCGGAAGGGCGGCCCCTTCGCCGAAGCGGCGGCGGTGTTCGAGACCTTCAAACTCGTCAAGTACATCGGGTACTTCGGCTGGACGTTGATCAGTGCCCGGGCCACCGTCGGCACGATCCTCGGCGCCACGGCCGGGATCGGAAGTTCACCACTGCGCGGAGTGGGGGTGGCGGGTTATGACGCATCCGGGGTCTGACGGTGTGATCCGCGGCAGCGGCGAGTCAGCCGCGGGAACCGACGCCGACGGCGAGCCCGACCGGCTGCGCGACGTACGCCACATGCTCGACCGCCTCTACGCCGACGAGGACAGTCCGGACAGCGTCCGGATGGAGCTGATCTCGCAGATCCTGCTGGCCGGGGTGGAGCAGAGCCGGCGCCGCACCGGGTAGGTAGTCCCAAACCGGTCAGGCGACTTCCCACGTGTACCGACGCTGTCCGCGCCGGTGACATGGCAGTCCGCACAGCCGTGCGTTCAGTTCAACCCGCTTCACCACCAGGCCGTCCAAGCCTGCCCAGAGATGGCTCAACTGGCCGCCGTAGTCGAGGGCTTCGCCGAACTCCTGACACCTCAGCCGGGGAACGTCGACCGACTCTCGCTCTGGATGGTCCAGGTCCGCGCGCGCCCACTCGGGTGGGAGGTGTGCGTCGGGGGACCGGGGGTAGTCGTCCGGTCGGGGAGGATGTCGGGAAGGACCCCAGGGAGGATTGGTGGATTCGTACCCTGCGGTGGAATCGCATGGGTTGATCGGTGACCTGCAGACCGCCGCCCTGGTGGCGGTGGACGGCACGATCGACTGGTTCTGCGCTCCGCGGTTCGACTCACCAAGCATCTTCGGCGGCTTGCTGGACCGGCGCCGCGGCGGCTACTTCCGGATAGCGCCGGACGGCGTCGACCACGTGCGCAAACAGCTGTACCTGCCCGGCACCCCGATCCTGATCACCCGCTTTCTGAGTGCGGACGGCGTCGGCGAGCTCATGGACTTCATGCCGGTCGCCGGCGACCAGGCCACCGACCGGCATCGACTGGTCCGGGTCCTCCGGATGGTCCGCGGCACGATGCGGTTCCGTCTCGACTGTCAACCCCGGTTCAACTACGGCCGCGACCCCCAGAAACTCGAGGTCCACCCCGAGGGGAGCCTGATCCGGAGCGCGACGGCCGCCTTCAGCCTGAGCCGGGTGCGGTACGCCGACCAGTTGACCGAGCAGCACGACGTCCGCCGAACCGACGAGGGCATCTGCCTCGTCGCCACCCTGCATGAGGGCGAGGTCGGGGGTGTGGTCCTGGAGACCGGCATCGATCCCGACCCGCCGCGTCGGTACAGCCCGGACGAGGTCGATAACCTGGTGGCGTGCACGCGCGACTGGTGGCGGGGCTGGCTCGGCCGCTCCGACTACGCCGGCCGCTGGCGGGAGATGGTCGAGCGGTCCGCCATAACCCTCAAGCTCATGACGTACGCGCCGACCGGTGCGCTGGTCGCCGCGCCCACTGCGGGTCTGCCCGAGCACATCGGCGGGGAACGCAACTGGGATTACCGCTACACCTGGGTCCGCGACGCATCGTTCTCGGTGCACGCGCTGCTGTGCCTGGGCTTCACCGACGAGGCGGACCGCTACATGCGCTGGCTCGGCGACCGGGTCCGCGACGCCGACGAGACTGGCCGTCCGTTGCAGGTCATGTACCGGGTCGACGGCTCACCCGACATCCCCGAGGAGGTGCTCGACCACCTGGAAGGCTACCGGGGTTCGGCTCCGGTCCGAATCGGCAACGGCGCGGCGACGCAACTGCAGCTTGACATCTACGGCGCCACACTCAACGCCTTCCACGTCGCCGACAGCCGAGGGCTGCAGATCACCCACGAGGGGTGGCGGCACACCCTACGGGCGATGGACTGGCTCTGCGACAACTGGGACCAGCCGGAGGAGGGGATCTGGGAGACCCGCGGCGGAAGGCGGAACTACACATACGGACGGCTGATGTCATGGGTCGCCCTCGACCGCGCCGTCCGCATCACGAACGCGCTGGGACGGCCCGCGGACATCGACCGATGGACGGCAGTACGTGACCGAATCTACGACCAGATCATGGCGCAGGGCTACCACCCGGAACGGCGGGCCTTCGTCCAGCACTACGGCAACGACGTATTGGACGCAGCGCTGCTCGCCATGCCTTCCGTCGGCTTCGTGTCGCCGCGCGACCCGATGTGGCAGTCAACTCTGCATGCCATCGACGACGAACTCGTCTCCGACAGCCTCGTCTACCGTTACAACCCGGAGGCATCCCCGGACGGTCTGCCCGGAATCGAAAGCACCTTCACGATGTGCACCTTCTGGTACGTCGACGCCCTCGCGCGGACCGACCGCCTTGAGGACGCCCGGCTGACGCTGGAGAAAATGTTCACCTATGCCAGCCCGCTCGGCCTCTACTCAGAGGAGATCGCGCCGAGCGGCGAGCAGGTCGGCAACTTCCCGCAGGGATTCAGCCACCTCTCCCTGATCAGCACCGCCGTCAACCTCGACCGGCTGCTGGACGCCGGTCGCTGACCGCCGTCGACCCCCCGGGGACTTCGGCCGGCTCACCCGTTGCGGACCGAAAATCCGACAGACCCATGCCCTCGTCCGGTGGGCCGGGCATAGGTGGGAGCGGGTCGGTCAGTGGACGATGCTGGCGGTCTTGACTCCGGCTACGAAGGCGGACCAGGTGTACGGCGAGAAGGCGAGGACCGGCCCGGCCTGGTCCTTGCTGTCGCGTACGGCGACGACGTCGGTCAGGTTGTCGGCGACCTCGACGCACTCGCCACCGTTGCCTCCGCTGCGAGTGCTCTTGCGCCAGTGCGCGTCGCGCAGGTCAGCCATGTTGCATCTCCCCGATGATTTTGTGGATCATGTTCCTCGATTGTCCCTCATCGAGTGCGAGTGCATCCAGGCTGGTCCATACCTTTTGATAGGCGGCGTACTCGGTGGGCCGGTCGAGGTAGAGAGCCCCGGTCAGCGACTCGCAGTAGACGATCGGCGGCTCCGGAGTGTTCCGGTTGCCGACCGGAAAGTCGAGGATGATGAACGACCCGGCCAGGGAACCGCGATGCTGCCCGGCAGCCAGCGGCAGCACTCGGATGACGACGTTCGGCAGCGCGGACACGGCCAGTAGGTGTTCGAGTTGTCCCGTCATGACCTGCCGGTCGCAGACGGGCCGCAGCAGCGCGGCCTCGGACAAGGTTATGTCCACGCTCGGTGCCGGGGGTAGGCGCCGGGTCAGCAGGCTTTGGCGTTGTAACCGTGCCTCGATAGCCCGTTCCCGACTATCCTCGTCCATCTCCGGCTGGTCGGTACGGTACATCCCGAGGGCATATTCACGGGTCTGCACGATCCCGGGAAGCAGCGCATCCTTGAAGAAGCGCAGCCGCGAGGCCACGGCTTCGAGGCCGACGTACAGCTCGAACCACTCGGGGATGGCGTCGCCGTACGCGTGCCACCAGCCCTTGGCCTTGGTCTGGCTGGCCAGGCCGACCAGGGCGGTGACCAGGTCCGGCCGCACGTCGTAGAGCGCGCACATCGCCTTGACGTCGAGCGAGCGGACCACGCCGAGTCCACTCTCGATCCGCCAGACCTTCTGCCGGCTGCACTCCAGCGCCTCGGCCGCCGCGTCAAGGGTCACCCCGGCCTCGGTGCGGAGCTGCTTGAGTGTTCGGCCGAGCTGGCGGCGCGGCACGGTCGAACCCATGTCCTCGGTCATTTGATCACTCCCCGCGTTCGATTCTGCAACATCCTGCCGCCTCCGATAAAACGTCTATCCGTTCACCAGAAATAAGTCAATACGCGGCGCCGATTTCTCGCGCGAATTTGTTGCCAGCCGCCCGGTACACGCTACAAGATGGCCCCTGAGAGGCGACCGTCCAAACAGTTTTCTACTGGGCCGCCGCGCTGATCAATAATCCTCGGCGAAAGGATGATGCTGCCGTGCGCGCAAATGTCTGTCGTATTCGATGGTGGACGGGCCGATGACCGGCCGCGCCGTGACCGTCACCTGCCCGAGCTGCGACGGCCTGACCTTCACGGTCGGCGCCTGCCTCTGCGTCGGGTACGGCAACCGGATGCTGGTCACCGACGACCAGGCACCCCGCGAGCCGTACCAGGAATGCCGGGTCTGTCGCGGCGTCGGACAGGTCGCGACCGCCTGCCATCGGTGCGGACAGCGCGGTGAGCGGCGGGCGCAGCTCGTGCTGACCGTGGCCAACGTCGACACCGGCGAGGTCGCCTCGGCCAGTGTCGTCCCGGGCACGGTGCCGCCCCGGCCGGCACCCGACCACGGATGGCAGCTGCCGCTGAAACCCCTGGTCGATGCGCTGGCCGAAGCCGTCGGCGCGGTCACCTGGACGGACTGTTACGGGCAGTCGGGCGACGGGTCGGCCGTAGGGCTGCCCCGCGAGTGGAGCCCCGAACTGCCCGACGATCAGCGGCTGACGCTGGAAGCCCAGGCCATCGCCGGGCACCCCGACGAGAGCTGGCAGGTGTTCCTCGGCCGCAGCGTCGCCCCGCCGTCGGTCGCCCCGGTGCACCGCCTCGGTCAGCTCTGTGCCCTCGCCGATTGGCTCTGCCTCGACCTGGTGCTGGAGGCGCGTCGACTGTGCCAGGGCCACGACGACCTGCTCTGGGACGTCCGCTTCGACGTACCCGGGGCGGCGGTGCCGACGGCCCGGCGCGGCACCGCATACAGCCTGACCGAGGCGCTCGGCACCGCCACCGCGTTGTCCGCGATCTCCGGCATCGCGGCGCGCGGCCTGGCCGCACCGGCCCGATATCTCGTTCCGTCGGTCAAGCCGGCCGACCCCGCGCGGCCGGTCCGGGATCTTGACCAGGTGGAGCGCCGGGTGATTTCCGAGTGCACCGATCTGCGCACCGGAGAGCCGCTCCCCGGCGCCTGCGCGATCTGGCGGGACGGGCACTGGTGGTACACCAGTCTGCGGGTCGCCGACCGGACCGAACGGCTGGTCGAGCGGGACACCGGCCAGATGTTGCGCCGGCACACCGAGGTGCTGCGGCGCGGCTGGGAACCACCCGACCCCGGCTGGCTCGGCGATGCTATCCCGCACACCCCGTGCCCGGCCTGCGACCCCGGCAACGGGCTGCGGCCCTGCTTCTGCACCGTCGGCACCGCCACGGTCGATCCGGACTGCGACAGTTGCCTCGGCACCGGGCTACGCGCCGGGATGCTGACCTGCCACACCTGCCTGGGCAGCCACCGGATCTTCCAGGGGCTGGTCGTCACCCTCACTGACCTGGACCACCAGGTCGTACACCTCAACTGGCGGGCCGGCGACGCCGCGCCCGCGCCGCTGGTCGCGACCCAACCCGGCGGCAAGCCGGTGGTCCAGCTACCCGAGCGCTTCCGGCTGGCCACCCACGCCAGCACCTTCGGGGTACGACCGGAGGACCTCACCGAGGCCGACGGTGGTTGGTCGGTCGACCAGGACCTCCGCCAGGGGTACGTCACGCTGCACGTGACCGGCGTCGAGCCGCTGACCCAGCATCTTGCCCAGGCCGGCCGGGGCCGACCCGGCGGCCGGCTGATCGTGCTGGCAGCCCCACCCGAGGTGCCGCCGTTGGCCCACCTGATCCGGCTCGCCCACGGCCTCGGCCTGGCGGTCGACGTCTCGGTACGCGACAACCGGCACAACGCCGACGACCCGCTGCGCGTGCAGGGCCTCTGCTGGTACGTCGAGATCACTGTCGCCGCCCCGACGGCGCCGGAGGTCGAGCCGGCGGGCCGGCCAACCCTGGCCGGGGCGGTCGCCTACGCTCTCGACTATCTGGGCAGTGTGCTGGCCGAGGCGGTGCCGGACGACCCTGCGCAACCGATCGCGGTGCCGCAGGCGTCGATGGCGGAGGTGATCACCGACCCGGAGCCGATGCTGCGCCGGCTCGGCGCGCACCATGCGGGGCAGCGGGTGACCGTCCACTTCGGTCCTGCCGGCTGCCGGATCGACCTACGTGAGCAGGGAAACCTCCGTCATCTGGTCACCGCCGCAGACCTGACCGGTGGGCTCGCCGCTCTCGGTCTGGTCGATTCCTGACCGGCGCCCCGGTTCTCCGTGGTCCACATTGAACCTTTTTCAACCTCCCCTTGCGGTCCGACGGACCGCAAGGTCGGACGCGGTGCATGAGCGCCGCGCGGTCCAGGTTGAAAAAGGCCATTGCTCTGCACGTGGCCGTCGCCCTGCTGTTGACCGGCTCGCCGCACGGCGCCGGGGTCCCACCGGCACCGAGTCAGCCGGTGGGGAGGGGCTCGTCGTCCGGCGGGCGGAGCGCCGAAACCGGCCGGTCTGGATCCGTGGCGACCAGGCTGAGCAGGAGCGCGAGGTCGGTGAGCAGGCTCTCGACCGTCTCCGGATCGAGGTGCCGCAGGTCGTACCTGGCGTGCAGGCCGAGCCGCTCGCCGGGTACGACGAGCAGGTTGAGCGGGTGGTGCGACGCCGACCACCGGCCGTCGAAGCGTACGGAGAGGATCGACGCGTCGGCCGTACCGGTGAACAGGTCGTTGTCCATCGAATAGGTCTCGAAGTCGAGGACGGTCTCGAACAGCGGCGCCCCGGCAGGCAGCCCGGCCCAGGACCGGATCAGTGCCGGCGGCACGTGGTCGAACGGGCGGGCCAGGGCCTGGCGTGCCTGCAATCCGCGCAACCACACTCCGACCGGTTGGTCGGGCCGGATCCGGACCCGGACCGGCACGGTGTTGGCCAGCGGACCGACCAGGGCCTCCGCGGCCGATCCGGCGCCCCGGCCGGCGACCGTCGAACCGATGATGATGTCGCCGGTCCCGGCGCGGGCGGAGAGTAGCCGCGCCCAGCAGCCCTGAATCGCCGTCTCCAGCGTGATCCGCTGTGGAGCGATGGCCTCGTGCAGCAGGTAGGTGTCCTCGCCGGTCAGTTCGAACGTGTATTCGTCGAACGCGTCCGCCGGCTCTCCCCGCCAGGCCGGCGGATCGCTCTGCAGCGGTCCGGGCACGGGCCGGTCGGACAACTCCGCGCGCCAGAAATCCTCCGCCTCGGCAAGGTCACGGGCGGCAGCCCGGGCCACGTGGTCCCGGAACGGCGTCGGAGCCGGCAGCGCGACCTCCCGGCCGTCGATCGCCGCCTGGTATTCGGCGAGCACCTCGCGGAGCAGGATCGGCAGGCTCCAGCCGTCGACGACCAGGTGGTGGGCCGTCCAGACCAGCAGGTGCTCGGTCTCGGAGACGCGGAGCAGGGCGAACCGGGTCAGCGGCGGCGCGTCCAGGGTGAAGCCCCGGACCCGGTCGGCGGCGAGGAACTCGGCAAGGCCGCGTCGGCGCTGGCAGGCCCGGATGGCCCGCAGGTCGTCGAGGTGCCACTCGGGTGGCGGCGCCTTCGCCGCGACCACCTGGACAGGCTCCTCGACCCGGTGCCGGACGAACCCGGTGCGCAGCACCTCGTGGCGGGCGATCACCCGGTGCCACGCCTGCTGGAACTCGGCGACCCGCAGCCGGCCACGGATGACGAGGCGCACCTGTTCGAGGTCGCAGGCCGGATCGACCTCCTCGGAGGCTGGGCGGAGGACGCCGCGCTGGACCGGCGAGAGAGCATAGCCGTCCCGTACGTCGACCGAACTGGTCATCCCGTCACCTCCTGAGCCGGGCGGACGTGGCCGGGAACCCGGAGACGACCTACCGGGCCCGGCACGGTGTGCACCCGCGACGCGAGAAGAACTGAGAGGCTCGTGTGGGCAGTGACAACTCCCTGTTCGAGCACCTGCCGGTACAAGGGCGGCGCCGCACGGAACATGGAGATCCATGATTCGACGCCGAGTGTCGCCGACGTTACCAGGGGTGGTGCATCGCTGTCTCCCCGCCACGCGCCCGGCCGGGTCCGGGGTTTTTCACCGGAATTGTGCCGGGCCCTCAGTTTCGCTCGCTCTGCGGAATCGTCCGGTCTCCACATCATCGCATCGATCCGCTCGGTGAGCTTCGTCGACGTCTGGGAGGTACCCGCCGCCGGATCGCTCTGCCGCCGGCGCATGATCGGCTTTGCCGCCGACCCGGCGCCGGACCCTGCGGAGCCCACCCGGGCGCTACCCCGCCCGTTCCGACCTGCCGGAAAGGTACTCCTGCCAGGTGATCCGTCCCCGGTCGCCGGTGGGGGAGACCAGCGCACCCGCCCGGAAGGCGCGGCCGAGCCGCCCCGGCACCGGTAGCCGGAGCAGCCGGCGCCGGATCCGTCGCGCCGCCAGCCAGTCCCGGGCGAGCGTTCCGGCGTCCAGTACCGCCGGCCCGCCGAACTCCTCGGTCGCCCCGCCCGGTGCGGCGGTCACCCGCCACCGCAGGTACGCGGCGACGTCGGCAACATCGACCGGCTGCGCGGTGATTCCCGGATCGACGGGCAGTACCGGCAGCCGGTCCAGCCGGCTCATCGCCTCGGCCAGGAACTCGTGGAACTGGGTGACCCGGAGTACCGTCCACGGCACCGGGCCGGCCGCGACCGCCGCCTCGGCCTCGATCTTGATCCGGAAGTACGGCCAGGGCACCCGGTCGGCGCCGACGATCGACAGGTACACCAGGTGTCGTACCCCGGCCCGGCCGGCCGCGTCGACCAGCCGGCGGGTGCCGGCCACGTCGACCTGACGGGTGTAGCCGCGCTGGTAGGGCGCGGACGCCAGGTGGACGACGGTGTCGACGCCGTCGACCGCGGCCGGTAGTCCGGCTCCGGTGACCAGATCGAGCCGGACCGGCCGCACCTCGCCGCCGCCCTCCGCAGGCAGGTCCGGGCCGGTCTTTCCGAGTGGCGCCGGAGCGCGGCTGGCAGCCCGTACGGTGTGCCCGGCCCGGGCCAGTTCCGGGGTGAGCACCCGGCCCAGCCGCCCGGTCGCCCCGGTGATCAGGATGTGCATGGAAGTCTCCGCGTGTCGTCGGATCGGATCGGGCCGACCCGGACCGACGGGTCGGCGGGGGCCACGGTGGCATCGCGGACAGGACGGGCGACGACCCGTCATTGTGACGCCGGGGTGTGGCCGTGAGGCACGCCGACACGCCGACACGACATCTTGGGGTATGACTTTCGGGCCATCCCTATATATGGTGTTGCCTGCAGCTGGTTCGGCCGCCGCCGGCGGTCGAGGCAAGAGGGAACCCGGTGGGAGTCCGGGACTGCCCCGCAGCGGTGAGTGGGAACGACCGCCGTCATCACGCACTGGGTCGTCCGGCCGAGAACCGGACCGCCTGGGAAGCGACGGCCAGTAGGCGAACCACCGGTACCCGGTGGACCGCCCACGAGTCCGAAGACCTGCCAGCGCGCCGCGTACGAGCCCGTACGCGGCGGTCCGAGGCCGCGCGGGACGGCCGACGCCACCGACGTACGCCATCGCGTGCCCGTCGGCGTCTCCGCGCGGCTTCCTCCGGACCGGAGTAGTCCGGACCGGAGGAGTCGAGTGCGCGAGGAGAGAGTCGTGACGGTCACCGAGGCCACGCCGAGCGGGACGGGCGGAACTCCGAGCTGTCCGCCGAGGCCGGCGGCGCGAGACGCCGAGCAGCCGACGATGTCGGACACCGGCGGTCACCGCCCCGGCCGGGACGCCCGGCCGCCCCGGGTACGCGGCCGCGACGGGGTCACCGCGCCGGCGGACGTCGCCACGATCGCCCGGGCGGTGCGGCACCAGGCCGACGACCTGCCCGATGTCGACCCGGTGCGGGTGGCGACCCGGGCGGTCAACGGCCTGCCCGACGGAGCGACCGCCGCCGAGCTGCACCGGCTCTGCGTGCGGACCGCCGCCGAGCTGATCGGCGAGGAGCCGCAGTACTCCCGACTGGCCGCCCGGCTGCTCGCCGGATACCTCGACCAGGAGGTCCGGGGGCAGGGTGTCGACACGTTCAGCGAGTCGATCCGACTCGGACACCGACACGGCCTGATCGGCGACGAGACGGCCGAGTTCGTCCGCGCCCACGCCCGCGAACTCGACGACGCCGTCGACCCTGCCGCCGACCGGCGCTTCGAGTACTTCGGGCTGCGTACCGTCTACGACCGGTATCTGCTGCGGCATCCGGTGGACCGGCTGGTGCTGGAGACCCCGCAGTACTGGCTGCTCCGGGTCGCCTGCGGGCTGTCCCGGACCCCGGACGAGGCGATCGGCTTCTACCGGCTGATGGCCTCGCTCGCGTATCTGCCCAGCTCGCCGACGCTGTTCAACTCCGGCACCCGGCACACCCAGATGTCCTCCTGTTATCTGGTCGACTCGCCTCGCGACGAACTGGACTCGATCTACGACCGGTACGCCCAGGTGGCGCGGCTGTCCAAGTTCGCCGGTGGGATCGGCATCTCGTGGTCCCGGATCCGCTCCCGGGGCGCGCTGATTCGGGGCACCAACGGTACGTCCAACGGCATCGTCCCGTTCCTGCGCACCCTCGACTCGTCGGTCGCGGCGGTCAACCAGGGCGGTCGGCGCAAGGGCGCGGCCTGCGTCTATCTCGAACCGTGGCATCCGGACGTCGAGGAGTTCCTGCACCTGCGGGACAACACCGGCGAGGAGGCCCGGCGTACCCACAACCTGAACCTGGCCAACTGGGTTCCGGACGAGTTCATGCGGCGGGTCGAGGCGGACGGGATCTGGTCGCTGCTCGACCCGGACGAGGTGCCGGAGCTGCCCGACCTGTGGGGCGCGGAGTTCGACGCGGCGTACCGCGCGGCCGAGGAGCAGGGCCGGTACGTCCGCCAGGTCCGGGCCCGTGACCTCTACGGCCGGATGATGCGCACGCTGGCCCAGACCGGCAACGGCTGGATGACCTTCAAGGACACCTCGAACCGGCTGTGCAACCAGACCGCCGAGCCGGGCAACGTGGTGCACCTCTCCAACCTCTGCACCGAGATCATCGAGGTCTCCGGCGACACCGAGACCGCCGTGTGCAACCTGGGCTCGGTCAACCTGGCCGCGCACCTGGCGACCGGCCCGGCCGACCCCGGCGGCGTGCCCGCCGTCCCGGCCGACCCCGGCGTCGTGCCCGCCGTTCCGGACGGCATCGACTGGGTACGGCTGCGGGAGACCGTCCGGACCGCGGTGACCTTCCTGGACCGGGTGATCGACATCAACTACTACCCGAGCCGGGAGGCGGCGGCGAGCAACCCCCGGTGGCGGCCGATCGGACTCGGGGTGATGGGGTTGCAGGACGTCTTCTTCGCGCTGCGGCTGCCGTTCGACTCGCCGGCCGCGCGGGAACTCTCCACCCGGATCGCCGAGGAGATCTACCTGACCGCGCTGGAGACCTCGGCCGGGCTGGCCGAGCGGTTCGGTGCCCATCCGGCGTACCCGCAGACCCGGGCCGCGGCCGGGCAGCTGCAACCCGACCTGTGGGGGGTGACCGGCCGGCAGACCGGGCGCTGGGCCGCGCTGCGCGACCGGATCTCGGCGTACGGGCTGCGTAACTCGCTGCTGGTCGCGATCGCCCCGACAGCCACCATCGCCTCGATCGCCGGCTGCTACGAGTGCATCGAGCCGCAGGTCTCCAACCTGTTCAAGCGGGAGACGCTGAGCGGAGAGTTCCTCCAGGTCAACACCGCCCTGGTGGCGGAGCTGAAGGCACGCGGGCTGTGGACCGAGCGGATCCGGACCGCCATCAAGCGGGCCGACGGCTCGGTGCAGGGCATCGAGGAGCTGCCGGCGCGGCTGCGCGAGCTGTTCCGTACCGCCTGGGAGCTGCCACAGCGGGCGCTGATCGACCTGGCCGCCGCCCGGGCCCCCTATGTCGACCAGTCCCAGTCGCTGAACCTCTTCATGGCCGCGCCCGACATCGGCCGGCTCAGCTCGATGTACCTGTACGCCTGGAAGTCGGGACTGAAGACGACCTACTACCTCAGGTCCCGCCCGGCCACCCGGATCCAGCAGGCGACGGTGGGGGTGCCGCAGGGCTCCCGGCCGGCGCTGGCCGCCGTGCCGCCGTCCCGTGCCGAGGCGCCGGATCCGACCTCGGCCTGCTCGCTGGAGAACCCGGAATCCTGCGAGGCCTGCCAGTGACCTCCTCCACCACCACCAGCGACCGAGAGGAACCCATGCTGCTCGACCCCGGAATGGACCTGACCCTGCGTCCGATGCGCTACCCGCACTTCTTCGACCGGTTCCGGGACGCGATCCGGAACACCTGGACCGTGGAGGAGGTGGACCTGCACGCCGATCTGGCCGACCTGGACCGGCTCTCCCCGGCCGAGCGGCACCTGGTCAGCCGGCTGGTGGCGTTCTTCGCCACCGGCGACACGATCGTGGCCAACAACCTGGTGCTCAACCTCTATCAGCACGTCAACTCGCCGGAGGGCCGGCTCTACCTGTCCCGCCAACTCTTCGAGGAGGCGGTACACGTGCAGTTCTACCTCAACCTGCTCGACACGTACGTGCCGGACGACGAGGAGCGGTTCGCCGCCTTCGCCGCCATCGAGAACATCCCGTCGATCCGCCGCAAGGCCGAGTTCTGCTTCAGATGGATCGACTCCGTCTTCGAGCTGCGTGAGCTGCGGACCCGTGCCGACCGTCGGGCGTTCCTGCTCAACCTGATCTGCTTCGCCGCCTGCATCGAGGGGCTGTTCTTCTACGGCGCGTTCGCGTACGTCTACTTCCTCCGGTCCCGCGGGTTGCTGCACGGGCTCGCCTCCGGAACCAACTGGGTGTTCCGGGACGAGTCGATGCACATGGCGTTCGCCTTCGACGTCGTCGACACCGTACGCGGGGAGGAGCCGGACCTCTTCGACGACGAGCTGCGCGGACAGGTCCGCGAGATGGTCGCCGAGGCGGTCGAGTGCGAGGTGCAGTTCGCCGAGGACCTGCTCGCACAGGGGGTCTCCGGACTCTCGCTGCCGGACATGCGGGAGTACCTCCAGTACGTCGCGGACCGCCGGTTGGCCCAACTCGACATCGAGCCGCTGTACGGGTCGGCGAACCCGTTCGCCTTCATGGAGTTGCAGGACGTCCAGGAACTGTCCAACTTCTTCGAGCGGCGGGTCTCGGCGTACCAGGTCGGGGTGACCGGCACGGTCCGGTTCGACGACGAGTTCTGATCCACCGGTACGCGCGGCGTGCCGGTCGGGCGTACCGGGTCACTCGTAGCGCACCAGGTCGGCGGCCGGGGTCCGGGCCAGCCGGCCGGCGGCCAGCACCCCGGCGAGCGCGCCGGCCAGGGCGGCCGCCGGCACGGTCCCGGCGAGCAGCGCGGCCGGGGGAAGCTCGGCGAGTCCCGGCCCGGCGCCGATGCCGACCAGTACCCGGTCGGTGAGGAGCCGGAGCAGCAGCAGCCCCGCGGGGAGTCCGACGAGCGCGGCGGCGAGGCCGAGCGCGGCACCGCCGGTAGCGGACTGGGCGAGGGTCTGCCGGACGGTGAACCCGACCGCGCGGAGTACCCCGAGGGTGCGGGCGCGTTCCCGGGCGACGGTCAGCAGCGCGGCGGCCAGGTTGGCGAGGCTGACCAGCAGGACGAGGGCGGCCAGCAGGCGCATCGCCATGGTGAAGGTGCCGAGGTCGTCCGGATCGGACGCCCGGGCGTGCACCGTGACGCCGGGGCCGAGCCGGTCCCGCAGGGTGGCGGCCAGCGTCTCCGGGCTGGCGGTCGGACCGGCCGAGACCAGGTACGCCTCCGGTGCCACCCCCGGCAGCATCTCGGCCCGGTACATCAGCAGTTCTCCGGTGTCCTCGGTCTCGCTGTACCAGCCCACGATGGTCAGCCGCAGCGGAGTGCCGCCCGCCCGGACCTCGACCGTGTCACCGACCTGGAGGTCGAACCGGCGCAGCAGTCCGTATCCGGCGATCGCCTCGCCGGGTGCCCGCAGCGGCCGGCCCTGCTGGACCAGGAACCGGGCGTCGGCGGGATCCCCACCGATGGCGCGGGACAGGAACGTCTGGTCGCCGAGGGTGGTCCGCCGGTCGAGCTGGCTGTACCAGCCGGCGGCACCCGGCGTACCGGCCAGCGCTGCGGTCAGGGTGGCCGGATCGGTGCCGTCGGCCACCACGACGGCGTCGTAGGGGTCGCCGGTCCGGGCCGGCTCGGCGACCAGCCGATCCACTGTGGCGGTGAAGCCACCCCCGACGACCACCGCCGCCACGGCGACCGAAAGGGCGGCGGCGGTCAGTGCCGAGCGCCCAGGCCGGGTGAGTACGGCACCGAGCCCGTACCGGTAGGTGGGGCCGAGCCGGAGCCGGTCGAGGATCCGGGTGACCCGGGCCGGTTCCGCGCCGCGCGGTGCGGCGTCGCGCAGCACGTCGGAGACCGGTTGCCGGGCCGCCCGCCAGGCCGGCGCTACGGTGGCGGCCGCGAGGACCGTACCGACCAGCAGGGCGGAGCCGAGCAGCGACGGCGGGTCGATCCGCGGGCCCGCCCGGCCGAGCGCGCCAGCGAGGCCGAGCTGGAGGAAGGGGGCGACCAGGATGCCGGCCACCCAGCCGACGAGTATCCCCGCCGCGCCGAGCAGCAGCGTCTCGGCGACGAGTCCGGTCGTCACCTGTCGGGCGGTGTAGCCGACGGACTGGAGCAGCGCGATCTCCCGCCGCCGGGCGAGTAGCCGGGCGGCGGCGGTGCCGGCGACCACGAAGGCGGCGGCGAGCAGGACGAAGACGCCGAAACCGGCCAGCGAGGCACCGAAGATCCGGTCCCGGATGAGGATGTCGTCCCTGGTGTCCGGCCACGGTTGGACCGCCTGCACGCCGGAGCGGGTGCCGATCCGGGCAGCCACCGCGTCGGCCCGGTCGGGCTCGATCAGCCGGGCGACCAGCACCGCGGTCTGCCGGGCCGCCGTTGTCGGACCGGCCTCGGGCGACCTGGCCGGTCCGGCACCCGGGGTGGGCGTGGCAGTGGGTGTCGGGGTGACCTCGGCGGTCGGGGTGGCGGCCGGCGGCGGGGCGAGCGTGGCCAGGGTGGCGGGGTCGACGAAGAGCCGGATCGGGTCGCAGTCCGGGTAGAAGCAGTCGGTCAGGTCGACCGCGGTACCGGCCACGGTCAGCAGGGCGGGCCGACCGCCGACGGTCAGCCGCACCCGGTCACCGGCGCGGATCCCGGCCGCGGTGGCGGCGGCCTGGTCGAAGACCACCTCCCCGGCCGACGGCCACCCGCCGGTACGCAGCAGCGGTCGGCCCAGCGCGGCCGTGCCGCCGGCCAGGGCGGTGATCCGGGCGTCGACCGTGTCCCGGCCGAGCGCCACGACCCCGGCAAGATACGGGGTCACCGGGGTCGTCGCCGCGAACGCCGGGTCCTGCCGTACGCCCTCCAGCACCTCTGGCGTGCCGTAGACGACCAGGTCCGGGCGGCCGGCCTCGCGGTAGATCCGGTCCACCTCCGCACCGCCCTGGCCCTGCACGGACAGTCCGGCGACCATGCCGGCGGTGGCCAGCGCGGAGACCAGGACGGTGGCGAACGCGCCGGCCCGGTTGCCGCCGCGCAGACCGGAGCGGACGAGTCGGAGGACGGCGGACACCGGTCAGCCCTCCAGGTCGATCAGGTTGCCGAACCCGGGTCGACCGGCCGAGCCGGTCAGGTCCCGCTCGTCGACGATCTGCCCGTCGAGCATCGTGACCACCCGGTCCGCGGCCGCCGCGACCCGGTGGTCGTGGGTGACCAGCACGATGCTCTGGCCGTCCTGGTGACGTCGGCGGAGCAGGTCGAGCACGGTCTCGGCGGCGGCCGAGTCCAGTGCGCCGGTCGGCTCGTCGGCGAGCAGTATGTCGGGGCGGTGCACCACGGCGCGGGCCAGGGCCACCCGTTGCTGCTGGCCGCCGGAGAGTTCGGCCGGTGCGGCGTCAGCGGCCCCGACCAGATCCAACTCGTCGAGTACCTCAAGCGCCCGGCGGCGGGCATCCCGGCGGCCGACGCCCTGGAGCACCAGCGGCAGCTCCACGTTGCCGGCCACCGTCATCGTCGGCACCAGGTTGAGGAACTGGAAGACGAAGCCGACGTGCCGGCGCCGGATCAGGGCTCGGCCACTCTCCGAGCGGGTGTCCATCCGCTGGCCGGCCAGCCACACCTCGCCCCGGTCGGGGCGGTCGAGCCCACCGAGCAGGTGCAGCAGGGTCGACTTGCCGCAGCCGCTCGGTCCGGTCACGGCTACCCAGTCGCCGGCCGCCACCTCGAGCGAGACGTCCCGGAGGGCGGCGAGGTCCCGTACGCCGCCGTGGTAGCTGCGGGCCAGCCCGCGGGCGCGCAGCAGCGGGTCACTCATCGCCGTCTCCCTTCCAGGAGGTCTTGAGCTCGATCTGCGCGAGTTGCTGCTGGCACGCCTCCAGCCAGCGCAACTCGGCCTGTAGGTGCAGCGCGGTCGCCTGCACCAGCAGGCCGCTGACGCTTCCGGCGGCGGTGCGCGCCGCCTGCCGGTCGAGCTCCCGGAGCGCCTCCAGACAGCGCTGCCGGTGGTCGGTGACGACCGTCCGGGAATCCACGTCGGGCAGCAGGGGCGCGGCGAGCTGGGCGGCGACCAGTCGGAGCAGCACGTCCGGTTTGACCAGCGGGGGGTCGGAGGGGGCGGAGAGCCACTCGTGCAGCGCTGCCGTGCCGGGCTCGGTGAGCCGGTAGACCTTGCGATCGCGCCGGTCGCCGCCGGACTCGGTGGTGTGTGCGACCAGCCCGTCCCGCTCCAGCCGGCCGAGCGTCACGTAGACCTGGCCGATGTTGACTTCGCCAGCGGCGTCGGCGAACAGCTCGTCGTAGCGTCGACGCAGCTCGTAGCCGTGGGCCGGGCCGGCGGCGAGCAGGCCGAGCACAAGGTGTTTCATCCACCGACCTCCGATGCCTGGCGCGCTGAAGTCTAACGGTTAGGCATGGATGCTCAAAGGAGCCGTACGGCGCGGACCCGGGTTCGGCGACCCGTCCGTATCGGCGGACCCCGGGACACGGAGTGGATGATCGGCGACAATGTCCGGTGGACCGGGCGGTCGCGGGGAGAGGGGGCCGGATGACCGTTGACCGCCCGTTGGTGATCGCGCACCGCGGCGCCAGCGGCTACCGTCCGGAACACACCCTGGAGGCGTACCGGCTGGCGATCCGGCTGGGTGCCGACTTCATCGAGCCCGACCTGGTCTGCACCCGGGACGGGGTGCTGGTGGCCCGGCACGAGAACGAGATCTCCGGCACCACCGACGTCGCCGCCCACCCCGAGTTCGCCGCCCGGAGGACGACCAAGACCATCGACGGCACCTCGGTGACCGGCTGGTTCACCGAGGACTTCACCCTGGCCGAGCTGAGGACGCTGCGGGCACGGGAGCGGCTGCCACAGATCCGGGCGACCAACACCGCGTTCGACGGCCAGCTGCCGGTGCCGACCCTGCAGGAGGTCGTCGACCTGGCCCGCGACGAGAGCCGCCGGCTGGGCCGGACCATCGGCATCTACCCGGAGACAAAGCATCCCAGCTACTTTCGGTCGATCGGACTGCCGCTGGAGGAGCCGCTGGTGCGGGTACTCGGGAAGAACGGCATGACCGGCAGGGCGGACCCGGTGATCATCCAATCCTTCGAAGCCGCCAGCCTTCGCGGCCTGAACAGGCTGACGGGGGTACGACTGGTCCAGCTGCTGGACGCGGTCGGACGGCCGTACGACCTCACCCTGGCCGGTGACCCGCGTACCTATGCCGATTTGGTCACGGCGGAGAACCTGCGCTGGATCGGCGGCTACGCCGACGGCATCGGCGTGCACAAGAACCTGCTGCTGCCCCGGGACGCGAGCGGCAGGCTGCGCGCCCCGACCACCCTGGTCCGGGACGCGCATCGGGCCGGACTGGTGGTGCATGCCTGGACGTTCCGGGCGGAGAACCAGTTCCTGCCGATCGACTTCCGGATCGGCGCCGACCCGAACGCCCGGGGCGACATCGTCGCCGAGTACGAACTCTGCCACGGGCTCGGCCTGGACGGGTTGTTCAGCGACCACCCGGACACCGCCGTGGCAGCCCGCGCCGCTCTGGCCTGACCAGGCGGGGCCGGCCTGACCAGGCGGGTGGCCCGACCAGGCGGGCGGCCCGACCAGGCGGGCGGCCCGACTGTGACGGCTGGCGACGGTGACGGCTAGGCGGGCCGTGACGGCTGGCCGGGCGGTGACGTGGGCCGGGTGTCGGGCCGGCCGGAGCTGGCAGGATCGTCGTCAGCCGAGGGACGGGAGGAACGATGCTGCTGCCGGCACTGGACGGGGTACTGCCCGACCGCCCGGACGCGGTCCGGGTCGACGGCGAGACCGCCTCCTGGGAGGAGCTGCGGCGGGCCGCCGCCGGGGTCGCCGGCCGGCTGGTCGGGTCGCCGGCCGTCGCCGTGCACGCGACCGCCTCGCTCTCCGGCGTGGTCGGGGTGCTCGCCGGGCTGATCGCCGGCGTGCCGGTGGTGCCGGTGCCGGCCGATGCTGGACCGGTGGAACTGGCGCACATCCTTGCCGACTCCGGAGCGGCGCTGCTGCTGGCGGAGGCCCCACCGCCGCACCCGGTGCCGGTGCCGGTCGAACCGGTCCTCGGGCCCGCACTCGCACCCTCCGGCGGCCTGACCGAGCCGCCGGGTACGGCCACCGCGCTGATCCTCTACACCAGCGGCACCACCGGGGCGCCGAAGGGCGTCCTGCTGACCCGGGACGCGATCGCGCACGACCTGGACGCGCTGGCGCAGGCGTGGGCGTGGACCCCGGACGACATCCTGGTGCACGGACTGCCGCTGTACCACGTGCACGGCCTGGTCCTCGGCGTACTGGGAGCGCTGCGGATCGGTTGCCGGCTGGTGCACACCGGCCGACCCCAGCCCGACCGGTACGCGGCGGCCGGCGGGACGCTGCTGTTCGGCGTACCGACGGTGTGGTCGCGGATCGCGGGCGACCCCGGCGCGGCGCGGGCGCTCGGCGCGGCGCGCCTGCTGGTCTCCGGGAGCGCGCCGCTGCCGGAGCCGGTCTTCGCCCGGCTGGCCGGGTTGACCGGGCACCGGCCGATCGAGCGGTACGGCATGACCGAGACCCTGATCACGATCAGCACCCGGGTCGACGGCGAGCGCCGGCCCGGACACGTCGGGCTGCCGCTGTCCGGCGTCGAGAGCCGGCTGGTCGACGACGCCGGTGCGGTGCTGCCGGCTGACGGGGAGAGCATCGGTGAACTCCAGGTCCGTGGCCCGACCCTCTTCTCCGGCTACCTCGGGCTGCCGGAGGTGACCGCGGCGGCGTACGCCCCGGACGGCTGGTTCCGCACCGGCGACGTGGCGACGGTGGCGTCGGACGGGCAGCACCGGATCGTCGGCCGGGCCAGCATCGACCTGATCAAGAGCGGCGGGTACCGGATCGGCGCGGGTGAGGTGGAGAACATGCTGCTCGCCCATCCCGGTGTCCGCGAGGCGGCGGTGGTCGGCGCCCCGCATCCGGACCTCGGCCAGGAGGTGGTGGCGTACGTCGTCGGCGACGGTGTGACCCCCGAGACGCTGATCGAGTTCGTCGCCACCGGGCTGTCCCGGCACAAGCGGCCCCGCCGGGTGCACCTGGTCGACGCGCTGCCGCGCAACGCGATGGGCAAGGTGCAGAAGCGGCAGTTGCTGGCCTGACGGGGCCGGGCCCGGCCCACCGATTCGGCCGGTGCCGATGGCGGTGCCGATGCCGGTGCCGATGGCGGCGCCGGTGTCGGTGCCGATGGCGGCGTCGGTGTCGGTGCCACGCCGGTCCTTGATCCACCCGGTGGGTCGGGACGGGGCGCGGGTAGCGTGGTCGGGGGCACACCGCCGAGGAGGCGGTCGCCGGCCAGCCGGCGGGGGGTGCCATGGTGACGGCAGGCTCGTCGGGGATCCGGCGGCGTCGTAGCGGACCGGAGGAGCGCGCGTGCAGACCCGCACTGATCTCGTCGAGGAGCTGATGGGGCGCTTTCCGCACATTCCACGCGAAGCGGTCCTCAAGGAGGACCTGCTGCGCGGGGGATGGCGTTCGACGACTCGGCGCTGACCGACAACGAGAACGGCGAGGTCAAGCCGAAGTCGTACTTCATCTTCTCGTTCGACCACCGGACCCTGCCCGAGTTGGGCTCGGCGGCGCTGCGCCGGCCCCCGGAGGAGATCGTCCTGACCGGCGGCCCGTACGAGCTGCGCCGCACCGTGGTATCGGTCCGGGTCAACCCGGAGTCGCCGTACCGGGTGAAGGACGGTGGCGACGGGATGCTCCGGCTCTACCTCGACGACCGGCCGATCGCCGACGTCGGGCTGCCGCCGATGCCGGACTACTACCGGCACACGCTCGGAAACGGCAAGTCGGTGATGGAGGTCGCCCCGACCATCCAGTGGGGCTACCTGATCTACCTGACCGTGTTCCGGGTCTGTCAGTACTTCGGTGCCAAGGAGGAGTGCCAGTACTGCGACATCAACCACAACTGGCGCCAGCACAAGGCGGCCGGCCGGCCGTACACCGGGGTGAAGCCGGTGGACGAGGTGCTGGAGGCGATGGCGATCATCGACCGGCACGACACCCTCGGCGCGTCGAAGGCGTACACCCTGACCGGAGGAAGCGTCACCTCCAAGGTCGACGGGCTCGGCGAGGCCGACTTCTACGGCCGGTACGCCAAGGCGATCGAGGAACGGTTCCCGGGCCGGTGGATCGGCAAGGTCGTGGCCCAGGCACTGCCAAAGGCCGACGTGCAGCGGTTCCACGACTACGGGATCCGGATCTACCACCCCAACTACGAGGTGTGGGACAAGCGACTCTTCGAGCTCTACTGCCCCGGCAAGGAGCGGTATGTCGGTCGTGAGGAGTGGCACCGCCGGATCCTCGACTCCGCCGAGATCTTCGGGCCACGCAACGTCATCCCGAACTTCGTGGCCGGGATCGAGATGGCCGAGCCGTTCGGCTTCACCACCGTGGACGAGGCGATCGAGTCGACCACCGAGGGGCTGCAGTTCTTCATGTCCCGGGGAATCACCCCCCGGTTCACCACCTGGTGCCCGGAGCCGACCACGCCGCTGGGCCGGACCAACCCGCAGGGTGCGCCGCTGGAGTACCACATCCGGCTGCTGGAGGCGTACCGGGCGACGATGGAGGCGAACGGGCTGAGTAGCCCGCCCGGGTACGGTCCGCCCGGTGCCGGCAACGCGGTCTTCTCGGTCAGTTCCTTCATGGACACCCTGCCGCCGAACTGATGTCCGGTCCGGCCGGCCGATAACCTGGTGCGGTGACCACCGGTGGGGGATGGGCACCGGCTGGCGACGAGCGGCCCGATCCGGTGGTGCTGCCCAGGCCGAGGCTGATCAGGCGCCTCGACCAGCTGTCCGCCCGTCGGCTCGTGGCGGTCGTCGCCGGCCCGGGTACCGGCAAGACGACCCTGCTGCGGGAGTGGGTGACCCGCGGGCCCACCGCGTGGCACAGCCTGGGTCCCGAGGACCGCGATCAGGGGCACCTCTTCACCGCCCTCGCCACGGCGCTGCGCACCGTCGGCATCCCGGTACCCGGCCCAGGGGCCCACGACGACCCGTCCGTGCTCGCCGGACTGCTCGCCGACGCACTGGCCACCACCGCCCCGCCCGGCCCTGCCGGCACCGGGTCGGCTGTCCCTGCCACCACCGCCCCGGCTGCCCCTGCCACCACCGCCCCGGCTGTCCCTGCCGGCACCGGGCTGGCCGTGGGCGCGGCTGCCGGTTCGGCCCACCAGGTCCGGCTCCGGTTGGTGCTCGACGACGCGCACCTGGTGGACCCCGGTCCGGGCGCCAGCCTGCTGGCGGCGCTGGCCGGCCGGATGCCCGCCGGCACGGTACTGGTGCTCGCCGGCCGACACCCGGTGCCGTTCCCGACCGGCCCACTGCGATCCAGCGGCCGGCTCGGCGAGATCACCGCCGCTGACCTGGCCCTCACCCCGGCCGAGGTACGACGGATGCTGGCGGGCGCCGGGGCACCCGGGCAGGACCCGATCGTCCGGCGCGGTGCGCTCGACGCTGCCGACTCACCCGGGGTGGTCGCCGCGATCGCCGGCCTCGTCAAGGTCGCCACGGAACGGGGACGCCGAACATCGTGGCCGAGCGCGGGCGGGACCCTGGCGCCACCGGAACTGGACGAGCTGCCGCCGACGCTCGACGAGGCCGACCTGGCCGCACTCTGGACGCTGTCGGCGATCCAGCGGGCCGGTCCGGGCTCGCGGGGCGCCGGAGCCTACCACCGGGCGCTGGCTGCGCTGGCCGGTCGGCGACGGATCGCCGCGGGCGACCTCCTACCGCTGCGGGCGGCCCGGCTGGTCCTCGGCGGGCCGTCCGGGATTCCCGACGCCGACCTGCGGCTCGCCGAGTCGGCGGTACGCGACGACCAGCACGACGAGGCGCTGCGTTACCTGGCGGCCGTACCTGCCGGGACGCCACTGCCGGCGGCGCTGGCCTGGCAACTCGGTGCCCTGCTGCACCGGCGCGGTGAGTTCGACGACGCGGAGGCGCTGCTCGAACGGGCGGCACCCGGGGACGGAACGTCCGGGCTGGCAGACCAGGCGCAGGTCATGGCGGGCCGGGCGGCGGTGCGGTGGGCCCGGGGCGACGGGGCCCGGACCAGGGAACTCGCCGACGAGGCGGTCCGGTTGGCCGAGACGAGCCGGGACGACGCGGCGATCGCGGCCGCGTACGTGGCCCGGGCGCTGGCCACGTTCAGCGCCGGGGACCGGGCCGGTAACGAGCACGCGTACGCCCGGGCGCTAGCCGCGGCCGTTCGCGCCGGTGACCTCGGGCAACAGTTGCGGATCCACTGCAACGTCGGCTCGCGGCTGGCGGAGGAGGGCCGCTACCGGGCGGCGACCGAGGAACTCGGCGCGGCGATCCGGCTCGGCGAGCGCACCGGGCAGCGGATGCTGTTGGCGCTGGCCCTGCACAACCGGGCCGAGGCGTGGCTGGGGCTCGGCGAACTGGCCCGGGCCCGGGCCGACTCCGACGCGGCGCTCAGCCTCTGGCAGCGCGACGGGTCGCCGCTGGCCGCCTTCGGGCTGCTGCTGACCGCCCGGGTGCACCGGGTCTGTGGCGCGACCAGCCAGGCGGTGGCCGCCTACCAGGCGGCGCTGGCGATGGCCGAACCCGACGGCAACGCCCAGGTGCTGACCGAGGCGTGCGCCGGGCTGGCGCGTACCCGGTACGCCGACGATCCCGCCCGGTCGGCCGAGTACGCCCGCCGCGCCCTGGCGATGCCGAGCGCCAACGGGCCCACCGTGGCCGAACTCGCCGCCGGCTGGGTGGCGCTCTGCTCCGGGAATCTCGACTCGGCCCGGCAACACGCCGAGCGGGCCCGCGCCGAGGCGGGATCCCGGCGGGACCCGGCCGGGCTGGCCGAGGCGATCGAGCTCGCCGCGCTCGCCGCCGGGCTGGCCGGCACGGCGGCGAACGCGGCGGACCCGGTCCGCGGCGTCGGCGGCTCCGGCGGCGGCCGGACGCCGGACCGTCCGGTGGTGGGGCTGGTCGAGGCGGCACAGATCTGGGCCGAGGTCGGCAACGAGGTCGGACTGGCCACGAACGCGCTGCTGCGGGCGCGGCTCGGCGCGGACCGGCCGGCCGAGGAGGTCGCCTGCCGGCGGCTGCACCGGCTCGGCGTACGCGAGGGAGCCTGGCATGTCGCCGGACCGCTGGCGGCGATCGGGCCGGCGCCGGTGCCGGAGGTCGAGGTGCAGACCCTGGGGCACTTCGTGGTCCGGCTGGCCGGCGTGCCGGTGCCGGCGGCGGCCTGGCAGTCCCGCAGGGCGCGGGAACTGGTGAAGCTGCTCGCCGGTCAGCTCGGCCGGCCGCTGGGCCGGGAGACCCTGGCCGCCGTGCTGTGGCCGGAGACGCCGCCGGAGGTGGCGCTGCGCCGGCTGTCGGTGCTCGTCTCGACGGTCCGGGCCGTGCTGGATCCGGACCGCCGGTACCCGGCCGACCGGTACCTGCACACCGACCCGGCAACGGTGCGGTTCAACCCGGAGCGGGTGTCGGTGGACGCGGTGCGGTTCCACGACGCGGCCCGGTCGGCGATCGCGGCGGACGGCGCCAGCCCACCGGACGGGCGTACCCGGCCGGAGGTGGGTGCGGCGACGGGGCAGTGGGACGATGCGGGCGGCGTCGGGATACTGGGCCGGCTGGAGGCGGTCGTCGGGATGTACGCCGGGGACTTCTGCGCCGACGGCGAGGCCACCGGGGACTGGGTGGCCCGTCCGCGTACCGCGCTGGCCGAACTGCACCGCGAGCTGATCCGCCGGTTGGCCCGCCGGTGCCTGCGAATCGGCCGGCCGGAGGCGGCGGTCGGCTGGTACCTGCGGCTGACCACCGAGGACGGCTACGACGAATCGGCCCACCTGGGACTGGTCAGCGCGCTGTCGGCCGCCGGCCGGCACGGCGAGGCCGCCCGCCGCTACCGGGACTATCTCGACCGGATGCGGGAGATCGAGGTCGAACCGGCGGCCTTTCCGCCGGGAACCGGCGAGACGGCCGGCGCCCTGAACGATTCCTGAACCGCCTCGGAACATCACCGCCCATCATGGAGCCCGACACGGCGGGTCGAGGGCGGAGGCGGCGGATGTCCGGTTGGCGGGGGTGCGGCTCGTTGCTCGTGGTGGTCGTCCTGCTTGTCGGCGTCGGGGCGTGCGGAATCCTTCCGGGCGGCGACGGCGAACCGGGGGGCGCGATCGCCGCGAGCGAGGCGGGCCGCACCTACGGGTACGGCCCCAGTCGGGACCGGTCGATCAGGTACCAGCCGGACGTGGTGCTCGTCGAGGCTGGACCGGACGCGATCCGGTCGGCCAGCGCGGACGGGACGACCTGGGTACTCGACGCCGACGCGCCGGGCGTCGACGACCTCGAACCGGGCCGGATCATGTACGCCACCAGCCGGGCGGTCGGTCGGGTGGTGCAGGCGCGGCGGTCCGGGGACGATCTCGCCGTCACCCTCGCTCCGGTCACGCTCACCGAGGTGTTCCGGGACGCCCACTTCCGATCCGAGCAGCGATTCGACGAGGCCGACCTGGCGTACCAGGAGGTGCCGGACCTGCCCGGGGCGGTCGGCGTACCGGCCGGGTCGCGGTCGCCGGAAGCGGTCACCCCGATCGGGCTCGACGGGACCACCGTGCTCACGATGAACCCGGTGCGGCTCGCCCCGGCCGGCGGTGGCCGGCTGCCACCGGCGCGGGAGCGGAACTTCGCGGTCAGCGTCGGCGAGTGGGAGGCCCAGCCCTACCGGACGCAGGGCAAGCTCGGCCTGAAGATCGGGTACGCCGCCAACGAGAACCTCAAGGTCTACATCGACTTCGCGATGAACGTCGCCGACCTGCGGATCCGGGCCGACGTGCCGATCTCGAACGGGCGGATCGGCAGTGGCACGTTCGCGGTCGACGGCATCCGGAGCATCTCGGTCGACGTCTCCGCCGGCGCCGCGAACGGCGCGGACGACAACCGGAAGGTCCGCGTCGAGGTACCGGTCGAGATCAACATTCCGGTACCGGGTGAGCCGCTGGTGTACAGCAACACCTGGAAGTTCATCGTGACCACCGGGCTGAGCGGTCGGAACACCACGGTGACGGCGGCCGGGGAGTGGGCGGTCAACGGCACCCTCGGCATCATCGGCGGTACGTTGCAGAAGCCGACCCTCTCGGTGGTGCGCAGCATCATGGACTCGATCACCGGCATCTCGATCGGTCCCAGCGGGCTCGCCTTCGCCGTGGAGACGAAGATCCAGTTCGGTATCGGCATTCCGGCCGCCTTCGCCGGCCCGTACGCCAAGCTTGTGGTCGACCTCGGCGTCACCAACGGCTCGGCGCTGGGTGCCCCGCTGGCCCGGTGCGTGTCGGCGAGCCTGAACGCCAAGGTCGGCGGCGGCTTCGGGATCACCGCCTCGTCCAAGGCGGTCGAGGCGCTGAAGAAGCTGCTGCCGACGAAGCTGAAGTTCGAGCTGGAGAGCGAGCAGTTGTGGCCGATCCACCGGGCGGCCCAGACCCTGCCGAACGTCCCACTCTGCGTGGGCTGAGAGGAAGGCTCCAATGATCGTCCGTAGCCGCCCGCTGCTGGTGACCCTGACGGCGCTCGCGCTCGCCCTCCCCACCGGGTGCGGCCGGTTCGGCGGCGACCCGCCGGTCGCCGCACCGCAGGACGCCCCACCGGCCGCGACCGGCGCCGACCCGGTGACCGAGCCGACCTCGGCGCCGCCGGCGGCCGCGTCGCTGGACGCCTGTGCCCTGGTCACCAGGGCCGAGGCCGAGAAGCTGGCCGGTACGCCGCTGGAGGACGCCGTACCGGTGCGCGAGACGTGCAGCTACACCGGGCCGGTCACCGGGCCGACCGCCCAGGTGGAGATCTACGTCGGGGACGGGGCGAAGAAGTTCCTCGACATCGAGCGTGAACTCGACCACGAGATCTGGCCGCTGCCCGGAATCGGTGACGAGGCGTACGCCGAGGACGGCGCCGTCTTCGTGCACAAGGGCGGGCAGTGGGTCGCGGTCAAGCTGGTACTGCTGAACGACCCGAAGGAGAGCCGGAAGCCGCTGGAGGAGGTGGCCCGCACCGTCGCCGGCCGGATGTGAGCCCTCGCCGGTGTCGCCGGCCAGCAGCCGGGCCCGGTACGCCGGAAACCCATCGCGCCGACATAGCCGAGTGTCGCCGGCCCGTGCTCACTCCGAGCCGGTGTTGGTGGTCGAGGGGACACCGTCGGTACAGATGACGGTCATCTGCACGGTGTGGTTGCCGTGCCGGAACCTGACCATCGTGGCCGGCGCCGGACCGGGTTCGACAGCGTCGGTCCGGTAGGGACGGTTCGGCGTCCAGGAGAGCAGCCAGGCGCCGCCGTCGGTACAGCTGGCCTGGACCGATCCGCCGTCCGACGTCAGCGTCCTCGCCTCCGGCGTCGCGGTCGGCGGCGACTCCGGAGACGACGGCGCCGGCTCGCCCGGCCCGGTCGGTATCCCGCCGTCCGGGTCTCCGCCGCCCGGCTCCCCGCCCGGGACTCCGCCCGGCTGACCTCCCGGCGGGAACCCGGTCACCGGACCGGGTACGGGGTCGCCGAGCGGTGTACCCGGCGCGCCGGCGACCGGGGTCAGCGGCCCCGGCCCGGCCGGTGGGGGGACGGAGTCGCCACCGGTGCTCCCCGACGGTCCGGTGTACGCGGTCGGCCGGTCGCTCGGACCGGACTCCGCGGCACCGCGCGGGCTCGACCCCGAGCCGAGCGGGTCGGCGAGCCAGAGCAGGAGCGCGGTGACCGCGACGGCCGCCGCGCCGGTCACCAGCACCCCGGCGCGGCGCCGGGCGGCCCGGCCGTGGACGGCCCGGGGCACCAGCACGGTCGAGGGTTCACCGTCGACCGCGGCCGGGGCCAGTGAGTGGGCGAGTTCGTCGTCGACGATCCGCACGCCGGCGGCCCGAGCGAGCGTGGCGGCCACCTCGCGGGCCGGCGGACGCTGTTCCGGGTCCTTGTCGAGGCAGCGCCGGCAGAGCTCGGCGACCTTCGCCGGCACGTCGGGCAGCGGCGGGAGCGGTGCCGGCTCGACATAGACGTGCGCCCGCAACATCTGGGTCACCGTCTCCGTGCTCCACGGCGGGTGACCGGCGAGCAGGCGGTAGAGCAGGACCCCGACGCCGTACACGTCGGAGGCGGGCACGACGGCGTCCCCGCTGATCCGTTCCGGGGCGAGATAGCCGGGGGTGCCGAGCAACTCGTCACCCCACTCGTCGGCGTCTCCGTGTCCCACCGCGGCGGCGATGCCGAAGTCGACGACCTTCGCGCCGGCCGGGGTCACCATCACGTTGCCGGGCTTGATGTCCCGGTGCACCAGGCCACGGTCGTGGGCGGCGGCCAGCGCCGCCGCCACCTCGGCGCAGATCCGGAAGCCGACCTTCGGCGGCAGCGGGCCGGCCGCGAGGCGCTGTTCGAGGGTACGGCCCTCGACGAGTTCCATCACCACGTAGGGGACGCAGGTCAGGCCGGTGGCGGACTCGCCGAAGTCGTACACCTGGGCGACGTTGGGGTGCGACAGCGCCGCCGCGGCCCGCGCCTCCTGCCGGATCCGGCGTCGTGAGACCGGGTCCCGGGCATGCGGGCCGGCCAGCAACTTGACCGCGACGGGACGGCCGAGTACCTCGTCACGGGCCCGCCAGACCACCGCCATACCGCCCCGGCCGAGCTGGTCTTCGAGCCGGTAGCGGCCGCCGAGTACCTGCTGCGCCTCCACGCGGAACAGTCTGCGCCGCGCGGCTGCACCCCGCTCGGTCTACACGCCGACCGGAACGGGCATTGTCCTCGATCGGGCAGCAACTCGACCGAACGGGCGAGGGCGGAATCGGGTGGTGGTCGGCGTGTCAGCCCGTCACCCGCGGACCGAACAGGCCAGCCGCACCGTCAGCCCAGTGCCTTGCGTAGCAGCGCCGTCAACTGGTCCTGTTCGTCGGGTGAGAGTCGCCCGACCGCGGTGCGGGCGAAGGTGAAGGCTGTGGCGAACCGTTGGTTGATCTCGTCTCCTCGGGGGGTTCGTGCGACGAGCCGGGCGCGGCGGTCCCTGGGATTCGGTTCGCGGGTCACCAGGCCGAGCGCTTCGAGACGCATGACGATCTGGGTGATGTTGGAAGCATCACAGCCGAGTTCCTCGGCCAGGGCGCCCATGCCGCACCTCTCGTCGAGTCGTCCCAGCAGACAGGCCTGGGCCGGGGTGAGCGACAGCTCGGCCGCGGCCGCCTCGTAGGCGCGGTCATATGCGTCGACCAGGTCGAACAGGACCGCCTCGGCCTGGGACGAGGTGGTTACGGGTCCGTTCGGCAGGGCCATGCGCCCAGCCTAGAACAGGTACTTGACCCGCTCAAACAGTTGTGATCGACTAATGCTTGATCTACTCAAGTAATCGGGGGAGCCAATGGAGAGCAAAGGCGGGCCTACCGTGGGCGGCGCGAGCGTGGAGTCGGGGATGAACGCGGTCGTCCTCGACCGGTTCGGCGGAGTCGACGAACTCTCGTCGCGCCGGATTCCGGTCCCGGAGGTCGGCGACGACGACGTCCTCATCCGGGTGGAGTTTGCCGGGGTCGGGTCCTGGGACGCGGCCGAGCGGGCGGGGGACTACGACGGCGCGTTCGGCATCCCGTCGACCTTCCCCTATGTCCTGGGCTGGGACGCCGCCGGCACGGTGGCCGCGGTCGGACGCAACGTCACCCGGTTCGACCCGGGCGAGCGTGTCTACGCCGCGACGATGCCGATGGTGCGCGGCGGCCTCTACGCCGAGTACGGCGTCGTGGAGGCAGAGTTCGTGGCGCGGGTGCCTGACCGGTTGCCGCTCGAACAGGCCGGCCCGATGGGTTGGGACGCCCTGACCGCGCTGAGCGGCCTCGATCTGCTCGGCCTGCGTCCGGGCGAGACACTGATGGTCTTCGGGGCCAGCGGGGGAATCGGGCACATGGCGGTGCAGCTGGCGCGGCACGGCGGCATCCGGGTGTTGGCCGTGGCCTCCGGTGACGACGGTGTCGCCCTGGCCCGGCGGCTGGGCGCCGACGCGGTCGTCGACGGCCGCAGAGACGACGTGTTGGCCGCGGCACTCGGGTTCGCACCTGACGGGCTCGATGCGGCTCTGGTCACCGTGGGAGGAGAGATCGCCGAACGCTCGCTTCGCGCCATCAGGAGCTCGGGGCGGATCGCCTGGCCGAACGGGGTCCTGCCGCTGCCGGTGACGTCGCTGGACGCGACGGTCTCCTACTACGACGGGGACCGAGGCCGGGCCGCCACCGATCGGCTGAACGCCATCATCGAGGCGAGCTCGTTCGAGGTCCACGTCGCCCGGACCTTCCCGTTGGAGCGGGCCCAGGATGCGCATCGCGCCCTGGACGATCACTATCTCGGGAAGCTGGTCCTCAGGGTCGGATAGCACGGCGGGGAAGGCCGAGGCGGCGATATCGGGGCATAGTGGGCATATGCGTGAACTGTCCAACGATGACCTCGGGCTGCTGCTCTCCGTCTTCGTCCTGCTCCTGATCGCCTTCGGGATCGATTTCCATATGTCCACCCGTGCCGCGCAGCGACACCGCCGAGGCGCGATCTTCGCCGGCTTCGTCAGCCTGGTCGGCGAATGCACGACGGCCGTCACGCTCGTGCTGACCTGGGTCGCCCTCTGGAGCCCCGCCGCCTGGGAGCGGATCGACAACCTGCTGGTGTTCATCCCGGGAACGATCGCCGTGCTCTGCGCCGTCCTCCTCACCGGTTCGAAGGCGCTCAACCGGGTGATTCGGATCGCACGGGTGCGCTCGATCGACGGCACCGGACACGACGCCGGATAGCCCCGACGGTTCGCACGGCCGCCCGTCACGGTCGTGGGAACCGTCGCTGACCAGCGGCGCAGTATCGGCGGGCGGACCGGTCGGATCGGTCGAAGAGCCGGGACCTTTCCCTGTTGCGCCAATCAGTAGCATCGAGTCCATGCCACACCAACCCCAACTCGCGGAGTCGGACTCCACCGAGGTGCTCGCGGTGTCCCCCGACGGGAGTTCCACCGGAGCACCCGCTCCGAAACGGCGGCGCACCAGGCGGATCCTCCTCATCACGCTGCTGGTGTTGGCATTGCTCGGCGGCGGGGGAGCGGTCGCGGCCGGCATCTACGTCCACTCGCTGGAGTCGGGCATCGAGCGGGTCGAGGCGTTCGACGCCGTTCCCGAGGAGTCACGCCCGGTCAAGGTGGCGAAGGACGCCAAGAACATCCTGATTCTGGGCAGCGACACCCGTGACCCGTCCAACGCCGACGGATCACGCAGCGACACCATCATCCTCGCCCACCTGCCGGCGGACCGGTCGAGCGCCCAACTCGTCTCGATCCCCCGGGACACCTGGGTGCACGTGCCCAGATCCAAGGACGGCAAGCACGGCGGCCGGGACGCCAAAATCAACGCGGCCTACGCCTGGGGCGGCATCCCGCTGATGGTGCAGACGGTGGAGAAGTTCACCGGGGTCCGCGTCGACCACGTCGCGATCGTCGACTTCTCCGGATTCAAGGAGATCGTGGACGCGCTCGGCGGGATCCAGCTCACCGTCGAGCAGAGCTTCACCTCGACGCACTCGCTGCTGCCCACCGGCCGTCGGGAGTTCAAGAAGGGCCCGCAGGTCATGGACGGCGCGCAGGCGTTGGACTACGCCCGGGAGCGCTACGCGTTCAAGGACGGGGACTTCGCCCGGATCCGGCATCAGCAGCAGGTCATCCGCGCCATCCTGGACAAGGCCGCCTCCGGCGGCACCCTGGCCAATCCGGCCAAGCTGAACTCGTTCATCCGGGCCTCCGCCGACGCGGTCTCGGTCGACAAGACCCTCTCCCTGCTCGACATGGGCATGGAGCTGCGGCACCTGCGCAGCGGCAACCTGAGCTTCATCACCAGCCCGACCAAGGGCACCGGCGAGGTCGGCAACGAGAGCGTCGTGTTCGCCAAGACCGACGAGGCGAAGAGGTTCTACGACGCCGTCCGGCGCGACGCCGTACCCGAGATCCTGAGTGGAGTGAAGTGACCGCACCCACCGGTGGGAATGCTCGCGGCGTAATCCCGCGCCGGGGGCCGGCGTAGCGGAGGTTGTCGTTACGGGGGAGGAAGTAGATGTCGACGTGGCCGTTGGCACCGCACGACCCGGCGGTCGGCCTGCCCGACTCCGGTTCGTCGGACCGGCCGTCGACCGTGGGCGCCGTCGATGCCGTCGATTCGGGGCCCAACCCACCGGCGCTGCCCCGACCCCGCACCGGGTCCGGGTGGGACCCACCGGGTCGGACCCGGTCCGGCATCGACACGACGGCGGTACTGCCGTACGTCGGCTCCCGAGCCTCGGTGCGCACCCGCCGGCTGCGGGCCTGGATGGTGACCGCCCCGGTCGACGTCGCCGCGCTGCTCGCCCCGCTGCTGGTAACCGACCGTTACTGGCGGGGAACCGTCTTCACCGCCGGTCTCACGGTGGCCATCTTCGCCGCCGGCGGGCTCTACCGGGCGCGCCGGCACATGAGCATATTGGACGAGCTGCCCAGCCTCTGCGGCCGGCTGCTCGCCTCCGCCGCGGTGGTCGCCATCATCGCGGCCTTGCGGCACGGCTCGGTCGACTACATGACCGGCTTCATGCGGGGCGTGGCGCTCTCCGCCGGCCTCGTCATCGTCGGACGGGCGATCACCCGACGGGTGGTGTTGATCGCCCGGAAGCGTAGGTGGGTGGAGCACAACGCCATCATCATCGGCAGCGGTCCGATCGCCGTCGAACTCGCCCGGCTGCTGCGCCGTTATCCCCAGTACGGCCTGCGCTTCGCGGGCTTCGTCGACGCGGAGAAGCGGCATGGCCCGGCCTCGCCACCGCTGATCGGGACCCTGGACCAGCTCGCCGACCGGATCCGGATTGTCGAGTGCGACGTCCTGCTCGTCGCCGAACCCGACTATCCGGAGAGCGGCCTGATGGAGCAGTTGGCCCGACCCGAGTACGCGAACTGCGACATCTGGAGCGTGCCCCGGCTCTGGGGCTCCCGCTCTCCGGGAGGACTGCCCGACCACATCGGTGCGATCCCGGTGGTACAGATCCGGCACACCAGCCTCTCCGGCGTGCGCTGGGTGGTCAAGCGCGCATCCGACATCGTCTTCTGCCTCGTCGCGCTGGTCCTGCTCAGCCCGGTCCTGCTGATCTGCGCCCTCGCCACCTGGCTGGAGGGCGGCAGGGGCGTCTTCTTCCACCAGGAGCGGATCGGTCGGTACGGCAAGCCGTTCGACGTCATCAAGTTCCGCACCATGCAGCCCGCCGACGAGCTGGAGTCCCGGACCCGCTGGTCGATCGCGGACGACCGGCGGATCGGCCCGGTCGGCCGCTTCATGCGGCGGACGTCCCTCGACGAGCTGCCGCAGCTCTGGAACATCCTGCGCGGCGACATGACGGTGGTCGGCCCCCGTCCCGAGCGGCCGTACTTCGTGCAGAAGTTCTCCGCCGAGCATCCCGACTACGCGATGCGGCACCGGGTGCCGGTGGGGCTGACCGGGCTCGCCCAGGTGAGCGGATTGCGCGGCGACACCCCGATATCCGACCGGGCCAGGTTCGACAACTACTACATCGAGAACTGGTCGCTCTGGCTGGACACCAAGGTGCTGCTCCGGACGGTCATCGAGGTGTTCCGGGGCGGCGGCCGGTGAGCCGTCACCCGTGGCGGTACGCCCGGGCGGCGGCGAGCGGTCACCCGGCGGGCAGGAACGGCAGCGGAGTCACCTGGTAGCCCTCCAGATAGCGGGCCGGATCGGCGCGCAGCACCGAGCCGAGAAGAGTGCCGAAGACCTGCCGGAAGTCGACGCTCGCCTTGAGATCGCCGTCGTCCAGATCGGCCAGACTCGGCTGCTCGCCGTAGAGGCCGCCGGTCACCTGGCCGCCGAGCACGAGGACCGGGCCCGCGGTGCCGTGGTCGGTACCGTCGGAGGCGTTCGCCCGGACCCGGCGCCCGAACTCGCTGTAGACCACCACCGTGACCCGCCGGCCCGCCTCCGTCTGCGACATCCGCTCGACGAAGCTGGTCAACGCCTCGTCGAGCTGGGTGAGCAGCGTCTCGTGCCCGGCGATCTCGCTGGCGTGGGTGTCGAACCCGCCGAGACTGACCGAGTACACCCGGGTCGGCACCTCGGCCTCGACGCAGCGGGCGACCAGCCCGAGTTGCACGGCGAGCGCGCTCGACCCACCGGTACCGGTCGCCGGACCGGTCGGCCCGGTCTCCGGTCGGGCCGACTCCGAGGAGTGCCGCACCAGGTCCTCCACCCGGAGCAGGTCCGCGTAGGAGGCGGCAGCGCGGGCCTGCATCGCCGGCTCGCCCTGCTGCGGACCCCCCAGCGCACCGACGAGTCCGGTGTCGATCCCGGGCGGCAGCCGCAGGCCGCCGATGCTGACGCAGGCGCCGGCCCGGGTCTCTCCGGCGAGCAGCGGAGGCAGCACCGGCTCGAAACTCACCGCCGTCTCCGGGGTCGCACCGGTGCCGTCCAACCAGCGCCCCACCCAGCCGCTGTACACGGGTACGCCCGGCGACGCGGTCTGCCAGATGTCCATCGACCGGAAGTGGCTGCGGTCCGGCTTCGGATAGCCGACCCCGAGGACGATGGCGAGGCTCTTCGCGTCCCAGAGCCGCTTCAGGCCGCGCAGTTTCGGGTTGAGCCCGAGGGCGTCGTCGAGATGCAGCACCTTCTCGGCCGGGTACGCCAACTCCGGCCGCAACCCGTGATAGCGACGGTCCGCGTACGGGATGACGGTGTTCAGACCGTCGTTGCCGCCGTAGAGGGTGACGAGTACCAGCGTTCCGCCCGGGTCGGCCGGTGCGGCCCGGGACGTCGACTTCTCCAGCAGTTCGCCGAGTCCCAGCGCGGCTCCGGTCGTCGCCAGCGCGCCGGCGCCGACGACACCGGAGGCGAGCAGGAAACGGCGTCGGGTCAGCGCGTCCATCTCAGGTCACCAGGTATTCCGGGCTCGACAGGCCGAGGACCAGCAACTGGCGTGCGTCCTTGACGTCGCGCAGCACCCGGTAGGTCCGGTCGGTCCAGCCGTCCACGGCGAGGATGTGCGCCACCTCCTCCGGGGTCAGCCGCCCGGGTTGGTGCAGCCCGGCCAGCTTGCCGGCGAGATTCATCCTGACCTGGGCGGCGGCCGAGGTCAGCCAGGCGGTGCCGGCCGGCCACCCGCCGACGCTGGGCGGCGCGAAGGGAAGCTGTCCGAGAGCGCGCATCCCGTACACGATATCCATGGCGGTCTCGACCGGCAGGCCGCTGATCCGCAGGCCGAGCTGCCGCATCGCCCCGACCAGCCACTCCACCGGCTGCTTGACCAGGGTGTGCGCGGTCGCACCGAAGGACTCGTCCTCGAAGAGCGCGCGCAGCATCGCCATCGGCGCGGGGAACGCCTCGGCCATCTTCTCCCGGAGCCGCTCCGGGATGGGCTCGCTGTGCGAGGCGTACCGGAACCACATCCGGGCGGCGATGAACCGGGGGCACTCCGGTCGGGTCAGCAGCAGGTTGACCAGACTGTGCGCGTCGAAGTTCGCCGTCTGGCCGAGAATGGTCTTGCGCCCCGGGTCGTGGCGAGCCGGGTCGAAGAGCGGACTCTTCTCCTCCAGCACGGTCAGCCATCCGGTGAGTGCCCGGCCCGCCTCCCGGACGTCCCGCTCGGTGTACTGCCCGATGCCGAGCAGGAACAGCTCGAAGAGCTCCCGGGCGAGGTTCTCGTTGGGCGCGTCCTTCTGGTTGTACTGCCCGTCCAACCAGTAGATCAGCGCCTGGTCGACGATCATCCGGTGGGCGAGGTCCACGAAGTCCCGGCTGTCTCGCAGGGCCCGGTGCTGGTTCAGTACGAACTGGGCGCTTCTCACCTTGTCGGCCGAGGTGGCCCAGTGCCCGTGCCAGAAGAACACCAGCTTCTCGACGGCCTGGTGGCTCGCCACGGTCATCCGGTCCAGCCACCACCGTTGGATCAGCTCGCCCTGCGCCTTGCGCTTGATGTCGGCCCGGATGTGCTGGGCCCGGGTCGGATTGGGCAGGTTGGCGTGCGGATCGGGGCCGAGTTCCGGCACCGGGGAGCTGGTGGCGCCGACATCGGGCCCGAGCGGGGACAGCAGGCCGGAGAGCGTCGCCGGGTAGCCCGCCTGGCGCGCCGCGGCAAGCTCGGCAGCGGTCGGACCGAATCCGGCCCGGCGCAGGAGCAGCGCGACGTCGCCGGTCATAGGGGCAACATAGGCGAGAAGCGGCGGCAGCGGCAAACCTCGGCCAGGCAACCGGCTGACCAGCGGGTCTGGTCGAAACTGGATAAAGCGGAGCGTCGGCGAGGGCGGCTGCCGTCGCGTCCCGGCGCTCGCCTAGGGTGCCCCTGGTGCGGCAGCGCGCCCCCGTTGACAGAATGACCCACCCTACGGTCGATCGGGTCTTTCCTCGGCAGCGGCCGGTGCGCGCTGCCCGACCAGGCCGGAAGAGACAGGTGACGACGACACGACCGCGCAGTGGCGGAGCCGAGGCCGGGCCGCCGCGACCGACGATGCTGGTACTGGGCACCGCCGAGTGGAGTGCGCAGATCGCGACGAACCAGCACTACGTGGTGCGGGAGTTCGCGCAGGCCTTCGAGACGCACTTCGTCGAGTCACTCGGCCTGCGCCGGGTCCGGTTCGACGCCCGGGACCTCACCCGGATCGCCCACCGGGTTCGCAACTCGGTCCGCGGGCACGCCGACACCGCGCAGCGGCCGGTGCCGGTCGGGGCGACGATCGTCTCACCGCTGGTCCTGCCGGTGCACCGCCGGCCGACCCGGCTGATCAATCGGGTGCTGCTGGAGCGGGCCGTGACGCGGTGGCGGCGCAGCCCCCGGCCCCGGGGGCTGTGGACGTTCACCCCGGTGACCTACGGGCTCGAACGGTACGCCGACTTCACCGTCTACCACTGCGTCGACCTGCTGGCCGCGTTTCCCGGGGTGGACGGGGTCGCCGTCGCGACCGGAGAGCGGCAGTTGGCGGGGCGGGCCCGGTGTGCCATCGCCACCAGCGACGCCGTCGCCGCACACCTGGCGGAGGTTGGCTTCTCCGACGTTCGTACGCTGCCGAACGTCGCTGACATCGACGTCTTCGCCTCGGCCGGCCACCCCGCCGCAGCGCGCCGTCCGGCGGCGCTGTTCGCCGGCAACCTGTCACCACACAAGCTGGACTACCCGCTGCTCCGCGCCCTCGCCGAAGGCCTGCGCGGCCGGGGCGAACTGCTGCTGGCCGGTCCGGTCGCGGCCGGTGGTGGCGGCTTCGCCGCCGAACTGGCCGAGTTGGAACGGCTCGGCGCCCGCTATCTCGGCGTGCTCGGCATCGACGACCTGGCCGCGGTGGCCGGCACCGCCACGGTGGGCCTGGTGCCGTACGCACTGAACCCGTACACCGTGGGGGTCAGCCCGCTCAAGTGCTACGAATACCTGTCGGCCGGGCTGACCGTGGTGAGCACCGCCGTGCCGGATGTGATCCGGGCGGCCCGGGGCACCGGTGCGATCGAGGTCGCGGACTCCGTCGACGACTTCGTGGCCCGGGTGTTACGCGCCGTCGGGCCCGGATCGGATCCGGATGTCAGTGCCCGCGTCGAGTACGCCCGCGACTTCGGCTGGCAGGCCCGTGGCGAACTGCTGCGAAGCATCGTCACCGGAGCGGGCCCGGGAGCGGCCGGCGCCGACCACGGGGCGGTCCGGTGACCGGTCCGCTGCCCGCTGCCCGGCGCCGGCTCGACCGGCTCGCCACGGCCGCCGCCGACCCGGCCCGGCGCCTGTTCGACCGGCTCGCCACGGCCGCCGCCGATCCGGTCCGGCTCGCGGTGCTGGCCACCGTCGTGCTGTTCCTCGCCCTGCCGCAGGTCTACCTGCTTCCCAGGGGCAGCGTGGACATCGCCCTCGGCACGGTCGTCGCCCTGCTGCTCGCCCCGGTGATCCTGTTCGCCGCCCGCGGCGAATCGGTGCGCCGGCTGCTCCGGCTGGCGCTGGTCCGGATCCTGCTGCTCCTGCTGGCACTCCGGTTGCTCACGCTGGCCTGGTCACCCGAGCCCCGCGCCGGGCTACAGTCGATCACGCTGCTCGGCCAGTTCGTCGTCACCCTGGTGCTCATGTCGGCGGTGGCCGGGTACGGCACCGCACCCCTGCGCGGGCTGCAGCTCTGGTACTGGCCGTGGGTGCTGTTCGAGGCCGGCCTGGTCGTCGTCTTCCGGGTGCTGCCCGGCCTGGAGGACGCGTTCCTGCACTCGATCGCTGGCTACTTCGCCGGTCAGAACGCCGTCGCGGCGCTCTTCGGCGACAATCCGAACAACGTGTTGGACCCGGCGAAGGCCGGCGGGGTCTTCATCAACGCGAACGTCGCGGCGATGTTCCTCGGGATCAACGGCCTCGCCGCGTTCGCCCTGGCGGCGTTGACCGGCGCCCGCTGGGTCCGGGTGGTCGGCGTGGTGGCGCTGCTCGCGGTGCCGTTCACCGGCTCGAAGTCCGCCACCGTGCTGGTGGTCGCGTTGCCCGCCGCCGCGTACGGCCTGCACCGGTTGCGCCGGTACCCGACCGGAGTGCTCCGGCGGTACCTGCTGATCGCCACAGTGCCGCTGGGCGCGGCTCTGGCGCTGCTGTTCACCCTCAACCGCGGCTTTCTCGACGCCCTTCTGGAGGCGTTCGCCGGGCGGAGCGTGATCTGGCGGTTCGGCGCGGAGGCGTTCCGGGACAGTCCGCTGCTGGGGCTGGGCTACGGTGGCTGGAATCTCGGCTTCGCGGCGTACGCCGACCAGCACGACATCTGGCGGGTCTTCCCACCGCACAACATCCTGCTCGGTGCCTGGGCGGTGACCGGGATCGCCGGGCTGGCACTCACCGTCGGGTTCTTCGTCGTGGCTTTTCGGCTGGTCGCCCGCCGCATGTCGACGCACGGGCAGGTCCCGCGGGTGTACCTGGTCTGTGTCGGCACTGCGCTCGCCTGGATCCTGGTACAGGGCCTGGGCGAGAACACCGACATCTTCGGCGACATCCACCTGATCCCGATCGTCGCCGTACTGGTCGCCTATCTGATCCGGCCGGTCATCGAGGAGTCCGGAAACGAGGAGTCCGAGGACAATGTCAGTCACCCCGACGGTGGGCGTCGTACGACATCAGCAGTTCCGGCCGTCGGAGACGTTCATCACGAGCCAGGCCCTGGCGATGCGGAGCTTCCGGCCGTTGTTCGTGGCGAGGGACCCGGTCCCGAGCCTGCCGCCGACCGGCGCGGCTGACGTCACGACGGTGCCCGCCCCGGCCGGTGCTGCCCGGCAGGTCGACCGGGTCGGCCTCGGGTCGCCACCGGACTCGGTCAGCGTCGCCGACTTCGGCCGGGCCGCGCTGCTGGCCTACACGCTGACCCGGCGGTCGGCACCGCTGCGCCGGCTGCTGGCCGAGCGGGGGACGGCGCTGCTGCACGCACACTTCGGGGTGGAGGGCGTCTACGCGGCCCCGGTGGCCAGGACGCTCGGCGTTCCGCTGGTCACCACCCTGCACGGGTTCGACGTGACCATCCCGAAATCCCGGCTGATCGCGTCGAGGAAACCGTCCTGGATGAACTACGTCGCCTGGCGGGGCGACCTCTTCGACACCGGCGCCGTATTCGTCTGCGTCTCCGCGCACATCCGGGACCGGGCGGTCGACTGGGGCTATCCGGCCGACCGACTCGTCGTACTGCCGACCGGGGTGGACGTCGACCTGATCCCGTTCGCCGGGTTCGTCGAGACGCCCCGGATTCTGCACGTCGCGCGGCTGGTGGAGAAGAAGGGGACCGCGGACCTGCTGCGGGCGTTCGCGGTGGTACGCCGGGTCGTTCCCGAGGCCGAACTGGTGATCGTCGGCGCCGGACCGCTGCGGGAGCGGCTCGACCGGCTCGCCCGGGAACTCGACGTGTCCGCGGCGGTCCGGTTCCTGGGGGCGCGGCCGCACGCCGAGACGCTCGACCGGTTGGGCCGGTCCCGGTTGCTGTGCCAGCCGAGCGTGACGGCGGCCACGGGTGACCAGGAAGGGTTGCCGACGGTGCTGCTGGAGGCGGCGGCGAGCGGGCGACCGGTGGTCGCGACCGCGCACGGCGGGATAGCGGAGGCGGTGATCGACGGCGAGAACGGCTTCCTGGTGGCCGAGCGGGACGTCGCCGCGCTGGCCGAACGGCTGACCCTCCTGCTCCGCGATCGACAGCTCTGCGAACGGTTCGGTGCGGCGGGCCGGCGGATGGTCGTCGAGCGGTACAACCTGCGCCGGCAGACCGACCGGTTGGAGTCGCTGTACAGGACCCTCGAATGATCGAGTCGATCCTGGTCTTCTCCCGGGCCACCCTCCGGCATCAGATCGGTGGCATGGAGGTCCTCTCCTGGAACCTCGCCGTGGAACTGGCCCGGCAGGTCCGTCGGGTCCGGCTGGTCACGACCGCCGTGCCCGGGGTCGACGGCCCGTTCTCGGCAGACGGCGTCGAGGTGGTGCCGTTGCCCGGGACCCGCCCCGGTCGCTACTCGACCGCCTGGTGGCGCGAGTCCCGGGCCTACTGGGCCGCGCTCGCCGAGCCGCCCGGGGCGGTGCTGTCGGTGAGCGCCGGGGCGTACGCGGTGGCCCGGGCCCGGGTGCGGCATCCGGGTACGCCGTTCGTGCTACAGGCGCACGGCACCTCGATGATGGAGATCAGTTCCAAACTGCGGTCCGGGAGTCCCCGGTTGCTGGCCACCGCGCCGAAGAACGCGGCCTGGCTGCTGCGGGACCTGGCCCGGTACCGGGACTTCGACCGGATCGTCGCGGTCGGCGGACGGGTGGTCGACTCGCTGGCAGCCCGACCGCAGCGTTGGTTCGCCCCGGTGGACCGGGTCCGGCACATCCCCAACGGGGTGCGACCGGCGGACCACGCCGCCGACCAGTCGGCCCGGCGGGAACTCCGGGCGGCACTCGGTGTCGACGATCGGGTGACGGTGGTCGGCTGTGTCGGCCGGCTGCACGCGCAGAAGCGGCTCGACCGGGTGTTGCGGGCCGCTGCGGTGCTGCGTGACCGGGGGCATGGCGGCCGGTTCCGGTTCCTGCTGGTCGGCGGTGGACCCGACGAGGGCCGGTTACGGGAGCTTGTCCGGGATCTCCGCTTGGCGGAGCTGGTCACGTTCGTCGGCGAGGTCCGGCCGGACGAGGTCGGCCGGTACCACGCGGCCGCCGACGTCGCCCTGCTCACCACGGCCCACCTCGAGGTCGGGCTCCCGATGGCCATCCTGGAGGCGCTGGCCAGCGGCGTGCCCTGCGTCGTGTCCCGGGGCATCGCCGGACCGGTGGTGCTCGACTCCGTGCTGCGTCCGGTCGACACCGACGATCCCGCTGCGCTCGCCGACATCCTGCACGGAATGCCGCCGGTACCCGCACCACGGCCGAGCCTGCTCCCCGACGACCTGACCCTGGCGCACTGCGCCCGCGGCTACCTGGCGCTGCTGGAGGAGCTTCGCGGCGGGTACCTCCCGCCGTGACCAGGATCTTCTTCCGGCTGGTCCTCGGCGGGGTGACCGGCAAGGTACTCGGCCTGCTCCGCGAGGTCCTGCTGGCGGCGCTGTTCGGCGCCGGTCGGGCGGTGGCGGCGAACCGGGTCGCGCTGACGGCCACGCTGATCCCGGTCAACTTCTTCACCGCCGACGCGCTGTCGGCCGGCTTCCTGCCGCTCTACGTGCGGTACCGCCAGGAGCGACCGGCGATGGCCCTGGTGCTCTATCGCACCGTACGGTCGCTGCTGGGCGCGTTCTCGCTGCTGCTCACCGTGGCCCTGGTGTTCGGCCGGACGGCCTGGGTCGACGTGCTGGCACCCGGACTGGACCCGGAGACCGCGGCGCTCACCGCGACGATGCTCGGGATCGCCGCGCTGTCGGTGCCGTTCTACGTCCAGTACGGCCTGTACACGCTGGTCGGACTGGCACACGACGACGTACGCCTGATCAACATCCGACCCTCGGTGCAGAGCCTCGGCCTGATCGGCGCAACGGTGCTGGCCTACCTCACCGGCGAGGTGGCGATCCTGGCCTGGGGCTTCACCGTGCCGTACGTCCTGCTGTGGGCCTGGGGCGCCTACTGGGTGCGGCGCCGGGGATACCTGGCCGCCGTGGACGGTCCGGGCGCGGACCTGCCGGACGGTACGGGCCGCCGGCTGGCCCTGGCGATGTTCTGGCGCCGGCTCCGCCCGTTGCTGTTGATCCCCGTGATCCTCCAGGGGTCGATCGGCGTCGAACGCGCGGTCGGGTCGCTGCTCGGCATCGAGGTGGTGGCGGCGACCGAGTACGCCCGGTTCGTCGTCGACTCCTGCATGGCCCTGCTCGCCGCCCCGCTGGGGCTGGCCGGCCTGGCCTCGTTCGCCAGGATGGACCCGGGGGAGGTGGCCGGTGGCCTGCGCCGGCTGCTACCCCCGGTGCTGTTCGCCACCGTGCCGCTCTCGTTGATCCTCTGTCTGAACAGCACCGGCATCGTCACCCTGCTCTATGCGCGGGGCGAGTTCGACGACCAGGCGGTGCGGATCTCCGCCACGCTGTTGTTGGGCTTCGCCCTCGGCATCTGGGCGCAGGTGATCGGCTACACCCTGATGAAGGTGCTCAACGCCCAGGGCAGGAACCGTGAGGTCGCGATCGTGATGGCGGTGTCGTACACCGCCGCGGCCGCACTGAACCTCCTGCTGTTCCGGCACTGGGGGGCGTTCACCCTGGGCGCGGCGGCGTCGGTGGGTGGGCTGCTGATGTTCCTCGTCTCGGCGCGCCTGCTCGGGGTGCTCGGGTACTGCCTTCGACTGCTCGTGACGCTGCTGCCCGGCTCGGTCGCGGCCGCCGGGCTCGGATACCTGCTCGCCGGTCCGGGCCTGCCGCGGCTGGTCGGCTCCTGCGCCGGAATCCTGCTGGTCTGGCTGGGCTCCGCCGCGCTGGTGCCGGCGCTGCGCCGGACCTACCTGGTGGGCGTCTGGGCACGGGTGCGGGGGCTGGGCGCGTGGCGCAGGCCCGGGGAACCCCGGGATCGTGACCGGACCCCGTCGGATGGAGCAGCAGGATGAGTGCCGAAGAGGTTCGTACCCGGCGGACGGAATCCGCTCCGACCGGCGCCGCGATCGACCGATCGGCCTCGATCGACGGACCGGTCCCGCTCGATCACCTCGCCGACCGGTCGGTGGCGGTGGTGCACGAGTGGTTCGGTGCCACCGGCGGCTCGGAGAACGTCTTCCGGCAGATCGCGGCGCAGCTGCCACACGCCGAACGGTTCGTGCTGTGGAAGGACGCGGGCGTCGACGAGCCGGACCTCAAGGAGTCGTGGCTGGCCCGGACGCCGCTGCGGCGTACCAAGGCGATTGCGCTGCCGCTGATGCCACTGGTCTGGCGGACCCTGAGCCGGCAGCGGTTCGACGTCGTCGTCTCCTCCAGCCACGCCTTCGCGCACACCGTGCGGCTTGGCGCACCGGAGCGGACCCGCTACCTCAGCTACGTCCACTCGCCGGCCCGGTACCTCTGGAGCCCGTCCTTCGACGGCCGCGGCGCGAATCCGTTGCTGACCGTTCCGAGGAGGCTGCTGCGCACGGTCGACCTGCGGCTGAGCCGGCACGTGCACGGCTATGCCGCGAACTCCCGGGAGGTGCGGGACCGGATCCGCCGCTACTGGGGTCGGGACGCCGTGGTCATCAACCCACCCGTGGACACCGACTTCTTCTCCTCCCCGCCCGACGCGCAGCGCCACCAGTCCCGGGACTACCTGCTCGGGGTGGGGCGGTGGATTCCGTACAAGAGGTTCGAACTGATCATCGCGATCGCCGAGGCCGCCCGGCTGCCATTGGTGGTAGCCGGCTCGGGTCCGGAGGAGGCGAATCTCCGGCGCGCCGCCGCTCGGGCCGGGGTCGAGGTCAGCTTCGAGGTCCAGCCCGACCGGGAGCGGCTACGGCAGCTCTACTGGGGCGCCCGGGCGTTGCTCTTCCCGGTCCACGAGGACTTCGGCATCATCCCGGTGGAGGCCCAGGCCTGCGGCACGCCGGTGCTGGGACTGCGCCGGGGCGGTCTGCTCGAGACCGTCGTGGACGGACAGACCGGTCTTCTCGTGGACTCGGTGTCCCCGGCCGACTACCTGCCCCTGCTCCGCCGTCTCGACGAGTTGGACCGGGACCGGCTGGCGGCGCACGCCGCCGGCTTCTCGGAGTACGCGTTCTCTGTGCGGCTGCGACGGTGGATCGCCGAGCAGACCGGTCGGTGAGCCGGTCGGCACAGCCGGGGCGGTCAGAAGATCAGCGTCTCGCGCAGGTAGGTCGCCACCCGCCTTAGCTCCTGCGCACCGTTCACCGGGGCGGTCATCCTGAGCACCAGTTGCCGGTCGATCCTGCTCTCCTCACTGGTGCCGCTCTGGAAGTACGCCACCACGACCAGCCCGTGTCGCTGCTCGCCGTTCTCCTGCAACGTGTTCGTCTCGAGGAACGCGGAGTTCTGGCCGCTGCGGATCCACCGCTTGCCCCAGGCCTCCTCGGCCTGCCGCATGGCGACCTGCTGCGCCTCGTCGCAGGGCTGCGCACAGTCCCGCACGATCAGCTCCCCGCCGTACTTCGGCAGGTCGCTGCCCGGCGGCACGCCGCAGTTGTACTTGGTGAAGCCCTCTGCCCGGCCGGAGAGTTCGCACTGCCAGGTGCCCGGCACCTTGAGGGTGAAGGTCAGGCCCTCCAACCGGGCCAGGGTGCGCACGTTGTCCCGCTCCGTGAAGGTCGGCCACTTGCTGGGCCAGGCACCCGGGGTGGGCGGTTCGAGACCCGGCTGTAGCGGGGGATTGGTCGGTGGTGGCGGCGGCAGGCTGCTCGCGGTCGGTTTCGCGTCCGGCGGCGGTTTGTCCCCGCCATCGTCGGAGAGGTTCACCGCGAGGAGGGTCCCGCCACCGGCCAGGACCAGTACGACCACCGCCGCGATGGCGATCCAGAGCCAGTTGCGCCGTGGCTTCGGCTCCGAGGGGACGATGTGCCGTACCGGCGAATACAGCGGGTCGTACGAGGACGCCTCCGTCGGCGGCTCCGTCGAGTACGCCCTCGGCATCTCCGGCAGCGGCTGCGGCGGCCCGGAGACCGAGTCCGGCGGCACCGAGATCTGGTAGGGCGGTGCGGAGTTCTGGTAGGGCGGCGCCGAACCCTGGAATGGCGGCACCGAGGTCTGGTCCGGCGGCGCGGACGTCTGGTGCGGTGGTGCCGAGGTCTGGTGCGGTGGTGCCGAGGTCTGGTGCGGTGGTGCCGAGGTCGGGGTGCCGCCCACCGGCGGCACCGGCTGTGGGGGTCCGGCCTGCCACGGGTTGGGCGGCGGCGTGCCCGGAGTCAGTCGGGTCGTGGGTGTGGCCAGGTCGTCGTCCTCGGATGCTCCGGGGGAGCCGGCCGGCGTGCCGTCGGCCGGCGCTGCGGCGACACCGGTCTTCCTGGTCGGCTCCTCACCGTCCCCGAACCCCTCCTGCGTGGCCCGGCACTCCATGCCGAGCGCCGCGAAGAGTCGTTCGCCGCCGCCGGCCTCGGCCGCGGCGTAGGCCACCCAGGGGGCCGGGGCGGCGAACTCCGCGTGCACGTAGCGCGGACCGTTCGCACCGGGCTGCGCCAGCGCCTGCGCGGTGCCGACGAACGCCTGCCGCCAGCGCTGGTCACTCGCGACGGCGGCGTCCAGCACGGCCACCGTGTACGAGTTGCCCTGTCCGTCGATGGCGGACCAGACGCTGCCGACCTGGCAGAGGCTGACCGCCTCGATGAACTGGTACGGACCCACTGGCTGCATCCCAACCCACTTCCGCTTCGCTCCCTGCGGATCCTAGCGAGGCGAGACCAGTGCGTCCGAGGCCCCTCCAGCAGCCTGTGCGCCGGTGGTGCAGGCCGCGATCGCGCTGGGGCCGTACCCGCTTGCTGACTCAGCGTACCGAGCCCACTACGGGTCCGAAGTGGATGGTCTCGGCGAATGGCGGACCTGCTCGGGCGGTTCGGCGCCTAGACTGCCAGGTGGAGTTCGATGTCCGACGCAGCGGTGCCAGCGAGCGCGGAGGTTCGGAAATGGAGACCGCAACGGCCGGTGGCGACGACGCCGTGCCCGCATCCGCCGCGGGTGCCGCACCGCTGTTCCTGATGAGCGCCTGCCTTGCCGGCACCCGCTGCGCGTACGACGGCGGCGCCGCGCGGGAGGAGGTGGCGCCCGCTGCCGATGCCCGGGTCCGGCTGGTCTGTCCGGAGGTGATGGGTGGGTTGCCGACCCCGCGCGACCGTGCGGAGATCGTCGGCGGAGACGGGTTCGACGTTCTGGACGGCGATGCCCGGGTGCTGACCGACCGGGGCGAGGACGTGACCGAGGCGTACCTGGCGGGTGCCCGGCGTACCCTGCGGATCGCCCGGGCCACCGGGGCGGTCGGGGCGGTGCTCCAGGACTACAGCCCGTCCTGCGGTTGCCGGCAGGTCAGCGACGGGACGTTCCGGCGGAACCGGGTCGCCGGTCAGGGGGTCACGGCGGCCCTGTTGCTCCGTAACGGGTTCCAGGTCGTGGCGCACCACGAGTACGACGCCTCCGTGCCGTTCCCGTCCGCCCCGGTGCCGCCCCCGGACTGACACCCGGATTCCGGGTTCCCGCTCTCCCGTTACTGAAGCGTTACGGTGTACGGTTTGACTGGTCAAATGTTAGCGGTAACACTCGGCTCGCGACGTGATCGCGACCAGACGGTCGGGGCTGGCAGGCGCCTGCCCCAGGTAGGAGAGGTGGACATGCCGCCGGCCACGCATCCGCAGATCTGGTTCCTCACCGGCAGCCAGCACCTGTACGGTCCGGAAACCCTCGACCAGGTCGCGTCCCAGTCGCAGCAGATCCTGCGTACGCTCGCCGGATCCGGTCAGATCGTCGCGGACATCGTCTGGAAACCCGTCCTCACCGAGGCGTCGGCGATCCGTGCGATCCTGCTGGAGGCGAACGCCGACCCCGGCTGCCTCGGCGTGATCGCCTGGATGCACACCTTCTCGCCGGCCAAGATGTGGATCACCGGTCTGGACGCGCTGCGCAAGCCCCTGCTGCACCTGCACACCCAGCTCAACGAGGCGCTGCCCTGGGAGTCCATCGACATGGACTTCATGAACCTCAACCAGGCCGCGCACGGCGACCGCGAGTTCGGCTTCATCCAGACCCGGCTCGGACTGGCCCGCAAGACGGTCGCCGGGCACGCCTCCGACCCGAGCGTGGTGAGCCGGATCGACGAGTGGGCCCGCGCCGCGCTCGGCCTCGCGCACCTGCGCAACCTCCGGCTGGCCCGGTTCGGCGACAACATGCGCGACGTCGCCGTCACCGAGGGCGACAAGGTGGAGGCGGAGCTGCGCTTCGGCGTCTCGGTGAACACCTACGGGGTCAACGACCTGGTCGAGGTGGTGGACCGGGTCGCCGACCAGGAGATCGAGCGGTTGGTCGGCGAGTACGCCGACCTCTACCGGCTCGCCCCCGAACTGGCCAAGGACGGCGACCGGCACGAGTCGCTGCGGTACGCGGCCCGGATCGAGGCCGGCCTGCGGGAGTTCCTCGTCGACGGCGGCTTCGGCGCGTTCACCACGAACTTCGAGGATCTCGGCGGGCTGCGGCAGCTCCCCGGCCTCGCCGTGCAGCGGCTGATGGCCGACGGCTACGGCTTCGGCGGCGAGGGCGACTGGAAGACCTCGACGCTGCTCGCCGCGGTCAAGGCGATGGGCGTCGGATCGCAGCGGGGTACCTCGTTCATGGAGGACTACACCTACCACTTCGGACCGGGTGAGCCGAAGATCCTCGGTGCGCACATGCTGGAGGTCTGCCCCAGCATCGCGAGCGGGCGTCCGTCGTGCGAGATCCACCCGCTCGGCATCGGCGGCCGCGAGGATCCGGTCCGGCTCGTCTTCGACGCCACCCCCGGTCCCGGAGTGGTGATCGGGATGGCCGACCTCGGCGAGCGGTTCCGCCTGGTCGCCAACGAGATCGAGGTGGTGCCGCCGGACGAGCCGATGCCCCGGCTGCCGGTCGCCCGCGCGGTGTGGAAGCCGGCGCCGTCGCTGAGCACCTCCGCCGAGTCGTGGCTCACCGCCGGCGGCCCGCACCACACCGTGTTGACCCAGGCGGTGGGGTCGGCCACGCTGCGCGACTTCGCCGACATGCTGCACACCGAACTGGTGCTGATCGACGAGCGGACCACGACCGCCGAATTCCGGGACCGGCTGCGCTGGAACCAGGCATACCACCGGCTGGCCCAGGGGCTGCCCGGCCGGGGCTGACCCGAACCCGTACCACCAACCCGCCCACGCAGCACGGAGGTGCAAGGAAGGAAGCGGGGCCCTTCCGCGCACCCCATGGAACGGAGGAGTAGATGAGGTTTGTCCGGCTCGCGGCGGTGGCCAGCGCGGCCACCCTCGCCGCCGCGTTGACCGCGTGCGGATCGAGCACCAAGACCGTGGACCAGGAGGCCGCCTCCGGCGACAACGCCGGGGCACTCGTCGGGGTCACCATGCCGACCAAGTCCTCCGAGCGGTGGATCCACGACGGCAACAACGTCAAGGCGGGCCTGGAGAAGCTCGGTTACACCGTCGACCTCCAGTACGCCGAGAACGACATCCCCGCCCAGGTGAACCAGATCGAGAACCAGATCACCAAGGGCGCCAAGGTGCTGATCATCGCCTCGATCGACGGTACCGCCATCACCACCCAGTTGCAGAACGCGGCGGACAACAAGATCCCGGTCATCGCGTACGACCGGCTGATCCGCAACAGCCCGAACGTCGACTACTACGCCACCTTCGACAACTTCAAGGTCGGGGTGCAACAGGCGACCTCGCTGCTGGTCGGGCTGAAGCTGAAGAACCCCGACGGCAGCGAGGGCACCGCCAAGGGACCACTCAACATCGAGCTCTTCGCCGGCTCGCCGGACGACAACAACGCCACCTTCTTCTTCAACGGCGCGATGTCGGTGCTCCAGCCGTACATCGACAAGGGCACCCTGGTGGTGAAGAGCGGGCAGACGGACTTCAAGACCGTCGCGATCCTGCGCTGGGACGCCGGCACCGCGCAGCGCCGGATGGAGGACCTGTTGACCAAGACGTACAGCGGCGGCACGAAGGTCGACGGCGTGCTCTCGCCGTACGACGGGCTGTCGATCGGCATCCTGTCGGCGCTGAAGAGCAACGGCTACGGCACGGCCGGGCAGCCGTACCCGATCGTGACCGGGCAGGACGCCGAGGTGGCCTCGGTGAAGTCCATCATCGCCGGTGAGCAGTACTCGACCATCTACAAGGACACCCGGCAGCTCGCCGAGGTGGCGGTCAAGATGGCCGACGCGGTGCTGAAGGGGAGCAAGCCGGAGGTCAACAACGAGAAGGACTACGACAACGGCAACAAGGTCGTGCCGTCCTTCCTGCTCGAACCGGTCATCGTCAACAAGGAGAACTACCAGGCCGCGCTGATCGACACCGGGTACTACAAGCCGGAGCAGCTCCAGTAGTCGTACCCTCGCGGCGGTCGCCCGGGGTGATCCCCTGTGCGGCCGCCGCGCCCGTGCCGGGAACACCTGCCCACCACCGACGCTGGAGGCGATCCGTTGGCATGACCGACGACATCCTGCGGATGCGGAACATCACCAAGACCTTTCCCGGGGTACGCGCACTGCACGAGGTCAGCCTCTCGGTGCGCCGGGGTGAGATCCACGCGATCTGCGGCGAGAACGGCGCCGGGAAGTCCACCCTGATGAAGGTGCTGTCCGGGGTCTACCCGCACGGCTCGTACGCCGGGGAGATCCTCTTCGACGGTGAGCCCTGCGAGTTCGCCGACATCCGGGACAGCGAGCGGCGCGGAATCGTCATCATCCACCAGGAGTTGGCGCTCTGCCCGCAGCTCTCGATCGCCGAGAACATCTTCCTCGGCAACGAGCGGGCCAGCCGTGGTCTGATCGACTGGAACCGGACCAACCACGAGGCCGCCGAGCTGCTCGCCCGGGTCGGACTGCACGAGAACCCGGTGACCCAGATCAGCGACATCGGCGTCGGCAAGCAGCAGCTCGTCGAGATCGCCAAGGCGCTCGCCAAGCGGGTCCGGCTGCTCATCCTCGACGAGCCCACCGCGGCGCTCAACGACCGGGACTCGGCGCACCTGCTCGACCTGCTGCGCGGCCTGCGTGACCAGGGCATCACCTGTGTGATCATCTCGCACAAGCTGAACGAGATCGCGGCGATCGCCGACCGGATCACGATCCTGCGGGACGGGCGGACGATCGAGACCCTGGACCCGGAGTCCGACGAGGTGACCGAGGACCGGATCATCTCCGGGATGGTCGGCCGCGACCTCGACCACCGGTTCCCGCCGCGCGAGCCGCGCATCGGCACCGAGGTGCTGCGGATCGAGGACTGGACGGTGCACAGCCCCACCCAGCACGGCCGGGTGGTGGTCTCCAACGCCAACCTCACGCTGCGGCGCGGGGAGATCGTCGGGCTGGCCGGGCTGATGGGCGCCGGCCGTACCGAGCTGGCGATGAGCGTCTTCGGGCGCTCCTACGGGACGGAGATCTCCGGCCGGCTGGTCAAGGACGGGCGGGAGATCAGCGTACGGTCGGTGCGGGACGCCATCCGGCACGGCATCGCGTACGCGACCGAGGACCGCAAGCGGTACGGCCTCAACCTGATCGAGGACATCAAGCGGAACATCTCCGCCGCCGGCCTGAGCCGGCTGGCCCGGCGCGGCTGGGTCGACGACCACCGGGAGTACCAGGTCGCCGACGAGTTCCGGGCCAGCATGAACATCAAGGCGCCGAGCGTGCTGAGCGTGACCGGCAAGCTCAGCGGCGGCAACCAGCAGAAGGTCGTACTGTCGAAGTGGATCTTCACGAATCCTGACGTGCTGATCCTCGACGAGCCGACCCGGGGCATCGACGTCGGCGCCAAGTACGAGATCTACTCGATCATCAACCGGCTCGCCGACGAGGGCAAGGCCATCCTGGTCATCTCGTCGGAGCTGCCCGAACTGCTCGGCCTCTGCGACCGCATCTACACCCTCTCCGCCGGCCGGGTCACCGCCGAGGTGCCGCGCGCCGAGGCGACCCAGGAGTACCTGATGCGGCACATGACCAAGGGCCAGGCCGACCACGGCGACGCCCGCGGTGCCACCGACGCCCCGGGCCCGGTGGACGCCGCCGGCCGGCCGGGCGACTCGACGAACGGACAGGAGTAGCCCTCGATATGAGCGCCACCGCCCCGACCAACGCCGACGTCACGCTGAGCGGCCCCGGTCTCGGTGTGCCCGCCGCCCCGTCCGGCGGGCCAGGCCGCCGGCTCTCGGTGAACCTGCGGCAGAGCGGAATCTACGTCGCCTTCGCGCTGATCGTGCTGCTCTTCTCGGTGCTGACCGACGGGGCCCTGCTCCAGCCGCAGAACATCTCCAACATCATCGTGCAGAACTCGTACGTGCTGATCCTGGCGATCGGCATGATCCTGATCATCATTGCCGGACACATCGACCTCTCCGCCGGCTCGGTGGTGGCGGTCACCGGGGCGGTCGCGGCGGTGCTGATGGTCGAACACGACGTACCGTGGCCGCTGGCCCTGCTGATCACCCTGGTCGTCGGCGGGCTGATCGGTGCCTGGCAGGGCTTCTGGGTGGCCTACTTCGGCATCCCGGCCTTCATCGTCACGCTCGCCGGCATGCTGCTGTTCCGGGCGCTGACCCTCACCGTCCTCGGTAACCAGGGCATCGGCCCGTTCCCGGACCCGGTGCGTACCCTCGCCAACGGCTTCACCGAGGGCTACCTGGGCAACGTCGGCCTCGGCCCGCTGGGCGGCGCCGACCTGTTCAGCCTGTTGGTCGGGATCGCCGCGATGGCCGGCATCGTGCTGGTGCAGTGGCGCGGCCGGGTGTCCCGGCTCGGCTACCAGCAGAACGTCGAACCGCTGCCGCTGTTCGTCCTCAAGCTCGCCCTGGCCGGCGTCGTGGTGATGACGGTGATCGTGCAGTTGGCCCGGTTCAAGAACCTGCCCTGGGTGCTGATCCTGCTGGCGGGACTGATCCTGGCGTACTCGCTGCTGACCAGCCGGGCCGTCTTCGGCCGGCAGATCTACGCCGTCGGCGGCAACCTCCAGGCGGCGACGCTGAGCGGCGTCAAGGTCAAGTCGGTGATCTTCTGGATCTTCGTCAACATGGGGGTGCTCTCCGCGCTCGCCGGGATCATCTTCGCCGGCCGGCTCAACCAGGCCGGGCCGACCGCCGGCAACGCCTTCGAACTCGACGCCATCGCGGCGGCGTTCATCGGTGGGGCGGCGGTGCAGGGCGGGGTCGGCAAGGTGGTCGGGGCGATCACCGGTGGCTTGATCATGGGTGTCATCAACAACGGCATGTCGTTGATGGGCGCGCCGAGCGAGCAGGTGATGCTGGTGAAGGGCGCGGTACTGCTCGCGGCGGTCGCCTTCGACGTCTGGACCAAGCGACGCGCCGGAGCATCCCGGTAGTCGGGAGCCCTTCCGGCGGCGACACACCTGCCTCGGCGTGGTCGGCGGCCGGCCCGCCCGGGAGGCGCACCTGCCACGGCAGTACCCCGGCCGACGGGGTCTTCGCCGTACTGGCCCGGCGAGCCGTACGGCTTCCGACTGCGAGAGCGCATACGGTAGATATCCGGACGAACCAGGGTCCGATCCGGGATCGGGGCGCCCGACGCCGGGGCGGGGCGGGCCCGTGTGGAGTCAGGAGGCAGGCCGATGGCCGATCCGGTAAGGACCCCGGCGAGCGGGCCGGGCCGGCGCGTCCCGACGGTCGGCCGCGCCGGCTGAGATGGACTGGGCCGGATGGGCACTTTTCGGGATCGTCGCCACCACCGCACTGACGGCGGCGATGATCACGGCGCAGCTCGCCGGGTTAACCCGGGTTGACCTGCCACTGATCCTCGGCACCATGTTCACCGAGGACCCCGACCGGGCCCGGGTCGCCGGATTCTTCCTCCACCTGCTGGCCGGTCAGGGTTTCGCGCTCGGCTACGCCGCGACCTTCGCCCTGCTGGGCCGGGCCACCTGGTGGCTCGGCGCGCTGCTCGGCGTACTGCATGTCGGGATCACGCTGACGGTGCTGTTGCCGCTGCTGCCGGGCGTACATCCCCGGATGGCCTCGGCACGGGCCGGTCCGTCCAGCACGGCGGTGCTGGAGCCGCCGGGCCTGCTGGCCCTCAACTACGGCATGCAGACACCGGCCGTCACGGCGGCCGTGCACGTCCTCTACGGGGCCGTCCTCGGGCTGCTCCTACAGGCCCGATGAGCCAGGTCGGCCCCGCCGAGCCACCGCCGATCGCGGACTACGGGCTGCTCGGAGACACCCGCACGGCGGCCCTGGTCTCCAGCGCGGGCGCGATCGACTGGATGTGCGTGCCCCGGTTCGACGGCGCATCCCTGTTCGGCCGGCTCGTCGGCGGAGCGGAGGCGGGCACGTACCGGATCGGGCCGGCCGGACCGGCCGAGGTGGTCGAGCGGCGGTACCGGCGGCACACCGCGACTCTGCGGACCACCTGGGCGCTCGGCGACCGGCGCCTCACCCTCACCGAGGGGATGGTGGCCGAGGTGACCGGAGCGCTGCTGCCGGCGACGCTGCTGGTGCGGCGGCTGTGCGCCGAGGGAGGTCCGACCGAGGCCGTCGTCGAGTTCGATCCCCGGCTCGGCGCCGGGCGTCGGCCGCCCCGGATACACCGCCGCCGCTCACTGGTGGTCTGCGAATGGGGCTCGCTCGCGGTGTCGCTGAGCTGCGCTCCCGGGCCCGTCGTCGGGCCCGGCCGACCCACCTCGCTGACCGTACACCCGGGCCGGCCCGTCACCCTCGTGCTGGTCGTGGCCCTGCGGGAGCCACTGATCCACGTCGACCCGGACGCGGCCTGGGAACTGCTCCGTGCCGACCAGGCACGCTGGCGGGCCTGGGTCGGCGACCTCGATCCCGGGCTGCCGTTCCGGGACGCGGTGGCGCGCAGCCTGCTTACGTTGCGGCTGTTGACCTACTCGCCGTCGCACGCCCCGGTCGCGGCGCCGACCACCTCGCTGCCGGAACAACCCGGTGGGGTACGCAACTGGGACTACCGCTACGTCTGGCCCCGCGATGCCAGCATCGGCGTCGCCGCCTTTCTCGGTGTCGGCAAGCCCGACCAGGCCCGTGGCTTTCTCGCCTGGCTGTTGCGGGCCAGCCGGTTGCAGCGACCGCGGTTGGCGGCACTGTTCACCCTGGACGGTCTGCGGGTGCCGGGGGAGCGGCGGCTCGACGGCTGGCCCGGCTACGCAGGCAGCATCCCAGTACGCCTCGGCAACGACGCCGCCGGCCAGCACCAGCTCGACGGGTACGGCTGGGTCGTCGACGCGGCCTGGGTGTACGTGCGGGCCGGGCACCGCCTCGACGGGGAGACCTGGCGCACCGTACGCGGCTTCGCCGACGTGGTGGCCCGGCGGTGGCGGGAACCCGACGCCGGCATCTGGGAGCTGCGCCACGCCACCCAGCAGGTGCACTCCAAGCTGATGGGTTGGCTCGCGCTGGACCGGGCACTGCGGATGGCCGAGGCCCATCCACTTCCGGACCGGCAGCGGCGCCGCTGGCGTGAGGCCCGACAGGCGATCGCCGACGACGTACGGGTGCACGGCGTCGACCCCGAGCGGTCGAACTACGTACGCGGCTACGGTTCCCGGGAACTCGACGCGGCGCTGCTGACGCTGCCGCTGCTCGGCATCGAGGATGCCGGCTCGTCCCGGGTGGAGCAGACCATAGAGGCGATCCGGCGGGAGCTGGGGGCGGGCGGTCCGCTGCTCTACCGCTACCCGCCCGGACGTGACGGCCTGCCCGGTGCCGAGGCGGCCTTCCTGCCCTGTTCGTTCTGGCTGGTCCAGGCCCTTGCCGCCACCGGGCGCCGAGCCGAGGCGGTCGAGCTGTTCCGGGCGCTTCTGGACCGGGCGAGTCCGCTGGGACTCTACGCGGAGGAGATGGACCCGGTCACCGACGCCCACCTCGGCAACTACCCACAGACCCTGTCCCACGCCGCGCTCGTCCAGGCCGCGCTCGCGATCCGGTCCGCGCCGGCCGGATAGCCGGTCCAGACAGAAGGAAGACCGAACATCGGCACACCGCTGGTCGCACCCCGTCGACCCTATTGACAATCGATAGGTAACGCCTGATAGTCGATATATGTTTGCCGAGCATCGAGCGGTGGCCCCGCTCCGAGTACTCCTGGTGCTGCTGTTCGGGATTCTGGTCATGTTCCAGACCCTCTCGCTGCCCGGACAGTTCGCGCACATGGCCGAGGAGTCCCCGGACATGGCGTACCTGAGGTGGCCGATGACCGCCATCTCGGTGTTCTGGGTGCTCTGCGTCCAAGTGGTGATCGTGGCCACCTGGAAGCTGCTCACCATGGTCAAGAACGACCGCATCTTCAGCGAGGCCTCGCTGGCCTGGGTGGACGCGATCGTCTGGGCCATCGCCGCCGCCTGGGTCGTGCTCGTCGGCGTTCTCCTCTACGTCGGCTTCAACGCGGACGATCCCGGGCTGCCCGTGCTGCTGTTCCTGATGTCGGTGGGTGTCGCCGTGCTCGGGCTGCTGATGGTCGTGATGCGCGCGCTACTGCGGCAGGCAACCACCCTGCGCAGCGACATGGAAGGCGTGATCTGATGCCCATCGTCGTGCGCATCGACGTCCAACTGGCGAAACGCAAGATGAGCGTCGGCGAGTTCGCCGAGCGTGTCGGGCTCACCCCGGCGAACGTGGCCGTGCTGAAGAACGGCCGCGCGAAAGCCGTCCGGTTCAGCACCCTGGAGGCCATGTGCCGGGTGCTCGACTGCCAGCCCGGTGACCTGCTCGAGTGGGTGGAGGAATGACCCATCACCGAATCCACCCGCCACAGCCTTGCGCACCGTCGCGGTCGACGGTGTATCCGGCCCCGAAGCGGAGAATCCGATGAGGTATCTACTCGCCCTGCTCGCCATCGCGCTCGGCGTCGCCGCCGTGGTCTACGGGGAGGCCGACGACTCGCCAGGCCTGCAGTTCCTGGGCGCACTCCTCGTCCTCGGCACACTCGCGTACGGCGTGCGGGTCGTCCGGCGCAGCAGATAGCGTACGACGGTCGCTGTCTCACCTGTCGACCGACGCCCGCCCGGTGCCGTGTCGCGGGCCGGTGCCGACCCGAGCGGCCAACTCCGCCCCGCGACCGGTGCCCAGGTCAGGTGAAACTGCTTGCCCCGAACCCGCCAGTCCACACGGTCCATCTGCGAGTATGCGCCTGACCAGCGGGGTCAGCGGTTCAGCAGGTCGGCGGCGGCGACCCGGATCAGGGCCCGCGGCCCGAGTAGGTTCAGCAGGTTGCCCGGCGCGCGGAACCGGGACATCGGAATCGCCCCGGAGAGTACGCCGAGGAACTGGTCGACGGCGGCCGGCCGGTCCTTCAGCGCAGCGAACAGCGCCCGGTCGACCGCGCGGGTGGGCCGGAAGGAGGCCAGGTCGAGGGTAAGGTCGTACATCGGGCCGGCAGCGGCGTCCCGGCGGGCCCGGTATCCGGCAAGTGCGGCGTCGGGCCGACCGCCCCCCTCCACAGCGGTGACGACGGCGTCGACGAGCAGTTCGGCGTCACGGAAGGCGTTGCCGATGCCCTGACCGGTGATCGGGTCCATCACCAGGCCCGCATCGCCGACCAGTGCCCAGCCCGGACCGTGCGGCACCCGGAACGCGTTGGGCACGTCCGGCGTCAGCCGGAAGCGTTCGGCCCGCTCGCCGGCCCGTACCCGGGCGCCGAGATCGCCACAGCCGTCCAGGGTGCTCAGGTACTGGCCCTCGACGTCGGCGCGGAACGCCGGGAAGTCGGCGGCCCGCCCGGCGACGTAGGCGATCGTCAGACCGTCGTTGGTGGGAAAGACCGCCACGGTCCGGCCGGGGCGCTGGTAGAACTCCCCGCCGGCGACGGCAACCCCCGACCAGTACGTGTAGCAGGCGAAGGTGCTGGCCGGCCGCTCCCGGTAGGCGGGTGCCCGGACCGCGGCGGCGACCATGGAACGCTTGCCGTCGGCGCCGACCACCAACGAGGCGGTCTCGGTCACCGGTCCGCCGCCGCGCTGCCGCCCGCGCACCCCGACCACCCGGTCCCGGTCCCGGACGAGTTCGTCGACGTCGAACCCCTCCCGCACCTCCACCCCCGCCTCGCGGGCCGCGTCGACCAGCAGTGCGTCCAGCAGGGTACGGCGGGGACTGTAGAGCGCGTCGGCGCCCTCGTGTGCGGGGTAGCGGCCGGCGAGCACGACGCCGCCGGTGTCGAGCCGGATGTCGCGGGCGGGCGGAGTGCCGGCCGCCGCCAGCCGGTCCAGCAGCCCCCACCGGTGGAGCCGGGCGACCCCCGGTACCTGGACCTGATGCGTCGAGAGGGTGTCGCTGGGAAACCGTGCCCGGTCGACCGCCAGCACCCGTAGGCCTCGGCGGCCCAGCAGCATCGCGGTCGCGGCACCGGCCACCCGGCTGCCGACGACGATGACGTCGTATCCCCGTGCCGACACTGAGCGCCACCTTCCACCGGATGGATCGGCCGGGGCGGATCGCCCGGCCGACGGACCCGGTTATCGCACCGGGCCTCGCCCCGGCTCCGAATCGCCAGATCCGGGCAAACCTCCCCGCCTCGTCGTCGGCGCCGAAGGCGGTTCACATCCGGTTAGCATACGGAGGTAGCGCTCCGGGCAGGTGTCCTGCGGCACCGGGCGAGGTGACCACGACGGGACGCCGTGGGCGCACCGGATGGCGGTCACGATCGGCGGACGGTTTCTGTCGCCCGGTCAACGGGCACTGCATCCCCGTTGGACGACAAGCGAAGGAGAGCCAGCATGGAGATCAGCGGTATCTTCACCGCCCTCATCATCGGTCTGATCATCGGTGCCCTCGGCCGGCTCGTCGTGCCCGGCCGGCAGAACATCCCGATCTGGCTCACCCTGGCCATCGGCATCATCGCAGCCCTGCTCGGAACGGTCGTCGCCGCCGCCTTCGGTGTCGCCGAGACCGGCGGCCCCGACTGGATCGAACTCGCCCTCCAGGTCGCCCTCGCCGCCGTCGGAGTCAGCCTGGCCGCAGGTCTCTACCGGCGCCGCCCGTAGGGCCCGGCGCCCCCGTCCCCGCTCCGCCAGACTGGATGTTGGCCCGCGGCGGTATCCCGCCACTGCACCCGGTCGCGCCATCCACCGGCCACGGCCGGCACTCCCGACCGGACGTGTGGGATCAGCACGACGCGGGCCAGCACCAGCGGCGCCCCTGCCCGACAGTCACTCCCGGACCGTCGGGAGCATCGGGCGGTCCGGAGCATCGGGCCGTCCGAGACGCCGGGCCGTAGATCAGGCAGGCCAGGTTCGGCGGAGGAAGTCGAGGACCAGCGCGGTCGCCTCGGCGGGGCGCTCCAGGCTGGGCAGATGGCCGGCCCACGGCAGTTCGAGGTGCCGGGCGTCGGGCAGCAGCGTGGGCAACCGGGCGGCGATCTGCCGGAAGTCCGGCAGATCGTGCCGGCCGGATATGGCGAGGCAGGGTGCGGTGATCTTCCCGAGGTCGGGTTCGCCGAGATCGAGCTGCGCAACGTCCTCGTCGACGGCGAGTTGGACGTCGAAGGCGTGTCGCTGCATCTCGCGGACCCGAATCCGGGTCGCGTCGTCGGCCTCGGGCCCGAGCCAGGTCCGGACGTTGAGTTCGACGGCCCCGGCGACGTCGCCGGACTCGAGCAGCTCGTCCTCGCGCCGGTCGAAGTCCCGCAGTTCCGGGCCGGGCACGTGCCCGGGCAGCGCGGGACAGAGCAGCGTCAGCGCGGCCACCCGGTGCGGCCAGTGGGCGGCCACCTCCAGAGCCACCCGGCCGCCGAACGAGGCGCCGACCAGTGCCACCCGGTCGACCCCGAGGGCGTCCAGCAGATCGCGGACGTCCTGCGCCTCGGCGTAGGGCTGGTCCGGCACCGGGCTGCCGCCAAAGCCACGGAAGTCGCAGCGGATCACCTGGTAGCCGGCGTCGCGTAGGGCAGGCCACTGTGGGTCCCACATCCGCCGGTCACAGACGGAGGAGTGCAGCAGCAGGACGGCGGGGCCGTTCCCGGCGACATCGTGTGCGAGCGTCATCCCGGCCACCCTAGGCGGGGCTGGCCGGGACCACACCCGAAAATCAGCGGTCGCCGTGCCGGAGTTGCCGGGGTGGGATGAATGGTGCCGGTTTGTCGGGGCCGGGAAATCACCGGTGCGATGGAGCTGGACTGGGTAGGCTGACCGAGGCCGGCAAATCCGATAATTGGTGCAATTGCCGTCGGCCGTCGTAGCCTGTCCGGCGCGACCGCCGTCCCGGCGGGCGAACCACGGGGGAAGGGAAGAGTCGGGTGCCATATCTGACTGTCGGCGTGGAGAACTCCGCGCCCATCGATCTGCACTACGAGGATCACGGCGCCGGGCAGCCGGTGGTGCTCATCCACGGCTTTCCGCTCAGCGCCGCGGCCTGGGAGAAGCAGATCAACCCGCTGCTCAACGCCGGCTACCGGACCATCGCCTACGACCGGCGGGGATTCGGCATGTCGAGCCAGCCGGCGGTGGGATACGACTACGACACCTTCGCCGCCGACCTGAGCATCCTGATGAACGAGCTGGACCTCACCGACGCGATCCTGGTCGGCCACTCGATGGGTACCGGTGAGGTCACCCGCTACATCTCCAACTACGGCTCCGCCCGGGTGAACCGGGCCGTCCTCATCGCCCCGATCCCGCCGTTCCTGCTCAAAACCGAGGACAACCCGGAGGGCATCGACCAGAGCCTTTTCGACGGCTTCATGCAGAGCGTGATCGCCGACCGGGCCAGATACCAGACGTCGTTCCTGCACGACTTCTACAACCTGGACGAGAACCTTGGCACGCGGGTCAGCGACGAGGTGGTCCGGATGAACTGGGACGTGGCGGTGAGCGCCTCGCCGATCGGCACGCTGGCCTCCATCCCCGCCTGGCTCACCGACTTCCGACAGGACCTGGCCCGGATCGACGTACCGGTGCTGATCATCCAGGGCGACGCGGATCGGATCCTGCCGTTTCCGGTGACCGGACAGCGGATGCACGCGGCGATGCCGAACAGTCAGCTCGTCACCCTCAAGGGCGCACCGCACGGCATCCCGTGGACCCATGCCGACGAGATCAACCAGGCGCTGCTCGACTTCATCAGGACCCCGGTCGACGCCCTGCTCTGACCGAGTCGTCGTCTCTGGGCAAAGCCGTCGTCGCTGACCGGCGGCCGGCTCCGACCAGCCGGTCGTCACTCGGGCGCGATCAGCCGCTGGTCGGCCGCGTCCCGCACCAGGATCGCCTCGACCGGGCAGGACTCGGCCGCGTCGACCACCCGGTCGTCCGGTTCGACGGTCCCGGCCAGCGGCGTGGAGAGCCCGCCGACGAGCCGGAAGTGCCCGGGCGCCATGCCGGCACAGATTCCCGAGCCGATGCAGCGCTGCGGGTCGACGCTGACCCGCCAGGCGGCGCTCACCAGGCCACCGGCAGCGCGAGCGGTCCGCGTACCAGCAGGCCGCTCTTCCACGGCACCTCCGGCTCCGGCACCGCCAGGCGCAGCCCCGGCAGGCGGTCGACCAGGGTACCGAGCGCCACCTGCAGCTCCATCCGGGCGAGCTGCGCGCCGAGACAGTGGTGCACACCGTGGCCGAAGCCGACGTGTGGGTTGACCTCCCGGCCCAGGTCGAGCCGGTCCGGGTCGGCGAAGACGGTGCCGTCCCGGTTGGCCGAGCCGACCGCCGGCAGTACCGGCTCGCCGGCCCGGACGAGTACCCCGCCCAGCTCGACGTCCTCCGTCGCGTACCGGGGGAAGGCCGAGGCCGTCCCGAGGGGTACGTAGCGCATCAACTCCTCGACGGAGCTCGGGATCAGCGCGGGATCGGACCGCAACCGGGCCAGCTCCGCCGGGTTCTCCAGCAGTACGTAGACGAAGTTCGGGATCTGGGTGACCGTCGTTTCGTGCCCGGCCGCGAGCAGACCGGCGGCGAGCTGCACCAACTCCTGTTCGGTGAGCCGGTCCTCGTTCTCGTCCCGGGCCCGCACCATCGCGCCGAGCAGGTCGTCGACTGGTTCCCGGCGGCGGATCGCGACCAACTTCCCGATGTAGTCCCAGAGATTCTCCAGGTATTCCTGGATCTGCTGCGGGCTCAGCGAGGTGGTCGAGACGATCGCCTCGGACCAGGTGTGGAAGCTGTCCCGATCGGCGAACGGGACGCCGAGCAGCTCGCAGATGACCTGGATCGGCAGCGGGGTGGCGAACTGTTCCACCAGGTCGACCGGCGGGCCGGCCTTGATCATCTCGTCGACCAGCCCGTCGGCGATCTCCTGGGTGCGGGTCCGGAGCCGTTCCACCCGGCGCGCGGTGAACGCCTTCGCCACCAGCCGACGCAGCCGGGTGTGGTCCGGCGGGTCCATGCCGAGCATGCCCAGGTCGGGCTGCCGGGGCGTGGTCCGGGGCTGGTCGCGCCCGGCCCCGGCGGCCCGGCTGAACCGAGCGTCGCCGAGCACGACCCGGACGTCGGAGTAGCGGGTGGCGAGCCAGGCCTCCTCACCGAAGGGCAGCTGCACCCGGATCAGCGGCTCGTCGCGGCGCAGCCGGGCGTACTGCGGGTCCAGGTTGAGCCGGTCCGGGGCGGCGAACGGGTAGGGGCGGGCGGTCACCTGCCGGCTGTCCGTCATCTCGAATCCCTCCGTCGAGCGGGCGCGGGCCGGCGCGACGGTTGCTGACGATCGGCTTGACCGGGGTGATCAGTGCGATCGGGCCATCGACGCCGGGTGAGGCGTTGATGGCGGATGGTAGCGAATTATGCCGATCAATTCCATCGGTCACAGTGGATGATCGACGGCGGTCGGCGGTCGGCGGTCGGCTCGCGGTCCGGCCGGCTATCTCACGCGTTCAGATACGTCAACACGGCCAGCACCCGCCGATTGTCGTCCTCCGACGGTGGCATGCCCAGCTTGCTGAAGATGCTGTTGATGTGCTTGCTGACCGCCTTCTCGGTGACGAAGAGCCGGCCGGCGATCGCCGCGTTCGACCGGCCCTCGGCCATCAGGCCGAGCACCTCCCGCTCCCGGCCGGTCAGCGCGTGCAGCGGCTCGACGCCGGAGCGGTTCGCCAGCAGCTCGGCGATGACCTCCGGATCCATCACCGTGCCACCGGCCGCCACCCGGCGCACCGCGTCGACGAACTGACTGACGTTGGCGACCCGGTCCTTGAGCAGGTAGCCGATGGCGCCGGTGCGGTCGGCCAGGAGTTCCCGGGCGTAGAGCTGCTCGACGTGCTGGGACAGCACGAGGACGGGCAGGCCGGCAATCCGCCGGCGGGCCTCGATCGCCGCCTGGAGCCCTTCGTCGGTGAAGGTCGGCGGCAACCGTACGTCGACCACCGCCACGTCGGGGCGGTGGTCGAGCAGCGCCGGCAGCAGCGCCGGCCCGTTGTCGACCGCGGCGACGACCTCGAGGTCGAACGCCTGGAGCAGCCGGGTCAGCCCGTCCCTGAGCAGGGCGAGGTCTTCGGCGATGACAACTCGCAAGGCAGCTCCATGGTCACCCTCGTGGGCCCGCCCGGCGGGCTGGCCACGAACATCGTCCCATCAAAGGCGGCCAGTCGTCGTTCGATGCCCCGCAGGCCGGTCCCGCCGGTCGGGTCGGCCCCGCCCACCCCGTCGTCGCCGACCACCATGACCAGCCGACCGTCGCCGTGCCGCAGCCGTACCCAGGCGTTCCGCGCGGCGCTGTGCTTGGCGACGTTGGCCAGCAGTTCGGCCGCGGTGAAGTAGACCGCGGATTCGACCGGGGCCAGCGGCCGGCCCGGCAGTTCGACGTCGACCTCGACCCGCAGCGGCAGCTTCAGCGCGAGCGCCCGGACCGCACCGGCCAGCCCGCGTTCGGCAAGGACCGGCGGATGGATGCCCCGGACCAGTTCCCGCAACTCGCCCAGGGCCTGCCCGCTGGCCTCCCGGGCCTCGGCCATCAGCCGCTGCGCCGCCTCCGGGTCGCGACCCATCAGCTCCTCGGCGAGTCCGATGCTCATACTCAGCGCCACCAGCCGGGCCTGCGCCCCGTCGTGCAGGTCCCGCTCGATCCGGCGCAGCTCGGCGGCCTGCGCGTCGACGGTCTCCGACCGGGTCTCGGTGAGCCGCCGGACCCGCTGGTGCAGTGCCGCCGTCCGGCTCGGTGCCAGCAGCGCCTGGGTGAAGCCGGCGTGCGCCCGATGGATCAGGTCGCCGGCGACGACGCCGAAGGCCAGGATCAGGGCACCCTGTGGTGCCCCCAGCAGCGCCTGGCCGAAGCTGTCGATCGGCCAGATCGCGCCGTAGCCGTACCAGACGTCGAGGGCCCAGAGCAGCATCGGCAGCCCGAGCACTCCCTCCAGGCCGTAGACCACCAGGCAGACCGGCAGCAGCCCCAGCACCAGCCCGACCGGGATCGACGCCGCGAGCCAGAGCAGGTCGCGCCAGGTCGCCCGGTCGGTGACCACCCACCGGTACCGGCGCCAGACGGTGATCGGCTCCGGTGCCGGCCGGTACGGGCTCGGCACCTCCCGGCCGGTCCACCGCCCCGCGATCCGACGGTTGAGGTCGGCCAGATCGCGTACCACGGCGGTCACCGCCGGAAAGGCGACCAGCCCCACCCCCAGCACGGTGAAGGCCAGGGAGAGCAGCGAGAGCACCAGCAGCCCGATGTTGGCGCTCACCGAGAGGACGGCCAGCAGCAGCGCCTGGCCGCTCTGCGCGAGCCGGCGCCGGAGCCACGGCGATGGCGGCCGGAGAGTCAACCTTTTCAACCTGAACCGCGCGGCGCTCATGCACCGCGCCCGACCTTGCAGTCCGTCGGACCGCAAGGGGAGGTTGACAAAGGTTCAGTGGTCACGCGGTCCATCCGCCCATTCTGGCCGACCGGCCCGACCCGAGCTGTGGTGCTAGGACCACCCCGGTTCGGGACGTGCCACCCCTGCCGGTAGCCCTGCCAGCCCGTTGGATCGACGTCATGACCGACGAGGAACACGCCATCTCCGGACACCGAATTGCCAGCGTCGTCGCCGGCCGGCGCGCGAAGTTCGCGATGCTGGCCCTCTGGGTCGTCGTCGCCGCGGTGGTCGGCCCGCTCGCGCTGAAGCTCAGCGGGGTGCAGCAGAACGACAACCTCGGTGCCCTGCCCGGCGGCGCCGAGGCCAGCCGGGCGGCCGCCCGGGCCTCGGCCGCGTTCCCCGAGCCGGACGCCCTGGTCGCGGTCGCCGTCTACGCCCGGGAGAGCGGCCTCACCGATGCCGACCGGGCCAGGGTCGCGGCCGACCGGGCCGCGTTCGCCCGGTACGCGGTCGACGGGAGCGCACCCACCGAACTGTCCAGCGAAGACGGCCGGGCCCTGCTGCTCTCCTTTCCGCTCGCCGGCACCGAGGAGGAGCAGTCGGCGGCGGTCGGCGAGATCCGGGACCGGCTGGCCGGCGGCGGGCCGGACGGTCTGGGTACCGCCCTGACCGGGTCGGCCGGGGCAGACGGAGACCTCTTCGACGCGTTCGGTGGGATGGACAGCACGCTGCTGCTCGCCACGATCGGCGCGGTGGCACTGCTGTTGCTGGTCACCTACCGCAGTCCGGTGCTCTGGCTGATCCCGCTGCTCACCGCCGCGCTGGCCAGTCAGCTGGCCAGCGCGGCGGTCTACCTGCTCGCGCGGTACGGCGGGCTCACCGTCGACTTCCAGAGTCAGACCATCCTGACCGTACTGGTCCTCGGCGTCGGGGTGGACTACGCGCTGTTGATCGTCGCCCGCTACCGCGAGGAGCTGCGGCGACACCCGGACCGGCACGCGGCGATGGCGCTGGCGCTGCGCCGTTCCTTCCCGGCGATGTGCGCCTCGGCCGCCACGGTCGGCGCCGGGCTGCTCTGCCTGCTCGCCGCCGAGCTGCCGGCGACCCGAGGGCTCGGCCCGGTCGGCGCGGTCGGCATCGCTGCCACCCTGGTGGCGATGGCCACCCTGCTACCGGCGGTACTGGTGCTCTTCGGCCGCTGGGTCTTCTGGCCCTTCGTCCCGCGCTACACCGCCGACCTGGCCGGGCACGACGTCGCCGAGGATCACCGTGGCTGGGCCCGGGTGGCCCGGTTCGTCGGCCGGCGGCCGAGGATCACCTGGATCGGCAGCACGCTCGCGCTCGGCGTGCTGGTGCTCGGGATCGGCAACCTCAGCGTCGGTCTGCCCGGGGACGGGTACTTCACCCGGGAGGTCGGCTCCGTCACCGGGCAGAGGATGGTGGCGGCGCACTGGCCGGCCGGCATGATCGCGCCGGTGGAGATCGTGGCCGGTGCGGGCGGTGCCGACCGGGTGGTCCGGGCGGCCCGGGGCGTGGACGGGATCGCCGAGGTCGGCCCGGTCGAGCGCTCCGCCGACGGCCGCTGGGTACGGATCCCGGCGGTACTCGCGGACGACCCGGGCAGCGCGGCGGCTAAGCAGAGCATCGACCGGCTGCGTACCGCGCTGCGGGCGGTGCCGGGTGCCGACGCGCTGGTCGGCGGCGAGACCGCGTACCAGTTGGACGTCGACCGGGTCACCAGCCGGGACGACCGGGTGGTGATGCCGCTGATCCTGCTCGTCGTCTTCCTCGTGCTGGTGGCACTGCTCCGGGCACTGGTCGCCCCCCTGCTGCTGCTGGCCAGTGTGGTGCTGTCGTACCTCGCCGCGCTGGGTGCGGCCGGGCTGATCCTCGACGTGCTGGGCCATCCGAGGCTCTGGGTGGCGCTGCCGTTGCAGACGTTCCTCTTCCTGGTCGCCCTCGGCGTGGACTACACGATCTTCCTGATGACCCGGGCCCGGGAGGAGGTCGCCGTCCGGGGACACCGGCGAGGGGTGCTGCACGCCCTCACGGTCACCGGCGGCGTGATCACCAGCGCCGGTGTGGTGCTGGCGACCACGTTCGCGGCGCTGACCGTGCTGCCGCTGGTGCCGTCGGTGCAGACCGGGGTGATCGTCGCGGTCGGCGTACTCATCGACACGTTCCTGGTGCGCAGCCTGCTGATTCCGGCACTGGCACTCTCCATCGGGCCCGCCACCTGGTGGCCGGGCCGGCTGGCCCGGCGCACGGCCCCGCCGGTCGCGGTCGGCCACACCCCGGCGGCACTGCCGCACTGAGGGCCGCAGCCCGGGCCGACCCCGCGCCGTCGGGGCGGCAGCCGGCCAGCCGCCCGGTCCGCCCATCCTCGCCCTGCGGAGGTGGTCAACCGGGCGGCGCCGGTCGGGCGCGTCGCTGCCGGGCCGCCTCGTAGAGTGCGACCGTGCCGGCGGTGGCGGCGTTCAGCGAACTCGCCGCCCCGGCGATCGGGATCCGGAGCATCCGGTCGCAGGACTGCCGCCAGGCCGCGCTGAGCCCGGAGGTTTCGTTGCCGACCAGCAGCACGGTCGGCCCGGTGAGGTCGTGTTCGGCGATCTCGCCCTCGCCGGTCTCGTCGGTGCCGACGATCTGTACCGGCAGCCCTCGTCCGCGCAGCGCCGCCACCCAGTCGAGCACGTCGTGGTGCGACCCGGTCCGGACCACCGGGATCGCGAAGAGCGAGCCGGTGCTGGCCCGGACCGCCCTCGGGTCGTACGGGTCGGCGGCGTGCCCGACCACCACCAGCCCGGCGGCGCCGAACGCGTCGGCGGAGCGGACGAGGGTGCCGATGTTGCCCGGTGCGGTGGGCCGGTCGAAGACCACCACCAGTGCGTCCGGGCCGGTGGGGATCCGCTCCAGCCGGTCCGCCGGCAGGCCCACCACGGCAACCAGCTCGGGCTGGTCCTCGTCCTTGCCGCCGAGTTCCCGCAGCAGCTCGGGGGCGACCGCGACCCGGCTGCCGGCGACCCCGTCGAGCAGGTCTCGGGCCCACCGGGACAGCGGCACGCCGTCCGCGTGCAGCAGGGCGTGCACCGGCCAGCCCCGCTGCACCGCCAGGGTGATCGGCCGGACGCCCTGCACCAGGAACTCGCCGGCCCGCTGCCGCTTCGTGCGGTTGGTCAGCAGGGCCGACCACTGCTGGAAGCTGGCGTTGCGGGTGCTGACCCGCAGCGTTCTGCCCACCCGCGCCGGGCCGGCCCGTCCGGTCTGGCCGGCCCGGTCCGTCCGGGCCGGCCGGTTGGTCTGGCCGGGCCGGTCGGGGGAGTCGGTCCGCGAGGAGGTCCGTGGCCGGCCGGCCGGGCTCCGGCCGACGCCGTCTGCACGCACCGCACGACGATACCGCCGACCGGCCCGACCGCCGACACCGCCGGTCCCCGGCTGGGGCTACGACACCGTCCCCGGCCGGGGCTACGACACCGCCGGTCCCCGGCCCCGGGCTACGACCGCAGTACCGCGACGAGGGTGTCCTTGACCGTGGTCACCTCGAAGTGCTCCGGCGTCACCAGGCGGCGCGGAAAGCTGATCTCCCGGCGGGCGGTCCCGAACGGAAAGTCGTCGGCGTGGAACCTGAAGACCAGCCGATCTTCGACGACGTGCAGCACCACCACGTCGATCCGGTCGTACGGGTTGTCCCGGAGCCGAGCGGCGAACTCGGCCGGAGTGCCCGACCGGGCCAACTCCTCCAGGAAGATGATCCGGCGGTTGAACTGGGCGGTGGGGTGGCTGTAGTTGGCGTTCCACTGCACGAACCCGTAGTAGGGGTTGAGCGCCATCAGGTCGGAGTGCCCGGTCAACACGACCGGATGTCCGGTGCCCCGGTACCGGCCGTCGATGAACGCGCTCAGCTTGGCCGGCGGCGTCCCCCACGCCTTCGCGTCAGGCTCGTGGAACGGTGGCAACTCGCCGCTCGGCAGGGCCCGGTTGTGCGCGTTGCCGATGTCCGTTAGTACCAGGTTGACGAAGCGGTCACCGGCGAAGATCGCCAGCAGTACGCCGAGGGTCGCGGCGACCCGCCAGACGTGCTCGGCGGAGAACCTGCCGGCGGCGTACCGGACCGCCCGGACCACCGCCATCGCGGCCGCGGCCAGCAGCACCGTCGGCACCAGTTCGCGCATCCGGAACGACATCAGCGGCGTGCCGGCGGCCAGGAACAGGAAGCCGACCACGTGCCAGACGTACAGCGCGACGAGCACGGTGAGCAGTGCCCGGGACAGCGCCTCCCGGGCGGTCACCACCAGGAAGACGAGGCCGAGCAGGCACAGCGCGCCGAGCACCGACGGTTCGAGCATCGGCAGGGCCAGCTTGCCCGAGTTCAACGTGATCCACCGGTTGTTCAGCGACTCGAAGTGCGGCGCGGTGAGGAAGTTCCAGGCCAGCGGCGCCCAGTACGGCGACGAGCCGAGGGCGGCGATCCCGAGGATGCCGATCGGGCGGCCGACCTCCCGCCAGTCGACCCGGCCCTGCCATCGGGACCAGGCGAGGTGCAGGAGCAGCACGATCGGCAGTACGAAGAAGAAGTAGTAGTAGACGGTGAACAGCACCGCGCCGATCGCGCCCAGCAGCAGCGGGGACCAGCGTCGCAGGCCCGGCCGGGTCAGCCCGGGCCCGACCTGGAGCCACCACGGCACCAGGGCGACCAGGACGAGCCAGGAGTACGTCTCGGTGAGGTTGGGGACGATCAGCGGCGTCGCCGAGATGAGCGCGGCGACCCGGACGGTCACCACCCGGCGCCACAGCAGGTAGGCCACGAGCGGGGTGAGGAACGCGACCGCGATGCTGCCGTACTTGAGCATCCACCATGGCGGGAGCCCGGCGAGGTCGGCGGTCCGACCCAGCACCCAGAAGTACGCCGGTGCGTAGTACGCCGGCAGGCCCCGGTAGGTGTAGTCGGCGCCCCGCCACGAGTCGGCGAACCGGGTGACCGCCTCGGTCCGGAACATCTGGTCGCCGTCGAGCGCGTAGAGGTCGTACGGGGTTCCGTGCAGGCCGACCACGACGGTCAGCGCACCGAGCCCGCCGAACAGCGCCGGGAGCAGGTCGGCGTCCCAGGCCCGTCCCCGGCGCCGGGCCCACCACACGGACCCGGCCGCCAGCACGGCGACGACGATCGGAGCGGCCCGCATCCCGTACTGCACCCGGCCGGAGTACGGATTGAAGCCGGCGGCCTGGGCGAGCGCCTCGATCGCCAGTACCAGAATCCCGGCGGCGGCGGCGAAGAGCAGCGGTCTGACCGCGAGCAGCCCTCGGCGCACGGTGGTCCGGCGGGGCGGGACGGTGCCGGTGTCCGGGCCGCCGGGGGTGGCCGTCGGCTCGTCGGCCCGGTGCGGTGCGGTTTCCGGGGCGGCCCGGCCCGGGTCGGCGTCGGACTGTTCGTCGGACTTTTCCGCTGCGGCAAGGGGGCCGGCCGGCTGGTCGGAGGGTCCGACCGGATCGTCGAGGGCGCGCTGCATCTGGGCTCCAGCAGGAGAGGTCAGGGGAGAAGAGCCCTCGTAGGGTAGCGAGGCGACCGGACGCCCGCGGCGTTCGTACCCGGTGACCCGGGCTCACTTGGTGGCGCCGCTGGTGAATCCGTTGTAGATGAAGCGCTGGAGCAGCAGGAAGACGACCAGCGTCGGGATGATGACCAGGATGACCCCGGCCGAGATGACCTCCCACTGTGCCCCGAACGGCCCCTTGAACCGGAACAGCGAGGTGGAGATGACCCCGAGGTCCCGGTCCGGCATGTAGAGGAACGGTATGTAGAACTCGTTGTACATGGTGATCCCCTTGATGATCACGACGGTCGCGATCGCCGGCTTCAACAGGGGAAGGATGATCCGGAAGTAGATCGTGAGGTGGCTGGCGCCCTCGATGGCGGCGGACTCGTCCAACTCCCGGGGGATCGCCCGGAGGAACTGCTGGAAGATGTAGATCGAGATGATGTCGGTGCCGAGGAAGAGCGCGATCGCGGACCATCTGGTGTTGAACAGGCCGAGTTTGTTCACCACCTGGAAGGTCGCCACCTGGGTGGTCACCCCGGGCACCAGGGTGGCCAGCAGGAACAGCATGATGATGGTCCTGCGGAACCGGAACTCGAACCGGTCCAGGGCGTACGCCGCCATCGAGCCGATCAGGACGGTACCGACGAGCGACACGGCCAGGATGATCGTCGTGTTGACGAAGGCCCGCAGCATCCCGCCCCGGGTGAAGGCCGTCACGTAGTTGTCGAGGTTGAACCAGTTGCCGGGCGGGTCGAACGGCGCGCCGTTGATGAACTCCTGGTTCGTCTTCAACGACGCCATCAGCAGGACCAGCAGCGGTGTCAGCACCACCAGGGAGGCGACCACCAGGGAGGCGTACGTGAGGGCCGTCGCGACCCGGCCGCCGATCGTGCCCGGCGCGGCGCCGGCCCCGGTCCGGCGCCGGGGTGGTGACTCGGGGGAGCGGGTGGCGGTGGGGCTCACGACAGGTTCACCTTCTCGTCGGGTACGACCCGGCGCTGGATCCAGGTAAGCAGCAGGATGATCAGGAGGAGTACGACGGCCATCGCCGAGGCCAGACCGACCTTGTAGTACTTGAACGCCATGTCGACGGTCTGGATCACGAACGTCTCGCTGCCGTTCGCGCCGCCGGTCATGATGTACGGGATCTCGAAGACCGACAGCGACCCGGAGATCGCCAGGATGAACGAGAGTCCGACGATCGGCCGGATGCCGGGCAGGATCAGGAAGCGGAACTGGTCCCAGCGGTTCGCCCCGTCGATCTCGGCCGCCTCGTAGAGCTGGGCCGGGATCGACCCGATGGCGCCGAGGAAGAGTACGAAGTTCAGCCCCAGGTAGCGCCAGACCGAGGTACCGGCGAGCGAATAGTTGATCACCTCCGGGTCGCCGAGCCACTGCTGTGACAGGTCACCGAGGCCGAAGACCCGCAGCGCGGAGTCGAGCGTGCCGCCGGGCTGGAAGAAGTAGAGGAAGACCATGGCGATGGCGACGCCGTTGATCAGGTACGGGAAGAAGATGATTCCCTTGAAGAGGTTGCGGAACCTGACGTTGAAGCTGAGCACGGTGGCGAAGTAGAGCGCGAGCGCGATCTGGACCACCGACGCGCCGATGTAGTAGAGGCTGACCCGGAGCACTCCGAAGAGTTCGGGGCGGGTTGCGATCTCGACGTAGTTGTCGACGCCCACGAATTCCCTGGTCGGGCTCAGGCCGTTCCAGGAGGTGACGCTGTAGCCGAACATGTTGACGACCGGTACGTAGGTGAAGACGGCCAGCAGCGCCACCGGCACCAGCAGGAAGAGGTACGGCGTGAGGGGCTTCCGGCGGCGCGACACCGGCCGGCGCGGGCCGGTGGGTCCGAGGCGCTGCCGCGGCGTCCGGGTCAACCCGGAGAAGCGACTCGCGGTGTTCGTCGGAGCTGCCATCTGGAACACAGACCTTCCGGATCGAACCGGGGCCGCACGCCCTCGTGCGGTCGTCCGGGGGCGGGCGGGCGACATCCACCGCCCGCCCGGCGCGTGCTGACCGGGTCGATTCGCTACTTGACCTTGGATCTGGCCGCTGCCCACCTCTTGTTGAGGTCGGCGAAGATCTGCTCCTTGGTCTCCTTCTTCGCCCCGCGGGCGGCGTCCACGATCCGCTGCCGGTATGTGCCGTCCCAGAGCGCGATCTCGGCGGCGTTGCCGATCTTGTCGGCCAGCCCCTCCTCGCCCTTCGGCGCCGGGCTGTACTCGATGAACTCGGTGCCGGCGGCGGTCAGGTCGGCCAGGGTGCTCGGCATCGACGCGTTGATCAGCGGTGAGATGCCGCCCTGGTCCACCGCATAGTTCGACTCGTCGGCGAACCAGTCGATCCAGGCCCGCGCGGTCGCCTTGTTCTTGGAGTTGACGTTGATGCCGTTGTCGTAGTCGCCACTTGTGACACTGTGGAACTTGCCGTCGACCTGGGTCGGGAAGGGCAGGTACCCGATGTCCGCCCGGTCGGTGGCGGCGGCCTGCATCTGCACGATGGCCCAGGAACCGAGCATCATGGTGGCGATCTTGCCGGTGCCGAGCATGCCCTTGGACTGTTCCCAGTTGGTGGTCGTCGGGTCCGGCTCGGTCAGTCCACGCTGCACCGCGTCGAAGAGCAGCGAGTCGATGATGTGGTGCTCCCTGCCGGGCGCCCAGGGCGCGTCGTCCCTGGCCAGCTTGATCGCCGCCTCGGGGTCGCCGCTCACTCCGCCCCGGTTGCCCTCCCACTGGCCCAGTGGCCACTTGTCCTTGTAGTTGGTGTAGAGCGGGATCGCGTCGGTCCTGTCCCGGATCGCGGCCAGCGCGCCGAGGAACTCCTCCGGGGTCTTCGGTGGCGCGGTGATGCCCGCCTGCTGCCACACCTTCTTGTTGTAGACGAAGCCCTGGGCGTTGCCGGTGATGGTGATGCCGTACACCTTGTCGTCGAGACGCTGCTCGGTGCGGACGAAGCGGTACTTCTTCTCCAGCTCGGCCACGGTGCCGAGCGGCTCGAAGAAGGTCGGCAACAGGTCGGTGGTGACCGAGTTGGGGATGAGGAGCACGTCGCCGTACTCCTTGGTGTTCATCCGGATCCGGACCTCGCCCTCGTAGTCCGTGATCGCCTCGAACTTGACCGTGGTGCCGGGGTACTTCGCCTCGAACCTCTTCTTGTAGTCCTGGAAGACGGTGTCGACGATGTCCGTGCGCTGGGTCAGCACCGTGATCTCACCGGTGACGGCACCGTCGGTGCCGCTCTCCTCGTCACCCCCGCCACAGCCCGTCGTCACGGCCAGCACGAGCGCGAGGGCGGCACCGGCGATTCCGTGCTTTCTCATATGCGCGTCCCACCTTTCGGTGTCCACATTGACATTGCGCGATGCACAGTGGCGCGCCTGGGGGAGTGCATGATAGGCGGCGCGACTTGCAGGGAACGTACACGCGGGTTTCAGCGCTGTCAACGACGCGACAAGGGCCGGTGGGAACTGAACAGTTAAGTGGGTAAACCGGTTCAGGGCGAGCCGCCGACATCGACTCTGTGGCCAGGGGCGGAACGCCCGAAACGGCGGTCCAGCCCGGGTCCGAGCGGCGGCCATGAACCGGTTTAGGGCCCGACCGGTGAGTCGCCCCGCCGGGGAGCCGGAGAGGGGACCTGCGGATACTCGTACTCAGCGACGGCCGACGCTATGTCTTTGGCCGTGCGCCGGCCTCGACAAGACGACCGTTCGGCTGGCGGATTTGCCGTGCTGGCACGGTTGGACGCCTGGTGGAAGTGACGCGAATGGCTCGTCGAATCGTCGGCGGGGTTGCCGCGGCGGGCCGGCTGGCCGTCCGGGCCGGGCAGCCGCCCGGCCGCGTTGTCCCGGTCAGCCGGGGCAGCCGCTCCGCCGTCGTGCGGCTACCGTCCCCGCCGTTGGCGCCAGGTCTCGACGACCCGCTCGACGTCGAAGGTCGGCAACACCACCGGCGGCCCGTCGACCAGGCCGCGCCGGGCCAGCCGGATCCGTTCGTTGAGCGCGGTCACGATGGCCCGGACCGCCTGTTCCGAGGACTCCCGGGCCAGCCGATCCGGCAACTGCTCGGCCTCCTTGCGGATCTGCAACGACGCGGGTCCGACGTCGGTCAGGTTCTCCCGGCGTACCCAGTCCCGGATCCACCAGTTCTCGTCGTACGTGCCGCCGTGTCCGGGTAGCGGCTTGCCGGCCCCGGGGAGGTTGTCGAACTCGCCGCGCTCCTGTGCCTCGCGGATCTGACGTTCGATTCTGGACTCGTGTCGGCTCGACATCATCGCCCTCCCGTCCCCCGCCGGCCTGCGGATACACCTCCACGCCGAGTCTAGGCCGGGCCCGACGGGAGACCGTTCGCTGTGGCCGGTCTCAGCAACGTGGTCGATGCGGCGGCGCCCGTGTCATGCTGCACGCACCCGGGCGTCGACGCTCCGGCCCAGGCGGCGGAGACACCGGCGGCGGAGACACCACCAACGGACACCGCCGACGGGGACGCGGCGCACCGCCGACGGCGACACTGCCGACGGGGACGCGGCGCACCGGGGGACCAGCCGAACGAGCTGAGGAGAGGCCCACTGTGTCAGCCGGCGAAGCGGCACCCACCGTACCGGTCGCGCCCGCCCGGCGGCTGCTGCGACCACTGCTGTTCGGCCTGACCCTGACCGCCGTGCTGGCCCTGCTGTTCGGGCTGCCCTGGTGGACGCTGGTCGCGGCCGGGGCGCACTGGCCCGGCCCGGTCTTCGCCGCCGGCACCGCCCTCTTCGTCCTGGCCCTCGTCGCCCTACCGGTGCTGATGTACCTCGGGCACGGCCGTGGGCGGGACTGGGCGGCCCGAGTGGGTGACACCCTGCTCGGCGTGGTCTGGGTGCTCTTCGTCTGGGCGGCGCTCGGCAACCTGCTACGGGCCGGACTGGCGGCCGGCGGCGTCGCCGACCCGGTCCGGTCCCGGATCACCGCCGCCGCGGTCGCGGTCGTCGCGATACTGCTGCTCGTCTGGGGGTACGTCGAGGCGATGCGGCTGCCCCGGGTCCGCCGGGTCGAGGTGCCGATCGCGCGCCTTGGGCCCGGGCTGGACGGTCTCCGGATCGTCCTGCTGACCGACACCCACTACGGGCCGATCGACCGGACCGCCTGGTCGGCACGGGTCGTCGCGGCCGTCAACGAACTCGGCGCCGACATCGTCTGCCACACCGGTGACATCGCCGACGGCACCGTCGCGCAGCGGCGTACCCAGGCCGCGCCGCTCGGTGACGTCCGGGCCGCGCTCGCCCGGACGTACGTGACCGGCAACCACGAGTACTTCGGCGAGGCGCAGGCTTGGCTCGACCACATGCGGGACCTCGGGTGGGAGCCGCTGCACAACCGGCACCTCGTGGTCGAGCGGAACGGCTCCCGGCTGGTGGTGGCGGGCGTAGACGACGCGACCGCCGGATCGTCGGGGCGTCCCGGACACCGCCCCGACCACGCCGCCGCGCTGGCCGGCGTCGATCCGGACCTGCCGGTGGTGCTCCTGGCCCACCAGCCCAAGCAGATCGGTGCGGCGGTCGCGCACGGCGTCGACCTGCAACTGTCCGGGCACACCCACGGCGGCCAGATCTGGCCGTTCCACCTCCTGGTCCGGCTCGACCAGCCGACCGTGCACGGGCTGACCCGGCACGGCGACGTGACCCGGCTCTACACCAGTCGCGGTACCGGGTTCTGGGGTCCGCCGCTGCGGATCTTCGCGCCGAGCGAGATCACCCTGTTGACGCTGCGCCGCCCGTGAGCCGCCGAGCCCGGCACCGAGGGCCGGGCCACAGCCCGGGGCGCCGGAGCAGACCGGCGGGAACCGGTTGCAGGTCGACCCCGGCAGGGACCGCGGCGACCCGACGCCGAGAACCGACCGGGTGATTACTCCGGGTGACCGGCGGGCGGCGGTGGGACAGCGTGGCGCCGCGCCGTTCGTCGTACCGGTCGATTCGGAGCGCGACGAGTTCTGCCTGCTCCACCAGCCGACCCGGCGCCCCTGACCGGTGCGCGGGGTGGCGGGTGGTCGAATTGCCCGAACATTGATGCTCGTGTATTTTTCCTGGCAGGATCCGACCTGATTCGGGTGGACCCGGCGGAGGGAGCGCGCATGTCCGCGGTCGGCACACCCAGGCTACGGCGGGGACTCTCCGTGTTCGCGCTGGCCGCGATCTGCGCCGCGAGCGCCGCACCGGGGCAGCCGGTCTCCGCCGCCGCTGCGGTGTATCCAGACACCCGGGCGGCCGCCGCCCCCGGCCTGTACGCGGGCGGCACCTTCACCCGGGCCGGTGGCGCCAGCGTCGACCACCTCGCCACCTGGAACGGTTCCGCCTGGTCGATGCCGGGCGGCGGGTCGGGTGCCGGACCCGACGGCTCGGTCACCGCCCTGACCGTCTACGACGGGGACCTGATCGCCGGTGGCAGCTTCCTCACCGCCGGCGGGGTACGGGTGAACGGCATCGCCCGCTGGGACGGCAGCACCTGGTCGCCGCTGACCGGCTCGTCGGGTACCGGAGTGATGACCACCTCGCTCGACTTCGTCAACGCGCTGGCGGTCTTCGAGGGGGACCTGTTCGTCGGGGGGCAGTTCCGCACCGCCGGCGGGGTCACCGTCAACCACATCGCCCGGTGGGACGGGGCCGAGTGGTGGCCGCTGACCGGGCCCGGCGGCACCGGAGTGGACGTACCGTCGGTCTGGGATTTGGCCGTGCACGACGGCGCGCTGATCGTCGGCGGCGGGTTCAGCCAGGCCGGTGGCGCGGCGGCCAACCGGATCGCCCGGTGGCGCGACGGCGCGTGGTCGACGCTCGGCACGGGCTTCAACGGCGACGTACTGGCGCTGGCCGTGCACGACGGCGCGTTGGTGGCCACGGGCGGCTTCACCCAGGCCGGCTCCACCGCCGCCGGGTACGTCGCGCAGTGGCGCGGCGGCGCGTGGACGACGCTCGGCGCCGGGCTGAACGCCGAGGGACGGGCGCTCACCGTCTTCGGTGCGGCGCTGGTCGTCGGCGGCACGTTCACCGAGGCGGACGGGGCGGCGGCGAACTACGTCGCCCGGTGGGACGGATCCCGGTGGTCCGCGCTGGGTGCCGGCACCGAGGACATCGTGCTTGCCCTGGCCGTCCATGCTGGCCGGCTCATCGCCGGCGGGTTCTTCACCGGCGCCGGTGGGGTGGCGGTGAACCACGTCGCCGGCTGGAACGGCAGCGCCTGGTCCGCGCTGGGTGGGCCGGCCGGGGTCGGCACCGATGCCGGGGTGTACGCCCTGCACACCGTCTGACCGCCGGCCGGTCGCCGAGGCCCGCCGACCGGTCAGCGCCGCGCGGCCGTCTTCTCCGGCACCCCGTCGGCGTACGCGTCGACGAGCTGTCGCTCCGCGGCCCGCAGGTAGGCGTCGAGCACCGCGTGTGCCCGCTCCACCTCGCCGCCGCGAATCAGCTCCAGCAGCTCCCGGTGCCGGTCCAGATAGGGCTGGTGGAAGGTCTGCGGTGCGGCCATCACGTGGAACGCCAGCCGGATCTCGGCCAGCGCCTGCCGCATGATCTCCGCGATCCGGGGGCTGCCGGCCAGGCCGGCAATGGCCTGGTGGAACCGCATGTTGGCGGTGCCGACATCGAACCACCGCTGTTGCGCCGCCGCCTGTTCGCCCGCCACCAGCGCGGCCTCGAGCGCGTCCACCGCCTCGGCGGAGCAGTTGCGGGCGTCGCGCACGGCCGCGCACTCCAGCACCCGGCGGACCCGGTAGATGTCGACCACGTCCTGGACCTCGAGCACCCGGACGAAGACGCCCCGGTTGAGTTCGTGCACCACCAGCCGCTCGTGCATCAGCAGCCGGAACGACTCCCGCAGAGTGTTGCGGGAGACCCCGAGCGCCGCCCCGATCATCTCCTCGGAGAGCCGGGTGCCCGGCAGCAGGGCTCCCTCGGTGATCCGCACCCGGAGAACCTCCGCCACCCGCTGCGCGGTGCTCGCCCGCGTGATCAACGAGCGGTCGTCCTGGAGCTTCGCCAGCCACGTCACGCGGTCATCTTCCTTCACACCGTCGGGCCCGCAATCAAGAGGAGGTCCATGCTATGAGAGGCACGAGTACCAGACACCAGTGAACATGACCATTGACGGATTGTTCAACAGTCTGCCAGCCTGGATCGACGGCGTCCGCCGCGGTCCCCGGGAGGTTCCGATGTCGGTCACCCTCGATCTGAACAGTGACCTCGGCGAGGGCTTCGGGGTCTGGCAGCTGGGCGACGACATGGCCCTGCTCTCCGTCGTGACCAGCGCCAACGTCGCCTGCGGCTTCCACGGCGGCGATCCGACGATCATGCGCAGGGTCTGCGCGGAGGCGATCAGCCGGGACGTCTGCATCGGCGCCCACGTCGGCTACCGGGACCTGGCCGGCTTCGGTCGCCGGGCCATCGACATGGAACCCGACCGGCTCTCCGACGACGTGCTGTACCAGCTTGCCGCGCTGGACGGCATCGCCCGCAGCGAGGGCGGTCGGGTCCGGTACGTCAAACCGCACGGCGCGCTCTACAACCGCACCGTGACCGACCCGGCCCAGGCGGCGGCGGTGGCCAGCGCCGTCTCCGCGTACGACCCGAACCTGCCGATCCTCGGTCTGCCCGGCTCGCAACTGCTGCGCCAGGCCGCCGAGCTGGGGCTGAAGACGGTCCGGGAGGCCTTCGCCGACCGCGGTTACCGGGCCGACGGCAGCCTGGCCAAACGCGGCGGCCCCGGCGCGCTGGTCACCGATCCGGACACGGTCGCCCGGCGCTGCGTCGAGATGGCCACCACCGGGCGGGTGACCGCCGTCGACGGCACCCCGGTGCCGGTACACGCCCGGTCGATCTGCGTGCACGGCGACACCCCGGGTGCGGTCGAACTGGCCCGCCAGGTGCGCACCGCGTTGCAGGATGCGGGCGTCGGCCTCGCCCCGTTCGTCTGACCCTCGGGCGACCACCGGCATCGACGAGGAGTGTGCGATGGTGCGGATCATCCCGGTGGGGCTGCGTGCGCTGTTGGTGGAGGTGACCGAGCCGGCGCACACCGCCGCGCTCGCCGCGGACCTGCACCGGTGGCGGGACCGGGGCGAACTGGCCGGCGTGCGGGACGTCGTACCCGGGGAACTCACCGTGCTGCTCGACGGTCTCGACGATCCGGCGGCGCTGGCCGGACGGCTCGCCGGCTGGCGGCCGAGTTCGTCTCGGCCGCCGGACGGGCCGCTGGTCGAGGTGCCGGTCCGGTACGACGGTGCCGACCTGGCCGAGGTGGCCCGGCACTGGCGGGTCACCGAGGAGGAGGTGCGGCGGATACACAGCGCCCCCGAGTACCGGGTCGCGTTCTGCGGTTTCGCCCCCGGCTTCGGGTACCTCACCGGTCTGCCGGAGCGGTACCACCTGCCCCGGCGGGCGGTGCCCCGGACCCGGGTCCCGGCCGGCTCGGTCGCGCTGGCCGGCGGTTACGCCGGGATCTACCCCCGGGACTCGCCCGGTGGTTGGCAACTGCTCGGCTGCACCGACCTGGTCCTCTTCGACCCGGACCGGGACCCGGTCGCCCTGCTCACCCCCGGGACGCGGGTCCGGTTCCGAGACGTCGACGTCGACGACGGCAGGGGCGGCGGCGACGACGGCAGGGGCGGCATCGCCGGCGTCGACGAGGATGCCGGCGGCCGGCCCGGTGCGCGGGCGCGGCACGACGCCGGGCGTGGCGAGTCGCCGGCATGACCGCCGGACGCTTCGTCGAGGTGCTCCGGCCCGGGGCACTCAGCACCGTGCAGGACCTCGGCCGACCCGGGCACGCGCACCTCGGGGTACCCCGCTCGGGCGCACTCGACCTGCCGGCGCATCTGCTGGCGAACCGGCTGGTCGGCAATCCGCCCGACGCGGCGACGATCGAGACGACCGGCACCGGAGTCTCGGTGCGGGTCGGCCGGGCCGGCACGGTCGCGGTGACTGGAGCCTGGGCGCCGGTCACCGTGGACGGCCGGCCGGCGGGCTGGTCGGCCCCGGTACCGGTGCCGGCCGGAGCCCGCGTCGAGGTGACCGCCGCCCGGCGCGGGCTGCGCAGCTATCTCGCCTTCGACGGCGGGATCGCGGCCCCGCCGGTACTCGGCAGCCGGTCGACCGATCTGCTCTCCGGGCTCGGCCCCGCACCGTTGCGGGCCGGGGACCGGCTGCCACTGGGCGAAGCGGCCGGGCCGCCCGCCCCGGTCGACGTCGCCCCGACCGGCATCCTGGCCGAGGAGCTGACCCTGCGGGTCCTGCTCGGCCCCCGCACGGACTGGTTCACCGACGACGCGGTACGCCTCCTCGGCGCCAGCCGCTACCACGTCTCCACGCACAGCAACCGGATCGGGGTACGCCTGGAGGGGCCGGCGCTGCCCCGACGGATCCGCCGGGAACTGCGCAGCGAGGGCCTGGTACTCGGCGCGGTGCAGGTGCCGGCGGCCGGTTCGCCGGTGATCTTCCTGGCCGACCATCCGACCATGGGCGGCTACCCGGTGATCGGCGTGCTGCACCCGGACGACCTTCCGCAGGTCGCCCAGGCCGCCCCGGGAGGGCCGGTGCGGTTCCGGGTCGTCCGAGCCCGACCGGTCCGCCGGGTGGTCGGCCGTTTCCTGGCCGCCGATTCTGCACCAATCCCGACGACGTGATCATGCTTGGATGGCGGAAGAGGCCGGGCCACACCCGGCGGAGAGGAGCAGACGATGACCGCGGCCCCCCGTCCCGGCTTCCACCTGGCAATCCCGGTCGACGACCTGGCGCGGGCCCGCGCCTTCTACGGCGGAGTGCTCGGCCTTGCCGAGGGGCGTTCGGCGGACGCCTGGGTCGACTGGGACTTCTACGGCCACCAGGTGGTGACGCACGTCGTACCGGCGGCCAGGCAGACCGACGCGGGGCGCAACCCGGTGGACGGGCACGACGTACCGGTGCCGCACTTCGGGCTCATCCTCTCGATCGAGGACTTCCACGCCCTCGCGGACCGGATCCGGGCCGGTGGCGGCGGGTTCGTGATCGAACCGTACCTGCGGTTCGCGGGCGAGCCGGGCGAGCAGTGGACGATGTTCTTCCGCGACCCGGCCGGCAACGCCCTGGAATTCAAGGCGTTCCGGGACGAGTCCCAGATCTTCGCGAAGTGAGCCGAATCCGCTGGACGGCGTGCGGCGAGCGGCCCGTCGCACCCCGCGTCGCCGACCGGATCGAGGCCGGGCACGGGCGACGCCTCCGGTAACTCGCCACGCCCGGGCGCCGTCGCGGGTACGACAGATATTGACCGTCCCGGACGTGTCGGGGTTACATGATGCGGTGACCTCGTTCGAGGTGGTCAGCATGGGGCGGGTGGGAGTGGACCTCTGTCCACTCCAGACCGGCACGCGGCTGCCCGACGTCGAGACGTTCGGAAGGTTCCTCGGCGGCAGCGCCGCCAACGTCGCCGTCGCGGCGGCCCGGTACGGCCGGCGGGTCGCCCTGGTCACCCGGACCGGCGCCGACCCGTTCGGCGAGTACGTGCACCGCGCGCTGCGCGACTTCGGGGTGGACGACCGCTGGGTGCTCCCGGTCGCCGGGCTGCCGACCCCGGTGACCTTCTGCGAGGTCCTCCCGCCCGACGCCTTCCCTAGTTACTCCTACGGTTGTCCGAGGGCGCCGGACCTGGAGATCCGCCCCGAGGAGCTGGACCTGCCGGCGATCCGGACGGCCGGGGTCTTCTGGTTCACCGGCACCGGGCTCTGCGAGTTGCCGAGCCGGGACGCCCACTTCGCCGCCCTCGGCGCCCGGGGACGTGCCCCGAACACCGTCTTCGACCTGGACTACCGGCCGGGATTCTGGCCCTCCCGAGACGATGCCCGGGCGGCGTACGAGTCGGCGCTCCGGTACGCCACTGTCGCGGTCGGCAACCTCGACGAGTGCGCCACCGCGGTCGGTGAGCGGGAGCCACACGCGGCGGCCGCGGCGTTGCTCGCCCGGGGCGTACGGCTGGCGGTGGTGCGGGGGCCGTCCGGAGTGCTCGCCCGGACCGCCGACGAGGTGGTCGAGGTGCCGCCGGTGCCGATCGAGGTGCGCAACCGGCTCGGTGCCGGGGACGCCTTCGGCGGCGCGCTCTGCCACGGGCTGCTCGCCGGCTGGCCGCTGGATCGGACGATCCGGTTCGGCAATGCGGCCGGGGCGCTGGTGGCGTCCCGGCTCGGCGGCTCCGCCGCGATGCCGACCGGCGCCGAGGTCGACAAGCTGCTGACCGAACCCCCGGACCTGCTGGCCGAACCCCGGCACCCGGTCGGTTAGCCTTACCGACGCGCCGCCGGTGCGAGGAGAATCCGGACCACCGAGCCATGCGAGGAGAATCCGGGCCATGGAGATCATCCGGAGGCCGGACCCACCGTCCGGACTGCGCCGCCGGCTGTGGCGGCTACCGATCTGGTTCTACCGGATGAGGCTCGGCCGGCTGCTGGGCGACCGGGTCATGCTGCTCAGCCACGTCGGTCGGGTTTCCGGTCGCCGCCGGGAGGCGGTCATCGAGGTCGTCGAACACGACGAGCGCGGCTACGTGGCGGCCTCCGGGTTCGGCCCCCGCGCGGACTGGTACCGCAATGTCATGAAGACCCCCGAGGCCACCATCCAGGTCGGCGGCCGGAGGATCGAGGTGACCGCCGCGCCGCTTCCGACCGACGTGGGCGCGGAGATCATGGCCAGGTACGCGCCCCGCCACCCGACGGCCGCCCGGAGGCTGTGCCGGGTGATGGGATTCGAGGTGGACGGGAGCGTGTCGGACTACCGCGAGGTGGGCAGGCACATTCCGTTCGTGCGGTTCACGCCCCGCCACTGACCCGGGCGGGTCGGCTCACCAACGCGGACCGTCCCCCTGCATCCGCCGGTGGAACGGCGAATCCTCGCCGAGTTCGTCCGGGCGGACGGGGCGGCGGGTGAACGCCGACGCGTACACCCCGGCGACCAGGCGCATCGTCCGGCGGGTCTCCGTCGAGGTGACCGGAGGTGGGGTGCCGGCGCGCAGGCTCCGGACCACCTGGGCGAACTGAGCGTGGTGACCGCTGCGGACTCCGGCCGCGCCGGTCCGCCAGGCCGCGAGGACCTGCTCGGCGTACTCCGGTGCCGGCGTGATCCGCCAGTCGTCGTCGCCGTAGCCGTACAGGTGGGTCAGCTCGACCGTGGCCCGCTCGAAGTCGAACCGCAGGTAGCTCTCCTCCCGGACCGACAGCAGGCTGTTCACCACGCTGGCCACCGCGCCGTTGGCGAAGCTGACGTGGGCCATGCTCAGGTCCTCGGTCTCGGACCGCCGGGCCTGCTGGCGGGCCAGGGCGGAGACCTCGGTCCAGTCGCCGAGGATCGCGCAGAGCAGGTCCATCTGGTGGATGCCGTGGCCCATGGTCGGGCCGCCGCCCTCGGTGTCCCAGCGCCCGCGCCACGCCACGTCGAAGTACGCCTGGGGGCGGAACCAGGTGGTGTGGCAGACCGCCATGAGCGGCCGGCCCAGCAGTCCGGCGTCGAGCAGGGCGCGCAGCCGCAGCGCGCCGCTGCCGAACCGGTGCTGGAAGACGGTGGCGAGCCTTCCGCCGTACCGCTGCTCCGCCTCGACCAGCTCCTCCAACTCGCCGAGGTTGCGCGTCGGTGGCTTCTCGACCAGCACGTTGACGCCGGCCCGCAGGCAGGCGAGGGCCAGTTCGTGGTGCGAGGCGGGCGGGGTGCAGACGTGCACCAGTTCGGGCTCCTCCTTCTCCAGCAGGCTGGCCAGGTCGGGGTGCCGGGCCGGCACCTGGTACCGGTCGCAGAACGTCGACAGCCGGCCGCCGTCGGTGTCGACGGCACCGACGAGGCGTACCTCGTCGCCGAGTTGCCGCAGCGCCTCGGCGTGCAGGCAGGCGATGTTTCCGGTCCCGACCACGGCGACGCGGATGGGTTCCACAGGTGCTCCTTGGCGAGGTGTTGCCGGCCGCTCAGTCATGCCGGGGGCGCGGCGGGTCGTAGGGGGAGAGGAAGCCGCACATGCCCAGGGTCGTCTGCTCGGGTTGGGCGATCCGGGTGACGGTGGCGTCCGCGAGATGGCTGTGGTCACCGCGCCGCAGCGCGTCCAGCTCCGCCCCGGTCTGCCGGCTCACCGCCGCCGGCCCCTGCTCCCAGCGGTCCCGCCAGGCGTCGAGCTGCGGGCGGACCAGGGCGGCGGCGGCCGCGTAGAAGTCGTCGAGCGCGGCGGTGTCGCCGGCCGCGCAGCGGCGCCGCAGCTCGGCGAACCCCTCGATGGCGAGGTCGCGGCGAGCCCGGGCCCGCTCGGCCGAGGGCGGTTCGGACCCGTCGGGCCCGGTCAGCGAGACCGCCCGCCGGTACGTCGCCGCGTCGGCGAGCTGCTCCGGCGGGAACGTGAGTACGGCGTCGCCGGCCTCCGGCAACCCGCTGTTCTGCATGATCACGACGACCTGGAGTGCACCGTCGTCGTTGATCGCCCGGTGGATGGTGCCGGGGGTGAACCAGAGCACGTCGCCCGGACCCAGCGCCGTTTCCGCGAAGCCCCGCCGGGTCAGGGTCTGCAGCCGTCCCCGACCGCCCACCACCACGTAGCACTCGGTGCAGCACAGGTGCACGTGTGGTGTGCCGCCGTGCAGGCCGTCGTCGGCCTGCCAGGGATAGACCCGCAGGTTGGTGATGCCGACGGCGCCGGGGAAGGGCGGCGGCGTGCCGTCGTCGCCGGTCACGGCGCGTACTCCGCGGCGAACGCCTCGATCTCCGACCGCTGCCAGGCCCGGTCGGCGAAGACCACCCGGTGGCGCAGTCGGAGGCTCTCGTCGGGGGCGAGCACCACCTCCTCGTCGAAGGCGGGGGAGGGGTTGACGGCCGGGAACGGGGTGTTGCGGACGAACCACTTCAGCGGTACGGCCGCGCTGGAGGTGCCGGCGAAGACGAGTACGGTGCCGCCGCCGTCGACCTCGTCGTGCTCGGCGGTGTACGCGAGCCAGGGCGACTGCCGGCCCATGCTCTCCGGCCCGCCACCACCGTCGGCGGTGACGATCTCGCCACCGGTCCAGCCGCGCGGCCCGCGCCAGAAGAACCCCGTGTAGCCGGCGTTCGGCCGGCCGTGCGTGGTCGGGCTGCCGACCCGCAGCTCCGCGCCCCGGATGTTGCGCAGTTCGGTGCCGAAGTCGAGCGTCCAGGTGCCGCGCCCGGTGTCCACCGCGTGGATCCGCAGTTCCCGCCGTTCCGCGATCCAGTCTTCACCGGCCGAGGTGATCCAGGTCAGCGCCTCCCGCAGGGTCAGCTCGGTGGGGGTGACGTCGACGGCGTCGAAGCTGTCGTGCCGCATCCGGCCGACGTTGTCCCGGACGAGGTAGCCCTTGCCGTGCACGTACGAGTTGCCGCCCCAGAAGTTCTGCCCGGACAGGTGCGAGACGGTCATCTGGAGCCCCTTGTGCCACCGGTGGTCGTTCGGCCGGTACGCCGAGACCAGGGCGCCGTCGAGGGTGCGCAGCGGGTGCAGGTACGGCTTGGGCGACTCGAAGGCCGGTGTAGGGGAGCCGTACACGTAGGTCGCGATCTCCACGCCGTTCGCGGTGACGACGATCTGGCGGCCGTGTTCGTGGGTGACGGTGAGCCGGCCCGTGGTGTCGTGCGCGGAAGTCATGGAGCGTCGGTGCCTTTCGGGGCGCGGGAGCGATGGTGCCGTTCGGGGCCGTGGCCAAGCGGTAAACGCTTTCCCGAGCTAACCGCCTTCCACCGGCAACGTCAAGATCCGGCATCGTCCGAAAGCCTTTCGGCCGAGCGGTGCTGCGCAGCGCATGTTCTCTCGACGGTTCAGAGCCGTCGCCACCAGGTCTGCTCCACCAGGTCGTGGCCGAAGCTGTGACGCGGGGCCTGTTCGCGCAGTTCGAAGCCGGCCTTCTCGTAGATCCTCCGGGCATCGGTGAGTATGTCGGTGGTCCAGAGCATGATCTCCCGGTAGCCGACCCGGCGGGCGAAGCGCAGGCACTCGTCGACCAGCCGGCTGCCGATGCCCAGCCCCCGGGCCTCCGGCTCGACGAGCAGCAGGCGCAACTGGGCCACCCCGTCGTCGCGGCGGACGCAGAAGACGGAGCCCACCGGTGCGCCGTCCAGCTCGGCGATCCAGGCCTCCTCGCGGAGGGGGTCGCGGCCGTCGACGTAATCGGCGACGATCCGGGCGATCAGGGCTTCGTAGGTGATGTCCCAGCCGTACTCCTCGGCGTAGCGGACGCCGTGCCGGTGCACCACCCAGCCGAGGTCGCCGGGGCCGGCCGGTCGCAGCAGGTATGCCCGGGGTGGCGGCGCCTCGCCGAGCAGGCCACGGATCGTGCGCATCGCCTCGACAAGCCGTTCCCGATCCGGGTCGGAGAGCCGGCTCAGCAGGCTCTCGATCTCGTTCTGGGTCCGCTCGTCGAGCAGCTCGTACGCGGCGCGCCCGGCGTCGGTCAGCGCGACCACCTGTCGGCGCCCGTCCACCGGCGACTGGCTCCGCTCGACGAGGCCGTCGGCGGCGAACCGGGACAGGATGCGGCTCAGGTAGCCGGGGTCCAGTCCCAGTTCGCGGCGGAGTGCCGGCACCTCGGTGGCCGGGCGCTGGGCCAGCTCGTAGATCACCCTGCAGTCGGTGAGCGAGAAGGGCGTGCGGACCATCCCTTCGTCGAGCACACCGATGATCCGGGTGTAGAAGCGGTTGAAGTCGCGTACCGCGTTCGCCTGCGGCGCCAGCGCAGAAGTCATCTGCCTATTTCAACAAATCCTTTGCCGATGTCAATAGTTTTGGGCTCCCGGGTCGGGCGGGCCGGTGAGCACTTCGGTCGGGGGTCGACCAGCTCAGGTCTCCGCGCCGCGGTAGTTGTACAGCTCGTCGACGAACCGGCGGCGCAGCGGCGGAAGCCGGCTGGTCACGCTGAAGTAGCCGCGCGCGGCCAGCATCGCCAACCGGCCGATCACCGGCTTGTAGATCGGGTCGTCGCCGTTGGTCCCGTTGGTACGCAGCGAGTCGGCGACCCGGGCGAAGCCGTACCGGATCATCTCCGTCTCGTAGTCCGCGATGCTTCCCAGCAGCGGCTTGGCGCCGGCCGCCGTCGCGACCAACTGCCGGTGCAGCAGCGCGGCGTCCCGCAACGCGGTGTTCGCCCCCACCCCCCGCCCCGGCGTCATGGTGTGGATCGCGTCGCCCAGCAGGGTCACGTTGCTGCTCGGCCAGGGCTGCACCGGTACCGAGGTGGCGACCCTGATCGGGATGACGCTGCCGGTGTCGCTGAGCCGCAGCAGTTCGCGCAGGTTCGGATGCCAGTTCCGGGTCAGCTGCCGGGCGACCTCGGCGAGTCGCTCGCCGCGCAGTTGCATCACGTCCGGCGGGAACCGGTCCGCCGCGCTCCAGACGATCAGGTTGATGCAGTCCCGGGTGTTGTCGAAGAGCAGCCCCGGCCACTGCCCGATCAGCCGGGCCTCGGTGACCCCGACCCCGGACTTGACCGAGCCGCGCTGGTCCCACTTGAACTCCATCACGTGCAGTACGCCCATCACCCCGCCGGCGCCGAAGATCAGCGAGATGCCCCGGTGCATCTCCTCGGTGAGCAGGCTCCGGGTCTGCTCGGTCAGCGGGATCTTGCTGGCGATGTTGATGCTCCCGGCGTCCCTGACCTCGGCGTGCGGCAGGTACTGCCGGCGTACCGCGGAGTGTGTGCCGTCGGCGGCGACCAGCAGGTCCCCGGTGGCCGAGCTGCCGTCGGCGAAGTACGCGGTGACCCGCCCGTCGTCGCGCCGCGCGTAGTGCGTGAACGTCTTGCCGAAGTGCACCACGTCGTCCATGCCGGTCAACAACACCTGGCGCAGCGTCATCCGGGAGACCGACTGGTCGATGCTGGTCGGATCGGCCTCGGGGCGCAGCGCGAAGGAGGCTGTCCGGTGCAGTTGACCGGTGAGCACGTTGAAGTACCGGGGCGGCTGGGCGCAGGTGGCGAGGAACGTGCTGAACAGCTCCGGCGGCAGACACTCCCGCAGCGCCCGGCAGCCGGTCGGGTTGATTCCGACCCGGTAGCCGAGCAGACCGTCGCTCCGGTCGCGGTACCGTTCGTAGACCGCGACGCTGATCCCGGCCCGGCGGAGGCCGTGCGCCAGGCACATGCCGCCGGTACCGGCACCGATCACGATCACGTGCAGCGGGGCGGTGGGCATCAGGCCCCTTCCGCGGCCGTCGCGCCCGGGCCGTCCCAGCGGTAGAAGCACCGCGCCATCGCGTCGCGCGGCGACCGCCAGTTCGGCGAGTACGGCGAGATGTACGCACCCAGCCGCTGTGTCACGTCGACGAAGAGCGGATGCCGGTTCGCCTGCTCCAGCCGGGACGGCGCGGAGTCGTCGGTCTCCATCAGGTGCAGGCAGAGATCGTCGAGGTGGTAGAGCGAGCGGTGCCGTACCCCGGTGACGGTGTGCAGGTCGGTGCCGTCGGACTCGGCGAGGATCTTCGCGATCTCCTCCTCGGTGCCCGGGACGATCCTGCCCACGATCAGTATGCGATTCATCGGACTCCTTCGGGTCGCCGTGGTGTCACCGCGGTTCACCGGCTCGACCGACTGCCCCGGACCGGTGCCCCGGACCCGGGTCCGGCGGGCGTCCGGACCCGGTTCGGCCCGGACGACCTGCCGGCCGTCCGATCGGGCCCGACCACCATGCCGGCGGCGACGTCACCCCACCGTCACCGGACCGTCAACGACCGCCGCCGACCAGATGCGCTGGCGCGCGGTGACACGCAGGATCGGTCACCGTGCGGGGCGGCGGGGGCAGGGCTCAACGCCGTACCGGCATCGCCGGCAGCACCGACCGGCCGGGGTACGCCCCGGCGTGCCCGGACGGTGGCCGCGAATTCGACAGCCGCGCCCCCGGCGGCCGGGCGATCGGTGCGAGCAGCTCGCTGAGCAGTTCGCACATCGTCTCGGACGGCTCCAACTGAAGCTCGCGCAGCAGCAGGTCGCGGTAGACGTAGAAGGCTTGGAGCGCCTCGTAGGCGTTCCCCTCGTCGAGATGGATCTCGACGATCAGACGGTGCGGCGTCTCCCGCAGCGGCTCGGCGCGGACCGCCTCGAGGGCCGCCTGCAACGCCTCGCCGTGCTGCCCGGCCTCCAGGTGTCCCCGGGCGATGTCCTCCAGCATGTGCAGCCGGAGCTGGCGCAGCCGCTCCCGCTCCACCAGCACCCACTCGTCGTACCAGCCGGGGAGCAGGTCGTGCCGGCCAGCGCCACGGATCTTCGCCGCCCAGCGGGGGTCGCCGCCGTCGCGTACCCGCTCCGCGGCTCGGACGAGGTCGTCGATGTCCAGCCGTACCGCCGGATCCAACCGGACCGTGTCGCCGGTGGTGAGCACCGGACAACTGCCCTCCTGGCGCAGCCGCCACAGCGCGGTCCGCAGGGAGGACATCGCCCGCTCCTCCGGAGTCTCCGGCCACAGCAGACCGGCCAGGTGCGCCCGGGTCGCGCCCGGCCGCAATCCGACCAAGGCGATGATCCGCTGCAGTCCGCGTGGTACGACCACCGGCGTCCCGTCGTGCAGCAGGCTGAACCCGTCCAGCAGGAACAGTTGGACCGCCTCCGGCTGCGCGCCGCCCTGCCCGGGCTCCCGGCCGGACTGGCGCTCGGAGGGGCGGGCCGGTGTCCGCCGCCGCGCGTCGTGCGGCACGCTCTGCTCAGGAGTCACGGCCCACCCTCCTGCACCCGGAACCCGTGTCCCGAGGTCCGCTCTGCCGGACGCCCTGTCCAGCGCTCCGGTCTGCCGACGCCCGCTCCGCAGGTCGCGCCCGATCGGGCCCGACACCACAAAGCGTGACGAAGATTATCAATCGCCGTCACGCTCGGTCAATCCGCCGGTCCGTAATACGACCCGCCCGTTCGGCGCTGCACCATGGCTCTGAGCTGGGCATAAGTGGACGCTATCGATCGTCACCGCGCTGACTCGGGGCCGCATCAGCGTCGGCGAACGGGCATAGTGCCCACACCGCCGTCACCGGAGCGTCACCATGCCGGGGTGCGGTTGTACGCGATCGGGTGACACTGCGTTGACACCCGATCGGCAGGGTGGTCCCCAGTCGTTCGGACAAGGTCGCAGTCGGGGGAGAAGCCGGGGGAGAGGCTCTTGTCGCGGCCGGGTGCCGGTGTCACCCATCCGGAGCGCGGGAATCGCCCAGGGAGGCTGCGCCATGGATCGCTCACTGATCGTCGCGAAGGTCGTGCCGGAGGCCGAGGGGCAGGTCGCGCAGATCTTCGCCGAGTCGGACCGGACCGACCTGCCCCGGCTGGTGGGGGTACGGCACCGCTCGCTCTACCGGCTGCACGACCTGTACGTGCACCTGATCGAGACGGAGAACCCGGGTTCCGCGGCTGTGGAGAACGTCCGCCAGCACCCCGAGTTCGTCCGGGTCAGCGAGCGGCTGGCCGCGCACATCACGCCGTACCTGGCCAACTGGCGGGTGCCGGCGGACGCCATGGCGCGCTGCTTCTACCGCTGGGACGCCCCGGCCGACCTCGGGATACGGCGATGACCGGGGGTACGCCGGCCGGCACCGCCGCACGCCGGTACGCCGACCTCGACCAGCAGCCCTGGATCCGCTGCCGCTCCTGCCCGGCGCTGCTCTACCGCAAGCGGCTGCGGCGCAACCTGGACGTCTGTCCGGAGTGCGGCGACCACCGCCGGCTGGGCGCGTCCGAGCGGATTACGCAGCTCGTGGACCGGGACACGTTCCGGCAGCTGCCCGGCCGGTTGGCCCAGGTCGACCCGATCGGGTTCGTCGACTCGGTGCCGTACCCGGATCGGCTCGCCGCCGCCCGCGCGGCCACAGGTCTGGCCGAGGCCGTGCTCTGCGGTACCGCGACACTCGGCGGGTACGGGCTGGCGCTGGCCGTGATGGACTTCCGATTCCTCGGCGGCAGCCTGGGCTCGGTCACCGGGGAGCTGATCACCCGGACCGCCGAGCGCGCCCTAGCCGACCGCCTGCCACTGCTGCTGGTCACCGCCTCCGGCGGTGCCCGGATGCAGGAGGGTGTGCTGGCGCTGATGCAGATGGCCACCATCAGCCAGGCGATCGCCGCGCTGCGCGAGGCGGGGCTGCTGAGCGTCAGCCTGGTCACCGACCCCACCTATGGCGGCGTGGCCGCGTCCTTCGCGACCTGTACCGACATCGTGCTGGCCGAGACCGGTTCCCGGCTGGGCTTCGCCGGTCCCCGGGTGATCCGGGAGACCATCCGGCAGACGCTCCCGGCCGACTTCCAGACCACCGAGTTCCTGCTCCGGCACGGCCAGGTCGACATGGTGGTGCAGCGCCGGTCGCTGCGGTCCAGGCTGCGCTGGCTCCTCGCCGCCGCCGCGCCGACCCGGAGCCGGTCGGCCGGTGCGGCCGCGACTCCGGACCGCGCGACCGGAGCGCCTCCACCGCCGCTGGCCGGCCATCCGGCTGGCATGCCCGGTCTGCCGGCTGGCGTCGCCGGTCTGCCGGCTGACGTGGCCGGCCTCGCGGCTGCGGTGACCGGCCCGCGGGTCCGGGCGCGGGGCGGTGCCCCCGGCACCGGCGACCCGACCGACGCATGGCGGATCGTCCGGTCCGCCCGGCACCTCGGCCGGCCGACCACGCTGGACTACCTGGCCACCGCCTTCGACGGCTTCGTCGAGCTGCACGGCGACCGGCTCGGGGTCGACTGTGCGGCGGTCGTCGCCGGGCTGGCTCGACTCGACGAGCGGTACGTCGTCGTGATCGGGCACCAGAAGGGGCACCAGGCGGGCGAGCTGGTTGCCCGCAACTTCGGGATGGCGAGCCCGGCCGGCTACCGCAAGGCGATCCGGATCATGCGGCTCGCCGCCCGACTGGGACTGCCGGTGGTGACGCTGATCGACACGCCGGGTGCGTACCCGGGGGTTGAGGCCGAACAGCAGGGGCAGGCCGCGGCGATCGCCGAGAGCATCCTCGCGATGACCGGGCTGCCGACCCCGGTCGTCGCGGTCATCATCGGCGAGGGCGGCAGCGGTGGTGCGCTCGCGTTGGCCGTGGCGGACCGGGTACTGATGCTGCGCAACGCGGTCTACTCGGTGATCAGCCCCGAGGGATGCGCCGCGATCCTCTGGCACGACCGGACCGCCGTGCCGAGGGCCGCCGACGCGCTCCGGCTGACCGCACCCGATCTGCTGCGGCTCGGGGTCGCCGACGAGATCGTCGCCGAGCCGCCCGGTGGTGCGCACCGGGATCCCGTCGGGGCGGCCCGGCTGCTCCGACGGGCGCTGCTGGAGAACCTCGCACCACTGCGCGACGTACCCGCAGGGGAGCTGGTCCGGCGTCGTCGAATGCGCTTCCGCCGCTACGGTGCGGCGGCCAGCGTACGGTCGGAAGCGGGTCCGGAGTGACGGCCGCGGCGACTCCCGGACAGCCGGCTCCGGCCAGAGCGGCCCAGCCCGCGCCGGGAGAACGGCCGGCGGGCGACCGGGGCGTCCCCCTGCCGCCAGCCCCGGACGGCGTGCCGGCCGCCTCCCCGAACGGCGTGCCGGCCGCCTCCCCGAACGGCCCGGGGAGGGAACTGGCCGAACTGCGCCGCCAGGCCGATCTGCTGCTGGCCGAGACGGCTGGGCCGGTGCGCCGGATCCACCTGCGCAGTGGCGACGCCGTGCTGGAGATCGAGTGGCACGGCGTACCCGATCCGCCGGACCCGGCCGGCGCGCCCGGCCACGCCTCGGCCGGCGCCGGTACTCCTACCGTGCCGGACGCCGCCGCCGACCGTGTGGTCGGCGGCGACCGCCACCGGACCCTCCTCGCGCCGATGGTCGGCACCTGCTATCGGGCCGCCGAACCCGGCGGTGCGCCGTTCGTCGAGGTCGGCGACCGGGTGGAGCCCGGTCAGGTGGTCTGCATCGTCGAGACGATGAAGCTGATGAACGAGGTGGTCGCCGACCAGGTCGGCCGGGTCGCCGAGGTGCTCGTCCGGGACGGCGAGCCGGTCGAGTTCGGGCAGCCACTGATCGCCCTGCTACCCGCATGACTTCCAGGACGGTGCGGCGATGTTCGAGAAGATCCTGATCGCCAATCGAGGCGAGATCGCGCTCCGGGTGGCCCGGGCCTGTCGTGAACTGGGCGTCCGCACCGTGGCGGTGTACTCGGTCGCGGACCGGGACTCGGCCGTCGTCCGGCTGGCCGACGAGGCGGTCTGCATCGGCCCGCCGGAGGCCCGGCAGAGTTACCGCAACGCCGCCGCCATCGTCGAGGCTGCCCGCCGGACCGGCGCGCAGGCGGTGCACCCGGGGTACGGGTTCCTCTCCGAGGATGCCGACTTCGCCGAGATCTGTGCGGACAACGGGCTCGTCTTCATCGGACCGTCGCCGGAGGTGATGGTCGCCCTCGGCGACAAGGCGCGGGCCCGGGCGCTCATGCGGGAGGCCGGCCTCCCGCTGTCGCCGGGCAGCCTGGCGACCGTCGACACGGCGGCGAAGGCTCGGCAGACCGCGGACGGGATCGGCTATCCCGTGATCATCAAGTGTGCCGCCGGCGGCGGTGGACGCGGGATGACGGTTGTCCGGTCGGCCGACGATTTCGGCGCGGCGTACGAGCGGACCAGGATCGCCGCCCAGGCCGTCTTCGGCGACGACCGGGTCTACGTCGAGCGGTATCTCGTTCAGGCCCGGCACGTCGAGGTGCAGGTACTCTGCGACGGGTACGGCAACGCCGTCCACCTGGGCACCCGGGACTGCTCGGTGCAGCGGCGGCACCAGAAGCTGGTCGAGGAGGGCCCGGCGCCCGCGATCTCGGCCGGCACCCGCGACGCGCTCGCCGAGTCCGCCCTGCGCGGCGCGCTCCGGGCCGGCTACACCGGAGCCGGAACGTTCGAGTTCCTCGTCGACGAGGCCGAACGGTTCTCGTTCATGGAGGTCAACTGCCGGATCCAGGTCGAGCACCCGGTCACCGAGATGATCAGTGGGGTCGACCTGGTGCACGAGCAGTTGCACATCGCGGCCGGCGTGCCGCTGCGGCTGCGCCAGGAGGATGTCCGGATAACCGGCGTCGCGCTGGAGTGCCGGGTCAACGTCGAGGACCCCGGCCGGGGGTTTGCACCGACCCCCGGCCGGTTGGGCAGGTTCGTTCCGCCGAGCGGTCCGTTCACCCGGGTGGACACGCACGGCTACCCCGGCTACCTGGTCGGGCCGTACTACGACTCGCTGCTCGCCAAGGTGGTGGTCTGGGCGCCGGACCGGGATCTGGCGCTCGGCCGGATGGAGCGGGCGCTGCACGAGTTCGACGTCGACGGGCCCGGCATCCGCACCACCATCCCGTTCCTGCGCCGGGTGCTCGACGACGCGGGATTCCGCAAGGGGCGGTACTCGACCGGACTGGTCGAGCGGCTGCTGGACACCGCCGATTCGTCGGCTCGGGGCGGTCCTGCCGGTCCAGAGGCGTCCGTCGGTGCCTCGATCGGTGCCCCGGTCGGTGCTTCCGTCGGTGCGGGGATCGCTCCGCCCACTATCGCCAACCTTTCCAGGAGGACCAGATGAGTGTCAGGCACGAGGAACCGGCGTTGACCGGGTCGACCCAGCAGGAGCCGGCGTTGACCCAGCGCGAGCCGGGATCGTCGCCGGTGACGGCGGCGGAGATCACCACGATCCTGGTCCGGCACTGCGGGCTGGACCCGGCGGCCGCGGCCGCCGCGCCGAACGCCTCGCTGGAGGAACTCGGCATGGACTCGCTGGCACTGCTCGAACTACAGGCGGTGGTGGCGGACCGTTACCGGATCCAGCTTCCGGAGGAGGCCGGGCGGCTCAGTATCGCGGAGGTCGCCGAGGTGGTGGCGCACCAGTACGAGCCGTCGGTCGCCCCCGCCGCCGGTGCGGGCCGGCCGGGCCACACCGAGAACAGCGTCCGCATCGCGGCCCCGTTGCCACTCGTGTGGGACCTGACCAACGATGTCGCGGGTTGGACCGGGCTCTTCACCGAGTACCAGTCGGTGGAGATCATCGAGCGGCGCGGCGACACCGTGCGGTTCCGGCTGACCATGTATCCCGACGAGAACGGGGTCACCTGGAGCTGGGTCAGCGAACGTACCGCCGATCCGGTTCGCCGCGAGGTGCACGCCCACCGGGTCGAGACCGGGCCGTTCGAGTACATGCGGATCCACTGGCGCTACGCCGAGGTGGCGGGCGGGACCCGGATGACCTGGACGCAGGACTTCGAGATGCGCCCGACGGCACCGGTGACCACAGCCCAGATGACCGACCGGATCAACGCGAACAGCCGGATCCAGTTGGACATCATCCGGGACAGGATCGAGCGGATCGCCGCCGAGGTGGCGGCGACCGCGTCGGCACCGGCCGCGTCGACCGCCGGGGTCGGCGATGAGTGAGCCGGGCCGCCGGTGGGTGGCCGCCCGCGACGTCGCCCCGGACCGCCGCCGGGGTGGCGAGATCCGGGTACTGCTCGGCCCCCGCACCGTGGGCAGCGGATCCGGCTTCCTGGGGGTGGCGAATCTGGCCCCCGGCGAGCGGATCGCCGAGCACTACCACCCGTACAGCGAGGAGTTCCTCTATGTCGCCCGGGGCGCGATCGTGGTGGACCTGGACGGCGAGCCGGTGCCGGTCGGCACCGGGGAGGCACTGTACGTGGCGGTGAACGTCCGGCACCGGCTCCGCAATGTGGCCGACGAACCCGCCGAGGTGGTCTTCCAACTCGGACCGCTGGCCCCGCGCCCGGAACTCGGGCACGTCGACACCGAACCGTCGGCCACCGAACCGGCGTCGGGCCGGCCGGAGAACGGCGTCCCGGTGGCGCGGTCGGATGGTGCCGACCAGCCGGCGGCGGGTGCGGTGGTCGGTGGGCCGGAGGCCGGACCGTGAGCCGGCGCCGTAGCGTGGTCACCGGGATCGGAGTGGTCGCGCCGGGCGGGGCGACCCGGGAGGAGTTCTGGGCCTCGATCACCGCCGGCCGCACGGCGACCCGCCGGATCAGCTTCTTCGACCCGTCGCCGTTCCGCTCCCAGGTGGCCGCCGAATGCGACTTCGATCCGGTCCGGGCCGGACTCGGGGTCGCCGAGCGACAGCGCGCAGACCGCTACGTCCAGTTCGCGCTGGCCGCGTCGATCGAGGCGCTGGCCGACAGCGGGGTGGAGCTGACCGACGCGACGCGGGAGCGCGCCGGAGTGGTGCTCGGCTCGGCGGTGGGCGGGACCATGCTGCTGGAACGGGAGTACGTGCAGGTCAGCGACTCCGGTGCGGACTGGTTGGTGGATCCGGACCGGGCCGGCCCGTTCCTCTACCAGGCCCTGATGCCGAGCAGTCTCGCCGCCGACGTCGCCTGCCGGCACGGGTTGCACGGCCCGGCCCAGGTGATCTCCACCGGCTGCACCTCCGGGATCGACGCGATCGGCTACGGGCAACAGTTGATCGAGGACGACGAGGCGGACCTGGTGCTGGCGGGCGCTTCGGACAGTCCGATCTCGCCGGTCACCGTCGCCTCGTTCGACGCGATCAAGGCGACCACGCCGGACAACGACGACCCGGCGCACGCCTCGCGGCCGTTCGACCGGGACCGGCACGGGTTCGTCCTCGCCGAGGGCGCCGCCGTGCTGGTGCTGGAGGAGGCCGAACACGCCCGGCGGCGCGGGGCCCGGGTCTACTGCGAGGCCGCTGGATACGCCAACCGGAGCAACGGCTACCACATGACCGGGCTGCGCCCGGACGGTGTCGAGATGGCACTCGCCATCGACGACGCGATGGCGCAGGCCCGGTGCGATCCGGCCGACGTGTCGTACGTCAGCGCGCACGGTTCGGGAACCCGGCAGAACGACCGGCACGAGACGGCCGCCTTCAAACGGGCGCTCGGTGCGGCGGCGTACCAGGTGCCGATCAGTTCGATCAAGTCGATGGTCGGGCACTCGCTCGGTGCGATCGGCGCGATCGAGATGGCGGCCTGCGCGCTGGCCATCGAGCACGGGGTGGTGCCGCCGACGGCCAACTGGGCGAACCGGGACGAGGAGTGCGACCTGGACTACACGCCGAACACCGCCCGGGAGGTACCGGTGCGGGTGGCTCTCTCCGTCGGCAGCGGCTTCGGCGGGTTCCAGTCGGCGATGGTCTTCACCCGCTTCACCGGGCCGGCCCGGTGAGCGGCAGCAGCCCGGTGACGGCCGGGGTGCGCGGCAGCAGCCGGGTGACCGGCCGGACGGAGGGGGCCGGGGCGCGGCGTCGGGCGGTGATCACCGGGATCGGCGTGGTGGCGCCGAGCGGCATCGGCGCGGACGCGCACTGGAAATGTGTGGTGGCCGGGCAGAACCGGATCGGCCCGATCACCCTTTTCGACCCGGAACGCTATCCGAGCCGGCTCGCCGGCGAGGTGGCCGGCTTCGACGCGCTGCACTACGCCGACAACCGACAGTTGGTGCAGACCGACCGGTGGACGCACCTCGGGTTCGCGGCGGCCCGGCTCGCGCTCGCCGACGCCGGGCTGCCGGAGACGGCCGACGATCCGTACCGGTACGCGGTGACCCTGGCCAGTGCCTCCGGCGGCAACCTCTTCGGACAGCGGGAACTGCAACGGCTCTGGCGTGGCCCGGCCCGCACCGTCGGGGCGTACCAGTCGATCGCCTGGTTCTACGCGGCGAGCGTCGGCCAGCTCTCGATCCGGCACCAGTTCAAGGGCCCGTGCGGGGTGCTGGCCGCCGAGTCCGCGGGTGGGCTGGACAGCCTGGCGCACGCGGTACGGATGGTCCGCCGGGGCACCCCGGTGGTGTTGGCCGGTGGCACCGAGTGTCCGCTGAGCCCGTATGCGCTGACCTGCCAGATGCGCAGCGGACTGCTGAGCACCTGTCCCGAGCCGGCGCTGGCGTACCGGCCGTTCGACGTGACGGCCAGCGGTTACGTGCCGGGGGAGGGCGGGGCGGTCTTCGTGGTGGAGGACCTGGCGCACGCCCGGGCCCGGGGGGTGTCCGGCTATGCCGAGGTGGCCGGCTGGGGGGCCAGCCACGACGCCCGGCACACCGGCCGGCGCGCCGCCGGAGACCCGGTGCAGTACGCCCGGGCGATGCGGCTCGCTCTCGACCGGGCCGGGGTGGCGCCGGCCGAGGTCGACGTCGTCTTCCCGGACGCGCTGGGGGTGCTGCGCTACGACCGGAGTGAGGCCGAGGCGCTGCGGACGGTGTTCGGGACGCGGCCACCGCCGGTGACCACCCAGAAGCCGTTGATCGGCCGGGCGCACCAGGGCGGGTCGGCGCTGGACGTGGCGACCGCGCTGCTCGGCATCCGGCACCGGACGCTGCCGCCGATGGCCGGGTTGGACCGTCCGGCGCCCGGCTGCGAGCTGGACTTCGTCCGGGAGTCCGGGCCGCGGCGGGTCGACGTGGCGCTGGTCGGTGCGCGCGGGTTCGACGGTTTCAACAGCGCCGTGGTGGTCCGGCGCGGACCGGCGTAGGCCGGGGGAGAACGGAGAGGACGACCGGGATGTCGAAGGCCAGGGTGCTGTTCCTGATCCGGGTGCCGCGCGAGCGGACCGAGGATTTCCTGAAGGCGTACGAGCAGATCCGTTACCAGGTGGCCGAAGGCGTGCCGGGGCACCTGGTGGACCAGGTCTGCGAGGCGTCGAGCGATTCCGAGCAGTGGCTGATCACCAGTGAGTGGGCGTCGCTCGCCGACTTCGAGGCGTGGGAGCGCAGCCCCGGGCACCGCGAGTTGGCCGCCCCGCTGCGGGCCTGCATCACCGAGGCCAGGTCGATCCGGTTCGTGGTCCGGGAGGAGACCACGGCTCGTCGATCCTGACCCGCCGGGCATCCCGTCCGGGTGGGCCGGTCCGACGGGTTCCAGATTGATGGATGTAGATGTAAATTGAATCCATTCATCTGGAGCGCCCGGTGGCGCCCGGCGCGAGGGAGAAGCCATGCCCGCCCCGTCGTACCGTCGGGCCGCGTCGGCGGCCTCACTCGTCCTCGGGGTCGCCGTAGCGGCGTTGGTCCCGCCGGGTCCGGCGGCCGCGGCCGCCCCGGGTGTGACCCGGCTCGGTGACACCCAGCTCGACCCCGCCGCGCTCTACTTCGTCTCCTACGACGGACTGGTCAACAACAACTCGTACGGCGACGGCATCGTCAGCCACGCCGGCTACCAGTACGCCGCCTGGTACACCTCGACCCGGCACGCCGTGCTCGCCCGCCGGCAACTGCCGTCCGGGGCGTGGCAGACCCTGTCGTTGCCGCACCGGTTGACCAGCAACGACTCGCACAACTCCATCGCGCTCGGCATCTCGCCCGGCGACGGCCGGCTGCACGTGGCGATGGACACCCACGACAGCGAGATCTACTACGTCAGGTCCGAAGCCGGGCTGGTCTCCGCGCCGGGCTCGCGGAGCTGGCTGGCGAGCCGGTTCGGCGCGGTGCAGCGCAGCCTGGACGGAGTCGGGCTCGGCGCGATGACGTACCCGCAGTTCCGGGTCGCGCCCGGCAACCGCCTCCAGCTGAGTTACCGGACCGGGCGGTCCGGCAACGGCACCAACGAACTCGCCGAGTACGACGGCTCCACCTGGCGCCGGCTCGGCCGCTGGTCGTCGGCGACCGGGTCGTACAGCGCGAACGGCGCCACCAGCACCACCCGGAACATGTACCTGCACGGGCTCACCTACGGCCCGGGTGGCCGGCTGCACGCGTCGTTCACCTGGCGGGAGGGGAACTCCGCCGTCACCTGCAACAGCGGCGGCCTGACCAACCACGACACCGGGTACGTCCACAGCGACGACCAGGGTCGGACCTGGCGCAACAACGTCGGGACCATCGTCGGCACCACCAACTCGGGCAACCTGGTGTCGATCTCCAGCCCGGGCCTGGTGGTCGACCCGTTGCCGCCGAACTACGGGCTGATCAACCAGGAGAGCCAGGACGTCGACTCGACCGGCAACCCGCATGTGATCATCAGCTACGTACCGGGCCGGTTCACCTCGTGCGTCACCTCGTACGCCTCGGCGCGTCGGGCCAACGGTCGGGCCTTCCACCTGTTCCGCAACTCGTCCGGGGTCTGGCGCAAGATCGAGATCCCGGTGCCCCTCAACGCCACCGGTCGGTCCCAGATCGTCCTCGACGCGGCCGACAACGCCTACGTCGTGCTGCCGTACGGGCGGATCGTCACCGCCAGCCGGGCCAGCGGCTACACCGACTGGACCGTACGCTTCGACGGCGCCGGGCTGAACGCCTTCGGCGAGGTGATCGTGGACCGGATGCGGGTGGAGAGCGACGGCGTGCTGTCGATCCTCTACCAGCGCGGCTCCAGCGGCACCACACCGTCCCCGATCCGGGTGGCGGACTTCCGGCTCGGCTGATCCCGAACGAGAACGATCGCATTTATCAGATCAAGGACATAGCAGCGGCGCCGGTCGGTGAACGTGAAATTCTTGCGGCGGCATCGGGCGGTCGGCGATCTCCGGCCTCTCTCCATATCGCACAGGGAGCCGTCCAGGAATGTCGGAAGAGCCGCTGTCCCCTCCGCGAATCCCACCGCCTCCACCACAGCCTACGGCAGACAGACCGCCGTTCAGGGACGCACCGAGCACCAAGGAACGGGTGGCGGCGTGGCAAAAATCGTACGAGGAATGCCTCAGGAAGGGCACTGCCCGGCTGGAGCTGATTCGGGCTGGCAAGCCCGGACGCCAGGCGGAAGGCCGTTTCCACGAATACTGCACGACGATTGAGGAGCACGACGACTCGCCAACCAAGCGCACCCTGCACAGCCGCTGGTCGGGCGGGGTCGTGCAGCCGAGCCACGGATACAAGAACACGCCGCTGCCGGCCCAGGGCACCATACTGTCGTGGCAGAACAAGGGAGCGCAGGGCGAGCCGCTGACCAACGCCGACATCTACTACTGCCAGTACCGGCTGCAACACCAACGGGACGGTGCTGACGGCGGGCTCCCGGGCCTGCGGATCCTGATGCGGCAGCAGGCCAGCAGTGAATCCCTGACCAGCAGTCTCGACTATGTCCGTTGGCAGCGAAACACCTATGAGGAACTGGTGGGCACCTTCCCGGAAGACAGCCCGTACTTCTCGCTGATTCTCGGCTCCGAGAACGGCACCGCCGCCTGTTATCTGGTCCTCTGCTACGGCAAGGAACTGGGGATCAGCGGGATCAGTTCGATCGAGCGCAAGGAGAGCCGGGACCTCATCTTCACGTTCCGGGACCGGGTCGGCTGAGGGTCGGCTGCGGGCCGGGTCGGCTGCGGGCCGGCTGCGGGCAGCCGGGGCGAGAGGGCGCGATGCCCGCTCGCCCGTTCGGCGCATGTGGCGGCGCGTTCGCCGCTCAGGTCCGCACCCGCGGGTTGGGAGGCGGGGACGGGACATTCGATAGTTTCGATTGAAGGCCATGAATGTCTCGGAAGGTGGGTGGCTATGTCCACGACCATGCGCCGCTGCGCCGGCGTCCTGCTGGCGGTCGTCCTGGCGACCGCGGCTATCCTGCTGCACACCGGCCACCGGGTGGAGGCGGCGGCCGGGGTCCGGGTGCTTCCGCTCGGCGACTCGATCACCGACGGCTTCAACGTGCCGGGCGGATACCGGATCGACCTGTGGCAGAAGGTGGTTGCCGGCGGCTACACGATCGACTTCGTGGGTTCCCAGGCCAACGGCCCGGCGAGTCTCGGCGACCGTGACCACGAAGGCCACTCCGGCTGGCGGATCGACCAGATCGACGCGAACATCGTCAACTGGCTCAACACGTACCAGCCGCGCACGATCCTGCTGCACATCGGCACCAACGACATCTTCCAGAACCGCGACCTGCCCAACGCCCCGAACCGGCTGGCCGCGCTGATCGACCGGATCACCACCACCGCGCCCGAGGCGAAGCTCTTCGTCGCCACGATCGTCCCGGCCGGGTCCGCGAGCACCGACGCCCAGGTGCGCAGCTTCAACGCGGCCATCCCGCAGATCGTGGCGAGCCGGGCGAACGCCGGTCGGCAGGTGTACCTGGTCAACATGTACGCGGCGCTGACCACCGCAGACCTGGCCGACGGCGTGCACCCGAACGCGACCGGCTACAGCAAGATGGCCACCACCTGGTACAACGCCCTGCTGGCGGTGCCCGGCAGCCTCACCGACGGCGGCGTCACCCCGACGCCCACCGCCACCCCCAGCGCTCCGCCGACCGGCGGTCCCACCACCCCGCCCACCACGCCGCCCACCACGCCACCCGCCGGTTGTACCGCGACGGTGTCGCTGAACTCCTGGACCGGCGGCTTCGTCGCGACCGTACGGGTCACCGCCGGCTCGGCCGGCACCAACGGTTGGACGGTGAGTGCCACCCTGCCGTCCGGCACCACGATCACCAATGCCTGGAACGCCCAGCGCAGCGGCAGTACCGGCGCTGTCCAGTTCACCAACGTGAGCTACAACGGACGGATCGCCGCCGGGCAGTCGACGGAGTTCGGCTTCCAGGGCACCGGTAGCGGCGCGGGTCTCACGCCGAGCTGCGTCGCCAGCTGACCTGCCGACCGCTGCGCGGGGCATCGCGCACCGGCTCCGGACGCGCCCGGCCGACCCCGCCGAGCGCGTCCGGAGCGCGCCTCGGGGGGCGCGCCGGGCCGGTCGCCACGGTCCGGACGGGGACGGTCGCGCTCGTCGCCGTCACGCGCCCCGCGGTGCCGCCCCGTAGAGCGCGTGGTCGACCAGGCGCGCGACGATCGACTCGTCGAACGGCACCCTGAGCACGAGCAGGCGGTGGTAGCAGGCACCCCAGAGCTGGTCGACGATGACGTCGAGGTCCGCGTCGGCGCGCAACTGGCCCTGTCGCTGGGCGGCCCGCAGGCGTACCCGGGCGAGTTCGCGACGGGGCTGCGCGTAGCTTTCGGACCACGCCTGGGCGAGCGCGGGATCCAGTTGGGCCGCCCCGACGAGCTCCGAGACGGGCTTCTCCGCGCCTTCGTCCTTCAGCAGGCGTACGAACGCGCTCAGCTGTGTGATCAGGTCAGCGCGGAGGTCGCCGGTGTCCGGGAAGTCCAGCATGCTCCGGCTCTGCGCGAAGTACGCCTCGGCGGCGAGCGCGCCCGGTGACGGCCACCACTTGTAGAGCGTCATCTTGCTAGAACCGGCCTCGGTGGCCACGCGGTCGAACGTCACCGCTCGCATGCCGTCTCGCAACAGGATGCGCCCCGCCGCGGCGAGCACGGCGGCGCGCACCTCGGCAGCCGGCCGGCGGCCGCGTCCCCGTCGGGTGGCAGGGCTCTCGGGCATTCCACGATCCCTTCTTGTGGACTCCTTGTACATTTCTGTGCGACGGCAGTAGTGTACAGGTTGTCCATATCTTGCCGCTTACTGGAGGTAGATCATGGTGGACAGCCCAGGCGGACCCCTTCCGGCTCGACCTTCCCGGTGGCGTGCGGCGGTCGTCGCCGCGTCGCTCGCCGGAGCGCTCGGCGGCTGCGCGGACCCGGCCGGCGAGTCGGGGGCAGGTCCACTCCGGCCGGCACGGTCGACCGCCGTCCCGGGCGCCGGAACCGCCACCCTCGGCGAGCCGGTCGAGCTGACGACGGGCCTGGAGGCGCCGTGGGGACTCACCTTCCTGCCGGACAGGTCGGCGCTGGTCTCCGAGCGCATCAGCGGGGAGATCGTCCGGATCCCCGCCCGCGGCGGCGATCCGCAGACGGTCGGGGTCGTGCCCGGCGTGCGGACGAGCGCGGAAGGCGGACTGCTCGGCATCGTCGCCTCCCCCGGGTTCGCGACCGATCGTACGGTCTTCGCATCGGTCTCCGGAGCGGACCAGAACCGGATCGTGGCGCTCACCATCGCCGACGACTACGGTTCCCTCGCGGTCGACCGGGTGCTGCTCGACGGCATCCAGACCGCCGACCGCCACCACGGCGGCCGCATCGTCGTCGGACCGGACGGACACCTCTGGATCGGCACCGGCGACGCCTTCGAGCCGGAGAACGCCGCCGCCGACGGATCACTCAACGGCAAGATCCTGCGTATCGCGGTCGACGGTTCCGTTCCCCGGGACAATCCGGGCCAGTCGCCGATCTACTCCAGCGGCCACCGCAACGTCCAGGGGATCGCTTTCGGACCTGACGGCACGCCCTACGCCTCCGAGCTCGGGCACCGCACCTGGGACGAGGTGAACGTCCTCCGCGCGGGCGCCGACTACGGCTGGCCGGAGACCGAGGGCATCGCGGGATCGACGGGCGAGCCTCCGATCGCCACGCTCCACCCCGACGACGCGAGTCCGTCGGGCGTCGCGTACGCCGAGGGGTCGCTCTGGATCGGCGCGCTCGGCGGCCAGCGGCTCTGGCAGCTCCCCGTCGAGGGCGGGGCCGCGACGGCCGATCCGATCGCCCACCTGACCGGTGACTACGGCCGGATCCGGACCGTGGAGGTCGCTCCCGACGGGGCACTGTGGCTGCTCACGTCGAACACCGACCGCGCGACCTGGGGCGGCACCGAACCACGGGCGGGCGACGACCGCATCCTCCGGGTCGAGGTGACCGGGCGATGAGCCCGCCGTGACCGGGCCGGTGGAACAACGGGGCCACGGGCACCGGTTCCCGGTACCCGTGGCCATCGGACGAGGGCCGCCCGGGCGCCCCGGGGGTCGGCCGGATCAGCCAGGCTCGACAGTCCGGTACGTCGCCGCGTCGAAGTCGGCGTACGCCCCTTCGGCGCCCAGGTCCTGCACCCAGAGCCCGACGAAGGCGCCGGTGAAACCCCACGCCTCCGGCTCGCCGTCGCCGGTGCTCCGCGACGTGTACTCGTCGGAGAGGATGGTCGCGTCGAGGTCGACCGGAAACTCGTGCCACCCGTCGGCCGACGGCGCAGCACCCTCCGATGTGGAGTCGACCGAGTAGCCGAACCTGACCAGTGGGCCGTCGAGGCGGACCCGCAGGCGTACCCGGTCCACCCCGGCGACGTCGACCCGGCAGCCGGGGTGCTCGACCAGCCGACCGCTGTCGCAGGTGAGCACGTCCAGCACCCGCCGGCCGTCGTCGTCCGCCGTCATGTGCAGGTAGTGCCAGTTGCCGGTGTTGTAGTACGCCGTGATGCCGGCGAGCTGCCGGAAGGTGCGCGGCCGGAACTCCATGGTGGTGTCGAGGACGCAGTGTGTGGCGGTCACCCGGCGGGCGACCAGGCTCGGCCGCTGCCGGCCCACCGGGGACTGCCCGCCGTAGACCCGCAGGTGCGATCGCCGGGCGTTGAGCCGTACCCAGTCGTGGGTGGCCGGGCGGCGCAGGGTCGACCAGTCCGGTCCGAGTACCGGATCGTCGAAGTCGTCGTGTGCGGCGTACCCCTGCCGGTGGTCCCCGGTCGTCCCCGCCGGGGGTCGTCCGGCGCTCGGGGCAGCGGGCGGTGCGGGCACCGTCTCGGCCGGAACGCCGCCGTCGATCCGTGGCCAACCCGCCTCGTCCCAGGTCACCGCCTGGATCGCGGTCTCCCGGCCGAGCACGCACCGGCCCAGCGGGGAGTACGGCCGGGCCGCCAGGTGGGCCATGAACCACTGCCCGTCCGGCGTGCAGACCAGGCTGCCGTGCCCGGCCTTCTGCAGCGCGAGGTCGGGGCGGCCGGCGGAGGTGAGCATCGGCCCGCCCGGCGCCACCTCGTAGGGACCGGTCAACGCCCGTGACCGGGCGACGGTGACCTGATGCGGCCAGCTGGTGCCGCCCTCGGCGGTGATCAGGTAGTACCAGCCGTCCCTGCGGTAGACCCGCGGCGCCTCGGTCAGCCCCGCGGCGGTCCCCTCGAAGATCGTCCGCTCCTCGCCGACGAGCCGGCCGGCCGCCCGGTCGTACCGCTGGAGTTGAATGCCGGCGAACCGGTTCCGCCCGGGGCGCCAGTCCGCGGCCATGGTGAGCAGCCAGCTACTGCCGTCCTCGTCGTGGAACATCGACGGATCGAAGCCACGCGCGTGCAACGCCACCGGGTCGGACCACGGCCCGGCGAGGTCGGTGGCGGTGGTCAGGTAGTTCTGTGAGTCCCAGTAGCCGCCGGCGAAGCTCGACACGTCGGTGAAGACGAGATAGAACACGCCGGCCCGGTAACTCAGGTCGGGGGCCCAGACCCCGGCCGAGTCGCCGGCACCGCCGAGGTCGAGCAGCCGGCGCTCGGTGAGGATCCCGCCGAGCGGGCGCCAGTGCACCAGGTCGGTGGAGTGGTGCAGGCGTACCCCGGGATACCACTCGAAGGTCGAGGTGGCGATGTAGTAGTCGGTACCGACCCGCAGGATGCAGGGATCCGGATGGAAACCGGGCAGCACCGGATTGCGGATCAGGCCCTGTTCGTGGGGCACGGCTTCCGGCTCCGTTCTCGCGGATGTCATGTCGTCCCTTCCCCCGGAGTCCCCGTCCGGCGTCAACCAACCGCCATCATGCCCATCGAGATCCAGATTCGGGATCCCGCCGGCGATACGCGAGCCGCCGGCGGTGACGTTCCCGGCCGGCCGGGGGGTCGGTACTGATATCGTGCCTGCTCGCGGCGGGTCCGTACCGCCGACAGGCCGGTGGCGTGCTCGACGGGACTGAAGGGGATGATCATATGACCCGCGTCCTCGGCGCCAGCACGGGCATGCCCCGCCGCGGCGAGTCTCGGCCGCCGTTCCCGCTCGGGTGGACCCGCCGGCTCGGCACCCTGCTCGGGGCGGCCGTGCTTCTCGTCGGGTGCGATACCCCGAACCGGCCGCCGATCCCGGAGCCGACCCTGACCGGCGATCCGTCCCCGACCGCCGCCGAGTGTCCCGACGGCTTCCTGATCACCGCCGGCGAGGTGGAAGCCGCGCTCGGCCTGCGGGCGCTCGGGATCGAGCTGCGAAACTGCGGAGCGGCACCTTACCGGCTCGACGGCTATCCGGTGGTGCGGGTGCTGGACCAGGAGCGGCGGGCGCTCGACGTCACGGTCGGCAACGGGTCGGCGCCGGTGAGCAGCCCGGACAGCTACGACGTGCCACCGCGCCCGGTGGTACTGGACCCGGGCGAGTCGGCGCGGGCCCGGGTGCTCTGGCGGAACACCGTCACCGAGTCGACCGAGCAAGCGACGAACGCGAGCTACCTGGAGATCGCTCCCGGGCCTGAGGCGCCGGCCCAGCTCGTCGCGCCGCGTGGCGGGATCGACCTGGGCACCACCGGCCGGCTGGCGGTCAACGTCTGGCGGTGAAGATAGGGTTTCGGCTCAAGGCGGCAGGACGTCCATGTCCTTGCAACGGCTGACGGTCGAACGTCGGCGACCGTACGCAGCCGCCGGCCCGGCCGCTCGGGGCGACCGGGCCGGACGCGGGCCGGGATCAGGCCGGAAGCCGCCAGACCTGGTTGGCGCCGCCGAAGCAGTCCCAGATCTGAAGCCGGGTGCCGTCCGCCGAGCTGTTGTCGGTGGCGTCCAGGCACCGGTTCGAGGCCGGGTTGCGCAGGGTGCCGTTGGCCTGCGCCTGCCAGGCCTGCGCGCCGGTGCCGTTGCAGTCGTAGAGCTGCACCTTGGCTCCGTTGCCGGTCGCGGCGGCGGTGACGTCGGCGCACTTGCCGAGCGCCCGCAGGGTGCCGTCGGTGCCGACCGTCCAGCGTTGGGCGTCGGTGCCGTTGCAGGTGTAGAGCTGGATCGCCGTGCCGTTCGCGGTGGAGGCCGCCGCGACGTCGACGCATTTGCCACCGATGCCGGTGATCTGGCCGGTCCGGCCGCCCGGTGGCGTGCCGCCGCCCAGCACCGTGTCGTAGATGGCACTGACCAGCGATGTCGCGTTGTTGGTGTCCTGGGACAGCTCCCAGTTCATCATCCCGCCGGCGTTGGCCATCGCCCACTGGGTCTTGCGCTTCACCGTCGGGATGCCGTTGTAGCACTGCTGTGCCCCGCCGGCCGTGGTGCAGTCCCGGTTGGCGTTGGCCGGGTCCATCGCGACCAGCGCGGAGTAGGTGTAGTAGCCGGGCCGGCTGTAGAAGGGTACGCCGAGCACCGCCTTTGCGGCCGGCAGCCCGCGCGACTTCCAGCCGTTCACGGCGTTGACCGACCAGTCGTAGTTGGCGTGCGGGCTGCCGCCGTCGTACGCCATGATGTTCAGCCAGTCGACGTAGCCGAAGACGGCCGGCTGCACCCCGGTGACGGTACCGCCCTCGGAGACGACGGCGGCGGTGAGCAGCTTGCCCCGGCTGCGCAGCGCTTCGCTGAGCTGCCGCATGAGTGCCGTGAAGTTGTTCGCCGAGGTGCCGGGGTCCGGGTACTCCCAGTCCATGTCGACACCGTCCAGGTTGTACTGCGACACGAAGCCGAGCACGCTGTTCACGAACGTGGTGCGGCTGGAGGCGTTGCCGGCGAGCGCCTCGAACGCCGAGTCGTCCCCGTTGTTCCAGCCGCCGATCGCGATGGACACCTTGACGTTGCTGCTGTGCGCCCGTGACACCAGCGAGGAGAGCTTGCCCGGGTTCTCCACGGCCCGCAGCGTCCCGTTCGGGTTCGGCAGTACGAAGGCGTAGTTGATGTGGGTCAGCTTGGTGTACTGGACGGCGTTGACGTCACCGGCCCAGCTCGGCAGGTAGCCGACGCTCTTGAAGTTGTTGGGCAGGACCACGGCCTCGGCGGGGGAGAGCGGCGCGAGTGCGACGGCGGTGCCGGTCGCGGCGGTGGCGATCGCGAGCGCTGCGGTGCACCACCTGGACCGGACGCCGGAGCGGCGTCCCGGCGGGTTGTCCGGGTTGGCGCTCAGGATGCGTGACATCGACGTTCCCTTCTGTCGCAGGCACCTCAGCGGCTCGATCCGACCCGGTGGGGGTGGAGCCGCGGCGGCACGGCGGCGAGGGGCCGGCGCGGTACCGGTGAAGCGGGATCGGATAGACGTCGTTGAGTTGCTGAGATTAGGAAAGTTAACTAATAATGTCAATGCGTCGGCCGGGTCCATTGCCCGTTCCGGCGAGCCGGTTGTTTCGGCGCGGCCGCAGGCCAGTGCACGGCCTGGGCAGGGGGCGGTCAGGCCGCCCGGTGGTGGGTGCGGGCCCGCGCCGTATTGGGGCGGACCAGCCGGAGGCGCGGCGGCGCCGGCTCCGGCTCCTCGTCGAACCTCGCCCGCCAGCCCGGCCGGGTTCGCCCGCCGTACCGGGGCGGCGGCTCGCCCGAGTCGATGGTCGGACGGGACAGACCGAGGATGATCAGATAGCCGGCGAGGATCAGCCCGTGACTGAGGATCCGGCTGGGGTCGACCCGGCCGGCGATCGCATCGTTGACGGAGAGCAGGGTCAGGACGGCGACGAACGCGGTCAGCGTGGGCACCAACCCCACCGGCCGGGTACGGCGAAGCGCGATCCAGGCGAAACCGGCGCCGAGCGCGACGTTCCAGGCGGCCGACTCGTGCCACAGGTGGTCGGGCCCGCCGCCGAACACCGCCTGGAAGCCGTGCCGGTGCCCGGCGTCGCCGATGCCGGCGATCTGCGCCGCGCCGAGCAGGAACTGGGCGACCCCGACCACGCCGAGCGCGACCCGGAGCGCTCCGGCCAGCCGGGCTACCGGGCGAGCCGGCCCGGGCGCGGCGGCGAGGATCCGATCGTCGATCTCCAGCGGCGGCCCGACGACACTGGTCCGGGCCAGCCTGTTCAGTGCCGTCGCGCTCTCCAGCCAACTCCGGCACCGGGCACAGCCGGCGAGATGACGGTCCAGCCCGGCCCGCTCGGCCGGGTGCTCCTCGCCGTCCAGCCGGGCCGACAGGGCTTCTCGATACTCTTCGCACCCCACACACCCATAGTCGGCTCTGACCGGCCGACGGTTCCCTCCGGGGTAAGCATTCTGCCGCTGACCGGCGCGACCGGGCCGGGTCGACCCTTCCGGATCTCCATGATCAACGCGCAAGGCGATCAGATGCCGACCGGGGGTATCGGCGGCGACTGTCGTTGCCGGTAGCTTTGGGGCATGCGTCCCTCCGGCGTCGACAGCGACGAGATCACCAGGCTGGCGTTGGCTGCCAAGGCCGGCGACCGCTCGGCCGCGGCGGCATTCATCCAGGCGACCCAGCACGATGTGCGGCGGTTCGTCTCCCACCTGGTGGGTGCCGGTGAGGAGGAGGACCTGGCCCAGGAGACCTACCTGAGGGCGATGCGCGCGCTGCCCCGCTTCGCGGCCAGGTCGTCTGCGAGGACGTGGCTGCTCTCGATCGCCCGGCGGGCCTGCGCCGACCACATCCGGACGGCGATGCGTCGTCCCCGGATCGCGTCACTGCCGGACTGGCAACTCGCCGCCGACGCCGCGCTGGCCCGGGGGAGCACCGGCTTCGAGGGTGCCGTGGAACTCAACCGGCTGCTGGCGGACCTGCCGCCGGACCGGCGGGAGGCGTTCGTCGCCACCCAGATCGCCGGGCTCAGCTATGCCGAGGCGGCCGAGGTCTGTGACTGCCCGGTCGGCACCATCCGGTCCCGGGTGGCCCGGGCCCGGGAGGAGTTGGTCGCGGCGATGCTGGCGGACGGCTCGGGCCGCCGGCTCCGCTCGACGAGCTGACCCGCCCGCGCCGTTCCCCGGCGGCCACCCGAGGTAGCCGCCGTAGCCGTGCAGATTCATCGCGAACCTGATGTTCCGGTGCGCCCCCGTCCGGGTTGGCGGTGGCCGTCCACCATTGTCTCGCAGAACGTGAACCTCTTGACGGGTCGTCGAGGCGAGTGACTGTCTCGATTGGGCATTGTCGAGAATCTACCCAAACGATCGCTCAGGATGAGCTGTTTCATCGCAATGGTCCGGCCCCTTGACGGGCCGCGTGCCGGACCGGCGGCGGCCGCCGGCGAGAGGGGGTGCAGGGCGCGGATCCGCCGGATCCGGTGACTCCGGGTGACGTCCGGCCGGTGCGGGTTCGCCCAGGAAGCAAGGTGCCTCCCGCAACTTGCACTCCCGGCGGCCGGTCCGCTTCCGACCCGGCGCCACCGGCGCGTCGACCGAGCGTCAATACAATGGCACAAACCAATGCCTTGACTTACCGTCTGCCACAGCGCATCGTGAGGTTCCCAGATGTCGTTGGAAGTTGCGGGGCAACCCATTCCGGTGGACGAAGTATTGCCATCGGAACCCTGTCATCGAAACCCCTGCGACAGCGCCCGATCATGGGCCAGGAGGCGGCCATGGAACTCAGCCCGTTCGCTGGTTACTATCTGACCGACCCGGCCAGGGTGTGGCGGGATCTGCTGGACCGTCCCGAGAGCGTGCACTACGCCGAGGATCTGGGCATGTGGTTGATCACTCGGCACGAGCACGTCCGGCAGGCGTTCGGCGACGCGGACAGTTTCGGTAACGCGCTCACATTGGCGCCGGTGTACGAGATGTGTCCCGAGGCCCTCGCGATCGTGATGCGGCTCGACGCTCCGCCGACCACGGCCGCGGCGGACTCCCCGGTGCACACCCGCACCCGGCGGGCGTTGCGGGCCACCTTCGCCAACACCGCCCCCCGGGTCGCCGCCCAGTACGGGCCGCTCGTGCGGCGCCGGGTCGACGAACTCGTCGACGCCATCGTCGCCCGCCGGGGCGAGGTCGTCGACCTGATCGGCGAGTTCACCGCCCTGCTGCCACTGCTGGTGGTGCTGGACATCCTCGGCGTACCCGATCGGGACACCGCGCGGATCCGGCAGTGGGCCGACGGGCAGATCGCCCTGGTCTGGGGCCGGCCCGACCCCGCCGAGCAGGTACGCCTGGCCCAGGGGCTGCTCGACTTCTGGCACTACTGCCAGGACCTGGTCGACCAGCGGGCCGCCGGTGACCTCGACGGCGACGACTTCGTCTCCCGGGCCCTGCGCTACCGCGACGGCGACGACGGGGTCCTCACCGTCGCCGAGGTCGCCAGCATGGCGTTCAACCTCCTCGTCGCCGGTCACGAGACCACCGCCGGACTTCTCGCGCACGGCCTGGAACAGGCGCTGTCCACACCGGGTCGGTGGGAGCGGATCGCCGACGACCCGGGCAGTGTCCAGGCCTTCCTGGAGGAGGCGCTGCGGTTCGGCCCGGCCATCGACGGTTGGCTGCGGGTGACCCTGCGGCCGGTCACCGTCGGCGGCGTCACCATCCCGGCCGGGCAACGGTGCCTGCTCCTCATCGGAGCCGCCAACCGCGACCCGGCGACGTTCACCGGTCCGGATCGGTTCGATCCGGACCGGGACGACGTCAGGGAGCATCTCTCCTTCGGTTACGGTCCGCATTTCTGCATCGGTGCCGCACTCGCCCGCCTGGAGGCCCGGATCGCGCTCGTGCGGCTCGCGGAGGCAATTCCCGGCTTGCGCCTGGTCCCCGGTCACGTAAGTGCCTACAAACCGAATGTCGCGTTCCGTGCGCATCAGGCGCTGCCCGCCGTCATCGATATCGGCAGTGCGCCGAGGGAACGGCGGGAAGATCCACCCGACCCGCTCGGCGCCCGGGCCGCCTAGCCGATCCCGGGCGGACCGGCAGATTCGCCGCCCATCCCGGCAACGGCGCCGCTGTTGTTCGGCGATGATCGCGGGATCGGGGATGTCGGTGTCCGAACGACCGGGGCGGCGGCACTGGAGGGTCGGGGATCACGTTCTGTCAGTGAACGGCCAAGCATCGATGGCGGTCGTCGTGTAGGCGGACGCTCGGGGGCCTTCGATCTCCGACCGATGATTGCGGAGTGTCGCCATTCGTCGCTCGCGGCGGATGGGATGAATCCGGGCAACCGGCGGCGTCCGTCTCCTTTGTAGATCATTTGGCTACCGTCAAGTAGATCGGCGTGCGAGGTTTTTCACTCACCGTCAACGACGAGGGGCGCGTAAGCCTTCACACCCGTCGCTCCCCAGGTGAGAATTGGCCCCGGCAAATGCCGGGTCATGATCTTTTCAGTGCGTCTCATGATCTGGTGCGAGAATCGGATCGCTGACCAACGAAGGTGAGCAAATGGACGCTGCGTCGTCAGGTACCGCAGAATCGATGGCCACCCGACAGTTCCAGCGCGAACTGCGTCGCTGGCGTACCCGTAAGGGGCTGACCCAGCGCGCTCTCGCCGACCGTGTGCGGTTCAGTCGGGAAACTGTGGCGGCGGTGGAGGCGGGTCGCCGCTACGGCAGCCAGGAGCTCGCCGTGCGCTGTGACGACGTACTCGGGACCGGGGGCCTGCTCGCCGCGCTCTGGCCACAGGTGGCGGTCGAGCAGATCGCCGCGGACGGGCGGCGCGGGCCACGCGGCGCCGCGGCCGGACGTGCGGCCCCGACCGGCCCCGATGCCGACCAGCAGCCGGCCACCCTCGGGGAGCGACAGTCCGTGGTGGAGGCGATCGACGAACTGCGGGACCTGATCGACCAGATGCTGCGGGTCCACTTCCCGGCGGAGTCCGACCGGCGCCCGGCGGAGGCGCACCGGCTCACCGAGGAGGCGCACCGGCTCGCGACGCAGCTGCACCGGTGGCACGAGGACGACGCGGGTCCCGCGGACGATCCGACGGTCCGCGACGGCGACCTGGAGCCGCCCCCCTCGGTGGAGGAGCCCCGGCAGCCGGCGGCCGGCGCGCGTCGGCCGGCCGGCGAGGTCCGTCGGCCCTATGTCGAGTCCCACCGGCGAGACCGGGTCGGCGCCCTGCGTCGCCGGCGCTGAGCCCCGCGCACCCAGACTGAGTCGTGAAACAGCAGTGAGGTCGGTCGGCGGAGGGTGTCGATCGGCCTCCCGGATATCGCTGCCTGCGGAAGTAACTCCCTGTTCGGCGGTGGGTACAGATAGTGGTACGAGCTGTTTGTACCACCGTTAACCCTGTTGTCCGCCCCGCCGGTCCGGCGCAATGGGACTTGCTAACTGCAAGATGCAAATCTCCTCGATGACGAGCCGTGGGAGTCAGTCTTGGCCTCGACCACCCGATCCCACGCGGCCCGACCCCAGCCCGTACGCCGACGCGGCTGGAAGATCGCCTCCCGGATGCGCATCATCGTGGCCGCGCCGCTGGTGGCGGTCGTCGGGTTCGCCGGACTCGCCCTGGCGGACAGCGTCCGGCGGGCCGGGCAGGCCAGCGACCTCGGCGTACTGACCCAACTGGGCGCCGAAGCCGGCCGGCTGGCCTACCAGCTCCAGCGGGAACGGGCGGCCGCGGCCGACCTGTTGACCGGCGCCACCGACCGCCAGCAGGACACCTATGCTCGGCAGTCCGCCGCCACCGACGAGATCGTCGCGCGCTACCAGCGGCAACGTGCGCTCGCTCCCGGGGTGGACGCCGGACCGGCCAGCGTACTGTCCCGGATCGACAACACCCTGGCCGGTTTGGCGCCGCTGCGCACCCAGGTGCGGACCGCCGCGCACGCCGCCGTCTCGGCCACCACGTTCAGCTATCGGATCATCATCGCCGACCTGCTCGCGTACCGGGAGTCGATCGCCCAGGGCGTCGCCTCGGCCGAGGTCGCGGACGGGATCCGGGCCGCCGCCGCGCTGTCCAAGACCGCGGAGGCGCTCGGCCAGCAACAGGTCGCGGTACTGCGGGCCATCGCCGCCGGCCAACTCGCCCCGGCGATGCAGCAGGACATCACCGCCGCCCGGACCGGCTTCACCGAAGCCAGCCAGGCCTTCCTCGGCCTCGCCCCCGGGCAGTGGCAGGTGTGGTGGGAACAGGCAGGCAGCGGCAAGGAGGCGCTCACCCTGCAACGCCTCCAGGACCAGGTCTCCCGGGCCGAGATCGGCGCCCCGCTGGAGGTGGGAACCAACGCCTGGATCGGTGCCACCCAGGGCTGGGCCGCGCGGCTGTTCGAGGTGCAGCAGCGGGTCGATGCCGCCGTGCTGGCCAGGGTGGACGCGGCCCGGGTGGAGCAGCGCTGGCGGGCCGTTGTCGAGGGCGCCGCGATGGCGGTCGCGCTGCTGCTGACCGTACTGGTCACCTGGGCGGTCGCCCGGCAGATCACCCGACGACTGCGGCGGCTGCGGGACGCGGCGCACTCCGTGGCCTACACCGAACTGCCGGCGATGGTCGCCGAACTGCGCAGCCTCGACAGCGCCGGCATCCATCCGGAGGCCCTCGCCCGCGCGTCCGCGTCCACCCTGGAGGCGACCAGCGACGACGAGATCGGAGAGGTGGGGCAGGCGTTCACCGCCGTGCACCAGGCCGCCGTCCGGACCGCCGCCGAGCAGGCGGTGATGCGGGCCAACACCGCCGACATCTTCGTCCACCTCAGCCGCCGCGAGCAGCGCCTGGTGGACGCGGTACTGGCCCAGGTGGACAAGGTCGAGCAGGACGAGACCGACCCGGAGCGGCTACAGCAGCTCTACACCCTGGACAGCCTCGCCACCCGGATGGGACGGATCAACGCGAGCCTCCTCGTGCTCGGCGGGGTGGGCGTCGGACGGGTACGCCACGAGGACGTACCGATGCAGAAGGTCGTCCAGGCGGCGCTGTCGCAGATCGAGCACTACACCCGGGTCCGGATCGGCGTCGTCGACCCGGACGTGGCGGTGGCGGCCGACAAGGTCGACGAGGTGGTGCACCTGCTCGCCGAGCTGATGGACAACGCGACCAGCTACTCGCCGCCGGAGACCGAGGCCTGGGTGACCGCACGCAGTCTCGGCGACCGGGTCATCGTGCAGGTCAGCGACGAGGGTGTGGGGCTCTCGCTGCAACGGCTGGCACAACTCAACGACCTGCTGGCCAGGCCACCGGCCACCGACGTGGCGGCGGTCCGGGCGATGGGTCTGGTCGTGGTCGGCCAACTCGCCGGCCGGCTCGGGGTCGCCGTCGAACTACGGCCCGGTCCCAGGCTCGGCACCATCGCCGAGATCTCGCTGCCGGCGACGCTGATCCGCCCCGTCCCGCCGGAGACCCAGGTGCTGGCGCCCGGCCGGCTGTCGACGATGCCGGAGAGCCGGGTACGCGGCACCGCCGAACCGGCCGCCGCGACGGCCACCCCGAACGGCCCGGCTCGGCGGCAAGCCTCGGACCGGGCGCTACCGGCGGCCGGATCGGTGTTCCGACCGCCGGCCCAGCGGAGCGGCCGGGGCGACGATCCGACCCAGGAACTCGTCATCTTCGAGCAGGTCAACAACTGGTTCCGCACCGACCGGTCGGGCACCCCGGTCGGGACACCCACGGGCAACGGCGCGGGCAGCCCGGCGGGGGGCGCTCCCGAGCCGGCCGGTACGCCGTCGGCCGGTGCCGCCAACGGGGCCGACGGAGCCAACGGCGGCTACACCGCCACGGGCTGGCAGACCCGGGGTGACGAGGGGTGGCGAGCGGCTACCGGGCTGGTCAACCCGGACATCTCCGCGACCACCCCGTCGGGGCTTCCGATCCGTCAGCCGCAGCGGCACCTGGTGCCGGGCGGCGTCGCCCCGCCACCCGAACAGCAGCCGGTCTCGGAGCACCGCGACCCGGCCGAGGTGGCCAACGCGATGGCCGCCTACGCCCGGGGCGTGGCCGCCCGCCGTCCCAAGCTGGTGAACGCCTCGGCGACAAGCGACGCGACAGGGAGTGCTACGTGAACCAACGAGATCTCGGCTGGATGCTGGACAGTTTCGTCGAGCGGGCCCCGGAGGTCAGCCATGCGATCGCCATCTCCAGCGACGGCCTGATGGTGGCGTCCACCCGGAACCTGCCACCGGACCGGGCCGACCAGCTCGCGGCCACCGGCAGCGGCCTGGTCAGCCTGCTCCGGGGTGCCGCGGGGTTCTTCGAGGCGGGCGCGGTGATCTCCAACGTCACCCAGCTGGAGGGTGGCTTCATGTTCTCGATGGCGTTCAACGACGGTGCCTCGCTGCTCGTCCTCGCGGCGCCCAGCTGCGACGTCGGCAAGGTCTCCTACGAGATGACGGAACTGGCGAACCGGATTGGAGACGTACTGACGCCGGCGGCCCGGGCCGCGGTCGCGCAGGGACGCTGACGGCCTCCGGCGCACTGGCCGGCCGGCGCACCCGTCGTCCGGTGCCGGTTCGGGGGCACGTGCCCGAACCGACCCGGCCGCGACCGGTCGCCGGGCAGAGTCACCGGCCCGGCACCGCGCCACCGGCGGCCTGCGTCGGCCGGGCGGGCACCACCACGACCACACCCTCCCCACAACCTTCCTCACCCCTCGACTGGAGAAGTTATGCCTTTCCCCACCGGTACGAGCCGGCGTCGCGCCCTGACCGGGGTGCTGCTCGCCCTCGGGTTGACCGTGGCCAGCGGCGCCTGCAACAGCGGCGACGACGCCGGCGGCACGCCGGGAACGATAAAGATCGGCCTGCTCGCCTCGCTCTCCGGCACCTACGAGGCGGTCGGCACGGAGATGCGCGACGGCTTCGAGCTCTACCTGCGGATGCACGACGGCAAGCTTGGCGGTCACAAGGTCGACCTGATCGTCGCCGACGAGGGCAACGGCGCGCAGACCGCCGTACCCGCGGCGACCAAGCTGATCAAACAGGACCGGGTACAGGCGCTCACCGGCATCGTCGGTGGCGGCTCGGTGGCCGGAGTCGCCCCGGTGCTCGCCGAGGCGAAGATCCCGTTCGTCGGCTCGAACGCCAGTCCGGCGCTGAAGGACGTCTCCCGGTCCTGGTTCACCTCCTACCTCTCCGACGAGCCGGGCGCGGCGATCGCCGAGTACGTCCGGGACAACGTCAAGGGCGAGGTCTTCGCGATCGGCCCGAACTACCAGGGCGGCTGGGACGAGCTGCGCGGCTTCACCGACACCTTCAAGGAGATCGGCGGCAAGCTCGCCAACCCGGACGGCAAGACACTCTGGACGCCGTTCCCGCAGACCACGAACTTCCTGCCGTACTTCGCGCAGATCAAGGCCTCCGGTGCCGAGGCGGTCTTCACCTTCTACGCCGGTACCGCGGCGGTGGACTTCGTGAAGCAGTACGCCCAGTCGGAGATCAAGGACCTGCCGCTCTACGCCGCCGGCTTCCTCACCGAGGGCGGTGTGCTGAACGCCCAGGGCGAGGCGGCCCGGAACATCTACTCGGTACTCAACTACTCGCCCGACCTGGACAACGCGGAGAACCGCTCCTTCGTGGCCGCCTGGAAGGAGGACCACGACGGATCGCCGACCACCTACGCGATGGCCTCCTATGACGCGGCGGCGGTGCTGGACAAGGCGATCGGCGCGGCCGGCGACAACCCCACCCCGGAGGAGATCAACAAGGCGATCGCCGGGCTCGGCCAGATCGACAGCCCGCGCGGCACCTGGCAGTTCTCGAAGCGGACGCACTCGCCGGTGCAGAAGTGGTACCTGCGGCAGGTCCGGCAGGACGGGCGGGCGCTGTCCAACACCGTCGTCGGTGACCTGGCGACCGTGGGCGGATGATGGTCCAATCGGCACGGCTGCTCGGCCCGGTCGACCCGTACCTGATCCCGGCTCTGGACGGCGTCGCCTACGGGTTGCTGCTCTTCGTCGCGGCATCCGGACTGGTGTTCTGCTTCGGCGTGGCGAACATCCTCAACCTGGCGCACGGGCTGCTGTACGCGATCGGCGCGTACCTGGCCGCGGCGGTGCTGGACGGCGGCTGGGGCAGCCTCCTGCTCGCCCTGGGCGTGGGGACGCTGGCGGCGGCCGGCGCGGGGGGCCTGCTCGCGGGCCTGCTCGCGCCGGTCGCCCGGCGGGACCATCTGACCCAGGCGCTGCTGACCTTCGGGGTCGCGCTCGGCGGGGGTGCCCTGCTGGTCACCGCGTTCGGTCCGGACAGCCTCCCGGTGCGCATCCCCGCCGCGCTGGACCGTTCGGTGGAGCTGGCCGGGCACCGCTACGCGGCGTACCGGCTGGTCTTCATCGGGGTCGCGGCGGTGATCGCGGTGCTGCTCTGGCTGGCGGTGGCCCGGACCCGGGCCGGGATGCTGGTCCGGGCGGCGGTCGACGACGCCGACATGGTCGCCTGTCTCGGGGTGAACCCGGCCCGGATCCGGCTCGGCGTGCTCGGCGCGGCCGGCGCGCTGGCCGGTGCCGCCGGGGTGCTCGGGGCACCGATCATCGGGCCGGCACCGACCACCGGCGACACCGTGCTGCTGCTCTCCCTGGTCGTGGTGGTGCTCGGCGGCCTCGGCTCGGTCCAGGGCACCCTGCTGGCCGCCCTCGCGGTCGGCGAGATCCAGAGCCTCGGCGTCGCGCTGGCGCCGACGGCCGCGCCGTTCCTGCTCTTCGCGGCGATGGCCCTGGTGCTCGCCGTCCGGGCCCGTGGGCTGCCCGGTCGGTTCCTGCGGCTCCGCCCGGGGAGCACGCCGTGACTCCGGCCCCCCGGCGCTGGCTGGGCCGGGCCGTGCTGGCCGGCGGGCTCGCCGCCGCTGTCGCGGTGCCCTGGTCGGTGGACGCCTACACCACCTCGCTCTTCGCCCGCACCCTGGTGCTGGGGCTGGTCGGGGTGAGCGTGGCGCTGCTGACCGGTCTCGCCGGGCTGCCCACGCTCGGCCAGACCGGTCCGTACGCCGCCGGTGCGTACACCAGTGCCCTGGTCGCGATGCACGTCTCCTCGGTCGGCGTGGTGCAGGTGCTCACCGGTGCGCTGGCCGGGGCGCTGTTCGCCCTGCTCACCGTCCCACTGGTGGTGTACGCCCGAGGCGTCGTCGTCCTGATGATTACCCTGGCCATCGGTGAACTGACGGTGACCGCCGCCAGTCGGTGGAGTTCGGTCACCGGAGGGACCGACGGGCTCGCCGGAATCCCGGCGATCCGGCCCGTCTGGGGCATGGATCCGCTGGCCAGCGACCGGGCACGCTATCTGTACACGCTGGTCGTGGTCGGGGTGGTGATAGCGGCCATGGTGATGTTGTTGCGGACGCCGGCCGGGCTGCTGTTGCGGGCCAGCCGGGACGACGAGGCGCGGACCCGCGCCTCCGGACACCGGGTCACCGGCTACCTGGCGGTGACCTTCGTCGGTGCCGGCGCGGTGGCCGGGGTCGCCGGTTCCCTGTTGATCACCGCGCAGCAGTACGTCTCGCCGGCCGACTTCGGCTTCGACGTCTCCGCACTGCTGCTGCTCGGCGTGGTGATCGGTGGGGCGGCGTCGATCGGTGGCGCGATCGTCGGTACCGCCCTGGTGGTCGCGGTCCGAGACTGGCTCTCCGGCCTGCTGCCCGGGTACGCCCCGCTGCTGCTCGGCGGCCTTTTCGTGCTGACCGCCTATCTCTTCCCCCGTGGCGTGGCCGGTTTCTCGACCGACCTCGCCAACCTTGTCAGGTCCCGTTCGCGGGGCCGGACCGGGCCGGGGGATCGCCCCGGGACGGGAATCCAGGGCCGCCCGTCCCGGGGCGAACCGGTCGGTGCCGCGCACGTGTCGAGCGGGGAGCGGCGATGACGGCACACCTGACGGCAGAGACGGCATCTTCGCAGACGGAGACGGCGCTGCTGACGGCCGAGGCGGTGGTCCGCCGGTACGGCTCGCTGGTCGCGGTGGACCGGGTGGACCTGCGGGTCGCCGACGGCGAGCGGCACGCCCTGATCGGACCGAACGGTGCCGGCAAGACCACCCTGCTCGACCTGGTCGGCGGGGCCACCCGGGTCGACGGCGGCCGGATCCGCTTCGCCGGTCGGGACATCACCCGGCTCGGCCCGGCCCGCCGGGCCCGGATCGGGATCGGCCGGATCCACCAGCGGCCGGCCGTGTGGCCGTCGCTGACCGCGCTGGAGAACGTCGTGGTCGCCGGCTGGCACCAGGCCGGCGGGTTCTGGGGGGTACGCAGCCGGAGCCGGTTCCGGCGGCGGTTGCGTGAACCCTCGATGGCCCTGCTGGAGCGGGTCGGGCTGGCCGGCACGGCGTGGACCACGGCGGCGCACCTGTCCCACGGCGAGCGGCGCCAGTTGGAGATCGCGATGGCGCTGGCCGGCCGTCCCCGCCTGCTGCTGCTCGACGAGCCGGCCGCCGGACTCTCCGGTGTGGAGGTGCACCGGCTGGCCGAGTTGCTGGCGGAGCTGCCCCGGGACGTGTCGGTGCTGCTGGTGGAGCACCGGCTGGATCTGGTGTACGCACTGGCCGACACGGTCACCGTGTTGCACGACGGCCGGCTGGTCGCCAGCGGCGAGCCGGCCGAGATCCGCAACGCGCCCGCCGTCCGGCGGGCCTACGCCGAGGCGGTGCGGTGATGCTGCGGGTGCAGGGCCTGTACGCCGGCTACGACGGCGGCACCGTGCTGCACGACGTCGACGTCGAGGTGCCGGCCGGCACGGTGCAGGCGCTGGTCGGCCGCAACGGTGCCGGCAAGAGCACCCTGGTGCACGCCGTCGCCGGGCTGCTGCGGCCGTACCGGGGAATCGTCTCGGTCGACGGCGCGGACCTGGCCGGCAAGCCGGCGTACCGGGTGGCCCGGGCCGGGGTCGGCCTGGTGCCGCAGGGACGCCGGGTGTTTCCCCGGCTGACCGTGGCCGAGCACCTGACGCTGGCCGCCTCGCTGCGCCGCCGTGCCGGGGCGCGGTCCGGTCCGAACTGGACGGTCGCCGGGGTGCTGGAACTGCTGCCCCGGCTGGCCGAGCGGTTGGGCCACCGGGGCAACCAGCTCTCCGGTGGGGAACAGCAGATGCTCGCCATCGCCCGGGCGCTGCTCACCCAGCCCCGGGTGCTGCTCCTCGACGAACCGGGCGAGGGGCTCGCGCCGGACCTGGCGGCCCGGGTCCGGGAACTCGTGACCCGGCTCGCCGCGGCCGGGTTGTGCATCCTGCTCGTCGAACAACAGCTCCAGCACGCGATCGAGGTCGCCGACCGGATCGCGGTGCTGGACTACGGCCGGCTGGTCTTCGCGGACTCGACGGCCGCCGTGCGCGCCGACCCCGCCCCGGTGGAGGCGGTACTCAGTGTGGCGGGCACGGCCACGCCGGCCGGGACCGGATCGGTCCCGTCCGGCCAGGAGTCGACGGCCCCGACCGGGCCGGACTCCGCTCGCTCCGGGCCAACGGGAGGCCCGGACGTGCTCGTTCCTGGTTCCGACTCCTCGGCGGACCCCGCGTCCGCCCCGACCACATCCTCTTCCTCATCCGCACCCTGAGAACCGTCGGATCCCGACGTTCGTCGTACCGCTGACTCCGTGTCCGTACCGGTCCCCCCATGCTTCTCCGGTGCCGACGCGCGATGACGCGTGGGCGGCTCGTCGTCACGGATCATCACGAAGGAGGTACCGTTCGTGACTGCCACCCCTGTCAAGAGCAGCTACGCGTTCGACAACCGTTCCCCGGAGGCCGAGGCGCAGATGCGTGCGCTGGAGTCGTTCCTCGATCCGATAACCGCGGAACGGCTCGCCCCGGTGCTGACCCCCGGCGCGCGGTGTTGGGAGCTGGGTGCCGGAGGTGGTTCGATCGCCCGGCACATGGCCCGGGCGGTCGGGCCCACCGGACTGGTCGTCGCGACCGACATCGAACCGTCCCGGCTGGAGCCGGGGGGAAACCTCGTGGTACGCCAGCACGACGTCCGGACGGGTGCGCCGGAGGGTGGCCCGTTCGACGTCATCCACGCCCGGCTGGTCCTGCTGCACCTGCCGGAGCGGCGGCGGGTGCTCGCCGAGCTGATCGGCGCACTTGCCCCGGGCGGCGCCCTGGTCGTCGAGGAGTTCGACTGCACGGCCGGGCTGCGGGTACTCGCCGCGCCGACCGACGACGCGGCGAAGCTCTTCCAGCAGGTGATGGAGGCGACCCTCGGCATTCTTCAGGACCGGGGCGCCGACCTGGCCTGGGCGCAGGACGTTCACACCGAGATGGTGCTGGCCGGGCTGACCGAGGTGGACACCATCACCCACTCGCAGAGTTGGCCCGGCGGCTCGACCGGGGCCTCGCTGCACGAGACGAACTCCCGTCAGCTCGAACCCCGGCTGCTCGCCACCGGACTCTCGCCGAACCAGTTGGAAGGGTTCCGGGAACTGGCCAAGGATCCCGCCTTCGCCTCGCTGTCGTACCAGTTCGTCTCCACCCGGGGCCGGCGCCCGAGCGGCCTGTACTGACCATCTCCCCGCGCCAGCGGGCGGCGGGCCAGGGCCAACGCGGCCGCTTCCTCCCCAGCGACAGGCCGCAGGACCCGCCGACCAGGCTGGCCGGTCCGGCGGCGTCCGGAGCACTCCGGCCGCCGCCGGACCACCGTCGCTCGGGGGAGGGTGTGCCGCGGAGGCCCGGTGTGTGCCGCGGAGGCCCGCCCCGGGGCGCCGAAGGGGAAGCGGCGTCCCGGGGCGGGCCGGTCGGGTGACGAGGCGGTCAGCGGCGGCGCGGCACCCAGTGCAGGATCTGCCCGGCGAGCAGTGCGGGATGCGTGTCAGGCAGCTCCCGCAGCGCGCGGGCGAGGTGCGCGCCGAGGTACACCATCAGGCCCACCCGGTCGTCGCGGTAGGCGGTCGCCAGCGCCAGCCGGGCGGGCCGGCAGGGCCAGGGATCGGTGCAGCTCCGGCACCGGTACGACGGGTGTGTCGGAATGTGTTTGCGCCAGCGCTCCTGCGGGCCGATCACCGGTCACACCCGGGCAGCCCGCCGGGCCCGGTACTCCTGCCCAGGCGTCAGGCCACCCGCCCGGCCGTTCGCCAGGTGTGACCGGGTGGGCGCTTCCCAGCCGGGCCGTCGGTTGCGCGACCGGGCCCGGACCGGCGCCGGTGCCGCTGCCGGGATGGCCGGCGGCAGTGCCACTTCCGGGGTGGCGGGCGGCGGCGTGGCCGAGAGGGTACGAATCTCGGCCCGCTCCGCCTCGGTCAACTCGACCGAGGGCGGCGGCTGGTACGGCGTGGGTACCAGCTCGATCGAATCCGGGCAGCGCCAGCGCCATCCGCAGCGGCAGTACCGCCAGAGCCGGCGCCAGTCCCGGCGGTGCTGGGGCCGTGGTCCGGTCAGATGCCGGAGCAGCCTCGCCATCACAACCTCCTTGGGGAGTTGGAGGGAGCCGGTCCCGGCGGGGGGGCGGGGCCGGCTCCCGGGGCAGGTTCCACCCGGGCGCTTGACGGTCACCGAGCAGTTCCGCTGGGTGACACTCTGCTGTGGACGGCACTAGGGTCGGAAGGCGACGGAGCAGCTCACGGCGCAGCTCTGGCGAGCCGTCGGCGGCGACTGGCGACCCTGCGCTGATCTAGACGAACTACTGGAGGTCCGATGGGACACGAGGACGCATTCGCTTTCATTCGAGACCAGCTCCGCAGGCAGCGAGCCCTGCGCGGCATGCCGCAGGAGGAGTTCGGCAAGCGGACCAACTACTCGGCCTCGACGGTCTCCGCTGTGGAGACCGGTACCCGGCCGGTTGACATGCCGTACGCCACCCGGGCCGACGAGATTCTGGAGACCGGCGGGCTGTTCGTCTCCCTGCTGACGGCGGCGCAGCGGGACAGCGAGCCTACCTGGTTCAAGCGCTGGCTAGATGCCGAGCGCACCGCAACGCAGCTCCGGTGCTACCACCCAACCCTGATCCCAGGGCTGCTCCAGACCGAGAACTACGCCCGTGCGGTGCTCCGCCTCGAACCCACCCGGCCCGAGGCGGAGCTGGAGAAGCTGGTCGCGTCCCGGCTCGAACGGCAGGAGATCCTGACCCGGGAGGAGCCACCTCTGCTGATCGCCGTCATCGACGAGTCGGCGCTGCGCGTCCGGGACGCCATCATGGCCGAGCAGTTCCGGCACCTGTTGCGGATGGCCGAGCGGCCCCACATCCAGCTCCACATCATCCCCGCCGACGCCGGGCTGCACGTCGGCCTCAACGGGCAGCTCTCTCTGGCAAGGTCCGCCGACGGAAACTGGGTGGGGAACATCGAGAACCAGCTCACCGATTTCGTCGTGGACGACGAGGAGGGCATCGCTACGCTCCTCACCCGCTGGGAGGGTGTTCGCAGCGTAGCCTTGCCGGAGAACCTGTCACTCGCCCTGCTGAAGGAAGTGGAGAGCCAACATGCGCCTCAGTGACGCCCGGTGGCGGAAATCGACCCGCAGCGGCACCAACGGTGGCGGGTGTGTCGAGGTGGCCGACAACCTGCCCGGTGTGGTCGCCGTCCGGGACAGCAAGGACCCGGCGGGTGCGGTGCTGACCTTCCGGCCGGCGGCGTGGCGTGCCTTCGTCGGCCTCGCCGCCCGGCGGAGCTAGCGCAACGTCCTGCCGATTTCGGCGGCGAGCTGCACCGACGCGTCGATCTCCTCCTTGCGGATCGACACGCTCTCCACGTTGAACCCGAACGGGATCCCGATTCCGCGACAGAAGTCGGCCAGCTCGCGCGCGTTGGCCCGGCACTGGCTCAGCGACTCGGTCAACGGGTCCGGTGCGTGGACGAGCGCGTTCTCCAGCCAGCGTGGCACGGCGACACCGAGCCAGCGCAGGAATGCCAGCGTTTTCAGCGACCCGCACACCGACAGCGTGAAGATCACCGGCTGCGGCTCCACACCGCGTGAGCGGCAGGTGTAGAAGTAGTCGGAGACGAGGCTCTTGGTCGCGCCGACATCGTAGACGACCTGCGAGATGAAGAACGTGCAGCCGCGTTCCTGTTTCGCCAGCATCCGCAGGTGCTCGTCGCCACCGCTGGTATAGCGCTCGGTGATCGCCACGCCGCCCATCGGCAGGTCGGGGCGGATCTCCTGGCGCAGCGTGTGCGCGCGGGCGAGGCTGGTGCGCACCGGCTTGTCGCGGGAGGACGCGCCGACGAAGACGCCCGACATCGCCCCAGGGTCGGCCGCACCCAGCCAGGCGCTGATCTCGTCCTCGGCGTACTTGCCGACGCACCGGTAGATCACCACCGGCCGCTGCCACCGGCCGAGATACTCAGCGTGGAAGACGGCGGGGTCGACCGTCGGCAGATACGGGAACGGCCGCTCGTTGGGGTTGCGGTCACTCTCGTCGTCGATGTCATAGAGGACGAGCCCGTCGAGGTCGAGCGACTCCAGTCGAGCGAGGGTGGCGCGAGCGATCTCGGCGACCCGCTCCCGAGTGGCATTGCCCCGGGGCGGGGTGATGCCGAGCAGGAGGCTGCCGGTGCGGGCGCGGGCGAGCATCGGGTTCGTGGTCATCGGAACCCAGGATAGGGGCCGCTGCAGGGGCGGGCGAGCTTCCGCGCCAGCCGGGCACGGTCTTGATCTTCCTTGTCCGGAGGCAGTGCGGAACCAGCCGGCGCACCGTCCCGTCTGATCGGCATGAGAACGTGGCGTGGTGTCCGGATAACCTGTGTCGGCGCACTGTTTCTGCTGTTGGCCGCCTGTGCCCGCGAGGGTGCCGGTGCGGGTGGTGACGGACCGGGCGGAGGCTCGGGCGGCGACGCCGGCTCCGTCGACCCGAATGCGGTGGTGCTCCGGGTGGAGCATGTCGGTGGGTTCGTGCCGCCGGCTGCCCGGTTGACCCGGGTGCCGATGCTGACCGTCTATGCGGATGGGCGGGTGATCACCGAAGGGCCCCAGATCGAGATCTATCCCGCGCCGGCGCTGCCGAACCTCCAGCAGCAGCGCCTGGCGCCGGAGCAGGTCGACCGGCTGGTCGAGCAGGCCCGGACCGCCGGTGTCGGGACCGTCACCGATCTCGGTCGGCCACCGGTCGCGGACGCCCCGTCGACCCGGTTCACCGTGTCGTCCGCAGCCGGCACCGACGAGTTGGAGGTCTACGCGCTCGCCGAGGGCGGGGAGGGCACCTCGGGCCTGACCGAGGCGCAGCGTACCGCCCGGGCCGAGTTGCAGAAGCTGGTCGGCGCGCTCACCGACCTGGCCGGCACGCTGGGGCAGGACGAGGTCGAGCAGCCGCAGCCGTACCAGGCCGAGGCGGTGGCGGCGGTGGCGATCCCGTGGCGCGCGGACGACAACGAGGGGCTGGCCGCCCCGCCGGAGATCGCCTGGCCCGGCCCGGCGCTTCCGGGCTCACCGCCCTCGGCCGGCTTCGACCAGGGCTGTGTCGAGGTACGCGGTGCCGAGGCGACCGCACTGCTCTCGGCGGCCACCAAGGCGAACGCCCGCACCCCGTGGACCTCCGGGGGCGACCGCTGGCAGGTCGGCCTGCGGCCGTTGCTGCCGGACGAGGCCGGCTGCGCCGACATCGCCATCGACTAGTACTCCAACGTCACTTCGCCTGTCTGCGCTGGTAGTGGGATCGTCGGGCTCGGGCTTGGGATGTTCGTCGCCAGATCGACCAGTGCAGGGTGTGTTCTGGCGGTGGCGATGTGGCGAGGACGAAGGCGTTGAGGAGTCGGCGGATCTCGGCGACGGTCAACGCGATGATCTCCGAGTCGGGATCGGGTTGCTGGGCGGCGAGGATGGTCAGGACGGCCAGGGCGAGCATGGCCAGGGTGATGAACCGGTGCCAGCCGGTCCAGCCGCGGACCTGGTAGTGGTCGAGGCCGACCTGGCCTTTGCCGGTCTGGAACAACTCCTCGATGCTCCAGCGGGAGCCGGCCACGGTCACGAGGGTGTGCAGCGGCACCGGCCGGGGTGACCAGCACAGGTAGAAGGCCAACTCGCCGCTGGTGCGGTTGCGGCGGATGAGCAGCCACCGATACTCGCCAGGGCGGGCGGCCGTGGTGATCCAGGCCCATAGATAGTCGCGGGGCCCTTTCGCGCCCGGCCCGCAGCTGTGCCGCTGCCACTCGCGGGTGGGGATCCGCTCGGCGAGTTCGTCAACGCGGATGAGGGTGCGGCCGTCGTTGACCGCCACGCGTCGGTCGCAGCCGACCGCGAGGACGTAACCGATCCCGCGGTGTTCGAGGTCAGCGCGCAGGCCGGGGTCGGCGCCGTAGACCTCGTCGCCGGTCACCCATCCGAACGGGATTTCGGCGTCCAACGCGGCGGCGATCATCTGTCGGGCCAGCGCAGGCTTCGTGGCGAACCCGACACCGTCCGGAACGCCGGCGGCGGCGAGACGCTCGGGCTGCTGGCACCAGGTCGTCTCGGGTAGATAGAGCCGGCGGTCGATCAGCGCCCGCCCCAGAGGTGAGACATAGGCCAGGAACACCCCGACCTGGCTGTTCTCGATCCGCCCGGCGGTGCCGGTGTACTGCCGCTGCACCCCGACCGAGCACATGCCCTTCTTCAGGAAGCCTGTCTCGTCAGTGGCCAGCACGGCGTCAGGGTGGCCGAGGTGCTCGATCAGCCAGGCCCGCACGTCGTCGCGGACGGCGTCGGCGTCCCACACCGCCGTACGCAGCAGCCGCTGCATCGCCTGCGGATCATCGTGACCTGCCCGTTCCGCCAGGGACCAGCAAGTCTTGCGTTCCACGCGCGACAGCAGCCCTTCCACGAACTGCCCGGCGGTCCGGCGTGGCTCCGCGCGGACGAACCGGTCAGCGACACGCGTCACCGCCTCGTCCAGGATGACCCGCCACTGATCAAGGTCTACGCTGTGGCACACGGCCACCGCACGATCTTCGGTTGTCCTCACAAACCATCGATGATCAACGCGGTGGCCGTCCTCATGCCCACGCCACGCCCATGGCCGAAGCCAAGTGACGTTGGAGTACTAGTACCCGCCCTGGTCTACCTACGTTCGGTCACCGCCGCGACGATGCGCAGCTGCGGGCGTCGACAGCTACGCCCGGCGAGACGTGCGTCGATCGCGGCAGCCGAGGATGGCGTCCGGACCGCGTCGTGCTGCCCCTTGTTCCGCGTACGCCGGTCCAGGCGGACGGCTGATAATCGTTCGTCATGGCTGACGATCAACTTGGCGGCGGGTACGACGTGGACCAAGGCACCCGCGACGAGATGCTCGGCTGCCTGGCTGAGGCAGTCGGGTCCGTCGCAGTCACACACCCGACGCGGGTTGCCGTCGACGGGCCGCCCGCCGCAGGCAAGACCACGCTCGCCGACGAGCTGGCCGTCGTCCTGCGTACCCAGGGCCGGGACGTCATTCGCGCGACGATCGACGATTTCCTCTTCCCCCGGGCACAGCGCTACCCGCGCGGCGAGTACTCGGCCGAGGGCTGCTACTTCGACGCCCACGACACCGAGGCGCTGAACCGGGTTCTGCTCGATCCGCTCGGCCCGGGCGGAGACCGACGCTTCCAACCCGCGGTCTGCGACCGTACGACGGATACCGTGTTCTCCCCGCCGGTCACGACTGCCTCCGTCGACGCCGTGCTGATCTTCGACGGCGTGTTCCTCATGCGCCCGGAACTGATCGATCGGTGGGACCTGCGCATCTTCGTGTCGGCCGCGCTCGACCGGACGGTGGATCGTGCCGTGATCCGAGAGCGCCAGGTCTCATCCCGGGCCGACGTCGAACGGCGCTGGCGCGAGCGTTACATCCCCGCCCAGCAGTTCTACTTCGCTACGGTCCGCCCGAACGATCAGGTCGACATCATCGTGCACAACGACGAGCCCCGGCAGCCGGTCTGGGTGAACCGAACACGCTGACCGCAACCTATCGGCACAGCCGGAAGCCGAGCGGTCGCAAGCCGCTGGATGAGCGCAAGGTGTGGGTGCCGGAGCCTGGCGTCGACTCGTGGGGCCGCACGTCACGCCTATTGCTCGTCGCAGCGGGTATGGCAACCGGCATGGCAGCCGTCGACGCCGGTACGCACCCAGCGGACCCGACTGCGGAGTTCTTCGCTCAGGTGCCGTACCGGGCGCGCACGGCGTTGACGCACCGTCATAACGGAACGATTCTGATCGAGCTACTCGAGAACGGCCGGCGGGAGCCATGGCACATTTCAGTCGAGCACGGGCAGGCTTCGGTCTCGCGTGAACACCGTGCGGCCGACTGCACACTCACGCTCGAAAGGTCGCTCTTCGACCGCATCGTGGATGGCGAGGCTCAGTTCGGTCCGTACCTGTTCCGAGGTCGTGTCCTGCTCAAGGGCGACTTCCAGGCATTCGCGATACTGCGCCGCTTGCTACCCGACATGAAGGGCGCCCGGGACCCGCGCAGCCTCGCGCCGGGGAGGCGAGGATGAAACACCGGATCAGCGTCCTCGACGGCAACACCTTCGTGGTCAGCAACAGCAACGGCGATATCGCCGCTTCGCACGCTAGTCCGGAGGGATTCTTCTCGTTTGACACCCGTTTTCTGTCCACCTGGGTTCTTACCGTCGACGGGCAGGGGCTCAACGGCTTGGCGGTGGACGACCTCAACTACTTTGAGGCCAAGTTCTTTTGTGTGCCAGGCGAGCCGACTCCGTACGTGAATGCGACCCTGTCCGTGATTCGTCACCGTTGGGTTGGGGGCAGTTTCGACGAAAGGTTGACCATCGTAAACCACGCTCAGGAGGCGGTGGACCTACTTGTCCGGCTGGAGGTCGCTTCCGATTTCGCCGACGTCTTCGACGTCAAGAATGCCGTTGTGAAACAATTCAAGCCAACGATCATCGTGGCGGATGGCGCGCTCCACCTGGACTACCGCCGCGAGGATTTTCATCGCACGGCGATTGTCCGCTCTACCGAGCCTTCCGAGACAGACGAACGTGGCATGTCCTTCCGGATCCGAGTGGAGCCCCAGGCGAGCTGGTCAACGCTGCTACGGGTGGAGTCGGTGGTGCGGGGCATGGGTGGCAGTGACGTCCGGTCGAGCATCTACGCCGAGCACAAGAAGGCCAGTGCCGAGCTGGCGGAGGACCTGAGGCGGTGGTTCGACTCGGCGCCGCGCCTGGAGACGGACTCGTTAGCGCTGGCCGAGACCTATGCGAAGAGCGTCGAGGATCTGGCCGCCCTACGACATGTCGGGATGTCCAGGCCGACCCGCATGCCGTCGGCTGGCCTGCCCTGGTTCATGGCGCCCTTCGGTCGGGACAACGCCATCACCTGCCTACAGACGCTACCTTTCACGCCGGAGCTGACCCCCACCATGCTGAATGCCTTCGCCGCCGGGCAGGGTGCCCGACTCGGCGACTTCCGCGAGGAGGAGCCGGGCAAGATCGCCCACGAGACCCGGTACGGAGAGTCAAGCTCCTTCGAGGAACAGCCCCATTCGCCGTACTATGGTTCGGCCGACGCCACGCCACTGTTCGTGATCCTGCTCGACGAGTACGAGCGGTGGTCCGGCGACAGCACGCTCGCCCGGCACCTGGAACTCGAAGCGCGCGCGGCACTCGACTGGATCGACACCTACGCCAACATCATGGGAGACGGATACATCTGGTATCAGCGCCGCAACGAGGCGACCGGACTGGAGAACCAGTGCTGGAAGGATTCCTGGGACGCGATCTCCTACCGAGATGGCAGGTTGCCCGGCTTTCCCCGGGCGACCTGCGAATTGCAGGGGTACGCCTATGATGCGAAGCTGCGCGGAGCCCGGCTCGCCCGGCTGTTCTGGCACGACGAGACGTATGCGCAGAGGCTGGAACGGGAGGCGGCGGATCTGAAGGCCCGGTTCAACCGGGACTTCTGGATCGCCGACGGCGAATACTACGCGTTGGCGCTGGACCCCGACGGCGAGCCGGTCGACGCCCTCTCGTCGAACATCGGCCATCTGCTGTGGAGCGGGATCGTGGAGGAGTCCCGCGCCGCGATGGTCGTGGACCACCTGATGGGGCCTCGACTGTTCTCCGGTTGGGGCGTCCGGACGCTCGCCGAAGGCGAGGGCCGTTACAACCCCGTCGGCTATCACGTCGGCACGGTATGGCCATTCGACAATTCGATAATAGCTTGGGGCATGTGGCGGTACGGCTTCCGCTCGGAGGCAGGGCGGATCGCGCAGGCAATTATCGACGCCGCACCGTTCTTCGACGGGCGCCTGCCCGAGGTGTTCGCAGGCTATAGTCGACAATCGACTCGACGCCCGGTCGGTTATCCCACCGCGAGCAGCCCGCAGGCCTGGTCGACCGGCGCGCCCCCGCTCCTGCTGCGGATCATGCTCGGAATGCAGCCACACGGGGAGGAACTGCTCGCCGATCCGGCCCTTCCGGCTGGGATCCAGAAGATCAATCTGTTCGGTGTGCTTGGCAGGTGGGGCCGGCAGGACGTGTCTGCCGAGCGGGCGGCGGGTGACTGACCCTCGAACGCCGGATAGAGCCGCTGCACGAGCCGCCCAGGTCGAGGCGCGGCAGTGACCCGGTCTGCGTGCCCAGCCGCTGTTCCGAATGTCCTCATACGAATCCGAACGGTCGGCATGGCCCGTGCCTACTGCAGCCAGCACTACTTGCGGATCCGGCCCGGCGCCAGAGCGCGCTCTACCCCCTCTAGCCGCCGTCTCGCGGGTCTCGGAGTTCGGGGACGGACTGCTGTCGTCCGGAGGTCCGGCGCGACCGCTTCGCCCAGGCACGCAGCGCCTCCCGGTCATCGGCGGCGTCCAGGTTCAGCGCGGCCTCGATCAGTGCCAGGTGGGTGAAGGCCTGCGGGTAGTTGCCCAGCGCGGTGCCATCGGCGGCGAGCTGCTCGGCGTAGAGACCGAGCGGGCCGGCGTGCCGGCACAGCTCGGCGAAGGCGTCCCGGGCCTCGTCGACCCGTCCGGCCAGCACCAGTGCCGAGACCATCTCGAAGCAGCAGAGCAGGAAGGCGCCCTCCTGCCCGGGGAGCCCGTCGTCGATCGTGTAGCGGCGCAGCAGCGCCGGGCGGATCCCGAGCACCTCGCGGACCCGGTCGATGGTGCCCACCACCCGAGGATCGCTGCCGGGCAGGAAGCCGACCAACGGGATGCGCAGCAGCGACGCGTCCAGCTCGGTCGAACCGTACGCCAGAACGAAGCTGCCGATCCGGGCGTCGTAGCCCCGGTCGAGGATCTCGGCGCGCAGCTCGTCCCGAGCCCGCCGCCACCGGTGGACCGGGGCGGTGTCGTCGTCGAGCATGCCGGCGAGCTGGATGCCCCGGTCCAGGCAGACCCAGGACATCACCTTGGAGTTGACGTAGTGCCGGCATGGTCCACGAATCTCCCAGGTGCCGTGGTCCGGTTCCCGCCAGCGGGCGGCCGTCGTGTCGACCTGGCGCCGGAGCACCGCCCACTCCCGTTCGGTCAGTTCGCCGGTCAGCTCCTGGTACACCAGCGCCGCATCGAGCACGTGCCCGTACGTGTCGAACTGCACCTGGTCGGCGGCCTCGTTGCCGATCCGGACCGGCGCCGAGTCGGCGTAGCCGGACAGGTGTGGCAGGATCCGCTCCTTCTCGGTGTGGCCGGCGATGCCGACCAGCGGTGCGAGCCGGTCGGCGGAATTGGTGCAGACGTCGAGCAGGAAGCGCAGATAGCGGCGGCCCTCGTCGGCGTGCCCGAGCCGGAACAGGGCGAGCAGCAGCAGCGCGGCGTCGCGGTGCCAGGTGTATCGGTAGTCCCAGTTGCGTACCCCGCCGATCTCCTCGGGCAGTGCCGCGGTCGCCGCCGCGACCAGCGCACCGGTCTCGTCGAAGCAGAGCCCGCGCAGCACCAGGGCGCTGTGCCGGACGTCTGCCGTGCCCACCCCGGTGTAGTCGGAGCGACCCGACCAGTTCCGCCAGACCCGGCAGGTCTCGGCGAGCAGGTCGGGGCCGTCGCCCGGCTCGGCCGGTCCGTACTCCTGCGAAGCGTGGCCGTAGCGCAGCATGACGTCCACGCTCTGCCCCTCGGCGAGTTCGACCTCACCGCACAGGTCGGCTGCCCGCAGCTGGAAGGGCAGGCTGGCGCGGAGGCGCAGGCGCGGCTGTCGAGTCCACCACTCCTCGTCGATCAGTTCCCAGCCCGGAGCGCGGCGGCCGTACTCCGGACGGACGGCGATCCGGACGGCCAGCCGGATCGTGCCGCGCAGCGCGGTCATCCGGCGGACCAGTAGGTGGTCGGCGTGGATCGGTCGCTCGGCGGGGCCGACCCGGACGGCCAGGAAGTCGTGCCCGACGCCCGTGCCCGACGCCGTCCGGTAACGGCTCTCCAGCACCAGCGTGTCAGGCAGATACCGGCGTTCGGGGACGTCCGCGCCGGTCACGGTCATCGAGAACACGCCGGCCCGCCGGTCCAACAGCCGGGCGAACACCGCGTCGCCGTCGAAGCGAGGCACGCAGAACCACTCCACCGCGCCGTCCGGGCCGACCAGGGCCGAGGTGTGCGTGTCGGAGAGGAAGGCGTACGAGTCGATCGGTGGGAAGGAACTGGTCATGCCGACTCCGGCAGGGGGAACAACGCCCGGCCCACCGCCGGGATCCGCTCGCGCGAGGCGTACAGCCCGAAGGTCGACACCGGCGGATACCCCCGTTCCCACGACTGCGGCCCGGGTGCCCACTTCGCGCTGTCTCTAACCTCGCCCACCGCGGGCACGGCGGATGGTCGGTTGTCACGCGAGTCGACCATGGCAGGGCCCGGGGGTTGCACGGCGTCGAGCCGGGTAGTCGCGGGGATGCCGTCCCGCCCCCACTACCGGTCACCGCTGGGTGCGGCCGTGCACCGGCTTCGCGGGACGGCCGGTCGGGCCCGGTACGAGGGGGGTCGGGCAACCCGGCTGCGGGTGCGGCAGCTGGAGATCATTCTGGTGATCGCGGTGCAGGCGGGGGTCGCGGTAGGGCTGGCCGGATGGATCGCGGGCGAACTGCTGGGCAACCCGAACCCGGTGTTCGCACCGACCGCCGCGGTCGGCACGATCGTCGCGGCGATCGGCCAGCGCACCCGGCGTACGGTCGAACTGCTGGCCGGGGTGGGCCTCGGCATCGTCGTCGGCGATTTGTTGATTTTTCTCCTCGGCAGTGGACCGTGGCAGACGGCGGTGATCGTCACCCTGGCCGTCGGCATCGCGCTCGGCCTGATGGGGCGGGGCGGGACGGTGGTCAGCCAGGTCGCCGGTACGGCCGTGCTGATCGCGACCCTCTCCTCCAGCGAACGCAACCTGGAGATCCCGCGGATCGTCGACGCGGCGACCGGCGGCGCGGTGGGGCTGTTCGTGGTCGCGCTGCTGCTGCCGTTGAACCCGATCCGGATCGTCAACCGCGCGGCCGGACCGGTCTTCGCGGTCCTCGCCGGTCGGCTTCACGACACCGCGGTCGCGCTGCGGAAGCGGGACCTGGACGGGGCCCGGCGGGCGCTGGACGGGCTGCGCGGGGTCCAGCCGGACCTCGAGCGGCTGCGGGAGGCGGTGAGCGGCGCGGAGGAGGTGGTCAGGGTGGCGCCGCTGCGGTGGGGCCGCCGGCAGGAGTTCGAGCACTACGCCAGGGGGGTGACGCAGCTGACCCAGGTGATCGAGGGCGCCCAGATGTTGGCCCGCCGAGCGGTGACGGTCATCAACTACCGGGAGCCGATCCCGAACTGCCTGCCCGACGCGGTCGACACCCTGGCGAGCGCGGTGAAGGCGCTGCACCGGCAGGCGCGGACCGGACGGGACACCGGGGCGGCCCATCGCCGGGCGCTGGTGGCGGCCCGGCGTGGCGGGCGGGCCCGCCGGGAGGAACTGCACAACTACGGCGACGCGCTCGTCACGCAGGTGCGGGTTTCCGCCGCGGACCTCCTCCGGGCCAGCGGTTGCCCGAGTCGTGAGGCCGCCCTGTCGGTGCGGCGGGCGGCCCGGGACGGCGAGCGGGCCCGCCCGGTCTCCGACGACCCCCCGGTGACCTGACGACCCTTGGCGACCCGCCCCCGGTTCTCCGACGCCCCCGGTTCTCCGACGCCCCCGGTTCTCCGGCGACCTTCGGTGACACGCCGGCAGCTCGGCGGACTCGCCGGATCGGGCCCGCGGGATTGTGCTCGGGGCGCACAATGGGTGCCGCGGCGGCTACGGGACGGGTTCGGCGGTGTTGTCCGAGTGGGACCCGGAGCCGTCGGTGTCCAGCCGCCCGTCAGGGCCCGGTCGAAGGCGAGTCGATGGAGTCGGAGAGACGTTTCGCGGTGGATCCACCGGAGACCAGCGCGAGCAGCATTCCCGGTCCGCAGTTGCTCGGCCGGCTCTACCGGCCGGACCCGCGGGACTGGGACATCCCGCGCCTGCTGGAGATCGCCGAGCCGGCCGAGTCGATCCGGCAGATGACGGTCGAGCAGGTGCTCACCGAGACGCCGTACTTCTCCGACTGGCGGGCGTACCTGGTCTTCTGGCGCTGGTTACGGAGTCAGCGGCAGCCGGCGGCGCCCCCCGCCCCGGTGCGGGACAGGGCGCCGGCCTGGGAGTTGGCCGTCCAGCTCGACCAGGGTCAGACGGGTCACTGCGTCGGTTTCGGCTGGGCGGGCTGGGTGGACGCGATGCCGGTCGCCGGCACCTACCAGAACGCCGACGGTCACGCCCTCTACTACGAGGCCAAGGTGATCGACGGCGAGCCGGGCAAGGAGAACGGCTCGACGGTCCGGTCCGGCGCGCTCGCCGTCCGGGAACGGGGTCGGCTCGCCGCGTTCGCGTTCGCGCGCAGCACGGCGGAGATCGACGAGTGGATCGACAACCAGGGGTCGATCGTGGTTGGCACCGCGTGGACCGCCGACATGTTCAACCCCGACGACGACGGGTTCGTCAAGCCGACCGGTGCCGCGACGGGCGGGCACTGCTATCTGATGCTCGACCGGATCGAGTCCGAGGACGCGTACCTTTTCCAGAACTCCTGGGGTGCGGCGTGGGGCTGGGGCGGCCGATTCAAGATGAAGCGCGGCGACTTCGACGGACTGCTCCAGGATGACGGAGAGGCGTGCTGTGCGGTGGAGTTGCCGCACTAGCCGTCCGGGGCGAGCCGCCGCCCATCCCACCGGAGATCGGAGTACGGCGTGGCGCGGGTCGACGTGACCGAGGCGGACGCCGGCCGCTCGTGCCCGGCGGCACCAGGGGACCTGGTGGTCGTCCAGCTCACCGAGACGCCCAGTTCGGGCTACCGGTGGCGGCTCGACGCGGTGGACAGCGCCGTACTCGCGCCGGCCGGGGACTCGTTCCGGCCGGAGCGGGAGGGGTTGGGCGGCGCCGGGACCCGGCAACTGCGGTTCACCGCGACCGGGCCCGGCCGGACCGTGCTGCGGCTGGTGCTGGTGCGCGACTGGCAGGCGGGCAAGCGCCCGGCGCGGCGGTTCGAGGTGACCGTTTCGGTCACGGACACCGGACCACCGACCACCGGCTGAATTGGAACTTTTCCAATTTGAACAGGATGGCATCGCTCACATAGCCTTTCACCTGCGAGCCGCGACGGAGCGCTTGGTGGGGCATACTCGGAACCCATTGGATAGCTATTGACAGCTATCAATGTAAATGGTTAACGTGACTCTGCCGTGGGACCCAACAGCTATTCCTGCCAGTCGCAAGGAGTGTCCCATGTCCAACGTCCGAGTCGCTGACATCGTGTCCACGCTGTTCCGGATCGTGCTCGGCCTGCTGTTCGCCCTGCACGGCGCCGCCTCCCTCTTCGGGATCTTCGGCGGCAACCGGGGCAGCGGCGAGGCGATCCCGATCGGCACCTGGCCCGGGTGGTACGCGGCCCTCATCCAGCTCGTCGGCGGACTGCTGGTGCTGGTCGGCCTGAGCACCCGCCCCGCCGCGATCATCTGCTCCGGCTCGATGGCGTACGCCTACTTCATGGTGCACCAGCCCGACGCGCTGCTGCCGCTGAACAACGGCGGCGAGACCGCGGCGCTGTTCTGCTGGTCCTTCCTGCTGGTCGCCGCCCTCGGCGCCGGGCGCTGGTCGCTGGATGCCGCACTCGCCCGTCGCCGGAGCCGCGGTGTGGAACAGGAGCCCAGCACCGTCGCCGCCACCACCGCATCCTGAGCGAAGCCCAGCGACGTACCCCGGCGGCGGATCAGACCTCGGCGAGACCGACGTAGTTCTCCGCCAGGCTGGTGGCGTACGCCCGGGACGAGGTGACGTAGCGCAGCGTCGAGAGCTGCAACCTCGCCTCGTACGGGTCGTCGGTCCGCAGCCGGTGCAGCAGCGAGGTCATCCACCAGGAGAAGTGCTGGGCGCGCCAGACCCGGCGCAGCGCGGTGTCGGAGTAGGCGTCCAGCAGGTCCTCTCGACCATCGTGGTACCAGCCGGCGAACGCGTCGCCGAGCAGCGTGACGTCGGCCAGCGCCAGGTTCATCCCCTTGGCGCCGGTCGGCGGCACGATGTGCACCGAGTCGCCGGCCAGGAAGAGTCGCCGCCACCGCATCGGCTCCACCACCAGGCTCCGCATTCCGGTGACGCTCTTCTCCAGGATCGGGCCGGTGTTGAGTCTCCACCCCGGTACCGTCTCCAGCCGGGTACGCAGCTCCGACCAGATCCGCTCGTCGGGCCAGTCCGCCGGATCGGTCTCCGGCTCGACCTGGAGATAGAGCCGGGAGATCTCCGGGGAGCGCATGCTGTGCAACGCGAACCCGCGCTCGTGGTGGGCGTAGATCAGCTCCTCGGCCGCCGGGGCGGCCCTGGCGAGTACCCCGAGCCAGGCGAAGGGATAGCTGCGGTCGTACTCGGTCAGCTCGCCGGCCGGCACACTCGCCCGGCTCACCCCGTGCGAGCCGTCGCAGCCGGCGACGAAGTCGCAGTGCAGCTCCTCGTCCCGGCCCCGGTGCCGGAACCGGATCACCGGCGAGTCGGAGTCGAGCCCGGCGAGGCGTACCTCCTCGACCTCGAACCGGAGGTCACCTCCGGCGGCGATCCGCGCCGCGATGAGGTCCTTCACCACCTCCTGCTGGCCGTAGACGGTGATCGCCCGCCCGGTCAGCTCGGTCATCGCGATCCGGTGCGCGGCACCGCCGAACCGCAGCTCGATGCCGGTGTGCCGGAGCCCTTCCCGATCCAGCCGTTCACCGAGCCCGCAGCCGCGGAGCAGGTCGACCGAACCCTGCTCCAGCACGCCGGCCCGGATCCGGCGCTCGACGTACTCCCGGCTGCGGCACTCCAGCACCACCGATTCGATGCCGGCCCGGTGCAGCAGGTGCGACAGCACCAGACCCGCCGGCCCGGCGCCGACGATCCCGACCTGGGTACGCATCGTTGCCTCCATGACCTCTCGTGACCTCCCCGAATTGCCGGACCGCGGCTCACACCTGCCGGTTCCGACCCGCACCGAGCGCACTCACCGCCATCACCACCGTCACCAGCATCAGGACGGCGAGCGGCACACCCCAGCCGGTGGTGGCGTCCCGGAGCGCGCCGACCAGCACCGGGGCCGTGGCGCTGAGCAGGTAGCCGATCGACTGCACCGCACCGGAGAGTTCCCGGGCCGACCTGGGGGTGCGAGCCCGGATCACCAGCAGGGTCAGGGTGAGGCTGATCGCGGCGCCTTGGGCGAGCCCGGTCGTCACCGTCCAGAGTAGATATAGCGACGGCAGGGCGAGCAGGCCCACCAGGCCGACCGCCCAGCAAGCGCAGACCAACAGCGCCAGCCCTCGCTGGTCCGGTCGGCGGACCGCCAGCGTCGGCACCAGCAGCGCGGTGCCGATCCCGAGCAGGTTGAACACCGCCAACGCCGCCCCCGCCCGGGTCGGCTCGACGCCGTGATCCCGCAGCATGCTCGGCAGCCAGGTGAGCAGCGCGTAGTAGAGCATCGACTGGGTACCCATGAAGACGGCGAGCTGCCAGGTGACCGGGGAACGCAGCACGCTGCCTGCGGACCGGGGCGGCTCCGGGGCCGGTGCGGTGTGCCGGCGACGTACCCGGGGGAGCCAGCCGAGCGCCGCGACCCCGGCGAGTCCGCCCAACGCCAGCAGCGAACCCCGCCAACCCAACCCCACGGTGTACGCCAGCGGCGCGCTCACCGCCGCCGCCAGGGTCGCCCCGGTGGTCAGTGCGGCGGTGCTGACCCCGGTGGCCAGCCCCGCCCGGCCCGGAAAGTGCCGCTTGACCGCGCTGGGCACCAGGACGTTGCCGACGGTGATCCCGGCGCCGATGATCGCGGTGCCGGCCAACATCCAGCCGGCGTGCGGCAGGATCCGGGCCACGCTGCCCAGCACGATGCCGAGCATCGCGACCAGCAGCGCGAACTCGATGCCGACCCGGCGGCCGAAGAGCGCGGCGAACGGGGAGAGCAACCCGAAGCAGAGCACCGGCAGGGCGGTGAGCAGCCCGGCCGCTCCCCGGCCCAGGTCGAGGTCGGCCTGTAGCTCGGGCAGCAGCGGCGGGACCGCCGCGATCGCCGCCCGCAGGTTCAACGCCAGCAGGACCAGCCCGAGCAGCGTCAGCCAGCCGCCCCGGCCCATCCCGAACCGGCCCATCCCGAACCGGCCTGCCCCGAACCGGGCCCCGCCGCCCGGATCGGCGACGGTGGCCTCCGGGACCGGAGAATCGCGGTTCAGAAGGGGTACCTCGTGATGTCGCCCCGCACGGTCACCCACTGCGTCTCGGTGAACGCGGCGAGGTTTGCCGCCGGCCCGCCGAGTCGCGGTCCGTTGCCGGAGGCGGCGACCCCGCCGAACGGGGCGACCGCCTCGTCGCTGACCGTCTGGTCGTTGATGTGCACGATGCCGCTCGGCACCCGCTCGGCAAAGGCCAGCGCCTTCATCACGTCCCGGCTGAGGATGCCGAGCGAGAGGCCGTACTCGCTGTCGGCGGCGAGCTTCGCGGCCTCGTCCAGGTCACCGAAGCGCAGTACCGGGGCGACCGGGCCGAAGACCTCGTGCGCGTACGCCGGGGTGGCCGGGGTGACGTCGGTGAGCACCGTCGGCCGGTAGAAGAGGTTCTCGTACGTCCCGCCGGCCGCCAGGGTCGCCCCGGCGACCACGCTGGCGGTGACCAGCGAGTGGATCCGGTCCCGCTGCCGCTCGTCGATGATCGGCCCGAGCGCGACCTGCTCCCGGGCCGGGTCGCCGACCGGTAGTTGTGCGGCCTTCGCGGCCAGCCGGTCGACGTATTCGTCGGCCAGCGACTCGTGCACCAGGTGCCGGCCGGTGGTCATGCAGATCTGCCCCTGGTGCAGAAACGAACCCCAGGCACCCGCCGAGACCGCCAGCTCCAGGTCGGCGTCGTCGAGGACGACCAGCGCCGAGTTGCCGCCGAGTTCCAGTAGTACCCGCTTGAGATGCCGGGCGCCGGCCTGCCCGACCTGGCGGCCGGCGGAGGTCGAGCCGGTGAAGCTGATCAGGCGCACGTGCGGGTCGGCGACGAGCGCCTCGCCGGCCTCCGGCCCGCCCGGCAACACGTGCAGTACCCCCGGCGGCAGGCCCGCCTCCTCGAAGATCCGGGCGATCGCGACCCCGCCGGCGACGGCGGTCCGCGGATCGGGCTTGAGCAGCACCGCGTTGCCCAGGGCCAGCGCCGGGGCGACCGAGCGGATCCCGAGAATGGCCGGCACGTTGAACGGGGAGATCACCCCGACCACCCCGACCGGCAGCCGGCGGGCCAGACTGAGCCGGGGCTGCCCGCTCTGGATGATCTCGCCCAGCGGCTGCGAGGCGAGCGCCGCCGCCTCGTAGCACTCCTGCGCGGCGGTCTCCGTCTCCAGGTTCGCCTTCGGCGGCACCGAACCGGTTTCCCGGACGATCCAGTCACCGATCTCGGCCGCGTGTTCCTCCCACAACCGCCCGGCCCGGCGTAGCACCGCGGCGCGTCGGTCGTAGGGGGTCGCGGCCCAGTCGCGCTGCGCCTGGGCGGCCCTGGCGGCGGCCCGGGCCACGTCGGCGGCGTTGGCGATTCCGGTCCGGCCAATCTCGTCGCCGGTGGCCGGCTCCCGCACGGCCGCGTCGCCGCCGTCGGCCCGGACCCAGCCGTCGCTGGATATCCTGCCGGACCAGTCGGTCGAGTCGAGAATAGTCACGGGAACCTCCCTGGGTCGGCGGGCCAGCCGCTCTTGGCCCGCTGGATCTGGCCGAAGACCTGGGCCCGCAGCTCGGCGAAGCGGGCCGACGACCGGGTGCCGAGCTGGTCCCGCTCGGCCGGCAGGTCGATCGCCACGTCGTCGAGGACCACGGTCGGCGAACCGGAGAGCACCAGCACCCGCTGGCCGAGGTAGACCGCCTCGTCGATGTCGTGCGTGACGAAGAGGATGGTCACGCCGAGGCGCTGCCACAACGACCGGACCAGGTCCTCCAGGTCGGCCCGGGTCTGCGCGTCGACCGCCGCGAACGGCTCGTCCATCAGCAGGATGTGCGGCTCGTACGCGACCGCCCGGGCCAGCGCCACCCGCTGCTGCATGCCGCCGGAGAGCTGCCACGGGTAGGCGCCCGGCACGTCGCCGAGACCGACGGCGGCGAGCGCGTCCCGGACGAGCTCCCGGCGGCGGGACCGGCTCAGCCCCTTCTTCTGCCTCAGCGGCAGCTCGACGTTGCGTTGCACGGTCATCCAGGGGAAGAGGCTGCGGCCGTACTCCTGGAAGACCACGGCCATGCCCGGCGACGGACCCCGGACCGGGGTGCCCTCCAGGACCAGGTCGCCGGAGGTCGGCGGGAGCAGGCCGGCGATGCACTTGAGCAGGGTGGTCTTGCCGGCGCCGGACGGGCCCACCACGCAGACGAGTTCGCCGGCGCCGACGGAGAAGGTCAGGTCCCGGACCGCCTCGACCGACCGGCCACGTCCGGTGTAGACCTTGCGCAGCGCGCGGACGTCGAGCAGGGCCGGGGTGCCGGCCTGGCGGGCGTCTGTGGAGTTCATCGGTGTCCATCGTCTCGTTGTGAGTGCCGGAGGCCGAGGTACCAGCGCAGCGCCGACCGCTCGAATAGCCGCAGCAGCATGGCGAGCAGGAAGCCGAGCAGACCCAGCAGCAGGATGCCGGTCCACATGTCGGTGACCGCGAAGGTCCGCTGGAACTGGATGATGGTGTAGCCCAGACCGTTGTTCGCGGCGAACATCTCGCTGATCACCATGAGGATGATGCCGACCGAGAGGGCCTGGCGCAGGCCGGTGAAGATCTGCGGGGAGGCGGACCGGACCACCAGGTGCCAGAGCCGGGCCGGGCCGCGGATGCCGTAGCAGCGGCAGGTCTCGGTCAGCACCTCGTCGACCGCCCGCACCCCCTCCACCGCGTTGAGCAGGATCGGCCAGACACAGCCGGAGAGCACCACCAGGACCTTCATGGTGTCGCCGAAGCCGGCAAAGAGCATCAGCACCGGCACCAGTACCGGCGGCGGGACGGCCCGGAGGAACTCCAGCACGGGCTCGCAGAACGCGCGGACCCGCCGGAAGGAGCCGATCAGGACGCCGAGCCCGACGCCGACGGCGACGGCGAGGAGGAATCCGGCGGCGAGCCGGAGCAGGCTCGGCAGCACATCCGTACGCAGCCGGTCGCTGCGCAGCCAGACGTCGTCGAAGCTGGCCAGGATCTCCGACAGCGGTGGGAGGTAGAAGGTCTCGCTGTCGGCCGAGAGCACCCACCAGAGGGCGAGCAGCCCGAACGGCAGCCCGAAGACGGCGGCCGTCCACCACAGCGCCCGGCCGACGACCGCCACGATCCGCCGGCCCGCATCTGCGCGCCGCCGGGGGAGTACGCCACCGGGTCTCACCGGGTGCCCTCACGGCGTACCGAGGGGTGCCAGGAGAGCACCGCGCGTTCGAGTCGCCGGGCCAGTACGTTGACCGCCACCCCGAGCAGGCCGGTGACGATGATCAGGGCGTACATCGAGTCGACGGCTCCACCGGACTGTGCCCGGTTGATCTCGTTGCCCAACCCCGGCGCGCCGATGATCAGCTCGGCGGTGATGGCCAGGATCAGCGCCACGGCGGCGGCGAGCCGCACCCCGGTCAGCAGGTACGGCAGCGCGGTCGGCCAGAGCAGGTGCCGGATCCGGGCCCACCGGCCGAGCCCGAAGGTGTACGCGGTGTCCCGGGCGACCGGGTCGACGTCCCGGACGCCGTACAACACCTGGACGAGCACCTGCCAGAACGCCGCGTAGACCACCAGCAGGAGCACGGAGCGCAGGTCGGTGCCGAAGAGCAGCACGGCGAGCGGGATCAGCGCGACCGAGGGGATCGGCCGGAGGAACTCGACGGTGGAGGTGGTGAACTCGCGCAGCACCGGGACGGTGCCGAGGACGAAGCCGACCAGTACGCCGAGGGCGACCGCGATCGCCAGGCCGAGGAACCAGCCGCGCAGCGTGTCGGTGACCGCCGTCCAGAACCGGGGCTCGCCGAGCAGCTCCCCGAGGGCTACGGTGATCTCACTGGTCGGCGGGAGGTAGTTCGCCGAGACCAGCCCGAGCCGTGGCACCGCCTCCAGCACGAGGAGGAAGGTCGCGAAGCCGAGCAGCCCGAGCAGGGGGGTGCCGCCGCGCGGCCGACCGTCACCGCCGGGCCGGCCGGCCGGCGCCGGTGCGGTCGCGGCGGGTGGCGGCACGGTGGCGGCTCGGGTCACGGGAGCAGTTCCGCGACGTCGATCTTCTCCTTGAGCAGTCCGTCGGTCAGCATCAGGTCCGTCAGGGTCTGCACCGACGCGCGGTTGATCTCGGCGGGCCAGGCCGGCAGCGTTATCTTCTCGGCCACCGTCGGGTCGATCTTGGTGTACGTCTGTAGCACCTGGCGCGCCTCGTCAGGGTGCTCCCGGGCGTACCGCAGGGACCTGTCCATCGCGGCCTTGAACCGCTCGGTCAGGTCGGACCGCCGGTCGATGGTCTGCTCGGTGCAGAAGTACGCCGCCACCGTCATGTCCGGGATGGCCTCGGCGAAGTTGTAGGCGACGACCCGGGCGCCCTGGTTCTGCGCGATGGTGAAGAACGGCTCGACGACCATGGCCGCGTCGACCCGCTTGCCCAGTACCGCCGCAGGCATGTCCGGGAAGGGCAGTTCGGTCCACCTGATGGTCGACGGGTCGCCGCCGGCCTTGCGGACCGACGCCCGGGTGGTGGTGTCGGTGATGTTGTTCAGGTTGTTGATCGCGATGTTCTTGCCGGCCAGGCCGGCCGCGTCGGTGATCGGGCTGTCCGGCGGCACCACGACGCCGCCGAAGTCCGCGCCGGGCTTGCCGGTGGAGGAGTTCCCCACCGTGATCGCCTTGACCGGGATGTTCTGCGAGCGGGCGGTGATCAGCGAGACGACGTTGCCGAAGGCGAAGTCGAACTGGCCGCTCACCACGCCGGTCACCGCGATGGAGCCGCCGCTGATGTTGACCACCTCGACCTCGATGTTCTGTTCCTTGAAGAAGCCCTTGGCGTTGCCGAGGTGCAGCGGGGCGACGTCGACGATGGGGATCAGGCCGACCTTCACCCGGTCCACCCCTCCGGAGCCGTTTCCGGAGGAGTCGTCGGACGAGGAGCCGCAGCCGGCGACGACGAGGAGGGCGGCGAGGACGGTGGTGGCGGCGAGACGGCGCATCGGGTCTCCCGGCTTCCGGCGGTCCTGTCGAGACCGGGCTGAGCGGCTCCCGGAGGAACCTCGGGGGGTGTGGTGGTCGCTAGCCGAACGACTGTTCTCATTTGGAACGTTGGCACAGTGCCCGATTCACGTCAACCAGCGCTTTGGAACTTCTCCACAACGGCGTCGAGCGGCACGGGGACCTCGTTGACGGATCGTGGGCCGGGGATTACGTTCGTGATAAGCACGGAAGTCCGCATGTCGAACGCGCCGCTGCATGCGTGATGGCCTGTGCATGCGTGGTGGCCCGGGCATGCGTGGTGGGTGGTGCGCCGGACCTGGCGAAGGGAGGCACGACGTCGATCCACCCGCCGGCCGGCGCCCCGGCCGGGGCCGCCGGTAGCGTCGGGCCGACCCGGCAACCGGCGGGTAGTAAGGAGACATCGTGAGCAACGACGTGTACGTCCTCGACGCCGTACGGACCCCGATCGGCCGGTACGGTGGCGCCCTCGCCGGAGTACGCCCCGACGACCTCGCCGCACACGTGCTGCGGGAGGTGACCCGGCGCAGCCCCGAGCTCGACCCGGTCCGGATCGACGACGTACTGCTCGGCAACGCCAACGGTGCGGGCGAGGAGAACCGGGACGTGGCGCGGATGGCGGTACTCCTGGCCGGGCTGCCGCCGACGGTGCCCGGCGCGACCGTGAACCGGCTCTGCGGCTCCGGCCTGGAGGCGGTGATCGGGGCGGCCCGGGCGATCGCGGTCGGCGACGCCTCGGTCTGCGTCGCCGGCGGCGTCGAGTCGATGACCCGGGCCCCCTGGGTACTGGCCAAGCCGGAGACCGGCTACCCGCGCGGGCACGAGACCCTGCACTCGACCACCCTCGGCTGGCGCATGGTCAACCCGGCGATGCCGGCCGAGTGGACCGCCTCGCTCGGCGAGTGCACCGAGATCCTCGCGCAGCGGTACGGGATCTCCCGCGACGAGCAGGACGCCTTCGCCGTACGCAGCCAGCGGCTGGCCGCGCGGGCGTGGGCCGCCGGGGCGTACGCCGACGAGGTCAGCCCGGTACCCGGTACCGAGCTGGAGAGCGACGAGAGCATCCGCCCGGGTACCACCACCGAGGCACTGGCCCGGCTCAAGCCGGTGTTCCGGCCGGACGGCACGGTGACCGCCGGCAACTCCTCCCCGCTCAACGACGGGGCGAGCGCACTGCTGCTCGCCGACCGGGCCGGTGCCGAGGCGGCCGGTCGGACCCCGCTGGCCCGGATCGTCTCCCGCGCGGTCGTCGGCATCGAACCGCAACTGTTCGGGATCGGCCCGGTACGCGCCGCCGAGGAGGCGCTGCGCCGGGCCGGCATCAGCTGGTCGGACCTGGCCGTGGTGGAGCTGAACGAGGCGTTCGCCGCCCAGTCGCTGGCCTGCCTGGCGCAGTGGAAGGACCTCGACCCCGAGATCGTCAACCCGCAGGGCGGGGCGATCGCCCTCGGCCACCCGCTCGGTTCGTCCGGGTCGCGCATCCTCGGTTCGCTGGCCTGGCAACTACATCGCCGTGGAGGCGGGCTGGGCCTCGCCGCCATCTGCATCGGCGTCGGTCAGGGCCTGGCCGTCGTACTGGAGGCCTGACGGGTACTGGAAGCCTGACGGAGGACGACCATGACCACCGAACACATCCGGTCCACCGCACCCGGCGTGCCGGCGGCCCGTCCCGGCCGGCCGGTGTTGCCCCGCTACCGGCACGACGCCCCGGACACCCACCCGCCGATGCTCTTCCCCGACTACGGTTCCACCACCCTGCGCGCGCCGAGGCAGCCGCTGGTGGTGCTGCCGCAGCGGCTGACCGAGGTCACCGGGCCGCTGCTCGGCGAGGGCCGGCTCGGCGAGTTGGACCACGACCTGACCCGCCAGCATGCCGGGGAGCCGCTGGGCCAGCGGATCATCGTGCACGGCCGGGTGCTGGACGGGGACGGCCGGCCGATCCCGAACACGCTGGTGGAGATCTGGCAGCCGAACGCCGCCGGCCGGTACCGCCATGCGGGCGACAACTGGCCGGCACCACTGGACCCGAACTTCACCGGGGCGGGCCGGACGCTGACCGACGCGGACGGCCACTACCGGTTCGTCACCGTGCGACCCGGCGCCTACCCCTGGCGGAACCACCCCAACGCCTGGCGGCCGGCGCACATCCACTTCTCCCTCTTCGGCCAGGCCTTCACCCAACGGCTGGTCACCCAGATGTACTTCCCCGGAGATCCGCTCTTCTTCCAGGACCCGATCTTCAACTCGGTCCGCGACCCGTTGGCCCGGGAACGGCTGATCTCCCGCTACGACCACGCGGTGAGCGAACCCGAGTGGGCGCTCGGCTTCGAGTTCGACCTGGTGCTGCGCGGCCGGGAGGCCACACCCTTCGAGGACGGCGACGATGACTGAGCAGCCCGACCCGACCCCGACGTTCGGTACCGGCCCGGCCGTCGACACCGCCGGTTCACCGGCCGGCTCGGCGGGGCTCGCCCCGGCACCACCGCTCGGCTCGACCCCCGCGCAGACGGTCGGACCGTACCTGCACATCGGCCTGCTCTGGCCGGACGGCCCGGACGTGGTGCCGGCGGGTACCCCCGGGGCGATCTGGATCCGCGGCCAGGTCTTCGACGGCGCCGGGGCGCTGGTGCCGGACGCACTGGTGGAGACCTGGCAGGCGGACCCGGACGGCCGGTTCGACCATCCGGACGACCCCCGGGGCGCCCGCCCGCCGACGGTGCCCGGATTCCGTGGCTTCGGCCGCAGCGCCACCGACGCCGACGGCCGGTACGGAATCCGTACCCTCAAGCCCGGCCCGCTGCCCGGCCCGGACGGGGAGATTGAGGCACCGCACCTGAACCTGTCGATCTTCGCGCGGGGCCTGCTGCACCGGCTGGTGACCCGGCTCTACTTCCCGGACGAGGCGGCGGCGAACGCCGCCGACCCGGTGCTCGGCGCGATCGACCCGGCCCGCCGGGCCACCCTGGTGGCCCGACCGGTGCCGGACGGGCTCCGGTTCGACATCCACCTGCGGGGCCCGGATGAGACCGTCTTCTTCGCGGTCTGAGCAGCCGCCGGCGGCCGGCGCGGGACTGCTCTCCGGGCTGTCCGGCACCGCCGAGGTGGACGCCGAACTCACCGACCGGGCACTGCTGACCGCGCTGCTCGACGTGGAACGGGCGCTCGCCGAGGCCGGGGCCGAGGGTGGGGTACTGCCGGCGTCGGCCGCCGCGGCGATCGCCGGGCGGTGCCACCCGGACGGGTTCGACCTCGCCGCCCTCGCCGCGGCCGCCGACGCCGCCGGCAACCCGGTGGTGCCGCTGGTCCGCCAGCTCACCGAGGCGGTACCGGCCGCCGCCCGGCCCTGGGTGCATCACGGCGCCACCAGCCAGGACGTGCTGGACACCGCGCTGGTCCTGGTCGCCACCCGGGCCGGCGAGCCGCTGCTGCGTCACCTCGACACCGCCCTCGACGCCACCGCCGGGCTCGCCGACCGGCACCGGGACACCGTGGCACTGGCCCGTACCCTCGGCCAGGCGGCCGCGCCCACCACATTCGGCCTGAAGGCCGCCGGCTGGCTGCTCGCCCTGCTGGACGCCCGGACCCGGCTGGCCGCCGCCCGGGCCGCGTTGCCGGCACAGCTCGGCGGGGCGGTCGGCACGCTGGCCGTGCTCGGCCCGGCCGGACCGGAGGTGACCGCGCGGTTCGCCGCCCGGCTCGGCCTCGCCGCGCCCCGGTTACCCTGGCACACCCGGCGTCAGCCGATCCTCGACCTGGCCGCCGCACTCGGTAGCCTGCTCGCGGCCGCCGGCAAGGTCGGCCTGGACGTCGGACTGCTCGCCCAGACCGAGGTGGCCGAGGTCGCCGAGGGCGGCGGTCCGGGCCGGGGCGGCTCGTCGGCGATGCCGCACAAGCGCAACCCGGTGGACGCGGTCCTGATCGGCGCTGCCGCCCGGCGCGGGCCGCACCTGGTCGGCACGCTCTTCGCCGCCGCGGTGCAGGAGCACGAGCGGGCCACCGGCGGCTGGCACGCCGAGTGGGAACCGCTGCTCGACCTGCTCCGGCTGGCCGGCGGTGCGGCCGCCCGGGCCGCCCGGCTGCTCTCCCGGCTCGACGTGCGTCCGGAGCGGATGCGGGACAACCTCGACGCGCTCGGCGGCCGGGTCCTCGCCGAGGCGGTCGCGGCCCGGCTCGCGCCGGCACTCGGCCGGGCCGACGCGCACGACGTGCTGGCCCGGGCGGCCGCCGCGTTGGACTTCCGGGCCGCACTGCTGGCCGACCCGGCCGTCCGGGCACACCTGTCCGAGCGGGAGCTGGACCAGGCCCTCGCGCCGGCCAACTGGCTCGGTTCGGCCGGCACCTTCGTGGACCGGGCACTGCGGGAGTACCGGACGTGCGGGGTGGAGCGGAACCCGGAGAACCAGACATGACATCCCCCCTGCACGCCTGCGTCGACACATCCCCCCTGCACGCCTGCGTCGACACATCCCCCCTGCACGCCTGCGTCGACGGGCCGGCCGAGGCGCCGACGCTGCTCCTCGGCAGCTCGCTGGGCACCTCGGCGGCGATGTGGCGGCCGCAGGTGCCGGCGCTGACCCGGCGGCACCGGGTGGTCCGCTACGACCACCTCGGGCACGGCGACTCCGACGTGCCGACCGGCCCGTACACGATCGCGGATCTCGGGCACGCCGTACTCCGGCTGCTGGACGAGCTCGACCTGCCCCGGGTGTCGTACGCCGGGCTCTCCCTCGGCGGGATGGTCGGGATGTGGCTGGCCGCCAACGCGCCCGACCGGGTCGACCGGTTGGTGCTGCTCTGCACCTCGGCCTGGCTCGGCCCGGCCCGGGGCTGGCGGGACCGGGCCGCCGCGACCCGGACCGGCGGGCTGGAAGCGGTCGCCGACGCGGTGCTGGGACGGTGGTTCACCCGGGGCTTCGCCGCGAGCCACCCGGGGGTGGTCGCCGCCTACCGGTCGATGCTCACCGCGACTCCGGTCGAGGGGTACGCCGGCTGCTGCGAGGCGATCGCCGGAATGGACCTGCGGGCCGACCTGGCCCGGATCACCGCGCCGACCCTGGTGATCGCGGGCGGGGACGATCCGGCGATTCCGCTCGGACACGCCCGGTTGCTGGCCGAGCGGATTCCCGACGCCGGTCTGCGGGTGGTCGGCGACGCCGCCCATCTGGCCAGCGTGGAGCGACCGGAGCAGGTGGGCCGGCTGATCCTGGAGCACCTCGACGGCGGACCTGCCCCGGGGGTGCCGGAGCCCGGTGGGTGGAGGGAGCGGACGGATGGATGATCGTCGACGGCACGCCGCCGGCATGGCGGTCCGGCGCGAGGTGCTCGGCGACGCGCACGTGGACCGCGCCGTCGCCGGTACCGACGAGTTCACGGCGGACTTCCAGGACCTGATCACCCGGTACGCCTGGGGCGAGATCTGGACCCGGCCGGAACTGGACCGGCGCACCCGCAGCTGCGTCACCCTCGCCGTGCTGGCCACCCTGCACCACGACGAGGAGCTGGCGATGCACGTCCGGGCCGCGCTGCGCAACGGGCTGACCCGGGAGGAGGTCCGGGAGGTCCTGCTGCAGGTGGGCGTCTACGCTGGCGTTCCAGCGGCGAACCGGGCATTCAAGGTCGCCCAGGAGACTCTGCGGAAGGAGGACGGGTGACCGAGGTGGTCGAGGAGACGGCTCGCACCGGGGAGTTCGTCCAGTCGTTGGAGCGAGGACTCGCGGTCATCCGGGCGTTCGACGCCGACCATCCCCAGTTGACGCTCAGCGAGGTGGCCCGGGCGACCGGGCTGACCCGGGCGGCGGCCCGACGATTTCTGCTCACCCTGGTCGAGCTCGGATACATGCGCACCGACGGACGGCTCTTCTCGCTGCGCGCCCGCATCCTCGAACTCGGGTACGCCTACCTGTCCAGTCTGAGCCTGCCCGAGGTGGCCCAGCCGCACATGGAGGCTCTGGTCGCCGAGGTGCGCGAGTCCTGCTCGATGTCGGTACTGGACGGCGACGAGGTGGTCTACGTCGCGCGGGTGCCGACGAAGCGGATCATGACGGTGGCGATCAGCGTCGGCACCCGGTTCCCGGCGTACGCCACCTCGATGGGGCGGGTACTGCTGGCCGCCCAGCCGGCCCCGTGGCTTGACAACTATCTCGACAGCGCCGAGCTGCGTCCACTCACCCGGCGTACGGTCACCGAACCGGCGCGGCTGCGGACGATCCTGAACCGGATCGGCAACCAGGGCTACGCGATCGTCGACCAGGAGCTGGAGGAGGGCCTGCGTTCCCTCGCCGCGCCGATCCGGGACGCCGACGGCGCGGTGATCGCCGCTGTGAACGTCTCCGCGCACGCCAGCCGGGGCAGCTCGGAGCTGATCCGCAAGGAACTGCTGCCGCCACTGCTCGCCACCGCGAAGCGGATCGAGGAGGACCTGCGTGGCGGTCAGCTCCGCTAGCGGCCGTCCCGCAGGTCGGCCAGCCGGGTGGCGGAGAAGCTGATCCGGTCGAACCAGACCGGGCAACCGGCGCCGGTCGGTGACTGCGGGGAGAGGCCGAACCGCAGTGGGGCCGCTGCCGGGTCGAGCCGGAAGTACCGGACGAACTGCCAGAAAGTCCCGTCGGTGCTGGCGTGGAACGCCCAGGCCGGGCCGAGCCGGGAGATTCGCAGCCAGAGCGGCGCGCCGTCGTCGACCACGAATCCGTTGGCGTCGTCGGAGACGTCGCGGGTGATCACCGACACCACCATCGCGGGGCCCTGGGGTGAGCGTTCGTACGCGAGTTTGGCCCAGTGCCGGGGGCCGGAATAGAGCAGCAGGCTGCCGGCGTCGTACGTGCCGGCGAAGTCGACCCTGACCCGGGCCGAGAACTGGAAGTCGCCCTCCGGTGCCGGGGCCAGCAGCCGGGGCGCGGAGAGCACCGGCTCGCCGCCGGCCGGGTCCACGAAGAGATCGCTCTGGGCCGGCGCGCTCACGGTCAGTCCGGTGACGCCGTCGGGTGACCAGTCGGGTGGTGCGACATCCCAGTGCAGCGGTGTCGGAAGGCCGAGGTCGATCTGTTGCATCGAAGCAGGATGCCACAATCCGCCCTCCGGCGGGGTGCGGGTGGGGCCGGGCGGGGCAAAACGGCCGGTGCGGCGGGGTTTACCCCTTGGTTGAGCGGCGATTCCCCGGGTAATGGCGGTTCTCGCCGCGAGGCGATCGGACGGTCCGGGACGAAGTCCTGCGAGGAGCGGCGGAGGGAATGGGGTGGGGGGAGCATGGTACTGAGGCGTCGAGCGGTGTTGTTGGTGATGCTCGTGATGGCTGCCGTACCACTGGTTCTGGCGGGCTGTACGGGCAATCCGTTTGAACGCGTCGCGCGGCCGGCGCCGCCACCGAAGCTGACGATTACCCCGGCTCCGGATAGCCGGGATCTGCCGACCAGTGTCGAGATCGGTACGGCGGTGACGGGCGGGAAGGTCGCCGACGTGGTCGTGACCGACGCCAGCGGCACCCGGGTCGACGGTGCGATGCGCGCCGACGGTTCGAGCTGGATGCCGAGCAGGGCGCTGGCCAACAAGCAGACCTATACCGCCGAGGTGACCGCGAAGAATGACGCCGGGAAGGCGGTCACCCAGAAGACGACCTTCAGCACCATGGACAAACCGGCTAAGCGGACCGTGACCAACCTGAATCTGCAGAGTGACCAGACCTACGGGGTGGCGATGCCGATAACGGTGTCATTCGACTCCGACATCCCGAAGGAGGCGCGTGCCGGGATCCAGCGCCGGCTGTTGGTCAGCACCGATCCGCCGCAGCCGGGTGTCTGGTCGTGGGACGAGAACGGCCGCCAGGTCTCCTACCGGGCTCCCGACTTCTGGCGCCCGGGTACCACCGTCTCCGTCCGGGCCGCCCTGGACGGGGTGCCGATGGGCGAGGGCAGCTTCGGCGACACCGACCGGAGCGGCACCGCGAAGATCGGCAACCGGGTCTTTCTGGAGATCGACAACGCCACCAAGCAGATGTCGGTGTTCAAGGACGACGTACTGGTCAGGAAGATCCCGGTCAGCCTCGGCAAGAGCAGCACCCCGACGTCGAGCGGCAAGATGGTGATCATGGAAAAGCACGAGTCGACCGTCTTCGACACCACGGGCTCGCCGGATCCCTACGTGGTCACCGTCACGAACGCACAGCGGCTGACCTGGGGTGGCGAATTCATCCACGCGGCGCCGTGGTCCGTCGGCGCCCAGGGGGAGCGGAACGTCTCGCACGGCTGCACGAACGTCTCGGACGCGAACGCGGAGTTCTTGATGGAGACCACCAAGGTCGGTGACCTGGTGACGATCAAGGGCACCGAGGTCACCCTTGACCAGGGCAACGGCTGGACCGCCTGGAACGTGAGCTGGGACGAGTTCGTCAAGGGCAGTGCCCTGCCGGTGCCCGCCGATCTCAAGCCGGCGCCACCGCCTCCGAGCGGGCCGGCGAACGGTGGTCCGGGAAACGGTGGTCCGGCGAACGGCGGACCACCGGCCGCGGACAAGCCGCCCGCGTCACCGGCACCGTCTTCGAGCAGCGGCGGCCGGTGACCCGGCAGGTGCCGCACCGCGACCCGGGTGCCGTCGGCGACGACCGTCGCCGACGGCACCCGGCGGGTGGATGAGCATTCCGCCCTGGCCCGCCCGGGGAAATCGGGACGACCGCTCCCGTCCCCCGACCGCTCACCGGCTGTTGTACGCCTTCACCACCGACGACGGAATGCGACCCCGCTCCGAAACCTCGTAGCCGTTCTGCACGGCCCATTCCCGGATCGCGCGGTTCAGGTCGCGGTCACTTCGCGTCGGGCTCGTGGCGCCGCCACGCCGACCCGACCGACGGCTTTCGATCGAGCCGCGTCCCACCCGGCTGCCCGCGTGGATGTAAACGTCCAGCGCCTTGCGGAGCTTGCCGGCGTTCTTATCTGACAGGTCAATCGTGTAGTTGACGCCGTCCAGACCGAACTCGACAGTGCGGTCGGCCTCGCCGCCGTCGAGGTCGTCGGTCAGAAGTGTGATTACCTGCTTCGCCATGGTCGATTACTCCTCGTGAACATTTATTGCTAGGAGTCGAGTTTGACTGATCGCACGCCAATTCTGCAAGACATTGGACATTTCTCGCGCGTCGACCGTACACGGCGTGACTTCAGTTCTGGCGTTGACGCGCGCGGTATCCGGCCCGGGTAAGGCTCCCGTGGTATGTCGATGTGGCACCGCCGCGGCCGGTTGGCGGCGGTGATTGGGGGCCGCACGCTATCGGCGATTAATCCGGCGGTACGCATTCCGGGTCGCGCCGGACCGGCCGGCTGGGCCGCTGCGCCGGCGCCGGTCCCGAACTCGTCCGGGCCACGAACCGGGGGGTCAACGAGACCCGGCGGTTGGTCCGGACACCGCTTTCGAGTTGTTCGATCAGCAGGTCCAGGCTGCGTCGGCCGAGTTCGGCGAAGTCCTGCCGGACCGTGGTGAGCGGTGGCAGGAAGTAACCCGACTCGGGTACGTCGTCGAAGCCCACCACGCTGACCTCGTCCGGCACCCGGCGGCCGGCCTCGTGCAGGGCCCGCAGCGCGCCGAGCGCGATCTGGTCGTTGCCGCAGAAGATCGCGGTGACCGTCGGATCGGCGGCGAGCAGTCGGCCGTGCTCGTAGCCGGCCCGGGCGCTCCAGTCCCCGAGCCGGGGTGCCGGCACCGGGGCACCGGCCGCGTGCAGCGCCTCCCGCCAGCCGTCGGTCCGGTCCCGCGCCTCCGGCCAGTCGGCTGGACCGGCGATGTGTTGCACGGTGGTGTGCCCCAGGTCGAGCAGGTGCCGGGTCGCCATCGCGGCGCCGCTGGAGTTGTCGATGCAGACCGTCGGTACGTGTTCGGCGCCGCCACCCACCCCGACCACGGCCAGCCCGGCCGGTGCCTGCGCGAGGGCGGTGCCCACACTGCTCTGTGGGGCGATCGCCACTATCCCCTCCACCGACTGTTCGCAGAGCCGGCCGACCGCATCCAGCACCGATTCCCGGTCCAGGGTGCGTACGCTCGCCACGCTGACGAAGTAGCCGGCGGCCCGGGCCGCCTGCTCCAGTCCGTACAGGGTGGAGGCCGGGCCGAACAGCGTGGTCTCGTAGGCGATCAGTCCCAGGGTGCGGGACCGGCGGGTTACCAGGGTGCGGGCGGCGGAGTTGCGCCGGTAGTTCAGTGCCCGCATCGCCGCGAGTACCCGCTCACGGGTCTCCGGCCGGACGTTCGGATGGTTGTTGAGCACCCGCGAGACGGTCTGGTGGGAGACGCCGGCCAGGCGGGCGACGTCGCGCATCACCGAACCCCGGGTCCGTGGCGGCGGGTCAGCCGACTGGTCACCGGCGTCGATACGGTCAGCTGTCAACGGCCGCTCCTTCGTCTCGACCAGCCGTCTTTGCGCTGGAGGGTCCGGCACGTCCAGCATCACGGATCCATACCGTCGCCGGAAGTACCCCTTGACGGCCGGCATGAGAACGTTAACACTCACGAACCAGGAAGCCCTGTGGATCGACCGGCGTGCCCTTAGGGTCGGCGTTCTCCGTGGCAGACTCGGCCGGATCCAGCCCTCTCCGGCGTCGGACAGGTGGTGACGAGGGGTGCTGGCCGGCCCTGCGTGTGAACGGTAACTACGACAGACAGCGATTTCCCAGGCGAGGAGGAAACGGTGCTGAAAAAGGTCTCCGCCGTTGTACTCGGCGGACTGATGGTGACCGCGTTGGCCGCCTGTGGAGGCGACGGCGGCGCGGGCAGCGGCTCCGGAAACGACGATGGCAAGATCACGCTGGGCTTCGCGCAGGTGGGTGCGGAGAGCGGCTGGCGTACCGCGAACACCAAGTCCATCCAGGACTCCGCCAAGGAGGCCGGCATCGACCTCCAGTTCTCCGACGCGCAGCAGAAGCAGGAGAACCAGATCAAGGCCATCCGGTCGTACATCACCCAGAAGGTCGACGTGATCGCCTTCTCGCCGGTGGTGGAGTCCGGTTGGGACACCGTGCTCCGCGAGGCGAAGGATGCCAAGATCCCGGTCATCCTGACCGACCGGGCGATCGACTCCCCGGACAAGACGCTGTACAAGACCTTCATCGGGTCCGACTTCGTGCTTGAGGGGAAGAAGGCCGCTGAGTGGCTGGTCGCCGAATACGAGGGCAAGACCGAGCCGGTGAACATCGTGGAGCTGCAGGGCAGCACCGGATCGGCGCCGGCCAACGACCGGAAGGCGGGCTTCGCCGACGTCATCAAGGCGGACCCGAAGTTCAAGGTGATCGCCTCGCAGACCGGCGAGTTCACCCGGGCCAAGGGCAAGGAGGTCATGGACGCCTTCCTCAAGGCGCACAAGGACATCGACGTGCTCTACGCGCACAACGACGACATGGGTCTCGGTGCGATCGAGGCGATCGAGGGTGCCGGGCTGAAGCCGGGCGTCGACATCAAGATCATCACGGTCGACGCGGTGAAGGACGGGATGCAGGCGCTGGCCGACGGCAAGATCAACTTCATCGTCGAGTGCAGCCCGCTGCTCGGCCCACAGCTGATGGAGCTGGTGAAGAAGGTCGTCGCCGGTGAGACGGTGCCGGAGCGGGTGGTCACCGAGGAGACCACCTTCACCCAGGAGCAGGCCAAGGCGGCGCTGCCGAACCGGCAGTACTAGCCGAGGGCCCGCACGCGACGACGTGACGGACGGAGGAGGGCGGATGGAGACGTCGGGGGAGCCCCGGGCGATCCTGACCATGGCCGGCATCGGCAAACGGTTCCCCGGCGTACGGGCACTCGACGAGGTCGACTTCCGGCTCTTCCCCGGCGAGGTGCACGCGCTGATGGGCGAGAACGGTGCCGGGAAATCGACACTGATCAAGGTGCTGACCGGGGTGTACGACGTGGACGAGGGCGAGATAGTCCTCGACGGCACCCCGGTCCGCTTCGCCGGCCCGTTGCAGGCGCAGCAGGCCGGGGTGAGCACCGTCTACCAGGAGGTCAACCTCTGCGCCAACCTCTCCGTCGCGGAGAACATCCACATCGGCCGGGAACCGCGCCGCTTCGGTGCCATCAACTGGGGCGAGCTGCGGCGCCGTTCCCGACGACTGCTCGACGGGCTGGGCCTGGACATCGACGTCTCGGCCCCGCTCGGCAGCCTCTCCCTGGCGGTGCAGCAGATGGTCGCGATCGCCCGGGCCATCGACATCTCGGCCAGGGTGCTGATCCTGGACGAGCCGACCTCCAGCCTGGACGCCGACGAGGTCGGGCAGCTCTTCCGGGTGATGCGCCAACTCAAGGAGGAGGGCATGGCGATCCTGTTCGTCAGCCACTTCCTCGACCAGGTCTACGAGATCTCCGACCGGATGACGGTGCTGCGCAACGGCCGCCGGGTCGGCGAGTACGTCACCCGGCAGATGAGCCAGCTCGAACTGGTCAGCGCGATGATCGGCAAGGAACTCGCGGCCCTGGAGGAGCTGGAGGAACAGCCCCGGCGCGAACTGGCCACCCTGGAGCGGGACCGGCCGGTCGTCGAGGCGGTCGGACTCGGCCGGGCCGGCGCGGTCGCCCCGTTCAGCCTGGCCATCCACCGGGGCGAGGTGGTCGGACTGGCCGGGCTGCTCGGCTCCGGGCGTACCGAGGTGGCCCGGTTGCTCTTCGGCGCGGACCGGTCCGACGTCGGAGAACTCCGGGTGGACGGCGAGCCGGTGGCCATGCGCGGCCCGCGCAGTGCGATGGCCCAGGACATCGCCTTCTGCTCGGAGAACCGCCGCACCGAGGGGCTGGTCGCCGATCTCACCGTCCGGGAGAACATCATCCTGGCCCTCCAGGCCGCCCGGGGCTGGTCCCGTCCGCTGCCCCGGCGCCGGCAGGACGAGCTCGTCGACAGGTACGTCAAGGCGCTGCGCATCGTGCCGGCCAACCCGGAGGCCCCGGTCGGCCAGCTCAGCGGCGGCAACCAGCAGAAGGTGCTGCTGGCCCGCTGGCTGATCACCGAGCCGCGGCTGCTGATCCTGGACGAGCCGACCCGGGGCATCGACGTCGGCGCCAAGGCGGAGATCCAGCGCCTGGTGGTCACGCTCTCCGACGGCGGGATGGCGGTGCTCTTCATCTCCGCCGAGCTGGAGGAGGTGCTCCGGCTCAGTCACAAGATCGCCGTACTGCGGGACCGGCGGATGGTCGACGAACTGGCCAACGACGACGAGGTCACCGTCGGGCGGATCATGGCGACCATCGCCAGCGGTCACGGCTCGGCGCCACCGGAGGCGGCTGGCCGACCCGATCCGGACGCGATCGTCGTCCGGGAGGAGGTGTGATGGCGAACCTCGTGCGGCACCGCTTCTTCTGGCCGGTGCTGACCCTGCTGCTCCTGCTGGTCAGCAACCTGTTCTTCACCCCCGACTTCTTCGTCGTCGACATCCGCCAGGGGCACCTGTACGGCAGCCTGATCGACATCGTGCGGTTCGGCGCGCCGCTGATCCTGGTCTCGCTCGGCATGACCCTGGTGATCGCCACCGGCGGCATCGACCTCTCGGTGGGCTCGATCGTCGCCATCTGCGGCGCACTGGCCTGCCTGCGGATCAGCGAGCTGGGCGACCAGAACAGCGTGCTCGGGGTACTGGCCGCGGTGGGGCTGGCCCTCGGGCTGGCCCTGCTGCTCGGCGCCTGGAACGGCCTGCTCGTCGCGCAGTTCGGCATCCAGCCGATCATCGCCACCCTGATCCTGATGGTCGCCGGCCGGGGACTGGCCCAGCTCATCACCGACGGGCAGATCATCACGGTCAACAGCTCGCCGTACAAGCTGATCGGGGCCGGCTACTGGCTGACCGTGCCGTTCTCGATCCTGGTCGCGCTGCTGGTCTTCGGGCTGGCGTCGCTGCTCACCCGGCGTACCGCGCTCGGCCTGCTGATCGAGTCGGTGGGCGGCAACGCCGAGGCGAGCCGGCTGGCCGGGATCCACTCCCGCCGGATCATCTTCACCGGGTACGTCTTCGCCGCCTTCTGCGCCGGGGTCGCCGGCTTGATGATCAGCTCCAATGTCTCCAGCGCGGACGGCAACAACGCGGGCCTCTGGATCGAGCTGGACGCCATCCTGGCGGTGGTGATCGGCGGTACCTCACTGGCCGGCGGCCGGTTCTCCCTCGGCGGCACGGTGCTGGGGGCACTGATCATCCAGACCCTGACCACCACCATCTACACCATCGGGATCCCACCGGAGACGACGCTGTTGTTCAAGGCCCTGGTCGTGACGATCGTCTGTCTGCTCCAGTCGCCGGCGTTCCGGGCCAGGGTCTTCGGCCGGCGCCGGAAACCGCCACTGCCGCCCGCCCCCGAGCGCGCCCAGCCGAAGGTGGAGGTGCCGGCATGAGCGAACGAAGTGAGCGAATCGGTCAGTTCAGTGTGGGTGTGCCTGATGGCGGCACGGAGCGCAGCGGAGTGCCGGCATGAGCGAACGAAGTGAGCGAATCGGTCAGTTCAGTGTGGGTGTGCCTCATGGCGGCACGGAGCGCAGCGGAGTGCCGGCATGAGTGCTGTTTCGGGTACTGTCGCGAACGGTCGGGAGCGGCTGCTGCGGCCGCAGCAGAAGTACCTGCCGATCTTCGCCACCCTCGCCCTGCTGGTCCTGATGTACAGCGCCGGGGTGCTGCGTTACGACGGCTTCTCCGACACCCAGGTGGTGCTGAACGTCTTCGTCGACAACGCGTTCCTGCTGGTGGTCGCGGTCGGCATGACGTTCGTGATCCTGACCGGCGGGATCGACCTCTCGGTCGGCTCGGTGGTCGCGCTGACCACGATGCTCTCCGCCTCGCTGCTGGAGGAGCGGGGCTGGCCGCCGGTGCTCGTCCTGCCGCTGGTGCTGCTGATCGGCGCCCTGCTCGGCTTCGCGATGGGCTGCATCATCCACTACTTCGAGATCCAGCCGTTCATCGTCACGCTGGCCGGGATGTTCCTGGCCCGTGGGCTCTGCTACACCATCAGCACCTCGTCGATCACCATCGACGACCCGTTCTGGACCTCGGTGGCGCAGCAGCGGATCCGGTTCGGCGGCTTCTTCATCTCCACCAGCGTGGTCATCGCGCTGGTGGTGGTGGCGATCGGCATCTACGTGCTCGGCTACACCCGGCTGGGCCGCAACACGTACGCGATCGGCGGCAACCCGCAGTCGGCGCTGCTGATGGGGCTGCCGGTGGCGCGTACCAGGATCGCGGTCTACACGATCAGCGGGTTCTGCTCGGCGCTCGGCGGGCTGCTGCTCAGCTTCTACATGCTCTCCGGCAACAACGGGCACGCGGTCGGGCTGGAACTCGACGCGATCGCCGCCGTGGTGATCGGTGGCACGCTGCTGACCGGCGGCTCCGGCTACCTGGTCGGCACGGTGCTCGGGGTGCTGGTGCTCGGGCTGATCCAGACCATCATCACCTTCCAGGGCGACCTCAGCTCCTGGTGGACCAAGATCGTGATCGGTGTGTTGCTCTTCGTGTTCATCGTGCTGCAACGCGCCGTGACCCGGCGCCAGGCGTAGGGGTGCGGCACCGGCCCGCCGGTGCCGGTACCCGGACCCGGCCTGGTGGTAGCGCTAACACCGTGGTTGGCTGACGGATAGCGGAGGCGCCGGTGGTGCCGCTGCGGGCCGGTCCACCTGGCGCGGGCGGCCGGCGAGGGAGACAGGGAAACCCCCAGGAGGGACACGAGTGAGCACTGACGGTGCGGACCGGTACGTGGTTGGCGTCGACTTCGGCACGCTCTCCGGCCGGGCGGTGGTGGTCCGGGTCTCGGACGGCGCCGAACTCGGCTCGGCCGTGCACGAGTACCGGCACGGGGTGATCGACGACCGGCTGCCGGAGACCGGGGCCGAACTGCCCGGCGGCTGGGCGCTGCAGATGCCGGAGGACTGGCGGACGGTGCTGCGCGAGGCGGTGCCCAAGGCGCTCTCCGCCGCCTCGGTGCCCCCGGACGCGGTGATCGGGATCGGCACCGACTTCACCGCCTGTACCGTGCTGCCGACACTTGCCGACGGCACCCCGCTGAACGAGGTTCCCGGGCTCGCCGACCGGCCGCACGCGTACCCGAAGCTGTGGAAGCACCACGCGGCGCAGCGGCAGGCCGACCGGATCAACGAGCTGGCCGAGCAGCGCGGCGAGCCGTGGCTGCCCCGGTACGGCGGGCGGATCTCCGCCGAGTGGCAGTTCGCCAAGGCGCTCCAGGTGCTCACCGAGGACCCCGAGGTGTACGCCCGGACCGAACGGTGGATCGAGGCGGCCGACTGGATCATCTGGCAGCTCTGCGGCGAGGAGACCCGTAACGTCTGTACCGCCGGCTACAAGGGCATCCACCAGGACGGGCGGTACCCGTCCCGGGACTACCTGGCGGCGCTGCACCCCGACTTCGCCGACTTCGTCGAGACCCGGCTCGCCCACCCGCTCGCCCCGCTCGGCGGGCTGGCCGGGCGGCTGACCCCGGAGGCGGCCGCCGCCACCGGGCTGCCGGCGGGGATCGCGGTCGCGGTCGGCAACGTCGACGCGCACGTCACCGCCGCCGCCGCCAACGCCGTCGAGCCCGGTCAGCTGCTCGCCATCATGGGCACCTCGACCTGCCACGTGATGGTCGCGGACACCCTCGCCGAGGTTCCCGGGATGTGTGGCGTGGTCCAGGACGGCATCGTGCCCGGCCGGTTCGGCTACGAGGCCGGACAGAGCGGCGTCGGGGACATCTTCGGCTGGTTCGTCGAACGCTGCGTACCGGCCGGCTACACCGAGGAGGCGGCCCGGCGGGGGATCGGGGTGCACGAGTACCTGACCGAGCTGGCCGCGGCGCAACGCCCCGGCCAGCACGGGCTGGTCGCCCTGGACTGGCACAACGGCAACCGCTCGGTACTGGTCGACCACGACCTCTCCGGCGTGCTGGTCGGGCAGACCCTGGCCACCCGGCCGGAGGACCAGTACCGGGCGCTGATCGAGGCGACCGCCTTCGGCACCCGGACCATCGTCGCCGCCTTCGTCAACGCCGGGGTGCCGGTGACCGAGTTCATCGTCGCCGGTGGCCTGCTCAAGAACGCCTTCCTGATGCAGGTCTACGCCGACGTGCTGCGCCGTCCGCTGTCGGTGATCGACTCCGACCAGGGGCCGGCGCTGGGCTCGGCGATCCACGCGGCGGTGGCCGCCGGGGCGTACCCGGACATCACGGCCGCGGCCGCCGCGATGGGCAAGGTCCGGCGCGGCGTCTACCAGCCCGACCCGGCCAGTGCCGACGTGTACGACCGGCTCTACGCCGAGTACGAGCGACTGCACGACTACTTCGGCCGGGGTGGCAACGACGTGCTGCACCGGCTGCACGCACTACGCGAGGAGGTGCGCCGATGACCGGCGGTGGACTCACCGGCACGATCAGCGACAGCGTCGCCCGGATCCGCCAGGAGGTGTGCCGGCTGCACGAGCAGCTCACCCGATGGGAGCTGGTGACCTGGACCAGCGGCAACGTCAGCGCGCGGGTGCCCGGCGCCGACCTGATGGTGATCAAGCCCAGCGGGGTGTCGTACGACGACCTCACCCCGGAGTCGATGGTGGTGACGACCCTGGACGGGGATGTCGTCGACGGCAACCACTCACCGTCCAGCGACACCGACGCACACGCGTACGTCTACCGGCACATGCCGCAGGTCAACGGTGTGGTGCACACGCACAGCCCGTACGCCACCGCGTGGGCGGCCCGGGACGAGGCGATTCCGTGCGTGCTCACCGCCATGGCCGACGAGTTCGGCGGGGAGATCCCGGTCGGCCCGTTCGCGCTGATCGGCGGCGACGACATCGGCAAGGGCATCGTGGCCACCCTGGAGGGGCACCGCTCACCGGCGGTGCTGATGCGCAACCACGGGGTCTTCACCATCGGGGCCAGCGCCAAGGCAGCGGTGAAGGCGGCGGTGATGTGCGAGGACGTCGCGCGTACCGTGCACATCGCCCGGGCCGGTGGTCCGCTGGTGCCGATCGAGCCGCAGCACATCGACGCACTCTACGAGCGTTACCAGGGGGTCTACGGCCAGCGGTGACGTCCGGACGGCGGCGGAGGCCGGGGGCATGCCGGCGGCCGGCGCACGGTCCCGGTACTGGTGCGCTGACTGCCGGGCTGGCATGCTCGCGCCAGAATGTTCCCGGCGGGCATCCCCGCCCGTCGTTCACCCGCGACCCTGGTGGTGCCTGTTGACCGGATCCCGCCGCCCGCCCGACGACCTGCCCGGGGCGGTCGCTCCGACGTCTGCCGGTCCCGACGGTCCGCTGCCGCCGGGGCCGGGGGAGTGCCAGGTGTGGCGGTTGCCGATGGGACCGGCGCACTGGGCCGGGCTCGAGGTGCTCGACGACGAGGAGCGGCAGCGGTACGCCCGGTTCCGGCAGGCCGCCGACCGGGACCGCTACCAGGCCGCGCACGTCGGGGTGCGGATGCTGCTCGGGCACTACCTCGGGGTGCCGGCCGGACAGCTCGGCTTCTCCCGGCACTGCCGGCACTGCGGCGCCGGGCACGGCAAGCCGGTGGTGGACCGACCCGCCACCAAGCTCGACTTCTCCCTCACCCACTCCGGCGAGTGGGTCGCCGTGGCGGTGGCCGCCGACCCGGTCGGCCTGGACGTGCAGGAGCTGACCGACGGCACCGACGTGGTCGCGTTGAGCCGGAACGTGCTCTCGCCGGCCGAGCTTCGCTGGTGGAGCGAGCAGCCGGCGGAGTCGGCCCGCCGGGCGTTCTTCGGGTACTGGGCCCGCAAGGAGGCGCTGCTGAAGGCGACCGGGCACGGGCTGGCCGTGCCGATGAACCGGATCACGCTGACGCCGCCGGACGAGCCGGCCCGGCTCGTCGACTGGGCCGTCGACCGTCCCCTCGACGGCCCGGTGCAGCTGCACGACCTCGACGTCGGTCCGGACTACACCGCCGCCGTCGCGGTGCTCTCCGGCCAGTCGGTCCGGATCAGCCGGGCGGACTTCCCGGCGTCGCTCGGCACCGCCCGCATCCAGCCGGCCCGGCCCTGAGCCGCCCCGCCCTGGCGTCCCGGTGGTTCAGAGCCCGAAGACGTCCTCCTCGACGCCCTGCCGGACACCGTCGACGAAGCCCCGGAAGGCCGGGTCGTCCCGGTCGGCGGTCACACTGGTCACCTGTTCCCCGGTCGCCTCGGCCACCGCGTCGACCAGCGGGGGATAGTTGAGGTCGACGTCGGCGAGTTCGTCGTCGTCGGCCTCGGCGAGGTTGATCACGTCCTGCAGCTGGTCGGTGTCGGTCTCCGGATCACCCGCCCAGGCTTCGCCCAGGTCGTAACACTCGTCGTACAGCGCGCGCTGGTCCTCGGTCCAGTCGTCGTCGTAGTTCCTCACGCCGTACTCCCTTCCCCGCCCATCACCTGAGCATGCCCGAGGGGTGCGGAAGGGTCTGCGGTTATCGGTTTTTCCCGGTCCGCCGGTGCCGGTGGGATTATCCGCGCTCGCTCGGGGTAACCGCCTCGGTCCGGGCGCCCCCGCGGGCGGCGCCGAGCGAGGCGACCGGGCCGGTCGACTCCCGGACGACGAGACGGCAGGGTTGCCGGATCACCCCGGCGGCCCGTTCCCCGTCCAGGGCGGCGAAAAGCTGCTTGACCGCGGTCGCGCCGAGCTGTTGCAGGTTCAGGTCCACGGTGGTCAGTGGCGGCCGGCAGTCGGCGGCGAAGACCTCCCAGTTGTCGTACCCCACGATCGCGACGTCGTCCGGGATCCGCCGGCCGAGGTCGAGCAGGGTCTCCGCGACCCCGGTGGCGATCTGGTCGTTGCCACAGAAGACCGCGTCGATGTCCGGATCGGAGGTGAGCAGCATCCGGCCGGCGTGCCGGCCCCAGCGCTGGGACCACTCGCCGTAGAGCGGATCGCCCCCGACCAGCGGCAGGCCCGCCTCGGCCAGCACCGAGTGCAGGCCGGTCACCCGGTCGCGGGCGGCGCGGTAGGTCTCCGGGCCGGTGATGTGACCGATCCGACGTCGGCCGAGTGAGATCAGGTGCTCGACGGCCAGCCGCGCGCCGCCGGCGTCGTCGGCGAGTACCGAGAGGTCCTTCGGGTCGTCGGACTCGCCGTAGACGTAGACGACCGGGACCGGAATGTCCCGGGTCAGCGAGGGGCGGATGTCGTTCGAGTCGCCCAGGATGATGAAGCCGTCCACCTGGCGGGCGAGCAGCGTACGGATGTAGTGCCGGCGCCGGATGACGTCGCCCCGGGCGTCGCAGAGCAGCACGCACATCTGCTCGTTACCGAGTGCGTTCTCGATGCCGAGCAGCACGGGGAAGGCGAACCGCTCGCCGAGTTCGTCGGTGAGCAGCCCGATGGTCCGGGTGCGTCCCGAGATCAGTCCCTTGGCCAGGGCGTTGGGATGGAAGGAGAGTTCCTCGGCGGCCTCCAGGACCCTGCGGCGGGTGGCCGGGGCGACCTCGTCCCGCGCGTTCAGCGCCTTGGATGCGGTGGCCACCGAGACCCCGGCCCGCCGTGCCACGTCGGTCAGGGTCACAGATTGGGAGCGTTGTCTGACCACCGAAATCCTTTCGGACTGTCTTTCGGAAGGGCGGAGCAACAGGATTGTAGTCCAGGCACGCACTCCGCGATGAGCCCCATCGTTGGGATGATCGACACTGGCGTGGCTTCCGCAGCCGAGCCCGAAAAGGTTTTCAAGATTCCCGGACCGGAGCCGCCCGCGACCGACCAGCCGGCCACCGGGCCGGGACAGCTGGCGGGCGATGCCGGAGGTGGCGTGCGGACCGGCCGGTTCAGCTCGCCGCGGCCGCCTGCTGGGTCCACATGGTGATCACGATGCCGAGGACGAAGACCTGCACCGGCAGCGGCAGGCCGGGCAGGTCGGCGGCGACGTCGCCGCGCCACATGCTGACCCGGCGCACCGAACCGACCCGACGCCCGTCGGCGTGCAGTTCCTGTTCGCTGCTGAAGAGCGAGGCGCGCTGGAAGTGGTAGGTCTGCCCGTCGGTGGAGACCGTCCACCGCTTGCGCCCGACCCGGTCCGCCGACGCGACGGTCCCGCCCGCCGCGTCGAGCAGGCTGTAACGGTTGCCCCAGGCGTTGCCGCGCACCTGGTAGCGCCGGCCGTCCAACTCGAATTCGCCGCCGCTGCGCCACGACGAGCCGTCCCAGGTGGTCACGACCCGACCCTGGACACTGATCTCGTAGCGACTGCGCCACGCGCTCACCCTGCGGGCTTCCAACATCCCGTCAGGTTAACCGGGACGTCCTGGCCCGGTGATCGGGAGGCTGCCCACGATCGGGAGGTCGCGGCCGTGCCGGTCGCCCCGTGCCGGTCGCCCCGTGCCGGGCCGGAGGAGCCGGCTGGAAGAATCGGACCATGATCCGAATCCGACCCGCCGATGTCGAGGACGCGGTCGCGCTGGCCGAGGTGTACGCGACGAACCGGAGCTTCCTGGCCCCCTGGGAACCCCGGCGACCGGCGAGCTTCTTCACCCCCGCCGGTCAGCGTGCCCGGCTCGAACAGGCGACGGCCGAGCGGGGCAACGGCACCGGTTACGGCTGTGTGATCGAGTACGACGGGGGGATCTGCGGCACGATCACGCTGTCGACGATCGTCCGCGGGCCGGCACAGTCCGCGTACCTCGGCTACTGGGTGGCCGAGTCGGTCAACGGACGCGGAGTCGCGACCCGGGCCGTGGGCCTGGCCCTCGACCTCGCCTTCGGCGAACTGGACCTGCACCAGGTGCTGGCCGGCACCCTGCCACACAACACGGGGTCACAGCGGGTGCTCCGGCGCAACGGGTTCGAGAGGATCGGCTTCGCCCGGGCGCACGTCGAGATCGCCGGACGGTGGCAGGACCACGTCCTCTTCCAACGCCTGACCGACCGCTGACCCGGCCGCACCGCAGACCGGCGAGCGTGGATCCGGCCACCGGCTACCGCTACTACCGGCGCGACCAGGTGCGCGACGCGATGGTGATGGCCAGGCTGGGACGATCCTCCGCTATCCGGTGACCCCGGCGGTCGGCGGTGATCGGTAAGCTTCTATTGAATGGCCGGCGGTCGACCGGTATGTTAGCGCTCAGACGCGATGTTAGCGCTCACACGAATGCCCGGACACGGCATGCCGCACCCCGCCCGGAGGTGGCGACGATGACCCGAGCGACGATGACCCGAGCCCGGAACCGTTCCCGATGGCCGTCGCTGGCCTCCGCCGCACTGCTGGCGGTGGCCGGGGCGGCGGTGCCCGCCGCTCCGGCCGGGGCCGCCGCCCCGCCACCCGGCCAGGTCACCCGCTACACCATGACCGCCTTCACCAACAGCAGCGAATCCAACATGTACGTCTACGAGTCGCCGGACGCCACCGGCTTCCGACTGCTGCGTGGCCCCGCCTACACCCCGCCGTCCGGGCTGATCCGGGATCCGAGCATCATCCGGCACACCGACGGGCGCTACTACATCGTCTACACCACCAACTGGACCGGCAACACCATCGGCTTCGCCACCAGCACCGACCGGGTCAACTGGACCTTCCTGCGCAACCACACCATCCCGCTGGGGGTGCAGAACACCTGGGCGCCGGAGTGGTTCGTCGACACCGACGGCAGCGTCAACGTCATCGTCTCGCTCTCCACCAACGGCGCGGACTTCAAGCCGTACCGGCTGCGGGCGACGAACGCCGCACTCACCGCGTTCAGCGCGCCGACGGTACTGAGCGGGATCGGGCCGAACTACATCGACACCTTCGTCGTGAAGATCGGCGGGACGTACCACGCGTTCACCAAACAGGAGACGACCAAGTTCATCGAGTACGCGACGGCGACCAGCCTGACCGGGCCGTACACGATGCGCCGCACCGGGAACTGGGCCGGTTGGGGCGGCCCGCGCGAGGGCCAGGCGCTGGTGCAGTTGGACAACGGCGGCTGGCGGATCTTCTTCGACGGCTACACCAGCGGGCAGTACCTGTTCAGCGACAGCTACGACGGCTTCAACACCTGGACCGCCCCGACCCAGCTACCCGGGCTCTCCGGGTTCGCCCGGCATTTCACGGTGCTCCGGGAGACGGTGTCCGGCGGGGTCACCCTTCCGGTCAACACGACCCGGTCCCTCCAGTCGGTGAACTTCCCGGACCGGTACCTCCGGCACCGCGACTACCTCGGGTACATCGATCCGGTCTCCGCGTCGAGCCCGGCGCAGACCCGGCAGGACGCCACCTTCACCGTGGTCGCCGGACTGGCCGACCCGAACTGCTACTCCTTCACCGGCACCGGTGGCCGCTATCTGCGGCACTACGACTACCGGCTGCGCCTGGATCCGAGCGACGGTACGGCGCTCTTCCGCGGCGACGCCACCTTCTGCGCCCGCCCCGGTTCGGTGACCGGCTCCGTCGCCCTGGAGTCCTACAACCTGCCGGGCCGGTACCTGCGGCACTACAACTACGAACTCCGGATCGACTGGTACGCCGACAACGCCACCTTCCGGGCGGACAGCTCGTTCCGGCCGACCGCCCCGTGGGCCTGACGACGCCGGTCGAGCCGATGGTCCGCACTCCGGCCCGCCGCCCGGGAAGTCCTGGCCCTGCCGGGTCAGCTCCGTCCGGCCGGCGGAGCGGCGGCGCTCTGCCGGATCACCAGGGTCGGCTCGATCGGGGTGGTGCTGGACAGCACGGGGAGCGGCCCCTCCGCCCGGCTGGTGGCGTCGAGCAGTTGCAGCAGGGTCGCCATGCCGCGCCGGCCCACCTCGTCGAAGTCCTGCCGGACGGTGGTCAGCGGCGGAAGCATGAACTCCGCCTCGGGGATGTCGTCGAAGGCCACCACGCTGATGTCGGCCGGCACCCGGACGCCCCGCTCGTGCAGGGCGCGCAGCAGGCCGAGCGCCATCTGGTCGTTGGCGACGAAGACCGCGGTGACGTCGGGGTTGCCGGCCAGCGCGGTACCCGCGGCGTACCCGGACCGGGCGCTCCAGTCGCCGGAGATGATCGGCGGTACGGCGGCGCCGGCCTCCTCCAGGGTCTGCCGCCAGCCGATGATCCGGTCACCCGCCTCCAGCCAGTCGCTCGGCCCGGAGACGTGCCACACGGTGCGGTGCCCGAGGTCGAGGAGGTGTCGGACGGCGAGCCGGGCCCCGGCCACCTGGTCCACCGAGACGGACGGCAGTCCGCTGTCCTGGCCGGCCTCCACCGCCACCGCAGCCATCCCCCGGGGCAGGCTGTGCAGCGCGGCGGCGGCGGCCATCTGCGGTGCGATGATGATGACCCCGTCCACGCCCTGGCCGTCGAGCGCCTCGACGGCGCTGAGTACGCCACGGCGGTCGACCTTCTCCAGGGTCACGATGCTGACCCCGTAACCGGCGGCCCGGGCGGCGCGTTCGATGCCGAGCAGCGTCGAGGCCGGGCCGTACAGGATGGTGTCGAAACTCACCACGCCGAGCACCCGGGACCGGCGGCTGGCCAGGGCTCGGGCCATCGCGTTGGGCCGGTAGCTCAGCTCGGCCATCGCCCGGACCACCCGGTCCCGGGTCTCCGGCCGGACCCGTGGATGGCCGTTGATCACCCGGGAGACCGTCTGGTGTGACACTCCGGCGAGCCGGGCCACGTCGGTCATCACCGCCGGGCGTCCGGTCCGCGACGGCGTGGTCACGTGGTCTTCCTCCGCCAGCACAATCCCGCTACCACCTTCCACCCCCGCCGGCGACGCCGGACATCCGACTTAGGTTAGCCCCATCAGCCTGGTCGACGGTCGCGACGGCGCGCCTTCGGCCAGGTTACGTTTCCGGTCCACCCGGCCGGCGGTCGTCCCCGGTCCGGTCGATTCCCCGGGCCGGCGGGCGGACCCGGCGCGCCCGATCCCGGTCCGCCCCGCCCGGCCGGCGGGCCGCCCCCCACCGGTTGAGCGGATTGGTTACCTTGAAGCCGGTCGTTTCAAGATCTGACCGCCGGAGCCATGTCCGGTGCGGCGGGATCCCGGTGCGGTGTTGGGGAGGTTTCGGGTGGGTTCGCACGGGTCGGCGGTGGCTGCCCCGCCAGGCCGGTTGGCCGTTCCGCCGCAGCCCCGCCCGCCGGACCTGCTCCGCCGGGCCACCACACCGTTGCGGCGTACACCCGGCCGACTCACTGCGATCCTGGCCGGAGTGGTCGTGCTCGGCCTGCTCACCGGGCTGGTGGCGTTCGTCGGTGTACGGCAGCGGGCGGACCTGGTCCGTGGCGTCACCGCCCGCAGCGGCGAGCTGGCGGTGGCGGCACAGAGCCTCTACCGCGCTCTCTCCGACGCCGACGCCACCGCCGCGAGCGCCTTCCTCTCCAACGGTCTGGAACCGCCCGCGCTGCGTGACCGCTACCTGCGTGACCTGGCCGACGCGGCCTCGGCGCTGACCGTCGTCTCGGCCGCCGTCTCGGACGACAGCCGGGGTGCGGCGGCGGTCGCCCGGATCACCGCACGGCTTCCGGTCTACAGCGGCCTGGTGGAGACCGCCCGGACCTACAACCGGCAGGGTCTGCCGCTCGGCGTCGCCTATCTGCAGGAGGCCTCCGGCCTGATGCGTGACGAACTGCTGCCGGCCGCCCAGGAGCTCTACGCGACCGCCTCGTCCGAGTTGGACGAGGCGCGGGACCGGGCGGCCGGCTTTCCCTGGGTCGCGGTGCTGCTCGCCGTCCTCACCCTGGCGGCGCTGGCACTGGCGCAGGTCCACCTGACCCGGCGAACCAACCGGCTGCTCAACGTCGGACTTCTGGTCGGCACCGGTGCGACGGTGCTGCTGACGGTCTGGCTGGCCGGGTCGGCGCTGGTCGCGGCCGGAAACCTGCGGGACAGCCGGGACGACGGTTCCGACCAGGTCAATCTCCTGGCCGAGGCGCGGATCGCCGGGTTGCAGGCCCGTGCCGACGAGGCACTGACCCTGGTCGCCCGGGGCAACGGCGCGGCGTTCGAGGAGAACTACGGCGTCGTGATGGAGCGACTCGCCGGCACCGACGGCTCGGGCGGGCTGCTGGCGCAGGCCCGGGCGGCCGCGTCGGACGACACCACCCGGCAGGCGGTCGACGCCGCCATCGCCCGCAGCAAGGACTGGTCGGCGGCGCACCGCAACGTGCGGGCCCTCGACGACGGCGGCGAGTACGCCAAGGCGGTGGCCGCCACGGTGGGCGCCGGCGAGCAGACCACGGCCGCCATCTTCAACGAGTTCGACGAGGCGCTGGCCCTGGCCATCAACCACAACGGGGAACGGTTCGAACGCGAGGCGGTCGGCGCCGGCCGGGCCCTGACCGGGGTCGACGTCGGTATCGTCGGGCTGACCCTCGTCATGCTGGTCGGGGCCGCGGTGGGCATGCAGCGGCGGATTGTGGAGTACCGATGAGACACCGGCATCTCGCCGGCCGGCTCCTTGCCGGCGTCCTCGTGCTGGTCTGCACGGTTGGTCTCGCCGGATGCGGCACGGGCGAAGAGGCGCTTCCCGACAACCAGATCGCGGCGGACCCGCCCCGGCCGGTCGGCATGCAGGACCCGGCGGTCGTGCCGAGCGGTCCGGCGGCCTCGTCCGGGTCCTGCAACCCCCGGGCCAGCCTCCGGCCGTCCGGTAGCCTGCCCCGTCCCCGGCAGATGCCGCCGGGCACCGCGATGGAGAAGATCGTCCAGCGTGGACGGTTGATCGTCGGGGTCGACCAGAACAGCTACCAGTTCGGTTTCCGTGACCCGCAGACCGGCCAACTCACCGGCTTCGACGTCGACATCGCCCGGGAGATCGCCAGGGGCCTCTTCGGCGACCCGGGCCGGATCCAGTTCCGGGCGATCAGCTCGGCCGACCGGATAAAGGTGGTCAAGGACGGCACCGTCGACATGGTGGTCCGGACCATGACGATGAACTGCGAACGCTGGCAGGAAGTCAGCTTCTCCACGGAGTACTTCACCGCCGGCCAGCGCGTCCTGGTCACCCGCGGCTCCGGCGTGAAGACCATCGACGACCTGCGTGGCAAGAAGGTCTGCGCGGCGGCCGGCAGCACCTCGATCCGGAACATCGCGCGAAGGGGTACGGTGCCGGTCTCGGTGGTCAACTGGACGGACTGTCTGGTACTGCTCCAGCAGAACCAGGTCGTCGCGGTCTCCACCGACGACAGCATCCTGGTGGGGCTCGCCGCGCAGGACCCGAACACCGAGGTCGTCGGCCCGCGGTTCAGCGACGAGCCGTACGGGGTGGCGATCTCCCGGGACTCGCCGGAGCTGGTCCGGTTCGTCAACGGCGTGTTGGCAAAGATCCGGTCCGACGGGACCTGGACCCGGCTCTACACCCGATGGTTGACGTCGCTGGGTCCGGCCCCGGCGCCACCGGTCGCGCGTTACCGGGACTAGCGTGGCTCGTGGACCTTCCAGCGCAGTCGCCGAGCACCGGTGGGCGTCCGGGGACGCTGGCCGGCACGGCCAGACCCCGACAGCCGCGCCGATGACCGTGCCGCCGCCGTCGCCGATGGGTCGAGCCGAGGTCGACCAGGTGCTCGGCGCGCTCGGCGCGGCACACGACAGGGCCTCGGCCGCGATGTACGCCCTGGACGGCCGGCCCGAGCTGGTCCTGTTGCGGGACTCCCGGACGGCCGGGGAGACTGCGCGGGTCGCCGGCGACGTGCTCGCCCGGACCGGCGCACTCTGGTCCCAGTTCGCCGCCTTCGGGGTGCTGCTGGCCCAGGCCCGCGAGGTACGCGCCCGGCGGACCCGACCCGGCGAGACCGAGCTGCGGGAACTCGGCGATCTGCTCGGGGCTGCGGTGGTCGCGCTCGACGTCGACGGGACGGTACTCGACGATCCGGCCGGCACACCGGCACAGCGGCTCCGGCTGATCGAACTCGCCCGTCGGATCGAGGCCGAGGCGGCCGCGCTCTCCGGGGCACTCGCCGGCCTGGAGTCCGCGCGGGCCCGGCTCGCCGGACGGTTCGCGCAGCTCACCGACGCGCTGCACCGGCTGCGGGCCGAGGCCGTCGGGTTGACCGGGCCGGGAGGACGAGGCGACGAGCCGGTCCCGCCCGCTGCCGGTCCTGTCCCGCCGGCTGCTCCCGTCGCGACTCCGGTGACCGGATCGCGGGTCGACCCGTCGCCGCGCGACGAACTCGACCGGCTCGACCGGGTGGTCGACGAGGCGTACCGGGAGGCGCTTGCCGACCCGATCGGCGCGTCCGGGAGCGGACCGGCCGCGACCACGGTGCGGGACCGGCTGCGGCGGTTCGAGGCCGAGGTCGCCGCCCTGGCGGGCCGGCTCGCCGACCTGACCGAGGTACGCGACGGCTACCCGGGACGGATCGTCCGGTTGGCGAGCGCACTGGACGAACTCACCACCGCGGCCGCCGGGACCGCCCGCGCGCACGCGCTGGCGCGCGCCAAGATCGCCGCTTCCGCGCTACCCGACCTGCCGCCGGATCCGGCTCCGGCGCTGCGTGCCCAGTTGGCGCAGCTCGGCCAGTTGCACCGGGAGCGGCGGTGGAGCCAACTCGGTACGGAACTGGCCGCGCTCGAACGTGGCGTGGCGGACGCCCGGCGCCGGCTGGCCTCCTCGTACGAGGCGGCGGACGGGCTGCTGCTGCGGCGTGCCGAACTGCGGGGCAGGCTCGACGCGTACCGGGCCAAGGCGGGGCGGCTCGGCCTGATCGAGCACCTCGAACTCTCCGCCCGCTACCGGCAGGCCAGCGACCTGCTGTACACCAGCCCGTGTGACCTGTCGGCGGCGACCCGGGCCGTGGTCGCGTACCAGCGTCATCTCAACGACCTCGCCGAGCGCCCGGCGCCCGGTGCGAAGGGATCCTCATGAGCACCCGCTGCCTGCGGCCCGGTTGCCCCGGCTCCTACCTGCCCGACGGCTACTGCGACGAGTGCGGTCGGCGGGCACCGGCCGGGTCGGTGGCCGGGCCCGAGGGCACCGGATCGACCGGTACCGGCCCGCTCGGGACGTCCACCGGTGCGGGGCGGGCGTCGGTGCCGGCCGGGACGGGCCGGGTGCCGACCGGCGCCGGACGGGCGTCGGTGCCGGCCGCGGCCGTCGGCCCGTCCACCGGTACCGGGCTGGGCCGGTCGCCGTCCGGGCACGGTCCGGTGCCGTCGGGGCACGGTCCGTCGGGGCACGGTCCGTCGGGGCACGGTCCGTCCGGGCACGGTCCGGTGCCGGGGCAACCCGGAGCACCGGCCGGCCAGGCGTCGGCCTCCACCGGTCCCCGCCCAGGGCCAGGTTCGACCGGGCAGGGGCCGGCGTCGACCGGTACCGGGCGGGGGTCGTCCTCGACCGGATTCGGCACCATGCCGAGCCGAGGGAGCGCGAACTCCGGCTCGCGGGCCTCCAGCCGGTCCCGGAGCGCCTCCCGGGGCGGTCTCGGTGCCGGTCTGGTCGACATCGCCCGGGTGCCGCTGCGCGACCCGGCGACGGCGGTGATGGCCGAGCCGAAGGTCGCCGAGTCTCGACGGTTCTGCGTGAGCTGCGAGAAGCCGGTGGGTCGGGGTCGGGACGACCGACCGGGGCGGGCCGAGGGCTTCTGTCCGCACTGCGGGACCCAGTTCTCCTTCGTGCCCCGACTCGGTCCCGGTGACGTGATCAACCGACGGTACGAGATCCTCGGCGCACTCGCGTACGGCGGACTGGGCTGGATCTATCTCGCCCGGGACCGCAACGTCAGTGACACGGTCAGCGACCGCTGGGTGGTACTCAAGGGCCTGATCAACACCTCGGACGAGGACGCGATGGCCTCCGCCGTCGCGGAGCGCCGCTTCCTGGTCGAACTCGACCACCCCAACATCGTCAAGATCCACGACTTCGTCGAGCACCCCGATCCGCGTACCGGCACCCCGGTCGGTTACATCGTGATGGAGTACGTCGGCGGCCATTCCCTGCGGGACATGCTGATGGCCCGGCGCCGGGAGACCGGGCAGCGCGCGCTGCCGCTGCCCGAGGTGATCGCCTACGGTGTGGAGATCCTGCCGGCCCTGGACTACCTGCACGACCGGAACCTGCTCTTCTGCGACTTCAAGCCGGACAACGTGATCCACGCCGAGGAACAGCTCAAACTCATCGACCTGGGCGCGGTACGCCACGTCGACGACAGCGCCAGCGCGATCTTCGGTACCCCCGGCTACCAGGCGCCGGAGGTCGGCACGCTCGGCCCCTCGGTCGCCTCCGACATCTACACCGTCGGCCGGGCGCTGGCGGTGCTCAGCCTCGACTTCCGCGGCTTCACGACCACGTACGCCGACCGGCTGCCGGACCCGGCGGACGCGCCGCTGCTCGCCGCCGAGATGTCGTACCACCGGTTGCTGCGCCGGGCCACCCACCCCGATCCGGACCGGCGTTTCCAGAGCGCCGGGGAGATGAGCGAGCAACTGCTCGGCGTACTGCGCGAGGTGCTCTCCGCCGCCGACGGGGTGCCCAGGCCGGCGGTGTCCCGGCAATTCACGCCGGAGCGGCGCGCCTTCGGCACCGAGGCCGGTGAGGTCGGCCGGGCGGTGGCGGGCCGGGCCTGGGGCGCCGGCGGCGGGATACCGCCCGGTGCGATCGCCCCGGCGCCGCCGGTGGTCGCCGCCGCGTTGCCGCTGCCGCAGGTCGACGTGCTCGACCCGGGCGCCGGCTTCCTCGCCTCACTCGGCACGACCGACCCGGCGGAACTGGTCCGACAGCTCTCCGCGGCGCCGGTCCGCAGTGTCGAGGTGGCGTTGCGGCTGGCCCGGGCCCGGATCGAGAGCGGTGACCTGGCCGGGGCGGGCGTCGACCTGGACCGGCTGGCTGCGGCCGACCCGTTCGACTGGCGGGTCGACTGGTACCGGGGCCTGGCGGCGTTGACCGCGAACCGGCCCGCCGACGCCCGGGTCGCCTTCGACGCGGTGTACGACGCCCTGCCGGGCGAGCCGGCCGCCCGGCTGGCGCTGGCGGTGAGCGCGGAGTGCACCGGCGACCGGGAGTTGGCGACCCGACTGTACGACCGGGTGTGGCGGGTCGACCGCAGCTACCTGAGTGCCGCGTTCGGGCTGGCCCGGATCCGGTTCCTGGTCGGCGACCGCACGGGGGCGCTCGCCGTACTGGACCAGGTGCCGGACAGCTCCAGCCAGCACGTGGCCGCGCAGGTAGCCGCCGTCCGGGCCAGCCTGCCCGGGCTGGCCGCGGGCACCACCGGCCCGGACGACCTGCAGCGGGCATCCGTCCGGCTGGAGCGGCTCGGTCTGGACGTCGAACGGCAGACCCGGCTCACCATCGAGGTGCTGGAGGTGGCCCTGGCCTGGGTACGGAGCAGACCCGGGGCCACCTCGGGAGCCCGGGTGCTGGGACACGAGCTGTCCGAGCGCGGCCTGCGGTTCGGGCTGGAACGGGCGTACCGGATGCTGGCCCAGCTCTCCCACGACCCGGAGCTGCGGATCGCCCTGGTCGACCACGCGAACGCGGTCCGACCGAGGACTCTGGTGTGACCGCCGTCGGAGCCGGCAGTGCCGGCAGCATGCCGAAGCCCTGTCCCGAGCATGGCGCGCCCGACGACCCGGCACACCGGTACTGCGAGGTCTGCGGTCGGGAGTTGGAACGCGTACCGGTGGGCGAGGTGACCGGGCCGTCCGGCGGGACGAGCACGGCGACCGGCTCGTCCGCCCCGGCCGAGTCGTCCCGGTCGGGCACCGCGACCGCGAGCGGGCGGGCCGAGGTGTCCGGCCCGGTCGGGTCTGCCGAGTCGACCGAACTGCTGCGCCAGGTCGACATCTCCGGGCCGACCTCGCTGTCCCGACTGGAGGCGCTCGCCGGACCGACCGGATCGGCCGGGGCGTCGTCGGCACCATCCGTCGCCCAGGGCCGGCCGGGAGAGCTGGCCGGGTCCGTGCCACCGGCCCCACCGTCCGGGGTTCCCGGCTGGGGTCCGCCCGCGCAGCCGACCGCACCGGCCGGACCGGAGAACCCCGCCGTCCACCCACCGCCGGCCGCACCACCGGGGTGGGCCGGGCCCGCGGCGCCCGCCGCCTCGCCGGGGTGGGCCGGGCCCACGACGCCGCTCACACCGCCGGGGTGGGCCGGGCCTTCGGCACCACCCGCCCCACCCGGCTGGACCGGCCCGGCCGGGTCGGCCGGAGGGGCTGCCACCCCGGGTACGTTCGCCGTCGGCGTGCCGGCGGTTCCCACCGGTCCGCTCGGCCCCTCCGGCTCCTGGCTCTCCTCACGCGCGGTCGGCCAACCCTGTCCGAGCTGCGGTACCCCGCCGTCAGGCGACTCCGGTCACTGTGACCACTGCGGACGACGCTCGTCGGTGGGGCGGGACCGCGCCGACCTGGACCTGGGGGCGGTCGCCGCCGTCACGGACCGGGCCCGGCGGCGACGCAACGAGGACGCGGTCGCGGTCGGCCGGCTGGGTCCGGCCATCGCGGCGGTGGTCTGCGACGGGGTCTCGACATCACTCCGCGCGGACCTCGCGGCGCACGGTGCCGCGGAGGCGGCTCTGGCCACGATGCTCTCCGCGCTGGGCAGCGGTGCCGCCCCACCCGACGCCGTGGTGGCCTCCGGTCGGGCCGGGGCCGAGGCGGCTCGGGCGACCGCCTTGCAGGACGACGGGCAGGTGCCGCCGAGTTGTACCTTCGTCGCCGCCATCGTGACCGCCGGCTCGGTCACGGTCGGTTGGATCGGTGACAGCCGGGCCTACTGGCTCGGTCCCGACGGCGCGGTGCACGAGGCGGTCTGCCTCACCGTGGACGACTCCGTGGTCGGCCAGATCCGGGCCGGGCGGCCGGTGCCGCCCGGCGCCGAGCAGGACCCGACATCCAAGGCGCTGATCCGGTGGCTCGGTGCGGACTCCGGCGACACCGACCCGCAGGTGGTGACGTTCCAGCCCGGGCGGCCGGGGCGGCTGGTGATCTGCTCGGACGGACTCTCGCACTACCTGCCGAACGCCGGGGCGTTGGCGGCCCGGGTGCCGGGGCCGGGCGGTGGCACGCCGATCGCGATCGCCCAGGACCTGACCAGGTTCGCTGCCGAGGCCGGTGGCCACGACAACATCGCCGTGGCGGTGCTGCCGTTTCCGCCTGCCGGAGGGATGCCGGGGGCGGGTACGTGAGCGGAGTACCGCAGTTCGTCGCCGAGGTGGACCACAATGAGTACCTGCCGGCCGGTGGTCAGGTGGTGGACGCGATCCTGACGGTGACCGCCGTCGGTGCGGACCTGCGCAACCCGAGGACCGCACCGACGGCGGCACAGGTGATCATGATCGACACCTCGGGCTCGATGGCGATGCCGCCGACGAAGCTCGCCGAGGCGAAACGGGCCACGGCGGTGGCGATAGACACCCTGCGCGAGAATGTGGCCTTCGCGGTGGTCTCCGGGACAGCGGTCGCCCGGATGGTCTACCCGGCGCAACCGGGAATGGTGCCGGCGAACGCGCAGACCAGGGCGGCGGCGAAGGCGGCGGTGGCTGGGCTGCGAGCCGACGGCGGGACCGCCATCGGTCGCTGGCTGGACCTGGCGAACTGGCTCTTCGCCAGCTGTCCCACCGAGGTCCGGCACGCGATCCTGCTCACCGACGGGCGCAACGAGCACGAGAGGCCCGAAGACCTGCGCCGGATGCTGGCCGCCTGCGAGGGCCGGTTCGTCTGCGACAGCCGGGGGATCGGCAGCGGCTGGGTGGCCAGCGAGCTGCGTACCATCGCCTCGGCCCTGCTCGGCACGGCCGACGGCCTGGAGCACCCGGCGCAGTTGCCGGCCGCGTTCCAGGCGATGACCGCGGCCGCGATGGGCAAGCGGGTGGCGGACGTCGCGCTCAGGATCTGGAGTCCGGCCGGATCGACGGTACGCATGGTCAAACAGGTCTTTCCACACGTGCAGGAGTTGACCGCACGCCGCTCGCCGGTCAGCGCCCGGATCGGGGATTACCCGACCGGCGCATGGGGCGCGGAGACCCGCGAATACCACGTGTCGGTGACCCTCGAACCCGACGCGGTCGGCGAGGAGGTGCTGGCCGCCCGGGTCAGCCTGGTCAGCGCCGGCCAGGTACTGACCGAGCGGCTGATCCTGGCCAGGTGGACCGACGACACGGCGCTCTCCACCCGGATCAGCCCCCAGGTGGCGCACTACACCGGGCAGGCCGAACTCGCCGCCGCGATCCAGGAGGGGCTGCGGGCCCGGGAGAGCGGCGACGAGGAGACCGCGACCGCGCGGCTGGGGCGGGCGGTGCAGCTGGCCGCCGAGTCGGGACACGACGAGACCGCGATGCTGCTCGGCCGGATCGTCGACGTCGTCGACGCGCCGACCGGCACGGTACGGCTGAAGCGGCAGGTGGCCGCGTTGGACGCCGAACTGACCGACGTGCGGTCGGTGAAGACGGTGCGGGTGAAGAAGGAGCAGGGGTGAGCCCGTGACCGCGTCGCCCAACACCTGCCCCCGGGGACACGAGTCGTCCACCATGGACTACTGCGACGTCTGCGGGGTACCCATCCCGCCCGCCGGGGTCGACTCGGTTCCCGACCGCCCCGGAGGATCGCTTTCGGCGCCGGGGACCGGCGTACCGGTGGAACCGGCAGGCGGCGGAGCGGTGGAACCGGCGGGCGGCGGAGCGGAGGCCGCGCGGGAATCGCCGGCACCGCCGTGCCCAACCTGCGGTACGCCTCAGGTGGGCCGATTCTGCGAGGAGGACGGCTACGACTTCCTGCTGGGTCCACCGGTCGACCCTGCCCCGACCGGTACCGCCCCGCCGGCCGGCGGCGATCCGGCCGTTTCCGGACACGGCGCCACCTGGCACCTGCTGGTCGAGGTCGATGCCAGCTATTTCGACCTGGTCAGATCCTCGGGCGGTACGGACGCCGGCAGTCTGACGCTTCCCCGTTTCGTCGTGCCCCGCCGGTTCATCCTGGAGCCCCGGCAGTTGCTGATCGGTCGCCGCAGCCGATCCCGGGGCGTATTTCCGGACGTCGACCTCGTCGGCCCGCCCGAGGATCCCGGGGTCTCTCATCTGCACGCGCTGCTGCTCCCACAGCCGGACGGCTGGGCCATGGTGGACCTGGAGTCCGCCAACGGTACCTGTCTCAACGATCCGTCGACGCCACCGATCGTCGCCAACACACCGGTCCCGCTCGGTGACGGCGACCGCATCTACCTCGGTGCCTGGACCCGACTGACGATCCGGGCCGGCCACTGACTGTCGTACTAGGATGAGTCGTCGATCTCCCCGCTCTCGGCGCCTTCGTCCCGACACTCCCGACACCCTCTGGGGGCGGGCCGCGCGGCGCCGGGCGCCGGACCACGAGGACAGGTCGAGAGGAGCAACGCCATGCCATCAGCGGGTCCCGGGAGGATTCTCGGGGCGTACGTGGTGGGCCTGGCCCTGGTCGCGGCGGCGGTACCGGCCCGCGCCGCCACGGCCGCGCCACCGCCGGAGATCGTCGTGCGGGACGGCATGACCCAGCCGGTCTTCTCCCTCGCCGACGCCATCGAGGAGCGGGTGTGGGTGGAGACCCCGCTCGACACCGACCACGACGGCAGCCGCGACCGGGTGGTGGTGGACATCTCCCGGCCCCGGGAGACCGACTCCGAGGGACTGCGGGTGCCGGTGATCCTGGAGCACTCGCCGTACCGGAAGGGCACCTGGGGCGACGTCCCCTATCCGAGCGTACTCGTCGACGACCTGCCGCAGAACTCGTCGGCCGGGGCGTCCGCCCGGCGGGCGGAGCAACCCGGCGTCCTGCGGGCCAAGGCCAAGGCCAACCTGCCCGGCCAGCTCGACGACTACTACGTGCCGCGCGGCTACGCGGTGGTGCTGGGACAGAGCATCGGCACCGGTGACTCCGACGGCTGCCCGAGCACCGGTGACTCGGCCGAGACGCTGGGCACCAGGGCGATCATCGACTGGCTGGGCGGGCGGGCCAGGGCGTACGACGCCAGTGGCGCGCCGGTGCGGGCCGGCTGGACCACCGGGGCGGTCGGGATGACCGGCGTCTCCTACAACGGGACCCTGCCGAACATGGTGGCGACCACCGGGGTTCGGGGACTCAGGACGATCGTCCCGGTCGCCGCCATCAGCAACTGGTACGACTACTACCGGGCCAACGGTCTGGTGGTGGCACCCGGCGGATACCAGGGTGAGGATGCCGACATCCTGACCATGTACACCGCCGGACGGGCCCGCTCCGAGGGGACCTGTGCCGACGAGATCGCCGAGATCGCCGAGGAACAGGATCGGGTCACCGGCGACTACAGCCGGTTCTGGCGGGAGCGGGACTATCTGCCCGGGGCGCGCAGGGTCCGGGCCAGCGTCTTCGTCGTACACGGGCTCAACGACTGGAACGTGAAGACCGGCCAGTTCGCCGACTGGTGGGACCAGCTCGACCGGTACGCCGTGCCACGCAAGCTGTGGCTGCACCAGGGCGGCCACGGCGGGCCGGGCAGCGCGGCCACGGTGACGCTGCCGGACGGGCGGTCGTGGAGCTACAAGCAGACCGAGAACCGCTGGTTCGACCACTGGCTGTGGGGCGTCGACAACGGCATCATGGCCGAGCCGAGGGCGGTGGTGCAGCGGGAGGATCGGGTCTACACCACGTACCGGGACTGGCCGGATCCGGGCTCCCGGGAGGTGGCGTTGGGACTCTCGGCGAGCGACGCCACCGCGCCGGGCCGGCTGGTCGGGCACGGTGGGCGGGGCCGCGCAGCGCAGAGCCTGGTCGACTCGGGCCGGACCATCGGCCCGGCCGAACTCGTGGCCGGACCGGACACCGCCAACCCGAACCGGCTGGTCTACACCTCCCCGGCGCTGGACCGGGACGTCCGGATCTCGGGCCGGCCCGAGCTGCGGGTACGGCTCTCCGTCGACAACCGGACCGGCGCGAACCTCACCGGCTACCTGGTCGACTACGGCCCGGCCGGTTCGAACGAGGCGCCGGTGGTGGTCTCCCGGGGTTGGCTGGACCCGCAGAACCGGACCAGCGAGGCGCACGGCCGGCCGCTGCGGCCGGGGCGAATGGCCGACTACCGCTGGTCGATGGAGCCCAAGGACTACGTGTTCGGCTCCGGGCACCGGCTCGGTCTGGTGATCTTCTCCAGCGACCAGGACTACACCCTGTTGCCGCTGCCCGGTACCCGGCTGACGGTACTGCCGACGGCGAGCACCCTGACCCTGCCGGTGGTGGGCGGACGCCCCGCGCTCGGCTTCTGAGCGCGGATCGGGCCGATCAGAATCGCGGGCCCCGGACGCCGACGGCGTCCGGGGCCCTCCGGCCGGGACGAACACACCCCGAACAGGTCAGAACAAGGCAGAATCAGTCAGAACTTCACGTCGACCAGGTCGACCACGAAGACGAGCGTGGCGCCCGGCTTGATCCGGTTGCCGACCCCCTGATTGCCGTAGCCGAGCTGCGGCGGGATCACCAGCTTGCGCCGGCCGCCGACCCGCATTCCCAGTACGCCCCGATCCCAACCCTCGATGACCTTGCCGCCACCTACCGGGAAGCTGAACGGCGAGCCGCGGTTCCACGACGAGTCGAACTCGTCGCCGGTGTCGAACGAGACCCCGACGTAGTGCACCACGGCCCATTGGCCCGGCTGGACCTCCTGGCCCGTCCCGATCGTTATGTCCTCGATGACAAGGTCGGCCGGCGGCGGACCGTCGACCAGACCCACGGTGGGCTTTTCCATCCGGGTACCTTAACGCCGGACCGGGACCGTGATCACTTCCACCCGGTGGGAGTGTCGCAGCAGGTGGGCACCGTCGTTCTCCCGGGGAAACCGGTTGGGCGGTTCGCGCCCGCTGAGCTAGGGTGGCCGGGTGTCTGGCACCTTCCACGCCCTGATCCGCGGGTCCCTGACCGGGACGTGCACCGCTGGTCGGGCGATTCAGCTCCTGCACCGCGACCGGCCCCGGCACCGCGCCCTGGCCGGCTGAGCACGGGAGAAGCATCGGGGTTCGACCATCGCCGCCGCTGACGCGGCAGCCAGCCCACCGTCGCCTACGTCGACGGTGACCGTCGGTCGAATCCCAGCCCCGTCCATCGGCGGCGCGCCGCGCCGTGCCCTCCACCTGGCCGCCCGACGTACGGCGTCGGTTGCGCCCGGTGCGGGGCACCCGCGTCGACGATTCGCGACACCGCTCGCGTCGACGACGCCCGAGCGCGAGCCGCCGAAACCCTCCGCACGCCCAGGGTCACCCGAGTCCTGATCCATCCGAGGACAGGCCGTGGGCGCCGTGCGCCCGCCTGTCCCAAAAACCGGCCCGGAGCGCCCGGGCGGAGGACACGGCTGTGCCACATCACCATCCGAATCGAAAGAACCGTCCGCACGCCCGTGCGGCGAGTCTGCCGGTCCGCCGGCAACCTGACCGACCCGGCAGGACGAGAGTGCCGCGTACCGGGCAGGACCGGTCGCGCCGGGTGCTCGGGCAGAACTTCCTGCGCGACGAGCGGACCATCGGGCAGATCGTCACCTCGGCCCGCCTCGACCCGGCCGGGCTCGTCCTGGAGGTCGGTGCCGGGCAGGGAGCGCTGACCAGGGAACTGGTCCGGCGGTGCCGGCGGGTCGTCGCGTACGAGATCGACCCGGGGCTGGTCGCCGGGCTCGGCGAGGAGTTCCGGTCGGAGCCCGGACTCCGGCTCGTGCACGGCGACTTCGTCGCTGCCCGGCCACCCGCCGAGCCGTTCGCGGTGGTCGGCAACATCCCGTACGCCTCGACGAGCCGGATCGTCGACTGGTGCCTGGACGCCCCGCAGTTGACCACCGCCACCCTGGTCACCCAGCTCGAGTACGCCCGCAAGCGCTGCGGCGACTACGGCCGGTGGACGCTGCGGACGGTGCAGACCTGGCCGTGGATGAACTGGCGGCTGGCCGGCCGGATCCCCCGGGAGCGGTTCCGGCCGATGCCTCGGGTGGACTCCGGCATCCTGCGGCTGGAACGCCGGGCGGTGGAGCTGCTGCCGGCGCGGCAACTCGCCGACTACGAGCGGTTCGTCGGGCTCGGCTTCAGCGGGGTGGGCGGCTCGCTGCGGGCCTCGCTGCATCGCGGCTATCCGGCCCGCCGGGTCGACGCCGCGCTGCGGGCCAACCGGGTGCCGGCCGACACGCTGGTCGGGTACGTCTGGCCCGAGCAGTGGATCTCGTTGTTCCAGGCGCTCCATCGGAGCCGGCGGTGAGGTGATGGTCGGCCGGACGGCGTACCTCGACGGCCGCGCTCCGCCGATTCGTCACCACCCGGTCCTCCCGGCGCGGTCGGTGGTCCGCCGACCGCGCCGGTCGCCGGCCGGGCTGTGGGCCGCGGCCGTCAGTAGGCGATGAAGCCGTACAGGGCCAGGTGGTTCGATCTGGTGCCGGCCACGGTGTGGTCGACGGCCGACGGCTGCACGGTACCCCGGACGAAGAGATAGTCGATCTTGCTGGAGCCGTGCGTGGGCCGGGATCCGTAGCCGGTCATGCCGAAGCCGCTCAGGGTGGACGCCGGAATGCCGGTACGGTTCGCGTCGATGCCGACCACCCGGATCGTCGAGGCGTTCATCAGGCTGGTGGCGTCCGCCCCGATGTGTATGCCGGTGCCGCCGATCCCGGTGTAGCCCGCCCCGGCGCAGGCGTTCTGCCGGTTCTCCTGTGGCAGGTGCATGGTGGCGGCGAAGACGGTGGTGCCGGTCGCCTTGATGGTGAACCTCGCCGCGATGGCGCTGGTCCGCTTCCACTTGTAGTAGTCGGTCGTGTCCGGGTCGCTGTTCGGCGGCTTGTACAGCGTGCACCCGGCGCCGTTGGCGTACGCCGTCCCGGGGCGCAACCAGCCGGCGGACCAATACTTGGAGACGTCTCCGGAGGCGAGGCTGAGGGTCCGGGTGTTGTAGAGGATGCCGTTTGTCTGCTTCTTCTTCAGGTCACCGAGCGACTGCGAGCTGCACTTGTGGGTGCTGCCCCACGGCTCCGGGTCGCTCCAGGCCACGATCGCCCGGTAGGTGCCCGCCGGATAGCCGAACTTCGCCGAGAGTTGGTCGGCGTACGCCTCGGCCTGCCCGGTGCCCCGGACCTGTTGCACGATCAGCAGGTCCGGGGCCAGCACACCGGCGGTACCCGTCCGGCCGCTGTCGTCGACGAGTATCGAGGTGAGGTGGTTCGGGCCGGAGATCCGGGTGCAGGTCCCGTCGGCGTTGTTCACGACGAGGTTCTCGATGTTGTTGTTGTAGACCCGCAGAATCCGCGACGCCAGCACGGCGGTGTCGCCCGCCGTCTCGGTGCCGGCCGATGCGACCGAGGCGGGGATCGTGACCAGCGCGACGGCGGTGAGCAGGGCGGTGACGGTCCGGGGCGACCGACGTATGGGAGGCGTCAAGGCGAGCTCCTGGCGGGGGAGGGTCCGACGAGTGCCGGTGGTGTGCGCGCACTCTATCGGTCGTGGACGGTGATGGCGACGAATGTGCCGGCGGCGGTCGACGGCGGACAACACGACCTTCGGACCGACCGGACGGCGCGTGCCCCGGCTAGCGGCCGGCGTCGATATCTGGTAGGAATTCTCCAAATATCACGGCTGCGGGTAAGAATTTTTCCAGGAGGCTCGATGAAGAGAACCATGGCGGGCCTGACCGGCCTCGCCGCCGTGGTGGCCGGCTCGACGCTGGCGGTCATGCCGGCCCGGGCCGGCATGACCGCCGAACCGGTCGCGCCGGAGGGCAGCCGCACCGTGAGCTACCAGGGCTACCGGGTTGCCGTGCCGGAGGACTGGCAGGTCGTCGACCTAGCCGCCCGACCACACGCCTGCGTCCGGTTCGACCGCCCCACGGTCTACCTCGGCCACCCGGGTGACCAGTCCGAGTGCCCGTCCCGACTCGTCGGGCGGAGCGCCGGCCTGCTCCTCGAACCGATCGACGCCCGCTCCGCGGACCGGCTGCCGGACGGCGCCGCCACCACGGCGCCCGGCGCGGCGACGGCGGCCGCGGTGCCCTCCGGGGACGACGAGATCCGGGTCGCGGTCCGGGACGCGGGCGTACTCGTCACGGCCGTGCACACGCCGTCGACCGAGGGCCTCGTCCGGAAGGTCCTCGGCACCGCGTCCCTCGGCCCGGACGCGGTGCCGCTGTCGCGGTCCGCCCTCGACTCGCTGACCCGCCCCGCCGCCCCGGCCGCCCCACTGGCGGCGGCCGGCCCGCAACCCGGCACCTACCTCGGCCGCGGCTTCGACACCTGCACCGCCCCGTCCCAGTCGGCCATGAACACCTGGCGGGCCAGTTCGCCGTACCGGGCGATCGGGATCTACATCAGCGGGGCCAGCCGCTCGTGCTCCCAGTCCAACCTGACCGCGACCTGGGTGACCAACCAGACCAACAACGGTTGGCACCTGATTCCCATCGAACTCGACCGCCAGGCGCCCTGCGGCACCCGGACACCGAAGATGTCCAGCGACCCGGCCACGGCGCGCTCCCAGGGGGCCAGCCGGGCGACCAGCGCGGTGAACGCCGCGAAGGCCCTCGGCATCCTCGCCGGCAGCACGATCTACAACGACATCGAGCACTACCCGTCGAACGCGTCGTGCCGGGCCGCCGTGCTGTCGTACCTGTCCGGCTGGACGGAACGGCTGCACGCGCTCGGCTACCTCTCGGGGATGTACTCCAGCGGCTCGTCCGGGGTGGCGGACCTGTGCAGCGCGTACGACGACCCCGCCTACACCCGGGTGGACCACCTCTGGTTCGCCTGGTGGAACGGTGTGGCGAACCTCGACACCGGCCCGTACTGCCCGGCCGAGTACTACGCCGACCACCAACGGCTGCACCAGTACGCCGGCAACGTCAACGAGACCTGGGGCGGCGTACAGATCCACATCGACCGCAACTACCTCGACGTCTCTCCCAACCGTGGTGGGGAACCACCGCCGGTCTGGAGCAGCATCGTCGACAACGGCACCGCCGGCCGGTTCACCGCCAGTGCCAACTGGGGAACGTCCGCCTACTCCGGCCAGCGCTACGGTGACGACTACCGCTTCGCCGAACCGGTCCTGGCCAGCGACGTGGCCTGGTACCGGGTGAACGTCCCGGAGACGGCCAACTACGAGGTCTCGGTCTGGTACGCGGCCAACCCGGACTACAACGATTCCACCCCGTTCATCGTGGCCACCACCAGCGGCAACCAGACGGTACGGGTCAACCAGCGCCTGACCGGTGGTCAGTGGGTGTCGCTCGGTGTCTTCGCGCTCGCCGCCGGTGACGCGGACCGGATCGGGGTGAGCCGGTGGACCACCGGCACCGGCTACGTCATCGCCGACGCCGTCCGGGTCACCCGGTTCTGACAGCGCCGTCGTGCCGTCCCGGCGGGCCGGGTCTCCCGGTCCCGCCGGGTTCGGTCAGGGGCGCTCGCCCACGCCGGTTCCGGCCTCGGCCAGCCGGCCACCGCGCAGCCGGGACGCCAACGGGGCGGTCGGCATCCCGGCGGCGGTGCGCAGTCCGTGCAGGAACTCCTCGATCGCCTCCCGGGCGCTGTACCGGGGTGTCCAGCCGAGTTCCGTGCTGGCCCGGGTGGTGTCCATCACCGGCACCCGGAGCACCGCGTCGAGCAGGTCCGGTGAGGCCGGCACCAGGTGCAGGTGCCAGGCGAGCGCGAGTGCGGCCCGGACCGGCCCGGACGGCAGCCGTACCGGTCGGGCCCGCAGGACGTCGGCGAGTAGGCGCCCGTCGACGACCGGCTCGGCGGCGACGTTGAACGCGCCGCGCACGTCGCGGAGCACCGCCAGCCGGTACGCCTCGGCGGCGTCCGCCGAGTGCAGGGCCTGGAAGCGCAGGCCGGGCAGGTCGGGGAGGACCGGTACGATCCCCGGTCGCACCAGCCGGCCCGGCAGGAGCGGCCCGGTGAAGAGGCGACGCTGCTGGCTGGCGGCTTCCCGTTTGAAGATGAACCCGGGACGCAGCCGGACCACCCGCGTCTGTGGATACCGCTGCTCGAAGGCGTCGAGGACACGTTCCAGGTACGCCTTCTCCCGGGTGTACCCGGCGGTCGGCCAGCCGTCGGTCGGCCACCCCTCGTCCACCGGCCGGTCCTTCGGTCCGGGCGAGTACGCGCCGACCGACGAGGCGTACACCAGCGCCGGTACGCCGGCCCGGGCCGCCGCCGCGAAGACCCGCCGGCCACCGACGGCGTTGACCCGCCAGGTGGTGAGTGGCCGGTGGGTGGGCTGGAAGAGCCAGGCGAGGTGGACCACGACGTCGGCGCCGTCGAAGATCTCGACCAGGTCGGCGGCGACGATGTCCGCCTCGACCCACTCGGTCTTCGGTGGCCGCCACCGCGGTGGCCGCCGGGCCACTCCGACGATCGTGCCGATCGCCGGATCCCGGCCGAGCGTCTCGACGAGGCTCGTCCCGACGTTGCCGGTCGCACCTACCACCACCACCCGCAGCCCGGCGCCGGTGCCACCCGCTGTCGGCCTCACCGGTCGGCCCCGGTTGCCCGGTCGGGACGACCACCGACGATCCCTCGAACGCTCATGGCGGTAGCCGTTCCCCCCGATCGCGCCGTTAAACGCCGGTCGGGCGGGCATCGGAACCTACCTGCGTGAATGCGCTTGCCGCCGGGGTCGGTTGATACGCGTTGACAGTATCGACCCGGACAGTAACATAGATGCTAATCAATCGATGGTGTTACTCAGGCACCCCGCCGGGTCCCGCCCCGGCCGCTTCGGTGGCCGGTGCGGCTCACGCCCGCCCCCGGGCGGGTAGCCCGGTCCCCGCCGTCCGGTCCATCGCCTGCCGGGAGCCACGGTCCCGTCGATTCACCCACCATCGTTCGGAGGGCCAGCAATGCGCCTACATCGTCCCCGGTCCCGGCTCTGGTCGGCCGTGACCATGGCAGCCGTGGTCGCCGCCAGCGGAGCGGCAGTCGTCATCGCCGGACCAGCGGTGGCCGCCGCCGGCTGCGGCGTCACCTACACGGTCAGCACCCAATGGCAGGGCGGTTTCACCGCGGCGGTGACCATCACCAACGTCGGCGACCCGATCAGCTCCTGGACGCTCACCTGGAGCTACGACGCCGGCCAACGAGTGACCCAGGCATGGAACTCCACCGTGTCGCAGAGCGGCAGCCAGGTCACTGCCCGTAACGCCAGCTACAACGGAAGCATTGCCACCGGAGCCAGCGCCTCGTTCGGCTTCAACGGATCCTGGAACGGCAGCAACCCCGCGCCGACCAGCTTCGCGGTGAACGGCACCGCCTGCACCGGGGCGCCCGGCCCCACCACCGGCCCCCCCACCACCGGACCGACGTCGCCGCCCACCGTGCCGCCGACCTCGGCACCGCCCGGCAACCCGACCTGGGGCGCCGGGCTGCCACCGGCGGGTGCCGAGACCAGCCGGGCGTACGACCTGATCGCCACCGCCAGCGACAAGGGCTACCAGCCACGGTCCGGGGAGTGCTCGGTCGAGGTCCACGCCCGCTACTGGACGTACGGGCCTGACGGCAAGGTCTACCCGACCTGGCACCCGACCCGGGACCCCAGCGGTTGCACCTTCGGCCACGAACACGGCGACGACCCCAGGCCGTCGGACCTGTACAGCACCGCCGGCTGGCCCGCCTTCGGCTACACCAGCGAAGTGATGATGGAGAACATGGCGGAGCAGAGCCACCGGCACGAGGACCACGTCGGGCACAAGGTGCTGACGGTCAACAACGTCAACGTGATCCAGGGTGACAACGGCACCAGCTTCTTCCCGCCACAGGGGACGACCATCGCCGTCTGCGACGTACTGCTCAAGTTCCACCAGGGCACCCACTCGCCGGACGCGTTCACCAACAACATCCACGAGTTGATCTTCAACCAGCGCTGCACCGCGAGCAACGGCGGCCAGGTCACCGAGGCCCGGTTCAGCGCGCTGATCCCGCTCGGGCGGGCCGGCGGATTCAGCCCCAGCGAGTGCCCGGGCTTCGGCGGCGCGTTCATCAACGTCGGACCCCCGGTGCCGGCGGACTCGCCGTCGGAGACCAGGTCGCTGGGTCGGCTGATCACCGAGCCGGGCTGCATCCAGGCGATCCGGGAAGGGCGTACCCACAACGACCCGCTCTACCCCAACCCGGTGCCGTTCACGGTCTCCGACATGGACGACTTCTGGTTCTCCGACTTCCAGATCACTGGTTCCGGACTGAGCTTCCGCCTGGCGCCGCTGTTCTACGTGGTCAACCCGTCCCGGTACTACGACCCGAGCAAGCCGAACAACCTGGGTCGAATCGTGGACCTGTGCTACACGAACCTCGCCGGTGGCGACTACTGCAACCAGGCCCGCCAGGCCGGGCAGAACCTCGCCTGGGACGACCCGCGCTCGCCGTTCAAGGGCACCCTGCGGGAGTTCCGGCCGGGTACCTTCTCGATGCAGAACAGCGGCTCGACCACGGTCTACACCGACGTCTACGGCCGCAACGCCTCCAGCACGCCGTTCGCCGGCTCGATCCGGCAGTACTTCTCCGGTAACCAGTCGACCATGTACGTCCGCGGTGCCACCAGGGACTACGCCGGCAACGGCGTACACGCCCCGAACTGACCCCACCCGATTGCCGGGCCCGTGGCGGAAGCCCTCCGTCGCGGGCCCGGCCCGGGTCGGCCGGTGCCTCGGCGACGGCCACCCCCGGCAGGTCGGGTCAGGATTGCCGGATCGCCTCACCGGCGATCTCGATCCGCACGCTCCTGCCGACCAGCACCCCGCCAGTCTCCAGCGCCACGTTCCAGACCAGCCCGTACTCCTCGCGCTCGATCTCGGCGGTCGCGCTGAACCCGAAGATGTCCTGGCCGTACGGGTCGCGCCGGGCGCCACCGAACTCCACCTGGAGGTCGACGGGTCGGGTGACCCCCTTGATGGTCAACTCCCCGGTGAGCACGAACCGTCCGGACGTCCGGTCCGCCTGTTCCGGTACGGCGACCCCGCCCCGTCGCCCCGGGCGCTGGCTCCGCAACCGTGCCCAGTAGAAGATGGAGTCGTTCCGGTCCGGTTGCCACCTGATCCCGGTACTGCGGTATTCGAGCGTGGGGAACCGCTCCACGTCGAGGAAGTCGGCGCTGCTCAGGTGCACGTCCCGTTCCGCGCTGCCGGTGCCGATGCTGGCCGCCCGGATCGTCGCGGTCACCGAGGAGTCCAACGGGTCCGGCTCCACGAGTATCCGCGCGGTCGCCTCGGCGAACTCGCCACGTACCGGGCTCACCATCATGTGCCGGGCGAGGAAACCGACCCGCTTGTGCGCGGGATCGAGGAGGTAGCTGCCGGGCGCCGGTATCGTCATGCCCTGCCAGGAGCGTGTGGCGGAACCGGTCATCATGCTGCTTCCCCCCGGAAACGACTGCCGTTCGGCGCGGTGATCTTGGTGCGTACCGATTCCACAGGGTAGTCAGAGGAGCTCTGGAATGCCTCTGACCTGGGCGGCGCCCGTGAGGATCATCACTTTCCGTAGGCAGAATCGCCGCGCCGGCCGTGACCGGTCCGGCACGGGTGGTCCCGGCGGCCCGGGGGGTCCCGGCAGTGGCGTGCGGGCGACAGAGCTGACATTTGTCACCGGGGTGCCGGGGCACCCCGCACGGAAACCGGTGAGCGGTGGCACTGCCGCCGACGACCGGTGGCCCGAACAATCGAGGCATGAACCAGACGATGACGGCTGGCGACCCGCGGCTCGCACCGCCCGACGGCACCGTCGTCCAGGTCACCGACCTACGACGACGGTACGGCGGAAGCGGCGGCTTCGAGGCGGTGCGCGGGGTCTCCTTCTCGGTAGCCCAGGGCGAGCTGTTCGCGTTGCTCGGCACGAACGGTGCGGGTAAGACCTCCACGCTGGAGCTGGTCGAAGGGCTGGACAGGCCCAGCGGCGGCACGGTCCGGGTGTTCGGGCGGGATCCGTACCGGGACCGGGCGGCGGTGCGGCCGCGGACCGGGGTGATGCTCCAGGAGGGCGGCTTTCCGCCGGACCTGACCGTGGCGGAGACCGCCCGGATGTGGGCGGGTACGCTTCCGCACCCGCAACCGGTCGAGCGGGTACTGGAGCTGGTGGACCTGCGCCACCGGGCGCGTACCCAGGTCAAGCAGCTCTCCGGAGGCGAGCGGCGGCGGCTCGACCTGGCGATGGCGATCCTCGGCCGGCCGGACGTGCTCTTCCTCGACGAGCCGACCACCGGACTCGACCCGGAGAGCCGGCACAACACCTGGCAGCTGGTCAGAGCGCTGCTCGTCGACGGCATCACGGTACTGCTCACCACGCACTACCTGGAGGAGGCGGCGGAACTCGCCGACCGCCTGGCGATCATGCACCAGGGTCGGATCGTCGCCGCCGGTACCGTGGCCGAGGTGGTGGCCGCGCACCCGGCGCGGATCAGCTTCGTCCTGCCGGACGGGCTCGACCCGGCGGAGCTGCCGGCGCTGCCCGGATCCCAGCCGCCGCCGGCCAATGCGCCATCCGTGGCCGCCGGGCGGCTGACGCTCTACACCGACACGCTGCAACCCGCACTGACCACGCTGCTGGGCTGGGCCAACGGTCGCGGCCTCGACCTGACCGGGCTGGACGCCCGGTCGGCGTCGCTGGAGGAGGCATTTCTCGCGGTGGCGCAGTCCGGCGAGTCCATCCGGGAGTCCGGCGACTCAGTCCAGGAGGGGGTCCGATGACGGCACCGACGGAGGCGACCAGCGGCGGGCTCGTCCGGCGGCTCGGGCTCGGCCGGGTGAGTTTGCGCCGGATCGGCGCGCTCGGGCGGGCCGAACTGGTCCTGCTGCTGCGCAACAAGACCGCCGCGACGACCGCGCTGCTGCTGCCGCTGGCCACGGTGGCGCTCTTCGCGACCTTCCTCACCGGCGAGGGGCACGTCTCCACCGGAGCGCTGCTGGCCACCTCGATGTTCGGCTTCGTGCTGCTCTACGTCGTCTACTACAACCTGGTCACCACCTACGTGGCGCGGCGCGAGGAGGGGGTGCTGAAGCGGCTGCGTACCGGAGTCGTCACCGACGCCGAGATCCTGGTCGGTGCGGCGGTCCCCGCCCTGGTCCTGACCCTGGCGCAGGTGGTGCTCACCGTCGTCGCCGCGACCGTGTTCTTCGACCTTCCGGTGCCGGTCAACCTTCCGCTGCTGCTCGTCGCGCTCCTGGCCGGGTGTGTCGTCTTCGTCCTGCTCGCGGCGGCGTCGTCGGGCTTCACCAGAACAGTGGAGACCGCGCAGATCACCACGATGCCGGTGCTGATCCTGTCGATGATCGGATCAGGCTTCACCGGGCAGGTGGCCTCGCTGCCGGACGGGATCGCCAGGGTGTTCCAGATGCTGCCGCTGACTCCGGTGCTCGAACTGGTCCGGCTCGGCTGGCTCGGCACCACCGGCGCCGAGCCACCGAGTGACTTCGTCGGCGTACTGGCGCAGGCGGGGCGGCCGGCGCTGGTCGTACTGTTATGGGTCGCTGTCGGGGTCTGGGCCACCCGTCGCTGGTTCCGCTGGGACACCCGACGCTAGCCGACGGACGGATGGAGGGCCCGGGATGCGCGAGCTGATCGGCTGGTGGACCGGACGTGGCCAGCCCGAGCGGTTCGACCTGGTCACCCGGGCCACCCTCTACCTGGTGTTGGCTACCGAGCCGATCGCGCTGTTCAACGCGACCCGTGCGGGGTTGCCGGCGGCCGGCCAGATCGTGGTACCCGGGTTCGGCGCCGCGCACGCGGTGCTCTGCCTGCTCGCCGCACGGGCCGGGATCGAGCACTATCTCGGCCGCCGGGAGCGTCCCATCCGGCTGGTGATGGCGGCGGGGTGGCTGACCCTGGGCACGGTCGTCGCCGCCGGGCTCACCGACGCCCTGACCCGGACGCCGCCCAGTTCCGGCGGCCGGATGTTGCCGGTGGCGGCGCTGGCCTCGTGCTACTTCCTCGGTGCGCTCTGCACCGCGGTCCCGCCCCGGCACGCCGCTGGCGCGGCCGCCGGGTTGGCCGGCGTCGTCGGACTGGTCGGGCTGGTCCAGGGGGCGTCGGGGGGCGTCCTGTTCTCGTCGCTCTGGGCGCTGTGCTTCGGCTTCGTCGTGCTGTTCTGTACCTTCCGTTGCTCGCTGTGGATGCTCGCGGTGCTCTGGGAACTGGAGCGGTCCCGGGGCACCCAGGTCCGGCTGGCGGTGGCCGAGGAGCGGCTGCGGTTCGCCCGGGACCTGCACGACGTACTCGGCCGGAACCTGGCGGTGGTGGCGGTGAAGAGCGAACTCGCCGCGCAGCTGGCGAAGCGGGAGCGGCCCAGGGCCGTGCAGGAGATGCTCGAGGTACGCCGGATCGCGCAGGACTCGCTGACCGAGGTGCGGGAGGTCGTCCGGGGCTACCGCTCCGCCGACCTGGACGCGGAGCTGGCCGGCGCCCGCGCCGTGCTCGCTTCCGCGGGGGTGCGGTGCCGGGTGCTGGGGGCTGCGGCGGATCTGAGCCCGCAGGCGCAGAGCGCGCTCGGCTGGGTGGTCCGGGAGGGCACCACGAACGTGCTGCGACACAGCGAGGCGGCGACCTGCACGGTCTCGGTACGGCGGGGGCCAGCGGCGGCCGACCCGTCCGGAACCGGGTCGGGGCACGACTCCTCCCGCTACGCGGCGGACCCATCCGACGGCGGGTGCCTGGTGACGCTGGTGATGGAGAACGACGGTGTCCGCTCCGGCGGCCGGCCCGTCTTCGGCAGCGGCCTACTCGGGCTCAGCGAGCGGCTGGCGCCGCTCGGCGGCCGGGTGACCACCAGCCGACCGGGCCGGGACCGGTTTCGGCTGACCGCACAGCTGCCGCTGACCCCGACGTCGTCGCCCTCCGACGAGGCGTCGCCCTCCGACGAGGCGTCGCCTGCCGGGGAGCCGCCTGTCGGAGTTCCGGCAGCCGAGGTGGCAGCTGCTGAGGTGGCACCTGCTGAGGTGGCGTCGGTCGAGGCGTCGCCTGGCGACGTGTCGTCCGGCTCCGCCCCGGCGCAGCGGAGCCGCTCGTGACCCGCCGGCCCGGACCGCCGGGGCCGGCCGCCGGGGGCGGCGGGCGGGCCGAAGCCGGCTCGCCGGAGCCGATCCGGATCCTGCTCGCCGAGGACGAGCACCTGATCCGGGGCGCGCTGACCGCGCTGCTCGGGCTGCACGACGACCTGGTGGTGATCGGTGAGGCGGCGACCGGCACCCAGGCGCTGTCGCTGGCCCGGGCGCTGCGGCCCGACGTGGCAATGCTCGACCTGCAGATGCCGGAGTTGGACGGCATCGCGGTCGCCGAGGCGATCCGGGCCGAGGTGCCGGGCTGCCAGACGATGATCGTCACCAGCCACGGCCGGCCCGGACATCTCAAGCGGGCGCTCTCGGCCGGGGTACGGGGCTTCCTGCCGAAGACCGTCTCCGCCGAGGTGCTCGCCGACGTGGTACGCAGCGTCCACGGCGGCGGCCGGTACGTCGATCCTCAGCTCGCGGCCGAGGCGATCAGTGCCGGCGACAGCCCGTTCACCCCGCGCGAGGCCGACGTGCTGGAGCTGGCGGCGGACGGCGCGCCGATCGAGGAAATCGCCCAGCGCATCTCGCTGTCGCCGGGGACCGTGCGCAACTACCTCTCGGCGGCGGCCGGCAAGGTCGGTGCCGCCAACCGGCACGAGGCGGTGGCGATCGCCCGCCGGTACGGCTGGCTCTGACCGCCACCTCCGGTCCACCGTGCCCCGACCCGCCCTGCCCTGACGGTTGCTCGGCCCGCCCCAACCGTCGAATGCCGGCGTGCCGGGCGTGGGGGACGGCCCGGGCAGTGCCGCCGGCCGGTGGGGGACGGCCCGGGCAGTGCCGCCGATCAGCGCGCCCAGGGCAGCTCGGTTACCACGATCATGACGTTCCCCCTTAGTCAAGCTGCTTGACTTGCGAGCCAAAGTAAAGCGACTTGACTCGCTTGTGTCACGATGAGGTATGACCACAGACGACCCCCTGGCCCGTACCGAGCTGACCTTCCTGCTCGGGATGGGTTTCCAGCTGGTGCTCGCCGAGTTCGTCCGGCGGGTGGCCGAGGCCGGCTACCCGGATCTGCGTCCGGTGCACGGGCTGGCGTTCCAGGTGCTGCGCGACGGCGGCGTCACCGGTACCGAGCTGGCGGAACGGCTCGGCGTGACCAAGCAGGCGGCCGGACAACTCGTCGACGACCTCGAGCGGCGCGGCTACCTGCGCCGCCAGCCGCATCCCGGTGGCGGGCGGCGCCGGCTGATCGTGCTGACCGAGCGCGCCGTCGAGCACCTCGCGACGGCCGGCCGGGTGCTGCACACCCTGGAGGCCGAACTCGCCGCCGGGGTCGGAGCCGGCGACCTGGCGGTGCTGCGTACCGAGCTGAGTCGGTTGATCCGGCATCTGGCCGGGGACTCGCCACCGCCGCTGCGCCCGCTCTGGTAGCCGGCGGGCTCGGCCCGGCTCTGGTAGCCGGCCGGCTTGCTCCGGGTTCAGTGCACCCGGACCGGATCGGCGGCGTCGATCCGGGCGGTCACCTCCAGCCGGCGCGGCACCAGCCCGGTGGTGGTCCGGAACCGCTCGACCGCGGCCGCCACATGTTCCCGGACGGTGGCCAGCCCGGCCCGGGAGGTGAGTTGCAGCTCGATCCAGAGTTCCGGCCGGGGCGCCGTGCCGGCGAGCGTGACCGAGGCCCGGCGGACCTGCGGATCCCGGGCGAGATCACGTTCGAGGCCACGGGCCAGCCGGGCACCCCGGACGCGGGTGGCGCCGGGCAGCGCCGGCCCGGCGGCCGCGGTCTGACCGGTGACGGACCGCAGGTCGAGTTCGCCCAACACCGGGTACCGGCGGGCCCGGAGCACCCGGCCGAGCAGTCTCGACCCCAGCCAGGCGACGAGGATTCCGAGTACGCCGAGGATGACCAGCCCCCACGGGTCGAGGTCGCGCCAGGTGCGCAGCAGACCCGACCAGAGCAGCGGTGCCTCGTTCTCCACCCCGGCCAGGTGCCCGAGGCTGGCTATCAGCCCCACCACCCCGATGGCGGTGAGAGCCAGGCCGACCGCCGTCCACAGCACCCGGATCGCGCTGTTCGTCATGCCGGCCCCCCGCGCTGCCGCATCAGCGCTCCACCCGGGGCACGTCGGTCCGTGGCCGGCTGCCCGACGGGACCATCTCCACTCCGACATGGTCGTGCAGCGAGGCGCCCAGGCGTTCCAACTCCCGCCGGACCGTGAACTCCACCGCCATGCTGACCGAGGTGTCGCCGACCGCCCGGATCCGGGTACGCCAGCCGAAGCCCTCGCGGCGGACCCGGGCACTCGCCGACTCGACGCCGGGTACGGCGTTCGCCGCCGTCGCCAACTGCCGTTCCACCGACCGGCGTTGCAGGTGCCAGCCGTCGGCCAGCCGAGTGGGCAGCCGGTCGGGTTTCCAGCGGACCAACTGTCCCCACAGGATCAGCAGGCCGGCCACACCGGTGGCGACCAACCCGGTCCGTACCCAGGGATCCTCCAGGCGGGTACCGGTCAGCGTGCGGTACCAGCCCGCCCGGTCGACGACCACCGATCCGCGGTCCAGGGCCACCGCGAGGACCTCCACGATCAGCAGCAGTCCGCCGCCCAGCAGCGCGCAGCCGAGCAGCAGGGCGGCCAGCCGGTTGACCAGGCGCATCTCAGGTGCCGTCCACCGGGACCGGCAGGTCGATGTCCTCGACCACCACCTCCACCGGCGGCCGCACACCGAAGGTGGACAGTACGTCGTGGACCGCCGCCCGGATCTGCGCGGCCACCGCGCCGATCGGCACCGGGCCGACCTCGACGTGCACCTCGACCGGGTTCCCGAGCCGGATGCCGACGACCTTGCCGCCGGGGAACAGGGTGGCCACCTCCACGCGGGTGCCGGCGGTCAGCCCGGTCACCCCGGGAACCCCGAGTACCGCCTCCCGAACCCTTCCGGCGAGCGCGGCCGGGTCGGCTAGCGCGGCCGGGTCGGCGGCCACGGTCGGATGAGCGGTCTTGGCCGGGTCGGCGTCGGAAGGCCGACCGGCGCCCGCGGCCGGGGCGGCGGTGCTCCGGCCGTTGCGGCGGGTACCGCTGGGCGCGGCCCGGCCGGTGCCGCGCTTCGCCGCCCGGCTGGTCATCGCGCCCGCTGCTGCTGGCGGTCGTCGCCGTCCTGGTCCCCCTCGACGAAGACGTCGTCGATGTTGATGTTCACCTCGACCACCCTCAGGCCGGTCATCGCCTGTACCCGGTCGACGACGTTGCGGCGTACCGCCTCCGAGACGTCGACGATGCTCTGGCCGTAGAAGGTGACGATGTCCAGGTCGACGGCTGCCTCGCGCTCGCCGACCTCGACCGAGACGCCCTGCCGGATCGTCTCGGAGCCGCCCGGTACGAGGCCGCGGAGCTGCCCGACCCGCCGGGCCAGCCCGGCACCCATGGAGTGCACGCCCGGAATCTCCCGCGCCGCGAATCCGGCGATCTTGGCCACCACGCCCTCCGCGATGCGGGTCTTGCCGGACTCGGTGCTCAACTCCGCCCGGGCCGGTCCGCCGCCGTCCGCCGTCGCCATCGGGCCCGGGGCAGCTGTCCTGGGCCGGTTGTCGTTTCTGGTGGCGGTACCGCTGTCAGCCATCGCCTGTCCTCATCTCCTGCGGATCTCCGCTGAATCCGGGTGCGGGCACCGTTCAGCGCCGTCGGGACACACCGGCCCGGTCGGCCAGCCCGGCGACGTTGACATCGCCGTCGATCACCCGGACGGCCAGCCAGCCGACCAGGCCGGCGAGTACCGCACCCGCCGCCGCCCCGAAGCCGGCGACGGCCCAGACCGCCGCGACGAGGAAACCGGCGACGAAACCGAACTGCTGGCGCGACATGTGTTCCTCCCCGGCTGGGCGCGGCAGGTTGGCAGTGCTTACACGCTGGAGAAGAACTCGAACTCCACCGGCCGGAGAAGATATGTGATTTGTCTCACTTCTTCGCCGGATCATGGGCTGCCGAGGGCCGCGGGTACGGTGGCCGGGTGCGGCTCACCAAGTACACCCACGCCTGCATACGGCTCGAACACGACGGCAGGGTCCTGGTGATCGATCCCGGGGTCTGGACCGAGCCGGCAGCGCTGCGCGGCGCGGACGCGGTCCTTGTCACGCACGAGCACACCGATCACGTCGACGTGCGGAGGCTGGCCAATCTCGGTGTCCCGGTCTACGCCCCGGCCGGGGCGGCGATCCCCGACATCGACGTGCACCCCGTCGCGGCGGGGGAGGAGTTCGCCGCCGCCGGCCTGCGGGTACGCGCGTTCGGCGGTCGGCACGCCACCATCAGCGGGGGCCAGCCGGACTGCCCCAATCTGGGATACCTGGTCGAGGGGCGGGTCTACCACCCCGGCGACTCGGTACACCGCCCGGGGGTACCGGTGGAGACGCTGCTCGTACCGGTGCAGGGGTCGTGGCTGAAGACCGCCGAGGCGATCGACTTCGTCCGGGCGGTCGCCCCGGAACGTGCGTACGGCATCCACGACGCGCAGGTCAACGACCGAGGGCTCCGCAGCGTGCACGGGTGGCTCGCGGAGGAGGCCGGCGGCTGCTACCGCTGGCTCACCCCGGGCGAGACAGCCTGACGCGCCACCGCCGGCGCCAGCGCCCGGTCCCGGACCCCGGTCCTCGTCCGAATCCGGCTGACATGCGTCTCGATGCGCCCACCCCTCGCCGCCGGCCGGCACCCCCGGGTGCGAAGGTCCGGTCGTCACCGGGCCGGTCTCCGCTCCCGTCGGTCGGTGCGGCCGGGGCTGGCCGGGCTGCCGGGCCGCTCGGTCCGGCTGTCCACGATCGCCGCGACCAGCGCGACCAGGACGAAGCCGATGGTGCCCAGCAGCGCGTCCCGGAACGCCCGTGACCATCCGTTCTGCGTGGTGGCGAGGCTGCTGAAGAAGATCGCGCCGACCCCGGCGATGCCGGCGGCGGCGCCGATCCGCTGGGCGGTCTGCAACATCCCGGCCGCGCTGCCGGCCTGGGCGACCGGCACCTCGGCGAGGGCCAGGTTCTGGTTGGGGGTGATCACCAGCCCGCTGCCGAGCCCGGCGAGCAGCAACGGCAGGGCCGTGGCGACCGGGGCGCCGCGCCCGGGCACGAAGTGCAGGGCCAGGATCACCCCGCCGAGTCCGACCGCGACGGTGGCCAGGCCGATCGCGACCAGCGGCCGGCCGAACCGGTCGACGATCCGGCCGCCGACCGCCGCGGTGACCGCCGAGCCGAGCGCGAACGGCGTGATCGCCAGGCCGGCCTCCAGGGCGGTGTAGCGCAGGCCGTTCTGCAGGAAGAGGGTGAAGAGGAAGAAGACCGCGACGAATCCGGCGAAGTAGAGCAGCCCGATCAGGGTGCCGAGCGAGTACGACCGGAGCCGGAACAGGGCCAGGTCGAACAGTGGTTCCCGGCGGCGCCGGTACCGGAGTTCCCAGCCGACGAAGCCGAGCAGCACCAGCAGACCGCCCGGGATCAGCAACCACTTGAGCGGCCCGTGCCACTGCTGTCGCTGCACCAGCGGCAGCAGCACCAGAACCACACCGAGCCCCAGCAGCAGGACGCCCACGGGGTCGAGGCCGTCCCGTCCGGCCCGCCGCCCCTCGGTCGGCAGCCGCAGCCAGGCGAAGAAGATCGCGGCGAGCCCGACCGGCACGTTGACGAAGAAGACCAACCGCCAGCCGAGTTGCTGACCGCCGAGTTCGATCAGGGCGCCGCCGAGCAGCGGGCCGACGGCGGTGGAGATGCCGATGGTGGCGCCGAGCAGCCCGAACGGGCGGCCCCGGTCGGCGCCCCGGTAGAGCTGTTGGATCAGCCCGATCACCTGCGGGTTCACCAGCCCGGCCGATGCGCCCTGCAACAGTCGGGCGCCGACCAGCCAGCCCGGCGACTCGGCCAGCCCGGCCACCGCGCTGGTCAGGGTGAACAGCGCGAGCCCGAGCATGAAGACGTTGCGCCGGCCCCGGGCGTCGCCGAACCGGCCGGCGGGTACCAGCATCAGGCCGAAGGTCAGCGCGTAGCCGGAGAGGATCCACTGGAGATCACTCGGGTCGGCGCGCAAGGCCCGCTCGATCGACGGGATCGCGACGTTCACGATGCTCACGTCCAGCAACGTCATGAACGCGGCGACCAGTCCGATGGCCAGGATCTGCCCGCGGCGCCGGGCGGCGGTCCGCTGGTCCAGCCCGGCCAGTGGGTCCGGCTCCGTTCCGCCGCGGTCGCTCGGCACTGCGGCACGATCTGGTGGACTGCCTTGCGCCGCGCTCAATCGGGCCTCGCTGACTGTGCCGTGGCCGAGTCGTGGGCGAGTCGTGGGTCGTGAAACGGTGACCGCCGGGGACAGACTACCGCAAACTGTCCGGAGTCCCGCTCAACGACCTGCCCGGCGCGGGGCCGCCGACCGGGCGGCACGGTCGGCGGGGCGGCTCAGGCGAGCTGCTGCGAGCACCAGCGTGGACCGAAGTCCAGACCCTCCATCGGGGAGTCCTCGCGGTGCAGCAGGTTCTTCTCGCCGAGCACGTGCAGCGGCGTCGTCAACTGCTCCGGCGGCAGACCGACCTCCTCCGCGATGGCCTCCGGAAACGGCACCTGTCCCCGGGCCTCAAGGGCGGTGACCGCCTGGTACACCCGCTGTTCGATCTCCGTGAGATGCAGCTGTTGCATGGTTACCTCCTCGCCCGCGCACCGCGCACGGGCAGTTCGCGGGCGGCGATTACCCACCGGGACGGCGTTGATGCACCAGGGGGTGCCGGATCCGCCCGGCCCGACTCGTCGGGCGGTGCCCCGGCCGCGCGTTCGTGGCGGCGGCCTCCCTTCCCCGGCGGCGGCCGGTCCCTCGCCTAGGCTGCTACCCGTGATCTGGGACGTGGCGGTGATCGGGGCGGGACCGGCCGGGCTCTCCGCCGCGTTCGCCGCCGCGCGGGCCGGAGCGCGGACGGTGGTGCTGGAGAAGGCCGAGCATCCGCGCTACAAGACCTGCGGGGGTGGGCTGCTCGGCACCTCGCTGGCGCTCGCCGCGGCGCGGATCGAGGTGCCCGCCGACGATCGGGTGGACCGGGTGACGTTCACCGCCGACGGGCGGCGGGAGTTCACCCGCCGGCACCGGCCGGGCCAACTGCTGACGATGGTGCGGCGGGAGGAGTTCGACGACCGGCTGCGCGGTGCCGCCGTCGGCGCCGGCGCCGAGCTCCGGCAGCGGGTCGCGGTGCGCGGGGTGGAGCAGGAGCCGGACGGCGTACGGATCCGGCTCGCCGACGGCACCGAGCTGCGGGCCCGGGTCGCGGTCGGCGCCGACGGCTCGGCCGGGGTGACGGCCCGAGGGGTGGGGGTGGAGTACGCCCAGGTGGACCTCGGGCTGGAGCTGGAGATCCCGATCCCCGCCCCGCTCCAGCAGCGCTGGCGCGGCCGGTTGCTGCTGGACTGGGGCCCGCTGCCCGGGTCGTACGCCTGGGTCTTCCCCAAGCGGGACCGGCTCACCGTCGGGGTGATCGCCGCCCGGGGCGAGGGGGAGCGGACCCGGCGTTACCTGCGACGGTTCGTCGAGCGGCTGGGTCTGGCCGACCTGGAACCGGCACACGACTCCGGGCACCTGACCCGGTGCCGCGCCGAGAACTCCCCGCTGCGGCACGGCCGGGTGCTGGTCGCCGGGGACGCGGCCGGCCTGCTGGAGCCGTGGACCCGGGAGGGGATCAGCTTCGCCCTGCGCTCCGGCTCGCTCGCCGGTGAGGCCGCGGCCGGCGGCGACCTCGACGGCTACGTCCGGGCGGTGCACGATGAACTCGTCCCGCCGATGCGGGCCGGGCACCGGATTCTCGCCGCCTTCTCCCGGCACCCGGGGATCTTCCACACCGTCCTGGCCACCCCGGCCGGTTGGCGCATGTTCACCGCCTTCTGCCGGGGTGAGACCAGCTTCGACCGCACCCTGGAACGCCGCCGGGTACGCGCGGCGCTGGCCCTGCTGGGCTGACGTCGCCGGTCACCCGCCCGGAGCGGGCGCCGGCACCTGCCGGTACGGCGTGAATCGGCGCAGCCGCAGCGAGTTGCCGACGACGAAGACCGACGAGAACGCCATCGCCGCACCCGCGATCATCGGATTGAGCATCCCGATCGCGGCCAGCGGCAACGCGGCGACGTTGTAGGCGAACGCCCAGAACAGGTTGCCCCGGATCACCCGCAGCGTCGCCCGGGACAGCCGGATCGCGTCGACGGCCGCGGTCAGGTCACCGCGGACCAGGGTCAGATCGGCGGCCTCGATCGCCACGTCCGTACCCGTGCCCATGGCCAGGCCCAGGTCCGCCTGGGCGAGCGCCGCCGCGTCGTTGACGCCGTCCCCGATCATCGCGACCACCCGGCCCTCGGCCTGGAGCCGCTTGACCACGTCGAGCTTGTCGGCCGGCAGTACCTCGGCGATCACCTCGTCGATGCCGACCTCGGCGGCGACCGACCGGGCGACCGCGCCGTTGTCGCCGGTGAGCAGCACCGGGGTGAGGCCGAGCCGGCGTAGCCCGGCGACCGCCTCGCGGCTGGTCGGCTTGATCGCGTCGGCCACCACCAGGGCGCCGCGCACCTGGCCGTCCCAGCCGGCCAGCACCACGGTCCGGCCGGCGGCCTCGGCGTCCGCGACCGCCGGCCCGAGCGTGCCGGGCAGGTCGAGACCGCGGTCGGCCAGCAGGCGCGGCCGGCCCACCGTGACCGCCCGGCCGTCGACGGTGCCGGTCACGCCGAGCCCTTCGACGTTGGCGAACCCGGCGACCTCGGGGTGCGGCCCGGTCCGCTCGGCGGCGGCGCGGGCGACCGCGCGGGCGATCGGATGCTCGGAGGCGTGCTCCAGGGCGCCGGCCAGCCGCAGCAGTTCGTCCGGGTCCTCCCCGTCGGCCGGCAGGACGTCGGTCAGCGTCATCCGTCCGGTGGTCACGGTGCCGGTCTTGTCCAGCACCACGGTCTCCACCCGCCGGGTCGACTCCAGCACCTCCGGCCCCTTGATCAGGATGCCGAGCTGGGCACCCCGGCCGGTGCCGACCAGCAGCGCCGTCGGGGTGGCGAGCCCGAGCGCGCAGGGGCAGGCGATGATCAGCACCGCGACGGCGGCGGTGAACGCGGCGGTGACGCCGCCACCGGAGCCGAGCCAGAAGCCGAGGGTGGCGACGGCGAGGGCGATCACGATCGGCACGAACACCCCGGAGATCCGGTCCGCCAGGCGCTGCACCTGGGCCTTGCCGGTCTGGGCCCGTTCGACCAGGGCCGCCATCTGGGCGAGCTGGGTCTCGGCCCCCACTCGGGTGGCCCGGACGACGAGCCGGCCTCCGGCGTTGACCGTCGCCCCGACCACCCGGTCGCCGGGGGCGACCTCCACCGGCACCGACTCCCCGGTCAGCATGCTGACGTCGACGGCGGAGGAGCCGGCCTCGACCAGGCCGTCGGTGGCGATCTTCTCGCCGGGACGGACCACGAAGCGGTCACCGACCGCGAGCTGGTCGAGGGCGACCCGGACCTCGGTGCCGTCGCGGAGTACCGTCACCTCCTTGGCGCCGAGTTCGAGCAGGGCTCGCAGCGCGGTGCCGGCCCGGCGCTTGGACCGGACCTCGAAGTAGCGGCCGGCCAGGATGAAGAGGGTCACCCCGGCCGCGGTCTCCAGGTAGATGTTGCCGGACCCGTCGCTTCGCCCGATGTCGAAACTGAACGGATGCGTCATGCCGGGCGTGCCGGCGGTGCCGAGGAAGAGCGCCCACACCGACCAGCCGAGCGCGGCGAGCGTACCGAGCGAGACCAGGGTGTCCATCGTGGCGGCACCGTGCCGCAGGTTGATCCAGGCGGCCCGGTGGAAGGGCAGCCCGCCGTACGCGACGACCGGCGCGGCGAGGGTGAGCGAGAGCCACTGCCAGTAGTCGAACTGCCAGGCCGGCACCATCGCCAGGGCGATCACCGGCACGGTAAGCACCAGCGACACCAGCAGCCGGGTACGCAGCGTACGCAGCTGGTCGACGGGTGCATCCGGCTCGGAGCCGGGCCCGCCGGCCGGGCGGGGTGGCGGTGGGAGCGCGGCGGTGTAGCCGGTCTTCTCCACCGTGGCGATGAGTTCCTCCGGGGTACGGCTGTCGTCGAAGGTGACCGTCGCCTTCTCGGTGGCGTAGTTGACCGTGGCGATCACCCCGTCGAGCCGGTTGAGTTTCTTCTCGATCCGGCTGGCACAGGAGGCGCAGGTCATCCCGCCGATCTTCAGTTCGATCCGGTTGGGCGCCACGGGTGGACGCCCGGCTGCCGGTGCCATTGCTGCCTCCTGCGCTAGTCGTGTCCGTGGCCCGGCTCGCCGTGCCCCGGTCCGTCGGTCCCGGCGGTGGTCGCCGGCGCGGGCCGTTCAGGTGTCGGAGCGCCGCTCGGCGTGCCGGCGGCAGCGGGCTGGGCCGGATGGCCGGCGGTCACGGTGAACTCGGCGGTGCGGACGGTGCCGCCGTGCCGGAAGTCGAGATACAGCCGGTAGGTGCCGGCCGAGGGGACGTCGGCGAAGAAGGTGATCCCGGGTCCGGCGGGTGTGCGGCCGTCGCCGGGCGCGCCGTCCGGGTGCACGTGCAGGTACGCCAGGTCGCCCTCGCGGAGTGCGACCAGGTGCCCGTACGCGCCGAGGTAGGGCTCCAGGTCGGTGACGGGTCGCCCGTCGCGGCTGACGGTCAGGGTCAGCTCGCCGGTCCGGCCCGGCGCCAGGGTGCCGTCGAGGCGTACCCGGTACCCGTCGACCTCGGCGGTGGGCGCCGGGGCCGGCAGCGGCCGGGGGTGGAAGTCACCGGCCACCGCGACGTCGAGCCCGAGGGTGAGGGCCTCCGCGCCGCTGGGTGCGAAGTCCGCGAACACCCGCCAGCTTCCGGGACCGCCCAGCGGCGAGGCGATCCGCCAGGTGCCGTCGGCGCTCATCTCCGGATGCACGTGCCGGAAGCCGGAGAGGTCCCGGCGGGCGACGATCAGGTGCATCCGCTTGTCGTGTGCCACGTCGTAGTCGGTCACCGGCTGGCCGTCCGGTCCGACGATCCGGAACGCGAACTCGCCGGCCGGGGCCGGTACGGCGGTGAGCGTGTACCCCCGGTCGGAGACGAGCAGCCCGCCGGGAAGTTCCGTCGTGCCGGTCGCCTCGGTGCCGTGGCCGGTCGAGTGGGCGGAGCGGCCCGGCTCGGCGGTGTGTACGGGGCCGGCGAGCCGGCCGGTCCCGTACGCCGCGCCGAACACTGTCACGAGCCCGAGCGCGAAGGCGCCCAACTTCGTCGCGGTGTTCATCGTGCTACCTGGTTTCTTCCGGGCGGGTCTGGTCGGGGAAGGCTTCGGTGGGTGTGGTCAGGAAGAGTTCTTCTGGTCGGTGGTCAGGGAGCAACGAGTTCGTAACCGGCCTCGTCGACGGCGGCGCGAAGCCGCTCCGGGTCCACCGGATCGTTGCTGGTGACGGTGACCGCGCCGGAGGCCAGGTCGACGTTCACCCCGGTCACGCCCGGGATCGCGCCGACCTCGGTGCTGACCGCGTTGGCGCAGTGGCCGCAGGTCATGCCCTTGACCTGGTAGCTCTGGGTGATCATTGCAAGTTCTCCCTTCCGGTTCCGACCATACCCCCTGGGGGTATGGGCCGGTCGAGTTTACCCCTCGGGGGTATCCGCCACCAGGACCCTAACATACCCCCGGGGGGTTAGCTATGCTTGGGGCATGACGACACCTCCGGGGACCCCGATTCGCGGTTACACCGCCAGCAAGGACCAGTTGCTCGCGCGGCTGCGCCGGGTCGAGGGACAGGTCCGGGGAATCGAGCGGATGGTCGAGGACGACAGGTACTGCATCGACGTGCTGACCCAGATCTCCGCCATCCAGGCCGCGCTGGACAAGGTCGCGCTCGGCCTGCTGGACGGGCACGCCCGGCACTGCATGCACGAGGGTGCCGCCGAGGGTCGGGCCGACGAGATGGCCACCGAGATGATGGCCGCGGTCGGGCGGCTGATGAAGCGCGGCTGACCCGGCCGGTCAGCGCCGGGCCGGATCGGGCTGATCGGCCGTCCCGGGGGCGGGGAAGAGGTCCACCTGCTCGCCGAGTGCCACGTCCCCGACCAGATGTGCCGGCGCCGGCCGCTGGGTTGCCGGCAGCCTCGAATACCACCGTCCCGACCCGTTGCGGCCGGCCCGGGAGGTGACCCGGAACGGCACCATGGCGATCGGCGCCGGCGGCGCCTCGAACGGGCGGTCACCCCAGCGCAGCCAGACGGCGATCCGACCGGCCGCCGCCTCCAGTTCGAGTTTGTCGATCGAACGGCGCCGGTCGGAATGGTCGACCTCGACCACGACCGGCGCGCCGTCCGGCCGGGCGCATCCGACGTCCACTATGGAGTGCCGGTGCTCGTACGGCGGCGGCAGCCGCATCACGCTGGCGGCCCGCCGGTACACCCGCCAGCCCTGCGCCAGGGCCCAGGCCGCCACCGAATCGATCAGCAGCACGGTGACCTCGTCACCCGTCTGGTCGGTGAACGTCAGCCGGTTCAGCCAACCGGTCAGCGTGGCGCCGATCCGGGCGCCCTCCTCGGCCTGGTCCACCGACCGACCGTACCGCGCGCGGCGCCGCCCTGTCGCCGGAGCCGGTCCGGGTCAACGGCTGCCCGAGGTGCGAACCTCAGTCCAGCGCGGGCAGGACGACCTGCTCCAGCAGGGTCGCGGGAGTCCGCCACTGGTCAGGGTGGTCGTAGTTGCCGGCGGTGATGGCGACGACCAGGTCCTGCTCCGGGATGACGACCAGGCGCTGACCGCCGTTGCCGTTGCCGGAGACGAGCCGATGACCGGCAACGACGTCGAGATACCAGTGGTATCCGTACTCGGCCCCCCAGGTGGTCCGCAGGCGGGGCCGGAGCATCGTCTGGATCCAGTCGGCGGGGACGATCCGGTGGCCCTGCCACACGCCTCCGGCAAGCACCAGCTCGCCGATCCTGGCCAGGTCACGGGGGGTGAGCCGGAGCCCGGACGCGGCCGAGGGCACCCCGTCCGCGCCGAACATCCAGACGACGTCCTTGATCCCCAGCGGCGCGAACAGGGCCGAGTCGCCGTACTCGGCCAGCGACTGCCCGGTGCCGTCGGCGATGAGCCGGCCGAGCAGCGCCGTCGCGCCACCGCAGTAGTGCCACCGGGTGCCGGGTGGTTCGAGGACCGGCCGCGTCAACACGTAGCGGTACCGGTCCGGCGCCAGTTCCATCGCGATCTCGGCGTTGGCCGGGCTGTCGTACGGGACATCCTCGCGCCATTCCAGGCCGAGCGACATCGTCAGCGCGTGCTCGACGGTGAGCCGGGCCAGCGCCGGGTCGGCCGCCAACTCGGGGTACTCCGGGAACCGTGGCAGGAGCGGCGCCGCGGGGTCGGGCACCAGGCCGTCGCCGAGCGCGATGCCGTACAGCAGCGCGGTCACGCTCTTGGTGACCGACCGGAGATCGTGCAGCGTGTCGGGGCCGAACTCGACCACGCCGAGCGGGTGGTTCCAGGCGAAGTCCTCGCCCGTGCCGTGGTACTCCAACAGAATCTCGCCGGCACGGACCACCACGGCCCCGTGCAGGCCGTCGAGCTGACCCTTCCGGAGCGTCTCGGTCAAGCGGTCGGGCAGTAGCGCCACGGGGTACCTCCTCGGCGGGTCGACACGGCTCCTATCGTGCACCTGCCGGGCCCGGGAGCGTCCGCTACCCCCGCTGCGGGTTGGTCGGCCCGGCCTCCGCGGATGTCAGTTCGACGCAGCAGGCGCGGGGCCGGGGGGCCAGCAACGCCCGCACGTCCGCGTCGAGCCCTTCGGCCAGCCCGGTGAGGAACGTGTGGTTGATCCCGCAGACCAGGGCGGTGTGTCGCATTGCGAGGGTGTGGAAGGGGCAGTTGCGCAACAGGACGGTGCCGGACGTCAGCTCCGGCTCGAAGCCCAGCCCGGCCAGGGCCGCACCGAGATCCACGCCGCCGGCCCGCAGCTCGCTGCCGAGGTCACGCCCCCGCTGGTACGCGCGGCGCCGGGCCGCGTCCTCGGCGTGCGCCGGATCCTCGGCGACGGCGTCAGCGAGGATCTCGGCGATCAGTTCATAGCGGCGCTCGGGGATGGTGACGGCCAGCCCGTCGCCGGCAGGCTCGTAGACCTTCGGCGCGCGTCCCCGTCCTCTGGGCTGGTCGGACGGAGCCTCGTAGCGGGCCTGTAGCCATCCCGTCTCGACCAGCTTGTCCAGGTGGAAGGCGGCCAAGCCGCGGGAGATGCGGGCCGCCGTGGCGGCCTCCTCCCGGCTGACCGGGTGGTCGGCCCGGCGCACGTATTCGTAGAGCGCCCGGCGGGAGCGATCCACCAGGGCAGCCAGGGCATCCCACCGGTTGACCACCCCAAGAGAATATCACTAGCAGGCACTGTTGAATTTATTCGGTAACCGGTGCAGGATCGGGATTAGCAACCATGTCCGTTGGTGAAAATCCCTGAAGGTGGTCCTGGTGCACCACATGAAACAGGCGAAGCGACCGGTCAGCGGCCTCGCCGGACCGTACGGACACCCCCTGCACCCGGCGCTGGCGGCGGTGCCGGTCGGTGCCTGGGCCGCCAGCTTCGTCTTCGACATCGCCTCCCGCGTTGTCGACGAGTCGCAGGTCGCCGCGCAGGGTTCGCGCTGGTTGATCGGTCTGGGCGTGCTCGGAGCCCTGGCCGCCATCATGGTGGGGTTTCTCGATCTGTTCGCGGTTCCCGCTGGCACCAGGGTCTTCCGTACGGCTCTGCTGCACATGGCGATCAACCTCGCCGTGACCGCTGCTTACGCGCTGGGCTTCGTGCTGCGCGGCGACCAGCCGGCCGGTCCGGTCGGCGGGGGGCTGCTGGCCCTCTCCGCCGCCGCACTCGGCGGGCTGGCGGTCGCCGGCTTCCTCGGTGGCGAGCTGGCCTTCCGCTACGGCGTAAGGGTGGCCGACGAGGCCACCCAGGCCGAGGGATACCGGTCCACAAGGGGCACATGATCGTCGATCCCGACCGCGCCGCCGCGACCAGAGTCGCGACGCGGGCCGCCGCGCCATGCTCGACAACCCTCGACGAAGTAGAACAGGAGTACTCCCATGGCCGTTGCCGCACTGATCACTTGGCTACTCACCGCCGTTGGCGGGTTCGTCATGCTCGGCAAGTGGATCGCCGGGGGCGGACACCGTCCGGGCGGCACCAGCCGGCTCGCCCCGGGCCTGGTCTTCGGTCACTTCGCCCTTGCCGCGATCGGTCTGGTGCTGTGGATCGTCTACCTGGTCGCCGGCGGCGACGTCCTGGCCTGGACCGCGTTCGTGGTGCTGCTGCCGGTGGCCCTGCTCGGCTTCACCATGTTGGCCCGCTGGATTCCCTCGGTACGTGGCTCGGACGGCGGCACCGACGCGCGTTTCCCGATTCCGGTCGTGGTCGGTCACGGTCTCCTCGCTGCCACGACACTCGTGCTGGTGCTGCTCACCGCTGCCGGCGTCGGAGTCAGCTGATCATGTCGGTCGTCCCGATCCGCGTGGCGCACGACCGGCCGCGCCGTGACATCGCCGCTGCCAGCCGCGCCGCCGCCACGTTTCTGACCGCACTCGGCGTGGACATCGACAAGGAAGGACTGGCGGAGACGCCGGCCCGGATGGCACGCGCCTACGCCGAACTACTCACCCCGCGTGCCTTTCAGCTCACCACGTTCGCCAATGACGGGGGGTACGACGAACTGGTACTGGCCCGGTCGATTCCGATCCGATCGGTCTGCGAGCACCACCTCCTGCCGTTCCTCGGGGTGGCGCACGTCGGTTATCTGCCGGGAGAACGGATTCTCGGACTGTCCAAGCTGGCCCGCGTGGTGGAGCTGTTCGCGCATGGGCCCCAGGTCCAGGAACGGCTCACCAAACAGATCGCCGACTGGCTTGCCCGCCAGCTCCGGCCCAAGGGCGTCGGTGTGGTCATCGACGCCGAACACCTCTGCATGACGCTGCGCGGTGTGCAGGCGGTCGGGGCCAGCACCGTCACCTCCACGCTGCTCGGCGCCCTGCGTGACGACGCCCGGTCGCGGACCGAGTTCTTCACCCTCGCCCGACTCGGCACAGGGTGAACCGCCCGGATTCGGCCCGTACCGCCGGGCGACCCGCCCGGCCCGACCAGCGGTACCGACCGACCGGGCGGTACCGGCCGGTGCCGCACCACAGACCCAGAACGGAGAAGACCATGGCCGACCAACGCGCGTTCGTGATCGTCGGGGCCGGGCTCGCCGGAGCCCGCGCGGCCCATACCCTGCGCAGCGAGGGGTACGACGGTCCGATCGTCCTCCTCGGGGAGGAAGCCGAACCTCCCTACGAGCGGCCGCCGCTGTCCAAGGGCCTGCTGCTCGGCGCGGCCGTCCGGGACAGCGTCTACCTTCACGAGGCGGACTGGTACCCCGGTCAGAACATCGAACTGCGTACCGGCAGCCGGGTCACCGGGATCGACCGAGAGGCCGCCGAGGTGGTGCTCGCCGACGGGGAGCGGATCGGCTACCACCGGCTGCTGCTGGCGACCGGGTCGACCGCGCGGAACCTACCGGTCACCGGCACCGACCTCGACGGGGTGCTGCGGCTGCGTACGCTCGGCGACAGTGGCCGGCTCGCCGCCGCGCTCACCGAGGGTGCCCGCATCGTCATCGCCGGCGGTGGCTGGATCGGCCTGGAGGTGGCCGCCGCCGCCCGGCAGAAGGGTGCTGACGTGACCGTCGTCGAAACCTCCGACCTGCCCCTCGGGAGAGTACTTGGCGCCGGGATGGCCGGCGTCTTCGCCGACCTGCACCGCGAACACGGGGTGACGTTCCAGCTGCGCAGCCAGATCACCGAGATCCGGGGCATCGACCGGGTCGCCTCGGTGCTGCTCTCCAGCGGCACCGAACTGCCTGCCGACACGGTCGTGGTCGGCATCGGGGCCACGCCCAACACCGAACTGGCCGAGCGGGCCGGACTGACCGTGGAGAACGGGGTCGTCGTCGACCAGGCGCTGCGTACCAGCGACCCGCAGATCTTCGCCGCCGGCGACATCGCCAACGCTTACCACCCGCTGCTCGGCACGCATGTCCGGGTCGAGCACTGGTCCAACGCCCGCAATTCCGGCCCGGCTGCCGCCCGGGCGATGCTCGGCCAGGACGTGGCCTACGACCGGCTGCCGTACTTCTTCACCGACCAGTACGACCTGGGCATGGAGTACACCGGCCACGCCCCGCCAGGCAGCTACGACCAGGTCATCGTCCGGGGCGATCTGTCCAGGCGCGAGTTCATCGCGTTCTGGACCGCGTCCGGGCGGGTGCTTGCGGGCATGAACGTCAACGTCTGGGACGTGGCTGACCAGATCGGGGAACTGGTCCGGTCCCGGCGGTCGTTCGATCCGATTCGGCTCGCCGACCCGGATGTACCCCTGGCCGACGTCTGACGTCGTCGACACCGTCGCGGCGTGCGCGACGTCGCGTCCGCCGATTTCGGTCCCGTGATCGACTTGGCGACGATGGAATGTTGGCGGCCAGCGGGTCGTTACATTACGCGTACGGCTGAGTATCAGCGCCTGTGACCTGGGCAGATGCGAGGGCCCTCGGGAATGATCCCGGGCCACCGCGTTCCTCACCGGACTGAAGCAGGTTGACGGCTGGCAGGACCTGCCGCTGACCGTGGCCGCGCAGAAGGTACAGGTCTCGGCGTACCCCGACGCGTACGCACAGTGGGAGGACCAGGCCGCCGACCTGGTAGCCGACGCCTGGACCAACAGCTAAGGAAGAACAAACCGAGGAAGGAAACCGAAGGCCGGACCCAGCCGGGTCCGGCCTTCGGCGTCTCCGGCGCATCGACAGGTGCGGATTGCGTTGTGCTCCGGCGGAGCGTACCGTGCGTCCACGAGCCGGATCATTCAGTAACGAGCCAATGGACTGTGCCCGACCCACCCCCGAGAGCAGGGCAGCGATCGTCGGGGGCGCACGCCCGTGGCCAACCCGCCCTGCCCCGATACCGGGGCCTCAGCTCGAGGTAGGTCATGAAAAGACGATTCGCTGCCTTCGGCGCCGTGCTGCTCGCGGTCGCCGCTTCCGTACTGCTGTTCGTACGGCCGGCGGATGCCGCCGTCGGCCTGCACATCAGCGGCCGAAACATCGTCGAGGCAAACGGCCAGACGTTCGTCATGCGCGGTGTCAACCACCCGCACGTCTGGTTCACCAGCCAGACCAGAGCATTCGCCGACATCAAGGCGCTCGGTGCCAACACCGTGCGGGTGGTGCTCGGCAGTGGCAAGCGGTGGGGCCCGTCCACCGACGTCGGTCAGGTCATCTCGCTGTGCAAGCAGAACCGGCTGATCTGCGTGCTGGAGGTGCACGACACCACCGGCTACGGCGAGGAGGGTGCGGCCGCCTCGCTCGACGAGGCGGTCGACTACTGGATCAGCCAGAAGAGCGCGCTGGTCGGGCAGGAGAACTTCGTCGTCATCAACATCGGCAACGAGCCGATCGGCAACACCAACGCCGGACAGTGGACCGCCGCCACCACCTCGGCCATAGCCAGGATGCGCGGCAATGGCTTCCAGCACCTGCTCATGGTCGACGCGCCCAACTGGGGCCAGGACTGGCAGTACGTCATGCGGGACAACGCACAGACGATTCTGGACGCCGACACCCAGCGCAACACCGTGCTTTCGATCCACATGTACGCGGTGTTCAACACCGCCGCCAGCATCACGGACTACCTCGACCGCTTCCGGTCCAACGGTTGGCCGCTGGTGATCGGCGAATTCGGCTGGCGGTTCAACTCGGGTGAGGTGGACCACGACACGATCCTGTCCGAGGCGAACGCCCGGGGCCTGGGCTACCTCGGCTGGTCGTGGAGTGGCAACACCGACCCGATCCTCGACATGGCCACCAACTTCGACCCGAACCAGCTCACCACCTGGGGCGAGCGGATCTTCAACGGCGCCAACGGCATCAGGGCGACCGCCCGGCAGGCCACCGTCTACGACAGCGTGACACCGGGCCCGACCACTCCGCCGGTCACGCCCACGACCACCCGACCGGTGACCCCCACGGCCACCCCGACGGGCGGGAGCCGGGCCTGCACCGCCACGTACGCCGTGACCGGTCAGTGGACGGGTGGCTTCCAGGGCGACGTACGGGTGACCGCCGGCGGTTCGGCCGTCAGCGGCTGGACGGTGACCTGGACCTTCGCCGACGGCCAGCGCGTCTCGCAGGCCTGGAACGCGACCGTGACCAGCAGCGGGTCGAACGTGACCGCCCGCAACGTGAGCTACAACGGCAACCTCGCCGCCGGGGCGAGCACGACCTTCGGCTTCCTCGGGTCGTGGAACGGCACCAACAGCGCGCCGACGGTGTCCTGCACCGCGAACTGAACCGGCGGGGGCGGTACGGCTGGGGGAACCCGCCGTACCGCCTACCGGCCCGGCCGCCCTAGCCCGCCGGCCGCCGCCGGGTAGACGCGGGTCTCGGTCGCCTTCACCGCGGCCCAGAGCGGCTGCCCCGGAGCCAGCCGCAGCTGGGCGGCGGCGGCCGGGGTGATGTCGGCGGCGACCTGGACCGGGCCGCTCAGCTGGATCCGCAGGTTGTCCCCGTGTCGCTGGATGGCGGAGATGGTGGCCGGCCAGATGTTGCGGGGGCTGCCGTCGGGGCGGCCCGGGTAGAGGGCGACGGCCGAGGGTGGGAAGGCGACGAAGACGTCGCCGTGCGGATGCTCGGTGGTGGTGAGGAAGAAGTCGTCGCTGATCCGCACGATGGCACCGTCGCCCCGACCGCGATAGAGGTTGAGCCCGACGAGCCGGGCGACGTAGTCGGTCCGGGGTTGTGCGGTGATGGTGGCGGCGTCACCCTCCTGTACGACCCGGCCGTGCTCCACGATCATCAACCGGTCGGCGAGGACGAGCGCGTCGAGCGGATCGTGCGTGACCAGCAGCGTGGCGCCGGGATGCTCGGCGAGGTGACGTTGCAGCTCGGTACGGGTGTCGAGCCGGGTCCGGGCGTCGAGTGCGGCGAGTGGCTCGTCGAGGAGCAGGAGTGCGGGGTCGACGGCGAGGGCGCGGGCCAGGGCGACCCGCTGGGCCTGCCCACCGGAGAGCTGCCGTGGTTTCCGCCGGGCCTGTCCGGCCAGGCCCATCCGGTCGAGCCACTCGGCGGCACACCGCCGGGCCCGCCGGCGGTCCGCACCGTGCCGACGCGGTCCGAAGGCGACGTTGTCGAGCGCGGTCAGGTGCGGAAAGAGCAGATAGTCCTGGAAGACCACGCCGATGGGCCGCCGCTCGGGCGGTGTCCAGCGGTCCAGGTCGGGTCGATCGAGGTCCCGGCCGGCGAGGGTGATCCGCCCGCCGGTGAGTGGCAGCAGGCCGGCGAGGGCCCGCAGCGCCGTGGTCTTGCCGGCACCGTTCGGGCCGAGGAGTGCGACGACCTCGCCGGCGCTGATCCGCAGCGCGAGGTCGAGCCGGAAGGCGCCCCGGTCGGCGACCAGGTGTGCGTCGAGCAGTGGCGTGCCGGCCTCGGCGTCGGCCCGGGTCACCGAGAGGGCGGTCATGGGCCGGTGATCCAGCGGTCCCGCAGGCTGGCCAGGATCGCCACCGAAACGGCGAGCAGCAGCAGGCTCAGCACGATCGCCGCCTCCAGGTCGGTCTCCAGCGCCAGGTAGACGGCGAGCGGCATGGTCTGGGTCCGGCCCGGGAAGTTGCCGGCGAAGGTGATGGTGGCGCCGAACTCGCCGAGCGCCCGCGCCCAGCACAGTACCGTCCCGGCGGCGATGCCCGGGGCCACGAGCGGCAGCGTGACCCGGGTGAAGGCGGACCACCGGCCGGCGCCGAGGGTGGCCGCCGCCTCCTCGTACCGGGTGTCGGCGCCGCGTAGCGCCCCCTCGACGGCGATGATCAGGAAAGGCATCGCGACGAACGCCTCGGCGAGGACGACGCCGGCGGTGCTGAACGGCAGGGTGATCCCGAAGGTGGCGTCGAGCCAGCCGCCGAGCAGCCCACGGCGGCCGAAGACGAGCAGCAGGGCGACGCCACCGACCACCGGTGGCAGTACCAGCGGAACGGTGACCAGCGCGCGCACGACCCGGCGGCCGGGGAACTCGACCCGGGCGAGCAGCCAGGCCAGGGGTACGCCGAGGAGCAGGCAGAACAGGGTGGCCAGGGTGGCGGTCTGCAGCGACAGCCGGAGCGCGGTGAGCACCTCCGGCTCGGCGAGTCGGTGCGGGAGGGTGCTCCATGGCGTGCGTACCAGCAGGCCGACCAGCGGCAGCACCAGGAAGAGCAGTCCGAGCGCGGCCGGGAGGAGCAGCGCCGCCGGCACCCGGCCGGTACGTCGACGCCGCCGTGCTGCCCCGCCCCTTCCGGCCGGGCTCGTCGCGGGTACGTCGTGCGGGAGTGCCACCGGCTACGGCGCCTGGAATCCGGCGGCGGTGAGTACCGCCAGGCCTGCGGCGGAGAGTACAAGGTCGACGAACGCCCGCCCGGCCCTGACGTTCGGCGCGTCGCTGAGCAGTACGATGGGGTATTCGTTGGCCGCACCGGCCGACTCGGGGAACTCGACTCCGTCGACGTCGCCGCCGGCGGCTCTGACGTCGGTCCGGTACACCAGCGCCGCGTCGACCTCGCCCAGCCGCAACTTCGACAGCGCCGCCTTGACGTCCCGCTCCAGGGTGACCGGGGTGACCCGCACCCCGGCGGCGGTCAGCACCCGCCTCGCCGCCGCGCCGCACGGCACCTGCTCGGCGCAGAGCGCCACCTTGACGCCGGGCCTGGTCAGGTCGGCCAGCCCGGTCAGCCCGCCAGGATTGCCCTCCGGCACGGCGATCACGAGTTGGTTCCGCGCGAAAGTAGCCGGGGTGCCATCGCCGTTACCGGCGTCGGTGACGGTCTTCATGTTGGCCGGCGCGGCGGCGGCGAAGACGTCCGCCGGCGCGCCCTGGTTGATCTGGTTGGCGAGCGCGGAACTGCCGGCGAAGCTGAAGCTGACCCGCACGCCCGGGTGTGCCGCCTCGAAGTCCCGGCCGAGCCGGGTGAACGACTCGGCCAGCGACGCCGCCGCGAAGACCGTGACGTCTCCGGTGATCCGGGCACCGTCGCCGGCCGGTGGTGGGCTCGCGGTCTCGCCGCCGCTGCCGCAGCCGGGCAGGCACAGCACCGCCAGGACGGTCAGTGCGGCCAGCGTGGTACGGAATCGTCGGGCCCTCACGCGCTGGTCCTCGCTCGGCCGCCGGCCGTCGTCGCCGGCTTCTCCACCACGACCGTGGTCGATTTGATCACCGCGACCGCCACCGAGCCGACCTCCAGCCCGAGGGCGTCGACGGCTTCGCGGCTCATCAGCGAAACCAGCCGGAACGGTCCCGCCTGGATGTCCACCTGGGCCATCACCGTGTCCTTGACCACGGCGGTGACGATGCCCCGCAGCCGGTTGCGCGCCGACGACTCCTCGGCACGCCCCGCGGGCTCGCCCGCCTGTGCCTGGACGAACCCGGCGAGCGTCGCCCCGTCGATCAGCCGGTGCCCGTACTCGTCGCGTAGTGCGGGCAGCCGTCCGCCGTCGATCCAGCGGCGCACCGTGTCGGCGCTGACCCCGAGCAGTTCTGCGGCCTCACCGATCCGGAACACGGTCACCGGGCCAGGCTACTGATCCGCATCCGCAATGTGAAGACGGCTTGCCCACCCGCATCTGCCGCATCAGTCAGCCATAGCCCTCGGCATCTGCGGGTCGAGCGATGACCGAGGACGGCTGCCGTACCGGCCGGAGCCAACCGCCCCGAGCGAGCCGCCCGGTCGATTTGACGACCACCCACCATCCATCCACGATGGTCCCCGACATACCGATGTACCGATGTCCGCCGGCCGCGCCACCACCGGCGAACCGCGAGCCGCGCTACAGGTAGCGGCGCGCCCCGGCGTACTCGTGGGCGTACCGGTGCTGGTCGAGCTCGACGTACTCGACGCCGCTCTCCTCGGTGTCGGTGTTGGTCGGCGCGTCGACCACGTAGCCGTCGCCCGCGTACACGCCGACGTGGTGCACCCGTCCGGTGCCGTTGTTCCGGGCGAAGAAGACGAGATCGCCGGCGGCGAGCTGGTCCCGGGCGACCGGGGTGCCGGCGTTGGCCTGGTCCTGCGCGTCGCGGGGGATGGTGATGCCATGCGCGGCGTAGACGGAGTGGGTGAGTCCGGAACAGTCGAAGCCGAACCCTGCGGTACCCGCCCACAGGTACGGCAGTCCGAGGAACATCCGGCTCGCCGCCACCACGTCCGGGCCGGTCGGCCGGGGGATCTCGGCGGAGGAGCGGTAGACCGAGACGTCCGAGGCGGCCAGCCAGCTGGCCCCGTCGCTCGGGGTGGCCACCAGTACGGCCCGGTCGAGCCGGGCCAGCACCGGCAACCTGGTGTTGTAGCTCAACTCCATCGCCCGGCGGGTCCGGTGCGGGTCGTCGTACAGCCACGCGGTGGGCGTACGCACCAGTGCGAAGGGGCGGCCCGCGAAGCGGCCGAAGGTCTTCCCGTCGGTCAACTGCACCCTGGGCAGCCAGCCTGGGTAGCCCCGCTCGTCTCGGGGGGTCGGCTGGTCGGGTACGACCACCTGCACCCAGTCGCCGAGCTCCGCCAGGATCAGCACCCGCTGCCCATACGTCGCCTGGGTCTCCAGATCACCGATGAGCCAACGCCGCTCGGCGAGGGTCATCCCGCCCGTCCAGGCACGTAGGTCGACCGGGTTCGTGGTGGACGGCAGGTCGACGGGACGGTGCCGACCGGGCTCCACCCACAGGGTGGCCACCGAGACGTCGACATGTGCGGTGCGTGGCTCGGCACGCTTCGCCGGGGTCGCGGCGCGGGCGGCCGGGGCCGTGCCGAGCAGTGGACCGAGGACCAGCGGGGCGGCCAGGACGGTGCGGCGCGACAGTCGGGTCACGGCGATATCTTCCACCATGACAACGCGAGGCGACAAGAACCTACATCGATGGATCCGCTTCCCAGGCGACCGAACTGGCTACCGGAGCACCCGCGGGACGGTTATCGCGACCCCGTCACACTCCGGGCCGTCGTCGTCTTCGCCGTACTCCTGCGGGCACCCTTCGCCGCGGTGGCTGTCTTCGCGGTGGCCTTCTTGGCGGTGGCCTTCTTAGCCGTGGTGCCCTTCCGCGCGGTGCTCTTCTCGGCGGTGCTCTTCCTGCCGGGTACCCGCTTCGACGGTGCGGTCCGGGTGGCCGGAGCGGCCTTCTTCGCCTCCTTCGCCACGGTCGACGGCCGCTTCTCCGGGGTCTTCGCCGCGGTCGCCCCGGTGGCTCGTCGGGTGGCGGTGGCGACCTTCTTCGCTCTCGTGGCGCTCTTCGTGGGTGCCTTCTTCGCGCCGGTCGCCTTGCGGGCGGCGGCGGGCCTCGTGGGAGTGCGCTTGCTGCCACCTCGACCGTCCGCCGGCCGTCTGCCCTGGCTGACGGTCGATCGAATCGGGCCTGCTCGTCGTGCGTCGGCCACCTCGGCTCCTCCTCGTCCGGCTCTTTTCCTATCGCCTCGACCGCCTCGGTCTTCGCGCCAGGTGGCCGGAGCGGCCGACCCGGTCACCGCACGGCTCGGTGGCCCGGCGTCGGGATCCGGTACCACCGGGCGGATGGTCGCCACCGGTACCACCCGGCGGACCGGTGGCCGTCGGGTGTCGTGGGTCGCCCGGCGGGCAGGTCCCCGGTGTGTGGCGGCGCTGTCTCCCCTGGGTGCGGGTCCGCTAAACCCGACCCGGCCGTACCGCTGCCGCCGCCGGTCGGTCGACTTATCCGCACTTCACTCGATTGGGTGGCGTGGGAGATGCTTGTCGTGCTGGCCCTGGTTCGCGGCAGCTGCGCGTGGCAGGCGATCCCGCCGGGCGTTTTCGCATTACGACGGGTGTTTTGTTCATCAGATCGAGCGGCACCCAAGCCGCCTATCGTCCTAGGATGCTGTAGGGGTGGGCTGGTCGGTCACATCCGCCGAGAACCAAGGTCTGAGACGGCGGAACGCGAATCCGGTGGACAGGGCCGCAATCGGACACCAGGGCCTTCGGGGTCGATGCCCGGATCACGGCGACGTGCCGGGCCGGATCCTGCGCGACTCGGGGGAAGCCGAGATGTCTGATGGGCTCGCGCGGCGCGGATGCGATGTCCGCGAGGGATCTCTGCTCCGAAGTTCATGATCGACTGGGTGGTCGGTGGAATGTCGGCAGGCCGGCAGTCGTTACACCACCCGTGCGACCGAGTACCACCAGTCGTGACCTGCACTGGTGGCCAGGCGCCGGGGAATGATCCCGGGCCACCGGTCGTTACATACTGTGTTCGCCCGAGTACCGGCACCCCCTGGAGCCGTGTGTGGGCGTACCCCTCTCTCCTCCAATGACACCCCATCCCCCCGGTGGGGTGTTCATCCCCGATTGGAAGGAAGACCATCATGAACACCACCATGTTCAGCCGATGGCTCCCGGCCATCGAGCAGACCTCCCTGATCCGTAGGACCGCCCTGGGTGTGGCTGGTCTGGCCTTCGTCGGCGGTACCGTCGCCGGCCCGGCCGTCGCCGCGCAGGCCGCTGCCGAGCATGTCGGCACCCCGGTGTCGCAGTCGGTCCTGGCCGACAAGGACGACAAGGGTGGCAAGGACATCCTCAAGCACGACAAGCGGGACAAGGACCGCAAGAGTAAGGATCGTAAGCCGTCGCGGGACAAGCTGGTACCGCACGGTGTGCAGGGCAAGCAGTCGAGGATCCCGCTGTCGGGTGAGCAGTCCGACAACGTCAGGGCGATCGTGAAGGCCACCAAGAAGGCCGGCCTGGACGAACGGGCCGCGGTGATCGCGGTCGGTACCAGCCTGCAGGAGTCGAAGCTGGAGAACCTGGGTCACCTGGGTGCCCGTAACGACCACGACTCGCAGGGCCTGTTCCAGCAGCGCCCGTCCTCGGGCTGGGGCTCGGTGGAACAGATCACCGACCCCGAGTACTCCACCACCGCGTTCCTCACCGGACTGAAGCAGATCGACGGCTGGCAGAACCTGCCGCTGACCGTGGCCGCGCAGAAGGTACAGGTCTCCGCGTACCCCGACGCGTACGCACAGTGGGAGGACCAGGCCGCCGACCTCGTCGCCGACGCCTGGACCAACAGCTAAGGAAGAACAAACCGAAGGCCGGACCCGGGTCGGGTCCGGCCTTCGGCATCCTCGGATCCGGAGCCTCAACCGAGGCGGGCGCACCCGGGTCAACGGGGCCAGGCAGCCAGCTTCGCGCGGATCGATCGGATCTGTGCGGCGTCCCGCCCGTACCGGGCGAAGCGCTGGTCGGGCAACCGGTCCAGGTAACGGCCGGCGGCGGTGATGTCGTCCGGCTCGATCGCCGGGTCGTACTCGGTGGCGAGCCGGATCAGGTCAGGTACGGCGTACCGGTCGAGCGCCGCCGCCACGTCGATGTAGTCGCGCACCTCACGGCGGGTGACCAGGGCGGCGGTCTTGCTGGCCACCAGGTCCTGGACGTGCATGACCGGACCGAGGTCCATCACCACCGGGCTGCGGTGCCGGTCCAGCCGGCCCAGGCTGAGCCGTAGCTGCCGCCCGCCCCTGCCGACCAGGAAGTCCTTCATGTCCAACTCGAAGCCGCTGAACAGCCCGGCCAGGTCGGTCGACGGGTCCTCGTCGACGACGGTGAAGCCGGCCGCCTCCAGCGCGGCTCGGACCTCTGCCTCGGCGCTGGCCGCTGCGCCGTCGACGTCGGCGAAGAGGTCGACGTCCTCGGTCGGTCGGGACACCAGCCCGTGCGCCGCCCAGGCCACCCCGCCGCCGAGGACGAATCCGTGCTTGTCGGCCACGGAGAGGGCGACCCGGGCGACCTGTCGGTAGAAGTCGTCGAGATGCGTGGTGGTCATGCCGCCCGGCGATCACCGGCGGCCAGCGACGGGTGCCGTCGCTCCCACGCCGCCCGCACTCCGCGCGGCAGGTTCAGCGAGGACCAGACCCGACGGAGGACCCGACCGTTGACGAACCGGCGCAGGTCGTCGGAACGGGTGGTCTCACGCAGGACGTTCTCGTACATCCAGAGCAGTTGGTCCGGGTCGTCGAGGTCGAAGCTGCGCTCCGGCCCCCACATGAGGCGCAGTGGCAGCACGATCGTGCCCCGGGTCGGGCCGGTCAGCTCGGCGACGGTCGCGGTCACCACGGCAGGCCGACCGGGGCGGGCCAGGTAGGCCACACCGGTTCCGGACGCGGCGACGTACTGCATGCGCTCAGGGTAGCCGGAAGCGGCCGGGTACGGATCGTCCGTACCCGATTTTGCTGGTCTGTCCGGCCTGCTGCCAGCCCCGAGTTCGGGTTCGGGCTGGGTCGGAATCCGGGCCGGGCCGACGGTGTCCGGCGGAAGGGCAAATCCGGAATGCCGGACTGGCCCGGCTGGTTGTTCATTGTCGGTACGCCCGCGAGGTCAGCCCCCTGGACCGCGGGCGTGCCTCCCTTGTGCGCTGGGGCTGGCGTCCCAGGGCCCTCGCAGTGCCTCCCGGAATCCAGACGAAAGGGTAACCATGAATCCGATTTTCGGACGATGGCTTCCCGCCATCGTGGAGACCGCTCGCGCCCGATGGCTGCCCGCCATCGCCGAACATCCGGTGACGCGTCGGCTTCCCGCCGTCGCGGAAACCCCGCTCGCCCGCCGGTCCGCGCTGGCCGTCGCCGGCCTCACCTGCGCGGCCGCCTGCTCGGCGGTGGCTGGTCCGGTCGGCGTGGTCGCCGCCTCCGGCGACCCGGGCGCGCAGTCGGTGGGGTACGGCCAGTCGACGCGCGGAGACTGGCACGCCGAACGTAACCGGCCCGCCGACACCGGGAACTCGGCCGCCAAGCCGTCCCGGGACAAGCTGGTCCCGCACGGCGTGCAGGGCCACCAGTCGCGGATCGAGCTTGACGCCGAGCAGCGGGACAACGCCCGCGAGATCGTCCGGGTCGCCCGGAAGATGAACATGGGCCAGCGGGGCGCGGTGATCGGCGTGGCGACCGCACTCCAGGAGTCGAAGCTGCGCAACCTCGGTCACCTGGGCGCGTGGAACGACCATGACTCGCTCGGCCTGTTCCAGCAGCGGCCGTCGTCCGGCTGGGGATCGCCGGAGCAGGTCCGGGACCGGGACTACTCCGCCAGGGCGTTCTACGCCGGACTCCAGCGGGTCGACCGCTGGTGGGACCGGCCGCTGACCGACGCCGCCCAGGCGGTGCAGGTGTCGGCCTACCCCTACGCGTACGCGCAGTGGGAGGAGCAGGCTGCCGACATCGTGCAGGACGTCTGGTCCAGGTGACGCGTCGGCCCACGGATTCGGGGAGGCCCGGCCACGCGCCGGCCTCCCCGACGACAGGCCGGCGGTGACGGCGGCGGGTTGGTTCGTCGAACCGGCCCCTGCCGGTCCCGGCCGGCCGAGACCGGCACGGGCCGGCCGAGCCGGCGGGCGTCCGCCGGAACGCTTCCGGCGGACGCCCGAACCGGCGGTCGGCCGGGGTGGGTCGGTCAGTCCGGCATGGTCACCCCGAGCGGGTCGGTCGGGGTGAACGTCGCCGGCATGCTGACGAACCCGTTGATCACACCGACGCTTTCGTTCTGCTTCGTGGCGTCGCGGTCGATGACCAGGTCCGGCATGCGTTCGAGCACCCGCCGCACCATCACCGGGAACCAGGCGCGGGCATGGTTGAGCCCGATACAGCGGTGGATACCGAGCCCGAAGCTGGTGTGCCGGTTGGGGGAGCGGTCCAGCCGTACCTCGTCGGGGTCGGGGAAGACCGCCGGGTCCCGGTTGGCGGCGGCGAACGACATCATCACCCGGTCGCCGGCCCGCATCTGCTGCCCCCCGACCACCACGTTCTGGGTGACGGTCCGGGCGAAGCCCATCGCCGGTGGGAAGACCCGGAGCAGTTCCTCGGTCGCGTGTACCCAGAGCGACGGGTCGGCCGTCAGCATCTCCCGGTGCTCGGGGTGGTCGGCCAGCCAGAGCATGGTGTGCGCGAAGAGCGCGGTGGTGGTGTGCACGCCACCCTGGATCACCAGCAGCGCGATGCTCACCACCTCCTCGACGGGCAGGGGTGCGCCGTTGACGCTGGCCTGGGCCAGTCCGCTCAGCAGCCCCTCGCCCGGCTCCTCGCGCAGTCTCGGCACCTCGGCGGCGATCGCGCCGCCGAGCTGCCCCATGATCTGGACGTTGCGCGGGTAGTCGGGGTCGCTCGGCGGCGACGCCGCCACCCGGTGCATCGGCTCGGCGTACGTCTGCCAGTCGTCCAGCGGCAGCCCGATCAGTTTCATGGTGGCCAGCGCCGGCAGCGGGTTGCCGTAGTCGAGCACCAGGTCGATCCGGCCGCTCGTGCAGACGCGGTCCAGCAGGGTGTCGGTCGCCTGCTCCGCGAAGGGCAGCGAGTCGCGGGCCGCGCTCGGCGAGAAGTACGGGCTCATGATCCGCCGGTACGGGTTGTACTCCGGCGGGTCCAGCTCCAGCGGCACCTGCTTGATCGGGTTCGGCGGGATGACGATGCCCTGCCGCGGGTCCGACGGGTCCTCGGTGTTTCGGCCGGAGCTGAAGGTGGCGTGCTCCCGCATCACCTGACTCACGCCGGCGTGGTCGGAGACCACCCAGAAGCCGCCGTAGGTGTCGGTGCGGGCGACCGGGCACCGGGCCAGGTGCTCGTCGGAGATGGCCCGCCAGTTGGCACGGTATCCGGGGGAGTGGTGGTCGAAGTCGATCCGGGGGATGGGATCCGAACCGGTCTCGGAGGATTGATCGACAGACATCGCGTCAGAGTACTGCGCCGATCACCCTCAGATGTCACGATCATTCATATTGACGCCCGACCCTTTGCTGTCCTTCGTCCCGTTTCCGCAGGCTGGGGCGACTCTCGACGGCCCCGTGGCCAGGGCGAAATTTCCTGGTAGTTCTCCGGCCGACCGGGTTTCGCCGCTGTCCTGCGGGCACCGTCTGGCTGACCTAACCTGGGAGTCAGGCGACCGGCCTGGTGATGGCGGGAGGTGCTGACAACATGGGGGTCCGCACCTGGATCACGCAGTGGCCGGTCTACCGTCAGCTCACCGGCACCGACCCGCTCGGCCGGGGCGCCGCCGCGAAGTCCGCCCGCTCCGCCGGGCTGACGCCGCGTACCGACACCGCCGACTCGGTCGCCCGGTCGATCTGCCCGTACTGCGCCGTCGGCTGCGGCCAGCGGGTCTACGTCTCCGACGGGCGGGTCACCCAGATCGAGGGAGACCCGGACAGTCCGATTTCCCGGGGCCGGCTCTGCCCCAAGGGCGCCGCCAGCAAGGACCTGGTCACCAGCGACCTGCGACAGCAGCGGGTGCTCTACCGTCGCCCGTACGGAACCGAGTGGGAAGAGCTGGACCTGCCGACCGCGATGGACATGATCGCCGACCGGGTGCTCGCCGCCCGGGACGCCACCTGGGAGGACGTCGACGACCAGGGCCGGCCACTGCACCGCACCCTCGGCATCGCCAGCCTCGGCGGGGCGACCCTGGACAACGAGGAGAACTACCTCATCAAGAAGCTGTTCACGGCGGCGGGGGCGATCCAGATCGAGAATCAGGCCCGCATTTGACACTCCGCCACGGTCCCCGGTCTGGGGGTCAGCTTCGGTCGCGGTGGCGCGACGGAATTCCAGCAGGATCTGATCAACAGTGACTGCGTCATCATCCAGGGCTCGAACATGGCCGAGGCGCACCCGGTCGGCTTCCAGTGGGTGATGGAGGCGAAGCGGCGGGGTGCCAAGGTCTTCCACGTCGATCCCCGGTTCACCCGGACCAGCGCGCTCGCCGACGCGTACGTCCCGATCCGGGCCGGTACCGACATCGCCTTCCTCGGCGGCATCGTCCGGTACATCCTGGAGAACGAACTGGACTTCCGGGAGTACGTCGTCGCCTACACCAATGCGGCCACCATCGTCAGCGACGAGTTCCGGGACACCGAGGACCTGGACGGGCTCTTCTCCGGCTACGACCCTGACCGGACCAGCTACGACCGGGGCAGCTGGCAGTACGCCGGGCACGAGGACGACGGGCACAACGACACCGCCACCGAGCGGGAGGGCGCGGCCGGGCTGCAACACGAGTCGCACGGCCCGCCGGTCTCCGCACGGGCGCAGCGGGACGAGACGCTCCAGCACCCGCGCTGCGTATACCAGATCCTCAAGCGGCACTACGCCCGCTACACCCCGGAGATGGTCGAACGGGTCTGCGGGGTTCCTCGGGAGAAGTTCGAGGAGGTCGCCCAGGCCTGGGTGGCGAACTCGAACCGGGACCGCACCACCATGCTGGTCTACTCGGTCGGCTGGACGCAGCACACCGTCGGGGTGCAGTACATCCGGACCGGGGCCATCATCCAGCTGCTGCTCGGCAACGTGGGCCGGCCCGGCGGTGGGATCCTGGCGCTGCGCGGGCACGCCAGCATCCAGGGCTCGACGGACATCCCGACGCTGTTCAACCTGTTGCCCGGTTACCTGCCGATGCCGCACCACGCCCAGCACCCGACCTTCGACAAGTGGTGCCAGGGCATCAGGCACCCCGGCCAGAAGGGCTTCTGGGACAACGCCCGGGCGTACGCGGTGAACCTGCTCAAGGCGTACTGGGGCGCGGCGGCCACCCCGGAGAACGACTTCTGCTACGACTACCTGCCCCGGATGAGCGGCGACCACGGCACCTACCAGACCGTGTTCGACATGATCGACGGCAAGGTGAAGGGCTACTTCCTGCTCGGACAGAACCCGGCGGTCGGTTCGGCGCACGGCCGTGCCCAGCGGCTCGGCATGGCCAACCTGGACTGGCTGGTCGTCCGCGACCTCTTCCTGGTCGAGAGTGCGACGTTCTGGAAGGACAGCCGGGAGGTGGAGACCGGCGAGATCGCCCCGGAGCGATGCCGTACCGAGGTCTTCTTCCTGCCCGCCGCCTCGTACGTCGAGAAGCCCGGCACCTTCACCCAGACGCAGCGGCTGTTGCAGTGGCGGGAGAAGGCCGTGCAGGCGCCCGGCGACTGCCGCTCGGAACTCTGGTTCTTCTACCACCTCGGCCGGATCATCCGGGCCAAGCTCGCCGGCTCGACCCGGCCGCGCGACCGGGCCCTGCTCGACCTGACCTGGGACTATCCCACCGAGGGACCGCACGCCGAGCCGGACGCCGAGGCGGTGCTGCGGGAGATCAACGGGTACGAGGTGGCCACCCGACGCCCGCTGAACTCGTACACCGAGATGAAGGACGACGGTTCGACCCTCGGCGGTTGCTGGATCTACACCGGAGTCTTCGCCGACGGGGTCAACCAGGCGGCCCGGCGCAAACCCGGCGGGGAGCAGAACTGGGTCGCCGCCGAGTGGGGCTGGGCCTGGCCGCTCAACCGGCGGCTGCTCTACAACCGGGCCTCCGCCGACCCGGAGGGCCGGCCGTGGAGCGAACGCAAGCGGTACGTCTGGTGGGACGCGGACCGGGGTGAGTGGACCGGACCCGACGTACCGGACTTCGAGAAGACCAAGCCGCCGTCGTACCGGCCGGACCCGGACGCGACCGGAGTGGCCGCGCTGGCCGGCGACGATCCGTTCGTCATGCAGGGCGACGGAAAGGGCTGGCTGTTCGCGCCGTCCGGGATACTGGACGGGCCATTGCCGACCCACTACGAGCCGGTCGAGTCCCCGGTCCGCAACCCGCTCTACGGGCAGCAGGCCAATCCGACCCGCAGGACGTACGACCGGCCGGACAACCCGACCAACCCCAGCCCGCCGGAGGTGGGCACCGGCGTCTTCCCGTATGTCTTCACGGTCAGCCGGCTCACCGAGCACCACACCGCGGGGGCGATGAGCCGGAACGTCCGCTACCTGGCCGAACTGCAACCGGAGATGTTCGTCGAGGTCGGACCGGAACTCGCCGTCGAACGCGAGCTGACCCACCTGGGCTGGGCGCACCTGGTCACCTGTCGGGGTGTGATCGAGGCGCGGGTGATGGTGACCGACCGGTTGAGCCCGCTGCGGGTCGACGGCCGGATCATTCACCAGCTCTGGCTGCCGTACCACTTCGGCAATGCGGGCCTGGTCCGGGGCGAGCCGGCCAACGACCTGTTCGGGGTCACCCTCGACCCGAACGTGCTGATTCAGGAGAGCAAGGTCGGCACCTGTGACATCCGGGCCGGCCGCCGACCGACCGGGCCGGGGCTGCTCGACTACCTCGCCGACTACCGGTGGCGGGCCGGTGCCGACGGGCACTACCCCACGGTGGTGACCGACGCCCGGGGCGAGGCGGTCCGAACAGATCCCCGGCGACCCGGGCGGACACCCGTCGACGGCTGCGGTGCCGGCCAGGGGCCGGGTGGACGGCACACCGGCGACGACACGAAACCGGAGGCATGAGCATGGTCGAGACGCGACGTCCGGCCGCGCCGGTCAACCCCGCCGAGCAGGCCGGCCACCTCGACCCGCCACCCCGGATGGGGTTCTTCACCGACACCAGTCTCTGCATCGGCTGCAAGGCCTGTGAGGTGGCCTGCAAGGAGTGGAACCTGGTGCCGGAGAGCGGTCTCGACCTGCTCGGCATGTCGTACGACAACACGGGGGCGTTGACTGCCAACTCGTGGCGGCACGTCGCCTTCGTCGAGCAGCCCCGGCCGGCCGGCTGGCAGTCGTCGGCGCCGCTGGCCGGTACCCCGAGCGGGCCGCCGATCGCCCCGGTCACCGCGGAGGCGGGTGGGGTGATCGGGCCCGACCAGGGGACCAGTCCCGGCGTGCCGCCGGCCCCGGAGCCCGGCCCGGCGGGCCGGATGGCGCAGGGGACGCAGTTCCTCGGGATGCCCGGCACCGACCTGCCCGGCCGGGAGGGGGACCTGGACGGGCGTACCGACCTGCGCTGGCTGATGATGTCGGACGTCTGCAAGCACTGCACCCACGCCGCCTGCCTGGACGTCTGCCCGACCGGCTCGCTGTTCCGCACCGAGTTCGGCACCGTGGTGGTGCAGGAGGACATCTGCAACGGCTGCGGCTACTGCGTTCCCGCCTGCCCATTCGGCGTCATCGACCAGCGCAGTGGAGATGGCCGGGCCTGGAAGTGCACCCTCTGCTACGACCGGATGACTGCTGGACGAATGCCGGCCTGCGCCCAGGCCTGCCCCACCGAGTCGATCCAGTACGGCGAACTCGACGAGCTGCGCGAGCGGGCCCGGGCCCGGGTCGAGCGACTGCACGCCGACGGCGTTGCCGAGGCCCGGCTCTACGGGCACGACCCGGACGACGGGGTGGGCGGTGACGGAGCGTTCTTCCTGCTGCTCGACGAGCCCGAGGTGTACGGGCTGCCGCCGGACCCGGTGGTGACCACCCGGGACCTGCCCCGGATGTGGCGCCGGGCCGGGCTGGCCGCGCTCACCATGACTGCCGCGGTGGTGGCCGCGTTCGTCGGACGGCCGTCATGACCGGCGGCATCGGCGGTGAACCGCGGCGGCGGACCGGTCAGCGCGGCGGGTCGGGGCCGGGAGTGGTCGCCGGGCAACCGGTGGTCGTCCCACCGGCCGAGTTCAGCTCGTACTACGGGCGGCCGGTGGTCAAGGCGCCGGTGTGGCGGCAGGCCATCCCCGCGTACCTGTTCACCGGCGGGTTGGCGGCCGGCTCGGCACTGCTGGCCGCCGGTGCGGACCTGACCGGGCGGGCGGCGCTGCGTCGGGCCGGCCGCCTCGTCTCGCTGGGCGCGGTCGGCCTGAGCACCTTTTTCCTGATCAGCGATCTCGGCCGGCCGGCCCGGTTCCACCACATGCTGCGGGTCGTCAAGCCGACCTCGCCGATGTCGATGGGCACCTGGATCCTGGCCATCTTCGGGCCGGCGGCGGGGTTGGCCGCGGTGAGCGAGGTCGCCCCGGTGCTGCCCCGGCGCGGCGGGCTCGGTCTGGCCCGCCGGCTGCTGCCACCGGTCGGCCGGGGCGCCGGGCTGGTCGCGGCGGCAACGGCACCGGCGCTGGCCACGTACACCGGGGTGCTGCTGGCCGACACGGCGATGCCGGCCTGGCACGACGCGTACCCGGACCTGCCGTTCATGTTCGGCGGCAGCGCGCTGGTCGCCGGTGCGGGGGCCGGGCTGGTCGCGGCACCGGCCGCGCAGTCCGGCCCCGCGGCCCGGCTGGCGCTGGCCGGTGCGGTGGTCGAGGTGCTCGCCGAGCGCCGGATCGCCCGGCTGGGGCTGACCGGTGAGCCGTACCGGACCGGGCGGCCGGCCCGGCTGATCCGGGGCGGGCAGCTGCTGCTGGCCGCCGGCACCGCGGGCGCGTTGCTGGCCCGGGGCAACCGGACACTTCGCGTGCTCTCCGGCGCGGCCCTGCTGGCCTCCTCGCTGCTGACCCGGTTCGGCGTCTTCGAGGCCGGGAAGGTCTCCGCCCGGGACCCGAAGTACACGGTGCTGCCGCAGCGGGAGCACGGCGCGGACCGGAAGGCCGCCGCCGGCCCGTAGCCACGACCCGAGGACGCCGAGCCGGGAGGGTGGTGGTTCCGGCGCGCCGGGCACACGTTCTGCCGGGGCCGGTGGTGGGGTGGGCCGGCGTGATCGGCCACACGTTCGGCCGGGCCGGTGTGGCGCGGCCCGACAGGGCCGGACGTATGGTGAGCGGACCCGGACGACAACGGCGTCAAGGTCGTCCCGGCCAACCTGCTGGAGCCGCTGATCGTCACCAAGAAGAACGTGGTCGAGGCGTACGCCGACGACCCGAAGCTGGCCCCGCTCACCGGTGGCGCCAACTGAGCGGTAGTAGCAGCGGGTTGCACCGTGCGGGTCCCCGGGATCGTCGATCCCGGGGACCCGTTCCGCGTCCTCACCCCGTCACCAGCAGGGTCCGCCCGTCGCCCCGGGGCGGCAGCAGCTCGCCGACCACCGGGTGGCCGGGCAGCTCGCCGGCGACCAGCAGGCCACCGGAGGTCTGCGCGTCGGCCAGCAGCAGCAACTCGTCCTCGTCGACCCCCGCCGACTCCAGGTGCGGACGCACCCAGGCCAGGTTGCGTCGGGTACCGCCGCTGACGAAGCCGTCGGCCAGCGCCGCCCGGGCACCGTCCAGATACGGTACGGCCGACGCGCGGACCCGGGCGGTCAGCCCGGACGCCCGGGCCAGCTTGTGCAGGTGGCCGAGCAGCCCGAACCCGGTCACGTCGGTGCCACAGCGGATCCCGGCAGCCACCGCCGCCGCCGAGGCGGCCCGGTTCAGCTCGGTCATCGCCGCCACCGCCTGCCCGAACACCTCGCCGGTCCGCTTGTGCCGGCTGTTGAGCACCCCGACGCCGAGCGGTTTGGTCAGGGTCAGTGGCAGCCCGGCCACGCCGGCGTCGTTGCGCATCAGCCGCTCCGGGTGGGCGATCCCGGTGACCGCCATCCCGTACTTGGGCTCGGGGTCGTCCACGCTGTGCCCGCCGGCCACGTGGCAGCCCGCCTCCCGGGCCACGTCCAGCCCGCCGCGCAGCACCTCGGCGGCGAGCGCCAGCGGCAACACCTCGCGGGGCCAGGCCAGCAGGTTCACCGCGACCACCGGGGTACCGCCCATCGCGTAGACGTCGGAGAGGGCGTTGGCGGCGGCGATCCGGCCCCAGTCGTACGGGTCGTCGACCACCGGGGTGAAGAAGTCGGCGGTCGCCACCACGGCGGTACCCGACCCGAGCCGGACCACCGCCGCGTCGTCGCCGTCGTCGAGCCCGACCAGCAGTTCACCCGGCCCGGCCGGCGCGGACGTGCCGACCAGCCCGGCCACCACCTCCTCCAGCTCGCCCGGCGGGATCTTGCAGGCGCAGCCGCCGCCGTGCGCGTACTGGGTGAGTCGATGGCGCTGCCCGGTGGTCATCGGACCATGGTCGCACCCGCCGCCCGCTCCGGCGGTTCAGCCGAAGCGCCAGCGGGTCGCGGTCGACCCGTCGGCGCCGTAGCCGAAGCCGCGCAGCACGGTGACCCGGTAGAAGGCGTACTCGGGTTCGCCCGGCAGTCCGGGATCCCGGACGACTCCGTCGCGGATCGTCAGCTCCCACCGGTACTTCTCCGCGAAGGTGTCGGCCACCTGCCGGAGCAGCGCCGGGTCCCGCAGCCGGACGGCATCGCCCTCCAGCACGAGGTCCAGGTCGAGGTCGGGGGCGGCGACGCTGAGCGCGCAGGCCGGGGCGCCGGCCAGGTTCCGGCCCTTGCGCGAGCCGGGGCGGGTGGTGAAGCAGGGCGCGCCGTCGGCCCAGACCGGCATCACCGGCGCGACGTGCGGCCTGCCGTCCGGCCGTACGGTCGACAGCCAGCCCTTCGTCGTCGACTCCAACGCCGTCCGGGCCTGGCTCCATGGTCGTACCGTCGCCTCGTCCAGGCTCATCGGCGCCGCGTCCTCGGCCCGGAAGAGCAGTTCGGCGACGGGCGTACGGCCGCTCACGACCGCCCCCGCACCGAATCGACGCCGGCCGTGCCACTCGGCGCCGCGGTTTCCGCCGGATACTCGTCGTGCAGCCGCCACCACGCGTACGGCTGCCCCTGCGGCCACCCGTCCGGCGAATCCTCCCAGGTCTCCTGCCGCCCGTACGGCGTGAGGTCGAGGAAGGTCCAACCGCTGCCGAGCCGTTCCACCCCCCGGTTGGTGGTGAAGTAGCTGCGGTAGACCTCGGCGCCGTCGCGGAGGAAGACGTTGAGCCCGAATCCGTCGCCCGCGTCCATGTCGTCGGTGAAGTCGCCCGCGGCGCAGGAGTACCAGGGGATCGACCAGCCCATCCGCTCCCGCACCGGCAGGATCTCGGCGAGCGGCCCCCGGGAGACCAGCGCCAGCGAGGTGTCCCGGGCGTGCAGGTGGGCGAGGTGTCCGATGTTGTCGGTGAACATCGCGCAGCCCGAGCAGACGTGGTCGGCGCCGTGCCACATGAAGCAGTAGACGATGAGCTGCCGGCGTCCCTCGAACAGATCCGGCAGCCCCACCGGCCCGTCCGGGCCGACGAACCGGTAGTCCTTGTCGACGCGGACCATCGGCAGCCGGCGCCGCTCGGCGGCCAGGTCGTCCAGCGCCCGGGTGAGTTGTTTCTCCTTGTCGCGCAGCGTGGCCAGGGCAGTCCGCCACTGCTCGGCCGGCACCACCTGGGGTCGGTTCATGGTTCCTCCTACGGTGACTTCCCTGAAGAAAGGATGTGGTCCGGCACACCCTAGCCGAAGTCCCTTCCCTGAAGGAAGTCAGATCGCCTAGGGTGGTGGCATGCAGCGAACCCGGTTCGCCGAGATGGCCTGTTCGATCGCCCGCACCCTGGACGTCGTCGGAGAGCCCTGGTCCCCGCTGATCCTGCGCGACGTCTACGCCGGGATCACCCGGTTCGACCAGATCCAGCAGGATCTCGGCATCTCCACCAAGGTGCTCGCCGAGCGGCTCCGCTGGCTGGTCGACAACGGTGTCCTCCAGCGGCGGGAGTACTCGAACCGGCCGCCGCGGTACGAGTACCTGCTCACCGACAAGGGACAGGAACTCTGCGACCTGCTCCTCGTCATGGTCCGCTGGGGCGACCGGTGGACCGCCGGCGAGCCGGGCCCACCTGTGCTGCACCGGCACCGGGCCTGCGGGCAGGTCGGTCACGTCGAGCTGAGCTGTTCCGCCTGCGGCGAGCCGATCCGGGCCGCCGACGTCGACCTGCTGCCCGGCCCCGGCGCGCTCACCCCGGCCGGCTGACCCGCCCCGGCGCGCTCCGATCGGCACCGTCCATCCCGGCCGGTCGTGGACTTCCCCCGGCGTCTGGAGATCGGGTGTGGTTAAGTGCCGGGTGAACGGGTTTCTACAGCGAGGTGGGAATGGACGGGGCGGTCGATCCTCGGCGCCGGGTGCCACGCACCGACGTGCTGCTCGCCGACCCCCGGCTGGTCACCGCCGAGGCGACCGTCGGGCGGGTCCGGCTCAAGGCCCTGCTCGGCGCCGCCCAGGACCGGGTCCGGCGCGGCGAGATCCCGCCGGAGGAGGTCGTCCCGGCCACCCTGGCCGCACTGCCGGCCACCGCCGCCGGGCCGCGCCCGGTGCTCAACGCCACCGGCGTGGTGCTGCACACCAACCTCGGCCGGGCGCCGCTGTCGGCGGCGGCGGTCGACGCGGTGATCGCGGCGGCCGGGCACACCGATGTGGAACTCGACCTGCGGACCGGGCGGCGCGCCCGGCGCGGCCGGGGTGCGCTGGCCGCGCTCGCCGCCGCGGTGCCGTCGGCCGGCGCGGTGCACGTGGTCAACAACGGTGCCGCCGCGCTCGCCCTGGTCGCGGCCGCGCTGACCGCCGCGCACCGGCCCGACGGGGACCCCGCCGGCCGGGAGATCGTGGTCAGCCGGGGCGAGCTGGTGGAGATCGGCGACGGGTTCCGGCTGCCGGACCTGCTGGTCAGCACCGGGGCGACGCTGCGCGAGGTGGGCACCACCAACCGGAGCAGGCTGGCCGACTACGCGGCGGCGGTCGGGCCGCGCACCGCGTTCGTGCTCAAGGTGCATCCGTCGAACTTCGTCGTCCGGGGCTTCACCGCCGCCGTAGCGGTCGAGGAACTGGCCACCCTCGGCGTACCGGTGGTGGTCGACATCGGCTCCGGGCTGCTGGCCCCGGACCCGCTGCTGCCCGCCGAGCCGGACGCCGCCTCGGCGTTGCGGGGCGGCGCGGCCTTGGTCACCGCGAGCGGTGACAAGCTGCTCGGCGGGCCGCAGGCCGGGCTGCTGCTCGGCGACGCCGACCTGGTCGAGGTGCTCCGCCGGCATCCCCTGGCCCGGGCTCTGCGGGTGGACAAGCTCACCCTGGCCGCCCTGGCGGCCACCCTGACCGGCCCGGAGACCCCGACCTGGCGGGCGCTGCGGGCCACCCCGGCCGCGCTGCGGCTGCGCACCGAACGGCTCCGCGACCAGCTCGCGACCGACGGTGTGCAGGCCGGGGTGGTCCCGCACGACGCCGTGGTCGGCGGCGGCGGGGCGCCGGAGGTCACCCTCGACTCGTGGGCCCTCGCCCTTCCCGAGGAGTACGCCGAACCGCTGCGCCTCGGCGATCCGCCGGTGATCGGCCGGCTCGAACGGGGCCGGCTGCTGTTCGACCTGCGCTGCGTGCCCGCCGATCGGGACGAGGCGGTGCGGACCGCTGTCGCCCGGGTGGCCCGGGGCTGGCGGGAGAGCTGACGTGCAGGTCATCGCCACCGCCGGACACGTCGACCACGGCAAGTCGACACTGGTTCGGGCGCTGACCGGGATGGAGCCGGACCGATGGGCCGAGGAGCGGCGCCGGGGCATGACCATCGACCTCGGTTTCGCCTGGACCACGCTGCCGTCCGGAACGGTGCTGGCGTTCGTCGACGTACCCGGACACCAGCGGTTCGTCCCCAACATGCTCGCCGGGATCGGCCCGGCCCCGGCCGTGCTCTTCGTGGTCGCCGCCGACGAGGGCTGGATGCCGCAGTCCGCCGAGCACCTGGCCGCGCTGCACGCGCTCGGTGTCCGGCACGGGTTGCTGGTGGTGACCCGGACCGACCTGGCCGACCCCGCCCTCGCCACCCGACAGGCGGTCGGGCAGATCGCGGCCACCTCGCTCGGCCGGGTCGAGACGGTCGCGGTCAGCGCGGTCACCGGCGCCGGGCTGCCGCAGCTGCGCGCCGCCCTGGACCGGCTCGCCGCCCGGCTGCCGGTGCCCGAGCCGGCCGCACCGGTGCGGTTCTGGGTGGACCGGGCGTTCACCATCCGGGGCAGCGGCACCGTGCTGACCGGCACCCTCGGCGCGGGGGTGCTGCGCAACGGTGACGAGCTGGAGCTGACCGGCACCGGCCAGCGGGTCCGGATCCGGGAGCTACAGACCCTGGGTACCCAGGTCTGCGAGGTCGCCGGGGTGGCCCGGGTCGCGGTCAACCTGCGCGGGGTGGCCCGGGAACAGGTCCGCCGGGGCGACGCACTGCTCACCCCCGGGCGCTTCCAGCAGACCGACCTGGTCGACGTCCGGCTGGCCGGCGACCCGGTGGCCGAGCTGCCGGCAGAGGTAACCCTGCACGTCGGCTCGGCCGGGGTGACCGCCCGGATACGCCCACTCGGCGCCGACACCGCCCGGCTGCGGCTGGACCGGCCGCTGCCGCTGCGTATCGGTGACCGGGGGCTGCTGCGGGATCCCGGCCGGCGGTGTGTGGCCGGCGGGGTGACGGTGCTCGACGTCGTACCGCCGAGGTTGAGCCGGCGTGGCGCGGCGGCCGCCCGGGCGGCGGTGCTGGCCGGGCTGGGCGGCCGGCCCGACGAGCCCGGCGAGCTGGCCCGGCGCGGCCTGGCCCGGCGGCGCGAGCTGGAGCGGATGGGTGTGACCGTGACGACGGCGCCGGTGACCGGCGGGTGGCACGCCGACCCCGGGCACTGGCGGGAGCTCGGCCGGCGGCTGCTCGCCGAGGTGACCCGGTGGACGCGGGCGCATCCGCTGGAGCCGGGGATGCCGGTCGAGACCGCGCGCCGGCTGCTGGACCTGCCGGATCGGGCCCTGGTGGAGGCCCTGGTCACCACGCCGCTGGTGGTCCGCGACGGGCGGATCGGCCGCGGTGTCGCGGCCGGCACCCTGCCCGAGCAGGTCGCCCGGGCGGTACGCCGGGTCGGTGCGGAGCTGGCCGAGCGGCCGTTCGTCGCCCCGGAGGCGGGCCGGCTCGCCGAACTCGGGCTCGGGCACCGGGAGATCGGCGCGGCGGTACGGGTCGGCGCGCTGCTCAGGCTCGCCGACAACGTCGTACTGCTGCCGGACGCCCCCGAGCGGGCGGTCCGGGTACTCGCCGCGCTTCCGCAGCCGTTCTCGCTGAGCACCGCCCGGCAGGCGCTCGGCACGACCCGGCGGGTCGCCGTGCCGCTGCTCGAACTGCTGGACCGGCGCGGTGCCACCCGCCGGCTGCCCGACGACGCCCGGATCGTGCTGTCCAATCCGGGAGGAGCGCCGGTCGTGCCGGCCAGCTCGGCAGAGCCGGTCGTGCCGGCCGGGCCGGGGGACCGCTGAGCCGCCGGCCGGGTTCCGAGTGTCCGCCGCCGTGCCCAGGGGTCAGCACGACGGTGTCGCTCGGCGGTCGGCCAGCAGGCGCCGCTTGTCCGGCTTGCCGGCGGCCGAGACCGGAACCTCGGCGACGAAGGTGACGTGCCGGGGAGCGCTCGCCGCGCCCAGCCGTTCCCGGACCAGTTTCCGCAGCACGTCCGCCTCGGGCCGGCGGTCCGGAGCAGGGACGACGAAGGCGTGCACCGCCTCGCCGGTCTCCTCGTCGGGCACGGCCACGACGTACGCCTCGGCCACGTCGGGATGGCTGGAGAGGACCTGTTCGATCGGGCCGGCGTACTGGAGGTCGGCGTTGACGATGACGACGTCCCGGGCCCGCCCCAGCAGGTACAGGTAGCCGTCGGCGTCCAGCCGGGCGAGGTCACGGGTGCGTACCCAGCCGTCGACGAACACCTCGGCCGTCTCCGCCGGCTCGGCCCAGTACCCGCTCGCCTGGGCCGGGGTGCGGACGAAGAGTTCCCCCTCGACCCCGGTCGCCACCGGCCGGCCGCCGGCGTCGCGGACCTGCACCTCGACGGCGGCCGGCGGGCGGCCGACCGAGGCGAGCACGGCCGGTGCGCCGGTCAGCTCCGCCGGGGTCACCATCGAGATCATGCCGGTCTCGGTCTGGCCGTAGCCGTGGTAGACGACCGGCCCGAGCACGGAGATCGCCTCGGCGAGTCGGGCCGGTGCGAGCGGGGAGCCCGAGACCAGCAGGGCGCGTAGCGCGCCGAGGTCGGCCGGTGCGGCGCGCTGGGCCGCGACAAGCTTCGCCAGCCGGGGCACGGTGATCACGCTGGCGGTGGCGCGGTGCCGCACGAGCGCGGCAGGGAAGAACGGTTCCGGTTCGCGTGGCGGTTCGGCGACCACCATCGTGCCGCCGGCGGCCAGGGTGAGGATGCCGTACTCCAGCATCACCTGGCTGCTCAGCGAGCCGAAGACCAGGTAGCGGTCGAGCTGGGCGGCGAGGTCGCGGATCGCCGGGGGCCACCGGTCCGGGTGCGCTGCCCATGCGGCACCGAGCGCGGCGTACGTCTGGAGGCAGCCCTTCGGAGTGCCGGTGCTGCCGCTGGTGTAGATGACCCGGCCGACGTCCTCCGGGTGTCCGGCGGGTACCGGCGGGCCCGGGTACGCCCGGGTGGCGGTCAGGTCGGGCAACCCGTCGACCGTGCCGACCGCCAGCAGGTGGCGACCGGCGGCGGTCGACCGGAGCCGCGGTGTCGCGGTGTCGCGGTCGACCAGCACCGCCCTGATCCGGTGGGTGAGCAGGTGCCGAAGCTGTCCGGGGGTGAGCCCGGGGCGCACTCCGGCCACCCGGGCACCGACCACCTGCACCGCGATGATCGCGGCGAACGCCTCCGGTGACACGCCGAGCAGCACCGCGATTCCGTCACCCGGACCGATCCCCGCCGCTCGCAGCCCGGCGCTGATCCGGGCGACCAGGTCCGCCAGCTCGTCGGCGCCGACGGTACGCGGGCCGTGCTCGAACACCGGCCGGTCCCGGCCGGTGGCGAGGAGGTCGAGCACGGCCTGCGGGTAGCTCGGCCCAGCGTTCGGCACCGCCCGGGCGGGCTCAGCGCGTGGCACCGCCCGGGCGGGCTCAGCGTTCGGCACCGGCCAGGCATTCCTTGACGAAGGCGGCCAGCGGCTGCTGGTGGACCGTGGGCAGGTTCCACTGGTTCTCCAGGTTCTCCGCCAGATGGTGCACCGCCATCACCGTCCCGCCCCGACGGTGCCGGACGACCGGGTGCAGGTAGGTGGCCCGATGCGCGCCCTGCGCGTCGTTCTCGGCCACCCGCGGCACGGAGACGTCGAACGGGTCCACCGCGTCGTGACCCGCCCCGTACTCGAGGGTGACGGCGAGCGCCGACCCGTCGCCGAGCCCGCCGTCGGCGAGATACGCCACCGGCACCTCCTCGTGGTAGCGGGCGGTGCCGCCGCGTACCGTCACGACGTCGCCGAGGACGCCGAACTGCTGCCACAGCCCGGAGGAGCGGTTGATCCGGGCGATGATCGCGTCGGTGATCGCCTCCGGGGTTGCCGGCAACTCGGTGCTGGGCCAGGCCACGCCGTGGTACCGGGAGTTGAGGATCCGGTGCAGCGCCCGCGCGCCGTACCGGAAGCCGTGGATGAATCCGCTGGTCGATCGCTTGAAGTCGCGTTGCTGGGTGAGCGTGCCGGCGAAGTACAGGTCGGGTACCGAGGTCGATTCGTAGGCCGGGGTCTGCTCCGGGAAGCGGTCGTCGATGACCAGCCGCGGCCGGCAGGTGTCGTCGAAGATGCTCGCGTCGAAGCGGAAACCGGTGCAGGCGATCACCCGGTCGTACTCGATCTCCCGGATCGCCTCGACCGAGCGGGCGTACCGGAACCGGACCAGGTAGCCGCCGCCGGGACGCCGGTGGATGCTCTCGACCGTGCCGTCCAGGACGGCGTTCTGCGACTTGAGCTGGTACGTGTCGAGGAAGTTGTTGTTCACCGCCCGCAGGTGCCCGACGTAGTGCGTCTGCCAGGCGAACCGGACCGAGTGTGGCCCCGCGACGTGCACGACGGCGGCGGTCTCCACCAGGGCGTCGGCGGTCTCGAATCCGGAGTTGCCCTTGCCGATGACCATGACCCGTTGGTTGACGAAGTCCCGTGGATCCACGCTGACCGTGTCGTACCGCTCGGCGGTCTCGATCCCCTCGATCGGCGGCACGTGCAGCTTGGAGACCCCGGTCGCCACCACCAGGCGGCGGCCTCGCCAGGTGCGGCCGTCGGCGTCGAGGGCACGGAACCCGTCGCCGTCGCGGCTCACCCGGACCACCGTGGTCCGGGGCACGACCCGTACCCCGGTCGCCGCGGCGAAGTCGGCGAGGTAGCGCAGCAACACCTCGGCGTCCGGGAAGTACCGCTCGGTGTACCGGGCGAACAGCAGGGCGGGGTCGTCGCTGAGCAGCGAGTTCCAGTCCGTGCGCAGGTTGAACTCCGGATCGTCGGAGCCGGTGTAGACCTTGTTGATGGAGATCAGCTGACGGTGGCGCGGATAGGTGGTGAAGAACGTTCCGGGTGCGGGGCCGGCCTCCAGGACGCGGTAGTCATGACCGTCGCGTTCGAGCAGGGCGGCGAGTTGCAGTCCCGCGGGCCCGGCCCCGATGATCAGGTAGTCGTGCGTCATGCGCGGGACGGTAGCCACCGGTAATCAGAGATGTTTCAGACCGCTCTGAGATTGTCCGGCTACGGTCGGCCCGATGACGCTCGAGCCTGCCGGCGCGGCCCGGCCGATCAGTCTGGCCAGGCCGTTGCGGGTGGCGGACCTGCGCCGGGCCGCCGCCGAGATCCGGGTCGACATCTCCGGGCCGGTACGCGACCGGTTGCGCCGGTCCCGCGACCACCTGCGGCGGGTGCTCGGCGACGAGGACCGCCCGGTGTACGGCGCCACCACCGGCTTCGGCGCGCTGGTCGGCTTCGCCGGCCGGGACGCCGAGGCCGACCAGTGCGACAACACGCTGGCCCATCTCGGCGCGGGGCAGGGCCCGGACGTCGATCCGGCGGTCAGCCGGGCCGCGATGCTGGTCCGGGTCTGGTCGCTCGCCCAGGGCGTCTCCGGGGTCTCGGTGCGGGTCGTCGAGGGGCTGGCCGCGATGCTGGCGACGACGTTCGCGCCGGCGATGCCGCGGCTCGGTTCGGTCGGGGCCAGCGGTGACCTGATCCCGCTCGCCTACGCCACCCAGGCGCTGCGCGGCCGGGGCTGGGCCTACCTGGACGGCCGGCGGACGCCGGCGGGTCAGGCGCTGGAGAGGGCCGGTCTGACCCCGCTGGTCCTCGACGGGCGCGACGCGCTGGCACTGGTCAACGGCACCTCGCTGACCACCGCCGCCACCGCCGTCGCGCTGGACGGCATCCGCCGCGCACACCGGGCCGCCCAACTGCTCAGCTGTCTCCTCGTCGACCTGCTGGGCTGCGAGCCCGGCCAGTTCCTGCACCCCCGGCTGCTGGCCGCGTACGGGCACCCGGGCGCGGTCGACGTCGCCGGGCGGATGCGGGGTCATCTCGCCGGTGCGGTGCCGTCCGGCGACCGTCCGCTGCAGGAGGCGTACAGCATCCGCTGCACCCCGCAACTGCTCGGCGCGGCCGAGGACGCGTTGCGCTACGTCGACGGTGTGGTGGCGGCGGACCTGCGCGGCGTGAGCGACAACCCGCTCTTCTTCCCCGACGAGGACCTGGTGCTGCACGGCGGGAACTTCTTCGGCCAACCCGCCGCGTTCGCCGCCGACGTGCTCGCGACGGTCGCCGCCCAGCTCGGCAACCTCGTCGAGCGCCAACTCGACCTGCTGGTCGACCCGGCCCGCAACGGCGGACTGCCGCCGATGCTGGCCGCCGGACCAGGACGGCAGCACGGGTTGCAGGGCGCGCAGCTCGCCGCGACCGCGATGGTCGCGGAGATCCGCCGGGCCGCCACCCCGGCCAGCATGCAGAGCCTGCCGACCAACCTGCACAACCAGGACGTCGTGCCGTTCGGCACCCAGGCCGCGCTCCGGGCCGCAGACCAGGCCGGGCTGCTCCGCCTGGCCTGCGGAACACTCGCGGTCGGGCTGCGCCAGGCCGCACACGTCGGCGCGCGCAGGCCGACCGCCCCCGGCTGTGCGGCCGCGCTGGACCGCCTCGTCGAGGTGGTCCCGGCGATCGATCCGGACCGGCCGCTCGACGCCGACGTGGTGCGCGCCGCCGACCTGCTCGACCTGTTGACCGAGCAGCCGGAGGCACCGGCCGAGCCGGTGAACTGATTTTTCTCTGAGTTCCGCTTCGTAGGTTTCCCGGGTGACCGCAGAGATGCTCGACTATCTGATCATCGGGGCGGGGCCGGCCGGACTGCAGCTCGCGGCCCTGCTCGAACGGGACGGCCGGCGGGACTACCTGGTGCTGGAGGCCGCCGACATCCCGGGCGCGTTCTTCGCCCGCTACCCACGGCACCGCCAGCTCATCTCCATCAACAAGCCGCACACCGGGTCCGACGATCCGGAACTGAATCTGCGGCTGGACTGGAACTCGTTGCTCAGCGACGATCCGGCGCTGCGGTTCACCCGGTACACCGAGCGGTACTTTCCGGACGCCGAGGTGATGCTCCGCTACCTGGCCGACTTCGCCGCGGCCACCGAGGTCCGGGTCCGGTACCGCAGCCGGGTGGTCCGGGTCGCCCGGAGCGCGGACGGCGGCTTCGCCGTAACCGACCAGGCGGGCAGCACGTACCACGCCCGCCGGGTCGTCGTGGCGACCGGGGTGTCGCAGCCGTACGTCGCGCCGATCCCCGGGATCGCGCACGCCGAACGGTACGACGAGATGTCGGTCGACCCGCGGGACTTCCTCGACCAGCGGGTCCTGATCATCGGGAAGGGCAACTCCGCCTTCGAGACGGCGGAGAACCTGATGGAGACCACCACGCTGATCCATGTGGCGGGGCCGAGTCCGGTGCGGATGGCCTGGCGCACCCACTACGTCGGGCACCTGCGGGCGGTGAACAACAACTTCCTCGACAGCTACCAGCTCAAGTCGGCGAACGCGATCCTCGACGGGCACGTGCGCGGCGTCGAGCGGGACGCGGACGGCTACCGGGTCACCTTCAGCTTCTCCCGGGCCAACGAGGTCACCAAGGAACTGCGCTACGACCGGGTGCTGGCCTGCACCGGCTTCCGGTTCGACCCGTCGATCTTCGACGACGGCTGCCGTCCGGCGCTGGTCATCAACGACCGCTTTCCGGCCCAGACCCCCGAGTGGGAGTCGGTGAACGTCCCGGGCCTCTTCTTCGCCGGCACCCTCTCCCAGGAGCGGGACTTCCGGCGGTCGACCACCGGCTTCATCCACGGCTTCCGGTATGCGGTGCGGGCCCTGCACCGCATCCTCGAACGCCGCTACCACGACAACCCGTGGCCGGCCGGGAAGGTCGAGGCGACCGCCGAGGCGACCGCGGACGCGATCATCGAGCGGGTCAACCGCAGTTCCGGCCTCTGGCAGCAGTTCGGGGTGCTCGCCGACGTGCTGACGGTGGCCGGTACGGAGGCCCGCTACCACGAGGAGGTGCCGGTCGGGTACTTCGACGCCGCCGGCCTCGGCACCGCCGACCATCCGGTCGAACACGCCTTCGTCGTCACGCTCGAGTACGGCCCCGAGCACGACCAGGTCGACCCGTTCGACATCTCGGTGCGCCGGATCGCCCAGGACGCGGCCGGCCAGGCACACGACGCGGCGTACCTGCATCCGGTGGTCCGGCACCACCACCGGGGCCGGGTGGCGGCGGTGCACCACCTGGCGGAGAACCTGGAAAACCAGTGGAACAGGCCGGACGTGCACCGGGCGCCCCTCGTCGCCTTCCTGGGCCGCTGCCTGTCGGGCACCGTGGGCTGACCGTCATGCCCTCGGTCACGGACCAGGTGGGCCCGCGCCGCACACCCACGGCCGGCGCGGGCCCCCTGCTCACCATCGACGAGTTGCGGGCGGAGGCGCACCGCCGGCTCGACCGGGCGCACCGGGACTTCTTCGCCGGCGGATCCGGCGACGAGCGCACACTGCGGGCCAACGAGGCGGCCTTCGACGGGTACCGGATCCTGCCCCGGGTGCTGCGGGGCGGGGGCGAGCGTGACCTCCGTACCGACCTGCTCGGCGAGACGCTCGCGATGCCGGTGCTGGTCTCCCCGACCGCGTTCCACCGGCTGGCCCATCCCGAGGGGGAGGTGGCGTGCGCCCGGGCGGTCGCGGCGGCCGGCACCGTGCTGGTGCTGAGCATGGCGGCGACCACGCCGATCGAGGCGGTCGCCGGGGCGACGGACCCGGCGGGCCGGCCGGTACGGCTGTGGTTCCAGCTCTACCCGCAACCGGACCTCGGCTTCACCGAGTCGCTGGTCAGGCGGGTGGAGGCGGCCGGCTGCCGTGCCCTGGTGGTCACCGTCGACTCGCCGGTGCTCGGGCGCCGGGAGCGGGACCTGCGCAACGGTTTCCTCGATTTGCCGCCCGGGCTCCACTGCGAGAACATGCGGGATCCGCAGACCGGGCGGGTCCGGAACATCGCCATGGACGCCGATCTCGACTGGGCCCGGATCGACTGGCTGCGCGAGACGACCCGGCTGCCCGTGGTGCTCAAGGGAGTCCTGCACCCGGCCGACGCCCGGCTCGCCGTGGCGCACGGGGTCGACGGCGTGCTGGTCTCCAACCACGGCGGGCGCCAGCTGGACGGCGTACCGGCGAGCATCGACGCCCTGCGGGCGGTCGTCGAGGCGGTCGAGGGGCGGATTCCGGTACTGCTGGACGGCGGGATCCGCCGGGGCACGGACGTGCTCACGGCGCTGGCACTCGGCGCGGTCGCGGTCGGGATCGGCCGGCCGGTCGTCTGGGGCCTCGCGGCCCGGGGCGAGGCCGGGGTACGCCAGCTCTTCGACCTGCTCCGCGCCGACCTCGTCCGGGCCATGACGCTGGCCGGCGCGGTCCGCCCCACCGACCTCACCCCGGACATGATCGCGCCGCGGGTGCCGCGATGAGTGGCCCGGGCGCCGGATGGTACGCGGCCGGCGCCTTGGTGGTGGCGGTGGTCTGGTCGCTTCCGCGATGGTTGCCGCCGGCCGTGGTCCGGCTCCGGGAATGGATCTTCGTCCGGGTGAACGGCGTCGAGGGCATCCCGGTGCCGGGCCCCCTGGTCGGCCCCGAGCACTTCGAGCGGGTGTACTCGCACCCGGCGGCGAACGGGCGCAGCCACGGTGCCGGGCTCTCCGACCTGTTCTGGTACTGGCTGGCTCCCGGACCGCAGATGCACCAGGAGCACCTGGAGCCGGGGGAGCGCTACCGGGTGGTCGCCCGGACGACCCGGCGGGTGCTGGCGGTGTCGCACCGCCGGTCGACCGAGCTGGCCGGGGCGGCGGCCCGGCGCGTCCTGGACACGCTGCCAACCGACCGGACCAGCCAGGTACGGCTGCGTGACCTGATGATGCCGATCTGGGCGGAGGTCTATCACGAACTCGTCTTCGCCGAGGCGTGTCCGCCCGACGTCCGGGCGCTGATCGTGGCCAACGCCGACGACGTGGTCACCGCGCTCAAGTGCTGCGGGTTGCGGCACCTGGACCGGCGGGACCTGCTCACCCGCTACCTGCGGGCCCGGGTCGATGCCCGGACCGCACCGGTCACCCTGCCGGCGCCGTTCACCGCCGAGGAGACGACCTGGTATCTCCAGGGCACCTTCTTCAACACCGCCGTGGTGCAGATGTCCGAGGCGATGGCGCACCTCCTGCTGGCCCTCGCGCAGCACCCGTCGGTCCAGCGGGACCTGACCGCGGCCCTCGGCGACCTCGACGGCGAGGGGGAGCGGGCGCTGGACCGGGTGATCGATGAGACGCTGCGGGTCCATCCGCTCTTCGGGGTGGCACACCGGATCACCTCCGCCCCGATCGAGGTCGAGCCGGGGGTCACCCTTCCGGCCGGCTCCGTCCTGCTCTTCAACTACCTCACCTACCAGCGCACCGGGCCGGCCGCCGACGACACCTTCGACCCCGGCCGCTGGCTGACCCTGGGCCGGGGCGAGGCGCACTTCGTCCCGTTCGGTGTCGCCGCCAACCGGGCCTGTCCGGCCCGCGGCGTCGCCCCGGTGATGATGCGCGCGGTAACCCGGGAGGTACTGCGGCGGTACGCCCTGGTCTCCACCGCGCGGCACACCCGCTCGCTGCCGAGCCGTGGCCCCTGCCTCCTCGTCCCGGCCGGGGCGCGGCCGCCCGGGGGCGTGCGGCGATGGCTGATGCGCTGCACGGACCGCTGGTCCGACGTGGGGCGCAGCCTGGTCCAACTGGCGCTGGGCACCTGGATGGTGCTCGACGCCCGACGGGTACGCCCCTGCTCCACCTACTTCGAGGAGGTGCGGCCATGACAGAGGTCGCGTCCACTGCGGACATCACCAGGGAGGGCGAGGCGGCATGAATCCCGTCGAGCTGGCGCCACGGTTCTTCATCGCCGTCGCGGCCATCCTGCTCTGCTGCCGGGTGACGACCTGGCTGCTCGGCAAGGTCGGCCAGCCCCCGGTGGTCAGCGAGATGCTGGCCGGTGTGCTGCTCGGGCCGTCGCTGCTCGGGCTGCTCGCCCCCGGCGTACAGGACGCGCTCTTCCCGGAGCAGCTCTATCCCGTGCTCTACATCGTCGGTCAGGTCGGCCTGGTCATCTTCATGTTCCAGACCGGCTACGCGTTCACCTCGCATCCGGTGGCCGGGCTGGCCGGCACCGCCGGTGCGGTGTCGCTGGCCGGGGTACTCGTGCCGCTCGGCCTCGGCGCGCTGCTGGTGCTGCTCACCGCGGGGCACGCGCCGGTACTCGCCGAGGGCACCTCCATCGGGGTCTCCGCCGCCTTCGTCGGGGTGGCCCTCGCCATCACCGCCTTCCCGATGCTGGCCCGGATCATCACCGAGCGCGGGCAGGAGGGCACCCGGCACGGGTCGCTCGCCCTGGCCAGCGGTGCGCTGGACGACGCGGTCGCCTGGATCCTGCTCGCCGCCGTCCTGGCCACCGCCTCCGGGCGGCCCGGCCCGGCGTTCGTCACGGCCGGCGGGGCGATCCTGTTCGGGCTGCTGCTCTGGTGGGTGGGCCGGCCGCTGGCCGCCGCGCTGGTCGGCAGCGACCGGCTCGGTGACCAGTCCCGGCTGCTCGGCCTGGTGGCACTGCTCTTCGCGGTGGCCTGGTACACCGACGTGATCGGCCTGTACGCCGTATTCGGTGCCTTCTCGCTCGGCGCGGTCATGCCGCACCGACCCCGTACGGACCGGATGGTCGCCACCGTCACGCCGGTCTGCCAGGTCGTCTTCCTGCCGCTCTTCTTCACCTACTCCGGGCTGCACACCGAGTTCGGGCTGCTCGGCCAGCCGTCGGTGCTGCTCTTCGCGCTCGGCTGTGTCACGGTCGCCATCGTCGGGAAGTTCGGTGCCTGCTGGGGGGCGGCCCGGCTCCGGGGCGAGTCGAAGGCCGTCGCGGTGCGGGTCGGCGCGCTGATGAACGCCCGCGGCCTGATGCAGCTGATCGCGATCAACGTCGGCATGGCGGCGGGGATCGTCAACGCGACCCTGTTCACCGCACTGGTGCTGGTCGCGCTCGTCACCACGCTGATGACCACACCGCTGCTGAGCTGGATCGACCGCCGGGACGCGAAGCGCCCCCTCCCGGTTGCCCCGAAGGAGCCGGTACCGACGGTTCAACAGGGGACCGATCGGAGATAGAGATATCTATCACAGTCTATGTAAGCTGGTTGGTGTGGGATTCTCGGCCTGTGCTACAGGCAAGCGGGGCGTCACCGACCGTACACCATCTGCTTCTGGTCGAAGATGACACGGAACTCGCGGACATGCTCGCCGAGGTTCTGGTCGACGAAGGCTACCTGGTCGACGTGGCCCGGGACGGCCAGCGCGGTCTGCACCTCGGGCTCACCCGGCGCTACGACGTCATGGTGATCGACCGGTTGCTGCCGGCGCTCGACGGGCTGCACCTGCTGGCCCGGCTGCGCTCCCGGGCGGTCGGCGCCCGCGCGTTGCTGCTCACCGCGCTCGGCACGGTCGACGACCGGGTCGCCGGCCTGGACGCGGGCGCCGACGACTACCTGATCAAGCCGTTCGACCTGGACGAGTTGAGCGCCCGGATCAGGGCGCTCTGCCGGCGTACCCCGGACGGTGCCGAGGCGCTGCCGATCGGTGCCGGTCGGCTCGACCTCGGGCTGCGGGACGTGGTGCTCGCCGACGGCTCCCGGGTGGCCCTCTCCGCCCGGGAGTTCGAGCTGCTCCGGGTGCTCGCGGCACGCCCCAGGGCGGTGCATTCCCGGACGGAGCTGCGACGCCGGGTGTTCGACGAGGCGGCCGCCTCGTCCATCGTGGACACCTACGTGTACTACCTGCGCCGCAAGCTCGGCCGGGCGGCGGTGCGCACCGTGCACGGCCTCGGCTACCGGCTCGGTGAGCTGTGAGGTTCCGGCGGGCGGCGACCGTCCCGTCGGGGCTCTCCTGGATGGCGGCCGAGCGGGCGGTGGTGGCCCGGGCTCGTCGGCGGGTCGGCCTGCTGGTCGGGCTCGCGGTGACCGTCCTGGTCTCGCTGGTCGGCGCCGTCTCCTACGGCATGCTGGTACGCGGCCAGGAACGCCAGATCCAGCGGGAACTCGCCTACAACGCCGACCGGGGCGATCCGTCCGGGCCACCCGGCTGCACCTGGATCTTCCTGCTCCACGACGGTGAGCTCGTCTCCGGCGCCGTGCCCGCGCCGCCCGGGTTTCCCCGGGCGGCGTCGATGGCCGCGACCGCCGCGACCAGGACCCGGGCCACGGAGCGGATCGAGCGCAACGGCACCGTCTACTTCGTCCGCACCGAACCCCGGGGCGAGGACGTGGTGCAGACGGTCTTCGACGCCCGTTACCAGCTCGCCGACCGCCGCCACCTGCTGCTCGCCCTCGCCGTCGCGGAACTGGTCGGACTGCTCGCCGCCGTGGTCAGCGGGGTGGTCGTCGGACGGCTCACCGTCGCGCCGCTCGCCGAGGCACTCGCCCGGCAGCGCCGGTTCATCGCCGACGTCAGCCACGAGCTGCGTACGCCCATCGCCCAGCTGCACACCCGGGCACAGGTGCTGGCCCGGCGGGCCGGCGCCACCGAGGTTCCGGCGAGCTACCGGTCGGACCTGGACCGGCTGGTCGGCACCAGCAGGCGGCTCGGCGAGGTCGTCAACGACCTGCTGCTCTCCGCCCGGCTGGCGGCGATGCCGGACGACCGGCCGGTCACCACCCCGGTGGACCTGGCCGCGCTCGCCGAGGCGGCGGTGGTCGCCGAGACCGACCGGGCCGCCGAACAGGGTGTGGCGCTCACCCTCAGCCGTCCCGACGCGCCGGTCCCGGTCCCCGGGGTGGAATCGGCACTGCGCCGGGTCGTCAGCGAACTGCTGACGAACGCCCTGCGGCACACGCCCGCCGCCGGGCGGATCGACGTGACCGTGTGCCGGAGCGACACCGTCGCCGAGCTGACCGTCGTCGACACCGGTACCGGCTTCGATCCCGCCGACCGGATATTCGACCGGTTCTACCGTGGGGTGGGCACGGGCACCGAGAAGCGGCACACCGGCCTCGGGCTGGCGCTGCTCCGCGAGGTCGTCACCGGCCACGGCGGCACCATCGACGCCAGTGGCAATCCCGGCCGCGGTGCCCGCTTCGTGGTCCGGCTGCCGGTGCAGCGCGGTCCGGAGTGACCCGGCCGACGCCCGAGCGCCCGGGCCGGGAGCCGCGGTCGCCCCGTCGCCGGGGCCCAGGCTTGCCGCCGGCCGCTCCGAGCGGGCGGCGCGCGTTACCGGCACGCTAGGTGATCCCGGGCGTGCCGCGCGGTTCGCGTACGGTGACGGCGTCGGCGGCGACGATGCCCAGCAGGACGAGCATGACGGCCGCGGAGACGGCCAGGGGCGGTAGCAGGACCATCGCGGGTGCCATCGCGATCAGCACCCCGATTCCGATCAGCCAGGGGCGGGCCACCCGGGCGAAGACCTCGTGCCCGAGCAGGATCCGGCCGGCGAGGAAGAGCGCCGGGCCACCGACGATCACCGCGACCCAGCCGCCCGGGGTCCCCTCCGTCGGGTGCCGGATGACCAGCTCGTCGCCGACGGTGGTCAGGACGACGCCGGCCACCATGATCAGATGGGCGTACCCGGCCCAGGTGGTCTCCCGGGCCGGGTCGGCCGAGCCGACGATGGCGCTGCCGAGCTTCTCCCGGGCCCGGTAGAAGTAGATCCACCAGAGCAGCACCGTGGTGACGAACGAGACGATCACGGCGGCGGCCTCCGCCGTGTCGTAGCTGGTGGTCCGCACCGTACGCGCGGTGATCACCACGTTCTCGCCCAGGGCGATGATGATGAACTGGCGGTACCGCTCGGCCAGGTGCTCGCCGGCGCTGTTCCACTCCCAGGTAGGCGAGCGCCCGATCCTCGGTGTGGGCCAGCGCAGCACCGGTCCCAGGTAGTCCATGGCCAGGGCGACCGTCCAGAAGAGCAGCCGTGACGTGCCGGAGACGAAGGCGCCGGCGAACCAGAGCGCGCCGGAGAGGCTGAACCAGAAGATCCCGCGCAGCGGGCGGTTGTGCAGGCGGTGACCCCGGAGGATCACCGCGAGGGTGACGCTGCGGAACAGGTGGATCCCGACGTACGCGGAGACGAAGAGCAGGGCCCGGCCGTCGAACGCCTCGGTAAGCGCGGTCGAGATGAGCAGGCTGCCGAGCATTATCGTGATGACCAGCAGCTGCACGGCGGGCCGCCGCGAGTCAAGGGTGTCGGTGGTCAGGTTGGTGTACGACCAGACCCACCAGATCGCCAGCAGCAGCAGTAGCGTCTGGTAGGCGCCGAGCGGGTCCAGCTTCATGATCAACGCTTGGGACAGCTGGGCCAGCATGAAGACGAAGACGAGATCGTAGAAGAGTTCCACCGGGGTGGCCCGCTGCGGATGGTCCGGATCCCGGATCAGCGTGGAACGCCTGCTCGTCGCCATCGGCTGTCCGTTCTCCCACCCCGCCGCCTCGCGGGCCGCTGGTCAACGCCGTGAGCTGCGCAGACACCTCGCAGACGCTGTCGAAGCAGTCGTACCACGGCGGGGTGGTCCTGTTCCCGGCTTCACCGCGTTCGAGTGGCCGCGGCCCGGCCCCGAGCGGTCAGGCCGGTACCGCGGCCCCGATGTCACGCCGGACGTACTCGGCGGTGTAGGAGTTGCGAGCCTCCAGCAGCTGCGCCGGTGTGCCCTCGAACAGCACGGTGCCGCCCTGGCTGCCACCCTCCGGTCCGAGATCGATGATCCAGTCGGCGTTCTTGATCACGTCGAGGTTGTGTTCGATGACGACGACCGAGTTTCCGCCGCTGACCAGCCGCTCGACGATGGCGAGCAGGTGTTGGATGTCGGACATGTGCAGCCCGGTCGTGGGTTCGTCCATCACGTAGATGGTGCCGCCCTTGTGTAGCTCGGTGGCGAGCTTGATCCGCTGGCACTCGCCACCGGAGAGAGTGCTCAGTGGCTGGCCGAGCTGGAGATAGCCGAGCCCGACGTCGTTGACCGCCTGGAGGATTCTCCGCAGCTTCTTCTCGGCGAAGAACTCCAGGGCCTCCGAGGCCGGCATCCGCAGTACGTCGCTGATCGACTTGCCGCGCAGTTTGTGCTCGAGTACGTCCTCGCTGAACCGGCGCCCCTGGCAGACCTCGCAGACCGACCGGAGCCCGTCCATGAAGGCCAGGTCGGTGTAGATCACCCCGAGCCCCTGGCAGTTCGGGCAGGCGCCCTTGGAGTTGAAACTGAACAGCGAAGCCGGTACGCCGTTGGCCTTGGCGAAGAGCTGCCGGATCGGGTCGAGCAGCCCGGTGTAGGTCGCCGGGCTGGACCGGATCGAGGCGCCGACGGCGGATTGGTCGATCACGATCGCCTCGGGGTGCTGCCCGACGAAGACGTTGTTGATCAAGGTGCTCTTGCCCGACCCGGCCACCCCGGTGACCACCACCAGCACCCCGGTGGGGATGTCCACGGTGACGTCGCGGAGGTTGTGCACGTCGGCCGCGGTGACCCGCAGGTGTCCGGTCGGCCGTCGGTAGGCGGTCTTGAGCGGCAGCCGGTGCTCGAGATGGCGGCCGGTCGGGGTGTCCGCACGGCGCAGTTCGTCGACGGTGCCGCCGAACAGCACCCGACCGCCGCCCGCGCCACCGGACGGACCGATGTCGATCACGTGGTCGGCGATCTCGATGACGTCCCGGTCGTGCTCGACCACCAGCACGGTGTTGCCCTTGTCGCGCAGCTTCACCAGCAGCCGGTTGAGTCGCTCGACGTCCCGGGCGTGCAGGCCGACGCTCGGCTCGTCGAAGATGTACATCATGTCGGTGAGGCTGCTGCTCAGGTGCCGCACCATCTTGATCCGCTGGGACTCGCCGCCGGAGAGAGTGTCGGTCGGCCGGTCCAGGCTCAGGTAGCCGAGGCCGATCTCGACCAGGTTGCCGACCCGGTCGAGCAGGCTCTCCACCACGGTCGCGCCGAGCGGGTCGGTGAAGCTCCTCAGCACCCCGATCAGCTCGGTGGCCTCCATCGCGGCCAGTTCGGCGATGTTGTAGCCGTCGATCTCGCTGCCCAGTGCCGCCTGGTTGAGCCGGGCGCCCCGGCAGAGCGGGCAGGTCTGCTCGGTGACGAACCGCCGGAAGATAGCCCGGTTGCGTTCGGACATCTCCGCCGCGTCCTTGCGGATGTAGAGGCGGGTGAACTTGGCGACCGCGCCCTCGTAGGTCGAGTTGATCGTGGTGCCCTGCCACTCCAGTGGGACCTTGCCGTCGCCGTACAGCAGGGTCTGCCACTCCTGCTCGGAGTAGTCCGCCAGGGGTTTGTCCAGGTCGAAGAAGCCGGAGGCGGCGTACATCTTCCAGAACCAGCCGGTCCTGCCGAAGTCGGGGTGCAGCAGGGCGCCGTCGTTCAGCGACCGGGACCGGTCCAGGAAGGCGTCGAGGTCGAGCTGGACCGACTTGCCCAGGCCATCGCACTCGGGGCACATCCCCTGCGGATCGTTGAAAGAGAAGGCGTTGGAGTAGCCGACGTGCGGCTTGCCGACGCGGGAGTAGAGGAGCCGCAGCAGCGGGTGGATGTCGGTGATGGTGCCGACCGTCGACCGCGAGCCGCCACCAAGTCGCTTCTGGTCGACGACGATGGCGGCGGAGAGGTTCTCGATGGTGTCCACGTCCGGCTGGCCGTAACGGGGGAGGAAGTTCCGGGCGAACGCGGTGAAGGTTTCGTTGAGCTGACGCTGCGCCTCCGCCGCGATGGTGTCGAAGACGATGGACGACTTGCCGGAGCCGGAGACGCCGGTGAAGGCGACCAGTTGGCGTTTCGGCACCCGCAGCGAGACGTTCCTGAGGTTGTTCTCCCGGGCCCCGGTGATGACGATGTCGTCGGCCGTCACGCCTTCCCCCATTTCCCGTACAGTGTACGACAACGAGCACCGTACACGATGCGGGGTGGGTCCGACGCTGGCCGGGTGCGGTGGCCGGGGCGACACTATGGTGAGGGGCATGGACCCATCCGCCATCTGGCGGGACAAGAACCACCGCTGGCGGATCGAGGCGATCCACGCCCCGGACCTGCGGTTCGCCATCTACGCGACCAACGGCACGACCGAGTCCGCCCCGCTGTGGCTCTACGGCATGCCGGCGCTGGCCCGGTGGCTGATGATCCAGAACATCGAGCTCGGCGACCTGGAAGCCGAGGAGCTCTGAGTGCCGGTTCGTAGTTTTCCTTCTTGACCAACCTATGTGGCGTAGGTAACTTGCGAGACACGTTCCCCTGCCCGCAGCCCCGCCCCGGGAGGCCGTCGTGCAACGCAGAAGGTTCCTCGCCAGCACCGCCGCCGCGAGCGCCCTGGGCGCGACGGCCGGCACCCTCGGCGGCACCACCGCCTCGGCCGCCCCGGACACCGGTGCGGAGCGTTCCGGACCGGACGGACACGGTGGCGGCGGCCATGGTGGCGGCGGACGCGGTCGCCGGGTCAGCACCGGCCTGGACGTGCTTGTCGACTCCCGGTTCGCCGCCCTCGCCGGCCAGCGGGTCGGGGTGCTGTCCAACCCGACCGGAGTGGACGCCCGCTACCGCCATCTGGTCGACCTGATGCACGCCTCCGGCCGGGTGCGGCTCACCGCCGCATTCGGGCCGGAGCACGGGTTCCGGGGCTCCGCACAGGCCGGTGGCAGCGAGGGGACCGGGATCGACGCCCGCACCGGCGTCACCGTCTACGACGCGTACGGTGCCTCGCAGGCGAAGTGGGGTGAACTGATCACCCAGGCCGGGGTCGACACCGTGGTCTTCGACATCCAGGACGTCGGCGCCCGCTTCTACACCTACATCTGGACGCTCTACGACTCGATGGTCGCCGCCGCGCGGCTCGGCCGCCGGTACGTCGTGCTCGACCGGCCCAACCCGATCGGAGGACGGGCGTACGGGCCGATGATGACCACGCCGTTCACCTCCGGAGTCGGCAAGAAGGAGATCGTGCAGCAGCACGGCATGACCGTCGGCGAGCTGGCCCGGTTCTACAACGGCGAGTTCCTGCCGGCCGAGGCGGGCCGGCCGGTCGACCTGACGGTGATCGAGTGCCGGGGCTGGCGGCGTGGCGACTTCGCCGTCGACACCGGCGTGCCGTGGGTACTGCCCAGCCCGAACATGCCGACCCCGGACACCGCGCTGGTCTATCCCGGCACCTGCATGTTCGAGGGGGTGGCGTCGATGACCGAGGGTCGGGGCACCACCCGGCCGTTCGAGCTGATCGGCGGTCTCGCCACCGACTTCGACTACCACCTGGTCGACCGGCTCGTCGCCCGGGACCTGCCCGGTGTCGAGTTCCGGGAGGCGTACTTCTCACCGACCGCCGCCGGGCAGAAGCCGGCCCTGCTCAACAAGCTCTGCGCGGGGGTGGAGGTGAAGGTCACCAACCCGGCCCGGTTCGACCCGGTGCGTACCGGGGTGGCGATGCTGGTCGAGTCCCGCAGGTACCCGGCGTTCGCCTGGCGGGCGGACACCTGGGACACTGCCCGGCCGTACTGGATCGACAAGCTCACCGGCTCTACCCGGCTGCGTACGATGATCGACGCCGGGGCGGACGTGCCGGACGTCGTCGGGGCCTGGTCGGCCGAGCTGGCGGAGTTCAACCGCCGACGCCGTCCGTACCTGCTCTACTGACTCGTCACAGCCCCGCGCACGGCTGGCCGTCGACCGCGCAGCTTGTCGGCCGCTTCTGGGTGAGCGTGGTGTCGCGGGCCACCTCGAACCGGATCGTCGCCGACCGGTTCGCCCGGAGCGGGGCGCCGGTGAAGGTCACTTGCTGCTCCTCCTGCCGGTAGCTCTCCGCTCCGGTGGCGCTCGCCACCTGGGCGCCGCCGGCCAGGGTGACCACCAGTGTCCACCGGGTCGCGGTCGCGTCCCCGTCGTTGGTCACCACCACCTCGCCCTGGTAGCCGAGGAGCCGGCTGCTGAGCGTGCTGTACCGGGCGGTCAACCTCGGCCGGCCGGGCGTCGTCGGGTTGGCGGCGCTCTCCGGCGACGTCGTCCGGCGCGGCGTCGCGCCCGTGCGGGCCGGCCGGCTGGGCCGGACCGGGGTGACCCCGCCGCTCGGGGTCGGGCTGACCGGAGCGGTCGCCCCCGCCGACGCGCTCGGCCGGGCGCTGGCGGCGGCCCCCGCTGTGGACGGCCCGCCGTCGTCCCGCCCCCGGGCCAGGCCGGCGGCCACCACCACCGCGCCGGCCGCCAGGGCCAGTACGGCCAGCGCGGCACCGAGTCGGCGCCGGGACCGCCGGCCCGGCCAGGTCCGCCCGGCCGGCACGGCGGGGATGATCTGGGTCGGTGCGGGGAGGTCCACCTCCCGGAACGCCATCCAGTCGAGTACGGCGGGCAGCCGGGTGTCGAGCAGCGCCCGGTAGCGCTCCTCGCGCCCGCTCGGATCGGCCGGCAGCCAGGGCTGCTCGTCGTCGCTCTGCACGACGGTCAGCCGGCAGCCCTCCGGGGTGGGCGTCAGCTCGCACTCCAGCCGGGTCGGCTGGCCCTCCTCTGGCCAGCGCAGCACCATCCGGTGTGGCCGGTCGACCTCGACCAGTTCGATCACGATCAGCTCGTCGAGCTCGGGCAGGTCCGCGGGGCGCAGCTCGAACCGGCTGATCGAGGTGGGTCGTGGTTCGACCGAACCGAACCACTTCGGCAGCAGGTCGCGGTCGGTCAGGGCCCGCCAGACCCGCTCCGGAGGGTGCCGCAGCTCGACGGTGGTCCGGATTTCGGTCACGGCGAGACTGTACGTCCATCGGCCGGCTCGGATGTCCCGACCCCGTCCGACCGTCGTGCCGGCGATGGCGCCGCCCGGCGGCGGTGTTGGCCCCGGGGCGCCGCCCGGCGGCGCCGTGGCCCCGGCGGCCCTGCTCAGCGGCGGTGCGCGCCCCGGCCACCGCGACCCGAGTGAGGGATTATCCGGTGATTCCGAAATACGAATGCTCTGTCGCGATTAATCTGATTCGCGTGAAAAACAAGGGACTGCGGACCCTGTTGTCGTTCGGCGCCGCGCTCGCCGTGATCTACTTCGGCAGCACCGGCCAGGAGGGAGGTGGGGTGACCAACACCGTGCTGCTGCTGGCGGTCGCCGCCGGCCTGACCGTGTGGTATTTGACCAGACCCACCTCGGGCAAGCCGGTGAGTTGACCCTCCGTCAGCGGGCCGCGGCCGCCCTGGTCAGCTCGCCGATCGACTGCTGGCCGAGGGATACCCGGACCAGCGCCGACGCCAGCCGCGGGAAGTCGGCGCCGCCGACGAGTCCGGCCAGCTTCTCCGGTGTGGACGGCAGACCGAGCCGGCCGGCCGCGTTCACCGCCCGACGATCGGCGTACGGGCGGACGTCCGGCCAGACCGCCTGAACCTCGCGGAGGAAGATGTCCGCCCCGGTCGGTCCGATCCCGGGAAACCGGGTCAGTTCCCGGCGGAGTGCACCGGGGTCGCTACCGGCCTGACGGTGCAACCGGCGCAGGTCGCCGTTCCAGCGGTCCAGGCACAGCCGCGCTCCGTTGCCCAGCATCGTCGCGGTCCGCTCGTCGTAGCGCCGATAATGCCCTCGACCCAGCGCGTCCACCCGGTCCTGCCAGCTGCGCGCCTCGGTTCCCTGCGGGGTGCGGCAACCGGCGGCGAAGAGTTCCCGAGCGGCGGCCACCGCGACACCCGCGCGAATCCGCGTGCTGAGCAGCGTGGTCAGCACCAGCAACTGGTAGAGCGGGCCGGGTCGGTCGGCCAGCCGGATCCCCGCCTCCTCGGCGTACGTCCGGCCCTGCCGCTCCAGCAGCACCCGAACCATTGCGCGGTCACGGTTCATTCCGTCCGGTTACCCACCCAGCCACTGGACGCACCGGCGCGGCCGGCCGAATGGCGCCACCCGCACCGGGTAATCCCACGCCGGGTACCCGGGTGTGCGTGACCCGCTCGGCGAACCGGACGGTTGCGGACCCCCGGGGCACCCGCCGGCCGGCGGAGCACCGTCGGCCGGCGCCCACCATCGAGCGGTACGACGGCGGAAGGGGACGGCGATGACGAACGTGCAGCAGCCGGAGATGCGCCGCAACGAACTGAACCCGACGGTGCAGGACAGCAAGGGCCCGCGTCCCGGTGACCCGACCCGGGTCCGGGGCGGTGACGGCCGGCGGGTTCCGCCCGAGCAGGTCTCCCCGTACGGCCCGTCGGCCCGGCCGGTTGCCGAGGACCCCGACCGGAAGGCGGCGGGGCGCAGCGAGGCGCGGCGGGCCGGCTGACCGGACGGCGGGCACGGTGTGCCGTCCGATGCGGGGACGTTACCGGCCACCACGGGCGCGACGTAGCTGTCCGAGCGTCGCGACGGCGACCAACCCGTACGCCAGGTGCGGCACGATGTCGGCGAGCCAGTCCGTGCGGCTCCAGCGGCGCGGGTCGGTGAGGCCGAGCGCCGTGAGGGTGCCGTCGGAGGTCAGCATCACGCCGGCACCGAAGAGCCCGGCTGCCACCGGCCCGGGGAGGCGGGGCAGCCCGATCACGGTGAGCGCGGCTCCGGAGAGTATCCCGGTCGCGTAGCCGAGCAGGGGCCCGAGGCCCGAGCGGCGGTTCGCCGCCCGGTCCTCGGGCCCCAGACCGATGTGCAGCATCTCGGCCAGCCGCTGGGCGCTCTCCTCCGGGGTGCTGCTGGCCGGTCGGGCCCGTAGGGCCATGTCGAGGTAGGTGACCATGTTCAGCGCCACGCTGCCGACCGCACCCGCGATCGCCCCGTCCACCGCGTCGGCGACCGGGTGACCGGGCCGGGACAGTACGCCGGTGCCGGTCACTTCGGCTCACCCGGGCCGCGCTCGGCCTTCGGGCCGAGCCCTCGTTCGCCCCGGACGAAACCGCGGCGGCCGTCCTCCTGGAGATGCCGGTTGGCGGCGTCGTCGGCCTTGCTGTCGTTGGCCCGGCGGCCGGAGTTGTCGATGCGCTTGCGCAGCCGGGCGCGCTCCACGTCGTATGCGTTGCTGCCCGGTCGTGGTCCTGGCATGGGTTGCCTCCCGTCGTGTCCCGGCTGGTCTACCCGCCCGCGTCCGGGCCATTCACGGAGCGTGACGTCCCCGGAGGGTGCCTCGCCGGTCCGCCGCGTAGTGTCGCCGTGTGGCCGGGTGACCCGGTACGGGTTATTCGGGCATATGGGACCATCGTCGGACGGCGCCGAGGTTGCCGGCAACCGCGCGCGGGCAGCCACGGCGGGGCGTTGCCGGTCGAACGGCATGCGGAACGGGTACGGGTGAGCGGGTCATGCGTGACGTGCTGGACGAACTGGACCGGTGGTGGCGGGCGGGCGAGCCGGTCGGGATGGCGACGGTCGTCGCGACCTGGCGTTCCGCGCCCCGCCAGGCCGGGGCGACCATGCTGGTCGGCCCGGACGGCGCCGCGGTGGGCAGCGTCTCGGGCGGTTGCGTGGAGGGTGCGGTCTACGAGCTGGCCCGGCAGGTCACGGCCACCGGACAGCCGGCCCTGCAACGGTACGGCGTCACCGACGACGACGCGTTCGCGGTCGGTCTGACCTGCGGAGGCATGCTCGACGTCTTCGTTGAGCGGGTCGATCCGGCCGGGTTCGCTGAGTTCGCCGACGTGGCCGCCTCGATCCGGGCCGGAGAGCCGGTCGCCGTGGTGACCTGCGTCTCGGCCGGCGAGACCGATCCGTCGGGCAGGCTCGGTCGGCGGCTGGTGGTCTGGCCGGACCGCACCGCCGGTTCACTGGGCACCGCACGACTGGACGCGGCGGCCACCGACGACAGCCGGGGCATGCTCGCCGCCGGGCGGACCGGCACCCTCCGGTACGGATACGACGGACAGCGCCGTGGCGACGACCTGCTGCTCTTCGTCGCGGCGTACGCCGCCCCGCCCCGGATGATCGTCTTCGGCGCGATCGACTTCGCCGCCGCACTGTCCCGGATCGGCGCCTTCCTCGGCTACCGGGTGACCGTCTGTGACGCCCGCCCGGTCTTCGCCACCGCGCGCCGGCTGCCGGACGCGCACGAGGTGGTGGTCGACTGGCCGCACCGCTACCTGCGGGCCGAGGCGGCGGCCGGGCGGGTGGACGGGCGCACGGTGGTCTGCGTGCTGACCCACGATCCCAAGTTCGACGTGCCGGTGCTGGAGGTGGCGCTGCGGCTGCCGCTCGGCTATGTCGGCGCGATGGGTTCCCGGCGTACCCACGAGGACCGGTTGGCCCGACTTCGTGCGGCCGGTCTGCGCGCGGAGGAGTTGGGGCGGCTCTGCTCTCCGCTCGGGCTGGACCTGGGCGCGCGTACCCCGGAGGAGACCGCGGTGAGCATCGCAGCCGAGGTGGTCGCAGGCCGCTGGGGCGGTACCGGCCGACCGCTGTCGGCGGTCTCCGGACGGATCCACCACGAGGTGCCCGCCCCCGGCGAGGCCGCACCGCGCAACTGACCCCGTCCGTCGACACGCGACAAGCGGTCGGCATCCGAAGAGCGTCAGCCTCTAGCGGCGGACGTCGATCCTCTGGTAAGAATTCCTTCAATCTTGATCGACGTCATCAAAGAAACCTTCACTCCTGCCCCCCGTCCCCCTGGAGGCCCAACCGTGACCGGCAACCCCCTGTCCCGCCGCGACGTCGTACGCGGCGCCGTCTTCCTCGGCGTCGGCGCCGCCACCGCAGGCCTGTCGATCGCCGAGGCAGCCCCGGCGCTGGCCGCTCCCGACGAGGCCGCGGCGCTCGCGGTACCCGTCCCCACCATTGCCAGCTGCGCCACCTGGGGCGCCCGATCGCCGGGCTCGCTCAGCGTGATCTCGTCCTCGCCGGACAAGATCGTGATCCATCACACCGCCGGACCGAACAGCACCAACTACACCCAGTCACACGCGTACGCGATGGCCCGCAGCATCCAGAACTTCCACATGGACGGCAACGGCTGGTCCGACTCCGGGCAGCACTTCACCATCAGCCGGGGCGGCTACATCATGGAGGGCCGGCACAACAGCCTCTCCCGGCTGCGCGCCGGCAGCGGCATGGTGGTCGGCGCGCACTGCCCCGGCCAGAACGACAAGGGCATCGGGATCGAGAACGAGGGCACCTACACCAGTGCCACCCCGCCGGGCGCGCTCTACGACAGCCTGGTGCAGTTCTGCGCGTACATCTGCGACCAGTACGGCATCGCCGCGTCCCGGATCTACGGGCACCGGGACTACTACGCCACCGCCTGTCCGGGCAACGTGCTCTACGGCATGCTTCCGCAGCTGCGTGCCGACGTCGCGGACGCGCTCGACGGGGGCACCCCCACCCCGCCGGCGTTCAGCGCGATCGTGGACAACACCACCAGCGACCGGTTCACCGCCAGCGACAACTGGCGTACCTCCTCGTACGCCGCCGAGCGGTACGGTGCCGACTACCGGTACGCCGACCCGGCCGCGATCAGCGACGCGGCCTACTACAAGGTGAACATCCCGGAGGAGGGAACGTACCGGATCGACGCCTGGTACCCGGGCATCGCCGGCTACAACACCGCTACCCCGTACATCGTGCTGGCCAAGGGCGGTAACCAGACGGTGATGGTGGACCAGAGCACCGGCGGCGGGACGTGGCGGTCGCTGGGCACCTTCGTGCTGACCGCCGGGGACAAGGACGTGGTCGGGGTGAGCCGGTGGAGCGGCGCCGCCGGGTACGTGATCGCCGACGCCGTCCGGGTAACCCGGGTCTGACCGGTCCTGACCGACTGTCCGGATACCCGCCGGAGGCGCATTATCGGCCTGCCGGCGGGTATCGGCGTACCGGAGGCCGGATACGGGGGTGGGGGAGTGCGGTACGACGAGTTCGTCGCCAAGGTGCGCGACCGCGGCGAGTACGCCGATCCGGCGGAGGCGGAGCGGGTGACCCATCTGGTGCTCGGCATCCTCGCCCAACGGTTGCATCCGGACGAGGCCGAGGACCTGGCCGCGCAGTTGCCGGGGCCGCTGGCCGCGACCCTGATCTCGGCGGGTCAGGGCGCCGCGGGCGCCTTCGGCTCGCGGGAGTTCCTGGCCCGGGTCGCCACCGGGGCGGGCGCGTCCGCCCGGACCGCCGAGTGGGACGCCAGCGCGGTGCTGTGCACCGTCGCCGAGGCGATCTCCGGCGGTGAGCTGAACGACGTGCTGACCCAGCTGCCGTCCGGGTACGCCGTACTCTTCGGACGGGCCGGCCTGAGCGGCTGACCAGCCCGTTCGCCCCATTCCACCGCGCCCATTCCACCGCGCCCGATCCGAACCAGCCCGCCCCAGGACGCCGGCAGAGCTTCGAACTAGCATCCTAGGATGCGCTACGCGGAGTGCCTCCGGTCACACCGCGACTCTGGAAACCCCCAGACACCGGACACGGACGGCCGTGCCAAAACCGGGCCGGATATAGTGGCACGGCAATTGAGCAGCCACGGGAGCCGAATCCGCCGCAACCGGGCTGCGTCAGGTGCCGTCACTCGTCCGGGATGCGTCAGGCGCCGCCCGGGGGAGATGTCGGTCGGAGCGCGCACCGGTTTCTGGACCGTCCTCCGCCATCGTGCGGACGCCGGACCGTGGCGCGGAGGGAGGTTCGGTGTCGCGTCGGCCGGCGCGGGCGAATGACGCCCAGCCAACCGATGACGTGACCGCCAGCCCCGCCGGCTCGGCGGGGCGCATCCTCACCCTCCCCAACCTGATCAGCTTCGTACGTCTGCTCGGCGTACCTCTCTTCCTCTACCTCTTCCTGGTCGTCGAGGCGGATGTGGCCGCCGTGGTCGTGCTCGCCGTCGGCGGCATGAGCGACTGGGTCGACGGCTTCGTCGCCCGCCGGCTGAGCCAGGTCAGCCGGCTCGGCGAGCTGCTCGATCCGGTGGCCGACCGGCTGTACATCCTGGCCACCCTGATCGCGCTGACCGTGCGTGACGTGGTCCCGTGGCAGTTCACCGTCGCCCTGCTGGCCCGGGATGTCGTGCTGACCGCCAACCTCGGCGTGCTGCGCCGCTTCGGTTACCGGCCGCCGCCGGTGCACTATCTGGGCAAGACGGCGACGTTCGTCCTGCTGGCCGCTTTTCCGGTGCTGCTGCTCGCCGCTACGGTGCCGGGGGCGGCGGTCGCTGCCGGGGCGATCGGCTGGGGGCTGGCGCTGTGGGGGCTCGGCCTCTACTGGTTGGCCGGCGGGCTCTACGTGATCCAGGCGGGTCGGCTCGTCCGGGCGGCGCGGGCGGAGGTGGGATGACCGGGCAGGACAGGCGGACGTACGCCGCCGACTTCCTCACCGAGCTGTTCCACAACCCCCTCGATCCCGGGTATGCCGACGCGGCCGAGCGGCGGCGCCGCGCTGTCCCGGCGACCGGATGGCGGCGGTCCGCGCCCCGGGCGGTGACCCTGGTGACGCTGGTCCTGCTGGGGCTGCTGCTCGCGATGGCCTATCGGGAGACGGTGGCGGCGGAGCCGAGTCGCAGTAAGGCGCGGGCCGGCCTGGTGGCGCAGATCAAGCAGCGGGAGGCCGAGAACGCCGCGCTGACCGAGCAGGCCGATCGGCTGCGTGCCGAGGTGCTCCGGCAGCGGGACGCCGCGCTGTCCGGCAGTGCGGCCGCGAACCTGCGGAACCTGGAGGCGGCGACCGGATTGGGCCGGGTGCGCGGTGACGGTCTGGTGGTGCGGGTGGCGGATGCGCCGGAGAAGTCGGACGGGGTCACGGGTGTCGGTGGGACGAACCTCGGCCGGGTGCTCGACCGGGACCTGCAGGACATCGCGAACGCGTTGTGGAGCGGTGGGGCGGAGGCGGTTTCGATCAACGGGCAGCGGCTGACCGCGACCTCGACGATCCGGGCGGCGGGGGGTGCGATCCTGGTCGACTTCAAGCCGGTGATCGGTCCGTACGAGGTGTCCGCGATCGGTCCGGGCCAGTTGGAGCGACGTTTCCGGGACAGTGCGGCGGCCCGGTTGCTGGACAGCGTCTCCGAGAAGCATGGGATGTCGTTCGAGTTTCGTAAGGTTGACGACCTGACTCTGCCGGCGGCGACGGAGCCGCAGTTGCGCTTTGCCACACCCTCGCCCGAGCCGACCGCGGCGCCGTCCGGGTCGTCGACGGGCCGTGGGGGGTCCCCGAGCCCGCTGGGAGGCGGCCGATGATCGCTGTGCTCGCATTGCTCGCCGGGGTGCTGCTCGGCGTCTGGCTGGATCCGACGGTGCCCTCGGCGCTCCAGCCGTATCTGCCGATCGCCGTGGTGGCGGCCTTGGACGCGGTGTTCGGCGGGGTGCGGGCCAAGCTCGACGGCATATTCGACGACAAGCAGTTCGTGATTTCGTTCATCTCGAACGTGCTGGTGGCCGGGATCATCGTCTACCTGGGTGACCAGCTCGGCGTGGGTGGGCAGTTGTCCACCGGTGTCGTGGTGGTGCTCGGTGTCCGGATCTTCGGCAACGTGGCGGCTATTCGCCGGCACCTGTTCCGGGCGTAGGTTCGACGGCGATGACAGGAGCAGGAGCGAGCGAGCGGGACGAGGCGGGGCAGCCGGTGCCGGGTGCGTCGCCGGCAGGGTCGGCCTCGGGTACGCCGGATCTGCCCGACGGTGTGCCGGAGCAGCCGGATTCGGAGCCTGGTTCGGCGGGGCCGACCGAGGAGGCGTTCGGGCCCGTCGGGGTGCCGACGGTGCCGTCCGAGGACGGGCCGACGGTGCCGTTGCCGTCCGAGGAGGAGACGGTGCCGATCCCGGCGCCGGAGCCGGCCGGGCCGATGTCGCCGGTGCGCCGGTTGCTGCCCCGGCTGACCACGGCGAACCTGATGATCGGGGTGCTGCTGGCGCTGTTGGGGTTCAGTCTGGCGGTGCAGTTGCGGATGAATTCCACGGATGCGTCGTTGGCGACGGCTCGCCAGGAGGACCTGGTGCGGATTCTGTCGGATCTGGAGGCGCAGGAGGAGCGGGTCCGGCAGGACATCGCGGGGCTGGAGGAGAGCCAGCGGCAGTTGAACTCCGGTGCGCAGGGGCGGCAGGCGGCGTTGGACGAGGCGACCCGGCGGGCCGACGAGTTGGGCATCCTGGCGGGGACGTTGCCGGCGCGGGGGCCGGGGTTGACGGTCAGTTTCATGCCGGTGAGCAAGCCGATCGCGGCGTCGCGGCTGTTGGACGCGGTGCAGGAGCTGCGGGGCGCGGGGGCGGAGGCGATGCAGATTTCCGGCGGTGACGGTGCGACGGTGCGGATCGTGGCGTCGACGTACTTCCTCGACTCGCAGGGTGGCATTTCGGTGAGTGGACGGCGGTTGACCGGACCGTACATGATCACGGTGATCGGCGATCCGAAGACGATGCAAACCGCACTGAACATCCCGGGCGGGGTGGTGGCATCGGTCAGTGGGGACGGCGGTAACGTGGCGATCCAGGAGCGGGAGATGGTCGACGTGTCGGCTGTCAGCCTGCCGAAGGATCTGCAACATGCGCGGCCGGTCTCCTGACCGGGCGCGGTCGGGGCGGCGAGCGGCGTCCCGGACATTGGCTGGTGCGATGAAGAAGGACGCGTCTGGTGATTCCTGAGGACCTGCGGTACACCGTCGAGCACGAGTGGGTGGCTGGCGACGGCAGCGGACCGGTGCGGGTGGGCATCACCCACTTCGCCCAGGACGCGCTGGGCGACATCGTGTATGTCCAGCTTCCCGACGAGGGTGCGACGGTGCAGGCCGGCGAATCGTTCGGCGAGGTCGAGTCGACCAAGAGTGTCTCGGAGCTGTACGCCCCGTTGACCGGTACGGTCGTGGCGCGCAACGAGCAGCTCACGGACACTCCCGAGGTGATCAACACCGACCCGTACGGCTCGGGGTGGCTGGTCGAGATCGCGCCCGATGACGGGTCGGTGGTGGCCGGTTTGCTCACGGCCGAGGCTTATCGGGAGCTGACCGAGAGCTGATCGTGGTGACGCCGTCGCGTGGTTGTGTCCGCGCGTCTGGTTGCCCTGTATTTCGGCGCTGGCTAGGCTCGCCCAGTCGACCGAGAACCATTAGTTGCGCGTTGCGGAAATGCCTTCCCTGGCACGGGGAGCCAGCCGCTGGGCCTGGGAAGGGCCCGGCGGCCAGACCCGTCACACCCGACGCCGACCGAACAGATCCGTGAGGTGGTCCCAATGACGCGCCCAGACGACGAGTTCCCCCCACTCGACGTCACATCGACGCTGAACCTCGGTTCTCTCGACGAGATGTTGGAGGGGCCGGAGACGGACGTCGTGCCGAGCCGGATGTCAGGTTCGCTGCCTCCCGGCATGGCGTTGCTGGTGGTTCGGCGTGGTCCGAATGCCGGCGCCCGGTTCCTGCTGGACCACGATGTGACGACGAGTGGCCGGCATCCGGACAGTGACATTTTCCTGGATGACGTCACGGTGTCCCGTCGGCATGCCGAGTTCCACCGGGATGGTGGCACGTTCACCGTCCGGGACGTGGGCAGCCTGAACGGGACGTACGTGAACCGGGAGCGGGTCGAGGCAGCGACGCTGAGCAGCGGTGACGAGGTCCAGGTCGGGAAGTTCCGGCTGGTCTTCATCGCCGGCCCGCGCGCGGAGGAGGGGGCCGTCCGGGGGTGAGTGAGCGTGCGGCGGCGGCTGTTCCCGGGCCGGGGGCGGTCGCGCGGGGCCAGCCACCGAACCTTTTCCCACCTGAATCGCGCGGCGCGCGTCCTTCGACCTCCGCCCGTGGTCATGACGGACCGCAGGGGGAGGCGGAAAAGGGTTCGCTGATGAGTATCGGCGAGGTGCTGGCGCAGCTTCGGGTGGAGTTTCCCGATACGACCATTTCCAAGCTGCGCTTTCTTGAGTCTGAAGGGCTGGTCGAGCCGCAACGCACGCCGGCCGGTTACCGGAAGTACAGCTGGGACGATGTGGCGCGGCTGCGGTTCGTGTTGACCGCTCAGCGGGATCAGTACCTGCCGTTGCGGGTGATCCGGGAACAGCTCGCTGAGGCGGGTCGGGACGGGTTGCCGGGGGCGGATCGGCATCGGCCGTCGTTGGTGGCGGTGGGGCCGGACGGTGAGGTGCCGGGTCGGGAGCCGGCCGTCGGGGTCGGTGAGTCGTCGGAGACCCGGCTGGACCGGGCCGAGTTGTTGTCCCGCAGTGGGCTGGGCGAGACGTTGCTGGCCGAGTTGGAGCGGATGGGGCTGGTGGTGTCGCAGCCGCCGGGCTGGTACGACGCGGATGCCGTGGTGATCGCGCAGGCGGTGGCGGGGTTGGCGGCGTACGGGCTGGAGCCGCGGCATCTGCGGGGTTACCGGACGGCGGCGGATCGCGAGGTGGGGTTGTTCGCCCAGTTGGTGGCGCCGTTGGCGCGGCAGAGCGATCCGGCGGCGCGGGCGCGGGCGGCGGAGGCGGCGCGGGAGCTGGTGGGGCTGTCGCAGCGGCTGCACGCGGCGCTGGTCCGGGTGGGGTTGCGGGGGACGTTGGGTCGGTGACCGTGCGGGTCGGTGCGGGGGTGGCCGTCGGCGGGGATCCGGGGGTGGCCTGGCCCACTCGGCCGGCAGGAAAGATCTGCGGCGGTGGGCGTGGCGTACGCTTCCCGGGGTATCCCGTGTGGTGCGGCGGCTGCGGGCGGCGCGGGTGGGGCGGTGTTATCCGAGCCCGTGTACCGTGCAGGGAAGGGGCATACCGGCCCCGGCGGCGGGTAGCATCGGCCGCCGCAGGACGGTGGTGGGGAAGACACGACGGCGACACGGAGGCGGCGGTGCGCGAGCTGAGCGTGGTCGGGGTTCGGGTGGAGCTACCCACCAACCAGCCGATCGTCCTGCTCAGAGAGGTCGAGGGCGACCGTTATCTGCCGATCTGGATCGGTGCGGTGGAGGCTACCGCGATCGCCTATGAGCAGCAGGGGGTCAAGCCGGCCCGTCCGCTGACCCATGATCTGCTTCGGGACATCCTTGCCGCGTTGAAGGCACCGCTGCGGGCGGTGGAGATCGTGGAGTTGAAGGAGAACGTCTTCTATGCCGATCTGCTGATCGGGGATGGTCTGCGGGTGTCGGCCCGGCCGTCGGACTCGATCGCGTTGGCGTTGCGGGTGGGCGCGCCGATTCGCTGTGCGGAGCAGGTGCTCACCGAGGCCGGGATCATCATCCCGGACGAGCAGGAGGACGAGGTGGAGAAGTTCCGGGAGTTCCTGGAGCAGGTCCGGCCGGAGGACTTCGCCGGCTGACCGGCTGCCGCTGCTGGGGGCCGCCGCAGGCGGTGCGGTCTCTGACCTGGGGTAACGATCGATTCGCCGTGGGGTAACCCTGCGGTGATCCTTGTGTGCGGCGTGTCGCGGCATTTCCTGCGGGGGAACCCTCCAGTCGGCCTATAGGGTTGGCCTGTCGAGGGGTGCACGTCCCGGAAACGACGTGTCACCGCACGGGCGGGGAGGTTGTCCGATGCATGAGCCACAGGACCCTGATCCGGGTAGGTCGAACTCTCAGGGCATGGATCAGCGGCACGTCGACGGGCCTCCCCGGGTAGCGGAGGATCACCCGGTCGCCGGGTCGTCGGTGGAGGACGGCGCGGTCGGCTATCGGGGTGTGACGGCGTGCCACGCAGTCGGGATCAGCTACCGGCAGTTGGACTACTGGGCGCGGACGGCGCTGGTGGTGCCGAGTGTGCGGGACGCTTCGGGGTCGGGGACGCAGCGGCTCTACTCGTTCCGGGACCTGGTGGTGCTGAAGGTGGTCAAGCGGCTGCTGGACGCGGGGGTGTCGCTGCAGAACATCCGGCGGGCGATCGACGCGCTGCGGTCGCGTGGGGTGGCGGATCTGGCCGGCATCACGCTGATCTCGGATGGGACGACGGTCTACGAGTGCCGGTCTCCGGAGGAGGTCGTCGATCTGCTGCAGGGTGGGCAGGGGGTGTTCGGGATCGCGATCGGTGGCGCCTTCAAGGAGGTTCAGGGCTCGCTGTCGCATCTGCCGGCGGAGCCGGCCGGGGGGATGCCGTTGGCCGGGGAGTCGGCGGAGTCCGTGGCGGTGGAGGCCGGTGACGAGTTGGCCGCCCGGCGGGCCCGGCGTCGGGCGGGTTGATCCGCGGGTCCGGCTCCGACGGTCCGGTCGGGGTCGAAGCGGGCGCGGCAGCGCGGTCGCGGCGGCCGGGGTCGTGTTGATCGTTATCGGATAATCGACGGTATGTCGTCTGCTTCCCGGCGGCGTCGGTCTGCGCTGGTGCTGGCTGCGCAGGTGGATCCGGACGGGTCTGGTGACCGGAGCTTCCACATCGAGCGGACGGTCACGGTGTTCCTGGGGCCGGCCGAGCCGGGGGTCCGGGACGCGTTCACCGGCTGGCGGGCCACCGGGCCGGCGTTCGTCGCTCTCCGTGACCGGGGTGGCCGGGTTGGCGTCCGATGGGGATGATGGTCCCGATCGAATCGAGCTCGATAACTGCCGAGCCGGTTTGGGTCTGGATGACACCGATTCGAGTTGGATGACACGGTACGGGTGGGCGCGGTAGGGTTCCCACCCGGTGTCGCCCGCCGGCCATCCGCCCGCCGGGCCGGCACTGTCGGTGCTAGACCCCCACATGCCGCGCGATTCTCGTCGCGCTGGAAGGAAGACAGTGACGGATCCACGTGACAGCGCCGTGTCGTCCCCTGTGGACGGCGCCACGACCGCCGGTGACGCTGCGGCGGCCGGCCCGACGCACTACGAGCGGATCGGCGGGGCGGAGTCGGTCAGGGCGGCCGTGCGGCTGTTCTACGACCGGGTGCTCGCCGACCCGGAGTTGGCCGGCTACTTCACCTCGGTGAACATGGAGGAGCAGCGGCGGCACATGGTGCTGATGCTGACCGTGGTGCTCGGCGGGCCGAACAACTACGCCGGGCGGGGCCTGGCGGAGGCGCACCAGCCGTTGAACATCCCGGACGAGCACTACGCCAGGGTCGGTGCGCATCTGGTCGACACCCTGACCGGGCTCGGTGTGCCGGACGACATCCTGGACGACGTGCGGGCGACGTTGGGTTCGGTGCGCGACCAGGTGGTGTCGAGCGGCACCTCCGCAGGCGTCTGACCGTGGATGTCGCTCGTCTCAGGCAGAGCTGGCACCTGGTCTCCGGACACGGCGACCAGGTGCCGCTCTACTTCTACTCGACGCTGTTCCTGGCCCATCCCGACGTGCGGCAGATGTTTCCGACGAACATGGCGGGCCAGCGGGATCGGTTGGTGACCGCGCTCGGCCACATCGTCTCCCATGTGGACGAGGTGGACCAGCTCGTCGGGTTCCTCTCCTCGCTCGGCGCCGACCACCGGAAGTTCGCGGTCCGGCCGGAGCATTATCCGGCGGTCGGGGAGGCGCTGCTGGCGACCCTGGCGCACTTCCTCGGCGAACACTGGACCGAGGAGTTGGCCCAGGAGTGGGCGGCGGCGTACGGGCTGGTCGCGAAGGTGATGACCGATGGTGCGGCGGCGGCGGAGAACGTCAGCCCGCCGTGGTGGGTGGGTGAGGTCGTCGCGCACGAGCCGCGGTCGTTCGACATCGCGGTGCTGACGTTGCGTCCGCAGTACCTGCTGCCGTTCGAGGCTGGCCAGTCGCTCGGGGTGTCGAGTCCGGCGGCCCGGGCGTGGCGGTACTACTCGCCCGGGAACGCGCCGCGGCCGGACGGCACGATCGAGTTGCACGTGCGGGCGGCGCCCGGTGGGGCGGTCAGTTCCCGGCTGGTGTATGGCACGAGCGTCGGTGATCAGGTGCATCTGGCGGCCCCGGTGGGGGAGCGGCTGACGTTGCGCCGGGCGTCCGGCGGGGCTGATCTGCTGCTGTTGGCGAACGGCACCGGCTGGGCGCCGTTGAAGGCGCTGGTGGAGCAGGTGGCGGCCGAGGGCGGTGGCCGGCGGGTCGACGCGTACGTCGGCGCCCGGTCCCGTGTCGAGTTCTACGACGTGGACGCGACCGAGAAGCTGGTGGCGTCGTACCCATGGTTGCGGGTGACGTACGTGGTCAATGCCGACCCGTCTCGGCCCGGAGAGTTCATCCAGGTGGTGGACCGCGCCCTCGCCGACGGCGACTGGCGTGACCGGCACGTCTTCGTCTGCGGCTCCGATCCGATGGTGTCGGGTGCGGTCGCCGGGCTGACGCAGGCGGGTTACCAGGCCGGGCAGCTGCACTACGAGGCGCTGGGTGGGCAGTGGTATTCGCCCGGGCGGCGGATCGGCGGGGCGCAGGAGCATCGGCCGGCAGACGGAGGTATGCAGTGAGTGCCAGCCCGATCAGCGAGTACGACCGTGCCACGGCGTCGCCGGGTCCGCGTCCCCGGGCCCGGATCACGGCGGACCGGGTGCGGCGGTGGGATTTCAGCACCTCGTCGTTCACCCGGCGCGGCTACGACGACCGGGAGGTCGACCGGTTCCGGCATCAGGTTGCCGACGAGTTGGACCTGTTGGCGACCCAGTTGGCGGATCTGCGGGCGGAGAACCAGCGGCTGCACGACCATGTGGAGCTGCACCGCCACGGGGTGCTGCCGAGCGCCGACAAGCGGCCGCAGTTGCCGGGGGCGAAGGAGGTCAACCTGCTGTCGGCGGCGCAGCGGGAGGCGGAGCAGATCATCGCCCAGGCGCACGACTACGCTCGCCGGGTCGCCGAGTACGCGCGGGTGCAGTACGAGAACTATCTGCGGGCGGCGGCCGAGGACGCCCGTAACGAGGCGGAGCGGGCGGTGCAGGACTATCGGGCGTCGGCCGGGTCGCGTTTCGACGACACGGTCGCGACCCGGGAGGCGCTGCGGATTTTCGGCGAGATGATGATCTCGCACATGCAGGCGGCGGCCCGGCAGCTCGACGACGGCTGTGAGCATCTGGCCCGCACCATGGACCGGATTGTCCGGGAGGCGGGTCCGGGGGTCGGCGAGGCGACGCCACCGAGGGGCGCCCGGCCGGCCCTGACGCCGCGTACGGAACCGCTGCGGCAGGTGTAGGTGTTGCCCGCCCCACCCGGCCCGTCGGTGTGCCGGGTGGGGCGGGCCGGTGACCGGGTGCGGTCCGGCCCGGTGCGGCGGTCAGCCGGCGGTCAGCTGGTCGCCGATCTCGGCGAGTTCGCCGTCGGTGAGGGTGAGGTTGTCCAGCGCGGCGACGTTCGTCTCCAGCTGGGTGACGCTGCTCGCGCCGATGATCAGGCTGGTCATCCGGGGGTCCCGCAGCGCCCAGGCGAGCGCGAGCTGGGCCAGCGACTGGCCGCGTCGCTCGGCAATGGCGTGCAGCGCCCGTACGGTGGCCATGGTGGCCTCGTCGAGGTCGCCCTCGTTGAGGAAGACGCTGGTGCGGACCCGTGAGTCGGCCGGGATGCCGGCCAGGTAGCGGTTGGTGAGCAGGCCCTGGGCGAGCGGGCTGTAGGCGATGCAGCCGGCGCCGACCTCTTCGAGGGTGTCGAGCAGCCGGTCCGCCTCGATCCACCGGTTGAGCATCGAGTACGACGGCTGGGAGATCAGCAGTGGCGTACCGAGCCGCTGCAGGATCGTCGCGGCCTTCCGGGTCTGTTCGGAGGTGTAGTTCGACAGCCCGACGTAGAGGGCCTTGCCGGCCCGGACGACCGCGTCCAGGGCCGCCATCGTCTCCTCCAGCGGAGTGTCGGGGTCGGGGCGGTGATGGTAGAAGATGTCGACGTAGTCGAGGCCCATCCGGCGCAGCGACTGGTCCAGCGACGAGACCAGGTACTTGCGGGAGCCCCATTCGCCGTACGGCCCGGACCACATGTGGTAGCCGGCCTTGGTCGAGATGATCAGTTCGTCGCGGTACGGGCCGAGGTCGGCGGCGAGGGTCCGGCCGAAGTTCTCCTCCGCGGAGCCGGGCGGTGGGCCGTAGTTGTTGGCCAGGTCGAAGTGGGTCACTCCGAGGTCGAACGCCCGGCGGCAGATCTCGCGTTGCGACTGCCACGGCCGTTCGTCGCCGAAGTTGTGCCACAGGCCGAGTGAGATGGCGGGCAGCCGCAGGCCGCTGCGGCCGGCCCGGCGGTAGGTCATCGAGTCGTAGCGGTGCTCAGCGGCAAGGTAGGTCACGGTCGCCACCCTATTGGAGCCGGTCTGCCGGATGGACCGCGTCACGTGGGATCTCGGGGCACCGCCGCCGCGCTGGACCTGGCGGCGGTCGGGATCCGGTCCGCCGCGTGGCGGCCGGTCGGGGGTGGGCGGCGGGCCGTAGCCTGTCCGTAACGCGGGTGTCGCGGCCGAGGGGTCGCCGCCGATGTTCCGTCGATCACGGCCGGCCGCATCCGGCTGGGGTGGCGGGTTGTTTCGTGGTTATCTGATCCGTACGCGTCAGGTCGCCGACGACGTCGGCCTCGCTTCACCACCTGTGGTGGTGCCGTCGAAAGGGGACGTCATGGCATACCAGGACCACCGGCCCGCCACTCCCAGCGAGGCGCTCGACGAACTGTTGGCGGGTAACGAGCGGTTCGTCGCCGGTACCCGGATCCACCCGCACCAGAACGCCGAGCACCGGGCGGTGGTGGCGGCGGCACAGCGGCCGTTCGCGGTGGTGTTCGGCTGTTCCGATTCGCGCCTCGCCGCCGAGATCATTTTCGATCGGGGGCTCGGTGACCTGTTCGTGGTTCGCACGGCGGGACATATCGTCGGCGTGGAGGTGGCCGCGAGCCTGGAGTACGGGGTCGCGGTGCTCGGTACGCCGTTGGTCGTGGTGTTGGGGCACGACTCCTGCGGTGCGATCCAGGCGACCCGGGCCGCGATGGCCGGCACCCGGTTGCCGGGGCGGGAGCTGGGGACGATCGCCGAGCGGGTCACGCCGAGCATCTGGCAGGCGTCCGCCCGGCAGATCACCGACGCCGACGAGATCGGCGCCATCCACGTGCGGCGGACCGTCGAGATGCTCACCCGGCCGGGCACCGAGCTGGCCGACGCGGTGGCCGCCGGCCGGTGTGACGTGGTCGGCATGTTCTACCGGCTGGCGGACGGCCGTGTCAGCGTGCTGGACGCCGAGCCGGCCGAGGCGCTGCCGCCGACCGCGCCGAGTCAGGGTGCGCAGCGGGCCGCGTCAGGGCTTTCGTAGCCAGCACCGGGCCATGTGCCCGGCGGCGACCGGGAACTCCGGCACGTCGGTGCGGCAGACCTCCATCGCGGCCGGGCAGCGGTCCCGGAACAGGCAGCCGCCGGTGTCGGTGGTCGGCTGCTGCCCGCCGCGCAGCGCCCGCAACCCGCCCGGGGCGGCGGTGCGCGGCCGGCCGGGATCCGGGGCCGCCGACGCCAGCAGTTGGGTGTACGGGTGTGCGGGTCGCAGGATCACCTCGTCGCTGGGACCGGACTCGACGATCTGACCCCGGTACAACACCATGATCGACGAGGCGAAGTAGCGGGCGGTGGCGAGGTCGTGGGTGACGTACAGGACGGCGAGTTCCTCTTCCCGTTTGAGCCGGTCGATCAGGTTGAGGATCTCCAGCCGGATCGACACGTCGAGCATCGACACCGGCTCGTCGGCGAGGAGGATCCGGGGGCGGGGCGCCAGGGCGCGGGCGATCGCGACCCGCTGCCGCTGCCCGCCGGACAGCTCATGCGGCAGCCGGCCGGCGACCTGGTCGGCCGGGGTGAGGTTGACCCGGGCCAGCAGGTCGTGTACGGCCGCCCGCACGTCGGGGGCGGTCCGGGCGACCCGGTGCAGGCGCAGCGGCCGCCGCAGGTGGTATTCGACGGTGTGTGCCGGGTTCAGCGACCCGAACGGGTCCTGGAAGACCATCTGCACGTCCCGGCGGTAGCGGCGGACCGCCCGGCGGTCGGCGGCCACCGGGGTGCCGTCGAGCCGGATCTCGCCGCCGGTCGGCCGGGTCAGCCGGACCAGCATCCGGGCGATCGTCGACTTGCCGCTGCCGCTCTCGCCGACCAGCGCCACCGTCTGGCCGGAACGTAGTTCGAAGGAGACGTCGTCGACCGCCCGCAGGGTGCGGCGGTGCCGCCCGTCCCGCAGCGGGAAGTGTTTGCTCAGGTGACTGACTGTCAGCGTGGTCACCGGTCGCCACCTCCGGTCGGCGGCTGCGGCGCCGCGTCGTCGCCGACCCGGGCCGGGTCGCTGCCGGCCGGCCGCGGGTCGCCGTCGGCCGGCGCACCGGCGTCGCCGGCCGGGGGCGGGGCGGTGCCGCGTGGGGCCGGGACGCCGGGTTGCGCCGCCCCGATGCGGTGCCCCGCGGGCGGCGGTGCCGGGTCGTTCGGGCCGAACCGGCCGGCCCGCAGCGCGGCCGGTGGACCGTCCGGGCGCAGTGCCGGGTCGTAGTGCAGGCAGGCGGCCCGGGTGCTGCCGGCGGCCCGCAGCGGCGGGTCGGCGCGGTGGCAGGCGTCGAAGACGTACGGGCAGCGGGCCGCGAACGCGCAGCCGGTCAGCGGCCGGGACAGGTCCGGTGGGCTGCCGGGAATACCGTGCAGTACGGTCCGTTCGCCGCGCAGGCTCGGGAAGGAGCGCAGCAGCCCGACCGTGTACGGGTGGGCCGGCGCGGCGTGCAGCTCGGCGGCGGGGCCGTACTCGACGATCCGGCCGCCGTACATGACGGCGAGCCGGTCGCTGATCTCCAGCAGCAGGGACAGGTCGTGGGTGATGAAGACGACCGCGAAGCCGAACCGGGCCCGGAGCCGGTCGATCTCGCTCAGGATGTCGCGCTGCACCACCACGTCCAGCGCGGTGGTCGGCTCGTCCATCACCACCACGTCGGGGCGCAGCGCCATCGCCATGGCGATCAGCACCCGCTGGCGCATCCCGCCGGAGAGTTCGTGCGGGTACGCCGAGAGCCGTTCCGGGCCGATTCCGACCAGGTCGAGCAGTTCCCGGCAGCGCTGCGCCCGTTCGGTGCGGCGCAGGTCGGGGCGGTGCGCGGTGAAGACGTCGGCGAGTTGCCGGCGGACCGACAGCACCGGGTTGAGGGCGTTCATCGCTCCCTGGAAGACCATCGCGACCCGGTTCCACCGGAACCGGCGCAGCGCCTCGCCGTGCAGTGTCGACAGGTCGAGCGACGGGCCGTCGGCGGGGTGGAAGACGACGTCGCCGGAGGTGACCCGGCCGGGGGGCTTGAGCAGCCGGGTGATCGCGTAGGCGAGGGTGGACTTGCCGCAGCCGCTCTCGCCGGCGATGCCGAGCACCTCGGCCCGGGCCAGGTCGAAGCTGACGTCGCGGACCGCGTGGACCGGGTCGGCGCCGTCGTAGACGACGCTCAGGTCGCGGACCGACAGCACCACGTCGGTGTCGGTGCTCGCCGGTGGGGGTGTGGTGTCGAGGGTCATGCCGGTCCGGTCCGTCGGGGGCGGCGGGGGACCCGCAGCCTCGGGTTAATCAGCTCGTCCAGACTGAAGTTGATCAGTGCGAGTCCGGCGCCGACCAGCGCGATGCAGAGCCCGGGTGGTACGAACCACCACCAGGCACCCTGGGACAGCGCCTGGGAGTTCTGCGCGAAGTACAGCATCGTGCCCCACGAGCCGGAGCCGCCGAGGCCGAGGAAGGCCAGCGCGGCCTCGGTGAGGATGCCGCCGATGACCGCGAAGACGAACTGGGCGGCGATCAGCGGCAGCAGGTTCGGCAGGATCTCGAAGGTGACGATCCGCCAGCCGGGTTCGCCGCTGACCCGGGCGGCGTCGACGTAGTCGCGGGAGCGCAGCGACAGGGTCTGGGCCCGCAGTACCCGGGCGGAACCGGCCCACGCGGTGATCGAGACGATCAGGGCGATCGCCAGCGCGCCCCGGGTCTGCACGTAGTCGGTGATCAGGACCACCAGCGGCAGGCCGGGCAGTACCAGGAAGACGTTGCTGACCAGGGAGAGGCTCTCGTCGGCGGGTCCGCCGGCGTAGCCGCCGAGGACGCCGACCAGCACCGAGGCGACGGTGGCGAGCACCCCGACGACCAGGCCGACCAGCATCGAGCCGCGGGTCGCGGCGACGAGCTGCCGGAACACGTCCTGGCCGGTGGTGGTGGTGCCGAGCAGATGGTCGGCGGAGGGGCCGAGCAGCCGGTCGTCGCTGACCAGGTTCGGGTCGCCGACCAGCGGCGGGCCGAGCACGGCGACCAGGGCGAAGAACCCGACGACGGCCAGCCCGGCGACGAGTTTGCGGGAGCGCAGCAGGCCCCGCCAGCGAGGCCGGCGGGTCGGCACCACCACCCCGGGTACGACCTCGCCGGTGACGTCGCGCGGAATCTCGATGGTCGCCATCAGCCGGCCTGCCGGGTACGGGGGTCGATCACCGCGTAGAGCAGGTCGACGACGAAGTTGGCGCCGAGCACGGCCAGCGAGATGACCAGGAAGATGCCCTGCAGCAGCGGGTAGTCGGCGTTGGCGACCGCGGCGACCAGGCTCATCCCGACGCCCGGATAGGAGAAGACGATCTCGGTGGCGATGGAGCCGCTGACCACGAAGCCGAGGGTGATGGCGAATCCGGCGACGCTGGGCAGTACGGCGTTGCGTGCCGCGTACTGGATCATGATGCGGCGTGGCCGTAGCCCCTTGGCCTCGGCGGTCAGTACGTAGTCCTCGGCCATCGTGGAGACCATCATGTTGCGCATCCCGAGCAGCCAGCCGGCGACCGAGGCGAGCACGATCGAGGCCGCCGGAAGGATTCCGTGGTAGATCGCGCTGCGTATGAACGGCCAGTTGAACCCGATGGTGGTCTCGTAGCTGTAGCCGCTGTTGAGCGGGAACCAGCCGAGCACCCCGCCGAGCAGGTAGAGCAGCACCAGGGCGAGCCAGAAGTACGGGATGGCGGCCAGGAAGGTGGTGGTCGGCACCAGCGCGTCCAGCCAGGTGCCGCGGCGCCAGCCGGCGAGGGTGCCCAGGGTGATCCCGAGCAGCACGCTGAGTACGGTGGCGATGCCGACCATCACCACCGTCCACGGCAGGCTCTGGCTGAGCACCTTCGACACCGGAGTCGGATAGTAGGCGACGGAGAGCCCGAACTCGCCGCGCAGCAGGTTGCCGAGATAGCCGAGGTACTGCTGCCACAGCGGGTCGTCGGAGACCCCGAACTGGAGTTCGAGGGCGCGGCGGGCCTCCGGCGCCATCGGCGTCATGTTCTGGGTCTTGGCCAGTACGGCGTCGACCGGGTTGCCCTTGATCAGCCGGGGGATGAGGAAGTTTCCGGTGACCGCCGCCCAGACCGCGACCAGGTAGAACAGCGTCTTGCGCCGCAGGTAGCGCATCGGGTCGCTCAGCCGGCCGGGGTGAGGTTCTTGGCCACGATCCCCATGTCCGGCCCGTTGTACGGGGTGGTCAGCGCGTAGTGGTTCTCCTCGGTCGGGAAGTTGCCGAGGTTCTCGGTGCGGTACTCGATCAGCGAGGCGGACTGCTGGATCGGGATGTAGGGCAGCTCCTCGACGATCACGTCCTGGATCTTGAACAGTTGTTCCCTGATCGCGTCCCGCTGCTGCGGCGGGGTGGTTTCCATCGCCAGCAGTGCCGCGTCGACGGCGGCGTTGCGGAAGCGGCCGTAGTTGGAGCCGGCCTGCTGGCCCAGGGGTGCGGTCCGCTTGCTGGAGAACGCCCGGCTGTACCAGGAGTACGCGGTGCCCTCGCTGTACAGGTTGGTGATGATCATGTCGAAGTCGCCGGTCTGCTGGTCGGTGGAGAAGGCGGTGAAGGAGACCTCCTGGGTCTTCAGTTCGATTCCGACCGACTTCAGCGACTGGGTCATGATCTGGAGCGCGGAGATGTAGTCGTTGTAGCCCTGCACCACCTTGACGGTGAAGGAGAGCCGCCGGCCGGCCTTGGCGTAGATCCCGTCGGCGCCCTTGGCCCAGCCGTCCTGACGCAGGGTCTGCTCGGCTCGGCCCGGGTCGAACTCCAGCTTGCGGTCCCGGTACTCCGGCTTGATGTAGTCGTCCCAGAGCGGTCGGGGCAGCTGCGCCGGGCTGGCCTGCTTGCCGTATCCGGAGAAGGCCAGCCGGATGATCTGCTCACGGTCCAGGGCGAGGCTGATCGCCCTGCGCACCGCGGCGCTGTCGAACGGCGCCCGGTCGAGGTTCGGGATCAGGTTGGTCAGATAGAGCTGGGACTCGTTGATGTACTTGTTGTGCTCGGGATCCTTGCTGACGTACTGCTTGTCGATGTCGGCGATGAACGAGCCGGCCCAGTCGAGCTGGCCGGCGGCGAGCGCCGCGATCGCGCTGTCCGCGCTGGCGAACTGGTGGAACCTCATCCCCTTGATCTTCGGCTTGCCCGCCTCCCAGTAGTTCGGGTTGCGCTCGAAGACGTAGTTCTGCTGGCTGAACGAGGCCAGCGTGAACGCGCCGGTACCGACCGGTTTCTCGTTGGTGAAGGCGGACGGGTCGGCGATGGCCGACCAGATGTGTTCGGGCACGATCCAGGTCCGGCCGGCGATCAGGTTCAGCCGGGTGTAGACGCCCTGGCTGAAGGTGACCGAGACGTGCGTGGGGTCGGCGGCGACCGCCTCGACGATCGGCAGGCCGTTCTGGTTCACCTTCGGGTTGTCCCGGATCAGGTTGAAGGTGAACGCCACGTCCTCGGCCGAGAACGGCTTTCCGTCACTCCACCTCACCCCCTCCCGGATGGTGAAGTTCAGCCGCCGGCCGTCGTCGGCGAACTCGTAGGCGGTGGCGAGCTGCGGCTGCACGTCGTCGGCCCGGGCGGCGTTGAAGTAGAGCAGCGTCTCGTAGAGCACGCTCATCGTGCCGGCGACGCTGTTCTGGGAGAACGGGTTGAAGTTCGGCACGAACCCGGCGTTCGCCCCCGAGAAGACGTTGATGATCTTTCCCTCGGCGCCGGTGGACCGGTCGCCGTCGTCGCCGCAGCCGGCGGTCACACCGACGGCCAGCGTCGCCGTGGCCAGCGTCGCGAGCAGCCGGCGGGCGAGGGTGGGGCGCATCTTGCCTCCCGGGTCGGGGGATGTCGGACGGGTTGGCACCGGGTGTCCGGGTCGGGTGAGATCGATGACAACACCGAACCGGTTCAGAGTCAATAGACAACAAACGATTGCTGTCGACCCACCGTGGCGGGCTGAGAGCGGCAGTCGATCAGGCAGCCGGCGCGGGGCGGTCGCGGCTGCGGGCGCTTAACCGGTTCCGCCGCTGCCGCCGGTCGAGCGCCTCTCCGGCTGGCCGGGGAGACTCATGGCGATCAACGAGGTGTGGTCGAAACCCGGCGGAAACCCGGGCACTGGTACCGTTGCCAACGCCGACAACACTCGCGAGCGAGAGATCGTCCGGGCCGCCCGGGCGGCGCCGAAGGGGCAAATCCTCCCCGGAACCTCTCAGGCAAAAGGAGCCCGCGGGCAGGCGACTGTGGAGCGCCCGCAACGGTGCGGAGCGTGACAGAGGGGGAGGTTGCAGCGTCGACCTCGCCCGGGAGTGTCCCCCATGACCACAGCGCAGTACCCCACCCGCGACGGCGGGCAGTTCGCCGACCGGCACATCGGTCCCGACGCCGACGCGATGCGCCGGATGCTGGAGACCGTCGGCTACCACTCGATCGACGACCTGATGGACGCCGCGATCCCCGAGGCGATCCGCTGGACCGGCAGCCTCGACCTGCCGCCGGCCGCCACCGAGCAGGAGGTGGCCGCCGAACTGCGCGCACTGGCCGCCCGGAACACCGTCGCCGTCTCGATGATCGGACTCGGCTACTTCGGCACCCACACCCCGGCGGTGATCCGCCGCAACGTCCTGGAGAACCCGGCCTGGTACACCGCCTACACGCCGTACCAGCCGGAGATCAGCCAGGGTCGGCTGGAGGCGCTGCTGAACTTCCAGACCATGGTCACCGACCTGACCGGGCTGGCCACCGCGAACGCCTCCATGCTCGACGAGGGCACCGCCGCGGCCGAGGCGATGACGCTGGCCCGTCGCGCCGCCCGGAACAAGAGCAGCGTGTACGTCGTCGACGCCGACACCCTGCCGCAGACCCTCGCCGTACTCCGCACCCGGGCCGAACCGCTCGGCATCGAGGTCCGGGTCCTCGACCTGCGCACCGAGCCGCTGCCGGAGGAGTTCTTCGGCCTGCACCTGCAGTATCCGGGCGCCTCCGGCGCGGTCCGCGACCACGCCCCGCTGGTCGGGGTCGCGCACGCCACCGGGGCGCTGGTGACGGTCGCCGCCGACCTGCTCGCGCTGACCCTGCTGCGCCCACCCGGCGAGATCGGCGCCGACATCGCCGCCGGCACCACCCAGCGGTTCGGCGTACCGATGGGCTTCGGCGGCCCGCACGCCGGCTACCTGGCGGTCCGGGCCGGCCTGGAGCGGATGCTGCCCGGCCGGCTGGTCGGGGTCTCCCGGGACGCGGCCGGCGACCCCGCCTACCGGCTGGCGTTGCAGACCCGGGAACAGCACATCCGCCGGGAGAAGGCGACCAGCAACATCTGCACCGCCCAGGTCCTGCTCGCCGTGATGGCCAGCATGTACGCCGTCTACCACGGCCCGGCCGGGCTGCGGGCGATCGCCGAACAGACCCACCGGCGGGCGGTCGGCCTCGCCGCCGGGCTGCGCACCGTCGACGGCGTCGAGGTGGTGCACGAGGCGTTCTTCGACACCGTGCTGGCCCGGATCCCCGGTCGGGCCGCCGAGGTGGTCGCGCAGGCCGGACGGCGCGGGATCAACCTGCGGCTGGTCGACGCCGACCAGGTCGGGATCGCCTGCGACGAGACCACCACCGAGGCGCACCTGGCGGTGGTCCGGGACGCCTTCGGCGCCGTCGCCGGACAGGTCGTGACCCCGCCGGCCGCGGCGCCGTCGTCCGCGCTGCCGGCCGACCTCGCCCGGACCAGCGACTACCTGACCCACCCGGTCTTCCGGTCACACCACTGCGAAACCGCGATGCTGCGCTACCTGCGCCGGCTCGCCGACCTCGACTACGCCCTGGACCGGGGCATGATCCCGCTCGGCTCCTGCACCATGAAGCTGAACGCCACCAGCGAGATGGAGCCGATCAGCTGGCCCGAGTTCGCCGACGTGCACCCGCTCGCTCCGAAGGAGCAGACCGCCGGCTACCGCGACCTCGTCGCCACCCTGGAGGGCTGGCTCGCCGAGGTGACCGGCTACGACGCGGTCAGCGTGCAGCCGAACGCCGGCTCGCAGGGCGAACTCGCCGGCCTGCTGGCGATCCGCGCCTACCACCGCGACCGGGGTGAGGGGCACCGGAACGTCTGCCTGATCCCGTCCTCGGCGCACGGCACCAACGCGGCCAGCGCGGCGATGGCCGGGATGCGGGTGGTGGTGGTCGGCTGCGACGCCGACGGCGACGTCGACCTGGCCGACCTCGACCGCAAGATCGAGGCGCACCGGGACACCCTCGCCGCGATCATGGTCACCTACCCGTCCACGCACGGGGTGTACGAGGGCGGTATCGCCACGCTCTGCGCCCGGGTGCACGACGCCGGCGGCCAGGTGTACGTCGACGGCGCCAACCTCAACGCCCTGCTCGGATACGCCAAGCCGGGCCGCTTCGGCGCCGACGTGTCGCACCTGAACCTGCACAAGACGTTCTGCATCCCGCACGGCGGCGGTGGGCCCGGGGTCGGCCCGGTGGCGGTCCGCGCCCACCTGGCGCGCTACCTGCCCGGCGACCCGTTCGGGTCGGACCGGCCGGCGATCTCGGCGGCCCGATACGGCTCGGCCGGGATCCTGCCGATCCCGTGGGCGTACCTGCGGCTGATGGGGCCGGACGGGCTGCGCCGGGCGACCGGGGTGGCGGTACTGGCCGCCAACTACGTCGCGGCCCGGCTGCGCGGCCACTATCCGGTGCTCTACGCCGGCAACAAGGGCCTGGTCGCGCACGAGTGCATCCTCGACCTGCGGCCGCTGACCAAGGCGACCGGGGTCAGCGTCGACGACGTGGCGAAGCGGCTGATCGACTACGGCTTCCACGCCCCGACGATGTCGTTCCCGGTCGCCGGCACCCTGATGGTGGAGCCGACCGAGAGTGAGGACCTCGCCGAACTCGACCGATTCTGCGACGCCATGATCGCGATCCGTGCGGAGATCGACAAGGTCGGCTCGGGTGAGTGGCCGAGCGGGGACAACCCGCTGGCCAACGCGCCGCACACCGCGGCGATGGTGACCGGCGACGAGTGGCCGCACCCGTACCCACGGTCGCTGGGCGGCCATCCGGGCGGGGTCGACCGGCGGACGAAGTACTGGCCGCCGGTGCGCCGCGTCGACGGCGCGTACGGCGACCGGAACCTGGTCTGCGCCTGCCCACCCCCGGAGGCGTTCGAGAACTGACAAACGACCGACCGGCCGGCACACCATGCGCCGGCCGGTCACATTGAGTGATGAATCAGCCGACCAGGGCGTGCCGGGCCGGACCGCGGTGCGGCGCTATGGTGCTGCCGTCGGGCAGCAGCTCGCCGGTGTCCTCGAAGAGGATGACGCCATTGCAGAGCAGGCTCCACCCCTGCTCACGAAAGCAGGCGAGGACGCGGGCCGCCTCCCGGTCGGTCGCTTCGGCGGAGGGGCAGGTCGGTTCGTGCTGGCACATCGGGGTCTCCGGACTATGGGGCGGTGTGGCATGGTTCACATGACCAGTGACGGACGGTACCCCTTCACGCCCAGTAATGACGAGCGGGTATCCGTCTCTGACCGGAAGAATCCACTTTTCGGATGAGGCAGATCGAGCCGTACGTCGTGGAAGCGCTCCCATTCGCGTCGCCGCCGGGAGCGCCCGCCGGCTGCGTACCCCGACTCGTCGAACACGACCGGCTGCAGTGCCGGGCCGACGGCCCGGACGACCCGGCCACGCTGCTGGAGGAGTTTCTCGCCGGCCACGGCCTGCCGGTACGCGACCTGACCCGCCCCGGCGTGCACCGCCCGACGGACACCGTCTGCGGCGCCGCCGTCTTCGTCTCCGCCGCCGCCGGCGCCCGGATGGTCGGCGCGGCCCCCGGCCCGGCCAGCCCGGCACCGGCCGTCCCCGACCTCGTCGCGGTGGTCTACCGGCACGGCACCGCCCCGGCGACCGGCCACCCCCGGCACCGCACCGACGGCTGGGAACTCGGCCCCTGGACTGAGAGCTGGACGCCACGTCGGCACGCCGACGCGGTCCGGCGGGCCCGGGACGCCATCGCCGCCGGCGACATCTACCAGGTCAACGTCGTCGGCCACGGCTGCGCCCGGTACACCGGGGACCCGCTGCCGGCGCTGCGCCGACTGGCCCGGCTACCCGGCGCCCGGTACGGCGGCGTGCTCACCGGCGCCGGCTGGGCGATCGGCTGCGCCTCCCCGGAGACTCTGGTCGAGGTCGCCGACGGCCGCGTCTACACCAGGCCGATCAAGGGCACCCGACCGGCGACCGGTCCCGGCCGGCGGGAGCTGCTGGAGTCCGCCAAGGAACGCGCCGAACACGTGATGATCGTCGACCTGGAACGCAACGACCTGGCCCGGATCGCCCGTACCGGCACCGTCCGGGTCGACCGGCTCTACACCATCCGGCGCTGGTCCGACCTGTGGCAGGCCGAGTCGACCGTCTCGGCCACCATCGCCGACGGACGAGGGCTGGCCGACCTGCTCCGCGCGGTGTGCCCCGGCGGGTCGGTCACCGGAGCACCCAAGCTCGCCGCGCTGGCCCAGATCGCCGTCCTGGAACCCGTCGGCCGGGGCGCCAGCATGGGCGGGCTCGGCTGGATCGGCCCGGACCGGATCGACCTGGGGCTGACCATCCGGACCGCCGCGGTCGACGCCGACCGGGTGCACGTCTGGGCCGGCGGCGGCATCACCTGGGGCAGCGACCCGGCGGCGGAGGTCGCCGAGGCGGCCGCCAAGTCCGGCCCGGTCCGGGCCATCCTCGCCGACCCGCACCGGAGCCGCTGACGTCGCCGACCCGCGGCAGCTCCGGTGCGTGCGACTGACCGTCACCGGCCCGCAGCGGTTCCACCGCGGCGGCGACCCCGGTCGCGCAGCCGGTCAGCGGGTGCGGTCGAGCAGCACCCCGGCCAGTCCGACGGCGGTGACACCGGCGGCGACGACGGTGAGCAGACCGACGCGCAGGCTGGTGAGGTCGGCGACGAACCCGACCAGCGGTGGCGAGACCAGGAACCCGACCCGCAGCAGCCAGCTGACGACGGTCAGACCGGTACCGGCGGGCAGCCCGGGCAGTTCGTCGGCGGTGTGCATGGCCGCCGGCACCAGGGTGGCGAAGCCCAACCCGGCGAGGCCGAACCCGGCCAGCGCGGTACCGACGGTGGGCACGGCGAGCGCCGCGCCCATGCCGACGGCGGCGAGGACACCGCCGGCCCGGGCGACGGTGCGCTGGCCGAGGCGGTCCACCACCCGGTCCCCGGCGAGCCGGCCGATGGTCATCGCGCTCTGGAAGGCCACCACCGCCATCCCGGCGGTGGCCGCCCCGCTGTGCAGGTCGTCCCGGAGGAAGATCGCCCCCCACGAGGTGCCGGCGTCCTCGACGAGTGAGCCGCACGCGGCGAGCACACCGAGCACGGCCAGCGCCCGCGCCGCCGCACCCGGCAGGAAGCGCCGGGCGCGGCGCTCACCCGGTGGGCCGGCGGGATGACCTTCGGCGGCGGCGCTGGTGCGAGCCTCGGTCTCGCGTTCGGTGTCCTCCGGGCCGGGCAGCAGGAACCGGTAGGCGACGAGGGCGACGATGCTGAACAGTGCCGCGGAGATGCCCAGATGGACCGCCAGTGCAAGCCGCAGGCCGGCGGCGGCCGAACCCATCAGCGCGCCGATGACCGCGCCGATGCTCCACACCCCGTGCAGCGAGTTGAGGATCGACCGGCCGTAGCGGCGCTGCACCCGCAGGCCGTGCGCGTTCTGCGCGACGTCGACGACGGCGTCGAGCGCGCCAACGACGAACAGCACGGCACCGAACACGATCCAGGTCGGCGCCACGGAAATCGCCAGAGCCGCGGCGGTGGTCGCGACGACACCGAACACGGCCACCCGCGCGGACCGGAAGCGGCGGATGGCAGCGCCGGCGAACAGCCCGGCCAGCAGCGCCCCGACCGGATAGCCGGCCAGGGCGACGCCGAGCACCGCGTTGCTCAGCCCCAGATCGGCCTTGATCTGCGGATAGCGGGGCACGACGTTGAAGAAGACGGCGCCGTTGCACAGGAACAGCGCGGCGACCGCGACGCGCGCCAGTCGTACCCGACGGGCCGGCACAGCGGCGGTTGCGGCGGACAAGATGCTCTCCGGTCAGTCGCCGAGCAGGTCGGCCAGCGCGTCGGCCGGGTCGACCCGGGGAACCCCGGCCGGCCACCAGTCCCCGTCGGTCAGCTCCCGGTACGGGTACCAGCGGCCGTCGGGTCCGTACCGCAACTGGAGCCGATGCCGGGGAAACGTCCACCGGTTACGCCACACCTGCGGCTGCGGCGGATCGTCACCGGCCCAGCCGGCAGCCAACTCGGCCCGGGCCCGGGCCAGCCGTACCGGCGGCGGGGACCACGGCTCGTCCAGCACCGCCAGGCCGGTGTGCCCGCCGTACTCCCAGGCCCGTACCGCCCGGCCGAACTCCCGACCGGTACGGCCGGCGGCCTGCCGCAGCCGGGCCAGCACCGGGCCGCCGGCCCCGACGGCGAGCCGGACCGCGTCCACCCGCTCCGGCAGCACCAGCGGCGGCCCGTCGCCGTCCGGGGCGGCGCCGAGCAGCGCGGCGGCCCGGACGGCGGCGTTGTCGACCAGCCCGCGCAGCACCTCCGCCGCGATCCCCGGCGCGTCCGGCAACACCGGACCCGGCAGCACCGGCTCCACCGGTGGCGGCGGATCCGGCAGCGGCGGATCCGGTCGGGCGTACACCGGCCCGGCCGGCACCCCGCCGCCGGGGCGACCGGTCGGCACCTCCGGCGGTGCGGCCACCGGCCGCCCGGCCCGGCGACGCAGCTCGGCGAGGACCTCCCGGGCGCCCCGGCCCCGGATCAGCAGCAGCAGGAGCGGATCGGCGTCGAGCAGCCAGGCCACCTGGTAGCAGAGCGCCGCCGCGTGCCGGCACGCCGCCGCGGCCCACTCGGGGCAGTCGCACTCCGGCTGCAGGTCGCCGAGCCCCGGCAGCAGGGCGATGCCGGCGTCGTCGGCCGACGACGCCAGCTCGCGCGGCATCTCCCCGTCCAGCAGCGCGGCGATGTGCCCGGCCCTCGACGCCACCTGGTCCAGGAACCGGGACCACTGCGCGTCGGTCATCGGCTCCACGAAGACCCGGGTCCGGTGCGGCAGGTCCGGCACCCCGTCGTGCACCTCGGCCGCGATCCGGCCCGGGCTGACGGTGATCGAGCCGACGTGCCCGGCCGACGCCGACCGCCGCCCCCGGCGCAGCAGGGTCTGGTCCAGCGAGGTCTCCTCCAGGGCACGGATCCAGGCCTCACCCCACCAGGAGCGGCTGCTCCGGGCACGCCGCCCCGGCGGGAACGCCGGGAAGCCCCGGATCCGGTCGTCGCCGCTCATTCGCCACCACCCTCCACATCCGGTCCGGGCCCACCGGCGGGTTCGGAGCACCGCAGCCGGCCGACGGCCCCGGTCATGCCGACCCCCGCAACTCGACCAGGGACGCCAGATCGGCGTCGGAGAGTTCGGTCAGCGCGGCCTCGCCGCCGGCCAGCACCGCGTCGGCCAGGTCCCGCTTGACCGACAGCAGCGCGGCGATCCGGTCCTCGACCGTCCCCTCGGTGACCAGCCGGTGCACCTGCACCGGCCGGGCCTGCCCGATTCGGTACGCCCGGTCGGTGGCCTGTTCCTCCACGGCCGGGTTCCACCACCGGTCGTAGTGCACCACATGGTCGGCCCGGGTCAGGTTCAGCCCCGTCCCGGCCGCCCGCAGCGACAGCAGGAACACCGGCACCTCACCGGCCTGGAACCGGCGTACCTGCTCGTCGCGGCGGGCCACCGGGGTGCCGCCGTGCAGCAGCTGGGCCGGTACGCCCCGGTCGCCGAGGTGCCGTTCGAGCAACCGGGCCATCGCGACGTACTGGGTGAAGACCAGCACCGCGCCGTGTTCGGCAAGGATCGTGTCGACCAGCTCGTCGAGCAGCTCCAGCTTGCCGGAACGGCCGGCCAGCCGGGGCCGCGTCTCCCGCAGGTAGTGCGCCGGATGGTTGCAGACCTGCTTCAACGAGGTCAGCAGTTCCAACACCAGACCACGGCGGGCCATCCCGGTGCTGTCCCGGATCCGCGCCAGCGCCTGGCGGACCACCGCCTCGTACAGGCCGGCCTGTTCGCTCGTCAGCCCGACCGGATGGTCGGTCTCGGTCTTCGGCGGCAGCTCCGGCGCGATCCCCGGATCCGACTTGCGACGGCGCAGCAGGAACGGCGCGATCAGCCGGGCCAGCCGTTGCGCCGCCGCCGGATCCCGCCCGGACTCGATCGGCGCCGCCCACCTCGCCCGGAACCGGGGCAGCGGGCCGAGCAGCCCGGGCGTGGTCCAGTCCAGGATCGCCCACAGCTCGGTCAGGTTGTTCTCCACCGGGGTGCCGGTGAGGGCGACCCGGGCGGCGGCCGGGATCCGGCGCAGCGCCCGGGCGGTACCCGAGGCGCGGTTCTTCACATGCTGCGCCTCGTCGGCGACGACCAGGCCCCACCGTACGGCGGCGAGCCGGTCGGCATCGGAGCGCATCGTTCCGTACGTGGTCAGCAGGAAGCCGCCGGCCAGCGCGTCGAGGCTGCGCCGGCCGCCGTGGAACCGGCGCACCGGGGTACCGGGGGCGAACCGACCGATCTCGCGCTCCCAGTTGCCCAGCAGCGAGGCGGGGCAGACCACCAGGGTCGGGCCGGCCGTCACCGGGTCCGCCTGCCGGTGCAGGTGCAGCGCGATCAGCGTCACGGTCTTGCCGAGCCCCATGTCGTCGGCGAGGCAGCCGCCCAGCCCGAGCGCCGTCATCCGGGCCAGCCAACGCAGCCCGCGCAGCTGGTAGTCCCGGAGCGTGGCGGTCAGCCCGGCCGGCACCCCGACCCGCTCCGGGTCGACGCCGGCGTCCGGCGGCTCCGAGTCCGCGGCGGCGTCCCGCCGCTGGTCGGTGATCCGCCGCCGCAGCCCCTCCAGCCAACCGGTGACGTCGACCTCGACCGGCCGCCCGTCGACCTCGACCGTCCCGGTCAGCGCGGCGCCGAGCGCCTCGATCGCGCCGACCGGCGGCAGCGCCGGCTTACGGGCCCGGGCGGCCAGCTTCGGGTCGACCAGGACCCACTGGTCGCGCAGCCGGACCACCGGCCGGTGCGCCTCGGCGAGCAGGTCCAGTTCGGCGGCGGTCAGCGGCCGCCCGCCGAGCGCGAGCTGCCAGTCGACGCGGAGCAGCCCGTCACCGTCGAAGAAGGTGGCGAGATCCGACGGCGCCGCCTGCCCGGCGCCGAGCACCGCCCGGGAGGAGAGCCCGGTGACCAGCTCCCGGGGCCAGTGCACCGCCACCCCGGCCGCGTCGAGCCGGCCGGCCGCCCCGGTGACCAGCTCGGTGACCTCCTCGTCGGTCAGCAGAAGGTCGCCCGGGGCGGCGGCGTCGAGCAGGTGCCGCAGCGGTGGCCAGACGTCGGCGGCGCGGCGGATCGCCAGCGTGGTGTCGAGCCGGGCCCGGGGCCCGAACCCGGTGACATCGCCGTCCCACAGCGCGGCGGCGTCGACCACCAGCGCCGGGTCGACGAGGCTGTGCACCTGCGCCACCGCCCGCAGGCCGGGCCGGGTGAGGTCGCCGTCGACCGGTTCCAGCCGCACCGAGACCCGCACGCCGGAGTCGAGACCGGCCCGGACCTCATCGGCCCAGCCGCGCAGCCGCGGTACCGACTGCGGCGCCGCCGCGGCGAACGCGTCGGTGCCGGCGGCGTGCCGGGCGGCGGGGGACCGGGGCAGGGTGTCGGCGACCGCGTCGAGGAAACCGCGGAGCAGGCCGGCCGCGTCCGGCAGCCTCGGGTCGGACGGCGCCGGCCCGGCCGCCGCGACCGGGTTCGCCCGGGCCCGGGCCGGCATCGCCGCCGTGAGGTCCCGGATCCGGCCCGCGTCGGCCGCGTCCAACGCCCCGACCGTCCAGGCGTCGAAGCCGGCGGGGGAGACCGTCGGCAGGATCCGGCGCCGGGCCACCAGGTGCAGGGCCAGCCGCGCCGCCGCCGCCCAGTACGCCAGCGCCGGATCGACCGGCGGGCCCGGGTCGGCCAGCAGCAGTGGCAGTGCGTCGCCGACCGCCAGCCGGAGCGCCGGCACCACCGTGGTCCGCACGCCGGCCCCGTCCGGTACGGCGACCGTCAACTCGCCACCCCGGCCCGGCCCGTCGTCGGGCAGCCCGCCGCCGTCGGGGCGCCAGAACGCCAGCACACCGGCGCGGGGCGGATCGGCCGGCTCGAACACCACCGCGCAGCCGGCCAGCCACCGCTGGTCCGGGGCACCCGCGCGCCCGTCCACGGACAGTCTCCCGGCGTCCGACGTCATCTCCGCCCTTGCCCCCTCGCCCGCCCCCGCGAACCGCCCTCCGCCGGGCGCCACCCCGGCGGCCATTATACCGTATGGCGTACGGAAATCTCCGACGTACGAGGAGTCCCGGCCGACCCCGCCCCGGAGCACGACCCGCAGGCCACCACCCACCACCGCGCGCCGGCCCAACCACCCCGGTAACGAACCGATAAGGTTCCGGCCATGACGATGCGGCCAATCCGGATCATCGGCGACCCCGTGCTCCGCACCCCGTGCGAACCGGTCACCAGCTTCGACGCCGAACTACGCGACCTGGTCACCGACCTCATGGACACCCTCCTCGGCGCACCCGGCCGAGCCGGAGTCGCCGCACCCCAGATCGGCATCAGCGCCCAGGTCTTCGTCTACGACGCCGACGGAAACCGCGGCCACCTGATCAACCCCACCCTCGAACTCTCCGCCGAAGGGCAGGACGACGACGAAGGCTGCCTCTCCGTCCCCGGCCTCTACTTCCCGACCCCACGCGCCATGCACGCCACCGCACACGGCTTCGACCAGTACGGCGAACCCCTCACCATCACCGGCAGCGGCTTCCTCGCCCGCGCCCTCCAACACGAGACCGACCACCTCGCCGGCCGCCTCTACGTCGACACCCTGCGCGGCGACACCCGACGCCGCGCCCTCCGAGAGATCCGCGCCGGACGGTTCGCCACCCCCGACCGATGACCCCGACCCGCCCCCGGCTCAGCGACCCCGCCGACGCCGCAACCAGACGCCGACCCCACCCAGCCCCACGAACAGCAACGCGGAACAACACAGCGCTTTGACAACCACGCCGAAACTGTCGCACATCCCGCCGTAAGGTGTGCAGGTGCGCCTGGCAACCTTCAACCTGCTGCACGGCAGATCCCCGCACGACGGCCTCGTCAACGAGACCCGGCTCGCCACCGCGGTCGCCACCCTCGACGCCGACATCCTGGCCCTGCAGGAGGTCGACCGGGACCAGTCCCGCAGCAACCACCTCGACCTGACCACCATCGCCGCCCAGGCGATGAACGCCCCCGAACACCGCTTCGCCGCCGCCGTCGTCGGCACCCCCGGCGAACGGTTCCGGCCACTGACCCACGACGACGACGGCCACGGCGAACCCCTCTACGGCATCGGCCTGATCAGCCGCTACCCGGTCCGCTCCTGGCAGGTCACCCGGCTCGCCTCCGCACCCGTACGCTCCCCGGTGCTCGACCCCGGCCCACACGGCGGCCTCATCCTGCTCCGCGACGAACCCCGGGTCGTCCTCGCCGCCATCGTCGACACCCCCTACGGGCCGATCACCGCCGCCGCCACCCACCTGTCCTTCGTACCCGGCTGGAACATCCGACAACTACGCCAGGTCGTCCGCGCCCTGCGCACCCTGCCCCCACCCCGGATCCTGCTCGGCGACCTCAACCTGCCCGCCGGACTCGCCACCCTCGTCTCCGGCTGGCGCTCCCTGGCCCGCCGCCCCACCTACCCGGCCAGGCAACCCCGGGTCCAACTCGACCACATCCTCGCCGACCCACGCGACGGACACCCACTGCCCGCGGTCACCGCCGCCGACGCCCCGATCGCCACCATCTCCGACCACCGCCCGCTCGTCGTCGACCTCGCCTGACCGCCAGCCCACCCCGCCCGGACGGCCCGGCGACCGGCACAAGAGTCAGCACGACCCGTCCCCGGACCGCCCCGGGAGCACGCGCCCACCTCCCACCCCGACGCGACGCGGCGCCACGACGGACACCCCCGTGGCGGCACGGCACCCGCCGCACGTACGACCCCGGCGGTAGGCCAACCCACAACCCCGGCATGACGACCCACGACCACACCGGTCCATACGCTGCCGGCAGCCACCCGTCATGCAAGGGAAGGAACCCCGATGTCCGTCCGTCACCTGCTTGCCGCCACCACCGCCCTGCTCGGAGGGCTCTGGCTCGCCGCACCGGCCGCCGCGCACGCCGCCAGCCAGCCAACCGCCGCCAGCGCCTACACCATGAGCCCCGGACGAATCGGCTCCATCGTGGCCGGGCTGCTGGGACTGGCCGGCATCGTCGCCGGCGGACTGGCCCGCTTCCGCGCCGCCGGACGAACCGGCACCGGCTCCCGCCGACACGGAGCAGTCGCGGCCCTGATCCTGGGCCCGCTCGCCATGGTCATCGGCGCGGTGGTGGTGGCCACCTCCGACGGGGGCATCGGCACCGGCAACGGGCTCGGCGGCGCCTTCGTCGCCCTGGCACTGGGCCTACTCAGCACGGCGCTCGGCGCGCTGACGCTGACCCGCACCCGCCGCACCGGCTGACCCGCACCCGACCCGCGTCGACCCGGCCCTCGCGCCGGGTCGACGCCGCGAAGAACGTGGTCAGGAACGAGCCAACCACCCGGGCACGGTCAGCCCCGACTCGTAGGCGAGGATCACCAACTGGGCCCGGTCCCGGACCCCGGTCTTCGTCAGAATCCGGCTGACATGCGTCTTGGCGGTGGCCGGGCTCAACACCAGCCGCGCCGCGATCTCGTCATTGGACAACCCGGCGGCGACCAGCGCCAACACCTCCCGCTCCCGCTCGGTGAGCGCCCGCAACCGCGGCCCCGGATCCGGATGCCGCACCCGAGCCGCGAACTCGGCGATCAGCCGGCGAGTGATCGACGGCGCGATCAGCGCGTCACCACGCGCCACCACCCGCACCCCGTGGATCAACTCCGCCGGCTCGGTGTCCTTGACCAGGAACCCGCTCGCGCCCGCCCGCAACGCACCGTAGACATAATCGTCCAGATCGAACGTGGTCAAGATGATCACCCGGACGTCGGAACTCGCGACGATCTCCCCGGTCGCCGCCAGGCCGTCCAACCCGGGCATCCGGATGTCCATGAGTACGACATCCGGCCGCAACCGCCGGGCCAGCCGCACCGCCTCGGCACCCTCGGCGGCCTCACCGACCACCTCGAAGCCGTCCTCGCCCTCTAAAATGGACCTGAACCCGGCCCGGACCAGCGTCTGGTCGTCGGCGAGCAGCAACCGGATCACTCCGCGCCCCCCGACTCGCCCCGCCCGACCGACCCCGACCCGGGAACAGCCGGCACGCCCGACCGCAACCCCGCCGACACCGGACCCGACCGCAACGGCAGCCGGGCACAGACCCGGAACCCACCCCCCGGCCCGGGACCCGCGGTCAGCGAACCACCCAACGCCCGGGCCCGCTCACCCATCCCGAGAATCCCGTTACCCGGCACCCCCGGCACACCGCAACCGTCGTCCTCGACCTCCACCACCACACACCCACCATCGGACCGCACCCGCACCACCGCCACCCTCGCCCCCGCATGCCGGGTCACATTGGTGAGCGCCTCCTGAACGATCCGGTACGCCGCCAGATCGACCTCCGCAGGCAACACCCCGATCCCCGCCACCTCCGTACGGACCTCCACCCCGGACCGCCCGGCCGTCAACACCAGATCACCGAGGCGACCCAGCCCCGGCCCACCTTCCTGCCGCAGCACCCCCAACGCCGTACGCAACTCACCCAGCATCTCCTTGCTCGCCTGCTTGACCGCGACCAGCGCCTCCGCGGACCGGACCGGATCCGGACGATGCAACGCCGCACTCGCCTGCACATTGATCAGCGAAAGATGGTGACCGAGCACGTCATGCAACTCCCGAGCGATCCGCAATCGCTCCTCGGTCGCCCGCCGCCGCGCCTCCTCCTCCCTACCCTGCTCCGCGGCCAGCACCCGGGCCCGCGCCTCCGCCAGATAGGCCCGACGATTCCGGGTGACACCGACGATCACCGCAACGAGCCAACCGGCGTGCAACAGCGTCGCCCCGTTCCCGCCACCGGCCGCCCGGCCGGAACCGTCCGCGACCGCGAAGGCGACCACCGAGGCCAGACCGAGGCCGATCGCCACCGCGAGATAACCCTCGTCGACAACGGTGTAGAGGGCCACGACGAACACCAGCATGATCGGACCGGGCCGGTGCAGCAACAACCCGTACCCGCCGACCGCGCACAACGCCAGCACACCCACCGGCACCGGATGCCGGCGACGGACGTACAGCGCAGCGGAGGAGACCAGCACCGCCAGCAGCGCCACCCACTCGGCGGGAGTGTCGACACCGGCGGACTGCACCACCAGACCGACCAACCCGACCACGGCGACGACCAACACCAGAACCGCATCCGCCGCCCGGCCGCGCCATCGCCACCTCGGCATACGCCACCTCGGCATGCGAGAAGCCTAGCCCTCGGCCCGGTTACCTCGCGTCTCGCACCTGGTACGCCCCGCCTCCAGCCCTCAGCGCCGCACCCCGCTAACCGGACCTACCCGACAACAGCCGGCCCAGCGACCGGTTCGTCCGGTTCGCCCGCACCGCCGCCCGCTCCTGATCGGCGGTGACCTCGATGTAGCCCTGACTCGTCGCCAGACTCGCGTGCCCCAGCAGCCGCATGATCTCCGGAGCGCTCGCCCCGTCCTCGGCCAACCGGGTCGCGAAGGTGTGCCGCAGCGCGTGCAGCCGCGCCCCCGCCGGCACCCGGTCGGTGATCCCGGCCCGCCGATAGCAGGACTCCACCAGATACTGCAGACCACCCCGACGCAGCGGCGCACCCTCCCGGTCGACCAGCAGTGCCGAGTCCGGCCCGACGGTCCGGGAGCCGAACCGGCGACGCCGGCTCTCCAGATAGTCCGCGATCACCCGGTCGAGCTCCGGCTCCACCGGAATCAACCGGGAGCGGCTGCCCTTCCCGGTCACCTCGACCCGGCGCTCACCGTCGCGACCGACCAGCGACCCCGTGCGCAACGCCAGCAACTCGGCCAGGCGCAGCCCCGCGCAGAGCGCCAGGGCCAGCACCGCGAGGTCCCGCTCCGGCCACGGATCACGCTGACGCCGGTCCGATTCGACGACCCCGGTGAGCAGTTGCTCCGGCGTGCGGTCGCCGCGCAGCGGCTTCGGCGGGGAAGGGGGCACCCTGGGCTTGTCCACGGCGGGCATCGGGTTGCCGGTCACCACCTGCTCGGCGACGAGGAAGTCGAAGAATCCGTTCCAGGTGGACCAGGCTCGGTAGATCGAGGCGGCGGCCCGAGGAGCGGCGAACCGGGCGAAGGCCGCTCGCAGTGATCGGGTGGTCAGGGCACGAATCGGCAGCGCCGACAGGGGGAGGGGAGTGGTCGGGTCGTCGGCGACCAACCGGGCGACCGCCAGCAGATCTCGCCGGTACGCCGCCAGCGTGTGCGGGGAGGGCTTGCGGGTGGCACGAGAGGTCAGGAACTGCTCGATCAGGGGGAGTAGCAGAAAGTCCTCTTTGTCCTGCATAACGAATATTATGCATGATTGGAGTGATTTGGTCAACGAAGAGATCTTGGAGTCGGCGGTCGGGCGGCGGGTCTCGGCCACGAACGGGGAGAGGGGTCGACCGGGGCCGGGCCGGATCGGCCCCTGGGGACGTCATCGGGAGGTCTTCGTCGCCGCTGTGGAACCGCGACCGGGGCGCCGGGTGCGTGCCGGCGGCCGTCCGCCTGTTCGTCGCGGCCGGCGGTGTCAGGTCGGGTTGGGTGCCGGGTCGACGGTGGAAGTCTCCGCGCCCCGGAGGGCGTCGGTCCTGCCGACCGATGAGGGGCCGAAGGTCGACTACTTGACATAATGTACATTATCGACTTGCGCTGAGGTGGGCCGAAAGCCGAGCCCGATCCTGCCGGCCGCGAGAAATACCCGCATGCGCCCCGGCGGGCCGTGCCGGCCAGCATCCTCGCTGCCAAGCGGCGACAGCACACTGCGACCCCCGGCCGGGCCCGACCGGCACCGCGACCAGTCCGATGCCCGGTCCGGCTCACCGCCGAAGCATCCCGGCTCCTCCCCCTGCGAGATCGATACGGTGGCCGAGTCCACCCGGATACGACCGAAGCCATCGACGATGATCTTTTAGAAGGATTGTGCTGGTCAGCGGCCGACGTAGGCGGCGAGGTGCTGGCCGGTGAGGGTGGAGCGGCCGGCCACGAGATCGGCAGGGGTGCCCTGGTAGACGACCCGTCCGCCGTCGTGCCCGGCGCCGGGCCCGAGATCGATGATCCAGTCGGCGTGCGCCATCACCGCCTGGTGGTGCTCGACGACGATGACCGACTTGCCGGAGTCGACGAGCCGGTCGAGCAGGCCGAGCAGTTGCTCGACGTCGGCGAGGTGCAGGCCGGCGGTTGGCTCGTCGAGGACGTAGATGCCGCCCTTCTCCGCCATGTGGGTGGCCAGCTTGAGTCGCTGCCGCTCGCCGCCGGAGAGCGTGGTGAGCGGCTGGCCGAGGCTGAGGTAGCCGAGTCCGACGTCGGCGAGCCGGCGCAGGATGGCGTGCGCGGCCGGGGTGCGGGCCTCGCCGGTGTCGAAGAACTCCTCGGCCTCGGTCACCGGCATCGCGAGTACCTCGCTGATGTCGCGGCCACCGAGGTGGTACTCCAGTACGGAGGCCTCGAACCGCTTGCCTTCGCACTCCTCGCAGGTGGTGGCGACGCTGGCCATCAGCGCCAGGTCGGTGTAGATGACGCCGGCGCCGTTGCAGTTGGGGCAGGCGCCTTCGGAGTTGGCGCTGAACAGGGCGGGCTTCACCCCGTTGGCCTTCGCGAACGCCTTGCGGATCGGGTCGAGCAGTCCGGTGTAGGTCGCCGGGTTGCTTCGTCGGGAGCCGCGGATCGCGGCCTGGTCGATGGAGACGACGCCGGCTTTGGCGGGGATGGATCCGTGTACGAGGCTGCTCTTGCCGGAGCCGGCGACGCCGGTGACGACGACCAGTACCCCGAGTGGGATGTCGACGTCGACCTCGCGCAGGTTGTTCGCGGCCGCACCGCGGATCGGAAGTTTTCCGGTGGGCTTGCGTACCGTCTTCTTGAGGTCGGCCCGGTCGTCGAGATGGCGGCCGGTGACGGTGCCGCTGGTCCGCAGTCCTTCGACGGTGCCCTCGAAGCAGACGGTGCCGCCGGCGGTGCCGGCGCCGGGGCCGAGGTCGACGACGTGGTCGGCGATGGCGATCGTCTCGGGTTTGTGTTCCACGACGAGTACGGTGTTGCCCTTGTCGCGCAGCCGTAGCAGCAGTTCGTTCATCCGCTGGATGTCGTGTGGGTGCAGGCCGATGGTGGGCTCGTCGAAGACGTAGGTGACGTCGGTGAGTGAGGAGCCGAGGTGGCGGATCATCTTGGTGCGCTGGGCCTCGCCGCCGGACAGGGTGCCGGACGGGCGGTCGAGCGAGAGGTAGCCGAGGCCGATCTCCACGAACGATTCGAGGGTCTGCTGGAGTGCGGCGAGCAGCGGTGCGACCGACGGTTCGTCGAGGTCGCGTACCCATTCGGCCAGGTCGCTGATCTGCATCGCGCATGCCTCGGCGATGTTGACGCCCTTGACCCGGGACGAGCGGGCGGCTTCGCTCAGCCGGCTGCCGCCGCATTCGGGGCAGGTGGTGAAGGTGACGGCCCGGTCGACGAAGGCGCGGATGTGCGGCTGCATCGCCTCCCGGTCCTTGGAGAGGAACGATTTCTGGATTTTGGGGATCAGTCCCTCGTAGGTGAGGTTGGCGCCCTCGACCTTGACCTTGGTCGGCTCCCGGTAGAGGAAGTCGCGCATCTCCTGCTTGGTGAAGTCGCGGATCGGCTTGTTGGGGTCGAGGAAGCCGGACTCGGCGTAGGTGCGCACGGTCCACCAGCTGTCCGACTTCCAGCCGGGGATGGTGAAGGCGCCCTCGGCGATCGACTTCGAGTCGTCGTAGAGCTGGGTGAGGTCGATGTCGGAGACCTTGCCGCGGCCCTCGCAGCGCGGGCACATGCCGCCGGTGCGGGTGAAGGTCTGTTTGGTGGTTTTGCCGGCGACCGTGATCGCGCCGCTGGCGCGGACCGAGGCGACGTTGAAGGCGAACGCGCTGGGTGGGCCGATGTGTGGTTCGCCGAGCCGGCTGAAGAGGATCCGGAGCATGGCGTTGGCGTCGGTGGCGGTGCCGACCGTGGAGCGGGGGTCGGCGCCCATCCGTTCCTGGTCGACGATGATCGCGGTCGTGAGCCCTTCGAGTACGTCGACCTCGGGCCGTGCCTGTGTCGGCATGAAGCCCTGGACGAAGGCGCTGTACGTCTCGTTGATCATGCGCTGCGACTCGGCGGCGATGGTGCTGAAGACCAGGGAACTCTTGCCGGAGCCGGAGACGCCGGTAAATACTGTCAACCGGCGCTTCGGGATCTCGACGCTGACGTCCTTGAGGTTGTTCTCCCGGGCGCCGTGCACGCGGATCAGGTCGTGGCTGTCGGCCGCGTGTGGCGTTGGCGTTTGGGTGTCCGTCCTCTTGGCCATGCTGCGGTGTCTCTCCTTGTCAGGCGGTCCGCGTCCGCGGGCGCCGTGGGCGTTGCTGGCGTGATCACGGGGCCGGGGCCGGGGTCGGTGACGGTCTCGCCGATGGTCGGCGGGTCGGTGGCGTCGGTGCCGGTTGTGGTCTGGTGTGGCGCTTGTGGTCTGGTGTGCCGGTTGGGCGTCAGTGGCGCTGGTTGATGCGGATCAGGTTCCCGGTGGGGTCGCGGAAGGCGCAGTCGCGGACGCCGTAGGGCTGGTCGGTCGGCTCCTGGACGACGTCGGCGCCGCTGGCCTGCAGCCGGTCGAAGAGGCCGTCGAGGTCGTCGGTGGCGAGGGTGATGGCGGTGTAGGTGCCCTTGGCGATCAGTTCGAGGATGGTGCGGCGCTCGTCGTCGGTGATGCCGGGGTCGACGGCGGGCGGGTGCAGGACGATGGAGGTTTCCGGCTGTTTGGCGGGGCCGACGGTGATCCACCGCATTCCGGCGTATCCGACGTCGTTGCGGACCTCGAAGCCCAGGGTGTCGCGGTAGAAGGCCAGGGCGGCGTCCGGGTCGGTGTGCGGGAGGAAGGCCGCGTGAATGTTGATGTCCATGGCCGTCACGCTAGTTGCGGCTCTCGGGGCCGTGCTTCTCGATTCCTGATCGGTCTGGTGACCTGTTTTGCCAGGCACGGGGGCATCTCCCCGGTCGCGTCGGCGGTCTGGGCCCGGTAGGTGCTCGGTGGTACGCCGACGAGTTCGGTGAAGCGGGTGCTGAAGGTGCCCAGTGACGAGCAGCCGACCGCGAAACAGACTTCGGTGACGGTGAGGTCGCCACGGCGTAGTAGCGCCATGGCGCGTTCGATGCGCCGGGTCATCAGGTAGGCGTACGGTGACTCTCCGTAGGCAAGCCGGAACTGTCGGCTGAGGTGTCCGGCGGACATGCTCACACCGCGGGCGAGCGCCTCGACGTCCAGCGGCTGGGCGTACTCCCGGTCGATCCGGTCCCGGACGCGACGCAGCCGAACGAGGTCGCGCAGGTGCTGCGTCTCGGCTGGTGTGCTGTTCACCAGCCGAATCGTGCCATAGCGTGCCGAAGTTTGCCCAGTCGAGGGCTGCCTGCGGCGTCGCTGCGGCGGCGTTGCCGGGTCGGGTCACAGGCCGCCGGCGACCCGGAGTACCGCACCGGTGGTGTAGGAGGCGCCGTCGCCGAGGAGCCAGACGATCGCGGCGGCGATCTCGTCGGCTCGGCCGGCGCGGCCGAGCGGGATCCGGCTGGCGACCCGCTGTGCCCGGTCGGGTACCCCGGAGATGGTGTGGATGTCGGTGTCGATGGTGCCGGGTGCGACGGTGTTGACCCGGATCCCCCGGGGGGCGAGTTCTTTGGCCAGGCCGACGGTGAGGGCGTCGGTGGCGGCCTTGGCGGCGGCGTAGTGCACGTATTCGCCGGGGCTGCCGAGGGTGGCCGCTGCCGAGGAGACGTTGACGATGGCTCCGCCGGAGGGGAACCGGCGGGCGGCCTGTTGGGCGCAGAGGATGTAGCCGATGAGGTTGACGTCGACGACGCGGCGCAGGTCGGTGAGGGTTAGGTCTTGCAATGGGCCGACCGGGCTGGTGACTCCGGCGTTGTTGACCAGGCCGGTGGGCTCGCCGAGTTGCCGGGCCGCGTCGAAGAGTCGTACCACCTGGTCGGGATCGGTGGTGTCGGCGCGGACGGCGAGGCCCCGGCGTCCGGCGGCGGTGACGTCGCGGAGTACGGCGTCGGCGGCTTCGGCGTCGCGGCGGTAGCAGAAGACGACGTCGTGTCCGGCGGTGGCGAGGTGTCGTACGGTCGCGGCGCCGATTCCGCGGCTGCCGCCGGTCACCACCGTCAGTGGAGTCATCGGTTGTCCCCCGTTGTCACTGTCCGCTCGGCTCTCGGCGTCCGCTCGGTAGTCGGTTTGCCGGCCGCCGGATCCGGTACCTGGCGATCCTGCCAGGTGTCGGCGCGGCGGGGCCGGTAGGGATCGGGCCGCTGCGTCGTTGATCTCGGACCGGTGTGTCCGTCTCGACGTTGTCGGGCCGGCCTGGTAGTAAGTCATGAATCAAACAGGTGTACGGAAGAGGGATCCGATGGCTGCCGCGCGTACCGCCGAACAGGGGTTGTCCACCGAGGAGTTACAGCAGATCAGGGACGCGTTGGCGGGTGGCCGCAAGCCGAGGGTGCTGTTCACCGAGGCGGCGGGGCAGGTTGCCGGTCAGCTGGGCCAGGTGGTGGAGTTGACCGATCCGGAGGTGTCCGAGGAGTGGGTGGTGGTCCGGTTCGGCCGGGACGAGTTGCCCTTCTCCCCCAGCGATCTGGCCATCGCCCCGAAGGGTGCGACGCGACGGGCGGCGGCCAGGGCGGAGCCGGAGCCCGAGCCGGTCGCCGAACCAGAGTTCAAGATTGTCAGGGAGCCGGTTCCGGTGGCCCGCGAGGAGGCAGCAGTGACCGCAGTGGACACTCCCCCGTCCCGTCCGGCGGACGGGGAGGGCGAGGCGAAGCCGGCCCGTCGGGCGACGAAGGCGGCTAAGCCGAAGGGTCCGGCCGGATTGACGGTCACCCTGACGTACGCGGAGGGCGAGTGGACACTGGCGGCGACGCAGGGAGCGAAGTCGTTGGCGAAGCCGTACGTGATCAAGCCGGCCGAGGCGTTGAAGATGGTGGCGTTGATCGATGTGCCAGGTGTGCACGAGGCGGTGGAGCAGATCATGGCGGTGGAACGGCGGGAGGCCGAGCAGCAGGCGGAGAAGTTGCGGGCCGAGCTGGCGGAGATCGAGGCGCGGTTGGCGGAGCTGCGCGACGCGAGCTGAGCGGCGCACCGGGGTACGGGTTGGGCATCGTTGGTCGCGGCGGGCCGGGCGGGTTGGTACGCTCGGCCCGGACCGTGACTGGCGTGCTGGGATGGGGTCAACCATCGGGAAGCGGTCCCGTCGAGTGACGTGTGCCGTGCGCCTGGGCCGATTTTCGCTGCCCAGGAGGTTTCGATGGCCCACCAGGTGTATCCGCTCGGCACGAGGTCCACAGAGTCCGTCGCGTTCGGCGCGGCATTGGACGTGGTGCGTGCGGTCGAGCCCCGGATCGCCGACGCGATCGGCGCGGAGCTGGCCGACCAGCGCGAGTCGTTGAAGTTGATCGCGGCGGAGAACTACGCGTCCACGGCGGTGCTGCTGGCGATGGGCAACTGGCTCAGCGACAAGTACGCGGAGGGCACGGTCGGCCGCCGGTTCTACGCCGGTTGTCGCAACGTCGACACGGTGGAGTCGATCGCGGCGGAGCATGCCCGGGAGTTGTTCGGTGCGGCCCACGCGTATGTGCAGCCGCATTCGGGGATCGACGCGAACCTGGTGGCGTTCTGGGCGGTGCTGGCGGACCGGGTGGAGTCGCCGGTGTTGCGGCGGGCCGGGGTGCGGCACGTGAACGATCTGACCGACCAGGACTGGGCGGTGTTGCGGCGGGAGCTGGGTGACCAGCGGATGCTGGGCATGTCGTTGGACGCGGGTGGGCATCTGACGCACGGTTTCCGGCCGAACATCTCCGGCAAGATGTTCGACCAGCGTAGTTACGGCACCGATCCGGAGACGGGGCTGCTCGACTACGACGAGGTGCGGCGGATCGCCCGGGAGTTCCGGCCGCTGATTCTGATGGCCGGCTATTCGGCGTACCCGCGCCGGGTGAACTTCAGGCTGATGCGGGAGATCGCCGACGAGGTCGGTGCGACGCTGCTGGTCGACATGGCGCACTTCGCCGGGCTGGTGGCCGGGAAGGTGTTCGCCGGTGACTTCGACCCGGTGCCGTACGCGCACCTGGTGACCACGACGACGCACAAGTCGTTGCGGGGGCCGCGCGGCGGGATGGTGTTGTGTGCGCCGGAGTTGGCCGACCAGGTGGATCGGGGTTGTCCGATGGTGCTCGGTGGCCCGTTGCCGCACGTGATGGCCGGGAAGGCGGTCGCGTTGGCGGAGGCGCGGCGGCCGGAGTTCGCGGCGTACGCGGGCCGGGTGGTGGAGAACGCGGTCGCGTTGGCGGAGGGACTACTGCGGCGGGGCGCCCGACTGGTGACCGGGGGTACGGACAACCATCTGCTGCTGGTGGACGTGTCGGGGTACGGGCTGACGGGGCGGCAGGCCGAGGCGGCGCTGTTGGATGCCGGCATCGTGACGAACCGGAACTCGGTGCCCCGGGACCCGAACGGCGCCTGGTACACCTCCGGGGTCCGGCTCGGCACGCCGGCGTTGACCACCCGGGGGCTCGGGGTGGCGGAGATGGACGAGATCGCCGGGCTGCTGCACACGGTGTTGTCGGCGACCCGGTCGGGGGTCGGGCCGGACGGTGTCCCGAGCAGGGCGCGGTACGTGCTGGACGGGGCGGTGGCGGAGCGGGTGGCCGGGCAGGCGGCCGACCTGCTGGCGGACTATCCGCTGTATCCGCTGGTCGATCTGGGCTGACTCGTCACGAGCGGTCCCGGAAAGCCGCCGTTCGCGTTCCCTGGGATCGGGGTGCGTGCCTGGGACCGTCCGCGGGTCTGGGATCGGGGTGCGGTCTGGGATCGAGGGCCTCCGGCTTTCCCGGGGCCGGGGATCTTCCGGGCCGGATGCGGTTCGGGGTGGATCGCATCCGGCCCGGTCGGCGGCTACTCCGCGTAGGGCTGGTCCTCGCCCTCCGCGCTGTACCCGAGGCTCCAGATGTAGCCGTCCGGGTCGGCGAAGGTGCCGCCGTATCCGCCCCAGGGCAGCCGGCCGGCCGGCTTGAGGACGGTGGCGCCCGCCTTCTCGGCCTCCGCCATGACTTCGTCGATCCGGGTCTCGGTGCGGACCACGTAGGTGAGGACGACTCCGCTGAAGCCGCTGCCTTCCGGGCTCGTACCCACATGCTGGGCCAGGCCGTCGCGGCTGTAGAAGCCGACGGGCGAGCCGCCGTCGGGTGCGAAGAAGATCACGTCGCCGTAGTCCTGCGCGATCTTCCAGCCGAGACCCTCGGTGTAGAACCGCTTGGACCGCTCCATGTCCCGGACGGCGAGCAGGATCGTGCTCACGTGCGCTTTCATGTCTTGTCCCCTTTCTTGTGTTTCGGTTGACCATCCGGGAGCCACGCTACGAGCGGGTTCGGGGACCGCGCTTCTTGAATCCTGATCAGCCGGCGGTGGTGGTCCCGGCGTCGGCGAGGCGTTCGCGTGCCTCGGCGAGGTCCTCGTCGGTCGGGTCGTCGTCCTGGGTGAGGTGCGGTGCGGTGCGGGCCGGGCGGTCGGCGGTCACCGGGGGATGTTGGCGACGCCGATCCGCTTGCGGAACACCCAGTAGGTCCAGCCCTGGTAGGCGAGGACGACGGGGGTGAAGAAGGCGGCCACCCAGGTCATCACCTTCAGGGTGTAGGGGCTGGAGGCGGCGTTGGCGACGGTGAGGGTGCCGGCCGGGTCGGTGGTCGACGGCAGCACGGTCGGGAAGAGTGCGGAGAACAGGGTGGCGACGGTCAGCCCGATCGCGGCGGCGGTGCCGAGGAAGGCCCAGCCCTCCCGGCGTACCCGGGTGGCGGCCAGCATGCCGGCCAGGGCGAGCGCGGCGGCCACGGCGAGGCCGACGGCGGCCGGGGTGTGCCGGATGGAGAGGCTGACGGCCAGGAACGCGGCGGTGAGCGCGGCGGTGGCGGTGCCGGCCCGGACGGCGAGCCGGCCGGCCCGGGTCCGGATCTCGCCGGTGGTCTTGAGGGCGAGGAAGACGGCGCCGTGCGTGACGAACAGCGCCGTCGTGGTCGCCCCACCGAGCAGGGCGTACGGGTTGAGCAGGTCGAGCGGTCCGCCGGTGTAGTCGCCCCGGGCGTCCAGCGGTACGCCGCGCAGCAGGTTGCCGAGGACGACTCCCCACAGCATGGCGGGGATCAGGGAGCCGAGGAAGATGGCGAGATCCCACCGGGCCCGCCAGCCGGCCTCGGAACGCTTGTGCCGGTACTCGAAGGCGACGCCGCGGAAGATCAGGGCGAGCAGGACGAGCAGCATCGGCAGGTAGAAGCCGGAGAAGAGGCTGGCGTACCAGGCGGGGAAGGCGGCGAAGAGGGCACCGGCGGCGGTGATCAGCCAGACCTCGTTGCCGTCCCAGACCGGCCCGATGGTGTTGATCAGTACCCGGCGTTCCCGGTCGTCGCGGCCGAGGACGGGCAGCAGGATGCCGACGCCGAAGTCGAAGCCCTCCAGGATGAAGTAGCCGGTGAAGAGGACGGCGATGAGCAGGAACCAGAAGGTGGGCAGGTCCACGGCGGACTCCGGTCGGGTCGGTGGGTCAGTAGGCGAAGGCGAGGGGGCGGTTCTCGTCGTCGGTGTCGGTGTCGGGGTCCGGCGGTGCTGCGGTGTCCGGCAGGCCGGCGCGGGCGTACCGGATCAGCAGCCGGACCTCGACGACGGCGAGGGTGGCGTAGACCAGGGTGAAGGCGGTGAACGAGGTGAGTACCTCGGGCAGCGAGACGCTGCGGGAGACGCCGTCGCGGGTGAGCATCTCGCCGAAGACGACCCACGGCTGCCGGCCCATCTCGGTGAAGATCCAACCGAAGCAGTTCGCGGCGAGCGGCAGGACCGGCATGACCAGGCCGGCCCGGACCAGCCAGCGGGAGTTCGGGGTACGGCCACGACGCTGTGCCCAGAGCACGATCGCGGCGATCGCGGCGGCGGCCAACCCGAAACCGATCATGAACCGGAAGCTCCAGTAGGTGACCGGGATGATCGGGGTGTAGCTGCCGGGGCCGTACTGGGCGGCGTACTGGGCCTGGAGGTCGTTGATGCCCTGGACCTGGCCGTTCGGGTCGCCGGTGCCGAGTACGGAGAGCAGGTACGGGATCTTGATGGCGAACAGTTCCCGGCTGCCGTCCAGGCTGCCGATGGTCAGGACGGAGAACGAGGCGGGCTGCTCGGTGGTGTAGAGCGCCTCGGCGGCGGCCATCTTCATCGGCTGCACCTGAGTCATGATCTTGCCCTGGAGGTCGCCGCTGATCACGACGGCGACCGCGGCGGCGAGGGTGACCCAGGCGCCGAACCGGGCGGCGAACCGGAACGCGGCCCGGTTCTCCCCCGCCGTGTCGTCCTGCCCTTCGACGGCCCGGGTTCCGGCCGTGCCGGTCTTGTCGGCCGTGCCGGGCGTGCCGGTCTTGTCGGCTGATCCTGCGGTCGGGCGCAGGTGCCAGAGGGCGATCGAGACCATCAGTGCCCCGGCGACCAGGAAGCAGCCGGCGAGGGTGTGCGGGAAGGTGACCAGGGTGACCTTGTTGGTGAGTACGGCGACGATGTCGGTGAGTTCGGCGCGGCCGGTGTCGGGGTTGATCCGGTAGCCGACCGGGTTCTGCATCCAGGAGTTCGCCGCCAGGATGAAGTACGCGCTCAGCGTGGAGCCGATCGCGACGGCCCAGATGGTGGCGAGGTGGATCCGGCGGGGCAGCCGGTCCCAGCCGAAGATCCACAGGCCGAGGAAGGTGGATTCGAGGAAGAAGGCCAGCAGCGCCTCGAGTGCCAGCGGGGCGCCGAAGACGTCGCCGACGAAGCGGGAGTAGTCGCTCCAGTTCATCCCGAACTGGAACTCCTGCACGATGCCGGTGACCACGCCCATCGCGAAGTTGATCAGGAAGAGCTTGCCGTAGAACTTCGTCAGCCGCAGGTAGCGCAGTTGTCCCGTGCGGTGCCAGCGGGTCTGCAGGATCGCCACGAGGACCGACAGCCCGATGGTCAGCGGTACGAAGAGGAAGTGGTAGACGGTGGTGACACCGAACTGCCACCGGGCGACGTCGAGCGCGTCCACGGTTGACCCCCAGCCATTTACTACCGAACGTAGTAAATACTACTGGCCGTCGTAGACGGTGGCACTGGGAGGTCGATCACGTCCATTCGGCGGGCGGCGACCTCGGGCCGGACAGCCTCCCGGCGTGCGCGACAGCCCCTGCCCGGGGCCTGTCCGGTGGCCGGCGCGTGCGACGATCGACCGCTGATGGAGACCACCACCACTACCCCGTGGCGCGCCCCCCGCTTCTGGCTCTTCCTCCAGGTACTCGCCCGGGGCGTGGTCGGGCTGCTCGCCCGGCTGCGGGTCACCGGCGACGTGCCGGACGAGTTGCGGCACGGCCCGCTGATCCTGGCCGCCAACCACATCAACCCGTTCGATCCGGTCGTGCTGACCGCCGCCTGCCGGGTACGCCGGATCGCGCCCCGGATCATGGCCACCGGCGGGGTGTTCCGGGCCCCTATCGTCGGCTCCGCGATGCGGGCCAGCGGGCACATCCGGGTCGACCGGCGCACCCCGACCGTCGGCCTCGCCCTGGAGCACGCGGCGGCGGCCGTCGCCCGGGGCTCGGTGGTGCTGGTCTATCCCGAGGGACGGATGGGGCTCGACCCGGGAATGTGGCCCGAACGGGGCAAGACCGGCACCGCCCGGCTTGCCTTCGCCAGCGGCGCCACCGTCGTTCCGGTCGCCCAGTGGGGCGCACACGAGGTGCTGCCGTACAGCGCACCGGCCGGGATGCTCAGGGCGGTCGGCCGGGCGATGCTCCGCCGGCCGGTGATCCGAGTGCACTTCGGCCCACCCGTCGACCTGGCCGGGATCGACCCGGCCGGTCCCGGCGCCGCCGCCCGGGCCACCGACGCGATCATCGACGCCCTCACCGTCGCGCTGGTGCCGCTGCGCCCCGACGAACCTGACCGGCCCCGCTACGTCGACCCGACCCGGCCCACCGAGACCCGCCGCCAACACCGCCGCAGCCACCCCGACCGGCCGGCCAGCACCTGAACTCCCCCGCCGCGTCGATCCCGAAAGTGCCGGGCGCCGGTCAGTCGGAGCGGCGTTGCCGCAGGTAGGCGAGGACGGCCTCCCGGGTGGTCCGCACCCCGAGCGCCTCGCGGGCCTGAGCGATCCGCCGGTTCGCGGTACGCAGCGACAGGAACTCCGCGGCCGCGGCGGCGGCGATGGTCTCGCCGTCGGCGAGCCGCTCCAGCAGTGCCCGCTGTTCCGGGATCAGGTGGCTCACCACCGACTCGGCCTCGGGCACCGCCGCCTCGTCCGGATCCCGGTGTACCGGGCCGAGCCGGCCCAGGTCGTCGACGAGTGCCCGGCCGACCTCGCCGGCCGGGTCGACGATCGCCACCACCCCGGCGCCGCGGGCGGCGGCCAGCACCGCCAGCCGTACCGTCTCGGCGTCCGGTACCCGGCCGAACAGCACCAGCCGGGCGTCGGCCAGGTCCCAGCCGGGTTCGGTGACCGCGAACCCCTCCCGGGTGGTCCAGCCGTCCCGGGCGAGTCGGCGCAGCACCGTGGTCGCGTCGGTCGCCGACGGCACGACGTAGCGCGGCGGGTCTGTCATCGCTGCACCTCCAGCACCTGTCACAGCCCCTCCAGGGCGAGGGCCGCGGCCTCGGTACGGGTGCGGGCGCCGAGCTTGCGCATCCCGGACCGGACGTGGGTCTCCACCGTCTCGGCGGATATACCCAGTCGGCCGGCGATGCGTCGGGTCGGTTCGCCGGACGCGACCAGGCGGAGCACCTCACGCTCCCGGTCGGTGAGGTCGCCGTCGGAACGGGAGCCCCGGACGTCGCGGCGTACGGCGTGCCGGCGCAGCGCCCGGCGGATCCGGCCGAGGAGTACGACCAGGCCGGCCCGTTCGGCACGGTCCTCGGCGGTCAGCAGCACCGGAACGCTCCGCGCCGGGTCCGGCTCGTGCAAACCGGCGGCGAGTAGGCAGCGCACCTCCTCGCGGACCGCGAGGTCCCGCCAGCCGTCGGCGGCCACCGTGAAGCCGGTCGGGTCGCCGCCCGGGCTGTCCCAGGCGGCGAGGGTCTGCCACACCGGTACCGGCCCGGCGGGAACGGTGGTCACCGCCCCGTCGGACAGCCCCGAACCGGCTTCGGCCGTCGCGCCGTCGTAGGCGGCCCAGCGGGCGGTGATCTGCCGCAGCCCGTCGATCAGCGGCGGGCCGCCGCAGGATGCTCCGGCGGCCCGGTCCGGCTGGCCGTCGAGCCAGGCCGCCTCCCGGCTCACCCAGTCGAGCAGCGCGTCGACGCCGGCCGAACCGCCGGTGGTGACGGCCGCCAGTCGGGACCGGGCCGGCCCGAGCAGCCCACCGTCGGCCTCGACCAGGCTGGCGGCGGCGACCGCGTAGCCCCGGGCCGGGGCCGGCAGGGTCCGGTCGGTGAGGTCGCCCGCCCGGCGCAGCGCCTCGTCGACGTCGAGAACCCCACCGGAATCGAGGGCGGCGCCGGCGTCGCTGGCCCCATCGGAATCGAAGGCGGCGCCGGCGTCGAGGGCGGGCGGTCCGCCACGCAGCGCCGCGCACCACAGCCGGGCAGCCAGGAACCGGGTCTGCCAGCTGTAGGCGAGGTCGGCCCCGCAGGCCTGCTCCGCCGCCTCGGCCGCCTGCCCGGCCTCGTCGAGGCGGCCGTCGGCGAGCAGCGTCTCGACGAGCAGCCAGGCACTCCACCGGGCGGACAGCGGATCACCGGCCGCGCCCGCCTCCGCCGCTGCCGAGGCCAGCGCCGACTCCCAGCCCCGGGCCCGGTTCGCGGCGCCTACCGCCGCCAGCGCGGCCCGCAGCCCCGGGTGTGCCGGTTCCGGGCCGTGCAGGTGGGCGATCCGGGCCGCGGTCCGGATCGCCTCGGCCGGGTCGGTGCCGAGCTGGGCGAGGAGCACGATCCGGTCCCGGGCGGCGAGCTGCTCGCCGGTGGCCGAGTCCGGGACCCGGGCCACCGCCGACCGGGCGCCGGCCAGGTCGCCGAGCTGGACCAGCGCCTCGGCCCGCAGCAGGTCCGGGTCGACGCCGAGCGGTGTGCCGGTGGTCAACACCCGGGCCGCCGCCCGGGGCCGGCCGCAGGCCAGCGCCGCCCGGGCGGCGTCGACCCGGACCGCCGGCTCCGGCTCGACGCCGGGCAGCGCGCAGGCGAGCAGCAGCGGATCGGCCCGGGCACCGGCGGCGCCGGCGCCGGCCGCCACCTCCAGTGCCCGCCGGTACGCGGCCGCGCTGTCACCGGCCGCCGCCAGGTGCCGGACCGCCTCCTGCGGTGGTACCAGCTCGGCGAGGCGCCGGTGCAGCGCCTGCCGGCCGGTCTCGTCGAGCAGCCCGGCGGCGACCTCTGCGACGTACGGGGACACCGGGGCGACCAGCGCGGTGCCGCCCTGCTCGACGGTCACCAGACCGGCGGCGTGCAGTTCGTCGACTCCGGCACCGAGCACGCCTACCGGTGCCGGGCGGCCGAGCAGCCCGAGGGCGGCCATCGTGGTCCGTGCCGGCCGGGTCAGGTCGGCCAGCGCCGCCGCCACGGCGTAGCCGACCTGCTCCGGGTCGCGGTCTGCCGGCTCCGGGCGCCGCTCGGTGGCGCCGCCGGGTCGGGGTACTCCGGCCGGCCCCCGTGCGGCTGCCTGGCGGGCCAGGGTCACCACCGCCAGCGGCACCCCACCGGAGCGCCGGACCAGGTCGGCGACGGACGACGGGCCCAGCCCCGGCGCGATCCGCCTGGCCAGGGCGGTCGCCGACTCCACGGCCAGCGGCGGCACCGGGAGCCAGCCCGCCGCGACGGCCCGCAGCGCCGCCACCGCCGGCGCCGGAAGCCGATGCGGCGTACGCAGCGCGACCGCGACCCGGCAGTGCGCGGCCAGCGGCACCAGGGCGGCGAGGGTGGCCGGATCGACCCACTGGAGATCGTCGAGGAGCAGCAGGCCGCCGCGTACCCGGGACCGGACGGCCTCGGCGAGCAGGGCGGGATCGTGCCCCGGCAGCCGGACCCGGACCGCCCGGGCCAGTGCGAACGCCGGTTCGCCGGGCAGGCAGGCCAGACCACCCCCGGCGAAGACCGGTCCCCGGAAGGTGGCGCCGAGCCGGTGCAGGGCGGTGCTGCGTCCGCCGCCGGGACCGCTGTGCAACACGACCAGGCCGGGGGTGGCGAGCAGTCCGGAGCCGACCGCGACCACGTCCGGCGCCGGATCGCCGACCGCGACGCCGTGCGGGGCCGGATCGCCGGATCGCCCGTCGTCCGGCCGGAACTGGTCGGGCAGATCACCGACCGACGCGTGCCGCACTGTCCTCCCCCGCCCGGGTCGACGCCGCACCACCGCTGGAAGACGGTGGCACGAACATGGGATCCTGCGCCGGCAGGATATTCGTAGTGTGATGTCCGGCAGGGGCAGCCCGCCCTCGCCGCCGTGTCGGAAGGACAGCAGACGAGATGATCGTGCTCCACCACCGGGTTCCCGCCATTGTCGCCGACCGCACCGCCGGCTGACGAGCGATGGGAGCAGGTCCGCTCAGCGCCCGGGTCGCCGCCCTCTGTGACGAGGTCGGTCCCCGACTCGGTGCCGCTACCGGAACCCAGGTGTCGGGGGTACGCCGCCGGCTCGACGAGCCGCTGCGGGTGGCGATCGCCGGCCGACTCAAGGCCGGCAAGTCGACGCTGGTCAACGCGTTGATCGGTCGACGGGTGGCGCCGACCGAGGTCGGCGAGTGCACCCGGATCGTCACCCAGTTCCGCTACGGCACCGCCGACCGGGTCGACGTGGTCCGCCGGGACGGCAGTCGGCTCAGCCTGCCGCTGGACGACACCGGCATGATCCCGCAGCGGCTCGGCGTACCGCGTGCCGAGATCTCCTACGTCGACGTCACGCTGACCAGCGACCACCTGCGCGACCTGACCGTGCTGGACACTCCCGGACTCGCCTCGACGAACACCTCGGTCAGCGCCGGCGCCCGCCGGTTGCTCTTCGAGGCCGCGACCGCCCCGTTCGACGACAACATCGACGACGACTCGGCCGGCGCGATCGCCGGGGCCGAGGCGATCGTCTACGTCTTCACCCAGTCGGTCCGGGACGACGACCTGGCGGCGCTGGAGGCGTTCCGGTCGGTCTCGGCCCGGCTGGCCAGCAACCCGATCAATTCGCTCGGCCTGTTCAACAAGGTCGACAAGCTGGTCGGAGGTGCGGCCGACCCGTGGCCGGTGGCCGGTCCACTCGCCGCCGACCAGACCGGTGTGCTGCGCCGGGTGGTCTCCGAGGTGGTGCCGGTCGTCGGGCTGCTGGCCGAGACGACCGAGGCCGGACGGCTGACCGCCGCCGACTGTGAGGCGCTGCGCACGCTGGCCCGGCTGCCGGCCGGCGAGCGGGCGGTGCTGCTCGCCTCGGTCGACCTGTTCGCCTCCCGGGACTGCCCGGTCCCCCGGGAGCAGCGGGAGCGGCTGCTGCGGCTGCTCGACCTGTACGGCATCGGCTTCGCCATCGCCCAGTTCGCCGCCCAGCCGCAGCTGGCCAGCGGTGACCTGGTCCGGCTGCTCTTCGCCGCCTCCGGGTTCCCCCGGCTGCGCAACACCCTCGACCACGCCTTCCGGTGGCGTACCGATGCGATCAAGGCCGGCTGGGGGCTGTCCAGCCTGGAGAGGCTGGCCAGCCACGCCCCCCGGCCCGAGGACCGGGAACTGCTCCGGGACGCGATCGAACAGGTGCTGCAACAGCCGGAGTACCACCGGCTGCGGCTGCTGGAGGTGGCCCAGTTGGTCAGCTCCGGCTCGGTGGAACTGCCCGAGCCGATGGAGCAGGAGCTGACCCGGCTGGCGCTCTCCACCGACCCGCAGTGGATCCTGAGCCTGCCGGCCGCCGCCCCGGAGCAGTTGGCCCGGGCCGCGCTGGAGGCCGCCACCCGGTGGCGGGTGTACGCGGTCGCCGGGGCGAGCCCGGCGCAGTCCCGGGTGGCACAGGTGGCGCACCGCGGCTTCTTCCTGCTCTCCCAGCGGGTACGCGCCGAGGGGAGCCTGCGGTGACCGCCGGCCGTACCGCCGCCGGGGCGGGTGCCGCACCGGCCCAGCGCGGCGGTGACCCGGAGGCGGCGCTCGGGGCGGCGCTGACCGGGGCGGTCGACGGCGGGCTGGCGTACCTGCGCAAGGTCGCCCCGGACGCGGCCGGCGAGGTCGACACGCTGCGCCGCCAGGTGGTGACCCGCCCCTCGATCGTGGTGGTCGGCGAGACGAAACGCGGGAAGAGTTCCCTGGTCAACGCCCTGGTCGGGGTGCCGGAGCTGTCGCCGGTGGACGTCGCGGTCGCCACCTGCTGTTACCTGGAGTTCGTGCCGGGGGCCCAGGCCGGTGCCCGGGCCTTCCTGCCGGGGCGGTCCGAGCCGCTGCCGCTGCGCGTGGCCGAGCTGCGGGACTGGGCCACCCCGCTGGGTCGGCTGCCGGACGACCAGCGCCCGCCCCGGCACATCGAGGTGACCCATCCGGCGCCGCTGTTGCAGTACCTGAGCCTGGTCGACACCCCGGGCACCGGCGGGCTGGACCCGGCGCACGCCGAGATCGCCCTGGACGCGGCGGCCAGGGCCACCGCCCTGCTCTTCGTGGTCGACGCCGCCGCTCCGTTCGCCCAGCCGGAACTCGATTTTCTGATCGAGGCGAGCAAGCGGGTCAACCTGGTGGTCTTCGCGCTGACCAAGACCGACGCGTACCCGGGCTGGCGGACGATCCTGGCCGACAACCGGGCGCAGTTGCAGGCCCACGCCCCCCGGTTCGGCGGCGCGTCGTGGTTTCCCGTCTCGGCTCGGCTGGCGGAGCTGGCCCGGACCATGCCGGCGGAGGCGGCCGGCGAGCTGCTCAAGGAGTCCCGGATCGCGCAGTTGCAGCACGCGCTGATCGGGGTGGCGGGCCGGGGCCACCTGCTGCGGCAGGCGAACCTGCTGCGCACGGTCCGTAGTGAACTGGTCCGGTACGACCTTGAGCTCGGTGACCGGCTGCGGGCGATCGACCCCGATCCGGCGGACCTGCACCGGATCAAGCAGGACCGGGCGGCGCTGGCGGCGCGGAAGCGTACCGAGTCGCGGCAGTGGTCGCTGGCGTTGAGCACCGAGACGCAGCGGGCCCGGGTCGAGGCGACCGGGCTGCTCCGGGGATACGTCGGCACCCTCCAGGAGGAGTTCCTGAACCGGATCGACAATGCCCGCAGCGAGGAGCTCAGGGCGCTGCCACAGCAGGTCGACGAGGCGTTGCACGCGCTGTCGGTGCGGCTGTCGGACGATCTGGAGGTGCGGTTCCGGCAGGTCGGCGAGCGGGTCCTCGCCGAGGTGTTCCAGCCGGAGGAGTTGCGTTTCGTGCTCGGGCGGCTCAACGCCACCCTGCGGCACGCGCTGGCCAGCAAGCCGCGCCGGTCCGGCGGCGGCCCGGACAACATGATGATCGCGATGTCGGCCGGGTCGATGGCGTTCCTGGCCGGCCGGGGTGCGATGGCCGGTGCCTCGGCGCTCGGCGCGGGTGCGCTGGTCGGCGGCAGCCTGCTGATCCCCTTCGCCGGGCTCGGCCTGGGGCTGGCCGCCGGTGGCTTCATCCTGTACCGGCGCCGGGTGCACACCGACCGGCAACAGGCCCGGACGTGGCTGCGGGAGGTGGTCACCGACGCCCGGGCGGCGCTCTCCGACGAGATCACCAACCGGTTCACCGACCTGCAGTACGCGCTGACCCTCGCCCTCGACGACGCGATCGAGCGCCGGCTGCGGCAGCTCGACGAGCGGATCGCCGAGATCGACGCGGCGGCGGCCGAGGACACCGCCGTCCGCGCCCGGCGCCGGGCCGCCACCAAGGCGGAGCGGGAGACGGTCCGGGCCCGGGTCAAGCAGGTCGACGAGGTGCTGATGCGAGCCCGGGTGTTGACACCGGCGGCCCCGGCCACCGAGGCACGGGGGGCGAGGACATGACCGACTACTGGGGCGGCTGGTCCGCCGACGAGCCGGAGTTCGGCGGCCCGGAGGGCGAGGACTTCGGCGACCTGACCCCGGATCCACCCGACGACGACCGCGGCTTCCCGGCCGAGGGGTTCGGTGGCGAACCCGATCCCGGTGACCCGACCGGGACGCCGGCCGACCCGCCGATGCCACTGGGCTACGACGACCTACCGACCGACGACCAGCCGACCGACGACCCGTACGCCGAGGCGGACCCGTACCCGGCGGCGGAGCCGGGGTCCGGGGCGAACGGCTGGGCGGAGGTGCCCGCCGAGGTCGGCTTCGGCGGCGCGGACCCGCCGCTCGGCGCCGACCCGGACCTCGACCCGTACGCCGACACCGGGCCGGCCTGGTGGGAGGCGACCGAGTTGCCGGATCTCGGCGCGCCGCCGGAGCCGGTCGACGGTTTTCCGTGGGCCGATCCCGCACTGCTCGGCCAGCCGGTCGACACGGTACCGCCGCCGCTGTCCGGAGCGGACGCCGCGACCGTCGCCCCGGACGAGTTGGCCGGGTACGCCGGCGAGGAACTGCCGGCCGACGGCGACCCGTGGGCGGCGCTGACCGCCTCCGAGGACCCGGCGACGAGTACGCTTGCCCGGTTCTGGTTGCCGGAGGAGCGCTGACGGAACACCGGGCCTTCCGCGCTGCTGCGGGCTTCGGCGCGTTCCTCCGACGCCGGCACGGAAGTGGCAACTGGCCGAACCTTTCAGGCCCCAGACGGAAGTGAGCAGCAGATGGCGGAGACGACGAGCGGCGACACCGGCGCCACGGCCCAGATCGGGGTGACCGGGCTGGCGGTGATGGGCCGCAACCTGGCCCGGAACCTGGCCCGGCACGGTCACCGGGTGGCGGTGCACAACCGGTCGCCGGAGCGGACCCGGAGCCTGGTCGCCGAGCACGGGGACGAGGGGACGTTCGTGCCGAGCGAGTCGCTCGCCGACTTCGTCGCCTCCCTCGAACGGCCCCGCGCCGTCATCGTGATGGTGAAGGCGGGCCGGCCCACCGACGACGTCATCGACGAACTGATCCCGTTGCTGGAACCGGACGACATCGTCATCGACTGTGGCAACGCGCACTTCGTCGACACCCGGCGCCGGGAGGAGACGCTGCGCGAGCACGGGCTGCACTTCGTCGGCACCGGTGTCTCCGGCGGCGAGGAGGGTGCGTTGCTCGGGCCGAGCATCATGCCCGGCGGCTCGGTCGAGGCGTACCGCAAACTCGGGCCGATCTTCGAGTCGATCGCCGCCCAGGTCGACGGGGTGCCGTGCTGCGCACACATCGGACCGGACGGCGCCGGGCACTTCGTGAAGATGGTGCACAACGGCATCGAGTACGCCGACATGCAGCTCATCGCCGAGGCGTACGACCTGCTCCGGGAGCGGCTGGGTGCGACACCGGCCGAGATCGGAAAGATCTTCGCCGGCTGGAACGAGGGCGACCTGGAGTCGTTCCTGATCGAGATCACCGCCGACGTACTCGGGCACGTCGACGTCCGCACCGGCAAGGCGTTCGTCGACATCGTCCTCGATCAGGCCGAGCAGAAGGGCACCGGCCGGTGGACGGTGCAGAGCGCGCTGGACCTGGGCGTGCCGATCACCGGGATCGCCGAGGCGACCTTCGCCCGCTCGCTGTCCGGGCACGGCGACCAGCGGGCCGCCGCGGCCCGGGCGTACGCCGACGCGGGCGGTGCGGCGCCGACCGGTGAGGTGGAGCGGGACGCGTTCATCGAGGACGTCCGCAAGGCGCTGTACGCATCGAAGATCGTCGCGTACGCGCAGGGCTTCGACCAGATCCGCGCCGGCAGCCAGGAGTACGGCTGGGACATCGACCCGGCGGCGCTGGCCACCATCTGGCGGGGCGGCTGCATCATCCGGGCCCGCTTCCTCAACCGGATCCGGGAGGCGTACGACGCCGACCCGCAGCTGCCGACGCTGCTGGTGGCGCCCTACTTCGTGCAGGGGGTCGCGGAGAGCGTCGCCAGTTGGCGGCGGGTGGTCAGCTACGCCGCGCAGGCCGGGGTGCCGGCGCCCGCCTTCGGCTCCTCGCTGTCCTACTACGACGGACTGCGCCGGCACCGGCTGCCGGCCGCGCTGATCCAGGGCCTGCGGGACAACTTCGGTGCACACACTTACCAGCGGGTGGACAGCGAGGGCAGCTTCCACACCCGGTGGGCGGGTGACCGCGCCGAGTCGCCGGCCTGACCTGCGGTACGCGGCGGCGGTCCGTCCCCGGCCCGGGGACGGACCGCCGCCGCCGGCACGGGGGGGCCGGAGCGACCGACGCCGGTCAGCCGGGCCCGGCGCTGACGACCGCGACGAGCACGCCGAGCGCGGCGAGCACCAGCAGGGCCAGCGTTCCGGTCCAGACCAGCCCGGTCGTGCCGGTCCAGAACCGGCCGGCCGGGACGACGCCGGGTGGTCCCACCCCGGGCTGACCTGGCTGGACCGGAACCGGCTGACCTGGCTGGACCGGAGCCGGCTGTAGCGGCGCCACACTCCGGTTCGGAGCCGGTCCGCCGACGGCCGCTGCGGGCGGTCCGGGCGGCGCCGCATCGGTCCGCGACAGTACCCGAGCGCGCCCCGCCGACGGCACCTGGGCGGGCCCGGCGGGCAGGTCGTCGAGCCGGAGGGCTCCCTCGGCGACCACCGTCTCAGGCTGCTCCAGGGTGGTCGGTGCGACGCCCAGCTCGACGTGGATCAGCCGGGCGGCCAGCGGAATCCGGCTGGAGCCGCCGACCAGGAAGATGCCGATCAGGTCGGCCGGGTCCAGCCGGGCGGCGGCAACGGTCCGAGCCAGGCAGGTGACCGTCTGCTGGAGCTGCCGGCGGATGAGCGACTCCAGCTCGTCCCGGGTCAGGTGCGCCCGCAGGTCCAGCGCCGGCAGGTGCAGTTCGGCGCTGGCGGCCCGGGACAGCAGTTCCTTGGCCGCCCGGACGTCGTCGTAGAGGAGTTCCCGGGCCCGGCGGTGGCCCGGGTCGGCCGGACTCAGCAGGCCGTGCCACAGCTCGGTCCGGCCGCCTGAGTAGCCCCGACCGAGGTGTTCGACCAGGGCGTGGTCGAAGTCCAGCCCGCCCAGGTCGGTCAGGCCGGACTCGGCCAGCACGTCGAAGCCGGCCCCGGTGCGGCGGACCACGGCGGCGTCGAAGGTGCCGCCGCCCAGGTCGTAGACGGCCAACGCCCGGCCGGGCGGCGCCGCCCGGCCGGGTACCGCCGAGTAGTAGGCGGCCGCCGCGACCGGCTCGGCGACCAGCCGGGGTGGCGGCAACCCCGCCGTGCGAGCGGCGGCGACCAGCACCCTCCGACGGCGCTCGCCCCACCGGGCCGGATGGGTGAGCCGGAGCTCGTCCACCCCGCCGAGCTGCCGGTACGCCTCGGTCGAGACCCGGCGCAGCACCGCGCCGACCAACTCGACGACCGGCACCTCCCGGTCGCCGAGCAGCACCGCCCCGTCGTCGATGCGCCGTTTCGGTGTCGGCTCGAACCGGGCCGGGTCGAGCCGGGCCGCCCGGGACGCGTCGCGCCCGGTCAGCGGCGTACCACCGGGGTCGAGACAGACCGCCGACGGGAGCAGCGGCGTGCCGTCGAAGATCAGTGGCCGGGCCGGGCCGTCGGCGCCCCGCACCATCGCCACGGTGTTGGATGTGCCGAAGTCGATGGCGAGCAGCCGCATGCCGAGCAACCTATCGAAAACCGGGCCCGGCATACTCGCAGCGTGATCCGGGACTTCGCCTATCTCGACGCGCCGACACCGCTGGCGTTCGCGCACCGTGGCGGCGCCGCGCGTGGCGACGAGAACACCACCGAGGCGTTCGCCCGGGCGGTGCAGCTCGGCTACCGGTACGTCGAGACCGACGTGCAGGCCACCGCCGACGAGGTGCCGGTGGTCTTCCACGACGCGACCCTGCACCGGATGACCGGGGAACCCGGCCGGGTCGCCGGGCTGCGCTGGGCGGACCTGCGGACGATCCGGGTCGGCGGGGCTGAGGCGGTGCCCCGGCTCGACGACGTGCTCGGCGCCTGGCCACAGATCCGGTTCAACGTCGACGTGAAGGCCGACGGCGCGGTCGGGCCCACCGTGCGTACGGTCGACCGGACCGGGGCTGGTGACCGGGTGCTGCTCGCCTCGTTCAGCGACGTCCGGCTGGCCCGGCTGCGGACGCTGGCCGGGCCGAAGATCGCCACCTCGCTCGGGCTGCGCGGGGTGGCCCGGCTGCGGCTCGCCTCGCTGGCCAACCGCCGCCTGGTGCTGCCGCCGACGGTGGTCGCCGCCCAGGTACCGGTCCGCTACCGCGGGATCAAGGTGGTCGATCGGCGGTTCGTCGACTACGTGCACCGGCTCGGCCTCCAGGTGCACGTCTGGACCATCGACGATCTCACCGAGATGAACGAGTTACTCGACCTCGGTGTGGATGGCATCATGACCGATCACGTCGACGTGCTGCGCGAGGCGTACCAGAGCCGTGGCCACTGGCCGTCCGATCGGTAGGTCGGTCGGACCAGGCCGCCCGCCCCCGATACCGAAGGACCGATATGGCCGAGACCATCCCCACGGCGGCGCCGGACGCGCCATTGAGCACCCGGCAGGAGCGGGTCGGCTGGTACTTCTACGACTGGGCGAACTCGGCCTTCAACACGACGGTGATCACCGTCTTCCTCGGCCCGTACCTGACCTCGATCGCGAAGGCGGCGGCCGGCTGCGCCTCGGACGACCCGTGCCGGGGTGAACGGATCAGCCTGCTCGGCATCGGCATCGCGCCCGGCTCGCTCTTCCCGTACATGGTGTCGCTGTCGGTGTTCCTGACCGTCTTCGTACTGCCGCTGGTCGGCGCCGTCGCCGACCGGTCGCCGCGCAAGAAGGAGATGCTGGCGCTCTTCGCCTACATCGGCTCGGCGGCCACCGTCGGGCTGCTGTTCCTGACCGGCGACCGCTATCTGCTCGGCGCCGGCCTGTTCCTGGTCGCCAACATCTCCTACGGGGCGAGCATCGTCGTCTACTACTCGTTCCTGCCGCAGATAGCCGGGCCGGAGGAACGCGACAGCGTCTCCAGCATCGGCTGGGCGATCGGCTACATCGGCGGCGGCCTGCTGCTGGCGATCAACGTCGCGGCGGTGCTGTTCAAGGACTCGCTCGGGATGGACACCGGCGAGGTCGCCCGGTACAGCATGGTGTCGGCGGGCATCTGGTGGGCGGGGTTCACCACCATCCCGCTGATCCGGCTGCGCAACCGGCCGCCGGTCGCCGGACCGGCGCAGGGACCCGTACTGCTCGACGGGTTCCGCCAGCTCTGGCACACCCTGCGCAGCCTGAAGGCGTACCCGTTGACGTTGTTCTTCCTCGTCGCCTACCTGGTCTACAACGACGGCATCCAGACGGTGATCTCACTGTCGGCGGTGTACGGCACCGAGGAGCTCAAACTCCCCGACGACGTACTGGTGCCGACCATCCTGATGGTGCAGTTCCTCGCCTTCTTCGGTGCGCTCGGCATGGGGGCACTGGCGAAGCGGATCGGCGCCTGGAAGACGATCCTGGTCAGCCTGGTGCTCTGGACGGTGGTGCTGGCGGTCGCGTACCGGCTGCCGGCCCACCAGACGGTGCCGTTCGTGTTGCTAGGCGGCGGGATCGGCATCGTGCTCGGCGGCAGCCAGGCGCTGAGCCGGTCGCTGTTCAGCCAGTTGATCCCGAAGGGCAGGGAGGCCGAGTACTTCGGGCTCTACGAGATCTCGGACAAGGGGACGAGCTGGCTCGGGCCGCTGCTGTTCGGGCTGGCGTACGGGATGACCGAGAGCTACCGGGTGGCGATCATCTCGCTGCTGGCGTTCTTCGTGATCGGGTTCGTGCTGCTGGCCGCGGTGCCGATCCGGCGGGCGATCGTCGCCGCCGGCAACACCCCGCCGGAACGGCTCTGACCGGCCCTCACCGGCTCCGTTCTCCGGGACAGGGCACCTGTCGGTAGATCGGTCGCCCCGAATGCCCTTCGACGCCGGGCCCGACCGGTTGGCGTGGCGATCGCCACGCCAACCGGTCGGCGGCCGCGACCCTTCATCTGTTAGCGCTCACATGCTGTCACTCGGACGCCAGCTGGGCGCGGTGCGGTACCGGCGGTCAACACCAATCTCAACACCGGTGCCGACCCGCTCCGATGGCTCCATCAACAGTCAGGTCCTTGAATGTCTGGCGGGTGTCCCCGTACCATCCGGACAAGTTGTTAGCGCTCACTTGACCCTCACCTCGCCCACGTCGAGGGCCAGTCCCCCGGTCCGCCGCCCCGCATCACCACCCAGGAGATCTCATGCCATCCCCGCCCCTGAGCCGCCGTCACCTGTTGCGGGCCGCCGCCGGCGGCGCGCTGCTCTCCGCCGCCGGCACCACCTTCCTCGGTGACCGCGCCGCCGCCGCGGTACTGCCCCCGGCCCGCCCGGATCTCGGCGTCTCGGCGTACCCGTTCGATCCGGGTCAGGTACGGCTCACCGCCGGCCGGTTCATGGACAACCAGAACCGCACGTTGAACTACCTGCGATTCGTCGACGTGGACCGGTTGCTCTACAACTTCCGGGCCAACCACCGGCTGTCGACCAACGGGGCCGCGTCGAACGGTGGCTGGGACGCGCCGACGTTTCCGTTCCGCACCCACATGCAGGGGCACTTCCTGACCGCATGGGCCCAGGCGTACGCGGTGCTCGGCGACACCACCTGCCGGGACAAGGCGAACCACATGGTCGCCGAGTTGGCCAGGTGTCAGGCGAACAACGGGGCCGCCGGATTCGCCACCGGCTACCTGTCCGGCTTCCCGGAGTCGGACTTCACCGCCGTCGAACAACGCACCCTGAACAACGGCAACGTGCCCTACTACTGCATCGACAAGACCCTGGCGGGTCTGCTGGACGTGTGGCGGTACACCGGCAACACCCAGGCGCGTACCGTGTTGCTGGCCCTCGCCGGCTGGGTGGACACCCGTACCGCGCGGCTGAGCGGCAGCCAGATGCAGGCGATGCTCGGCACCGAGTTCGGCGGGATGAACGCCGTGCTGACCGACATCTACCAGCAGACCGGCGACAGCCGCTGGCTGACCACCGCACGACGGTTCGACCACGCCGCGGTCTTCGACCCGCTCGCGGCCAACCAGGACCGGCTCAACGGCCTGCACGCGAACACCCAGGTACCCAAGTGGGTGGGCGCCGCCCGCGAGTACAAGGCCACCGGCACCACCCGCTACCGCGACATCGCCCGCAACGCGTGGAACATCACCGTCAACGCGCACACGTACGCGATCGGCGGCAACAGTCAGGCGGAGCACTTCCGCCCGCCCAACGCCATCGCGGGCTACCTCGGCAACGACACCTGCGAGCACTGCAACACCTACAACATGCTGAAGCTGACCCGGGAGCTCTGGTTGACCGAACCGGACCGGGTCGCCTACTTCGACTACTACGAGCGGGCGCTGCTCAACCACCTGGTCGGCGCGCAGAACCCGGCCGACAGCCACGGCCACATCACGTACTTCACACCGTTGCGCCCCGGGGGCCGCCGGGGTGTGGGACCGGCGTGGGGCGGCGGCACCTGGAGTACCGACTACAACTCGTTCTGGTGCTGCCAGGGCACCGGGATCGAGACGAACACGAAGTTGATGGACTCCATCTACTTCCACAACGGCGACACCCTGACGGTGAACCTGTTCGTGCCCTCGGTGCTGGACTGGTCGCAGCGAGGCATCACGGTCACCCAGAGCACCAACTATCCGGTGAGCGACACCACCACCCTGACCCTGGCCGGGACGATGAGCGGCTCGTGGGGCATCCGGTTCCGGATCCCGGCCTGGACCACCGGCGCGACGGTCAGCGTCAACGGCCAGCCGCAGAACGTGGCGACGACGCCGGGCAGCTACGCCACCGTCACCCGCACCTGGTCCGCCGGCGACACCGTCACCGTCCGGCTGCCCATGCGGGTGATCATGCAGGCCGCCAACGACAACGGCGACGTCCAGGCGATCACCTACGGCCCGGCGGTGCTCTGCGGCAACTACGGCAACTCCACGCTCGGCTCGCTGCCGTCGTTGACCGTTTCGTCGATCACCCGGACCAGCACCAGCTCGCTGGCCTTCACCGCGACCGCGAACGGCTCGACGGTCAACCTCGCCCCGTTCCACGACGCGCACGGCTTCAACTACACCGTCTACTGGAACACCGGCTCGGGTGGCGGCACCGGCTCCACCTACAAGCTGACCAACGCCGCCACCGGCCTGGTCCTCGGGGTGCGGGACATGTCCACCGCCGACGGCGGCCTGGCCGTGATGTGGGGCGACACCGGCACCGCCGACCACCGCTGGGTCATGGTGCCCGACGGCAACGCGGTACGGTTCCGCAACGTCAACAGCGGCAAGGTCCTCGGTGTGCAGGACATGTCGACCGCGGACAACGCCCGCGTCCTGCAGTGGGCGGACAACGGCACCGCCGACCACCGCTGGACACTGATCGACAACGGCGACGGCACCTACCGGATCCGCAACGTCCACAGCGGCAAACTCCTCGGCGTCCTCGACGGCTCCACCGCCTGGGGCGCGCAGGCCGTCCAGGACTCCGACAACGGCAGCGCCGACAACCGCTGGCGCCTGGTGGGCGTCAGCTGACCCGGCACGCCGGCGGAGGCGGCCCGGGTCAGCACGGTTACCGGCCGCCCTGCCGCGCGATCTGGCCTAGGGTTGTGCCCGGGGCGGATGCGTGGCAGGAGGCGCGGTATGGAGCCGATCGAGGTGGCGGCCGGTACGGCGCTGGTCGGCGCGATGGCCGGCGCCGGCTGGCCGGCGGCCCGGGCCGAGCTGGTCGCGTTCTGGCGGCGGATCCGGCCGGCGGAGGCGGACGACGTGGCCGCCGACCTGACCGAGGTACGCGCCGAGGTGCTCGCCGCCCGGCACGCCGCCGACCCCGCCCTGGAGCGGGCCCTCGCCGACACCTGGCAACGCCGGCTGCGGGAGCTGGTGCAGGACGACCGGAGTCTCGCCGCGGAGCTGCGGACCCTCGTCGACCAGCATCTCGTGCCGGCGTTGTCCGCCGGGCAGCGTCCCCGGGCCGCCGGCACCCGGCAACCGGACGGGAGCACCGAGCCGGGCTGATGGCACCGTGGTCGACGACACGGCGGGTCGAACCGGAAACTCCTGGTGGCCTAGGCTCCCGGACCGTGAGCGACGACAACCGTACCCGCCCGACCGTGCCCGCCGACGACGGATCCGCGCTCGCCCAGGCGTGCTTCGCGGCCGGCGACGGAAGGTTGCGGCATGGCGCCGCCCTCAAGTTCTTCTGGGGCCCGATGGACTGCGGCAAGTCGACCATGGCCCTGCAGATGAACTACAACCATGCCCGGCAGGGGCGCCGCGGGCTGGTACTGACCAGGATCGACCGTTCGCTCGGCCCGCAGATCACCACCCGGATCGGCCTGGCCCACGAGGCCATCGAGGTCACCGAGGACCTGGACCTCCGCGAGCTGGTCAGGGCCCGGTGGGCCGAGGGCGACCGGCTCGACTACCTGATCTGCGACGAGGCGTGCTTCTACACGGTCCGGCACATCGAACAGATGGCCGAACTGGTCGACCGCTACGACGTGGACGTCTTCGCGTTCGGTCTGGCCAGCGACTTCCGGTCCTGCCTGTTTCCGGCGGCACAGCGGCTGTTCGAACTCGCCGACGAGGTGACCCGGATCCAGGTCGAGGTGTTGTGCTGGTGCGGGCGCCCGGGGCAGCTCAACGCCCGGGTGGTCGACGGCGCCGTGGCCCGGGAGGGCGAGCAGGTGGTCATCGGGGACACCGTCGACGCGGCCGAGGTGCGTTACCAGGTGCTCTGCCGACGACACTTCCGCTCCGGCGACCTGGGCGGCAGCCGCTGACCGGCGATCATCCCGGTGCGGTTCCGGCGGCCCACGGTCGCCCCGTCCCGCCCCGGAGCACGGTCGCCCGGCAGTACCCCGGCCCATGCAGGATTCAGAACGGGTCGCCGCAGATCCGCCACTGGTCACCATCCTTGACCATCGGCATCTCCCGCCGATCCACGGCACCGGACCGGCGGGTCAGTGTCGCCGTCGCGGTCGCCCGGAGCTGACCTCGGTCGCTGGCGACCGTGACGTCGTCGATGGCGTACCGGCTGATCGTCGGCGGCACGGAGAGCCGCCGCTCGAACTCCTCACGGCTCCACCGCTCCCGGGTGTCCCCGCAGAGCCGGTCGTAGGCGCCGCCCGCGTCACCGCTGGTCACATCCTGCAGGAACGCCTCGGCGGCGTCCTGGGCCGCGCCGGAGGACTGCCGCACGTGCTGGTAGTTCCAGGCCCCGAGGCCGGCGGCACCCACACAGCAGACGAAGAGTCCGGCGGCGACCACCGACAGCACACCCCGGAACCGGCGAGGTCGCCGGGCCGCACGCCCGTCGGGCAGCTCGTAGCCCATGCCACCGACGGTAGAGAGCCGCCACGGCCGGTGGGTGCCGAACCGGCCGGGTTCCGGCACCGACCGGACCCCGGACAGCCGTTACCGGCGATGCACCGCCCATGATCGGTCGGGCGGTGCCGCCGAGGGCCCGCCGTGGTCTACGGTCGGGACCATCCCCGCCAGCTCTCGCCGGCCCACCGGCCGGCCCTCGCCCCCGAGGACGACGACGATGCAGCGCTACCTGCAGGCGGTTCCGGTACCCGCCGATCCGTACTCCAGCGACCGGCTGCTGCGGTCCTGGCTGGACCGCCAGCTCGGCCCGGACGGGCACGCCGCCGCCGTGGACCGACTCACCGCGCTCGCCACCGATGTCACCGGGCCACTGCGGGCCGCGCACGCCGACGCCGAGGCGCACCCGCCGACCCTGGTCCGCTACGGACCCTGGGGTGCCAGGATCGACCGGATCGAGACCTCCGCCGGCTGGCAGGCCCAGCGCGCGGCCGCCGCCCGACACGCGGTGGTCGCGCTGCCCTACCTGGCGCAGGCCCGGAGCACCTGGGGGGCGGCGGCCCGGGTCGTCCAGCACGCGCTGCTGCACCTGTACGGCCCGGAGTCGGCGACCTTCTCCTGCCCGGTGGCGATGAGCGACGGCGCCGCGGCGCTACTCACCCGCCCCGAGGTCGACCCGGCGGTCCGAGACGCGTGGCTGCCCCGACTGACCGCGACCGACCCGGCGGAGGCGGTCAGCAGCGGCCAGTGGATGACCGAGTCGCAGGGTGGCTCCGACCTGGCCCGGTCGACCACCACCGGTCGGCCCGCCGCCGACGGCTCCTGGCGGCTCACCGGCGAGAAGTGGTTCTGCTCGGCCGCCGACGCGGAGCTGGCGGTCGCGCTGGCCCGCCCGGAGGGCGCCGGCCGGGGTAGCCGGGTGCTGGTGCCGTTCCTGGTCCCGCGCTACGCCGCCGACTCGCCACTGGCCGGGCCGGACGCCGACCGGGACGCACCGGCGCCGGGGATCACGGTGCGCCGGCTCAAGGACAAGCTCGGCACCCGGGCGCTGCCGACCGCCGAGATCGGGCTGCACGACGCGTACGCCTGGCCGCTCGGCGACCCCTCCGGGCCGGGGCTGAACCGGGCGATGACCCTGGTCGTGGTGACCCGGTTGCACAACGCGGCGGCGGCCGCGGCCGGTATGCGCCGAGGACTCGGCTACGCCCTGGCATACGCCGAGGCACGCCAGGTGGCCGGCGGACGCCTGATCACCTCACCCCTGCACCGGGCCACCCTCGGCACCCTGGCGGTGGACGCGGCCGGGGCGTTCATGCTGGCCGGGCACGCGTTCGCGCTGCTCGGCCGGGTCGAGGTGGGATCCGATCCGGCCGCCGCGGCCGAGCTGCGGATCGTGGCGCCGCTGGCCAAGCTCGCCACCGGGCGGCTGGCGGTCAGCTCGGCCAGCGAGTACGTCGAGTGCTTCGGCGGCGCCGGGTACGTCGAGGACACCGGGGTACCTCGGCTGCTGCGGGACGCCCAGGTGCTGCCGATCTGGGAGGGCACCACCAACGTGCTGGCGCTGGACGTGCTCCGGGCCGTCCTCCGGGAGGACGCGGGTACACCGCTGCTGGCCCGGCTGGACGCCGCCACCGACCTGGGCCGACGGCTGCACCCGGCGCTGGCCGACGCGCTCGCCGCCGCGACGGCGGAGCTGCGGGACTCGATCGCCGAGGTGACCCCGGAGGCGGTCGCGGTGCTGGCCGGCGCGCGCGGGCTGGCGCTGCGGATGGCGCACGCACTGGCCACCGCTCTGCTGGTGGAGCAGGCGGCCGGCGGCGACGAGACGGCGGAGGTGGCCGCCCGGCTCTGGGCGCGGCGCTGGCTGCGCGGCGCGGACATCGCCGCGGAGGCACACCACGAACTGGACCTGCTCTGCTCAACCAGCTAAGCCGGCGCGGTCGGAGACCTTGGCGCGGTCGAGGGCGCTGGCGCGAGCCACCGCGTACCGTTCGCGGATCGCTGGCATGGCGTCCGCCTCGTATGTCTCCACGTGCCCGGTCGTCCACGACGGCGGCCGCTGCCCGCCCGACAACACCCAGGCCGCTTGGCGGGCAGCGCCGTCGGCGACGTACTCCCCCAGCGGTGGGGCGAGCACGGGGCGGCCGAAGACAGTGGGCGCGATCCGGCGGACCGCCGCCGAGCGGGCGCCGCCGCCGACCAGGATGACCCGGTTGACCGTCGTGCCCTGCGCGACGATCGCTTCCAGCCCGTCGGCGAGTGCGCACAGGATGCCCTCCACCGCAGCGCGGGCCAGGTGCGCGGGGGTCGAGGTCCGCAGGGTCAGGCCATGCACGGCTCCGGTGGCGTGCGGGCGGTCCGGTGTGCGCTCGCCCTCCAGGTAGGGCACCAGGACCAGCCCGTCGGCGCCCGGCGGGGCGGACAGCGCCAGCGCCGACAGTTCCGCGTGATCCACCCGCAGCATGGTCGCGACCGCGTCGAGCACCCGGGCGGCGTTGAGCGTGCAAACTAGCGGGAGAAAGCGGCCGGTCGTGTCGGCGAACCCGGCCACGATCCCGCTCGGGTCGGCGACCGGCACGTCCGCCACGGTGAACACCGTGCCAGAGGTGCCGATCGACACGACCACGTCGCCCGGGTCGGCGTCGACACCCAGCGCCGCCGCGGCGCTGTCACCGGCGCCGGGGCCCAGCGGTGCGCCGCTGGGCAGGTGCCCGGCCCGCCCGGTCGGGCCGAGCACCTGCGGCAACAGCACGTCGTCGCGGCCGAACGCCAACCGGAACAGGTCCGGACGGTATTCACCGGTCGCGGCCGACCAGTACCCGGTTCCACTGGCGTCGCTGCGGTCGGTACGCAGCGCAGTTAGCCCTGGTGCGCCTGCTAGTCGCCAGGTCAGCCAGTCGTGCGGCAGGCAGACCGCGGCCGTACGGGCGGCGTTGTCCGGCTCTGCCGAGGCCAGCCAGCGCAGCTTGGTGACGGTGAAACTGGCCACCGGTACCAGGCCGACCGCCTCCGCCCAGGCTCGTCGCCCGGCCTCGCCGCCGCCGAGATCAGAGATCAGGTCTGCGGCGGCGCCGGCCGAGCGGGTGTCGTTCCACAGCAGGGCGTCCCGGACCACCGTGCCGTCGGCGTCCAGGCACACCATGCCCTGCTGCTGCCCGGCGATCGAGGCGGCCGCCACGTCGTCCAGTCCGCCGGCCTGCGCGACCGCGTCGGACAGCGCGGCTGCCCACGCCGCTGGCGGCACGGCGGTGCCGGTGGGGTGCGGTGCGCGACCCTCGCGCACCAGCGTCCCGGTCTCGGCGTCGCGGATGACGACCTTGCACGACTGGGTCGACGAGTCGACCCCGGCGACGAGTGGCACCGGTCCCTCCCGGGTTGTCGGGTACGGAGCAGGTGGTGCGGTTGGTCAGCGGGGAGCGGAGCAGGTGGTCTACGGAGAGCTGGTTCGAGCCGAACGAACCCGACGCCCTCGAACGGGTGGACAATTTGTTTATTGGGTGAATTATTTGCCGCGCCAGGGGCGTTGTCAAGACCGGGACGCAGGGGCGCCGGGTTGGCCGGCGTGGCGCGGGCGTGGCGGCCAGCGGCTCAGCCGTGGCGGCGGGCCCGGGCGGCCCAGATCGCGTACGCCGGGTCCCGGTCCAGGTTGTGCCGGTCCCGGTCGTAGCGACGGGTGGTGCGCGGGTCGGCGTGTCCCATCGCATCCTGCACGTCCTCCAGCGGCACTCCCTCGGCGCGGGCCGAGGTGGCGAAGGCGTGCCGCAGCGAGTGCGGGGAGAGTCGTTCCCAGGCCGGAATGCCGGCCGTCCGGGCCAGCCGCCGGACCAGCCGGAACACGGCGTGCCGGTCGAGCCGGTTGCCGGTGGCGGTCACCAGGAGCGCTCCGGTCAACTGCTCCACCGGTCGCCCCGCCACGAGGGCGCGGGCGGCCAGGTAGGCGTCCACCGCGCACGCCGAGCCCGGGGTCAACGCCCGGCGGCGGGCGCGGCCGCCCTTGCCGACGAACCGCACGCTGCGGTGCCCTCGCTCCCGACCGAGGTCGGCCAGGTTCAGCGAGACCAGCTCACCGACCCGCAGCCCGAGGTCGGCGAGGAGAACCAGTACCACCCGGTTGCGCAGCGCGTTGGGGCCGGCGTCGGCCTCGGCCGCGGCGAGCAGCGCGTCGACCTCGTCCGAGGTCAGACCCACCGTGGCGGAGTGGTCCCGGTCGACCCGGGGCCGGTCGGCGCCGGAAACCGGATTGGCCCGCACCGCACCGAGCTTGCCGAGGAACGTGTACCAGCTGGACAACGCGGAGAGCTTCCGGGCCACCGTGGCTGCGGTCAGCGGGCGGTGGCTGCGCGGGTCGACGCTCGCCTCCAGCTCGCGGGCGAACGTGTTGACGTCGAGGAAGGTCGCGTCGAGCGGGTCGAGTTCCCGGCTGGCGCACCAGCCGAGCCAGCCGGCGATGTCCCGCCGGTACGCGGCCCGGGTGTGTTCGGACAACCGGCGGTTACGCAGCCAGGCGTCGGTGAAGTCGGCCGGGGTGGAGACCGGCACCGGTCGGGCCGCCGGCCGGCGAACCAGGGTGGATCGGGACACGTGAGGAAGTTTTTCAGACCATTCGCCCGATCCCCCGCCAGACGCGCCCGACGATCTCCAACTCCCGGCGGCCGGGCGGTCGCGCCGGAGGTGCCCGGGCTGATCGGGGCGATCGCTGGCGCAGCCGGAATCGCTGGCCGGACGGCCGACGCGCGCCGGTCCGGTTCGACCGGACGGGCGCGCGTCGCGCGGCGGCGGGTGGCGGAGATTAGGAGTTGATCTGGCGGGGAGTGGCGCCGGAGACGGCGACCTCGACCCGGCGCGGCTTGGCCCGCTCGGCCACCGGGATGCGCAGGGTCAGCACCCCGGCCTCGTAACCCGCCTCGAGCTTGTCCGTGTCGAGCGTGTCGCCGAGGAAGAGCTGGCGGGTGAAGACCCCCATCGGCCGTTCCGCGGCGACGAGCTCCACCTTGTCGCCGGTCGGCCGGCGCCGTTCGGCCCGGACGGTGAGCACGTTGCGCTCCACGGTGCACTCGATGCTCTCCGAATCGACGCCGGGCAGGTCGAACGCGGCGTAGAAGTAGTCGCCGTCGCGGTAGGCGTCCAGATGCATGACCGCCGGTCGGCTGCTGGTGCCGAAGAAGTGCTCGGCGATCCGGTCGATCTCACGAAACGGGTCGGTACGCATCAACATCGTCGGTCCTCCTCGGTTCTCCTGGGTCGAAGGTCGGGTTGAGTCGAGGTGACTCAACTTCTCTTCCTTGTTACCGCGCGATGGCTCCGGCGTCAACCCCGGCTCTGCCGGTCAGCTCATTCGCTTCTCGAACCAGTGCTCGGCATACGGCGCCTCCGAGTAGGCGGGCACCTCCCGGTAGCCGTGCCGGACGTACAGCGCCCTGGCCTCCACCAGGTCGTGCCGGGTGTCCAGCCGCATCGTCGTCGCGCCGCGCGCCGCCGCGGCCTGCTCCACGGCGGCGAGCAGCCGCGCTCCGCCCCCGCGCCGGCGCGCAGCCGCCCGGACGAACACCCGGGTCACCTCGGCGTACGGCAGGGCGTCCAGCCGTACGCCGGCACAACCGGTCGGCTCGTCGTGGTACCAGCCGACCAGGAACAGCCCGGTCGGCGGGCGCAGGTCACCGCTCGGCTCCTCCACCAGCACCTGCTCGATCTCGGCGTCGAGGGCCGGCCGGCGATGGTAGCGGCTGACGATCTCGGCGTAGTAGTCCCTCAGCAGGGCGTCCGCCACCGGGCCGTCGACGGGTTCGGCGCGGATCGTCCAGCCCTGGGCCACATAGCTTTCCACCTGGTCATTCTGGCGTTACCGTCCAGCGGTTTTCCCGCTACCGTCCCGCTACCGGTTCCCGCGCCGGCCGAACGGTCGGCGCGACGCGGCGCGGGGGCGGCCTGGCCGGGCGGTCACCACTCGAACAGGTCTCGCAACGCCTCGCCGATCCGGGCCATGCTCGCGCCGGTCGCCATCCCCACCCGCTCCACCGCCACCGCCGACGGCACCCGGCGCAGCCGGTTCACCACCACGACCCCGGTCACCGGATCCGTCTCGGCCAGCGGCACCACGAACGGCGGCAGTTCACCACTGCCGCGCTGCCGGACGATCGGGGCACAGTACGGGGACGCGGAGGGCCGGTCGTTGTGCCCCTCGCCGGAGAGCACGATGACCCGGTGCCTGGCCTGCTGGGTACGGTCGCCGACGGTCCAGATCTCGCCCCGCTTCACGCGGCACGGGGTCCGGCGAGCGTGTCCGGGTTCAGGCTGAGCACGACCTTGCCTGCCATATCGGCGATGGTACGCCCGGCGGCATCGGCGGAGACGCCCGCACGCGTGTGTCGGGGTCAGCGGCCCGGCCCGACCAGCCCCAACTCGTACGCGATGATCACGAGCTGTACCCGGTCCCGGGCGCCGAGTTTGGCCAGCAGCCGGGCCACGTGCGACTTGGTGGTCGCCATCGTGATGAACAGCTCCTCGGCGATCTCACCGTTCGAACGGCCCTGCCCGACCAGGGTCAGCACCTCACGCTCCCGCTCGGTGATGCCGGCGACCGGGCGTACCGGACGGGCCACCGCCGGGGCGGCCTCGACGAAGCCGGCGATCAGCCGGCGGGTCACGCTCGGCGCGATCAGGGCGTCACCCGCGGCGACCACCCGGATCGCCCCGAGGATGTCGTCCACTGCCATGTCCTTGACCAGGAAACCGCTGGCACCGGCCCGGAGTGCGCCGTAGACGTGCTCGTCCTCGTCGAAGGTGGTCAGCACCAGCACCCGGGTCGCTCCGTTACCGGCCACGATCCGCCGGGTCGCCTCGATGCCGTCCATGCCCGGCATCCGGATGTCCATCACCACCACGTCGGGCCGGATCTCCCGGGCCAGCTGGACCGCCTCCGCGCCCGTACCCGCCTCCCCCACCACCGACAGGTCGGGGGTGTCGGCGACGAGTACCCGCAGCCCGGAACGGACCAGGGGCTGGTCGTCGACGAGTACCACCCGAACACTCATCGCGGCACCGCCGGGGTGGGAACGGTCTCCGGCAGCGGCAACCGGGCCGCCACCCGGAAACCGCCGCCGGGCAGCGGTCCGGCCTCGAAGTCGCCGTGCAGCAGGCCGACCCGCTCCCGCATCCCGGTGATCCCGAACCCGGTGGCCGCGACCGGGCCGCCGCGCCCCTCGTCGACGACCTCGACGCACAGGTCGTCGGCCCGGTAGTCGAGAATCACCCGGCACCGTGCCGTACGGGCGTGCCGGACGACATTGGTCACCGCCTCCTGCACGATCCGGTACGCGGACAGCTCGATGTCGGCGGGCAGCGGACGCGGCCCACCCCGCCGGCACAGCTCGACCCGGACGCCGGCCTCCGAAGTCGCCCGGAGCAGCCCGTCGAGGTCGGCGAGCCCGGGCGCCGGATCCCGGGGCGCCGGGTCGGACGAGTCCCCCTGACGCAGCCCGCCGAGCACCCGGCGCAGGCCGGCGAGGGTCTCCCGGCTGGTCGTCTCGATCACCCGCAGCGCGGCGCCGGCCTCGGCCGGCTGGGTCTGGATCACCCGGCTGCCCACCCCGGCCTGGATCGCGATGACGCCGATGCTGTGCGCCACCATGTCGTGCAGCTCACGGGCGATCCGCAGCCGTTCGGCGGTGACCGCCTGGGCGGTGGCCTGCGACCGCAGCGCCTCGGCGTACCGGCGCCGGGCCCGTACCGAGTTGCCGATCATCCAGGTGGCCAGCATCGCCAGGGCGGGGATCTCCGGCTGGTAGACGGCGTTGTCGCCAGGGTCGAGGTAGCCGATGGCGATCTCCGCGCAGAGCGTCAGCGCGGCGACCGGCACCGACAGCCGCCGGGACCTGGTCGCCGCGACGAACCCGACGGCCAGGTTGATCGCCAACAGCTGCAGGTACCTCAGGTCGACGAGGTAGTCCTGATCCCAGGATCTGATCGTGGCCGTCATCGTCGCCGACGCGATCAGCATCAGCGCCAGGCCGGCCAGCGGGCCGCGTCGCAGCAGGACGGCGGGCAGTGCCATCACCAGGGCCGGCAGCGCGTACCGGGGGATCGTCTCCAGCATGCTCTGGTGGTAACGGCCGGGGCCGTCCGGGACGATCGCCACGGTAAGGGCCAGTGCCATCGGGAACGCGGCGAGTGCGCACCAGATCACGGCCGTGCGCGCCGCCGCCGGCAGGCGGTACCGCAGCGGTGGCCGGAGCAGGTGCAGGGTGGCGTCCACCCGGCGAGACTAGCCACCGACCGGCCGGCACGGCATCGGTCCACGGACGTAATCCCGCAGGCTGGCGCCGTATCGGCCGGGTCCGCCACCCGCGAACACCGGCGGGGGTCGACCTCCTCCGGACGTGCCGACCGGCGGGCGCCGGTCGTCGGGAGGTGCTCCGAGTCGACGAGGTCGGCCCGGACGACCGCCCCGTGCCCACCAACCGGCGGTACGCAGCGGCAACGACCCGACACGTCACCACGGCCCCGGCCGCCGCCCGGTCGGTGATCTCGTTCATGATGGCGTCGTCGTCCACCAGGGTGCGGTAGACCCGACCGCGGCCGTAGCGTACGGAGTGCGGGATGGCCGAACAGAGGCTCGGGGAGGCGGGGGCATGCGTCGCGGGCGCGGAACAGGACCGGTCATCGTGCCGGAGACGCGGAACTGGCGCATCGCCCGAGCGGGCCGTTCTCGGCCCGCTCGGCGGCCGGCGGCGGTACAGATGATCATGGACGGCGACCGAGCCCTTCCGGCACGGCATGAACGCCGGTGACCCGGCACAGGATCGCCGATGGCTGAGGAAGGCCATCGAGCTGTCCCGGTTGTCACCACCCTCGCTGACCCACTACGCGGTCGGTGCCATCATCGTCGACCGGCGCGGCGACGTGTTGGCCACCGGCTACACGGGCGAGACCGACCCGCATCACCACGCGGAGGAGGCCGCCCTGACCAAACTCGCCGACCGCGTAGTCCCGGATCTGTCCCAGGCAACCCTCTACACCTCGATGGAGCCGTGCACCGTCCGCAGGTCACGGCCGGATCCCTGCACCGACCTGCTGCTCGATGCCGGCATCGCGCGGGTGGTGCTGGCGCTGCGGGAACCGCTGCTCTTCGCCGACTGCGACGGCGTGGAGACCCTCCGCGGCGGCGGGGTCGAGATCGTCGAGATCGGCGAACTGGGTCAGCTCGTGGTCACGATGAACGCGCACCTGCTCGGACCGGTCGCCGGTCCACGCAACGGTTGACGAGCGCCTTCCACGGGATACGAAGGCCCCCACTGCCCCGCCGGTCCCGTCCTGCTAGCGACGGCGGCGGGCCCGAGCCGCCCAGATGACGTACGCGGGGTCGCGGTCGAGGTTGTGCCGGTCTCGGTCGTAGCGGCGGGTCGTGCGCGGGTCCGCGTGCCCCATCGCGTCCTGCACGTCCTCCAACGACACCCCTTCGGCCCGGGCGGTGGTGGCGAACGCGTGCCGCAGCGAGTGCGGCGACAGCCTCGCCCAGGCGTGTATCCCCGCGGCCCGGGCGAGTCGGCGGACCAGCCGGAACACCGCGTTGCGGTCCAGCCGGGCACCGGTCGCGGTGACCAGCAGCGGACCGGTCAACTCCGGCACGCTCAGCCCCTGGGCGGCGGCCCTGGCGGCCAGATAGGCATCCACCGCGTACGCGGTGCCGGGGGTGAGGGCGCGGCGGCGGACCTTGCCGCCCTTGCCGACGAAGCGGATGCTGCGATGCCCACGCTCGGTGCCCAGGTCGGTCAGGTCCAGCGAGATCAGTTCGCCGACCCGCAGACCCAGGTCGGCCAAGAGGGCGATGGTGGCGCGATTGCGGACGGCGGTCGGCCCGGTGTCGGCCTCGGCCGCCCTCAGCAGCGCATCGACCTCGTCGGGGGTCAACCCGACGGTGGCGGAGTGGTCCCGGTCGACTCGCGGGCGGTCGGCGGCGGCCACCGGATTGGCTTCGACGGCGTGCAGCTTGACCAGGAAGTCGTACCAGCTGGACAGCGCGGAGAGGCGGCGGGCGACGGTGGCCGGGCTGAGCGGGCGGCCACTGCGGAGCGCCAGCGTCGCCTCCAGCTCACGGGCGTACGCGTTGACGTCGAGGAACGTCGCCCGCAGCGGATCGAGGTCGTGCTCTCCGCACCAGCGCAGCCAGCCGGCGACATCCCGCCGGTACGCCTCGCGGGTGTGCGTGGACAGCCGCCGGTTGTCCAGCCAGGCCTCGGTGAAGTCGGCGGGCCCGGCGGCCGTCAGTGCCGGAGTGCTCGACCTGCGGGGCACGGCTTCGGAAGGCGGCATTCGACTTCTTCCTCGGGTGCCCGACGCCGTACGAGTCGAAAAGCGTACGTGAGGAAAGGCATCGCGGCCGGGACGACACGCCGCAGGGTGGCGGGTGTCGTTGACCGACCGTCCCCGGCGGGTGCCACCGCCGACCGCCAGGACAATCGGAGCGGCCCCGCTATCCTCTCGACGTGCTCTCCCGGATCAGCGGACTGTCCCGCCATTTCACCGAGGAAACACTCCGGACGTACCTGTTGGACCGCTCGGCACGCGTGGCGGACGGCTGCCTGATCGTACGCGGCTACGGAAGCCGGCGAGGCGTGCACCAGAAGGTCGCCGGTCGGGCATGGGCACACATCGCCGCATATGTCGTCTTCGTCGGCGGCTACGATCCCGAGCTGGAGGTCGACCAGGTCTGCGCCGTGCCGGACTGCATCGAGCCGACCCACCTGCGTCAGGTCAGCCGTGCCGAGAACTGTCGTAGTCGCAGGCAGCAGCCTCGGTGCCGCAATGGACACGATCGCGAGATCGATGCCCGCACCGGTCGCTATCGCAAGGTCTGCCGACGGTGCAACAGTGACGCGCAGAAGCGCTGGCGCGAACGGCAGGCACGCCAGGTCGCCGAGGGACGCGCCAGCTACGGCCGCGCAACGGATTGACGCCGACGCCGAAACCTCCGTCCCGTACCCGGGCCGGGCACTGGAAAATCAACGATGGCAACTATCTGCCTATACCATGTCGACGCAGTGTTGCGCGTTGAGTGTTGCTGCAAGCAGCGAGGCGGGAGCGGCCGGAGGCTGGCGATGGAGTTGCGGATGCTGGGGCAGGTGCAGATCCGGGTAGCTGCTCGCGTGGTACCGGTCGGGCCGCCGCAGCAGTGCGCGGTGCTGGCGGCCCTGGCCATCGACGCGGGCCGACCGGTCTCCGTCGACGTCCTGGTCGACCGGGTATGGGGCCCGGCCGCACCGCCGCGCGCACGCCGGACGCTGCACACCTATGTCACCCGGATCCGGCGCCTGCTGGAGCACTCCGACACCACCGACAACCGGCCTGTGCGACCGGTGCGCCGCACCGCCGCAGGATACGTCCTCGACATCGACCGTCTCCGGGTGGACCTGCACCGGTTTCGTGACCTGGTAAGGCGGGCGGGTGAGTCGCACTGCTCCGGAGACCGACGGGCCGCGATGTTGCGCGAGGCCCTGGATCTCTGGCACGGCGAGCCACTCACCGGCCTGAGTGGGCGATGGGTGGAGCGGACCCGCGAGAGGTGCCGGCAGCAGCATCTCGACGCGGTGCTGGCCTGGGCCCAGGCCGAACTACAGATCGGCAACCCGATCGTCGTCGTCGGCCCGCTGACCGACCTGCTCGACGAGTACCCGCTGGTCGAGCCGTTGGCCGGCGCCCTGATGCGGGCCCTGCACGCCACCGGTCGCGACGCGGAAGCCGTGGACCGGTACGCCACGACCCGCCAGCGGCTGGCCGACGAGCTCGGCGTCGAGCCCGGAGCCACACTGCGGGCCCTGCACGTGGCGATCCTGCGCGGAGAGCTCGACCGGGCCGCACCCACGCCACCCACGGCGCCAAGCCGGCACGTGCCGGCGCAACTGCCGCCTGACGTGTACGGGTTCGCCGGCCGCGGCGGTGAGCTGGATCAGCTCGACACCATCCTGGACCGGGCCGCCGAACAGCCCACCGCAGTGGTCATCTCGGCGCTGTCCGGCACCGCCGGGGTGGGCAAGACCGCGCTGGCGGTGCACTGGGCGCATCGGGTGGCCGACCGGTTCGGCGACGGACAGTTGTACGTGAACCTGCGCGGGTTCGGCCCGGGCGGCTCGGTGATGAACCCGGCCGAGGCGGTGCGCGGGTTCCTCGACGCGTTCGCGGTACCGCCGCAGCAGGTCCCGGCCGGGGTGGACGCCCAGATCGGCCTCTACCGCAGCCTGCTGGCCGGCCGGCGGGTACTGGTCGTGCTGGACAATGCCCGGGACGCCGACCAGGTCCGCCCGCTGCTACCCGGCGCACCGGGCTGCCTGGTGGTGGTGACCAGCCGGAACCAGCTGCCCGGCCTGGTCGCCACCGAAGGTGCCCGTCCCATCGCGCTGGACCTACTCCCGGTCGACGAGGCACGACAACTGCTGTCCCGCCGTCTCGGACCGGCCCGGGTGGCGGGCGAACTGCCGGCCGTCGACGAGATCATCACCCGGTGCGCGCGGCTGCCGCTGGCGCTGGCGATCGTGGCGGCCCGGGCAGCCATCGATCCGAGCCTGCCGCTGGCAACGTTGGCCGGTGAACTGCGCGACACCCGGGGCAGCCTGGACGCGTTCGCCGGCGCCGATGCGGCGATCGACGCCCGGTCCGTGTTCTCCTCGTCGTACCGGGCGCTCAGCCCCGGCGCGTCGAGGCTGTTCCGGTTACTCGGGGTACACCCCGGCCCGGACATCGGCCTTCCCGCCGCCGCAAGCCTCGACGGCACCCCACCCGCGCACGTGGGACCGCTGCTCGCCGAACTCACCCGCGCCCACCTCGTCGCCAAGCAGGCCCAGGGCCGGTACGTTCTGCACGACCTGCTGCGTGCCTACGCCACCGAACTCGCCCATGCCCTCGACGACGAGGACGACCGGAACACGGCGGTGCGGCGGGTGCTCGACCATTACCTGCACACCGCGCACCGCGCCGCCCGGCTGCTGGACCCGCACCGCGACCTGATCACCCTGGCCGACGTCCATCCCGGGACGACGCCCGAGGAACTCGGCGACGAAGCTCGGGCGACAGAGTGGTTCACCGTCGAGCACGCCGTCCTGCTCGAGGTCGTCCGGCTGGCCGTCCGGGTCGGGTTCGGCACCCACACCTGGCAGCTGACCTGGACCCTCACCGACTTCTTCGACCGGGGCGGGCACTGGCAGGACCAGATCACCGCCCATACCGCCGCGCTGGCTGCGGCGCGACGGCTGGCCGACCGCACCGGTCAGGCGTACGCCCATCGGGGTCTGGCCCGCGCCTATGCCCGGCAGGGGCGGGAGGACGACGCGTACACCCACTATCGGGAGGCGCTCGCGCTCTTCTGCGAGTTGGGCGACCACACCGGCCAGGCGTACACACACCGTGGTCTGGCCTGGGTGTGCGAGCAGAAGGGGCGCTGCGGGGAGGCACTGCGCCACGCCCAACAGGCACTCGAGCTGTACCGGATCGCCGGCCACCGGGGCGGGCAGGCCAGGGCGCTGAACTCCGTCGGCTGGTTCCACACCCTGCTCGGCGACCACCGGCAGGCGCTGACTCACTGCCAGCAGGCCATCGTCCTGCATCGGGAGATCGGGGACCGTCCCGGCGAGGCCGACACCTGGGACAGCCTCGGCTACGCCCATCACCAGCTCGGCGACCACCACCAGGCCGCGGTCTGCTACGAGCACGCCCTCGAGCTGATCCGCGGCTTCGGCGACCGCTACTCCGAGGCCGCGGTCCTCAACCATCTCGGCGACACCCGCCGGGCGGCGGGTGACATCGGCGAGTCCCAGCGAATCTGGCAGCGCACCCTGGAGATCCTCGATCAGCTCGGACACCCCGAGGCCGAGCAGGTCCGCGCCAAGCTGGCCGGCTGACGATCCAGCCCACGCCCGCGGCCGTCGACAATCCGTTGAGAACTCGACCCACAGCCCCGCCGGATGCTGAGGCGGCAACCGCAGAGGTTGCCAGCCACGCCCTTCACAACGGGAGTGGCATGTCAGTCGCGGCAGAGGAGGGCCTGTGAAGCCAGTAAAGAGACTGTCGGGTGTCCTGATCGGTGTGCTCGCCACGGTCGCCCTGCTCCTCGGGGTGTCCGTGGCGCCCGCCCAGGCGTCGCCGACGGTCGGCAACATCGGGCTGGGTTCGTCCAACACGTCCGGGGTGCGATGCGTCCAGGCCGGCCTGAACTACGTCGGTGGCCAGGGCCTGACTGTCGATGGCCGCTTCGGGCAGGCGACCAAGGGCGCCGTCGAGAACTTCCAGCGCTTCTTCGGCCTGGGCGTCGACGGCATTGTCGGCAAGGCCACCGGCACGGCACTCATCGACATGGTCAACTACAAGGCCGGCTACCCCATGTGGCCGCACGGCGGCGGCTGCTGGTCGGTCATCCCGACCTACGCCTGATCGACGAAGAGGCCGGGGCGTTCGAGGCTGCGGGCATCCGTGAAGGGTGTTGGGGGATCTGTTGTCATCGCAGGTCTCCCGCATCCTTCGCAGAAGTTGATGGCTGGTCGACCGGGTTGGTGCTGGGCAGCGTGCCTGGCTCCTTGGGTTCGCTGGAATCGGCGGTTCGGCTGCTGGATTCCCCGAGCGTGGAGCCGTCGCCGAAGGTCCAGTGGGGGTACTGCCTGATGAGGTGCGCGTTGTGGGTTTCCCAGTCCGCGCCGGTGAGGCGGTTGGGCGGGGTGAGGCGGACATCGCCGTCGTCGTTGACCGAGTAGCCCCACGAGAACCGGCCAGTGGTGCCACAAGTCGCTCGAATCGGCGAACAGGTCGAACGGGTCCATCTCGAACTCGCGGCCTTGTGAGGCGTTGCCGGGATAGCGGACCAGTTGCACCCATCCCAGCAGCGCCCAGTAGCCATGGCCGGTGGAGTGGACTGTGGCTGTGCAGACGGGAAGGCCGCGATCGCGGGTCGTCTTGCCGAGTGCGGTGGGGTCATCTTGGGTACGCAGGAGACGGATACGCGCCCGCTGGTTTCGCCGTAGCGGAAGTCGATGTCCATGCACAGGGAACGGCTTGCCAGTTCACCAGTCCGCCTCCGGAACTGGCGGGTTGTTTCTTAGATGCGCAACGCCGGCTGACTGCCCAACCGGGTCGCGCAGAAACTGGGGGGCGACCAGCGTGCAGCTTGGTCGCCCCGGCCCGGTCGGTTGACGACCGGCCTATTACGCGTCCACGACGTTCCAGTAGGACCACACCGCTGGCGGCCCGCAGACGGCGCGAAGGCTGTACGCCCCCGGAGCCGGCAGCACCGGGCTGTACCCACGGATCAGCGGGTCGGTGCATTCCAGGTAGATCTGGATCGCACCGGTGTAGACGTAGCAGTAGAAGTCGATGGAGTAGCCCGGCGGGTAGTACCCGTAGTAGCAGTTGAACTGCGAAACGGCGGCGGTCTTGGCGGAGGTGGGCATCTGCGTCATCTGGGAAAGGTCGGGCTTGCCCTTCTGGACGGTGAAAATCCCCGGGGCCACCGGGTGGCCCTTGCCCACGGCCAGGTCGCCGGCCGGTGCCGGTGCGGGCGCCGGTGCCGCAGAGGCCGGTGTCGCGATGACGGCGCACGCTGCCAACGTGACCAGCGCGGCTACCACCAGCCGCAGTGTTGTTGCGATGCCGGACCTCGATCCGGCGGACGGTCGACTCATGTGGCCAGCTCCTCGGTCGGGTTCCGATGGGGCGACTCCGCCATCGGGAGAATCCGAATATGGCGCCCGGCACTGGACAGAATCTGGAGCGCGACTGGACGACGGGACAGCGAGCCTCCAGACTGTCACTTCCCCCGACCACGCTGGTCGACAAGGTCGAAGTGCGCTGTCCAGTTCATCGGCCGGGTGTCGAGGCGGGACGGCGCGTCGAACAGCGTTGGTGTGATGCCATACCAGCAGTACGGCGCCGGCGAATCGGCGAACAGGTCGAACGGGTCCATCTCGAACTCGCGCCCCGCAGGGTCTTCCTGAAGGAGAACGTGCTGACCGGGCTGGTCTTAACGGCGCTCATCTGGTTGATGATCAGGTGCGGGTTGGCGGTGTTGGGCAGTTGATGGTGGTCGCCGACCTGGGCCAGAGAGTGCACGGCGGTGGCGTTGCCGTGCAGCCGACCGGTCGCCCTGGCCTCGGCGCGGGCCTGGCACCAGCACAGCCGGCAGTACTTCTTGCGCAGCGGCTGCTCACGGCGGCAGCCGCTGCATGGGCCCGTGGCCGCGTGGTGGCACAGGGAACGGCTTGCCAGTTCACCAGCCCGCCTCAGGAACTGGCGGGTTGTTTCTTATCTGTGCCACAGGAACCCGGACTACACCAGCGCAATTCCTTACGCCAAAGAACTGTCATTATGGTGCATCCCTCGCTGTGGCGCTCCGGCAGCCCACGCCAGTCCACTCGGGGCTATTATCAGATTATCGCGTAATAGTAATTCGATAATCTGGTGCGAGCGCTACCGGGGGTGTTGGTAAGAACCGCGACACCAGGGGTCAAATAGATGATCTAGGCATGAGGGCTGTTGGAGGTGTGTCGAGCGTCGGAATGACCTCCGGCCGTGAAACGTCCTTCGATGAATCTCGGGGACCTGGTTGAGCACTGGACGTTGGTCCGTGCCGAGCAGGACCTGGTCGCGGCGAAACACCGCGACACCCAGCTCGGCTTTGTGCTGTTGCTGAAGTTCTACGGTCGATTTGGCCGGTTCCCGCGGGGGCGGGTGGAGTCGCACGACGACGTAGTCGATTTCGTCGCGCGGCAGTTGGACGTGGATGCCGCCTCGCTCGGCGTCTACCAGTGGGCCGGTCGCACGATCAAGCGCCATCGGGCCGAGATCCTTGCTCACCTGGGGTTTCGGGAGTGTACGGTCGCGGACGCGGAGAAGCTGACCCACTGGCTCGCCAGCGACTACGCGCAGAAGGAACGCCGGTCGAGCTGGCCAAGGATGCGGTGCTGGCCGAGCCCCGGGCTCGCTCGATCGAACCACCCACGCCGGACCGGGTGGAGAAGATCGTCAGGTCGGGCCTACACCAGGCGGAGAAGATCCTCGTCGAACAGATCGCCAGCCGGCTTCCGGCGGCCGTGAGGGCCCGGCTGCTGTCACTGGTCGCCGTCGCGGACACTGAGGTCGACGGGACGGACCCGAGCGTGCTGGCGTCGATCAAGGGCGGCGACCGGAAACGTGAGCTTGTCGTCGATGCTCACGGAGATCTCCCGGCTGGAGGCGATCCGGGCGATCGGCCTTCCCGCCTTCCTGGGGACCCCACCGTCGCACGGCTGCGCCAGGCCGCCAGCTTGCTCGGCGATGATCTTTGGATCGCGGTCAAGCTGTCTGGTGAGTACGACGGCGAAGACGACCTCGATGACGGCATGACCATCTGCCGGTGGACCAGCGTGGCGCTCTACCCAGACGAACTCGGATGGCTGCGCGAAGCCCTCGCGCCCAACGCCGAAGGCTCTGCGGACGATGAGAACAAGGAGGATGAGGACCTGGAGCCGTTGCGTTAACTCACCGAGCCGGCCCGGCCGGGCGGCGCAATGTCCGGCCATCTTGGCCGGGCCGATAGCGTCTCTGGCCGTGGATGCGCAAACCGAAGAACTTCGCGAGGCGCAGAGCAATTGTCAAGACCTGTGGATTGGTAACTATGTAGCGAGAGACGCCTCGTCGGGGGTGTATCGGGGGGAGGCGCTCGTCCGACCGGTGGAGCGATGCCGAGCCCCTGCCGGTTCATCGTGTGGCCGTGGCGGGGCGGGCCGAGGGAGGGCCTGTCGGCGGCGGGTGACATCACGTTCTTGCAGGATCTTCATGCAGTAGGGGTCCGGAAAGCCTCTCAGATGGCCCGGCCCAAGGTCACGGTGCGGAATCCGGGTGCGAAGTCACCGAAGGACTGTTGCCAGGACTCGCCGGGCCAGTAGTACGTCACACGGCCCTCGATGGGCTGGTAGCGGGCTGTGTAGAGCGTTCTCGACCCCTGCTCGTCGACGGATCGATAAAGCGGCGGCCTCAGCATCGCCGCCACATCCGCGCCCGCGGCGCGGATGGCTCGCAGCCGCTCCTGCGTCCGCATGGCCCGTTCCTGCTCGTCGGTCACCGGCAGGTGCTGGTGATTGGCGGCGCAGGCGTCCGGTGCCACCGTCGGTGACATATCCGGCCCCACGAACACCGTCACCGCCTTGGTGGGATCGACAAGGGTGAGGTTCTGGGGGACGGCGACCGGTAGAAATCGCAGCCTGTCGACCGCCTCATCGACGGTGTCGCACGTTTCCAGCAGGTAGCGCACGAGGATGAGAATGGCGAAGCCGCGTCCGTAGACGGAACGTCCACCCCAGGTGAGCGAGACCGCGAGACCGGCGTCGTTCATCCCGTCCAGCAAGCCCCACAGCATGTCCTGCATCCCGATCACGGGGCGCAGGAAGCAGGAGGAGACGATGGTCCCTTCGCACTGATCGGGCCGTAGGTCATAGTTGCGCAGCAGAGTGCCGTTCCTGCCGATCTGGGTGCACGCCTGGGAGAACGGCCGCAGTGCGACGTGTGTGAGGAAGACTTCTGCCTCGGGCCGGTTGAGTTGGCCGGCCAGGCGGTCCAGAACCGGGACCAGTTCCGGCATGTGCGCACGGAACAGCGCCCGAACACGATCCGCGCCCTCCGGAGTCCGGCCCTCCTCGGTCAGCAGACCCTCCATCTCCTGCCACAGGCCCCGGGCGTAGGCGGCCCACCGCCCGTCGCCGCCGTCGCCGACCTCGATCGCCTGAAAGGTCTTGTGCTCTTGCCGCACGGCTGCCACTCCCCCTGTGAGAATCGACCGAGGTGAGGGCAACCTAGCCAATTGCGGGGTGAATCACCAGGTGGCCACCATCGGTGACGGCCAGGCGCTGGAACTGTCGGAGTGGAGTTCGACTCGTACTGGTTGTCAACCCGGCAGATGCTGGACTTGGCGGCAGGTGCCGGCGACCTGGTGTTCCAGGGCAGCCGTCCGCCCGAGGACTCGGAGGCATGCCCGCAGGGCTACCTGCTGCTCCGCAAGGCTTGAGCGCCGTCCTGCCGATCGCCCAGGACCGGGCAGGGTCAGGTGGTCACGCAGGCGGGGCCGTTGAGCAGGATAATTCGGCCTCGCCGGTCGGGTGTCATACGGCAGCGCCGAGCAGGTCCCATCGGTTACCGGAGATGTCGAGAAAAACCGCGACCCGGCCGTAGGGTTCGGTACGCGGCGGCCGGACGAACGTGACGCCGGCGTCGGTCATCCGCTGATAGGCGGCGTCGAAGTCGTCAACACGCAGGAAGAACCCGACCCGGCCTGCCGCCTGATTGCCGATCGCGGCACGCTGGTGTTCTCCGTCGGCGCGGGCCAGCAGGATCCCGGTCTGCGCGCCAGGGGGCCGGACGACCACCCACCGCTTGGGTCGTCCGTCGTTGGTCAACGACGGAGAATCCTCGACGAGTTCGAAGCCGAGAGTGTCAGTGAAGAACGCGATCGCCGGGTCGTACTCCTCGACGATCAGCGCTACCAGGCCGATCTGCACCAGGGCAGCGTAGGGGCGGCGCCTAGCCGAGCCGCCGGCATGTCCATCTCCGGCGCGCGCACCGCCTACAGCCACCGCGACGTCGCCCAGGTAGCCGACGCCACCCGCACCAAGCTCCGCGAGTGGCGAGCCCTCGATCCCGAGGACGGGCAGGCAACGGCATGAGCACGGCCTCACGGGCCTGGATTCCGTGTGTTGGCGCCCCTCCAAATGCGATGTCGTGAGCGTGTAGATGATGTGCCCCGTAAACCTCCGGCCGCCGACTCGTTCCGCGACTACGTGTACGCGCGTGGCCCGGCGCTGTCGCGTGCGGCGCTGCTGCTAACCGGCGACCCGCATCTGGCCCAGGACCTGGTCCAGCAGACCCTCATCGGGGTGGCCTCACGGTGGGAGCGGATCCTGGCCGGTGGTGACCCGGACGCCTACGTACGGCAAGCCCTCTACCACCAGCACATCTCGTGGTGGCGGCGGTGGCGGCGGGAGCCGGTACCGGTCGAGCGGCTGCCCGAGCCGACCGGGTTCGACCCACACGGACCGCTGATGACCACGATCGTGGTACGCCAGGCACTGGGACGGCTCGCCCCGAAGCAGCGGGCGGTGCTGGTGTTGCGCTACTTCGATGACCTCACCGAGGCGCAGACCGCTGCAGTGCTCGGGATCAGCGTCGGCACCGTCAAGAGCCAGGTCCGCGACGCGCTCGCCCGGCTGCGCGTCGTCGCTGCCGATCTCGTCGACCCGCAGGAGGTACCCCGATGACGACCCGGTTGACGCAGGCGCTGCTCGACGCGGCGGAGGACGCTCCCCCGGTACCGCCCCCGGACACGTTGTGGCGACGCGGACGCCTCCGCCGGCGACGGCGCCGCGGCGGCGCCGTTCTGGCCTGCCTGCTGCTGGTCACGGCCCTGGCCTTGATACCGGTGCAGTCCCGGACCGCTCCCGAGATCAGCGGGACGGACCAGGAGGTGTTGCCCGCATCGGTCGCCGAACCGTACCTGTGGCAGCAGACCCTGGCCGGAAGCCCGAACGGTCCGGTCAAGCTCACCTTCAGCACCGGCCACAGCCTGAACCTGGAAACCGCGCTGGTCCTGATCGGACGCGATGACACATATCGGCTGGACTACCTGTCGCCGGGGGAGGAAGCCGACACCCTCTCCCCGGACGGCCGGTGGCTACTCGGCCAGAACCTACGCGACCTCACCACCGGCGAGACACGAAAACTGGATCGCAAGCTCAGCGGCCGCTGGCCGGCGGTATGGGCTCCCGACAGCCGCACCGCGGTAGGCGACATCGGTGGCGACGGCGGCGTCTCCTACGACTCGCACGGTCAACCGCTCGACATCCCGGACGACGAGATCGTCCTCGTCGACGTCGCCAGCGGCGCCACACACAAGATCGCTACCGCGGTGGACGGGGCGCCATGGCAGGCGGCGTTCTCATCGGACGGCAGCAAACTCGCCTTCCACACCTCCCTGCCGGGCCAGAGCAACGGGTTGACCATCATCGACACCCGCACCATGAACCCGCTGAACACCGTGACCCTCACCGAACGGCAGCGGCTCGCCGGACCGGCCGCGTGGACACCCGACGACTCCCAGATCCTCCTCGCCGCCGGTGAGGTCTGCGCCTGGGCAGAGTACTGCGCCAACCAGACCTGGCACCTCCAACGCCTTAACCTCGCCACCAGCACGATCGCCGACGAGACCGTACGCAGCCGGCCCGGCGATCCCAAAGCGATCGCCTGGCGCGACGGCCAACCCATCGTCCAGCAAGCCCACGGCAACCGTACATGCGACACCATCACACTCACCGAGACAGGCGCCCAGCCCCTGCCCCTCACCGTCGCCGGACGCGGCTGCGCCGACTACGCCCGCGATCTGCTCCAAGCAGCCACCCTCGGCGGCCCCGGCATCACACCCTCACCATGGCAGGCCCAACGGTGGACGTACATACCGGTAGCCGCACTGCTCGCCGGGCTCGCCCTGATCGGCAGGTGGATCAGACGCCGCAGCCGTACCTCGAAACCAGCAGCCGCAGCGACACCCACCAACCCGGAGCCCGACCTGTCGCCGTAACCAATACCGCGCCGTTGACGCGGGCCCGGCCGCTCCCGGAGACACTCCCGACATCGTCAGTTCCGCGTGCTGGTCGACTGCAATGGACGCTAGGGTGACGTCGGGATCCGGTGGGTGGTGGTCGAGCCCAGCCGAGTACGCCGTGCCGAGTCCGGAACGCGAGGGCACCTGCGGACGCAGATCGCGCACCGATCAGGTTTCCGCGTCGTACCCGTCTGTACGTGTGAGATCGACTCACGAGAGGCTGGCACGATGCGGAAACTGATCTTCGGCATGAACCTGAGCCTGGACGGCTACATCGCCGCGCCCGGCGGCGACCTCGGCTGGAGCGTACCGAGCGACGAGCTGTTCCAGTGGTGGTCCGACCGGGTGGGCGCGACCGGCCTGGCGCTGTACGGGCGCAAACTGTGGGAGACGATGAGCTCCCACTGGCCGACCGCCGACCAGCAGCCCGGCGCCACACCGGCGGAGATCGAGTACGCCCGCCGCTGGCGGGACATGCCGAAGGTGCTGTTCTCCTCGACGACCAGCACGGTCGACTGGAACACCCGCCTGGTCACCGGCGACGCGGTCACCGAGATCACCCGGCTCAAGGCCGAAGGCGGCAGCCCGATGGACATCGGCGGCGCCACCCTCGCCGCAGCGGCCATGCTGGCCGGGCTGATCGACGAGTACGTGCTGGTCACCGCACCGGCCTTGCTGGGCGGCGGCACGCCGTTCTTTACCGCCCTGGACAGTTGGGTGAACCTGAACCTGGTGGAGACGCGGACCTTTCCCGGCGGCGTGGTACTGACCCGATACGAGACGAGGCGATGAGCACGGGACAGATGCTCGGCCCATGACGCCAGGTCGACATCCTTTCTGGCGTGCCCACCGCGACCCCGGTCTGATTACAGTGTCGGGGACAGGCCCAGCCATGGTTTGTCGCGGGCGTCGAATCCGGTGAGCTCGGCGACCTTCCCCTCGGCGACGCGCAGGACCGCGATGGCAAACAGCCGGTACTCCGGGTCGTCGGGGGCGCGGAGGTACAGCGCGGCGGCAGGCATCCGGTTGACCGTCGTGGTGATACCGCGCCAGTCGTCGTAGCCACGCTGGAAGAGCCCACTGGAGACCCAGCCGTCCACCGCGTCCTTGGCCGTCATGATCAAGGTGCCCGGCTCGGGCAGCATCGCGAAGCGCAGGTCGTCGCGGAGCAGGGACACCAGCCGGTCGAGGTCGTTGCGCTCATGGGCGTCGATATACGACCTCACCGCGCCGCGCTCGTCATTCGACAGCTCGTGGGTGGCGGGGCTCCGCCAGTCGAGGCGACGGTCGGGCAACTGCTCGCGCATCGTCACACGGGCCCGCTGCACTGCGCTGGTCACCGATGCGACGGTCAGCTCGAGTGCCTCGGCGGCTTTCGACGCCGGCCAGCCGAGGACGTCGCGCAGGATGAACACCGCCCGCTGCCGCGGCGGCAGGTGCTGGACGGCGACGATGAACGCCAGCTCGATCGTCTCCCGCGCCACCACCGATTCCTGCGGGTCCTCGGGGAGCATCCGGTCGGGGTACGGCTGCAGGTACCGCACATCGGAGCCGGGGTCCGGCAGCCCGGACGGTACGGGTGTGCGGTCGTTGCGCTTCTCCAGGAAGTCGAGGCAGGCGTTCGTCGCGATCCGGTACAGCCAGGTCCGCAGGGCCGCGTGGCCCTTGAACGACTCCCGCTTGTTCCACGCTCGTAGGAACGTCTCCTGCGTCATGTCCTGGGCGTCCTCGTAGTTCGCGAGCATCCGGTAGCAGTGCACCTGCAGCTCACGCCGGTGGCGCTCGGTCAGGAGCGCGAACCGCGCACTGTCCCCCGCGCGGACCGCCGCGACGAACGTGGCCTCGTCGGCGCCCAGCCGGCTGGCGTCGGTCATGTCATCAATCCTTCCACCGGTGCGAGAGGGCTAACGAAAGTGACGACGTGGCGGAGGATTTCTGATCGGTGAGGCCACTCACACCAGGCCGTTCGCCAGGCCGGATGGGTCGGGTCGATCCAGGGGACGTGCTGCGCGTGGTGCCAGGCGCGGGTACCGCTCCGGCACCACGCGCAGGACGGTACCGCGAGCAACTACGCGCTCACCCTGGTGGGCAGTGCGGACAGGTCGCAGCCGACGACGGCGTCCGAGTGGGGTACGTGGGCGAGGTCGAGTTCGGCGAGCCCGAGTCGCCCGTACGCATGGTGCAGCGCCGCCACCACGGCGCCCAACGCACCGGAGAGGTCCCCAAGCTCCGCGCTGTGCACGGCCACCGCGGCAACGGGCACGATCTCCCGCAACCGGCCGCCCAGCCGGCCGAGGCCGGGCTTGAGCGCATGGGAGATGCCACCACCGAGGACGATCACCTCGGGCTCGTAGGCGACCACCGCGGCGGTGAGGATGACCAGCAGCGCCTGCTCGACGTACTGCTTGACCGGCACCAGGCGGGAGTCGGTGGAGTGGAACACATCGGCCGGGTTGTCGAACGGTAGGCCGAGGTCGCGTGCCCGGGCAAGGATGCCGGGCCCGCTGATGATCTGTTCGAGCGAGGCTCCGAGCGGGCCGGCCGGCAGGTGCCCGAACTCGCCGACCAGACCGCTGCGGCCGCGGAACAGTCGCCGGTCGATGGCGACGCCAGCACCGAGGCCGGCCCCGATGGTGAACATCACCGCGGTCTGCGCGTCGCGGGCGGCGCCGAAGCGCAGCTCGCCGAGGAGCGCGTAGTTGGAGTCGTTGTCCACCACGAGTCCGGTCGCCAGCCGCCGTTCCAGCAGCCGGAGGAACTCCGGATCCTCCACCTGGGGAAGGTTCGGCGCGTTGGACACCGCGCGGTCGTGCTGGCGGACGGCGCCCGGCAGCCCCACCGCCACGCAGTCGAGCTGGTCCCGGTTGTCGCCGACGGTCTGCAGGACCAGGTCGGCGAGCCAGTTGGCCAGCCGGGGGGCGTCGTAGTCGGTCGGAGCGGGGACGGTCCGGCTCACCAGCGGCGTGGCGGCGAGGTCGGCCACGACCAGCCGGACGTTGGACCCGCCGACGTCAACCCCGCAGACCACGCCGCGTCCGGCGGCGATCGCCACCCGGGTCGCCCGCCGACCCCGGGCGGTGGTCGGAGCGCCGTCGGTCTCGATCAGCAGCCCCTCGTCGAGCAGTTGTTCGACGATGCGCGAGACGGTGGCGGGGGAAAGGTCGGTCTGCTGACCGATGGCCGTGCGGGTCACCGGGCCGTGCGTCAGGACGTGGGCCAGTACGGTCGACCGGTTTGCGAGCCGGGGTGCTCGGGCTTCCACGTCCACCTCTCCACCGATTTATTTTCCGCCCGAATGCTAAGACCCGCCCCGCGGAAGAGCAACACCGCGGTTCCGCGCCGGCCCGGCAAGCAGAGTTACCAAGCGTGGCGCTCCGGTCAGCTGATCGTGCGCACGCTGACCCTGCGCTGCCTACAGACCAGCGGAACAGGGGTCTTTGGTTGGCCAATCGAGTGGTCTGCGTCTCCGGCCGCCCCCTTGACGGAGTGTGATGAACGCGATAATACTTTCAGTCTGAACGGAAATAGAGGTCACCGGCCCCCACCGGTAGGCACCGGAGCCCGGGGTAACGGCACGCGTCTGCCACACGTGCCGCGCCGGTCGCGTCGGAACCCCGTGTCCGTCCGGAGCCACCGGGTCCGGATCCGTTGCTGTGGAGGGAAGGGCAATGAATCTCAGCCGTAGACGTGGGGCCGCCCTGAGCGCGCTCTGCGCCCTGGCACTCATGATCGGTGCCTGTTCTAACGAGACATCCGGTGACGACGGCGGCGCGTCGAGCGGCCCTCGTACCGAACCGAGCCTGTCGTTCGTCGGCCCCGGCGGGGAGACCCCGACCGCCGCCGACCAGCTCTCGCTGACCCCCGAGGAGCAGCAGAAGGTCAAGGACGGCAACTACTCGGCCGCCTTCGTCTGGCACGAGGGTTCCGCGCTGACCAAGGCGGTGGAGTCCGGGGTTCGCCAGGAGTTCGACAAGCTCGGCATCAGGGTACTGGCCAGCACCAGCGCCGAGTTCGACGCGGCCCGGCAGGCCAACAACGTGCAGACCGTACTGGCGCTCAAGCCCGACCTGATCGTCACCATCGCGGTCGACCCCACCGCGGCGGCCACGGCCTTCAAGCCCGCCGTGGACGCCGGCGTGAAGCTGGTCGTGATGACCACCCCGCCGAAGGACTACAGGTCCGGGGAGCAGATCGTCGGAATCGTCACCGCCGACCTGACCGCGTTCGGCAAGGCCAACGCAGAGATGCTCGGCAAGGCACTCGGCGGCAAGGGCAAGGTCGGCTACGTCTACCACGACGCCGACTTCTGGTTCACCAACCAGCGAGACAAGGCGTTCAAGGACTGGCTGGGCTACCTCTACCCGGACATCGAGATCGTCGAGGAGACCGGCTTTTCCGACCCGGCCCGGACCGAGGACATCGCCACCGCGATGCTCACCCGCCACGCCGACCTGAACGGCGTCTACGTCGCCTGGGCCACCGCCGCCGAGGGCGTGCTCGCCGCGACCCGGCAGCAGGGGCGTACCGACGTCAAGATCGTCACCAATGACCTGGAGGCGAACCTCGCCGCCGACATGGTCAAGGGCGGCAACATCGCCGGCATCGTCGCCAACGGCTCCACCCGGCTCGGCCAGAACCTGGGCATCGTCGCCGCCTACGGACTGCTCGGCAAGGAGGCTCCGGAGATGGTCGTCGGGTCGCCGATGGCCGCCACCAAGGAGAACATCGCCGAGGCCTGGCGCGACGACTACGGCCAGGAGCCGCCGGCCGAGGTACTCGGCAACTGACAGCCGCAAACCCGGGGTCCGGGGTCTTCCGGGGGGAGGACCGCGGACCCCGTCCGGGTCGCGTCACCCAGCCCTCGGCCGGGTGACGCGACCGAGGGCGAAGCGATGGGCAAGGAGAAGCCAGATGGGGTACGTCCAGACAGTCCTCGGGCCGGTGGCCCCGGAGTCGCTCGGCCGGGTGCTGAGTCACGAGCACCTCGGCGCGTTGGTGCCCGGGCCGTGGCTGTCCGGCGGTGCCGGTGACCACCGCGCGGACCTCGCCGTCGACGCGGTACGGGGCCTGCCGGAACTGGGCTTCGGCACGATCGTGGACCTGTCCCCGTACGAGGTGGTGGGTCACGACGTGACCCTGCTCCGCGAGGTGGCCCAGCGTACCGGGCTGCACATCGTCGCCGGGTCCGCGGTCTACCTGGAGCCGTACTCGCCGCGCTGGGCGCTGGACGCGAGCGTGGACGAGATGCGGGAGCGGTTCGTCGCCGACGCCACGGTCGGGGTCGGTGACACCGGTGTCAAGGTCGGCATCTTCGGGGAACAGGCCACCGGGCTGAACGAGATCACCCCGCACGAGGAGAAGTGCCTGCGAGCCGTCGCCCGCGCCCACGTCGCCACCGGGCTGTCGGTCAACACCCACACCACGCACGGCACGATGGCGCTGGAGCAGGTCGAGATCCTGCGCGAGGAGAACGCCGACCTCTCCCGGGTCGTCATCGGTCACCTCGACATCAACCCCGACCCGGACTACCTGCGGACGGTGTTGGCGACCGGCGTCAACATCGCCTTCGACACGCTCGGCAAGGAGATCTGGGACTTCGTACTCGCCCCGCTGCCCGCGAACCTGCCGGAGGGCGAGTTCGGCAAGCGGGCGTACCACCGGCCGGACCGCGCCCGGCTGGACGTGCTCGCCGGGCTGGTCCGGGACGGGTACGCCGACCGGATCCTGCTCTCGATGGACCTGACCGGCGCCGAGGCGTACCTGAACCCGGGCACGCACGGCCGCCTCGGCTATTCGTACCTGGGCCGGGAGATCGTGCCCGGTCTCGCCCGGCTCGGCGTGCCGCCGGAGGCGCTCGACCAGATGCTGGTGGCCAACCCGGCCCGACTCCTGACGGTCGGCTGATGGCCGGGCATCCTCGCTCGCCAGCCGGTCCGACCGAGTACGTCGCCGCGGTGGACCTCGGCGGCACCAAGCTCCGGGCCGCGCTCGCGGACCTCGCCGGTCACATCGTCGCCGAGGACGTGCTGGCCACCGATCCCCGGGGCGGGACGGCGGTCGCCGCACAGATCGACGCCCTGCTGCGCGAACTGGCCGTTCGGGGCGGCGTCGACTGGTCCGACGTCCGGGTCAGCGCGATCGGTCTGCCCGGCGCCCCGCACCCGGCGACCGGCACGGTCGAACTCTCCCCGAACGTTTCCGAACTCGGCGGCCTCGACATCCGGGCCGAGCTGGTCCACCGGTTGGGACACCCGGTGGTGCTGGACAACGACGTCAACATGGCGGCCGCCGGGGAGCGGTGGCTGGGCAGCGGACGTACCCACCGGCACTTCGTCTTCGTGGCGGTCGGCACCGGGATCGGCATGGGCATCGTGCTGGACGGGGAACTGGTCCGCGGCGCTCGGGGCGCGGCCGGCGAGATCTCCTACCTGCCGCTGGGCACCGATCCGTTCGATCCGGCGAACCAGATTCGTGGCGCGCTGGAGGAGGCGGTGGCCGGCGCTGCCCTCGCCCGCCGGTACCGCACGGCGAGCGGTGAGCCGGCCAGCGTCCCCGATGTCTTCGACCGGGCTGCGGCCGGCGATCAGGACGCCCGGGCGGCGATCGACGAGGAGGCCCGGTTCATCGCCCTCGGCGTCGCTGCGGTCACTGCCGTCCTCGACCCGGAGGCGGTGATCCTCGGTGGGGGCATCGGCTCCCGGATCGAGCTGGTCGAACCGGTCCGGCGCTGGGTTGCCGCGTTGAGCGCGAACGCACCGGTGATCAAGACCAGCCGGCTCGGCGACCGGGCCGGCCTGCTCGGCGCCGTCGCGGTCGCCCGCCAGGAGGCCGGGATCGATCCCGATCTACTGCCTCAGCTCGATTCGGTGCCGCGGCCCGTCGCGACCGAGCCCGACCGGAGCACCTCGTTCGAATCAGCGGAGGGACGTTAGATGACCCAGACCGATGCGGCGGTGCAGGCCAGGAGCCGGCCGGCCTGGCGCCGAGTCAACTGGCGCGACTACGTGGTCTACATCGGTTTCGCCGTCGTGTTCCTGTTCTTCGCCGTCACCCAGGGCAGCAACGGCTTCCTGACCACCAGCAACCTGACCAACATCATCATCCAGACCGCGCCGATCACCGTCATGGCGGTCGGGCTGGTCTTCGTACTGGCCGCCGGTGAGATCGACCTGTCGATCGGCTCGGTCGTCGCGCTCTCCGCGCTGGTCGGCGCGGTCACGTTGCGGGAGACCGACAACATGCTGCTCGGTGCGGCCGCGGGGCTCGCCGCCGGGGCGGCGGTCGGCCTGGTCAACGGGGTCTTCGTCACCCTCGTCCGGCTGCCCTCCTTCCTGGTCACCCTCGCCACCATGGGGGCGGTGGCCGGGCTGGCCCGCGAGGTCACCGGCCTCCAGTCGGTACCGGTCGGCAACGAGGCGTTCCTCGCCCTCTTCGGCCAGGGTGAGATCTTCGGCATCCCCGGCCTGGTGCTCTGGTCGGCGGCGGCCGTGGTGGTCGGCTACTTCGTGCTGCGGCAGACCCGGTACGGGGCGCACACCCTCGCGGTCGGCGACAACGTGGCCGCGGCCCGGGTCAACGGCATCAAGGTGGTCCGCGTCAAGATCATGGTGCTGATGGGCAGCGCGATGTGTGCCGCCCTCGCCGGTCTGCTGTACGCCGGCCGCCTACAGGGCGCCCGGTACACCCTGGGCGAGGCCGACCTGATGTCCGTGATCGCCGCCGTAATCGTCGGCGGGACCAGCCTGTTCGGCGGCAAGGGCTCCATCGTCGGGGCGCTGCTGGGCAGCCTGCTCATGGGCATGCTCAACAACGGCCTGATCCTGGCCGGGCTCTCCGTGTCCCAGCAGATGATGGCGCGCGGCGCGATCATCCTCGTGGCCGTCTCCCTCTCGCTGCGCGAGAAGCGCGGCTGACCAGGAAGGAAGCAAGGCATGTTTCTGGATCTGCTGCGCCGACGCAACCCGCGCCTGCTGGCCGCCGCCGCGTCCCTGCACCACAGTGGCGACCTGCCAGCCAACTGCTACGCGTTGGACCTGGACACGGTCGCGGTCAACGCCGCCGCGATCCGGGGCGAGGCCGACCGCCTCGGGCTGTCCACCTATGCGATGACCAAACAGGTCGGGCGCAATCCCGACTTCTGCCGGACGATCCGCGACGCCGGCATCACCGAGGCGGTCGGCGTCGACCTGCGGTGCGCGCTCGCCGACCGGCGCGGCGAGCTCGACATCGGCCACCTCGGCCATCTGGTGCAGATTCCCCGGCACGAGGCGGCCACCGCCGCCGCGCTCGCCCCGAGGTACTGGACCGTCTTCGACGACACCAAGGCCGGCGAGGCGGCGGCCGCGAGCGCCGCGAGCGGCCGGGAGCAGGCACTGCTCGCCCGGGTCATGGCCCCCGGCGACCGCTTCTACCGGGGTCACGAGGGCGGCTATCCAGCCGACGAGATCGTCGCGGTGGCGGACCGGCTCGACGCCCTCCCCGGGGCGCGGTTCGCGGGCGTCACCAGCTTCCCGACCCAGCTGTTCGACCCGGCTGTCGGCCGGGTCGTTGCGACCCCCAACCTCGACACCCTGCGGACCGCCGCCGCGGCGCTGCGGGCCGCCGGCCGGTCGCACGTGGAGATCAACGCTCCGGGTACGACCTCCACCGCGGTCCTGGCCATGCTCGCCGAGGCCGGCGCCACGCAGGTCGAGCCCGGGCACGGACTGACCGGCACGACGCCCTGGCACGCGGTCGCCGACCTGGTCGAGGAGCCGGCCGTGCTGTACGTCAGCGAGGTGTCCCACCTGTGGGACGGTCAGGCCTACGTCTTCGGCGGCGGACTCTACGTCGACCCCGTGCTCGGGCTCGGCGGCACCCGCGCCCTGATCGTGCCCCAGGGCGGCGGTCTCGACGACGCCCACCTGGTCGAGGTGGAAATGCCCGCACCGGAGGCGATCGACTACTACGCGATGGCCGACGTCGGTGCGGTACCGACCGTCGCGCCCGGCGACACGGTCCTGTTCGGGTTCCGGCCGCAGGCGTTCGTCACCCGGGCACTGACCGCGGGCCTGACCGGCGTCCGGTCCGGCACCCCGGCCGTGCCCGGGGTCTACGCCGCCGACGGCTCCACGCCGATCCGGCTCGACAGCACCGATCCGCGGGGCGGCACCGATGCGCGTGCCCGCGCGACTGGCAGTACGGGAGGGGCATCATGAGCACGGCAACCCGGAACGCCGTTCCCCCGGCCGGGACGAGCGCCCCGCCGTTGCAGCTGCGCGACATCCGCAAACAGTTCGGTGGGGTCGTCGCGATCGAGCGCTTCGACCTGGACCTGGTCGCCGGGCAGATCACCGCCCTCGTCGGCGACAACGGCGCCGGCAAGTCCACCCTCGTAAAGATCATCTCCGGGGTGTACCAGCCGACCGAGGGCGAACTGCGGATGCACGGCCGGCCGGTGGCGTTCCGGGATGCCTCCGACGCCCGGCGCCAGGGTGTCGAGGTGGTCTACCAGGACCTGGCCCTGGCCGACTCGCAGCCGGTGTACATGAACATGTTCCTCGGCCGTGAACTGACTCGCGGTCCGCTGCGACTGCTCGACCGGCGCCGGATGGCGCGGGAGACCCAGGAGTTGGTGGACGCCCTGGACGTCCGCATTCCCAGTGCGAAGGCGACGATCCGGGATCTCTCCGGCGGACAGCGGCAGGCGGTGGCGATCTGCCGTGCCACCCACTGGGCGAGTGGCCTGGTGCTGATGGACGAGCCGACCGCCGCGCTGGGCGTGGCCGAGACCGCCAAGGTGGAGGAGCTGATCATGAGGCTGCGTGACCGGGGCGCCGCCGTGCTGGTCGTCAGTCACAACCTCGACCAGGTCTTCCGGATCGCCGACCGGGTGGTCGTGCTGCGTCGGGGGCGCCAGGTCGGCGTCCGGGACATCGAGGAGACCAGCCGCAACGAGATCGTCTCGATGATCACCGGCGCGTCTGCGGAGGACGAGCGGCCCTGAGCCGATCCGGGGCGCAATTCCGGCCCCCGCCTCGCCCCTTTCGGGGCGCTGGCGCGGCCGGCCCGGCCTCCCGGTGCGGCGGGTGACGGCGGAGATTTCGGCCAACGCCCGATCCACCGCGCTGCGGCTAACTCGATGGACAGCAGCCGCACCGGCCGCGATCGTTGGTCACACCGCCAGGAGGTGATCACATGCGCCACGACGACATCTGGGACGCCGACGCCGCCCGCCGCTACGACACCCCGGGCAGCGGGATGTTCGCGCCCGAGGTTCTCGGACCCACCGTGGACCGCCTTGCCGAGCTTGCCGGAACCGGACCGGTGCTGGAGTTCGCCATCGGCACCGGGCGGGTGGCCGTCCCGCTCACCGCGCATGACGTACCGGTCAGCGGGATCGAACTGTCCCGCCCGATGGTCGACCAGCTACGTACCAAGGCCGACGAGACGACGATCCCGGTCGTCGTCGGCGACATGGCCACCGCCACCATCGGCGGTCAGTACACCCTGGTCTACCTCGTCTACAACGGGATCTCCAACCTGCTGACCCAGGCCGAGCAGGTCGCGTGCTTCCGCAACGCCGCCCGTCACCTGTTGCCCGGCGGTTGCTTCGTCATCGAGCTCTGGGTGCCTGAGCTGCGCAAACTCCCGCTCGGCCAGGAGGCGGTGGTTTTCGGGGCCAGGACCGGCTACATCGGTCTGGACACCTACGACGTCCTGCGGCAGCAGGTGGTCTCCCACCACTTCCGGTTCGGCGACGGTCGGGACGCGCGGCTGTTCCGCAGCCCGCACCGCTACATCTGGCCGGCCGAACTGGATCTGATGGCACAGCTGGCCGGCTTCGAGCTGGAGTCCCGGCACGCGGACTGGATCGGTTCGGAGTTCACCGCCGAGTCCCGATCCCACGTCTCCGTCTACCGCCTCCCAGCCGCCGGCTGAGGCGCAGCTCAACCCGGGGTCGGAAACCGGTTGAGCCCACCTGGCACGGTCCCATAGGTTGCCAACGCCCGTCATCGTGAGGACAGAGGAAAAGACCGCGTGACCCCGCCCGCTCTCCAGACCTGACACCTTCCACCGCCCACCTGTAGCCGACGACTCCCGTCGGTTCTGCCGGGCCGCCCACGGGCGCCCGGTCATACGGCGCTTGAGGCCGCGCCCATTCGGCCTCGTGTCAGGTCCAAAGAGATCAGGTCTAGAGCTCATGTCTTCACCACCTCATATCGTGCTGCCCTGGGTCGTTCGGCGGACCAGGCTGCCGCTGCTGTCGCTGCGGTGCGTGAACTGTCGGTCAGAATCGGCCACCACCGGCGAGGGCAGGTTCCGCGTCAACGCCAACAGCAAGCTGCTGGACGTGTGGCTGCTGGTCCGCTGCGTGGCCTGCGATCGGACACGCAAGCTCACCGTGCACGAGCGAACGCCGGTCAGCTCGTTCGATCCAGCCGAGCTTCGTGGCTACCGCGTCAACGATCCCGAACTGGTGACGTCCTGGCTATTGGATCCGCTGCTGGCCAGGCGCAACCGCTTCACCCTGGACTGGACCGGGGCCTGGCGGCTGGACACCCCGTCGGCCTGGCTCGACGCGGCATGGCCGGTCCAGGTGAAGGTCGTCTTCGAGGATCCGGTACCGGTACGCCCGGAGCGGCTCATCGCGCAGGGGCTCGGCCTCAGTAGGAACCAGGTACTGCGCCGGGTCAAGTGCGACATCACGCTGCGCCGCTCGACGAGTACCGGATTCACCTTCACCGTGATGGCCGGGGACTAGCCAGGGATGTGCCGGGCGGGGCGACGCTGCCCGCCCGGCCGGGACCGCGACAGTCCGCGCGCTCACCCCGGGGACCGGCGGTCGGTCGACAGGTCGGTCGCCGACTCACTGATCGGAATCGCGGCCTTCCAGGTAGAGACGCCTCCGGTAGATCCACAGACCCAGCCTGTTGGGAGGAGCGCGGTTAGGGCAGGGCGCTGGCCAGGATGGTGGCCACCACGTTGCGGACGGCAGAAGGCTGTGGTGGGCTGCCGTCCTGTTCGGTGGATAGCAGCTGTGCGGTGCCGATCAGGGTGGGTGCGAGCGCGGCGATGTCGGCGTCGGACGCGATCCGGCCGTGGTCGCGTTCGGCGGTCAGGTAGCCGGCGATCATGGCCGTGCCCTCGCCGACGAGTGGGAGCCGGGTGGTGCCGGCGGCACGCAGCCGTGTGCGTAGCTCGTCGCGGGCGATGACGAGGACCACGATCGCCACGGTGACCGGCTCGAAGAAGGTCATCAGGGCTCGGGTCAGGTTGTCGGCGACGGTGCCTGTTCCGGCCGCGTCTCGCAGGGCGGTGGCCTGAGCCTCGATCAGGGCGATGCGGTCCAGCACCAGTTCGGTGAGGAAGGCGTCGAAGTCGGCGAAGTGGCGATGCAGGACGCCCTTGGCGACACCCGCCTCCGTGGTGACCGCCCTGCTGGTCAGGCCGGTGACGCCGTCCCGGACCAGCACCCGCACGGCGGCCTCGAAGAGTTGCTGACGTGGGTCTCGCAGGGCTATGCCGGTCGGCAACGGGCGTCCCTTCCCTGGCTGAACGAGCAGGATTGCTCTAGTGGGCACACGCCCACTAGAGTGGGCGCATGGTCACTATATCGCCCTCCCCCGTGCCGGAACCGCACCGGCACCGTCGCATGGCGGAGTCGTTCGGGATAGACCCGGAACGGTACGACCGGAACCGGCCCCCGTACCCCGACGCCATGATCGAGCGAATCGTGGCCGCGAGTCCCGGCTCCGACTTCCTCGACGTCGGCTGCGGCACCGGCATCGAAGCCCGCCAGTTCCTGGCCGCCGGCTGCTCGGTGCTTGGTGTCGAGACCGATCCGCGGATGGCCGACTTCGCGCGGGGAACCGGCCTGCGGGTGGAGGTGGCGACGTTCGAGGCGTGGGAGCCGGCTGGACGCACCTTCGACGCGGTCGTCTCCGGCACGGCCTGGCACTGGGTCGACCCGGTCGCCGGCGCGTCGAAGGCCGCGGCGGTGCTGCGTCCGGGTGGCGTGCTGGCGCCGTTCGGGCACGTGTACCAGCTGCCGCCCACCGTGGCGGACGCCCTCGCCACGGCATACCGCCGGGTGGCCCCCGACTCGCCGATCAACCTCGCCGACCGGTCCGTAGGCTCGATCCTGGACGGCTACCGGGCGCTGTACGCCAGGGCCGCGGACGGGATCCGCGAGGCAGGCGGGTTCGACGAGCCCGAGCTGTGGCGGTACGACTGGGAGCGCTCGTACACCCGCGACGAACTGCTGGGCCTGATACCCACCTCGGGCGGCCTCACCAGTCTGCCGCCGGACTGGGTGGCAGAGGTACTGGCGGCCGCGAGTGCCGCGGTCGACCGGCTGGGCGGCACCGTCACGCTGCCGTACGCCACCTGGGGTCTCACCGCGATCCGGACCGACAACCAACCGGCCGGAGAGCAACGACCGAGACCGTGACGATCGACGGAACCAGACTCCTGCCCGGCCGTATGGGTTCCGTCGCGCGACGCGTGGTCAGGGCCCGGCCAGTGCCGCGTTTGCCCTGTCCAGGACGACGCCCAGGACGCGGCCTGCGGTGGCCAGGTCCTCGGCCGGCAGATCGCCCCAGAGTCTCTGGGTGATCGGGCCGATCGCGGTGCGGACCTGCGTCCAGCGTGCCTGCCCCTCGTCGGTGACCTGGACGCGGCCGTCGCCGTTGTCGCGCAGGAGCCCTGCGGCGGTCAGTTCGGTGATGCGTTCGGCCACCGCCGCGTGACTGAACTGGGTGGCACCGCCGACCCGGCGGATGAGCTCGGCCCGGTCGGTGGGCCGGTCGCTGGCCACGGTCATCGTCAGGGTCACCCACTGGGGTTCGGTGATGCCGGTCCCGGCGAGCTGCCGGTCCAGGATCGCGTTGAGCGCCTTCTCCGTCTGGCCGATGAGTGCGGTGCCGAAGACCTGGGCTGTGGTCGTCATGATGATCTCCGATTCGTTTACGGACCTAACGTTTATCGTCCTAACGTTTACCGCTGGAACGAAACGTACATCGTTAGTCTGACTAACGCAACCGGCTATGATCAGCGTCATGACCAGCAGAGCCGAGGGCGCGGACATGCCCGACGAAGGCGGCATCACGACACCGGAAAGGCTGCGCCGACGCGCCAGTCGCCTGCTGGCACATCTGTCCGCGCAGTCGGACCGGCTGATGACCCAGGGACTGGCCGCAGTCGACTCCCGCAGGTGGCACTACGCCGTGCTCGCCTCCCTGCAGGAGTACGGCCCGGGCAGCCAGGCCGCACTGAGCCGACGCACCGGCATCTACCGCAGCGACATGGTCGGCGTCCTCAACGAACTGGCGGAACGCGGCCTCGTCGAACGGGCACCGGATCCCGACGACCGCCGCCGCAACGTCATCACGATCACCGCCCAGGGGCGTCGGCAGCTGCGCCGCCTCGACCAGGTTCTGGACGACCTCCACGAGGAACTGCTTGCCCCACTGCTCCCCGCCGAACGCGACCAGTTCGTGCAACTGCTCACCCGCCTCCTGGATCACCACACCCGGCAGACACCCTGGCCGCCGGTCCCCTGACCCCGCAGCACGCGGTGGGCGGCGACCGCCCAGGTCCGGCCGGGCCCGCCGATGTGGGGTCGGCCGCCGTCAACGGATTTCCGGGGGCTCGACGGGGGCCGTCGCCTCCTGATCCCGACGGATCAGTGAGATCCCCAGGCCGCCCGTTTCACGCTGCCCAACCAGGCGTAAGAGAACAAGCAACACCAGAACGTGCCGCGAACGGGTCCCTCCCAGACCGGGATACTCGGAGCGAACACCGACTGCCAATCCACGCCCGGTGTCTACCACGCCTCACTCCGCTACACGGCACCGCGGTTGCCTCGGCGGCAGCCCCACCGGCACGCAGCGGGAGGCGCACTAGACTTCCCCGGCGATGGACGCGCAGAACCCCACTCCGGAGCCGCCGGTCGAGACCCGGCCCTGTGCCCACTGTGGACGGCCGGTGCCCCAGCGGGCGGCGGCGGGCCGACCGTTCCGGTACTGCCGGGACAACGACGGCGCATGCCAGCGGGCCTCCCGCAACCAGCGGATGCGGCACCGCAACGCACCGGGGCTGGCCGGCCAGGTGGCCCGCACCTGGGAGGTCGTCGACCGGCTCGACCAGGTCACCGAGGCACTCGCCGAGGCGCTGCACGCCGAGCTCTCCCCCGCCGGGGTGGAACGCCGACTCGCCGAGGTACGGGCCGAGGCGGCCAGCCAGATCGCGGCGGCGCAGACCGAACGGGACGAGGCCCGCCGGGAGGCCGAAACGGCGGCGGTCACCCTGCGCCAGGCGCAGCAGGCGGCGAGCGCGGCGGTCGCCGACCGAACCGCCGCCCGGGAGGAGTCCGAGCGGGCCGCCCGGACCGCGGAGCGGGCAACAGCCGAGACGGCCGCGGCGCTCGCCGCCCGGGACACGGCCCAGCAGGCGGCGAGCGCCGCCACCGCGCTGCGTACCCAGGCCGAGCAGGACCGCGACGCCGCCCGCCGGGAGCTGCGGACGCTGCGTGCCGAGGCGGACGCCGACCGGCGGCGGCTGGCCGCCCTGACCGGAGAACTCGCCGAGGCGACCCGGGACCGCGATGCGGCCCGGGCCGCATCGGCGCGGGCGGCCCGGTCGGCCGCCGAGGCGCTCAGCCAGGCGGAACGCTTCCAGGCCCTGGCCGCCGAGGCCCGGACCGCCGCCGAGAGCGCGGCCGAGGAATCGGCCCGGTCCCGGGCCGAGGCCGTACGGGCGGCCGACGACGCCGCCCGGGCCCGGTCGACGGCCGCCGCCGCCGGAGCCGACCTGGAGCGAACCCGGGCCGACCTGCGGGCCGCGCGGGACACCGCGGCCGCCGCCGAGGCCCGGCTCGACGCGCTGACGGTACGCCTGTCGGTGGCGGAAGCCGACCGGGACGCGGCCCGGGAGCGGGCCGGCCAGCTCTCCACCCAGGTCAGCGACCTCGCCGCCGCGCTGGCCGGGCTCAGCGCCCGGGCCGTCGCCGACCCGCCGCCCGGCCGACCCGCATCCGCCGGATCCCGTCCGGCCGAACCGGTCGCCGAGCCGTGACCGGCACCGTGCGGCCGGGCCCTACCACCGGGGGCGGCGAGCCCCGGGACGCGGTGGCGCCCGGTGCGGCCCACCGGAAGCCGGACAGCCGACGCAGAACGACATATCTCGCAATTCACCACCGGCGCCGGTGATCTCGATCACCAGTGAGGAGATCCGGCTACGCTCGGAGCGTTTGACCACTTGTACGTTTCTGTCAGCGGGCGGGAATCGCCCAGCCGGCACCTGTCGTTACACCGATAAGAACAAGCACCACGACCGAGGGGAAAGCCGATCATGGGCGAGCGCATGCTGCGCGGGAGCCGTCTGGGAGCAGTCAGCTACGAGTCCGACCGCAACACCGAGCTTGCCCCGCGACAGACCCGAGAGTACCTCTGCGCCAAGGGCCACCAGTTCGAGGTACCCTTCGCCGTCGATGCCGAAGTGCCGATGACCTGGGAATGCAAGTTCGACGGCAGCGTCGCCCGGCTGATCGACGGCAGCGAGCCGGAGCAGAAGAAGGCCAAGCCGCCGCGTACCCACTGGGACATGCTGCTGGAGCGCCGCTCGATCGCCGAACTGGAGAGCATTCTCGCCGAACGGCTCGAAGAGGTCCGGACCCGGCGCGGCCGGGCCTGACCGGTCGCTCACCGGAAAGCACACCACCGCCCTCACGGCCCCGCCGTGAGGGCGGTTCCGTCTGTCTGCCAGCCGCCGGCGGCGGTCAGGGCCGGCGCGGCTCGATGATCTCGCCCTCGATCGCCGCACCCGGCGCGGCCGGCGGCGGAGGTGTCGCCTCGGTCGGCTCCGGACCCGTGTCCGGTCGCGGCTGACCCCGCCGCACCCGCACCCGGCGCGGCCCGAACAGATCCCCGGCGACCTGAGCGGACACCCGCCGCTCCGCCATCCGCTGCACCTGCCCCCGTGCCAGCCGACGCAACACCGGCACCGTCAACAGCAGCCCGACCACCCCGGTGACCAGCCCGGGAATCGCCAGCAGCAGCCCGGCGAGCAGCCCCACCAGCCCGTCGCTGACCTCACTGCCCGGCGGCCGGCCACCCTCCACGGCGGCCCGCAGCCCCCGCCAGGCCCGCATCCCCTCCCGACGCAGCAGGGCCATCCCCAACAGCGACACGGCCAGCACCAGCAGGATCGCCCAGCCGAACCCGATCCACCGCCCGAGCAGCACGAAGACCGCGACCTCCACGATCCCGGTCAGCAGCAGTGCCAGCGGCACGAACCTCACACCTCGGCGCATGTCACCCCATCTGGATGTCGGGCCCGCAAACCCCGTACCTCCAGCATGACACGCCCCCGGTCACGGCCACCGCAGCCGCTGGTCGCCGGCGGTGCCCCGACGGGACCGGCCCGGCGCCACCCGCCGGTCCGCCACCGACCAGAGCGTGACCCGCCACAACGCCTCACCGACGATCACCGGACTCATCTTGCTCGCCCCCCGCTGCCGCTCGGCGAACGTGATCGGCACCTCGACCGTACGCAGCCCGGCCCGGTGCGCCCGCCAGGAGAGCTCCACCTGGAACGAGTACCCCTGCGAGGCGACCGAGTCGAGGTCCAGCCGGGCCAGCGCCGGCACCCGGTACACCCGGAACCCGCCGGTCGCGTCGGACAACGGCATCCCCAACGCCACCCGGGTATAGAGGTTGCCGCCCCGGGACAGCAACCGCCGGCGCCACGGCCAGTTCACCACCTGGCCGCCGGGCATCCAGCGGGAACCGATCACCACGTCCGCGTCCCGGGCCGCGTCCAGCAGCCGGGGCAGCTCCTCCGGGGCATGCGAGCCGTCGGCGTCCATCTCCACCACGGCGTCGTAGCCGCGCCCGGCCGCGAACGCGAACCCGGCCACGTAGGCGGCACCCAGGCCCTGCTTGCCGGGCCGGTGCAGGACATGCACCCGACCGTCCGCCTCCGCCATCCGGTCCGCGATCGCACCCGTGCCATCCGGACTGTTGTCGTCGACGACCAGGACCTCCACCGACGGCGCCGCCCGATGCACCCGGTCGACGATCAACCCGATGTTGTCGGCCTCGTTGTAGGTCGGCACCACCACCAGGACCCGGCCCACCCCCGGATAGCCGTTTCGGTCATCCGTCGACTCATTCACCGCTCCTCCGCATCCGCCGGGTCGCCGGCCGTCGCCGTACCGACCCCGGGAAGCGGACGCCGGCGGGTCAGCGTCGCGGCGGCCAGCGCCGCGACCGCCATGGCCAGCAGTACCATCTCCGGCCACAGGCCGACCCGGGTGGCGACCGTACGGCCCTCCCCGAGGTGCATCTGCCAGGTCACCACCGCCCTGGTGTTGAACCCGGTCGCCCCGGTTACCCGCCCGTCGGCCCCGACGAACCCGGAAACACCGACCGTCGAGGCCATCAACGCCTCCCGGCCGTGCTCCACCGCCCGCAGCCGCACCATCGCCAACTGCTGCTCCGCCTCCGCCACGTTGAACGTGGCGTTGTTGGTCTGCACGACCAGCACCTGCGCGCCACCAGTCACGGTGTCCCGGACCACCTCGTCGTAGGCGACCTCGAAACAGATCACGTCGCCGAGGGTCACCCCGCCGACCCGCAACACCCCCGGCTCGGTGCCGGCGACGAAGTCGCTGCTGACCCGGTCGACCTCCTTGCTGACCATCCGGGCGATGTCGCGCAGCGGCACGTACTCGGCGAACGGCACCGGATGCCGCTTGACGTACATCTGCGAGCGGTCCAGCCCGGTACCCGGCAGCCACACCAGCCCCGCGTTGCGCACCTGCCCCTCGCCCGGACCGAGCAGCACCGCGCCGACCAGGATCGGCGCCCCGACCGCGTCCGCCGCCTGCGAGATCCGCAGCCCCGCCGACTCGTCGCGGGTCGGGTCGACGTCGCTGGAGTTCTCCGGCCAGACCACCAGGTCCGGCTGCTCCGCCTCGCCGTCGGCGACCTGGCGGGCCAGCTCGATGGTGGCCTCGACGTGGTTGTTCAGCACCGCCCTCCGCTGGGTGTTGAAGTCGAGCCCGATCCGGGGCACGTTGCCCTGCACGATCGCCACCCGGACGGTGCCGGCCCCGGCGCCGGCCAACGGCACCAGCAGCCCTCCCGCGACCAGCGCCGCAGCCCCGGCGACCAACCCGGCCCCACCCAGCCAGCCGGCCACCGGCCGGAACCGCCACGGCCGCCACACCGCCACCACCAGCAGCCCGCCGGCCACCGCCACCACGAAGGTGACCAGCGGCGCACCCCCGTACGCGGCCAGCCGCAGCACCGGCGAGTCACCCTGGCTGAACCCGAGCCGCCCCCACGGGAACCCGCCGAACGGGGTCCGGTCCCGCAGCGCCTCCTGCGCCACCCACAACACCCCGGTGACCAGCGGCCACGACCAGCGGAACCGATCCACCAGCGGACCGGTGAACGCCAACGCCAGCCCCAGCAGCCCCAGATAGCCGGCCTGCAACCCCGACAACAACAGCCACGGCACGTTACCGGTGTAGAGATTCGTCCAGCTCAGCATCGGCAGGAACAGCGCCAGCCCGGCGACGGTGCCGAGCCCGAACCCGGCCCGTAGCCGCCGCCGGTGCACGGCCACCGACAGCAGCGCCACCCCGACCGGCGCCAGCCACCACACCCCGTACGGCGGAAACGCCACCAGCAGCACCAGCCCCGCACCGACCGCCGCCGGCAGCGCCAGCCACAGCGGCAGCGGCCGCGCGGTCGACCCGGCCGGCCGATCCCCACCCTCGGCAGTCTCCGTCGGCTCGGCCGTCACCACTGTCACGCGCGCCTCACGTCTTCTCGAACGCCACCGGCCGGAGTGCCGGTGAGACCACCTGGAGAAGGCTACCGGCCGGGCCGGAACGAAAATCGGGGCGCGACCGACAGGCCGCGCCCCGATGCTCCCAGGCCCTCCCCGGCCGGTGTGGTAGGGCGCACAACACGACCTTCGGACCGACCGGACGTGAACTGGCTGTTCCCGTCGAGCCGTTGTCTACTGGCCGCCTGCAAAACCCTGCCCGAGCACCGGTAACCGCAGCCGGTTCGCGCCGCCCCGCCGACCCCCGCCCGCTGGACCTGGCCGTTGCGACGACACGAACACATGCCGCTCGGCCAGCGGACGAAGGGACGAAGCGAACAACAGCCGCTTCCCGTTGGTAGGACTCAAAGACGGTACGTGGTACCCCCCGGGCACTGTCAACCGCCCCCGGCCAGTCGTCCGGATCCGGCGGCGTGTCGGAGCCGGCGCGCCGCTACCCATCCGGTTCATCTCCCGGCTGCCCGCCGGACACCGCCCGGCAGCCGTGACCACCGGCCAACAGGTGCCGACGCAGCAGCCCGGCCGCCGCCACCGGATGCGGCCCCGCCAACAACCCGGCCGCCGCCAACACGTACGTGAGGTCGACCACCGTACGGGCCGACCGGGGCAGCGCCCAGCCACCGCCGTGATCGGTCAACACCCCGTCGAGCAGCCCGGCCCCGGCCGCCACCGACCCGGCGTGCCGGAACACCCCACCGGAGCCGACCAGCAGCCGCACGTCCCGCAGGTCCCGCCCCGGCTGCCCCGCCGCACCACCCCGGGCGTGCCGGCGAACCGCCACCACGGCGGCCAGCGCCGCGATCCGCCGCTCCGCCACCCGCTCCGGGTCGTCTACCACCAGCCGGCCCGGTTCGGCCGCCAGCGTCGCCGCCACCGCCGCCAACGGACCCTCCTCGCCCGACGACAGCAGTCGCTCCGCCACCGCCGCCCGCACCACCCCGGGCGCACTCCACCGCATCCCCAGATCACCCTCGACGGTCCGGGCCCGCCACAGCGTCCCGGCCGCCGGCCGGCCCGGACCACCCGCCCGCTCGTCCGGCACCAGCACCGAGTACACGTCGGTGGTCGCCCCGCCGACGTCGACCACCAGCAGGTCCCCGCCAAGCTGGTCGGCGAGCGACTCCACCCCGGTCAACACCGCATCCGGGGTCGCCGCCCGGACCAGCCGGGCGAACCGGCCACCCCGGGACAACCGCTTGCCGCCGATCACATGCCGCAGGAACACCTCCCGGATCGCCGCCCGGGCCGGCCCCGCCGCCAGTACGCCGATCGACGGCAGCACATTCCCGGTGACCGTCACCGGCACCCCCGCCCGGCCAACACCTCCCGGACCGCCGGGGCCGCCGCCGCGTTCCCGGCCACCACCACCGGCACCCGAAAGCGCGCCCGGGCCAGCCGCCCCGCATTCGCGGTCAACACCTCCGCGTCACCGCCGTCGGTCCCACCGACCAGCAACACCACGTCCGGCCGGGCCGCCCGCAACACCGCCAGCCCCGCACCGTCGAGCCGCCCCGCCCCGACGTGCACCACCCGGGCCCCGGCCGACAACCCGACCTGGTGCCCGGCCCGAGCCGTGACCAGCTCCTCGTAGCCGAGAACCGCCAGCCGCAGCCCACCCCCGGCCGACGAGCAGACATACCACGGCGCCGACGCCGCCCCGGACAACCCCGCCGTCGCCTCCGCCACCGCCGCGTCCAGCCCGTGCAACACGTCCGTGCCGACCGTGGTCCGGCGCGACGCCGAGGCCAGCAACTCGCCGTCGGCGAGATCCACCACCGCCACCTTGGTCCAGGTGGAACCGACGTCGGCGCAGACCGCGTACGAGCCCACCGCTACCAGGGCCCGCCATCGGCCGGCCCCGCCGACTCGGCCGCCGGAACCACCACCGTCCCGACGGCGGTCACCGCCACCACCGGCGGATCGAGCACCTCCGCCGCCGACCCGCCCAACTCCGGCCGCCCCCGGCACACCACCCGGCACTCGAACTCACAGGTGCGGCTGCGACTGCCGACCCGAACCACCGTCGCCGCCACCTCCAGCACGTCCCCGGCCCGGACCGGCGCCTCGAACCGCACCTGCGCGTAGCCGGCGAACAACCCCTCGTCGCCATCGGTCCGGATACACACCTCGGTCGCCACGTCACCGAACAACCCCAGCACGTACGCCCCGTCCACCAGGTTCCCCGCATAGTGCGCATGCGAGTACGGCACGTACCGGCGGTGCAGCACCGTCAGCCCCAGCCGTGGATCCGCCGCCACGTCCCGCCCGGTCATCCGCCCATCCCTTCCGCTCCGCGACCCGATGACCGACCCCGGCCACCACTCGCCGCCACCCCGTCCCGGCCACCCCCGCCGCCGGCCACCAACCGGTGCACCAGATAGCTCGCCACCTCACCCGGGGTCGTCCCCCGGCCGAAAATCCGATCCACGCCCAGCTCCTCGGCCATCAACTCGTCGAACCGGGGCCCGCCGACCACCAGCAGCGGACGCCGGCCGGCCGGCATCGCCTCCCGAAACGCCGCCGACATCTCCCGGACGTTGTGCAGATGCGCGTCCCGCTGCGTCACCACCTGCGACACCAGCACCGCGTCCGCCCGCTCCGCCCGGGCCGCCGCCACCAGGTCCGGCACACTCACCTGGGCACCCAGGTTCGTCACCCGCAACTCCCGGTAGTACTCCAGGCCCTTCTCCCCGGCGATCCCCTTCACGTTCAGGATCGCGTCGATCCCCACCGTGTGCGCGTCGGTGCCGATACACGCACCGAGCACCGACAGCTTGCGCCGCAGCCGCCGCCGAATCAGGCCGTTGACCTCCTTCGCCGACAGCAGCGGATAGTCCCGCTCCACCACCCGCACCGCCGACAGATCCACCAGATGGTTCACCCGGCCGTAGACGACGAAGAACGTGAAGCCGTCACCCAGGGACCGGGCGTGCACCAGCATCGCCGGATCCAGCCCCATCTTCGCCGCCAACTGCAACGCCGCCCCCTCGGCCCGCTTGTCATGCGGCACCGGCAGGGTGAACGACACCTGCACCATCCCGTCCCCCGTGGCGTCCCCGTACGGGCGCACCACCGGACCACCGCTCACGACCCCGCCTCCAACAGCTCCGTCGCCGGGTTGTAGTAGTCCTCGGCATGCGCCGCCACCCCGGACAGTCCCCGACCCCGGTCCGCCGGCCGCTTCGTGATCCCGAACGTGCCGTCCGCGATCGCCGGCAACAACCCGCCGCCGGCGATCCGCTCCAGCAGCACCACCGCCTCACCCAACACCGTCGCCGCCCGCCGCTGGATGAACCCGCCCGGCGCCGGCACGAAATCCTCGTGCAACCCGCCAGCCGCACCGAGGACGTACCGGACGTTGCGCAGCGCGATGTCCCGATCCGACAGCCACGGCGTCACCACCGCCTCGGTCATCATCCCGACCAGCAGAATCCCCTGCCCGGTCATCGTCCCGACCAGATTGAAGAACCCGTCCAGCAGATTGCCCCGGAACACGTCCCCGGTCATGTGCCGGGTCGGCGGCATCCACTTCAACGGCGCGTCCGGGAACAACTCCCGGGCCAACAACGCGTGCGCCAACTCCAACCGGAACGACTCCGGCAGATCCGGGTCGATCTCGAACGCGTGCCCCAACCCCAGCTGCGCGTCCGGCAACCCCGCCTCGTGCGCGAAGTACTCGTTGAGCAGCTGCGACACCGTCACCGTGTGCGCCTCGTCGACCGCGTCCGCCGTCGTCAGGTAGTTGTCCTCACCGGTGTTGATGATGATCCCCGCCCGGGCGTGCACCTGCCGGGAAAACCGCTGGTCCACAAAGGTCCGCACCGGATTGATGTCCCGGAACAGGATCCCGTACATCGAATCGTTCAACATCATGTCCAGCCGCTCCAGGCCGGCCAACACCGCCATCTCCGGCATGCACAGGCCCGAGGCGTAGTTGGTCAACCGCACGTACCGGCCCAACTCCTTCGACGAGGAGTCCAGCGCCGCCCGCATCAACCGGAAGTTCTCCTGCGTCGCGTACGTGCCGGCGAACCCTTCCCGGGTCGCCCCCTCCGGCACATAGTCAAGCAACGACTGCCCCGTCGACCGGATCACCGCGATAACGTCCGCACCCGCCCGAGCCGCCGCCTGCGCCTGCGGAATGTCCTCGTAGATGTCCCCGGTCGCCACGATCAGATAGATCCACGGCCGACGCGGAGGATCACCGTGCCGGCGCACCATCCGGTCCCGCTCCGCCCGACGGCGGTCGATCCGGCGCAGCCCCGCACCGACCGCCCGCCGCGCCGCCGCCCGGGCCGACCCCGCCGCCCGACCCGCCGGCACCTCGAACCGGACCGACCCGGCCGCCGCCTTCTGCGCCAGCAGCGTCACCGCCGCACCGACATCCGTTCCCGCCGGCACCGCACCCAACTCCCGCCGCAGCGCGTCGAAAACCGGCACCGCCACCCCGTGCGCCAGCCCCACGTCCGCGACCACCGCGTCCACCAACCGGTTCACCCACGGAATCCCGTCCGGATCCGCACCACCGATCCCGGCCAGCCGCAACACCGCCCGCTCCACCGACACCGTCGTATGGCTCCGGGCCAACTCCACCACCGGCCGCCCGGCCAGCCGCGCCAACTCCCGCGCCCGGCCCACCAGCACCGGATCCAACGCCAACTTGCCACCCGACCCGCTATCCCGCACCATCGCCCGACCCCAACCGCCCCGTCACGACGCCTCCTCCCCGTCGAAGATCACCGAACCGCGCAGCACCGTCCGGCGACACCCCGGCAACGGCGTCGGATCGTCCGGCCCCCGCTCCTCCGGATCCGCCGACACCAGCACCGGCAACCCACCGTCCACCCCGGCCGGCGTCGACCAGACCGCGAACGTCGCCGCCGCACCCGGCACCAACACCCCCTCGGTCAGCCGAGGATCCCGGCCACCCGCCCCCGTCGGCACCGCCCGCCAACCACCCCGGGTGTGCGCCGCGAACGCCGCCCGCAGACCCATCCGCTGCGCGGGATTGAAATGCGCCACCGCCGCCCGCACCGAACCCCACGGATCCAGCGGCGTCACCGGCGAATCCGAACCGAACGCCAACATCACCCCGACCCCGTGCATCGCACCCATCGGATTCGACTCCAGCGCCCGCCGCACACCGAGCCGCGACGCGTACATCCGCCGCTCGCCACCCCACAACCGGTCGAACGCCGGCTGCATGCTCGCCACGATCCCGTACTCGACGAAACCGGCGATCAACCGCTTGTCCATGATCTCGGCATGCTCGACCCGGTGCCGGGCCGCCCGCAACCGCTCCACCCCGAGCACCCGCGCCGCACCGGCGAACCCGGACAACACCGTGGCGATCGCCGCGTCCCCGATCGCATGGAACCCGCCCTGCACCCCGTGCGCCGCACAGTCCAGCAGATGGTCCCGGACCTGCTCCGAGGTCAGATACCCGTACCCGCACGCCCCCGGCTCGCCGTCGTCGTACGGCACCGACAGGTGTGCCGTACGCGCCCCCAGCGCCCCGTCCGCGAACAGGTCACCACCGGCACCGACGGCACCCAACTGGCGAGCCCGCTGCGCCCCCATCAGCTCACCCCAGTACCCGTACACCTCCGGACCGTCGACACCGGACAGGCCGAGGACGGCCGTGAAATCCGCCTCGCCGGAGATCTCCGGCCCACCACACTCGTGCACCGCCGCGATCCCCAACGACGCCGCCCGGCGCAGCGCCACCCGCTGCGCCGCCCGGCGCTGGCCGTCGGTCACCGAACCCAACGCCAGCTCCCGCACCACGTGGTGCGCGTCCCTGCGCACCCATCCCGACCCGTCGAAACCGGGAACACCGGCCACCTCCGGCGCCGCCGCCAGTAGCGCCGACGAGCAGAGCGCCGAATGGATCGACGCCTGGGACAGATACACCCGCCGGCCACCGGCCGCCCGGTCCAGCTCCGCCGCCTCCGGTACCCGCCGGTCCGACCAGCCCGACTCGTCCCAGCCGTGCCCCAACACCACCGCGTCGGCCGGCAACCCCGCCGCGAACCCGGCGACCGCCGCACAGACATCGGCGGCCGACCGCGCACCGGACAGCTCCAGCCCGGACAGCGCCAGCCCGGTATCGGTCGCGTGCACGTGCGCGTCCACGAACGCCGGCGTCACCAGCGCGCCGTCCAGCTCCACCACCCGGTCGGCCGCCGGAGCGTCGGCATCGGCACCCAGCCAGTCGATCCGGCCGCCCCGGACCAGCAGCGCGGTCGCCTGCGGATCGGCCGGACAGTACAACCGGCCGCCACGGTAGAGAGTCGAGGGGTTCGTCATCGCCTCAGTCTGCCGTGAGTCGGTCCGTGAACAGCGCGCGCACTCCGGGCACCGTACGCAGCAGCGACAGCGCGTACTCGGCGTGCCCCGGCAGGTAGCCGTTGCCGATCAGCATCGTCACGTCGGCCGCCAGACCCTCCGCGCCGAGCGCCGCCGAGGCGAAACTCGTGGCCATCGAGAAGAAGACCACCGTCCCACCCCCGGCGGTGGCCAGGATCGCCCCGTGCTCGCAGCCGGGCACGTCGACACAGACCACGGTGACGTCCGCCGGTCCACCCAGCGCAGCCGTCACCGCCGCCGCCAACGCCACCGGGTTCCGGGCGTCGGCGAGTACCACCGCGTCGGCCAGCCCGGCGTCGGCCAGCCGGTCCCGCTCGGCCGGCACCGGCACCACCCCGACGGTCCGGCCGGCCCCCGCCTGCCGGGCGGCGGCCAGGGCCAGCGAGCCGCTCTTGCCGGCCCCGCCGAGCACCGCCACCCGCGGCGCCCGGTAGCCGCGCACCGTCCGGGCGGTCAGCGCCGGCGCACCGCAGACGTCGAAGACCGCCAGACTCAGCCGGGGGTCGAGGTCGTCCGGGAGCACGGCGACGATCGAGCGGGCGAACAGGATCGCGTGCCCGGTGCAGGGCACCTGCTCGGAACGGCCGTCCCAGTCGACGAGGCCGTCGGTCACCGCCAGCGGGGTCAGGGTGAGCGAGACCAGCGTCGCCACCCGGTCGCCCGGGCTGACCGGCAGCGGCGACTCCGGGCCGACCTCGTCGACCGTGCCGACCAGCATCCCACCGGATCCCGTGACTGGATTGTGCATCTTGCCGCGCTCGCCGATGATCTCCAGCACCTCGGCCCGGACCGCCGCGCCATCCCCACCATGCTTCTCCGACAACTGCCGGAAGCTCGCCGCGTCCAGGTTCAGCCGCTCCACCCGGATCCGGACCTCGTCGGCGGCGATCTCGCTCCGGGCGTCCAGCCGGTACGCCGCCTGCGGCAGTACCCCGGCCGGCTCCACCACCCGGCGCAGCCCGACCGCCGACGTCGCCGCCGTACCTCCCGGTGTCGCCCCCACCGCTGCCCCCTCCCGACGCCGACGGGACATCAATCCAACCCGCCCTGAACAGGAAAACTTACGGCAGGATATTTCCTAGGCGGGAAATCTTCCAGTAGCGTTCGAGATCGAGGCCCAGACTGGCCCCGCCCCAGACCCACCGACACCCCGCGAAACCGACACCCGAAACCGGAGGAGGCGCCGTGACCCAGGCCGAACCGGCAACCGCCGTGCTCGCCCCCCGCAACCCCACCGAACCGGCACAGCCCGGCCCGGCCCAGGCGCCCACCGGCCAGCCCTACGAATACCGCCGCCGCGCCCTGGTCGAACCCGACTGGACCCGCTTCCCCGGCTGGCGCCAGACAACCCGCGAAGAGTGGGAATCCGCCCAGTGGCAGCGCGCCAACTGCGTCAAGAACGTCAAGCAGCTCCGCGCCGTCCTCGGCGACACCGTCGACGACGACTGCTACGCCGACCTCACCGCCGACCAGGCCACCCAGGCCACCATGTCGATGCTGGTCCCGCCACAGATGCTCAACACCATGGTTCCGCACGGCCCGATCGACACCGACGCCTTCCGGGCCGACCCCATCCGCCGCTACATGCTGCCGCTGCGCACCGACCGGCGCACCGACTGGCCCTCCCACCCGTACGCCACCCGCGACTCGCTACACGAGCACGACATGTGGGTCGCCGAGGGCCTGACCCACCGCTACCCCACCAAGGTCCTCGCCGAACTACTCTCCACCTGCCCCCAGTACTGCGGGCACTGCACCCGGATGGACCTCGTCGGCAACTCCACCCCCACCGTCGACAAGCTCCGACTGCGCCTCAAGCCCGTCGACCGGTACGGCGCGCACATCGACTACCTGCGCGCCCACCCCGGCGTCCGGGACGTCGTCGTCTCCGGCGGCGACGTCGCCAACGTCCCGTGGCGGAACCTCGAGTCGTACCTGATGCGGCTGCTGGAGATCGAGACGATCCGGGACATCCGGCTCGCCACCAAGGCACTCGCCGGACTCCCCCAGCACTGGCTCCAGCCGGAGGTGGTGGAGGGACTCGAACGCGTCGCCCGGACCGCCGCACGCCGGGGCGTCAACCTCGCCATCCACACCCACGTCAACCACGCCCAGTCGCTCACCCCGCTGGTCGCCCGGGCCGCGCAGACCGCCCTGGAGGTCGGCGTCCGCGACGTACGCAACCAGGGGGTGCTGATGCGCGGGGTCAACGCGACCGCCACCGACCTGCTCGACCTCTGCTTCGCGCTCCAGGGGGAAGCCGGCATCCTGCCGTACTACTTCTACATGTGCGACATGATCCCGAACGCCGAGCACTGGCGGGTGCCCGTCTGGCACGCCCAGCGCCTCCAGCACGACATGATGGGCTACCTGCCCGGCTACGCCACCCCACGGATCGTCTGCGACGTACCCTTCGTCGGCAAGCGCTGGGTGCACATGGTCACCGAGTACGACCGCGAACGCGGCATCTCGTACTGGACCAAGAACTACCGCACCTCGATCGAGTCGGCGGACCACGCCGCACTGGACCGGCGGTACGCCTACTACGACCCGATCGACACCCTGCCCGAGGCCGGCCGGGCCTGGTGGGCCCGGCACGGCACTCAGCACGCCGGCTGAGGGGCGGACGACCGTCAACGGTCGAACGACTCCTTGGCGTTGCGGCCGGCTTCCTTGATGTTGGAGCCGGCCTGCTTCGACTTGGCCCGCATCTGCTCGGAAGCACCCTCGCCGCGCATCTGCTCGTTGTCGGTCCGGTCACCCATCCGTTCCTTGGCGGCGCCCTTCAGCTCCTCCGCCTTGTGGCGCATCTTGTCCATGGCGCTCATGTCGCACTCCTCACCTCGATGGCTCCGCTCGTGGCGGCTGGCCGCAACTGAGTTGCCCGACCGACAGGTAATGAAACCTGCCTAATCGGCCCAGGCCTCGTGAGCAGGCATAAAAGCCGCATAGCCGGAGGGTCTGTCGTCGTGGCTGCGCGTTGCGGCTCTCCCTGACCAGGTCACAACCCGTAAGGCATCCTAGGACGCTAGCCTGAGCGTGACGCCCGGTCGGGATGGTTGACTGGACGGATGGCCGAGATCGTTCTCATCCGTCACGGCGAGACCAGCTGGAGTGCCAGCCACCGGCACACCTCCCACACCGACCTGGAACTGACCCCGGACGGCGAGCGGCAGGCCCGCGAGGTGGCCGTGGAACTCGACGGGCGAGCCTTCTCCGCCGTCCTCTCCAGTCCCCGCCGACGGGCCCTGCGCACCGCCGAACTCACCGGGCTGCGGGTGACGGAGGTCGACGAGGATCTCGGCGAGTGGAACTACGGACAGTACGAGGGGCTGACCACCACCGAGATCCGCCGCGATCACCCGGACTGGGTGCTCTGGACCGACGGCTGCCCCGGCGGCGAGTCCCCGGAGCAGGTCGGTGCCCGGCTGGACCGGGTACTGGCCAGGGCGACCGCCCTGCTCGACACCGGTGACGTGGCCCTGGTGGCGCACGGGCACAGCCTGCGGGTGGCCGGGGCGCGCTGGATCGGGCTACCCGCCAGCGGCGGCGGGCTGCTGCGCCTGGACACCGCCACGGTCTCCGTGCTCGGCTACGAACACGGCCGCCCGGTCATCCTGCGGTGGAACTCGCCGCGTCCGGCGGGAGCGCCCGCAGCCGGGCCGCCCCCGGATCCGCGCTGAGCCCCGGCTCCGCCGGCAGCTTCGGTGGGCGGTTCTCGTACGGGATCGAGAGCACCACCGTGGTCCGGGTGGTGACGTTCGCCGCGGTACGGATCTCCTGGAGCACCCGCTCCAGGTCCACCGGACTGGCCACCCGGACCAGCAGCAGGTAGAAGTCCTCCCCCGCCACCGAGTAACACGAGTCGATCTCCGGCAGGTGGGCCAACCGCTCCGGTGCGTCGTCCGGCTGCGACGGGTCGAACGGCCGGATCGCCACGAACGCGCTCAACGGCAGGTCGATCGCCTCGAACGAGATCCGCGCCGCGTACCCCTTGATCACGCCACGTTGCTCCAGCCGGCGAACCCGCTGGTGCACCGCGGACACCGACAGTCCCACCCGCTCGGCCAGGTCCGTGTACGACAGCCGGCCGTCGGCGGCCAGGGCCGCCACGATGGCCCGATCGGTCTCCTCCACGGCGTGCAACCTACCGGTAAAGCGCGGCCCGGACGACGCCGAACCGGCCACGTCGACGCCGCGCGTTATCAGGTCGATAGCTGGCGACGGCCCGCCGCGTCAGCCGACAGGCCCGGTGGACGGGACTCGGCAGCCCCGGCAGGCGATCCCGGGGGCGGCGCGGGTCAGCGGGCCAGCGAGCGGGATATCACCAGGCGTTGGATCTGGTTGGTCCCCTCGACGATCTGCAACACCTTCGCCTCCCGCAGGTACCGCTCGACCGGATGGTCCGCCACGTAGCCGGCACCGCCGAGCACCTGCACGGCGTCGATGGTGACCCGCATCGCGGCGTCGGTGGCGAAGAGCTTCGCCTTGGCCGCCTCGGTCGAGTACGGCCGCCCCGCGTCCCGCAGTCGGGCCGCGGCCAGGGTCAGCGCCCGGGCCGCCGACACCTGGGTCGCCAGGTCGGCCAGGAGGAAGCCCACCCCCTGGAAGTCGATGATCGGCAGGCCGAACTGTTCCCGCTGCCGGGCGTAGTCGACCGCGTAGTCGAGCGCCGCCTGGGCCAGCCCGACCGCGCAGGCCGCGATGCCCAGCCGGCCACTGTCCAGGGCCGACAGCGCGATCCGAAACCCCTCCCCCTCGGCGCCGACCAGTCGGCCGGCCGGAACCCGGGCGCCGTCGAAGGCGATCTGCGCGACCGGCGAGGAGCGCAGCCCCATGGTGCGTTCCGGGGCCTGCGGGACGATTCCCGGGGTGCCGGCGTCGGCGAGCAGGCAGGAGATGCCCCGCGCGCCGGGACCGCCGGTGCGGCAGAAGATGTTGTAGAAGTCGGCGTTGCCGGCGTGGGTGATCCAGGCTTTGGTCCCCGAGACGAGGTAGTCGTCGCCGTCCCGCCTCGCCCGGGTGGTCAGGGCCGCCGCGTCCGAGCCTCCCTGCGGCTCGGAGAGACAGTACGCACCCAGCAGTTCGCCGCCGATCATGTCCGGCAGCAGCTTGCGTACCTGCTCGCCGCCGTAGCCGGCCACCGGGTAGCAGGACAGGGTGTGCACGCTGACCGCCTCGGCCACCGCCAGCCAGCGGCTGGCCAGGACTTCCAGCACCTGGAGGTAGACCTCGTACGGCTGGGCCGCGCCGCCGTACTCCTCCGGATAGGGCAGGCCGAGCAGCCCGGCCCGGCCGAGGGTGCGCAGCAGTTCCCGGGGGAACACGCCGCGCTGCTCGAAGTCGGCCGCCCGGGGCGCGAGTTCCCGGTCGGCGAGTTCGGTGACGAGGTCGAGCAACTCGTACGCCTCGTCGGTGGGCAGGATCCGGTCGACGGTCACGGCGTACCCCCACTTCGCTCGTCGCGTCCGCTGCGCACCGCTGGCCCGATCACAGCCGCACCAACTCCCGGGGAATGGTGTTGAGCCGCTCCGCCCCGTCCGGGGTGCAGACCACGATGTCCTCGATGCGGGCGCCGTGCCGGCCGGCCAGGTATATCCCCGGTTCGACGGAGAACGCCATGCCGGGCTCCAGCGGCAGCTCGTTACCGGCGACCAGGTACGGGTCCTCGTGCCCGTCCAGCCCGATCCCGTGCCCGGTGCGGTGCAGGAAGGCGGCGCCGTAGCCCGCCTCGGCGATCACCTCGCGGGCCACCGAGTCGATCGCCGCCGCGCTGACCCCGGGCCGGACCGCCCCGACCGCGGCCCGCTGGGCGGCGTGCAGCACCTGGTAGTAGTCGGCGAAGTCCGGCGGCGGGGTGCCGATGACGTAGCAGCGGGTGGCGTCCGAGCAGTAGCCGGACGGCATCGTCCCGCCGATGTCCACGACCACCGGTTCACCGACTCCGATCACCCGGTCGGAGGTGCCGTGGTGCGGGCTGGCGCCGTTCGGGCCGGCGGCGACGATCGCGAAGTCGGCGGTGGCGTGGCCCGCCTCCCGGATGGCGACCGAGATGTCGGCGGCGACCTGTGCCTCGGTCCGGCCGGGGCGCAGCCACTCGGCCATCCGGGCGTGCACCGCGTCGATCGCGGCACCGGCCTCCCGCAGCGCCGCCACCTCCGCCGGTGACTTGCGCAGCCGCAGCTCCCGCAGGACCTCTCCGGCGAGCCGCTGGGTGGTGCCGGGCAGCGCGGCGCGCAGCGCGAGCACCTGCTCGGCCCACATCCGGTCGCCGAGTCCGACCGCGCCGACGGGACCACCGAGGGCCTGCACCACCAGCGGGTACGGGTCGGTGCCGTCCGGGTGGTCCACGATGCGTACGCCCGTGCCCGGCGCGGGTGACGCCTCGGCGGCCGGCCTCTCCAGCGTCGGTACGACGAGGGTGGGTTCACCACCCGCCGGCAGCACCAGGCAGGTGAGCCGTTCGAGGGCGTGCGCGTGGTAGCCGGTCAGGTAGCGCAGGTCGGAGCCGGGCGGGATCAGCAGGGCATCCAGTCCCGCTTCGGCGGTGGCCTGCTGGGTCGCCGCCAGCCGGTGCGCCGGATAGAGGTTTTCGTAACCCACGTCACCAGCTTAACGGTCGTTCGGGTGGAACCGACCCCCGGACCGACCCGGAGAGCGACCTCCGCTTTCCGGACGACCTCCCCCGTGGTGGTCATGCGGAAGCGGAACCGACACCCCGAGGCGGATCCCGGGCCTGGGCCCTCGACGCCTGTGGTCAGCCGGTCTGTACGAAGCCTTCCGCGTCGAGCCACGCCTCGCATGCCTGGGCCCAGCGGGCTGTGTGCGGAATGTGGGTGGCGCCGTGCGCGCCGTAGGCGACTCCGTTCGCCAGGCCGAGGCCATGCCATCCCCGTGGATAGATGTGCAGCTCCACGGGGATGTCGGCGTCGAACAACGCCCTGGCGTACGCGAGGGCGTTCGGGAACCCCGGCGGGTCCTCGGCGGTAGCCCACAGGAAGGTGGGACAGGTCTCAGCGTCGATGTTGCGGGCCGGCGACAGTTCCTCGCGCAGTTCCATCCGCCCGTCGAGGATCCACTCCACCGGTGCGTCGGGCAGGAGGTGCAGATCCGCTGGGGAGTAGGCCAGGATCGCGAAGTCCGGCCGCGGCGGCGGCGAGACCAGCCGTTCCGTCGACAGCACCGTGCCGGTGGCCAGCAGGCCGGCCAGATGCCCGCCGGCGCTCGAGCCGATGACGCCGACGTGCTCACCCACCTCCAATCCGTGCTCGCCGCTACGGATCCACCGCAGGGCGGCACGGCCGGACTCCAGCGGTGCGGGGAAGCGGTGGTCGGTCATCAGCGGGTACCGCAGGACGAACGCGTGCAGTCCGACACCGCTCAACCAGCGGGCATAGCCTTCGCCCTCATGCTCGGTGTGGAATCGGTATCCCCCGCCCGGTAGCACGAGTACCGCCGGCCGCCGGCCGGGAAAACGCTGATCTGCTGGGTAGGAGGTGATGTCGGGTTCGCCCGCGGCGTGCTCGCGTCGTGCGGCCGTGGTGTCCATCCCGGTGGCGTCCTGCCGCGCGGTGGCGGTTGTCCGGGTTGTGTCGGTGGTCATGGGGGTCCTTCTCGTCGTCGGTAGTGAGGACGGAAGCAGTGACAGGCCACCGGAGAAGACCCGTTCGAGCACGAGCCGGCGCCCCACCCCACCCGGCCCGCCGCAGGGTTCACCCACGGCGGACAGAAGTGAGAAGGAAGTCCGGACAGGCCCGACCGGCAAGCGACGCGGGTAACGCGTCATGGCTCAGCGGCGGCTGAGGTTGCTGCTGCCTCCATCGTGTCGGCCCATCCGGGGCGCGCCACCAGCCTAGCGATCAATGCCGGCAGCGCTCAAGTCACTCCTGGGGGATCGCCGGACCTGACGACTCTCGGACCAGCCGACAAGAAGAAGAGTCTTGACAAGAAAAATTGTCGGTGCGAGAGTTCTCGTACCGGCCGGCGCCACCGAGCCGGAAACCAGATCTTCGACAGCCGAGGAGTTTCGAGATGACCACCCTGACCACCGCCCAGCCGATCACCCCGACCGTCGCCGCCGCCGGCAAGGGCCGGGTCCTGAGGTTCCGGATCGGCGCCGTCGGCGCCGCCGTGCTGGTCAACAGCGCCATCTACCTCGCGGGACGGACCCTCGGCACCGACTTCGTCCTCAGCGCCGCGGGCAACCCGGTGCCGCACCCGCTGGTCCTGACCGAGATCGCCACCATCAGCGCGGTCTTCGGGCTGCTCGGCTGGGGCAGTCTTGCCCTGCTCGAGCGCGTCACCCGCCGGGCCCGGCAGGTCTGGGCCGCCCTCGCCACCGTGGTCCTGGCGCTGTCCTTCGTGCCGCTCGGTATGGATCTGGCCTCCGCCGACACCAGGGTCCTGCTGGGCGTGATGCACCTGGTGGTCGCCGCCGCGCTCTTTCCGATGCTGCGCCAGACCCGGGTCCGGGGCTGAACCCGCCGGCCCGGCGGGGGCCGGCACCGATCACCCGAACAGCGCGACACGTGGCAGCGCCCCGGATCCGACGGCTGGTACGCCAGCGGTGGATCCGGGGCGCTGCCGTCGCGGGGCCTGCGCCCGGGGCCGGCGGCGCTGTGCCAGGCTGTCCGGGTGAACGACAGCCGCCCCCTGCTCCTCATCGACGCACCCAGCCTCTACTTCCGGGCCTACTTCGGCATCCCGGAGTCGGCCGCCAAGGCGCCGGACGGCAGCCCGGTCAACGCCGTCCGGGGTTTCCTGGACATGCTGGCGACACTGATCCGCACCCGCCGGCCGGACCGGCTGGTCTGCGCGCTGGACTACGACTGGCGCCCGGCCTGGCGGGTGGCGCTACTGCCGTCGTACAAGGCGCACCGGGTGGCGCCGGAGGGCGGCGAGGTGGTGCCGGACACCCTCTCCCCACAGGTGCCACTGATCCTCGAACTGCTGGCCGCGGTCGGCATCCCGGCGATCGGAGTGGACGGCTACGAGGCCGACGACGTACTCGGCACGCTCGCCGCGACCGCACCGGCACCGGTGGAGGTGGCCTCCGGCGACCGGGACCTGTTCCAGCTCATCGACGACAGCCGGCCGGTGCGGCTGCTCTACTGCGGCCGGGGCGTGGCGAAGCTGGAGGACTGTGACGACGCCGCCGTCCGGGCCAAGTACGGCGTGCCGGCCGCCGGGTACGCCGACTTCGCCGCGCTGCGCGGCGACCCCAGCGACGGACTGCCCGGAGTGGCCGGCGTGGGCGAGAAGACCGCTGCCCGGCTCGTCGAGCGGTACGGCAGCCTGGACGGGATCCTCGCCGCGCTCGACGACCCGTCCTCCGGCTTCGCCCCCGGACTGCGGACCAAGCTGAACGCGGCCCGGGACTATCTGGCCGTCGCGCCGACGGTGGTCCGGGTGGCGCTGGACGTGCCGCTGCCGCCGCTGGACGCCACCCTGCCGGCGGCGCCGGCCGACCCCGACCGGCTGGTCGCGCTCGCCGAGCGGTGGAACCTCGCCGGGCCGTGCCGCCGGCTGGTCGACGCCCTCGCCGGCGACACGGCCTCGGCCTGACCCGGTGTCAGAAGGGCTGGGTCCCGAAGCACCGGCCCGGGCCGGACGACGGAGTGGCCCGGCCCGCTGCCTGCTCCTCGGCACGCCGTTCGACCGCGAGGCGTTCGGCGGCTCGACCGCCCGTCAGGTGGCGCCGTGGTACGCCAGTACGCCCCGGTTGATCGTCGCCATCGCCTGCCGCGCCGCGCCGCGCAGCTCCACCGAGGCACCCGCCGAGTCCGCGACCTGGCCGAGCAGGTCCACCACCTGCCGGGCCCACCGCACGAAGTCACCGGCCGGCATGTCACCGTCCAGGTTGTGGCCGCTGGCCAGTACCTTCGCCAGCGCCTCGCCCCGGGCCCACCGGTAGACCGGCCAGACGAAGCCGAGATCCGGCTCCCGGGTCGCCTCCAGCCCGCGGTCGGCCTCGTCGGACTCCAGCTCGGCCCAGATCTTCAGCGTCTCGCCCACCGCGTCCGACACCGGGCCCCGGGGGACCGAGGCCCGCTCGTCGGTGTCCCGCCGCGCCTCGTAGACCACCACCGATACCGCGGCGGCCAGCTCGGCCGGGGAGAGCCCGTCCCAGACCCCGCGCCGCAGGCACTCCGCGACCAGTAGGTCCGCCTCGGTCCAGATCCGGCCCAGCATCCGGCCCGCATCGGTCACCTCACCCGCCTCGGAGAGGTAGCCACGGGCGGTGAGGATGCCGCAGACCCGGTCGAAGGTCCGGGTCAACGACCCGGTACGCCCGGAGACCCGCTGCCGCAGCTCGGCGGTGTCCCGCTCCAGCCGGCGGCGGCGCTCCGCCCAGCGGGCGTGCTCCTCCCGCTCCGGGCAGCCATGGCAAGGGTGCCGGCGCAACTCGGCCCGGAGCTGGCTGAGTCGCTCGTCCTCGCCCCCGCCGCCCCGGGACCGGCCGGCACGCCGGGAATGCCGATCCAGGCCGGTGCCGCTGACCGCCGCCGCCAGGTCCCGGCGGGCCGCCGGGGAGCGGTGGTTGAAGTGCTTCGGCACCCGGATCCGGGCCAGCACCTCGGCCGGAGTGGTGAAGTCACCGGGGGTGATCCGGCCGGCCCAGCGGTCCTGGGTCAGCACCAGCGGGCGGGGCTCGCCGAACCCGCCGACGCCGGGTTCCAGCACCACGGCCAGCCCGGCCCGGCGGCCCGAGGGCACCCGGATCACGTCACCGACCCGCAGCCGCTCCAGCGCGGCCAGGGTCGCCGCCCGACGCTGCGACTGCCCCTGCCGGGCCAGCGCCTGCTCCCGGTCGGCGATCGCCAGCCGCAGCCCGAAGTACTCGTCGAAGTCGCCGTGGTGGCAGCGCACCTCCGCGCCGTACGCCTCGATGGTCTCGACGTTGCGCTGCACCTGCCGGGCCAGCCCGACCACCGACCGGTCCGCCTGGAACTGCGCGAACGACGACTCCAGCAGCTCCCGGGCCGGCGCCGCACCCACCGACCCGACCAGGTTCACCGCCATGTTGTACGACGGCCGGAAGCTGGACCGCAGCGGATAGGTACGCGTCGAGGCCAGCCCGGCCACGTGCCGGGGATCGACCTCCGGCGACCAGACCACGACGGCGTGCCCCTCGACGTCGATCCCCCGCCGCCCGGCCCGGCCGGTCAGCTGGGTGTACTCCCCCGGCGTCAGGTCGACGTGCGCCTCGCCGTTGAACTTCACCAGCCGCTCCAGCACGACGCAGCGGGCCGGCATGTTGATCCCGAGCGCCAGCGTCTCGGTGGCGAAGACCGCCTTGACCAGCCCGCGGACGAACAGCTCCTCGACCACCTCCTTGAACGCCGGCAACATCCCGGCGTGGTGGGCGGCCAGCCCGCGCTCGAGGCCGTCGAGCCACTCCCAGTAGCCGAGCACGGCGAGGTCCTCGCCGGGAACGCTGGTGATCCGGCTCTCCACCACCCGGCGGATCTCGGCCCGCTCGTCCGGGCCGGTCAGCCGCAACCCGGCGGCCAGGCACTGCGCGACGGCGGCGTCGCAGCCGGCCCGGCTGAAGATGAACAGGATCGCCGGCAGCAACCCCTCGCGGTCGAGTCGTTCGACGATGTCGGCCCGCAGCGGCCCGCGCCAGCGTGGCCCCCGGGGACCACCTCGCCCCCACCCCGGCCCGTGCGTACGGCCGTCGCCGAGTTCGAGCCGGCGCAGCATCTCCCGGGTGTAGCGGAGCAGCTCCGGGTGCACGTCGTGCTTGCGGGCCGCGTCCGCGTCGTGGAACAGGTCGAACATCCGCCGGTTGACCAGCATGTGCTGCCAGAGCGGCACCGGCCGGTGCTCGCTGACCACCACCTCGGTCTCACCGCGCACGGTCACCAACCAGTCGGCGAACTCCTCCGCGTTGGAGACCGTCGCGGAGAGCGAGACCAGGGTCACCGACTCCGGCAGGTGGATGATCACCTCTTCCCAGACCCCGCCCCGGAACCGGTCGGCGAGGTAGTGCACCTCGTCCATCACCACGTACGCCAGCCCGGCCAGGCTCGACGAGCCCGCGTAGAGCATGTTGCGGAGCACCTCGGTGGTCATCACCACCACCGGCGCGTCGCCGTTGATCGCGTTGTCCCCGGTGAGCAGCCCCACCTGCTCGGAGCCGTACCGGGCCACCAGGTCGTGGTACTTCTGGTTCGACAGCGCCTTGATCGGGGTGGTGTAGAAGCACTTCCGGACCGGTCCGCCCGGCTCGGCCCCGACGTCGGCGCGCAGCGCCAGGTGCACGGCGAACTCGCCGACGACGGTCTTGCCGGCACCGGTCGGAGCGCAGACCAGCACCCCGCTGCCCCGCTCCAGCGCCTGGCACGCCTCCCGCTGGAAGTCGTCGAGATCGAAACCCAGTTGCTGGGCGAACTCGTCAAGCGCGGGGAACATGCTGGCCTGCGTGGCCCGGCGGCGCGCCGCGGCGTACCGCTCGGCGGGGCTCGACATGAAGCCAAGATTAGTGCGTACCGGGTGGTCGCATGGCGGCAGGCCGTGGAGCGGACCCCGAAGAGCCGGTCGGTAGGGTGCACGACGTGCCGGATCATGCCGAACCGCCCACGACCCGTATGTCGCGCGAAGCCGCCGACTCCGCCCCCGGGGCGCCGCCGCGCCGCCCGGTGGACGCGGTGCTCTTCGACTTCCACGGCACCCTCGCCCAGGTGGAGGAGCCGGTCGCCTGGGTACAGGCCGCCGCGACTACCTGCGGGACGACGCTGGACCGCGCCCGGGCGACGGCGTTGGCCGACCGCCTGGTCACCGCCGGCCGGGCCGGTGGACCCCTGCCGGCCCGGGTGCCGCCGCACCTGGCCGAGGTGTGGGCCGACCGGGACCTCTACGCTCCCGCCCACCGGGCCGCCTACGTGGGGCTGGCCGAAACGGTCGACAGCGGCGTCAGCGGCCTCGCCGAGGCCCTCTACGACCGTCTCCTGATCCCGGAGGGCTGGCTCCCCTACCCGGACACCGCGCCGACCCTGCGGGCGCTGCGCGCGGCGAAGGTGCCGGTGGCGGTGGTCAGCAACATCGGCTTCGACGTGCGGCCGCTCTTCGACGCCTGGGAGCTGACCGAGCTGGTCGACGCGTTCGTCCTCTCCTACGAGGTCGGGCGCTGCAAGCCGGACCCGGCGATTTTCTACCGGGCCTGCGGCCTGCTCGGCGTCGACCCGGAGCGGGCCCTGATGGTCGGCGACACCCCCGCCGACGCCGGGGCGGTGCGCGCCGGATGCGCCGCACTGGTGCTGCCGGCGGCCGAGCCGGGACAGGTCAACGGGCTGGCCGCCGCGCTGGACCTGGCGGTCGCCAACGGCCGCTGATCAACGCAGCAGGCGTACGGCGATCAGCACCCCGGCGAGGCGGATTTCACCTGTCTGGAGGCGATCCGGTCGGTCGCAGGCGTACGGCGATCAGCGCAGCAGGCGTACGGCGCCGGGGACCGCGGTCACGGTCACCGGAAGGGGCAGCGCACGTTCACCGTCGGCGTACCCGACGATGTCCTGGGCGACCAGTTCGACCGTGCGGACCTGCCGGGTGTGCACCATCGGGTGCGCCAGGTGGGTGCCCCGGTAGACCCGGGGCTTGATCCGGGCCAGCGTCGCCCGGCCGACCGGGCCGGCCCAGACGACGTCGAGCAAACCGTCCGTCGGGTCGGCCGTCGGACAGATTCGCATTCCCCCGCCGTAGCTGGGGCAATTGCCGACCGCCACCAGCACCCCGTGCAGCTCCCGGGTCACCCCGTCGAGCCGGAGCAGGTAGCGGCGGGGGCGGAGCCGGGCCAGCTCGACCGCGACGGCGAGATCGTACCGGCGCGGCCCGCGGGGCCAGGCCATCCGGTTCGCCCGTTCGTTGACCAGCGCGTCGAAGCCGGCCGCCAGCACCGCGCCGTACCACCGCCGGGTGCCGTCCGGACCGGTCATCCGGGCCAGGTCCGCCGGGCGGGTCCGGCCGGCGACGACCGCGGCGGCGATCACCTCGACCGCGCCGAGCGGGTCCGTCGGGTAGCCCATCCCGGCGGCGAAGTCGTTGCCGGTGCCGGCCGGGACCGGGCCGAAGCCGACGCCGGTACCGGCGACCGCCTGGAGCGCCAGGTGGATGGTGCCGTCGCCGCCGACCGTCAGCAGGGCGGCGGCGCCGTCCTCGACCGCGGCCCGGCAGGCCGTCTCCGCCTGCGCGGCACTGCCGGCCTCGAGCAGCCGTACCGGCCGGCCCACGGCGCCGAGCCGGTCGAGCACGGCCGGCAGGAGTCCCCGGAACCGGCCCCGTCCGGCGGTCGGGTTGGCCAGCACCGCGAGGTGCCCGTCGGCCAGTCGACCGGCGGCGACGGAGCCGGAAAGTTGATCGTCGGCGGTCACGGCGAGCACCGTACCGCCCGCCGTGCCGCCGCCGACAGCTCAGGTCGGCTCGTCCTGCACCCCGCTCAGATCAGTCTCAGGTCGTATCGTCGTAGCGCCGGTCGACCGGCTGCGGCGCGACGACCGGGTCCGGAGCGGAGACCGGCATCACCGGCTCGACCCGCTCACCGGCGGCCACCGGCTCGGGCTCCAGGTCGAGCGGCGAGACCTCGTCGTCGTCCAGCCCGGCGTAGATCTCCTTGCCCCGTCCCCGCCGCCGGTCGTTGAGCATCGCCACCCCGACCGCCGCGAAGTAGAGCACGCAGAGGCAGATGGCCAGCGCCGTCATGCCGAACGGGTCCGGGGTGGGGGTGACGATCGCCGCGAAGAGGAAGAAGACGAAGACGGCGACCCGCCACCAGCCGAGCATCTTCCGGCCGCTCACCAGCCCGACGAAGTTGAGCATCAGGACGATCAGCGGGAACTCGAACGCCACCCCGAACATCAGGATCAGGTTCGTGACGAAGGAGATGTACCGGGTGATCTCCAGGGTGTTGGTCACGTCCTCGCCGGCCAGGCCGACCAGGAACTCGAGCCCCTTGGCGACCACGAAGAACGCCAGTACGGCGCCGGCCGCGAAGAGCGGGGCCGCCAGCGCGGTGAAGACGTATGCGTACCTGCGTTCGTGCCGGTGCAGTCCCGGCGCGATGAACGCCCAGAGCTGGTAGAGCCAGACCGGTGCGGCGACGATCAGACCGACCCATAGCGCGATCTTGAGATCGAGCAGGAACACGTCCGCCGGCCCGAGCTGGGTGAACTGGCACTTGCCGTCCACGGTCGAACCCTCGAGCTCGCAGTACGGCTTCTGGAGCAGGCCGCGGACGTCCTGGCGTACGAAGATGCCGACGGCGAAGCCGACCACGATGCCCAGGGAGGCCTTGAAGAGCCGGTTACGCAGCTCCCGGATGTGCTCGATGAGGGTCATCGAGCCGTCGGCGGCTCGCTCGAAGTTGCTCGGACCGCGCCGGCGCAGCAGGGCGAAGGCCACGGGACGGGCCCCGGTCAGTTGTCGCGGACGCGCTGCACCGGGTCATTGACCGGCGCGGCAGGCGGCTGGTAACCGGGCTGGTGCACGCTGGTCGGGTGGACGGTGTCGCCCGGCAGCGGCTGCCGGCCCGCCTGCGCGTCAGCCTTCTCGGCCAGGTCCTTGTCGTCGTCGGCGAGACTCTTCGTCTCGGCCTTGATGATCCGCAGCGAACGACCGAGTGACCGGGCCGCGTCCGGAAGCCGCTTCGCGCCGAAGAGCAGGACCAGCACAGCCACGAGTACGAAGATGTGCCACGGCTTGAGGGCGCCCATGGAAGCTCCAGTTCGATGATTTGTCCAGCAAGGGTGTGTCCTGGCCCATCGTACGTGCGTCGGGAGGGAGTGCCACCCGCCAGGCGGTGACTTTCCGGCCGGTCGGTGCAGTCTCGACCAACCCGGAGCATCCGTCAACCACGTGGTGGGCGGCACTGAGGGCCAGGTGGGCGGCACTGAGCAGGGCTATTCCTCGGCACCGCGCTTGGCACGGATCAGCACGAGCCGCTGCTGGAGCGTCTCGACCTGATGCTGCATGGCCTCCGCCCGGTCCTGCACGGCGAGTGCGACCCGCTGGAGGTCTTCGGCCTGCGCCTGACGGCGTTGCAGGCCCAGTGCGGCCCGGTGCAGTCGCGGCAGCCGGGTCAGCACCCGGCGGACCGCCAGCCCCAGCACCAGGAGCCCGACTCCGACGGCCGCGAGCACGATCCACTTCAGCACGCGGTCAGCCTACTGGCTTCCGGCCGTTGTCGCCGGGGTGGCGCCCGGGACCAGGCGGGCATCCGGGCCCCGGCCAGCCGTCTCGGGTGCACCGGGGGACGCCGAGCCGATCGTGGCGCTGTCCGGCGGGCGGGTCGCCGGCGGTGGCGTGGCGTACGCGTCGAGCGCGGCCGCGGCCCGGTCGCGTACCTGGTCGGCGAGTTCCGCCGGGGCCACCACGGTGACGTCCGGCCCGAGCCCCAGCACGAACCGCCGGGCCCAGTCGAGATCGGTGACCCGCAGCGAGACCAGCCACTCCCGGCCGGCCCGGTCGGCGTCACCGGAACTGCCTGCCCGGTCGGCGGCACCGGCTCCCGGATCCGGCTCGACCCGCTCGCACGGGTAGTACTCGGTGATCCACCGGCTGGACCGGCCGACCCGCAGGGTCACCAGCGGCAGGTCCGGGTCGGGGCGGAAGATCCCGGCGCTCACGTCGTGCAGCCGGGCCTGCGGCGGTGGTGCGGCCGGCTCGTCCAGCTCGACGAGCGCGTCGATCCGGTCGGCCCGGAACAGCCGCATCGACTCCGCCCGCCGGCACCAGGCCTCCAGGTAGGCCAGGCCGCCGACCATCAGCACCCGGATCGGGTCGACCGTGCGTTCCGTCGTCTCGTCCCGGGTCGCGGCATAGTAGGTGATTCGCAGTGCCCGGCCCCGCTGCACCGCGCCATGCAGCGCCGCGACCCGGTCACCGTCGCCCGGCATCCGGACCGCGACGGGTGCGTCGGCGAGTTCGCCGGCCGCGTTCTCGATCTTCGCCAGGGCGCGTTCGACCGCGTCCCGGTTCGCCATACCCGGCGTCTCGGCGAGCATCCGAAGCGCCACCACCAGCGCCATCGCCTCGTCCGGCGTGAGCCGCAGCGGTCGGTCGATCCCGGCGTCGTAGGTGATGGTGACCCGGTCACCGTCGAAGGCCATGTCGATAAGGTCACCCGGCCCGTACCCGGGCAGGCCGCAGACCCAGAGCAGTTCCAGATCCTCCCGCAGCTGCCGCTCGGTCACCCCGAGGTCGGCCGCCGCCTCGGAAATCTCGATCCCCGGCCGGGCCAGCAGGTACGGCACCAGGTTCAGCAGTCGGGCCAGCCGGTCGGCCGAGGTCCGGACGCCGCCGGACCGTTGCGCCGGACGAGTCACGCCGGCTCCCCCCTCTGGTCAGTTCCCGGGGCCCCTACCCCGGTCCGCCCCCGTGTTACCCCGACGCCCGGGCGGTGGCCATCTCGTCGTGCCGGGCGGTGATTTCCTTCAGCCGTTGGATCACGGCGTCCCGGATCTCCGGCGGTTCGACCACGCGGACATCGGGACCGTAGCCGACGAGCCTACCGGCGAGCGACTCGGCGTCGGCGTACGGCAGCACCAGGCGGTCGCCGTCGGGTCCGCTGGTCACCTCCCGGGCCCACCTGCGCAGACCGGCCGCCCGGCCCGGTGCGACCAGCACGGTGGCCCGGCCGGAATGCTCCACCGGACCGGACCACTTCGCGACGTGGCTGATCAGGTCGACGCCAACCGGCGGCTCGAAGGCGCCCGGCCTGCCGATCATCCGGACCGCCCCGCCGACGATTCGGGAGAGCCGGAAACAACGGGCCGCGTCCCGGTCGAGGTCGTGGCCGACCACGTACCAGCGGGCCCGCCAGCAGACCACGCCCCACGGTTGCAGCCGGCGGCTGGTCGGGGCGTCGCCGTCGGGTACCCGGTAGTCGAAGCCGACCGTGCGGCGTTCCCGGGCCGCGGTGGTCAGCGGCCCGAACGCCGGGTCGACGGTGACCACCGGCTCCATCCCGAGGGTGGCCTGCGGGTCGACGTCGACACCGGCGGCGCGGAGCTTCGCCAGCCCCGAGGAGGCGGCCGCCGCCAGCCCGGCGTGCCGCCAGAGCCGGGCGGCGATCCCCACCGCCGCCGCCTCGTCGGGCTCCAGCGGGATGTCCGGCAGCGCGTACTCCCGGTGCGCGATCCGGTAGCCCGGCTCCGCGTCGAAGGCGCTGGCCGTGCCGGTCTCCAGTGGTACGCCCAGCTCACGCAGCTCGGCCTTGTCCCGCTCGAACTTGCGCTGGAAGGCCTCGTGGTCACGTGGGTCGTCCGGATCATGCTCGTAGCCCGGCACGGTCGCGGCGATCTGCGCGGCGGTCAGGAACCGTCGGGTGGACAGCAGGCAGATCACCAGGTTGACCAGGCGTTCGGTACGGGTCCGCGACACGACACAGACGCTAGCAGTGTCGGATCACGAAGCGGGTACCCGCGCGGGCCCGGACGGTGGCCGGTTACCCTGCCGGCCATGGTGCGATGGCGGTCCGGCACGGTCACGGCGGTGCGGCGGAGCTGGCGGGGCGCCGTGGAGCTGGACGTGCAGCAGGCCGACGGTACGCGGGTGCGGGCGCTGGCGTACCCGGCGCTGGTCGGTACCCCCGCGCCGGGCGACCGGGTACTGCTGAACGTGGGCGCGCTGCTGATGGGACTCGGCACCGGCGGGTACGCCCTGGTGGTGGCGCTGCCGGACCGGCTGCCGACGGACCCGCCGGACCCGGTCGACAGCCGTGACGCCGGGCACCTGGTCAAGGCCCGTTACACGCCGCTGCAACCGATCCTGCTCGGCGTCGACGAGGAGGCGTCCCCGCACCGGGCGGCGCTGGTCGACGCCGACGATCTCGGCGGGCTGCCGGTGGTCACCGCCGATCTGCACTCCGCGCTGCCGGCGATCGTCGCGGGGATCCGGGCCGACGCGCCCGACGCCCGGATCGGCTACCTGTGGACCGACGGCGGTGCGCTGCCGGCCTGGTTCTCCCGAACCCTGCACGGGCTGCGCGCCGAACTCGCCGGCACGGTCACCGTGGGTCAGGCGTTCGGTGGTGACCTGGAGGCGACCAACCTGCACAGCGGGCTGCTCGCCGCCCGGCACGTGCTGCGGGCCGACGTGGCGATCGTGGCGCAGGGACCGGGAAACCTCGGCACCGGTACCCGGTGGGGCTTCTCGGGGGTCGCCGTCGGCGAGGCGGTCAACGCGGTCGCCGCGCTGGGCGGCCGTCCGGTGGGCTCGCTGCGGATCTCCGGCGCCGACCAGCGGGACCGGCACCGGGGAGTGTCGCACCACAGCCTCACCGCGTACGGCCGGGTCGCGCTCGCCACCGCCGACCTGGTGCTTCCGGCCGAGCTGCCGGCGGAGCTGGCCGCGCTGGTCGAGCCGGCCGTGGCGGCGCTGGCCGGTCGGCACCGGATCGTCCGGGTGCCGGTGCGCGGGCTCGACGAGGCGCTGCGGGCCAGCCCGGTCCCGCTGGCGACGATGGGTCGGGGCCTGGCCGAGGAGTACCCGTACTTCCTGACCGCTGCCGCCGCCGGCCGGTACGCCGCCAGCCTGCGCTGAGGTCGCCGCCGCCGGCCCGTTGGTGCGGCTGCGCCCCCGGCCCGCGGGTGCGCCGCGACCAGCAGCGGTGAACGCCCGTCGAGGATCGCGGGGGCGCGGCGCGGGTCAGCTCAGGAAGACCAGCGCCAGCCAGCCGGCCACGACCAGGACGAGCGCGAGGGTGAGCACCCAGGTGGGCACGGTGTACTCACCACGGCGGTTGCGCTCGATCTCCTCCCGAATCTTCGCTCGCCGCCGCTCGATCCGGTTCTGCCGGATCGTCTCGGGGCGACGGTGCTCGTCGTCGTCACGGCGTTCTGGATGCGTCATAGCGGGGGTCAGCCTAACCAATCCGGGCCCGGTCACCGGCGCCGCCACCGCGATGGCCGGCCTCACATGCTCGCGATCAGCCGCTCCACCCGCTCGTCGTAGGCCCGGAACGGGTCCTTGCAGAGCACCGTGCGCTGGGCCTGGTCGTTCAGCTTGAGGTGCACCCAGTCGACGGTGAAGTCCCGGCGCTTCTCCTGGGCGTGCCGGATGAACTCGCCGCGCAGCCGGGCCCGGGTGGTCTGCGGCGGGGTCTCCTTCGCCTCGAAGATCTCCGGGTCGGTCGCGATCCGGTCCACCTGCTTGCGTCGCTCCAGCAACCCGTAGAGGCCGCGTCCCCGGCGCAGGTCGTGGTAGGCCAGGTCCATCTGGGCGATCCGGGGATGCGACAGCGCCAGGTCGTTCTTGCGCTGGTACCGCTCGATGAGCTGGAGCTTGGTCACCCAGTCGATCTCCCGGGAGACCGGCTCCAGGTCGCCGGTCTCCACCGCGCGCAGCACCCGGCCCCAGAGCTCGACCACCCGCTTGGCGGTCTGGTCCCCGCCGCGCCGCTCGACGAACTCGGTCGCCTTGGCCAGGTACTCCTGCTGGATCTCCAGCGCGCTGATCTCCTTGTTCGAGGCGAGCCGGACCTTCCGTCGGCCGGTGATGTCGTGCGACACCTCGCGGATCGCCCGGATCGGGTTCTCCAGCGACAGGTCGCGCATCACCACCCCGGCCTCGATCATCCGCAGCACGATGTCCGCGCTGCCGACCTTGAGCAGGGTGGTGACCTCGTTCATGTTCGAGTCGCCGACGATCACGTGCAGCCGCCGGTAGCGCTCGGCATCGGCGTGCGGCTCGTCCCGGGTGTTGATGATCGGCCGGCTGCGGGTGGTCGCCGAGGAGACGCCCTCCCAGATGTGCTCGGCCCGCTGGGAGAGGCAGTAGACGGCGCCGCGCGGGGTCTGCAGGACCTTGCCGGCGCCGCAGATCAGCTGCCGGGTGACCAGGAACGGGATCAGCACGTCGGCCAGCCGGCCGAACTCACCGTGCCGGGAGACCAGGTAGTTCTCGTGGCAGCCGTACGAGTTGCCGGCCGAGTCAGTGTTGTTCTTGAACAGGTAGATCTCGCCCGCGATGCCCTCGTCGTGCAGCCGCTTCTCGGCGTCGACCAGCAGACCCTCCAGGATCCGCTCGCCCGCCCGGTCGTGGGCGACCAGGTCGGAGACCGAGTCACACTCGGGGGTCGCGTACTCCGGGTGGGACCCGACGTCGAGGTAGAGCCGGGCACCGTTGCGGAGGAACACGTTGCTCGATCGCCCCCAGGAGACCACCCGGCGGAAGAGGTAACGGGCGACCTCGTCCGGGGAAAGCCGCCGTTGGCCACGGTAGGTGCAGGTGACACCGTACTCGGTCTCAAGGCCGAAGATTCGCCGCTCCATGCTTGGAGATTAGTCGCCCGGAGCCCGGGTTGGTCAGTCTCGGGCCGTGGCGTTCTGCCGGGTCCCCGGCGCCCGACGGTGAACCTTCTTCAACCTCCCCTTGCGGTCCGTCGGAGCGCGAGGTCGAACGCGGTGTGTGAGCGCCGCGCGGTTCAGGTTGAAGAAGGTTCAGTGGTGCACCGGTCACCGACCGGGATCCTCGAGAATGCCGAAGAGATACTCACCGTATCCGCTCCGGCTCAGCGGCTGGGCCAGTTCGCGGAGCTGCTCGTCGGAGATCAGCCCGCTGCGCCAGACCACCTCCTCGATGCAGCCCACCTTCAGCCCCTGTCGCTCCTCGATCACCCGGACGAACTCGCTGGCCTGGACCAGCGAGGTGAACGTGCCGGTGTCCAGCCAGGCGGTGCCCCGGTCCAGCGCGGTTACCCGGAGCCGGCCCGCCTCCAGGTAGATCTGGTTCACCGTCGTGATCTCCAGTTCCCCCCGGTCACTCGGACTCAGCCCCTTGGCGATCTCCACCACGTCGCTGGCATAGAAGTAGAGCCCCGGTACCGCGTACCGGGACTTGGGTTTCTCCGGCTTCTCCTCGATCGACAGCGCCCGGCCGTCGGCATCGAACTCGACAATTCCATAACCCTCGCAGTCGGCCACCGGATAGGCGAAGATCCGACCGCCCTCAGGGTCACCGTCGCGAGCCAGGCTCCGGCCGAGTCCGGCACCGTAGAAGATGTTGTCGCCGAGGATCAGCGCGACCGAGTCCCCGGCCAGGAACTCCTCGCCGAGAAGGAACGCCTGCGCGATTCCGTCCGGCCTCGGCTGCGCGGCGTACGCCAACCGGAGACCCCACTGGGAGCCGTCGCCCAGTAGTCGCCGGAACTGCGCCTGGTCGTCCGGAGTGGTGATGATGAGGATTTCCCGTATTCCCGCCATGACCAACGTGGAGAGCGGGTAATAGATCATCGGCTTGTCGAAAATCGGCATGAGTTGTTTCGAGACGGCCTGGGTGATCGGCCACAGCCGGGAGCCGGTGCCGCCAGCCAGCAGAATTCCGCGCATTCGCGCAGGCTACCGGGGGGCGGCGAACTGTAGAGTCAGGTCTGCGACAGCTTCAGCTCGCCTGACGAGGATCCCCGGGTTGACGCGTACACTTTCCAATTCATGAGGATTCTCGTGACCGGTGGAGCCGGATTCATCGGTTCCGAGTACGTCCGTATGCTGCTGACCGGCACCGGTCCCCGACTCGCGCCGAGCGCCGTCACCGTACTGGACAAGCTCACCTACTCCGGCAACCTGGCCAATCTGGACCCGGTGCGCGCCGACCCCCGGCTCCGGGTGGTGGTCGGCGACATCTGCGACCCGACGGTGGTCGACGAGGTGACCCCCGGACACGACGTGATCGTCCACTTCGCCGCCGAGTCCCACGTCGACCGCTCCATCCACCGGGCCGCCCCGTTCGTCACCACCAACGTGCTCGGCACGCAGACCCTGCTGGAGGCGGCGCTGCGGCACCGTACCGGTCGGTTCGTGCACGTCTCCACCGACGAGGTCTACGGTTCGATCGAGCAGGGGTCCTGGACCGAGTCGACTCCGCTCGCCCCGAACTCGCCGTACTCGGCCGCCAAGGCCGGCTCAGACCTTCTGGTCCTGGCCTACCACCGCACCTACGGGATGGACGTGGTGCTGACCCGCTGTTCCAACAACTACGGGCCGTACCAGTTCCCGGAGAAGGTCGTCCCACTCTTCGTCACCAATCTGCTCGACGGCGGCACCGTGCCGCTCTACGGCGACGGCGGCAACGTCCGGGACTGGCTGCACGTGCACGACCACTGTGTCGGGGTCGCCCTGGTCCAGGACAAGGGGCGGCCGGGCGAGGTCTACCACATCGGCGGCGGCACCGAGCTGACCAACCGCGAACTGACCGACCGGCTACTCGCCGCCTGCGGCGCCGGTTGGGACCGGGTCAGGCCGGTCACCGACCGGATGGGGCACGATCGCCGCTACTCGCTGGACATCACCAAGATCAGCGAGGAACTCGGGTACGCCCCCAGGATCGACCTCGACCGTGGACTCGCCGACACGGTCAGCTGGTACCGGGAGAACCGAGCCTGGTGGGAGCCGCTCAAGGCACGGCTGACCGGCGACGAGATCGGGCGCCCCGGACCGGCGGCACCGTGACCGCCCAGCGGGGCGCGATGCCAACAGGCGCTGAGCCGGGCGTGGTGTCAACAGGCGCCCAACGGGACGCGGATCGCCCCGGCGTCCGACTCGACACGGAGGCGGCAGGTTGGCTGGTGACCGGGGCCGGCGGGATGCTCGGCCGGGACCTGGTGGCGGTGCTCTCCGCCCGGCACCAGGGACGGGTCACCGCCGCCACCCGGGCCGAGGTCGACCTGACCGATCCGGCGGCGGTCCGGGCGGCGGTCGCCGGGCACCGGATCGTGGTCAACGCCGCCGCCTGGACCGACGTCGACGGCGCGGAGCGCCAGGAGGCGGCCGCCACCGCCGTCAACGGCACCGGGGTGGCGAACCTGGCGGCGGCCTGTGCCGACGCCGGCGCCCGGCTGCTGCACGTCTCGACCGACTACGTCTTCGCCGGTGACGCCGAGAGCCCCTATCCGGAGGACGCCCCGACCGCCCCGGTCAACGCGTACGGGCGCAGCAAGCTGGCCGGTGAACTCGCCGTCGCCCGGCTGCTGCCCCGGACCGGATACCTGGTACGCACCGCGTGGCTGTACGGCGCGCACGGCTCCAACTTCGTCACCACTATGCTCCGGCTGGCCGGCGTCCGCCCACACCTCGACGTGGTGAACGACCAGCTCGGGCAACCCACCTGGTCGTACGCGCTCGCGGAGCGGCTGGCCGACCTCGGCGCCGCTGCCGAGCGCGGAACCGCCCCGGCCGGGGTCTACCACGGCACGGCGAGCGGCCACACCACGTGGTACGGCCTGGCCCGCGAGGTCTTCGCCCGGACCGGCCTCGACCCGGAGCGGATCCGGCCCACCGGCAGCGACCGGTTCCCCCGACCAGCCCGCCGGCCCGGCTACAGCGTGCTCGGCCATGCCGGCTGGTCCCGGGCCGGTCTGGTCCCGATGGTGCACTGGCGGGTGATGCTCGCCGACGCGTTGCGGCCGGACGGCACGCTGACCAGCGCTCGCCGGTCGGCCGCACCCGGTCACGCCACCGGCGACCGGATCGGGTCCGGGACCCGCTAGCGGCGCGACCGGCCGAGCCGCTCGACCAGCGCGGTCCTACTTCGACTTCTTCTCGCCGTTGCTCGACCCGTCGGCACCGGCGGCCGGTTTCGGCTTGCCCTCCAGGTCCGCCGAGCCGGCGGACTCGGCGGGCTTGTCCGGGCCCGGGGCCGGGGCCTTCGGCTCGGCCGGCAGCGCGTCGCCCTCGTCGGCCTTGGCCTGCACCCCGTCGAGCAGCGAGACCAGCGCGGCACCGGTGATCCGGCGGAAGGTACGGCCGACCCGCTGCCGGTCCAGGATCGCCACCTCGAGTTGGCTGGCGGCGACGGTCCGGGGGGCGCCACCCTCGCCACCGACGCTGCCGAGCGCCCGGACCGCCAGCCGGACCGCGGCGTCCAGCGACATCTCCGGCTGGTGCTCCTCGCGCAGCGCCCCGGTGACCGCCTCCGCCTGCCCGCCCATCGCCATCCGGCCGGGCTCGTCGCTGACCGAACCGTCGTAGGTGATCCGGTAGAGCTCGTCCGACTCCGGCGTGCTGCCGACCTCGGCGACGCAGATCTCCACCTCGAACGGCTTGGACTGCTCGGTGAAGATCGCCCCCAGCGTCTGGGCGTACGCGTTGGCCAACGCCCGGCCCGTGACGTCCCGCCGGTCGAAGCTGAGCCCGATGGCGTCCGCCATCCGCACTCCCGCGCGACGCAGGTTCTCGAACTCGTTGTAGCGGCCGACGGCTGCGAAGGCGACCCGGTCGTAGATCTCACTGACCTTGTGCAGGGCGCTGGAGAGGTTCTCCGCCACGAAGAGCACCCCGCCGGAGTAGCTGAGCGTCACGGCGCTCCGCCCGCGCGCGATGCCCTTGCGGGCCAGCTCCGAGCGGTCGCGCATGATCTGCTCGGGTGAGGCGTAGAACTGCATGGCCACGGCGGCGGTTCTCCTAACCGGTTCTGCTGACGACGGCGGGTTTCGGGTGGTGCGGGGCGATCAGCCGCCCGGGTTCTCCATCCGGGCGGCGACCACCGCTTCGGCGACCTCGGCCGCCTCGGCGTCGGAGAGCCGGTTGGTGCCCTCCGCGGTGGCCGTCATCACCACTGGATAGATGCGGCGGCTCAGGTCGGGACCACCGGTGGCACTGTCGTCGTCGGCGGCGTCGTAGAGCGCCTCGACGGCGAGACGGATGGCGTCCGGGGTGCTCAGCCCGGGGCGGAAGCGCTTCTTCAGCGCCGCCTTGGCGAAGAGCGAGCCGGAGCCGATGCCGTCGTAACCGGTCTCCTCGTACGGCCCGCCGGCCACGTCGAAGCTGAAGATCCGACCGGCCTTGGCCGGGTCGGTGGCCGCCAGGTCGAAGCCGGCGAAGAGCGGGATCACGGCGAGCCCCTGCATCGCCGCGCCCAGGTTGCCGCGGATCATCGCGGCCAACCGGTTCGCCTTGCCGTCGAGCGAGAGCATCGCGCCCTCGATCTTCTCGTAGTGCTCCAGCTCCACCTGGAACAGTCGCACCATCTCCAGGGCGATGCCGGCCGTGCCGGCGAAACCGACCAGGGAGTACTCGTCGGCCGGGTGTACCTTGCGGATATCCCGGCTGGAGATCATGTTACCCATCGTGCCGCGCCGGTCACCCGCCATCACCACCCCGTCCGCAGTGGTCAACGCGACGATGGTGGTGGCGTGCGGAACGAGCGAGCTGGCGGACCCGGGCGGCAGCGGCCGGCGACCGGGCAGCAGGTCGGGAGCTGCCGTGCTCAGGAACTGGGTGAACGAGGACGTCCCCACGTTGAGGAACACGTCTGGTAGACGCCCGGTTGGATCAAAAGCCGCTGCCACGTGCTCCCTCTCAGCTGTCTCATCACGTCGCCCGGATCCCCCCGCGTCAGCGCGGAAACCGGGCGAGATCACCATTGCGGTTGAAGCAGAGTATCCCCCGGATCTCCCCGGTGCGATGATCGTCGCCGCCGTGTTGCGGCCTCCCGACGGCGGCGCCGGTGCGGTCGGCACCGCCGTCCCAGCGCACCGCGCCGGGCTCGACGTGGGCGAACCCGCCCGGCCCGGCCCGGGTACGCCTACTGCCCGCCCTTCTGGACGTAGCCGCGGACGAACTCCTCGGCGTTCTCCTCGAGCACCGAGTCGATCTCGTCCAGCAGGTCGTCGACGTCCTCGCTGATCTCCGCGTGCCGCTCGGCGACCTCCGGGTTCGCCTCGGTCGCGACCTCGTCGACCTCTTCTTCCCGACGCGCCTTGCCGGACTGCGACTGACCGCCGGTGTCACGGGTAGCCATCTGCTGCCTCCTCCACGATCGCCTGGGTGAAACTTACCTCGGATGGACGACGAATCCTCCGGCACCTCCGCTGCCGGCGGCGCGGTCCGGCCTCAGCCACCGGTGATCGTCTCCAGCAGGTCCTTGGCGCTGGCGCACCGGTCGAACAACGCCCCGACGTGCTTGCGGGTGCCCCGCTCGGGCTCCATCATCGGAACCCGCACCAGGGACTCCCGGCCGACGTCGAAGATGACCGAGTCCCAGCTCGCCGCCACCACCTCCGAGGCGTACTGGGCGAGACAGCGGCCCCGGAAGTAGGCCCGGGTGTCCTCCGGCGGCTCGGTCATCGCCGTCCGGGTCAGCTCCTCCGGCAGCAGCGTGGCCATCGAACCCCGGCTGACCAGCCGGTGGTAGAGACCCTTCTCCGGGCGCACGTCGGAGTACTGCAGGTCGACCAGTTGCAGCTTGTGCGAGGCCCAGCCGAGCTGCTCCCGCTCCCGATAGCCCTCCAGCAGCCGCAGCTTCGCCACCCAATCCAGCTCGCCGGCGCAGAGCATCGGATCCCGGCCGAGCCGGTCGAGTACGCTCTCCCAGCGGTCGAGCACGTCGGCGGTGTCCCGGTCGAGGTCGTCACCGTACCGCTCGTCCACAAAGGAGCGCGCCCGTTCGAAGTACGCCCACTGCAGGTCGAGCGCGGTCAACCGGCGGCCGTCACGCAACCGCAGCCGGTGCGACAGCGACGGGTCGTGGCTGACCGCCTTCAACTCGCCCACCGGGTCGGCGATGGCCAGGTCGGGGCTGAGCGCCTTCTCCTCGATCATGGTGAGCACCAGTGCCGTGGTGCCGACCTTGAGGTAGGTGGAGATCTCCGACAGGTTGGCGTCGCCGATGATCACGTGCAGCCTGCGGTACTTGTCGGCGTCCGCGTGCGGCTCGTCCCGGGTGTTGATGATCGGCCGCTTGAGCGTCGTCTCAAGACCGACCTCGACCTCGAAGAAGTCGGCCCGCTGGGAGATCTGGAAGCCGGGTTGCGTGCCGTCCTGACCGAGACCGACCCGGCCGGCGCCGCAGACGATCTGCCGGGTCACGAAGAACGGCGTCAGGTACGTGACGATGTCGGCGAACGGGGTCTGCCGGCGCATCAGGTAGTTCTCGTGCGCGCCGTAGCTGGCACCCTTGTTGTCCGTGTTGTTCTTGTAGAGGTGGATCGGGTGGCTGCCGGGAATGGTGGAGGCCCGCCGCGACGCCTCGGCCATCACCCGCTCACCCGCCTTGTCCCAGCGGACCAGGTCCATCGGGTTGGTCACCTCGGGGGTGGAGTATTCGGGATGGGCGTGGTCGACGTAGAGTCGAGCGCCGTTGGTCAGAATCACGTTGGCCAGCCCGAGGTCCTCGTCGGCCAGCGCCTCCGCCGGGTCGTAGGCGGCTCCGGAGTAGGTGAAGCCGCGAGCGTCCCGCAGCGGAGACTCCTCCTCGTAGTCCCACCGCGCCCGGCCGCCCCGGGCCAGCTCCGGCCGGGCGCCGTAGGCGTTCACCACCTGTGACGAGGTCACCATCGGGTTGGCCCCGGCCTGGCCGGGCACGGAGATGCCGTACTCGACCTCGGTACCCATGATCCGCCGTACACTCATGCCGCCGCCTCGCTCCACTTGCCCATGTCCCGAGCCTAGTCCGCGCCGTCGCCGGATTCTTCGCCCGGTGTGTCGACACGGCCACGGTACGCCTTCACCGCTGCTTCGCCCGGTTCGGTGTGGGTGCTCCGGACGGCGGGTCGGCGCGGGGGACGCTCCGGAACAAACACTGTGGGCGCCGCGACCGCGGCGCCCACAGTTGCTGTCCGTCCGTTACAGGTACTGACCGGTGTTGCTCGCCGTCTCGATGGACCGGCCGGCCTCCGCACCCTTGCCGCCGGAGACGAGGGTACGGATGTAGACGATCCGCTCCCCCTTCTTGCCGGAGATCCGAGCCCAGTCGTCCGGATTGGTGGTGTTCGGCAGGTCCTCGTTCTCCCGGAACTCGTCGACGCAGGCGTCGAGGAGGTGCTGCAACCGCAGCCCCTTGCGCCCGGAGGAGAGGAACTCCTTGATCGCCATCTTCTTGCCCCGATCGACGATGTTCTGGATCATCGCGCCGGAGTTGAAGTCCTTGAAGTAGAGGACTTCCTTGTCGCCGTTGGCGTAGGTGACCTCGAGGAAGCGGTTCTCCTCGGTCTCCGAGTACATCCGCAGCACGACCGCCTCGATCATCGCCGCGACCGTGGCCTGCGGGTCGTTCCCGTGCTCGGTCAGGTCGTCCTGGTGCAGCGGCAGCCCGGTGAGGATGTACTTGGAGAAGATGTCCTTGGCCGCCTCGGCGTCCGGCCGCTCGATCTTGATCTTCACGTCGAGCCGGCCGGGGCGGAGGATCGCCGGGTCGATCATGTCCTCCCGGTTGGAGGCACCGATCACGATCACGTTCTCCAGGCCCTCGACACCGTCGATCTCGCTGAGCAGCTGCGGGACGATGGTGTTCTCCACGTCGGAGGAGACACCCGAGCCCCGGGTCCGGAACACCGAGTCCATCTCGTCGAAGAACACGATGACCGGGGTACCCTCGCCAGCCTTCTCCCGAGCTCGCTGGAAAATCAGCCGGATGTGCCGCTCGGTCTCACCGACGTACTTGTTGAGCAGCTCGGGGCCCTTGATGTTGAGGAAGTAGCTGGTGTGCTTCTCCTCGCCCCGCCGCTCGGCGATCTTCTTGGCCAGCGAGTTCGCCACCGCCTTGGCGATCAGCGTCTTGCCGCAGCCGGGCGGACCGTAGAGCAGGATGCCCTTCGGCGGCCGGAGTTGGTGCTCACGGAAGAGGTCGGCGTGCAGGAACGGCAACTCGACGGCGTCACGGATCTGCTCGATCTGGGCCTGCAGGCCGCCGATGTCGCCGTAGTCGACGTCCGGGACCTCCTCCAGGACCAGTTCCTCGACCTCGCTCTTCGGAATCCGCTCGTAGGCGTATGCCGAGCGAGGCTCGATCATGAGTGAGTCACCGGCCCGCAGGGGCGCGCCGATGAGAGTCTCCGCGAGGTGGACGATCCGTTCCTCGTCGGCGTGGGAGATCACCAGCGCCCGGTCGCCGACGCCGCCTGAGGGGCTGTCCAGCACCTCCTTGAGCATGACGACCTCGCCGACCCGCTCGTAGCCGAACGCGTCAACGATGTTGAGCGCGTCGTTGAGCAGGACCTCCTGCCCACGGCGCAGCTCCGCCACGTCGAGCGAGGGTGACACCGCCACCCGGAGTTTGCGTCCGCCGGTGAAGACGTCGACGGTACCGTCGACGTGCCGGGCCAGGAAGACACCATAACCGCTCGGCGGTTGCGCCAGCCGGTCAATCTCCTCCTTGAGCGTGACGATCTGGGCGCGTGCCTCCTTGAGGGTGTTCACGAGCCGCTCGTTGTTCTCCGTGAGTCGAGCCAACTGCGCCTGTGTCGCCGCCAGCCGTTCCTCAAGCTGCCGGACGTGTCGAGGGCTTTCGGTCAACTTGCGCCGCACCAGAGCGAGTTCCTCTTGAAGAAACGCGACCTGGGTGGAGAGATCGTGGGCCTCCTTCTCCCACCGTGCGGCGCGCGAGTCCGCGTCGTCGCTGCGTGCCACGTCCCACCTCCCCGGGGGCTTGAACGTTCTGCCCTAACACTAACCGCTATGACGCTGATTCGGTTCCACGCAACACCCTCGTCGCCGAACCTTGATCACCTTGTCGACGTCCGCCGGGGCCGGCACCGGCGGATCGGAGCACCGCCGCGGGGTGCCGGGCGGGTCCGCGACAACACCGCCCGCCGGTCGCCGCGATCCGTCGCTGAGCAGCGATTCCGAGCCATGAACGGCGACCGGACCCGGCACCGCCGGCCCGGTCACGAGCCGGCGCCGGGACGCTACCGACCGTCGCGGCTTCGCCACCGAATTGCCGGGAACCGGCAAAGCGTCACGCCGAACCAGGGGTCTCCGGGCCCGCCGACCCGCAGGACACCGCCCGACAGGCCGGCGCTCACAACGTCGGGCGGCCGACCACCGAGGCGACCAGCCGGGCAAACTCCTCCAGCCGGGCGATCTGACCGGCGCCGCCGTCGTCGAGCGTCTTGCCGAACCGCAGCGCGTCGTGCCGCGGCGGCACCTGCGCGTCGTCGCCCGGCACACCCTCGTCCAGCGAGCTCAACAGCAGGTAGACGTCGATGCTGTCGACCCGGATCTGGCCGGTCGACGTACGGCTCAACCGGCGCCGGCAGCCCACCTCGCTCACCGTCGAGACCGGTACCACCCGCAACGACGACGTCATCGAGCCGGCCGGGCCGTCGTCGGGCGGCACGTCCTCGCCGTGCCAGAGGATCAGCCGGCTACCGTCGCAGATCGCGACCTCCTGCCAGACCCCGTTCACCTCGTTGACGAAGCGCTCCAGGGTGAACCCGAGCACCGAGGCACCGTTGAGCACCCCGGTCAGCGCCTCCATCGCGACGTCCGGGTCGCGCAGGTACGCCCGGGCGGCCGACTCCAGGTCCCGGTACGGCGACCAGTCCGGAAAGACGGCCGGCAGGTCTCCCCCACCGAACGCCGGCCGACTCATGCGCTGCCCTCCCCGAGCCCGGCACGCCCGCTGATGCGTCGACTCCGGCGGGGCGGGATCATTCCGCGGCCCTCCCCGAGGTCGCCTCGGCCTCCTGCCGCGCCTGGCGGCGCAGGGCGTACGCCTCGGCGCCCTTGCTGGGCTTGCGGCGGCGCGGCGGCGCGGTGACCCCGGGCGCGAGCCGACGGCTGGAGACGAGGAAGGCGGTGTGCGCGATCATGCGGTGGTCCGGGCGTACGGCGAGCCCGTCCGCGTGCCAGTCCCGGACCAGCGACTCCCAGGCCCGGGGCTCGGTGAAGCCGCCCCGCTCGCGCAGCGCCTCGACCAACTCGGAGAGCTGGGGCGTCGTCGCCACGTAACCGATGAACACCCCACCCGGGACCAGTGCGCGTTCGACCATGTCGAGCGCCTCCCAGGGGGTGAGGAGGTCAAGGATGATCCGGTCGAAACCGGACTCCTGGCAGTCTGCCACGTCGCCCACCCGGAGATTCCAGGCTGGATGCGGTCCACCGAAGAAGGATTCCACATTCCTGCGGGCGATTTCGGAAAAGTCCTCGCGCAGTTCGTAGGAATGCAGTTCGCCCTCCGGTCCGACGGCCCGGAGCAGCGAACAGGTGAGCGCGCCGGACCCGACACCGGCCTCCAGGACCTTGGCACCGGGGAAGATGTCGCCCATCGTCACGATCTGGGCGGCGTCCTTGGGATAGATCACCTGGGCGCCGCGCGGCATGGAAAGCACGTAGTCCGCGAGCAGCGGCCGCAACGCGAGGTAGGCGGTGCCGCCGGTCGAGGTGACCACGCTCCCGTCCGGCAACCCGATCAACGCGTCGTGTTCCAGCGCGCCGCGGTGGGTGTGGAACGACCGCCCGGGCTCCAGCGTGATGGTGTGCATCCGACCCTTCGGATCGGTCAGCTGGACCCGGTCGCCGGGGCGGAACGGCCCCCGGTGCGCCGGCACCGGTCCGGTCGGGGCGGCGGGAACTGCGGTGGGTTGTGCGGTCACTGAGTCATCTTCCGTTTCGGCTCCAGGAGCTGCGCCAGGTCGGCGATATGCAGAACGCCGACCACATCTTCGCCTGAGGTCACCAGGTACTGCGCGCCCGGGTGGGCCTGTACCGCGTGCACCACCTGCTCCCCGCCGAGCCCCACCGCGAGACTTGGCACCCCGTCCACGCCCCGGGCCACCGCGTCCACCGCCACCCAGGGCCGGCGCTCCACCGGTACGGCGTCGGCGGCGGTCCGGTCGACCAGCGCCACCAGCCGGCCGGACGAGTCCGCCACCCCCAGTGTCGAACCGCCGTGCCCGGCGGCCGTCCCGCGCCGCTGCGCCTCCGCCAGCGGGGTGCCGCTCGGCACCGAGTAGACCGGCCGGGCCAGCCGGGCCAGGTCGATGAGGGGGAACCGGCGGCTGATCCGGGCCGCCCGGATCGCCTGACCGGCGCCCTGCCAGAGGGTGAACGCAACCAGCAGCACGAGCGCCAGACCCAACCACGGCAGCTCGACCAGGAAGGTCAGCAGCGTGAAGAGTACGGCGGTGCCGATCGCGACGGCTCGGCCGAACCAGCCGGCCACCTCGGTGGCCAGGTGCCGGTCCCGGGTGAGCACCCAGACCCCGGCCCGCAACGCCCGACCGCCGTCCAGCGGCAACCCGGGCAGGATGTTGAAGAGCCCGACCAGCACGTTGCTGGCGGCGAGTTGGAAGGCGAACTGGTCGGCCAGGGTGCCGTCCGGCAGGGCGAGCGTGGCGGCGACCCCGACCAGGCCGAGCACCAGGGAGACCGCCGGCCCGGCGAGCGAGACGAGCAGGTCCACCCGGGGCGTCGGAGCGTCCCGCTCCATCTCGGTGTAGCCACCGAGCAGTTCGAGGGTGATACCGCGTACTCCGATCCCGTACCGGCGGGCGGTCAACGCGTGCCCCAACTCGTGCAGCAGCACCGAGCCGAGCAGCAGGACCACGAAGACCAGCCCGACAAGATAGCCGACCAGCTGCGACAATCCGAGTTGTTGCCGGACGAACTCGCCGTACATGACCGTGATCAGGGCGACCAGCAACACCATGGACGGGTTGAGGTAGACCGGGACGCCGAACACCCGGCCGACCGTGAAGCCGGGCCGCCGGTCAGCGCCGCGCCGCGGTCGCGAGTTTCCCTCCATCTCCTCAGATGCTACGGAACATCCCGTCGGGTGGACCCGGCGGTTCGGCCGGGGTGACCGCCGACGATCGGTGCCGGTACGCATGGCGGGGCGGGTGGGCCGGGTTCGGTCGTACCCGTGACATAGCCTTCCGGACATGACGGCGGAGACGGTCACATCGCAGACAGGCACGGACGGGCCGGCCGATCCCCCGAGCGAGACCCCGACGCAGGGGCAGGTCACCGCCTCGCTGTCCCCGTCCCGGGCAGCGGACTTCAAGACCTGCCCGCTGCTCTACCGGTTCCGCAGCATCGACCGACTGCCGGAGCGGCCGTCTCTGGAGCAGGCGCGCGGCACACTGGTGCACGCTGTGCTGGAACGCCTCTTCGACCTGCCGGCCGGGCACCGGACGCCGGCGGCCGCCGGTGACCTGGTGGCGCCGCAGTGGGACAGGCTGGTGGCCGAGCAGGCGGAGCTGGCCGAGATCTTCACCGGGGGTGCCCTCGCCGGTCCGGCCGAGTTTCTGGCCTCGGCCCGCGAGTTGCTCGACGGCTACTTCACGGTGGAGGATCCGAACCGGCTGGAACCGGCCGAGCGGGAGAGCCTCGTCTCCACGGTGGTGGCCGACCAGTTGCTCATCCGGGGGTACATCGACCGACTGGACGTCTCGCCCGACGGCGCCCTGCGGGTGGTCGACTACAAGACCGGTGGCGCCCCCCGGGAGGCGTTCGAGGCCCGGGCGTTGTTCCAGCTCAAGTTCTACGCCCTGGTGCTGTGGCGCACCCGGGAAGTGGTGCCCAGGGTGCTGCGGCTGCTCTATCTCAAGGACGCGGAGGTGTGTGACTACACCCCCGACGCGGAGGAACTGGTCCGGTTCGAGCGGACCGTGCTGGCACTCTGGCGGGCCATCGAGCAGGCCACCCTGGCCCGCGACTTCCGGCCCAAGCCGAGCCGGCTCTGCGACTGGTGCAACCACCAGGCGCACTGCCCGGCGTTCGGCGGCACTCCCCCGCCGTTCCCCGAGCCGACCGCGCAGGCCGACCCGACGGCGCCGCCGGTCCCGCCACCGTCCCGGCCCGGCGTCCGGCCGGCTCCGGCTCCGGCTCCGGCTCCGGCTCCGGCTCCGGCTCCGGCTCCGGCTCCGGCTCCGGCTCCGGGGAGCGTATCGGGCGGGCCGGCGCTGCCGAGCCAGTCGACCGGATCGGGCCGGGCGGGTACCGCGCCTATCCTCGGCGTCGGGTCCGCCGAGGAGGAGCAGGGCTCCTCCTGAAGGAGGACCCCAGGGTCGCCGCCGGTGACGACCTGCCGCGCCACGCAGCGGCTAGCGTCGCCAGCATGACCCGTACCGATGCCCCCGGGACGCCGGCCCTCGGCCGGATCCTGGCGAGCTGGCGGCGCTTCTGGCACGATCCAGGACAGCGTAGGTGGCTGGGCCAGGACGGGTTGCTCGCGGTCGCCGCCGTCGCGGTGGAAGCGGTACTCGTCGGCACCGCGCCGCCGGGAGTCGCTCCCTGGGGGTGGCCCGGAACGGCGATCTGGAGCGTGCTCTGCGCCACCCCGATCGTGCTGCGCAGGGTCGCTCCCTGGCCCGCCGTGATGCTGGCCGTCCCGATCTACGTCGCCTCGGTCCTTGCCGACGCGCAAGCGGTCACCGTCGGGGCCACGTTCGTACTGCTGACCTACACCACCGCCGCGCTGCTGCCGCTCCGCCAGGCGGCGCTGGCCGCCGCGGCGCTCTGGAGTCCCGGCCTGGCCGTCGCCCTCGTCGAGCCACCGCCGCCCGACTTCACCGAACCCTCCCGCGCCTACCTGGTCTCCACCCAGGTGCTCCTCGCGTTGGTCTGCTTCTTCGTCGGCCGGACGGTGCACGCCCGGCGGGCCACCATCCTGGCCCTGGAGGAACGGGCCCGGGTCGCCGAGGAGAACCAGCGGTCGCTGGCCGACCAGGCGGTCGCCGACGAGCGCCGGCGGATCGCCCGCGAGCTCCACGACGTGGTCGCGCACCACGTCAGCGTGATGGGCGTACTGGCCACCGGGGCGCGCCGGGTGCTGTCCCGGGACCCGGCCGCCACGGACGGCGCACTCGGCACGATCGAGGAGACCAGCCGGACGACCCTGCGCGAGCTGCGCCGGCTGCTGGACGTGCTGCGTACCGACGCCGAGCCGGCCGCCGAGCTGTCCCCGCAGCCGGGGCTGGCCGGCATCGAAGCGCTGGTGGAGCAGGTGAGGGAGGCCGGCCTGCCGGTGACCCTGCGGGTGGACGGCACGCCCGGCCCGCTGGACCCCGGGGTGGCGCTCACCGTGTTCCGGATCGTGCAGGAGGCGCTCACCAACACCCTGAAGCACGCCGGCACGGCGACCGCACAGGTCCGGTTGAGCTTCGGGGTGTACTGGCTGATCGTCGAAATCGCGGACACCGGCCGGGGCCCGGCACCGGAGGGCGGACGGCTGGGCCATGGCCTGGTGGGAATGCGGGAACGGATGGCCCTCTACGGTGGGACCCTGCGCACCGGGCCCCGTCCCGGCGGCGGCTACCGGGTGTACGCCAAGATGCCGATGGAGCAACTGGGCGCACCGATCGACAAGGGGGCGGGATGAGCGAGGGTCACGAGCGGAACGGCCAGCTCACGGCCGACGTGGCGGGACGTCGCGAGCGGAACGGCCAGCCCGGTGCCGGTGTGCCCGGTGCCGGCGCGGAGCGACACGGGGTGCCGGCATGAGCGACGGCAGGGACTCGACCCGGCCGGTACGCGTCCTGCTCGCCGACGACCAGCCGCTGCTGCGTACCGGATTCCGCATGGTGCTGGGGGCGGAGGACGACCTCGACATCGTCGGCGAGGCCGGCGACGGCGTCGACGCGGTCGACCTGTCCCGGCGGCTGCTGCCCGACGTGGTGCTGATGGACATCCGGATGCCCCGGATGGACGGGGTCGCCGCCACCAGGGCCATCATCGACGCCCGCCTGCCGGTCCGGGTGCTCATCCTGACCACCTTCGACCTCGACGAGTACGTCGTCGGCGCGCTGCGGGCCGGAGCGAGTGGCTTCCTGGCCAAGGACGTACCCGCCGAGGACCTGGTTTCCGCCATCCGCACCGTCGCCGCCGGCGAAGCCGTCGTGGCGCCCCGGATCCTCAAGCGGCTGCTGGACCGGTTCGCCGAGACCCTGCCCGACCCGGACGCCAGCCCGCCCAAGGCGATCGGCGTGCTCACCGAGCGGGAGCGGGAGGTGCTGGTCCAGGTGGCCCGCGGGCTCTCCAACGCGGAGATCGCCCGGGTGCTGTCGGTCAGCGAGACGACCATCAAGACCCACGTCGGGCACGTGCTGACCAAGCTCGGCCTCCGCGACCGGGTCCAGGCGGTGGTGCTGGCCTACGAGACCGGGCTGGTGCGCCCCGGCGCCTGACCGCACCGCCACCTCCGGCACCTCCGCCGACACCGCCAGGTGCGGACGGCGGCCTGCGGAACAGGGTCGGCCGACCATCCGGCAGGCGTGGTCGGCGGCCCGCGTACCAGCCCCGGAGGAGTAGTCCGGAGGGACCGCAGAGCCTACGACCCGCGGGGTGCCGAGTCGTCCGGCCGGAGGACCGGCCCCGGGGCACGCGGCGTACCCGAAGACCATTCCGACGTACGACGGCGCGCCGGTCTCCCCCGGCTACCGTTTATCCCGGGCGACGGCGCCGACACATATCAGTCAGGGGCAACCCTGATTCGGTATCAGGGCCCACCCGCAGCAGATTTTCCGCGTCGGACTCCGCCGTGGGAGGGACGCCGGCCCCGCCCGGATCACCGACGATTAATGCTGCCGGCCGGACCGCACGGGTTCGGCCGGACCAAGACGTCCAGGGGGAGATGAAGAAGTGACCGCGACGGTAGCCCGAGATGCCCAGATGGCCGCACGGGCAAGCGACGTGTGGAAGGTGTACGGCAGCGGGGAGGCGCAGGTTGTCGCACTGCGTGGCGTGAATGCGGAGTTCGAGAGGGCCCGGTTCACCGCCATCATGGGACCGTCCGGATCCGGCAAGTCCACCCTGATGCACTGCCTCGCCGGGCTCGATTCGGTGACCCGGGGAGCAGTCCATATCGGCGACACCGCCGTTACCGGACTCGGTGACGCGGGTCTCACCAAACTGCGCCGGGACAAAGTCGGTTTCATCTTCCAGCAGTTCAACCTGCTGCCTACCCTGAGCGCGCTGGAAAACATCCTGCTGCCGCTCTCGATCGCCGGTCGTAAACCCGACAAGGAATGGCTCGACACCGTTATCGACACCGTCGGGCTGCGGGACCGGCTCGGTCACCGGCCGGCCCAGCTCTCCGGCGGGCAGCAGCAGCGGGTCGCCTGCGCGCGGGCACTCGCCTCCCGGCCCGAGGTGGTCTTCGCCGACGAGCCGACCGGAAACCTCGACTCCCGGGCCGGCGCCGAGGTGCTCGGCTTCCTGCGCCGCTCCGTCGCCGAGTACCAGCAGACCATCGTGATGGTCACGCACGACCCGGTGGCCGCCTCCTACGCCGGCCGGGTCATCTTCCTCGCCGACGGCCAGATCGTCTCCGAACTCGTCGAACCGACCCCGGAGACCGTGCTGGACACGATGAAGAAGCTCGACGGGCTCACCGAGGCGGGGCTCTGATGCTGCGCGCCACCCTGAAGAGCCTGCTCGCCCGCAAGGTCCGGCTGGTCCTCTCCGCCCTGGCGGTCGTGCTCGGCGTGATGTTCGTCTCCGGTGCCTTCGTCCTCACCGACACGCTGGGCCGGTCCTTCGACGCCGTCTTCAGCGACGCGTACGCCGGCACCGACGTCGGGGTCACCGCGAAGCCCAAGATCGAAGTTGGCGAGATGGAGGGCATGCAGCTCGCCGCCCCCTTCCCGGCCAGCACCCTGGACCGGGTCCGCGAGGTGCCGGGGGTGGCCGACGCCACCGGGCTGGCCATCGCCGAAGGCGCCCGGGTGATCGGCGGCAACGGTAAGGTGCTGACCTCCTTCGGCCCGCCCCAGCTCGGTGCGAACTGGACCGGCGAGAGCGGTCAGGTCGAACTCCGCGAGGGCCGGGGCCCCACCGCCGACCACGAGGTGGCGGTCAACGGGGCGGTGGCCAAGGCGGCCAAGATCGCCGTCGGCGACCGGGTCGGGGTACTCACCCTGCAACCGAAGCGTGAGTTCACCGTGGTCGGCATCTACGGCTACAGCGGCGACCGGGACAGCCTCGGCGGCGCCCAGGAGGTGGCGTTCACCGAACGGGTCGCCCAGGAACTGATGCTGGGCCAGCCCGGCGTCTTCTCCGAGCTGAGCGTGCAGGCGGCCGACGGGGTCGACCCGGCGAAGCTGCGCGACGACATCGCCGGCACGCTCGGCGACGGCTACGTGGTCAAGACCGGCGAACAGCTCTCCGACGAGGCCTCCGCCGGGCTGAAGGAGGGGCTCTCCTTCTTCAACAACATCCTGCTCGGCTTCGCCGGCGTCGCACTCTTCGTCGGCATCTTCCTGATCCTGAACACCTTCTCGATCATCGTCGCCCAGCGCACCAGGGAACTCGCGCTGCTTCGGGCGCTCGGCGCGGCACGCGGTCAGGTGATCGGCTCGGTGCTGGTCGAGGCCGTCGCGATCGGTCTGGTCGCCTCGGTGCTCGGGCTCGGCGCCGGGATCGGCGTCGGCGCCCTGCTGGCGTACGTCTTCGGGCAGACCGCCGGTGGGCTGCAACTGGCCGGGCTGGGCGTACCCCCGGCCGCGGTGATCAGCTCCTTCGCGGTCGGCCTGCTCGTCACCGTCGTCGCGGCGGTACTCCCGGCGATGCGGGCCGCCCGGATTCCCCCGGTGGCCGCCATGCAGGACGTGGCGACGCCGGACCGGCCGCTGACGAAGATCTCCGCCGCCGGTGCGGTGGTGGCCGCGCTCGGCGGCACCCTGATGGCACTGGGCCTGAGCGGCACCGGGGGCAACGTCCTGCTGACGATCCTCGGCGGCGTGCTGCTCTCGTTCATCGGGGTCGCCCTGCTGACCCCGCTGATCAGCCGCCCGGTGGTCGGGCTGCTCGGCCGGCTCTTCTCCTGGTCGGTGCCGGGCAAGCTGGGCCGGCTGAACTCGGGCCGTAACCCGCGCCGCACCGCGATCACCGCCGCCGCGCTGATGGTCGGCATCGCCCTGGTCACCGGCGTGACGGTGATCCTCGACTCGGCCAAGAGCAGCATCACGGCGCTGGCCGAGGACACCATCCAGGCCGAACTGGTGATCTCCGGGGCGCAGACCGGTCCCCGGCCGCCGAGCTTCGACCCGGCGGTCCTGGACAGGGCCGCCGAACTGCCCGGCGTGGCCATGGTCGCCGGCCTGTACAGCGACCGCGCGGAGATCGACGGCAAGCCGGGCTGGGTCAGCGCGACCAGCAACGTTTCCGCGCTGCGGGAGATCTACCGGGCCACCCCGACCGCCGGCAGCATCGACTCACTCGCCCCCGGTCAGCTCGTCGTCGACTCGAAGACCGCGGAGGACCGTGGCCTGTCGGTCGGGGAGACGCTGCCGGTGCAGTTGTCCCGGGGAGAGACCCGGACCTACACGGTCGTCGGCATCTACGCCGAGTCCGACCTGTTCGGTGGGTTCGTCCTCCCCGCCACGGCGGCGGCCGACTTCGCGGTGCCGCAGCCGACGCAGGCGTACCTGAAGCTGGCGCCGGGCGCCTCGGTCGACCAGGTGCTGCCGCAGGTGGAGACGCTGCTGGCGGACAGCCCCGAGGTGTCGGTCGCCGACCGCGCCGACTTCATCGAGCAGCAGACCAGCCAGCTCGACGGGCTGCTGGCGATGATCCAGATCCTGTTGGCGCTGGCGATCGTGATCGCCGTACTCGGCATCGTGAACACGCTGGCGCTGTCGGTGCTGGAGCGGACCCGGGAGCTGGGCCTGCTGCGGGCCATCGGCCTGCGGCGGGGTCAGACCATGCGGATGATCACCGTCGAGGCGGTGGTGATCTCCGTCTTCGGCGCCCTGCTCGGGATCGCGGTCGGCACCGGTCTCGGCGCCGCCGTGGTCCGGGCGCTGCGCGAGGACGGCATCACCGACCTGGTGTTGCCGTGGACCGAGATGGCGGTCTTCCTCGGCCTGGCCGCGGTGGTCGGGGTGGTCGCGGCGGTGCTCCCGGCGATCCGCGCGGCCCGGCTGAACGTGCTCGGCGCGATCGCGCACGAGTAGCGGGCCGGCCCACGGCCGTGGGGGCGGCCATGGGTGGCAGGGCCGGGGGCGGCGCCGGGACGGGCGCCGCCCCCGGCCGCGCTCCCGGCTCGGTGCCGTGCACCGGGGTCGCCGGCTCCGTCTCGGGAGCGACGCGGGGTGGTCAGCGGGACAGGTCGAGCGGGGCGACCAGGCCGGAGAGCAGGTCCAGGTCCACCCCGGTCAGCGTCTCCAGCAGGCGTACGCCGTCGGCCGGGTCGATCGGCACCGCGTGCGGCACCGCGAGGACGGCGGCTCCGGCCGCGAGCGCACTGGCCACCCCGGTCGGCGAGTCCTCGATCGCCACGCAGCGGGAGACCGGCACGTCCAGCAGCCGGGCCGCCGTCAGGTACGGCTCCGGATCCGGCTTCGTGGCGGCCACCTCGTCACCGCAGACCACCACGTCGAAGGTGTCCCGACCGAGCGTCTCCAGCGCGATCTCCACCACCGCGCGTCGGGTCGAGGTGACCAGCGCGGCCGGCACCGCGGCGGCACGTACCGCCGTCACCAGGGCCAGCGCCCCCGGCCGCCACCTCAGGTCGGTCAGGAACAGCTCGCCGACCCGCCGGTCGACCCAGGCGGCGCTGACCACCGGGTCACGCCACGGCTGGTCCAGGTCACGGTGCAGGATCTCCATCGACACGGCCATGTCCGTGCCGACCATGGCGAGCCGGGCGGCCTCGGAGAGCGTGCCGCCGTAGTGCGCGGCGAGTTCCTGGAGCCCGATGTCCCACAACCGCTCGCTGTCCACCAGCGTGCCGTCCATGTCGAAGAGCACCGCGGCGAGATGCTGGCTGTTCAGGGTTGCCTCCCGGATCGAACGCGAGCTGCCGGCTCCGATCCTGCCAACGCGGGCGGACGATCTCCCAGGAACCGCCCTTGAAGTGTGGCGGATGCCTCAGCGGGCGCCGTGCCGGACGGCTCCGTCGACGGACCGGCCAGTCACTGGACGGCTCAGGAAAGGTCGCAGGCGTCCAGCGAGCGCCGGTACCCGGCGAAGAACGCGTCGGTGCGCTGCCGCGCGGTGCCGTGCGCCCCCTCGGCGAACCACGGCTGGCCCGGATCGTCGGCGACCGCTCGCAGACCGGCACCGAGCTCGTCGAGGTCGCCGTCCTCGATCGTCAACGCACGGGACCGCACCGAGTCCCCGAGGTACGCCCCGGCCATGCAGTCGGCCTGCAGCTCCTGCTGGATGGTGAAGCTGTAGCGGATGCCGAGCCGCACCTGCACACCGTGCGCGTACTCGTGGCCGAGCAGGTAGAACAGGAACGCGTCGCCGATCTGACGGAAGGCGGCGACGGCCCAGTTGACGTCGTACGCGATGAAGTCGCCCGCCGCGCAGTAGACGGCGTTGTTGCGCGGCAGTCCCTGCCCGGCACAGTCGACCTCGCCGTCCCGCTGGTAGGCGATAACCCGGCGGATCGGCCGGAACCGCTCCCCCGACGCCTCGAACCGCCCCGTCCAGTACTCCTCGGCGACCCGTACCGCACCCTCGATGTCGCGCTGAAACTCGTCGACGGTCATGGTGCCGTCGGCGCCGGCGCTGTCGCCCGCGGAGGTGGCTCGATCATCCGGCACCGGCGGATCGTCCTCACCCGGCCCGCCGGCAAAGCAGGCTCCCGTGACGACCAGCGTCACGATCAGCGCGAGCAGCGGCCAGAACCGGTCGGTACGGCACCTCGGACGCATCCCGGCCTCCCACAGGGTCGACGGACCAGAACACTTCCCAGGATGGTCGGCCCGGCAAACCCCTACCCGGCCGGCGACCGGAGACCCGGCACCCGCGCGGGCTGGCGGCTACCTGGCGTTGAAGTAGCTGGCCTCCGGGTGGTGCACCACGATGGCGTCGGTCGCCTGCTCCGGCACGAGCTGGTATCCCTCGGAGAGCCGGACCCCGATCCGTTCCGCGCCGAGCAGGTCGACCAGCTTCGCCCGGTCGGTCAGGTCGGGGCAGGCCGGATAACCGAACGCGTACCGGCAGCCCCGGTAGTCGGTACGCAGCAGCCCGGCGAGGTCGGCCGGGTCGTCGTCGGCCACCGTACGGCCGTCGGGCAGGGCCAGCTCGGCCCGGATCCGGCGGTGCCAGTACTCGGCGAGCGCCTCGGTGAGCTGCACCGACAGGCCGTGCACCTCCAGGTAGTCGCGGTACTCGTCCCCGGCGAAGAGCTTCGCGGCATACTCGCTTATCGGCTGCCCGACGGTGACCAGTTGCAGCGCCACGACGTCGAGCCGGTCACCCCGGGGCCGGAAGAAGTCGGCCAGGCAGAGCCGGCGCTCCTGCCGCTGCCGGGGGAAACTGAACCGGGCCCGTTCGGCCTCAGCCCGCTCGTCGAGCAGCACCAGGTCGTTGCCGTCGGAGTAGGCCGGGAAGTAGCCGTAGACCACCGCCGCCTCCAGTACCCGGTCGGCGGCGAGCCGGTCCAGCCAGGCGCGCAGCCGGGGCCGCCCCTCGGTCTCCACCAGCTCCTCGTAGCTCGGCCCGGAGCCGCCGCGCGACCCGCGCAGGCCCCACTGGCCGAGGAAGGTCGCCCGCTCGTCGAGCAGGGCCGCGTAGTCGGCCAGCGGGATGCCCTTGACGACCCGGGTGCCGTGGAACGGCGGCATCGGCACCGCGACGTCGGTGGCCACGTCCGAGCGGACCGAGTCGTCGGTCAGCTCCGGCAGCGCCGCGGCGGTCCGGGTCCGCTGCCGCTCCCGGCGGGCCCGCCGGGCGGCCAGCGCCGCCTCCCGCCCGGCGTCGACCACCGGGGCACCGCCCCGCTTCGCCGCCATCAGCCGGTCCATCAGGGACAGTCCCTCGAAGGCGTCCCGGGCGTAGTGCACCTCACCCGGGTACGCCGACCGGAGGTCGTCCTCGACGTACGACCGGGTCAGCGCCGCACCGCCGAGCAGCACCGGCCAACGCCCCGCGACACCCCGGGCCGCCATCTCGGCCAGGTTCTCCCGCATCACCACGGTGCTCTTCACCAGCAGGCCGGACATCCCGACGGCGTCCGCGGCGTGCTCCTCGGCGGCCTCCAGGATGGCCGCGATCGGCTGCTTGATCCCGATGTTGACCACGTCGTAGCCGTTGTTGGAGAGGATGATGTCCACCAGGTTCTTGCCGATGTCGTGCACGTCGCCCTTGACGGTCGCCAGCACGATCCGACCCTTGCCGCCGTCGTCGGTCTTCTCCATGTGCGGTTCGAGATGGCCCACCGCGGCCTTCATCACCTCGGCCGACTGGAGCACGAACGGCAACTGCATCTGGCCGGCGCCGAACAGCTCGCCGACCACCTTCATCCCGTCGAGCAGCAGCTCGTTGATGATGGTCAATGCCGACCTGGTGGTCAGCGCCTCGTCCAGGTCGGCTTCCAGGCCGTTGCGCTCGCCGTCGACCACCCGCCGTTTCAGCCGCTCGTCGACCGGGAGCGCGGCGAGTTCCTCCGCCCTGCTGGCCCGGGCCGCGGCGGCGTCGACCCCCTCGAAGAGCTCGATGAACCGCGCCACCGGGTCGTGCCCGGGCCGGCGCCGGTCGTAGATCAGGTCAAGCGCCGCCTCGCGCTGCTCGTCCGGGATCCTGGCCATCGGCAGGATCTTGCTGGCGTGCACGATGGCGCTGGTCAGGCCGGCCTGCACGCACTCGTGCAGGAAGACCGAGTTGAGCACCTGCCGGGCCGCCGGGTTCAGCCCGAAGGAGACGTTCGAGACGCCGAGCGTGAAGTTGACCCCGGGATAGCGGCGGGTGATCTCCCGGATCGCCTCGATCGTCTCGACACCGTCCCGGCGGGTCTCCTCCTGGCCGGTGGCGATCGGGAAGGTGAGGCAGTCGACCAGGATGTCCCGGCGGTCGATGCCCCACCGGCCGGTGAGGTCGTCGATGAGCCGGGACGCCACCCTGACCTTCCACTCGGCCGTCCGGGCCTGACCCTCCTCGTCGATGGTCAACGCCACCACCGCGGCGCCGTGCTCGCGGACCAGCGGCAGCACCCGGGCGTACCGGGAGTCGGGGCCGTCGCCATCCTCGAAGTTCACCGAGTTGACCACGCACCGGCCGCCGAGCATCTCCAGTCCGGCTTCGATCACCGCCGGCTCCGTCGAGTCCAGCATGATCGGCAGCGTCGACGCGGTGGCGAACCGGCCCGCGATCTCCCGCATGTCGCGTACGCCGTCCCGGCCGACGTAGTCGACGCAGAGGTCGAGCAGATGCGACCCGTCCCGGGCCTGGCTCCGGGCGATCTCCACGCACGCCTGCCAGTCCTCGGCCAGCATCGCCTCCCGGAACGCCTTCGAGCCGTTGGCGTTGGTGCGTTCGCCGACCATCAGCACGCTGGCGTCCTGGGCGAACGGCACCTGGTGGTAGAGGCTGGCCACCCCCGGCTCCGGCGCCGGCTCCCGGGGCGGTGCCACCGTCTCACCCAGCCGGTCCAGCACCGCCCGGATGTGCTCCGGGGTGGTGCCGCAGCAGCCGCCGACCAGGGTCAGCCCGTAGTCGTGCACGAAGCCGGCCAGCGCGTCGGCCAGTTCGTCCGGGGTCAGCGGATAGCGGGCCCCGTCGGCGGTCAGCTCCGGCAGCCCGGCGTTCGGCATCACCGACAGCGGGATCCGGGAGTGCCGGGAGAGGTAGCGCAGGTGTTCGGTCATCTCGGCCGGACCGGTGGCACAGTTGAGCCCGATCAGGTCGATGCCGAGCGGCTCCAGCGCGGTCAGCGCCGCGCCGATCTCGCTGCCCAGCAGCATCGTGCCGGTGGTCTCGACCGTGACGTGGCAGATCACCGGCAGCTCCCGGCCCGTCTCGGCCAGCGCCCGGCGGGCCCCGACCACCGCCGCCCGGACCTGGAGCAGGTCCTGGCAGGTCTCCACGATCAGCCCGTCCGCGCCGCCGGCGATCAGCCCGGCCGCGTTGCGCTGGTACGCGTCGCGCAGCTCCGGATAGCCGAGGTGTCCCAGGGTCGGCAGCTTGGTGCCCGGTCCCATCGCACCGAGCACGTACCGGGGCCGGTCCGGGGTGGCCGCCGCGTCGGCGGCCTGCCGGGCCAGCCGGGCGCCCGCCTCGGCCAGCTCGGCTATCCGGTGCTCGATGCCGTACTCCCGCAGGGCGGAGAGGTTGGTGCCGAAGGTGTTCGTCTCGACACAGTCCGCCCCGGCCGCCAGGTAAGCCTCGTGCACCGACCGGACGACGTCGGGGCGGCTCACGTTGAGGATCTCGTTGCACCCCTCGTGGCCCTCGAAGTCGTCCAGGCTCAGCTCGGCCGCCTGCAACATCGTCCCCATCGCGCCGTCGGCGACCAGCACCCGGCCGCCGAGCGCGTCACGTAGCGGAGTCGGCACAGCTCCAGGCTAGTCCGGGCGGCGATCCGGTTGTCGCAGGTAGGCGTACCGTTCCGCAACGTACGCTCCGCCGGGCAATCGCCCGTTCCGTCCTGGATGTCCCGGGCCGCCCCGTCGTGGGCGGCCGCCGGGACCCGCCCCCGGCGGGCCGAGCCGGCGCGGCCGGCGGGCCACATCCGAATCAGGGACGTAGGCTGACGGACGTGAGGGACAACAGGGACGGCAGCACCAGGCACACAGCGCGCACCACCGGACGGCTCCGGACCGCCCGGCTCGGCCGTGGCACGCACGCTGGGGGTAGGGCGTGACCGAGTTCGACGGGCTGCCCATGCTGCGCTCGCCGGTCGCGATCGCCGCCTTCGAGGGCTGGAACGACGCGGCCGACGCCTCCACCGCTGCGGTCGAACACCTGGAACAGGTGTGGCAGGCACGCCAGATCACCGAACTGGATCCGGAGGAGTTCTACGACTTCCAGGTGAGCCGACCGACGATCACGATGGCCGACGGCGAGACCCGCCGGGTCGAGTGGCCGACCACCCGGTTCATGCGGGCCAGCCCGGACGGTACGGACCGGGACGTGGTGCTGATCCGGGGCATCGAGCCGAGCATGCGCTGGCGCACCTTCTGCGAGCAGGTGCTGGAGCTCTGCCACAGCCTGGAGATCAACCGCGTCGTGCTGCTCGGCGCGCTCCTGGCCGACGTGCCATACACCCGCCCCCTGCCGATCAGCGGCAGCGCCTCGGACAAGGACGCCGCCGAGCGCTACCAGCTCACCCCGACCCGCTACGACGGCCCGACCGGGATCGTCGGGGTACTGCACGACGCCGCCACCCGGGCCGAGGTCGACGCCGTGTCGTTCTGGGTGCACGTCCCGCACTACGCCAACAACCCGCCCTGTCCGAAGGCGACCCTGGCCCTGCTGCACCGCGTCGAGGAGGTGCTCGACCTGCCCGTTCCGATGTCGGACCTGGCCGAGGAGGCCGCCGAGTGGGAGCAGCGGGTCCGCACCGCAGCCGAGCAGGACGCCGAACTCGGCGAGTACGTCCGCGAGCTGGAGGAACGGGTCGGCGACGCCGGCATCCAGCCGCTGACCGGCGACGAGATCGCCCAGGAGTTCGAGAAGTACCTGCGCCGTCGCGGCGGCTCGGCCGGCCCGACCGCGGGCTCCTGGTGACCTCCGCCGGCTCCCGACGCCCCGCCGTTCGCTGAGCCGGCGGCTGCGGGGCAACCCGGGCCGGCGTGACCCAACGGATTTTTGACTGTGGCGGTGTCTGTTCCGGTTGCCCGGCACACACTCCGTACGGCATCCTAGGAACCTAGTGCTGTGGCTGGATCATGATGGGGGTAGTGGTGCAGATCAATCCGGGAGCGGCCGAGTTTCCCCACCGGCAGATCGCCGCGCAGTTGCGGGCACGGATCCGGGCCGGTGACTGGGCGGCGGGTGAGCGACTGCCGTCCATCCCGGCCATCGCCGAGATGTTCGGGGTGGCGAAGCAGACCGTGCAACGCGCCATCGACCAGCTCCGGGTGGAGGGTGTCCTCATCACCAAACCGGGCTCCGGCACGTACGTCCGGGGCACCCGGCGCCGGCTCAACCGGCTCTCCCGGGGTCGGTACGGCGGCCACCGTGGCTACCACGCCGACCTCGCCGCCCGGTACCGGCAGCAGTTGGTGCAGGTCGGCCGGGCACCGGCCCCGCCCGAGGTGGCCGACGCGTTCGGGGTGCCGGACGGCACCGAACTGATCGTCCGGCGGCACCTGGTCCGCACCGAGGAGGTGCCGGTGGAGGTCGGCGCCTCCTGGTTCCGTACCGCCGATGCCGCCGGCACCAGCCTGGAACGGATGGAGGCGTACGGCCGACCGCTCTACCAGGAGGCCGAAGAGGCGATCGGCCGGCGCTACGTCTCGGCGACCGACCAGATCAGCGCCCGGCAGCCGAGCCGGGAGGAGGCGGAGATCCTGCAGATCCGCCCGGACACCCCGGTGCTACACCTGCTGCACGTCGCCTACGACGCCAGCCACCGGCCGATCGAGGTGGCCCAGGCGACCTGGCCCGGCCCGATGACCACGCTGACCGAGCAGTACCAGGTCCCTGGCCCGGCGTCGGAGCCCGACCCGGACCCGGGACTGGTGCTGGGCTGAGCGGCACCCGCCCGCCGGTCGCTGCGCTGACGGCGGGCGGGACCACGCGGGCGGCCCCGGCAGCGGCGCTGACGGCGGGCGGGACCACGCGGGCGACTACAGCTTGATCCCGAGCAGGGCGTCGACGGTGGCGGCCATCAGGTCCGGCGCGGCCGGGTCGGTGCCGGACCCGGCGAGCGCGGCATCCGCCCAGCGGTCCACCACGGCCAGCACGCCCGGCGTGTCCAGGTCGTCGGCGAGCCGCTCGCGTACCCGTGCCAGCAGGTCCGGACCGGCGGGCCCGGACGGCGCCGCGGCGGCCTCCCGCCATCGGGCCAGCCGCGTCGTGCCCTCCTTGAGCAGGTCGTCGGTCCACTCCCGATCGGTGCGGTAGTGGCCGGCAAGCAGCGCCAGCCGCACCGCCATCGGGTCCACGTGGTCGGCCCGGAGCCGGGAGACGAAGACCAGGTTTCCCTTCGACTTCGACATCTTCTCGCCGTCCAGGCCGATCATCCCGGCATGCACGTAGTGCCTGGCGAACGGCTCCACCCCGGTCAGCCGCTCGGCGTGCGCCGCCGAACACTCGTGGTGCGGGAAGATCAGGTCGTTGCCACCGCCCTGGACGTCGATGGTGTCACCGAGCAGCGACATCGCGATCACCGCGCACTCGATGTGCCAGCCCGGCCGGCCGGGACCGAGCGGGCCGCCCTCCCACGCCGGCTCGCCGTCCCGGGCCCCCCGCCAGAGCAGCGGGTCGAGCCGGTCCCGCTTGCCGGCCCGGTCCGGATCCCCGCCCCGCTCGGCGAAGTAGTCGAGCATCTCGGCCCGGGAGAGGTTGGACTCGTAGCCGAACCGGGGCGCGGCGGAGATGTCGAAGTAGACGTCCCCGGTGCCGTCGTCGAGCCGGTACCCCGCCCCGTCGTCCAGCAGCACCCGGACCTGCTCCGCGATCGCCGGAATCGACTCCACGGCGCCGACGTAGTGGGCGGGCGGGATCATCCGCAGCGCCTCCATGTCCTCCCGGAACAGCGCGGTCTCCCGCATCGCCAGGACCACCCAGTCCTCGCCGTCCCGTGCGGCGCGCTCGAGCAGCGGGTCGTCGATGTCGGTGACGTTCTGCACGTAGCTGACCGGATGGCCGCCGTCCCGCCACGCCCGCTGTACGAGGTCGAAGGCGATCATCGTGGCGGCGTGCCCCAGATGGGTCGCGTCGTACGGGGTGATCCCGCAGACGTACAGCGTCGCCGGCCCGGACGGGCGGGTCGGGTGCACGCCGCGGCGCGCCGAGTCGTAAAGAGCGAGTTGGGGTCCCCTGCCCGGCAGCCGCGGAATCTCGTGACCCATCCAGGTTTCCATGGTCACCAGCCTAGTCAGCCGGGCCGACCCGGACCCGGGCTCGACCGGAGGGGTGATCAGAACGACAGGAGCACCCGGACGGCGTTCCGCGGCCCGGAACGGCAGCGGCCGACGGCCGACGGCCGACGAGGCTGCCGCCGACGAGGCTGCCGCCGACGAGGGTCAGATCGGCGGCCAGGGGATGGCAGGCCACTCCTCGGAGGGCTCCGGGAATCGGGCCGCCGCCAGCAACCGGTCGACCCGGCGCGCCAGCGCGGCGACCTCGCCGATCGTCAGGTGCTCGGCCAGGCTCTCCCCCAGCGGGCCAGCCAGCCCTCCGGCCAGCCCGGTCAACATCTCCAGGGCGTCCGGCGGCAGATCCCGCCGCGACCAGCCCCACAGCACCGTCCGGAGCTTGTCCTCGGCGTGGAAGCAGACGCCGTGGTCGACGCCGTAGATCCGGTCGTCCGCCCCGACGAGCACGTGCCCGCCCTTGCGATCCGCGTTGTTGATCACCGCGTCCAGCACGGCGAGCCGGGCCAGCCGGGGGTCGTCGGCGTGCGCGAGGGCGTACGGGGCGCCATCCTCGTCGCGGGCGCCCGCGACCCGGAACCACCGGTCCGGCAGGCTCCCGGCCGGCACGAACCCGACCAGCGGCTCGGCCTGCTCCGGCTCGTCGATCCAGAGCTGGCAGGCGCCGGACCCGAGCGGACCGTCCCGGAGCACCGTCGGCGGGACCAGGTCCCACCCGGTCGCCCGGGAGAGCAGGTAGGCGGAGACCTCCCGACCGGCCAACGTGCCGTCCGGGAAGTCCCAGAGCGGCCGCTCGCCCCGGATCGGCTTGTAGACGCAGCGGGCGGTGAGCCCGTCCAGGGTCAGGAACCCGCGCAGGGTCGTGTTGGAGGCGTCGAGCAACCGACCCTCCAGCTCGAATTCGCCCGCCTCCAGGAGGCGCAGGGCGACGCTCTCGTCCAGCACTGGCCGCAGCTCGGAGGAGGTCACCGGTCCGGTCCCGGCCGCGCCACGGCGACGGTCACCGGTGGTAGCCGTTGTGTCGGGGACAGAGGTGCCCGGCCGGGTCGAGCGGCTGACCGCAGAGCGGGCACGGCGGCCGGCCGGCCGCCACCACCCGGCGGGCCCGCTCGATGAACTCCCGCGTCGCCTGGGGAGTCAACCGGACCCGCAGCCGGTCGAGGTCGTCGTCCGGCTCCTCGTCGTCCTCGTCCGCCTCGTCTGCCTCTTCGGCACCGCCGAGCTCGACCTCCGCCTCGGCCTCCCCGGCCGCGATCGCCTCGATCACCACAGTGGCGGTGTCCACGTCGAAGGCCAGGCCGAGGGTGCCGACCCGGAACTCCTCGTCGACCGGCGTGTCCAGTGGCTCGTTGTCTGAGGTGACCGGAGGCGGCTCGGGCAGCTCGACGCCGAAGCGGCGATGCGCCTCGGTCAGCAGCTCCTCCAGCTTCTCGGCCAGCAGCGAGACCTGGACCTTCTCCAACGCGACGCTGACCAACCGGCCCCCGCCGCGCGCCTGGAGGAAGAACGTCCGCTCACCCGGCGGACCCACAGTTCCGGCGACGAACCGCTCGGGCGGCTCGAATGCGTGCACCTGGTGGGTCATACCCACGACCCTATCCGGCCGGATAGCACACCGCGCAGCCCACCGACCCGAATCACCGTACGCCCCGGTTCGGCCGATGTCGCCCCACCATCCGGGCCGATCCGGTCCGGCCGCCCGGTCACCGTTTCCGCCCTTCGGCAACGGCCGGGCCGGCACCGGACGCGGCCGGGCCGGCGGTAGCCTCCGGGGCGACCGCGCGGGAGCGGGTGGCGGCGTCGTCCGGGGCCGCCGATCCGGCACCGGCCGCTCCCACGCCACCGCCGACCGCCGCGTCCGAGGAGACCGCGCGGGAGCGGCGGCCCCGGCTGGGACGTGGCGGAACCAGGCCGGTCAGGTCGCCACCGGTGTCGTTGAGCCGCAGCAGGAAGGGGCGGACCGGGGTGTAGCGGATCCCGGTCACCGAGCCGGGATCGGCCACGATCCGCTGGAACTGGTCCAGGTGTACGCCCATCGCGTCCGCCACGATGGCCTTGATCACGTCACCGTGGCTGCACGCCAGCCAGACCGCCTCCGGCCCGTGCTCGGCGGTGATCCGGGCATCCCAGCGGCGTACCGCCTCGACCGCCCGGGCCGCCATCTGGGCCATGGACTCCCCATCGGGAAAGACGGCGGCGCTCGGGTGCTGCTGCACCACCTGCCACAGTGGATCCTTGGCCAGCTTCTTCAGCGGCTGGCCCTGCCAGGTGCCGTAGTCGCACTCGACCAGTCCGTTCTCGACCACCGGTACGACATCGGGCAGCGCCAGCTCCAGGGTCTGCCGGCACCGGACCAGCGGGCTGGTCACCACCGCCGCCAGCGGGATCGCGCGCAGCCGCCCACCCACCGCCACCGCCTGGGCCCGGCCGGTCTCGTCGAGTTCGACGGGTTGCCGTCCGGCCAGGCCGCCGTCCGCGTTCGCCGTGGTCCGGCCATGCCGGAGGAGCAGAAGGGTCGCCACGACCACACCCTACGTTCCGGCCGTCGGGGCGCCGGCCGGAGCCGACGGGTCCGCCCCGCAACCGCCCCGGCCGGGCAGCCGTACCCGCGCGAAGCGGAACTTCGGCTCGCGTCCCGCTCGGCCGGGTCAGGTGGCGCTGATCGTGCCGGTGAGCAGCAGGGCAAGTACGAGGCTGCCCAGCGCCACCCGGTAGAGCACGAAAACGTAGAGCGTGTGGTGCGTGACATAGCGCAGCAGCCAGGCGATGGCGGCGTACCCGACGCCGAAGGCGATCACCGTGGCCACGATCATCTGCGCCGGGGTCGGGATCGAGCCGCCGCCGGAGGTGTCGAAGACGTCCGGCAGGCTGAAGATCCCGGACATCACCACCGCCGGGATGGCGAGCAGGAACGAGTACCGGGCCGCGGCCTCCCGGGTCAGGTTGAGGAAGAGCCCGGCGGTCAGCGTGCCGCCGGACCGGGACACCCCGGGGATCAGCGCCATCGCCTGGGCGAAGCCCATCACGATGCCGTCGCGGAGGGTGAAGTTCTCCAGCCGCCGGGTCTGCCGGCCCCAGTACTCGGCGAAGGCGAGCACGAAGGCGAAGACGATCAACGTGGTGGCGACCAGCCACAGGTTCCGGGCGGCGGTGCGGATCTGGTCCTTGAACAGGAAGCCGAAGAACCCGATCGGGATCGAGCCGATGATCACGTACCAGCCCATCCGGTAGTCGAGACTCGACCGGACCGAGGGGTCCCAGATCCCGACCACCCAGACCCGGCTGATCCGCCAGATGTCCTTGGCGAAGTAGAGCAGCACGGCGGCTTCGGTGCCGAGCTGGGTGACCGCGGTGAACGACGCACCCGCGTCCTGGTCGAAGAAGATCGCCGAGGTGATCCGCAGGTGCCCGGACGAACTGATCGGCAGGAACTCGGTGAGGCCCTGGACGACTCCCAGGACGATTGCCTCGATCCAGCTCACCCGCGCACCCCACCCGTCACCGCAGCCCGCCCGTGGTTCGCCGGGCCCCCTGGCACCCTCCCGTTCACTCGCCGACCCCGGCGAGGTCCAGCGCCTCGGCGCAGGTGCGCAGGGTCTGGATGCCGCTCTCCGCGTCGGCGGCGAAGAGGGTCACCGAGAGGGTGCTGACCCCGGCCGCCGCGAAATCGCGCATCCGGTCGGCGATCCGCTCCTTCGGGCCGAGCAGGGAGGTGCGGTCGATGAACTCCAGCGGTACAGCCGCCGCCGCGTCGCGCTGCCGCTTCGCCAGGTAGAGGTCCTGCACCTCACGGGCGGCGTCGCCGTAGCCCATCCGGGTGGCGAGCTGGTTGTAGAAGTTCTGCTTCCGGCTGCCCATCCCGCCGACGTAGAGCGCGGCGTACCAGCGGACCAGCTCGGCGCAGGTCGCGACGTCCTCCCCGACCACCACCGGCACGCTGGGAACCACGTCGAAACCGGCGAGTTCCCGGCCGACCTTCGCCCGGCCGGCGGCCACCGCGGCCAACTGCTCGGCGGCGAACTCCGGGGCGAAGAAGATCGCCAGCCAGCCGTCGGCGATCTCACCGGCGAGTTCGAGGTTCTTCGGTCCGACCGCGGCCAGGTAGATCGGGATCTGTTCGCGGGGCGGGTGGAAGCCGAGCCGGAGCGCCTTACCGGGGCCGTCCGGCAGCGGCAGGCGGTAGTGCGCGCCGTCGTACTCCACCGGTTTGCGGGCGATGGCCAGCTTGACGATGTCGACGTACTCCCGGGTCCGGGCCAGCGGCTTGGCGAACCGCACCCCGTGCCAGCCCTCGGAGACCTGCGGACCGGAGACGCCGAGACCGAGCCGGAACCGGCCGCCGGAGACCGCGTCGATGGTGGCGGCGGTCATCGCGGTGGCGGCCGGGCTGCGCGCCGGGATCTGCATCACCGCCGACCCGACGTCGATCCGCTCGGTCTGACCGGCCAGCCAGGCCAGCATGCTCGGCGAGTCCGAGCCGTACGCCTCCGCCGCCCAGACCACCGAGTAGCCGAGCCGGTCCGCCTCCCGGGCGAGAGCCAGATGGTCCGCCGGAGTGCTCCACGCCGTCTGGTATCCGAGGCTGAGCCCGAGTCGCACTGGTTCTTCTCCCCCATCCGTGGCGCAGGTCGCATCAGGGTACGCAATGACCCCCGACTCTCCTCCGCTGACCCGCCGATGCCGGACCCGTGCCCGGACGTCGGCTTTGTACCGGTCAACCCGGCCCGGGATGGCAGGAGCGAGGATATCGGCGGCGCGATGTTCTGAATAAGGTTCAACCATGCAACAGCGACCGCTCGGCCGAAGCGGGCTGGCGGTTTCCCGGCTCGCGCTCGGCACCATGACCTGGGGTCGGGACACCGATGCGGACGACGCTGCCGCCCAATTGAAGAGCTACCTGGACGCCGGGGGCACCCTCGTCGACACGGCCGACGTCTACGGCGACGGTGACGCCGAAGCGGTGATCGGCTCGCTGCTCGGCACCCTGGTGCCCCGAGACGACCTGCTGATCGCCACCAAGGCGGGGCTGCGACCGGGCCCCGGCCGCCGCCGGGACACCTCGCGGGGCCATCTGCTGCGCACCCTGGACGCCTCCCTGCGCCGGCTCGGCACCGACCACGTCGACCTGTGGCAGGTGCACGGCTACGACCCGGCCACCCCGCTGGAGGAGACCCTCGGCGCACTGGACCACGCGGTCAACAGCGGCCGGGTCCGGTACATCGGCGTCTCGAACTTCGCCGGCTGGCAGACCGCCCAGGCCGCCACCTGGCAGGCCGCGTTTCCCGGCCGGGCCCCGGTGGTCGCCGCCCAGGTGGAGTACTCGCTGCTGGAGCGCGGCATCGAGCGGGAGCTGCTGCCCGCCTGCGAGGGGCTCGGGCTCGGCGTGCTGCCCTGGTCGCCGCTGGGCCGCGGGGTGCTGACCGGGAAGTACCGGCACGGCCGCCCGGCCGACTCCCGGGCCGCCACGGCGCACTTCGAACCCTTCGTCGCCCGCTACCTGGAGCCGCGCTGCTCCAGCATCGTCGAGGCGGTGGCCACCGCGGCCGGCGGTCTCGGGGTGTCGCCACTGGAGGTGGCACTGGCCTGGGTGCGGGACCGGCCCGGGGTGGTCGCCCCGATCCTCGGCGCCCGGACCGTCGGACAACTGCTCGGCGCGCTCCAGGTGGAACGGATGACGCTGCCGCTGGAGATCACCCGGGCCCTGGACGACGTCTCGGCCGTGCCGGTCGGCTACCCGGAACGGGACAGCTAGGCACGGAGCAGACGCCTCGCGGCTCACCGCCGTGGAAGGACTGGTGTCCCTCCACGGGGCTGGGCAGGATAGAGGACATGGACTACGAATACGCGCCATTACGGTTACCGCCGAACGTCGACCGGAAGACCGCGATGGCGCAACTGGCGATCCAGGCCGAGTTCTCCGGCTGGGAGCTGGCCCGGGTGCGACTGTTCCGGGACGGTACGCGGCAGGTGGTGCTGCGGCGTCGCGTGGCCAACCAGTCGCAACCGGGCCTGTCCTACTGACCCGCGCTACCGGGCCTGCTCGGTCTCCTCGTCGGCGTCCGACAGGAACGGATGCTCGTCCAACCGGCCGACGAGCCGGTCGTCGGCGCCCGGCGTGAACGGCCCGCTGCTGTCCTCGTCGTCGAAGGACTCCAGGTCGAGCGGGACCGACACCTCGCTGACCATCACCACACCGTCGAGCGGCTCCAGCTCCGGGATGTCCAGGGCACCGAGCGACCCGTCCCCGGTCTGCAGCAGTTCCAGCACCGCCTCGCCGACACCCTCCACCGCCGGCGCCTCCTCCCCGTCCGGTACCGCGGCCCGCCGGGCGGCCTGGGCCACCCGGAGCAGTGCGACAACGCTCGGCACCCGGTAGTCGCGCCGGTGGCGTACCGAGAGGACCAGCGGGTGCGGGTCGTTCGGCTCGGAGCCGTCGACACCGCCGAGACCCACCCCGAAGCGGTCGTCCGCCTCCTCCGGGTCGATCGACTCCACGTCCCACGGCGTGACCTCGCCGAAGGCGTCGAGCAGTTGCTCGTCGTACTCGTACGACGCGTTGTTGAGCTCGACGTACGCCTGCCAGACGGCATCGTCGTCGATCCGGCCCTCGGCGGCCCGGACGGCGGCGAGGTGCGCCCGGGCGGTCTCGATGACCCGTTCCAGGGCGGCGTCCAGCTCGGCGTGCTGGTCGGTCATGGTGTGGCCTGTCCCTTCGCTGCGATGTCACCGGACCCGCCGACCGCGACACGGGCGGGAAGTCGACCCGCGACAGGGGCCGGGCTCGACGGGCCGGGACTGGGTGGAACCGGAAGTGGATGGATCAACCGGGGAACCGTAGACGAGTGCCGCCGGATGTGCCAGGCGGGCGGGTGGTCAGCTCTGCCGGAGGAACCGGTCGAGTACCCGCACGCCGAACTGTAGTCCGTCGACCGGCACCCGCTCGTCGATGCCGTGGAAGAGCGCGGAAAAGTTCAGGTCGGCGGGGAGCCGCAGCGGCGCGAAGCCGAAGCAGCGGATGCCGAGCTTGGCGAACGCCTTGGCGTCGGTGCCGCCGGAGAGCATGTACGGCACCGGCCGGGCACCCGGGTCCTCGGCCCGCAGCGCCGCCGCCATCGCGTCGACCAGGTCACCGTCGAAAGTGGTCTCCAGCGCCGGCTGCCGCTGGATGTGCTCGATCTCGATGTCCGGCCCGATCACCTCGCGCAGCTGCTCCATCAGCAACTCGGACTGGCCCGGCAGGCTCCGGCAGTCGATGGTGGCGCTGGCCCGGCTGGGGATCACGTTGTCCTTGTAGCCGGCGGCCAGCCGGGTGGGGTTCGCGGTGTTCCGGATCGTCGCGCCGATCAGGTTGGCGATCGGCCCCAGCTTGGCGATCGCCAGCTCCGGGTCGTCCGGGTCGAGTTCGATGCCGAGCGCCTCGGAGACCTGCTCCAGGAAGGCCCGGACGGTCGGGGTGACCACGACCGGGAAGCGGTGCCGGCCGACCCGGGCCACCGCCTCGGCCAGCGCGGTGACCGCGTTGTCGTCGTGCACCATGGAGCCGTGCCCGGGGCGACCCCGGGCGTGCAGCCGCAGCCACTCCAGGCCCTTCTCGGCCGTCTCGATCAGATAGAGCCGCCGGTCCGGGCCGACCGTGTAGGAGAAGCCGCCGACCTCGCCGATCGCCTCGGTGGCGCCCTCCAGCAGCTCGGGGTGCCGGTCGACCAGGAAGTGCGCACCGTACTCGCCACCGGCCTCCTCGTCGGCGGTGAAGGCCAGCACCAGGTCACGGGGCGGGCGTACCCCGGTGCGTTGCCAGTCGCGGACCACCGCGAGCACCATCGCGTCGAAGTCCTTCATGTCGATGGCGCCCCGGCCCCAGAGGTAACCGTCGGCGATCTCGCCGGAGAACGGGTGCACCGACCACTCGCTCGCGTCGGCCGGTACGACGTCGAGGTGCCCGTGCACCAGCAGGGCGCCCCGACCCGGGTCGGTGCCGGGGATCCGGGCGACCAGACTCGTCCGGCCGGGCGCGGACTCGCGCAGATGCGCCTCGACACCGACCTCGGCGAGCTTGGCCGCCACGTACTCCGCGGCGGCCCGCTCGCCGACGGTGGTCTCGGGGTCCCCGGTGTTGGTGCTGTCGATCCGGATCAGGTCCCGGCACAGTTCGACGACCTCGTCGTCGGCGCTCGGCTGGGTGGACACGGGCTGGCTACTCATGCGGTTCTTCATACCAGCCGGATGGCCCCGGGCGTCCCGCCCCCACCCGGTGTCGGGTTCGCCGGCTGCCCCTGGGCCGCACTGCCCGGGTTTCGCCCTTCGGGCCGGAGGGTACCTGCGGATGTCCGCCACAACAGCGCCGGTCGATGGACGGGCCGGACCGGCGGACCTGGAGTGAGGAGGCCAACCGTGAGCGTGCCACTGCCGCCGCTGCCGCCGACCGGTGACGACGAGGACTATCGGCCCGGCGGGCGCAGCATGGTGGAACTGCTCGCCGAGGAGCACGAGCAGATCGTGGCGCTCTGCGCCGAGCTGACCCACGAGGCCGCACCCGAGCGGCGCAGCCAGGTCGCCGAGGTGCTGACCGCGACCGTCGCCCGGCACCTCTCCGGCGAGGAGCAGTACCTGTACCCGACCGTGCGCAGTGCGCTGCCCGACGGCGGGCGGCTGGCCGACCGGGAACTGGCGGCGGACGGCGACGTCCTGCGTACGCTGCGGGAACTGGCCGATGCCACCCCGACCGAACCCCGGTTCGCCGAGTTGGCCGACGAGGTCACCGGGCAGTTGCGCCGGCACGCGTCGACCGCCTCGACGGAGATCTTCCCCGCGCTGCGGGCGGCGGCCAGCGACGCCGACCTGATCCGGTTGGGTAACCGGGTGGAGATCGCCGAGGAGGCCGCGCCGACCCGACCGCACCCGGACACCCCGGCGACGCCGCCGTGGAACCGGGTGGTCGAACCCGCGCTCGGCGTGGTCGACAAGGTCCGCGACGCGGTGAGCGGCCGGCCGACCTACGTCGAGGACCTGACCCCACCGACGGCGACGCCACCGACGGCGACCTGATCCTCCGGCGCAGGTGGCATGATCCTGTTCGGCCCGGTGCGGACCCCCGCGCCGGGCCGAGGTGCGTGATGTGACGTGAGGTGGACGGAGGTCGTGTGATGCGAGACGCGCTGGTGGTCCGGGGCGGCTGGGAGGGCCACGTCCCGGTGGCCGCGACGGAGCTGTTCCTCCCGTTCCTCCGGGAGGCGGGCTTCGCCGTCGAGGTCCACGACGACCTGGCCGTCTACGCCGACCCGGACCGGATGGCCGCCGTCGACCTGGTGGTGCAGTGCTGGTCGATCGGGACGATCAGCGACGAGCAGGCGGCCGGGCTGACCGCGGCGGTCCGGGCCGGGACCGGGTTCGCCGGGTGGCACGGCGGGATCGTCGGCGCCTTCCACCACAACGCGTACCACCAGCTCACCGGCGGCGTCTTCGTGCACCATCCGCCGGGCTTCCTGGAGCACGAGCTGACGGTGCCGCCGGAGCGGGCCGACCATCCGATCGTCCGGGGCATCGGGACGGTACGGCTGCACACCGAGAAGTACTGGGTGCTGACCGACCCGCTCAACGAGGTACTCGCGACGGTGACCTTCGACCCGGCACCGGCGGCCGAGGCGACGGAACGTACCCCGTGGGACCGGTCGGTCACCCTGCCGGCGGTCTGGACCAGGTCCTGGGGTGCCGGCCGGGTCTTCGTCTCGACGGTCGGGCACAAGCTCGACGACCTGACCCTTCCCGCGATCCGGACGATCACCGAACGAGGGTTGCTCTGGGCCGCCCGTCAGATTTAGATGTCCGTTCGGTCGCAGTTGGGGTTCCTTTGGGGGATCTTTAACTAGTCAAAGGTCTAGCCGTGAATCCCTTTCGGGTCCTACCGTCACGCTATGAACCTGGAGCTGCGGCACCTCAAGGTGGTCTGCGCGATCGCGGAGACGGGCAGCGTGACCAAGGCGGCCTCGACCCTGGGCCTGGCACAACCCGCGCTCACCGCACAGCTCCAGCGCATCGAGCGGACTCTCGGCGGCCCACTGTTCGAGCGGGACCGACGCGGCGCCCGACCGACCGCGCTGGGCGAACTGGTGCTGGCCCGGGCCCGGGTGCTGCTGCCCGCGATGAAGGGTCTGCAGGACGAGGCGGCCCGGCTGGCCGGTACCGGCACCACGATGACCCGGTTCCGGCTCGGCGGGGTGAACAGCCCCATCCTCGGTGGACTGGTGCACCGGCTCGCCGCCGACCAGCCACACGCGCAGATCAGCACCCACGCCTCGTGGTCGGTGGACGAGCTGGCCCAGATGGTGCTCAGCGGCAGGCTCGACTTCGTACTCTCCGGGGTCTGCGGTGACGCCGTCCCGTCGGCGGCGTTCGGGCTGACCTGGCGGGCCGTGGCGGTGGACGCGGTCTTCGTACTGCTGCCGGAGGCGCATCCGCTGGCCGCGACCGACGAGGTGCACCTGGCGGCGCTCGCCGGGGAACGCTGGGCGGCGGCACCCGGCGACGGCTGCTTCGCCGACTGCTTCGTGGCGGCCTGCGCCCGGGCCGGCTTCACCCCGGCGAAGATCTACGAGACCGACATCCGCAGCTGCATCGACCTGGTCGAGGCGGGCGAGGCGGTCGCGCTCGCCCAGGCCACCTTCCGGCCGGTCTCCGGGCTGGTCACCCGCCCGCTGGCGCACACGCCACTGCGTTGGCGGCTGCTGCTCGGCTGGCACCCGGACGCCCCGGCGGCCGGCGTCGCCGACCGGGTACTCGGGCACGCCATCGCCGCCTACACCGCCTCGCTGTCCCGGAACCCGAACTACCTCGCCTGGCTGGCCCGCAACCCGAGCTTCGGACCGCAGAACCTGGCCGCCGCCTGACCGCCCCACCGGCCCGGGGCGGTCAGCCGACGGCGACCCGCCGGGCGAGCCGCCACCAGATCGCGAGCTGGCCGACCGCCAGGACCACCGCGAACGGCAGCAGCGTCCATACCCCGACCCCCTGGGCGATGGCACCGGCCAGCCAGGGGAAGACGGCCCCACCGATCACGGACACCCCGTTCAGCACGCCCATCGCGGTCGGCACCAGACGGCTGGCCGTCAGCCGGGGCACCATCGCCATCGCGGTCGGGAAGAGCGGCCCGAGGAAGAACCCGAGCAGCACCAGGGCGACGCTGGCCACCGCCGCGACCGGCACCGCCCAGGCGAGCACCGCGCTGACCACCACCCCGACCAGGCAGCCGGCGCTGGTGACGACCGGGGTCAGGCCGGCCCGGCCGGCCAACGGGCTGATCAGGAAGCGCCCGGCGGTCAGGCCCAGCCAGTAGCCGCTGACCGCGTAGCCGGCGAGTACCTCCGACTGGCCGTAGCCGCCGACCAGCAGGCTGAAACCCCAGTTGCCGACGCTGATCTCCAGTCCGACGTAGACGGCGAGGAACACCGCCGCCAACACCACCGCCGGCTGCCGCAGCGCCGCGACCAGCAGTCCTCCGTTGCCGGGCCGGCCGGCCACACCGGCGTCGCGCGGCGGGCCGTCGGCCGGTGGCGTGCCGTCGGCGGCCGGCGGGACATCGTCCGCGCCGCGCCCGCGCGGGTACGCCAGCAGGAAGCCGACGAGCAGCGGCAGGGCGGCCAGACCGAGTACCAGCCACACCGCCGGCCACGGCAGCGCGCGGAGCATCCAGGCGGCGAGCACGGGAGCCAGCAGCGCCCCCACGCCGAAGAACGCGTGCAGGCGGTTCAACAGCGTCGTCGCCCCGGCCAGCTCGCTGAGGTGGGCGTTGAGCACCGACTCCAGTACCCCGATGCCGTAGCCGGCCACCACCTGCACGGCGAGAAACGCCACGAACGGCGGCCGGAGTCCCGTGTAGAGGGCGGCGAGCGCGAAGGCACCGGCGCCGACCGCCAGCGCGACCCGGGTGCCGAGGCGGTCGATCAGGCCGCCGGTGGTGATCCCGGCCAGCAGGAAACCGGCGGAGAAGGTGAAGAAGGTGATCCCGATGGTGGCCTTGTCCACCCCGTAGTCGGCGATCTGGGCCGGCAGCAGCACGCCGCCGACCCCGGCGCTCAGGCCGACCAGGACGAACGCGGCATAGGCCAGCAGGACCACCGGCCGCCGGGCGGCGCGGATGACGGGCAACGGGACTCCTCGGCGACGGGTGGCGGTGGCGATCGACGGGGCGACCGGGCGCCAAGATTACGAGACGGGGTCGCCGCGCGGAAGATCTGCTCGCCCGCTCGCCCGTGGCCGGCGGTATGAGTAAGGCGGGATATACCTCTGTCGATTGCCTCCGGTTACCTTAACCATGCCCTGCCCGACCCAGAACCGCAGGTCGCGGCGACCGTCGACATCGCCACGGCCGGCGGGGCTGACCCCCGGTCCGGCGGGGCATCGGCCACCGTGCGCCGTCCGGTTCCGGGCCGGACGGCGCACGGGCCGACCCGCGTTCGTCGCGGCTCGGCCGAGAGCGACCCGCATCCGTCGCGGGATGCGTGTCAGCGGGAGCCCGGCGGCAGGCGCGGGTCAGCTACCTCGATCCGACCGGTGCGAACCGGCCGGAAGCGGGTACCGGTACCGGTATGACCGACATGATGCCGCCCGAGGACGACCGGGAGACGGTACGCCGGGTCGCCGCCGCGCACACCGCCGCCTCCCGCGACGTCGAGGCCTTCCTGCGCCGGGTACCGGCGCTGCCGAATCCGGAGGACGTCGCGGAGTACGCGGCGTTGCTGGCCCGGGAGGAGGCGCTGCGCACCGAACGGACCGACGCGGCCGACGCGGCCGGGTTGAACGTCCCGACCATCGGCGGCGCCTGACCCACCCACCCCGCGGACCGGAGACGGCGGGTACGCGCCGACGGCCGGAGCCGTGACGCGCTCGTCGGTCACCCCGCTCAGCGTTCGATCAGCGGATCGTGCCCCAGGTCGAGCAGGGCCCGGCGCCACTGCTCGTCGGTCACGCCGCCGGGCGGCCGGGTGTCGATCAGGTCCTGGATCTCGGCGACCGTCTCCCGCATCAGTTGGATGTCGTCGCCGGTCAGGTCGACCTTCCGCTTGCCGAGGATGGCGAGGATCCGCCGGCCGGGCTCCGGCAGCCCGAGATCCGGGTCGGCGCCGAACGCCTCCTCGCCGGAGCCCTGGGTCAGCAGCCAGCTCCGGAGCTGCTCGGAGGTGACGTTGACGCAGCTGTGGAAGTCCTGCCACAGCTGCTCCACCTCTGGCTCCACCCGTTGCTGTCGGGCCATCACCCCTCCTCCTCGGTCGGCGGCGACGCGGGTCGGGCCGGCTCCTCCCCGGTACCGTCGCGGCCCTGCGGTGGCCGGGGACGCGCCGGACCTGTGGCGGCCGGTGGCCGCAGCACGGCGTCGGTCTTCGCGCTCTTCTCGCGGTTCTCCTCGGGCTGGCTCACGCCGTTCTTCCTCTCCTCCCGACCCTCACCGGGCCGTCGGCTCATCGGCCATGCGTGGCGGTGGCCGGGCTGCGCCCGGGCCGCTTCTCCGCCGACACGTCGAAGGTCAGCTCGCCGTCCCTGGCCCCCACCGTGACCCGCTGCCTCGGTTCCACCGTCCCGTCCAGCAGCATCCGGGAGAGCCGGTTGTCAATCTCCCGCTGGATCGTCCGGCGCAGCGGCCGGGCGCCGAACTGCGGCTCGTAGCCGCGCTCGGCGATCCAGTCCACCCCCTCGGTGGTGAAGTCGACCTCGATGTCCTGGGCGTGCAGCCGGCGGCGGGTCTCGTTCAGCAGCAGCTCGGTGATCTGCCGGAGCTGTTCGGTCTCCAGCCGGCGGAAGATGATCACCTCGTCGACCCGGTTCAGGAACTCGGGGCGGAACTGCTCCTGCAACCGGCGCATCAGCCGGTCCCGCAGCTCGGTGTTCTCCTCCTCGGCGGAGTCCCCGGCGCCGCCCCCGAAGCCGAAGCTGCGCTGGGTACCGGTGATCAGCTCGGAGCCGAGATTGCTGGTCATGATCAGTACGCTGTTCCGGAAGTTCACCGTCCGCCCCTGGCTGTCGGTGAGCCGCCCGTCGTCGAGCACCTGCAACAGGATGTTGAAGACGTCCGGGTGCGCCTTCTCGATCTCGTCGAGCAGCACCACCGCGTAGGGCCGGCGCCGGACCGCCTCGGTGAGCTGCCCCGCCTCCTCGTACCCCACGTAGCCGGGCGGGGCACCGACCAGCCGGCTCACCGTGTGCCGCTCCTGGAACTCGCTCATGTCCAGCCGGATCATCCGGTCCTGCTCGCCGAAGAGTGCCTCGGCCAGCGCCCGGGCCAGCTCGGTCTTGCCCACCCCGGTCGGGCCGAGGAAGAGGAAACTGCCCATCGGCCGGTCCGGGTCGGCCAGTCCGGTACGGGACCGCCGCACCGCCTCGGCGACCGCGCTGACCGCGTCGTCCTGGCCGACCACCCGCTCGTGCAGGTGTCCCTCCAGGCGCAGCAGCCGGTCCCGCTCCTCCTCGGTGAGCTGGCTGACCGGGATCCCGGTGGCCCGGGAGACCACCTCGGCGATCTCCTGCGTCCCCACCTCGGGGACCGCCGGCTGGTCGCCGTTGCCGTTCGCCACGTCCAGCCGCTCGCGTACCTCGTGCAACCGGTCGCGCAGCTCGGAGGCGCGCTCGTACTGCTCGTCGGCGACCGCCTGGTCCTTCTCCCGGAGCACCTCCTCCAGTTCCCGCTCCAGTTCCCGTACGTCGCCGGCGGGTGTCCGGGTGCGCAGCCGTACCCGGGCACCGGCCTGGTCGATCAGGTCGATCGCCTTGTCCGGCAGGAACCGGTCCGTGACGTACCGGTCGGAGAGTTCGGCGGCGGCGACCAGCGCCTCGTCGGTGAACCGGACCTGGTGGTGCGCCTCGTAGCGGTCCCGCAGCCCGCGCAGGATGGCGACGGTGTCGTCCACCGTGGGCTCCGGTACCAGCACCGGCTGGAACCGCCGGGCCAGCGCGGCGTCCTTCTCGATGTTGCGGCGGTACTCGTTCAGCGTGGTGGCGCCCAGCACCCGCATGTCGCCGCGGGCCAGCGCCGGCTTGAGCATGTTGCTGGCGTCCATCCCGCCCTCGGCGCCGGCACCGCCCGCGCCGACCAGGGTGTGCAGCTCGTCGAGGAAGATGATCAGTTCGTCGCCGTGTGCCCGGATCTCGTCGATCAGCTTCTTCAGCCGCTCCTCGAAGTCACCCCGGTAGCGGGTGCCGGCGACCAGTCGGGCCAGGTCGAGCTGGACGACCCGCTTGCCGATCAGCGTCTGCGGCACGTCCCCGTCGGCGATCCGCTCGGCAAGCCCCTCGACGATCGCGGTCTTGCCCACCCCGGCCTCGCCGATCAGCACCGGGTTGTTCTTGGTACGCCGGGACAGGATCTCCACCGTCTGTTCGATCTCGTCCGACCGGCCGATCACCGGGTCGATCTCGTCGGCCCGGGCCAGGTCGGTGAGGTCCTGGCCGTACTGGTCGAGGGTGGGGGTGCCGCGGTCGGGCTTGCCGCCGCCGTTGCCGCCACCGCTGGCGCTGGCCGCCTGCAACGACTGCGGCTGGATCCGGCCGGCGGCCAGCATTCGGCCGGCCGGCGACTCCGGGTTCAGCGGCAGGGCCATCAGGATGTGCTCGGGCCCGATGTACGAGGCGCCCATCGCCCGGGAGAGTTGGTGCGCGTCGAGCAGTGCCCGCTTCGCCGCCGGGGTGAGCGACATGTTCGACGGTACCTGGCCGTGCTTGGCCGGGCGTTCGATCCGCTGCTCGCCGCCGAGCGCGCCGAGCAGCGCCTCCGGGTCGGCGCCGGCCCGGCCGATCAGGTCACGCAGGGGTTCCCGTTGCAGGGCCGCCCAGAGCAGGTGGTCGGTGTCCAGGTCACTGCTGTTCGCCTGTGCCGCCCGGCGCGCCGCGTCCGCCAGCATCTCCCGGGCGTCCGCGGTCATCAGCCTGGTGATGTCCACCCGCTGCCCCTGCCGGCGGCTTTCTCCCCGGCCGAAGTACCGGGCGAGGAACTCGTCCCACGGATCCGGGCCGAAGTCGCCGGGTCCCTGCGTCATCTCATGTCCCCCTCACGGGCGCGGGCACTGGCGTTGTCTGGCCTACCCGGCGGAAGGCCCGACAAACGCGGCGTAAGCACCTGCCGCACCCCTAGGCGACCCGGGTGGCAGGCTGGACGGATGGCAACCGAACCGCTCGTCGTCGTGGACGCCGCCAACGTGGTCGGATCCCGGCCGGACGGCTGGTGGCGGGACCGGGCCGGGGCCACCGCACGGCTACGGGACCGGCTCGCGCCGGTCGACCGGCGGGGCCTGCCCGGACTCGCCCCGCCGGTCGCGGTGGTGCTGGTGGTGGAGGGCGCTGCCCGCCGGGTGGCGCCGGTCGAGGGGGTCCGGGTCGTCGCGGCGCCCGGCTCCGGCGACGACGCCATCGTCGACCTGGTCGCGGCGGAGGGCATCGGCCGGAGCTGCGTGGTGGTCACCGCCGACCGGGCGCTGCGGGACCGCGTCACCGCGCTCGGTGCCGAGGTACGCGGACCACGCTGGCTCAGCGCAGACACTGACGCGCCGCACCACCAGTCAACTGTCGGAGATCCGACTGAGTAGTCGTCCGGTGACGCAAAGTGGGAGGAAGGCCGGCGTACGGCCGCCGCCGACCGGACCAGCGGGGAACGGACAGCCGGGCAGCAAATGCGCAGGGCGCCGCAGAGCGCCGGTCGGGATAAGCTCTAATTAGAGCCCTCCCCGCCCCCAGGAGGTTTCGTCGTGGCGAGTGTCGCCGAGCTGAAAGCGGCCATCGATGCCGCACTGCAGCAGATCGGCGACGGCCAGGCCGCGGTGCAGGCCGCCAGCGACAAGCTCGCCGAGGCGCAGCAGACCCTGGCCGGAGCGCTGGAGGGCAGTGGACACTCCACTGTCGACGCCGCACAGGCGTCGCTCTCCCAGGCCGCCCAGGAGTTGGAGGAGTGCCTCGCGGCGACGCTCGCCGCCGTCGAACATGCCCAACTCTACGTCTCGACGCTGTAGAGCAGCGGATGTCCATCATCGAGGAGCTCGGCGCGCAGGTCCGGGCCGCCGCCGACGAGCTGCCGGTCGAGCTGGTGATCAAGGCACTCGACCACCTGAAACTCGCCTCCGAGCGGCTGCGTTGGGTCCGCCAGGAGTCGGCCGACCCGATGGGCGTACCGGAACTGTCGGCGGCCACCGAGCACCTGGAGACGGCCGGGCACGCGCTGCGGCTCGCCCAGGACCAGGTCGCGACGTACCTGGCCGCGATCGGGCTGGGCCGGGACGGACCACCCGCCGCCGGCGCGCAGCGACCGGCCGCCCGCCCCGGCGCCCGGGGCCCGACCGACTCGTCCGGGCCGGTCCGGCGGGCCGCTCCCGCCGCCACCGGCGGCTGGTGGTCGGTTCGGGTGGCCGAGCTGTTCGACCGGCCGGACACCCCGGCACCGGAGCCGGACCGCGAGATCACCGACGCCGAGGAGCTGCTCCGCCGGGTGACCAGCGGGGTCCGCTCCGGCGACCGGACCCGGTTGCACACCGAACTGCGCGCGGTGGAGGTGAACGTCGGGCTGGGACTCGCCTCGGTCGCCCCGCCGATGCTGCGGGACCTCGCCACCGAGCTGCTCGGCCACCCGCCCCGGGCCGCGGACCTGCCGCGACTGCGCCGCGAGGTAACCGGGCAGGTGCGGGATCTGGTGCCCAACCTGCCGCCGGGGGTAATCGACACGCTGCTCAGTCGGGTCTGCCGGATGCCGCCGCCGAAGGAGCCGGTCGAGCAGCCACATCCGGCCGATCCGGCGGTCGCCGCAGGGGTCCTCACCGGACTGCTGATGCGCCGGCTCGGCCTCGACCAGCGCCCCGTCACCGCTCGCGCACCCCGGGACACCCATGCCTGACCTACGGACCCAGCTCGTCGACCGGGTCCGCACCATGCTGTCGCACGCCCTGGGTGCGTCCCGGGCCCGGCTCACGGCGGCGCGGACCGAACTCGGCAGCGCGCAGGACCGGCTGCGCCGGGTGCGGGAGGCGGCCGCCCGGGTCCCCGCCCGGGTCGGCGCGGAACGGGACCGCCGGGTGACCGAGCTCTCCGACCGGTACGGGGCGGAGATCAGCCGCCTCGCCTCCCGGGCCGCCGGGGCCGCCGGCCGGGAGGCGCCCGGTGCCGCGGGTACGGAGTGGACGGTCTGGCGCCCCACCCCGGTGGTCCGGGGCGAGGTGCCGGGACCGCTGCGGATCGGCACCGTCCGGCTGCCCGGCAGCGTCGCCGTACCCGCGCTGGTGCCGCTGCTCGACGCCGGCCACGTACACCTGTCCGGGGCCGACCGGGGCGGCTGCGACGCGGTGGTCGCCGCACTGCTGCTGCGGGCCCTGGGCCGGGCCGATCCGGGCGCGCTCCGGCTGGTCGGCTACGACCCGGAGCATCTCGGCGGCGGCCTGGCCGGCTTCGCCCCGCTCTCCACCGCCGGCCTGCTGACCTTCGTCGGCCCGGGCGGCCTGGCCCGGCTCCTCGACGACCTCGTCGACCAGATCCGTCGGATCAACGAGACGGTGCTGGCCGGCGAGTACGCCTCGCTGCGCGAACTCGCCGCGGCCACCGGCCGCCGTCCCGAGCCGTGGCGGATCGCGGTGCTGCTCGGCGGCGACGAACTGTCCCGGCACGAGCGGGGCCAGCTCGACCGGGTGGCCCGGACCGGCGCCGCCTGCGGCGTGCACCTGGTGGTACGCGGCATCGAGCTGCCCGACGAGCCGGACGTGCACCGGGTGGTGGCCGACGGTGGTAGCGCCCGGCTGGACGGCAGCCCCGACCTGCCGGTACGCCTCGACCCGTCACCGCCGGCCGCCCTGGTCACCGAGACCTGCCGGGAGGTGGCGACCCGGGTCAACGCCGGCCCACCGCCGACGCCCTTCACCGACCTGCTCCCGCCGGCCGACCAGATGTGGCGGGAGGACTCGGCCGCCGGTCTGGTCGCGCCGATCGGGGACGGTCCGCACGGCCGGCCGGTGACGCTGACCCTGGGTGACTACCCTCCGCACGCGCTGATCGGCGGCCCGTCCGGCACCGGCAAGACCAACCTGATCTTCGCCTGGATCGGCTCGCTCGCCGCCCGGTACTCCCCCACCGAGCTGGAGTTCTATCTGCTCGACTTCAAGGAGGGGGTGTCGTTCGCCCGGTTCGCGCAGGGCCGCCGCGACCCGAGCTGGCTGCCGCACATGCGGCTGGTCGGGATCAACGTCAACACCGACCGGGAGTTCGGGCTGGCCCTGCTGCGGTTCCTCGCCGAGGAGCTGCGTCGCCGGGCCGACGCGGCCAAGCGGCACGAGGTGACCAAGCTGGCCGAGCTGCGCGCGGTGGACCCGACCGGCCGCTGGCCGAGGATCGTGGCGGTGGTCGACGAGTTCCAGATGCTGCTCGCCGGCCGGGACGCGGTCGCCCGGGAGGCGGCCGACCTGCTGGAGGACCTGGCCCGGCGGGGCCGCTCCCAGGGCATCCACCTGGTGCTGGCCTCGCAGGACGTCCGGGGCATCGAGGCGCTGTGGGGCCGGCCGGCGCTGGTCGCCCAGTTCACCCTGCGGATCGCGCTGCCCAAGGCTCTGCGCATCCTGGCCGAGCGCAACGACGCCGCGCAGATCCTGCCCCGGCACCACGCGATCGTCAACGCCGAGTCGGGGATGTCCGAGGGCAACCAGGTGGCCCGGATCCCGGCGGCCAGCGACTGGGGTACCTGGAGCGACCTGCAGCACCGGCTGTGGCGGATGCGGCCACCGGACGCGGCGCCGGCCCGGCTCTTCGACGGCGACGCGATTCCCCGGCTGGAGGAGGCACCCGACTTCGTCGCGTTACGCCCACCGGGCGAGCCGGCCCCGGTCGGCGGACTGCCGGACCGCGCCGGACGGACGACCACGGGCGGGCCGTCGGCGGCCGGCGGTGCGATCTGGCCGGCCGGGATAGCGCCGCAGCGGGTCTCGGTGCCGAACGGCGGCACCCCGGCCCAGGTCGGCGCCGACCGGACCGGCGGCACCGACCGGACCGGTGCGGGGGCTCGTGGTCCGGTGGCGCTGCTCGGCGAGATCATCGACGTTCAGGCGCGTTCGGCCGGAATGCGGCTGCCCCGGGCACCGGGCCGGAACCTGGCCGTACTCGGCACCGGCGTGGACGAGGCCTGCGCGGTGCTGGACGCAGCGGCCCGGTCGCTGCGTCGGCAGCACCTGCCCGGCACCGCCCGGTTCTCCATCGCCTGCCTGGACCCGGACGCCGACACCGCCGCCCGGTCGCTCTACGAGGCGCTCGGCGCCGACGCCGCCTGGTACTCCGAGGACGACATCGGCGAGCTTATGGCCGAGACCGCGGACGGGCTGGGATCCGGCGGCGCGCCGGGCGAGCCGCACTACCTGCTGCTCTACGCCGTCGACGCGGCAGCCGGCCAGCTCGGCAACACGATCGGGAGGCGATCCGGGCTGGAGCACCTGCGGCACGTGCTGCACAACGGGCCGGAGCGGCGCACCCACACCCTCGCCTGGTGGCGGGGGGTGGCCCGGATGCGGGCGGACCTCGGCGGCCCGGCGTCGCGTACCGACCAGATCGGCGCCTGGGTCGCGCTCGACGTGCAGGGCGGGGAGCTGACCTCGGCGCTCTATCCCGGGGCCGGCGGCGGCCCGGACTGGTACCCCCGGCCGTGGCGCGGGCTCTTCTTCGACCGCTCGGTGCACCGGACCGGTCAAGTGATCATCCCCTATGGACCATCCCGATGAGCGGCGACCTGGAACCGGAGACCAGCTACGCGCAGGCGATCCGGCGGCTCGCCGAGCTGACCGGCCGCGCCGAGGCGGAACGCGCCGAGGCGAACGCCTGGTACGAGCGCCAGTGCGCCGCCGCCGACCGAGCGGTACACGACGCGGCGCAGGCGGTACGCCGGGCCGAGGCCGAGGTGACGGCCGCCCAGCAGGAGGTGGACCGTACCGAGGCCGAGTCGATCCACCTGTGGAGCATCCTGCGCGGGCAGTTCGGTACGGCCGACCGGCGGGTAGGCGAGCCGCCGGTGCCGCGCAACGGGGTCGGCGCACCGGTCGACGTCGAGGCGCTGCTCGACGGGGTCCGCGAGCTGCTGGACCGGGCCCGGAAGCCGGGTGAACTGCCGCCGGGGGCCCGGCCACTGCTGGCGTTCTTCGGGGTGCTCGGCGCCGCCGCCGCGTACGCCCTCGGGCTGGTCGCCCGGGCCGTCGGCGACCGGTACGGCGGGGACCTGGCGGTGGCCATGCCGGTGCTCGGGCTGCTGGTGACGCTGCTCGGCCCGGTCGTCGGGCTCGCGCCGGCCCGGGCACTCGCCGACCGGCGGCACGCCGGCCTGGACGTACGCTCCGCACTCGTGGTCGTGGTCGCCGGCCTGCTCACCACCGGCGCCCTCTTCGCCCTTCTCCGCTGAAGGGTCAGGAAGGCCCCCCGCACATACAGAAAGCGGTATGCGGGGCCCCTTCCTACCCGGGTACCGCGACCGCCTCCCGGAGCAGCCGCCGGGCCAGCACGATCCGGTCGGCGTCGCCGTCGAGCCCGGGAAGGTCGCCGACCCGGTGCACCCGGCCGGCGAGGAACGCCCGGAGCGCCGGCTCGCACTGGGCCGGAAAGGTCACCGTGCGGTCGAAGAGCGACAGCGCCACCCGATCCGGGCCGTCGCCGTCCTCGGCCTGCTGGGCGGCGGTCAACCGCCAGCGCAGCCCGTCCCGGGGCACCAGCCGGGTTTCGGCGTCCAGCGCGGTGATCGCCGCCGCCTGGGCGAGGGGCCGGATCGGCGCCGGCCTGGCCGCCGGCCAGGCCCGGGCCCGCAGCCGGGCGGCGACCGCGGCCGGGTCCGCCCGCGGCAGCCAGTCCCGCAGCGCCTCGACGGTCTCGGTCAGCTCCGGTCCGATCTCGTCGGCCTCGGCCACGTCCATCCCGAACGGCAGCGTGGCGCGCAGTCGCGGATCCTCGGCCGCCAACTCCAGCAGCGCCTCCACCAGGGCGTACCGGGTGAACGCCCGGACGCCGACGGTCAGGTGCAGGCTGCTCTCGTCCTGCGCCCGGGCGCTGTGCAGCCAGCCCCGGGGCAGGTAGAGCGCGTCGCCCGGACCCAGCACCACATCCAGCACCGGTGGGCCGTCCGCGACCGCCGCCACCTCGTCGGCCCGGCCGCCCCACGGCTGCCGCTCCAGCGGGTCGGGCAGCACCGGCTCGTGCACCTGCCAGTGCTTGTGCCCGTCGACCTGGAGCACGAAGACGTCGTGCGTGTCGTAGTGGGTGGCGAAGCCCTGGTTTCCCGGCGGCGTCAGATAGGCGTTCACCTGGAGCGGCTGGCCGAGCTGCCGGCTCAGCTCGCGGGTGAAGTCGATCAACGGCGGCCAGGTCCGGTGCAGTCCCTGGAGCACCAGGGTCGCCCCGTCGGCGTAGAGCGCGAGGACCCGCTCGTCGAGCACCTGGTCGGCGATCTCGGCCCCCGCGCCACCGCCGCCGGTGTACTGCCCGGCCGGCAGCACCTGACCGTCCCGGGCCACCCGCAGAAACGGGGTACGCAGTCCGCGCCGGCTGAGCAGTTCGTCGGCGTCGACCGGACTGAGCAGGTCGCGGAAGCCGTCCGGGCTGTCGAGTTCGGCGGCCCGGGACAGCAGCGCGGTCCGCCCCCAGTAGGCGGTGGCGAAGGTCGCCGGTTCGACCGCCACGCAGCGGGTCAGGGCCGATCGGCCGACCGGGCCGGTCCTGGGCGACCGGGCCGGGTGACCGTCGCCGCCCGTCCCGGTCGCCGGATCCGTCACGGCGGCGACCGACGCCACCGGTTCGGGCATCGGGTTCGACCGCTCGGTCGGCGGTGGAGCCTGCCGGTGACCGTCGGCTTCGAGGGCGGGACGGCGGACGACCGCCGGCGGCGCCACCGCCGAGGCATCCGGCCGGTACTCCGCCGCGACCGTGCCGGTCGAGCCGTCGTCTTCGGTCATCGCCGGTACCGCAGCGCTAGCGGGCGGCGCTGTCGGCGCCGCCGTCCTGCTGCCCCGGAGTCGCGCCCGCGTCGGCCGGACCCTCGGCAGCACCGTCGGCACCACCATCGTGCTGCCCCGGGGTCGCGCCGCCGTCGGCCGGGCCCTCGGCGGCACCGTCGGCACCACCGTCGTGCTGCCCCGGGGTGGCTCCGGCGTCGGCCGGACCCTCGGCAGCACCGTCGGCACCACCGTCCTGGCCGAGCGGGTTGGCCCCGCCGTCGGCCGGACCCTCCCCACCGCCGCCGCCCGCGGTCCGGATGTCGTCGTCGTCGAGTCTCATCAGGTGCTCCCTCGGGTCAGCGCCCTGCCGGGCGGCCGGGCGTCACTTCGCGGGTGGTGGTACCCCGCCCCCGATCACCTCTAACCCGGCAAACCGGTCCGCTCGCGTGCGGGAGTGACTCGGCACCCAGCCGACCGCTGTCGGTCAGCCGGTACGGCAGGCGGCGCGGCCGGGGGCAAACCGCTTGCCGGGCCGGCCATGTGGCGCCCGTCCGACTGCGCCCCGGCAGACCGTCCCTACGGCGCCCCGGCAGGCCACTCCGGCGGCTACCGGAAATCTCCCGGAAGTTCGCGCCGGGCCTCGCACGCGCCCGGCGGGGTCACTTCCGGGCGTACGGAGCCGAACTGTCCCGGACCACCAGGTCGGTGGAGAGTTCGACCCGGGGCGTGTCGAGCGGCTCGCCGCCGGCCAGCCGGAGCACCGTCCGGGCGGCCAGCAGCCCCATCTCGGCCAGCGGCTGCCGCACGGTGGTGAGCGGAGGCGAGGCCCAGCGCGCCTCCGGCAGATCGTCGAAGCCGACCACGCTCACGTCGTCGGGCACCCGCAGACCGCGTCGCCGGACCGCCTCGTACGCCCCGAATGCCATCTGGTCGCTTGAGGCGAAGATCGCCGTCGGCGGCTCGTCGAGGTCGAGCAGCGCGGCGCCGCCGGAGTAGCCCGACTCGTGGTAGAAGTCGCCGGGCACGATCAGCTCGTCGCACAGCGGAATGCCGGCGGCGTCCAGGGCGGCCCGGTAGCCGTCGAGCCGGGCCCGGCTGCACAGCAGTCGCGGCGGGCCGGCGATGAAGCCGATCCGGCGGTGGCCGAGCGAGAGCAGGTGCTCGGTGGCGCGCAGCCCACCGGCCCAGTTGGTCGCGCCGATCGTCGGAATGTCCAGGTGGGGCACTCCGGCCGGGTCGACCAGCACCATCGGCACGTTCAGCCGGCGCAGCTCGGCGTGCACCGGCGGGGCGAGGTCGCTGGCGACCAGGATCACTCCGTCGGTGGCCCGGGTACGCAAATTCTGCAACCACTGCCGGGTCGAGGCCGACCGGCGGTGGATCGCCGAGACCACCGTGCCGACCCCGGAGGCGTGTGCCACGTCCTCCACCCCTCGGATGATCTCGACGGCCCAGGGGCTGTCCAGGTCGTTGAAGATGAGGTCGATCAGGCTCGCCCCGGCCCGCGGTCTGGTGGCCCGTCGGCGGTAGCCGTGCCGGCGGAGGAGTTCCTCCACCCGTTCCCGGGTCTGCGGCGCCACATCGTTGCGTCCGTTGAGTACCCGGGAGACCGTCGGCACCGACACGCCCGCCTCCTGGGCGATGGCGGTGATCGTGATCCTGCGTCCTTCGTCGACCGTCACGAGGCAGCTCCTTCGTTGAGGCTCCAGCCTACGACCGAAACACTTTCGAGGATGCACCGGCGTCGGTCGCGCGCACTCCCAGTATTTTGCCCCAGAATCCGGGGTTGACTGACCGTCCGGTGGGCCATAACGTTCCGACCGAGTTACGGAACAATTCCGGAAAGTTTACGCCGGAGAGGATCGTCCATGCCCCCGTTCCACGCAACCACGATCCCCCGGGGCCGGGCAACCGGTGAACCGGCCGTGATCGACTCCTGATGACGGTCCCCGGCGACCCGGTCATCCCCGGCTTCCATCCGGACCCGAGCGTCTGCCGGGTCGGCGACGACTACTACCTTGCCTGCTCCAGCTTCGAGTACTTCCCTGGGGTACCGATCTTCCACAGCCGGGACCTGGTGAGCTGGACCCAGCTCGGCAACGTCCTCGACCGGCCCAGCCAGCTCGTACTGCCGCCCGGCACACCCTCCTCCGGCGGGGTCTACGCGCCCACCCTGCGGCACCACGACGGCCGGTTCTGGCTGATCACCTCGAACATCCCGCACGGCGGCACCCTGCTGGTCACCGCCGAGGACCCGGCCGGCCGCTGGTCGGATCCGGTGCACCTGCCCGACGTCCTCGGCATCGACCCCGACCTGGCATGGGACGACGACGGCACCTGCTGGTGCACCGTCGCCGGCATCGACCAACTCCGGATCGACCCGGTCCGGGGCACGGCACGCGGCCGGCCGAAGCGGATCTGGTCCGGCACCCCGGGCGCGCAGGCCCCGGAGGCGCCGCACCTCTACCAGATCGACGGCACCTGGTACCTGCTGATCGCCGAGGGCGGCACCGAGCGCGGCCACGGCATCTCGGTGGCCCGGGCCCCGGCCCCGGACGGTCCGTTCGAGCCGTGCCCGGCCAACCCGATCCTCAGCCACCGCAGCACCGACCATCCGGTGCAGAACACCGGGCACGGCGACCTGGTGCAGGCCTCGGACGGCTCGTGGTGGCTGGTCTTCCTCGGGGTACGGGCCCGGGGCGGCACGCCCGGCTGGCACGTACTCGGCCGGGAGACCTTCCTCGCCCCGATCACCTGGTCCGACGGCTGGCCGGTGGTCGGACCGATCGACGCGATGCCGCGTACCCAGGCCTCGTCCACGGCGCACCTGGGCACCGTACCGGCGCGGGACGACTTCGACACCACGGAACTGCACCCGCAGTGGATCTCGGTACGGGCCCGGCCGCCGGAGGACGTCTCGCTGATCGAGCGGCCCGGCTGGCTGACCCTGCGGGCCCGGGGCGGCTCGCTCGACGAGCCGACGGTGACCTTCGTCGGCCGTCGGCAGGAGCAGCACGACGTCCGGATACGCGCCCTGGTCGATCCCGGCGTCGGCCGGGGCGGCCTGGCGGTACGCCTCGACGAGGCCCACCACTACGCGGTCGAGTTGGGCGGCGGCGAGATCTGGGTACGGGCCCGGATCGGGCCGCTGTGCCAACGGATCGCAGCCCGCCCGATCACCGGCCCGGTGGTGCTGCGGGTCGAGACCTGGGCCTCCGGGCCGGGCATGGACCATCCCCGGCAGGAGCCGGACGTGGTGCGGCTCGGCTACGAGGCACCGGACGGCGAGTTCGTGGTCCTCGCCGAGCTCGACGGACGGTACCTCTCCACCGAGGTCGCCGGTGGCTTCACCGGGCGGGTGATCGGCTGCTACGCGACCGCCGACGCCATCGGAGTCGACTGGTACGACTACCGGGTCCTGGCCTCGCTGGACCGGGCCGAGGTGATCGACGACCTGGTCGACGCATGAGTCGCCCCGATCGGGCAGCGCGAGCGCCCGTACCGGGATGGTGGCAGGCCGACCCCGGCGGCGCGTTCAGCGGGCGAAGGTGCCGACCATGTTGCCGCTGGCCAGTTCCAGCCTCCGGACCGCGCCGTGCACGTCCGGCGCCTGCGGTGCGTCGGGCAGCTCCAGCGGCCGGTTCACCGCGTAGAGCCGGAAGAAGTACCGGTGCGGCTCGTCGTCGACCGGCGGATGGGGCCCGCCCCACCCCGTCGTGCCGAAGCCGTTCGTCCAGGCCCGGCCGCCCGGCGGGATCCCGCCCTCGTCGACACCGCCGGAGGTCGCCTCGATCCCGGTCACCAGCCAGTGCAGAAACGGCGTACGCCCGGCGTCCCGGTCCTCGACCAGCAGGACCAGTTCGGTCGCCTCGTCCGGCACGTCGGACCACTCCAGTGGTGGCGAGACGTTGCCGCCGTCCCGGGAGAACCGGTCCGGTAGCCGGTCGTGGTCGTTGAAGGCGCGGCTGCGCAGCAGAATCCCGGCCATGGCGTCGCGCTCCTCCCGGGTTCGGAAACCTGTCCGGGCGCCACCGGTCGACGGTGCCGGTGACGCCGCCCGTCGTTCTCTCGGCGTACCCGGGTTGGACGGGGCGAAACAGCCGGCCGTCGGCCAGCGGCAGCGGACGGCCGGGCTGGCCCTGTTCGACCGCCGGCCGCCGGGTGTGCTCAGCCGCGTCGCCTGCCACACCGGCGGGCGAGCTGCCGCCCCAGGCCGCGACGCTTGCCAGCGGCCCGACCGAGGAGGTCGTCGAGGAACAGGGTGAGGCCGGCGCCGACCAGCCAGCTGTCCTTGGCGATCGGCACACCCTGCTGGGTCGGGCGGGGGCTGCCCGGCTCGTGCATGCCAGGCGTCGCCCAGTACAGCCGCATCAGGCCGCCGCCGAAGCCGAGCAGGCCCAGCCCGACCAGCGCGGACGGGATCACCGGGATCAGCAGGGCGGCGCCGAGCGCCACCTCGGTGCCGGCCAGCAGCCGGGCGAACTGCCCGGGTGGGATCCGCTTGATCGGCGGGATCGCCCCGGCCGCCATCCCGTGCATGCCCGCCGCCTCCTCCCCCTCGAGATTCCACTTGGCCAGGCCCGAGTTCAGGACGAACGCGCCGATCGCGGCGCGCAACGGAAGATGGGACACGTTCATCGGTCGCTCCGCTCTGCCGGTACCGCTGTCTCGGCCCGCCTACCCGGATGGGCCCGGCCGCACACCGCGACATCGGCGACGGGTGGCGCAGCCGGCTCGCGCGGCCCGGGTCAGCCGGAGAGCTCCCGTTCCAGCGGGGTACGAATTGTGGTGATCCGGGCCGCGCCGAGCCGTCCGGTCAGCTCCGCCACCGCCGCCCTGCTGCCCGGTCAGGGTTGCCCGAACGAGCCGATGACGATCTCGCTGGCCGGCTCGTACCTGCTGATCATCGCCCCGTTGGACGAGACCGTGCTCTGCACCAACTTCAGGCCGGCCGGGACGGTGCCGTCGGCGAAGAGCCTCTTGCCCGAGCCGAGCACGACCGGGAAGACCAGCAGGCGGAACTCGTCGATCAGGCCGTGCCGCAGCAGTGTCTGGATCAGGTTGCCGCTGCCGTGCACCTGCAACTCGGGTCCGTCCTGCTGCTTGAGCGCCGCCACGCCCTCGGCAACGTCACCCTCGATCAGCACGGACTTCTCCCAGCCCAGCGCGGGGCGCCCCCGGGAGGCGACGTACTTGGTGGCCCGGTTGAGCGGCTCGGCGCCTTGCTCCTGCGACGCGTGCGGCCAGTACGAGGCGAAGATGTCGTAGGTCCTGCGCCCGAGCACCAGGTCGAACGGCTTGCCCATCAGGTCGCCCATGGCCTCGGCCACCTGGTCGTCCCAGTAGTTGACCATCCAGCCTCCGTGGGCGAACCCGTTGTCGCTGTCTTCCTCGGGGCCGCCCGGAGCCTGCATGACCCCGTCGAGGGTGAGGAACGTACTCACGACCAAGTTCCGCATATCGGTGTCCTCTCGATCAGGTCCTCCGCGCCGTGCGGCGGGACCGTCGTTGTCGTCGCGCTCGCTTCTGCCAGAAACTTTCGCACCGACAACTTAAATTGTCAAGACTGATTGTCTTGTCGGTCTACGGTCCGCTTCGCCGCAGCCGGAGGGATGAGAGGGGTAGGCGTACGGTGTCGACCCGAAATGCGCCTGGCGGGCACCACCGTCGGTGGTGCCCGCCAGGCGGGGTGACTGGCGTCACTTGAGCCAGGGCTGGCGCCGCACGATCGGCAGCCTCGCCCAGATCCGGCCGAGGCCCCAGGTGTCGCCGGCGCCGACCAGGGCCAGACCTGCCAGCAGCGCGGCGTTGACCAGGTGCTCGTCCAGGAACGGGTTGTTCGGGGGAGGCAGGACGACGGTCCACATCAGCACGTACAGCAGCCCCCCGGCGACGGCGGCGACCCGCAGGCCGATCCCGGCCAGCAGGGCGACACCGATGCCGAGCAGGCCGACCATGAACAGGACGTCGGCCCAGGCGGCGCCGGCGATGTCGTGGTACAGGCCCTGGAAGGGGCCCTCCGCACCGAACGCCAGGAAGCCCTTGGTCGGGCTGCCGCCGTTGATCCAGGCGTCCTTGCTCTCGGTCGCGTAGCCGAAGCCGAAGGTCTTGTCGAGGAAGGCCCACAGGAAGGTCCAGCCCAGGGCGAGCCGGATACCGGCGAAAACGTACCGCGCGGCCCGCTGGGCGCCGGTCTCCGCACCCACCGGGTCGGCCGCCGCGGCGGTCTGGCGGGCGACGGGCTGGTTGCTGGTCGCCGTCATCGTCGTCACGTCCTCTCGTTTCGTCCGCGCTGTCCCTCGCGGCTACCTCTATTCGACAGCGGCGGCCACCCTGCCGGACAGGGCCGCCGGACCGGTCGTTCCCGGGACCTTGTACCCGTTTCCAGGGGCCGTCCGGTTTCCGTCCTGCGGGCCAGGCTGGTCTTCCCGCCCGGGCCGGTCCTTCCGGGCCGGTGCCGTCGCCGGCTCCACCCGGTGGGCCGCCCGCCGACCGATCCACAGCACCATCTGCGGCCGCCCGTACCGGCCGAGTGCCAGGCGGAGTTGCTCCCGTGCCGCCGGGACGACGATCGCCTGCGCCTGCAGGCGGGTGGTCAGACCGGCCGACGCGGCGGTCACCAGGACGCGCTGCAACGCCTGCCCGGCCCGCAACTGGTCGCCGGGAGTGTCCAGCGGGCTGCCCAGCACGGCGACCATCGGCTCACCCGGCTCGGCCCCGGACGCGTGGGCCGGCGCGGACGGGACGGGCCTGCCGGTCGCCGGGCTCCCCCGGTCAGCGCCCGGTCCGGCCCGGTTCCCCGGCTCCCCGGACGGCGGCGCTCCGGCACGCCAGCGGACCGCGTCCGCCGCGTCCGCCGCGTCCGCCCGGCCACGCTCCAGTACCCGCCGGGCACCCGCCTCGATCTCGGTGAAGGCGGCCACGGCGGGATACCCGACGATCAACTCCAGCCATCCGTGCTCCAGCTGGGCGGCGTCGATCAGCCGGCGACGGACCTCCGACGGCACCGGCGCCGGGACGACCGGTCCGGCATCGTGGTAGCCGTGCGACAGCGCCGCGAACAGCTCCCGCTCGGCGGGGCCGGGTGCCTGCGCCGGACCGGGATGCAGCCGCGCCAGCAGCTCCGGCTCGTCGCGGTACGGACGCAGCCGGACGAGCGCGGGGCGGCCGCTGACCGCCAGCGCCAGCCGTACGTTGAACAGCCCGGCGCCGCCGCCGATCCGGGCGGCCCACCCGGCGTGCTCACCCGCCGGATCGCCGTCCGGGGTGACCAGCACGTCGATCGCACCGTCGCGCAGCCGTAGCCACGGCCGGCTCCGTTCCGCGGCGGGTGCCTGGGCCGCGGCGGCGACCGCCCGGCCCAGGTCGGTCCGTGAATAGCCCGTCGGACTCATCCGCTTCCTCCTCGCCATCCCGGCCGGCTCGACGTCCCCGCCCGTCTCCGGCACCCGATCGCGGCAACGGCGGCGGTCCGCTCGTCCCGCCTCAGTCGGCGTACTCGATCACGTCGGCCGGCTCCAGCCGGAGCACCGGCGGCAACGGATCTGGGTCGGCGGCGAAGCCGAGCCGGACCACCACGTATGGCTCACCGATCTCGGCGAGCAGGTTCCGCATCAGCCACCGGGGCCACTCCAGCTCGACCGGGTCGCTCAGCGGTGCGGTGGCGAGACCCTCCGCCACGGCGGCCAGCAACAGGGCGGAGAGTGCCTCACCACCGGTGAGCAGGTCACCGGGGGTGTCACCCGGGCCGAACACGATCGCGTAGGTGGCACCCCGGTCCGTGCCCTCGCCCACCTCCAGGCCGGGCGTGCCGCCGAGCGCGTGTTCCCGGATCGGCACCCGCCGCGGACCCGGGCGGACCGCCGAGGCGGCCGGTACGCCGTCCCGGCTCTCCGGTGGGCGGTTCGTCCAGCGTCGCAGCTCGGTCCGGTACGCGGGGTCCTCCAGCTCGGCCGCGGCCGTGTTGGCCGTCGCGACGGCCAGCATCGGCATCTGGTCGTCGCGGACCAGGTGCAGGAAGGCGCCCTCGGCCTCGACCACCCCGCGGAACCGGCGCAGGGTCGACTCGGCGACGGGCTGCTCACCGAAGGCCCGCCGGTCGGTACGCCGCCGCCGACCCGCCTCGTGCTGCCGGAGCTGCTCCGGATCGGGCTCCAGCCGTCCGGTCACCGTGATCCGGGCCAGTACGTCCGGGTCGGCGTGGTGCGGAAACCGCGCGACGTCGGTGCGGTATCCGGCGACGGCGAGTGCCAACCGCGCGTGGTGCAGGGCCGCGCCGCAGCTGACCAACAGCAGTCGCCGGGTCGGGTCGATGCTGTGCACCTGCCGGGAGCGGTCCGCCCGCAACGTCAGTACGGCGCCGGGGCCGATCCGCCAGCGCCACGGCTGGGTGTTGAACACCGAGGGCGCCAACAGCGCGTACGTGGCGGCAACGCCGAACGCGGCGCGGACCTCGGCGGTGGAGACCGCCGATCCGTCGGTGGCCGTCGGCGCGGTGCTCCGATTGGGGATCATCGCACTTCCTCCTCGTTCGCTGCCTGCCCCACCACCGTGCGCCGCCGCCGGGCCGCGCCGGCAGGGCCGCAGGTCCCCTGTTGCCGGGCCGCATTCCCCGCTCCCGGATGACGGCGTTCGGGACCTTCGACCCTGGCGGCCGGAGCGTTCCCCGGATAGGAAGGAGGGGTGATTAGGGTCTTCCTGCTCGACGACCATGAGGTGGTCCGACGCGGCCTGGCCGGGCTGCTCCAGAGTGACGGCGACATCGAGGTGGTCGGAGAGTCCGGTTCCGCGCAGGAGGCAGCGCGGCGAATACCCGCACTCCGCCCGGACGTGGCGATCCTGGACGCGCGGCTGCCGGACGGCAACGGCATCGACGTGTGCCGGGACGTCCGGGCGGTCGACTCCGGCATCAAGGGGCTGATCCTGACCTCGTACGAGGACGACGAGGCGCTGTTCGCCGCGATCATGGCCGGCGCCGCCGGGTACGTCCTCAAGCAGATCCGCGGGACCGATCTGGTGGACGCGGTCCGCCGGGTGGCGGCCGGCCAGTCCCTGCTGGACCCGGCGGTCACCGCCCGGGTGCTGGACCGGATTCGCACCGGTGTCGAGCAGCCCCGGGAGTTCCAGTCGCTGACCGAGCAGGAGCGGCGGATCCTGGAGTACGTCGCGGAGGGGCTCACCAACCGGGAGATCGCCGGCAAGATGTTCCTGGCCGAGAAGACCGTGAAGAACTACGTCTCCAGCCTGCTGGCCAAGCTCGGTCTGGAACGGCGTACCCAGGCCGCGGTGCTGGCCACCCGCCTGCTCGGCGAGCGGCACTGACCCGCGGACACCGCCCGGCCCCGATCCCGACCGGCACCGGGCCGCTCGGGCCGGGGCTCAGTCGCGCAGCGGTACCCGCCACATGATCGTCGTGCCGGTCGGCTCGGTCCGGTCGATCCGGAAGCTGCCGCCGCACCGCTCCGCGCGCTCGCGAAGGTTGACCAGGCCGCCACGGGCCAGCGCCGGATCGGTGCCCACCCCGTCGTCGGCGACCTGTACGCACAGCTCACCGTCGCTCACGTCGACGGTGACCGTCACCCGACTCGCCCGGGCGTGCCGGACGGCATTCGAGAGGGCCTCGCCCAGCACGGCGAGCAGATCGGGACGGACCCGGTCGGGTACGGCGCTGTCCACCGGCCCGGTCATCTCCAGACCGGGACGGAATCCGAGCGCCTCGGCGGAGTTGGCGACCAGGTCCCGGATCTCGGTCCGCAGCGCCGCGCTCATCGGGGTGCGCAGTTCGAAGATCGCCCGCCGGATGTCCCGGATGGTGGAGTCGAGATCGTCGACGGTGGCGTTGAGCCGCTCCCGCACGTCCGGCCGGGCAGCCAGCGGCGCCACCGTCTGCAACTGGAGCCCCGTCGCGAACAGCCGCTGGATCACCACGTCGTGCAGGTCCCGGGCGATCCGCTCCCGGTCCTCCAGGACCACCAGCAGCTCCCGCTCCTCCTGGGCCCGGGCCCGCTCCAGCGCCAGCGCCGCCTGACCGGCGAACGTCGCCAGCAGGGTGCCCTCGGCGTCGGTGCCCACCTGCTCCCCGCCGGGGTAGCCGACGACCAGCACCCCGTGCAGCGCGTCGCCGACGATCAGCGGGGAGATCAGTCCCGGGCCGCTGGTGACCGCCACCGGCCACGGCGCCGCCTTCGCCAGGCTCTCCGCCACCGCCTGCCGCCGCCGGGTCACCGGCTCGACGAAGGCCGTGTCGTCGGCGGCCAGTACGGCGCCGACCAGGTCCTCGGCCGGCTGGGCGCCGTCGGCGACCTCGACCGTGAACTCCCCGGCGCCCTCGTCGTAGAGCAGCACCATGGCGGTGTCCGCCTCGGCGACCTCGCGGGCTCGGCGGGCGATCAGCCGCAGCGCGTCGGTACGGCGTACCTCGCCCAGCAGCACACCGGTGATCTCGGCGGCGGCGGCCAGCCAGCGCTCCCGTCGGTGCGCCATGGCGAAGAGCCGGGCGTTCTCGATGATCACCCCGGCGGCGGCGGCAAGCGCGACGACGATCTCCTCGTCGTCGTCGGTGAACTCCGCGGCACCCTGCTTCTCCGCCAGGTAGAGGTTGCCGAAGACCTGGTCCCGGATGCGGACCGGCACGCCGAGGAAGCTGTGCATCGGCGGGTGGTTCGGCGGGAAGCCGTACGACTGCGGGTGCTGGGTGATGTCCGGCATCCGCAGCGGGCGGGGGTCGGCGATGAGCAGACCGAGGACCCCCCGGCCGTGCGGCAGGTCGCCGATCCGGGCCTGGGTCTCGGCGTCGATGCCGTGCACGATGAAATTGGTCAACAACCGGTCGGGGCCGATGACGCCGAGGGCGGCGTACCGGGCGTCGGCCAGCCGGCACGCGGCCGCGACGATCCGGTCCAGGGTGCTGTGCAGGTCGAGGTCGGTGCTGATCCCGACCACGGCGGTCAGCAGTGCGCGCAGCCGTTCCCGGCTGGTGACGACCTCGCCGACCCGGTCCAGCATCTCCTGGAGCAACTCGTCGAGCCGGACCCGGGACAGCGGCGTGATGCCCAGCGACGGGGCTGGAAAGGCCGGCCCGGCAGGCGGCGTCGTCTCGGTCACCCGGCGATGGTATCCAACGGTCCGGGCCGGGCGGGGCACCAGCTGATCATGGGGGTCGACCCGGCCGCCGGATCGCGCCCGCTGATCATGGCGTCGACCGGCCCCGCACCGCACCCCGGTCGTCGCGCGCTGTCGACCCGCGACCGCACCGCCGCGGTCCGCCGGGTCCGCCGGGTCAGCCGGCGGACCGGAGGTACCGCAGGACGCGGTTGGGCTCCGCACCGACCGGGGCGAGCCGCAGTTTGGCGTCGACCACCGTCACCCCGGTCGGGCCGACCAGCACCGGGTTGAGATCGAGTTCGGCCACCTCCGGCAGGTCCTCGGCGAGCTGCCCGAGCCGGCAGAGCAGCTCCTCCAGCGCGGCGGTGTCGACCGGTGGGGCGCCCCGGTAACCGGTGAGCAGGGGTGCGGCGCGCAGGGACCGCCACATCCGGCCCGCGTCCAGGTCGGTCACCGGCGTCGGCCGCAGCGACCGGTCGCCCAGCAGGTCGGTGTGCACCCCGCCGAGCCCGACCATCACCAACGAGCCGAACTGCGGGTCGTGCACCACCCCGGCGACCAGCTCCAGTTGGCCGTGTGCCATCGGCTGCACCAGTACCGGCCCGGCCGTTCCGGTGGCCGCGGCCACCGCCGGGTACGCCGCCCGCACCTGGTCCGGGCCGCCCAGCCGCAGCGCCACCCCGCCGACGTCGCTCTTGTGCACCAGGTCCGGATCGGCGGCCTTCAACGCGACCGGGTAGCCGAAACCCTCGGCGGCGGTGACCGCCTCCGCGACGGTCGCCACCAGGCGCGCCGGTACCACCGGGATGCCGTAGCTGCCGAGGACCTCGGCGATCCGGTCGTACGGCTGCCAGCCGGGACCGGTGGCGAGTGCCGCGCGCACCAACTCCCGGCCCCGACCGGCGCCGGCGACCCTCGGCGGGACGGCGCCGGCCGGTTGCCGGAGCCAGTCGGCGTACCAGGCGGCGCCGCCGATCGCCCGGACGGCGCGTTCCGGCAGGTCGAAGACGGGGGTCCGGCGGCTACCCACGGTGGCCGGCGGATCGGCCAGGCCGAGTACGACGACGGCGGCGGTGAGTCCGGGCGCGTCGTCGAGGACCGGCGCGACCGCGTCCAGCATCGCCGGCACGTCGTTGGCCCGGGTCGCCGCGATCACCAGCAGCACCGAGTCGACCTCGCCGCTGGCCGCGACCACCCGGACCGCGTCGGCCAGCGCGGCCGGACTCGCGCCGGCCCCGAGGTCGAGCGGGTTGTCGTCGCCGGCCAGCGGGGTTAGTACCGTCCGCAGCCGCTCCCGCAGCGCCGGGCTGAGCGATCCGACCCGGAGCTTCGCCCCGTCGGCGGCATCGGCGGCCAGCACGTTGACCCCACCGGCATTGCCGATGACGGCGAGCCGGTCACCCGCCGGCAGCGGCTGGTCGGTGAGCAGCCGGGCGGTGTCCATCAGGTCGCCGAGGGTCTCCAGTCGGATCACCCCGGCCTGGGCGAAGAGCGCGTCGACGGTGCTGTCCGGGGCCGCCGCGGCGGCCGTGTGTGAGGCACCGGCCCGTACTCCGGCACGGGACCGGCCGCTCTTGACCGCCAGCACCGGCTTGCGCCGGGCGAGCCCACGGACCAGTCGGGCGAACCGGCGGGGGTTGCCGAACGACTCCAGGTAGAGGGCGACCGCCCTGGTCGCCGGGTCGTCGTGCCAGTACGCGATCAGGTCGTTGCCGCTCACGTCGGCCTTGTTGCCGAGCGAGACGAAGCTGGAGAGGCCGCAGCCGGCCCGCTCGGCGTGCTCCAGCAGCGCTATGCCGACCGCACCGGACTGCGAGGCGACCGCCAGCCCTCCGGCCGGCGGCAGTACGGGTGCGAAGGTGGCGGCGAGCCGGACCTGCGGGTTGCTGTTCAGCAGCCCGATGCAGTTCGGGCCGACCAGCCGGATCCCGTGGCTCCGGGCGACCTCCACCAGTTCCCGCTGGACCTGCCGGCCGGCGGCACCGCTCTCGCCGAGCCCGGAGGTCAGGACCACCGCGGCCCGCACCCCGGCGGCGGCCGCGTCCCGGATCGTGTCGACCACCGCCGATGCGGGTACCGCGACGACCGCCAGGTCCACCGGTTCGGGCAGCGCCGACAGGCTCGGGTACGCCGGCAGCCCGCAGATCTCCGTGGCCTGTGGGTGGACCGGGTGGACCGGGCCGGTGAAGCCGTACCGGATCAGGCTGCGCAGCGTCTCGTGTCCGATTCCGCCCGGGGTACGGCCGGCGCCGACCACCGCCACCGAGCGGGGTTCGAGCAGCGGTCGCAGCGAGGCGCGCGCCGCCACCCGGTCACGGGCGTCGGCCGCGCCGAGTTCCTCCTCGCTGACCTCGGTCGGCAGGTCGACGGCCAGCACCGCGTCGTCGGTCCGGGAACCGGCGCGTCCGGTCAGGTCCGCCGCGACCTGGAGCATCGCGGCGTTCGTCGGCAGGACGTCGCCGCGCAGTTCGGTCACGCCCGCCGCGCCGGCCACCGTCCGCAGGTGCTCCAGCAGCAGCGTGCCGATTCCCCGGTCACGCTGCCCGTCCGCGACGAAGACCGCGAACTCGGCGCCGGATCCGCCGCCACCGGCCTCGTAGGAGGCGACCCCGGCGAGCTGGCCGGCGGTCTCGGCGAGTACGGCGCCGTGCTCGGCGGGTGCCGGGGGCCGGCAGAGCCGGTCGACCTCTGCGGCGATGGCCCGCTCACCCGGCAGGGCGAAGAACCTCATCCGCAGGCTCTCCGGCGAGCTGCGCCGGTACAGCTCGGTCAGCCGGTCCCGGTCCTGCGGCATGACGGCACGGATCCGCACGATCCCACCGTCGATGGCGAGCGCGTCGACGCCGGGTATGGCCTGCACGAACACGGTTTGGTACCCCATTTCGAGTGGTCCGTTCTCGCCCAGCGAGCCGCTGGTCGTCCGCCTACCAGCACACCCCGGCGCGACCCCGACGGGACAGGGCCGGAGCGCCCGTCCCGGCGGGCCGCTCGGCCTTGTCCGGCAGGTCAGCCTTGTCCGGCAGGTCAGCCTTGTCCGGCAGGTCAGCCCCGGGCCGCCCAGTCGCCGAGGGACCAGTCCCGTACCTCCGGCATGTCCTCCAGGTGCTCGACCACGTACGCCTCGTGCCGGAGCAGCTGCCGCTCGCACCAGTCGCTCAGCTCCGCCGCGCCCCGAGGCAGCCGCCGGGCGTTGTTGATCGCGTCCAGCACGAGGTGGTAGCGGGAGGTCCGGTTCCGTACCGTCATGTCGAACGGCGTGGTGGTCGTGCCCTGCTCCACGAAGCCACGCACCCGGAACCGGTCGACGTCCGGCCGCCCGTGCACCAGCTGGTGGATGGCACCCGGATAGCCGTGGAAGGCGAAGACCACGTCCACGGTGTCGGTGAACAGCTCGGTGAAGAGGGTCGGGCTCATCCCGTGCGGGTGGTCCCGGGGCCGGACCAGCGTCATCAGGTCGACGACGTTGACCACCCGGACCCGCAGCCCGGGCAGGCGTTCCCGCAGGATCTGGGCGGCGGCGACGGTCTCCATGGTGACCACGTCGCCGGCACACGCGAGCACGATGTCCGGGTCGTCGCTGCCGTCGTCGGTGCCGGCCCACTCCCAGATCCCCGCCCCCTGGGCGCAGTGCGCGACCGCGTCCGGCATGGACAGCCACTGCAACTGCGGCTGCTTGTCGATGACGATCAGGTTGATGTACGAGCGGGACCGCAGGCAGTGGTCGGCGACCGAGAGCAGGCAGTTCGCGTCCGGCGGCAGGTAGACCCGGGCGATGTCCCCGCGTTGGGTGAGGACCACCTGGATCAGGCCCGGCCCCTGGTGCGAGAAGCCGTTGTGGTCGTTGCGCCATGCGGTCGAGGTGAGCAGGATGTTCAGGCTCGGTACCTTCGCCCGCCACGGCAGGTGCCCAGCCTCCTGGAGCCACTTTCCGTGCTGGACGGTCTGCGACGCGCTGACCATCGCGAACGCCTCGTAGGTGGCGAACATCCCGTGCCGACCGGTCAGCGTGTACCCCTCCAGCCAGCCGTGGCAGTTGTGCTCGGAGAGCACCTCCATCACCCGGCCGTCGCGGCCGATCGCCACGTCGTCGTCGGTGACCCGCTCCATGAAGGCCCGGTCGGACGCCTCGAAGACGGCGCCGAGCCGGTTGCTGTTCGTCTCGTCCGGACAGAACAGCCGGAACGTGTCGGTGTTGCGGCGGTAGACGTCCCGGAGCAGCTCACCGAGCCGGCGGGTCGACTCGACGCGCAGCTTCGCCGGTGCCGGGACGTCGACCGCGTAGTCGCGGAAGTCCGGCAGGTCCAGGTCGCGGGTGAGCAGCCCGCCGTTGGCGTGCGGTGAGGCGCTCATCCGCAGGTCACCCCGGGGCGGAAGGTCCCGCACGGCGGCGACGGTGGCGCCGGCGTCGTCGAAGAGCTCCTCCGGCCGGTACGACCGCAGCCAGCGCTCCAGGATCGCCAGGTGTTCGGGGTTGTCCCGTACCCCGGAAAGCGGCACCTGGTGGGACCGCCAACTGCCGGTGACCCTGACCCCGTCGACCTCCTCGGGACCGGTCCAGCCCTTCGGCGAGCGCAGGATGATCAACGGCCAGCGCGGCCGGCTGCCGTCCCAGCCGCCGCCGTCGCGGGCCGCCCGTTGGATCTCCCGGATCCGGCCCCAGGCGTCGGCGAGGGCGGCGGCGAAGCGGTGGTGCGAACCGGGCAGGTCCTCGGCGTCGACCTCGATCACCTGGTAGCCGTGCCCCTCGAACAGCACCCGGACCTCGGCCGGGTCCTTTCGGGCCAGCACGGTCGGGCCGGCGATCTTCGCCCCGTTCAGGTGCAGGACCGGCAGGACGGCACCGTCCCGGGCCGGGTTGACGAACGACACGCCCTTCCAGGAGCCCTCCAGCGGTCCGGTCTCCGCCTCGCCGTCCCCGACCACGGCGACGGCGAGCAGGTCGGGGTTGTCCATGACCGCGCCGAAGGCGTGCACGAGGACGTACCCGAGTTCGCCACCCTCGTGGATCGAGCCGGGTGTCGTCACCGAGACGTGGCTCGGGATCCCGCCGGGGCTGGAGAACTGCCGGAAGAGCCGGAGCAGACCGGCCTCGTCCTGGCCGACTCCGGGATAGACCTCGCTGTAGGTGCCCTCCAGGTAACCGGCGGCCACCAGCGCCGGCCCGCCGTGCCCCGGCCCGGCGAGGTAGATCGCCTGCTGCCCGGTGAGCCGGATCAGCCGGGAGACGTGGGCATAGATCAGGGACAGGCCGGGACTGGTCCCCCAGTGCCCGAGCAGTCGCGGCTTGATGTGTTCCGGGGTCAGCGGCTCACGCAGCAGCGGGTTGCCGCGCAGGTAGATCTGTCCGACCGTCAGGTAGTTGTTCGCCCGCCACCACGCGTCCAGCCGGGCGAGTTCGGTCTCGTCCGGCGCCGCGAGGGCGTGCAGGATCGCGGCGTCGTCCGCCGTCCCGATCCGGTCCTTCATCTCGGTTACCACGCTCAACCCTTCCCCCAGACGTACGTCGCCGGCGGCCCGGCCCGGCTGCGGATGGAGACCCGCTGTGGTGTCCCGGCCGCCTTCCTCACGGTATGGCCGTCCCGCCCACCGCGCAGCGGTCCGAGGTCCACCCGGCACGGGACCTTCGACCCGACCGCAGCGTCGGGTCCCGGCAGGAATCGTCAGGCCTGGGGTCGGACGTAGTGCCAGCTCTCCCGGACGGCCTCCACGCCGTCCGCGTCGACGACGTAGCCGCGCAGCAGCAGCCAGTCCCGGCCGTCGTCGATCTTCGGCGGTACGCGGGTCACCCGCAACCGAAGGTCACCGGTGACCGGGGGTTGGGCGGAGCCGGGGCGTTCCTCATGTTCGACTTCGCGGAGCATGGGGTTCACCCGAAGCCATCCACTGTGTACACCGAGGCCGCTACCGGTGCCGTCTACCTGGACAAGACCAACGAAGTAGCTGCTTACGAGGCGATCTGGGCCAGCGTGGAAGAGCTGGCGCTGGACGAGGACAATCACGGGACCTGATCGACTCCGTTGCGAAGGAGTACGAGTCATGACTGATCTTTCCGGCGCGCACTGGCGCAAGAGCAGCCGCAGTACTCCCGACGGCAACTGTGTGGAGGTTGCCGACAACCTTGCCGGGGTTGTGGCGGTCCGGGACAGCAAGGACCAGGATGGCCGGACCCTGGTCCTCGCGGCGGCGGCGTGGCGGGCGTTCGTCTCCGCCACGGGTCGGCCCGGCCGGTAACCGCGTCGCCGCCAGCCGGCCCACCGCCTAGCATCGCCGGGCATGGACGACCCGGATCACCGCCGCCATGTCGCCTTCCCGTTGACCCAGGACCGCTCGGCTCCGTCTGGTCGAGCCAAGCGCTCGCCAATCACCGGGGAGACCGCGATGGTATCTTGTCCAGATGGACAGGCCGAATGGACAACCAGCACGGCGACGGCTGCTGGACGCGGCGGCCGAACTGGTTGCCGAGCGCGGGTGGGGGCGGGTGACCACCCGGGCGGTCGCCGAGCGGGCCGGTCTGCCGCACGGGGCGGTGAGCTACCACTTCGCCGGCAAGCAGGTACTGCTCACGGAGGCGGTGCTGGACCTGGTCGACCGGGCGTTCCCGCTGGAGTCGGTACGGGCCGCCGGAGATCTCACCGGGTTGGTGTCGCTGATGCGGTCCTGGGCGAGCGACGCCGCACCGGCCACCTCCGACGCCCGGTCGAAGGCCGATCGGCCGGCCGGTGAGGATCTGGCCGACCGGGTAGGCAGTGCGGTCCTGATGGAGGCGATGCGTGAGGCCGGACGCGACGCCGCCGTGCGGAATCGCCTGATCGGTTTGCTGGGCGACTACCGGCAGGCCGTTGCCGACCTGGTTCGTGCCGAGCAGCGGACCGGCGTCGTCCGGCAGGTCGATCCGCTCGGGTTGGCGACGCTGCTGGCCGCCGCCGGTGATGGGCTACTGCTACACGCCATGCTGGACCCCCACGTCGAGCTTGCCGGTGCCGTCGAGGCACTCGACGTACTCCTGGCAGGCGAGCGCAGCCAACAGGGGGATGGCCGCGTCACGACTGGGTCGGAGGAGCGATGAGCGGTCGGGCCGAGGCCCGGATCGTGCTGGTCACCGGGGCGTCTTCCGGCATCGGCGCGGCGACGGCGGACGTGTTCGCCCGCGCGGGCTGGCGGGTGTTCGGCACCAGCCGCCGCGCCCGCCCGAGCCGGGACGGTATCGAGATGCTGCCGCTGGACGTGCGATCCGACGAGTCCGTCGACGACTGCGCCGCCCAGGTGATGGCCCGGGCGGGACGTATCGACGTGCTGGTCAACAACGCGGGGATCATGCACACCGGGATGGCGGAGGAAACCAGCCTGGACGAGGCTCGCGCGTTGTTCGAGACCAATCTGTTCGGAGTGGTGCGGATGACCAACGCGGTGCTGCCGCAGATGCGAGTCCGCCGGCACGGCCGCATCGTCAACGTGGGCTCGGCGGCCGCGTGGGTGGGTGAGCCCGGTGAGGCGTTCTACGCGGCGTCCAAACAATCCCTCGCCGGCTACACCGAGGCGCTGCGGCACGAGGTATGGCCGCTGGGGATCACGGTGTCGCTGGTCGAGCCCGGCGCCTTCGCGACCGACATCGTGGCCTCGGCGTCGACCAGCGCGGGACGGATCACCGACTACGACCCGGTACGCCGAGCGGCGGTGCGGACCCTCCAGGAGAGCCTGCGCCGCGGGGGCGACCCGCACAAGGTCGCAGAGCGGATCATGGAGGTGGCCGCTGCCCGTAGCCCTCGGCTGCGCTACCCGGTCGGACCAGCGGCGCGCTGGCTGCCGTTACTCAGGGTGCTGCTACCGCAGCGTCTATTCGACCACCTGCTCCGTCGCGGTTACGGGCTGCGCGAACAGGCGGCTCCGCGAGCCCGCTGACGATTCGACACCGCGCAACGGAAACGCCGGTCCGGCCGGCCTGGATCTCATGGATCGCTGGCCGCCGCACTCCCCGGGTACGGCGTCGTACAGACCGTCATCATGGTGGCGAAGCTCTTCACCGGTTGACCCCAGATTGCCCACCCCCAGGGGGGAGCCAACTCACCGATCGTGAAACATAATCGGCACGGGACTCATCCCCCCGGCCCGTTTCCCCGTACCTGATGTGGGTCGGACCGCCGTCCAGCGACGCGCGGCGGTACGGCTCCGCCCAAAGTGGCGTGATCGGGACGGGGCACAATAGGCGGCCGTGCTCGCGCGCGGCGGGCGGGCAGGCGGGGCGTGGTGGTGGGCGCCGAGGCGGAAGATCGAGGAGCAGATGGCCCGGACCAGACAGATTCAGCGTGCCAGCGTCCCCATGAGCTTCACCAGCCGGGGAAGCACACCCAAGCCGCAGGGCGCCGTCGTCATCCTCGTCGTCTCGACACTGGCGGCGCTCTGGGCGGCGGCGATGCTGAGCCCGATGGGTGGGCTGATCAACGCCTACATGTTCGTCTACATGACGTTCTTCGCCGGCCCGGCGACCCTGGTGGCGCTGAGTCTGACCGTGATGGTCGGGTTGGTGGCGACCGACCGGATCGTGCTGTTGATCCGGCACCGGGTACTGCTCCAGTCGGCGCACCGGTCACTCGGCATCATCTCGGTCTTCGCCCTGGTGTTGCACGTCCTGACGAAGATCACCGCCGGGCACGTCAGCCCCGACAAGGCGCTGCTGCCGTTCGTCAACGGCGCCAACTTCTACGTCGGGCTGGGCACCATCGCCGGGGCGATGATGGTGGCGGTGCTCTGGACCGGGCTGGTCCGGGCCCGGTTCGCCGGGGTCGGCAAGCCGTGGCTGTGGCGGACCCTGCACAGCATCTCGTACGCCGCCTGGCCGATCGCGCTGGTGCACGGGCTGCAGGCCGGTCGACCCGCGGCCACCTGGGTCACCCTCAGTTACCTACTCTGCGTGGCTATCGTGCTGGCACTGCTCGGCGTCCGGCTCTCGGTCACGCTCGGTCGTAAACGTGCCGAGCAGGGCCAGACCACCGGCGCGCTGTCCCCGGTGGGCCGGCCGGGCAAGCCGGGCCGGCCGGGGAAGCCGGCCAAGCCGGGTCCGGTCGGCCGAACCAGCTCGATGGCACCGGCCAAGCGTCGGACCGCCGACGAGATCCGGGCCAGCCGGGCCAACTCGCCGGGCCACGACACCGGCCGGAGCCGGCGCAGCCGGTGGGAGGACGACACGTTCGGCGGCCGCAGCGGCGGCGGCCGCAGCGGCCGGTGGGAGGACCCGGAGACCGCGAGCGGGCGGCGCGGTGCCTCCGGGAGCCGATCCGGGCGCGACGATCCGGACAGCTACCGCGGCCGGCTGGACGACACCCAGGGCGGCGGCCGGCGGCGCCGGGACAGCCTCTCCGACCTGCGCGGCGGCTCGGAAGCGGCGATCGACGCCTGGGCCCGGGCCGGCGAGCTGGACAGCACCCACGCACCCCGGGGCCGTTCCGACCGCTTCGCCGTACCCGAGGTGCCGCCGCCCGGCAGCATGTCGGCCGACAGGGAGCGTGATCTCGACGACGCCGAGCTGCCGTGGGACAGTCCCCGGCGCTGGGCTGCCGACGAGCCGGGAGAGCCGTGGGAGCGACGGCGGGGCGGCGAGGACGACGCGACGTACCGCCGGTCGCGGGCCGGGGACGACAGGTCGGCCGGCGTCGACGGCGACGGGGGCCGGTGGTCGCGGTCGGAGACCGACGGGTCGGGACGGCGGTCGTGGCGGGAACCCGACGACGAGCCGACATCGACCGGCGCCACCCGGGCCGGCCGGCGACGGCGGGCCGCCGACGAGGAGCCGATCGACCGCTCCGGACGACACAGCCGGGTTCGGGGCGGTGACGACGCCGAGGAGAGCACCGCCGAGTGGGGCCGGGCCGCCCGGTACGAGCCCAACCTCGTCGCCCGCGCGGACGACGAGGATGATGACGACGACAAGCCCGCCCTGATCGACCTTGCCGCCCGCCGGTCCCGCAGGTCCGACGAGCCGTCCGGCCGGTCCTCCCGGCGCCGGGACGACGAGCCGGACGAGGCGGCCGAGGAGGGCGCGTACTGGACCAGTCTGAAAGGTGAAGCGCGGTGAGTCTGACCGCCGTACCCCCGGTCGCCTGCTTCGGCGAGCCCCGGCTCACCGCCGGGTTCGACGAGTTCGGCCGCCTCGACCTGACCGCGCACGAGATGGTACACGGTGCCGTCAACCCGCTCTCCCCCAAGGGCCTGCTCCGACTGGTCGAGGGAATCGAGCTGAAGGGCAAGGGTGGCGCCGGCTTCCCGTTCGCCCGCAAGTTCCGCGCCGTGCTGGAGTCGGCGGACCGCCAGGACCTGCCGACCGTCGTGGTGGTGAACGCGACCGAGGGTGAACCCGGGGCCTGGAAGGACAAGGCGCTGCTCACCCGCGCCCCGCACCTGATCCTGGACGGGGCCGCGATCGCCGCCTACGCACTGGACGCGGAGGAGATCGTCATCGGTGTCGCCGACGACGGGATCGGCGAGGCGTCGCTGAGCGCCGCGCTGGCCGAGCGCCGGATGCCGGTACGCACCGGCATCGTCACCGTGCCGCACCGGTTCATCTCCGGCGAGGGCGGCGCCCTGGTGCGCGGGATCAACGGCGAGGCGCACATCCCGCCGGGAATCAAGATCCGGGCCAGCGACACCGGGGTCGGCGGCCTACCGACCCTGGTCTCCAACGCCGAGACGTACGCCCAGCTCGCCCTGGCCGCCCGGCTCGGCCCGTACGAGTACGGCACGGTCGGCACCGCCGACGAGCCCGGCACGGTGCTGCTGACCGTGACCGGGGCGGCGGGGCGGCCGGCGGTGGTGGAGTGCCCGACCGGCATTCCGCTACGGGACGTGTTGGAACTCTGCGAGACGCCGGAGGGTCCCGGCGTGCTCACCGGCGGCTACCACGGCAAGTGGATCAGCGCGGAGGGTGCGGCCAGCGCCGAGGTGTCCCGGGCGGGCTTCGCCAAGGTCGGCGGCGCGCTCGGCGCCGGCATCATCATGCCGTTGAGCGCCGAGGTGTGCCCGCTCGGCGAGGCCGCCCAGGTCGTCACCTACCTGGCCGGTGAGTCTGCCGGGCAGTGCGGCCCGTGCCGGCTCGGCCTGCCGGACCTGGCCCGGTCGCTGGACCTGATCGTCGGCGGCAGCGCCGCCGCCGAGGTGGTCCGGGCGGCGGCCGGTGCGGTGAAGGGTCGCGGCGCGTGCAGCCACCCCGACGGCACGGCGCGGTTCGCCACCTCGGCTCTGGAGATCTTCACCGAGGACCTGGAGGCACACGCCGCCCGGGGTACCTGCGGCAAGAAGGTCAAGGGGATCCTCGGACTGCCCAACGCCGCCGACGCTCCGACCTCCAAGCTGGTGGTCGACTGGTCCCGCTGCGACGGGCACGGGCTCTGCGCCGCCGTGGTGCCGGAGTTCATCCGGCTGGACTCCAACGGCTTCCCGTCGTTCCCGTCCACCCCGGTGCCGACCTGGCTGGAAGAGGGCGCCCGCAAGGCGGTGCGGATGTGCCCGGCGCTGGCCCTGCGGATGACCCCGGTCAACGGCTGACCCTTCACCGGCCCGGAGCCGTCCCTTCCGGACGACCTCGACACCCGGTCGCGTCCCGGACGGCGGCCTCGACGAGGATGGGCCCGTGGAAGACGATCTTCTCCTTGCCCGCCGGGCCGCGCTGACCGGCGCCGCCGTCGCCTCCCGGTACTTCGCCGACCTCGGCCGGCTCGCCCGGGAGCAGAAGCCGGACGGGAGCGTGGTGACCGAGGCCGACCGGACCGTCGAGGCCACCATCCGGGAGGTACTGGCCGGTGCGCGGCCTGACGACGCGATCCTGGGTGAGGAGGTCGGGCAGACCGGCCGGGCCGCTCGGCGCTGGATCATCGACCCGATCGACGGTACGGCCCAGTTCGTCGCCGGTGACGACCGCTGGCAGGTACTCGTCGCACTGGAGGAGGCCGGTCAGATCGTCGTCGGGGTCGCCGCCCTGCCGGCACAGCGGACGATCTGGTGGGCCCGGCGGGGCGGCGGCGCCTACCAGGCGGAGATCACCGGGGCCGGGGTGAGCGGGGAACGGGCGCTCCGCACCACCGGATCCGGTACGGACGCCCCGCTGCCCGGCAGCCGGCTCGGGGTGGTTCCGCCGGACGACCAGGTGCGCCCGGCCGAACTCCGGACGATCGCCGCGCTGCTGGCGGTCACCACGCCGACCTCGTGGCGTACCCATGCCGCACTGCTGGTGGCCCGGGGCGAGATGGACCTCGCGGTGCAGACCCGGGGGCAGCTCTGGGACTTCGCCGCCACCTCGCTGATCGTGACCGAGGCCGGCGGCCGGTACAGCGGACTCGACGGACGGCCCGGGCCCGCCGCCGGACCGTCGCTGTTCGCCCGCACCCCGGCGCTGCACGACGCCGCGCTGCGCCAGCTCGGCGTCGCCGGCCACCCGGAGTCGGCGACCGGCCTGACCTGATCGGCTCGGCTTGATCAGCTCAGCCCGGACGGCGCATAGGGTGGTTCGGGAGTCTATGTCTTCCTACCCCGTCGGCAGTGTCCGCACCGTCGTCCGGGTACGACTCGACCGGACCGGTGTCGTCGATCCGGGCTGGGGGGCGGTGACCGGCAACAGCCAGGGCGACGGAATCAGCGTCGCCGTCGCCGGGCCCAATGGCGGATTGGTAATCAGGGAACCTTTTTCAACCTGGACCGCGCGGCGCTCATGCACCGCGTCCGACCTTGCGGTCCGTCGACCCCAAGGGGAGGTTGAAAAAGGTTCAGGGTATGACGGTCGCAAGCAACCTCGTTCGGACCTGATCCGCCTCAGGATGGCCGAGCTTGACCAGGATGTCGAGAGACTGCTGCCATGCCGTGGCCGCCGCGTTCAAGTCGCCGGTCACCTGACAGGTATCTCCCAATTCGGTGAGCCGGGTTGCCTCGCGGTAGCGCTCCCCAGCAACCCGGTAGAGCTGCACGGCACGTCGGTAACACGTCACGGCTTGGTCGTACGCACCGATCCGTCGGTGGATGGAACCAAGGGTGTCCCAGGTGGCTGCCTCGCCGTGCGGGTCTGGCTGCAACGCATACAAGCCGAGCGCAAGGTGGCAATCCTTCAGCGCCTGCCGATACTCGCCGAGTTGGACGTGGGTCCAAGCGATCCCGCTGAGCGCTCTGGCTTCGCCACTCGGCCGGCCGGCCATCCGGAACAGTGTCAACGCCTGTTCGGCGTGCCGAAGAGCCGCCCTGTGCTGGCCCTGCTGGTCAAGTACGGCACCGAGATTGAGGCGGGAACACGCCTGGCTACCGAGGTCACCGGCGCGGGCGTAGGCGCCACATGCGTGATCGAGGTGCATCTGGGCATTGTCAAGGTTGCCCAGTGCATGGTGCGCCAGGCCGAGACCGTGGTGGCTGTGCGCCAGTCCGATCGGGTCGGCAAGCCGAAGCGCGGCGTCCAACGCGCATTGCTGAACCGCTAGGAGGTCGTCGCGATGGCCTTGCCGGTTCAGGAAGGTGCCGACTGCCCAGGCGAGCTGCCATACATGTGCCTCGAAGTCATCGGCGGCCTGGTGTATGGCGGCGAGTAGTACGGGGCGCTCGCGAACGAACCAGTCGAGTGCCGCCTCAGCAGTCGAGATGTCTTCGCAACTCACCCCGGCGCGCGGTGGCGGCAGCGTGATCGGCGCTCGGGTCGTGTCCACTAGCTGTGTTGCCGTCCAGGCCGTGTGTAGATAGTGGTCGAGTTGACGGGCCACCGCGGCGCGGCGTTCGGCGGCGCAATCGTTGGCCTGGGTGAGTTCGACTGCGTACATGCGTAACAGGTCATGCAGCATGTACCGGCCAACGGTCCGCTCGATGATCAGGTGCGCCTGGGTCAACTCCGTCAACAGCCGACGTGCTCGCTGCCCAGTGGCTCCGGCCAGGCTGGCTGCGGCGTGCAGTGAGATGTCCGGACCAGGATGCAGTGCGAGCAGGCGGAACAGCCGGGCAGCCTCGGGACTGAGCACCCGATATGACCATGAGAACACGGATCGTACGTTGGTGGTGGCGGACCCGACGACGAGCGCGTCGAGCGCACGGTCTGCGTCACGAAGCTCGCTCGCGAGTACTTCCAGTGGAAAATCCCGGCGGGCCACGGCGCGGGCGGCCACAATGGCGAGAGCAAGTGGCAGACCAGCGCACCGGGCCACGATCTCGTCGACCGCGGCTGGTTCGCTGGCCATCCGCCGGGTGCCAAGGCGGCGCTCCAGCAGATGGCGCGCCTCCGACTCGCTGAGCAGATCTACGGCGAGCAGATCCGCCCCTTCCGCAGCGACCAGGCTGGTGAGCTCGTTGCGGCTGGTAACCACCGCCACGCAGCCGGGCGAGGTGGGTAACAGGGGCCGTACTTGATCGGCATCCCGTGCGTTGTCCAGCACGACCAGTACCTTTCGGCCGGCCAGCGAGCTCCGGTAGAGACTCACCTGCCCGTCGAGGGATGCCGGAATTCGCTGCGGCGGCACCCCCAGGGCATCAAGGAATCCTCGGAGTGCCTGGGTCGGGCTAGTCACCGACCTGCTCGCATCGAATCCGCGGAGGTTCACATAGAGCTGACCGCCGGAAAACCTCGCGGCAACGCGGTGAGCCCAATGCACCGCAAGCGTGGTCTTGCCTACGCCCGCCGTACCGGACAGCACAGACACAGCAACGGCGGTAGGAATCTCGGCGCTGTTGGCAAGCATCGCGTCCAGCTGTTCGAGTGCGGCGCGGCGGCCCGCGAAGCCGCGCATATCGGGCGGTAGTTGCGCGGGCTTCGGCGTATCTGCTTGCCTGGCGGCCAGGCATAGACCGTTGTCGTGCCGCAGCAACGCAGCCCGCAGACGCTGCAGATCTGGATTTGGATCAACGCCGAGTTGGTCAGCGAGGTAGGCCCGCAGTCGCTCGTATGCGCCCAACGCCTCGTGCTGACGCCCGCTGCGGAACAGGGCCGTCATCAGTAGCTCTATGAACCGTTCACGAGTTGGATAGTCGGCCGCCAACGCTGCAAGCTCACCAACGACCTCCTGATGCCGCCCCAGAGAAAGGTCGGCCTGGACCGCAAGCTCCAGTGCGCGTAGCCGGAGCTCGACAAGGTTGGCACCGACACGTTCACGGAGCCGGTCAGATGCCACGTCCGCCAGCAACGGTCCCCTCCAGAGCGCGACGGCGTTGCGCAGTGCAGATGACCGTGCTGTCAGATCGTCGATCACGCGCGCCGACTCGACCGCGCACTTGAACCGGTGCGCGTCCACGCGGGCTGGATCCACCTCGGCGGCGTATCCGCCGTGGCGGCTGATCAGCCGCACACCCAGCCTGCCCTCGCCGCCTGGGTCAAGCCGCTGGCGCAGCCGGGAAACATGGGCCTGCAGGCTGGTCCGGACGCTGGCTGGCGGGTCGTCGTCCCACAACATCGACGCCAGTCGCTCGGCATCCACCGCCTGCCCGGCCAGTAGCAGCAGGACGCCCAACAGACGCCGCTCGCCACGGCGCCCCAGCGCGACGGGCACGCCGTCATGTTCGGCCTCGACCTGGCCTAGCACGCGAAACTCCACCGAGACCTCCACCGTCAGTGGGGCACGACGGCGTGGCAAGCCGTTGGCATGCCACCTCCAAGATCCGTCCGGCATGGTAGCGCGGAACGCCCAGAGAGGGGAGAGACAGATCACGAGGAGGGCAGGGGATTGCCATCCTCACGGCTGCAGGCATCCACGCCGCCGCCCGGCGGCAAGACACAAGGAGGTTCAATGGGTGAACGGCTCATCCGTGCTGCCGGCTTGGCGGCGAGTGCGGTTATCGGTGTATTCGGGGGCGCCGGCGTGGCGTCCGCGAGCAACGGCACCCTCCAGTCCGCACTCGCCGACCTGTCCAATGTGAGTTTGTCCAGCATCACCGCGTCGGACGACACCGTGCTGATGAACTCGGTCAACCGGGCCATCGCTGAGACCGGCGAGGCTACGTACGGGGGCTTTTCCCAGGCGCCGATCCGGTAGGCCGCGCCCGCAATTGCCGACCACACTCCCAGTGCTGGGCGCGGTCGAGGCCGCGCCCAGCGCCTAACCTCGGAGGTGCATATTGAGAGCGATTCCAATTCGGTTGTCGGTCCCCCCGCCGCACCGGGCGGGACCGACGGCCGCCGAGTGGCCCGACGAGGAATGGAAGGCCCAGGTCGTTGCCGACAGGAACTGGCAACCGGTCCCATTTCAGCAATTTATCATCAAGCTGCACAGCCGGTGCAATCTGTCCTGTGACTATTGCTACATCTACGAAATGGCCGATCAGAACTGGCAGAACCTGCCGGGGACCATATCGCGCGAAACGGTGCGCCGGGCCGCTCAGCGCATCGGTGAGTACGCCGCTCGGCATGGACATACCTCGGTGCATGTCATCTATCACGGTGGGGAGCCGCTGCTGGTCGGCGCCGACTTTGTGGACTTCGCGTCGGCGGAGTTCCGCGCCGCGCTGCCCGGGAGCTGTCGCCTGGATCTGGCGGTTCAGACCAACGCCGTCCTGCTCGACGATCGTATGCTGCGCACCCTCGACGCGCATCACGTCAGGCTGGGCATCAGCCTTGACGGCGGGCCTGACGCGAACGATCGGCACCGCCGCTACGCCAACGGCAAGGGCAGCTTTCATCAGGTGGCGCAGGCGTTGCGCCGAGTCAATGACGAATACCGGCACCTGTTCGCGATGCTGCTCTGTGTCGTCGACCTTGCCAACGACCCAGTGCAGACCTACGAAGCGCTGCTGGACTTCGACCCGCCCGCGATCGACTTCCTGCTTCCGCTCGGAAACTGGACCAGTCCGCCACCAGGACTGCCGGCCCCTCGTGGGCAGACACCCTACGGCGACTGGTTGGCCGCGGTGTTCAACCGGTGGTATTCGGCACCGGTGCAGGAGACCCAGGTTCGCCTGCTTCAGGCCATCGTGGACGGGGTGCTGAGTGGGCGTAGCGAGTTCGAAGGTGTGGGGCTCAGTCCCGCCGCGGCCGTCGAGGTCGAGACGGATGGGTCTTTGCACCAGGTCTGCTCGCTGAAGTCGGCATTTCACGGCGCCACGTGCACGGGCCTCAATATCTTCGCCCACACATTCGACGAGGCGATGAACCACCCGGGTGCAGTGGCCAGGCAGGCAGGGCTGGCGGCGCTCAGCGAGACCTGCATGCGTTGCGACCTACGTGACATCTGCGGCGGCGGCTACTACCCGCATCGCTACCGTGCGGATTCCGGCTTCCGCAATCCCTCAGTCTACTGCCCTGACCTGGCGCGGCTGATTACCCACATCCGGCGGCGGATCGTTGCCGACCTTTCCCGACTGACCCGAGGGGGAACCCGATGACCGGCACTCATACGCTCACCACCGACCAGTTTGCCGAGCTCGCCACCGGCGGCAGCGACGAAACTGTTGGTCTCCTACGCACAAGCCGACTGAGTAAGAACCTCGTGCTAATCCGCGCGATCATGCACCTTGTCCAGGACGGCTGCAACGACGAGTACAACCGGTCCGATTTCGCAAGTGCGTTGACACTGCTGGATCGGGCGCAGCAACGCGCGCCGGAGGCGGTGGCAGCGGTCTTGACCCACCCGCACATTGGTGCCTGGGCCGGCGCCTGCCTGGTCGAAGCGCGCCGGTTCCACCGCCTCACCGACGGGAGCGGCCAGCGGAGGGCCGACACCGACCCGGGTCGGTCCCCGCTACGCACCCATCTGAGCTACGCCGGGGCAATCGCCGCCGCAGCAGCAGTCCGGGCTGGCCATCCCTTCACTACACGCGTCGCCATGCGCGACGGTCAGGTCATGTTACCGACGCTGGGGCGGTGCTCCCTGCAGACCGACCTGCCGGCCGGCCTCGCGACCATCGAGTTCGACGGGGACACGCTGACCGTATCGGATCCGCACGGCAACAGCGTCCTCGCGCCTGCAGATCTCGGACAGGACGCACCGGGCTGGCAGCCTTTGCGCCGGCTCACCAGCGAGGCCGATGGCCTACGGCTGACGCTCGATCTCGACGACATCGATCCCTATCGCAACGTCGGCGACCGACTCGTCGCCGACCGGCTTACTGATCAGTCGGTACAACAATGGCAACGCATGTTCGACGATGCATGGCGGCTGTTGGTAACGGTGTGCCGAGACCGCGCGGAAGCGATGGTCGTTGGCCTGGTCAGCCTCGTGCCCAGCCCGCGCAGTGCGTCCGGAATCGACACGAGTTCCACTTTGTATGACGCCTTTGGCGCCATGGTCCTCAGCCTGCCGTACACATCTAGGCTGTTCGCGGAGACGCTGGTGCACGAGTTCCAGCACTCCAAGCTCAGCGCGATCATGGACCTGGTACCGCTGTCGACGGCTGGTGAGGACGAGTTGTTCTACTCACCGGCCCGTGACGATCCGCGTCCGATCGGCGGAATACTCCACGGCGCGTACGCCTATGCCGGGGTGGCCGACTACTGGCGCCGCTACCGGGGCGTCCACCCCGAACAGCACGCCGAGATGGAGTTCGCCCGCTGGCGGGAGCAGGTCGAACGGGTCTGCGACGCGCTTCTCGACGTAGGCCGCCTGACCCCGAGCGGAGTGGACTTCGTCACCGGATTGCGGGCCCAGATGCGGCGCTGGAACAATGTCGTTCCGTCCAGCGCGCAGCGGGCTGCGGCCCGGGACGACGCCGACGACCACCACCTACGATGGCGGCTGCGTAACCTGCACCCGGACCCGGCCGAGGTGGCCCGGCTCACCGCGGCGTGGCAGCGCGGAGAGTCCCCTCCCGGCAACGGATACACACCACCGGCGCCACGACCGGCGCCCGCCGACCGGATTCCCAACCCTCGGTTTCAGCTTCGGCAGCTCATGGAGCAGGACCCGAAGCGCTTCGCCGCACGCGCGGCAGAGGCCGCCGAAGGCGGGCCCGACGCCGCCACCGCCGCGGACTTCGCCTATCTCAGCGGCGACGCAGCCAGCGCGGCGGAGCGGTACCAGGCGCAGATCGACCGGGAGCCGGACGACACGGAGCACTGGGCCGGCTTGGTGCTCGCCCGTCGCCAACTCGTCGACGACGCGGCCGCGCGGACGCTGCAGCGCCACCCTGAGCTCATTCGCGCCGTCTACCTCACTGTCCGGGCCCAGGAAGGCAGCGCACCGGACCTCATCGATCTCGCCGGCTGGCTGGACGGCGTCGATCAACCGGGGCGAGCCCTTGCTGGCGTCGTTGGCGGCGTCGTGCCCCGGCCGCGATGACCTCGGCAACCGCGCGGCCGGACGCCGGCCGTGTGCATCCTGAAGTGCCCGCCACCGTCGGCCGGTCGAGCGCCCTGGACGGGGTGCGTGGATTCGCCGCGGTCTTGATCGTGGTGTTCCACGTGGCGATGGAGACGGGCCTGGCGTTGCAGCCGGGCCCGATCGGTGCCGTGCTGGCCCGGGGCGACATCGGTGTGCCGGTGTTCTTCGCATTGTCCGGTCTGCTGCTGTACCGCCCGTTCGCCACTGCTGCGTTGCGCCGGCGTCCAGCGCCACCAGTTGCGGACTTCCTGCTGCGGCGCGCGGTTCGGATCCTTCCCGCGTACTGGATCCTCCTGGTTGTCGCCTTGGCGCTGTGGTCACGGGGGCGCGCGACGGAGCTCAGCACCTGGTTGCCGCTGAGCCTGCTCGTGCAGAACTACGTGCCGTCGCTGTGGTGGACTGGGGACACACCGGACGGGCTGCAGCACATCTGGAGTCTGTGCGTGGAGGTCTCCTTCTACGCTGTCCTGCCGTTGTTCGCGGCTGCGAACCGCACGTACGCGGGGCGGGGCGGGGACCTTGCCGCGCGTGCCCGGCGGCTTCTGTGGGGAGTGGCCGTGCTTGGCGGCGTCTCGTACCTGTGGACGGTAATCGTCTTCGTCCCGACGTACCGCGGCTACCTCTATATGTACATGCCACGATGCCTGGTCTACTTCGCGGTCGGCATGGCCCTAGCGGTGCTCGCGGAGTGGGCCCGGATGGCGCCTGCCGGCCCGGCCGGCCGGTTCAGCCGCCGGGTCACCCGGTCGTGGTGGTTGTGCTGGTGCGGTTCTGCCGCGCTGTACCTCGTCGCCGCCACCCCACTCACCGGGCCGCGGATGATCCCGTTCAGTGGTGTGGGCACCGCACTGGCCGAGTTGTCGGTGTACTCGGCGATCACTGCCGCCCTGTTGGCCCCATTGGCGCTGCTGCCGGCGCGGCAGACCACCCCTGGCCAGCTGTTCGGCAACCGGGTCGCGGCGTACTTCGGCCGGATCTCGTACGGCGTGTACCTGTGGCAGTTCGTCGTGCTGATTGCCTGGTACGACGTGACGAACCAACGGCCATGGACCGGCGGGTTCTGGTTCAACCTGTTCGCCGTCATGGCGTTCACCAGCGCGCTGGCGGTCGTCAGCTACCACCTCGTGGAAGAGCCGACGCGTCGGCTGTACCGGAACGCCACCGGGAGGAGTTCGAATGCGAAAGCGGATTATTTCGCGGCGGGAAGTCGTGATCGCGCTGGTTGCCGGCGTGGCGACGGCAAGCCTGATCCTTGCCGTGTCGCCCAGTGACGTCCACGACCCACGGAGGGGCCTCGCCTCAGGGCCGGCCTCCCCCGGCCGAGAACCCACCGACCAGTTGCGGGCCAAGCAGCGCGCGACCCGCGAGGCTGCCCTGCCCAAGGTCCTCGACGGTCGGCTTCACCCGGAACGGCGGGGAGGCAACACGGTGGTCAGGGCCGGCACGGTGACCGGGCGGGACAGCGGACCGGAGGTCGACGACCACCCTGGACAATTCGACCAGTATGTGGAGCTCGTCCGTGAGGGAGCCGAAAGGGTGTTCGTCCTGCCCGTCGAGTTCGGCGACCGGCGACACCCCGACTACCCCGATGTCGACACCCAACGGGACATCGCCGGCCCGCTCCGCTTCGACGGGCCGCGCCACGGCGAGATTCCCGAGCCTGACCGGTCACTCGACAACAGCACGAACTGGCAGGTCGACTATGACGTCGAGCACTACCGGCGGCTCTACTTCGGCACCGGCCCCGGTGTCGAATCGGTCCGAACCTGGTACGAGGATCAGTCGTCCGGCAGATATCACGTTGACGGCTGGGTCGCCGACTGGGTCAGGGTACCTTTCAACGAGGCCCGGTACGGACGCAGCAACGGCTACCCGTGCCAGGCCCCGGTTTGCGACAACGTCTGGGAGCTGGTGCGCGACGCGATCGACGCGTGGGTGTCAGGCCAGTACCAGCGCGGCCGGACCGCCGCCGACATCGCCGCCGACATCGCGTCCTTCGACACCCGGGACCGGTACGACTTCGACGGCGACGGCGACTTCACCGAACCGGACGGCTACCTCGACCACCTCCAGATCGTGCACGCCGGCGGCGACCAGGAGGACCCCGGCCAGGGTGAGGACGCTGTCACCAGTCACTTCGGCGCCGCGTTCACGGAAAGTCCGGTTGGTCCTGGGCTGAACCGAGCCGGTGGTATCCCTATCGGCTCCACCGGCCTGTGGGTGCGCGACTACGTCACCGTGGCCGAGAACGCAGGCTTGGGCGAGATCGTGCACGAGTACGGCCACGATCTCGGCCTGCCGGACCTCTACGACGCCTTCGCCCCGGGCGGCAATGCGGAGGGTCCGGTCAACTGGTGGTCGGTGATGGCCAGAAGCCATGTGAGCGCCCCCGGCGACCCTGGCATCGCTACCCGGGCGAACGACTTCGGACCCTGGGAGAAGCTCCAACTTGGGTGGCTGGACTACGCGCTCGTAAACCCGGATCAACCCCTCGAGATGACGCTTGGCCAGCAGGGTCAACGCGACGAGCGACCGCAGGCGGTGATTGTGGCATTGCCCACGAAGTGGAATGAGGTCACCCTCGCTGCGCCGCCCGAGGGTCGGCACTCCTGGTGGAGCGGCTCGGGAAACGCGGTCGACAACACCTTGGCCAGGTCAGTAACGCTTCCAACGGAGCCGGCCCAGTTGACCTTCGACGCATGGTGGGACATCGAGAAGTGCGGCCCGGACCGATGCGATCGCGCCGCTGTCGAGGTCTTGACAGGCGCCGGATTCGTCGCAATTCCCGGATCGGTCACAGAGCCGGATGTCGACCATGGGATTCACGGGGCAAGCCACGGGTGGCAGCGGGCCACGTTTGACCTCGCAGCCTTTGCCGGGCAGACAATCGTCGTACGCCTGCGCTACCGCACCGACGGCTCGGTTCAGGGCAAAGGCGTGCTGGTGGACAACGTCCGGCTGACCGCCGGCGACCGGACCCTGTTCCGCGACGGGGCGGAGAACGGCCTCAACGGCTGGAAGTCGACTGGTTTCACCGCCGTCGGCTCCCGCGGCGTCGAAGAGCGCAGTCACTACTACGTGGCGTCGTACCAGTCCCATGCGTCATTCGGTCGTTACCTCAAATCCGGGCCCTACCACTTCGCTTTCCAGCCGGCACACCCAAACCTGGTGGAGCACTTCCCGTACCAGGAGGGTCTGCTCGTCTGGTACTGGGACACGTCGTACCGCGACAACAACACCAGTCAGCATCCAGGCCACGGCCTCATCCTGCCGATCGACGCACATCCGCAGCTCATCTACCGCGCGGACGGTCAGCCGTGGCGTCCCCGCGTGCAGGCGTACGACGCACCATTCTCACACCGGCGCGCCGACTCCTTCACCCTGCACGAGGGCGGCCGCCCGAACTCCATCGAAGGCCGGACCGGCGAGCCGATGTTCGACGACCGGAAAAGCTACTACACGGAGGACATCGATGCGCACGTGCGATATGGCGTCGTCGTGCCCCGGTACGGCGTTCAGCTCACCGTCGTCTCGTCGGACGACCGTCTCCTCCGGGTCCGCATCGGTCAGTCAAAGCCATGCGCACCAGTGGCCCGACAGCGAAGTGAGTGGTGCTGAGCCTGGCTGTCGCGGCGGGCCCGGACGGCGAAGACGATCGGGGTGGGTGTGCCGCCCTCGGCGAAGCGCTCGAAGGTCAGCCCGGCGTCCAGGAACATGTGCAGCAGTTCGGGCAGCGGATTGTGTGTCGCGCCGACCTTGTCCCGGATCCCCCGGTCGGTCCAGGACTCCCTCGTCCAGGCGCTGTCCCGGTAGCCGGGGCGGATCAGCACCGCGTTGGGGTCGGTGCGGTCGGCGAACCCGCCGCAGAAACACGGGTGGACGCCGACGTGTACGAAGGTCCCGCCGGGAGCCAGCACCCGGGCCGTCTCCCGGAGCACCGCCGGATATCCGGGCATGTCGGTGTGCACCATCACCGCGACGACCGCCGAGAGCGCACCGTCCCGGACCGGCAGCCGGGTGGCGTCGGCCCGGACGACCGGCAGCCGGCCGTGGGCGTACCGGAGCATGCCGGCCGAGAGATCCACCCCGAGCGGTGTCCGGCCCACGGCGCGGACCGCGTCGGCGTACGCGCCGGTGCCGCAGCCGACCTCCAGGCAGGGGCCGTCGCCGGGACCGAGCAGCAGACGCAGGGTACGCCCGATCCCCAGCTCGTCGTCGGCTACGGCACGCTGGGGCAGGAACTCCGCCTCGTACCAGTCGGCGATCTCGTCGTATCCCGGGCCACCTCGCATCGGTTCCCTCCCCGGTCGGCCGCACCATGCGCTGGTTCAATTTCCGCACCGGGCGGGGTATCTGGCCAGTCGTGTTCGCTCAGAGCGCAGGTCGATCCGGACGGCCGGGCGACGTCGGTCGGCGCCCTGTTCGGCTGACCCGGCAGGGTATGTTGCCCGGGTGACAGAGCAGGTGCTGATCTACACCGACGGAGCGTGCAGCGGAAATCCCGGTCCCGGCGGCTGGGGCGCCGTGCTGCGGTACGGCACGGTGGAGAAGGAACTCCACGGCGGTGAGTCGGTGGCCACCACGAACAACCGGATGGAACTGATGGCGGCGATCCGGGCGTTGGAGAGCCTGACCCGCCCGGTGACGGTGCAGATCTACGTCGACAGCACCTACGTCCGGGACGGCATCACCAAGTGGCTGCCGAACTGGAAGCGCAACGGCTGGCAGACCGCCGCGAAGCAGCCGGTCAAGAACGCCGACCTGTGGCAGCGGCTGGAGGCCGCCGCCGGCCGGCACCAGGTGCGGTGGCACTGGGTCAAGGGGCACGCCGGGCATCCGGAGAACGAGCGGGCGGACCAGCTCGCCGTCCGGGGCATGCGGGAGGCCATCGGCGGGCCGGCCCGCTCGTCGACGGTAACGGCCTGACTGCGGCATCGATCCGGCACGGCGGGTGGGTCGGTGGCTCAGGGACTGGTGCAGGTGAGGTCGCTCGGCGCGGAGTTGGTCCCGGTCCACGAGCCCTGGAAGCCGAACGTGGCCGAGCCGTTGGCGCCGAGCGTGCCGTTCCAGCTCACGTTCCGGACCGTGATCGACGATCCGCTCGCGGTCAGCGTGCCGTTCCAGAGCTGACTGATCGTCTGCCCGTTGGTGAAGGTCCAGCGCACGGTCCAACCGTTCAGTGTGCTGGTGCCGTTGTTGCGGACCGTCACCTCACCCTGGAAGCCGCCCTGCCACTGGTTGACCTGGCGGTAGGTCGCGGTGCAGGCACCGCTGCCCGGCGGGGTGCTGGTCGGCGGCACCGTCGGCGGGACGCTCGGTGTCGGCGAGGAGGTGGGCGGCCGGGTGGTCGCGGTCGGTGTCGGGGTCGCGCCGACCGGCGGGAATCGCAGGATCCGGTCGTCGGTGGCGGCCGGCGTACCGCGTCCGTCCCGGTTGCTGGTGGCCACCCAGAGCGAGCCGTCCGGGGCGCGTTCGACGGTACGCAGCCGGCCGTACTGGCCGACGAGTTGGGCGGTCGGGCTGCCGGCCACCCCGCCGCTGCCGTTCAGCGGTACCTGCCAGAGTCGGGCTCCGCGCAGCGCGGCGACGAAGAGCATGTTGCCGTCGATGGCGGCACCGCTCGGCGACGCCTCGGCGGTCGTCCAGGTGACGATGGGGTTGCGGAACCGTGGGTCGTTGCCCTGGCCCTCCACCGTCGGCCAGCCGTAGTTGCCGCCGGGCACGATGTAGTTGACCTCGTCCCAGCTGTTCTGCCCGAACTCGCTGGCGTAGAGCCGACCCTGGGCGTCCCAGGCGAGGCCCTGCACGTTGCGGTGGCCGAGGCTGTAAACCAACGAGCCGGCGGTCGGGTTGTCCGACGGGACGCCGCCGTCCGGCCGCATCCGTAGGATCTTGCCGTTCAGGCTGGACGGGTTCTGCGAGTTGGCGGTCTGGCCCGCGTCGCCGACCCCGGCGTAGAGCATGCCGTCGGGGCCGAAGGCGATCCGGCCACCGTCGTGGAAGTTGGCCCGGGCCAGCCCGGTGAGGATCGGGGTCTGGGTCTGCGGCGCGTCGAGCCGGAACCGGACGATCCGGTTGTCGCTGGCAGAGGTGAAGTAGGCGTACACGTAACGGTCGCTGGCGTAGTTCGGCGAGACCGCCAGGCCGAGCAGCCCGGCCTCGCCGCCGGGCGAGACGCCGGAGATGGTGGCGACCTGCTGCGGGCTCTGCCCCGGGCGGACCTGTACGACCCGGGCGGTGTCCCGCTCGGCGACCAGCGCGCTGCCGTCCGGCAGGAACGCCATGCCCCAGGGCGCCTGAAGGTTGCTGGCGACGGTCTGCGGTCGGCTGAAGTCGAACTCTCCGGCGGCCAGTACCCCGGCCCGGCCCGGCGTCGACGGCGGGCCGGCGACGGCGAACCCGGCACCGCCGATGACGACCGCGAGTGCCGCACCCGTGACGAGAAGTCGACTACTCCGCATGCCGCGCCTCCAGTCCCCCTGCCGCACCTCCAGGCGAACCGATCTCCGCCCGGGCACGGCCACTCAGCTAGATAGAGACGTTCGTCAATGTACCACGGGTACGGTCCAGATCAGCTCCCGCGAGGGCGGGCGAGCCGGTCCCCGCCCGGCCGGCCCGCCCGCGTCCTCGGCGGCGCTCTTCCGCCGTCATCCCCCCGGATGCGATCCGAGATGATCATCACTCTCACCACGCCCCGCGAGTGGGATAGCGTTCCGTTGTTCCCGAGTCGTCGCGTGAGTCGCCATCTCCGCACACCGTTGTCCCGGACCCGACGCCCGGGACGGCTGGACGTCCCCGCGCCGGACGAACCGAATGATCCGCAAACTTTCGGTCCTCGCCCGATAAATTCGGCGTGATGCGGCGCACGCTACGACGCTGTGAACGAACGGTCAAGGATTGCGCTCGTCGGGGAACTTGTGAGCTACTTTCGGCCTGAGTACCCTCTCGACGCGGGCCAGAATTTCCGGAAACATGTCGGAAGTACGTCTGCGCCCGCGTCCAACCTCACTTCGACGTGCGGCGGCTTAGGAAGAGGCCAGCAACAAGCGACAGGAGGCTGCCCGTGAGCAGCAACCGCAACGCCGCCGACACCAGTCGGACAACCACCGACGTCGAGCGGCTTGAGGTCACGGGGGTGCACGATGGGCATCCGCACGACGGACAGCTCACCGCTACCGCGACCGTCCCGGCGGACGACGCAGCGCACGGCGACAGCACCGCTCCCGACGCCCTGCCCCGCTGGCAGGACCCACGACTACCCGTCGACCAGCGGGTCGAGGACCTGGTCGCCCGGCTCTCGCTCGAGGAGAAGATAGCGCAGCTGTACGGCGTCTGGGTGGGCGGCGACTCCACCGGTGAGGACCTGGCGCCGCACCAGCACGAGATGACCGGCGACGCCCCGGACTGGCGCAGCCTGATCGGCGCCGGCCTGGGCCAGATCACCCGGGCGTTCGGCACCGCGCCCGTCGACCCCGCCCTCGGCGCCCGGGCACTGGCCCGGATGCAGGAGGAGATCGTCGCCGCGAACCGGTTCGGCATCCCGGCCATCGCGCACGAGGAGTGCCTCACCGGCATCATGACCTGGAAGGCGACCGTCTACCCCACCCCGCTGGCCTGGGGCGCGACCTTCGACCCGGACCTGGTCGAGTGGATGGCCGAGCAGATCGGCTCGGCGATGCGGGCGCTCGGCGTACACCAGGGGTTGGCGCCGGTGCTCGACGTGATCCGGGACCTGCGCTGGGGGCGCTGCGAGGAGTCGATCGGCGAGGACCCGTACCTGGTCGCCACCATCGCCACCGCGTACGTCCGGGGCCTGGAGTCGACCGGCGTGGTCGCCACCCTGAAGCACCTCGTCGGATACTCGGCGTCCCGGGGCGGCCGCAACCACGGGCCGGTCAGTGCCGGCCCCCGGGAACTGGCCGACGTCTTCCTCCCGCCGTTCGAGATGGCCCTGCGTGACGGCGGTGCCAGATCCGTGATGCACGCCTACAACGAGATCGACGGCGTTCCGCCGGCCGCCGACCCCGAACTGCTCACCCGGCTGCTCCGGGACGACTGGGACTTCACCGGCACGGTCGTCTCCGACTACTTCGGGATCAGCTTCCTGCAACGGCTGCACAACGTCGCGGCCGACCTGACCGAGGCGGCGGCGCTGGCGCTGGCGGCCGGGGTGGACGTCGAACTACCGGCGGCACACTGCTACGGCGACCCGCTCCTCGACGCGATCCGCGCCGGCACCGTGCCGGAGTCCCTGGTCGACACGGCGGTCACCCGGGTGCTCCGGCAGAAGTGCGAGCTCGGCCTGCTCGACGCCAACTGGTCGGCACTGCCGCCGGTACTCGCCGGCACCGCCGGGCGGAGCAACGGTGGCGGGCCGGACCTCGTCGAGGGTTCCGTCGATCTCGACCCGCCGGCCAACCGCGCGCTGGCCCGGACGATCGCCGAGGAGTCGGTGGTGCTGCTGGCGAACTCCGGGGCGCTGCCGCTCCGCCCGGAGAGCCGGATCGCCATGGTCGGGCCACTGGCCGACGACGTCGCCGGGATGCTCGGCTGCTACACCTTCCCGGGCCACGTCGGCAGCCAGCATCCGGAGCTGCCGGAGGGGGTCGAGATCCCGACCCTGCTGGCCTCGCTCCGGTCCGAGCTGCCGGAAACCCCGATCAAGTACGCGCCCGGCTGCACCGTCGACGGCTCGGCCGACCTCGACGCCGAGGCGATCAGCGCCGCCGCGGCGGCGGCCGGCGAAGCGGACGTCTGCGTGGCCGTGCTCGGCGACCGGGCCGGACTCTTCGGCCGGGGCACCTCCGGCGAGGGCTGCGACAGCGACGACCTGCGGCTGCCCGGTGCCCAGGCGGAACTGCTGGCGGCACTGTTGGAGACCGGAACCCCGGTGGTGCTGGTGCTGCTCGCCGGCCGCCCGTACGCGCTCGGCGACTCGGTCGACCGGCTCGCCGCGGTGGTGCAGGCGTTCTTCCCCGGCGAGGAGGGCGGACCGGCGGTGGCCCGGGTACTCAGCGGAGTGACCTGCCCGTCCGGCCGGCTGCCGGTGAGCGTCCCACGTAACCCCGGCGGCCAGCCCAGCACCTACCTCTCCCCGACGCTGGGTCAGAAGACCGAGATCAGCAGTGTCGACCCCACCCCGCTCTTCCCGTTCGGCCACGGCCTGTCGTACACCGGGTTCACCTGGCCGGAGGTCCGGGTGGAGGGTGCGGCGCCGGACCCGCAGCAACCGGTGGAGGTGCCCACCGACGGCGCCGTCACCGTCGCGGTCTCGGTCCGCAACGACGGCGACCGGCACGGCACCGAGGTGGTGCAGCTCTACCTGCACGACCCGGTCGCCCAGGTCAACCGCCCGGTGATCCGACTGGTCGGCTACGCCCGGGTGCCACTGGAGCCGGGCCAGACCCGGCAGGTCGACTTCCGGGTGCACGCCGACCTCTCCTCGTTCACCGGCCGGCGCGGTCACCGGGTGGTCGAGCCCGGCGACCTCGAGTTGCGGCTCTCCGCCTCCAGCGCCGACCACCGGTACACGGTCCCGCTCCGGCTGACCGGACCGGAACGGCGGGTCGACCACCGCCGGCAGCTCGTCGCCGAGGTAACGCTGCACTGACAGCCGCCCGGCGCCCCGATGGTCGGCGGTTGGGGCGCCGGGCCCACCCGGGTCGGCTGGCCGGTGACGACGGCCGAGTGCCGGCATACTGGCCGAGGTGATCCTCGTCGGCACCTCCGGGTGGCAGTACCGCGACTGGCGGGACCGGTTCTATCCGGCCGGCCTGCCCCAGCGACGCTGGCTCGAACACTACGCCGGACGGTTCGGCACGGTGGAGGTGAACAACGCCTTCTACCGGCTGCCCGACCGGGACGTCTTCGCCGCCTGGCGGGCTCGAACGCCGGACGACTTCTGCGTCGCGGTGAAGATGAGTCGCTACCTCACCCACATCAAGCGGCTGCGGGAACCGGCCGAACCCGTCGCCCGGTTCCTGGACCGGGCCACCGCACTCGGTGACCGGCTCGGCCCGGTGCTGCTACAACTGCCGCCGAACCTGCCGGCCGACGTCGACGCGCTGGCCGAGGTACTGTCCCGGTTTCCACCGGACGTACGGGTCACCGTGGAGCCCCGACACCCGTCCTGGTGGACCGGGCAGACCCGGCGGGTACTGGAGCGGTACGGCGCCGCGCTCTGCTGGGCCGACCGGGCTGGTCGTCCGGTGACGCCGCTGTGGCGTACCGCCGACTTCGGATACCTCCGGCTGCACGAGGGCCGTGCCCAGCCCCGGCCCCGGTACGGCCGAGCCGCGTTGCGCTCCTGGCTGGACCGGATCGGCGCGGTTTTCCCCGGCGACGAGCCGGTCTTCGTCTTCTTCAACAACGACCCGGGCGGCGCCGCGATCGTCGACGCCGGTGCCCTGGCCGCGCTCGCCCGCCGGCACGCCTTCCTGGTCGGCCGTGCGCCATAGCATCCGCGACCGACCGCCGACGCCATCGGCTGTACCGGCCGGCGGGCACCCACCCGGCCCTCGGCGCTACTTGTCGAAGCGGATCTCGACACGGCGGTTCTTCGCCCGCCCGGCCGGATCGTCCTTCCCTTCCGGCGTACTGTTCGGCACCACCGGCTTCCGCTCACCGTGTCCGGTGACCCGGAAGGTCACCGGAGTGTCGGCCAGCAGCGCGGCCAGCGCGTCACGGACGGCCTCGGCCCGTCGCCGCGACAACCGCTGGTTCGCCGCCGGGCTGCCGATCGAGTCGGTGTGTCCGTCGACGAGCACAGTTCCCCTGGCCTGGCTGCGGATTCGTCCGGCTGCCTGTGCCAGCCGCTGGCTCGCCGCCGGGGTGAGCTCGGCCTTGCCGAACGCGAAAAGCACGTCGGCACCGATGGTGACCTCGACCCGGTCGGCGGACTCCGCCTCGGTGCTGTCCCCGTCGACATCGCCGGAGACGAGAAAGACATCCACCGTCGGGGCCCGCACGTCGACCACCGGAGTCTCGACCTCTCCACCCGGCGCCCGGTAGGTCGGTCCACCCACCGCCGTCGGTTCCGGCGTGAGCGTCGGGCCGGGCGCCGCCCGGACCTGCGAGGGGACGAGCAGCAACAGGCCGACAAGCGTCAGGACCATTCCGCGGTACGGCAGGCTGCCGGACCGGTACGGCGGGCCGGCCCAGCGGTACGGCGGGCCGACCCACGGCGGGCTAACCGAGCGGGACATTCTCGAACACCGGAACTCGCGGAATGACGACGTCCACGCTCGGCACGTCCTCGGGTGGCGCCGCGAACGTGGCGAAGAGGTCGACCGCCTGCCCGGGTTCGACGAAGACCCCGCCCAGATCGGCGGAGGCGAGGTACTGCTGGTTCGCGTTGCGCGCCACCAGGTACTGCTTGCGGTTCTTCCGGTCGAGCAGGTAGACGCCGGAGAAGGCGCTCCCGCTGCCGAGCCGAGGAGCGTCACCCTGGAACGTCGAGCTGATCTGCCAGTCCTGTTTCGGGTTCGGGGAGAGGTTCGTCAGACGCACCCGGACGACCAGGAAACCCTCGTCCCGGCGGAGCCCGTACAGTTCGACCCTCACCGGAACGATCTCGCCCGCCCCGTTGCCGTCGAACTGGACCTCCCGGGTGGCGACGACCGATCCCGGCTCCGCCGGCCGTCCTTCCGCCGCACCGGCGCCGTCCCGCCGCGCCGCCGCCCTGCCCTCGCCGTCCTGCGGTCCTGCCGCCGAACCGGTCGCGCGGGCCCGGTCCGGCTCGGCGCCAGCGGTGCAGCCGGCGGTGAGTGGCACCGCCGCCAGCGTCACCGCGAGCACGGACGTGGTCAATCGGAGTCGCAAAGCTGGGTCCTTCCGGTCGTGTCCCGACCCCCTCCATCGGCGGTTGTCAAGCGCGGTGGTCGGGGCACGGAGGTGACGTGTCGGTTCCGCCCGACACTATGAACCTCCGACCGGGGAGGTATCCCGATTTCGTGCCACTGTTGATCTCGGCTGATCCCCGGCTCCGACGGGAACGACCGGGCAGGACCCAGACCCGGCGGCCACTACGGCATGATCTTGACCAGGTCCTTCGGCATGCTCGACTTGACGTCGTCCCACTCACCCTCGGTGACGTGCCGGCGCAGCGCGTTCAGCACCGTGTTCACCACGGTCGCCGGGCCGCCCTCGACGTCGAACGGGAAGCCGGCCCGCACCTCGTAGAGGAACTCCTCCCGATTCAGCTTGATCGGGACAACGCTCGGGTCCCAGCCGTCGAAGTAGACCCCGCGCACCAGCACCGGCAACTGGGCCGCGAAGTGCACGCTCTCCTGCACCGGCAACCGGTCCCGGAGCAGGTGCAGTACGGTCCGCAGCGCGGCGTACGACTGGTTGCGGCGTTCCTTCGGCCACCCGTACGCCTGCTCGATGTCCTTGAGGATGAGGTTGGTCTTGTCTATCGACGAATCGAAGACCGAGTACGAATTGTTCGGCACGACTGATCCCCCGTCCCGTCTCGGTTACTGTCCACCCCGCCATGCTCACCGGAGAGCGGGTGAGCCCCGCTCGCCCGCAGGGGGTGATCCCGGTCGGCCAGGACTAGCCAGACAGGAGGTCCCGCAGCTTCGCGGCGTTCGTCTGCGCGTAGTCGCGGTAGCAGTTGTTGAACAACACGTGCGTCTCGGCGGTTTCGTCGGCGAGTTCGCGCAGCTTGGGCGCCCAGTCCGCCAGCTCCCGATCGGAGTAGTGATAGCCGAACTTCTGGTAGATGTCCCTGCTGGTCCACTTGTCGCTGTGCCCGTGGAACCGGACCACGGCCAGGTCGGCGGTGGCGGCCAGCACCGGCGGCACCGACGAGCGGTGGCCCTGCGGCATGTCCACCGAGACGTACGCCAGCTCGTGCTTGCGGAGGAACTCCAGCGTCTCGTCCCGGTTGCCGTCGGCGAACCAGGAGGCGTGCCGGAACTCGAAGACCGGCCGGAGCGGGCCGCAGCGCCGCCGCACCTCCAGCAGGTACTGCTTGTTGTCCCGCCGAATGGTGAACCACGGCGGGAACTGGAACAGCAGCGCACCGAGTTTGCCCGCCTCGGCCAGCGGCTCCAGCGCGGACAGGAACCGGCTCCACACCTCCTCGTACGCCTGCGCCGGCAGGTCGCCCGGGTAGACGTTCCGCTTCTCCGTGGCCGGCCGCAGGTCCTTGTAGAGCGCGGAGACCCGGGTCGGGTGTCCGGTGAGCAGGCTGAACGCCTTCACGTTGAAGGTGAAACCGGCCGGGGTACGCCCCACCCACAGCTCGGCGGTCCGCTCGGCGGGCGGCGAATAGTAGGTGGCGTCGACCTCGACCAGCGGAAACCGCTCGGCGTAGAAGCCCAGCCGCCGTTGCGGAGTGTCCGCGCCCGCCGGATACCAGCCCGACTCCAGCAGGGTCCGATCGGTCCACGACGCCGTGCCGACCTTGATCTCACCCATGAGCACAGTTCACCCGCCCCGGCCGGGACGGGCAACCCGGGCGCGGTCCACCTCCGTCGTCGACTCGCGTCCGCTCCGCTCAGGCGGCCCGGCGTTCCCGGGACTGCTTGCAGGCGACGCAGGTGGTCGCGGAGGGGAAGATCTCCAGCCGCTCCACCGGGATCGAGTCGCCGCAGCCCTCGCACCAGCCGTACGTCCCCTCGGCAAGCCGGGTGAGCGCGTGCTCGAACTGGGCCCGGCGGTCGAGGATGGTCCGCAGCAGCGACTGCGCGGTGTCCCGCTCGGCCGTCTTCGTGCCGCTGTCCGCCTGGTCGTCGCCGGCCGTGTCGCCGACCTCCACCAGCCGCAGTACCTGGCTCTGCGCCAACGCCTCGTCGTACTCGACGGTCAGCTCGTCGTAGCGGGCCTGCAGGGCAAGACGGATCTGGTCACTGTCGGCTGCCGAGCGGCGAGTACCGATTGCCTCGTTGACGAGCATTCGCTGCCTGCCTTTCCGTCGAAGGTACGCATCCGCGACCCTGGACGGGATCGTCCGGGTCGCTCCGTCATGAGCAGCGCGATTACCCCACCGCCGTCGCCGGCAAACCGCCGACTTCCCCGACCCGCCGTGACCTGCGCGTTCGTCCCCCCGGACCGTCCTCGGGACCGGTCAGCCGACGCTGCCCGGCTCGACCAGCGCGGGGTGCCGGGGATCGTCCAGCCGGACCACCACGTCGGCGAAGGTCGACGGTCCCACCTCGTCGTCGTACCGGGCGAACGCCGGCAGGGTCCAGCGCTGCGCCGTCGGCGTACGCCGGGCCAGCGCACCGGGCGAGAGCACCAGATGGACCGCGAGGTCGAACGGGAGACCACCGCCGAGCAGCAGCGGCCCGCTCACCAGCACCACCCCGCCGGACGGCAGCGTCAGGTACTCCGCCCGGGTGGCCCGGTCGGTCTCGGCGTTCCAGAGCGTCGGCAGGATCCGCCCGGAACCGGCCGGGCCCGCAGGATCGAGCACCTCCCGACGCAGCCCCGCCTCGTCGAGCCAGCCGAGGTAGTAGGCGTCCGGGTTGGTCCGGCCCTGCTCGTACCGGAGCGACGCCGGCCGGAGGAAGTCCGCCGCGTCGACGCGTACCGCCGGGCGGCCCCGGACCCGCAGCGGGTCGACCAGCGCATCGGCGAGCCGGCCCGGCTCGGCGGCCGGCGGCCCGTCGACCGCCACTCGCAGCCGGTCACCGGGACGCTCGCCGGCCAGCCGGTCGGCCAGCTCCTGCACCAGCAGCTCCGGGGTGATCGGGCGGACCTTCATTCGACCATCCTGCCCCGATCCGGACCGGCGTCGGCCGCCCGGGGCACTCGCGCTGCCCCGGGCGGCCGGCGGCCGGTCACGCGTCCCGGGCGGCCGCACCCGGTCACGCGTCGCGGTCGCACCGGACAGGCCTCCCCCGGGCGGCACCCGGTCACGCCTCCCCGGGCGGCACCTGGTCACGCCTCCCCGGGCGGCACCTGGTCACGCCTCCCGGGGCGGCACCCGGTCACGCGTCGCGGCGGCGTAGCACGAGGTAGCCGCCGAGCAGCGCGGCGGCGGTCCAGAGCGCCAGGATGCCGATCCCGGTCCACGGTCCGTAGTCCCGGGCCCACCGGGCCTCGTCCTGCGGCCCCGCGAGGTGCAGGATCACCCAGCCGGTCTGGTCCGGCAGGTACTGGGTGACGGTACGCAGGCCGGGGATGTTGCCCAGCCCCTGCGATCCGAGGAAGAAGACCGGCAGCAGCACCGCCAGCGCGCGTACCGGGCTGCGCAGCATCGCCGCCACCCCGAGCCCGAAGAGGCAGAGCAGCACGAGGTGCAGGCAGCCGCCGACTACTGCGCTGAGCGCACCGTCGGCGCCGAGCCCGACGCCGTACCGGCCGAGCGCGGCCTGGGCGGCGAAGAAGCCGCCCAGCACGGTGGGTACCGCGACGGCGGCGGCGAGCAGCCCGGCGGCGAGCACCTTGCCGGCGAAGCAGCGACCGCGGCGCGGTACCGCGACCAGGGTGGCCCGGATGGTGCCGGAACTGTACTCGCTCGCCATCACCAGCACCCCGAACACCACCAGGGCGAGTTGCCCCAGCGTCAGGCCGTAGAAGGCGGGAAAGAGCGGATCGAAGTTGGCCTGCCGCTCCGGGGTCTGGGTGGCGAAACTGAGCCCGGCCAGCAGGCTGATGCCGGCGCCGACGACGAAGGTGGGCAGCAGGGTCCAGACCGTGGACCGGACGGTCCGGATCTTCGTCAACTCGGCCCGTAGCACCGCGCCGAGCCCGGTCAGGGCTGCCCCGGCCCGCGCCGATCCACCGGCCGTCGCATCCGTCCGGGTCACCGCTGGCCCCCGTCCACCCGCCGACCGTCCGGCAACCGCTGGCCGCCGTCCGCCCCCGGCCGCCCACCGACCGGCCGAGCGCCGGTCGCGCCCCGATCGCCGGTCGCGTGCCGATCCCCGGCCGCGTGCTGGTCGACGCCGGCCGGCCGGTCGACGTCTGCCGACCGGTCGAGGTCGGCCGACCGGTCGAGGTCTGCCGACCGGTCGACGTCCGCCGGCCCGTCGAGGTCGGCCCGGTAGCGGACCGCCGTCGCGGTGAGCCGCATGAACGCCTCCTCCAGGGACGCACGCTGCACCGCCACCTCGTGCACGGTCAGCCGGTTGGCCGCGACCAGCTCCCCGATTCGGGCGGCCTCACTGTCGTACGCCAGCAGCGCCCCGTCCGTGCCCACCTCGACCCGGATGCCGGCGGCGGCGAGTACGTCACGCAGTCGCTCCGGCTCCGGCGAACGCACCCGTACCGTCGTGCCGGAGTTCGCCTCGACGAACTCCCGCATCCCGGTGTCGGCCAGCAGCCGGCCCTGACCGATCACCACCAGGTGATCCGCGGTCAGCGCCATCTCGCTCATCAGGTGACTGGAGACGAAAACCGTCCGCCCCTCGGCGGCGAGTCCGCGCATCAGCTCCCGGATCCACCGGATGCCCTCCGGGTCGAGCCCGTTGACCGGCTCGTCGAGGAGCAGCACCGGCGGATCCCCGAGCAGTGCGGCGGCGATCCCGAGCCGCTGCACCATGCCGAGCGAGAAGCCGCCGACCCGCCGCTTCGCCACGTCCTGTAGGCCCACCAGCGCCAGCACCTCGGCGATCCGGGACCGCCCGATGCGGTTGCTCCGCGCCAACCACAGCAGGTGGTGGTAGGCGCTGCGCCCCGGGTGCGCGGACCGTGCCTCCAGCAGCGCACCGACCGACCGCAGCGGCGCGACGTGCTCCGGATAGGCCCGGCCGTCGATCAGTACCCGTCCGGCGCTCGGACGGTCGAGGCCGAGCATCATCCGCATCGTCGTCGACTTGCCCGCACCGTTCGGGCCGAGGAAACCGGTCACCCGCCCCGGCCGGATCGTGCAGGAGATCCCGTCGACCGCGACCGTTGCGCCGTAGCGCTTACTGAGACTGCACACCTCGATCACGCCCGCCACGTTAGGCAGCGGCGACCGCCGGAACAGTCCTCGAAAGTCGCGGAGATTGCCCACCAATGTCGACGCGGCGCGGCGACAGCACCGCGCGGGTGGCGACCGGGAGCCGGATGCCACACCCCACCGGTCGGGTCGACGCCGGTTGCCGGCCGGCCCGCGACCACCGGCTCACGCGGTGACGGACGTAGCCTGCTGGCATGCGCCGACACCTGCTACCCGCGGTCGTAATGCTGACGGAGATCGCGTTTCAGCTGGCCGTCCCCGGGGCTCCACCCCGGGATGTCGTCGGGCATGCCGCGCTGGTGGCGCTGGTCATCGCGGTACGCGGTCGGGCCCCGGTCGGCGCGCTGATCGGCGCGCTGCTGCTCGGCGCGCTCTCCGGCGGCGGGTACGTCCTGCTGCTCTGGGCCGCCTACCACGCGGGACGCGAGTCGCTGAACCGCGCCGGCGCCGTGATGGTGGCCGGGGCGCTGACCGGTACCCTCGCGGTGCACCTGGTGACCGCGCCGGCGGCTCCCCGGACAATCCCGAATCTGATCTCGACGTACCTGGTCTTCGCGGCGCTGCCGGTGTTGGTCGGCCGATACCTGGCCCAGCACGAGCGGCTGGTCGCCACCCTCGACCGGCACAACCGGCAGCTCCGCCGGGAACGGGAACTGCTCGCCGAGCAGGAGCAGCTCCGGGAGCGGCTGCGCATCGCCCGGGACATGCACGACTCCCTCGGCCACCGGCTCAGCCTGGTCTCGGTGCAGGCCGCCGCGCTGGAGGTGTCCGAGCTGCCACCGGTGCACCGGCAGGCGGTGCGGCAGCTCGCCGGAGCCGCGCGCGGCGCCCTGGACGAACTTTACGACCTGGTCGGTGCGCTGCGCGGCGGGCAGGACGCCGACCAGCGGTCGCCGGGAGTGGACCGGATCGGCCCGTTGGTGGCGGAGGTCCGCACGACCGGCACCCCGGTGGCGCTGCGTGCGGAGGGCACGCCGCACCCGCTGCCGGACGCGGCCGGGCGGGCGGCGTACCGGGTGGTCGAGGAGGGGTTGACGAACGCGCTCAAGCACGCCCCGGGCCAGCCGGTGACGGTACGACTCCGGTGGGAACCCGACGCCCTGCTGCTGACCCTCGACAACCCGCTGCCCGAACGGGCTGGGCCGGGGCCCGCCCCCGAACCGACCGCCGATGCCGGCCCCGACCGGCACGAGCCGGCCAGGCACAAGCCAGCCGGACACGAGCCAGCCGGGCACAAGCAAGCCGGGCACGGACTGGCCGGGCTGCGGGAGCGCGCCGACCAGGCGGGCGGCTTCGTGGCGTACCGGATCCTCGAACCCGGTGACCCCGCCCACCCGGGCGGCGGCGGACGGAGCTGGCGACTCCTCGCGATGCTGCCCGCCACGCGACCGGACGGGGAGCAGGCCGAGCCACCCGGGGCAGCCACCATCCGTACCCTGGCCCTCGGCGTCGCCACGGCGGCCGTGATGTTCGTGGCGGTACCGGCGAGCATGCTGCTGGGGGTGCGGTGAGGTGATCCGGGTCCTGCTCGCCGACGACGAGCCGCTGATCAGGACCGGCATCCGTACGGTGCTGGAATCGGCCGGCGATATCGAGGTGGTCGCCGAGGCGGCGGACGGCGCCGCGGCGGTCGAGGCGGCCCTGCGGCACCGGGCGGACGTGGCGCTGCTCGACATCCGGATGCCGGTGCTGGACGGCCTGGACGCGGTCGTCGAACTCGGCCGGCGGCTGCCCAGCCTCCGGGTGGTGGTGCTGACCTCGTTCGGTGCCGAACCGAACGTGTTGCGGGCGGTGCATGCCCGGGTGGCCGGGTTCGTGCTGAAGAACTGCACCCCGGAGGAACTGATCCGCGCGGTACGGGCCGCACACGACGGCGACGCCTACCTCTCCCCCGCCGTGACCCGGCTGCTGCTCGGGATGGTCGCACCGGAACCGGCGGGCCGTCGGCAGCAGGCGCGGGCCCGGCTGACGGCACTGACCACACGGGAGACGGAGATCCTGTGCCTGGTCGCCGAGGGGCTGTCCAACGCGGAGGTGGGCCGGCGGCTGCGGATGAGCGAGATGACCATCAAGACGTACGTCAGCCGGATCCTGGCGAAACTCGACTGCACCAACCGGGTTCAGGCCGCCCTGCTGGCCCGCGACGCCGGACCCACTCCCTGGAACTGACGCCTCGGCCGGTGGGCCGGGCGCAACGGTCGACCGTCAGGCGTTGCGGTCGATGGTGACCACCGCGTCGTCGGCCAGCCGGTAGCCGACCCCGTAGACGGTGGTGATCAACGGTACGTCGCCGACCTTGCCGCGCAGTCGGCGGATGTGCACGTCGACGGTGCGTACCCCGGTGTGTTCGTAGCCCCAGACCGCGGTGAGCAACTGGAGTCGGGTGAAGACCCGCCGGGGGTGTGCGACCAGGTGCATCAGCAGGTCGAACTCCAGCCGGGTGAGCGGCAGCGGCTCGCCGCCGAGCAACACGGACCGGGACGCCGCCAGGATGTGCAGTTCGGTGGCACCGGTGGCGGTGGCGGTGGCGGGTCGGGCCGGAGGGCGTGACGCGGTGACATCGGCGCGGCGCTCCAGCACGCCGGCGGAACCGCCGGTGATCGTCGCCTCGCCCCGTTCCACCAGCTCGCGGGCGGCCTCGAGCAGCCGGCGGGCCGGTGCGGTCAGGACCTCCTCGTTGCCGACGAGCGGGATGGACAACGTCACCGTCAGCGTCGGCGCGGTCGACCCGGCGGGCCGGCGGGACGCCCCTGGCGGTCGGCCGGGGCCGACCGGCTGGGCGCTGTGCCACCCGGTACGCGACGAGGCGGGGCTGACCGACATGGTCCTCCTTGGCTGCTCCGGGTGTTCCCCCAACGGCCCGAACCGCCGCTGCCTCGATGGTTCCGGGCACCGGGGCGAGGGTCAAGGGGACACGACGATGCATGAATGTGACAATCGACAAACTCACCGGAATCACTTGCTCGCTCTTAGTACCAGATCACGTCGGGAATCGCACACCCGGCAGGATGGTCAAGATGCGGGGGGTGTTGACGGGGTTCGGGGTGATCTGGGCGGTCACCCTGATCGGCTACCTCGCCGGCCGGTACGACCTGCTCGGCCCGCACGGCACAGCGGTGATCGCCCGGCTGGTCTTCCTGATCGCGACCCCCGCGCTGCTCTTCGGCACCCTGGCCCGCTCCACAGTGGCTGATCTGGCCACCCCGGCGCTGGTCGCCTTCGTGCTGAGTACCGTGATCGTGGCGGCGGCCTACCTGCTCGTGGCGCGCTTCTCCTGGCGCCGTCCGATCGGCGAGACGACCGTCGGGGCGATGTCCGCCTCGTACGTCAACGCGGCCAACCTCGGGTTGCCGGTCGCCGCGTACGTGCTGGGCGACGTCGCCTTCGTCGCCCCGGTCCTGATCTTCCAGGTACTGGTGGCGGCACCGCTGGTCCTCGGGGTGCTGGACGCCACCACCACCGCCCGGGGCATGTCGGTGCGCCGACTGGCGCTGCTGCCGGCCCGGAACCCGATCATGCTGGGCTCCGCCGCCGGGGTGCTGGTCTCGATCTCCGGCTGGCAGCCGCCGGCCGAACTGCTGCGCCCGTTCGACCTGGTCGGCTCGGCCGCCGTACCGTTGGCCCTGATCGCGCTCGGCATGTCGCTGCCCGGCAGCCGCCCCTTGGCGGCGGGCCCCGGCGCCGCGCAGCGGTACGTCGCGGTGACCCTCAAGATTGTCGTGCAGCCCGGGGTGGCATACCTGATCGCGCGGTACACGCTGGGCCTGGCCGGGCCGGCGCTGCTGGCCGCCGTGGTCACCTCGGCCCTGCCGACCGCGCAGAACGTCTTCGTCTTCGCCACCCACTACCGGCAGGCTCAGTCGCACGCCCGGGACGTCGTGGTGCTCTCCACCATCGCCGCCGCCGTCTCGCTCGTCGCGATCGCCGCCCTGCTCGGCTGAGCCGCTCCGGCGAGCACGGCCCGTGGAGCCAAGCGGACGGCGCAGTAGGATCAGACGGCGAAACCGACGATCGCCGCTGGCAGCGCTGCCAGTGGGCTCGGCAGAGTCGGCGGAGTCAAGGGGGCGGGCGGCCCACACCCGACGGGGAGGACTGATGGGTGCGGTGGTGACAGCGGTGTCCCGGAACGAGGGGCACCACTTCAGCAAGCCGACGCGGCAGAGCATCCGACTGCTCGCCGGGCTCGGTGTGGAGGGCGACGCGCACCTCGGCGTCACCGTCAGGCACCGCTCCCGGGTGGCGCAGGATCCGACCCAGCCGAACCTGCGGCAGGTCCACCTGATCCATGCCGAGCTGCACGACGAGCTGCGCGAAGCCGGTCACGAGGTGGCGCCCGGCGAGATGGGCGAGAACATCACCACCCGGGGCGTGGACCTGCTCGGGCTGCCGGTCGGGACGCTGCTCCGGCTCGGCGACGCGGCCGTCGTCGAGGTGACCGGGCTGCGCAACCCGTGCGTGCAGATCGACAACTTCCAGCCCGGGCTGCTGAAACGGGTCGTCCGCCTCGACGGGGCCGGCAACCTGGTCCGGCTGGCCGGGATCATGGGCGTGGTACGCGAGAGCGGCGAGATCCGGCCCGGTGACGAGATCATTGTGGACCTGCCGGCAGAGCCCCACCGGCCACTCGACCGGGTCTGACACCGCGCACCGGCACTCCGGGTGGACTCGGCTGTGCCATGTCCCGAACCGATCTGCGCCAACGCGACCATCATGGCCGGCCGGGCACGACACCACTGGGCGGAAGGTCCACGACCCGGTCGGCCAAACGGTTCATCAGGGCCGGATCGTGCGTGACGAGCAGGACCCCGGCCCGGTCGGTCCGCTGATAGTCGGTGATCACGGCGGCCACGTGTGCCTGGGTGGAGGCGTCGAGCATCGCGGTGGCCTCGTCACAGAGCAGGTAGTCGGGGCGGTGTGTGAGGGCCCGGGCAAGGCAGGCGCGCTGGAGTTGGCCGTCGCTGACCGCGTGCGGCCGACGGCCGAGCAGGTCGGCGGTGAGTCCGACGAGGTCGGCGAGGTCGGCGACCCGGCGGCGGATCTCGTCGTCGGGGCGCCGGGTGGCGCGGAGCGGTTCGGCGATCAGGTCGGCCAGGCTCAGCCGTGGATCGGCGGCAGCGCGAGGGCTCTGGAAGAGGACGGCGATCCGGGTACGCACGGCGACCGGCACCGAGTACCGGGTGCCGGTGACCGGAGCGCCATCGATGGTCACCCGACCCCGGTCCGGCCGGTGCAGCAGGGCGAGCACCCGGACCAGAGTGGACTTTCCGCCGCCGGAGGCCGCACGTAACCCGACCGTCTCGCCACGTCCGATGCGCAGGTCGACCCGGTCGAGGACGATCTGCCGGCCGTAGCCGGCGGTGACCTGCTCTGCGGCGAGCTGTCCCGCTGTCCCGCTCACGACACGACTCCGGCGCCGATCGGGTGGTGGCAGGCGACCGCCCCGGCGTCGTACGCCGCCGACCGGGGTTGACGCTCGCAAACGTCGGTGGCGTACGGGCAGCGGGTGGCGAAGGCACAGCCCGGGGGCAGCGCGGTGAGCATCGGCGGATGCCCGGGTACGGGCCGGAAGGCGCGGTCCGGCAGCGCATCGAGCAGGGCGGCGCCGTACGGGTGGGCCGGTGCGGTGAAGAACCGCCTGGCGGGTCGGTGTTCGACGACGCGGCTGGCGTACATCACGGCCACGGTGTCGGCGACCCGCTCGGCGGCGGCGAGGTCGTGGGTGATCAGCACGACGGACTTCCCGCCGTCGCACCTGCGGCGGAGCAGGTCGAGGGTGTGGTCGACCAGGGGCCGGTCCAGCCCGCTGGTGGGCTCGTCGGCGATCAGCAGGACCGGGTCCGGAGCGAGGGCGAGGGCGGTGACCAGTCGTTGCGCCATGCCACCGGAGAGTTCGTGCGGATAGCGGTCCAGGTCGGCGACGTCGAGGCCGACCTCGGCGGCGACGCGTTCCGCCGCGCCGACGGCCTCGGCCCGGGTGTGCCGGTGGGCCCGAAGCGTCTCCTCGATCAGGCGCCGGCCGGTCCGAACCGGGTTGAGCGCGGTGGCCGGGCTCTGCGGCACCAGACCGGCCAGCCGCCCCCGGACCCGGCCGGCGAGTACCCGTTCACCACAGGTGACCAGGTCGACCGGTCCGTCGTCGAGCTGGTGCAGCCGGGCCTGGCCGGTGACGGTGGCGTTCCGGGGCAGCAGCCCGAGCAGGGCGTGGGCCAGTACGGACTTGCCGCAGCCGGACTCGCCGACGACGGCGAGCAGTTCGCCGGGATGCACGCCGAGGGTGAGGTCGGTGACGGCGTGCACGGTGGCGTCCCGGAGTCGGAACCGGACGCCGAGCCCCTGGACGTCGAGCACCGGACCGGGCCCGCCGGGCCGCTGCGGGTCAACCAGCGAGGCGATGCCGGCCGGCCGCTCGGCGGTGACGCTCTGGTCGGTCTTCACAGTTGCAACTCCGCTCGGACGCGGGGATCGAGTCGGTCCCGCCAGTGGGCCGCGAGGACGGCGATGGCCAGGGTGACCACGACGATGACCGCTCCCGGGGCGAGGCTGGCCCACCAGGCGCCGGCCAGCAGCGAACCCTGACCGTCGTTGATCATGTTGCCGAGCGAGGCGAGGTGCGGCGGCAGGCCGAGCCCGAGGAAGGAGAGCGCGGTCTCGTGCCAGACGGCGTGCGGGATCATCAGCGTGATGGCCAGGGCCAGCCGGGGCAGTACGTGTGGCAGCAGGTGCCGGGTCAACACCCGCCGCCGGCTCGCGCCCCCGGTGATCGCCGCGTCGACGAATGGCCGGTTACGCAGGCTCAACAGCTCGGACCGGACGATCCGGGCGGTGGAGAGCCAGTGGGTGAGCCCGATCGAGGCGATCACCGCGCCGAGGCTGGGCCGGAGCATCCCGACGATGAAGATGCCGAGCAGCAGGTGCGGCAGGGCCGCGACGGTGTCCACGATCCGCATCAGTATCCGGTCCACCCACCCGCCGACGGCGCCGGCGATCCCGCCGACGATGCCGCCGATCACGGTGGCGACCAGCGCGGCGACCGCGCCGACGAGCAGCGAGACCCGCAGCCCGTAGAGAGCGCGGTGTGCGACGTCGCGGCCCAGCTCGTCGGTACCGGCGGGATGCGCCCAGGACGGGGCCAGCCGGATCCGGTCCAGGGCAACGGCGCTCTGGTCGAGCGGCCAGAGCAGCGGGGCGAGTAGGCAGGCGGCGACCGCCACCAGCAGCACCGCGCCGGCCACGGCCGCACCGGTCTGGCCGGGACGCAGCCGGAGGCGGGGCCGCCGGAGGGCGACGGTACGGGTTCGGGTGAGGTCAGCCATCGATGCGTACCCGGGGATCGGCGGCGGCGTAGCCGAGGTCGGCGGCGAGGTTCGCGGCCAGCACCACGGCGGTGGTCAGCAGGGTGGTCGCGGCCAGCAGCGGAAAGTCGCTGCCCAGCGCGGCGTGCACGGTGACCGCGCCGAGCCCGGGCAGCGAGAAGACGGTCTCGACCAGGACCGCGCCGCCGACGAGTTCGGGCAGGTGCGTGCCGACCAGGGTGAGGAAGGGCAGCAGCGCGGTGCGCAGCGCGTGCCCGAACAGCACCGTCCGGCCGGGCAGTCCCCGGGCTCGGGCGGCGAGCACGTGGTCGTCGCGGAGGCTGTCGGCGACCGCGTCCCGGACGAAGAGCACGAACCACGGGGCCTGGGAGACCGCCAGCACCCCGACCGGCAGCACGAGGTGGTGGGCGACGTCGCTCCACGAGGTGCCGGTCGCGGTCACGTCGGTCAGCCCGCCGGCCGGCAGCCAGCCCAGGGCGAGCGCGAAGAGGGCGATGGCGGCGAGACCGAGCCAGAACACCGGCATCGACTGGACCGCGTACGCGACCGCCCGCAGGCCGCGGTCGAAGAGCCCGGCACGCCGGTACGCGGCCAGCGACCCGAGCAGCAGGCTCGCCACGAGTACGACGGCGAGCGCGGCGCCGACCAGCAGCAGTGTCCAACCGGCGCGGGCGGCGATGACCGAGCCGACCGCCTCGTGTCGACTCGTCGACCAGCCCAGATCGCCGCGGAGCAGGTTGCCGGCCCAGCGCAGGTACTGCACCGGAAGCGGGTCGTCGACACCCCAGTTGGCGCGGATCTGCGCCAGGTTCTCCTCGCTGGTGGTGAACGCGGCCGCCCCGGCGTACTGCTTCGCGGGGTCGACCGGGGAGAACGCGCCGAGGGCGAACATGCCCATGCTGGTGGCGACGAGCACCGGTACGCCGACCAGCAGCCGGCGCCGCACCACCACACCCGCCGCGGCGAGCCGGCTCCCCGGTCGCCGGGTCACCGCCGGGTCCAGGTGTTGATGTTCCACCAGAGGCTGTTCGCCACGTCGTGCTCGTGCGGCTCCACCCGGGGCGCCACGCCGTCGATCGAGTCCCGCAGCACGTAGGTGTGCTTCAGGTAGGTCAGGTACACCCACGGCAGGTCGGCGGCGAGCTGCTTCTGGAACGTCGAGTACGCCTGCTTGCGCCGGGCCGGGTCGGACTGGTCCCGGCCCTGCTGCAACGCCTGGTCCACGACCGGGGACCGGTAGTGCCCGGGGTTGAAGTAGCCCTGACCCGCGAACCGGGACCCGAACAGCTTGTAGGAGACGAAGTCCGGGTCGTACGGGCTGCCGTATCCCATGATCAGTGCGTCGGAGTTGAGCCGTGCGTCGATCGCGTCCCAGGTCAGACCGGTCGGGGTGATCTCGATGCCGACCTTGCGGGCATCCGCGGTCACCGCCAGCGCCAGCTCCTTGCGGAGGCTGTCGGCGGCCGGGTACATCAGGGCGAACCGGGCCGGCCGGCCGTCCCTGGCCCGGATACCGCCCGCACCGGGCGTCCAGCCGGCCGCGTCGAGCAGGGCGGTGGCCGACGCCGGGTCGGCGGTGGGCTTGCCGACGACGTCCGGTTCGGCGTACTCCGAGGTGGGCGGGACCGGTCCGTACGCCGGCTCACCGGCGCCGCCGAGTACCCCGTTGACCATCGCGGCCCGGTCGACGGCGAGGTTGAGCGCCCGCCGGATCGCCGGGTCGGCGGTGACCGGGTTGCCCATCGGCAGCATCACGCCCCGGTAGTCGGCCGTCGGGACCCGCTCGACCCGGTAGCCGGCGCGGCCGTCGAAACCGGCGGCGAGCTTCGGGGCCAGCTCGGCGACGTCGAACTCGCCGGCCCGCATCCGCTGGGCCCGGATGTTGTCGTCGGCGACGAAGGCCACCACCAGCCGCCGGTTCGTCGGCCCGCCGGCGAAGTAGCGGTCGTTGGCGGTGAGCACCAACCGGTCGCCGGGGGTCCAGGACTGCACCTGGTACGGGCCGGTGCCGACCGGCTTGCGGTTGAACTCGGCCTTGTTGATGTCCTGTCCGCTCAGTGCCCCGGCCGGCACGACGCCCAGGGTGAGACGTTGCAGGAACGGCGCGTACGCGTACCGCAGCCGGAACACCACGGTGGCCGGGTCCGGCGCCTCGACCGATTCCAGCATCTCCAGGTCGGACCGGAGCGTGGAGTCCACCCTCGGGTCCAGCACGGCCCGGTAGGTGAATACCACGTCGTCGGCGGTGAGCGCCGTACCGTCATGGAAGACGACCCCGTCGCGCAGCGTGGCCGTCACGGTCCGGCCGTCCGCCGAGACCGCCGGCAGTTCCCTGGCGAGGCCCGGGACCAGTTGATTCTGCTCGTCCCGGGCGACCAGCCCGTCGAAGATCAGTGATGCGCCGTCGACACCGTAGTTGAGTACCGGGTTCAACGTGTCCGGTTCGCCGCCGGTGGCGACCACGAAGGTGTCACCGGCCGCCGTCGACGCCCCGGGTGTGGTCGAGGACGAGCAGGAGGCGACGGCGAGCAGGCCAGCTACGGCGGCCATCGCCACGAGTCGCCGGGCGGTCGGACGAATCCGGATCACGGAGGTCTCCACGGAGGTCGGGCAGCAACGAGCGGGGCACCGGCGCGCCGACACCCACTGATGATCACCGTGGCAGAGTTGCCAAGCTTTTGCAACAACCGTGGTGCTGCATTAAGCCGATGTCGATCCTGTCCGACCGGACCGGGCGGGGCTACGAGCCGCGGCTGATGTCGAGCAGGTGGTGCTCCCCCTCGTGCACGGTGTGCCGGCCCAGCCACAACAGCGTCCGGACCTGCCGCTGCGGCCAGGGATAACTGCCGGTCCTGGCGAGTTGGGCCGGGCCGAGCCTGCCGAACGCCGTCGCCAGTTCTCCGGCCGCCGTGCCGAGCTCGTCGAGGACCACGGCCGGGTCCTGCTGGTTGTACGCGTCCGCGACCACCCGCTCGTCCCGCCCCATCGGCGTGAACTCCGGCTCGTCCACGGCAAGTGCCAGGGCGAGCCGCTGCGCCTGTACCTGGAAGACGTCCCGCACGTGGCAGGCGTACTCCAGGGGCGACCAGACCCGTTCGGCCGGGCGCCGTCGCGGATCCCGTGCCGCGCGCAGCCCGGCGGAGTACCGCGGCCCGAACCCGCGGAGCCGGTCGGGCAGCGCCTCGGAAGCAACGGTGGAATAGTCGAACCCGCACTCTTCGCAACGCTCCACGACCATCCAGGGTACGGCCGCGCGGGGAGCGCCGGTGCTGGACCAGGACGTGCTGCGGCGGGGCCGACCGGTGAAGCACCGGCCGGCCCCGCCTTCGTGGCTGGCGCGGTCCGCCGCGCAGCCCACCAGCTCTCTTCCCGGGTCTTTCCTACCCGATCACGCTGACCGACGAGTTCGGGCCGACAGTGCCGAAGATCTTGCCCTTGAACGGCGCCGGCTTGGCCGGATCACTCACCAGCCGTACGGACAGGTAGTCCACCCCGCTGTTCAGGTAGAGCGCCCAGAACATTCCGTTCGCACCGATCCAGCTTCCGCCACCGCCGGGCCGCTGATAGGAGCAGCCCTCGACGTTCACCGCGGAGGCGCCGATGAAGAAGCCGGCCGAGTAGCGGTCCGTTCCGTCGGCACCGACGCCGGTGGAGTCCGCGGTGCAGCCGGAGACGGATGAACCCTTGCCGGTCACCTCGAACCCGCAGCCGTAGGTGTCCTGTGCCTCACAGCCCACCACGGTGGCGCGGGCCGACGAGATCCGGAAGGCGGGGCCGGGCGTGGACCCGCTGCCGGTGCCGTACGCCTTGCAGCCCCACACCTTGGTGTTGCCGCCGCCGACCAGGTACCCACCGCTGACGCCGCCCTGCGCCGAGCAACCGCTCACGAAGCCGTCCGAGGACTGGAGGTTGTACGCCCAGCCGCCGGCCTTCTCCACCCGACAGTCGGTGATCTTGTATTCGCGCATCCCGCCCGAGTAGGCGCCGCCCAGGTATATGCCGTCCGAGGTGGTGCCGGTGACGAAGACCCGCCCGAGCCACGGGGCCGGATCCGGACCGTACCGCGCGGGCTTCGTACTGATCTGGAGGTTGACGCCGTTCGTCGCCAGCCTCGCCCCGTCCAGTCCGATGTCGAACAGGCACATCCGGGAGCCGTCGAAGGTGCCCGACGGGGTGCTGACCATCGCGCCGGTGAACCCGCTGCCGGCCCGCAGCACCGTGCCGAGCGGACCGGCACCGACCAACGTCTGCCGGTCACCCAGGATGACTGGCGCCTTGATGGTGTAGGTGCCGCCGGCGACATACACGGCGCCCTGACCGACCGCCCGCAGCGCCCTGTTGATCGCGTCCTGCGCACCGAGGCTGTCGTCGACCTCGTAGGTGGCGCCCGAACCGGCCGGTCCCACCCAGGGCACGCCGCTGGTCTCCGCTGCCAGCACCGGGGCCGCACCCACGAAGGGCGCTATCGCAGCCGCACCGGCGGCCGTGGCGACGGTGCTCCGCAGAAGCGCCCGGCGACTCCGACTCTCTTCTGGCACAAGTCCTCCCCAAGATCTCATGACGCCTGGCTGCGCGGCTACCGAAGGCCGAGCCGAGAACGTCGACGGCCGTCAATCCTGGATGATCTTTCCTCGGGTGTCCAGGGATCGGAGAGAACCGAGCGGAAATTCGGAGCCGGCGCTGAGCCCTCGGGCAAGCACCTCCAGCGTCGCACCGGCCGCGGCGCGAGCCGTCCAACTCCTCCTAGCGGGCGGCCGGGAAGTCGACCAGGTCGGGAATGGTGTGACCGGGCTGGCGGGCGGCGGCCAGTTCGGCCGGGACAAAGACCGGTTCACCACGGGCCTAACGGTTCCTCGGCGACGGCCAGCCGTGCGCCCGCTTGACCGGTTGAGTTCCGATCCACTTACCTGCTTGAATGTCTGGGGAGCACAGGGCCGGGCACGTCTCACCTCTCGCACCGTGACAGGAGACAACCATGCTCCGCAGGCCCCTGCTCAGTACCGTGCTGACCGCGCTCGTCGTCGCGCTCGGCACGCTCGTCGTCGCCAGACCCGCGCTGCCGGCGGAGGCACCGGCAGCCGTACGGATCATGCCACTCGGTGACTCCATCACCGGCTCCCCGGGCTGTTGGCGGGCCATCCTCTGGAACCGGTTGCAGAACACCGGGTACACCAATATCGACTTCGTCGGCACGCTCGGCCCGCAGGGCTGCGGGCAGCCGTACGACGGTGAGAACGAGGGGCACGGCGGTGCCCTGGTCACCACCGTGGCCGACCAGAACCAGTTGCCGCCCTGGCTCGCCGCCACCCGCCCGGACGTGGTGCTCATGCACTTCGGCACCAACGACGTCTGGAGCAACCGGGCCACCGCGACCATCCTCGCCGCGTACGGAAAGCTGGTGGACCAGATGCGGGCCAGCAACCCGGCCATGACGATCCTGGTAGCGAAGATCATCCCGATGGCGCCGAGCACCTGCGCCGAGTGCGGCCAGCGCGTGGTGGCGCTCAACGACGCCATTCCGGCCTGGGCCGCGTCGAAGACCACCGCCGGATCGCCGATCGTGGTGGTCGACCAGTGGACCGGGTTCAGCACGGGCAGCGACACCTATGACGGCGTACACCCCAACGCCGCCGGTGACCAGAAGATGTCCGACCGGTGGTATCCGGCGCTGACGGCGGCGCTGGACGGTGTCACGCCCACCCCGTCGCCGACCCGGACGCCCACCGCACCGCCCACCCGCACGCCGACCCCACCGCCGAGCACCACCGCACCACCGCCCACCACCACTCCGCCGCCGGCCGGCGGCTGCGCGGCGACCTACCAGAGCATCGGGCAGTGGCAGGGCGGCTTCCAGGGTGAGGTGACGGTACGCAACAACGGCACCGCCGCGAGCCGGTCCTGGACCGTCGAGCTGACCTTCGGAGCCGGCCAGCAGGTCAACCAGGCCTGGAACGCCACGGTGTCACAGAGCGGCGGGACCGTGACCGTCCGCAACGTCGGGTGGAACGGCTCGCTCGCCCCCGCCGGTACCGCCACCTTCGGCTTCCTCGGCAGTTGGACCGGCAGCAACCCGGCCCCGGCGGTCAGTTGCACCCTGGGCTGACCGGCACACCGTTGATCGCCCCGGGCCGCCTCCGGCCCGGGGCGTGCCCCCGCGCGAGGCGCTGGCTCAGCCCTCGGCGACCCGGTAACCGGCGATCGACGGCCAACGGACGGTGAGGACCACCGCCGGTTCCGGGGCCAGCCAGGAGTGGTCGACACCCGGCCCCCAGACCACGTAGTCACCCGGGCGGGTCAGCACGACGGTACGGTCCCGCAACTCGACATGGAACCGGCCGGAGACCAGCACCAGCAGGGCGGTACGCCGCTCTCCGGTCACCCACTCGGCCCGGGTGTCACCGGCCGGATGCACGCCCCACTTGACCTCGACGTCCGCGCTGTGCCGCACATCCACACCGGGCGGCATGAAGTGACCCAGCAGCCAGCCCTCGTTGTCCGCACCGTCGACGCCCGCCTGGCCGACGTAGATGCCGTCCCGCACCGGCCCTCCCTCCACCGGTCGGGCAAGCTATCACGGGCCACCGCGGCCGCCACGACCAGGCCGCCGAGGTTGCGGCGGCCCGGTACCCGCGCCGGCCGGGACAGCCGGTATACAGGGGGGATGCGCAACACGACCCTGGCCGGACGAATGCGTACGGCGGCGACCGCGCTGCTGGACGCGCTACCGGGGCCGGCCCGGGCGCTGGCCGCCCGCCCGTTCGACGACGAGGCCGGCCGGCGCTGGATCGAGTACCGGCCACTGCCCCGGCCGGGCGCCAGCCTCGCCGACCTCGACCGGACCGGTCGCAAGGCGACGCACCGGCTGCTGGCCACCGCGCTGAGTCCGCACGCGTACGCACAGGCGGCCACCGTGATGGCCCTGGAGGAGGTACTCGACCGGCAGGAGGACTGGCGACGGGGCCGGCACAGAGACGACTACCGGATCGTGGTCTTCGGCGACCCGGCCCGGGACGACCGCTGGTCCTGGCGGTTCGAGGGGCACCACCTCTCGGTGACGATGACCGTGGCCGGCGACCGGGTCTCCCCCGCGCCGCTCTTCCTCGGCGCCAACCCGGCGACGGTGAGCTACGCCGGCCGTCCGGTCAGCCGGCCACTCGGCCCCGAGGAGGATCTCGCCCGCGCCGTGCTCGACGCGATCGGTCCGGACGGACGCGGCGCGGCGATCGTCGCCGACGACGCGCCGGCCGACATCCGCAGCGGCACCCGGGCCCGGTACGACCGCCGGATCGAGCCGCCCGGGCTCCGGGCCGGCAAGCTCGGACCAACCGGCCGGGCGCTGCTCGACCAGCTCGTCGCGCTCTATCTCGACCGGCTTCCGCCGGAGCTCGCCGGCCAGGAGGCGGCCCGGGTCCGCCGGGGCGATCTCTACTTCGCCTGGGAGGGGCCGACCAGGCCGGGCGGGCGGCACTACTACCGCGTCCAGGGCGAGGACCTGCTGATCGAGTACGACAACACCAGCGAGGACGGCAACCACGCGCACACCGTGCTGCGGCGCCCGCGCGGCGACTTCGGTGCCGACCTGCTCGCCGAGCACCGCGCCACCGCCCACTCCTGAGTCGGGCGGCGGACGGACCGCCTCAGCCGCCCCGGCGTCGGCCGAACCCTCCGGCCACCGACGTGGTCGGCGGGCCGAACCCGTCGAAGCTGGTCGGTTCGCCACGCCTCTGATCGAACTGCCGGACCAGGCTGCCGCCGAGTCGCACCCCGACCGCGCCGAGGACCAGGCCGAACAGCTCGACCGCGACCAGCCCACCACTCGCCCCGTGCTCCGGCTCGCCCGACCTGATCAGGCAGGCGAAGACGAACAGCACCGCGACGGCGGCGTTCACCAGGTTGAAGGTGACGGCGGTTCGCCGGGTCGGGTCGCCCGGCACGTCCCACAGGTCGACCATGCCGGCCGCCGTGGCGAGCCCCCCGGCGACCAGTGCCGCCACCGCCGTCCAGTAGCCGACAAGTCCCAGGAACGCCGGTCCGCCGAGTACGTCGGTCAGGTCGAAGACCGTGGCGCAGACGAACAGCCCGAACGGAAAGGTCACCAACATGGGCTGGATCGGATGTCCGTGCACCCGCAGGCGGCTCTGCATGGTGGCGCCTCCCCGGCTCGCTTCTCGGCCAACCTCCAGCGTGCTACCCCCGGGCCGCCCCGCCGAAACGACGCGTGCCCGCGCGGTCCACGCCGGACGGTCAGCTGTCGCGACGCCGGGCCACCGAGGTGACCAGCCGCTCGGCCACCTCCCGTAGCGGGATGGCCAGTGCCGCCGAGGCGGACCGCAACACCCGTAGCGCCTCCGTGGCCGGACAGCCACGTTGAGTCATGATAACCCCGACCGCCTGGTCGATGACCTGCCCGGCCGTGAGTGCGTTCTCGGGTTCGCCGGCCGACCCGGTCTGCCGGTCCCGGACCGCGCCGAGGAGCAGGCCGACATGTTCGGCCAGCAGCATCGCGGTGAGCTGTTGACTGGCGGTCAGCACTCCCGGCTCCCGGGCGTACAGGTTGATCGACCCGACCACGTGCTCGTCGACGTCGACCGGTACGGCGAGCACCCCGCGTACGCCCAGCGCCAGCGCCCGGCCGGTCCACGGCCGCCACCGGGTCTCGGTACGCAGGTCCGCCGACCAGACCAGTTCCCGGGAGCGGATCGCCACCATCGCCGGTCCGTCCTGGCCGTGCCGGACGTCGTCGAGGTCGCCGAGTCGGGGTTCCGAGGCTGCGACCGAGGCGGGTGCCCCGGCCCGCAGCACGGTGACCCCGCACCAGGTCACCGCCGGGATGGCGTCTCGTACGGTACGTACCAGCCGGTCCAGTGCGGCGTCGAAGTCGTCGCTCGCGATCAGTCCGGCAGTCACTTCGCGGAGCAGGGCGGCGGTCTCCAACACGCCCGGGGCTTCGGTCGACGGCTCCGTCGTCGTCCTCAGCCTCAGCACCGTTCCGGAACCCCCGCCGGTACCGCTGCCGCGGTACGCCCGGTTCGTGCCGTCGCCTGTCTCATGTCGCCTCTCCCCCGCCGTTCGGCGATCCCGTGCCGGTACGGACCTGCGCTACTACCCGAGCGCCGGGTGGACAAACCACCCGTTCCAGGAAGAGAACGATCGCCCCCGTCCCGGGGTTGCCGTCAGGCTTCCGACGATCAACCCCGGGATCCGCGGGTGCGGTGCGGTCAGCGCGGGGTGGAGCTGAGCCGGCGGCCGACGGCGGCGATCAGACGGTCGAGTTCCGAGCCGAACGGGTTGTCGTGCACCAGGTAGGTCCAGGTGGCGCTGGGTCGCACCAGCTCTCCCTCGCCCGGCTCCCAGTCCTCGTCGAACTCGTTCTCCTCGAAGGTCTCCACCGTACGGGTCTCGATCTCCGGGACCAGCGCGTTGAACGCCGGCACCGCCGAGCGGTGGAACTCGTCGAGCGGGTCGAGCCGGCCCAGCGCCCGCAGGTGCACGCCCTCGCGCACCTCGGAGAGCTCGGCCAGGTGCTGCGCCCAGAGCCGGTCGAGGTGGTAGAGCGCGATCGACCGGCCGACCTTGGAGAGGAGATCCTCGTCCATCTCCTTGGCTCGGTCCGGGAAGCGCTCGGTCAGCATCTGCGCCGCCACCTCGGTGGTGAGCAGCCGCTCCCGGCGCTCGGCCAGCGCCTTGCGCTGCTGCTCGATCACCACGCTGTACCGCCAGGTGTTGCGGTGGATCTCGTGGTTGACGCCCTCGGCGATCCGCTGGGCGTGCTCGACGGCGAAGTCCACCTGCTCGTCGGTGACCAGACCGTCGGCGTTCATCCGGGGCGACGGCGGGATCGCGTCCGGGGCGTGCCGGACGACGAGGTTGTCCTCCAGACTGACGAAGAAGACCGAGCGACCCGGGTCGCCCTGCCGGCCGGCCCGGCCCCGGAGCTGGTCGTCGACCCGCCGGCTGTCGTGCCGGCCGCTGCCGATGACGAAGAGGCCGCCGAGTTCGGCGACCCGGTCGCGGTCGGCCTGGTCGCTGCCGCCGAGCCGGATGTCGACACCCCGGCCGGCCATCTGGGTGGAGACGGTCACCGCGCCGTACTTGCCGGCCTCGGCGATGATCGCCGCCTCCTCGGCGTCGTTCTTGGCGTTCAGTACCGTGCACGGCACCCCGGCCCCGCGCAGCGCCTCGGCGAGTCGCTCGGACTCCTGGACGTCCAGGGTGCCGATCAGCACCGGGCGGCCGGTCTCGTGCTGCTCCTGGATCTCCTGGATCAGCGCCTCTTCCTTCTCACCCCGGGTGGCGTAGATCCGGTCCGGGTCGTCGATCCGGACGCAGGGCGTGTTCGGCGGGATCACCGCGACCTCGAGCGAGAAGAACTCCCGCAACTGGTCGCCGACCAGCACCGCCGTGGCGGTCATCCCGCAGACGGTCCGGTAGAGCGCGACGTACGCCTGCACGGTGATGGTGCCCAGCACCTCACCCTCGGCGGTGGCGTCGAGCCCCTCCTTCGCCTCCACCGCCGCCTGGAGCCCGTCGGGCCACCGGCGGCGCTGGGCGACCCGGCCGCGCATCTCGTCGATCAGCTCGACCCCGTCGTTGCGGACGATGTAGTCGACGTCCCGGTGCAGCAGGGCGTGCGCGTGCAGGGCGACGTTGACCGCCGAGAGCTGCTCGACGTGCTCGTCGTCGTAGAGGTCGACGCCGCCGAGCCGGGCCTCGACCTCGGCGAGTCCGGCGTCGGTGAAGGCGACGCTGCGGCCGTCGTCGGCCACCGTGTAGTGCCGCCCGGCCCGCAGCCCGCGGACCACCGCCGCGGCCTGGTGCACCGGGTCCTGCTCACCCGGCACCGCGCCGGCCAGCACCATCGGCACCCGGGCCTCGTCGATCAGGATGGAGTCGGCCTCGTCCACGATCGCGGTGGTCAGCGGCGGCTGCACCCGGTCGTCGATGTCGGTGACGAGCTGGTCGCGGAGGAAGTCGAAGCCGGCCTCGCTGACCGAGACGTAGGTGACGTCGCAGGCGTAGGCTGCCTGGCGCTCTTCGCGGGTGGACGCCTCGGTCACCCAGCCGACGCGGAGCCCGAGCAGCCGGTAGACCGGCGCCATCCACTCGGCGTCCCGGCGGGCCAGGTAGTCGTTGACGGTGAGCACGTGCACCGGCCCGTTGCCCCGCCGCACGTGCCCGTACGCGGCGATCGTCGCGGTCAGCGTCTTGCCCTCACCGGTGGCCATCTCGGCGACCTTGCCGGCCAGCAGCGACATGGCGCCGAGCAGCTGGACGTCGTACGGCCGCTGGTCGAGCCCGCGCCGGGCGGCCTCGCGGCCCACCGCGCAGATCTCGACGAAGTCCTCGGCCTTGCCGGCCGCCTCGGTCAGCTCGGCGTCGTCCAGCTCGGTGAGTTCCTCCTCGCGCGCCTCGATCGTGGGCAGCAGCTTCTCCAGCGGCGCCAGATCAACTGTGGTGCCCGGACGTTGGAGGAAACGCCGGACCCTGGTCTTCAACCGTTGCGACACACCCATGACGCGCAACGGTACGCGAACTTCCCCGCAAAGTGCGGCCCGCCCGGCCGGTGCCGGATCCGCTCTCGGCCGGACCGGTGGCGGGATGTCCGTACCGCCCGAGTGTGCCCGAATGGGCGGATTGGGAGCTCTGCTCCGGCTGGTCGCGGAGACCTGACCCCGACGGCCCGGCGAGCCGTACCGGCGTCCTCCGGGGCGCAGGGCCCGGACGGTTGAGCCGGCACCGGCGGGGAAGGCTGTAGGGCTGCACCGGGGCCCGGCCGGGCGCCGGTCGAGGCACAGTTGGGGAGGTCGCCGTGCGTCGCTCGCGTACGCCCGTGTCACCGGCGCTGGAGACGTGGTCCACCCACCGTACCGGGGTGGCCGACCAGTGGACGCCGCGACAGCTGGCACACCTGAAAGGGACCCGCACGGTCAGTGTGGTGATTCCGGCCCGGGACGAGGAGGCCACCGTCGGCGCGATCGTGGCGGCGATCCGGGCCTGCCTGGTCGAGCAGGTCGACCTGGTCGACGAGGTCGTGGTGGTCGACTCCCGGTCGAGCGACCGGACCGCCGCGGTGGCCGCGGCGGCCGGGGCGCGGGTGGTCGGCCAGGACGAGATGACCCGGGGGCTGCCCCGGCTCGACGGCAAGGGGGACGCACTCTGGGCCGGGCTGGCCGCGTCAATCGGTGACCTGGTCGCCTTCGTCGACGCCGACCTGCGGGAGTTTCAGCCCCACTTCGTCACCGGCCTGCTCGGTCCACTGCTCACCGACCCCTCCGTCGCGTTCGTCAAGGGCTTCTACCACCGCCCGCTGGTCGGCACCGGTGGTGTGGAGACGGAAGGCGGCGGCCGGGTGACCGAACTGGTGGCCCGACCGCTGTTCAACCTCTTCTGGCCGGAACTGGCCGGGTTCGTCCAGCCGCTCGCCGGGGAGTACGCCGGCCGGCGGGACGTACTCGAACGGGTGCCCTTCGTCTCCGGCTACGGCGTCGAGACGGCGATGCTGATCGACCTGCTGGAGATGTGCGGCCTGGACGCCCTCGCCCAGGTCGACCTCGGCGAGCGCCTGCACCGGCACCAGGACACCGAGGCGCTCGGCCGGATGTCCGGGCAGATCATGCACACGGTCTGGCAGCGACTGTGCCGACGGGGACTGGTCGAACAGACCGCGCCACCGGGGAACCTGCTGGTGCAGTTCCGCCGGGACGGCAGCAGCGCGCTACCCAACCTGCACCGGGAGATCGTGGTCAGCGACATCTCGGTCCGGGAACGCCCGCCGCTGGTGCAGCTGCAACCGGCGTCGCGCAGGGCCGCGGTGTGACCGGGCACGGCGCTCCCGCCGGGCGGGCCCGGGAGGACCAATGAGCCTGACGGTACTGATGAACGCCGGCCCGTGGCTTCCGGTGCCACCGCCCGGGTACGGCGGGATCGAGAACGTCGTCGCCACGCTGGTGCCGGAGCTGCGCCGGCTCGGCGTACGGGTGGTGCTCGCCTCGACCGGCGACGCCACGCTGCCGGTCGACGAACTGCTGTCGGTCTTTCCCGACGGCCAGTTCGGGGCGCTGCAACGGCCGTACAACCAGGTTTGCGGGATCTCACACGCGCACCTGAACGGGGTGGTCCGGGCGCTGCGTGAACGGGACGACATCGACCTGGTGCACGACCACGTGGAGGCGGTCGGGCTGGCGGTGCTGACCGCGATGGGTCCGGGCAGCGGTCCTGCGCTGCACACCCTGCACTGGGACCTCGGCAAGCATCCCGACCTCTACGGATACCTGGACGGCGGCGGCCGGGTGCGGGTGAACGGGGTCTCGGCGGCACAGCTCGCCCGGGCCCCGCGGGCGCTGCGCGACCACGCGGTCGGGCACGTGCACCTGGCCACCCCGCTCGCGGTGGACGCCGACCGCCGGCCGCCGGTGGAGAAGTCCGACCACCTGGTGATCCTCGGCCGGATCACACCGGGCAAGGGGCAGCACCTCGGGGCCCGACTCGCCCACCAGGCCGGGTTCGACCTGGTGCTCGCCGGACCGGTCGGGCCGTACCGGCGGCCGGAGGAACTGGCCGCCGCCGGGCCGGAGACGGGACAGAATCCGGACGTGCGGTACTGGCGCGAGCAGGTTGCCCCGCTGGTGGACGACGACCGGGTGCGCTGGGTCGGGATGGTGGCCGGCAGTGCCCGGGACGATCTTGTGGCGGCGGCCCGGGCCAGCCTCTTCCCGCTGTGCTGGGAGGAGCCCGGCGGCACCGCGGTGATCGAGTCGCTGGCGCTCGGTACCCCGGTGCTGGCGATCGGCCGGGGCTGCCTGCCGGAGCTGATCGAGCACGGCCGCACCGGCCTGCTCGCCGACGACGAGGACGGCCTCGCCGATCTGGTGCGGGAGGTCGCCGTGCTGGACGAGCGGGACTGCCGGCTGGAGGCCAGCCGCCGGTTCACCCCGGCGACGATGGCCGAGCGCTACGTCGAGCTGTACGAGCGGGTACGCCGCTCGGCCGCGGCGGGGCAGCGAGCGGAGCCGGTGCGCGGGTGAGTCGGCGCCGCTCCGGCTCCTCGGCGCCTGGGCGGGTATCACCGGTTTTCACCCGTTAGAAGCAAAGAGAGCGGAAGTTGGTGTCCTGCCGGGTTTTGCCGGTGGAACACCGGGTAGTCGCCCCTCGTCCCAGCCGTGACCGAGGGGTGAGCCGGCGATGTCGAACCGAGTGGTGACCGAGCCAGAGCCAGAGCGCGAGCCGGTGATCGTGGCCCCCGCTGGTTCGGGTGGGTATCCGGGGCCGGTTCGGGGTGTGGTGCCGGGCAGTACGTTGCTTCGGTTGTTGGGTACCACGGATGCGAAGCAGATCGGGTTGTTGTATCTGGTGACGTCGTTCGCGTTTTTCATCGTTGCTGGTGTGATGGCGATGTTGATGCGGGCGGAGTTGGCGCGTCCGGGTTTGCAGTTTCTGTCGACGGAGCAGTACAACCAGCTTTTCACCGGGCATGGCGCGATCATGTTGCTGCTGTTCGCGACTCCGTTGGCGTTCGCGTTCGGCAACTATGTGGTGCCGTTGCAGGTGGGTGCGCCGGATGTGTCGTTCCCCCGGTTGAACGGGTTGGCGTACTGGTTGTACCTGCTGGGTGGGTCACTGCTGTTGCTGGGTTTCCTGACGCCGAACGGGTCGGCGGACTTCGGGTGGACGGCGTACCCGCCGTTGAGTCGGGCGCAGCACTCACCGGGCATCGGCGCGGACATGTGGATCATCGGGCTGGTCCTGTCCGGGCTCGGTACGATCCTGGGCGCGGTCAACCTGATCACCACCATCCTGACCCTGCGGGCGCCGGGGATGACGATGTTCCGGATGCCGATCTTCACCTGGAACATGCTGCTGACCGCGCTGCTGGTGATCCTGGTCTTCCCGCTGCTGGCCGCGGCGTTGCTCGCCCTCTACGCCGACCGGCGCCTCGGCGCGCACGTCTACGACCCGGCAAACAGCGGGCCGCTCCTGTTCCAGCATCTGTTCTGGTTCTTCGGCCATCCCGAGGTCTACATCGTGGCGTTACCGTTCTTCGGCATCATCACCGAGGTCATCCCGGTCTTCTCCCGCAAGCCGATCTTCGGTTACAAGGGACTCGTCGCCGCCACGATCGCGATCACGGTCCTGTCGATGACGGTGTGGGCACACCACATGTTCGCCACCGGCCAGGTGCTGCTGCCGTTCTTCAGCTGGCTCAGCTACCTGATCGCCGTACCGACCGGGGTCAAGTTCTTCAACTGGATCGGCACGATGTGGAAGGGCCAACTGACCTTCGAGACCCCGATGCTCTTCTCGATCGGCTTCCTGGTCACCTTCCTGTTCGGCGGACTCACCGGAGTACTACTGGCCAGCCCACCGGTCGACTTCCACACCACCGACACCTACTTCGTCGTCGGACACTTCCACTACGTCCTGTTCGGCACCATCGTCTTCGCCGCCTTCGCCGGCGTCTACTTCTGGTTCCCCAAGATGACCGGCCGACTCCTCGACGAACGCCTCGGCAAAATCCACTTCTGGACCATGTTCCTCGGCTTCCACGGCACCTTCCTCGTCCAACACTGGCTCGGCAACGAGGGCATGCCCCGCCGATACGCCGACTACCTACCCACCGACGGCTTCACCACCCTCAACACCATCTCCACCATCAGCTCCTTCGTCCTCGGCGCCTCCACCCTCTTCTTCCTCTACAACGTCTGGAAATCATGGCGGTACGGCCGAGCCGTCACCGTCGACGACCCCTGGGGCTTCGGCAACTCCCTGGAATGGGCCACCAGCAGCCCACCACCCCTACGCAACTTCGACCACATGCCCCGAATCCGCTCCGAACGCCCCGCCTTCGACGCCAAATACGGCCCCCTCGTCGCCGACCTCGGCCGCGACCTACCACAACGATCAACCCGACCACCACAACTGATCGGCGACGAACTGCGCCACGAGGTACACGATCCCGAGGCCGACGTTCCCACGGAGGAGGGGGCGCACGGTGCCGAGGCCGCGGTCGCGTACCACCCGCCGGCCGGGTCCGGTGCCCGACCGATCGAGGTGCCGGAGCCCGACGACGTACGCCGGCCGACGTTCGAGCCGAGCCGACCCGACGAGCACGTCGACGACTCCGACCGGGGCGGCGCCGAGAGCCCGCGCTGGCGTACCGGACGGGCGCGCCCCGAGAGCCAGCCGGAGGACGCGGAGGAAGACGACCGATGAGGCGCCGACCAGCGGCGTACCCGATCACGCGCCGACCGGCGACGTACCAGTGGATTCCGCGCGCCGGTTCAGTCCGCAGGCAGCGCGACCAGGCCGGCGGCGTTGAGCGAATGCTGTACCACGGGTTGGGCGCGGGCCAACCGCCACCGGACACCGGCCCGGTGCGCGGCGTCCCGGCCGGCGACCAGGGCGGCCAGGGCCGGGCCGTCCAACCTCGCCACGTCGGTCAGGTCGATCGCCACCTCCGCCGGGTGCCGGTCGGCGACCGCCTCGACCACCGCCTGGCGCAACTGCTCGGCGGTGTCCCGGTCGATCTCCCCGGTCACCTCGACCACCACCCGCTCCCCCACCTGGCGCACCGAGAGCCGGGCCGGCTGGCCGCCCGCGTCGGCCCCGCCGGTCTGCCACGGCGCCGGCGAGTCGGCGAGCATCGCCTGGCGCAGCCAGGTGAGCGCCCGGGAGAGCAGCCGGGAGACGTGCATCTGCGAGATGCCGAACCGGGCGGCGATCTCGGCCTGGGTCTGGTTGCCGTAGAAGCGCATCGCGAGGATCCGCCGCTCCCGCCAGGGCAGCCGGCCGAGCAGCCCGCTGACCGTCACCCGGTCGTCCACCGACTCCAGGTCCGTGTCGGACTCGCCGACCAGGTCACCGAACTCCGCCGAACTCTCCCCGCCGACCGGCGCGTTCAGCGACGCCGGACTGTAGCCGGCGGCGGACTCCAGCGCCGCGAGGATCTCCTCCTCCGGCGTCTCCAACCTGGCGGCCAGCTCGGCCACGCTCGGCGAGCGGGACAATTCGCTGGTCAACGCCGCCGTCGCCTGGCCGACCTCCAGGATCAGGTCGCGCAGTCGCCGGGGTACGTGCACACCCCAGGTGCGATCCCGGAAGTGCCGCTTGATCTCGCCGACGATGGTGATCGCGGCGTACGCGGTGAACGAGCCACGTTCCGGGTCGTACCGGTCGACCGCGTTCACCAGGCCCAGTCGGGCCACCTGTTCCAGGTCCTCCAGCGGTTCGCCCCGGCCCCGGTACCGCCGGGCCAGCCTGCCGGCGAACGGCAGGGCGAACCGGACGAGGTCGTCCCGGGCCTCCTGCCGGCGTTCCGGCGGCAGGCCGGCGATTCTGGCCGCGTACGCCAGCGCGGCCGCGTCCAGGTCCTCCAGCCCCCGTTCGGCTGGTGGTGTGGTGGTGATCTGTCCGAACATCCGCGCCTCCCTCAGGAAGGTCCCCCGCCCGGGATGTGCGAATCCGGTCACCGGTGCCGTACGGGACGTCACCGCGCCGGAAGCGAACACGTAGCCAAGCTGAACGGGCGAACGTCACCTCGCGCTGCGATAACCAGCGCTAATGACCAGTAGCAGTCAGCGTTCTTCCCGCCCTGTAGGTACTCAATCACGGGACGTGACGTCCGCGAGGAGATTTTGCGATCAGGGATCAGCAGACCAGCAGCCCCTGCGGGGTGCCACTGGCCCGCAGCCCGGCCAGCGCCTCCACCACCCGCAGCGGGGCGGGCGCCGGCAGGTCGTAGGGCTGGTTCCGGAGCACCTCGGTGGCGTGCCGGGTGGCCACCGAGGTGACCGGGTAGCCGCGCGCCGCCACCCGGTCCACCGCCCGGCGGCGGCGCCCGAACGAGGCCACCGCGAGCCACTGCGGCAGCCCGGCCAGCGCCGGCGACCGCAGCCCCGGCGGTTCCGGCAGGACGTCCAGCGAGCTGAACGGCGCGCTGCCGGCGAGCCACCACTCCGCTCCGGTCACGCTCCGCTCGGTGGCGTTCTCACACCAGTACGGCACCAGCCCGGCCCGGACCACCTGCCACGGGTCGATCAGCCGCCCGCACTCCACCACGCACCGGTCACCGCTCTTGCCGGCTCCGCGCAGCCAGGCCCGGTACACGTCCGCGGCGGCGGCGCTCAGCGCGTCCGGGCCGGGAAACAGCACCCGGTGCACGGGGCTGCCGGCGGCGCGTACCCAGTCCAGCAGGCTGGACTCGAAACCGGGCTCGACGCCCTGTTCGGCGTAGCCCGGACGGCCACCCTCGGGCGCGTCCCAACTCGCCCCGTCACCGCCGGCTCCCCGCAGCACCTGCCCGAGCAGATCGCCGCCGGCCCGGAAGTCCGTCGGCTCCAGCCCGCTGGCCGGCCCGCCGAGCTGGAAGCTGTACCCGCCGCCCGGGTCGAGGACCGGCCAGGTGCGCACGTCGCGCAGCAGCAGTACCGGAGCGCCCGGCGCCAGCCGACTGCCCAGGAACTCCCGGTACGCCTCCGGCAGCCGCTGCCAGCGAACCACCAGCGACACCGTCGAGCCGGCCAGTACGCCCCGACCGACCGGATCGTGGACCTGCCGCACCCCTACCCCCGGGTTGCCCGCGATCAGCCGTTCCGCGACCCGAGCGCCGTACGTCGACGCCTCGACCGGTCTGTCGACCCGGCCGCCCGGCCACTGCACCGCCACGTCGAAGCCGACCGGCAGCCACGGCGCACCCATCGCGGTCGCCAGGTGAACCGCTGCGCCGTGCGGAGAGCCGATCACGACCCCGGGATACCAGCGCGGCGGATAGTGCCCGACCATCCACCGGGCCACCTGCTCGGCGTCGAGCGCTCCGGCCTGCCCGCCGGTGAGCGCGGTCCTGGTGGCCGCCCGCGCCAGCGCGGAGCGGCGTACCGCCTCCGGCGCACCTCGAAAGCGCGACAGCAGCGGGTGGTAACCGAGGTCGGCGCAGTCCCGGCCGCGCACCGCGCGGGACGCCACGGCCAGCAGCACCCGCCCGGCACTCTCCGGCGACACGATCCGGTCCGGCGGGAGCCCGGACCCGTCCGCGGCCAGCCATTCCTGCATCTCCCGCACCGGGCTCACCTCCCTGGTCCACGCTCCCCGGCCGGGGCTTCCCGTCCGGATCGGGTCTAAACGGGCGGTCAGCAACCTCGCGGGCACAATCCGGAGGACGGCCGGTTATGTCCGGCGGCAGCGCCTCCGGCCCGGCACGCTCCGTGCGGGTCGAGTTGCCCGGGACCGGCCGGACCGGTGATCGACCGATGTGACCCAGTTGCGCTATCGGACCGGCCGGCGGTCTCGGTACGCCAGCCACTTCGTCGTCGCGGTCGTCCCGTTCGCCCCGGTCGTGAGATATCGAGCGACTCCCCAAGCGGGATCCATTACCATCACCGCTGCCGGTTCGAACCCGGGACCCGGGGCCAGGCTGGCGAGACAGCGCCGAAACGCGGCCCGTACTTTCACCACTGAGGACACTGATGCCTGTTGCACTCCTGGGGCGTGCCGGCCTGGCCGGGACGATCGTCGGGGCATTGCTCCTGCCCGCCGCACCACCGGCACTGGCAGCAGCCGACACCGGAACCATCACCGGTCAGATCCGCGACTCGGCCGGCAACCCGGTCTCTGATCTGCTGATCGCGTTCGACGGGCGGGAGCACCCGTACGCCGGCTACGCGACAACCGACACGGACGGGCGGTACGAGTTCACCACTCCCGCCGACAGCTACACCGTCTCCTTCTCACCCGTACCCGGCTCCCCCCAGGCGCAGTACGTGCCGGGAAAGATCGACCACGCGGACGCAACCTGGTTCGACGTCACGGCGGGCGGTAACACCGTCGTCGACGACACCCTGCTCGGCACCGGAGGCATCTCCGGCAGGCTCACCACCGCCTCCGGCGCTCCGCTGGCCGACGCCTCCGTCGAGATCACCACCAGCCGAGGAAGCGAGGGCGGCACCTCGACCACCGACGGCGAGGGCCGGTTCGAGGTCTCGCAGCTGCTGACCGGTTCATACCTACTGGCCTACTCACACGATGGCCGCTACCAGTACTACAAGGGGAAGCGCAGCCCGGAGACGGCGGACCGCATCATCGTGACGGCGAACCAGGACAGCGAGGTCACGGACAGTCTGCTGCCCGTCGGCTCGATCCGGATCTCAGCGGTGGACGCCGACACCGCCCAGCCGATCGCCAGCTTCTGCGCGGACGATTGGTGCAGTAACGGCACCGGCACCGTCACGATCCCCGATCGACCGACGCAGCCGCACCGGTTCAGTATCGTCACTCCGCGAAACCTGTACCTCGCCACCTGGACCGACTGGATCACCCCGGTGCCGGACCAGACGGTGGAGGTGACCGTCGCCCTGCGCAAGCCCGCCTGGATCACGGCCACCGTCGTCGACCGGACCACCGGCCACCCGCTGGCCGACATGTGTGTCCACGCACTTCCGGCGAAGGGCCCACGGCTGCCCGACGGCTACGGCATCTGCTCGAACAGCGCCGGCCAGGTGCGGATCGGCCCACTCGAGCCCGGCTCGTACAACCTGTTCGCCGAACCGGTAGGTGACCGTTCGTACGGCCGGCAGTGGGTGGGCGCGACCGGCGGCACCGGTGACCAGCGGGCCGCGGTGACTGTCGTGGCCAGCAGCGGCAGCACCGTCGCCGGCCCCACCGTGCGGCTCGACCGGGCCGGCAGCATCAGCGGCCGGGTCACCGACGAGCAGACCGGCACCCCGCTGGCCAATGTCCGGGTCAGTCTGCTGGGTTACCACCCCGGCACCGGGCCGCCCGGCTCGGCCGTCACCGACTCCGACGGCCGCTACGAGGTCACCGGCCTCGGCCCCTACGCCTGGCCGTTGTTCTTCAACCGGAACGGATTCGGGCAGTGGGCGGGCGGGGTGCCCAACCGCTACCGAGCCGCTGCCACCACGGTCACCGTCGGCACCACGAGCGGCTACGACATGTCCATGCGACCCGGCACCGAGGTGCGGGGGACGTTCAGCAAACAGGACAGCCGCCCCTTCGGCTCGGGCTGGGTGTTGGTGCACAACCACGTCACCGGCGACATCGTCGGTTCGACCTGGTTGACCAACGGCCAGTACAGCCTGCGGGTACTACCCAGGCAGCCGATCCACCTCAGCTACAACGTCTCCGACGAACAGCGGTCCTACGACGGCCCGTACCTGCGGTGCACCGCCACCGGACCGGCCGTGTCGGCGGGGCAGAACGGCGGAGTGCCACACAACCGTCGGCCTAAGCCCGCCGTGTTCAAGGTTCCGTCGACCGGTACCTTGACCGCCGACATCGTGCTCTGCGCCGGCTGACGACACCCTGGGCGGGCCGGCTGCGCAAGCAGCCGGCCCCTGGGGGGCAACCTTCTCTTCTGACCAGGCGGGTGCCCCCGACCGCCAGAAGTTGTCAGACCAGGTCCGCGCCGTTGGCGGCGCGTTCCCGCAGGATCTGCGCCCGGTGCCGCACCGCCGTGCCCGCCCCTTCCTCGACCTCGCCCGGGGTCGGGCCACGCAGGTCGGCGAAGGGCTGTTCCGGTGCGTCCAGCGGCGCCGACGAATCGACCATCGCCTCGATCAGGGTGGGCCGGTCGGCGGCGATCGCCTCATCCCAGACCGACCCGATCTGGTCCGGTCGGTCGAGCGCGACGCCGTGCAGCCCGAGCAGCCGGGCCCAGCCGGCGTACGGGATGTCTCCGGCGCGTACCGCCGCGGGCGTCGGCAGTCCGGGTGCGGTCGGCCGGTCCAGCTCCGGCGAGGGTGCCCGGACGGGGCCGGTCTCCGGCCCCCGCTCCGGCTCGCCGCCCCGGCCGGCCCGGTCGGAGTTGTTGAGCACCAACAGCACCAGCCGGGGATCCGGCCACTCCGGCCAGCGCTGGGCCACGGTGATCAGCTCGGCCAGCCCACCGGACTGCATCGCACCGTCGCCGAGCAGGACGAAGACCGGCCGGTCCGGCTGGGCGAACTTGGCCGCGATGGCGTACGGCACCGCCGAACCGACCGAGGCGAGCGTGCCGCAGATGTGTGCCCGCGCACCGGGCGGTAGTTGCAGGTGCCGGGCGTACCAGTAGGTCACCGACCCGACGTCCACCGCGACCAGGGCGCCCGCCGACAGCCGCGGCGAGAGTTCCCGGAGCACCAGCCGGGGGTTCAACCGGGCGGTCCGCTCCTCCGCCCGGGCGTCGCACTCGGTCCTGGCCCGGTCGACGACTCCCTCGATCGTGCCGCGCCAGTCCCGGTTCTGCCGCTGCGGCACCCTGGTCAGCAGCGCTCGCAGGGTTTCCCGGGCATCTCCGACCAGCGGAACGTCGACCGGATAGCGGCTGGCCAGTCGACTGCCGTCGATGTCGATCTGTACCGCCCTGGCCTGGCCCGGCACCGGGTAGTAGCCGGTCCACGGGTCGTTGGTGCCGATCATCACCAGGGTGTCGCAGCCGGCCATCAACTGCGCGCTGGCCACCGTGCCGACCTGACCCAGTACGCCCGTGTGGTAGGGCAGCCGCTCGTCCAGCACCGGCTTACCCAGCAGCGAGGTCGCCACCCCGGCGTCGAGCCGGTCGGCCAGCTCGACCACCTCGTCGGCGGCACCGTAGGCACCCTGGCCGACCAGGATCGCGACCCGTCGCCCCGCGCCGAGCAGTTGGGCGGCGGCGTCCAGGTCCTCGTCGTGCGGCAGCACCCGGGCCGGGGGCAGGCCGGGGGCCGCGCCGAGCACACCGCCGCCGTCGGGGTGCGGCATTCCGTCGGGTACCGGCTGCCCGAGCAGGTCGTGCGGCACCACCAGGCAGGTCGGGCTCCGGGTCGACACGGCGGTCCGGATCGCCTGGTCGAGCAGGTAGGGCAGCTGTTCCGGCACCGCGCCGGTACGCAGGAACTGGGCGCACACGTCAGCGAACAGCCGAGGCAGCTCGATCTCCTGGTACGCGCTGCCCAGCGCGCTGTACGTCCGTTGCCCGATGATCGCGACCATCGGCTTGCTGTCCAGCTTGGCGTCGTAGAGGCCGCCGAGCAGGTGCAGCGCACCCGGTCCCTGGGTGGCCAGGCACACCCCGACCGTGCCGGTGTACTTGGCGTGGCCCGCCGCCATGAAGCCGGCCGCCTCCGGCTGGCGGGACGGCACCAGGTCCGGATCGCCGCCGGCCCGGCGCAGTGCCTCGACGATCAGCGCCACTCCCTCGCCGGGTTGCCCGAACACCCGGGGTACCCGCCAGGCTCGCAGCCGTTCGACCAACAGGTCCGCGACGGTGCGGCCGGTGGTCGCCGTGCCCGCCCGCAGCGCGGACCGGCCCGGGTCAGCCATGGTGACCGGCCGGGGTGCTGGCGTCGACGTAGCGGAGGACCGCGCCGATCCCGTCGGTGAGGTCCGGCGCCTGCTCGGGGCCGAGCACCGTGACCCCGGCATCGGTACCGACCAGCGCGCGGACCAGGGCCGCGTCTGCGCGTACCCGCTGCGGGTGCGCGACGGACATCGCCCGGAGTTCGTCGGGACCGGTGGCGATGTCGGTAGGCTCCGGACCGATCCAGAGCTCTTCGACGGACGAGGGGTCGTCCACGATCAGCATCGTGTCGACCTGGCCGCGTTGCAGTGCGGTCACCACCGCATCGATCCCGGCACCGACGTCGCGTTGCATGCCGAACCTGTCCATCGCCACGTCGGTGTGCGCGGCGGCCACCTCGGCGATGGCCTGCACGGTGACGTCGTCCAGGGCGGTCTGGTCGGCGCCGGCGGCCGGGAAGCCGGCATCGGTCTGCACCATTCGGTCCTGCCAGAACTCGGGAAGCTGGGCGGCGAGCAACTGCCGGGCTCTGGTCTCCCCGGCGACCACGATCACCTCGGCGCCGACCCGCTCGGCCAGTGCGGCGGTGGCCGCGGCGGCGTCCCCGGCGTTGCGTCGCCAGGCCTGCTCCGCGGCGTGATGGTAGTGCGGCTGCGACCAGCCACCCGGGTGCACCTTGCGCAGCGGCCACTGGTTGCCGCCCTTGACGTGCGCGTGCCGGGGTACGCCACCGGCGCTCACCGCGTTCACGTCCGCGCCGGTGCGGCTGGCCAGGACCCGGACCCAGGGCACCTGCTCACGGCGCTGGGCGACCAGCGGCATGGTGTGCGCGACCAGCCCGTGGGCGGCGATGTCCTTGCGCGGCGGGGCGGAGAGGTACTCGGTGAGCACCACCTCGCCGCCGGTGGCGAACGCGGCGAGCCCGTAGTCGCCGGGCATCGGGTCGTGTCCTCGCACCACGTCGTCGAGGGCCGCCACGTCACGAGGGTCGGTGCGCTGTGCCGCCAGCCGTTCCTGGAGGGCCCGCCATCGCAGGTCGAGCGCGGGATGGGCGTCGTGGGTGTCCCGGGAGGCGTCCAGGTAGACCGACGTCCACGGGCCGGGATGGGCACAGATCGGACGCAGGAAGGACAGCTGCATGGGTCGTCCCCTCTCCAAGGTCGTGTCGGGGTTACCCACGCCGGTCGGCTTGTCACCTGAAGGGCCGACGGCCGAACCCCCGGCCGTCCGGTACGGCCCCAAGCAGCCAGGAGTGAGCAAATCGTCACCATAGGTGAAATCGATTCACTCACTGCGGGTTCATTCGTCATGATCGATACAATTCGTACCGGGGAGCGGACTCTCGGTGGTGAACACATGGACGGTGAACTGTTTCCCGAACGGGTCGCCTGGCGTCCCGGACCGGTCATCACCGGTCACGTCGTACGGCTGATGGAGGGCTACTCCCGCCAGATCCGGGTCCGGCAGCCCGTCCTGGTCGCCGTACTCGGCACGGCGGCGGTGGTCAGGGTCGCCCTGCTGCTGCTCGCCTCGGTGCTCCGGGCGGGTGCCCGCAGCGGAGCCCGACGCAAGTGGAAGGAACTGCGCCAGGGGCCGGAGTTCCTGGTGACACCGCTGCGACTGCGCGACGGCAGCGGTGTGCTCTGCGAGATGGAAATCCACGGGCACCTGCCGCAGAGCGCGCTGGAGCCGGCCGACCACGTCCAGGTGACCGTACGCTCGCAGAAGGATGCCGGGCTCGCGCCCCGGGTGGAGCGGATCGTCAACCTCACCACCGGGCAACTGCTCACGCCGCGTACCCCGACCGTATGGTCGCACCTCGGGCCGGCGCTGCTGCTCCAGGCCGCGATCGGCCTGCTGCTGATCGGCGCGCTCGCCGCCTGGTTCGCGCTGGCACGCTAGCCGGACCGGCACGGCGGGGCGGGAGCCGCACCGACAATGGTGAGGGAGACGCTCACCCCTGCGGCCGACCCGGGAGGAGCCCGCCTACGCCCAGCGGCGTACGGGTGATGCCCACCACGGGGGGACGCCAGGAGGGCGGCCACGGAGGATCATGAGCTCATGACGATTCATGGTCCCGGGGGCCGACCGTGATCGCACCCGTCCTGGCGATCGTCCTGTCGGTGGCCTCCGCGGCGGCGTACGCGGGCGCGGCGGTGCTGCAGGAACGGCTCGCCGCCCAGGCCGGGCCGGCGGGGGACGCGGGGCGGGGCTATCTCGGCACCGTCCTGCGTCGGCCCGGCTGGTGGGTGTCGGTGGCCGGCAACGGCACCGGCGCGACCCTGCACGTCGCCGCGTTGGCCTACGGGCCGCTCTCGGTGGTGCAGCCGCTGGGCGTACTCACCCTGGTGCTCGCGCTGCCGATCGCGGCGGCCGCCATCGGCCGCCGGGCATCGGCCCGGCAGTGGTCCGGCGCCGCCGCCACGGTGGCCGGCCTGGTGCTACTGCTCACGCTGACAGTGCCCGGTGCGGGCGACCACGACCTGCTCCCCGGGCAGGGCTGGGCGCTGGCCGGGGTCGCGGCGGCACTGGTCGGAGTGCTGGTCCTCGCCGGCCGGGCGAGCCGGTCGGCGCTGTCGCGCAGCCTGCTCACCGCGACCGCGGCCGGGATCGCCTTCGCGGTGGCCTCCGCGCTCACCCAACTCGTCTCCGGCCTCGTCACCGGCGGCGGCCCGGCGTTCCCCACCGTCGGCCTGGCCGCGGCGCTGGCCGGGATGGCCGCCGCCGGGCTGCTGCTGTCCCAGGTCGCCTACCGGGGTGCCGGCCTCGGCGCGCCCCTGGCCACCGTCACGCTGGCCAACCCGATCGCCTCGGCGGCCATCGCCATGCTGCTGCTCGGGGACCGGACGGTGGGCGGCTACCGGGGCGGGCTCGCCGCGGCGGCCGGCGCCGGCCTGGCCGCCTGGGGCGTGCTGCGGCTCGCCGCGGCCGACCAGCCCGCGTCGCACCGGCGGCGGTCGCGGCCCGGGCGCCCGGGTCCGGTCCGGCTCAGGGGCGCGGTGCCGCTGCCCTGTCCCAACCGGTCGGCACCCGCCACCCGCTCGCCGGTCGCCCCGACCCGGGCGGGGCGGACCGCCACAGCACCACCAGCCAGACGACCCCGATCGCGGCGACGATCGTCAGCCCAAGCCCTTCCAGCACCGGCATCCACACCGCCTGGGTCGGGGTCAGTCGGGCCAGGGAACCGTCCAGGGTGAGCGGGCCGCGCGCGCCGGTGAAGAGGAGAGTCAGGTAGAACGCGATCACGTGCATCGCGTCCCAGAGCGCGTGCAGGATCGCCACCCCCAGATAGGCGAAGAGCAGCCGCAGACCGACCACGAAGTGCTCCCGGCCGCTCGGCGCGAAGAGCACACCGCCGAGGATGGCGGTCCAGAGCCCGTGCCCGACCGGCGCCACCAACCCACGCAGGATCTCCGTCTGCACCACCTGCACCACCGACAGACCCTGCACGGTGAAGAGCGCGATGAAGGCGTAGCCGGCGGACTCCAGCGCGGAGAAGCCGAAGCCGACCGCGGCACCGAGGACCATCCCGTCCCGGACGGTCTTGGCGCGCAGCCCTCGGGTCAGCAGCGCCAGCGCGGCCAGCTTGGCGGCCTCCTCGATCAGACCGACACCGAGGAAGAGCAGCACCGACGGGCGCAGCAGGTACGACTCCAGCACGGCCGAGGCGAGGATTCCCAGCACGCCCCCGGCGAGGAAGGTGCCGAAGACGGCGCTGACGGTGACCTCGCCGGTGTCCCGGCGCTGGAACGCCCAGGCCACGAAGGTCACCGGCACCAGGAAGCTGCCGAGCAGCACCAGGGTGGGCAGCAGGGTCGGGTTCCCGGTGAGGAAGATGACCACCACCGTGGCGAGCCAGAGCGCCAGGCCGACCAGGAAGATCCGCAACCACTGACGGCGCGGCGCGACCGGGACCGCCGTCGTCCACTGCCGACCGACGCCGTCCATCACGCCTCCGCCCGGTCAGGTCTTGAGCACGACCTTGACGCACTCGTCGGTCTTCTGCCGGAACATCTCGAAGCCGATCGGCGCGTCCTCCAGACGCAACCTGTGGGTGAAGACGAAGCTCGGATCGATCTCGCCGCGACGGATCCGGTCCAGCAGCATCCGGGTGTAGCGCTGCACGTGGCACTGCCCGCTGCGCAGCGTCAGCGACCGGTTCATCAGCGAGCCGATCGGAAACTTGTCCACGAAGCCCGCGTACGCCCCGATCACCGAGACCGTGCCGCCGTTGCGACAGCTCATGATCGCCTCGCGCAGCGCGTGCGGCCGGTCGGTCTCCAACCGGGCCGACTGCTTGACCCGGTCGTAGCCGGACAGCACCGCCGACGAGTGGTGTCCCTCCATGCCGACCGCGTCGATGCAGGCGTCCGGGCCCCGGCCGCCGGTCATCTCCCGCAGCGCCTCGACGACGTCGACCTCCTCGTAGTTCAGCGGCTCCGCGCCGGCCCGCTCCTGCGCCATCCGCAGCCGGTACGGGTACCGGTCGATCGCGATCACCCGCTCCGCGCCGAGCAGGTAGGCGCTGCGCATCGCCAGCAGGCCCACCGCCCCGGCGCCCCAGACCGCGACGACCTCACCACCGCCCAGCCCGCACATCTCGGCACCCATGTAGGCGGTCGGAAAGATGTCGGCGAGGGGAAGCACCTTCTCGTCGGGCAGCTCGTCGGGGACCTTCAGCGGTCCGACGTCCGCGAACGGCACCCGGGCGTACTCGGCCTGCCCGCCGGCGTACCCGCCGAGCATGTGCGAGTAGCCGAAGAGGCCGCCGGGCGAGTGCCCGAGCAACTTCTCCGCGATCCCGGCGTTGGGGTTGGAGTTCTCGCAGAGCGAGTAGAGCCCGGTCTGACAGGCCAGGCAGTTGCCGCAGGCGATCGGGAACGGCACCACCACCCGGTCGCCGATCCGCAGGTTGCCCACCTCCGGCCCGACCTCCACCACCTCGCCCATGAACTCGTGGCCGAGGATGTCGCCGTGCTTCATCGTCGGGATGTACCCGTGGAAGAGGTGCAGGTCGGAGCCGCAGATCGCGGTGCTGGAGACCCGTACGACGGCATCTCTGGCGTTCAGGATCCGGGGCTCGGGCACCTCCTCCACCTGGACGCTGTTCCGGCCCTGCCAGCAGTTCGCCTTCATGCACCACCTCCGGTGTGCGCGGTCGGTCAGCTGCCCGGGCGCAGGGCCTGCGGACGCGCCGGCTTCTGGAGCACCTGCTGCGGGGTGGCCAGCCCGTTCGGGCTGCCGTCCGACCGAACCACCTCGCCGGTCTCGATGACCTGCTTGAACCGGCGCAGGTCGTCCCGGATCTGCTGCCCGGGCTCCTCGCCGAAGAGCTGCGCGACGGCCCGGCCCACCGCGCCGCCCGGCGGCGCGTACACCAGATCGACCCGGACCTCGGTGCCCCGGCCGCCGGCCGCGCGGGCGAACCGGACCCGACCCGCGTTGGGCACTCGGGCACCGCGCACCGAACGCCAGGCGATCGTCTCGCTGAGGTTCTCCTCGACCAGCTCGGCGTCCCACCCGACGCGGCGCCCGCCCGGGCCCCGGACGGTCCAGTGCGACCGCCCGTCGCCGTCGGAGCGGACGGACTCCAGGTGGTACATGAACCGGGGCAGGTTCTCGAAGTCCCGCCAGAACCGGTAGACCTCGTCGGCCGGCCGGTTAACGGTGACCGTGGCGCTGGCCCGTAACGTCCGGCGCCGCGCTCCGGCGGAGCGGCCGCTGCGTACCGCAGCCAGCACGTCGACGGCGGTGATCCCGGCGACGGCGCCCAGGGTGGCGGCGACCCGCTGGCGGCGCTCGCCGCGCCGGTGCGGCAGCTCCCGGGCGAGCAGCAGCAGGTCGAGCAGGTCCGCGCCGACCCGGAACCAGGCCCAGCCGGCCGGCCGGCGGGCGAACAGCAACCCGGGGACCGGCACCAGCTCCCGGGCACCGACCGCCCGCAGTACGACGGAGCGGGTCGGTGCCGAGTCGTCCAGTCCGATCAGCCTGCCGACCTGGTGCGGCGCCGCGAGCGCCGCGACACCGAGGCCGAGACTCAGCAGCCCGAGTGCGCGGGGCAGGGGTTGACCGTTGCCCTCGGGCACGTCAAGCGTCGCGTCGGGCATCTCCGGTATGCCGTCGGGCATGTCCTCCGGTGCTCCCCGCATCGTTCCCCCGTTCGCCGTCGCCCGGTCGTCGTCGCGGACGCCGCGCACCACCACGTTATCGGGATAAACCCGAACAACCTGCGGAAAACGTCAAACCGGTCGCGGCGCCGGCCCGACCGCTACTGGCCGACCTTGATGCCCGGTTCGCCCGCCATGAACTGGATGACCTGGCGCGGCTCCCGACCCGGGACGTTCGGGCCGCGCAGCTTGCCGATCGGCAGGATGACCCGGCGGAACGTGCCCTCCAGCATCATCGCCGTCGCGGTGTACCAGCCGATCACCGCCGAGGCGATCAGGATGTAGGCACCGGCGGTACGCCACGGCGAGATGTCGGCGATCTGGCCCACGGCCAGACAGCTGGCTCCGGCGGCCAGGGTCGCCAGCACGAGGGTCAGGCCGATGTTGTCGGCCAGCGCGGCGAACGCCCCGGACCAGGTGATCGCGGCGAGGGCGGCGAACCAGAACCCGAGCGCGACGAACGGGGTCGGCTGGACCAGCACCCCGACCGCGATCAGCAGATAGAGGATCCCGTAGGAGAGCCAGAAGCCGCCCCAGATGCCGTGCATGGCGGTGGCCAGCCCGTCCCGCGCCCGGTACGCCCACATCCCGGCGAGGAACTGCGCGAGCCCACCCAGCATCGCGGCGAACGGGAACAGGAACGTCTGGGTGGCGGAATCGCCGTACCAGCCGGCGAGGTGCGTGGCGACGACGAAGGTCGCGGCCGCGTAACCGAAGAGGCCCAGGATCGATGGCGCGGCCACCGGCTGGAGGGAGATGTGCGCGTGGTTGCGCCAGAACTCGAACTCGCCGTCGTGGCCGTCGCCAGCATGGCTGGGTCGCGCCGAACGTGACATATGAGTCATCACAGGCTCCTTCTACGCAGCGGTTCGCACCGCTTTGACGCGGTCGGGCACGTAGCCACCGCCGACTACCCAGCGTGAGAGCCATTACACGGAAAGGGGATTTCGTCCGGCACCGGGCCACCCGTGACAGGAACCGGCCGCCGACGCGGGTACGCGTCGACGGCCGGTGAACGACCCGGGCCCCGCGGCCCGGTGCGGGTCAGCGCTTCTCGACCGGTACGTAGTCCCGCTGGGCGGCGCCGGTGTAGAGCTGCCGGGGACGGCCGATCTTGGTCTCCGGGTCCGAGATCATCTCACGCCACTGCGCTATCCAGCCGGGCAGCCGCCCGAGCGCGAAGAGCACCGTGAACATCTTGGTCGGGAAGCCCATCGCCTTGTAGATGAGGCCGGTGTAGAAGTCGACGTTCGGGTAGAGCCGGCGGGACACGAAGTAGTCGTCGGCGAGGGCGATCTCCTCCAGCTGCAGCGCGAGGTCCAGCAGCGGGTCCGGCTTGTTCATCCGGGCCAGTACGTCCTGGGCGGCCTGCTTCACGATGGCGGCCCGAGGGTCGTAGTTCTTGTAGACCCGGTGCCCGAAGCCCATCAGCTTGACGCCCGGCTCCTTGTCCTTGACCCGCCGGACGAAGGCCGGCACGTCACCGCCGCCGACCCTGATCTCTTCCAGCATCTCCAGCACCGCCTGGTTGGCGCCGCCGTGCAACGGGCCGAACAGCGCGTTCACCCCGGCGGAGACCGAGGCGAAGAGATTCGCCTGGCTCGAGCCGACCAGCCGGACCGTGGAGGTGGAGCAGTTCTGCTCGTGGTCGGCGTGCAGCAGCAGGAGCATGTCCAGCACCCGGGCCACGACCGGGTCGACCTCGTACGGCTCCGCCGGCACCCCGAAGGTCATCCGGAGGAAGTTCTCGACGTACCCGAGCGAGTTGTCCGGGTAGAGCATCGCCTGCCCGATCGACTTCTTGTACGCGTACGACGCGATCGTCGGCACCTTGGCCATCAGCCGCACGGTGGAGATCTGCACGTGCTCCCGGTCGAACGGGTCGAGGCTGTCCTGGTAGAAGGTCGAGATCGCGCTCACCGCCGAGGAGAGCACGGCCATCGGGTGCGCGTCCCGGGGGAAGCCGTCGAAGAAGCGCCGCATCTCCTCGTGCAGCAGCGAGTGCCGCCGGATCCGCTCATCGAACTCGGCGAGCCGCGCCTCGGTGGGCAGCTCACCGTAGATCAGCAGGTACGACACCTCCAGGAAGGAGGACTTCTCGGCCAACTGTTCGATCGGGTAACCCCGGTAACGCAGGATGCCCGCGTCGCCGTCGATGTAGGTGATCTCGGAGGAGCAGGCCGCGGTGTTGACGTAGCCGGGGTCGTAGGTGACGTACCCCGTCTCCTTCAACAGGTTGCCCGTGGCGATGCCGGCTGGGCCGTCGACCGCAGGCTTGACCGGAATCGACAGCTGGCCGCCCGGGTGGTCGAGTTTGACATCCGTCATGTGATCCTCGCTTCGCCGGCAGAATCTACGTTGAATTGCCTTCACTTTTTACGGTAAACGTGCAGGGTAGCCGAGAACCTCGCATGGCCTGCCGGTGAGTGAAGGATCACGCTGGTCACACGTTTGCGGCCGGGACGAAACCTGCTAGTCCGGCCGGACCGGGCAGCCCTCGACCCCGGGTCGCCGGCTGCCCAGCCCGGGACCGGTCAGTGACTCAGCGGCCGCAGGGTGCCGGTGTCGGTGACCTGGAAAACGTCGACGGTGTTCCGGCCCGGCAGGAAGAACGACTCGTCCGACACCAGGGCAGCGAACCGCTGCCCGCCCGGGTCCGGCGCCACCACCGGAGCCACCGCACCGATCCGACCGTTGACCGCGACCGCCAGCAGGGTGCCGTTGGGCACCGAGTCGGGAACGGTGCCGTAGACCAGCGCCGGCAGCTGGCCACCCGAGCGGTCGATATGATCAAAATCAGACCGGTTCCGCACGGTCACCGAGCCGGCCTCGGGCCCTGTCGGTAGCTCGGCGACGGACCGACCGATCAGTTCCGGTCGAGGCTGCGCCGGAAGCACCGGGACCGCCCGGCCGGCGACCACGTCGGCGAAGACGTCGCCCGGCACGGTACGCGGCTGGCCCGGCTGGTCGTAGTAGTGCTTGTCTCCCGGCGCCCGGGTGGTACGCAGCGCCGAAGCACCGTCGGTCCGCCACGGCACCTCGACACCGGCCAGATCGGCGACGGTCGGCAGCAGGTCGACGTGCTCCCAGTTCCGGTCGTCGACCGCGCCGGCCCGTTGCCCCGGCCGTTTCACGAAGAGCGGCACCCAGAGCACCTCGCCCGGCGCCCGCTCCACCGCGCCGAGCCCTCGCCCCTGCACACCCGGGGTGAAGCTCACCCCGTGGTCGGCGGTGAGCACCACCAACGCGTCGTCGTAGAGGCCGGTCTCGTCCAGCCGGCGCAGCGTCTCACCGAGCAGCCGGTCGGTGTAGCCAAGTTGCAGCAGATACCGCCGGTGGGCCAGCTCGACCCAGCCGTCGCCGTCGTTGGGCATCCCGTCCGGCGAGCCGTAGCGGATCCCGGACGGCAGGTAGTTCCACGGCGAGTGCGGCAGCAGCAGGTGCAGGAAGTGCAGCGTCGGCCGGGCGGTCGGCCGGAGGGTGGCGAGGAAGTCGGCGAACCGGGCCGGCTGGTTCTCGTCCAGCGCCCCCCAGCGGAACTGCGGATCCGTCGGCGCCGCCGCCTCGGCACCGCCGGCCTCGCGCCGGGTGATCTCCCGGTACGAGTCCTCGGGGTCGCGGTGCCCGGTCTCGGAGGGCGAGACGATCTGCTCCAACAGGGTGGCGCTCTCCCGCAGCAGCGTCGGCAGGCCGCCCCGGGCGGATCCGGCGGCCCGGTCCGGGCAGAGTCGCGGCGGACAGAGCTGGGTGATGCTCTCCTGGGCCTGGATCTGGTACGGCCCGGCGAACGCGGTGAACAGGTTGTCCGGATAGCGCGAGTGGTGCGGCGCCTGCTGCTGGTCCGGATACCGGCCGGTCAGCATCGCCGGCAGCGCGTACGGGGTGTAGCCGCTCACCCCGGTCGCGTTGCGGTACCAGGTCGACTCCCCGGCCAGTCGGGCGAAGTTCGGATAGCGCCGGGCGTCGATCGCACCCGTGTCGTCCAGCAGGGAGGTGAGCGGAAACTCGTCCAGGACCAGCATCACCACCGGCGGATGGGCGGTCCCGTCCCCGCTGGCCCCGGCCTCGACCTCGGCCTCGACCTGGGCCTCGGCCCGCTCACCCGGCAGCAGCACGGCCGAGGCGGACGAGGTGAAGACGAAGAGCAGCACGAAGACCGGTGGACCGAGCGCGGCGAACCGGAAGACCTGGCCGGTGACCTGCCAGCGCCGGTACGCGTACGCCCCGGCGGCGCCGACCGCCGCCGCCAGCAGGACCAGCGGTACCCCGCGTACCGGGGTGAGGTGTTTGCCCACCTGGACCGCCAGGACGACGAGCAGCAGCCCCAGGGTCGCGGTGTGCAGTACGGCGCGGACCGTCCGCCCCCGGTCCCGTCCGGCGACCCGGCGGGCCAACAGCCCGAGCAGTGCCCCGCTCCCCCAGAGCACCAGCGGCGGCAGCACCGTGTAGGCCGTCACCAGCAGCAGGATGTCCCAACGGTCGGCGCCGTGGAAGAGGAAGAAGTCCGGACTCTTGCCGGTCACGTCCAGCAGCGGTTGGGCGATCGCCAAGCCGCAGAGCGCGACCACCTCCACCAGGGCTCGCAGCTCGATGCGCTGCTCCCCCGGGGCACCGGGCTCAGCCACGCGGTGTCCCGAGGTAGAGGGTACGGGTCCCGGACGGCAGTTCGAGCCGGCGGACGATCTCGCACCGCTGCCCGAGCAGCCGCTCGAACTCCTCCCGGTGGTAGTCGGGGAAGAGTCCGGCCGGCTTGTTGGCGAGCAACCGGGCCGCCATCGGGTCGTCCGGATGCACGAACTCGACCACCAGCCGGCCGCCGGAGTCGGCCGCCAGGAGCCCGACCAGCCAGTCGACCACCTCCGGCAGCGGGACGTTGCGCCCGATGGCGAGATGATGCACCACGGCCAGCGCGAGCACCGCGTCCGCCTCCGCCCGGGTGGCGAAGGAGCCGCGTTCCACCCCGCGCCAGCCGCCGCCCGGCGACGGGTCGGCCAGATCCATCACCAGCGGCAGCACCCGGCGCTCACCGTCGGCCCGCAGCCGGCGGTAGAGCTGGTCGACCACGGCCGGGTCGCTCTCCACCGCGACCACGTAGTCGGCGTACCCGGCGGCCAGGCGCGAGTACGTGCCGTCGTTGGCGCCGAGGTCGAGCACCAGCCGGGACCGGTTCGGCTCGGCCAGCGCCTCGGCGACGAACCGCTCCTTGACCTCCCGGTCGGCCGCCGAGTAGGTGCAGGTCTCCCGGTAGCCGGACCAGTGGCTCGCCGGGGCCTGCCAGTCGAGTCGTCCGACCAGCTTTTCCAGCCCTCGTAGGGTGGCCAGGACCAGTTCGCGGGAGAAGCCGGCGTCCTTCAACTCCGCCCGGACGGTGCCGGTGCTGGCGGCGGCGTACCGGGACTGGATGGCGTCGTGCAGGTGGACGTGCTTGAGCACCCCGGCCCGGAACCGCCGGGTGCCGCCGAACAGCTTGCGCAGCTCACCCGCCTCGATCCCGTCGATCCGGGACCGCAGCCAGGGCTGGAAGTCGAGCCCCAGGTGTGCCTGGAGCAGCAGCGGATAGAGCAGGGTCTGACAGAACTGTCGGTAGCCGGCCCACGGCTCGCCGTCACGGGCCGGCTCGAACGAACCGATGTCGATGAAGCAGGGCTCGGCGCCCCGCCACTGGAGGTTGTACGCCGAACCGTCCTTCGTGGTGAAGCCGGCCGGTACGGCGGTCCGGAGGATCTCCAGGTGCAACAGCGCGGCGTCGCGCAACATCGCGAACGACCACTCGTAGGGGTACGACACGAACGGGATCCGCTCGTGCCGGAGTACGGTCGCCCACTGCCCGGCGAGGCTCGCCGGCAGCGTCTCCGGGTCGACGGTCTCGGTGCCGCAGATCTTGCCGTCGGCGCGCAGCCGGTCGAAGAACTCGGCACCGGCGAGTGCCCGCCAGTCCTCGGCGGCCTGCTGGCCGAGGCCCCGGAAGACCTGGCCGCCGACGTGGAGGACCCGGTTCGCGGGATCGCGGAAGGAGCCGGGATCGGCTCGGGGAACGGACTCGGGTTCGGTGGTGGGCGTCGTCGGAACGGGAGGAGGTGGTGCGACCATCGGCTGTGGACCGCCTCAGTCCTGCTTCGAGGGCTGCCTGCGGAACCGGCTGGTCAGCCTGCGCCAGTAGAGTTTCGCCGCCACCGCGACCCCGGCGACGCCACCGATCACGGCCTGCACGATGAGGCTGCCCGATCCCGCATCCAGGTAGGCCAGATGGTCCATCTCCCGGCCACCTCCCTTTCTGTCGACCCCCGTACCCGAAAAGAGCGCCGCGTCCGGCCGCCGGTCAGGCGGTCGGACCCGAGCGCGCGGCAAGGTGCCGACGCCGCGCCACCCACCGGCCAGGTGGTGGAGAGCACGCCGTCGGGTGCCGTTAACCACACACCGTACGCCGATGATCCGTCGACCGCATCGGGCACCCGGAATGCCGGTCCGGTGGGTCCGATTCTTTCAAGACCCGGACGCGGCCGGTTCGTAGCCTGGCCGCATGACACCGAGACTGGACGCGTTCGGGCTGGTCGTCGCCGACATGGCCCGGTCCCTCGCCTTCTACCGGAGGCTGGGGCTGGAGCTGCCGGCGAGCGCCGACACCGAGCCACACGCCGAGTACACCCTGCCCGGCGGGGTGCGCCTGATGTGGGACACCCACGAGGTGGTCCGCTCGATCGAGCCGGACTTCTCGCCGCCGGACGGGTCGCAGATGAGCCTCGCCTTCCGGTGCGCCGATCCGGCCGAGGTCGACCGGGTGTACGCCGAGATGACCGCCGCCGGCTACGACGGCCCGCTCAAGCCGTGGGACGCCCCCTGGGGCCAGCGGTACGCGGTGCTGCACGACCCGGACGGCAACGGGGTCGACCTGTACGCCCCGCTCGCCCCTGCGGCCGGCTAGCGGCGGTTCGCGCCGACCAGGTGCCGCAGCGGTACCCCGGCCAGGCTCCTGACCTCGCGGGACAGGTGCGCCTGGTCGGCGTACCCGGTGCGGGCGGCGACCTCGGCGGCCGGCGTACCGGCCCGGGCCAGGGCCAGGGCACGACGCATCCGCAGGATCCGGGCCAGCGTCTTCGGGCCGTACCCGAACAGCGCCAGGCTGCGCCGGTGCAGTTGCCGGGTGCCGAGCCCCAGCGCGTCGGCGGTGCCGGCGACGTCACGGCCGGCGGCGAGCCCGGCGGCCAGCGGCGCGGCGAGCGGATCCGGGCCGCCGCCGGCGGCGAGCCGGGCGGTGCCGACCGCCTCCAGCACCTGGCCGGGCCGGTGGTGCGACGCCACCCGCTCGGTCAGGGCGACGACCTCCGGTCCCGGCCAGAGCGCGGCGAGCGGAACCCGCTGGTCCCGCAGTTCGTGTGCCGGCAGGCCGAGGACCGCCGGGCCGACGCCCGGCGGGAGGCGCAGTCCCACGTACCGCTCGCCGGCCGGGCCGTCGACGACCTGGGCGACCGTGTCCGGGCCCGCCACCAGCAGACCGCTGCGGCTGGACCAGATCAGGTCCATGCAGCCGTCCGGCAGAACCCGGCCCGGGACGGCATCGGCACTGCGGGTGACCGTCCAGACGACCGCGCCGGCCAACCCGGACCTCCGCTCCCGATACACGGCCCCAGCCTGCCAGCCGAACGGCTACCGCGGCCGGAGCGGGGTGGGGTTTGTAGCCAATACGACACCGGGACGGCAGGTCGGGTGCGAGCCTGTGCGGCATGGCGACCTTCGCCGGCAGGAAGATCGAGGCGTACGTCGGGCCTCGGGAGCTGGGCGCCGCCGACGACCTCGAAGCGGTGGTGGTCGACTTCATCGGCGGCGCCCGGGAGAGCCTCGACATCGCCGTGCAGGAACTCGACTCGGAGCCGATCGCCCAGGCGATCCTCGACGCCCGGTTCCGGGGCGTCAGCGTCCGGATGGTGCTGGAGCAGGACTACCTGCGGACGGCGAAACTGCCCCGAATCACCGCCCGGCCCGGCGAGCCGGAGGCGGACGCGCGGCGCCGCGCCCAGTGGGAGCCGGAGCCCGGCAGCCGCAGCCTGGAGCCGAACCGGCGGATCGTGGCCGCGCTGCTGCGCTGCGACGTCGACGTCAAGGCCGACTACAACCCGGCGATCTTCCACCAGAAGTTCGCGGTCCGGGACTATCGGCAGCGGGCCGGCGGGCGGACCGCCGTACTCTCCGGCTCGGCGAACTTCACCGGCACCGACTGCCACCGAAACCTCAACCACGTCGTGCTCTTCCACGACGCCCGGATCTGCCGGGAGTACGCCGACGAGTTCGCCCGGCTCCGGCAGGGACGGTTCGGGCGCGGCGAGCACGGCCGGGTGCCGAACGCGTACAACGTCGGCGGGGTGCCGGTGAAGGTGCTGTTCGCGCCGGACCACACCCCGGAACTGGAGATCATGAAGCAGATGCTGAAGGCGACCGAGCGGGTCGACTTCGCCATCTTCACCTTCTCCGGCTCGTCCGGGATCGACGACGCGATGATCGCGCTGGCCGCCGCCGGGCGTACCGTGACCGGGGCGGTCGACCCCGGGCAGGGCATGCAGAAGTGGGCCGCCACCCGCGAACTCGACCGGGCCAACATCGCGCTCTACGCCCCGGTCCGGTCACCGGCCTTCGGCAAGCTGCACCACAAGCTGATGGTGATCGACGAGGCAGTGGTGGTCGCCGGTTCGTTCAACTACACGGCCCCGGCGAACCAGTACAACGACGAGAACATCTTCGTGATCGGCAGCCCCTATCCGGACCTGCCGCGCCGGGAGGGCGGCCCGACCAACCTCGACCGGTGCGCGGAGATCGCCGGCTTCTTCCGGAACGAGATCGAACGGATAGAACTCGCCGGCCAGCGCTTCCTCGGACAGCGTTAGCCGCGGCACCGAGCCCGGCCGCCACCAGGCCCAGGGTGAACGCGAAGTCGATCGCCCGGTGCCGGATGTCCGGCTCGAACCCCGGCCGGGTGGCAGGCGTGCAGAGTGGACCTGCCGCGCGGGGTGTGCACCGCACTGGCCACCCGGGGCACCCTCGGCCAGCTCTCCCATTGCCGGCAATTAGTTATGCGGATAATATTATGCGATAACCAATCCAGCGAGGAGAAGTTGTGGACTTCGAGTACGCCGACGCCCTCAACCAGGCCATCCGGCTGCTGAGCCTGCGCCACCGGGCCAGGGCCGCAGCGCTGCTCGCCCCGCTGCGCCTGCATCCCGGACAGGAGGTACTGCTCCTCGAACTCGCCCGGACCGGCCCGATGATCCAGGCTCAGCTCAGTGAGGCCCTCGGTTGCGAGCCGCCCAGCGTCACCCTGATGACCCGCAAGCTCGAAGCCACCGGCCACATCCGGCGCACCCCCTCTCCCGCCGACCGGCGAGCCAGCATGGTCGCACTCACCTCCAGCGGCGAAGCCCTGGCTGAGCAGGTCAAACAGCTATGGTGCGCGCTGGCGGAGGAGACGGTGCGCGGCCTACCCGCGGAGCTGGCTACGGAACTACCCGGCATCCTCAACACCCTGACCGGCAACGTGGACACCAGGCGTCTGCCGCCCGGCGACCGACGCGGTCCGGCCGCGGAATCGCGACAGGCCCGGCACATTCATCGGGGCGTGGCGTTGACCGGCGAGTACGAGCCGAGCGCGTCGGGGTGGGTCCGCGACCACGTCGCGCAGATCGAGCGCACCGGCACGACCGATGGGGTCACGATCGGTGGCCTGCCCACCGTGCTGGTCACCTACCGAGGCGCCAGGACCGGCAGGATTCGCCGGACGCCGTTGATGCGCGTCGAACACGAGGGGCACTACGCGGCCGTCGCGTCCAAGGGCGGCGCGCCCACCAATCCCCAGTGGTACGCCAGCCTGCTCGCCGAGCCGGTCGTCGAACTTCAGGACGGGGTGGTGACCCGGGTGTACCGGGCGCGGGAGGTGTTCGGGGACGAGAAGGCCCTCTGGTGGCGCCGGGCGGTGCAGGCGTATCCGGACTACGCCGTCTACCAGCGCAAGACCGAGCGACAGATCCCGGTCATCGTGCTCGAACCGGTCGCCCTCGAACCGATCACCGGAGGCACGGCGGACCGTCCCGAAGGGGAGGGCTAGCCGATCCGACGTCGCGGAGCTGAGCTGCGGGTTTCCCGACGGCCGTGCCGGGTAGCCGCCCGGGGAGCCACACGGGGGGTGCGGGATGCCGGAATCGGAAGCCTGGGTGCACGAGGCCACCGCGACGGCCGAGGGAGGTCGGTTGCGGACCGAGGACGGTGAACTCTCCACCACCCTGGCCTCGCCGTTGGCGCCGCACTGCACCGGGCTCGCCCCCGAGCAGTTGCTCGCGGCGGCCTTCGCCTCCTGCCTGCACCACGCGGCGGTCGAGGCGGCCACCGACATCACCGACGAGTCGCACACCGTCCAGGTCCGTGCCCAGGCCCGGCTGGCCCGGGACGCCGACGGGCTCTACCGGGCCGACGTACAGGCCAGCATCGCCTCGGCCGGACTCAACCGCGACCAGCTGACCGAGCTCGCCCGGTACGCCGACCGGCTCTGGCCGTTCTCCAGCGAGGGCGGCCGGCACACCCTCACCGTCAGCCCGGCCGAGCCCGGCCAGCGCTGACCCGGTGCGGCCGGCGCTAGCGGAAGCCGGCGGTGACCGCCCGGTGGTCGCTGGCCGGGGTATGGACGACCCGGGCGTACGCCGCGGTGAGCCCTCGGTAGAGCACGTGGTCGGGCCGGGTCAACGGCAGGGCGGCCGGCCAGGTGAAGCCCGGCCCGTGACCGGCGTCCGCCTGGGCATCGTCGAGCAGGTCGGTGAGCGGCTCGATCATCCGGTCGGTGGTGGCGGTGTTCAGGTCGCCGAGCACGATCAGCCGCTCGGCCGGGTCCCGCCGGATCTGGGTGGCGAGGGCGCTCACCGTGCGGTCCCGGATGCCGGTGTCCCCGGCCCGGGCCGAGCCCAGATGCACGACGTAGACGACCACGTCGCCACCGGGGGCGGCCACCACCGCCCGCAGCGCCCGGGTCCAGGCCAGTCCGGTGTCGACCCCTACGTCGTCGCGGATCGGAAACCTGCTCCAGAGCGCCACCGTGGAGACATCCGTCCGGTACGGGTACCGCTCGGTCAGCGCCTCGGCCACCCGTAGCCGGGTGTCGCCGGAGACCTCCTGCAACCCGATCACGTCCGCCCCGGTGTCGGCCAGGCTGTCCACCGTGGCGGCCGGGTCGGGGTTGCCGGCCCGCAGGTTCTGGCTGGCCACCCGGAGCCGCACCGGGCCGCCACCACCCCCGGGCAACCACGCGGTGCCGAAGAGCACCGCCCAGAGCACGGCCGGCACCAGCACCCCGGCCAGCGCGATCCGGGACCGGCGCAGCGCGGCGGCGAGCCCGAGCAACGGGACCCCGAGGCCGAGAAAGGGAGCCCCGCTGTCCACCAGGCTGCCCAGGCCGCGCACGTTGGGAATCAACCTGTGGCCGGCCATCAGCGCGGTCAGCAGTGCGGCCGCGGCCAGGATCCACGTGCCGCGGCGTCGCCCCCGCCCAGCCGCCCCGCCATCCGCCGGCCTGATCCTGCGCTCCGCCACCGAGAGCATCGTATCGGAGCCGATGCCGCCGCCGAGGCGACGATGGCATCGCGGGCGGCCCGAGGGTCCGGCCAGCCGGGCCGACGACCGCACCGCGGACAACTCGACCGTTCGGACCAGCCGGGGAGGCGACCGACCGGGTCGGCGGAACTGGACCGAACGACCGAACCGGGCGATCTTGGACGCCGCCCGGGCAACGGAGGGGAAGCGTGCCCCACCGGCACGGCCAACGCAGCAAGACGGACATGTCGCATCTGTTCGGTCCCGCCACGGTCGGCTGTCGATGCCAGCGCCTGCCCGGTTGACCAGGCGAAAGTGTGGCGGAGACCACTAATCCGAGCGACCCCATTCGGCGCGGTGTTACCTAACCTCGGCGGGTGCCTCACAGGGAACATATTGATCGTGGACAGGACAGCGAAGCGCAGGGTGACCGTTCGGCCGATGCCGCCTCCACCGACAAGGTAAGAGGCCGCCGACGCGCCCCGGCGGCACGCCGGCTACGCCGGACCCGGGCGCTGCTCTCGTCGACGCCGGTCCGGGTCGGCGCGGTCGCCGCGGTAACCTGCTGCCTCGGCGCGGTGGTCTTCGTCGAGTCCCGGGCGGCGACCACGCCACCCGACTCCACCCCGACCAACCTGCTCGCGGACCGCGCTGCCAGCGCCGAACGTCAGCCAGCCTCCCGAGCCACCGAACGGGCCCCCGCGCCGACCCCGAGCGCGACGCCGACCACCACCCCCTCCGCCACGCCGACCGCCCGACCGATGGCGGCCCGGACCAAGGTCGCCCGGGTGAGCAAGAAGCCCAGCAGGCCGACCCCGGTCGCCGGGCTCACCCAGGCGCAGATGGACAACGCGCACACCGTCGTCCAGGTCGGGCAGAAGATGGAGATCCCGCGCCGGGGACTGGTGGTCGCGATCGCCACCGCCATGCAGGAGAGCAACCTCTACAACCTGGCCAGCGGCGTACTGCCGGAGTCGCTGAACCATCCGAACCAGGGCGTCGGCTACGACCACGACTCGGTCGGGCTCTTCCAGCAGCGGCCCAGCTCCGGCTGGGGCACCGTCGCGGACCTGATGCGCCCGGCGTACGCGGCCGAACAGTTCTACGCGGCCCTGCTGCAGATACCCGGCTGGCACGAGATGAGCGTGGCCGCCGCCGCGCAGGCGGTGCAGATCTCCGCCTTCCCCGACGCGTATGCCCAGCACGAGGAGCGGGCCGGCACCGTGGTCGGTGCGCTGCTGACCTGACGGTGACGCCCGACCGGCTCAGTAGCGGCGCCACTCCGCGCGGGCGTACTCCAGCACCCGGGGGTGCAGCAGGGTGGACGGCGGCACGTCCAGCCGATGCCGATCCGGCGGGAAGTTCGTGGCGGCCCGCAGCGTCGCGGCGTCCAGGTAGCGCAGCGCGGGTACGTCGGCCGGCAGTCCCAGCGCCGGAGCGGTCGCCCCGGGGGCGGCGAGCAGGAAGCCCCAGTCGCCGAACGACGGCACGTCGACGTGGTACGGCACGGTGGCGAACCCGGCCGACCGCAGTGACGCCTCGACGCACCAGTACGAGCGGGGGGCGAAGTACGGCGACCCGGCCTGCACCACCACCCGGCCCCGATCGGCGACCGCCGCCCGGACCAGCGAGTAGAACTCCACCGAGTACAGCTTCGCCGTCGCCGTCTCGTCCGGGTCCGGCAGGTCCACCACCACCGCGTCGAACCGGCCCGGCTGCCCGCGCAGCCAGGCGAAGGCGTCGGTGTTGACGATCCGGACCCGGGGGTCGGCGAAGGCGTCCCGATTCAGCGCCCGCAGTTGTGGCTCGGTCCGGGCCAGCCGCACCACCGCCGGGTCCAGCTCCACCACGGTCACCGAGCCGACGTCGGGATAGCGCAGCAGTTCCCGTACGGCCAGCCCGTCGCCGCCGCCGAGGACCAGTACCGAGTCCCGGGAGCCGGCGAGCGCCGGATGCACCAGCGCCTCGTGGTAGCGATACTCGTCCACCGAGCTGAACTGGAGATCCCCGTTCAGATAGAGCCGCAGGTCGGTGACGCCCTGCGAGACCAGTGGCACCGACCGGGTCAGCACGATCTCCTGGTACGCGCTGCGTTCCGCGTGCACCACCGGGTCCCGGAAGAGCTGCTGCCGGGCGGTCACCTCGAAGTCGGCGGCGGTCAGGTAGGCGTACCCGAGAATCAGGCCGACCGCGACGGTGCCGGCGGCGAGCGCCACCCGGACCCGGGCGGTCAGCTCCCGCCGGAAGACGGTGCCGACCAGCGCCATCCCGGCCAGCGCGTTCACCATCCCGACCACCAGTACGCCGCGGAGCTGGCCGAAGAAGGGCATCAACAGGAACGGGAAGGCGAGGCCACCGAGCAGGGCACCGACGTAGTCGGCGGCGAACAGGTCGGCGACGGCGCTGCCGGCGGACTGTTTCCGGATCCGCTGCAGCAGCACCATGAGCAGCGGAATCTCCGCCCCGATCAGCAGCCCGAGCAGCAGGGCGGTGCCGACCAGGGCCGGCGCGTAGAGGTCGAGCCAGGCGAAGGCGGCATAGAGGCCGAGCACCGAGAGCCCGCCGAACAGCGCGAGGGCGAGTTCGACGACCGCGAACGCGGCGGCGGCCCGGTGTTGGAGCGGCTTGGCGACCAGCGCCCCGATGCCCATCGCGAAGACCATGACGCCGAGCACGATCGACGCCTGGCCGACGGTGTCCCCGATCAGGTAGCTGCCGAGCGCCACCAGGGCCAGTTCGTAGACCAGGCCGCAGGCGGCGCAGAGAAAGACCGTGCCCAGCACCCCCACCCGGGCCGCCCGCCGCCGTGGCCGGACCGTCGCCGCGCGCGATGCCGGCCCGCCGCCCGGGTCCGTCCCGACGCTCGATGCCGGCCCAGCAGCCGATACCGGCCCAGCAGCCGATACCGGCCCGGCAGTCGATCCCGGCCCGGCAGTCGATCCCGGCCCGGCAGCCGATACCGGGCCAGCAGCCGATACCGGCCCGACGGTCGATGCCGTCGATGGCTCCGCGCCCGCCGGGGCCGGAACCTCGGCGCCGTCCGGCGGACGGACGTCGGTGCCGGTGGAGTCGGCCGGGAACGGCGGCTCGGCCCGGGTCGGGCTCATCGGCGGCGTTTCCTGCCGCTTCGATCCTTCCCGGGCACGATCACGCCGCCGGCAATCGGCTTCGGGCCGGCGGGCGGGCTCGGACCGGCGGCCGGGGTGACCGGTGCCGGATTCTGGTGCCGGCGCTCGAATACGCCGATCGCCAGGAAGAGGACGGTGAGCAGCAGGATCCCGGCGGCACCGAGCAGGTACCCCCAGCGGTCGCGCCAGAAATCGTTGCCGGAATCGGCCAGCGGTGCCGCCGCGACCCCGGTCGGCGACGGGGCCCGGGCCGCCGAGCCCGCGCCGGCCTCCGAGACCAGCAGCGGCAGGTAGACGGCGGCCTGGCAGACCGCCCGGCCGGGATCGTCGACGAACCGGTCCGGGTCGACGCCGAGCCGTGCCAGACCCCGTTCGAAGTCGATGTGGGCCAGGTCGGACGAGCTGGTCACCAGGTACGAGGCGCTGTCGTTCGACTCGCTGCTGGCCGAGGTGTACCAGACCGTCGCTTCGACCTGCACCCAGCGGGGGCAGCGGGCCGGATCGCTTCTCACCGCGATGTTGTCGCCGAGGTTGGAACCGACGCTGACGGGATCGGCGGCGTACGACGTTCCGCCGCTGCGCAGCCGCCAGCCGTAGCAGATCTGCTGGGTCGTGTGGGCCCGCTGGAGCAGCGTGACGGTGTCGGTCCGCTCGGCGGGCTCGGGCGGCGGCACCCGGGTGCTGTCGTCGGCGGCGCTCAGCACCGCGGCGACGATCGCGCCGACGACGGCCAGGCTGACGACGACCGCTAGGACGATCTTGAGTCGATTGGCGGTCTTTTCCGCCGCCTTCGCCCGCCCGGCGGCGGCCCAGCGCGCGTTCGCGCTCTGCCCGCTGCTGCCCTTTCCGCCGACCGCCATCAGCTGATCGCTGCCGCGATGACCGCCCCGGTCGCCAGGTGTATCACCGCCGACACCCAGACCGCCGGATGCGGCTCCGGGTCGACCAGAATCTCCCCGAGCTGCCCCGGCGTGGCCAGGTCGAGCAGGAGGAACGCCCCGGCCATGATCAGCAATCCGAGCAGCCCGTACGCGGCGCAGCTCACGATCCCCTCCACGAAGTCGTCGTGGCTGACCATGATCGCGGTGGTGACGATGATGCCCACCCCGGCCAGGTTGGAGGCGAGCAGCAGCGCGGCGTTGCGGTTGCGGTCGGCCCAGATCAGCTCGTGCAGCCGGCCCGGGGTGGCCAGGTCGACCAGCACGTAGCCGACGGCCATCAGCACGAGCCCGACCGCCCCGTAGGCGAGGGTGGCCAGCAGGTCGGTGGCAAGGGTCGTCAACACATCAGGCTCCGGAAGGGATGAGGGGTAGGGATGGGGGTGCGACGGGCGCGGGGCGGGACTACTTGCCTGCGCCGGGGCCGCCGCCCCGGACCGAGCTGCCGCGTCCCCAGCCCCAGGCGTTGCCGACCGTGCCCGCGTACCGGGGATAGGCGGTGACCAGGCGCTCCAGCAGGATCAGCGAACCGCCGGCCAGCGGCAGGATCACCACCGAGTCCTCGTCGTAACGCAGGTAGACGCCGCTGGCGTCGACGTAACGGTCCGCCGGGCGCCACGTCCCGGTGATCTCGTCGGCCACCGCGCTCGGCGCCTTGTCCGAGCGGTACGCCGTCGCGTCGTCGCCGATGTCCTGTGCCGCCGCCCGGGTGTACCGGTCCTGCACGTAGCCGCGCGGCGAGAAGTTGCCGTAGAAGATGGCGAAGCCGGCGACGAGGGCGCCCACCAGGGCGAACGCACCGCCGACCACGAACCACCTGCGGTACGTCATAGCCCCGTCACCACCGTTTCCGTCTCGACCAGTTCAGCGCTCTGCGGGTACGCGTGCCAGGTGCGCCAGCCGATCCGGCCGGCCCCGGCACAGGGGTCGGTCCGGCACTCCACCCGCAGCGCGGTGATCGCGTCCGGACCGCCGGGGAAGACCCCGACCAGGGCGTACGGGTCGTCGGCGAGGTCCCGCCGCAACCGGGCCGTCCGAGCCGCCAGCTCCACCGCGGCGAGCCGCCGGACCCGGGCGGCGAATCGGTAGCCGGTGGCCGGGTCGGCCAGGGTCGCCGGCAGTTCGGGGCGCCGGCCGGGCAGGCAGGCCACCGTCTCGATCAGGCCGCCGCCGGGGCTGTCCAGCACCACCTGGTGGGAGGCGCCGAGCAGCCGGAGCTGGAGCCGGACTCCGGGCCGGCCCGGCCGGGCCGGCGGGTCGAGGTCGAGGTCGAGGTCGAGCAGGTGTAGTGCGGGCTGCTCTGGGCTGTCGAGCGCGAGGCTCAGCTCGGCGGCGGTGGTGTCCTCGTATGCGGTTTCCAGGGTGACGAGCATCTTCAGCCGATCCGTCCCGCCGGTTCGTCGCCGCCCTCCGTCGCCTGTGGAAAGATCAGCACCTCGGCCCGGTGCAGCCGCTCACCGGTGCCGACCTCCCATTGCTCGCTGTCGCCGTACGCCTCGAAGGAGAGCAGCGAGCCGTCGGTGCCGGCGTAGTCGTGGTAGCGGACCGTGCCGGTCGGGTGCAGCCCGGTGCTGCCGGTCGAGGTGAAGGTGGCCCGGCCCGACTCGTCCCGCCGGTACCGCCGGCCGGCGACCTCCAACTCGGCCGGGCCCGGGCGCACGTCGACGTCCGGCAGCGCCGTCCAGAGCACGAGTTCCAGGTCGGGGTCCTCCTCGACCGAGAGCCAGAGCTTGCCGCCGTGCGCGTCGTCGAGCAGGTGCTCCACCCAGCCCCAGGCGCCCTCGCGGAAGCGCAGCGTGCCGCGTACCCCGTAGGAGGTGTGCCGGATCTCCACCAGGTCGCCGGGCTTGAGGGTACGCGGATCGCCGCGCAGCGCGTCGGCGTCGTCGTCGACGCTCCGGAACGGATCCCGTACCGGTGTTCCGGCCGGCCGGGCGGACCGCTTCCGGGCGGTACGCAACGCGACCACCGCCACCAGGATGCCCGCCGCCGCGATCAGGAAACCCGCCGCCGCCACCAGATAGGCCGTGGCCCCGTTCAACGCCCGTGCTCCTCTCGATCTACCGGGCGCCGACGGTAACAAGGCCATGCACGCCGCCGACAGCCGGTGATCGAAAGTCGGGCCGGTGGGCCGGGTGGGCATCGGGAAACCGATGGCACCCCGCCGCCGGAGGGCCGGGAGAACCGACCGGGCTACCGAGCCGGACCGGGTTGACGTTCCGGTGGGGCTGCCCCGGTCAGGGACGTCTGGGCAGCACGACGATCTGTCCGAAGAACTCGTCGATCCGCCGGATCACGTCGTTGAAGTCGTCCAGGCCGATCGGCTTGGTGACGTACGCGTTGGCCCGCAGGTTGTAGCTGCCGAGGATGTCCGTGTCGGCATTGGACGTGGTCAGCACGACGATCGGGATGGTCCGCAGGTTGTCGTCGCTCTTGACCTGGTTGAGCACCTGCCGGCCGTCCATCCGGGGCATGTTCAGGTCCAGCAGGATCATGTCCGGCCGGGGTGCCGCGCGGTGCCGCCCCTCCTGGTGTAGGAACTCCATCGCCTCCTGGCCATCGCTGACCACGTCGATCGCCTTCGGAACCTCCGAGTCGGCCAATGCCTCCTCGATCATCAGGACGTCGCCCGGGTCGTCGTCGACGACCAGGATGCGTACGGGATTCGGCTCGGCTGCGTCCACGGCATACCTGCCTCTGGTCGTCGGGATGGTGCGGCGGCGGCCCGGATTCCCGGGCCATGGGTGTTCTCCGGGCGAGCTCTCGGCCGTCAACGCGGAGTGGAACTTTAACCGATCAACGGTCGCCCAAGGTGGCCGGGTCATGCTGTTCCCGGTCATAACGGAGCAACTCTTCCAGGCCGCTGATCCGCAACACCCGCTCGACCCGCCCGGTCGCACCGGTCAACCGGAGCCAGCCGCCCCGCGCCCCCGCCCGGTCGTCACCGCGGACGAATGCGGCCAGGCCGCTGGAGTCGCAGAAGGTCAGCTCCGCGAGGTCGACGAGTAGCCGAGGGTGCCCGTCGTCGACCAACTGATCGATCTCGACGCTGAGCTTCGGCACGGTGGTGATGTCCAGTTCACCGCCCAGGTGAAGGCGCACCAGTCTGGAGTGCACCACGTGCCTGACGGAGAACACCACATCCGCCTCCGGACGCTCAGCAGCCAATACTTGCAGTCAGGCAAGTATACGCACCCACCAGATCGGCATCGAGGGCCGGTGCGGCCTGAGGTTACCGGGCCGGCACCCCGGCCGCCGCCCGCCGGTCCACCGACCGGGCGGTCGGTTTGCCCGCAACGGCCGAGGGAAGGCGCCCACCGACGGGCAGCCGGATACGGCCTGGTCAGGAAGGAGAACCGGGATGGCGAAGCCGGGCGTCCCCACGGTCACACTTCCCTCCGGCGAGGTGATTCCCGCACTCGGCCAGGGCACCTGGGGGATGGCCGAGGACCCGAGACGGCGTGACGACGAGATCGCCGCCCTGCGCGCCGGGGTGGACGCCGGCCTCACCCTGATCGACACCGCCGAGGTGTACGCGAACGGCGGTGCGGAGGAACTGGTCCGGGAGGCGGTCGGCGACCGGCGCGAGGAGGTCTTTCTGGTCAGCAAGGTCTCCGCGGCGCACGCGGGCGTCATCGGGACCGCCGACGCCTGCGCCCGCAGCCTCGAACGGCTCGGTACCGACCGGATCGACCTGTATCTGCTGCACCAGCGCGGCGACGCACCGCTGCCGGAGACGGTCGAGGCGTTCACCAGCCTGATCACCCAGGGACTGATCCGGCACTGGGGGGTGAGCAACTTCGACGTGCCGGACATGGTCGAACTGGCCGCCATCCCGGGCGGTACCGCCGTCGAGACCGACCAGGTCCCCTACAACCTCACCCGCCGGGGCATCGAGTGGGACCTTCTCCCCCGCTGCCGCGCCGCCGGCCTGCCGGTCATGGCGTATTCGCCGCTGGAGCGCGGCCGGATACTCGGGCACCCGGTGCTGACCCGGATCGCGCGGCGACACGGCGGCACGCCCGGACAGGTGGGATTGGCCTGGATCCTCGGCCAGCAGGGGGTTTGCACGATCACCAAGGCGAGCGCTCCGGAGCGCGTCCGGGAAAACCGGGCAGCCGTCGAGCTGACCCTCACCGAGGAGGACCTCGCCGAACTCGACCGGGCCTTCCCGGCACCCGGCGGCCCCGGACCGCTCGAACTGCTCTGACTGTGAGGCTGGTCGGGTCGGTGCTGCTCTGCGGCTGGCCGGGTCGGTGCTGGCCGGGTCAGACGGCCTTCAACCGGGCCGGCTGGCGAGTCGGCTCGACACCCAACTCGTCGGGGCGGGCGGCATCCTCCGGTGCGCCGCTGTCGGGCGGCTGGAACAGGTAGCGGACGAACTCGCCGCCGGTCTCGTTCTCCTCGGAGCCGGGCCACTGACCGACGACGTCCACCCCGATGACCTCCCGGCCACCTTCGTCGGTCTCCTCGAGCAGTGCCCAGAGCGACACCGGGTAGCAGCGGGTCGTGTCCGGGGCGAGCCGCCAGCGGGCGTACCAACCGGGGCGGGCCGGGACGATCTCGACGATCCTCTTCATGGTGACCTCCGGAGGCACGCGGGTCTCGCTGGCCGACCCGATCATCTGTCCCGGTCGGGTGACGGATCCTCACCCCGGCCGGATGAGCCGCCCGCACCTCGCAGTCCGGGCCCCGAGGCGTTTCGCCGGTGCCCGGTCGGGAAGGCGGTTGATCGCGCCGGCAGGCGTACGGTCGGCCGGCTCGGCCGACCCGGCCCGCAGGTGGCGAGACGCGGAGCGAGCCGAGGTGGGCCCAGGATCGGCCGATCGGCCGGTACGACTCGAGGGCTCACGACGACGAGCGCAGCGAGGAGACGGCATGAGCGGGAAGCAGATGGAGGGCGACAACCAGCGGCGGCGCACTCTGGCCCGGCAGGCTAGGCAGCGGGGCCAGCGGCCGAGCGAGGTAGGCGCGACCTTCGGCGCGGACAAGCAGCTCACCAGCCTCGACCGGGGCCGCCGGGACGGTCCCCCGCAGGCCGGGGGCCGCAAGCCGAACGCCGAGAGCGGCGCTCCGGTCGTCCCACCGCCGAGCCCGGCCGAACGGCCCACCCCGGCTCCGGACGCGCTGGTCGGTACGACGACCACCGACGTCCCGGTGATCGGATACCGGGATCTCGTCTCCGACATCGGACGCCGGGCCGGCATCGACTTCGAGCAGGCCCGCGCCGCCGCCGGAGCCACCGTGGTCGCGCTGGCCCGGGCGTTGGACACCGCCGACCGGCAGCGGCTGCTCGACGCCGTACCAAACCAGGTGCACGACGACGGCGCGCTGGCCGCCGCCAACCAGCGCCGCGACCTGGCCGGTTTTCTCGACGAGGTGGCCCGGCTGACCCACCGCAGCCCGGAGCAGGCCCGGTATCAGGCGCAGGCGACGCTGGGCGCGCTCGCCGCGCAGGACGGCGCACTGATCGACTCGCTGAACCTGCCGCCGGAACTGCGGGACCTGCTCGGCACGGAACCGGCCGGCGGTGGCCTGGTCGACCCGGGCGGCGCCACCGCCGCGCTGACCGACGAGGAACTCCGGGACGCGCTAGCGAGCCTTCCCTACTGGTCCGGGGATCGCCGCAGGCTGACCCGCACCATCGAGCTGCCGCCGGAGAACCTGGACCGGGTGCTGGGCCGGCTTGCCCGACTGCGCCCGGAGACCGGCCGGGGCCCCACGGTCGGGCGTGAGGCACCGCAGACGGCGGTGCTCACCGTCCGGACCCGGTCGCTGGACGCGGTGACCGCGCTGGACGTGGCGCTCGCGCACCAGGTCGACGAGGCGATCGACGAGGTGAACGCCGGGATGGCCGCGCCGCCACCCGAGCGGTCGGGTGGTCCGCGCTTCGGTCCGTGACCCACGGCTCGCCGACCCGCCGGGAGCTGCCCGGGGCCGAGCGCCGGGTGGCCGGCCCGGCCGCGCTACCGGCGGGTCGGCAGCTCCGGGGAGGCGCTCTCCAGCGGTACGGCGTTCGCCGGCACCAGGCCGAGTTGGATCGCCTGCCGGGTGAAGGCCGCGTCCAGCAGCCAGTCGGCACTGACCCGGGCCCGGTTCGCGGGCATCGCGACCAGGTGGTAGCCCCGGGTCACCGCCTTGGCCGGGAGCCCGGACAGTGGCACCCGCACCGGGTTCGCGGCCGCGTCGGTGCCGCCGAGATCCACCACGAACCCGAGGTCGTGATGCCGGTACGGTCGCCGCTTGCCCTGCCCGTACGAGGCGGCGACGTTGTGCGCGGCCAGTTTCCCCTGCCGCTGTGCGTGCTGCGCGGTCATCGCCGTCACCTCACCCGGCCTGGTCAGGTCGGGTACGGCGGCGGCGTCCCCGCAGGCGAAGACGTCGGGAAAGCCGGGCACGTTCAGGAACTCGTCCACCACCAGTCGCCCCTTCTCGGTGGGCAGCCCCAGGTCGGCCACGAGCGGGTCGGGGCGGACGCCGACGCACCAGACCAGCGAGCGGGTCGGCACGTACTCGCCGTCACTGAGCCGTACGCCGTCGGCCGTCGCCTCGGAGACCGTGGTGCCCATCCGGACGTCCACGCCCCGCGCGTCGAGCACCCGGCGGGCGGTCTCCGACATCCGTTGGTCGAGTTCCGGCAGTACCCGCTCGGCGAGGTCGAGCAGCATCCAGCGCGGCCGTACGCCGAGTCGCGGATGCTGGGCCGCCAGCGCGTCGGTGAAGAGCTGACCGTGCGCGGCCACCTCGGTACCGGTGTAGCCGGCGCCGACCACCACGAAGGTGGTCCGGGCGTCCCGCTCCGCCGCATCCGCTGTCGCCTCGGCCAGCTCGATCTGGCAGACCACGTGATCGTGCAGGTAGAGCGCCTCGGGCAGGCCTCGGAACCCGTGCGCGTGCTCGGTGACCCCGGGGATCGGCAGCAGCTTGTTGACGCTGCCGACCGCGATGATCAGCCGGTCGTACTCGAGCTCGCCGGGGACGCCCTCGGCACCGGTGTAGTCGACCCGTTTCGCGGCCAGGTCGATGTGCTTCGCCTCGCCGATCACCACTCGGACCCCGCGGAGGGTGCCGGCAAGGGAGACCGAGACCCGGCTCGGTTCCAGGATCCCGGCCGCCACCTCGGGCAGCAACGGCAGGTACAGGAAGAAGTCGGTCGTGTTCAGCAGCTTGATCTCGGCCCGGCCGTTGGCGATCCGGGACAGGCTCCTCGCCGCGTGGTAGCCAGCGAACCCGGCCCCGACGATCACAACGCGCGGTTTGGTCATGGAAGTGCCCGTTCCCGGTCATCCGCCGGGCAAACCCACCATTGGCCGCGACCGGGACGGCGGGACCGGCGGGACGGCGGGTCCGGTGAGACGGCGGACCGGCGGGACGGCGGGTCCGGTGAGACGGCGGGACCGGCGGGACGGCGGGTCCGGTGAGACGGCGGGACCGGCGGGACGGCGGGTCCGGTGAGACGGCGGGACCGGCGGGACGGCGGGTCCGGTGAGACGGCGGGACCGGCGGGACGGCGGGTCCGGTGAGACCGGCAGACCGACGGGACGGCGGGGCCGGCGGGTGGGGCGCTATGCTGTGACCGGCTCCGATGCGGCCGGCCGCTTGCGCCCGCTGGGTTTGGTGAACGCATCGGTCGATGGCGTGACTGTCGTGACGGAGACTCCCGAAGGCGGCTCGGTCAGTAACGCAAGCGCTGGTGCGACGGCCGCCGGCATGGAGCTTCGATGACCGCGTCAGCCTCTGACCCCACGAACGCCGCAGCCGACCCGGGCCAACCCGGTGCCGGCCCGACGCCCCCGACACCCGGCCCCAAGGCGATGGCCAGGGCCCTACGCGGCGAGTTGCGCGGCCGGTTCGACCTGGCGGTGACGCACAGCGAATGCCTGGAGATCGTCGCCCGCCAGCACAGCGTCGACAACTGGAACATCCTGGCCGCCCGGCAGCAGGGTACCGACGCCTCGCCGTCCGGCATCGCCGCGGCGGAAGCCGGGCTTCCGTGGGGTGCCCGCAACAGTACGGTTCCGGTGCTACGCATCTTCGCGGTCGATCCGGCGATCCAGTTCTATGTGGACTTCCTCGGTTTCACCCTCGACTTCGGCGGGCCGAACGCCGGTCCCGGCACCGCCTACTACGGCCAGGTGTCCCGGGACGGCACCACCCTGCACCTGGCCGAGACCGCGTACGACGCTGGACAGGGTGCGACGGTGTTCCTCTGGGTAGACGGCGTCGACGAACTGCGTGAACGGTTGAACCGGCGGCGTACCGAGGTGCCGGTTTGGGGACCCGCTGTCTGGACGCCCAGGGTGGAGCGGGCCCAGTGGGACGGCCGGGTGCTCACCGTCGCCGACCCGTTCGGCAACCACCTGCGGTTCGGCGAACCCGACGACCCGAAGTTGCGGGCCGGGTTGCCCCGCTGGGCGTAACGGCCGCTGCCGCAGGGTGCGGTCGGTCCGGTCGGGCTGGCCGAACCCTGCGGTCCTGGGCGGGCCTCACTATGCTCTTGATCGCCAGACGTGAGGCCTTCGTTGAGCCTGTGGAGGACGCCAATCCATGTTCATGGCCCTGCTGCTCGATCTCGCCAATATTCTGGGTGGTTTCCTGCTCGCCGTCGCACTGCTGCGCCGGCTACCCCGGGTCGGCGACGACCTCGGGCGCTTCGCTGCCAGGGTGGCGCCGTTCGGTTGGGTGGTCGGGATCATCGCGCTGGTGGCGGGCGGCTACTACCTGATCGTCCACCTGGTCTCCGGGCCCCGCCCGTTCCATTTCGAGGTGGTGGGGATCGGCGTCGGCCTCGCCCTGCTCTGGGACCGACTGACCGGCCGTCCGGCACCGCGGACGGAGGCCGAGGGCGCGGCAACCGGGGTCAGCCTGCTGCTCGCGGTCTTCGGGCTCATCGCGATGATCGTCGGCTTCCAGGGCCTCTTCACCCCGGACGGCTGATCCGCCCGGGACGGCCGACCGCGCTGCAAGACTGACCCGCGCTGAGGGCTGATCCGCACTGAGGGCTGATCCGCACTGAGGGCTGATCCGCGCCGGGCGGCTGCGACCCGCCCGGCGCATGACCCGCGCTCCCCTCGACCACGCCGGCCGCACCGGCGTCGATGCCGGCCGGCGTGACCGGTGGCATCGACGCCGGTCGGGGCCGGCGGTGTCGACTACGACTGCGCGGAGCGGGTGAGGCAGAACGGCTTGCCGACCGGGTCGGTGTAAACCCGGAACGTCCGGCCGCCGCCTGGCTGCCGGGTCGCGCCCAGGGCCAGCACCGCCGGCTCCGCGACGTCGAAGTCCTCGACGCTCACGTCCAGATGGACCTGCTGCGGGTACGCCGGATCCGGCCAGCGTGGCGCCGCGTAGTCGGCCACCTGCTGGAACAGCACCGGGTGCTCGCCATCATTGCCGATCATCGCCATGCCGTCGGCCTCGTAGGTCACCGGCTTGCCGAGCAGCTCGGCGTAGAAGGCGCTCAGCGCCTTGGCGTCGGGGCAGTCCAGCATCACGCCCATCAGCGTGGTGTCGGGGTTGTCCGCCTTCAGGCAGAGGTCGAAGGGATGCCCGGCCGGGTCCGCCACCGTGTACCACGTCTCGGCCTTGTTCAGCAGGGTCCCACCGAGGTTGACGGCCCGGTCGAGGGCTGCGTCGAGGTCCGGCACCCGCAGGTCGAGATGGGCCTGCTGCGGCCGGTCCTGGCCGGGCCAGCGCGGCGGCCGGTGGTCCGGAGCCAGCTGCAGGCCGACCTGCCAGCCGTCGGGCGTGTCGAGGGTGATCCAGTCGTCGTCGACGCCAGCCGTCACCCACCCGGCCAGCTCCCGGTAGAAGGTGGCAAGTCCCGTGATGTCCGGCGCGTCGAGCACGACCATCTCCAGCTTCCCGATCAACAGTCACTCCCTGGTGTCGTGGTCCGTCCGCCGACATCCTGCCGGTGGGGTACGACAGAACCCGCCGAGCGGAAGGAACTCGCCGAGGACGGCGACCGGGCCGGGCCTACCTCTCCGGCGCGTCTCCCTCCTCCGTGTCGGCTTCCTCGTCACCGCCGGGATCCCGACCGCCGGGCTCCCGCCACCGCTTCGGACTCGGTCCGGTGCGTTCGGCGTCGAAGGGGTTCTCGGTCGGCTCATCGCTATCTGCGAAGCTCGGCCGGCGAACCGCATCCGGCTCGGGCACCTGCACCGGTCGGGCGCCGAACTGCTCCGGCGGTTGGTCCGTGACCGCCTCCCGGGCGGCCTCGGCACCCTCCACCATCGGTGGTTCCGGCGTCCGGCGGTCGCGATGCAACTCGTCCCGGATCCGTTGCGGTGGTTCGGCGGCCCGTTGTGGTAGGTCGCGGCCGAGGTCGGCGACGAGGGGGCCGTATTTGGCGTCGAAGGCGGGGCGTTCGGAGCGGATTCGGGGCATGTGGTCGAAGTTGCGTAGGGGTGGTGGGCTGCTGGTGGCCCATTCCAGGGAGTTGCCGAAGCCCCAGGGGTCGTCGACGGTGACGGCTCGGCCGTACCGCCATGATTTCCAGACGTTGTAGAGGAAGAAGAGGGTGGAGGCGCCGAGGACGAAGGAGCTGATGGTGGAGATGGTGTTGAGGGTGGTGAAGCCGTCGGTGGGTAGGTAGTCGGCGTATCGGCGGGGCATGCCCTCGTTGCCGAGCCAGTGTTGGACGAGGAAGGTGCCGTGGAAGCCGAGGAACATGGTCCAGAAGTGGATTTTGCCGAGGCGTTCGTCGAGGAGTCGGCCGGTCATCTTGGGGAACCAGAAGTAGACGCCGGCGAAGGCGGCGAAGACGATGGTGCCGAACAGGACGTAGTGGAAGTGTCCGACGACGAAGTAGGTGTCGGTGGTGTGGAAGTCGACCGGTGGGCTGGCCAGTAGTACTCCGGTGAGTCCGCCGAACAGGAAGGTGACCAGGAAGCCGATCGAGAAGAGCATCGGGGTCTCGAAGGTCAGTTGGCCCTTCCACATCGTGCCGATCCAGTTGAAGAACTTGACCCCGGTCGGTACGGCGATCAGGTAGCTGAGCCAGCTGAAGAACGGCAGCAGCACCTGGCCGGTGGCGAACATGTGGTGTGCCCACACCGTCATCGACAGGACCGTGATCGCGATCGTGGCGGCGACGAGTCCCTTGTAACCGAAGATCGGCTTGCGGGAGAAGACCGGGATGACCTCGGTGATGATGCCGAAGAACGGTAACGCCACGATGTAGACCTCGGGATGGCCGAAGAACCAGAACAGATGCTGGAACAGGAGCGGCCCGCTGTTTGCCGGGTCGTAGACGTGCGCGCCGAGGCGCCGGTCGGCGTAGAGGGCGAGCAACGCCGCGGCCAGCAGCGGGAAGACCAGGATCACCAGCAGCGCGGTCAGCAGCATGTTCCAGGTGAAGATCGGCATCCGGAACATCGTCATCCCCGGCGCCCGCAGGGTCAGGATGGTGGTGATCAGGTTGACCGCGCCCAGGATCGTACCGAGCCCGGACAGGACCAGCCCGATGATCCACATGTCCGCGCCGATGCCCGGTGAGTGCTGCGCCCGACTCAACGGCGGGTACGCCGTCCACCCGAAGTCCGCCGACCCGTTCGGCGTCAGGAAACCCAGCAACAGCAGTGACCCACCCAGCAGGTACAACCAGTACGCCAACCCGTTCAACCGGGGGAACGACACATCCGGCGCACCCACCTGCAACGGCACCACATAGTTGCCGAACGCGAACGCCAACGGAGTCGCGAACAGCAGCAACATGATCGCGCCATGCCCGGTGAAAAGCTGGTTGTACTGCTCCGTCGACAGAAACTGCAAACCCGGACGCGCCAACTCCGCCCGCATCAACATCGCCATCACACCAGCAACGATGAAAAACGCGAACGACGTCACCAGATACAACAACCCGATCTGCTTCGCATCCGTGGTACCCAACAACCGAAGCAACGTACTGCCCGGCACCACACCCCGAACCGGCCCCGGATAACCACCCGAACCAGCGGGGGCCAGGATCAACCGGCCTGGGTCATGTCCGGGTTCGGTGGTCACCCGTTTCCGCATCGCGGCTCATCCCATCGACGAACGAACTGGTAGGGCGAGGGGTGGCACCGGTGCCGGAAGCCCTGCGGTACGGTGCGGTTGCTGGCGGGCCAGCCGGGCAGCTCAGCCGGCGGGTTCGAAGACGGCCCGTACACAGTCGTCGAGCTTCTGCTTGAACATCTCGTAGCCGCGCGGCGCCTCGTCCAGCGGCATGGTGTGCGTGCCAAGGTGCTCGGTGACCAACTCGCCCCGGGCCATCCGCTCCAGCAGCATCGGGATGTACCGCTGCCCGTGCTGCTGCGCGCCCCGCAGGGTCAGCCCCTTGTTCATCAGCGCGCCGAGCGGGAACTTGTCCACCATGCCGGCGAAGACGCCCAGTACGAAGACGCTGCCGCCCTTGCGGCAGTGGTGGATCGCCTCCCGGGCCGCGACCGGCCGGTCGGTCTCGATCCGCAACTGCTGCTTCACCTGGTCGTACCAGAGCTGCGGGCCCCCGCTGCGGGACTCCATCCCGACCGCCTCGATGCAGACGTCCGGGCCCCGGCCGCCGCTGCGTTCCAGCAGTTCACCGCCGATGTCCTGCCGTTCGTAGTTGAGCGTCTCCACGCCGAGGTGCCGCTGCGCCATCTCCAGCCGGTTGTCGAGCCGATCGATGACGATCACCCGCTCGGCGCCGAGCAGGACGGCGGCCCGGGCCGCCAGCTGTCCCACCGCTCCGGCGCCCCAGACCGCCACCACGTCCCCCGGCCGTACCCCGCCGAGCTCCGCGCCCATCCAGCCGGTCGGCGCCGAGTCGGAGGCGAACACCGCCCGCTCGTCGCTCACCCCCTCCGGGACGGTGAAGGCGCCCTGGTCGGCGTAGGGCACCCGGATGTACTCGGCGTGGCTGCCGGCGAAGCCGCCGAGCGCGTGCGAGTACCCGTAGCAGCCGCCGGGCGCGAAACCCCAGACGTTCTCGGTGATCGCCGGGTTGGTGTTCCCGTTGTCGCAGAGGGAGAACTGCTGCTGTTGGCAGTACCAGCACCTCCCGCAGGAGACGAAGGAGCAGACCACCACCCGGTCGCCAACCCGGTGCTTGCGCACCTGCGGACCGACCTCCACGATCTCGCCGAGGAACTCGTGCCCGATGACGTCGCCGCGTTCCATGAACGGCACGTACCCACCGAGCAGGTGCAGGTCCGATCCACAGGTCACGGTCCGGCGCACCCGTACGATCGCGTCCTGGGCGTTGCGGATCCGCGGCTCCGGCACCTGCCGTACGGCGAGTTCGTTGGCCCCCTCCCACACCACCGCCTTCACAGTCGACCCTCCCGGCGGCCGTGCCGGGTGACCAGTTGGAGGGGCCGGTTCAGCGGGGTCGACTCGATGGTTGGCGGAGCGTCGGGGTGCAGCACCTCGCTGGTCTCGATGAGCTGCTTCGCCTCCCGCAGCGCCGCCCGGATCGCCTGGTCGGGGTCCCGGCCCAGCACTCGCTGGACGGCCTCGACCGCCGGGAGCCGGTCGCCGTCCCTGAGCCGTACCGCGATCTCGGTGCCCCTGTCGCCGGCTGCCGGGCGGACCTGGATCTCCACCGCGTCGCCGAGGCCGGTCAGCGGCTCCGGCAGCTGGCCGTGCACGCCGATCTGGTCCGCCGGGAGGTTCACCGTGGCGACGTGCCAGCGTGGCTTCCGGCGACCGACCACGCGCTGCGCCCGCTGCCCGGCAGCCTGCCCCGATCTGCCGAGCAGTCGCCGGGCGGCCAGCCCACCGGCGACCATCGCCGCCCCTGTGACCAGCCACCTCATCTGTCGGCCCCCGTCGACGTCCAACGCTGCTACGGTGCGGTCGCGGCGAACCCGCGAGCCCCACTGGGCAAACCCTCTCACAACGGACGCATGACGCACGGAGGATCCGGATACTTCGCCCGTCGATTGGGCAAGGGGCAGACTTGCCGCAGCATCGCCGAAGCGCAGGACCGAAGGAGGCCCCCTTGCCACCGACCTCACAGCCTCTACGCAAGCTGGGCTTCCGCACCATCGGGTTGTTCGATGGGGCCGATCCGCGCCGGAGCCACGAGGTGGAACGGTGACCGGCGGCGGTGCCGTTCCCGGCCTGGCACCGGGTGCCCGCTCGCCCGTGGGCACCATGTTCGCGGCGCTGTACGGCGAGTTGACGCCGCATCCGTGGCGGGATCCGGACGCCGACCGGGACGCGTACGGACTCTTCCACGACCGGTCGCTCGCCCTGAACTGGCTCGACGACGTCGGCGGAATCGTCCGGTTCACCGACGCGGGCGTGCAGGAGCGGCCGACCGGGGCGCCGGGGCTGTGGGGCATGAACGACGCCGGGCAGGACCACCCGCTCGCCACCGCCGGCACATCCCTGGTCGCCTGGTTCCAGGTGGGGGTCGAGCAGATGCCCGGCGACCGACCGCTGCCGGTGCAGCCGTTCCTGCGCTGTGCCGGTGACGTGGCGGCCCGGATCGGCACCCTGGAACTACGGGCGGTGCAGGTGCTGCTGCCCGTCCAGGGCCTCGATCCGTCGTCGTCACCTCCGGAGTACGCCGGCATGCCGTCGCTGCGCACCGCCGGCTGGTTCCGCGACGCCGACCCGAGGTCGCGTACGCCGGTGAGGGTCACCCTGGACAGCGGCCGGGCCCCGGCCATCGCCTCGACGGCGCCGCTGATGCACGAGCGGCTGGGCCGACTGGAGCAGCACGTGTTCGAGTACGCGTCCTACTCGCTGACCGAGCATGACCCGCTGGCGACGACGGCGCCGTTACACCCGTTTCACGACGGTCTCTGGAGCGGCCCGCCCCGGCACCGGGCCACCTTCTCCGGCAGGCTCGCCGAGTGGTCGCTCGACGCGCTCGGCTGGCTGGCCGGCTTCCTCGCCGACCTGAGCGCCGGCCAGGGGGTCGGCACACCCCTGCTGCTCACCGCCAGCCAATCAAAGTCGACTACCGGACCGGGCCGATAGCCCCGGCACCCGCAGCGGGCAAGGCGTTCCCAAGATTCTTGACGATCTGTGGTTCGCTCTGGACCATTAGTCGCCAAGAATCTTGAGGACCGTTCCACATCGTGGACGCGTCGTCCAGCTGCGGACACGACTGGCGCGCTGGCCGCGCTTTCTGGTGACGCGGACGTGCTGCGGTACTACCCACGCCCGAAGGATCGCGCCGACGCGCTGAGCTGGACAGGTGGAATCAGGACCTGTACCAGCCGCCACCTCGCGATCAGGGGTACCGGTACGTGCCTACGCGGCACGCCTGTCGCGGTGACAAGTTGGTCGGATCGATACCGGTCAGGTCCGACCCGACACCACTCGTCGTACGGCACCGGCCGGACTGGCGCCGCTGGTGGCGGTACTGCCGAGGTGGACTCTGCTGGCGGTGCTGCCCGGACCGGGGGCGCTCGGTGCTCGTACACCTGGTTCTGCGAAGGCCCGGTCCGGCGCCGCAGCCCGCGCCGGTCGGCGGACCTCTGCCACGGCCCCTCCCCCGCAGCCTCAACAGCACGCGGCGATGCCGGCGGCAAGCGGCGATGTCGGCCGCAACCGGCAGGGATCAGCGCCCTCCCGCCACGTTCCGGATACCGCTGCATATTCCGGCTACGCCCACACATGGGATTTGGCGCTGTCGCGCCGCTACTGCCGGGGAACCGACAGCGGCCGGGCAGCCGGAATCGCAGACTCCGGAGCACACATCGCAGCACCCCGATTGGAGGTCAGATGCGACTCCGTCCCCGCATCCTCGGCACCGCCCTGGTCGCCGCGCTGGCGGCCACCGCCCTCGGCCCGCCCGCACCGGGCCAGGCCGCCGCCGCCGACCGGTTCGGCTTCGCCTACGTCGACAATCCGATCCTGCCGGCCGCCTGGACCGTGCTCGACCCGAGCCGGCAGTGGGGCAGCTGGAAGACCGCCTTCCCCGGCCTGTTCGCCGAGGGGATGCGGCAGGCCCCCGGCCGCTACCTGATCAAGTTTCCGCAAGTCGGCGCCGGGTCACGCGGAAACGTGCACGTCACGCCGGTGAACCGGACCGGACACTACTGCGAGATCGTCCGCTGGGGCCAGTCGGGGGCGGACGAGATCGTCGACGTGCAGTGCCACAAGCCGGGTGGGGCACGAGACGACACCCGGTTCACGGTGCTCTGGACGTACAGCTCCGGGCTGGTGCCGACGGTCGAGGGCAGTCACGCCTGGCTCCAGTGGGGACCGGCGGCGATCGTGCAGGCGTACAACTCGGCCGGCGGTGGGGTCAGCGTCGTGCCGGGTGGGGTCGGGTTCTACCAGGTCCGGCTCGGCGGGGTCGGAGTTGCGGGCACGCTGGCCGGCAACCTCCAGGTGACGGCGGTGCAGCCGAACGCCGGACCGCGCCGCTGCAAGGTCGTCCGCTGGGGCGCCAGCGGGCTCGACATCATCGCGTACGTCACCTGCTTCGACCAGGGTGGGGCGCCGGTGAACAGCGAATTCACCCTGTCGTACCACCGTGAACGGGCCGTCTACGGCTCGTTCGGTCCGCCGAAGTACACCGGCTACCTCTTCTCGGCGGGCGCCGGCCAGACGAACTGGAACTATCCGGCCGGCGGGTTCGGGTTCAACTCGTCCACCCCACTCGCGCCGGCCGGCCGCTATCTGGTCACGTATCCGTTCCTGACCGAGAAGGAGACTCACGCCCAGGTCACCGGCTACGGACCCGGCGCCAACTACTGCCACCTGACCCAGCCCTGGACGCTCTCCGCCGCCCCGGCCGCCGAGGTCGACACGATCTGCTTCGACAACACCGGCAGCCCGGCGCCGCACGGGTTCCTCTCCACCTTCACCTCCCGGGTGTAGCGGTGCCGCGCGATGCCCGGATCACCGCCGTCCGCGCAACTGCGCCACGATCGACGGATCGGTGATCCGGGCGTCGTCGGCGAGCAGGAACGCCTTGCTGAGGATCAGCCCGAGCCGGTCCTCCTCGAAGGGCAGGAAGAGATCTCCGGGCGCCTTCCGTCGGGCCGGCACGATGCAGAGGTAGGAGTCGTCCGGCTCCATCAAGATGTTCGCACTACCCAGATGGATCTTGTATGTCCGCAGTTCGCCCCGGACGACGAGATAGCGGTCGGTGAGGAGGCACCGGTCGGCGATCTTCGTCCGGGGCAGGATCCGGGCCAGCGCCTCGCGGCGGACCCGGGCACTGCTGCTCAGTTCCCGGCTGCTCTCGCCCCGCCAGTAGTCGAGGTACCGCGTCTGGTCGTCGGTCCAGTGCGGATCGGCGGCGATCGAGGTGACCGCGACGAAGAGGTCCACGTCGCGCATCGCCTCGCTGAACAGCTCCACCGGCACGTCGGTCAGCGCGCTCGGCCGCCAGGCGCCCTCGCCCATCCGCTCGAACCACACCCGGCCGGTACTCGCGCACTCCACCCCCTCCTCGCCGAGGTAGTCGTGGTGCAAGCCGATCCGCCACGCCCCGCCGGCCAGTGCCCGGTACGCCTGCCCGCTGTCCCCGCCGTCCCACGGGCCGAGCATCCCGGTCGTCCAGCCCCGCCCCTTCAGCAGCGCGTAGAGCTGCCGGTAGTGCACGATGTGCGCCGCGAACCGCAGCGAGTGGTCACCGGTCTCCACCTCGGCGGGTGTCAGCAGGTACACCTCGCGGAACGCCTGCCGGAACGGCTGGCGCAGCCGCCGCTCGGTCAGCAGGTCCCGCCAGGCCCGGACCTCGTCGACCCCGGACCGCACCGGATGCCACAACCGGATCGGCGCCTCCGGATCGGGCGGCGGCAGCGGCGTGCCCGTGACGTCCCGGAACAGCTCACCGGCCCCGTCCGGCTCCCCCGCCCGCCAGCCGTCGTCCGGCAGCCCGGCCCGCCACCGCCCGGACGCGTCCGGGAACTCCCAGATCAGCCGCCGCGCCACCTGCCAGCCGAGACCGTTGCCCGTCAGCCCTTCCCGCCACTGCCGGTACGGCTGCGCCGACGCCGCCGCAAAGCCCGCCTCCAGGGTGCGGGCCAGTGCCGCGAGCTGATTCGTGGCCTGCTTCACCCGGGCGCGCAGCTCCTTGAGCCCATCGGGGTGGTCGCGCCGGACCGGCGCCGGCACGGTCGTCGAGAGGGTGCCGTCGGCGCGTCGCCAGCGCAACAGCACCTTCTCCGACACCGTCAGCACGGCCCGGTGGTCACCGACCGGTACGACACACTCGCCGTCGGCGTCGAAGCCGAGATCCGGCAGCCGGAGCACCGCGTCGGGCCGCTCCGCGAGCCCGCGCTCGACCCGCTTCAGCATCCGGTCGAGCTGCTTCGACGCGCCTTTGTGCCGGACCACCCCCCGCGCGGCGACCAACGCCGCCAGCACCTGCGGAGTGGGGAACTCGGCGCCGGCCCGAGCCACCTCGTAGAGCAGTGCCTGCGACGGCAGGGTGTTGGCGCTGGTCGGGGCGACCGCCACGCCGAGTAGCAGCGGGCGCAGCAGCTCCGGCAGCCACGGCTCGTCGCGGAGCAACGCGATCCGGACGGCCCGGCCCAGCGCCTCGACCTCGGTCCTGTCGAACGCCTTGTCGGCCGCGTACGGCAGTTCGCCCGCCTGGATCGCGGCGACCCGGGCGTGCGCGGTCTCCAGCGCTCGCCGGGCGAAGGACACATATTCCCCGAACGCGGCGAGGCGCTGCCAGGCGTCCGGAAGCTGCGGTGGGCAGAGGTAGGACGAGCTCGGGCTGACCTCGGCGACCAGGAGCTGGGCGGTCACCCCCAGCTTCACCAGCAGGTCGAACTCGTCGCGGGCGAACGAGTGGAACGACCAGGCGAAGAGTCGGGACAGGACCGGTCGGGTGAGAGCGCCGGCCAGCCCGGCGAGCGCGGCGACCGCGTACGGCTCGCCGACCTTGCCGTGCCTGAGCAGGCCCCGGGCGATGGCACCGGCGGAGCGGCGCACGGACGCCGGCCACGGGCCGTCACAGCGGAGCAGGGCAGCGGCGGCCAGCCTCGGGTTGGCGGCGTACGGCTCGCCGGCGGCCCGTTCGGCGTACGCCGCCAGCAGCGCCGCGCACGATTCCGGGGTGAACCTCGGCTGACGCTCCCGGACCGCCTGCTCCGCCACCCGTCGCACCGTCCAGCCGGGATGCTGGCCCCCGTCCGCCGGACGCGGCAGGTTGTGGGCCGTCACCAGCAGCACCCCGAACTCCCGGTCGCCAACCCGGGACAGGTCCACCGGCCGCTGCCCGGCGGCCGCCCCGGACTCCGGGTCCGGGTCGGTCATCCGGCGCAGCAGTACGGCCGCGTACGGCGACAGCGGCACCGAGAACACCGTCTCCTGCTCCACACCGGACATCAGACACCGACCAGCGGTACGAGTCGCACCATCATGGCGCCGCAGTCTAGGGCGACCCCCGGACAAGTGTGCCAGCCGATGATCATCCGGTATCCGGGCCTAGGGGCCGGCTGCCTCGGCCAACTCGACGGAGGCGTCACCGCACGCGGTTGTCCCCGCCGGCCACGGGCCGTCGCGGCCGGCCCGGAGGCGGCTACATCGCGGTCGGGCCGGGCATCGTCGCCGGCTCGGCCGGCATCGGGATCTGCAGAAAGGTCGTACCGCGCAGGTCGAGCCAGGCACTGGCCGGGGTACGCACCAGCCGGAGCATGACCTCCTCGCAGGCCGGACAGCGGGCGACCACCCCGGGTGCGTTCGAGTAGACCCGCAGGGCGGCCATCGGGCCGGTCCGGCCGCAGGAGGCACACCGGCCGGTGGCGGTGGTTAGGTCCACCGCGAACACGTCCCGCATCGGTCCGGCCAGCACGTTGCCGTCCAGGTAGTCCATCCGCCCCGGGTCGGGTCGAAGCTGATCGGTCATCTCGCCTCCAGGATCGTCGCTCAGCCGGTCGGACCGAACCGTTCGGTCTTGATCCGCCGGGGATGGTGCCCGAGCGCGACCAGGATGTCGGAGACCGCCTCGACGAAGCCGGTCGGACCGCAGACGAAGTTGACCGGTTCGAGCTGCGCCGGCCAGCCGTGGGTGTTGACGTCGGCGACGGCGACCCGGTGCGCCTGGCCGGAGAGCCCTTCCGGCACCTGCCGGGTGTAGACGTAGGCGACGTCGAGGCCCCGGTCGTCCCGGCTGCGCCGACGCAGCTCGTCGGCGAAGTAGACGTCCCGCTCGGAGCGGACCGAGTAGATCAGCCGGAACGGTACCCGGCTGCCGGCCGCCCGGCGGGCCCGGATCATCGCCATCAGCGGTGCGATCCCCGAGCCGCCACCGACCAGCAACACCGGCGCCGGGTCGGTCACCCGCCAGATGAAGTAGCCGCCGACCGGGCCGCGGACCTCGATCTGGTCGCCGACCGAGAGCCCGTCGAGCAGGTACGGCGAGACCTCGCCGTCCGGTACCCGCTGGACGGTCACCTCGATCCGGTCACCGTCGGCGGGCGCGGAGATCGAGTAGCTGCGGGCCGCCTGGTAACCGTCCTCGGCAGTCAGTCGCAGGTCGACATGCTGCCCGGGCAGGTGTCCCGGCCAGTCCGGCACCTCCAGCACCAGCGTGCCGGCGGTGGCGGTCTCGTCCCTGCGGTCGACCAGCCGGGCAACCCACCAGCCGGTCCGCTTCGTCAGTCTCCCTGGTATCGCTGTTCGCGCCATGGGTCACCGTAATCGTGATAGCCGGCGGTCTCCCAGAAACCGGGCTCGTCGGTCAGGCCGAGGCGGATGCCGCGCACCCACTTCGCGGACTTCCAGAAGTACAGGTGCGGCACCAGCAACCGGGCCGGCCCACCGTGCTCGGCCGGCAGGTCGGCACCGTCGTACCGGTGCACCACCCAGGCCTGCCCGTCACGCAGGTCGGCAAGCGGCAGGTTCGTGGTGTAGCCGCCGTACGAGTGCACCAGCGCGTAGTCGGCTGCGGTGTCGACGCCGTCGAGCAGGGTGTCCAGGGAGACGCCCTGCCAGTTCGTGCCGAGCTTCGACCAGTGGGTCACGCAGTGGATGTCCACCGTCGGGGTCTCGTTGGGCAGTGCCCACATCTCGTCCCAGCTCCACCGGAACTCGGTACCGGTCTCGGTGGTGATCACGAACTCCCAGTCCGTCGGCGTGACCCGGGGGGTCGGGCCGGCGGAGAGCACGGGGAAGTCCTCGGTCAGGTACTGCCCCGGCGGCAGATCCGGCCCGGACTGCCGGCGCCGGCCCTGGAAGCCTGGTGACACGATGCCCACCCGCTAGTCGTACCACCTCGGGGTGCGGCGCAGGTTACAACCGGGGGATTTGCCGCCGGGCGGTGCCGGCGGGACGCCCGGTGCGGTCAGGGCCGGGACGCCCGGTGCGGTCAGGACCGGTCCGGCCGGGCGGTCGCCGAGTCGGTGCGCTGGTCCGGTGCCGGTCGCCCGGAGGCCGTGTCGACCTCGCCCAGCACCTCGGCCGGGAGTCCGGGCCAGTACGCGGAGGCGGTGTCGAGGAAGTAGTCCTCCCCGGGTCCCAGGTGTGCCCGGTGGCCCGCCGGTGGTAGACGTAGCCGAACGGATGGGTCCGGTAGATCCCGCCGCCGTCCCGGCGTATCCGGTCCAAGAGTCCGAGGTCGACGGAGCGGGGCACCGGCCGCCAGCCGCCGACCGCCTCCAGGTCCCCCCGGGCGATCAGGATCGTGCCGCCGGCCACCACCTGACAGTCGGACTCGGCCGTGCCGGACGGCCGGCGCAGCGTCACGCCCCTGGTCTCCAGGTGCACGAACTCGGATCCCTTGCCCACCAGGGTCGCCCCGGAGTAGTGCCGGGCCAGCACCAGGTCCCAGACGTGTTCGGCGGCGTAGCTGTCGTCGTCGTCGAACTTGCTGACCAGGCTGCCCCGGGCCCGCCCGGTCGCGGCACCGAGCGCCGCACCGAAACTGGCGGTACCCGGGACCCGGACGACCTCGTACGGCCGGCCGGAGCCGGCCAGCGTGGCCCGGACCGGTTCCGGCAGCTCGACGCCGTGCAGGCAGAGCACGATCTCCAACTCCGGGTAGGTCTGCGCGACCAGCATCCGGACCACCGCCGGCAGCCGTTCGGGGCGCCTGGTCGGCAGGATCGCGCTCACCGACGGCACCGCGCCGAGCGGCGGGAACACCGTGGCGGCGAGCCGGGGCAGGGCGAACCCGGTGGCGTGCCCGCGCAGCGCCGCCCGGCGCTGCCGGACGCTGCGCGTTTCCAGGGCCAGCCCGCCGCCGTCCGGTGCCGGGGCGGTCAGCAGGGTGCGCAGTTCCGGCACGATCAGCCCGGCGACCCGTTGCGGCAACGCCGGGACGGAGAGCACCGCGCCGGTCATCGCGATCTGAACCAGCAGCGCCGCCACCGCGACCGGCTCGGCGTCGGGGACCTGCGGGCAGTCGACCACGCCGGTCCGACGCAGCGCGGCGAGCACCGGCGCGGTCACCCCGGGCCCGTCCAGCGGGTACATCCCGGGGCCGGGCCGGCGGGTGGCCGGGAGGAAGTCGAGGCGTACCCGGGGAGCGTCCGGCCGGTAGCAGTCCGGCCGGCGGCCGCGCGGGTTGATCCGCAGCGCGTCGACGAGTACGGCCGGTGCCGTCCCCGGCGGCTGCAGACCGTGCCGGACGGCGGGCCAGTCGACCGCGTATGGCGGGCTGTCCGGTTCCACCCCGGTGTCGCCCGGCCCCCGCAGCAGTATGTCGTGGGCCCGGATGTCGGGGCTGCCGACCACATCGCCGCGGAGCACCGCCCCGGCCGCCGGCAGGTACGCCGGCAGCGTCCCGTGGCTGGTCAGGCTGGCCTCGGCCGGCGCCGGCAACGGCCGCCCCGGCGCCAGCGCGGCCAGCGCGGCCCGCAGCACCTCGCGCAGTTGCGCGGGCCGGGAGAGCCGGAGGGTGACGACGGCGGTCCCTCGTCCCCGGCAGGGCAGCGCCACCCGGTGCCGGCGCAGGTGCTCCAGCGCCCCGATGCCGCCCGACCAGCCGCGCCGGGGCGCCCGCCAGTACGCCACGACGACCACCGCCCCCCTGGTCGGGTACAGCGCGGCGGGCCGGCCCAGCAGGTCCCGGAGTCGGTCGGTCGAACCGGCGAGAACCACCACCCGCCGTACGCCCGGGATCCGCAGTACGCGCAGGCCGACGAGGCGGCCAAGGAGTTCCGCCCGACCGGCCCGGGGCACACCAACCAACCGCCAGTGATCACGCCACTTCACCCCGTGACGATAGGCCCTGTTCCGGGCGGTCGACGGCAACGACGCGGGCCGACACGACGACCACGCCACGGCGATCGCGCCTCGGCGACCGCTCGACGACGCCCACGCCACGGCGACCGCTCGACGACACCACCTGGACGGGCACCTGGCCGACTGTCCTATCGTGCACGGATGACCACACCCCGACCGGCCGGGGCCGGCCCACTGTCCGGCGTCCGGATCGTCGAGCTGGCCGGCATCGGCCCGGGCCCCTTCGCCGCGATGGTCCTCGCCGACCTGGGCGCCGACGTGGTCCGGGTGGACCGGGTCGGTGAGGTCCGACCGGAGCGGTTCGGCACTCCCCATCCCGACCTGCTGAACCGGGGCCGCCGGTCGCTCGCCGTCGACCTCAAGGCACCGACCGGCCGGCAGGTGGTGCTCGACCTGGTCCGCACCGCCGACGCGCTGATCGAGGGCTTCCGGCCGGGCGTCACCGAGCGGCTCGGGCTGGGCCCGGACGACTGCCTGGCGGTGAACCCGCAACTGGTCTACGGCCGGATGACCGGCTGGGGCCAGGACGGCCCGAACGCCCGGTACGCCGGGCACGACATCGACTATCTGGCGCTGACCGGCGTACTGCACGGAATCGGCCGGGCCGGCGAGCGGCCGGTACCGCCGATGAACCTGGTCGGCGACTTCGGCGGCGGCGGGATGCTGCTCGCCCTCGGCGTGGTCTGCGCGCTCTTCGACATCCGGGGCGGCGGTACCGGCCAGGTGGTGGACGCGGCCATGGTGGACGGGGTGTCGCTGCTGGCAACGATGATCCACTCGCTGCGCCGGACCGGCCACTGGGGCGACGACCGCGGGGTGAACATCTTCGACGGCGGCGCCCCGTTCTACGACACCTACGAGTGCGCCGACGGCCGGCACGTGGCGGTCGGCGCGGTGGAACCGCAGTTCTACGCCGAACTGGTCCGGCTGACCGGGTTCCCGCTGGCGCCGGACGAGGCGCTGGACCGGAACGACCCGGCGAACTGGCCGGCACTGCACGAGGCCTGGGCCCGGCTGTTCCGCACCCGTACCCGGGACGAGTGGGCCGCGCTGCTGGAGCAGACGGACGCCTGCGTGGTGCCGGTCCTCGACTGGCGGGAGGCGCCCCGGCACCCGCACCTCGCCGCCCGGGACGTCTTCGTCGTGCACGCCGGGGCCGAGCAGCCCGCCCCGGCACCCCGGTTCAGCCGTACCCCGGGATCGATCCGCCGGCCACCGCCGCAGCCCGGCGAGCACACCGACGAGTTGCTGGCCGAACTCGGTCTCGACGCCGACCGGATCGGCGAGCTCCGTAGCGACGGCGTCGTCGCCTGAGTTCGGACGCTGTCGGCGGTTCGGGTCCTATCGCCGGTCGCCGTTCTCCCCGTCCCGGTGCAACCAGTCGAGCAGGTCCGCCGGGCCGAGCCCGGCCAGCCGGCGCCGGTAGTGCGCGAGTTCGTCGGGACGCAGCAGTTCCCGCCCCGCCCCGTTGGTGCCGCGCCGGAAGAACGCCTCCCGGTCCTTCAGCACCCCGGAGCGGTCCGGCACCAGCTCCGGCGCCCTGGCCCGCATCCGGGTGAAGGTGGCCGCCTCGACCAGCGCCGGCCAGCGCCGCTCCGGCACCTCGATGCCGAGCCGCCGGGCGATCCGACGCATCTGCCCGGCGAGATCCGCCGACAGGTCGGCGTAGTGCACCAGCAGCACGTTGGGCCGATGCCGCCGGGCCCAGGCGTCACCGAGGTGCCACAGCACCCCCGGCAGGGAGTCGAGTTCGTCGGCCGGTGCGACGTCGCGGTCGATCCAGGACAGCAGCCACTCCCGCACCGGCGTGCGTACCCGGGGCGGGCCGGTCGGCGTGGGCTGGCCGGTGAGCCGGGCGACCCGCTCCCGATCCAGGTTGCCGCTCTGGTGGTAGAGCGACACCGCCATGTCCAGCGGATCCCGGGCGACCACGATGTAGGTGGCGCGCTCGTCGAGGGGAAGCCCGTCCAGCGGGGTGTGTGTCTTGACGAACCGGCGGTGCGACTGGGCCCCGAGCGCGGCGACGACGTCGTCCCGGGCTTCGCCGAGCCAGTCGAGCCAGGGCGACAGCTCGGCCAGCGGCGCCGGCAGCTCCGGCCGCTGGAATACCAGCAGCGCGCAGATCATCTGCATCCAGGTGGTGCCGCTCTTGGACCGGGTGCTGATCACGATGTCACCCGGGCGGTACGGAAAGTCGATCCACCGGGCGCTGTCCTCGTCGCCGGACCGGTACCGCACGGGAGTTTGAGCCATTCGGCCAAGGATACCGGCCGGTGATCAACGGCGGAGGCAGGCGTGAGGGTGCGTACAACGGGTATCCGGCCGGCCGGCGAACCAGACAACCGGCGAGGAGCGGGATCCCATGGTGACCAACGCGGACGTACTGCGGTACCTGGAGTCGATGGACTTTCCGGCGCCGAAGGAGGACATCGTCCGGGAGGCCGAACGCGCGGGGGCGCCCCGCGAGGTGCTCCAGGCGCTGCGCGGGATGCCCCCGGTGGACTACCAGAACACCGAGGAGGTCGCCCGGTCCGCCAAGACCGACCTGGCCCCGGACGCCAGCCCGGCGGAGCTGGCCGCCAAGACCCGCGACCGTACCCACCAGCGGGTCGCCCGGCACATGCGCCAGATCTGAGCACCAGTTCCGACGATGCGGGGCAGACCCCGACGCGACCCACCCAAGGCATCGGTCCAGATGGCCGTCATCACGCTTGTCGGACTCTGTGTCGGCATACCGGCCACCCTCGTGCTGTCACCGCTGCTGGGGCCGCTGATCGGCTGGGACGCGGCGGCGGCGACCTACCTGGGGTGGACCTGGCCGGTGCTGTGGCCCCGGGACGCGCAGCGGACCGCCGAGCTGGCCGTCCGAGAGGACCCGAGCGGTCCGGTACGCGACGCCACGCTACTCGGGGCCGGGCTGGCCAGCCTGTCGGCGATCGGCATCCTGCTCGCCACCGACCAGGCGCTACACGGCGTCGACCGGAGACTGCACATCGGACTCGGCATCGCCAGCGTGCTGCTCTCCTGGACGGTCGTGCACACCGTCTTCACCGCCCGCTACGCCCGGCTCTACTACACCGGGGAGGACGGCGGGGTGGACTTCCACACCGAGGATCCGCCCCGGTACACGGACTTCGCGTACCTGTCGTTCACGATCGGGATGACCTTCCAGGTCTCCGACACCGGCCTGAGCACCAAGACGATGCGGGCCACGGTGCTCGGACACGCCCTGTTGTCCTACCTGTTCGGTGCGGTCATCATCGTCACGACCATCAACCTGGTCGCCGGACTGGCCCACTGACCATCCTGAACTGGGGCGGCGCACCGGACGGGGCGCCCGTGTCGTACGCGCTCACACGCGCGTCACGGGCGCCACGTCCGCCAGTGCACCGGTGAGGCCACACGTCCGAACCGGACCCGCTCACCGAATCGCGGCGGCCGGCCCGAACCGGGCTGGCTGACACCGCCCACTGATCCTACAATCCGGGATGGGCCGTTCAGTCAGAATCCTGGAAACTGTGTGGCAAAGCACGCCGTTCTGCCGCTCAACGGGCGATTTCCTGGTATCTGTCCTCCAGGTCGATCCTGGCCAGGCAACCCACCAACCAGGCCAGTTTCTCCGACTCCCCGCCGCCGGCCAGCATGGCCAGGTCGGCTGCCGAGCGACCGAGCCCGAGCCGGCGAGCCGCGGCGAGGGCCCGACGATCGGCGACCGGCGCCGTCTCGCCCCACAGCGCCTGGACCTCACGGAGGAACAGCTCGACCACCTCGGCGTCCACCCCGGGCAACTCGGCCAGCAGGACCCGCTCCCGGTCCGGCGCGTGCTTCGCGGCGGACCGCAGCCGGCGCAGATCTCCCTGGTAGCGCGCGACGAGCGCCTCGGCCAGCTCGCCCAACGTGCCGGCCAGTCGGGCGGCGTCGGCACCCCGGCCATGCTCACGCAGCACCGCCGCCCGCGCCTCGGTGCGGGACCGGGCCATCCTGGCCGGACTCTCCCATCCGGCGTCCCGCAGCGCCCGGGCAGGCTCGACCGCCCGCCGGACTTCTTTCGTGCGGCGCAGCAGGACCGCCAGGCAGAGCACCTGGAACAGGCTCGCCGGATTGTTGGTGACCTGGAAGCCGTACTCCTCGGCAAAGCCGCGGCCGCGCGCCACCAGCCGGCGGACGAGTCGCTTGCGGTCCTCGACGCTCGTTGTCGCAGTCGTCGCCATGCCGGCGACTACCCACGACGGGTCGGACCAAAGCTGGCCAGGACGGCGGGTTTCCGGTGCGGTGTAGTGACCCGCGGATCGCCCGAACCCAGCCGAGGGTCCGGCCCGGCCTCAGCCGAGGGTCCGGCCTTGCCGGTCGCGGCTCTTCAGCCGGGTCGTCGGCATCGGTGGAGCCGGCAGCGGCTCCGAGTCGTCGCCCCGCACCCGGCCGAACCGGGGACTGCCGGCGGCCCAGTCCGCGCGAGCCTCGGCGATCTCCTCGTGTGAGCGCCCGACGAAGTTCCACCACATCACCAGCGCGTCGTCGAAGGGTTCGCCGCCGAGCAGCATCAGCCGGGTCGGGCCGTCCGCCCGGACCGCCAGCTCGGAACGACCGGTCCCGAGGTAGAGCAGCGAACCGGGGGTGAGCGCGACCCCGTCGATCTCGACGGCGCCGGACATCACCAGCAGGCCGTGCTCGAAGCCGGCGGTCAGCGGCAACCGGGCCGAGCCGCCGTCGGGAAGCCAGAGCTCTGCGCCGAGCAGCGGCGAGTGCACCACCGCCGGCGACCGGATCCCGGCCAACTCCCCGACGAGTACGGTCACCGAGTAGTTCGGCTCGGTCAACACCGGAACCTCGGCGTGGTGGGCGAAGCCGGGCGGGCCGGACCGGGCCGCGTCGGGCAGCGCCACCCACAGCTGCAGTCCATGCAGGATCGGGGGATGCTCGGGCGGCGAGTACTCCGCGTGCGCGATGCCGTGGCCGGAGGTCATGACGTTGAGCTGGCCGGGTCGGATCAGCTGGTCGTTGCCGAGGCTGTCCAGGTGCCGGATCTCACCGTGCACCAGCCAGGTGACCGTCTGCAGCCCGGTGTGTGGATGTGGCCCGATCCCCATACCGGGCCGGTTGGCCACGTCGTCCGGACCGAAGTGGTCGACGAAACACCAGGCCCCGACGGTGCGGAGCCGGCGCTGCGGCAACAGCCGGCGCACCGTGGTGTAGCGGCCCAGCGGCACGTCGTGACCGGGCAGCAGTACGTTGGTCGGCTCGGTGTCCGCGCCCGCCCCGGTGCTCGGCGGCAGGGTTTCGCCCGGCATCGGCTCGGTGATACTCACCGGTCGAGCCTACGCCGCCGACCACCGCTGGCGGGGCGGCAGCGGCCTGAGCGGCACCGGTCGCCATCCCGCGACCGGCGGCGCCCGGACCAACGGTGCGGATCCGCAGGTGAGGCGGGTACGCCGGACCGACAGGGCGGGTACGCCCGGTTGACCTCGACCGTGGTCGAGGTTGTTGACTGGACCGGTCGAGAAACCGACGGGCCGGGGAGGGCTGTGATGCGGGCGGTGTGGTTGCGGGAGTTCGGTGGGCCTGAGCGGCTGCTGGCGGCGGAGACCCCCGATCCGTCCGCCGGACCGGGCCAGGTGGTGGTCGCCGTCGAGTTCGCCAACGTCACCTTCGTGGAGACCCAGCTCCGGGCCGGTACCGGCCCGTTCCCGGTGCGGCTGCCGACGATCCCGGGTAACGGCGTCGGCGGCGTGGTCGCCGAGGTGGGACCGGAGGTCGACCCGGCGTTGCGGGGTCGACGGGTGGTCACCAGTACCGGCGGTGCGGGTGGCTACGCCGACCGCGTGGCGGTGGACGCCGACGGGCTGGTCGCGGTGCCGGACGAGCTGCCGATGGAGAGCGCGGTCGCGCTGCTGGCGGACGGCCGTACCGCACTGCTGCTGTTGGAGACCGCCGGGGTGCACCCCGGGGAGCGGATCCTGGTCGAGGCCGCGGCGGGCGGCGTCGGCAGCCTGCTGGTGCAGCTGGCCGGCGCGGCGGGTGCCACCGTGGTCGCCGTGGCCGGCGGTGACCGGAAGGTGGCGCTGGCCCGGGACCTCGGTGCCGACCTCGCGGTCGACTACTCGACGGCCGATTGGCCGGCGCGGGTCCGAGCCGGAGTCGGCGGGATCGACGTCGTCTTCGACGGCGTCGGTGGCACCGTGGGCCGCTCGGCGTTCGACCTGCTCGACCGGGGCGGTCGGATGGTCAGTTTCGGGCTGTCCAGCGGGAGCTGGACGCAGGTCCCGGACGAGGTCGCGAGGGAACGGGGGGTGACCGTCGTCCGGTCGCTGACCCGGTCACCGGAGCAGTTGCGGGAGCTGACCCGCCGCGCGCTGGCCGAGGCGGCGGCGGGTCGGTTGCGTCCGGTGATCGGGCAGCGGTTTCCTCTGGATCGGGCGGCCGACGCACACGCGGCCATCCAGTCTCGCCGCACGGTGGGCAAGACGCTACTGGACGCAGGACGCCCTACGGGTACACGGCCGGATCGTTAGCCGCCGCAACGTCAGGGCTCACCTCAGGTGTCGGGCGAAGAACCGATTCCCGTCCTCTCCCTCGAACTGCGGGACGCCGGTGTGCCCGCCCAGGTTCGCGTGCAGCGTCTTCTCCGTGGAGCCGAAGGCATCGAACAGGTCCAAGGCCAACTGCCGGTCGTTACCCTCGTCGTCCCACTGCAGCAGGACCTGCAGCGGAATGGTGACCTGCCGAGCCTCCGCGAACATGGAACGGGGGACGAAACTCCCGGCGAACAGCAGAGCGGCCGAGATGCGCGGCTCGACCACCGCCAGCCGGATGCCGATGGCGATCACTCCTCCCGCGTACCCGACCGGGCCGCCGATTTCGGGCAGCGAGAGGAGGGCGTCCAGGGCGGCCCGCCATTCAGGGACCGCCTTCTCGACCAGCGGGAGGACGAGCCGGTCGACGATCTCGTCGTCGACCGGCAGGCCGGCCGCCAGCGCCCGGTGCAGGTCGGCACGGGCCTCCTCGGCGGCGATGGAACGGGGCCGGTCACCGCCCCCGGGGAGTTCGATGGTGGCCGCGGCGTAGCCCTCCGCCGCGCAGTGCCGGGCCCGGGCCACCAGCCGGGGGTACATCCTGGGCAGCCCGCCGGGGTGGCCGAGCAGGATCAGCGGGGCCGGCGCGGATGCGGATCCGGGCGTCCACAGGATGCCAGGGACCTCGCCGAGGGCGAACTCGCGTTCGAGAACGCCGTCGTCGAGGCGCTGTTCGGCAGTGAATTCCATGGTCGTGCCTTTCGGGAGTGCTCGTGGACGGCGCTCCCGGACGACCTATCGCCCGACCGTGACCCCGGAGGGAAGCACCCAGGTCGAAACGTTCACGGGTACCACCTCCTCGTTCTCTCGCACGGCCTGCTGAAAGCTAGCAGTGGTTGCCATGATCCCGCAAACCGGTTTTGCGGGTTGGCGGTCTATCCGCGCGGAGCGGGCCCGGTGATCCTGGTGTCGCACGGCACATAACTGCCGCCCCGTACAGATTGCCGCTGTAGACCCAGCCGGTGTATGCGCCGACCGTCAGATAGGTCCAGTCGTTTTCGACATCATTGAATGCATAGCAGTGGTATTGTGCGCGCTGCTCGGCGGATGTCGTTCTCCAGATGACTCGGCAATCGCTGTACGGTCCGGTCCGGATGGGAGTTCCGCCATCCGTTATCTCGCCGATCGTGTTGTCCGCGTGCCGTCCACTCCGCTCAACGCAGCGGGCCTGCGCATCCGTCACGTCCGCAGCGGCTGGGCGGAGAAGGCGGCTGTGGCCAGAAGCAGCACCGCGCCGCCCAGTACGGGACTCAATTTCCCCATGACGTCAACTCTCCTTTACTACAGTCGGGTCTCGTTGCGGGCGATTTCGATTAGGTCTCAGGCAGCCGGTCAGATCGTGCCGATCTGGGACCGAGCCTGCCAGCAATCCACCTGGCGCAGCAAGGCGCTCCGTGTTCGGAACCGTCCGCGATTGTTCGGCATTGCCAGGCTTCAGTGCTCACCCGAGCACCGGGTCGGCAGGGCGGTGACGCCTTCATCCGTTCCTTGGCCGGATCCGAACAGGCTCGGACAACGACGGTCGACTATCCCATTTGACCGTGGCCCGGCGGCTGGTCGCCCGGTACGCCGACACGGGCCGGCTTCCGGGCGGCCAGCCGTTCGATCAGTCCGAGCCGGAGCCGGCTCCGGGCCTCGGCCACGAACCCGAGCCGCAGGGCGAGCTCGACCGGCCGCCCGCGCGCCCAGCGCCGCTCGGCGTGGTCGAGCAGCAGTAGTCGGCCGCCCGGCCGGAGTACCCGGTACATCTCGGCGAGGGCCGCGTTCCGGTCGGCGACCTCACAGACCGCCAGCGTGCAGGCCACGGTGTCGAACGAGGCGTCGGGAAAGGGCAGCAGCTCCGCTTCGCCCTCCCGCAGGTCGACCCGTCGGCCCAGCGTCCCGGCCCGGCGGCGGGCCACCGCCAGCATGTTCGGGCTGAGGTCGACGCCGACCAGTTCGACGTCCTCGTCGTACCGGGAAATGTTGCGGCCGGTGCCGATCCCGACCTCCAGGGTCCGGCCCCGGGCCCGCGCACAGATCCAGTCGCGGCTGTTCCCGATCGTCAGCCGCTCCATCCGGTCGCCCGTCCTGTCGTAGCCCACCGCACGCCGATCCCAGGCCTGGCGGGCGCTCTCTCGCTTGACCATACGGCCAACTCTGTATGTTAATGTCAACATGAAGTCAAGTCCCGCACCCGCTGAAGAGGCCGAGCTGACCATCGGCGAGCTGGCCGCCGAGTTCGGACTCGCCACGCACGTGCTGCGGCACTGGGAGTCGGTCGGCCTGATCAGGCCGGACCGCCGGGTCAACGGTCGGCGCCGCTACACCCGGGCCCAGCTCACCCGGGTGGCGATCATCATGCGCGGCCGCGAGGTCGGCATCGGGCTCGACCAGCTCCGGCTGATGCTCGGCACCGACGACGCGGCGGACCGCCGGGCGGTGCTCCAGCGGCACCGCGACGAGCTGGACCGCCGCATCGCCGTCGCCACCGCCTCCCGTAACCTCCTCGACCACGCACTCGACTGTCCGGTGGAGGACTTCCTCCAGTGTCCCGACTTCCAACGCCTGGTGCAGGGCCCCGGGTGCCGGCTCGACCCCTGACCGCGTGGCGGTCGGCTCGACCCCTGACCGCGTGGTGGTCGGCTCGACCCCTGACCGCGTGGCGGTCGGGCTGGACTCCCCCGACCGTCGGTCGGGTGGCCATGCCGGGAGGACGGCGGCGCCCGCCGGACGAGATTTCTCGTCCGGCGGGCGCCGCTGCGACGTGCGGGTCGGCTGCCGCCGCCCGCCCGGCGGTCAGCCGACCGGGGTCAGCTCCCGCGACCGGCCCCGGCGGCGGCTCTTGGCCCGCCACGCGATCGCGACGAGGACCATCAGCGCACCGGCGATCAGCAGCGTGGTGCCGAGCGCGATCTGCGACCCGGTCTCGCTACCGGTGACCGGCAGTGGTGGCTGCGGCCGGACGATGCTGACCGTGGTGCTCGCCACCCGGCCCGTGGTGAGCCCGGTGGCGGTGATGGTCACCGTGCCGGTCCGGCTGAACCGGACCCGGACCGAGAACTCCCCCGTCACGTTGGCCCGGACGGTGAGCGTGGTCGGGTCCCGGTGCACCGTCGGTGCCTGCTGCCCGATCGGCAGCATCGCGCCGACCCCGCCGCTGTCCTGTACCGCCGCCTCGGCGCCGAGCGCGAGCGGGGTACGCGTGAAGGTCAGTCGGACGAGTTCGTTACCGCCGAAGCCCGAGCCGAAGACGGTGAAGGTCTGGTTCACCTCCACGGTCGGGTCGCTGACCGTCAGCGCCGGTGGCTGTGGTGGGTACGGCGGTTGTGGTAGTGGCTGGGCCTGTGCGGGCGACCCCGCGATGGCGAACGCGCCCACCGTGGCGAGCGCCGCCACGGCCGAGCCGATAATGCGGGATAGCCGCATGATGGATCCCTCTCTCTACTGATCGCATGACGTTCACAACGGATCGCATGACTTGTTCGGCGTGCCGGCCTACCGGCCACACACGGGAGCGGAACTGACACGGGTGGTCCATGGGGTCGGGCCGGGAGTGAGCCACAGTTCGGCCGCGCCACTGGCGTTGGGCGCGGTCAGCAGACCCACCTCCAGTACGCGGGTACGTCCGGGTCCGATGTCGACGGTCACGATGCCGACCCGGCGGCCACGCTCGACACCGCCGCCCATCGGCTCTGCCCTGCCGTCGAGCCGGGCGCCGAGCGGCGAGCCGCGCACCGGGCTGAAGACCGAGACCAGAACCCGGGCGGTGTACGGGTCGCCGGACATCGCGAGGCCGCGCACCGACTCGCTGAGCCCGGAGGCGGGTGCGGACGAGCGCAGCGTGAGCCGGAGGTGGAGTTCGCGGCTGCCGTCCGCCCGGCAGTCGCCGACGGTCAGCTCCGCCGAGCGGTGCAGGTAGTAGCCGAGCTTGGCACCGCTGCCGTCGTTGAGGAAGACGCCGACGTCGTGCACGGACTCCCGCTCCGGCAGCACTCCGGCGAGCCGGGTCTGCACGAGTTCCCGCTGTTCGTCGGCGTGCGCGCTCCAGAGCAGGATCCGGCGCTCGGTGACGGCCGTGTTCACCGCCTGCGCCAGTGCGCGGGGGTTGACCGGACGCTTCAGCAGGGCGTCGAAGACCGCCCGGGCCGACTGGGCGAAGTAGTTGTCCTGCTGGATCGGCTTGTCGAGCCGGCGGTACGCGTCCGAGAGCAGCGTACGCACCACCGTCGGCGCGGTGAGGGTCGGATGTCCGGGTACCGGCACCGGCCCGATGGCCTTGAGCAGGTAGGAGAGCGCGACCGGGTCGGTGGCGAGTACGCCGTCGACGGTGCCACCGCCGGCCCGCTGGTACATCTGGCGGATCAGGGTGGCCGCCGTCGGGAAGTGCGGGGTGAGGTTCACGTCCGCCGGGTAGATCCCGGGCAGGTCGGTGTAGAGCGCGCGCAGCTCCCGGCTCAGTGGCAGCGGCGGCCGGTCGTAGGTGTTCAGGGCGGCGCCCGGGCCCTGCTTGACCAGCTTCACCTCGCCCTTGCTGGCCCGGACGACGGCGTAGGCGCCGAAGATGCCGCCGGTCGCCCGGGGCTCGGCGAGGTTCTGGAAGAGCACCAGGTAGGTCCGGGTTCCGTTGCCGCCGAGCAGGCCGGGCAGCAGGGCACCGCTGCGCCGGACCGCGGAGGTCACCTCGGCCAGCCGGTCCAGCTCGGCACGCAACCGCCACACCGCGTTCCGGACCGTGGGCACCAGCCCGGTGGTGGGCACCGCCAGGATGCGGTCCCGGACCTCTCGTACCGCCTTGTCGGCATCGGCCAGCGCGGGCATCGCGTCGCGCAGGGCGGGCAGGTCGAGCCGTCCTGAACTGGGCAGCAGCGCCTGGGGGTTCAGTTCGACCAGGGCAGGGAAGGCCCGCCGGGCGAGTTCGTCGACGCCGACCGCCAGCTCCCGGACCGCCGACAGGCTCCGGCCGCCGTACGGGGCCGAGCTGGCGGCACCCCAGCCGACGTCGCCGGTACGCGACCGGGCGGCGGCCGTCTGCTGTTGCAGCGCCTCCAGGGTGCGGCGCGCCTGTCCGGTTTCGCCCTCCAGCACCTGCTGGCTCAGCTCCTGAGCCAGGCTGGCGGCGTTCTCCAGGTGCCTGCCGGCCTGCCAGCCGCGCAGTCCGAGCCAGCCGCCGACGGCGCCGAGCAGGCAACCGACGACGAGTGCGGTGAGCATGATCCGGCGGAGCTGCCGCCGAATCGCTCGACGGCGCACCGTCCGCCGTCTCGGGGACATGTCCCCCACCGCCACCACCGCTTTCGACTAACTCGGATGAACTGCGACACAACGCTGTTAGCGCCTATATCTCTATAGCACGGTGGAGAGTTCGCTGTTGGTATTTCGACCCCTCTTAGACCACTTTTAAGTACTTTGTGTGAGGAAAGCTCACGAATCGCCCAGAGTGATCGTCCGAGGGCCAAGGAAGACCCAGGTCAGCGCCGTCGGCTGCCGGCAGCCGCCTCGGCCAGCATCTGCTCTATCTGATCGACACCGGTACGCAGTGACATCCGGGACAGATAACTGTCCCGGGCCCGCTGCGCCATCTCCGCCCGGGCGGTACTCGGAATAACCGCGGCCAACGCGAACCGATCCGCCAGCGACTGCCAGTCCTCCGGCGGGCAGGAGAGCCCCGCCCGGGCCCGCTCCACCAGATCCGCGGTGTCCCCGCCGGCCGAGGCGACCACCGGTGCCCCGGCGGAGAGCGCCGCCTGCAACTTCGCCGGCACCGCGCCGCGCAGCGCCGGAAGATCGCGCAGTAGCACGAGCTGGTACTCGGCGGCGGCGTACAGGTCGGCCATCTCGGCGGGTGGACGCCAGCCGAGGAACCTGACGTTGGTCGCGCCGAGTTCCTCGGCCAGTTGCCGGGACTGTCGCTCCTCCGGCCCGGATCCGACCAGGACGAGATCGAGGTCGACCTTGCCGTTGACCGCGGCCGCGGCCCGGACCGCCGTGTCGACGCGCTGGAACGGACCCATCGTGCCGGCGTGCATCACCGTGGTGTGGCCGCGGTGGCCGATCGCCCGCCGGGCCGCCGGCGTGGTGCCCATCGGCCGGAAGAGCCGCTCGTCGGTCCAGTTCAGCACCACCCGCACCCGGTCCGGATCGGCGCCCCGCCCGAGCACCACGTCCCGCATCGACGGCGAGATCACCGCGATCCCGGCCGCGGACCGGTAGATCGCGCGCATCGTCCGGCTGAGCAGACCCTGGGTGAACCCGCCGGAGGAATCCCGCCCCGACCCGTCCGGCGGGGCAGTCACCGCCTCCGGCCAGATGTCCTGGACGTGCACCACCGACGGCACCCGGCGCAACACCCGCAGCAGGGCCGCCGCCGCGTACGCGCCGGCCGGCGGGAAGTGGACGTAGAGCGCGTCCACCCCGGCCAGGAAGCCGGGCGCGGCCAGGGCACTGCTCATCGCGTACGTGAGCTGTCGCGCCGCCCGCCGGGCCGCCGTACCGTCGTGGCTGGCGAACGCCGGCACCCGCCGGATGGTGACTCCGCCATCGTCGGTCTGGTGTCGCCACCGCTGCCGGTACCCCGGATAGACCTGGCCGGTCGGATGGCTTGGAAACCCGGTGAGCACCCGGACCTCGTGCCCGCGTGCGGCCAGCTCCTCGGCCAGGCAGCCCGGTATGAAGGCAGGCTCAGGCGGAAACCAGTACGAGATAACTCCGATCTTCACTTCTCATCCCCCGATCACCCCGCGACCGGGCGAGCCCGCGTCATCGCGGTACCCGGTCGAGCTCCTCCGTGTTGTCCGCGGACATGGCTGCCACGGCGTGGTGGTCCGGGGGGAGGCGCACCGGGTCGGCGGCGGGGGACTCCTCGCCGCGGGTGGCGGCGATCGTCTCCACCGGCGCACCTCGCCGGTACGCCCGGTACTGCTCGACGTCGATCTTGTTTTCCTTCGACATGTTCAGCACGCAACCGAGTACCCGGGCGGAGACCGCGTGCAGCGCCTGCGCGGCGGCGGCGGTCTGCGCGCTCGGGGTCTTGCCCTGGCGGGCCACCAGCAGTGCGCCGTCGGCCTGCACCGCCACCACCACGCCGTCGGTGAAGGCCAGCAGCGGCGGGGTGTCGATGATGACGATGTCGGTCAGCTCGCGCAGCGACAGCAGCAGGTCGGCCATCGCCTTCGAGCCGAGCAGTTCGCTCGGGTTCGGCGGCACCGAGCCGCCCGGCAGGACCAGCAGGGACTTGTCACCCCACGGTTGCAACACGTCCTCGACCGCTACCTCGCCGATCAGCACGTCGGTCAGGCCGGCGCCCGCGCCGAGGCCGAGATAGCCCGCGACCCGGGGCCGGCGCAGGTCCGCGTCGACCAGCAGAACCTGCCAGCCCGCCTCGGCGAGCGTGATGGCCAGGTTGCAGGCGAGCGTGGACTTCCCCTCGGCCTGCACCGCGCTGGTCACCGCGATCACCCGGGCCGGCTCCTGCGCGTCGACGAACCGCAGGTTGGTCCGGAGTTTCCGCATCGCCTCGGCCCGGGCCGTCTGGGCGGCGGTCCCCACGATCAGCGGGTTCGACCGGGCGTGCCCGTCGTACGGGATGCTGCCGAGCAGCGGCGCCGAGGTTGCCTCCTGGAGCGTCTCGCCGTCCCGGAAGGTGGTGTCGGTCAGCCCGCGCAACACGGAGAGCGCGGCGCCGAGCACCAGGCCGAGCACCCCGGCGAGGACGAGGTTGCGGACCGGACGGGGCGACACCGGCTCGGCGTTCACCCGGGGGCCGCCGACCACCTCGATCTTGATGGGGGGCTCCTTGGCGCCGGGCGGGGTCTCGATGCTGTGCACGAGTTTCACGAAGTGCGCCGCCAGTGCCTCGGTGAGCCGCAGCGCCCTGGCCTGGTCGGAGTCGGTGACCGTCGCGGAGAGCAGCACCGTGTCCGCCTCGACCCGCGCGCTGACCCGGGAACGCACCTCGTCGGCGGTGAGCCCGACCCGCTCCTCTGCCGCGACGGTCTGCGCCAACCGGTCGCTGCTGAGCAGGTCGACGTACGACTTGACCCGCTGCTGGAGGAAAAGGCTGCCCTGGTACGCGTCGGTCATGCCCTGTCCGGAGGAGGTGACGAAGAAGGTCACCGAGGAGGCGTACTGCGGGGTCGCCCGTACCGTGACGAACCCGGCGAGGCCCAGCGCCACCATCACGGTCGCGAGTACCACCCACCAGCGTTGGCGCAGCGCGCGCAGGTAAGTGTGCAGATCCATCAGCCCCGGCCTTCCGTCTCAGCACCAACCGATCCTGGGGTGCCAAAGACCTCTAGTGATCACAAAAAATGCGACAGTATGAAAAGTTCCCACTTGTCGCTTGGCAGTTCCTACCGAATGTAGATGATTGAGTGCCCTCGGTAGTTGAACTCGGCACAATAGCGTCGACAAGAACCAACGGGTGTGCGGGAGGCCGGCACCGGAGGATGGCGGACGAAACGACGCTCGTACGACGCCCGGTCCCGGTCGATCAGACGGGCTGGCAGACGTCGACGGCGCCGGACCGCTGACCGGCGCCGTCGACAGTGAACCTTCCGACCTGTCGCGGTGCGCGCCGCCGGCTCGCACCCGCGGTCGCGGCGGAGCATGAGAGCAGGCGGAAACAGGTTCCGTACCCGGGACTCAACGCGTCGAGGGCCGCCCCTCGCCCTCGTCCACCTGGTCCGAGTCGGCGAGCGCCTCCTGGAACTCACGCGACAGGTCCGAGCCGGGGACCGCGATATCCTCGGCCTCCTCCTCCACCACGTCCCGCTTGTGCGGCGGTTCCGGTTCGGGCAACGCCACCTCACCGGCGAACCCGTACTCGTTCGCCTCATCGTGCCTGGTCATGCAGTGATCCTCCGTTCGGGCCACGGATCGGCCGTACCGACCACCGGCCACCGAAACGGCTACCCGCATCCCGGCCGTCCCACACTTGGCAGTGTGATCAGGTCAGCTGGTGCACGGCGTCCACCAGCAGCCAGACGCCGCAGATCCCGAACAGCGCGCTGGCGCCGTACCGAATGGTCCGCTCCGGCAGGCGGCGGCCGAGGATCCGGCCGACGCCGATGGCCAGGGCGTCGGCGGCGACCATGCCGACGGTCGAGCCGAGCCAGGTGCCGAACCAGCCGTGCTGGGTGGCCAGGGTGATCGTGGCGAGCATGGTCTTGTCGCCGAGTTCGGCCAGGAAGAAGGCGACCGAGACGGCGATGATCGCGGAGCGACGGGTCCGTTCCGCCTTGCGCCGCTCCTCCTCGGTCAGCGAGTCGCCGTGCAGTGTCCAGATCCCGAAGCCGAGGAAGGCCAGTCCGGCGACCAGCGCGATCCAGCCGGTGGGCAGGGCGGCGCCGAGGCCGACGCCGAGCGCGACAGAGGCCAGGTGCACCACCGAGGTCGCGATGGTGATGCCGATGATCACCGGTAGTGCCTTGAACCGGGTGGCGAAGGTCAACGCCATCAACTGCGACTTGTCGCCCAACTCGGCCACGAAGATGACGCCGAAGCTGATCGCCAAGGCGCTGTTGAAGTCCTCCATGTCACCCTTCCCGGTCGATCCCCGGGCCGAGGGTATGGGCGACCTCGACCCGGCATGCTGCCTGAGTCGAAGGTCTCGCCCGCCTCAACGGAGTGAGGCCGCGTGGCCGGGCGCGCGGCAGGCGCACCAGTATGTCGACCACGACGTTGGGAGCTACTCCCCTTCGCTGTTCACGACCCTACCCGATCAGCCCGAGGACGCCCTGCTGCCCCCGGCGCTGGCCTCCGGCAGCTCAGGTGGCCTGGGCGAGGGTCACCGCGAAGAGGCCGCCGTCGTCGGTCCACCGGGCCCGCCCGGTGAAGCCGGCGGCAGCCAGCTCCGCGTCGACATCCTCCGGACGGAACTTCGCCGAAATCTCGGTGCGCAGTTCCTCCCCCTCGGCGAAGACCAGGTCGAGGTCGAGCACCCGGACCCGCACCGGGCGCCGGGCGCGCAGCCGCATCTCGATCCAGCGCTGGTCCGGATCCCAGAGCGCGACGTGTTCGAACGCGTCCACCTCGAAATCCGCGCCCAACTCGCGGTTGAGCACCCGCAACACGTTGCGGTTGAACTCGGCGGTGACCCCGGCCGCGTCGTCGTAGGCCGGTACCAACACGCCGGGGTCCTTGACCAGGTCGGTGCCGAGCAGCAGCCAGTCGCCCCGCTCCAGTGCCGAGCGCAGCGCGGCGAGGAACCCGGCCCGCTCCGCCGGCAACAGGTTGCCGATCGTGCCGCCGAGGAAGGCCACCAGCCGGCGGCCCCCGGCGGGGAGCCGGTCCAGATGTCGGGTGAAGTCGCCGACGATGCCGCGTACCCGCAGGCCCGGATAGGCGGCGGCGATCTCGGCGGTCGACTGCTCCAGCGCGCTGACCGAGACGTCCAGCGGCACGAAGGTGCCGAGGCTGCCCCGCGCGGTCAGCGCGTCGAGCAGCAGGCGGGTCTTCTCCGACGAACCCGAACCCAGCTCGATCAACGTCTTCGCGTCGGTGAGCCGGGCGATCTCCCCGGCCCGGGCCGCCAGGACGGCCCGCTCGGCCCGGGTCGGATAGTACTCGGGCAGCCTGGTGATCTCCTCGAACAGTTCGCTGCCCCGGGCGTCGTAGAACCACTTCGGCGGCAGCCACCGGGGCGTGTCGGTGAGCCCGGTCCGGACGTCGGACCGCAACGCCCGCGCCAGGTCCCCTTCCTCCAGGTATATCTCCAACGGATCCGCGGTCACCCGCACACTCCCCTCGATCGACACCGCCGCACCGCGCGGCGGCTGCGGTCGCTACGCCTGCTCCGTCCCGATCGGCGCGACGTCGAGCCGGCCGGCGGTGGCCACGACGAGATGGCCCTCCGGGACCGGCCGCCAACCCGGTTCCTCGGCCAGCGGCTCGGAACTGACCAGCACCGAGCCACCGGTGGCCCGGACCGACAACGCGTGCCCGGCGGCGGTCGCCACCACCAGGTGCCCGTCGGTGAGCAGCAGGTTCAGCCGGGAACCGGGAGCCGCCGCGGCCACCTCCCGGACGGTCTCCGCCACCGCCTCGGCCGGCGCGGCCCCACCCCGCAGCCGGTGACGCAGCAGTGCCCAGAGCAGGGCCGCGTCGGTCGGCGCGTCCAGGGTGATCAGGTCCCGGGTCGGCAGCCGCCCGGCCAGCGCCGTCACCGAGTCCGGCCAGCCGGGCACCGCGCCGTTCAGGCTGAACAGCCAGGGCCCATCGGCGAACGGAGCGGTTGCGGTCTCGACCACCGGCATGCCGACGGTGGCCGAGCGCACCGCCGCCAGCACCGCGCCGGCCGAGGTCGCCGCGGCCAGCGCCGGCATGGTGTCGTCGGCCCAGAGCGGGACGGCCCGCCGGTAACGCACCGGCGGACCGTCCACCGGGTACCAGCCGACGCCGAAGCCGTCCGCGTTGACCGTGCCCCCGCCGCGCATGTCCCGGGGCGCCCAGGACTGTCGGGCCAGCGAGTGCGGCGGCTCGAACAGCAGCGCGGCCAGCGGCAGCGGAGGGCCGAGATAGGCCAGGTGACGGCACATCAGCGGACCCGGTTCCCCCGGCCCGGCGAACCGCTCCGACCGGTCACGCCGCCTCTTCCGGCCGGGCATCCCGGGCGCACCGGAAACCGCTGAAGATCTGCCGCCGGATCGGCAGGTCCCAGTTGCGGAAGGTGCCCCGGCAGGCCACCTGGTCGGTGCCGAACGAGCCGCCCCGGAGCACCCGGTAGTCGGGGCCGAAGAAGACCTCGGAGTACTCCCGATAGGGAAAGGCGGCGAACCCGGGATAGCCGAGGAACGGGCTGGAGGTCCACTCCCAGACGTCCCCGATCAACTGGTGTACGCCGAGCGGCGAGGCTCCCGCCGGGTACGCCCCGACCGGTGCCGGCGCGAGGTGCCGCTGCCCGAGGTTGGCGCGCTCCGGCGTCGGGTCCTCGTCGCCCCACGGGTACCGGCGCGACCGGCCGCTGTTCGGGTCCCAGCGGGCCGCCTTCTCCCACTCGGCCTCGGTCGGCAGCCGCTTTCCCGCCCAGCCGGCGTACGCCTCGGCCTCGTGGAAGCCGACGTGCACCACCGGCTCGTCCGGGACCAGCGGGGCGAACCGGCCGAACCGGAGACAGCCCCAGCCGGTGCCGTCCCGACGCCAGTGCATCGGCGCGGTCAGGCCGGCCGACGACCGGTGTCGCCAGCCCGGTCCGCTCCACCAGCGCGGATCGGAGTAGCCGCCGTCGGTGACGAAGGCCAGGTATTCCGCGTTGGTCACCGGTGCCGCGTCGATGACGTACGCCGGCAGCTCCACCGGGTGGCCGGGGCGCTCGTTGTCCAGCGCCCACGGGTCGGTCGAGGTGCCCATGGTGAACCGTCCGGCCGGAACCAGCACCTCACCGCCGACCGGTGCGACCGCGGCCGGCGGTGCGGGTGCGGAGAGCACCGGCGGGCCGGTCCGGAGTTGGTGGGTGGCGAGCATGGTCTCGTCGTGCTGCTGCTCGTGCTGGGCGATCATGCCGAACGCGAAGCCGTCGGCGACCAGCCGGCCGCGGTCGAACCGGACGCCGTCGAGCAGGTCGAGAACCTTGTCCCGGACGGTCGCGACGTATCGTCGGGCCTCGGCCGGGCCGAGCAGCGGCAGGGCGGGCCGGTCCCTGCGGGGGTGCTTGAAGGCGTCGTACAGGTCGTCGATGTCCTGCCGTACCGGCTCACGGCCGCCGACGTCGCGGACCAGCCACAGTTCCTCCTGGTTGCCGACGTGGGCGAGGTCCCAGACCAGCGGGGACATGATCGGTGAGTGCTGCCGGACCAGGTCGGCGTCGTCGACCGCCTCGGTGAGCCGGACGCTGCGGTCCCGGGCCCGGGTCAGTTCGGTGGCGATCCGGTCGCGCAGCGACTCGGTCGGGCGGTTGTCGGGTCGGACGTCGGTCATCGGACTCCCTCCAGCGCGGTGGCGAACCGCCGCGCGACGATCCGGATGATCTCCTCGCGGGTCTCCGGCGGCAGGCCGGTGCGGTCCAGCGAGCGCAGGGCGAGGTCGAGCACAGAGTCGGCCGCCGCGGCCAGCCGCGGGTCACGCAGCCCGCACCAGGCTGCTTCCGCCCACCGGTCGGCGACCGGTTCGCAGGCCGCCCGGGCGGCGTCCCGGATGCGGTCGTCGTCAAGCAGCGCCGCGAGCACGCCGACCGGTGCGATCCAGTCCCCGCCGGGTTGCGCGTCGAGGTAGCGGATTTCCAGGTACCCCCGGGGGCGTACCGGCGGAAAGAGGGTGCTGAGGTGATAGTCCAGGTCGTCGGTGGTGGGTGGTCGGGGCAGCGCTCCGGCCAGCCAGTCCCGGAAGGTGATCCCGGGCGGGACCGTCCAGTCCCCGCCGTCCCGGCGTACGCAGAGCAGTGGTGCGGCGAGCGCGTACCGGACCCAGGCGCCGACCGGGTCGGCCGTGCCCGACGTCGGCGACCAGGCCGGACGGGTCCGGGCCGGGTCGATGAACTGCCAGGCGGCCATCCGGGCGGAGGCCCAGCCGGTGTCCCGGCCGGCGTGCCGGCGGGCGGTGGCGAAGACCGCGAGCAGCGGTGGCCCGCACGCGTGCGCGACGGCCCACCGGTCGGCGAACCGGTCGACGGTGCCGGCGTCCAGGCAGACCTGGAGCCCGGCGGTGCTGTACATCATGGTCCGGCCGGCCGCGCCGAGTCGGTCGAAGGCGCAGCGCATCGCGCGGTATCGCGGGGTGTCGACCACCGGCGTCGGCGGTCGGTGCGGATCGATGCCGGTGTGGCCGAGGGCGAGTCCCGCGGCGCCGAGCAGATCGGTGAGGTGGGCGAGGTCCGACGTGGTGCTCTCGTGCAGCTCGCCGAGGTGGCGACGCGGGGCGGTGGAGAGTTCCACCTGGCCGCCGGGCTCCACGCTGACCGTGCACCGGCGGGGCAACGGTCGGCCGGGACTGTCGGGATCGAGGGTGATCGGGGCGTACGGGCCGAGTGCGGTGCGGAGCCGGACCGGGTCGACCGGTCGGCTCGGAACGGCCGCGTCGTGCACGGTCCATTCCAGTTCCACGCCAGTGAGCGTCGGTGGTCCGGTCTTGAAACAGATCTTGGCAACGTATCCCTCGGCGTCCTCCACCGCCCGCAGGATCGTGCCGCTCTGCACGTCGGATGACATCGTGCGGGTTCCTCCCTTGCATGGACCGACTCCCCTTACCCGGATCGTCGGAACCCAGTCTCCGAACTGCCGGCACGGCTGCGTCCATCCATAACCTGCTCGGCATACAGATGGCTGGACACGCATGACCGGCATCTGGACACCATGCCATCCGGGTCCGACACTTCCACCGGACCCGAGTCCTCGCCCGCCGGCACCGCAAGCCAGCACCGCTGCCGGACAACGCCTTCAGCGAGTCACGAGACGTCCTTTAGTGGCCCCGTACCTGCCCCGAGTAGCGTCCCGGGCCACCTCAGGTCCGTCGGCCGAAACTGGAGGCACCCGTGTTCCCACATGCCACCTTCACCCGTCGACGCGGCCGTCCTGTGGTGGCGCTCGCCCTCGTCGGCGCGCTGCTCTGCGGATGGCCCGCGAGTCCAGCGAGCGCGCAGAAGGAGTCGGCCAGACCGGCCGGTCCACTGCGGATCGAGTCGCTGTCGACTCCCGCCGGCATGGTCAGCGGAGGTGACGTACTGATCCGGGTGGCCGCCCCGGGACGATCGGCGCTCGATCGGGTACGGGTCACGCACAACGGCCTGGACGTCACCGACCTGTTCCGGGCGGACCAGGGCCGGCGTGAGTTGGTGGGGCTGGTCACCGGGCTGGCACCCGGCCACAATCTGATTGCCGCGTCGACGCGCACCACGCACCGCGGGCAGGCCCGGCTCACGGTCACCAACCATCCGATCACCGGCCCGGTCGTCAGTGGTCCGCATCAGCAGCCGTACGTCTGCGCAACGACGCGGTTCGCACTGGTCGACGGGACCAGCCTGGGGCCGGCCCTGGACGCCGACTGCTCGGCCGCCACCCGAGTGGACTACGCGTACCGGTCCACCGCCGGGACCATCAAGCCACTCCCCGACCCGACCGTCGTCCCCGCCGACCTTGCCCGGACGACCACGACGACCGGGGTGGAGGTCCCGTTCCTGATCCGGATCGAGACGGGCACCATCAACCGCGCCATCTACCAGATCTCCATGTTGCACGACCCGGCCCGCCCCGAACCCACGCTCTGGCAACGCAGCGAGGGGTGGAACGGGCGGCTGATCTACACGTTCGGCGGTGGCTGCCGGGCCGGTTGGTACGTCCAGGGCGCCGGCACCGGCGGGGTGCTGGACCCGGAGATGCTCGGTCGCGGGTACGCGGTGGCGTCCTCGTCGTTGAACGTGTTCGGCAACAACTGCAACGACCTGGTCGCCGCGGAGTCCACCATGATGGTCAAGGAGCACTTCATCGAGCGGTACGGTCCACCCCGCTTCACCATCGGCTGGGGCGCCTCGGGCGGCGCCTACCAGGGCCACCAGATCGCCGACAACTATCCCGGGCTGCTCGACGGCATCATCGTCGGCCAGAGCTTCCCCGATGTCACCTCGGCCACCAACTTCACCCTGCTGGACGCCCGCCTGCTCGACCGCTACTTCGACGAGCGGGCGCCCGGACGGTACACGGACGAACAGCGGCGGCGAATCTCCGGGTTCGCCGTGGCCAACAGCATCCCGAACCTCAGTGAAGGTGCCGCCCGGCTGGACCCGGCGGCGGAGTTCTCCAGCACCGTGCCGCAAGCGCTGCGTTACCACCCGGTCGACAACCCGGGCGGCGCCCGCGGCGACGTGTACGACCACACCGTCAACGTCTACGGCCGGGATCCGGCGACCGGCTTCGCCCGCCGTCCGCTCGACAACGTCGGGGTGCAGTACGGACTGGCGGCGCTCAACGCCGGGGTGATCACCACAGCGGACTTCCTCGACCTCAACGCGAACATCGGCGGGCTGGACATCGACGCCAACCGCACGCCGGCACGGACGGTGGCGGACCTGGCGGCCACCCGCGCGGCGTACCGGACCGGCCGCATCCTCTCCGGCGGCGCCGGACTGGCCAGTACCGCCATCATCGACTACCGCGCCTACTCCGACGCGGCGCCGAACGGCGACATCCACATGCTGGTGCACGGCTTCGCCACCCGGGCGCGGCTGGTGGCCGCGAACGGCGATGCCGACAATCACGTGATGCTGATGGAGGACAGCCGGTACAGCGGGTTCAGCCTGTACAGCCCAGTCCTGCGGTCCGCGTTGACCAGCATGGACACCTGGCTCACCAGGGTCACCTCGGACCGGTCCGGCCGATCTCCGCGGCACAAGGTGCGGTCACACAAACCGGTCGGCCTCGGCGACGCCTGTTGGACCCCGGAATCACCCCAGCGCAGAATCGACCAGACGCTGTCGGCGGACAACCGCGGGGAGTGCGGCCGGCTCTTCCCGGCGTTCTCGACGCCACGCCTGGTGGCCGGCGCTCCGCTCGCCGACGACGTGGTGAAGTGTCAACTGAAGGCGATCGACGTCAGCGATTACGACGTCGCGTTCACGCCGGCCCAACGCGACCAACTGCGCGAGATCTTCCCGGACGGCGTGTGTGACTGGTCCGTGGCCGGTGTCGAACAGCAGCCCCTGGCTGGCCCCTGGCTCGCGCTCCACTAGCAGCGTCGCCACCGGCCGGAGGCCAGGCTCCGGCCGGTGGCGAGCACGATCCATAACTTGCTCGGCATATTACTCTGCTGGTATGTTCGCGTCGTGGCCACGCCCTTCGAAGTCCTCGCCGAGCCCGTCCGGCGACGCATCCTGGATCTGCTCCGCGAGCGCCCGCGCTCGGTCGGCGAACTGACCGAGCAGCTGGGATTGACCCAGCCGGGCACCTCGAAACACCTGCGGGTGCTGCGCGACGCCGGACTGGTCCGGGTCCGTCCGGAGGCGCAACGTCGCTGGTACGAGCTGCGCCCCGAACCGCTCGCCGAGCTCGATGCCTGGCTCGCGCCATACCGGTGGATGTGGTCCGGCCGACTCGATGCGCTTGAGCGGCATCTGGACACCATGGCAACCGGGTCTGACGGTTTCGCCGGCTCCGAACACCCACCGGCCGTCGAACCGCCGCCGTCGACGCGTTCCGGCTCCAGCCAGCGGCGGCGGCGGACCGAGCCGAGATCCGAGGAGTTGACGTGAACGAGAGCCTGGACATCGTGCACGGACGGCAGGTGCTCCGCATCGAGCGCCGGCTGGCCCATCCACCGGAGAAGGTCTGGCCCGCCGTCACCGAGCCCGAGCATCTCCGCGAGTGGTTTCCCGCCGAGGTACGGCTGGATCCGCGTGCCGGTGGGCGGATGACCTTCAGCTTCGGGTCCGGTCCCGACGCACCGCCGGAGTCGGTCGGCCGGGTCGACGCGTACGAACCGCCCCGGCTGTTCGCCTTCACCTGGGAGGGCGAGCTGTTCCGGATCGAGCTGCACCCGGACGGCCCGGGCTGCCTGCTGGTCTTCAGCCACGTCTTCGACGACCGGGCCGGCGCGGCGAGCTTCGCCTCCGGCTGGCGGATCTGCCTGGACGCACTCGACGGAGTGCTGGAAGGCCGGGCGCCCGACCGCTCGGCACGCCCGTCCGGACGGCTACACGAGTCGTACGTCGAACGGTTCGGGCTGGCCGACGGCGTCGCCGAAGACACCGGCGACGGCTGGCGGGTGCGCTTCGAGCGGCAGCTGACCCGCCCCGCCGAGGCGGTCTGGGCGGCGCTGACCGACGCCGCGCCCGACCGGCCCACCGCGCTCGGCGCGCCGCCGCCGCCGGGCTTCACCACCGACGAGTTCCCGGCCGGTCCGGTCAGCACGTTGGCCGCACCGACCCTGCTGGAGTACACCTGGGAGGTCGCCGGAGCGGCCGCCGGGCGGATTCGCTGGGAGCTGGTCCAGGGCACCGGGCACGGCGCCCGGCTCGTACTGGAACAGACCGGCCCGGCCGATCCGCCGAGCGGCCCGGCCACCGCGTTGGCCGCCTGGCGCCGCCGGATCGAGCCGCTCGCCCGGCAGCTCGCCGAGGAGGCTGACCGACTGACGGGTGACCGAGCGACCGGCTGACGGCTGACCGGGTGACCGGGTGACCGGGTGACCGGGTCGGGGCATACCCGGGATCGCGGCCGGAGCGGGACTCGACGGGGCACCGGTTCGATAACGGGACGGACCGGAACGGCGCTCCCGGCTTGACACCAAGCTTGCGAATATGTGCACTTTTGACTCTCCGCTCCAGCCGGCATCGGTGCCCGCTCCGCAGTCGACCGGGCCGGCACCACCGTCCGGGGAGGCACGATGACACGACACGCAGGCACACCCGGCACAGACCTCCGGCTCGACCGGCGCCGGCTACTCGGGCTCGGCCTCGCCGCCGGGGCCACTCCGCTACTGGGCGCCTGCGGCGGCGCGTCGACCACCGGGTCGGACGAGGAAGGGTCGATCACCTTTCTCTCCACCCAGTTCACCCCGGTGGAGGAGCGGCAGCGGTTCGAGCGGATTCTCCGGGAGCGGGTTCCGGGCGGCGCGGTCGCGTACAACACCGTCGAGCCGAACGTCTTCTCCTCGACCATCACCTCGCAGGTCGCCGCCGGGCGGGTCGAGGTCAGCCTCGCCGGCGGGCTGCACGGCGACTTCGCCCCACACGCCGACAAGTTCGTCAACCTCGACGACCTCGCCGGCAAGCTCGCCGACCGGCAGTTCCCGACCGATCTCGCCCAACTCGGCAAGCTGGCCGGCGGGGCCACCACCTACCTGCCGTGGATGCAGGCGTCGTACGTGCTCGCCGTGCACAAGCGGGCGTTGCAGTGGCTGCCCAGCGGTGCCGACGTGCAGAACCTGACATACGACCAGTTCCTGACCTGGGCCGGCAACGCCCGGCGGGCCAACGGCAACAAGCCGGTCCTCGGCCTGCCCTGCGGCCCGAAGGGCCTCTACCACCGGTTCTTCCAGGGCTACCTGCTGCCGAGCTTCACCGGCGGCCAGATGACCACCTTCCGCAGCCCGGAGGCGGTGCTGGCCTGGCAGTACATGGTGGAGCTGTGGGCACAGACCGCGCCGGCCTCGACCAACTACGACAACATGCAGGAGCCGTTGCAGCGCGGCGAGGTCCTGATCGCCTGGGACCACGTCGCCCGGCTGGTCAACGCCCCCGGAGACAAGCCGGACGACTGGGTGATGGCGCCCGCACCGCGCGGTCCGAAGGGACTCGGCTACATGCTGGTCGTCGCCGGCCTGGCGATCCCGAAGGGCGCACCGGAGCCGGACCGGGCACGCCAGGTGATCGAGGCGCTGACCAGTCCGGAGGTGCAGTTCGAGGTGCTGCGCCGCAACGCCTTCTTCCCGGTGGTCTCCGCCGCGCTCCCGACCGACCTGCCGCCGGCCGTGGCGCTGGAGGCCGAGGCGGTACGCCGGCAGCAGGATGCCGAGGGCGCCGTGCTGGCCCTGCCCCCGGTGGGGTTGGGGGCCAGGGACGGCGAGGTCTCGCAGATCTTCAAGAACTGCTTCAAGGAGATCTGCCTGGACCGTCGGCCGGTGCAGCAGGTCCTGGACCGGCAGGCCCAGCAGCTCAACACGATCCTGGACGAGCTGAAGGCGCCGTGCTGGCGTCCGGACCCGGTCGCGGCGGGGCAGACGTGCCGGGTGCCGTGACCACCGCGCCGGATCCGGCGCCCACCGACCCGACTGCGACACCGGCCCGGCCGCGCCGGCCGCGCCGGCGGACCCGGGTGCCGACGGCGGCGCTGCTGGTCGCCCCCTCGGTGATCTTCCTGGCCGCGCTCTTCCTCTGGCCGATCGTGGTCGGCGCCGGGCAGGCGTTCACCGGCGGCGACGGGCCCACCCTGGCCCACCTGCGCCGGATGCTCGACGACCCCTACTTCTGGGCGGCGACCCGGAACACCGCGCTGCTGATCGTCGTACTGATCCCGTTGCAGTTCGGGTTCGCGCTGGCCATGGCGCTGCTGCTGCGGGAGCGGCCGAGGCTGTCGTCGTGCTACTTCTACGTCTGGTGCGTACCTCTGGCGATCAGCGACCTGGCCGCCGGGCTGGTCTGGCTGTCGATCTTCGCCGACCGGGGCTACCTCAATTCGGTCCTGGCCCACCTGGGGCTCGGCGACGGCTACGCCTGGCTCTCCTATGACAACCAGACCACGATGTTCGTCGCGGTCCTGCTGGCCGAGCTGTGGCGGGCCACCTCGCTGGTACTGGTGATCGTGGTGGCCGGACTCCAGAACATCCCGCGCGACTACGACGAGGCGGCGGCGGTCTTCGGCGCGACCTACTGGCAGCGGCTGCGGCACATCATCCTGCCGCAGCTGCGCCCGAGCCTCCAGGTGGCGCTGATCCTGCGGACCATCCTCGGCCTGCAGACCTTCGCGGTCGCCCAGGCGCTCACCGGCCGCAGCTTCCCGCTGCTGGTCGGCGAGACCTACCAGTGGTACGTGACGTTGCGCAACGAGCGGGTCTCGGCGGCGATCGCCCTGGTGATCCTGCTGATGTCCCTCGGCACCGCGGTGGTCTACCTGCGGGTGCTGCGCGACCCGGCGACCGTCGGAGGCGGCCGGTGAACCGGCGCGGCGCGGCCCGGCGCCGCACCATCGCGATCCAGGCCGCCTGTGTCGCGGTCACCCTCTTCATGGGGTTGCCGATCTACCTGATCGCGCTGGCCGCGCTCGCCAGCCGGGAGTCACTGAACCGGTTCCCGCTGTCGCTGCTGCCCACCGACGTCTCGACCGAGACGATGCGGGTCTTCCTGGACAGCACCGGAGTGGTCGGCGGGTTCCAGAACTCCGTCGAGGTGGGGCTGCTCAGCCTGGTGCTCTCGCTGGCCCTCGGGGTGCCGGCCGGGTACGCCGTCGCCCGGTACGCCTTCCGGGGCCGGGAGCCGTACCAGCTCTTCCTGCTGCTCACCCGGGCGCTGCCGATCGTGGTGCTCTCGGTGCCGCTGGCCAGGGTCTTCCTGGCCAGCGGGCTCTACGACACCACGTACGCGGTCGCGCTGCTGCACACCGCGCTGGCGCTGCCGACCACCGTACTGATCACGTCGGCGATCTTCGTGGCGGTGCCGGTGGAGCACGAGGAGGCGGCGATGATCTTCGGGGCCACCGCACCGAGCGCGTTCGCCCGGGTGGTACTGCCACAGGCGCTGCCCGGGATCGCCGCCGCCGCCATCTTCACCTTCGTCACCTCCTGGAACGAGGTGCTCGGGGCGGCCGTGCTCACCCTCAACCGGCGTACCCTGCCGGCACAGGTGCTCTCGACGCTGGCCGACTCGCCCCTGGCGTTCCGGTTCGCCGGGGGCTTCGCGCTGGTCGTACCGGCCCTGGTCTTCATCGCGTTCATGCGCCGCTACCTGTTGAACATGTGGGGAACCACGATCCGCTAGAGGGGACGGACGTTGGCCGAGATCGTGCTGCGGAACCTGGTGAAGACCTATCCGGGGACCCATACCCCCGCCACCGACGACATCAGCCTGGAAGTACGCGACGGCGAGTTCCTGGTACTCGTCGGGCCGAGCGGCTGCGGCAAGACGACCCTGCTCCGGATGATCGCCGGGCTGGAGTCCCCGGACTCCGGCGGCGTGCACATCGACGGCCGGGACGTGACCGACCTGCCGCCCCGGCAACGCGGACTGTCGATGGTCTTCCAGTCGTACGCCATCTGGCCGCACATGCGGGTCCGCCAGAACATCGCGTTCGGGCTGACGATGCGCAGGACGCCGAAGGCGGAGATCGACCGGCGGGTCGGCGAGGCGGCCGAACTGCTGCACCTTTCCGAATACCTGGACCGCTATCCCGCACAGCTCTCCGGCGGGCAGCGGCAGCGGGTCGCGGTGGCCCGGGCGATCGTGACCGACGCCGACGTGCTGCTGATGGACGAACCGCTGTCCAATCTGGACGCTCTGCTCCGGATGGAGTTCCGCACCGAGCTGAAGCGGATCGTCGGCAGGCTCGGCACCACCACGGTCTACGTCACGCACGACCAGGCCGAGGCGCTCTCCCTGGGTGACCGGGTCGCGGTGCTGCGCGAGGGCCGGGTCGCGCAGGTCGGCCCGCCGCTGGAGGTGTACGACAGCCCGGCCGACGAGTTCGTCGGCGGATTCCTCGGCGCGCCGCCGATGAACTTCCTCCCCGCCCGGGTCGACCGGGCCGACGGCCGGCCACGGCTGCGGATCGGCGACCAGTCCACGGCGGCCCCGGCGCTGCTCGGCGACTACCCGGGCGACGAGGTGACGGTGGGCGTCCGGGCCGAGAACATCGAGGTCTTCGACGCCGACGGGCCGGACCGGCTGGCGGCCCGGGTGGAGGTGGTCGAGCCGACCGGCGCGGCCATCCTGCTCACCGTCGAACTCGCCGGCCGGCAGCTCAAGGTGCTGGCGCCGCCGACGTTCCGGATCGGCCCCGGCAGCCCGGTCTGGCTCGCCGTCGACCCGGACCGGGTGCGCTGCTACGACCCCGCGGACTCGACCGCGCTCGCGGCGCCGGGCTGAACGGCAACCGACCCGCCATACCGGTCGCCGGGCCGTCCGGGTACGGTGAGCAGCAGCGGCACTCCCCGACGCACCGCCGTCACCGCCGCGATTGCGTACCCGGCCACGCGCCTGGGTACGGTGTGCACGTGCTGGAATCGGGAGTCCTGCTCGGCGGGCGCTACCGCTTGGACGAGCGCGTCGCCACCGGCGGGATGGGCGATGTGTGGCGTGCCACCGACGTGGTGCTCGGCCGTCGGGTCGCGGTCAAGGTGCTGCTTCCCTCGCTGCTGACCGACCCCGATTTCATCGCGCGGTTCCGGGCCGAGGCCCGGATGTTGGCCACCCTGCACCATCCGGGGATCGTGCAGGTCTTCGACTACGGCGAGGACGAACTCCCTTCCGGACGGACCGACTTCCTGGTCATGGAGTACGTCGACGGCGAGCCGCTGTCCGCCCGGATCCGGGAGACCGGACGACTGAGCGTGGTCGACGCGATGCGCGTGGTGGCCCAGGTCGCCCAGGCGCTGCACGCCGCCCACCGGGGCGGGATCGTGCACCGCGACGTGAAGCCGAGCAACCTGCTGGTGCAGGCGGACGGCAACGTCCGGCTGCTCGACTTCGGGGTGGCCCGGTCGGTGAACATCACCAGCATCACCAGTTCGAACGCGGTGCCCGGGACGGCGCTCTACATGGCGCCGGAGCAGGCCGCCGGCAAGCCCGTCTCGGCCGCCACCGACATCTACGCGCTGGGTGCGGTGGCGTACCAGTGCGTGGCCGGGCAGCCGCCGTTCACCGGGGAAAACCCGTTGCAGGTCGCGGTGAAGCACCTGCACGAGGATCCGGAGCCACTGCCCGCCGACGTACCCGGTCCGGTGGCCGAACTGATCGGCCGGGCCCTGGCGAAGGACCCGGCCGACCGGTACCCGGACGCGGCGGCGCTGGCGGCGGCGGCCCGGGCCGCCGCGAACCACCCGGAGGTGCTGGCCGCGGAGGCGGCGGGCGGAGTCGAGCAAAGTGGCATCGCCCCGGCCGAGCCGACCGCGGTCACCGGTCTCGGCGTCCTCGCGGGCGCGGCGGGCAGCACCGGGGGCACCGGGACGGGCGAGCCGAGCACCCTGACCGACAATCCGGTGGTCGGCCCGGGTGGCCGGGACCGGGAACCCGGTCTCGGCGTCCTCACCCTCGCCGGGGTCGCCGCCGTGGTCGGGCTGGGCGCGGCAGCGGTCACCGCGCTGATCGCCTTCAATCTGGCCGACGACGCACCCGCGAAGAACACACCGCCGTCCCCGACACCGAGCAGCACCGCCACGGTCGAGGCCGACATTCCGGATCTGCCGGCGGCGACGGCGCCGAGCGGACACGACTCCCCGCGGCCACGGGACAACACCCGGCCTCGGCCGTCCACCTCGGCCACGCCGAGCCCGACCCCGGAGGCCGAGCCGACCGCCGAACCGACCCGCTCGGCGCCGCCCACTGATCCGCCGCCGAGCAATCCACCGACCGGTCCGGCGGAGCCGCCGGGCAGCGGCGGGCCGATCGAGCCGGACAACGGCTGAACCCGGTAAATACGTCTCTTTGTCCCCCGTTTCCGGGGTGATCACCGTTAAATCCCCCTAGGGTGTGCACCGTCGTCAAAGTACGGTGGGAGCCCGCATGAGCAGGGAAAAGCTGGTTGTCGTCGGTCAGGGGTACGTCGGTCTGCCCCTTGCGGTGGCCGCGGTGGAGTCCGGACTGGATGTCGTCGGGCTGGACCTCGACACCGACCGGATCAAGCGACTCGGCAGCGGGGAGTCGTTTGTCGAGGACATCTCGGATCAGCGACTCCGTGCGGCGCTGGCCACCGGCCGCTACCTGCCGACCAGTGACTACGCCGACGCCCGGGACTTCGACGTCTGCGTGATCAGCGTGCCGACCCCGCTGCGGGACGGCGTACCGGATCTCAGCTTCGTGGAGCAGGCCGGCTCGGCACTCGCGCCGTACGTCCGGCCCGGCTGTACGGTCATCCTGGAGTCGACCACCTATCCCGGTACGACCGAGGAGCTGCTCCGGCCGCTGCTGGAGGAGGGGAGCGGGCTGCGCAGCCCGGACGACTTCCACCTCGGTTACAGCCCGGAGCGGATCGACCCGGGCAACCCGGACTGGAGGCTGGAGAACACCCCGAAGGTGGTCTCCGGAGTGGGGCCGGTGGCGCTGGACCGGGTCGATGCGTTCTACCGCCGGATCGTGCGGCAGACCGTACCGGTCGACTCGACCAGGGTCGCCGAGCTCACCAAGCTGATCGAGAACACCTTCCGCCAGGTCAACATCGCGCTCGTCAACGAGTTGGCCACCTTCAGCCATCAGCTCGGCATCGACATCTGGCAGGCCATCGACGCCGCAGCGACCAAGCCGTTCGGGTTCATGCCCTTCCGGCCGGGTCCCGGAATCGGCGGCCACTGCCTGCCGATCGACCCCTGCTACCTCTCCTGGCAGGTGAAACGCCGACTCGGCCGGCAGTTCCGGTTCATCGAGCTGGCCAGCGACGTCAACCACGCCATGCCGGAGTACGTGGCACAGCGGGTGATGGCCGGGCTGAGCAGCCGGGGCCGGCCGCTGCGGGGTGCCCGGCTGCTGATGATCGGCCTGGCATACAAGAAGAACACCGGCGACCTGCGTGACTCCCCCGCGATCGCCCTGGCCAACCGGCTGCACGCGCTCGGGGCCCGGATCAGGGCGGTCGAGCCGTACGCCGACCCCCGGCAGGTACCGGTCGAGCTGGCGATGGTCGAGCTGACCGAGGACGAGGTCAGGGACGCCGACGCGGTGGTGGTGGTCACCGACCACGACGGGCTCGACTACGACATGGTGATCAGGACCGCCCGGTACGTCTTCGACAGCCGCGACCGCTGCCGCGGCCCGGTGGTGGAGCGCCTGTAGGCCCCCCGGCTCGGCCCGCATCCACAGGCAGGTCGGTAGCCCGCCCGCCGCGTGGCGGGGCCGAGGGCGAGCAGGTGCCCCAGCAGCCGGTGTCGGAGCCGGGCGGTCGTCCGGGCGGTGCCGGCTCGTGGTCGGTGTGGGGGTGGCAGGTGACCCGCCGCTGCCCGGTCAGCGGGCGCGGGTGAGGGCGGAGACGGGCTCGGCAGGCTTGGTCGGCCAGCAGCCTCTGGCCATCGCGAGCCGGTGATAGAGGTCCCGGGTGGCGGCGACCAGGCGGGGCGTGCCGAACGCCTCCCTGGTCTCGGCCAGCGCGGTCCGGCCCATCCGATGCCGCAGCCCGTCGTCCGCCAGCAACCGCAGCACCGCTCGGGTCAACCCGTCGACATCCCGGCGATCGCAGAGCAGCCCGGTCCGGCCGTGCCGGACCACCTCGGCGGTGCCGCCGACGTCGGTGGCCACCACCGGCCGACCGGCATGTCCGGCCTCGATCAGGGTCAGCGGTGTCCCCTCGTGGTCCGAGGTCTGCAACACCAGGTCGGCGGCGGCGTAGACGGTCTCCAGGTCCGACCGCCACGGCAGGAACGTCATCTCGATCCGCTGGGCGGCGGCCATCCTGACCAGCTCGGCCAACCGGGCACCCTCGCCGCAGACGACGAACCGGACATCGGCCCGGCTGTGCCGGACCGCCCGGGCCACCGCGAGAAACCGGTCCGGCCGTTTGGGCGCATCGAGCGGGCCGAGGTATGCCACCACCGGCCCGGTCGCCGGCAGCCCGAGGGTACGCCGCGCGTCGTCCGGCCCGGGCAGCGGAGACAGGCTCACCCCGGGCGGCATCACGATGTACTGGTCGGGGCGGCCGATCGAGGCGGCCAGAAGTTCGTCGCGCACCCGGGCACCGACCGCGACCAGGGCGTGGCTGGTCCGGGCCAGGATCCACTCGGCACCCGCGACCAGCTGGCCGGTGACGGGCGGCGCCCCGGACACCGGATGGGTGTGGAAGGTGTGCACCCGGATCGGCACCCGGCAGGTGACCGCCGCGACCCTGCCCAGCACCCCGGCCCGCAGGTCGTGGGTGTGCACCAGGTCCGGCCGGAACTGGCGAATCTCCGCGATCAACGCGGCCAGTGCCCGAACGTTGTCGAGCGGACGTACCGGAGGCCGCAGCGCGGGCAGCACCCGCACCGGTACGTCGGCGGCCCGCAACCGACGGTAGTCGCCGGCGCCCGGCTCCACCGGGCCCGCGTAGAGCCGCTGCTCGAAGCGGTCCGGATCCAGCCCGCGCATCAACGCGCCGACCTGCGGCGCGGCCTCGCCCACAGCCATTCGGGAGATGATCCGCAGCACCCGAAGCGGTCGCATGACCAGACCTTTCGCGCATCGTGGCCAGGCCGATCCGGTGATCGGTCGAGCCGAAACCAACCTATTATCCCGTTATACGCCTATCTGTAGAGATAGGCCGATTATCGGGAAAATTTAGAGAGGGGCGATACCCGAACGCACCGGGCGGTCGGACCCCGATGGACCTTCCAGATTGTCCGACCTGGTCGGTGCCGCTCCGGACCGCGCCGAGCGCTCCCGTCGCCGCCCGGTGGCTCGGAGCCGCCCTCCCGCGGCGGCACCTCCCGGCCGGGGCCACGGTCCGGTGACCCGGCGCCGCGTCGGTGCTGGCGTTTGCATGTGTTCGGGCGATGGGTATCAGGTCGACAACAACTCCCGGCGGGCCGGTGGCCGGCGAGGATCGACCCGCCGGCCACCGCGCCGGGTCGATCCGCATTCCACCCCCGAGGAGGCTCTCATGCGTTACGGATCGATAGGCGGCGTCATCGTCCTGCTGTGGCTGATCATCGGCGCGATCGCAGCCGGCCAGCGCGGATACTTCGACCGGGACAACGACAACTGCGCGGAGGCCGGCACCACCGTCGTGACGGTGATCGCCGGGCCGCTCAACTACGTCGGGCTGAACCCCGAGATCGAGTGTGACGTGCCCGAGCCCTCGCAGTGAGTTAGGCGGTCCGGACGGACCGGCGTCCCCTCGGCCACGCCCCGCGACTCGGCGCGAGATCCGGTTTGTCCGGTGGCGATCTCCGGAGACTCGAGGTCTCCGGTTTCAGGTTCACGCCCCACGCAGAACCTGAAACCGGAGACCTCGAGTCTGCTTCCGTGGTCCGCCTTCGTCCCGACGCGGGCGACGGCGGGGTCGGGACACCCGAGCTGATTCGTATATCCTGATTTAACAATATTGATGTCAATCATTGGCATGTCGGCCCTGACATTTGTCATAGGTACCCGTGTATGACACACCTTGGGGGATGACTTAGCACACTAGTAACACCTCGGACCCGACCAGGAGACTCGAATGCGTCGATGAAGCACGGTCGCCCAGGGACCACCCGAGGAGCCGCGACGATGGACGCAAGATACGACGCCTACTGTGCGGTCGATCCGCTGTTCTACGACTCTCTCAGCACCACCTCCGTGACCACCTCCGCCGGGTTCGCGGCCGCCGACCGGCCGGTGCCGGCCGGCTGGCAGCGTGAGCCGAGCGACGACTGGCTGGTCTACGGTCCCCGGGACGGCAAGCTCCCCCAGCAGGGCTGGAAGATCCACGTGTCGGCCTGTCTGGACAACGCCGACCGGATCCTGGACAGCGTTTTCGACTACTGCGTCCCCCGGGGACTGTCCTTCAAGTTCCTCCGGGGCCCACGAATGCTGCTGATGCGCAACTCGAAGTACGCCCGGCGCGGCTCCAGCGGCAAGTTCGTCACCATCTACCCCCGGGACGAGGCCGAACTCGAACTCGCCTGCAAGGAACTCGCCGAACGGCTGGACGGCGAAGCCGGGCCGTACGTCCTCAGTGACCTGCGCTACGGTGACGGCCCGGTCCACGTCCGGTACGGCGGCTTCGCCGCCCGGTACTGCGTCGGCCCCGACGGCCAGGTGGTACCCGCCGTCGAGGACGGCACCGGCACCCTGGTACCGGACCGGCGCGACCCGGTCTTCCACGTACCGGACTGGGTGACCCTGCCCGAGTTCCTCGGCCCGCACCTCGCCGCCCGCAACGCGACCACCACCACGGACCTGCCGTACCGGATCGAACAAGTGATCCACTTTTCCAACGGCGGCGGCCTGTACGTCGGCCGGGACACCCGCACCGACCGCAGAGTGGTGCTGAAGGAGGCCCGCCCGCACGCCGGGTTGGACGCCACTGGAACGGACGCGATCACCAGGTTGCACCGCGAGGCCGAGATGCTGCGCCGGCTGGCCGACGTGCCGGGCATCGCCCGGGTACACGACGAGTTCGTCCTCGGCGACCACCACTTCCTCGCCCTGGAGTTCGTCGAGGGCCGGGCGCTGAACAAGCTGGTGGTGCAGCGGTACCCCCTGGTCGACGCCGACGCGACCCCGGCCGAGCTGGCCGACTACACCGACTGGGCGCTGCGGATCCACCGGCAGGTGCAGCGGACCGTCGAGGCGATCGCCGCGCACGGGATCGTCTACGGCGACCTGCACCTGTTCAACATCATGGTCGGAGCGGACGACCGGGTCACCCTGGTCGACTTCGAGGTCGCGGCCCCGATCGCCGAGGCGAGCCGACCCGCGTTGCGCAACCAGGCATTCGCCGCGCCGCGCGACCGGACCGGGTTCGCCGTGGACCGCTACGCCCTGGCCTGCCTGCGGCTCGCCCTGTTCCTGCCGCTGACCCAGATGGTCCGACTGGCCCCGGGCAAGGCCGCGCACCTCGCCGACGTGGTCGCCGCGCACTTCCCCGTGCCGCGCGACTTCCTGGACGCGGCCGTCGACGAGATCGTCGACGGCACCGCCCACCGCCGGGACGCCATCCGCACCGGCGACGCCCGCCGCACCCATCCGGTACCCGGCATCGACGACTTCGACGCCGACCGGTCGGCCTGGCCGAGGCTGCGCGACCGGATCGCCGGCGCGATCCTGGCCAGTGCGACCCCGGACCGCGACGACCGGCTCTTCCCCGGCGACATCGACCAGTTCCGCACCGGCGGCCTCAACCTCGGGTACGGCGCGGCCGGCGTCCTGCACGCGCTGCACGCGACCGGCGCCGGTCGGTACCCCGAACACGAGGACTGGCTGGTGAAGCGGGCCCTGCACCCCGGCTCCGGCACCCGGTGCGGCTTCTACGACGGGTTGCACGGGGTGGCATACGCCCTGGAGCACCTCGGCCGGCGACAGGACGCGCTCGACGTACTCGACATCTGCCTCGGAGAGCCCTGGGAAGAACTCGGCGAGGACCTGGTGAGTGGGCTCTCCGGCATAGCGCTCAACCTCGCCGAGATGGCCGGCCGGACCGGCGAACCGACGTTACGGCAGGCTGCCTGGCGCGCCGCCGAACTGGTCGCCGACCGGTCAGCCGACGGCGCCGGTGCGCCGGGCGGAGGCGACACGGCCGGCAGCACCGGCGCCGGAGCACAGATCAGCGGCGGGCAGTACCCGTACGCGGGACTTGGCCGGGGACGTACCGGACCGGCGCTGATGTTCCTCCGGCTGTACGAACTCAGCGGCGACGCCGAACTGCTCGACCGGGCCGGCGACGCGCTCCGGCACGACCTGCGCCGGTGCGTGGTACGTCCGGACGGCGCGCTGGAGGTCAACGAGGGCTGGCGGACCATGCCGTACCTGGCAGACGGCAGCGTCGGCATCGGACTGGTACTCGACCAGTACCTCCGGCACCGGCCCGACCCGGAACTCGCCGAGTCCGCGGCCGCGGTGCGCCGAGCCGCCCGGGCCCCGTTCTACGCCCAGTCCGGGCTCTTCGCCGGGCGGGCCGGCATCATCGCCTACCTGGCGGCGCGGGCGGCCGACGGACACCCTCCGGCCCGCGAACTCCCCAACGGCGCGGACGCCCGGCCATCGGAGGACGACCGGGCCGAACTCGACCGCCAGGTACGACGGCTGGCCTGGCACGCGCTGCCGTACCGCGACTTCCTCGCCTTCCCGGGTGAGCAACTGCTGCGGCTGTCGATGGATCTGGCCACCGGAAGCGCGGGCGTACTGCTCGCCACCGGGATGGCCCGGCACGACGAGCCGGTGACGCTGCCCTTCCTCACGCCGCTGACCGGCGGCGACCAGACTCCCCCGCTACCCGCGGGGGCACATCGGACCGACTTCTAGGAGGAGGTGAACACACATGGCGCTTCTGGACCTTCAGGGGATGGAGCTGGCCGACCGCACCGGTGGTGGTGACGGCGGCGGGAGCCGGGCGAGCCTGCTGCTCTGCGGCGACAGCTCGCTGTCCGTGACGACCTGCAACTGATCAGGTCAGCATCGGGGCCCTGGGTGGGCAGACGTCCCCACCCAGGGCAACCCGTGTCGACAGGAGGGTGGGACGGGTGATCGCCGACGGGAACCGGTTGCTCCGGCAGGCGGTCACGTACGGCGGCGGCTGGACCGTCACCCTCGGCGCCGCCGCGCTGCTTGGCGCGGCGGCCGAACTGCTGCTACCGGCCGCTCTCGGGCTGGCCGTGGACGCCGCGCTCGGCCAGGCGGACCGGTGGTGGCCGCTCGCCGCCTGCGGCCTGGTCGTGCTGATCGTCGCCACCGACACGCTGAGCAACCTGGCCGGCGGCGCCGGCACCGCCCGGACGACCGCGCGGCTCCGGCAGCGGCTGCTGGGGCACCTGCTCGCCCTCGACCCGCGCCGCGCGACCCGCTATCCGGTGGGTGACCTGGTCGGCCGGCTGGTCGGGCAGGCGGCCGACGCGGGGCAGGCCGGTAGCGCGGTGGTATTCGGAGTGACCGCCGCGCTGCCCCCGCTGGGCAGCGTGATCGCGCTGCTGCTGCTCGACTGGCGCCTCGCCGTCACCTTCGGTGCGGGGCTGCTGCTGCTCGCCGTCGGCCTGCGTGCCTTCGTCACCGACGCCTCGGCCGCCGCCGCCGGCTATCTCGGGGTACAGGGCCGGATCGCCGGGCGGCTCGCCGAGGCGCTGCACGGTGCCCGCACCATCGCCGCCGCCGGCAGCGTCCAGGTCGAGATCGACCGGGTACTGGCGCCGCTGCCACTGCTGCGCGCGCACGGTAACCGGACCTGGACCACGCTGGCCCGGGCCTCGGGCCGGACCGCCGGGGTGGCCCCGCTGCTGCAACTGGCGATCGTCGCGGTCGGCGGCTGGTCGGTGGCCGACGGTCGGCTCACGCCGGGCCAACTCTTCGCCGCGGTACAGTACGCGGCGCTCGGCGCCGGGCTCGGCAGCATCGTCGCCACGCTGAACCGGCTGGTCCGGACCCGGGCCGGCGCGCAGCGGATCGCCGCCGTGCTGGCCGAGCCGCCCCGGTCGTACGGTACGGCGCCGCTGCCCGCCGGCACCGGTCAGCTCGTCCTCTCCGGCGTGACGGTGTACGGCGACGACGGCAGCCGGGTGCTGGCCGGGATCGACCTGCGGGTGCCGCCGGGTGCCACGGTCGCCGTCGTCGGCCCGTCCGGCGCGGGCAAGTCGACCCTGGCCGCGGTCGCTGGCCGGCTCCGGGATCCCGATGCCGGCGAGGTGCTGCTGGACGGGGTACCACTGTGTCGACTGAGCCGGCCCGCCCTTCGGCAGGCGGTCGGGTACGGCTTCGAACGGCCGGTGCTGATCGGCGACACGATCGCCGAGGCGGTCACGCTCGGCTCCGCGGTCGACTCCGGCGGTCAACCCGGCCTCGGGCGCGCCGGCTCCGGACAGGTGACCGCCGCCCAGCGGATCGAGGACGGGCGGGCAGCGGCTGACGGGCCGTCCGACGTGGGTCGGGTCGTCGCGGTTGCCCGGGCAGCGGCGATCGACGAGTTCGTCGAGCGGTTACCGGACGGCTACCGCAGCCGGCTCGACGCGACCCCGATGTCCGGCGGTGAGGCGCAGCGGCTCGGTCTGGCCCGGGCGCTGCACGCGGACCGGCTGCTGGTCCTGGACGACGCGACGTCCAGCCTGGACACCGCGACCGAGCACCGGATCGCTGCGGCGGTCGCCGCGCACCGGGACCGGCGTACCCGGTTGGTGGTGACCCACCGGGTGGCCACCGCGGCCGCTGCCGACCTGGTCGCCTGGCTCGACGGCGGCCGGTTGCGTGGTGTCGGCGCGCACCGGGAGCTGTGGAGGGATCCGGCCTACCGAGCCGTCTTCGCCGCGTCGTCACTGCCCGACCCGGCGCCAGCGAAGCCAGCCGAGCCAGCCCGGCCGACCGGGCCCGCAGACGCGATCGCGCCGACCGGGCCCGCAGACGCAATCGCGCCGACCGGGCCGGCGGGGCCTGCGGGGCCGGCGGTCGAGGTGGTCCGGTGAGTGGCGTGGTCCGGTTCACCGCCGCCGCGCTGCGCCGGCGAGCCCGCCCGCTTGGCCGGCTCGCCGGTTGGTCGGCGGCCGAGGCGCTGCCGGCCCTGCTCGCCGGCAACCTGACCGCCCGGGCCGTGGACGACGGATTCCTCGCCGGTCGGCCGGGCACCGGGTTGGCCTGGCTCGGCGTACTGGCCGTCGCCGTCGCGATCGGTGCGGTCGGCACCAACCGGGCGTACGCCTGTCTCGGCGATGTCGTCGAGCCGTTCCGCGACGAGCTGGCCGAACGGGTCGTCACCGGGGCGCTGCATCGGTCGACCGCCGCCGGAGCCCGGCCGGAGACCGCCGCCGTGGCCCGGCTGACCCACCAGGTGGAGATCGTCCGGGACACCTTCGCCGGCCTGGTGATGGTGGTCCGGGGCTTCCTGTTCACCGCCGTGGCGGCCCTGCTCGGGCTCTTCTCGCTGACCCCGGTGGTGGCCGGGGTGGTCGCGGTGCCGCTGATCGCCGGGCTGGCACTGTTCGCCGCCACGCTGCCGGCGATGGTCGTCCGGCAGCGCGACTACGTCCATGCCGACGAGCGGCTCGGCGAGGTGGCCGGCGCCGCCTTCACCGGACACCGGGACGTGGTGGCCTGCGGGGCGCAGGAGATCGTCGCCGACCGGGTGGGCCGGCAGGTGCACCGGCAGGCCGGTGCGGAGTACGCGCTGGCCCGGATGGCGGCACTGCGCAGCCTCAGCCTGGCGGTCGGCGGCTGGCTGCCGCTGGCGGTCCTGCTGCTGGCCGCTCCGTGGCTGGTTCGGCACGGGCTCACCGCCGGTGCGGTGCTCGGCGCCCTGGTGTATGTCGCCACCGGTCTTCAGCCGGCGCTGCACGCGCTGGTGCAGGGCGTGGCCGGCGGCGGACTCCGGTTCGCGGTGACGCTGGACCGGATCCTCGACGCCACCACACCACCCCCGACCGACACCGCCGCCAGCCAGCTCCGGACCGTGACCGAGGCCGCCGCGGAGGTCGACTCGCCCCGCGCCGGGGCCGCGCCGGTCTGGGCCGAGCTGCGCGGTGTCACCTTCCGGTACGGCCCTCGGGCGCGCCCGGTCCTCGACGGCTTCGACCTCACCCTCGGCGAGGGGGCGTACCTGGCGGTGGTCGGGCCGAGCGGGGCCGGCAAGTCCACCCTGGCCGGGGTGCTCGCCGGGCTGCTCCGGCCGCAGGCCGGGACGGTGCTGCTCGGTGGGACACCGGTCGGTGCTGCCGAGCCGGCGGTGCTGGCCCGGCACCGGGTGCTGATCCCACAGGAGGCGTACGTCTTCGCCGGGACCCTGCTGGACAACCTGCGCTACCTGCGGCCCGACGCGCCGGGCAGCGAGGTCGACGCGGCGGTGCACCGGCTGGGCCTGCTGCCGCTGGTACGTCGTCTCGGCGGGCTGACCGCGACGGTGGACCCGACGGCGCTCTCCGCCGGTGAGCGGCAACTCGTCGCCGCCGTGCGCGCCTTCCTCTCCGCCGCCCCGCTGGCGATCCTGGACGAGGCGACCTGTCACCTGGACCCGGTGGCCGAGGCGACCGTCGAGGAGGCCTTCGGCGCCCGCCCCGGTGCGTTGGTCGTCATCGCCCACCGGATCAGTTCGGCCCTGCGGGCCCGAGAGGTCCTGATCCTCGACGGCGGCCGCCCGCTGCACGGGCGGCACCAGGACCTGCTGGCCGGTTCGGCGACCTATCGGGAGCTGGTCGGGCACTGGCACGCCGATCCGGTTCGGGCCGGGGTCGCCGATGGCTAGTCGGAGCGACAGGGGGATAGAGTTGCTTCGATGGAAGTCACGCACGTCCTCGGCCTCAGCGCGCTGTCGCACGACGCGTCGGCATGCGTCGTCCGGGGTGACGAGATCCTCTTCGCCGGTCACGCCGAGCGGTACTCACGCCGGAAAAACGACCCCGAACTCACCCCCGGGCTGCTCGCCGAGGCGCTCTCCTGGGGACCTCCGGACCTGATCGCCTGGTACGAGCACCCACTGCGGAAGAAGCTGCGGCACGTACGGGCCGGCCAGTACCGGCACGCCGTGGCCGTCGACGACCTGCCCCGGCGTTACCTCGCCCGGCTCGGCCTACCGGAACTGCGCGGGGTGCCGATCCGGTACGTCGGGCACCACCACTCGCACGCCGCCGCCGGGCACTTCACCAGCGGTGAGCGGCACACCGCGGTACTCACCGCGGATGCGATCGGCGAGTTCGAGACGCTGACCCTCGGCGAGTTCTCCGACGGCGTCTACCGGGTCTTCGCCCGTTGCCGCTACCCGCACAGCCTCGGGCTGCTCTACAGCGCCTTCACCCGGCGCTGCGGGTTCACCCCGAACGAGGAGGAGTTCATCGTGATGGGGCTGGCCGCACTCGGCCGGCCCCGATACGTCACGCAGATCAAGACCGACCTGATCGAACTCACCCCACCCACCTTCCGGCTCCGCCGCAACGTGCATCGGGGCATCGGCGACTGGCAGCCCCGGGCCGACCCGGCGGACCTGGCGGCGAGCGTCCAGGCGGTGACCGAGGAGGTGCTGCTCGGCGCGGCACGCTGGCTGCGTAGCCGAGTCGACGCGGCGACGCTGACCGTGATGGGCGGGCTGGGGCTCAACTGCGTCGCCAACGAACTGCTCGCCCGGCGCAGCGGTTTCGATCGGCTGACGCTGCTGCCGAACCCGGGGGACGCCGGTTCCAGCCTCGGTGCGGCGGCGGCGGTCCTCGGCCGCCAGCTCAACTGGACCGGACCGTACCTGGGCACCCGGATCGAGGGCGAGTACCCGGTCGCGGCGCTGGCCGAGGCGCTGGCCACCGGGACGGTGGTCGGGGTGGCGCGCGGTCGCGCCGAGTTCGGTCCCCGGGCGCTGGGCAACCGCTCCCTGCTGGCCGATCCGCGCGGCCCGGACTGCCGGGACCGGGTCAACCGGGTGAAGGGGCGGGAGCCGTTCCGCCCGTTCGCCCCGGTGGTCCGGCAGGAGCACGCCGGGAGGTACTTCGACATGCCGGTCAGCGCGTCGCCGTACATGCAGTTCACCGCCAGGTGTCGAGATCCGCGGGCGTTTCCCGGGATCGTGCACGTCGACGGGACCTCCCGGGTGCAGACCGTGACCCGCGACCAGCATCCGGGCCTCTACGACCTGCTCGGCGAGTACGAACGGCGGACCGGCTGCCCGATCCTGCTCAACACCAGTCTGAACCTGAAGGGTGAACCGCTGGTCAACGACCGGGCGGACGCCCGCCGGTTCAGCAGCCGGACGGGCGTTCCCGTGCTGTGAGCCGGTCCGCCCGATCAACTCGTCGTCGCCTCGGTGGTCCGCCGATGGATCGCCGAGCGCCCCGGCAGCGGTAGTCGGGCATGCCGCGATCCGTTCGGGGTATGCGGATCGCGGCGACGTTCTCTGTCCCAGCGGGTGCCGGTGAGCCGTGACCGGGTTCCCGGCGCCTGGCCTGGGGAGACGGGGAGGCTGACGTCATGCGTATTCCGCCCGGTATGGCTAACGATCTCCGTTCCAGTATCGTGGCGACCCCGCCGGCCGATCCCACGGACGCCGAGCTGGTCGACGGACGGTTCATGCTGCGCCCGGCGAGTTGCACCGATCTGCCGGCGATGTCCCGAGCACACATTGAGTTGCTTCCGATCGGGCTGTTCCCGTCGTTCGGCGCCCGGTTTGTCCGGCGCTGGCAGCGCACCCTCCTGCGTTCGACGCACGGTGTGGGGATCGTCGCCGTGGACACCACCACCCCGCCGGGGGAGTTCGTCGGCTTCGTGTTGGGCGTCAGCGACCAGAACGCCCACATCGCGGAGTTGACGAAGAAGCGAGGGGTTCTGGCCTCGCTCGCCCTCGCCGGGTGTGTGGCGCTCATCGTCCGGCCCCGGGTCGCCGTGCGCGCCGTGCGATCGCGGGTGCGGCCGTGGGCCCGGCGGCTGCTCCGCCTCGGCGCGGCCACCGCGACATCAGGGCGATCGGCGTCGGTCGCGGCTCCGAACGTGGCGGTCATGACCGCGCTGGCTGTCCGGCCGCGGTGGCGCAGGAGCGGCATCGGGGTGATGCTGGTCCGCCGTTTCGTCGAGCAGGCACGGACTGCCGGCGCGATACGCGTCGAGGCGCAGACCTCGACCGGATCTGTCGGTGCGACCGGGTTCTACGAGCGGCTGGGGTGGACGGCGGGCGCGCAACGGTCGACGCCGGATGGCGAGAGTGTGCGAACGTACCACCACCACCTCGCGGGACCCATGGAGAGTCCAGACCCGACATGACGGGGCCAGCGGAGCGGCGTCCCGGCCGCGGAACGCGGTGTCGGGCGGGACCTCGCCGGTCCCGCCCGACACCGCGCTCCGGCCGCCGGAGGCGGACCCGCGTGGTTCAGATCCAGCCCTTCTCCCGGGCGATCCGGATCGCCTCGATCCGGGTACGCGCGCCGGTCTTGCCGGCTATCCGGGAAAGATGGTTTCGTACGGTGCCGGCCGACAGGGAGAGCTTGCTGGCGATCTCCACCACGGGCCACCCCTCGGCGGCGATCTCCAGCACCTCCACCTCCCGCTGGGTGAGCGGGTTGTCCCGGCGAAGTGCCGCGACCACCAGATCCGAGTCCACCACCGAGCCCCCGCAGGCGAGCCGGCGGACCGCCTCGACCACCCGCTCCGGGGCGACGTCACTGCCGAGGAACCCGAGACGCTGGCACTGGGCCCGCAACGCGTCCCCGAGCACCCTGGGCCGACGCGGGTCCACCAGTACCAGTACCGGTGGTGGTTCGGACGGCGCGACGGCGCCGGAGAGCGCCCCCGCCCCGAAGAGCTTGACGTCCGCGATGGCCACGTCGGGACGCTGGATTCGCAACGCCGTGCCGATGTCCTCGGCTCGGTCGACCTCCGCGACGACCTCGATGTCGTCCTGAGTGGTCAGTACGAAGGCCAGGGCGCCGCGGATGAGAGCGCCGTTCAGCGCGAGCAGCGTTCGGATCACGTTCCCCCCTGCTACTTGTCATCGCTAGATCACCCCGCGTGAACATTCAAACACGACTACGCCGAGTACGCCCGTTGGAGCGACCCGGACCGCCGAGGTCAGATCCAACCCGCCCGCTGGGCCTGCCGGACCGCCTCCAACCGGTTTCGCGTTCCGGTCTTACGCAGGATCACCGAAAGGTGGTTACGCACCGTGCCGTGCGCGAGGTAGAGCTGACGGGCGATCTCCTTCAGGGGCAGCCCGTCGGCGGCCATCCGCAGCACCTCCAGTTCACGGCTGGTCAGCGGGCTCGCCGACGGGCTCAGGGCGGCGACGGCGACGGCCGGGTCGAACACCCGCTCGCCGAACGCCACCGCCCGGACCAGCCGGGTCAGCTCCGCCGGTGGCAGGTTCTTGTCCACGAACCCCCGGGCACCTGCCCGGATCGCCCGCTGCAGCGCCTCCGGGGTCAGCTGGGTACTCAACGCCAGCACCGCGCTGTCCGGCGCATCCACACCCAGCTGCGCCACCACGTCGAGCATGTCGGCGCCCGGCAGCTCCATGTCGACCACGACCACGTCCGGACGCCGCCGACGGGCGACCGCCACCAGTCCGCCCGGCTCGTGCAGGGCCGCCACCACCTCCAAGTCGTCCTCACTCGACAACACCGCCTGCAACGCCCCCCGCAACAAACCCATCTCCTCCACGATCACAATGCGGATCACGTGGTCACTCCGATCTCGGTACACAAACTCAGCGACAACGCGGCATCCGAGCGGGTCCTACCCGGGCGGAGCCGATCACGAGCACGATTGGGTACGGCGCCGTCGGTCGGGCCCGCCAGTTCGAACGGGTACGGCGGTGCCGGATGCACCGACGGTGGCTGCCGCCAGCCGCCTCAGGATCGGAGGCGGCCAGGGCGGGAATGGGAGAGCGACCGGAATACGGCCGCCGGAGCGATCAGCCAGGCAGCGCCGGTACGCCCGGCGACCGACCGGTGGGACGGGCGTCGCCGTAGGCGAGCACCGAGAGAGATCGCGCGGACGGCTGCCAGCCGACGGTGGCCGGCAACGCGGCGGCCGGTCCACCGGTGAACGAGACGGGGCCGGCCTGCTGGGTGCCGGCGCCGTTGTCGAAAGGTGGATGCGGAGTGGAGGGAGACCCGGAGTTGAGGCTCCGGGCGACGGCACGTGGCCCGGACGTACGGCTCGCTCCGGCCGCGTTGCCGGCACCGTGGTGGAGCAACTGCCACAGCGGCGCGGCCGGCCCTGGCGGCTCGGCGAGAATCGGGACCGGCGTCGTCCGCTCTGCCGGGACCGGCAGCGCCGTGACGGGGTACGCGGGAGGCGGTCGGACCGGTTGGTGCATCAGGATCCGTGGCGCCAGGGACCCGGGGTAATCGCCGTGCGAAACCTGGCGGACGACCATGGGTACCCTGCCGACGATCTCCGGTACGCTCCCGACCACCAACCGTTCGGCCACCCGTTGCACGCCCGCCGCCACATCCGGCAGCACCCCCACCATGACGGGCACCCCGGCCACCACCTGCGAGAGCGGAGGATTCACCAGCGACACTCCCCCGGCCACCACCACCGGGAGTGCGCCGCGCTCAGGCCGGGAGGCGGCAGCGTCGCGTGCCGGATCGGCGGCCGAATCCCTCCGCTGCGGCCGTGTCGCGGGCCCGCCGCCTTCGACGCCGGCCGAGCGACGGACCCGGTCCGGACCGACACGCTCGGGACGGACACGCTCGGGACGGACACGCTCGGGACGGGCACGCTCGGGACGGACACGCTCGGGACGCGAGGGCTCCGGACGGACGCGCTGCGGGCGGGAGGCGGGGCGAACGGTCCCGGGTGTCTCTTTTCGAGTCAACTGAACGTGATCGTCCAGGAGCGCCGGCAGCCTCGGCGCGACCGTCTCGACGAGCGCGCCGAGTGGCCGTGGCCCGGGGAGCGGAGCGCCGCGCTCGTCGGCGAGGGCCGGTCCGTCGAGCATGGCAAGGAGGACGTACCCGGCGAGTGCACCGCCGCTGAGCAGGGCGATCCGGGCCAGCAGTCGGACGGCTCGCCGGCCGGGGGCCGGTCGAACCGGACCCGGCACGTGCCGGACTGCTGGGACCACGGCCATGTCGCGCAGGCACTCCTCGGCTAGGCGGACAGGTACGGAAGCGTAACGCAGTGTCTATCACGCCGCACCCGCCGCACGGCGCCGGCTCGCGGGCGCGCCGAGGGGCACCGGTTCACTCACGTCCTCACCCGGAGCGCACCGCCCGGTCGCCCTATCGTGAGCGGATGACCGCCGCCCGCCCCACCGCACTGCCCGTCGTGCAGTTCCACAGCCGGGCCGGCTGTGTGGACCTCGGTTGGGGCCATCCGCATCCGGCGGCGCTGCCGGTGGACGCCTGGGCCGAGGCCACCCACTCCACGCTGCGCCGGTACGGTGCCGCCGCCCTGACCTACGGCTACGCCGCCGGCCCCGGTCCACTGATCGAGTGGCTGTGCGAACGGTTGGCCGAGGTGGACGCCGGGCCGCCCGAGCCCGCTCAGGTCTTCGTCACCGGGGGCGCGTCGCACGCCCTCGACCTCGTCGCCGCACTGCTCTGCCGGCCCGGCGACGTCGTTCTGGTCGACTCCCCCACCTACCACCTGGCGCTGCGGATCGTCGCCGACCACCGGGTCGAGATGGTGCCCGCTCCCGCGGACGAGGACGGACTCGACCCCACCGCCACCGCCGAGCTGATCCGAGCGATCATCCGACGGGGCCGGCGGGTGGCGATGCTCTACCTGGTGCCGACGTTCAACAATCCGACCGGACGGTCGCTGCCGAACGAGCGCCGCTCCGCCCTGCTGGCCGTGGCCGCCCGCAGCGGCGTACCCGTGGTGGAGGACGACACCTACCGGGAACTCGCCTACCCGGCCCCGGCGCCGGCCTCGCTGTTCAGCGGTGCCGAGCCGGGGACGGTGGTCCGGATCGGATCGTTCGCCAAGAGCGTCGCGCCGGGACTTCGGCTCGGCTGGCTCACCGCAGCCCCGTCGCTGGTCGCGGCGGTGACCGCGCGAGGCTATGTGGACAGTGGTGGCGGGGTCAACCACACCGCCGCGCTGGCCCTGGCCGAGTTCGCGGCGTCCGGCGCGTACCGACGGCACGTCGAGGCGATCCGGGTCCGGTACCGCCGGCAGCGCGACGCGCTGGTCGCCGCCGTACGCGCCGAGCTGCCGCAGGCGGAGTTCGTGGTACCCGACGGTGGCTGGTTCCTCTGGCTGCGGCTGCCGCACCCGTACGGCGGCACCGAACTACTGCCGCACGCCGAGGCGGCCGGCGTCTCGTACGTGCCCGGGCGGCAGTTCTTCGTGGCCGACGCCGGGCACAGTTACCTGCGGCTGTCGTACTCGATGTGCGACCCGGAGACGCTGGTCGAGGGGGTGCGCCGGCTCGCCGGGGCGTACCGGGCCGCCGGACTGTCGGAGCGGTCCACCCCGTTGCCGGGCTGAACGGCGAGCGCTCTCGGTTGCGCGGGGACCGCTGCCGGGCGCCCAGCGGCGGCACCAGCCGGCGAGGGCTCAGTTCTGTCGGCCGGAGCCGGTCAGCCGACGCCAGGCCGGGCCGACCTTCCATCTCGCCATCCCGGCCAGGTCACGGGCGTGTTCGAAGACGTCCGGCGGTGCCGCGCCCCTGGCGACCGCACGGTCGAGGTCGTGGCCGCAGCGCACCAGTACGGTGTCGAAGTCCCGGCGTACCGGTTCCAGCAACTCGTAGCCGAAGGCCCGGTACTGGCGGGCGAAGAGCGCCCGGTACGGTCGCACCCCGTCGTACAGCCCCGACGAGTACGCCATCGGTTCCCTGGGCCGGTCCCGGACGTACGCGGGCAGCAGGTCGGCGTGCGCCTGCCGGAGCAGCGAGCGCTGCCCGCCGTCCCGGCCCAGCTCGGCCGGCAACCGCAGCGCCAGCTCGACCAGCGACAGGTCGAGGAAGGGCAGCCGGGCTTCCACCCCGTGCCCGAAGCTGGTCCGGTCCAGCCGCTGCAACCGGGTACGGCAGAGGTTGCGCAGCCGGTGCCGGAAGAGCCGGCCGGCCGCTTCGGGGCCGACCCGGTCCGAGCCGGGTTGCACGCCGAGGAGGTCGTCTGCGCCGTCACCGGTGAGGACCACCCGGACGCCGAGATCCCGGACCCGCCGGAACAGCGGCACCGAGACGACCGCGTCGATCAAATCGGCGTACTCGGTCAGTTCGGAGCTCCGGATGGCCGCCCGGATGTCGTCGAGCTGGATCTCCCGGGGCTGGATCTCGATCACCTCGTGGTGCACGCCGACCTCGGCGGCGATGCGACGGGCACACCTCACGTCCGGGCTGTCCGGGGTGCCGACGGTGAACGCCACGCAGTCGTGGTGCAGTTGCCGGACATGCAGCAGGGCGAGGGTGCTGGCCACGCCGCCGGAGAGCAGGACCCCGACGGTGAGGTCGGTGTCGACCCGGGCCCGGACGCTGTCCCGGACCGCCTCCCGGAGCAGGTCCGCCGCCTGCGCCGCGTCGCGGACCGGCGGCGCTCCGGCGCCGATCCGGGCCAGGTCCAGGTACGGCACCAGCTCCGGCCCGCTGACGGCGTCGGCCCAGCCATGGTGCCCCGGCGGCAGTTCGGAGACCGGTGCGCCGACCGGCACCAGGGCTTTGATCTCCGAGGCGACATGCAGCCGGCGCAGGTGTCGGGACCAGTAGAGCGGCCGTACCCCGAGCGGGTCTCGGGCCAGGTAGAGCCGCCCGGTGGCGGTGTCGGCGAGGGCGAAGGCGAACTCGCCGCGCAGCCGGGTGACCGCCTCCGGCCCCCAGGCCAGAAACGCCTCCAGCACCACCTCGGTGTCGCTGGCGGTGCGCAGTGGACGGCCGAGCCGGAGCAGTTCGGCGGCGAGTTCCCGGTGGTTGTAGACCTCGCCGTTGTAGCAGAGCAGCCACCGGCCGTCGGCGGAGCACCAGGGTTGTACCGCGCGCTCCCGATCGACGATCCGCAGCCGCCGGACGCCGGCGAGCAGGTCGGGGCCGAGCCGGGTCTCCACCAGGTCGCCGCGCGGGGTGAGTTCCGCCATCATCCGGTGGAAGGTGCGGCGGTCGGCGCCGGGGCCGAGTAGTAGGACGATGCCGGACACTCCGCTCAACCTCCCAGTGCGGTCAGGAAGTCGCGCCGCAGCCGGTTGGCCGCGCGCGGACTGACACAGACGTGCCAGGTCTGACCCTCGTCGATCACGTTGACGTCACCCCAGCCCTGCCGCTCCCGGAGCAGGGCCGCGACCATGCCGGGCGCGTCGAAGCGGCGCAGCCAGGACATCTCCAGATCCATCGCGTACCCGGGGCAGTGCCCGCTGGGCAGCATGGCCGCGTACCCGAGGGCCCGGAGCCGATGCTGGTGTTCCAGGCTGCGGGCGAGGCTTGTCACCCGGAGCGGCGGGGTCGGTCCCGGACGGCGCCGGGCGAGGTCCGCGGCGAGCTGGTTCAGCAACGCCACCACCTCGGGTCGGGTCCGGGTGGTCCGGGGTCCACCACCGGTGGCCGGTGGCGCGGCGCGACCTGCCGGCGCGCCCGAGCGCGGCCGGACCCGGCGCCGCACCGTCCGGGCTGCCCGGGTCAGCGGGTGCTCGGCCGGGCGCCGGTAGCGGAACCGGAGCAGGCCGGTGCGGCGGAGCGCGTCGAGGTCGACCAGTTCGGCCGAGTCGTGCAGGTCGGCGTCGGTCGGGAAGCCGGGCAGGTGTCCCCACCACATGACGTCGATCCGGGAGAGCAGGTAGATCCGGACCAGCCCGGCGAGGTTGCCGGCGCCGCCGCGGTTGTTCGGCCGGTAGTCCCGGATCTCCCGGACCAGCCGGCTCGCCGCCTCTGCGGCACCACCGGGGAGTACCCCGAGCACCGCGCGGAAGTCAGGGCCGGTGATCCGGTCCGTCAGAGTCCGCTCCAGCCTGGGCAGGTCGTCGCGGCCGGCCTGGCCGGTCACCCCGGCGACCAACTCCGCCACCGCCGCCCGGTAACCGACCAGTTCGGACAGGGAGGCTGCGGTGACGGTGCCGGGACGTTGATTCGGGCCGGCGGTCACGCTCGGCTGCGGCTGCGGTCCGGCCGACCGGATCCGCGATCCGGTCTCCCCGGCGACCTCTTGGCTGGGCATGTCCGGCCCTCTTTCAGGTTTCGGCGTGACCCGAACAACACTGCCGATTTCGACCGTAACACCCGATAAACCGGAAAAATGTGGGTTGCCTGAGTATCCCTACCGCCGTGTCCGGTGCCCTCGCCGGGGCGTTGTCCCTGTCGGTGCGTCCGACCCCTGCAACGCACCGGTGACGGGGGTGCCGGGAGCGTTGCCTTGGAACGTTTTTACTCAGTCATTGACGAATGTAAATCAGTCTCCTAACGTACCTGGCAGGCTTCTCAGGCTCACCCTTACCCCGTCCGATGCCGCGCGAACTGGCCCGGGAGGTTTCACGGCTATGATGAAACGTTTCAGAACTATCGTCGCCGGCAGCGTCGCCCTCGCCTGTCTCGGCACAGCGCTCGCCGGCTGCGGCGGCGACTCCGAGTCCGGGCCGGCCACCCTCCGGTACTCCTGGTGGGGCAATGCCGAACGGGCCGACTTGATGAAACAGGCGATCGCGCTCTTCGAGTCGAAGAACCCGGACATCAAGATCACACCGAGCTTCCAGGAGTACGAGGCGTACTGGCAGAAGATGGCCACCGAGACGGCCGGCGGCAACGCCCCGGACGTACTTCAGATGGACTTCTCCTATCTGCGCGAGTACGCCGACCGGGGCGTGCTGCTCGACCTGAAGAAGCAGACCGGCGACCATCTCGTCCTCGACGACGTGCTCCCCGGCTTCCAGGGCGCCGGCGAGGTCGACGGCGCCCTGTACGGCGTACCGGTGGGCGGCAACACCTGGAGCATGTACTACAACCCGGCGATCTTCGCCAAGGCCGGAGTGCCGGAACCGGCCGCCGGCTGGACCTGGCAGGACTACCGGAACGGCATGGCGAAGATCACCGAGGCCACCGACAGCTACGGCGGCGGCAACTACACCGGCATCATCTACAACCTGGAGGTGCGGCTCCGCCAGCAGGGCGGGCAGCTCTTCACCCCGGACGGCAGGCTCGGCTTCACCAGGGAGCAGCTCGGCGCGTTCTGGACCGAGGGCCAAGAGCTGATCAAGGCCGGGGTGGTGCTGCCGGTGGACAAGGCGGTGCAGATCAAACCCCGCTCCGGCTTCGTCGACGACCTGATCGCCTCCGAACTCGGCTGGGACAACTTCCTCGTCCGGTACGCCGCCGAGGTCAAGACCCCGTTGAAGCTCGCACCGGTGCCGACCGACAACCCCGGGCAGCTCGGCCAGTACCTGAAACCGGCGATGCTGCTCAGCGCCGCCAGCCGGACCGAACACCCGGAGGAGGCCGCCGAGCTGATCTCGTTCCTGATCAACGACCCGGAGGTCGGCCGGATCTTCGGTGCCAACCGCGGTCTGCCGGCCACCAACGCCCAGCGGGCAGCCGCCCAGCTCCAGGGTCCGCTGGCCGAGGTCGCCGCCTACGAGAAGAGCATCGCCGACCAGTTGACCAAGGCTCCCCCGGCGCCGCCGAAGGGCGCCGGCAGTGTCGAGGCGACCTTCATCCGGATCAGCGAGGAACTCCACTACGGCCGGATCTCCGTCGACCGGGCGGTGGACGAGTTCTTCACCGAGGCGGGGCAGAAGCTCGGTTCCTGAAGCGGAAGGAGCACCAGCAGCGCATGGCGACCAGCCAGAGCGCCGTACGCCCCGACGAACCGGCCGGTCCGGCGCCGCGTTCCCGCCGGGTCGGCGCCGCACCGGGGCGGCGGCCCCGGCGACCGGGCGACGGACCCGCCGGCTACCTGTTCCTGTCTCCGTGGATCCTCGGCATGCTGCTGCTGACCGTCGGACCGATGGCCGCCTCGCTCTACCTCTCCTTCACCGACTACAACCTCTTCACCGCACCGGAGTGGATCGGGCTGGAGAACTACCGGCGGATGTTCGGCGACCAGCGCTGGCTCCAGTCGATCCGGGTCACCGGCGGGTACGTGCTGATCGCCGTACCGGTCAAGCTGGCCGCCGCGCTGGCGGTGGCGCTGCTGCTGCACCAGCGTCGCCGCGCCCGGGGCTTCTACCGGGCGGCGTTCTACGGGCCGTCGCTGATCGGGGCCAGCGTCAGCGTGGCGATCGTCTGGCGGGCGCTGTTCAGCGACGACGCGGTGGTCGACCGGCTGCTCCGCGCCGTCGGGGCGGAGGTCGGCGGCTGGGTCGGCAATCCCGAGCTCTCACTGCTGATGCTGGTGCTACTGGCCGTCTGGCAGTTCGGCGCGCCGATGGTGATCTTCCTGGCCGGGCTGAAGCAGGTGCCCGCCGAACTCTACGAGGCCGCCCAGGTCGACGGCGCCGGCCGCTGGCGCCGATTCCGGTCGGTGACACTGCCGATGATCTCGCCGGTGCTCTTCTTCAACCTGCTGCTGGAGACCATCAACTCGTTCCAGATCTTCACCTCGGCGTACGTCATCGGCGGCCGGAACGGCAGCCCCGCCGGCTCGACACTCTTCTACACCGTCTACCTCTACGACCGGGGCTTCGCCGACTTCCAGATGGGCTACGCCTCGGCGCTGGCCTGGATGCTGCTGCTCGGCGTCGGCCTGGTGACCGCGTTCCTGTTCCGGACCGCCCGGGGCTGGGTGCACTACGCCGGAGACCAGCGATGACCACCACCGAGGTACCCCGGACCGGAACGCCGCCCCGGACGGCGGTCGCGGGCCGCTCCGCGCCCCGCCGCCGGTGGGCCAGCCTGGCCTGGCACCTCGGCGCGCTGGCGATCCTGGCCGTGCTGCTCTACCCGGTCGGCTGGCTGGTGGCCGCCTCGTTCAAGCCGTCCCAGTCGATCCTCGGCAGCCTGCACCTGCTGCCGAACGAACCGACGGTGGCAAACTACCAGCGGGCCGCCGACGGGCTGGCCGGAATCGGCGTGCTGCGGTTCTTCGGAAACTCGGCGCTGCTCGCCGGGCTCTCGGTGGTCGGCACGGTCGCCTCGTCGGCGCTCGCCGGCTACGCCTTCGCCCGGCTGCGCTTCCGGGGCCGGGCAACCATGTTCGGGCTGATGATCTCGACCCTGCTGCTACCGTTCCACGTCCTGATCATTCCGCAGTACGCGGTCTTCCAGCGGCTCGGCCTGGTCGACACCTACCTGCCGCTGCTGGTCGGCAAGTTCCTCTCCGGTGAGGCGTTCTTCGTCTTCCTGATGGTGCAGTTCATGCGGACCATCCCGGCCGAGCTGGACGAGTCGGCCCGGATCGACGGCGCCGGACACTGGGCCACGTTCTGGCACATCGTACTGCCGCTGTCCCGGCCCGCCCTGGTCACCACCGCGATCTTCACCTTCATCTGGACCTGGAACGACTTCTTCGGCCCGCTGATCTACCTCAGCACCCCGGAGAAGTACCCGCTGCCGCTGGCATTGCAGCTCTACATCGACCAGACCACCATCTCCGACTACGGTGCGCTGATGGCGATGTCGATGCTGGCCCTGGTGCCGGTCATCGCGTTCTTCCTGTTCTTCCAGCGGTTCCTGGTGCAGGGCGTCGCCACCTCCGGACTGAAGGGGTGAGCGAGCGCACGGACTGAGTAGGGGTACTCGGATCGCGCCAGACGTCGGTGGTGGAGAGTCGGGTTCAGCACCTCCCACGGTTGGCAGCCGGGGAGGTCTGCTCGCAAGCATCCGAGCCGGATTCGACAGTTCCACCCAGCCAGAGGAGCCGATGCCATGCCGACAACCGACCGCCCGTCCCTCCACACGGCTACCGCCGGGAATCACTCGGGCGGCTCCTGATGACCGGACGGCAGCCGGGCCACCGCCGGCACACCCCGCTCTGGATCGTCGGGCTCGCCGGCCTCACCGCACTGGCCTACTGGGCGTTCCTCGGCTGGGACCAGCAGAAGGAGACCGACCCGGTGACCGGGGCGCAGACCGGTCCGTACTCGGCGTGGCAGGTACTCGGTCTCGGGCTGGTACTGGCCTTACTGGTCTTCGAGACGGGGCGCCGGGGCCGGCCGTGGCTGGCCGGCGTCGTGGTACCGGCGGTGCTCACCGTGGCCTTCTCGGTCGACGCCGCGACGGACCCGGACGGCGACGGGCTCTGGGTGATAGGTGCGGTGCTCGTGGCGCTCGGCTCGGCGCTCGGCGCCGGCCCGGTCGCGGCGCTCGGCGCCTACGCGGGCCGCCGCTCCCGCACCCGCACCCGCTGAGCACCGACGGGCAGGTTCCGGCGCCCGCTGAGCACTCGAGGCGGTCCCCGCGCTCGCTGAGCAGTCGACGGGGCGGGTTCCGGCGCCCGCCGAGCAGTCGACGGAGTCCGGGCCCGTTGAACACCGGGGCGGCAGTCCTAGCGCCGGCCGGCGGGTTCGCCGTCCAGCAGTGGGTCCGGCTCCTGCCGCCGGATCATGTACTGCGCGGTGAGGGTGTCCACCCCGGTGCCCCGGGCGCTGTTCGGCCGGTACGTGACCGTCGCGGCCAGCGCCGAGGCCGCCTCGACCACCCCGGCGCGCCAGGTGCCGGACCGGTAGACCCATACCGGATCGGTCGGCCGGTAACTCGCGGCGGGGTCGATCTCCGCCGGGTCCCGTCGGTGCGGATCCACGTTGGGTACTGGCATTTTGTCACTGCCCTCCTGACTCGGCACCGGGTGTCGTCTCGATCAGTTCACGGGGCACGGCCGGCGTGCCGGTGGCCTCGCCGGTCGTACCGCTCGACAGGCCCAGGTGCGCCTGGCCTCGGACGTACCCCCCGGACGGACCGACGCAACCGGCTGCGTCGAGATCGGCCGGGGCGAGTCTGGCCCGTTGGGTCTTCACCCGGTACATCGCGGCGTCGGCGTGGTTGAGCGCATCGGTCAACTGTGTACAGCCATGCACCGGAGCCAGTCCGATCGACGCGGTGACCCGCAGGTCACGCTCGGCCACCTGGATCGGTGCGGAGAGCAGCTCCGCGAGCCGTCGCGCGGACTGGTGCAGCCAGCGCCCGTCGGCACGGGCGCCGGCGAGCAGGCCGGCGAACTCGTCGCCGCCGAGCCGGGCCACCAGGTTGTTGCCGGCGTACGCCGCGAACCGCCAGGCCACCGCGATGAGCACCTGGTCACCGGCGGCATGGCCGAACCGGTCGTTGACCTGCTTGAAGTCGTCGAGGTCCAGGACCACCGCGACCAGCGGCGGCCGGCCGGGATCGGCGACCAGCGCGGCGCCGACCTGGTAGAAGGCCCGCCGGTTGAGCAGCCCGGTCAGCGGGTCGTGGGTGGCCGCGTGCCGTTCCGACTGCAACTCCTCGCGGAGCCGGGCCACCTCCGCCTCGGCCATCCGCATCCGTCCGCGCATCCGCCAGGCCGTGCCGAGGCCGGCTACCGCGGCTGCGCCGGCCGCGACGGTGAAGGGATCCACGGTGCCGTGTCCCTTCAGGAGACCCGGCTCGGGGACGGGTCGTGGGCCGGACCGGGCCGCTGTCCGATGGCTGGTAGCGGAGAGTAAACGGTGACTGTCCGTGATCCAAGTTCGCCTACCCCAGCACGGGCGGAAACCGTGCCGTCGCGATGTGTTGGCGACCATCTGCCCAGGCAGGCGGGCACGCGAGCGATCTTGCCTGGTCCCCGACGCTTCGATTGCGCTGGCAACGGCCCCCCGCCTCCATCACGAAAAGTGAACAAACGGACACACCCTTACCGCGCTATCATGCTCGCTGTCAGGTGCAGACGCAAGAGCGAATGCACGTGCAGATGGTCATGCAGAGATGACCAGACGCGGTGTCCCACGCACCGTCACGGCTGAGGACGCGTCCACGGGGAGGAATCAAGTACGCAGTCGGGCCTACGCGACGCCCACCGCCCCCAGCCCTCCGGAACCTCCAGAAAGACTGGCGATGATTCAGACGTACAACGGCATGTCCACCGGCCAGCTGCCGACCCTCGCCTGGCAGAAGAGCCGCCGCAGCAACCCCAGCGGGAACTGCGTCGAGATGGCCGAGTTGCCCGGCGGCGCCGGTATCGCGGTCCGCAACTCCCGTGACCCCGACGGGCCGGCACTGATCTACACGGTCGACGAGATCACCGCCTTCATCCTCGGTGCCCGCGACGGGGACTTCGACAACCTCATCGGCTGAACAGCGGCGCCTCCGGCGCCGGTACGCCAACACCGTTCGCCACCACCCCGACACGTCTCCGCGACCGGCGACTGGCCGAGAGTCGCGAAAATTAGCGCGTTGGGTCTACCCTCCTCACCGTCAGGGCATGGCATGCTTACCGACGGATTTGCCCAGCCCCCGGCGGGCTGCGTCGAGCATGTGTGGAGGCGACACGTGACGATGGCTCCATCCGGCCGTGGTTCGGTCCCCGACGGCGAGGTCGCCGACGGTGGATCGGCCGTCGACGGTGGACCGGTCTTCGCGGGCGGAGCCGCCGACCCCGGAATGGCGGGCGGCCCCACCGTGCTGCGGATCCTGCTCGGAAGCCAGTTGCGCAAACTGCGGGAGGCCAGGGGCGTCAGCCGCGACGACGCGGGCTGGGAGATCAGGTCGTCCGGGTCCAAGATCAGCCGGATGGAGCTGGGCCGGGTGGGATTCAAGGAACGTGACGTAGCCGATCTGCTGACTCTCTACCAGGTGACCGACGAGGACGAACGGTCCGCGCTGTTGGCCCTGGCCCGCCAGGCCAACAACCCCGGATGGTGGCACCGGTACGGCGACGTACTGCCGAACTGGTTCCAGTCCTACCTCGGGCTGGAGGCGGCGGCGGCGCTGATCCGGGCGTACGAGGTGCAGTACATCCCCGGGCTGTTGCAGACCCGGGACTACGCCCGGGCCGTCGTGCTGCTCGCCCACGACGGGGCACCGCCCGACGAGATCGAGCGTCGGGTCGAGCTCCGGATGGACCGGCAGAAGGTGTTGACCCGGCCCGGTGCGCCGCAACTGTGGGCCGTGGTGGACGAGGCGGCCCTGCGCCGGCCGATCGGCGGGGCCGGTGTGATGCGCGGCCAGATCGAGCACCTCATCGAGGCCGGCAGGCTGCCCAACGTCACGGTCCAGGTGATCCCGTTCCGGGCCGGCGGGCACGCCGCCGCCGGGGGCGCGTTCAGCCTGCTCCGCTTCCCCGACCAGGAACTGCCGGACGTCGTCTACATGGAACAGCTCACCAGCGCGCTCTACCTCGACAAGCGCGACGACGTGGACTACTACGCCGCGGCGATGGAACGGCTCTGCGTCGAAGCCGTCCCGCCGACCGAGACCCCGGCGTTCCTCCGCGCCATCCTCGCCGACCTCGCCTCCTGAGCCGCAACGCATTCGGCGCTCCGTCCGGTCCGCCGGCCGCGGATGGGCCACACTACCGGTATGACCTCCCGCCGCCTGGCTGGCGCCGTCGCCCTGGTCACCGGCGCATCCTCCGGGATCGGCGCCGCAGCGGCCCGACGGCTGGCCGGTGCCGGCGCACGGGTGTTCCTCAGCGGCCGCGACCCGGAACGGCTCGCGGCGGTCGCCGCCGAGTCCGGCGGTACGGCGATCCCGTGCGACCTCACCGACCCCGACCACACCGCGGAACTCGCCGCCCGGGTACTCGACAGCGCCGGCCGGGTCGACGTCCTGGTCAACAACGCCGGCCAGGGCTTCGCCGGGCCACTCACCGGGATGACCGACGCCGAGATCCACGCGCTGGTGGCGGCGAACCTGACCGCCCCGATGCTGCTCGTCCGGGCGGTGCTCCCCGGGATGCTGGCCCGGGGCAGCGGCCGGCTCGGCTTCGTCGGCTCCATCGCCGGGCGGCTCGGCGTACGGGAGGAGGCGGTCTACGCCGGTACCAAGGCCGGGCTGAGCGTATTCGCCGACAGCCTCCGCAAGGAGACGACCGGCCGGGGCATCGTGGTCACCGAACTCGTCCCCGCCGTGGTGGACACCCCGTTCTTCGCCCGCCGGGGCCGGCCGTACCCACGCCGTCACCCCCGGCCCGTGCCGGCGGAGCGGGCCGCCGACGCCCTGCTCACCGCCATGCTCACCGGCCGGCACGAGGTCTGCCTGCCGCGCTGGATGGTGCTGCCGATCGCGGTCCGGGCCACCCTGCCGGCCACCTACCGACGCCTCGCCGACCGGTTCGGCTGAGCCCATTCCCTGCACCTCAGTTGGCCCGAACCGCCCGGATCGACTCGCGCAGCGAGGACATGGTGGCGAGCACCGCCGTCGGCTCGTACCCGCAGTGCGCCATGCAGTTGGCGCAGCGGGCGTCCCGCCCCCGGCCGTACGCCGACCAGTCGGTGGTCTCGATCAGCTCCTGGTACGTCTGCACGTAGCCGTCGCCGAGCAGGTAGCACGGGCGCTGCCAGCCGAAGAGCGAGTACGACGGGATGGCCCAGGCGGTACAGGAGAAGTCGACCTTTCCCTCCAGGAAGTCCAGGAAGAGCGGCGAGTGGTTCAGCCGCCACTTCCTCCGGCGCCCCTCGGCGAACGCCTTCCTGAACATCGCCCGGGTCTCCGCGACGCCGAGGAAGTGCTCCTGGTCCGGCGCCTTGTCGTAGGCGTACGCCGGGGAGAGCATCATCTGGTCGACGCCCAGGTCGTCGTTGAGGTAGTCGAGCACCTCGATCACGGTCTGCGGGGTGTCGGTGGAGAAGAAGGTCGTGTTGCTGGTGACCCGGAAGCCGCGCCGCTTCGCCTCCTTCACCGCCTCGACCGCCTCGTCGAAGACCCCCTCCTTGCAGACCGAGGCGTCGTGCCGCTCCCGCAGCCCGTCGATGTGCACGGCGAACGAGAAGTACCGGGACGGAGTGAACTTGTGCAGCTTCTTGCGCAGCAGCGCGGCGTTGGTGCAGAGGAAGACGTACTTGCGGCGCTTGACGAGTTCGTCGACCAGCCGGTCGATCTCCGGGTGCATCAGCGGCTCGCCGCCGGCGATGGAGACCATCGGCGCCCCGCACTCCTCGATCGCGGCCAGCGCCTGCTCCACCGGCATCCGTCGTTTCAACACGTCCGCCGGATGCTGGATCTTTCCGCAGCCGGCACATGCGAGGTTGCAGGCGAAGAGCGGCTCCAACTCGACCAGCAGCGGAAAGTGCGTCCTCCGGCGCAGTTTCTGCCCCATCAGGTAGCGGCCGACCCGCAGGCTCTGGCGTAGTGGCATTCCCATGGTCAGCACCCCGTTCCGGTCGGCCGGTCGATCGGCGCGCGGCGGTCCCACGCGGCACTGCGCGAACTGGTCCCCGTCATGGCGTTCGAATCTCCTTGGGAAGGGTGAAGTGCACATCCTCGGTTTGAGTGGTGTGCTCCCGTACCGCGTCGGCGCCGAGTCCGACCAGTGCCGCCACCGTCTGGTCGACCAGCCAGGGCGGCGCCGACGCACCGGCGGTCACGCCGATCGTCCGTGCACCGGCGAGCCAGCGCAGGTCGACCTGCTCGACGTCGTCGACCAGGTACGCCGGAGTGCCGCCGCGCTCGGTCACCTCGACCAGGCGCCGGGAGTTCGACGAGTTGGCCGAGCCGAGCACCAGCACCACGTCGGCGACGGCGGCCACCTCGCGCAGCGCCGCCTGCCGGTTGGTGGTGGCGTAGCAGATGTCGTCCGAGGCCGGTCCGGTCAGCGCGGGGAACCGCCGCCGGAGTACGTCGAGGACCCCGGCCACCTCGTCCACGGCCAGGGTGGTCTGCACCAGGTACGACACCCGGTCCGGGTCGGCGACCTCGATCCGCTCGGCGTCACCGACCGACTCCACCAGGGTGATCCGGCCGGGCGCCTCGCCGAGGGTGCCCTCGGTCTCCTCGTGCCCGGCGTGCCCGATCAGCAGCACCGTGTTGCCCCGCCCGGCGAACCGGCGTGCCTCGCTGTGCACCTTGGTCACCAGTGGACAGGTCGCGTCGATCACCGGCAGTCCCCGGTCGGCGGCGGCCTGCCGGACGGCCGGTGCCACCCCGTGCGCGGAGAAGACCGTCGTCGCTCCGTCCGGGATCTCGGTCAGCTCGTCGACAAAGACCGCGCCGCGGCGTTGCAGGTCGGCGATGACGTGCAGGTTGTGCACGATCTGCTTGCGGACGTAGACCGGCGGGCCGTGCCGGTCCAGTGCCTGCTCCACCACGCTGATCGCCCGCTCCACCCCGGCGCAGAACGACCGGGGCGCGGCCAACACCACCTGCCGGGCCGTGGTCGCCGCCGCCCACTCCGACAGGGCCGGGCCGAGCCGCGGCAGCACCCGCAGCGCCGCCACCACCCGGCGCAGCGTCGCGGGCCGGTACAGCGGATGCGGCGGTACGTCCGCGACCACCCGGACGCAGGCGATCGGCCGTCCGGCGGCGCCGGCCAGCAGCGCCGCCGACTCGGTGTCCACCGCGATCGCGCCGGTACCGGCGAGCCGGGCCCGGTCGGCGCCGTCCACGATCCGTCGGCTGGTCGCCACCGGTCCCAGGTGGACGGTCAGGCCGCGCTGGCGCAGCGCCGCCGCGAGCATCGGGGCGGCCGGACACGGGACCGGGGCACCGCCGACCACGCCGGCCCGACGTACCTCGGTGGCCACCACCACATCCCCGGTGCGCAGCGTCGGCACCAGGCCACCGGCAATCCCGGCCACCGCCAGCGCGGCGGTGTCCCGGAAGCCGGCGGCCACCCGGGTGGCCCGGGCCGGCCCCCGACCGGTACGCCGCAGCGGTGCACCCGGCGGCAGGCCGCGCCGCAGCGCGAGTGCCTCCGCCCGCATCGGTGCGAACAGCACCCAGTTCGCGTCGCTCAACTGGGCTCTCCCGAATCGGTGCGCAGCCGGGCGATGTCGTCCGGGTCGCGTAGCAGCCGGCCGAGGGCGCTGACCGGGAACACCAGCCGGTACAGGTGGTAGTTGATGTAGAAGTCGCCGGGAAAGCCGGTGCCGGTGTAGTGCGGCTCGTCCCAGCCCCCGTCCGGCCGCTGGGTACGCACCAGCCACTCCACCCCGCGCCGAATCGACGCCGAGTCCTCGGAACGGGCGGCGTGCAGGGCCAGCAGCGCCCACGCGGTCTGCGAGGCGGTGGAGTCGCCCTGGCCGTGCCAGGCCGGATCGCGGTACGAGCGCATGTCCTCGCCCCAGCCGCCGTCGGAGTTCTGCCGTCGGTGCAGCCAGCAGACCGCCCGGGTGATCCTCGGGTCGTCCCGACGCACCCCGGCGGCGATCAGTGCCGGTACGACCGCGCCGGTCCCGTAGACGTGGTTGGCACCCCACCGGCCGAACCAGGAACCGTCGCCCTCCTGGTGGCGCAGCAGCCAGGCCACGCCCCGGCGGACCGGTATCGAGCCGGCCAGCCCCTCCGCGCAGAGCGCCTCCACCACGTGCGCGGTGACGTCCGCGCTGGGCGGGTCGATCACCTCGCCGAAGTCACAGAAGGGCAGGTCACGGGCGATCGCCCGGGTGTTGTCCGCATCGAACGCGGCCCAGCCGCCGTCGGCGGACTGCATCCCGCAGAGCCACTGGACGCCGCGCTCCATCGCCGGCCGCACCGCGGCGGGCGCGCCGGCACGGCGCAGCGCCAACAACACCTCGGCGGTGTCGTCGGTGTCCGGGTAGCCGTCGTTGTCGAACTCGAACGCCCAGCCGCCCGGTGCGACCCGGGGCCGACGCACCGACCAGTCGCCGGGGACCCGGATCTCCTCGGCGAGCAGCCACTCGGCGGCGGTGGTCAGCGCCGGATGCTCGGCCGGCACGCCGGCGTCGGCGAGCGCGACCATCGCCAGCGCGGTGTCCCAGACCGGGGACTGACACGCCTCCAGCCGGCGTACCGGGCCGTCCGGGGTCTCCTCCCGGACGGTGAACCGCTCCAGCCCGGCCAGACCGCTGCGCAGCACCGGATGGGAGAGCGGATAGCCGAGCAGGTGCAGTGCGATCAACGAGTAGACCCACGGCGGCTGGATGCCGCCCCACGACCCGTCGGCCTCCTGCCGGGCGACGATCCACTCCGCCGCGCGGCGCAGCGCGTTGCGGCGTACCGGGCCGACCGGGTGGCGTTCGTAGCCGCGCAGTGCCGCGTCGAGCCGGTGCATCCAGCGTCCCCTGCCACGCCGCGCCTCCGGTTCCGCCGGCAGACCGGTACGCAGCTCGCCGAGCGAGAACCCGAGCGGGCGTACCGGGCGCAGCGAGCGGACGATCGACAGCGGCACGATGGTCTGCCGGGCCCAGCAGGCGAAGTCGTAGACGTTGAGCGGGAACCACGACGGCAGCAGCACCACCTCGGGCGGGATCGCCGGCAGCCGATGCCACGGCCACTCGCCGAACATCGCCAGCCAGAGGCGGGTGAAGACCCGGCTCCGCTCGATGCCGCCCTGCGCGAGGACGAACTCCCGGGCCCGGCACATGTGCTCGGCATCCGGCGGGTCGCCGGCCAGCCGCAGCGCCGCGTACGCCTCGATGGTGGTGGAGAGGTCGCCCGGCCCGCCGTGGAAGGTCGCCCAGGCGCCGTCCGCGCCCTGCTTCGACCGGATCCACCGGGCCGTCGGCGCGGTCTCCACCTCGGTACGGATGCCCAGGAACTCCCGCAGCAGCAGGTCCTCGGCCTCCATCGTCACGTTGGTCTCCAGCTCGCCCTGCCACCAGGCGCCCGGCTGCTGCCGCGCGAGCAGCAGGTCCCGCGCCCGGTCCAGAGCCGCCTCCGCGGAAAGGAAGGGCCCCCTTTCATCGTTTTCTGGTGCAGAAAGGGCCCTTCCGTGCACCTCGGGTGGGGTGGGGCGGGAGCTGGTCGGGTTGCCGTCGCTGGTGGAGACCGTCGCGCCCATCAGTGGTCCCGTCCCGTCATGAAGTGCGCGATCGCCACCAGGTCGGCGTGCACGGCGGAGCGCTCCGCCGGCTGCACCGCGGCCGCCGACGGCTGGCGGTCCGCGCCGGGCTCGGTCAACTGGTCCGAACGGGGCTCGCCCAACTGGTCCAGCTCGGCCAGCGCCTCGGTGAGCAGGCGGTCGGCCCGCTTCTCGGTCCAGTCCCGGGCGCCGGTCTCCTCGATCAGCACGGCGGCCAGACTCAGGTCCGCGTCGGAGAGGTCGTCCGGCCGGGCGTACAGCTCGGCGAGCTGCTCACCGGCGGGACCGCCCGAGGTGAGGGCCCGGACCACCGGGACCGACTTCTTCCGGGCCCGCAGGTCGGCCAGGACCGGCTTGCCGGTGACCGCCGGCTCGCCCCAGATGCCGAGCAGGTCGTCCACGAGTTGGAAGGCCAGGCCGAGGCGTTCGCCGTACCGGGCCAGGCCGTCGACCAGCGCCGGCGGGGCGCCGCAGAGCACCGCGCCGAGCGTCGCGGAACAGGAGAGCAGCGCGGCCGTCTTGTCCCGGGCCATCCCGAGACACTCGTCGAGGGTGACGTCGGCCCGGGACTCGAAGGCCACGTCGGCCGCCTGCCCGGCGATCAGCCGGCGGATCGCCGTGTGCATGGTGGCCAGCCCCGCGCGCACGTCCAGGGTGGAGTCGTCCGCCAGCACCTCGTCGGCGAGGCTGAGCAGGGCGTCACCGGCCAGGATCGCCGGCCCGACGCCGAACGCCGCCCAGGCCGTCGGCCGGTGCCGCCGCTCCAGGTCACCGTCGATCACGTCGTCGTGCAGCAGCGAGAAGTTGTGCACCAGCTCGACCGCGACCGCAGCCGGCAGGCCCCGGCGTACCGGCTGACCGGCGGCCTGTGCGGAGAGCAGCGCCAACGCGGGACGCAGTCCCTTGCCGCTCCGGCCGGCAGGCTCGCCGGACGCGTCCCAGTAGCCGAGCTGGTAGCCGGCGACGAGTCGGGTGCGCTCGTCGATCCGTTCCAGCGTCGCCCGGATCTCGGGCTGGACGAGTTCGTCCACCTGGGCGAGGACGCTGGGCAGCATCACGGTCATGTCTTCTCCTCGTCGCGCCCGGTCAGGCCGGCGCCTTTCGTCTCGATCGGTGCCGAGCCGAGGTGGGCGAGGACCACGTCGGCGGCCCGGTGGCCGCTGCGTACCGCGCCCTCCATCGTGTCCGGCCATCCGGTGTCGGTCCACGCGCCGGCCAGGGCCAGTCCGGGTGCCCGGGTCTGGGCCGGTGGCCGGGCGCTGCGGGACCCCGGCCCCTGCCGGAACGTCGCCCTGGGTTCCCGGGTCACGAACGCGTCCCGGACCGGGGCCTGCCGGGCCGCCGGGAAGAGTTCCGCCAGCGCGGCCAGATAGGTCCGGACCAGCTCGCTGGCCCGGACGCCCAGCACCTGCTCAGCGGCGGAGATGGAGACCACCAGGTACTGACCGGACCCGCCGGGCGGGGTCCGGTCGAAGACCCACTGCACCGGGGTGTCCAGCCCGGCGGCGAACTCCAGTTCGGTGACCCGCTGCTGGTAGTGCACGTGCACGTTGACGATCGGCGCGGCACCGAGCCGGGCCCAGCGCGCCCGGTCGGGAGCGGCCTCGGCCGGCACCAGCCGGGCGGCCTGCGGATGCGGCACCGCCAACACCACCGCGTCGGCGGTCAGTGCGACGCCGTCACCGGTGACCTGGAACCGGCCCCGGTCGGCATTGATCCGCTGGACGCGTACCCCGGTGCGGACCGTCGCGCCGCGCTGCCGGAGCAGTGCGGCGGCCGGGGCACCGTGCAGTTCGGCCAGTGGTGCGGTCGGCCGGCCGATGTCGGCGGCGTCGGCCCGGTCGAGCAGTCCGGTCCGGAAGACCCGGGCCGCCAGCGCCAGCGAGGCCCGCTCCGGTGGAGCGTTCAGGGCCGCCGTGCAGATCAGCTCCCAGAGCCGGGCCACGGTCGGTGCGTCCTGCCCGTGCGCGGCCAGCCAGGCGCCGAAGCTGACCCGGTCGGCGGCCGGGTCGTCCGGCTCGACCCGGCGCAGCGCGGACGCGGCCCGGACCGCCGCCAGCCGCTGCCCGACCCGCAGCGGACGGTAGCCGAGCAGGGCCGGCAGCAGGTGGGCCGGGGCCGGCAGCCGGCGGCTGCGGGCCAGTACGTGCGGCGGACCGCCGACCCGCACCACCGGTACCGCGAACCCGTCCTGCACGGGCGCCCGGCCGGCGCTGCCGAGCCGGGCGAGCAGCTCGCGGTACTCCTGGTAGCAGCGGAGGAAGACGTGCTGTCCGGTGTCCACGGTCAGCTCGCCGCGCCGGAACGAGTAGGTGGCGCCGCCGAGCGCCGGACGGGCCTCCACCAGGGTCACCCGGTGCCCTGCGTCGAGCAGCCGCACCGCCGAGGCGATGCCGGCCAGTCCACCCCCGACCACGCAGACGTCGCCGTCGGTCACGGTGCGCTCCGGGTCATCGCCCGCGCCGCGACGTACGCCTTCTCCCAGCTGGGCAGCGAGACCCGCCGCCGGGTCACCGCCAGTGGGTCGGTCACCATCCGGGCCAGCAGCCGGTGGTAGATCCCGGCCATCGCCGCCACGCAGGCCGCGCTGCGCCGGTCCAGCAGCGGCAGCAGCCGCAGCCCGGTCTGGTAGTACCGCTCGGCCCGGTGCGCCTGCCAGCGGACCAGCGCGGCGAGGCGGTCCGGCGGATCGGTCAGTCCGCCGTCCGGGCCGAGGTCCAGGGTGCAGCCGAACCGCTCCAGGTCTCGGCGGGGGAGGTAGACCCGGCCGGCGGCCCGGTCCTCCACGATGTCCCGCAGGATGTTGGTCAGTTGCAGCGCGATGCCCAGCGTGTCGGCGAGTTCGGCGGCGGCCGCCCGGTCCACCGAGGGCCGGAGTGCGAAGACGCCCAGCGAGAGCCGGCCGATCGACCCGGCGACGCAACGGCAGTAGCCGACCAGTTCCTCGAAGGTCTCGTAGCGGGCGCCCCGGACGTCCGCCACGCAGCCGTCGACCAGCTCGTCGAAGGCGGCCACCGGGATCGGCAGCCGGGACGCGGCGTCGGCGAGGGCTACCAGTACCGGATCCCCGCCGGCCTCCGGCAGTCGGTGCAGCGCCGCCCGGATCTGGTCGAGCCGGGCCAGCTTGGTGGCGGCGGGCAGGTCACCGTCGCCGATGTCGTCGATGCGCCGGGCGACCGCGTACACCGCGCAGAGCGCGGCGCGACGGTCGGGCCGGAGCAGCCGGATCCCGTACGAGAAGTTGCGCGCCTGGCTACGGGTGACCCGGGCACACTCCCGGTAGGCGCGTTCCAGCCCGACGTCGGTCATCCGCGCACCCCGCTCGGCCGCAGGGCGGCCCGGGACGGCCAGTACGACCTGATCCAGGCGGCGGCGATCCCGCCCCGGGTCGGTTTCGGCGGCCCGGGCAGCGGGTCGTGGTCGGCCCGGGCCAGGGCGGCGAGCGCGGCCCGCCCACCGGCGACGTACCCGCCGACGGCGAGCCGGGCCCAGCCGCGCAGGTCGCCGACGAGCGGCGCACCGGCGTCGAGCAGGTCGGCGGCGCGCTTCGCCTGACGCCGGACGACGGTACGGAGCGGGTCGTCGGCCCGCGGCGCGTCGAGGTCCGCCTCGGACACCCCGGCCGCCGCCAGTTCCTCGGCCGGCAGGTAGATCCGGCCCCGGCGTCGGTCCTCGGCGACGTCCTGGAGATGCTCGATCACCTGCAGGGCGGTGCAGATCCGGTCGGAGAGCCGGATCCGGTCCGCCGTGGCGGCGCCGAAGACGTGCAGCACCAGTTCGCCGACCGGATCGGCGGAGAGGTGGCAGTAGTCGACCAGCGCGCCGAAGGTCGGATAGCCGCTCACCACCTGGTCGCGGCGGTTCGCCTCGATCAGCCGGAGCAGCGGGTCGACCGGCAGCCGACAGTCGACCACGGTCGGGGCCAGCCGGACCAGCACCGGGTGCCGGGGCAGCCGGCCGTGGTAGAGGGCGCGTACCTCGCGGTCGAAACGGTCCAGCGCGGCGAGCCGGGCGGCCGGCGTCTCGTCCCGGCCACTCCGGTCCGGTTCGTCGCCGAGGTCGTCGACGTACCGGGCGTAGCAGTAGAGGGCGAGCAGGTGCCGGCGGATCCGTGCCGGCAGGACGCGCAGTGCGACCGGGAAGTTCTCCCCGGCCAGTACGGTGTCCGGCTGCCGGCGCCCACCCGGTCGATCCGCGGACGGATGATCGGGAGCGTCGTCGGTCAGATGAAGCACGCTGCCGCCTCTCGCGAGGTCCAGCCGGCTCAGCGGGGCCGCGCCAGACCGCCGCGCCGGATTGGTCGTAACCCACCACTCGCGCTAAGTAATCTTCACCGAGAGTACCGAAATTCCCACGGTCGGCGGCGCGGCCTGGCGAATTCCTCTCGGCGTGTTCGACCATCCGTCGCGGCGCACCCCCGATCCGCACCGGACGGCCGGGTGGATCGACGGTCGCGTCGGCGTGTCAGCTTGACCGGGTACGCCGGGCCATCCAGATGCCGATGATCATCGCCGCTACCGCGACCAGCCCGGCAAGGAGCCGGGGTCCCTCAAGGGAGAGTTCCTCCTCGAAGGCGAAGACCCCGATCAGCACGCCGGTGAAGGGGTCGAGCAGCGCGATCGCGGTCAGCGGGGCGGCGATCGGGCCACCCTGGAAGGCGTTCTGGTTCAGGACCAGTGCGGTACCGCCGACCAGGACGAGGGCGTAGAGGTGCCAGTCCGTGAAGATCCCGACCGGATGGCCCGGCAGCTTCTCGGTGACGCTCTTCACCAGGGCGGCGGCCGTCCCGTACAGCAGTCCGGTGGCGATGCCGAGCATCAGCCCCCGGGCCGCGTCCTGGGTTCGCCAGGCCACCAACAGGCAGATGGCGACCAGTCCGCCGACCGCCGCGCCGACCCCGATCCAGGCCCACGTCTTCGGCTCCGCAACCCCGCCGCGCGGGTCGGCGGCGAACAGGAACCCGGTCAGTCCGACCACCCCGATCACCACCACCAGGATGTCCCGGCGGTGTGGTCGGCGCCGCTCGATCGCCGCCTCCAGCGGAATCGCCATGAAGAGCCCGCTGACCAGGAGCGGCTCGACCAGGGCCAGTGCGCCGAAGCGCAGTGCCAGGGCCTGCAGCACGGTGCCGAATGCGTCCGGTACCGTGCCGAGCAGCCACAGCCGCCGGTGCAGCAGCCGGATCAGCAGCCGCGGGTCGATGGTCCGGGTCGGCCGCTCCCGCTTGGCGGCGCGCTGCTCCACTACCGAACTCACCGCGAAGCAGGCGGCCGAGGCGAGTCCGAGCAGGATGGCGATGCCGTTCACCGGGACGCAGCCCCGGATCGGACCCGCCGGGGCGTCCCGGTGCCGGAGCGTCCCGCCGCCGTGGTGGGCCGGGCGCCGTGATGGGCGGCCCGCACGTCAGCCTTGCCGGTCCGGACGGTTCGCCGGGTGCGTACCGTCGGCCCGGGGCTGGTCCGCGCCGATCCGCAGCCTGGCCCGCAGCCCCACCAAGCGGGTCGGCGTCCGGCGGGACGGCGCTCCGGCCATACCGGCCGCAACCTCGACCGGCACCTCCGGACCAGCCGGTACCGCGCCGTCGACCAGAGCGGCAGCGTCGAACGGGGTGGGACCGTCGACCAGAGCGGCAGCGCCGAACGGGGTGGGAGCGTCGGCCAGAGCGGCAGCGTCGAGCGGGCCCGGGGGGTCGAGCGGGCCCGGGGGGTCGAACGGGGCCGGAGCATCGACCAGCGCCGGGACGTCGACCAGAGCGGCAGCGCCGAGCGGCTCGTCGACCAGCGACGTCGCGGCGACCGTGCCGGCGTCGGACGCCGGTCCCCGGCGCAGGGACGCCGGGCCGGCCGGTGCACCCCCGCGGGCCACCTCGGCGACCACGGCCGCCGGATCGGTCGCGAACAGGGCCAGCCCGGCCGCCCGCTGCCGCTGGCCGGCCGTACCGTCGGCGAGCCGGCGCAGGGTCGGACCGAGCTCGGCGGCGCGGCGCACCCAGGTCGCCACCCCGGCCCGGGCCATGGTCGCCGCGTTCGCCCGGCCGTGTCCGGGGATCGGCCGGTAGGTCGCGACCGGCAGACCGCAGGCCATCGCCTCCAGCGCGGTGAGCCCACCCGCGTTCTCCACCAGCACGTCGGCGGCGCGCAGCAGCTCCGGCATGTCGTCGACCCAGCCGAAGACGTATCCGGTACGGCGCCGCTCCAGCCGGCGGAACAGCGCCTCGTTGCGGCCGCAGACCACCACCGGGACCGCCGCACCGGTACGCGCGATCTCGGCCGCCGTCCGCGCCACCGCGCCGACCCCCCAGGAGCCGGCGACCAGCAGGGCGAGCCGGGCGTCGACGGGCAGGCCGAGGCGCTCGCGGGCGCGGCGCTTCTCCGCCGTGGAGCCGGGACGGAACGCCGCCGAGACCAGCCGGCCGGCGATCCGGACCTCACCGGCACCGAGCGCCCGGGCCTCGACCCGGGTGGTGTGGTGCGCGGCGCAGTGCACGTCGATGCCGGGTGAGATCCAGATCGGGTTCACCGCGAAGTCGGTCAGATACGTGATCACCGGTACGGCGAGCCGCCCCTCCCGGCGCAGCGGACCGACGATCTGGCTGACCACCGGGTATGTCGACACCACCGCCCGGGTATCCGGGGGCAGCGTCTGGAGCACCCGGGGCCACACCGGTCGGAGCAGCGTCCGGGTGATCGGCGCGGCCCGACTGAAGTTGCCGGCGATCGAGAAGAGCAGCCCGTAGATCCACGGCAGCCGGCTCAACATCCCGTGGTAGGTACCGCGAAGGAGCCGGCCCAGTCCCCACGGGAAGATGTCGGCCAGGTCGACGCAGTCCGCCTGCAGCCCGCGTCCGCGCAGCCGGCTGGCCAGTTCCTGGCTCGCGCCGTCGTGTCCGGCGCCCGCACTGGCATAGATGATCACTACGCGCGGTCGCCCCCCACCGACGCCGCGGGCAGGCGGCTCGGACGCCTCCTTGCGGTCCGCCTGGTACCGCCCGGATCTCAACGTCATCCGGCCATCTACCCACAGGAGGTGCGAAGAATCCTCGGAACACCCCACCGGCTAACGCCGGGCGGACCCGACCCCTCTCCGGCACCCCTTTCTCCGCCAAGAGCCCGGCCCGGAGACCGGAGCAGGACGTAGACTCCGGGTATCCCGCGACGCCCGGCCGACGCCAACTCCACACCGCGGCCGGAGCCCCGGCCCACCCGGAGGTCGCCATGCGGGTCCTGATCGTCACCGCCGGCTCCCTCGGCGACGTCGCCCCCTACACCGGCCTCGGCGCCCGACTGCGGGCCGCCGGTCACCGGCTGGCGGTCGCCGCCCCGACCCCCTACGCCGACCTGGTCACCGGGGCCGGCCTGGAGTTCCGGCCGATCGGTGGGGACCTGTCCGCGATCCGGGCCGCCACCGCCGGGCAGCACCGGTCCTGGACCGTGCCGGGCGCTCCCGGCCTGGTCGACTTCGTCCGGCTCGGCAGCCGGTTCGTGCGCGACCTCGGCACCGGCATCGCGGCCGCCGCCGGGGCGGAGACCGAGGTACTGCTGCTGTCCAGCACGACCGCGCCGCTGGGTTACTCCGTGGCGCAGTACCACGGCATCCCGAGCCTCGGTGTCTTCCTCCAGCCGACCACTCCCACCAGTGCGTTCCCGCCGATCGTGCTGGGCCGGCGCTCACTGGGTGGCTGGGGTAACCGGCTCGCCGGACGGCTCGGCCGGCGACTGGCCCACCGGGTGTACGCCGACGCCTCCCGGCGGCTGCGCGCCCAACTCGGCCTGCCACCGGCAGGACTCGCCCGCCTGGAGCGCGGCGCCACCGCCGACGGCTGGGGGGTGCTGCACGGGTTCAGCCCCACCGTGCTCCCCCGGCCACCGGACTGGCCGACCGGGCTGGACGTGGTCGGCTACTGGTGGCCGCTGGCCCGCACCGGCTGGCGCCCGCCAACCGAACTCGTCGACTTCCTCACCGCCGGCCCACCCCCGGTCTACGTCGGCTTCGGCAGCCTGGCCGACACCCGACCCGGACTGCACGCGCTGGTCGCCGGGGCGCTACGCCGGGCCGGCGTACGCGGTGTTCTGCAGGGGCTGGGCCGTGCCGGGCCGCAGCCGGAGGGTGACCTGCTCACCGTCGGGGACGTACCGCACGACTGGCTCTTTCCCCGGATGGCCGCGCTGGTCCACCACGCCGGTTGCGGCACCACCGGGGCGGGACTCCGGGCCGGGGTGCCGGCGGTGCCGGTACCGATCCTCGCCGACCAGCCGTTCTGGGCCGCCCGGCTGGTCGCCCTCGGGGTCGGCCCGGCGGTACTGCCGTTCCGCCGGCTCGACGAGACCGGACTCGCCACCGCGATCCGGGCGGCGGTGACCGAGCCGGGCCTGCGGCACCGCGCCCGGGCCCTCGCCGACCGGCTGGCCGCCGAGGACGGCGCCGGCGCGGTGGTGGCCGCGGTCGACCGACTGGCCCGGTGACCCGGTCGACCGCGGCCGGCCCGATCCCGCACGCCGCTCTCGCTGACGCGGGGCGGCTCAGAGCTTCTCGTAGCAGGGCCGGTCCAGGGCGTACGCCTGGGCGGTCGGCCCGACGGTCAACGGCCGGACCTGACTCACCCCGGTCGGGGCGGCCCGGTCCGGCCGGTACACCGCGGTGACCCGGACCGCGCCGTCGCTCGGGCCGGCGGCGTAGTTGCCGGCGCCGGCCGGCAGCATGCCCTCGTAGTCGACCGAGGTCAGCGACTTGACCGCGGCCAGCAGCCCGGCCCGGGTCAGGTCGCCGTCGGCCACCGCCTTGGTCAGCGCCGCCTTCATCGGATACGACCACACCCACCCGGCGGTGTACCCGTCGTTCGGGGTGACCTGGCCCAGCGCCTGGCGCAGCGCCTGGTGCCCCGGGGTGTCGGCACCCCAGGCGTCCCACGGCGCGGTCTGCTCGTAGCGGGCCAGCAGGGCGGGCGCGGCGGCGCTCTGCAACAGCGCAGGATTCCAGGTCGGGCTGGTGCCGATGAACCGACCGGTGAAGCCCCGGGCCGCCGCCTGGCCCACGATCGCCGCCGCGTCGGCCGGTCCCATGGTCAGGATCACCAGGTCGGGTCGGCCGGAGAGGATCGCCTGGATCGCGCCGGCCTGCTTGTCGGCGCCGGTGTCGGTCTTCACCGCGCTGAAGGTCATGCCCAGGCTCTGCGCGCCGAGCTTGGCACCGGCCGCCGCGTCGTCGCCGTAGTCGCCGGCCAGGTGCACGGCCAGCACCGATTTCACCCCGTGCGCCTCGCGGGCGTAGTCGAGCGCGTTCATCGACTCCAGGCAGTAGTTGGCGCCGGACTCGACGATCACGTCCTCGAAGGCGTACGCCGAGGTCCAGGCGGCCGGCGCCGCGACCACGCTGCTGGCCTTCATGTCGGCCAGGATGGCGGCGGTGGTCGGCGAGCCGAGGGTCTGGGCCAGGGCCAGCACGTTCGGCTTCATCTCCTGGTACACCTGGTTGTGCGTCTGCGGGTTGTACTTGTTGTCCCGGATCCAGCGGGTCACGTCGACCTCGTAGTCGCCGATCCCGCCGGCGGTGTTCACCCGCTTCCAGAACGCCTTCTGGGCGTCGGTGATCGGCACCGCCAGTGCCCGGAACGGCCCCTCGGTCAGGTCGGAGATGATCCCGAGGTAGATGCACCCCTTGTTCTGGTCCACCGCCTCGGGGCACGGCTCGGCGGTGACCCCGACGTCGGTCTTCACCCCGGACGCGTCGGTCTCGGTGTCCCCGCCGCGACATGCGGCGAGTGCGGCGCAGAGCAGCAGGGCGACGGTCGCGGCGGCGACCCGACGCGGTTCGACAGCGGACGGTCTGTTCCTTCCCATGGCTACCTCACTGGAGTTCAGTAGGAGAACGGCCAGGTTTTCCAGTAGTTGCGGACCCGTACCCAGATCCCGAACAGGCCCCGGGGCTCGAAGATGAGGAAGACGACCAGGAGTACGCCGTAGAGGATCGTCTCCACCTGGAAGACGTTCGGCACCTCGTTCGGCTGGGCGCTGAGGAACGGCACCCACGCCTGCAGCTCCCGGGTGAACCGGGGCAGCAGGGTGATGAAGAACGCCCCGGCGATCGCGCCGGAGATGGTGCCCGCACCGCCGATCAGCACCATCGCGATGTACTGCACCGACAGCAGCAGGCTGAACGAGCCCGGGTCGAAGAACCCGGTGATGGTGTAGAGCAGCGCCCCCGCGCAGCCGGCGTACGCCGACGAGACGGCGAAGGCGATCGTCTTGTACCGGGCCAGGTTCACCCCGATCACCCCGGCCGCGATGTCCCGGTCCCGGATCGCGGTGAACGCCCGCCCCACCTTCGACCGGGCCAGGTTGGCGGCGGCCAGCGCGAAGCCGAGCAGGAGCAGCAGCATCAGCCAGTAGAGCTTCTGGTCCCGGGTGCCCAGCGGGCCGGTGGCGGCGATCGGCTGCCCGAAGAACTCCAGGGTGGCCGCCGGCCGGCCGACCCCGGCACCGCCGGTCAGCGCCGACCACTCGCTGAAGACGTGCTGCCCGATGAAGACCAGGCCGAGGGTGACGATCGCCAGGTAGAGCCCGCGCAGCCGGGTGGCGAGCGGGGCGACGAGCACCCCGGCCAGCCCGGCGACCAGGCCGGCGGCGGGGAGCCAGACCAGGATGTTGGTGACCCCGAACCCGATCACCCGGCCGTCCGGGTCGCCGCTGATCGCCGCCGCCGTGTAGGCGCCGACGGCGAGGAAGAAGGCGTGCCCCAGCGAGACCTGGCCGGCGTACCCGGTGACCAGTCCCAGCCCGATCGCCCCGATCGCCGCGACGCAGCCCAGCGCCAGCAGTTGCAGCACCTCGTCGGTGAGCAGGAACGGCATCAGGAGGGCGGCGACCAGCAGCACCGCCATCGCCGCCCGCTTGGCCGGGGCGTCGAAAAGGCTCAACTCTTGCGCGTACGAGGTGTGCAGGTCGGGACGTCCGCGCAGCCGGGTACGTCGGCCGGTGGCGCTCATCTACTACCACCCGAGAAGCCCCTGGCTGCGGCCATGGGGAGGTAAGGGTAGCCCGAGCTGTGGAAATGTCGTACCCGGCGGGGACGCTGGTCGGTGTGGAGGAAGTGGTGCGGTACACCTACCGGTTGCGTCCCGGCGCGGCTGCGACCGCCGCACTCCTGGCCCGCCGGATGGCCCGACGCCGACGGGACAAGGGCGCCCGGCCGTCGAACGGCTACCTGCGGGCCAAGCACCATGCGGCGAAGGTCGCGAAAAAGGCGGCCCGCCAGAACACCCACGACGCCCGGGTCTGGGCGAAGCAGGTCGTCGACAATCATGCGACGATCGCCGTCGAGGACTTCGAGCCGACATTCCTGGCCAAGTCCCGGATGGCGTGCAAGGCCGCCGACGCGGCGATCGGCGCGGCGAAACGGGAACTGGTCGACCGTGGCATGCGGGCGGGCCGGAAGGTGGTGCTGGTACCGCCCGCCTACACCACGATGACCTGCTCGCAGTGCGGTACGAGAGCCAAGCACCGCCTCGGGCTGGGTGTCAGAGTCTTCCGGTGCGACACCTGCGGGCACACCGCCTGCCGCGACCGGAACGCCGCGAGGACGATCCTCGCCACGGCAGAGCGTAACCGTGCTGGTGCCGACGACATAAGACATGCGATCACCTCCTTCCAGTGCGGTGGTCTCGTGCGGTCTGAGCCAGAAATCCCCCGGCTTCCAGCCATAGGGAAGCGTTAAACCCGCTCGACCTCCCTGGTGCCGAAGAGCCCGTACGGGCGGACCAGCAGGACCAGCAGCATCAGCACGTACGGGCTGATCACCGAGACGTTGCCGCCGAGCCAGGGCGCGTGCTGCTGGTAGCTGGCGGTGAGTTCCTGGATCGTCCCGACGGCCAGCCCGCCGACCACCGCGCCGGGCAGCGAGTCGAGTCCACCCAGGATGATCACCGGCAGCGCGGTCAGCGCGATCAGCCAGAGCGCCGCGTCGACGCTGGCTCCGGCGGCGGCGAAGGTGCCGGCGACCGCCGCGAGGCCGCCGGCCAGCCCCCAGGAGAGTGCGAAGACCCCACCGACCGAGACGCCCTGGGCCAGGGCCGCCTCCTGGTCGTAGGCGGCGGCCCGCATCGCCAGCCCCATCCGGGTGTACCGGAAGAAGGCGAAGAGCCCGACGATCAGCACGGCGGTGGCGAGCAGCGCGGCGAGGTGCCGCTGTTGCAGGTCGATCCCGGTGCCGGGGATGGTCACGGTACGCAGTCCCCACGGGTCGCCGACGTGCCGGACATCCAGCCCGATGAAGCCGTTGACCACCACCCGGACGGCGACGTCCACCCCGAGGGTGATGATGGCGACCACGAACGCCGGGCGCCCGACCATCGGCCGCACCGCCACCCGCTCCACCCCGAGCGCCAGCCCGGCGGTGAGTACCGCGGCGACCGGCACCGCCGCCCAGAAGCCGACCGGCCCGGCCAGGTAGGTGACCAGCACCGCACCGGCCAGCATGAAGGCGGGCTGGGCGAAGCTGATCACCCGGGTCGCCTTGTAGATGATCACGAACCCGAGGGCGAGCAGGGCGTAGACGCTGCCGGTGCCCAGGCCGCGCAGCAGGCTCTCGGCCAGCTCCGTCATCCCGCCTCCCCCGGACCGGTCCGGGCCGGTGCGCGCCGGTACAGCTCGTCGATCTCCTCGGCGAAGCGTGCGGCGACGGCGGCCCGGCGTACCTTCTGGGTGGCGGTCAGCTCGCCGTCGTCGTGGTCGAGTTCCTTGGGCAGCAGCGTGAAGCGCCGGATCTGCTCGACCGGGGCCCGGCCGGCGTTCACCGCCGCGACCAGCCCCTCGACCAGGGTCCGGACCTCGGGCTTGCCGGCCAGGTCCCGATAGGTGGTGTACGCCAGCCCTCGGCGCTGTGCCCACTCCCCCACGGTCTCCAGCTCGATCCCGACCAGCGCCGTCAGGTAGGGCCGGCGGTCGCCGACCAGGATCGCCTCCTTGACGTACGGCGACGCCTTCAGCGCGTTCTCGATCTCCGAGGGGGCGACGTTCTTGCCACCGGCAGTGATCATGATGTCCTTGGCCCGGTCGGTGATCCGCACGTGGGTGCCGGCGACCCACTCGCCGATGTCGCCGGTCCGCAGCCATCCGTCGGCGTCGCGCACCGCCGCCGTCGCGCCCGGATCCCGGTAGTAGCCGGCGAAGACGCCCCCGTGCCGGGTCAGGATCTCCCCGGTCTCCTCGTCGATCCGCAACTCGACGCCGGGGTGCGGCTCGCCGACCGTGCCGAGCCGGACCCGGCCCGGCCGGTTTCCGGTGGCCACCGCGGTGTTCTCGGTCATCCCGTACACCTCGTGCATCCGGACGCCGATGCCCATGAAGAACCGCAGCACGTCCGGGGCGATCGGGGCGGCGCCGGAGGCGGCGTACCGGACCCGGCGCATCCCGATCCGCACCCGCAGGGCCCGGTAGCAGAAGAGCCAGCCGATCCCGTACGCCGCCCGGGTGCCGACGGTGTGCCGGCCACCGGTCCGGACCAGCGTTCCGGCGATCCGGTCGGCGACCCCGAGCCAGAGCCGGGCGTTCCAGCGCTTGACCGGTGAGGCGTTGGCCAGCCGGATGGTCACCCCGGCGAGGATCTTCTCCCAGATCCGGGGCACCCCGAACAGAATCGTCGGCTGCACCTCCCGCAGGTTCGGCTGCACCGTGTCGATCGACTCGGCGAACGCCACCTGCACCCCGGCACCGGCGTTGAACCAGGTGGTGAAGATCCGCTCCGCGACGTGGCAGAGCGGAAGGTACGACAGGAGCAGGTCGTCCGGCCCCGGCGGCGGGTCGGCGAACCCGCCGCCGTCGACCAGTACCCGGATCGCGAAGTCCACGTTGGCGACGGTGAGCATCGCGCCCTTGGCCGGACCTGTGGTGCCGGAGGTGTAGATCAGGGTGGCGACGTCCTCGGCGGTGGCCGCCGCCATCCGCGCGGCCACCGCCCCGGGCTCGGCCGCCCGGTGCTCGGCACCGATCGCCAGCAGTTCGTCCCAGCCGAGCAGGGCGGGGTGCCGGTAGCGGTGCCGGATGCCGCGCGGTTCGAGATAGACGATCCGCTCCAGTTCCGGACAGTCGCCGATGACCTCCAGCGCCTTGTCGACCTGCTCCTGGTCCTCGGCGACCAGGACCCGGGCACCGGAGTGGGAGAGCAGGTAGCCGACCTCCGGCGCCGGGTTGGTCGGATAGAGGCCGACCGTCATCGCCCGCAGCGCCACGGCCGCCACGTCGGTGAAGAGCCACTCCCGACGGTTCTCCGCGTGGATCGCCACCCGGTCGCCCGGCTGCACGCCGAGGGCCAGCAGCCCGTGCGCCACGGTCTGCACCGCGTCCCAGTAGCCGGCCCAGGTGACCTCCTGCCAGATACCCCGGTCCTTCTCCCGCATCGCCACGGCTTCCGGGGTGGCGAGAGCGCGGTCGCGGACCCGTACCGCGATGGTGGTGGCCGGGGCACCGCCGGGCTCCTTCATCGCGGCTCCTCCCGTCGGATGTCGCCGGTCCCGCCGAGGTAGGCCCGTACGACGTCCGGGTGGTGCGGGATCTCCGCCGGGTCGCCGGTCGCGACGACCTGGCCGAAGTCGACCACCAGCACCCGGTCGGCGAGGTCCATCACCAGACCCATGTCGTGCTCGACCAGCACGATCGGGATGTCCAACTCGTCGCGGATGTCGAGGACGAACCGGGCCATGTCCTCGGTCTCCTCCAGGTTCATCCCGGCGACCGGCTCGTCCAGCAGCAGGAGTTTCGGCTCCATCGCCAGGGCCCGGCCCAGTTCGACCCGCTTCTGCACCCCGTACGGCAGCAGTCCGACCGGCATCCGCCGCCACCGTTGGAGTTCGAGGAAGTCCACGATCTCCTCGACCGCGGCCCGGTTGGCGATCTCGGCCCGGCGGGCCCGGCCCAGCCAGGCGATCGCGGCGAGCGGGCCGTAGCCGATGTGGTGGTGCCGGCCGAGCAGCAGGTTGTCCAGCACGGTGAGGTTGCCGAAGAGTTCGACGTTCTGGAAGGTCCGGGCCATGCCCAGCGCCGCGATGGCGTGCGGCCGGAGGCCGACCAGATCCATCCCGTCGAAGAGGACCCGCCCGGTCTGCGGCCGGTAGACCCCGGAGAGGACGTTGAAGATGGAGGTCTTGCCCGAGCCGTTCGGCCCGATGATGGCGAAGAGTTCGTGCCGGCCGACGGTGAAGCTCACTCCGTCGATCGCCCGTACGCCCGCGAAGTGCAGCCGGACGTCCTCGAAGCGCAGGATCGGGTCCGCGTCGCCGTCGACGCGTTGGTTGCCGGTCTGCTCGGCCCGGCCCGCCGCCCGCCCGGTCGCCGCCCCGGTCGTCACGACAACCACCGCTTGCGCCGCCGGTAGTGCTTGACCTCCCGGAACGACCGCCGGCCGGCACCGGCGGCGGCTCCGAGCCCGAGATAGAACTCCCGGATGTCGTCGTCGGCCAGCAACTGTTCGGCCGGCTTGTCCAGCACCACCTGGCCGGTCTCCAGCACGTAGCCGTGGGTGGCCAGCGAGAGTGCCATGGTGGCGTTCTGCTCGACCAGCAGGATTCCGGCACCGGTCGAGTTGATCGCCGTGATCAGTTCCCGGACCTGGTCGACCAGCCGGGGGGCGAGCCCGAGGCTGGGCTCGTCGAGCAGCAGGTAGCGCGGTTGCGCCATCAGCGCCCGGCCCATCGCGAGCATCTGCTGCTCGCCGCCGGAGAGGTATCCGGCAGTGTGCCGGCGGTGCCGGGCCAGCGCCGGGAAGAGCCCGAAGACGTACTCCAGTCGGGCCGGGACCTGCCGGTGCGCGGTGTGCCCGCCGAGCCGCAGGTTCTCCTCCACGGTCAGCTCGGCGAAGATCCGGCGTCCCTCCATCACCTGGCAGACGCCTCGGCGGACCACGGCGGCCGGGCGGAGCCGGTGGATCGGCTCCCCGTCGAGCGTGACCGTGCCCTTGGTGACCGCGCCGTCGTGGACGCCGAGCAGGCCGCTGACCGCCCGCAGCAGGGTGGTCTTGCCGGCGCCGTTCGCGCCGAGCAGCGCGACGATCCCGCCGGGCGGCACGGCGAGGCTCACCCCGCGCAGCACCAGCATCACGTCGTCGTAGACGACCTCCAGATTGCGCACCTGCAGCATCCGGGAACCCCCGGTTCTCGGTTGTGGCGCGGGTCACAAAGTTACCGGACATTAACCACGGCGCCACGTTCCGTCAAGAGCATCAGTGTGACCGGCGTCAATTCCGCCGGAACGGCGGAGGCTGGCCCTGCCGACCGACATCCCTTGTGGACTTGCAGGCATGGCGAGCCGATGGAGCTCCGCACGTGCTACCGCAGCGCGCTCTGATCATCGCCCTGGCCTCGGCGCTGGGCGTACGAGTCGAAGACCTCACCGCCCAGCCACGCCTACCACGTGACCGCGCCGAACTCGCGGCGTACTCCGCAGCCCCAGGCATCCGCAGGGCACTCGATGACGACCCTGACGGGCCACCGCCCGACCCCGCCGATGTCGCCCGGCGGGTGGAGGCGGCGAGCCGGGCCCGGATGGCATGCGACTACACCACGATGGCCGGACTACTTCCGGATCTCGTCGAGCAGACCCGCCTACTCGCGAGCGCACCGGCCACCGAGCGGGCCGGCCTGGCGATGTTCGTTCGGGTGGCATTCTTCGCCGCGACGGGGCTCAAGTCGATGGGGCACATCGACCTGTCGATGCGGCTCGCCGAGCGGGCCCAGTTCGCCGCAGCCCAGCTCGGCGAGCCGGACGAGACAGCGGCCGCCGCGTTCGCCGTCGCCCAGGTTGCGCTGACCGGTGGGTCGCAGCGCCGATCGCTGTCCACCGCGACCGCTGCCGCCGAGGCGGTCGGCGATACCCGGACCGGCGACCTGGCGGACGTGGTACGGGATGCTCCACCTACACGCGTCGATCTCGGCCGCGTCGCTGGGCCGCGCCGACGACGCAGCGGCGCACTACGCGGAGGCGCAGGCCACCCTGCCGCGCGCGAACGGTCCGGACCGCTGGCGGATGGAGTTCAGCCCGGCGAACGTGGCGACCTGGCGGGTCGCGATCGCGCTGGAGAACGGAGAGCCGGAGCGGGCGCCCGAGTACGCGCGTCGGGTCGATCGCTCCGCGCTGCGGAACGTCCAGCGCCGGACCAGGCTGCACATCGACGCCGGGCGGGGCCTGTTCCTCGCGGGGCAGCATCTTCGAGCGGTGCGCCAGTTCCTGGCCGCCGACGAGATCAGCAGCCAGGAGCTGCGGTCCCGGCCGGCGGTACAGGAGATCGCCGGGCAGATGGTCTGCGACGCACGTCGGCACGGCTCGTCCGAACTCCGCGAGCTGGCGGTTCGGATCGGCATCGACCCGATCGACCCGGACACCGAAGCGACCTAACAACCCATTACACCCCACCCGGCTGCCTGCGGTCAGGCTCGGCTGGGACGCCGAGTGGGCACTCTGGGTCGTCGTCACCGAGCACTACCCGCCGCCGGAAGATGGCGGCGAAAAGCTGGTCACCACCGTCGCCCGGCAGGTGCTGACGAACCACTGGCCGTACGGTGTCGACGGGTGCCGGCCGTGCGGGCTGCCGGACTGCACCCGGATGCAGGTCGCGGCGACCTGGTTGCGGGTTGTCCGGGACGACTGCCTGCCGCCGTCCGTGCGGGCCCTTCGCCCGACGGTGGTGCCGACGGACGAGGAGCTGCGCCGGATTACCGGCATCGGCTCACGGGAGGAGACCGGGATGGTTGTGCACCGGATACACGCGGCCGGCGCCAGGCGGACAGCCTGCGGCGAGGTGGTGGCGAAGCTCTCGCCGACGGAGGGCACGTCGACGGACCCTGCCCGGGTGACCTGCCCCGCGTGCCGCAGGTGAGCCGGCCTGTCGCGACGACGGCGGGCCGTCTGCGGCTTGAAGAGCAGGCGGAGAGCCGGCTCGTCCCGGTCAGTACCGATGCCGCCAGAGCTGGGCCCGGATCTCGCCACCGGGATGGCGCGAGCTGTGCACGTTGACGTACGTGACACCGGCCCGTACCGCCGCGACCAGTTCGCCGAACTCTCCCGGCGCGATCCCCTGGGCCGTCGGCCCGATCACGTCGGCCGGTCGGACCGTACCGCTGATCGTGGCCGGCGCGGCGGGGCAGGGCTGGGTGCCCACCGGACCGTTGCCGAGGTTGGTGCAGAGGAAGGCACTGATCCCGCCGCTGCGGGCCCAGCCACCGACGTGGATGTGCGCCTGGGTGACCTCTCCCTCCAACGCCCGGTAGTGCAGCCGGTAGGTCAGCTCCTGCCCCGCCTCGTCCACGGCGAGGCGGAACCCACCGTCGCCACTTGTCGAGATCGCTAACGGGTCCTCCTGGTAGCCGGTCAGCCGTTCCCGCAGGACGCCTCGGCGCTCCGGGTCGTCGTCGTTGCGCTCGGCGTTGCCGGAGGCGATCCGGGCCGTTCCCGCCCCGGCGGCCAGCAATGCCACCACGGAGGCCACCACGCCGTACCGTCGGATCATCATCGTCGCGCCTCCCCGGTCCGCTACGGCCAATGCCCGTCACCCGATGCAACTGGCCAACGCCAGCCGCGACACGACAGTCAGGTGACAGATCGTGGACAGGACGCCGGGTCGGGATGACGGCCCGCCAGGTCGTCGCCCACCCAGGTCGTCGCCGCCTGGGGCGGCAACTCCGGCGCCGCGTGCCCCATCCATGCACCCAGCTCGACAGCCCCCGTGCCGTCCACAACCTAGTCTCGGAGTCGGGCGAGGTGCCGGATCTTGTTCATCGCGTCCAGCGCGGCGACCTTGTACGCCTCGGAGAGCGTCGGGTAGTTGAAGACCGTGTCGACCAGGTAGTCGACGGTGCCCTGGCAGCCCATCACGGCCTGTCCGATGTGCACGAGTTCGGTGGCTCCGCTGCCGAAGATGTGCACCCCGAGCAGCCGACCGCTGTCGGGGGCGACCAGCAGCTTCAACATCCCGTACGAGTCGCCACTGATCGTGCCCCGGGCGAGTTCCCGGTAGCGGGAGATGCCCACCTCGAACGGCACCCTGTCCCGGGTGAGCTCGTCCTCGGTCCGGCCGACGAAGCTGATCTCCGGAATCGTGTAGATGCCGATCGGCTGTACCTCGGAGAGGGCCCGCACCGGCTCGTCACAGGCATGGTGCGCCGCCAGCCGGCCCTGCTCCATCGAGGTGGAGGCGAGGGCCGGAAAGCCGATCACGTCCCCGACCGCGTAGATGTGCGGCACCGTTGTCCGGAACTCCGCGTCGACCCCGATCCGACCCCGCGCGTCGGCGGCCAGACCGGCGTTCTCCAGGTCGAGTTCACTGCCCAGCCCCTGCCGGCCGGCCGAGTACATCACCGTGTCGGTGGCGATCCGCTTGCCGCTCTCCAGCACCGCGATGGCACCTCGGGAGTGCCGCTCGACCGCCGCCACCGTCTCACCGAACCGGAGCGTCACCGCCCGGTCCCGGAGGTGGTACTTCAACGCCTCCACGATCTCCAGGTCGCAGAAGTCGAGCATGTTGGCGCGCCGCTCGACCACGGTGACCTCGGTGCCCAGCGCGGCGAACATCGAGGCGTACTCGATGCCGATCACCCCGGCACCGACCACGACCATCGAGTTCGGCACGCGTTCCAGGTTGATGATGCCGTCCGAGTCGACGATCGTACGCTCGTCGAAGTCCACACTGGCCGGTCGCGCCGGCCGGGTACCGACGGCGACGATGATCTTCTCGGCGGTCACCTTCGACTCGCGCCCGGCCGGGTCGGTCACGGTGACCGTGTGCGGGTCGGCGAACCGGGCGGTACCGGTGATCAGGCGTACCCGGTTGCGGGTCAGCTGGCTGCGGACCACGTCGATCTCCCGGCCGATGACGTGCTGGGTCCGCGCCGTCAGGTCGGCGACGGTGATCTCGTCCTTGAGCCGGTAGCTCTGGCCGTACACCTCCCGCTGGCTGAGCCCGGTCAGATAGAGCACCGCCTCGCGCAGCGTCTTCGACGGGACCGTTCCGGTGTTGATGCACACCCCGCCGACCATGTGCTGCCGCTCCACCACCGCCACCCGGCGGCCGAGCTTGGCCGCCGCGATCGCGGCCTTCTGGCCACCCGGTCCCGAACCCATCACCAGCACGTCGAAGTCATGCATCCCTACAGTCTGGCAAACCGGTGATCGGACCGCTCCGGGCCGATCGGCCGGTTACCCTGCGCGGCCACCCGTTCACCGCCACCCGTCCATCAACCGGTGCAGGTTCTGCCGCCACGCCTGCGCGAAACCGGGGTCCCCGCGCCCGTGCGCCCAGACCACGATGAAGACCGCGGTCAGCGCCCCGCACGCGTGCAGCACCGCCCGGTCGGCGTCGCCGAGGGTACGCCCGCAGCCGGCCAACCCCCGCCTCGCGCTGCACCTCCGGATCCGTCACGTACGCGGTGCCGGGCTCCCCCGGCACCGCCGAGAGCACCAGCGCGAGCCGCTCGTCGTCGTCGGCCCGCAGCCTCGGTGCGCGCCCGCCGAGCCCCGGCACCCAGCGCCGGTACGCCGTCAGCTCCCGCCGGTAGCACTCCGGGTCGCCGTGCCCCTTCACGAACCAGACGGTTCCGTTGCCGTCCCGCACCTCCAGCACGCCCGCCGCACCGCGCCGCCACGACCGGTCCGCGACCACCTGCGCGGAGCCGAGCACCTGCCGTGCGTACCCGATTAGTTCGGCATGCACGGTCGACTCCTCTCCGGGTCAGGTCCGGCGCGGCAGGCGGTGCAGTACGACGTCGTCGAGCCGGCCGCCCGAGATCGCGGCGGTCAGATAGGTGGCGTACGGCTGACGGCGCCGGTCGGTCGGCGAGCCGGGGTTGAGCAGCCGCAGCCCGCCCGGGGCCTCGCTGTCCCAGGGGATGTGGGAGTGGCCGAAGACCAGCAGGTCGCAGTCGGTGAACCGGGCCGCGCACCGGCGTTCCCGGCCACCGGCCGGACCGGTCTCGTGCACCACGGCAACCCGCAGGCCGGCCAGCTCGACCCGGGCGATCTCCGGCAGTCGGGCCCGCAGCTCGGGGCCGTCGTTGTTGCCGTAGACCCCGACGAGCCGGGTGGCGCGGGACTCCACCGCGTCGAGCAGCGGTTCGTGCACCCAGTCCCCGGCGTGGATGACCACATCGGCCTCGTCGACCGCCGCCCACAGCTGCGGCGGAAGGTCTCGGGCGCGCTTCGGCACGTGGGTGTCCGCCATCAGCACCAGGCGCACGGCCCCACCCTATCCGGTGGCGACGTCCGGAAGTGGCCGGACAAGCGCATCGGCCCGGCCCTCCCGAGGAGGACCGGGCCGATGGTTGTTGTCGGGTGCCGGCACGGCCGTACGCCTACGCGCCTGGCGCGGTGTCTGGGACCGCCGCCGCGCCTCCGGAGCTGCCGTCCGCCGGCACCCAGGGAGAGAAAGCCGACGAGAGATACGGTCGAGTCATCACCTGCCTCAGTGAACCTTTTCAACCTCCCCTTGCGGTCCGTCGGAGCGCAAGGTCGGACGCGGTGTGTGAGCGCCGCGCGGTCAGGTTGAAAAAGGTTCAGTCTGCCGGTGGGCCCGTCCGAGTTCCCGGAGGGCCCCGCTGCCGGCGCCATCGGTTGGCGGCGGGACCTGCTTCGACGGCAACGAACCGCACGCCGTCGGGCGGTCCGACGGGCCACAGTGGCGGGCGTGGCCCCGGTTGTGGCCGAGCCGGCGGCGGAGGAGGAGGCTGGTTCCAGCACGCGTCGACGAGCGCCTCGAACTCTGCCCGCATGAGGTCGTCGTCCCGCTGCACCAGCTCGACGAATGCCTCGTGGACCGAACGGGGTGTCGAGACCCCATGTCGTACGCCGCTGCGCATCTCCCCGTCACCCCCACCGCCGATCGCGCCGGAGCCCGGCGAACCGCCGGTCCGGCTGGGCTGTGTCTGTCAGGCGCTGATGACCTTCTGCCGGGATCCGCCGGAGGTGATCGCCACCCGGCGCGGCTTCGCCTGCTCCTTCACCGGAATCCGTACGGCCAGCACACCGTTCTCGTGGCTGGCCTCGATCCGGTCGGTGTCCAGTCCGTCGCCGAGGAAGAGCTGCCGGGAGAAGACCCCGAGCGGCCTCTCTGCGACCTGGATGCGGGCGCCTTCGCCGAGGTTCGGCGGCCGGCGCTCGGCGCGGACGGTCAGCAGGTTGCGCTCGACGTTGATCTCGATCGCGTCCGGGGCGACCCCGGGCAGGTCGAACGCGACGACGAACTCCTCGTCGTTGCGGTAAGCATCCATCGGAATGGCCGTCGGCCGGGACCAGGTGCCCGAACTCAGCGTGCCGAGGGCCTGCTGCGCGAACCGGTCGAGCTCGCGGAAGGTGTCGCTGCGCATCAACATCGGATCCACCTCCTAGTGCTGGCGACAGTGCTGTCAATGCGCGACACCTCGGTTGTATCATGTCGTCGTAACGATGACAAGGGGAATCGTCATCTAACCGATGACGTCAATCGAGGACGGGAGCGGGATGGACCAGCAGACGCCGACCGGTACGGCGTTCGATCGGGTGCAGGATGTCACCACCCGGGTCGGCGAGGGCACCGGCACGGACACCGGCGAGGTCGCCGTGACGCTCGACCAGGTGCTCACCGCGCTCGCCCTGCTCCGGCACCTGCGCACGGAACTCGAGTCCTGGGAGCCACGGCTCATCGTCGCCGCCCGGCAGCGCGGTGCGAGCTGGGCAGAGCTGGCCCCCGCCCTCGGCGTGGCGAGCCGGCAGGCCGCCGAGCGCCGCTACCTGCGACTCCGTCCGGCCGAGGAGGACGCCGCGCCGCAGACCCGGGACGACCGGGTACGCGCCGAGCGGGACCGCCGGGCCGGTGACCGCGCGGCGGCCCGCTGGGCCCGGGACAACGGCGCCGACCTGCGCCAGCTCGCCGGGCAGATCACCGCACTGACCGATCTCGGCTCGGCGGCCCGGTCCAGCCTGGACCGGCTGCACGACGCCCTCGGCGGCACCGACCCGAACGCACTGGTCCGGCCGCTCTCGGACGCCCAGCGGCACCTCCGGGCCGACCATCCGGGGCTCGCGGCCCGGGTCGCCGCGATGAACGAACACCTCGACGAGGTACGCCAGCGCACCGCGCAGCGGCGCGGCCAGCCCCGCCCCTGAGCCCGCGTCGAACGCATTTTGTTGGCATCCCAAACTATTGACAAGCACCATTCAGCGATGTGAATCTCTCTCCAGGGACACCATCGCCGGAGCCGGGTGAATGGTGCGGGAGCACCGGGCAGCCTCCCGCGTTCTCGCTCGCTCGTGCAATCGACGTCTGGGGATCCCATGTCTTCACTCGCCCAACCTCTGAATCCGGCCCGGCACCGCGCCCCGATGGTCCTGCGGATCCTCGCGGTCGCGGTGACCGCGGTCGTCCTCCTCGCCACCGCGTTCGCGATCACTCAGGACACCGCGAGCGCGCACGGCTCGACGATCAACCCGGCCTCACGCAACTACGGCTGCTGGAAGCGTTGGGGCAACGACTTCCAGAACCCGGCGATGGCCACCCAGGACCCGATGTGCTGGCAGGCCTGGCAGGCCGACCCGAACGCCATGTGGAACTGGAACGGCCTCTACCGGGAAGGTGTGAACGGCAACCACCAGGCCGCCGTGCCGAGCGGCCAACTCTGCAGTGCCGGCGAGACCGGCGGCGTCCGGTACGCCGCACTGGACAACCCGGGCAACTGGCAGGCCACCAACGTCGGCACCAACTTCAACGTCACCGTGCACGACCAGGCGCTGCACGGGGCGGACTACTTCCTGATCTACGTCACCCGGCAGGGGTTCAACCCGCTCACCCAGCGGTTGGGCTGGAGCAACCTCGAACTTGTCCGGGAGACCGGCCGGTACGCCCCGGGCGAGGGCACTCGGGAGAACGGCGACCCCGTGCTGAACGGCGTCTCCATCACGATGCCGGTGAGCGCGCCGGGCCGGACCGGCCGGCACATCGTGTTCGTGATCTGGAAGGCCAGCCACGCCGACCAGAACTACTACTGGTGCAGCGACGTGAACTTCGGCGGCAGCAACCCGCAGCCGACCGCCACCCCGACCCGTACCCCCACCCCGACGCCGACCCGCACCGCCCCGCCGCCGACGACCACTCCGACCCGCACCCCGCCGGCCGGCGGCACGGGTAGCTGCTCGGCGACGTACGCCGTCACCGGTAGCTGGTCGGGTGGCTTCCAGGCCGACGTACGGGTCACCGCCGGCAGCGCCGCGATCCGGGGCTGGATGGTGACCTGGACCTTCGCCAACGGGCAACAGATCAGCAACTCCTGGGGCGCGACGGTCACCACCAGCGGATCCAGTGTCACCGCCCGGAACACCGACTACAACGGGAGTCTCGCCGCCGGTGCCAGCACCAGCTTCGGCTTCCTCGGGTCGCAGACCGGCAGCAACTCCGTACCGACCCTGACCTGCACCGCCGCCTGATCCCTCCGGCCGGGTCCGCGTCGACGCGGACCCGGCCCGAGCGGGACGGGACGCTGCCGGAATGCGAGCCAGAGGATGTCAATCGAACGAGACGTGCTCGAAGGCGTACGGGTTGAGCAGCTCGTCACGGCGCCGGCGCAACCCGTCGAGTTCGCCGGCCAACCGCTCCCGGCCGGTCAGCGGCAACTCGACGGTCTCGCGCAGCCGGAGCCGTTCCCCCACCGCCATCGTGGCCAGATCCTCGGCGAACCGGCCCGGGTCGACCCCGCAGGAGAAGCGGTGCTGCCAGACCCGGACCCGTTCGAAGAGGTATGCCCCCGGCCGCACCTGGAGCCAGGCCCAGCCCTCGGCCGGGCCGTCCTTCCAGTCCAGGTGCAGGCTGCGCAGGATCGGGTCGACCAGTTCCCGGTTGACGTAGGCGTCCACCGCGGACGTCCGGGCGACCGCCCCGAGGTCGTTGACGTGCCCGTCGCTGCCGTCCGGCAGCCGACCGACGATGTCCCGGTAGCTGCGCGGGGCGTCCGGGGCGAGGTCGGCATACTCGGCCGGGTCGCCGGTCGCCGCCAGGAAGGCGCGGGCGTCGATGACGTACTCGACGATCCGCCGGCCGTGCGTGGCCGGCTGCAGCGTCGCCGACTCAATCCGGAGCAGTTCCAGGCCGACCGCGTCGCAGACGGCGTGTTTCATCCGCTCGTCCCGCTGCGTCTGCGCGGTCTGCACGCTGGTGTCGACCAACTCGACCGCGTACGGCGCCGTCCGGCCGTCCGGGTCGGAGACGACGAAGTCGAAGAGACCCCGGCTCGCCGCGTTCCACTGATTGCCGGTGATGCCCCCGGGGCGGCGCGGCACGAGCTGGCCGAGCCGCTGATGGGGCCGGGCGATGCGACCGGCCCGCTCGATGATCCCGCCGCTCGCCGCCGGCTCGGCGGGCAGCCGGGTGGATCGTGTCGACGGACGTCCCCCGCCACCGGTCTGTGCCATCTGTCCCTCGGTCCGTAACATCCGCTCGCCGCCTCCGACACCGCCGGTACGGCGGCAGGTCCCCACCATGCTAGAAACCCGGTGCCGGTTACACATCGCCGGTCCGGGTCGGCACAATGGATCACCGTGTCCACCCCTACCGAGCGGTTGCTCCGCGAACTGGACCCACTGCCGTACCCGGAGCGACTCCGCCGGCTGGCTCCGGCCGTCCGGGCGATAGCCGGTGACGGCACCCTCGCCGGCGTACTGGCGCAGTTGCGCGCCGGCGACGGCTACCAGCGCCGCCTGGCACTGACGATGGCGACGGCCGAGGTGGACAGCGCCCACCTGGTCCTCTCCGACCGGGTGTTGGCGGTCCTGCCGGCCCGCTGGCGGCACCGGGAGGCACGACGCATCCCCTGGCGCTGCCGCAGATCGCCGACCGAGGCCCGGGACGCCTCGGGGTCCAGCCACGGCGCGCTCAATGCGGCGGCGGGACCGGAGGCAGCAGCTCAGGCCGGTCGGGACAGGATGACGATGCCGAGGCACATCTCGTCGCTGGTGCCCTCGCCCCAGACGACGTACCGGGGCGGCAGGTTGCGCAGTTGGGGCAGGCGCTGCCGCAGCGTGACATCGTGCGTGCAGGTGACCCGGTAGACGTCGCCGGGCCTGACCGCGACCGGTTGCGGCAGCGGCCGGTTGGCCTGCTCGTCGAAGTTGTACGTCGGGATGTCGAGCAGCGTCCGCGCCTTCGGGGTGCCCGGGTTGAGTTCGATCCTGATCGCCCTGCCGAGCAGGTGCATGTGGCCGGCGACCGCCTGCACCACTCCGGCCTCCCTGACCTGGTGGTCGCAGTGCTGCGTGTCGCCGGCCGCCGGGGCACGCCCCTGGTTGCAGTACCGGTTGAGCTGTTCCGCCTGCGCACCGGCCTCGGCGCCGAACCGCTGCGCCACGTCCCGGACCGCGGACTCGCGCTGGCACAGTTCGCCCCGTTCGTCGGCCGCGCAGGGCAGCTCGACCGGGGCCGGTAGCAGCTCGGTGGAGAGCGGGTTGACCTTCTCGGCGCCGTGGACGAGGCGGAGCCGGATGCCGGACCGGTCGGTGTCGTCGGCGCCGGCCCGGACGCCCATCAGGTTGTAGTGCACCTGCATCACCAGCTGGCTGCCGGGCGGCATCGGATAGCCGAGACCGGGTGCGAGCAGTGTCTCGTTCGCGCCCGGCGCCCAGTGCGCCACCCAGGCCGCGTCGCCGATTCCGGCGTCGCCGAAGCAGGTCCAGCCGTCGCCGGGGGTCTCCCCGTCCAGCTTGCGGGCCGCCTCCACCTCCGCCGGATCGAGCCGGAAGAAGATGGCGTGGTGCACCATGTCGCCGTTCTGCGGCAGGAACTGGCTGCCGGTCAGGAAGGCGGGCTCGGTCAGGTCCGGGTCTACCAGGAAACAGCGGTATTCGTCGGTGCCGCCGTTCGGTGCCGCCGGACGGTACGGCCGCGCCATGCCCAGGTTGACGAACCGCTCCCCCGGCCGCAGCGGCGCGGCCGGGGGAATGTCGACCGTGCCGTGCGGTCCACCGTGCGTGCCGGCGGCGGTGGTCGGCGTCGGCGGCGCCGAGCCGGCTTCCGGGTCGGTCCCGCAGGAACTGGTGAGGAGGATGGCGGCCAACGAGACGGCCGCGACGGCGAGAGGGCGTACGTTTCGATGCACGTTCTGCATAACGTCGGGCCTCCGCCCAGGATCCGGGCCGTCCGGCGACTAACGGAAGAAACTCGGAGCTTCGAGGATAGTTCGTCACCGGCCGCGGAGACACCGCGCGTGGACGGCGTAACATTCCGGCCCGTTGGTTGAACCTTTCTCGCCCCACAGCCGAACCACAGGGTGTCGGCCGGACGAAGGGACATCACTGTGCGTCACAGGGCAATGTGCTGGATCGTCGCCCTGGTCACCGCCATGGTCGCGGGTACCACCCTGGGCGCCGGGGCGGCGATCGCCGACGTGACGGTGACCCCCGGACAGGCGGTACAGGGTGATGCGGCGAAGCTGGTCTTCCGGGTCACCGAGGACCGGGCGCCGGCGTACACCACCAAGATCGAGCTGTTGATGCCGGAGTCGGCTCCGGTCGCGGAGACGTACCCGATGTCGGACCCGCAGTGGGCGCCCCGGATGACGATGCGCAAGGTCGACCAGACGCTCGACGGTGTGCACCACGGGCAGGTCACCGAGGTGGTCGGCAGCATCGTCTGGACCCGGGCCGGTGCACCCGCGCCGGGTGGCGGCCCGGCCGAGCTGGTCGTCTCGCTCGGCCCGCTGCCCCGGACCGATCAGATGACGTTCCACCTGGTACAGACGTACTCGGACGGTCATGTCACGAACTGGAACCAGCCGCCGTCGGCCGAGGTCCCGCAGCCGGACTTCCCGGCGCCGGTGCTGACCCTGGCCCCGCCCGCCGCCGCAGCCGGCCCGACCGCCGCAGCGGCGCCCGGGGCGGGTCCGCCGGGGAGCGACGCGGCGGTTGACGAGCCGGACCAGGGCCTCGGCTCGTTGACCACCGGCCTGGTCGCCGGGCTGATCCTCGGGCTGGCCGTCGCCGCCTGGCTGTACCTGCGCCGTCCCCGGCGCGGGGCCACCGACGCCGACCGGGCGGAGACCGCGTCGGCCGCGTCCGACGGCGATTCCTCCCCGACGGAGCCGGCGGCCGGCACGCCTGCCGACCCGGCAGCCTCCGGTGCACCCTCCGGCAAGCGGGCGGCGAGCGGCGGCCGGGCGTGGCGGCTGCACGAGTGAGGCGGTGGCGGCTACGCGAGTGAAGCCCGCACCGACGACGGGGAGGACCGGCTGGCCGCCGCCCCGAATCCAGCCCTACGCGGTCTCCTCGTCCGGCTGATCGGTCTCCTCGTCCGGCTGTGCGGACTCGCCGCGCCGGAGTACGGCCTCGGGGGCGCAGAGCACGGTCACCCGGTAGGAGACGCCGAGGTTGGAGAAGATCTGGCCCCGCAGGTCGAGGCAGAGCCCCACCCCCGGCAGTCCCTCGGGGTGCTCGAAGAACTCGACCACCGGCTCGGCGATCGCCCCGACCAGCCCCTGGGTCCGCATCGCGGTGCTGGCCACCTGGAGCAGAGCCGCGGTGACCTGCACCTCGACGTCGTCGAGCCCGTCCACGTCGTACCAGTGGGTGTCAGGCAGGAAGAGCTGCGAGTCCACCTCCCGCTGCCGGTAGTCGGGCCCCAACTGGCCGCTGTCGGGATCCGGGCGGTCGCCGATCCAGGCCATCCCGGCGTAGTCGCTGCGCAGCCGCCGCGCGTCTGCGGAGAACTCCGTCACGACGGTGTCGAGGCGCGGCTGGGCGACGAGGTACACATCTGCGTCGGTCACCCGGGGCACCCTAGCACCGACGGACCTGGCCGCCGGTCCGGCCACCCCCGCCGCCACCAGGGGTGTTTTCGGCCCCGATCGGCGGTTCGCCCCGCACGTTACCCTGGGGTCCCCGCTGGACGGACCCGTCGGACCGGGACCAAAATGTGCATCGAAGCGATGACGGTCGACGGCGGGCCGGAAGAGGGGACGGCAGCGCGGGGGATGGGACGCCACCGGTCACCGACGGTGAACGGTGCTGGACGGTGATCGGGGACGTACATGGGCATCATGGGGCAGATGCAGCGGGCGCACGCACAACAGGTGCACGCGCAGCAAAGAGCGTCGACCACCCCGTACCAACAGCACCAGCAGATGCTCTGGGAGGCCGAGCACGCCCGGCGGGCCGCCGAACGGGCGGCGGAGGCGGACGAGCGGGAACGCCGACGGCTCTACCTGGAGGCCCGGACGGCCCGGGTCAAGGCCGCCAACGCAAACCTCCAGTCCCAGCTGGACGAGCTGGACAACCTGCTCCAGACGACCCTCGCCATCGACGACCACATCGACCTCGAACGCCTGAAGAAGCGGGCCAGCTATCCGGAGTTCACACCGGGCGAGCTCGGCATGCCGCTGCGGGCGCCGGACTGGCGACGGTTCGCGCCGCCCCCGCCGAACGCGCTCGGCAAGATGTTCGGCGGCGAAACCCGCTACCAACAGTTGCTGACCGAGGCGGAGCAGGCGTTCGAGAAGGCCAAGGCCAAGCACGCGGCCGGTGAGACGGCCCGGCAGCAGCGGCTCGCCCAGGCCCGACGGAAGTACGACCAGCACTGCCGGCAACTCGACGCCCAGGTCGCCGACCACAACGCCGGGATCGACAGGTTCGGCGCCGCGCTGGCCGCCGCCGAACCGAACGCCGTGGTGAAGTACTTCGGGCTGGTGCTCGGCAACTCGGTCTACCCGGAGGACTTTCCGCAGCGCTACCGCCTCGCCTACGTCCCGGACTCCCGGCTGATCGTCGTGGAGTACCTGCTGCCGACCGTCGCGGTGGTGCCGAAGGTTCGGGAGTACCGCTACGTCAAGGCCGACGACGAGGTGCAGACGGTGGCCCGCCCGGCGGACGAGATCCGGCAGCGGTACACGAACATCATCATCCAGGTGGCGCTGCGTACGGTGCACGAGCTCTTCGAGGCCGACCGTACCCGCCTGGTGGAGACGATCGTCTTCAACGGCATCGTCGAGACCACCCACCCGGGCACGGGGCAGGCGGTCCGGCCCTGCCTGGTGACCCTGCGGACCAGCCGGGACGCCTTCACCGCGATCAATCTGGCCAAGGTCGACCCGACGGCCTGCCTGCGACACCTGCGGGCCACCCTCTCCGCCCGGCCGGAGGAGCTGGTGCCGGTGCGCCCGGTGCTCGAGTTCGACGTCGTCGACAAGCGCTTCGTCGACGAGGTGGACGTACTGGCCGATCTGGACCACCGACCCAACCTGCTCAGGTTGAGCCCGACCGAGTTCGAGGACCTGATCCGGAACCTCTTCGGCAAGCTCGGCCTGGAGACCCGGACGACCCGGACGGCGCCGGACGGCGGGGTCGACTGCGTGGCGTTCGACCCCCGCCCGATCTTCGGCGGCAAGGTGGTGATCCAGGCCCGGCGCCCTCCGGGCACCATGGACGTCTCGGCGGTGCGGGGCCTCTTCGGCACCGTGCTCGGCGAGGGGGCGACCAAGGGCATCCTCGTGACGACCAGCGGCTACGGCCCCGACTCGTTCGAGTTCGCCTCCGGCAAGCCGCTGGAGCTGATCGACGGCTCCAACCTGCTGCACCTGCTGGCCGAGCACGCCGAGGTACGCGCCCGGATCGACCCGAGCGAGCGCTGACCCGCCTGCGGTGCCAGGAAGGGCCCCTCTTGTGGAGGAAGCAACAAGAGGGGCACCTGACTCAGTGTGTGCCGGCGTTGCGGCGGTCGTACGCCTCCCGGGCGGCGGCGATCGCCCGCCGGTGCCGTTCCGCCCAGCCGGTCAGCACGAGCAGGGAGTCGTAGAGTTCCCGGGCCATCTCGGTGGCGACGTACTCGACCCGGGGTGGAACGGTGGGATAGGTGGTCCGGATCAGCAGCCCGTCGCGTTCGAGGTTGCGCAGGGTGAGGGCGAGCATCCGTCGGCTGATCCCCTCGACCGAGCGTTCCAGTTCGGTGAAGCGGACCGGTCCCCGGCTCGCCTCGATGATGATCCCGATGCTCCACTTTCCGCCCACCCGGTCCAGAACCTCACGAACCGTGCAGGCCCGGACGTGCTCGCCACAGGCCGCTCCGCCCTCGTGGGCGTCCGGCTCAGCGGCCGGGCCCGCCTCCGGTTCGGTCATCCGTGCCTCCTTCGTCCGGCGGCAATGGTGACATGCGGTTCCCCGTAGCGTAGAGGCCTGACCGTGAGGGACAGCAGGTCATGGCCGCCGACCCCGCCCCGGGTCGCCCGGACCGCCCCCGGGTGGTGGGCGGTCCGGGCGCCCCTGTGCGGGGTCGGTTCGTCGGTGGCCGGGGTCAGGGGCTGAAGGCTTTCACCTCCAACAGCCCCACCGAGCCCTGGCCACTGGTCAGCGCCACCCGCAACCGGGTGGTGTCGAGGTCGGGAAAGGTCACCCGGTTGTATCGGTCGACCGCGATCGGGTAGCCGCTGGCACCCGGCACGTCGGCGTACGCGCTTCCGGTCCAGTACTGGAGCTTCCACGAGGCCGGCAGGCGTACCCCGCCGTTGTCGTCGAAGAAGTAGATCTCGGCGGCGTTCAGGCTGCGGCTGGTCGGCCAGGTCAACTCCGCCCACTGGGCGCCGGTGTTCGGCCAGGTGCCCCAGCGCGGGTTGACGGTGTCGTTGGAGCTGGGCGGGTCGATCCCGTCGTTCAGCGCGGCCACCGACTCCCAGGGCGAGGTGTACGACGCGGACGGCGTCGCCGCCCCCGCCACGTTGCCACCCGGCTCGGGGTCCGGATCCGGGTCGGTGCCGCCCCGGTGGTAGACCTTGATCTCGGTCAGCCCGGTCCTGGCCGATCCGGCCGCGTGGGTGAACTGCACCCGCAGCCGGGAGGTGCTGACCGGGGTGAAGCTGACCCGGTTGTAGTTGGACTGCGGCGTGCCCGGGGTCTTCGCCTGGGCGGCGGCGTTCACCCAGGCGCTGCCGTTGTGGTACTGCACGTTGTACGAGGCCGGTGGCCGGTACCGGTTCGTCGCCCGGTCGTTGCGGAACCAGAGCCGCACCTCGTCGACCGCTCGGGCCTGGCCGAGGTTCAGCTCGTACGAGTCGGTGCCGTTCGGCGTCCCGTAGGCGCCCCAGATCGGTTCGTTGATCGGGAAGCCGTCGATCGCCGCCCCGGTGGAGGTGCCGGAGGCGGTGAACGAGGCGGTCGCCGTCGCCCCCTGGGCCAGGTTCGGCGTGGTCGAGCTGAGGTCGGCGCCGGCCTTGGCGAAGATGTCCACCATCCGGGCGCTGTTCTGCACCACCTGCTGCGGCAGTTGCAGCCCGGGCACGGCGGTGCTGAAGTTGGTCGTGCCGCCGGCCGGCAGGGTGACCGCGCCGGTCGCCGGGTTGAACAGCACCCGGGTCAGCCGGTCCACGGTGAACGCCCTGGTGCCGTTCAGGTAGACCGAGTAGCCCTGCGGGACGCCGGAGTACCGGGTCACCCCGTCGGCCGGGTCGTCCCAGACCACGCTGAGGTCCATGTTGCGGTACCGCAGGTTGTTCACGGCGAAGTGCGACCAGTTTATGTCGATCGGGGAGAGTTCGATGGTGTTGTCGGTGCGTGGCCGGAGCCCGGCGACGTCCTCGATCACCGTCCAGTTGCTGCTGCCGAGGATGTTGTGGTGGATCCAGGACCGGTAGTTGATGGTCCGGCCCGACGGGTTCCAGTCCGCCCAGAACTCGTTCGCGTCCGGCCACTGGGTGTTGCCGCCGATGTACTGCGCCCAGGCGTTCCAGTAGAGCAGCTGCTTGTAGTTCTCGGCCGTCATCCACTGGTTGGGGTAGTTGCGCAGCACCGAGGAGTAGAGCCGGAACTGCACGGTCGAGTTGATGGTGGAGAAGTTGTTGCTGCCCGGCTGCCCGGCGGCCGCCGCCGCGGCCTTGTCCCGCTGGTTGGCGGTGAAGAACGGGAAGATCGGGTACTCGGCCGGGTCGTCGAAGAGCCGCAGCGCCTGCCGGTACTGGTCGGTGTTCGGCATCAGCCCGACCGAGTACGGGTAGTAGTTGTTGATCTCTTTCCACGGCACGTGCGTGTTCGTCGAGACGTGCTTGTGCTCCAGTAGCTGCCGGGACGGGTTCCACAGCACATTGACGATGCCGGTGCGGATCCGGTCGGCGATCGCCTGCATCTCGTTCGCCTTGGCCGTGTTGCCCAGCAGGGTGTACGCCTGCACCGCCGCCATCGCGTTGCTCCAGACGTACGCGCCCTCGGCCCGGTCCAGGTTGCCGGAACGCCAGTGGAACGACACCGCGTCGGCGTCGTTGCCGGTCATCGCGCCCCAGTCGTACTCGATCACACCGTTGTTGTTGGTGTCGTAGGTGGCGAGCTGCCCCTTGACGTCCTGCTCGGCGTAGCGGGCCAGGTTCGCCACGATCGCCGGCTGGCCGCCGTGGATCTGGTAGCTGCGCCAGGCCGCCTCGGAGACGTACTGGGTGTAGGAGTTCGACCAGTTCTCCGGGTCACCCGGATTGTCGGTGAACCGGCCGTTGCGGGAGACCTGGCCGATCGAGGTCCACGGCCCGTACGAGTAGATCGGGTTGCGCAGGTACTTCAGGTCGTCGATGTGCATCGGCTGGGTGAGCACGATCGCGTTGTTGTAGCCGAGCGCCCCCTCCACAGAGGTCGGGAACTGGAAGTCCTGGCCCGGGATGTCCACGTCGAGATAGTTGAAGCGCATCAACCACCAGCGGTAGTAGATGTTCTTCTTGATCGCCGCGTCCGGCACGTCGATGTAGGGGATGTTCTCCGCCCACCACCGGTTGTACGCCCGCACGTGGGTGGCGAACGCCGTCGCCGGGGTGTAGCCCCGGTAGGCGGTGTACTCGGTCAACGACTCCGGTATTTCGTTGGCGACGAACCCGAGCTGCACCTTCGTGCTCACCGACTGCCCGGCGGCGAGCGTCACCGACCGGTTCAGCCCGCCTGAGCTGACCGTGAACCCGTCCCCGGACAGCCGCGGATAGAGCGTGCTCAGGTTGTTCTTCACCGCCCTGGTCCCGGTCAGCTCGCTGCCGCTGCCCGAGGTGGCGTACGGCGAGGTGGCCCGCAGCTGCACGGTGGTCGAGCCGGAGCCGGTGTTCCGCACCGTCAGGTTGGTCACCGCGACGTTCTGCGCGGTGATGAACTTCGACACCTCGACCCGGACCGACCCGCTGGTGTAGACGCCCCGCCAGTGGCTCGGCGACTGCCACCGGCTGGAGACCTGCTCGGTGAAGGTGCCCGGGCTGACCACGACCGTGTACGCGGGCTGGCTGCTGATGTTGTCCCAGTAGGCGGCGTTGCCGCCGAAGCCGATCACCGACGGGTTGTGGGTGTACATGAACATGCCCCGGCCCCTGGTCATCAGCCAGGTGCCGGCCGGGTCGTTGCCGGGCCGGGCCAGCAGCCGGTCCAGCCAGAAGTCGGTGCCGCCGCTCTCGGCGTCGTAGATCGCCTGCATGGTGTTGCCGGTGCGATAGCCGACCGGCGGGGCCGGGATGGCCGGTCCGGAGAACGTGGGAAAGCCGATGGTCTGCGCGGCCGTGGCCGGCGCACCCGGCGCCACCAGGGCACCGGTGGCGAGTACGGCTGCCAGTCCGGCGGCCCAGGATCTCCGCTTTCTTCCCGGTGCGAACCGCATCGGGTCACCTCCAGAGGGGGGTTCGGTGGTGGGTTTGGACCGGCCCGTCGCGGGGCGGAGGGGGTCTGTCCCGCGACGGGCCGGGGTCAGGGCTGGTAGGCGAGCCACTCCAGCAGGCCGGTGGAGAAGCCGGACCGGGAGGTGATGTTCAACCGCAGCCGGGTGGTGGTGACGGAGTCGAAGGTGGTGACGTTGTAGGTGTTGCCGGCCACCCCGCAGCTCGACTGGCCGGGCACGTTCGCGTACCCGCTACCGGTCCAGTACTGCACCTGGCAGGAGGCGGGCAGGTCGATGCCCTGGTCGTCGTCGAACCAGTACGTGGCGATCCGGTTCAGCGTGCGGGCCGACGGCCAGGTGTACTCGACCCACTGGGTGCCCTGCTGCGGCCAGTTGCCGTACGCCAGGTTGCTCCGGTCGGCCGAGTTCGCCGGTACGCCGCCGTTGTTCAGCGCCGCCAGGCTCTCCCAGGCCGAGACGTACGAGGTGGTGACGGTCGCCGAGGTGGCCAGGTTGGTGCCGGCCGGCGGCCCGCCCGGACCGGGGCCGGGACCGGGCCCGGTCTGCACCACCCGCTGCATGGTGCCGTCGGCGTTGAAGTAGAGCCGGTCCACCGCTACCGAGCGGCGGAAGTTGCCCCCGCCGGGCGCGTCGGCGGTGTGGTAGACGATGTACCACTGGCCGTTGAACTCCACCACGCCGGCGTGGTTGGTGGTCGAGGAGACCTGACCGAGCACGATGCCCCGGTGCGTCCACGGCCCCATCGGGTTGGTCGCGGTGGCGTACCGCTGGCAGGCGTAGCTGGACGAGGTGACGCAGCCGTTGGTGTCGTTGGCGGCGTACATCAGGTAGTAGAGGCCGTTGCGCTTGAACATCCACGGGGCCTCCCAGAAGTTGGTCAGGCCCTGCGGCGTGACCACCGGCCCGTCCAGCTCGATCATGTTCGACTTCAGCCGGGCCGCCCGGGCACCCCAGTAGCCACCCCAGTAGATGTACGCCTGCCCGTCGTCGTCGACGAAGACCGTCGGGTCGATGTTCAGCCCGGAGGAGTTCGGGGTGCTGTCGCTGATCAGCGGCCCGCCCTTGGCGTCGGTGAACGGGCCGAGCGGGCTGTCGGCGACCGCGACCCCGATGTCCATCCAGCCGGCGCCCCGGCCGTTGACCGAGGTGTACCAGTAGTAGCGGCCGTTGCGCGGCTCGACCTCGCTGGCCCAGGCGTCCGCGCCGGCCCATCCGAAGGTGGCGATCGAGGCCCGGGCACCGTGCTGGGTCCAGGTGTTGGCGTCGGTCGAGGAGAGGACGTGCCACTCCCGCATCCGGAAGTTGTTGTCCCCGACCGGCGCCTCGTCCCGGCCGGCGTAGATGTACATGGTGTTGCCGACGACCAGCGGCGCCGGGTCGGCGGTGTAGATGCTGGTGATGATCGGGTTCGCCGCCGAGGCGGGACCGGCCGGGATCGCCAGGCCGGCCCCGACCAGCAACCCGGCGACCCCGCCGGCCGCGACCCGGAACCATCGTCTGCTGCGCACTGTCTGCTCTCCTGTTCGGTGTGGGGGTGGTGGTCAGGCGGGACGGGCGGGGGGTCACTGGCCGGTCGAGTGCAGCTCGGCGACCTCGGCCGCGCTCAGCGCCCGGGCGTAGACCCGGAAGCCGTCCACCGCCCCGGCCAGGTAGGGGTCGCCGGCGTACTGCGACCGGCCGATCCAGTTGTTGGTGGTCGAACCGAGCGCGGACGGGCGTACCGTCAGCGCGGTGTTCCGGGCCACCTCGACGCCGCCCACGTAAAGCACGCCGGTGTTGCCGGTCTGGGTGACCGCGACGTGCGTCCAGGTGTCGACCGGCAGCGCGGCCGGGCCGTTGAGCTGCTGCTCGGCTCCGGCGCCGCCGGTGGTGACGGCGAACCGGACCGTGCCGGCGCTGCTCTGCGGGGTGAGGAAGAGGTACGTCCCGGTCCCGGTGCCGAAGTCGAAGACCCGGGCCCAGGTCGCGGCGGCGGTCCGGCGTACCCAGGTCGCGACGGTGAAGGCGGTGGCTCCGGCGAGCAGCCCGGCCGGCAGGCTGACGTGCCCGCTCGTGCCGTTCAGGCTGACCGCGTTGCCGGTCCGGCCGGTGGTCCAGCCGGCGCCGCCGGTCAGGGTGCCGGTCCGGCCGTTGCCGGTGGCGTCGGCGGCGGCGGTGCCGGCGGTCTCGTCGAACCGGTAGTGCGCGACGAACGGTGCCGGCGGGGTGCCGGTCACCGTCCAGTAGACCGTGTAGCGCTGGCCGTGCATCTGGTAGAACGGCAGCAGCGTGACCGTGCCGGTGCTGGCGGTCCCGGTGTACCGCAACGGGTTCGAGGTCGGGCGCAGACTGGCCGGGTCCAGGGTGGGCAGCGCGGAGAGGTTCGTCGTGCCGTACGCCCCGGCGAGCACGATCGGCCCGTGCCTGACCGCCTGCACGGTGCTGTTGTCCGGGGTCGCCTCCCGGGTCAGCGCCATCGGCAGGCTGATCTCGACCACGTCGCCGGAGGCCCAGCTCCGGTCGATCCGGGCGAAGTTGCCGGCGGCCACCCCGGGCTGCACCGCACCGTTGACCCGCACCTGCGCCCCGCTGGCCCAGCCGGGGATCCGGATCCGCAGGTCGATCCGGCCGGAGCCGGTCACGGTGAGCCGGCTCGTGGACGACTCCGGGAAGTTGGTCTCCTGCTGCACCGTGATCCCCCGCCCCGGCCAGACCAGCCGGGAGGCGGTGAAGAGGTTGACGTAGAGGATCTCGCCGTTGTGGAAGTAGACGCTGTCGGCGAGCTTGGTGTGCGTCTCCATGCCGGTGCCGTGGCAGCAGGTGAAGTTGCTGTAGTCGTTGCTGTAGGTCTTGGTCCCGCCGGCCCGCAGCGGCACGTAGTAGCAGTGGAAGCCGTGCGACGAGTTCGGGTTCTGCGCCCCGATCAGGTGGTTCCAGAGCGCCCGCTCGTAGTAGTCGAGGTAGTCCAGCCGGGCCGGGTCGGTGCAGAAGAGCTGCCGGGTCAGCTTCAGCATGTTGTACGTGTTGCAGCACTCGCAGGTGCTGTCCGACAGCTCGCTGGCGATCCGGTTCGGCGCCTTGAAGTACTCCCCGTTGGAGTTGCCGCCGATCACGTACGTGTGCCGGCCGACCACGATGTCCCAGAAGTTGACTGCGATGTCGCGGTACCGGGTGATGCCGGTGGCGTGGTATTCGCGGATCGCGCCGAGGATCTTCGGGATCTGGGTGTTGGCGTGGTAGTTGTTCAGCGCGTCGGTGTTCGCGGCCAGCGGGTCGAAGATCTCCGCGTGGTCGAAGTAGCGGGCCGTGCTCAGGTGGTCCGGGTTCCCGGTGAGCTGGTAGAGGTTGGTCAGCACCTCGTTCATCCCGCCGAACTCGGTGTCCAGCATGTTCTGCCGCTGGGTCTGGCTCAGCCGGTCGTTGCGGAACTTGACCCAGGACGCCATCCGGGTCAGCACGTCGAGCGCCTGTGCGTTGCCGGCCAGCAGGTGCATGTCGAGCAGGCCCGCCATGATCTTGTGCAGCGTGTAGTACGGCGCCCAGACCTGCTGCCGGGCCTCCACCCGGTCGATGAAGCCCTCCGGGTACGCCGACAGGTAGCCGGCGTTGTACCCGGCGGCGGTGGCCCGGTTCTGGCAGATCGCCAGCTGCGCCACCAGGTAGTCGCCGCTGGTCCGGAACGCCGCCTGCCCGGTGTTCGCGTACGCCTGGGCCAGCGCGGTCAGCAGGTGTCCGGTGGAGTGGCCGCGCAGTTCGGTGCTGGGCGACTCCCAGCCGCCGCAGGGGGTCGCCGACGAGGAGAGCCCGTAGTTGAGCCGGAAGGTGTGCAGCAGTCGGTCCGGGTCGAGGAAGGTCAGGTACGCCTGGGTGCGGCCGGCGTTCGCCTGGAACGGGCCGGCGAGCAGGGTGACCGCGGAGAGCGGAAACGGGTACGCGGATACGCCGATGTCGGTCCGGGCGGCGGCGGCCGGCGCGGCCGGCAGCGTTCCGGCGACGGCGGTGCCGACCGCGACGGCGGCCCCGGTCTGCAACAGCGCGCGGCGGGACAGGGCGGAAGAGGGCATGGTTGGTCACCTCCGGGGGCGGGGTCGCCCGGCCGGCACGGCCGGGCGACCCGAGGGTTCGCGCGACCAGATCAGTAGCCGTAGCGGTTCTTCAGGTGCCGCCACCAGTCCCGGAACATCCAGCGGTCGAACTCGGTGATCGAGCTCGCGCTGCCGGCCTTCATGATGAAGCAGCACTGACCGGTGGGGGTCCAGTCGTAGAAGTCGTCCAACCCGTAGGTATGGCCGATCTCGTGCAGCAGGATCGTCATGTTCTCGGTGTTGAGGTTGTTCATGAAGTACTCCCGGCCCATCCGCTGCCCCCAGTCGCCGCCGGCACCGCCGCCGAAGCCGTCGGTGAGCCAGAGCGAGTGGTCGTAGTGCCGGGCCGCGCCGCCGGGACAGTTCGGGTACTGGCCGTTCTGGTTGAAGAACCGGCCGCACGGCGCGGCGCACTGCGGGGCGTTCTCCCGGATGTCGCCCACGTAGATGTCGACCGAGGAGTCCGACCACTGGAGCTGGGAGCGGTCGCGGACCGCCCAGCCGACCACCCGGACCGGGACGTCGGTGTACGGGAACGCGTTGTGCCCGACCATCACGTCCATCCACTTCTTGTACTGCCGGGCCAGGGCGGCGTGGATCTGGTCGCGCTGGGCGGCGGTGACGGTGGCCGAGGAGTCCCAGCGGACGCAGTAGTTGATGTAGCCCCGGTTGGCGAAGAGCTGGTCCCAGCCGTAGTTGCGGAAGCCGTACAGGTTGCCGTTGTTGTAGGTCTGCTCCTGGTGCCGCCAGACCTCGTCCAACGGGGTGACCAGGTTGGACGGCGGGTTCCAGCCGGAGGACGGCGGGGTGGTCGGCGGGTTGGTCGGGCCGGTGCCGGGCGGCTGGGCGTGCGCCTTGACCTCCAGCAGGCCGACCGAGGCAGCGCCACTTTGCAGCAGCACCCGCAGCCGGGTGGTGCTGACCTGGTTGAAGGTGACCAGGTTGTAGCGGTTGGCCGCGATCGGATAGCCGCTGGCTCCGGCGACGTCGACGTAGCCGCTGCCGTTCCAGCTCTGCACCCGCCAGGACGCCGGCAGGCGTACGCCGCCGTTGTCGTCGAAGAAGTAGACCTCGGCGGCCCGGATGGCCTGCGGCTGGGTCCAGGTGAGCAGCACCCACTGCTCCCCCGTGTTGGGCCAGGTGCCCCAGCGCGGGTTCTGGGTGTCGTTCGAGGTGGTCGGGTCGATCCCGTCGCGGATCGCCTCCACGCTCTCCCAGGGTGAGGTGTAGGACGCGCTCGCGGTCGCGGTCCAGGCCAGGTTGTCCCCGGGCGCGGCCTTGGCCACTCCCATCCCGGTGAACACCAGGCCCAGCGCCAGCAACGGCGCGAGGGCCGGCCACCATCGCCTCATCGGACTCCTCCTTGGCTCAAGCGATTGATGAAGATCAATTCCTTGGCGCCGGGTCCGCCGGAGGTTCGGCGGGGTGGTGGGTTTCGGCGTTCTGCACACGATGGCGCACGAAAAGGTTTTCGGCAAGATGTTCCGCACATCGCGAGGAGGTAACGCCAGACAGCGTGTACCGCAAGAATCGCGGTTTGATCTTTGGTGTTGTTTCGAAAAGGTTGTCGAATGTTTTCGGAAGCCCGTAACCGGCAGGTTGTCGGTGCGTGGACCCGGACGGGCTGGGTAACACACCCCCACCTGGACAGACGACGGGACGGATGGCCGAAGGAGGCACGGATGCCGACCCGGACGAGCGGACCGCCACCCGGCCCCCCGGTCGTACTGACCGTCAACGCGGGTTCGTCCAGTCTCCGGCTCGACTACGTCCGGGCGGGCGAGGTCACCGACGGCCTGGCCCGGACCGAGCCGCCCGGATCGGCTGAGGCGGACCGGGCGGTACGCGACTTCCTCGCCGCCCACGACCCGCCCGACGCCGTCGGCCACCGGCTGGTGCACGGCGGTGACCTGGTCCGCACCCCGACCCGGGTGGACGACGCGCTCCGGGCCGAACTCGACCGGCTGGGCACGCTGGCCCCGCTGCACCTGCCGCCCGCGTTACGCCTGCTGGACCGGATCCGGGAGCGGCTGCCCGAGGTACCCCAGGTGCTCTGCCCGGACACGGCCTTCCACGCCCACCTGCGGGCCGCCGCCGCCACCTATCCGCTGCCCGCGCCGTGGCGCCGGCGCTGGGGGCTGCGCCGGTACGGCTTCCACGGCCTGTCGTACGCCTACGCGCTGCGCCGTACCGCCGAACTGCTCGGCCGGCCGGCCGACGACCTCCAGCTCCTGCTGGCCCACCTCGGCGGGGGCGCCTCGGTCTGCGCCGTCCGGGACGGCCGCAGCGTCGACACCTCGATGGGCTTCACCCCGCTGGACGGCATCCCGATGTCGAAACGTTCCGGGGCGGTCGACCCGGGAATGCTGCTCTGGCTGCTCGAAGACGACCGGCTCAGCCTGGCCGAACTTTCCGAGGGGCTCAACTCGCGGTCCGGACTGCTCGGCCTCTCCGGCGGCCGCTCCGACGACACCCGCGACCTGGTCGCCGCCGCCCCGGACGATCCGGTGGCGACGCTGGCGCTGCAGGTCTACGCCCACCGGGTACGCCGCGAGTTGGCGGCCGCCGCCACCAGCCTGGACCGGCTGGACGCCGTGGTCTTCACCGGCGAGATCGGCTGGGACCAGCCCGAGGTGCGGCACGACGTCTGCGCCGGGCTCGGCCTGCTCGGCGTCACCCCGCCGCAGGGCGGCAACCAGGAAACCGACGCCGTGGTCTCGGCAGCCGGCGCCCGGGTACCGGTGCTGGTCGTCGAGCCCCGGGAGGACCTCCAGGTCGCCGCCGAGACACTCGCGGCGCTGCGCTGACCCGGGACTCCCCTGGCTGCCCCGGACTCCCTCGCGCTCCGGGGTCGGTCAGGCCATCAGCCGGGTCAGGAAGTCACCGATCCCCTGGGCGATCGCCATCAACACCGCCCCGATCGTCTCGACCAACTCGGCGGCACCATCCGGCCGGAACGCGATGAAGAAGATCAGGAAACCCACGAATAGCCAGGTGAGGACCTTCTTGGCAAGTACGGGCATGTCTCCTCCGCTGGGGCATCCCCCGTCTCGTACGGCCTCGGGAGCCTGGTGTCACGAGAACTGGCAACGGTCCGGCGATCGAGTGCTTCGCATCCCCGTCCGGACCGGCCCGCAAACGACCCCACCGGTCCGCACCCGGTGCCACCGGCCGGCCCGACCGGCGACGCGCCACTTCTCCGGATCACGCCGCTCGCCGGATACAGCAGTATTACAGGCTGAACGCCGGTAATATGGCGATTGCCCCTCATTGACCGTTCAGCGCCCGCGAACGACGGGCCGGACGACCCTCGGTGGAGGCAGGTTTGACCAGCCCGGCCGGCCGACCGGACGTCCTGCGCGGGCCGGAGGACGCCCGGGTCACCACCATCGAACTCTTCTTCGATGTGGTCTACGTGCTGGCCGTGACCCAGTTGACCGAGTTGCTGCTGCACCGGCTACACCCGGCCGGCGTCGCCGGGGCCGCGGTGCTGCTGCTCGCCATCTGGTGGGCCTGGGTGGACACGGCCTGGATCACCAACTGGTTCGATCCGGACCAACCCAGGGTACGGGTGCTGCTCATCGCGCTGATGGGGATCAGCCTGGTGATGTCCTCGGCGCTGCCCGAGGCGTACGGGGATCGAGGGCTCTGGTTCGCGGCGGCGTACGTGGCACTGTCGGTGGGGCGGTCGCTCTTCGTCGCCTCCGCCCTGGCCCGTCGGTCCGAGCTGCACCGCAACTTCCAGCGCCTGCTGGTCTGGCGGACGGTCTCCGCGCCGCTCTGGCTGGCCGGCGGGTTCGCCGCCGGCCCGCTCAGGCTCGGCCTCTGGGTCGCGGCGGTGGCCGTCGACACGACCGCGGCGGCCGGCGGCTTCCACGTGCCGAAATGGGGCCGGTCGACGCCGGCGGAGTGGACGATCAACGGGGCACATCTGGCCGAACGGGCCCGACTCTTCGTGATCATCGCGCTCGGGAAGTCCATCCTGGTCACCGGCACGGTCTTCGACGCCCTGGGACACGGCTGGACCACCCTCGCGGCATTGTCCAGCGCCTTTCTCGGCAGCGTGGCACTGTGGTGGATCTACTTCGACCGCAGCTCCGACGCGGCTCGGCGGGTGCTCGCCGAGGCCGAGGAGCCGGGCCGGCTCGGTCGGTCGGCGTACACCTATCTGCACATCCCGATGGTCGCCGGTGTCATCGTCACCGCGGTCGGGGACGACCTCACGCTGCGCCACCCGACCGGTGAGAGCAGGCCGGCGGTGATCGTCGGCGTGCTCGGTGGCCCGGTGCTCTTCCTGGCCGGGTTCCTGCTGTTCAAGAACGCGGTCCTCGGCGTACGCTCCCGGACCTACCTCACCGCCCTCCTCGCGCTCGTCGCGCTCGGCCCACTCGGGCTGGTACTGAACCCACTGACGCTGTCCGCCCTGGCGACCCTGGTGGTGGCGACGGCGGCGGCCCGCAGCACACTGCTGGTGGCCCGCACGGCGAAGAACCCCGGTTGAGCCGCTCCCCCGGCGGCACCGGTGTCCCCCACCGCACGGCCGGCCGGTGTCGATCCCGGGCACGACCGACTGGTCCAACGTGGCGTCAATCCTGGACGCGGCCGGTCAGGCCGACCGCCGGCGGACCAGGTGGGTGTCCAGGAAGACGGCCGGCGAGGGGATCTCGTCGCCCCGGATCTGCGCCACCAGCAACCGGGCCATCTCCGTGCCCATCCTGATCACGGGTTGGTGCACCGAGGTCAGCGGCGGGTTGGCGTGCAGCGCCAACGACGAGTCCTCGTAGCCGACCACCGCCACGTCCGCCGGAATGCGCCGGCCGGCCTCGTGCAGCGCCTGCATCGCCCCCAACGCCATCAGGTCCGAGGCGGCGAAGACCGCGTCCAGGTCGCCGCGCCGGTCCAGCAGCCGGCGCATCGCCGCCCGGCCGCTGTTCGCGCTGAAGTCGCCGTACTCGATCAGGTCCTCGGAGACCGGCCGGCCGTGCGCGTCGAGCGCCTCGCGGTAGCCGATCAGCCGGGTCACCCCGGCACCCATGTCCTGGGGTCCGGCCACGGTGGCGACCACCCGGCGACCGATCCCGATCAGGTACTCGACCGCCTGCCGGGCGCCGCCCGCATTGTCCACGTCGACGAAGTACGCCGGCTGGGTACCGGGGCCGAGCATCCGGGCCGGCCGTCCACCGAGGACGGTTGGTAGCCCGCGCTCCATCAGCAGTCCCGGCAGCGGATCCGCGTCATGCAGCGAAATGAGCATCACCCCGTCGACGTGCTGGTCGGTGAGCTGCTGCTCCATCTTCTCCCGTCCGCCCGGCGACTGGATCCAGGAGAGCCAGAGCTGCAGCGGGGTGTCGGCCAGCCCGGCGCTGACCCCGCGGGCGATGCCGGCGAAGAACGGCTCGCCGAACGCCCGCTCGCCGGACTCGGAGATGACCAGCGCGACCGAGTCGGTCCGCTGGGTGACCAGCGCCCGCGCGGCACGGTTGGGCACGTACCCGAGTTCCCGGACCGCCGCCCACACCGCGGCCCGGACCGTCGGGCTGACCTGTGAGGAGTTGTTGACCACCCGGGAGGCGGTGCCGCGTCCGACGCCCGCCCGGGCCGCGACCTCGCTCAATGTGGGCCTTCCGGGGTCGCGGCGCTGGGATCTCATGATCTGCTCCCGGGGCTTGCGTCGATCAACGGTGACGTCAGGGTAGGCGGCTGCCGAACCGACCGTCGTGCGCCGGCCGGTACACCACGCCGACACGCCGCTCACCGAGGCTGTTACATCGATGATGATATGGTTGCCGATCCGCTTTCGGCCCCGTCCGTCCGGTCGGTACCGCCACCGGTTCGACCATCGACGGTTCCGGTGCCGCCCGCTCCGCCGGCGCCATCCGCTCCGCCGACGCCATCGGTTCCGCCAATGCTGCCCGCCTCGCCGCTGCCGCCCGCTCCGCGGGACGGTGCCGCCGATTCCGAAGGAGCCCGTTGACCCGGTTCGGTTGGTTCCTCGGTCACGAGGAGTGGCAGCCCGAACGGCTGGTGGCCCAGGCCCGCCGGGCCGAGCAGGCCGGCTTCGACGCGGTACTCGTCTCCGACCACCTCCAGCCGTGGGTGGACGACGCCGGGTCGGCGGGCCACGGTTGGGCCACGCTGGGCGCGATCGCCACGGCGACCCGACGCGCCACGCTGGTCTCCGCGGTGGCCTGCCCGCTGTTCCGCCAGCATCCGGTGCTGGTCGCGCAGGCCGCCGCCACGCTCGACCGGCTCTCCGGCGGCCGGTTCGAACTCGGGGTCGGCACCGGGGAGGGCATCAACGAGGCGCCGCTGGGCCGGTTTCCGCCGTACCCGGAGCGGCTGGCCAGGATGACCGAGGCGCTCGGGCTGCTCCGGCCGCTGCTCGCCGGCGAGACCGTCCGGCAGCCCGATGCGGCGTTCTATCCGGTCTCGTCGATCCGGCTGCACAGTCCACCGCTGACCGGCGTACCGGTGCACCTGGCGGCGGCCGGTCCCCGCTCGGCGGCCACCGCCGGTCGGCTCGCCGACGGGGTGGTCAGCTCGGTCAAGGACCCCGAACGCACCGGCCGGGAGGTGGTGGACGTGGCGCGGGCGGCCGCGGTAGCGGCGGGGCGTACGCCACCGAGGGTGGTGCTGAGCAGCTTCGTGGTGCTCGCCGACAGCGACGACGAGGCGATGCGGGCACTGCGGCCCTGGCGCGGACTGCGTACGCCCGGCCGGCTCGTGGCGTCGAGCCCGACCCGGCTGCGTCGGCGGGCCGACCGGCTCGGCCGGGACGCGATCCTCGCCCGGTATCGCCGGGTCGGCGAGCCCCGGCAACTCCTCGACTTCTGCGCACGGTTGCTCGACCGGCTCCGCCCGGATGTGCTGGCCCTCCAGGTGGCCGCGACGGACGGCGTGGCTGCGCTCGAACGCTTCGCCGAACTGGCCGACCGGCTGCGTCGACACGGCTGACCTGCAGATACATAGCCCATCCAGACACTGTGGACGGCACTTGCGTCGCACCCCGCCGAGAGCACAATTCGAACACATGTACGATAGAATATCGAGGTGTACGACAGCCGAGACCAGGCCGGCGGCCGCACCCTCGCCGCCCACGCCTGCACCGCAGCCCACCAGCCCACCGACCGCCGACTCGTCCTCGCCCGAGTGCACCGGCTCGCCACGGACTACGCCGGTGGCTATCGCGAGGGTCTGAGCCGGGACACCGCCCTCGCCGAGCTCGCCGATCTCGCCACCGATCCCGACCTGCTCGCCCAGGCTGCCGCCATGCACGCCGTCGCCGACAACTGGTATGCGATCACCGCCGTCGACCTGCTGATCGAGGCCGGCGCGCCGACGAATCTCCTCGACTCCTATCTGGACTCCGGCGTCGACCCCGATCCGGACGGAAACCGGCTCGACTGACACGGACGCCGTCGGGTCGCGTTCGCGCCGGCTTGCTCTCCGCGACGCACGGTCCAGCCACGCGATCCGCATGGTCGAACCGTGCGTCGCGCGTCTGCCGGTTGAGCGGCAACACCGAGAGCCTCGCACCATGACATCCACGACACCGGACAGCACGGTCCCGGATACCACGGTCCCGGATACCACGGACCCGGACGCCACGGTCCCGGACAGCCAATCCACCGACAGTGCGGACACCCGATCGCACGTCTCCGGTACGCCCCCGCACCGACCCGTCCGGCACTTCCTGCGGCACTTCGCCGAGATGACCATCGCGATGGTCATCGGGATGCTGCTCTTCGGCCCGGTCTGGAGGGTGCTGGCCACCGCCCTCGACGCCGCCAGCGGGCTCGACCTGAACCCCCTACTCGACCGCCCCGACATCGGCGCGCTGGTGATGGCCACCAACATGACGCTGGCAATGACCGTCTGGATGCGGTACCGCGCACACGGCTGGGCTCCGGTCGCCGAGATGGGCGCGGCGATGTACCTGCCGTTCCTGCTCTTCCTGCCGCCGTACTGGATGGGGGCGGTCAGCGGGGAGTTCCTGATGATGGCCGGGCATGTGCTGATGCTGCCGGCGATGGTGCTGGCGATGCTCCGCCGGGTGGACGAATACAGCGGTCATCCGGGTACGCCGGCACTCCGACGAGGCCCAGACGACGGATGCTAGGTTAGCCTAACCTTCAGTTCACCAGCGGAGGAGCCTGAGCGTGCCGACCGGTAGCCTCACGGCACGTACGGTGCTGACCGGTGCGATCACCGGCCAGCTCCGGCACGTACTGGCCAGTGCGGGGCTCAGCGCCAGTCACCAGGCCGGCGAGGCACTCGTACCGGTGCTGATCGGCGTCGTCATCGACCGGACCGTCGGCCGGGGCGGGGTCGTCGACCTGGTCGGCTGGATCGGCGTACTGGCCGTGGTCTTCGCGGTGCTGTCGACGAGCTTCCGGCTGGGCGCCCGTACCGGCGAACGCGCGGTCGAGCAGGCCGCGCACCAGCTCCGGCTCTCGCTCACCCGGCGGATCCTGGACCACCGGGGCGGAGCGGAGACCGGCCGGCTGCCCGGTGCGCTGGTCGCCACCGCCACCGGTGACGCCGACCGGGTCGGGGCGGTCAACCGGGCCCTCGCCACCGCGATCGGGGCATCCACCGGCCTGCTGGTCGGCGGCGTGGCCCTGCTGCTGGTCTCGGTGCCCCTCGGGCTGCTGGTGCTGATCGGCGCACCGCTGCTGCTCTGGCTGGCCCACCGGCTCGGCCGCCCGCTGGAGCGGCGCAGCCACGCCGAGCAGGAGCGGGCCGCGTACGCCTCCGGGGTGGCCGCCGACCTGGTCGCCGGGCTGCGCGTACTCAAGGGTCTCGGTGCGGCACCGGCCGCGGCCGGACGCTACCGGCGGACCAGCCGGGAGTCCCTGGCCGCCACGGTCCGGGCGGCCCAGGCCCAGGCATGGTACGACGGCACCCTGCTGATCATCACCGGACTCTTCGTGGCCGCCGTCGGCCTGCTCGGCGGCCGGCTGGCGGCGCAGGGCGCGCTCACCGTCGGGCAACTCGTCGCGGCGGTCGGCCTGGCGCTGTTCCTGCTCGGACCGCTCTCCGTCTTCGGCTGGGTGAACGCCGAGTTCGCCCAGGGTCGCGCCTCCGCCGACCGGATCGCCTCGGTCCTCGGCGCGGCTCCGGCCACACCCACCGGCGACGGCTCCCCCGACACCCCGGTACTCGGCCGTCTCGACCTGCGGGACGTCCGGCACGGCACGCTGCGCGGCGTCAGTCTGCACGCCGCCCCGGGCGAGCTGGTCGGCATCGTGGCGACCGAGCCGGCGGTCGCCGACGACCTGCTGCGCTGCCTCGGTCGGGACGTCGACCCGGACGCCGGCACGGTCGAACTGGACGGAGTCGGGCTGCACACCCTGGACCCCGAACGGTTACGCGCGGCGATCCTGGTCGCGCCGCACGACGCCGACCTGTTCGAGGGGACCCTGCGGGAGAACGTGGCCGCGTCGGCTCCGGCCGGGTCCGACGTACGCCGGGCGCTGGCCGCCGCCGACGTGGACGAGGTGGCCCGCACCCTGCCGCAGGGGGTCGACACGCTGCTGACCGAGCGCGGACGGTCGCTCTCCGGCGGGCAGCGCCAGCGGGTGGCCCTGGCCCGGGCACTCGCCGCCGAGCCGGCGATACTCGTCCTGCACGATCCCACCACCGCGGTCGACGCGGCCACCGAGGCCCGGATCGCGGCCGGGCTGCGGGAGCTTCGGCAGGGCCGGACCACCGTGCTGGTCACCACCAGTCCAGCGCTGCTCGCGGTCACCGACCGGGTGGTGTTGCTCGACGGTGGCGCGGTGCGGGCCGAGGGCAGTCATCCCGACCTGGTCCGCCGGGACCGCACCTATCAGGCTTCGGTGCTGCGGTGACCGCCGACCGACCGGCCCGAGAGCTGCTGCCGACCGCGACCGCGCGGCAGGTCCGCCAGACCCTCGCCGAACTGCTGCGGCCCCGCCGGTTCCTCGCCATCCGCGCCCTCGCCCTGCTCGTCGGCTCCACCGCGGTCGGGCTGCTCACCGCGCCGCTGCTCGGGCAGATCGTGGACCTGGTCGTCGACGGACGGCCACCGGGGGCGATCACCACCCCGACGGTGCTACTCGGGCTGGTCGCGGTCGTCCAGGGGATCTCACTGGCGCTGGGGCTGTCCCAGGTCGCCCGGCTCGGCGAGGGCATCCTCGCCGAGCTGCGGGAACGGTTCATCGAACGGGTACTGGACCTGCCGCTGGAGCAGGTCGAGCGGGCCGGTTCCGGCGACCTGACCGCGCGGGTCACCGGGGACGTGACGGTGATCGCCGAGGCCGTCCGGACCGCCCTGCCGCAGCTCGCCCGCTCCGGCCTGACCATCGGCCTGACCCTGGTCGGGCTCGCCGTACTCGACTGGCGGTTCCTGCTCGCCGCGCTGCTCGCGGCGCCGATCCAACTGCACACCGCCCGGTGGTACGCCCGCCGGGCGCAGCCGCTCTACGCCAGTCAGCGGGTGGCGCACGGCGCCCAGCAGCAACGGTTGCTGGACACCGTCGGCGGTGCCCGGACGGTACGCGCGTTCCGGCTCACCGAGCCGCACCTGCGGCGGGTCTCCGGCAGTTCCGTCGCGGCGGTCGACCTGACGCTGCGCGGGATCCGGTTGATGACCAGGTTCTTCGGCCGACTCAACCTCGCCGAGTTCGTCGGGCTGACCGCCGTACTGGTGACCGGTTTCCTGCTGGTGCGGGCGGACGCGGTCAGCGTCGGCACGGCATCCGCCGCCGCCCTCTACTTCCACAACCTCTTCGGTCCGCTCAACTCCGCGCTGAGCCTGGTCGACGACGCGCAGTCGGCCGCCGCCAGCCTGGTCCGGCTGGTCGGCGTCACCCGGTTGCCGGCGCACCGGCCGGCGGAGCACCGTCCGGTGCCGGTGGACGGCGGGATCGAGGCGAAGGAACTGCGGCACGCCTACGTGCCGGGGCACGACGTACTGCACGACGTCACGTTCAGCGTGGCGCCGAACGAGCGGGTCGCGCTGGTCGGGGCGAGCGGTGCAGGCAAGACGACGCTGGCCAAGCTGATCGCCGGGATCCACCGGCCCAGCGGCGGCGGCATCCGGCTCGGCGGCGTACCGATCGAGGATCTCGGTGCCGCCGTGGCCGGGCGGACGGTGGCGCTGATCAGCCAGGAGGTGCACGTCTTCGCCGGGCCGCTCGCCGAGGACCTGCGGCTGGCCGGGCCGGACGCCACCGACGAGGAGTTGCTCGCCGCGCTGGACCGGGTCGGCGCGCTGGGCTGGGTACGCGCGCTGCCGGACGGGCTGGCCACGGTGGTCGGCGACGGCGGGCACCGGCTGACGGCGGCGCAGGCCCAGCAGTTGGCCCTGGCCCGGCTGGTGCTGGTGGCCCCGCCGGTGGCGATCCTGGACGAGGCGACCGCCGAGGCCGGCAGTGCCGGCGCACGGGAGTTGGAGACGGCGGCGGCGCGGGCGCTGGACGGGCGTACCGGACTGGTGGTGGCGCACCGGCTCACCCAGGCGGCCGCCGCGGACCGGGTCATCCTGCTGGACGCCGGCCGGGTGGCGGAGGTCGGCGCCCACGACGAGTTGGTCGCCGCTGGCGGCCGGTACGCGGCGCTCTGGTCCGCCTGGGCCGGCACCCGGGAGACGCCCCGGCCAGCCCCAGACCCAGACCCGGTGCCGGAGCAGCGGCAGCCGGAGCAGCAGGGGCCGACGGCCGACGCCGAGCGCTGAGGGCTGAGGGCTGAGGGGCTGCCACTCGCCGCCGCCGCTGCCGTCGTCATCGGCCGAGTACCGGTTGAAACGATAAGAATCTGTCAGCTCGTCCCGCGGCGCGGCGGTGTCGGCGGGGTGACCGACGGCGGGACAGCTACCCGGGTTTTTCGTCAGGAAAACAGCGGCTATGGATTGACGGCCCCCACCCGACCGGCAACAATCTGGACCAGTGTGATCGTTAACATAGGGCCGCTCCGGCAGCCACCACCGGCGCAGCCCCGCGCCGCCAGTGCCGCCGGCCCCGGTATTGATACCTGAAACGGTTCATGAACTACACCGGTCAGGAGGGGAACCATGCACGATCCACCGCCCACCCACCGACCTGCCGGGCCGGCACTGAGCCGCCGCGGCGTACTGCTCGGCGCGCTCGCCGGTGCCGGTGCCGCGACCCTCACCGGCTGCGCCACCCCGCTCGGCGCCGGGTTGCTGAAGACCGAGGCGGCGCCGGGCGCCGTCGAGTACTGGAACCTGTTCGGTGGCGGCGACGGCGTCCGGATGCAGCAGATCCAGGACGCCTTCCGCCGGGCGCACCCCGCCACCCCGCTCAAGGCCATCATCCTGGCCTGGGGCGACCCCTACTACACCAAGCTCTCCCTGGCCACGGTCGGGGAGGAACCGCCGGACGTGGCGATCTCGCACCTCACCCGGATGAAGACCCTGGTCGACGCGGGGCTGCTCCAGGAACTGCGCCCCGAGGACCTGGCCCGGCACGGCATGACACCGGAGAAGTTCAACCAGCGGGCCTGGCAGGCCGGGCTGGTCGACGGCCGGGCGTACGCGATCCCGCTGGACACCCACCCGTTCGTCCTCTTCTACAACACCGACATCTGCCAGCAGGCCGGACTGCTCGACTCCGACGGACAGCTCAAGCCGATCGTCGGCGAGGCGGCGTTTGCCGACGCGCTCGCCCGGGCCAAGCAGGTGACCGGCCGGTACGGCGCCACGCACGGCATCAACTCCGACCCGGCCTCGCCGTTCCGGCTCTTCCAGACCCTCTACTCACAGCTCGAGGGCGAGATCCTGGCCGACGACGGCACCCGGGTGGTGCTCGACGATGCCAAGGCGGGCCGGGTGCTCGACTACCTGCGCGCGCTCACCGTCGAAGAAGGGCTGATCCCGGGCGGCGCCGACTACCCGGGCGCGATCGCGATGTTCGCCACCGGGCAGGCCGGCTTCCACCTGAACGGCGAATGGGAGATCAGCACCTTCCAGACCGCCAAGATGCCGTTCGGGATGACGCTGATACCGAACGTCTTCGGCGGGCCGCACGCCGTGCAGGCCGACTCGCACACCCTGGTACTGCCGGTCCGCCCCGACCTGGACCGGGCCCGGCTGGACCGGGCGCTGCACTTCGTCCGGTTCGTGCTCGACCAGAGCCTCACCTGGGCGGAGGGCGGCCACGTCCCGACCTGGCTGCCGTTCGCCGAGAGCGACGCCTACCGCCGGCTCAGTCCGCAGTCGAGCTACGCCGCGGCGGCGGACACCGCCGTCTACGACCCGCCCGCCTGGTACTCCGGCTCCGGTTCCAACTTCGAGAGGGTGATCGGCGCGGCGGTGGGCGCGGTGGAGGGCGGCCAGCTCACCCCCGAGGCCGCGATAGCGCAGATCCGGTCACAGCTGACCATCCTCGCCCAGACTCCGTCACCGGTGTGACCCGACCTCATCGAGGAGGTATGCCGTGGCCACCACTACCACCCACTCCCCCGACCGGACCGGCGCCGGATCCGGTTCACCACCGGCAGCGCACCCGCGGCGCGGGAACGGCCGGCCGGCGCTGTTCTTCCTGGCCCCGTTCCTCGCGCTCTACCTGCTCTTCATCATCGGACCCGCGCTGTACGGGCTGGTGATGAGCTTCTTCCACACCAGCATGGTCCGGCCCGGGCTCGGCGACTTCGCCGGCCTGAGCAACTACGCCGAGGCGCTGGGCAGCTCCGACTTCTGGTGGGCGCTCTGGCACACCGCCTGGTTCACCCTGCTGACCACCCCGCCACTGGTCGTCCTGGCGCTGGTCTTCGCGCTGCTGGCCGAACGCGCCCGCCGGGGACGCTGGTTCTTCCGGCTGGCCTTCTTCCTGCCGTACGTGCTGCCCTCCGCCGTGGTGGCGCTGATCTGGCTGTGGATCTACACGCCGGAACTCGGCCTGCTGAGCCGGACCGTCGACGCGGTGGGCCTCACCGCGCCAAACTGGCTCGGCGACCCGGCCTGGGCAATGGGCTCGCTGGCGATCAGCACCGTCTGGTGGACGCTCGGGTTCAACTTCGTGCTGTACCTCGCCGGCCTGCAGGACGTACCCCGGGACCTGTACGAGGCGTCCGCGATCGACGGCGCCGGGCCGTGGCAGCAGATCCGCCGGATCACCCTGCCGCTGCTGGCCCGCACCACCACGCTGGTGGTGGTGCTCCAGGTGATCGCCTCGCTGAAGGTCTTCGACCAGATGTACCTGATGACCAATGGCGGCCCGAACTTCAGCACCCGCTCGGCGCTGCAGTACGTCTACGAGGTCGGCTTCACCGACTACCGGACCGGCTACGCCGCCGCCGCGTCCACCCTGTTCTTCCTGCTGGTGCTGGCGGTCTCGGTGATATGGCTGGTCATGACCCGTCGCCAGGAATCGGAGGTGTGACGATGGCGCTGCTCGAATCGACCCGCGACACCGACCGGGACCGCCGCACCGAGGCGGGTGGCGCGGCCCTGGCGAACTCGGTGGACCGACGGATCCGGCTGTTCAACCGCTGCTGCATCGGGATCCTGGTCGCGTTCGCGCTGCTCTGGCTGGTACCGCTGGCCTGGGCACTGGACACCTCGCTCAAGCCGAACGGGGAGACCACCGACCCGACCTGGTGGATCGAGAATCCGACGTTGGCCGCCTACCGCACCGTGCTGACCGAGAGCGACATCCTCAACTGGTACCTCGCCAGCTTCGTCACCTCGACGCTGGCCGCGGCCGGTACCGTGCTCACCGCCAGCATGGCGGCGTACGCGCTGTCCCGGCTGCGGTTCCGGTACCGCCGGCTGGTCTACTGGTTCCTGCTCTGCGGCCTGCTGATCCCGAGCCAGGTGCTGATCGTGCCGCAGTTCCGGGAAATGAGCGGCATGCACCTGCTCAACACCTGGTGGGCGGTGCTGCTGCCACAGATCCCCACCGCCATCGCGATCTTCATCTTCAAGCAGTTCTTCGACGGGATCCCCCGGGACCTCGACGAGGCCGCCCGGATGGACGGCGCCGGCTTCCTCCGGACGTACCGTCGGGTCGTCATGCCGCTGTCCCGGCCCGCGGTCTCCGCCGTGACGATCTTCACCTTCGTCTGGAGCTGGAACAACCTGCTCTGGCCGCTGCTCGCCGTCACCGACCCGGAACTGATGACCATCCCGGTCGGCCTCGCCGCGATCCAGGGCACCTACGGCATCCGCTACGCCGACACCATGGCGTCGGCGATCCTCGGCGCGCTGCCACTTGTCCTGGTCTTCCTGCTCTTCCAGAGACGGATCGTCGAGGGCATCGCCGGCACCGGTCTGAAAGGCTGACACCGTACCGAAGAACAACCGTTGGAGGTTTCGTGCACCAGGCCGCGTTGACCGTCGATCCCGCGTTCAGGATCGCCGAGGTCGACCCGAGGATCTACGGCTCGTTCGTGGAGCACCTCGGGCGCTGCGTCTACACCGGGATCTACGAGCCGGGACATCCGACCGCCGACGAGCACGGGTTCCGCCGGGACGTGGCGGAACTGGTCCGGGCGCTCGGCGTGCCCGTACTGCGCTATCCGGGCGGCAACTTCGTCTCGGGCTACAACTGGGAGGACGGGATCGGCCCGCGCGAGTCCCGGCCCCGCCGGCTCGACCTGGCCTGGCGGTCGATCGAAACCAACGAGGTCGGCGTCGATGAGTTCGTCGGCTGGACCCGCCGGGTCGGCAGTGAGCCGATGATGGCGGTCAACCTCGGTACCCGGGGGGTGGACGCCGCCCGGAACCTGCTGGAATACACCAACCACCCGGGCGGGACGTACTGGTCCGACCTGCGGCGGCAGCACGGCAGCCCGGAGCCGCACGACATCAAGCTGTGGTGTCTCGGCAACGAGATGGACGGCCCGTGGCAGACCGGGTTCGCCACGGCCCGGGAGTACGGCCGGCTGGCGGCGCAGACCGCCCAGGCGATGCGCCGGGTCGACCCCTCCATCGAGCTCGTCGCCTGCGGCAGCTCCGGCAGCGGGATGCCGACCTTCGGCACCTGGGAGGCGACCGTACTGGAGGAGACCTACGACCTGGTCGACTACGTCTCGGTACACAGCTACTACCAGGAGCACGACGGCGACCGGGACAGCTTCCTGGCCAGCGCGGTCGACCTGGACCGGTTCATGGAGTCCGTGGTGGCCACCTGCGACCATGTCCGGGCGGTCGGCAAGCACCAGAAGCGGATCAACCTCTCGGTCGACGAGTGGAACGTCTGGTACCAGAGCCGGTTCGTCGGCGAGGAGAAGCTCGACTGGGCGGAGGCGCCCCGGCTGATCGAGGACGTCTACTCGGTGGTCGACGCGGTGGTCGTCGGTGACCTGCTGATCTCGCTGCTCCGGCGGGCCGACCGGGTCAAGATCGCCTGTCTGGCACAGCTCGTCAACGTCATCGCCCCGATCCGCAGCGAACCGGGCGGACCGGCCTGGGTGCAGCCGACGTACCATCCGTTCGCGCTCACCTCCCGGCACGGTCGCGGCACCGTGCTGCGGGTCGAGCCGACCGGCCCCCGGCACGACACGGCCCGGCACGGCGAGGTGTCGACGCTCACCGCGACCGCCGTCCGGGACGACGAGTCCGGTGCGGTCACCCTCTTCGCGGTCAACCGGGACCAGCGGGAACCGCTCGCCCTCGACGTCGACCTGCGGGCCTGCGGCGACCTCGCGGTCGGGGAGCACGTCGCGCTGCACGACGCGGACCCGGAGGCGACGAACAGCGCCGAGGCGCCCGAACGGGTGACGCCGAGCCGGCGCGGCGAGGGCAAGGTCGACAACGGGCGGCTGGCAGCGGTGCTGCCGCCGCTTTCCTGGAACATGATCCGGCTGACCCCGACCGGCTGAACCGCGTGGCCTCGGCGGCCGCCTCCGGGCCGCCGAGCGGGGGTCCCGGCACCGTCGGGTGGCTCGCCGTCCCGGATCAGGCAGACGAGGGGCGGCGACTACGACGTGGTCGAGAGGGCTGTGGTGCGCTTGCAGGGGCTGCGACGGGATGGGTATGGTCGCTCGGATGGTGGGCACGGCCGATCGGGAGAACGCTGCCGAGCTGGCCCTGACGGCATTCTGCTGGTGGCGCGCCGACCTACGGCAGGACGTATGCGAGGCCTACTGGCGCGACGTGCACGGAATCATGTTCGCCCGCGTTCCCGGCCTGTGGCAATATCGGCAACTGCGCCTTGCAGCCAATCGACCCGATCTCTGGCCAGCGACCCGGGGCATCTCGTTCGAGGCGTCAGAGGTGGCTCAGCCTCACGGCATGCCCCACGGGCTCTTCCTGAGCGAGGCCGACCTGACCGCGTTCGGCAGCAATCCGATCGCGATGGAGACGATTCCCAACGACGTCCACAACTTCATCGGCCGCATCGGTGCCCAGCTCTCACCCCCCGGCCGCGGCCGCACCCTGGTCGACCGCATCGACAGTCCCACCGTGCAGGGCCCACCCCCAGTGCCAACCTTCGCTGTCTGCCTTGTTCCGAGAGCCGGAGCCGCATCGGCCGAGGCGTTCCACCGCTACCTGACCGACCATCTCGCACACCCGTGGAGCGGGCACCCGGATGTCCTGCGTCTGCGCGTCGAGCCGCTTCCCCCGTACCAGGAATCGGCGATGAGTTCGCCTGGTGTACCGCACCGGTGGCCGAACGACGACACCTACCTTGGCTGGATCGAGCTCGCGGTGCGCGACGAGGACGTCATCCGCGATCTCCTGGCGGACGCCGACGACGGACTTGCCCAATACGTGCGAGCAATCCACACCTACCCGGTACGCGAGATCTACACGATCATCTCTGTGGGCCGACCGACCGAGGTCGGCCTGCGCGGCTATCCGGCGGTGCAGACGATCATCGCCGCAGGAGCCGACGACCAGCGTGGTGAGGCCGTGCTGAACCGCCTCTTCGGCGATGCCGCGCGCGGGCTCGACCGGCTCCGGCGAACCTGAACTGAGGCCCAACTCGGGGCGGGCGGAAGAGTCAGCATGGGAAGGCGGCCGCTCAGATGGCGGCAGGCGCCTCTCCGACACCGGAATCCGGCTCGGCGGCGGCCATCCGCTCCCGCAGGCTGCGGGGACGCAGGTCGGTCCAGTTCGCCTCCACGTACGCCAGGCAGTCGTCCCGGGACTGCGGGCCGTCCGCGCCGAACGCCACCGTCCAGCCGGCCGGTACGTCCACAAAAGACGGCCAGAGCGAGTGCTGGTCCTCATCGTTGACGAGCACCAGATACTGCCCGTCCGGGTCCTCGAACGGATTCGTGGTCATGCGTCGATCCTTTCCGGGTCGTCGGCGGCGGCGCCGTTCGACTGGGTGGGCAGGGGTGCCGGCTGGTCGGCGGCATCGGCTCCGAGCGCCGAGAGCGGCAGGTCGGGCCGAGCGAGGGCCGAGGCGAGCAGCCCGAGCAGGTCGTCGGTGAGCCGGCGGGCGGTCGCCGGGTCGAAGAGCTCGACCGCGTACTCCAGTTCGCCGTGCACCGGGCCGTCGCCGACCGGCTCGTAGAAGCTGACCGTCAGTTCGGCCCGGGTCGTCCCGGTCGGCACCGACGCGAACCGCAACGCCGCCCTGCCGTCCGGACCGTCCAACCCGGCCTCCTCGTGGTGCACCAGCATCACCTGCGGCATTGTGGCACCGTCCGGCAGGATGCGGCGGACCGCGTCGAACGGAACGTCCTGGCGGTCGAAGGCACTCAGGTCCGCCTCCCGGATCCGGCCGAGCAGTTCGGTGAAGGTCGGGTCGCCGCCGGTGTCGATCCGCAGCAGCAACGGGTTGACGAAGCAGCCGACCAGGTCGCCGAGGGCCGGCTCGGTCCGGCCGGCGACCAGGGTGCCGATCGGAACGTCCGGGCCGGCGCCGATCCGGTGCAGCAGCGCGGCCAGCGCGGCCTGGAACACCATGAACATGCTGGTCCCGGTCTGTCCGGCCAGCTCGTCGACGGCCCGGTGCGACGCCGCGTCGAGCACGAACTCGACCCGGCCGCCGCGCCCGGAGAGCGCCGCCGGTCGCGGCCGGTCGGTCGGCAGGGCCAGCCGATCGGGTACGCCGGCAAGCGCTCCCCGCCACCAGTCGAGTTGCCTCGCGTGCCGGCTGCCGGGGTCGGCCGGATCGCCGAGCAGGGTACCCGCCCAGCGGGCGTAGTCCGAGTAATCGACCGGCAGCGGCGACCACTCCGGCGGCCGGCCGGCGATCCGGGCCGCGTAGGCGGTGCCGAGATCCCGGACCAGGGGCACCACCGACCACTCGTCCACGCCGAGATAGTGCATGGTCAGCAGCAGTACCGAATCGTCGTCCAACCCGGTCAGCAACCGGGCTCGCAGCGGCGGTTCCCGGGTCGGGTCCACGCCGTCGCCGACCAGTTCGGCGATCCGGTCGTCGAGCGGCAGCCCGCTCGCCGGCAGCACCTCCAGCGGTGCCCGGGCGGTCACCGGCACCGGCACGGGTTCGCCGGCCGCACCCGCCGCGAGCGCGGTACGCAGCGGCTCGTGGCGCTCGATCACGTCGGTCAGTGCCGCCGCCAGCGCCGGCAGGTCCAGCGTCGCCGCGCCACCCGACCCATTGGCGGCCCGGACCAGCAGGGCGAGGTCCCAGCCGGTCCGGCCGGACGGGTTCCGCTCGGCGCCGCCGCGGTGCCGGTCCCACCAGATCTGTTGCACCGGGGCCGCGACCGGCGCGGCGCTCTCCGGCGCCGGGAGCAGCGCCGGACGCTCCGCCACCGCCCCGGCGAGCCGGTCCGCCAGCCCGGCCACGGTCGGCGCCTCGAAGATGTCCCGGACCGCGAGGTCGACGCCGAGCACCGCCCGGACCCGGCCGAGCAGCCGCATCGCCGCCATCGAGTGCCCGCCGAGGGCGAAGAAGTTGTCCGAGATCCCCACCTCCGGCAGCCGGAGCACCTCCGCGACCAGGTCGGCGAGAGTCCGCTGTGCCGCAGTGACCGGCACCTCGTCGCCGGTCAGCGCCGCCCAGTCCGGCACCGGCAGGGCACGCCGGTCCAGTTTGCCGTTGGCGGTCAGCGGCAGCGGCCCGTCGAGCACCAGCACGGCGGCCGGGACCATGTAGTCGGGCAGGAGTTCGGCGGCGTGCGCGCGTACCTCGGCGGGCTCGAGCGGTCCGGCCGCCGGCACGACGTACCCGGCCAGTCGGGTCAGGTCGGCGTCGCGGTGCACCACCACCGCCGCCTGGCGTACCCCCGGGTGTCGGGCCAGCACCGCCTCGACCTCGCCCAGCTCGATCCGGAAGCCCCTGATCTTCACCTGGTCGTCCACCCGGCCGAGGAAGTCCAGGATGCCGTCGGCCCGCCACCGTGCCCGGTCACCGGTGCGGTACATCCGGGCCCCGGCCGGGCCGTACGGGTCGGCGACGAAGCGCTCCGAGGTCAGCCCGGGACGCCCGAGGTAGCCCCGGGCCAGACCGCGCCCGCCGACGTACAGCTCGCCGGCCACCCCGGGCGGCACCGGGCGGAGCCGCTCGTCCAGCACGTACGCCCGGGTGTTCGGGTCGGGCTGGCCGATCGGCACCGCGGCCGACCAGTCCGGCGCGGCCCGCCAGAGCGTCGAGTTCACCGTCGCCTCGGTCAGCCCGTACGCGGCGTGCAGCCGCAGCCGGCGTGCCCACCGGCCGATCACGTCCGGCGGCACCGTCTCGGTGCCGACCAGCACGGTCAGTCCGGCCGGCAGTTGGCAGTCCGGCGGCAGCGCCGACACCAGGGACGGCGGCAGGATCGCGTGACTGACCCGCTCCCGCTCCAGCAGTTCCACCAGGGGCCGGCCCGGTGCCCGGACCTCGTCCGGGGCGATCACCAGCCGGCCACCGGCACAGAGCGCCATGGCCAACTCGAAGACGAAGACGTCGAAGCCGGTCGAGGCGAACTGGAGTACTCGGGAGGAGTCGTCCACCCCCATCCGGTCGACGGCGGTCGCGACCAGGCTGCCGAGCCCCTCGTGCGGCACCACCACCCCCTTGGGCCGGCCGGTGCTGCCCGAGGTGTAGATGACGTACGCGCACTGGTCCAGTCCGGCCGGCACCGCCGGTCCGGTCCGGTCCGCCGGCTTCGGCACCGGCTCGGGCTGGAGCGGCCCGACCAGCAGCCGGTGCACCCCGACCAGCTCCGGCAGCCGCTGCGCGGCCTCCGGGGTCGTCACCAGGATCCTGGCGCCGGAGTCCTCGACCATGTACCCCAGTCGGTCGGCCGGGTGGCCGAGGTCCAGCGGCAGGAACGCGGCGCCGAGCCGCAGCACCCCGAGCACCACCGCCACGGTCTCCAGCGAGCGCGGTACCGCCACCCCGACCACGGTTTCCGGGCCGACGCCATACCCGGCGAGCAGCCGGGCGATCCGGGCCGCCTCGGCGTCCAGTTGCGCGTACGACAGGATCCGCTGCCGGTCGACGACGGCGACCGCCTCCGGGGTCCGCGCCACCCGCCCGGCGAACATCGCCGGCAGGGTCTCCTCCGGCACCGCCCGGCCGGTGGCGTTGAACTCGCGCAGCACCCGGTCCCGCTCGTCGCCGACGAAGACGTCGATCCGGCCCAGCGACGCGTCAGGGTCGGCGACGACCGCCCGGGCCAGCCGGAGCAGCCGCGCACCGAGCAGCGCCACGGTCTCCCGGTCGAACAGGTCGGTCCGGTACTTCAGCAGGCAGCTCAGCGCCTCCTCGACGGTCCCGGCCGGGTCGCCGGCGGACTCGGCGAAGTCGAAGACCAGGTCGAACTTTGCCGCCGAGGCGTCGACCGGCTCGTCGGTGACGGTCAGCCCGGCGAGACCCTCCCACCCGGCGGTGCGGTTGCGGTGCACCACCATCACCTGGAACAGCGGGTTCCGGGAGACCGAACGGGCCGGGTTGACCGCCTCCACCACGGCCTCGAACGGCACGTCCTGGGCGGAGAAGGCGGCCAGGTCGGTCCGGCGTACCCGGGACAGCAGCTCGGTGAAGCTCGGATCGCCGGACAGGTCGGTCCGGAGTACCAGGGTGTTGACGAAGAACCCGACCAGGTCGTCGAGGGCCGCGTCGTCCCGGCCGGCGATCGGCGCGCCGAGCGGGATGTCGGTGCCGGCACCGAGCCGGTGCAGCAGCGCCGCGACCAGCGCGTGCGCCACCATGAACAGGCTGGTGCCGGTGCGGGAGGCGAGCCGGCGCAGCCCGGCGCCGACCTCGGCGGGCAGCGGCACGGAGAGTTCGGCCCCGGCCGGGTCCGGCCGCCCCGAGCGGGCCCGGTCGGTGGGCAGCACCAGCTCCTCGGGCATGCCGGCCAGCGTGGTACGCCAGTGGTCGAGCTGCCGGGCGGCGAGACTGCCCGGGTCCGCCGGGTCGCCGAGCAGCCGGCGCTGCCAGAGCGTGTAGTCGGCGTACTGGACCGGCAGCGGCGCCCAGTCCGGCGCCCGTCCCGCCCGCCGGGCCGCATACGCGGTGCCGATGTCGCGCAGGAACGGCCCGTCCGACCACTCGTCGGTGGCGATGTGGTGCAACACCAGCACCAGGACGTGCTCCGGCTTCCCGCCCGGAGCCGGGTGGACGGCGACGAGGGTGGCCCGCAGCGGCGGTTCGGTGGTCAGGTCGAAGGGGCGGCGTACCACCTCCCGGACGATCCCGGCCACCTCTGCCGGGGCAGCGGTGAGCGTGGCCAGCACCGGCACGGCCTCGGCCGCCGGCAGTACCCGCTGGTAGGGCCGGCCGTCGTGCTCGGCGAGCAGGGTGCGCAGCGTCTCGTGCCGGCCGGTCAGGTCGGCCAGCGCGGTACGCAGCGCCGCGACGTCCAGGGTTCCGCGCAGCCGTACCGCGATCGGGAAGTTGTAGGCCGCCGACTCCGGAGCGAGCTGCTGGAGCATCCAGAGCCGCTGCTGCGCGAAGGAGAGCGGCAGGACGGCGGGGCGTTCAGCTGCCCGGACCAGCGGGCTCCGCGCAGCCCTTCCGCCGGCCGCGCCGTCGGACCCGGCGGCGCCGAGTCGAGCGGCGTCAGTCCGGACGCCGCCGGTCCAGGCAGCGTCGACCCGGGCGGCCAGTTCGGCGACCGTCGGCGCCTCGAACAGGTCCCGGATCGCCAACTCGGCGCCGAGCGCCACCCGGGCCCGGCTGACCAGCCGGATCGCCAGCAGGGAGTGACCGCCGAGGTCGAAGAAGTTGTCGTCGACACCGACCTCCGGCACGCCGAGCAGTTCGGCGAAGAGGGCACGGATTGCCTCCTCGACGGCGGTGGCCGGCGGGCGGGATGCAACACCGGCCCGGACCGCCGGCGCCGGCAGGGCCGCCGTGTCGAGCTTGCCGTTCACGGTCAGCGGCAGCCGTTCCAGCGGCACCAGCGCGGCCGGCACCATGTAGTCCGGCAGCCGCCGCTTCAGGTCGGCCCGGAGGGTGGCCAGCACGGTGTCGTCGTCGGCCACCGTCCACTGTGCAGCGCGAACCAGGTAGCCGGCGAGCCGGCGCACCCCGGGACCGCTCGTGGAGTCGACCAGCACGGCGGCGTGCGCCACCAGCGGGTGATCGGCGAGCGCGGTCTCGACCTCACCCAGCTCGATCCGGTACCCACGGATCTTCACCTGGTCGTCGGTGCGCCCGAGGAAGTCGAGGTTCCCGTCCGGCCGGCGCCGGACCAGGTCACCGGTGCGGTACATCCGCTCCCCCGGCGCGCCGTACGGGTCGGCGACGAACCGCTGCGCGGTCAGCCCGAGCCGCCGGTGGTAGCCCCGGGCCAGCCCGATTCCGCCGATGTACAGCTCACCGGGGGCACCGGGCGGGACGAGTCGCAGGTACGCGTCGAGCACGTACGCCCGGGTGTTCCAGATCGCCCGGCCGACGGTCGGGGTGGCGCTGTCTGCGGTCCCGCCGCCCAGGGTGTTGATGGTGTACTCGGTCGGCCCGTACAGGTTGTAGCCGGCCGTACCCTCGGTGTCCCGCAACCGGTTCCAGACCGCCTCGGAGACCGCCTCGCCACCGAGCAGCACCAGCACCGGCCGGTGCCGGCCAGTTCCGTCCTCGGCCGGACCGGACCGGTCGAGCAGGCCCTCCTCGATGAGGTGGTGGGCGTAGCTCGGGGTGACGTTGACGACGTCGATCCGGTGCCGGTCGCAGTAGCCGACCAGCGCCTGCGCGTCCCGGCGCAGCTCCTCGTCGCAGACGTGCACCTCGTGCCCCTCGACCAGCCAGAGCAGTTCCTCCCAGGACATGTCGAAGGCGAACGAGACGGTGTGCGCGATCCGCAGCCGCCGGCCGCCGGCCGCCGCCACCGTCGGGTCGAAGATCGCCTCCCGGTGGTTGAGCTGCATGTTCGTCAACCCCCGGTACGGCGTCACCACTCCCTTCGGCCGCCCGGTGGAGCCGGAGGTGTAGATCAGGTACGCCGGGTGTTCCAACCGGTGCGGATCGGTACGGGCGAACCCGGCCGGCAGTTCGGCGTCGGTGAGCGGCGTACCGGGCACTCCGGCCAGCTCGGCCAGTACCGCCGGATCGTCGAGCGGCACCGCCGGGATGTCGGTCGCCGGCAGCCCGGACCGGGCGGGTGTCACCGTCAGCAGGCACATCGGCGCGGTGTCGGCGAGGACGAAGGCCAGCCGCTCGGCCGGATGGTCGAGTTCCAGCGGCAGGTACGCGGCTCCGGTGCGCAGCACCGCGAAGAGCGCCACCACCATCTCGATCGACCGGGGCAGCGCCAGCGCGACCACCCGTTCGGGGCCGGCGCCCCTGGCGACCAGCCGCCGGGCCAGCCGGTTGATCCGGGCGTCGAACTCGGCGTAGGTCAGGGTGCGGCCGGCGAACACCAGGGCGATCTCGTCCGGTGTGCGGGCGGCCTGCTCGGCGAGCAGGTCGGCGACGGACTCGGTGCCGATCGGGTGCCGGGTGGCGCTCCACTCGGCGGCCAGTTCGGCCCGTTCCGCCCCGGTGAGCAGGTCGAGCCGGCCGACCGGGAGATCCGGCTCGGCGACCAGCCGGGCCAGCAGCGCGACGAACCGGTCGAGCAGTGCCCCGGCCGCCGGGGCGGGTACGACGTCCGGGCGGTGGTCCAGGGCGACCCGGAGCCGCTGCGCCGGGGTCACCACCAGGGTCAGCGGATAGTGGGTGGCGTCCACCCCGGCCACGGCGGCGATCCCGTGCCGGTCCCGAAGCCGGGCCGACTCCCCCTCGTCGACGAAGTTCTGCAACACGTAGAGCGTGTCGAAGAGCCGGGCGTGCCCACTGGCCCGCTGCACCGCGCCGAGCCCAAGGTGGTCGTGCGGCATCAGGTCGATCCGCTGCTCCCCCAGCCGGCGCAGCAGCCGGAGCACCGGCTCGGCGGGCTCGGCGGTGACGCGTACCGGCACGGTGTTGAGGAAGAGCCCGATCGTGTTCTCCACGTGCGGCACGTCCGCGTGCCGGCCGGCGACGGTCATCCCGAAGACCACGTCGGTGCGGCCGAGGTGACCGCCGAGGACCAGCCCCCAGGCGGCGGTGAGCACGGTGTTGAGGGTCAGCCCGTGCCGGCGGGCCAGCCCGCGCAGCCGGTCGCCCAGCGCGGCCGGCAGCTCGGCCCGGACCCGGTGCGGGACGACCGGCGCCAGGTTCGCCTCCGGGGCGACCAGGGTCGGTTCGGCGAGTCCGGCGAGGGCATCCCGCCAGGCCCGGGCGGCCCGCTCGGTGTCCTGGCTGGCCAGCCATTCCAGATGGTGCCGGTAGGAGCCGGCCGGTGGCAGGTCCCGGTCGTCGCCGTCGCGCTCGTAGAGGGTGAAGAGCTGCTCGACGAAGAGCTCCTCGGACCAGCCGTCCCAGAGCACCAGGTGGTGACCGACGACCAGCCGGTCCCGGTCGGCGCCGAGCCGGAGCAGGAGCAGCCGGCACAGCGGTGGCCGGGTCAGGTCGAACCGGGTACGCCGGTCCTCGGCCATCAGCTCGGCCATCCGGGCCCGCTGGGCCTGCGGGTCGAGGTCGGTCAGGTCCACCTCGGTCACCGGCAGTTCCGGACCCACTCCGACGAACTGCACCGGCTGGGGCAGCCCGACACTCGCGAACCCGGCCCGCATGCCGGGGTTGCGGGCCAGCAGCGCGGCGCCGGCCCGGCGCAGCCGGTCCAGGTCCAACCGGTACCCGAGGTCGAAGGCGTCCTGTGCGGTGTAGACGTCCAGGGCCGAGGTGTCGTAGCTGGCGTGGAAGTACAGCCCCTCCTGCAACGGTGAGAGTGGCCAGATCTCCGCCACCGGCACCGGGCTGGTCCGCTCGATCCGCTCGATCTCGTCCCGGCCCAGCGTCAGCCCGGCCGCGACCACGGGCCCGTCCCCGACCCGACCAGGGGCAGTGGTGGCGGCGGTGACGGCGGCAGCGGCGGTGACGGCGGCAGCGGCGGTGATGGCAGCGGTTGCGGGGGCGGCGGCGGTGACGGTGACGGTGGTGGCGGCGGTGAGCTGGTGGAGCGCGGCGCGCCACTCGGCGGCCAGCCCGGTCACGTCCGGCTCGTCGAGCACGCCGTCCGGCCACGTCCAGGTCGCGGCCAACGCCGGCCCGGCCGGGGTCTCGGTGGCGACCACGTCGACCTGGACCAGGTGGGACAGGCCCAGCCCGCCGTTGACGACGGCGATCGCGTCGGACTCCGCCGCCGGCGTCCAGTCCTGCCCGGTGCCGCCGGGGAACCGGCCGTAGTAGTGGAACAGCACCTGCGCCGAGGAGAGTCCGGCCAGCACCGGTGCCGCCTGGGGGTTCAGGTGGCGCAGCAGCCCGTAGCCGAGGCCGCCGTCCGGGACCGCCCGGATCCGCTCACCGACCGTGGCCAGCACCTCGACCGGGTCGGTGCCGGCCGGCAGGCGTACCGGTGCGACGCTGGTGAACCAGCCGACGGTACGGGACAGGTCGAGGTCGGGCTCGACCTCCTCCCGGCCGTGCCGTTCGAGGTCGACCAGCAGGTCGGCGGCACCGTCTCGGCCGTGCCGGTGCTGCCACCGGGTCACCGCGAGCCGGAGCGCCGCGAGCAGTACCCCGGTGACCTCGCCGCCGACCGCCGCCGGTACGGCGGTGAGCAGCGGCAGCGTCTCGGCCGGATCGAGGCGTACGACGTGCTGGCGGGCCGGTCCCGTCGGCGGTCGGGACCGCGCCGGCAGCAGCTCCGCGCCCGGGGCGAGCGTCTCGACCCAGTGCGCCAGTTCCGCCAGCCGTTCGGGGCGGTGCGCGTGCTCGCCGAGCACCCGGGCGTACCGCCGCAGCGGGGTGCCGACCGGGGCGAGCCGGGCCGGCCGACCGGCCCGCACCGAGGCCCAGGCGCTGGCCAGGTCCGCCAGGAGGATCCGCCAGGAGACCCCGTCGACCACCAGGTGGTGGGCGGCGAGCAGCAGCCGGCCGGGCCGGTCGCCGCAGTCGAACCAGACCGCCCGGAGCATGCTCCCGTCGTCCGGGTCGAGCCGGTCGGTGGCGGCGGCGGACTCGGCGGCCAGCACGGCACGCAGCCCGGCGTCGTCGAGCCCGGTCACGTCGACCCGGCGTACCAGGTCGATCGCCCGCACCGTGCCGGCCGGTCGCGTCTGGAGCGACCAGAGCACCGAGGCGATCCGGTGCAGCCGGAGCCGCAGGCCGGCGTGCCGGTCCAGCACCGCCTGCAGGACGGCGGCCAGCGACCCGAGGTCCAGTTCGGCCGGTACGACCAGCAGCGTGCTCAGGGTGAACCGGTCGATCGGCAGGCCCGTGTCCCGGAGCCAGTGCACGATCGGCAGCAGCGGTACCTCACCCGTCTCGTCCGGATCCGCGACCGGCTCGACCGGGGCGACGGCCGCCCCGGCTGACACGGTGGTCCGCTGCGACGTCCCGGCGGCGGTCGCCGGGCCCGTCGCCGTCGGGGGGTCGCCCGGGGACAGGGCCGCGTCGCCACCGCCGGCCCCGGCCAGCGCCCGTGGGGTCCGGTGCCGGAAGACGTCGCGGGGTGCGATCGCCAGGCCGTGCCGGCGGGCCCGGCTGGAGACCGCGATGGAGAGGATGCTGTCGCCGCCGAGGGCGAAGAAGTCTCCGTCCGCACCGACCTCCGGCAGCCCGAGCAGCTCGGCGAAGATCTCCCGGAGCAGCCGCTCGGCCGTCCTGCCCCCGTCGGGGCGCACCGCCGGGTCCGGATCGGACAGCACAGCCGGTGCCGCCGCGGCGGGAGCCGTCGTCACCGCGGCCTGTGGGGCAGGCAGGGCGGCCCGGTCGAGCTTGCCGCTCGGGGTCAGCGGCAGGGCGTCGAGCAACACGAACCGGCCCGGCACCATCGACTCGGGCAGCCTGGCCCGGACCGCCGCCCGGACCGCCTCGACGTCGAGCCGGTGCCCAACGACCGGCACCAGGTAACCGACCAGCCCGGTCCGGCCCCGGCCGTCGACCCGGGCGGCCGCGACCGCCTGCGCCACCCCCGGCACGGACCGGAGCACCGTCTCCACCTCGCCGAGGTCGACCCGGTGCCCCCGGATCTTGACCTGGTCGTCGTCGCGCCCGACGTACTCGAGTACACCGTCGGTGCGCCACCGCACCAGGTCGCCGGTGCGGTACATGCGCTGCCCCGCCGGCCCGTACGGGTCGGCGACGAAACGCTGCGCGGTCAGCCCGTACCGGGCGTGGTAGCCGTACCCGAGTTGGGTGCCGGCGACGTACAGTTCGCCGGGTACGCCGGGCGGCACCGGCCGGAGGCAGTCGTCGAGCACGTACAGCCGGGTGTTGGCCACCGGGCGGCCGATCGGCACCGTACGCTCCGCGCCGCCGTCATTGGCCCACCAGGTGACCTGCACCGCGGTCTCGGTCGGCCCGTAGAAGTTGTCCAGCGCGGTGCCGGTGTGCGCGTGCCAGCGCCGGGCCAGTTCCGGCGAGAGTGCCTCGCCGCCGCAGGAGACCCAGCGCAGGCTGGCCGCCCAGCCGGGGTCGGCGGTCAGTTCGTCGGCGAGCAGGAACGCCTCGACCAGCGACGGTACGAAGGTGACCGCGGTGACCCGGTGCCGGCGGACCAGCCCGGCGAGCCGGCCCGGGTCACCGGCCTCGTCCTCGCCGGGCAGCACCACGGCGGCACCGGCCGACAGCGGCCAGAAGATCTCCCAGACCGAGGTGTCGAAGCCGGCCGGCGCGAGTTGCAGCATCCGGTCGTCGGTGCCGAGCCCGAACCGCCGCTGCGACCAGGCGAGCTGGCTGACGATCGCCCGGTGGCCGACGAGTACCCCCTTCGGGCGGCCGGTGGAACCCGAGGTGTAGATGAGGTAGGCCGGGAGGTCGGGTCCGACGTCGGCACCCGACGGGTCACCGCCGCCGATCGGGTCGTCGCCGCCGATCGGGTCACCGCCGCCGCCCGCCGGCGCCATCGGTTCCGCCGTCGCGGAGACCAGCAGCTGCGCCACCCCGGCCGGCCGGGGTAACCGGCCCATCACGTCGACCGTGCAGACCACGGCCCGGGCGCCGGAGTCCGCGAGCACGGCGGAGAGCCGCTCTCCGGGGTGCGTGACGTCCAGCGGCAGGTACGCGGCGCCGGCCTTCAGGGCGCCGAGCAGCGCCACCACCAGCTCGGCCGACCGGGGTACCGCCACCGCGACGACGTCGCCCGGCCGGATCCCCCGGGCGGCCAGCCGCCGGGCCAGCGCGCTCGCCCGGCGTTCCAGCCCGGCGTAGTCGAGCCACCGTTCGCCGTCGATCAGCGCGACCGCGTCCGGCGTCCGGCCGGCCTGGGCGGCGACCAGTCCGTGCAGGGTCTCCGACGGCACCGGGGCGACCGGACCGGTGAGCCGGGTCAGCGCGGTGTCCCGGTCGGCCGCCGGCAGCAGGTCGATCCGGCCGACCGGCCGGTCCGGCTCGGCGACGAACGTGCCGAGCAGCTCGGCCAGGCCGGTCCGGAGCCGGCGTACGGTAGCGGCGTCGATCCGCTCCGGGTCGTACTCCACGGTGAGATCCAGCGACCCGCCGGCCGGGGACACCAGGAGGGTGACCGGATAGTGGGTCGCCTCCCGGAACTCGACGCCGGCCAGGGTGAGCCCGCCGGACCGCCCGGTCGGGACCGGGTCGACGGGATGGTTCTCCAGCACCACCAGGGTGTCGAACAGCTCTCCGCCGCCGGCCAGCCGCTGGATCGCCGGCAGCCCGAGGTGCTGCGCGTCGAGCAGCTCGGCCTGCTGCCGCTGGAGCCGACCGGCGAGTTCGACCAGCGGTTCCGCCGGACTCCAACGCAGCCGGACCGGCAGGGTGTTGATGAAGAGCCCGACCATCGCCTCGACGCCGTCCAGTTCGGCGGGCCGGCCGGAGACGGTACTGCCGAAGACGACGTCACGCCGGCCGAGCTGCCGGCCCAGCAGCACCGCCCAGGCGGCGTGCAGCACGCTGCCCACGGTCAGCCCGGCCGCCCGGACCCGGCCGGCCAGTCCGGCGGCCACCTCGGGCGGCAGCACCACCCGGGTCCGCTCGGGGTCGAACATCCCGGCGTGTCCCTCCGCGACCTCGGCGGCGAGCCGGGTCGGACCGTCGAGTCCGGCCAGCGCCGCCCGCCAGGCGTCACCGGCCGCCGCCCGGTCCCGACCGGCGAGCCACTCGAGGTACCGCCGGTACGGGGTGACCGGCGGTAGCCGGTCCGGCTCGCCACCGGGTGCGTACCGGGCGAGCAGGTCCCGCAGGGTCACCCCGGCCGACCAGCCGTCGGTGACGATGTGGTGGTGGGTGAGCAGCAGGCGGTGCCGCTCGGCGGTCAACCGGACCAGTACGCAGCGCAGCAGCGGCGGCCGGGTCAGGTCGAACGGTGCGGCCCGTTCCGCCTCGGCCAGCGCCTCGAACTCGGCCGTCCGCTCCGGTTCGGGGTACCCGGTCAGGTCCACCTCGCGCCACGGCAGCGCGATCCCGTCCGCGACCAGTTGTGCCGGCCGCCCGTCCGCAAGCTGCGGGAAGGCGGCCCGCAGCGGGGCGTGCCGGTCGAGCACGTCCTGTCCGGCCCGGCGCAGCGCGGCGGCGTCCAGCGGTCCACGCAGCTCGATCACCTGCTGCACCCGGTACGGGTCCCGCCGCGCCCCGGCGGCGACCGCGTGGAAGTAGAACCCCTCCTGCAGCGGGGTCAGCGGCAGCACGTCGGCGACGGCCGGTACGGCGGCGGCGACGGCGTCCACGTCCTCCTGCCGCAGTGCCAGCAGCGGGAAGTCGGACGGGCTCGGTCCGCCGGCCCCCGGTCGGGCGGCGTGCCGGAGCAGTGCGTCCAGCGCGGTGAACCAGCCCTGCGCCAGTTCCGTCACGTCCGCCTCGGTGAGCAGCGCCGCCGGCCAGGCCCAGGTCACGCCGAGCCCGGGGCAGTCCGGCCGGTCCTCGGTGAAGGCGTTCACCTCCAGCGTGTACGGCGCCACCGGCATGCCCGCGTCGAAGCCACCGGCGAGCAGGCCGAGTCCGGGCAGCGCGGTCCAGCAGCCGTCGACTGAGGACTCCACGCCGAACCGGCCGAGGTAGTTGAAACTGATCTGCGGCTGCGGCAGTCCGGCGAGTACGGCGGCGGTCTCCGGGTTGAGGTGCCGCAGCAGCCCGTACCCGAGGCCGTGGTCGGGGATGGCCCGCAGCCCCTCCTTGATCCGTTTCAGGGCCCGGCCGGCGTCCTCGCCGCCGGCCAGCGCCTCGTCGAGGTCGATCGGTCCCGGGTCGAGCCGGACCGGGAAGATGCTGGTGAACCAGCCGAGGGTGCGGGACAGGTCGACGCCGTCGGCGAGCTGCTCCTCCCGGCCGTGCCCCTCCAGCGCGACCAGCGCGGGGCCGGGTGCGCCGGTCCCCCTCCGCCGGCGCCAGTCGGCGAGCGCCAGACCGAGCGCGGTGAGCAGCACGTCGTTCACCCCGGCGGAGAAGGCCGCCGGGATGCTGGTGAGCAGCGGTACGGTCTGCTCGGCCGGCAGCCGCAGGGTGAGCCGGCGGACGGTGCCGAGGTCGCCGACCGGGTCCAGCGGGCGGTCCGCCAGTGCCGGGTCGCCGCCGCGCAGCAGCTCCGTCCAGAGCGGCAGTTCGGCGGTCCGCTCTGCCGACTCGGCGTCGGCGTGCAGCAACTCGGCCCAGCGTCGCAGCGGGGTGCCGACCGGCTCCAGCCGGGGCGTCCGGCCGGCCAGCACGTCGGTCCAGGCGGCGGCGAGGTCGGGCAGCAGGATCCGCCAGGAGACGCCGTCGACCACCGCGTGGTGCACCACCACGACCAGCCGGCCGGCCCGGTCCGGGCCGGCATCCAGCCAGACCGCCTGGAGCATCACGCCGGCCTCCGGGGCGAGGCGGCCGCCCGCGACGTCGGCGGCGCCGGTGATCCGGTCCCGGATCGCCTCGTCGGTCAGCCCGGCGACGTCGATCCGGCGCAGCCGGTCTGCCGCCGGCACCGTGCCGGGGGCCGGCACCACCAGCCGGCCCGGACGCTGCGGGGTGGCCCGGTGCAGCCGGGACCGGAGTACGTCGTGCCGGTCCAGCACCGCCTGGAGGGTGGCGGCCAGCCGCTCGGCGGTCGCCTCGGCCGGTACCCGGACCGCCAGCCACTGCGCGAACGCGTCGATCGACCCACCGCATTCGTCCAGCCAGCGCATGATCGGGGTGAGCGGGAACTCCCCGACCCCGGCCGCGGGGTCGTCCTCGACTCCCCGGGACAGCGACTCGGCCACCTGCGCCAGCTCGGCGACGGTACGGCGCTGGAAGACCTGGCGCGGCGTGACGACCAGCCCCGCCTGCCGGGCCCGGATCACCAGCTGGATCGAGACGATGCTGTCCCCGCCGAGGGCGAAGAAGTCGTCCTCCACCCCGACCTGCGGCAGCCCGAGCACCTCGGCGTAGAGGGCGCAGAGCACCTCCTCGCGGGCGTCCCGGGGCCGGGCTCCGGTGCTCGGCGCCGCGAAGTCCGGCGCCGGCAGGGCGGCCCGGTCCAGCTTGCCGCTGGGCAGCACCGGCAGCTCGTGCAGCGGTACGAAGGCGGCCGGCACCATGTGGTCGGGCAGCCAGCCGCGGGTGTACCCGCGCAGCTCGGCCAGGAGAGCGGTGACGTCCCGGAACGGCGCCGGCCGGTCCAGCGCCGGTACGACGTACGCGACGAGCCGCTGCTCACCCGCGCGTCCCGGGCGGGCCAGCACGACGACCTGGTTGACCGCTGGATGCTGGGCGAGCACCGACTCGATCTCACCCGGCTCGATCCGGTACCCCCGGATCTTCACCTGGTCGTCGGCGCGGCCGAGGAACTCCAGCCGCCCGTCCGGCAGCCAGCGCACCAGGTCACCGGTGCGGTAGAGCCGCCCGCCGGCCGGCCCGTACGGGTCGGCGACGAAGCGCTGCGCGGTCAGCCCCGGCTGGCCGAGATAGCCCCGGGCCAGGCCGGTGCCGCCGAGGTACAGCTCGCCGGTGACGCCGACCGGCACCGGCTGGAGGGCGGCGCCCAGCACGTAGCACCGGGTGCCGGGGTCGGGGCGGCCGATCGGCACCACGCCACCGGGCGGGGTGGCCGGATCGCACTCCCCCAGCGTGGAGTTGACCGTCGCCTCGGTCGGCCCGTACGCGTTGAACATCGGCCGGTCCCGGGCCCACCGGGCGACCAGCTCCGGGGAGACCCGCTCGGTACCGGCCAGCAGGGTCGCCCCGGCCGGCAGGGTCAGCTCCCGGGGCATCGCGGCGAGCAGCGCGGGCGGCAGGATCATGAAGGTCACGCCGTGCCGGTGGGCGTACTCGGTCAGCGCCGGGCCGGGCACCCGCCGCTCGGCCGGCACCACCACCAGCCGGCCGCCGGAGAGCAGCCCGAGGCAGAGGTCCCAGAACGCCACGTCGAAGCTGGGCGAGGCGAACTGGAGTACCCGGCTGTGCGGCCCGACGCCGAGCCGGGCGCGCTGGGTGGCGACCAGCTTGGTCACCCCGGCGTGCGAGACCACGACCCCCTTGGGCCGGCCTGTGGAGCCCGAGGTGTAGATGACGTAGGCGGCGTTCTCCGGGGCCAGCGCCGGGAACCCGGCCGGGCCCGGTCCGATCTGACCGATGTCGGTCAGCTCGTCGAGCAGCAGCCTCGGCAGGTCCGGGGTGTCCGGCAGGTCGTCGGCGAGCGCGGCCGTGCTGACCAGGCAGACCGGCCGGGCGTCGGCGAGCATGAAGCCGATCCGCTCGGCCGGGTAGTCCCGGTCCACCGGCAGGTAGGCGCCGCCGGCCTTGAGCACCGCCACCTCGGCCACGATCATGTCCACCGAGCGGGGCAGGCAGAGCGCGACCACCCGCTCCGGCCCAACCCCCCGGGCCCGCAACGCGTGCGCCAGCCGGTCGGCCCGGGCGTCCAGCTCCGCGTAGCTCAGTTCGACGTCCTCGCAGACCACCGCGACCGCCCCGGGAGCACGGCGGACCTGCTCGGCGAAGAGCTCCGGCCAGGTCGCCGAGGGCTCCGGCCGGACCGTGGAGTTCCACTCGACGAGGATCCGGTGCCGGTCCGCCGCCGTGGGCCCGGCCTGGGTCGCCGGACCGGCCGCTGGCGCCGGACCGGCCGCGGCGCGGTTCAGGTCACTTCTGGGCACGACGAGATACCGCCTCTCGCGAGCGGGTGGAAACGGTCCGGGTGGAGGTGTCAGGGCTCGCCGCGGCGGTCAGCCGTAAGCCGGTCAGTCGTCAGCCGGTCAGTCGTGCGCCGGTCGGTCGTGCGCCGTGCGCGGTCAGCCGTCGCCGAGCAGCGGCAGGATCTGGTCCAGCGCGTACGGGACGCTGAGCACGGTGCTGAACGAGAGCGCGGCACCGAGCGGCGGGTCCTCGTACGGCAGGAAGACCGCCCGGTTCTGCTTCGCCACGTCGAGAGTGGCGTAGACCCGGTCCGCCTTCACCCGCGGTTCGGCGCTGGCGTCCGAGGTGAGGAAGAGCAGCCTGTCGACGTCGACCAGGTCCAGCCGCTCGGAGCCGATCTCGGCGGCGTACTCCTTGCCGATCGCCTGCACGATGTTCTCCGGCACCGTGAAGCCGAGCTGGGTCATGAAGACCACCTTCGGATCACTCGGTGCGAAGACGGCGTACTTGCCGGCCTCGTACGGGTCGACCACCGCGACCGTCCTGCCGGCGAAGCCGGGGTGTTCCTGCCGGGCCCTGGCGAACCGGGCGTCGACGTCGGCGATCAGCTTCTCGGCCTGCTCGGGCTTGCCCAGCGCGCGGCCGGCCTGCCGGGTCATCTCCTGCCACGGTGCGGCGTAGTCGTCGAAGCCCTTCGGCTGGGCGACGGTCGGGGCGAGCTGGGAGAGCTTCTGGTACTGCTCCTGGGTCATCCCGGAGTAGAGCCCGATGATCAGATCCGGACGCAGCGCGGCGATCTTCTCGAGGTTGTAGTCGTCCCGCTCACCGACGATTTCCGGCGGGCTGCTGCCCCACAGCGGCTGCGCCCACGGCCACTTGCCGTACGGCCGCTCCAGGAACCAGTCGATCGCACCGACCGGCACGACACCGAGGGCGAGCACCGGGTCCTGGTCGCTGAGTCCGAGCGTCACCACCCGGGTGGGCGCCTTGGTGACCTCGGTGCTGCCGTACTTGTGCTCGACCGTCACCGGGAAGGTGCCACCGGCGTTCGCCGAGGGCGTCGGGTCGGCGCCGTCGTCGCCACCGCCGCAGCCGGCCAGGCCGAGTACGAGGACGGCCAGCGCCGCCACCAGTCGGACGACCGGGCGTGGGCCCATCGGGCGGGCAGGTGTCGTGGACATCGGCTCCTCTTCGGTCTCTCGGGTCCCGTCGCGCCCTCGGCGAACGGGTGGAAGTACGGTCGACGGACCGGGCGCGCCGGGCCGGCTCGGAATGCGGGGTCGCACGACGGTTGCCGGATGGTCAGGGAACGGCATCGGCGCCTGGTTCCGATGACGGTGATAGTAAGGTAATCCTTACCTAACCTCAACAGCTTCGCCGGAATGGACCTCCCCAACCATCGAAGCCGTGAACTAAGGTATACCTACCCTAAGAAGCGAACGCCCTGCACGTTGCGCCGAACGAATCCCGAGGACCGTGTGACAATCGACCAGGCGCCACCGGTGCGCCGACCCGCGCCCGCCCGGACGGCGGGTCACCGACCCGCTCGCCCGGTCGGGTACTTCCTGGTCGCCACGATCGTCCTGATCGCCCTCTCCCTGCTCTCCGTGGCGGTGGGCAGCCGGCAGATCCCGCTGGACCAGGTGGTGCAGACCCTCCTCGACCGGGCCGGCGCGCGGGTCGGCGCCCCGCAGATCGAGGCGATCGTCTGGGGCGTACGCCTGCCGCGCACCGTGCTCGGCCTGCTGGTCGGGATGGCCCTGGGCCTCTCCGGTGCCCTGATGCAGGGGCTGACCCGCAACCCGCTCGCCGATCCCGGCCTGCTCGGCGTCAGCGCCGGTGCCGCGCTCGGCATCGTCGTCGCGATCGCCTGGTTCGGCATCGCCACGCTCTACGGCTACATCTGGTTCGCCTTCGCCGGTGCCCTGCTGGCCAGCGTGGTGGTCTACCTGCTCGGCGGACTCGGCCGGGGCGGCTCGACCCCGGTCAAGGTGGCGCTGGCCGGCATCGCGATCACCTTCCTGCTCAACTCGGTGACCAGCGCCGTCGTGCTGCGCGACCCGGAGGCGTTGAACCGCTACCGGTTCTGGGCGGCCGGCTCGCTCAACGGGCCGGGCTTCGGCACCATCACCCAACTGCTGCCGTTCCTGGCCGTCGGCGCCATCCTCGCGCTGGCCGCCGCACCGGCGCTGAACAGCCTCGCCCTCGGCGACGACGTCGCGGCCGCGCTGGGCCGCCGGGTCGGACTGGTACGTCTGCAGGGCACCCTGGCGGTGACCCTGCTCGCCGGGGCCGCGGTCGCGGTCGCCGGGTCGATCGTCTTCATCGGCCTGGTGGTGCCGCACGTGGCCCGCCTGATCACCGGCCCCAACCACCGCTGGCTGCTGCCGTTCACCATGGTGCTCGCGCCGAGCCTGCTGCTGCTGGCCGACATCGTCGGTCGGGTCGTCGCCCGACCGAGCGAGGTCGGTGTCGGCATCATCGCCGCGTTCATCGGCGGTCCGTTCTTCATCATGCTGGTCCGGCGCCGCCGGCTCGCGGAGCTCTGATCGGGGTGACCCTCCTCGACCTGCGCCGCACCGGCGGGCGTACCGCGTTCCGGATCAACCGGCCACCGGTCTCCGGCGTGCTCCTGGTCCGGTTGCTGCTCTGCTGCCTCGGGCTCGTCGTGCTGACGTTCGTGGTCTTCTGCGTCGGCATCGCCACCGGCGACTACCCGGTCAGCCCGCTGGAGGTGGTCCCCGCGCTCTGGGGTTCCGGCGATGCGGGCCAGGTCTTCATCGTGCGGGAGCTGCGGCTGCCCCGGGCGCTGACCGCCGTACTCGCCGGTGCCGCGTTCGCCGTCTCGGGGGCGATCTTCCAGACCATCACCCGCAACCCACTGGCCAGCCCCGACATGATCGGCATCAACGCCGGTGCCACCACCGCCGTGGTGGCCGCCATCGTGCTCGGCGGCGCCGGACTGAGCCTGCCGGCGCTGGGCCTGATCGGCGGGCTGGCCACCGCCGCGCTGATCTACCTGCTGGCCTGGCGGCGCGGCGCCACCGGCTACCGGATCGTCCTGGTCGGCATCGCCGTCTCCTGGATGTGCACCAGCGCCACCGACTACCTGCTGACCCGGGCCCAGTTGGCCGAGGCACAGGCGGCGCTCGGCTGGCTGGTCGGCAACCTCAGCGGCCGCGGCTGGGAGACGGTCCGCCCGCTCTCCGCCGCGGTGCTGGTACTGCTGCCCGCCGGGATGCTGCTCGGGCGGTGGAGCCGGACCCTGCACCTCGGCGACGACGTGGCGCAGGGCCTGGGCATCCCGGTGCAACGGGCTCGACTCTGCCTGGTGCTGGTCGGCGTCGCGATGGTCGCGTTCGCCACCGCCGCCACCGGGCCGGTGCTGTTCGTGGCACTGGCCGCACCACAGGTCGCCCAGCGGTTGGCGGGGCTCCCCGCGCCACCGCTGCTGACGTCGGCGCTCACCGGGGCGTTGATGGTCTCGGCCAGCGACCTGGTGGCCCGCTGGCTCATCCCCGACGTCGACCTCCCGGTCGGCGTGGTCACCGGGGCGCTCGGCGCGGCGTTCCTGCTCTGGCTACTCGTCCGGACCAACCGCGCCGGTTCTGGAGGCTGAAGATGACCGTGGACCTGACCATCGCCGACGCCACCCTCGACGCCCCGCCGTCGAGCGCCGCCGGGCAACCCGAGCTGCGGGCCGAACGGCTGCGCCTGGCGTACGGCGACCGGGTGGTCGTCGACGATCTCGACCTGGTGATACCGGCGGGCCGGATCAGTGTGATCGTCGGCGCCAACGCCTGCGGCAAGTCGACCCTGCTGCGGGCGCTGGCCCGGCTGCTCAACCCGACGGCCGGCAGCGTCCAGCTCGACGGCCGGGCGATCCACTCCCTGCCCACCCGGCAGGTGGCTCGGCAGGTGGGGATCCTGCCGCAGTCCCCGATCGCCCCGGACGGTCTGACCGTGATCGACCTGGTCGGTCGGGGCCGCTCGCCGCACCAGACGTGGTGGCGGCAGTGGTCGCTGGACGACGAGCGGGCGGTCTCCGATGCGCTCGCCGCGACCGGGGTCACCGAGCTGGCCGGCCGGCCGGTGGACGAACTCTCCGGTGGGCAGCGGCAACGGGCCTGGATCGCCATGGCGGTGGCCCAGCAGACCCCGGTGCTGCTGCTGGACGAGCCGACCACGTTCCTGGACCTGGCGCACCAGGTCGACGTACTCGATCTGGTGGTGGACCTGAACCGGCGGGACGGCCGCACCGTGGTGATGGTGTTGCACGACCTCAACCAGGCGTGCCGGTACGCCGACCACGTGATCGCGATGAAGAGCGGCCGGATCGTCGCGCAGGGCGAACCGTCGAGGGTGGTCACCGCCGAGGTGGTCGACGAGGTCTTCGGCCTGCGGTGCGAGGTGAGCATCGACCCGCTGACCGGCACTCCGCTGGTGATCCCGACCAGCCGGCACCACCCCCGGCCGCTGGTGCCGGTGGCCGTCGGCGCCTGATGGTCCGGTCAGGACCCCGCAGACGACCCGGCGGCCACCGTCCCCGCACCGGCGGTGATCAGTGAACCTTTTCAACCTCCCCTTGCGGTCCGTCGGAGCGCAAGGTTCGGACGCGGTGTGTGAGCGCCGCGCGGTTCAGGTTGAAACAGGTTCAGGCGCTGGCGCAGGTCGTCGTCGCGAGGTAGGGCCCGGTGTTGCTGTGCGGGTAGTACAGCGCGAGCGTGGTCGCCGGCCGGGTACCCGCCGGGCAGGTCTCGGAGAAGACCCAGCGCGGGGTGAACGGATCCGGCGCGCAGTGGTAGATCCTCTGGTCGTGCTCGATCGGGTAGCGGCCGTACATTTTAAGACCGTCGGCACTGCATGGTTGGGCCTGTGCGGCCTGGGCCGGTACGACGGTGAGCCCGACCGCCGCGCCGGCCCCGACGATCGCGACCACCGCGATCCGGGTGGCGAACTTCCTCATGGGATCCTCCCCTTCCGCACTCCCATCGATGACGGGATCGTTGGGTAATTAAACAAACTCGGGGCGGCTCAGCACAATAAGATCCCTCGATGTCCAGATGGAAAGCCGCCCCTGGACGGGAAGGCATAGCACGCGGGCCGGTCGCGGGTGCGAACGGCCCGCATGACCTCCGGGCGACCAGCGCGGTGGATGGCCTACCGGGCTCCGTCCTACACCCCGCACTCCGGCCAAGCGGGGCCAGTGGCCCGGCGCGACGCGTCACTCACGGGGTCAACTTCGGAACATCGGATCGCCGAAGGACGATCTCGGGCCACCACCGGCGACCGCGGCCTCGATGCAGTCGAGCCGGGCCCGGATCTCTTCGAGTTGGGCGAGGATCGCCACCTGCGGCTCGGCCACCGCACTGGACGCGGTACCGGCCGGAGCTGCGGGCGGCGCGGCTGCGGGGGCCCGGTGCCCACGCAGTGCCGCCAACTCCTCCGTCAGTGCGGAGATGGTGCTCTCGACCTGGTCCAGGAACTCGTCGACCTCCTGCTCGTCGTAGCCGCGTCGACCGAGCGGTGGCTTCCGGAAGGCGACGCTGCGGATGTCCGACGGAGTGAGGTGGGGCATGTGCGAGCCTCCCGGTCTGAACTGACGATTTTGTAGTGGACCTCGAAGGTATCGACGTCGGACAAGGGGCCGGGCAGACGGCGGGCACCGATGACCGGACGACGGTCCGGAATGCTGATGATCCGCCATTAGACTGGGCCGGCCGCGGTTCGTCGACGGGGAGGACGGCGATGACCTACTACGTGGAGATTCCGGTCGACGACGACAGCAGCGTGCTCGTCGAGGTGACCCACCAGGTCACCGGGGTCGCTCCGGCCGGTCGCCCCCGCGAGGTGGTGGCCCGGCTGTCGGAGACGTTCGGTGAGGCGTTCGACCGGTTCCACCGGCTGGCCCAGAGCGCCGCCGCACGGGCCCGCGACGCTGGCGGGGCCGACCGGGTGGCGATCGAATTCGGTCTCAAGGTCGCCGCGAAGGGCGGTTTCGTGGTCGCCGAGACCACCGGCGAGGCTCACATGAAGGTCACCTTCGAGTGGAACCGCCACACCGGACCGAAACCCGGCACGGCCGAGCCGGACGAGGGCGCCCCGGACGGGTCGACCGCAGAGCCGGACCACTCGCCGGACCCATCGGCGGGCCCGGACCCGTCGGCCACCGCCGGCTGACCCGGCCCGGTCAGCCGGCGAGGGGTAAGCCGTACCGGGTCAGGCGGGGCCGGAGGCACCGGCGTACTCGGGTTCGCGGTCGGGTGTCGACACGGCGGAGCGGACGCAGATCGAGTCGAGGATCTCGGCGGCCCGCACGGCGGTGTTGGAGAGCAGCGAGGAGGAGATGCCGTGGCTGTGCTCGGTACCGCCCTGGAGGTAGATGCCGGCCCGTACCTCCGGTCGGGTCCGCAGCCGGTAGTCGCGGTCCACCCGGGGCCGCCCGGCGTCGTCCCGCAGGCACACCTGCGCCGCCTCGCCGAGCAGCTCGAAGGGGTCGACCGGCCGGTATCCGGTGGCGAAGACCACCACGTCGGCGTCGAGCACCCTCCGCTCGCCGGTCACCAGCGACTCCAGCACCATCCGCACCCCCGTCGGGGTGCGGACCGTCTCGACCGGCCGCGACAGGTTCAGCACCCGGAGCCGTTCGATGCCCCGGACCTTCTCCTGGTAGACGCGTCGGTACAGCTCGTCGATGAGTTCGGCGTCGACCACCGAGTAGTTGGTGTTGCCGTGGTAGGCGAGCATCGACTCCTTCACCTCCGGCGGTGCCGTGAAGTACTCCTGCACCGCCGCCGGGTCGAAGATCCGGTTGACGAACGAGCTGTCGTCGGCCGGGCTGTAGCCGTACCGGGAGAAGACCGCGCAGACCTCGGCGGCGGGGAACTCGCGGTGCAGGTGGTCGACGGCCTCGGCCGCGCTCTGCCCGGCACCGACCACGACGAACCGGGACGGGGCCGCCGGCACCAGGCCGCGTAGGTTCGGCAGCAGGTCGCGGCTGTGCCAGACCCGGGTGTCCAGGGTGATGCCCTCCGGCAGGTACGGCCGCAGCCCCACCCCCAGCACCAGGTTGCGGGCCCGGTAGCCGACCGGGGCGGCGGAGCACGGGCCGGCCTGGGCCAGCACCTCGAAGTGGTCGAGTTCGCCGTCCCGCCAGACCGGGCGTACGTCGACCACGTCGTGCCCGTAGCGGACCATGTCGTCGACCTGCGCCGCCGCCCATTCGAGGTAGTCGTGGAACTCGACCCGGGACGGGAAGAGGTTCTTGTGGTTGATGAAGTCGATCAGCCGACCCCGGCTCTGCAGGTAGCAGAGGAAGCTGAACCCGCTGGCCGGGTTCCGCAGCGTCACCAGGTCCTTCAGGAACGACACCTGCATGGTGGCGTCGTCGAGCAGCATCCCCCGGTGCCAGCCGAAGCCGGCCTGGCGCTCCAGGAAGACCGCGCTGTCGATCCGGCCCGGGCCGGCGGCGGCCTCCCGGATGGCGATGGCCAGGGCGAGGTTCGACGGACCGAAGCCGATGCCGAGGAGATCGTGGACCTGGGAGTCGTCGCTGCGATTGGTTCGTGACATACCTGTCCCATCAGTCTGCCGGCCGGTCGGCGGCGTGGCGGAGGACGTGGATCCGTGCGGACGAGGTGCGGCTGGCGCGGACGGTCGACCATCCGCAGCATTTAGGTTAGGCTAACCTACACCATGGTCAAGGACAATATGGACCACCTGACCAGTGCGAACCGCACGGGAACGCAGGCCCGAAAGGGCTGATCGGAACGCGCGACCGGGGCAAGACGAACCAACCGTAGAGGAGACCGTCGATGCGGGTTGTGATGTTCGGCTACCAGACCTGGGGGCACCGCACCCTGCAGGCGCTGCTGGACTCCGAGCACGAGGTGACCCTGGTCGTCACGCACCCGAAGAGTGAACACGCGTACGAGAAGATCTGGGACGACTCCGTGGCCGAACTGGCCGAGAAGCACGACGTACCGGTGCTGCTCCGCAAGCGTCCCGGTGACCCCGAGCTGATGGAGCGGCTCCGGCAGGCCGCGCCCGAGGTGATCGTGGCGACCAACTGGCGTACCTGGCTCCCGCCGGAGATCTTCAACCTGCCGCCGTACGGGACGCTGAACGTGCACGACTCGCTGCTGCCCGCGTACGCCGGGTTCAGCCCGCTGATCTGGGCGCTGCTCAACGGCGAGCGCGAGGTCGGGGTCACCGCGCACCTGATGGACGAGACCCTCGACGCCGGTGACATCGTGCTGCAACGCGCGATACCGGTCGGCCCGACCGACAGCGCCACCGACCTGTTCCACCGCACGCTGGAACTCTTCGGCCCGATCACCGTCGACGGGCTGGCGCTGATCGCCTCCGGCCGCACCGACTGGGCCCCGCAGGACCGCACGAAGGCGAGCTTCTTCCACAAGCGCTCCATCGAGGAGAGCCGGATCGACTGGAACTGGCCGGCCGACGAGATCGAACGGCTGGTGCGGGCGCAGTCCGATCCGTACCCGAACGCCTTCACCCACCACGACGGCGCGCGACTGCGGATCCTGGCCGCACGGGTCTCACAGGGTCGCTACGGCGGCACGCCCGGCCGGATCTTCTACCGGGAGGGCGACGGCGTGGTGATCGTGGCCGGCGCCGACGCGCGCCGGGGGCACCGGCCGGGCCTGGCCATCACCCGGGTACGCACCGACGACGGCCAGGAGCACGCCGCCACCGACTATTTCCGGACCATGGGTGGCTACCTGACCCGCTACCCGGACGGCCGGCTCTAGACCGCCGGGCTCGGCGACGGCCGGCTCCAGACGGTTGGTCTTCGACCGGGTCCCGGCCGTCCGGTCTGGTCATCCTCACCCGGCGCGATGCAGGTGGCCACGGAGGAAGTCGAGGATCTCCCGGCGTGCGGGCCGGGCGGCCGGTACCAACCCGGGAATGCTGAGGAAGGCGTGGGTGGCCTTCGGGTAACACGTCAGGCGCGCGTCGGTGCCCGCCTCGCGGAGCCGCTCCACGTACCGGCGCCCGTGGTCGGCCACCGGGTCCAGCGCGGCGGTGACGACCAGGGCCGGTGGCAGGCCGCCGAGATTCTCGAACTTCACCGGGGACACGCTGTGCGGGTCGAGCGTGGACGGCAGGCTCAGCCTGCGGCTCACCCGCAGCCGGGACAGTGAGAGCGTGGGGTTGTCGGCGTTCTCGGCGACCGAGGGGTAGTCGGTCAGGGTCTCGGTCCAGTCCGTGGTCGGATAGTTCAGTGCCTGGGCGCGCAGCGGCGGGCCGTCCTCGCGGGCCCGCAACGCGACGAGGGCGGCGATCATGCCCCCGGCGCTCTCCCCCAGTACCGCGACCGCGCTGGGGTCGACGCCCCAGCCAGGGGCGTCCTCGACCAGCCGGACGAGCGTGTCGTAGCCGTCCTCGATCGGCCGGGGCAGCGGGTGCCGCGGTGCGAGGCGGTACTCCACCGACACCACCACGGCCGGGCAGCGGGCCGCGAGATGGCTGTTGAGCCAGTCGTTCTGCGCGGCGGTGCCGCCGATGAAGCCTCCACCATGGAACGAGACGACCAGCGGCAGTCTCCGGTCCGCCTTCTTCGGACGGTGCACCCGCAGCATCAGGCGTCGGCCCGGAAGCTCGATCGTGGCCTCCTCGATCCGGGCGTGCCGGTCAGGCCGGCCGGTGACGATCCGTGCGGCCCGGGACAATGCCGCGCGGTTGGCCTTCTCCCCCGCGGCGATCACCTGCTCCTCGGTCATGGCCTCCCAGTCCTGGCCGTCCCGCAGGAGGCGGGTGCCCAGTGGCGCCCTGCCGCTCATATCGTCCCGGTCCCGGGCGTGTGCGTCGTCATCGTCCGACCGTCCGTCAGGTGGCTCAATGGCCATCGTGCGCTCTCGGGCATGGCTGACAGCATCGTCGACGCGGGCGCCGCCGGTATTGGAGAAATGTTCCACCCGGTCAGCCCGGTCAGCCCGGTCGGCCAGGCGCGGCGCCGGGTCGGGGCGTACCCTGCGGGCCCGTTACCGTCTGGGCCACGCGACGTCGTCCACCGCGAGCCAGGGCGCGACCGCCACAGTCGCGGGTGTCATCCCGGCAAGGGCCATCACATCCCGGCAGAGGTGGGACTGGTCGACGAAGCCGCTCTCCGCCGCCACCCGGGCAGCGCTGTGCCCTGCGGCGAGGCGGTGTGCCGCGTGGTCGAACCGGATCAGCATCGCGGCGCGCTTGGGCGTGAGACCCAGCTGTGACCGGAATCGGGACCACAGCCGCGTGCGGCTCCAGCCCACCTCGTCCGCCAGGCGCTCCACCCGGACCCGCCCCCGGCGCGTCACCATCTGCCCCCAGACGAAGGCGACCTCCGGATCCACCGCCCGGCCTGCCGCACGTCGGCCGGCGAGCGCGGCCGCCACGACCCCGAAGCGGTCGTTCCAGGATCCCGCGGCACGCAGTTGCCCCTCGATCCGCTCGGTGTCCCGCCGCCCCCAGAGATCCTCGAGACCGAGCACGGTCGCACCCAACTCGAACGCCGCACCGAGCGTCGTGTGCGCGACCACCGGCGAGAGCCGTACCTGCAGCAGGTCGACCTCGCGCCCGCTTCCTCGGACGCTGCCCGAGGCCAGGCCGACGACGACACTGCCACTCTTCCGCTCGCCGCCGGCGCCATCGACGAGCAGCACATCGCCGAAGTCGAACAAGAGCGTGAGTGCCGGGTGCGGAACCGCCTGAAGCTCGACCCGACCCTCCGCCCGAGCGCGGAACCCGGCCATGCTGACCCCGGCCATCGGGCCCGAACCTGCCGGGACCACCACGTCCACCTCAGCCCCCGCGACACGAACCGGCCTGACAGGTCGCATGCCTGCCAGGGTAGAACCACCCGCCCGGCGTCGACCGACGCAGGCGGTCAGCCGGGAGGCGGGCCGGCTGTTCCGGGCGGTCGACGGCAACGACGCGGGCCGACCCGGCGAATCCCCCGGTCCGGTAGCGGACCGGACAGGTCGCGGAGGTCGGTTCCCGCGTTCGGCATCGGCGCCACCCCGAGGCTGCCTAGGCTGGCGTTGGCCGAGGGGCCACGCGTGACGGGAGAGTGGGTGCATGACCGGAACGAAGGCCCCGGGCAACGGAGCCGGCCTGCTCGCCGGCAAGGTCGCGCTGCTGATGGGCGCGGGTCGCGGCATCGGCGCGAGCGCCGCCCGGCTGTTCGCCCGCGAGGGTGCCGCCGTGGTGCTGGCGGCCCGGACCGAGTCCGAACTCGCCGACGTGGTCGGAGAGATCCGCGACGGCGGCGGGACCGCCGACTACGTGCTGGCCGACCTGACCGACCGGGGAAGCATCCAGGCTGCGGTGGAGAACGTGATCCGGCTGCACGCCCGGCTGGACGTGGCCCTCAACAACGGCGGCATCTCGATCCCGCACACCCCGATGGTGAACGCGACCGAGCAGAAGTTCGACCTGGTCACCTCGGTCAACTATCGAGGACTGTTCCTCTCGATGACCGCGGAGATCCGGGCGATCCGGGCCACCGCCGGGTCGGGGGCGATCGTCAACGTCAGCAGCGTCGGCAGCCTGCGCGGCGCACCGGGGCTCGGCCCGTACGCGGCGACGAAGCGGGCCGTGAACAGCCTCACCGAGACCGCCGCCGTCGAGTACGGCCCGGAGGGCATCCGGGTGAACGCCATCGCCCCGGGTACCACGATGACCGGGGTGATCCGGCAGTGGGCCGACGACGAACCGGCCGCCGTCGAGCGGCTCAACACGCTGACCCCGCTGCGCCGGGCCGCCGAGCCGGACGAGATCGCCGAGGCGGCGGCCTGGCTGCTCAGCGACCGCGCCTCCTTCGTCACCGGCGTCTGCCTGCCGGTCGACGGCGGCCTCCGCGCCTGATCCGCCCCCGGGCGAGGCCGACCGCCGCGATCTCGGTGCTGACCGGCGGAGCTGAGTAGTATTCGGCACCGGTCCGCTGCGGACCGCCGCCCGTCCGTCGGGCCGGGACGACGAGGGTGGGAGACCCGGTGACCGGACTGCCGACGCCGCCGCTGTTCGCCGCGCTGGCCGGGGCGCGCAGCGTCCTGGTCGCCGGGGCGGGCGGCGGTTTCGACGTGTACGCCGGACTTCCGCTGGCGATCGCGCTCTGGGACGCCGGGGTCCGGGTGCACCTGGCCAACTACTCCTTCAGCCAACTGGAGCTGCTCGACCTGGACTGTTGGCTGGCCGAGAACGTCGCGGAGGTCACGCCGGAAACCAAAGGACCTGCCGACTACTTCCCGGAGCGGGTGCTCGCGGAGTGGCTGACCGGGCACGGGTTCCCGTCGACGGTGCACGCCTTTCCCCGTACCGGGGTGGCGCCGCTGCGCGAGGCGTACCGGTACCTGGTGCGGCGGTTCGAGGTGGACGCGATCGTGCTGGTCGACGGGGGCACCGACATCCTGCTGCGCGGCGACGAGGCCGGGCTCGGCACCCCGGTCGAGGACATGACCAGCCTCGGCGCGGTCGCCGGACTGGAGGTGCCGGTCCGGCTGGTCTGCTGCCTCGGGTTCGGCATCGACGCGTATCACGGGGTCAACCACGTTCAGGTGCTGGAAAATCTCGGGGCGCTGGACCGCGAGGGCGCCTACCTGGGCGCGCTGTCGATCCCCGGGCGGAGCCGGGAGGCGACGCTGTACCGGGAGGCGGTGGCCCGGGCTCAGGCCGCCACCCCGCTGCGACCCAGTATCGTCAACGGGCAGATCGCGGCGGCGACCCGGGGCGAGGTCGGCGACGTCCAGTTCACCCTGCGGACCAGTGGCAGCACCCTCTTCGTCAACCCGCTGATGGCGATCTACTTCACCGTGGAGCTGACCGCCCTGGCAAGACGGTCGCTCTATCTCGACCGACTGGAGCAGACCGTGGGCGCCCGCCAGGTGGCGTCGCGCATCGAGGCGTTCCGGTGCGACGTCTCCAGCCGTACGCCGAGGGTGTTTCCGCACTGACCGCCCGAGGGGATCCCGACGGGATCGATTCGTGTCTTGACGCTCATCAGGGGTGACCCTAGGTTTACCCCGATGTAACAGCCGACCTCCGGAACTGCCGCGATCCACCGTGTGTCCACGGCGCGCATCCGGCGGGAGTGGATGGAGAGTAGGCCGGCTTGTCGTGGTGGGACCGGGTACGGCGGGATCACATCCTGCTGCTCGCCGCACTTCCCGGCGTCGCCCTCCTGCTGACGTTCCACTATCTACCGTGGCTCGGCAACGTGATCGCGTTCAAGGACTACCAGCCGTACGTCGGGATTGTCGACAGTCCCTGGAGCGGGCTGGCAAACTTCCGGATCATCGTCAGCGGCGATCCGGCGTTCCTGAACGCGCTGGCCAACACCCTGATCATCACCCTGCTCCAGGTGCTCGTCGTCTTTCCCGCACCGATCGCCCTCGCACTACTACTGGACAGCCTGATGTCGCAGCGACTCAGGCGGGTGGTGCAGAGCGTCCTCTACCTGCCGCACTTCCTCTCCTGGGTGATCGTGGTCGCGATCTTCATGCAGTTGCTCGGCGACGGCGGTCTGCTCAACCGGTTCCTCCTGGACCACGACCTCGGCACGGTCAGCATCGTCAGCAATCCGGAGGCGTTCTTCGCCCTGGTCACCGGCCAGGTGCTCTGGAAGGACGCCGGCTGGGCGACGATCCTCTTCCTGGCCGCGCTCTCCCGGATCGACGGCACGCTCTACGAGGCGTCCGCCGTGGACGGCGCCAGCCGGTGGCGGCAACTGTGGCACATCACCCTGCCGGGGCTGCGCGGCCTGATCGTGCTGCTGCTGATCCTGCGACTCGGTGACGCGCTGACCGTCGGCTTCGAGCAGATCGTGCTCCAGCAGCCGGCGGTCGGGGTGGACGCCAGCGAGGTGCTCGACACGTACGTCTACAACAACGGCATCCTCGCCGGTGACTGGGGGGTCAGCGCCGCGGTCGGGCTGGTCAAGGGCCTGGTCGGGCTGCTGCTGGTGCTCGGCGCCAACCGGCTCGCGCACCGCTTCGGAGCGCAGGGGGTCTACCGGCGATGACGAACCGACCGACCATCGCGGGCGTCACCGTCGCGTCGAGACCGGTACGCGCGTTGAAGGGCCTGATCCTGGCGGTCTGCTGCGCGGCGGTGGTCGTACCCTTCCTCGGGATCGTCTCCACCAGCCTCGCCACGCGCGAGCAGATCACCCGGGACGGCGGCTTCGTGCTCGTCCCCGACGAGGTCAGCTTCGCCGCGTACGCCGCGATCCTCTCCGGTGGCGTGGTGACCCGGGCGACCCTGGTCAGTTTCTTCGTCACCCTCGCCGGTACGGCGTTGAGCATGGCCACCACCATCCTGCTGGCGTACGGACTGAGCCGCCCCCGGTCGGTGGCGCACCGCCCGCTGCTGATGGTGGTGCTCTTCGCCCTGCTCTTCGCCCCGGGAATCATCCCGAGCTACCTGGTGGTGAAGAGCCTCGGGCTGCTCGACAGCTACTGGGCGCTGATCCTGCCGGTAGCGGTCAACGCGTTCAACGTGATCATCCTGCGGGCGTTCTTCATGGACCTGCCCCAGGAGGTGATCGACAGCGCCCGGATCGACGGTGCCGGTGACGTCGCCGTGCTGTTCCGGATCGTCCTGCCGCTGAGCAGAGCGGTACTCGCGGTCATCGGGTTGTTCTACGCGGTGGCGTACTGGAACGCGTTCTTCAACGCCCTGCTCTACCTGAACGACACCGCGAAGTGGCCTTTGCCGCTCGTGCTGCGGACGTATGTGGTCAACCAGACCCAGCTCGGCGTTGACCAGCTCGGCTCGGCCGGCGCGGCACTGCCGCCCCAGGAGGCGATCCAGATGGCCATCCTGGTGCTCTCCGTCGTCCCCGTCCTCGTCGTCTATCCCTTCGTGCAGCGACACTTCACGAAGGGCGTCCTGATCGGCGCGGTAAAGGGCTGAAACATCGCTCCTCCTCCCCCGAATCCCGCAGCGCCTCATGGAGCCTCGATGACCAGTGATCCGCCGATCGGCCGCCGACAGTTTCTGACCGGTGCGCTCGGCAGTGCCGCCTTGATCGCCACCCCTGCCCTGCTCGCCGGCTGCGGCGACGGCGGCGCCCCCGCGGGCGACGACCGGAACCGGGCGAGCAACTCGGCCACGCTGCCGAGCTACCTCCCGTACACCGGGGTCAGCCCGGATCTGAAGGGCAACCGGCAAGGGCTGCTGGACGCCTTCCTGAGCTACCCCGAGCCGCCGGTGCGGGCCACCGACGGCCCGCCCGGCGACGGCGGTGAGCTCTCCGCCTTCGTCCTGACCAACTCGCCGGTACCGCCGGCGGTCGGGCAGAACCCGTTCTGGCAGGAGATGAACCGCCGGCTCGGCGTCAACCTGCGGTTGACCATCGTGCCCAACGCCGACATGCCGACCAAGTTCGCCACCCTGGTCGCCGGGGACGACCTGCCGGACATCATCGTGCCGGCGCTGTACACCCCGAACGGCCTGCCCGCCGGTACGGCCAACCTGCCGGCCTGGCTCGCCGCCAAGTGCCAGGATCTCAGCCCGTACCTGAGCGGCGACGCGGTGCGGGAGTACCCGTTCCTGGCGAACCTGCCGACCGACGCCTGGCGGGACTGCCGTTACAACGGCGGCATCTACGGCCTGCCGGTGCCCCGGGGCATCGGCGGCACCCTGATGATGCGCCGCGACGACCTGTTCACGCAGCTCGACGCCGACCCCCAGCCGGGCAGCTTCGCCGAGTTCCGGGACCTCTGCCGCCAGGTCACCGACGCCCGGGCGAACCGCTGGGCGCTGGCCCAGGCTCCGCTGGACTTCGTCCGGCAGATGCTCGGCAACCCGTGGCGGTGGAAGCTGGAGGGCGGCCAGCTGGTCAGCGCGTACGAGCGGGAGGAGTTCGGCCAGGCGCTCGCCGACACCGCCCGGCTGGTCAAGGACGGCGTGGTGCATCCGGACAGCTTCAGCAACAACGCGCCGACGAAGAAGTGGTTCAACGCGGGCAGCGCCCTGATGATCGCGGACCGGTACACCGCGTGGCCGCAGTTCTTCGCGGAGAACATCGCCGGGCCGGACTTCGACATCGGCGGGATGCGGCCGCCCCGGCACGGCGGTGGCGGGTTCGCGGCCACCTGGCAGGCGCAGGCGACCAACAACTTCACCGCGTTCAGGAAGGCCGACGAGGGCCGGATCCGGGCACTGCTGAGGGTCTGCAACTGGCTGGCCGCGCCGTTCGGCACCGAGGAGTGGCTGCTGCGCCGGTACGGCGTCGCCGGGGTGCACTACCGGATGCGGCAGGGCGGGCCGGAGCTGACCCAGGCCGGGGTGACCCAGACGGTGCTCGGGATCCGCTACATCGTGGACGCGCCCGACGTGATCTTCGTGCCCGGTGCGGCGGAGGCGACCCGCAAGTCGTACGAGTACCAGAAGTCGATCATTCCGACGGCGGTGAAGGATCCCACCCTCGGGCTCTTCTCCGACACCTGGTCCCGGCGCTCCGGCCAGCTCGGCACCATCGTCAACGACGCCCAGATGGACATCCTCAGCGGGCGCAAGCCGGTCTCGGCCTGGGGCGAGGTGCTCAAGCAGTGGCGGAGCACCGGCGGCGACCGGGTCCGGGCCGAGTTCGAGGAAGCGATCGCCAACAGCAGCGACTGAACCTTTTTCAACCTGAACCGCGCGGCGCTCACACACCGCGTCCGACCTCGCGCTCCGACGGACCGCAAGGGGAGGTTGAAAAAGGTTCACTGACCCGCCCCGGCCCGGGCGGTAGGCGGGCGGGCCGGCACGGTGGTCTCCCGCCTCCGGATCGCGCGCTCTTGACCGGATATCGATGGCTGTCTAGATTTCCTTTCCGGAACGGTTCCGACGAGTTTCGCAGGCACCCGGTCATGCCCACCCTCTTACGGTCCGGAGCGCGAAATGAGCAGGTTCACCAGTCCCGCCGACCCACCGGCTTCCGTCCACGGCCGACGCACCAGCCCGAAGGCCTGGCGAACGCTGCTGTCGCTCACCCTCGCCGTGGCGGCCGCACCCGCCCTCGTCCCCTCCTCGGCCACGGCCGGTGGGCACGGCGGCGAAGCCAGGCAGGATCGGCCGGGCTTCGTCTCCACCCGGTCGAAGCCGGGCAGCCTGCCGCTGGTCGAACGCGGTCGGGCCGCGACGCTGGTGGTCAGCGCCAGCGACCACCCCGGCGTGGTCCGCGCCGTCGGTGACCTGCGCGGCGACGTCGAGCGGGTCACCGGGGTACGCCCGGCGCTACACACCGACCGGGTCCCGGGACGCGGCGAGGTCGTGCTGGTCGGCACCATCGGGAAGAGCCCGCTGATCGACGGGCTGATCGCCGCCCGGAAGCTCGACGTACGCGGCGTCGCCGGCCGGTGGGAGACCTCGGTCCAGCAGATCGTCGCCAACCCGTTGCCCGGGGTCCGCCGCGCCTTCGTGATCGCCGGCAGCGACCAGCGCGGCACCATCTTCGGGACGTACGAGGTGTCGAAGCAGATCGGCGTCTCGCCCTGGTACTGGTGGGACGACGTGCCGGCCCGACACAGCGCCGAGTTGCACCTGCTGCCGGGCCGGCACGGCCAGGGCACCCCGGCGGTGAAGTACCGGGGCTTCTTCATCAACGACGAGAACCCGGCGCTGGGCACCTGGGCGCCGAACTTCTTCGGCCCCGGGCTGGCTCCCGGCTATCAGGGCGGCCTCAACCGGCACTTCTACGCCAAGGTCTTCGAGACCATGCTCCGGCTGAAGGCGAACTACCTCTGGCCGGCGGTCTGGGGCCGCGCCTTCGCCGAGGACGACCCGGCCAACCACGCCACCGCGAAGGAGTACGGCGTGGTGATGGGCACCTCGCACGAGGCGCCGATGATGCGCGGCATCGAGGAGTGGAACCGGCACGCCCGGGGCGGCACGGACCCGTACGGCGGCAACGGCGAGTGGAGTTTCCGGCGCAACTCGGCGGCGCTGCAGGAGTACTGGCGGGACGGCATCGAGCGGATGACGGAGCAGGACTTCGAGGGCGTGGTCACGCTCGGCATGCGCGGCAACGGCGACGTGAGCCTGCCCGACGGCGACGGCATCGAGCTGATGGAGAGCATCATCGCCGCCCAGCGGCAGATCCTCGCCGAGGAAAGCGGCCGCGAACTCCCCGACATCCCGCAGGTCTTCACGCTCTACAAGGAGGTGCAGCGCTACTGGGACCGGGGCATGCGCCCGCCGGACGACGTCACCGTGGTCTTCTGCGACGACAACTGGGGCAACCTGCGGAGGCTGCCGGACCAGAGCCTGCCGGCCCGCCCCGGCGGGTACGGCATGTATTACCACTTCGACTACGTCGGCGGCGGCCGCAACTACAAGTGGGTCGACACGATCAACCTGGCCAGTACCTGGGAGCAGCTCCACCTGAGCTACCGCTACGGAGTGGACCGGCTCTGGGTGGTCAACGTCGGCGACATGAAGAACGAGGAGCTGCCGCTCCAGCTCTTCCTCGACTACGCCTGGGATCCGGACGCCATCCCGATCGAGCGGCTCGACGACTGGCAGCGGGCGTACGCGGCGCAGAACTTCCCCGACCGGTACGCCGCCGAGATCGGCGAGATCCTGCACGAGTACGGCCGGCTCCAGGCGCGGCGCAAGCCGGAGCTGTTGAACCGCCGGATCACCCTGGACCCGGCGAAGGACCCGGCGACCGACTCCTCGGCGGTGGTCTACACCGACGACAACCCGTACAGCCTGACCGCCTACCAGGAGATGCGCCGGGTGGTGCGGGAGTGGGCCGAGCTGGCCGACCGGGCCGGGCGGGTCCGGGCGCGGCTTCCGGACGGCTACGACGACGCCTACTACCAACTCGTCCACTACCAGGTGGCGGCGACGGCGAACCTCTACGCGCTGCGTGAGGCGCAGTTCACCAACCTGCTCTACGCCGCGCAGGGCCGGGCCGCCACCAACGCGATGGCCGACCTCGCGCAGCGGTACTTCGACACCGACCAGGCGATGTCCGACTACTACAACAACACGCTGGCCGGCGGGAAGTGGCGGGGCTTCCAGACCCAACCCAAGATCGGGTACGGCGACGTCGAGCGGTACGGCCCGAACGCGCCGTGGCAGCAGCCCGAGCTCAACCACCAGGCGCTGCCGGACGCCTTCTACCCGCACCTGCGCCGGATCGAGCTGCCGGCCACCGCCGAGTTGGGCGTCGCGATCGACGGCTCGGAGAAGTACTGGCCGGCCGAGTCCGGACCGGCGGTGCTGCCGACGTTCAGCCCGTACCAGAGCCAGCCGGGGCAGTACCTGGAGATCTTCAACCGGGGTTCGGTGCCGTTCGACTACACGGTCCGGGCCGGCGCGCCCTGGTTGAGGCTCAGCCGGACGGCGGGCCGGGTCACCGACCAGGTCCGGATCGAGGTCCGGGTCGACTGGCGGCACGCGCCGCACGGCGACACGACGGTGCCGATCACGGTCACCGGCCCGGGCGGCGAGAGCGTCGTGGTGCGGGCCAGGGTGGACAATCCGCGGGGTCTGCGCCCGAGGGGGCACGTCGAGGCGAACGGTTACGTGTCGATCCCGGCCGGGCACTACACCCGGGCGGTGCACGGCGGCGGGGTGCACTGGAAGCGGATTCCGGACCTCGGCCCTACCGGCGACGGGCTGACGCCGTTCCCGGTCACCGCGGCCAGCCGGACACCCGGCGACAGCAGCCCGCGCCTGGAGTACGAGCTGACGCTGACCTCGGCCGGCCCGGTGAAGGTGTCGGCGTACCTGTCGCCGCGCAACAACGTGCTGCCGACCGAGGGGCTGCGCTACGCCGTCTCGATCGACGGCGCCGCTCCGCAGGTCGTCAACGTCACCACCGCCACCGGCGCGAACGACACCTCGATGAACCGGCAGTGGGAGCGGAACACCTCGCAGAACGTCAACGTCACCACGACCACGCACCCCGTCGACGGGCCGGGGGTGCACACCCTGAAGTTCTGGATGGTCGACCCGACCGTGGTGGTGCAGCACCTGGTGGTGGAGACCGCCGAGCTGCCGTACAGCTATCTCGGTCCGCCGGAGAGCCGGCGGACCGGCCGCTGAGACCGCGGGCGGTCGCGAGGCCGCGCCATCGGTGTTCACCCCGGCCCGGACGGGTCGGGGTGAACCGGCCGACATATTGAAACTTTTCAACTCCGACGGCACGACGGACGCGCTCGAACCCAGAGAGGGATGCCCATGCGCCGAAGCCAACGCCCACGGTTCGCCGCCACCGCCCTGACCGCGCTGAGTCTGGTCGCCGCCGCCTGCGGTGCGCCGGAGGCCGCCGGGCCCGGCCCGACCGGGGGTGCGGTGCCGGACAAACCCGGCTCGCCGGTCGTACTGAACATCCTCGACGTCGCCGGCAACCTGCAACTCACCCAGTCGATGATCGACGACTTCGTCGCGAAGAACTCCGACACGGTCTCCAGGGTGACGTACTCGAAGTCGCCCTCGCCGGAACTGGTCGGCAAGGTCAAGGCGCAGCAGGACGCCAACCGGGTCGAGATCGACCTGGTGCTGACCGGGGTGGACGGGCTCGCCGCCGGCATCGACCAGGACCTCTGGACTCCGCTGCTGCCCACCCACGCCGACCGGCTGCCGGGGATGGCGAACTACCTGCCGGGCGCGGCGGCGATGCAGGAACTCGCCGGCGACCACGGGGTGACGATCACCTACTACCCGTCCGGGCCGCTGATCGAATACCTGCCGTCGAAGGTGCCGAACCCGCCGACCACGGCCCAGGGCTGCTCGACTACGCCAGCGCCAATCCCGGCGCGGTGCAGTACGCCCGCCCGTCCAACTCCGGCCCCGGCCGCACCTTCCTGATGGGATTGCCGTACCTGCTCGGCGACTCGAACCCGAAGGACCCGGTCAACGGCTGGGCGAAGACCTGGGCCTACCTGGCCGAGCTGAACAAGTACGTCCGGCTCTACCCGTCCGGAACCGGCGAGACGATGAAGAACCTGGCCAACGGGTCGGCGAAGATCATCGTCACGACCACCGGCTGGGACATCAACCCGAGGGTGCTGGGCACCGTGCCCGAGGAGGCCAGGATCGGCACGCTGGACGGCTTCCACTGGGTCACCGACGCGCACTACGCGGTCGTGCCCAAGGGGGTCTCGACGGACAAGCAGGCCGCCATCCTGGCCCTGCTGAACCACATGCTGACGCCGGAACAGCAGGCCAAGGCGTACGACCAGGGCTACTTCTACCCGGGCCCGGCGATCAGGGACGTGCCGCTGTCGATGGCGCCGCAGGCCAGCCGGGACGCGATCGAGAGGTACGGCCGCCCGGAGTACGAGCAACTGATCGCGAACAACCCGCTGGAGGTGCCGCTGGACGCCAAGGCACTGGTCGAGGCGTTCAGCCGGTGGGACCGCGAGATCGGCGGCGCCAAGGTGCGCAAGTGAGTGCGAGGAGTGAGCCGGGTCTGCGAGCCCCGCAGTCACGAACGGCAGACGTACCAGTGAGTGCGAGGAGTGAGCCGGGTCTGCGAGCCCCGCAGTCACGAACGGCAGACGTACCAGTGAGTGCGAGGAGTGAGCCGGGTCTGCGAGCCCCGCAGTCACGAACGGAAGACGTACCAGTGAGTGCGAGTGCGAGGAGCTTCGTCGAGTTGCGGCTGGACGGCGTGACGCGGAGCTTCGCCGGCCAGGACGCGCTGACCGACCTGCACCTGACGGTCCGGCGCGGAGAGTTCATCGCCCTGCTCGGCCCCTCCGGCTGCGGCAAGTCCACCGCGCTGAACTGCCTCGCCGGTCTGCTCCCGCTGACCCGGGGCAGCATCTGGGCCGACCAGAGCCGGCTCGACACCGTACCGGCCGAGAAGCGCGGCTTCGGCATGGTGTTCCAGAACTACGCCCTCTTCCCGCACATGTCGGTACGCCGCAACGTCGCGTTCGGCCTCCAGATGCGCCGGTTGCCCCGAGCCGAGATCCGGCGGCGCACCGAGGAGGCCATCCGGCTGGTCCGGCTGGAGGAGCACGCCGGCAAGCTGCCCGGGCAGCTCTCCGGCGGACAACAGCAGCGGGTCGCCATCGCCCGGGCGGTGGTGCTGGAGCCCGTGCTGGTCCTGATGGACGAGCCGCTGTCCAACCTGGACGCGAAGCTGCGGCTGGAGATGCGTACCGAGATCCGCCGGCTGCACCAGTCGCTCGGGCTGACGACGGTCTACGTCACCCACGACCAGGAGGAGGCGCTCTCCCTGGCCGACCGGTTGGTGGTGCTCCGCGAGGGCCGGGTGCAGCAGGTCGGCACCCCGGAGGAGTTGCACACCCGACCGGCGAACTGGCACGTCGCCGACTTCATGGGCTACCGCAACCTGCTGCGGTTGCGGGCCGAGCGGGGCGGCGGCCCGGACGAGGTGGTGGTGACCGGCCAGGGCCTGCGGCTGGCCGGCACCCCGGTCGGGCCGGTGCCGCCCGGTGCCGAGGTGGTCGCCGGGGTGCGCCCGGAGGACCTGCGGATAACCGGGCCGACTGACGGTGTACCGGCCGTCGTGGAGGTGGTCGAATACCAGGGGCGGGAGGTGGCGGTCGAGGCACGTACCGCCGAGGGGGTGCAGTTCAACCTCCGTACCGACCAGCGTCCGGTGCCGGGCGACCCGATCGGGATCGGGGTGGATCCGGCCCGGCTGCTGGTCTTCCCGCTGGACGGACCGGCCGCCGGAGGCTCCCGGTGAGCGCCACCGCGAGTCCACCCCGGGTCGGCGACCGGCCGGCCGAGCCGCGTCCGCCGGGCGGGACCCGGGTGGCGTTGCGGCACCGGCTGGCCGAGCGTGGCATCGACAAGCAGCTCCTGCTGCTCGTCCCGGCCGCGCTCTTCGTCCTGGTGCTCTTCATCTATCCCTTCGGATACGGCGCCGGGTTGTCGTTCCAGCCGACCGAGGGCGGTCCGTTCGCGGCGTACCAGGAGTTCTTCTCCGATCCGTACCAGCGGGACACCATCTGGACGACGCTGAAGCTGGCCCTGCCGGCGGCCCTGCTCAACGTCGCCGCGTCGGTGCCGATCGCGTACCGGATGCGGGGGCGGTTCCGGGGAAAGCGGCTGCTCACCACCGTCCTGGTGGTGCCGATCACCCTCGGCACGGTGCTCACCGCGCAGGGGCTGCTCAACTTCCTCGGCCCCACCGGATGGTTCAACCGGATCCTGCTGGGCGTCGGGCTGGCCGACGAACCGGTCCGGCTGACCAACAACTACTGGGGTGTGTTCTTCTCCATCGTCATCACCGGCTTCCCGTTCGCCTTCCTGCTGGTGCTGTCGTACCTGTCGGGCATCGACCCGACGCTGGAGCGGGCCGCCGCGACGCTCGGCGCCGGTTGGTGGCAGAGGTTCCGCCGGATCACCCTGCCGCTGCTGGCACCCGGGCTGGCCACCACGTTCTGCCTGACCTTCGTGCTGGCGTTCAGCGTCTTCCCGTCGGCGATCCTGGTCGGTGATCCGGCCGGTACCACCAGGGTGATCTCGATCGCCGCTTACGAGGCCGCGTACGTCCGGTACGACTATCCGCTGGCCGCCGCCATCGCGATGCTGATGGGGCTGGTCGAGCTGCTGGTGATCGCGGCCGTGCTCGGCTGGCGGACCCTGCTCTACACCGGATCGACGGCGGCAGGGAAGGGCTGATGAGCTCGGTGACGATCCCGGCGCCTCGCCGGCGCCGCCTGGTCGCCCGGCCGGCGGCCTGGCTGATCTGGGGCGTGGTGGCGTTCTTCTTCGTCAACCTGGCCGGTGTGATCGGCTCGGTGCTGGTCAGCTCCTTCGGCGACCGCTGGTACGACAGCTGGCTGCCGCAGGGCTACACCACCGGATGGTACGGGCAGGCGTGGCAGGAGTTCGGCCTGTTCCAGGTGCTGGTGGTGACCCTGGAGGTGTCGCTGCTGGTGGTCGGCATCTCGGTGCTGATCGGGGTGCCGGCCGCGTACGTGCTGGCCCGCCGCTCCTTCCCCGGCCGGCGACTGCTCTACCTGCTGTTCCTGCTGCCGATCCTGATGCCGCCGATCACCTACGGCATCCCGCTGGCCACGGTGCTCTACAAGTACGGTTTCGCCGGGCACCTCTCCGGGGTGGTACTGGCCAACCTGGTGCCGTCGGTGCCGTTCGTGATCCTCACGATGACCCCGTTCATCGAGCAGATCGACCCGGCGGTGGAGCGGGCCGCCCGGATGTGCGGGGCGGGCATCCGGCAGATCTTCGTCCGGATCCTCGCCCCGCTGCTCACCCCGGGCATCCTGGCCGCCTCGATCCTGGTGCTGGTGCGGACGGTCGGGATGTTCGAGTTGACCTTCCTCACCGCCGGCCCGGACTCGCAGACCCTGGTGGTGGCGTTGTACTACTCGATGTCGGCGGCCGGTATCCGGGCCCAGCAGTCCATCGACGCGATGGCGGTCATGTACACCACGATGATGCTGGTGCTGCTGGTGATCGCGCTGCGGTTCGTCAATCCGACCCAGCTCGTCGCCCGGGTCAGGGAGGACGTCTGAGGTACCGCGACGGTCAGTCCCGGAACATCCCGGCGAGCACCTCCGCGGTCCGGGCCGGGTTGGTGGCGACGAAGTAGTGGTCCCCGGGCACCATGTGCAGGCTGGCGATCCGGTCGACGGGAATCCGCGCGGTCACCGCGTCCCGGGTGCAGAGCCCGTCGTCGGTGCCGAGCAGCACGTGCACGGCCCGGGACCGTACGCCCTGGAAACCGTCCGGGGCGAGTGCGATGTCCCGGCGGAACCGGGGCAGCAGCAGTCGGGTGATCTCCTCCGGGGTGAGCCCGCTGGTCGGCAGCAGCCCGGTGCTGCGTAGCCCGGCCAGCAGCGTCTCGTCGTCGTCGGAGACCAGCGCCGACCGCTGCGCGCCGGGCACCATCGGCGGGGCGGAGAGCACCACCTGGGTGCCGTCCAGCCCGTCCCCGGCAGCGTCGGCCACCGCGGCGGCCAGCACCGCACCGAGACTGTGTCCGAACAGCACCGCCCCGTCCGACAGGTACGGCGTGCCCGCCCGCCACCAGGCGTCGGCCGCGTCGACGATGGTGGCGCCGTCGGAGTAGGTCGCCTCGCCGGCCACCACCCGCCACGAGCCGGGCAGGTGTCGGGCGAGCCGGGTGAACGCCCCGGAGGAGCCGCCCGCGTACGGGATGCAGATCAGGGTCCGGCCGGGGCCGTCGCGCAGTACCCGCATCCGGACCGCCGCCGGCCCGTTGGCCCGGTTCCGGAGGTGGAACCGGGCGAGCTTGCCGGTCGAGGTGGTCGGCAACGCCTCGACCACCTCGACGACGGCGGGACGCTTGTGCGGCGGCAGCCCGGCCCGGAACGCCGCCCGGGCCGCCCGGCGCAGCGTCCCCGGGTCGACGCCGGCGGCCGGCACCAGATAGGCGACCGCCTGTTCCAGCCCGGCCCGGTCCCGGCCGCCGACCACCGCGCACTGGGCGAGGCCGTCGAGGTCCCGGACCGCCGCCTCGACGTCGAGCGGCGAGACCTTGTAGCCACCGATGTTGATCAGGTCGTCGTGCCGGCAGAGGTACCGCAGCTCGCCGTCCGGCTCCCGCCGGACGATGTCGCCGGTGTACGCCCCGCCGTCGGCGAAGGTCCGCGCCGCCGACTCGGGACGGTCCAGGTATCCGGCGGCCACCGACGGGCCGGCCACGTGCAGCCGCCCCTCGGTCCCGTCCGGCACGAGCCGGCCGATGTCGTCCCGGACGGTCACCGTGGTGCCGGGTACCGGCCGGCCGGTCGAGCCGGGCTGGCTACCCCGGGTGGCGAGCACGATGTGCAACACCTCGGTCGCGCCCAGGCCGTTGACCAGCGGCACCCCGAATGTCGCGGTGAAGTCGGCGCACAGCGACGCCGGGAGGTGCTCCCCGGCCGAGACGGCGAGGCGCAGCGAGGTGAGGTCGGGTACGCCGGTCGGGTCCCTCGGGTCGCCCTGCCCGGCCCGGTCGAGCAGCGCGGCGTAGACCCGGGGCACCGCACAGAGCACGGTCGGGCGCTGCCGGGCGATCGTCGCGGCCAGCCGGTAGACGTCCGGCGGTCCCTGGTTGAGCAGTACCCCGGCGCCGGCGGCGAGCGGAAAGATCAGCGAGTTGCCGAAGCCGTACCCGAAGGAGAGCTTGGCGGTGGAGAGCACCAGGTCGTCGGGGCCGAGGTCGAGGATCCGGCCGAAGCCCTCCAGCACCCCGGTCACGCCGGTCCCGGTGTGTAGTACCCCCTTCGGCCTGCCGGTGCTGCCCGAGGTGTACTGGATCACCACCACCTCGGACGGCGGCTGGCTCACCGGCGGCGGTGACGGTGGTGCGCCCGGGACCAGCCACTCCGGGCCGCCCCGGGGCAGTGCGAGGCCGGCCCGGTCCGCCCGGGCGCCGCCCGCCTCGTCGGCGTGCAGGAATCCGGCCCGGCAGTCCTCGGCGATGAACCCGAGTTCCGTCTCGGTCAGCATCGGGCTGACCGGTACCGCCACCGCGCCCCGCCACCACAGTGCCAGGATCGCCACCGCGGTCGGCAGGTCGTCGTCGGCCACCACCAGACCCCGGGTGCCGGGGCCGACCCCCGCCTCGGCCAGCCGCGCCGCGTAGCCGCGTGCCGCCCGGTACAGCTCCGTGTAGCTGAGCTGCCCGCCCGCGCCGGTCAGGTAGGCGACCCGCTCGCCCCGACCGGACGCGAGCGCTCGCCCCACCAGCCGCTCGACGAGGTTGGCGCTCCCCATGATGAGACCTCCAGGATGGCTGCGTTGCCAGATGGTTCGATCGCGAGCGCGAGCAGGCTGGTCGGGGCCGAGGCGCTGGCGCAGTACGCGACGGCGCAGGCCGCCGCCAGCAGGCCGCCGGCCGCCCCGAAGTCGCCGAGCGACCGTTCCAGGTGCCAGGCCGGTCGGCCGCCGACCTCGGCGAGTGCCTCGGCCAGCTCGGTGTCCACGGTGGAGACGATGGTGCCGACCGTTCCGGCCGGGGTACCGCCGGCCGCCGCGTCCCGCTCGGAGGCGCGGCGGACGGACGGTGCACCGGCGGACGGTCCGGCCGCACTGCCCGATCCCGCGGGGCGGGCGGCGCGGACCAGGGCGCGGCACTGGGCCGCCAGGTCGGAGCGGTCGAGGGTGATCCGGTGGAACCGCCCCAGCCGGATGCCCGGCTCATCGTCCCGGCACGGCGACACCGCCAGGCAGGCGGCGCCCTCGGCCGCGACGAAGGCGTCGGCGAGCCCGGGCAGAGTCCACCGGCTCACCGTCGCCGAGCCGCCGACCAGGGCCCGGGCCGCCTCGCCGTCGGCGAGCAGCCGGGTCGCCTCGACCAGGGCGGTCAGGCCGGCCGCCGTACCGCCGGTCGTCGTTTCGTTCGGCCCGTCGAGTCCGAGCCGGATGGAGACGGTCGCGGCCGGCCCGTTGAACGCCGAGGCGGGACCGAGGGTCGGGCTGGTCAGCCCCGGGTCCAGGGTGGCGGCCTCGACGCAGAGGGCGGCGTACTCGGCCAGTCCCGCACTCGAACTGGCCCAGAGCACCGCGGCCGGACCGGTCTGGACGGGGTCGTCCGGCGACGTCGCGAGCCACGGGTCGGGCGGATGGTCGGGCGGGGTTGGATATGCCTCGGCGGCGGCGGCCAGCGCGAGCAGGGACTCGGCGGGGACGGCCCGCAGGCCCCGCCCGGCGACGGCGGTCGGGATCCGGGGCGGGACCGGGGCGTGCGTCCGCCGGTCGAGCGGGGCGAGGTCGGTGTCCGGGGCGGTGAAGCGGCGTACCGGCGCCGGCGGCAGGGGTGCGCCGTCGACCACCCGGGCCAGCTCCGCCGCGTCGGCCACGCCGGGCAGCCGCAGCCCCAGGCCGCGTACGGCCAGACAGGCGTCAACCGGCGGCACGGTCGGCCTTTCCGAGCAGTACGGTCGAGACGCCGCCGCCGAAGCCGAACGCCTGGCTCAGCACGACCCCGACCGGAGCCGGCCGGCCGGCCGGCTCGACCAGGTCGATGCCGCCGCAGGCCGGGTCGGGTTCGATCAGGGTGACGTTGCCCGGCACCAGGTCGGCGCCGAGCGCGTGCACCGCGACGATCGCCTCCAGGGCGGCGGCGGCCCCCTCGGCGTGCCCGAGCTGCCCCTTCACCGAGGAGACCACCGGTCGGCGGCGGCCGGCCAGCGCCTTGGCCACCGCCCGCGCCTCGATCCCGTCACTGGCCTGGGTGCCGGTGCCGTGTGCGCAGACCCAGTCGACGTCGTCGCTGGTCAGCCCGGCTCGGTCGAGGCAACCGTGGATGGTCGACACCAGGCCGTTGCCGTCCGGGTGCGGCTGGGTGGGGTTGTGCGCGTCGGCCGCGGCGGCGCAGCCGAGTAGCCGGGCCAGTGCCCGCCCGCCCCGGGCCGCCACCCGGTCGGCCCGCTCCAGGACCAGCACTCCGGCGCCCTCGCCCGGGATGGTGCCCCGGCGGTGCACGTCGAACGGTCGCACGGTGTCGACCGCGAGCGCGCGCAGCGAGGTGAACATGGCGAGGATCTCCAGGGAGAGTTCGGAGACGCCGCCGCAGACCGCTACGTCGACCTCGTCGGCCGCGACCGCCCGGGCTCCGGCGGCGATCGCGCTGTTTCCGGCCGCGCAGCCGGGTGCGAACAGCGCCGTCGGGCCGGTTACCGTGACCACCTCGCGCAGGATGTCCAGCAGTGTGTCCGGCCGGGCCCAGCCCTGGCCCGGCACGTCGAGCCGGCGCGTCCCGATCCCCCGGTCCAGGATCGGCCGGGTGGCCATCACGGTGCCGGCGAAGACGCCCAACCGGTGCGCCCGGCTCCGTTCCGGCACTCCGGCATTCCGGAGCGCCTCCAGTGCGGCGACCGCGAGGAACCGGGCGGCCAGGGATTCGTGGCCGGGAACCATCGCGTCGAGGTCCACGACCGCGCCGGCCGGCACCTCGGCGCCGCATCGGGCCGGGTAGCGGGACATGTCGAACCGGGCCACCGGGCCGGTCAGCACCCGCCGCTCGGTCACCGCCGTCCAGAGCGCGTCCGCGCCGAGGCCGGCGGCGGAGACCGCACCGACTCCGGAGATCACCACGGCCGGGCGTCCGGGCCGGGTCCGGTCACGGGCCAACGGAGATGCCCCGATCCCGGAGTACGGCGAGGGTGTCACCGAAGTCCTGGAGTCCGGCCGCCTCCTCGTCGGTCAGCCGTACGCCGAGCTGCCGCTCGATCCGCACGACGAATTCGACCTTCTGCACGGAGTCGATTCCGAGATCCTCGTAGAAGGCCGCGCCCTCGGTGATCTCGTCCGGGTCGACCTCGAAGATCTCTGCCGCCAGGTCCCGCAGAACGGCGGTCGACACCCTGTCTCGCTGCGCCAAGTCCGGCTCCCTTCCCGATCACCGCTCGCCACGTTTCGTGGAACTTGCGGGTGGGCTCACAGTGAAGTTTTCCAGGAAGGAAACGACGCGGGAATCGCTGGAGATGCGACCGAATAGCTTGTTCACGCCAACCGAACAGCTCGTTACCGCAACCCGATCAGGTCGGCAGGGAACGGAAAACTTCATATCGTCACCGGACGATCTTTCGGCGTCGGATGATGGCCGGTTCGGCGGCAGACATTGTCGTTGATCACTCGTAGCTGATCGGATTCATGTCGGCATGGGCAGCAGCGCCACCGGACCGGCGTCGATACCGATCCGGAGCAGGGCGTACGGACGGCGGCGCCGGTCCACCCCGCCGGAGTAGTCGGGCTGGCGGTGGAGCTGGTTGGCGGTGACGTAGAGGTACCCGTCGGCGCCAACGGACAGGGTGTCCGGCCAGAGCAGGCGCGGGTCGTGTACCACGGTCTCGAACCGGCCGTCCGGGTGCCGGCGCAGGATGGCGTTCTGCTCGTAGGCGGTGAGGTAGAGCCGGCCCGCGTCGTCGCTCTCCAGACCGTCGGAGCCGGACCCCTTGTCGCCCTCGTCGCGGACCGTCGCCGCCACCTCTGCGTCGTCCAGGGACCGGTCGACGAGTGCGTCCACCGAGACGCTGAAGAGCCGGCGGGAGGCGAGCGGGCAGTAGTAGAGGCGGCTGCCGTCGGCCGAGATCGCGATCCCGTCGGAGCCCATGGCGACCGGGCTCGGCGGCCCGTCTGGTGGGCAGACCAGGAACGGCCGCCCCTCGACCAGGGGACGGAAGGTGGTCAGCGGTTCGGCCTTGGTGGAGGGATGGTCGTGCAGCCGGCGCCAGGCCGTCCCGCTGGCCAGGTCCACCACCACGATCCCGTTCGGGCCGGAGGTGGACGAGTCGGTGATGAACGCCGCGCCGGCTGAGCGGCGGCGCAGGTCGAACCGGACGTCGTTGAGATACGAGGTGGGCAGCGCCACGTCGGCGGAGAAGACGATCGTCTGGGTGACCAGGTCGGTGTCGAGGTCGACGCAGACCAGCTTGGGACCACCGTGGCGGGTCGGCTGGAACTTCGGGCTGCCGGTGTCGAGGATCCAGAGCCGGTCGGTCGGGTCAACGACGACGCTCTGCACCGAGACCAAGGAGCCGGCGTCGTCGTCGCCGGCCGGATTGTTCCAGTCCCGATCCGGATAGGGCACGCAGGTGCCCTCGCGCAGTTCGGCGACGGTGGCGTCGACCTGGTCTCCCCAGCGCGGGAAGTTGACGAAGATCCTTCCCTGCCGGGAGACGGTCACCCCGGTCGGCATGGCACCGGAGAAGGTGTGCACCGTCTCCAGTCGGCCGAGCGGCTCGTCGCTGGTCAGTTCGTCGCTCATCCGCACCCCCCGTGGCCCGCCCGCACACCGGCCGGTCGAGCCGGCGACCGGCTCGACCACCCCGCCACTGTAAGCCGAACTACTGGGCTGAATGCTTGAATAGCCGGATTTACCTGGACATCACCGGACCAGTCGCCACCGAATCGAAGGACACAGCCGCACATCGATGTAGAAGTCTTTCCAAGAGGGCTCGTGATTGGTTAAATACCTTCAACTTTCGCCCGCCTGCGCCGAAGGACTCTTCGATGAAGACCGGATACGTACGAAGCCTGGCCAGCCTTGCCGCGGCCGCGCTCGCCGCCCCGATCCTGCTGACGGCCACCCCCGCCAGCGCCGCGACGGTAACCGTCGACAACGCCAGCGCCGACCGCTTCACCGCCAGCGCCAACTGGGGCACCTCCACCTGGTCCGCCGACCGGCAGGGCCCCGACTACCGGTACGCCACCCCCGACACCACCGCCAGCGACGCCGCCTGGTTCAAGGTCGACGTGCCCAGCGCCGGCAGCTACCTGGTCGAGGTCTTCTACCCGGCCGACCCCGGCTACAACAACGCCACCCCGTTCGTCGTCGCCACGACCAGCGGCAACCAGACCGTCCCGGTCAACCAGCGGGTCAACGGCGGCCAGTGGGTCAGCCTCGGCACCTTCTCGCTCGCCGCCGGGGACTACAACGCGGTCGGGGTCAGCCGGTGGACCAGCGGCACCGGATACGTCGTCGCCGACGCGGTCCGGATCACCACCGCCACCGATGGCGGCACCAGCTTCTCGTTGCCGCTGCCCCGGACCGCGCTGCCGCGCAGCGAGTACGACGACCCGCACCACGACTACGCGGCGATCGACCTGCCGGTGCCGACCGGTACGGCCGCGTACGCCGTCCGGGCCGGCACCGTGGTCCGGATCGACGACAGCAGCTGTGGCCGGGGCATCAACCTGACCGGCACCGACGGGGCGATCTACACGTACTGCCACTTCTCCGCCTGGTCGGTGTCGACCGGTGCCACCGTCACCGCCGGGCAGCGGATCGGCTCGACCGGCAACACCGGCAACTCGACCGGTCCGCACCTGCACTTCGGCATCCGGACCGGCAGCACCCGCCGCTGCCCGCAGCCCTTCCTGCTCGCCCTCTACGACGGCGTCACCCCGCCCGCCGCCAGCAGCCTGCCCACCAGCGGCTGCAGCTACTGAACCAGGGGGCAAGGGCCCCGGCTCCACAGTTCCCGGTGGAGCCGGGGCCCTTGCCCGACCGGCACACCCCCGCAGGGTCGCGGGCGACCGGCACGTCCCTTCAGCGTTCTGGGGCGACCGGCACATCCCTTCAGCGTTTGCGGGCTACCAGCACGTCCCGGACGATCGCCTGGTCGACCCGGTGGGTGAACTCCAGGTACGGGCCGTCGGCCAGCACCTCCAGGCCGGCATCGGCGAGGATCTCGGCCGCGGTGTCCCGGCGGGCCACCTGGGTGTTCCAGGCGATGCCGAGCGCCCCACCGGGCCGGAGCAGCTCGACCCAGACCGGCACCGCCTCGGCGAGCAGCGCGAGCGGACTCCGGGCCAGCCCTCGGCCGGCGCTGCGGCTACCGTGCTGTACGCCGTACGGGGCGTCGGTCACCAACAGGTCCTGGGTGCCGGGCCGGAAGAACTCGGCACTGCGGACGGTGTCCGCCTGTACCACGTCCAGCCGCTGGGTCAGGCCCGCCCGGTAGGACTCCTTGTCGGCGGCGAGGTCGACCTGCAACCGCCGGGCCACCACCTGCCGGTTGCGGCGTACCGGCCCGAACTCGGCCCGGTGCTTCACCCGCTTGCGTTTCAACCAGGTCTGGATGTACGTCGCGTACGCCTCGAAGTCCGTCCGGTCGTGGTCCACCCCCGCGGCGTCGTACCCGTACATCAGCGCCTGGTTCAGGGTGGTGCCCCGGCCGCAGAGCGGGTCGAGCACCCGGAACTTGCGGTCCAGCATCTGCGGGGCGAAGTCCGAGGCAAGCATCGTCACGTTGAGCAGCAGCTTGGTGAACTGCTCGTTCGTCTTGCCCGGATACTTCGGGATGGTCAGCAGGTCGTCGTCGAACCGGTCCAGCCGGCGCAGCTCGATTGGCCGGAGCAGCCCGTCGACGACCTCGAACAACACGTAGACCGACGACAGGTTGGCCAGGTACGCGACGTCACGCCCGTCGAGCTGGTCGGCGGTGAAGGTGACGTAGCGGACGCCCCCGAACACGGTCTCGGTGATGTCGTGCAGCCGGCCGCCGAGCACGGCCCGGTCGAAGATCGCCAATTCGGCCCGGGTCAGCGTCACCGAGGCGTCCGCGTAGACCCGGTTCGACGACGGGGAGATCAACAATGCGTACTGGCTCATCTGTCCTTCCGGCGGTTCGCACGCTCGACCGGTAGATGGTAGACGGCGGCAAGGCCCGGGACCCGCTCCGGACGGTGCTGTTCCCCCAGCACCGCCCGGTGGTCGGGCGTGCCGTCAGGCGTGGTCGCGCCAGATCTTCCGCAGCGGCTCGATCCCGGCTGCCGGGTCGAGGTTGAGCACCACGGCACCGAGTCGGTAGGTGTACCGGTCGGTGGGCTCCCAGTAGATGCCGGGCCGGTCGTCGGCGGCCCGGAACTCCACGTACGCCTGCAACGCGCCGCTGCGGGCCAGCTGGGTCACCTCGCCGGAAAGCTCCGCCACCCCGCTGTACCGGTCGATGACGCCCTCGGAGATCTGGGTCCGGTGGTCGTCCGGTGACCCGCCCGGCAGCCCACGGGGCGCACCGGAGTTGTAGAAGTAGCCGATCCAGTCGCCGCCCTGGCAACGCACGACGGCTCGGAACTTCTCGTCGGGCATCGCCAGCCCGGTCTCGTCCCGGTGCCGCGCCGCGTCGTCGAGCCGCTCGCACCCGTCGGCGGCGCTGACGAACCGTCCCGCGAACTCGCGCAGGTCGTCGTCGCCGCCGAAGGCGCGTCCGGGTGCGGCGGCCCGCCACCAGGTCACGCCGCCGACGGCGGCCAGCACCAGCACCGCCGCCGCGGCGGCGACGGCCACCACGACCCGGCGGCGTCGCCGCGGCCCGATCGGGCCGGCACCCCGCGACGGCACGGACGCAGCGGGCGGACCCGGCACCGGCGCGGACGCACCGGGCGACGGTGACACCCGCGCGGACGCACCGGGTGGCGCGGTGGCCCCGGCGGGCAGCGGCGCGGGCGCCTCCGGCGGAGTCACCCTGGCGTGCGGCTCCGCCGCCACGGCGGGGCCGGCGACGCCCGGTGGCTCGCCGGTCGTCGTCGCCGGCAGGTGCAGCCCACCCTCGGCCACGACGAACTCCGGTTGCTCGATCGCGACCGGCGCCATCCCCGACCGCTGGTGCAGCAACGTCGCCACCAGTGGGATCCGGGTCGATCCGCCGACCAGGAAGACGGCGCAGACCCGCACCTGGTGATCCCGGTGGTAGCCGTCGAGGGTCTCCACGGCCAACCGGACCGCTCGGGTCAGCACCGGTCGGGCCGCCTGTTCGAACTCCTCCCGGGTCACGTGCACGTCGCGGTTGAGGATGGGCAGGTGGACCGAGGCCGTCGGCTGGCGGGAGAGCATCTCCTTGGCCGCCTTGGCGTCGTCCCAGAAGAGCCGGAAGTCGCGGAGGTCCTCCGGTCCGGCCGGAACGGTCAGCCGACGCCAGCGTTCCGGATCGCCCGCCGCCACGGCGGCGCCGATCCGCTCCACCACGATCGCGTCCAGGTCCACCCCGCCGAACGCGTCCAGGCCGCCGGTCGTCACCGTCTCGAAGGAGCGGGGCGTGCGGCGTACGACGCTCACGTCGAAGGTGCCGGCGCCCAGGTCGAAAACCATGATGGCCTGGCCCGGCGCGAGTTGCCGCCCGAGCACCCGGACGAAGTACGCGGCGGCGGCGGACGGCTCGTCCACCAGCCCGATCCGGGGCAGCCCGGCGAGAGCGGCGGCCGAGTGCAGCACCTGCCGGCGGGCCGGCCCCCAGGTCGCCGGGTGGGTGACCGTCACCGTCGCCGGCGCCTGCCCGGCCGCCCGGACCGCCTCGGCGTAGACCCGCCGCAAACCGGCCGCGACCAGCTCGGCGATCGGGTACGCCCGCTCGCCGAGCAGCAACTCACCCGCGTCGACCATCCGCTTCGGGTTTGGTTCGTACCGGGACGGGTCGATCCGCGCGCTGCGCTCCGCGTCCCGCCCCACGAGTATCCGGCCGTCGGGAGTGGCGAAGACCGCGGAGGAGAGCAGCGGCGAGCCGTCGAACACCAGTGGCCGGACCCGGCCGTCCGGCCACCGCAGCATGCCGACGGTGTGTGAGGTCCCGTAGTCGACAGAGAGCGCGAAGCTGAGGGCCGTCACGGCACCGGAGTCTACGAGACGCGGCGGACTCAGGGTCGCCGCAGTACGCCGCCGTACTCGTAGAACCGGGTCTCGTCCGCGCCCTTGCCGAGGTACGGCCGCAGCGCCTCGTCGACCGGCGCCAGTGGCGGCTGGCTCGGGTCCGGGCGCCAGTTCTTGACGTTGACCAGCCCTGGCTCGACCGGCTCGAAGTCGCGGACGAACTCCGCCACCTCGTCGACCATCCGGTTCTTCCAGGTGATGCCCATCTTCTCCACCATCGCGTTACCGGCGTCCACCCCGGCCCGGTCGGTGCCGGCCAGTTGCGAGTAGCCCAGATAGCTGTCCGGGGCCATCGTCTCGCGCAGCACCGCGAGCAGGTGGTGGATCTTGTCGTCGTCCACGATGGAGTGGGTGACGGAGAGCAGCAGCACCCCGACCGGCCGGGAGAAGTCGAGCATCTCGCGGACGTCGGAGTCGGCGAGGATCTGCTCCGGTTCGGTGACGTCGGCGGCGATCACCCGGGTCGTCTCGTCGTTGGCCAACAGGGCGCGCCCGTGCGCCAGCACGATCGGGTCGACGTCGACGTAGATCACCCGGGCGCCGGGCTGGAACTCCTGCGCCACCTGGTGCACGTTCGCCTGGGTCGGCAGCCCGCTGCCGAGGTCGAGGAACTGCCGGATGCCCAGGTCGCGGGCCATGAACCGGACCACCCGGTAGAGGAAGAGCCGGTTCTCCCGGGTGACGTCCAGGCTGGCCGGGTACTGCGAGTTGACGAACTGGACGGCCGCCCGGTCCGCCGGGAAGTTGTCCTTGCCGCCAAGCGAGTAGTCGTACATCCGGGCCGAGGTCGGGACGTCGATCGGGAAGGCGGGGTAGCCTCCGTCCTGGGGCGCGGTCACGTGATCAGCTCTCCGTACATCTCAAGGGGACGGAGCACCAGAGTAGCGCTCCGTCGACCCTCCCCTGGGAGCGATCCCAGAGGGAGCCGCTCTCAGCGGCCGCAGCCCACCCGGTTCGTCGCCAGGGCGATGTCGTCCAGCCAGAGGTCGAAGTGGTCCGGTGTGGGGCCACCCTGGTAGAGCTGCCAGCCGATTTTCACCGTGTCCGCGCGGGGCAGGACGAAGTCGACCGGGTTGCCGCCGTGCTCGGTGGTGCTCACCGTCATCTCCGGCTGGGCGATCCCGTCGATCCAGACCGCGATCCGGTTGTCGGTGGCGTCCCACTGCCACTCGAAGCACTGCCAGCGGTCCTCCACGGTGGGCGCGGACTCGCGCCAGTTCGTCCAGTCGCCGGTCGGGCCACCGTCGGCGCCGACGCCCCAGTACGACCCGCCCAGCGGTGGCGCCCACTGGCCGCCGATTGGCCGGACGATCTCGGCGCTGCCCGGACCGGTCGCCTCGACCAGGGTGAAGTGCGCCCAGTCGGGTGCGGTCGGGAAGGCGTCCACCTTCAGCCGCATCCGGCCGTAGAAGCTGTTGCCCGGTGCGGTGAAGTCGTCGACCTTGAGAAAGGCCCGGCCGTTCCCCTCGGTGTGCACCCGCAGCACCTTGTCGCGCCGGTGCCGCTCGACCGTCAGCATCCCGTCCTTGGTGTCGATGCCCCAGGCCAGCGAGGCGGCGCCGCCGGTGGGCAGCCGCTCGAAGTCCTCGCAGAACAGCAGCTTACGGGGACCGCAGCCGGCGGGCCCGCCACCGTGCCCGGACGGGCCGCCGCCGGCCTGCGCGGCGCCGCCGCCGGCCATCACCGCGACGGTGGCGAGGAGGATCAGGGGGAACCGTTTCGTCAGCCGGACCATGGCGCAAGAGCATGACAGATATCGATGAATAGCGCCACCCGCCCCAACCGACACGCGTTGCCAGCGATCCATCGACATTGAAGATCTTCTTTGGTTTACTGGAGGGCCCCGGCCGCGCTCCGGTGCCCACCGCACCGCGCACACCCGCGCCCCACGCCGGCCGGCGGCACGTCCGGAGGTGTGTCATGAGCAGTGGGTCCGGATCGGACTCGCCCCCCGTCGACGCCCCACCCTGCGGGGTGTCCCGGCGCGGGATGTTGCACCGGACGGCGGTCGCGTCCGCCGGGCTGGCCGTCGGCGCGACGGCCGGGCCCGCGATCGGCGCCGGGCTGGCCGAGCCGGCCGGGGCGGCGCCGGCACCCGAGCCGGCCGGCGCGGCAACCGTCGAGATCACCCTGGTGGTCAACGGACGCACCGAGCGGCTGCGGCTCGACGCCCGGGTCACCCTGCTGGACGCGCTACGCGAGCGGCTCGGGCTGACCGGCTCCAAGAAGGGCTGCGACCGGGGGCAGTGCGGCGCCTGCACGGTGCACGTCGACGACCGCCGGGTGCTCTCCTGCCTGACCCTGGCCGCCACCACCGCGGGCCGCCGCGTCAGCACCGTGGAAGGGCTGGCCGACGGCGACCGGCTGCACCCGGTGCAGCAGGCGTTCATCGACTGCGACGCCTTCCAGTGTGGGTTCTGCACCTCCGGACAGATCATGTCGGCGGTGGCGCTGCTCGACGAGGGGCACGCCGGCTCGGACGAGGAGATCCGCGAGCACATGTCCGGCAACATCTGCCGCTGCGGGGCGTACGAGAACATCGTGGCCGCCGTCCGCACGGCCCGGCGCGGCGGGGCCGGACGATGAGGCCCTTCGGCTACACCAGCGCGCAGAGCGTGGCGCAGGCGCTGGCCGGCGGCGGCGCCGGCACGGCCTACCTGGCCGGCGGCACCACCCTGGTGGACCTGATGAAGCTGGAGGTGATGACCCCGCGCCAGGTGGTGGAGATCAACCGCCTGCCGCTGCGCGGTGTCCACGTCGACCGGGACGGGCTGCACGTCGGTGCGCTGGAACGGATGAGCGAGGTCGCCGAACACCCGCTGGTGACCGGCGGATATCCGATGCTCGCCCAGGCCCTGCTGCGCAGCGCCTCGCCACAACTGCGCAACATGGCGAGCATCGGCGGCAACCTGCTGCAACGGGTCCGCTGCGGCTACTTCCGGGACACCGGCACCGGCTGCAACAAGCGCCGGCCCGGCTCCGGCTGCCCGGCGATCGGGGGTGAGAACCGAGGCCATGCCATCCTCGGCACCAGCGACTCCTGCGTCGCCACCCACCCCAGCGACCTGGCGGTAGCCCTGGTGGCGCTGGACGCGCGGGTCCGGCTGGTCGGCCGGGGCGGTACCCGGGACGTCCGGCTCGCCGACTTCTACCTGCTGCCCGGGGACACCCCGGACCGGGAGCACGACCTGCGGCCGGGCGAACTTGTCACCCGGGTCACCGTGCCGCCGCTGCCCTGGGCCAGGCGGTCGGGATACCTGAAGATCCGGGACCGGCAGTCGTACGAGTTCGCCCTCGCCTCGGCGGCGGTGGCGCTGGACCTGCGTGACGGCGTGGTCCGGGACGTACGGGTGGCGGTCGGCGGGGTCGGCACCCGGCCCTGGCGCCTGCCTGCGGTGGAGGACGCGCTACGCGGCGGGGCGGCCCGGCCGGAGGTGTTCGAGGCGGCCGCCGAGCTGGCGGTCCAGGGCGCCCGGCCCCTGGCGCACAACCGGTTCAAGACGACGCTGGTCCGGCGCACCATCGTGCGCGCCCTGACGAACCTGGTGGAGTCGCTATGAGCGGCGCGGCACGAACGGTCTCGGTCAACCGGGTCGACGGCCGGCTCAAGGTCACCGGCGGCGCGCGATACGCCGCCGACCAGCCGGTCGAGCGGCTCGCACACGGCTACCTGCTCCTCAGTACGGTCGCCCGGGGCACCATTCGGGCGATGGACGTGGCCGCCGCCGAAGCCTCCCCCGGCGTACTGGCGGTCTACACCCCGTTCCACCCGCTGCCGCTGGTCGGCACCGGCACGCCGTTCAGCGTCGGGCACAGTTGGCTGCCGTTGCAGGACGCCGAGCTGCGCTGGCACGGCCAGGCGATCGGGCTGGTGGTGGCGGAGACGTTCGAGCAGGCCCGGGACGCCGCCGCACTGGTCACCGCCGACTACGAGGTACGGCCGGCGGCCATCTCCTTCGCCGATGGCATCGCCGGGGCCACCGACCCGGGCCCGATCACGGGGGAGCCGGCCCGGCTGGAGTTCCTGGCCGACGGGGTCGGTTCGATCGACGAGGCGCTGGCGGCCAGCGAGGTGACCATCTCCGGCACCTACCAGCAGCCGGGCAAGCACCACAGCGCGATGGAGCCGCACTCCTGCGTCGCCGTCTGGCAGGACGGGGCGCTCACCCTGCACACCGGCACCCAGAGCGCGTCGCTGACCGTCGGCGCGATGGCGGCGGCGCTCGGCGTCGAGGCCGCCCGGGTCCGGGTGGTCAGCCCGCACGTCGGCGGCGGCTTCGGCAACAAGATCGCGACGTGGGCACATCCGCTGCTCGCCGCGGCCGCCGCGCGCACGCTGGGCCGGCCGGTCAAGGTCGTGCTGACCCGGGAGCAGACCTTCACGATCACCGGAAACCGCTCCGCCGTACGCCAGACGGTGCGCCTGGGCGCCCGCCGGGACGGCACCCTGGTCGCGCTCAAGCACCAGGTCTGGGCCAGCCAGTCCGCCTCCGGCGGCATCTTCGAGGGCTCGGCGCACGCCACCTCGCGCTATCTCTACAAGACGGAGAACCTGCACCTGGACCAGAAGATCGTCACGCTGGACGTGCCGCCGCCGACCTGGATGCGGGCGCCCGGCCAGGAGTCCGGCTCGTTCGCCGTGGAGACCGCGCTCGACGAACTCGCCGCCGAACTGCGGATGGACCCGGTCGAGCTGCGGCTGCGCAACTACGCCACGGTCTACCCGGGCCGGAACGTGCCGTGGTCCAGCAAGCACCTGGACGAGTGCTACCGGGTCGGCGCCCGGCGATTCGGCTGGGCCCGCCGCAACCCGACACCCGGAGCCGTCGTACGCGGCGAGTGGCTGGTCGGGATGGGGATGGCCACCGCCAACTATCCCGGCGAGCGGTTCCCGGCCTCGGTGACGGTCCGGTTCCAGCCCGACGGGGATGTCTCGGTGGCCAGCGCCACCGCCGACCTGGGCACCGGAATGTGGACCGTGCTGGCCGTGCTCGGCGCTGAGGCGCTCGGCCTGCCGGTCTCCCGGATCCGCAGCGACCTCGGCGACTCCAGCCTCGCCGCCAACATCGGCTCGTTCGGCTCGGCCTCCACCGCGAGTACCGGCCCGGCGGTGGCCGCCGCCGCGGAGGCCGCGACGAACGCGCTGATCACGCTCGCCGTGACCGACGAGCGGTCGCCCCTGCACGGCTTGCCCGCCGCCGACGTCCGGTACGACCGGGGTGATCTCGTCGCCCCGGACCGGCGGATCGGCTTCCCGGAGCTGTTGCGCGCGGTCGGATCGCCGGGCGTCGAGGCGACCGGCAGCGCGGGCCCGGGCCCGGAGCACCGTCAGCACGCCTTCACCTCGTTCGCCGCGCACTTCTGCGAGGTACGGGTCAACCGGTGGACCGGCGAGCCCCGGCTGCACCGGATGACCACGGTGGTCGACGGTGGCAGGATCATCAACGCCAAGACCGCCCGCAGCCAGATCATCGGCGGGGTCATCTTCGGCATCGGCCAGGCACTGCTGGAGAGCGCCATCGTCGAGCCGGAGACCGGCCGGATCGCCAACGCCAACTTCGCCGACTACCTGCTGCCGGTGAACGCCGACATCCCGCCGATCGACGTGCACTTCCTGGACCACCCGGATCTGCTGTTCAACCCGCTCGGCGCGCGCGGGATCGGCGAACTCGGCACCGTCGGGGTCGCCGCCGCGATCGGCAACGCCGTCTACAACGCCACCGGGCGGCGGATCCGGGAGCTGCCGATCACGCTGGACAAGCTCCTCGACTGAGGTCGGCACCTCCGACCGGGACGGCGGCGGGCGCGACCAGCCGGCCGCCCGGTCGCCGCGCCATCCGTCACCTCGACCGCGAGGAGCAGGTACGGCCAGGCCGTCTGCCAAGATGGGACCGTCACACCCGACCGATGCACAGGGGGACGCCGGGTGACCTGGGCGGAGATGCTCGCTTACTGCCTTGCCAAGCCGGGCGCCTGGCAGGGCGAGCCGTGGGAGGGCGACGTGGTGGTCAAGGTCGGGCCGAGGATCTTCGCCCTTCTCGGCCAGGAGTCGCGGTCGAGCGTCGGCGTCAAGTGCGGCCCGAACCGGAAGGCGGTCGACGCCTCCCATTCCGCGATCGTCGCCAGGCTGCCGAAACGCGACCGCCCGACGGCCCGACAGCCCGCCGGACGCCACCCGGATCCTGCGGGGGTATCCACGGAAGGAGTCGAATGACCAAGCCCGCCATCACCGCCGGAGTCAACATCGCCATGAAGATCCCCAAGGCGCAGTACGAGGCCACGGTGGACTTCTACCGCGACACCCTTGGCTTCGAGGTCAAAGAGGAGGATGCCTCCTCCGCGCCGACCGTTTCGAGGACCCATTCGGTGCGGTTCGGTCCCAACACCCTCTGGCTCGACTGTGTCGACAACTACAGTCAGCCCGATCTGTGGCTGCAACTCCACACCGACGATCTGGACGCGGCGACAGGCAGGCTGGCCGACATCGGCATTCAGCCGTGTGACGAGGTGGAACCGCTGGAGAACCCCGGCTCCAGAACCCACTGGATCAAGAATCCGGCCGGTATCGTGCATCTGCTCGCGGAGTCCGACTGATTCCGGTCACCCATTTCCGACGGGCCTGGGTTACCGCACGCGACCGCCTTCGAGCAGGTCCTTGAGATTCTGGAAACTCCGGGGTGACGCCCTGCGGTACTGCCGCCGCACGAGTGGAAGGATCGGGACACCGACCCCGTGCCCCTCGAATTCGAGGGCGAAGGTGACCCGCGACCGGGCGCCGCCGTCGACCGGTTCGATCGTGATGCTGGCGTGGGCCCTGATCGGGCCGTCGATGCCGCGCGAGGCCCAGTGGTGCGGGAAGTCGCTCTCGGTGACCTCCTGAATCTGCCCGCGCTCCGCGCCCGCGATGTGACGGATCGTCGTGAACCGCGTCCCGACGCCGATCGGACCTTCCTGGTCCAGGTGCACACTGAGCACGTCCCGCTGCCATTCCGGGAATCGCGAGGGATCGGTCGCGTAGCCGAACACCGCGTCCGGTGGCCGCTCGATCTCAATCGTGGACAGGATTGCCGCCACAACGCCTCCTCGTTACCTTGGCTCGGTCTCGTCCGTCGGTGCTATGACGGCTGGCGGAGCGGAAAGGTAACCATGGACGATCAACGGCTGGCGGAGCGGTTCGAGGCGCATCGCGGTCATCTTCGCGCGGTGGCGTACCGGATGCTCGGCTCGCGGAGCGAGGCGGACGACGCCGTGCAGGAGGCCTGGCTCCGCCTCGCCCGCTCGGACGGGAGGGACGTCGAGAACCTCGGTGCCTGGTTGACCAGGGTGGTGGGGCGAGTGTGCCTGGACATGCTGCGCGCTCGTCGGGCGCGCCGGGAGGAACCGCTGGAGGCGTACGGGTCCGATCCGCTACCGGTCGACGAGGACGTACCCGACCCTGAGCGCACGGCGTTGCTGGCCGACTCGGTCGGCGTCGCGCTGCTCGTGGTGCTCGACACGCTGGCACCGGCCGAACGGATCGCGTTCGTGCTGCACGACATGTTCGCCGTACCGTTCGACGAGATCGCCACGATTCTCGGCCGCTCCTCGGGCGCGGCCAAGATGCTCGCCAGCCGGGCGCGTCGCCGGGTCCAGGCGGCTCAGGTGCCCGACCCCGACTTCGCCCGCCAGCGCGAGATCGTCGAGGCGTTCCTCGCCGCGGCCCGCGGTGGTGACCTCGACACGCTGCTCTCGGTGCTCGACCCGGACGTCACGGCGAGGGCGGACGCCGGGTTGGTGCCCGAGGGGGCGGCGCAGCAGGTCCACGGCGCCCGGGACGTCGCCCGGCAGGCGCTCACCTTCACGCACCGCACTCCGCTCGCCCGGGTGGCCCGGGTCGGCGGGCAGGCGGCCATCGCCGTGGTCCCGAACGGGCGCCTCGCTATCGCGATGCTCTTCGCGGTGCGGGACGGACGGATCCGGACGATCGACATCCTCGGCGACCCCGCCCGACTGCGGGCACTGGAGGTCGTGATCCTGGAGTGATCCCCGGTGTTTCAACCCGGTGGTTCCTCGCTGTAGAGCCGGGTGACGGTCTCGGCGACGCAGCACGGCTTGCCGGCCCGTTCCGGTTCGACGGTGACCCGGGTGAGCACCTGCACCGCGCCGTCCGACACCGGCGCGACCTCGAGCAGCTCCGCGCCGACCCGGACCGCCTCACCGGTGCGCAGCGGCGCCGGGAACCGCACCCGGTTCAGCCCGTAGTTGATCGCCAGCCGGATCCCCTCGACCCGGTAGAGGTCGCGCACCAGCACCGGCAGCAGGGACAGCGTGAGAAAGCCGTGTGCGACCGTCGTCCCGTACGGGCCGGCGGCCGCGCGCTCCGGGTCGACGTGGATCCACTGGTGGTCACCGGTGGCGTCGGCGAACGCGTTCACCCGGTCCTGCTCGATCCGATGCCACGGGCCGGGGCCGAGCCGCTCGCCGACCGCCCCGGCGAGCTCGGTGAGCGAGGCGAACGTTCTCATTCCAGGTGGCCTCCGAGCTTCGTGTAACCGCGGAGCAGGTCCCGCGAGATGATCAGTCGTTGCATCTCGTCCGTGCCCTCGAAGATGCGCAGCAGCCGGACCTGTCGGTACCAGCGCTCGATCGGCAGTTCCCGGGTGTAACCCATGCCGCCGTGGATCTGCAGCACCCGGTCGACCACCCGGTTGACCATGCCCGCGCCGTAGAGCTTCGCCATCGAGGTGGCGTGCCGGGCGTCGTGTCCGGTGTCGACCGTCCAGGCGGCCCGGAGCACCAGCCAGCGGGCCGCCTCCAGCTCGGTCTCCGAGTCCGCGATCATCCACCCGATCGCCTGGTTGGCGCCGATCGGCCGGCCGAAGGTCTGCCGGGTGTTGGCGTACTCGATGGCCATCCCCAGGGCGCGTTCGGCGATGCCGAGGGCGTGCGACGGGATCAGGTATCGCCCCTTGCCGATCCAGCGCATGCCGAGGGCGAAGCCCTGGCCCAGCTCGCCGAGGACGTTGCGGTGCGGCACGCGTACGTCGTCGAAGACCAGCGACGCCGGTCCGCCCTCCCCCATCGTCTGGATGGGTTCGGACTTCCAGCCCATCGCCCGGTCGACCAGGAACGCGGTCGCTCCGCCGTCGTGCACCCCGCGATCCGGGTCGGTCACCGCGACGACGATGGCGAAGTCCGCCTCGTTGCCGTTGGTGATGAAGGTCTTCTCGCCGCTCAGCACCCAGTCGTCGCCGTCGCGCCTGGCCCGCAACCGGATGTTGGCCACGTCCGAGCCGGCCCCCGGCTCGGTGATGGCGAAGCAGGAGATCCGGTCACCCTGGATGGTGGGGATCAGGAACTCCTCCCGCTGGGCGGCGTCGGCCTCGAAGAGGATGTTGTCCGCCTCGCCCCCGAACCGGAACGGTACGAAGCTGCGTCCGGTCTCCGTCCAGATCAGCGACTGGGTGACGGCGGGCAGGGCCATCCCGCCGTACTCCTCGGGGGTGTCCAGGCCCCAGAAGCCGAACGCCTTCGCCTTGAGCTGGAGTTCCCGCAGCTCGTCGCGGCGCAGCCCGGGCTGGTGGGCCCGTTCCCGGCGCAGCACCTCCGACTCCAGCGGCATCACCTCGTTGCGGATGAAGGCCCGGGCGGTGTCCCGGATCGCCCGCTCCTCCTCACCGAGCGAGAAGTCCACGGTGTCGTCCTTCCGTCGGATCGGTGGGGTTAGTTCGCACCGCCGTTGACGTAGAGCGTCTGGCCGCTGACGTAGGAGGCGTCGTCGCTGGCCAGGAACGCGATCACCGCCGCGACCTCCTCGGGCTGGCCGACCCGGCGCAGCGGCGTCTGCTCGGCGAAGTACTTCTGGTGCTCGGCCGGGGTGGCGCCGACCCGCTCGGCGGTGGCCGCGGTCATCGCCGTGGCGATGTAGCCGGGGGCCACGGCGTTGACGTTGATGTTGAACGGGCCGAGTTCGATCGCGAGGGTGGCGGTGAGCCCCTGCACCCCGGCTTTGGCCGCCGCGTAGTTGACCTGGCCCCGGTTGCCGAGCGCGGAGCGGCTGCTCAGGTTGACGATCCTGCCGTACTTCGCCGGCACCATGTGCCGCTGTGCCGCCTGGCAGCAGTGGAACATGCTGGTCAGGTTGGTGGTGATCACCGCCTCCCAGTCGTCGGCCGGCATCTTGAACAGCAGGTTGTCCCGGGTGATCCCGGCGTTGTTCACCAGCACGTCGAGCCGGCCGTACGCCGCGACGACCTCGTCGAAGGTGGCCGACACCGCCGCGCTGTCGGTGACGTCGCAGCCGTACCCGCTGGCCTTCCCACCGGCCTGGACGATCTCGTCGGCGGTCTGCCGCGCCCGGTCGGCGGCCAGGTCCAGGACGGCCACGGCGGCTCCCTCGGCGGCGAGCCGCCGGGCGGTGGCCGCACCGATCCCCTGGGCCGCCCCGGTGACGACGGCGACCCGGTCGGCGAATCTGCCCACGTTGCACTCCTCGCTGGGTGGATGCGGGTGACCTGGGAGGACTTCCGCGCGGGACGGGGCTCCCGGATCCCTGGGCCGGCGGGTGTCCCGGCCGTTGCCCGTTAAACTATCGCTGGAAGTTTTGCCCCGCCACCCCCGATCGGCGCGGGAGGCACACGAGTCCGGTCCGGCGGCGGATCGCGGCCACCGAGGAGGAGGACGACCGAGCATGCCCCGCCCCCGCCAGGCCCTGTTGAGCCGGCAGCGGATCGTCGACGCCGCAGCCGCGATCATCGACGCCGAGGGACTGGACGCGCTCTCCACCCGCCGACTCGCCACCACACTCGGGGTACGCGGTCCGTCACTCTACAACCACTTCGCGACCAAGGACGAGATCCTCGACGCGGTCGCCGACACCATCACGGCGAAGGTGGACGTCTCCTACTTCGCCACCCACGACTGGCGGGACGCCCTGCGGCTGTGGGGTCACTCCTACCGGCGGGCGCTGGCCGCACACAGCAACATCGTGCCGTACCTGGCCCAGGGGCCGGGGCGGCGGCCGGCGGCGTTGGCCATGGCGGACGCCGTCTACGGCGGGCTGGTCAAGGCCGGTTGGCCACCGGCCCGGGCCACCCATATCGGCGCGCTGATGCGCTACTTCGTGACCGGTTCGGCGCTCGGGTCGTTCGCCCGGGGCTTCGTCGGGGATCCGCAGCTCTACACCGCCCGCTATCCACACCTCGGCCAGGCGCACCGGCTCGCCGAGCATCAGCGCAGCGTCGACGAGGGTGCGTTCGCGCTTGGCCTGGATGCCCTGATCGACGGGCTGGCCCGGACCTACGAGCGGATCGTCGGCCCGCTGCCACCGCCGCCGGCGCGCTGACCGGCCACCCTTCTCGGCGGTCTTCCCCGGCGGGCCAGACGCGCCAGCGACGGCGTCCGGACGGCTCCGCGGCGACTTCTCGGCGGGGCGCGGCGGCAGCGGCTCCCGGCGGGTGCGGCGGTCAGCGGCGGCGCATGGCGTACCAAGCCGCGCCGGCCACCACGGCAGCAAGCGGCACCAGGCAGCAGACGAGGGTCAGTAGAAGATGCCACGGCTTGAGAGCGCCCATGCCCGGTGACCCTAACCGACGGGCACCGTGCCGCTCCGGCCGGCCACCGCCGGCCGGATCCGATCCGATCCGCGGACGGTCGGGTCAGCGGACGGTCGGGTCAGCGGCTGCCGGCCGCCGAGCCCTGGTGGGCGGTACGCAGCGCGGAGAGGAACGCCTCGACCGGCTGGGCGCCGGAGATGCCGTACCTGCGGTCGAGCACGAAGAACGGCACGCCGCTGGCACCGAACGCCCGGGCCTGCGCGATGTCGGCCTCGACGTCCTTGGCGTACTCGTCGCCGGCCAGCACCCGACGGGCCGCCTCGGCCGGTACCCCGACCTCGGTGGCGAGCCGGACCAGGGTCTCGGCGTCGTCGACGTTCTCCCCCTCGACCAGGTTCGCCCGCATCAGCCGCTCGTGCAGCTCGGTGCCGAGCCCGTACTGCCGGGCCAGGTGGGTCAGGCGGTGTGCGTCGAAGGTGTTGGCCATGATCGACCGGTCGAGGTGGTAGTCCAGTCCCTCCTCGGCGGCGAGCGAGGTCACGTGCTCCTGCATCGCGGCGACCTGGGCCGGCGAGGCGCCGAGCTTGGCCCGCAGGGCCTCCGGCACCGGCTGGGGCTTCCCCTTCGGGTACGACGGGTCGAGCTGGAAGCTGCGCCAGACGACCTCGACCTCGTCGGCGTGCGCGAACTGCCCGAGTGCCGTCTCCAGCCGTCGCTTCCCTAGGTAGCACCACGGGCAGACGATGTCGGACCACACTTCGAGTTGCACTGATCTTCTCCTCGGTTCTACCGGCAGGTTCCGTCCGCGCACACCGGGGCGTCCTCGTCGGCGGTAAGCATCACCAGACCCGGTACCGCCGGAAGCGGCGCCGGGTCTGTCGGCTCGTCACCTGGTTCGTCCGGTCCGGCGGGCGGTCGAGCGGCCGACCCGGCTGCCGCCAACTCCGCCTCCGGCCTGGTCAGACTCATCACGGCTCCCCTGTTGATCCCTGTTGGTAACCTACGCGCTCACCGAGCCCGGCCGCACCCGGCTGTGTTCAGGGCGACCCTCGACGGGGTGAGCCCGCGCGCACCGCGACGACATCCCCGCCGCCCGAGGGCTCGGGTCAGTCGCCCACCATCGCGATGTCGAGTTCGCGCAACTGCTCCGGGTCGGCGACCGCGTCCAGCGCGATGATCCGACCGTTGCCGACGACGAAGCTGATGGCGATCCGGACCCGCCCGCCGGCCACCACCACCGCACCCGGCGCGCCGTCGATGACGGCGGTCCGCGCGCCCTGGGCCCGGCCGGCGAAGAAGCCGGCGACCTGCTCCGCGCCGCGCAGTTCGGCGCGGCCGCCCAGCCGGGCGGCGACGCGGTCGGCCCGGATCACCACGTCCGGGTCGAGCAGGGCGAGCAGCGTGCTGACCTCGCCGCCGCGCGCGGCGGTGAGGAAGGCATCCACGATCTCGCGCTGGCGCGGCAGGTCCGCCTCCGGAGTAGCGGCCTCCGCCTGGATCCGGCGACGGGCCCGGCTGGCGAGCTGCCGGGCCGCGGCCGGGCTGCGCCCGACGATCGGGGCGATCTCGTCGTAGGAGACCGCGAAGAGGTCGTGCAGGACGAAGGCCAGCCGCTCGGCCGGGGTGAGGGTCTCCAGCACCACCAGCAGGGCCAGCCCGACCGAGTCGGCCAGCATCGCCTCGCGCTCCGGATCGGCCTGTTCGCCGGTCGCGACGGGTTCGACGGTACGGGCATCGAGCGGTTCCTCGCGGCGGGAGCCGCGCGACCGGAGCATGTCCAGGCAGATCCGGCCGACCACCGTGGTCAACCAGGCGCCGAGGTTGTCGACTCCGGTGGTGTCGGTCCGGCTCAGCCGTAGCCACGCCTCCTGGACCGCGTCGTCCGCCTCGGTCGACGACCCGAGCATCCGGTACGCCACGGCGCGCAACTGGGCCCGGTTCCGCTCGAACCGCTCGGCCAGCAGGTCCTTGTCACTCACGGTAGAACCCTCACTTCGTCGTCCTTGTCCAGATTGTGAGCTATGCCACTTTTGTCACAGCATCGTCACCGGGATCGTCACTACAGCGACGGACGAGGACGGGCCGGCGTGACAACGACACCGGCCCGAACTCAAGATCGCAAGGGAGACAGTCATGCAGGCACGGATCAACAACCCCGCCGCGCTCCTGCCGGAGGCGGTCAAGGCGGTCAACCTGCTCTACAAGGAGATCCACTCCGTCGGACTGCCGGCGTCCACGCTGGAACTCGTACACCTGCGGACCAGCCAGATCAACGGGTGCGGTGCGTGCGTGGACAGCGGCGCCCGGGCCGCGAAGAAGAACGGCGAGACCGACGAGCGACTCTTCGCGGTGGCGGCCTGGCGGGAGACGCCGTACTTCACCGACGCCGAGCGCGCGGCGTTGGCGCTCGCCGAGTCGGCCACCCGGCTGGCCGACCGGGCCGACGGCGTGCCGGACGAGATCTGGGCGGACGCGGCCAAGCACTTCGACGAACGGGAGTTGGCGGCCCTCGTACTCTGGATCGCCACCACCAACCTCTTCAACCGGATCAACGTCACCACCCGGCAGCCGGCCCCGCAGAACTGGGGCTGACCGCGCAATCGTCGATCCTGACCAGCATTCGCGGGTGGCGGCCGGGCCGCCACCCGCGAGGTCCTTTCCGAGCCCTTCCCGGCCCCCGTCCGACCCCCGAGATGGTCCGGAAGTTCTCCGTAACTTTCGGTCACGTCCCTCCGGATCTCGGGTACCCAGCGGTCATTCCGGCCGACGAGCCGCCGTCCCGACCGGTCAGTCAATACACTGACCTGCGGAAACAACCTCGGAGCGAATCGCTACCAGCAGACGGTTTCCGCAATATTTCCGGGAAGCGTTGACATGTGACCGGAACCCGACGAATACTGTCGCCATCGGCAGACCTCCACCACTGTCGATGGCTTACCACCACGTTCCGCTCCTCCGGTTGTCGACCGCGCGACGACCGGCCCACCACCACCGCGCCGTACGACGCTGGCGCCCGGTGCCCGTTACCGGGGGCTGACAGCCCTGCCGGGTCGTACCGCGCCGCTGGCCCCCGCCAGCCACCACGAGGAGGAAGCAGCTAGATGAACGACACGCACCACACCCCCACCAGATCGAGAAAACGCAGCATACGGCTGCTCTTCGGTGCAGCCTGCGCCGTGGTGCTGGCGGTCAGCGGCACCGCGCTGGCCCCCAACGCCTACGCCGAGGCTGACCGGCAAGTCTGCTCGAACACCACCGGCTCGCACAACGGGTTCTACTTCTCGTTCTGGAAGGACAGTGGCGACGCCTGCATGGTGTTGCGCGAGAACGGCCGGTACTCCAGCTCGTGGAGTAGGAGCACCAACAACTGGGTCGGCGGCAAGGGCTGGTCCAGCGGTAGCCGGCGGACGGTCAGCTACTCGGGCACCTACAACCCGGGCAACAACAACACCTACCTCGCCCTGTACGGATGGACGCGGAACCCGCTCATCGAGTACTACGTCGTGGAGAACTTCGGCAGCTACAACCCGAGCAGCGGCGCCACCCGGATGGGCACGGTGACCACCGACGGTGGCACCTACGACATCCTGCGCAGCCAGCGGGTCAACCAGCCGTCGATCGACGGCACCGCGACGTTCTACCAGTTCTGGAGCGTCCGCCAGCAGAAGCGCAGCAGCGGCACGATCACCTTCGGCAACCACATGGACGCCTGGGCGCGCGCCGGCCTGAACCTCGGTAGCAGCTGGGCCTACCAGGTCATGGCGACCGAGGGCTACCAGAGCCAGGGAAGCTCCGACATCACCGTCCGGGAAGGCGGCGGCGGGAACCCTGGCCCCGGCCCCACCACCGGCCCGACCAACCCGCCCGGTGGCAGCTGCAACGTCAGCGTGAGCCGTGCCGAGGAGTGGAACGACCGGTTCAACACGACCTTCTCGGTCAGCGGCACCAACAACTGGGTCGTCACCATCCGCACCAACGGCGGCCAGAGCCTGCAGAACAGCTGGAATGCCTCGATCAGCGGCAGCAGTGGCACGCTCACCGCCCGCCCGAACGGCAACGGCAACAACTTCGGGATCACGCTCTACAAGAACGGTAACAACACCACACCCACCGCGAGCTGCTCGACCGGCTAACCCTGGGTGGGGTGGGATGCGGTGCCGACAGTGTCTCGCGGCGCGGACTGACCCGAACACCTGAAGCATCGCCCCAGTGGCGCGGCGGCCCATCGGCCGCCGCGCCACACTGCTTATGGCGGTCCGCCGGACGAGTGGCACGTGCCCCTGGTCAGTCTGGCGGGCAGAGCAGTACACAGCCGCCGCTCGGCAGCAGCGGCAGCCCGGACGGCAGCAGCGACGGCAACACGGGTAGCGGCACCGGGAGCAGGTCCTGGTCCGCCGGCGTCGCCGGTGCCGGCTGCGCCGGATCGGATCCCACCGTCGGCGGTGGAGCAACGCCAGGGGTACGCGGCGCGGTGGGGGTGGTCGGGGCCGGTTGGACCGGGGGCGCCTGCTCGCCGGCAGGTACCTCGGAGCGGTCCGCCGATCCGGGTAGCCCGCGCCGGAGCCGCTCGATCTCGGCACGCAGCCGGCCAGCCTCTGCCGGGTCACGGATCGCCGTCACCTGGACGGCTGCTCGGTCCAGTTCCGCCCGCGCCTGCGTGTGGCGGTGATCCGCCAGCGCCTCCCGAGCGAGCTGGATGGTGTGCTCGGCGGCGCGGACCGCGGACCGGTCCGGATAGACCGCCGTCGCGACCGGCCAGAGCGGGCTGGTCGGCCCGGCATGGTTGACGCCGAGGCCGAGCAGGGCGGTCAGCACGACACCGACCACGCTGGACAGGACGAGCCGGCGGACGAGCCGGCCGGCGCGCGGCCGACGCGGGAATGTCGCGGGCTGATTCGGGGCCGCGGGCCGACGCGGCACTGCCGCGGGCTGGCGCGGGATCGTCGCGGGCTGGCGCGGGATCGTCGCGGGCTGGCGCGGGATCGTCGCGGGCTGGCGCGGGATCGCCGCGGGCTGGCGCGGCACGGTCGCGGCGAGTGCGGCATCGACGTCGAAGCCGGGCAGGTCGGCGTCGAGTTCCGCCCGCCAGGCGGTGAGCAGCCCGGCCAGCGGGTCGTCACCGGGTGCCGACTCGGCCCGACCCAACGCGTCGAGCAACCTGTCGTCGGCCGCGACCACCGCCGGATCCGGCTCGGCAGTCGGATCCGGGTTCAGGTCCTCCCGGCCGGTCAACACCCCATCCCGCCCCGGTACGGCGTCGCCGCGCGCGTCCGTGTCGTCGTCTCGCTCTGCTCCGCCTCGCAGGGTACTCATGCGGCAACCTCGTCCAGGGCCGTGCCGGCCAGGGCGCGGAGCCGGGCCAGCGCCCGGGACTGGGTCACCCGGACGGCGGCGGCCGACATCCCCACGATGACCCCGACCTCGTCGGCGGTGAGGCCGACCGCCACCCGGAGCAGGACGATCTCCCGGTGTACCTCGGGCAGCCGGGCCAGCAGCGCGGAGAGCCGCCGGGCCAGGTCGGTGGCGACGGCCCGCTGCTCGGGACCGGGGGCGGAGTCCGGCCCGTCCGGCAGCGGACCGTCGGTGGTGACGGCCGAGTCGCGGATCGCGGCCCGCTGCGCGTCGGCGACCTTGTGCGCGGCGATGGTGTAGAGGAAGGCGGCGAACGGCCGGCCCTGGTCCCGGTACCGGGGCAGTGCCCGGAGCACCGCCAGGCAGACCTCCTGGGCCACGTCGTCGGCGGTGGCGTACGCGCCGCCGACCCGGCCGAGCCTGGCGCGGCAGTACCGGACCAGGCCGGGGCGGACCTCGGCGAGCAGCGCCGCCGTCGCCTCGGGGTCGCGTCGGGCCGCGCGGGCGACGAGCTCATTCTCTGGTGCTGCGGTCATGTATGCGGTCGCACCTTCGTCGGGCACACCTTCGTCGGGGCACGCCTTCGTCCGGCACCACGCCCGGAGTTACCGGCGGGTCAACGGCACCGTATCGGGAGCCGTCGGATCGCACCACCGACGGGGGCGGTCCGCCGGCACCGCGGGACGGCTCGACGTCGGACCACGGAAACTCGCACCACGGAAAGTGGTCGAAGAATTACCGGACTTCGCTGTTACGCCCGGGGTGCCCGCCGCGATGTCCACCAGAGACGGCGGTGGGCGGAGTCCACCGGGAGCGGCGGCGGGCGGTGGACGGATGGGCGTCGAGATACGGGTCGAAGGGCTGACGAAGTCCTTCGGCGGCCAACCGGTCTGGTCCGACGTCAGCCTCACGCTGCCGGCGGGCGGGATCTCGGTGCTGCTCGGCCCGTCCGGCACCGGCAAGTCGGTGTTCCTGAAGACCCTGGTCGGGCTCTTGAAACCGGACCGTGGAGCAATCTGGATCGAGGGCCGGGACCTCACCCGGCTCTCCGAACGCGCGCTGTACGACGTTCGCAGGCTCTTCGGGGTGCTGTTCCAGGACGGCGCGCTGTTCGGCTCGATGAGCATCTACGACAACGTCGCCTTCCCGCTGCGCGAACACACCCGCAGGTCGGAGTCCGAGGTCAGGGCGGTGGTGCAGGAGAAGCTGGAGATGGTCGGGCTGCTCGGCGCGGAACGGAAACTGCCGGGCGAGATCTCCGGTGGCATGCGCAAGCGCGCCGGACTGGCCCGGGCGCTGGTGCTGGACCCGCAGATCATCCTCTTCGACGAGCCGGACTCCGGGCTCGACCCGGTGCGCACCGCGTACCTCAACCAGCTCATCATCGACCTCAACCAGCAGACCGGGGCGACGTTCCTGATCGTCACGCACGACATCAACACCGCCCGTACGGTGCCGGACAACATCGGTCTGATCTACCACGGCCGGCTGGCCATGTTCGGTCCGCGCGAGATGCTCCTCTCCAGCACCGAGCCGGTGGTCCGGCAGTTCCTGAACGCGCAGCGGATCGGCCCGATCGGGATGGCCGAGGAGAAGGACTCCGACGAGTTGCGGGCCGAGGCGGAAGCGGGCGTGGAACTGCCGCCGCTGCCACCGATCCCGCTGCAACTCGCCCCCACCGACGGTCGGCCCCGCCCCGCCGAGCAGCCGCCGGGCCGTTGGTGCGAGGAACATGGCGTCACCCCGCCGGTCGGATCGTTCCAGGGTGTCCGGGGCAGCGTCTGGCAGCCGACCGAGGCACTGCGATGAGCCAGCCGACCGAGGCACTGCGATGCCAGCCGACCGAGGCGTTCCGATGAGCCAGCCGACCGGCACCGGGCAGGCCGGCCCGGCCAGGGTGACCGCCCGGCTGCGCGGCCCCGGCCACTTCTTCGCCTTCTGTCTCGACGCGCTGCGCGGGCTGGTCCGGCGGCCGTTCCAGGTCCGCGAATTCGTGCAGCAGGCCTGGTTCATCAGCTCGGTGTCGATCCTGCCGGCCGCGCTGGTGGCGATCCCGTTCGGGGCGGTGATCGCGCTACAGCTCGGCTCCCTGGTACGCCAGCTCGGCGCCCAGTCGTTCACCGGCGCCACCTCGGTGCTGGCGGTGGTGCGCGAGGCCAGCCCGATCGTGACCGCGCTGATCATCGCCGGGGCGGGTGGCTCGGCGATCTGCGCCGACCTCGGTGCCCGGAAGATCCGGGAGGAGCTGGACGCGATGGAGGTGCTCGGCATCGACCCGGTGCACCGGCTCGTCGCACCCCGGATCGTCGCCGCCGCACTGGTCGCGGCGCTGCTCAACGGGCTGGTCAGCGTCGTCGGGGTGGCCGGCGGCTACTTCTTCAACGTGGTGATGCAGGGCGGGACACCCGGGGCGTACCTGGCGAGTTTCCAGGCGTTGGGCCAACTGTCCGACCTGGCCGTCGGCGAGGTCAAGGCGGTGCTCTTCGGTGCGGTGGCCGCGCTGGTCGCGTCGTACCACGGGATGACGGCGCGGGGCGGGCCCAAGGGGGTCGGCGACGCGGTCAACCAGAGCGTCGTACTCACCTTCATGCTGCTCTTCGCGCTGAACTTCGTGATCACCGCGGTCTACTTCCAGCTCGTACCGCAGCGGGGGATGTGAGATGCCGATGCTGCGTACCCTGGACAACCTCGGCGGACAGCTCGCCTTCTACCTGCGGGCGTTCGCCTGGACCCCACGGGCCCTGCACCGCTACCGCCGCGAGGTGGTACGCCTGCTCGCCGAGATCAGCTTCGGTCGCGGCGCACTGGCGGTCACCGGCGGCACGGTCGGGGTGATCTGTTTCCTGACCTTCTTCACCGGCACCGAGGTGGGGCTCCAGGGCTACCAGGCGCTCGACCAGCTCGGCAGCAGCGCGTTCACCGGATTCGTCTCGGCCTACTTCAACACCCGGGAGATCGCCCCGCTGGTCGCCGGCCTGGCGCTCTCGGCGACCGTCGGCTCCGGTTTCACCGCACAGCTCGGGGCGATGCGGATCTCCGAGGAGGTCGACGCCCTCGAGGTGATGGGCGTGCCCTCGCTGCCGTTCCTGGTCACCACCCGGATGATCGCCGGCTTCGTCGCGGTCGTCCCGCTCTACGTGATCGGCCTGCTCTCCAGCTACCTGGCCACCCGCAGCATCGCGGTCTTCTACTTCGGACAGTCTGCCGGCACCTACGACTACTACTTCCATCTCTTCCTGCCCCCGATGGACGTGCTCTGGTCGTTCGGCAAGGTGCTGGTGTTCAGCGTGATCGTCGTACTGGTGCACTGCCACTACGGGTACCACGCCAGCGGCGGGCCGGCCGGAGTCGGCATCGCGGTCGGCCGTGCGGTGCGTACCGCCATCGTGGCGATCAACATCGTCGACTTCTTTCTGTCGCTGGCCATCTGGGGCGCGACCACGACCGTACGGATCGCGGGGTGAACGGGAGCATGCAGCATCGCGGGTCGCCGTGGGGCCGACGCGTCCTCGGTCTCGTCTTCGTGGTGGTACTCGGTGCGGCGCTGACGCTCGCCGTGTTGCAGTACCGCAAGGTCTTCACCCCGGTCGCCTGGGTGACCCTGCACACCGCCCAGACCGGGATGCAGCTCAACCCCGGCGCCGAGGTGAAGCTGCGTGGAGTGCCGATCGGCGAGGTACGCGAGGTCGACAGCGACGGGACGCGGGCCCGGCTGCGGCTCGCGCTCGACCCGGACCGGATCGGGCAGGTACCGGCCGACGTCACCGCCAGGCTGCTGCCGAAGACCCTCTTCGGCGAGCGGTACGTGGCCCTGGTCGCCCCCGCCGGCTCCACCGCCGGTCCGCTGCGGGACGGTGCCGTGATCAGCCAGGACCGCAGCCGCAACGGTGTCGAGCTGGAACGGGTCCTCGACGAGGCGCTGCCACTGCTCCGGTCGATCCGCCCGGACCGGCTGGCCAGCACCCTGGCCGCGCTCGCCACCGCCCTGGAGGGTCGCGGCGAGCAACTCGGGCGGACCCTGGAGACCCTGGACGGCTACCTCGGCGAACTCAACCGCGAACTGCCGGCGCTCACCGAGGACGTCCGGCGGCTCGCGGCGGTGCTGGACTCCTACGACGCGGCCCTGCCGGACCTGCTGGCGATCCTCCGGGACGTCACCCCGACCGCGCGCACCGTCGCCGACCAGCGCACCCAGCTCGCGGCCTTCCTCGCCGAGTCGACCGACGCCGCCGACGTGGGCCGGCTCTTCCTGGACCGGCACGGTGACCAGGTGATCCGGCTCGGCGAACTCGGCCGGCCGGTGCTGGAGCTGCTGGCCGCGTACGCCCCGGAGTATCCGTGCCTGATGCAGGGGCTGGTACGGGCACAGCCACGCGCCGAGGAGGTGTTCCGGAACGGCCGGATGCACGTGACGCTGGAGGTGACCCGGGACAACGGCGCCTACCAGCCCGGCCGGGACGCCCCGGTGTACGGCGCATCGACCGGCCCGCAGTGCCGGGAGCTGCCGAACCCGAGGCCACCCGCATCCGAGGTACGGATCGAGGACGGCTACGACCACGGCGGCTCCCGCCCCGGCCCGGTCAGGCTCCCGGTCGGCAAGCCTCCGGCGAACTCCGGCGCCGCCGTCGACGGAATCCCGGCCGCCGGCAACCCACCGGCGATGGGCTCTGCCGGCACCGAGGAGGAACGGAACCTGCTCAAGCCGATCATCGGAGCCGCCACCGGCATCCTGCCGGTGCAGGTGCCCGACATCGCCGTACTGCTCTGGGGTCCGCTGCTGCGCGGCGCGGTGGTGAACGCCAGATGAGGCGGGTACCCGTCGGCCCCCTGGTCAAGCTGATCGCGTTCGCCGCCGTGACGCTGCTGCTCACCGGGATGCTCGCCCAGGCACTCGGCTCGTTGCACTTCGGCGGCACCAGCTACCGGGCCCGGTTCACCGACGTCACCGGCCTGCTCCCCGGTGACGACGTCCGGATCGCCGGAGTCCGGGTAGGCCGGGTCGACACGATCCGGGTGGTGCAGGACAGTGTCGCCGAGGTCACCCTGAGGTTGACCGAGGAGGTGCCGCTCCGCACCACCGTCCGGGCGAAGATCCGCTACCGCAACCTGATCGGCCAGCGCTACGTCGCGCTCGCCGAGGGCCCCGGCGGCGGGCCGCCACTGCGCCCGGACGGGCTGATCCCGATCGGCCAGACCACCCCGGCCCTCGACCTGACCACCCTCTTCAACGGGTTCCGGCCACTCTTCACCGCGCTGAGTCCGGAGGACGTCAACAGGCTGGCATACGAGATCATCCAGGTGCTACAGGGTGAGGGCGGCACCGTGGCCAGCCTGCTGGCGCACACCGCCTCGCTGACCAACACGCTCGCCGACCGGGACGCGGTGATCGGCCGGGTGGTGACCAACCTGAATGCGGTGCTGGCCACCCTCGATGACCGGGACGCCGAACTCGACCAGACGATCCGCTCCTTGCAGCAGTTCGTCTCCGGCCTGGCCGGCGACCGCGAGGCGATCGGCGCGGCACTGGTCAACCTCGGCAAACTCACCGGCAGCACCGCCGCGCTGCTCGCCGACGCACGGCCGGCGCTCGCCGCCGACGTGACCGAACTCGGCGACCTCGCCGGCACCCTCAACCGGAACGCGGCGGTCATCGACGGCACCCTCGGCCGGCTACCCGACCGGTACGAGGCGCTGACCCGGGTCGCCTCGGACGGCTCCTGGCTCAACCTTTTCGTCTGCGACTTCGACGGCCGGCTGGCGTTCGGCGGGCAGAGCGTCAACCCGGCCACGTTCAGTTCCGAGGCGGCCCGCTGCGCCGGATCAGGAGGTACCCGGTGAACCCGCTGCGCCGGATCAGGAGGTACCCGGTGAGACCGTTCCGGGAACGCAACCCCGTCACCATCGGCGCGGTCGGGCTGGTGGTGCTGACCGGGCTGCTGCTGACCGCGTTCCGGCTGGACGACCTCGCGGCGCTGCGCGACCGGGCGTACGCGGCGGCGTTCCGGGATGCCAGCGGGCTGGTCGAGGGAAACGAGGTCCGGGTCGCCGGGGTACGCGTCGGCGAGGTGACCGAGGTGGACCTGGCCCGGGGCGGCACCGGCACGTACGTGCGGGTGCGGTTCCGGATCGACGACGGCGAGCTGCGGCTCGGCCGGGCAACCGCTGCGACGATCCGGATCAAGACGGTTCTCGGCCAGAAGTACCTGGCGCTGGCGCCGGCCGGACCGGGCCGGCTGGCCGAGGAGGCGGAGATCCCACTCTCCCGCACCGCGTCCCCGTTCGACGTGATGCAGGCGGTCACCGGGCTGGCCGGCACGCTCGACGAGATCGACACCGGGCAGCTGGCGACCGCGTTCACCACGCTCGCGGAGACCTTCGCGGACACCCCGGGCAGCGTGCGCTCCTCGCTGGACGGGCTCTCCCGGCTCTCCCGCACGGTCGCCAGTCGGGACGCCGAACTGCGCGAACTGCTGGAGCGGGCCCGGAGCGTCACCGACGTACTGGCGAACCGGGACGAGGAGTTCCGTCGGCTGGTCGCCGACGGTGCCCTGCTGCTCGACGAGGTGCACCGGCGGCGGGACGCGATCCACGACCTGCTGGTCGGCACCCGGGACCTGTCGGCACAGCTCTCCGGGCTGGTCGCCGAGAACCGCGCCACGCTGGAGCCGACGCTGCGCCAGTTGCGCGGGGTGGTGGCCACCCTGCAACGCAACCGCGACGACCTGGAGCGGACGTTGCAGACGATGGGCCCGTTCCTGGACGCCTTCACCAACGTGCTGGGCAACGGCCGGTGGTTCGACTCGTACCTGCGCGGGCTGCTCCAGCCGTACGTGCCGACCGGAGGTCGCTGATGCGCCGGCTCCGCCCCGTCGCACCGAACCGGCGCCGGGCACTGCTCGCCGCCGGGGTGACCGTACTGGTGGCCGCCGCCGCCACGTTCGTGCTGCCGCACCAGGGCACCCCGCAGCGGCGCCTCGTCGCGCACTTCACCCGGGCGGTCGGCATCCACACCGGCTCCGACGTCCGGGTCCTCGGGGTGCGGATCGGTGAGGTCGTCTCGATCACCCCGGCCGGTCGTACCCTCCGGCTGGAGCTGCGCTACGACGCCCGGCACGACATCCCGGCCGACGCCTCGGCGGTGATCGTGCCACCGAGCCTGGTCAGCGACCGGTACGTCCAGCTCACCCCGGCGTTCTCCGGCGGTGCCCGGCTGCCGGACGGCGCCGAACTGCCGGTGAACCGGACGATGGCGCCGATGGAGATCGACGACATCTACCGGGCCCTCGACGAGTTCAACCGGGCGCTCGGACCGGGCGGCGCCAACGCCGACGGGGCGCTGGACGAGCTGCTCGGCACCGCCCGGGCGAACCTGGCCGGCAACGGGGACAACCTGCACGACACCCTGGACGGGCTCTCCCGGGCCCTGGACACCCTGGCCGAGGGGCGGCAGGACCTGTTCGGCACGGTGGCGAATCTGCAGCGGTTCACCACCGCGCTGGCCCGCAGCGACCAGCAGGTGCGGGCCTTCAACTCCCGCCTCGCCGACGTGGCCACCCAACTCGCCGCCGAACGGGACGACCTGGCCGCCGCGCTGCGCAACCTGGCGAACGCGCTCGGCGAGGTGACCCGGTTCGTCCGGGACAACCGGGCGATCCTGAAATCCAATGTGGAGGCGCTGGCGGACGTGACGAACGTGCTGGTCCGGCAGCAGAAGGCGCTGATCAGAATCCTGGACGTGGCCCCGCTGACCCTGTCCAACCTGAACCTGGCCTACAACGCCCGGTCCGGCACCCTGGACACCCGGGACAACCTGCTCGGGCCGTACGACCCGGCCGCGTACGTCTGCGCGACCCTGGCCGACGCGCTGCCGGCGCCGAAGGTGCCCAAGCGCTGCTTCGAGCTGGCCGAGACCCTGAACCTGAAGCGGCTCCCGCTCCCGGAGGAGTTGCGCACGCTGCTCAACCTGCCGCCGTCCGGCAAGCCCGCACCGGCGACGCCGCCGGCCGCCGGTGACGGCACGGCAGCACCCGTGCCCGGAGCGCCGGGGCCGGAGGTGTCGCTCGACCGCACGCTCGGTGGCATCCTGCGGGGTGTCCGATGAGCCGGCCGGTCCTCGCCGAGGCCCGGACGGTGACCCGGGCGGTCGCGGTGCTGCTGGCGGCGACGGTCGGGGCGACCGGCTGCGGCAGCCTGGATGCGGCCGGTCTGCCGCTGCCCGGCGGCGCGCCGAACGGACCGGCGTACGAGGTCACCGCCGAGTTCACCGACGTACTCGACCTGGTGCCGCAGTCAGCCGTCAAGGTCAACGACGTCACGGTGGGCAGTGTCCGGGAGATCTCGCTGCGCGGCTGGACCGCGCTGGTCCGGCTCCGGATCGACCGCACCGTGCGACTGCCCGGCAACGCCACCGCGGCGGTCCGGCAGACCAGCCTGCTCGGCGAGAAGTACGTCGCGCTGGCCGCCCCGGTCACCGAACCACCCGCCGGGCAACTCGGCGACGACGCCGTGATCCCGCTCGCCCGGACGAAACGGTCGGCCGAGGTCGAGGAGGTGCTTGCCGCGCTCGGCCTGTTGCTCAACGGCGGCGGGCTGGCCCAGCTCAAGACGATCAACCAGGAACTCGCCGCCGCGTTGCAGGGGCGGGAACCGGCCGCCCGCAACGCGCTGCGCCAGTTGGACACCTTCGTGACCGGGCTCGACCGGCAGAAGGCGGACCTGGTCCGCGCGGTGGACGCGCTGGACCGGCTGACGGATCGGCTGGCCCGGCAGCGCGCCGTGATCGGGGACGCGCTCTCCGCGCTCGACCCCGGCCTCGCCGTACTGGCCGAGCAGCGGAAGCGGCTCAGTGAGGCGGTGACCGCGCTCGGCGAACTGGGCCGGGTGGGGTCCCGGGTGGTCACCGAGAGCCGGGAGGACCTGGTGGCAAGCGTGCGAGCCCTGCAACCGACGCTCGAACAACTCGTCCGGGCCGGCGACGCACTGCCGAAGTCGCTCGACTTCATGTTGTCGTACCCGTTCCCACCGAACGTCACCGGTGCGATCGTCGGCGACTACATCAACCTCTCCCTCACCGCCGACCTCGACGCCGCGACGATCCTGGCGAACCTCTTCTCGGCCAAGCCGGTGGCGACGTCGCCGCCGACGGGCCGGAGTCGGCCCGGTGGCCGCGCCACCGGCAACCGGCCCGGTGCGAGCGGCGGCGGGCAGCGCCCCGGTGGCGGCGATGACGGGCGGCCCGGCGGGGTCGGGCCGCTGCTGCCCGGCGTACTGCCACCGGTCTGCCTGCCGGTCGGCGGGTTGCTGCCGATCGACTGGCTGCCGCCGCTGCTGCCGGAGTGCGAGCTGCCGCCGGGCTGTGAACTGCTCCGCCCCGGGTCGCTGCTGCCGCCGGGCGGGCTGCTGCCGCCGGGTGGAGTGGTGCCACCGGGCACGATCTTCCCGCCCGGCACCAGGCTGCCGCTGGGCACCATCCTCTCCCCCGGCTGCCTGCTGCCCCCGCCGGACGGGGCGACGAACGGGCGGACCGGCGGGCTGCTCGACATACTCGGCGGGGGGTCGTCGAAGTGACCGGACGTACCGCCCGACTCCAGGTGCTGGCGTTCCTGCTGGTCAGCGTGCTCGGGATCAGCTATGTCGCGGTCCGCTACGTCGGGCTCGGCGACCGGCTGCTCGGCAGCGGCTATCTGGTGTACGCCGACTTCGCCGACTCCGGAGGCGTCTTCCCGAACGCGTCGGTCAGCTACCGGGGCTTTCCGGTCGGTCGGGTCGAGGCGGTCGACCTGCACGGCGAGGCGGTCCGGGTCGCACTCCGGCTGGACGAGGACGTACGCGTCCCGGACGCGCTGCGCGCGGTGGTCTCGCAGCGTTCCGCCGTCGGCGAGCAGTACGTCGACCTGCGCCCCGAGCGCGACACCGGCCCCTGGCTGCGGGACGGCTCGGTGATCCCCAAGGAGCGCACCGGCACCCCGCTGGCCCCGGAAACCCTGCTGGCCAACCTGGACGCGCTGGTCCGCTCCATCGACCCCGACGACCTGGCGGTCGTGATCGACGAGTTGGGCGTCGCGTTCGAGGGGAACGAGGCGGCGCTGCGCCGGATCCTCGACGCGAGCGGCGCACTGCTCGCCGAGGCGACGGTACGGCTGCCGGAGACGGTGACGCTGATCCGGGACGGGCGGACCGTGCTGCGTACCCAGCAGGAGTCCGCCGCCGCGCTGCGCCGCTGGGCGGACGGGCTGGCCCGGCTCGCCGAGACGGTCCGGACCGCCGACCCGGACCTGCGGCGGATCCTCGCCGACGGGCCGGCCGCCGCGACCGAACTCGTCGGCCTGCTGCGCGACCTGGACCCGTCGATCGGTACCCTGCTGGGCAACCTGGTCGCGGTGAACGGGGTGGCCGCCCGGCGGCTGCCCGGCATCGAGCAACTGCTGGTGGTCTATCCGCTGGTGGTGGACGGCGCGTTCACCGTCACCCCCGGCGACGGCACGGTGCACTTCGGGCTCGTCTTGAACGTCGCCGACCCGCCGGCCTGCGTCTACGACGGGTCCACCCGCTGCACGGCGGCGGAGGCCGCCCGCGGTTCCAGTGTCCGGGGCAGCGCGGCGGCGCCCCGGCCCGGCGGCACCGACCCGGCGCCGCCGCGACCCGGCGGACCGGCGCTGCCGGAGCCGGACGTGCCGGCCGAGCACACCCCGCCGGTCTCCCCCGCCACCGTTGCCGGCTACGACCCGGCGACCGGGGTCGCGCTGGGCCCGGCCGGCACGCCGCTCTCCTTCGGCACGACCGGTGGGCAGTACCAGCTCGCCGGCGACCAGTCCTGGAAGCAACTACTACTTGCCGGCCTAGCGCCATGACCGATCCGAGGAGCCGACCGATGCGCAGCGGTGAGGAACGTAGGTTGAAACTGGTGAAGGGCTCAGCAGCGGCCGACCCGGGCACGCCGGCCGTCCCGCCGCCGACATCCGCCGAGGGACGGGCCCGGGCCGGCGGGGCACGCCGGTCGGGGGGCGGGACGCGACAGCCGGCCCGGGGCGGGCGACCGGTGCCCCGGCGTACGGTGACCCGGCGAATGCCGGTCGCCGAGGACCCGGTGCGGGAGATGCTGGAACGGCTCGACCAGGAACCGGCCGACCAGGAACCGGTCAAGCAGAATCCGGTCAAGCAGAATCCGGCCGACCACGAGGAGACCGAACAGAATCCGGCCGACCGCGAAAAGGCCAAGCAGGAACCGGCCGACCACGATGAGGCCGACCAGGAACGGGCCGGTAGCGCGAGCACAGCTGAGGCGGCCGGCGCGACCGGCGGGGCGGCGGCCGGGCGGAAGAGCGCGGGGCGGCGGCTCGGGACGACCGTCGCGCTGGTCGCCGCGCTCTGTGCGGCGCTCGCCCTGGCCGGTGTCTCCGGCTACCGGTGGTGGCAGGACCGGGCGGTCGAGCAGGCCCACACGCAGGCCCTGGCCGCCGCGCGGCAGACGACGGTCAACTTCGTCTCGGTCAGCGCGTCCAGCGTGGACAGCGACCTCCAGCGGATCACGGCCGGCGCCACCGGGGAATTCAAGGAGGAGTTCGTCCGGGGCCAGGCCAAGGTGCGGGAGGCGGTGCTGGAGAACAAGGTCGAGTCGAGGGGTACGGTGCTGCGCGCCGGCCTGCTCTCCGGCGACCTGCGCCACGCGGTGGTACTGGTGGCGATGGACGCGACCGTGCGGAACGTGAACGCCCCGGATGGACGGCCGGCCCATTACCGGATCCAGGTCGACCTGACCAGGGAAGGCGACTCCGACACCTGGCTGGTCTCCCGGCTCCAGTTCGTCGGCTGAGAGGAGCACTCCGATGCGAACGTCCATCGCCACGCTCGCCCGACGGCTGCGCCCCGGGCGCCGTACCGTCAAGGGGCGCCGTACCGCGGAAGGGCGCCGTACCGCCGAGGGTCGCCGTAGCCGCCTGCACCTCGCCCTCGCCGTCGCCACCGTGCTCGCCGGCATGGCGGCCGGCACCGCCTGGTACGCCCACCACCGGGCCGAGCAGCGCGACTCCGCGGTACGCCAGGCGCTGGCCACCGCCGGTCCGGCCGCCAAGGCCATCTTCTCCTACGACTACCGCAGCTTCGACGCCAGCGTCGCGAACGGACGCGCCTTCGTGACCGGCCCGTTCGCCGACGAGTACGCCGAGACGACCTCGGCGCTGAAGTCGACCGCCGTCGCCGAGCAGGCGGTGGTGCTCGCGGAGGTCTCCGCCAGCGGGGTGATCCGGGCGGAGTCGGCCGAGGTGGAGCTGCTGGTCTATCTGAACCAGTACCGCCGCAACGCCAACACCGACGGCGAGAAGGTCGACCAGAACCGGGTGGTCCTGGAACTGCACCGGGTCGACGGGGAATGGAAGGTGGCCCGGGCCACCGCCATCTGACCCGCGCTGCTCGCTGTCAGTCCGGCGGCTCCGGGGTGGCCGTCTGCCCCGACCCGGCCGTCTGCCCCGACCCGGCCGTCTGCTCCGGGGCCACCGTCTGCTCCGAGGTGCGCCGTTCCAGGAACGAGTCCGGGGCGGCCGCCGCCTCGGCGATGCGGCGCTCCGCCTCCGTCGTCCGGGGGTCGGACTCGGCCAGCACCGCCGCTCCCGCCTCGCGCCCGTCGGATTCGGCCAGCACCGCCTCGGCCTGCGCCTCCGGGTCGTCGCTGCCGACGGACTGTTCCTCGGGAAGCAGGTGGGCGGCCCGGTTCTCGACCCGGTCACTCGGCTCTTCACTCATGTCGCGATCCATACCCGGACCATCGCGCCGCTACTCGCCGGGACTTTCCCGGGCCGTCCAGGCCTCACGGAGCCTGGGACAGGGTCGCGACACTCTCATCAAACGCATCGAGGTCGGCGCGTACCGGTATGAATGTGACTCTCCATGCGGTAAGCAGAGAGTGATCTCGGACTCGGTGGCACCGGGCGATGCGCCCCACGATCGCGCGGGCCGCTCACTCCGACTTCAGGTTCAGGATTGCGGTGCCGTCGGTGATGCCCTTGACAGTCACCATTTGCTTGACATACATACCGAGGACATCCTCTGGTTCTCCTGAGCACGATGTGTGCGCAAATCCACTGGCGTTGTTCGCGTAGAAGGCGGTCGTGCAGCCCTTCTTGATGGTGGCGCCAAGACTGGGCCCGGCGGGGAGGGCCATGCGCACCTCGACGCTGTCGGCGTTCACCTTCCGCACGGTGAAGGGACCGGCACCGACCGGAGAATCGGACAACGTGATCGTGACCGGTTTGGACACAGCGATCTCGCAGTTGCCGCCAAGACATGCCTGGTAGTTCGTACCGTCCTGGGCGCTCGGCTGGTTCGAGGTCGGGGCGGGCTCAGGCGCCGAGCTGCTGGTTGGGGAACTCGTTTCGCTCTTCGAGGCAGTGGGCGGCGCGCTCGCGGAACCAGTGCCACCCACCTGGGCGCTGCCGCAGCCCACCGAGACGAAGGTCATCGTGAGCGCGCATGCCGTGATGGCCAGGCAACGAGACGTCAAGGTCGTCATGTCACCATGATGGACCCACCGCACCGGGACCACTCCCGAGCAGAAGACGGCGACCGGTGGGATTCGTCGATCCGACCTCGTTGTCGGGCGTGTGGCGAGAGGTTCAGCGGAAGAGGCCGACCGGGACCGCATCGGCGAGCAGCCGGTAGCCGGTCGGGTTGAGGTGCAGGTGGTCGCCGGAGTCGGCGGTGGACAGGAGCCGACGCGGGTCGGCCGGATCGTGTACGGCCCGATCGAAGTCGATCACCGAGTCGAACAGGTCGCCGGTGCGGATACCCCGGTTGACCGCCTGGCGGGTCGCCTCCCGCAGCCCGGCCGGGTCGTCGTAGTCGGCGTGGCCGCCGAACGGGGTCAGGGTGGCGCCGTACACCCGGATGCCCTGCGCGTGTGCCCGGGTGACGATCTGGTCGTACGCGGTGATCAGATCGTCGGTCACGGCGCGCTGCGCGGGCTCGGTGGCCTCGGCGGTGCCGATGTCGTTGACCCCCTCGAACACCACCAGCCAGCTGACGCCGCTCTGTGCCAGTACGTCCCGGTCCAGCCGGGCCAGCGCGTTCGGCCCCAGCCCGTCGTCGAGTACCCGGTTGCCGCCAGCCGCCTGGTTCACCACCGCGACGTCCGAGGTGGGCCGGTACCCGTGCAGCCGGTCCACGAGCCGGTCCGGCCAGCGGTCGTTTCCGTTGGTGGTGGAGCCGCGCCCGTCGGTCAACGAGTCACCGAGCAGCACCGCGACCCCGGTGGCGGGCCGGGCCGGCACCTCCAGCCCGCTGAGCAGGTACCAGTGGTCGACCGGGGTGGCGCCGGGCAGCGTCGACTCCGCCACATGGTTGCCGCGTAGCAGGTAGGAGGTGGTCCGGGAGCCGGGGTGCGAGGTGATTCGCTCCGACGCCTGCCCCTGCGCGAGATAGAGCGTCACGGTGAGGTTGGCCCGGGCCGGCACGGCGAGGTCGACCGGGTCGGAGACGATCTGCGCCCCGACCGGCACGGAGACCGACCCGCGACCGCTGAACGTCACCGGCCGCGCGCTGCCGGGCCGGATAGCGCTGACCCCGGCCCGGCCGTCCTCCGGCAGCGCCACGGTGGCGGCGGTTATCGGCAGCGGTGCACCGCCGAAGGCGTTGGAGAGGCGCAACCGGATCCGCGATCCGCCCACCGACACCCGGATGGTCTGCCGGAGCGTGCTGTCGGCCAGCACCCGGTCGTGCCCGGTGAACGGTGGTGGCGGCATGTTGTCCGGCTCGGCGAGCTGCGGCATCGATGCCCAGCTCGTCGCCCAGCGCTGCCCGGCCCGGCTGTGCAACGGCCACCTCCGGCTCGTGTCGGGTCTTCCCGGCACCGGCTCGGGCTGACAGCCAGAGGGGGCGGGTTCGGCTGCGGACCAATATAGGATCCGACCCGCGCGCCTACCCTCCGGTGCCCTGCCCCGTCGCCGGGGTCACTGCGCCGGCCAGTGCCGCAGAGCGGTGTCGACGGCGTCCACCGTTCTGGCCCAGGAGTCGTCGACCGAGCGGGGATGGTGCCGGAAGCCACCGGCCCGCTCCAGGCTCACGTAGCCGTGGAAGGTGCTGTGCAGCATGCGTACCGCATCGGTCTGGGCGGGTTCGGCCAGCCGGTATCCGCGCAGGATGCTGCGGGTCAGCTCGGCGTGCCTGCGGGCCGCGTCGGCGGCCACGGTGTCTGTCTCGGGGTCGAGCTCCAGCTGTGCCGCCGCATACCTGCCGGGGTGTTGTTTCGCGTAGTCGCGGTAGGCGTCGGCGAAGGCGGCCAGCGCGTCCCGGCCGGCCCGGCCGGCGAGCGCGGCGGCGGCCCGGTCGGCGAGTTCCGTCAGGGCCAGTGCCGCCACCCTTACCCGCAGGTCGCGGGCATTCCTGAGGTGGGAGTAGAGGCTGGCGTCCCGGACCCCGAAATGGCGGGCGAGCGCCGCGATGGTCAGCTTCTCGAAGCCGACCTCGTCGGCCAGCTCCGCCGCGGCCAGGGTCAGCCGCTCGGCGGTGAGCCCCGCACGCGGCCGGCTGGAAGATGCACCAGGGTGCATGTGCCACACCTCACGCCTAGGATCGTTTGCTGTCCGCCTAGAGGTATTAGGCTGGTTCCTATGCTACCCCTGACCGAGCCCGAGATCCGCGCCTCCTTCGTCAACTGCACGAAGGGCGAGGCGAAGCGTCTCGCCGTGCCGAGGGACCTCGACGAACGCCCCTGGACCGACCTCGACTTCCTCGGTTGGCGGGACCCCGCCGCCGCCGAGCGGGCCTACCTGGTCGCCGAGTCCGGCAGCGGACTCGTCGGCGTGACGCTGCGGGCGGCGCCGCAGACCGGGCGCGTCCGGCGCAGCATGTGCTCGTTCTGCCTGACCACGCACACCGGAGACGGGGTCTCGCTGATGACCGCCCGCAAGGCCGGACGGGAGGGCCGGCAGGGCAACTCCGTCGGCGCCTATCTCTGCGCCGACCTGGCCTGTTCGCTCTACCTGCGGGGAAAGAAGGACGCCGGGCGGCGCCTCGACGAGACCATCACGTTGGCCGAGAAGGTCGAACGCACCACGGCCAGCCTCGCCGCCTTCCTGGGCCGGGTCGGCGGGGTGACCCTGCTCAGAAGCCCCGGCCCGCCCGGGACCGCTGGGACGCGCCCTTGAGGTGCCGCCCCAGCTCCCGGGCGATCTCCCGGTTGGCGTCCCGCTCGGCCAGGGCCTGGCGCTTGTCGTAGGACCGCTTGCCGCGCGCGACGCCGAGCTCGACCTTGGCCCAGCCGTTCGAGAAGTACAGCGACAGCGGCACCAGGGTCAGGCCGGGCTCGTGGATCCGGTCCAGGATCCTGTTGATCTCCACGCGCCGCAGCAGGAGTTTCCGCATCCGCTTCGGCTGGTGGTTCGTCCAGGTCCCGTAGGCGTACTCCGCGATGTGCAGCCCGTAGAGCCAGAGTTCCCCGTCCCGCTCCTGGGCGAACGCGTCGACCAGCGAAGCCTGCCCGGCCCGCAGCGACTTGACCTCGGTGCCGCGCAGCACGATTCCCGCCTCGTACGTCTTCAGGACCGCGTACTCGTGTCGCGCCTTCCTGTTCGACGCGATGAGCCTGCGCTCCACTTCCCTGGCCGCGACGACCTCCCCAGCGTCGACCCGGCTCCCCGGGCCACCCGGCCGGACCGGGTAGCCAGACTATACGCAGAGGTCAGCGGCGGGTTCGACGGAATTTTCCCGTCGTGCCACCGAGCGCCGGAGCCGGAGCCGGATGGGAGAATGGCGCGATGCCTGCCGCCGGCCGTACCCACATCCTCTTCGACTTCTTCGGCACCCTGGTCGACTACTCGGCAAGCCGCACCGAACAGGGCTACCCGGGCTCGCACGCCCTGCTCCGAGGGCTCGGCGCCGACCTGGGCTACGCCGACTTCCTGGCCGCCTGGTCAGCGGCCTTCGCCGACTTCGACCGGCGCAGCGCGGAGGACGACTCCGAGTTCTCGATGACCGAGGTCGGCACGGCGTTCCTGACCGATCTCCTCGGCCCGCCGCCGGCAGCGGACGACGTCGAGGCGTTCACCCGGGAGTACGTCCGGGAGTGGAACACCGGCGTGCGCTACCTCCCCGGCGTTCCCGACCTGGTACGCGACCTGCACCGTGACTACCGGCTCGCGGTCGTCACCAACACGCACCAGCCGGACCTGGTCCCCGGTCACCTCGCGGCGATGGGGCTGGCAGACTACTTCGACGCCGTGGTCACCTCGGTCGAACTGGGCTGGTGCAAGCCACATCCGCGGATCTACGCGGCCACGCTCGACATCCTCGGCATCGACGCCGGTGCGGCGGTCTTCGTCGGCGACACCTACCGGCCCGATTTCGTCGGGCCCGAGCGGGCCGGCATCCCGGCGTACCTGATCGATCCGGAGCGCCGGGCACCGGTGCCGGCGGCGCGCCGGCTCGACTCGATCCTCGACCTGCCCGCCCGGCTGCGGACCCGGCAGGCCGATGACGACCGGGTCACCGGCTCAGCTCGCTGACCAGCACCCGGGAGCGGATGAGGTCAGGACTTCTCGTCGGGTACGCAGACCGTCAGCGCGCCGGGCGCGACCCGGGCCTTGAGCCGGGTGACCCGGTCGCGGGCCCCGCCGTCCAGCTCGTAGCTCATCGGTTCGGCGAACCGGACGTTGATCTTCCGCCCCCGGGTGATCCGGACGAACGGCGAGGAGTCGGAGCGCCCGACCGCCATCCGGCCGAGGGTACGGGCCCAGTCCAGCACTCCGCTGGCGGTCGCCACGCCCACCTCCAGACATCCGTCGTCGGGGTGGGCGTCGTCGAAGGCCGGGATGCCGCCGGTGATCGTGCCGACGTTGCCGAAGAGTACGCAGCTCGCCTCCCCCTCGAACCAGTCCGCGCCGTCCACCCGGATCCGCATCCGGGTCGTCTCGCCACGTACGTGCCGCAGCCCGGTCCAGACGTACGCCAGCCGACCCAACCGATCCTTCAGGTCGCGGTCGGCCTCCCGGATCAGTTCCCCGTCGAAGCCCGCGCCGGCCATCACGGCGAAGTGTTCGCCGCCGAGCCGCCCGAGGTCGATCCGGCGGCGCGACCCGGTCAACCCGATCCGGACCGCGTCGGCCAGATCCTCCGGGATGCCGAGGTTGGTGGCGAGCAGGTTCGCCGTCCCGGCGGGCAGGATCGCCAGCGCCGCCTCCGAGCCGGCCAGCGCGTCCGCGCAGCGCTGCACCATGCCGTCCCCGCCCCAGACGAAGATCAGCTCGGCGCCTCTGTCGAGTGCCTTGCGTACCTTCTTCGGCGCCTTGCGGCTTTTCGGCACCTCGTACCAGAGCAGGTCCTCGATCCCGGCGCCGCGCAACCGGGAGCGGAGTTCGTCGAGCCCGCCGCCGAGCGACTTCTTCCGGTGCGCGACGACCGCGACCCGGGCCACCTGGGCCGGAGCCAGGACCGGTCCGGGTGTCGGGTCGGCGGCCGGCTCGGCGCTCAGCGTCGTACTCATGGCGCTGGTCTTACCCAGCGGCCCCGGCGGGCAAGCCGGTAGCCAGCGGCCCCGGGCCGCCAAGCGGTGCCTGGCGGCCCGGGCGCCGGCCGCGCCTTCCCGGCAGGGATCAGAGGGTACGGGCGAGCCGATCGGCGAGCAGCCGGGTGAACCGGGCCGGGTCGCCGAGTTCACCGCCCTCGGCGAGCAGCGCCATCCCGTACAGCAGTTCGGCGGTCTCGGCGACGGTCGGGTCCTCGCTACGCTGCTCGTACGCCTCCCGCAGCCCGGTCACCAGCGGATGCGTCGGGTTGAGTTCCAGGATCCGCTTCACCGCCGGCATCTCCTGTCCCATCGCCCGGTACATCTTCTCCAGGGTCGGGGTCATGTCCTGGGCGTCGCCGACGATGCAGGCCGGTGAGGTGGTCAGCCGGGACGACAGCCGCACCTCCTTGACGTTCTCCGCGAGCTGGGTGGTCAGCCAGCCGAGCAGGTCGGCGAAGTCCTTCTGCCGCTGCTCGCGCTCCTTGCCCGCGCTCTCCTTCTCCTCGTCGGTGTCGAGGTCGACCTGTCCCTTGGCGATCGACTGGAACTTCTTGCCGTCGAAGTTCGGCACCGCGGAGACCCACATCTCGTCGACCGGGTCGGTCAGCAACAGCACCTCGTAGCCCTTGGCCCGGAACGCCTCCAGGTGCGGCGAGTTCTCGATCATGGTGCGGGACTCGCCGGTGGCGTAGTAGATGTCGGTCTGCCCCTCCTTCATCCGTTCGACGTACTGCGCCAGCGTGGTCAGCCGCTCCGGATCGTGGGTGGAGGCGAACGAGGAGATCTCCAGGATGGTGTTCTGGTTGTCGAAGTCGTCGAGCAGGCCCTCCTTGACCGCCCGGCCGAACTCCGACCAGAAGGTCTGGTAGCGCTCGGCGTCACCGGTCTGCATCTCCTTGACCGTGGAGAGCACCTTCTTGACCAGGCGCCGGCGCATCAACTGGATGTGCCGGTCCTTCTGGAGAATCTCCCGGGAGATGTTCAGCGACAGGTCCTGCGCGTCCACCACGCCCTTGACGAAACGCAGGTATTCCGGCATCAGCTCCTGGCAGTCGTCCATGATGAAGACGCGCTTGACGTAGAGCTGCACACCACGCTTGGCGCCCCGCATGAAGAGGTCGAACGGCGCGCGGGACGGGATGAAGAGCAGCGACTCGTACTCGAAGGTCCCCTCGGCCCGCATGTGGATGGTCTCCAGCGGGTCAATCCAGTCGTGGCTGAGGTGCCGGTAGAACTCCTTGTACTCGTCCTCCTTGACGTCGTCCTTCGACCGGGCCCAGAGCGCCTTCATCGAGTTGAGCGTCTCGATCTCGGTGGTCGTCTTGCCGTCGCTGTCGGTCCGCTCCACCGCCGTCCGGATCGGCCAGGCGATGAAGTCCGAGTACCGCTTGACGATTTCCCGGATCTTCCACTCGGCGGTGTAGTCGAAGAGCTGGTCCTCGGAGTCCTCCGGCCGCAGGTGGAGGGTTACCGAGGTGCCCTGCGGCGCGTCGTCGACGGTCTCGACCGCGTAGGTGGCCCCGCCGTCGGATTCCCAGCGGGTCGCGGTCGACTCGCCCGCCCGCCGGGTCAGCAGGGTGACCTTGTCGGCGACCATGAAGCTGGAGTAGAAACCCACCCCGAACTGTCCGATCAGGTCCTGCGAGCCGGCCGCGTCCTTCGACTCCCTGATCTTCTCCAGGAGTTCCGCCGTGCCGGATTTGGCGATGGTGCCGATGAGGATGATGACCTCGTCCCGGGACATGCCGATGCCGTTGTCCCGGACGGTGAGGGTGCGCGCCTCCCGGTCGACCTCGATCCAGATGTGCAGATCGGAGGTGTCGACCGTCAACTCCTTGTCGGAGAATGCCGCCAGCCGCAGTTTGTCGAGCGCGTCCGAGGCGTTGGAGATGAGTTCCCGCAGGAAGATGTCCTTGTTCGAATAGATCGAATGGACCACCAGCTGGAGTAGCTGCCGCGCCTCGGCCTGGAACTCGAAGGTTTCGGTTCCGGTGCTCATGTGACCCCTCCACGAAAATGCCCACTGCCGACAGGGAGCGACGCCGGTGATCCTGCCCCGCACCGGCGATGCGCTCGGCGATAGCCGGCGCCATCCTAATTAACGCTTCCCCGAGGCCGGAAGCCGGGGGATTTCGGGCTCCCGGACTCCTGGGACGCCGGACGCCTGGGACACCCGGACGCCGAATCCGACGCCGGACCGGCGTTGTGTGATCCTTGAACCGGTCGTCCGACCCGGCCACCGGGCAGGGTTGTCCCGACCAGGCGGAGGTTCGCGGACGTGCTGGAGTTTCGGCTGCTCGGCGACATCGACGTCCGCGTCGACGGGCACCTGATCGAGATGGGGCCGGCACGCCAGCGCTGCGTGCTGGTCGCGCTCCTGGTCGAGGCGAACGAGCTGGTCTCCGTCGACCAGCTGCTGGACCGGGTCTGGGGTGACCGCCGCCCGCAGCGGGCCCGGGAGACGCTCTACAGCTACCTCTCCCGGCTGCGCAACCGTCTCTCCCCCGCCGGGGGCGTCACGGTGCTGCGCCGTTCGGCCGGCTACCAGCTCACCGTCGAGCCGGACACCGTCGACCTGCACCGGTTCCGGGCACTGGTGCGGCAGGCCCGGGACGCCCCGGACGACACCGGGGCACTCGGGCTGTTCGACGAGGCGCTCGGGCTGTGGCGGGGCGAGGCGTTCGCGCACCTGGAGACGCCATGGCTCAGCACCCTGCGTACCGCCGTGGGGCAGGAGCGGTTCGCCGCCGAACTCGACCGCTGGGACGTCGCGCTGCGCCGGGGCCGGCACGCCGCGCTGCTACCGGAGCTGACCCGGCGGGCCGGTGAGCATCCGCTGGACGAGCGCCTCGCCGGCCAGCTCATGCTCGCGTTGTACCGCAGCGGACGCCAGGCGGACGCCCTGGAGCACTACACCCGACTCCGGCACCGACTCGCCGACACCCTCGGCGTCGACCCCGGCCCGGAGCTGCGCCGGCTGCACCTGCGGATGCTGCACACCGACCCGGCACTGGCCGGCCCGGCCGGCGGCGGCACCGGGGTCGGCCCGGCCGGCGGCACCGGGGTCGGTCCGACCGCGCCGGCCCGGCCCCGCCCGCACCAACTGCCGCCGACCGTCGCCGACTTCACCGGCCGCGCTGACGCCGTCGGCTGGCTGGAGACCAGCCTCACCGGCCCCGCCGACCGGCTGCGGGTCGTCGCGCTCTCCGGGCCGGCCGGCGTCGGCAAGTCCAGCCTGGCGTGGTACGCGGCACACCGGCTGCGCCGGGAGTACCCGGACGGGCAGCTCTACGCGGACCTGCGGGGTAGCTGGCCGGACGGGGCCGACGCGTTCGCCGTACTCGGGCGCTTCCTGCGGGTACTCGGGCTGCCCGACAACCTGCACAGCGACAGTCTGGAGGAGCGCGCCGGCCAGTTCCGGGACGCGGTGCACGACCGGCGGCTGCTGGTCGTACTCGACGACGCCCGGTCCGCCGCACAGGTCCGGCCGCTGCTGCCCGGCGGTGCCCCGGGCGCGGTGATCGTAACCAGCCGGACCCGGCTGACCGGGCTGGAGGGCGCCGCCCACCTGGGACTGGCGACCTTCACGCCGGACGAGGCGATCCGGCTGCTGGAGCGGATCGTCGGGCCGGACCGGGCGAGAACCGAGCCCGACGCCGCCACGGAGATCGTCCGGCTCTGCGGCTACCTGCCGCTGGCGGTACGCATCGCTGCGGCCCGGCTCGCCGCCCGGCCGCGCTGGCGGCTCGGGCAGCTCGCCGAGCGTCTTCGCGACGAGCTTGGCCGGCTCGACGAACTCGCCACCGACGACCTGGAGGTGCGGGCGAGTCTCGGGCTCAGCTACCGGGCCCTGGCCGAACCGGCCCGCCGGATGCTCCGGCTGCTGAGCCTGCTCGACGCGCCCGACGTACCGGCCTGGACCGGGGCCGCGATGCTCGACGTGCCGCCGGCCCGGGCGGAGAGCCTGCTGGAGTCGCTCGTCGATGCCTGCCTGCTGGAGCTGCTCGACCCGGCCGACGGCGAGCCCCGGTACGGAATGCACGACCTCGTCCGGCTCTTCGCCCGGGAGCGGGCCGCCGCCGAGGAGTCCGACGAGGTCCGGCGGGCCGCCCTGGAGCGGGCCTTCGGGGCCTGGCTGACCCGGGCAGAGGCGGCGGACGCCGGGCTTTCGACCCGGACGCTGGCCCGGATCTCCGGTCCGGCCCGCCGCTGGCCACCGGCCGCCCCGGCGGGACCGGTGACGGATCCGGTCGGCTGGTTCGACCGCGAGCGGCCGGCGCTGGTCGCCGCGATCCGGCAGGCGGCCGGACTCGACCTGGCCGATCTCGCCTGGAACCTGGCGGCAGCGACGCAGCCCTGCTACGAGTTGCGCGGCCTGTACGACGAGGCGCGACAGCTCCATCAGGCGGCGCTGCGGGCCTGCCGGCGGGCCGGAGAACGGCGCGGTGAGGCGGTGCTGCTGCGCAACCTCTCCGACCTGTGGGCCTCCCGGCCCGGCGCCCTGTTGCGGGACAGGCTCGACGCGGCCGAGACGGCGCTGCGGATCTTCCGGCAGGTCGACGAGCCGCGCGGGGTGGCCGACGCACTCTGGCTCTGCGCCGACGTGCACCGGGTCACCGGCCGGCATCCGGCGGCGGCACCGCTGATCGCCGAGGCGTTGTCGATCTCGGTCGACGTCGGTTACCAGCTCGGCGAGTGCCACGCGCTGGCGCAGCGTGCCATCATCGCTCGGGAGCAGGGACACGACGAGGTAGCCCGGGAACTCGGTCACCGGTATCTGGACCTCGCCCGCCGCATGGGTGCCCGCCGGGACGAGAGTGTCGCGCTGACCCTGCTCGGCCTGACCTACGCAGAACTCGACCTGCCCGAGCCGGCCCAGGAGTACCTGCGGCAGGCGGTGGCGGTCGCCCGGGATCCCAGTGACGAGGTGCAGGAGACGTACGCGCTGGCTCGGCTGGGTCAGCTCTACGCCGTACTCGGCCATCCGGCCGCCCGGCACACCCTGGCGGTCGCACTGGCCCGCAGCCAGGCTGACGCCCTGGTGTTCGGCGAGGCGATCTCGTTGATCGGGCTCGGCGAACTGGAGTTGATCGACAGCCGTCCGCGCCGGGCGGTGGCGTTGCTGCGCCGGGTGCTCCAACTGCTCGGGGATGCGCGGTCGCACTTCATCCGGGCCCGGACGCTGACCGTACTCGGGCACGCCTACGCCAGCGTCAACGACACTTCTTCCGCCGAGTCGGCGTGGTCGGCCGCTTACGCGCTGTACCAGCAGATCGACAACGACTCGGCGGCGAGCCGGCTGGCCGCACTACTGCCCCGGATGTCGGCGCAGCGGACCGCCCGCTGACCGCCCGGCCGTCGCGGCGGCGTGCGTGGCGAGGCCCGCCGCGACCTTGCCGATGAACCGGCCGAGTGCCAGCCGGTAGAGCCAGCCGGTCCCCGGCACCCTGGCGGAGAAGGTGGAGTGCCAGCGGATCGAGGTGCCGCCGCGCTCCGGGGTGAGGTCGACGTCGGCCCGGTAGTCCCGCAGCGGCAGCCCGGAGAGGAGTTCGTAGCTGAACCGTCGGTCCGGCACCCGCTCCACGACCCGCTCCCGGCTGGTCACCCGGCCGGTCCGGAAGACCCGGATCGCGCCGACCCCCTCCGGCTCGTCCGCGCCGGGGCGCTCCAGCTCGAAGGAGCCCAGCGGCGACCAGGTGGGCCACCCGGCCCCGTCGACCAGCAGCGCGTAGACCACCGCCGGGCCGGCCGTGGTGTGCACCCGCACGTCGATCTCTTTCCGTGCCACGTCACGCCCTCCCCACTCCTGTACCAAGTGGTACGTGTACCGTATGGTACATGCCTGGTGAAGTACGGGAAGAACTGCTGTCCCGGGTCGTCGAACGGATCGCCGAACAGGGCGTCGGCGCGCTGAGCCTGCGCCGGCTGGCGGCCGACCTCGGCACCAGTCACCGGATGCTGATCTACCACTTCGGATCCAAGGAGGGACTGCTCGTCGAGGTGGTCCGGGAGATCGAGCGCCGGCAGCGGTCCGCGCTGGCCGGTTTGGAGTTCGACCCGGCCAGCGCACCGGCAGAGGCGATCCGGAGCATGTGGCGGCGGTTGGCCGACCCGGCGCTGTGGCCGTACGAGCGGCTCTTCTTCGAGCTGTACGGCCAGGCGGTGCAGGGCCGTCCGGGCACCACGGCACTGCTGGAGGGGGTGGTGGAGAGTTGGCTGGACCTCAACGTCGAGCTGGCCGCCCGCCGGGGCGTACCGGCCGAGGTGGCCCGGACGCACGCCCGGCTCGGCCTGGCGGTGGTCCGGGGACTGCTGCTCGACCTGCTCGCCACCGGGGACCGGGCCGGCACCGACGCCGCTCTGGAAGCCTTCGCCGCCAGCTACGAGGCGGGCCTACCGGTGCCGCCCGCCCGGTAGCTGGTCCCGCTCCCGGCACATCAGAGCGGTTCGATGGTGTAGCGGACGCCGGTGAGAAGTTCGGAACGCCCCCACAGGTGGGCGGCGAGCGTGCTGTCGCGGGATGTGCGGCTTGAACGGACCAGCGTCGGGTAGCCGCTGCGCTGCATGAACCCGTCCGGCCCGACGCAGGCGCCGGCTCCGACGCCGGGCGCGGTCGCCGCGTACAGCATCGGCAACGCGCCCATCTCAGGACTCTGCGCAGGCCCACCGGCGAGGAGCTTGCCCTGCAACGACCTGTCCCGGCGCATGCCCTCGGTCGCGGCGACGCCGGGGTGAGCTGCCACCGACATGGTCCGCCGACCCGCTGCGGACAACCGTCGTTGCAGCTCGTAGGCGAAGAGCAGGTTGGCCGACTTGGACTGCGCGTACGCCAGCCACCGCTGGTAGCGGCGGCGTTCCCAGTTCAGATCGTCGCGGATCCTGCCGAGGACGTGCAGGCCGCTGGAGACGGTGACGACGCGGTCGCGTACGCGGTTGATCAGCAGGCCGGTCAGCACGAACGGCCCGAGGTGGTTGGTGCCGATGTGCCGCTCGAACCCGTCCGCCGTGGTGCCCTTCGGCACCGCTACACGTCGCCGCTCTGCACGCCAGGGCTCGCGTTCCGGATGCGCGCCTCTCCTGTGTGGGTAGAACGGCTCGCGCCGCTGCGGGCTGGCCGGGTGCGAGTGCGCCGGCCCGCCCAGCGTCAGCGGGCCGGAAGGTCCCGGACGAAGGAGCGCCAGGCTGCCGGGCCGAAGGCCAGCGCCGGCCCGGCCGGGTCCTTGCTGTCCCGCACCCCCACCACACCGGGCAGATTGCGGGCCACCTCCACACAGGCGCCGCCGTTGCCACTGCTCCGGGAACTCTTGACCCACTCAGCGCCGGTCAGATCCATTTCTCCGCCATCTCCCTGTCACCTCGGTGGACTGCCGCATCCGCCCCGCCGTAAGGAAGGGCCCCCTCCTATCGTTTTCTGGTGTAGAAGGGGCCCTTCCTTGCACCGCGGGTCAGCGGGTCGGGACGTCGCGGACGAAAACCCGCCACGCCGCCCGGCCGAAGGCCAGCGCCGACCCGGCCGGGTCCTTGCTGTCCCGCACCCCCACCACACCGGGCAGATTGCGGGCCACCTCCACACAGTTGCCGCCGTTGCCGCTGCTCCGGGAACTCTTGATCCACATAGCGCCGGTCAGATCCATTTCTCCGCCACTTCCCGTATCAACTCGGTGGACTGCTGCTGCGGAAGCGCCTCGCTCCGGACGGCCTCCCAGGCCCGCTGCAACGCCGCCAGGTCGTCCGGACCGTCGACCACCTGCCCGGCCAACTGGTTGTCCAGATAGCCGGTCTCGGCCCGGTCCGGTGCCGTCGCGATCACGAAGGGTCCGTTCAGCCCAGCGTACGCGCCGACGGTGGTGCGGACGACATGCAGCCGCACGTGCGGCAGCGCGCCGACGGCGACCAGCGCCTCCAGTTGCTCACGCATCACCGCCGGCCCGCCGACCGGGCGGTGCAGCAGCCCCTCGTCGAGCACGGCGGTCAGGTCCACCGGATCGGCCCGGGTCAGCACCGTCTGCCGGGCGAGCCGGGTGGCGAGGCGGCGTTCCACCTCCTCCAGGTTGGTCAACCCGGCGTCGGTGAGCACCGCTCGGGCGTACGCCTCGGTCTGCAACAGCCCCGGCACGACCAGCGACTCGTACCACCGCAGCGAGACGGCGGCCTGCTCGGCGGCCGACCAGTCGATGAACCACTGCGGCGAGCCGAGCCGGGTGGCGAGCCGGCCGAGCGCGCCGCCGGTCTGCAACGCGCCGTCGACGGCGTCCCAGAAACCCGGCGGTGGTTTGCGACGGCCGCACTCGATCATCGCAATGGTGGAGCTCGCCCACGGAATATGCCCCGCAAGATCGTCCTGCGTCATTCCGCGCGCATCCCGGGTCAGCCGCAACTCGTCGAGCAGATAGCGAATTCGATCATCCATGCCCACACCGTCCTCACAGGTCCGACCGGCGCGCCACACACGGCACACGATCTGCCGTGAGCACCCACGATGCGGCGCGACGCCTTCCGAGAATAGGGATCGACGGGCCACTGTGGAAGACATGCGCCCCCGCTCGAAACCAATTCCGGGAAGAAAGTTCAGGGCCGGGCGAGGGCTGCCGCGGGGGCGACGCCGGCGGGGACGGCAATTTTCCCGGCGCCGCCCCCGCATCCAAATCTGGGAATCCCAGAAAGGGAGCACTCAATGATTCCGGTATCCCGAATTCGGGCGATCGTGATCCGGGCCGGGCGGACGAAGCCCCGGCACCGCCGGGACTGGCGGCGACTCTGGCGGTACTGCCGCTGCGGATGGCGCTGGCGCTGCCCGGACTCGGTCGAACTCGTGCCGATGCCGTACCCGCCGCCGCAGGGCAGCGGGCGGGCGGCGGTCGTACCGCCTGATCCGCCGCCGCCGGCCGGCGCGCTCGCGGCCGGCCGACCGCCGGACCCGCCGCCTCCGCCGCCCCGGGTCCGGACACCGGATGCACCCCGGACCCGTGGCCGGGCCGCGAACAGCCGCTTCCCGTTACGTAACTCGCCCACCGGCTCCCCCGAGGCCGGCCGGGCCGCTGGTCCGCAGACTCGCCCGGGCGACGCCGGCGCGTTGACCCCGGCCCAGACCCACCGCGCCGCCCCGGGCAGCCGGGCCGGAGGCGCGGTGCGATGAGTCGGCCCAGACCCGGCGCCCCCGGCATGACCTGGCCACTTCTCGCCCGTCGCCGCCCACACGTGCACAGCCGGCCGGCCTTCCGCTGCCGCGCCTGCGGGGCGAACTGGCCCTGCCAGCCGGCCCGACTCGTGCTGCTCGCCATGTTCCGGGGCGACCGTCAGGGTCTACGGCTGCACCTCGCCCGCACATTGCTGACCGCACTCGCCGACCAGCCGCAGAGCGACGCCGTCACGCTGGCCGTACGTTTCCTCGGCTGGCTGCCACCGACGCTCTGACGCCTCGTCACCCGACCGGTCCCGCCCCGGGTCGCCGTCGCACTCCCCCCGCGGCGGCCCGGGGCGGGGCCTCGCCCGCCGGCCGTCTTCCCGCCGCGCTACCAGCGGCGGTTAGCCGACCGGTCAGGGCCTGGATTCGACTGAGGGTGAAGGCCGCCAGCTTACGTCCAATGTGGAGATGGGGAAATTGATCGGTCGATCCGGTCGACACGCATCGGTCGGGACGGTCACGTGTGCTGGCCCGCCGCCGGCTCAGGTGGCCGCCGGGCCCCTTCCCGGACGGGAAGGGGCCCGGCGACGAACGCACGGGCCGCCGCCGCCCGCCCCGCCGCTACCGACGGGCGATCGGCGGACCGGCGGTCAGGAGACTCCGCAGGAACTCGCCGACCAGGTACGACTCGACTTGTGTGCCACATGGGTGTGGTCGCTGTGTCCGGGGTAGCCGGGGCCGAGGATCTCCCGCCAGCCGTGGTTGCGGGCCTGCTGGGCGAGCCGGCACAGGCTGTGCGGGCTGACGCCCAGGTCGACCGCGTCGCCGTAGAGGTGCCGGCTGGTGGCCGAGCCGCCGACCGCGTTGTTGCAGGCGTGGCTGCGGAACGCGCTGGTTACCCGGATCGGCTGGTCGCCGAGGGCGTGCCGCATGGCCTGGAGCTTCCACATGTTGACCAGGGCGTTGAACCGGGCGGTGGCGGCCGAGACCGCGCCGCCGGACCAGTCCGAGTTGCAGTTGTTCAACTCGGCGTAGCTGAAGTTGACCGGGGTGCAGTCGTCGTCCTGGAGGGCGTAGATCCGGTTGAACGTCTGCGGGCCGGCGATGCCGTCGGCGCCCAGCCCGTAGGCCTGCTGGAAGCGGAGCACGGCGGCCCGGGTGGCCGGCCCGAAGGCGCCGTCGATGGTGAGCACCGCGTTGTAGCCGGGGTAGCCGGCGACCCGGATCTGCAACTGCCGTACGTCCTCACCGGACATTCCCTCCGAAAGGGTCCGGCCCCAGGTGTAGCAGCCGTCGGCCTGGGCCGGGCCGGCGGTGGTCACCGTCCCGACGAGGGTGGCCGCGGCCGCCATGCCGAGCGCCGCGAGGATTCTGACGGTACGTCTGAACAAGGGGTCCTCCATACCGAGCGGGGGTTGAATATCGACGAGGATGGCTGCCTGCCGATCACAAGTCAATATTTTCCGGCCATCTTTTACCGCTCGGCGCTTTCCTTCACCTGCCGGAGATCGGACCCGCTTCCGGCGGGCGCGGTTGGCCCCGTGGCGTTCGGCGCGGACGCCGGCCCGAAAGGCGCTGATTGCGCCATTAGCCTGCGAAGGCGCCCCACCGGGTCCGATCCTGTAGCCGTGGCGACGTACGAGTACCGGTGTCCCCGGGACGGGATCTTTCCGGCCCGGTTCCCGATCGGGCAGGCTCCCGCGCGGGTCCGCTGCGCGACCTGCGCGGCGGAGTCCACCCGGGTCTACTCGGCGCCCTCGCTGCACGCCATGCCGCGGCCACTGGTCGCGGCTCTCGACCGGGCCGGCCGCAGCGCCGAAGCACCGGAGGTGGTATCCCGGGTTCCCGGCCGACGCGGCGCGGCGCCCCGGCCGGTCCATCCCGGGCACGCCCGTCTGCCACGACCCTGACGGGTGAAAGGGAAGCCGCGATGCCCGAGCTGTTGTTTCCACTGGACTCGACGAAGAAGTTCACCGAGCAGGAGGTGATCGGCCACAACCGGTGGCATCCGGAGATCCCGCCGGTCGCCACCGTCCGGCCCGGCCAGACGTTCCGGGTGCACTGCCGGGAGTGGTTCGACGGCGCGATCCACAACGACGACTCGGCCGAGGACGTCCGGGACGCGCCGCTGCAGATCGTGCACGCGCTCAGCGGCCCGTTCTCGGTCAGCGGCGCCGAACCCGGCGACCTGCTGGTGGTCGACATTCTCGACGTGGGACCGATCCCGCAGGAGGACTCCGGTCCGCTCGCCGGGCAGGGCTGGGGCTACACCGGCATCTTCGCGAAACAGAACGGCGGCAGCTTCCTGACCGACTACTTCCCCGACGCGTACAAGGCGGTCTGGGACTTCTTCGGGCAGCAGGCGACCTCCCGGCACGTACCCGGGGTGACCTTCACCGGGATGATCCACCCCGGGCTGATGGGTACCGCACCGTCCGCGGCGCTGCTGGCGAAGTGGAACGAGCGGGAGGGTGCGCTGCGGGCCACCGACCCGGACCGGGTACCGCCGCTGTCGCTGCCACCGCTGCCGGACGGCGCGATCCTCGGCTCGCTGACCGGCGGCGACTTCGACCGGGTGGCGGCGGAGGGGGCCCGGACCGCGCCGCCCCGGGAGAACGGCGGCAACCAGGACATCAAGAACATGACCAAGGGGACCCGGGTCTTCTACCCGGTGTACGTCCCCGGCGCCAACCTGTCAGTTGGCGACCTGCACTTCTCCCAGGGCGACGGCGAGATCACCTTCTGCGGTGCGATCGAGATGGGCGGCTTCATCGACCTGCACGTGGACGTGATCAAGGGCGGGATGACCATGTACGGGGTGTCGGAGAACGCGATCTTCCTGCCCGGGATCGTGGCTCCGCAGTACAGCCAGTGGCTGGCCTTCTCCGGCATCTCGGTCAGCACGGAGGGCGAGCAACACTACCTCGACTCGCAGCTCGCGTTCCAGCGCGCCTGCCTGCACGCGATCGACTACCTGACCCGGTTCGGCTACAGCCCCGAGCAGGCGTACCTGCTGCTCGGGGCCGCACCGATCGAGGGGCGCTTCTCCGCCGTGGTGGACATCCCGAACTCGTGCGCGACGGTCTACCTGCCGACCGCGATCTTCGACGTCGACATACGGCCCTCGGCCGCCGGGCCGGCCCGGGTCGACCCGGGCCGGGGAGCCCCGAAGGCGACCTTCTGACGCCGAACGGATCTCCTGCACGTCGCCAGGGCCGGTGGGTCACGGCACAGCCGCGTCCGCACGCCGGGCCCGGGTTACCGCCGCCTGATCGCCGGAAGCTCCCATGCCCAGCAGGGCGACGACCGACAGCGCACTGAACACCGTCGCCAGGGCGACGGCGGCCCGCATCCCGCCGGATCCGTAGGCGGCCAGAGACCACGCCAGCGTGGCCAGGGCGGGCCCCAGCGCGAAGCCCATGGTGCGGGCGAGGCCGGTCGAGGCGCCTGTGGTCGCCAGCAGGCGCCGGGGCGCGTGACCCATCGCGTTCGCCATGTTGGGCGCGTTGAACAGGCCGTTTCCGCAGCCGGCCAGGAACAGCCGCCACGCGACATCGGTGGGGCCCCAGGAGTCGTCCATCGGCAGCAGGAGAGCCAGGCCGACGGTGAAGATGACCGCCCCCAGGAGGGCGGTTCGCCGGTGACTCCACCAGTCACCAAGAAATCCGCCGACGGGTCCCATCACGGCCATGCCCACCGGGAACGCCAGGATCGTGACGCCGGCGGCCGACACCGACTCGCCAAGTTCCCGCTGCATGAAGTACGGGACGATGAAGAAGACGGTGCCGATCGCCGTTGCGGCCGTGGCCAGGGCAACATGCGGTCCCACCTCTCCCGGGGCACGGAAGAGATCACGGACCGCGCCGCTGACGGGCATGCTTCGCCACCGGAGAAGCAACGGGATCCCCACGAGCGCCAGCGCCATCCACACCGGACCGTCGCTCGCCGTCAGGGAAAGTGCGAGCAGCAGCGCGGCGACCGCTCCGCTGAGCAGGAGGGCCTCGGTGAACCAGGTGCGGTCGGGGACCCGCAGCGGCGCGCTCGGCGGTAGCGTGCGCAGTCCGACCACCATGACGAGGAGGCTCACCGGCACGTTGACGAAGAAGATCCATGGCCAACCCACCCCGTCGACCAGGATGCCGCCGAGGCCGGGCCCGCTGATGAGTCCGATCGGGCCGAGGGTCGTGATCAGGCCCATCGCGCGCCCGCGGGCCGATGGCCGAACGGCCGTCGTGGCCAACGTCGGAACCAGCGAGAAGAGCAGCGCGCCGAAGGTTCCCTGAACCAGTCGCGCCGCGATCAGCCAGGCCGGGCCGGGTGCGAGCCCTCCGGCGACGCTGGCCAGAGCGAAGCCGGTGAGCGAGAACACCAGGGCCGGGCGTCGCCCGACACTGTCCAGCCACCGGCCGCTCGGCAACGCCAGGCCGGCGAGTGGCAGCAGGTAGGCCAGCATGACCCACTCGGCCATGCTGGTCGCCATCCTGAAGTCATGCTCGATCGCTGGCAGCGCGACGTTGACGATGGTCATGTCGACCGATGCCATGAACACGGCCAGGCCGGCGGCGGCCACCAGCCACCACCGGTTCTCGTCCCCGTCGGGCTGCCTCACCCGGCTGCCAGTCCGGTCAGTGCTGTCGGCCATGGTGCGATCTCTCCCTGCTCGTTGTGTCTCTGGCTCTCCGCCCGCCGCGGGCCCCCACCGGAGCCGGCACCGCTGCCGGTGGCGGTCAGGGTGCGTCCGGCCGGTGCACGGGTTGGAACAGTTCGATGAGGTTGCCGGCCGGGTCGGCGAGCAGGATCTGGCGTCCACCGGGGCCGGCGACCACGTCGCTGCGGAACGACAGTCCCGTGCTGCGCAGCCGGTCGATCTCGTGGTCCAGGTCATCGACCGTGAGGTGGATACGGTTGCGTCCGGCGGTGGTGGCGCCGTCGGGGGTGGCACGGGCGCCGGAGCTGGTCGGCCCGGACAGCAGCAGCCGCAGCGGGCCGCGCACGACGTCGGCGAAGGCGGGCGCGGCGCTGGTGTGCAGCGTGAAGCCGAGATGAGTGGTGTAGAAGGCGATGGCCGCTTGGACGTCATCGACGATGTAGCGGACGCTGGCCCGCTGGTCGGGTGCGTTCACGACGTATCTCCCCTTCAGGATCGGATGGCGGTGAGGACGGGCAGCAGGTGTCTGACCCGGGTGTCGATGTCGGCTGCGGTGCGCTGGAAGGCGGGGTAGCTCGCCTCGTCGGTCTCGCCGGTCGTGGCAGGGTCGGGGATGCTCCAGTGCACTCGCCGGGGGTGGTCCGGAAAGTCGGGACACACCTCGCGCGCCTTGTCGCAAAGGCTGATCACGTAGTCGAACCGGCGACCGGTCAGGGTGTCCCAGTGCCGGGGGCGCTGGCCGGTGAGGTCGAGGCTGAACTGCTCGTGTACCACCCGTACGGCGTTGGCGTGCAGGTGCGGCCTGGGCCGGCTCCCGGCGCTGGCCACCACCACCTGGCCGTCGGTGTGGTGCCGAAGCAGGGCCTCGGCGATCGGGGACCGGGCGCTGTTCCCGGTGCAGACGAACAGCACGCCGGGGCCGGGTGCGCCCCGCAGGTCCACCGGGGGCGTACGCGGTGTGGCGGGTTCCCGGCGCAGCGCCGGATGCAACGCGCTGCCGGTATCGGCCAGCGCGTCCGCGCAGCGGTCCAGATCCAGGTGGTAGTAACTGTCGCGGCCGTCGAAGCTGCTGCGGTTGGTGGTGACCAGCCCGCCGTCGCGCAGGAGTCGCAGGTGGTAGGAGACCAGGTTCTGCGGCTCGCCCACCAGGGTCACCAGTTCCCGGACCCGGTAGTCACCGGCCGCCAGCTCGGTCAGCAACCGCCACCGGAGCGGATGGGCGGCGAGGCGTACGAACGCCGGGGCGGCTTGACTCGACATCGTCACCACCGAAAAGTACATCAAGTCGAAGTGATGTATCAAGTCGGTTTGATGGAATGGCGGTGTCGTGGAGTTGGCAGACCCGCCCGACGCGATGCTGGTCGGGTCTGGGTCCGCAATGGCTAGCGCCGACGGCGACGCTGCGATGCCTGTCCCGGGTGCTCGGCCCGCTCGGCAGCCGGCTCGACCAGGCGTAGCCGCCGGGTGGCCGGACCGACGGTCAGCCGCTGCCCCCAGGCCATCGTCAGGTGGTCCGTCTCCAGCCCGTCGGCGAAGACCACCAACCGCTCCCGTTCCGCGACGATTTCCAGCGTCTCGTCCGCGCCGAGCCGCCCGGCGGTGAGCGACGCGCCGGTCGCCGGGGACGGCCACGCCTCCCGGACGAACCAGCACAGTGCCGGTTCGTCCGGCACCGGCAGCGACGGCACGGTCGCGCGTTCCCGGGCGATCGAGGCACACCAGCCGGTGGCGCCGGTCCCGGTGCCGACCACCAGCCCGGAGGAGGACTGGCGCTCCCGCCGGCCGTCGGCGGTGCAGAGCAGGTAGCGCGCCGACTGGTGGCCGGGGTGTCCCGCGTAGACCTCGTTGAGCCCGATCAGCTCCTGGCCGTCGTCCAGCACGGCCCGGACCATGGTCCGCTCGCGGACCGGCGCACGCCCGGCGACCAGCGAGGGAAGCAGCCGGGTGACCGCTTCGGGTCCGAACCGGACGAGTACCCCGGCGTTCTGTCCCGGCTCCGGGTCCACCCCGATCACCGGCTGCCCGTCGAGGTACTTGGCGACGTTGGCGACCAGCCCGTCCTGGCCGACCGCCAGCACGATGTCCTCGGCCGCGAACGGGAACCGGGCCAGGTCGTCCCGGTCCACCCGCCCCCGCCGCCAGTCCGCCGGGATGGCCGCCCCGACCGTGGTCAGCGCCGCCTGCAGCGCCTCGTGCCGGGTCATCACCTCGGCCAGGTCGCGCCCCCGCTGGCGCAGGTAGTAGCCGGCGGCGGCCCGGGTGCCGTGGTGGGCCAGCAACTCGTCCAGTTCGCTGCGCCGGCTCACCACCACGACCCTCGGCGCCAGCGTGGCGCTCACCGGGACAGCCGGGCCAGCAGGCCGGTCAGCACGTCCGGGGTGACGGTGAGCTGACCGATCTCGGGAAGCTGCCCGGCGACCTCGCGGAGCGCGAGTGCGTGCAGCACCTCCGGCGGCAGGTCCCGGTACGCCGCCAGCCGGGCCGCCTCCGCCTCGGCCTCGGCGAGGCCGACCACGCGTACGCCGTCGGCCTTGGCACCGGCGAGGGTGCGTTCCTTCTCCGCCTCGGCGCCGGCCAGCACCCGGGCCCGTTCGGCCGCCGCCGCGTTCGCCACCTTCTCCCGCTCGGCCCTGCCCTGGGCCACCGCCAGCTCGGCGGCGGCCTCCAGCTCGACCTTGCGCCGGGAGTTGGCACCGTGCTGCTCCACCAGCTGCTGCTCCCGGCGAGCCAGCTCGATCTTGTTCTGCAACTCGTTCTCGGCGATCGCCCTCTCCTGCTCGACCGCCTGCGCCCGCCGGGCGTAGGTGGCCCGATCTGCCTCGACCTGCACCGTCTCCCGGGTCGGCGTCTGGAGCGCCCGTTCCATCTCCGGCTCGGGCCGCACGGCCACCACCCGGGCGCTGACCACCGAGACGCCGACGTCGGTCAGCCGGGCCTCGTCGCGCAGCGCCGCCGAGACCGCCTCGCGGACCGCGGCGATGTCGGTCAGCGCCTCGGCCAGCGGCACCCGGGCCAGCAGGTCGAGGGCCGGCTGCTGGGCCAGCTCGGCCAGCAGCGTGGCAACCTGGTCGAGCGGGCGGCCCCGGGCGACGCCCTTGTACGGGTCGACCGAGAAGTCCAGCCGGCTCGCCGCGAGCGCCGGGTCGGCGATCCGGTACGTCACCGTCGCCTGCACGGTGACATCGGCGAAGTCGCTGGTCCGGGCGTGGAACAGCAGCGGCAGTTCGCGGTCGTCGACCGGCACCTCACTGAGTACGCCGACCAGCGGCCGGTACCAGAAGGACTGCCCGACGCCCTCGTGTCGGACGCTGCCCCGCACGGAGTGCCGAATCCACGTGGTCGGCGCTCCGCGCAGGTGTCGCAGGAACAACCGTCTGGTCACGTCGGCCATGACGCGCCCCCTCCCCTGTTTTCGTCGCCATGACGATAAAGGGAGACCCATTTCGCGTCAAGTCGCCGATAAACCGGCTCCGAGCACCGTCGTCAGCGGCTCAGCCGCTGGTACCGCCGGACGGCCAGCGGTGCGAAGACGGCGATCAGCACCAGCGGGAAGGCGACCGCCAGGAGCAGCGGGTGCTGCGCCGCCCAGGAGTCCCCACCGGTCCCGGGGTTGCCGAAGAGTTCGCGGCTGGCCGCCACCGTCGCCGACAGCGGGTTCCAGGACGAGACCGCGCCGAGCCACTCCGGCATCAGGTCCGGTGCCACGAAGACGTTGGAGAGCGCGGTCAGCGGAAAGGCCAGCGGAAAGACGATCACCCCGACGGTGTCCGGGCTCGGCACCATCAGGCCGAGGAAGATGCCGACCCAGGTGAGCGCCAGCCGCAGCAGCAGGATCAGCCCCACCGCGGCGAGCGCGTCGAGCAGGCCGTTGCGCCACTGCCAGCCGACCAGCAGTCCGCAGACCACCAGGACGGTCATCTCCAGCATCGCGCGGAGCAGGTCGGCACCGGTCCGCCCGGTGACCAGCGCGGTCCGGGCCATCGGCATGGAACGGAACCGGTCCACCACGCCCCGGCTGACGTCCATGGCGATGCCGCTGGCGGTGGCGCCCAGCCCGTACAGCATGGTCATCGCGAAGACCCCGGGCAGGAGGTACTCCCGGTAGCTGCCCTGGCCGGGTACCGCCATCCCGCTGCCGAAGACGTAGCCGAAGACCAGCACGAACATGATCGGCAGACTGAAATAGATCACGATCTCCTCGGGCGACCGGACCACGTGCGCCATGTTCCGGCCGGTCATCACCGCGCCGTCGGCCACCGCCCGACGGAACCGGGCCGGCGCGCCCCACCCGGTCATGCCGGTACTCCCGCCGTGGTCGGCCGCGTCGCCCCGGCCTGGTGCCCGGTCAGGTGCAGGAAGGCCTCGTCGAGGGTCGGCCGGCGCAATCCGATGTCCTGCACCGCGATCCCGGCGTCCCGCAGCGCCCGCATCACGTCGCCGAGTGCCGCCACCCGGTCCACGACCGGGGCGCTGAGCTGCCGGATCTCCGCGTCGAGCGTCACCGGCCCGGCGGAGGACCGCTCCACGATCCCGGCGGCGGTGCCGAGTTCCGCCGCGTGCCGGACGACCACCTCGATCCGGTCCGCACCGATCCGCGCCTTCAGCTCGGCCGAAGTGCCCTCCGCGACCACCCGACCGGCGTCGATCACCAGGATCCGGTCGGCGAGCTGGTCCGCCTCCTCCAGATACTGGGTGGTGAGCAGCACGGTGGTGCCGTCGGCAACCAGGCGCCGTACCGCCGACCAGAGCTGGTTACGGCTGCGCGGGTCGAGCCCGGTGGTCGGCTCGTCGAGGAAGAGCACCCGGGGGGTCATGATCAGACTGGCCGCCAGGTCCAGCCGGCGGCGCATCCCGCCGGAGTACTCCGCGGCCGACCGGCCGGCCGCCGCGGTCAGCCCGAACTGTTCCAGCAGTTCGTCGGCACGACGCCGGGCAGCCTTGGCCGACAGGTGGTGCAGCCGACCGAAAAGGATCAGGTTCTGTCGCCCGCTGAGGATCTCGTCGACCGCCGCGTACTGCCCGGTCAGCCCGATCACCTCACGGACCTGCTCGGGCTGGCGGACCACGTCGTACCCGGCGACCCAGGCCCGACCGGCGTCGAAGCGCAGCAGCGTGGCGAGGATCCGAACCGCCGTGGTCTTGCCGGCACCGTTCGGTCCGAGCAGCCCGCACACCGTGCCGGCCGGCACGCTCAGGTCGAACCCGTCGAGGGCCCGGGTCGCGCCGTACCGCTTGTGCAGCCCCTCGGCCACGACCGCTGATGTCTGTGTTGTCATGCCGTCGACGGTCGCCGACCGCACTCACCGGCCACGCACCGATCACTGACGGCCCCGCTGACCGGTCGCGCACCGATCACAGCCGGCCCCGCCGACCGGCCACGCACCGCCGCCGACCCCCTCGTCGTCGCCGCCGGTGCTCCGGTCAGGCCGCGTCGAGCGCCGCCAATGCCTCTTCCCTGGTCAGGGCGGCGCCTCGGGCCAGCAGACGCCGGTACGCCGGGTCGCCGAGCCGGGCCCGGAGGGTGACGGCGATCGGTGCCGCGTCGATCGCCGCGGCGATGCCGAAACCCGACTGCAGCGCCGCGACCGCGCCGAGCAGCAGGCCGGCCCGGTCGGCGTCGCCGTCCCGGAGTACCGGTCCGACCAGGCCGTCGACCGCGATCGTGAGGGTGCTCAGTTCCCACACTCCCACCGTGGCGCCGAGCACCTGACGGAACCGGGACCCGGCCCCCAGCTCGTCACCGGTCGCCGCCAGGATCTGCCCCAGGCAGACGAGCGCCGCGAGCCGTACCCCCTCGGCACCGAACCAGCCGGTCGGGCACTCCGCCAGCGCCTGCTCACAGAGCCGGCGGGCCCGGTCCAGGTCACCGCGACGCCGGGCGATCTCGCCGAGTCCCAGGTGGGCCGCTGCCAGCTGCTCCGGCGCCCCGGCCGGTAGCGCCAGCTCCAGCACCCGCCGGTAGTCGTCCTCCGCGCCGGTCAGGTCGCCGATGCTGAGCCGGCCGTCGCCCCGGGTCCGCATCAGCTCGGCCATGTCGAGGATCGAGCCGAGTTCGTCGGCGAGCCGCAGCGCCTCGTCGACCAGGTCCGGGTGGGTGTGGTCGCGGCGCCGGTAGGCCAGCTCGATCAGGATCGTCAACACCAGGATCGTCCCCCAGCGCTCCCCGATCGCCCGGAAGTCCGCCAACGCCCGGCCGAGCCTGGAGTGTGCCTCGTCGTACCGGCCCTCGACCATCGAGAGCATCCCCAGGCCGAGTTCCCCCATCGCTGCGCTCCACGGATCGGCGCCGATCAACCGGTCCCAGCCTTCGGGGGTGGCGAGCGGGGTACCCACCAGGTCCGGGGGTGGACCGTTGGCGACCCCGGACAGGTAGAGCAGGAACGGCTGCCGGGGCGGTCGGCCCAGGTTCCACAGGATCGCGGCGGCCGATCCGAGACCCTGCCGGCTCAGGCCGTACCCGCCGAGCGAGGCGTGCAGCAGGCAGAGCGCGTACTCCTCGGCGAGGTCGGGTGGCGGGACGCCGTCGACCTGCTCGACGAGCTGGGCGGCCAGCGCCGCCCCCTCGCCCCGCAGGCCGCGCAGCCACCAGTAGAACGACAGCGCGGCGACCAGCGTCAGCGCGGTCGCCGTGTCTCCGGCGGCCAGCGCCCGGCGCAGCGCGGCGTGCAGGTCGTCGCGGTCGCTGTCCAGCCTGCGCAGCCAGTCCAGCTGCTCCGCGCTCCGCAGCCGCAGGTCGGCGGTACGGGCCAGCTCCAGGAAGTACGCCGCGTGCGCCCGCCGCAGCTCGTCCGCCTCGCCGGCCTCGGCCAGCCGTTCGACACCGAAGGCGCGCACCGTCTCCAGCATCCGGAAACGCCCGCCCCCCGCCTCCACGAGGGACTTGTCGACCAGGCTGGAGAGCAGGTCGAGCACGTCCGCGTCGCGCGGCCCGCAGACCCGCTCGACCGCCTCCAGCTCGGCGCCACCGGCGAAGACCGTCAACCGGCGCGCCAGCCGCTGTTCGGCCTCGTCCAGCAGGTCCCAGCTCCACTGCACCACCGCGCGCAGCGTCTGGTGCCGGGGTTGGGCGAGCCGGCTGCCCCGGGTCAGCAGCCGGAACCGGTCGTCGAGCCGGGCCGCGATCTCCGCCACTGGCAGGGCCCGCAGCCGGGCCGCCGCCAACTCGATGGCGAGCGGCAGGCCGTCGAGGGTACGGCAGATCCGCAGTACCGCGGGAAGGTTGTCGGGGCCGACCGCGAACCCCGGTGCCACGTCCGCGGCCCGCTCGACGAAGAGCCGGACCGCCGCGTACGCCGGGGCGGCCTCGGCGGTTGCCCCGGCCGGTGGCAGGGGCAGTCCGGAGACCGGGCAGAGTGCCTCGCCGGTGAGCCCGAGCGGTTCCCGGCTGGTCGTCAGAACCCGCACCTTCGGGCAGGCGCCGAGGAGCCGGGCGACGAGCCGGGCGACGTCGGCGACCAGGTGCTCGCAGTTGTCGAGGACGAGCAGGATGGCGCGGTCGGCGAGCGCCGTGACCAGACGGTCGGCGGCGTCGCGTGGACCACCCTGGCCGCTCAGCGCGGCGTCCCGCAGTTTCAACGCGGCCAGCACCGCCGAGGCGACGTCCGCGCCCGCGGTCACCGCCGCGAGTTCGACCAGGAAGACCTCCCCGGGCTCCTGGCCGGCCGCCTCGATCGCCAACCGGGTCTTGCCGGCGCCGCCCGGACCGTGCAGGGTGACCAGCCGCGCCTCACCGAGCAGCTTGCCGACCCGGCCCAGTTCCTCCTCCCGTCCGACGAAACTGCTGAGCTGCCCGGGCAGCCCGACCGGCGGCCCCGACACCTCGGCCTCACCCGTGGGCGGCCCGGCGTCCCGAACCGGACCGGGGCGGCGCGTGCCGGCCGGAGCCGGAGCGAGCCGATCCGTGCCAGCCTGGGTCGGGCCGGGCCGAGGCGTGCCGGCGGGGGCCGAACCGGGGTGAGACGTGCCGGCCGGGAGCAGGCCGGGATCGTCGCGCAACACGGCCACGTGCAGCGCGGCCAGCTCAGGGGACGGATCGGTGCCCAGGTCCTCCGCGAGTAGCCGGCGGACCTCCTCGAAGGTGCCCAGCGCCTCGGCACGGCGGCCGCTCGCGTGCAGCGCCCGCATCAACAGGCCACGCAGCCGCTCCCGCAGCGGGTACGCGGCCACCAGCTCGCGCAGCTCGGCCACCGAGGGCCCGGGCCCGGCGAGGTCGAGTTCCGCCGCCACGCGGTCCTCGACGGCGGCCAGCCGCAGCTCGTCCAGGCGGACCGCCTGGGCCCGGGCGAACGGGGCCTCCCGGACGTCGGCCAGCGGCTCCCCGCGCCACAGCCGCGACGCCGCGCGCAACAGCTCGACAGCGCGCCGTCGGTCACCGGCGGCGAGCGCGCCCTGACCATCGGCCACCAGTCGGGTGAACCGGTGCAGGTCGACGTCCTCCGGGTCCACCACGAGCCGGTACCCCGCCGGGTGGAACTCCACCAGGGGCTCCAGCCCGTCGACCCCGGAGAGCACCTGGCGCAACCGGGAGACCTGGGACTGCAACGCGTTCGCGGCCCGGCTCGGCGGACGCTCGCCGTAGAGGCCCTGGATGAGTCGGTCCGCCGAGACGACCCGGCCGGCGTCGAGGAGCAGCAGCACCAGGAGGGCACGCAGGCGCGGGCCGCCGACGGCGAGTCGCCCGCCGTCGCCCGCGTACACCTCGGTCGCGCCCAGGATGCCGAACCGCATGACGTCGATTGTCGCCCACCGCCGTGCCGGCGGCGTACGGTCGGATTCTGAGCTGGTTTACGCTTTTTCAGCCTGTATCTTCCTGGTACGGCTAGTTTGATGGTGTTCATCCGCCACTCGATCCCACCAGGAGGCCGGAAGGATGGATGCCGAGGTCAACCTCCGGGTGGACGGGGCCGATCACCGGGTCATCGTGGACACCCGGACCACCCTGCTGGACGCCCTCCGGGAGCGGCTGGGCAACACCAGTCCGAAGAAGGGCTGCGACCACGGGCAGTGCGGCGCCTGCACGGTCCTGCTGGACGGGCGGCGGGTGAACAGTTGCCTCGCCCTCGCGGTGGCACACGACGGGGCCGAGATCGTCACCGCGGCCGGCCTGGCCCCCGACGGCGACCTGCACCCGATGCAGCGCTGCTTCATCCAGTACGACGCCTTCCAATGCGGCTACTGCACGCCCGGGCAGATCGTCTCGGCGGTGGCGATGCTCCGGGAGGCCGAGGCGGGATGGCCGAGCGCGGTGACCGTGGGCGGCGACGGGAGCAGGGTCGGGCTGGACGCCGACGAGATCCGGGAACGGATGAGCGGCAACCTCTGCCGCTGCGCCGCTTACGCGAACATCGTGCCGGCGATCCTGGACCTGGCCCGCCGATGAGGCCCTTCCGGTACCTGCGCGCCGACGACGTGACCGGGGCCGTCGCGCTGCTCGCCGAGGCACCCAACGGCGCCTTCCTCGGCGGCGGGACCAACCTGGTCGACCTGATGAAGCTGGAGGTGGCCACGCCGGACCTGCTGGTCGACGTCCGCCGGCTCACCTCCGACCGGGTCGAGGAACTGCCCGACGGCGGCATCCGGATCGGCGCCGCCACCCCGAACAGCGAGCTGGCGGCACACCCGCTGGTCCGTGAGCGCTATCCGGCGCTCTCCCAGGCGCTGCTCTCCGGCGCCTCCGGCCAGCTGCGCAACCTCGCCACCGCCGCGGGGAACCTGCTGCAACGCACCAGGTGCGTGTACTTCCAGGACCTCACCACCCCGTGCAACAAGCGCCAGCCCGGCACCGGCTGCTCGGCGATCGACGGATACCACCGGGAACTCGCGATCCTCGGCACCTCGTCGGAGTGCGTCGCGACCCATCCGTCGGACTTCGCGGTCGCCCTGGTCGCACTGGACGCGATCGTGCAGACCGAGGGTCCGGCCGGCGGGCGGCGCATCCCCGTCGCCGAACTGCACCGGCTGCCGGGGCGCGAACCACACCGGGACACGGTACTGGCGCACGGTGAACTGATCACCGCGATCGAGGTACCGGCGCTCACCTTCGCCACCCGGTCCCGCTACCGCAAGGTGCGCGACCGGGCGTCGTACGCCTTCGCGCTGGTCTCGGTGGCGGCGGCAATCGACGTGGCGGACGGGATAGTCCGGGACGTCCGGATCGCGCTCGGCGGGGTGGCGCACAAGCCGTGGCGGGCCGACCGGGCCGAGGAACTGCTGCGCGGCGGCCCGGCCCGGGAGGAGCGGTTCCGGGCCGCTGCCGAGGCGGAACTCGGGCAGGCCCAGCCGCTGCCGGGCAACGCCTTCAAGGTGCCGATGGCCCGCAACACCCTGGCCCGGACCCTGCTCGACCTGGTCGACGGATCCGGCTGAGCACCTCGGCGACGGGTACGCCGCCGCGGGTAGGTTGATGCCGCGGGTAGGTTGATCTGGAGGAACGTCGCACCCCACCGGCCCGCTCCGCCGGACCGGCCTGAACCGCAGGAGATCAACCCGATGAACCTTTTTCAACCTGAACCGCGCGACGCTCATGCACCGCGTCCGACCTTGCAGTCCGGCGGACCGCAAGGGGAGGTTGAAAAAGGTTCAATGAACGCAGCGCCGAGCGTGCCGACCCGACCGCTGGCGAACGGTGCCCGGATACCGCAGCTCGGTTTCGGCACCTGGCCGCTGACCGACGAAGAGGCCGAGCGGGCGGTCGCCGAGGCGATCGGGGTCGGTTACCGGCTGATCGACACCGCCTACAAGTACGGCAACGAGGTGGGCGTCGGCCGTGGCCTGCGGGCCTCCGGGGTACCCCGGGAGGAACTCTTCGTCACCAGCAAGCTGAACGGCGAGTGGCACGGCCGGGACCGGGTGCAGGAGGCGTTCCGGGACAGCGTCGGCAAGCTCGGCGTCGACTACCTCGACCTCTATCTGATCCACTGGCCGCTGCCGTGGCAGGACCGGTACGTCGACGCCTTCCTGGGCCTCACCGACCTGCTCCGGGACGGCCGGGTACGGGCCGTCGGACTGTCCAACTTCAAACCGGCGCACATCGACCGGATCCGCGCCGCCACCGGCGTGACACCGGACGTCAACCAGATCCAGCTCGACCCGACGCTGACCCGGGAGGCCGCGCGGGCGTACCACCGGGAGCACGGCATCGCCACCCAGTCCTGGGGACCGATCGGGCATGGCGGCGAGCTCCTCACCCACCCGGTGGTGACCGGGATCGCCGACCGGTACGGCCGCACGCCCGCGCAGGTCGTGCTCCGATGGCACCTCGAACTGGAGCTGATCCCGATTCCGAAGACCGCCTCGCCGGAGCGGATGAAGAGCAACATCGACGTCTTCGACTTCACGCTCGCCCCGGAGGACGTCGCCGCGCTCTCCGCGCTCGACCGGGGCGAGCAGGCCGCGACCGACTCCGACAGGACCGGACACTGACCGGACCGCCGAGCCGGTGGCCCCGCTGACTAGGGCAGCTCCATCGTCTCCGCCACGGCGATCTCCGACAGCGCGGCGGCCAGGTAGTCGCCGACCGCTCCGCCGGCCACCGCGAGCAGGTCGGCGACGAGCAGCGGGGCATGCCGGGCCACCGCCGCCGGCTCGGGTGGCGGCGCCTCGTCCGCCATCTGGTGTACACCGAGCGCACCGGTCAGCAGCAGCGCCAGCACCTCGACGTCCAGCCCCGGCAGCCAGCTGGCGTTGCTCCGGGCACAGCGTACGAGTACCGCCTGCACGTCCTCGCCGTCCAGCCCGTCCGGGTGCGCCTGCTCCAGCAGTGTCCGCAGCACCGCGCCGAGCACCAGCCCGACCTGTTCGGCGGGGAGCAGGGCCAGATCTCCGGCCGCCTCGTCGAGGGCGTCCGGGTCCCGCGCCCGGACCGCCTCGACGGCACGGACGGTGGCCTGCGTGATGGCCCGGGGCACCGCTGGGGTCATCCGCACATTCAACCGGACGCACGCCGGCCGGCCCGACGCGGCCGGGCACCCCGCCAGCCCGATCCGGGGCTCACCCGCCGATCCGGCCCGGGCTCACCCGCCGATCCGGCCCGGGCTCAGTCGCCGGTCAGCAGTTGGTCGAAGCTCGTGGTGAGCCGGAACGGGTCGGCGGCCTCGGTCGGTTCGCGGCGGGCGATCTGCGCGGCGAGTTCCCGGGCGGCCCGGTCGATTCGGCCGCGCAGCGTGCCCTGCGCGCTGCCGCCGGCCCAGTCCTCCGGCGCCGCGAAGACCGAGGTCGGCACCACCACCGCGCGCAGGTAGCTGAACATCGGCCGGAGGGCGTGTTCGAGCGCGAGGGAGTGCCGGGCGGTCCCCCCGGTCGCGCCGATCAGTACCGGCCGGTCGACCAGGGCGTCGTCGCCGACCAGGTCGAAGAACGCCTTGAACAGCCCGCTGTACGAGGCGTTGAAGATCGGCGTCACCACGATCAGTCCGTCCGCCGCGGCGACCGTGTCCAGGGCCGGCTTGAGCGACGCCGGCGGGAAGCCGGCCAGCAGGTGGTTCACGATGTCGTGCCCGTGGTCGCGCAGCTCGATCGGCTCGGTCTCGACCGGCACGCCCCGCCGGTCGAGTTCCGCCGCGCTGGCCTCGGCGAGCTGGTCGGCCAGCAGCCTGGTGGAGGAGGGCACCCGCAGCCCGGCCGAGACCACCACGAGCCGGCGGGCGGTCATCGGGCGGCTCCCGCCCCGGTGGCCGCCGCCGCGTCCCGCTCGGCCTTCATCGACGCGTGCGTCGGTGCCTCGGGTACGTGCGCGGGGCGCAGCGCGGCGAACTCCCGTCGCAGTACCGGTACGACCTCCTCGCCGAGGATGTCCAACTGCTCCAGTACGGTCTTCAGCGGCAGTCCGGCGTGGTCGATCAGGAAGAGCTGCCGCTGGTAGTCGCCGACGTAGTCGCGGAAGGTGAGGGTGCGGTCGATCACCTGCTGCGGGCTGCCGACGGTCAGCGGGGTCTCCCGGGTGAAGTCCTCCAGCGACGGACCGTGCCCGTAGACGGGGGCGTTGTCGAAGTACGGCCTGAACTCGCGTACCGCGTCCTGGGAGTTGCGCCGCATGAACACCTGGCCGCCGAGGCCGACGATGGCCTGGTCTGCGGCGCCGTGGCCGTAGTACTCGAACCGCTGCCGGTAGAGGCCCACCATCCGCTGGGTGTGCTCCTTGGGCCAGAAGATGTGGTTGGCGAAGAAGCCGTCGCCGTAGTAGGCGGCCTGCTCGGCGATCTCCGGGCTGCGGATGGAGCCGTGCCAGACGAACGGAGGGATCCCGTCCAGCGGCCGGGGTGTGGAGGTGAACGACTGCAACGGGGTGCGGAACTTGCCCTCCCAGTCGACGACGTCCTCGCGCCACAACCGGCGCAGCAGGTCGTAGTTGTTGATCGCCAGCGGGATGCCGTTGCGGATGTCCTGCCCGAACCACGGGTACACCGGTCCGGTGTTGCCCCGACCCATCATCAGGTCGACCCGGCCGTCGGCCAGGTGCTGGAGCATGGCGTAGTCCTCGGCGATCTTCACCGGATCGTTGGTGGTGATCAGGGTGGTGGCGGTGGAGAGCAGCAGCCGGCTGGTCCGGGCCGCGACGAACCCGAGCATCGTGGTGGGGGACGACGGCACGAACGGCGGGTTGTGGTGCTCGCCCGTGGCGAAGACGTCGAGGCCGACCTCCTCCGCCTTCAACGCGATGGCGACCATCGCCTTGATCCGCTCCGCCTCGGACGGCTCCCGTCCGTTCGTCGGGTCGGTGGTCACGTCGCCCACGCTGAAGATCCCGAACTGCATCACCAGCTCCTCACTCGGTACCCGGTGCCAACCTCCGGTTGCCCCGCACAACATACTTGCCGTGTCAACTATTCCGCCGTACGCCGCCGCGCACCACAGCCCATTCCCCCCGGGCCGCCACCGGACACCCCGGCGGGCCGGGCCGACCGGATGGGTGATCTCCGCCATGCCGGCCGGGCGAAACTGCACGGCACACGGCGGATACGTTATTCATGTCGGGTGCAGGCTGGCAGCGCAGGACGAGACGACGTGGCGCCGACCGGCGCGCCGGGGATCGATTGGGCACGTCCGTGGGTCCGCCCCGGGCCGACCCGGCAACAGCGCCAGCGGGACCTCTACCTGGGCCTGTCGATGGCCGCGCTGGGCCTGCTCAGCGTGATGCTGTCGACCAGCATGGGCAGCTTTCCGCTCGGCACCCCGCCGCCCTGGCCGGAGCGACTGGCCTGGGTGGTCGCCGGTGGTCTGCCGCTGATCTGGCGGCGCAGCCATCCGGAGATCAGCACCGTGGTACTCGCCGCGATCTTCATCACCGCCCAGGTCCGGCACAGCCCGGAGGTGCCGGTCGCCTCCGCCGGGCTCTTCATCGCCGTCTACAGCCTCGGCGTCTGGGGACGGGACCGCCGGCTCTCCGCCCGGATCAGGATCGGGGTCATCGCCGCGATGTTCGCCTGGCTGGTGATCGGCGCCGGGATGAGCATCGCGTCGATCGAGTCGGACCTTCCGGACGGGAGCGGTCCGATCTCCCCGTTCGTCGCCGCCGTGATCACCACCGTGCTGTTCAACGTCGCCTTCTTCCTCCTCGCCTACCTGCTCGGCAACCGCACCTGGACCTCCGCCCTGCGCCAGCACGAACTGGAGGTGCAGGCCGAGGAGCTACGCCGGTCCCGGGCCGAGAACGCCGAGCGGGCGGTCAACCAGGAACGGGTACGAATCGCCCGCGAGCTGCACGACGTCGTCGCCCACCACGTCTCGGTGATGGGCGTACAGGCCAGCGCGAGCCGGCGGGTGATGGACAGGGACCCGGAGAAGGCCAAGACCGCGCTCGCCGCCGTGGAGCAGAGCGCGCGTACCGCCGTCGACGAGCTGCGGCGGATGTTGGGGGTGCTCCGCAACGCCGGCGCCGCGGACGAAGCGCTCGGCTACGGGCTGGAACAGGTCGACAGCCTGCTCCAGGGGGCCCGGGACGCCGGACTCGCCGTCGAGTACAAGATCTACGGTACGCCGGTACCGGTACCGGAGTCGATCTCCCTGGCCGGCTACCGGGTGGTCCAGGAGGCGATGACGAACACGATCAAGCATGCCCGGGCCAGCGCGGTCGACGTGCGGATCCGGTACCTGCGCCGGGAGGTCGAGGTGGAGGTGACCGACGACGGCCGTACCGGGCGGGCCGCGTCCTCCGGCACCGGTGGACTCGGCCTGATCGGGATGCGGGAACGGGTCGCCGCGCACGACGGCAGCCTGGAGGTGGGTGCCCGGCCCGCCGGCGGTTTCCGGGTGAGGGCCCGCTTCCCGATCGCCCAGGCCGGCGCCGGCGACGTCTCCCCCGGGACGGCGAGCGGCGAGCCGAGGAGGGGTCATGACCGAACCGATCCCGGAGACCGCGATCCGGGTTCTCCTCGCCGACGACCAGCACCTGGTCCGGGCCGGCCTGCGGATCATCCTCGAGACGGAGGAGGACCTCGAGGTGGTTGGCGAGGCGGCGGACGGCCGGCGGGCGGTCGAGCTCGCCCTGTCCCAGCGGCCCGACGTCGTACTGCTGGACGTGGAGATGCCGCACCTGGACGGGCTGGCCGCGACCCGGCAGATCGTCGCGGCCACCGGGGCGGACGGGCCCGCGGTGCTGATTCTGACCACCTTCGACCGGGACGACTACCTCTTCGCCGCACTCCGGGCCGGAGCCAGCGGCTTCCTGCTCAAGAACGGCTCACCCGAGGATCTGGTCGAGGCGGTGCGGATCCTGGCCCGGGGTGACGCGCTGCTCGCACCGCAGATCACCCGGCGGGTGATCGCGACCTTCACCACCCCGGCCGGCACGGCGGCCCAGTCGGCCAGCCGGCCGGACGCGGGCAGCGGAGCCGCCGACCTGGACCGACGCCGGCTGGCCGAGTTGACCGAGCGGGAACGGGAGGTACTGGTGCAGCTCGCCGGGGGCGCCTCCAACGCCGAGATCGCCGAGCGGCTGCTGCTCGGCGAGGCGACCGTGAAGACACACGTCTCCCGGGTCCTGATGAAGCTCGGGCTGCGCGACCGTACCCAGGCGGTCGTCTTCGCGTACGAACACGGGGTGGTGACCCCGGGCGGTGCCGGCGGCTGACGGCTCGGCCGCCGGGCGCGTCGCCCGGTCATCCCCACGGTCCGCCACACCGGTCATCCCTGTGGCGTGCCGCACCGGAAGTGGATCATCCTCACGGTTCCGCCGCGCGGCGGACGCCGGACGGGTCGGGCCGAACTAACCTCGTCCCCGCTGGCGCAGGGCGCGCCGGCGGAGCACCTGGGAAAGGAGGCCGGATGCTGCGCGTGGCGTCCGTCGATCGGTCGTACGGCGACCGGAGAGTGCTCGACGACATCTCGTTCGAGGTGGCCCCGGGCCGGATGACCGGGTTCGTCGGCGCCAACGGTGCCGGCAAGACCACCTCGATGCGGATCATCCTCGGCCTGCTCGCCGCCGACTCGGGGACGGTGACCTGGAACGGTGAGCCGATCACCCGGGCCGTGCGGCAGCGCTTCGGCTACATGCCCGAGGAGCGCGGCCTCTACCCGAAGATGAAGATCCGGGAGCAGCTCGTCTACCTCGGCCGGCTGTACGGGCTTACCGCGCCGGCCGCCCGGCGCAGCGTCGACGACCTGCTCGACCGGGTCGGGCTGGCCGAGCGGGCCAACGATCCGCTGGAGAAGCTCTCCCTCGGCAACCAGCAGCGGGCCCAGATCGCGGCGGCGCTGGTGCACGACCCCGAGCTGCTGATCCTGGACGAGCCCTTCTCCGGTCTCGACCCGATCGCGGTCGAGATGATCGCCGGGGTGCTGCGGGAGCGGGCCGACCGGGGGGTACCGGTGCTCTTCTCCAGCCACCAGCTCGACGTGGTGGAGCGGCTCTGCGACGACCTGGTGATCATCGCCGCCGGGGCGGTACGCGCCAGCGGAAGCCGCGCCGAACTCCGCTCCCGGTACGCGGCCCCGCACTACCAGCTCGTCACCGACGGCGACGCCGGCTGGGTCCGTGACCTGCCCGGGATCTCCATCGTGGATCTCGACGGCGCACGGGTCGTGATCGAACTCGCCGATCCGGACGACGACCAGGCGGTACTGCGGGCGGCCCTGGCCCGTGGCCCGGTACGCGCCTTCGGCCCCATCGTTCCCTCGCTCGCCGAGATCTTCCGGGAGGTAACCCAGTGACGACGCTCGCACCGTCCCCGACCCGGTCGCAGGCCGGACCGGCCGCAGCCCGCACCACGATGTGGAGCGCGACGAAGCTGGTCGCCGGCCGGGAGATCGTGGTCAAGCTCCGGGACCGGACGTTCCTGGTCAGTACCATCCTCTTCCTGGTGGTCGCGGCGGCCGGCACGGTGCTGCCGGCACTCTTCTCCGACGGCAGCTCGACGGTGGCGGTGGTCGGCGCGGGCGAGGTTGGCGGCGTCCTGGACCGGGCCGGTATGGAGGTGGTGGCCGCCGCCGACGTCGCGGCGGCGGAGCAGCTCGTCCGGGACGGCGAGGTGGACGCCGCCGTGGTGCCGGGCGACGGGGCCGGCGGCATCCGGGTGCTGGCGATGGATCGCACCCCGGACTCGGTGGTACGGGCGCTGAGCAGCGCTCCCCCGGTGCACCTGCTGAACCCGGACGCGGTCGACCCGATGCTGGCCTTCCTGGTGCCGATGGCTTTCTCGATGGTCTTCTTCTTCCTCTCCATCACCTTCGGCGTGCAGATCGCGCAGAGCGTCACCGAGGAGAAGCAGACCCGCATCGTGGAGATCCTGGTGGCGGCGGTACCGGTCCGGGCGCTGCTTGCCGGCAAGGTACTCGGCAACGGCGCGCTCGCGTTCGGTCAGGTGGCGCTGATCGCGCTGGTCGCGGTGATCTCCATGCAGGTCGTCGGCAGCGACGCCGGTCTGCTGGCCCAGCTCGGCCCGGCGATCGCCTGGTTCATCCCGTTCTTCGTGGTCGGCTTCGTGCTGATGGCCTCGCTGTGGGCGGTCACCGGCGCGCTGGTCAGCCGGCAGGAGGACATCAGCGGGGCGTCCGGGCCGGCCCAGTTGGTGATCATGGCGCCGTTCTTCCTGGTGATCTTCCTCAACGGCAACCCGACGGCGATGGCGGTGCTCTCCTACGTGCCGTTCTCCGCGCCGACCGCGATGCCGCTGCGGCTCTTCTTCGGCGACGCCGCCGGCTGGGAGCCGGTGCTGGCCCTGCTGGTCCTGCTCGGCGCCGCCGCGCTCTGCATCACGCTCGCCGCCCGGCTCTACGAGGGATCGCTGCTGCGCACCAACGGTAAGACCTCGCTGCGGGCCGCGTGGCGGGAGCGGGAGACCCGGGTCTCCTGAGGTCCCGACCACCGGATCAGGATCGTGTCGCGGCGAGGCCGGAACAGCGCCTCGCCGCGGCGATCCTGTCCTCGATCCGCCCCCGGGCGGCACCGGAGACGAGCACCGGCTGACCGGTCCGGGAGACCGTGGCCGGCAGGAACTCGTTGCGGATCACCGTACGGTCCCGGACGGTCAGCCGGAGCACCCCGGAGTCGGTGCTCTTCGAGTCGCCGTACCAGAGGAAGTTGCCGAGCCCGTAGTGCACGTACGTCCGGCCGAGCCAGCCGTCGGCGAGCAGGGTGTGCGCGTGCGTACCGAGCACGATGTCGGCGCCGGCCCGGGACAACCGGCCGGCGAAGCCCTTCATCTCCCCGCTCGGGCAGGAACTCCCCTCGATCCCCCAGTGCATGAAGACGATCACCAGATCGGCCTGCTTCCGGGCAGCTCGGACGGCGGCGGTGGCCCGGGCGGTGTCGAACGCCATCGCCACACCGGGACGGGTCGCGGTCGGCTTCCACCGCCCGGCCAGCTCGTGCACCTGTGACATGCCGAGTACGGCGATCCGCACCCCGCGCACCGTGGTCAGCCAGGGCGCGTACGCCGCGTCGGCGTCGATGCCGGCGCCGAAGACCGGGAACCGCGCCCTGTTCGCCGCGTCGAGGGTGTCCCGGAGCCCCACCTGCCCGTAGTCCAGTACGTGGTTGTTGGCGATCGAGGCGGCGTCCACCCCGGCGGCCCGCAGCGCCGGGTAGGCGCTCGCCGGTGCCCGGAAGTGGAATCGCTTCGGCTGCGGGGTGCCCCGACCGGTCACCGCCGTCTCCAGGTTCAGCACGGTCAGATCGGCGCCCCGCAGCCTCGACGCGATCGGACCGAACGCCGTCTCCGGCTCGTCGAGCAGCCGCAGCGTACGCCCGGTGAAGTGGACGTCACCGGCGAACGCCAGCCGCAGCTCGACCGGCGCGGCCGGGGTCGGTGACGCCGCCGGGGTGGTCTGCGCCGGAGCAGGCGGGCTCACCGGGGCCCCGGGTGTCGCCGGGGCGGCGTCCGGCTCCGCCGAACAGCCGAGCAGGATCGCCCCGGCCGTGACCCCCGCCAGCATCGCCCGCCACGCCCGCACCGCGCCGCCGCTCATCCGGCGAGGGTACGCGGCGCCGGGCCGGCGTACCGCCCGCCGGCGGAGTGTCGACGACGCCGGGCGGTACGAGCCGACGGTGCCGCCCGGCGTTACGGAGTACCGACGGTGCCGTCCGGCGTTACGGAGTGCCGACGAGCCGGCCGAGCAGGTCGAGTTGGCGGGGATCCTGTAGGGCGGAACCAACCGCCACCACCCGGGCACCGGCGCCGAGGAAATCCGCCGCGTTGTCGGCGTCCACCCCGCCGGTGGCGACGAACCTCACCGTCGGGAACGGGCCGTGCTGGGCCCGCAACCAGTTGGTGCCGAGTTCGCTGGCCGGAAACGCCTTGAGCCAGGTGTGCCCGGTGCGGAGCGCCTGACCGATCTCCGAGGAGGTGGCCACCCCGGGCAGGTGGGCGAGGCCGAGCCGGGAGCATTCGGCGGCCACCTCCGGGTCGTATCCGGGCGCGACCGTGAAGACCGCGCCGGCCTCGTACACCGTCCGGGCCTGGTCCGGGGTGATGACGGTGCCGGCGCCGACCGGCCGGTCCCGGTCCCGGCCGGCGGCGATGGCGGCGTGCAGCGAGGGCAGCGCGTCCGGGCTCTGCACCGGTACCTCGACCACGTCGATTCCGGCGTCCCAGGACCGCTCGCAGAGTTCGACCGTCCGGTCCGGATCGAAGCCGCGCAGGATCGCCATCACCGGCTGGTCCGCGAAGAGGGTGTCGAAGAAGGTCGTCGACGGGTTGGGCACGGTCACTCCGTTCACGGTCGGTGTCCTCCTGTCCAGCCGAGATCCCGGGATATCGCGGCGCAGGTTCCGGTCAGCTCCGGCAGGTGCTCGCGGAGCCGCTCCAGCGGGGCCAGGGCGCGCAACGCGGTGATCGACACCGCGCCGACCACCCGGCCCCGGGCGTCCCGGACCGGTACGGCGACGCAGTTGACGAAGTTCTCGAACTCGCCGTCGTCCTCGGCCCAGCCGCGCTCGGCGATCCGGGCCAGCTCCGCCCGGAACCGGGCCGGGTCGGTGATCGAGGTGTCGGTGTGCCGGGGATAGGTCAGCCGGGCCAGGAAGCGTTCCCGGGCCGGCTCGTCGAGGTGGGCGAGGATAGCCTTGCCGACCCCCGAGGTGTGCGGGTCGACCGGCTGGCCGACCCGGGACCGCATCCGCAGCGCCCCGCGTCCGTCCACCTTGGCCACGTAGACGATCTCGTCGTCGACGAGTTGGGCGAGGTGCACCGTGTGGCCGTGCCGGTCACCGAGCCGGACCAGGTGTGGGTGGGCGACCGGGTGCAGGTCGAGCTGCTCCACCGCGTGCTGCGCGATCGCCACCATCCGGAACCCGATCGTGTACCGGCCGTCGACCGGGCGGGCGAACCCGCCCCGTTCGAGGGTCTGCACCAGCCGAAGCGCGGTCGACCTGTGCACCCCGAGGTCGTCGGCGATCTCGCCGAGCGAGCGGGGCCGTTCGGCGAAGAGTTCGATGATGCGCAGGGCGCGCTCGACGGTCTGGGACATCGTCCTATCTCCGCCCGGCCGGGGCCCGACCGGCGGGCCGGTGCCAGTCGTCCGGCGTGATGCCCAGCACCGCGCAGATCGTGGGCACCGGTGGCAGTTCGGCGAAGTCCGAGACGGAGCCGAGTGCGGCACCGGCGACCAGGTGTCCGAGCCTCAGCCGGGCGGCGGGGTCGAGGCCGCGCAGCGCGCCGGAGAGCCACCCGGCGGCGAAGGCGTCGCCGGCGCCGACCGGTTCCACCACCTCGACCGGCCGGGCCGGCTCGACGGCGACCCCGTCGGCGGAGAACGCGACCGCTTGCACCGGGCCGTCCTTCACCACCAGGGTTGCGGGGCGATCGACCAGGGCGCGGACGTCCTCCGGCGCCTTGACGTCCCAGAGCCGCGCCGCCTCGTCCAGCCCGACGAAGACCACGTCGGCGGCCTGGGCCAGCCGGAGCAGCTCGGTGGCGGCGGCGGATTGGTCGGGCCAGAGCGCGGGCCGGTGGTTGACGTCGAAGGAGACCAGCCGCCGTCCCGCCGGCCGGGTACCGAGCAGCCGCTCGACCAGCCCCCGACAGCTCTCCGAGAGCGCCGGGGTGACGCCGCTGAGGTGCAGCACGGCCGCCGGCACCGCCTCGACCCGGTCCGCGTACCCCGGATCCATCCCGGCCGCGGCGGAACCGCGCCGGTAGTAGTAGACCTTCGTGCCGTCCGGGCCGGGGTCCTTGAGGTAGACGGCGGTCGGCCGGGTCGCGTCGACCTCGACCAGCGAGGTGTCCACCCCGGCCGCCCGGACCTCCCCGACGACCAGCTCGCCGAGCGGGTCGGCGCCGACCCGGCTGGCCCAGCCCGCCCGGTGGCCGAGCGCGGCGAGGAACATCGCGACGTTCGACTCGGCGCCGCCGGCCCGGAGCACGAAGGTCGACTCGGCGTCCAGCCGCCCGCCGGGGGTCGGGGTCACCATCGCCATCGTCTCGCCGACGCAGACCGCGTCGAGCGACGCCGTCGGTTTGCCGTCAGCCGTCGGCTTGCCGTCAGCCGTCGGGACCGGGGTCATCGGGCTCCCCTCTGGTGCACATGTTGCACCTGATGCTCAATATCTGCACCACCTACCGAGCCCACTCTAGGTCAGCGTGCCCCGACCAGCCACGGTGGGCCGCGTGGCAGTGCCGAGGTACCCTCCGGCGATCCCCGGCCCGGTCAGTGCGATGCGTCGAGCGGGCCCAGCCAGCGCAGGTGACCGTCGACCCGGAGCAGCGGTACGGGCACGCCGTCCGGGCCGTGCATCGCCAGCTCGCCGCGCGGATCGGCGACCTGCCCGGTGTGCGGCGCCGACGGCGGCTCCTGCCAGACGTGGTAGAGCGGGCCGCCGTCGCCGATCGAGTCGATCGCCCTGTCGAAGGCCGCCCGTCGAGCCGCCGGCACGTGCATCCGGGTCGCCGCGTGGAAGACCACCCTCGGCTCTCCGGGTGGCAGGCTGCGCGCCAGGTCCGGGCAGATCCGCACCGCGTCACCGGCGACCATGACGGGCGGCTCGGTCGCCACCGCGTCGAGGGCGGCGTCGAGCAGCGTCGCCGCGTCCCCGTTCTCCGGCCAGACCAGCGCCCGCAGCCAGCACCGCGCGTCCTCGTCGGCGACGTGGACCGGATTCAGGTCCACCCCGGTCCGACTGGCGATCGGCGGTACGTCGTCCAGGTCCGGTGGCGGTGTCCGACCCAACCAGCGACTGTCCAGGGTGACCGTGGCGTCGACCGGCCCGAACGCCCGGTCGCCGACGAGGTAGCGGTAGCGGTCGACCTGGAGGTGGATGCCGGCGCTCGCACCGACCTCGACCAGGTGCACCGGGTCGGCGCAGCGCTGCCCGATCACCCAGAGCGCGTACCTCAGCGCGACCGCCCGGCGTACGACGTTGGTCTGCACCAGGCGGGTGCGGACGAGTGCGCCGAGTTCGGCCCGGTACCGGCGGCAGAAGTCCCGCAGCACCGGCCCGGCATCCGCCGGATCGGCGGCCGACGAGCCGACCAGCGACGGGTAGAAGCCACGCAGCGGATGCCGCACCCCGGCCAGCAGCAGGTAATGTGCGGCTCCGAAGAAGAGGTACGACGCCTGCTGCCCCGGCCGCCTACCGGTCAGCAGTTCCAGGGTCGACCGGTCCCCCGCCACCACCGGGCAGAGCGCCTGGTAGAGCGGGGAGGTGACGAAGGTGGCCGGTGCGGCGGCGAAGTGTTCGGAAAGCTCGTCGATCTCCTGCGCCGTCGCCATGTCCCTCGTTCCGCATACAGGTCCGTCGAACGGTCCGCGCCCAACGGGTTGTCGGCGGCCGCGGTTCTTCCGGACGTCCTCCCGGTACCGGACACCCTCTCAGTATCCGATCCGGCGCCGCCCAGGGGGCTGTGAGCCGCAGCACCTCTTGATCACTCGGGGAATGTGCCGGATCACCAGCGGTTGGAGGCAGGTGTGATCTTTGCTGTTCCTGCTCAGACCTACCACCAGCAACCGGGAAGGACGCCATGAGCGCCGCCGCCGCGCATGTCGAGGCGTCCGGGCCGCCCGCCACACCCGGCGACCTGATGACCGGCCGCGAACGGCTACGGCTCGTCCTCGTACTCGGGGCGCTGATCGCGATCGGGCCGTTGACGATCGACATGTACCTGCCGGCGCTGCCGGCGATAACCGCCGACTTCGACACCGCCGAGGCGGCGGTCCAGTTGACCCTCACCGGCACCCTGGCCGGGCTCGCTGTCGGCCAGCTCATGATCGGCCCGCTCTCGGACGCGGTCGGCCGGCGGGTCCCGCTCCTCGCCGGCCTGGTGCTGCACGTCATCGCCTCGGCGCTCTGCGTCGTCGCCCCGAACATCGGCACGCTGGGCGTGCTGCGGGTGTTGCAGGGGCTCGGCACCGCCGCTGCCTCGGTGGTGGCGATGGCCGTGGTACGGGACCTGTTCAGCGGAACGGCCTTCGCCAGGATCTTCTCTCGGCTGATGTTGGTGATGGGCGCCGCCCCGGTGCTGGCACCCACCCTGGGCAGCGCGGTGCTGGGCTGGACCGACTGGCGCGGAGTCTTCATCGCGCTCGCCGTGATCGGGATCGTCCTGGTCGTCCTCGCGGCGTTCAGGCTGCCCGAGACGCTGCCGGTGCACCGGCGGCGCAGTGGGGGCGTACACGGCACCGTCCGGGTCTACCGCTCGCTGCTGCGGGACCGTACGTTCGTCGGGCTCGTCGGAGTCGCCGGGCTGGCGATGGCGGCGCTGTTCGCGTACGTCTCCGGGTCCTCCTTCGTCTTCCAGGAGGAGTACGGCCTCGACGAGCGGCAGTTCGGGATCGTCTTCGGCGCCGGCGCGGTGGGCCTGATCGGGGCCTCCCAGCTCAACGTCCGGCTGCTGCGCCGGTACACACCGCAGCGGATCCTGACCACCGCCCTGACCGTCGGTACGCTGGCCGGGCTCGTGCTGCTCGCCGTCGCCGCGACCGGGTTCGGTGGGCTGCCCGCCGTGCTGGCCTCGCTCTGGGTGGTGCTCGCCGCCTCCGGGCTGGCCATGCCGAACGCGCCGGCGCTGGCGTTGAGCCGGCACGGTGAGGCGGCCGGCACCGCCGCGGCGCTGCTCGGCGCGGTGCAGTTCGGCATCGGCGCGCTGCTGGCGCCGCTGGTCGGCGTCCTCGGCAACGGCAGCGTCGGGATGGGGCTGGTGATCGCCGGTGGCATGGCCGCCGCACTGGCCGTGCTCGTCCTGGTCGTCCGCCCGGCCCGCCTCCCCGCCGTCCCCGCCTCGGAGGCCGTTTCCGTCTCGGAGGCCATCCCCGCATCGGAGGCCGTGCCCGCATCGGAGGCCGTGCCCGCCTCGGAGGCCGTTTCCGTCGCGGAGGTCGCCGCTGCCTCGGACGTCGGCCCCGCCGCCCGTACCTCGGTTCGGGCCATGAGCGAGTAGCGTCGTCCGGCCCGCTCCGGGCGGCCGGACGCTAACTGATCATGAGCGGCGGGGGTTGCGGACAGCCGGGCGTCGGTTGCGGGCCGCCGGCCGACGGGAGCGGGCGGCCGGGCGACGCCAGTGCGTCGGGTGCCGCAGGGCCGGCGGCAGGCCGGTCCGGAGGTCGCCGGCCGCCGCGTCGACCTGAGCCTGGGTGAGGAAGATGCTGCCGGTCAGCTCGGCACCGCGCAGGTCGGCGCCGCGCAGGTCCGCCCCGGTGAGGTCGGCCAGGGTGAGGTCGACGCCGCGCAGGTCGGCCCCGATCAGGTAGGCGCCGCGTAGGTTCGCGCCGACCAGGTCGGCACGGCGCAGATCGGCACCGATCAGCTCGGCGCCCCGCCGGTCGGGCCCGCTGCGTCCGGCCCGGGACCTGATCTGCTCGCTGGCCCGCAGCAGCAGTTCGTTGACGGTACGGCGGTGGGCCGGAACGTCCAGGGCGACCAGCGAGGACGGATCACCGTCGGCGAGCCGTTCGGTCGCGGCCCGGACGGTGGCGAGTTCGGTGTGCAGCGGCTCGGTCGGACGCAGTGCCAGCGCCTCGGTCAGGTACCAGAGCAGTTCGTGGAGCTGCCGCACCACCGGGAAGACCTCGACCATCCCCGCCGCGACCTCCGGGTCGGTCCGCCAGTCCCGCCCCTGGTAGGTGACCTGGGCGACCTGCTGGCCGGCGCCGAAGCAGTCGAAGACCGTACACCCGACGAAGCCGCGCTCCCGCAGGTCGCGGTGGATGCCGCAGCGGTGGTCGGAGCGGAGGTTGGGGCAGGGCCGCCCGGCGGGCTTGTCGATGGCGAAGTCCGACGAGGCGGCGAAGGCCGGCACCACGCAGCACAGCCCGAAGCAGCGGTCGCAGTCGGCACGCAGCTCTCGCGGCCGCCCGGCCGGTCCGCTCGACGGGCCGGCCGCCCCGCTCGACGCCCCGCTCGACGGACCGCTCGACGGACCGCTCGACGGACCGGCCGACGGACCGGCCGACGGACCGGTCGGGCTTGCCACGGGCTCGGAGGTGCCGGACACGTTGGTTGATCTCCAGGTCGCGCGGGCCGAACGGTGGGCTCCGACGTGCTCCGCGCCGACCCACCCGGTGGTTGAGCTGGGTAAAGGGTACCTACCGGGCGGGCCGGACGGAGACGGCGGTGGTCGCGGCACCGTGCTGGCACCGTGCTGGCACCGTGCTGGCACGGTGGTGGCACCGGGCGAGGTCAGCCGGCCGTCGGCGCGGGTTCGGGCTCGCCCTGCGGCAACGGCTCGCCGGTCTCCAGCAACGTCTTGAGGCTGGAGAGCAGCTCCGACCAGCCCTCGCCGATGCTGTCCAGCAGCGAACTGTCCGGTGCGAAACCCTGGTGTACGACGGTCAGCCGCACCGCCCTGCCCCGGGGCTCGATCTCGAAGCTCACCCTGCTGCGCGGCTCGTCGGCGAGCTTGGCCACCTCGGCCGGATCCATCTCGTACGCCTCGGCGAACTCGGGGCTGAAGTCGTGCCAGGCGTACGACAGCCGGCGGTACGGCTCGGCCTCCAGCACGACCTGTTCCGGACCGCTGATGCGTACGCCGTTGTGCACCCAGACCATCTCCGAGCCGACCCGCCAGTCGGTGTCGAAGGTGACCCCCCAGTACCGGCTGGTGAAGGCCGGATCGGTCAGCGCCTGCCAGAGGCGTTCCGGGGTGGTGCTGATGTAGCTGGTGTAAACGAATTCACGCTCGCCCATGGGTTCCTGCTCCAATGCCCTCTTGAGGTCGGCGAGTGCCTGCACCCGCCTCTGGTCGTACCGGTGGATCCAGCGGTCCGCGATGGCGTTGACCGGCTCGGCGTTGAGGTAGTGCAACTTCTCCCGGCCACGCCGGAGCGTGGTGACGAGGTTGGCCGCCTCCAGCACCGCGAGGTGCTTGCTGACGGACTGCCGGGTCATCGCGAGCCCGACGCACAGCTCCCGGAGGCTCTGCCCGTCCCGGGTGTTCAGGCTGTCCAGCAGCCGCCGACGGCTGCCGTCGGCGAGTGCCTTGAACACCTCGTCCACCCCGTCACCTCCAACATGCAACCAACCAGTTGCCTATCAACATAGGCAGCCATTCGGCTGCCTGTCAATCTCGCCGGCCCGCCACCACCACGGCGTCAATCGGCAGCGCCCTGCCCTTGGGTAGCCGACCGTTCGATGTCGCGCTGCACCCGGTTCATCCCGTGTAGCCAGCGATCCGGGTCGGCGGCCCGCCGGGCGTAGTACGTCGCCACCTCCGGATGCGGCAGCACCAGGAACCGGTCGTCGGCCAGCGCCGCCACCACCAGCTCGGCGACCTGTTCCGGATCGACCGCCCCGGCGGCGAGCAGGGCGGCGCCCGGACCCTCGCCCCGCTCCAGCATCGGAGTGCGAACCCCCTGCGGGCAGAGCGCCTGCACGACGACGCCCCGGTGGGCGTAGCTCACCCGCAGCCACTCGGCGAAGGCCACCGCCGCATGCTTGGAGACCGAGTACGGAGCGGCGTCGAGCAGGGTCAGCAGACCTGCCGCCGAGGCGGTGACGAGGAGCCGGCCCCGCCCGGCCGCCAGCCAGTCGGGCAACAGTTCCCGGGCGGCGTACACCTGGGACATCGTGTTGACCCGCCAGGCGCGCTCCCAGGCCTCGTCGGCGGCGTCCAGCCCGCCGGTGCCCGGCACCCCGGCGTTGGCGCAGAACAGGTCGATCCGCCCGAACCGGTCCCGGGCGTACCGGACCAGCGCGGCTACGGCGCCCGGGTCGGCCATGTCGGCGGGGAAGACCTCCGCGCCGTTCCGGGCCGCGACCGCTCGGGCCGCGTCGGGGTCCAGGTCGTTGACGAGCACCCGGGCGCCCTCGGCGGCGAACCGGGTGGCCAGCGCCGCGCCGATGCCGGATCCCGCCCCGGTCACCACGACGGCCGCGCCGGGCAGGGCGAGTCCGAGGCCATCCGCGTCCACAGGGCAGACAGTATCCCGGTAAAGCTGGCACCGGATGCCCCGGAGAGCCGCGCGGCCGACCCGGAGAAGCCGGCCGGTGGGGGCTGGCGGGCCGGGATCGGCCGGTCGCCGAAAGGCCCCGTCAGGCGTGGTGAAAAGCTGGCGGGTATGAGTTCCGACAGCGCACCATCCGCTCCGCCGGTCAGCACGAGCCCGAACGACCCCGACGACGAATCCGGCACCTTCGCCGACCTCGGGCTGCGGACCGAACTCCTGGACGCGCTCGGCACGCTGGGCTACGAGGAGCCCACCGCCATCCAGCGGGCCGCCATCCCACCCCTGCTGGCCGGTCAGGACCTGCTCGGCCAGGCCGCGACCGGGACCGGGAAGACCGCCGCGTTCGCGCTACCGCTGCTGCACCGGCTACCGGACGGGCAGCGCTCCAAGGCGCCGGTGGCGCTGATCCTGGTGCCGACCCGGGAGCTGGCCGTGCAGGTCTCCGAGGCGATCCACCGGTACGGCCGGGACCTCGGCGTACGGGTGCTGCCGATCTACGGGGGCCAGCCGATCGCCCGGCAGCTGCGGGCGCTGGACGGCGGGGTGGACGTGGTGGTGGCCACGCCCGGACGGGCCCTGGACCACATCGCCCGGGACACCCTGCGACTGGACGGCCTCGCCACGGTGGTGCTGGACGAGGCGGACGAGATGCTCGACATGGGATTCGCCGAGGACATCGAGGCGATCCTGCAACACGTACCGGAGCAGCGGCAGACGGTGCTCTTCTCCGCCACCATGCCGGCCCGGATCGACGGGATGGCCCGGCAGTACCTGCGGGATCCGGCCCGGATCGAGATCGGCCGGCAGCCCGCACCCACCGGGACCGCCCCGCTGGTCCGGCAGACCGCGTACGTGGTCGCCCGGGCGCACAAGCCGGCCGCCCTCGGCCGGGTACTCGATGTCGAGGCGCCGACCGCGGCGATCGTCTTCTGTCGCAGCCGGGAGGAGGTCGACCGGCTCACCGAGACCATGAACGGTCGCGGCTACCGGGCAGAGGCGCTGCACGGCGGGATGACGCAGGAGCAGCGGGACCGGGTGATGGGCCGGCTCCGGGCCGGCACCGCCGACCTGCTGGTGGCGACCGACGTGGCCGCGCGAGGGCTGGACATCGAGCAGCTCACCCACGTGGTCAACTACGACGTGCCACCAGCCCCGGAGTCCTATGTGCACCGGATCGGGCGGGTCGGCCGGGCCGGCCGGCAAGGGGTGGCGATCACCCTGGCCGAGCCCCGGGAGCACCGGATGCTCAAGACCATCGAGCGGACCACCGGGCAACGGATTTCGATCGACAAGATCCCGACCGTGGCCGACCTGCGGACCCGACGGTTGGAGATGACCCGGGCGGCGCTGCACGAAAGCCTGCTGGAGGACGACCTCGCACCGTTCCGGGTGATCGTCGAGACCCTCACCGACGAGTTCGACGTGATGGAGGTGGCGCTGGCGGCGGTCAAGCTGGCGCACGAGTCGGCCGGCGGCCCGGTCGACGAGGAGGAGGACATCCCGCAGGTCGCGTTCCGGGCGGATCGGGACGGCCGCTCCCGGCGGGACGGCGGTCGCGACGGCGGCCGATACGGCAGCCGGGACGGCGGCCGGGACGACCGGCGCGGCGGGCGGCCCCGCCCCGGCGACATGGCCTGCCTGTTCATCGGGGTCGGCCGGCGGGCCGGCATTCGCCCGCAGGACCTGGTCGGGGCGATCACCGGCGAGACCGCGGTCAGCGGCCGGGAGATCGGCTCGATCGAGATCACCGACCGGTTCTCCCTGGTGGAGGTGCCGAGGTCCGCGGCGAACGAGGTGATCACCCGGCTTCGGCAGAGCACCATCAAGGGGCGTAAGGCGACGGTACGCCGGGACCGCGAGGTCGGCCGCGATCAGCGCGACAGCTGAACCCGAACGGCGGAGTGGCCCGGGCGGGCCGGCATCGGAGGAGGGGCGGGTGGACGGGGCGGATCCGGACCGCTGGTCGGCGGTCGCGGCCGGCTGGACCGACCTGTGGGGCGGCTTCGCCGAGCCGGTCTGGCGGGTCTTGGTGGCGGCGGGTGGGATCGGGCCCGGTTCCCGGGTGCTCGACGTCGGCTGCGGCGGTGGCGACCTGCTCGGTTATCTCGACCGGCTCGGCGCGCAGACCGCCGGGGTCGACCCGGCGCCCGGCATGGTGGCGCTGGCCCGGTCCCGGGTGCCCGCCGCCGACCTCCGGATCGGCGACGCCGAGCGGCTACCCTGGCCGGACCACACGTTCGACCTGGTGGCCGCGGTCAATGCCGTGCAGTTCGCCGCCGACACCCTGGACGCGCTCGCCGAGTTCGTCCGGGTCGCCCAGCCCGGTGGACTGGTCGCGATCGCGAACTGGGCGGAGGGGCGGCACAACGACCTGGACACGATCGAGCGGGCCGTCGCGGACGCCTCCGGGGAGGAGCCACTGCCCGACGGCGAACTCCGGGAGCCGGGGGGTCTCGAACGGCTGCTCGCCGACGGTGGGCTCGACGTGGTGGTGGCGGGGCTGGTGCCGGTCCCCTGGTACGCGGCCGACGACGACGCGCTGGTGCGTGGCGTCCTGCTCGGCGAGGATCCGCAGACGCTGGCCGCGACCGCGTCGACGGTGTGCGACGCAGCCCGGCCGTTCCGGCAGCCGGGCGGCGGCTACCGCCTCGACAACGCTTTCCGGTACGCCGTCGGCCGCACCCCCGGCTGACCCGTCCGGCGCGCCGTCGACCGGTCCACAGCGTACTATCGATTCACGACTATCGATCTGCTGTCTTCCGGACGGCCGGAACTCGCGGGGTGAGCGCGACCATGACACTGCCGCTGTCCGTATCCTCCTCGGCGGGATCCCGTCGGGCCCTGACCGTGCTGGCCACCCTGGCCCTGCTCGCCGGAGCCGCCGCCTCCCCCGCCCGCGCCACCGAGACCGGACGGGTGGACAACCCGTACGTCGACGCGACGGCATACGTCAACCCGGAGTGGTCGGCACGGGCCAGCGCCGAACCGGGCGGGGCGGCCGTCGCCGACCAGCCGACCGCGGTGTGGCTGGACCGGATCGCCGCCATCGAGGGCACCCCCGGACGGATGGGGCTGCGCGCCCACCTGGCCGCGGCCCTGGCCCAGGGCGCCGACCTGGTGCAGCTGACCCTCTACAACCTGCCCGGGCGGGACTGCGACCGCCGGGTCAGCTACGGCGAGCTGGCCGTCGGCGAACTCGACCGGTACCGGACCGAGTTCGTCGACCCGATCGTCGCGGTCCTCGCCGATCCGAGCTACGCGGGCCTGCGGATCGTCACCGTCGTGGAGCCGAACTCGCTGCCCAACCTGGTCACCCACACCTGGCCCCGCCCTGCCGCGACCGCCGGCTGCGACCAGGCCATGGCCGACGGCAGCTACCTCGCCGGCATCGGCTACGCGCTGTCCAGGCTGGCCACGGTGCCCAACGTCTACGCCTACCTGGACGCCGGCCACCACGGCCGACTCGGCTGGTCGCCCGACGGGGCCAGGGCGGCCGCGCTGCTGTACCAGGCGGCCACCACCGCCGGCAGCACCCCCTCGGCCGTGCACGGCTTCACCGTCAACGTCGCCAACTACTCGGTGCTGCGCGAGCCCTACCTCGACGCCGACGACGTCGTGAACGGCGAGCCGGTACGGGACACCGCCTGGATCGCCGGCAATGCCTACGTCGACGAACTGCCGTACGCCCGACAACTGCGCCAGCTGCTGGTCTCCGCCGGGTTCTCCGCGCGGGTCGGCATGCTGGTCGACACCTCGCGCAACGGGTGGGGCGGCCCGGACCGGCCCGTCGGCCCCGGACCGTCGACCAGCGTGGAGGAGTACGTCGAGGCGGGCCGGACCGACCGGCGCGGCTATCTCGGCAACTGGTGCAACCAGGTCGGCGCCGGACTCGGCGTCCGGCCGGTGGCGGCGCCGGGGGTCGGCATCGACGCGTACGCCTGGATCAAGCCGCCCGGCGAGTCGGACGGAACCAGCGACGTACTCGGGGCGAACCGGCCGTACGAGCCGATGTGCGACCCCACGTACCGTCCGCACCTGTTCCCCTCGGTGACCAGCGGCGCGATGCGGAACGCCCCACCGGTCGGCGAGTGGTTCCCCGCGCACTTCCGGCAGCTGATCCAGAACGCGTGGCCACCGCTGTGACCACCACCCGACCGAGCTGCCCGACAGCCTCCGGGACGCCAGCTACGTCTCCCCGGCGCGTTGTCCGGCATCCTGGTCGGACAACTCCGGCCGGCCGCGCTGGTGGCGCCTGGACTGGACCTTCCTCCCGGCCCCGGTCCGGGTGCACTCCTACCACGTCGGCGGGTCGACGAACGGCCACATCGGCGGGTCGACGAACGATGTCTCCGACCACCGTCCGCAGGAACTGGTGGTCTCGCTGCGACAGCGCGCCGATCCCGGCCGCATCGTAGGCCGGGATCGGCGCTCGCCCCGGCCTACGGCCGGTCGGTGCGTACGGACCGCTACCGGTCAGGACGCGCCGGTGGATGGGGCGGCGGTCGTGCCAGGGTCGGCAGCGGTCACGGCCGGATCGGCCGCAGTGGTGGTCGGCGTGCCGCCCTGGTCGGTGGCGTCGACGTACCGGACGCCCAGCCGGTCCAGCAGCGGACGGAGGTTGTACATGTCCAGTCCCAGCACGCCGTCGGCGAGCTGCCGGCGCTTCTCCTCCTCCTTGGCCTCACGCGCGGCCCCGGCCGCGGCGACCTCTCGGGCCCGTTCGCGCGGCACCACGACGACCCCGTCGTCGTCGGCCACGATCACATCGCCGGGGCGCACGTAGCCGCCGCCGAGCACGATCGGGACGTTCACCGAACCCGGACTCGCCTTCACGGTGCCCTGCGCGGAGACCGCCCGGGACCACACCGGAAAGCCCAGCTTGGTCAGCGCGGCCACGTCGCGGCAGCCCGCGTCGATGACAAGGCCGACGACACCCCGGGCCCGCAGGGAGGTGGCCAGCAGTTCACCGAAGGCACCGTCCGTGCTGGGCGAGGTGAAGGCGACCACGAGTACGTCGCCGGGCCGGGTCTGCTCGACCGCCGCGTGGATCATGAGGTTGTCGCCCGGCTGGGCCGAGACGGTGACCGCACGGCCAGCGATCCGGGCGCCCGGGTAGATCGGCCGGAGCAGGTGCCCGAGCAGTCCGCTGCGCCCCTGGGCCTCGTGCACCGTCGACACGCCCTGCCCGGCGAGTTGGGCGACGGCGTCGGCCGGCGGCGCGGCGTCGCTCCGGACGATGACGTGCCCGGTCACAGCAACTCACTCCCGACCACCGGAAAGACCCGCTGGTACGCCTCGGCGTGGGTGATCGACCGGTCGCCGCCGTTGCGGACCGCCTGCACCCCGCGCCGTACGCCGAGATCCGTGTAGTACGCGACCAGGTGCCCCTGGGCGCCCATGATCCGCATCGCCTCGACCTTGCGGTCGAAGACCGGGCTGATGTCCAGCAGCAGGTTCGGTAGGAACCCGCACTGCTCGGGCTGGTGCGGCTCGAACTGCAACACGTTCGGGGCGCCGATCGGTCGGGTGTCCCGGTCGTGCCCGGCCGCCTGGGCCACCATCCTGGCCCGGAGCACGATCTCGTGGGTCAGCGCATGGTCCAGGTTGTACGGATCCTTGGCCGAGTGGGTGAGGATCACCGCCGGGTTGACCCGACGAATGATCGAGACGACGCTGTCGTAGAGATCGTCCGTGGCCCTCAGCGGGTAGTCCCCGGCGTCGAGGAACTCGATTCCGGCGCCGAGCACCTTGGCCGCCCGGCCCGCCTCGTCGCGTCTCGCCTCCTTGACCCGTTCGAGGGTCATCCCGGGCTGCTTCCACAGTCCCTGCGATTCGCCCTTCTCGCCGAAGGTGAGGCACAGCACGTGCACCTGCTGGCCCCGGGATGCGCTGAGCGCGATGGCGCCACCCGCACGCCAGACGAAATCGGCGGCGTGTGCACTCACCACGAGGATCGGGCCCGGCCCGATCGGAGACGCTGTCATCGACAATCCTTTCCGAGCAGTTCCGCGAGTACGCCCTACGTCCCCGAGCGGAAGCCGCAACGCTTGTCGGAGGCAGACCGATCATAGATGTGTGCCTCATCATTGCCAACAAGATTGTCAACAATCCTGGCCGCCGGACGGTCGGGCACTGCCGCTGCTGGGCGCGTTGAGCCTGACAGAGCGGCCCGAGTCGCCACCGGGACGGCGGTGCCGGACAGGCACCGGAATGCCTACCGCAAGCTGTGGCGCCGGCTACGCGACGGCGGGATGCCTCTCCGCAAGCCTCGGACCCGACAATACGAAGATCGCGGCGACCGAAGGGGTGCCGCGCTAACGTCGGCCGCGCTAACGTCGTGCGCGGTACGCCGGTACGCCGGTACCCCGACGCGTCGACGCCGACCACAGCCGGCCAGACGGCCGCCCGGGCAGGCGGCCCGGCGGGGGGTCAGCCCGGCAGGGCGGCAGTGACGTCGAGTTCGACCAACTGACCGGGATAGCCGAGCTGGGCCACCCCGAGCAGCGTGCTGGCGGTGGTGAACGCCGAGGCAAGCGGCGACGCCTGGAAGCGTCGCCACACCTCGGCCAACACCTCCCGATCCGCCGTGACAACATAGATCACCGTACGGACCACCTGCTCCGGCCCGGTCCCCACCGAGCCGAGTGCGACCAGGGTGTTGGCGACGATCTGATCAACCTGCGCGCCGAAGTCGCCGGGACCGACCAGCACACCTGCGGCATCCAACGGACACTGCCCCGCCAGATACGCGGTACGCCCGGCAGAAACGACCGTGACGTGATGGTAACCAGGAGTAACATGCAGGCTCTCCGGGTTGCTACGCGAGATCGTCATGGCACCGATTCTGCAGGGGCGGCGCGTCCCCGGTGGCCAGGGGTATGCCGCCGTGCGCGATCCACCGGCGCCGTGTACAGTTGTCCCCCGTGCGGCACCACGAGCGGTCGGTGTGCGAGTTCCTCGCCCCAACCGTCGTCCGGTGCCGTAATGCAGGTCCGGGTGGCGGAATGGCAGACGCGCTAGCTTGAGGTGCTAGTGCCCGTATAGGGCGTGGGGGTTCAAGTCCCCCCTCGGACACGTACAGTTACCCCACAGTAATCAGCGTCGGGCTTAGCCTCGACGCTGATTTTGTTTTGGCCGGGGTCGTAGGTGAGGGCGAGCCGTAGCTCGCGGTAGACGTTGCTCTTGTCCTTACTGTCGGCGTCTCGCAGGGTGTTGCGGATGTCGTCGAAGCTGCCGACGAGGCGTCGGATGTGGTCCTCGGCGAGGCGACGGGGAGCCGGTTCTCGTGCTGCTTTGTCGCGTCGGGCGAGGGCTGCGGCGCGTTGGGCGTTGACCTCGGCCATCCAGGCGGCGATGGTGGCGGGATCGCCTCCGGCGTCCGCGATGGCGCGGTACTGGACGAGTTTGGCGTCGCACGCAGCGATGATCTTGTTCACGGCGGCGATCTCCGGCGCGACGACGGTCCCGGGTCCAGCCTCGGGTTGGGCGGCGTGGAGCCGGCGGATCGTATCGGTCAGCCGGTGCGGGGCGAACGCTTTAAGGAGCCAGTTGTCGAGGGCGGGGACGATGTCTCGTTCCGCGACATAGACGTTGCGGGGGTGCTGGACGTGGTTGGCGAGGGCGTACTCGTTGGGGTACCGGCACCGGTAGTAAGCGGCCTCATGTGCCTGGTGGCTCTGCATCTTGCGTCCGCACAGTCCGCAGAGCATGAGTCCGCGAAGGACGTAGTGGCGGCGCGTCCTTCGTTGCTGGGTACCGGTGCGGCCTCGGCCGCTGGCCGCCATGATCGTCTGAACAAGCTCAAAGTCGTTGACGGTGACAAGCGGTGGATGCGCGATCGTCTCGGACCACACCCAGGAGTCCTTGTCGTTCCAGCGCATCCGGGTTTCGTAGCCGAGGGCCACGTCATTGACGTCAACGAGTACCTCGTCCTTACGCTGCTTGTTCCACACCTGGCGACCGGTGTAACGGGGGTTGGACAGGATGTTCTTGACCGCGCTCTTGGCCCAGCCTTCACCGGTGCGGTGCGGGTTGCGGGCGGGATCGGCGGCTGACGGGGAAGGGACGCCGTCGCGGGTAAGCGCCTCGGCAATGGCGAAGTAGCCGTTGTTCGCGAGGTACATGGCGAAGATCCGCCGGACAACGGGCGCGGTGGCAGGATCGGGTTCCAGCTTGTGCAGGCGGCGGCCGTCGGCAGCCTTGCCCGGGTTCGGGTGCGGTCCGGCGTCGGCGAGGCGGTACCCGTAGGGCGGGCGCCCACCGAGGAACCTAGTACGGCAGCCGCCGTTTGGGATCTTGCTGCTCGGGTGGGGTGGACGCGAGACGGCCACCGCGTGATCGTCTGTGTGTTGTGGACACAACATCAGATCTTGCGGTGGCCGCGTGCCACAGCGTAGCCGTCGTCCGGTGGGAGCGGGTGCTGGCCGGCGTGCTGGGGTGCTTCGCGGGCCGGTTCGGGCGGGTGGAGCCGCGTCGTGCAGCGGCGGAGTTCGTGACCGGGTTGCTGGCTGATCTTGAAATCAAGACGTGTTGGCAGTTGGCGGAGCGGGCCGGTCACGCCCGGCCGGACGCGATGCAGCGGCTGCTGTACCGGGCGGTGTGGGACGCCGACGCTGTCCGCGACGACCTGCGGCAGCTGATCACCGACCGGTTCGGTGCCCCGGAGGCAGTCCTGGTGGTCGACGAGACCGGCGACCTGAAGAAGGGCACCCACACGGTCGGGGTGCAGCGGCAGTACACGGGCACCGCCGGGCGGATCGAGAACAGCCAGGTCGGGGTGTTCCTGGGCTACGCCGGCTCGGGCGGGCACACGCTGATCGACCGTCGGGTGTATCTACCGGCGTCGTGGACCGAGGACCGTCAGCGGTGCGCAGCTGCTGGCGTGCCTGACGAGATCGAATTCGCTACCAAGTCGGAGCTGGCCGCCGACATGATCACCGCCGCGATCGACGCCGGCGTGCCGGCGGGCTGGGCCGCCGCGGACGAGGCTTACGGCAATAGCGGCGCGTTCCGCGCTCACCTGCGCGAACACCGCCTCGGCTACGTCCTCGCGGTGTCCCGCAGCCACCTGGTCCCACTCGACGGCGGCAAGACCAGAGTTCGCGCCGACCGCATCGCCGACGACCTGCCCGACTCGGCCTGGCAGCGCCGATCGGCCGGCGTCGGCTCGAAAGGCCCCCGCTACTACGACTGGGCCTGGCTCGACGATGTCACCACCGACGCCGACCCCGACAATGACGGCCACCACAGCTTGCTGATCCGCCGCAACACCACTACCGGTGAGCTGGCCTTCTACCGCTGCTGGACTCCGCGCCGGGCCGCCCTCGCCCAACTCGTCCGCGTCGCGGGCATCCGATGGACCGTTGAGGAGAGCTTCCAGGCCGCGAAGGGCCAGATCGGTCTGGACCAGCACCAGGTCCGCCGCTGGGACTCCTGGCACCGGTTCACCACCCTGGCCCTGGCCGCCCTCGCCGTCTTGGTGATCTGCGCCGCTGACGCCGCCAAAGACGATCCGGCCAGCACTGGGTTGATCAAGCTGACGGTCAACGAGGTTCGACGACTGATCAACGCCGGCATCATCCGCCCGATCACCCAACTCGCCCATCGTCTGCGCTGGTCACAGTGGCGACGCCGGCATCAAGCCCGAGCCCGACGATGCCACTACACACGCCGCCTCAACCTCGAACTTCAGCTCTGATCACGAAGGGCGGCTGCCGTACTAGGGTCTGCTGCACCGATAGGTGACAGTTCCAGTCACGCGGCCTGACTGGCCGGTGGGGTCATGATGGTCTCCTACTCGATAGGGGTCAACCGGGACAGCGAGTGTTGCCTGCGTCGGCGGTGGTAGGTCCGTTCGATCCAGGTCACGATCGCGATCCGCAACTGCTGCCGGGTGTGCCAGGTCCGTCGGTCCAGGACGTTGTTCTGTAGCAGCCCGAAGAAGGACTCCATGGCGGCATTGTCGCCAGCGGACCCGACCCGGCCCATCGATCCGAGCATCTGGTGCCGGTCGAGGGCCCGGACGAACTTCCTTGATCGAAATTGCGACCCGCGGTCGGTGTGCAGGATGCAACCGGCCAGGTCACCGCGCCGGGCGGCCGCGTTGTCCAGCGCCGTGACCGCGAGGCGGGACTTCATCCGCGAGTCGATCGAGTAGCCGACGATCCGGTTCGACCACACGTCCTTGATCGCACACAGATAGACCTTTCCCTCGCCGGTGCGGTGTTCGGTGATGTCGGCCAGCCACAACCGGTTCGGGCCGGTCGTGGTGAAGTCACGTTCCCCAGGTCGTCGTGCACCGGCGGACCGACCTTGCGGTCCTTGCCGCTCCGCTTGCGCTTGCCGAACGCGCTCCACCACCCGTTACCTGAGCAGATCTTCCACGCCGTCCGGTCAGCCATCGCCTGCCCGGCTGTGCGGGCCTCGTCGGCCAGGAACCGATACCCGAACTCCGGGTCATCGCGGTGCGCGTCCACCAGAGCGTTCGCTCGGTAGGCGGCAACCAGTTCGGCATCGCCGACAGGCCGGGCGAGCCACCGGTAGTAGGGCTGACGAGCGATCTTCAACACCCGGCACGTCACCGCCACGGGGATCCCGTCAGCGGCCAGCTCGCTCACGAGCGGGTAGAGCCTTTTCCCGGCAGGTTCGCCTGCGACAGATACGCCGCAGCCCTGCGCAGGACCTCGTTCTCCTGCTCCAACAACCGGATCCGCTTACGAGCCTCCCGCAGCTCGGTCGATTCGCCGCTACTGACACCCGGCCTGTCACCGGCGTCGACGTCAGCCTGGCGCAGCCACTTGAACAACGTCATCGGGTGCACCCCGAAGTCCTTCGCGATCTGCTCGACCGTCACACCAGGCTCACGGTCACGAGCCACCCGCACAACATCGTCGCGGAACTCACGGGGGTAGGGCTTTGGCACGGCTACATCCTGCCAGCCCGCCACCAGGGCAAGCCATCTCAGATGTCACCTATCGGTGCAGCAGACCCTCGAATCGGTGGCGCGCCACGGAAGTGGTGCGCGGCGTCCAAGTCACTGGTGTGGCCGCCAGGTGGCGTACCAGCCCTCGATGGTTTCCGGGAGGGAGGCGCCACCCGTGGGTAGCACGGTGCCGTCGACGTCGAGGAACAGCACTGGGCGACGCGCTGCGCGGCTCACGGCGGTATCGTTCCGCCAGCGCTGAGGCACTCCGTGGCCGGACCTAGCGCCGGCCCGCCGGTTCTGGCGCGGAAAGTATCCGGGTGACGGGCGCCGATGCGGCGAACGGGCCGGGCACAACCTCACCTCGGAGGATCCCACAGAGGTCGGCGCTCAGGTCCAGGTCAGACCCGTCGGGGTTGGTGTAGCCCATCTCGGCTTGGTAGCTGGTCCCGAGGCGCTCGGTGGTCACCGGGGCGACCACGTGGGTGCCGCCCGGGTGGGTCACCTCGACGCGAAGGGTGCCGGCTGCGGTGTCGAGCACCTCGACTCGCACGGGTGATGCGCCTGTGATGATGGCCGTGGGTTCCGCGCGGAACGGCTCGGCGCCCTCCGCGTAGAGGTTGCCCTCGACCCAGACCGGGAGGCGCGGCCCGGCCAGCGCGCTGCCGTCCTCGTTCGGGTACTCCTTCGCCGTAGGGTAGGCGTCGTACTGCGAGGTGCCCACCGGAGTCGGCACGAAGGTGGCCTGCCCGGGCACGCCGTCCATGTCGATCGCGCCGGACCAGAAGCTCGCGAGCGTCGGCTCCGACTGCGGTTCGGTGTGCTCGGCGCGCGCGCGGTCGCCGACGAAGACGTTGTTGTAGAAGCGGTTGTCTCCACCGAGGATGTTCGAGACTCCGTAGACGGCCGTGGAGTGCGGCAGGTGGTACGGGGTGTACCGCTGGTGCTCGGTGCAGTTCGCGATGCGACCCACGATGTAGTTGTGCACGTAGGCGCCGCCGGTGGACATGTCCTTGACCGCCCACGGGGACAGGAAGAGGTTCGAGTCCACGAGGTACGGGCCGTGGCAGACCTCGGCCATGAAGTCTTCGGCGGTGGATGCGTAGAAGACGTTGCGCCGCACCAAGGTGCCCTGGGCCTGCCAGTCGAGCCACAGGGCTCGGTGCGTGTGATGGATGGTGTTTCCGCTGATCACAGTGTCGATCGCGGCATGCAGCTTGATGCCGGCCACCTCGGCGCCGTGCCACTGTCGCTTCACGTGGATGCGAGAGATGTGGTTGTCGCTGATGGTCGAGAACGCCGCCCCCAGGTGCCCGACGATGCCGGCCTGCTCGCAGTCCCGGATCGTGTTGCGGCGCACCGTGTGGGAGCCGACGTGGTCCCGGTTCCACGGGTGCGGCTCGCCCGCGGCGGGCCCGCGCAGGGCGAGCGCCCGCTGGATCACCTCGCGCTCGCGCTGTGTGCCGCCCTTGGCGCCCTTTGGCCCTGCGGCCGCCTCGTTCTGCCCGGTGCTGGCCTCTTTGCCCAGCGAGACGCCGACGTTCTTCGAGTCGGTGATCGTGTTGTCCTCGATCACCCAGCCCTTCGACCAGTGCGGGCCGATCAGGCCCTCCTGCAGCGCCGTGGGCGGGGCCCACTGCGTGGCGGCCTTCGTCAGGGTGAAGCCGCGCACCGTAATGTGGTCGATGCCTGTGGCGGCGGGCCAGAAGACGAACGTGCGCGCGTTGATCTCGATCTGGTGCTCCGCCGGGTCGGCGCCCCCGAAGTTCGCCCAGATCGTGGTGACGTCGTCGCCCACCTCGGAGTACCAGGTCAGCAGCGAGCCCGCCTGGTCGAACGAGTCCACGGTGACCTCGGGGTGCTCGACGCCGGCCATGGTCAGCGACTCGTACAACGACTTGCCGTCGAGATACACCTCGCCCGTGTGCCAGGTGTTGACCTGGTCGAAGAACCAGTCCCCACCGATGCGCTCGAGGTACGGGTTGCGCGACCCGAACAGGGCGTTCGGCACGGTCGCCACCCAGACCCGGCCCGCCGAGCCCGTGTGCGGATGCCAGTCGGCGATCACCTCAGCACCCGAGATCGTCACCGTCTCGAACAGGCCGTCCGCGCCCAGCGCAGCCTGGTAGGTGATCGGCGCAGCAGCCGTACCGCCGCGCGGCGGGTTCACCCACTCGCGGTACACGCCTTCGTGCACGACGACGGTGTCCCCCGGCTGAGCCAGCGCCGCGGCAGCACCGATCGTGAGCAAGGGGGCCTCCGCGGTTCCGTCTGCGGTGTCGGAACCAGACTTCGCGACGTGCAGCTCCACGCCGGGAACCTCAGCCTCAGGGACGGGGAAAGTAAGAGCGCTGCTGACCATTGATGATTTCCATTTCTAGAGTTTCTATCGATACCTAGACGTCTGCGCCTGAGCGCGATTACCTTGCGAGACGATGGCGAGTCCAATGACGCCAACGACCTTCTGGGATCCGTGAGAAAAGTACGGCTCACTCGGAAGTGCTCGCAGAGCGCCTGACGACCAGAAACTGCCGTCACACCCCACCCAGTGCACCACTCGTTCTTCATTTGGAGTCCACCTGAGGGCCGCGGCACCCGACTCCGAAGTTGCGCGGCCAAGCGTACGGCACCCGGCGCGGACCGGATTCCCGGCATATCTCACTTGATCTGCGTGAGCACCAATGCCGCGGCAGAGAACGGCTCATCCAGCTCCACGGCTACTAGTTCCTCGGTCACCTTGACCACGATCTCGCGGTGAGAGTAGATGTCGCTGACCTCGTACCTCCCCGGTGGCAAAGGAACCTCGATCGGACTTCGCTCAGCGGCTCCGAACCGGTGGGCGACGACCAGGATCTGGGCGCCGTCGTTGGACAGTCGCCGGACTGCCTGCCACCCTTCGGGGTGCCGATAGCTCCTCACCTTCGGTCCGAACCGGTGACTGACACCGTTCTTGATCACCGGGACCGACGACCTGTAGAAGGAGATTGCCCGGGAGACCACAGCCCACTGCTCGTCACTCAGTTCGTGGATCTCGCCCGATAGGCACATCCGGCCGAGCATGGTCGCGGTGAGCGAGTACGCAAGCCGCTGTGGGGAGTCCTGCGTGCGCAGCACTGCCCAGATCTGGCTCTGCCGCGGGAGCAGCGCGCGTTGCACGTTGGCGGCGATGATGGGGATCTCCGCGCACTCGTGGGCGTCCGAGAAGGACGACATGCTTGTGAGGGCCAGCATCGAGGGCTCCAGCCGGTGGCCGCCGGACGCGCAGTTCTCAATCACGAGCTCGGGCATCTGCTCGCGGATCATCCGGAAGAAGCCCTGGACTGCGGCCATCTGCTGTCGCAACCCCTCACCGAGGGACTCTGCTCCGTCGCACCCGATTCCGATGCTGTTGTTGTAGTCGACTTTGAGATAGCCGAAGCCGTTGGCCTTGAGGAAGTCGATCATCCGCTCTTTGAGGTACCCGATCACGAACGGGTCACGGAAGTCCCAGAAGCGCCGGTCGCCTACTGTGACGGGGACGCCGTCGCGCTTGAGCAGGTGGTCGGTGAGCGTGAATGACGTGGCCCGGGAGCCGACCGTCTCGAACTCGAACCAGATGCCGGGGATCATCCCGGCGGACCGCATGTGATCAAGCGCCTCGGTCAGCCCGTCGGGGAACGTTCGGCGGTCCAGTTCCCAGTCGCCGTGACCGTTGAACCATTCACTGCCCTCGGCCTTGTACCAGCCGCTGTCGATGACGAGATATCGGATCCCTTTGCCCGCAAGCCGGTCGACGATCGCTCTGAGGTTCTGCGGCGACGGCGAACCCCAGGTGGTGCAGTATTCGTTGAAGATGACAGGCAGAGCCTCTTCGACCGCGGGCACATCCAGGAAGAGCTGGTGGCGAGCCGTCAACCGGTGGGCGGCGTCGTCCACTCCACCCTGCGTGACCGTCAGGTACGCGACGGGGGTACGGAACTCCTCCCCGGGAGCCACGCTCTTCGTCCAGTGGCCCAGCTCACGGTCCGCTAGCCCGCCCGACAGGTTGAGGGCGGCGTCCGTCCGGCCCAGCTCGATCTGCCACGAGGCCGGGTGGGCAATCTGCACGCCCCAGCAGACGCCAGCACGGCTGTCCTCGACGAACGCAGTCGGGAAGAACCCGTGCACCGGCCAGGATCCGACCTGACCGAAGCGCAGACACCGATCCCAGCTGGCCCAGGCTGGCTCCAGGCTCAGGTCCTCGACGTGGTCAGACACCAGACGCCCCTCGCCCGACCAGGCGCTGCGCAGCCTGTGCAGGATCAGACCGCCGGGGGCGTCGCCCTCGGCGAAGGGTGTCAGACCAGTGAGCGAGAACGACGAGAGAAGCTCTAGCGTCACCGTCTCCGGTCCCTCGTTGCGAAGGACAGCAGATGAGTCCAGCGCGGCCTCGCCCGATTGCCACCGCAGATGGTGTTCGACGAGGCACCCTTGGTGCGTGCGCAGGAGGGTCACGACCGTGACACCTGCGTCGGTCGTCTCCTCGCGCTGCGACTCGACGGTGAGCGTGGCGACAGTGCCTCCGTTCCGCAACGAACGACCGGCCGAACCGCCCTGGTATGTGTCACCGACGGTCTTGATCTGCACGAGCGAGTCGATGGCAGACGACTTCTCGGCGATCTGGCCCGCCATTGCGGCCGGGAAGAGCATCATTCCCACCGGCCCGCCCGGAACAGGCTGCATGTAGCGGGCGATCGTGTCGCCGAGGACGTAGTCCTTCAGGAGCTTCACAGCTAGTCCTTTCCACGACCGTGTCGAAGTAGCACCCGGCGGTGGCCGCGATTGAGCACGCCATCGCTGGGTTGAGACCGGCAGATGTGCGCAGCGTCTTCGCTGCCAGTTGGGCCGTCGGGCAGGACTGTCGGGACCCGGACCCATTACCTCCCGATGGGCCCGGGTCCCGTCCAGTCAATGCCGCCATCGCCGAGCCGAGCCTTGCGTCGCACGAAGGCCAACGACGGACTGCCGCACGGCTGTCCGCGCCTACGGTTACCCCTTGACGGAGCCGAGCATCACGCCCGACACGAAGTGCCGCTGCACGAACGGGTAGATGAACAGAATCGGGATGATCGCCAGGATCATCGCCACGGCCTGGATGTTGGGGGAGATGGCGGCAGAGGTCGTGCCGGCGGCAGCGGCGCTCTCGGCGGTGGTGGTCGACGCGCCCGCGATGAGGTTGCGCAGGAAGAGCGACAGCGGGAAGAGGTCGTTCTTGTCGAGGTAGAGGAATGCGGTGAACCAGTCATTCCAGTAGCCGACCGCGTAGAACAGGATCATTGTCGCCAAGATGGCCTTCGACAGCGGCAACACGATCCGGATGAAGATGCCGAACGAACCGAGCCCGTCGATCTGGGCGGCTTCCTCAAGCTCGTGGGGGAGGTTCTCGAAGAACGACTTCATGACCAGAAGGTTGAAGACGGAGAGCGCTCCGGGCAGCGCGACCGCCCAGATCGTGTTCTTCATCCCGAGCGAGGAGATCAGGACGTAGTTCGGGATGATGCCGCCGTTGAAGAACAAGGTGAACACGGCGAGGCCGATGAGGGCGTTGCGCCCGCGCAGATGCCGCTTGGAGATCACGTAGGCGAAGGTTGTGGTGAGCACCATCGCGATAGCGGTCCCCACGACGGTGTAGAGCACGGTGTTGCCATAACTGGTCCAGAAGCGACTGTCCTGCATCACCGCCTGGTATGTGCGGACATTGAAGCCGACGGGGATTGCGTTGACCAGGCCTGCCTTGATGGCACCAGGGCTGGAGAACGACTGCGCGACCAGCGTGATGAACGGGTAGAGCGTCACCACGCAGATCACAACCAGGGCGATAATGTTCAGGACGGTGAACGCCTTGTACCCACGCGAGTCACGCGGACCGACCAGCTTCCCGGCACCCGCCGGCTTTGTCGTCAGCAGGTTGTTCGTCGTCGTCACCACAGGCTTGCTCCCACCATTCGGCGCGAGATGAGGTTCGCGGACAGAACCATGACCAGGCCGATGCAGGCCTGAAAGAGGCCGATCGCCGCCGCATAGCTGAGGTTGTTGGACTGCAGGCCGACCCGGTACAGGTAGGTCGAGATGACGTCGGCCGTGGAGTAGGTCAGCGGCGTGTACAGCAGCAGGACCTTCTCGAAGCCGACGTTGAGGAACGACCCGATGTTGAGGATCAGCAGCGTGATCATGGTGGGGCGGATGCCGGGGAGGGTGACGTGCCACGTCTGCCGCCACAGGTTGGCGCCGTCGATGCGCGCAGCCTCGTACAGCGCAGGGTCCACAGTGGTCAAAGCGGCCAGGTAGAGGATCGTGCCCCAGCCCACCGTCTGCCAGACCTCGGACCCGACATAGATGGTGCGGAACCACTCCGCGCGGGCCAGGAAGGAGATCGGGTCGCCGCCCAGCGCCTGGACGATCTGGTTGACGGTGCCCTGCAACGACAACAACTGCATGAGCATGCCCGCCACGATCACGACCGACAGGAAGTGCGGTAGGTACGAGATCGACTGGACGACCTTCTTGAACTTTCTGACCCGCACCTCGTTGAGCATGAGTGCCAGCACGATCGGCAGCGGGAACGTGACAACCAGTGTCAGGCCACCGAGGATGGCTGTGTTCCAGAAGACGTCCCAGAACGTCGGATCGTTGATGAACATCTTCACATAGCGCAGCCCGACCCAGGTCTCGCCGAAGATGCTCCCGCCGGGACGGAAGCGCCGGAACGCGATGACGTTGCCTAGCATCGGCGCGTACCGAAACACCAGCAGGAACACGACCGGCAACACGGCCATCAGGTAGAGCACGCCGTCTCGTCGCAGTGCCACGCGCCACGGCACCTTTTTTGCGGGCGTGCCTCGACGGCGCCGGAAGCGTGAGCTCGTGGATCGGGCCGGTGCCGTCCGAGCTCGTGGAGGGCTCGCTGTCTTGTCGGCGACCAGCACGCCGTCGGCGCCCTCGTCTCTGATTTCCATGTCCTACCCCTCAAGAGGAGGTCCGGCGGGGCGCCGGGTGGCGCCCCGCCGGACCGACGAGGTCGAGGCCTCAGCCGTTCTTCTTGAACCGCTCGTAGGCGCCGTTGATCAGGTCCAGGTAGCCCTGGAGGTTCTTGCCCTTGAGCTCGTTGACGTAGTCGTCCCACTGACTCAAGGGGCGCTCGCCGAGGATGAGCTTCAGTGTGTTGGTTTCTACCGTGTCCTTGAGGGGCGTCGCGAGCAGCGAGGCCTGCTCGAGCTCGTCAGCGTTGAGCGGAGCGGGTGGGAAGGGGGCACGCGGCTTGCGGGTCGACAGGACGGAGTTGATGTAGTCGACGTATGCGGGCGGGTTGTAGCTCACCTTGAGCGCACGGGACTCGGTCGAGCCGGACAGGACGTCGTTGGAGTAGCCGAGGTCCGTCCCGATGTCGGTCTTGGCGCCAGGGTTGATGTTGAAGGACTTCAGCGAGTACTCGGGCTTGAGCGTGTACTTGTCGCCCGACTTCGTGTAGGTCTGGCCCTCCACGCCCCAGCGCAACAGGTCACGGGACTCGGGGCTGTAGTACAGCCAGTCCAGGAACTGCAGCATCGAGAGGAAGTGCGGGTCGTCCTTGGCCTCGGCTGTGAGCATAAAGCCGTTCCAGAAGTTGCGCGGCTCGACGACCTGGCCAGCGGGACCGCCCGGCGGGGCGATCTCGACGACCTGGTACTTGCCCTTCTGGCCGGCCGCATCGAGCGCGGTGGAGAAATCGTTCACTGTGCCGTTGGAGCCGGACGCGGCGAAGACCTTGCCCTGGGCGAACTTCTCGGTCACGGTGCCGGAACCGTCGTTCGAAGCCGTGAACGACTCGGTGTCGAGCAGACCGTCAGCGGCCAGGCTGTGGAAGTACTCGACCATGGCCTTGTAGCCGGGCGACGTGGCGGCGTAGATGAACTTGCCGCTCGCCTCGTCGAACTGGGTGCCGTTGCCGAAGCCCCAACCGGCGACGGTGCCGAACGCGTGGGCGGCGTAGTTGAGCATCGACTGACCCTCGAAGCCGTCTGCGAGCGGCTTGGAGTCGGGGTACCTCGCCTTGATCTTCACCAGGGCGTTGCGCAGTTCGTCCCAGGTCTGCGGCACGCTCGCGCCCACCTGCTCGAAGATGTCCTTGCGGATGACGAGCGTGAAGGTCGGGACGGAGACCTCCTGCAGGCCGGGGACCATGTAGTACTTCCCGTCCGCCTGGCGGAGGTTGTCGATCATTTGCTGGAGGTCCCACTCCTTCACGTACTTCTGGAAGTTGGGCATGTACTTCACGTAGTCGCTCATCGGCAGGATGGAGTTGGTGGCCGCGAACTGCTGCTCGTCCCCGGTGTAGGTCAGCGGGATGATCTGCGGCGCGTCGCCCGCGCTGACCAGCAGGTTGCGCTTCTCCGTCGCGTCGCTGAACGGGATGTTCGTCAGGTCCAGCGAGACGTTGGTGCGCTTCTTGATCTCGTCGAAGACCTGCCACGAGGGCTTGACCGGGTTCTCCGGCCAGTCGGTCCAGAGCATCGAGAACTTCACCGGCGCCGACGCCTTGAACGTCGTGTCTGCCGCGTAGTTCGTCATGGCTGCGGAGTCCGTGAGGGCCGAGTCGCCCTTGTCCGCGCTGTCCGGCGAGCAGGCAGCCAGGGTGATGAGTGCCGTGGTCGTGGCGGCCACGGTGAGCGACCGCCCGGTCCGGCGCAGGACGCCGAGTCTGAGGTCACGCTTCATGTATCTCCTTATTGAGAACTGTCCGGATGTCTCTCCCTCTGAGAAACCTGTCCGGGCGATGTCGACCGGAAGCTGTGCCCTGTGGACGCGAGAGCGGGCCTCGCGTCCTCATCCTGTCGCGATTTTAGCGATAAAGTAGAGATGGGATCGAGCGCCGTCAAGACCTCGCGCACGCACCGAGACGACGACGTCTCGGTGCACACGCAAGAGCCGCGAGCGCCACACCCTCCAGAACGACGCCCCCGCCGACGGGTTTGCCGACTGCTACCTGCTCGGTAACGGTGCCTGGGCGCCGCCGTTCACGGCCGCCGGGGCGGTGGCGCCGTCGATCACGAGTGGCGGGACGGGGTGCTGTCGAGCCTGGTGCTCCACGCCTCGGCGACGCGTGAGGTGACCATCGATGTGCCCGGAGACGGGCAGGAGCGCATCAGGCGCAGAGTGTCGCTGCAGGCCGGTGAGACAGTGACCGTGGTGGCGCCGCAGGCGTGGGATGGTGCCGGGACCCGGTCACTGGGTCACCACAAGTTCGCCCTATCCGGCTCATTGGACGCATTTGCCAAGCCGGATTTGATCGATAATATGGCGGCGCCCCGCAGTGTGGCCGGGCGGCGAGCGTCTCGTCAGAGGTTGCTGGGCTGGCAGAACGTCGCGGAAAGGAGGATGCACATGGTGAGGATGGCGGACGTCGCCCGTGAGGCGGGCGTCTCGGTCATGACCGTGTCGAACGTCCTCAACGAGCGCCTCCCGGTCGGCGAGCCGACGCGTGCCCGTGTCATGGCCGCCGTCGAGGCTCTGGGGTACGAGGTCAACCTGACCGCGCGACACCTGCGCGCGGGACGGACCGACACCGTCGCCTTCATCGTGCCCAGCTTCCACGACTACTTCGGTGAGGTCGCCGACAAGATCGCGCCGCTGATCGAGGCCGAGGGGCGGCACCTCGTCCTTGAGCGGACGAGCGGCAGCCCGGAGCATGAGATGGCGGCACTGAGCGTCGCGCGACTCCAGCTCTACGACGGCGTCCTGCTGTCCGTCGCCGGCCTCGACCGCGACCAGCTGGACCGCGTGCGCACCTCCAAGCCGATCGTGCTGCTCGGCGAGCGTGACGTGCCCGACCGCTTCAACCACGTCCGGCTGGCGAACGAAGAGGGCGCCCGCCTCGCGACGGCGCACATGATCGAGCACGGCTCGCGGCGCATCCTTGCGCTGGGCTGCACGTTCGACACCGCGCACATGATGACGTCGGACCGCCGCATTGGCTGGGAGCGCGCACTTCGCGATGCCGGCCTCGACGTCGACGCACGCTATGTGGTGCCCATCTCCCCCTACTCGCCGGCGGCCGCACGCGATGCCCTTCTCGACGTCATCGCGTCCGGTCTGCCCTTCGACGGCGTCTTCGCCGCCACCGACGTCATCGCGCTCGGCGCCGTCGCGGCCCTGGCAGAGAGCAGGCTTCGTGTGCCCGTCGATGTCCAGCTCGCCGGGTTCGACAACCTCGAGATGGCGAGCTTCGTTCCGCCCGGCCTCACCTCCGTCGACGCGAACCATGAAGGTGTCGCCGAGACAGCGGTGGGTCTGCTGCACCGGCAGATGGCGGGCTGGACCGGCCCGGCCGGACACGTCGTCGCGCCCGTCCGTCTCGTGGTGCGTGGCTCAACCCGCGGTGGCGCGTAGGGCCTCGCGCGCGGAACGCCGCGCGCCGCTCTAGCCCGAATCGGTCGAAGGAAACCATGCTGTGAGCAACCCTGCGCGCACTTCCGCCTTGCGCGCCGTCCCCGCATCCCCGATCACCGAGACGCGGCACCGGCCGCTGCCGATCCCGTCCGTGCGTCTTGTCGGTGGTCCGCTGGCGGCCTGGCAGCAGCGGAACGGCGAGGCCACCATCCCGCACTGCATCGAGCAGCTGGAGGTCTCCGGTGTCCTCGACAACTTCCGCCGGCTCCTCGGGGAGTCGGACGCGGAGTTCCGCGGCCTCGTGTTCGCGGACTCCGACCTCTACAAGGTGATCGAGGCCGTCGCGTGGGAGATCGCCCGCACCCGCACGCGCGCGTTCGACTCATGGCTCGACGACGTCATCGCCCTGGTGGCGCGCGTGCAAGAGCCCTCCGGGTACGTGGACACGTGGATCCAGGGCGTCGCACCGGAGAAGAAGTTCGCGGCGCTCGAGTGGACGCACGAGATGTACGTCGCCGGGCACCTCATCCAGGCGGCCGTCGCACTGGCGCGCGCCGACGGACGCACCGACCTGCTCGACGTCGCCCGCCGTCTCGCCGACCTGCTCGTCGAGCGGTTCGGTCCCGGGGGCGAGGACGGGATCTGCGGACACCCCGAGATCGAGACGGCCCTGGTGGAGCTGTACCGGCTGACGGGGAAGCGCAGGTGCTTGGACCTCGCATCCAGAATGATCGACCTGCGCGGCCACGGCCTGCTGCCCGCCGGCTCGCTCGGAGCGCACTACTTCCAGGACCACCGCCCGGTGCGCGAGTCGACGGCCGCAGTCGGACACGCCGTCGAACATCGCCCGCACCGTCGCTCAGCTGAGCGCCTACGTCGCCACCGTCACCGATGGCGCTCTGGCTCCACCAGCTCGCGGATGCGGAGATCGACCTGCCCGCCGAGCTCGGGACGGGCACGGTCCGGATGGTCACGGGCTACCCCGCCGACGGGCAGGTCGAGATCCGCGTCGAGGGCGACGTCGTCCCCGGCGCCGAGCTGTCCGTGCGCATCCCCGGATGGTCGCCGCGCTCCACCGTGATGGGCCCCGACGGCCCGCTGAGGCCTGCAATGACGGAACCCGCAACTGATGGGGAGACAATGACGACGACCACGACCGCAGTGATCGACCTCGACCTGCCCGGCGCGACGATCAGCCGGCACGTGTACGGGCACTTCGCCGAGCACCTGGGACGGTGCATCTACGGCGGGTTCTGGGTGGGTGAGGACTCGCCGGTCGCGAACGGGCGGGGCATCCGCTCGGACGTGGTCGAGGCGTTGCGGGCGATCTCGATCCCGAACCTGCGTTGGCCGGGCGGCTGCTTCGCCGACGACTACCACTGGCGTGACGGCATCGGCCCGCGCGAGAGCCGCCCGCGGATGGTCAACTCGCACTGGGGCGACGTGGTGGAGGACAACGCGTTCGGCACGCACGAGTTCATGGACCTGTGCGAGCTGCTCGGTGCGGACCCGTACGTGTCGGGGAACGTGGGGTCCGGGTCGGTGGCGGAGATGTCGGACTGGGTGGAGTACCTGACCCGGGCGGACGACTCACCGATGGCGGCGCTGCGGCGGGCGAACGGGCGCGGAAGCCGTGGCGGGTGCCGTTCTGGGGACTAGGCAACGAGGCGTGGGGCTGCGGCGGCAACCTGCTGTACCGGATCGCGGCGGGCGCGAACGAGGCCGACCTGCACTGGACCGAGACGCTCATGCGCTCGTTCGACGACCTGGCGGCGGACCCGGCCGGGTCGGCGGGCCCGTTCCAGGCCGTGTCGCTGCACTACTACACGGGATGGCCGGGCCGTGGTCGGACAAGGGCGACGCCACCGGGTTCAGCACCGACCAGTGGTACGTGACCATGGCCCGCGCCCGGCGCATGGAGGAGCTGCTCACCCGGCACTCCACGGTCATGGACCGCTACGACCCGCATCGCAAGGTCGGCCTGGTCGTGGACGAGTGGGGCACGTGGTGGAACGTGGAGAAGGGCACCAACCCCGGGTTCCTGTACCAGCAGAACACGTTGCGCGACGCCCTGGTCGCCTCCGTGCACCTCGACGCGTTCCACCGTCACGCCGAGCGCGTGGTCATGGCGAACATCGCCCAGACCGTCAACGTGCTGCAGGCCATGATCCTCACCGACCCCGACACCGGGGCGCTCGTGCTCACCCCGACGTACCACGTCTTCGCTATGAACACCGGCTACCACGACGCCGCCGCCCTCGCGGTTCACCTGCGCGACGTCGAGACTCGCGCCGTCGACGCGACCGAGCTGCCGCCGGTCTCGGCGTCCGCGTCGGTCAAGGGCGACACCGCCCTGGTCTCGCTGTCCAACCTCGACGCCGAGGTGGACCGTACCCTCGTCCTGGACCTGCGCGGCCGCGACGTCGTCGGGCACGCCGCGCGATTGCTGACCGCCACCGCGCTCGACGCGCACAACATCCCCGAGCAGCTCGACGCCGTCGCCCCCACCGACCATGCCGGCGTGCGCCCTCACCCCCGAGGGCTCGAGGTCGACCTGCCCGCCCACTCCTACGTCACCGTGGCGCTCGAGCTGCGCTGATGGACCGACCGAACGTGAACATCCGCGACGGCGGGGCGGGGGCAGACTTCACCAACCCTGTCATCTTCGCGGACGTGCCCGACCCGGACGTCGTCTTCGACGGCCGGTACTACTACCTGGTCAGCACGACGATGTATTTCGCGCCGAGCGTCCCGATCATGCGCTCGAGCGATCTGGTGCACTGGTCCATCGCCGGCTATACCGCGGCAATCCTCGACGACGCGGACGCGCTTGCGCTGCGCAACGGCCAGGACGCGTACGGCCAGGGCAGCTGGGCAGCGAGCATCAGGTTCCATGACGGGACCTACTACGTGTCGGTCGGCAGCCTCACCACGCAGCAGACGTACGTCTACTCGACTCCCAACGTCGAGCGCGGGCCGTGGAGCAGGTCGGTGCTCGACGGGTACGCCCATGATCAGTCGCTGCTGTTCGACGGCGACGACGTCTGGCTTGTCTACGGTGGCGGGTCGATCGACCTGCGCAGGCTGCGGCGGCACGACGACGGGACCTTTGCGTGGGACGGCCCGGCGACGCGGCTCGTCGAGGGACGCCAACGTCGACCAGACCAGCGGTCTGAACGCCGAGGGCGCTCACGCGTACAAGATCGGGGACTACTACTACGTCTTCATGATCGAGTGGCCGTCGGGTGGCATCCGCCAGGAGGTGCTGTGGCGGTCGACGTCACTAACGCCGCAGTCGGCGGGCGGCGTGTGGGAGGGCCGGGTCGTGCTCAGCCAGAGCGTGACGGTCGGGGGCCGACCCGGAACCGGCGTGGCCCAGGGTGGAGTCGTCCACACGCACGACGGACAGTGGTACGCCATGCTGTTCCAGGACGAGGGCCCGCTGGGTCGTTCGCCTCAGCTTGTTGGCGTGACCTGGGACGACGACGGGTGGCCGGTGTTCGCTCTCGATCCGCAAACGCCCGAGGCGGCCGCACGGACGGCCGGTGACGAGGCCGCCGTCGTCGCCTCGGACGACTTCGACAACCTCCTTGAGCGCGCGGGCCACTGGAACACGGCCAACGCGGACCTCCTGGCAGAGTCCGCCGAGAACGCATGGAACGGGTCGAACCTGGGGCTCCAGTGGCAGTGGAACCACAACCCGGACAACCGGTTCTGGTCGCTCACCGAGCGGCCCGGACACCTGCGGCTGACCACGGGCAGCGTCGCGTCGAGCATCCTCGATGCGCGCAACACGCTCACCCAACGCACGCTCGGACCCACGAGCTCCGGCGCCATCTCGCTGGCCGTCTCGCACATGAAGGACGGGGACGTCGCAGGCATCTCCGCCTACCAGCGCAAGTACGGATACATCGCCGTGACGATGGAGGGCGGGACCAAGAGCCTGGTGATGCGTCGGGCAGGCGGCGACGGAGTCATCGCCTTCACCAGCGCACCGGTGCCGCTGCGGGCGGGCGTCGTCTACCTGCGCGCGGACGTCGACCTCCGGGATGCCGTCGATACGGCGTCGTTCGCGTACTCGTACGACGGCAGCAACTGGACGTGGCTGGGCGACACCGTGCAGATGCAGTACGACCTCGCGCACTTCACCGGGTACCGGTTCGCCCTCTTCAACTACGCCACTGCCGAGCCCGGGGGATACGTCGACGTGGACTGGTTCCGTGTCAGCGACGCCACCGGGCCTCGCAAACCCCACTCACCGACGAAGCGAGGGAGCTTCCATGACTGAGCAGGCGACGTCAGCCCTGCTGATCGACGGACAGGCACCCGCCGAGGTGCCGCTGCATCACGTGTGGAACGAGTGCGTCGGTGCTGGCCGCGCGAACGAGGCGTTGCGGGCGGACTGGCAGGCGCACTTCCGCGAAGCCGTCCAGGTGCTGGGCGCCCGGCACGTGCGCTTCCACGGCCTGTTCCACGACGACATGTTCGTCTACCGGACGGACAACGGCGGCGGCTTCGGCCCGAACCAGCCGCTGCCTGAGCCGGTCCACACGTTCGCGTATGTCGACAAGGTGTTCGACGCGATCCTCGACGCGGGCGCCCGCCCGTTCGTGGAGCTCGGGTTCATGCCGCGCCAGCTCGCCACCCGGACCGAGACGCTGTTCTGGTGGAAGGCGCACTGCAGCCCGCCGAAGGAGATGGGCCGCTGGGTCGCGCTGGTCGACGCCACTGTGCGGCACTGGATCGAGCGGTACGGCATCGACGAGGTGCGGCAGTGGCCGTTCGAGGTGTGGAACGAGCCGAACCTCGTGCCGAACTTCTGGACCGGGACACGCACCCAGTACTTCGAGCTGTACGAGGCCACGGCGCGCGCGATCAAAGCCATCGACCCCCGGCTGCGGGTCGGCGGCCCGTCAACGAGCGTGTTCGTCCCCGACGCCCGCTACTCCGGAGAGACCCACGACCCGTCGCTCGAGGTCGAGACCGCGGTGGCCACCGACCCCGACGCGCTCGACTGGCAGCCGGTGTGGATCCACGAGCTGATCGAGTACTGCGCACAGCGCGGGCTGCCGGTCGACTTCCTCTCCACCCACCTGTACCCGACCGACTACGCGGCGGACTCCCTGGGCAACGTCAGCGCGATCACGCGCCAGAAGGACGCCACGTACGTCGACCTGCAGGTCCTGCGCACGATCATCGAGAACAGCCCGTACCCGGACGCCGAGTTGCACATCACCGAGTGGTCGACCTCGCCGTCGAGTCGCGACGCGATCCACGACACGCTCTTCGCCGCCGCGTACATCGTCCGGGCGTTCCTCAAGGGCGCGCCGCTGGCCGACTCGATCTCCTACTGGACCTTCACCGACGTGTTCGAGGAGGGCGGCGGCGGCATCGGCCCCTTCCACGGAGGCTTCGGGTTCGTCAACGAGAACGGCCTGCACAAGCCGACGTTCCACGCGATGGCCATGCTCCACCGCCTCGGTGACCGCCTCCTGGCCGAGCTGCCCGACGGTGCCATCACCCGCTCGTCCGCGACGGGTGACGTGTCGGCCATCTTCTACAACTACCCCGCCGAGATGGGCACGACGGGGCTCGCGTCCCGCAACGGCTACGCCGAGACGCGAGCCCTCGCCGAGATGGGCCCCGAGCGCCGCGTCCGGCACCGGGTCGAAGGGCTGCGCCCGGGCACCGAGCTCACCGTGGAGATCCTCGACTGGGAGCACGGGAACGTCGCCGAGGCCTGGTACCAGATGGGCGCCCCGCTCAACATCACGCGGGAACAGACCGCCGAGCTGCGCCACGTCGCCGACGGCCTCCACCGCAGCACGCTGACCGTCGGCGACGACGGCGTCCTCGACATCGACCTCACGCTGCCCGCCTGGGCGGTCGCCTCGGTCGCGCCGACGCTCCCCGGCGGCCAGCGCCCGGATCGGGGGGTCGACGAGCCAGGCAGGATGGGGCCATGATCAGACTGCTCGTGCCCGAGCTCGAGGTGGCGAACGGCGAGGCCTTCCCGGGCCTGGCGGACCTGGAGGGCTTCCCGCCGACGTACGTGGAGAACTGCGAGTTCGACGCGTTTCGTGCGAGCGGAGAGCTCTTCAGCGCGCGGCTGCGCGCTGCGGGCGTCGACGTCGTCGAGACGACGCGAGCCGGCGTGCCGCACGGGCACCTCGACCTGGTCGGCTTCGCTCCGGCCCGGCGGACGCTGGACGCTCTCGCTTCGCGCTTGCGATAGTGCGCTGTTGCGTTGTTCGATGGGTGGACATGCGGAACTCGGCGGGGGGCTGCGGTCAGATCGCTGGGCGAGTTCGGTGAACGCGGCGGCCGCCCGGGTCGCGGGTGGGGCGTCGGTGGCGAGTTCGTAGTGTCCGCGTCGGAGGTTCTGCACGAAGGCGTGTCCGGTGATGATTGTCTGGGCGGTGCGGTCGGTGCGTAGTCCGCGCATCGGTCTGAGCCGGTGCTTGAGCTGGCTGTGGTCGGCCTCGATCGGATTGTTGGCGTGCCCTTCGACGTGGTGCCACGCCGACGGGACCAGGTCGTCCAACACGCTGGTATAGGTGGGGGCGGCGTCGGTCACGACCTCGCTGGGCGTGACCTTCAGCGTGGTCAGCGCCCTGCGGAAGTCCGGGTTTTGCGAAAACCCGGCAGTAGCGGAAGCTGCTGCCGAGCGTCTCGGCCAGACCTGTCTGCCGCTGGTGTGTCGGCCATCGTCGGCGGCCTGGACACTCCTGCGCGGCCTGGCCGGCGCCGGCGTGCGGCTGCTGGTAACGGCGGACAGAGACGACGTCGGGCGTCGGTTCCTCACAGAAATGCTCTCTCTTCCCGGCGCCACCGAGTGGCTCACGGACGTCGACGGTGTGTACGAGGACGCCCGCCTGGACGCGCTGATCACCGACCTGACCCCGGCACTCAACGTCGCTGCCACGCGTACGACAGATGGCCCTGCCGCGTCCGGGGCTCTGCTTGCTAGAACGGACTGATCTGACTGCGACGACACCGCGCTCGTCCTGCTGCAACGGAACACCGACGAGGATGGCTGGCTTGTCGAGCAGGCCGAGCGCGCCCGCCCTTGGTCATGTGTCGCGCCTCGGTGATATGGCGCCATGGATGATGACTTCACTCTCCTGTGGACGGGCCGGTGGGGGTCGCGGTATCGATCTCGGACACGTTAACCCCCACCAGAACCGTTCATGTTTCAGAGCGGTTCGGGCGGGGGTCGCTGCTTCTGGCGTGAAATTCGTGCCGTCGACGGCTGCCGACCGAGTGTGATGGTGTCGGCGTCGCAGGTGAGGGTGATCTGGTTCGCCCGCAGGTACGCGGCGGTAGCTCGCGCGTCGTCACGCGCTTCCGTCGTTCGATCGTCAAGTTGCCGTGCGACGCGGGCGAGGAGCAGGTCTCCGCGTAGGTACAGCGGCTTGGGCCGGCCGGATAGGGGCGGACTGGCGCTGGTGCGGCCGTGGCGGCGCCGATATCCGGGCCACCCGGGTACCCAGTGCGCGTCAGCTCGTCGGCCACAGGCTCGGCAGACGACCAGTCCGGTAAGCAGGTACCGGCGCGGCCGGTCGTCCTCCGGCGTGCCGACCGCGTTCACCGTTTGAGCCTTGACGAAATCCGTCCCGCTCACCAGCGGCGGGTGCACCAACCGGGCCGACAGCACCCACTGGTCCCGTGGATTCCAGCGCCGTACCGATCCTCGACTGGTGCGCCGGTCCCCCGGCTCGGTTTCCTGATGGTCGGTGTACTGCCGGTTCCACACCTGCCGCCCCGTGTAGCGGGGGTTGGCGAGGAGCTCCGCGACCGTCCGCACCGTCCACCCTTCCGCTGTCCGGTGCCGGTTGCGGCTGCGGTCGTACTGCGATGGTGACGGAACACCCAGGTGGTTCAGGGTACGGGCGATGCCGCCGGCACTGGTTCCAGCAATCCGCTGCGCGAAGATCCACTGCACGTGCGGTGCGGTGACCGGGTCAGGGTCGAGTCGGTGTAGTCGGCGTCCCCAGCGGGCGTGCGCGGTGTTCGGGTGGGTTCCGGCGTCGATGAGGCGGTAGCCGTAGGGCGGTCGCCCTCCGAGGTGCCGTCCCTGATCGCGGGCTTGCGCGCGCATGGCCATCGTGGTGCGGAACCGGGCACGGAGGACTTCCCGTTTGGACTGGTGCCCGAGCAGCATGGCCAGGGCCTGGTGGGTGGGGTTGTTCAGGTCGACGGGGTCGCGGGTCTCGGGAAGCCATAGTTGGACCCCGTGAGCGGCCAGCACGGCGGCGACGCCGGCGAGGTGATCGCCGTGGAAGGCGACGACGATCACCTCGGCCGGGAACCGGAACCCGGTGAACGCCGACTTCGGCGGCGACCAGGGACGACCACTCGCTAGCCTCACCCGTCAAGGCTGCCTCAGCTCACGACCACCGGCAACGCAACGGCGCCGGCTCTGTTATCCACGGGCGCACCATAGCCGGCCCGGCCAGGCGGCCGGGCCGGCGTGCTAACGGTGGGTTGGACCGGCTCGTCGTACGTCGAGCCGGTCACGGTCGTCAGGCGAGGGGGACGAGGTTGAACCGCTGGTTGGTGTTCCCGTGGCAGTCGTACAACTGAATCTGCGCACCGTTGGCCGTGCTCCACACGTCCAGGCACCGCCCGGACTGCACACCACTGATCGTGCCGTTGGAGTTCACGTTCCACTGCTGGTTCGTCTGACCGTGGCAGCTGTAGATCTGCACGGCAGTACCGTTACCCGAACCAGCCGCGTCCAGACACATGTCCCCGTACACCCGAAGTTGCTTGTCCGAGGTGTAGGTCCAGGACTGATTCGACCCCCGGTTGCAGTCGTAGAGCTGCACCCGGGTGCCGTTGTTGTGGGAGGAGTTGGGCACGTCGACGCACCGGTTCGACTGCACGCCCACGATCTGACTCGCACCACCGGCCGGCGGCGTGGTCGGGTTCACCGGCGGAGTCGTCGGGTTGCCGGGTGGGGTGGTGGGGTTACCGGGTGGGGTGGTGGGGTTGGTGGAGCCGAGTGAGGTGAAGAACCTCCAGATTTCTCCGGAGGTCCAGGTGCGGGAGTCGTTGGGGCTGGAGGATCCGTCGACGGGGCTGGGGGTGTGGTCTCCGTCGAACGCGGCCCATTGCACCGGGTAGCCGGAGCGGCAGCCGGTGTAGACGGTGGTGATGTGGGTGAGGCTGCCTCGGCTCGGCTCGCGCGGGCTCTGCGCCGTGCAGCCGTTGTTCCGGACGAAGGTGTCGCGCAGCGACCGGCCCTGGGAGATGTTCAGCACGCTGTCGTAGGTGCCGTGGATGCCGAAGTAGGGCACAGGTGTGGTGCCACCGTTGCATCCGCTGAGCTGGGCGCCGGACAGGACGGCGACGGCGCGGATGATGGTGGGCCGGGCGCAGGCCACGGCGTAGCTCATAGCTCCGCCGTAGCTCCAGCCGAGGGCGAAGCGTTGGGTGGTGTCGACGCAGAGGTCGTTTTCGACCTGTGTGCGGATGTCGTCGAAGAGGGTGAGGTCGCGGTTGTTGGTGTTGGCCCAACCAGCGTCGATGCCCTGGGGGGCGACGAAGATGGTGCTGTTGTTCGACAGCGGTAGGAGGCCGTAGTAGCCGGCGGAGGAGACGTTCTGGGCTGAGCCGTTGAGCCAGTGGAAGCCGAAGATCAGCCGGTACTGGCGGTTGCGGTCGTAGCCGTCGGGGAGCCGCAGGATGTAGCTGCGGTTCTGTCCGCCGCTGGAGATCGTGCGGGTGCCGTTGGCTAGCGTGGGGGCCTTGCCGCAGCCGGCGGTCGCCGCGAGGGTGCCGTTCGTCGCGGCCGAAGCCGTTCCGCCGAAGCCGCCGCTGAGCGCGCCGCCGGCCGCAGCCACGACAAGGGCCGCCGCGGCCGCGATGGATGGGAGGAGGTACCTGTGTTTCAGCATTGCCTGACTCCTTGCACGGGTCGTCGGTGGTCGGAGATCTGGGGACGGCCCGAGGCGGATGCCCTCGCTCGGACCGCAGGATAATCCGGTGCTGCGGGGGCCGGGCGGGCTCGGCGGTGCGCCGAGCCCGCCCCGTCTCCGTTTCACCTAAGCCGGAGCTGTGTCACGCCATCAGCGCTGCAGGGTCAGCAGACCCGGCCGGTACGGCAGCAGACCGTAGTCACCGCCGGAGCTGGGCGAGCGGCCCTGGTAGAGCAGTTGCAGGTTGCACGGGTCGACCGTGAAGGTCTGGTCGGCGCTGGTCCGGATCAGCTCACCGTGGCTGATGTCGTTGGTCCAGGTCGCGCCGCTGTTGGCCTTACCAGCGAACGGGTTGCTCTCGCTGGCGGCGTTCGGCGTCCACGAACCACCCAGGCTGGTGGCCGTGAACGACCGGAAGTAGCGGCCCTGCGAACCGATCGCCTCGACGATCATCAGGTACCGCTGCTGACCCTGCAGCTTGTAGACCTGCACCGCCTCGAACAGGTTGTTCGTCGAGTCGGTCATGATCGTGGTGTAGTTCGACCCGAAGCTGCCCGGGAAGTTCCCCAGCGGCATGCTGGACCGGTAGACGCGACCGTTGTCACCGGTGAAGAACAGGTAGATGTTCTGGTCGTCGGCGATCAGGGTCTGGTCGATCGGACCGGTGCCGGAGTCGGAGATGCTGGCGGTGGAGAGCGTCTGCTGCGCACCCCAGCCGTTCGGGTTAGTGGGGTCGGTGGACGTTCGGTAGGAGAAGGCGGTGCCACCCCACTGGTAGGCCAGCACCCAGATGTTGCGCGGGGCGAAGTAGAACAGCGTCGGCGCGACAGTGGACGAGTTCATCGCGTTCTGGCTTGCCGAACCCAGCTGGTTCAAGTTCGAGACGAGGCCGAAGTTCATCGAACCCCACCTCGTTCCCGTGTCGTGCGTGGTCGCGTACACCAGCTGCTGACCGTTGTACGGCGCGACGGTGAAGTCCTTCAACGACACCCAACCGGACCTCGGCTGCGCCAGGGCACCCGTCGACGACCACCGGTAGGACGTCGGAAGGTTGCAGGTGGTACCCGGCGGCGTGGTCGGCGCGCCAGTCGTCGGTGCGGCGGTCGTCGGCACGGTGGTCGGTCCGCCGAGGGACCTGAGGCTGAACCGCTGGTTGGTGTTCCCGTGGCAGTCGTACAACTGCACCTGAGCACCGTTGGCCGTGCTCCAGACGTCCAGGCACCGCCCGGACTGAACTCCACTGATCGTGCCGTTGGAGTTCACGTTCCACTGCTGGTTGGTCCCGGTGTGGCAGCTGTAGATCTGCACCGCCGCGCCGTTACCGGAACCCGCCGCGTCCAGGCACATGTTGCCGTACACCTGCAGCTGCTTGCTCGACGTGTACGTCCAGGACTGGTTCGACCCCCGGTTGCAGTCGTACAACTGCACCCGCGTGCCATTGGTTGTGGACGAGTTGGGCACGTCGATACACCGGCCCGACTGCTCGCCGACGATCTCAGAGGCGGAGCCGGGTGGGGCGGTGGGCCCCGGCGTGGTCGGGTTCGGTCCCGGGGTGGTGGGGTTCGGTCCCGGCGTGGTCGGGTTGGGGGTGGCGCTGTTCAGTGCGGTGAGCACCGCGTCGTACGCCGGCTTCTTGTTGCCACTGCCGTCGAAGAGCAACGGCCGCTCACCGGAGCGCCACGAGTCCGAGTCGCGGATGCCCCACACCGTGATGCCGGTGCAGCGCGCCACCGCCAGGCAGTCGTTGACGGTGTTGCGGTACTGGTTCACGTCCGCGTTGGTGATGTCCAGCTCGGTGACCTGCACGTCGACGCCGAGGGCGGCGAAGCTGGACAGCGTGGTGCGGTAGTTGCTCGGGTAGCTCGACCCGCCGGTGAAGTGCGTCTGGAACCCGACGCAGTCGATCGGCACGCCGCGCTGCTTGAAGTCGCGGACCATGTTGTAGACGCCCTGCGTCTTGGCCGCCGACCAGTTGTCGATGTTGTAGTCGTTGTAGCAGAGCTTGACGTTCGGGTCCGCCGCGTCGGCGGTGCGGAACGCCACCTCGATCCAGTCGTTGCCGGTGCGCTGCAGGTTTGAGTCACGACGACCGCCGCCTCCGCCGTCGGCGTACGCCTCGTTCACCACGTCCCAGGAGTCCAGCTTGCCCCGGTAGTGGGTGACCACCGCGGTGATGTGGTCGATCATCGCCTGCCGCAGGGCGCTGCCGGACAGCGACTGCATCCAGCCCGGCTGCTGGGCGTGCCAGGCCAGGGTGTGCCCCTTGACCCTCATACCGCGCGCCTGGGCGTGGCTGACCAGCCGGTCGCCGTTGGTGTAGTTGAACTGGCCCCGGTTCGGCTGAAGCGCGTCGGGCTTCATCTCGTTCTCGGCCGTGACCTGGTTGAACTCACGGTTGAGGATGTTCGTGTAGGCGCTGTCGCCGAGTCTGCCCACGGCGACGGCGGTACCGAAGTACCGGCCGGACTGGGCGGCAGCCGCGCCGAGCGTGCTCGCGGCGGCCTGGGCGAGGTTGGGTAGCAGGGACACGACGAGGGCCGCGACGATGGCGGCCGTTCCGGATATGGCGAGCGTTCTGAATCGACGCCCGGCGGGACGGGTCCGGGGGATCACTGGTCCTCCTGCGGTGGATGGCGGCCTGCTACCGGCGAACGAGGTGATCGGTGGGTGAGCGGGTGGTCACCGATCCATGTGAGCGCTAACAGGCTGATCGATGGAACTAGATTTCCAAAAACTGCCAGCCATGGCAAGCGGTAGTTTCAGCGCCTTCTTGGAAGTTTCGGAGACGGAGCGGCCGACTGGACCTAGCCGAGCGCGTCGGCCAGGGACTTTCCAGCGTTGGCGGTGCCCTCGCTTCCGGTCAGGCGGCTGCCGGCGTGGTGCTCCCCCGAACGGTGAGAGCCGTCGCCAGCTCAAGCCCGAGCTGCGGGCTCCGCTCCCCCGCGCCAGAGCGAGCGCTAACTCGGTGGCGGTGGCGGCCATCTCGGCGAGCGGCTGGTGGACGGTGGGTCAGCGGAGGGTCGACCAGGGTGGCCAACGGCAGATCGTCGAAGCCCACCACGCTCAGGCCCGGAATCCGCAGTCCCATCCGCCGGGCGGCCTGGTAGACGCCGAGCGCGTGCAGGTCGTTGCAGGCAAAGATCGCGGTAGGTCGATCGGTACGGGCCAGCAGGTCCAGGAAGTTCGTCCGCGCCCTCAACCAGCAGATCCTGGACTACCCGCCAGCAGTCGAGGACGGCGATCGTGGCCTGGATCGAACGGACCTACCACCGCCGCAGACGCCAACCATCCGTCGTCTGCCCACTCGTTGCCTGTCAACAAGCAAGAGCCCCTTTCCCTGACTTTCAGGAAAGGGGCTCCGACCTGGCATTTCAGTCCGATGCTCCGGTCGCATCGATTGCGGCAGAACCCAGACGGATACGATGCCTCTGGAGCAGTATGGTTCAGGATTGTCGGCAGGGCGCAGCGGCTCAGCATCAGATACCGTACCGCCGTCGCAGAACCTGCGCTGCGCGATGGCGGTGCTCGAGGCGGCGACTACGTCGACCTGGAGGAGCAGCCGGAGATCACTAGGTTACCGTCGGCGCCATCGGGGCCGAGACCGGCGGTGGAGACGGTGGAATCGCTCGGGGGAAGCTACCAGCGATAGTCGACTACGGCATCCGCATCCGCGTACAGGACTGGTGGGGTTGCCGTATCGATCGCCCCTCGGACACGAACCGAATCCCAAGGGTGCGTGGCAAGATCTACATCTGCCCGCACCGTTTGCGTATCCGGTTCATAGGTCAGACGCAGCCCGAGGCTGCGGTACACCTCCATCTTGTGTTCGGGCTCGGCGTCTCGCACAGCGGTGACAAGGTCGCCGAGTTCCTCGACGATGCGATGATCTCTTCTTCGGTGAGGCGTCCGGTGGCGTCTGGAACCCCGGATGCGGTTACTGCCCGCTCCCGTTCCTCGGCGACCTGCCGTTCGGCCTGGGTTTCGGCGATCCATCCGGCGACCACGACTGGGTCCGCGCCCGCTTCCAGCGCCGCCCGGTAGCGGGCCAGCTTCGAGTCGCAGTCGGCCACCGTCGGTCCCACCGGCGTTGCCGAAGCCACGGCAGGTGCGCCGAGGCTGAGTTGGTCGAGGACTTTGGCGATGGTGTGCCGACGCTGCAGTGGTCCGAACTCGCCGACCAGCCAGGTGTCCAACGGGGTGATCAACGCCTCCTCACGCATGATCACGTTGCGCGGGTGGTCGATCTTGTTGGCAAGTGCGTACTCCTGTGGGAATCGGCAGCGGCAGCAGGCCACGCCGTGGGAGTGCTGACCCTGCATCTTCCGGTCGGGTTAGTGGGCGTTTTAGATGTGGGTTACTCGGGTGTGTTGAAGGTACGGCGGGGTTGGCGGGTGGCGGGTCCGCCGCGGGTGAGGCGGTTCAGCAGGCCGGTGATCGCGGCCCAGCGGATCATGTGTTCAGCGGTGACAGGGTCGGTTTCGTAGTCGCGGGCCAGGCGGCGGTGCAGCATCAACCAGCCCAGCGTCCTCTCCACCACCCACCTGCGCGGATGCACGACGAATCCCCGCTGGTCAGCCGGCTTACACACGATCTCAATCGTGGTGTTCAAGACGTTCTTGGCCCAGTCAACGAACCGGCCGGCGAACCCCTGACCGGCGAAGACGTGCCAAATCGGGGTCGCCGCGTAGGTCGCGAGCAGCGCGGCTTTGCGCCGTCGCGGTCCTGCCAGCACGCGGCCAGCACCCAGACGGTGACCAGCAGCCCGAGGGTATCGGTGACGATGAACCGCTTCCGGCCGTTGATCTTCTTGTTCGCGTCGTAGCCACGACTGACCGCAGGCACGGTATCCGCGGCTTTCACACACTCTGCGCGAGTCAATGATCCCCGCCGTCGGCTCCGCCTCGCGGTCGTGAGCGAGGCGGACCTGCTCACGCAGCTCGGTGAGGATCCGCTCGGTCACACCGCGCTTGTCCCAGCGTTTGAAGTGCCCGTACACCGTCTGCCACGGCGGGAAATCTGACGGCAGGTACCGCCACGGACAACCGGTCCGCACCACGTACAAGATCGCATCAACGATCGCCCTGCGAGGACGCTTCTCCGGCCTGCCCATCCACTTCTGGCCAGGCAGCATCACCTCCACGATCTCCCACTGGGCATCAGTCAGGTCAGACGGGTACCGCCGCACACGCTCCATACCCGACTACCGAGCCATCCGACCTCAACGATCGGACCCACTGTGCGACACACCCGACCAACACACATCCGAAACGCTCACTTAGAGGCCCAGGATCATGTGCGCCGCTCCGCTTCTGCTCCGGGCGGGGATTCCGGGCCCGGCGAGTTCTTGCGGCGCTTCTCCCCGTCAAAGTTGGTAAGCCATGCCGTCCTTCAGACGAGAATTTACGATCAAGATTGGGGATAGATATCGTAGAGCACTTCTGGCATGTTCCCCCGTATGAGGCTTTGGATGCCGTCGAGGCCGACACCAAACCGAGCAAGCCAATCCGCTACAAGATATATTGTCCAAAATTCGTCGAGGCCAAGGAAGTATCTACCCTGATCGAGCTCACCGATCGGAAACAGAGATACACCAATCAATTGACCCCACTCGCTAAACCTGTCATCTTCACCGAGTCCGAGAAGTGGATCGAGTTTGAATGCTTCTCGCGCCCGCGAAATCCCATCACCGCCGTACTCGAAAGACAGGCCACCAAACTCAGAGAGGAATCCCTCAGCCGCCTCGTGCATGACGAATCCAGAGCTCTCCAGGCGGGTACGCCAGGCCGACGTGTCAACGCGTCGACCAGGTGTCCAACCTGCGAGCAGGAGTGCCCGCTCCACTTCTTCGGATAGATCACCCATCATAGTCACCCGTCAAGAAGTTTAGGTCGAAGTGCTCAACAAGAGCTTGGCAACTATTGCATGGACCCACCGGGAATCCATGCTTGGGGTGTTTAACATCGCCTCTGATCAAGACGGCTGCCGCATCGGCTCCCATTGGACTCTCTCCGCTGTATAGCGACTGCGAAAGGCATACGACCAGGCCGCATTGCCCATGACCGACACCTCGGGCGCCAGGAGCGACTGTATTAAGGACCGCCTGAACTGCGGGGTGTGTCCGAACCGTTGCTCCGCGGACACTAGCACTCGCTATGACTCGCCCGCTCGGCAGCTTGATCGCTTCGGCAACCACCGGCCTTGCTGCAGAGGGCCGAACGGAGGCTGTCGCATCCGCAACCTCCTTCGCACCCCCCAGCGCAGTATCACAGTTATTGTTGTGTACGAGGACTGGTTCGTCGCCGGCGATCACATAGTACGTGTGGATGTCTGCGACCGTCAGGTCGCGCATGACCTTGTTGCCGTCGAAGTTGGCGACGCCGACGACGGTCACCTCGGCCCCGGGGCCACCGCCTCCACTACCGGCGCCCGTGCCGTCGCCCTCGAGCCGGTCCTCGTCGTGTACGAGCAGTCGATGGCCGGGCTGCAACTTCCCGGCGTCGACCCACTGCCGCTCCGTGGCATCCCAGAAGGGATGATGTGCGGTGGTCCTCAGTACCGTGGTGTCGCCATCACTGCCCCGAACGGTGACGTTCGTCAGTTCATCGTCCACATTGACGTGCAGGTGCGTGACCTGCTTCGCCTGGGTGTCCCCGGTCGTCGGCTCGGTCGCCGCCACCTCGTCGCCGATCCGGATGTCGCTGATCGGCTTGCTGCTGCCGTCGGCCATCAGCACCCGGGTCGCGGGATCGAAGCTGTGCCTGGCAGCCGCCTGCCCAGGTCGGCAACCCCCACCGCCCGAGGACCCACGATTCCCCTGCGGTGTCCGGACCACAGGAGACGCGTGCGCGCCGGAACCGCCACCACCCACCGGACGAGCCGCCGACCCACCACCGGCACCACTCGGCAGACGGCCACCGATCGACGGCGCGCCTCCACTACGCCCGGGAAGAAGCCGAGCGGCAGCCGAGCCACCAGCCCCGGCCAGACCCCCGGTGATCCTGCTGAGACCGGCGCTCCACGCCCCGTCAAGACCGCCCTCGATCATCGTCCCGGCGAGTCCGCTCCAGGTGAAGTCCTCGTCGCCCTGGCCGACGTCCACCATGTAGCCAGCACCGGCGGCCATCGCGCCGGCCACCGCCCCCGCGAGGATCGGGCAGCCGACCCCGGTCGCGCAAAGTGCGCCGACCGCGACCGTCGCCGCCACCGCCACGGCAGCACTGGCGACGAACTTCCACGGGTCCTGTTTGATTGCCTCGACCGTCGACTTCACGCTCGCGGCGGCCTTCTTCAGCGCCTGGGTGGCGGTTGCTTTCACGCATTTGCCGACGCCGGATTTCAGGCACTTCTTGGCCGCGCTGGCGGCGTCCTTGACCGCGTTGATCTTCTTCTTCGCCCACCGGGTGGTGGACTCCTTGACGACCTTCGCCGCCTTCTTCGCTTTGCTGACGACCTTCTTCGCCGTCTTGACGACCTTCTTGACGACCTTCTTGGCGGCCTTCTTGGCATCCGCGAGGGCCTTGCCCGAGGCGACGTACTTCACGGCCTTGGCGGCGACACTGACGGTGCTCCGCACCGCACCGGTGACCGACTTCTTGAAGCTCGACCAGCCCCAGTGCCCGGTCGGGTCGACCGTGGTCAGTGGGTTGCCGTCGCCGTACTGGAAGCGGTTGGCGGCGATCGAGTCGGGCAGCGGGTCGACGGTCGCGGTGTCCCGGGTGTCGAACTGGCCGGTGTCGGTGTTGTACCAGCGGCTCAGCATGTTGACCCGGCCGGATTGTGAGTCCGTCCACTCCCCCTGGTAGCCGAGGCTGCCGACCGGGTTCGCCGTGGCCCGGACCGCACCGAGCGGGTCGTAGGTGGTCGAGGCGGCCAGGGTGGCGCCGGTCGCGGTGAACTGGCCGACGACGTCGAGGTGCTGGTCGGTCCAGGCGTACGTCGACGAGGCGCCGCTGCCGGTTCCCGAGCCGAGCAGCTCGCCGGTCGGGCCGCGGGTGTAGGTGGCGGTGCTGTCCTGGGCGAGCGTGTTACCCAGTCCGGTGTACTTGAAGTCGGGCCGGATCGCCCTGCCGAGGGCGTCGTAGGCGTAGCTGCTGGTGCCGCCGGCTGCCTGCTGCGAGATCACCTGGCCGAACGCGTCGGCGCGGGTGGTGTAGCTGACCGATCCGGACGTCGTCTGTTTGAGGGTGCCGCGCGCCGTGTAGGCGTACGTGGTGGTGCCGTTCTGCGCGAGAAGCTGGTTACGGGCGTCGTAGGTGAAGGTCTTCGCGCCGTTCTGGATCCGGTTGCCGGAGTCGTCGTAGGCGTAGGTGGTACTGGTCGAGCCGCTCTGCCAGCTCTGCAGCCGGTCGGCCAGGTCGTAGGTGTAGGTGTTCGACGACGCGCCCGCGAAGCCGGTGGTGACCTTCGACGTCATGTTGCTGTTCAGGTCGTATCCGTAGGTGATCGACGCGACCGTGCCGCCGGCAGCCGTCTTCAGGGTGTCGGTCCTCAGCCGTTGCAGGCCGTCGTAGGTGAACGACCGCACGTTGCTGGCGCCGTAGGTGATCGTGGCGACCTGGGACATCGCGTTGTAGCCGACGGAGAGGTTGATTCCGGTCGTCGTGTTGCTGGCGGTCTTGAACCGGCCGGCGGCGTCGTAGGTGTAGGCGGTCGTGCCGGCCGCGTCGGTGCGGGACGCCATCTGGCCGTCGCGGGTGTAGGTGAAGGAGGCGGTATCGGTCGGACCGGTCACCGAGAGCGGCAGACCGCGATCGTCGTACGTCAACGAGTTCGTGCCCGACGGCACCGACAGCAAGGTGAGTCGTCCGGCGTCGTCGTATCCGAAGCTCCGGTCGGCCGTGGCGGCCTCGGCACCCGTCCCGCTCTGCCGGATCAGTCGGCCGAGGTCGTCATAGCCGCTGGTCAGCGTCACGCCACCGGGCATGGCGTACGTCTTCGGCCGGGCCGCCCTGTCGTAGCCGACGGTGAAGGTCCGGTCGGCCAGGTTCGGATAGGCCGGTGTCGCCGGCTCGATCTGCGACTCCGGCAGGCCCCATGCGTTGTACGTGGTCCAGAACGCGTTGCCCCGACCGTCGGTGAACCTGGTGCGGTTGCCGGCCGCGTCGTAGCCGAACGACGTGCCGATCGACGTGGTCGGTGAGGTCGGCTGGATCTCGCCGGTAACCCGGCCCAGCGCGTCGTAGCTGAACGTCGTCGTCGTACCGCGGGCGTCCTTCACCGAGGTCTGGTTGCCGTTGTCGTCGTAGCCGACGCTTTCCATGGTGAGAACCTGGTCGGCAGCGTCGAGATTCTGCACCCGGGTCGGGCGGCTCGCGCCGTCGTAGCTGACCGTCTGCTTCGTCTGGTCCGGCCGGATCGTCTTGACGGTACGACCAAGGCCGTCGTATTCGAATCTCGTCGTGTTCCCGGCGCCGTCGGCGCTGGTCACCAGCTCACCAAGCCAGTTGTAGGTGGCCTGCTGCGTCACCCCGTCCGGACTGGTGACCTTCCGCAGCCAGGGCCCGGCCGCCGGGGTCGTTCCGTAGACGCCGGTGCCGTAGTCGTAGAAGGTCGTGTTCGTCTGCGGCGTCGGTTGGCGTACGACCTCGCTGCTGGTCAGTTTCCGCCCCAGGAAGTCCCAGGTGGCGGTCCGCTTGGCGCCAGTCGGGTCGGTCGTCTCCAGCAGGTCGCCGACCGCGTTGTAGGACGCCTTCGCTACCTTGCCGGCCGGGTCGATCACCTCGATCGGATTGTCGAGGGAGTCGTACCTGTACCGGGTCTCCTTGTCCAGCGGATCGATCGTCGCCTCGACCCGTCCCAGCCCGTCGTAGACGGTCTTCGTCCGGGCGCCGACGATCGGCGTACCACCCGGCGGCGCGTAGTCGGGCAGAATCGTCTCGGTCGGCCGCCCGATAGCGTCGTAGCGGGTCGTGATCGTGTTCTGCAACGGATCCTGCGACTCGGTGGGTTCGCCGAAGGTGTTGTAGCCGGTCCGGGTCACCGGGACCGACGAGACCGGTCCGGGTCCGCCGAAGGTCTCCACGGAGACCGCCGGTGCTGTGGTGGTGACCAGCGCTCCGGCGGCGTCGTACTCGTAGCGGGTGATGTTGCCCATCGGGTCCGTCACCGCGGTGGTCAGGCCGCGCCGGTCGACCTGGTAGCTCGTGGTCAGCTTCTCGCTGGTCGCCGTCACGTGCGCGGTCCGGCCGTTGCCGCCCCCGTAGAGCCGCGTCACGTTCTCGGCGGACAGCGCCTCCTGGAAGACCTGCACGTTGTCGATGAGTCCGTTGACCTGATGAAGCTCATCTGGTCCGACGAAGAGCCCACCGACGGACAGCGGGGTGACCGCGTTCCAGGGGGTTGGTTGGGTAGCCGTGCCTGCCGGTGCACCGTTGACGTACAACGTCATCGCCTTCGTGTTGGAGTCGAAGACTCCGGCCAGGTGCACCCAGGTGCCGGTGGCCAGCGCGACGGAACTGGTGGGTCCGCGTCCTGTTGCAGACGCCGAGTCCGCGGACGCCGATAGGAACGTCCACTTCTTCGGGCCGTGGTCGTACGCCAGACATAACGCCACGCTGTTGTTGCCGCCCTCCCCGACGACGACCTGGCTCGTGTTGAGGTCCCGTAGCTTCACCCAGGCCGAGACCGAGTACGACTGGGTGGTGAGCAGCATCGGCTGCTGGGACCCGTAGAAGTCGGCCCGGTTGAACGAGGCGGCGCCCTCGGACCGGCCGATGGCCGCGTCCCACGAGTGCAGGTTCTGCTGGGAGGGCGACGAGTCGAAGGCCGTCCAACTGCTGGTACCGGTCTCGCCCATCTCCCACCAGCCGACCGGTCCGGCCGAGCTGCTGAGGGTGACGCTCTCCGAGGTGAGTCGGCCCATCGGGTCATAGGTGGCCTCGGTAGTCTGCAACGGCGTCTCGAGCTGGCCGACCGAGTGCCGGGTGCTGACCACCCGATCGTCGTCGTCATAGACGTAGTTGGTGAGCCGGTGCAGGTCGAACGGCTGCTCGATGACCTCGGCAAGCCGGTTCGCCTGGTCGTAGTCGTAGAAGGTCAGGTTGGCGCCGTTGTCCCGACGCTGGGAGGAGAGGTTTCCGACCGCGTCGTAGGTGTTCTCCTCCTCGACGTACGTCTTGACCCCGTCGGTACGGGTGATCTTGGTGACGTTGTCGTTGAGGTCGTACTCGTATCGGGTCACCCAGTCCATTGCGTCGGTTTCCGAGGCCAGGTTGCCGTTGGCGTAGTACGCCTTCGAGGAGACCCGGGTGGTGGTGCCGTCCTGACCGGTGACGCTGCTGGTCAGGTGTTGCCCGACGGCGTCGTAAGTCTCCTCGACGACACGCAGCCGGTCACCGCTCGGACAGGAGGCGGTGTGCACCGCGCCGGTCACCGAGTTGAGCACCGGCGGGTCGACCTGCTCGACGACCTGTCCGGCAAGGTCGTAGGTGTAGGTGGTGGTCAGGTCGCCCACCGTCGCGCCCGTCTTGACGGTCTTGCGCACCGTCCGACCGAGACCGTCGTGCGCGAACTCGGTGACCAACCCGGCCGCATCGGTGATCCGGACGACATCGCCGGCGGCGTTGTATTCGGTGGTCTGCCGACCACCCTCAGCCGAGGTGACCGTGTAGGGCAGGCCGGGCGGGGTTACCCCGCCACCCACCGCCGGAGTGGTCGCGGTGGTGTAAGTCAGGGTGATGCTGCGGTCACCCGGATATCCCGGCACCGGCGGCGGGACCATCCTGGTCCGGTTGCCGGCGGTGTCGTACTCGAACCTCGTCAGGAACTCGTTGTCCGTCGCCGACTGGGACCTGGCGTCCCGGACCGCGGTGAGCTGATCGTTGCGGGGATCCGGAGCGGGGGTGGCAGTGGTGGAGTTCGGCCAGAAGCTGTAGTAGGTGCTGTCGCACCACTGCCGGTCGCGGCAGACGGTGGACCGGATCACGTTTCCGCGTACGTCCCGGCCGGAGACGGTCTTCATGCCGAGCGGGTCGAAGACGATCGTCTCGAAACCGCCGACGTCGTAGCCGTAGGAGGTGGTCCGGCCGAGTTCGTCGGTCGCGGCAATCAGCCGGCCGCCGTTGACGATGTCGAAGACCTGCTTCGAGACCTGGTTCGTCGGATCGGTGACGCTCACGGTCGACACCGGGGTCAGCGTCGGGGTCGCCCCCGGCTGCAGCGCACTTCGGGACGCCTTGTAGTGCGCGTCCACCTCGGTGGCCGGCAGTTCCCGCTCGTAGTAGGCGAACTCCGCGATGTTGCCCTTGAAGTAGCTGGTGTCCCCGGAGACGCTCGGCCAACCCCTGGTGGTACCCGCACCGATATATGAGTGCACCGATGCGTCCAGCACGATCGGGCCGAGCATGCCGACCATCTTGTTGTCGAGGTAGACCGTCTGCCGGCTGGACGAGGCAGACAGGACGACGTGGTGCCAGTTGCCGTCGTTGACCTTGGTCGTCGAGGTCACCACGTTGCAGACGCTCGCCGAGCTCGGCTTCGGGGCTTCGGCCACGGTGCGCAGTGATCTCGCGCTGCTCAATCAGGCCCTGGTCCGCTGGTCCGGGTTCGCCCCGGTGGCGCGGGTGCGGGCCGTCATCTCGGAGGCTCAGGCGCAAAGCCGCTGACGGCTTTTAGCAGATCCGGCGTCGTCACGCAAGTGACGCATGGGTTTGCACTGAGTCACTGCTCCATGAAGGTGTGTACGAACGGGTATGCCCGGCTCCCTGCTGTGAAAGCACGGTGGAACCTTCTGTCCACCCACCCCGCGAATTGTGTCCCGTTGACCACCCGACTGGGCGAGGGAAACGCATTGCTTCCGGCGCTTCCCACGCCCATGATGGCGAGGAGATCAGTTCATTGCGCTCAAGATTGAATTGCTTCCTTGATCACCAACGGCCAATAGGGCGTGCGATATTTTGCATCTGTGCTCATCTCTGTGGAAGGCTGCCGATGGCAGATGTGTTCGTCAACTACCGTACGGATGACGCCGGTTATGCCGCCGGGCTGGTCTACGAGCGGCTCCGGGCCGAGTTCGGTGCGGAGAACGTCTTCCGCGACTGCCGGTCCATGCACGCGGGTGCCGACTTCCCCGACGAGTTGTGGTCCGCCCTACGCGGCAGCGCCGTCCTGCTCGTCGTCATCGGCCCCGACTGGCTGACCCTGGAGGACGCGACCGGTCGCCGGCGCATCGACGACCCGAACGACTTCGTGCGCCGGGAGATCGTGGAAGCCGTGGACCGATCGATCCGAGTGATCCCGGTATTCCTCGACGGGGCGAAGCCGTTGGTGGCGAGTGACCTTCCGGACGCTCTGACAACGCTGCCGGACCGGCAGTTCGTCACGCTTCGCAGCCGCCACGACGGAGCTGACCTGGATTACCTGGTCAAGGAGTTGCGGCTGTTTGTCTCCGGGCGGAAACGGCGCGAGCCGAAAGGCAACGACGCCCCGTCGAGGGGTGGCGTACGGATCAAGGGAGATGCCAAGGTCATCGGTCCCGTGATCGGCGGCGATGTCTACGGCAACGTCCGCGGGCCGCGGGCTGGGTTCGGTGACGCCCAATGACCACGCCCGAAGCGGCCGATCGGCCGGAAGGGCGGAAGGCCGACTCCACCGATGAGGCCGACGCCCCGGCCCGGAAGATCAACGATGCCGGCGATGAGCTCCGCGCCAACGCGGCGACCCCACGCCGGGCGGCCGAGACCAACGAGAACCTGAGGGCGGCCCGGGCGGTTTTCCGCCAGGGCGGCGTCTCCGTCGGCGGTGACGCTCGCGTCAAGGGCACGGTCATCGGTGGCGACCAGATCATTTACCAGCAGTACCTCTCCGACGACGCCCGCCCGGTGCTTACCTTCGAGGTCAGCCGGCGTCTCGTCGACCTCGCCCGGTACGGATACGCGGTGGGCGAGGCCTATCCGAAGCTCGCCTCGGCCGCCGGATCGCGCCGGCTCGTCATCATTCAGGCGCCCCGCGGCCGGGGTAAGTCCGCGGCTGCCATGCGACTGTGCGCCGAGGCCGGGATCCTCCAGTTCCTCGCCTATAAGCCGACGGTGCTGCCCGAGGAGATCGCCCGGACCGTCAAGGCCGATACCGCGCACCTGGTCGAGGAGATGACGCCGGCCGTCGCGCAGGCTCTCACCGCCGCCTCGCTCACCGACCTCGAGAGCAAACTAGATCCTCGCTCCCGAGTGGTCATCACGGTCAGCGATGAGATCACCTTCCGGGACCCGGGCGTGCACCAGTTCGTGGTGACGCTCGGCCCGGCGCCCGCGCATCGGGAGGTGCTCCGGGCCCGGCTGACCTACCTGGTCGGCGCCTCCCGCTGCGCGCAGGCACTCGACCATTCCGACGTCACGAAACTTTTCGCCGAGGAGATCACCGCGGACAGCCCGTGTGACCGGGTCGCCGCTTTGGCCTGGCACCTGCACGAGAGTTGGGGCACGGGCGGGCCGGACGTCGAAGCCGTGCGCGCCCGCATGCGACGCTCGATGGAGCGCGAGGTCGAGGGCTGGTTCCTTAGCCTACCGACCACTTCGCTCAAGGCTCTGGCGATCTCGCTGGCCCTGCTCGACGGTCTTCCTTACCAGACCGTCGCGGCCACCGCCGAGTCACTGGCGAAGCTGCTGGAGGTGCCCTCGGTGACCAGCACGGCGGGACCCGACAAGTTCGGCGAGAGCCGGACCGCCCGGATCAACGCGATCCGCGCCGGGTTGACCTGGGAGGACGTGCCGAGCCGACTGGGTACGGTGCCGGCTCAGGTGATCCGGTTCCTGAACAGCGACTATCCGCCCATCGTGCTGCGGCTGGTGTCTGACGAGTACGACGACGTCCGCGACAACTTGCTGGAGTGGCTGCGCGACCTCGCTGGGCATCCGGATGACGCGGTCCGGATTCGGGCCGCGGCGGGTGTCGGCGTGCTGGCCGAACGCGCCTTCGAGCACATCCTGCGCACGGTCATCCGGCCGTGGGCCCGCAGCCGCTCGGAGCGCCGCCGGGAACTCGCGGCGTACGCGCTGCAGGACCCGGGCAACCGGCCGGAACTGCAGCACCAGGTGCTGGCGTTGGTCGACGAGTGGGCGGCGCCGAGCGCGCCGTGGCAACTGCAGGCCGCGGCGGCCCGGGCCTACGGCGCCGCGCTGGGCGGCGACTTCCCCGACCGGGCGCTCGACCGGCTCAACCGCCTGGCAGTCACCGGAAGCGCCGAGGTGGGACTGGCAATCTCCTACAGCCTCGCCGAACTCGTCGATGCCGATCACGGCAAGACCGGCCCGATTCTCGAGCTCGTGGTCCGCTGGATGGGCAACGGCATCGACCCGCGCACGCCCACGGGAGAGCTGGCCTTCCTCACCCTGGCCACCGACCTGGTCTACCCGCGGGAAGGGCCGCTGCTGCTCGCCCTGTCCGCCGCCGACCACCGGATCCGCAACGTGCTGGCGTCTGCGTGGTTCCACACCCTCAACGGCCGGCTCTTCGCGCAAGACGCCCGGACGGTCGCCGGCATCTGGGCCGGCGTCGCGGAGGGCGAGGAGGCGATCCGCGGGGCCTTGGTCACGCTCTTCGCGGTCGCGGCGGCTGGCAGCACCCGCACCGCCAAGATCCTGGGTGTCACCGCCCGGTCGTGGCTGACGCGCTCCGGCACGACGTACGCACCACTCACCGCCGCCGCGGTCCTGAGCGCCGTCGGGCAGCCGCCAGGTGGCGGCCGCCCCGAACTCTCGATCAACCAGTGAGGACCACCATGCCGCGCTCCATAGTCCTGAAGGAGACCCCGGTCGCCCGCTTCCACCTGTGGAAGCCGGTCCGGTCCTTCAGCGTGATTGTTGTCTACACCACGGTCGACGGCACGGTGGAGTGCCCCGGTCGCCCGCTGTCGCGCTGGGAGCTGCTCTCCGGCCGCTACCGGACGATGTGCGAGATCGACTCGGCACACCAGACCGTCACTATCAACGACCGTCTCCCGTCCCGCGACGACTCCTTTTTCTTCGCGGTGAACGCCGTTGTCGGGTGGCGGGTTGCCGACGCCGCGAAGATCATCGTGGAGCGGGCCGACGGGCGGGTGGAGCCGTCGGTCGTCCACTACGTCATGACCCGGATGCGGGAAATCAGCCGGCGCCACGACATCGACAAGTTCGCCCCGGTGGAGGCCGGGTGCAATCAGCTCGTCGCCGGGCGGCCGCTGGAACTGCCGAACCTGGGCGTGGTGATCGAGAGCATCAGCGCGCACGTGACTCACGACGATGCCGCCAAGCAGTACCTTCAGGAGCACAAGGAGATCGACCGGAAGTTGTCACTCGCTCAGCGCGGCCACGCGCTCAACACCCAGGAGCTGCGCAACGAGCAGGAACTGGAGCGTGAACGGCACACCGCGGTCGCGGCCATGGTGCAGGGCGAGTTCGGGCTGATCACCACGTTTCTGCGGCACCACCCGGATCAGTCGCTGACCGTGCTGCAGATGATGCGCGACCGGCAGTCCGAGCTGGAGCAGCGGCAGCAGGCCCGCTTCGCCAACGCCGCCGCGATTGTCGACAAGATGCTGGAAAACGGCATCTTCCAGGACGTCGACGCCGAGCCCCTCCGGGACGCGGCCGTGCAGAACCTTCTGGCCTCGATGACCGGGGGCGGCCCGTCCGACGGCGCCGGGCCGAGCTGCGGGGCGGCGCCCGCGACGACCTGGTACTCATTCGACCTGCCCCAGCAGGAGGCGCTGCGGCCGGCCGCCGGACTGTCCCCGGCGCCGGAACCGGCGACCGCCCAGGCGGGGTCCGCAGTGCCCGGCGAGAGCACCGACTCCACCGGCGTGGTCGGGTGGCAAGAGTTCAAGCCGCGGCGCAGCACCGGCGAAGCGGACCACTGAGTTGACGATCAGTGATGGCGACGGCCAGGTGCGGCCGGCAGGCGGGGTGCGCGAACTCGCCGGCCGGGTGATTTCGCGGGTCCGGCAGGTTCTCGATCCACGGGCGGCGCTGCCGCCCGTTCAGTGCGATGTCCCGCTCGCGACGGAGCCGCAGGGCGACGGCCAGATCAGCACCGGCTCCCCACGCGGCTTGCCAACGACTCCCCGGCACCCGCGCACGGGACCGCCGGTCGTCATCGCGCCGCAGAATCCGGCGACCGCGTACCCGCCGCGGTTCGGCAGAGGCTCACCGGCTGCCGCCCGGCAGTGGCGGCTGCCGGCCGGCTCGGCCTCGCCGTCCGGCCTGGCGGCGGACCAGGCCGTGGTCGGCGATCTGCACGTGCGGGGCGCTTCCGTGGTCGGCGCCGGCCACCGGTGCGAGCACCCTGCGCTGCCCCGGCAGGACGCCTACCGCGTCGCCCAGGACCGCGACGGCCGGCACCTGATCATCGCGGTGGCCGATGGCATGGCCGACAGCTCGCGTGCCGAACTCGGGGCTCAGGCCGCCACCGGCCAGGCCGTCGCGCTGGTCCGCCGGCATCTCGACTCCGGGCGGTGCCCGGAGTCGCTGCCCGCCACCAAGCTTTACGAACGCATCGCGAGCGCCATGATCCAGTCGGCCGAGGAGCGCAGCCTCACCGCCGGCGACGTGCGGACGACGCTGACCGTCGCGGTGGTCGACGCCCGTCCCCATCCTGACGGCAGTCGTTCGCTCTGGACGTGCCGGCTCGGCGACACCGAGGCCTGGTACCGCGTCGCGAACGGCTGGAAGGCCATGATCGGCGGACCGAAATCCGCCTTCGACGGCAACGTCCTGCGCGAGTTCCTGCCGCACTACCCGGACGCCGTGGTGCAGAAGACCTTCACCATCAAGCCGGGCGCGGTCTTCGCGGTGATGACCGACGGCGTGAGCGACGCGCTGGCCGAGGTCGATGGGTTTGCGCAGTGGCTGCACGCCCGGTGGGCCGAGCCACCGCCGCTGGCGTCGTTCGCCCTCGATGTCGACTTCGACGCGCCGGGACAGCAGGACGACCGGACCAGTGTGGTGGTCTGGGCCGGGCAGAGCGATGACCGCCGGTGACCGCCACCCGTTTCCCCGCAGTCGTCGAGATCGGACAGCTCGGCCGGCTCCCGGACACACCGTTGGCCAACGGCGGCCAGTGCGAGGGGGTCTGGGTGGTGCCGGCGGCGCCGTCCCTCCTGTTCAAGAAGTACACCCTCGAGGTACGCCGCCAGACGGACAGCGCGGCGCTCGACCGGCTGATCGCGGAACCCTCCGCGATGAGCCGGGACCAGCGCCGCTTGGTCGAGATGGCCACCGCCTGGCCGAGCAGCCGGGTCACCGACGGCGGCGACACGGTGGGCGTGCTGCTGCCGCGGGCGCCGGATGCCTTCACCGTCGCGTGGCGCTCCCCGACGGACGTCGAGAACCCGGCCCGCCGCACCACGTTGGAGATCGACCTGCTGGCCAAGCCGGACAGGTTCCTCACCCAGCGCGCCATCCCGGCCCAACCGGCCGCCGAGCGGGCGACGATGTGCACCACTCTCGCGCGGATCGCCGCGCTCTTCGAGGAGCGCGGGCTGGTCTATGCCGACTGGTCCTACGCGAACGCCTTCTGGCAGCCGGTCAAGCACGAGGTGTTCCTGCTGGACATCGACGGCTGCTCATTCGGACCGCGAGACTACGTCATCACCCCGAACTTCGACGATCCGAAGACGCCACCCGGCACCAAGGTGGACAACTACACCGACCGCTACCGGGCGGCGCTGCTGATCGCGCGGTGCCTGACTACGGTACGCGACGTCGAGCCGCTGACCGCCGCGCTGTCGGCGATGTCCGGGGCGGCGCCCGCCACGTTGCGGCGTATCCTGGTCGAAGCCCGCCGCGACGCCCGTCCGCCGCTCGCCGAGCTCGCCGCGGCCTTCACCGGTACCATGTCGCCGGCGCCATCGACGAGACCGCAGGATACGACCGGCGTCGTGGATTGGGTCGAGTGGAGCCCGTCGGTCAAGCGGACGAAGCCGGCCCCGCAACAGACCCGGCCCGCACGCGCGACCGCGTCCACCTCGCAGCCGGCGACTCCGAAGCCCGCGCCCCCGAATGGTTCGGCGACCACTCAACAAGACGTCACGGCGGGCACGGCGGCGTTCGGCTGCGGGGTGCTTCTTTTCCTCATCGCCGCTGTGGCCTTCGGCGTCGTAGCCGTCGTGCACTGGCTCGTCTGATCTCCTGTGAACCGTTGCGAAGGGTATGGCTAAATCGTGAGTGACACCGCCGTCAAGAAGAAGTGCCTGCCGGTCTATCTCGTGGTGGACACGTCCGGCTCGATGGAGAAGCACACCGACCTGCTCAACAAGACTGTGCAGCGCGTGGTCACCAACGTGGCCGACAGCCCCCGGGTCGCCGAGTTCGCGCATGTCTCGATCATCACGTTCAACACCGGGCCGCACGTCGTTCTCGAGATGACGAGTCTCGACGACATGACCCACCTACCGCGGCTCGCCTGCACCGGGGTGACCAACTACGGTGCGATGTTCGCACTGGTCCGGCAGCGCATCGAAAAGGACGTCGCTAAACTGATCGCCGCCGGGCGGGGTGTGCTGCGTCCCGCGGTGTTTATCCTCACCGACGGCGCGCCCAGTGACAAAGATTGGGCCACCCAGTTCAACGCGCTCACCGATGCCGGCTGGAAGCGCCGGCCGCACACCGTTTCGTTCGGCTTCGGCAACGCGGTCGAAGCGGTGCTGGCCCGCATCGGCACCAAGGGCGCCTTCGACGCCGCAGTCGACGACACGGCCGCCATCACCAACATGCTCAACACCTTGCTGCACACGCTGGTCCAGTCGGCGCAGGCCGAGGCCCTGCGGATCCCGACGACGGTGCCCGGCTATCGCAGCATCCCCATTGAGTACATGGAGGAGTGAGCCGGCCTGCGCGGTTCCACAATGCCGTCACCGCCGTTGAGCTGGTCGACGTGGTGCCGGCGGTGGGGCTGGGGCACGATCGGGTTTCGAGCCTGGCTTGCGGCGGTCGACCGGGCTCGGTCCCCGGTTTTGGGCCCCCTTTGAGCGCGCGTATGTGGGGGCCGTCGATCACCGCCCGGGACATGTCCAGGTGACCGGCGGCTCTGAGCTTGGCCAGGAGAAACCTCCACCGGATACGCCCACCATCATTTGGTTAGGAGTTCTTAGCCGAGGCGGACAACGAGCTGCGTCCGGTCGAGGTCGTTCCGCATGGGCGCATCGGTCGCCGAGCACGTGACGGTGGCAACGGTGCAGACGGCTAGCCGCCCGTGGCCGTCGGCCTCCAAGGCGACGACCTCGCTCCCGCCGCGCCACCGCAGCTGGGACACGTCGTGGCCGAGGTTGGTGACCGGCCGGGGCGTCCCGTCGCCGAACAGCTCATCAAGCGGAATGAGGGCCGGCGTGCCACCCGCGCCGGGCAGCGCCACCGTACGGCCGTCGGGCGACAAGCTGGACCAGTTGCCATCGAGCACTTTGAGGTTCAGCGCGAACGGGAGGTCGCAGCGCGGCGGATGCACCGCCGCGAACCGCTTCGTCTGGGCGGCGAGGATGAAGCACCTGGTGGTCGGCTCGTAGGTCAGGACTCGGTCGCCGTCGACGCCGAGCACCGATCCGCCTGTTTCGCCTGGTGTTGGCGTGTACGGTTCGCTGGGGTCCCAGTAGTCGAGGCGGTAGTCGGCTGCCTCCGGCTGCTTCGGCGCCCCGCGTCCGGGGAGGCGAACGAGCACGGCATCGCCGATCCAACCGATGATCCGCACCGAGTTCGGCAGCTTGGCGGTCTGCTCGTCGCCGGTATCGAGCGAGCGGACCTTGACGACTCCCTGGGCACCGCGCAGGTCGATGATGATCCGCTTCCCGGAGTCGTGAACCCAGAAGAGCAGTCCGCTGCCCCTCGCCAGTTGCTGTGGCCCAGATCCATCCGTCGCGTGCAGCAGTTCGTACTCGTTGCCGGTGCTGGTCCGCTTGACAAGCCAGCCGGAGGGGACCCGGACCGCGACGTGGATGCCGCCGCCGGCCGGCAGCGGTGTTCTCTCGCCGGATTGGTCGATCAACACCGGCTGCCGTGACTGTTCCTTTGAGCCCGAGCGGTCGATCAGCAGGTCCACCGGATATGTCGTGGCGGCGCTCGAGTGGGTGTCCGGTCTGGTGGCCGTGCCCGCGCCCGGCTTCTCGTCGCTGGAGAAGATCGGCACGCAGACCGCGATCGTCAGGACTGCGGCCAGCACCGTGCAGGCCGCGACGAGCCGGGACGGCGCCACGATGGGCGGGACCGTAACGCTCGCGGACGCGGAGCGGCAGTGCTCGGCGTGCGCAACGAGTTCCACAGTCGGTCTTGCAGCACCAGGAAGCTGCCAGGTCGGCCGGTCGATCTCGATCGGCAGATCCCTGTACTCGCCCACGTCCAGGGCAAAGGGTGAATCCGGCCAGGCCGACACCGCATTGCTCTGCTCGCTGACGGTCTGGACGCGGAGGCCCGACAGGTGGACGTTCCCGGCGTTGCGAACCCTGGTGGCTACCGATACCCGGTGCTCTCCGACGCGCTCGCCCGTGATCTCCAGTTGCGCGGCGGCGTGCGGTGTGACGGTTAGCTCAGTGTCGGCGTCTGCCTCGATGCGTCCGTTCCACCTCAGCAGCATGCTGATCTGGGCCGAGGTTCCCCCAGGTGGGTCCGACGCCTCCGCGACGAACGTGACGTCGACATCCACCTCGTCGTCGGCGGGGACCCGCACGGACGCGGGACTTCTCATCATGCGGCGATAGGGCCCACTACGGCTCAGGCCCACCTCGTGCGGCTTGTCGTCGTGGTTCACGATCCGCAGTCGCCGCTTGACCGGCATCCCCACCTTTGCCTGCTGGGGGCCGGGGAGCCACCTCACCTCAAAGAAGCTCCTTCCAGCCCCGAAATAGTTGTACTGAGTGGGGTTTGGGCCGATATTCACACCTTCGCTGCCGCTGACTTTGGTCTCGTACGTAGGAGACGTCTCTTCCACCGAGTGGTCCGCCTTTTCGACCCGACCGATACGCTTCGCAGACGACGATTCCGTACCACCTCAATGCCGGAGGTTCAGATGATCGATGGAAATCTGGTCCTGGTACATGGGTTCTGGTCATCTCCGGCCACGTGGCATCGTCTCGCCGAGCATATCGAGGCCGATCGGGACCTGCGTGGACTCTCCGTTCATCGCTTCCGGTACGAATCGCCGAAGCTTCGGCTACCGTTCAGCGCTACCAGGGTTCCCGACTACAACGACATCGCCCAATCAGTTGACCCGTACATCCGCCATGTCGCTCCAGACGGACCGCTTGCGTTCGTCACGCACAGCCAGGGCGGTCTGATCCTCCAGCGGTACCTGGCGTGGATGCTCAACGAGGGGCGCGGCCGTGAGCTGACCCGCATCGCACTGATTGTTCTGTTGTCTTGTCCGAACGAGGGCTCGGAGTACCTGCGGTCGCTGCGGACGGCAGCGGGGCTCCGGCGGCACCCACAGGCACGCGATCTACAGACGTTCAGCGCCGACGTGACAGCCGCCCGGCGTACCGTCCTCAATCAGATCGTCGCAGCGACGCAGGTTTCGGAACGGACCTGCCCGATCCCGATCTACGTCTACGCCGGGCGCACCGACAATGTGGTACGACGTGGGTCGGCGCAGGGAAGCTTCCCGAACGCCAGCATTCTGCCCGGAAATCACTCATCCATCCTCGACCCGGAGGCGACCGGGAGCCTCACCGTACCGACCCTGAAAAGGCACTTGATGGCCGCATTCGGAGAACAGCCGAGCGCCCCCGCCAGTCCCGGCCACGTAGGCAGCCCGGCAGGCGCTACCGAGCCGCCGCTAGCCCCAAACCCGCTGCCCCCCTCCCCGTCATCGAGGTACAACATCACGGTCACCGGATCGAAAGGCGTCCAGGTCGGCGACAACAACACGCAGCACAATCACTTCTGACGACGTCGGCCAGGTCGGGAGGCATCCCCGCAAGGTGGTGATCGACGATAGTCGCCTCGTCCTCGACCAAGCGCTCGTGACCGATTCCGCCGTCGCTGCCCGTGCAGCTGCGATGCGAGCGGGGGCGGCCGCGTTCGAGTCGTGGTTCCCTCCACCTAGGGCACGATGGGTCGACCAGCTCACCCTCTCGGCGCAAACGCTGGCAGGGATCCGCGCGCCCGTGCTGCTCGTCCACGGCGCCGAGGACCGGGGCACCCCGCTCGGGACGGCAGCCCTGCCCCTGCTCGAACACCTGGCCGATGTCCGTCTGCACGGGCTCGGCCGTTGCGCCGCACGTGCCGGCGGTCGAGCACCCGCACGAGTTCATGCGGCTTCTGTCGTGCTTTCTCCGCCGGGACCGAGGTCACTGACTGCTGCGGCAGGTCCGCAGCCCGTGCCCAAGCAGATCAGCATGAAGCAGGCGTGATCCGCGCGGAAGCCAATAGCGGGCCAGCTCTGCATCGCGGTCGGCCACCGTCAATGCCCCGGCCGTCCCCGCAGAGGTGGTCGACTACCTGGACCGCCTGCGGGCCGCCGGGGCACCGGCGGTCGTCGTCGAGGTCGTCAGTCGGCCGGCCGGCGCAGCACGGTCACCGCGAAGTCGGCGCCGTCTCGCCAGGGGCGCAGATCCCACGTGGCAAAGCGGTGCTCCTGGCGCAAGCCGGCGGCGCGGGCGTCGGCGTCGAAGTCGGCGAGCGGGTAACCCCGATCGGTGCCGAAGCCGACCACCACAATCCCGTCCGGGCGCACGTGCGCCGCGATCCGGGACAACACCGCCCGCTCCGTGCCCGGTGCGACGAACGCCATCACGTTGCCCGCGCACACCGCCGCGTCGAACGGCTCCGGCTCGCCCTCGGCGGCGAGGTCCAGCTCAGCGAGATCACCCACCAGCCAGCGGGGACCCGGATGGTCGACGCGGGCCGCCTCGACGAGGGCCGGGTCGGCGTCCACGCCGACGACCCGGTGCCCGCGGGTGGCGAGTTCGGCACCCACCCGACCGGTGCCACAGCCGGCGTCCAGGATCCGAGCACGCGGCGGAACCAGGGCATCCAGCAGCCGCGCCTCGCCGGCCAGATCCGCCCTCTCGGCCGCGAGCCGCCGGAAGCGTTCGATGTACCACTGCGAGTGTCCCGGCTTCGTCTCGGTCACCCAGCGGGTCGGCTTGGCCATGCGATCACGGTAACCGCAGGTCCCGCACCCGCTCATCCAGCCCCTAGGGGTCAGCGGAGGCGAGCCTCGCCCGGACCCCTTCCGCGTCTGCGTGGTCGAGGTCGGTGAGGATTGCCAGTGCCCGGCGCCACGCGGACCGCGCCGCGCCCGGCTGGCCCGCGAGCCGGTGGCTGTCGCCAAGGTGGATGAGTGTGCTCGCTTCCGGGTAGCGCTCGCCGAGTGCCCGCAGCCGCACCACCGCCTGCCGGAAACAGGTGACGGCACGCGGGTAGTCACCGAGATGGTGGTACGCGTAGCCGAGGCTGTCCAACGTCGCCGCCTCGCCGCGGCGGTCGCCCAGCCCGCGGAGCAGAGTGAGAGCCTCCTGGCAGGCAGCGACGGCTTGGGCGTGGTCGCCGAGGTGGACCTGGAACCAACCGACCGCGTTGAGGGCGGAGGCTTGCCCGTGCCGGTGGTCCGCCCTGCGGTACAGCGCCAGGGCCTGCCAGGTGTGGTCGAGAGCGACGGCGTACCGGCCCTGCCGTTCCCCGAGGTAGGCGAGGAGATGGTGATCGTGGGCCTGCCCGGCGAGGTCACCGCTGCCGGTGTCGAGGGCGAGGGCGCGTTCGAGGTGTGTGTGGGCGTCGGCGTGACGACCGGTCTCGATGTACGGACGGGCCAGGATCCGGTGCGCGATGGCCGACGCGCGCGGATCGGCGAGCCGGCCCGCGGCGATCGTCGCCGCGTCGCCGACGGCGAGCTGGTCGGGCCAGCGTCGACTGTGTTCGAGATAGCCGGCCAGGATCCACGCGAGTTGCCAGGCGTGTCGGTCGTACCCGCCGGTCACGGCGTGGTCCACCGCCGCGAGCAGCACCGGAAGCTCGGCGGCGAGCCAGGCACGGGCGGCGTCCGGCGTGCTCAGATGATCCAGCGTGGCGCCCAGCCGGGGCGCTTCGAGGGTGACGGCGTCTCGATAGGGATGCAGGAGCCGGTCCGCGACGCCGGCGGTGTGCAAATAGTGATCGAGGATACGGCCGGTCGCGGCCTCCCGGTCCGGCTGGGTCTCCAGGACGTCGCACAGGCCAGCGGCGTAGGCGCGCAGCAGATCGTGGCAGGCGTACCGACCGGGGGCGGGTTCGGTGAGCAGGTTGGCGCGGGTCAGTCCGGCCAGCAGCGGCGGCACGTCGGGCAACGGCAGCGCGGCGAGGCTGGCCACGGCGGACGCGGTGACGTCCGGACCAGGATGGCGGCCGAGCAGCCGGAACACGCGCGCCGCGGCCGGCGCGAGCGCCCGGTACGACCAGGCGAACACCGCGCGGACGTCGGTGCTCGGATCGCCGGTGTCGAGCAGCCCGAACGCCTGCCTACCGTCGCCGAGTTGCTCGGCCAGCTCGCCGAGCGGCACCCGGCGGGTCGCGGCGTGGGCGGCGACGATGGCCAGCGGCAGCGGCAGCCGGGCGCACCGCGTGATGATCTCGTCCACCGCGTCGGGTTCGGCGGCGATCCGCGCGCTGCCGAGTCGGCGGGCCAGCAGCTGCCGTGCCTCGTCCCGGGTGAGCAGATCGACGGTGACGGATTGGGCGCCCTCGGCGGCGACGAGTCCGGTGAGCGAATCGCGGCTGGTGACCAGGACCAGGCAGCCCGCAGCGCCGGGCAGCAACGGCCGGACCTGCGCGCCGTCGCGGGCATTGTCCAGCACGACAAGCAGCCGCCGACCGGCAAGTTCGCTTCGGTACAGGGCAGCCAGTGCGTCCGGCTCCGGCGGAATCCGCCGCAGTGGCACGCCGAGGGCGTCGAGGAAGCGACGGATCGCCTCGGCCGGCTCCATCGCGGGCTCGGCCGGACCGAAACCGCGCAGGTCGACGTAGAGCTGCCCGTCGGGGAAGCGGTCGGCGACCCGGTGTGCCCAGTACACGGCCAGGGCCGTCTTGCCGACCCCGGCGGTGCCCCCGATCGCCGAGATCACCGCGGTGTTCGCGATGGCGGCGTCGGCCAGCAGCGCGTTCAGCGCGGCCAGCGGACCGGCCCGCCCGGCGAAGTGCCGCGTGGCGGCCGGCAACTGCCGGGGTACCGTCACCAGCCGAGCCGGCGGCGCCGGTGGTGGTGGTGGTGGTGGCGCCGGTGGCCGCCGCCGCGCGGCTTGCTGCAAGGCGTAGTCCACCAGGGCATACCGCGGGCGCCAGAACTCCTCGATCCCGATGGCCACCGACAGCCGGTCCAGCCGGCCACGGTCCTGGGCGTACTGGCGGCAGCCGTCCACCACGCCCCGGACGACCTCCCAGTCGGGCAGCCGTCCGATCCGGCCGTTGACGATCGACCCCAACTGGCTCTTGCCCAGCCGTACCCGCATCGCCAGGCTGCGCAGGCTCGGTCCGCCCGCCTGCAACCGGAGCAGCCGCAGATCGTCACAGAGTTGCCGCAGCAGCAGGCGGCCGTCGTCAACGGACACCGGCGGTCCCCGGCGCTGTCCGGCGCTGTCCGGCGCATCGGACGGCTGTACCGTCGCTACCTGCCACGTTGGCCCCGGTCGTCCGCACCTGTCCATCCCGAACGCCGTCAACGCTATCGGCGAACGAGGATGCCCTCAAGCATCCGACCGGAGTGCCCAGAGGAAGGACGGTCGCGCGTTGATGGCTACTGGAAAACTACGGCGAATCACAGCCACCCTCGGCTTGCTGGCTACGACCATGGTCGCGGCGGTTACCGCAGCGCCGCCGCCGGCCGTGGCCGACGGTACCCGGATCATCTACGGGAGCACGACCTGCTACGGGTCACCGGTGCCTCCGGTCGGGCCGTACCTGGGCGTGGACGGCGGCGGGTGGCCCGGTGCACCCGGCCCCGGATGGCTTCCGATGGACTCCGTCTCACCGTTCAGTCCGACCAACCCGACCAGGACATGGACCAAGGTGATCCCCGCGAGCGCAACCAGCATCAAGCTGGACGTGCGGTGCTACCTGAACTGGAGCGAGTACTACGGCTACGAGTTCTACCCGGAGGGCAGCTGGCAGGGCTCGACCTACAGCCTGACCCCGGGCACCTCGCCGATCAACTCGACCTGGTCCTGCGACCGGAGGCCGGTCAACCCCGGGCCGTGGGTCCGCACCTGCACCCTGACGGCGATCTCGTACAGCTGACCCGAGCCCGACGGTACACACAGTCGTCCGAACAGAGGCCATGCCCATCGATGGGGCATGGCCTCCTCGCCACCTACGCCGGGACTGCCTGCGGATCACTGGCGGCGTCGTGGGCGGCCATGGTCGCCTGCCGGTGGGGTTCCTCGCGCAGGATGGCGCAGTGCAGCCACTCCTCCGGAATGGCGAAACCGTCCACGAGCGTCCGCATGTGCGGACGCAGCTCTCTGAGTAGTCCGTTCACCACGCCGGTGATCGCCTTCGAGCGGGCCGGCGTGAGCCGGGCGTGCTCCAGGAACCATCCCTTGTTGACCTCGATGACGCTGAGCGCGTACAGGTCACAGACCCGGGAGAGCAGCGCCCGGACCGCCGGGTCGGCGGTGCCCTCGATGCCGGCGACGAACGCCTCCAGGGTGACCCGGTCGATGTGCGCGGCGGCAGCGGCCAGGACGTGGTCCTGAACGTCGTTGAAGATGTCGAAGGGACGGTCCTTCTTCGTGGCCGCGCCGTTGCGGAGGCGACGGACCGCGCCGTCGAGGAGGTGGTCCTCGCGGTCCTCGAACACCTTGAGCTGCCAGCCGCGGTCGGTGACGGCAACCTCCTCGTCGCGGCCGGGCACGGCGCTGATCAGCCGTTCGATGACCGACCGCGCGGCGGTGCGTTCGAGCACCATCGCGCGGACCTGCTCGGCGACGAAGGATGCGCGCCCCCAGCCGTCCAACGAGCCGAACTCGTCCCGGTAGCCGGTGAGCAGCCCCTTGGCCACCAGCTGCAGCAGCACCGTGTTGTCGCCCTCGAAGGTGGTGAAGACGTCGGTGTCAGCCTTGAGTCCGGGTAGCCGGTTCTCGGCCATGTAGCCGGCGCCGCCGCACGCCTCGCGGCACGTCTGGATGGTGCGGGTCGCGTGCCACGTCTGCGCGGCCTTGAGACCAGCGGCCCGGGACTCCAGCTCCCGTTGCCGATGCTCGTCTACCGGGTCGCCGCCACCCTGCAACTCGTGCAGCGCGGCGACCAGTTCGGCCTGGGCGAAGTGCAACGCGTACGTGGTGGCCAGGGCGGGAAGCAGCTTGCGCTGGTGGGCCAGGTAGTCGTTGAGCAGCACCTCCCGGTCCGCATCGGGAATGCCGAACTGGCGGCGGACGTCGCCGTAGCGCACCGCGATGGTCAGCGCCGACTTGGTGGCCGCCGACGCGGCGCCGCCCACGCTCACCCGGCCACGGACCAGCGTGCCGAGCATGGTGAAGAAGCGCCGTGAGTCGTTCTCGATCGGGCTGGTGTACGTCCCGTCCTCCGCGACCTGGCCGTACCGGTCCAGCAGCATGTCACGCGGCACCGTCACATGGTCGAAACTGAGCCGTCCGTTGTCGACGCCGTGCAGGCCGGCCTTGGGCCCGGCGTCGCCGATGGTCACGCCGGGCAGCGGGTTACCCGCAGCGTCGCGGATCGGGACCAGCCACGCGTGCACGCCGTGCCGCCGCCCGTTGGCGATCAGCTGCGCGAAGACCACCGCCATCCGCCCGTCCCGGGCCGCGTTGCCGATGTAGTCCTTGCGCGCCGCCTCGTGCGGAGTGTGCAGCTCAAAGGTCTGCGTCTGCGGGTCGTACGCGCAGGTGGTGCGCAGCCGTTGGACGTCGGAGCCGTGGCCGGTCTCGGTCATCGCGAAGCAGCCGAGGATCTTGCCCGAGATGATGTCCCGCAGATAGGCGTCGTGGTGCCGTCGGGTGCCCAGGGCTGCGACAGCGCCGCCGAACAGACCCCACTGCACGCCCGCCTTGACCATCAGCGACAGGTCGACCTGCGCCAGCATCTCGCTGGCGACGACCGAGCCCCCCACGTCGGATCTGCCGCCGTACTCGGCGGGGAACGCCGACGCGATCCCCAGCTCGAGGGGAAGTTCGGAGAGCAGTCGAGAGATCCGCTCACGTGCCTGGTCACCGGTCTCGCCGTACACCGGAAGGAAGCGCGCATCGAGGTGCCGCCGGTGCGCGTTGCGGACCTCGGCCCACGGTCCGTCGAGAACCTCCCGCAGGCGAGCGAGGTCGATGTCGCCGGACGCGTGATCGGGCATGGTCACCCCTCGGTTAGCGGACATATGCACACAGTCTGTACCAACCAAGGGTACCGGCCCAAGGCGGTGATCCAGTCGCCGAGAGCACGGTGAGACGGGACACCCTCGACCAATCCCACGAAAGCCGCTGACTGCCATCCCTGCCGAGCGAGGGAGCGCTGAGGTGGTTCCGACCGCGAACGGCCCGGCCGAGGATGCCTACCGATTCGGCAACCAGGTGCGCGATTCGATGCCTGTCGATCTGACGGTAGTGGTTTTGTTCGGCGTGCGATACGCTGCCGAACTCCATAGCGTGACTATCGAGCATTTCGGCTGGTCCTCGACGTGTCCGAGGTGCGATCCGAACGCGGTCCGACCGGCGTCGAGGCGTCGTCCGCAAATGCGTGTCCTGGGCTCAGCGCTGCCCTCGGCGTTCGATCACCGTCGCCGCCGGCGCCATGCCGCAGAGCATCTCGAATCTCCCGATCCACACGCTCACAGGGCCATCAGGCTGGATCTGCAGCTGACAGCGCGTGCGGGACCTCGGCATCCAGTACTCGGACTTTGGAATCGCCTATCCAGGAATTGCCGGAGCGGCCCGGCGGCCCATGCCCGGGACGCTGGTCGCGAGTCGGTCGACAGGGGCGGCCACCGTCGTCGGAACGAGGATCGCGAGCATCCTACCCCGACCCGCATCCCGCAGGTCTGCTGTCCATGCCCCGACCATGCAACGTCGCGAGCCGTTAACCCATCAGCTCGATATGTCCGTACGGCCGTGTGACGGCAAGGCTGGACAGCGCATAACAGCGTGCTGATGGTTGTCGGAATTCCCGCGAACGGATGAGGTTCTGCAGGCCATAGCTTGATCGTCGATTTGAGTTGGGGGCGCATGTAGTTTCTGCGGAGAAACCCAGGCAAACTGGACCCCGTTCTCGATCACCCATTTGTCGACCGTCGACGAAAGGCCACGTCAGAGGGCATTCTGTTAGCCACTGGAGGCCGGAACGGTTGCCACCGAAGTGCTCGAAAGTCATGCAAGCTCCTACTGGGACATATCACTGCAAGCAGGCTTCGAAAGGCGGTGGTCCTAGCATTCATGCCATGCCCGCGTCAATTGAAGAGACGACACCCGCATTTTTCGGCGACGACAGTGATCATTGATAGCCTTCGTGACACTTCGCTAGTCCTCGATGGACTGCTAACCGGTCTTCTCCTCATCGGAGGTCAGTACATGGTCCACACCGGGCCTACTCGCCAGCGTGTGACAAGACTCGCCCTCGCCGGGTTGACCGCGCTCGCGGTCGTCCTCGGCAGCCAGACTCCCGGCATCGCCGGACCGCCCACCACGCCCGCCCAGCCGCCGGCCATCCCCGGCCTCGGCGAGGTCGCGAGCCCGAAGCCGGCCCGCCCCGGCCCGCTGCCCAAGAAGTCCGGCACCGTCCGGTTGGATCCGTCCAAGGCGACCGCCCAGGGCCGCAGTCTCGGCGTCCAGGGTCTCAACGACCAGGTCGCGCTCAGGGCGCTGATCGTGGCGACCAACACGGACGATTTCGGCGTACCCACTCTCACCACCATGCTCGACCGGCTCGGTGCCTCCTACGACGTCCTCTACTCGGCGACCGACCCGCTCTCCCCGAGCACGCTGGTGCGTCCGGACGGCGTCGGCAACTACAACGCGATCCTGCTCACCAACAGCATGCTTCTGTACGAGTCCGGTGGCAGCTACATCAGCGGCCTGAGCAGCACGGAGTGGAACACCCTCTGGGCGTACGAGCGCAACTTCGGTGTCCGGCAGGCATCCCTCTACACCAGCTACGGGACCTGGCCGGAGGACCACTGCCTCACCGGCGTCAGTGAGGGTGGGGTCGGGGACACTCCCCTGCCGGTCTCGCTGACGAACGACGGTGCCGCGGTCTTCGACTATCTTGACAGTGCCGCCCAGATCCCCGTGACCCAGTCGTACGTCTACCGCACCGCCATCCGGCCCGGCTGCGCCGCCCAGGCCCTGATGACCAACGGCTCCGACGTACTCGCCGTACTCACCACCTCCACCGACGGCCGGGAGCGGATCGCGCTGACGTTCACCTCGAACCAGTTCCTGCTCCACTCCGACCTGCTGGTCTACGGTCTCGTCCGGTGGGCGAGCAAGGGCCTGTACCTCGGCGAGCAGAAGCACCACCTCAACGTCGACATCGACGACTGGTTCAACACCTCGGACCACTACCTGGAGAACGGGACCGTCGAGTACACCCCCGGGTTCCAGGTCAGCGGCCACGACACGGTCAACCTCGACGCGCAGCAGACCGCGCTGCGCTCCGCACACCCGCTGGCGGCCGGATTCACCTTCAACATCGCGTACAACGGTGCCGACATCGACCCGTTCGCCGGCAGCACGTGCAGCCCCAACGGTGACGCCACCACCCTGACCGCCACCACCAAGTGCCTCAAGAACAACTTCCGGTGGATCAACCACACGTTGAACCACCCCGAGCTGAACGCGACGAACTACGCCACCTCCTACAGCGAGATCGACGACAACCGGACCGCGGGCATCGCGATCGGGCTCAACCCTCCGAACAGCGTGCTGAAGACCCCCGAGTACTCCGGCCTCGGGGTCTACAACGACGATCCGGACGACGACACCGGCGCGCCGACCGACCACGGGCTGGAAGGGTCCAACCCGGCGCTGCTCCAGGCTGCGGAGGATCTCGGCGTCACCGCCGTGGTGGGCAACATGTCGTTCACCAGCCACAAACCGGCGAACTTCAACGCCGGCATCGTGCACCCGCTGGAGTCGAGCATCCTGGTGGTACCGGCCTGGCCGACGAACATCGCGTACCACACCACCACCCCGGCCGAGCAGACGGTCTTCTACAACTCCTTCTACGGTCCGAACGGACTCTTCCCGTACTGGCCCACCGACCGCACCTACCAGCAACTCCTGGACTACGAGGCCGGGGTGGCGCTACAGCACGTCGCGTCGGGTTCGATCTACGCGCACACGTTCCACATCGCCAACGTGCGCGACTACGGGGCCGGAGAGACCCTGCTCACCGACTGGGTGGACGCGGTGCTGACCAAGTACGAGTCGTACTACTCCGTACCCCTGCTGAACTCGTCGTGGGTGGACATCGCCGCGTACGGCCGGGCGCGTACGGCCCACTTCGCCGCGCTCGACGCCGGGGTCGAGGCGGTCTACGACCGCAGCACCGACACCATCACGGTGACCTCGCCGGCCGCCGGCACGGTCCAACTCGGCGGCGTGACCAGCGCCACCGCGGGTGCCACCACGTACGGCACCGACGTCACCGTCCCGGTGACACTCACGGCCAACACCGCCGTGACGTTCGACGCCGCCCCCCGCCCCTGACCGGGCGGGACATCCGGTGACGCGCAAGTGAACGGGAGCACTCGGTGAGGATCGCACTGGTCTCGGAAGGCACGTACCCGTACGCCATGGGCGGCGTGAGCGTCTGGTGCGAGCAGCTCATCCGGGGCATGCCGGACCACCGGTGGGAGGTCGTGGCGCTCACCGTGGACGGGACCGAGAAGCCGGTCTTCGACCGGCCGGCGAACCTGGACCGGGTGCACTCGATCCCGCTGTGGGGCGGACGGCCGCCGGGCCGCCGCCCCCAGCGGGGGCTGCCGGTCCGGTCCGGGCGGCCCGGCGTGGGGTTCATCGAGTCCTACGAGGTGTTCCTGCGTGCGCTGGTCACCCCGCTGGAGTCGACCCGCTCCCAGGCGGGTGCGGTCAACCGGAGCACCTTCCTGCTCGCCCTGCGCGGCCTGTTCGAGTACGCCACCGACGGTGGCGACCTGAGCGGGGGCATGCTCTCCAACCAGGCCCTGGGGATGATGCTGGACGCCTGGCGCAGCCTCCGGGTCGACGAGGCCGGGCCCGCGCTCACCGTCGCCGACGCGCTGGAGGCGGCCTGGCTCATCTCGCACATGATGCGGCCGCTGAGCATGCCGCCGGTCCGGGCCGACATCGTGCACTCGTCGATGAACGGCCTGGCGATGCTCGTCGGGATGGCCTCGACCTGGGCCTACGGAACCCCGCTGGTCCTCTCCGAGCACGGCATCTACCTGCGGGAACGCTACATCTCATATCTGCACGACAAGGCGCCGCACCCGGTGCGGGTGTTGGTGTTGAGCTTCTTCCGGTCGCTGGCCGGCGCGGCCTATCTCATCAGCCACGCGCTGGCGCCGCATTCGCAGTACAACCGGCGCTGGCAGTTGCACAACGGGGCCGACCCCGAGCGGATGTGGACGATGTACAACGGCGTCGACCCGGACGAGTTTCCTCCGGCCGTCGGCGAACCCGAGACGCCGACCATCTCGTTCATGGGTCGCATCGACCCGCTCAAGGACCTGCACACCCTGATCCGGGCTTTCGCGCTGGTCCGCGCGGAGATCCCGAACGCCCGGCTGCGCATCTTCGGCGGGACGCCGGCCGCCAACCAGGTCTACCACGCCAGTTGCCAAGCCTTGATCGACGAACTCGGACTGGCCGGGCACGCCACCCTGGAGGGGCGGGTCGGCAGCGCGGTCGAGGCCTACCACGCCGGCAACCTGGTCGCGCTGACCAGCATCTCCGAAGGTTTCCCGTACACCGTGGTGGAGGCGATGGCGTGCGGGCGGCCGACCGTGTGCACCAACGTCGGTGGCGTCGCCGAGGCGGTCGGTGACACCGGAATCGTCGTCGCGCCGCGGGACGTACCCGCCGTCGCTGCCGCCTGCGTGAAGCTGCTGCACGACCGGGAACTGCGACTGCGGCTCGGCGCGGTCGCCCGGGCCCGGGTCCTGGAGAGGTTCACGCTGCAACGTTCGCTCCAGGCGTACCGCGACATCTACGAGCGGCTCGTCGCGCAACCGACGGTCTCCGCGCCGTTGGCTCCGCCACGCGGCCAGGCGCAGGGCCGGGTCAGGGTTCCGGACCACAGGATCCGGCCCGGGGTGGCCACCGTCAACGCCCGGCTACCCCGGCAGCGCGACCGGGAGACACCGGAGCGGCCCAACGCGGCGCCGGTTCCGCGTCGTGCCCCGAGCCCGTCCGGTTGGCCCGGGCGGCCGGCGTCGGCCGGTCCCGCCGGCGAGCCGATGGACGAGACACCTCGACTCGTCGGCGAGTCGCGATGACGTCCGGCGACCGGACCGTGCCGACCTCCCCCGACGACGACGCCGACCCGACCCGGCGACGCGGCGGCACGGTGACCGCCGAGGCGGCACCGGCGCACGGCGACGCCCAGCCACGCGAGACCGAACGCACGATCCTGCTGCCGAGGATCTCCACCGATCCGGTGGACGACCTGGTCGAGCGGGTCCGGCCCCGGCTGGGCCGGGTGGTCGACGCGCTGCAGGTCGCCGCCGCGCTGGAGGCCGACGGGCACACCGACCGGACCGCGCAGGTCGAGTACGGCTACGCCGACGTCTTCAGACTCGCCTCCGAGGTGTTCTGGCGGATGGGGCCGCCCTCGCCGGTCGACGACCAGGCGGGCACGTCGACGACGACCGGCGCGCACCGGTGGGACGGCCTGCGAACGATCGCGCACGGGCCGCTCTACCTGCTGCCGGGCGTGGCGTTCCCGGCCGTGCTGACGGTCGTGGGGCGGCCGGGTCTGGTACTCGGACTGGTCCTGGCCGGCACACTCGGCTGGATCTACTCGGGCGTGGCCGCGTACTCGGCGTACCAACTGCTCGGCCAGCGCCGAGCGCGTTCGGCGAGCCGGATACTGCGGATGGCGGCGCTGACCGGTCCACTGCTCGGCGTGGTGCTCGGCGCGGCGATGCTGCCGTACGGTGGCCTGCCGCTGGCCGTGATGATGGTCGGCCAGCTCGCGTACCAGATGGCCAGCACGCTGCTGATCTTCTACCGGCGGGAGTCCTGGCTGGCCGTGGCGATGTTTCCCGTCGTCCTGTCCGGCACGGCCTACCTGGTCGTCGGCGGGACGGCGCTGCGCCGGTCGGCAGTGGTGGCGGCGGCGGTCTGTGTGCTGGCGACGCTCGCCGCGGCCCTCTGGGCCGCCCGGCCCACCACCACCGCCGAGGAACCGGCGTCCCGGCAGCCGCTGTGGCCGGAGGCGTCCGTGCTGCTCGGCGTCGCCGGCTACGGCCTCTGCTCGGCCGCGCTGCTCTTCCACGCCCAGGTGCCGTACCTGTTGGGCCGCTTGGACATCGCGGCGGCCGCGATGCCGCTGTTCGTGTCGATGGGCTTCGTGGAGTGGCGGACCAGCCGGTTCCCGGCGATCGCGATCGCGTTGACCCGGCGCGCCCGCCGGCCGGGCGAGTTCGTCGCCGCGGTCTGGCGCATGATCGGCCGGGACGTCGCGGCCTGCCTCGCGGTGCCGGCGGTGCTCGGGGCGGCGCTGCTGGCCGGCCTCTGGAACGCGGGGGTGCTGTCGGCCGCCGGCACGGTGATGACGGTCGCGCACGTCGCGCTCGCCGGCGCCTACTACCTGGCGTTCCTGCTGGCCGGACGCGGGCGGTACGGCTGGCTGTGCCTGTCCATCGCGCTCGTCGTCGCGCTGCACGTCGGGGTCGGCGCGCTGCTCGGTGCCGCACCCGTGCTCGGGCAGGGTGACGCCGCGCTCGTCGACACCTCGCTCTACCTGGGCAGCATCGTGCTGCTCCAGGCGCTGTTCGCGCTCGGTCTCGTTCCGGTGATCGGGCAGGTCCGGCACTACCGGTAGTCCACTCGGCCCTTGGGGAGGTCAGGTTGCACGCGGTGATCCTCGCAGGCGGCAAGGGAGTGCGGTTGCGGCCGTATACGACGACGCTACCCAAACCCCTGATGCCGATCGGTGACAGCCACTCGATCCTGCAGATCGTGCTCGACCAGCTCGCGTCGCGCGGGTTCACCTCGGTGACCCTGGCGATCAACTATCTCGGCCAGTTGATCCAGGCGTTCGTCGGAGACGGCCGCCGATGGGGGCTCGACATCGACTACGTGGAGGAGGACCGCCCGCTGTCCACCGTCGGCCCGCTGTTCGCGCTGAAGGAGAGGCTGCCCGACGAGTTCCTGGTCATGAACGGAGACATCCTCACCGACCTGGACTATGCCGACCTGCTGCACACCCACACGCTCTCCGGCGCCGGGTTGACCCTGGCAACCTCCGAGCGGGTGCACCGGATCGACTTCGGGGTGCTGGACGTGGACGCCGGACGGATCGTCGGATTCCGGGAGAAGCCGGCGCTGCGCTACCCGGTCAGCATGGGCGTGTACGGGATGTCGCGGAAGACGCTCACGCCGTACCCACCGGGACTTCCGCTCGGCTTCGACCAGTTGGTGCTGGACCTGCTCTCGGCGGGCGAGTACCCGGCGACGTATCCGTTCGACGGTTTCTGGCTGGACATCGGCCGCCCGGAGGACTACGACGAGGCGAACCTGACGTTCGCGAAGCTCAAGCCGCTGCTGCTGCCGAATTGTGAGGAGCCCGAACGCGCCACCGCGGCTGCCGTCGGCGAGTGGGCCGACACCGTGCGCTCTGGGGAGCGCGGATGACCCGGGTGCTGCTGTTCGGGGCCTCCGGCTTCATCGGCCGGCACACCCGAGCCGCGCTGGAGTCGGACCCGAGGACCACCGAGGTGATCTGCCCGGGCCGGACGACATTCGATCTGTTCGACGGCGCACCCGACCGACTCGCGGCGATACTGCGTGAGGTCGCCCCGGACACGGTGGTGAACTGTGTCGGCGCGCTCACCGGTTCCGCCACCCATCTACTCAGGGCGAATACGCTGGTCGCGGTGAAGCTGCTCGAAGCCGTCGGTAGGGCGGCGCCGCACGCCCGGCTGATCCGGCTGGGCTCGGCCGGCGAGTACGGCGTGGTGGCACCCGGCGCCTCGGTCAGCGAGACCGACCCGGCGCAGCCGGTCAGCGCGTACGGCGTCAGCCACCTGGCCGGGACCCGGCTGTTCCAGCTCGCCGGCGAATCGGGACAGGCCGACGCGGTGTCGGTGCGGGTCTTCAATCCGATCGGCGCCGGGATATCGGAGGAGAACCTGCTGGGCCGGGCGGCCGCACGGATCCGCACCGCGCTGGCCGGCGATGCCCCGGAGATCACCCTGGGACCGCTCTCGGCGTACCGGGACTTCGTGGACGTGCGGGACCTCGCCGCGCTGATCCTCACCCTGGTGTTCGCGCCCGAGCTACGGCACCGGGTCTTCAACGCGGGCAGCGGTCGGGCGGTCACCGCGCGGGAGGCGGTCGAGCTGTTGGCCGCCACGGCCGGCTACCACGGCAGGATCCGGGAGGCCGACGCCGGGCCGCCACGCTCGACCGCGGTCGGCTGGATCAGGGCCGACATCAGCCGGGCCGACGACGAGCTGGGCTGGTCCCCGGTGCGCGACCTGGCGGCGTCGATCAAGGACGTCTGGTCCTCCGGGAAGGCCCGGTGAGCCACCGGAGCACGGGCGACGGGGCCCGGCGCCGTTGGCTCGTGGCCGGCCTCGCCGGGATGACCGTGCTGGTGGTGACCGCCGTGTGGGCGCTGGTCACCGGTCGGCCCGATGCCACCCCTCGGTCGGCACCGGCACCCGCCACCGGCACGACGCCGCCGGACGGTGGCCGGCCCGCCTCAGCCGGCACCGCCAGCGCCGGGGCGCGGCCGAGCCGACCGGCCACGACCACACCCGGTGGCGCCGCTGCCACACCGCCCGCACCCCGGACGATCGTCGACTGGGCGTACCAGCTCCAGGGGTACAGCGCCAATGGACTCGACGCGCTGGCCCGTGGCCGGTACCAGCTCGCCGTCGTCGACCTGGCCCGGGACGGACACACCGGCTACTTCACCGCTGCCGAGATCGGCGCGCTGCGCCGCAGCGGCAAGCGGGTACTCGCGTACTTCGAGATCGGCAGCATCGAGAACTTCCGCCCGGAGTACCCGGTGCTCCGGCGCCGCGCCCCGGACCTGTTGGCCAACGAGTGGCCGGACTGGCCCGGTGAGTACTTCGTGCACTACTGGGACGGCCGCTGGTGGGAAAGGGTCGTGCGGCCCCGGGTGGACCAGGCGCTGCGGGCCGGCTTCGACGGGGTCTACCTGGATACGCCGCTGGCGTACGAGGAGATCTCCCTCGACTCCGCCCAGGGTCGTGACCGGGCACGGCTGGCCGTCGAGATGGCCGGCCTGATCGTCCGGATCAGTGCGTACGCCAAGGCCCGGCGGCCCGGTTTCCTGATCGTCCCGCAGAACTCCCCCGAACTGCGCCAGCAGCCGGGTTACACCGCCGCCATCGACGGCATCGGAATGGAGGAACTCTTCTACCTCGCCATGGACGAGCCGTGCACCCGGGACTGGTGCACGGAGAACCTGGCACACACCCGGGCATTGCGGGACGCGGGCAAGTTCGTGCTCGCCGTCGACTACGCCGTGCGGGCCGATCACGTGCGGGCGGTCTGCGATCGCTATCGCGCCGAACGGTTCGCCGGCACGGTCACCGTCCGGGAGCTCGACCGGCTCACCGCCCCCTGCGGCTGAGTCGCACCGTCCCGGCGAGGCAGTCGCACCGCCGCGACGGCCGAGGGCCGAGCACCACGCATCGGAGGAGTCCGGGCAATCGGACGGTCCAGGCATCGGAGGAGTCCGCGCAGCAGATCCTCGTCGCTGCAACCAGGACATCGCTGAGAACGGAAGGAAACAGTATGGGCAGGAAAGTCGGGGTCGTGGGTATGGGCTATGTGGGGCTCACACTTACCGCCGCGCTCGCCGACAAGGGCCACACGGTGTACGGCGCGGACGTGTCGCCGACGGTTCTGGCGTCGCTGTCCCGTGGTCGGCCGCACATCTTCGAGCCCGGCGTCGAGGAGATCTTCGCCGCCCGCATCGGCCGGGACATCCAGGTGGGCACCGAACTGCCCCGGGACACCGTCGACGTGGCGGTGATCAGTGTGTCGACGCCGGTCGACGACATCACCCGTCGGCCGAACCTGGCGAACCTGGCCGCCGCCGCCCGGGCGGTCGCCGCCACCTGCCGGCCGGACACCCTGGTCGTGGTCCGCAGCACCGTGCCGGTCGGCGCCAGCCGCCGGGTGGTACTGCCCGAGTTGCGGGCCGCCTGGGGCGAGCGGGTCCGGCTGGTGATGGCACCGGAACGGACCATCCAGGGCCAGGCGCTGCGCGAGCTGGTCGAGCTGCCCCAGGTGGTCGGCGGCCTGGATGCCGAGAGCCTGGCCGCCGGGGTCGAGTTCTTCACCGGGCTGGCCCAGACCATCGTGCCGGTCAGCGGGCTGGAGACCGCCGAGTTGGTGAAGCTCTCCAACAACTGCCACACCGACCTGATCTACTCCTTCGGCAACGAGATCGCGCTGATCGCCGAGCGACACGGCCTCGATCCGCTGGAGGTGATCAGGGCGGCGAACGTCGACTACCCGCGCCCGGATCTTGCCAAGCCCGGGTACGTCGGAGGTGGCTGCCTCTCCAAGGACCCGTACATCATGATCGACAGCGCGGGTGAGCGGCGGCCGTTCCTGGTCGGCAAGGCCCGGGAACTCAACGAGTACCTGCCGATCCACGTGGGAGAGACCGTGGTCCGGATGCTCGTCGAGGCCCGCGGCGGCAGCCTGGGGAGCCGCCTGGCGGTGCTCGGCTGGGCGTACAAGGGTTGGCCGCCCACCGACGACATGCGTGGCACGCCGATCGCCACCATGATGCGGGTCTTCTCCGCCGCCGGGGTCACCGTTCTCGGGCACGACCCGATGGTCACCGACGACGTGATCCGGCAGTACGGCGGCGAGCCGATCAGTCTGGACAAGGCGTTCACCGACGTCGACGGCGTACTGATCATCAACGACCACCCGGACTACCGGGCGATCCGGATCTCGGAGGTACTCGACGAGGTCCGACCGGCGTTCGTCTACGACTCGTGGCGGGTGCTGGACGCCGACGCGGTGACCGGGGCGGGAATCCGCTACGCGGGTCTCGGCTACCTTCCGCCCGCCCCCACCCCCGCCGCCGCACCGGCCGCCTCCGACGCGGGGGCGGTGCCGGCATGAGGGCGCTGCTGCTCGGCGGGGCTGGTTTCATCGGCCTGCACCTCGCCCGCCGGCTGGTGGCCGAGGGTCATCAGGTGACGATCGTGGACGACTTCTCACGCGGTCGCGACGACGCCGACCTCGACCGCCTCCGGAAGGACCCGGCGGTCCGGGTGGTCTCCGGAGACCTGACCGCACCGCAGACCTGGGCCGCCCTGCCACCGGGCTGGGACCAGATCTACCTGCTCGCCGCCGTCGTCGGCGTCCGCAACGTAGCGCAGGACCCGGCCCGGGTGGTCCGGGTCAACACCCTCGCCGCGTTGCACCTGCTCGACTGGGTCACCCCCGGCGAACGGGTGTTCTTCGCCTCCACCAGCGAGGTCTACGCCGGGGGCGTGACCGCCGGAGTGGTCCCGGTACCGACGTCCGAGACCGTACCGACCATGATCTCCGACATCACGGAACCCCGGTTCGCGTACGCGGTCAGCAAGCTGCTCGGCGAAGCCGCCTTCCTGCACACGGCCCGCGCCCGAGGTTTCGAGACGGTGGTCGGCCGCTTCCACAACGTGTACGGGCCACGGATGGGCACCGATCACGTCATCCCGGAGATGTCCCTGCGCGCCATGCGAGAGGTGGACCCGTTCCCGGTCCCCGGCGCCGACCAGTTCCGGGCGTTCTGCCATGTCGACGACGCGGTCGAGGCCATGCTGCGGCTGATGTCCACCCCGGCCGCCAGCGGCCAGATCGTGCACATCGGCAACGACCGCGAGGAGACCAACATCGGTGACCTGGCCAAACTCGTCCTGCGAGTGGCCGGGGTGAGCCCCGCCATCGAGGCGCAGCCGGCGCCGTCCGGTTCGGTCGCCCGCCGCTGCCCGGACCTGTCCCGGCTCCGTGAACTGACCGACTACGAACCCACCGTCAGCCTGGAAGAGGGCGTGCGCAGCACGTTCGCCTGGTACCGCGAGCACGGGTGGCCGCGATGAACCGACGCCCGATCTGCTTCTACTACGGCGACGGACGGCTGGACGACCTCACCGGATATCTGCGGGTGGTGCTCCAGCCGGACTTCTACCAGCCCGCCGAGCTGCGCTACCTCGCGGGGCAGAACGTCCAGACCCTCGGCTACCTGTCGCTGTCGGAGGACCAGGGACCGCCAGCGCCCTGGCAGCGCCAGGAGCGCAACCCGGACTGGGGTGGCGCGTTCGTCCACGTCGGGCACCCGCTCTGGGTGGCGCACGTGGTCGGGGCGGCCAAGGAGGCCATCGCCCGCGGCTTCGCCGGGCTCTTCCTGGACACCCTCAACGTGGAGCTGACCTACCCGGAGGACGTACCGCACCTGCTCACCCTGGTGGCTGCGATCCGGGAGGAAGCGAACCCGGCGTACCTGCTGGCCAACCGGGGCTTCGGCATGCTGCCCCGGCTGGCCGAGATCATCGACGGCATCGTCTTCGAGTCGTTCTCGGCCCGGTGGACCGAGGACGGCTACTACGCCCCGTGGCCGCCCGACGTACTGGAGTTCCACGCCCAGATCGCCGAGCAACTGCTGCAACTGGAACTGGACCTCTACAGCCTCGACTACGCCGACAGCCCGGGGCTGGCCGACTTCGCCGAACGCCGGGCCCGCCAGTTCGGCCTCCAGTCCTTCGTCGGCGACCGCGCCCTGTCCCGTACCTGACGCTGCCCGCTCCGCCCTCCCCCGCCGCGCTGTGGCTGATCCGCGTGTGTCGGCCGCTTCCCACCACGCGGGGCGGTCCCGGCCCGGCGGGGAGCCGGGGCGGGCGATCGTGCCCGGACCGGTGCGGGCACTGCGGCTCATGGCCGAGGACCCGTCCCTGCCCGCGGTGGAGTCGGGCTCGGCGCTCCCGACCATCGAGGATTCGTGTCGTTCGACGGGATGCTGGGATCCCGGGTCAGCCCTTCACCGCGCCCGCGGTGAGTCCTTCGGTCAGGAAACGCTGCCCGAAGGCGTACATGATGACCACGGGGATGCTGACGAGCAGCGACGCCGCGGCGAGCTGCCCCTGCGGCACGACGTCTCCGATGATCATCGACTGCATCCCGACGGGAAGGGTCTTGTACTCGTCCTTGGTGATGAACACGAAGGCGAAGAGAAACTCGTTCCAGGCGTTGGTCAGGGTGAACAGCGCGACCGCCAGCAGTCCCGGCTTGGCCAGCGGCAGCACCACCCGGCGGAACGCCTGGAGGCGGGTGCAGCCGTCGACCAGCGCGGCCTCCTCCAACTCGACGGGGATCGACGAGAAGTACCCGACCAGCAGCCAGGTGGCGAACGGAAGTGTGAAGGTCGGGTACGTCACCACCAGGGACCACAGCGAGTCGGTGAGCCGCATCCCGATGAGTAGCTGGTACAGCGGGATGAACAGCAGCGCGCCCGGCATCACGTAGGTGATCAGCACCGTGACGGTGAAACTCTGCGCCCCACGGAACCGCAGCCGGGCCAGGGCGTAGCCGGCCAGCGCAGCACAGACCAGTGCCGCCGCGGTGGACGCCGCCGACACCAGCACCGTGTTCAGGTACCAGCGGCCGAAGGGTTTGGTGGCGAAGAGGTCGGCGAACTGCTGCAGAGTCCAGGGCGTCGGCCACAGGTCGTGGTCGCGCATGACGATCTGGCCCTCGGACTTGAAGGCCGTGACGGCGATCCAGTACAGCGGGGCCAGGACGAACAGGAGCAACCCGGCCAGCGCCACACCGGACGCCAGGTTCGACACCAGGGACGACGCCCGGCGACGCCCCCAGTTCTGGAGCGCCGAGACGACCCGGCCGACCACCGCCACGACCAGCAGGATCACCCCGAGGACCAGGGCCGCCTTCCAGACGATGTGTGGCGACGCCAAGGCCAGCAGAGCGGTGAACGCCAGGGCGACCGCCCACGGCAGCGCCTTCCGCGCCTTCCGCGCCGTCCGCACCGCCCGAGCCCGTCGGGGCAGCTCGGTGCCGGCGTCCCGGCGCAACAACCGGACCAGGACGAAAACCAGCCCGCCGATCACCGGCAGCATCACGAGGGTGACCGCCGCCCCCGCGCCGTACTGCAGTTGCAGGATCGCCTTCGAGTAGGCGACCAGCACGTACGGGGTGGTCGCGTTGCCCGGGCCACCCTGCGTCAGCAGCCAGATGAGGTCGAAGTTGTTGAACGTCCAGATCGACGACAGGGTCACCGTTACGGTGATCACGTGACGCAGTCCGGGGAGCGTCACGTGGGCGAAGCGCTGCCACACTGAGGCGCCGTCGACCGTCGCCGCCTCGTACTGCTCTGCCGGGATCGCCTTCAGGCCGGCGAGGAACGCGACGGTGAAGAACGGCACCCCCTTCCACACGTTGACGAGGATCACCGACGGCATGGCCAGCGACGCGTCGGACAGCCAGCCGGCAGGCCAGCTGTCGACCAGGTGCGCGCTTGCCAGCAGCGGGCCGATCCCCGACTCGGTGAGCAGCATGTTGACACTGCCGAAGATCGGGTCGAACAGCGCGCGCCAACTGAATGCCGTGACCACCGTCGGCACCACCCACGGCAACAGCAGCAGCCCGGCCAACACGGCCCGCCCACGGCGCAGATGGTGCAGCAGCAGGGCCGCGGACAACCCCAGCACCACCTTGAACACCTCGGCGTACGCGGTGAAGACGAACGAGTTCAGCACGCCCGCGCGGAACTGCTCGTCGCCGGCCAGGGCGACGTAGTTGGCCAGGCCGACGAAGACGCTCTCCTGCCCGTGCCGTTCCGTCGTGCTCGTGACGACCGACCAGGCGATCGGCACGAGCACGAGCCCGCCGACCAGTACGGCCATGGGCGCCAGGAACAGTGCCGCCAGTCGCCAGTCACGACCCAGTCGCCGCTGGACAGCGGTGAGAGAGCCGTGCCCCGGCGGCAAGGATGCCCTCGCCGCCGGGGCCGGTGCCGGGCGGACCGATGTCACTGCGGCAGCCCCTGCTGGATGAAGATCTGCACCATCTTGGCGTGGGCTGCCTGCACGGCCCGCGCGGGCGGCGTGCCCTGGATGACCTGCTGCATCATGTCGGTGAGGACGTAGGCCCCGACGGCGGCCTGCTGGCCCGCGCTGGCCTTCTGCGGGAAGTTGAGGCCGTTCTTCGTGGTCAGCGGCAGCGACTGCTCGGTGATCCTGCGCATGATCGGGAAGGCCGGGTCGCCACTGGTGAAGAAGGGGTCGGCGTCCCAGACCTTCTCCCAGGCGGGCAGCGCCAGGCCGGGCGCCTCCTTCGCCACCCCGAGCAGCGCGGGCGCACTGACCAGGTACTGCGCCAGGAGCTTGGCGAGTGCGGCGTTCTTGGCGCCCTTGAAGATGACGAAGGCCTGGGACTGGCCGAGCAGCAGGGGGTTGTCGGTGGCTGGCCCGATGCAGTCGGCGAAGACATGGGTGTTGTCGTAGACGGGATTCTTCTTCGTCTTGGAGTCGGCGTAGACGCTGAACTGGTTGCGGGTGTAGCCAAGGATCCCGGCGAGCCAGTTCTCGTTGTTGCTGGAATCGGTCCAGGCGGCCACCCCGGGCGGCAGCATCGGCTTGTACCTGGGGTTGGTGTAGATGTCGCCCAGGAAGGTCACCGCCTGTACCGTCTCGGGCGAGTCGAAGGTGACCTTCCTGCCGTCGTTGGAGGCGATCGCACCGCCGTAGGAGTTGATCAGTGCCTCGATGAGGCCGTTGGCGTCACCGGACCGGTTCACCGTCATGCCCCAGCCGAACCGACGCTTGGACGGATCGGAGATGGCCAGGCACAGGTCTCGCAGCTCCTCCCAGGTGTAGATGTCCTTGGGAGTGATGCCCTTGTCCTGCATCCAGTCCTTGCGCAGGAAGGATCCGATACCGATGAAGTGGTAGGGGATGGCGAACCACTTGCCGTCGAAGACACAGAAGTTCTTGGACTCGGCGGTCGGCTCGCCGTACCTGGCCGTCAGCGCCTGAACGACGTCCGTCACGTCCTCCAGGTCGCCCAGCGCCTGGAACTGGGCGACGAACCGCGAGTCGGTCATGAACGCCAGGTCCCGTGCGACGCCACCCTTGACCTCGGCGTCGATCTTGGCCACCACATCACCGGCGTCGGCCTGAACCAGACTGTTATCGATCTTCGTACCGGTGGTGTCGGCGAACTTCTTGATCGAGCTGTCGAGCGCCGCGTTCGCCGACTCGGAGTAGAGCTTCTGCGACAGCATCCCCATCGAGGAGCCCTTCAGGGATGCCGCAGCATCGACCAGCTCCTTTGGGACCTCGGCCTGCACCCGGGGGGTCGACGGCGAGCCGCCCCCGCACCCGGCCAGACCGGCCGCGCCGAGCAGCCCCACCCCCGTTCCCAGAAAGCCGCGTCGGGACCACAACGGGTTGTCCTCCATGGCCATTGCCTCCTTCGTCTCAGCTCACCGCTACACGTCGAAGGGGGCCGAGATGCCTGCCGCCTCCCCTGTGGACGTCCGCATAACCGCACCCAGGAGACGGATCGCCCGATCGAGCGGTCGCAACCCGCCTCTGCCGCGCAGTCAATCGGAAAGGTGCGCGGCGCGACCTTCCCCCGACCTGCCCCGACACACGCGCCGCCGGCCCGGGACGTCGGCCTGCTCGGCGGTGCGCTCACCTTACACATTCCGGAAAGTCGCGCCTAGAGGTAGAACGCAGATCAATGCCATTTGTTACCATCAATCACCTCGACCGAGGTGGTGACGCGACTTTCGGGCCCTGCCATTGAGGACGGTCGCGCCCTCCGTTGTGCCGCCGGTGTCTGTCGACGGGGATTGCCGCGTCCGTCGGCCCGTTGACGAGAAGGGCCTCGCGCTCCCGGCGGCCCGGCGGGCGGGCGCTCCTGGCGGCCCGGCGGGCGGCGCTCGGCTGGCCGGCGTCGAAGATCCGGCGGACCGAGAACGTGTACCTGGAACCGGTCGTCGAAGGTCGGCGAACCTCGTCGCCCGCCCGGCATCGGCGGGCGGACGACGAGGGTGCCACGAGAGTGGACGATCAGATCCCGCTACGGAGCGCCGTCATCAGCGCCGGGCCCGTGCTGGACGGACGCGGGCCGCCCGTCCAGCACGGGTGGTGCTCAGGTGGCGGTGCACACCGGGCTCAGGCCGGTGGCCGTCCCGACGCCCTGGAAGCCGAACTCGGTGGACTGGCCGGCGTTCACCGACCCGTTGTAGCTGACGTTACTGAACTGCACGGTCCCGCTGGAGCCGCTGCGGTTGGCGTTCCAGGCGTTGGTCACGGTGACCCCGGACGGCAGGGTGAGCTGGACGCTCCACCCGCTGATCGGCGCGGCGCCGGCGGTGACCCGCACGGTGGCGACGAAGCCACCGGTCCAGGAGTTCAGCGAGACCGTCGCCGAGCACCCGGTGGTCGGGTTCGGCGGAGTGGTCGGCGGCGGAGTGGTCGGGGGCGGAGTCGTCGGGCCGACCGGTGGCGTGGTCGGCGGGACGGAGGGCGTCACCGGCGGCGTGGTCGGCGGCGGCGTCGAGTTCCGGCCCTTGTTCAGCTCGTCGAGGACCGCGTGGTAGGCGGCCTTCTTCTGGTAGTTCCCGTTGCTGCCGGTGAAGAGCAGGCCCCGCTCCGAGGAGCGCCACGACTCGCTGTCGGCAATGCCCCAGACGGTGATGCCGGTGCACTTCGCGACGTTCAGGCAGGCCCGGACGACCTTGCGGTAGTTCTCCGCCTGGCCCGTGCCGATGTCGTTGTTGCTCAGGTCGTCGTCGATGTCCAGCTCGCTGATGTGCACCTCGACGCCGAGGTCGGCGAAGCGCTGGATGTTGGCTTGCAGGTCGTCGGTGATGATGCTGTTCGGGTTGTCGTTGAAGTGCGCCTGGAACCCGACGCAGTCGATGTACTGCCGGTAGTTGCGGACGATGTCGTACAGCGCGTTGGCCTTGCGGTTCGGGGTACCGCCCTGGACGGTCAGGCCCTCGACGTCGTAATCGTTGATGCAGAGCTTGGTGGTCAGCCCGCCGGCCTGCACGACCTGCTTCGCCCGGATGAACGAGTCCCGGATGACGTCGGTGTCGCCGGAGTCGAAGAAGTCACCGTCGCCGTTCGCGTCCCGGTTCATGGTGTGCGGCCACTGGTTCCGGCGCCGGCCGGTGTTGTTGTCCTCCAGCGCCTCGTTGACGACGTCCCAGTACGCGATCCTGCTGCCCCAGCGGTTGATGGCGTTGCCGATGAAGGTGTTCAGCGTCGCCTGGCTGGCACCCTGCAGCGCGCCGGCCTGCGAGTGCCACACCAACGTGTGGCCGCGGACCAGCATGTTGTTGGCCTGGGCGTGGTTGACCAGGTTGTCGGCGCCGCTGGTGTTCTGCAGCCCGCCGCTCGAGGTGGCGATCCTGTCCGGCTTCATGTCGTTCTCGGGTGTCAGTTGGTTGAACTCCTGACCGACGATCGAGTGGAGCCGGTTGGGTGAGGCGGCGACGCCGAAGAACAGCCCGGCCTTGGCCGCCGCGGCCCGCAGCGTGGTCTCGGCCGCAGCGGCCGGGTCCATGGACTGGACCGTCACAGCGCCGCCTGTCAGCAACAACACGGCGGCCGGCAGAGCTATCCGAGTAATTTTCTTACGCTGTCTCAGGCCGCTGGTCACCGGACCTCCTTGATGCTTGACGTCAACAATTGACGCATATGCATGCCTCAGAAGGATCAGTATCGATACCGGCCGGCCGCACTGTCAACGGCTTCCGGAAACGTTCCGGAAGCCGACCGGATGCCGGCAAGCCGGCGGACGCAGGTCGGTGCAGGTAGGAGAGGGGAACGACCCGAGCCGTCGGGATCGGACCGGAGGACAATCCTCGATCGCGTCCACCGTCGACCCACCGGTACCGAAACATTCGCCCGTGCGACTTCGGCGGAATGTCGGGGCGATCGGGGCGTCCAGTTTTCTGGAGCGATCTGCGGACGCCCCGATCCTGGGTCAGTTGGCGGACTACGTTGGCCCGGTGCCCCTGAGCCGATCGGTCCGGGGCCGTCGTCCGTTGTCGCCGGCTTCGCCAGCCGGTCGGCGGAGTCGGCACCCGGCTCCGGCCCGGAGAGAAGGACGAGGGCGTCCCGGGCTCCGGGCGAGTTTTCGGCACCCGCCGGGGTCATCCGCGCGTCGGGGCGGCCCGTCGATCCGGGCCGCCCCGACCACGGCGCGACTATCCGCGCCGGCTCACTTCCAGGCGAAGTTCCCCTGCGGGTCCCTCCAGCCGGCCACGTACACCGGTGGGCTGATGTAGCGCCAGATCTTCTGTGACGCGCCCGCGGTGGCCTTTCTCGGATCGATCCGCTGCTTGTTCACCCGGTTCCTGCGGTTGCCGCCGATCGTGGTGATCGTGCCGTCCTTGTGCACCTTGGTCACGAACTCCACGTGCCCGTCCGCTCCGGGCTTCCCGAACACCACGATGTCGCCGGGACGCGGATCTCGGTGTTTACCGTCGTTCCGGCCCCAGTTCGTCGCCCACGCCGCCCCTTTGGGTAGGTCCTTGGGATTCACGCCGGCCTTGACCAGCACCCAGGTGGCGAAGACCCCGCACCAGGCCGTTCTGGCGTCGGCGTTCTCGAACCAGGAGCCGAACTTCTCGTTGTAGAGCTTCTTGCCGAGCATCTTGCGAAGCTCCTTGAAGTACTTGTCGAACTCGGACTCGGGGATCTTGTCGAGACCGCCGTACTTCTTGGCGAGCTTCTGCGACCGCTTCCACTCCGCCTCAGCGATCTTGACAATCCGCTCCCGCATCTCCTTGTCCCGCACCCCGACCAGGCGCGGGTCCGGCTTGCGCTCCTTCGGCTCCCTCGGCTTCTTCGGCTTCGGCTTCTCCTTCGCGTTGGCCAGCAACCCGTCCGGGTCGGTGAACGTGACCGGGCTGTTGTTCGCGTACGCGTACCCGTGCAGCTGTTGAGGATCGTCGGTGTCGATCAGCGGGTCGACGGACACGAACCGCCCGATGTCCGGGTCGTACTCGCGGGCTCCCAGCTGTACCAGCCCGGTGCCGTCGACGGTCCCGCCGACGAAGCCCCGCTCACCCGGCCAGCCCGGCGGCACCGGGCCGCGCGGGTTGCCGAACGGCAGCAGGTACCGGCGGGTGACCTGCGAGGTGGCGGCGTCGATGGCCAGCTGCCCGGTGCCGTGATGGTCCGGCACCAGCCAGGTCAGCTTTCCGGTGGTACGGACCGCGACGGCCCGCTCGCCGAAGGCGTAGTACCGGGTACCGGTCACCGTCGTCGCGCCGGCCGCCAACCGCAGCTCGGTGTCACCCAGGTAGACGGTGGTGCCGCCCGGGTCACGCCGGATCAACCGGGCGCCATCCGCGTCGTACAGGTAGGAGGTGTCCGCCTTCCCGTTCTCGGTGACCGAGCCGAGCTGCCCCTGCACGTCCCAGGTCAACTGCTGCGCCACCCCGTCGACCGTCCGGACCGTGGTGTTGCCGTCGGCGTCGTGGGCGTAGGTGTCGGTGCGGGAGCCGCCCGGCCCGGTGGTGGTCACCGATCGCACCGTGTGCGGCTGCGGGCTGCCGGCGGCCGGATAGGTGTAGGAGCGGACCGTGTCGCCGCCGGCCGAGCGGAAGGTCTCCGAGGTGCGGTTGCCGACGTTGTCGTAGCGGTACGAATGCCAGTACAGCGCCGGCCCGCCGAGGGAGGCCACGCTGGGCGGCGTGCCGCACTCCCCGGACGCCGGGGTCCAGGCCTCGGTGAGCCGGCGCAGGTAGTCGGAGCGGAAGCACTGGGTGTCGGCCACCGCCGTGTCCGCGATCCGGGTCACGTTGCCGCTCGCGTCGTAGCTGTAGCCGACCGACGACACCGTGGTCTCGGTGCCACCCGCCTTCGTCCGGGTCACCGCGCTGGCCTGCCGCCGGGTATCGGTCTCGTAGCCGAACTCCCGGGTCACCTGCACCGGCGCGGCACCCAGCGACAGCGCTCGCAGCTCCCCAAGCTCGGTGTATGCCGTCGAGGCGACCAGCGTCGTGCTCGACGTGTCCAGCGTGGTCGGCAGGCTCAGCACGCCCGCCCCGTACCCGTGCCGCAGCGTTTCCGCCGGCAGGTCGCCAGCACCCGGCAGGTGGGTCGCGGTGACCTGCCCGCCCGCGTTGTACTCGAACCGGGTCTCGTACCGCCCGGCGAGCGCCCCCTCTGCGGCCGGGAGCACCAACGCGTTCCCGGTGGGCCGACCTGCCCCGTCGTACCCGAGCACCTCGGTGCGGTACGCGTGGCCGCCCGCGTGCCGGGTCGCCCCCGCGACCAGTCCCCGGCCGCCCGGTGCGGTGTCGTAGCTCCACTCGGCCAGCTTCGCCCCGCCGGTCGAACCCTCGTACGTGCCGGTCTTGCGGCCCAGCGCGTCGTAGGTGTGCGCCAGGGTTCGGCCCCGCCCGTCGGTGGTCGAGGTGACCCGGCCCTCGTGGTCGTAGCTGGACGTGCTGGTGCCGGTGTCCGGATCCTCCGTACGGGTCTTGCGCCCGCGCAGGTCGTACGAGTTCCGCCAGACGTTGCCGGCCGGGTCGGTCACCGTGGCCAGGTTCCCGGCCTTGTCGTAGCCGTACCGGGTCACCTCGTACAGCCCGGTCGGGGCGCCGCCGACGAACTGGTGCAGCTCCACCACCCGGTGCAGTCCGTCGTAGACCTCACGGGTAGCGGTCTGGCCGGCGGGCGGGTCGACCGCCATCCAGTTCCCGCCGTACGTGGTCGTGGTGCGCCACCTCTCCACCCCGTTGCTCAGGAAGATCTCGGCCGTCTCGCGGTTCGCCCCGTCGTAGAGGAACCGGGTCAGGGCCGGGATCGACGAGTCCGGTACGTCGAGCAGGGTCCCGCCCGGACCGGCCTGGTTGTTCCAGTACGGACCGCTGGTGCGGTCCACCCGGCCGTGCGCGTCGTACCGGGTGTCGACCACGATCCGCCCGCCGGCCGGTGACGGGGACTGCGTCTGCCGTTCCCGCAAGAGCCCGTCGTGCAACGTGAAGCTGCTGCGGTAGCCGCTGCCGCCGGGTAGCAGCGCGCGGGTCTCCACCACCGACGGCCCGGTGTTGCGGATCGTGTACCCGAACTCCACGGTCGGGGTCTGGCTGGCCCGGTCCCGGCCCGGACCCCAGGCCCGCAGCACCCGCCCCAGCGCGTCGTGGGCGGTCTCGACCACCCGGTTGTTCTGGTCCACCGTGCGTACCGCCACCCCGAGCAGCGGGTGGAAGTTCGTCGTGGTGACGTGCCCGAGCGGATTGGTGACGGTCAGCACGGTCGGCGGCGCGCCGGTCGCCGGGCCGTACGTGGACATGGTCCGGTTGCCCAACGCGTCGAACTTCTCGACGATCCGCCCGTGCGCGTCCCGCACCATCCGCTCGGTCACCACGTAGACCGGCGCCCCACCGCTGTGACCGGTCGCCTCCTCGACCCGGGTGACGTCTCCGCTGCTGGGCGTGGCACCCCACACGGTCGATCCGTCGAAGTAGAACCGACGGTCGGAGACCAGGTCGGCCGGGTAGCTGGGGGTGGCGTCGCAGGACACCCCCACGGTCTCCACCCGGGCCTGCGCGTTGAGCACCCAGGCGGACAGGTTGTCGAGGTAGGTGGCCCGGTTGCACACGTCGTCCCCGGCCACCGCGACGTCGCCCAGATCGTTGGTGCGGATCAGCCGGCCGTAGCTGTCGTAGTCGTTGCGGACCTCGGTGGTCCGGGTCGCCCCGGAGAGCGTGGTCACCGTCTGCGCCACCTTCTCGCCGATCAGGTGTGCCTCCAGCGCGCCGTGCGGCCGGACCCGGGTGGCCGTGCGTCGGATCTGCATCGGCTCGGACAGGGTGGTCTCGACGGCCGCACCGGTGGCCACCGCGAACGCCGTCTTCTCCCGGGCGAAGCCGCGCCAGTACGGCTGGTCGTTCACGACGCCGCCGCGTGAGTCGGCCACCCGGACGGTCTTGGTCGTGCCGTCGAGGTTCGGGTCGCCGTGCATGCCGCGCAGGAACAGGTGCTCGGTCAGGGTCTGGGTGCCCGATCCCGGGCTGCCGGTGCGGACCCGCACCTTCTCGTACCCGCGCCACTGGTTCCAGGTCCGGTCGGCGGTCGGCGTGGCGTCCGAGTCGTCGTACCGCCAGGCGGCCCCACCGACGTACTCGTATTCGGTGACCTGGTCCGGGTTGCCGCCCACCAGGTCGCGCTCGGTCACCCCGGCCACCAGGTACTTGTAGAACACGTCGGGACCGCCGTACGGCGACGGGAGGTCACTGTGCGGGTAGCAGCGGCTCACGTTGCGGTCCGGGGCGAGGTACGGCTCGACGCCGCACTGCGCGGACGAGTACCGCACCTCGGTCCGGCCACCGGTCTCGTTGTTGATCGCCGCGACCCGCCACTTGTAGAGGCTGGGGAAATCCTGGTTGGAGTTGTGCCGGTTGGCCAGCGCCACGCCGGCGAAGGTCACCTCGGGCAGGGCGATCGTCCCGTCCACCTGCCCGGTACGGGTGATGCCATTGAGCCACAGCGACCGGCTGGCGTCGCCCTCCTCGCCCCACGGCTCCGACGACGGGTACGGGTCGGGATAGGAGTGGCGCAGGGTCCACGAGTCCACCCGCGCGTAACCGCCGCCGGTCTGCACCTCGGTGGCGACCGAGGCGAGCCGCTTGCCGCTCCAGAACGTCGGCTCCCAGTAGTACGTGCAGGAGCTGACGCAGCTCTGGTCCCACGGGGTGTCCGGCCAGTTCTTCCAGTTGGCCGGGTTCGCCGGGTCGCACGCGGTGCCGGTGGTCCGGCAGCGGTCGGCCACGGTGTAGACGATCCGGGCCGGGGCCGGGCGGGTGTAGATCGAGTCGGCCCGCTGGCCGTAGTCCACCCGGGCCAGGTAGCCACCCCGGGTGTACGGTGTGGTCTCGCCGAAGTACGGCATACCGTTCCAGCGCCCGTAGGAGTTGGTTTCCTTCTGGTAGTGGTACGAGATCACGTCGCCGTGCCGGTCGACGACGTAGTCCAGGTTCCACCGGTACGCCTGGTGGCACCAGGAGGTGGCCGGGTTGCTGGTGCGGCACGGCTCGTCCGGGTGGTTGCCGAAGACCGGGACGGTCCAGGCGGACTGCGTCTCGGTCTGCCCGCCGGTCCAGCCGGGTAGCCGATTCAGGCCGAAGTAGTACTGGGTGCCCTCGGGCGAGGTCAGCCGCCAGTGCTCACCGTCGTTGTCACCGTTGTTGGCGCCGGTGAGCAACTCGACTCGCCAGCCGTTGTCCTCCTGCGCCCGCCACGTGCCGGTGACATCGTCCCGGACCAGTTCCCCGCCCACCCCGTCGAAGACCGAGGTGGCGTTCTGCGACACCCAGCACTGGTCGAGGGTGCCCGCGTTGCCGCCGCTGTCCTTCTGACACTGCCGGTACGAGCGCTGGATGTAGCCGGGCGCGAGGTCGAAGCCCTCACCGACCCAGGACGGCTGGTTGTTCGACGAGCCCATCCGGCCGTCCACGCCGCCCGACGAGTAGGTAAGGGACAGCTCAGGCTCCGGGCCCGGCACCTGCGGCGCCTTCATCCCGTACGACCAGGTGAATTCACCGGACTGCAATCCGACCTGCCATCGGGCGGACGGGGCCAGTTCGGTCGCGGCGAACGAACCGGTGCTGCCGGACGGGGCGGCCATCACCGCGTACAGGGCGCTGCCGGTGGCCGGCACCTCCACCTCGGCCCGCAGCCGGCTGTCCCGGAACCGGTTGCGGGTGGTCACCTCGGCCGCGCCGGTCGCGCAGCTGGCCGACAGCGCGCAGTCGGGCAGCCGGACCAGGCGCAGCCGGGCGGCGAACTCGCCGCCGACCGCCGCCCGGAAGGCGGAATAGTCCACCTCCAGCGCCACCCGGGCGGGCTTGGTCCCCGCAGCCGGGTCCGCGCGGCCGAGCCGGATCAGCATGCCGGTGATGCCGAGTCGCCGCGGCTGGTCCGGGGCGAGCACCTCGACCCTGGTACGGACGCTCTCCGGTCCCGCCGCGCCGAGCCAGATCGGCAGGTCACCGGCGCGGCTGGACGCTGCCGCGACGCCCGCACCACCTCTGGCCGGCGTGGTCACCTCCGCGGTGCCCGGCGCCGGCCAGACGGCGACCGGGGCGGGTCCGGCCGCGGCTCGTTCCGCCGGGTCCGGCGGCACCGGCTTGCGGGCCACCGGCGTACCGGCGACCGAGAGCGCCGCCGGCGCGACGGCACGCGCCTCGTTGCCGGCGGCCGGCGCACCCCGGGCGGGTACGTTCCCGGACAGCAGCAGGGCGAGTGCCGTACCGCCGATCAGTGCGGCTCTTGCACGTACCCGTGCCGTCCCGTCCATCTCGAACCCCCGACCATGCATCGACACACATCAGTGGTCGTCGAATGGTAGCGACGGGTCCCCTCCGACCAAGGCCGTGAGATGGCACAAAGCACTCTCAACCGGACGCGAGTCGGTCACCGGTTGTACGCGCGCGTGTACCGTCGATGTGCGTTCCGCCGCACCAACCGCCTCGATCGGCGACCGCTACGCCGGGACGGCGGCAGGTCCTGCTCCGGCCGTCACCGTCGCAGGACGTCCAGCAGCCGGCAGCCCCCGGTGGCGAGCACGGTCAACGCCGACCCGCCGCCGGTGCTCGCCGGACCGCTCCATGGCAGCTCGGCGACGGTGTCACCGCCCAGCAGCAGCGAGCGCGCCCCGGGCGAGGAGAACGCGGTGAGCAGGAGATCCGTCGTCCGCCGATGACCCTGCCGGTACAGTGCCGGCGTACCGGCCAGCAGTCCCCGCCCCCCGGACCCGCCAAGCCGGGCCAGCCGGTGCAGGACTCCCGGTTCGAGGATGAGGTCGACGATCCACTCGGCATCGCTGATCGGCTCGCCGACCCGGCACACCCTGGCCGGCCCGGTGCCGTTCCTGGGCGCGACGACGACCTGTGCCGGGACGTACAACTCTGCCCTGGTAGGCCGGGCCAGCACTTTCCGGGCGGCGGCCACGCAGCGTTCCGGGTGGCTGCCGAGTTCCGAGCCGCCGACGGGGTGACCGAGCGCCACGAGGACGGCGTTGAGCACGGCCCCGCCCACGATGACGAGGTCGTACCGGTCCACCAGGTGCGCCAGCCCGACTTCGGACTTCTCCAGCTTGGTGCCGCCGAGGGCCGCGACCGAGTATCTCGCTTCGTCCGTCCGCGCCCAGGGCTCCAGCAGTCGAATCTCGTCTGCGATGCTGCGGGCGACAAAGCCCGGCCGGTACGCCAGGATACCCACGTTGGACGCGTGCACCCGGTGCGCCTTGGCGAACCCACCGACGGCGACCAGGTCGCCGAGCTGGGCAAACTCCCCCGCCAACATCGAATCGTTTGCCTGCTCACCGGGATGGAACCGGGTGTTACCGAAGATCACGACGTCTCCGGGGCGCATTGCGCGGGCCGCCCGCCTCGCCATGTCGCCGACGCTGATCGGCAGGTACCCGACCCGCCGGCCCAGGGTGCGGCTCAGATGACGGGCCACATGGCCGAGATGCCGGGCGTTGTGCGGCCCGTCGCCCTGATGCGACAGCACGGCCACCCTGGCCCCATGGTCGGCGAGCCTGGCCAGGTCGGCCCGCTCGATGTCGACCCGTCCCATGCTCCGGCTACCCGGCGCGACGTTGAAGCCGGCGGTGTAGATCCATCGCGCGCCCGCGTCGATGGGCACGTCCGCCAGCAGTGGTACCCCGTCGAGCGGCCCTCGGATGGTTGTCCCGGCCGGATCGGATCGCCTCATCCGGCACCCGCCCTCGGCTCCGATGCCGGTCCCGGACCGGACGCACCCGTGGTCGGCAGTTGCCGGGTACGTACCGCGACGTCGGCGGCGACGCCCTCGTGCGAGGCGATGAACGCGTGTCGGGTACTGAGGCGGGCCAGAAACGCCCCCGGCGAGCGGTACACCGGCCAGGCCGGATCCAGTAGATCCCACCGGATCAGGCCACGGATGATCCCCGGGTCGGCGGGCACCCACCGCCCGTCGACGAGCACCTCCGCCCAGAAATGCGGCGCCGAGTACGGGGGCGCGACGATGAGCCCGAACACCGGCCGCATGGTGAGTCCCCTGCGCACGCCCCGCTCGACAAGCAGGCGCGCGGTCGCCGCGCAGTCACCGAAGCCCTGCCCGAGCAGGAAACCGACGTCCCAGCGGAGGCTGTCCGGCACGCGGTGGAACTCGATCCCGTCGGTTTCCTGGATGACCGCCACGAGTTCGTCCGGGAGCGGTGGCCAGTCGTTGAGCAGCCGCACCCGCACCGTCAGCAGGGCGGTCGCGCCGTCGCCGGCGCCGCACCGCACCGACTCTCGGCCCTCCGGCTCGCACAGCAGGAACCTGCAGTCGCCCGGGTGCCCGGGCGACGGGCACACCGGGAGATAGGAGAGCTCGTACTCGCGACACTCGCCGACGGGTCGGTCGAGCACCGCCGCCCAGTACCGCATCGCCACCCGCTGGGGCGAGCGCCGGTGCAGACAGAGCGAGACGTTGAGCAGGTCATGGTGGTCGAACAACCGGTCTTCGCCCGTGCCCACGTGCGGCAGCCCGGCCGCCACGAGCAGTTCGAGCAGGTCGGCGTCGAGCCGGTACGAACTCCGGGCCGCCGCCGGCGTCAGTGCAAATCGCCGGGCGTGCAGCGGAATCCGGCGCAGGAGCGACACCAGCCGGTCGATCTCGTCCACGCTCACCCCGGTCACCGGGCCTCCCCGGTCGGTTCGTCCGGGTCAACCCGTACCTTCCGGAATCCCCGGCCCGGTGCCTGCGTCGGCATCATCCGCAGGTCCTCCAGGATCCCCGAGAGCGCCTCGCGGCTGTGGGTACCCAGGAATCCGCCGTCGGCGTCGAAGACCTGAAGGCTGAACGGACCGGCACAGTGACGACGCCAGCCGGCCATGGCGACCGGCGGGGCCGCCGGGTCGCGCAAGCCGGACAGCACCCCGCACGGCACGTGGATCATGGGTGGCCGCTCCGGTCGCCACACGGGCGGCCGGGCGTGCGCGATGAAGAGCCGAACCGGACGGTCGTTCCCGGACAGCCCGGCGATCGCGGCCACCGTGTCGTGAACCACCGGGCCGGAGGCGAACACGGCGTACGGGCCGCCGCCGGTCGATCCGGCCAGCGTGGAGGGCCCGGGCGTACCCGGCCAACCGTCCTCGGCAGGGTCGAGCACGATCAGGTCCGCGGTCAGTTCGTCCGCGTCGGACCAGGCCGCGCGGATCGCGGGCCGCTCCGGGCCGGACACCACCATCACCAGTGCCAGCGGGGCCGCGCCGGCCTCTCCCCCGCGCACGCCCTGCCTCACGGGATCCAGTTGCGCCAGAACGTCTTGGGCATCTGCAGGGTGTCGCGGAGCTTGTCCAGGTCCGCGCCGAGCCGCAGCGCCGGGAAGAAGCCCTCCGGACTGCGCAGCATCGGCACGTAGATCGGCAGCCGTTCGACCAGCCGTTCCTCGGCTTCGAACGCCAGTCGCGCGGCGGATCGGGCCTCGGCTTCACCCGCGCCGATCGGTACGGGCACCCGACTCATGGTCTCGACCAACTCGGGTTCGAGGGTGAGCAGAGAGGCGTGCACCTCCGCCTCGAACGGCGTGTCCCGGTAGCCGTGCAGGGCCAGCGTGCAGACCCCGATCTCCTTGAGCATCAACCCCGCCGCCTCGGTAGCGGTCGGCCACTCGGTCGCCGCCAGCGCCGCCTCCACATCCACGTGGAACGGCTGTACGTGCAGGGCGTAGACCCAGGTGGCGACGGTCGCGCTAGTCGCCATCCAGTAGGCGTCATAGCTGGTCACTGAGCACCGCATCCAATCGTGACGGATCTACTCTGGGAATCAACTCCTGGCTGCCCACCGCCCGCAACACCGCTTCCGGGCCGACGTCGGCCAGCGCGTCGCCGAGCGGCCCCGCAGGTACCCCGGTGTCCTGCACCAGCCGGGTCTTCGTCAGCAGGATGAACCTGGCCGGACCGATCTTCACTGGCTCGGCGTCGTCGGGCCGGCGCAGCACGACCACGTCCTTCGGGTCGAGCCCCTCGACCCCGAGCCGGCCCAGCATCTTCCGGAAGCCCGCGCCATCGGTCAGCCCGTACAGGTCGCCGGCCAGACTCGCCGCCACGCCCGCCCGAGCGATCCTCCGGGGTAGCCACTTCTCCGCGACGAAGAGATCACCGGCCGCCCGCACGACGGTCTCCAGCAGCCAGCGTCCGGTGCGCCGCCAGGTGTAGGCGGTGGCGGAGGCGCCGGTCTCCTCGGCAAGGATGGCAGTTGCCGCGCACAGCAGGGTCTCCTCCACCGCGCCACGGACCAGGACCGCGTGGACCCAGGACTCGTCGTCCTCCGCGAAGACCCGTGCCGGCATCTGGTCGGCGGAGAACGGCAGAGCGTACAGCCAGTGAGCCATCCGGCGTTGGGTGGCGCGCGCCGGCGCCTCACCGCCCACCGCACACGGCCCGATCTTCAACTGCCGGACCGCGGCGTTGGCCCGGAACCCGGCCATGAGGCCCCGGGGTATGCCGAGATCGAACTGCTGCACCTCGACCGGCCGTTCGCCCGCGAACAGCTCCATCAGGCCGACCGGCGCGTCACCTTCGGTGAAGACGTGTACGTCGATGTCGCTGCCCTCATTGCCCAGTCCCGCCGCCAGGGAACCGACCAGGAAGGCGGGTCGGTCGGCGAAGATGCTGCCGGCAAGCCGCTCCACCTCCTGCCTGCGCACGCCGACCACCCGCAGCGCGTCGGCGGTGCTGAATCCGCTTTCCCGTCCCCAGTAACCGGCCATGCCTCACGCCCTCCCGGTCCGCTGGCCGAGCAGGTTCGGCACCACCGACGCGTCGATGGCCTCCCGCAGCGCGTCAGCACCCTGCATGGCGTCCAGAGTGATCACCTCGACGCCGTCGGTCGCCAACAGCGCCAGCACCCGCTGGAAGCTGTCGTACAGCCGGCCCACGGTTTCCTCGCTTTCCCACCAGGCCCGCTCTTCCGGCTTCTTGCCTCGGAGCCGCTCCAGCACGGCGTCGCGGGGCCGGTCCAGGTAGACGACCACGTCGGGCAGGGGCACGTCGGCGGCGCGGTACCGGGGATAGACCAGTTCGGGCGTCAGGCCCCAGATCGCCTCCTGGTACGCCAGGTCGCTGGCGACGTACCGGTCCGCGACGACCACACGCTCGGCCCGGTGCGGGTTGATCAAACGATCGGCGAGCGTCTGCTTGTCGCTCAGGTACGCGTCAAGGATCTCCTCGGCCCGCGTCGGCAGGCCCTGGTAGTAGGCCCGGGTCAGCACCCGGGCCTGCGCCGGCACCAGCCAGGAGATCTGGTTCACCGTGAGCGGCGGCTGGCCGCGTTGGGCGAGCGCGTGGAACAGGTGCTTTCGGACTGTTGTCTTGCCCGCACCGGACACCGCCTCGATGGCGGCCAGCGGCCATGTCATCGTTCGCCTCCTGACGCTGGATCTCGGGGAACCGTGGACGGCGGCTGGGCGCCTTCCCGCCGGCTACCCGTCCCGGAAGGACCTCCTGGTTTTCGGCCGCGTACGCCGAACCCGGTGACCGCGGCGAAGAACTCGTGGCGGCTGGCGCGTTCCCCGAGGTCCTCCAGCCATCCGTCGGCGGCCCGCCGGTCGACGGCGCCCGAGCGAACGGCACGCTCGGCCATCAGATCCAGTTCCAGGACCTGCTGGGCGACGGCGAGGTCGGAGACCACGAAGGTGTCGGCCGAGACCGTCACATCCCGCAGGCCGGCCTGGCGGAACAGCAACGGCAGCCGGTGTGCCACATAGGGGCTGGCGAGACCGGCGGCGTACGCCCGGACGATGGTGTCGGTGAGTTCCGGGCACGCTGCGTCGATCACCACGGTCGCGTAGTCCGGGTCGCTGACGAACACCACGCCGCCCGGCCGGCAGACCCGGGCGAGTTCCCGCACAGCCGTTCCGGCCTCCGCCACGTGGACGAGCACCCGGTCGGCCCGGCACGCGGTGAACGACCCGTCGGGAAACGGCAGGTCGGTCACGTCGCCGAGGTGGAACCGCGCCCGTTCGGACCAGCCCTCGGCGGCGGCACGGGCCACCGCCTCGTCCACGAGATGCCGATCGACGTCGACACCGTGCACCACACCGTCCGGCCCGATCCGCTCGGCCAGGGCAAACGCGTCGGTGCCGACGCCACAGCCCGCGTCCAGCACCCGGGCCGCGGCGTCGAGGTCGAGCGCGGAGTACGAACGCTCCTTGTATCGCTGGAAGAACCGCAGGGTGCTAGTCAGGTCCAGGTAGTGGACGAAGGCCTCGCCACCATCGGCTGCCGTCCGGCTGCCTACCGGAACGGCGGCGCCGGTGACCGGACGGATGTCAGTGCTGTCCAAGTCCGCCGCCCTCCCGGTAGCGGACGAACCGGTGCTCCCCCGGCAGCAGGCCGGCGACGAGGTCGTACGTGTTCGGCTCCGCCAGCCCTTCCTGGAGCGGCTCCAGTACGGCGGCACACTCGGGCAGCAGGGCGTCGAGCGCCGCCAGCCGTCGGCCGACCCAATCCGGCACGCCTGTACCCGCGCCGCCGCCATGCCTCGGGCCGCCGCCCTGGACGACCGCCCGGAGCAGTCGCCACTCGGCCGCCACACCGATGATGTCCGCCGCCACCTCGGTCACCGGCCGCTCGGCGCCGCGCACGGGCGAACGAAGCCGGCCACCGCCCCGACCGGCGTCGGCGGCGCGGGCGAAACAGGTAAGCATCTGCCGTGCGGCGGCGTCGGCCAGCAGGGCGGCCTGACGCAGCGGCGACGTTCCGATGGACACCAGAACCGTCGACCATGGCGCCGCACCGGGAGTGTCAGGGGAGCCCGACGCCCCCGGTGCGTCCGACGCGGACCCGTGCGGGGTCAGCAGCACCACCTCGGCGCAGAGCGTCAGGAGGTAACTCAGGCCGGCCTGCTCGAACGCCGCCCGGATCACCTTCTCGGTGCCGTCCGGCCACGCGCTCGTGCCGGCGGCCACCGCGTCCACCGGCACGAGCGGCACTCCGGCCGCCGAAAGGCACGCGGCTTCGTCGACCACCACGGCCAGGCCACCTGCCGCGGCCGACGACGTCGGCGGGGTGCCGTGGGACGGCACCTCCGGTCCACCCGGGCGAGCCGGGTGCAGCAGGTGTTCCAGCGGCCCCGCGCCGAACCGGGAGACCAACTCGGGCAGCGGTGGCAGGGTGGCCCCGCCGGGCCGCCGCCGGGCCAGTTCGTGGCACCGTTCGAGTTGCCGGTCCCGGGCCGGTTGCACCTGCAGGTAGTACCTATGGACCTGCAGGCCGTCGATGAGCGTGGTCCAACCGTCCTCAAGGGTGAGACTCACCCCTCGCTCCCTTCTCTCCGCGCCGCCGGTCCGCGGACCGACCGGATCGCCGTTCAGCCCACCAGCCAGCTGATGACCTTCCGGATCCGCCCGGAAGTGACCGGTTCCGTCCCGTGCACCAACTGCGATCCGTACATGAAGGCCGTGCCCACGGCGGGCGTCGACGTCCAGCGGGTACGCGGAATGGAGCGGAACTCCTCGGAGGAGTCGTTGGCCCGGCGGATGAGCCGGGTCTCGCCGTCCGCCTCGGTCCAGATATCGGGCGACCCACAGGTCTCCACGTAGAACTCACCGCCGGTGAAACCGTCGTTGAGCTGAACACTCAGCCCGCCGATCTTCGGGTGTTCCGGGGCATTCTTGTTCTTGTACTGGTCGGCGTGCGGCGTGATGAACTGCCCCGGCTCGTACTCCACGTAGAACCAGGGACCGACGGTCCGCACCTCGGGGTAGGCACGACAGATGTTGGGCATGTTGCGGGACACCGCCTCGCCCAGAATGTCGAGCACCCGCGGCGGCAGTTCCAGCACCTCGACCCGTCCCTTCGGCTCGTACACCTGCACGGCCTGCTCGACGGTCAGGTTCTTGACGGTGTGAATCGAGTTCCCGCCGCCCGCGAGCACCCGCTCCTGGGGCAGGCCCGCCTTGTGCATATCCATCTCGTCGCAGATTTCGGCTGCCTCGGCCGGTCGCAGGAACCCTTCCACCGAGTAGCACAGGATCGTTGGTAACAACACCATGACCAGTTCCTTACGCTCTAGTTGTCGGACGTCGTGCGAGGGACTTCTCCGGTCGGTCACGCCTGTCGTGACATCAGCGCATCGCATCACCGTCCTTCTCTGGACGTCGATTCCGCGCCGACCGCCCTCACCAGCGGCAGCACGTGTCGGTCGACCGCGGCGGCGGTCTGTTCGAAGGAGCCCCGGTTGTCCACCCGCACCACCGAGCCGAGTCGGGGGTAACGCCCACTGAAAAGCGCTTCCTGGAAGGCCTCGTACAGGGTCTTCTGCGCCTCCAGCGTGTCCCATCGGTTCCGCCGGTCACCGGCCCGGTTCTGCAACCTGGCGTACGCGGTGTCGGGGTCGGTGTCGACGAATACCGTCAGGTCGGGAAAGCGGATCGAACTCGCCGCGTACGCCTCGTACGTGCGTTCCGGCGGTATGTCCCAGAGCAGCCGGTGGTAGACCATGTCACTGGCGACGTAGCGGTCGCCGACGACATGTCGGAACGGCAGGTGCGGCTCGACGAAGTACCGTGTCGTCGCCTCCTTGTCGCCGACATAAGCCCTCGTGATCACCTCCGGCGGATATTCCGTCTGGTGGAACCGCGCGTTGGTGATGACCTCGGTGTGCTCCGGCACGAGCCAGGACGTCTGTATGACGGTCAGCACCTCGTCACCGGCGTCCACCAGCCGTCGGAAGAGGTGCTTCCGGACGCTGGTCTTCCCGGAGCCGTCGCCCCCTTCGAGGACGACGAACATGTGTCGCTTCAACAGGTCTCCATTTCCTCGCGGCATCCGGCCGTGCCGTGAACGTCGCCGAACGCCGTCATCGTATTCGTGCGCGGACCTGGGCTATGCGAAACAACTCATGCTCGAAGCGGGTCTGACCGGTCATCGAACAACTTCACCGGAGGGTGCCCTTCGCCGCTGCTTCCGTCCGGGCCGGGAAGCGAGCAGGGTTCATTCGGGAGGGGGCGTGCCGGCCGCCATACCGGCGCCGACGACCGCCTCCAGGCGACGTTTGTGCAGCGTCTCCCGCCGCTGTTCCGGCGAGGCGCCCACGAGGTCGTTGAGGTCGGTCACCGACCACATCCCGTCGGCCTGGGCTGCCGGCGGGCTGAGGGTGTCCGCGAGCGAGTGCAGCGTCGCGTCGGCGGCGTACCCGGCGGCTCTCAGCAGTTGGTTGGCGTAGATGTAGACGGCAAAGCCGTTGCTCCAGAAATGTTCCGGCGAATGGTTGGGGTACATGGTGGGCGCGGCCACCAGCGGCACGTCGGACACCGCACACCAGCGCCGGCACACCTCGTCGAGTTCGTCGATCGGGCCCGTCGCCTGAACCATCAGGGCGTCGGCACCTGCCGAGGCGAACGCGTCCAGCCGTTCCAACGCCGCGTCCACGCCCTGACCGGCGACCAGCGCCTCGGTACGCGCCACGATGGCCAGGTTGTCGCGATGCCGGGTCCGGCTTTCCGCCGCCGCCCGGATCTTCTCGACGCACACGTCCAGCCGCTCCAGGTGCTGCTCGTCCCGTCCGTAGAAGGAGTTCCGCTTGGGGAACACCTTGTCCTCGAAACAAACGGCCGCGATCCGGCTGGTCCGGCAGATCTCTTCGATGACGTGCCGGAAGACGTCGGCGTCCCCGTAACCGCAGTCGCAGTCGAGGACGACCGGCATCCCACCGGCCGCCGTCTCCACGTACCGTCCCACCGCGATCATCTCGGTCGAGCTCACGATCGACGCGTCCGGGCATGCCCGCAGGCTCGCCGACACGCAGAAGCTCGACACCCAGAGCGCACTCTCCGCCGGCAGGGTGCCCGCTAGCCACGATCTCGCCACCAGCTTCGCGGAGAACCCGTCATACACGCCGATCCACAGCGCCCGCGGGCCGAGTAGCCCTCGTGCGTTCCTCGTCTTCATCGCTAGGCGCCCTTTCACAACGGTCCGTTTCCAGTTGACCCGAGCGACCACCGCCACGGTGATCGAAGCGCGATACGAGAACGGCGGCGCGCCCACCAGCGCACCGCCGTGTCGACCGCAGGCCCGACATCGGTGACCTTGTCGGTGATGTTCTGAGTGATGGATTCCGCGAAGTACGGCCGAAACGCGTCGAGGATATCGATCGTCAACCGTTGACGCTCGTTCAGATGCGGTTGGGAGAACGGGAGGTAGAAGCGTTCCCAGGCGTCGACCCCGACGAACGGGGGCGACTCGACCGGTTCGACGCCCTCGGCCCGACGGACGGCGTTCAGCGCGCTGAATCCGATCTCCATGATCTCCCGCAGGGTGAGGCACTCCTCGCCCGCACCCAGCACGTGCACGGGCACCGAGTCGTCCCGGTCCCGGGCCAGGGCGAGCACCAGGGCGGCCGTGGCGTCGACCGGTACCAGTTCGACCCGCGCGTCGGGATCGCCGACCACCACCGCCAGCAGGCCCGAGGTGGCAGCACCGAGCACCGTGTAGATGCCGTTGAAGCGGGTGATCACCCCGTCGGTCGACCGCCCGATGATCATGGGTGGGCGGACGATGACGGACCGTGGAAACGTGTCGCGGACGAACCGCTCGGCGGCTGCCTTGGACCACTCGTAGCTGTTGCGGTAGTCCTCCGGTGCCGGCGAACGCGCGGTGCCGGTGCGACCGGCGGCAAAGAACGTCGAGAGGTGCACCACGAAGGTCTGCCGCCCCACGACCGTGGTGAGCGCCTCGGTGGGGGCCAGGTTCGCCGACCGGGCCTCGGCGAGCGGCAGATTCCACCGGGTGTCCGCCGCGGAGTGGATGACCACGTCCCACGGCCGGTCGATCTCGGCCGGCGGCGGCTCGGCGCCCATCCGCCAGGTCAGCACGCCGTTGGCAGGGTCGCCCCGCCGGCCCACGCCGACGACATCCCAGCCCTGGGCGCGGGCCTGGGCCATCAGCTCACTGCCGACGATACCGCTGGCTCCGGTGACGAGCATGCTGCCCGGACGCCCTGCCGGGGTCTCCCTCGCTGGCTTACTCATCGGCCCGCTCCCGCGTCGGGTCCGGCACGGCGTCGCCCGCGTTTCGGGCGGAATCCGCCACCGGTCCGAGCCCCGTCCGCCCACCTCCGGGATCGACCGCGTCAACCGGCCCGGCCGCGGTCAGAACCCCAACCACGTGGTCCTCGACCGCGCCGATCGTGCGGATGCCCCGGGCGACCGCCTGGTTGATCTTCGGGAGGCCGAACTCGTCCTCGAGGGTGAGCGCCAGCTCCAGCAGGGCCAGCGAGTGAAAACCCAGGTCCTCCACCAGCCGCGCCTCCGCGGATGGTGACACCGCCGGGTGCGGCGCGAGTTCGAGGACCAGCGCCCGCACCGATGACCGTAGCCGCTCCTCGTTCCACACGGCGGCCGCTCCGTCGCCGAAACCGTTCCTGGTCAACCGACACCTCCGGTCGTCGCTACAGCCGAGTTGGACACCGCCTGGTCGCCGGGGGACCTGACCACGCCCGGCAACTGGCCGCGCAGGTAACGCGACCAGAGCAGACGCCGCCTCGGCTTGCCGCTCGACGTCCGTACGACAGTGCCGCGAGGGGCGTCGAGCAGGACCATCTCCACCCCCTCCGCCCGGGCCCGGGCGCAGGTGGCGGCGTATGCCAGCCACTCGGGCCGGGCGGACTCGAACACCACGACCAGGGTGGGTACGCCGGCTCGCGCCCCGAGCAGCGCCACCGCCCGGGACGGCGGAATGCCTCCCTCGGCGAGCACGGACTCGATGTCCTCGGCGAACACCGCCCGGCCACGTACCTTGATGCTGTCGCCGAGCCGGCCCAGCACGTACAGCTGCCCGTCCTCGCCGAGGAAACCGGCGTCGCCGCAGCGCAGGCCGCCGTCCGGGAGGAACGCGCTGGCCGACCCCTCGGCGGTTCCCTCCAGGTAACCGGCCGCGACCGAGGGGCCGCGTACGACGATCTCGCCGAGAGTGCCTGGCGGCAGGAGCCTGCCCTCGTCGTCCCGGATCTCCACGGTGGTACCGGCCAGAGGCCTGCCGCAGCCGACCAGCCGCCGACCGGCGCCCGGCGAGACGGGCGTCGGCATCCGCCGCCCGGCTTCCAGTCCGCCCGGGTCCACGACCGTGGCCCGCCACTCCTCGGCCAGCGGCAGGCCGGTCACGGCCAGCGTCGACTCCGCCAGCCCGTACGCGGGAAGCAGGGCGCGGCGCGAGAAGCCGTGCGGGCGCAGCAGCGCGTCGAACGCCTCCAGCATGGCGGCGTCGATCCGCTCGGCGCCGAGGATGACCGCGCGCCACCCGGAGAGGTCCACGCCGCGCAGCGCCTCGGCGCGCACCCGACGGACGATGTGCGCCAGGCCGAAGTTGGGCATCGCGGTGAGCGCCGCCCCGCCTCCCCGGGTGGCCCCGGACGTGTCGAAGCAGCGCAGGTAGCGCGTCGGGTTGCGAACGAACTGCTCGGGGCGCATCAGCCAGAGGTCGCTCCGGTTGACCACCGGTGCCAGTAGGCAGCCGATCAGACCCATGTCGTGGTGGACCGGCAGCCAGGACGCCGTCACGTCGACCTGCGTCATCTCCAGCCACCGCCGGATGGCCGCCACGTTGGCCTCGACCGCCCGGCGAGGCACCCGTACCCCCCTGGCCGCGCCGCTGCTGCCCGAGGTGAACTGCACCAGTGCCAGTTCCGCTGGGCGCCGCGCCTCCGGCGCCGGCCCGTCCGGCGGGCATCCGAGCGTCAGTTCACCGGCCGTGGTCACCCAGCGCACGCCGGCCACCGCAGCCAGCGGCGCCAGGTCGGCCACCAGATCCTCGTCCGCGACGACCGCCGCTGCCCGGGACGACCGGAGCAGCCCGACGGCATGCGCGGCGTACGCGTCGGCGTCCTGGAACGCCAGCGGCGGGGCGAGCGGTGAGGGTACGCATCCGGCCGTCATCGCGCCGAACAGGGTCGCCACGAACGACGGGCCGGATCCCTGCACGATGCCCACCACCGCGCCCGGCTCAAGCCGCGCCGCCAGTCCGGTGGAGACACGTCGGGTCAACTCGGCCAACCGGCGGTACGACCAGAACTCCCACTCGTCGCCCGGACCGGCGAACCGGATCCCGCGCTCCTCGGCGGGGTCGTCCAACCACGACAGCAGCCCCTCGGGCGTTCCGGTCATGACGGAAGCCCCTCCGTCGAGGACCGCTCCGCGTGCGACCCGGGGCCCACCCCGGTCAGCGCCCGACGCCCCCGCCGCCGGGCGGCGGTCCACCCGGCGGCGGCCCGACCGCTCGTGACCGGGTCGGCGGCAGCATCGTCGGCCCCGGTCCCACCGGGCGGTGACGTGACCGGTGCGCCGAGGTCGTCGGCGAGGGACTCCAGTCGGCCAAGCAGTTCCGGGCAGCGCCAGCCGAGCGCGTAGTCCAGGGCTCCCTCCAGGTCCTCCGGGTGGACTCCGGTCAGGCCCAGCGCGCGCCGGCAGTCCGGGTCGACCAGCTCGCAGGCCGCCAACAGCGCCTCGGCCTCGGCCAGGATGGCCGCGGCGGCAAACCACCACGCCTGGTCGTCGGCGTCGGCGGGGACCCTGGCGCAGACCGCGCACAGCTCGGAGACCAACCGGTGCAGATCCCGCACCCGTGCCGACCCACTGGCCGTGGCCAGGCCCGCGCACCTGGCCGCGATCGGTGGTAGGTAAGGCCTGGATCGCCGCCGGGCGAGGTCCACGAGCGCCCGGGGCGCCGCCGCGTAGGCGTCGGCAAGTCGCGCCACCGGTTCCGCGGGGGCCTCCGCGGCGGCCGCGAAGCGTCGCAGGCGCCAGCGCAGCTGGTCGAGGATGACGTGACTGGTGCCGTCGAACACGCCGTACAGCAGCACGTCCCGGACGAAGCCGGTGTAGTGCGTCTCTTCCAGCAGCGCACGGGCACCGAGCACCGCCCTGCCCTCGCCGACAGCCGCCTCGGCCAACGCGCAGCAGGCATACTTGGCCACGGCGGTGAAGTGCGTCGCCGCCGTTCCCATCGCGTTGGACAGGACGGTCGCCTTGACCGACGTGGCGGACACCAGGAGGTCGAGTGCCCGCATCCGCACCAGGTGCTCGGCGATGGCGCCGAGCCCGATGATCGGGCCGCCGTAGACGTCACGGGTCGATGCGTACCCAAGCGCCTCCGCGAGCGCGCCGCCGACCGCGCCGGAGGCCAGCGCGCCGATACCGCCCCGGGACAGCGCCAGGGTCTGCGCGATGATCTCCAGCCCCTCACCGGGCGCGCCGATCATCCGCTCGGCCGGCACCAACGTGCCTTCGAACCGTACTCCCGAGATGTCCGCAGCGGGTACGGGCAGGGTGGCCCAACCGGGCAGCGGACGTACCGTGTCGTCGCGGTCGATCAGGAACAGTGCAAAGAGCTCCTCCGCGGTGGACGGGCCGTCCTCCTGCCCCAGTCTCAGTAGTGTGACCAGCAGGTCGTGCTCGGTCCCGCCGTTGATCAGATGCTTCTCCCCGGCCACCCGGTAGCGGTGGGCAGCCCCGACGGACGGGTCGCCCCCGGTGGCCGGACCGATGGCCGTGGCCGTCGCGGTGTTGCGGGACAGGTTCGAGCCGTGTGACCACTCGGTCAGCAGCAGACCGGCCAGGACGCCGTCGGCCTGCCGGACCCGGACCAGGTCCCGCTGGGCGGGAGTGGCTCGGAGGTAGACCGGAAGCAGCGCCAGTCCGTTGACCCCGATCGTGATGGCCAGGCTGCCGCTGTGCCGGGCCAGCAGTTCGTTCAACGCCCCGATCTGCGCGGCGGTCGCCGTGTCCGGGTCGAACGCCGTGCCCGCGCCCAGACTCCACAGCTTCTCCACCACGTCCCGGGGGTAGCTCCGGTCGAGGTCGTGCTGCCGGAGCCGAGACCGGATGTCCGGCCGAGCGATCAGGTCCTCGACCGGCTCCAGCCAGTCCGCGTCGACCAGCAGGTGCCCCGGGATCAGCCGGCGCCAGGTCGAGGCGTACCCGTAGGACCTCACGGCCGGCCTCCGCCGCTGCACCCCGGGATGGCCGCCCGGCACACCGGGACCGCCATCACGGCCGCCCCGGGACGCTGTCCGCGCCGTCGGCTCGCCGGTCGGCGAACAGTTCGAAGGTGGGGCTCTCCTGGTCGGACGGCGCGAAGAAGTCGTACTTGTCCAGCGAGAACCGCTCGGCCAACGCCCCGATCAGATGCTCGCCGACCGGCTGGGCGCGCCATCGCTGCTGACCCACGAGGTAGACCGCGGAGGCCGGGAACAGCACCCGCTCCAGATACCACTGGCGCATCTCGTACGGCACCTCGCTGACCGCGAAGAAGGAGAGCGCGACGTCGTACCGGGTGGCGCTCAGCTCGACGACATCCTTCTCGTCCTCCACGTTGAGGACCCGGGTCCGGGCGAGCTGCCCGGCGTCGAGCACCCGCGCGGCGTAGCGGCGCTGCAGGTCGACAACGCCCGCGATGTCCACCACGTGGTAGCTGCGACACAGCCCGAGCTGCACGAGCATCCGCATCATGTTTCCGTAGCCACCCCCGATCTCGCAGATCCGGTGTGGCTCCGGTGATCCCAGTTTGGCGACCAGCCGAACCAGGTAGTAGAAGTGCTGCGCGGTACGGGAGGTGGGCGAGATCCGGCCAGGCGCTTCCTCATCCAGTGCTCCGGAGCAGCGCTGCCGGTAACGCCGCATCAGCTCGTCGTACACCTCGGGGTGCGCCTGCTCGGCCAGACCGAGGAAGTCCGGGAAACGGCCCTCGTTCAACATGTAGAACCGCACGTACGGGTGGTCCTCGATACGGTCGGGGTGGTAGGTGGCCAGCCCTTCCTGCACCACCTTCCAGAGCGGGTCGACCCGGTTCATCGGCTGCTCCCGGGCGTCGCTGTCCGCAGCGCGGTCCACAGTGCCCCCGCGGTGGCGAAAACCTCGTCGCTCAGCGTTTCCTCGCCCAGCTCCACGCCGTACCGCTCCTCGATGGCCGCAAGGATCTCCAGGGTGGACACCGAGTCGAGGCCGAGGTCGGCCAGCGGTGCGTCGGCGGTCAGTCGTTCGTCGGCCGGCAACAGCCGCAGGTTCGCCCGCAACAGGCTCTCGAACTCGGCGTCCCAAACCTCGACCGGATCGGTGCCGGCTACCATCGGTCGACCAACGGGTCCGCGCGGCCGTCCTCGGCCAGCGCCGCCTTGATCGCGGGGGTGACCTTGGGCAGCAGGACGAGCTGCTCCATCTCGTCGAGCGGCACCCAGCTCACCGCGGTCTGGTACTTGTCGTCGAGTTCCTCCGGCATGGCGGGACGCGGGCTTCCCGGCGCCATCCGGCAGAGGAAGTTGAACTGCACCTTCTGGTAGTCGCCGAACTCGTAGTCCCAGCGCTCCGGCACGTACTCGACCACGAAGAGCAGTCGGTCCACCTCGACCTCGGCGCCGGTCTCCTCCCGCACCTTGCGGACGAGCGCCTCACGCAGCGGCTCGCCGTAGCGGGCCCGGCCGCCGGGCAGGTTGTAGTGGGTGTCGCCCGGATACTGGTACTCGACCAGCAGAATGCGGTCGTCCTCGATGACAACGGCCTTCACGCTCACGCTGATGGCCTGCGCCCCGTTCATCGTCCCCGTTCTCCCATCCTGTTGTCGGTTCCACCGAAGTACCACCCGTGGGTCACCGCGCCGCAGTGATCACCACGCCAGCAGGTCTCGCCCGCCGGGACCGGCCAACGCCTCGCACAACGGTTCCGCCACCGCTGGCTGCAACCGGATCCGGGGCAGTTCGGTCAGCGGCATCCAGTGCACCGCGTACTGGCCCGGCTCGTGCGTGTCGGGCATCCGGGGTTCCTGCCCGGTGTCCAACGCTGTGCACCGGAACAGGAGCTGGACCCGGTGCAGGGGCCCGTGAACCTGCCCGTGCCGGTCGGGCACGTACTCGACGACCAGGAACAGCGGTCCTACCCGTACCTCCAGGCAGGTCTCCTCGCGCACCTTGCGGGCGAGCGCCTCAGCGAGGCTCTCGCCCGGTCGGGTACGGCCGCCGGGCAGACTGAAGTGTCCGGTGTCGCCGGGGCAGCGGTACTCGACCAGGAGAAGTGCTCCGTCGCGTACCACCACCGCTTTGGTGGTCAGCCTGATCGACGGCCCGTTCGGTCCGGCACCCGTGGCCCCCGCGCCGCCCAGGCCCGGCCCGGGCGGGTCAACCGAGGGCGGAGAGTTCTCGCCCAGACCGGGTCCGGCCATCATTCTTCTCCTCTCCCGCCCGTTCCCGCCCACCGGCGTCGGCCGCCCGTTCCGCCAGGACCCGCTTGAGGGGCTTGCCCAACGCGTTGCGGGGAAAGTCGTCCACCAGGTGAACTCGCGCCGGCACCTGGTGCCGGGCCAACCGCTCGGCGCAGAACCGAATGAGAGCCGCGGAATCGGTCCCCGGGGACTCCGGGTCCACGATCACCGCCGCCTCGACCACCTCACCGAGGACGGGGTGGCGCCGGCCGAAGACCGCCACCTCCAGCACCGACGGGTGCTGACCGAGCGCGTGCTCCACCTCCAGGGTGGAGATCTTCATACCTCCCGCGTTGATCGTGTCGGCCCTCCTGTCCACCAGGAACAGGTATCCGTCATCGTCGAGGTATCCGATGTCACCGGTGCGCACCCAGCCGTCCCGGAAGGTCCGGTCGGTGGCGGCCTGGTCGTCGGCGTACCGCCGGGTGCCGGCGCCCTCCGCGCGCAACAGGACCTCGCCGCGCACGCCGGCGGCTACCTCGTCGCCGTCGTCGTCGACCACGCGCACCTCACAGCCGTCGTCCGGTCTGCCGACGGAGAGCGGCCGCGCCGGGTCGAACACGGTGCCCACACCCGCCGGTGCCGCCTCGGTCGAGCTGTAGTAGTTGCGGATGGTCGCGGCCGGGAACAGCAGGCTGAGCTGGCCGAGGGTGGCCGGTTGCAGCGGAGCGCTGACGAACGTCACGCCGGTGACGGAGCTGAGCCGGAACCTGCGGTGCGCACCGGCCCGAACCAGCATCGCGCCGACCGCCGGGGCCATGCCGATCCAGCATGGCTCGTGTGCGATGACCAGTCGGCAGAACCGTCCCGGGTGGAACTCGGACATCACCACGAGTGTCTGGTGGCCGCGTACGGCGTCCACCATGAGCATCTGGGCGGCGGCGCTGCCGAGCGGCAGTGGGTGCATCAGGACCCGGGGGTCGGGTCGCTTGCTCCGGTACAGCATGCTGCGGTGGGTCGCCTCGACACCCTTGGAGAGCCCCTGGGTGCCGGACGTGAAGATGATTTCCGCAACGTCGTCGGGGCCGATGGTGACCGGTCGTGGCTTCGCACCCGGCTCCACGCCACCCTCCAGGTCGGCGTGTCGGAGCACCGCGCAGGCCTCACTGGAGCCGACGTCCCCCGACCCCACGACCACGAGTGCCAGGCGGTAGGTGACCGCCAGCCGCGCCAGCTTGTCGGCGGGCGGCTGCCCCGACAGCAGCACGGCGGTGGCGCCACAGGTCAGGACTCCGAAATAGGCAACGGCGTAGTCCAGCCAGTCACCACCGGAGTAGACCAGGCCGACCCGGTCCGCCTGTTTGACACCCCGGGTCTGAAGCGCGACCGCAAACCGGTCGGCCCTTTCCCGCCAGCGTCCGTAGGTCAACTCACGATCGCCGTCGAGAATCAATGCAATCGTTTCCGGCACGGCCTTGGCCGCCGCATGCAGCATGCCGGGAACCACCAATGACTCCATCACGCACTCTGCTCCCACCACGAGGAGAACAACCAATCAAGGTGCATGCGAAATGTGCATGTGAGGGCAGAGCACGCCGTGGCCGTCTGCCCAGGAGATCACCGCTACACCGGCGTCATGACACGCAGACCCGCGTTCAGCCAGGCCCTACGGTCGGGTTGCGGTCAAATTACGATCAAGTGTTGGTCGCATTCATCAATGTCCCCCGTCAATCATCCGTCGCCGGCATCAGGTCGGCTCCTGTCGATGTCTGCCAGACAGCCAACCACGCCAACGCCGGCTAGTCAACCGGCATCATCATCAACAAGAGCGGTCACGTCTCCCCCGGCGCCCTCGATTCCGAGTTCCAAATCGTAGGAAACCTTCGGCGTTACGGCATCGCGACCATTCCCGCAATGGAGCGCCTGGTACCGCCACGCAGCATTTGGTAGGATCAGCGCACCGCGATTGAGACGGCTATCGCTCTGCAGGAGTGACCCCGCGACGCGCGGCTCGTACGACGGCAGCGCGCCTTCAGCAGGATCCTCCGCCACCCTCGCTGACCCGTGCCGCGGAAAGTGGAGACGACGGACGTGGTGACTCTTCAGGACGCGTGGCTGCTGGCCGCCGACGGTCTGCACATCCATCGCTGGTACCTGCACGCCGAACCGTTCCGATGGGACCGCGTCCGGAACCGGTACCACCGGCACGAGCAGCGCGACGAGATCGACAAGGCGACCGGGGGCCGACCGATCGAGGACTCCGGCCGGCGTCTCGGGGTCACCATCCTCGAACACCTGCTCTGCCAGCCGGTCACGTCCGCGACAGTCGAACTGCTCCGCGACGGCTGGACGGGCGTCCCCGCCCTGGCCGTGGGCCCGCACCGGGCACTGGTCGCGGACGCGGACCGGTGCCTGCCGGCCGGGGAGAGCTACGTGGTGCCGGCAGACGTGATCCGCGACCCGGCCGGAGCGCCGCCGTCCCTGTTCGCCGCCGCCGTGGACGCGCTGCTGGCCGCGACCGGCCTCGGCTACCTCGTGCGGCTGGCCGGCGGCGCCCTCATCCACGAGGACGGCGTGCTGCCCGGGGAGCGCGACGTCATCTCCGACGACGAGCCGTTGACCACCCTCGTGGTGTCGCGCAACGACGACCCGGCGGAGTACACCGCAGACCTCGTCGCGGCGGCGGGAGTGGAGTTTCTGCGGCTGTTCATCGAGACCGGCAACATGTACGTCAACGCCACGAGCGGCCCACCGGACGCCCGGCCGGCCAAGCGCTTCCACACCATGCCCGACGGCACCAGGGTCAGCAGTTGCCTGCCGGCCACCCGCGCCTTCGCCGCCGCCGTGCGGCACCGGTACTGGCAGCGCCTCGCGTCGGCGCTGGCGCCCGGCGACTCGGCACCCGTCCCCGGCGGATCGGCCGGGGCACCCGACCTGCCGGTGGTCTCCCGCGACCAGATCGAGCGACACCTGGCCACCGCCTCGGCCGAGCTGCGCGCGGTCGAGGACATCGTGTATCCGGTGGCCGAGAGCCTGTCGTGCATCGACTCGTTCGACCTGATCAATTCCTACGTACCCGGGCCCCGGCAGTTCGAGAAGAACCTGATCGGTCTGGGTCCCGGCCAGGGTCACTGACCTCGCCCGGAGACAACCGATCGCCATACACCATGGGGGAACAGTGGACAGTCCATCGATCATGGCGCTCTTCGACCCGGCCGTCCGGGCCGATCCGTATCCCTTGTACCACGCGCTGCGGACCCACGACCCGGTCGTGTTCCTCGACCCACCGGGCTTCTGGTTCCTCAGCGGATACCAGGACATCTCCGCCCTGCTGCGTGACAACCGGCTGGGCCGCGACCCGCGCCGGATCAGCGGAGACACCCCGCCGGTCACCGACGTCTTCCTGGAGGGTGCACAGGACATCCTGTTCCTCGACCCCCCGGACCACACCCGCTTGCGCCGGCTGGTCAACAGCGCCTTCTCCGCCAAACGGATCGAGGCGGTACGGCCACGCGTCGAGTCGCTGGTCGACGAACTGCTGACCAGGGCCGCCGCGAACGGTGGCATGGACGTCATCCGGGATCTGGCCGTCACCCTGCCACTCACCATCATCTGCGAGCTACTCGGCGTACCCGCCGATGACCACGGCCGCTTCAAGGAATGGTCGACCACTCTGTTCTACCTGCTCGACCCCGTCGTCTCGGCGGAGGCCAACGAGGCCGGGCGGAGTGCGCGGCGGGAACTCCGCTCCTACTTCCGGCACCACCTGAACAGCCGGGCAACCAGTGACGACACCCTGCTCCGCGCCATGGTGGAAGCCCGGTACCAGGACGACCGGCTCACCGAGGACGAGGTCCTGTCGATGTCCGCCCTGCTGCTGGTCGCCGGGCACGAGACCACCAGCAGCCTGATCGGCAACGGACTGCTCGCGCTGCTGCGCAACCGGGACCAGTTCGACCTGCTCGCCGCCAGGCCGGAGCTGGCCCCCTCCGCCGTGGAGGAGATGCTCCGCTACGAGGCCCCGGTCCAGATGACCAGCCGCGTCGTCCACGAACCCATCTCGCTACGCGGCATGGACCTGGAGCCCGGCCGGAACCTGGTCCTGCTCATCGGCGCCGGGAACCGCGACCCCGAGCGGTTCGCCGACCCCGACCGGATGGACATCACCCGCACGGACAACCAGCACCTCACCTTCAGCGCCGGCATCCACTTCTGCCTCGGCGCGCCGCTGGCCCGCCTGCAGGCCCAGGCGGTCTTCGCCGAGATAGCCCGCCGGTTCCCGGACATGAAGCTGGTCGACGAGACGCCGCGCTGGCGGGAGACCTTCACCCTACGCGGCCTGGACACCCTGCCGGTCTCGTTCTGACAGGGGTGCCGGCGCTGCGCCGGCCGGCACCCCTGGCACACCCGCGCCAGCCCGGATGGAGCGGCCGGCACCGCACGACCCTCGATCGGGTACCCGCCCGTCATCGGTACCCGTCGGCTTGGGCGCGGTACATCCGGGCATACACCCCCGCCCGGCTCATCAGCTCGTCGTGACTGCCGGACTCGACCAGCCTGCCGCTGTCCAGGACAAGGATCAGGTCCGCGACCCGCACCGTGGAGAACCTGTGCGTGACCAGCATGGTGATCCGGCCGTCCGCGGCTCCGGTCGCGGCTAGTTTGGCGTATGTCCGGAAGATGTCGTCCTCGGCCTGCGCGTCGAGGCTCGCAGTCGGCTCGTCCAGCAACAGCAGGAGCGGATCCCGACGCATCGCGGACCGGCCGAGTGCCACGCGCTGCCACTGCCCGCCGGACAGACCCACCCCATCCGGGAACACCGCGCCCAGCGGTGTGTCCAGACCGGCGGGAAGCTCCCGCTCAAGCCCGCCGTACCCGCACCGGTCGAGGGCCGCGCGCACCCGCGCAAGGTCGTCGAGGACGGCGAGGTCACCGACTCCGACCGACTCCCGGGCCCGCAGCTCGAACCGGGCGAAGTCCTGGAATCCGCCGGTGAGCCGGTCGCGCCACGCGTCGGTCGGGATCTCGCGCAGGTCGGTCCCGTCCACCGCGATGCCGCCGCTACTCGGCTCGTACAGCTTGCAGAGCAGCTTGACCAACGTGGACTTGCCCGCTCCGTTGTGCCCGACCAGCGCGACGACCGAGCCCGCCGGGATACGCGCGGTGACGCCGCTCAGGGCGGGCCGCTCGGCGCCGGGATAGCGGAAGGTCACGCTCTGCAGCTCGATGCCGTCCAACACCGCGGCCGGCGCGGACCGGTGCGATACCTCAGGCGATGCCTCCACGGCGGCCCGCTCCGGGTACTCCGCCAGCCAGTGGTGCCGACCGGCGGCGACGGCCAGCCGGTACAGCCGGGTGGTGGCCAGCACACTGCTGCCGGTCAGCATGTACGCCTGCTGGCCGGCGGCGTACACCAGCAGCAGATCGCCAAGGGTGGCCCGTCCCCTGGGCACCAGCAGCGCGACGAAGGCCAGCGCGGCCAGGAATCCCAGGCTCACCGCGAGCAGCCCGAGGCTGCGTCCCAACGCCGCTCCGGTCTCGGCCGCCACCCGACGGCCCACCACCGACCGCCACAGGGCCGCATGTCGGCGCAGCAGCTCGCCCGGAAGCTGGAAGACGCGCAGTTCGGCGCCGGCCGCAGGGTCCAGCGCGAGGGTGAACTGCGCCGCCGCGAGCCGCTCGTCGCCGGACGTGGCCACTTCGACCCGCTCCGCGCCTCGCTGGTACCAGGCCCCGACGAGGAACGCGACGACGGCCAGCACCGGCAGCCCGAGCAGTACCGGATGTACGGTTGCCAGCAGCCCGGCCGCGACCGTGGTCTGCAGCAGTAGGCAGGCCGACCAGGCCGCCGCGTCGACGCACCGGGAGAGGCAGTCCGGCTCGGCGCGGACCAGGGCCAGCGTGTCCTGATATGCGGGTGACTCGACGCCGTCCAGCCGTTGCACCCGGGCTGTCGCCCGGATCAGCGCACGCTGTGCGGTGATGTCCATCGCGTCGCGGACGTCGTAGAGCGCGAGGGCGCCCACGTTGGACATCCCCATTGCCAGCACCCAGGACGCGGCCAGCGCCACCGCGGCGAGGGCCGCGGGCCCGGCCCCGCCGTCGAGCACCGCCTCGATGACGTACTTCGACCACAACGGGAACGAGCCGCCCACGACGCCGGAGCCGACGATCAGCCCGGCGCCCAGGAGCAACCTGCGACGATCCGTCCGAGCGGCCGTGGCGAGCGCCAAACGCAACCCGGCACCGGCCCGGCTCATCGTGCGCCTCCGTCGGTCGCGCCGGCCGGGGTATGGAAGTAGGACGCCTGCAACCGGAACATCCGCCGGTACCGGGTGTCGTCGGTCATCAGTTCCTCGTGCGAGCCCGCCTCGACGATCCGCCCCTCGTCCAGCACGACGATGCGTTCGGCGTGCCGCACCGTGGACAGCCGGTGCGAGATGAGCACCGGCGTGGTATGCCCGGCCAGCATGAGGAACAGCTCGAAGAACTCGGTCTCGCCCGGGACGTCGAGGCTGGCGGTGGGCTCGTCGAGGATCAGCATCCGGGCTCCGTGATCCACGGCGAAGAGCGCGCGGGCCAACGCGACGCGCTGCCACTGCCCGCCGGACAGGTCCGCACCACCCGGGTGGTCGGCGGAGAGCACGGTGTCCAGCCCGTGCGGCAACGCCCGGAGCGCGTCGAGTACGCCGGCGCGCTGGGCCGCGCTGGTGACCCCGGCACGGTCGGCGAGATGCTCGACCGCGCCGAAGGCGATGTTCTCGGCTGCGGTGGCCCGGTACCGCAGGAAGCTCTGGAAGATCGCCGAGGTGTGCCGCCGCAGATCCTCCGCGGCGTCGGGGCGTGCGTCACCGTCGAGCAGAATCTGCCCGCGGACCGGCCGGTACAACCCGCACAGCAGCTTGGCCAGCGTCGTCTTCCCGGCGCCGTTGGAACCGACGATCGCCAACGAGTGACCGTACGGGATGTCGAGGTTGACGCCGTCGAGCACCGCGCCGGCGGAACCTGGGTAACCGAACCCGACGTCCACCAGCCGGACGCCATGCGGCCGGTTTTCCGGGGTCCCGTCGCTCTCGACCGGAGAAGCACCGGTCGTGACCAGGGCGCCGCCCACCCCTGGGGTGCCTGGGAGGTCCGGGGGGCCGGCCCCGACCGCCACGCCGGGGCCGGCGCCGACCGCCACGCCGGGGCCGGCGCCACCGCTGTCAGCCCGGTCGGCGGTGGCCGTCCGGCGCTCCAGCGCTTCCAGCACCGGCACCAACCGGGTACCGAACTCGATGTCGAAGTCCCACGCCTCGAAGAACCGGCCGATGCCGAGAGCGAGGAAGCAGGCCGTGATGAGCATGGCCAGCCGGCCGATGCTGAGCTGCCCCTGCGCGCCGGCCCGGGCGAGCAGGGCCAATGCGACGGCGGCGGCCACGAAGCCCAGTCCGTAGACGGCGGCGACCCGGGGCACGGCCAGCCGTCGACGCTCCAGCCGCAGCGGTGCGACCCCGGCTTGCGCGCTGTCGTCGAACCGGTCGGCGAGCCAGGTGCCGAGGCCGAACAACCGGACCTCCTTGGCGTACCCGAGGTCCTGCGCGACGGCGGCGTAGTACCGGGCGACCGTGCGTTCGCCGGCGCCCTCCATCGACGCGGCGGCCAACGCCATGCAACGGGACCGGAAGGTGAACCGGACGCACAGGCCAGCGGCGAGCAGCAGGCCCGCCAGCGACCAGGAGAAGGTCGCCAGCAGGGCGACCGCGAGGAACGCGGTCAGATACTCGGCCAGCACGAAGACCACGCCGGCGGCGGCCGCGCCCGGCGTACCGGACTGCTGCGTGAGCGCGCCCAACTCGCCCAGCCAGGCCCGGGTCTCCGCCTCGACCAGAAACTCGGTACGACCGCCACGCAGCGCCGCCGCCATGGCGCGCTGTCGCATCACCGCGTTCACCTCGCCGACGATGAGCTGCCGCAGTGGCGCGTGCATCGCGGTGCTCAACTCCTGGATGGTGAAGAGTCCGGCGAGCACCGCCAGCACCACCATCAAGTCACCGGCGTCGAGCCGGTCACCGGGCGTACGGACGATCCGGTCGACGAAGACGCCGGCGGTGACAGCGAACGCCGCGGGTGCGGTCGCGCGCAGCAGCAGGTAGCCCACCGCGGCCGACGTGGGTCGCCATCCCGTGCTGGTCAGGTACCCCAACGCCCGGTGCCGGTCCCGCACCGCGGCCAGGCCGGCCGCCGCCCGGCGCGCCACTCTGTTCACGGCCGGCCCGGCCCGTCGCCCGCCGCGTCCGGGTCGTCGATGACGTACGTGGCGATTTTCGGCCGTTCCTTGTTGAGCAGCAGCATGCGCATCAGCGAGGTGCCGACCTGCTCGATTCCCATCGCCTCGTGCAGGGCGTCGAGCGACTCCCAGCGAGTGTGGATCACCGCTTCGACCACATCGGACGCGTCGTCGGCCAGTTCGATGAGCGCATGCGCCTGGTAGGGCCGCGGGCCGGTAGCCAGTGCGGGCAGGAACTCGTCATAGTAGATCTTCTTCACCGCGTCGAGGTTGTCCCGCTCGATGAGGCTGGTGAACGAGCGCACGTAGCGGTATCGGGGAGCTGTGGTCCCGCTCATGGATATTCCCTTCCGTCCAGGTCCTTACCCCTCGGCCGGGTCGCACCCGACCCGGCCGAGCGCGCCGGGTCACCGGCATCTGACGATCGGTCGCCACTCGGGGCGTCGCGGGCGGCACGGTACGCGTCCCTGTCCGCGCTGCCGGTCGTCATCGTTGTCGCGGTCCTGACCAGGCTCTGGTCCAGCCGCCGAAGCCACCACCCGTCCCCCAACTCGGCGAACCGGGCGCGGGCATCCGCCAGGTAGGCGTCGACCCGCTCCGTCCCGCCGCCGGGGACCTGCGCCAGGCAGAACAGGTTCACCGCGACCCAGTGCTCCTCGCCGAGGCGGGTGAACCCGGCCAGACTCTCCAGGAGCAGCCGGCGTGCCTGGCCGGTGCGGCCCGCAGCCAGCTCGGTGAGGCCCAGGTGAAGCCCGGCCACCACCGGCTGGTGCGGTCGGCCGACCGCGCGCAGTTGCTCGGCGCTGGCGCGCAGCAGCGCCGCCGCGAGGTGCAGGTCCCCGCGCAGCCGCTCGGTGATGGCCAGGTGCAGCGTCGCGACAGCGGCGCCCGGCGGGTCACCGGCCACGGTGGCCAACCGCCGGCTCGCCCGGAGCAGCCGACTCGCCTGGTGGAGGTGTCCGAGATGGCGTCGCGCCACACCGAGGTTGCGTAGGGCGTACGACAGGCCCCGACGGTCGCCCAGGCGCTGGTAGGCCAGGGCCGCCGCACGCAGCGGTACCACCGCCTCCGAGAAGCGGCGCCGGTCCCGCGCCGCCGCACCGTACCCCGCCTGCGCCGCGGCCCGCAGCGCCGGCTGGCCACGCCGGGCCGCGAGCCTGCCGGCCCGCCGGTAGTACCGGACAGCGCGTTCGGGTCGGCCCGAGGACCGCAGGTCGCCGGCCCGGGCGAGGAGCCACGCCACCCGGGCCGGCGACGAGGGCACCAGACCAATTGACGTCTTTGATATATTTCGTGGTCCCGTGCGTCGCTCGCCCCGATACGAAGGGTACTGATCCCCAGCATGAGCATCGACGATCTGCGACAGTCGCTCATCGACACCCTGGACCGGCTCGGCGTCGTGGACGACCCTGACATTCGCCAGGCCTTCGCGCGCGTCCCTCGCGAGTTGTTTCTGCCCGGCGTACCGGCCGAGGTGGTGTTCCTCAACGAGGCGGTGCCGGTGAAGTTCGGCGGTGCCCGGATCATGAGTTCGTCCTCGCAGCCGTCGATGATGGCCATCATGCTGGGCCAACTCGACGTACGGCCCGGTCATCGCGTCCTGGAGATCGGCACCGGCAGCGGCTACAACGCGGCGCTGCTGGACACGCTGGTCGGGGCCGAGGGACGGGTGGTGACCATCGACATCGAGCCCGACCTGGTCGCCGCTGCCCGGGAGCACCTGGCCCGGGCGGGCCACCGGGCGGTCACCGTCCGGTGCGGTGACGGTGCCCTGGGGTACGCCGAGGCAGCGCCCTACGACCGGATCATCGCCACCGCCGGTGTCTGGGACGTGTATCCCGCGCTGCTCGACCAGCTCGCGGACGGCGGGCGCGTACTGCTGCCGATCTCGGTGCGCGGCAGCCAGCTCTCGGTCGCGTTCGAACGCCACGGCGACCACCTCCGGTCGGTCTCGGTCGAGCAGTGCGGCTTCATGCGGCTGCGAGGTGCGAACGCCGGGCCCGAACACAAGATCGACATCGACCCGGATCGGCGGGTACGACTGCTGGTCCCGGACGAGCGGCCGGTGGATGTCGGCACGGTACGCCGGCTGCTGGACGCGCCGCCGTACGACCAGCCGACGGGCGTGTCGGCCACGCTGCTCGACGTGCACAACGGCCTCGACCTGTGGCTGTCGGTCCACCTCGCGAACCCGGTACGGCTGATCAGCGCCGGATCGCCGGAGAGGGTCGCCGCCGGGCCGGTGCCGTGCATGTACGAGTGGAAGAACCCGCCGTGGCACGAGCGGGTCACCTTCGCCGTCACCGGGGGAACCGACCTCGCGGCGCTCGCCCGGCGACCCGGTGAACCGCTCGATCTGGCCGATCCCACCGTGTTCGAGCTTCTGGTCCGGGCGTTCGGCACGCCCGGCGCCGCGCACCGGCACCTGCTCGGGGCGGTCCACGACTGGCAGGCAGCCGGGCGGCCGGACGTCTCCGGCGTCTCGCTGCGCGCTTACCCGGCCGGCGAGCGACGGCGGCTCGCCGAGGGCGAATTCGAGGTGCCCAAGCATCACAGCGTGCTCGCCCTGACCTGGGTCCCGTCGGCCGCGAGGTCCGTGGCACCGGCCGCGCCGTCGGGTGCCGGCCCGGGGTAGCCGTCCGGTCGATCCCCGGCCAACACCTCGGCCAGCCGGTCGAGCAGCGACGGCCAGGCGGCACTCGTCACATTGGACAGTCCGAGGCGGACGAACGAATCGGCCGACCCGCCCTGCTGGTAAAAGGTCTCCGCTCCCAGCCCGCCGAGGCCCGCCGACACCAGCGAGCGGCGCAGGAGTTCGGCCCGGGGAACCAATACGGCGACGTGCGTACCGCCGGTGGGCGGAACGAATCCGATCGACGCTGCGCGCAGCAGTGCGGTGACCGCGGCCCGACGCGGGTCCAGCCGTTCCCGGCGGTGCCGCTGGATGGCGCCGAACAGGCCTGCGGCGAGCACCGCCGAAACGTCCATCGGCAGTTCGGGGGGTGGAACAGGTGCGCCCGGCCGCAGCAGCCGCGCACGTGACGCGGCCCGGGGCCAGCCCACGATGCCCGCCTTGACCGGCCAGCCGAGGGCTTTCGTCCAGCTCCCCAGGTACACGGTCCGGTCCGGGCACCGGCCGAGCATCTCCGGCGGACCGGAATCGTCCGGGCCGGTGCCGCGAAACGCGTCGTCCTCGACGACCAACACGTCCTCTGATCGGGCATAGCCGGCCAGGTCGTCGAGAAACTCACGGGAGAGCGAGGCGGCGACCGGGTTCGCGTGCACCGGGTTCACCACGAACAGGGCCGGCGGCCTGCAGGGCGGGGTGAAGCCGGCCTCCGCCCACCTGGCCGGCGGCAGCACCACCGAGGTCTCCGCCGCGCCCGCCGGCAGGCTGGCCGCCACCCGCTGGTAGGTCGGAAGGACCGCGCCCCGGCCGTCCGGTGGCACCGCACCCAGCAGGTGGTCCAGCATCCGCCCGGTGCCCGGGGTGTACGCCCAGTCGTGACTGTCGAGGTATCGATCGCCGAACTGCTCGGCGACAAAGTGCCGCAGGTGGCGATGGGCGTCCCGCTCCCCGAGCGGACCGCGGCGACCGGCCGCCGTGCCGACGTGTCCGGCGAGCCAGTCGTGCCAGTCGGCCGCGTCGTCGCAGAGATCCATGGGCAGCGGCGACGACGCGGCCCGGCTAGAGGGCGAGTCGCCGGTACGACTCGGCGTAGCTGAAGCCACCGCTCGCTCCAATCTTGCCGAACATCGCGCGCATCCGCTCCACGAACGCCGCCCGGCCGGCCTCGTCCCCCTCGGAGAACCCCATCTCCGTCTCGTACTGGCTGCGGTGGCAGAGAATCGCGTCGAGCTTGGTGTCGAACGACCCGGAGATGTCCTCGATGTGGTCGGGCTCCGGTGCGCCGAACAACCAGAGCTGCGATACGCGCCACGGCGGAAGCCCTTCGTCGGCCAGGTCCCGGCAGAATCGCGGTTCCCTCGCCCGGATCACCGCGCGGAACGCGGCGTCACCGGCCGTCGTGTGGTCCGGGTGCAGGATGTACGGTGCCCACGGGTCGTAGGTCAGGACCACGTCGGGCCGGGCGTCGCGGATCACCCGCACCAGCCACTCGATCACCCGTTCGTCGGCCCGGAGCAGGCCGTCGATCTCCCCCAGTTCTCGCACATCGCGGTAGCCGACCCGGGCCGCGGCCGCACGCTGCTCGGTACGCCGCAGCGCAGCCACCTCGTCGTCCGACAGGGACAGGTCATGGCTGCCCTTGGCGCTGTCGGTCAGCAGGGCCAGGGTTACCGCAGTGCCCTGCCCGCACCATGCGGCCAGGGTTCCGGCGCAGCGGAAGTCGACGTCGTCCGCGTGCGCGGCGACGACCAGGGCCCGCTCGGGGACGTCCGATGCGGTCACCGCGGTCATTCCTCCTCCCCGATCGCTTCGTCGAGGATCGCCATCGCGCGCTCCAGTTGGTCGGCTGTGGTGGTCATCGGGGGCAGCAGGCGCAGAATCTCCGGACGGCCCAGGCACGGGGACAGCAGCAGTCCTCGTTGCACGGCGGTGGTCAGCACGGCCCCGGCCAGCTCGGGCGTGCGCAGCTTCAGTCCCCAGAGCAGGCCCATGCCCCGAACCTCGACCAGCGACGTCGGGTGGTTGTCCCGCAGCTTGCACAGCTCCGCCTCCACCTGGCGGGCCAGCCTGTCTCCGGCCACGGCCAGCTCGGCCACGACGTCGAGCATTGCCGTTCCCGCGGCGCAGCCCAGTGGGTGGCCGCCGAAGGTGGCCACGTGCAGAAACGGATCACGCATGAGCGGTTCGTACACCCGATCGGTGCCGATGAGCGCGGAGAGCGGCAACACACCGCCCCCCAGGCTCTTGCCGAGCAGCAGCGCGTCGATCGGCAGTCCCAGCCCGATGGCGACGGAGAGCGGTCCGCACCGACCCATGCCGGTCTGTATCTCATCGGCCACCACGAGCGCGCCCGCCTGATGTGCATCGTGCGTCCACCTCCGCAGCGTCTCCGGAGGAAGCACCACGACCCCGTTCTCACCCTGCACGGGCTCGAAGATCAGGGCCGCGACGTCGCCCGCCGCGGCCTCTCGCGCCACCGCCGACCGGTCGTCGACGTCGATGTGCGTCACCCCGGTCAGCAGCGCGCGCACGGGTGCCCGGTAATGGTCGTTCCAGGTCGCCGCGAGCGATCCCATCGTCTTGCCGTGGAAGGCACCGCACACGGCCAGTACGCGGGGCCGGCCGGTGGCCGCACGGACCAGTTTCAGTGCGGCCTCGACCGCATCGGTGCCGTTGAGGCCCAGCCACACCCGGCGCAGGTCCGCCACGCCGACGGCGGCCACCAGCCGTTCGACGTAGCCGGTGGTCACCGGGTTGGCCAGGGTACGGGTGGTGATCGCCTGCGTCTCCAGCTGCGACCGGACCGCGGCGGTCACCCGGGGGTGGCCGTGCCCGACCAGTGGTACCGCATAGCTGCCGAAATCGACGGCGCTGCGTCCATCGGAGAGGGTCACCTCGGCCCCGGAGGCGGCGATCTCGACCGCACCGAGGCCGACCAGCCGCTGCGCCAGCGCCAGCGGTGGAGAGAGGTGCCGTCGGATCACCCCGAACGCCGGGTGGGCCTTGCCCCCGGGCTCCCGCCCGCCATCGGCATCGTCGACGACACGGGCATCCCCGACGACAGCGGCGTCTTGGACAGCACCAGGTCCCGGAGCGGCACCGCGATCCTCGCCCTTCCCGGTGGTCCCCGCGTCGACGCGGCCCGCCCCGGCGTTCACCGCGAGTTCGTGGACGGTGCGGATCAGGGCCGGATCCAACGCGTAGGACACGGTCGGCAGGAAGACCCCGCCGTTGAGGAGCACCGCGTCCCCGGCCGGGGTGGCGACCACCCCGAGCGCCGCGCACCCTGGCACCAGCGGGGTGACCTGCCCGGATACGCCGACCACCCGGTCTTCGTCGTGCTCGGGCGCCAGCAGCCGGACCGCCGAGGGCAGCGGCACCAGCCGCACGCAGGTCCACGGGTTGAGGTCGTCCGGAACCCGGATCGGGCGGTCGTCGGAGGCACCACCCAGCCGCAACGTCAACCGATGCCGGTAGTACCCGGCCGCGGTGCGGGTCATTCGCACGGTGTCTGCCGGCGAGACCCGCAGCCCGGTAGCGGCGGCGTGCGCGACCGTCACCAGCCAGCGCCGGTTCCAGACCCATCCGGTACGGGAGGGCGCCGGCTCCCACGCCGCTCGGAACCGCAGCCCGCGTACGGTCTCCGCCTGGGCGTCGGTCAGCGAGAACCACTCCCTGAGCTGCCTCAGCATGTTGTTGAAGAAGCCGGCCAGCCCGATCTCGCGTACCCGGGCGCGAACGGTGTCCCAGTCGAAGCCACTGTCGGCGACGGCGAGGTAGAGGTCGTTGAGATCCTTCAGCGTCATGAAGTAGTCGCCGGCGGCGTTGGCCACCAACATCGGCATGTTCTGCAGGGTGTCGAGGCGGTGCAGTCCCGGACCGACCGTTCCCGGGTTCAGTCGCAGCAGGCCGCAGTGGCGCACCGAGTATCCGCCGTAGTGGACATCCACCGCCACCCGGCCGTCGGCGACCTCGCGTTCCAGCAGGAACTGCCCGTACAGGTGGCCCGACCGGGTCGACTTGATCCACGGCAACTCGTGCTCGGCCATCCGGTACCCGGCGTCGGTCAGTTCGCCGGCCAGCGCGACGGCTTCCGCGGTGTCGGGTACCCACAGGTCGAAGTCGCCGATGTCCCGGTCGTACGGCTCGGGATAGCAGGCCCGGGAAGCCATGCCTTTGATCAGGAAGGCCCGGGCCCCACTGCGCGCCACCAGGTCGGTGAGGTGGGGCAGTTCCACGTCGAGGTTACGGTTCACCAGCCGTCGATGCTCCGCCGATCGGGCCAGCCCGTCGGCGAGCGCCGGCGGGAGGTGGATGCCGGGTTGGGCCAACCGTCGGACGGCGATGGACACCACCTTGTGCCGGCTCAGCCAGTCGAGGACCGTCTCCGCGGGGATGTCGGCCAGCCGACGTGTCGCCTCCGCGATATCGCACCGAGGCGCGAGTGAACCCAGCGACAGGACGGTGGCGAGGTCGTCGGTCGCCGGTCGGCGGACGGTCACGGCGCCCCCGCCGGCTGTCGGGTACGCCGCTCGATGCCGAGCAGCATGTCCTGGCTGTTGTCGTGGATCGCCTTGCGAGCCAGCGGGTCGAGCATGTCGGCGAGCAACGGTATGCCGATCCGGAAGGAGATGAACAGCCGGGCCGAGACGCGACCGTCCTCCAGCGGGCGGACGTGCCAGAACCCTTCGAGGTGCTCCATGTCGCCGTCGATCTGCCGGAAATCCATCCGCCGCCGGTCGTGATCGATGGACTCCTCCTCGGTCCATTCGAGGACGGCGCCCTTGAGCAGGATCGACCAGGAACTTGCCCTCGTGCCCTGCCCGTCGTCGCGGAGGATGCGGGTCTCCAGCACGTTCTCCATGTAGGCGGGGTACGAAGCGACGTCGAGCACCGTCTTCCAGACGGTGTCGACAGAGGCCTGGATCGCCAGGTCGAAATCAACTTCGGGCATCGTCTCTCCAGTCGGCTGCTGTGGCTTCCAGGTGCGCGGCCGGCGATCGGTGCGGGGCCTGGTCGTCGCGCGTTTCCTTCACCAGTAGGCGGGCGGTGTCCAGCGCCCACTCCCCCAGCCGGGTCAGAACGTCGCGCCGCTGCGCTCCGAGGTGCGGGGTGGCGAGCAGGTTGAGGTCCCTGTCGGCCACTGCGGTCGCCGCCCGCAGCTCAGGCAGGTGGTGCGCGTCGACCGGATCGATGAACAGCCCCCGGAGCTGGTCGTCGGCCAGCCGCCGAACCGCGGCCGCGACGTCGACCACATCGAACCGGCCGAGGTTGAGCAGGTACGGCCGGGCGTCCCGTACCCGGTCCAGCCGCCGCGGGCCGAACCAGCCACGGGTCGACGGTCGCGACGGCAGACAGAGTATGTGCGCGTCGCTTGCGGCCAGCGCCGGTTCGACGGCTATCGCGGGCGCGTCGGACGGCAGCGAGGGCCACTGGGCGAAGTGCACCGAACGACACTCGGGGGTGAGCCGACGGGCCACCGCCCGGCCGACCGGACCAGCACCCCAGATCGTGACCGCCAGGTCGGGCAGTGGCTCCCCGACGAAGTCGGCCTTGCGCCACTCGCCCCGTTGCAGCAGCGCGGCGGCGATCGGCACCCGTCGCGCGAGGCTGACCAGCCCGGCCAACGCGAGTTCCGCCACGGATTCGGCGGACACGACGGGATTGCGTACCAGGCGCACGCCCCGTCGACGCAGTTCGACCAGGTCGAGGTTTTCGGTGCCGCTGCCGGCACGGATCACGAACGACAGCCTCGGAAACCGGGCGATGAACGGCCGGTCCACCCGGGACTCCGACCGGACCACCAGCCCGACGACATCCGCCGTATCCACCGTGCCGCCGTCGACGTCGGCACCGTCGACGAACCCGTCGTCGGCCCGTACGGCCTTCCGGGCCACCGGCCCGAGGTCGGCGTAGACCGCGACGAGTGGCTCCCCTCCGCTACCTGTCACCGAGCCCGTCCTTCCTGGTCCATGCGGTCCACACCCGGGGCCGTGTCGCGGTGCGCGGGTCGCCAGGGTATGGCGACCCGCGACCCGCCCACGGCGGCCACGTGTCACGGTCAGCCGATCCTGCTGCGATCCCTCAGGTACCTCGACCTCGCGGCAGGGCCAACGGGCGTGACTCAGTTCGGCCGATCCGGCTCAGGACTGCGTCGGCTCGTCCGACGGGCGATCCTCGGTTGGCCAGCCGTCCACGGACACCGCAGCGGTGTGCGCGGTGGTCAGGACGGTCTCCTCGTCGCGCAGCGATGCCACGGCGCGGAGGAACTGCATAGTTTGCTGGGCGTCGTCCATCTGCTGCCTCTCCTTTCAGGTCATCTGTGGTCAGGACTCCGTCGAGTCGTCGGACGGACGGCCCTCGGCCGTCCAGCCGTCGGCCGAGACGGCGGAGGTGTGCGCGGTGCTGAGCACCGCCTCGTCCTCACGCAAGGACTCCACGTCCTCGAGGAAGCGAGTGATCCTACGGTCTTCGGTCATCTGCCTCTCCTTCCGGAAGAGCTTCCCAACACCCGACCCGAGCTGCGGCGTTGCAGCCTGGGTCGGACATCTCTGCGCGCCCCGACGCGCCTGCCGCGCAAGGCCGCGTCCGGTGGCGGCACGAGCCTCACCCGGCGACCCCGGTGGCGGTCCGTGGGCTGCCGACGGTCACCGCGTCCCGGTCCGGGCATCCGCACTGCCCCAGCGACCCCGGCCGCACCTTCCGCGTCCACCCGACCAGGAGGTCGACCGTGGCCGGGAGGGCGTCGAAATAGTCGTCCCAGCCCGCCCGCTCCGCTCGCGCGATGCCGAGGTCCAGGACCGGGTAACTGCGGCCGGACGTGGCGCACCGCAGGTCGGCACGGCCCGCGGTTACCACACACGCCGAGGGCACCCGTCCCTCCGCCTCCGCGGTCACCCGGCACAGGGCCGAGGCGATCCTCGCGTACTCACGACGATCCCGGGGCAGGATTCCAACGGTCGCGCCCACCGGTTGGAGGTCGAGCCCGTCGTACCGGTGGCCCTGGCAGCTGTCGTACGTGACGCAGCCCCAATCGGTGGTAACGACGTCGAGCAGCGGCCAGATGCCTGGCTCGATGCCGGCCCGCCACTGTGGGTGCCGAGGGTCGAGGTCCGGCGCCTCGTGCACGCCGGGCTCGCCCACGCAGTTGACGTTGCCATGCGCGCTGTGCCGCAGTTCGACCGGCTCACGGACGACCCGCGCGTCGTCCCAGCGTGCCAGGAAGGGTGCCACGTCCCGCATCACGTTCGGGGTCCGGGGCCGCCACCGTAACCGGCGGCACCAGGCACCCCACGGATCCGCCGGCTGGGCGACCAGTGCGGCCACCCCGTCCACCAGTCGCATCCGGTGATCGCAGTACGCGTCGTCGCTGGCGAACGCCTCCCGATGGCGCAGCCGGGAGGCCACGCACCCGCCTCCGCAGGTGTCGCGGTAGCGGCAGGACACGCACTTGGCCATCAGCCCCTGGCCGTCGGTCAGCAGCGGCAGGCTCCGCTGGCGGTCCACCACCTCGCCCTCGTCGCCCAGCCGTCGCAGGTGCCCGAGCTGTGCGCCCGGCCAGGGCAGTTCGTCGCAGCTGCCGAACCGGCCGTCCGGGTACAGGGTGAACACGTGGTCGCACTTGAGGTTGGAGAAGTGGCAGAAGGTTGTGCCCAGGCCGCGCAGCCGGCGGATCGTCGAGACGGCAGGCTCCAGTTTCATCCGCGCGGACAGACCGCTGCCGATCCAGTGCGCGGTGGCCCGCAGCACGAACTCGCCGTATTCCTCGGGGGTCACCGCCCAGGACGGTGGGGCGGCACCGGACACCGCTGCGAGTTGCAGCTCGCGGCTCCTGGTCGGTCGCTGCCCTACCGGCCTGGTCGCCCGCCGGACGACGGTGTCGAAACACGGGACGAAGCTCAACGAGTTGACCGAAGAGAACCCGGCCAGGTGGTTCATGATGTCCTCGGCACGACCCAGGGACCGCCGCGTCACGGTGGCGATCACGCCGACCGGTCGGGCCCGGTCCGCGAGCATCCGCAGAGCCCTGGCGACCTTCGGGTAGGTCGGCTGCCCGTCGTATCCGACCCGCCACGCGTTGGCGTCGGCGTCGCCGTCCAATGAGACACCCATCGACAGCCCGGGGTAGCGCTCGTCGAACAGGTCGAGCCAATCCTCGTCGAGCAGTACGCCGTTGGTCTGCATTGACACCTTGACTACCGTCGGCTGGCGGCTCAACGCGTCGAGTACGGCGGCCATCATGGGTTTGCCGATCGTCAGCGGCTCGCCGCCATGCAGTTCGACGACCAGCGGACGATTCCGGAACAGCCGGGAGAGCTGGTCGATCTGCTCGACGGAGATCCGGGCACCGCCCGGTGCCTCCTTGCGTTTCTCGTAGCAGTACAAACAGTCGATGTCGCACAGTTCCCCGCGGAGTTTGACGATGACCGAGACCGCCGTGTCGGGCGCCGACTCCTCCAGCGACTTATAGAGCGCCTCAATATCCGGGTGCGCAATGCGCCCCATAACGGCCTCCCCCGCCGTATGCCGAGCCGACCCGCGTGGCCGCATTCTCATCGCCGAGCAGGCTGGGCCTCATGATTAGGTCAGAGAATTGAGTGTCGTGCTCGACCGGCTCGCCCCCGTGCCGGGCCGGACTGTTGGTCGCCGGGAATACGTCAGGGATTTCAAGCCACCAGGCCCGGGCGACATCCGATTCAGGCAGGCCGGAGGTGTCCGTCCGTCCTCGGCGCTTCGGATCAGATTATCGTCAAACATCCTGCAGGCTGACGCGACGAGGGCAGAACGGCGGTGATCCCCCGGTCCAAAGCTTCCTCGTCCGTCACGTCCGCGTAACGGCAGCAGACATGACCTGACCTAAGCACATCCATATCGATCCCCCGCTGATCAACGATCGCAATCGTCAAGACTCAATGTCTGCTCAGCAGCAAACCACGGAAATTCTGGTTAGGCAAGCCCTGCCGAGCATGCGACCTTCGCGGTACACTCCTGCAGCAGACCGGTCGAGCAGCCAACAGAACGGGGAGGCGGCGAGAACGGAGGCACGGTTGCAACGATCATCAATCGCCGATACCGCAGGTCGCGGGGCCAACGAGACCTGATCGATCATTGAACGCCCGGTCCACTGTCGACTGGCGATTCGCCTCAGCAGCAGGTGTCGATGGCGACCACCGGCACGGGCACGCGGACCTCCGGATTCGCCGACGCTCCGCCGCGCTCGTCCATACCAGCTGACAGGTGACGGGACTTCGCGTGAGCTGATTCGCCGTCGACTGTCTCCCTCCGGTGACCCATTGGCAGAAGCGCCTCGTGCGGGGTCAGCCACGCTCGGCGAAGACACGACGCGGACGGGTAGGGCCCCCCGTAACGGTCGGTGCGGGAGACGCCCACGGAAGTCACGTCCGTGGCCGACCAGCAGCCAGACGAACGCGCATCATTGCCACTTCGAGAACAGCGCAAACGGGGAAGGAACCGCCGATGAACCTCGATGCCGTATTCGACCTTCCAAGTGTCGAGCACTTTCAGCGCGGACGGGCGGAACGGATCCATGCCCTGCTGGCTGACCACGCCGCTGCCGCGCCTGGCCCTGGCACGCCCCCCGCACCCTCCCCGGAGGGGAGGCTCCCCGGCGGCGGTCCGGAGCTGCCGGGCGACCCGGTCGCGGACGCCCTTGCGCATCACTTCCTGGAAGGTGCCGAACGGGCCGCGCGCCGCAACGACCCAGCGGCATTCGGGTGGTACCGCTCGGCGCCGAAGCGCAGTCACCGGGAGTACCTCGTGGCAACACCGGTGGGCACCCATCTCCTCATCGACCCGTCCGCTGACGAGATGCTGGAAACGGAGATCTCCGACACCCCGATCTGTCTCCTCGGGCCGGACACCCAGCCGCCGTCCGGTCCTGCGCGCGACCTGGTCGTCGAGGCCGTACGGGTGGGCGCCGAGGCGGGGTTCGGAACCCTGCTACACGGATCCGCCCCGGTGATCGTGCTACTCGCCCGACGGTCCCTCGGTGAGGTGCTGACAAGTTGGAGCATCACGCGGCTGCCGGGCACGATCTTCGTCGACCATGTCGACGACCCGACCGTACTCGCCCGCGACATCATCCACGAGGCCGGGCACAACTGGCTCAACGGTGCACTCGCCACCTACGAGATCAAGATCCCGGAGAGCGTCACCTTCCACAGTCCCTGGAAACGCAAGCACCGCCCAGCCTTCGGTTTCATCCACGCCTGCTGGGCGTTCCCGCTCACGGTCATCTTCGCCGATCGGGTGCTGTGCCAGGTCCAGGGCGCCGTCGCCGCCTACCTCGCCGCGTATCTCGACAAACAACGGCCCCTGCTGGCCGCGGCCGAGGACGATCATTCCCGGGCGCTGGACCTCATCGACGAGCCGGACCTGCGGTCGCGTCTCGCCGACGTGTTCGCCGCGGCGCGCGCGCTCTGATGAAGGTCGGCTGCGGGTCCGGGCCGGGCCGCCACCGGCGCGGTCCGTCGGAGATCGTTCGCCACGTACGGGAGCTGCCGCGTGACCAGTGTGATGAACCCCTGCCAACCCGAGCCGCACGGCACCCACGCCTCGGATCCAGCTGACGGCGCGGGCGGACCGCACGGGGAGGCGGACAGGACGTCGCCGTGCCCCGCACGGCCACTCCTGCCCGGTGCGCGGCACGAGCCCGTCGCGTTCACCTCGGCCGAGCGGCCGACCGGCCCGGTGACCTGGGCCCAACAGCATCTCCTCGCCATCATGGCGGGGCTGCACCCGCACACCGCCAGCCTCAACCTCCGGTTCGCCTGGCCGTTGCGCTCCGGGGTGCCCCTGCCCGAAGTGCTTGAGGTGCTGCGCGACCTGATCACGCTGCACGAAGCGCTGCGAACGGTCTTTTTCCAGTCCGCGGACGGCCTTCGCCAGCGGGTGTTGTCGTCCGGTCGCCTCTTCGTGGAGGTGTCGGAGGTAGGCGCCGAGCCGGCAGCCGTCGACCATGCCGTGGACACACTGGCCGGCGAGCCGTTCGATTTCACCAACGAACTCCCGGTACGGGTCGCGCTGCTGACCTCCGGCGGTCAGCCCTGGTACCTGGTGTTCGCCGCCTGCCACCTGGTCATCGATTTCACCGGAGCCTGGCACGTCGGACACGGGCTGCGCCCGCTGCTGACGGAGCCGGACAAGACGCACCTGCCCGGCGCGGCGCGCCCGGCGCCCGGCGCCTGGCAGCCCCTGGACCAGGCCGGTTGGGAGTCCTCGTCCGCCGGGCTGCGCCTCAGTGAACGTGCTCTGGCGCAACACGAGCGGACCTTCCGGGCAATGCCGCAGACCATGCTGCCCCGCCCCGCGCGGGAGCCGGAGGAGCCGCGGTTCCGGTACGTGCGGTTGGACTCCCCAGCCCTGGCCCTCGCCGTGCCGGTGCTGGCGGCGCGGCACCAGGTCAGCCGCACGGCCGTGCTGGCCGCCGGCATCTGCGCGGTCGCCGGCTACGTCAGCGGCCTGGAACGGGCGTTCCTTCAGCTCACCGTCGGCAACCGGATGTCGGCGCGGACGCGCTCGGCCGTCGGAATGTTCACCCAGGACGTGCCGATCCACGTGGAGATGGCCGACGCGTCGATCACCGACCTCCTCACCCGGACCGAAGCCGCGGTAGTGACCGCGGCACGGTTCGGCCAGTATCCCCCCGGACCGCTCGCGGTCCGGCGCCGGCAGATCGAAATCGACCGCGGGCTGGCCTTCGACCTGTCGTGCTGGCTGAACAACCGGCTGCGCCACGCCCCGGGCACGGCGCCGGTCCGGCCGGACCGGCGCCTGCTCGAAGCGGCCGCGAAGCGGTCCCGTTGCCGCTGGGTGGGCGCCGACAAGAGCAGCACCAGCACGTACTTCGTCTACGCCGACGATGCCGGTGACGCGCTGCGCCTGACGATGCTGCTCGACACCGCCATGTTGCCCGGCGAGGAGGGTCCGGCGTGGCTGCGTGCCGTGGAGCGACTGCTCTGCGCGGCGGTGGTGGCCGACATCGGCATTCCTGACGTCGGTGACCTGGTCGACCTCTCGCCGACAGAGCGCAACGACGACTGGTGCCTGACCGGGGCGGGCTGGGTGCACCTGCCGTCCGCCACCGGGCTGCTGCGGCGCGCGGCCGGCACCGACCGGTGCGCGGTGACGGCCGCGTCCGCCGACGGCGGCGCCCTGCTCACCGCCTACCTGGACGCCGGAGGCAGACAGTTGGACATCGAACGGCTGCACGCCGACATCGTCGGGATGTTGCCCGGGATGCGCACGGCCGCGGCACCGCACCGGTACGTCGCCTGCGACGGCGTGCCGACCGGGCCGGGGCCCGGATCCGAGGTCGGCGGCTGGGCGGGGCTCCCGGTTCTGGCCGCGAGCACCGGGAGGCCCACCCGCCCGTTGGTGCCCGATCACGCGACACAGGAGGATCTCCTTGCCTGACCACCACCGGCTACGCATGGTCTTCGCCCAGACGCTGGACATCGACCCCGACTTCGACGTCGGTGAGGTCGGTCTGTACCAGATACCGGGGTGGGATTCCATGGGGCACATGAGCCTGATGGTCGCGATCGAGGAAGAGTTCGGCGTGGAGTTCAGCGCGGATCACACGATCGAGCTGAACAACTTCGAGACGGCGGTGCGGATCCTGCGTGAGCTGGGCTGTCCGGAATGACCGGGAGCCGGGACGACTCGGTCAGCCCGCGACTTGTCCACGAGATTCTCGACCTCGCGGCAGCCCGGTTCCCGCATCGCGCCGCCGTCAGGGACATCACGGGTGGGTGGACCTACGCCGACCTGCACCGGCATGCCGGCGAGGCGGCCGCCGACCTGCGCTCCCAGGGCGTCCGTGCCGGTGACCGGGTGCTGAGCCTTCTCCCGCCGTCCCGGCAGTCGGTGGCGCTGCTCTTCGCGGCGGTCAGGATTGGCGCGGTCCTCGTTCCGGTGGCCCCGGCGACCGCACCCTACCGGCTGCGCTGGCTGCTGGCCGACGCCGACCCGTCGCTGGTGGTGGCGGAAGGCGAGCAGGCGGCCCGGGCCCGGAGCCTCAGCGCCGTACCGGTGGTCGAGCCGGGCCGGCTGAAGGCGGCGAGGCCGGTCGCGGCGGCAGCCTCGGGCGGCGCACCGCCCGCCGTGCTCAGCACCGCGCTCACCGCGGCTGGTGACGCGCTGGCGACGGTCGGCGAAGAAGATCCCGCCCTGATGCTCTACACCTCCGGCAGCACCGCCCAGCCCCGGGCGGTGGTGTGCCCGCACGCTCGGGTGGTCTTCGCCGCCCGTGCCATCGCCGACCGACTGCGGTACACCCCGGAGGATGTCGTCTACTGCTGCCTGCCCTTCTCGTTCGACTACGGGCTGTATCAGGTCTTCCTCTGCGCGCTGGCCGGCGCGGAACTGGTGTTCGGCGGTACCGCCGTCGACGGTGGGTTACTTCGGGGCATCCGCGGCGCCGGGGCCACCGTCCTGCCGGTGGTGCCGACCCTCGCCGAGTTGCTCGCCTGGCTCGCCCGCCGGGACCGGGAACGCAGCGCGCTCCGGCTGATCACGAACACCGGTGCCGCGCTGACTCAGGCGCACGCAGCCGGCCTGCGTTTCGCCGCGCCCTCGGCCAGGGTCGTGGCCATGTACGGCACCACCGAGTGCAAGCGGATCACCATCGCGGAACCCGACGAGCACCTGTCCCGGCCCGGCACGGTGGGCGGGCCGTTGCACGGGACCCGGATCCTGGTCGTCGACGACGACGACCGGACCCTCCCACCGGGCGCGACCGGACAGATCGTGGCGGTGGGACCGCACGTCATGGCCGGCTACTGGGCGGCGTCCGGGCATACCGCCGGTGGATTCCGGCCTGCCCCCGACAGCGGCGAGCCGAGTTTCTACACCGGTGACTACGGCCACCTGGACCACACCGGACGCCTGTATGTGGCCGGTCGGCGCGACGACCTTTTCAAGCGGCGCGGCGTACGCATCAGCGTGCAGGAGATCGAGGCAGCCATGCTCGACATCCCCGAGGTACGCGGCGCGGCCGTACTGCCGCCCGGGCCGGACGGCCGACTCTTGGCGTGGGCGGTGACCTCGCTGACGCCTCGGCAGGTGCGGGCCGGTGTCGGCGAGCGGCTCGGCGGCGCCGGCACCCCGGACGTGTGCGTGGTCACCGAGGAACTGCCACGTACGACGAACGGCAAGGTGGACAAGCTCGCGCTCCGGTTGTCCGGGTCGTAGCCGGGATCACGCGCTGAGGCCGACGCCACCACCCGACCCGATCGTCCAACCGACCCCGCCCGGCGCCCCGTGCGTCGGATCAGACCAGGGCCTCCGGCGGCGTCGGATGGCCCAGAAAGGCGGTCGGGCTCGCCGTCAGCCCGTACGCACCGGCCTGGAACAGCACCACCAGGTCGCCGACATCTGCCCGGGGCAGCGCGACCTCGTTGCCCAGCAGGTCCAGCGGAGTGCACAGACATCCCACCACGGTGACCCGTCCGTCGATCTCGTCGTCCATCCGGTTGCCTATGACCAATGGATAGTTGCGCCGGATGGCCTGCCCGAGGTTGCCGGTGGCGGCCAGCTGGTGGTGCAGGCCGCCGTCCACCACGAGAAAGGTGCGACCCCGGGACTCCTTGCGGTCCACGATCCGGGTGACGTACACCCCGCACTCACCGACGATGTACCGGCCGAGTTCGACGACGACCTCCGCGTCGGGCAGATCGGGTCGGATCGCCGAGGTGAGCAGTTCGGTGAGGTTGGCACCGATCCGCTCCAGGTCCACCGGGACGTCCCGTTCGAAGTACGGGATGCCGAGGCCGCCACCGAGGTTGAGGTACCGCACCGGCGCCGGGGCGGCCTCGGTCAGCCGCAGAGCCAGCTCGACCGTCTGCCGTTGGGCCTGGCACAGCACGTCGGTGTGCAGATTCTGCGACCCCGCGAAGATGTGGAACCCGATGACGTCCAGCTCCATCCGGGTGAGGTCCTTGAGCAGTGCGGGCACCCGCTCGGCGTCCACCCCGAACTGCTGCGGCCCGCCGCCCATGCGCATTCCGGAACTCCGGACGACGAAGTCAGGATTGACCCGTACCGCGACTCTCGGCCGGATCCCGAGCCGCTCCCCGGCGGCCGTCACCCGGGTGGCCTCGGTGTGCGATTCCACCACCACCGTCACGTTCGCCGCGACCGCCTGGGTCAGCTCGGCGACGCTCTTCCCCGGGCCGGCGAAGCTCACCTTGGCCCCGTCGAGCGGGGTGTCCAGCGCGGTACGCAGTTCCCTCGCCGAGGCCACGTCGAATGCGTCGACGAGCCGGCTCAGATGCTGGACGACGGCGGGCATCGGATTCGCTTTCACCGCGTAGCTCAGCTCGATGCCCACCGGAAACGCGGCCCGGATGCGCCGTATCCGGTTGGTGAGCAGCGCCCTGTCGTACGCGAAGAACGGCGTGCCGCCGACCTGCTCGGCCAACCGGTCCACCGGAACACCGCCGACCAGCAGCTTCCCGCCCTCCAGACCGAACGCGGCGATCGACGGGTGCCTGCTCATCTCCCAGCTCCATTCGCGGTCACGCTTGAGCCGGCCCGGCGCCAGGACCTCGGCGTCGACGGCCACCATCGGCAACGGATTCTGACCGATCACCTTCGATGCGTCGAGGATAGTGCGCTCCGGCCCGATGCTGTTGATGCGGCCAATCGCCGGACCGGGAGTGGCGGTGTCACGACCCCCTTCGAAGGGCGACCGCCAGCAGTCATCTGTTGATCCTCACGGGTTCCGGCGAGACCCTCGAAGCAGGGTCTCGCCGGAGGCGATGGTCCGTGGTCGGCCAGCCCGTCACCGTGGCTGGAACTGCCACCAGTCGACGTTGAGCAGGTAGCCGCTGCCACCGGCGAAACGCAGGTAGAGGTCGTGCGTACCGGTCGCGCCGTTGATCGGGCAACTGACGGTCGTCCAGGTCTGCCAGCCCCCGGTACCCGGCACGGTGCAGGTTCCGACGAGGGTGCCGTTGCTGCCGCCGAGGCGAACCTCGATGCGGCCGCCGCTGGTCGCCGAGGCCACCCTGGCGCTCAGGGAGCCGGCGCCGGCGCCGAAGGCCACGCCCTTGACCTTGATCCAGTCCCCGTTCTCGATCCAGCCGACGTTCATTCCCCCGCCGCTGGCCGGCTCGGTCTCCACACCGGTCTCCCAGGCGATCGTCTCGGCCTCCTGCCGGGAGTAGGGATTGAGAGTGCCGATCTGCGGAGCTCCCGCCGTGGTCATGTTGATCGTCGGGATCGTGCCGTCGGAGTTGTAGTTGAACTTCTCCACCGCCACCGAACGGGTGAAGCCCCCGCCGCCCGGCAGGGCGCCGTTGTGGTAGAAGAAGTACGAGCCGCCGTTGAAGTCGATCACGCCGGCGTGGTTGGTGAAGCTGCCACCCTGTCGCGGCATGACCGTCCCGCGGTAGGTCCAGGGCCCGGTCGGGCCGGGAGCGGTCGAGTAGCCGATGAACTCCGAGCAGCACTCCGCCGCGAAGACGTTGTAGTACATCCCGTTCCGTTTGTAGACCCAGGGAGCCTCTTCATAGAGGGTCGGCCGGCTCGCGTTCCCGTTGCGGGCGCCGAACCCCGCCGCGGTCAGCGGGATCTGCGTCGCACTGCCCGAGTACGAGATCATGTCGGCGTTCAACCGCACGTACCACAGATTGGGGTTGCCCCAGTACAGGTACGCCTGACCGTTGTCGTCGATGAAGACGGCCGGGTCGATCTCGCCGTTCTCCACGAGTGGGCGACCGAGCGCGTCTCGGAACGGCCCGGTGGGGCTCTCCGACACGCCGACTCCGATGGCCATCCGGCCGGTCGCCCGATTCTTGACCGGCACGTACCAGTAGAACCTGCCGTTGCGGTAGATGGCGTGGCCGGCCCACGCGTCGGCGCTGGCCCAACTGAAGGTGGCCAGGCTCATCGGAGAGCCGTGGTCGGTCCAGTTCACCATGTCCGCCGATGACCAGACCCGCCACTCACGCATCGTGAAGTATGTCGAGCCGTCCTCGTCGTGACCGGTGTAGAGGTAGATCCGACCGTTGTGCACCAACGGCGCCGGATCAGCCGTGTAGATGGTCTGCACGATGGGGTTGTCCGCCCGGGCCACCCCCGGCACCGACACCGCGAGACACAGCAGCACGGACATCAGGGCCACCCGGCGTCTGCCTGCGGTACGGCCGAAGATTCCTGACTTCATCGTTACCTCCTGCTCGAAATCACGCTGGATCTCCCACCCGGTCGCCTCGTCGCGAGAGGGGTCGCCCTGACCTGCTGGTGGTGCTGGTCGCCGACCGGGCCGGCGCGGAGCTTGCCCTCTCCGCGCCGGCCCTCCCAGGCCACGGGCGGCAGCGACATGTCGGCGTTCACGACGCTGCCGCCGCGGCTGGAAACCGCGGCCGGGCCCGCCCGGTGCAGACCCGGCCGGTAGCCGGAACTGCCGTACGGAGCCACGAGACGTACCCGGCTGTGGAGGTAGCCGCCCGTCGATTCGACGAGCCGGAAAATGCCGGTGGACTTCGCGTTGAGCCCGTCGGTGTTGTGGTCGTCGTAGCAGAGTTTGGCGCCCGGATCGGCGGCGTCCGCGGCACGGAAGACGGCCTCGATCCAGTGGTTCATTGATTTATCAACCTTTCGATACCGCTACGGACAGGGACGCTGCGCTCTGTAAGCGCTAACACCTCCGCTACGCCTTGCCCGAGGCAGTAGGGATCGGCCCTGCGAGAGCGCTCACATTGATACCTGGAGATTGCCAGATGGTCACGCGGCCTTCAAGAGGCAAGCGGGAACAGCTACCCGAAATTTGGTCGGTACGCGGTTCACCTCAGGTAGGGACCTTCGACGGACGCGGTCAGTAGCACTTTCTCGACGGCGGCACCGAATCGGTGGAAAAACAGAACCACCGCAGTTTTGTGTTATCGAAACCCGTGACATGTGGTCGCGGCCGTCGCACCCCCGGGGACGTCGGTGGGTGGGACCGCGCCGAGGGCCCGGCCCCACCCACCCGCGCGGTCAGTTGCGCAGGTTCCACTGCTGGTTGGTGCCGCCGTGGCAGGCCCAGAGGTGCACCTTCGTACCGTTCGCCGTGCCCCGGCCGTTCGCGTCGAGGCAGAGCCCGGACTGCACGCCGGTGATCGTGCCGTTCGAACCGACGTTCCACTGCTGGTTGGTCTGGCCGTTGCAGTCCCAGATGATCGCCAGGGTGCCGTTGGTGGTGCCCTGCCCGGAAGCGTCCAGGCACTTGTTGCCGTACACGATCAGTTGCCTGCCCGCGGTGTAGGTCCACCGCTGGTTCGTCCCGCCGGTGCAGTCCCAGAGCTGCGCCTGGGTGCCGTTGGTGGTACTCGACCCGCCGATCTCCAGGCAGCGGCCGGACTGAACCCCGACGACCTGCACGTTCTGCTGGCCACCGCCGCTCTGCGGCCCGGCGGCCGCCATCACGGCCTGGGCGCCCGACGGCCAGTTGCCGCCGCTCACCGTGACGTTGCCGTAGACGACGTTGCCCCGGTCGCCGTTGGTGACGTTGGTGCTGCCGTTGGTCGACCAGTTGTCGGTGACGGTGAAGTTGCCCATGTTCTCGGCGAACCAGTAGTTGGCGGTGGCCCAGGTACCGGTGTTCGAGAAGACGTTGTTCCTGGCGGTCCAGTACCGCGAGCCCTCGTCGAAGTAGATCCCGAAGTAGCCGTTGGTCCGCAGGCAGTAGTTGTCGCTGATCAATCCACCCTGGTTCGCCGACAGCGTGTAGATACATCCGCCGTCGTTCATCTGCTGCATCACGTCGTGCACGTAGTTACCGACGAGCCGGTTGTTCGACGCGGTCGTCGGTGTCGAGTACCGCGGCTGGTAGTTGTACAGACCCCGGTCGGCGTAGTGGTTGCTCCCGCCGGCGTCGTTGGCACCCCACCCGTACCCCATCGACATCCCGGTGTACGGCATGTTGTACACCTCGTTGTACGAGACGGTGGCGTTGGTGACGTAGGTCGTCAGGACCGACACGATGCCCCGGTGCTCCACCCCGAGATCGTGCAGCCGGTTGTTGCTGATGGTGATGTCCCGGTTGACCATCCGCTGGTCGCTGGGGTGGTGCGCGTCGGCGCGCACGCCGCCGACGATGATGCCGCCGGCCGAGTTGTGGGCGATCTCGGACCTGCTGATGGTGATGTTGCTGGCGCCGAGGCCGACCCCGCTGCCGTGTGCACCGGCGTCGTTGCCGATGCCGACCGCCGTCTGCCCCAGGTTGACGAATCTAGAGTCGGTGAAGGTGATGTTGTTGGCGGCGGAGATCTGTACGGCGGCGGGCGACTGGAGCCAGTTCGGTCGGGCGGCCTCGAACTGCGGGCAGCCGTTGTGGCAGGAGGTGAAGCTGGGCCAGCTCCAGTTGCCCGCGATGTAGGCACCGGTCTGCTGGTCCGCATAGCCCTGGTTGCCGCTGGGCCCGAGCCAGCTCGTGCCGGTGAAGGTGATCCCGCTGAAGGTCAGGTGGTGGGCGGGCGCGTCGTAGCTGCCGCCGAGGTTGACCAGGGACTGGAGCGTCGGCAGTTCCACACTGACGTTGTTCATGTTCTGTCCGCCGAGCGGGATGTAGGACAGCGCGCCGCTGCCCGGGTCGAGATACCACTCACCGGGCGCGTCCAGGAACTCGTAGGCGTTGCTCAGGTAGAGCGGACCGGCCCGGTGCGGGCTGGTGAAGGTGTCGTACCCGAAGTTGTTGTTGCTCCATCCGGGCTGCTGCATCGTGATCAGGTTGCCGTTGATGCTCTGCACCGAGACGTACCGGTCGGTGAACGACCCCACGCTCTCGATCTGGACCCGGTTCTCGTTGGCCAGGTTGTTCAGGTAGCCCAGAGCGCTGTTGGTGAACCTCATCCCGGTGCTGTCCGCGGTGAAGTCGGCCCGGTTGACCTGGGTGCGGGCCCGGGTGGCGATGGCGCCGTCGACGTAGAGCTGCCGGCTGTCGAGACCGGCGCCGACGTTGGCCCGCCAGATGTTCCTGCCGGAGTCGACGAGGGACCAGCCGGTGACCGCCCGGGCGCCGCTGATCACGGGACGGGCCGACGGGGCGGCCTGCCAGATCACCCGGTAGCCGTTCGTTCCGGAGTCGGCGGCCGTCAGCCGGAGCGGGGAGGTGAGCCGGTACACCCCGTCGGCGAGCTCGACGACGATGTCGCCGGACATCGCCCCGGTGCGGGATCGGACCGCGGTCTGTGCGCCGGCCAGGGAGCAGGGCGTGGCGGCGGTACACGCGGTGCCGCTGCCCGAGGGGGATGCGTACAGGGTGGTGGTGGCCGCCAGCGCGGGGGCGGCCGAGGCGGCCACCACGGTCACGGTGGCCGCGGTGGTCAACGCCGCCGCGGCTCCGGCCAGCACCCGCCGCCGGGCAGCGAGAACTGAGGGTACGGACACGGGAGTCTCCTTACCTGCATGAGGGTGGTGTGGCCGATCGTCCAGGTGTGACAAGGCCGGCCGTTCAGCGGAGAATCCGCCGCAGGTAGCTCAGCCCGTCCTGGGCGAGCCGATCCTGGGACGGGGCGAGCGGGCGCCAGATCGAGGCGGCGGTGGCGATGGTCTCGTTCTCGGCGGTGAACGACTCGATACAGACCGCGCCCCGGTAACCGGTGCTGCGCAACGCGGCGAAGAAGCGGGGCCAGTCGAAGTGGTCCGCACCGGGTGCACCCCGGTTGGTGCCGCTGACCTGGACATGCTTGATGTGCGGCCCGGCCAGGACGATCGCGGAGTACGGGTCGGCCTCCTCGATGTTCATGTGGTATGTGTCGATCATGATGCCGACGTTCGGCGGCAGGCCGTCGAGCAGCTCCACCGTCTGCTCGACCGTGTTGGCCACACTCGTCTCGTAGCGGTTGAGCGGCTCCACACCGATGGCGACGCCCCGGGCGCCGGCGTGGTCGGCGACCGGCGCCAGCGCCCGCCGGAACTCCGCGTAACAGGCCGCGCGGGCCGCAGGCGTCATCCGCCAGGTCCGGCCCACCGCGGCATAGACCGGGCCTCCGACGCACGGTGCGCCCAGGACCGCCGCGCTGTCCACACAGCCCTTCAGGTACGCCACGGTCGCCGTGACGACGTCCGGCGCGGCGTCCACGAGGTCACGCCCGGGTGGGGTGACCGCGCAGACGCCGGCCGCGGCCAGGCCGTGTGCCGCCAGCAGGTCCCGGGTGCGGACCGGGTCCCAGTCGCCGGGTTGCTCGACCGGCAACTCGACCGCATCGAAGCCGAAGGCGGCGATCCGTGGAATCAGCTCGGCCAGGGCCTCGTCGTCGACCGGCGAGGCCCACACCCAGGGATTGACCCCGATGGCGTGCACAGGGTCCCTACTTCCAGCGCTCTGGATAGCCGGGCAGGTCGGTGCAGCCGCACATGGCGTAGTGCAGCGGCGGCATGCCCGGGTCGAGGTAGCTGTCCAGGTTCTCCCGGGTGATTGTCGGCTGGGGCAGCTTCCAGGGGTTGGCGACCTGCTGGCCGTCGAGGATCCGCAGCGCGGCGATGATCGGCGTACGCCACTGGTAGGTCGGGTAGGTCGGTGCGATCGCGGTGAGGTTCTCGTCCTTCCAGATCTTCAGGAAGTCGAGTTGGTCCTCGCCGTTGATCGGCGGCACCGGCTTGCCCGCGTCCTGGAACGCCTCGACCGCCGCCACCGCGACCGCACCGGCGTCCATCCAGACGCCGTCGATCGTGCCGTACCGCTGGAGGTAGTCGTCGACGATCTTCTTGGTCTTGGCCGGGTCGCCGTCGGTGAACTCGACCCCGACGACGTCGACCTTCGCCTTGTCGAAGACGACCTTCGCGGCGGACCAGCGGGTCTCCAGCACGTCGACACCGGGCAGGATCCGCAGGGCGAGCAGCTTGCCGCCGGGCTTCATCCGCTGGCTGACGAACTCGGCCCCGACGTGCCCGAACCCGTACCCACCGATGGGGTTGATGAACGTCACCGGACACTTCGTGTTCACGCCGCGGTCGAACACGACGACCGGCAGGCCGGCAGCGCAGGCAGCCTCGACCGCCGGGGTGAGCGTCGCGGTGGTGTTCGGCGAGACGATGAGCGCGTCGCAGCCCTTGCCGAGCAGGTCGTTGATGTCCGCGATCTGCTTCTGGTCCTTGCCCTCGGCATCGACGTGGACGAACTCCTTGATCCGGCTCCCCTGCGCCTCGACCTCGGCCTGCATGGTCTTGAACCCGACCTGCCGCCACGGGTTGTTCAGCGCCGCGTTGGAGAAGCAGATCTTGTACGGGCCGGCCTTCCTGAACTTCGCGGTCTCCACCATCGTCGGGTTGAGCGCCTGCTCCCACGGCTTGTCGGCCGGACCGGTCGGGGTGGCGGCGAGCAGCGCAAGCTCGTTGTCGTAGTCGGCCTGCACGAAGAACTTCGACTGCTCCCCGGTGCCGGCTCCCGCGGCCCCGGTGGAGGTGCCGGACGGGGTCGCCGCCGGCTCGTCGGTGGCGCAGCCGACTAGCGACAGCAGGGTGACCGCGGCCAGGGCCGCCATGTGACGTCTCACGGTGAATCCCCTTATCTGGACGAGAAACGCAGAGCGGAGACCGCCACGGCGCACAGGATGATCGCGCCCTGGACGGTCGATCTGAGGGCGCCGGAGACGCCGTAGAAGTTCATGAGGGCGAAGAGCAGTTCGAGGGTCAACGCGCCGAGCATCGCGCCGACGACCGAACCGCGACCGCCACCCAACGCGACGCCGCCGAGCACGACCGCGGTGATCGCCCCGAACTCCAGACCCGCGCCGGCCTGGAACGAGACGCCGCTGTAGCCGCCGAGCAGGATCGCCGCGACCGCCGCCGCGAGTCCGCTGAGGATGAACGCGCCGGTCCGGATACGCCAGACCCGTACCCCGGTCAGCTCGGCCGTGCGCGGGTTGTCGCCGACGGCGACCAGCGTGCGACCGAAGTCGGAACGCATCAGGAGCACGGCCAGCACCGCGAGGACCAGCAGGACCACCAGGGCGTACGGGAAACGGCCGAGCACCGGCACGTCCTCGAACGCGCGCCGGCCGAACCGGCGGAACTCCTCGGAGAGCCCGCCCTTGGGGGCGCCGTCGGACCAGAGGTACACCGCGCCGACGAGGATCAGGAACATGCCGAGGGTGGTGATGAACGAGGGCACCCGCAGCCGGGTCGTGACCAGGCCGTTGACCAGCCCGACGAGCGCCCCTCCAGCGAGCAGCACCAGGACCACCGGCCAGGTTCGGGACGGATCACTGTCGATCAGCCGGGCGGCGACGACGACCTCGGCGGTGACCAGGGAGCCGACGGAGAGGTCGAACTCGCCGGAGACGATCACGAAGTACTGGCCGGCGGCGAGCAGGATGACCGGCGCCGAGCGGCCGAGGAACGACATCAGCGACGGCGGGGCGAGGAAGTCGGGCTGCCGGACGGCGACGAGCACCAGCAGCACCGCGAGGATCACGAGGATCGGCAGGACGCCACCGGCACGGATCCGCGGGATGCGCAGCGGCAGCGGCGGGCGTCGAACGGTCTGCATGGCTAGGAGTCCGCCTTCCGCAGCGCCCGGCGGGCATAGACGGCGACCGCGGCGATGATGACGGCGCCCCGGATCACCTGCTTGAAGAAGGCGTCCACCTCGAGCTGGTTGAAGATGGCGTCGATGCTGGCGAGCAGCAGCACTCCGCCGAGGGTGCCGACGACACCGCCGCGCCCGCCGGCCAGGGCGGTGCCGCCGATCACCACCGCGGCGATCGACTCCAGGTCGTAGAGACCCTCGGTGCCGACCCGGGGCGCACCGGAACCGAGCCGGCTCGCGAGGTAGATGCCGGCGATGCCGGCGCAGAGCGCGCAGAGCACGTGCGCGGTGACCAGGACCCGGTCGGTGCGGACGCCGGAGAGCCGGGCGACCTCCGGGTCACCCCCGACCGCGACCAGATGGTGACCGAACCGGGTCCGCGAGAGGACGAACCAGGCCGCCCCGGTCACCGCGACCAGCAGCAGGAAGGACAGCGGTACCGGACCGACGCGCTGATATCCGAGGGTCTGTACCAGCGAGGGAGCGGTGGTGCCGGCGGGCCCGTCGTAGCCGTTGTCGAGGTATCCCTTGAGCAGCAGCCCGACGCCGAGGGTCGCGATGAACGCGTTGATCCGTAGTCTGGTGACGAGCAGCCCGTTGAGCAGCCCGACGCCGGCGCTGACGGTGAGCGCCAGCCCGACCGCCGGCAGCAACGCGCCGTCGCGGCCGTCCATCGTCTCGGCCGCGACGAGGGTACTTAGGCTGATCACGTACGCCACGGACAGGTCGAGCGAGCCGCCGAGGATGACCAGGGTCTGCCCCACGGCGACCAGCCCGAGCCCGGCCGCGACGTGCAACAGGCTCACCGTGGTCGACTGGTTGAACAGCTGGCCGCCGTCGATCGCCACGACCAGCCAGCCGATCGCCAGGACGAGGGTCAGGGCCACGAACACGCCCGGTACCGGCCGTCGGGCCGACACGAGGGAAAGCCCACTCACTGGTCTACCTCTGTTCGCGACTGCGGGGCTCGCAAACCCGGCTCACTCCTCGCACTCACTGGTCTACCTCTGTTCGCGACTGCGGGGCTCGCAAACCCGGGGTCCCGACGGCCAGGGCGACGACGTCCTCCTCGGTCGTGCCAGCCGGCAGTTCGCCCGCGACGCGGCCGTCGCGCATCACGACGATCCGGTCGCTCATTCCCAGCAGCTCCGGCAGATCGGACGAGATCATCAGAACCGCAGCCCCGTCGCGGGCGAGGCGGCGGACGAGATCGTGGATGGCCGCCTTCGCCCCCACGTCGATGCCCCGGGTCGGCTCGTCGAAGAGCAGGATCCGCGGGTTGACCGCGAGCCACCGGGCCAGCACGACCTTCTGCTGGTTGCCGCCGGAGAGGAAGCGGATCTCCTGGTCGTCGTCGACGGCCCGGACGTCCACCGCGGCGAGCAACTCGCGGACCCGCACGGTACGGGCGGCGCGTCCGGATCGGGCGGCGAAGACGGCCCGGCTGGCGAGCAGCGCGTTGTCCAGTACGGACTGCCGGGCGACGATGCCTTCGCCCTTGCGGTCCTCGGTGACGTAGGCGACGCCGGCCCGCATCGCGGCGCGCGGCGAGCGCAGCCGGACCGGTGTGCCGTCGATCGTGACCTCGCCGGTCGTGAACGGGGTCGCCCCGAAGAGCGCACGGGCCAGGGTCGACCGCCCGGCACCCTGGAGGCCGCCGATGCCGAGCACCTCACCCGCGCGCAGTTCCAGGTCCACACCGCGCAGCTTCCGGTTGCCCCCGTTTCGGACGCTGAGCCGGACCGGGCCGCGATCATCGGGGCCGGCCCGGTCCGGGTAGTAACTGGACAGTTCCCGGCCGACCATGTGCCGCACCAGCTCGTCGGCGGTGGTGTCCGCGGTCTGCACGGTGGTCACCCGCCGGCCGTCCTTGAGGACCGTGATCCGACCGGACAGGTCGAAGACCTCGGCAAGCCGGTGCGAGACGTACAGCATGCCGATGCCCCGCTCCTGGAGTCGGCGTACCAGGCCGTACAGCAACTCGACCTCGTGGTCTGCCAGCGCCGCGGTGGGCTCGTCCATGATGAGCAGCCGCGCGTCGAGGGCGAGCGCCTTGGCGATCTCGACGACCTGTTGCTGCGCGACACCAAGACGTCCCACCCGGGCGTCGGGTGGCAGGGCGGTCTCCCCGATCGAGGCGAGCAGTCGGCCGGTGCGGCCGAGCATCTCCCGGCGGTCGACGAGCCCACGGCGTACCGGTTCGTGGCCCAGGTACACGTTCTCCGCTACGGTGCGCTCCGGCAGCAGGTTGAACTCCTGATGGATGATGCCGATGCCGGCCCGCTGCGCGTCGCGCGGGCTGCGGAACCCGCGCGGTTCACCGGCGAACTCGACGGTGCCCTCGTCCGGGACGTACCCGCCCGAGACGATCTTCATGAGGGTCGACTTCCCGGCGCCGTTCTCACCGACGACGGCGTGTACCTCGCCCGGCCCGACGTCGAGGTCGACGCGGTCGAGGACGCGTACCCCGAGGAAGGACTTGCCGATGCCGCGCAGAGCGAGCAGCGGTGCCGTCCGTGGATCTGACATCCAGAGGCCCTCACAGATAGTAGTCGCCGGCAAAGTTCCTTCACCCCGCACCGGGTCGTTCCGTTCGCACAGCGACGAACTTTTGGGCGGGATGCGGAGGCTTACGTTCCTGCGTCGCAAACATTCGCTTGACATGAGCAAAACATCACACGTATGAAGATAGATGTTTGGATGCGGCTCCGCAATCCTCGACCTGAGGCGACCGCCGGGCCCGCCACTCGATCGGCAGCGACGCCGGGCCGAGGGGCCAGACATGGCCGCCCCCACCTCGGAGCGACGCGAGACACCCACGCTGGGATCGATGGTCCTTGATGCAGAGCTCATCCCGACACCTTGCAGACCACGGGACGGGGGACGCACCCGTACGTCACGGTGTGTGACGTCCTGTGGGGCTGACTGCCGTTGCGGCGGACGGCACGACGCGACCAGCACACCCGTGCCCCCACGCGTGCCCAGGCACAACCTGGCACGCCGCCGGGCCCGTGACCGCAATCTCGTTGCCCGCCCGAACTAGGAGACGGCATGCGTCGCAAAACATTGATCATCGGAGTGCTCGCCGGCCTGTTACTGTCGCTCGCGCTCATCCCTCCGGCCTCGGCGGCTCCCGCCTTCCGCGCCCTGCTCTTCACCAAGACCACCGGCTACCGGCACGACTCGATCCCCGCCGGGATATCGATGTTCCAGCAACAGGCGGCCGCGAACAACTTCGAACTGGTGCACAGCGAGGACGCGAACGTCTTCACCCCGGCCAACCTCGCGACCTTCGACGTCCTCATCATGTTCCAGACCTCGGGCATGGTGTGGACCTCGGCCGCCCAGCGCCAGGCGGTGGAGGGGTTCCTCGCCGGCGGCAAGGGCATCGTCGCCGTGCACAACGCCACGGACATGGGGATCGAGGGCGAGTACCCCTGGTGGGACCAGACCGTGAACGCCGGTGCCCACATGCCGGAGCACTCCCCCGGCGTGCTGCCCGGCACCGCCATCGTCGCCGACCGGAAGCATCCCTCGACGGCCGCCCTCCCGGAGCGTTGGAACCGCAGCGAGGAGTGGTACAACTTCGACAAGAACCCGCGCGGCGATGTCCACGTCCTGGTGACCGCCGACGAACGCACCTACAACCCGGGCTCCCGGGCGATGGGTCCGGACCATCCGATCTCGTGGTGCCGCAACGTCAGCGGCGGCCGGATCTGGGCCACCGCGATGGGGCACGCCGCCGAGTCCTACAGTGAGACCAACTTCCGCAACCACGTTCTCGGCGGCGTCAAGTGGGCCGCCGGCAACGAGCCCGGCGACTGCGGCGGCACCGTCTGGGGCAACTTCGAGAAGCGCGCCCTCGACGACAACACCATCGACCCGATGGCACTCGCGGTGGCACCCGACGGCCGGGTGCTCTACGTCCAGCGGGGCGGGCAACTGAAGATTTTCAAGCCGTCCACCAACACCACCGTCACCGCCGGCACGCTCAGCGTCTACACCGGCGGCGAGGATGGCCTCACCGGGATGGCGCTCGACCCGAACTTCGCCAGCAACGGTCACGTGTACCTCTACCACTCGCCGGCGAGCAGTACGACCGACGTCAACCGGGTCTCCCGTTACACGCTCACCGGCGACACGCTGAACCTCTCCAGCGAGGTCCGGATCATCGACATCCCCGCCTACCGCGACCGTACGTTCCCGGAGCCAGGGCACACCGGCGGGTACATCGAGTTCGGCCCGGACGGGAACCTCTACATCGGCACCGGCGACGACACGCCGCCGAACCTCGACCCCAACTGGCAGGGCTACGCCCCGCTCGACTGGCGGCCCGGCAAGGCCAACCTCGACGCGGCCCGCACCGCCGGCAACACCAACGACCTGCGGGGAAAGCTGCTACGCATCCGGCCCTCGGCCAGCGGCGGCTACACCATTCCGACGGGCAACCTCTATCCGCAGGGGACGGCGCAGACCCGGCCGGAGATCTACGCGATGGGCTTCCGCAACCCGTTCCGGTTCTCGATCGACCCGGCCAACGGCTGGGTATACCTGGCCGACTACGGGCCCGACCGGAACCCGCCGACCACCAACCGCGGCCCGGAAGGGCTCGTCGAACTCAACGTGATCAAGTCTCCCGGCAACTACGGGTGGCCGTTCTGCCACGGCGACAACCAGCCCTACGCCCCGTACAACCCGGACACCGGTGCGGTCGGCGCGAAGTTCAACTGCGCCGCGCCGGTGAACAACTCGCCCAACAACACCGGCCTGACCAACCTGCGGCCGGTCGTCGCGCCCCAGATCTGGTACGGCTACGGCACCTCGCCGACCTTCCCGGAGCTCGGCTCCGGCGGATCCGCGCCGATGGGTGGGCCGGTCTACCGGTACGACCCGGCAAACCCGTCCCCGACGAAGTTCCCGCCCTACTACGACGGGGTGCACTTCTTCTACGAGTGGTCGCGCAACTACCTCAAGGAGGTCCACTTCGACTCGGCCACGGCGGTCACCCGCACCAACCCGTTCCTGCCCGCCGGCAACTTCAACAAGCCGATGGACCTGGAGTTCGGCCGGGACGGCTCGCTCTACCTGCTCGAGTGGGGCACCAACTTCGGCGGCGGCAACAACGACTCCGGGCTCTACCGGATCGACTACATCCAGGGCGGACGGTCACCGATCGCCAAAGCCACCGGTACGCCCACCAGCGGCAACGCGCCGCTGACCGTCCAGTTCAGCAGCGCCGGTACGACCGACCCGGATCCCGGTGACACCCTCAGCTACCAGTGGACCTTCGGCGACGGCACCACCTCGACGGCGACCAGTCCGTCACACGTCTACACCAGCAACGGCAACTACACGGCGCAGTTGAAGGTCACCGACAGCAGCGGCAAGACCGGCTTCGCCAACGTCCAGATCACCGTCGGCAACACCGCCCCGGTGGTCACCATCAGCACCCCGTCCAACGGCGGCATGCTCACCTTCGGCGACAAGGTGTCCTACACGGTCAACGTCTCCGATCCCGGAGGCGCCCCGATCGACTGCGCCAAGGTGTTCGTCAAACCCGCCCTCGGGCACGACGACCACCACCACGAGACCACGGACTACCCGGGCTGCTCGGGCACCATCTCCACCGACCTGCTCGGTGGACACCCCGACGGCGCCAACCTGTACTACGTACTCAACGCCCACTACACCGACGACGGTGGCGCCGGCGGCGCGGCCCCGCTCACCGGCTACGGGCAGGCGATCCTCCAGCCCAAGCACAAGCAGGCCGAGTACCACAGCAGCCAGTCCGGCACCCGGATCATCGACCAGGCCGGCGCGGAGAGCGGCAAACGCATCGGGGACATCTCCAACAACGACTGGATCGCGTTCACCCCGATGAGCCTGTCGGGCATCACGAACGTCAGCTACCGCCTGTCGTCGCCATCCGGCGGCGGCTCGATCGAACTGCGCGCCGACTCGCCGACCGGCACACTGCTGGCCACCACCTCGGTGCCCAGCACCGGCGGCTGGGACAACTACCAGTCCACGCCGCCGGTGAACGTGGCCGCACTCGGCGGAACCCACCCGCTCTACATGGTGTTCAAGGGCACCGCGAACAACTGGTTCGACCTCGACTCGCACACCTTCGGCGGCAGCGGGGTCGGCCTGCCCAACACCGACGGCGTAGCGGGCCGGACCTGGACGCTCACCGCGCAGCACAGCGGCAAAATGATGGACGTCAGCGGCGTCTCCACCGCCGACGGTGCCCAGATCCACCAGTGGACGGCCACCGGCGGCAACAACCAGAAGTGGCAGGCCGTGGACGCCGGGGCCGGCGCGGTCTACCTGAAGGCGGTGCACAGCGGCAAGTGCGCCGAGGTGACCGGCGGCTCCACCGCTGCGGGAGCCTTCCTCCAGCAGGCCACCTGCAACAACGGCAACCAGCAGAAGTTCACGGTCACCCCGACCGGGACCTCCGGGGTGTACACGGTGAAGAGCGTGTCCAGCGGGCTCTGTGTGGACGTCAACGGCGCCGCCACCGACGACGGGGCCCGGTTGTTGCAGTGGAACTGCCATGGCAGCACCAACCAGCAGTGGCGGTTCACCCTGGCGTGACCCGACCGCTGTCGCGCTAGTCAGTGGCGTCCCGGTCGGAACCGGCATTCAGCAGAACGGAGCCGGTTCCGACCGGGGGTCGGCGTCGACCAGGGCGGGCCGGTCGGGCCCGGTCTGCCTACCCGGACGGCGGCGCGGCGAGCAGGCCGGCCGCCACCAGCGCGTCCCAGACCTCGTCCGGCACGGCGGCCTCCGACCGCCGCACGGCGTCGGTCACCTGCGATCCGTCGCGCACGCCGACCACCGTCGAGACCACGGCCGGGTGCCGGCGGACGAAGGCGAGCGCCGCCTGCGGCAGTGTGACGCCGTACGTCCCGCAGAGCGCGGCGATCCGCCGCGCTCGCTCGACCAGCTCCGGCGGGGCCTGCCGGTAGTCGTAGCGCGCCTCGTCCGGTGGCCGGTCGCGGGACAGCAGCCCCGAGTTGTACACGCCGGCGATCACCACGCCCACCCGTCGGTTCGCGGCGACGGGCAGCAGGTCATCGGCCGCACCCTGCTCCAGCAGGGTGTACCGTCCCGCGCACATCACCACGTCGACGTCGGTCTCCCGGACGAACCGAGCCAACATCGCCGACTGGTTCATGCCGGCCCCGATGGCGCGTACGACGCCCTGGTCCCGCAGCTCGACCAGGGCCGGTATCGCCTCGGTCGCGGCCTGCTCCCAGTGGTCGTCGGGGTCGTGGAGGTAGACGACGTCGAACCGGTCCAGACCGGTGCGCTCGAGACTCGCCTCGATCGAGCGGCGGACACCGTCACGGCTGAAGTCCCACACCCGTCGGTGGCTGGCGGGGACGTCGAACCCCTCCGGGTCACGCCGGTACGCGTCCTCCGGCGTCGGTACGAGCAGGCGGCCCACCTTCGTCGACACCACGTACTCGTCGCGCGGCCGGTGCCGCAGTGCGGCGCCGAGCCGTCGCTCGGACAGCCCGAGTCCGTAGTGCGGCGCGGTGTCGTAGTACCGGACGCCCGCGTCCCACGCCGTGTCGACCGCGGAGGCGAACTCCTCGTTCGTGATCGCCCGGTACAGGTTGCCGGCCTGGGATGCGCCGAGAGCCAACTCGGTCAGCCGTACCGCCGGGCGGCGCGGCAGCGCGAGGGTCCTCACCATGCCCCCAACCGGTAGACCCGCCGTGCCGTCTGCGCCCAGATCAGCGCGCGCTCGGCCGCGCCGAGGTCACCCAGCGACTCGGACAGGGCCTCGATCCACCCCCGGTACGAGGTGGCGAGCAGGCACACCGGCCAGTCCGAGCCGAACATCAGCCGATCCGGCCCGAACGCGTCGAGTGCGGTGTCGACGGCGGGTCGGAGGTCCTCCGGTGTCCAGTGTGACCGTCGTACCTCGGTGGCCAGGCCGGAGAGCTTCGCCGTCGTGTTCGGCGAGGCCGCCAGTGCCCGCAGGTCCCGGGACCAGTCGGTCGGCTCCGCACCGCCCAGCGCGGGCTTGCCGAGGTGATCGAGGACGAACCGCACCTCGGGCAGGTCGGATGCCAATCGGGCGGCCATGGGTAGCTGGTGTCGGCGGACCAGCAGATCGAAGACCAGGCCGGCGGCGCCCACCGCCGCGATCCCGCGGCGGACGTCCGGACGGTCCAGGTACGCCGGATCGGTCTCGTCCTGGACGAGGTGGCGGATCCCGACGAGCCGGTCTCCGCCCCGTACCGCCCGCAGCCGGTCGATGCGGTCGGCGACGTCGTCGGCCGTCAGCTCCACCCAGCCGACGACCCCACGGACGAGGGTGTCGTCGACCGCGATGCTCAGCAGCTCCACCGTCTCCGCCTCCGAGGCGATGGACTGCACCACAACGGTCCCGGTGACGCCGGCGCTCTCGGCCAGCGGGGCGAGGTCGACGGTTTCGAAGTCGGCGTCGATGGCCGCCATGGACACCGGGTCGATCCAGGGCTGCGGATGCCGTGCCCGGACCCAGAGATGGTGGTGCGCGTCGACGATGCCGGGGCGTCCCGGCGCCTGCTCCGCGGTCATCGGCCCAGCCATCCGCCGTCGACGGGCAGCACGATCCCGTTGACGTAGTCCGACGCCGCCGACGCCAGGAACACCGTGGCGCCACCGAGATCCTCCGCCTGGCCCCAGCGGCCCGCCGGGATCCGGGCGAGAATCGCTCGGTCACGATCGGGGTCGTCCCGCAGTGCCCGGGTGTTGTCGGTGGCGATGTAACCGGGCGCGATGGCGTTGACGTTAACCCCCCGGGCCGCCCACTCGTTCGCCAGTGCCTTGGTCAGCCCGGCCACGCCCGACTTCGACGCGGCGTAGCCGGGGACGGTGATGCCGCCCTGGAAGCTCAGCAGCGACGCGGTGAAGATGATCTTTCCTCGACCGCGTTCGACCATCGTCCGGCCGATTTCCCGGCTCAGCACGAACTGGCTGCTCAGGTTCACCTCGATGACGTGGTCCCACATCTCGTCCGGGTGATCGGCGGCCGGGGTACGGGCGATCGTGCCGCCGTTGTTCACCAGGATGTCGATCGATCCGAGCGCGGTCAGGTCCCGAGCCAACCGGTGCACGGCCGCCCGGTCGGCAAGATCGGCCCGCAGCGCCGTGAATCGACGGCCGGCCGCCCGTACCCGGCGTTCCACCTCGCTCCCCTCCGGTTCCAGTTGGGCGGAGACACCGACGACGTCGGCGCCGGCCACGGCCAGGGCCTCGGCCATGGCCAGGCCGATGCCGCGCCGGGCGCCGGTCACCACGGCGGTCCGCCCGGACAGGTCGAACAATCCGGTCACCGGTCGTCCTCCCGCCAGTCGAGCAGCACCTTCAGCACGCCACCGCCGCTCTCCAGCGCCGTGAACGCGGCGGTCACCGCCTCGACGGGCTCGACCCGGGAGATGAGCCGTTCCGCCGGGATCGCGCCGGAGGCGACCAGGCGGATCGCCTCCGCCATGTCGTCCCGCTGGTAGAGCCGGGCGCCGAGCAGCTCCAGCTCGCGCCAGAAGAACCGGTGCAGGTTGACCTCCCGGGGCCGGGGATGGATCGCCACCATCACCAGCCGGCCCCGGGTGGTCAGCACGTCCACCGCGGTGGCGACGCCGGCCGCGGAGCCGGAGACCTCGAAGGCGATGTCGGCGCCCGCGCCGTCGGTGCGGTCGTCCACCAGTGCCAGGACGTCGGTCGCGTTCGGGTCGACGGCCTCGATACCCATCCCGGTCGCGGCGGCGCGCCGGAACGGGTCCGGCTCCACGAGCAGGACCCGCGCGCCGCGGCCCTTCGCAACCACGGCGATCAGGACCCCGACCGGCCCGCCGCCGACCACCACCACCTGGTCGTCGGCGGTGACGTTCCCCCGACGGACGTCGTGTACCGCGACCGCGACCGGTTCGACGAGCGCCGCGTGGTCGAGCGGCAGTTCCTCGGGGAGCGGCAGGACCAGGTCCGCAGGGACGTTCCAGGCGGACTGCATGGCGCCCGGCGAGTCGATGCCGAGGAAGTCCATGGCGTGGCAGATGTGGGAGTTTCCGTTCCGGCAGGCGGCGCACCGCCCGCACGACCGGGTCGGAATCACGGTGACGGGCTGGCCGACCGACCAGCCGGTGGTCTCCGCGCCGACGGCCGCGATCCGCCCGGACATCTCGTGTCCGATGATCGCCGAGGGGCCGACCCGGGCGTCCATGTCCCCGTGGTAGATGTGCAGGTCGGTGCCGCAGATCCCGGTGTAGGCCACCGCGATCCGCAACTGGCCTCGACCCGGCGGCTCCGGGTCACGTTCCTCGATTCCGAGGTCCCGTGCCCCCCGGTAGACCACTGCCTTCATCGATCCTCCGTCTCGGCCGTCGGTACGTCGGTCGTCCCGACCGGACATGGTCGTGGCCCGGGCAGCCGGCAGCGCGGCGGCCGCGGTGGTCCGTCTGGACGGTACGGCGAGGGAGGCACGCGAGGATCCTTTCGGTAGCAGACGCGGGCTGGGGTCAGTGCCGTGCGGTGGGCGAGACGTCGTTGTGGGAGTGCAGCGGCGCTCCGGGAAGCCGCCGTGCGGGGGCGATGCCGTCGAGCCCGGCCAGCAGTCGCCGCCCGGCCCGCTCCGGCCGGACGTGCGGACCCTCGGACGGCTGCGCCTCCGGACGCCGGGTGATCGCCCTGATCTGGTCCTCGTCGACCCGGACGCCCAGGCCGGGCGAGTCACCGAGCACGAAGGCACCGTCCTCGACGTGCAGGTCGATGGAGACCCCGACCGGTGGAACCAGGTCCTGCAACTCGCTGGTCAGGTGGTTCGGCACCGAGGTGGCGGCGTGCAGCAGCCCGACCGGGCTGTTGCCGATCGGGCTCACCGGCAGGTCGTGCGCGTGCGCCAGGGCGGACGCCCGCAGGAAGTGGGTGACTCCCCAGACGGCGGCCATCTGCACGATGTCGACCGCCCCGGCGGCGATCAGGGGACGGTACTGCTCAAGCCCGGTGAGGTTCTCCCCGGTGGCGACCGACGCGCGCACCCCCCGGCTGACGGCGGCGAGACCCTCGGCGTCCCAGCGCCGGACGGGTTCCTCGATCCAGATCAGGTCGAGGGTGCGTTCGAGTTCGTAGACGTGCCGGACGGCCTGCTTGCGGGTCCACGCCTCGTTGACGTCGAGCATCAGACCCGGCCGCCGTCCGTGCCCGGCCTCGGTCAGCAACTCCCCGACCAGGCGGAGGCGGTGCCGGTCGCGCTCGATGTCGAGGCCGCCCTTGAGCTTGGCGGCGCGCAGGCCGTACCGGGCGTAGACCTCGTAGGTCGCGAGGAGTTCCTCGTCGGTCAGCCCGATGTCCAGGCCGGACGCGTAGGCGGGGACCCGCCGGTCACGTCCGCCCAGCAGTCGCCACAGTGGCTCGCCGGCCGCCTGCGCCTTGATGTCCCAGAGGGCGGTGTCGAGTGCGCCGATGGTGCCGAAGACCGGGCCCGCGTGACCCGCCTTGAAGGTGTGCCGCAGCATGCGGTCGTAGAGGGTCGTCACCGCACGGGGATCTTCGCCGTCGATGGCCGCGAAGATCCGTTCGATCTCCACGTGCGGCCCGAGGCCGACCCCCGAGATGCCTTCGTCGGTCTCGACGATGACGATCGACACCGGGACCACTCCGTCGGAGAAGACGCCGTTGGCGTCGCCGACGGACCGCCCCCATTCCTGGATTGTACTGAGTGTCCGATATCCGGTGATCCGCATGTCAGCCTTTCGTGGAACCAGCCGCGACGCCCTCGGCGATCTGGCGCTGGAGGAACAGGTACACCACCAGGACGGGCACCGCGGCGATCAGGACGCCGGAGGCGAAGGTGGGGATGTCGTCGGAGTACTGCCCGCGCAGCGAGGTGACGCCCACCATCAGGGTCCGGTGGTCGGCCGAGGGCATCATCACCAGCGCCATGAGGACGTCGTTCCAGCAGAACAGGGCGTTGAGGATGCCGACCGACAGCAGCGCCGGAGTGCCCAGGGGCAGCATGATCCGGCGGTACACGCCGTACACGCTGTTGCCGTCGATCCTGGCCGCGTCGACGATCTCCGGCGGGATGGTCTTGTAGTAGCTGGTCATCAGGAAGACGGTGAAGGGCAGGAACTGGGCCACGTAGACGAGGACCAGTCCGGGGTAGGTGTCGATGAGGCCGCTGTCTGCCATGATCCGGGCGAGCGGCACCATGATCACCTGGAAGGGCACGAACAGTCCCGCGAGACAGGCCAGGAACAGCGCCGTCGAACCGCGAAACCGCAGCTGGCTCAGGGCGAACCCGGCCATCGACCCGAGCAGCAGCAGCAGGACCACCGACGACGTCACCACGATCAAAGAGTTGACGAAGTACCGGCCCATGCCGACGCTGGTCCACGCCGTGCTGATGTTCTCCCAGCGCAGGGCGTCGGTCAGGGAGAACCGGTCGAGGATGTAGTCACGCCGGGTCTTCATCGCGACGTTGGCGGTGAACAGCACGGGATAGACGGTCGCGATCGCGAGCAGCGCCATCGGGATGGCGACCAGCCACCGGCCCAGACGGATACGACGCATCAGTCCTCCCTTCCCGCCCGCTTGAGCAGCTTGATCTGGAGCAGCCCGACCATGATCATGATCACGAAGAGGACCGTCGACGCGGCCGACGCGAGGGCCGGCCGGTTCATCTGTCCCTGCTGGATCCAGATGTAGTACTCCGGCAGGTAGGTCGACCCCTCCGGACCGCCGCTGGTCATGACGTAGAGCAGGCCGAACATGGAGGTCAGCATGCCGATCATCGTGGTCACGAAGACGAACTGGATGGTGCGGGACAGACCCGGGATGATCACGTGCCAGATGACCTGGGGTAGCGACGCCCCGTCCACCCGGGCCGCGTCCATGAGCGCGGCGTCCAGGGTGGCGAACCCGGCGAGGAACACCACCAGGGCCATTCCGAAGGTCGCCCAGACGTGCACGCCGACCACCACGAACATCGCGACGTCCGGGTTCCCGAGCCAGTCCACCGGCCCGACCCCGACCGCCCGGAGAACGGTGTTGAGCGGACCGTCGAAGGCGAGCAGGAGGTTGAAGATCGCGCCGACGATGACCGGGGAGAGCACCGCGGGGAAGAAGTAGACGCCGCGGTAGAGCCGGTGACCGGGCACCCGCAGGTAGATGAACGTCGCGAGCAGTCCGGGAATCGCCACCGCCAGCGGAAGCAGCAGCACCAGCAGTCCCACGTTGCCCAGCGCGGTCCGGAACAGCGGATCCTGGAACAGCTCCAGGTAGTTGTCGAGACCGACCGCCACCCCGTTGCGCTCACCGTCGCCGGTGAAGGAGAAGTTCACCCCGAGCAGCAGCGGATAGAGCCGCATCACCACGATGATCAGAACGGCCGGGGCCACCAGGACAAAGGGGGCGAGGCGCTCGGACCGCAGGCCAGCGGAGCGCCGGGAACGTGCGCCGCCGCGATGAAGGGCCGGCCGGGGCGCCGCCCCGTCGGTCCGTCCGGCCTGGGCCGGACGGACCGACGACGGTACATTTCCGATCGGCACGGATTCAGCCCGCCTGGTCGGAAGCGGCCAACTGCTTCACCACCTCGTCGACGGTGATCGAACCACCGAGCAGCTGCTGGGAGAGCCGCCCCATCAGGTCCAGGGTCTTCGAGGAGAGCGCCACGTGCAGGGCGGGCTTGCCGCCCTTGATCTCGGAGACGATCGTGGCGACGGCCGGGCCGCCCTGCGACACGTCGATCGTGGTGTCCGCGGCGATCGCGCCGGCCTCGGCGTAGAAGGCCCGCAACGCGTCGGTCGAGGTCAGTGCCCGCACCAGGTCGGCGGCCACCTTCGGGTCCTTCGTCCACTTGGCGACCCCGTAGCCGATCCCGCCGTCGTAGGGCAGGCTCGGGGTGGTCCCGGCGGTGACGACCGGGGCGTCCATGACGCCGAGCTTGTCGGTCGTCAGGAACTCGCTGAAGTCCTTCCAGTGCCCCACGTCCGACATCAGCCCGATGACGTGGGCGGCCTTACCGGACTGGAAGAGCGCGAACGAGTCGTTGAACATCGCGGTCGAGTTCGCGCCCTCGTTGTTCAGGCCCGCGTCGCCGGCCTCCTTCCAGAGCTCGAAGACCCGTTTGACGTTGGGCGAGGTCCAGTCGCGCTTCCCGGCGATCCAGTCGTCGTACTCCTGCGCGGTGAGGATGCCCGACCCCAGGCCCGAGAGCCAGAACTGGATGCCGACACCCTCCTTGTTGCCGAGGGCGAAGCACTTGGCGCCGGCCTTGGCGATGGCGGCGCAGTCGGCGAGGAACTTGCTCCAGGTCGTCGCCGGGCTGGCCGGGTCGAGCCCGGCCTTCTCGTAGAGCGCCTTGTTGTAGTAGATGGGGTGGCCCTGCAGCGTCACCGGGCTGGCGTAGATCTTGCCTTCCTTGGTGAAGGCGTCCCAGCCGGCCAGCCGCTGCTTGTCCTCGGTCACGTACTCGTCCAGCGGCACGAGCGCGTCCACTCGGTCACGGATCTGGCCGCCCCCGTTGAACAGGATCACGTCCGGGCCCTTGCCGGACTGGATCGCCGCACCGAGCAGCGTGTAGTACTGGTCGAAGGGCTGCGCGACGAACTCGACCGTCACGTCCGGATGCTTCTTCGCGAAGTCCGCCTTCGCCTTCTCGATGTAGGGTGCGGCGGAAGGCTCACCAGACTTCCAGTCCCACACCACCAGCTTGCCCTCCGACCCGCCCTGCGACGAGTTCGACCCTGTGGCACTTCCACAACCGGCCAGCGCCAGTCCCACAACGAGGACGGCCGGCCATATTGCTCGGTGTTTCATCGTTGTCAACCTTTGAACGAGGGGTGGCCGGCGAACCGACCGTCGGGCGTCATCACGCGGAAACGTAACTCGTATGATGTCTACTCGTCAACGGTCGGCCGTACACTGACCACGGACACCGGGCTACCAGCGCGGTGAGCCACCGGGAGGGGACATGACGCGATCGCAGGAGACCGTTTTGAATGCTGTAGTGCCCCCGGCCTGGACGCGGCGACCCGCCAACCTCGCCCGGGCCGTCACCGCCGAGCTGGTGGAGCGCATCGTCCGCGGGACGCACCCGTCCGGGACGTCGCTCCCGCCCGAGCCGGTGCTCTGCGAGACCTTCTCCGTGAGCCGGACCGTCGTCCGGGAGGCGGTGAAGATTCTTCAGGAGAAGGGGCTGGTACAGGTCCGCCAGGGCGCCGGCACCATGGTCACCCCGCGGTCGTCCTGGGACATGCTCGACGAACTCGTCCTCGGGGCCACCATCGCCGAGGACGACAGTCTCGCCATCCTCGACGACCTCGTCGTCACCCGCCGGGTGCTCGAGTCCGACATGGCGAACGTCGCCGCCCGGCTGGCGGACCAGGAAACCATCGAGCGGTTACGCGATCAGGTGAAGCGGATGGATGAGCTCGTCGACGACCACGCCACCTATCACGAGCACGACCGCGCCTTCCACGACACGATCATGCAGGCCTCCGGCAACCGTATCGCCCGGGGTGTGGTACGCGCGTTGGAGAGTCAGGTCGTCAACACCGCCCGGTACATGGGCCGGACCCAACGCTCGCTGTGCGTGGCGTCCAACCGCGGGCACCGGCGCATCTACGAACGCATCGCCGCGCACGATCCGGACGGTGCGGCCGAGGCGATGTTCACCCACATCACCGAGGCATGGCTCGTCCGCCGCAGCGGAACGGGCAGCCCCAGCCGTCTTCAGCGCTGAACCGTCGCCGGACCCGGCGGGCTCCCGGTCGCGCGGCGGGTGCCAGCACCCCTGCGCGCCACGAGCCCGCCCGTCACGCCTTCCGTCCCTTCTGCGGAGATCTGCCGGCTTCTGAGGAGAAACCGCGCCCCTTCTCAGGAGAACTGCGCGAAGAACCGCCAGATCTCACCCTTTGTCCACGTCGTGATGCCGCTCTCGGCGTAGGTCCCCTCCACCGGACCGGGCATGTGACCGTTGTCGAACGCGGCCCACTGCACGGGGTAACCGGACCGGCAGCCCGAGTAGGCGGTGGTGATGTGCGTCCGGCTGCCGGCCGCCGGCTCCGGTGGGTTCTGGGCGGTGCAGCCGTTGTTCCGGACGAAGGTGTCCCGCAGCGACCGCCCCTGCGAGATGTTCAGGACGTTGTCCGAGATGCCGTGCAGCCCGAAGTACGCGATCGGCTGGGTACCGCCGCTACAGCCGCTGATCTGCGCTCCGGCGATGACCGCGACGGCCCGGAACACGTTCGCCCGAGCGCAGGCGAGGGCGTAGCTCATGCCGCCACCCCAGCTGAAGCCGAGCGCGAAGCGCTGCCTCGGGTTGACGCAGAGGTCGCTCTCGATCCGCCGGACCATGTCGTCGACGAAGGTCACGTCCTCACCGCCGGCATTGCCCCAGCCGTTGCCCAGCCCCTGCGGCGCGACCAGGATCGCGGTGTTGTTCGACTGCTCCTGTTGGCCGTAGTAGGACCACGCGGACCCACTGGTGCCGCCCGAGGAGATGTCCTGCATGGTGCCGCCGCGCCAGTGGAACGCGAAGATCAACCGGTAGGGGTTGCTGTTGTTGTAGTTGGCCGGCATCCGCAGGATGAAGGATCGACTCTTGCCGTTGCTCTGGATCGTGTACGTGCCGCTCGACAGCGTCGGGGCCCTGCCGCAGCCGGTACCACCCGGTGGCGGATCGCCGCCGTCGACCCGAGCGAGCTGCCACTGCTGGTTCGTGCCGTTCCAGTCGGAGTACTGCACGATGTTCCCACCGTCGGCCGTGGACGCGCCCTGCACCTCGACGACCTTGCCGCTGTGCCGGCTGATCAGCCGGACGTACCCTGCGTCGGAGTCGGCCAGCCGGAACTGCTGGTTCGCCGCATTGAGGTCGGTCCACTGCACGATCGCACCGCCGTCGGCGGTCGACAGGTTGTACACGTCGAGGACCTTGCCGGAGTGCCGGGACTTCAGCCGGTAGTAGCCACCTCCCGAATCCACGAACTGCCACTGCTGGTTCGCGCCGCCGTTTCGCGTCCACTGGGTGATCCGCGCACCGTCGTTGGTGGCCAGGCCGTACAGGTCCAGCACCTTGCCGCTGTTCCGATTCACCAGGACGTACCAGGCGTTCGTGTCCACCGTCGCCGCCGACGCGGGCGCGGGGTTCACCGCGACGAGCGTGCCGACCGCGACGGCCGCCGCCGCCGCGACGGCCAGTCCTGACCGCCAGCCATGTCTGGGTGGAGAGGCGGGACGAGCCTCACCGGTGGCCTTCATGATCAGCTCCTTCTGTCGGGATCGCACGCGAGCAGCACGGACGCGTGCGCCCAGGGATGGTGCCGGCGTCCGGTGGTGGGCGTCGGCATGTGAGGTCTTCCGCAACAGACCCGCGGCCACCGCCCCGGACGACCGGCCCCGCCATGAGCCGACGATGCGGCGAGTCCGTGCGAATCGCGGCGGTGCATCGTCAGGGCTCCCGGCAGCCACCTGACACCGCGACCGAAAAGTTAGCGCTCACATCGTCATACGTCAAACGACTCATGTCAATGCCGAACCCCGCAGCTCGGCCTTCTTCCCGGGCGAGGGGCGAGCAGGTGGGTCAGCCGCGGCGGTGCCGCCTGGGTGCCCAGGGCGGCAGAGGTCAGGGACTACATGGCCAGCCTGTCGAGCGGAACTAAAGCCACGACTCAGGAATCACCGCGGGGCCAGGCGACCGGCCCAGCCAGCGGAACACCCGCCCCTCGCCCCGGCCGCTGACGCCCGGGTCAGGCCACCCGAAACCGCCGCGCCTGCTCGGCGCGGAACTCCAGCCCGTTGCCCGGCCGCTCGGTCTGGACGGGCACCGCGCCGCCGGTGGCCGGATGGGTGCCGTCGAAGAGCATCGTCTCGATGCGAACGTGGTCGTGGAACCACTCCAGGTGTCGCAGGTTCGGCGTGGTGGCGGCGACCGGCAGGTGCTGATGCGGGGCACAGTGCCCGGACACCTGGATCCCGGCGGCGTCGGCCACCGCGGCGGCCCGGAGGAACTCACTGATGCCACCGCAGCGGGTGACGTCGATCTGGAGGCAGTCGACGTACGGAGCCATGCGCTGGAAGTAGACGAGGTCGTAGCCGTACTCCCCCGCCGTCACGTCGGCGGTGACCCGGTCCCGCACCAGACCGAGGCCGGGCAGGTCGTCGGAGCTGACCGGTTCCTCGTACCAGCGCACGTCCAGGTCCGCGGCGGCGCTGGCGACCCGGATCGCCTGCTTGCGCTGGTAGCCGCCGTTGGCGTCGACGAACAACTCGGTGCCGTCGCCGATCGTGTGGCGGGCGGCCGTCATCCGGGCCAGGTCACGCTCCACCGCGGTGCCGTCCGCCTCGCCGATCTTGATCTTCACCCGGGGGATGCCCTGTTCGTGCACCCAGCTGGCGAGCTGTCGGTGCTGGCGCTGGGCGTCATAGGTGGTGAAGCCGCCGCTGCCGTAGACAGGCACGTCCCGGCGGGCGGTGCCGAGCAGTCGGGCGAGCGGCAGGGCATGCCGGCGGGCCTTCAGGTCCCACAGCGCGCAGTCGGCGGCCGACAGGGCGAGCCCGGCGACGCCGGGGCGGCCGGCGTTGCGCAGCCGGCGCCGCATGCGGGTCCAGGCCGCCGGCACGTCGTCCGGATCGAGATCGGCGAGGACCGGGGCGAGCAGGTCCGCCACCACGCCGACCGTGGCGACCGGACCGTAGGTCCAGCCGATCCCGGTGTGCCCGTCGGCCCGCGCCCGGACCAGTACCAGTGTGGTGGCGGTCCAGCCGAGGGTGCCGTCGCCCTCGGGGGCGTCGGTGGGAATCCGGTACGCCTCGGCGGTGAGGCCGATCCCGGTCATCGCCCCGACCGGCGTACCAGCGCGGTCGCCGAGGCCGGTCCGGCGGCCGTTACCAGGCCGGCCGCCGCCCCGCGGGTGACCGGGTCGGGCAGCACCTCGGTCATGCGCGAAGCTTGTTGATCTTGTCGCGGGCAACGGTGGCGACGGTGGCGACCTTGTGCGGTTGGCCGCGCAGGAACGCCTCGGTGAAGTGTTTCGCCTGCTCATATCTGATCTTGCCGGGCATCGGCGGCTCGTTCGGGTTGACGTCGCAGTCGACAAGCGCCGGGCCGGGGTGCTCGAGCGCCTCTCGGATGGCACCCGGCAGCGCCTTCGGGTCGGTCACCTTGACCCCGAACGCGCCACAGCCACGGGCCCAGGTGGAGAAGTCCGCCTCCGGCTGGCGGTGCCGCACCGCGTACTCGGGGTAGCCGAGGATGATCTGCTCCCACAGGATCTGCCCGTACGAGTTGTTGTTGTTGATCACCACCTTGATCGGCAGCTCGTGCCGGACCGCGGTGAGGAACTCGGCCATCAACATGGCGAAACCGCCGTCACCGACGTACGCGATCACCTGCCGGCCGGGATAGGCGTGCTGCATCGCGACGGCGTACGGCAGGCCGGGAGCCATGGTGGCCAGGTTGCCCGAGAGGTAGAACTCGCGGTCGCCGCGGATCGTCCAGTGCCGCGCCGACCAGGTGGCGATGGTCCCGGAGTCACAGGTGAGGATCGCGTCGTCGGCGGCCGCCTCGTCGATGCAGCCGATCAGGTACTGCGGTGCGATCGGCGACCGCTCCGGGTTCACCAGGCTGGCCATCTGCGACCGCCAGTCGCTCATCTTGCGCTGGTACTTCTCCAGGAACGAGCGGTCCGGGCCGTGGCCGAGCATCGGCAACAGGTCCCGCAGCGCCAGCCGGGCGTCCGCGCAGACCGGGGCGTCGGCCGGCAGCCGCATCCCGATGAGGCTGGGGTCGACGTCGATCTGCACCACCTTCGCCTGCCCCGGAGCGGGCAGATACTTACCGTACGGGAAGGAGGTGCCCACCATCAGCAGCGTGTCGCACTCCTCCATCAGCTCCTCGCTGGGAGCGGTACCGAGCAGGCCGAGCCCGCCCGTGGTCAGCGGGTGGTCGTCCGGCACCACCAGCTTGCCCGGCAGCGTCTTGACGATGGGGCTGGCCAGGGCCTCGGCCACCGCCAGCACCTCCTCGCGGGCGGCGCGGGCGCCGACGCCGACGAGCATGGCCACCTTGCGGCCGGCCCTGAGCACCTCGGCCGCCCTCGCCAGCTCATCCGGATCCGCCGCCAGCCGCGGGTACGACACCACGGCTGCGCTCATCGGCGGCTTGCCCGGGCTGACGTGCCGGTAGGGGTCCTCGGCGGCCGGTGCCACCTGCACGTCGTTGGGGAAGGTCAGGTGCGCCACGGTCCGCTTGCTCAGCGCGTCGCGGATCGCCAGGTCCACCACCGCCGGCATCTGCTGCGGGTTGGTGACCATCAGGTTGTACGCGGCCACGTCCTGGTACAGCTGGGTGGTCTGCACCTCCTGCTGGTAGTGCGCGCCCAGCACCGAGGTCTCCTGCATGCCGGTGATCGCCAGCACCGGCACGTGATCGAGCTTCGCGTCGTAGAGCCCGTTGAGCAGGTGGATCGCCCCCGGCCCGGAGGTGGCCGCGCACACCCCGAGCCGCCCGGTGGCCTTGGCGTAGCCGGTGGCCATGAAGGCCGCCGCCTCCTCGTGGTGCACCAGCACGAACCGCAACCTCTCCCGCTGCCGGCGGAATCCCTCCATCAGACCGTTGATGCCGTCGCCGGGCAGCCCGAACACGGTGTCGACCCCCCACGCCACCAGGCGTCGGGCCAGGCTCTCGCCCACGATCTCCTGCACGTCGTCCTCCTCGTCCGGGTTCGCCCCCTCTTCCGCTCCCGCCGCCACGCGGCGTTCGCCTGCCGTCGGACACGGCGGACCAGGGCGGACGGAGCGGGGGCTACCCGGCCTTCTCGACCGCAAACCAGCCGGGCGGCTGGTATCCGCGCCGCCGTCGGCGGGGTCAGCCCCGGACAATCCGGCCCAGCGCCGCGCCCGCCGCCCCCAGCGCCAGGGTGCCCGCAACCAGTTCCCTCCGGTGCTGCGACGCCCACGCCTGGAAGCTGCGGCCGTGTGCCTTCCGGTCGAACGAACCGTGTGCACCGAAATCGTGGCCGTCGGGGCCGTCCGCCGGTCGCCAGAGGTTGGCCGGCTGGCTCCCGGTCGTCGACTCGCCGGTCTGCTGACTTGAATAGCCGGTACGGGCCAGATACCGGTCCAGCAGGCCCGGCAGGACCCGGTTGCCGAGGATGGTGCCCACGGTCGACGCGCCGATCCAGTACTCCCGGCGGTTCGGCCGGTACGCGGCCCGCACGATCCCCCGGGCGGCCACCTCCGGCTGGTAGATCGGCGGTACCGGCTGGGCGTGTCGAGGCAGCCGGGACAGCACCCAGTCGAACTGCGGAGTGTTCACCGCCGGCAGGTGCACGACGGTGAGCCTCACCCGGCTGCGGTCGTGCAGCAGCTCGCACCGCACCGACTCGGTGAAGCCGACGATCGCGTGCTTGGCACCGCAGTACGCCGACTGCAACGGGATCGACCGGTACGCCAGCGCGGAGCCGACCTGCACGATCGTGCCGTGGTCCCGGGGCAGCATGTGCGCCAGCGCGACCCTGGTCCCGTACACGAAGCCGAGGTATGTCACCTCGGTTATCCGGCGGAACTCGGCCGGCTCGATCTGGGTGAACGGTGCGAACACCGAGGTGAAGGCGTCGTTGATCCACAGGTCGATCGGCCCGAGTTCGGCGGCGGCCCGCTCGGCGGCAGCGGCGAGCTGGTCATAGTCGGCCACGTCCGTCTCGATCGGCAACGGGGTGCCGCCGGCCTCGCGTACCTCGTCGGCCGCCGCCGCCAGGCCGGTGCTGCCGCGGGCCAGCAGGGCGATCCGGGTGGTACCCCGGCGGACCAGTTCCCGCACCGTTGCCCGGCCCACACCGGCGCTCGCACCGGTCACGACCGCGACGCCGGGTGACCGCTCGTGGCGCATGCTGGCTCCTCGCTCCCGTCCGACAGACGCTCTCTACCCAATTCGGCGGGAAGGAAGCGAGCGCCTCCCCGATTCGCCAGGAAGCGACCGCGCGAGGGTGTCGGACGGGCCCGAGCGGGCATCCGGCGCGTTCCGTGATTCGGGCCGGCGGTGGTGATGTCCTGGCTCGCACGTGCCAGGAAACGACTCGATCCTCAGGCGTTCGTGCACGCGCTGCTGCTCGAGGCAGCAGTAGCGCTCAGCAGCGGTTAGCCGCCGGTGCGGTCCCTCGTCCCCGCCAGCGGCCCGAACGGGACGGTGCCCCGGCTGTTCAGCGACCGACGGCGGGTACGCGGCGCTTCGCCGAGCGATCCTGCACCGGCCCCGACCAGACGCCGACGGCCGTCCAAGCGGCGGCCAGCATGGTGTCGACCAACGCGGGCACCCGCCGCTGCCGATCCGCCAAGGCCAGCCCGAGTGTGCTCAGGGCGTGCGCGGTGTCGACAGCGGCGCCGGCCAGGTAGGTCGGACGGCTCGGGCGCCAGGCGGTCACGCCCGCCTGGAGCAGGTGACGCATCCCGAGGAGGCGAGCGACCACCAGGGCGGGGGCATCGACGCGGCCGTGCAGGACCCGCAGCACGAGCCGGGGCGTCAGCAACAGGGTCAGCCCCCAGCCGGCCCGGGTCAGCACCGCCACCCGCGGCGCTGACCAGTTCGCCGACGGCCGGCTCGGCGAGGCCGGGCCGGGCTGGCCGACAGGGCGCCCGAGGTCGTCGGTTCGATGCTGGCTACTCATCGGCGTTCTCCGTTGGCGTTGCGTTGGCCAACGCCCGATCTTCCCGGTACGGAACCTCGCAAACCGCTGCCTTCTCGCACGTCCGTGGGGGACCGAGCTACGTCGAGTGACGACTGGATACGGGCGTGCTGGATAACAGTTTCGGTGCCGGCGCCGAGGCTGACCAAAGGAACAGAATCACCGCGGTTTTCTGTTAGGTGAAGCGGTGACTTATGGTCCCGACCTGCCTTACCTCGCCGTCCGGCAATCCACGACACACGTTTTGCCGTTTCTCGGATCGACAGTCTTGCACTTCTCGGATCGGCAGAGTATGTTAGCGCTCACATTGACACCTGCCCATGCTCCGTCATGAGGTCACCGGCGCCTGTCCAGGACCTGCCGCCGCCCGTTCCCGTAGATCTCTGGAGGCTCGATGCACGCACGTACGACGAGATGGTTGGCTGCCCTGACCACGGCTCTGGTGGCGGTGGCAGTGGCGGTCGTGGAGCCCGCCGCCTCACCACGTCCGGCGCTGGCGCTGAACAACGGGGTGGCCAGGACCCCGCCGATGGGGTGGAACAGCTGGAACACGTTCGGCTGCAACATCAACGAGACCTTGATCCGGCAGGTGGCCGACGCCATCGTCAGCTCGGGCATGCGGGACCTCGGCTACAAGTACGTCGTGGTCGACGACTGCTGGATGAACTCGACCCGGGACGCGCAGGGGAACCTCCAGGCCAACCCGTCCCGGTTCCCGAGTGGCATGAAGGCGCTGGGGGACTACCTGCACGCCCGGGGTCTGCTCTTCGGCATCTACCAGGCCCCGCTGGACCGCACCTGCGCCCAGTACTTCGGCAGCTATCCGGGGGCGACCGGCGCCCAGGGACATGAGGCCCAGGACGCCCGGCAGTTCGCCGCCTGGGGCGTCGACTTCCTCAAGTACGACTGGTGCTCTCCCACCGGGACGATCAACGACCAGGTGGCGAGGTTCGCCCTGATGCGCGACGCGCTGGCCGCCACCGGACGACCGATCGTCTACAGCATCAACTCCAACAGCATCCACGAGAAGACCGGACCGATGCGCAACTGGGGCGACGTGGCCAACATGTGGCGCACCACCGAGGACATCACCAACGCCTGGGACACCGGGCAGACCAACGGCTACCCGATGGGGATCCAGAACATCGTCAACGTCACCGTGCCGCTGGCCCACTACGCCGGGCCCGGTGCGTTCAACGACCCGGACATGATGGAGGTCGGCCGGGGCGGCATGAACGACACGGAGATGCACAGTCACTTCGCGCTGTGGGCGATGATGGCGTCCCCGCTGATCGCCGGCAACGACGTGCGGAACATGAACTCGGCCACCCAGGCCATCCTGAAGAACCAGAACCTCATCGCGATCAACCAGGATCCGCTGGCCCTACAGGCGGTCCAGGTGTCCTTCGACGGCACCCGGCGGGTGCTGGCCAAGCGCCTGTCCAACGGTGACGTCGCGGTGGCCCTGTTCAACCAGGGCGGCTCCACCACGACGATCTCCACGACCGCGGCGGCGATCGGCAAGACCGGCAGCTCGTTCACGCTGCGTGACACCTGGACGAACGCCACCTCCAGCAGCACCGGTCCGATCTCGGCCAGCGTGCCGGCGCACGGCACGGTCGTGTACCGGGTCAGTGGCGGTGGCATCACCGAGCCGCCGTCGACCTTCCGACTGCGCGGCGAGTCCAGCGGCCGGTGCCTGGATCTGGACAACAGCAACACGGCCAACGGCACCGGCACGCTGATCTGGGACTGCCACAGTGGAGCCAACCAGCAGTTCACGCAGTCCGGCCAGGCCCTCCAGTTGCTCGGCAAGTGCCTGGACATCCCGCTCAACGCCACCGCCGGCACCCGGGTGCAGATCTGGGACTGCAACGGCGGCAACAACCAGCAGTGGGTGTTCAACGGCAACGGCACCATCAGTAACGTCCGATCCCCGTCACTCTGCCTGGACGTCAACAACGCCGGAACCGCGAACGGCACCGCTGTGATCGTCTGGTCCTGCCACGGCGGGACCAACCAACGGTGGTCCCGGGCGTAACCTGTCCGGTTGACGGGGACCACTGGAGCAAGTCCATACCCCAACCACGACAAGTGGTCCTGGCCCACCGTCCTCCTCCCGACGGCGAACTGGGCGACGGACAACGTGCGGGCGGGATCCGTGGACCCGGATCCCGCCCGCACCCTGACGCGGTCCGCCCGGGGCACCGGCTCAGGCGGTGAGATCCCCGCCAGTTGCCCGGTCGGCCGGTCAGGCAACCAGGTCGAGCGCGGCCGAGACGATGCCATCGGCGTCGATTCCGTGCTGGCGGTAGAGGTCGGCCAGCGAGCCCGACTGCCCGAACCCGGCAACCCCGAGCGACGACACCGGCACCTGGTGGATGCTGGACAGGAAGGTGAGGGCGTGCGGGTGACCGTCCAGGACGGTGACCAGCGGGGTCGCCCGGCTCTGCGGAAAGACCTGGTCCAGGATCCAGCTGCTCGCGTCGGTGTGGCCCTGCCGTGCCCGCAACGCCCGGTACAGCAGGTCAGCACTGGTGACGCAGACGACGTCACAGGGCACGCCGACCGTGGTCAGCCGCTGCGCCGCGGACAGCGCCTCCGGCACGACTGCCCCCATGGCCGCGATTGTCACCGCCGGGCGTTCCACCCGGCACAGCCGGTACGCCCCGGCAACGACGTGCCGGCGTCGGCGCTCGCGTACCGCCGGGTCGGCGGGCACCTCCGCCAGGGTCTGGTCGATTGGGCGGGTCGACAGGCGCAGGTATGCCGAGGAGCCGCCCGGCCTGCCGAGCCGGGCCAGGCTCGCCAGCAGTGTCCACTCGGTGTCGATGGCGAAGGCGGGCTCGTAGCTGACGCAGCCGGGCTGTTCGAGGCCGATCGACGGGGTCTTGATCGACTGGTGCGCACCGCCCTCGGGAGCCAGGCTGATCCCGGACGGCGTACCGACCAGGATCGACTGGCCACCGGCATAGATACCGAACGACCAGGGTTCGAGAGCTCGTTCGACGAACGGATCGTAGAGCACGCCGATCGGTAGCAGTGGTTGTCCCCACCGGCTCCAGGTCGCGCCCAGCTCCCCCAGCAGACCGACCAGGTTCGTCTCGGCGATGCCCAGCTCGATGTGCTGCCCGGTCGGCCGCTCCCGCCAGTGCAGGATCGTCTCGCGGTCGTCCGCGAACCAGTCCGGCTGGTCCGTGACGGACCAGACACCGACCTTGTTCAGCCAGCCGCCGAGGTTAGTCGAGGAGCTGACGTCCGGGCTGACCGTGACGAGCCGCCGGGCCGCCTCCGGGGCGGTCCGGGTCAGATCGAGCAGGACCCGGCCGAGCGCCGCCTGGGTGGAGCTGCTGCCCGACGGGGTGTGCCCGATGTCGGTGGGCAGGGCCGGGACGGCGGCCGGCACGGGGTCCGACCGACGCAGCCGGGCCGCGGTCTCGGCGCAGTACCGTCCGGCGTCGCTCTCCGGTGCGAAGGAGCGCCAGGGGTCGTCCGGGTCGACGCCCAGCCGGTCGGCCAGCCGACGCAGTTGCTCCGGTGTGAGCAGGGAGGAGTGGTTCTGCGGATGGCCCTGGGTCGGCAGCCCGTACCCCTTCACGGTGTAGCAGAGGATCACCGTCGGGCGGGTGTCGTCGACCTCCGAGAAGGCCCGGTCGAGGATCTGGATATCGTGACCGCCCAGGTTGGCGATGGCATCCAGCAGCGTCTCGTCGTCGAACCGCGCGATCAACTCGGCGATTGCCGCCGCCCGGGCCGGGTCGGAGCCGGGCAGCCGCTGCCGCAACTGGTCGCCGTCGCAGCGCAGCAGCCGCTGGAACTCCGGGTTCGGCATCTCGTCGATGCGTTCGCGCAGCACGGCTCCGCCGGGTCGGCTGAAGAGCTCCTCCAGCAGAGTGCCGTACTTCGCGGTGATCACCTGCCAGCCGGCGGCGGCGAACATGCTCCGCAGTTTGCCGGCGGCAACGTTCGGCACGACCCGGTCCAGCGACTGGCGGTTGAGGTCCACCACCCAGACGACCTCGCCGAGTTCGCCGACGACCGGATCGAGCAACGCCTCCCAGACGGCACCCTCGTCCAGCTCGGCGTCGCCGAGCAGCGAGTACTGCCGCCCGCCCCCGGTGGTACCCAGCTTGCTGTCGAGGTAGCGCCGGGAAAGCGCACCCCACACCGGAGCCGTCGCGCCGATACCCACCGAGCCGGTGGAGTAGTCCACCCGGTCCGGGTCCTTCGTCCGGCTCGGATAGCTCTGGAGACCGCCGAACTCCCGCAGCCGGGTCAGGTACGAGACGTCGAGGTCGCCGATCAGGTAGTTGATCGCGTGCAGGACCGGCGAGGCGTGCGGCTTGACCGAGACCCGGTCCTCCGCCCGCAGGTGCCGGAACCAGAGGACGGACATCAGTGACACCATCGATGCCGAGGATGCCTGGTGGCCACCGACCTTCAGGCCCGACGGGTTCGGACGCACCTGGTTCGCGTGGTGGACCATTGCCGTCGAGAGCCACAGCACCCGGCGCTCGATCTCGCGCAGCGTCGCGTGCTGGTGTCCGGTGTCCTGCGGACGGGCCGGAGCGCTCACGGTAACCTCCGCGGACGCGTTGCCGGCCGCGGCCTCCGAGCGGCCGGGCGCAGCAGCCCAGCCGGGCACGGGTCAGCCGGACGCCGGTCAGTCCGGCACGGGTCAGCCGGACGCCGGTCAGTCCGGCTCGACCGAGCCTCGGGTGACGAGCTGACGGACGATGACGTTCTTCTGGATCTCATTCGTACCCTCACCGACAATCATCAGTGGCGCGTCGCGGAAGTACCGCTCGACGTCGAACTCGGTGGAGTAGCCGTACCCACCGTGGATCCGGATGGCGTCGAGCGCGATCCGCATGGCTGTCTCGGAGGCGAACAGCTTCGCCATGCCCGCCTCCATGTCGACGCGCTGCCCCGCGTCGTGCCGCCGGGCCGCGTACAGGGTCAGTTGCCGGGCGGCGGTCAGCGCGGTCGCCATCTCCGCCAGGTAGTTGCCGATGGCCTGGTGTTTCCAGATCGGCACTCCGAACGACTCCCGCTGCTGTGCATACCGCAGCGCGTCCTCCAGAGCGGCCCGGCCGACGCCGAGAGCCCGGGAGGCGACCTGGAGACGGCCGATCTCCAGGCCCCGCATCATCTGCGCGAAGCCCCGCCCCTGCACGGCGCCGAGGATCCGGTCGGCCGGTACCCGCATCTCGTCGAACGACAGCTCGCAGCTCTCGACACCCTTGTACCCGAGCTTGGGCAGGTCGCGGGAGACGGTGAAGCCATCACCCTGCTCGACCAACAGGATGCTGATACCCCGGTGGGCGGGGACCGCGGCGGGGTCGGTCTTGCACAGCAACGCGACGAGGTCCGACCGTCGGGCGTTGCTGATCCAGGTCTTGGAGCCGTTGACGACGTAACCGTCGCCGTCGCGGCGCGCGGTAGTCCGCATCGCCTGGAGGTCCGAGCCGCCGCCCGGTTCGGTGAGCGCCATGGTGGCCCGCAGCTCTCCCGTCGCCATCCGCGGCAGGTAACGGTCCTGCTGCTCCCGGGTACCGTGCGCCGCGATCAGGCTCGCCACCACGGTGTGCCCACCCATCGCCCCCGCCAGGCTCATCCATCCCCGGGCCAGTTCCTCGGTGACCAGGCAATAGCAGGCCGTGCTCACCCGTACCTCGCCCCACGGCTGCGGGATCGCCAGCCCGAAGACACCCAGCCGTTTCATCTGTTCGACGAGGCGCTCGGGGTAGGTGTTGGCGTGGTCGAGGTGCCGCGCGACCGGCTTGACCTCCCGGTTGACGAAGTCCCGGATGGTTTCGGCGACCGCCGTCTCCTCCGCGGACAGACCCTCCATGATCGCTATCCCCTCGTCGCGGCGCGGCCGGCCGCCCCCGTCGTCACGGCAGCTCCAGTTCCGCGAGAATCGCCTCGGTGTGCTGGCCGAGCGCGGGAACGGGCCCCATCACCGGCTCCTCGTCGACGAAGGTCGCCGGCGGAACGAGCGCGCGGAGGGGGCCGACCGGGGAGTCCACCTCGCGCCAGCGCCCGCGCGCGGCGAGCTGTGCATGCTCCGCGAGCCCGGCGAGGTCCCGCAGCCGGGCGTTGGCGATTCCGGCGCCGTCGAGCCGCGCCTCCACCTCCGCCATCGGCAGGTCCGCGAAGGTCCGCTCGATGACCGCCGTCAGCGCCTCCCGGTTCGCCAGCCGCCGGCTGTTGCTGGCGTACCGGACGTCCGTCGACAGTTCCGGGCGGCGCAGGACGTCGGCGCAGAAGACGGCCCACTCCCGCTCGTTCTGCACGCCGAGAAAGACCTGCGCCGCCCCGGCGCACCGGAACGGTCCGTACGGGGCGATGGCGGCGTGCGACGCGCCGGACCGGGCCGGTGCGGTTCCGCCGTACATCGCGTAGTTGAGCGGGTGGCCCATCCACTCGGCGAGCGCCTCCAGCATCGAGATCTCGATGGTGGCGCCCTCCCCGGTGCGGGCTCGGCGCAGCAGCGCGGTCAGTATCCCGGTGTACGCGTACATGCCGGCGGCGATGTCGGCCACGGAGATGCCGACCTTGACCGGCGTCTGCGCGGTTCCGGTGACGGACAGCAGCGCCGCCTCGCACTGAATCAGCAGGTCGTACGCCTTCTTGCGGCACGACGGCCCGCCCTCGCCGAAGCCGGAGATCGAACAGTGGATCAGACCGGGGTGCCGGGACCGGAGGACGTCCGCGCCGAGACCGAGCCGCTGGGCGGCACCCGGGGCGAGATTCTGCACGAAGACGTCCGCCCGGCCGACCAACGCCTCGACGATCCGCCGGCCCCGGTCGGTCTTGACGTCCACCGCGATGGACTCCTTGGACCGGTTCAGCCACACGAAGTGGCTCGACATGCCCCGGACCGTCTCGTCGTAGGCCCGGGCGAAGTCCCCGCCGCCGGGTCGCTCGACCTTGATCACCCGAGCACCGAGATCGGCCAACTGGCGGGAGGCGAACGGCGCCGCGACCGCCTGCTCCAACGCGACGACGGTGAGTCCGCGTAGCGGGGGCATGGGTGGCAGCATCGACTCTCCAGGCGGTCAGCGGGATCTGGCGGCGGAGGGCTCGGCGGCCGGCAGCTCGGCGGCCAGCAACTCTGGCGCGGAGGACCAGGTCAGGCCGTCGACCAGCGCGGGCACGTCGGGGCCGCAGCCCGCGAGTTTGGCCCCGAACTCCGCGTCGCTCGGCGGCCGACCCGGCGCGCCGGGCGGATCGCCGACGCGCGCCTCGTACGAGGAGCCGTCAACGAGGCTGACGGTGAGCTCGAGTTCGCCGTCGAGCAGTCCGGTTCCACCCTCCTCGCCGCGCAGTTCGACCCGGCGCAGCAGCGCCTGGGCGGGTTCGCGGGCCACCGCCCCGTCGGTGAACGAGTCGAGGTCGGGAAAGCCGTCGAGCAGCGCGGCGGCGATGCCGTACTCCAGGCTGAACTTCGCCTGCAGACCGGTGCGCGGCCGATGGTGGCGCAGCGGCTCGACGGTGGCGGTCGCGGTCCGCACCACGACCCTCGCCACCTGCCGGGCCGGCTCCGGAAGCCGGGGCAGCGTCAGCACGGCGGCGATCGGCCGCTGCAGCGCGTAGCAGCAGGGAAAGAGCTTGATCGCCAGACCGTCCGGCACCGCCGGGCCGGCCACCCGCAGCCCGGTCGGATCGCCACCGAGCAGCGCCGCCCACTCGTCGACCGCCGACGGGTCGGCCCGGGCCCCCGCCGCGACCAACTCCGCCGCCCGCACCCCGGCGTCCACGGCGAAGCCGACCTGGAGGCACTTGGCGTCGGTGCCGAAGGCCCGTCGTACCCCGCCCGCACCGGGCACAGCGAGCGCCATGGCGTGGGTGAGGCCGTCGGCGTCCAGGCCGAGCGCCAGACCGGCGCAGACGGCGGCGGCGGGCGCCCCGGCCGTACAGGTGGCGTGCCAGCCCCGTTCGTAGTGCCGCCAGCCGAGCATCGTGCCGAGCCGGGCCATCACGCCGGCACCTGCCAGGTAGCAGCGCGCGTCCCCACCGGCGGCGAGGGTCCCCGCCACGGCGACCACGCTGACGTGCGCGGTCGAGGGAATGTGCACGTCGTCGAAGTCGAGCAGGTGGCCGGTGGCGGCCCAGCGGACCGCGGGTGGCAGGTGACGGGCGAGCCGCGCGGCCGGATGTTCCCGGGCGGCCAGGGTGACGGCCACCGTGTCGCCGAGCGCCCGGCGAGCCAGGTCCAGCTCCGCCGGGGTGGGCTCGAAGGTCGCCGCCCAGAGGGCGAGGTGTGCCGCGACACCGGGACCGGTCACCTCGGGGTGCCTTCCCGGTCCGCCAGGATCTCCATGGCCCTCGGCAGGACCGCGGGATACTCTCGCTGCGCCGCCGCCGCGGAGACGTACCCGGCGCGCAGGTCGTTGGCGAGCAATTCCGGGTCGCGCTCGGCGGGAGAACCGTACCCGCCGCCGCCGGGGAGCAGCAGGGTCAGCTCCTGGTCGTGTTCGAAGTCGATGTCCTGGTAGGAGCGGTCACCGGTGGAGACCCCGTCGACGTAGAGCCCACCGGTCGCCCCGGGTCCACCCTGCTCCACCCCGGGCGCACCGTTCTTCGTCCGGCCGAACATGCCCGTCACGGTGATCACCCGGTCGGTGGCGACCTTGCCCGGAGCAGCGCGGAGGGTGACCCGCTCGCCCAGGCCACCCCGGAACCGGCCGGGGCCGCCGGAGTCCTCCCGCAACTCCCGGCGGACGCACATCACCGGCGTGTCGCTCTCGAAAACCTCGGTCGGCACGTCCTGGATGTTGTACGGGAAGCCGGTCGACGACAGGCCGTCGGCATGCGGGCGGCCGCCGGTGCCCCCGAAGCAGTGGCTGTGCAGCAGGAACGGCTGCCGGTCGGTGCGGGTCCCATGCACGGTGTACAGCCACACCGGCAGCGATCCGTTGGATGCGGGCAGCTGCCCGGGCATGGCCGCCGACATGGCCTTGATGATCAGATCCGGCACCAGCAGGCCCACCCCACCCCGCCAGTAGGTGGGAGCGGGGAAGGTCGCGCTGGCGATCGTGCCCAGTTCGGTGCGGAACGAGATGGGCCGGTAGGCGCCCTCGTTGAACGGCAGGTACGGGTCGGTCACGAACTTCATCCCGACCACCGAGTAGGTCGAGGTGAAGGTGAGCGGCGAGTTGATCGGCCGGTCCACCTGCGGTGAGCTGCCGGTGAAGTCGATGGTTACGCTGTCGCCGGCCACCTCGATGGCGATCCGCAGCCAGAGGGGGTTGCCGGCCCGGTCGGTATCGTCGATGTCGACCTCCGCCCGGTAGATCCCGTCGGGAATCGCGGCGATGGCGTTACGCATGCCCTGCTCGGTGCGCTGGAACAGTTGCTCGCCGATCTCGTCGAGGTCGGTCAGGCCGTACCGGTCGAGCAGTTCGAGGAAGCGCGTCGCACCGGCCTGGTTGGCACCGATCTGGGCGAGGATGTCACCCACCACCTTGTCCGAGAAACGGACGTTGTAGCGGATGATCTCGATCAGGTCCTCGTTGAGCCTGCCGGCGCGGACCAGCCGGGTGACGGGGATGCGCAGCCCCTCCTCGTAGATCGACCGGCTCTCCGTGGAGTTGGGGCGTCCGCCGATGTCGAGGTGGTGCACGATGTTCATCGCGTACCCGACGAGCCGGTCGCCGCGGAAGATCGGCGTGACGACGAAGACGTCGGCGGTGTGCCCGCTGCCGGTCCACGGGTCGTTGCCGATCAGCACGTCGCCGGGGACCAGGGTCGCCGGGTCGACCCGGGCGATGACGTCCTTGACGCAGCTTCCCATCGTGGTCAGGTGACCGGTGGCACTGGGCCAGCCGTGTGCCAGCATCCGGCCCTTCGAGTCGTAGACGGCGTTGCCGTAGTCGAAGTTCTCCCGTACGTCCGGGGAGAACGACGTCCGTAGCAGGGTCAGCGAGATCTCGTCGGCGCACGACAGGATCCGCGGCCAGATCGCGTCGATGGATGTCGTCGCGGCTTCGGCGCTCATCAGGAACTCCCCTCCACCCGCAACCGAATCGATCCTCCCTGGTCGACGGTTGCCGACCCGCCGAAGCCCACCACCGTGGTCGACTCGGCCTCCTCGATGACCGCCGGGCCGGTGATCCTCGTCCCCGGGGCCACCTGGTCACGCCGGTAGCAGGGCTGCTCGACATACTCGCGGGCCGTCGGGTGCCACACCGGTCGGTGGACCGGGCGGGCCGCCCGGTCCGTCGGCGCCGTGGCCAGCACCGCGTTGTCCGGTGACACCGTCGACGCCTCCACGTGCAGGTTGACGATCTCCACCGGCATGTCGGGGTAGCAGTAGCCGAACCGTTTCTCGTACGCCTGGAAGAAGAGCGCGTCGATGTCCGTCCCGCGCAGCGAGGAGATTCGGTCGAGGTCGAGGTCGAGCCGCAGCTCGAAGCCCTGGCCTGCGAAGCGGACGTCCACTGCGCACCGCAACACGATCTCGCCCTCCGGCATCGCGCGGGCGACATGCATTCGGGCCGTCTCCGCCAACCGCGCGAACTCCCGGTCCAACTGGCCGGGGCCGAGATCGGCGGAGCCGACCTTGAGCGCGTGCGCCAGGTGGAAGGCGACCGGGGCGGCGAGCAGCCCCACCGCCGAGGCGACCCCGGCGCGGGGCGGCACCAGAACCTCGTCGAAGCCGAGCTTGTCGGCGAGGTTGTACGCGTGCACCGGGCCGGCGCCGCCGAAGGCGACCAGGGTGACACGCTCGTCGCTGCCACCCTTCTCGACCATGTGCCGGCGTACGGCGTGCGCCATCATCTCGTTCGCGACGTCGTGGATCCGCCAGGCCGCCTCTTCGATGCCGATGCCGAGCGGCTCGGCGATGTGCGCCCGGATCGCCTCCCGGGCCGCGGTGGTGTCGAGCTTCATCTGCCCGCCGAGGAAGTTGTCGGCGGACAGGTAGCCGAGCACCAGGTCGGCGTCGGTGACGGTGGGACGCTGCCCGCCGAGTCCGTAGCAGGCCGGACCGGGGTGGGCCGACGCGCTCTCCGGGCCGACCTGGATCAGTCCGAGACCGTTGAGGCTGGCGATGCTGCCGCCACCGGCGCCGATCTCGATGAGGTCCACCGACGGGACGGAGACGGGGTAGCCGCTGCCCTTGCGGAACCGGTGTGTCCGGGCCACCTCCAGGTCGGAGGTGATCGGTACGGCCCCGCCCTTGACCAGGCACGCCTTGGCGGTGGTACCGCCCATGTCGAAGGAGAGGACATGGTCGAGCCCGGCCGTCGCGGCCACCGACCGGGCGGCGATCGCGCCGGCCACCGGACCGGACTCGATCATCCGGCAGGGGTATTCAGTCGCGGTGTCGACGGCGTTGAGACCGCCGTCGGAGGACATCACGTGGAACCGGTTGACGCCGTACTGCCCGGACGCCTCGGCGAGTTGGCTGAGGTAACGGCGGATCAGCGGCTTGACGTAGGCGTTGATCACGGTCGTGGAGGTGCGGTTGAACTCCCCGATCAGCGGCAGCACCTCGGACGAGAGCGAGATCTCCACGGTCGGGCTGACCTCGCGGATCAGTTCGGCGGCGCGGCGCTCGTGGGCCGGGTTCGCGTACGAGTGCAGGAAGACCACCGCGATCGTCGGCACGCCCGCGTCGACGAGGCGGCGGGCCGCGGTCCGTACCTGCTCCTCGTCCAGCGGCGTGACGACGTCGCCGTCGGCGAAGATCCGCTCGTCGACCTCGTGCCGGTGCCACCGGGGTACCAGGGGAGGCGCGGGATCGCCGTAGATGTCGAACACGTGGGTACGCATGTGCCGCCGCAGTTCGAGGATGTCCCGGAAGCCACGGGTGGTGATCAGACCGGTGGCCGCCCCCTTCGCCTCGATGACCGCGTTGACGACCAGGGTGGTCGCGTGCACCATCGCCTCGATCGCCCGGTCGCCGGCCTGTTCCCGCAGTACCGCGAGCCCCTCCAGCACGGCGCGGGACGGCTCCTCGGGGGTGGTCAGTCGCTTGTGCACGGTGATCTCGCCGGTGAGCGCGTCGGAGAGTACGAAGTCGGTGAAGGTGCCGCCGATGTCGCAGCCGACGCGGAGCGGCTCCGGCCGGCTGTCGGCGCTCATCCCTGTCCCTTTCCGCCGTTGCCACGCGGGCCGTGGCCGCGCCGGTAGACCATGATCACGCGGTCGAAGGTGATGACGACCTCGCCGTTCTGGTTCCGGCCCCTGGTCGAGGTCTGCAGGATGCCGGCGTAGGGGCGGGAGGCGGACTCGCGGACGCCGGAGACGAGGGTTTCGGCGTAGAGGGTGTCCCCGATCCGGACCGGGGCGGCGAGCACCACCCGGTCCCAACCCAGGTTGGCGACCGCGTTCTCGCTGATGTCCGGCACGGTGAGGCCGGTGACCACGGCGAGGGTCAGGGTGGAGACCACCAGGTAGTCCTTCATCGCGGCCGCCTTCGCGTACGGCCGGTCGAAGTGCAGCGGGTTGGTGTTGTTCGTCAACAGGGTGAACCAGATGTTGTCGGCCTCGGTGATCGTCCGACCTCTGGCGTGGCGGTAGACCGTCCCGGCGACGAAGTCTTCGTAGAAGTTTCCCGGTACGACGGAGACGACCGTGGCGTCGTCCCAGGCGTTCTGCTTCTCGTCCTGCCTCACAGCACCTCCCTGGGCTTGCTATATTATATATCCTGCACCGCACTGCTTCGCAATGGCCGGGACGCCACCCACAGGGCAGCCAGGCTGAGCACCAGCAGCGCAGCGACCCCCGCCCAGGCCCGACCGTAGCCGCCGCCCCGCTCCACCACGAGCGCGAACAGCGGCGGCCCCACCATGCCGCCCACGACGTGCGACGAGGTCAGCGCGGCCCCGGCCACCGCCCACCCGCTCGCCGGCACCATCCGCATCCCGGCCAGGATGAAGACCGTGTTGTGACCGACCAGCAGCGTGCCGATCCCGACCACGCAGCAGAGCAGCACCACCTCGCCCACTCCCAGCGCCATCGGCAGGATCGCCAACGCACCGCCCAGCGCGGAGAACGCCAGCAGTGGCCAGTGGCTGACGCCCCGGTCGACCACGAGCCCCCACAACAGCCGGCCGATGCCCCCGCAGAGGAACAGCGATGCCAGGGCGACGCTGCCGAACGCGGTCGAGGCACCCTCGGCGTCCAGGAAGATCAGCATGAACGTCCAGGCGCAGTGCATCGCGACGCCCATCACGACGCCGTAGCCGAGCAGCGCCCAGAACGGCCGGGTGAACCGGATCGTCGCGCGCTTCGGGCGCTCCCCCGGCGTCGGCACCCGGTGGTGCCCCCGCAGCGCCAGCCCGGTCGTCACACCGGCGAGCACCGCCACCGCCGCCAGCAGGAGCACCGCCTCCCGCCAGGTCCAGCGGGTCGCCACCTGCGGCAGCACCACGGCGGAGACGCCGCCGACGAGCATCGTGGTCGCCTGGACGACCCCCATGATGATGCCGCGCCGGTTCGGTGGCGCGATCAGCACGGAGTACCGGTTGGTGGCCGCGACGCAGCCGGACCAGACCGCCCCGGCCAGGAACACCACGATCGCGAGCGCCCACACCCGCCCGACCAGTACGAGAGCGACGAACAACACCGCGAGCGCACTCGACGCGCCGGTGAGCAGCGCCTGGCCGCCCGAACGGTCGATCAACCGCCCGAGCGGCAGGCTGGCACCCACGTATCCGAAACTCACCAGGGCGGCCAGCAGCCCCACCCCCACCTCGCTGACCCGCAACTGGGTGTGGAAGGCCAACCCCAGGGTCGAGATGAGCGACCAGCCCGGCGAGACCCCGACGATCACGGAGCAGAGCCCCACCATGCCCCGCACGACCTGCGGGGCGGGCGGCGCCGGCAGGGCGGTCATCCGACCGCCGAGGCAGCCACCCCGCCGGCGAGTGGCTCGGTCAGCCGGTGCACCGGGGCGGCCGGATCGGAGAGCACCCCGACCAGCGTCGGCGTCAGGGCGCCCAGGTCGCGGCGCAGCCGTGCGGTCACGTACTCGGAGCCCAACTCCCAGCTCCCGGCGCCGCGCGACGCGTCCAGCGCGACGGAGACCGCCGGGGCGTCCCGCCGGCAGAGCACCACCCGCCCCGGCATCGCCGCCGGGTAGCGGCCCAGCTCGTCGGTGAAGACCGGCACCACCCGCTCGGCGAGCGGCCCGATCCGCGGGTCGGCCAGGGTCGCGGACGCGAAGGTCGAGACGTCCATCCGGCCGGTCACCAGCATCGCGGCGAGCTGGAACGGCAACGCGAACTTCGCGTCGTAGCCGTCCACCGGCCGGATCCGCCGCTCGCGCGGCTCGAAGACGGGTTCCAGCATCTCGCGCGGGCCGTGGCACTCGATCCGCTCCACCTGATCCGGCGGAACACCGTCGCGCAGCAGCGCCAGCGCGTCCAGGAAAACCTGGCTGAAGTAGCAGCAGGGATAGGACTTCACCGCCGTCTCGGTGAACCGCCACCCGTCGGCCGGCGCCGTGGTGCCGAGCACCAGCGGTGGCGCCGGCCTCCGCACCCCGGTGTGGCTGGCGAGCAGGCCATACGTCCCGTCGACCGCCGCCGTCGGCGGCCGGAAGCCGGCCGCCGCCAGCGCCACCGCCTCGAGGCCGGTCCGCGCCGCGAACCCCGGATAGAGCACCTTGGAGTTGCCACCCGAGTTGATGTACTCGAACGACCCTGCGCCCAGCGTCGCCGCGATCCCGGCCGCCGCCCGGATCGTCCGCTCGTCGTGCTCCCCCAACCAGCCCGCCGCCACCGCCGCGCCGACCGGCCCGCACACCGCGGTGGCGTGGAAGCCGCGGGCGTGGAAGCCGCCGGGTGCCGCCAGGGCCAGCCGGATCACCGACTCACAGCCCAGGGCGTACGCCTGGATCAGGTCGCCGACCGTGCGCGAGCCGGAATCGGCGGCGGCCAGCGCGGCCGGCAGCACCGCGGCACTCGGATGCACGACGCTGGCCTGGTGGGTGTCGTCGTAGTCGGCGCAGTGGATCAGCGCGCCGTTCCACACCGCCGCGTGGGTGGCGCTGGTCCGCTCGGAGCGGCCGAGCAGCGCACAGGGACCGGCCTCGGACGATGTCGGAAGCGCCCGCGACAGCAGCGCCGCCTCCCGGGACCTCGTCCCGGCCACCGCCGTGGCGAGCGCGACGGCCAGCAGCGCGCTCGCCCGGCCCCACGGAAAGCCCGCCCGGTCCGACGGAGCGGAGGTCATCCCTCGACCTGTGGCTCGCGCGACCGCCACCGGCGCACCGGGCCGAGCAGGGCGGTCCGCAGCGGGACGCCGAACCGCAGCGGGATCCGCACCAGCACGCCCTCCGGACGCCACAGCACGACGGCCACCAGGAGCAGGCCGAGAATCCAGTACCGGTCCAGCGTGGCCACCCGGAGCATCTCGGTGCCCAGCGTGATGAAGCACGCCCCGAGTACCGGTCCCCAGATGGTGGCGCGACCTCCGATGATCACGAAGAGCAGGAGCTGCATCTCCAGGGCGAAACCGAGGTCGTGCGGGATGATCAGGCCGAGGAAGAACACGTTCAGTCCGCCGGCCAACCCGGCGATCGCGCCACCGATGCCGAAGCCCCACAGCTTGGTCCGGGTGGCGGAGATGCCCAACGAGTTGGCCGCGAGGTTGTCGTCGCCGCTGGCGATCTGCGCCAGTGCGGAGGTACTGGCCCGCAGCCGGGTGGCGATGAGCATCACCAGGGCGAGGAATCCCAGCGCGATCGGCAGGGTGGTGTGCAGTGGCACACCGATCAGACCGTCCGCCTTCCCGGGAAAGAACGTGTTCGCGATGATGACCAGGCCCTCGCCGATGGCCAGGGTGGCGATGCCGAGGGTCAGCCCGCCGAGCCGCAGCAGCAGGGCGGAGATGAGGACGCCGACCAGCGCGCCCACCGCCGCGGCGAGTGCCAGGCCTGGCAGGAAGCCGACATCCCAGTCGCGGGCGGCGTACCCGGCGAGGTAGCCGCCGAGCCCCATCAGTGCCGCGTGCGCGACCGAGAACTGACCCGACCGGATCGTGATCTGCAACCCGACCGCCGCGATGGACAGGATCGTCGCCGTGGTCAGTACGCTGGTCCAGTAGCTGTTCATCGGCTCTCCCGGACGCTGTCGAAGTGGTGCTCAGCCAAGGCGGACCGCCTTCCCCGCGATCCCCTGCGGCCGGAGCAGGAGGATGAGGATCAGCACGAGGAAGCCCGCGAAGTTCTGCCACTGCGCGCCGACGTAGACGACCGTGATCGACTCGGTGAGGCCGAGCCCGAGCGCCACCAGTGCCGGAGTGCCGATGCTGCCCATGCCGGCCACGAGCACGATGACGAACATCTTCAGCGACAGCTCGCTGCCGATGAACGGGGTGACCGCCCCGTTGAGGTTGCTCAGCAGGACGCCGGAGACCGCGGCCATGGTGGTGGCGATGCAGATCGTGAGCAGCCGGATCCGGATCACGTTCACCCCGAGGATCGAGGCGACGGTCTCGCTCTCGGCGACCGCCCGGATCTCCCGACCGCTGGACGACCGGCGCAGCCAGGCCAGCAGGAACGCCACCGTCGCGGCGGCGACCGCCATGATCAGTAGTTGCGGGTTGGAGATGGTGACCCCGGCGACGGTGTGGAAATCGGCGGGGATGAGCGCCGGGAACGCCTGCGGCCGGGCACCGAAGATCCGGGCGATGCCGTACTGGATGACGAACGAGACGCCGACCGTCGCGATGAAGGCGGAGAGGTGCTGTTCGGTGGTGAGTCTGCGCAGCACGGCGGTCTGCAACAGCACACCGCTGACCACGCCCACGGCAATCGCGGTGAGCAGTGCCACCAGCAGATTGGCGCCGAGCGAGTTGGCCGTGACCAGCGCGATGTACGCGCCGAGCACCGCGAACTCGGCGTGGGCGACGTTGAGTACCCCGAGCACCCCGAAGACGAGCGCGAACCCCAGGGCGAGCAGCGAGTACGTGCTGCCGAGGACCGCACCGTCAATGATTGTCTGAAGGAGCTGGCTCATCCGGCACCATTGCCTTTCCGAGATATGCCTCGCGCAGCAGCGGGTTGTTGCGAAGCTCGGCCGTCGGTCCAGAGATCTGCAGTTGGCCCCGCTCGATCACGTAGCCGTACGAGGCGACGTCCAGGGCCAGCTTGGTGTTCTGCTCGACGAGCAGCACCGAAAGCTCGCTGCCCTCCAGGTGGGTTCGCAGCGAGTCGAAGATGCGGCGGATGATCAGCGGCGCGAGGCCGATGCTCGGCTCGTCCAGCAGCAGGATCGCCGGTTCGCAGAGCAGGGCGCGGGCGATCGTCAGCATCTGCTGCTCGCCGCCGGAGAGCGAACCGGCCAGTTGGTGTCCGCGCTCCTCCAGCACCGGGAAGAGCCCGAGCACCTCCCGCCACCGTTCCTTCGGGTCCCGGTCGGGTCGGCGCAGGGCGCCGATCCGCTCGCCGAGGGCCAGGTTCTCCAGCACGGTCAGCATGGTCAGGATGCCGCGCCCCTCGGGCACCAGGGCGATGCCGTGCCGGCGTACCCGGAGGTCGACCCGAAGCCTGGTGACGTCGGTGCCGTCGCCCACCGTCACCTGGCCGGACCGGACCCGGGTGATGCCGCTGATCGCCCGCAGCAGGGAGGTCTTCCCCGCGCCGTTCGGGCCGACCACGGTGACGATCTGACCGGGGCGGGCCTGCAGCGAGACGCCCTGCAGGGCACGGATCACGCCGTACTGCACGACCAGGTCGCTGACCCGCAGCATGGGCCGGTCCGCTGGTTCACTCATCGTCATCCCCCAGGTAGATCCGGCGTACCTCGTCGTGGCGGGCGATCTCGGCCGGGGTCCCCTCGACCAGCAGCTCGCCGAGATGCATGACGTGGATCCACCGCGAGACGTCCATGACGACACTCATGCTGTGCTCGATCAGCAGCACCGCGATCCCGGACGAGTTCACCGCACGGATGATCCCGACCAGTTCCTCGGCCTCCTTCGGGGTCGCTCCGGCGCTGGGTTCGTCGAGCAGCACCATGCGCGGGCCGGTGGCCAGGGCCCGCCCCACCTCCAGCTTGCGCTGCTCCAGCAGCGGCAGCCGGCTCGCCCGCAGGTTGCGGTGCTCGACGAGGCCGAGCAGCTCGGTCAGCTCCTCGGCCCGGGCGACCATCCGCTTCCACTCCCGGCTCGCCTTCGGCAGCCCGAGCAGTCTCGCCACCGGCCCGGTACGGGCCCGCAGGTGCTGTGCCGCGATCAGCGACTCCATCACGGTGAGCGCGGAGAACATCCGGATGTTCTGGAAGGTCCGGACGAGACCCAGCCGGGCGGCCCGGTGCAGTCCCACCCCGGCGACCGGCGTGCCGTCGAAGACGACGGTGCCGGAGTCGGGAGGCAGATAGCCCGACAGGCAGTTGAACAACGAGGTCTTCCCGGCCCCGTTCGGGCCGATCAGCGAGACGATTCCGCCCTCGGGTACGGCCAGTGACACGTCCCGGACCGCGTGCACGCCCCCGAAGCTCTTCGACACGTGTGCACAGGCCAGCAGCGGCGCAGCCACGCCGGCTCGCCCCGGGTGGCCCGGCGTGGCCGAGGTTGCCCCGCCGGTTTTCAGGTCTTCCTGGGGACGGGTCATACGGTTTCTCCCCGTATCAGATCGCCGAGTGTCCCGGCCGACACGCCCTGGGGTCGGAGCAGCCCCTGACGCAGCCGGGTCGCGGCGGTGCCGGACAGGTGTTGTGACAGGCGATCGAACTTCGCGGTGAGGGCCGCCTCGGGGACCGGCGCCCGCCAGTCGCCGACGACCCGCTCGACCGACGCGGCCAGTGTCGACCCGTCGGCGAGCAGCACCCGTACCCTCGCCCGCTGTGCCTGCGGGTAGTCCCGGGTGGCCCGCGGGTCCTCCACCACGTGCACCCGGCCCATCAGGTCCCGGATGTCCGCAGCGCGCAGGTGTCGGTCCTCGAACACCTCCCGGTCGCAACTTCCCCGGGTGAGCATGGCCGAGGCCGTGAACGGCAGCGAGAACTTCGCGGCGAGCGGGCTGCGGAGGTGGGTCGCCGTCATCCGGGTGGCCGGGAAGTAGGTGGCGATGTCGACCCGGGTGATGTCGGCGGCGGCGATCGTCCGCGCTCCGGTGGCCTGGCGCAGCGCGTCGAGCGTGGCGTGGTTGTAGGCGCAGCACGCGTGGAACTTGAAGTAGTTTCGGGTCAGCATGAAGTCGGTGCCGAGGCCGTCGGTGAACCGGTCGCGGTCGAAGGCCGTGCCGGAGACGCTGCCGAGCACCGCCCCCGGCCCGTCGCGCTGAGCGGTGAACCCGGCCAGCGCCAGGTCGGCGGCGAGGACGGCGTGCTGGCCGGCCTGTCCGGCGTAGGTGTTGCGCACGGTGGCCCCTTCGAACACCGTCCCGCGCGCCGTGGCGACGGACATCGACGAGGCGACCCCGATCGCCGACCGGATCTGCGGCGCGGTCAGCCGCAGCAGCTTCGCCACCGCCGCCGCCCCGCCCAGGATGCCGTGCGTGCCGTGTGGATGCATGACGTCGTCCCGGAACGTGGTGGCCGCGCCGGCCCGGGCCGCCACCTCGTACCCCAGCACCACCGCCTCCAGCAGCGCCCGCCCGGACCGGCCGTGCGCCTCGGCCACCGCCAGCGCGGCCGGGACCACGTGGATCGCCGGATGCTGGTGGGTGACGTAGTTGCCCTCGTCCAGCTCGTCCCAGGTGCCGGCGGTGCCGTTCAGGAACGCGGCGGTGGCGGGGGTGAACGCCAGCGGCGATCCTGGGCTGGAGGCCGTCCCGGCCCGGTCGGTGACCACCCGACCGAGCCGGGACTGCAACTTGCGGACCTCCGGTGCCGTACTGCCGGAGACCATCACGCCGACCGTGTCGAGCAGGATCGCCCCGGCGTGCCCGGCGACCGCCGCCGGCGCGTCCGCCAGGTCGAACCCCTCGACGAACGCCGCGACCCGGTCCAGGTAGAAACCCTCGGTGCTGGGCGTCGGTTCGGCTGTCATCCTGGTCCTACTTCCGCGACAGTTCCGCGATGACCGCGTCGGTGCTCAGCGGGCGGAAGTAGTAGCTCCCGTTCATCGCGATCCACTCGTCGTGGGTCTGGGCGGAATAGGCGGCCGTGGCGTCCTCCACCACGGCCACCCCGAAACCGCGGTCGGCGGCGTCGATCGCGCTGTGCCCGACGCCGTAGTTCGTGGCGACCCCGACGAACACCAGGTCGTCGACCTGCATCCGGCGCAGCACCGTGTCCAGCCCCGTGGAGTTGAACACGCTGATCGACCGTTTCTCGATCACCAGTTCGTCGGGGCGGGGCTCCAGCGTCCGGACGAACTCGTAGCCCCGCTCGCCTGGACGGGCCGGCAGAAGCCGGCGGGCGAGCAGGTACGGGCGGTAGGTCTTCGGCCAGTCACCGGCGTCGTCCGGGTTGCTGACCACCCGCACGTGGATCACCGGCAGACCGTTGTCCCGGAAGAAGCCCAGCAGCCGTTCGGCGTTGGGTATCACCTGGTCGGCGATCCGGCCGAAGAAGTACGGATTGGCCACGACGGTGCCCAGGCCGACTTCCGGATCGGTATCGCCCAGAATCATGTCGATCAGCACGAGCGCCGTTGAACCCGGTGTCAGTGGCGGTTTCGCTGCTGGAACTCCAAGCTCCTTCGCAGTGTCAGACACGGCTTTCCTCTCCCAGGGTTCAACGGATGCCCGATGAACCGTTGTCGACGAGATTCATGAATGAGCCTTTTTCAACCTCCCCTTGCGGTCCGTGGGAGCGCAAGGTCGGACGCGGTGTGTGAGCGCCGCGCGGTTCAGGTTGAGAAAGGTTCAATGAGCGCCATCCGGCCCGGAGGCCGGACGGCGACCCGTCAGGGGGCCCACTTCTCGAAGCCATTCGCGGTCATGACGATAGGGAAGACATCCGCGCCGACCCGGTCGCCCGGACCTTCGTAGTTGTAACAGCCGCTGGCCAGACAGAGGTCCTTGATTTTCCCGATGTTCTCGGCGATCGCGGTACGGTCCGATACGGAATTCGCCGCCTCGATCGCCTGCTTGATGATGAATACCACGTCGTAGCCGTAGGTGACGAGATAGTCGTCGAGCTTGCCGTTCTTCGCGGCCCAGGCATCGAGGAACTTCTTGACCTCCGGATCGCTCTGGTCGGCACTGAAGTGCGACGGCACGATCAGGCCCTCCGCCGCGCCCTGCGACAGCTCCATGACCTTGAGGTCGAGCAGCCCGTTGTGCCCGGCGACGAACTGTGCCTGCAGGCCACGGCCGCGGGCCTGCCGCATGAACAGCGACGCGTCGGCTGTCGTCAGGTTGACGATGACCACCTTGGGGCTGTTCGCCTGGAGGCGGGTGATCTGCGGGCCGAAGTCGGTGGTACCCGACTTCGCCTCGACCACGGCGGCCTCCGTGATGCCGAGTTCCTTGACGGTCCTGCTGCCGATCTCCTGCGGGCCGGCAACCCCTGCGTTGTCCGGCGAGTAGATCGCCGAGACCTCGGTGGCGCCCAGCTTGGGCAGCACGTTCCGCAGGTGACTGCTCACCATCACCTCGAACGGCACGGTGTTGCGGTAGGTGTAGTCGTTGGGCAGGCCGTCGGGCCACGGGGAGCCCGATCCGGCGCTGAACCAGGTGACCTTGAGCGACTCGGCCAGCGGTGCCGCGGCGAGGTAGCTCGACGAGTCCGTCGGCCCGACGATCACCGGGACGTTGCGGTCCGAGGCGAGCTTGCGGAACAGGTTGACGGTCTGGGTCTTGTCGGACTGCCCGTCCTCTACGGTGAGCGCCAGTTTCCTGCCGAGCACACCGCCGGCGGCGTTGACCTCGTCGACGGCGAGTTGGGCACCCTGCTGAATGCGGCCGCCGTAGTAGCCGGACGTCCCGGTCAGCGGCTGGATCATGGCGATCGTGAGGGTTCCGCCCTCGCCGGAACCATCGGATCCACCCTCCCCGCCACAACCGGCGGCGAGCAATGCGGAACACGAGAGAAGGGTCGTTAGTATAGTCAGCTTTGACTTACGCATAGTGACTCCCTTCAAGGGTGCGTTAAATATAAAATATGCCCCCGCGATAGACCTCCCCCAAACGGCTGACTGTGCGCTACGACCAGTGCGTTCGCCCTCCCTTCACCGCGCTGTGCAGCCCCGCGCTGAACATCAGAGTGTCCACCCCGACCACGGAGAAGCACCCCGGATAAAAGCGTTCCCGCCCGGACTCGGAGTACGGCAGAGCCACCCCGACGTCGCGGCGCCGGCACGCGGTGTAGACACGATCGGCGGCGGCGTCACAGGCGTACGGGTCGAACCCGACCTCGACCGAGTAATCGCCCCAACCGAAAATCACGCCGTCGATCCCGTCCACGGCCACTATCTCGTCGATGTTCTCGACCGCGCGGACACTCTCGACAATGACCACACACGCGACCCGTTCGGCCCGGGACACGAAATCTGCATTGTGGACCGGCCGTCCGCCACCGACCGGAAGACCGAGTACCTCGTCTCGGGCAGCGCCGCCCTGCCACCCGGCGAACCGGGTGTGCGCACCGCCCCAGCCCCGGACGCCGCGCGGTGGATAGCGGAGCGCCGCCAGCGCGGCACGCGCGGTCGCCGCGTCCTCGACCTCCGGGAACACCACCCCGCTGGCGCCGGCGTCGAGAATCCGGGACACCTCGTCCCGGTCGACCCGGGTGGGGCGAACGTACGCCGACACCCCCGCCGCCTCCGCCGCAAGGATCAGCTGCTGCGCCTCGGCGAGGCCGAAGCTGACATGCTGCAGGTCGATGAAGCCCGCGTGCACCCCCGCCGCCCCGAGCAACTCCATCACGTGCGGCCAACCCATCGTGACCCATACCGCGGTGGCCGGCTCACCGGCGCTGATCCGCCGGGTGAAGATGTCCTGGCGATCCCGCCGCAGCGGCGCCCACCCGGCACCGCGGCTGCCGCGCCGCCCCTCGCCCGGCTCCCCCGCCTGGTCAGCCATCCCCGACCGTCCCCCCGGCTTCCCGGAGGATTCGCTCCGCGCGGTCGAGTACCGGCTTGTCCACCATCTCCGAACCCACCCGAACGGCCCCCCGCGCCCCGTTCGCCACCACTCTCCGCGCCCAGGCGACCTCCTCCGGAGGCGGGGCGAAACCCTGCCGGGTCGGGGCGACCTGCGCGGGATGGATGCAGAGCTTGCCGGTCAGACCCATGCGTCGGGCCAACCGGACCGCGTCCGCCACCGCCTGCGGGTCGTCCCAGGCCCGGGTGGGCCCGTCGATCGGCCCGGGCAGGCCGTGCGCCCGGCTGGCCAGCACGAGCCAGCTCCGCGTCGCCGCGGCGGCCTCGACGCAGTCCGGGTCGATGCCGGCGTCGATCGCGAAGTCCTGCGACCCGAAAACGATCCGGCAGGTGCCCTCCGCCCGGCAGACCTCGGAGAGTTCGAGCATCCCGCGCGCCGACTCCACGGTCGGCAGCACCGGTACCGGCAGCACCGCCCGGACGGCGGCGACCTCCGAGGCGCTCTCCACCTTCGGCAGCACGACCGCCAGCGGGGGCGTCACCACCAGCGCGGCGATGTCGTCGGCGAACCACGGTGTGGCGACGCCGTTGACCCGTACCGCCACCCGGTTCCCGGCGCGGAGCCACGCCGCGACGTGCCGGCGGGCGACCTCCTTCGCCCCGGGAGCCACCGCGTCCTCAAGGTCGACGATGACCACGTCCGCGCCGCTGGCCTCGGCCTTGCCGAACCGATCCGGCCGGTCGCCCGGCACGAAAAGCCAGCTGCGGGCCCACCGCGGATCCTCCATCCTGCCTCCCTCCGGTACGTCCCGGGCGCGCCTCACGGTCAGTCCCCGGACGGAAGTTCCTGCATGGTCAGTTCGACCACCTCCCGCCCGCAGCACCGGAACTCCTCCGGCCCCGGGCGCACACAGAGCACCGTGGTGCCGCACTCCTGGCACCGGTACCGCTTGCCGAGCCTGCTCATCTGGAACCCTCCTCCTGGTAGGTCGCCACGCTGGTCACCCTCGCGTACGCCGGCAGCATCTGTTCGACCGAGAAGGCGTGCAGCTCCGGGGTGAAGCTGGCGCAGGCGTCCTCCAGCACCACCACCGGGTAACCGCTGTCGGCGGCGTACCGGGCCGTCGACTCGACCACATGGTTGGTCGCGACCCCGGCGAGTACCAGGTCGGCGGGGGAGAGCCGGTTGAGTATCTGGCCCAGTGCGGTGCCGACGAACGGGTTGACGCAGCCCTTCTCCACCACCGGCTCCCCCGGCACCGGCGCGAGCTCGGCACAGATCCGCGCCCATGGGTCGTCCGCCAGCAGCATCCGGTGCTGCCGCATCGCGGCGAACCGGCGAGACGAGGAGGTGAGCCGGTGGTAGTCGGGATCGAAGGCGACCAGCACGTGGATCACCGGATGGCCGGCCACGCGGAACCACTCCAGCGCCGACCGGGCAGCCTCCAGCACGCCCCGGCGGGACACCTCGGCAGCGGTGCCCTGCCGGCCGATCGGGCCGTCGGGACGACAGATGCCTTCCTGGAAGTCCATCAGGACGAGCACGGGACGGGCCATGACGACTCCATTCATCGTTCTTCGGTCAGGGAGGCTCGGTCAGGCAAGCTCGATCCGTTTCCCGGTCGACCGATCCGGGTTCGTGACCCGGGGTCGGCGCCGAGCAGCTCTCTCGCCGCCGACCGCAACGGCTTGCCCAGGTCGTTGCGAGGAAGCTCGTCGACCCGGTCGATCCGTACCGGCACCTTGTAACTGGCCAGCCGGGAACGCACCCACCGCTGCAACTCGTCGGCGCCGACCCGGTCGGCGCCGGTGACCAGCGCCGCCACCGACTCGCCCCACTCCGGGTCCGGTACGCCGAAGACCAGCGCCTCGTCGACCCGGGGATGCCCGGCCAGCACCGCCTCGATCTCGTGCGGGTTGATGTTCTCCCCGCCACGGATGATGAGGTCGTCCAGCCGGCCGTCCACGAAGAGGTACCCCTCGTCGTCGACGTGTCCCAGGTCACCGGTGTGCAACCGGCCCGCGTCGTCGACCCGCAGCCGGCCGCCCACGTACCCGCCGGAGACCTGCTCGCCCCGGACGCAGATCTCGCCGGGCTCACCCGTCGCGGCCGGGGTGCCGTCGTCGCGCAGCACCTCGATCCGCACCCCGGGGACGGGCCGTCCGACCGACCGCAGCCGGGCCCGCACCGCCGGCACTTCGCTGCGCCAGGCGGCACGGTGGTCCTCCGGCGTGAGCATCGCCACCGTCGAGCTGGTCTCGGTCAGCCCGAAGGCGTTCACCAGTCCCACCTCCGCCGGCAGCAAGGTCATCGCCCGCTCCACCAGACCGTCCGGCGGGCGGGAGCCGCCGTACGACAGGTTGCGCAGCGTGTCGGGGGTCAGCGCCGGCTCCGCCTCGACGACGTCGAGGATCCGGGCCAACATCGTCGGTACCACCATGGCGTGGGTGACCGACTCGGCGGCGACCAGCCTCAGCCACTCCCGGGCGTCGAACCGGTCCATCAGCACCAGCCGCCGCCCCCGGAACACCGAGGTCAAGGTGTTCGCCACCGCTGCGATGTGGTACGGCGGGGCGGCCAGCAGGGCGGTCTCGTCCGGTCCCGCCGACCCACACTCCACGGTGCTGAGCACGTAGCTGGTGAGGTTGGTGTGGCTCAACCGGACCAGCTTCGCCGGTCCGCTGGTACCGCTGGTGAACAGCAGCACCGCGTCGTCCGGCCCGGCCACCTCGGTGGAGCGGGGGGTGGCGGCGACGCCGGCCAGGTCGCGCAGCCCCACCGGTTGGGCAGGCGAGCCGACCGCGGCGGCGGCGTCCCGCAACATCGCCTGATAGCGGGGCTCGGCGACCACCACGCCGAGGCCGGAGGTGGCGAGGTAGTGCTCGTACTCGGCCTGCTTCACCCGGAAGTTCAGCGGCACGAACGGCACTCCGGCGTACGCGGCGGTGAAGAGCAGCAGCGGGAAGGCCGGCTGGTTGGTGCCGACGTAGCCCAGGGGGCGGCCGCCCAACCGATCCTGGAGCGCGTCCGCCCGCGCCCGCGCGCCGTCGTGCAGCGCCGCGTAGCTGATCCGCCGGCCGCCGGCGGTGATGGCGACCCGGTCCGGGCAGACCGTGGCGATCGAGTCGAGGAGCAGCCCGAGGTTCATCGCCGACCTCCCATCGGTGCACGCTGCCGCGGAAGGATGCTCCGGGCCAGCCCGACCAGGGAGACCTCGGCGGCGCCCCGTGCGCCGGTGAGCAGGGCCACGGCCTGTGCCGCCGCGGCGGCGCCGGTCACCCGGTCCCACACCGGTACCGCCGACGCCGGGACCCGTCCGGTCCCGTCGGCGTGGGTCAGTCCCACCCCGAACAGGCCCTCCGCCATGAACCCGAGCACCCGCCAGTTCCGGCAGGGCGATGCGGCGGGGAAGCCGCGGACCGCCACGTGCCGGGGCAGCACCGCGCGAAGGCGCTCCGGCAGAACCTGCTGCCAGGCCCGGGGGCGGAAGTTCTCCACCAGCAGGTCGGCCCCGGCCACCAGGTCGGCGACCCGCCGCTGGCCGGCCGGGGTACGCAGGTCGATCTCGATCGGCTCGCCCGCGCCGTCCGCGCGCTCCAGTACCGGGTCGCCCGGGGCCCGGACCCGGGTCACGTCGGCGCCGGCGGCAGCGAGCAGGTTCGCCGCGTACGGGCCGGCCACCAGCCGGCCCAGCCCGAGGACCCGGCAACCCCGCAGCGGGCGCCAGCCGTCGGCGGACCACACCCGCGAGCGGTCACCGTGCGCCGCGCGGCCCGGCTCCGCCCCCGCGGCGTCCGGCCCGACCAACGGCCGCACGCCGGCCCTGGCCGGCAGCGAAGCCAGGCCAAGCGACTGGAGCCGGCACGCGGTACCCACCGGACCCAGCCGGCGGCGACGCGCGTCGGTGAGACCGAACCGGGCGAGTTCCCGCTGCGCCGCCCCGGCCGTCGCCAGGCTGACCCAGCCGTCGCCGACCCGGTGGAACCCGAGCCACTGCTCGCCCCGGGCCGCCGGTGTGGACCCGAGCAGGGCGTCGACGTCGGCCACCACCCGTGCGCCCGGCCGGGGCCGGTGAGCCAGCACCGCAGCGACGAACGCCCCGAGCGCGGCGACCGGCGCCACCGGCACCGAGCCGGCGTACCTGCCCCGGGTCACCAGCGCCTCGGTACCGTGCGGCCCGACGACCACCAGCCCGTCCCGGGACCATTGGAAGCGGACGGCGGCACGCGCGACCGCCGGGGTGAGCGCGGCGGCAGCCAGGGTCACCCGGTCGCCGAGCGGATCAGTCGTAGAACGGGTCATAGTGGTCGTTGTCGTTCGACGGGACCGGGGCGGCGCGGTTGTCACCGGAACCGGCCAGGACGGTCATGGGCTGCTCGTGACAGTGCAGTTCGCCCTCGCCGCCCTGGGTGACCACGGCCTGGGCGTTGCAGACCGCGCAGGCCAGCTTGCTGCCGATCAGGTTCATTGCCGCCCCGCAACCCGCCGGGTGGGCAACCGTACCGTCGCCAGCCCCGGGATGGTGACCTCGCCGAGCTGGTTGGTGCCGGTGAGTTCGATGTCGACCAGGGCCTCGTCGCCCTCGACACGCTTCTCGACCACCCGGCCGTTGAGGTACGTGATGTCGCCGACGACGTTGAACCGGCGCAGCTCGCCACGGAGCCGCTTGATGAACCCGTCGTCGCCCATCCAGTACTCGACCAGGGTGCCGAGCCAGGAGATGCGCTGCGGGCCGAAGTCGTAGACGCCGGGCGCGCCGACCTGCGCGGCGACACTGGCCAGCTGGTGGCCCATCCCGGTGTATTCGAGGGCGCCGCCGGCGTCGGGGTTGCGGAAGTAGTGCTTCGCGTGCCGGCCAGCCTCGCGCAGCATCACGCCGTGCGCGCGCCCCCGGCCGCAGCCGACCAGGAACGCGGTCACGTCGGTGGTGGTCAACGGACCCCGGACCACCTCGTCGAGCTGGTCGCCGACGTTGACGTCGTCCCAGTACCGGACCTCGGCGCCCCGGATCCGCTCCGCCTCGGTGACCTGCATCTGTTCGGCCCGCAGCACCTGCTGCAGGTCCGGGGACCGGTCGACGTCGGTCTTGTACTTCCCGGCCTCGCGGGACGCCTTCCGCTCGTGCCGGGTGTTCCAGCCCTTCGCGACCGCGACCACCTCGCCGTGCTGGTTGGTGAAGGTCGTCTCGACCATGGTGATGACCAGCCGGCCGGAGAATCTGCTCTGCTTCTCCTCCACCCCGGTGATCCGGTCGACCGCGTCGATCCGGTCGCCGATCCGCACCCGGCGGTGGAAGGTGACGTCGTTACCGGCGTGGAAGCCGTGCACCCCGGCCAGCCCGAACCGGGTCCGGCCCGGCCAGGTACGGGCGTACAGGAACAGGTGCGGGGCCACGATGCTGCCGTGCCGGCTCCACTGTGCGGCCGACGGCTCGCGGTGCAGCGGGTTCTGGTCCCCGATGCCGTTGCAGAAGTTGCTGATCGTGTCGATGGTGGCTTCGCGGATGAACTGCTCAGGGCGCAGTTGTGTCCCGATCCGGGCCCGCAGATCCGCCATCGCCTCCTCGGTGATCGTGGCCTCGGGAAGCTCCGGCACGCTGGTTTCTGCGGTGGTCATGGCGGTGTCTCCTCACGGTTCAGTAAAGGATCTTGTCGTCCACCAGGCGCTGGTACTCCTCGTCCGAGCGCCCCAGCAGGTCGCGGATGACGTACTCGTTCGCCTCGCCCAGCATCGGCGCCCGGCCGACCGTCAGCCCGGTGTCCCCGCTCCACCGCCAGGGCTCGCGGTAGACCACCTCCCAGCCGATCACCGGGTGCTCGGTCTCCACGTATGCCCCACGGGCCTGGTAGTGCGGGTTGGCGAACCTGTCCTCGGCGGTGGTCACCGCGCCCGCCGGCACCCCGGCGCGCTGCAGTTCCTCCATGGCCGTGGTGTGGTCCCGCCCCCGGCACCAGGCCGCCAGCGCGCCCGCCAGCCCCTGCTCGGCGACGGCGTCCGCGCCGAGCAGCGCGGTGAGCCGGGCGGCCCCGGCCTGGTCGGCCACGGCGACGGCGACCCAGTTGTCCGGACCGGCGCACCGGAACACCTCGTGCAGCACCTCGTCCGCCGGTGCGGTGTTGCCCAGGGTCGAGGGCACCTCGCCGAACAGGTCCATCGCGACCAGCGCCTCGCCGACCGTGGCCAGCCCGGCCTCGACCTGCGACATGTCGATGTGGTCACCCATGCCGGTCCGATTGCGCCGGACCAGCGCGGCGACCAGCGCGGTGACCCCGTGCAGGCTGGCGTTCGGGTCGGGGTAGGACTGCTGGACACCCAGCGGGTCCTCGCCCGGATAGCCGCACATGGCGTCCAGGCCGCTGTACGCGGCGATGGTGGATGCGTAACTGCGCAGTTCCCGCAGTTCGCCGGTCTGCCCGCCGCCGGAGAGCGAGAGCATGACGAGGTCGGGCCGGCGCGCGGCGAGGTCGTCGTAGCTGAGGCCGGCCCGGGCCAGCACCCCCGGGGAGTAGTTCTCGATCACCACGTCGCACTTCTCGACGAGGTCGAGCAGGATCTCCCGGCCCTGCGGCGTACGGTAGTCCACGGTCAGGGACAGCTTGCCCCGGTTGACGTTGTGGAACATCGGCTGCTGCTCCGGATCGGGGCGGTCGCCGACGATGGGCGGGCCGAGCCGCATGTAGTCGAGGCGGTTCCGGGTCTCGATCTTGATGACCTCGGCGCCGAGGAAGGCCAGCATCTGACCCGGCACCGCGCCGGCCCACACCCAGCCGAAGTCGAGCACCCGGACGTTCTTCAGGAGCACGGTCACTCTCCTTCCAGTGGTGGGACCGGACCTGCCGGCGCGAGGGTGGCCGAGCGGAACCGGAACGGCGGGGCGGGCGCGGTCACCCGGACGCCGGTGGCACCGGGATAGCTCTCCAGGCAGCCACGGTCCCGAAGCGCCGGCTGCGCACGCACGTCCGCGACCGAGTACACCGGCGCGGCGGGGATCCGGCGCCGCCGGCACTCGGCGAAGATCTCCTCCCGGGTGCGGGCCATGAACCAGGGCGCCAGCAGTTCGTCGATCTCGTCGGCGTGTTCGGTGTTCATCTGCAACCGGCTGCCGAACCGGCGCTGCACCGCCCAGTCCGGATTGCCGACCATGTCGAGGAACGCCTGGTACTGGTGGCGCTCCGATGCCTGGATCGCGATGTAGCCGTCCCCGCACCGGAACAGCTGGTGCGGGTACGGCTGCCCCAGCACCCGCCGTCCCTCCCGGCGCCGCAGCCGGTTGGCGAAGAGGAAGCTGACCATCGTCGTACCCGCGTGGATGGTCGCCCAGACGTCCGTCTCGGAGATGTCGACCACCGAGGGGCTGCCCTCGTCGTCACCGGTGAGGGCGCCCATCGCGGCGATCGCGGCGACCAGGCCGGCCTGGATCGCCGACTGCATCAGCGGCATCTTCAACGGTGGGCGCCCCGGTTCGCCGATGCCGACGGACATCCCGCCGAAAGCAGAGGTGACGATCTCCGGGCCGGCGAAGTCCCGGTACGGCCCGGTGAGCCCGAACGGCGTGATCGCGCAGACGACCCGGGGGCCCAGCTCGGTGAGCCGGTCGGGATCCAGCCCGTAGTCGGCGTACCGGCGGGGTTCGATGTCGAGTACGAGGACGTCCGCGCCGGCCAGCAGGCCCGGCAGGTCGGCCGGGTCGTCGAGCGCCCGGCTGGTCTTGCCCTCGTTGAAATAGTCGAAGGCCGCGGTGGTGGTCGCGCCGTCCCGGCGGTGCGGACGGGACGCCGACCGGCGCAGCGGATCCCCGCCCGGCGGCTCCAGCTTGAGCAGGTCCGCACCGAGCCGTCGTAGGCACCGGCCGGCGTAGGCGGCGCCGCCGCGCTCACTGACTTCGACGACGCGGACCCCGGCCAGTGGGGTGTCGGGACCGTCCATCAGAAGATCACCCCATCTCGTACCCAGCGGTCGTACTCCTCCTCGGAGACTCCGAGGAGGCCCTGGATGACTTCGGTGTTGTGCTGGCCCAGCGCCGGGGACCACTGCCGGAAGGTGGCGTCGGCGGTCGCGAACCGCCAGGGGCTGCCAACGGTGTGCCGCTCGCCGTGCTCTTCGTGGTGCAGCACGGTGACCGAGCCCCGCTCGCGCAGGTGGGCGTCGCCGAGGATGTCGGCGGCGGTCATCGACCGGTCGGCGGCCAGGCCGGCGGCCTGTAGCCGGGCGACGAGTTCCTCGCCCGGCTGCTCCCGGGTCCACCCGGCGAGCCGCTCGTCGATGAGCTGCCGGTCGCGGTGCCGCCGGGTCCGGTCCGCCCAGCCGGGCTCGCACCAGGCGGGGTGCCCCATCAGTTCGACGAGGCGCCGCCACTCGTCGTCGTCGCGGACGGCGAGGGCCACCCAGCGGTCCTCGCCAGCGACCGGGTAGACGCCGTGCGGCGCCCAGACCTCGTGGTCGTTGCCGACCCGCTCGCTCCGGCCACCGTCGAGCGCGGCGAGCACCGACTCGCCGACCAGCATCACCGCGACCTCGCGGGCGGCGAGATCGACGTGCCCGCCCCGGCCCGTCGCTCCCCGCTTCTCCAGCAACGACAGCACCGTGTACGCGGCGACCAGACCCGCCTGGTGGTCCATCAGGTTCCGGATCTCCCCCGGCGGTCCGTCCGGGTAGCCGGTGAGGTAGCCCAGGCCACCCTCGGCGGCGAAGATCGGTGCGTATCCCGGCCGTCTCGCGATCGGCCCGGTCTGCCCGTACGCCGACAGGGACATCATCACCAGGTCGGACCGGCCGGGTGAGAGATGCTGCCAGGAGAGGCCGAGCCGCTCCATCACGCCGGGGCGGAAGTTCTCCAGCACCACGTCGCTGAGCTCGACGAGCCGCCGGGCCAGGTCCCGTGCCTCCGGTCGCTTCAGGTTCAGGGTGATCGACTTCTTGTGCGTGCCCAGGTAGTCGAAGGTCGGTACGTTGAGCCGCCCGTACACCGGATGCGGGCGGCGCTGGATGTCCAGCCGGGCGTTCGACTCGATGCGGATGATCTCCGCGCCCAGCAGCCCCAGCACCATGGCGCAGTACGGGCCAGCGGCGTGGTTGGTGAAGTCGACGATGCGCACCCCGTCCAGCGGGCGACGCACGCCCTGCCGCCCGGACGGCGCGTTCCCGGGCTCGCCGCCCCCGGCGGGCGCGGCGGCGGTGTCGCCGGAGGACGACAGCCGCCACGGGGTGCCCGGGACGACCCGGGTGCCGCCGGCACCGGGCCGGGACTCGAAGAACTCCCGGGACCGCAGCTGGCCGTCCGACGGCAGCTCGGCCGGGGCGAGGAACGGTCCACAGGGCACGCCGTGCCGGGCGGCCACTTCGACGACCTCGGCGACGCCGCGCTCTGCCGCCCAGGCACGCAGGTGTTCGTTGACCTCGTCGCCGTGCCGTCCCCGGGAGACCGCGTCGTGCAGCCGCTGGGCGCGGGCCCACTCCGGGTCGCCCATCATCTCGCGCAGCGCCTCCCACTGGCGCTGCTCCAGGGTGAGCAGTTCGACGAACCCGTCCCGGCAGCGCAACACCCCGCCGTACCGGAACGCCCGGTTGGCCCGGCACTCGGTGACCCCCTCCACGAACCGGGAGACCGTGAAGTAGTTCAACGACACCTCGATGTCCTGGATGGAGACGTCGGCCCATTCGGTCTCGCCGGTCGCCCGGGAGGTCCGCAACCCGGCCAGGGCTGCGATCGCGGCGGACACCCCGCCCTGGTAGTGGGCGAGGTAGCGACCCACCCCGATCGGCGGGCGCTCCGGAAACTGCTCGAACGCCAGCCCGGAGGGCATCAGGTAGCCCTCGCCGCCGGCCTGGAACAGCGTGACCTCGCTGGCTCGCCAGCCCCGGCGCGGCCCCAGCTGGCCGTAGGGGGTGCAGGCCACCACCACCCGGCCGCGGGGCGGCACCGACGTCCGGGCCACGGACGCCCGCCAGCGCTCCGGCAGCTCGGTGAGCCCGTGCAGCAGGACGTGCACGTCCGCCACCGGAAGGTCCTGGCCCGGACCGTCGAGCCGGGCCAGGCGCATGCCGGCCGACAGGTAGTCGAAGAGCGTGCTCCGGTCGTCGACGAAGGGCGGCTGCCGGCGCAGCCGGCCACCGCCGACCGGTTCCAGCAGGGTGACGTCGGCCCCCATCCGGGACAGCAGCCAGCCGGCCATGCCGACCGCGGGTGAGGGGTCGACCAGTACGGCCCGCAGGCCGTCGAAGGGTGGGTTCACGGTTTCCTCCCGTCGTCCGGCACGGCGTCCTCCACTGCGGTGTCCCAGGGCCGGAGCACCACCTTGCCCACGTTGACCCGGTTGGCCAGCCGACGGTGCGCGTCGGCGGCGGCGGCGAGCGGGAGCACCCGGTCCACCACCGGACAGAGTCGTCCGGCCGCGAGGTGCGCCAGCACGGTGTTCATCTCTCCCCGGGTCGCGCGGGCGGTGCCGGCGATGGTCCGCTCGTAACGAAAGATCTCGATCAGATCGGTCGGGACGATTTCGCCCGCGTGTGCGCCGGCCACCACGAGCCGGCCGCCGTGCGCGAGCGCCGCCATCGACTCCCGGAAGACGTCACCGCCCGCGATGTCGAACACCACGTCCACGCCACGGCCCGCGGTCCGCTCCCGCAGCTCGGCATCGAGGTCGTCCCGGCCGTAGACGAAGACGGCCTCGGCGCCGAGTTCGCGTACGGCGGCCGCCTTGGCCTCGCTGCCGACGGCCCCGAACACCCGCATGCCCAGCAGCCGGGCAACCTGCACGCCGGCCGAGCCGACACCCGAGGCGGCCGCTGTGATCAGCACGCTCTGCCCGGGCTCCGCTCCCCCGCTGCGGCGCACCAGCGCCCGCCACGCGGTTCCGAAGGTGACCTGGGCGGCGGCGCTGACCTCGTGCGTCAGTCCGGCCGGGAGCCGGGCGCAGTCCCGGGCGGGCAGCGCGACGTACTCGGCGTAGCCGCCGTCCCGGAACACGCCGGGATAGGCGACGTTCCAGCAGAGGTTGTCCCGCCCGGCCAGGCAGGCGTCGCACCGCCAGCACGAGGTGAACATCTCCCCGCCGGCAATCCGGTCGCCGACCGCGAGTTCGGTGACGTCGGAGGCGGTCGCCACGACCTCTCCCGAGATCTCCCTGCCGAGGATCCGCGGCAGTTCGATGGGAAACCGACTGATCCCGGCCCGGACGTCGAGGTCGACGTGGTTGACGCCGCAGGCGAGAACCTTGACGACGACCTCACCGGGCCCCGCCACCGGGTCGGGGACCTCCGCGAGCCGGAGTTCTTCCTCGGCACCGAACCGACTCAGTACAACCGCCCTCATGAATGAAATATTATATAAGAAATGCGAGCGGGGCAAGATCTATCCGTCCCGGAGTCGCTGTTCCAGCAGCACTTTCCCGTACACCTGGCGCCCGGCCAGCAGGGCGTGCCCCTCCGCCGCCGCGGCCAGCGGCAGCCCTCGGTGGATCTGCGGCTGGAACGTTCCCCGGGCGACCAGGTCCAGCACCCGGGCGATCTCGACCTGGGTGGCCCGGCTCGACCCGATGACGCGCAACTGCCTGCGGAACAGCGAGATCAGGTCGACGTCGACCACCTCGCCAGCGTGGCCGCCGACCACGACCACCACGCCGTCGTCCCGCACCGCCCGCAGACTCCCCCGGAACTCGTCACCGCCGACGTGCGACATCACCAGGTCGACGCCGGCACCGCCGGTCAGCTCGAGCACCTCGTCCACCCACTCCGGCCGGGAGTAGTCGACCACCTCGTCGGCCCAGGCCCGGGCCCGCTCCAGCTTCGCGGCGCTGGACGAGGTCGCGATGACCCGCGCCCCCGCCAACCGGGCCACCTGGATACCGGCGCTGCCGATGCCGCTACCCACCGCGTGGATCAACACCGTCTGCCCGGCGGCGAGCTGTCCCCGGTTCACCAGCACGTGCCAGGCCGTGGAGAAGGCGATCTGCGCGGCCGCCGCCTGCCGGACGTCGATGCCGTCGGGGAGCGCGACCAGCGCCGTCAGCGGCGCCGTCGTCAGCTCCGCGTACGACCCCGGCCGGGTGACCCCGAAGATCTGCCGGCGCCGGCAGATGTTGTCCCGGCCGGTGCGGCAGTACCCGCACTCCCAGCACGGTACGGTGTACGAGACCGCCACCTGGCTGCCCACCCGGATGCCCGGCGGCGGTACACCCCGCACCTCGACCACGGTCCCGGCCAGCTCCAACCCCGGAATGAGCGGCAGTTGCGCCGGCATTCCCGAGATTCCCGCCCGGACGTCCAGCTCGACGTGGTTGAGGCCGACCGCGTCGACCCGGACCACCGCCTCGCCCTCGGCCGGCACCGGGTCCGGCACCTCCTCCAGCCGCAGCACCTCCGGCCCGCCGTGCCGGTGTATCCGGACCGCCTTCACGACGCCGCCCGGTCGAGCCAGGGCGACTGGGCGCCGTCCAGGCCGAAGTCCGCCCAGACCACGTCCCGGACCCCGCCGTAGTGCAGCCGGGTCAGCCGGATCTCGTCGAGATCCACCGTCGCCACCAGCTCCCCCGGCCCGTCGTCGCCCAGCTGGCCCAGGGTGTCGCCACGCGGCCCGACGATCGCGCTCGAACCGAAGAACGTGTGGTGCCCCTCCGTACCGACCACATTGGTCTGCACGATGAAGATGCCGTTCGCGGTGGCGTTGACCTGCATCTCCGGCAACCAGTTCCGCCGGCTGAACGCCGTCGGGCTGTTCGCGCAGGTGAAGACGACCTCCGCGCCACCCAACGCCAGGTGCCGGTAGCACTCCGGAAAGTGCCGGTCGTAGCAGATGATCGTGCCGATCCGGCCGAACGGGGTCTCGAAGACCGGATAGCCGACGTTGCCCGGGGCGAAGTACGACTTCTCCAACCCGTACGGGATCGACGGGATGTGCCGCTTGCGATAGCGCCCGACCACCCCGTCCGGGCCGATGACCGCCGCCGAGTTGTAGAACACGTTCGAGCCCGGGTCCACCTCGAACAGCGGCGCCACCACCCAGACGTCCAACTCGGCGCAGAGCCGGGCGATCGCGTCGGTGGTCGGGCCCGGGATCGTCTCGGCGTACTCGAAGTACCGGGTGTCCAGCTCCTGCGGGAAGTACTCGGTGTTGAACAGCTCCGGCAGGCCCATCAGCCTCGCGCCCCGGGCCGCCGCCGCCTGGATCGCCCGCTCGGCGCGGGCGACGTTGGCGGCCTTGTCCCCGCGCACCCGATCGATCTGCAGGGCCGCGACGGTCACGCTCGGCCGGCGCCCGGGCTCTCCGGCGCGGCCAGGCTGGCCCGGGTGCCGGGCTTCGCTCCGGTCCCCGGTCACCTGACCACCCCCGGCCGGTAACCGTCGGCCAGCACCAGGCCCGGCTGCGGCACGCTGAAGTCGCGCGACGGCAGCTCCACCTCGGCCGTGCCCAGCGCCACCACCTCGCCGCGCTGGTTGTGACAGACCAGGGAGAGTTCCGTGCGGGGGGTGCCGTTCTCCCACCGCGTCCCGGCCACCTCCCCGGAGAGCCAGGCGGTGTCGGCGTGCAGGAACGGCCGGGTCAGCCGGACGTCGAGCCGTCGCAACAGGGCCAGGTCACCCATCCAGTTCGTCACGAGACAGTCGAACCACGCGATCCGCTGCAGGCCGGTGTCGTGGGCGGTCGGGAAGCCGAACTCCTGCGCCGGGGCGTCCAGCAGTAGCGAGGCGTCCCAGGAGTCCGGCATGTTCAGGTCCGGGTGCCAGTACACGTCCGCCGGATGCCGCCGCATGTGCGCCACGAACTCGTGGAAGAACAGCGTCTCGTTGATCTCACCCACGAAGAAGTTCATGTCCTCGGTCGTCAGTGGCCCCTTCACCACCTTGGGCAGCCGGTCGCCGGGCTTGACGTCCTCCACGTACAGCGGCCGGGAGCCGCGGACGAACTCGTCCTGGTACGCGTCGATGATCTCCCGGAACTCCTCCTGGGAGTACTCGTGCCGCTTCAGGTGCCGGTACTTGCCCCGCTCCCGGGCCGCGTCCCGCGGGGTACGCAGCACTCTCGGCCGGGCCTCGGCCACCAGCGTGCCGTGCTGGTTGGTGTAGCGGACCAGGCCGGTCTGCAACACCATCCGGCCGCAGAAGTCGCCCTCCTTCTCCTCCACCCCGGTCAGGCAGGCGGTCGCGTCGATCCGGTCGCCGGCCCGGACCGGCGCGAACCACTCCCAGCTCGCACCGGCGTAGACGGTGTGGATGCCGGCCAGTTTCGGTGCGACGACGGTGTGGTCGAAGCCGAGCAGGACCGTGGGGTGGCCGATGACCGCCGCCCAAGCGGTGTTCAACGTGCCGTACGACAGGTCGACGTAGAGCGGATTGCGGCAGCCGAGGCCCTTGGCCCACCTGATCAGAACGTCCCGCCCGGCCACCCGGTAGTGCGGGCGGCGGCGCAGCGGCACGCCGACCAGGGCGCGAGCCTCGTCGATGGCGGTGCTGGTCAGTCCCGGATACGCCATTTCTCATTCCTCCCCGGGCACGTAGCCGCCGGCGTGCCGGGATGGCAGCACGACCCATCCGCCACCGGGCGTGGACGGCTCGCCCCGTTGGTTGAGCGATTCGATCTCGATCTCGACGAGGTGCTGCCGGCCCTCGACCCACTTGCGGACCACCTTTCCGGTGATCCAGGTGGTGTCGCCCTCCACGTTGAACCGGCGGAACTGGCACCAGACCCGGCGCAGCCATCCGTCGTCCCCGCACCAGTTCGTCATCAACGTCGCCAGCCACGCCGTACGCTGCACCGCGATGTCGTAGATCCCGGGTACGCCGATCTTGCGGGCGAACGAGTCCTCCCAGTGCCCGCGGTGCGGATGGTCCATCACACCGGTCGACTCCTCGACCTCGGCGTAGCCGGGACGGCGCAGGTACTCCTCGAACTGGTAGTAGTGCCCGCCGTAGGTCATGCCGCCCGCGCCGGTGAGCCGCCCCGCACCGAACCAGTTCCGGAAGCTGATCTCCACGGTCCGGAGCGGACCCCGCACGATCGGCCCGAGCACGTCACCGACCTGCACCTGCTCCCAGTAGCGCGGTGTCGCGCCCCGGATCTTCTCGTTGTCCACCGCCGCCCAGATCTGCTCGAGTTGCTCGTCGGTGTACGGCTCCTTCTGCTGCTTCTCGTACTTGCCGCGCTTGCGAGCCTGCTCCCGGACGATCCGGAACACGTTGCCGTGCGCCACCGCGACCAACTCGTCCCGCTGATTGCGGTAGACGATCTCCATGTCGGTGGCGATCGTCCGGCCGGCGAAGGTGCCGTGCTTCTCCTCGATCCGCCACGGCCGGAACGTCGGGCCGATGACGTCGCCGGGACGGACCGGCCGGAAGAACTCGACGTCGTTGCCGGCGTGGAAGGAGTGGATGCCGGGCAGGCCGCCGACGGCCGCGGCGGTGTAGTGCTTGATCAGATCCACATAGGTCGGCGCGGCGACATGTCCCCGGTACCGGGTCCGGGCCCCGTACCCGGGGTCGACGTAGAGCGGGTTCCAGTCGCCGTTGGCTATGGCGTTGTTGCGGACATCGTCCTCGGTCACGTCGATCCGGTACGGGCCGCTGCGGTAGAAGGCACCCAGCCTGGCCCGCAGTTGCGCGACCCCCTCGTCGGTGATCTGCCGCTCCTGCGGCTCGGCACCCTGCTCGTTCGTTGTCTGGCTCACCGCTCGCCTCCCTGCTCCCGGTCGCGCATCGCGGCACGAAGCCGCTGGGTCTCGATCTGGTCCACGACGCCGTCGACGAGGGCGACGCCGTAGTGTTCGCGGGCCCGTTCGGCACCGATGTAGCCCATGGCGACGTCCCGGGCCACCAACTCGACCGGGCGCTGCCAGGCCGGCCCGTAGCCGCCGCCGCCGGGCATCCGCACGGTGAAGACGTCACCGGGCCCGAGCATGATGCTGCTCTTGGACTTCACCGGCTCCACCACACCGGCTCGCTCGACCGTGTAGATCTGTGGCACCGACGTACCACCACCGGCGAGTCCGGTCGCCGGCAGCGTGAACCGGTCCCCGCCCACCTGTACGTTCACCTCGCCGGAGAGCACCCGGTAGTCCTTGACCAGGCCGAGCCCGCCACGCCACCGGCCGACGCCCTCGGACTCCTCCCAGAGCTCGTACCGCTCGACCCGGACCGGAGCCAGCGACTCCAGTACCTCGATCGGGTGGTTGGCCGCGTTCCACGGCCAGGAGACGCAGTCGACGCCGTCCTGGTTCGCCCGGGCACCGGTACCGCCGTGCGAGTTGTCGAAGAACATCCAGCGACGACCCTCGGCCGCGTCCGAGCTGGCGAAGACCGGCTGGCCCAGCATGCCCCCGTAGCCGGCCATCGCCCGGGAGCCCACCGCCTGGGACAGCACCGAGGCGACCACGTCGGCGAGGCGGGGTATGCAGGTGTGCCGGCCGGCGACCGCCGCCGGGTACCGCGGGTTGAGTACCGAGCCCTCCGGCGCGGTGACGTGCACCGGCAGGAAGCAGCCCTCGTTGGTCGGGATGGAGGGGTCGGTGAAACACCGGATGACCATCTGCGTGTAGGCGTCCCGGTACGACGGGGTGACGTTGATCCCGCCCAGGCACTGCGAACCGGAGCCGGCGAAGTCGAGATAGAGGTCGGAACCGGCCACGGTGAGGGTGACCCGGATCGGGACCGGCTCGTCCGTCCAGTAGTCGTCGTCCACCCAGTCCTGTGCCGTGTAGGTCCCGTCGGGAATGCCGGCGAAGACCTCCCGGGTCAGCTTCTCGGAGCGACGGATCCCCTCGGCCATCACCCACCGCACCACGTCACGGCCGTACTTGTCGCAGAGTTCGGTCAGTCGGGTGATCCCCCGCCCGTTGACCGCGAGCTGCGCCTGCAGGTCGGTGGCGACCACATCCGGCATCCGGGAGTTCTGCCGGATGACCGCCAGCAGCGCGTGGTTGAACCGGCCCTCCTCGACCAGTCGTACGGGCGGCAGTTGCAGGCCCTCGTCGTAGATGCTCTTGGTGTTCGGGGTGGTGGAACCGGGGTTGACCCCGCCGACGTCGATGTGGTGCGCGACCGAGGAGACGAAACCGACCAGTTCCTCCCCGTGGAAGAACGGGGTGAGCAGGAAGATGTCCGGCAGATGCCCGGCGCAGATCCACGGGTCGTTGGTGATTATGGTGTCGCCGGGCTTCAACTGGTCGGCCGGGAAGACCTTGAGTACGCCCTTGGTCGCGTGACTGATCGTCATGAAGTGCCCGGGGGTCAGTTCGGACTGCGCGACCGACCGGCCCCGCTCGTCGGTGAAGCCGGTGGCGCAGTCGTGGCTCTCCCGGATGACCGTCGAGTACGCGACCTTGGTGAGTTCGTCGCCCATCTCCCGGGTGACGGCGTAGAGCGCGTCCTGGACCACCTCGAAGACAAACGGCTCGATGCGCATCAGCGTGTGACCTCCGTGCGGATGAAGATGTTGCCCACCTGGTCGACCTCGGCACGCTGACCGGGATAGACCACGGTGGTGCTGAAGTCCTCCTCGATCACGCAGGGGCCGTCGACGCTCGCGCCGCCGGCCAGTTGGGCGCGGTCGTAGACCGGGGTGTCGATACCGTCGGGACGGGACCGGAACACCATTCGCCGGGAGCTGACCGCCGGCACCGCGACCCGGCTCTTGTCCCGCATCTCCAGCCGGCGGATCCGCTGGATGGTGTCGGAGTGCTTGCTCAGGAAGACCCGGAGGTTCACCAGCTTCGGGACGTTGGACGCCGGTACGAAGCCGTACCGGCTGCGGAACCACTCGTCGAGTTGGGTGCCGATCGCCTTGACCGTCACGTCGGAGAGCTGGCCGGCCGGCACCGGCAGCGGAATGTTGTGCTGCTGGCCGTCGTAGCAGACCTCGACGATTCGTTCGACCGTCACCTCCCGGTCCGGGTCCGTCTCCGCGTCCACCCCGGGCAGGTAGTTGAGGGCGGCTGACTCGAGTTCGGCGAAGAGCGCGGTGAGCCGATCGCCGTCGATGTCGCGAAGCAGCGACGGGTACGACAGCGACAGGTCCGTCCGGTGGTCGGCCATGAGCATGCCGCGGGCCGACAGCAGCGCCGGATGGCTCGGAATCATGACCTTCGGGATGCGCAACTCCTCGGCCACCAGCCCGGCGTGCACCGGGCCCGCCCCACCGCAGGCGACGAGGACGAAGTCCCGCGGGTCGAGCCCGCGCTGGGTCGTGATGGAACGGATGGCGCTGACCATGTTGCGTACCGTCACCGACAGGATGCCCAGCGCAGCCTGCTCCGGGGTGGTGCCGCTAGGCTCGCCGACGGTCCGCAGGATGGCGGCGCGGGCGCCCGGCAGGTCGAGCGGCCGCTCCCGCTCGCCCGCGCAGTACCTGTCCGGGTTGAGGTAGCCGAGCACGACGTCGGCGTCGGTGACGGTCGGCGCGGTTCCGCCCTGGCCGACGGCGACCGGCCCGGGGTGGGCTCCGGCACTGCGTGGGCCGACGTGCAGCGTGCCGCTGGAGTCGACGGCGGCGATGCTGCCGCCGCCGGCACCGATGGAGTGGATGTCTGCCATCACCGCCCGCACCGGATGCCCCGCGATGGCACGCTCGGTGGTGATGGTGGGCTTCCGGTCCAGGATCACCGAGACATCGGTGCTGGTGCCGCCGATGTCGAGCGTGATGATCCGATCGAAGCCGAACTGCTCGGCGAAGTGGGCGACGCCGGCGATGCCGCCGGCCGGACCGGACTCGAGCAGCCGTACCGGAAGTTGCGCGGCGACCGCCACGGTGGCGAGACCGCCGTTGGACTGCATGACCTCGACCGGTACGTCGATGCCCAGGTCCCGCATCTCGACCTCGAGGTCACGCAGGTAGCCGCGGATCTTCGGGGCGAGGTAGGCGTTGACGATCGCCGTCGTCCAGCGCTCGTGTTCGCCGTACTCCCGGGATACCTCGTGCGAGAGGCTCACCACGAGATCGGGGGCCTGCTCGTGGATCAGCTCCCGGATCCGGTTCTCGTGATCAGGGTTGACGTACGCGTGCAGCAGACCTACGGCGATGGCCTGCACCTTCAGGTCGAGCAGCCGGCGCACGGCCTGTCGTACGCTTCCCTCGTCGAGTTCGGTGACCGGTCGCCCGTCGACGCCGTCCCGGACGACGACCTCCGCCCGCAGGTTCCGCGGCACCAGCGGCGGGGTCTTGGTGAAGTCGATGTCGAAGAGTTCCTCGCGGAACATCCGGCCAATCTCCACCACGTCCCGGTAACCGCGGTTGCAGATGAAGCCGACCCGGGCGCCGTCGAGCTCGATGAGCGAGTTGGTCGCAATGGTGGTGCCGTGGACCACTCGGGAGACCGCGCCCGGCTGGTGCCCGCCGAGGTCCAGCAGCCGGGCTATCCCGCGTTTCGCGGCGAGCGCCGGTTCCGTGGCTGAACTCGGCGCTTTCGCGGCCGTAACCCGGCCCGTTCGCAGGTCCAGGGAGACCAGGTCGGTGAAGGTACCACCGACGTCGAAGCCAACCCAGAGCACTCGACCACCCCCAGCGTTAGGATGGTCAGTAGATTATATATAGTATCTGGAGTTGACAAGACCTCGCTGGTTAGGCCCTTGATCCTTCCGCCCGCCCTGGGGCCCTGAGCCTCGGCGCCGCCGGTGGGACGCTCAGCCCTCGGCACCCCCGTCGCGGCCCGGGGTCGAGCGCTCCAGGTCGGCCCGCCCGCTCTGGATGTGTGCGATCAATGCCTTCGCAGAACGTTCGGGATCACGCGCCGCGAGCGCCTCGATCAGATCGGTGTGCTCGTGCACCGTCCGCTCACCTCGGCCCGGCACCGCGCCCAGCATGTTCCAGGGAAACTTCGCCCACAGCGCGTTGACGATCCCGAGCGTGAACGGGCAACCGGCGGTCTCCCAGATCAACTGGTGGAACTCGTAGTTGGCGCGTCGCGCCTCGATGAACTCGCCCCGCCGCGACGCCTCCTCGAACTCCCGGTTCAGCTTCCGCAGCACGGTCAGGATGGCGTCGGTCATGTTGCGGGCCGCACCCTCGGCAAGGTAGCCCTCCAACATCTGCCGGACCGTGAAGATCTCGTCGAGACCCTCGTAGTTGATGTCCGCGACCGACACCCCGATGTGCGGTACGGCGACCAGCCACCCCTCGCTGATCAGGCTACGCAGGGCTTCCCGGACCGGGGTGGGGCTCACGCCCAGCTCGTCGGCGAGCTTCTGCTGCCGCAACCGCGCACCAGGCTCCAGCTGACCGGAGACGATGAGCTGGCGCACATGCCGCGCCACCAGCTCCTCCTTGGTGATCATGAAGCCGCGAGTCACGTCCGGCACCCTTCCCAAACCCGAATCTACATACTATATATAAGGCGGTCGGCTGTCGTCGCCCGGGTGCTTCGATCCTTCAGCCGGCCCGACATACATCGGCGCCGATGCGTCGGCGGGAACGGCGGGAAGATGTCCCACCCGGTCGCTCACCCGACCCGCCCCATCCGACGCTCCGCTCGGGAACTGACGACGATGCTCCTTGAGCGTATCGCGAAGCGGACCCCGGAAGTACACGCGGTCGTCGCGACATGCCCGGAAACCGCCCTGGCCGAAGCGATCGAGGCCGACCGTGCCCGGGACCTGGGGACCCCGTCCCCGTTGGACGGTATGCCCATCGTCGTCAAGGACAACATCGACGTTGCTGGCCTGCCCTGCCGCTGCGGGTCGGCGTTCTTCGCCGACCGCCGGTCCGGCACGGACGCGACCGTGGTCGGCCTGCTCCGCCAGGCGGGTGCGGTCATCCTCGGCAAGTCCCAGACGACCGAGTTCATGCTCGGGCTCGCTCCGCACCCGCGCTACCCGCCGTGTCGGAACCCATGGGACCTGGAGCGGATCGCCGGCCCGTCGAGCAGTGGCAGCGCCGCCGCCCTCGCCGACGGCCAGGCGATCGGTGCGCTCGGCACCGACACCGGCGGCAGCGTACGCATTCCCGCCGCTTTCACCTGCACGACCGGGCTGCGCCCGACGTTCGGCACCATCAGCACCGATGGCGTTTTCCCGGTCGCATCCTCCCTCGACACGGTCGGGCCGATGGCCCGCTCCGCGGTGGACGTCACCCGGCTGTACCAGGTACTCGCCCGCCACGACCCGAACTCGCCGCCACCGCGCCCCGAACCGGTGCCGGCCGAGGGCACCCGGATCGGCGTCCCCGGCGGGTTCTTCCTCGACGGCTGCGACCCGGAGATCGAGGCGGCGGTCCGCGATTCCGTCGCGGAGTTCCGGCGCTGGGGACACAAGGTGGTCGAGGTCGACTTGCCGCTGGCCACCACCGCCACCCGGGACGCGATCACCCTGGCCCATGCCGAGGCCCTGGCGACACACCGGCGGCGCCTCGCCGACCGCCCCGAGGACTTCGGCGCGCTGGTCCGGGAGCGGCTACGCCTCGGTGCGACGATCACCAGCACCGACCTCGCCGGGGTACGTGAGCGCGCACAGACGTGGAAACGCTCGCTGGCGCGGGTGTTCGAGACCGTGGACGTCATCGTCACCCCGGCCACACCGGTGCTGCCGGCCACTCTGGAGGAGGTCGAGTTCGGGCTGGTCAGGGACCTTACCCGGTTCACCTACCTGTGGGCCCTGGCCGGCGTACCCGCGCTCGCCATGCCCTGCGGGGTCAGCCGTGGCGGCCTGCCGATCGGGCTCCAGGTGGTCGGCGCCCCGTTCAGCGACCCACGACTGCTGGCGTTCGCCCGGCACGTCCAGGCGCGCACCGGCTGGCACCTGGCCGGGCCGACCGCCGAGCGGTGACCGCGCCCGCCGGTGATCTCAGTTCGTCCGGTCCCCGCTGCGGAAGGCCAACCGGCCGCCGACGACGGTGGCCAGGGCGGGCGCCCTGACGGCGGAGAGCAGGGCGCACGGCTCGGTCAACCAACGCTCGTCCAGCAGCGCGAGGTCGGCCGGTTGCCCGATCCACCGCTCGGGTCGCTCGGGAATCGGGAACCGGACCACGGCCGCCAGCGCGGTCGCCAGCGACACCGGCGGACCGGCGAACGGTACCCCGGCACCGCCCCGCCCCCACGCCCCGGCGACAGCTCCCCAAACCCCCGGCCGGGTCACCGGCGCGTCCGACCCGAACCGCACCGGCACGCCGGCGGCAACCATCTCGGCCACCGGATGCAGGAAGGCATCCTCTCCGGTACGGGACAGCGGCGCGAGCGCGGCCGCCCGCTCCACCAGGAAGCCGGGATTTGCGCAGACCTGGCACCCCGCCACCGCGATCCGCTCCAGCACGGCCGGGGGCAGAGCGCCGCGTGCTCGATCCGGTGCGGCCGGGGCTGCGCCGGCGCCCGCGACCCGAGCAGGTCGAGTGCGCCGATGATCTCCGCAGGCTCGACGGCATGCACGGCCAGGGAGGACCCCGTGGGCGAGGCACCGGCCAGTTCGCGGGTGAACACCTTGGTCCAGAGGGCGGACCGCAACGGTTCTCCGGGATCGGCCATGAAGCTCACCCGGACCGGCGCCAGGTGCAGACGCAGCCAGCGGCAGCGCGCGGCAGCGGCTTCCGGGTAGGGGGTGGCGTCCTGCAGCGCCACGACCCCCTGCGCGAGCAGGTCCCGGGCCAACCAGCGCAGTTGATCCCTTTCCCACTCCGGGTCGGCGGGGCCCAGTGCCCTCCCCCACAACCCACGGCCGTGGTCGATTCCGGCCGAGCGCCCCCGGCCGAGGAGGCGGGCCGCCGCCGCGTTGAACAGGCTCGCATGCCCGGTGCGGTGTACCACCAGGCAGGGCCCGGTCACTGCCGCCACGACCCGCAGCGCCGCGGCGATGTCGTGCTGGTGGTCCAGGCCGAACAGCACCCGCCAGCCCCGGCGGTCCGGGGGCGTGGCCGCGAGGGTCGCCGCCACCCCCTCGGCGCGCAGCGGGATCGAGCGTCGCGCCCGTAACCAGGCACCGATGTGCAGATGATGGTCCACCAGCCCGGGCAGCAGGACGCCTCGACCTGCGTCGACGTCCACCGCTCCGGCATCGGCGGCCACCCCCGCACGGGCACCCCCGATGGATCCGGGCACGGCCACCGCCGCGACCAGTCCACCGCGGAGCAGGACGTCCCGGCGGTCAGCGGTCAGGCCCAGCCGGGCATCGCGGATCACGACGGCGTCGTTCGGGCCGAGCTGCCACATCAATGTAATATATAATATCGGCCTAGGTTGACGACCGACGTCGCGGAGGGACCGGGCATGACCACCGACCGCGCCGACGACGGCGTGCCTGGAAGGGGCCGGGTCGTCCACACCACCGCGGCCGAGGCGATCACGCTGCTCCAGGCCGCCGAGGCGACGGAACACCTGTCGATACTCGACGGCTGTGCCGTCCTGGTCGTGCACGACGCCGACCGGGTACCGCTGATCGACCCCGACCCCCCGCATCCGCCCTGCGTCACCGTGGCCGTCGGCTGCCCGGCCGAGCGCGGCGGCACCGCCGCCCTCACGGCCTGGGCGGACGTCGCGGTCCCCCATGTTGACCAGCTAGTCCCAGTGCTGGAGGGCGTGCTGGCGAACCCGGTCGCCGCGGCCACCCTCACCCGGCTCCTCCGGCTCACCGAACACCTTCGGATCGGTGACGCCATCACCGCCGAGACCTGGGCGTACGGGCTGTTGCAGTCCGGCGCGGAGTTTCACCACTGGCTCGCCGGCCGCCAGCGGCGGCCTCGCCCGGAGCCGGGACCGGCCGTCGCGGTCTCCGTGGCCGGCGACCGCACCACGATCGAGCTGAATCGACCGCAGGTGCGCAACGCACTGAACACAACCATGCGGGACGAGCTGGTCGAGGTGCTGCGCGGCCTGGCCGACGGCGGCGGGCCGATCGAGCTGCGCGGCGCGGGCCCGAACTTCTGCGCCGGTGGTGACCTCGGCGAATTCGGTACGACCAACCCGGTCGTCGGGCATCTCGTCCGGACCGCCCGCAGCGTGCCCCTGGCCCTGGCCGCCGTGGCGCCTCGGGTCACCGCAACCGTGCACGGCGGCTGCGTCGGGGCCGGGGTCGAACTGGCCGCCTTCGCGGGACGAGTGGTGGCCACGTCGGACGCCTGGTTCCGGCTGCCGGAGGTCGGGATGGGCCTGCTGCCCGGCTCCGGTGGCACGGTGAGCCTGCCCCGACGCATCGGCCGGCAGCGTACCGCCTGGTTGGCCCTGACCGGGCTGCCCATCGGCGCCGAAACGGCACTGGCCTGGGGGCTGGTGGACGCGGTGATCGACGGCGCACAGGGGTCGGGGCCCAGCTAGTCGACCGGACCCGGGGGGGCGCCCGCGTCACCTACCACGCAGTGACCTGGCTCATGCCTGTCACAACGCTCGACCGGACGGTGTCCTGTGGTGAAACCCCCATGGGAATGAAGGAGGCACCGATGACTGGGAAGCACCGGGTGGTGGTGGTCGGCGGTGGGTACGCGGGCGTGATGGCGGCCAACCGCCTGACCCAGCGGGACGACCTGACGGTGACGTTGATCAATCCGCGCCCGCGTTTCGTCGCGCGGCTTCGCCTGCATCAACTGCTGGGCGGGTCCCACGACGCGGTCGTCGAATACCGGGAGATCCTGGCCGAGAACGTCCGGCTGGTGGTCGACACCGTGGACCGGATCGACGCGGCCGGGCGCAGCGTGACGCTGGCGACCGGCGGCACGGTGGACTACGACTATCTGATCTACGCGGTGGGCAGCGAAAGCACCGATTGGCGCACCCCGGGAGCAGCCGAGTTCGCCTACCCGGTCGCCACCCTGGAGGCGGCGCAGCGGTTGCGGTCGGTCCTCGCCGCCACGCCCCCGACCGCCGCGGTGACGGTGGTCGGCGCCGGCCCGACCGGCATCGAGACCGCCGCCGAGCTGGCGGAGCAGGGGCGTCGGGTCACCCTGGTCTGCGGCGGAGTGCTCGGGCCGTACCTGCACCCGCAGGCCCGACGTAAGGCCGCCAGGCAGATGGCCGACCTCGGGGTGACCGTGGTCGACGGTCCTGGCACCAGGGTCGTAGCGGTCACGCCCGACGCCGTACAGCTCAGCGGCGGCCGCAGGCTGCCGAGCGAGGTGACCATCTGGACCGCCGGATTCGGCGTGCCGGACCTGGCCATGCGCAGCGGGCTGAGCACCGACGCCGTGGGGCGGCTACTCACCGACGAGTCGTTGACCAGCGTCGATGACGAACGCATCGTCGCGGCCGGGGATTCGGCGGCACCGTCGGACCTCCCGTTCCGGATGAGCGCCTATGCCGCGGGTTGTCTGGGCGCACATGCCGCTGACACCGTGCTCCACCGGATCACCGGCGAGCGACCCACGTCGGTGAGTGTGCTCGCCACCGCCATGTGCATCAGCCTCGGGCGGCGGGTCGGCATCTACCAGTTGGCCAACCGGGACGACATCGCGATGAGGGTCTACCTGGGCGGCCGCCCGGGCGCGAAGCTCAAGGAGTTGTCCAGCGAGGCCAGCGTCAAGCATCTGGCGAGCGAGGCACGTAAGCCTGGGTCACACAGGTGGCTCAGGAACAGCAAGCGGCAGCAACTGCTGCAGGCCCGTGGTAACCAGACGGGGTCCACCCCTGAACGGGCGGTCTAGTGCGGGTCTCGTCGACTCCCACCCGGATTCGGGTCGATCCGGGATGGTCGGTAGGAGGGACCACAGCAGGTCGGTAGGAGGGACCGACGGTCTACATCCGGAGGCGGCAGCCGAGGATCCCGCCTCGCCGCCCGGGTAGCGGTCCCGGAGTACGGCCTGGATGAGGGCGGCGAGGTCCCTCGCGGCTGGAGGCGTTCGCACGGACTCAGAAATGCAGGGTGGGGCGGTAGACGAGTTCCTGGGTACGACCGTCGAGTGTCCGGCTCTCGATCAGCTCCAGGTCGAAGTCGGCCGCGCCCTGGAAGACCGGCTCCGTCCCGGTCCGACCGGTGACCACCGGGAAGAGCGTCACCTGGACGCGGTCGACCAGACCGGCGGCCATCAGAGCCCGGTTCAGCGACAGGCTGCCGTGCGAGCGCAGCGGCAGCTCGGACTCCTCCTTGAGCCGTGCGACGGCGTCCACGGCGTCACCGCTCACGACGGTGGCGTCCGGCCAGTCGAGGGGGCCCACCAGCGTGTTGGACAGCACCGTCGCCGGGAGGCTTCTCATCCGGGTGACCCAGGCGTCACGTACCTCGGACTCCTCGGTACTCGCGGCCAGCATCCGGGCGAACGCCCGGTACGTCCCGGCCCCGAAGACCATGCGCTGCTCCTGGCCGTACACGGCGAGGCGGTGCTCGAGAAGTTCGGGGCCCTGCTTACCCCAGTAGCCACCCCAGTTGCCGCTGTGGGTGCCGAAGCCGTCGAGACTGGAGAAGACGTCGAAGGTGTAGGTAGCGGTCATCATGCTGTCCCTGTGTTGGTGAGTTCGATACGACGGGCGTGCAGGAAGGCACGCTCGGTCTCGTTGGTGGCCAGTGCGATGGCCTGGTCGTAGGCGGCTCGGGCGGCTGTGTCGCGGCCGAGCCGGGCCAGCAGTTCGGCCCGGGTGGCCGGCAGCCGGTGGTAGCCGGGAAGGTCGATCTCCTCCAGCGCGGCGAGGGCCGCCGCCGGTCCGTGCACCTCGGCGACGGCGACCGCCCGGTTGAGCGCGACGACCGGGGTCGGGGCGAACGCGAGGAGTTGGTCGTAGAGCGCCAGCACCTGCTGCCAATCGGTGGTGGCGCCGTCGGTGTGCACCGCGCTGATCGCGGCCTGGATCTGGTATGGGCCGGGCCGGTTGCGTCGCAGGCATCGGCGGACCAGTTCGTGGCCCTCGGCGATGAGTGTCCGGTTCCACAACGACCGGTCCTGGTCGGCCAGGAGCACGAGTCCGCCGGTCGGGCCGAGCCGGGCCGGGCGGCGCGCCTCGGTCAGCAGCAGCAGGGCGAGCAGGCCGAGCACCTCGGGCTCGTCGGGCATCAGCGCGGCGAGTTCGCGGGCGAGCCGGATCGCCTCGGTGCAGAGGTCGGTTCTGATCAGCGGTCCGGCGGTGGACGTGTAGCCCTCGTTGAACATCAGGTAGAGCACGGTGAGTACGGGCGGGAGCCGGTCGGGCAGCTCGTGCTCGGCGGGTACCCGGTACGGGATGCCGGCGTCCCGGATCTTCTTCTTGGCCCGCACGATCCGCTGGGCAACGGTCGCTTCCTGGGTCAGGTACGCCCGGGCGATCTCCGGAACCTCGAGGCCGCCGAGCAGGCGGAGCGTGAGGGCGGTCCGCGCGTCGGGGGCGAGCGCCGGGTGGCAGCAGGTGAAGATGAGTCGCAGCTGGTCGTCTTTCACGGGTCCCACCTCCTGAGGCTCGTCCTGTTGGTGCAGTAGCAGGGCCTGGGCGTGCCGGGCCTCGCGGGTCGACTCCCGGCGGAGCCGGTCGACGGCCCGGTTGCGCGCGGTGGTCACGATCCAGGCGCCCGGGTTCGGCGGAAGGGTCTGCCACTTCTGCAGCGCGGTGGTGAAGGCGTCCTGGACCGCCTCCTCGGCGAGGTGGATGTCGCCGAGGAGGCGGGCCAGGGTGGCGACGCAACGGCCGTACTCCGCGCGGTAGATGTTCGCCAGGTCCATGTCGGGTGACCGGCCCCGGTTCAGGCCTGGGACAGTTCGTCGAAGGGGCGCACCTCGATCGGGCCACAGGCCGCCGCGCACTTCTCGGCCCAGCCGAGCGCCTGGTCCAGGTCCGCACACTTGATGATCCAGAATCCGGCGATGTGCTCCTTCGTCTCGGCGAACGGACCGTCACTCATGGTGGTGGCACCCTTCTCGATCCGGACGACGGTGGCGCTCTCCGGCGACAGGAGTCCTCCGGCGAAGACCCAGGCGCCAGCGGCCTGCATCTCGGTGGTGATCCGATCGGTCTCCCGCATCATGGTCTGCATCTCCTCGTCCGACGGCGTCGGGGCGCCCTCGACGAAGTGCACGGACAGCAGGTACTGCTTCATGGTGGTCCTCCGGTAGTTCGACGGTGGGATGGTGACAGATCAGGCGGCCAGGCGGCGCGCCACGGCGGGGATCACGATCGCGGCCGCGACCAGGTGGGTGAGCATCAGTAGCGCCTTGGTGGCCACACCGGCGTCGGCGATCACGTCGGGCACCAGCGACAGGACGGTCAGCACCACCGTCGTGTGTACGAACGTGCGCCGCGGCCGCCGGGCGAACCGGGACAGCAGCATGGCGATCACGACGCCGATCAGCGAAAAGACAGCGGTCAGCACGCCGAACCCGGACACCGGGATCGGGGCGCCACCCAGGTCGAGGCTGACCCCTGCCGCGTGGCCACCGGCGGCGACGGCCATGGTGGCGGCGCTCGCGGCAACCGTGGCGATGACACCGGTCCGGATCAGCGCACCGACCGTCGCGGTGGCGGTCCGGACCGGGCTGTCAGTGGTGGTCATCTTGCCCTCCAGCGGGTTGTGTGTACCGGATCGCTGTCCGGCTCTCTCACCAGGGCTACGAAAACGAACCGCCCGGATCGACAGGCCCGCCGGATTTTTTCGAAGACGTTCACCTCCGGCGAACATCAGGTAAGTCATGGGGCATAGCGAACGAACGCGACGATACGCCCACAAGCATCAGGACGGCGAACGGCTCCGGCCCAGGACGCCAAGGTCCTGGGCCGGAGAGGTACTACCGCTGTCGGTTCTTGTGATCAGGAGATGTTGATGTCACTGCACCACATGTACGCCTGGTCCATGTGTGAAGCCTGCCAGATCACGAAGAGGACGTGCGGCCCGCTGCGTCCGGCCGCATTGACGTTGAACGAGATGTTCTGCGCCGGCGCGTAGCGCCCGGTCGTCGCGACCAGCTCGAGGTTGCCCCAACCGACGCGCTGGGTGGCCGGGTTGAACCCCTGCCGGGTGACGTAGGCCCGGAAGAAGTCGGCACCGTGGCTGGCCTGGTCGTACAGCTGGACGGTGAAGCTACGGCCGACGTTGGTCCGCCGCCACTCACCAGGCGTGTTCAGGCTGTTGTTCCTGGAGAGGCCGTTGCTGCACAGTTGGCCGTCCGGGGTACGGGACTGGAACTGCCCGCCGAGGCCGTCCCGCAGCTGGCTCATCCAGTTCCACATTGTGTCGGGGTTGGCCTGGAACGCCTGGTAACACATCGGGTCCTGCTGCTGCATGGTCGGGCTCATGTGGTTGCTGCCCCAGTCCTGCCAGCATTGGTAGGCGCGGGACCGTGGGTTGACGATGGTGCCGTGGGCCTGGGCCACGCCAGCCCAGGGCAGAATGCCAACCACCATGGTCAGGGCCAGGACGAGCACCCGGATGGGATGCCGGGCAGCCGACCGGGATCGCCCGGCGGATTGGTCGGGCTTGTGTGAACGCATGGTACGTCCTCCGTTCTTAGGCACCGAAGGGCCGAGGTGGGAGCGCTTCCAGCAGAGTATGACATCGAGAACCATAGATATCAATATTGATCTAATTTGGTCCGAGTGTGTCGAGATGGCCGGAGTCGTGGCCAAGTGCAGCTCAGCGTCTCCCACAGCGGGCATTTTGGGAAATTTGGCAGACAGCGACCAATCAACGCCAAAGAGTTGACGGATAGCGGGCTGGAGATCGTGGTCTACAGCCTGATGCCCGGCCACGCGTCCGCGTGGCCGGGCATCAGGCTGGGTCCGGCGTCAGCTCCGGGGTCCGCGTCGGCACCCCGTCGCCCCGGGCTCGGCGAGCTTCCGGATCGCGCCGACGAAGCTGCCGCGGCTTCGCGCCGCCAGCCCCGGTACGGCGCCCGATCGGCCCGAACGATCCCGTGAGCCCCCCGTTGCTGAACTGCCGTCCGGCACTGCGTTCAGGCGCCCATACCGGCGCGGCAGGTACGCCGGATCTTGTAGAAGTAGCTCAGGTAGCTGGCGTGGTAGGCGGCACTGGTGATCCGCAGCAGCGCCTGGTCCGACGAGCGCAGCGACGATCCGTCCAGGTTAGGGCTGCCGGTGTACACCCGAGGCTCGATGCCACCGTTGTAGGAGCCGTCGATGAGCATGAACTTGTTGTGCGGTCGCACGTCGATGCCCGGCGCCACGTTGAACTTGCAGCGCAGGCGCTGGATGTCGGCCTTGTCGAGGATGCCTTCGACAGTGGCGTCGCTCTCCGCGTAGATGACGTCGATCCAGCAGCGCTGCCCGCGCAACTGCGCCAGTTTCGTCGCGACCTGGCTGCGCGAGCCGAGGAAGTTGAGGACCACGATCCGGATGTCGGTCTGGTGGCGCATGCCGTCCGCGCCGGTGTACCCGCAGGAGATCTCGTCCAGGGCGTTGACGATCGTGTCGGAGGACGGATTGCGGTAGGTGGCGTCGCGGCGCGGGAAGAAGAACGCCCGATAGGTGCTCCCGGTCGGGGTGGAACGGTAGTAGCCGTTGTCCCCGGTGCGCGAGTACCGCAACCGCCGCATGTCCTCGTGGTACACGGCGAAGGCGTCGTACACGGTCGCGTCGACGAAGGTCACCGCGTCGTTGTAGGACTCCACCTTGTACCAGTCGGTCAGGTTCGACGATGTCTGCAGCACCACCTTCTGGTAGCTGGTGCCGTCCTCGAACGGACCGACCTTGGAGAACAGGAAGAACTTGTTGTGGTTGTACGCGGGGCCCGGCGGGGCCGTCGCGATGCAGCCGCGGCGGACGTCGTCGACGCCGTCGTCGTCTTCGAACCTGTCGTCGCACATCACGATCCAGGAGGGTGCCCCGTCGTCGGTGCCGAGCCCCGTGACGGGATTGCTCAGCCGGTCCCAGGCCGGACTGGCCTTCCGCTTTCCGTTCCCGTCCAGATAGGACGAGTCGTCGACGATCACCCGGACCCGGACGCCGCGGCGGTGCGCCCTCAGCAACGCGTCGGCGATCGCGGCGTCGGTGAAGTCGAACACCGACACCCGGATCTGTTCACCCGCAGGCGTCGCGTCGACCAGCTGGATGATCTGGGTGAATATCGCGGCCTGGCTGGCGGCCGACCCGAGCGGGTCGTTGAAGGTCGGTCCGTTGATGACCGGCTTGGTGGCCGCGCTGGCCGTGCTCGCGACCGCGACGAGCAGGCCGGCGGCGAGGCCGGCCACGGCGGCGATGGCGGTGATGTGGCTCAGGCGTCTCCGCAGCAAAGCAATGTCCTCCTCAGGGGATCTGTTCGGGCTGGCACGAGGTCACGGTGAGGCGGGCGACGCCGCCCACGGGGTACATCGTCGCGGCCGAGCCTCCCAGCGCTGCGCACAGATCCGGCACACACCGCCAGCGGTGCCGGGGTCAGCTCGTCGGGGACAGGAACCACAGCCGGGCGCTGCCGGAGGCGCACGGCACGAGCGTCGCGGCGGCGCCGTTCGCCGTCGAACCGCCGGCGGCGGCCAGGCACAGGTCCGGGTTGTTCTGCGGCGAGATGGTGTACGTCGACCGCCCGACCGCGGACAGCCGCCAGTTCTGGGCGCCGGTGCCGTTGCACGTCCAGATCTGCGTCACGTCGCCGTCGTCGACCGAGATGTTCCCGTTCGGCACGTCGAGGCAGCGTCCCGACTTCGCGTTGACGAACGAGAAGAGGCCCGGTCGGTTACTCGACGCCCGCCACCGCTGCACCAGCACGCCGGTGTCGCAGCTCCACTGCTGCACCCGGGAGCCGTCGGCGACCCGGCCGGCCACCACGTCCAGGCAGGCCCGCGACTTCAGGTTGACCAGGCGGTACGTCGTGTTCGCCCGCACGCCGGCCGGACCGCCGGGCGGCGCGACGGCCCCGGTGGCGTAGAACGCCTTGCAGGTGCCGTCCAGCACGTCGGTCGCCACCTCCAGCAGCCGTGTGCCGTCCCCCGACGGCAGCAGCGCGGAGCTGTAGTTCTGGCACGCGAGGACCAGATCGCGCTCGGCACCGCTGAGACTCTCGTCCCGGAAGTCGCCGATACCGACCGGAGCGTCGATCTCGTACCACGCACCCACCCCGTTCTCGTCGTTGACCAGTACGGTGGTGCCGCTCGGGCCCCTCAGCACGGTGGCGGCGCCGGTGTCGGCACCGGTCCGCACCAGCCTGGCGATCATCAGGAGCCGACCGTTCGGTCCGCCACCTGGTGCCCAGGCGATGGTCGGTGCGTGGGCAAGATGTCTGCCGTCGACGGTCTTGGCGATGGTGCCCCGGTGGGTCTGGTCGCCCCAGTCCCAGCCGTCGGCGGAAACCCGATAGTGGACGCGGCAGCCGTGCCCGCCCGGCACCGGGCTGATGTTGCAGTACTCGTACGCCATCAGGTAGCGGCCGTCCGGCAGCCGGCGCACCACCGGCATCCCCGGGCTGTCCTCCGCCGCCAGGTCCGGGCTCGCGTCGACCGCGACGGTGTTGACCTTCGCGCCCCAGGTGTCGCCCCCGTCGGCGGAGCGGGCCCGGGCCAGGGTCTGGCCGTACCGGGGCTGCTGTGTCTTGTCCGAGAAGTGGACGACCAGGTCTCCGCCGACGACCGAGAACTCCGGTTCCCACAGCCCGTGTCCCGATCCACCGGTCACGATCGGCCCCGGCAGCGCCAGCCAGCTGCGCCCGTGATCGGTGCTGCGCCAGGCGACGATGCGCGCGTCCGGGTTCGGCACCGTGTCGCCGCCGCCGAAGGTGTTGACCGAGGTCGCCCAGATCAGCGTGCCCTCGGGATAGTCGCCGAGCCGCTCGGGGAACTCGAACAGCGTCGAGCAGCAGGAGAACTCGCCCGGCCCTCGGCTGACGGCGAGCCCGCCGATGCGCCGGAAGGTCGCACCGTCGTCGGTGCTCTCGAAGAACGTGCCACCCGCACCGGTGTTCGTGGAGACCAGGATCCGGCCGCGGTACGGGGCCGGCGCGTGTTCCAGCCGGATCGCCCGTGGGTACCACGCGGAGCCCGGATCGAGCGGAATCCCGCGCAACACGCTCGCGCCCGCCGGCCTCGGCAGCGGCCAGCCGGCCGACGTCACGACGACGACCAGCAGCGCCACCACCCTGATGAGTCTCGACCGCACCCGTGCCTCCCAGGTGGTATCAGGTCCGACGTTCGTCGCCGACCGGGCGTCGCGCGGCAGAGTATTCCGGGCTGGCCGCGCAGAGTATTCCGGGCTGGCCGCACAGACGCCGCACAGCCGCCCCGGAGTGCCCGACCTGGTGGGGGTCCGGCGACCCGGATCACGGCGCGGCCACGGCGCGTCGGGTCAGCGGCGGGTACCCGGCACGGCGCCGGGTCAGCGGCGGGTACGCAGCACGCCCGCGATGGGGAAGAGCAGTGCGAAACCGGCCAGCGAGGTCACGATCACCATGACCAGGGTGTCGTTGTCGGCGAAGCCCTGCGTCGCCATCACCGTCGCCGCCGCGATGTTCCGTTGCGAGGTGCCGAGCCCGAGAATGACGCGGAGGCCGCGATCCCGGCCCCCGAGCAGGTAGCCGAGCACGAACGCACCCGCGATGACCAGCAGGGCCGGTATGATCGCCCCCCCGGTGAACAGGGTGGCGATCGTCGGGATATTGGCCAGCGTGGTGGCCAGGACGATGACCACCAGCGCGACGGTCGAGGTGCGGCGGGCGATCGGCCCCAGCCGTCGGGCCTGGGCCAGCCAACGGCCCCGGACCAGCAGGCCGGCGGCGAGCGGCAGGAGCATGGTCAGGACCAGCGGCACCGCGAGGGCGACCGCGGAGACCTCCGCTTCGGGCAACACCCGGGGTACGGCGATCGGCGCGTACACGACGGTGACTGGCAACAACAGCACCAGCAATGCGGCGCTGACCGCGACCGAGCCCTGCGCCACCTCGGTCAGTTTGATCAGGAACGGTGCGCCGGCCGTCATCGCCACCAGGATCAGCCCGGCCTCCAGCGGTCGGTCGAGCGGCCAGAGCCGGACGATACCGAGGGCGAGGAGAGGGACCAGCACGAAGTTGGCCAGCAGCGCCCGCAGCAACGCCCACACGTCGCGTAGCGGGCCGAGGATCTGCTTGGCCGAGTGAGCGAGACCGACCGAGAGCATCGAGGTCACGGCGAAGATCACGACCGCCAGATCCGCCACCCGGGACAGTAGATCACGCATCATCATCGCGACGCGGCCACCCGGACCTAGTCCGGCTCGCTGCTGGCGGGCCTCGCCGTCGAGGGTTCCGGTACGCCCGGATGACTCGGCGGGTAGGGCAACAGTTCGGCGTCGATCCGCGCCCACGTGGCGCCCAGTTCCTCGGTCAGCCGGGGATGCCGGTCGGCGATGTCCGCCTGTTCCCGACCGTCCGCCGCCAGGTCGTACAGCAGGTGGAAGGGACCGTCGCGGCGCGGCCAGTTGCCCAGCACCGACCGTTCGCGGCGGTCGAACAGGTACTTGAACCGGCCGCGTCGCAGCGCGCCCTGATTCGAGGTACGCCAGAACAGGTCGTGCTCGGGGAAGTCGGCTCCGTCGACGAGCCACGGCCGCAGGTTCACACCGTCCAGCGGGCAGCGTTCATCCGGCGCCGTCCCGGCTGCGTCGACGAGTGTCGCGGTCAGGTCCAGGGTGTCGATCGGGTGGTCGACGACCTGACCCCCGGCCACGGCGGCGGGCCACCGCAGAATCAGCGGTACCCGGATCCCACCCTCGGTCAGATCGCCCTTCTCGCCCACCAGCGGCCAGTTTCTCGACCATCGCTCGCCGCCGTTGTCGGAGGTGAAGACGACGATGGTGTTGTCGGCGCGCCCGGCGTTCGCCAGCGCGGTGAGCACGGTGCCTATCCCCGCGTCCATCGCCTCCACCAGTTCGGCGTACTTCGCCAGCGAGCCTCCGTCGCGGTGGATTAACGGGGTGGCTTCGGCCTCCTGGCCGAACCTGCGCCGGATCTCCGCACCGACCTCGCGGTCCTGTGGCCCCTCCCACGGCCAGTGCGGCGCGGTGTAGTTGAGCTGGACGTAGAACGGGCCACCGCGATTCTGGGCGACGAAGTCGGCCGCGCGCTCGGAGATCAGCGAGGTGTAGTAGCCGGTCTGCTCGACCGAGGTCTCCCCCTCGTACAGGTCGGCCTCGCCAACCGTGTTGACGTGCTCGAAGTAGTCGATGGCACCGTCGAGATTCCCGAAGAAGGTCTGGAAGCCGATACGCAGCGGGCTGTACCAGGGCAGCCAGCCGCAGTGCCACTTACCGAACATCGCGGTCCGGTAGTCGGCGGCCAGGAGCAGCGATGGCAGCGTCTGGTGGCCGGCGGGGATCCCGTTGTGCTTCGTGTGCGTGGTCAGCGGCTCCTCCAGGGCCGCCGGCAGCCGGGTGGGGTAACGACCCGTGTAGAGGCCGATGCGGGTCGACGAGCACCACGGTGAGCACGCGTAGCCGTGCCGGAACAGCATGCCCTCCCCCGCCAGCCGATCGAGGTTGGGGGTTCGGATCGAGGAGCCGTAACAACCCAGGTCGCCCCAACCCAGGTCATCGGCCAGGATGAACAGGACGTCCGGCGGCTGCGTCCTCCGGGGCGTACCCGGCGGCCCGGCCGTCGGTGGCCTACCCGTGGGTCCAGTCGTCGCCATACGAGCCAGTACCTGTTCGTCATGGTTTCTAACATCCTCCGCACCACCCTTCGGAGGAAACGGCGCCGCCCTTGCGGGGAAAAGGCGCCGCAGCGGGCCGGCGCCGCCGGTGGCGAGCGCGGTGCCGTCCGGGTTGCCGGGGACGTTCAGTGGCCGGCGACGGCGCGGCGGACCAGGCGGCGGGCCTCGTCGCGTCGCATCCCGGTGGCCCGCAGCAGTTCGTTGGCGACGGTCCGCACCTGGAGTACCACCATCGTCCCGGAAAGGCCGATTTCCTGCCGGCACGCCTCCCCGGCGAGCCGCACCGCCGAGAGCACCTGTGCACGGGCCTGTACCGGTTCCTTACCGGCCAGGAACTCCCGGTGCATCAGCCGCACCGCCGCGCCGTACTCTCCGATGGCGGCCGGCAGGTCCGGCGGCATCGGTTCGGCGTCCCGCAGCGCGGTGCCGGCGCGACGAACCAGGGTCCGGCTGTTGCGGTACGCCCGCTCCATGTGCTTCGCGCCGTGCTGGTAGGCGTGTACGGTCCGGCGCCGGCGCCACCGCAGCGGGGAGAACCGGACCATCTCGTCGGCGGCGGAGACCGCCTCCCGCAGCTGCGTCAGCTTCGGATCCGAGTTGCGCATCTGGGCCAACAGGGCCTCCGCCCGGTCGGCGTCGCCGGCGGCGAGGGCCTCGGCGCAGGTCTGCATCTGGCGGGCGAACAGTTCCAGCGCGGAGCCGGCGACCCGGCGTATGGTGCGCAGCGGGTTGAGCGGCGCCAGGACCAGCATCACGAAGAGCCCCACCGCGCCGCCGACCAGCGCGTTGAGCGCGCGGGGCAGCTCCAGGTCCGGATTGGCCGGGGTGAGCGTCGCCACCAGCACCGCGGTGGCACCGGCCTGGGTCATCAGCAGGCCGGTGCCTCGGGCGACAGCCGCGCCGGTGACCGCCAGGGAGACGATCACCCCGGTCTGCCACGCCCCGGTGCCGATCAGCGCGATCAGCACGTCGCCGGCCGCGATGCCGATCCCGATGCCGACGAGTAGCTCGACGGTTCGCAGGGCCCGCCTGGCCAGCGACGCGCCGATCACCGCCACCGCCGCGCCCGGAGCGAACGTGGGTTCCTCGATGTCCAGCAGCCGGTGGGCGACCACCCAGGCGAGCGCCGCCGCGAGCCCGGCCTGGACGCCGATGATCAGGTACGTCCGGAGGCGGCGGGACCAGGTCCGACCGGTCCTGGCCAGCCGGCTCCGCAGCCGGTCGACCGGTGATCCCGGGCTCTCCGCTGGCGCACCGGACGGCATGGCGGCGTTTACCCGCCCGCACGCCCGGCACACCGTCTGGCGCGAAACCCTGTCAGCCACGGCGCGCCCGCGTGCACCAGCGCTCAGCGATCCGGGCAGGCACCCGGCTGGCTGAACAGCATGTCGCGCAGCTCGGCGAAGGACCGGCGGCCCCGGTCGGTCTCGAAGGTCAGCTCCGTCAGCGGGGTGTCGGCCGGATAGCGGGGCAGCTCCGCAGGGTGCTCCCAGGCCTGGCCCGCCGACCGGCCCCGCACCGTGTCCGCGTGCACGGAGAGCCGGCGCGGAAAGCTGGCCGGGGCGGGCCGGGTCACCGTGGCGAACTGGCTGTCGTCGCCGAGGACGAAGAGTCCCTGCCGCACCGTGTCGGTGGTCGGGCCGGTAGCCTCCCACAGCGGGATGAAGTCGCCACCCCGCTGCGGGTCCGGGGCGGTGTACACCCGCACGCCCCGGACCTCGTCATCCGGGCAGAGCGGCGCGTAGACCGCCGTCCGGCCGTCGAGCTCGACGTAGCCGAGCACGTCCTCGACCTGCTGCCCGCCGCCGACGCAGTGCGCGGCGGTCTGGCTGAGGCAGAGCAGCCACAGCAGCAGCACCCGGGCCGACCGCCGCCGGTTCAGCAATGTTTGTAGTCGCCCTTCTCGAGATTGGCGCTGTTCTCGTAGGTGTTCCGGCACGGGTCACCACCCGTCCGCAGGGCCTCCAGCAGATACATCGGACCGAACGCGGCACCGTACCGCCGCCACTGTCGGCGGTGCACCTTCTCGTGCGCCATCATGTCCGCGTCCGGTCGGCTGTTCTTTGTGAGGAAGGTGTCCCCGTAGGTGGTGCCGGTGCGACCATACGGCACCCAGCCACCCCAGCAGACCCGCATGCCTTCCTGCGTGTTGCACTCGCCGCCGGTGAGCCGGGTGCCCCAGTCCACCAACTTGCCGATCCCGTAGGACTGGGCGCGGTTGGCGACGAAATTCAGCGGATGACCGAACCGGGCGAGAAGGCCGATCCCCTTCTGCGCACCCATCAGCCCACCGTGCCACAGGGCCCTGACCAGGAGCTGCCCGGCCAGCCGGCTGGCCATCTGCGCGGTCTGGATGAACTTGTTCAGCTTCCGTCGCATCTCCTCCAGCTTGTCGCTGAACGCGCGCAGTTGGGCTTTGTTCTTGTGCTTGGGGTCCTTGATCCAGATCCTGATCAGTTTCGTGTACTTGACCAGGCGTTTCTCCAGCACCTTGATATACCTGACGATCACCTTCGTGACGGCCACCAGTATCGGCGCCAGCTGGGGGACCAGGAAGCCGAGCAGGGTCAACACGAGCATGAAGACGTACATGGTGACCAGCACCCTGATCAGCCGGGTGACTCTCTTGATCACTGTCCGGTAGACCGTCTTGTAGCTGGTTACCCGCTTGGTGACGTACGCCCGGCCGTCCGGGTCGGTGAAGCTGACCGGGCTGTTGTTGGCGTAGGCGTAGCCGTTCAGGTGCTGGGGATCGTCGTAACTGATCTCCGGGTCCACCGAGACGAACCGGCCGGTCGCCGGGTCGTACTCCCGGGCGCCCAGGTGGGTCAGCCCGGTGGACGGGTCGTTGGTGCCGCCGACGAAGCCACGGTCACCGGCCAGGTTCGGGTCACCGGAGCCGCGGGTGCCGCCGTACGGGTCGCGGCGCTGCCGGGTCACGGACTGGCTCGACTCGTCGACGGCCAGCTCCGCCGTGCCGTGGTGGTCCGAGACCAGCCAGGTCACCTTGCCGGTCTTCCCGTTGCGCATCGCCACTGCTCGATCGCCGTGGGTGTAGTAGCGCAGGCCGCTGACCGCGCCGGAGGTGTCCATCCGGAGCTGGGTCTCGCCCAGGTAGAGCGTGGTGCCCGTCGGGTCGCGGCGGATCAGCCGGTCGCCCGCCGCGTCGTATACGTAGGAGGTGACCCGGCCGTTCTCGGTCACCTTCGCCAGCCGCCCCTCGGCGTCCCACTCCAGGGTCTGCCCGACACCGGCCCGGACCCGGCTGGTCAGGTTGCCGGCCGCGTCGTACGCGTACTCGTCGACCTTCTTGGTGCCGTCCGGGCCGGTACTGGTCACCGAGCGCAGCGCGTGCGGCTGTGCTTCACCGGCCGGGTTGTACGCATAGCTGCTGGTGCTCCGGGAACCGTTCGGCGCGGTCCGGGTCTCGGAGAGCCGGTTGCCGAGCTTGTCGAGGGTCCAGGAGTGCCAGTACGGCGCCGGGCCGCCCAGCCCGGCGGCGGTGGGTGCCGCCGCGCAGTCGCCGGAGGCGGGGGTCCAGGCCTCGGTGAGCCGGCGCAGGTGGTCGTGGCGGAAGCACTGGGTGTCCGCGGCCACCCCGGTCGCCGGGTCCGGCGTGTCCACCATCCGGATCACGTTGCCGCCCGGGTCGTAGCGGTAGGCCACGCTGGAGATCAGCTGGGGGCCGACCTCCCGCCTCGTCTCGGCCAGGGAGAGCCGCCGGGTGCCGGCCTCGTACCGGAACGACCGGCGCACCGACCGGTCACCCGCGGACAGGGTCAACTCCTCCACGTCCCCGTAGACCGAGAAGGCGGTATCGGTGACATAGCTGGTCGCCCCGGCGAGGGTGGTGGGCATGCCGAGGGCGTTGTAGCCGTACCGCAGCGTCTCCTGGGCGAGCCCGCCACCGCCGGGCAGGGTGGCGGTCTCCACCTCGCCGTCCGGCCGGTAGGTGTTGCGGAACGTGTACGTCCCGGCCAGTGCGCCCTCCCGGGCCGGGACGGTCACCGTCCGCGCGGTGACCCGGTTGGCCGCGTCGTAGCCGGTGATCGCCGTGGTGTACGCCGCACCGTCGACGTAGCGCGTCGCGCTGGTCTGCAGCCCGGGTGCCGGGGTGCCGTCGGGCAGCCGGTCGTAGCCCCACTCGGCCAGCTTCGCTCCGGTTGCCGAGCCCTGGCGCAGCGCCGTCTTGCGGCCCAGCGCGTCGTACTCGTACCAGAGGGTCACCTCACGGGCGTCGGTCTCGCTGACGATGTCGTTACGGTCGTTGTAGGTGTACGTCGTGACGCCCTGGTCCGGATCCTCGGTGCGGATCCTCCGGCCGCGTGCGTCGTACCCGAACCGCCACACGTTGCCCGCCGAGTCGACGATCGTCTCCGGCTGGCCGCGCCGGTTGTACGTGTACTTCGTGGCGTCGTACTCGCCGCTCGGGGTGCTGCCCCGGTACTGACGCAGCTCCACCAGCCGCCCCTCGGCGTCCAGGATCCGGGTGGTCGGGGTCTGCCCGGCCGGCGGGGTGGTGTGCTGGCGGTCCACCTCGTGGACGTGGCTGGTCCGCCACTTCTCGACCCCGTAGCTGAGGAAGATCTCCTCGGTCGGCCGGTTGGCTCCGTCGTAGACGGTCACCGTCTGGGCCGGCAGCAGCGCTTCGTCCGGCAGGAACAGGGTGGTGCCGGGCGGTGCGTCGTTGTAGTAGGGGCCACTCTCCCGCACCTTCAGCCCGCGGACGTCGTAACTCACGTCGGTGATCACCCGGCCGCCGCGCGGCGACGGCGCCTGGGTCTGACGCAGCCGCATCTTGCCGTCCAGGAGCTGGTACTCGGTGCGGTAGTCGCCATTCGCCTCCAGGGTGCGCACGGTCACCACGTTCGGCCCGTCGACGCGGGTCGTGTACTCGTAGGTCGCGCTGGGCGAGTCCCGGCCCGGGACTCGGCCGGCCAGCCAGGTCTTGACGACCCGGCCGAGCGCGTCGTACTCGGCGACGTTGCGGGCGCCGTTGGGCGCGGTGACCGAGACCTCGGCCCCCCAGGCCGGTTCCAGCTCGGTGCTGGTGGTGTGGCCGAGCTGGTTGGTCGAGGTGACCCGGGTGGTGGGACCGGTCGCCGGAGTGTAGGTGATCCGCTCCCGCGCGCCGAGCACGTCGGTCTTCTCCTCCAGCCGGCCGTGCGGGTCGTAGCTGGCCTCCATGGTGGTCAGGTAGGTCGGGGCGCCGCCGGACCAGCCGGAGATCTCCTCCCGCCGGGTGACCGCGCCCCGGGTCGGCGTGGCACCCAGGGTGTCGCTGCCGTCGTAGTAGAACCGTTCGTCCGACACGACGTCGGCGATGCCGGTCGGCTCCCGGTCGCAGCCGCCCACGGTGGTGCGCTTGCGCACCACCGTCTCCAGCAGCCAGGCGGCGCTGTTGCGGGCGTACGTGTACTGCGTGCAGGTGTCGTCGTCCGAGCGGGCCAGGTCGCCCTGGTGCTGCTCGGTCAGGAGCGTGCCGCCGCTGTCGTAGGTGTGCAGGGTCGCTGTCTCCCGCCAGCGGCCGCCGCTGACCTCGCCCTGCACCAGCCGCTTCTGCTGCACGTTGTGCGCGGTCGTGGTCCCCCACGACCGGACCCGGGTGACGGTCGCCGGGGAGAGCCACGGGTCGGTGATGGACCGGGACAGGATGCTGCTGCCGTCCGCGCTGTAGGTGATCGACTCGCGCAGCATCCCGGCGAACTGGTCGGTGTCCCGCCACGCGGTGTTGGTCGAGTCGACCACGTCGACCCGCTTGGTGACCCCCTCGGTGGCGGTCTTGTCACCGTCCATCCCCCGGAAGTAGACCAGCTCGGTCAGTGACCGCACCTGGCCGGAGACGCCCTTGCGGACCCGTACCCGCTCGTAGCCGCGCCACTGGCTCCACGTCTTGCGGTCCTCGGGAACCAGCCCGTCCTCCTCGTCGTGCCGCCAGGCGGGTGCGCCGACGTACTCGACGTCGGAGATCTCCTGGGTGAGTCCGGTGGTGCGGTCACTCTCGACGACCCTGGTGACCACGTACTTGTTGAACCAGTCGGTCCGTTCGGACAACCCCTCCGGGGTCCACCGGACCGGGTGGCATCGCTTGGTGTTGGTCGCTGGCTGGGGCAGGGCCTGGTAGGAGCAGTCCCGTGGCGAGTAGCTGACGGTGATCTCGCCGCCGCCCTCCGAGCGGATCGTCTCGATGCGCCACCAGTTCATCGCCGGGATGTTGTCGTTGCCGTCGACCCGGTTGGTGAGCTGCTTGCCCTGGAAGGTGACCGGTGGCAGGTCATGCCTGCCGTTGACCAGGCCGCTGTGCTGGATCGAGTCCAGGAACAGCCGTGCCTTGGTGCCGTCGTCCGGGTTGGGATAGGAGTGGGTGAGGGTCCAGGAGTCCACGTCGCGCGCTCCGGTCCCGGCCCAGACCTGGGTGGTCACCTTCTTCAGCCGCTTCTGCGTCCAGAAGGTGGGATAGAACTTGTTGTTGCAGTTGGTGCTGCTGGCGCAGTCCTGGTCCCACGGCACGTCCGGCCAGTTGGCCGGTGCCGACTTGGTGCAGGTGGTGTTCGGGATGCACCGGTCGGCCGCCTCGAACTCCACCCGGCCCACCCAGGGCGAGGTGTAGATCGCGTCGGCGCGCTGGCCGTACTGGATGCTGCGCAGGTAGCCGCCCCGGACGTACTGGGAGACCTTGGTCGCGGTGACGTTGCGGGCGTAGTAGTTCTTCTCCTGGGTGTAGAAGTAGCTCGCGGTGTTGCCGTGCGGGTCGACGACGTAGTCGAGGTTCCACCGCCACGCCTGGTCGCAGTGCGAGGCGTCGAAGGTCGACTTGTGGCACGGCTCACCGGCGTGGTTGCCGAAGACCGGGACCGTCCAGGCCGAGTTGGTCTGCGCGTGCGTGTCGTCGGACCAGCCGGGCAGCTTGTTGCGGCCGAAGTGGTACTGCGTGCCGTCCCGGGTGGTGACCACCCAGTACTCGCCGTCCTTGTCGCCGTTGCCGAGGCTGGTGTCGTGGTGTCGCTCGACCCGGGATCCGTCGTCGCTGCGCAGGTGCCAGCGCTGTGTCTCGCTGTTGTAGAGCAGTTCGCCGCCCCGGCCGTTGAGCACCAGGGTGATGTTGTCGGTGCCCCAGCAGAGATCCCCGGTCTTGATCTTGTTGTTCGCACCGTTCTTCCGGTCCGAGGCGCAGGACACGTAGCGGCGCTCGACGTAGCCGCCCGGCGCGAAGCTGAACCCCTCCCCCACCCAGGACGGCTGGTTGTTGGTGCCGCTGGTGCGACCGTCGACGCTGCCCGAGGAGTACGCCAGGGCCAGCTCCGGGGCCGGGCCGCCGAGCGAGGGTGGGACGTCCATCGGGTACTGCCAGCTGAAGTCGCCGGACGGGCCGCCGACCTGCCAGGTGGCCGACGGTGAGAGCGTGCTCTGCCCGAAGTCGCCGGCCGGGCCGCCAGCGGCCGCCGCGACGGCGAACAGGCCGGACTCCGCGCCACCCACCGGCAGCTCGCCGGTGAGCCGACCCGAGCCGTTGTTGCGGGTCGCCACCGCGGTGCCCCGGCACTCCGGCACGGCCGGGGTGACCGCGGCGCACTCCGGCAGCCGCACCAGCCGCAGCCGGGTGGCCCAGTCCCCGCCGAACGCGTCCCGGAAGCCGGAGTAGTCCACCTCGACCGAGATCCGGCCGGCCCGGTCCACCCCGTCGGCCCGTTTGATCCGGAGCAGCAGCCCGTCGTCGTGCCGGCCGAGCAGGTTGACCTCGACCCGGCTCGGTACCGCCGGGTCGGCGCCCGCCCGGGCCGCGCCGGAGGTTCCGACACCCGCCGCGAACCCGCCGACCGCCGCGCCGACGCCGGGTGCGGCCGGTGCGACGCTACCGACGTAGACGGGCAGTGCACCGGCCCTGGCCCGGGTGGTGGTCGCCCCGGCACCGTCGGTGGCCCGGGCCGGCGGCGCCGTCAGGTCGACGACCGCCCGGCCCGGTGCGGGCCAGGAGACCGTCGGGCTGGAACGGACCGCCTTCTCCTCTGCCGGGTCCTTCGGTAACGGCCGTGCCCCGGCGTCGGTGCCCGGCACCGACCGCTCCGCTGGCGCGGCCGTGGTCCAGGCGAAGGCGACGGCTGCCGCCGCCGGTACGTTGCCCAGCAGCGTGATGACCATCGAGATTCCGGTGACCACGGCGACCGGGCTGGCGAGCCGGGACCGTCGGAGCCGCGATCGTGACCGAGCTTTCATGGGTGCCGCTCCCAGGAAGTTCGACGACGGGGCCAGACCGCCTCCAGCGATTTCCGCCCGCCTCCCGTCGGGGGCGGCACTGCGGCGCTACCGGCGGATCCGGCGCGGGTGTTCGGGGACTGGATGGCTGCCAAATGTAGTGAGGACGCCGCACATTTTTCGTACAAGCCCGGCCCGCCGGAGCGGGGGCGGCGCGGGGGCGTTGTGGAAAGGCCCAGGTCCGGGCCCGGGTCTACCGGTCGGTCGGGCCCCTTCGGCGACGATCGTGCCGGGCTACCCCGTGCCGCTCGACGCCCTGCCGGTCAACCGGTCGCGCACCGCCGGCACGATGCCGTGCGGCAGGAACATCACCACCAGCACCAGCAGCGTCGCGTAGACGGCGTAGGACAGCACGCTCGGCGCGTAGCCGGGCATGCCGGGCTGGGTGCCGAGCGTGTTGAGCACCTGGACGAGCAGGACGATCGCGGCGGCGCCGACGAGGGCGCCCCACAGGGTGCCGAGCCCGCCGACGACGGCCATCACCACGTACTCGATGGAGAGCAGCACCGGGAACGAACCCGGCGCGAGGTAGCCGAGGTAGAAGGCGTAGATGCCGCCGGCCAGGCCGGCGAATGCGGCGGACAGCGCGAAGACGGTGAGCCGGTACCGTCCCACCGGTACGCCGCAGGCCGCTGCGGTGGTCTCGCTGCTGGACAGGGCGTGCAGACCACGACCGGGACGGGAAGCGACGATGTTGCGGGCCACCAGCAGGACAAGTGCGACGGCGGCCCAGACCAGGTAGGCGTAGGAGATGTCGTCGGCGAACTCGTAGCCGCCGACCGACAGTCGTGGGATGCCCTGCAGGCCGACCGCTCCGCCCGCCCAGTCGGCGCGGGCGAGCACGGACAGCAGGATCAGTTGCATGGCGAGGGTGGCGAAGGCCAGGTGGTGACCGCGCAGCCGCAGCAGCGGCACTCCCACCACGACCGCGAACGCGGCCGAGACCAGCGGCGCGGCGAGCAGTCCGAGCACCGGCGGCAGGCTGTGCACGCTGAGCAGACCGGCGGTGTAGCCGCCGATCGCGTAGAAGGACGCCTGTCCGAGGGAGATCTGACCCGCGTACCCCATCAACAGCGACAGCCCGACGGTGACCATCACGGCGAGGCCGAGCAGGATGTAGACGGTCAGGTGGCTGCTGGACAGCAGGGGTGGCAGGACGAGGGTTCCCGCCGCCACGGCCACCGCCGGCGCCCGCCGGGCCATCAGGTCGGCTCCGGCGCGGCCACCGGTGACCGCGCCGCCTGCACCAACATCCCGGCGAGCAGCAACACCAGCGCCACCTCCATCTGGTACGCGGCACTGCCGTAGCCCGCGACGAGGGACTGGGCCACGCCGAGCAGCAGTCCACCGACGAGGGTGTACAGCGGCCGCATCAGCCCGCCGAAGACGGCCGCGGCGAAGCCGCCGATGATCAGCGTCACGTCGTAGTCGAAGGTGACGAGTTGGATCGGCGTGACGAGCACCCCGGCGAGCCCGCCGAGCGCACCACCGATGCCGAAGGCCAGCAGCCCCATCCGGACGACGTCGATGCCGACGACCCGCGCGGCGTACGGGTTGGAGGCGCAGGCCGACAGCGCCCGCCCCACGTCGGTGCGCGCGAACAGCGCGGCCGTGCCGGCGAAGACGACCGCCGTCACGCCGATGATGAGCAGATAGTGCGCCTGGAAGCGGACACCGGCGAACTCGACCGCGCCGGGTACCCCGGCGAACGACCGAGGCTGGTCGCCCCAGACCAGCACCTCGACCGCGTACGCGAAGACGGCCAGCCCGAGCGTGATGATCAGTGAAGCGCCGGGTGGCGTGCCCGGCCTGCCGATCGCGACCAGCCCGACCAGCAGCCCTGCACCGGCACCGACTCCCACGGCACAGGCCTCGGCCAGGCCGTGCGGAAGCCCGCTGGCCAGCAGCGTCGACGCGGTCATCGCGGCGATCACCGCGAACGAGCCCTGGGCGAAGTTGACCACCCGGGTGACCCGGTGGACGACGACGAGACCGCTGCCGACGAGCGCGAACGCGCAGCCGCCGCCGACGCCGGTGACCAGGTACTGAAGGAACTCCCTCACCGGGCCGCCCCCAGGTAGGCGTCGACCACCCGCGGGCTGGCGGCCAATTCCGCCGCGGTCCCGGCGGCGACGACCCGGCCCGCCTCCAGCACATATCCCCGGCTGCACAGTTCGAGGGCGAGCCGGGCGTTCTGCTCGATGAGGAGCACGGCGAGCCCGTGCCCGGCGTTCAGCTCCCGCAGGTGCCGCACCAGGTCGGCGACGACGAGCGGGGCAAGGCCGAGGGAGAGCTCGTCGACCGCCAGCACGTCCGGTCGGGCCATCAGCGCCCGGCCGACGGCCACCATCTGCTGCTCTCCGCCGGAGAGCTGACCGGCTCGGCGGCGGCGCAGCGGGACAAGGCCGGGCAGGATCTCGTAGATCGGGCCGGTGTTGCGGTTGCGGATGCGCCAGCCGCCGAGCCGGAGGTTGTCGTCGACGGTCAGGTCGGGAAAGACCTGGCGCCCCTCCGGTACGTGGGCCAGCCGACCGGAGATCGTCACCGTGCCACCGGACGGGCGCCGGATCCCGGAGAGCGTGTCGACCAGTGTGGACTTTCCGGCACCGTTGGGGCCGATCAGCGCCACCATCTCCCCGTCCGCCACGGTGAGGTTGACCTCGTGCAGTGCCACCGCGGCCCCGTACCGGACGGTGAGGTCGACGACGTCGATCACGCGGGTGCCCCCGTCCCGAGGTACGCGGCGACCACCGCCGGGTCGGCCCGGATCGCGGCCGGGGTGCCCTCGGCGATCACCCGGCCGAGGTCGAGCACGGTGACCCGGTCGGCGAGCCGGGTCACGAAGGCGACGTCGTGCTCGATGACCACCATCGTCAGGCCGCCCGCCTTCAGCTCCTCGAAGAGTCCGGCCAGTGCGTCACGCTCGGCCGCGCGCAGGCCGGCCGCGGGCTCGTCGAGCAGGAGCAGGCGGGGCCGGCCGCAGAGCGCGCGGGCCACCTGGAGGGCGCGCTGCTGCCCCAGCGGCAGCGATTCCGCCGGCCGGTCGGCCCAGTCGGCGAGGCCGACCCGGGCCAACGCCTCCCGGGCGCTCCGGCGGATCTCCCGCTCCTCGCGGTGGTGCACCGGCAGTCGAAACACGGCGCCGGCGAATCCTCCTCGGGTGACGGCGTGCGCGCCGACCATCGCGTTCTGCAGTGCCGTCATGCCGCGGAAGACCCGGGCGCCCTGGAAGACGACGCCGATCCCGAGCCGGGCCCGGCGGTGCGCCGCGAGCCGGTCGAGCCGGGTGCCGTCGAGCACTATCGCGCCGGTACGCAGTGCCAACTGGCCGCCGACCAGGTTGAACAGGGTGGACTTCCCGGCACCGTTCGGCCCGATCACGGCCCGCAGTTCGCCGTGCGCGACGTCGATGTCGACCTCGCGCACGGCGTACACCCCGCCGAAGGCGTGCGAGACACCGGCGACCCGCAGCAGCGGCTCGGTCACCTGCCCGCCACCGCGGCGAGTTGCTCCCGCGCCCAGTCGGTGGGGACGAACGCGCCGTCCCGCACCGTGTTGATGGATATGTAGTCGGCGGTGAGCCCGGCGTGGTCGGTGGCACTGTAGGTGTAGGTGCCGTTGGGGGTGGTCTCGGTCAGCCCTTCCAGGGCGTCCCGGATCTTCTCCGGGGCGGTGTCCCCGGCCTTCTCGATCGCGGCGACGAGCAGCCGTACCCCGCTGTAGCCGTCCTGGGCGAACTGGGGTGGCGGGTAGCCGTACTTGGCCTCGAACGCGTCGGCCAGTTCGTCGATCGCCTGCCTCTGCTTCCCGGCGGGGAGGGTGTCGCCGACCACGCCGATCGAGCTGGCCACCACCGCGCCCTCGGCGGCCGGGCCGACCGGGTCCAGCCAGAGCGGGCTGGCCTGCGCCCCGGTGAAGACCACCGGCACGTCGAGCCCGGCGGTGGCGTACTGCTTGGCCAGCGCCACGCCGGGCGGGCCGGTGGCCCAGACGACGAGCGCCTGCGCCCCGGAGGAGCGCACCTGGTTGAAGACGGCCGAGAACTCGGTGCTGGTGGTCTGGAACTCCGGGGTGGCGGTGAGGGTGACGCCGTGGCCGGGTGCCTGCTCCCGGGTGCCGTCGAAGCCGGCCTTGGCGTAGGAGCTGCGGCCGTCGTACGCGACGGCGATCCTGGTGATGTTCTGCGCCCTGAGGTACTGCAGGATGCGGTCCGCGTAGGTCGCGGAGGTGGCCGGAACGACGAAGACGTACGGGTGCACCGGGTCGACCTGCTCGTCGGCCGGGGTGAGCGAGATGTACGGGATCCGCTCCCGGTCGACCAGCGGGATGGTCGCCAGGGCCGAGTTGGAGAAGGGCGAGCCGATGACGGCGGCGACGTCGCGGCCCTTGAGGTCGTTGAAGGCCAGTACCGACTGGTCGGGCTGGCTCTTGTCGTCGCGGACGATCAGCTCCACCCTGCGGCCGAGCACGCCGCCGGCCGCGTTGATCCGCTCGACCGCGAGCGCCACGGACTTCTCGTTCTCGGTGCCGAGCGGTGCGTAGTTGCCGGTCAGGGAGACGATCTGGCCGACCCTGATCGGGTCGGCGCCGTCTCCGCTGGACGAATCGCCGCCGCAGCCGGCCATGGCGACCGCCACGGCGAGCGCGACGGCGGTTACGGTGGTACGTCGCACGGGTTGCCTCCCACCGCGAGGGACAGCTCTGCCCAGAGACGCTAGACATCTTTGGCACGCCGGTCAATATTCATGCCGAATGTTCAGCACCGGAGCGGCGCCCTTCCCCGGTGCCGCCGGCCGGAGGGATCCGGCCGGCCCGGCATCCGGCGCCGGTCGAAGCGGGCTGGCCGACTGTCGGGCGATGCGGAATCTGTAGAGTCTGCCGCATGTCGATGCAGTCCGCGTCGCCCCCGGCCGACCTCCCGCGCGTACAGGCCGGCGGCAGTCCGCAACACCTGCTGCTGACGTTGCTCGGCGACTACTGGTACGGCCAGCGGACCCCACTGCCCTCGGCCGCCCTGGTCGCACTGCTCGGCGAGTTCGGCATCACCGAGGTCAGTGCCCGGGCCGCGCTGAGCAGGCTGGCCCGGCGGGGACTGCTGGAGCATTCCAAGTCCGGCCGGCGCACCTCGTACGCGCTCAGCGAGCGGGCCGCCGAGGTGCTGGCCGAGGGCCGTGGCCACATCCTGTCGTTCGGCAGCGAGCGGACGCCGTGGAGTGGCCGGTGGACCGTGGCCGCGTTCTCGGTGCCCGAGGACGACCGGTCCCGGCGGCACCTCCTGCGTACCCGGCTCGGCTGGCACGGTTTCGCTCCGCTCTACGACGGGCTCTGGGTCTCACCGCACGAGCGGGTGACCAAGGTGACCACGATCCTGTCCGAGCTTGACATCGACCGGGCCACCGTCTTCACCGCCGAGCTGGCCGAGGGCGGGCCGACCGGTGGCCACCCGATCAACGCCTGGGACCTGGCCGCCCTCCGCGCGGAGTACGAGCGGATCCTCGCCGCCTACGAGCCGGTCCGGCGCCGCTGGCGCACCGGCCGGATCGGCACCGCCGAGGCCCTCGTCGCGCGGACCGCCCTGATGGACGAGTGGCGCACCATGCCGAGCCTCGACCCGGAACTGCCGACCGAGTTGCTGCCGGCGCAGTGGCCCCGGGCGGCGGCCCGGACGCTCTTCGTGGAGCTCTACGACGGCCTGACCGGGCTGGCCGAACAACGCGTGGTCCAGGTGGTCGCGGGACACGACCCGGCCCTCGCCGCGCTGGTGCGTACCCACACCAGTCGAACGGGCGATATGTGACACTAGCCTTGACGCTAGGAATGCAAGTAGTCAGACTCGGTCCAGGCCCGACGGTGTCGGGTCCCGGGTTTTGCGCCGGGAAACACCAGCTACCGAAACCAGCGGGGAGACCGGGATGGCCGAGCCAGCGTCGATCGCCGTACGCCGTCGCCTGGAGTGGTCGGACACCGACCCGGCGGACCGGTGGCACTACGGCGTGGTCCTGCGATTCGTCGAGAGCGCCGAGAAGGAGCTACAGGACCAGCTCGGCATCACGGCGGCGGACGCCCGCTGGATGCCCCGGGTGAACCTCACCGTCGACTACCTGGCGGCCCTGCACTTCGGCGAGACCGCCGAGACGACCCTGGCGGTGGAGCACATCGGGCGTGCCTCGCTGCGCTACGCCTTCACCGTGGCCCGGGACGGGACCGCGATCGCCCGGGGGACGCTGACCGTGGTCTGGATCGACGCCGACACCGGCCGGAGCAGTCCCTGGCCGGACCGGCTCCGCGCGCTGCTGACCGGTACCGAGGTGGAGGGCTGACGCGTGCGCAGCACCATGGGCTCGATGCCGCTGTCGGTCGGGATGGTGCTGCGCCGGGCCGCCGCGATGGGTCCGCACGCCCGGCTGGTCGGCCACACCCCGGCCGGCCGGGCGGAGTGCGGCTGGCCCGAGCTGGCCGGCCGGGCACGCCGGCTGGCCAACGCGCTGGGCACCCTCGGCGTCCGCCCCGGCGACCGGGTCGGGACGTACGCCTGCAACGGGCTGCCCCATCTGGAGTTGTGCTACGGCGTGCCGCTGGCCGGCGCGGTGCTGCAACCGCTGAACACCCGCCTGCACCCGGACCAGGTGGCGGCGATCGCCGCACACGCCGAGGATCGGGTGATCTTCGTGACGGCATCCCTGACCGGACGGTTCGCGCCGATCCGGCGCCGGCTCCCCGGTGTCCGGCACTGTGTCGTACTGCCGGACGGCAGCGAGCCGCACCCGGACTTCGCCGACGCGATCGACTACGAGCAGCTCCTGGCGAGCGTCCCGGAGGACGAGCCGGCGGAGGTGGACGAGTGGAGCCCGGCGTGCCTCTGCTACACCGGCGGCACCACCGGCCGTCCGAAGGGCGTGGTGTACTCGCACCGGTCCCTGACCCTGCACGCGATGAGCGGCCTCTTCGTCGACTCGTTCGCCATCCGGGAACGCGACGTCGTGCTCCCGCTCACCCCGTTCTTCCACGCCCTGTCCTGGGGCATGCCGTACTCGGCGGCGCTGGCCGGGGCCGGTCTGGTCCTCGCCGGTTCGGACACCAGCCCGGCCACCGTCGTACGCCTCCTCCGGGACGAGCGGGTGACCGTCGCGGCCGGGGTACCCACCTTCTGGCTCTCCGTCGACCAGCTCGGCCCGGGCCCGGAGGATCTGGCCAGTCTGGAACGGATCCTCTGCGGCGGCTCGGCGATCCCGCTGGAGCTGATCCAGCGCTACCAGCGGCGCGGCGTCGCCATGCGGCAGGGCTGGGGCATGACCGAGATGTCGCCGTCCGGCAATCTGACCATGGTCCGCCGGCACCTGGAGGACCAGCCGGAACAGTGCCGGCAGGCCCTGCACGCCACCCAGGGGGTACCGACGGCCGGGGTGGAGCTGCGGGTGGTCGGCCCGGACGGCGCGGTGCTGCCGCACGACGGGAGGTCCGCCGGTGAGATCGAGGTACGCGGGCCGTGGGTGACCGAGTCGTACCACGAGCCGGAGGACGACGCCAACACCGCCCGGTTCCGGGACGGCTGGCTGCGTACCGGCGACCTCGGGACCGTGGACGGCGACGGCTACCTGCGCCTGCTCGACCGCGCGAAGGACCTGGTCAAGTCGGGCGGCGAGTGGATCAGCTCGATCGAGCTGGAGAACCACCTGATGGACCACCCGGCGGTGGCCCAGGCCATGGTCATCGCCGTACCGCATCCGACCTGGGGCGAACGGCCGGCCGCGCTGGTCGTCACCTGCGCCGAGGTCTCCGCCGACGCCCTGGTCGCGCATCTGCGTCCCCGGGTGGCGAGCTGGTGGCTGCCCGACGTCGTCCGGTTCGTCGACGCGCTGCCGATGACGGCGACCGGCAAGTTCGACAAGGTGACGGCCCGCCGGACCTGGCGGGACGTGCTGGCTGCGGAACTCGCCCCGGCCGGGCGGGAAGGACAGTCCGCCGATACCACTCGGAGGCGGTGATGCGGCTCTCCGATGTGGCGATGCCGGTCAACCTGGTCTGGTCCTCGCCGTTCTGCCGCTGGCAGGGGCCGCTCGCGGAGATGTCCAGCCCGGACCTCGCGGTCGACGTGACCGCCCGGGCGCTGGCCAGGGGCGGAATGCCGCCCTCCGAGATCGGTCAGGTCGCCTTCGGCAGCACCGTGCCGCAGCCGACGTCCTTCTACGGGGTCACCACCATCACCCCGCGACTCGGGCTCGACAGCGTCACCGGTCCGACCATCGCCCAGGCCTGTGCCACCTCGGTGGCGGTGGTGCAGGCCGCCGCCGTCCAGGTCGAACTCGGCGCCCACCGTACCGTGCTGGCGCTGGCCGCCGACCGCACCAGCAACGGCCCGCTGCTGGTCTGGTCGGCCCAGGGCAGCCCGGGTGCGGCGCCGCGGACTGAGCACTGGGTGCTGGACCCGATGCGGCACGACCCGAACACCGGCGAGTCCATGCTCGACACCGCCGAGCACGTCGCCGCCGAGGAGGGCTACTCCCGGGAGGAGCTCGACGCGGTCACCCTGCTGCGCCACGAGCAGTACCGGGCATCCGCCGCCCGACGCGCCGACCACCTGGTGCCGGTGCAGGTGCCGGGCCGGCGCGGCAGCGTCGTCATCGACGACGACCACGGCGTGCACGACACCACGGCCGACGGACTCGCCGCGCTCTCCCCGGTCCGGCCGGACGGCGTCGTGACCTACGGGTCGCAGACCCATCCCGGCGACGGCACCGCCGGGGCGATTCTCAGCACGGTCGACCGGGCCCGCGAATTCGGCGGCGGTACCGGGGTCGCCCGGTTGCTCGCGGTCGGCTTCGCCCGCACCGACCGAGCCCGGATGCCGAGGGCGCCACTGCCGGCCGCCCGGGCCGCGCTCGCCGACGCCGGCCTCGACCTGGCCGACATCGACGTGGTGACCACGCACAACCCGTTCGCCGTCAACGACCTGTACTTCGCCCGGCAGACCGACTTTCCGCTGGACCGGATGAACCCGTACGGCTGCAGCCTGGTCTACGGACACCCGCAGGGGCCGACCGGGCTGCGGGCGGTGGCCGAACTCGTCGCCGCGCTGCGCGCCAGGGGCGGCGGGCGCGGCCTGTTCACCGGGTGCGCGGCCGGTGACACCGCCGGCGCCCTGGTGGTGGAGGTGACCGACTGATGCCGTTCGACGAGTCGACCGTCGGCCGCTGGAGTGAACCGCGGTCGTTCGACGTCACCCCGGCCGGCGTGGCCGCGTACGCCGAAGCCGTCGGCGGACCCAGCCCGGTCTACGTCGTCGTCCCCGCCATGGAGCTGGTCTTCACGGTCGCCGGCACCGCCGCCCCCGCCGGGCTGCGCGCCCGGGTCGTGCACGGCCAGCAGGACATCTTCTTCCATCGCCGGCTGCCGGTCGGCGAGACGGTCACCGTCCGCGCCGCCGTGCTCGGACTGCACGGCAAGCGCAGCGGCACGGTCGCCACCATCGGGGTGCGCACGTACGACGCCGGCGGCGCGCTCCTGAACGAGCAGTACGTCACCGAGTTCTACCGGGGCGTACCGACCGACCTGCGGCTGGGCACCCCCTCCCCCACCCTGCCGACCGATGCGCCCGGCGGCCCGCCGCTGCGCACCGCGACCGTACCCCTGCCGGTCGACCTGCCGCGCCGTTACGCCGACGCCTCCGGCGACCGCAACCCGATCCACCTCGACGACGAGTTCGCCCGCGGCGCCGGGCTGCCCGGCGTCATCGTGCACGGTCTGGCCAGTCTCGCCGTCGCCGGCCGCACCGTGCTGGCCGACGGGACCGAGCCGGCGCGGCTGAGCTGCCGCTTCACCCGGCCGATCGCTCCCGGTGACACCCTGCGCACCCGGGTCTGGGCGGAGGGGCGCGGATACCGGTTCGAGAGCGTGGACCAGGCCGGCGACGTGGTGCTCGGCGCCGGCCTGGTCGAGATCGCCTGAACCTCCGTCAGACGACCGGCGGCCCCACGGCCGGCACGGTCGGTGAGGCCAACACCGACGTCGGTGTCGTCGGTGCGGACACTGACGTCGGAGCCGTCATTGGGCGCACGCCACGCCGTTGAGCGTGAACTGGGTCGGCGCCTGGTTCGCTCCGCCGTAGGTGCCCTGGAAGCCGAACGTGACACTCGCGCCGACCCCGATCGCCGCGTTGTACGAGACGTTGCGGGCCGTCACCTGCGCGCCGGACTGGCTGATCGTGGCGTTCCAGGCGTTCGTCACCTGCTGGTTGCCCGGCCAGCTCCACTGCACGGTCCAGCCGTTGACGGCCGTGGTCGAGGTGTTGGCGACCGTCACGTTGGCGGTGAAGCCGCCGGTCCAGCTGTTCGCCGTGTAGCCGACCCGGCAGGCGCCGGTCGAGGTCGGTGGGGCGGTCGTCGGTGGGGCGGTCGTGGGCGGCACGCTCGGCGAGGTGGTGGGCGTACCGGTGGTCGGCGGCGGGGTCGGTGTGCTGCCGTCGAGGCCGAAGAACTGCACCGCCGCCTGGGCCATGCCGCCCATCGGCAGGCTGTGACCGGCGCCGTTGACACTGATCGCCTCGATCACCGAGACGCCGCCACTGGTCCAGCGCCGCCGGTTCCAGTTCGCCTGGGGCGTGTCCGTGGAGGTCGGCGTCAGGCTCAGGCCGTGCACGTTGGTCCACTGGTCGACCGCCTCCTGGAGCAGCTGGAACGGCACGAGGGTGTCGTTGGTGCCGTGCCACAGCTGGATACGCGGGCGGGCACCGGTGTAGCCGGGATAGGCCTGGCGGACGGCGTCGCCCCACTGCTGGGGGGTGCGGTCCATCCGCCCGTTGACACACTGGCTGTTCTGCGGTGGGAAGTCGGCCGCGTTGGCGAAGCAGTTGAACGGCACCCCCATGAACGCCGCGCCCGCCCGGAAGACGTCCGGGTAGAGCGCGAGCATGGCGTTGGTCATCATGCCGCCGGACGAGCTGCCCGTCGCGTAGACCCGGTTCGGGTCGCCGCCGTACTGCCGCTGTACGTACGTCACCATCGACATGATCGAGACCGGGTCGCTTCCGCCGCCCCGGCGCTTGGCCGCCGCCGACCAGACGTCGAAACAGTTGCCGAAGCCCGCCTGCTGGGTCGCGGTCGGGTAGATCACGATGAAGCCGTACCGATCGGCCTGCGAGGCGAACTCGCTGCCGGAGTAGAACCCGGGACCCGAGCCGCCACAGCCGTGCATCGCCACCACGATCGCCGGGTTGCCGGGGCGGGAGTCCGGCACGTAGACGTGCATCCGCATGCCGCCCGGGTTGTCACCGAAGCTGGTCACCTCGACCAGGGAGGCCGCCGTGGCCGGTGTGGCGAGCACGGCCCCGGCGGTCGCCGCGAGGGCGGCCGAAGCCAACGCGACGAGCGCCGTCCGGAGCCGGCGCCCGCTCCTTTCATTGATAGTCGTCATTGCCGCAAGCTAGCAACTTGACTGACGGTCGTCAATAAACTGTCGCGCGGGGACACCGGAACCCACAACGCCACGGCCCGCGACACCCGGGCGGCCCTGCCGCGTTCACGCGCGAGCCAGCAGCCGAGGCCATGATCCGGAGGACCCCGCGTCCGATGCTCAACATTTACATTGACGGCCGTCACTTCCCACCTTATATTGACTTACAACGGTCGATGGACCGACGGTGGGTAACGGGGTCGGCGCATGCCGACCCCGTCTCGCAGCAACGGGCCGGGCAGGTCACGCCGGCTCATGACTGGAAGCCGTCCGGTGAGTCCGTGACCGGACGGCCACAGCAATCGACACGCGCCGGGTCGGCCGCGCCGACCCCGATCAGTGAACCTTCTTCAACCTCCCCTTACGGTCCGTCGGAGCGCAAGGTCGGACGCGGTGTGTGAGCGCCGCGCGGTTCAGGTTGCCGAACGTTCAGTCGAGGTGTTCCGGTGCGGCCGGCGCGAGTGCAACCTGGAGGAGGAAAGGTGATTGAGAGAGCAGCTCGCCGGGGCCGCGCGACGCTCCTGTCGCTGTCTGGCGCCGCAGCCGCCGTAGCGGTCACGATGCTGGTGGCGACCGCGCTGCCGTCGGGTGCGGCCACGCTGGGAGGTGCGGGGACAACCGCGTCGGACACCGGCGTCGGCATCCTCGCGGCCAGCGCCGGGTGCGGCCGGGCACCGACGCTGTCGAACGGCACCCATGCCATCCAGAGCGGCGGGAAGACCCGTAGCTTCGTCCTGCGGATCCCCGCCAACTACGACAACAACCACCCCTACCGACTGGTGTTCGGATTCCACTGGTTGGGCGGCAACGCCAACTCGGTCGTCAGCCAGGACTACTACGGGCTTCTGCCGCTGGCGAACAACAGCACGATCTTCGTCGCCCCCGAGGGCCTCAACAACGGCTGGGCCAACTCCGGCGGCGAGGACGTGACCTTCACCGACAACATGATCCAGACGATCAGCAACGCCCTCTGCGTCGACACGGCGCAGTTGTTCTCCCTCGGCTTCAGCTACGGCGGCGGGATGAGCTACGCACTGGCGTGCGCCCGGGCCGAGGTGTTCCGCGCGGTCGCGATCTACTCGGGTGGCGTGATCAGCGGGTGCAGCGGCGGGAACCAGCCGATCGCCTACCTTCAGGCGCACGGGCTCACCGACAACGTGCTGAGCATCTCCGGCGGGCGATCGATGCGCGACAGGTTCGTCAGGAACAACGGCTGCACCCCGGCGAGCCCGCCCGAGCCGGCACAGGGCAGCGGGCAGCACACCGAGTTCCACTACTCGGGGTGCTCGGCCGGGCACCCGGTCGCCTGGTACGCCTTCGACGGCGGCCACACCCCCACGCCGCGCGACTCCGGCTCCAACGCCGCCTGGCTGCCCCAGGAGACGTGGACCTTCTTCACGCAGTTCCAGAGCACGCCGACGCCGGGGCCCGGAACCCCGACCCCCGGACCGACGACACCGACGCCGGGACCGACCACTCCGACGCCCTCCCCCGGCGCCTGCCGGGTCAGCAGCACCGTGAACGCCTGGAACACGGGCCTGACCGAGAGCATCACCGTCACCAACACCGGTACGACCGCGGTCAACGGCTGGTCTCTGGTCTTCACCCTGCCGAGCGGCCAGAGCATCACCTCGGGCTGGAACGCGAGTTACTCGCCGGCCTCCGGGCAGGTGACGGCCAGGAACGTCTCCTACAACGCCGCCATCGCGCCCAACGCATCGGTCAGCATCGGCTTCCAGGCCACCCACACCGGCAACACCGCCAGCCCGGCCGCCTTCACCCTCAACGGTGCGGCCTGCGCTCTCGGCTGATCGTCGAAACTGCCCGACCGGGGGACCTGTCGAACGGATCCCCCGGTCCGGTCGGTGGACAGCAGACGGGGCCCGTCCATGACGGGCCCCGTCCTCACGCGCACCCGACCCGACCCGACGCGTACGCCGTTGCCAGCGAGCCTGCGGAACACCCGAGCCGGGTCCTGGGTCCCGCGATCAGCGCTGCAGTGTCAGCAGGCCCGGCCGGTACGGCAGCAGACCGTAGTCGCCACCCGAACTGGGCGAACGCCCCTGGTAGAGCAACTGCAGATTGCAGGCGTCGACCGTCATCGTCTGATCCGCGTTGGTCCGGATCAGCTCACCGTGACTGATGTCGTTGGTCCAGGTCGCCCCACTGTTGGCCTTACCAGCGAACGGATTGCTCTCACTCGTCGCCTGCGGCGTCCACGACCCACCCAGACTCGTCGCGGTGAACGACCGGAAGTACCGACCCTGCGAACCGATCGCCTCCACGAGCATCAGGTACCGGTTCTCACCCTGCAACTTGTACACCTGCACACCCTCGAACAGGTTGTTCGTCGAGTCAGTCATGATCGTCGTGTAGTTCGAACCGAAACTGCCCGGGAAGTTCCCGATCGGCATACTCGCCCGGTAGATCCGACCGTTGTCCCCGGCAAAGAAGAGATACATGTTCGAGCTGTCACCGATCAGCGCCTGATCGATCGGACCCGTGTTGGAGTTGGAGATACTCCCGGTGAACAGCGTCTGCTGCGCAGACCACCCGTTCGCGTTCGTCGGGTTACTCGACGTCCGGTAGGAGAAGGCGGTCCCACCCCACTGGTAGGCCAGCACCCAGATGTTACGCGGCGCGAAGTAGAACAACGACGGCGCAACCGTCGCCGACGACATCGCGTTCTGGCTGGCCGACCCCATCTGGGACCAGTCCGAGAAGAGACCGAAGTTCATCGAGCCCCACGTCGTACCGGTATCGTGCGTCGTCGCGTACACCAGATGCTGCCCGTTGTACGGCGCGTAGGTGAAGTCCTTCAACGACACCCAACCCGACCTCGGCTGCGCCAACGCACCCGTCGACGACCACCGGTACGACGACGGAAGGGAGCAGCCGCCGTTCGGCGGCGGCGTGGTCGGGTTGCTTCCGCCGTCGACCCGGACGAGCTGCCACTGCTGGTTGCTGCCGTTCCAGTCGTCGTACTGCACGATGCTTCCGCCGTCGGCGGTCGAGGCGCCCTGCACCTCCATCACCTTGTTGCTGTTCCGGTTGACCAGCCGGACGTAGCCGCCGTCGGAGTCGGCCAACCGGAACTGCTGGTTGGCCCCGTTGTGATCGGTCCACTGCACGATGTTGGCACCGTTGGCGGTCGACCAGTTGTACACGTCCAGCACCTTGCCGGACAGCCGGGACCGCAACCGGTAGTAGCCGCCGCCCGAGTCCACGAACTGCCACTGCTGCTGGTTGCCGTTGTTCCGCGCCCACTGCACGATCCGCGCACCGTCGTTGGTGTCCAGGTTGTACACGTCCAGCGCCTTGCCGCTGTTGCGGTTGATCAGCACGTACCACGCGTTCGTGTCGACCGTGGCCGCCGACGCCGGTGCCGGACCGAAGGCGACGACCGCGGTAGCGACGAGGGCGGCCACCGCGGTGACGACGAGCGCGAACCGCCCGCGACGCCGCAGGGCGCGGACCGCACCCTGCCGGGCCGGTGTCAGTGGTGGCGCCTGCGCCATGACATCCATGCTCTTTTCCCCTTTTCCCGAACCACCCGAGGCGCGTGCGCTACGTGTGGGAGTGGTGGCGTTCCTCGCATTCCCGGACGGCGGCAAAAGCGCGGGGGCAGCGACCCCGTCCGGGGGTGCGGAAACCGAACAGTGTTACCGAGCCAAACCGTGTTACCGCTAACATGACCGGCTGTCGCACCCCACGGACATTAAGTGAGACACGGAGGAGCCGCTCAGGCGGATGTACGGCATATTGCCAGACTGTTTCGAGTCGTTCAAGAGGTGCACGTCGATGCGTGAATCGTGTCAGGCGCATCCGGACGACCGAGGACCACTTCGGATAACCCGACCCCGTACGGCGGTGGCCGATAACACTTTCCGCCGGAAAAGGATTGGCTCGGCCGCCGAAAAATCCACCAGCAGAATTCTGTTATCGGTGCCGGTGCCGTGAGGTCCGCCCCTCGCCGCTGCCACGGTCGGGGAAGATGGATCCATGACTGCTGACGCACCCGCCGTTTCCAACCCCCTCCAGCCGGTCGACGAGGACTGGCAGCGCGGACTCGCCATCGTCGCCCACCCCGACGACCTGGAGTTCGGCGCCGCCGCCGCCGTTGCCCGCTGGACGCGGCAGGGCAAGGACATCACCTACGTACTGCTCACCAGTGGCGAGGCCGGCATCGACGGGATGGAGCCGGCCCTGGCCGGACCGGCCCGGGAGGAGGAGCAGCGCGCCTCCGCAGCGATCGTCGGCGTGTCCCAGGTCGACTTCCTCGGGCTGCCCGACGGCATCCTGGAGTACGGCGTCGCGCTGCGCCGTGACCTCAGCCGGGTGATCCGGGCGTACCGGCCGGAGATCGTGATCACCAACAACTTCCGGGACAGTTGGGACGCGGACGGCAACGCGCTGAACATGTCCGACCACATCGTCACCGGCCGCGCCGTGCTCGACGCCGCACGTGACGCGGCCAACCGCTGGGTCTTCCGGGAACAGCTCGACGAAGGGCTGGAGAAGTGGAGCGGCGTCCGGGAGGTGTGGGCCGCCGGCTCGCCGCTGTCGAAGCACGCGGTCGACACCACCGAGACGTTCGACCTGGGCGTCCGGTCGCTGGAGGCGCACGCCGCCTACCTACGGGGCCTCGGCACCGGAGACTTCGACCCCGAGGAGTTCCTGGAGGGCATCTCCCGACAGACCGGCAGCCGTCTGGGTGTCAAGCACGCGGCCGGCTTCGAGGTCTTCCGCCTCGGCCTGTACTGAGACCCGCCCACCGTCCCCGCCGCGCAGGTCAGGAGATCTTCAGATCGGAGATCCGCTGGTTCGGGTCACGCAGCAGTTCCGCCAGCACGACGCGGTACCCGCGGACCGCGTGGACCACCGCGTCCCGGTCGTAGCACGTCGGGTTGTAGTTCAGCTCCGCGCTCCGCCGATCGTCGCTGACCGTCATGCCCGGCTCGCCCCGCTTGGCCCACAGCGCCCGCCGGTCCGGCCCGATCGCCGCACCGACCGGAAGTCTCCCCCGCGACCGGTGTTCCCGGATCTCGTCCCCGGCCTCGGCCCGGCCGCCGGGGGCACCGCCGGCCGGTGGAGCGGACTGGAACCACGAGTGGTACAGCAGCAGGAACGGCCACGGCCGCGACCCCGGGAAGCCCGGATTGACCGCCTGGGCGATCTCCTTGAAGGACGCCACCTGCCGCATCGCCGCGAAGGTGCCGGCCCGGACCTCGGCGACGGCGTCGGCCAGGGTGGTTCGCAGCGGGATGGTGGTCGCCACGTAGATGTTGTGGGTGAACTGGCCGACCAGTTCGGTCGCCCCCGGCTCGTCCCGGCCGGAGGTGGCCGTCCCGAGCACCAGCCGGGGCCAGCCGGTCATCGCGCCGAGCAGCACCCGGTACGCCGCCAGGGAGAGCACGAACGGCGTCATCCGGTGCTGCCGGGCGTACCCGTGCAGCCGACGGGCCAGCTCGGCGGGGAGTCCGATCGTCACCTTCGCCGCGGCGGCCACGTCCAACCCGGCGTACCGGTCGACGTCGGCGCCCTGACCGTCCGCGCCGGCCGACCATCCGCCCTTCCCCGCACCGACCCCGGGAAACGGCAACGCCTCCGGCAGCGGCGTGAGCTGCCGCTGCCAGAACTCCGCCCGGCGCCGCTGCTGCGCGGCGCTCCACCTCGGCGCGGCGGTCGCGTCGGCGTACCGGAGGGGCAGCTCGGGCAGCGGGCCACCCCGACCGGTGCGGGCCGCCAGCGCGGCGGCCAGGTCGCGCAGGAAGACCCCGGTCGACCAACCGTCCGCGATCAAGTGAAACATGGTAACCGCGACCAGGTGGTCGGTCGGGGACGAACGGACCAGCGTCACGCTCCACAGCGGACCGCGCCGGAGGTCGAAGGCGCGGCCGCTCTCGTAGCCGAGCACGCTGCCCCGCCGGGCGGCGGTCCGACCCGGCGGCCCGGCGGAGAGGTCGACGAAGGTCACGATCGGCTCGACCTCGTCCTCGATCCGGATCAGCGGGTCGTCGGCGATCGTCTCGAAGACGATCCGCAGCGCGTCGTGCCGTCGCGCCACGTCCGACACGGCGGCCCGGAACACCGCCAGTTCCACCGGACCGGGCAGCGGCATGGTGCGGAAGACGTTGTAGCCGAGGCATCCCGGGTCGTCCGGCGCGAAACAGCGGACGAACTCCCAGAGCGTTTCCTGACTGCGAGCCAGCGCGGTGACCGTCGGCGGCATGGGTGCAGAGCCTTCTCTCCGGCGTTCGGTTCTGTCAAGGCCGGGAACCCCCGCGGTCAGTCGATCCGAGGGAGGATCGATCGGGCCGAAGGTCGATCCGGAACTGATCCGGAAATCCCTTGGGCGGACGACCGGTGCTCAGGCGGGATCGGCCGGCGGTTCGGCACCCCGACTCTCGCGCTGAGCTGCGGTTCATCGACCACCATCCAGGGCCGAACGGACCGAAAAATATCCGGGACCTCGACGGGCGTGGATGATCGCACTAGGGTGATCGGCCAGCGGGTGCCTCGGCGGGGAAGGGACCGGGCGGTGGGTGACGCCGCCGGTTCCGGGAGGGGGAGGTATGTCATCCGAAGGCTGGCGACTGCTGCGCCCCGGAGCCGGGCCCGGTCTGCTCGCCGTCGACTTCACCCCGGCGCAGGCCCGCACCGGAGCCGGGTTCACCGATCTGGCACGGCTGCTGCCCGAGCCGTACCCGGTCTGGGGCACCGAGGAGGCCGGCTGGAAAACCGTCGCCGCCGCGTCGGTCGACTCTCCCGGCGGTGGGCTCGACGCCTGGCTGGACCGGGACCTGCCGGCATCCGGCGGGACAGCCGGCATCCTCGGGTACTGCGCCGGCGCTGCGCTCGCCTGCGCCCTGGCCCGACGGCTGGCCGACCGCCACGGGATCGCGCCGCCGGTCGTCCTCTTCGATCCGGCCGAGGTGACGCCGGAGACGCTGTACGACCAGTTCGGAACCGCACTGGACGGTCTCGCCGCCGCGCTGCCCGCCGCCGAGGTACGGTCCGCCCGGGAGGCCGCCCGACGGGACGTACGAACCGAGTCCGACCTGAGCCGGTTGGCCGCGCGGCTCTCCGACCGGTACGCGGCACTGGCCCGGCCGGCCTGTGCCGGGCAGGGCGTTCCACCGTCCATCGCCGACCAGCTCTGCGCCCGGATCGACACCTACCTGCGGTACCTGCTGCTGTCGGCGGCGGCACCCGCCGGGGCCCCGGGGCCGGTGCTGGTCGTCCTCTCCGCCGGCCACGAACCACCGCCGATCCCCGGCGCCGACCGGGAGGTCCGGCTGGAGGTTTCGCAGCCGGGACTGCTCGCCGACGTACGCGCCGCCGAGCTGGCCGGACGGGCGCTGGTCGGCGAGCCGCTGGGCGGGCGGTCATGACCCGGTCGACCCGACAGCGGCCGGCCGGCCCCGACCAGGCCGACGAGGCAGCGCTGAGTCGCAAGGAGGAGGCGCTCTGGATCTTCCAACGGCTGGCGCCCACCGTCGCGGTGGACAACCTGCCGTTCGCGATCAGCACGTCCAGCCCGATCGATCCGGCCGGGCTGACCGCCGCGGTGCACGAGCTGACCCGACGCCACCCTGTGCTGCGTACCATCTTCCCGGCCCGCGACGGCGTCCCCGGCCGGCGGGTGCTCGACCCCGACCTGCCGCCCCCACCGGTACGGAGTCGGCAGACCACTCGGGCCGGTCTCGCCGACACCCTGGCCGAACTGGCCGGAGAGCCCTTCGAGCTGACCACCGAGCCGCCGCTGCGGGTGGCCCGGGTGGAGTTCTCGGACGGCCCGGGCACCGTGCTGTGCCTGGTCGTCCACCACATCGCCTTCGACGGCCGGTCCGCCGGCATCGTGCTGCCGGAACTCGCGACGATCTACCTGGAGCTGACCGGCACCGGCCCGGCGCAGGGGCGACCGGCGGGGAACCCCCGGCGACCGGCGGGGAACGTTCGCCGCCCGGCCGACGGGGTCGTCGCACCGGCTCTCACCGGCCACCGGGAGCCCGCGCCCCGGGCGACCAGCCTGCGGTACTGGACCGAGCGGCTGGCCGGGATCGACCCGAGGACCTTTCCGCTGGGTCGGGCCCGGATCGAACCGCCGGAGCCCCGCTTCACCGGTGCCCGGCTCCACCGGGTGCTCTCCGTCGAGGGTCGGGCGGCGTTGGACTCGCTCCGCCGTCGGCTCCGGGCCACCGACAACATGGTGCTGCTCGGCACGTACCTGTTGCTGTTGGCCCGGCACGGCGGCGGCCCGGACCTGGTGGTGGCGGTGCCGGTCGACACCCGGGGCAGCGGGGCGGCCGGCCGGGTCGGGTACCACGTCAACACGCTGCCGCTACGGGTCACGGTGCGAGGGCGGGAGAGCTTCCGGAACCTCGTCGCGAGTGTCCGCGCGGAGCTGGTGGCGGGGCTGGCGCACGCCGACGTCTCCTTCGAGAGCCTGCTCGGCGGGCTGGGCCTGGAGATGAACTGGCGCGCGCCGCTGTTCCGGCACATGTTCAACTTTCTGCCCGCCTCGACCGTGGTGCCCGCCGGCCCGTTGCCGGACTCCGCGTGGGTCAGCGTCGACTCCCGGCTGAGCCGGTACGACCTGCAGTTCGTGGTACTCCGCTGGCCCGAGCGGATCGCCCTGGAGGCGGTCTACAGCACCGAAATCCACGACGAGGACTACGTACGGGCACTGCTGAGCCGGTTCGAGCTGCTGCTCCGGGCTGCGGCGTCCGACCCGGACCGCCCTCTCGCCGACCTGGAGATGTGGCATCCCGACGAGCGGACGGCCCTGGACCGGGTGCTCAGCTCACCGGCCCCGGTGAGCCGGCTGGTGCCGCACCTGGTCGCCGAGCGAATCCGGAGCGGTGCCCGGGAGGTTGTCCTGGTGGAGTCGGAGGGGCGGGCCCGGGACCGGGCCTGGCTGGCCGACCGGGCCGCCGTCATCCGGGCACACCTCGCGGCCGCCGGGGTCAGGCCCGGCGCGGTCGTCGGGCTCGCCCTGCCCCGCGGCGGCGACCTGGCCGCAGCCGTCCTCGCCACCTGGTCGCTACGCGCCGGCCACCTGCCGGTGGACCCGGCCCAGCCGGCCGCCCGGCTGCGGGCACGGCTCGATGCGGCGGACGTCCGGGCGGTACTCACCACCGCCGGTCCCCCACCGGCGTGGGCGGCGGACCGACACGTGCTCCGGCTCGACCAGCTCGCCCCGGGGACCGGGTCGGCCGACCCGGCGCTGCCGGCCGGGCTCGACACCGTCCGGGACGACGACCTGGCCTACGTCATCTTCACCTCCGGCTCGACCGGGACGCCCAAGGGCGTGGAGATCACCCACGGCAGCCTGGCCAACCTCGTCGGATTCTTCGCCGACCGCCTCGCCGTCTCCGACCGGGACCGGGTGCTCTGGTTGACCTCGTTCGGCTTCGACATCTCCGCCCTGGAGATCCTTCTCGCGCTCGGCTACGGCGGTGCCGCGGTGGTGGCCCCGGACTCGGCGCAGGTACGCCCGGACCTGCTGCTCGACCTGGTCACCCGGTACGACGTCGGTGTGCTCCAGAGCACGCCGACCATCTGGCGGCTGGTGGCCGCGGCGCTGACCGACGAGTTGGCCGGGCGCCGGGTGCTGTGCGGCGGCGAGCCGCTGACCGCCGCGCTGGCCCACCGGCTGCTGCGCTCGGGCTGCCGGCTGTTCAACGTCTACGGCCCGACCGAGACGACGATCTGGTCGACGGTGGCGGAGATCCATCCCGGCGTGCCGGACCCGGTCGGGATCGGCGGTCCGATCTGGAACACCACCCTGCACGTGCTCGACGACGCGGGACGGGAACTCCCACCCGGGGTGGTCGGTGAACTCTGGATCGGCGGCGCCGGGGTGGCCCGGGGTTACCTGGGCCAGCCGGCGCTGACCGCCGAACGCTTCGGCCACGGACCCGGGGCGGCCCGCCGCTACCGGACCGGCGACCTCGGCACCTGGCGACCGGACGGCACGATCGAGTTGCTCGGCCGGGCCGACCGGCAGATCAAGCTGCGCGGCCGACGGATCGAGCTGGGTGAGATCGAGTCGACGCTGGAGCGGCACCCGTCGGTCGCGGCGGCGGCCGTGGTGGTGCGCGGCGACCCGCAGGGCGACGGTCGGCTGGTCGGCTACGTACAGCCGGTCGATCCGTCCACCGACGACGGGTTCCTGACCGGGCTGGCCCGGCACGCAGCGGCGGTACTGCCGCACTATCTGGTCCCGGCCGACCTGGTCCGGCTCGACGTGCTGCCCCGGAACCCGAGTGGCAAGGTCGACCACCACGCCCTGTCGGAGGCCGTGCCGTCGGTCGCCCGACCCGGCGCGCCCGGCCCGGCGCCCGCCGCCGCGACGGCGAGGAGCGCCGGGCACGCCCCGACCCCCGACCCCGCTGGCGGTCAGGACGGACCGCACCGGGTGGCTGGTGGAGATTCCCTGCTGCGATCGCTGGTCGACCTGTGGGCGGAACTGCTCGGCCACCGGGACGTCGACGAGCGGAGCAACTTCTTCGCCAGCGGCGGCCAGTCCCTGCTCGCGGCGGTCCTGGCCAGCCGGATCGCCGACCGGACCGGCCACGAGGTGACACTCCAGGACGTCTTCGACGCGCCGACGCCGTACCAGCTGGCCGAGGTCGTCCGCGGCGGCCGTCGGGGTTGCCCGGACGACGCCCACAGCAGGCCGGGTGAGCTGGCCGGATGACCAGACTGGAGGGAGCCGCGATGTCGGCGCAGCCGCGTACCGGGGCCGCCCGGTACGGCAACTCGGGCGCGCCCCGGGTGGTACCCGATCTGCTTCGTCGCAGCGCGCGGCTGGTACCCGATCGGCCGGCGATCGTGGTCGACGGCCGACCGGTGCTGACCTTCGCCGAACTCGAGGCGCGGTCGAACGCGTTCGCCCGCGGGCTGCGGGACCGTGGTGTCCTTCGGGGCGACCGGCTGGCCCTGGTCTTCGCCGGTCGAGCCTGGCCGGAGTTCGTGGTGGCGTACTTCGGCACGCTGAAGGTCGGGGCTGCCGCGCTGCTGCTCGGCGAGCGCTTCACCGACGCGGACATCCGGCGGCTGGTGGCCCGGCACCGGGTCGCCGGGATCGTCGCCGCACCCGGCACCGCCGGCCCGGTCGGAAGTGCCGGCTGCTGGACCGCCGACACCGCCGAGCTGACCGCCGGGCGGGACGACTCGGCGGTACCGATCGAGGCCACCCCGCTGGACACCGCCGATGTGGTCTTCACCTCCGGCACCACCGCGCTGCCCCGGGGCGTCGTCGCGACCCACGCGAACGTGGTCCGGGCCCAACCCACCTGGCCCAGCGGTGTCCGGGCCAACCAGCCCGGCCTGCACGCCCTGCCACTCGGGTCGGTCGCCGGGCAGATCCACCTGGTCAACAGCATCGGTGGCCAGCAGACACTGGTGATCATGCCCGAATTCACCGTCCCGGACTTCCGGCGGCTGACCGAACGGTGGCAGATCGCCTCGGTCTTCCTGGTGCCGGCGATGGGGCACTGGCTGGTCCGGGCCGGGACGGACCAGGCACCGGCGCTGCCGTCGGTGCGCGGCGTGCACTTCTCCGGCGCGGCCCTGCCGGTCGGCATCATGCCGGACCTTCCGGCGATCTTCCCGAATGCCACCTTCTACAACTTCTACAGCTCGACCGAGGCGTTTCCGGCCCGGGTGGCGACCCAGTTCGATCCCGACCGACCGGACTCCGTCGGCCGGCCCGTCGGTGCGAACCAGGTACGGATCACCGCCGAGGACGGCAGCCCGCTGGGCGCCGACGCTGTGGGCGTGGTCTGGCTGCGGTCCACGGTCGCCCCGTCCCGCCGGTTCCTCGACGCCGACCACAGCTCCACCCCGCCCGACGGCGGTACGACCGCAGCCGGCGACCCCCAGCCCGGTACGGCCAGCGCCGGCGACCCCACGGCCGGTGCGGCCGGCTTCCAGGACGGCTGGACCCGGACCGGAGATCTCGGGTACCTGGACGCCGAGGGATACCTCTTCCTCGCCGGCCGGACCGACGACGTGGTGAACGTGGGCGGGTTCAACGTGTCGACCTACCGGGTCGAGGAGGTGCTCGGCCGGCACGAGGCGGTGATCGAGGCCGCCGTCTTCCCCGTCGACCATGCGGTGCTCGGCGAGGTGATCGCGGCCTTCGTCGTACTTCGGGCCGAGGCCACCGCCCGGGAGATCCGTCAGTACGCGGCCCGGCAGTTGAGCCGCCGGGAGTTGCCGGCGATCATCCGACTCGTCGAGGAAATCCCCCGGAACGCGGCTGGGAAGGTGTCGAAACGGCACCTGCCGGAGCTGCTCGACGGCACCGGTCCGGCCGCGTTCACGGCGCCCCGGACCGAGGTCGAGGAGCGGGTGGCACAGACCTGGGCGGAGCTGCTCGACGTCGGTTCGGTTGGCGTACACGACAACTTCTTCGAGATCGGCGGCGACTCGCTGCTCGCGGTCGATGTCGCCGCGCAGCTGCGGGTACGGCTCGGCGTCGAGCTGGACGCCGTCACGATCTTCGAACTGGCCACCGTCGCGGAGCTGGCCCGGTACGTGACCGAGGAGCGGGCGGCCGAGGACCAGGCAGGCACCCCAGGAGAGGAATCCGATGAGCACCCTGCCCACTGAGTCCGAGGCCAACGCCGCCGAGCCCGAGGCCAACGCCGCCGAGTCCGAGGCCAACGCCGCCGAGTCCGAGGCCATCGAGTCGCTGCTCGACGGGCACCCGGACGTCGCCGAGTTCGCCGTCGTCCGGGCCGGAGCGCGGCGGATCGTCGCGGTCACCGCACGTCTGTACTGCGCGGCGGTGGACATCCGTGACGACATCTGGGAATCGGTGCCGGTCGAGCAGCTCCCGGACCTCGTCCTGGTACTGCCGGAGCTTCCCCGGGACGCCGAGAACCGGGTACTGCCCGACCGGATCGCGCACCGGGCGGCCGACGACCCCGGGGCGGGTACCTTCAGCCCGCCGCAGACCCCGACCGAGGTGGCACTCGCGGACATCTGGCGGGAGATCCTCGGCCGCCGCCGGGTCGCTGCGGACGACAACTTCCTCGATCTCGGCGGCGACTCGATGACCGCCACGCTGCTGCTGGACTCGACCAACGAGCGGTTCGACGTCGCACTCTCCTTCGACGAACTGCTGTCGATGCCGTCGCTACGGGCGGTCGCCGAGGCGATCGACCAGCGCCGGTAGGCCGACGCCCCGACCGGCCTCGCTCCCCCGGCCGGGCGTCTCCCTGGCGGCGGTCAGCCGTCCGGCGACCGCGTCGTCACGCCGTCGATGGCCAACAGGTTCGCCACCTCCTCCTCGTCGAGCTGCTCGATCTCGGCGATCAGCAGATCCTCGACCGCCTCCGCCAACTCGGCGACGGTGCTGCGTCGGAAGATCGTGTGCAACGGTACGGTGACTCCGGCGACGCCCCGCAGCCGCGCCGCCATCCGGGTGGCCAGCAGGGAGTGGCCGCCCAGTTCGAAGAAGTCGTCGTGGACGCCGACCCGTTCGACGCCGAGCACCTCGGTCCAGACCTGCCCGACGAGACGCTCGGCATCGGTCCGGGGCGCGACCGGTGTACCGCCGGGGGCCGGGGCCACCGAGGTCGGCGCGGGCAGGGCTCTCCGGTCGACCTTTCCGTTCGGGGTCAGCGGCAGGGCGGCCAGCACCCCGTACGCGTCCGGGTGCAGGTGTGGTGGAAGCAGTTCGGACAGGTGTGCCCGCAGCTGGGCCGGCGACGGTGCCGTGGCGCCCGGCTCGGGGACCAGGTGGGCGACGAGTCGCGCGTCGCCGTCGGCCGTGACGACCGCGTGCCGGACGTCCGGGTGGGCGACGATCGCGGCCTCCACCTCGCCCGGCTCCACCCGGTGACCCCGCACCTTGAGCTGGTCGTCGAGGCGGCCGAGAAACTCCAGTACACCGTCTGGCCGCCACCGCACCCGGTCACCGGTCCGGTACCGGCGCCCGCCGTCGTACTCGACGAAACGTTGCGCGGTCAGCTCCGGGCGCCCGAGGTATCCCCTGGCCAGCCCGGCACCGCCGAGCAGCAACTCCCCGGGCACGCCGACCGGCACCGGGCCGCCGCCGGGCCGGTGTACGTGTGCGGTGGTGCCGGGAAGCGGGCGCCCGATCGGCGGCCGGCCGGTGGCGTCGGCCGGAGTCAACCGGTGTGCCGTCGCGATGATCGTCGCCTCGGTCGGCCCGTACGTGTTGAACACCTCGACCCGGTCACCGAACGCCTCGAACCAGCGGCCGAGCGCGTCGGGCCGGACCTGCTCGCCGCCGAGGATCAACAGCCGCAACCGAGCCGGCCAGGCGATCCCGGCCAGGTCCGCGACGAGTTCGTGCCAGTACGACGTCGGCAGGTCGAGTACGGTCAGCTCCTGCCCGGCCGGGGTGGCCAGGAAGTCGGGCAGTTCGGCCCGGGACGGCGGCACGACCAGCGTGGCACCGCCGACCAGGGCCGGGTACGTCTCCTCGCCGAAGGTGTCGAAGCTGGCCGAGGAGAACTGCAGCACCCGGTCGCCCGGGCCGATCCGGTACGCCTCGACCATCCACCGCACCCGGGCGGCGAGCGCCGTCAGCGGCACCCCCACCGCCTTCGGCTGTCCGGTCGACCCGGATGTGTGGATCGCGTACGCCAACGGGTCCGACGCGGTATCGGGCCGCCGCGTGCCGGGTTCACCACCGGGCCGTCCGACAGTGGACGGCTCCGCTCCGGACGGCCGTGTCGACGGCTCCTCGGCCCGACCCAGCCGGTCCGGGCCGACGAGGTCCAGATCGACGAGGTCCAGATCGACGAGGTCCAGATCGACTACCTCGCACCCGGCGGGATCGAGGCGGTCCCGGAGCCGGCTCGTGGTGACCAGCAGTTCGGCCCCGCCATCGGCGAGCAGATACGCCAGCCGACGGCGTGGATGTCCCGGATCCAGCGGGAGGTACGCCGCCCCGGCGGTGAGCACGGCGAGCAGGGCGACGACGAGATCCGGGCCCGGGTCCAGGCAGACCGCGACGAGATGGTCCCGCCGGGCGCCGCGCCGACGCAGCAACCGGGCCAGCCGATCGGCGCGGCGGTGCAGCTCGGCGTAGCTCAGCGCACCGTCGACGCCGCTGACCGCGGCCGTCTCCGGGTACGCCGTCGCGGCGGCGGTGAGTAACTCCACCAGGCCGGCCGAGGGCGGCTCGACGCGGGCGGGTTCGCCAGGTGCGGGCTCGCCAGGTCCGGAGTCGATGTGTGCGGGGGCGCCGGGTCCGGAGTCGATGTGTGCGGGGGCGCCGGGTCCGGAGTCGATGTGTGCGGGGTCGTCGGGCGCGGGGGCGTCGGATGCCGGTCCGGCAGGGTTCGCCGACGGGTCCGGCTCGGCAGCGGCCAGCCGGTCGTAGAGCGTGGACAGTGGCGCGTCGGGGGTCTGTGCCGCGCATCGCAGCAGCCCCTCGAAGCGGCGTAGCAGCAGTGTGATGGTGGCCGGCTCGAACAGCTCCGGGCGGTAGTTGGCCTGGAGCCGCCAGCCGTCGTCGCCGGTGTGTACCTCAACCACGAGGTCGAACTTGGCCTGCTGATGCCCCGGGTCGAACGGTCCGGCGACCAGGCCGGCGAGCCGCAGTTCGTCGGCCTGGGTGCCGTGCACCATGAACATGGTGTCGAAGAGCGGATTGCGGTCCGGCTCCCGACGGAGCGCCAGGTGCGAGATCAGCTCCTCGAACGGCGCGTCGAGGTGGCCGTAGGCGCCGACTGCCGTCGCCTTGACCCGGGAGAGCAGCTCCCGGAAGGTCGGGTCGGCGGTGAGGTCGCCGCGCAGTACCACGGTGGTCAGGAAGAACCCGATCAGCGGTTCGAGTTCCGCCCGGTCCCGGCTGCTGACCGGCGAGCCGACCCGGATCTGCGACTGACCGGTGTAGAGCCCGAGCAGCGCGAGGTACGCGGCGAGCAGGGTCATGAACGGCGTCGTCCGGCCGACCCGGCAGAGTCCGCGCACGTCCTCGGCCAGCCCCGGCGGCAGCCGGTGGCCGGCGAAGGCTCCGGCCGTCGTCATGGCCGGCGGTCGGGGCACGTCGGTGACCAGGTCCAGCGGTTCGGCACCGGCCAACTCGCCGATCCAGTACCGCCAGCTCTCCTCCCGGCCCGCCGCGAGCCGCCGCCGATCGGCGCGCGCATGGTCGAGGTACTGCATCGGCAGTGGGGGCAGGTCGGCGGGGACGCCGGCCAGCCGGGCGGCGTAGCCGGCCGACAGCTCCCGGAACAGCACGCCCAGCGACCAGTCGTCGGCGAGCAGGTGGTGCAGCACGATGCAGAGAACATGGTCGTCCGGCCCGAGTCGCAGCACGCTGGCCCGGATCGGCGGAGCCTCGGTGATCTCGAACGGCGCGTTGACCCGGCCGGCCACCAGCGCCGAGACGTCCGCCAGCCGCGCCGGCTCGCCGAGGTCGGCCCCGTCGGTCCCGTCGGCCCCGGCCGGCACCGCACCGTCGACGGCAGCGGGTCCGTCCAGGTCGGGACCTTCGGCGCGAGCCGGCGCGGCACCGGTGGCACCCTCCAGGTCGAGCAGCTCGACCGGAGGCCGCCAGCCGTCGAGCACCTCCTGTACCGGCTCCCCGTCGGCGGCGACCGGGAACCGGGTACGCAGGATGCCGTGCCGGCGCACGACGTCGTGCAGGGCGTCGGCCAGCGCGGCCACGTCCAGCGGCCCGCGCAGCCGGGTCACCTGCGGCATGTGGTACTCGCTGGATCCCGGATGAAGCCGGGTCAGGAACCACAGGCGTCGCTGCCCCAGGGTGAGCGGTCCCCGGGTGGCCGTCCCCGCGGCCGGGTCGTCGCCGGCCCACTCCCCCGCCGCCGCGCCGGTCATCGTGGACGCGCGGCGGCCACGGCGGCCACCAGGTCGGCGACGGTGGCCGCGTCGAAGTACGCCGACAGCGGCAGGTCGGCGTCGAGACGCTCGCTGACCCGGGCCGCGGTCTTCACGATCGCCAACGAGGTGAACCCGAGGTCGAACAGGTCGTCCTCGGGACGCACCGGGTCGACGTCGAGCACCTCCCGGACGATTTTGAGCACCTCTTCTTGAGTCACGCCGTCAGTCACCGGTACCCCTACCCCCGTTCATGCTCTGTCCGACGGTCAGCGCCCGCTGCCGCTCCTCGCGGGCCCGCACCCCGAACAGGTCGTCCGGGGGCGCCTGCGGTACCGCCGTGTCGAATCGGGCCAGGATGCCCACCCGCAGGCAGGTCAGGGCGAGCGCCGCCATGGCGAGCCCGCAGAGCAGGTACATCAGGCCGATGCCCCGGCCGGGTCCGACCCCGATCAGCTGGCCCACCGTGCCGGCGAGCGCGCCGCCGGGGGCCAGCATCGGGTCGAAGAGGCGCGGGCCGAACGGGACGATCACCGCGAAGCCGAACGGCAGGGTCGACCAGGCCACGATCGTGTTCAGCGCGAAAACCCGGCCGTGGAACCGCTGCGGCACGGTCACCTGCACGATGGTCGCGTAGATCGCGTTGACCAGGGTCAGCATGAACATCATCCCGAACACACCGGCCGCGACCGGCGCGATGGCCGGCCGCACGCCGACGACCAGGGCACAGAGCGCCAGCACGGCGGTACCGACCAGCATGCCGCGCATCCGGCGCCGGGCCGGCCCGCCCCAGATCGTCATGGCCAGCCCGCCGAGTACCACCCCGAGAGCGCCGCCGAACGCCACCTGACCGACCTGCGACAGCCCGGCGAAGGAGAGGACGAGCGGTGAGACGAGCAGGATCAGCGGACCGAGGAAGATGTTGAGCCCGGCGAAGAAGAGCAGCATCGCGCGGATCCCACGGTGGTTGAGGGTGTACGCCAGTCCGCCCTTGATCTCGGCCAGCAACGACTCGCGCCGCTGGTACGCCATGGTGGCCGGGAACCGGAGCACCAGCAGCATACCGATCACCACCGTGTAGCTGAGCACGTCGATCGCGAGGATCCCGCCGAGCCCGATGCTCGCCATCAGCCCCACCGCGACCAGCGGCACGACGAACTGGGCGATCCCGGCCGCCGTCTGGGCGAACCCGTTGGCGTGCCCGAGGTAGCGCTTGGGCACCAGCTGCGGCACCGCCGAGGTGAAGGCGAGCCGTTGGAAGGTCAACGCGCAGGAGAGCGCGGCGAGCAGCGGATAGATCTGCCAGACGTGCAGGCTGTCGGTCCAGAGCAGGAGCCCGAACAGCAGTTGGACGCTCCCGGCCGCGATGTCGCCGCCGAGCATCACCCGGCGCCGGTCGTACCGGTCGACGATGGCGCCGGCCAGTGGCGCGACCAGCATGCCGGGTACCAGGCCCACCACAAAAAAGATCGCGAACCTGGCCAGCGATCCGGTCTCCATGTAGATCCAGATCGGCACCGCGAACTCGGTCAGCGCCGAGCCGGTCATCGAGGCCAGCTGCCCGACGACGACCGCGAGGAACCGACCCATGCTGGGCGGGGGTGCGGCGCGTACCGCTGCGCCGCGCCCGACCCCGGCACGTCCGACCCCGGCAGGCCCGCCGCCGGTCCGGGGGTCGGTACCTCGGTCGCCGGTCCCGACGTCGGTGCCGGAGGGTGTCGTCGGTTCCGCCCCGCCGTCGTGTTCCCGGTAGCGGTCCAGCCACCAGCCCGGGGCCGAACCTCGGGCCGAGGCGGTCAGCGACCGGGCCCCGGCCGGGCCGGCGGCGAGCGCGGTGTGTGTGCCGGTGACGATCTCCGCCAGCTCGTCCGCCCGGTACTTCAGGAAGTAGTGCCCGGCCTCGTCGATCACCACCAGCGCGGTGTCGGCGCCGAGGAAATCCCACTCCCGGTAGCGCTCCTGGGCGTAGTCGGTGCTCGGGTCGCGGTCGCCGACCACCGAGATGACCGGCGCGCGGAGCCGGGGTACGCCCCGGTCGAGCAGACCGGTGAAGTACTCCTCTGCCGCCCGGAAGTCGTGCCGCATGTTCCGCACGATCCGCCTGGCCTGCTCCGGACCCAACTCGTCGACGTCCACCCCCATCGACTTCAACCAGTTCACCTGGTGCCGGTAGCTGGCCAGGCGGTCCTGCCGGAGTAGCGGGCCGAGCCGGCCGAGCACCCTGCCGGTCGGCTTCGCGAACGGGAACACCGCGCCGATGTAGACGGCCTCCAGGTCCCGCCCGGCCGCGTCCAGCTGGCGGGCGATCTCCACGACCAGCGCGCTGCCGAGTCCGCAGTGACCGTAGAGCACCAGCGGGCCCGGTATCCGCTCCCGGATCTCGGCGACGCACCGCCGGGCGACCTCGGCGAGCGGCAGCGAGTCCTCGGTCAGCCCGAGGTCGTGGCCGGGCACCGAGACCGAGTAGAGCGAGTGACCTGCCGGCAGCGCGTCGGCCAGCGGCTGGTACACCACCGCGCTGCCGCCGCCGTACGGGACGCAGACGAGAGTGCGGACCCGCTGTCCGGCCGGGACGGTGGGGGTCAGTTCGTGCAACAGTCGACGGGGACCGCGCCGGTCCGCCGGGGTGTCCAGCAGTTCCGCCAGCCCGGCGACGGTGGGGTGGGTGAACAGGTCCAGCACGCTGACCGGTGCGCCACCGGCCGGCACCACCGCGCGCAGTCGGGTGACCACCTGGATTCCGAGTAGCGAGTGCCCGCCCAGCTCGAAGAAGTCGTCAAGTACGCCGACCCTGGGCAGCCCGAGCACGGTGCGCCAGACCGCGGCGACCGCCTCCTCGGTGGCCGTCCGGGGCGCGACGAAGTCGGTGTCCACGGCGCGGTCCTGTTGCGGGGCCGGCAGCGCGGCCCGGTCCAGTTTGCCGTTCGGGCTCACCGGCAGCGCGTCGAGGACGACGAACGCCGACGGGACCATGTAGTCGGGCAGGGACTCCCGCAGCGCCGTGCGCAGCCGCGCCGGTTGCGGCCGCGCACCGTCGCCCGGCCCCGCACCGTCGCCCGGCCCCGCACCGTCGGTGGCGGCGGGCACCAGGTAGGCGACCAACCGCTGGTCCCCCGGCACGTCCTCCCGGGCGACGACCACCGCCTCCGCCACCCCGGGCTGGTCGCGCAGCGCCACCTCGATCTCGCCCAGCTCGATCCGCAACCCGCGCAGTTTCACCTGGTTGTCGATCCGGCCGAGGAACTCGATCGCACCGTCGGCGCGCCGCCGCACCAGGTCACCGGTGGCGTACATCCGGTCCCCCGGCGGCCCGTACGGGTTCGGCCGGAACCGGTCGGCGGTCAGGCCCGGCCGGCCGAGGTAGCCCCGGGCCAGTCCGACCCCGGCGATGTACAGCTCACCGGGCACGCCGACCGGCACCAGGTTGAGGTGCCGGTCCAGGACGTGTAGCTGGATGTTCTGGATCGGGTGGCCGATCGGCACCGGGGACCGGCCGTCGAGCGTCTCCGGGCGGCAGTGCCAGGAGCTGACGTCGATCGCCGCCTCGGTGGGTCCGTACAGGTTGTGCAGCCCTGCCCCGGGCAGCGCCCGGACCGCCTCGGCGGCCAGTCCCGGGCCCAGCGCCTCCCCGCTACAGATCACCCGGCGCAGCGACCGGCAGCCGCTGACGTCCTCGGTGAGGAACACCGAGAGCATCGACGGCACGAAGTGGACGGTGGTCACCGACTCGGCGACGATCAGGTCGCGCAGGTACCCGGCGTCCCGCTGCCCGCCCGGTCGGGCCAGCACCAGCCGGGCCCCGGTGGCCAGCGGCCAGAAGAACTCCCAGACCGAGACGTCGAAGCCGGCCGGCGTCTTCTGCAGCACCACGTCGTCGGCGCCGAGCCGGTACGCCCGCTGCATCCAGTCCAGCCGGTTCACCACCGCCCGGTGCGTGACGAGCACGCCCTTGGGCCGGCCGGTCGACCCGGAGGTGTAGATGACGTACGCCAGGTCGCCCGCTCCGGCGAGCGGCGGCGGATCCTGGCGGGGCTGGTCGGCCCAGGTCCCGGGGTCGTCCAGCAGCAGCGTGTGGACCGCCGGGTCGGCGGCCGGCACCGGCGGAACCCCGTCCGGCGGTCCGGGCCGGCCGGCCGCCGGGGCGGGTCCGTCGGGCGGCGCCGCCCCGGTCGGCCCGGCTGCCACCGTCCCGGGTCGGAGTGGGTCCGCTCCCCGCTGCCGCAGCAGCACCCGGGCGCCGCTGTCGGCGAGCATGTACGACAGTCGCCTGGCGGGATAGTCCGGGTCCAGCGGCAGATAGCCGGCGCCGGCCTTGAGGACGCCGAGCAGCGCCACCACCAGTTCGACGGAACGCTCGGCGCAGACCGCCACCACGTCGTCGCGGCCCACCCCGGCGGCCCGGAGCCGATGCGCCACCTGGTTGGCCCGGGCGTTCAGCTCCGCGTAGTCGCACCACCGGTCCTCGAAGCGCACCGCGACGGCGTGCGGGGTGGCCCGGACCCGGGCCTCGACCAGTTCCACCAGGGTGGCCGGGCCGGTGACCGGCACGGCGGTGTCGTTCCAGCGCCGCAGCGCGTCCCGCTCGCCCGGGGTCAACGGGTCCAGTTCGGACAGCCGCCGGTCCGGCGCCTCGACCACGTCCCGGAGCAGCCGCTGCCAGCCTTCGATCAGCCGGGCGCAGGTCTGCGGGTCGAACAGGTCGCGATGGTAGACGAAGGTGCAGTGCAGCCCACCCCGGGCGGCGTCCGGGGCGACGTACAGCTCCAGGTCGAAGCGGGTGGCCGGGTGGGCGAAGTCGAAGGCCTCGATCCGGGGCCCGGCGAGCCGGTCCGGAGCCGGTCGCGCCGGCTCGGTGCGGGCGCCCCGGCCACCGTAACTCTGCAGGGCGAAGAGCACCTGGAACAGCGGCGGCCGGCGTACGTCGCGGACCAGCTTGAGCCGGCTGACCAACCGCTCGAACGGCAGCTCCTGATGGGCGTACGCGTCAAGCGTGGCGTCCCTGGTCCGGTCGAGCAGCTCGGCGAAGGTGGGGTCGCCGGCCAGTTCGGTGCGCATGGTCAACATGTTCAGGAACATCCCGACCATCGGGTCGAGTTCGGGCAGTGTGCGGCCGGCCACCGGCGAGCCCACCGCGAAGTCCCGCTGCCCGGAATGCCGGGCGAGCAGCACCTGGAACGCGGCGAGCAGCGTCATGTAGGGCGTGGCGTTGTGCCGGCGCCCCAGCGCCACCAGCCGCTCGGCCAGCTCGGGCTCGACCGTGCAGGTCTGGGTCGCGCCGACGTACGTCTGGCGGTCCGGGCGGGGCCGGTCGGTCGGCAGCTCCAGCGGCGGCAGTCCGGCCAGCCGGGGCTGCCAGTAGTCCAGGTCGGCGGAGTAGCCGCCCGAGTCGGCCCGGCCGCGCTGCCACGCCGCGTAGTCCGCGTACCGGATCGGGAGTTCGGGCAGGACCGGCGGGAGCCCGCCCGCCTCGGCCGCCAACTGCTCGCCGACCTCCCCGACCAGTACGTCGGCGGACCAGCCGTCGCAGACGATGTGGTGGATGGCGAGCAGCAGGACGTGGTCGTCGGCACCGAGCCGGAACAGCGTGGCCCGCAGCAGTGGCGGCGCCGCCAGGTCGAACGGCCGAGCCAGCTCGGCGGTGATCAGCCGCCGGGTGGCCTCCTCCACCCGGGACGGTCCGGAGCCGCCGACGCGCGGCCCGGGCCGGTCGGCGTCGACCTCGGCGGAGCCGCCGGCCGGCTCCGGCTCGACGGGTTCGTTCCCGTCGACGGCCACCTCGGCCAGTGGCACCGGCACGGGGTCCACGACGTAGGTGCCGGCGGTGCCGTCCGGGCCGGCGGTGAAGCCGGTACGCAGGCTGTCGTGTCGGATGACGCAGTGGTCGAGGGCGCGGCGTACCGCCGACGGATCCACCGGGCCGCGCAGCCGCAGCACGACCGGGACCACGTAGGCGGCGGTGCCGGGGGCGAACTGCTCCATGAACCACAGCCGTTCCTGGGCCCAGGAGAGCTCCGGGTCGGCCGTGTCGGGCCGGCGCGGCACGGTGCATGCCGGGCCGGTGTCGACGGTGCCGAGCCGGCGGGCCAGCATCGCCCGCTTGGCCTCGGAGAGCCGGGCGATGCGCTCGGCCCGACTCTCCGGCGTGGTGCGGTCGCGGTCCAGTGTGGACAAGGCGACTCCCCGTTCGGCTGCTGACCGGCCAGCCCGGCGGGCACGTCGGAACCCAAGTTCCGAAGATGTTCCGGAAGCCGGTGAGGATGATCAGCGTCGACCACAACATAGCAGCCGGCTTCAATGTCGAACATGGGCAATCGGCGCTGGATGCCCTCGACCGCAGCTCCGGCCGAGGTCGGCCGGGTCGGGTACGCCGCGGCGGCCGGCCGGGTACGCCGCAGCCGCCGGCCGCCCCACCGGTGGCGAAGCGACCGGTCCCGGTGCCGGAGAGTTCCCGATCGACGGGCCGGCGGGGTCTGGCCGCATCCGGAAGTACCGGGTACTTTTCGGTCGATGATCCCGCTGCCGGCACCGGGAGCGCGGCTGATCGACGCGGTCACCGGTGAGACGTGCTCCGGAGCCCGGCTCGATACCGCGCTCGACGCCGTCGTCCGGGCCCTCGAACCGGTTCCGCCGGGCGTCGTGGTCTGTCCGCTGCCGCCCGAACTCCGCCCGGTGCTGCGCTATCTGGGCGCGTTGCGGGCCCATCGGCCGGTCGTCGTCTGGGGGGCGGGCATCGGAACCGGTCCGGTACGGGACCTGGTCGACCGGTTCGGCCCGGCCGCCGTACTCAATCTGGAGGCGCTGGCGGCACCCGGCGTTCCCGGGCCGGCCGGCGCCGACCCGCCACCGGGCTACCGGTCGGTGGAGCCGGCCGGGCTCGGGCCGACCTGGGTCCGGCGGGCCGGACCGGAGGTCCCGGCGCACGACCGGCTCGGCCTGCTGCTCGGCACGTCGGGATCGACCGGTCAGCCCCGGCTGGTCCGGCTGTCGACCGCCGGCGTGCTGGCCAACACCCGGGCGATCCGCACCGCCCTCGGGATCGGCCCGGACGACGTCGCCGTCACCACCCTGCCGCTGTGCTACTCCTACGGGCTCAGCGTGCTGCACAGCCACCTGCTCGCCGGCGCGACGGTGGTGCTGGACCGGCGGGGCGTACTCGACCAGGGCTTCTGGCGGGACGTCGACCGGTACGGCGTCACCTCGCTGGCCGGCGTGCCGCACACCTACGAACTGCTGGCCCGCAAGCCGTGGAGCCCGGAGCGCAGCCCGAGCGTCCGGGTGCTCACCACCGCCGGTGGCCGGCTTTCCAACGAGCTGGCCACCAGCTTCTCCACCGCGATGGCCGCACACGGTGGCCGGCTGTACATGATGTACGGCCAGACCGAGGCCGGGCCCCGGATCTGCGTACTGCCACCGGAGCGGTTGCCGGCCAAGCTCGGTTCGGTCGGCCCGCCGCTGCCGGGTACCCGGCTGTCGATCGAGCCCGATCCGGCCGGGCCGGGCGACCCGGGCAGCGGTGAGGTGCTGGTGCACGGGCCGGGCGTGATGCTGGGCTACGCCGAGACCGCAGCGGATCTCGGCCGGGGCGACGACCTGTGCGGCACGCTGCGCACCGGGGACACCGGCCGGCTCGACGACGACGGCTACCTGTGGCTCTCCGGCCGGCTGGGCCGGATCGGCAAGGCCTTCGGGGTCCGGGTGAACCTCGACGCCGTGGAACACCTGGTCGCGGGGATCGTCCCCGCCGCCGCCGTACCGGCCGGGGACCGGATCCAGGTCTTCTGCGAGAAGGCCGACCGGGAGCGGTTGGCGGCGGTGGTCGGCACGGTGACCGGGCGGCTCGGGCTGCACCGGCTCGGGGTGCTGGCCACGGCGGTCGACCGGCTGCCGCGCCGTCCGAACGGAAAAATCGACTACCGGTCGCTGGTCGAGTGACCGTCGGTCCCGAAAAAGCCGCTGGTCGTTGCGGACATTTTCCGGAAGGCTTGCTGATCGATCTTAGCTGATCTAATCTGACGCCGATGGTCCTGAGGCCACCCCTTCCGGCTGGTTGTGGTGGCATTTCACCAGGGGGAGGGCCCGGCCTTGACCTTGCCCAACCAGCGCGCGACAGACACCCTCCGGCCGATATCGGAACACTCGGCGACCGGCCTTATTTCCGAAAATTCTCGGTCACTCAACGTCAAGATGACCGGTGCCCGATGACGCTGACCGAGCGAGATCTGGTCTTCGGCGACATCCGGGTTCCCTACCGGTACGGCGCCGACTGCCTACCGGAACTGGTCGACACGGTCGCGGCCCGGCTCGCCGACGCCGACGCGGTGCTGGTGGTCGCCGACCGGCAGGTGAAGGACCACGCGGGCCGGCTGACCGTCCCGCTCGCCCGGCACCTGCGGGTCGAGACGTTCACCCTGGACGCGGTCGAGGCGCACAAGACGCTCTACTCCGTACAGGCCATCCTGGAGTACGCCACCGAACGGAAGCTCACCCGCCGCTCGGCGATCCTGGCGATGGGCGGCGGGACGGTCGGCAACGTCGCCGGACTCGCCGCCGCGCTGCTCTACCGGGGCACCCGGCTGGTGCACGCCCCGACCACCCCGGTCGCGGCGTTCGACGCGGTGATCTCGCTCAAGCAGGGGGTCAACCTGCCGGCCGGAAAGAACCTCTGCGGCGCCTACTTCCCGCCCTCGCTGATCGCCTGCGACCTGCGCTGGCTGAGTACCGTGCCGCAGGGCAACCTGCACACCGGTCTCGCCGAGATGGCAAAGAACATCCTGGTCGCGGTCCCCGGAGAACGCGAGCGGTTCGTCCGGGCGATGACCGAGCTGCGGCACCGCCCGATGGCCGCGCTGCGCGAGCTGCTGGAGATCGGGATCGAGGCCAAGCAGCCGTACCTGGTCGGCGATCCGCACGAGCGGGGCCCGGCCGTGGTCTTCGAGTACGGCCACACCGTCGGGCACGCCGTCGAGTTCGCCTCGGCCGGCGCGGTCGGGCACGGCGAGGCGGTCGCCTGGGGCATGCTCGTCGCGGCCGAACTGGGCCGCCGCAGGTACGGGCTGGACCAGGACACCGTCGAGGCACACCACGGGCTGACCGCGCTGCTCGGGCTGCCGGAGGCCGGCGACCGGTTCCGCCGGCTCGACCGGGCGGCCGTGCTGCGGGCGCTGACCGCCGACAACAAACGCGGCTACGCCGGCTGCGCGCCGGACGAGGTGCTGATGGTGCTGCTCGACGGCCCGGGCCGACCGGTGCGGGGCGAGGACGGGCGCCCGCTGGTGCCGGTACCCGTGGCAGAGGTGATGGGCGCCCTGGACACGGTGATCCGGGGCACGGGGGCCCGGGCGGCCTCCGGAGAGCGAAGTGGGGTGCCGAGGTGACGGAACGGGGTCTTTCGGTCGTCGTACCGGTCAAGGGCCGGGTCCACGAGACCCGGGCACTGCTGTCCAGCCTGCGCGAGGCCATCGCGTTCTGCCCGGAACCGGTGCAGGTGCTGGTGGTGGACGACTCGCCCCCGGCCGACGCCCGGCTGCACCGGGCCCAGTGCGCGGAGCACGACGCGAGGTACGTCCTCGGGCCCCGGCACGTCGGCGCCAAGCGCAACCTGGGGGTGCGGCTGGCAAACTACGATCTGGTGCTCTTCATCGATTCGGACTGCCTGGCCACCCCGGACCTGTTGCAGCGGCACCTGAAGACCCTGCGGGCCGCCCAGCCCGAGGTCGGCGCGGTGGCCGGACCGACCTACGTGGCGGGGGCGGAAACCGCCGTCTTCCGGGTGATGCGCCGCTCCCGGCTACTCAACGCCGCGTTCGAGTGGCCCGCCCGGTGCCGTCGGGTCGGCTGGGCCACGACCTGCAACCTGGCCGTCCGCAAGAACGCGTTCCAGTCCGTCGGCGGCTTCGCCGAACGCCCGTTGACCGTCGTCGGCGGCGAGGACGTGGACCTGGGAATCCGACTCACCGAGGCGGGCTGGACGATCGCCTGCGACCCGGCGGCGGTGGTCGTGCACGACAAGGGCAGTACCGACTCGCTCGGCACGGTGAGCCGGCGACTGGTCACCTACGGACGGTCCGGGCAGTGGCTGCTCGACGTCCACCCGAAGCGGGGCCGGCCCAAGCTGAACCGGGTCGGAGCGCTGATGATGGCCGCTGCGGCGGCGCTGCCCGGACTCCGGCGCTCCCGGGGGCGTACCGCCCTGCTGGTGCCGCTGGTCGCCGCCGTGCTCCTCGTCCGGGACACCCGCGAGCGGCTCGGCCCGACCGACCAATCGCCGGCCGCGATCGCCGAGGCCGCCGCCTGCGCCCTGCTCGACTGGTCCTTCGACCTCGGCGAGTTCGTCGCCGCGCTGCAGCTGGGGCGGCCGGACCGGATCTTCACCGGCTTCGGCTGGACCGACGACCCGGCGTTCGAGTGGGACGAGACACCGGACCGGCCGTACGGCGGATGACGCTGCCTGCGGAGCTGCCGTAGCCGGCATGAACCCGCGGATCACGCCCTTGTCCGCCGGTGAACCCCGTAGGGGGGCAGCTTCGGCAAAGTGCCTTGTCGTCCCGGGGACGGGTGCCTATCGTGCGAGGGTGCTTCCACGACCGCTGACGGTGACCTTCGATGCGCAGCACCCGGCCCGCCTGGCGCGGTTCTGGGCCGGCATGCTGTCCCGGGAGATCGTCGACGGGGCCGGTGGCCCGGTCCTGCCCGGCGAGGACGGACAGCTCGGTCTCAGGTTCGTGCCGAGCCGCGCGGGAAGGGTGGGGCTCAACTGGCTGCACCTCCATCTGACCAGCGACGACATCGGGCAGCAGCAGCGGGTGGCGACGGCCCTGGAACTCGGTGCCGGCCATCTCGATGTCGGGCAGCGCCCCGAGGAGGGGCACATCGTCCTGGCCGACCCCGAGGGCAACGAGTTCTGCGTGATCGAGCCCGGCAACGCCTTCCTTGCCGACTGCGGCCTGCTCGGAGAGCTCGCCTGCGACGGCACCCGGGAGGTCGGCCTCTTCTGGAGCGAGGCGCTGGGCTGGCCGCTGGTGTGGGACCAGAACCAGGAGACCGCGATCCAGTCACCACTGGGCGGCACGAAGGTCGCGTGGGGAGGCCCGCCGGTGGCCCCGAAGACCGGCCGGAACCGGCAGCGCTTCGAGCTCGTTCCGGCCGGCGGTGACCAGCGGATCGAGGTCGACCGGCTGGTGTCCCTCGGCGCCACCCGGCTGGAGGTCGCCGACGATGGCGCCGTGGTGCTGGCCGATCCGGACGGCAACGAGTTCTGCGTGCGACAGGACTGACCGCAGCCGGCCCGCCCGGTGCGTCCCGATCCCTGGCCACCCGACAACGGCGGTGGAACGTCGCATAGTGTCCGGGCGAGGCGGGTAGGGGCACGGCATGACCGGGGTCGATCGCACGCCGCCGCCCAGGGCGGAGAAGACGTTCTTCGGACAGCCACGGATGCTGGCGAACCTGTTCGGTGTCGAACTCTGGGAACGGTTCTCCTTCTACGGCATGCAGGGCATCCTGCTCATCTACCTGTACTACACAAGTGCGGAGGGCGGGCTCGGAATCAACCGGGACACCGCGACCAGCATCGTCGGGGCGTACGGCGGGCTGGTGTACCTTGTTCCGCACCGGGTTTGATGGAGACATCGAAACCTGGGAGGAACACTAGCGATGCCGGCACCGAAGAAGTACAGCGATGAGCTGCGTGAGCGTGCTACCCGGTTGGCGGTCGAGGCCCGCCGGGATCCGGCGTCCGCGGTCGGGGCGATCCGGCGGATCGCCGGTCAGCTCGGGGTTCATCCGGAGGCGTTGCGCACGTGGGTGAAGCAGGCCGAGACCGACGCCGGGCAGCGGCCGGGGACCACCAGCGGCGACGCCGAACGCATCGCCGCCCTGGAACGGGAAGTGCGTGAGCTGCGGCGGGCGAACCAGATCCTGAAGTCCGCGGCGAGTTTCTTCGCGGCGGAGCTGGACCGTCCGTCGCGATGAAGGTCGACTTCGTCGACTCCCAGAAGGCCGAACACGGTGTCCAGCCGGTCCTGCGGGCGCTCGAAGACACGCCGGCGCAGATCGCACCGTCGACCTACTACGCCGCCAAGACCCGCCCCGCCAGCGCCCGCTGTCGGCGCGACGAGGAGCTGACCGCGATGATCGAGCAGGTCCACACGGCCAACTACGGCGTCTACGGCGCCCGCAAGATCTGGCACGAGCTGCACCGCCAAGGGGTGCGGGTGGCCCGGTGCACGGTCGAGCGGCTGATGCGTGAGTCCGGGCTGCGTGGGCTGCTGCGCGACAAGTCGCCACGCACGACCCGCCCGGCAGCCGAGACCAGCCGCCCTGCTGACCTGGTCAGACGGGACTTCACCGCAGCCGGGCCGAACCAGCTGTGGGTCGCGGACCTGACCTACGTGCGCACCAGCGTGGGCTGGGTGTACGCCGCGTTCGTCCTCGACGTGCACTCCCGCATGATCGTCGGCTGGCAGGTGTCCACGAGTCTCTACACCGGTCTGGCCCTCGACGCGTTGAAGATGGCGATCTGGCGCCGCGAGAATCAAGGCGCTGACCTGGGCGGACTGGTCCACCACTCCGACCGGGGAGTCCAGTATCGAGCGATCCGCTACACCCAGCGGCTGGCCGAGGCCGGCGCCGTCGCCTCGGTCGGCTCCAAGGGCGACTCCTACGACAACGCCATGGCCGAGGCGTTCAACTCCCTGTACAAGGCCGAACTCGTCCGCAACAAAGGCCCGTGGCGTGGACTCGACGACCTGGAGATGGCCACCGTCGAGTACATCGACTGGTACAACAACCGGCGCCTACACGGCGAGCTCGGGCACGTCCCGCCCGCCGAGCACGAGGCACTACACGCGATGACCCAGCCGGTCACCGCACCCCTGGAAACCAGCTAACCAACTCTCCATCAAACCCGGGGCTTGACACCTCTCCACCGTGCTCGGCGCCTGGCTGGCCGACCGGCTGTTCGGTGCCGAGCGGGTGCTGTTCTACAGCGCGATTCTGGTCATGCTCGGCCATCTCTCCCTGGCGGTGCTGCCCGGGCTGATCGGGGTGGGCGTCGGCCTGATCCAGATCGCGCTCGGCAGCGGAGGCGTGAAGGCCACCGCGACCTCACTCGTCGGATCCCTCTATGCCGAGGATGATCACCGCAGGGACGCCGGCTTCTCGCTGTTCTACCTCGGCATCAACCTCGGTGCCCTGGCCGGGCCGCTGGCCACCGGTCTGCTGCAGAAGAGCGTCGGCTTCCACTACGGGTTCGGCCTGGCCGCCGTCGGCATGGTGGCCGGGCTGACGCAGTACGCGCTCGGCCGTGGCCGGCTGACCGGCGCCGCCCGGGAGGTGCCCAATCCGCTGCCCGCCGCACGCCGGCCACTGGTCGCGGTCGGTGCCGCGATAGCGCTCGGGCTCGTCGCCGTACTCGTCGTCGCGGGAATGCTCCCGGCGCGGCGGTTGTCCGCGATCGTCGTCGTCCTGAGCGCGCTCGCCGCGGTGGCGTACTTCGTGGTGATCCTGACCAGCAGGGCGATCACCGGGACCGAACGGCGGCGGGTGTTCGCGTTCATCCCGATGTTCGTCGCCAGCACGGCCTTCTGGTCGCTGTACCAGCAGCAGTTCACCGTCGTCACCATCTATTCGGACACCCGGCTGGACCGGCACATCCTCGGTTGGCAGATGCCGGTCTCCTGGGTCCAGTCGATCAACCCGGTCTTCATCATCCTGCTCGCCGGCCTGTTCACCGCGCTGTGGACCAGACTCGGGCCGCGCCAGCCGTCGGCCCCGGTCAAGTTCGCCGCCGGTACGATCCTGATGGGCCTGGCGTTCCTGCTCTTCCTGCCGCTGGCCGGCGGTGGTCCGAACAGTGCGCCGCTGCTGGCGCTGGTCGGCATCCTGTTCGGGTTCACCGTCGCCGAGCTGCTGCTGTCGCCGGTCGGCCTGTCGCTGTCGACCAAGCTTGCCCCCCGAGCGTTCCACACCCAGATGGTCGCGCTGTTCTTCCTCTCGGTCGCCCTCGGCACCGCCCTGTCCGGCACCCTCGCCGGTTACTACGACGAGTCGCACGAGACCGCCTACTTCGGCGTTCTGGGTGGTGTCGCGATCGCGCTCGGCATCGTCCTCGCCATGCTCAGCCCGCTGCTGCGCCGGCTCATGGGCGGCGTCCGCTGAGCCGGGCCCGGCCGGTCGGGGCGATACTGGCCGTGCCGAGCCCGACCCGCCAACACCTGGGACCCGACCGGAAGGAGACGCCGGATGCCCGGCCTCATCGAGGACTACGCCGTGATCGGTGACCTGCAGACGGCCGCACTGGTCGGCCGCGACGGCTCGATCGACTGGCTGTGCCTGCCCCGCTTCGACTCACCCGCGTGCTTCGCCGCCCTGCTGCACGACGACAGCGCCGGGCACTGGCGTATCGCCCCGGCGGCCGGCGGGCACGCCACCCGGCGTCGCTACCGGGGCGAGACCCTCATCCTGGAAACCGAATGGGAGACCCCGGAGGGCTCGGTCCGGGTCATCGACTGCATGCCGCCGCGAGGCCGGGCCGCCGACGTCGTACGTATCGTCGAAGGGCTCTCCGGTGCCGTGCCGATGCGGATGCAGATGCGGCTGCGGTTCGACTACGGCCAGGTCGCACCCTGGGTCCGCCGCCACGGCGGCGATCTCGGCGCGATCGCCGGACCGGACGCCGTGTGGCTGTCCACCGACACCGAACTGGGCGGGACCTCCCGATCCACCATCGCGGACTTCACCGTACGCGCCGGACAGCGGGTGCCGTTCGTGCTCACCTACCGGCCGTCGCATCTGCCCCGTCCGGAACCGGTGGACGCCTACCGGGCGGTGGCGGAGACCGAACAGTTCTGGACCCAGTGGATCGGCCACTGCAGCTACCGGGGACGGTGGCCGGAGGCGGTACGCCGTGCCCTGATCACCCTGAAGGCGCTCACCTACGCTCCGACCGGCGGCATCGTCGCCGCAGCCACCACCTCGCTGCCGGAGCAACTCGGCGGTCCCCGCAACTGGGACTACCGCTACTGCTGGCTGCGGGACGCCACCTTCACCCTCCAGGCGCTGCTCGGCACCGGCTTCGCCGAGGAGGCAAAGGCATGGCGGGAGTGGTTGCTGCGGGCGGTCGCCGGGGACCCCGCCAAGCTACAGATCATGTACGGTCTCGACGGCGCCCGCCGGCTGCCCGAGTACACGATCGACGAGCTCTCCGGCTACGAGGGCGCCAAACCGGTCCGGATCGGTAACGCCGCCGCCGACCAGTTCCAGCTCGACGTCTGGGGAGAGGTACTGGAGGGCATGCACCTGGGCCGCGAGGCCGGGATCGACCCGATGGAAACCGCCTGGGAGGTGCAGCGGGAGCTGCTCGACTTTCTCGAAGGAAACTGGCGTCGGCCCGACAACAGCCTCTGGGAGGTACGCGGCCCTCGCCAGCAGTTCGTCCACTCCAAGGTCCTCGCCTGGACGGGGTTCGACCGGGCGATCGCCGCCGTGCGACACCACGGCCTGGACGGGCCGATCGATCGGTGGCGCGCGGTGCGGGACGAGATCCACACCGAGGTCTGCCAGCGCGGCTTCGACGCGGACCGCAACACGTTCACCCAGTTCTACGGCTCCCGAGGGCTCGACGCCGCGCTGCTGCTCCTACCCCGGGTGGGCTTCCTGCCCTGGGACGACCAACGCATGATCGGCACGGTCGACGCCATTCAACGGGAACTCTGCACCGACGGTTTCGTGCTGCGCTACCACCCTCAGCAGGACGAGAATGTCGACGGCCTGCCGGGCACCGAGGGCGCCTTCCTGGCCTGCACCTTCTGGCTGGTCGACGCCCTACACGGGATCGGCCGCCAGGAGGAGGCCACGGCGCTCTTCGGGCGGCTGCTCGACCTCCGCAACGACGTGGGGCTGCTGGCCGAGGAGTACGACCCGGTGACTGGGCGCCACCTCGGCAACACCCCGCAGGCCTTCAGTCTCGTCGGCCTGGTCAACTCGGCGCGCCAACTGAGCGGCACCACCACCCGCACCTCGGCGAGCGCCGAGGAACAGCACGCGCATGCCTAGTGAACCGCTGGTGCCCCGCGTCGCTGCCCGCTGACCATCTCAGCCACCGGGGCGTCGCGGTGCGGCGACACCCCGCACGAACGGCTCGGCCGGATGGGGAAGACTGGGAGGCATGACTGACCTCGGCGCCCCGAAGGCCGCGCTGCGACACTACCTGCAGGCGACTCGCGAGGACCTGATCTGGAAACTGGACGGGCTGAGCGAGCGCGAGGCCAGGATGCCCCGCACCGCGACCGGCAACAACCTGCTGGGGGTCCTCAAGCACTGCCTCCATGTCGAAGCCGGCTACTTCGGGCCCACCTTCGGGCGAGAGTTCCCGACACCTGAGGAACTGGTACCCGTGCAGGCGTACGAGGAGGACCCGCAGGCGGACTGGTACGCATCGGAGGACGAGACGAAGGATGGGCTGATCGACCTGTATCGGCGGGTCGGGGTCTTCGCGGATCGGACGATCGAACAGCTACCGCTCGACGCGCCCGGGCGGGTGCCGTGGTGGCGGCCAGGTCGGCAGGACGTCACGCTGCACCGGGTCATCGTGCACGTGATCTGCGACATCACCCGGCACGCCGGTCAGGCCGACATCATGCGCGAGCAGCACGACAGCGCGGTCGGCTTGCGGCGGGAAAACACCAACGTCCCCGACGACTACGACTGGCCGGCGTACGTCACCAAGCTGACGAAGCTCGCCGACCGGTTCGGTTAGCCACCCGGTCCCGTCGCCGGTCTCCTCGTCGATCCTTCAGCCGCGGTATCCAACCCGATCGGCCGCAGAACGGATACCGCGAGGTGAGACCGCCGCCAGATCGAGTTTCGGCGTGGCACGATCGAGGCGGTAATGCACCCCAATCCCCGGGAAGCTGGGGGCCGGCGGCCTGCACGGGGCACCGGGGCGGCCACCCGGCGGCTCAGCAGGCGGCCCGGACGATCTCTCGTGCCGCACGGGCGCGCTCCTCGTCGTAGGGCCGGTGCAGCTCACGCGCGAGCTCGATGGTTCGGTCGAGCAGCGCCAGCGCCTCGGCACCGCGCCCCGCCGCGCGGCACGTCTCGGCGTAGGTGTGCAGAAAGTCGATTTCCATCTGCACCTCGGCCAACGGTTCCAGGAGCTCGAAGGCGCGCCGGTGGTGTTCGAGCGCCCGCTCGGGTGAACCCATGATCCGCAGCGCGACACCGAGGTAGTTGTGACACCACGCCTGGTTGTGTCGGAGATCGTGCTGTTCGGACAGGTGTAACGCCTCGTGCAGCGTGCGCAGCGACTCCGTCGGGTCGTCCGCCGCCAGCGCGACGCCGAGGGTGACCAGCCCGGTGATCTGGGCCGGCCCCTCGGCCAGCGCGACCGAGGCCCGGGCCAGCTCGACGGCTTCGCCGGGCCGCCCGAGGTGGAGTGTCACCCATCCGTCGAAGGCCAGCGCCTGGGACTGCCCCGGTCGACGCCCGGTCTTCTCGAACAGCTGGCGGGCCCGCCGAAAGTGCGCCTGTGCCGCCTCGAGGTCGCCGAGATCCCGGCGCACGAAGCCGGTGCGCAGGGCCAGCGCCCCGGCGAGGTCGTCATCCGGTCCCGACCGCTCGGCCAGTTCGTAGGCGGCGAGCGCCTCGGTGAGGCGGCCGGCGGCGGCGTGGGTGTGACCGAGGTCCGCGAGGAGCGCGGCGCGCTCCCGGTCGCGGCCGAGACGTGCCGCCGCAGCCGCCGCGGCTTCGAGCAGGCGTGCCTGGTCGTCGGTTCCGCGGTGCCGGAAAAACCAGACGCGCATGGCCTGCGGCAGCTCGGCCACCACCTCGTCCTGGCCAAGCCGCACCGCGGCGTCGAAGCAGGCGACCAGGTTGACGTACTCGAGGTCGAACCAGGCCATGGCCTGCGCCGGATCTCCCGGCGAGGGTTGCGGGCGGTGCGGCGAGGGCAGTGTCCGATCGTGCGCGACGGCCTGCGCCAGGTAGTGCGTCAGGGCCCGGCGCAGGGCGGCTTCGGCCCGCGGCTCCTCGTCGGCGGCGACGTCCGCCGCGTACTGCCGGATCAGGTCGTGCATCCGGTACCGCCCCGGCGAGGGCTCCTGGACCAGGTGGGCGTCGACCAGCTCCTCCAGCGCCGCGCCGACCCGGTCCGGCGGCATCTCGGTCAGCGCGCCCACCACCGCCGCGTCGAAGTCGGCGCCCGGCAGCACACCGAGCAGTCGGAAGGTACGGCGCTGCACGGCGTCGAGCTGCTGCAGGGACATGCCGAAGACGGCGTCGAAGCGGCCGGGGGTGACGCGCAGCCGCTCGGCGAGCACCGCCACGGTCCAGCCGGGGCGGTGCCGGAGCCGGGCACCCGCCATCCGCAGCGCCAGCGGTAGCCCGTCGCACTGCCGCAGCACCTGGCCGACCGCCTCCTCCGCGCCGAGTGCGAGCCCGGCCGCCCGGCCGAACAGCTGCGCCGCGTCGACGTCGGTCAGTGGCGCCAGGGACACCGGCGGCACCCCGTCCAGGCTGACCAGCCGTTGCCGGCTGGTGATGAGGACCGCCGATTTGCCCGCGCCGGGAAGCAGCGGACGTACCTGCTCCGCGTCGACCGCGTTGTCGAGGACCACGAGCACTCGTCGCCGGGACAGCTCCGACCGCCAGAGCGCGGTGCGTTCCGGGGTGCCGGCCGGGGCGTGCGGGACGTCCAACGCGCCCAGCAGCCGGCCCAGCGCGGTGTGCGGCTCCAGCGGCTCCTGGCCCGGGGTGAAGCCCTGAAGGTCGAGGTAGAGCCCGCCGTCTGGATATGCCGGGGCGAGCCGATGGACCACATGCACGGCCAGGCTGGTCTTGCCCACGCCCGCCATGCCGTCGATCGTGACCGCGCCGGCGCTGCCCAGGATCTCCTCGACCAGCGCGGACTCGGCCTGCCGGCCGGTGAAGTCGAAGAGGTCGGCCGGCAGGTCGTTGCGACGCGGGGCGGGTGCCGGGCCGGCTTTGGTCGCCTCGACCCAGACCGGTCGCAGCGGCCGGGGGTCGCGGCCCACGGCCCGGCACAGCGCCACGACGGCCTGCCAGGGCGGCACGAGCCGGCCGGTCAGGTAGCGGGACAGCGACGAGCTGCTCAGACCGGTCTGGCGGGCGAGGGCGCGCAGGCTGAGTCCGCTCAGCTCCTTGATTCGGGCGAGCTGAGCCACCAGTCGATCCTGGGGGCCGGACACCTGCGACACCGTACCCTGTCCCGCCGCGCCGACGACGGATCGGTGGGGTGTTTGCGCTGGTAGCGGGGGTGCGGGCTGTCCCACGGTGTCCCACGGGCCGGGCGGATGCCGGTGCGCCGATGGTCGGATGACTCCGGTCAGCGACACGCCCGGCTGAACGCCGAGGGACGGGCGCTGCGGGACGAAGGAGAAGAGATGTCGACCGAGCGCATGCCGAACCCGGCGGTCCTGCTCCCGGAGGCGATGGAGGCCCTGATGGCGGTCAACCGGGCCGTCGTGGATGCCGGGCTGGACGGCCGGCTGTTGGCCCTGAGCCACCTGCGAGCCAGCCAGATCAACGGCTGCGGCCCGTGCGTGGCCGGGGGCGCCCACCAGGCCCGGCGGCACGGCGCGACCGACGAACAGGTGTACGCCGTCGCCGCCTGGCGGCAGACCCCCTGGTTCAGCGCCGAGGAGCGTGCCGCGCTGGCGCTGACCGAGGCCGTGACCCGGCTCGCCGACCGGCCGGATCCGGTGCCGGACCCGGTATGGGACGAGGCCGCCACGCACTTCGACCAGAAGGAACTGGCCGCGCTGCTGCTCAACATCGCGATCGCCAACGCGTTCAACCGGCTCAACGCACCGACCCGGCAGCCTGCCGGCAGGTGGTGACCGGGTTCCACCGGACAGTACCCCGCGACCAGTACCACCCGACGCCGAACGATCACAGACAGGAAGGTTTGTCATGTCGACCAGGACCAGGACCACCGCCACGAACGGTGGACAGCGCGACGGTTTCACCGAGCAGGAGCGGGCGGCGTTGAAGGAGCGCGCCCGGGAGTTGAAGGCGGGCGCTCGGCGGGGCGCCAAGGCCGACCCGGAGGGCGACGTACTCGCGAAGATCGCCGACATGTCGGGGTCCGACCGGGTGATCGCCGAGCGACTGCACGACGTGATCAAGGCCGACGCGCCGGGCCTGCGGCCGAAGCTCTGGTACGGAATGCCCGCGTACGCCCTCGACGGCAAGGTGGTCTGCTTCTTCCAGAGCGCGGCGAAGTTCAGGACCCGGTACGCGATGCTCGGCTTCAGCGCCGAGGCGAAGCTCGACGAGGGCGACATGTGGCCGACCTACTTCGCCCTGACCGAGCTGACCGCCGACGAGGAGGCGAGGATCGGCGCGCTCGTGCGGCGGGCGGTTGGCTGAGGGCCGCCAGCCGGCACACGGCCGTGCCGGGGGGCCGCCGGCTGCACCGCCGGTCGCCGGTGGACCGGCGGTGCAGCGGGACCGGTCAGTTGAGTGGTTCGACCCAGATGTTCCGGTAGAAGAGGTTGGGGCCGGGGTCGCCGTGGTCCTGGAGACGGATCGGGCCCACCGAGGGCCCCTCCGGGGCTCCGCCGCCGGTCGGCCCGTCGATCTCGGCGTTGTCGTGCACGGTGACGCCGTTCCACACGACGGTCACCCTGGCGTTCTCCGTCTTGGCCCCGGACGGGCCGAACCGGGCGGCGCGGAATGTCACGTCGTAGGTCTGCCAGGTCTGTGGTGCGGTCGCGGCGTTCACCCTCGGCGCCAGCTTCTCGTAGATGGCGCCGCACTCGTTGGTGGCCGGGTGGTGTCGCCGTACGAGTCGAGCACCTGCAACTCGTACCGGTCCTGGAGATAGATGCCGCTGTTCGCCCGGGCCTGCCCGGTGACGTCGGAAGGCAGGTTCGGCAGCCAGAACTCGACGTGCAGCCTGAAGTCGCCGAAGCTCTGCCGGCTCCAGACGTCGCCGCCGGACACCTCCACTCCGCCGTTGCCCAGAGGCCAGGTCGGGGCGGCCCCGTTCGCCTGCTGGAAGTTGTTCATGGTGGTCCCGTCGAAGAGCGTGATCCGGTCGGCACCGCCGGAGCCGTACACCTCGAACTCGTAGATCCGGGCCGCGTTGTCGGTGCTGCTGGTCGGCGCGCTCACGGCGAGCCGGACGTACCCCGCCTGGGCGGCCGGGATGTCGTGCGTGGTGACGTTCGCCGTGTTGCCGGTGACGCTCGCGACGTGCTCCAGGCCGTACCGTCGGTGCTGACCTGGACGGCGAAGTCCCGGGTGTTCCAGGCGACGTTCTCACCGCCGGCACCCGCGTGCCGGAGCACGACCCGGTGCACGCTCCGGACGACGCCGAGGTCGACCCGCAACCACCGGTTCGACCCCGACGAGCACCACTTGTCGAGGTTGCCCGAGGTGGTGGTGCCGTTGACGGCCTTCGCCGGGCGCTCCGTCGCCGAGCAGGAACTGTCCGCCGTGGCCGGCTTGCCGAGTGCGAGGTTCACCGGTGGCGTCTGGCCGGGATGGCGTTGAGGGTGTACCAGACCTCGGTGCTCCACAGCGCCTGGCCGTCGCTCGCGCTGAACGGCCGGGGCGAGCGGACGTGTACCACCCGGCCGGCCTTGAGTCCGTCGACGACCAGGGTGACCTTCCGGCCGTCCGCCGACAGCGTCGCCGAGGAGACCGGCAGCGTCTCCTCGTCCACTTTCGGCCCGCCGTAGGCGGCGGTCGGGACGTACCGCCACTGCTTTACCCGGTACTTCGAGGCCAGCCCGGTCGCGGTCGCCGCCGAGATCGGCTTGGTGTACTCGATCTCGAACCCGTTCGACCGGGCCCGCATCGCCAGCATGTCGAAACCGGTACTGCCGTTCGGGGTGATCTTCTGTAGGCCGTGGCTCAGCTTGCCCTCCTGGCCCCAGTTTCCGCCACCGTGCAGGCCGCCGGTGTAAAGGGCGCCGTCCGGGCCGACGCTGACCTCGGAGACGCCGGCCTCCAGCCCCTGGGTCATCCGGAACAGCGCGCCCTGGTACTCACCGTTGACCTTCTCCAGGTACGCCCGCTGGAGGCCGCCGTACGTCACGTCGCCGATCGCCATCTGTCCGGCGAAGACGCCCTCGGTCATCATCACCGGCGTGCTCGGCGAGTTGCCGATCTCGTTCTGCGGGAACCAGATGACCGGTGGGGTCACCGGGTTGTCGTCGAACGGCCCGGCCGGGTTGAGGTAGTGGTTGAAGAACCGGTCCTGCTTGATGTGCAACAGCTTGGACGCCGGCTGGTAGCCACCCTGGTTGTCGGTGACGAAGAGCCCCTTCTCCGGCCCCCAGCCGATGCCGTGCGGGGTGCGCAGCCCGCCCGCGAGGTACGACACCGCGCCGGTGCTCCGGTTCACCTTGATGGTGGTGCCCCGGTTTCCCGCCGGCTGCGGGTTCGTGGTGGCGCCGCCGTAGTTGATCGACACCGAGAGGTTCAGGTAGAAGAACCCGTCGGCGTAGAGCAGCCCGAACCCGAACTCGTGGAAGTTCCCGCCGAACGGCCAGGTGGCGACGGTCCGGTAGGTGTCGGTCACCCCGTCGCCGTCGGTGTCGTTCAGTTCGGTCAACCGGTGCTTCTCCGACACGTACATCCTGCCGTCGACGACCTTGATGCCCATCGGCTCCCGGAGCCCGCTGGCCACCCGGGTCCGGGTCACCTGGGCCGGGCCGGTGTTGCCGGTGACGTTGTCCAGCAGCCAGACCTCGCCGGCGGTGGTCAGCGAACCGCCCCAGGTCAGCACCGCGAGGCGTCCATCCGGAAGCCAGTCGAAGCCGGTCACCTGCGGCTCGAAGCCGCTGGGCCGCAGGTTCGTCAGGGTGTAGCCGGGATGTACGGCGTTCAGCGGCAGCCCGTCACCGGGCGAGTCACCGCTGGCCTCACACTCCTTGCGGCCGGGCGCGGTCACCCGGACGACACCGGCGTCGGTGCTCAGCACCGAGTTGGGCACGGTCACGAACGACGTCGAGCCGGGCGTGCGCCACTGCAGCGTCAACTGTTGGCCGCCGTCGCGCTCGAAGTGGTCGATCCGCAGCGAGTGGTAGCCGGTGGTGAGGACGACGGTGCCGTCCTTCGGGTCCGGTCCGTGCAGCCCGTCGTGGTCGACGACCACGGCGTCGTCGACCAGCAGCCGCGACCCGTCGTCGCTGATCAGCCGGAAGGTGTAGCTGCCGGCCTGGGCGATGTTGAGGTTGCCGAGCGCCTGGGCCAGGAAATGGTCCTCGAAGCCGAAGTCGGCCGCGCTCGTCCAGTCGACCACCGGCATCAACCTGTCCACGTTGGGGGTCTGCGCGGCCTTGAGGGTGCAGAGGTTGTTCAGCGGCACCTGCAGGTCGAACACTCGCAGGGTGACACCGGGCTCCTGCGGCGGCGGGGCGGCCGTGGCGGCGCCGGCAGGCAGGCACACCGCGGCGACGGCGAGCAGGGCCATGACCGAGCCCAGGATGGGTAGACGCGCGCGTCGGGGTGGTGGGAACACGTTTCCTCCCAGGGGTGAGCGGGACGATGGCGCACCGTCACGGCACGGCAGACCGCTCGGCGGCGCGCGCCGTGATGGCCGACCGGGACGATGGGTCCGATGGCTGACCGGGCACGCCGCTGCCTGGTGGGCAAACCCTACGATCGTTATGTTTAGATGTCCAGATGTTTCATCGCCGATCCCCCAACTTTCATAACGTTCGACAAAAGTTCGGGTCGTGTCGACACGATGTCAGTGTCAAAAATCCGTCGGAGCTGGTGTTGGCGTTCGCGCCAATTTCAGCGCCGGGCGCTGCGGGCGTGTCGGGCTGAGCTCGCCCTACGGTCCATCCATGCCCTCCGGTCGCCCCGACGTCACCACCGGCCGGCCGGCCGGATCGCCGCTGCGCCTCGGAAGCACCGGAACCGCCGCTTCTGATCCGGAGGTACCCGATGCGCACGACGGACCGCCGCACAGCGACCCCGCCCGACCCGGCGCCGCCGGACTCGGTCCTGCCGGAACTGCGGGAGATGTGGTGGGAGACCGGAGTGCGGGCACGGGCCCAGGCGGGCCTGTTCGCCGTCTTCGCCGAACTCCCCCGCCTGGTCTGGGCCGCACTCGTGGTGAGCTGGCGGGCCGACCGGGTCCGCACGTCGGTGGTGGCGGCCACGACGGTGAGCGCGGGGGTGATGTCCGCGTTCGGACTGCTCGCCGCCCAGCGGGTGCTGGTGGAGCTGTTCGCTGGCGGACCCACCGGGGACAAGGTGATGGCGGCCCTGCCCGCGCTGGTCGCGCTCGCCGCGGTGACCACACTGCGGGCGGGAATGGCGACCGCGATGGGGTACGCGCAGAACGGGCTCGCTCCGAAGGTGGACCGGGAGGTGGAACGAGGGTTGTTCGAGGTGACCACCGCGGTCCGGCTGGAGGCGTTCGACGCCGACGCGTTCGCCGACGACATGGAGCGCGCATCCCGTGGCGCGGACTCCACCACCGACCTGGTGCAGTCGTCGATGAACCTGCTCGCCGGGCTGGCCGGACTGCTCGCCGTGGCGGTCGCCGTCGTCGTGGTCCACCCGCTGCTGCTGGTGGCGCTGCTGGTCGCGACGGTGCCCAACGCATGGGCGGCACTGCGGGCCGGTCACCTGCGGTACCAGACCTACGCGGCCGGCTCGGTCCGTCGGCGCCGGCTCTGGCTGCTGCACCGCCTGATGGCCGAGCGGGCGTCGGCACCGGAGCTGCGGGCGTACGGGCTGCGCCGGTTCCTGCTCGACCAGTACGACCGGGTGATGGGGGTGGAGACCGCCATCCAGCTCGCCCTGGCCCGGCGGGTCACCACGACCACCACCGTCGGGGCGATGGTCGGCGGCATCGCGACGGCCGCGGTCTACGTCCTGCTCGGGCTGCTGCTCGTCGACGGCCAGATCCCGCTCGCCGCCGCGGCGACCTGTGTGATCGCCGTGCAGTCCGCGCAACGCTCCCTGTCCGTGGTCACCTTCCAGGTGGACCGGGTGTACACCGAGGGCCAGCACTTCCGCGACTACACCGGCTTCATGAACCGGGCCGCCGAGTACCTCCCGCCCACCGGGGTGACGGCGACGCACGCCGCAGCCGGCGGCCGGCTGCGTGAGATCACGACAGCCGGCGGCCGGCTGCGTGAGATCACCGTGGAGGCGGTCAGCCTGCGCTACCCCGACCGGGGCAACCCGGCCGTCGACGGCGTGAGCCTCACCATCGGTGCCGGGCAGACGGTGGCCTTCGTCGGCGAGAACGGCTCCGGCAAGTCGACCCTCGCCGCCGTGATCGCCACCCTGCGCACCCCGACCGGCGGAACGGTCCGCTACAACGGCCGGCCGCTGCGGGACTGGGACATCGACGAGCTACGCGCCCGGATCGCGGTCGTCACCCAGGACTACCACAAGTGGCCGTTCACCGCCGCGACCAACATCGCGATCGGTGGCATCGCCACCGATCCCGACCAGGACCGCATCGAGGCCGCGGCCGCCCGCGCCGTCGCGCACGACATGATCCGTGAGCTGCCACACGGGTACGACACCCTGCTGGACCGCACCTTCGCCAACGGACAGGACCTCTCCGGCGGGCAGTGGCAGCGCATCACCGCCGCCCGCGGCTTCCTGCGCGACGCTGACCTGCTGATCATGGACGAGCCCTCGTCCGCCCTCGACCCGCGGGCCGAGAACGCACTGTTCCAGGCCATCCGCGACCGGCAGGGCCGGGCCAGCACGATCCTGATCACCCATCGGCTGGCCAACGTGCGCCACGCCGACCGCATCTACGTGCTGCACCACGGCCGGCTGGTCGAGGCCGGCACCCACGACGAACTGATGGCCACCGGCGGCCGGTACGCCGAACTGTTCGCCCTGCAGGCCGCCGGTTACGACGCCGGCCCGGCTGCCCCGGCGGCGCTGCCCCTGGAGACGGAGACCGCGTCGGCGTGAGGGCCCGCCCGCCGGGCGAGATCACGGCCGTCCGTCGGCCCGGACTCCGGTCCAGCGCAGATCGCCCCGGAGGTGGCTGAGGTCGTTGAACATCACCAGGGTGGGTGCCAGGCCGGTGCGGTACTCGATGACCGTGAGTCCCGTGTTGGCGCTGTCCAGGCTGAGCCACCGGACCGGCGGGGCCTGCAGCGCAGCGCGGACCAGCCAGGCGATCGGGTACGCGTGCGTGATCAGCACCTCGTAGCTGTCCGGGCGGCCCGGCTCCGGCACCGTCGCGAACCGGGCCAGCAGCGCGTCGGCCAGGCCGCTGCCCGAGGTGGCCTCCGCCTCGTCGTAGCCGTCGAAGAAGCCGGCCCAGCCCCGGGGCATCTCCGCCGGGCCGGGCACGTACGGCACGTGGTCGACGAGTTCGGGGGCTTCGGCCACCGGCACCCCGGGCAGATGTCGGGCCAGTTCGTGGGCGCTGGCCGTGGCCCGGGGCAGCGGCGAGTGCCAGATGTGGTCGATCGGCAGGCCGGCGAGTCGCTCGCCCAGCAGGGCCGACTGCCGGCGTCCGGCGTCCTTGAGTTCGCCGAACGCGTCCGCCGCGCCGTGTCGCGCCACGTACAGGTGTCGAGTCGCCACGGCAGGAACCTACCCGGCGCCCCGCTCCGCGCCGCGCGGGATACCCAGCGTCGAGAGCAGGTCCTCGTGCAACTCCATCCAGACGGCGTGACACGAGGCGACACCGACGCCGGCCACCCACTGCCGCCGCCCCGCCCGGGCGTGTGCCAGGGCGGCGGAGTACCGCTCGTCGTACCCGCCGAATCGGGCCAGTACCGCGGCCAGCCCGGCGACCAGCCGGGTCAGGTCCCCGGAGAGCGTGGCGAGTTCGTCGAGGACCCGGCCGTCCCACTCCGGGTCGCTGTGGTCGTTGGCCGCCAGCCGGTCGTCCCGGCTGGGTCGCAGCTGCCAGTCGGTGCAGGCCTGCACCAGGCGTCCGTTGCGGGACTCGAACTCCTGGTGCGCCCGCTGCACGACGGTCCGGGCACCGGCCCGGTCCAGCTCCTCGGCGAGCCTCCTGGAATCCTCGGCCCGGCCCCGCTCGGTGAGCGTCCACCCACCGGTACCCGCGAACTCCGCGTGCGTCACCCAGCCGTAGGCCTCGTAGTCCTTCAGCAGTTCGGAGACCGTCTCCTGGTCGAGGCCGGTACGCCGGGAGACGGTGGCGTCGTCGGCCATCCCGGTCACCCGGACGGCGTGCAGGACGAGCAGGTCCGGCGTTGAGGCGTGCGTCATGGCAGTGAGCATTTAGGTCCGTACGCCGGACGTCAACGCTGGCACCCGCCCGGGGTAGAGTCGGCGGAGATATCCGGTCCGGGAGCGGTCCGGCAGGGAGAAGCGGTGCTCATCGACCTGGCTGACGCCGAATCCGCGACATCCGGCGGTAAGGCCGCCGTGCTTGCCCGGCTCCTCGGGGCGAGACTGCCGGTACCGCCCGGGTTCGTGGTGCCGACGGCCGCCTACGAGAAGGCGGTCGCCGGACTCGATCTCGCCGACGCCGGCACCGCGCGGCGGCTGATCGAGCGGCTGCCCCTCGCCCCCGCGCTGGTCGACTCGATCTCCGGCGCGCTCGACCGGCTCGTCGGAGCCCCGGGCGAGGGCTACGTCGCCGTCCGTTCCTCGGCGAGCGGCGAGGACACCGCCGAGGCCACGGCGGCGGGACAGCACGACACCGTCCTCGGAGTCCGCGGGTCCGGCCCGGTGGCCGAAGCCGTACGCCGCTGCTGGGCCTCCCTGTGGTCCGAGCGTGCCGTCGCCTACCGAAGCCGGCGGGCGGCGGCGGTCTCCACCGGCGCGCCGACGGTCGCCGTGCTGGTGCAGCGCCTGGTGGACGCCGACGTCGCGGGGGTGATGTTCACCGGGACGGACATCCGGATCGAGGCGTCGTGGGGGCTGGGCGCCAGCGTCGTCGGTGGCCTGGTCACCCCGGACTCGTGGACGGTGTCCGGCGACACGCTCGCGCACCGGTCGCTCGGCGGCAAGGACCGGCGGATCGACCGGGTGGGCAGCCGGGTCGTCACCCGCGAGGTGCCGTCCGCCGACCGGCAGCGCTGCTGTCTCACCGACGAGGAGGTCGTCCGGCTCGCGAAACTGGGTCGCGACACGGCGGACCTGCTGGGCGGGGCGCAGGACATCGAATGGGCGATCGCCGACGGCCGGATCTGGCTCCTCCAGGCCCGCCCGGTCACCGCCGCACCGCCGAGCGCCGCACCGCCGAGCGCCGCGCGGCCGACCGCTGCACCATGGACCGCTGCACCATCGAGCGCGCCGTCGGGCCGTACGGCGGAGGGCACCGCCCTGACCGGTACCCCCGGTAGCCCCGGCGTCGCCGTCGGACCGGCGCGCGTGGTCCACGGCCCCGGCGACTTCGGCCGGGTACGCCCCGGCGACGTTCTGGTGTGTCGGACCACCGACCCGGCCTGGACACCGCTGTTCGGCGTGGTCGCCGCGGTGGTCACCGAGACCGGCGGCCTGCTCTCGCACGCCGCGATCGTGGCGCGCGAGCAGGGCCTGCCGGCCGTGCTGGCGGTTCCGGGCGCGATGACGGCCCTGCCGGACGGCGCGGCGGTCGAGGTCGACGGGAGCGGCGGTCGCGTCGGGCTGACAGGGTAGGTCGGGCATCCCGGCCAACGGTTGAGACGGGCCCGCGAGCAGGTCCTCGCGGGTCGGACGGTACCCCGGCCCGACGTCCGGGCCACCGGTTCGAGTGAGATGGTGCGATGACCTTCACGACCAGGCCAACCCTGCAGGGGACCTTCGGCATGGTGTCCTCGACACACTGGCTCGCCAGCCAGACGGCGATGGGAGTCCTCGAACGCGGCGGCAACGCCTTCGACGCGGCGGTCGCCGCCGGATTCGTCCTGCACGTCGTGGAACCGCATCTGAACGGTCCGGGCGGTGAGGTGCCGGCCATCGTGGCGACGGTCCGGGACCCGGCCCCGAGGGTGCTCTGCGGGCAGGGTCCGGCGCCGGCCGGCGCCACCATCGCGCACTTCCGGTCCCTCGGGATGGCACTCGTCCCCGGCTCCGGCCCGCTCGCGGCGGTGGTACCCGGCGCCGTCGACGCCTGGCTCCTGCTGCTGCGCGACCACGGCACGCTCCGCCTCGCCGACGTGCTGGAGCCGGCGATCGGGTACGCGGGCGCCGGCCACCCGCTGGTCGGTCGGGTCGGCGAGACCGTGGCAGCCGTACAGTCCCTGTTCGAGGAGGACTGGCACACCTCCGCCGCGCTCTGGCTCCGCAACGGCAGCCCCCCGATGGCGGGTGAGATGTTCGCCAACCCGGCCTACGCCCGGACGCTGCGGCGGCTGGTCGACGCCGGCCGGACGGTCGGTGCCGACCGGGAGACTGAGATCGAGGCCGCGCGCCGGGCCTGGCGCGAGGGTTTCGTCGCGGATGCGGTCGACCGGTTCAGCCGGATACCGTTCCAGGACTCCAGCGGGCGCCCGCACGCCGGCCTCGTCACCGGTGCGGACATGGCGGCCTACGCGGCGAGTTGGGAGGAGCCGGTCACCCTCGACTGGCACGGCTACTCGGTGGCGAAGACCGGCTTCTGGGGGCAGGGACCGGTGCTGCTGGAGACGCTGTCGATCCTCGACGCGCTGGACGACCCCCGGGGGTACGAGCCGGCCACCGCGGCCGGCATCCACGCACAGGTCGAGGCGCTCAAGCTCGCGTTCGCCGACCGCGAGGCGTGGTACGGCGACGGCGACGTACCGGGCAAGCTCCTCCTCTCCGCCGGGTACGCGCGGGATCGGGCGGCCCTGATCAGCGCACGGGCGTCGACCGAACTGCGGCCGGGGCGGCCCGGCGGCGCCGAACCACGGCTGCCCGCCCGGGTCGTCGCCGGTGCCGCGCGGCGGGCCGGTCTGGACGCCACGACGGGGGAACCGACGGTACGGGCGGACGGGGTGACCCGGGGCGACACCTGCCACCTCGACGTGGTCGACCGCTGGGGCAACATGATCTCCGCGACCCCGAGCGGCGGCTGGCTGCAGAGCTCCCCCACCATTCCGGAACTCGGCTTCCCGCTGGGCAGCCGGCTCCAGATGTTCTGGCTGGAGGAGGGGCTCGCCTCCTCGCTGGCCCCCGGTCGCCGGCCGCGTACCACGCTGAGCCCGACCATGGTGCACCGCGACGGCGAACCCGTACTGGCCTGTGGCACACCCGGCGGTGACCAGCAGGACCAGTGGCAGTTGCCGTTCCTGCTGCGCCATCTCGTCGGCGGTCAGTCGCTCCAGGAGGCCATCGACGCACCCGCGTGGCACACCGTCAGCCTGCCCAAGTCCTTCTATCCCCGTGACATGGAGCCCGGCGTGCTGGTGGTGGAGGAGCGGCTGGACCGGGACGTCCTGGCCGCGCTGCGCGGGTACGGGCACGAGGTACGGCTCTCCGGCCCATGGAGCCTGGGCCGGCTCTGCGCCGTGGCCCGCGACCCGGGCACCGGCCTGCTCTCGGCGGGAGCGAACCCGCGTGCCATGCAGGGGTACGCCTGCGGCCGTTAGGCCGGGCGGCCGTCGGTCCTGTGGCAGCTGGCCCGGACGGTGACCTACCGCGAAGATCGTCAAGGTTGGACTGTCGGTAGGCTTGGCGGTGCCGTGGTGCGCCTGGAATCCAGCGCCAAGGAGGCCCCGCCGTTCCCACAAGGGACAGCGGGGCTGACGCGGGCAGGACGCCCATCCGGGCTCGAACCGCCGGGACGCCACCGCTGCCCGCTTCCACCGGCCGGACCTTGTAACATTGCCGCGGTTCTTCAGTCGGCTGCTGAAACGAGACGACATGCGGTGGTTCCGGCGTCTGCTGGGCAGGGGGCAGATCCAGCACGATCCGGTCCGGCAGGAGGCGCTCCTGACGGACCTTCGGCACCGGTTCGGCGCTGGCGCGCAGGTCCGGTACGCCGACCAGGCCAACGCGGTCACCCAGCTGTTGGACGGGGACGACGGGCTGCTGGTGGCGGCCCGGGTCATCCGGGAGTTCGCCGACGCGGCCCACGCGGACCTGCTCGCCCAGGCCACCGAGCTGTACCGGCGTACCGGTCGCCGGCTCGTGGTCGACCGCCGGAACTACCGGCCGCTGTGGCGGGAGGCCGGACCGCAGCTGCGGTGGCCGCTGCTGGCGCTGCCGGGCGGCTTCCACCCGTACGTGCAGGTGGCCGGGGCGGTCACCATCCTCGGGACCCGGGCGCCTCGGCTGGTGCGGATGACCGACCCGAGTCTGCTGCTGCGACACGTGTTCGAGGTGCTCGACCTCACCGCCGCCGGCTGGGAGTACGGCCGGATCCGGGCCGATGTCGACGCCGCCGCCCTGGCCAACCGGTTGATCTCGACCGCGCAGCAGATCCGCGCGGCCATGGACGATCCGCCCCGGCTGCCGCCTCCGGCCCGGGAACTGATGCGGCGCAACAACAACATCGACGTCTACGACCCCACCGGTCACCGGGTGGTGAGCGCGATCAATCTGGGCGCGGAGATGAGACCGGCCCTGCTCGCCTGACTGTTCCGGGGTGCCGTGGGTAAGTGCACCTCGCGGACGGGCCCTCGTGGGCAACGGCGGTTGGCCGTCGCGTCCGGAAGTGCGTCGAGGGAGGCGGTCATGGGATACCGAGCGCGTCAGGGTGAGCAGCCGGTCGATCCGGACCGCGCGGAGGACGAGGACGCCCAGGCCAGGTTGACGCAGGTGGTCGCCGAGACGGAGGTTCCGGCACCGTCGGGTACGGACGAGCGGCCGGACGTCGTCACCGAGGACGACAGCTCCGGGATGGCCGGTGGCGCGTCGGGCGGTAGTGGTGGTACCTCGGCGACGACGGGGCATCCCGATTCCGTGCACTGAGCCGGCTTCCAGCGAGGCGGGCGGGGTTGTGATCACCGGGTGACGATGGACGCCAAGATCGGGTATCTCCGGTGCAGCATTGACATGTTTCACTGCTTTGTTCGAAACTTATCAATGTTGACATCGGCGATCGTCGATCGCCGTCCGTCGGGACCATCACCCCACCCGGAAGGAGAGCCCAGGTGGCCATCAGCTCGGGCTGCTCTAAGCTCCGTCCAACGGTCGTCGCGCTCGCGGCAGCGGCGCTCGCGGCCGTCGGAACGGTAACTGTAGTGGCGAAAACAACCACCGCCGAGGCGGCCGCCGACGTCGTCGCGGCCGCCTCGGCCGTCGAGGACGAGGGCGCCGACTGCCCCGTGCCCGGCTCCGGATCTTCGACATCCAACTCCAGACTGCCCGACCCGTTCCGGAAGATGGACGGTACCCGCATCACCAGTAAGTCGCAGTGGCGCTGCCTGCGGGCCGAGACCAGGGAGCTGGCGGAGCGCCACGTCTACGGGCAGAAGCCCGCCAAGCCGGCCAGCGTCACCGGGACGGTGTCGAGCAGCAGCATCACGGTGAACGTGTCGGACCAGGGCAGGAGCGCGAGCTTCTCGGCCGGCGTCCAGCTGCCGAGTGGCACCGGCCCCTTCCCGGCCGTCGTCGTCGTGGGTGGCTTCGGTGCGGACACCTCGACCATCCGGTCCGCCGGTGTCGCCACCATCAGCTTCGACCCCCTGGCCGTGGGCCGGGAGGGCACCCCCCGGAACAACAAGCAGGGCGCCTTCTACAGCATCTACGGCGCATCCAGCAGCACCGGAATCCTGATGGCCTGGGCCTGGGGCGTGAGCCGGATCATCGACGTGATCGAACAGTCCGGCGGCAACGTCCTGCGGGCCGACGCCATGGGCGTCACCGGCTGCTCCCGGTACGGCAAGGGCGCCTTCACGATCGGCGTCTTCGACCAGCGCATCGCGCTGACCATGCCGATCGAGTCCGGCAGCGCCGGCGTCGGCGCCTTCCGTTCGATCGCCACCGAGAGCGGAGCCCAGCCGCTGAGCAGCGCCTACTCGGAGCAGCCGTGGCTGGGAGACGCGTTCGGCTCCTTCACCGGCAACCCGAACAGCCTGCCGATCGACACCCACCAGATGGTGGGCATGGTGGCGCCGCGCGGGCTCTTCATCATGGACAACCCGCACGTCGACTGGCTGGGCGCCCGGTCGGGCAGCGTGGCGGCCCTGGGCGGTGCGGAGGTCTACAAGGCGCTCGGCGCCGGTGACAACATCACCTACTGGTCGGACGTCCAGGACGGCACCCACTGCGCCGTCCGATCCGAGTGGCGTACGCCGTTGCAGCAGAATCTCCAGAAGTTCCTGCTGAAGACGGGCAACGCCGCGGGCACGATGCGGATCTCCAGCCGGAAGGCCGGCAACCTCGCCGAGTGGCGGGACTGGCAGACCCCGATCCTGACCGACGGTCCCACCACGCCGCCCACCACGCCACCGACCACGCCACCCACCACGCCACCGACCGGCGGGCCGACCACGCCGCCCAACACGCCGCCGACCACGCCACCCACCACGCGACCGCCGACCACTCCGCCGGTCACCGGTGCCTGCTCGGCGACGGTGTCGGTCAACCAGTGGACGGGCGGGTTCGTCGCCACGGTCCGGGTCACCGCCGGCTCCGCGCCGGTCAACGGCTGGACCGTGGCGATGACGCTGCCGTCGGGTGCCACCATCACCAATGTCTGGAACGCCAACCGCAGCGGAAGCAGCGGTGCGGTGCAGTTCACCAACGTCAGCTACAACGGCTCGATCGCCGCCGGCCAGTCGGCCGAGTTCGGTTTCCAGGGGTCCGGTTCCGGGTCGGGCATGAGTCCGACCTGCTCCGCCGGGTAGTTCCGACGCTCCGGAGCTTCACCCGGGCCCGGTGTGGGGGCGACGAGCCTCCGCACCGGGCCCCTGCGCGTCGTCCACCCACCGGCCGTACCCACCCATGCTCCATGGAGCAGATCGTGGAGCGGTGTCCGGGGCGCGTGGAGCAACTCCTGCTGACCGATTGGCCCTACCGAAGGGGCGAGGGCGGGTCGACAGTGTCCGCCGCCGGTCGGTCTGCAGGCGGCTTGTAGTCAGGCAAGGCATGGATTATGTTAGCGCTAACATCGACATTCACCCATTGCTGGAGAACTGCCATGACCCTCCGCCAACGGTCCACGCCGTGAACACCGCACCCACGCCGCACCCGCTGCCGCTGAGCCGTCGCGCCTTCACCCTGGGCCTGCTCGCGTCCGCTGCGGCCACCGCGACCGGGGTGACCATCAATCCGCGAGCCGCCTTCGCGGCGACCTACACCGGCTACGTCATGACCTACTTCACGGAGTCGCCCCAGTTCCAGGGCGCCGACTACGGCCTGCACGTCGCGGTCAGCCGGGACGGTCTGAACTGGACACCGCTGAACCAGAACAACCCGGTGGTCACCCCGACCGCCGGCGAACTCGGCCTGCGTGACCCGTTCGTGTTCCGCAAGCAAGATGGCACCTTCGTCGTGCTCGCCACCGACCTGCGCGGCACCGACTTCAGCCGGAACAGCCAGTACCTGCACGTCTGGGACTCGACGAACCTGACCGGGTTCACCGGGTACCGCCGGATCCGGATGCACACGCTGAACACCCACACCTGGGCACCGACGGCGTTCTGGGACGCGTCCCGGGGGCAGTACGGCATCGTCTACTCCGCCAACAACGGCGGCCGGGACGTGTTCATGGTGAACTACACCGACTTCCGGACCGTCAGCGCGGCCCAGGTCTACTTCAGCCCGGGCTTCGACGTGCTCGACGGCGACATCGTCGTCGACGGCGGCACCACGTACCTCTACTACAAGAACCTCTCGAACGGCAACCTCTACGGCGCACGGTCGGCCACCGGCGCTCCGAACAGCTACACCACCTACACCAGCGGGCTCCGGCAGGGCAACGCGATGGAGGCACCGCTGCTGGTCAAGCGGAACGACGGCGGTGGTTGGTGGCTCTGGGGCGACTCGTTCAGCCCGGTCAACGCCGACTACTACGCCTGGTCCTCCAGCAACATCGGCGCGAACGCGTGGACCGAGCTGAACCAGCGGGACTACACCCCGCCACTGAACGCCAAGCACGGCTCGATCCTCGGCATCACCGACGCCGAGTACAACGCCATGGTCAACCGCTGGGGCACGCCGATCTGGGTCCGGTTGAAGTCCGCCAACTTCCCCGACTACTTCGTCCGGCACGCGAACTACGTCGGCCGGATCGACCCGTACCCGTTCGACCCGTACCAGGATCAGATGTGGCGGATGGTCCCCGGACTCGCGGACCCGGCCGGGGTGTCGTTCGAGTCGGTGAACCGTCCCGGCAACTACCTGCGGCACTTCGACTACGCGGTCCGGCTCGACTCTCTCGACGACACCGCGACCTTCCGGGCCGACGCCACGTTCTACCGCACAGCGGGGCTCGCGGACGCGGCCTGGACCTCGTTCCGGTCGTACAACTTCCCCACCCACCACCTGCGGCACGCCAACTACCTGCTGCGGATCGACGCGATCAGCGCGAGTTCGCCCGCCGCGGACCGGCAGGACGCCACCTTCCGGCTGACCTCGTAGCCCTCCCCCGTCGGGTCGGGCGTCATCCGCCGCCCGGCCCGCAAACGTTCACAGCAGGCCCCGCCGGGCGAGACTGCCCATCAGGTCGCGGACCCCGAAGTCCCAGGGGTCACACTCCTCGCTGTGCCGGACGCGGTTGACCAGCGTGCCGAGCGGAGGGGAGCTGATCCGCACCACGTCGTCGACCTTGTGCGTGAACCCCTCCCCCGGGCGGTCCCGGTCCTGGATCGGCGCGAACATGGTGCCGAGCATCAGGACCGCGCCGTCCGGATAGTGGTGGTGTGCGCCGAGCAGCTGCCGTACCAGCGCCTCCGGGTCGCGCGAGATGCGCGACATCTGCGAGATCCCGTCGAGCCGGAACCCGTCCGCACCCTCGATCTCCAACATCACCTCCAGCCCGCGTACCCGGTCCAGATCGAACCGGTCGTCGAAGAGCCGGACGAGCGGGCCGAGGGCGCAGGAGGCGTTGTTGTCCTTGGCCATCGGCAACAGCAGTGCGGACCGGCCCTCGACGTCCCGCAGGTTCACGTCGTTGCCGAGGGTCGCCCCGACGATCCGGCCGCTGGACGCGACGACGAGCGCCACCTCCGGCTCGGGGTTGTTCCAGGTCGAGGCGGCGAGGACGCCGACCGGAACGGCGGTACCCACGGCGGAGAGGACCTGTCCCTTGGTGAAGATCTCGGCGTCCGGCCCGATCCCCACCTCGAGGTACTGGCTCCAGACTCCCTCGGCGACGAGCATCTCCTTCAACCGCGCCGCCTCCGCCGAGCCGGGGGTCAGTTCCTGCAGGTCGGCGCCGACCTCGGCGAGCAACCGTTGCCGGATCTGCGCCGCGAGCGCCAGGTCGCCCCGGGTCCGCTCCTCGATGACCCGCTCGATCAGCGAGACCGCGAAGGTCACCCCGGCGGCCTTGAGCGCCTGGAGGTCGACGGGCGCGAGCAGCCACGGCCGGTCCCGGTCCCGGGCGGCCAGACCGGTGTTGGCGAGCAACTCCGCGAAGTCACCGACCCGCCGGCCGGCGAGCCCGGCCACGACCGTGGCGGGATCCGGCAGCTCGCAGATGTCCCGGACGGTGGCGAAGTCGGCGCTGATGTCGAGGACGGCACCGTCGCGGACCACCACCGGCGACGGTCCGCCGACGGCCGGATCCCAGATCCGGCCGACCAGGACGCTCCGCTCGGCGTCGTCCGGCAACGCCTCGGCGGCGGTCCCGAACCAGTCGGCGTCCGTCTCGGGCGGTGGCAGGATCACGGGGCGACACTCCCAGGCTGGCGAGGGACCGCTCGTCCCGGAACGATGTCGTCGACGGCGTCCCGGAACATGAGCAGGGCTGCGGCGTGCAACGATACCGCCGGATCGCCCGAAGATCGAACTGCCGGATCGCTCGCAGATCAGACCGGCGAGAGTGCCTCGACCCGACCGCTGCGACATCTCCCGACCGCGGACGATGGCTCTCGAAGAGAGACGTAGCCGGCTCCCACGGGGGAAGGAGTCGGCTACATCGAGTTGGAACTATAGGTCACGCCGGTCCGGAGAGCAAAGGCACCACCGCCGGCCGCGCAGCCGGCGCGGAGCGGCCAACCCGGCCCCGGGGTTCCGGACCGGGCTGGCCGCCGCGGATCGGCCGGATCAGGTGCCGATGTTCGCCTGCGGCCCGGCGTACGTGCGCAGCAGCGCGGGCACGGCGGCGGCCGGGTCGAGGCTGTACGAGTAGAAGCTACCCGGGTTGAACGCCGAGCCCTTGGCGGTGACCTTGCCGGAGTCCCAGGGGCTGTTCACCAGGATGTTGCCCCGGTTCACCAACTCGCCGGCCTCGACGTAGTACGGGTTGCGGCTGTTCTCGAAGTAGCTGTTCTCGACCACGCCCTTGGTCAGGCCGCGGATGTAGTGGCCGTACGACGAGGTGTTCTGGACGTAGTTGTTGTACAGGTGGCAGTAGGCGATGTTGTCCGCGCTCGGGTTACGGGTCCGGGTGTTCTGGAACCAGTTGTGGTGGATCGTGATCCGGGCCGTGACGTTGTCGGTCCAGCCGATCCCGAACGTCTTGTTGTTGTCGACCAGGTGGTTCCAGGAGACGGTCAGGTTGGTGGTGTCCTTGCGACTGTCGATCAGGCCGTCGTTCATCCGGGACAGCCGGTTGTGGTCGATCCAGATCCGGTTCGCGGTGTCCATCTGGATGGCGTCGTAGTCGTACGCGTCATCGCCCGGGTCGTCGTCCGGCATCAGGGTGTCGCGGATGGTCAGGTTGCGGATGATCACATTGCTGACCCCCGCGCCGAGGAAGAAGCCCCCGCCGACGATGTGTCCGCTGGTGCCCACCCCGATGATCGTCTTGTTCGAGGCGACCCGCAGCTCGGTGCCCCGGGGACTGATCGTGATGGTGCCGGCCACCCGGATCACGTACGGGGCGCTCGCGGTGACGTACTGGTTGAGCTGTGCCTGGCTGTTGACCGTGACGGTCTGCCCGCCGGCCCCGCCGGTGGTGCCCTGCGCGAAGCCGTCCGCCGTGTTCGACCAGGTCCGTCCGCCGGTCGGCGTCGGTTGGGGACTGCCGCCGACCTGGTTGAAGGCCCACTGCATCCGGGCCACGTCCGCACAGCTCTCCTGGACGATCGGGTTGCCACCCGCCGTCGAGCCGTCCCGGTCACTGACGCACAGCCCACTCGCCGCACTGGTGATCCGGTACTTCCCCGGCGCCGCCGACGACGCCGGGAAGGACCACAACTGGTTCACCTTCGTGCCGTCGCCACAACCCCACTGCTGCAACCGCAGACCCGACACCGCGGACCCCGACGGCACGTCCAGGCAGCGGGTGCTACCCACGTTCACCAGGTTGAACCGCCCTGCGGACGCCACCACCCGCCACTGCTGGCGCGCCAACGCCGAACACGACGCCTGCTGCACCAGGGCACCGTTCTCCACCGAGCCGTCCGCGACCTCCAGGCACTTGCCGGACGCTCCGACCGCGAGGGTGTAGACACCGCCGGGTGCGGGCGTCCCGGCCGCCCGGGACGGCAGCGCCGACACCACCACGGCGGCGGGCACCATCAGGGCCGCCGCCCCCGCCGCCAGCACACGCCGAAGCGCCGGGGAAACTCGTCTAGACATCGACTATCCTCTCTGTTGCAGGATGGCCGGCCGGGTGGGGGTGCGACGGGTTCGCAGGTCTGGAGCGTCGCCGACAGTGGCCAGGTTGGTCCGATCCGACGGGGTCAGGACCGGCTGCGGGACCGCCGACGCCGAGGGTGGTACCTCGCGACCTCGTCGGCCGTCATCGTGAGAGCCGGGTAGCCGTCGCCGGCCCGGACGGGCGACGGACCGATCGACTGGTGGTTGCCCGGCCACCGATCGATCTCGACCCACCTGCGAGGCTATGCCAGAGCGTAGGACCAATCAATCGACGAATTGGGCCCTCGTTGGGGTACCCGCCGGCCGGCAGGTTGCCGCCGTCTGCCATCCTCGGGGCGGTGACGACGGGCCCGCCGACCAGACGCCGCAGCCGCCGCCCCCGGAGCCGTACCACCCGGGTCCTGCTGATCCTCACCGCGGTCGCCTCGGCGGGGGTCGTGCTCGCGGCGGCCGTGGTCGTCTGGCTGCTGCTGCGGCCGCCCGGTCCACGCCCGCTGTTCCAACTGCCGGTCGCCTGTGGCGAGACCTGGCAGCTCGGCACCTATCCCGGGCACGACGACTACGACGTCGACCTCTTCCCGACCGAGGGCGAGGCGTGGGGGCGGCCGGTGCTGGCCTCGTACGCCGGCCGGGTCACGGTGGCCGGGATCAACGGTTCGCTCGGCGGTCGTACCCCGGAGAACCCGGACGGCCCGCGCGGCCGGGGCGGCGGCTACTGGGTGAAGATCGACCATGGCGGCAAATGGGAGACCCAGTACCTGCACCTGCTCGAACCGCCGATGGTCAGCGTCGGTCAGCGGGTGGAGCAGGGCCAGCAGATCGGGCGGGTCGGCAGTACCGGCAACTCCGGAGCCCCGCACCTGCACTACGAGCAGCGCCGGGGCTGGCAGAAGATCGAGACCTACTTCGACGCCGAGCCCTCCGGGATCACCCACGACGACACCGAGTACACGGTCACCCGGACCAGTGTGGTTCTCATTAGATCTTTCGGTTTCTCAAGATTATGTCGGTGTAGTTATCGGTTCCGACATGTCGCTGAGAATCCGTCGGCGCGGCGCGGTGGTAAACGGTGATCGTTCCGGGAGGATTCTACCGTGCCCGCCGCGCTCCGTAGTCGTCTTGCATCCGTTGGGGTGATCTATCGCCCGGTCGGCGGTGAGCTGGTCGAGACGACGTTGGAGCGGGTTTCGGTGGAGGAGTTGATGGCGGCCGGGCCGGTGCGGGAGTTTCGCTGGTACAAGGGCCGTACGTTCTATTCGGGCTGGTACTGGTCGGCGACGACGGGCGGGATGGTGGCGTACGAGAGCCGCCTGGAGTTGGCGCGGATTCTGTTGGCGGACTTTGACTCCAGCGTCTGCGGCATGGTCGCTCAGCCGTTCCGGATTCAGGAGCAGACCGGGTCGGGGCTGCGGCGTCACGTTCCGGATCTGCTGCTGCGTCATCACGACGGCCGGGTGACGGTGGTGGATGTCAAGCCTGGGCGCCGGCTGGCGGATCCGCTGGTGCGACAGGTTTTCGGCTGGACGGCGGAGCTGGCCGGGCTGCGCGGATGGGACTTCGAGACGTGGTCCGGCGCGGACGCGGTGCTGCTGGATAACGTGCGGTTCCTGGCCGGGTATCGGAGGCCGTGGCTGATCGACGCGAGTCTGGTCGAGCCGATCCTGGAATCGGTTGGCGCACAAGGCGTTATCGGCGAGATCGAGCAGGTGATGGCCGGTGTCGCGCCGGCGGAGCGGGCGCGGCCGGTCCTGCTGCACCTGCTGTGGTCGGGCGTGTTGCGGACGGACTTGTCGAGGCCGCTTGGATCGGCATCGCCGATCTGGCGGACGGAGAAGCGTTGAGCGACAATGTGATCAGCCTCCGCGCTGGCACGCGGCTGCTGTTCGACGGCGAACTGGTTCAGATCGTGGAGCTCGACGGAACTGGGGTGAGTGTCCGCAACGAGCGCACCGGCCAGTACACGGCGGTGACGCTGGGCCGACTGGTCGCCGGATGCACGTCGGCCGAGCCAGCCGCGCGGGCCCTGCCCACGGATAGCGTTGGCACGACGCTGGCGGCGCTGTCGAAGGATCAGCGGCGGCAGGTCGCGCAACGGGCCGCCCACGTCCGTGAGTTGCTGGCCGCGGACGGTTCGACGTTGCAAGAGCGGTTGCAGTCCAAGGCGTCTGAGCTGGGGCTGACCATCCGCACGCTGGAGCGGTGGCTGGCCGGATACCGCCGTGACGGCGAAGCCGGCCTGGTCGACACCAGGGTCATCCGGGGCCGGGGCAGCACCGTCGATCCTCGCTGGGACGACGCGGTGCGGTCGGTGATGGCGCAGATGGTGGCCGCGTCCACACCGAGCCGGTCGGCGTTGCTGGCCCGGGTCGAGGCGTTGCTGGAGCGCGAGTATGGGCGGGGTGTTGTTCGGGTTCCGTCACAGGCCACCGCCTATCGGCGGCTGGCGGAACTGGCCAAGGGCACCAACGCGGTCTCGGGCAGCGCGAAGGGACGCCAATCGATCGCCGACCGGCCGCAGGGCGTCTACGGGCGGCTGCGCGCGACCCGGCCGGGTGAGTACGTCATCCTCGACACTCAGGACCTCGATGTATTCGCGATGGAGCCGGTGACCTGCCGGTGGGTCGGCGCGCAGCTGACGGTTGCGCAGGATCTGTTCACCCGCTGCATCGTGGGCCTGCGCGTGACACCGGTGTCGACCAAGGCGGTCGACGTCGCCGGGACGCTCTACGAGACGGTCGCCGGACGCCAGGCACCAGCGTCCTGGCCGCAGGACGCTGTCTGGCCCTATCACGGGGTCCCCGCGAACGTCGTCTTCGACGAGGACGGCCCGCCGATGGCGGGCCCGGTCTGCGCGCCGGAGACCCTCGTGGTCGATCACGGGAAAGTGTTCCTGTCGGCGCACGTGATCGCGGTCTGCACCCGATTGGGCATCTCGATCCAGCCCGCCCAGCAGCACAAGCCCACCGACAAACCCACCCTCGAGCGGTTCTTCCGCACCCTGCGGGAAGGGCTCATCCAGCATCTGCCCGCTTACAAGGGCCCGGACGTCTACTCGCGTGGCGATCGGGTCGAGGCCGAGGCGTTCTTGTTCCTGCACGAGCTGGAAGACGTGATCCGCGAGTGGATCGCCATCGTCTACCACCGCAGCAAGCACGACGGGTTGACGATTCCGCAGTGGCCGCACCTGCGGCTGTCCCCGGCGGAGATGTTCACCATCGGGGTCGGTAGGGCCGGGCTGCTACGCATCCCCGCCACCGCGCAGCTGACGCTGGACTTCCTGCCGGTGGTCGCGCGCACCATCCAGCACTACGGCGTCGAGGTGAACGGGTTGCGCTACAACGGCGCGGCGTTGGACGGCTACCGCAACGCCACCAGCCCCTATGGTGGCGTGCTGGCCGGGAAGTGGCCGATCCGGATCAATCCCGACGACGTCCGGCACGCCTGGTTCCAGGATCCAGCCGACGGCAGCTGGCACCGCCTGGACTGGGAGCACAACGCCTTGCTGAACACCCCATTCTCGGCCGAGGCCGCAGCGTATGCCCGGCGCCTCACGGTCGCCGCCGGCGAGGCGCTGGAACCGGCGAAAGCCCTGGCAGAGCTGCTACAACGCTGGGACGCCGGCCTGATCGCCGACCGGCGGGAACGGCGCATGGCCGCCCGACTCGCGGCCGAGTACGCCGCCCTGCCCGCCGCGCCGCCAACAGACGCATCGGCACCGTTACCGCCTACGCAACGCACGGCGGCAGACCTGGCAGCAGTGGTCATCGACAGCGACGATGACGACGACACCGACCTCGACGACGGGTTCTACGACGACGCGTTCGAGGTCTTGTCATGAGCGCCAACGTCTACACACTGTCGCGTAAGGAAGGCTGGCAGCGGTGGGCTGACGCACCAGCCCGCGTCCGCCCAGAAGCGTTGGCGCCCAAGCAGGTCGCCCGTTTGGGCGAGGATGTCAGGGCCGACTACAACGACGCCCGCCATGACTGGCACGCCAACTTCGGTATCCTCAAGACGCCGCAGCTGGCCGCGATCCATGACGAGCTCGATCAGATCGTGGCCACCAACCGGCAGGACCCCGACCGCATCCGCGGTGCGGCCGTGATCGACGCGCTGCCCGGGTTGGGCAAGACCACCATCGCCAACGTGTTTGCCCGTGACTTCGACCGCGCCCAGCGCCGCCGATTCGGTGCCCTGACCGACGAGGGCCATGAACGGCTGCCGGTGTTCCGGGTCGGACTGACATCCCGGACGACGCTGCGCACCCTCAACCGGATGATCTGCGAGTTCTACGGCCATCCCGGCACCGACCGGGCCAACGCCGCCCAGCTGGCCAGCTTCGCCGTCGACTGCGTGATCTCCTGCCAGACCCGTATCGGGATCATTGACGACCTGCATTTCATCGACCCGAACCGCCGCGACGGGGTCGAGGTGTCCAACCATCTGAAGTGGCTGGCCAACGAACTGCCGGTCACGTTCATCTATGCCGGAGTAGGGCTGGCGGAGCGGCGGTTGTTCGCCGAAGGGCTTACCGGCGACCGCGCGGTCATGGCCCAGACCGCCCGGCGCTGGACCCGCCTGGAGCTGCCACCGTTCCACGTCGGCGATCAGGCCGGCCGGCGGCATTGGCAGAGCCTGCTCAAGGCCACCGAACGGCAGCTCGTGCTCGCCAAGGCGCACCCTGGGATGCTGGTCGAGTTGGCCGACTACCTGTTCGCTCGGACCACCGGGCACATCGGCTCCTTCATCACCCTGATCATCCGAGGCTGCTACAAGGCGATCCGCACCGGCACGGAACATCTGTCCGAGCAGATGCTGGACACGATCCGGATCGACGAGGCGTCCGAGGCCGCCCGGCACCAGTTGCAAGCTGGCTTCGCGGCCGGGAAGCTGACCAGCCGCCCCCGCAGGGCTACCCCCGCCTGAGCCGATGGAAGCGTCTCGCGCGCTGCCGCTGCGCGTCCGGTTGGCAGGTGGGGAGAGCCTGCACTCCTGGTTGCTTCGCCTGGCGCACCGCAACGGCATGCCGCTGCTGCGGCTGGCCCCGGTACTCGGGTTCGGTGACCGGCTGCGCGTCCCGCACAACTACGCGCTGAGCTGGCGGCTGCCACCACAGTTGTTGCGGCGCGTCGAATCTCAGACCGGGCTCGCGCCTGGTGCCCTCGATGCGACTGTCCTCGACCGGTTCGAGGCGCTGGGCTGGAAACCGATCCCCGGTTCCCGATACTGCACCCGCTGCCTGGCCGAGTCGGGCGGCGTCTGGGGCGTCCGCTGGCAGCTGCCGTACACGTTCGCCTGCCTGCGTTACCACACACTGCTGGCCGCGGTCTGCCCCGGCTGCCAGCGCCCACCCCAGGGCGCCGGACTGTCGCTACGCGCCGGGCTGCTGCCCTCGACCCGGTGCACGCTGGGCGCCCGCCGTGAGGCACGCCTCTGCGATGCGGACCTGCTCACCCACCCGCCACAACCCCTACGCTCCGGCGACGCTCGGCTCGCCGCGCAAGCCTGGATCGACGAACGCCTGAACCGGATGGACGTCCACGACGTCGTCGAGCTTCGCGACCTCGACGTGTTGGCGTTGTGGTTCCGCCACCGCGTCGAGCCCGCCGAACTGCGCCATCTCGGTGAGGCCACGGTCACCGCGATGATCGAGTACCGCGCCGACAACCACGGCATCAAACGCGACCAAGCCACCGCGCCGCTCATCGCTGCGGCGATGAGCGTCCACGCGATCGGTCTGCTGCGCGCTGACGACCAGCAGCGTTACCGATGGTTCCGGCCGCTGCTGCGCGACGTTCACACCCAATACCGACGTGGGCAGTCTCCCTCATCACGCGGGCCGATGATCCTGTCCCACAAACGACTCGGCTCCGTGTCGGAGCCGTTGCAACGCAAGCTCCTGATCAGCGCCGATCCGCACCTGCCGGTCAGTGAGAGGCTGCGTTACCGCACCTGCACCCCGACACCCCGCCCGCCCGAGCCTCAGTCGACGGCAGCGGCCGACCGGGCAAGGCACATCCCGCAATCCCTCTGGCCCGAGTGGGTGATCAGGCTCGGTCCCCGGCACGGGTCTCGCACCGACGACACCGCCGTGGACATTCCCGCCGCCCTGCTCATCCCCGGCAACCCGGTTTCACCGACGTCGCGCTCAGCCAGCAGCAGTGGGACGACATCTGCCGACGCGCCGAAGCACACCCGGGCACCGCCACCCGGCACCTGCACGCCCGCCGCTACCTGTTTCAGCTGCTCACTGGTGCTGACCTCGGCAACCCGGTACACCCGCTGGCGTTTCGTACTTCCCTGCAGCGCGAGCACTACCTGTCCTGGCAACGCGACATGCCCAGCCCGCTGCGCCGCGAGATCCGCCACCACGCCGCCGGCCTGCTCACGGCGGCGGGAATCGACGAACCGCTCACCTGGAACCCACCCCCCGAATGCGTCGCCGGGCTTGACCTGCCCGGCCGCGAACCCGACGACATCGACACCGACCGCCTTCACCTGCTGCTCGTCGTCAACGGGCTCAAACCCAAAGCCGCCGCGCGACAGCTCGGCGTCAGCATCGAGCACGTCCGCCACGCCGTGGAGAACCTGCACCGTCCCGCGCCCGACTACGCCAGCAACAGCCCGGTAACAGCCCGCAAGGTCCGCGCCCGCGCCGCCGCGCTGCTGACCCGCGACTTCTTTCAACGCGAGAACGTCGGCGCCGGCAAAGACATCAGCACGCTCATCGCCGAAACCGGGTTCTCCCGCAAGATCCTCGACGAGTACGCCAGACTGGCCGGCTTCACCTTCGTCCGCACACAGGCAAAGCAACGAATCAAGATCCCGCACGCACGCAGCGGCGACCGCATCGACCGCGCCTGGCTACAAGAGCAAGCCGGAACACTGTTCCGCGCCAACGACGACATCGGCGCCGAGCTCGGCCTGCGCGGCGAAACGATCCGCCGCTACCGGCGCGACTATGGAATCCCGGGCCGCGCCAGCGGATCAGAGGGCCACGTCGTCACCAACCTGCACCACCCCAACCTGCCGCGTGACATCCGCCGCGCCGCCGAAGGACAACGCAACGGCTGGCAACGCCTGCGACGCTTCCAGCAGATCATGGCCCACCCCAGCATGAACACCGCAGCAGCGGCGCTCGGGCTACACACCCAGAACCTCAACCTGCAGATCCAGCGCCTCGAAGCCGACATCGGCGCGCCCATCCTGCAACGAGCACCACACCGCTACGCGCCGATGGCTCCCACCAGCTGCGGGCAACGCCTGCTCGACCACCTCGCCCGGCCAGACATCCGCGAACTGCTGGACCGCTACGCCGACGCCAACGCCCGCCCCAAATGCGGACCATACAGGCGTTCTACCCAGCAGTAACGCACCCGACAACCGTAACGGATGCGTCGCCGCTAACCACCGCGCGGACAGTCAACCCCGCACTCCACAACCCTCTCGCCGAAACACGGCCAAGCCAAGATCATGGCAACATCACTCGTGAGTAGTGTCAACGCTACTGAACGTGGAAGTTGCGACCTTCTAAGCAAACCTCACGTATCCGCGTTACGGGGTCGCGTCCTGGGCGGAGCCAGGGCTAGCGTCGGCTGCAGGTTGTCCGTCTGTCCAGCGGACGAAACCGCTGGACAGACGGACAAGTCGCAGCCGTGGTGCAGCCACACCTCGGCCGCTGTCGCCCTCATTCCTATCCCGATGAAGGAGGTTGTATGAGGACGCGTTCCAGACTACTCGCAGCTGGGGTAGTCGCTGTTCTCTGCGTGACCGGACTTGCCGGTCCCGCGAATGCTGGCGCTGGCCAGCAGGTGCTGAGGGGATCGTCGGTCGCCTCGTACCAGGGCCGCATGATCGACCTGTCCAAGAGCTGGGAAGACGCCCAGGTCTGTGCCGTACTGTCGCGCAACGACGTGCGCTGCTACGCCTCAACTGATGAGGCCGCCGCCGCGCTCGCTGGCGAGGCGGCCAAGGCCAGCAGCGCCCGTGGCTCCGATGAGCCCGTCTCGCCTATGTCGACCTGGCATGGGTGCCCCGATGACTGGCTGTGCGTCTACGAGCACACGAACTGGGGAGGCCGGCGGCTTCAGTTCAACGACGAGCAGTGGCACTGGCTCGGCGACTACGGCTTCGTGGACCAGACCTCGTCGTGGACGAACAACCAGGGCGGCGGTCTGCTCGGCTGTTCTGGATCCGACTGGGGCGCACTCGGTAACGGCGCAGGCGACAACCGGAACCTCGAAGACTGTGCGGCGTCATCGAGTCTGGGCAGCTACGACAACCAGACCGAACACGTCCACGGCTGACCCTTTCCCAAACGGTTCCTCGTCCAATTAGCAATGCCAGCGTGGGTGGGGTGGCGCCGATCGGCACCACCCCACCCACCGGTTACCGGGGCATCGTCGTGTACTCCGCGCCGAGATAGGACCGGTAGGAGATGACCGCGGGAATTGGGACGTTCAACTTGCCCGCGCTGGTGGTGAGGACTTCCTCGTAGCCGAGGAACACCCCGGTACGCGGGTCGATGATGATCGTGTACTCGGTGGGTAGGCCGTGGACATCGGAGGTCATCGCGAACGCTTCGCCGGTACGGCCGGCCCGGTCGACGACTGTGCCCGCGACGGTCATCCCGGGAAGGTCGGCGAGCAGCCGCAGCGCGGCCGCTCGTTGCGCCGGACCCAGCAGACGCACACCGGCGAGTTCGGCGACGTCTTCCAGGTACTGAACCGGCGCGTCATGCTCGCTCCCGGCGGCGGTGAGCCACCCACGCACGGACTCATCGGCTGGCACGGCACCCCGCCAGCCCCTACGGAACTCGCCCGATCGGTAGTCTGTCACCTCTTCCGACGGCCCGACGCTCCCACCGTCCGCCAGCCACTTCCTCCGCTCCGCGTCCGACCGGAAGGTCGGTGGCAGCGCACGCTTGATCCTCCGACCGGCGTCGTCGTCGGTCCGCCAGGACCGCCACTCCTGCGGAACCACCACGGACGTGGTGTTTCCGCCGGAGACGGCGGAGTTCAGAAACCAGTTCGTCGAATGAAGGTGCTCCACCGTCCCGGGCGGCCGGACCGGCGCCGGGGCGGCCGAAGCGACCTCGGCGAGTTGCCGCAGCCTCGAACCGGCTGATTCGGCACTCACCGACGGCTGGTAGTGCAAGATCGGCGGCGTGGCCGCGTATACCGGCTGCGGCGCACGGGTCGCCTCGATCACGGCACCTGCCGCCACCGCCGTCACGGCAGCCGCTGCGGCGACCAGTAGGAGCCGACGCCGTGGCGCCACCCGCGCCGCCCCGACCACGGCAGGGGTGGACGCGAGAATCCGTCGAAGATCACGCCCCCGACGCTCCTCATCCGGCGGCTGTCCGCCCCGCGCGGGATCCAGACCACCCAGCAACTGCCGCATCTCATCGACAGCACCCATCTCATCCACCCCTTTTCGACACTGATGGCTCCACCACGGGACCGCTGTCCATCCGGTCGCCGCTGACGCGCAGGAGGCTCCGCAGCCGTCGACGGGCCCGCAGCAGACGCATCGCGAACGTCGCTCGCGAACACCCAAGGACCCTCGCCGCGTCCCCAGCGGTCAACCGCTCCCACGCCACGAGCCGCAGAACCTCCCGGTCCACCGCCGCTAACCGGTCGAAGGCCACCGCGACATCACGCCGACTGATCACCCCGTCCGCGTGATCAGCCACCACCGACTGGTCCGGCTCCGCCGCGACCCGCAACGCCAACTCCCGCCACCGCCGACGTCCCCGGACCTCGTTGGCCAACACATGTCGAGCAACGCCGTACAGCCACGCCAACGCGGCGTCGGACGGCACCTCGGCCAGACGACGCCAGGCGACCAGGAACACCTCCGCCACGGCGTCACCGACGTCCGACCCGACGACACGGCGGGCCACATACCGGTGAATATCACCGTGGTAACGCTCGTAGAGCTCGGTGAACCGTCGCTGCGCGGCGTCCATGACACCTCCTACCGTGCTTATGTCCGGCACAGCCCCAAACATCACACACAGCATCAGACGAGTTGCCGGAGAGCATCAGCAGCCAGGCCGGCATTCCACCAGCCGAGGACCCGCAGGCCGCCCGGACCCCGCAGGCCGCCCCAAAATCTGCCGGAGTCGGGTTGCCGGCCCAGAGATCTGCGGCGTTACCCGCAACCCCGCAGCGCTTCCGGATACGCCGCCGCTAACGGAGGACGTCCATCGTTCAGGTCACCGCCAGGCACGCCTGGCTGGCGTGACCCTCGGCTCGAACGCATCCTCACCTACCCCGCGCCACACCCTCGGACAGCCCCAGACACTCCTCCCTTCCACCCGTGACCAACCATCTCGAGGCCCACCGACAAGGTCATCAAGAAAACGACAGATCGATGAGAAAGAGCCACCGACAAAATGCTAAGAAACATTCGACCAAGCCCAGGTCAACGAGCTGCGGGCCGACATTTCAAACGAGAATCTACAACCAGCAACAACTGCCCCGCACAATAGACAGCTTTCTATAACGATGCTCCGGGCATATGCTCACGACGCCCTGTCGGCAGGAGCGCGACGCCGGGCCGGCGGGCGACTGTCGGATGCCCCCGGAGGAACCCGATGCCACGGCGATCCGGAACACCACGCTGGGCGGTCCACGCCGTCGTACTGACGGTGCTGCTGCCGGTGCCGCCCGCCTCCGCCGCGCCGGCCGGGTCCGGGTACCCGGACGGCCGCGACACCCGAGCACCGACGGCGACGCTCGGCCGGCCCCGGGCGGTCGACTTCGCCGTCTACGGCTTCAGCCAGTCCGACGTGCACGAGGAGGACCCACAGGTCTACGAACTCGTCCCCGACGTCACCATCCGGGCCATCGGAAAGTGGTCCACCAACGGCGACGAGGCGACCGACTACAACTTCGCGCAGATCCGGCGCTACCACGCCCGGGGCATCACCTTCATGGGGAGCGGGACGGCCAGCGTCATCTTCCGGCGGGACTTCGCCAGCACCGAGATCTTCGACGACATGTCGACCCGCGACGCCGACAACAACCCGGTGCCGCACGACGAGTTCGGCTTCCCCGACCCGGCCCGCCGGGGCAACATCTTCAATCCGAGGTACCGCGACCACCTGCTCGGCTGGGCAAAGATCCAGATCGACGGCGGGGTGGACGGGATCAACCTCGACGAGGTGAACGCCGGGTTCAGCGGCGGGCAGAAGTACGGCTTCAACGGTAACGAGGGCTTCGACGACTACGCCATCGCCGACTTCAACCGGTACCTGCTGGCGAAGTACCCGACCTTCACCGCCGCCGACTGGACGTCCCGGTTCGGCATGACCGACGACAACCTCGTCCGCGCCGACGTACCCGCCGACGATCTGACCCGCAACTTCAACTACCGCGACTACCTGCGGGCCAACGGCTGGAACCTCGACCCGCTCACCCCCGCCAACCCGATGGCCGCCGAGTGGGGGCGGGTGACCGCCAACCGGATGTACGCCGACGACCACTCGTTCACCGCCAGCTACCTGCGGCGGTACTGGAAGGAGATGGTCGACGAGCTGCGGGCGTACGCCCGGGACACCGCGCGCCGCCGGCTCCTGGTCAGCTCCAACGGCCTGCTGCCGTACGTCGACTTCAACAGCGTCGGGATGTACCCGTGGAGCCCCGACGAACAGACCCCGGACTTCCGGGGCGCCGACTACGTGCCGGTGGTCGACGGGCACCTCGACGGCGCGAAGTCGTTGCAGGCCAACTACCGGTACCTCAAGGAGAAGAACCGCGAGATCGCCGGTGACGTGCCGGTGGCGGTCTTCATCGACTGGCCCAGCGACATGATGACCGACTACCAGAACCTGCCGCTCGCCGAGAAGCGGGACTACTGGCAGATCTTCGGCGCCGAGGCGTACGCCAACGGGCTCTTCCCGGCCTTCCACCTCAAGGACACGATCGGTGGCCCGACGGCGGAGCAGTCCGGGATGCTCGACTTCTTCCAGACGTACACCCGGTTCTACCGGGAACACCGGGCGCTCTACCGGGACAACGGGCCAGGTCCGCAGCGGGTCCGGGTCGGGGTGGCCAACGTCGCGGCGAGCCTGCTCGGGCAGCGCGGCAGCGGGACCCGGACGCTGCACCTGGTCAACCACAACTACGACCGGGGGATCATCCCGCAGACCGGCGTCGCCGTGCGGGTCGACCTGCCGTCCTGCCCCCGGCGGATCGAGCTGGTCTCACCCGACTTCGCGGGGTCGCGGGCGCCGGCCTGGTCCTGCCGGCACGGCCGGCTCTCGGTCACCGTGGACCGGCTCGACTACTACGACGTGCTCGTGCTGAGCTGACGCTGACCGGCCGGTCAGCCACGACTGCCGGCCGGTCAGCCCCCGTGCCACGCCCGCGCCCGCCCCCGTTCCCACCGGGTCGGGCCACCGGGTCGGGCCGCCGGGTCAGGCCGCCGCGTCGAGCCGGGCCCGCTGCTCGGTGCTGAGCACCAGCGACACCCCGGCCAGGGCCTCCCGCAGCTGCGCGGCCGTGCTCACCCCGACGATCGGGGTGGCGGCCGGGTTGCCACCGGCCAGCCAGGCGAGCACCACGTGGTTGCGGGTGGTGCCGGTCTCCGCGACGATCTCGTCCAGTACCGCGAGCCGGCGCTCGGTGCCCGGGTGCGCGTACTCCGACGGAAGCGGCTTGTCCGCCCGGGTGTACTGGCCGCCGAGCAGCGGCGTGTACGCCCACAGCGACATCTCGGGGTGGCACTCCAGGTAGTCGACCACCTCATCGCTGACCGCGCCGAACCGGTGCACCACGCTCGGCCGGGTCCCGGGGCGGGGCCGCAGGTAGCTGAGCTGCTGCTGCAACACCGTGAAGCCGGTCATCCCGTTGGACCGGGCGATCTCCCGGGCCCGCTCCACCCGCCAGATCGCGTGGTTCGAGCAGCCGAGCGCCCCGACCGTACCGGCGGAGACGAGTTCGTCGAAGGCCGCTACGGTCTCCGCCAGCGGTGTGCGGTGGTCCTCCATGTGTGCCCAGTAGAGGTCGACGTGGTCCACGCCGAGCCGGCGGAGGCTGCCGTCGATCCCGTTCTTGATCGTCGACGCCGAGAGGCCCTCCGCGGTCTCCGGATACCGGCCGGCCACCGTCGGCTCGCAGCCGACCTTGGTGCTGATCTTGATCCGATCGCGTACCCCCGGTCGCCGGGCCAGCCAGCGACCGAGCAGTTCCTCGCTCTGTCCGCCGTACCCGCTCGGATCCTTCCAGAAGGCGTAGCAGTTCGCGGTGTCGATCCAGGTGCCGCCGGCCTCGACGAACTGGTCCAGGAGTTCGAAGGAGCGCCGCTCGTCTTGGACAGTGCCGAAGTGCATGGCGCCGAGCGCGATGTTGTAGGTCATGACGGCAACGATAGGCGCGATCGGACAGGCGGTACGCTCCAATGTCGTGGCAGATTCCCAGACCAATTCGGCGTGGGCGACGCTGCTGGACATCGAGCCCCGGGAACGTGCCCGGCGTTCCCTGCACGAACGGCTGACCCGCGCGCTGCGGGCCGCTATCCGGGACGGTCGGCTCGCGACCGGCGCCGCCGTGCCGCCCAGCCGCGCGCTCGCCGAGGAACTCGGCTGCTCCCGCTGGGTGGTGACCGAGGCATACGCGCAACTGGTCGCCGAGGGGTACCTGGCGGCCCGGGTCGGCTCCGCCACCCGGGTCTCGTGGTCGCCGGAGAACGCGCCGGCACGCCGCCGCGCGGTGCCCCCGCCGGCGCAGCCACCGGTCCGGTACGACCTGGCACCCGGGTTGCCCGACCTGCGGGCATTCCCCCGTCGACGCTGGACCGAGGCGGTGCACTCGGTCACCGGCTCGGCCGCCCAGTACGACCTCGGTCCACCCGACCCCGCCGGCCATCCGGGACTGCGTGGCACCCTCGCGGAGTACCTGCGGCGGTCACGCGGCGCCGACGCGCAGCCCGGCTCGGTGGTCGTCTGCGCCGGCATCACCGACGGGCTGTTCCGGATCTGCCGGGCACTGCGGGCCGAGGGGATCGCCGAGGTGGCGGTGGAGGAGCCGGGGTGGGGTCGGCTACGGGAGGCGGTGGTAGGCGCCGGGCTGCGGGTCTGCCCGGTGCCGGTGGACCGGGACGGGTTGCGCGTGGCCGAGCTGGCGCGCTCCGGCGGGGCTCGGGCGGTGGTGGTCGGCGCGGCACACCAGTTCCCGACCGGGGCGATGCTCAGCCCGGAGCGCAGAGCCGAGCTGGTCCGCTGGGCCCGGACGGTGGACGGGTACGTCGTCGAGGACGACTACGACGCCGAGTTCCGGTACGACCGGCGGCCGATCGCGGTGATTCAGGGTCTGGATCCGCGCCGGGTCTTCCTGGCCGGTTCGGTCAGCAAGACCCTCTCCCCCGCCCTCGGCCTGGGCTGGACGGTCGCGCCGCCGGCCCTGCTCCCGGCGCTCCGGGCGGCGAACGCCGTCGCGGCGCCCCCGCCCGTGCTGGACCAGCTCGCCCTGGCCACCTTCATCGACCGGGGTTGGTACGACAAGCACCTGCGCGCGGCCCGACGCCGGTTCCGGACCCGCCGGGACCTGCTCGTGCGGGAGCTCACCGCCCGGGTACCGGACGGCCGGGTGGCCGGCACCGCCGCCGGGCTGCACATCCTGTTGCACCTGCCGACCGGGACCGACACCGCGGCGGTGGTCGCCGGGGCGGCGACCACCGGACTGCGGCTGGCGGACCTCGACGCGTACCGGGCGGAGCCATCCGGGCCGCCCGCGCTCGTCCTCGGGTACGGCAACATCACCGACGCCGAGATCCCGCCGGCGGTCGGGTTACTGCGGGCCGCACTGGACGCAGCGCGGACGGCGCGCCCGCCGGGTCGGCGGGTCCGGGGAATGGAAGGTGGACGGGGCCGCCGCCAACGACCCGCTGGCGGCGGCCCCGGAATCCGGTGATCCGTCCGGTACCGGTTTACGGCGCGCCGGGTGGGACCACCCGGACGACCGCCCACTGGTTGCGGTGACCGGGCTGGAGCAGGTCGAACCGGACACCGAAGTTCAACCCGACCTCGCCCGGGTTGCCGGTGCCGGTCACGACCCCGCCACCCAGGTCGATGCCGTACTGGCTCCGCGCCGGCTTGCCGTTCGCGTCGACGATCCGCACCGAGTACGGTGCGTTGCCCTCGGAGGGCAGCACGACCGACGCGTCGGCGTCGCGGAAGAACAGCGGGTTCGTGGCGTCGAGGTCCGGCCGGTACTCGACGCCCGGGTACCAGCCCCGGCTGTCGGTGAACGACCTGACCCCGGGCTGCGCCTTGAACTTGGTGCAGTACGCGCTGAACGGCTCGTTCGGCGCCTCGAAACACTCGGTGAACGGGTAGGTCCGGCCGAAGCCGAACGCCGCGTTCGACGACTGCGGCCGCGAGGGCAGGTTGTCCAGCCCCGACGGGTCCTTCGCCGCCGCCCGGCCCTGTCGGCGGTACGGGTCGAAGTGCGAGTCCACGATCAGCAGACCGCCCTTGGACCCGATGCTCGGCGGGTCGAACAGGTTGTTGAGGGTCAGGTTCAGGTTGCCGTAGCTGGTGTCCCGGTACCAGACGAGCATGCCGGGGGCGTTGTACGGTACCCGGTTCACCTTCCAGGCACCGTCCCGGTTGTAGTTCGTCTGGTACGCGTACTTCAGGCCCTCGTCGAAGCCGTCGTGGTTGCGCCACTCGGCGAGGTAGTAGTGCGCGTAGGAGAACTCACCGGGCGAGATGGTCCAGCCGGCGCCGGTGGTGGTGGTGAAGCTGCCGACGGTCGCGGTCCAGCCGTTGGCGCCGCTCTCCACGTCGTCGGACCAGACGGTTGCGCCGTCGGCGGTGACCGAGAAGTCGTCGGTGAACCAGCCGGTGTCCTCGAACGCGGCGTCGGTGGCGTACCGCAGCCGCAGTTGCACGGTCTGCCCCGCGAAGCCGGTCAGGTCGACGTAGTCGTGCCGCCACTGCCCACCGGTGCTGCCGGTCAGCCCGTACCGCTTGTCACCGTAGTCGTGCATCCGGCCGTTCGGGTCGGCGTAGCCGTCGTCGGTGGAGACGAGGTCGCCGGCGGAGTCGAAGACCTTCTGCTCGGCCCAGCTGGCGCCACCGTCGGTGGAGACCTCGACGAAGCCGAAGTCCCAGTCCTCCTCGATGGAGTAGTTGTTCCAGAGCCAGAATCGCAGGTCACCGCCGGCCGGCAGCTCCAGGGTGCGGGTCAGCCGCACGTCGGCCCAGGACTGGTCGTTGTTGGTCCACCACTGGCCCTGGCCGCTGTGCGGGGTGGAGAGGCTGATCTGCTTGGGTGGCAGGTTCACCCGCACCCCGTCCTCGGTGCCGACCGGGGTCCGCGAGGTCTGCCCGACCTTGATCCGGGCCGGGTCGTCGCCGGGATTCAGGATCACCGGGTCGGCCCAACCGAGCACGAACTTGTCCCAGATGCCCATGTGGGTCGGGATGCCCTGGAAGATCGGTCCGGTGTGCGAGCCGGCGGACATCAGGTCCCAGAAGTCGACGTCCGAGTCGCCGCCGGAGCCGATGTCGTACAGGTCCGGCAGGCCGAGGTCGTGGCCGTACTCGTGGGCGAAGACCCCGACGCCGGAGTCCTCCGGCTGGACGATGTAGTTGCTGATCATCTTGTCGGTACCCGGGATGGTGTGGCCGGGCACGATG